>NZ_WXEW01000003.1:1311-752528 GCF_009901565.1 Herbidospora solisilvae
ACCACCACCGCCACCACCGCCACCGCCTCGGCCGCCCAGGCCCAGGCCGGGTCCAGCTGGGACCGCTTCGAACGCGGCGACGGCCGGTTCGACTACCGATGGGGCAAGAGCGGCGGCCGCTACTGGCTCGACTTCAAGATCTGGGACCGCGACCACGACGACCGCGACTACAGCTTCTTCGACGTCTACTACAAGGACCGCGGCAAGTGGTTCTTCCACAAGCGGTACAGCACCAAGAGCTTCCTGTCCAAGCACATCGTCTTCGGCAAGCACGTCGACGACTTCCGCGTCCGCGGCGGCTACGGCCACAACGGCGACTTCGGCTGGGGCGGCTGGCACCACCGCTAAGCGTTGATATTCGAGAAATGGCCCGGACCTCTCAAGGTCCGGGCCATTTCTATTTCAGCTGTCCTGTTTCCAGTCGGTGCAGAAACTGTAGCCGTTGAAACGTGCGCAGGCGCGCATCCAGTATCCCTTGTGCAACTGGTCGTTGGAGAATTGCGAACTGAACGGGCCGCACTGGGTCCAGTTCACCTTGTCCTTCGAGCGGTCGATCCAGGTCTGGTCGCCCGAGCGGTAGCCGGAGCGGATCGCGGCGAACGAGTGGTCGCTGATGCGGTGGTTGACCAGGGCAACCTTGACGGTTCGGCCGCTGACGGTGGCGGTGCGGCTGGCGATGTCGTGGTGGGCGATGCCGTTTCCGGGCCAGCTGCCGCAGTTGGTGTCCGCGGCGGCGGGGCTGGAGACGGTGATTACAGGGATTGCCGTGAAGGCGGCGACGATGACGGCTCCCGTGCGCCAGGTCACTTTTGCCATGTGGAACTCCTCCCGATTCTTTCTAAAAAGACTTTTGCCGTCGGGAGGGGTGCTTGTCCATCTGTTCTGGGCAACATGGCGCAATGGAGCAAAAGGTCCACTTGGGCTGATCATCGACAAATTCGGAGGTGTGATCATGCAGGCACTGGTGTACGAGGGCCCCCGGGAGGTCGTCGTCCAGGAAGTTCCAGACGCTCGCATAGAACGCCCGACCGATGTCCTGGTGCGGGTCACCGCCGCCAACATCTGTGGCTCTGACCTGCACATGTACGAAGGCCGTACCAACATGGAGACCGGCCGGGTGCTGGGCCACGAGAACCTCGGGGAGGTCATCGAGGTCGGGTCGGCGGTCGACCGGATCACGGTGGGCGACATGGTGTGCCTGCCGTTCAACATCGCCTGTGGGCACTGCAAGAACTGCGAGGCCGGGTTCACCGGCTTCTGCCTCACCGTCAACCCTGGCGTGGCGGGGGCCGCCTACGGCTACGCCGGGATGGGGCCCTTCCAGGGCGGGCAGGCCGAGTTGCTGCGGGTGCCGTACGGCGACTTCAACTGCCTGCGGTTGCCTGACGACGCACGGGAGAAGGAGAACGACTACGTGATGTTGTCGGACATCTTCCCCACCGGGTGGCACGCCACCGAGCTGGCGGGGTTGCGTCCGGGCGAGTCCGTGGTCGTGTACGGCGCCGGGCCCATCGGGCAGATGGCGGCCTACTCGGCGCTGCTCAAGGGCGCGAGCAAGGTCATGATCGTCGACCGGCAGGCCGACCGGCTGAAGGTGGCCGAGAAGATCGGCTGCATCCCGATCGACGACTCCCAGGGGTCGGCGGTGGAGCAGGTGCTCGACCTCACCGCGGGTGAGGGGGCCGACCGGGGTTGTGAATGCGTGGGTTACCAGGCGCACGACCCGCAGGGCGACGAGCATTCCGACGCGGCGCTGAACAGCGTCGTCAGGTCGGTGCGGCCCACCGGCGGCATCGGCGTCGTCGGGTTGTTCCTGCCGGAGGACCCGGGCAACGCCGACGAGGGCGCGCGGGTCGGGAAGATCCCCTTCGACATGGGGCACTTCTGGTTCAAGGGTCAGAAGATGGGGACCGGGCAGGCGAACGTCAAGGCGTACAACCGGCAGTTGCGCAACCTCATCCACACCGGCAGGGCGCGGCCGTCGTTCATCGTCTCGCACGAGCTGCCGCTCAGTGAGGCGCCCGAGGGCTACCGCCACTTCGACGCCCGTGACGAGGGCTGGACCAAGGTCGTCCTGCATCCCGGCCGCTAGGGCGTCAGGGGAAGGGTGTGGCGATCGAACGTCGTGTCCCCTCCCGCGAAGGTGAAGCCGGCTCTCCGGGCGACCGCGGCCGAGGCCGGGTTCGCGGGGTCCACCTTGATCACGGCCAGCCGGGCGCCTTCGGAGGCGGCGTACCGGCAGGCGAGGAGGACTGCCCGCGTGGCCAGGCCTCGGCCGCGCCACGACGGATAGAGGCCGTAGGCGATGTCGACCTCGTCTCCGGCGAAGCGCAGGTCGAGGGTGCCGGCGAGGGTGTCGTCCACGCGGATGCCGAAGGCGCGCAACGGGCCGCGCCGTTCCCACTGCGTCGAGCAGTGGTGGAGGTAGGCGGCGGTGGCCTCCCGGGTCGAGGGGCCGCCGGTGTACCAGCGGGTCAGCTGCTCGTCTTGACCGGCCAGGTGGGCGTCGAGGTCGGCCGGGGTCAGCGGGGTCAGACGTATACGAGGAGCACCAGCCATGAGCCATGATCTCGAACTCGTCGAGCGGGCCAACGCCACCGGCCGGATTCCCGCGGTGTTCGTGCACGGCCTGTGGCTGCTGCCGAGCAGCTGGGACCGGTGGGCGGGGGTGTTCGCCGAGGCCGGGTTCGCGCCGGTCACCGCAGGGTGGCCGGACGATCCGGACACCGTCGAGGAGGCCCGCGAACATCCCGAGGTCTTCGCCGACAAGACCGTCGCGCAGGTGGCCGACCACCTCTCCGAGCTGATTGGCCGCCTTTCCCGCAGGCCCGTGGTCATCGGGCACTCGTTCGGCGGGCTGCTCACCCAGATCCTGGCCGGACACGGCCTCGCCCGCGCTTCGGTGGCGATCACCCCGGCGCCCTTCCAGGGGGTGCTGCCGCTGCCGCTCTCGGCGCTGCGGGCCGCCGCGCCGGTGCTGGGGAATCCGGCCAACCGGCACCGGGCCGTGCCGCTGACCTTCGAGCAGTTCCGGTACGCCTTCACCAACGCCGTCAGCGAGGAGGAGGCCAGGGAGTTGTTCGAAGAGTTCGCCGTCGCGGCCCCGGGCGCTCCGCTCTTCCAGGCGGCGGCGGCGAATTTCAACCCGTGGAGCGAGGTCAAGGTGGACAGCCTGGCCGAGGACCGGGGGCCGCTGCTGATCATCTCGGGAAAGCGGGACCACGCGGTTCCGTGGGCGATCGCCAACGCGTCGTACAAGATCCAGGAGAGGAACGAGCGTCACGTCACCGAGATCGTGGAGATCCCGAACCGGGGGCACTCCCTCACCATCGACATGGGCTGGCGTGAGGTTTGTGACACCGCGTTGAACTTCGTGCAGCGCTTCGTGTAAACAACTGACCGATCGGACAGAACTGTCCGATCGGTCAGTTATCGTGGTGCCATGACCCGATCCGCGACCTCGATGCGTGCCGACATCCTGGAGTCCGCCCTGCGCCTGTTCGCCGCGCACGGCTTCCGGGGCACGTCGCTGCAGGACATCGCGTCGGATGTGGGCTGCTCGAAGGCGTCCTTGCTCTATCACTTCACGAACAAGGACACGATCCTCAGCGAGCTCTTCGCCCCCATCGGGCACGAGTTCGAGACGCTGCTCCAGCGGCTGGCCCCACTCCAGGGCGAGGAGGCCGCTCGGGCCGCCGTCGCCGGTGTGGTGGACATGTCGCTGCGCTTCCGCCGCCAGGTCAAGATCCTGCTGCTCGACGTCGACGCCCTGCTCGACCATCCCGAACTCCCCTGCGTCGACGACGTGACCGAGGCACTGGTCGACGCGATGGTCGGGCGGGTGCCCGAGCAGGAGCCCAGGGTGGCGGGCTGGATGGCGCTGCTGGGGATCTTCCTGACGACGGCCCGGGGGGTCGCGATCCCCGACGAGACCATGCGCGCGGAGCTCACCAGTGGAGCGTTCCGCACGCTCGGCCTGTCCTCTTAGAAGAGAGCTTTCATGGCGACCTTGCTCTACCGGCTCGGCCGGTTCTCCTTCCGCAACCGGGGGCGGGTGGTGGCCGTCTGGGTGCTGCTGCTCGCGCTGATGGGGGCCGGCGCGGCCCTGTTCCTCGGGCCGTCCAGTGACAAGTTCAGCATGCCGGGCACCGAGTCCCAGCGTGCCCTCGACGCCCTGGCCCGCGATTTCCCGCAGGCCAGCGGGGCCACCGGCACGATCGTGCTGGCGGCGCCCGAGGGCGCCAAGCTCGACCCGGCCGCGGTGGCGCCCGTGGTCAAGGAGGCCGCGTCGGTGCCCGGCGTGGTCGCCGCGGTCGACCCCTTCCAGGCCCGGTCGGTCTCCCCCGACGGCCGCTACGCGCTGATCACCGTGCAGTTCTCCGGCACGGCCGAAGACCTCGCCGACGAGACGCGCGACGCCTACCTCAAGGTCGGCTCCACGACCACGGGGATGCGGATCGAGCACGGCGGTGACGTGCTGCGCGCCGCCCCCGAGGTCGGCGGGTCGGAGGCGATCGGCGTGCTGATCGCCGCCGTCGTGCTCATCATCACGCTGGGGTCGCTGGTCGCGGCCGGGATGACGCTGCTCAACGCGCTCGTCGGGGTGGGCGTCGGCATGGGCGGTCTGTACGCCCTCAGCGGCGTCGTCGAGCTGACCTCGGTCACCCCCGTCCTGGCCCTGATGCTGGGTCTGGCCGTCGGCATCGACTACTCGCTCTTCATCACCTCCCGCTACCGCCAGTTCCTCACCGAGGGGCTCGACCGCGAGGAGGCCGCGGGCCGGGCCACCGGCACCGCCGGTTCGGCCGTCGTGTTCGCCGGGGCCACCGTCGTCATCGCGCTGGCCGGCCTGTTCGTGGCCGGCATCCCGTTCCTGACCGTGATGGGTCTGGCCGCCGCCGGGACCGTCGCCGTGGCCGTGCTCGTCGCGATCACCCTGCTGCCCGCGATCCTCGCGTTCGCCGGCGAGAAGGTGCTGCCACGCCGGCAGCGGGCCGGCGAGGCCGTCGCCAAGGAGGGCTTCGGCTACACCTGGGGCCGTCTGGTCACCAAGTTCGGCATCCCGATCCTGCTGGTCGGCATCGCCGGGCTCGGCGCGCTCGCGCTGCCCGCCCAGGACCTGCGGCTGGCCCTGCCCGACACCGGTTCCGCCGCCCCCGGCAGCCCGGCGCGGGAGGCATACGACCTGACCAGCGAAGGGTTCGGCGAGGGGTTCAACTCGCGGCTGATCGCCGTGGTGACCACCAAGGACGCCGCGACCACCACCGCCCTGGCCGGGCAGGCCGCCCAGATGATCATGCAGGTGCCCGGTGTGCTGGCGGCCACCCCGCCGCAGCCGAACGCCGACGGCACCACCGCCCTGGTCGCCATCATCCCCAAGAACGGGCCGACCTCGGCCGAGACCGAGCAGGCCGTGCACGACATCCGGGCCAAGCTCGCCACCATCTCCGGCGCGGAGATCGCGGTGACCGGCGCGACCGCCCTCGGCATCGACGTCTCCGACAAGCTCGGCGAGGCCATGCCGACCTACCTGCTGCTCGTCGTGGGCCTGTCGGTGCTGCTGCTGATGCTGGTCTTCCGCTCGATCCTGGTGCCGGTCAAGGCGGCGCTCGGCTTCCTGCTGACGGTCGGGTCGACGTTCGGCATCACGGTGGCCATCTTCCAGCAGGGCCACCTGGCCGGCCTGTTCGGCGTCGAGCAGCCCGGCCCGCTGGTCAGCTTCCTGCCGATCCTGCTGATCGGCATCCTGTTCGGGCTGGCCATGGACTACGAGGTCTTCCTCGTCTCCCGCATGCGGGAGGACTTCGTGCACGGCGACACCCCGCGCCAGGCGACCATCAACGGCATGGGCCACAACGCCCGGGTCGTCACCGCCGCTGCGCTGATCATGACCTCGGTGTTCGGCGGGTTCGTGTTCATGGACGACCCGATCATCAAGTCGATGGGCTTCGCCCTGGCGATCGGCGTGCTGATCGACGCGTTCGTGGTGCGGATGACGCTGGTGCCGGCGGTCATGTCGATGCTCGGCCGGGCCGCCTGGTGGCTCCCCCGCTGGCTCGACAAGATCCTGCCCGACCTCGACGTCGAGGGCGAGAAGCTGCGCCACCACCTGGCCGAGCCGGCCGAGCGGGAGGTCACCCGGGTGTGACCAGGCCGCTCTCGTAGGCCTGCACGACCAGCTGGGCGCGGTCCCTGGCCAGCAGCTTGGCCATGATCCGGCTCACGTGGGTCTTCACGGTGGCGTGGGAGATGACGAGGTCACCGGCGATCTCCTCGTTGGACCTGCCGGTCGCCACCAGCCGCAACACCTCCCGCTCCCGGTCGGTCAGCCTGGCCAGGCCGGGGGCGGGGGTCGGGCGGGGTGGGGTGGCGACGTACTCCTCGATGAGGCGTCTGGTCACGGCGGGGGAGAGCAGGGCGTCTCCCCTGGCGGCCACCCTGACCGACTGGAGCAGTTCGGCGGGCTCGATGTCCTTCAGCAGGAAGCCGCTGGCCCCGGCCCGGAGGGCGGCGAAGACGTACTCGTCGAGGGCGTAGTTGGTCAGGATCACGACCTTCAGATCGGCCAGCTCGGGGTCGGCGCCGATCCTGCGGGTCGCCTGGATGCCGTCCATCAGGGGCATGCGCACGTCGAGCAGCGCCACGTCGGGCTTGAGGGAACGGCAGAGCTGCACGGCCTCGCCGCCGTTGCCCGCCTCCCCCACGACCGTGACGTCGTCGGCCAGTTCCAGCAGGGCGCGGAAACCGGCCCTGATCAGCGGCTGGTCGTCGGCCAGCAGGACCCGGATCATCGGGGGAGCTCCGCCCGTACGAGAAAGCCCCCGGACGCCCGGGGCCCGGCCTCCAGCGAGCCGCCGACGGCCACCGCGCGTTCGCGCATGCCGATCAGGCCCATGCCCGGTTCGGCGTCGCCCGGGGTGCCGTCGTCGGCGATCGTCAGCACCACCCGGCTGGTTTCATGTGAAACCGTCAGCGTGATCGTGGCCGGGCCCGCGTGCCGCAGCACGTTGGTGAAGGCCTCCTGCGCTATCCGGTACGCCGCCCGGTCGGCCTCCGGCCGCAGTTCCACCGGCTCCCCCGTCACCGTCGACCGCACCGACAGGCCGGCCGCCTGGGCCCGCTCGATCAGCCGCGGCAGGTGGGCCAGCCCCGACGACGGGCTCCCGGGCTGCCGCAGCACTCCCAGGGTCGAGCGGAGTTCCCGCATCGCGTCCTGGCCCGACTCCTTGATCGCCAGCAGGGACGAGCGCGTCTGCGCGGGGTCGCGGTCGAGCATCTCCAACGCCACCGAGGTCTGCACGTTGATCACCGAGATGGTGTGGGTCAGCGCGTCGTGCAGCTCCTGGGCGATCCACAGGCGTTCCTCACCGGCCCGGCGCAATGCCGCCTCCTCCTTGGTGCGTTCGGCCTCGGCCGCCCGGTGTTCCACCTCTTCGAGGTAGGCGCGGCGGCCGCGGGTGACCTCGCCGAGCACGAACACCGCCACCAGCCAGCCGCTCAGCAGGCTCAGCCCGCCCGGCTCGGGATCCTTGGCCGACAGCGCGACGATCACGCCGACCCCGGCGGCCAGGGCCACGACCAGCCCGACGGCCAGCCTGCGGCGGCCCACGCTCGCGGCGGTGTAGACGGCGATCAGGGCGGGCGCGGCGGCGAACACCCCCGGATACCGGAAGCCGTAGTAGACGACCGCGCACGCCACGGCCACCCACCCGGCCGCCGGGGGAGTACTGCGCCGCCAGACCAGCGCCGCCGAGGAGACCACGATCAAGGTCAGGCCGAACGTGTCGACCGGCCGTTCGACCAGGCCGGAGCTGGACAGCCGGCCGTAGGTCCCGCCGACGCCCAGAGTGAGCGTGACCAGGGCGAGCACGGTGTCGTTCTTCCAGGGCGGCACGCCTGCCACGGTAGGTCAGAACCGGGAGGAGGGCGTACATCCCCGGATGTACATCGCGATCACTACCGGGGTGTGACGATTGCCGATTTTTGGCTGGTCCATTATGGCGTCCATGAGATGGACCATCCGGTTGACCTCGGTGCTGCATCTGGCCGGGGTGCTCGGCCAGGCGCTGCTCGCCGGGCTCTTCGTGACGGGCGACGCCGACCTGCTGAGCTGGCATGAGAGCAACGCCGGGATCACCTATTCTCTGCTGCTGGTCCAAATGGTCGTGGCCTTCCTCCTCTGGCGGCGCGCTCGTGTGGTGTGGCCGTTGTGGGCGACGGGAGGGCTGGTCGTGGCCGAATCGGCGCAGATCTGGGTGGGCATGTCGCGAGACCTGGCCGTGCACTTCCCGCTCGGGATGTCGATCTTCGGAGCGTCGGCGGTCATGACGCTGCTGCTCTGGCGGGTGACACGATGATCTCCCGGCGCGGCGTCCTCGGCCTGCTGCTGGCGGCCGGCTGCGGCGCGGAGGTCTCCGGCGAGCGGCTGACCAGCGCGATCCCGCTGCCCCCGAAGTTCGCCCGCCCCCTGGTGCTGCCGAAGACGGCGCGGCCCACGAGCCCCGGCCGGTACGTCGTCACCCAGCGCCCCGCCCGCATGGAGATCATCCCGGGGACCACCACGGAGATCTGGGGCTACGACGGCACCTGGCCCGGCCCGACCTTCGACCTCAGGCGCGGCGAGCAGGCCGTGGTGACGATCCGCAACGACCTGACCGTGCCCACCTCCACGCACCTGCACGGCGGCGTGACCCCGGCGGACTCCGACGGCCACCCCATGGATCTGGTCGTGGGCACCACCCGACCGCACCACGCCGGATCGACCCTGCACGACCGGACCAAGGACTACGTCTACCCGCTCGACCAGCCGGCCGCCACGCTCTGGTACCACGATCACCGGATGGACTTCACCGGGCCGCAGGTCTACAAGGGGCTGGCCGGGTTCTTCCTGATCAGGGACGAGGAGGAGGAGCGGCTCGGCCTGCCGGCGGGGGACCGGGAGTTGCCGCTGATGATCTGCGACCGGTCGTTCGAGGCCGACGGGTCGTTCCGCTATCCGGCGCTCGACCCCACGCTCCTGCTCCGCCACGGGGTGCGGCCGGACTTCATGGAGGGTGTCGAAGGAGATGTCGTGCTGGTCAACGGGGTGCCGTGGCCGTACCGGGAAGTGGAGGCGGTCCGCTATCGGCTCCGGCTGCTGAACGCCTCGAACGCCCGCCGCTACCGGCTGGCCCTTCGGCCCGGCGGCTCGTTCACCCAGATCGGCAGCGACCAGGGGCTCCTGGAACGGCCGCTGACCCGGGACACGATCACCATCGCTCCGGGTGAGCGTTATGACGTGATCGTCGACTTCGCCCGCTATCCGGTCGGCTCCCACGTCACGCTGACCGACCTGCTCGGCGGCGACGTCATGCGCTTCACGGTGACCCGTAAGGCCCGGGACGACAGCCGGGTGCCGGCCAGGCTCGCCGATCCACAGCCTGTGGACGACCCCGTCGCCCGGCGCACCTTCGATTTCCGCGTCGACGACGGCGCCTGGACCATCAACGGCAGCCCCTACCTCCCCGGACGGTCCGTCGCCGCGCCCCGCCTGGGCACGACCGAGATCTGGCGGTTCGCGAGCGACTTCCACCATCCCGTCCACGTGCACCTGGGCCGTTTCAAGGTGCTCGGCCGCGAGGAGCAGGGCTGGAAGGACACGGTCGACGTCCGGCCCTACGAGACCGTCGAGGTGGCCGTGCGGTTCGACGGCTACCGAGGGCGATACATGCTGCATTGCCACAACCTCGAACACGAGGACATGGCCATGATGGCGGACTTTGACGTTGTCTAGGTTGATCACCGAGAGTCACAGCGACCACGCTGAACCGTGATCAGATACCTCGTCGTCGCGGCCCTCGCCGCGCTCGCCCCGGCCATGCCCGCCTCGGCCGACCCGATCCCCGGCCAGGCGCTCGGTTTCCACAACCAGGCCCGCGCCTTCTACGGCATCGGCCCGGTCGAATGGGACGCCACCCTCCGCGAGGAGGCCAAGTGGCACGCCCGCACCTGCTCGTTCGTGCCGTCCGACCACGACGGCCGCTACGGAGAGAACCTCTACGTCACCACCAGCCAGGCCGACGACGCGACCGTCCTGCGAGACGCCGTCGTGTCGTGGGCGAACGAGGCCGCCAAGTTCGACGTGCGGAACCACCGCTACGCCCAGGACATCAGCCACTACACGCAGGCCGTCGGCGCGAAGACCGCGCGGGTCGGGATCGCCATCGTCGACTGCCCGGCGGGCACGATCTTCGCCGCGCCGACCAAGTTCGTGGTGGCCCGCTACCAGGGTGCGGTCAAAGCGGCCTCCTGATGATTGATCGCCCGAGCCGCCGCGGCTACGACTTGATGCCATGATCAAATACCTCGTGGTCGCGGCGGCCCTGGCCGCCGTCCCCGCCCCGGCCAGCGCCGAGACCGTCATCGACGCCGCCCTGAGCAGCCACAACACGGCCCGCGCGCAGTACGGCGCCCGCCCCCTGGTCTGGAACGCGAGCCTGCTGCCCGCCACCCAGACCTGGGCGAACGCCTGCCGGTTCCAGCACTCCAACCCGGCCGGCCAGTACGGCGAGAACCTCTACGCCACCACCAGGGTCGCCGACGACGCGACGATCGTGCGGGACGCGGTGAAGGCCTGGATGGACGAGGCCAGGTACTACGACTACTCCAAGCCCGGCTTCTCGGGCGCGACCGGCCATTTCACGCAGGTGGTCTGGAAGTCGTCGACGGGCCTGGCCGTCGCGGTCGGGTCGTGCCCGGCCAACACGATCTTCTCCAGGGCCTCGAAGTACGTCGTCGCCCGCTACACCCCGCCGGGCAACTGGCAGGGGCAGTTCGCGCAGAACGTCGGCCGTCCGGTCTAACGGATCTGCTCGACCACCTCGGCGACCCCGTCCGCCAGCCGGCGGGCGGCGTCGACGTGGTGGGCGGTCCACACGATCCGGACCCCGGTCGCCGTCGCGCGGCCGTCGTCGTCGCTGAGGTCACGGCTCACCGCGGCGATCAGGCGGGCCTCGGCGGCCTGGTCGTAGGGCAGCCGCTCGGGGACCGGCGCCTCGCGGCCGAGGGCCTTGCCGGCCCGTTCGAACCAGGTCGCCACGGGGTCGGCCGCCGTGACGATCTCCATCTGGGCCGCGCTGCGGTCGCGGTCGACGTGGCCGTCGTCCCTGCTCCACAGGTCGACGATGGCCTCCGCGCTGTACTGGAGCACGGTCACGCTCGCGACCAGCGACGACGCGTCCGACAGCGGCATGTGCTTGGTGCCACGCTCGGCCAGGTAGCCCCGGAAGGCGTCGTCGAGCCGCTGCATCGCGGCCAGCGCCTGCCCTCGCGTGTCGCTCGGATAGGCGGCCGACGACCCGACGTCGCAGCGGGTGACGCAGAACTCGACCGCCCTGCGGAAGTAACGCGCGTTGTCGGTGAAGGCCTCGTCGAGCGACTGGCCGAGGGCCGCCCGTGCGCCGCGCGGCCAGAACAGGGCTCCGGCGAGCAGGCTGACGGAGCAGCCGACGGCGATGTCCTCCAGGCGGATCAGCCCGGTCCGCCAGCCGGTGGGCGCGGCGATCTCGAACAGGATCAGCAGGAGCACGGTGAACCCCGCCTGACCGGCCATGAAGGAGATCACGGTCGGCGCGAGCCCGGCGACCAGGATCGTGACCGGCAGCAGGATCCACAGGAAGATCGTGTGGCCGTGCACGGCCCACAGGACGAAGGCGCCGATGGCGAACCCGATGGCCGTCCCGGCGAGCGCGCGCAGGGCGCTCTGGCCGGTCGTCACCGCGTTCGAGCGCAGCACGACCAGCGTGCCGAGCACCACCCAGAACGAGTGCTCCACCCCGATCACACTCGCGACCAGCACCGAGATGCTGAGCGCGACGGCGCCCCTGATGCTGTTGCGCAACCACACCGAGTGGCGTTCGGCGTGTGCGGAGACGCGGGCGCGGGCCGACGACAGACGGGTGGAGTATCCGGCGGGTTGCCGGCCGAGGAACCGGTCGCGCCACGACCGGGCCTCGGCGGCCACCGCGATCTCGACGTTCTGCGCGATGGCGGAGATCGCGAAGCTGATCTCCTGGGCCCGGAACGAGGGTTCGAGTGAGGCCACGAACGCGGTCGCGTCGCCGGTGACCCGGGCGCCGGTGACCTCGCGTTCCATCGCCCGCCGGGCCTCCATCAGGCGCCGGGTCTCACTGTCGAGGCGGTCGCCGCGGCCGGCGGAGTCCAGCAGGTCGGCGGCCCTCACCAGGACCTCGGCGGCGGCCGTCTCGACCGCGCAGACCGCCGGGTCGATCGGGCCCGGCCCGCTGTCGAACGGTTCGCGTTCCAGCACGGAGTGCAGCCAGACCACCTGACCGGCCAGCCGCACCTCGGCCCGGCCGGTCGTGGTCAGCCCGGCCGGGCGGTAGGGCGTGTCCCAGAAGGTGGACTTCATGTCCCGCACCGCCTCGTTCGCCTCTTCGGCGAGGGCCCGCAGCGGCGGGTTCCGGCTCAGCGGGAGCCCGCCGGAGACGCAGGCGACCTCCAGCTTGATCCGCTCGGCCAGCAGTGTGAGCGCGCGGGCGATCTTCGGCCGCAGCGGGTCGCGGGTGGGTGCGGGCCACAGCAGCACGATCGCCGCCATCGACGCCGCCCCGACCAGCCACCAGCCGTAGAGGCGGTCGTCCAGAGCCGACAACGGGGCCGGGATCGTCACCGGCAGCACGTAGGAGACCAGCAGCGCCGTCGACGCCCCGGCCAGCACCGAGCTGACCACCCCGGAGAACAGGATCAGGAACGTCACCGCCACCGTCGTCAGCACGGCCGTCACCACCGCATGGGAGGCCAGGGTGCCGACGGAGATCAGCACGGTGCCGGCCAGGATCAACCAGAACTGCGCGGTCAGCCGGTCGCGGGTGGAGCCGCTGAAGTCGACCATCAGCAGCAGGGCGAACGACCCGAACGAGGCGTACATCGACATCACCGGGTTGCCGATGACGAGGTCGGAGAACGCGAACGCGGACGGCATGATCACCGCCGCGCGGGCGCCCTTGCGGACCGTGTTCAGCTCCGGGTCCCGCTCTCTGGTCCACCGCAGGATGCTGGTCATATGGCGCATTCTGCGACGTCAGAGGCGGTTCGCCGGGGATCTTTACGTTGCGATTGACAGATCATCATCGGCCCGACAAGGATGCATGTCGCGTGGAATTCAGGGTGCTTGGGCCGCTTTCGGTGACTCGTGACGGTGTGACGACGCCCGTCACCGGTGCACCGAAATATCTGCTGCTGCTCGCCGCGCTGCTGTCGAAGGCGGGGCGGCCCGTCACGGTCGACTGGCTCATCGCGGCCGTCTGGGGCGATCGTCCGCCGGTCTCGGCCCGGCGCAACGTCCAGCTCTACGTCCATCGGCTGCGCCGCGCGTTCGGCGCCGACCTCGTGGCCGCGCGGCCCGGCGGTTACACGATCCTCCCGGCCGGCCTCGACGCGACCCGGTTCGAGGAGCTGGCCGGGCAGGGCGCGGAGGCGCTGCGGGCCGGTGAGCTGGAACGGGCCCGCGACCTGCTGAGGGCGGCGCTCGACCTGTGGCGGGGGCCCGCGTTCGGCGAGTTCCTCGACGCGCCGCCGGTCGCCGAGGAGGCCGGCAGGCTGGAGGAGGCCCGGCTGGCGGCGGCCGAGCGACTGGCCGAGGCCGAGCTCGGGCTGGGCCGCCACGCCGAGGTCGCCGCCGAGCTGGCCGTGCTGGCCAGGGAGCACCCCTTCCGGGAGAGCCTGCGCGGGCAGCTCATGCTGGCCCTCTACCGGTCGGGACGGCAGGCCGAGGCCCTGGAGGTGTTCCGGGAGACCCGCGAGCAGCTCGACGGCCAGCTCGGCGTCGAGCCGGGGCCGGCCTTGCAGCGGCTGCACGAGGCCGTGCTCCGGGGCGACGACGACCTGCTGCCGCAGGCCGGGGTACGCCGCGTGGTGTCGGACGTGTGCCCGTACCGGGGACTGACGGCCTTCCAGCCCGAAGACCAGGAGTGGTTCTTCGGGCGGTCGGATCTGGTCGCCCGGTTGCGCGAGCTCGTGGAGACCCGGCCGGTCGTGGGCGTCTACGGCGCGTCGGGGAGCGGCAAGTCGTCGCTGCTGCGGGCCGGGCTGCTCGGCGGCTGGCCGGGGGAGGCACTGATCCTGACGCCGGGGGCCTTCCCGATGGAGAGCCTGGAGAAGATCGCCGACGAGCCGCTGGTCGTGGTCGACCAGTTCGAGGAGGTCTTCACCCTGTGCGCCGACGAGGAAGAGCGCCGCATGTTCGTGGCGGCCCTGCTCGACCTCGACGTCCGCCTGGTGCTCGGCGTGCGGGCCGACTTCCTCGCCCACCTGACCCGCTTCCCCGGCCTGGCCGACGCGATCGGCACGGCCCAGCTCCTCGTCGGCCCCTTGCCGCCCGCCGGGCTGCGAGAGATCGTCACCGGCCCGGCCGAACTCGCCGGGCTGGCGGTCGACCCCGACCTCCCGGCCACCCTGGTCGCCGACGCGGCCGGGGAGCCCGGCAGCCTGCCGCTCGTCTCGCACGCCCTGATGGAGACCTGGCGCAACCGCGAGGGCGCCCGCCTCACGCTGGCCGGTTACCAGGCGGCGGGCGGGGTGCGCGGGGCCATCGCGCAGAGCGCCGAACGTGTCTTCGGCGAGCTCTCCCCCGCCGAACAGGACGCCGCCCGGCGGATCTTCCTGCGGCTGACCGCCCTCGGCGACGGCACCGAGGACACCCGGCGGCCGATCGACCGCGCGGAGCTGACCGGGGTGGCCGGGCCCGAGGTGGTCGCCCGGGTGCTCGACCGGCTGGCCGCCGCCCGCCTGGTCGTGCTGGCCGAAGGGACCGTGGACGTCGCCCATGAGGCGCTGATCCGCGCCTGGCCCCGATTACACGGCTGGCTCACCGACGACCGCGAGAGCCTGTTCGTGCACCGCCGCCTCACCGACGCCGCCCAGACCTGGGCCGATCTCGGCCGCGACCCGGGGGCGCTCTACCGGGGCGTACGCCTCCTCGCCGCCCGCTCCTGGGCGGGCGATCACCCGCAGGAGCTCAACGACGTCGAGACGGCGTTCCTGGCCGCCAGCCACGACCAGGAGCGGCGCGGCACCAGGAGGCTGCACCGCCTGCTCGCCGCGCTGGCGGTGCTGTTCCTGCTCGCGGTGACCGGTGGCGTGGTGGCGCTCGAAGAGGCCGCCGAGGCCGGGTTCCAGCAGCTCACGGCGACCGCCCGCCAGGTCTCACTACTGGCCAGGTCGCTGCTGGGCACCGATCCCGACCTCGCGGGGCTGCTGGCGGTGGCGGCGTACCGGCTGCATCCCGACGCCGAGACCAGGGGAGGCCTGGAGAGTGTGGCCGCGGCGGCGCAGCGGCGGATCGAGCTCAACGCCGAAGGCCCGGCGATCTTCGGGGTGGCCTTCAGCCCCGACGGTTCCCGGCTGGCGGCGGCGGGGGAGGACGGCTCGGTCACCCTCTGGGACCCGAGCACCACGAAGAGGATCGCCCGGTTCGCCGAGCCCGGCGGCGGCCACGGCCGGGCGGTCGCCTTCAGCCCCGACGGGCGGTTCCTCGCCTCCATCGTGCGCTCCCCCGCCCTCGCGGCCTCGCCGGGAGTGGTCGTGGTGCGCGACCTGACGACCGGCAGGGAGGTCCGCCGCCTCGAACGTGCCCATCTGACCGACGCGCTCGCCTTCGACGGCGACCGGCTCGCCTTCGCCGACGGCGCCGACGTGGAGCTGGCCGGGGACACGCCGCGTCTCCTCAAAGGCCACCACACCGAGATCGCCGCCCTGGCCTTCAGCCCCGACGGGAAGGTGCTGGTCAGCGGCGCCGACCGGCCGATCGTCTGGGACGTCGCGTCGGGGGAGCGGGTCGGCAGGCTCGACGTCGAGAACGTCCACCGCCTCGGCTTCGACGCCGAGACCGGCGTGCTCGCGACCGGCTCGTCGCACGAGGGGGTACGCCTCTGGCGGGTCACCCCCACCGAGATCACTCCCCTGGCGAGCCTGCCGAAACGGTCGCCCTACACCTGGGACATGTCGGCCCCGGCCAAGGGCCGGATCGCCGTCGCCGACGAAGACGGCCTGATCACCGTCTGGGACCTGACGCGGCACGAGGCCGTCACCGCCTACCAGGACCGCAGCCGCACCGAGGCCCTCTCCATGGCCATGAGCGCCGACGGCACCATGCTGGCCTCGGCGGGCCTGGGCCGCACGATCGTGGTCAGACGGCATCCGGTCCCCCCGTTCACCGGCCACAGCGCGGCGGTCAACGACATCGAGGCCGCCCCGGACGGCCGCCTGATCGCCTCCGCGAGCAGCGACACCACGGTCCGGTTGTGGGACGCCGACGGCGCCCCGGTCGCCACCCTGGCCGACCACCCCGACCACGTGAGGGCCGTGGCCTTCAGCCCCGACGGCCGGTCGCTGGCCTCGGTCACCCGCAGCCACACCCTGACCGTCTGGGACCTGAGGAGCCGGAAGAAGGTCGCCACCACGACCTATCCGGGCCTCGGCGCGTCCACCGACGTCGCCTTCCAGCCCGGCGGCCGATACGTCGCCGCCACCGCCCTGGGCCGCTTCCGCTGGAAGACGGACGGCCTGGACGAGGCGCCGCTCCCGGGCCAGCTCGCCTCGGCCCTGGCCTTCAGCCCCACGGCTCCCCTGCTGGCCAGCACGGGCCCGGCCGGTGACCTGCTCGTGTGGGATCTCACCGCCGGCAGGGAGGTCCGCAGCCTGCGCACCCGTCAGGGCTCGATCCTCGACGTGGCCTTCAGCCCCGACGGGACCACCATCGCCACGGCCGGCGCCGACCACACGATCCGCCTGTGGGACAGCACGACCGGCCGGGAGAAGGGCGCCGCGCTGACCGGCCACACCGCCCCCGTCCAGGTGCTGGCCTTCGGCCGCGACGGGAGGACGCTCGCCTCGGCGGGCGACGACCACACGGTGATCGTGTGGGACCTGGTGTCGGGGACGGTGACCACCCGCCTGACCGGGCACACCGCGCCCATCCGCGGCCTGGCCTTCACCGCCGATGGCGAGCTCGTCTCCGGGGGAGAGGACGGGCGGATCGTGCGATGGTCGCTGCGCCCCGAGGCGCTGGTCACGACGGTGTGCCGGGAGATCGGCCGCGACCTCACACGGGAGGAGTGGGCCCGGCACGTCCCCGCGCTGGACTACCGGCCCGCGTGCCGGTGAGGCTCAGGCCGTCTCCTCGGCCCAGGCCAGGACGACGAACGGTTCACGGCACGAGGGATGATGGAGGCGCCGGGTCGTCACGCGGTAGCGCGACTCCTCGACGTCGAGGATCCCGATCTCCTGCGTGATCGTCAGCAGCAGCCCGTGACACGGGCCACCGATGCAGATCGCGTTGGGCTGGGGCTTCATAGTCACATTGAGACTACGCTGTCGCCTGTGAACAACTCCGAGTGGGTGGTCCTCTGCCTCCTCGCGCACGAACCCGCCCACGGTTTCGCCCTCGCCCGCCTCACCGCGCCCGAGGGGCCCATCGGCCGGGTGCTGCCCATCCCGCGGCCCCTCGTCTACCGCGCCCTCGACGGGCTGGTGGCCCGCGGCCTCGCCGAGCAGACCGGCGTCGAACCCGGCCGGGGCCCGGCCCGCCGCCCGTTCCGGGTGACCCCCGCCGGGGCGGCCCGCGCCGCCGACTGGCTGGTCACGCCGGTGAACCGGATCGGGGAGATCCGAACCGAATTCCTGGTGAAACTCGCTTTGCTCCAGTGGGCCGGAACCGACCCTCGGAACCTGCTCGACGCCCAGGCCGAAACATTGCGGCCCATCGTGGCACACCTTCTCGGCCTGCGGGAATCGGCCCAGGGCCTGGAACAGGCCGTCGCGGCGTGGCGATATGAGACGGCCGTGGCAGCCTTGAAACTTGCGGAGTCCCCTACCGAGTAGTCAGATGGTGACTACGTCTAGTAGGAAGGGAACCGACGCTGATGACGGTCACCCTGGAAAAGAGCGTTCAGGACTTCATCTCGACTCCACGCCAGTTGTTCATCGGCGGCCAGTGGGTCGACGCCGCCTCCGGACGCACCTTCGCGACACCCAACCCCGCCACCGGCGACACGCTCGCCACCATCGCCGAAGCCGACAGGGAAGACGTCAACCGGGCGGTACGCGCCGCCCGCGCCGCCTTCGAGGAGGGCCCCTGGTCCCGGATGACCGCCTCCGAGCGGGGCCGGATCATCTGGCGGATCGGCGACCTGATCGAGCAGTACGGCGATGAGCTCGCCCAGCTCGAGTCGCTCGACAACGGCAAGCCCTACGCGGTCGCCCGCGCCGCCGACATCCCGCTCGCGGCCGAGCTGTTCCGCTACATGGCCGGGTGGGCCACCAAGATCGAGGGCAACACGATCAGTCTCTCCGTGCCCTACATGCCGGGGTCGGAGTTCCACGCGTACACCCTCAGAGAGCCGATCGGCGTGGTGGCGCAGATCATCCCGTGGAACTTCCCGCTGCTCATGGCGGCCTGGAAGCTCGGGCCCGCGCTCACCACCGGGAACACGGTCATCCTCAAGCCCGCCGAGCAGACGCCGCTGTCCGCTCTCCGGCTGGCCGAGATCATGGCCGAGGCTGGGCTGCCCGACGGCGTGGTCAACGTCCTGCCCGGCTACGGCGAGACCGCCGGGGCCGCCCTGGCCGCCCACGACGGGGTCGACAAGGTCGCCTTCACCGGCTCGACCGAGGTCGGCAAGCTGATCGTGCAGGCCGCCGCGGGCAACCTGAAGAAGGTCAGCCTCGAACTCGGCGGCAAGAGCCCCAACGTCGTCTTCGACGACGTCGACCCGGCCCTGGCCATCCCCGGCGCGGCCAACGCGATCTTCTTCAACCACGGTCAGTGCTGCGTCGCCGGGTCGCGGCTGTTCGTCCACGAGAGCCGCTTCGACGAGGTGGTCGGCGGGGTCGCCGACATCGCCCGCGGCATCAAGCTCGGCTCGGGCCTCGACCCCGACACCCAGATGGGCCCGCTCGTCTCCGACGAGCAGTTCCGCCGGGTCACCGGCTACCTGGAGTCGGGCCGCGCCGACGGCGCCCGGACCGTCGCCGGCGGCGAGCGTCACGGCGACAGGGGCTACTTCGTGCAGCCCACGGTGATCACCGACACCACGCCCGACATGGCGATCGTGCGTGAGGAGATCTTCGGCCCGGTCGTGGTCGCCTCGCCGTTCTCCTCGCTCGACGAGCTCGCCGCCCAGGCCAACGACACCGCCTACGGTCTCGGCGCCGGCATCTGGACCCGCGACGTGAACAAGGCCCACGCGCTGGCCAAGCGCCTGCGCGCCGGCACGGTCTGGATCAACTGCTACAACGTGTTCGACGCCGCGCTGCCGTTCGGCGGCTACAAGCAGAGCGGCTGGGGACGCGAGATGGGCCACGAGGTCCTGGAGGCCTACACCGAGGTCAAGGCGGTCTGCACGCAGCTCCACCCGTGACTGCTTCTTCCGTTACGCCCCCGCCACGGGTGACGATCGGCCGCAGTGCCCCGCGTACTGCGGCCGATCGTTTGAATATGTGATCACATGTGTAAACCGAGCGTCACATGGCTATCTACTCTCCGTAATCATCGCAGGTCATTTGTGCTGCGGAGAGGTGTTGAATGGTCATGTCCGTATGGCTCGAGGCGGTGCTGATCGCGGTGGCCACGCTCGCCGGGTCATGGTTGGCTCGGCGGAGTTCCACCAAGGTGAGCGTGGGCCTGGCGATCGCGTCGGCGCTGATGCTCGTCACGGCGCTGGGCGAGATCCTGCCCGACGCGGTCGACGACGCGATCGAGCAGAACGTGCCCCTGTGGACGCTCGGCGTGTCGATCGTCGTCGGTTTCTCGGTGATCACCTATTTCACACGTGAGGGTTGCGCCCACGAACACACGAAGGAGGCCGCCCGGCACGCCGCCGGGGTGCACCGCAGAGTGAAGGCCGTCGCCACGGCGGCCCTGTTCGGCGGCACCGGCACGGCCATCGCGCTGGCCATCCACCGGGCGATCGAGGGCGCCAGCCTCACGTTGTCGGGCGCTTCGCTGGTGGTGCTGCTGGCGTTGCTCATCCACTCGCTCAGTGAGGGCCTGGCGCTGACCGCGATGCTCGACCTGGCCGGCCGGAAGATCGCCTTCTGGATGTTGCTGGCCTGCCTGAGCCCGGTCGCCGGCATCCTCGTCGCCGAGATGAGCCCGATCCCGCCGCAGGCCACGCCGATCCTGCTCGGCACGATCGCCGGTGTGCTGCTGCGCACCGCCATCGTCGGCTTCCGCCTGGCGGGCGGCGAGACCGGGCGCATGCCCCGGCGGGCGGCGGTGGCCGCCGGGGGTGTCGCCGCGGCCCTGGCCGCCACCCTGGCCGTCGCCCAGTGGATGCCCGTCTCCGGGGGAGGGACCACCACGCCGGTGGCCGCCCTGATCCGGCGGCCGGTGGCGATCCCGCTGCCGCTCCCCGAGCCCACCCCGGCGTTCACCCCCAAAGACCGCTCCCAGCTGCGCTGGGCGCTGACCACCGGACGGCTCAGCCTGGCCGAGATCCTCGCCCGCACCGACCGGCTGACCAGGCACACCTCGGTCTGGTGGTTGCTGCGGGGCCGGTTGACGGGGCGCGATCTGACCGCCTACGGCATTCCTGAGTCGTCCACCGTGGGCGACCTGACCCTGCCCCAACGTGACTATCTGGTAGACGCGGTAGCGAGAAAGGAATAACTCGACATGGTGCTGACGCCGGAGGACGTACGGACCAAGGTGTTCACGACCGGACGACTACGTGAGGGATACGACCTGGCCGAGGTCGACGTGTTCCTCAACGAGGTGGAGAACAGCCTGCGCTGGCTGCACCAGGAGAACGAGCGGCTGTCCGCGATGGTGACGGTCGACCCCACCAAGGTGATGGCGGCGGCGGAGAGCCGGGAGCGGCGGGCCGAGGAGCTGCTGCGGGCCGCGGCGGAACTGCTGGGAGAGGTCGGGAACGGCCTGGAACATCAGGCCTCCCGCGTGCACGAGCTGATCAGGGAGGTGGCGACTTTTACAGGGTGATGACGCTCTTCCCCCTCGCTCGGCCGGCCATCACGTGAGCGATGGCCTCCTTCGTCTCGCTCAGCGGGAAGGTCCGGTCGAGCGCGGGGACCAGCGTGCCGTTCGCGAGACGTTCGGCCAGCTCCTCGAACTCCGCCGTGGTCGGGAAGACGAACAGCATCGTGATCTCGTGCCGGACGAACGGGTTGAGCAGCACCGCGCGCAGGGTGCGGCCGATGCCGATCAGCTTCCCCTTCGGCTTCCCGCCGAGGAGGATCAGCCTCCCGTCCGGCGTGAGCCGGCGGCGCAGCACGTTGATGTCCCGGCCGCCGTAGACGTCGTAGACCACGTCATAGAGGCCGGTGCCGAGGTCGTCTTCGGTGTAGTCGACGACGTGGGCGGCGCCGAGACGGCGTACCAGATCGGCCTTGCCGCCGCTGCACACGGCGGTGACCTCGCCCTCGTGGAGCTGGACCAGGAACGTTCCCACGCCGCCGGCGGCGCCGACGACCAGCGCCTTCTTGCCGGGGCCCACGGCCTTGACGGCCCGCAGCGCGGTGGCCGCCGAAGTGGGCACGGCCGCGGCCTGTTCCCAGCTCACGTTGGCCGGCTTGCGGGCCAGCAGGCCCTCCTTGGCGACGACGAACTCGGCGTAGCTGCCCTCGGCGGCGCCGAAGACCTCGTCGCCGACCTTCAGGCGGGTGACCTTCGCGCCGATCTTCTCGACGATCCCGGCGACGTCGCCCCCGGCGACGGGCTGGTTGGGCCGGAGGACCCCGAAGCCCATGAACCGGACCAGATAGGGGACGCCGGCCATCCGGTAGTGGGCGCCGGGGTCGACCCCGGCGGCCTTGACCCGGATGAGCACCTCGTCGTCCTTGACTGCGGGGACGGGTAACTCGGCCGGCTCAAGATGGCCGTAGCTTCTGTGCACCATGGCTTTCACGGGTACTGGAACACCTCTTCCAAGGAGACGTTGAAAACACGGGCGATCTGGAAGGCCACCTCGAGCGACGGGGAGTAGCGACCCTGCTCGATGGCGATGACGGTCTGCCGGGTGACGCCGAGCCGGTCGGCGAGTTCGGCCTGGGTCATCTCTCCGTTCGCGAACCGCAGGGCGCGGATCGAGTTGGTGACCTTCGTCGGTTTCACCACTGCTGGAACCCGCCTCGCCGATAGGCGATGACCTTGGCCAGCGATCCGACGATCATCGTGAGGGCGAACCCGAGGTAGATCGAGTTCGCGATCCAGAAGTAGGGCGCCTCGAAGAGCGCGAGCACGAACGCGCCGAGCGCGCCGATGACGGTGAACGCCTGTCCGATCCGGTCGCCGGTCTGGTCGATCTCACGGTCGCGCACGTCGGTCCTGGTGCTGCGGTCGCCGATCATCCCGGTCACGATTCCGACCACGATCGATCCGGCGATCGAGAGGCCGAGCGTCCACAGCAGGACGGGTACGTAATCGATCTCGGTCACCGATCCGCCGACCAGGCGGCCGACGATCACGACAACGTAGCCGCCATAGGTCACCAGGGAGACGACCATGTAAGTCCAGGCCCGTTTCTCCAGCATTGTCATGGTTCGAAGGTAAAGCAACTTGTACATCGTGTCTAGTTTTCTTTACATCCCCTTCGAGAGGAAGCGCATTGGCCCAGCTCCCCGACCTGCTCCACCGCACCCTCTTCCGGACGATCTCCCTGCTCACCCCCTACGGGCAGTCGCTCGTCCTCCGGCGCTACTTCGACTGGTGGCACCGCAGCCCCGACCCGTGGCTCCTCGCGTCGAGCCCCTATGAGCAGCGCAAGTACGAGGAGACCCTGAAGGCGCTGCCCGACCGGACCTACCGCACGATCGTCGACGTGGGGTGCAGCGAGGGAGTTTTCACCGGCATGCTGGCCGCCGCCCGCCCCGACGCCGAGATCACCGGCGTCGACATCTCCGAGACCGCCCTGACCCGGGCTCGCCGCAACGCGCCGTCGGTGCGCTTCGTCCAGAGCGACCTGTTCTCCCTGACCGGGCACTACGACCTCGTCGTCTGCTCGGAGACCCTCTACTACCTCGGAGGCCGGCTGGAGGACGCGTCAGATCGGCTCTGCGGGCTGCTCGGGCCGGAGGCAACGCTGGTCAGCGTGCACCCGTGGCCGGAGGCCCGTCGCCTGAACCGCTTCTTCGAGGCCCGCCTCGACCCGGGCGGCGAACGGATCGTCGAGGACACCGACCGCCCGTTCGCGATCTCGCTCTACTTCGGCACCGGCAGCCGCGGGTGAGCCACTCACCTCGATCCGCCCTCCATGGGGCGGATCGAGGTGATGATCCTGATCAGGTCGTCGCGGAAGGCGCCGAGATCCCGGACCTTGATGATCGACTCGGCCGCGTCGGCGGCGATGAGGGCGTCGTACACCTCCGAGCCCGACGCGGTTCTGGTCACCACCATCCGGCGGCGGTCGGCCGGGTCGCGCTCCCTGGTGACGTGCCCGGCGCGTTCGAGGCGTTCGAGCACCGGGCCGATGGTCTGCTCCTCGACGTAGGTGCGCGCGGCGAGTTCCCGCTGGGCCAGCGGCCCCTCGGCGAGGCTGTGCAGCACCAGGAACCCGGCGTGGGTCAGACCGTGGCCGGCCAGGACGTGGTTCCACTCGCGTTCGACCAGCCGGGCGGCGACCAGCAGCAGGCGTCCGGTGGGCCAGGTGGGCAGGTCGTCCATAGGAACGATTCTCCGGTGCAACCGCAGCGGTCGGTCCCGCGAAGGTGATGCTAAGGTCCCTTAGCTTTGAAGAGGAGAGCACACCATGAAACGGGCATGGCTGACGTTGGCCATCTGGCTGGTACTGCTGGCCGGAGCCGGAATGCTGAGCGGGAAGCTGGAGGAGGTCAGGAACAACGACCCCTCGGCCTACCTACCGGCCAGCGCCGAGTCGACCCAGGTCGAGCAGGCCAGACGCGCCTTCGCCCAAGGTGGTCAGATCCCCGCGATCATCGTATGGGAGGACACGACGGTCGAGGAGGTCCGCGACCGCTTCCCCCGGGCGGAGGCGTCGGGGAACGTCGTGCGGGCGGTGGTGCCGCTGGAGGGTGGTGACCTCGACTCGCTGACCGCCGAGGTCGACAAGCTCAGGGAACTCGCCGGGCCGAACGCCTACGTGACCGGGCCGGCCGGGCAGAGCGCCGACGCCATCGAGGTGTTCGGCTCCATCGACCTGACGCTGCTCATCGCGACCTCGATCGTGGTCGTCGTCGTGCTGCTGCTCACCTACCGGGGACCGCTCCTCTGGCTCATCCCGTTCTTCTCCGCCGGGGCCGCCCTGGTCAGCGCCCAGGCGGGCGCCTACCTGCTGGCGCGCTACGCCGACTTCACCGTCAGCGGGCAGAGCGGCGGCATTCTGCTCGTGCTGGTCTTCGGCATCGCCACCGACTACGCCCTGCTGCTCGTCGCCCGCTACCGCGAGGAGCTCACCCGGCACGAGAACCGGGTCACGGCCATGACCGTGGCCTGGAAGCGGGCCGCGCCCGCCATCGTGGCCAGTGCCGCCACCGTCGTCGCGGCCCTGCTCTGCCTGCTCGCCGCCGACCAGAGCGCCACCCGCGGCCTCGGGCCGGTCTGCGCGGCCGGTGTGGTCTGCGCGCTGGTCGCCATGTTGACGCTGCTGCCCGCCCTGCTGGTGCTGGTCCCGCGCGGGGTCTTCTGGCCCCGGATCCCCCGGTACGGCACCACCGAGACCTCGGCCGGAGTCTGGACCCGCATCGGCTCGGCGGTCCAGCGCCGTCCCCGCCGGACCTGGATCGTCACCACGGTCGTGCTGGCCGGCATGGCGGCCACGCTGAGCGTCATCACCATCGGCCCCCTGGCCGACGCCGACACCTACCGGGGCCGCCCCGACTCGGTCATCGGCGCCGAGCTGCTCGCGAAGAACTTCCCCGCCACCCAGGACGGCTCGCTGGTCGTCATCGCCCCCGCCGCCCAGGCCGCCCAGGTCAGGACGGCCCTGGACGCCGACCCCGGCGTCTCGTCGGTCGGCGAGCCCGTCGTGGCCGGCCCGAACGCCCTCATCAACGGCTCGGTCAAGGACCCGGCGACCGTCGAACGGCTCCGGGAGATCCCCGGCGCGCAGGTCGGCGGCACCGTCGCCGAGGCCCTCGACGCCGAACTCGCCTCCGAGCACGACGCCCGCCTGATCATCCCGCTCATCCTGGCCGTGATCGTGGTCATCCTCGGCATCCTGCTCCGGGCCGTGGTCGCGCCGCTGCTGGTCATCGCCACGGTCGTGCTCTCGTTCGCGGCCACGCTGGGGGTGTCGGGCCTGATCTTCACGCACGTCTTCGGGTTCGCCGCGACGGAAACAGGCGTGCCCCTCCTGGCGTTCGTCTTCCTCGTGGCCGTGGGGGTCGACTACAACATCTTCCTGATCACCCGCGTGCGCGAGGAGACGGCCGAACACGGCACCAGGAAGGCCGCGCTGATCGCGCTGTCGGCCACGGGCGGGGTCATCACCTCGGCCGGGGTGGTGCTCGCCGCGACCTTCGCCGTCCTCGGCGTGCTGCCTCTGGTGGTGCTGGCCGAAATCGGATTCATCGTCGCCTTCGGCGTTCTGCTCGACACGTTCGTGGTCAGGTCGGTGCTCCTGACGGCCCTCACGATCGACGCCGGAGACCGGATCTGGTGGCCTTCGGGGCTTGGGTCAAAGATCGTCGAGGATCGTCATCCTTTGGCCTCGAATTCCCCTGGTCCAGCAAGGTAAAAAATCCGGCCGCCGCGAGGGCGCCGACGACGTACCAAAGAAGATCGGGAAAATTGAAGGTGGTTCCGAAAACCACTGCGGACACGGGGAATCGGGCCGCGAGCTCCGCGAGGAGGGGGGTGAGCTGCGTGAACTCGACGGCCCAGCAGAAGATCACCGAGGCGCCGGCGGCGACAAAAGGTCGTGTCCGGGGGAACCATGCAAGGGCAAAAGTGGTTATAAAGGATGAGTACAACGAAGTGCCGCAGTATTTGGCGAAAGCTCCTTCGAAGACCGCCCGAACGGTGAGACCGGTAGCGACGATCACGAGGGACGCGGCCACCGCCGCGAGTCGCCTGGCTTTGATCGACAAGAGAGTTGAACCTTTACGACCTGAAGGTCATCCGACAGCACGATTGAAGCGATAAGTCCGTGGGCCGCATGTCAGCCCGGAGAAGCATCCCGAACCCGCAAAAAGACGAGGAATCTGTCGGACGCGGTTGAGATGATGAAGGGGTGCACGTCCGAGTCGGTCCGACCTACAGCTAAAGGATCGTGATGAGGATGAAGCAGATCCGCATCCGGCCCAAGGCGCCGAAGGCGCCCAAGCCGATCCTCGACCTGCGCACTCCGTCAGGTCGTCTCCTGCCCTACTGAGCCACATCGAACGACAACCGCACCACCTGGGGAGAAGGTGCCCACCATGTGTCAGCACCAGCCGCACTGCCCGTCCGCTTACGCCTCCGACCGCTCGTCCGCCCACGTCGTGGCGGCCCACCCCGAACAGGGCTGGAGCCTGCTGTGCAACGGCGTCGTGCTCTTCGAGGACACCGGTCTGCTGATGCCCGACTGCACGGTCGCGACCCCGCACCGCGCACCCGAGCACCTGGTCATGGCCTAGCGCACCCGCGCGACCACTCCGAGCACGCTGTGTTTGGCGAAGTCGACCGGAACGTCCCACGGAACGTCGGGGCGCCAGGCCTCGCTGGGCACGATTCCGGGGTCGATGATCTCCATACCCTCGAAGTAACTCGCGATCTGGGCGCGGCTGCGCCCGGTCACGCCGCCGGGAGCGGTCTTCGCGTAGACCGCCTGCACGGATTCCAGTTTGTCGCCGCTCATCTCGCCGGGGAAACCGTGGGCCAGCACCACGTAGCTGCCGGGCGCGAGCTTCGACCGGATCTCCGTCATGATCGCCGTGGCCTCGTCGTCGTCGTGCACGAAGTGCAGGATCGACAGCAGCAGGACGGCCACCGGCCGGCTGAAGTCGATGAGCTCCGTCACCTCGGGATCGGCCAGCAGGGCTCCCGGTTTCCGCAGGTCACCGTTGACGACCCGGGTGTTCGTGTTCTCCTCGAGCAGCGCCCGGCCGTGCACCAGCACGATGGGGTCGTTGTCGACGTAGACGACCCGCGCGTCGGAATTGACGCGCTGCGCCACCTGGTGGGTGTTGTCCTGGGTGGGCAGGCCGCTGCCGATGTCGACGAACTGGTCGACGCCCTCGCCGGCCAGAAGTGAGACCGCCCGAGTGAGGAAGGCCCGGTTCTCCCGGCACATCTCCCGGGCGTCGGGCACGAACTCCAGCAACTTGTCGGCCGCCGCGCGGTCGGATGCGAAGTTGTCCTTGCCGCCGAGCCAGTAGTCGTAGATCCGGGCCACACTCGGAACCGACGGGTCGATTCCGGTAGGAGCCTGCTCCTCGGACGTCACGTCCTTCTCCTTCGCGGCGGGAGCCTCGGTTGTAACGGATGTTATGGGACGAGGCTCACCCGCGAGGATCATGACCCGATATTTCCGTATTTGTGGCCTAGATCACAGATCACGTTCCACGCGCACCGCCGCTTCCTCGGCCGAGTAACGCCCGCCGTCCTCTCCGGCGTCGTCGCCGACGAGTTCGTCGTCCACGTCCTCACGTGCGCCTTCGTCCGGGTCGACGAGCCGGCCGGCCCCCTCGCGCTCCTCGCGGGCGTGGTGGAGATGGGCCTCGGGCTCCTCGGCGGCCAGCCGCCGGTCGAGGGAGTCGTCGTCGGGATCGTCGTCGAGACCGATCGGGTGGTCGGTGTCCTCGACGAGGTCTTCCGCGTCGAGATCCACATCCTGAATGTCCTGGTCATCGGGCTCTGTCATGGTGTTCGCCCCCTTTCAGTCAGGGGTTGCCCTGGACGATCGCCGCGAAACGGCATGTTTAACGCGGCTCGCCCGGGCAGTAGATGCGGTGCCACAACCGCAACCCCCACAAAGGAGAGCGAAGGCATATGCAGCCGAACGACAACCTCTGGACCTACCGTCAGGGCGTACAGGATCCCACCACGACCCTGGACGTGACCGGATTCACGGTCGAGGCGACAGACGGAAAGATCGGCTCAGTGGACGAGTCGAACTACGAGGTGGGCGACAGCTACCTCGTCGTCGACACCGGTCCCTGGATCTTCGGCAAGAAGGTCGTCCTGCCTGCCGGCACGGTCACCGAGATCGACCCGCAGGAGCAGAAGGTCTTCGTCGCGCGTACGAAGGAAGAGATCAAGAACGCTCCCGAGTACGACGAGACGACCTTCAAGGACCCGGTCTACCGAGACCAGCTGGGCGGTTACTACAACCGCTTCTGACGGGTAGTCCACAACCAACCGCGGGCCGTCCCCCTTCCGGGGGGCGGCCCGTTGTTTTAGCATCGACGTATGAATAATCGTTCAAATGTTGCAGTGGCCATCGCCCCCGACGCTTGCGTCGACGCCGAGAGGGTGGCTCACGTCCGTTCCGTGATGCCCGACGACGAGCTGGTCGGCGACCTCTCCGAGGTGTTCGGGCTGCTCGCCGACCCCGGGCGGCTGCGCTTGCTGGCCGCCCTTCTTGAGGGCGGCGAGATGTGCGTGTGCGACCTGGCCGCGGCCACCGGGCAGAGCATGTCGGCGGCCTCCCACGCGCTGCGGCTCCTGCGCAGCCACCGCGTGGTGAAGGTGCGGCGGGCCGGCCGGATGGCCTACTACCAGCTGGCCGACTCCCACGTGCGGCTGCTGTTCGACCTGGCCATCACGCACATGCGACACGACGGGAAGACCAGTGAGTGACCACGGGCACGGGCACGGGCATGGTCACGCCGTCTCGCAGGACGCCGACCGGCGTTACCTGAGCGCGGCGCTGGCGCTCATCGTCGCCTTCATGGCCGTCGAGGTGGTCATCGGCTTCGTCGCCGGATCGCTGGCCCTGATCACCGACGCCGGTCACATGCTGACCGACGCCTTCGCCATCTTCTTCGCCCTCGTCGCCATGCGGATCGCGGCCCGGCCGCCGCGCGGCGGCTTCACCTACGGCCTGAAACGCGCCGAGATCATCTCGGCCCAGCTCAACGGCATCACCCTGCTGCTGCTCGCCGCCTTCTTCGTGTACGAGGGCGTGCGGCGGCTCATCTTCCCTCCCGAGGTCGAAGGGCTCTTCGTCGTCTTCACCGGTCTCGCGGGCATCGTGATCAACCTGATCGCGACCTGGCTGCTGCGCCGGGCCGACCGCTCGCGGCTCAACGTCGAAGGCGCCTACCAGCACATCCTCAACGACCTGTTCGCGTTCATCGCGACCACGATCGCCGGTCTCGTCGTCTACTACACCGGCTGGACCCGCGCCGACGCCGTGGCCGCCCTGGTCGTGGCCCTGCTGATGGTCAAGGCGGGGTGGGGGCTGGTCCGCGACGCCGGCCGCGTCTTCATGGAGGCCGCCCCCGTGGGCCTCAACCCCGCCGAGACCGGGCGCCGCCTGGCCGGCATCCCCGACGTCGTCGAGGTGCACGACCTGCACATCTGGGAGGTCACCTCCGGGTACGCCGCCCTCTCGGCGCACATCCTCGTCACCCCCGGCGCCGACTGCCACGCCGCCCGGCTGGCGGCCGAGAAGCTGGTCCACGACGCGTACGGGATCGAGCACACCACCCTCCAGGTCGACCACGCCCACCCCGACGTTCTGGCCATCGGCGACGGCCACTGCGCCGACCCCCACGGCCCCGTCCACCGGAGCGAAGAGTGAGCCTCCCCGCGTTGGTGGTCTACGGCCTGGGCCTGGCCCTGGCCTTCGGTCATCGCAGCTGGGCCCAGTGGCGGGCCACCGGGAGCACCGGCTTCGTCGGCATCCGAGAGCCGGTCCTCAGCCTCGGCTGGTGGGGCGGGATGCTCTTCGTCCTGAGCATCGCGCTCACGGTGGCCGCGCCGGTCCTGGAACTGGCCGGGATCACCCCGGCGACGGTCGAGCCTATGGCCGTGGGGCTCGTGTTCGCGGTCGCCGGGCTGATCCTGACCCTGGCCGCGCAGAACGCCATGGGCGCCTCATGGCGCGTCGGCGTCGACGCGGACGAACGCACCGACCTGGTCACCAGCGGGGTCTTCGGGCTGGTGCGAAACCCGATCTTCACCGCGATGGTCGTCGCCCTGGCCGGGCTCCCCCTGCTGGTGCCGACCTGGGTGTCGCTCGCCGCTCTGCTGTCGCTGGTCGCGGCGGTCGAGATCCAGGTCCGGGTGGTCGAGGAGCCCTACCTCATCCGGGTCCACGGGGCGGCGTTCACCACCTACATGGCCCGGACGGGCCGGTTCGTCCCGAAGTTCTAGCCGGTTCAGTCCTCGGCGGGGGCCTCCGGAGCGGCGGGAGCCGCCGAGTCGGCCGAGGCCGCGGGGGCGAAGCAGACGACCTTGGCACCCTCAGGCGCGTCGGGACCGTCACTGGAGAACGACGGGCCGGCCTTGCCGGACTCGTCGGTGGTGGTGTGCGTCGGGCCTTCGGGAGCGGCCGGCTGCGCCGCGTCGACGCCCGCCTTGACCCCCGCCTCGCCCGCCGGGATCGCGGCGATGACCTTTCCGAACTCGACGGGCTCGCCCGGCTTGCCGTGGAACGGCCGTGCGGGCAGGGTCACCGGTTCGCCGTCTTCTCCGGTGAGGGGAACGGCGGTCGTCACGTCGCCGACCTTGCCGGCCTCGCCGGGCGGGACCGGCACCGGGACCGCCGAGGCGACGTCCGCGCCAGGCTGGGCGGGGATCGCCGGGATCGCCTTGGTGATGGAGAGGCTGGCGACCTCCTTGCCGTCGATGGTGACGACGCCTTCCTTGATCTCGATGCCCTCGCCTCCGGCCGTGCAGGCGATGGTGCCCCCGACCGGCTTGAGGGTCGGAGTGTCGTCGGTGGCGTTGGCGGCGCCGGTGACGCCGAAGGTCACGGCCAGGGCCAGCAGGCCTGCTGCGGCCAGGCGGCGGTGTTTCACGTGGAACATCTCCTTCGTTCGGTTGATCAGCCACACTGGCGGCGCGTACCTGAAGCCAGGCTGAAGACCGGCTCTTCAGGTTGGCTTTAGGTGCTCTTTGCCAGGGTGGCGGCATGCGCGTGCTGCTGGTGGAGGACGAACGGCGTCTGGCCGACCTGGTGAAGTCGGGCCTGGCCGACGAGGGGTTCGCGGTCGACGTCGCGCACGACGGGGCCGAAGGCCTGTGGCTGGCGGGGGAGCACGACTACGACGCGATCGTGCTGGACGTGATGCTCCCCCGGCTCAACGGCTACGCGGTCTGCCGCCGGCTCCGCGACGACGGCAACTGGACCCCGATCATGATCCTCACCGCCAAGGACGGCGAGTACGACGAGGCGGAGGCCCTCGACACCGGCGCCGACGACTTCCTGTCGAAACCGTTCTCCTATGTGGTCCTGCTGGCCCGGCTCCGCGCGCTCGTCCGGCGCGGCAAGGCGGCCCGGCCGGTCGCGCTGACCGTGGGGGACCTGGTCGTCGACCCGGCCGGACTGCGCTGCCGCCGGGGCGAGGCCGACATCGTCCTCACGCCCAAGGAGTTCGCCGTGCTGCACGCGCTGGCCAGACGTCCGGGGGAGGTCGTCTCCAAGGCCGACCTGCTGGCCCAGGCGTGGGACTTCGCGTACGACGGTGACCCGAGCATCATCGAGGTCTACATCAGCGCCCTGCGGCGCAAGATCGACGCGCCTTTCGGCCGGACGTCCCTGGTCACCGTCCGGGGCGCCGGTTACCGGCTGGAATCATGAGCGGCTGGTCGGTACGCCTGCGCGCCACCGTGACGGTCACCGTCATCGTGGCGGCCGCCCTCGGCGTCGCAGCCGCCGTGCTGATCGGGGTGCTGCGGACCAGCCTGGTCACCGGCACCGCCGACGAGGCGGGCCGCCGGGCCGACCAGGTCGCGACGCTGATCGCCGCCCCGGCCGCGCCCCTCGGCCCGGTCACGTCGGCCGAGCCCGCCCGGCCGCTCGGGCCGCTCGTGGTGAACGAGGAGGCCGCGCCCGTCACCGGCGTCAGAACCGACCCCTCCGCCGGCACGCTGGTGATCACCGGGGAGCCGGGCGGCGCGGCCCGTGCGCCGGCCGCCGGCTCGACCGGGGTGACCGGGGCGGGGCAGCCGGTCAACGCGGCCGAGGCGCCGCCGACCGGGGGCACGATCGCGATCACCGATCCGAACGTGGTCGTCGGGCACTTCGACCCGGCGCTGCCCGTGGGGACCGTGGCCGCCGGTGACGGGTACGTCACCGCCACCCGGGCGCTCGACGCCACGACCGCGGTCTCGGTGCGGGCGTCGTTGGGGCCGACGCAGGTGGCGCTGGAGACGCTGACCTGGGTGCTCGCCGTCGGGATTCCGCTGCTGCTGGCCATGGTGGCCGCGCTGACCTGGTTCTCGGTCGGCCGGGCGCTCGCGCCGGTCGCGGCGATCCGCGCGAAGCTGGCCGACATCACCGCCCGCGACCTGCACCAGCGGGTGCCCGAGCCGAAGGCCCGCGACGAGATCGCCGCCCTGGCCACGACCGTCAACGGCACCCTCGACCGCCTGGAGACCGCCGTCGGCCTGCACAAACGGTTCGTCGCCGACGCCGCGCACGAGCTGCGCAGCCCGATCGCCACCCTGCGCACCCGGCTGGAGATCGGCGAGCGCGACGCGCCCGCGCTGGCCAAGGAGTCGCTGACCGACGTCACCCGGCTCCAGTCGCTCGCCGCCGACCTGCTGGTGCTGGCGCGGCTCGACGCCGGGGAACCGCTGCGTCTCCAGGAGGTCGACCTGGGGCAACTCGCGACGGAGGAGGCGCTGCGTTGCCCCGCGCCGATCGAGCTGGACGTCGCACCCGGCGTGGTGGTGCAGGGGTCCCCCGCCCAGCTCACCCGGGTGATCACGAACCTGATCGCCAACGCCGTGCGGCACCGATCGTCGAGCGTTTCGGTACGCGTCGCGCCCGGCCCCGTCCTCGAAGTGCTCGACGACGGTCCGGGCATCCCCGAGGAGCACCGGGAGACCGTCTTCCACCGGTTCACCCGGCTCGACGAGGCCCGCGACCGCGACGCCGGCGGGGCCGGGCTCGGGCTCGCCATCGCGCGGGAGATCGTCGCCGCCCACGGCGGCACGTTGACGATCGAGGACAGCCCGCGCGGCGCGCTGTTCCGGATGACCCTTCCCTAGTACTCCAGCCACTGCTGCATGCGGGTGATGAGCTCCTCGGCGTCGACGGGCTTGGTGACGTAGTCGCTGGCGCCCGCCGACAGGGTCTTCTCCCGGTCGCCGTGCATGGCCTTGGCGGTGACGGCGATGATCGGCAGGTTGGCGAAGCGGGGCATCTTGCGGATGGCGGCCGTGGCGGCGTAGCCGTCCATCTCGGGCATCATGATGTCCATCAGGACGAGGTCGACGTCTTCGTGGCGGGCCAGCACCTCGATGCCCTTGCGGCCGTTCTCGGCGTACAACACCTGCATTCCGTGCAGTTCCAGGATGTTGGTCAGCGCGAAGACGTTGCGGACGTCGTCGTCCACCACCAGGACCTTCCGGCCGATCAGGCCGGTGTCGACGTTTTCCACAGCCTGTGGACGCTCGTCGGGGCTCGCCTCCACGAGCGGCAGCACCGCGCCCGGGTCCTGGGCGGTCAGGTGAAGAGTGATGCGTTCGCGCAGCTCGTCGAGGCTGGGCAGGCGCTCCAGCGGCTGGGTCTGCGACCGGCCCTGGAGGAGGTTCTCCTGCGGGCGGGTCAAGGTGCGGGTGTGGTGTGCCAGGATCGGGAGCTCCCGCAGGGCGTGGTGCTCGTCGAGGCGGCGCAGGAACTCGGCGGCGGCGTCCTGCGGCATGCCGAGGTCGAGCACGATGCACTGGTAGCCGCCCTGCATGAGCGCGGTCATCGCCGTGTCGGGGTCGTTGGCCGTCGACACCCAGACCGGGCCGTGCGACTCGCCCAGGTCGGCGACGACCGACTCGGCGAGCTGGGCCAGCAGGCCGTTCGGGCGCGACTCGACCACCAGCAGGTGACGGCCCTCGCGGGTCAGCGGGATCTGCGTGATCCGCCGCGGCGGGTCGAGGCGCGGCGGCTGGCTCATCGGCATCGCCTCGGTCAGCGGGATGAACAGGCTGAACGTCGACCCTTCGCCGAGCTTGCTGACCGCCCTGATCTCGCCGTCGAGCAGCGCCGCGATCTCGCGGCTGATCGACAGGCCCAGCCCGGTGCCGCCGTAGCGGCGGCTCGTGGTGCCGTCGGCCTGCTGGAAGGCGTCGAAGATCTGCGACAGGTTGCCCTCGGCGATGCCGATGCCGGTGTCGACGACATGGAAGGCCAGCATGTCGTTGGGGGCATGCTCGATCCGCAGCTCCACCGAACCGCGCTCGGTGAACTTGATCGCGTTCGACAGCAGGTTCCTGAGCACCTGCCGGAGCCGCTGCTCGTCCATGAGCAGGTGGCCCGGCACGTCGGGCCCCACGACCACGTCGAAGCGCAGGCCCTTCTCCGTGGTCAGCGGCCGGAACGTCGCCTCGACGTAGTCGAGCAGCTGCCGCAGCGGCATGGACTCCAGCGTGATGTTCATCTTCCCGGCCTCGATCTTCGACAGGTCGAGGATGTCGTTGATGAGCTGGAGCAGGTCGGTGCCGGCCGAGTGGATGACGTTGGCGTACTCGACCTGCTTGGCGGTGAGGTTGCGGGCCGGGTTCTGGGCGAGCAGCTGGGCCAGGATGAGCAGCGAGTTCAGGGGTGTACGCAGCTCGTGGCTCATGTTGGCGAGGAACTCGCTCTTGTACTTGGACGCCAGCGCGAGCTGCTGGGCGCGGTCTTCGAGCTCCTGGCGGGCCTGCTCGATCTCGCTGTTCTTCGTCTCGATGTCGCGGTTCTGCTGGGCCAGCAGCTCGGCCTTCTCCTCCAGTTCGGCGTTGGAGCGCTGGAGCTCCTCCTGCCGGACCTGGAGCTCGGTGGCCAGGCGCTGCGACTCCACCAGCAGGGTGTCGGTCCGGGCGTTGGCGACGATCGTGTTGACGTTCACGCCGATCGTCTCGACGAGCTGGCTGAGGAACGTGCGGTGGATCGCGGTGAAGCGGTTGAGGCTGGCCAGCTCGATCACGCCCAGGACCTGGTCTTCGACCACGATCGGCAACACGATCAGGTGGACCGGGCCGGCCGCGCCGAGGCTGGAGGAGATCGTCAGGTAGCCGGGGGCGATGTCCTCGACCAGGATCGGCTGCCTGGCCACGGCGGCCTGGCCGACGAGGGACTCGCCGAACTCGAAGCGGCGGTCGTGGTCGCGGTGGCCGTAACTGCCGACCACCTGGAGGGTGCCGGTCTCCTCGACCAGAAGGAAGGTGCCGTACTGGGCGTTGACCAGCGGGGCCAGTTCGTTCATGACCAGTTCGGCCACCACCGCGAGGTCGCGATGGCCCTGGGTGAGGCCCGAGATGGCGGCCAGGTTGGTCTTGAGCCAGTCCTGCTGCTTGTTGGCGAGCGTCGTCTCGCGGAGCGACTTCACCATCGAGTTGATGTTGTCCTTCAGCTCGGCGACCTCGCCGGAGGCGTCCACGGTGATCGACCGGGTCAGGTCGCCCGAGGTCACGGCGCTGGTCACCTCGGCGATGGCGCGCACCTGGCGGGTCAGGTTCCCGGCCAGCTCGTTGACGTTCTCGGTGAGGCGCTTCCACGTGCCCGAGACGCCCTCGACCTCGGCCTGGCCGCCGAGGCGGCCTTCCGAACCGACCTCGCGGGCGACGCGGGTGACCTCGGCGGCGAAGCTGGAGAGCTGGTCGACCATCGTGTTGATGGTGGTCTTCAGTTCGAGGATCTCGCCGCGCGCGTCGACGTCGATCTTCCTGGTCAGGTCGCCCTGCGCCACCGCCGTGGTGACCTGGGCGATGTTCCGCACCTGGTTGGTGAGGTTGTTGGCCATCGAGTTGACGTTGTCGGTGAGATCCTTCCAGGTGCCGGCCACGTTGGGCACGCGGGCCTGACCGCCGAGCTGGCCCTCGGTGCCGACCTCGCGGGCGACGCGGGTGACCTCGTCGGCGAAGGCGCTCAGCGTGTCGACCATCCGGTTCAGGGTCGCGGCCAGCGCCTCCACCTCGCCCCGGGCCTCGATGGTGATCTTCTGGCTGAGGTCGCCCCGGGCGACCGCCGTGGCGACCTGCGCGATCGACCGCACCTGGCTGGTCAGGTTGGACGCCATCACGTTGACGTTGTCGGTCAGGTCCTTCCAGGTGCCCGACACCCCCCGCACGGTGGCCTGGCCGCCCAGGTTCCCCTCGGTGCCGACCTCGCGGGCGACGCGGGTGACCTCGTCGGCGAAGGCGCTGAGCTGGTCGACCATCGTGTTGATGGTCTCCTTGAGCTCCATGATCTCGCCGCGGGCGTCCACGCGGATCTTCTGGGTCAGGTCGCCCTTGGCGACCGCCGTCGTGACCTCGGCGATGGAGCGGACCTGGGCGGTCAGGTTGTCGGCCATGACGTTGACCGACTCGGTGAGGGCCTTCCAGGTGCCGGACACGCCCTTCACGTCGGCCTGGCCGCCCAGCCGCCCTTCGGTGCCGACCTCGCGGGCGACGCGGGTGACCTCGTCGGCGAAGCTGGAGAGCTGGTCGACCATCGTGTTCAGGGTGTTCTTGAGTTCGAGGATCTCGCCGCGCGCCGAGACGGTGATCTTCTGGCTGAGGTCGCCCCGGGCCACCGCCGTGGCCACCTGGGAGATGTTGCGGACCTGGTCGGTGAGGTTGCCGGCCATGTAGTTGACCGAGTCGGTGAGGTCGCGCCAGGTGCCGGAGACGCCTTTCACGTCGGCCTGGCCGCCGAGGCGTCCGTCGGTGCCGACCTCGCGGGCGACGCGGGTCACCTCGTCGGCGAAACTCGAAAGTTGGTCGACCATCGTGTTGATGGTGTTCTTCAGTTCGAGGATCTCGCCCCGGGCGTCGACGGTGATCTTCTGCGACAGGTCGCCCTTCGCCACGGCCGTGGTGACCTGGGCGATCGAGCGCACCTGGTCGGTGAGGTTGCCGGCCATGAAGTTGACCGAGTCGGTGAGGTCGCGCCAGGTACCGGAGACGCCCTTCACGTCGGCCTGGCCGCCCAACCGGCCGTCGGTGCCGACCTCCCGCGCGACTCGGGTCACCTCGTCGGCGAAGCTGGAAAGTTGGTCCACCATCGTGTTGAGGGTGTTCTTCAGCTCCAGGATCTCGCCCCGGACGTCCACCGTGATCTTCCTGGACAGGTCGCCCTTCGCCACCGCCGTGGCCACCTGGGCGATGTCGCGCACCTGGTCGGTCAGGTTGCCGGCCATGGCGTTCACCGAATCGGTGAGGTCTTTCCAGGTGCCCGAGACGCCGGGCACGTCGGCCTGCCCGCCCAGCTGGCCCTCGGTGCCGACTTCGCGGGCGACGCGGGTGACCTCGCTGGTGAACAGGGAGAGCTGGTCGACCATGCCGTTGAAGACGGTCGCGATCTCCTTCAGCAGGCCGTCGCCGTCGTCGGTGGGGAGCCGGGTGCCGAAGTCGCCGTCGCGGACCGCCGTCAGGCCGGCGAGCAGCTGGCGGAGATCGAGTTCCCGTTCACGCTTGATCGTGTCCACGCCCGCTCCAAATTCCTGGCCCTCGTTTTGGCTTTTCCACCGTAGAACCTGAACCAGGCCGGGTCACCACACGTACCTCCCGCTGATGAGCGCGATTCGGCTATTGGCGACCGGTCTCGTACTGCTGCTGGTCGTCGCCTGTTCCGGTACGGATCCGGCGGATCCCGACGTGCGGTTCTCCCTGGAGATGATCCCCCACCACCGGCAGACCCTCCAGCTCGCGGAGATGGCCAAAGGACGGGCGTACAGCGACTGGATCAAGACGGCCTCGGCCGAGATCAGGGCGCAGGGACCGGCGGACCTGCAGATGATGGCAAGCTGGCTCTCCACCTGGGAGATCCCCGAACCTCCCGGCGGCGCCCGGCCCATCGGCCCCGGGAACGTCACCGACGCGGAGTTCGCGAAACTGCAGGGCCTCACGGGTCAGGCCTTCGACGACACCTGGTACGGCCTCATGTCGCGGCACCTGGAAGCCGGCATGACGATCGGCCGGATCGTGCTCGCGGTCGGCGACCATTCACCGACGGCCGACCTGGCCCGGAGATTGGTCAATGATCAAGAAGAGATGCTCGCGGAGATCGGGCGTCAGCTGGCCTAGGCTGGGCGGTAGTCGGAATCCGGGAGGCGATGCCAGTGGCCAACGACCTCCTCCTTTCCCTTGACCTCGACCAGTTGGCCGTGCCCGCCGTTCGGCGCGACGTGGCCGAGTGCGCCGGGGCGGCGGGGCTGTCGGGGGTGGGGCTCGACGACTTCGTCCTGGCCGTTCACGAGGCGGTGACCAACGCGGTGCGCTATGCGCGGTCACCGCGGGTGCTGCGCTTGTGGCGCGAGGGCGACCGGGTGTTGTGCGAGGTGTCGGACGGAGGGCCGGGGATCGCGAGCGGGCCGTCGCGGACGCCTACAGGCGGGCGGGGGTTGTGGCTGATGCACCGGCTGACGACGATCGTGGTGAGCACGGCGCCTGAGGGGACGACGGTCCGGCTGACGGTGGGGTTGTCACGGGGCTGAGAGGGCTCGCGGCGGGTGTCGGAGGCTCTCGGGCGGTTGCGCCTTGCGCCGCGTCGGATTCAACGTGAGGTTCTCGCCGGCTGAGGTGCCCTATGAGTCTGGTCAGTGTGAACCCGCGGTGGCGATAGGGCTGCGGCGGTGATGATGTGCTGCGGTTCAGCATCTATTGGAGGCTGTCGCCTGTAGCACGGGCGTGTCATTGCAGGCTGCGATGCGGCTGTGCTGGTTCGACGATCAGGGCATGCTGGGGAGAGCATCCGGCGTCGTGCGAGATCGGCCGGGATTGTGCCCGTGAGTACGCGGAGCTGATGCGTGTGTCTCGCGTTCTTTCTGTGGGTGGAATTCGTAGCCAGGGTTGCCGCCGGTAGACGTTTTCTGCCGGCAAGCCAGAGGAAGCGACGTTTGTACCTCAGTTCCCTCGGAGCGTGATGGCTGCGTCGAAAGTCCCGGCAGCACAAGAGCCGATAAGGCCTGGTGTCATCGCGGGAACCTTCGCAGGTCAGGAGGTTGGCCGCTGGATCTGCGGCATGGCGACGTCGGAGACCTGGGGCGGCGACTGAGCGAGGTCGTGCCCCGGTTCGCGTCTGGTCGAGAAGTCACTCGGAGTTGCCGTCGGCGCTGTGGTTCTCGTACAGGGGCGTGGTCGTCTGTCGGATGTCCCGGAAGGGCCGGTTCGGTGTCGATCGGGTGGTCGACTGTGGGAGTGTGGGACCGGCATCGGCGGGGTTCGCGGGGCCTCCGGAGGGGGCGGAGTGCGGCTGACGCAGGGGTTCGTGCGGGGCTAAGCTCGTGGCTCACCTGGGGTCTCGTCTCTTTCGCTGATAGCAGAGCCCTCCTCGGTACGGCTTTCGCGGCTGAAATCGTCGGGGGGATAAAGTGTTGTATTCGGCGCGCGGCCCGGGGGCGGAACCGGGCGTTTGTCTCACCCGGGAAATGGGGTCATCACTATGAAGAAGCTGCTCCTTCTTGCCATCGTTGCCGTCGTTGGCCTGCTGTTCTGGCGTAAGGTCCAGGCCGATCGGGCCGAGCTCGACCTCTGGACCGAGGCGACCGGCAGCGAGAACTGATCTTCGTGATCAAGTTGGCCTGCCTCGACCTGGCGGGCACCACGATCGGCGACGTCGCCCTGGTCGAACGGGCGTTCGCCGAGTCGATCGCGACGCAGGGCATCGTCCCCGGGACCAGCGCGTACGCACGCGCGATGGTGCAGGTGCACCGGTCCCGGGGCTGCCCCAAGATCGACGTATTCCGGGGGATCTTCCCCGACAACGAGGCGCAGGCTCAGGCCGCCAACCTGACCTTCGAGCGCTCCTACGAGGGGTCCATCGAGCGTGCTGGCGTCACGCCGCTCCCCGGGACCGTCGAGGCGCTCGAGAAGCTGCGCGGGGCCGGGATCAAGATCGCCCTGGTGACCGGCTTCTCCCGGGGCACGATGGGCCGCGTCCTGGGCGCCCTCGGCTGGTACGACCGCGTCGACCTGGCGCTTTCGCCGGAAGACTGCGGACGCGGGCGGCCCTACCCCGACATGATCCTCACGGCGGTCATGAAGCTGGGAATCGAGGACGTCCGCGAGGTCGCCGTCGCCGGCGACACCGAGAGCGACATGCTCTCCGCGCGGCGCGCGGGGGCCTCCGTGGTGGCCGGAGTGCTGACGGGAGTGCACAGCCGTGATCGGCTGACCGCCGGCGGGGCGACCCACATACTGGAGTCGATTGCCGATTTCCCGGCCGTGGTGATGGGAAGCGACGTGGCCGCCGTCCGGTGAGTGGCGGGCACGTTGAGATCCTTGCTACGGTGTAGCGACGTCTGCTCGGTGCGGACGCGATCGGGGCCTTAGCTCAGCTGGCAGAGCGCCTGCTTTGCAAGCAGGATGTCAGGAGTTCGAATCTCCTAGGCTCCACCTGGGAAAATACCCCCGCCGAAGATCTTCCGGCGGGGGCCGGGTGACTAACTGGGTGACTATCCCTCGTCGGGGAAGATGCCGTCCATGGCTTCTGCTCCCTCCAGCAGGACCGGCCGTATCTGCTTCCGGTAGACCGTCTCCGTGACCACCGTGTTGGCGTGACCCACCAGGCGCGAGATGTCTTCGATGGGGACGCCTGAGTCCGAGAGCAACGACACGAAGCTGTGGCGCAGCTCTTTCGGTGTCCAGGCGTTGCCGTCGAGCCCGGCTGCATCGACCACCTTGCGGAAGTCGCGGCGGACGTTTCCCGCGCTGAGAGTTGTTCCGTGCTTGGTGCAGAACACTAATTGCGCGCTGCCCTGCTGATGTTCGTTCTGTTGAGATTTCCACAGCGCGTGCAATGCTCGTGCGCACCGCTGCGGGAGCTTGAGCGTGCGCCGTGATTTCGCCGTCTTGGTGTCGCCTTTTCGCCGCACCGAACGCCAGACGTACATAGCGAACTCTCCGTGCTCCCACCCGGCATCCCCGACTGGACGCCACGCTTCGCGCTCTTTGTCGAATGTGACGACGTGCGGCCACGTAAGCGCTCGCAATTCTTCGGTCCGGGCACCCGTGAGTAGCGACAGGACGATGTAGGCACACATGCGCACGTGGGCTTGCTCGGTCGCTGCTAGCAGAGCGTTCGCCTGATCGAGCGTGAAAGCCTTGGACGGGCGGCCTTCACGCCCCTCCGGCACCTCGCAGAGGTCCACGATGTTCCGCTTCACCTTGTCGCGTCGCATCGCATTCTTCACGGCTCGATTCAGGATGGAATGCAGCATCTTGAGCGTTCGCGTGCTGAGGATTGCCGCCTTGTCTGATAACCACTTGTCGATGTCTTCGACCGACAGGTCTCGGAGTTTCCTTGCTCCAAGAGCGGCGATGACGTGGTTTTCTGCGAACTCCGTGTACAGGCGTACCGTTCGGGGATCGCGGCCTTTAAGGCCATGAACAAGCCAGTACTTCACGGCATCGGCCACGGTGTAGGTCTGTGAGTTGGCGGTGAGGCCGTCCTCGTAATCCTTGATGAGAGCCTTTAGCTTTTCCCGCGCCTTGGTCTTGTCCTTGTCACTGGCCTTTTTGACGATGCGCTTTCCTGCCGGGGTATAGCCGAGCGTCACGGTCGCTATCCAGCGCTGACGGTCGGGGTCCCAGTGCAGTCCCCCGTCACCTCGGCTACGCCGCTTGGTCATCAGGCCGCCTCGCTCTCTCGCTCCAGAAGGGCGATGTAGTCGCGCAGCGCGGCCGAGGTGATGCGTCGGGCTCGACCCTGGTAGACCGAACGGAGACGGCCGGAGCGCAACTGTTCGTAGATGACGGTTCGGCTCATCTTGAGCAGTCGCATGACGTCGGTCACGCGGTACAGCTCGGTGTCGTTGATCATGGCGTGAGTGGCTCCCTGGGTGCGGGTTGGGGAGTGTTGAACGCGCTGCCGATGGAGAGTTTGGAAGCCTCCTCGGAGCGCTGATTTGCCAAAGTGGGTGGGGTAGCCGTAACAGCCGTACCAGCCTTGTTTTCGCAGGTCAGCCCTGGTACGGCTTTTTTGGTGGTACGGCTTGAGCCGTACCACCGAAAAGCCTCATCCCCTCTGAGCTGCGATGTTGAGGCTGGTACGGCCGGTACGGGTACCCCGGTCCAGGGGGATGAGAGCGCCCTGTTCGGCGGTCTCGATCTCGGGGCAGTAGCGCTGCCAGGCGTCGGCGAAGTCGGCCCGCTGGTACCCCTTCGCCTGGCCGGTCGGGGGCGGGAACCGGATGGTGGTGGAGCGGATGTCGTACTCGCGCAGCAGGACGCCCAGCTTCATGGCGGTCAGCCCGGCGGGGCCGTAGTCGACCCACGGGGATTCGGGGTCGTCCTTGAGCCGCTCCAGCAGGACGGCGGTCGGAAGGGCGGTGTCGGTGCCGAAGGCGGTCCGGCAGTCGGCCAGCAGGCGGATACGCGGTGAAGGCTGGCCGTGGTCGTCGGCCTCGGCGGTCAGCGCCAAGACGGCCTGCCGGGCGCGGTCGGGCCAGTGGCCGCCGGCGAAGTCGGCCACGACCACCAGGGCCTCCCAGGTGTCGGCGGCGCGATCTTCGACCGGCATGGGCGGTTCGGCCTGTTCCAGCGCGGCCAGGTCGGCGCGCAGCCAGGCCGCGATGTCCTCGGCCAACTGGCGCAGCGGCGGGCGGTCGCGGCGGTGGCGGTAGGGGGCGACCGTCTCACCGGTCAGGCGCCGGCGCATGCGGACCACGACCGCGCGGTCTTCGATGGTGTCGGGCATCGCGCCGATGCCCGCCAGAGCGGCCATGCAGAACGTCGGGATCGACTCGACACGGCCGGTGGTGGCGTCGTATCTCTTGGCCGGGCGGTTGCGCTGGTGCCCGGCGTTGAGCAGCCCGCGAAGATCCTCGTTCCCGTCGCTTTTGGGGCCGAAGATGGTGTCGGCCTCATCGACGAGCATGGTCGGCGGGTCGCTGCTGATGGAGCGGTAGACCGCCGCGCTGCTGCTGTTGACGGTGATGAACGGGTCGTGGCAGGTGGCTTCCACGATGTCCAGCAGGCGGGACTTCCCGCACCGCTTCTCGGGGGCGCGGATCACCAGGCGCGGGGCGTGCGCCCACGCGGGTTGGGCGTGGGTGGCCGCGACCCAGAGCGTGACGGCGTCGGCGGCGTGTTCGCTGGGCAGGATGACGTAGCGGGTCAGCGCGGCGCGCAGTTCGTCCAGCAGGTCGGCCCCGCTGGCGGCTTGTGGCGTGGTCATAGGGATCTCTCTCCGTAGCTCATGCGGCCAGGGCGCGCGGTCGTCGGGCACCGTTCTTGAGCCCGGACGCGATGGTGAGGCGGGTCTCGGAGGCGGTGAGCCCGACGTCCACCCCTCCCTGTCCAAGCAGGTCTGTGACCTCCTGTTCGTCCAGCGCCCCGCCCGCCACCAGTTGCCCGAGAGCGGTCGCGGCCAGGTAGAGGGTTCGATTGCGCTCCCCGTCCGGTGCGGCGGCCAGCCTGGCGAGTTCACCGCTGATGGCCGCGCGCAGGAACGCGCCGCGCCGGTCGTGGGGCAGTTCCAGTCGCCTTGGCGCGGTGGTCTGCGGTGCCGGGGCTGAAAGGCGCTTGGACAGCCAGGGGGGCAGCGGGGCCGGGGCAGCCGGGTAGACGACCTCATAGGGTCCGGTGCCGTCCGGCAGGTCCACGTAGCTGCCGGGGCCAACGACGTAGCCGCCGGCCGCGCGGGTGTCGATCAGCCAGCCCAGCCCGTTGCCCTTGTCGCCTTCGGTGTTGCGCAGTTGGGGGCCGTCGATGGGGGCGGTGTAGTAGAGGTGGATTCCGCCGCGACGGGTGCTGACCTGGAAGGTCTCCCAGGTGGGGAAAGGTTGCCCGGCACGTTCGCAGACCAGCGCCATGGCGTCGGCCCCGTCAGTGACGCCCGGCAGGTCGAAAGGTGGCGGGGGCGAAGCCCCCTCCTTCGGCTTGTCCAGGTCCAGCACCACCAGCCGGGAGGGGCCGCACGCGATGCCGATGTTGAACGGCCGCGACCACCAGCGGCGGATGACCTCGGGGTCGGTGGTTGCGCGTTCTTCCCACCGGTCGAACCTCTGGGGTGGCACCTTCCCGCCGATCGTGAGGGGGAAGACGTGCCAGCCTCGGGCGGCGGCGGCCAGGGCATAGCGCAGGACGGGGGTCACGGTCGGGCTGCTCCTTCCGGTGTGAGGCCAGGGTGTCCAGCGGAACCGGGGGCTCCGCTGGACGCGAGTGCTTCATGTGAGCCAGTCGGTGGTGATGCTGGTGGTGATCGCGGTCAGAATCGGCGTGAAGTCGGGGGTGGTCGGCAGGGTGAGGCGAGCAATGGCACCGCAGATCTGGCCGGTGTGCGGGTGCGTAATGAGGAGGGTGGTGCCGTCGGCACCACCCGACAGGTGCCAGCGGGTGGGGTGGTCGGCCACGGCGTTGTGCGCGGCGACGGGGTGGACGCCGGGCAGGAAGCCAATGCGGCGCTGCTGGTAGGACCAGTCGGACCAGGTGACGAGAGCGGGATTGGTGCCCACGCGCGGGCCGGTGGCCTGGTCCCAGACCCGGGGCAGCACGTCCAGCGCGCAGCCATAGAGGACGGGATACGGGCCGGTCAGGTCGTAGATGCCGTCCTGTTCGGGCAGGCCGCGCAGTTGGGCGCGGCCGGCGTCGAGGATGACGTACCTGTCGCTGATCAGGGTGCGTGAGCCGTCCCGGCTGACGGCCACCCAGTCCGGATTGACCAGCATGCTGGCCAGGGTGGGCGGTCCGTCAAGACAGAGCAGGCAGCCGCACAGGTCGTATTCGGTGAGGTCCAGATCGTCGCCGGGTTCGGTCGCGGCGGTGGTCGTGCTGTGGACGGACATGGCGACTCCTCAGGCGGCGCGGGTGTCGGTGGTCAGGGCGGTGATGGCGGCTTGGCCGATGTGGTGGGTGTAGGCGGGAGGGATGGCTTCGGCCAGTTCGCGGCGCTGGTCGGTCCAGTCGATGCCCATGGCGGTCTGCCATTGGGTGACGCTGCCTTTGCCGCCTCCCTCGCCGTAGACGGCGACCATGTCTCCGTCGTGGTAGAGGCCATGCCGCCAGCCGCGCACTGGGTGGCCCTGGTGCGTGGGGTGGGCGGGTTGGGGGACGGTCAACCTGTGGAGTTCGAAGCGGTGGTGTCGGAAGACCTGGAGTCCGGGGAACATCAGCCCGCACAGCAGCAGGTCTTGTCGCATCACGGCTTTGCCGACCGGCTGTTCGATGACCCACGGTCGTCCGGTGGCCATCAGGGCGCGGCGGGTGGCGGCCAGCAGGCTGTGATGCCGACCGGCGGCGGCCTGGTTGGTGCCGGCGGTCAGGGTGCAGTCGGCCTGACAGGGCGGGCAGGCGTTGATGATGTCGAATTCGTGTCCGTGTCGGGTGACGAACTCGATCGCGTCGGCCTGGTGGAAGGCGAAGGGGTAGCGGGGTTGGGGGGCGATGTCGACGCCGGTGACGTCGAATCCGGCGCGGTGGTAGCCCATGGAGGCTCCGCCGGCGCAGCAGAACAGGTCGAGCAGCCGCATGGTCAGGCCTCCGATCGGGGGTGTGGCGTGCCGCTGATCGCCTGTCCGGTCTGGCGTAGCGCTCCGGGAGCGTGGTCGACGCATCGGGGGCCGCACGGGTAGGGCCGGGTGGGAAGGGTGCCGCACGGTCCCGGGCCGTAGTTACAGGGGCCTTGTAACCCGCTCGCTGGGCGTGGGGAGGGCTTCATCGGGTGCTGTCGCGGTGCAGTCGACGAAAGTGGACGCACAGGCGGAGCCAGATCCGCCGCAGCGGTCCGGGCCTGGTCAGCGTGGGATGGGTCAGGTAGCTGCGGCAGTGGGTGCAGCGCTGGTGCGGACCGACGAGCACGCCGTACCGGTTGCGGCGGGCGGCCATCGGGTGGGTCTGGTGGCCGTTCAGGTCGCAGTGGTGGTCCCTGGTGCAGGTCGGGCAGAGCCACCGCTGGTCGTAGGCGGGGACGTGGCCGGGCTCCAGGTCGTGGGCGCGGCTCCACCCGTAGCGGTCGGGCAGGGTCCTGACCGCGACGTCCAGGCCGATGAAGTAGGGCAAGGGCGGGTCGAACAAGTCCGCGTCGGGGTCGGGGTCGAGGTAGGAGCCGGCGTGGCCGCACAGTGCGCAGCGCACTTCGATCAGCTCGGCGCGGTAGAAGCTGTGGCCGTACCGGGGTGGCTCGTCGGCGCTGGTGACGCCGGGAGGCTCGATGGGGTCGTTCTTGGTGGGCTGGGTCATGTGGTCTCTCGCTTGATCGCGTGACACGCACGGGTGTCACGGCAAGGGGTCGGGGATGGGTGTTACAGGTCAGGGGCGGTGTGACGCCGTGACAGCGCGCCCGTGACAGGGGCGTGACTGGGCTGTGGCGGCGGGGGTGACAGTGCCCGTGGCAGTGCTCGGGGGCAGCCGTGACAAGATCATCGGCGCGGGTGCGGCACGTCCCACGCGCAGCCGCACGCGAGGCCGGGGCCGGTCGGGGCAACCGGCGGCGGCTGCCCCGAGGCGATGTCAGGCGGCGGTGGCGTGGTCCTCGCGGTCGAGCGGGGACAGGTCCTTGATGGTGTAGGTGCGGACGCTGTCGGAGGTGTCGACGTCCAGGACGCCCCGCTCGTGCAGGGCGGTCAGGACCTTGTAGGTCCAGGCGCGGCTGTTGCCGGTCTGGGTGCGGATGGCGGTCAGGTCGCGGTCGGTGGCGGTGAAGGTGGGCTTGCCCTGCCGCCGGCGCTCGCGCAGCCAGGCGTAGACCAAGCCGCGGGCTGCCCCGGGGGCCATCTTCGGGGCGGGCGCGTCGGCCTGGAAGGCGTCGGCTTCGGCCTCGGTCGGCTCCTGCACCCGGTCGCCGTGCCCGGCGGTGACGGACGGGTCGGGGTCCTCGCTGCCCGCCAGCGCTTCGGCGACGGGGTCGCCGACGGTGCGCAGCGTTTCGACCACGCCCGGGGCGGCGGTGTCGTCGGCGGCGATCAGGACGGGCCGCTCGTCGGTGCCGGGGTGCGCCGGGCCGACGACGCCCTTGCGCTCCAGGGCCTCCAGCAGGCGAAGGCAGTCCTCCACCGCGATACGAAGCCTGCCGTGCAGCAGCGCCGGGGTAGCGCGCTGACTGGCGATGACGAGCGCGGCGGCATCGGCCAGCAGGTCGGCGAAATTGGCCGCGAACTCCGCCCGCTCCGACCCGTCGTCCTGTCGGTCGTCGAACCCGGCGTGCGGCGGCGGGGTGAGCGGCGGTGCCGGGGTGTGGGCCGGGCCGGTCGGACGGGCGATCCCGGCGGTGAACGGGTCGACCTTCTTGCCGGCGGCGGGGAAGGAGGCGGCGTGGGCCTGCATCGCGGCGCGGGCCTCGGCGCTGTTGCGTCCCCACGAGTAGGTGCGCAGCGGCATCGCGTAGTGGGTGTTGCGGACGCTCTTGCCGTCCAGGTAGGCCATGCCGGGGTGGTGGTCTTCCCACTCGTGCGGCTCCACGTCGGCCTTGCGCTGCCGCGCTGAGGTGCCGTACTTGACGTCGTCGGGGTCGGACAAGCCGAAGCACATCTTGGCCATCTGGGAGCGGAACAGCGTCGGGATCTGCGTGTAGTCGGCGCGCTGAAGCGACAGGATCACACCGCCGCCGGCCGACCGGATCTCTTTGAGGATCTCCCCGAGGCGGTCCTCATCCTCGCCCCCGAGTTCGCCGACCAGCTTGGGGAGTTCCTCCACGTGGAGGAACCAGTAGGTCAGGCCGCAGCCGGGTTCCCAGTTGCTGTAGCCGCGTTCGGCCAGCCACTTGGTCCGCGCCGGGATGGCCTTGTGCATGGCGCGGATCAGGTCCACGGCTCCGGCTTTGGTGGTCTCGAAGCGGTGCAGCCCTTCCCGCAGCGGACCCATGGTCTGGTCGTCCTTGCTGAGGTCGATGGAGAACACCGCGACGTCCTTGCGGGTGATCAGTTCACCGATGATGTTCCACGCGCCACCGATGGACTTGCCGGAACCGGTCATGCCCATGATCTGCAAGTGGTGGCCGACGAACCGGTACAGCACGTCATCACCGTCCTGGTAGAGCCCGATCCGCAGCGGCTTGTCCACCGACGCGCCGGGGTGGGAGGGGCCGGGCCAGGGGATCGGCTTCCGGATGGCGCGCGGGTCGGACACGGTGATGACGGCTTGGTCGGCGCGGTCGTCGTCGCGGGCGATGGTCACGCTGCCGGGCGGGAGCTGCATTCCCGATTCGAGCCGGTCGGCGGCTTTGATCGCGTCGTCGGCGGTCTTCTCTCCGGGCGGGAGCTGCATCTTGCCCTTGACCTTGTGGTCGGTGACCTCGGTCGTCCGCACCCGGGCACCCTTGAGACCGGCCTCGTCCCGGCGGCGGGAGAACAGCCGGGCCAGCGTGTCCCCGCCGTCGCCGTCTTCGCTGCCGGGGCCGGACCGGATGACGGTGCGGATGTTCCACGACAGGGCAAGCGCCCCGCCGCCGAAGAACAGCGCGCCGGTCACCACGGGAGTGTCGAGGCCGGTGACGGTGACGGTGGTGAACCAGCCGCCGGCGGCGGCGGTGGTCAAGGTGGCGTGCAGCCGTCCGATCATCCGACGCTGGTGAGTGATCGCCCACGTCAGACCGGTCAAGACGGTGGTCCCGAGCGTTGAGGCCATGGCCGCCCACGTCACGGCGGGAGCCTCACCCCACAGCGCGTGGGAGATGGCCGCCATGGCGGCCTCACCGCCCAGGATCAGCCACGGCGGCACCAGCACCCCGACTTTGGACGCGGCGGCAGCGGCCAGCCGCTCCATGGAGGCGTCCTGCACCAGTTGCAGGGACGGGGCCGAACTCTTGCGCATCACAGATCAACCTTTCCCTTGTAGTCCTTGGGCTTGGTGTCACGCCTCTCGCGCTTGGCCAGGGCTTCCAGCGCCTCCAGGAACTCCTGCCGGAACTGGACGTTGAACTTGACCGCTTCGGCGCTGATCCCGAGAACCAGCTCCCGGGCCTCGTTAAGCTCGCGGGCCACCCGCCAGGCGCGGGCGCGCACGTCCACGCCCATCAGCAGCGGGTGGCCCTTGAGCTGCCGCATCGCGTTCTCGGCCGCGTTGGCGGCGGCGTCCAGCTCCCGCGCCAGGTCATGCGCGAAAAGCTGCGTCGCGGTCGCATAGGCGGCGATCTTTGACGGGACCTTGCCGTGGAACTCGATGCAGGCGATCTCATCCAGGCGGGCCTGTCCGCTGCCCATCAGCGGTTCACCGGCCCGTCCTGAGTGATCAATTCGCCGATGATGCTCCAGGCGGCACCGATCGACTTGCCGGAACCGGTCATCCCCGTGATCAGCATGTGGGGGCCGATGAGCTGGTAGTTGGGACCGCCGTGCTCGCCCGCGAGGGGCGTTTCGTGCTTGGCCATGAGCTTTCCTCTCTGAGGTCGAGTGCCGGCGGGTCTCATCCGGCCAGGAAGTGCTTGCGGTAGGAGCGGTGGAAGGTCTGGCCGCGATCGGCCAGGGAGGCGGCCAGGTCGCGGGCGCGCTTGAGCCGCTTGGCCACCCGGCGGGCGCGGATCTTGGAGTCCAGCCCGAACAGCAGGACGTGGCCCTTCATGGAGCCCATGGCGGCCTCGGAGTCCACGGCGGCGATGTCCAGTTCGGTGTTCCATCGGTCGGCGATCGTGGACAGCGCGTTGCCGTAGGTCTGGAACGCCTCCCCGAGGGAGCCGGTGAAGGTGATCGAGGACAGCTCAGAGATCTTCCGGTCGGCCATCAGCGCCACACCGTCCTTTCCGGTTCGTTGGGGTCAAAGACGATGTCGGCCTCCACCACGCCCGCCGCCCACATGCGGTACTCGTGGGCGAGCTGCCGGGCCAGACGGCACAGCGCGGGAATCAGCGGCGGCACGCCGATCACGGCGGTCAGCCACGCATCGGCGGCGGTGATCAGCAGGACGGGCAGGCACAGCCCCGCGCACAGCGCCATCAGCAGCGCCATGCCCGGGGCCGTGCGGCGTCCGTGGAAAGGGCGGCCGGTCATGGACCGACCTCGGGAAAGCCGTAGCTGTAGGTCGACTCATCGGGCACCGGCCGGCCTCGGCTGTCCCGGCGGTCGTGGTGCGGGCTGTGGCCGTACTCGTGCAGCACCCCGCAGCGTCCGCACCGGTAGAAGCGGGCGGTGTGCTCGTTGACCGTCTCCCGGACGTAGTGGCGGTCCTGGAAGCCCCGGACCGCGATGAACACCGTGAAGGCCACGCACGCCACGGCGGTGATGATGAAGACGGCGATCGTGAAAACGACCATGGCGGGTCACCCCTCCGAAGATTGGGGGTCGGTGATCGCCTCGCGCGGCGCGCGGGCGGAGTTCCTGGCGCTGTTCGCGTTGCGCAGTTCGTCGCGCAGAGTCGCGGCGGTCTTGGGCGCGCAGCGCAGGGCCTTACGGATCGGCTCTGCGTCCGGCCGGGCCTCGATCGCCCCGGCCTGGATCAGCCGTGCCAGTTCGGCGCGGTGCCCGTCGATCGACCGGCGTGGCGTCCGAGTCGATGTCCGATTGGTCGAGGGCTTCGGGCGGTGATCGACCACCGGTTCAATTGACCGGACGGAGATCGATCGATCGCCTTCGATCGAGGGCGGGGTGTCGATCGAGGGCGAGTCGATCTGTTCCACGTCGATGACGATCGAGGGGGACGGGCGTTCGACGATCGCCCCGTCGATGATGGCCAAGCGGCCGGACTCGGCGGCTTCCCGATCGGCGCGGGCGTTGAAGTCGGCGATCTTGCGGGCCAGTCGCCGGTCGCGGCGGGAGGCGTGCGGGCCGATGCCGTAGCGGTCGACCCACGCGGCCACCCATGCCGCCTCGGCGTCGTGGCCGGCGCGGGCGGCCTGGATGCTGGCAGCCGCCCACGACAGCCGGGGGTAGCGCAGCCGCCGCCAGGCCGCGCGGCGGATCTCGGCAGCGGTGGAGCCGTTGCGGTCCTGGTCCTGCTGGCGCTTGTGCTGGGAGGCGGTCAGCTCCCACAGCAGGATCCCGAGCAGGCTGGCCAGCGCGAGCACGATACCCACCTGGACACCCGCCCACGGATTGCCCGGGGTGGCGTTGTCGGCGATGCCGTGCCAGGCGTTCATGCCCGCCGCGACACCGGCCAGCCCCCACGTCCAAGCCCGGTATCGGCCGGCGGGAAGATGGGCCTTGATCGCGGTGTGGGTGAGGTAGGCCAGATACCAGGCCGCGCCTTCCAACGCGATCGGCAGCGCCGGGGCCAGCACGCCCAGGTGCATGACCTCACGGGCGAACGCCAGTTGGCCGTTCCAGGCGATGAGGATGGGGGCGCTCATCGCGACCCCGCCCACCATCAGCGGAGCGCGCTGGACCACCGTGGCGGCCAGGAGGACGGCGCTGTCGCGGCGTGCCTGGCGGCGCTGGGCCTTGACCTCAGCGCGGCGGATGCGCCGTAGCTCCCGCTGGTCGGCCTTGTCCTTGCGGCGGGCCTCGCGGGCGCGGTCGGCACGCGCGGCGCGGTCGTCGTCGGCTTGCCGGCGGGCCTGGTCCAGACGTAACGCCGTTTCGGCGCGGGTGGCCTCGGCGGCGGCGCGGGCTTGGTCGGCGGCGGCCTCGGCCATCGTCCGTTCCGCCCGGGAGTCATAAAAGGTCTGCGTCATCTCGCCTCCCTTCGGGGGACGGAAGTCGGGGCATGGGTGGAGTCATCGCGGTCATCACGAGCCCCCGCCGGGGATGCGGTCGGGCTGGCCACCCGACCCTCCGCAGGACTCGCAGCCCGTTCCGCTGCACCACCAGCACGGCACCGTGCGGGAGGAGTCGCGGCGGCCGGCCTCGGCCGGGGCGGGAGACGGGGCGGGAGAGCGGAGGGGGCAGAAGCGGCGGGGCCTGCTCATGAGGCCACCCGTTGACCGGCGTCGGCGTCTGCATCGAGCAGGCGGTCCATGTAGTCGGCGAAGCGGTGGGCGCAGTCCAGGCAGATGCCCAGATGGCGGGGCAGGACGTAACCGACGTCGGTCATGCACTCCGGGCAGGTCCGGCGGGCCGCGAGAGCTTTGCTCAGCGCGACGAGCTGGGCCGGGGTCGCGGTGCGCTTAGGCAGCGCGAACCGGACGTCATACAGGTAGGCCACCCGGACGCCGGGAGCGCCGTGGCGGCGAGAACGCCACTTGATCTGTGCCTGCACGCCCTGACCGCCGGGGCGAAGGCCCCGCGCGGTGAGCTGACGGCGGGTCAGCAGATGCGGCGGGGCCATCCGCCACGGGAAGGTGGGGATGCCGTAGCGGGAACCGGCGGGGTCCCAGAAGGCCGCGCGGATGCGAGACATCGGCTACCTCCCGCACGGCGGGCTGGCGGCGGCGCTCTGGCAGCCCGCACACGATGCACTGTGGTTGGTCCCGTGGACCGGGCAGCGCGGCTTGGCCGCGACCGGGTGCCGTCCGCTGCACAAAGGGCACTGGTAGCGGCTCATGAGGCCAGCCCCGGGCGGGTCAGCTCGGCCAGTTCGTCGGCGGTCAGCCCGGCCCAGACGCCGGTCTCGGGACGGATGCGCAGAGCCGCCGCCAGGCAGTCGAGGCGGCCGGGGCACTCGGCGCACACGCTCTTGGCGACGTCTTCGCGGGCCGCCCGCTCCTGGTCGGACTCGTGGTCGAACAGGTCGGGGCCGGTGTGCAGCTCGGGGTCAGCCCCGCACGCCGCACCGTCCACCAGATCGGCCGGAAGGTCCCGGGTGATCAGGTCGAGCAGCCGGACGGTGGGGACTTCGCGAACCAGGCGAAGCGTGCGGGCGGGCGCGGCCGGGGTCATCGGGGGCCGCCGCTCTGCGCGGCGTCCGGCCGGCAGAACGGGCACGGGTAAGGCCCCGTGCCGGGGTTCCAGATCTGACCGTTTCGGCAGTCGGACGGGCAGACCGCCCGCAGCAGGCGCAGGAGTAAGGCCATGATGGAGACAGCTCCTTTGATGGGAGTGAGGGCAGCCCCGTTGTCTTGGCGGATTGGGGGGCTGCCCTCTTGGCGTAAATGGGGAGACCGGCAAGCTAGCCGGGAGTGCCCCGGCGGGGAGTCGAACCCCGCCTTGCGACCATCAGGGCTGGTGATCAGTCGGACGGGTAGCAGGGCCGGGCACAGGTCACGACCTCCACCAGGACTTCTTTTCCTTGGCCGACTCCCGCAAGTGGGAGAGGTTGTCGGTCACGATCGAGTGATTCGCCTCCGCCTGCCGAAGGAGGTACTGGGCTGCGTGCCGGTCAGTGCGGGCGCTGTTCGCGTGCTGGCGCTGAAGCGCTGCGCGCGTCTTCTTGACCTCGGCCTCGTAGTAGGAGAGCAGCGAAGCGCGGAGGGCGGTCGCTTCAGCCTGCTTGGCTGCGGCCTCTTCCCGCTCGCGCTTACTCGGTCCAAAGATCCCCATGCGGGGCTCCCTTCGGGTCTGTGGAAGGTGGGGGTAGAGCATGAGCAAAGAACTCATGCAGGACCGGCCGATTGGCCGGGAGCGCCCTGGCGGGGAGTCGAACCCCGCCTTGCGACCATCAGGGCTGGTGGATCAGTGGGACGGGCGGCAGCTCCAGCACGGCCAGGGACCGCCGCCGTAGGCGATGACCTGCCGTTGGAGCAGGTCCGGGCGAGACCGCCGGGTGAGGGCGATCCACGCTGGGCAGTCGCCGATGTAGTTTTCGCTGGTGGTCGGGCTGTAGAACTGGATGACCTTGCGCCGCTTCATCAGCCGCGCCGATCGGTGTGGGCGTCGTTCTCGATGACCGTCACGCCGGTGTAGACGTTTCCCGCTCCCAGGTGGACGGGGCCGGTGTTCCCGCTGATGATGACGCCGATGTCGCCGGTGATGTCCCCGGTGATGTTCACGCTGAGGTCCTGTTCGGCGCTGACGATCCGGCCATTGAGGTTGATCAAGTCTTTCCTTCCAGGGTGGGTGAGACGCTGTGAGTTCTCAGCGCTGAACTACGGGTTTGTCCAGGTCGCGGTGTTCCAGTTCGACGGTCAGTCCGGCGCGGCGCAGCCGGTCGGCAAGCTCCATGGCGAAGACCGGGGCGCGGTGTCGGCCGCCGGCGCACCCGTCAGCGACCGTGACCTGTCCGGCGCTGGGGCCGGACAGGAACGCGGTCACAGCGGCGGCGGTGGCGTTCACCAGGTCGGTGATGCCGGCGGTGTTCAGGACCGTGGTCCTGACCGGCTCGTCGTGGGCGGTCATGTGTCGCAGCTCGGGCGAGACGTGCGGGTCGCGGAAGTGCTGGCGAAGGTCGATGACCAGATGCGCGGTCGGCGGGTCCGCGTGCAGGTAGCCGAACGACTGGATGCGGACAACGGGCATGAGACGGAGGGCTCCTTGATGAAGGGATGGCGTGATGAAAGATCGAAGGTGCCCCGGCGGGGAGTCGAACCCCGCCTACGACCGTCAGGGCAGTTGGAGCCGTGGCGTCCTACTCACCGAAGGGGAGCGCGCCACCGGGCATGCGGACGAATGTCGTCCTGGATGCACGGGCCGTTGCCCGTGCGGGCCGCCTTTTTCAGGGGGAGGCGGGTGACCCACGTATTCATTTGTCAGGAATCAGGTGCGTCGGCCCGTCGACCGAGCAAATCTGTGGCGCGCGATCCCGTCAGATCGCCTTCCTCGTGCTTCGGATGATCCCTGAGAGGCGGTCACAAGGAGCAGCGTATACGCAGTTGCGTATACGCACAAGACTTGCGTATCCGCTGTTGCGTATACGCTGATGAGGTTGGCAAACGAAGGGATGGGTGATCAGATGACCGAGCCCGCTTACGTGTCCATCGCTGGCGAATACGCCCAGCGCATCCGCAAGGGGGAGCTTCCTCCCCGCGTGCAGCTACCGAGCTTGACCGAGATCGCCAGCCAGCACGGCGTATCAGAGATCGTGGTGCGGAAGGCCGTTGAGCTGCTTCAGAGTCAAGGGCTTGTCCGGTCTGTGCCTCGGCGCGGCGTCTTCGTCGCGGACCGGCCCAATCTCGTACGGGTCTCACCCGAGCGCCAGATGGAAGGCGCAGAGCGCACGGTTCAGCGGGAGGCCAACCGAGATGCCGAACTGAGCCGTGAGTCAGAGGAGGTCCCTGCCACCAAGGAGCAGGCCGAAGTGTTCGGCCTCGCGGTCGGGGAGCCGGTTAAGCACGTCATCACGCGCATCTCCGACGACGGCCGGCCGGTCTCCATCTCGGACACCTACCACCCACTGGATGTCACCGACATCTCTGAGGCGGCGTTTCTGGAAGAGGCCGTCCGTGATGAGTTGCCGTCGTCGCTCCATGGCGAGTGGCTGCGCACCACGCCCGGCGATCTCGTCAAGGTCGTTCGGCAGCGGTACATCACGGCGGACGGCAGGGTAATCATGATCTCCGACGTGTCGTACCCGAGGGATCGTTACGACGCATTCGTGTTCCGTATGGCACTCAAATAGGCGACATGCAAAAGGGGTGTCGACTCAGTCGGCACCCCTTTTTGATTGAAGCTATGAGCGTCTCAGATTCTGGCCCAGCTTTGAGCGATGTCCTTCTCTGTTCCCCACGAGACGAAGTGAGGATCGACCGCGTCCAATCTCCAGCCAGTTGATAGTGCGTTGAAGAACGTGTCGTTTCCGGTCTTTCCGCCTTGTGGTTCACCGATATAGATGAGCCGCCTACCGCCTGATTCTTCAAAAAGAGTGAGGGCTTCAGAGGACATCTTGTCTCCCCATCCGGGCGGCCAGCAAAGGAACAGCACGCACTCGCTCAAGCTGTATGGGCGGGCAGCGAACTCCACCAGATCGTTTACCGGGTGCCAGACGTCTTCCGTGCCGACGGCCTCTGGAAAGGAGACGTTCCTGGTCAGGTGAGGTGGCTCCAGATCGTAAGCTTCGACGCTTAGCCCTGACGCTGCCATTTGGGCAGCCCAATAGCCCCTTCCGGCTCCTAGCTCCACGACTTTATGGCCGGTGCACAGGTGGGATATCCATTCGATGGTCTTCGGTGAAGGTATCGCGTAGGCGTATGTCTCCTGCAAAATTATCTGTGCGTACGCGAGACGAGAGTTTACTTCTGCCCGGCCTCCGTTAACAACGCGGCGCCCCTCATGCTCGAAAACGAGTGGTTCGACGATGTCCCAATATGGATTGGGGCTAAGAGATTTCCCTCCGGTCATATAGTGAACAAATCGCAAATCGAAAGCCGCGTCAGTTTGGGCATCGCCGGTCCCTGGCAGACTGGTCGCCATATCTAGGTAATTTGCCACTTTGGGGTACTCGGCTTGCAATCGCTGCTCATCGTTCAAAAGTGCGGTGATTTCGTCCCATCGCTTTGCCGTCATCGAGAGCTTGGCCATGTAGGGAGTTTCTCGCACTCGCACCTGTCTGCGCGGGCAGTTGGATGTACTTCCCTGGGCTCAACGCCGTGCCGGACGGAGCGAGATCATGGGTGACTAAGTGGGTGACGACCGCACAGGACATGCCTTGACGTCCACGGACGTTGGCGTACGGCCGACGTCGGGTCCAATCGGACACAGTCGCACGTCACGGCAGTTGGGCGGGTCGTTTGCAAGCAGGATGTCAGGAGTTCGAATCTCCTAGGCTCCACTCTCTTCACGGCTCGGGGTCGACGCCCCTTCGGGGCGGCTTTCACGGGCCGTTCGTTCGTTCATACGGGGGGACGACCCCCCGAACCCCCCGATACGAGAGGGCTTCGCCCCCTCGCGCTCCCCCTGGCCGCTGACGCGTCCGGCGTCGCTTCGCTCCGGGTCGCTGTGCTCCCTCCGAAGGGCTCCGCCCCTCGGGCTCCCTGGTGAGGCCTCGCTTCGCTCGGGAAGCGCTCGCTTCGCTCGTCAAAGCTCCTTTTCTGGACGGCTTCACCTGGCTGATCACAGCTGTGCCGCCGCTTCTGAGGGGCGGTGGCCAGGGCGGCGAGGTCAGTCGGCGACCGTGAGGACGATCTTGCCGGTCGTCCGGCCGGTCTCGCCGATCTCGTGGGCCCTGGCGGCCTGCTCCAGCGGGAGGACCGTGTGGATCTCGGGCGTCAGCCGACCGGAGTCCACCAGAGCGGCGATCTCCCGCATCCCCGCCTGGTCGGCCTCGACGATCATGAAGGTGGAGCGGAACCCGAGAGCGCGCGCGTGGACCGACAGCCCTGCCTCGTCCGGAGATGCGAGCGAGACGACCAGGCCTCCTTCGCGCAGGATCTGGAGAGAGCGCGGGCCGTATTCTCCGCCGATGGTGTCGACCACGATGTCGACGTCACCGGCCGCCGAGGAGAAGTCGGTGCGAGTGTGGTCGATGACCTCGTCGGCGCCGAGGCCCCGCACGAAATCGTGCTTGGGGCCGCTGGCGGTGCCGATGACGTAGGCGCCGAGCGCCTTGGCGATCTGCACCGTGACGTGGCCGACCCCGCCCGCCGCGGCGTGCACCAGCACACGATGGCCGGGGCGCACGCGGGCGGTGTCGACCAGCGCCTGCCATCCGGTGAGCGCGACCAACGGCAACGCGGCGGCCTGGACGTGGGACAGCGAAGCCGGCTTGCGGACCAGGTGCCGCGCGGGGGTGACCACGTATTCCGCGTAGGTGCCGGCGGGCCGTGGCTGCAACGGCATGCCGAACACCTCGTCCCCGGGCTCGAACAGGGTCACGCCCAATCCGACCTCCTCGATCACGCCGGAGACGTCCCACCCGAGCCGGATCGGCCCTCCCGCCAGCCCACCGGTCACCCGGTGCCAGAAATCGGTCGGGTTGACCGACGTGGCGTGTACCCGGACGAGCACCTCACCGGGGCCCGGCTCCGGCCGGGCCACCTCGACGATCTTCAACACTTCCGGGCCGCCGAGGGAGTCCTGGCCGATCGCGCGCATTCTCATGTGCCCCAGGCTGCCAAGGTCGAGACGCCCCGGCGATTGGCCCGACTGCCAATATTTGCAAGGATCTGGCCATGCATCGCGTCGTCGTCCTGGCGCTCGACGGGGTCTACCCCTTCGAGCTCAGCATTCCCGTGAGGATCTTCGGCACCGCCGCCGGCCCCGATGAGGAGCCGCTGTACGAAGTGCTCACCTGCAGCGTCGACGGGGAACCGGTCAGGACCTCCGCCGATTTCAGTGTCACGGTCGAGAACGGCAGCGAGATCCTCGCGACGGCGGACACGCTCGTCATCCCCCCGTTCTCCTGCGGCCCCCTCGACGACAGAGCTCGGCTTTCCGACGAGGTCATCGGGATATTCGAGCATCTCCGGCCGGGCACCCGCATCGTGTCGATCTGCACCGCCTCCTATGTCCTGGCCGCCGCCGGCCTGCTCGACGGGCGGCCGGCGACGACCCACTGGACCGAGGCGGAGCATTTCCAGCGGATGTTCCCCAGCGTCAAGGTCAACTCCGACGTGCTGTTCGTCGACGACGGTGAGGTGCTCACCGCGGCCGGAGTCGCGTCCGGTGTCGACCTGTGCCTCTATCTGGTACGTCGCGACCACGGCAGCGAGGTGGCCAACCGGGTCGCCCGGCTCTGCGTCGTGCCGCCGTGGCGGGACGGCGGCCAGGCGCAGTTCATCGAGCGTCCGGTGCCCGAACCGTCGGCGGCCACCACCTCCGACACCCGCGTCTGGGCGCTGGAGCGACTCCACCGGCCCATCCCGCTCACCGAGATGGCAGGACGGGCGCGGATGAGTGTCCGCACCTTCACCCGGCGCTTCCGCGACGAGGTCGGGATGACTCCCGGCAGGTGGCTGATCCAGCAGCGTGTCGAACGCGCACGCCATCTGCTCGAGACCACCGACCTCCCCGTCGACCGCGTCGCCGAGCAGGCCGGTTTCGGGACCGGTGCGTCCATGCGCAAGCACCTGACCACCGTGATCGGCGTGTCCCCCACGGCCTACCGGCACACGTTCCGCGGCTAGACCCGGTCCTTCGACTTCGCATTGTTGCCGTATGTCGCAGATCGTGCAGGCTGCAGTTGGCGCCCAGAATGTGGTGGCGCGCATCAGCGCCGCGCGAGCAGCGTGATGGGTCAGCGGCCGATACGGGCGACGCAGTGTTATCCACACCAGCCCGTCGTCGGGCCCGTCGCCGAGCCGATCCGGTCGCCCGGCCAGTTCGCTGAGTATGGTCCGGTCAGGTGCCGCAGACCACCTGCCAGCACCACCAGGCGCCGGTCTCGGTGTCGACCGCGCAGCGGTAGCACACGATGGCGCCGGTCTCCTGTTCCATGGTCTGCATCTCGTTGATGGGGGCGCTCTCGTCGATGGCACGGACGTCGGAGATCACGCCGTCCTTCCATTCGAGCAGTACCTCGGCGGAGCCGACCTGGACCACGACCTCGCCCGCTCCGCCCGAGGGGCGGGGCGGATTGGTGTCCAGTGTTACCCCGATGGTGGCGACCTTCCTGGCCATGGTGCTCTCCTCTGTCGAAGGTGACTCCCCGCCAAGGTCCCTCTTCCGACGGCCCCGCGCATGAGTCGCCCCCTACTCAAGATGCGGATGGGCTCGCTCTCGCCGCGATCGTGCGTGCGGGGTGTTTGAATTTCCTAGGCTTCACCGCAGGTCAGAGACGACTTTCCATGATCAGGACTTCCTGCGGGCAGACGTGTTCCTTCGACAAGCTGATCGCTGAGCGGCCACCACGCTGGTCATATCTGGTTGAGGCCGCCGTCTACGTACAGCTCGGAACCTGTGACGAAACTGCTCTGGTCGGACGCCAGGAAGGCGACTGCCGCCGCGATCTCCTCGGGGCGGCCCATCCGTCCGAGCGGGACCTGCCCGGCCAGAAAGCCCTTCAGCTCCCGCGCGCCGTCCGCGTCGGCCGCGAGGCCGTTGATGCCGGGGGTCTCGACCGGGCCGGGGATGAGGGCGTTGACCCGGATGCCACGGCCCCTGAGCTCGTTGGCCCAGGTGCGGGCGAAGGAGCGGATGGCGGCTTTGGAGGCGGCGTACACCCCGAAGGCCTCGGCCCCGGAATCGGCCGCGGTGGAGCCGGTGAGGATCACCGAAGCGCCTTCGCGGAGATGCGGCAGAGCCTTCTGGACGGTGAAGAGCGCGCCCTTCACGTTGGTGTTGAAGGTCTGGTCGAAGTGCTTCTCGGTGACGTCTTCGAGGCGGGTGAACTCACCGCCCCCGGCGTTGACGAACAGCACGTCGATGCCGCCCTCCGTGGCGACCGTGGCGTAGAGCCGGTCGAGGTCGCCGAGATCGGACACGTCGCCGCGGACTCCGACCGCGCGGTCGCCGATCTCGTCCACGGCCTTCTTGAGCTCGGCCTCGCGGCGGCCCACGACGTAGACTCGCGCGCCGTCGGCGGCGAGCCGCCGGGCGGCGGCAAGGCCGATGCCGGTGGTGCCGCCGGTGACCACGGCCACCTTTCCGTCGAACGTACTCATGATCTTCCTCCTCAGTCGTAACCGAACTTGTTACGACTGCGATGTAACCACGACTGTTACAATGGGGTCAAATGAGTGCGAACAGCCGGCTGACGATCGCCACCCACATCCTGACCTGGATGGCCATGGACCAACTGAACGGGCAGGTCGCGACCTCCGACCGCATCGCGGAAAGTGTCCAGACCAATCCCGTCGTGATCCGCCGCTGCTTGGGCGAACTGCGCGCCGCCGGGCTGGTGGAGTCGAGGCGCGGGGCGGGCGCAGGCTGGCGGCTGACTCGGGAGCCGGGCGAGGTGACGCTGCTCGACGTCTACCGCGCGGTGGAGGACGGCCCGCTGTTCGCGATGCACGCCACCCCGCCGAACCCCTGCTGCCCGGTGGGGGCGGGCATCCGGCCGGCGCTCGACGGGGTGTACGCCGAGGTTGAAGACCGCCTCCGGGCCCAACTCGCGGCCACGACGATCGCGGATCTGCTGAATGACATAAATGACCGCCACACGGGATGATTCACACCTTCAAGTACCGCTGGCTGGGAAGGTCACCAGCCCGAGGTCGCCACCGATCTGTTCCTGCTCTTCCTGCATGAGCAGGGCTTCACTGTCACGATCCCGGCCTGATGGCCTGCACCGATCTCGTCCCCTAGCGCTTGCCGATGGGCGCCATCGCCCACGAGCAGAGCTCTGGCCTGCGCCGAAGTTCCCGACGTGTCGGCTGGCTCCCATTTGCAAGCAGAATGTCAGGAGTTCGAATCTCCCAGGCTCCGCCAATTCAAAAGCCCAGGTCAGAGGCCATTCCTCTGCCTGGGCTTCGGTGTCCGTGCCCGTTTGCAGCCGGTTACAGCACTCCCGCGTCCCGCGCCGTCCATACCGAGGGGACCAGAGGGCGGTAGCCCAGTTCGTGGCGGATGCGCGTCGTCGACATCACGCTGTGCCAAGGATCCGGGACCTCCCTGTCGTAGGCGTCCTGCGGCACCGGCAGCCCATGGAGCTGGAAGAGGTCGACCATGGTGACCGGGGCGTCGTCGGCGATGTTGTAGACGCCGTGTGCCCCGGGCGCGTACAGCAGTCGCCGCAGGCCCTGCGCCACATCCAGATGGTGGCCCATGTGCAGGCGCTGCATGGCGGGCCAGTTCGGCGCCCACTTCATCACATCGGCCAGATGCGGGTCCCCGTCGCCGTACACGAACGGCAACCGGCCGATGCGGAGGTCGTCGAGGCCCTCCAAGGCGCTGAGCGCACGCTCGGCCTCCCACTTGGACTCGGGGTAGGCGCCCCACAGATGATCGCCCGGCACCGTCTCGTCGCTCTCGACCAGCGCCCTGCCCCGGCCCGAGCCGTACACGAGACCGGTGCTGACCTGCACGAAACGTCGCACGCCTGAAGCCGCCGCGGCCCGGCCGAGCTCGATGGCCGCGTCCCGGTTGACCGCCCACGCCTCCTCATCCGGCACCCCGCGGAACGCGGCGGCGACGTTCACCACCGCGTCCACGCCGGCCGTCGCTTTGCCGAGCGCCTCCGCGTCCCGGAGATCGCCGACCAGCACCTGGGCGCCGAGTTGCGCGAACCGCTCGCCGCGCGCCGCGTCCCGCACCAGGACTCGTACCTCGTCGCCGGGCGCCGCGTTCTGCAACAGCCGCGGCACGAACCGCCGCCCGACCTGGCCCGTCGCTCCTGTCACCAAGATCAGCATGGCCGCCTCCTCGTCGTCGTAGCCACCTTCGAAGCGTGCGGGAAGGACGGGGAGCGGCGGGAGAGACGTGGTCATCCAGGGACCGGCGCACCCTGGATACACGCCCGTGAGCAGGGCATCCTCGAACAGTGGACCGTACCGAACTCGCCGACTTCCTGCGCCGCGCCCGCACTCGCCTGGCGCCCTCCGACGTGGGCCTGAACGCGGGTCCGCGGCGCCGCACCCCGGGCCTGCGCCGCGAGGAGGTGGCGCAGCTCACCGGGATGTCCACGGACTACTACACGCGGCTGGAACAGCGCCGCGGTTCCCACCCGTCGCGGCAGATGCTCACCGCTCTCGCCCGCGCCCTGCGGCTCACGGACGTGGAGCGCGACCACCTGTTCCACCTGGCGGGCCAGGAACCGCCCCGCCCCGGCGGCTCCTCGGACCACGTCCGCCCCGGGCTGCTGCTGATCCTCGATCGCCTGCACGACATCCCGGCGTCGGTACTGACCGACTGGGGCCAGATGCTCGCGCAGAACACCATGTCGGTGGCCGTGACCGGCGACCATGTGGGGACGAACATGATCCGCCGCTGGTTCACGGTGCCGGGCGCACGGGACCTGACCCCACCCGAGAATCACGAGGAGCATGCCCGCGCGCACGTGGCGAGCCTGCGTGCGGTCACTGCGGCACGTCCCCACGACCCAGGCCCCGCCGCCCTCGTGGCCGAACTCCGCGCCGCCTCACCTGAGTTCGAGGAACTGTGGGAGTCGCATGACGTCGTGGTGCGCCGCCCGTCGCCGAAGCGTTTCCTGCACCCCGTGGTCGGTGTCCTCGACCTCGACTGCGAGGTGCTGGTCAGCGACGGCCACAGCCAGCAACTCATCGTGCACTCGGCACGGCCGGGCACCGAGACCTATCAGCGGCTCGAACTGCTGCGGGTCGTCGGCCTCCAGGACCTGGCCTCCCGCTCTTAAGAGGGCATGGATCGAGAAGTCCTCGTACCTCGGCCCGATCGACATGCGGCATCGGATGCCGAGGGTCAGGTCACCATCGGGCAGTCCGGGCAGGTGCAGTCGGTCAGGCTGTCGCAGCCTGCGGTGACCACCTGGTTCAGCGTGGTGCGGATGGTCATGAGGTCGGCGATCCGGGCGTCCACTTCCGCGATCTTGGCTTTCGCGCGGGCGCGCAGATCCGGGGTCGGGTGGCCGCGTCGGCCGGTGTCGATCAGTTCGGCGACCTCTTCGAGCGTGAATCCAAGCCGTTGGGCGGCCTTGATCACGATCAGCAGGTCGACGGTCTCGGGTGGGTAGGCGCGGTGTCCGCCGGGACTGCGTGGGGGTTCGGCGATCAAGCCGCGTCGCTCGTAGTAACGCAAGGTCTGTGGATTGACTCCGGCCTGTTCGGCCACCTGCCCGCTACGCAGATGGGTCATCGGTCCTTCCTCGCACCCCGGGTCGTCGCCGCGCGCGTCTGGAGTGCGTCGAGAACCTCGGCCTGCTCGGGAGGCACGGCCACCTCAAGGACCAGGCGTCCGCCGGTGACGGTCAAGGTGAAGGTGAAGAAGGAGCAGCAGCCGTTCTCTCTGGCGGCCAGGTCGGCGGTTCGGGCGGCGTTCTCGGGGCTGAAGACGAGGTCCAGCCGTAGCCGGGTCCGATCCGGACGAGTCACCGACTGAACGGCCTCGGCGAACAACCCGTCGAACTCGGCCAGTCGCAGGGGCCTCTCGGCGGTGGGCAGAGTGCACGCCGAAGGCACCCACTCCTCGTCAATGGCGACGTCTTCTGTCATGGCTCGACGGTAAGCCTGTACCTGGGTACCGGGTGCAACCCCTGCTTCGACCGAAGGTCGTACACCAAAAGAGCGGCCCAGGTGATCCCGGGCCGCTCTCGGTGACTACTGCATCGGCGTACAGGGCGGCGTCTGGAAGACGATCCCGTCCAGGAAGTTGCCCAACGCCGGCCCGCCTGCCGACGAGACCGCCCGGAACGAGAAGCGGGTCGTCGTCTGTCCCGCCGGGACGGTGTAGGTCCCCGTGTACTGACGCCAAGCGGTGTTGTCGGTCGAGATGTTCGGCGAGGTCGCGCCGTCGGGCGTCTGCGCCACGGTCGCGCCGGGTGCGCCGATGAGGACCTGCATCACGTCGGTGCCCGCGCGGCCTCGGTGCCAGAACGACCAGCTCATGACGGTCCCGGGGACGGTCGGCAGGTCCTGGTAGAGGGTGGAGGCCTGGGTGGCGTTCAGTTCGGCGAACTGCTGGCCGTCGGCTGCGGGGACGCCCTGGTAGCCGCTGCGCCAGATCTCCAGACTGCGGTCGGTGGCGGTGGTGTGCCAGCCGGCGGCGGGGTTGGTGGACGCGTCGGGGATGTCCCAGCGGGCCGTGGCGACGTACGGGGCTTCGAAGCTGCTGTTGGCCAGGCCGATCGGGTTGGTGACGCAGGTGACGACCACGGTGACGGTCGCGGTGCTGGTGCCGCACGCGGTGCTGATCGTGTACGTGAAGGTGTCGGTGCCGCTGCGGCCGGCCGGCGGGGTGTAGACGACGGTGCTGCCGGTGATCGTCGCGGTGCCGTGGGCGGGGGTGCTCACACCGGTGATCGTGGCTCCGGCGCCGGTGTCGTTGGCCAGGACCGGGATGGTGACCGCCTGGTCCTGCGGGGTGGTGGCGGTGTCGTCGGTGGCCGTGGTCGGCGAGATGGAGCCGCCGTTGACGATCTGGATCGGCGGTGCCGGGGTGTTGCCGCCGAGCTGGCCGGGGAAGGCGATGACGCTGCTGATGCCGCTCGGGCGGATGGTCATGCTGCGCCCGACGGTGCCCGGCTTGACGCGGAAGGTGATGACCTTGGGTGCGGGGTCGGTCTTGACGCCCCACGACGGGATCGTCAACGTGTTGCCGCTGATGGCGCCGGGGCCCGACTGGCTCACGACGTCGGCGTTGGCCAGCAGTGTGGAGATGTCCCAGCTGGTGGTGTAGCTCTGCACGAGAAGGGGCCACTTGGCGGTGCTGTGGGCCAGGCGGAGGGTGAAGGTCGAGCCGGGTGCGATCAGGCCGCCCCACAGCGCCGGTGTGGTGGTCACCGCCACGTCGCCGTTGCCGAGCCGCATGCCGATGACGTTCTTCCAGTAGTAGTTCACCGGGTAGTTCGCCTGGCCCTGCCGTACACAGGACGCCGCCTTGGTCCGCGTGGCAGGGGCCGCCTCTGCGGTCCCTGCGACCGTGACCTGGGCCGCTACGGCGGTCACCAGGGCGAGCAGGGTAGCGACGATGGCGGACATGCGCCGTTGTGGCGTCAAGACGAGCTCCGTTCTCCTAGATCGACTCGATGGGAACGTTACAGCTCGCGATCTTGAAGTCACGTTAGGTGAGGCGCGTGTTGATCATGTCATCAGGTCTGGTCGGCACGCCGAACGCCAGCGGCCGCCACCACCGCGGCTCCGACGAGCAGCACCGCCATGCCCGGCCAGGGCACGCCGGACAGGCCGAGGTCCTGGACGCCGAGGAACGAGCGGTAACTCCAGAGCGCGGTCACCATCAGCACGCAGCCGTACACGTCGGTTCCTCCGCTTTGATCAGGGCGACGTCGGTGCGGTCGTGCCCGGCCGCAGAGCCGCCTGGACGATTCGGAGCGCCTCACCCGGGTCGATGCCGAGACTGGTGACCACCGCCGCGTAGTCGGCGGCGGCCTGGCGGGCGCGTTCCCGGCCCTCTTCGCCGGAGGACGACACGAACGAGCCGGCCCGGCCCCGGGTCTCGATCAGGCCCGCCTCCTCCAGCTCCCGGTAGGCCCGGCCGACCGTGTTGACGGCCAGGCCCAGGTCGGCGGCGAGGTGGCGGATGGTCGGCAGGCGGGCGCCCACGGGCAGGGTGCGATCGTGGATCTGCCGGGCGAGCTGGGCGCGCAGTTGTTCGAAGGGGGGAACCGGCGAGGTGGAGTCGATGACGATCATCGAGCGGTCACGGCCTGTCGCGCCACCGTCGTGCTCGACGGAGCCTTGGTCTGGAGCGTGGCGAAGGCGGCCAGGCTGACGAGCACGTAGGCCAGCGCGGCGGCGCTCCACCAGCCGGGAGCGGTGCCGAACAGCAGCACCATGGGCAGACTCCACTGCACGCTCGGCGTGGTGAGCTCGCGGGCGTCCTCCACGCGCATGATGACGTCGGTGGTGAGTGAGTCTTCGTCCTCGGCCACGACCGGGTGGCGGAGCAGGTGGCGCAGTTGCAGGGCGGTGATGGCGTACACGCCCACCAGGCCGATCAGCATGACGACGGTCAGTTCCCGCACGGTCCGGTCGGGAACGGCCAGGGCGCTTCCGGCCAGCAGCATCGAAGCGGCGAAGACGGCGGCGACGAAGACGGCGTAGGGGCGGCCGAGCACGGTCCGCCAGCCGGGCTGGATCAGGTGGGCGGCCCTGCGGGACAACGTCGCGCCCGCCCGCCGGTCGACGCGGCGCACCCACCCGTGGAGCTGCGACTGCGCCACCAGCAGCCCGGCCACCACCACGGCAAGGGCCGGCAGCGCCATCGGGCGGAAGTCGTCGGGGCCGAAGCGGTTGACGGTCGCGGCGAGGGCGCTCGCGAGGATGAGCAGGGCCAGGATGACCGAACCTGCGAGGCGCGCGCGATGCCGGGCGGCCAGCCGGTCGGCGAGCAGCGGGGTCGGCCGGACGCCGCCCAGGTCCCGTCTCGCCAGCCACTCTCCCGCCTGTCGCAGCTCGGCCGCACGAGCGTCCGGTGAGGGTTCACGGGTCATGACGGCTCCTTTGTCGCAAGCTTTGTACCAACATGGTGCGTCAAAGCTTGCGACAAAGTCAACGTCCCGGCCGAGCACACGGTCGGCGATGGCGAGCACTCGACGACGGGGTGCGTCAGCCCGACGATCTGAGCAGGTCGGCGAGCACGGCCGCCTCGCTGATGTCGGCCCGCTTCGTGGCGGTGAGCAGGGTCAGCACCCCGTCGTGGGCGAGCTCCCGCAGGTGGGTCACCGCCGCCGCCCGTTCGGGCGTGGTCAGCTCGTTCCGGTAGCGGCGTCCGAACTCCGCGAACCGGTCGGGATCGTGGTGATACCAGGTGCGCAGCTCCGCCGAGGGGGCGATCTCCTTGCACCATTCGTCGAGGTCGGCAGTGGCCTTGGCCAGCCCGCGAGGCCAGAGCCGGTCGACCAGCACCCGGGTGCCGTCGTCGTCGGCCGGATCTTCGTAGACCCGGCGTACCCGCACTTCGCTCATGTATCCGACGTTACGCCGGTGCCCTCCTCCGGCCGCGCCTAGTGCAGCGTGCCCTCTTCCGAGGAGACGAGTTCGCCGATCACGTCGAAGAAGGCCTGGATGCCGGGCAGGTTGCCGCCCTTGGCCCGGGAGGCGGCGAAGTCGGCTGAAGACCGCCACTCGACGATGTCGAGCCATTCGCCGCCGGGCAACTCGATGAGCCTGGCGCCCAGGAAGCCCTCGCGGTCGGCCTCGAAGTCGGCGACCATCCCGGCTCGGGTGGCCAGGAGGTCGGCTCTGTGCTGGGGAGAGACCCGGAATCTGGTGATTTCCACTGTCGTCATGCGTCTGACCATATAGTCACTAATCATGACAGTCAAAATCGGTGACTAATTGCTCTCTTGTGTCGGACGTCCAGGACCGCGATCAGCACGAACGCGGCGACCGCCGCCGCGACGGCGGCGACGTAGCACCACGGCTCGGGCAGGTAGTTGGCCGCCACGAGCCAGCTCGGGTCCTTGTCGGTGAACACCCGGAAGATGATCGCGATCGGGCCCTCCCAAACCCCCGCGGCGAGCGTGAGGAGCATCGCCAGCCGATACCAGGCCTCGTTCACATTTACCTCCCTTGCGGTACGGACGTATCAATGACAGCAGCCGGAAATCCCGTGTGGCAACGAATACGTCACGCAATTTAGGCTGATCGTGTGCGTGACGAAATAACGTGCCGGGTCTGTCGCGGCGCCATCCGGCCGCCGGCTCGGGGGCGTCGGCCGGTCTACTGCTCCCGCGCCTGCCAGGCTCGCGCCTACCGGTCGCGGCGCGACCCGCCGGTCCCGGTGCCGGTCGAGGCCGAGCCGGCCGGGCGGCGGCGGCAGATCGTCGAGGCGGTCTGGCGCATCGCCGCCGAGCGTGGACTCCAGATGGCCACCGTGCGCGAGATCGCCGCCGAGGCGGAGGTGTCGCCCCGGGTGGTGCAGTATCACTTCGCCGACAAACACGACCTGCTGGTGACCGCGCTGCGGATGCTGCACCGCGAGAACGAGATCCGGGCGCGGGAGCGGATCATCGCACTGCGCGACGCCGCCGACCCGCGTGTGCTGCTGCGGGCCACCCTCGAAGAGCTGCTGCCGCTCGACGACCAGCGCCAGGCGAGCCTGCGCGTGATGGCCGCCTACTATGCGCGCAGCCTCACCGATCCCGCCCTTGCCGAGGTCTTCCTGCACGACGCCAACCCGCTCGAAGATCTGGTCGCCGCCCTGATCACGGCCGCCGGGCCGGGGCCTTCCATCGACGTGGCCCGTGAGGCCGACCTGCTGGTCGGCGGCGTGTCCGGGCTGGGTCTCGACCTGCTCCACGGGCGTCGCACCCGGGCCGACGTGCGGCGCACCCTCGACTACCACCTCGGCCGCATCCTGACCGGCCGATAGCCTCACGTCCGTGTGGGTGATGCGGGCGGCCTCGCCGGACGACGTCGACGCGGTGGCCGAGCTGCGGGCGGTCGTGCTGCGGCCGGATCTCGAACGGCTCGGACGTTACGACGAACGGCGGGTACGGCAGCGCCTACGCGACGGTTTCGCCCCCGCGCACACCTGGGCCATCGAGGTGGGCGGCGCCTTCGCGGGCTGCGTGGCCCTGCGGCCCGACGGCGACGTGGTCTGGCTCGAACACTTCTATCTCGACCCCGGCCTCCAGGGGCGGGGCATCGGGTCGGCCGTGCTCGGCCGGCTGCTGGCGGGTTGTGACCACGACGGTGTGGTGGTCAGGCTGAACGTGCTCCGGGGCAGCCCGGCTCGTCGCCTGTACGAACGTCACGGATTCACCTTCGACGCCGAAGACGACGTCGATGTCTTCATGACCCGCCGCCCCGGGTGAACCAGCGCCGCCGGCGAGCGCCCCGATACCGCACCCGCACCTTCCCGTAGCCCACCTCGCCGATCACCCGCACATGGGGCAACCCCGGCCGGGGCGCGCCCGGGACGTCGGAGACCACGCTGCCCCACTCGCAGTGCACGCCGTCGGTGTCGGCCGTCGCGCCCGACGGCAGGAGGATCTCGGCGGAGCCGTACTTCAGGTTGAGGTCGAAGGTGACCTCCGCGTGGTCGATCACTGCTTCGCTCAGGTCGAGGTGCGGGTTGCCGTAGACGGACTCGATGCGCAGCACCCTCGGCACCCGCCACTGGCCGGTACGCAGGATCTTGCCCGCCTTGGTGCTGACGGTGACCACCTCGCCGGGCCGTTCAGGCAGGTCGGCCAGGAGCGCGGCCAGGTCGCCCTGCGAGACGGCCGTCAGGGCGCGTTCGACCCGCTGTTCCATCTCGTCGGCGGCCAGCCGTCCGTCGGCGTAGGCCTGCTGGAGGCGGCCGACGGTCGTCTCCCGGTCCTGGTCGGAGGCACGGGCTTCTAGGTCCATGGGGTCAATTTACGGTCGCCTGGGGTGGTTTGTCGGTGGTGATCTATAACGTGCGGCGCATGACATGGCATCGGGTGCGGGAATGGATCGAACTCGGCGGGCCCGGCCCGTTCCTGGCGGACCTCACTGAGGCCGACCGCAAGGCCGTCGCCGCCGAGTTGCCCGGCTACCTGGCGGGGCGGCTGCGGGTGGAGGGCCGCTGGGCGATCGCGGAGAACGCCCAGCCGTTCCGCCTCGCCGGCGCGGCCTGCCTCTCCGGCGCCGCCCAGGTCGCCGCCTGGCTCGACCGCCGGGAGTTACGCGAACCCGGGCAGCCGGAAGCCGACGCCGCGCGCATTCTCGCCGTCCTTCGCGACCGCAAGGAGGAATGGCGTCGTGACCTAGCATACCGGCTGGTCGTCGGCCTGCGGGCGGGCCGGGTCAGGAGCTGGCAGACCCAGACCGGCCGCCCTGGCTTCGACCTGGCCGCCACACTGGCGATCGAGACCGGCATCGAACCGCCCGAGAACGACGCCTTCGTCGTCGGCTGGCTCTGGCACCTCCCCCGGAGGCTCCACGCAGGCGACGACCTCCTCCTCGACGTCATGGTCGCCCGGCTCTTCCAGGCCGAGGGCGTCGCCGCACCGCTGGCCCAGGTCGTCGACGTGCTGGCCGACCTGGCGTCCGGGGGCCGCATCGAGCGGCGGGTCCTGATCGACGGCTGCACGGCCCGCTTCCTCACCCACGGGCAGGACCGCGACATCGAACCGTTCGTCCGCCTGTGGAACCGGCTTCAGCCGACCCCCGCCGAGGTGTCCGTGCTCGACCTGGCGCGGGCCCTGCCGGTCGCCGCCGCCCCGCTGGCCCGGCTGGCCGCCGACGAACTGCGTCGCTACGACGAAGCCGTGGGCCTGACCTCCGACCTGTTCGCCGAGACGGTCGGTGCGCTCGCGTTCCGGCCGGAGCGCAAACACGTCACGACCGCCCTGCGGTTGATCGCCGAGGCGACCCCGGAACGGGCCGACGGAGCGCTCGCCGCGCTCGCACTGGTCTTCGGCCACGACGACCATGCGCTGCGCGCCCGTGCGGTACGGCTCGCGCGCAAACTGGCCCCCCACGCCACCCCGGCCACGTCGGAGGCGATCCGCGAGGCCGCGAGCGCCCTGCCGTGGGACCTGCGCACCCAGATCGCCGCCGTCTTCGGCGAGGTCGCCGCCCCACCGGCGGCGGAATCACCGGTGCCCGGCACGCTGGAGATCACGATCTCGCTGCCCGAGATGCCGCCGCCGATCGTCTCGACAGCCCAGTTGATCACTGCACTCGGCGCGGCGCATCCGTTCAGGCCGGTGGACGTGGAACCGATCGTGGCCGCGCTCGTCACCCTGACCCATCGGGACCGCGCCGCGACCGCCGAGGCGTTGCGGCCCTGGTGGGAGACGAAAGGCGGTGGTTACAGCCATGCCGACGGCTTCACCAGCTACCACCCCTACCTGCTGTTGCGCCACTGCGTCGGTGCGGTCGTCTCTCCCGGGCAGAGCGTCGAGATGTCCCGCCTGGTCGCCGAACACCGTCGTGTCCACGACCGATACCGCCCTCTGCCTGACCGTGTGTTCCCCGACCGGATGCGCGAGCTCATCGTCCTGCTGGAGTCGGGCCGGACGCTTCCGGTGCTGCTGGCCACCCCCACGACGTCCACCGGTCACATCGATCCCGCGACCCTGGTCGCCCGCCTTGAAACGCTGGGAGACGCCGAACCGCTCCGACTCGACTTCGGTCAGGCACTCCTGCGGCTGCCCCGCTCGGCCGATCCGGAGGTGGTCGCCCGCGCCGGGACACTGACCTCGTCGGCGGGCCGGCGATTGGCCGCGTGGCTGCGAGACGGCGGCCTGCCCGATCCGATCATGGAGTGCGGCATCCACGCCATCAGGCGCTACGTCGCCTACGGCGACTACCGGCCCGTTCCTGCCGTTCACACCCACATGCGGCCCGGCGCTTCTGACCTGCCGGAACCGATCGCCGCCCTGTGGACCCTCGAACCGGGGGACAGCGGGGCCGCGTACCCCGAATACCTGACGTGATGGCCGTCGATCGCGCCGTCGCACAGGGAGTCGGTCGCGGCCCACCTGCTCGAATGCCCTTCTGCGGCGGCTACCCGAGAGTCGGGGGTGCTGACCGCTCTCGTCCAGGGACGGGGCCCGGTGGGCCGGGCCACGGCGAGTGCCCTCGTGACGGCGCTCGGCCACAGACGGCCCGAAGCCGTCGACGCGATGAGGATCCTCGCCAAACGGGGAGAGTTCGACGCCGCCGACTTCGGCTGGGCGCTGGCCGAACTGGTCAGGGCCGACGCCGTGAAACTCGCCCGGGTGACCCCCGCCCTGGAGGACCTCGCCTTCTCCGGCGCCCACCGCGAAACCTGGGCGCTGCTCGCCGAGGCGATTCCGGCCCTGCTCCCGAAAGAGGGAGAACGCCCGCCGACCGGCCTGGCCGACCTGCTGAAGGTCGCGGTCAAGGCCGCCCTCATGGCCGGGGCCCGCGCCGAGATCCCCGGGCTGACGGAGGCGGCGGCGCGCAAGGGCGGCAGCAGGGTGACGCTGGAGGCCCGCGTCCTCCTCGACGCGATCAGCTGACCGGCGCCCCGTTGAGCACCTCGACCTGGCCCGTGTCCAGGGAGTAGTAGGCCGCGACCACCGCCAGCTTCGACTCACCCACGAGCGGCTCCAGGCCGCCGTTCCCGCGCAGCGCGTCGGCGGTCAGCATGACCTGGTGTTTCGTCATCGCCTCGATCGGGTCGGCGCTGCCCTCACGTGTGGTCTGCTCGTAGGCGGGCCGCAGCGCCTCGACGATCGCCTGGAGGTTGCCGGGCAGCGGCTTGCCGTCCTTCAGTGCCTGGTACGCCGCCTCCACCGCCCCGCACCGCTGGTGCCCCAGCACCACGATCAACGGGGTCCCGCCGGTCAGGGGGCCGTATTCGACCGAGCCGGTCACCACGGGCCCGATGGCCTGGCCGCCGGTGCGCATCACGAACAGGTCGCCGAGCCCGGTGTCGAAGACGAGCTCGGGAGGCACCCGGGAGTCGATGCACGACAACACCACGCCATAGGGCTTCTGCTTGGTGGCCAGCAGTTCGCGGCGGGTGGGGTCGCGGTCGGGGTGCTGCAGCGCGCCGGTGATCCAGCGCCGGTTGCCCGTCATCAGCCGGTCGAAGGCGGCCTTCGGGGTGTCGGGGTAGGCCTGGGACGCGGTCGCGACGGGCACGGCCCGGAGCGTCGTCTCGGTCGCGGCGCAGCCGCCGAGCGCCAGAGACGCGGCGCCCGCGAGTAGTGTCCTTCGCCCCATACCGTCCATGACCTGGATCTTCTCCACCCAGGTCGGCCGAAAAACGGACACGGCGACCGCTGCCAGGTGGCGGTCGCCGGGGAACGACTTAGAGGGCGCCGCTTTCGATGCGCTGCTTCAGGACCGTCTGGATGCCCTGGTGGGCCTGTACGCCGGAGGCCAGCGCGAGGTCGATCAGCTCCGTGGGGGTCTCGAAGGTCAGGTGCTCGGTCACCTTGGTCTGGTTCCCGTTGACCCTCTCGAAGGTGATCTTCTGGTGGGTGACGATGTTACCCGTCGACCAGGAGTCGACCGTGTAGTAGAAGTCCGCCAGGTGCAGCTTCTGGCAGGCGTGCGTGTTCAGCGTCAGCGGGGCCGGGTCCATCGGGATGACCTCGATGGCCGTGAGCTTCCTGGCTTCGATGCCGAACTGCGTGGTGTCGCTATGGGTGACGACCCGCTCCAGCACCGGGTTGGCGCCGATGTGGTTGTTGAAGTCCGAGTAGGCCGGGAAGACCAGGCTCCGCGGAGCGTCGATCACGATGGAGATGCTCTGGGAGGCGCGCGACCGGCCTTCCGGCAGCGGGTTGGCGACCTGGGTGAACTTGTAGGTGTTCCAAGTTGTCTGCCACTCCTGTGCGAGTTCGAGGTCGGTCGCGGCACGCGCCGGCGCGCCGAAGACCGAGAGCACGAGGGAGATGGCGAGGAGGGGAGCGCTTAAGAAGCGAAACAGCCTCGTTTTCATGCAGAACATTTACCGCATTCAGGACCTGAACACATCTCCCGTGATCATCTCTGTCACTGATTGCCAACATGTGTGCCGGTAGGCATGGACAAGCAGCATTTCGTGCCAGAAAGCGGACTGCGACCGAATGAGCGCGATCTGTTGCATGATCAACTATTTGAAGCGCTTGCGTGATGGTTGACGTTGTTTTACGCTCCACGTCAAATTAGGAAACCTTCCTAACTACTCCAAGGAGCGCCTATGTTACGTAGCACGCTCGTCGCCCTGCTCATACTGACCGGCTTGACCACGGTCAGTGCGCCGGCCGCCGCCGCCCCCGTCCTCATCTCCGCCGGCAAGCCCGCCACGGCGTCGTCCATCGAGGCCACCGGCCTGGAGGCGGGCAAGGCGGTCGACGGCAACACCGCCACCCGCTGGGCGTCGGCCGAGGGCAGCGACCCCCAGTGGATCAGGATCGACCTCGGCGCCTCGTACCCGATCTCCCGCGTCAAGCTGACCTGGGAGACGGCCTACGCGTCGGCGTACCGGATCGAGGTTTCGCCTGACGGCGGAACATGGTCGAGCATCTACTCCACCACCACGGGCAACGGCGCGACCGACGACCTCACCGTCTCCGGGACCGGCCGCTACATCCGCGTGTACGGCACCACCCGCGCCACCCAGTGGGGCTACTCCCTCTGGGAGTTCGAGGTCTACACCGAGTCGTCGACCGGCGGCGGCACCCCCGTGGCCGCCAACGGCCAGCTCCGCGTCTGCGGCGTGAAGCTGTGCAACGAGGCCGGCAAGCAGATCCAGCTCAGGGGCATGAGCAGCCACGGCATCCAGTGGTACAACCAGTGCCTCAACACCGCCTCGCTCGACGCTCTGGCCACCGACTGGAAGGCCGACGTCCTGCGCATCTCCATGTACATCCAGGAGGGCGGCTACGAGACCAACCCGCGGCTCTACACCGACCGCGTCCACAACCTGATCGAGATGGCCACGGCACGCGGCATGTACGCCATCGTCGACTGGCACATGCTCACCCCCGGCGACCCCAACTACAACCTGACCAGGGCCAGAACCTTCTTCACCGAGATCGCCCAGCGCCACAACGCCAAGAAGAACGTCCTGTACGAGATCGCCAACGAGCCCAACGGCGACAGCGTCACGTGGTCGGTCATCCGCAACTACGCCAACTCGCTGGTCCCGACGATCCGCCAGTACGACCCCGACGCGCCCGTCCTCATCGGCACGCCGGCCTGGTCGTCGCTCGGAATCTCCGGCCCCGGCGACCAGACCGACACGATCCGCGCCAACCCGGTCACCGGCACCAACCTGATGTACGTCTTCCACTTCTACGCCGCCTCGCACGGCACCCAGTACCTGAACGCCCTGTCCCGGGCCGCCGACCTGCTGCCGATGTTCGTGACCGAGTTCGGCACCCAGGAGGCCTCCGGTGACGGGCCGAACAACTTCAGCAGGTCGCAGCAGTACATCGACCTGATGGCCCAGAAGAAGATCAGCTGGGTCAACTGGAACTTCTCCGACGACTTCCGCACGGGAGCCGTCTTCACCACCGGGACCTGCTCCAGCGGCCCGTACACGGGCACCACGAGGTTGAAGGAGGCGGGTGTCTGGGTGCGTGACCGGATCCGCACCGCCGACGACTTCTAACCCATGGTCTTCTGACCGTCGAGGGACTCGCGAATGATGTCCGCGTGACCCGCGTGCTGGGCGGTCTCGGCGATGACGTGCAGCAGCACCCGCCGGGCCGTCCAGCTCTCCTCCGTGTTCCACGGGGCCTTCGGCAGCGGCTGGGTCGCGTCGAGTGAGGGAAGGTTCCTGACCAACTCGTCGGTCGCGCCGGCGACCTTCTCGTATTCGGCCAGGATCCCGGCGAGGGTGTCGCCCGGCAGCATGCGGAACTCGTCGGCGCGGCGCTGCCAGTCCTCCTCGGTCATGGCGGTGAAGTCGCCCATCGCCGGGGGCCCCTGCACGATGAACTCGGCCCAGTTGCGCTCGGCCGAGGTGACGTGCTTGACCAGCCCGCCCAGGCAGAGCTCGCTCGCGGTGGTGCGCAGGCCCAGCTGCTCGTCGGTCAGGCCCTGGGTGGTATGGCGCAGGAAGCCGCGATGTTTGGTCAGGGTCGCGATCAGGTCGTCTCGTTCGCTCATGGATCCAGCTTGTCGCCAATAGCGGCCACTTTCTGTCCTGTACGACGGCCAGAATCGAACCATGGCGAACACCAGCAACCGGACCCTGCGGCTGCTCTCCCTGCTCCAGACCCGCCGCTACTGGCTCGGCGGCGAACTGGCCGAACGGCTCGGGGTGTCGGTCCGGACGCTGCGCCGCGACGTCGACCGGCTGCGTGAGCTGGGCTATCCCGTCGAGTCGCAACGCGGGGTCGACGGCGGCTACCAGCTGGCCGCCGGGGCGGCCCTGCCCCCGCTGGTGATCGACGACGAGGAGGCGGTCGCCCTGGCCGTGGGCCTCCAGGCCGCCGCGCAGGGCGCCGTCGAGGGCATCGCCGAGTCGTCGGTACGGGTGCTCGCGAAGGTCGTCCAGGTCATGCCGGCCCGGCTGCGGCACCGGGTCGAGGCGCTGCGCACGATGACCGTGCCGAGCGGCTGGAGCGGCTCACCCCGGGCGGGCATCGACCCCGACGTGCTGACGCTGGTCGCGCTGGTCTGCCGGGACCAGGAGCAGCTCCGGTTCTCCTACACGGCGGCCGACCGCCGGGAGTCCGAGCGGCTGGCCGAGCCGCACCGGCTCGTCTGCACCGGCTACCGGTGGTATCTCGTGGCGTACGACCTGACCAGGCACGACTGGCGGAGTTTCCGCGTCGACCGGATGACGAGGCCGGAGAAGACCGGCACCCGCTTCCGCCCCAGGGAACTGCCCGCCGCCGACGCCGCCGCCTTCGTCAACGAGGGCCTGGAGAACCAGCCCGCCCCCTACGCGGTGGAGGCGCTGATCGAGGCCCCGGCCGAGGCCGTGCGGGAACGGATCGGGCGGTGGTGCACGGTCGAGGCGGTCGGCGAGCGGCGTTGCCGGATGACGATGACGAGCAGCACCCTCGACTGGCCGACGATGGCGCTCGGCGTCGTGGGGGCGGACTTCCAGGTCGTCCACCCTCCCGAGCTGGCCGAGCAGCTCAGGGAGTGGGGGTCGCGCTTCCGGCGGGCCTGACCCCCGCGTAGTAGCGGCGCGCGACCGCCCTGAGCGCGGGCCTCTACGCTCTGGCCGTGGGCGGCCTCGCCCTGCTGGCTTTGCGCCGCGGCCCGGTGACCGGCGGGAACACCCAGGTCGTCGCGGGGTTCCGGCACCTGTGGCGGGTTCGGCGTGACCCGGCTCCTGATCGTCGACGCCGTCGGCATCGTGTTGCTGGTCGCGCCGGTCGCCTTCGACGCCCCGGTCTGGGCGGTGGCGGCGGGGGCGATCGTGGCGGGCGCGGGGTCGAGCGTCTGGCGCATCCTCGTCGCCACGATCCGGCAGGACCTCTCCCCGCCCGAGCTGCTCGGCCGCATCTACGCGGCGTCCCGGATGATCAGCTGGGGGGTGATCCCGGTCAGCGCGGCCCTGGCCGGGGGCGCGGCCGAGATCTGGGGCGTGCGGGCCGTGTTCGCGGGGGCGACCGTGATCTCCGTCGTGGTGCTGGCCGCCTTCGTGCTTGACGCAACCAGAAGGTTGCCATACATTAGTGGCAACCAAATGGTTGCGACACACGGAGGGGTTCCGATGGCATTTCCCGATCGGATCGAACGCACCGTCCACATCGGCCGCCCGCAGGAGCAGGTCTGGGCCGCCATCACCACCGCCGAGGGCCTCGGCACCTGGTTCGGCGAGGCCGCCGAGGGCGAGGTGAAGGTCGGCGGCACGGTCGAGCTGAGCTGGCAGAGCGGCGACACCGCCAAGCTGCGCGTCGAACGGCTCGACCCGCAGTCGGTCTTCGCCTACTCGTGGCACATCCACGGCCTGCCCGAGAACGACCCGCGCCGGACCTACGTCGAGTTCACCCTCTCGCCCGACGCCGAGGGCACCAGCCTGACCGTCGTCGAGACCGGCTTCGCCCAGCTCGACGACGACGAGCACGCCAAGGCCTACGACGGCAACACCCGCGGCTGGAAGCACGAACTCGACGAGCTGGTCGCCTACGTCAATGGCTGACGAGTCGCCCGAGACGGTCGCCGAGGCGGTCTTCACGGCCCTGGCCGACCCGAACCGGCGGGCGATCCTGGCCGCGCTGGCCGAGCGGGGGCCGGCCACCGCGACCGACCTGGCCGGCCGGTTGCCGATCACCCGGCAGGGCATCGCCAAGCATCTCGCGCTCCTGGCCGACGCGGGTCTGGTGGTGGCCGAGCCGGGTGAACGGCGGCGGGTGCGCTACCGCGTGGAGACCGAGCCCATGCGGGTGGCGCAACGTTTCCTGGCCGTGCTGGCGCGCGACTGGGACGGCCCGCTGGCGGCTCTGCGGGCCCATCTGGAGTGACCCGCTAGTCCAGATCGGCGTAGACGATGACGTTGTCGCGGTAGTGGCCGGTCGCGGCGTCGAAGGACCCGCCGCAGGTCACCAATCTCAGGGCGGGGTGGTCGAGGGGGCCGTACACCCGCTCGGCGGGGAAGCGGCTCTTGGGCACCCGTTCCACCGACGTGACCGTGAACCGGGCCGTCCTCCCGTCGGCGCGGGTGACGCCGATGGTGTCGCCGCGCCGCATCCGGCCGAGGTCGTGGAAGACGCCGCGGCGGCCCTCGCCGTCGACGTGTCCGAGGATCACCGCGCCACCGGGTTCCCCGGGGGCGTAGCCGGGCGCGTACCAGCCCGCGTCCTCGGGCTCCTCGGGGACCTGCACGGTTCCGTCGGGGTTGAGGCCGAGCATCATCAGGTCCACGTGGACGCCGATGCGGCCGACATCCAGTCGTACCGGCCGTGACCTGGGCAGATCGTGCCCGGCGGGCACGACGGGCAGGGCCACGGCCTCGGCGGGCGGCGGCGCGGGCGGCGCCTCCCTGGGGAGGAGCGCGCCGCCCGCGAGCAGGGCCCCGGTCGCGGTGAGGGCGGCGGCCGCCAGGCCGAGGACCCTGCGGGTCACGCCGCGCTACGCCGCCGCAGGGCGACGAAGCCCGTCGCGGCCCCCGCCACGAGAAGGACCCCGCCCAGCGGAAGCGCGGCGGGCACGCCGCCACCGGTCTGCGGCGCGCCGTCGGGAACCGGGCGGCTGCCGCGATCAGGCACCGGCGCGGGGGTCGCGGCCCGCTGCCGGGCGGAGGGCACGGGTGCCGGGGCCGCCTCGGACGGCGCGGGCGAGGGCGCGGCGGCGGCCGGGGCGGCGAAGGTCAGCGTGCCCGCGACGAGGCCGATGGCGGCCAGAGTGAATCGCATACATCCTCCTAGGTCTCGACCGGGGATCCTGGCAGCACGATGTCCGCTGGCCATGAGCGGAATGTCATGAGCGTGTAATGAACGTCGCCTTCGGCCGGATATGCGCTGATCAAGCCGGATACTGGTTCGCGTGGCCCGGGTGATGCTCATCGAGGACGACCAGTCCGTCCGCGAAGGACTGCGCCTGTCGCTCAGCCGCCACGGCCACGAGGTGGCCACCGCCGGGACCGGTGAGGAGGGCCTGCGGCGGCTGCGCGAGACGGCGATGGACATCGTCGTGCTCGACCTGATGCTGCCCGGCCTCGACGGCTTCGAGGTCTGCCGCCGCATCAGGGCCGGCGGGCACCTGCCGATCGTCATGCTCACCGCCCGGGGCGACGACCTCGACGTGGTCAGCGGCCTGGAGGCGGGCGCCGACGACTACGTGGTGAAGCCGGTCCGGCCGCGGGTGCTGGAGGCGCGCATCCGCGCCGTGCTCCGGCGGTGGGCCGCGCCCCTGGACGCCGGACAGGAGACCCACGGCGACCTGGTGATCGACCGGGGCGCGCTGACCGTGGCCAAGAACGGCACCCCGGTCACGCTGCCCCCGCTGGAACTGCGGCTGCTGCTGGAGCTGTCGGCGTCTCCCGGGCAGGTGTTCAGCCGCCAGCAGCTCCTCGAATCGGTCTGGGACCTCGACTTCCTGGGCGACTCGCGGCTGGTCGACGCGTGTGTCCAGCGGCTCCGCACCAAGATCGAGGACGTGCCCGCCCAGCCCCGGTACATCCAGACCGCACGCGGCTTCGGGTACAGGTTCGGCCCGCTGTGAGAGGGCTGCGTGCCCGGTTGGTCGTGGTCTTCGTCGCCCTGGCGGGGTTGAGCGCGCTCACCGCCGCCGGCCTGGTCTACAAGCAGGCCCGCGACCTCATGCTCACCCGGACCGAATGGTCGGTCGTCAACGAGTTCCGGCTGCGCGTCTCGACCCTCACCGAGAACATGCAGCACCCGCCGGGCCGGGCCGCCCTGCAACAACTCGCCAACGGCGTCGCGCCCGCCTTCCTCGACGCGACCGGCGCGGCCGTCTACGGCGACTCGGGCCTGGTCGTGTCGGGCGACGCCGCCGCGGCCTTGACGCCCCATCTGCGCCGGCGCGTCGCGGCCGAGCGGCGCCTCGTCTACCAGCGGGTGGTGCGCGACGGCGACCCCTACCTCGTGGTGGGCACGCCGGTGCTGCTGCGCAGAGAGGGCACCCCTTCGGGCGTCGAGGTCTACCTCGTCTCCTCGCTGCACCCCGAGGCCGCCGACCAGGAGGCACTGGTCGCCGCCGCGCGCAACGGCGTGCTGCCCGTGCTGCTGCTGGCCGTGCTGTTCGCGCTGGTCGCCGCCGGTGGGGTGCTCAGGCCGGTACGCGATCTCGACCGCGCCGCCCGCCGCCTGGGCGCCGGGGAGCTCGACACCCGGCTCAAGGTCACCGGCCGCGACGAACTGGCCCGGCTGGTCAAGACGTTCAACGCGACCGCCGAGGCGCTGGAGACCAACGTGTCGATGGCTCGCCGGTTCGTCGCCGACGTCTCCCACGAGCTGCGCACCCCCTTGGCCTCGATCCTCGCCATGGCCGAGGTGATCGAGGAGGAGTCCGCCCGGCTCGACGGCGACCTGCCGGAGGCCGCCCGGTTGCTGAACCTGGAGGCCGGACGCCTGGTGAAGCTCGTGGAGGACCTCATGGAGATCTCCCGCTTCGACGCGGGGGCCGTCGGCCTGGTCGTCGACGACGTGGACGTCGCGCAGGCGGTGGCGGCGAGCCTGCGTACCCGGGGATGGACCTCGGACGTCGAGGTGGACATCGAACCGGGGGTGCGCGTGCGGCTCGACCCGCGCCGGTTCGACGTCGTCATGGCCAACCTGGTCGGCAACGCGTTGCGGCACGGCGCGAAGCCGGTGACCGTCACGTCGCGGCCCGCCGACGACGTCGTGGTCATCGAGGTCGCCGACAAGGGCCCCGGCGTCGACCCCGACCTGCTCCCGCGGGTCTTCGACCGCTTCTCCAAGGCCGACGCCGCCCGCACCCGGTCGGACGGCAGCGGCCTCGGCCTGGCCATCGCCCTGGAGAACGCCCGCCTCCACGGCGGCACGATCGAGGTGGTCAACCGCCCCGAGGGCGGCGCGTTGTTCCGGCTCACGCTGCCCAGGGAGCCGCGATGAGACATCTGCTGGCGGTGCTGCTCCTGGTCGCGGGGTGTGGCATCAGCCCGACGGGCGTACAGGACGGCGGGGAACCCGCGAGCGGCTTCCAGCCCAGCATGCGGCTCTACTTCGTGTCGGGCCAGCGCCTGAAGGCGGTCACCCGCCCGATGCCCTGGCCGTCGCTGAAGGAGACGCTCAACCTGCTCGTCGACGGCCCCAGCGAGCCCGAACGCCGTCTGGGCCTCGGCACCGGCCTGGCCGACTGGGTCGGCGGCCTGGGCGCGGTCACCGCCGACGACGCCAAGGTGCGGATCACCGTCGAGCCGCCCGCCTCGGCGGCCGTGCCGGTGCCGGCTCCCCGGGAGGCCTTCCCGGGCCAGCGCGACCGCCTGCTGTGGCTGGGCCAGCTCACCTGCACGGCCGCCGCCGCGGTGGCCGCGCGGTCGAACATCGACGCCGACGCGGTGACGGTCGTGGTGCGGCGCGGCCGGGAGAGCTTCGGGTCGTTCCGCTGCTCGGAGTTCCCGCGCGCGGCGGAGTGAGCGTCAGCAGCCGCCGCAGCGCTCGATGATCTCGGCCATCGCCTGCTCGAAATGGCCGCGCCCCTCGGGCGTCAGGGTCGCGACCAGCTCTTCCAGCTCGGCGTGGATCTCCTCGTAGAAGGCCGTCGCCGCCCGGCGTCCCTCGTCGGTCAACGTCACCGCGACGGCCCGCCGGTTGCCGGGCACCGGGGTGCGCCGCGCCAGCCCGCGCTTCTCGGCCCGGTCCATCAGCCCGGTCAGGGCCGCCTTCTCGACGCCGAAGACCGAGGCCAGTTCGGCCATCCCCCGAGGTCCCTCCAGCAGCACGCACAACAACTTCGCCTGTACGGGGGTCAGATCGTGACGCTGGGAGACACGCGCGTACCGGCCCTGCACCAGCCCGGAGAGCTGGACCAGCCCGATGGCGACGTCGTTCATGGACGTAACGGTACATCGTGCATATAGTTAGCGCCGCGTACAGTACGCGCCATTAACTAAATGAGGTACTCCATGACCTTCGACACCCCCGCCGGCACCCGCGGCAGCCGCCAGCCCGGCGGACGTTTCTTCCTCTGGTTCAACAGGCTGATGGCCCGGCGCATCCGCAGGAGCGGCAGCTTCGGCGGCTTCGACGCGCTGGTCCTGACCACCGTCGGCCGCAAGACCGGCCAGCCGCGCACGAACCCCGTCGGCTGGTTCCCCGGCCCCGACGGCACCTGGCTGATCGTCGCCTCCGCGGCCGGCGCGGCCGGGAACCCCGCCTGGTACTACAACCTCGCGGCCCACCCCGACCAGGTGCGCATCGAACTCGACGGCAAGGCATACGACGTCACCGCCGAGCAGCTGCACGGAGCCGAGCGCGAGCAGGCGTGGCGGGACATCGTCGCCAGGTCGCCCCGGTTCGCCCAATACCAGGAGAAGACCGACCGGCAACTGCCGATCATCCGACTGAAATCCCGCTAGCGGCAGGATCGTGCAAGAGGTCGACCGGATCTTTCTACCCGTCGTCGCAGCTCAGCGCTTCGATGGAGGGGACGAGAAAGGAACACGATCATGCCGCTCGACCACTATGTGACCCTCGGACGCTCCGGCCTGCGGGTCAGCCCGTTCGCCCTCGGCGCGATGACGTTCGGCGACGACCCCGGCTCGGCCGGATGCGACGTCGAGGAGTCGGAGAAGATCCTCTCGACGTACCTCGACCGGGGCGGGAACTTCGTCGACACGGCCAACTTCTACAGCAACGGCCACTCGGAGAAGATCCTCGGCGACTACTTCGCCGCCCGGCCCGGCCTGCGCGGCCACACGGTCGTGGCCTCGAAGTTCTTCGGCAACATGCACCCCGGCGACCCCAACGGCGGCGGCGCGGGCCGGGGCTCGATCATCGCCCAGCTCCACGAGACCCTGCGCCGTCTCCAGACCGACTACCTGGACCTCTACTGGCTGCACAACTGGGACCGCAACACGCCCCTTGAGGAGACGATGCGCACCCTCGACGACCTGGTGCGGGCCGGCAAGATCCGCTACATCGGCTTCTCCAACACCCCCGCGTGGGTCGTCGCCCAGGCCCAGACGACGGCCCTGCTGAGAGGCTGGACCCCGCTGATCGCCCTCCAGGTCGAATACTCCCTGCTGGCCCGCACGGTCGAGGGCGAGATCGCGCCCCTCGCGCTGGACCAGGGCCTGGCCCTGACCCCGTGGAGCCCCCTGAAGAACGGCTTCCTGTCCGGCAAGTACCGCCGGGGCGTCGAGGTCGCCGACTCGGCCCGGACCGCCTACGTGGGCGGCCCGACCGAGGAGGAGTACCGGGTCATCGACACCCTGGCCGCGATCGCCGACGAGGCCGGCGCCTCGTCGGCGGCGGTCGCCCTGGCGTGGCTGCGCGCCCGCCCCGGCACGGTGGTGCCGATCGTGGGAGCCCGCCGGGTCGAACACATGGAGAACAACCTCGTGGAGGTAACCCTTTCGGCGGAGCAGCTCCGCATCCTGGACGAGATCTCCGCCCCCACGCTCGGCTACCCGGCGGCGGTCAACGGAGAGGTGCGCACGATGTTGCAGTTCGCTGGCACGACCGTCGACGGAGAATCGTCGACCGTTTATCCGCCGCTGCTCCAGAGCTCGGTGCGATACTGACGCAGAATGGGCGAATGGAATACAGGTTCGTTCCCTTTGACGACCAGCCGTGGCACGAAATCATCCCCGGCCTTTTCATGGGCGGCCATTTCCGCAACGACTCCGGCGGCCTGCTCCCCGTGATCGTGGCCGACGAGTTCGACGTGGTCATCAGCATGATCCGCCTCGACGGCCACGGCCCGGGAACCTCGGCCGTCCACCACGCCTGCCACGTCCCCGACGGCCAACTGACCCCGGCCGAGATGGCAGAGGTCCGCGCGATGTCCGACCTCGCCGCCGAGGCGGTGCGGTCGGGTCAGAAGGTCCTGATCAGGTGCAGGGCGGGTTACAACCGCTCGGGCCTGGTCGTGGCCCAGACCCTTCTCCTCCTCGGTTACGGCCTGGACGAGGCGATCAATTTGGTGCGGACGAAACGCTCGTCGTTCGCCCTGCACAACCCGTATTTCGTGGAATACCTGAACGCCGGCACATGAGAAAGCGCCCGTCCCCCGGGGAAGAGGACGGGCGCTTCTGATTTGCGAAAGGTGTTACTCGACGTCCACGACCGGGCTGCCCGGGCGGCACCGCTCGGGGAGCGGCTCCGTGTTGCACCCCGTCAGGATCCGCAGGATCTGCGGGTCGTGGTCGGAGGCCTGGTCGGAGAACTCGGCGTTGATGTGCACGACGCCGTAGGCGTAACCCTTGATGTTCGGGGTCACCAGGATGTGGTCGAGCGCCTGCGAGTTGCCGTCGAAGATGTACGAGTACCGCTCACCGGCGGGCAGGTCGTTGATCAGCGCCTTCAGGAGCGCGCCGTTGTCGGTGAGGGTCGAGACGGCGGGCGAGAACTGGTAGTCGTTGATGTCGCCCAGGACCACCGCGCGGGCCTGGCCGCCGCTCTTGGCGTTCAGGTCGGCGATGAAGTTGCGCACCTCGGTCGCCTGCGCGATGCGCTGGACCTCGGTGGTGCGGTTCGGCGGCTGGACGGCGGCCGAGTGGGGGTGGTCGCCGCCCTTGCTGTTGAAGTGGTTGGCGACGACGAAGAGCTGCTTGTTGCCGTCGTACAGGAACTCTCCCACGAGCGGCTTGCGGCTGGACGACCACGCCGACGACGTCGGGTTGATGCGGCCGGGGCTGGCCGACAGGTAGACCTGGTTGCTCGTCGGACGCTCGCGCAGCACCGTCACGGCGGTGTTGGCGTCGCCGCCCGGACGGTCCACGAAGGTGGTCCGGGCCGGGTTGAACAGGAAGACCTGGCGGATGTTGCCGCCGGGGGCGCCGCCGTCGGTGCCCTCGTTGGGGTCGATCGAGCGCCAGTCGTAGGTCGGGCCGCCGGCCGCGACGATGGCCGCGATGAACTTGGCCACGGTCTGGTCGGCCGCCACGGTGCCGGTGGCGGTGCCGTTGTTGTCCTGGATCTCCTCCAGGGCCAGGATGTCCGGCGTGCCGAGGTTGACGACCACGGCCTCGGCGAGGCGCTGGTACTTCGCCGCCGAGTCGCCGACGGTCAGGTTCTCGACGTTGTACGTCACGATCGACAGGTCGCCGGCCTTCTTCGCCGGGGTCACCTTCTGGCGCTTGAGGCCGCCCTCGGTGATGGCGCCGAGCTGGGTGGCCTGCAGGACGTAGCCGCCGAAGCTCTGGTAGTCGATGACGCCGGTGGTGCCGGCGGCCAGCGTCGAGCCGACGTTGGCGGCGGGGGCGCCGACGAGCGACTGGATGAAGAACCGGCCCGCGTTGTTGTCGGCGTAGTCGAGGTAGATGTGGCCGCCGCGCGGGGTCGGGTTGTGCGCCGGGTCGAAGGTGACCCACAACTCGCCGAACTCGGTGTTGACCGGGCTGACCAGCTTGGTGGTCTCCGCGACGGTGGCGCGCATGCCCTCGTGGATCTCCAGCCAGTCGAGCACGTACGACGACGGCTCCAGCGGCTGGGCCTCCAGGGCGCCCGACTTGGTGTAGACCGGGGGCAGGTCCACGGTCACCGGCGCGGGCAGCGCGTTTCCGCTCGACAGCTTGACGGTGCTGACGGTGCCGCCGAGCTCGGTCAGCGCCTGCGAACCCGTGGCGGGGCGATACTCGGTGACGCGGCCGGAGGCCAGCACCGAGTCGCCGGGCACGACCGTCGGCGAGGTCGTGCCCATGAAGACGAAGATGCCCTCGGAGGTCAGCGGGTCGGCGTCGGCCGACGGGTCCTGCATCCAGTAGCCGCGCGAGCTGCCGGTGGTGCGGACGGCGGTGACGATGCCGGGCACGTTGGTGACGTTCTGGCCGACGATCGGGGAGATCCGGCCGCTGCCCTGGATGTCGTGGATGCGCACGGCACCGGGCGTCGGGTCGGTCGGGCCGCCCGTGTCGGTCGCGGTGACCGTGGTGCCCGCGGTGTTGGTGGCCTTCGGCACACCGGCGGTGAAGTCGACCGAGTTGTTGTCGGTGTCGGTCATCGCGCCGGACCGGGCGGCGGCCGTGGTGTTCGACAGGCCGGGGGCCGCGAGGGTCTCGACGTTGGCGGTGGCGCCGTAGCCGACGAGGTCCTTCACGTTCGGGGCGGTCGCGCAGGAGGTGCCGCAGCCGACCAGCGGAACTTGCGCGGTGACCAGCGCGACGACCCCGGAGGTGCCCGACATCGGGATCGAGCCGACGGCGTCGGGGGTCGGCAGGCTCAGCGTGCCGCCGGCGCCCGGGGCCTGCTGGACCAGGTATCTCCCGTTGGCCGGGATCGTTCCGCTCAGGTTCGTCATCTGGAAGACGGCACCTGCGGCCGAGGCGTATTGAACGCTCCAACCGGACACGTTGATCGGGCTGCCGGTGAGGTTCGCCAGCTCGATGTAGTCGTTCTTGATGGTCGCGCCCGAGTTGCCGCCACCGCCGTAGACGCCGGAGATGACGACGTCGGTCGAGAGGGCGTTCGCGGGAGCCGGGACGGTCGTCAGGGTGGCCGCGACCGCTAACGACAGACCTGCCGCAGCGATCAGGCGGCGTGCTCTGGGATTAGCCACAGGTGTTCTGCTCCTTGGGGGAGATGGTCTCCACAGAGCATGGTGGCACCGCATATGCCTTGGAAATGGCACATTCTGCTACTACCGAGGAGTTCGCCGTTTCTTTCCGTGACGTTCTACTTCGAACAGCTCCGCGACGTGGACAAACGGCCGTCTGACGTCACTCGTGGACGGATCGACGACAGTCCCGGTGAAATGCCGGCGCGGCTTCCCGCATGAAGAGGGTGTACGCAACCCCGCCGACGAAGGACACAAGTGGATGAACGCCAGATCGGTTCGAGGAGGTCTACCGGCAGACATACGGCCACCTCACCTCCTACGCCGCCCGCCGCTGCGCCGACCCCCACGACGCCGCGGACGTGGTCGCCGAGACCTACGAGATCGCCTGGCGGAAGATCGCCCGACTGCCGTCCGGCCACGAGGCACTGCTCTGGCTCTACGGCATCGCCCGCCGCGTCGTCGCCGGTCATCGCAGGGGTGAGGCGAGACGGCGGTCCCGCCTGACCGAGCTCGACGGCGACCTCGCCGCCCTCTACGCCGACCCGGTCGAGCTGACCGCCGTCCACGAGGTCTTCGCGACCCTCAAGGCCGAGGACCGTGAGCTCCTGGGCCTGCTCGCCTGGGAGGGCCTGTCCCACGAGGAGATCGCCGCCGTCCTCGGCATCTCCCGCAACGCGGTCCGCATCCGCCTCCACCGCGCCCGGCGCCGCTTCTCCGACCGACTCGACCAGACAGCCCTTCCGGCGGAAAGGCCCCAGTGAACGACATCGACGACCTCATCGCATCCCTGGCCAGGGTCGAGCCCGGCCGTCCGGGGGCCGATCCGTCCGGCGCGGGGGCGCGGACGCTGCTGGCCCAGATCACCGTGAGGAAACCGGCCAACAGGACCAGGCGCATCGGCCTGGCCCTCGCCGGGGCGGCCGCGGCGGCGGGAGTCGTGCTCCTCCAGGCCGGCTCGCCCTCCTACGCCGTCACCAAGGACGCCGACGGCGTCGTATGGATCAAGATCCACGACTTCGGCGACGTCAGCGGCCTGCGCGCCGATCTGGCCGGTCTGGGGGTGTCGGCCATGGTCGACAGTGTGCCGGCCGGTCACTGGTGCCGCGAGCCGAGGGGCGAGACCATCCTCGATCCGGCGCCGGGCCTCTATTCGCTCCCTCAGGACGGCCCGGTCTTCACGATGCGCATCGACGGCAACCTGCTCGAGCCCGATCAGACGATCGTCTTCACCGTCGGCGCGGGCGGGAGCGTCAGCACCCTGGTCTACCGGGGGCCGGTCGCGCCGTGCGAACTCGTACCGAGACCGCCCTTCGACGGAGAGATGACCGACGAGCCGTTCCGGTTCGCGGACGTGCCCGGCATCGAGGGGCGGACCGTCGGCGAGGTGCTGCCCGGGCTGCGGGAGGAGGCCGTCGAGTTCATGGTCATCGACATTCCGCCGGGCAACCCCGGGGGCTGGGGGACGGGGCCGATCCGAAAGAAGGTCGACCACGACTGGCACGTCTGGGGGGCCGTCCGGTTCTCCGGCGATCCCGGCACGCTTGTGCTCCTGGTCACCGAGGAGAACCTCGGCCGCAACCCCGTCACCGGCGACTAGAACGAGGTCGACTCTCCGGGCTCCAGAAGGTGCAGCCGGTCGGCGAGTTCGTACTTCTCGAAGGCGTCCAGCAGGTCGGCCGGCCCCTCGGTGAAGTGCTGCCAGCCCTCCATGTGGACGGGGATCACCACCTCCGCGCCGGTGATCAACGTCGCCTCCACCACCTCCTCGGCCGTGAAGGTCAGGAAACCGTCGAGCAGCGGGGTCCGGGCCGCGCCGGCGAAGAAGATGCCGGCGTCCATCGGGCCCAGGCGTTCGGTGATCTCGCGGGTCGCCTCAAGCGAGGCGTTGTCGCCGCTCACGTAGATCGCCGGTAGATCGAAGGCGGTCAGCACGAAGCCCGTCACCGGGCCGGTGAGATCTTCCGTGCCGGGTGGCCCGTGGCGGCCGGGCACCCACGTGATGCGGAGGGAGCCGCCGTCGGGCCGCTCGAAGGTGAGGTGGTCCCAGGGCCGGAGGCCGGTGATGTCCTCGCCGAGCCGTTCGGCCGCCTCCGGGGTGGTCAGCACCTCGGGCACCTCGTCGAGCAGGGCCCGGCCCGAGCGGTCGAGGTTGTCGGCGTGCTGATCGTGGGAGAGCAGGACGATGTCGAGATCGCCCAGTTCCTCCAGGGAGACGGCCGGGCCGGTGGTCTTGATGAGCGTCCGGGTGCCGCTGGGGATCGGTCCGGGCGCGTCGAAGGCCGGATCGGTGAGCAGCCGGAGGCCGCCGATCTCCAGCAGCGCCGTGGGCCCGCCCACCAGTCGCACGGTGCAGGTTTTCCGCTCCATCACCCCATCCTGCGCACACTCCGCCAGGGGGATTCGTCCGGGGGTGCCGGACACCACATGTTGATGTGACAGCCGATCTCGATCCCAGATATGGTGTCCCACGCGTTGGTTCGCCCCGCCCGCCAGCCGGGGCGCCGTAAGAGGGAACCCGGTGGGAATCCGGGACTGCCCCGCAGCGGTGAGTGGGAACGAAAGCCGTCAATCGAGCACTGGGCTGCCGAAAGCCTGGGAAGCGACGGCCGGTAGGCGCTTCGAGAAGAAGCACGCCCGCGAGTCCGAAGACCTGCCAATCGCGTTTTGGTCCGAGGCCGCGTGGGACGGCCCCGCCCGGTGCCCTCGTGCCCGCGCGCCTCGGTGAGTTCGCGAGGAGAGGACGAGGATGCGCATCAAGAAGCGCGACGGCTCGCTCGAACCGGTCGACGTGACCAGGATCGTGGCCGCGGTGGAGAGTTGTTCCGGCGGGCTCGACGACGTCGAGCCGCTGCGGGTCGCCACCAGGACGATCAGTGGCCTGTACGACGGCGCCACCACCGCCGAACTCGACCGTCTGTCGATCCAGACCGCCGCCGAGATGATCGGCGAGGAGCCGCAGTACTCCCGGCTGGCCGCGCGGCTGCTGGCGGCGTACATCCGCAAGGAGGTCGAGGCCGACACGTTCAGCCGGTCGATCAAGGAGGGCCACGCCCTCGGCCTGATCGGCGACACCACCGCCGCCTTCGTGGCCGACCACGCCGACCTGCTCGACGCCACGATCGACACCGGCAACGACCGGCGGTTCGAGTACTTCGGCCTGCGCACCGTGTACGACCGCTACCTGCTCCGCCACCCCCAGACCCGGCTCCCCGTGGAGACCCCGCAGTTCTGGCTGCTCCGGGTGGCCTGCGGGCTGGCGCGCACGCCCGAGGAGGCGGTCGAGCTCTACCGCCTGATGTCCTCGCTGTCTTATCTGCCCAGCTCGCCGACGCTGTTCAACTCCGGCACCGGGCACACCCAGATGTCGTCGTGCTACCTGGTCGACTCCCCGCGCGACGAGCTCGGCTCGATCTACGAGCGGTACGCCCAGGTCGCCCACCTGTCGAAGTTCGCCGGCGGCATCGGCATCTCCTGGTCGCGGGTCCGGTCGAGGGGCGCCCTGATCAAGGGCACCAACGGCCACTCCAACGGCATCGTGCCGTTCCTGCGCACCCTCGACGCCTCCGTGGCCGCCGTCAACCAGGGCGGCCGCCGCAAGGGCGCCGCGTGCGTCTACCTGGAGCCCTGGCACCCCGACGTCGAGGAGTTCCTGGAGCTGCGGGACAACACCGGCGAGGACGCCCGCCGCACCCACAACCTCAACCTGGCCAACTGGATCCCCGACGAGTTCATGCGCCGCGTCGAGGCCGACCAGATGTGGTCGCTGTTCGACCCGAACGAGCTGCCCGAGCTGCCCGACCTGTGGGGCGAGGCCTTCGACGAGGTCTACCGCAAGGCGGAGCAGGACGGCCGTCAGGTGCGCCAGATCCGCGCCCGCGACCTCTACGCCAAGATGATGCGCACCCTGGCCCAGACCGGCAACGGCTGGATGACCTTCAAGGACACCTCGAACCGCACCTGCAACCAGGCCGCCGAGCCGGGCAACGTGGTGCACCTGTCGAACCTCTGCACCGAGATCATCGAGGTGTCGAACGACGAGGAGACCGCGGTCTGCAACCTGGGCTCGATCAACCTGGCCGCCCACCTGGCCGACGGCGGCATCGACTGGGCCAAGCTCCGCCGGACCGTCAAGACGGCCGTGGTCTTCCTCGACCGCGTGATCGACATCAACTACTACCCGACCAAGCAGGCCGCGGCGAGCAACCCCCGCTGGCGTCCGGTCGGCCTCGGGCTGATGGGGCTCCAGGACGTCTTCTTCGCGCTCCGGCTGCCCTTCGACTCCCCCGAGGCGAAGGAGCTCTCCACCCGGATCTCCGAGGAGATCTACCTGACCGCTCTGGACACCTCGGCCGACCTCGCGGCGGAACACGGGCCGCATCCGGCGTACGAGGAGACGTGGGCCGCCCGCGGCAGGCTCCAGCCCGACCTGCACGGCCTCAGCCCCGAATGGACCGCGCTCCGCGCGAAGATCGCCGAGCACGGGCTGCGCAACTCCCTGCTGATCGCCATCGCCCCGACCGCGACCATCGCCTCGATCGCGGGCTGCTACGAGTGCGTCGAGCCGCAGGTGTCGAATCTCTTCAAGCGCGAGACGCTGAGTGGAGAGTTCCTCCAGATCAACAACGCGCTGGTCGCCGAGCTCAAGGCGCGCGGCCTGTGGACGGAGCCGATCCGCATGGCCATCCGCCAGGCCGAGGGCTCGGTCCAGGGCATCGCCGAACTGCCCGGCGAGATCAGGACCCTGTTCCGGACCGCCTGGGAACTGCCCCAGCGGGCGCTGGTCGACATGGCGGCGGCGCGTGGCCCGTACATCGACCAGAGCCAGTCGCTCAACCTGTTCATGGCCAGTCCGACCATCGACAAGCTCTCGTCGATGTACCTCTACGCCTGGAAGTCGGGCCTCAAGACCACCTACTACCTGCGCTCGCGCCCCGCGACGCGCATCCAGCAGGCCACCGTGCCGGTGCTGACCGCCGCCGAGGTCTGCTCCCTGGAGAACCCCGAGTCCTGTGAGGCGTGCCAGTGATGCTGCTCGACCCCGGCATGAGCCTGACCCTGCGCCCGATGCGCTACCCCGCGTTCTTCGAGCGCTACCGCGACGCCATCAAGAACACCTGGACCGTCGAGGAGGTCGACCTCCACTCCGACCTCGCCGACCTGGGGAGGTTGTCGCCCGCCGAACGCCACCTGGTGTCGCGGCTGGTGGCCTTCTTCGCCACGGGTGACACGATCGTCGCCAACAACCTGGTGCTCAACCTCTACCAGCACGTCAACGCCCCCGAAGCGCGCCTCTACCTGTCGCGGCAGCTCTTCGAGGAGGCCGTGCACGTGCAGTTCTACCTGAACCTGCTCGACACCTACGTGCCCGACGAGCAGGAGCGCTTCGAGGCCTTCGCGGCGGTCGAGAACATCCCCTCGATCAGCCGCAAGGCCGAGTTCTGCTTCCGCTGGATCGACTCCCTGGGCGACCTCAAGAGCCTGGAGACCAAGGCCGACCGGCGGGCCTTCCTGCTCAACCTCATCTGCTTCGCCGCGTGCATCGAGGGCCTGTTCTTCTACGGCGCCTTCGCGTACGTCTACTTCCTGCGCTCCCGAGGCCTGCTGAACGGCCTGGCCTCGGGCACGAACTGGGTGTTCCGCGACGAGTCGATGCACATGGCGTTCGCGTTCGACGTCGTCGAGGTGGCCCGCGCCGAGGAGCCCGACCTGTTCGACGACGACCTGATCGCCGAGATCAGGCGGATGCTCGCCGAGGCGGTCGACTGCGAGGCCCAGTTCGCCGAAGACCTCCTCGGCCAGGGCGTGCCGGGCATGTCGATCGCCGACATGCGCCTCTACCTGGAGCACGTCGCCGACCGCCGGCTGGCCCAGCTCGGCGTCCCGCCCCTGTACGGCTCGAAGAACCCCTTCGCGTTCATGGAGCTCCAGGACGTGCAGGAGCTCTCGAACTTCTTCGAGCGCAAGGTCTCGGCCTACCAGGTCGGCGTCACCGGCACGGTCAGCTTCGACGCCGACTTCTAGCCGCGCCCGCTCATCCGCGCACCGGTGACCGTCATCCCCTTCGACGGGACGGTCACCGGTGACCCGCCCGACCCGCGTCAGCAGGTCGCCCCGCGCCGCCGGTTGGGAGCAGAATGTCGGCATGGCTCACCCTCTCGTGCCCAGCATGCGCCTGGATGAGCTGCTCGCCGAGCTGCAGACCCGGCTCGACGCCGTGCTGGCCACCCGTGACCGCGTCCACTCGTTGCTGGAGGCCGTGGTCCTCATCGGGAGCGACCTCCAGCTGGAGACCGTGCTGGGCCGGATCGTGGAGACCGCCGCCCGGCTGGTCGACGCCACCTACGGCGCGCTGGGCGTGGTGGGCGAGGAGTCCACCCTCCTGGAGTTCATCCCGGTCGGGCTGAGCGAGGAGGAGATCGCGCGCATCGAGCACTGGCCCCACGGCCTCGGACTGCTCGGCCTGCTCATCAAGGAGCCGAAGCCGCTGCGGCTGGCGCGGATCTCCGACCACCCCGACTCCTACGGCTTCCCGCCCGGCCATCCCCCGATGGGCAGCTTCCTGGGCGTGCCGCTGCGGGTGCGCGACGAGGTCTTCGGCAACCTCTACCTGACCGAGAAGCGCGGCGGCGCCGAGTTCGACGAGGAGGACCAGGCGGTCGTCACGGCGCTCGCCACGGCCGCCGGCGTCGCCATCGAGAACGCCCGCCTGTTCGAGGAGACCCGCCGCCGCGAGATGTGGCTGCAGGCGTCGTCCGAGGTCACCACGAGCCTGCTGTCGGGCGCCGGGCCCCACGAGGTGCTCACCCACGTCGTCGGCCGGGCCCGCGAGATGGCCGACGCCGACGTCGCCGTGCTGCGCTTCGGCAACGGCACCGAGATCGTCGACGGCGACCTCGCCGACCTCGTCGACCAGGCGTCGATACCGCTGGGCCGCGTCGGTTCGGTGCGCGCGGTGCTCCAGCTCGGCAAACGGCCCGGCCGCCTGCCGTTCACGCCATCGTTGCTGCGCATGCTGAGCGCCTTCGCCGACCAGGCCTCGATCGCGCTGGAACTGGCCGAGGCCCGGGAGGACGCCGAGCGCCTGGGCCTGCTGGAAGACCGCCACCGCATCGCCAAAGACCTGCACGACGTCGTCATCCAGCGGCTGTTCGCCACCGCCATGACGCTGATGAGCACGGTGAAGCTGGTCGAACACCCCGAGGCGGCGACCCGGGTCAGGCACACGATCGACGAGCTCGACGAGACGATCCGGCAGATCCGCTCGACCATCTTCGCCCTGCAGTCACCGGCCGTGATGGGCGAGCAGAGCCTCCGCTTCCACATCGTCGAACTGGTCGAGGGCGCCCGCGGCCACCTGGGTTTCATGCCCGGCCTGCGGATGGACGGCTGGCTCGACAACGCCGTGGGCGACGCGGTCGCCGAACAGCTCCTCGCCGTCCTGCGCGAGGCCCTCTCGAATCTTGTACGCCACGCGAAGGCCACCCGCGCCGAAGTGGTGGCTGAGGTGACCGACGGGGTGCTGACCCTGATCGTCCAGGACGACGGCGTCGGCGTCACCGACGGGGGCCGCCGCAGCGGCCTGCGCAACCTGGAGGAGAGGGCGGTCCTGCTGGGCGGCTCGTTCTCGATCGGCGCGGCCGACGGCTGGCACACCCGGCTGCGCTGGAGCGTGCCCGTCAGTTGATCCTGCGCCCCGACACCTCTTCGGTGGAGAGCGTCACGAAGTGGTCGAACGCCGAGGGCGCCCAGGGCATCAGCGGCAACCTCGACAACCGGGCTACCTCCTCGGGCGCGGTCACCCCGCGGGCGTGCCCGAGGACGGTCACCGACCAGCCCGACCCGGTCTCCCTGTCGACGTCGTCGATCTCGAACGCCACCACGGCGTCACGGGTCGCGGCGGCCAGGCGGGAACCGATGGCGGTCCTGATGACGACGGTCTCCCCGTCGAGGACGTAGTTGACCGGCTGGACGGCGGGCAGCGCCCGATAGGTGAACACGAGCCGCCCGATGGGCGTGGTGGCGAGCAGGCGCAGGCACTCCTCCCGCGACAACACCGTAAGCCCGGCCGAGTCGATTCTCATGTCGTGAGTCTGCCGGTAACGGCATATGGGGGATTAGGGACCTAAGTCCTATTAATCGCGCCGATCTGCCCTCATGCGGGCCGCGAGCGCCGCCGCCTGGGTGCGCCGCTGCATGTTCAGCTTGGCCAGCAGGTTGGAGACGTAGTTCTTGACGGTCTTCTCCGCCAGATACATGCGCTCTCCGATCTGCCGGTTGGTCAGCCCCTCGCCGATGAGCTCCAGAATCGTGCGCTCCTGCTCCGACAACGCCCCCAGGGGGTCGGTGCGGCTCGCCTGGTCGCGCAGCCGGTGGAGCATCGACGCGGTGGTCTGCGGGTCGAGCAGCGACTGCCCGGCGGCGACCGTGCGGACCGCGCCCACCAGGTCGGAGCCGTGGATCTGCTTCAGCACGTAACCGGCCGCCCCGGCCATCACGGCCTCGAAGAGGGCGTCGTCGTCGGCGTAGGAGGTGAGCATCAGGCAGGCCAGCGCCGGCACCTGGCTGCGCACGTCACGGCAGACCTTGACGCCGTCGCCGTCGGGCAGCCGGACGTCCAGGATCGCCACGTCGGGCCGCAGGGCGGGGATGCGCGCGACGGCCGCGGCGGCGGTGCCGGCCTCACCGACGACCTCGATGTCGTCCTCCGACTCCAGCAGCGCCGCCACTCCACGCCGCACGACCTCGTGGTCGTCGAGCAGGAAGACACGAATCATGGGACGAATGTAGATACCAGAGGTCCTCAGCGGAAGGGACCTAAGCCCTCCTTGACCTCAAGCTCACTTGATGAAGCACGCTCAGCCCATGGACACCGAGGAGATCAGGGCCGTCGTCGCGACCGTCGAGCACGCGCAGCAGAACGAACTGACCGAGGAGTTCGTGGCGCTCTTCCGCCACGACGCGATTTGGACCACCGGCCACGGCCGCCGACTGTTCGGCCGCGATGAGATCGCCGCCTTCACCCGGAAGGTGCTGCCGGGCGCGATGAAGGGTCTGTCGGTGACCTTCGAGGTCGAGCACGTCCTGTTCCTCCGCCCGGACGTCGCCGCCGTGAAGGTGGTGCAGCGCTACCATTCGCCCGACGGCGACCCCGTGGGCAACCCGGGTTCGCCGATGTGGGTCATGACCAGGGAGGACGGGCGATGGCTGCTGACCGCCTGCCAGAACACCGAGGTCCTCCCTACGTATTGAGCCGGCCGAACTCGTAGCTCAGCGCGGTGAGATAGACCGTCCAGGCCATGAACGGAAGCAGGAGCAGGGCCGCCATCCTGCTGTCGCGCCAGAAGACGAAGAAGCCGACGACCTGCAGCAGGAGGAAGATCGCCGCGTCGATCGCGGCCAGGTAGTGAAGGCGGAGCCCGAGCGAGAGCGGCGCCCACAGGAAGTAGGCGACCAGCTGGGCCACCCACCACCACAGGGCGAGCGGCCGGGCCTGTTCGTACCAGAGCAGGCCGGCGATCAGGGCGAAGGTGAGCGAGAGGAAGGCGAACATCGGCCCGTGCAGCCAGATGGGCAGCTCGAAGGGGGGACGCTGGACCTCCGCCAACCCTGGCCGCGCGTTCTGCGAGATCACGCGGTTGTCGATCGCCGTCGCGAGCACGGCGAGCAACGCGAGCACCAGCCCCGGCCAGCGCCGGAGCCAGTGGGTACGCGGGGGTTCACTCATGGTGACACCGTAACGTCCCGTAAAACGGCCCGGCCGGAGCCGGGCCGTTTCGCGGGTCACACGACGGTGCAGGCGGTTCCGTTCAGCGTGAACGCGCTGGGCCGCGCGGTGTTGCCGCTGTGGTTGGCGTTGAACCCGAACGACTGGGTCCCGTTCACGGGGATCGTGGCGTTGTAGGCCAGGTTCCGCGCCGTGACGTTCCCGCTGGCCGGCGAGACCGTGGAGTTCCACGCCGAGGTCACCGTCTGCCCGGAGGGCAACGTGAAGGCAAGGTTCCACGAGTTGACCGGGCTGGTCCCGGTGTTGGTGATCGTCACACTGGCCGTCAGCCCGGTGTTCCAGGGATTGACGGTGTACGCCACCCGGCAGGGGCCGTTGTTGGGGCTCGGCGTGGGTGACGGGGAGGGGGACGGCGACGGAGAGGGCGACGGAGAGGGCGACGGCGAAGGCGACGGGGAAGGCGACGGTGACGGCTGGGTGCCGTCGAGGCCGAAGAAGCTGATCGCCATCGCGGCCTGGCCCGACAGCGGCAGGTTGTGGCCGACGCCCTGGAGGCTGATCGCCTCGACCTGGGTGCCGTAGCGGGTCCGCGTCCAGCCCGAGCGCGGGGTGTCGGTGGAGGTCGGGGTCTGCGACAGGCCGTGGACGTTGGTCCACTGCTTGATCTGCTCCTGGAAGTTCGGGTAGCGCAGCGTGGCGTCCTCGGTGCCGTGCCAGATCTGCATCCGCGGCCGTGGCCCGGTGTAGCCCGGGTAGGCGCCGCGCACCAGGTCACCCCACTGCTGCGCGGTCCTGATGAGCTGCCCGTTGGCACACTGGCTGTTCCAGGTCGATCCGCCCGTGGTGGCGAAACAGGCGAAGGGCACCCCCATGAACGCCGCCCCGGCCCGGAACACGTCGGGGTAGTCGCCCAGCAGGACGTTGGTCATCATGCCGCCCGAGGACGCGCCGGTGGCGAAGACGCGGTCGGGGTCGGCGTTGTAGCGCGACTTCACGTAGTTGACCATCGAGACGATGCCGACGGGGTCGCTGTTGCCGTTGTGGGTGAGCGCGCCGGAGGTGTAGACGTCGAAACACTGACCGCTGCGGGTCGCCGACGGGTAGATCACGATGAAGCCGTAGCGGTCGGCGAGGGAGGCGAACTCCGTGCCCGAGTAGAAGGCGGGCCCCGTCCCGGTGCAGTAGTGCACCGCCACCAGGATCGCCGGGCGGGGGCCGACGTTGTCGGGGACGTACAGGTGCATGCGCAGGTTGGTGGGGTTGCTGCCGAAACCCGTCACCTCGACGAGCGACGCCGCCTGCGCGGGCCGCAGGGGTAACAGCCCCGCGGCGAGGATCACGAGGGCGGCCAGGAGTCGTTTCATGCTTCCTCCGAGAGTTCGAAACATTCCGAGAGTGATCCGAAATATTTCAGCCCGCAATGTTCCGGATTAGGGAGAGAAGCCCACCTGGGAGGGGTCATGAAACATTCGGAAAGAGGTTCTTCCGGAAGGCCGGACAGGTGGTGAAATCGTCGTGCGCGCAGGCCGCCCTCCAGGAAGTCGACCGTGGCCTGGATCTCGGCGATCCGCCGCTTGAGGTCGTCCTGGTGCCGTTTGATGATCGCCTTCCGGTCGGGCGGCGCCGCGAAGAGCGCCCGGATGTCCGGCAGCGACAACCCCGCCTGCCGCGCCCGGACGATGACCGCCACCCGGAACCGGTCGTCGTCGCCGTACCGCCGCCTGTTCCTGGCCGTCCCCGTTTTCGTCACCACGGCGCAGGTGATTGCATGACCCCATGCGACGTCGACTTCACGTGGGCTGTGCGATGTGGAACCAGAAGTCGTGGCCGTCACAGGGCCTGGCCGACTACGCGACCTACTGCAACGCCGTCGAGGGCAACACGACCTTCTACGCCGTCCCGTCGCGCGAGACCGTCGAGTCGTGGGCCCGCCAGACCGACCCCGACTTCCGCTTCCTGATCAAGCTCCCCAAGACCATCACCCACGAACGCCACCTGACCGGCGCGGCCGACGAACTCAGGGCCTTCCTGCACACGATGGAACCCCTGGGTCCCCGCACCCACGCCCTGTGGATCCAGCTCCCCGGCGGCTTCGGCCCGCTCGACGTCGGCACCCTGGCGGCCTTCCTCCGCGACCTGCCCGCAGAGCACCGATACGCCGTCGAGGTCCGCCACCGCGCCTTCTTCGACGACGACCGGGCGATCACGGCGTTGGAGCGGGCCCTGGCCATCAGAGACGCCGAATGGGTGCCCTTCGACACGACCGTCCTGTTCGAGCGTCCCCCGACCTCCGACACCGAGCGCGACGCCTGGACGAGGAAACCGCGGATGCCCCGAAGGGACCGCGCGCTCACCGCCCACCCGCTGATCCGCTACATCGGTCGCGACGACCCCGACCGGACCGTCGAGGGCTGGGCCTTCTGGGTGGAGAAGACCGTCGAGTGGCTGAAGGAGGGCCGCTCGCCCACGGTGTTCGTGCACACCCCCGACAACGTCGACGCGCTCACCCTCAACCGGCGCTTCCACCAGGAGGTCCGGGCCCGGCTCCCCGAACTGGACCCGCTGCCCGAGCCCCCCGACGTGGAGCCGCTGACGCTCTTCTAACGGTTCTTCCGGAACGCCGACGGGGCGATGCCGAAGCGGCTGGTGAAGGCCTGCCGCAACGACTCCGCCCGGCCGAAGCCGGTCCGCTGGGCGATCACCGCCATCGTCAGATCGGTCCTCTCCAGCAGCCGCGCCGCCGCCTCCAGCCGGGCCTCGCGGACGTACCGGGCCGGAGACGAGCCCAGGTGCTTCACGAACAGCCGGGTCAGGTGGCGTTCGCTCGTCCCCGCGCGGCGGGCCAGGGCGGTCGTCGACAGGTCGTCGCACAGGTTGGCGCCGATGAAGGCGGTGAGGGTGCTCAGCGGGCCGTCGGGGGCGGGGGGTTTGACGAACATGCTCATCTGGGCCTGGTTGCCGGGGCGCTGCAGGTAGGTCACCAGGTGCCGGGAGGTCGTCCGGGCCACTTCGGCGCCGTGGTCCTCCTCGATGAAGGCCAGGGTGAGGTCGAGCGCGGCGGTCACCCCGGCCGAGGTGGCGACGGCGCCCTCGCGGATAAAGATCGGGTCAGGGTCGACCGTGATCTGCGGATGGCGGGCGGCCAGGCGGGAGGCGTCCTGCCAGTGGGTGGTGGCCCGGCGGCCGTCGAGCAGGCCGGTCTCGGCCAGGACCGACGCGCCCGTGCAGACCGAGGCGACCCGGCGGGTGATCGCGGCGAGCCGCCGGATGTGGGCGACCAGCAGGGGGTTGTCGGCGGCGTCCTGGCAGCCGATCCCCCCGGCGACGATCAGGGTGTCGAGCGGGCCGGTCTCGTGTTCGAGCGCGGTCTGCGCGGCCAGCGTCAGGCCGCTGCCGCAGACGACCGGACGGCCGCCGAGGGTGGCGAACGAGACGTCGTAGGGAGGCGCGGCGCCGAACATGTTGGCCATGATCAGTGAGGTGGTGACGCAGGCGATGTCCAGTAATTCGGCGGCGGGATACCCGACGACCACGACTCTCCGCATGACAGCAGACTAAGAGCCCAGATTTCCGGACACATTGCCCTTCGGACGTAGGTTCGGCTCCTTCTCGCGGACCATTCTCGACCGCATGAACTGGAGACGATTCGCCCTGCACTACCTGGAGATGGTCCTGGCGATGTTCGCCGGGATGTTCCTGCTCGGCCTGGTCACCAGCCGCTGGGGCCTCGGCCCCGAGGCCGGCTACCTGGTCATGGCGACGAACATGTCGATCGGGATGGCCGTCGTCATGCTGCTGCGCGGGCACTCATGGCCGCGCACCCTGGAGATGTGCGCCGCCATGTACGCGCCCGCGCTCGTGGCGTTCCCGCTGTTCTGGGCCGGAGTGCTCGACGACCACGGCCTCATGATGATCACCCATGTGATCATGTTCCCGCTGATGCTCGCGGTGATGCTGCTCCGCCGTGAGGAGTACGCCCACGCCCACCACTAGAGCTTCTCCTGCCGGGGCAGGACCACCTCCCGCAGGATCAGCAGCAGCGCGGCGGCCAGCGGGATGCCTAGCAGGGCGCCCACCACGCCGAGCAGCGCGCCGCCCAGCAGGGCGCCGATGATCGTCGCGATTGGGGGCACGTCGACCGACGACTTGAACACCCTCGGCGAGATCACGTAGTTCTCGATCTGCTGGTAGATCACGAAGAAGACCACGCACGCGATGCCGACGGGCAGCGAGGTCAGCAGCCCCACCAGTGAGGCCACCACGGCCCCGATGACCGCGCCGACCATGGGGATCAGGTCGGTGATCGCCACGAAGATCGCCAGCGCCAGGGCGTAGGGGACCCCGGCGATGCTCAGGAAGATGAACGTCACCACGCCGGCGATCAGGGAGATGATCAGGTTGCCGCCGACGTAGCCGCCGATCTGCCTGATCACCTCGTCCACGAGCTTGGTCACCCGCTCGCGCCGCGAGCGCGGCACCAGCCGGTAGCCCGACTCCTTGATCGAGTTCAGCGACCCGAGGAAGTAGAGCGTCAGCACCAGCACCGTCAGGAAGCTGAACACGGCGCTGATCACCACTCCGGCCACGCCCAGCAGCCCGCCGAAGAGCTGGCTGGCCAGGTCGCCGCTGGTGACGTACTGCGTCAGCTTGTCCAGAACCTGGTACTCCTGGTCGAGCGACCGGATCAGGGGATGGTTCTGGAGTTGCTGGACGAGTGTCGGCACGTCCTGGATGAATCCGGTCGTCTGCTCGGTGAGGGCGGGCACGATCGAGAGTGCGAAGATCGCGAAGAACGCGATCACCCCGACGAAGACGATGGTGATCGCCCAGATGCGGGCCATGCCCCGGCCGTGCAGCCACTCGACGGCCGGGTTGAGGCCGATCGCGAGGAACAGCGACACCACGATCAGCACCAGGACCGACCCGGCGGCGGCCACCATCTGCACCAGCCACCAGGCCGTCAGCACGCCAAGGGCGGCCACCAGGCCGAACATGAACGGGCTGTTGCCCATGGGCTTGCCAGGGCGGCCGAACGGCAGCTTGTGCTCGCCGGTCGACTCGGGTTCGGGCGGAGGCGGCGGTTCGGCCACGGCGCCGATGGGAGCGTGTGCGATGGGCGCCTCGACCTGCGGGGGCCCGGAAGAAACGGATTTGTCCGTCACGAGAGCCAAGACTGCCCCAAACGTGCCCCCATACACAAAGAAGCCGGCGCCCGATCATGGGCACCGGCTCCTCCGAGCAGGGCCTCAGGACATCCGGTTCTGCATCTCGTCGGCCTTCTGCTCCATCGTCTCGCCCGCCTGGTGAGCCGTCTGCTGAGCGCGGTGCCGCACGTGCTCCACCTTGTCGCGCACGGCGTCCTTGGTGTCGGACATGGTGTCCGCCCACTGCCGGGCGTTCCGCTTGTAGAGCGCGAAGCCGATCGCGCCCATCGCCAGCCCGCCCATCAGCACCATCATGGGCATCCGGGTCCGCCGCTTGACGATCGGCGGCGCCGGGTCGATCCGCCGCGCCATCTCGGCCATCATCGCGGCCACCCTGGGCGCGATGTGCTCCTCGAACGACACCGCCGCGTGGTCAAGCCGCGGCGCGGCCCAGTAGCGGGCGTCTTCGAGCCGGCTCGTCGCGACCTCACGGGCGGTGCCCGCGTAGTCGCGCGCGTTTCCGGCCATGCCGATCGCGCTGTCACGGGCCATTCCGGCCATCGGGCCGACCCTGTTGGCCGTGCGGTAAGCCGAGTGTTTCGCCCGGCTCGCCCATGTTTCTGGATAGTCGAGCGCGGCACGCGCCTTCTTCTTCATTGTCCGGGACACGACAACCTCCCCTGTCGAATTGGGGCCCCGAGTCGTCACCTTCCCGCCCGAATGCCCCTCAATCATCACCAGGGCCGCTCCGGACGATCGCTACCCTTGCCCTTGGAAAACATCGAGTCTGTGACACAAAGGGGGCGGCCACGCATGGCTGAGAACCTCATCGCGACCCTGAACACCAACCGGGGCACGATCAAAATCAAGCTCTGGCCGAACCAGGCGCCGAAGACCGTACGCAACTTCGTCGAGCTCGCCGAAGGCACCCGGGAGTGGACCCACCCCGAGACGGGCCAGAAGACCAACGCCAAGCTCTACGACGGCACGATCTTCCACCGGGTGATCGCCGGGTTCATGCTCCAGGGCGGCGACCCGCTGGGCCAGGGCATCGGCGGCCCCGGCTACGACTTCGACGACGAGATCCACACCGAGAACCAGTTCAACCGCCCCTACCTGCTGGCCATGGCCAACGCGGGCAAGCGGTTCGGCAAGGGCACCAACGGCTCGCAGTTCTTCATCACCGTCGCCAAGACCCCCCACCTCAACCAGGGGCACACGATCTTCGGCGAGGTCATCGAGGGCACCGAGGTGGTCGACGCGATCGCCACCACCGAGACCGACGGCCGCGACCGGCCGATCAAGGACGTCGTCCTGGAGTCGGTCACCATCGACCGGGTCTGATCGCCCGCGGCGGAGGCGCCCCACGGTGGGCGCCTCCGCCGTTTCCGTATGGCAGGCTGTGGTAAGGCCCCTCCGGAAGGACCCCATTGACCACCCAGCCTCCCTCGATGGAACCGGGCTCGGCGGCGGTGCCCACCTGCTACCGGCACCCCGAGCGCGAGACCTATGTCCGCTGCCAGCGGTGCGACAAGCCCATCTGCCCCGACTGCATGCAGAACGCCGCGGTCGGCTTCCAGTGCGTCGAGTGCGTCCGTGAGGGCAACAAGGGCGTCCGGCAGGCCAAGGCCCAGTTCGGCGGCGGCCACGTCAGCGTGCCCCGGGTCACCTGGGCGCTGCTGGGCCTCAACGTGGTGGCCTACCTGGCCGAGCTGGTGCAGGGCAACGAGTTCGTCAACCAGTTCGCCACCTCGCCGTTCCACATCTTCCAAGGCGAATACTGGCGGCTGCTCACCGGCGCCTTCCTGCACTCCCGGCCCACGTCGGCCTTCGCGATCACCCACATCCTGTTCAACATGTGGGCGCTGTGGGCCATCGGGCCGGAACTCGAACGCCGTTTGGGCCACGCGCGGTTCGCGGCGCTCTATCTGACCGCCGCGCTGGGCGGCTCGGTCGCCGTCTACCTGTTCAGCGCCTACTCGGCGGTCGGCGCCTCGGGCGCCATCTACGGCCTGTTCGGCGCGCTGTTCGTGATGGCCCGCCGCCTCGGCTACGACGCCCGCGGGGTGGTCTGGCTGATCGGGATCAACGTCTTCGTGACCTTCGTGATCCCCGGGATCAGTTGGCAGGGCCATCTGGGCGGCCTGGTCGTGGGCGCGCTGGTGGCCGTCATCTTCGCCTACGCGCCCCAACGCAACCGGGCGCTCATCCAGTGGGCCGGCGTGGCCGCCGTGCTGCTCGTGCTCGTGCTGACGGTCTACTTCGCCGATCCCTACGCGCTCATCGCCGAGTTGCACCGGCAGATGGGCACGCAGTGAACGAATGCGGGCTGATGCTTCCCCAGGCTGTGGAAAAACCTGTGGAAAGCCTCAGCCCGTCGTTGTGAGCGCGGTCAGCGCCACTTGGTGGAGAGCACCACACCGAAGATGATCAGGGCGAACCCGATCGCCAGGTTCCAGTTGCCGAGGGGCTCGAACACGGGACCCGTGCGGCCGACGATGTAGTAGGCCGCGATCCACCCGATGCCGAGGATCCAGGACGCCACCATGACCGGCGCCAGCCAGCGGGGGCTCACCTTGACCGTCGTGGTCTTCTGCGGCGGGGTGTAGACGGCCTTCTTGCGAACCTTCGAGTTGGGCACGGGAGTCTCCTGATGGTCACCCGCGCTCGATGCGGGTCTGTCAGTAAGCGTAGTCGCTAAGAATAGACGCCGACGTCCCCGAAGGGCGATTCCCCTTTCCATCGGGCGCCCGCAAACAATAGGTCAACATCGGGGATCTCGGGCACCCCCGCTCCTACGGTGGCCCGGTGAGGGCGATCCTGCGGACCATCGGTGAGCTCAGCATCACCCTGGGTGTCGTGTTGCTGCTCTTCTGCGCCTATCTGCTGTGGGGCACCAGCGCCTACACCGAACGCCACCAGCGCATCCTCCAGCGGCAGCTCCTGGCCGAACCGGAGGAGAAGATCCTGGGAAAGGTCGAACTCGGCGGCGCCGTCGCGCTCCTCCGGATCCCCCGCCTCGGTGCAAGTTACAAGTACGCCATCGTCGAGGGCGTCGAGGACGAACACCTGCGGCAGGGCCCCGGCCACTATCCCGGCTCGGCCCAGCCGGGCGAGGTCGGCAACTTCGTCGTCTCGGGCCACCGCACCACCTACGCCGCCCCCTTCAACCGGATCGACGAGCTCAAGAAGGGCGACCCGATCGTGGTCGACTCCCGGGAGGCCCGCTACACCTACGAGGTCACCGGCACGAAGATCGTCGAACCCACCGAGGTGGACGTGATCGAACCGGTCCCCGGCCACCCGGGCAGGAAGGCCCAGAAGGCCGTGATCACCCTCTCCACCTGCCACCCCGAATACTCGGCCCGCCAACGCCTCATCGTCTTCGGCACCCTGACCAAGACCGAGGAACGCGACGTCATCTAAGACGTCATCTAAAGCTCGCGCTCGGAATCTGCCCAATAGACAGCTCGCGCCCGGAATCTGCCTTAAGAACAGGAGCTTCGTGTACGCCTTCCTCTGGCGCCACCTGCCCGGCAACCTCGCCGCCAAGCTGGTCGGCGTGCTCCTGCTGCTCGGCCTGGCCGGGCTCTTCCTCTGGTACGGACTGTTCCCCTGGCTGGAGCCGCGTGTCGCCCTTGACGAGGTGACCGTAGGGTGAATGGGTGCGCATCCTGGTCGTCGACAACCATGACAGTTTCGTGCACACCATCGTCCAATACCTGCGCGTCCTCGGCGCCGACTGCGACGTACACCCCCGCGACGAGGTGAGCGTCGCCGACGCCGAAGGGTTCGACGGGGTGCTCGTCTCCCCGGGACCCGGGGCTCCGGAAGACGCCGGGGTCAGCGTGCCGATGGTCCACTGGTGTGCCGCCCGGCGGGTGCCCTACCTGGGCGTCTGCCTGGGACATCAGGCCCTGGCCGTCGCCTACGGCGGCGAGGTCAAACGGGCACCCGAACTGCTCCACGGGCGCACCAGCCCGATCGCCCACGACGGCCGTGGGCTCTTCAAGGGGCTGCCGAGCCCGGTGACCATGACGCGTTACCACTCCCTGGCCGTCACGCCCGAGAGTGTGCCCGAGGAGCTGACCGTCACCGCGACCACCCCGGACGGGGTGGTCATGGGACTGCGGCACAGGTCAGCGCCCTTGGAAGGGGTGCAATTCCACCCAGAGTCGGTCCTGTCCGAGCATGGCTCACAATTGCTCGGAAATTGGCTCAGAAACCTGTAACACGGCGGGGGCTGTAACCGAAGTCACAGTGAGGGTTTCCGCCATTGCCCCCGAGTGGCGGAAACCCTTTCTGCGTTACTGGCCGAACTCGCCGGTCCCGCCGTTGCCGCCCGTGTCGACGTCGACGCCGTCACCGGGGTCATCCGGGTTGGTCGGGTCTTCGGTGCCGCCGGTGGGCTCGTCACTCGGGAACTCGCCGCCCGGGTCTTCGCTCGGCGGGAACTGCGGGTCGGTCGACGGGCCGCTGGAGACGACCAGCGTGATCGTCCGCTTCGGCTGCTGCTTCGACCCGCCGGCGGGGGTCTGGTCGATGACGATGCCGCGCGGGACCACGTCGCTCGGCTGCTCCGAGATGTTGACGTTGAAGCCCGCCTCTTCGAGCGTCTGGCGCGCGTCGTCGACCGTGAGCGTCGTCACGGTCGGGACCTCGATCAGCTCGACCGGCAGGGTCAGCTTGACCCGGCTGCCCTTGTTGACCTCTTCACCCGCGGGCGGGTCGGTCGCGGTGACCGTGCCCTGCTTGCCCGCGGAGCCCTTGAACTCGACCGTGAACTTCAGCCCGGCGGCCTGCAGCTCGGCGGTGGCGTCTTCACGGGTCTTGCCCACGACGTTGGGCACGGCGATGGTCTCGAGGCCCTTGGACACGAGGAGCTTGACCTCGCTGCCCTTCTGGATGTCCTCGCCCGCCGCCGGGTCGGTGCCGATCGCCCGGCCCTTGCGGTAGTCCTCGTTGAACTCCTCTTCGACCGTGACCTTGAACCCGGCCTTGGTCAGCGCCGCCTCGGCCTCGGCCCTCGGCTGGTCTTCCACGACGGGGACCGGGACGGTCTCGACCTTCTCGCCGCCGTCGGTGGGCGCGAGGAAGGTGAGGCCGACCCAGATGAACGCACCGATGATCAGCAGCGGGATGAGGATCCACGCCGCCGTCTTCGCGGCGGTCGCCCCGGCGCTGCTCTTCTGCCGGTGGCGGTCGCTGCGGCTGGTGCGCTCCTCCTCGGCGTAGTCGTAGGCCGGGATGTGGCGGGTGCCCTGCGCCGGGACGGCGCCCTGGGCGCTGGTCATGGTGCGGGTGCGGTCGGCGCCGGCGTACTGGCCGTAGTTGTTGGCCAGGGCCATCGTCTGCGGGTCCATCGGCATGCCCTGCACGGCCCGCTGGAGGTCGGCCCGCATCTCGGCCGCGCTCTGGTAGCGCTGCACCGGGTCTTTGGCCATCGCCTTGAGGACGATGGCGTCACACCACTTGGGGATCTCCGGGTCGATCCGCGACGGCGGGATCGGGTCTTCGCGGACGTGCTGGTAGGCGATCGCCACGGGGGAGTCGCCGGTGAACGGGGGCTGGCCGGTCAGCAGCTCGTAGAGCACGCAGCCGGTCGAGTAGATGTCGCTGCGGGCGTCGACGCGCTCACCGCGCGCCTGCTCGGGCGAGAGGTACTGGGCGGTGCCGATGACCTGGGCGGTCTGCGTCATCGTGGCGGCCGAGTCGGCCATCGCGCGGGCGATGCCGAAGTCCATCACCTTGACCTCGCCGTTGCGGGTCAGCATGACGTTGGCCGGCTTGATGTCGCGGTGGACGATCCCGCCGCGGTGGCTGTAATCGAGGGCCCGCAGGATGCCGTCGATCAGCTCGGCGGCGCGCTCGGGCATCAGCCGGCGGTCCTGGCGCAGCAGGTCGCGGATGGTCCGCCCGTCGACGTACTCCATGACGATGTAGGGCACCGGGGTGCCGTCCATCATGTCCTCGCCGGTGTCGTACACCGCGATGATCGACGGGTGGTTCAGCGACGCCGCCGACTGTGCCTCGCGCCGGAACCGGGCCTGGAAGGTGTGGTCACGGGCCAGGTCGGAGCGGAGGGTCTTGATCGCGACGATACGGTCGAGCCGGATGTCCCGGGCGCGATAGACCTCGGCCATGCCGCCACGCCCGACGACGCCGTCGAGTTCGTATCGACCGCCGAGTAGCCGTGGCTGAGTCATTTCCTGCACAGTCCCTTGCCGTTCATCGTGGGGTGCCGCCGTCGTCCATCATCGACCCGATACGTCATGGCGTCTCCTCATTCGGGAGCGCCGTGGCGCTTGGGGAAGGTATGGGCGTTGGAGTCTCACTTGGCGTCGGAGTCTCACTCGGCGTCGGGGTCGGGGTGGGAGTCGTCGTGGTCGTCGGCGACGGCGCGGGGCTCTTGCTCGGGATCGCCGTCTTGACAACGGTAGCCGACGGCGTGGGAATAGGCCGGGCCGACGGCACCGTGGGCGGCCGGCGCGTGGCCGGCACCAGGGGCGTGAGTGTGGTCCGCCTCGGCTGGTCGACCGGTGCGAACGTCACCTGACCACCATCTTCCGGCGACGTCCCGGTCACCGTCTCCGGCTCCTTCGAAGTCGGTATGAACTGAATCGCCCCGAATCCGGCCGCCGCGGCCGCGCCGACGGCGGCGACGACGAGGGCGGTCGTCCGCCGTCCGTTCGAGGGCAGCGGCCTGGTCGACAGCGGCCCGCCCGACGGCGGGGCGCCCACCCGGTTGGTGATGACCACGCTCGGCCCGGTGAGCGTGCTCAGTGCGGCCTCCTGCGGCCCGGCCAGGGAGTCGCGCAGCACCATCGCCCGGTCGCCCAGCTCCCGGGCGCTGCCGGGACGCCGCGCGGGGTCTTTGGACAGCAGCGCCATCACCAGCGCCCGCACCGCCTCGGGCACGTCGGCCGGCAGCGGCGGCGGCTGCTCGTTGAGGTGGAGCAGCGCCACGGCCACCTGGGTCTCGGCCAGGAAGGGCGGGCGGCCGGTCAGGCACTCGTAGGCCACCACACCCAGCGAGTAGAGATCGGTCGAGGGGGTGAGCTGATGGCCCGAGGCCTGCTCGGGACTGACGTACTGGGCGGTGCCGAGGACCGTTCCCGTCGCTGTGACCGAGGCCGACTCGAGCGCGCGGGCGATGCCGAAGTCGGTGATCTTGATCAGGCCGGTGCGGGTGACCAGCAGGTTGCCCGGCTTGACGTCGCGGTGGATGACGCCCGCCTGATGGGCGGCGTGGAGGCCGCGCGACGACTGCGAGACGACGTCGAGGGTGACCTCGGCGCTCAGCTTCCCGTTGCGCGCCAGGATCGCCGACAGCGGCTCTCCCGGCACCAGCTCCATCACCAGATAGGCGAGGTCGTTCTCCTCGCCGTAGTCGAAGACCTGGGCGATGCCCGGGTCGGCCAGCCCGGCGGTGATGCGGGCCTCGGTCCGGAACCGGTCGCGGAACGCCGGATCGGCGGCCACGTGAGCGCGCAGCAGCTTGACCGCGACCTCCCGGTGGAGCAGGTCGTCGGTCGCGCGCCAGACCTCGCCCATCCCGCCGATGGCGATCCGGGAGGTCAGACGGTAACGGTTGCCGAGCAGGCCATGGCTCATTTCGCTTCGAGCACCGCCTGCATGACGTCACGCGCCAGCGGCGCCGCCGTGCCACCACCGGTGGCGTCGTTGCCGGCGCTGCCCGCCTCGATGAAGACGCAGATCGCCGTCTCGGGGTTCTCCGCCGGGGCGAAGCCGATGAACCAGGCGTGCGGCGCCGGGGCGTCGCCCGCCTCGGCGGTGCCGGTCTTGCCGGCCACCGTCACGCCCGGGATCTGGGCGCCGGTGCCGGTGCCGTTGGTGATGACCGAGACCATCATCTGCTTGAGCTCGTCGGCCACCTCGCCGCTCAGGGCCTCGGTGAGCTGCTCGGGCTTCAGCTCCTCGATGACGCTGCCGCCCGGGTCGGTGATCTTGTTGATCAGCGTGGGCTTCATCAGCACGCCGCTGTTGGCGATCGCCGAGGCGATCTGCGCCATCTGCAGCGGGGTCTGCTGGTTGTTGCGCTGGCCGATCGAGAGTTGCGCGAGCGCCGCCGTCTCCTCGTCGGGGCCGATCGTGGTGTCGGCGGTCGGCAGCTCGAACTGGATCGGCTCGCCGATGCCGAACTTGGCCGACTCCTCGCGCATCTTGTCCCAGCCGAGGTCCATGCCCATCTGGCCGAACGGGGTGTTGCACGAGCGCTCCAGCGCGAACCGCAGCGTCACCTCGCCGCTGCCGCAGGCCGCGCCGCCGTAGTTGGGCAGGCCGGCGGTGGTGTCGGGCAGGTCGAGCACCTGCGGCGCCGGGACGGTCGTCTCGGGGTCGCGGCTGCGGTCGGCCTCCAGGAACGCCGCCGCGGTGACGACCTTGAAGGTCGAGCCCGGCGGATAGGTCTTCTCGGTCACCCGGTTGAGCAGCGGGTCGGTGTCGTCCTCGGCCAGCTTGTTGTAGGCCTGCGCCACCTTCGCCTTGTCGGGGGCGGCGAGGTCGTTGGGGTCGTAGGTGGGCAGCGAGACCATCACCTGGACGGCGCCGGTCTTCGGGTCGAGGGCCACCACGGCGCCGCGCTTGCCGCTTGCCCGCAACTTGTCGTAGGCGACCTTCTGGGCGGCCGGAACCAGCGTCAGGTCGACGCTGGCGCCCTTCGGGGGCTTCTTGCTGACGAAGTCGATCAGCCGGCCGACCACCAGGTCGGGGTCGCTGCCGTTGAGGAGCTTGTTCTCGTTCAGCTCGATGCCGCGGGCGCTCTCGGGTGCGAAGAAGCCCAGGACGTGGGCGTACATGCGGCCGCTGGGGTATTCGCGCTCGTAGCGGAAGGTCTTGTCGCCGGTGTCGATCGTCTTGGCCAGCGTGGTCTTGCCGTCGTCGGCGGTGATCCAGCCCCGGTCGACCCCGTAGCGGGCGTAGAACGACCGCTTGTTGCGGTTGTCGGTGCTGTAGTCGCCGGCCTTGACCGCGCCCAGGTAGTTCACGTTGATCATGAGCAGGGCGAACATGACCATGCAGGCGACGGCGGCGCGCTTGATGGTTGCGTTCATCGCGTGAACACCTGGGTGAGTCCTTCGTTCTGGATGGCCTGGGGCGGCGGGCGTCGTGCCGCGTCCGACATGCGTACCAGCAGGGCGATAAGGATCCAGTTAGTCAGCAGGGCCGAACCGCCCGCGGACAGGAAGGGGGTGACCAGACCGGTCAGCGGGATCAGCCGGGTCACGCCGCCGACGATGATGAAGACCTGCCAGGCCAGCAGGAACGAGAGCCCGCCCGCCAGCAGCTTGGTGAACGGGTCGCGGGCGGCCAGGGCGGTGCGCAGGCCGCGCTCGACGATGAGGGCGTAGACCATCAGGAGCGCCATCAGGCCGGTCAGGCCGAGCTCCTCGCCGACGACGGCGATGATGAAGTCGGAGAACGACAGCGGGATCTCGCGGGGGAAGCCCTGGCCGAGGCCGGTGCCGAGGATGCCGCCCGAGCCCATGGCGAACAGCCCCTGCATCAGCTGCTCGCTGCCGCCGAGCTCGCGGTTGTAGAACTCGGGGTTGCCCGGGTCGAGCCAGACCTCGAAGCGGTCCTGTACGTGGCCGAAGAGCTGCCCCGCCAGCACCGCGCCACCCACGAACAGCAGCACGCCGATGAGCACCCAGGAGGTGCGCTGCGTGGCGATGTAGAGCATCGCGATGAACGTGCCGAAGACCAGCAGGGAGCTGCCCAGGTCCTTCTGGAGCACCAGCACGCCGAGGCTCAGGCCCCAGGTGATGAGCACCGGCCCGAGGTCGCGCACGCGGGGGAGGTCGATGAAGAACAGCCGCCGCCCGGCCAGCGCCAGCACGTCGCGCTTGGCGACCAGGTAGCCGGCGAAGAAGATGACCAGCGCCATCTTGGCCATCTCGGCCGGCTGGTAGGTCAGCGGGCCGATCTTGATCCAGATGCTCGCGCCGTTGACGTCCTCACCGATGATCGGCAGCAGCGGCATGACCAGGAGCAGAAGGCCGAGGGCGCCCATGGTGTAGGTGAGGCGCTGCAAGGTCCGGTGGTCCTTCAACACGATCAGGGTCGCGGAGAACATCACCACGCCGAGCGCGGTCCACATGAGCTGGTTGGTGGCGGAAGCGCCGGCCTGTCCGGTCTGCTCGATCCGGTAGATGAAGACCAGCCCGATCCCGTTGAGCAGCGTCACCAGGGGAAGCAGCAGGGGATCGGCCCAGGGGGCCCATTTCGCCAGCACGCCGTAGGCGGCGAACATCAGCACGGCCAGCCCGAGGCCGTAGGTGAAGGTTCCGGAGGGGATCTGGCCGTCGATGCCGAGGCCGACGCTCGCGTAGGCGCCCATCACGACGACGATCGCGAAGGCGAGCATGACGAGCTGGGCGCCCCGCCGCTTCGCGGTCATCGGGACGGCCGGGGCCTCCGCTACGGGTGCGGTCGTCACGACGGCGTTTCCGAGGTGTCGGCCGGGGCGTTACTGGAGTTCTCGCCGGTGTTCTCGCCGGGGTTGGCCTGGTCGCCGGCCGGGCTGGGGGACGCGTCGGGGGTGGGGCTCTCGGTGCCGCCGGTGAGCGCGGCGATCTTCGCCTTGCCGGCGTCGACGTCGTTCACCATGATCCCGCTCCGCACCTTGTCCTGTTCGACCTGTGGGAGAGCCGAGACCGACAGGTCGGAGGTGTGGACGACGTGCTTGAACGAGACGAAGCCCAGATCGGCGTCGACCCCCTGGAACACCACGAGGCGGTCGTTCTCGGCGCCGACGTAGAACTGGTTCTGGGTCCACTGGTAGCCGAAGTAGCCTCCGGCTCCGAGGACTCCGACGACGGCGACCAGTAACGTCGTGGCCATCGGCCAGGTGCGCCGCTTGCGGGCGGCCCGGCGGCCGGAGGCCGCGAGGGCCTCCGGCGCCGGTCGGTCGTCGAGATCGAGGTCGACCATGACCGGCTGGGGCGCGGTCACCGTCGTGGCGCGGCCCGCCGGGTTGTCGGGTGGCGCCGAACGGACGCGTCCGGAACCGGCCGCTCCGACCACCGCCGCCGCGTGGCTGAGCGGCTGCACGTCGTCGGTCTCGATGACGTCGGCCACCACGCAGGTGATGTTGTCAGGTCCGCCGCCGCGATTGGCCAGGTCGATGAGCTGGCGTACCACGTCGTCGGGATCGTCGATGGTGGAGAGCGTGTGATGGAGTGTCTCGGCGCTGACGACGGTGGACAGGCCGTCCGAGCACAGCAGGTAGCGGTCGCCGATCTGGGCTTCCCGGTCCTGCAGGTCGGGGTCGACCTCGCCGCTGCCGTCGAGGGCGCGCAGGAGGATCGAGCGTTGCGGGTGGTTGGCGGCCTCTTCCTGCGTGATGCGGCCGTCGTCCACCAGCGACTGCACGAGTGTGTGGTCGTGGGTGATCTGGTAGAGCTCACCGTTGCGCAACAGGTAGGCCCGTGAGTCGCCCACGTGGACGAGCGCGAACCGGGTGCCGTTCCACAACATGGCGGTGAGCGTGGTCCCCATGCCCTTGAGGCTGGGATCGCGGGCCACCATCATGTGGAGCTGGTGGTTGGCGTCGCGGACCGCGGCCTCGATCGTGCCGACCAGGTCACTCCCGTAGGCGTCCCTGTCGAGGGACGACAGTGCGGCGATGGCGACCGAGGAGGCCACCTCACCGTGAGCGTGCCCGCCCATGCCGTCGGCGACGGCGAGCAGGCGGCCGCTGGCGTACGCCGAGTCCTCGTTTCCTTCGCGGAGGAGGCCGACGTCCGAGCGGGCGGCGTATCGGAGTGCTGTTGTCATTTGCGCAATTCGATGACGGTCTTGCCGATGCGGATCGGAGTCCCGAGAGGCACCGGCGTCGGGCGGGTCACTTTGGAACGGTCGAGGTAGGTTCCGTTGGTCGAGCCGAGGTCTTCCACGATCCACTGGCCGTCCTGGGGGAAGAGCTGGGCATGGCGGCTGGACGCGTAGTCGTCGCTGAGGACGAGCGTCGAGTCAGTGGCCCGGCCTATCGTGATCGGCTGTTCGGTGAGGTTGATGATGGTCCCTTGCAGGGGGCCACCTGTGACGACCATCTGACGTGGCTCCCCCCTCTTGGGCTTGGCAGGAATATTCTTCGCCGGTTTCGTGGGCAGCTTCCGGGGATTGGCGGAAGGTGCCGTTCGCGGACCGAACAAGTCTGTCCGGATCACGCCGACCGCGGCAATGACGAAGAACCAGAGCACCGCCAGGAAGGCGAGCCTGATCAGCAGCAGCGCGAGCTCGGACATGGACCGTTTGTCTACCTTTAATCGCGTCTGAACACCAGGGTCGTACGCCCCAGTGTCACCCTCGTCCCGTCTTGCATCTCGATCCTGCGGACCGGCTGCCCGTTGACGAAGGTGCCGTTCGTGGAACCGAGATCAACCAGAACGACCTGCTGACCCTCGACCCGTAGCTCGGCATGATGCCGCGATACGCCCGGATCCACCAGCCGTAGATCGCAATCGGTCCCGCGGCCCAGCAGAGTGACCGGTGTGGTCAGCTCGTAGGACCGCTGGCCCTGCGGGTCGTCCTGGGTGGACACCAGCAGGCGGGGCCGGCCGCCGAACGCGCTGCTCTTGCGAGCGGCGGGCACGTCGCTGACCGGTTGTCTGATCTCGTCTTGCTCGACCGTCGCGCCGCGGATGACCCCGGACCTGATCCGGAACAGTCCGACCGCTAGGTCTTCGGCGATCTCGAAGCGCACCCGGACGGGTCCGACGAACGAGTAGCCCTGCTCCTTGGCGTATTCCCGAGCGAGGTTGGCGAGCTCGTGGCTGATGCTGTCGGCATAGACCTCGAGCCGCTCGTTGTCGGTCGTGGACAGCTCGACCACGAAGTCGTTGGGCACGAGCGTTCTGCCCTGAGCGACGATCGCGGCACGGTCGTCCATCTCCCTCTGCACCGCGCTGGCGACCTCTACGGGTTGAAGGTCGGACTTGAACGCACGTGCGAAGGCCCCCTCAACCAAACCTTCGAGCCTGCGCTCGAAGCGCTGAAGGACTCCCACCGGGTACCTCCCTTCCTCCATCGTCTACACGGATCGTATCCGGGTTCAGTGGCACTGGCGGATCCGTGCTAACCTTTCCAGGCAGCCGAAAAGAGGCGCACCCGTAAGGGGCAAGTGGCGGAATGGCAGACGCGCACGGTTCAGGTCCGTGTGTCCGAAAGGACGTGGGGGTTCAACTCCCCCCTTGCCCACAGAGAATCGACCTCGCCGGTCGGAAGGACCACCTTCCGGAGGCGGGGTTTTTTCGTTGTGGGGCATAACGTCCCTGATGGCACAGCGGATCCTCCGTAGTCTGAACGGCGTTGATCCATATTCTCCGAAGCGCGGCTTTCAAACCGCTTGCACCCGGGTTCAGCGGAAAAAAGTTTGCCCGAAGTCTCGTCATGCGAGACCTGATGTCCCGAAATATGGTCACTTCGAGTGACGGCAGGGACCCGTGGGGCCAGACGGGACCGCGAGGGCGCGCCCCCGTCTGGACTGAGGAGCGCGGGAGAGCGAAGCGAACCGGAGCGACGAGGGAAGTCGGGGGCTGAGAGCGCCCGAGCCCCCGCGCCGGAGGCGCGGGAGTCAGACAGGCGCGCCCCCGTCTGGACTGGGGAGCGCGGGAGAGCGAAGCGAACCGGAGCGACGAGGGAAGTCGGGGGCTGAGAGCGCCCGAGCCCCCGCGCCGGAGGCGCGGGAGTCAGACAGGCGCGGGCGATCTACACAGTGAGGAGTTCACCGATCAACGACGTCACGGTGATCTCGCCGACGACCTCGCCCCGATCGTCGACAACCAGCCCGAGCTGCGCCCGCGCCTCCTGAAGCGCCGTCACCGCGTCGGGGATGGGGGTCGAGACCTTCAGGGTCGGTACGGGCGTCGCCAGCTCCCCAGGCGTCATCTCGGGATGGACCAGGCTGTCGCGGAGGTGCAGCACGCCCTTGACGCCCTCCGGAGAGGTCACCAGCATGCGCAGCCGGTTGGCCGCCACCGCCGTCTTGTGCACCCGGTCGGCCGGGGCGTCGGCGGGAATCGTGACCGCGTCGGCGAGCGGTGTCATCAGCCGCTCGACCGGCTGGTTCTGCACGCGCAGCGCCCGGGTGAGCAGGTCGTGCTCGTCGCGGTCGAGCATGCCCATCCGGCCCGACTCGGCCACCAGCACGGCGAGCTGGTGAGGGGTGCGGGCGGTGGCGAGCTCGTCGCGGGGGCGTACGCCGCACAGGCGCAGCAGGCCGTTGGTCAGCCTGTTCAGGCCGGCCAGCAGCGGGCGGGCCAGCCAGACGAAGCCGCGGAACGGCAGCGCCAGGGCCAGGGCGGCCGGCTCGGGGTGGGTCAGGGCCAGCGACTTGGGCGCCATCTCACCGACCACCATGTGCAGGAAGGTGACGATGCCGAGCGCGACCACGTACGAGATCGCGGTTCCCACGCTCTCGGGAAGGCCGCCCAGAAGCGGTTCGAGCAGGTGGTGCAGCGCCGGTTCGGTCACCATGCCCAGGCCCAGCGAGCAGAGCGTGATGCCGAGCTGGGCGCCGGCCAGCATGAGCGAGAGCTGGCGGCTGCCCCGCAGGGCGGCCCTGGCGGCGATCCGGGCGAACGGACCGGTGGCCGCCTCTTCGAGGCGGTGGCGGCGGGCCGAGATGACCGCGAACTCGGCGGCCACGAAGAACCCGTTCAGCGCCAGCAGTACGACGCCGAGCAGGAGCGCCATCGTGGAGCTCACACCGGCCTCCCCTGGAAGAGGGCCGAGAACAGCTCGGGGGCGTAGTCCTGCGGGCCGGTGTTCTCGTGGGCGGGCTCCTCGACGGTCTCCCCGGCCGGCGGGACCGCGATCGCGAGGCGGATCATCTGGGGCACCCGGCGGTGGACCTCCAGCACGGTCAGCAGCGCGTGGCGGGGTTCCTCGTCGTCGTCGAGCAGGTCGTGCTCCTCGACGGTCCCGACGGTCACCGCGTCGCCGGGCTCGGCCATGCGGCCCAGCTCGGCCAGCACGAGGCCGCCGACGGTCTCGTAGCCGTCGTCTTCTGGCAGGGTGACGCCGGTGGCGCGCTCGACCTCGTCGATGCGCAGGGTACCGGGCACGTCCCAGGAGCCGTCGGGGTTGACGGTGACGCCCAGGGGCTCGGGGTCGTTCTCGTCGACCAGTTCGCCGACGAGTTCCTCGGCCAGGTCCTCGATGGTGACGACGCCCGCGAGGCCGCCGTACTCGTCGATGACGCACGCGAAGGTGCCGCCGGACATGCGGGAGAGCAGGACCGGCACCGGCAGGCTGGCCGGGACCAGCAGCGGGGTGCGCATGATCCCGGCGATGGTCGCCTCGCCCTCGCGGCCCAGGTAGTCGAGCAGGCCGACGACGCCCACGACGTCGTCGGTGTCGCTGCCGAGCACGGGGTAGCGGGAGTGGCCGTGGTCGCGTACCGCCTCGATGAGGGACGACACCGGCGCGTCGGCGTGCAGGGAGACCACGCGGGGGCGGGGGACCATGACGTCCTCCGCGGTGCGGTCGCCGAAGTCGAGGGCGCGCTCCAGCAGGTCGGCCAGCCGGGGCGGCAGGTCGCCCGCCTCGCGGGAGTCGTCGACGATGCGGTGCAGCTCCTCGGGCGTGGCGCCGTGTTCGAGCTCCTCGACGGGCTCGATGCCGAACAGCCGGACCAGCCGGGTGGCCGAGCCGTCGAAGAAGCGGATCAGCGGCCCGAAGATCTTCAAGTACAGGAGGGTCGGGCGAGACAACCACATCGCGACCGGCTCGGGCCGGGCGATGCCCAGGTTCTTGGGCGCCAGCTCGCCGAGGATCATCTGGATGATCGTGGCGATGGCAACGCCGATCGCGACACTCACCCCGGGCACGGCCCCCGGCGGCAGCCCGAGGTCTTCGAGCGGGCCGCGGAAGGACACCGAGATCGCCGGTTCGGCGAGGAAGCCGACCAGCAGGGTGGTGACGGTGATGCCGAGCTGAGCGCCCGACAACATGAAGGAGAGCCGGCCGGTGACGTCGAGGGCCCGGCGGGCGGCGGGGTTGGAGTCGGCCTGCTGGCGCAGCAGCGCGCGGTCGGCGGCGACGTAAGCGAACTCCTGGGCGACGAAGAAGCCGGTCGCCAAGGTGAGGAGCAGGACGGCGAGGAGGCCGAGAACGATGGTCATCTCATCGCCTCACGTGGACCCGTGCCTAGGCACGGGCCGGTACTCCAGGGGTCCGAAACGGACACGACGGTCCTTTCAACTAGGGGTGCTTCAACCGTAACGGGCGAGCCGCCGATGATGTTTCCCGGATCGGATCTGTGTACTTTTCCATAGGAAAACCTTGATAACGGGCCCGCCCCGGACGGCTGTATCGGCGTACCGTCAAGGCAGAGTCAGAAGTCGGCAAGCGGGGGGTAGAGGAACGTGGTTGAGGACAACGAGCCGACGCGAATGGTGCGGCGGCCGCTGGACCCGGCCTACCCGGTTCGCGAGCCGGAAGTCAAGGGACCCGAGCCCAAGGGCCGTTCCAAGGTCTACGGCAAGCCCCGGAAGGGCAACTCACCGGTCCGGATGTTCAGCGGTGGGAACGAGCCAAAAGCGGCTGAGGCCCGTGACCGGGGGCCGCGCAAGCCACGTCGCATCGGCCGCAACATCGCCATCGGCGTGGCGGTCTTCCTGTCGCTTGTGCTGATCGGGGTCACGGCGCTGTTCTTCAGCGTCCAGGGGAAGATGAACAACGTCGACGCCTTCACCGACTACGACGGGCGTCCGGCCGAGACCCCGGGGCAGGACTGGCTGCTGGTCGGCTCCGACAGCCGGGCCGGGCTGAGCGCGGCCGAGCGGAAGAAGCTCCGCACCGGCTCCGCCGTGGGGCGGCGTACCGACACGATGATGTTGCTGCACGTCCCCGACGGCGACGGCCGGCCGACGCTGGTCAGCCTCCCGCGTGACTCCTACGTGCCGATCCCGGGCAACGGCAACGGCAAGCTCAACGCGGCCTACGCCTTCGGCGGCCCCAAGCTGCTGACCCAGACGGTCGAGCAGGTGACCGGCATCCGGATCGACCACTACATGGAGATCGGCTTCGGCGGCTTCGTCGGCATCGTCGACGCGGTCGGCGGCGTCGAGATCTGCCCCAAGCAGGCGATCAAAGACCCGAAGGCGGCCCTGAACATCAAGAAGGGCTGCCAGATCATGGACGGCGGCACCGCCCTCGGTTACGTCCGCACCCGCAAGACGGGCGCCATCCCCGACTTCGACCGCACCCAGCGCCAGCGCGAGTTCTTCTCCGCGGTGGTCAAGAAGGCCGCCAGCCCCGGCACCCTGATCAACCCGTTCACCGTCGTCCCGCTGGCCAACAGCGCCGCCGAGTCGGTCGCGGTCGACCCGGGCACCGGCCCGTTCAACCTGCTCTCGCTCGGCCTGGCCATGAAGAACAACCCGGTGACGACGGCGGTCCCGATCGGCTCGCTGCCCACCATCGACGGGCAGTCGGTCGTCAAGTGGGACACGACCAGGGCCAATCAGCTGTTCGAGGCGCTGGAGGCCGACAAGCCGGTGCCGAAGAGCGCGATCGAGAAGGGCTAACTGACGACCGTGACGACGACGGCCGTGGTGATCACCATCAGCACGGCCGCCTCCACGGCCGCGATGGCCTGCTTCACGCCCTCCCCGGCCCAGTCGCCCTCGGTGATCTCCTTCACCCGGGCCTCGTCGGCGCCGGGGAACTGCTTCTTGAGCGCCTTGGCGGCGTGCATGATCCCGATGAGCACCGCGGTCCGCTCGTCGGGCTCGGCGCCGTTCAGCACGCTCTCCACCCGCATCCGGACGGCCCTCTCGACGCTGCCGTCGAGCTCCGGATACTTGACGGTCTTGAACAGGCCGAGGATCTTGCCGCGTTCCTCCGAGAGCACCCCGCCCTCGACGAGCCTGACGAGCAGCCGCTCGCGCACCTTGGCGCCTTCGAGCTTGTCGACCCACCATTCGGGCTTGCGGACCTTGGCCTCGGCGGCGATCCGCGCCAGCGCGGCGTCGAGCTCGGGCTCCCCGACGGGGGTCGGGTCGGTGACGACGACCTTCTTGTCGGTCAGGGTGAGCCGGTCTCTGATCGCCAGTTCGGCCAGCAGGGCGCCGGCGAGACCGGCGTTCAGCTCGGTGGAGCCGATCGTGGGCCGGCCCTTCTCCTCGTCGTAGCCGAGAAGCAGCACGTCTTCGGCGATGATGCTGGTCATGTGCCCGTCCCTACGTAGTCTGAAGTATGCCTGAATTGCCCGAGGTGGAGTCGCTGGCCGAGTTCCTGCGGGAGCGTGCGGTCGGACAGGTCGTGCAGGCCGTCGACGTGGTGGCGTTCTCGGCGTTGAAGACCGTTTCGCCGCCGATCACCGCATTGGGCGGCCTCACCGTGACGACGGTCGCCCGCCATGGGAAGTTCCTCGATCTCGACTGCGACGGGATCCACCTCATCTTCCATCTCGCGCGCGGCGGCTGGCTGCGCTGGCGCGACGACCTCTCGGGCGCCAAGCCCGTGCGGCCGGGGAAGGGCCCGCTCGCGCTCCGGGTACGGTTCGCGCCCGACGCCCTCGGCGTCGCCCCCGGCTTCGAGCTGACCGAGGCGGGCACCCAGAAACGTCTGGCCGTCTACGTGGCGGCCTCACCGGGCGACGTGCCGGGCATCGCCTCGCTCGGGCCCGACCCGCTCACCCCCGACTTCACCGTCGAGACCCTCGCGGCCATCCTCGAAGGCAAACGCACTCAGATCAAGGGCTTGCTGCGCGACCAGAAGGTCATCGCCGGCATCGGGAACGCCTACTCCGACGAGGTGCTCCACGCGGCGAGGATGTCCCCGTTCAAGGTCGCCTCGACCCTGACCCCCGAACAGGTCGCCTCCCTGTACGACGCCATCGTCGTCACCCTGAAAGAGGCGATTGAGCGTGCCCGGGGCATCGCCGCCAAAGACCTGAAGGCGGAGAAGAAGTCCGGGCTGCGGGTGCACGGGCGTACCGGCGAGAAGTGCGAGGTGTGCGGCGACACGGTGCGGGAGGTCTCCTTCGCCGACTCCTCGTTGCAGTACTGCCCGACGTGCCAGACGGGCGGCAAACCGCTGGCCGACCGGCGGATGAGCAAACTGCTCAAGTGAGGACCACCTATCCCTACACTGGGCGCATGACTCTGCGGGACGTGCAACCGACCGGCGTGCCTGACGGCGCCTACCTGCTTGACGTGCGTGAACTCGACGAGTGGCGGGCCGGGCACGCCCCCTCGGCGACCCACATTCCGCTCGGCCAGCTCCAGAACCGGGTGGGCGAGGTGCCCCAGGGCCAGCCGGTCTATGTGATCTGCCGGGTCGGCGGCCGGTCGGCCCAGGCGGCGACGTGGCTGAACCACGTGGGCTGGGAGGCCGTCAACGTCGGCGGCGGGATGCAGTCGTGGGCGGCGTCGGGGCTGCCGATGGAGAGCGAGAGCGGCCAGCCGCCCTACGTGGCCTGACCCCTGACGAGGGGCGGGTCACATCCGGTAGTAGCCGAGCAGGTCGTCGAGCGCGGTCACCGGGTCGACGCGGACGATGGTGCCGGTCTTGAACGCGTTGATCATCTTCCCGCCGCCGATGTAGACGCCGACGTGGTGGGTGCGCTCGGCCGTGCCGAAGAAGACCAGGTCGCCGGGGGCCGGGACCGGGGCCGGGCGTAGCCGGCGGAGATGGTCGTCGGTGGTGCCGGGGCCCAGCACGTCGTGGCCGTAGGCGATCTCGTAGACCCAGCGGGTCAGCCCGGAGCAGTCGAGGCCGTTGGTCCGCGTGGCCGGGCAGGGCTTGATGTCGCCCCGGTAGCCCTTGCAGGTGCCCAGTGAGGGCCCGGCGCTCCCGGCGTGGCCGCCGCCCCACGAGTAGGGGTACTGGCCGATCAGGGCGTACGCCGACGCCAGGACCTGGGCCCGTTCGTCCGGCCGGGGAACGGACGCCACCGCCAGGACCAGGATGAGTGCCATGATCACGGAAATTTTCATCGATACGAGGATAGGGATCGAACGAAACTTTTAGGCGGAAAGTTTCGTCGATGAAAATCAGAAGTCCGTAAGATCGTTGACAAATGTGTGCGATGAAGCTCACACTTCGGACATTCATCGCGTTAGGCATTGGGTCGGCGCTCAGACGCGCGGTGGAGTTCCTGTTCGACCCGAAAAGAGGAGCCACATGCCGTCCTCTCGCCCCCGTCCCACCCGATCGTTAACCACTGCCCTGCTCGCAGTGCCCGCCTTGCTCCTCGGCACGCCCGGAGTGGCGTTCGCCGCCGAGAGCGGAGCCCCGCCCGTCCTGGACGTGGCGACGCTCTCCCCTGTGCACCCCGTCCCGAACTACAACGGCGTGGCCAACAACGCCTACGTGACCTCCACCAGCACCGGTCCCGGCGGCTGGTTCACCGGCAACGACGTCACGCTGAACCTGTCGGCGACCGACGACGACGCCGTCAACCTCTTCCGGGTGACCGTCGCGGGCAGCACCGTCGAGGTGCCGGCCGTGCGGAACGGAAACCGCGGCACGGCCACCCACGTGATCAGCGGCGACCGCAACGGCAGCGTGAGCTACGTCGCCGTCGACGCGGCCGGGAACGCCTCGGCCTCGCGGTCGATCACGGTGCGGATCGACACCAAGCCGCCGGTCGCGGCCTGGCCCGGCATCCCCAACGGCAAGGTCGCGCACAGCGCGCTGCCGGCCGCCATCAACCCGACCCGTACCGACCCCACCCCCGGCGCGGGCGGCGCGGCGGTGCGGGACATGTGGATCGACGGCGTCTGGACCTACCCCCTGCCGCTCGACCTGGCCACCCTCTCGGTCGGCGAGCACACCTGGGCCGTCAACATCGGCGACTCCGCCGGCAACGCCGCCAAGTACACGCTGACCTTCGAGATCACCACCTCGGTCGCCGACCTGCGCGCCCTGGTCCAGCGGTACGTGACCGCCGGCAAGGTCTCCGTGCCCAACGGCGACCGGCTGCTGGCGCTGCTCGCCGAGGCCGAGAGCGGCGACGCCGAGGCGGCGCTGGTCAAGTTCGGCGCGCTGGCGGCGAAGGTGACCCCCGCGGGCTACATGCGCGACTCGCTGGTCAAGGACGCCGCCTACCTCGTCGAGGAGCTCCAGGGCGTCGACCACCCCGACGTCGTCACCGGGATCGCGGTGAGCGCGGGCAAGGGCATGGAACGTTACCCGTTCCGCGCCCCGGGCGAGGCCGTGCGGAACAACCGGCCCAAGTTCAAGATCCTGCTGTTCGGCAACCGTCCGGGCGCCTTCCGGCACGAGCACATCCCGCTGACGATGGCGATGATCCAGGACCTCGGCCGGGAGAACTCCTTCGACGTCGACGTCTACGACTACCTCAGCCCCGAGGTGTCCGTCGCGGGCAACCCGTTCGAGAGCGCCGAGCGCCTGTCCCAGTACGACGCCCTCGTCGGCGTCTCCAGCGTCGGCAACGACGTGTTCGTCACCAACCGGCCCTCGACGACGACCCCCGGGGCCACGGTCGACGAGCAGGCCGCGCTGCAGACCTACATCCGCAACGGCGGCGGCTTCGTGGCCATCCACGGCGCCACCGACTCCATGCACAACTGGGACTGGTACAAGAACCTGGTCGGCGGCGAGTTCGACAACCACGGCTCCAACGCCGGCGGCATCCAGAACACCTGCGGCGGCTGCGTCATCGGCGAACTGGTCACCGAGGACGACACCCACCCGGCCACCCGCCACTTCGCCAAGAAGATGACGGTCATGGACGAGCTCTACAACTGGCGGGGCTTCCTGCCCCGCGAGAAGGTGCACGTCCTGCAGACGCTGACCGAGTCGACCTACGTGAACGGCATCGGCAACAGCGCCGGCCGGATCGAGGGCGCCGACCACCCGATCTCGTGGTGCACCAACTACGACGGCGGGCGGTCCTTCACCCAGGCGCTGCTGCACAACTGGCAGAACACCGCCGACCCGATCTTCCAGAAGAACATCCTGGAGGGCATCAAGTGGGCCGCCGGGCAGTCCTCCGGCAACTGCTCCACCCACCTCGAGATGCGCGGGCTGGTCGCCGCCGGCGTGGCCGACGGTTCGGTCGACGCCGGTCTGGCCGCCACGCTGAACGGCGCGATCGACGCGTCGTACAACGCGTACCTGATCAAGGACTACGTCAAGGCCATGGAGCAGGCCAAGGTCGTGCGCCGGGAGGTCAAGGCCAACCTGCCCGGCCCGGACAACACCCCGATCCGCGAGCGGGCCAAGGAGCTCGCCGAGTGGATGAAGGTGCTCGCCGACGACGCCGTCGTCCTGCGGTTCCAGTCGGAGCCGGTGCCGGCCACCCACCGGGCCGGTGACGACGCGGTCTTCGCCGCGCCCGCCGAGGGCCAGAACGTCGCCTACCAGTGGCAGGTCAAGGCGCCGGGCGCGGCCGACTGGGCCGACGTGCCCGGCCAGACCTCGTTCGCGATCGCCGTGACCGCGACGCCGGAACTGGCCGGCTCGGAGTACCGGGTCCGCGCCTCGGACCCGACCGGCGCGATCGTCTCGCGTTCGGCGGTCCTGCGGGTCAACTGACCCGTCCCGTCTCACCGCCGGTGGCCCGAGTTCCTCGGGCCACCGGCCTCGCACCAAGCATGGAGTGAACCGATGCTCCGCCGTCTCATGACACCCGTGGCCGCGCTCGTCCTGTGCGCCGCGTGCGGCGCCCCGGCTGATCCCACGGCCGACTCCCCGCCGGGGGCGGTCACCTGTGAATCGGGGCCGCGTACGTCCCTGGCCGGGCCCGGCGACACCGAGTGGCGCCACCCCGACCGGTCGTTCTACGCCCCGGCCGACCCGGATGTGCCCACTGGCGGCAGTTTGGAGCACCTGATCGTCCGGGACAACGCCCTGATCGTCCAGTACTCGCGGGAGCTGCCGCAGCCGTCGATCGACGAGATCCGCGACTGGGCGGCGATGCAGACCGCGACGGTGGCCGTACCGGGACCGGCCGATCCCGTCATCCGCGCCACGCTCGCCTCGACGGAGCTCACCTGCGACGGACTCGATCTGAACCAGCTCACGGAGTTGGCCCGCTCGCGGACACCTGGAGAGGTGGCCGACCACGGCGATCAGTAGCGCCGAATGGTGGTTGTGGCCGTCGGGCCCGGCGCTCCGACGCCCGCTGAGGCGGCGCTTGATCCCGTGGCAGCGGTGAAGGCGCGGTGCATGCCGGGCCACGGCCTCATGATTGTGTGCGGGGGCATTCATTCGCCGGCGCGCGCTGGCGACGCTCCGCTTCAGACAGGACGGATGGCTGGAATTCGGGCGAGAACGTGTGGTGGCGTACGAGATGAGGATGAAGCTCGCTCCTGCGAAAGAGCGGATCCGATCGCTGGTGCTCCGCGTTCGTTGATTGCGCAATGGGGACCCGGCTTGTGTGCCAACCCTGTGAGTTCCACCTTGAGTGTGTCGTCGGCGTCGTCGCAGGCCTGGTCGAGGTCCTTGTCAGCCCCGGTGTCGGGTGACCGTGCGTTCGCGACAGTGTGGGCGTCAGAGCTCCCAATCTACGCGGCTGCGCGCTGGTCCAGAGGTTATGGATGTGCGCCTTCCACGCAGCAACGTTCGAAGTCGAAGGGTTCTTGTTCGGCCTTCTGCCAGATCCGGACCTTGTTGTCGTTGAATTTGGTATCGATGATGCGTCCTATCACCAGCGCCACGACGCAGGTTGCGCCTTTGAGGCGGAGTGTGGAGGCGGCACTTTGGACGTGGGCGCCGGTGGTGAGTATGTCATCGACCAGCAGCACCGTCTTGCCGGCGACGGGGGCCAGAGGGCCGGTGACAAATGCGTCGTCGGCTGGCTCCGAACGTCCGATCCTGCCCGTCCCCCGCTCCAGCAGTATCTGGCGAATCCCGCGGAAACTCTGGACCATCTTGACCACCCCGACCAAGGGATGGATGGCGCGAACCGGAGTGGGCCGAGTGGAAGGTATCACGGCCACGACGTCGAAATCACTGCCGCTCATTTCGCGCAGGCACGTCGCATGTGCTTGATAGAAACGATCGATGATCGCTCCGAGTATTGCAGTTTGACGTGCGATTGCCTTCTGCCGTGACGCGGGGTGGTTCTTGTAGTCCCGTAGGAGCTCATAGACGGGATCGTCGTGGGTCCGACACAGCGTGATCGGCACGACCTTGTCGGTCGGATACGTGACCTTGTTCATCGTCTGGACGCAATTAAGGCACCAGGAGTGGCCGCCGTTGGGGCCTGAGTGGCATATCTGGCACACGCCGGACCCCGCAGGCGGCACGTTCTTCAGCTGAGGACGGATGTTCTCGGTGAGCTCGAAAGGATCCATCGCTCAATGGGGAATTGATGGCTGTGGACGCGGCACATCTACTAGCTTGTCCACGATTGTCACGATGTCGTCAATACCGTGGACGACAGTTACACCTCCCCGGCGCATATAGTGGTGGACCCATTCGTTCTGCTCGTGAAGCGCATGAGGAACGAAAAGACGCCTGCCCTGTTTCTGAGTGATTGTCGCCTGTGTTTTTGTGCCGCCTGCCGGTCCGGCTTCGATGATGAGGGTGCCGATGGCCAGACCGCTGGTCACGGCGTTGCGCAGGGGGAACGTGTTGCGAGTTGGAGGCTGGTCGGGCCAGAACTGGGAGACCACTGCCCCCGAGTCGGCGATCCGCTTATCGAGCTCGGCGTTCTCCGCGGGGTAGGTCCGCGACAAGATCCCAGTCCCGAGCGCGGCGATTGTTCGTCCGCCCGCGGCGAGAGCGGCGGTGTGGGCGGCGGTGTCGATGCCGCGGGCCAGCCCGGACACCACGGTGATACCGGCTTCGGCCAGGCCATGTGCCAGCCGGGCGGCCAGAGCAAGGCCCTCGGGGCCGGCCTGGCGGCGGCCGACGACCGCGACGGCACGCTCATCTGCTTCAATGAGGTCGCCGCGGACCCACAGGAACGGGGGCCGGTTGAAGACCAGATACAGGTTGAGTGGGTAGTCCTCGTCCAGCACAGTGAGCAGCCGAGTCCCGTTTGCCTGGGTGCGGCCGATGAGTTCGCGAGCCTGGTCCAGATGGGCGGGCTTCAGCCGGGCGAGGACGTCGGTGGCGTGAGCTGCTTGACGCTCATCCAGGCGGGACAGGTCACCTTCGATGAGCCGCAAGGCACTGTGGGAACTGGCGATAATGCTCGCCGTGTCGTGCCAGCGATGAGGTGTGGCGTTGGTGAGGGCCAGGACGGCCGCTTGCTCATCGATCGATGCAGACGACATCATCCCTCCCTCGAAACTTTATTCGATTCGACATTACGCCGTCCTTTTGGGGCTGACCAGCCTGTGTTCGCCAGCCATCTGTCCCCTTGTGTGGTTTGGATCGTGACCCTGTTTGTGGGGCTGCATGGAGATCGGTTTCAGGGACGCCGACGGTCCATGGCGCCCACCCTGCCGGGAGATCGCGATCGTTACCCGTGGATTCGAGTAGTCGGTCTTGGCCGCCCCGTCGCTCGGGCACGGTCAGCTTGCAGCCGTCGACGGCCCATGTCGGGGGAGGTGACCAGAAGCTCTCCCTGGTAGCCAACCGAGGATCTCCAACGTGTCATCGGCGCCACCCGGGCGGACCAGGAGCACCAAGCCGTACAGCCGCCACGCGTTCGGCGAAACGTGGAGTGGAATCGCGGGCCGGTGACAGCAGCTCAAGCGTCCAGGCTGGGAACCTGCCCGGCGTCGTAATGGCAGTTTCTGGCTCGCAGGCTCAGTCGGACGGCGGGCTGTAAGGGCGCGGGTCGGGCCCGATGTGGGTCAACTCTCGTGGGAGCACAGGTGCCATGGAGTTTGTTGGCTGGTCAGCGTGCAACTCTGAGTCTTTCGTCCAGCTCGAAAGTACAGCTACCACCACGGATGTAGCTGTACTTCTGCGTACCCCAGCGGACGGTCCCTGTGCGTAGGAGTCGCGGCACCTAGGGCTGGCCGAATGAGGGGCCGTGATGCATCATGTGGGGGCGAACTGGGATGATCCCGGTTGGCGAACAACCTAAGAACCGCGGGAGCTCGGGCGTAACCGGGCTGAGAGGGCGACCAGCGTCGCCGACCGCATGAACCTGTCCGGGTAATGCCGGCGTAGGGAGCGTGTGTGATGACTGCCGTCGTCGACTCCGAAGCACCCCTCACCCTCGACGAGGCTCCGCCGAAGACGCTCGGCCTGCTCGACCAGGGTGCCCTGTGGGCCAACCTCGGAGTGTCACTGCTCGGGTTCTCAGGAGCGATCGCACTCGTCAACCCTCTCGGCGACCGTCCGCTGAGCTTCGTCGCGGCCCTCACGGCCGCGGTGGTGGGCAGTCTCATCGGCACGGCCATGGTCGGCCTGTCGGCCATCCCGGGCACCCAGACGGGCGCTCCGGCGATGATGCTGCTCAGAGGGCTTTTCGGGGCGAGACTCTCCTATCTCCCGAGCGTGCTGAACATCATCCAGATGCTGGGCTGGGGGGCCTTCGAGCTCTGGGTCATCGCCCAGGGCGCCCAGGCCATCGCGGGCCAGTTCGGCGTCACCGTGCACTACGCGGTCTGGGTGGTCGTCGCCGGGGTGATCACCACGGCGCTCACGATCAAGCCGCTGGGGGCGGTGCGCATCCTGCGCAGGTACGTCACCGTCGGCGTGGTCCTGGCGATGATCTATTTCGCGTACGAGCTGATCTCCCGCGGGCCCTCGCTGGGAGCCGGGTCGTGGGAGGCGTTCACGCCGGCCGTCGACTACGTCATCGCGCTGAGCGTGTCGTGGGTGCCGCTGGCGGCCGACTTCTCGCGCTTCTCGAAGAGCTCGCGGGCGGCGTTCGGCGGGGTGGTCGGCGGTTACACGATCGCCCAGGTGGCCTGCCTGGCGCTGGGCATCGCGGCGCTGGCGCTGGTCGGGAACGACACGAACAAGGTATGGGACCCGTTCGTCACCGCGTCGCTCGGGGCGGTCTTCTTCGGGATCCTGGTGCTGCGTGAGACCGACCAGTCGTTCGTGAACGTCTACTCGGTGACGATGTCGCTGCAGAACCTGCTGCCGAGGGTCGACCGGCGTGTGCTGTCCCTGATCATCGGGGTGCTGGTCACGCTGCTGGCGATCTTCGTGAGCGCGGACACGTACTCGGCGTTCCTGGGGATCATCGGGGCGGTGTTCGTGCCGATGTTCGCCGTGCTGGTGGTCGACTACTTCCTGCTCGGCGGTTCGCGCGGCTGGGACACCTCCGACCACGCGCCGTCGCGGTGGTCGATGACGGTGCCGTGGCTGCTCGGGTTCGCCACCTGGTGGATGCTCGGGGCGCTGCCCGACATCGGCTGGTGGGAGGCGATCTGGACGTCGGCCCGGGAGGCCGTCGGGTTCACCCCCGCGCCGTGGATGAGCGCCGCGCTCGGCTCCTTCCTGGTCGCCGCCCTGGTCACGCTGGCGATCGGAGCCTCACGCGGCGCCCGGCCACGTCGTCTATCTGATGCGGGTGAAGGCCACCGCCGCGGCTGAGGCGATCACGGTCGACAACACGACCATGAACAGCACCGACTTCAGCGGGTTCTCACGCTTGGGCGGGTTGGCCACGGCCGCGACCCTCGGTCTGCGCGGCTCCGGCGTGGCCGACGGGGTCGGCTTGGGACGCGGAGAGGGCTTCTTCGTGGTGGGGGCGGGTTTCGGAAGGCGTACCGGAACGACCCTGGCCGGGCGCTCCGCCCTCGGCGTCGGCTCCTTCACCGGAGGCGGCGGGGGTGGCGGTGGTGGCGGGGGCGGAGGCGGTTCCTCCTCGGCCGGCGGTGGCGGCGGTGGTTGTTCCACCTCCGGCTCCTGTGGCACGGGCGGCGGTTCCTCCTCGGCCGGCGGTGGCGGTGGGGGTGGCGGTTCCTCCTCCGCGGGTGGCGGCGGGGGTGGTGGCGGCTGGTCGCACGGCGGTTGCTGCCCGACGCCGACCCCCAGCTCCACGTCGAGGACCACCCCGACCTTGACGCACACGCCCACGCCGGGCCCCACGTCGAGGCCCACCCCGAGGATGTCGTCGGCCGTCGCGGCCGGGGCCGAGGCCACCGACAGGGTGGCCAGCATCAGGAAGCCGAGCGTGGCGGCCGTTATCCGGTTGTTCATCAGCTCAACCCCGATATGCGGCCGAACTCGGCCAGCGCACTGGTGAACGCGTCGGGCTTGACCGCCAGCCCGCCGTCGAACACGTGGACGATGTCGAAGGCCATGTAGATGCCGACCCCCAGCAGCGCGGCCATGGCCAGCATCGGCAGCAGCGCCATCCCCTTCGGCCGGGCCCCGGCCAGGAACGGGAAGACCAGCACGATCAGGCCGGTCACCACGGTCAGCACCAGCAGGATCGTCGGCGGCGTCGCCCCGGCGTCGGCGGCGCGCTGCCGCCGCGAGGAGCTGAGCTGGGAGATCTGGTCCATGACGGCCGCCTTGGCGTCTTCCTGGTCTTCGCCGTCGACGACCAGACCGGCCACCTGGGTGCGCAACGTGTTCAGGCGGGTGGTGCCCTCGGGGCTGAGCCGCCCGTCGGCCATCAGCGGCCACTCCTGGTCGACCACGAAGCCGACGTAGTCGCGCAGACCGGCCTGGACCTGCGCGGCGGCCGGGCCGGGCAGCTCGTCGGCCGCCCAGTAGGCCTCCACGGCCGACTGGCTCTCGGTGTAGGTGTTCTGCCGGGCCGAGTCGGCGGTCGTCCACGGCACGACGATCGCGATGGCGAAGACCAGCAGGAACAGCGCCGACAACATCGACCCGGCGTGGCCGACCGACGGGCCGCCCGGGTCGGAGTCTTCACTGCCGGCGCCGAACTTTCGGAAAAGGAGCGCCGACAGCGCCACCACGGCGATCGCCGACCCCACGGCGACGATGAACCCCAGCATGACCACTCCCCACTAGTGACCTGGTGATTGCTCGGCGTGAGATTACTATCACATTGAGTGATCACAGGTTTACCGTGTGGGGACAGACTCGTTGCGCTAGGCGATTTCCATGGTCAACAGCAGTTCTTTGGCCGCTTTTCCACCGGCGTACGCCCCCGGCGAGCCTGGCCCCTCGACCACCCGGTGACACGGGACCAACAGGCAGACGGGGTTCTCGGTGACCGCGTTGGCGACCGCGCGCAGCGCCTGGGGCCGGCCGATGCGAGCGGCGACCTCGGCGTAGGTGGTGGTCGTGCCGTAGGGCACCGAGGTGATCATCTGGAGCACGCTGCGGGCGAACGGCGTGGCGAGCCGGAGGTCGAACGGGAGGGTGAAGGTCCGCAGCCGGCGCTCGAAGTAGGCGTCGATCTCCCGCTTCAGCGGGTCGAGGCGCTTGGGGTCGTGGCCGATGAACGACCCGACCTCGCGGTAGATCCGTTCGTAGACGGCGTGTTCGTCGTCGAATGTGGCGGCAATCACACCCCGCGCGGTGACGGCCAGCACGAGCAGGCCGGCGGGGGTCTCGTGGGTGCCGAAGGCGATGTCGGGTGCGGATTCCCCTACGTACGTGGGCGAGGTGACCCGGAGCAGTGCCTCCAGGTCGCCCGATGCGGCCGACGCGTCCATGCACTTCCCTTCCCCGGGTTCGAGGGCAGCGTAGCGGAGCATCGGAAAAGCCCATGATCACGATCGGAAAAGCGGCACGATGGACCCGTGGAATGTGACCACTGGGACAAACGTGACGACGAGGACGAAGGGATCGCGCGGGCGGTAGTCGCCAGCGCGGCCGATGCCATCGTCGCCCTCGACCGCGATCTGTCGGTGGTCACGTGGAACCCGGCCGCCGAGCGGCTGTTCGGCTGGCCCGCCGAGGAGATCCTCGGCCGCCGGCCGCCCTTCGTGCCCGAGGAGCTGATGGCCGAGCACAACGCGGTGCTCGAACGGGTGCGCACGGGTGGGACCGTACAGCTCAGAACCCGCAGGTTCCGGCGCGACGGCACGCTGATCGAGGTGCAGGCCGACATCAGCGGGTTGCGCACACCCTCGGGCGCGTTGCTCGGCTACGTCGGCGTCTACCACCAGCGCGACGACAACGAGGCCGCGCGGGCCCGGTCGGTCCGGCGCGCCCAGCTCGTCCGCCGCCTCACCGACGTCGTCGGCGACATCAACGCCGAACTCGACCAGAACGTGGTGCTCGACCGGATCGCGGGCTCGCTCACCGAGCTGACCGGGGCCGACGCGGGCGGGTTCGTGCTGATCGACGGCGAGAAGCTCCGGCTCGTCAGCTCCCACCGGCTGCCCGAGGGCATGAAGGGCGCCACCGCCGACCTGGGCAGCAGCCTGGTCGGCAAGCTGCTGCGCACCGGCAAGCCGGTCATCCTCGAAACCGGGCCCGAGGGCCTCCAGGACCTCATCTGGGCCCAGCTCGACGGGCTGCACACCATCGCCGTCGGCATCGCGGCCGTCGGCGGGCGGCCCTACGGCGCCCTCTACGCGCTGTTCGCCCGGCGCAAGCCCGGCCACGTGGAGCTCGAACTGCTCGAACTGCTCGCCGGGCACGCCGGGATCGCGGTCGGCAACGCGGTGGCCTACCAGGACGCCGTCCGGCAGCGGGCGCACGAACGCGCCGTCTTCGACGCCAGCGCCGACGGCATCGCCGTGCTCAGCGAGAGCGGCACGGTCACGCGCTGGAACCCCAAGGCGGCCGAACTGACCGGCTACGCCTACGAGGACGTCATCGGCAGGCCGCCGCCCTTCGACCTGCCCGCGCCCGGCGAGAAGCTGACCTTCCAGCTCGAATCGGGCCGCTGGCTCGACGTGCTCTGCGCGACCATCCCGGAGACCGGCGAGATCGTCGCCGACTTCCGCGACATCACCAGCGCCAAGGAGCTGGAGGAGGCCAAGGACCTGTTCCTGGCCACCACCAGCCACGAGCTGCGCACCCCGATCACCGTCGTGACCGGCTTCGCCAGCACGCTGGCCGACCGGTGGGACAAGCTCTCCGACGCCGACCGCCGGGCCCACGTCCACACGATCGCCGAACGGGCCAAGTCGCTCGGGCGGCTGATCGACCACCTCCTGCTCGGCGCCCGCGCCGGGGCGGCCGAGCCGTCGGTCCGCGACGAGGCCTTCGACCTGGCCGAACGGGTGCGCGCCGCGACCCTGGGGCTGCCGGTGCTGTCCGACCGCCACCGCGTCGAGGTGCGGGTCCCCGACGACCTTCCTCTGGTACGCGGCGACGCGCTCGCCACCGACATACTGCTCGACCAGCTGCTGGAGAACGCCTTCAAGTACTCCCCCGACGGGGGCCTCATCCAGGTCTCGGCCTGGGCGGAGGAGACCCGGGTGGTGCTGACCGTCGACGACGAGGGCATCGGCATCGCCCCGTCCGACCGCGAACGCGTCTTCGAACGGTTCGTCCAGGGCGAGAGCGGCGACCGCCGCCGGTTCGGCGGGGTGGGGCTCGGGTTGTACATCGTCCGGAGCCTCGCGCGGGCCCAAGGAGGGGAGGTGGCCGCGCTGCCCCGACCCGAAGGTGGTACACGTATGCAGTTCGTGCTGCGCAGAGAGGGGTTTGTCACCGCACCCGACACACCGGGGCGGTAAGAGCGGGGTAACACCGAAGCTGACCTATTGTCCAAAGTGCACAAGCTGTAATCAGTGCTCGGTTTCCACGGTCAGCGAACGGGGCATTTCGGTCTTACTGGGGTGACCATCTTCAGGGGGTTCGGGAGAACGGGGAGGTGAGTGCGTCGAGCGTCGTCATGCTGCCGTACGCTCTGTCGAGCGTGGCTGTGGCGCGTCAACGCCTCAGCGCCGACCTGCTCGCTTCCGGGGTTTTCGAAGCGGCGGTCGACGACACGGTCCTGGTGATGAGCGAACTGTTGAGCAATGCCCTGCGCCACGCACACCCCCTCGCGTCTGGGCAGCTCAGAGTCACATGGGCCTGTGGTGACGGACATGTGGAAGTGGCCGTGAGCGACGGTGGGGCGACCACCGAGCCGCGTGCCGGACGGCCTACTCTCTCGTCTCTGGGGGGCCGGGGGCTCGGCATCGTCGAGTTCCTCGCAGAGCGCTGGGGAGTACGCCACGAGGGCGAGACGACGACCGTATGGGCCATCGTCCACGCCCCTCAGCCCGCCCGAAATGGGCAGTCAGGTGAGTCCGAAATCAGCGCACTGCGCGAAGTCGTCTAAACGGTGAGTAGTCGCCGTTCGGTCGTCGTCCATGCGGTGCTGATCAGCAGGTAGACGCCCATCGCGAACGGCAGGAACGCGGCGGCGAGCACGGTCCCGTAGGGAAGCAGTTTCAACAGCCCGCTTCCGGGCATTTCAGGCGTCCTGATCACGAGTCGGGACGACTGCCACGCCACCAGTGCGATGAGCACCAGGAGGCCGACGAACACCAGGGTGGGTCCGCCGAACAATCCGGAGTGGGCGACGACCGCCCCGAGGTGCTCACTCAGGGGCACCGACAGCGCGCTGTGGGTCATCAGGACGTTCTGCTGCCCGGCGATCACCGGGTGGGTGAACAGGTTGTACAACACGATCGCGAACGGGATCTGGGCCAGGCCCGTCCCGACGCCGGCGAACATCGAGGTGCCCGCGTCGGCGTAGAGGGACCGGACCTCCCTGGCCATCCGTTCCGGGTCTTTGGCGTGGCGTTTCTGGATCTTCGCCAGGTCGGGGGCCAGCCTCTGGCGGATGCGCTGGAGCTTCGCCTGGCGGATCCCCAGGGGAAGCAGGGCGAGCCGGACCAGCAGGGTCAGCAGCACGATCGCCGGGGCGGCGCCGACGAGGCCGGCCAGCGCCGCCGTGGCGTCGTAGGCCGGGCCGAGGATGAAGTCGAACACGATTCAGGAACCTTTCGTCAGTTTTCGGACACGACGAAGGCGCCCTTGCCGATCAATGGCGATCAGCGGGGCGCCGGGTTTCCTGTCGGAGCTCTCGACCGTGTTCGGCCTGGTGAATTGGGGTGGCGGAGCCGTACCAGAACGGCTTCGACACCCGCGCCGAGCGGTGCCTGTGCGACGTGGGGCGCCGCGGACAGCAGCCGCAGCGCCCACGCGACGAGCAGCAGGCCCAGCACGGCGAGCAGCGCGATGCCACCGGGCATCGCGAGCGCGCCGAGCAGGGCCTGGACGAACATGTGTTACTTCTTGCCCACCAGCGTGATCACACCGACCACGACCGCCGCGATCAGCGCGACGACCAGGAGGAACTTCAGCGTCGCGAAGAGCGCGGGGATGACGAATCCGATCACCAGCCAGATGGCGAGGAAGATCCCCACGACCGCAAGAACAGTACGGGTCATGGCCAACAAACTACGCGTTCGGCGATCGCCGTGCGACCTAGTCTTTGGAGCGTGACCGTCATTCTCGTGGTCGACGACGACCCCGCCGTGGCCGAGGTCGTCGCGCGTTATCTCGAACGCGACGGACACGAGGTCCGGTGTGATCCGGCGGACCTGACCGGCCCGCCCGATCTGCTCATCCTGGACATGAACCGGCTCGCCGTCGGCCACGAGCTGCGGGCCCGCTGGCCGGTCCCGGTGATCCTCCTGGGCGAGGCCATCGACCTGGTCGACCTCGACGCCGACGCCGACGACTACGTCACCAAGCCCTTCAGCCCCCGCGAGCTGGCCCTGCGCGTCGCCGCGGTGCTGCGCAGAGCCCGTGGATCGATCGTGCCGGCCGGAACGGGGGTGCTCCGTGACGCCGACCTCGTGGTCGACGTCGGAGCCCGCCACGTGCGTCTGGGCGACGCGGAGGTCACCCTGACCGCCCGCGAGTTCGACCTGCTCGTCTACCTGCTGCGCAACCCCCGCCAGGCGTTCAGCCGCACCGACCTGCTCGATCGCGTCTGGGGCTGGGCCTTCGGCGACTCCTCGACGGTGACCGTGCACGTGCGCCGGCTGAGGGAGAAGATCGAGCGCGACCCGACCGACCCCGGCCGCATCATCACCGTCTGGGGCGTCGGCTACCGCTACGAACCCGTGTCGTAGCCGATCGAGAACGCCTCGGTGATCGCCCGGAACGTCGGGCACGGCCAGCGCCACATGCAGCTCCGGCAGCGCAGGATCGGATGGGCCGTGTCACTCGTGATGCCGCCCGCGTCGCGCGGCTGGTGGAGATCGATCAACCGCAGCGACAACTCGGAGAAGGCCAGCAGATCGTCGCGCGAGGATTCCAGGAAGTCGAGGTCGGTCGAGGCGAGCCGGGTCTTGATCGGTACGAAGCCCTCACGGTTGAGCAGATGCCGCAGAGGTCTGACCGCTTCACGCCATGAACTCGCCTTGTCGGTGCGGATCTGGATGACCTCCAGCCGCTCACGAAGCCGACGTCTCTGTGGATCTTCGGGAAGTTCCGTGTTCATGAGCGCCGCTCCTCCTTCGGCTCCGGCGGGAGCCGGTTCCATAGCGTCAAGCTTCGCGCACTCTGCGTTTACATGGGACCGAAATCGGGGACAAAGGGCGGACGACTCTTCGGTAATCCCAGAGGAACGTGACCCAGCGCCCGACCGGCGCTAGTGTGCGCGCTGTGGAGCTCAAAGTCTCGACTCGATCGCATGCGGGTCACGCTGTGATGGCCGTAATCGGAGAAATCGACCTCTATACCGCGCCTCGCCTGCAGTCGGAGTTCACCCGAGTGCTCGAAGAGACCGCGCTTGACCGGGTCGTCATCGACATGTCCGGCGTGGAGTTCTGTGACTCCACCGGCATGAACGTGCTGCTGTCCGCTCTCAAGCGGCTCAAGGAACGCGGCGGCGTGCTGGAGGTGGCCGCGCCACGTCCGGCGGTCCGCAAGATCCTTCAGGTGACCGGTCTCGACTCGGTGTTCACCGTGCACGAGAGCGTGCCCGCGGAGCTGGCCAACCCGACCGGATGAGCGATCTTTCCCCCCGCTCGGACACCGCGGTCGTCATCCCGGCCAAAGACGAGGGCGACCGCATCGCCGCGACGGTCACCGCGGCCCTCCGCCTGCCCGGCGTCTCGCTCGTCCTCGTGGTCGACGACGGCTCGTCCGACGAGACGGGACGGGTGGCGCGGGCCGCGGGCGCCCGTGTCGTGCGCCACAGCCGCAACCGGGGCAAGGCCGCGGCCATGGAGAGCGGCGCCGAGGCCGTACGACTGCTCGACGAAGACTGCCACCTGCTCTTTCTCGACGCCGACCTGGGGGAGACGGCCGCCGCGGCGGCTCCCCTGATCGGACCGGTTCGTGACGGCGTGGCCGACATGACCATCGCGACCTTCGCCACCCGGGTGAAGCTCGGCGGGCACGGCGTCGTGGTGCGGGTCGCCCGCGACGGCATCAAACGGCTGACCGGGTTCGACCCGGCGCAGCCCCTCAACGGCCAGCGCTGCCTGACCCGCGCGGCCTTCGACGCGGCCCGGCCGCTGGCCGCCGGGTTCGGCGTGGAGACCGGGCTCACGATCGACCTCGTCCGGAAGGGGTTCCGGGTGGTGGAGGTCGAGGTAGAGATGGCCCACCGGGCGACCGGAAGCGACTGGCGGGCCCAACTGCACCGGGCGAAGCAGCTGCGCGACGTGTCGCGGGCGCTGGCGGCCCGGGAACCCACCGTGGTCAAGGCGATGGAGACGATCGAGAGCTTCCGGCCACAGACTCGTCCTTAGGGGTGCGGCTCTAGGCTTCTCGGCGTGGAGCGTGTGGCTGCGGGCAGGCTGGCCGTCGCGTGTGTGGCGGCGGCCCTTGGGCTGACGGTGCTGCTGGCCCTGCTGGGGCCGTCGGCGTTGCAGCCTCGGCTGGCCGGGGCCGGGTGGCTGCCCTTCTTCGTCGACGCGGGGTTGCCTGGGTGGCCGGCCATCGGGCTGGCCTTCGCGGTGGTCGTCCTGGGAACGGCCGGGGTGCTGCTGGGGCTCTACGGCGTGCCTTCGCTGCGGGTGCTCCGGTGGCTGGGGGTCGTGGCGGTCGTGCTGCTGGCCTTCCTGCCGCCGATCGGGTCGTCCGACCATCTGAACTACGCCGCCTACGGTCGGCTCGTGACTTTGGGGCATGACCCTTATTCGGTCACGCCTGACCGAATCCCCGGTGATCCGGTTCTCGGGGCGGTCGAGGAGTGGGCCACGACGCCGAGCGTCTACGGTCCCGTCACGACCGGCGTGCAGGCGCTGGCGAGTTTCGTCGGGGGCGACTCCGTCCGGCTGACCGTGTTCGTGATGGCGCTCGTCAACGCCGCCGCCTTCCTCGCCGTCGCCTGGATGCTGGGGTCGCGCGGGGTGGTGTTGTGGACGGCCAATCCGCTGGTCGTCTATCACCTGGTCGCCGGCATGCACGCCGACACGCTCGCCGTCGCCTTCGTGGTCGCCGCGCTGGTCACCCGCTTCAAGGGCGTGTTCCTCGGTCTGGGGGTCGCGGCCAAGGTGACCGTCGGGGTGGTCGCGCTCGGGGTCGCCTGGGAGCTGCGGCGGAACCTGGGCCGGTTGGCGCTGGTGGCCGCGACCGCGCTGGCGGTCTCCGGGATGGCCTACTGGCTCGCGGGGCCCCATTCTCTGGGCCAGGTGCTCAACGCCAGCAAGATGGTCTCGCTCGCGACGCCGTGGAGCGTGGTCAAGACCGGGTTGCAGACGGTGATCGGAGAGGGGTCGTACAAGGTCTGGATCCAGATCGGGTCGCTGCTCCTGTTCGCCGCGCTGGCCGCGTTGCTGCTGCGGGCGCTGGCGCCGCTCGACGCCGCGCGGGTCGCCGTGGCGTTCTCCGTCGCGTGGTTGTTCTCCACGCCCTACGCGCTGCCCTGGTACGACGGGCTCGCCTTCGCCCTGCTCGCGCTGGTGCCGAGGTCGTGGCTCGACTACGTCCTGGTGGCCCGGATCTCGCTGCTCTCGCTGGCCTACCTGCCGGCACGGCAGTTCGACCAGCCCGCCGGGTCGGATTGGCTGGTGGAGGTGGTCAGGTCCCAGGTCGTTCCGTGGCTCCTGCTCGGGGTGGTGGTGTTTCTGCTCGTACGGCTGCCGCGAGTGTCAGCGGTACGGCCACCGTCAGTGCCATCGCCGGAATCGCGATCCCCGAGTCGTTGATCAGGAAGCCGACGAACGCCGCCGTCAGCGCGCCGATCAACCCGGCCCGCAGCTCCGGGGCCTTCTCGTAGGCCACGCTCAGCGCGGCGACCCTCATCTCGCGCGGCCGGGCCAGCACGAGGAACAGGAACGCCACCGCGACCAGCGACAGCAGGGTCAGCGGCCAGTTCCCCAGGGTGCCGAGCATCGCGCCGAGCTTGCGCGCCAGCACCCCGCCGGCCTCGCCGTCGATGACCTGCTGGACGAACGCGCCCAGGTGGGTGCGCTGCTCGGCCGGCCGCGAATAGTCGGCCAGGGCGATCACCGTGATCAGCGCGGCGCCCCCGACGGCGATCAGGGCCAGCCGGGCCACCGACACCCGCAGGCCGGCCAGGAGCAGCATGAACACCGCGAAACCGAGCACGAACGACGGCACCCCGCCGAAGTCGGCCCCCCAGGAGGGCCAGCCGTCGGCGGCGATGGCGAACAGGCCGTACCCGGCGCAAAAGACGAGGGCAGAGGTGCGGCGGCGGATGAAGTGGGCGGCGGCGGCCAGGAACAGGATCGTGCCGGTCGAGTAGACGGCGAAGGCCATGTTGCCGAAGCCGTAGAACCGGCCGCCGGTTACCGGCTCGTAGCCGGTGACCGCGTTGACCTGGAGGTGCGAGCCCGTCATGACGTCGAGCAGCAGCGCGACCGACGACACGCCCGCGACGACGCCCAGCGGCCCGAGCACATCGCGCCGCCACGGCCCGGCGAACGCGACGGCCGCGATGAGCAGGGCGAAGCCGAGGATCGTGCCGACGAGCGCGGGCATCGGATGCGCGACGCTCCACCACGGCACGAGCTGCGCCAGGAATGTCGAGATCGGCACCGCGCCGCTGACGACGCCGACGATCATCATGGCCCGTCCGGCGGCGGCGACCTGGCGGCGCATGATCACCGACGCGACGGCGTAGAAGAGGACCTGGATCATGACCAGCGCGAAGAAGAACGGCTCCCGCACGTCCCTGAGGACCTGGCTGGCGAGGTCGTCGTCGGCGAGGGCCTTCGGGTCGGCGGGCTGGGCCGTCGGGGTCCAGGCGCGGCCCACGACGCCGTCCGGGACGGGCAGGCCGAGGGCGGTCAGGGCGGTGGCGGTCAGGTCAGTGATGGTGACCAGGCCGACCTGGCGGGTCGACGACGCGGTCAGCAGGCCCGTCCCGAACGAGGGCCCACGGGCCATGGCGACGTGCAGGTGGGCGCCGGCCCGGGCGTCGGAGACCCCGCCGACCAGGATCGTCGCCCGTTGAGGGATCTTGGCGAGGATGGCTCCGACGGTCGTGTCGGCGGCGGCGACGGCCTGCTCTCTTCCCCGGGCGCTCATGCCGTCGGCCAGCCAGGCGTCGGAGATCTCCGGGGCCTCGGCGACGATGAGCTGGTAGCCGCCGGGGTTGAGATCGGCGATGCTCTCGAAGTAGCTGGTGGTGTTCCCGGACAGGTCGACCGCGGCCAGCAGCGCCCCCGGGCCCACGGCGACGGTCTTGCCGCCCGCGTCCTTGACCGCCTGGCCGAGGGTGCCGATCCGGGCCTGGAACGACGACTGCCGCTGGAGCTCGACGAGCGCCTGCCAGTCGGGCACGGTGGCGCCTCTGGGCTGAACGGGCGGTTCGCACCCTGGGGCGGCGGCCCGCTGCCCGGCCGACACCGTCAGCCAACCGGCGACCGGGCAGGTGATGCCCCGGCCTTCGAGCGGGACCGCACGGGTCGACAACGAGGCGGCACCGGCGGTTTCGGCGAGTTTCCACAGATTGGGGGTGCGCCAGGGGCTGAGGTCGGCCCACTCCAGGCCGGGGACGCCGATGATCACCACTTGCCCCTGGGGGGCGGCGAGCGCGCTCCCGGGCAGGCCGAAGACCCCGGTCAAAACGGCGGTGAGCAGAACCCAGACGATCCGGTGGATCCTCGCTCTCCGGGACCCCGCGGCTCGGACCGGTCTCCTGGCCACGGGACGAGCTCGGTGCGATGTGTCGGCGACGCCGCCCGAAGCGAGCGCCGTGCGGGTTTCGCTCGTGCGGTTCTCGCCCGTGCCGTTCTCGCCCGTGCCGTTCTCGCCCGTGCCGTTCTCGGCCGTGCCGTTCTCGGCCGTGCCGTTCTCGGCCGTGCCGTTTCGCGGAAGGGCCGCGAGGTCCGGTGCTTCTCCCCGTGCGGCCGCACCTTCGGAGGGTCCGTGCACGGGGTCTCCTTCCCTGCGGTCCGTCAGCGGGCTAAACGGTAGCCTGCCTCGTCGTGGGAAGCGTTGCGCGGAGTCGGACGACGTGGTGGCCGCTGGCGGGGGTGCTGCTGGTGCTGGCCGCGGCCGCGCCGCTCGTGCACTACTGGCTGACCAACCCCGATGACCAGCGGCTCGTCGATCTCGACGTCTACCGGCTCGGCGGGCAGGCGCTCCTTGACGGGCTTCCCGTCTACGGCGTGGTGACCCCGGCGCCGCAACTGCTGCCGTTCACCTATCCGCCGATCTCGGCCATGCTCGCGGTGCCGCTCGCCATGCTGCCGTGGCCGGTGTTGCAGTGGGTCTGGACGGCGGCCATCGTCGCGACGCTCGTGGCCGTCGTCTGGGTGGCCTTTCCCGAACAGCGGAAATGGTTGCCGCTGGTCACGATCGCGTGCCTTTACCTGATGCCGATCCGCGACCAGATCAGGTTCGGTCAGGTCGATCTGTTCCTCGTCGCGTTGTGCCTGTTCGACGTCGTCGTCAAACGGCCCTGGTGGCCGCGCGGCATTCTCATCGGCATCGCGACGGCGGTGAAGCTCACGCCGGGGGTGTTTCTCATCCTCTTGCTGCTGGTGGCGTGGCGGAAGCCGTACCGGAATGAGGACATGAAAACGTTCCTCACGGCGTCGGGAACGGCGGCCCTCCTCACCGTCATTCCGTTTCTGGTGATTCCGCAGGACGCCGTCGACTTCTGGTTCGGGGCGCTGCTCGATTCGGAAAGGCTCGGGGCCAATACGGCGACCACGAATCAGTCGATGCGGGGGATGCTGCTGCGGCTCTACTGGCCCGACGCGCTGACCACCGTGCTCTGGCTCGCCGCCGTCGCCTTTATCGGGTGGTACGGCTTCCGCGCCGCCCGCCGCCATTACCTCGCCGGCGACACTCTCACGGCGACGGCGCTCACCGGATTGATGGCGGTGCTGCTTTCCCCGGTGGCCTGGATTCACCATCTCGCCTGGATCGTGGTCGTGCTGGCGGCGCTGCCCGAGATCCGGCAGCGGGCGGTCACGTGGGTCTACTACGTGTTGCCGATCCCGTGGTGGGGGGCCTACATCAAGATGTGGGAGATCCCCGTGTTGTCGCCGACGCTGGGGAAGATCGTGCAGAACGCGTTCGGGCTGGGGGCCATGGCCCTCGTGTTCGTCCTTGCCCGAACCCGGGCGAAACCGTGACCGCGCCATTACGCTCGGTCGCGTGCTGGTTACCGCTTTCGTGATCGCCGGGCTGCTCGCGGGGTTCACCGGGGTCGTCATCGGGCTCTACTCGCTGCGTAATGCGCGGGCCGCCGTCCAGGACTGTCTCGACGTGCTGGCCAGGCGGGCGGCGGTCGAGGGGGTCGTCGACACCAAGGCGATCCGCGATGTGGCCGTCTTCCGCTACGACGCCCTGGAGGAGATGACGGGGCGGTTGTCGTTCTCGGTCGCGCTGATCAACGGGCTGGGCGACGGGATCGTGCTCACGTCGATCAACGGGCGGACCGAAACCCGCACCTACGTCAGGGCGCTAAGGGGCGGCAAGGGGCTCCAGCCCCTCTCTCCAGAGGAGGAGCAGGCGGTGCGGGCGGCGCGGCTCGGGCTGGGGCCCGAAGTCGAGGCGGCCGACGGTGACCTGCTGCGACCCGCCGGAGGGCTCTGGAGCAACTCGGCCCGCTGAAGTCGTAAAGTTGCGCATACACCACGCCCTGCTGTGGCTAACCTGGTGTTATGTCAAAGCTCGCCTATCTGGGCCCCGAGGGCACCTTCTGTGAAGCCGCCCTTCGTGAGCTTGCGCCCGAGGCCGAGCGCCTGCCGTGCGCCAACGTCAAGGCCGCGCTCGACGCGGTCCGCAACGGCGAGGCCGAAGGGGCGGTCGTGCCCCTCGAGAACTCGCTCGAAGGCGGCATCGCCCAGACGCTCGACGAGTTCGCCTGGGGCAAGCCGCTGCTGATCGTCGCCGAGCTGCTGCTCCCCGTCGAGTTCTCCCTTCTCGTCCGTCCGGGCACCGAGATGCGCCAGATCAAGCGCATCTTCACCCACCCCGCCGCGCACACGCAGTGCCGTGAGTTCATCGACCGGGAGATCCCGGGCGCCGTGGTCGTCCACGCCTCCTCGACCGCCGGCGCGGCCCAGGAGATCGCCAACCCCGAGTCCCCCTACGATGCCGCCATCGGCCCGGCCATCGCGGGTGAGATCTACGACCTGACCGAGCTGGCCTCCGACATCGGCGACCGCAACGACACCGTGACCCGCTTCGTCCAGGTCGCGCCCCCCGGGGCGCTGCCCGAGCCGACCGGCGCCGACCGCTCGTCGATGGTGGCTTTTCTGCGCGACGACCACGCGGGCGCGCTGCTGGAGATGCTCTCGGAGTTCTCGGTACGCGGCGTCAACCTGACCCGCATCGAGTCGCGTCCGACCGGTGACGGCATCGGCAGCTACTTCTTCCACTTCGACTGCGAAGGGCACATCGCCGAGGCGCGGGTCGGGGAGGCCGTCTCCGGACTGCACCGCATTTCGGGCGATCTGCGCTTCCTCGGGAGCTATCCGCGGGCCGACAAGGTGCCGACGCAGATCAAGCGCGGCACCGCCGACCCCGATTTCGCCGAGGCCGCCGGGTGGCTAAGCCGCATGCGGGCAGGTTCCGTCCAACGGTAGCGTTTGCTCTGTGATTGACCTGCGAACCCTACGCGAAGATCCCGACCGGCTGCGCGACTCGCAGCGCGCCCGCGGGGAGGACGACACCGTCGTCGACACGCTGCTCTCCCTCGACGAGCGTCGTCGTAGCGCGCTGGGCTCCTTCGAGTCCCTGCGCGCCGAGCAGAAGAACGTGGGCAAGTCGGTCTCCAAGGCGTCCGGCGACGAGCGGCAGGCGCTGCTCGACCGGGCGAAGGATCTCGCGGCGCAGGTGAAGGCGGCCGAGGCGGAGGCCGAGCAGCTCGGCGCCGAGCTCGACGCCAAGGTGATGTCGGTGCCCAACATCGTCGACCCGGCCGCGCCCCACGGAGGTGAGGACGACTACGTCGTCCTCGACCACGTGGGCACTCCCCGGGAGTTCGACTTCACCCCGCGCGACCACCTTGAGCTGGGCGAACTGCTCGGCGCGATCGACATGGAGCGGGGCGCGAAGGTTTCGGGCTCCCGGTTCTTCTTCCTGCGCGGCGCCGGGGCCCGGCTCCAGCTCGGGCTGCTCAACATGGCCATGCAGCAGGCCGTCGAGGCCGGTTTCGTGCCGATGATCACCCCGGTGCTGGTCAAGCCCGAGTCGATGCAGGGCACCGGCTTCACGATCGCCCACGACAGCGAGATCTACCGGCTGCCCGAAGACGACCTCTACCTGGTCGGCACCTCCGAGGTGCCGCTGGCGGCCTACCACGCCGACGAGATCCTCGACGGCTCCCAGCTCCCCTACCGCTACGCCGGCTGGTCGTCGTGCTTCCGCCGAGAGGCCGGGTCGTACGGGAAGGACACCCGCGGCATCATCCGGGTGCACCAGTTCGACAAGGTCGAGATGTTCTCCTACTGCAAGCCGGAGGACTCGGCCGAGGAGCACCAGCGGCTGCTGGCGTGGGAGAAGCAGATGCTCGACAAGTGCGAGCTGCCCTACCGGGTCATCGACACCGCCGCCGGCGACCTCGGCATGTCGGCCGCCCGCAAGTTCGACTGCGAGGGCTGGATCCCCAGCCAGGGGCGTTACCGCGAACTCACCTCGACGTCGAACTGCACCGAGTTCCAGGCCCGCCGCCTCAAGGTGCGATTCCGCGACGAAGACGGCAAGCCCCGCGTGGTGGCCACGCTGAACGGCACACTCGCGACCACCAGATGGATTGTGGCGATTCTCGAGAACCACCAGCAGGCCGACGGTTCGGTCGTGGTTCCCAAGGCGCTGCGGCCCTTTGTGGGGCTCGACGTTCTCGAACCCGTCAAATAACACGACGAAGGCCGGGGTTCTTCTTTCGAAGAGCCCCGGCCTTCGCCGTTGTCAGTGGTCTAGAGGGCGCGGACCTGCGAGGCCTGCGGACCCTTCGGGCCCTCGGTGACCTCGAACTCCACACGCTGGCCGTCTTCCAGGTTCCGGTAGCCGGAGCCGGTGATGGCCGAGAAGTGCACGAACACGTCCGGCGCGCCGCCGTCCGGGGCGATGAAGCCGAAGCCCTTTTCAGCGTTGAACCACTTGACGGTTCCCTGAGCCATTAACGCTCTCCCTAAGGAAGTGAATCTTGGGGCACACACCTCGTGAGCCCCGGTGTGTCGCACAGCTCCCCGGGTGGCTCATAACAGTCAAGCTGGTTTTCGCTACGGGAACAGCTAATACAACGCGTTCACATCTAACACTATGTCGGCCCCCCGGTGTTCCAAGTCCGGGGGAGAATTCTTGTCCTGAGATCCCCCTGACCGGGGCGTCTCGGGGACAGGGCAAACTGGGACCTGTTATGGCCCCACCGCGCCTCGTCGCCACCGACCTCGACGGCACCGCCCTGCGTTCCGACGGCACCATCTCGGCCCGCACCGCCGCCGCCTTCGCCGCCGTAGAGGACTCCGGGGCGACCCTGGTCTTCGTCACCGCCCGCCCGCCCCGCTGGATGACGACCGTCTCCCACGTCGTCAACCACCGAGGCCTGGCCATCTGCGCCAACGGCGCGCTCCTGTACGACCTCCACACCGAGTCGATCGCCGACTCCCACCTGATGCCGTCAGAGGTGGTGGCCGAGACGGTCGCCCTGTTGCGGGCCGCCGTGCCGTCGCTGACCTTCTCGGTCGAGTACGAGGACGGGTACGCCTACGAGACCGGCTTCCCTCTGGGCGGCTGGGATCTGCGGTTCGGGGACGGCCGGCCGCCCGTGGCCTCGGTTCTGGGGCTTCCGTGCGCGAAGCTGCTCGCCTATCACCACACGATGGACGCCGACGATCTCTACGAGCAGGTCGTGGCGTTGGTGGGCGGCCTGGTGACGCCCACGCATTCGAGCGGGCGGGCGCTGATCGAGATGAGCGCGCTCGGGGTGACCAAGGCGACCGCCCTGGCCCGGTTCGCCGAACGCAACGGGATCGCACCCGGGGAGGCGGTCGCGTTCGGCGACATGCCGAACGACCTGCCGATGCTGGGGTGGGCGGGGACGTCGGTCGCGGTGTCGAACGCGCATCCCGACGTGCTCGCGGCCGTCGACCAGGTGACGGCGGCCAACGACGACGACGGGGTGGCGCTGGTTCTGGAGCGGCTGTATGGGGGTGCTTCGGCGGCCTGAGGGCGGTGGTTTGCGCTTTTCCTCAGCCCTTGGAGCGCCCGATCCGGTGGCCGTGTTCGGCTTATCCCCTCCGGGCGGTGCCGTCCATGTGAGGGTTGTGGGCGGGCCGGGTGCCCTGGGGGTCGCCCAGCCCGTACACAAAGGGCTTTAGAGGTAGGGCCCCGAGGCGCCGCGGTGGCCGGGGTCTTCCTGGCCGCCCTGCTGGGAGAAGCCGCCGGGCAGCGCGCGGCGCATCTGCTCCAGTTGGGCGCGGGCCGCCATCTGCTGGGCGAACAGGGTGGTCTGGATGCCGTGGAAGAGGCCTTCCAGCCAGCCGACCAGCTGGGCGTGGGCCACGCGGAGCTCCGCCTCGCTGGGCGGGGAGCCGTTGGTGTCGGTGAACGGGAGCGAGAGGCGCTCGAGTTCGTCGACGAGCTCAGGGGCCAGGCCGTCTTCGAGCTCCTTGATCGAGCTCTGGTGGATCTCCATGAGACGCTTGCGGCTCGCCTCGTCGAGAGGGGCCGCGCGGACCTCTTCGAGAAGCTGGCGGATCATGCTGCCGATCCGCATCACCTTCGCGGGCTGTTCCACCAGGTCGGCGACCGACCGCTCCTCGCCGCCCGGGGCCTCTTCGCCTGCCGGAAGAACCACGATGTGTGGAGTGCTCTCGTCAGCGTTCATGCCTCTCAACCTACTAGCAGGATCTTGCCGATGTGGTCGCCGGCTTCGAGCATGCGGTGGGCCTCCGCAGCGTGTTCCATCGGTATCTCAGCGTGGACGACCGGACTGATCGCACCCGCGCTGACCAGCGGCCACACGTTGTCGGCGACGCCCCGGCAGATCGCGCCCTTCTCGTCGGGGGTGCGGCTGCGCAGGGCCGAGGCCATGACGGTCCCGCGCTTGCGCAGCAACGTGGCGATGTCGAGTTCGCCCTTGGTGCCGCCCTGCATTCCGATGACGGCCAGACGTCCGCCTTCGGCCAGGACCGCGACATTGGGCTGGAGGTACTTGGCGCCCATGATGTCGAGGATCACGTCGGGGCGGTCGTTTTTCAGTACTTGGGAAAAATCTTCTTCTCGGTAGTTGATTCCTCTATCCGCGCCGAGCGCCAGGCATCGTTCCAGCTTGGCTTCCGAACCCGCCGTGACGATCACCCGCGAGCCGAAGGCCTTGCCGAGCTGGATGGCCATCGTCCCGATGCCGCTCGCGCCGCCGTGGACGAGCAGGGTCTCGCCCTTCCGCAGGCGCGCCGCCATGAAGACGTTGGCCCAGACCGTGCAGGCCACCTCGGGCAGCGCGGCCGACTCGGCCAGGGAAGTGGGGGCGGGCATCACCTGCTGCCACGGAACTGCCACCTTTTCGGCATATCCGCCACCGGCCAGCAGAGCCGTGACTTCGTCACCGACCGTGAGGGTGTCGACACCCTCGCCGACCTCACTGATCACCCCAGAACATTCCATCCCGGGAATTTCAGACGCGCCGGGCGGAGGCGGGTAGAGTCCTTGCCGCTGCAGGAGGTCGGCCCGGTTCACGGCTGACGCCGTGATCTCAATCACCACCTCACCTCGGGCGGGAACGGGATCCGGCACCTCGCGCCACTCCAGAACGTCCGGTCCGCCGGGGCTTGAAATCACGATCGCACGCATGTGACCTAAAGTAACCGAGCGGCCAACTCGACGGTTGGCCGCGTTCGCCTGTATACGGGGCGCTAATCTGCAATGTGTTTGCTGCCCCTTTAGCCCATCCCGAGGGGGAAACACGGTGGCACGACACGATCGTGAGGATCCCCACTCGCTCGAAGACCAGCTCGCCTGGCTCGACGCGATCAAGGAGATGCCCGACGAGGTCGACATCGCGGTGTCCGCGGTGACGGCGTCGTCGCTGGCAGCGTCCCAAGCGTCCCAGCAGCCCGCGCCGCCGAGCGACGAGGTGCCCTCGCCCTACCCGAAGGACCCGTGGCGGTCCGTCCCGGCCGAACCGGCGCCGTTCCGCGCGGTCGCCGCCGTCGACGAGCCGCCCGCGACCGACAACGGGGTGGAGACGCTCGACCCGCTGCCGTTCGGGAATGGGCGCGGGGCGTTCGGGGACTCCCCGATCGACACCGACTCCTACAACGTGGGCGCGTTCGGCGAACGGCCCCCGGCCGAACCCGACGCCTCCGACGAGCCGGTACGCGGCTGGCTGGAGCCGGCTGTGCCGGTGTCCGACGAGCCGTCCGACTCGGGACGCTTCCCCCGGCCCGACGCCGAGACGGGGCGGTTCTCGCCCGAGACGGTGTCCGACCTGGCGAGCTACGGGCGCAACGACACCGACCCCGGGAGCTACGCCCTGCGTTCGGACGGCGAGTCCGACTCGGGCGGCTTCACGTTCTCGCGGAGCGACACCGACCGGGTCTCGCGGCCGGAAGGCGACTCGGACTTCGAGTTTTCGCGTACCGACTCCGACTCCGGACATTTCGGCCTCCCACGCGCCGACACCGACCGGGTTACGCGTACCGATTCTGACTCCGGGCCTTTCGGTCTCTCGCGCTCCGACAACGACCGGGACTCAGGGTCTTTCGGTCTCCCGCGCTCCGACACCGACTCGGGGCATTTCGGCTTCCCGCGTGACACCGACCGGGTGTCGCGGCCCGACTCCGAGTCCGGCCGGTTCTCCTGGCCCGGCACCGAGGCTGAGGAGACCCCCGCCGCCGAGGACACCGACCCCGGCGACCGGTTCCGGCCCATCAGGGACGCCGAGGAGCCGTTAAGGGGATCTCTGCGAGAAAACCTCAGCACGCCGGCGGAGGCGCCCCCCGGTCCCGGGGAGGCCTTCCGGTCTTCGGCGCGGGAGGCGCTGGACGCGTACACGAGAGAGGTTCAGCCACCGGTCTCGGAGTCGCGGGAGATCGCCGAGCGCGAGCCCTACCAGCCGCGCCGCCGCCAGCCCGACAACCTGCCCGCACCGGCCTTCTCGACCCCGTCGCGGGCCCTCGTGCCCCGCTCGTCGAAGCCCTCGGCCGACAGCCTCGACCCCGCGACCCTCCTCAAGGGCCGCAAGGACGGACCCGCCACCGGCTGGCGCCGCGTCGTCTTCAAGGCGACGGCCGGCTTGATAAAGCCCGGCGAGGCCCCCGAGGTGCGGCGCCGCCAGGAGCTGGTGGCGCGGGCACGCACCCCCGTCTCGGCCGGCCACCACCGTGTAGCGGTGCTCAGCCTCAAGGGCGGCGTCGGGAAGACCACCACGACCGTGGGCCTCGGCGCGACGCTGGCACAGGTCCGCGGCGACCGCGTGATCGCCGTCGACGCCAACCCCGACCGTGGGACGCTCTCCGACAAGGTCGAACTCGAGACCTCGGCGACCATCCGTGACCTGCTTAACGAGCGCGGGGACATCCGGCGCTACGTCGACATCCGGGCCTTCACCTCACAGACGCCTTCACGGCTGGAGATCCTCGGGTCCGACCGGGATCCTTCCGTGTCGGAGGCTTTCTCCGCTGAGGACTATCAGGCGGTTTCGGCCGTTCTGGAGAACTTTTACTCGATCTGCATCACCGACTGCGGGACGGGGTTGCTGCACTCGGCGATGTCCGGCGTGCTGGGGCTCGCCGACCAGTTGGTGCTGGTGAGCAGTCCTTCGGTGGACGGCGCGCGGGCGGCTTCGGCGACGCTGGACTGGCTTGAGGCGCACGACTACGGGGATCTTGTCCGGTCGGCGACTGTGGTGCTCTGCAGTGTGCGGCCCCGGTCGAAGTCGACGGTCGACCTCAAGCGGCTCGAGGCGCACTTCGCGGCTCGGTGCCGGGCTGTGGTTCGGGTGCCTTATGACCCCCACCTTGAAGAGGGGGCGGAGATCGACCTGGAGAGGTTGCAGGAGCCTACCCGGGCTGCTTTCCTGCGGCTGGCCGCCTCTGTGGGGGACGGGTTCGCTGGGGGGCCGGGGCTTGGGGAGCGGCGGTACTCCGAGATTCCGGATCACATCTAGTGGCGTGGCTCTCCCGTCCTCTGGTGGGGGCGGGAGAGAGTAGGGTTGCGTTCTGTGGCACCCCCTTGGGGGTGCTTTGGAGAGCTCGCCTAGTGGACGATGGCGGCGGTCTTGAAAACCGCTAGGGGCGGTGACGTTCCTCGTGGGTTCGAATCCCACGCTCTCCGCTTAGCTTGGGAAGACGCGGTCTGACCTGGCCTTATAGGTTCTTAGTGACCGTTGATCATTTTTCATGTGCAGCCGTTTGTTGTCTGATGCGGCTCCATGTCGTTGGTCGCGACATACCGTCTTGATGAGATTTCGCTGGCGAGGGTGTCACGGTAATAGAGACACCGGTGCGGATGCCTCGAGCCAACTGCTATGCCGAACGTTAGGTGCACTGTACGTACCGAGTGCGCAGATCGACTGCTGTCCTACGGCGAACGCCACCTGCGACCATTCCTAGCCCAGGCTGTTATACGAGTATTGAAGGAGCATTGGATGCCCGTGTCACGCGCGGCGTGCCGGGCGATGAGCGAGAGGAGATCTATGGGTCACCTCACATCCGGGCGTGCTTTCTGAACAACATGAAGTGGCCGACGTCGGTGCGGTTGTAGGTGATCTCGACCGGCCGCGGCGACGTCTCGATCAGATCGAAGCCCTCCATCCACTCCTGGTAGGTCTCCACGCTCCGGCCAATGGTGAATAGCCCCTCCGGATCGTCGTACGAACCGGAGACGTAGTCACCGTCGCTTTCCTCGCAGAGCAGGACGTGCCCTAATGGAAGGATCACCCGCCTGATCTCGCGAATCGCTTCCACCACGTTGTGGTCCGCAAGGTGTTGCAGCACTGTGAACGTGAGCGCGAAGGAGAACTCCTCGTCCTCGGCCGGAAGGTGCGCAAGGCTGTTCACGTGACGGAAGTCCACGTCCGGGTGCAACGCCTTCCCCTTCAACACGAATTCTTTCTGCCGCTCGAAGGCGACCACATGCGGTGAGAATTCCTGGAGCACCGGAGATATCCGCCCGTAGCCCGCGCCGATGTCGCATATCCGCGGCATGGCGCCCTTGCCACGAAGCCCGCGTAGATATCGGCGCAGCTCTGTTTGCTCCCGATACATGCGGCTGGCGAACTCGGCCGGGCCCACATCGACTACCTGGTTATCCTGCCATTGATGGGGCTGTTTCATCGCGAACTCCTTGAGTGAGTGGCAGGCGACTCCTGGCAAGACGACACTCAACCAAGATCCGTGCTCTGTCCGAGCATGTCAACCTGATGAGCGTGACCTGGACCCGGGCCTCGCGCAGCTGGGTACAGAGTCAGTCAATATTCGCGCCATTCTGACGGTATTCGTGGGCGCACTCATCGGCCACCCGAGCACGCAATCCTTCCGATTCGATCGATGATCGTCACGCTGTTTATCCGCCGAAGACTCTTTGTCATCGATGATTTATACGAACTTGTCACGCAGGAAAGACGGACGCGCCGGGATGCCCGGCCTCGCGAGGAGCTTTCCTTCGCGCGAGGTCTCATAGTGACCGGAGTCGAAGATCCGCCCGATCACGCCGGACACCCTGCTCCTGATCGGCTCTGTCGCGCAGATGTTCAGTCGAACGTCGTCATGTGCCTCGTGAGGAGTGGCGCGCTCGATCTCGACGAGTCGATCACCTCCTACTGTCCCGGCATCGAGGTGCGCGAGACGGGGCAGATGGCTGTCCTCAGCGCGCTCGTTTGGGCGGTCTGCCGCCATTCCGGGTACTGGCCACAAGGGCAACCAGTCGCCAGGCTACGCCTGCCGAGCTGCTGCATCTGCGGCTTGTCCGGCAGAGGGGACCGATGTTCAGCCGTTGCACGATCTCGCCCCGGTACCAGCCGATGACTGGCTCGAAGCGGCGAACCGTGCGGGAACGGAGCTCGTGACGTCTGCTGGCGTCGTGGCCGGTGCGTGCGCCCCCGGGCCGGTCCAGCGGTGTCGTCAACCGGCTCGAAAGCCGCAGCGGTCGTCGTCATCAGGCATGTTCTCCGAACAGGAGAGCCAGCGTCTCAGGGCGGTAGCCCAGTGCAGCCGATGGAGCAACCCCCTGGATTGCCAGCAGGGCGTCTTCCTTGCGGGGCGTGATGTCAATCAGGAGGAGCTCACGGGATTCTCGGTCATCCGATAGGCCGCCGTATGACGAAGCGCGTGCAATGTCGCCGTACTGGTCGGCTCGTCGGAACATCTGCTGCGTGGCGTGATAGGTCAACGGCCGTGGCGGTCGGCGCAGCCCCCACCACAACGGCTGTTGTTGCCCTTTGGATCAATCTCCTGCGAGGTCGACGTCGGCCAGGCCCTTCCACGGCCGCTGGGTCTTGACCCAATTCGGTCTTGTACAAGCCGATCTGAGAGCTCATTAGGGCGTTTTCCAAGGCGTCGCCGACGGTGCGATCGAGGCGTCAAGCGCGGCTTCGATCAGCCAGGCGGTGCAGGCGAATGAGGTGTATTGGCTGCCGGCGATGCTCTCCTGTGTGTCAAGTGGCTGAGCGCCGGGGATCGGCGTCCTTTTTGATCAAGTAGTAAGCCTCGCGGGCGACGAATCGCTTGAGGCAGCGGATGATCTCTAACTTGGACTTGCCCTCGGTGGTCCGGCGGGCGAGGTATTTCTGGGTGCGGGCATCGATGCGGATGCGGGTGACCACGGCCAGGTGTAGCGCGGAGTTGGCCCGCCGGTCTCCGCCGCGGTTGAGCCGGTGGCGCTGGTGCAGTCCGGAGGAGGCGGGCAGCGGGGCGACGCCGCAGAGTTTGGCGAAGCGGGCTTCGCTACCCAGGCGGGAGGGGTTGTCGCCGCAGCTGATCAGGAGCTGGGCGGTGTTCTCGACGCCGAAGCCGGCGGCGTCCAGCAGGGATGGCGCCAACTCTCGCACCAGGGGTTCGATCAGGTCGTCGAGGTCGGCGATCTCGTCGTGGAGCTCGAGGTAGCGGCGGGCCAGCGATTTCAATGCGATCCGGGTGGCGGCGACGGGATCGCGGAAGGCGGTGACGTCGGGCCGCCAAGCGGCGATGGTGCGGGTGAGCTGCATCCGGGTGAGGTTGCGCAGCTGGTCCCGCAGCTCTTCGGGGGCGGAGATGATTTGGGCGCGGAGCATCTGCAGGGCGACGCGGCGGGATTTGACCGCGGTGGTGCGGGCAATTCGGAGCACCCGCAGGGATTCCACCATGCCATCGCGGGTTTTGGGGGTGATGACGCGACGCCCGGATAGAGCGGCGTGGGCGGCGTTTTCGGCATCGATGGTGTCGTCCTTGCCGCGTCGGCGCCGGTCGGAGCGGTCAGGCCGGTCGACTTCCACTACCTCGATGCCCGCGTGCTGGAGGTGGCGCAACAGGCCGGCGCCGTAGGAACCGGTCCCCTCGACACCGATGCGGCGGACGTCGCCGAAGGTGCGCATCCAGGCCAGCAACGCGCGGTAGCCGGCTCGGGTGGTGGAGAACGACTCGGTGCCCAGGACCCGGTCGCCGGTGTCGACTACCGCGGCGACATGCAGGTCTTTGTGGGTATCCACGCCGCCGACGACGACGCGGGAGATGGGTGCGATGCTGGCCATGTCGGCCCTCCTGGTCGGCAAGGTTGAGTACCGAGGATCGGCACCGGCTCGCCGAAGGCGGCGGACACGACAGTGATGGGACCCCGCTGGCCAGGCTCTCCTCAGGTCACAACCGTCGGCGAGGCGAGCGCCTCGCCGGGATGCTCCCGGGCCACCGACAGATCCGAGGAAGGACAGCATTGTCGATCGGAGTGCGGGTCAGGAAGCAAGGAAGCATCCCGGCACCGGCATCCTGCCGCGTCCCGCTGTGAGGGGCAGGCGACTAAGAACACCGGCAGTCCCATACTCACTATCGGAGTGGTGTACCAGTCCTGCTCCGGTTGGGGTTGCGACCCCGTCGCGCCGCCACACCCCATGTCCCGGCGTCCACAGCGAGTCTCCCCCGTTCGGTCGTCGCGGCCGACAGCAGCCCACGATGGCGCAGGAGTAGACATCACGACGAGCACGGCGTAGACCAACCCGCCCAGGTCATAAAGCGGGGCAACCAGACGGTCTTTCGCGTAGGCGACTGATCATCTCTTGCGGATCTGTTCGCCGTAGGAATTCCTCGATGCGGTATGCCGAGGCTGGCAGGTAAGGGCGGTATTCGGTGACGGAGAAGAAGTAGGTCCAAGCGCGGAGGCGGTGGCCGTCGAGGAGTTCGTGGTCGTGGAGTTCGTTGAGGCGGTCCTCGGTCGTGGCGGGTCCGTTCTGGAACGCCACCCATAGGGCCGCCTCCGCATTGATGTCGCCTATCGCGCCAAGCGGATCGATCGCGCACCAGCCGTCGGGTCCCTCCAGGATGTTCTTGGCCTGGAGGTCCGCGTGGAGAACATGGCGCGTGGTCGCGGTGCGCAGAAGTACGTCCAGAACTCGTTCGGCCTTACCGATGGAGACGATGTCGTTGACATCACCCGCGTTGGCGAAGTGCTGACGGGCCCAGTCGAGTCGTATCCGCGCGACTGCGGACAGGTCTTTGAGTCGAGGCCCGACGGGGAGATCGGAATGGGTGAGACGCCGCAGCAGGTCACCATACTTCCGGCTGTCTTCGATGCCGTTGATCGGCCATGCGGTTGTCCCAGGGAGAATTCTGCTCATCAGGAACACGCCGGAACTGTTGGCACGCCGCACGATCAGGGGAACCGCCGCAGACGAACCCAACCTCTCAAGCTGCCTTATCTCCGCACGCCCAGACGGCTTGGCCAGGGGGATCTTCAGTACGGCGGGAACGCCGTCGGCGGTGGTACAGAAGACACAGCAGGACATGGCGCCACCCTCGGCGATGCCCTGCACTGTCAGCTCCCATCGGTTGGCGTACCACCCGATTCGCCGGGGCAGTGCCGCGATCCAGGCTTGGCCCTCGTCCTCGCCGCGGAGAAAGACGATCGATTTGATCAATCGATCGGGGAACTCGAAAACCTTCACCGTCTGAGGGCGCTCTTGAGCTGAGCGACCACGGCCTCGATATCGGTGAGGTCGTTGTAGACGTGGGTGGCGATTCGCAGAATGCATTCGCCGTCGGCGCCCGGCCCGACCCAAGCACGGATCCCCGCCTGGTTCATCAGCTCTCTGACTTCGGCCACGGTCCACTGATCGAGGACGAAGGCCCGCAGTCTCGGTGGCTGATAGTGGCGGGAGGCGGTGGGCCGTGCACCGACCGAACTGAGCAATTCCACCGCCTCGTTCGCAAGACTCGTGCACTCCGCCCAGGAGCCTTGCCGATCCCATTGCCGCCATTGCTCGATGGCGACGGGCAGGGACAGTCGAGGCACCGGATCGAATGTGCCCGGCCAGGAGAACCGCTCGACGAGATCGGCCGAGTCATATGTGAGTGAGACTTCGGCAGGCCGGACGGTTTCGACCAGTTCCTCCGCCAGCCAGAGGAAACCGACGGGCCGGAGCGTGGGAAACCACTTGTGCGCGGTTCCGAAGGCGACGTCGACCCCCCAGCCCACGGGGTCGAGCGGCACGTGCCCGGGCCCGTGAGCGGCATCCAGAACGAGCCGGCCTCCGCGGCCGTGCGCCCAGGCCGCCATCTCAGCCACCGGGAAGTGCACCGCCGACGAGGAGGCCACCAAACTCATCTGGAGATAGGCGATATCGCCCCGTACGGTGGCCTCGAGCCGATCGATCAGCTGATCTGGTCCGTCGAACGGCAGGGGCACCGGGATGCGCACCAACGTTGCTCCCGACCGCTCACACGCACGCTCCCAACCACGCACGATCGAGGAGTATTCGGTCTCGAGTACGACCACGGTCGTCGTCTCGCTCAACGAAGCGCCCGAAATGACAGCCGCCGCACCCGTCGTCGCGTTGGCGCAGAGAGTCATTGTCGCCGGATCCAGGCCGACTGTCTCAGCAAACAGTTCCGTGGGCCACCGGAGCCGTTCGAAAAGATCTGCTCCCAGAAACCAGGTGGGGTCCGACTCGATCTCGTACCGCATCGCCTCCGCAGCCTCCAGGACACGGCGGGAGGCGATGCCATACGACGCATGGTTGAGGAGAACGACGCCCGGGGCCACGAGGAAGTCGTGCTGCGCGAGCCCTTTCACGATCGCCCGCTCATCTGCCGCCTGTGAATGAACGAAGCCTCGCGAGGTCGGGAACGGCGAACCGGAAGATCGCATGTACAGCCTCCGCCTCGGATGCGGTCACATTTAGCTTCTCCACCGCGAAAAGCACAGGGTCCCAGCCCGGCTGTCGGTCAGACAGCGTCCGAAGATGCCCGGCGAACACTTTCTTCCTCGCCGGATCTATCACGTCCCGGTCGCAAGCCGCCACCAGCTCGGAGAACATCGCCTGGCCGGCGTCCCATCCGTGAAGATCCTCAAGCTCGTGGAGCTGGCATGCCAGCGTTGTGGCAGCCTGGTCCAGGGCATGATCGGCAGATGAGTCGAAGTATCGCGCGAACTCCTGCGCCCCTTCGGCGTGCCTGCCCTGCAACCCGAGCACCCTGCTGAAGTCGCGTAGATGCCACGGGTTCTCGCTTGCGACACCCGAGACGTTGGAGTTGTAGGCAAGCTCGTCAATGAGCTGCCAGGCTCGGTCCAGTTCAAGAACAGCTATCGCCTTCTTACTCAGCCAATGCACGGCCTCGTATTCGGCATATGGGTGGTTTTTTTCCCTCGCTACTTCGATCGCTCGCATTAGCCAAGTTTCGGACAAGTCGTGATCATATGCCGCAAGATGGGCGATTCCTCGATGACCGTACGCCCGTGACTGCAGCTCGGGATTGCCGCTCATTTCCGCGACGATATCGCATAACTCTATGCAGCGGCCGGTGTCCTGTACGGGACCACACAAAGCGATTTCAGCACGCAGCATGAGCACCCCGGCCAGCATTTCGCACGGCTCGGTATGCGTTGATTCCAATTCGTCCAGGAGCCGGCCGCATTCCTCCCAGCTGTCGGTCATTCGCAGGTTACGCGCCCACGAAAACCGGACCATGGCTTCCCGCTCGGGGTCTACGGAATTCGTCCGGGCCCATTCCAGTCCTGCCGCACATGCCGAAGCGGCGCCCACATGATCGGCTTCGACGGCCAAACAGTCGGCCAGCAGCCCATAGGCCTCCAGGGTTCCGGCCGAGGCGACCGCGATCCGGGCTAGTTCCTCGGCCTTGGAGACGGCGCCGAGCGCGAACTGCCGACGGCACGCGGTAATGGCGAAGTCATAGGTTTTCGCCTGTCTACCGGCGGCAAGGGCGACGGCGACAGCCCGGACCTGCAGTTCGTCGTCCCACGGTGGTTCATCTTCCAAGATGTCCAGCAACTTCTGGTGTAGACGCCGCCAACGCGGGCCGTTCGCGGCTCCACGTTCGCGTAGCACCTCAGCCAGAAGGGGATGGTGGATTGTGTAACGGTCCAGGTCGCCACGCGGGGCGGCAGGCAAGACCAAGTTGTGTTCCTGCATGAGCGCGTCCAGCCGCTCATAGACGTCGTCGATGTCCAGCCGGGCGAGGCGGGACAGATAGTCCACCTCGAAGCTGTAGCCGATAAGTGCCGCCGTCTCCAGCAACCGCTGGTCGGAGGCCGTCAGAAACGACAGGCGCTCATCCAGGACCGCTGTGATCTGGGCCGGAGTATGGGAATGCGCTGCCACCGCCTGGTCCCCCAGCCGCACCAGTGATTCGGCGAACAGCGGGTTCCCGGCGCTCAACTCCACGATCTGCCCAACCGCACGCGCGGACACGGATGTTCCCATTGCCCGGCCTGCGGCCTGCCGGACGAGCAACTCGGTGTCTCTCTTCGACAGCCGCTTCAGGTCGAGCTGCTCGCAGTCGGCCCGGTAGCGGCGCAGCCGGAAGACCGCCCGCTTCAACGGATGAGTCTCCGCGTTCTCGCCGGTTCGCATGTGGTCGGATCGGTACGCAAGGACGAGCATGAGCGGGCCTTCGACGCGCAGCGCCATCGTCACCAGCACATCGATCGTGGCGGTGTCCGCCCAGTGCAAGTCGTCGAGGATGAGCAGTAACGGCCCTCGATCCGTCAGGTCGTCGACGAACTGGATCAGCTGGTCAAGCTGGCTATCCATGTTGACCGACGTTTTCCCGGACTCGATGACGGTTTGACCGGTCCTTATCCCGGCTGCGAGGACGTTCCCCACAACGGGGACAGATTCAATCCAGTCAGGTGCATGCAGCCGGAAAGAGTCAGCGATGCGATACAGGAGATCCCGTGATCCGGCGCGGTCGGCGCGGTCGGCGCGCGCTGCGAGTGACCGCAGACATTCTCGTACCGCCTGGAAGGAGTCGGAGGCGAGGGAGTTCAACATCGCCTGCCCATAACCGGCCAGTAGCCCCGCGTCAGAGTGACGGTCCGCGGCGGACTCGGCGAACTCGGTCAGCAACCTGGTCTTGCCGACACCGGCCTCACCCCGTAGTACGACGACGCTGCTGGTGCCGTCCCGCACGGTCCGATCGAGTTTGTCGAGGAGAGTTGCGCGCTCGTGCTCACGGTCGACCATCTGAGTGTTCACAGCGGGTCCCGACACCTACCGACCACCTCCATGTGTCAGTCGCCCCGCAGTCGAGAAAGATCTCGCACAGGCAAACCCATCACAAGGCCGAGGTGGTGTCAAGGACACTTGCCGGCTATCGAGTGAATTCATAGGATATGCCATCGATCTTGAATATCGGCCTCAACTGTGGAAACATCCAGCTGGCCCATCTGTGGCATGAAAAAACCAGTTCGCTCCAACTACAAGGAGTGAATTCCGCCCCTCCGATCGGTGGAGCAGAGACACAAACTGTGCCCATACGTCTCAGACGATAGCTCGGCCCGAGGACTGGAAGTCCAATACGAATACGTTCAGTAGTGGCGTTGGTGGCGAGGGGGAAGGCTTGACGATCGAAGACGGCAACCGGCTGGATGCGGTTCTCCCAGTCGCCGCCCACGACTGGGAACGGTTCGAGAGACTGCTCGCCCCAAGCCTCGCGGCCTTCGGTGGTGAACTACTCGGAACATGCTGGGTTGTCGTGCCCCCGGCTCTGGTCAATGAGGCGACCAAAAGGTGCCCGAGCGGGCCCTATTACGTTGTGTGTGAAGAAGAAGTAGCACCTGGCTTGAGCCGGCTGTGCGAACGCGACTGGTTCAAGCAGCAGGTCGTCAAGCTTGCCATCTCCGCCTTCGTGAGAACGGACTTCTATCTCACCTTGGATGCAGACGTCCTCCTGGTGAGAAACGCAACGGCACGAGACTTTGTGAAGGACGGCCGAGCCTGGTTGTGCGCCACCGATGCGGGGATCCATCCGGAGTGGTATCAGTGGTCGTCCTCTGTCCTGCGGACGACATGGAACGGCCGTTACTACGGCTTCACGCCGGCGGTGCTCAGCGTCGACGCCGTCAACGAACTGTTCCGGTACATCTGCCGAATAACCCGCCCTGGATTGACGAAAGGCATTCGCATAAACCGGCTCGCGGTGAGCGATCTCATCGATCTCCTGCCTTGGACCGAGCATTCACTGTACGGGATCTACTTAGAGGCAGCGAACCGTCTGGAGCAGTATCATTACGTAACGTCTCAGTCTCTCTACGAGAACTCGGTGTGGAAACCGGGAGAGTTCGCTTCATGGGATCCGGCGGATAGTTTCCGTCTGGATGCGGACTTCTTTTTCTCGGTGGTGCAGTCCACCGCAGAGGTGCCCGTGAAGGACGTCTGGGAGCAGATATCCCCTTACTTAGAGAATGGCCATGGCGTGACGAACGATCGCCTCCTGAAAAATGAGGTGATCTAGAGAATTTCGAAGACAGTCGTAGGTGCGACTGCCGGGGCTGAGGACGTGGCCGTCGGCGGGTTGTCTGATAGGGGTCGGGACGTCGATTCCGGCGCCTTCGTAGCCGCCGTCGGGAGGGTGGGAAACCCGCCCGCGGCTGCGGCGTACAGGGCACCCGGCAGTGGGCACCGGTCGCGTCACGAATACTCGAGTCCCGCACGTCCGCCTAGCTCGGATAACGACCTCGCATTTGGCAGTCGTTTCTCAGGGTGCGGCTTGCGATTCAATGCTTTGTGTCCCGCTCGTACTGCGACCTCGGGCTGAACACCGCCTGCCGGGGTAGCACCCCCACTTCACAAGCATCGAGCTCACGACTCCTGGGGGCACCGTGACGAGCCGATTCGCGCAGTGGACGATCGACGTGCTCGACAGCCGGAAGATGGCCGCGTTCTGGTCGCAGGCACTCGGTTACGAGATTGAGCACGACGGGAGCAGCCCGCACCTGTGGCCCCCGTCCGACGCCCCCTCCGGGTCGCTGACGGTCTGGCTCCAGGAGACGGGCGAACCCAAGAACGGCAAGAACCGTAACCATCCCGACCTCCACGTCCCAGACGGACAGGTGGACGAGGAAGTCGAGCGCCTGATCGGCTTGGGGGCCAGACGAGTCGACGTCGGCCAAAGGGGAGACGAGGGGTTCGTCGTGCTGGCCGATCCGGAGGGCAATGAGTTCTGCCTGCTCTATCGGAGGCACCCTCAGGGTGCCTAGTGAGGCAGGACTTCAGGCTGAGGCTCAGGTGTCATCGCGGGATCTCAGGGCAGCTCTGACGTCCGTTCAGGACAGAAGCCATCTGGCAAGGAGCGTGTGCCATGGCCAGTACGCACCTCGAAGGCAAGGTCGGGTCGCCCTTCAGGAAGCCGAAGTTCAGCCGGGCCTATTCTTTTGCGCTGGTGACCGGAGCGTTCTTCCTGATCTCCTGGATCGGCCAGTTCGTCTTCCAGGCGGTCGCGTTCGCCGGCGAACAGAGTGATCATGGCCGGGACTTCGCCTGGGCGGACTATCTGCCGCAGTTCGTGGCGTCCACCCTGGAGAACTGGCAGTCGGAGTTCCTGCAGCTCCTATGGCAGACCGCGGGTCTGGCGGTGCTCTACTACTGGGGTTCCTCCCAGTCCAGGGAGAGCGATGAACGCATCGAGGCCAAACTCGACGCGCTGCTGAGGGAACGCGGCATCGATCCGGCCGATCCGCGCTAGATCACCGCGCTTGCGCTCCGCCGGCGCCGTACCAGCACGAATCCGCCGATGAGCGCAGCCGCACCGGCAGTGCCGGCGGCCACGGTGAGCACCGCCGTGGGTGTTCCCCCGCCCGAGGCGGTGAAGCGGAGCCGGGTGGTCGGCTGGCGTGCCGTGTAGAGCGCCTGCGCCGGGGTGGCGGGTGTCTCGGCGGTCAGCATGGTCCGGTAGTTCTCGTTGAGGTCGGTGAGGGCGCTCACCGTGACGTCCAGGTCGACGGCCGGTTGCGGGCAGTCGAAGGTGAACCGGGCACCCTGAGCGACCAGTTGCTCCAGCGACTCCAGCCGGCCCGGACACGGCTTCCCGCCCTGGGCGACGGTGATCCGGCCGAGCAGGTAGTCCCGCACCGCCGCGGATCGTTGCAGTTTCTGCTCGCCCGTGAGAGCCGTCGACACCGTTCCGGTGACCGGGTTCTCGAACGCGCCGACCGACTGGCCGAGCGCGACCCAGTCGTCCTCGGCGGCCAGCCACGAGATGGTCACGTGGGAGCCGTCGACGCTGATCCGCGCGGTGGACGGCGGGCCGAAGGGATGCGCGGCGGCGGGTACGGCGACCGTCGTCGCCACGGCGAGCAGTGCGCCTGCCAGGCGGGTGCGGAAGGTCACGGGGTCTCCTGTCGGGGCGGAGCCGGGCCGGCGGCGGGTGCGCCGGCCCGGTCCTGGGTGCTACTTGACCGTGATCACCGGGCTGGTGATCTGCTGGGTGGCGCTCTCCAGGTACACCCGGTAGGTGCTGTCCTTGTCGAGGTCGGCCGGCAGCTTGAAGCCGTAGGTCAGCTTGCCGAGCGCGTCGGCGGTCTGGGTGCCGACGTAGATCCGGCTGTCGACCGTGCCCTTGGTGCGGACGAGGTAGACCTTGACCTTCTCGGCCGCGTCGTAGCCGAAGGCGGTGGCGGTGAGCTGCTCGCCCGGCTCGACGCTGGTCTTGTCGACGGTGACCTGCTCGCCGGTGTTGCCGTCGACGAGCTCGGTGACGGTGCGCTCACCGGCGTCGTTCTTGCGGATCAGGAAGCCGTCGTGGTGCTCGCCGTTGGCGTAGCGGGCCTCGAAGCGGATCTGGTCCTTGTCGACGTCGATCATCTGGTAGAGCTGCGTGTTCTCGCTGGTGCTGATCACCTCGGCGCCGTTGCCGGTCCAGTTCACGCCGCCGTTGAGCTCGTACATCTTGCCGCCGGAGACGGAGACCACGTACGAGACGCCGTTGTGCGTGGTCGCGGACTGGCGGGCCGACTTCAGGTTGCCGCGGCCGTACGAGTGGTCGTGGCCCTGGAGCACCAGGTCGACGCCGTACTTCTCGAACAGCGGGGCCCACTGGGCGCGGACCACGGGGTTGTTGCGGGTGCCCGTGTTGGAGTAGACGGGGTGGTGGAAGGTCACCACGGTCCACTTGTTCGGGTTGTCCTTGAGCAGGCCCTCCAGCCAGGCGGTCTGCTTGGCCATCAGCTCGGGGATGGACTGCACGTTGGTGTTCAGGCCGATGAAGCGGACGCCCTGGTAGTCCACGTAGTACGCGGTCTTGGCGATGTTCTGCGCGCTCGGGTAGTCGGTCCAGGCGGGGCCGTTGTCCGGGTACGGGAACTGCGGCACCCAGAACGACGACAGCGCGGAGCCGCTGTACTCGTGGTTACCGGTGATGGAGAGGTTGTTGACCTGGCTGTCGATGAAGCCGCCGGCCTTGAACCACTGGCCCCACTGCTCCTCGCTGTTGGCGGAGTCGATGAGGTCACCGGCGTTGACGATCAGCTTGGCCTGCGGCCGGTCGGCGAACGCCTGGCGGAACACCCGGGGGACGGCCGAGTCGATGTAGTTCTGCGCGTCGCCGTAGTAGATGAAGGAGAACGGCTGGAAAGCGGCGGCGGCGGTGGTGAAGTCGTTCCACTCGCTCCAGTTGGTGCCGTCGCCGACGCGGTAGGTGTACCGGGTGGCGGGCTTGAGGCCGGTGAACTCGACCGTGTGGTACGTCGAGGCGTACCCGAGGGTGGTGTTGACCGGGGTGCTCGACTGCGCCTTCACGTTGGTGACGGCGCCGGCGGCGGGGGCGACCTCGCCCAGCGCGCGAGGCGACTCCAGGATCTCGGCCTGGGCGAACTCGGCGGTGGTCTCGGCCCGCCACGTGACCTTCTGGGACGAGGAAGGCGTGGTGGTCGGGGTGAGGATGACCCGGTCGGGCATCGGGGTGGGCTTGTGGATCTCGGCGGCGGGGAACTTCGGCGGTGCGGCGGCGCCGAACGCCATCGGGCTGAAGGCGATACCGCCGACGAGCAGCGCGCTGGCGCCGATCACGGTCAGTTTGGCCTTCCGGGTCCGCAGGGACCAGGGTCGGGTGGCGTCACTCACGTCGAGCTTCACTCCTGAGGAAAGGGGACTGCATCCCACCGAGGGGCACGATGGGGATGTCCGAATCCACGCAGAATCGGTTGGCCAAAGATCGGCCGGAAGCTTGCCGCAGAGTGAACTGACGATCTCCGTCGCGCTGTTGTGAGCAACGTCACCCGAGGTCACGCGGGGGGAGGCGAGCCGTCATCAGCCCGACACCCGGCGTTGTAGTGATATTTCACATGGTCCGGCAGCCTGCACAGGTGTCGATGACCGTAGCCCGGCGGCCGCACCGCCTTCTGACGATGGCGCCGGCCGTGCTCGCGCTCGGCGCGCTCTTCGTCATCCCGGCCGCGCCCGCCGTCCAGAAGGGCGACGACTTCCTGACCCCCGAGACGACCGGCGTGCTCAACCTGGAGCCGGGTGAGTGCTTCACCGACCCGGAGTACTCCCCGGCGGCGGGCGAGGACATCGTCCTCTACACGACCTGCGACCAGCACGCCGACAACCAGTCCTACGGCTTCGTGCACGCCGACGACGGGCCCTACGACCGCGTCGCGCTGGCCGATTTCGGCTGGACCAGCTGCAAGCGGGGTTTCGTCAACTACTGGCCCGGTGCGGCGGGGGCCGAGCTCGACTACTACCCGATCCTGCCGACCGCCGAGACGTGGGCGGACGGCGACCGCGACATCATGTGCGTGGTCTACGACCCCCGCGGCGAGCTGGGCGGCTCGATGTTGCCCCGCGCCTCATGATTGCGGCGGGCGGAGCCGGGTAGCGGCGGGACACCAGCACAACAGTCGCGCTGCGAGCACTCCCTGTCCTGACAGGAGTTCTCATGAACACTCCCGCGTCCAACCGGACCCGTTCCCCCCTTCGCCAGGCCTCGCTGATCGCCGGTGTCGTCTTCCTGCTGGTCGGCTTATTGGGCTTCATCCCCGGTGTCACCACCAACTACGACACCATGGAGTTCGCCGGCCACCAGTCGGAGGCGCTGCTGCTCGGCGTCTTCCAGGTCTCGATCCTGCACAACATCGTCCATCTGCTCTTCGGCGTGGCCGGCATCGCCGCCGCCCGCACCGCCTCGGCGGCCCGCGCGTTCCTCATCGGCGGCGGGGTGGTCTACCTGCTGCTGTTCGTGTACGGCCTGATCGTCGACCACGATGACGACGGCAACTTCGTGCCCCTGAACACGGCCGACAACTGGCTGCACCTGGCCCTCGGCCTCGGCCTGCTCACCCTCGGCGTGGTGTTGTCCCGCCCCGGCCGCCGTGAGCACGCCTGAACGTGTAGCGCCTGGTCGGAGGGGTACGGCCGCCCGAAAGCACCCCCCGTCCAGGACAACTCCGGGAGAAGGTGCCCCAATGAGGAGACTGAGCGCGGGCGCGGTCGGCGGTCTGCTCGCCACCGGCGCGATGAGCGTCGTCATGCTGGCGGGCCGCGGCACGGGATTGATGAGCGAGCAGCCGCCCAAGCGCATCGTCCGGACCCTGCTGCCGGGGTCGCGCCACCGGCCCAAGCCGGCCGAGAAACCGCTCGCGGTGGTGTCCCACTTCGGGTTCGGCGCCGCGGCGGGCAGCGCTTTCGCGCTGCTGACCCGGCGGCGCCGGCCGCCCGCGCTACTCGGCGCGGTCTACGGGCTGATCATGTGGCTGGCCTCCTACCAGGGATGGGTGCCCGCTGTGGGCGCCCTGCCCCCGGTGTCACGCGATCGTCCGGCGCGGCAGGCCGTCATGGCGCTGGGGCACGTCGTCTACGGCATGACGCTCAGCACGGCGCTGAACCGACTCAGCGACACACCACGGAAGGATCTGTCATGAGCATGCCCAGCACCCGGCCACTGGCCCTGGTGACCGGCGCGTCGAGCGGAATCGGCTACGAACTGGCCAGGCAGTTCGCCCAGAACGGCTTCGACCTGGTCGTGGCGGCCGAGGACGAACGCCTGCTGGAGGCCGCCCGGAACCTGGAGGACATGGGGGCCGCGGTGTCGACGGTACGGGTCGATCTGGCCCACCACGAGGGGGTCGAGGAGCTCCATCTGCGCGCCACGGCGTCGGGTCGTCCGATCGAGGCGGTGGCGATCAACGCGGGGGTCGGCGTCGGGGGCGACTTCGCCCGCGAGACCGACCTCGACGCGGAACTCAAGCTGATCAAGCTCAATGTCGTCTCGGCCGTTCACCTGGCCAAGCTGGTCCTGCCGGAAATGATCAAGAACCATCGAGGGCGGGTGTTGATCACCTCGTCGATCGCCGGCACGATGCCCGGGCCCTTCCACGCCGTCTACGCCGCGTCCAAGGCGTTCCTGTACTCCTTCGCCGAATCGATCCGCGAGGAGCTCAAGGACACCGGGGTCACCGTGACGGCGCTGCTGCCCGGCCCGACCGACACCGACTTCTTCCGCCGGGCGGGGATGGAGGACACCAAGATCGCCTCGGCGGACAAGGACGACCCGGCCGAGGTCGCGCGCCAGGGGTTCGAGGCGCTGATGGCCGGTGACGACCACGTCGTCGCGGGGTCGAAGAAGAACCTCGCGCAGACCATGGCCGGCAAGGTGCTGCCGGAGACGATGAAGGCGCGCATGACCCGTCGGATGACCGAGCCCGGAGGCGGCGACGACTGAGCGACTGGCCGGTCCCGCGTGCCCGGATCAGGGTTGTATACGAATCGGTTGCGACCGGGCGGCCGGATAGAGCTCCTGTACGAGCGTCGCGATGCGGCGAAGACCCCTGTTGGGCCGGGCGATGACGAGTTCGCTTCCGTGGCCGGCCACCATGTCGTTGATCTCCGACAGCGACCGGAAGCCGCAGACGTCGCAGAACCGCAACCCCCGGGCATCCACGACGATCCGGCGCACGCCCTTGGCGGGCAACGGAAGCAATGTCGCCTCCAGCAACGGGGCCGTGTAGAGGTCGAGTTCGCCGTCGACGACGGCGACGACCGTCTGAGCGCCGACGGGGAGGAACCGCACGGACAGTTGTCGCGGAACGGCGACGTCGGACAGTTCGCGGCCGGGGTCGCGCGTGATGGAATTCATGGTGTCGTACTCCCAAAGTCGCCTGCACCGTTCCTCACCGAGGTCAGGCGTAATGGGGTGGGCCGGTTCCCGTCGGGCCGGACTGGGTTCCGTCCCCGCCGACGTGTCGCGTTAATCGCGTCCCGCCGCAAACATTCAGCGTAGATCCGCCCAGGGGATCATCGGTTCAGGCGGCGCGTCGGTGGGTCAACGAGCTGGGGGCGTTGACGTTCGCGCCCTCGTGGACGCCGACACCGAGCCGGTCGACCAGTTCGCCGCCCAGCCATCCGGTCACCCCGCCCAGCACCACGCCGGCGAAGCTCAGGACGAGCGCCAGAGCGCCCGGAACCCAGTCCACGGAGTTGGCGCGCAGCAACCAGCTCCCCAGGAAGAGCAGCAGCACCACCACGTTGCCGAGTCCGTGCAGGGCGCCGATGCGCTTGGCGCGGCTGCGCGCCGGGATGGCGAGCCAGTCGACCAGCCCGAAGATCCCCGCGATCACGCCTCCGATGAGGCCGGCCGCCATGACATAGGCGGCGGCCAGCGAGAAGTCCCGGCCACCGGTGAACAGATGGATGATGTCGAAGATCACCGCTGTGACCAGCAGGCCCAGCGGGAAGACGATGAGGACCTGATGGATCGGATGACCCAGGGCCTTGGCTTTGCTGTCCATGGCGTGCCCCTTCCGAAGGGGTGAGCCGACGAGATGGCACGCTGTTCGGCCAGGTTCGCATCCTTACCCGTGGCTTCGCGCGCTATCCCTCCTCCGGGCCGCCAATCTCGGAACCCGGCATGTTTGCCCATGTCATCGCGGGTAGGGATGACTGACCATCCGCGACGAGAGGACGATGACATGCAACACGATCCCGCTCACGCGCCCGGCTCGCCTGAGGGAATGACGTCGCGCGAAGTCGACAGCCGCAGCGAACTGGCCAAATGGATCAGCGGGACGCACGTCTTCCCGGCCGACCGTGCCGCCCTGCTGAAGCAGGCCCAGTCCGAAGGCGCCCCGGACGAGGTCCTGGACCTCGTGGGCTCGATCCCCGACCGCACGTACGAGAACCTGCAGGACGTCGTCGACGAACTCGGCTAGACCGCGAACATGGTCACCTTGCCGGTGATGTACCAGAGCTGGTCGCACATCACCTTTCTGCACTGGCGTTTTCCGGCCGCCCTGATCCAGTCCCTGCTGCCGCCCGGCCTCACCGCCGAGCGGCATGACGGGTCGGCCTGGGTCGGGCTGACGCCCTTTCTCATGGAGGACGTGCGGCCCCCGGTCGTGCCGGCGCTGCCCTGGTTGTCCCGGTTTCCCGAGACCAACGTGCGGACCTACGTCCACGACGAACAGGGGCGCGGCGGCCTGTGGTTCCTGTCGCTGGACGCCGCCCGGCTGCCCGCCGTGGCGGCCGGGCGGGCGGGGTACTGGTTGCCCTACTACTGGTCGGCCATGTCGGTGCGGGTGGACGCCGACCGCGTCGCCTACCGGTGCAGAAGGCACGGCCGGGCCGGGATCAGCGGCGATGTCGACGTCGAGATCGGCGAGCCCGTGGCCCCGGAGGCGCTGACCGACTTCCTGACGGAGCGCTACCGGCTGTTCACCGTGGTCGCCGGACGGCTGGCCACCGCCGAGGTGGAGCACCCGCGCTGGTCCCTCCGCCGGGCACGGGTCACCGCCCTCGACCAGAACCTGCTCCAGGCGGCGGGCCTGTCCGCCGATGCGGCTCCGATCGCCCATACCTCGGAGGGTGTCCGCGTGCGGGTGGGCATGTGGCGTTGGTGCTAGTCCTTGACGACGTGGATCGTCTTCAGTGAGGAGTCCCACGCGTCCGGGATGACCATGCCCGAGCGCAGGCCCGTGGTCAGGTAGGTCAGCACGTCGCCGGTGAGCCGTTCGCCCGGCAGCGCGGCCGGGATGCCCGGCGGGTAGGGCGTGAGCATCTCGGCGGAGATCCGTCCGGCGGCCTCGTCCACCGAGACCTGCTCGATCTCGCCGAAGAAGGCGTCCCGGGGCGGTATCACCTGCTCCAGGCGCAGGTCACCGGGCACCCGCACCTCGGCGGCCGGCATGTCGGCGGCGTGTGTGGCGAGGTCGCGCAGGGCGGCCAGCAGCGCCTCGGCCGACTTCTCGTCGTCGGCGTGACTGAGCTGGGCGCTGATCCGGCGGTGGTCGGACAGGTGCATGTTGATCTGGTGGTGTTCCCGGAGCCAGTCGGCCATCACATATCCGGACGCGCCGGTCGCGGAGATGTCGATGATCACCTGGAGCGGGTCCATGTCCGAGGTCAGGCTGTCGTACTCGGCGCGGCCGTACACGTGGAAGCCGTCGATGTCGTTCACGGCGGCGCGCACGTGGTGGGCCAGCGCCAGGGCGCGGTCGTAGATGGCGTGGCCGTGCTCGACCATCTGCCGCCGCCAGCCGTCGAGCGCGGCGAAGATCAGCACTGACGAGCTCGTGGTTGAGCAGGTCGGAGCGGGCCTTGAGCAGGGCGGGATCGATGCGGTCGCCCTGGAGGTGGAAGACCGAACTCTGCTCCAGGGCCGAACCCATCTTGTGCACGGACGTCACGCACATGTCCGCGCCCGAGTCCATCGCCCAGGTCGGCAGGTCGGGATGGAACGGCAGGTGGGCCCCCCAGGCCTCGTCCACGAGAAGCGGTCTGCCGTGCTCGTGGCACACGCGGGTCAGCTCCGACAGGTCGGCGCAGGTGCCGTAGGGCGTCGGGCTGATCACCAGGACGCCCTTGGCGTCGGGATGGGCCTCCAGGGCGGCGGCGAACGCCTCCACCGACGGCGGGTGGGCCAGTTGCCGCTCCTGATCCCACGTCGGGTCGACCCAGACCGGGATCACCCCCGTCAGGACCAGCCCGGAGCCGACCGACTTGTGGGCGTCGCGGCCGATGATCAGTTTCTCTCCCGGCCCGGCCGTCGCCATGATCGCCGTCTTGACCGAGAGCGAGCTGCCGCAGGTGCTGAAGAAGGCGTGGTCGGCGTCGACGGCATGGGCCATCAGCTCCTCGGCCTCCTGCACGATGCCGCCGGTCGACTGCCGGTCGTCGAGCCCGGCCGTGGCCAGCACGTCCGACCGGAACACGTCCATGCCCATGACCTCGGCGACCCGGGGATCGACCCCTCGTCCCTGTTTGTGGCCGGGCGGGGTGAACGGCGTCTGCCCGCTGGCGTGGTAGGCGGCGAGGGCTTCCAGAATCGGTGCGCGTGAATGGTCCACCATTGGGGCCCTTCCCGGCATGTCCGGGAAAAGCCCCGATCGTCAGGTGATTTTCTTCTGGACGCGTCAGGTGGGCCGGTTCATCCGCAGGCTCGGCACCGGGTGCGGTCCCTCGGTCTCCAGCCGGTATTCGTGTCCCGACTTCATGGCGTTCTCCGAGATGACCAACTCGGAGGCCGGCTTCTCGTCGTCCATGACGGCCCGCTGCATGGCCTCGAAGCGTTCGTGGGCCTCCTGGACGTAGCCCGTCCCGATCGTGGTGTAGTCGATCTGGGTGGCCAGCAGTTCGCGCAGGTAGGCCTTGTTCGGCTCGAAGGTGACCGGGGCGGGCAGCGCGGGTGCCACGACCTGTTCGGGGTCGCGGCCGTCGTGGCGTTTGAACATCTCCGCCGCCAGGCGCAGGTGTTCCAGCTCCATGTTGAGGTGGAGTTCCCAGATCGCCTTGATCCTCGGGTCGCTCTCCGTCTCCATGAAGGAGTGGTAGAGGTAGCACTCGTTGTACTCGTGGTTGAGCAGCATCTCCCACCAGGTCTCGCCCGGGTCGACCAGGGATTCGTAGTGGGTGACGTGCTCCTCCTCGATCATCCCGATCTCCTGGTAGAGCTGGCGGGCGATCGGTTCCATGTAGAGCGGGCCGACGTTCATGTAGAAGTTCATCGTCTGCTGCTCGGCCGCCATGATCGTCAGCGCGTGCAGCTTCGAGATCGGCGCGGCCGCGTCCTTGTCGTAGTTCTGGCGGACGTTGTCGACAGGGTTCCGGTGGTGCAGGTAGGTCGGGCGGCCCGGCATCACTTCAGTCAGCCCGTCGACGATCTTCTCGGCGCGGCGGTGCTCGATCATCTCGTAGAGGTTGGCGTACCGGTAGAGGTGGTCGAAGTCCTCCAGCACGCCGAACTGGTAGGCCTGTTTGAGGTAGGGGTCGGGTTCCATCCGGGCGACCCAGGCGGTCAGGTCGACCGCGACCTGCTCGTAGGCGATCGTGGTCTCCAGTACCGAGGCCAGCCCGGGCAGCAGCCAGTTGACGGCTTTCTGCTGCTGGGCCTCGATGTAGCGGACCCGGGCGAGCTGCTGTTTCATCTCGATGCTGGGGCAGTGGCGGGCCATGTGGTGGCTGAAGAAGATCGCCTCGGTCTCGATGCCGTTCATCGTGATGATCCGGCAGCGCGTATAGGGGTCGGCCTCGTCGGGATCGATGGGCATCACCGCGAGCTCCCGCCAGGTGCGAACCTGCTCGTCGAGCGGGATGCCGCGCTCGCGCAGCGGGTTGAACGTCATCTGCCCTCTCCCATGGCCTTGCGGATGGCGTCGCGGGCCCGGTCCATGATCGCCATGGGCGGGCCGAGCAGCAGGTTCTTGGTGGCCGACTCGACGCCGGGATGAGGCCGGGTGGGCGCCATCTTCTCCGCGGCCTGGACGGCGGCGGTCATCTTCGTCAACCGGGCGGGATCGCCTTCGCGGGTCAGGTGGGGGAACTCGTAGCGCTCCTCCGCGCGCGCGTGCGTCAGCACGTCCTTGCGCAGCACCTCCAGGTGCTTGAGGAAGTCGGGGTGCTGCGAGCCCATCTCGTCGAGGTCGGACAGCAGTTGCTTGGCCTCGTTCTCCTCCCGCAGCCGGTCGTCGACGATCCCGTCGCCTCCGTCGACGACCTGCCGCACGTACGGGTGGACGAGCTCCTCCTCGGCCGTCTCGTGGACGGCGAGCAGGTGGACCAGCCGGCGGAAGGCCTCCTCGCGGGCGTCCCCCTCTGCGGCCTCGACTTCGGCGAACAGGTCTTTGATCTCCGAATGCTGGCGGATCAGAAAGGCCACCACATCGGCGTGCTGAGCGTTCATGGACTTCCCTAACCGGGACATATGGCGCACTCTTCGGACAACCGGCAGATACCCCAGAGTGGTTGGAACTTAACGCTCGGTTACGGCTGCCGGAAAGGGTTGAGGCGAGCAGCGCCGGGTACGCGGTCACGACCCGCCGAGATCAAATCCGGCGGCCGGCTGAGCATGCGGCCGGGCCGCCACGTGGCGACCAGGGCCGCGGCCAGGAGCAGTTCGGCGATGTCGCCGCCGTAGTACATGATCTCGCCCGCGCCGCGCAGCTGGGCGATCGGCGCGTCCACGTGGACGAGGTAGCCGCCGTACATGAGCTGGGAGACGACGGCGTGGGCGGCGATCGCGACGCCGAGCACCACCAGCCGAGCCCGGACGCCCGGCCGCGCGGGAGCCGGGTCTGGACCGGCGATCGCCCACGCGAACAGGGCGCCCGACAGCAGGAAGTGGACGTGCACCAGGTGGTGCAGGACCGGATGGGCCTCGGTGAGCGCGTGGAGCGGGGTCAGGTAGAGCACGGCCATGCCTCCGGTGCTCAGGGCCAGCGCCGTCACCGGGTGGGCGGCGAATCTCATCGCCCGGGTACGCAGCAGGCCGGTCACCCGCCGGGCCGAGGTGGCGGGCAGCGCCCGCAGCAGCACGGTGACCGGCGCGCCCAGGACGAGCGCGAGGGGGGCGTACATACCGATCAGAAGGTGCTGGACCATGTGGCCTCGGAAGTCGTGGTGCGCGAAGGAGGCCACCGACGGCAGCAGCGCGACCCCCAGGAGCAGGCAGCCGAGCAGGAAGAAGGCGGCCCGGCGGGGATCGCTCGGCCGGGCTCCGGTACGTCGCCGGGCCCTCCCCAGCAGGAGGAGGTAGGCCGTGGCGAGCAAGAGTGGGATCGGCCACATGCCGATCGTGTGGTCGTGCATCAGGCGGCCTCTTGGGTGATGGTCCGCCCGCCGCGCTGCAACAGGTGACCCCCCGCCACCAGCGCCGCGCCGAGCAGCAGGAATCCGAGGTCCCACCAGAGCTGGTAGGGGCCGCCGTGGACGTGGTGGATGCCCAGAATGTGGTGGTCGATCACGCCCTCGACGAGGTTGAACACCCCCCACCCGACCAGGATCCAGCCCCACAACACTCGTGAGGTCCACACCTGCCGGCGGCGGTGGGTGATCCGGCCGTACAGGATCGCGATGCCGGTCAGCACGGCCAGCCAGCACACCGTGTGGAACAGCCCGTCCCACAGGGTGTTCATCTCCAGCCCGGGAACGGTGAGCGGCGAGTAGTAACGCACCCCGATGTTGTCGGTGTCGGTGCTGCTCAGCATGTGGTGCCACTGCAGGATCTGGTGCAGCAGGATGCCGTCGACGAAGCCGCCGAGCCCCACCCCGAGCACGATTCCGGGCAATCTCAGACTCACCGCGACCATGGCCGCTCCCGTCTCCTCTGCGCAAGATCACGCACCAGTGCCACATGCCCCCTGGGAGACGACCGGGAACCTCCGGCCGGAGGCGGGAGCGGCCCCCGGGCTCAGTGCTGGTCGCGGAGTTCGGCCGCCTTGTCCTTGGCCTGGTCGGCGGTGGTGTGGACGGCGTCCCCGGCCGTCTGCCTGACCTTCTCGGCGGCCTGCTGGGCGGTCTCCTTGACCTCTTGGCCGAGTGACTGGGCACTGTCCTTCATCTGGTCGACGGCCGGCTGCACGTACTCGCCGACCTGGGCGGCGGCGCGCTTCTCCGCGCGGCTCTCGGGGATCAGCGCGGCGGCCAGGGCGCCGACGCCGAAAGCGACGAGACCGGCGGCCAGCGGGTTGCCCCGGGTGCCGCGCATCGCCTGGTGCGGGGTGTTCCTGATCGTCTCGCCCGCCTCGGAGAGGTTGTCCTTCACGGTCCCGGCCGTGTCCTGAAGGCGGCTCGTGGCATGCCCGGTGGTGCCCATCACGCGCTCCTTGATCGTACGGGTGGTGTTCCTCATGCCTTCGGTACGCCGGCGGACGATCTGCCGCGGGCTGGTGTGCTCGCCGATCCGGTCGACGTCCCGGGCGATCTCGGCGCGGGTCTGCTCTATCTCTCGTTTCAGCTCGTCCGGTCGCGTATCCACTGCGCGTCCTCCCTCAGGGTCTGAACGGTCTTCTCCGGTACGGGGTTGATCTCCTGCGCCTGCCGGCGGGCCTTGGCGTACATTCCGGCGGCGGCGGCGCCCCACAGGACGGCGACGATGAGGGCGGCCCACCCGGCGTCGAGCACCGCGTCCAGCGCCCACACCAGGGCGAGGCTCAGGAAGATCGCGGCCATCCAGCCGGCCACTCCCGCGCCGCCGAACATGCCGGCGGCCTTGCCCGCCTTGGTGGCCTCGGCCCTGATCTCCGTCTTGGCCAGCTCGACCTCCTGACGGAACAGGGTGGACAGGTCACCGCCGAGCCGTCCCACCAACTCGCCGAGGGTGGGCTCCGGGCGGCTGGGATCGCTCATCGCAGGTCCTCGTCCGGCCGTACGGAAGTCGGGTAGGTCGTGACCGGGGTGGTCTCGGGGAAGGCCGTCGGGGGGTTCAAGGGCGCGGAACCGGAACCGGTGGTGGCGTCGGTGCCGGCGTCAGCGCCGGCATCGGCGCCCGCCTTGGCGACGCGGCCGACCAGGAAACCGGCTGCCAGCGCGCCCGCCAGGAACAGGCCGGGACGACGGCGGGCGAAGTTCTGCAGGTCGTTGGTCGCGCCGGTCAGGCCGCGGTCCTCCAGATAGTCGGCCGCCCGGTGGCCGGTCCCGGCGACCTGCTGGAGCACGCCGTGCACAGGGCTGTCGGGCTTGCCGCTCTCGGTCATGCCGGACAGGTCGTCGGCCCACTGGCGCAGGCTCTGCGCGGCCCGGCGGGTCTGCGACTCCGCCTCGTCGCGGACGCGTCCGCGTAACTGGTGCGCCGCCTGGCCGGTCTGGGTCCTGATCTCCGCGCCGACCTGCCGGGCCTGCTCCTTGGCCGTCCGCGTGGTGTCCGCGGTGGCCTCCTTGGCGCGGTCGACCGTGCTGGGAGTGGTCTGTTCACTCATGAGGGCTCCTGCCGTCGTAAGTGGTGATGTGAAGTGCGTGGTCCCAGGCGAAGATTGACCTCTGCGGCGACAACGGCCGGAAAACGGAATCGACGTTCCGTCGAATGTCCCTGGGAAACGGGCATCCGCAGCGCTCTGTTGGGCTGGTCCCCGCCGCCTACCCCCGGTCACCGGGGCTAATCACCGGGACGGGGTCAGCCGCCGCAGGAGCCGGTGGCGCAGCAGGCGTCGCCGCGCCACGCCTCGCGGCCTTCCTTGACCGCGACGGCCGCGATGACCAGGGCGGCGATCGGGTCGGCCCACGCCCAGCCGAACAGGCTGTTGAGCGCCAGGCCCACCAGCAGGACACCAGACAGGTAGGTGCACAGCAGGGTCTGCTTGGAGTCGGCGACGGCACTGGCCGAACCGAGTTCGCGTCCGGTCCGGCGTTGCGCGTACGACAGGAACGGCATGACGACGAGAGAGAGCCCCGCCAGGACGAGCCCGGCGGTGGAGTGTTCGGCCTCGCCCGCGCCGAGCAGGGCGCGCACGGCGTCGAAGGTCACGTACGCGGCCAGGGCGAAGAAGGAGACCGCGATCACCCGCAAGGCCGTTCGCTCGCGGCGCTCGTGGTCGGCGACGGAGAACTGCCAGGCCACCGCGGCGGCCGAGGCGACCTCGACCAGGGAGTCGAGGCCGAAACCGATGAGGGCGGCCGAGGAGGCGACGGTCCCGGCGGTGATGGCCACCGCCGCCTCGACGAGGTTGTAGGTGATCGTGGCGGCGACCAGCCAGCGGATGCGGCTCCGTAACCTCGCCCGGCGGGCCGGGACGGTGGTCACCGCATCTCCCCGGCCGGGCGCAGAGTCACGTCGTGGCCGGTGGCCGCGAGCAGGTGCTCGGCCGAGGCGAGCAGGTCCATCAGTTCGGGGCGGGTGAGGGCGTAGAAGGACTGGCGGCCTTCGGCCCGGTAGTCGACGAGCCCGCAGCCGCGCAGGCAGGCCAGGTGCTTGGAGACGGTCGACTGGGCCAGCCCGAGCTCCGTGGTCAGGTCGACGACCCGGGCCTCGCCCCGGCTGAGGCGCTGGACGATGCGCAGGCGGGTCTCGTCGCCCAGCGAATGGAACAGGGCGGCCGCGGGGGAGACGCCGGCCGCGATATCCGCGCTGACACAGAGCCTATCCATCGCCATATGGCGATGATAGCGCCGATTGGTCATTCGACACCAGGCAGAACTCGTTGCCCTCGGGGTCGCGCATGACCTGGAAGGAGCCCTGGGCGTCGGTGCGCAGGGGCCCGTTCTCCCGCGCGCCCCAGGCGACGGCCGTGGCCGCCGCGGCGGCGACGTCGGCGACCTCGACGTCCAGGTGGGCCCGGTTCTTGCCGGTCTTCGGCTCGGGCACCCGCTGGAACGCGATCCGCAGCACACCGTCCACGTATGACCACGAGGGATCACGGTGGACCGGCGGCGTGCCGAGCAGCCTGCCCCAGAAGACGGCGAGCGAGGCCGGGTCGGCGCAGTCGACCACGAGCTGGGCGGGCGTGCCGAGGGGGATCGTGTCCATGCGCCGTAGCCTAGGACCGCCCGCGTGCGAGACTCGCGGGATGAGAGCGGCCGTATGTCTCTTAGCCGTGGCGGTCGTCGCCGGTTGTACGTCCGCGCCGGAGGCGCCCGTCCGCACGACCGCCGCGCGCACGCCTACTCCCACCCCCGCGGCCACGCTCCCGCCCCTGCCGGCCGGGTCGGCGGGTTGCGAGCTTCCCGGTGAGAAGGCCGACGATCTGCGGGCGGCCGACGCCCGCACCGCGTGGCGGTCGGTCTGGGTCGACGAGGAGCGCGGCTCGATGTCGCTGCTCGCGGCGGCCCCCGACGGGGCGTTGTGGTCGACCTACTGGAGCGAGAAACAAGAGGACGGCGCCCTCGTGGGCAGGGACGGCGGGGTGCGCCGGTGGGACGGCTCCAGGTGGGAGACCTTCCAGATCCCGCAGGCCCGGCCGGGCCGTCCGCAGACCAGCGTGGCGGTCGCGGCGGCCTCCGCCGATCAGGCGTGGGTGTTCGGCGTGTCCAACGGCAAGTCGCCCAAGGAGACCGCCGGAGTCGTCGCCGCCTTCGCGGACGGCGTGTGGCGCGCGGAGCCGCTGCCCGAACCGGCCGCGCGCTCGGTCGGCTGGGCCTTCACCACCGCGCGGGCCGTCGACGGTGCGGCGTGGGCCGTGAACGGCCCGGCGGCGGTGTCGTGGACGGGAGGTCACTGGCGTCAGCACCCGCTGCCCGCGGCGGCCGGGGCCCTGAGCTCCGGAGACGGGGAGTTGTGGGCGGTCAGCGGGCAGAACGGCGAACCCGCGGCGCTGCGCTGGGAGTCCGGGGCGTGGCGCCGGATCACCACGCCCCCGTTCGAGCCGCCCGCCGACGTGACCCTGCCGCGCGCCACCCTGAGCGACGTCGTGGTGCTCGGCCCCGACGACGTCTGGGTCGTCGGCGGTCTCTCCTGGACCGTCCTGGACGAGTACGACGAGGAGAACGAGCCCGCGGAGAAGGGGCACTCGCTGGCGATGCACTGGGACGGGAATGGCTGGACCTGCGACTGGGGGCCGTTGACCTCCACCGTCGGCCGGATGACCCGCTTTGGCCAGGCCGAGCCCGACGGCAGGGGAGGGCTCTGGGTGATCGGGCGGAGGGACGTGCTCTGGCATCTGGACGGCCGCCGCTGGACCCGCCACCGCGTGCCCGCGCCGCCCGGGGCCGAGCCGCGCGTCCACTCGCTGGCCTGGCGGCCCGGCAGCCGGGAGGTGTACGCCGTGGGATCGGTGGTCACCAAGGGGGCGGACAACTCCGAGATCTCGCACGCAGCCCTCTGGCGCTCCTGACCGATCAGGCCAGGATGCGGGCCATGAGCAGGGCGATGTCGTCGTCGGAGGGCGCCTCGCCCACGATGGAGCCGATCACGTCCGCGCACACGTGGTCGAGCGTCGCCGACCGCGACGCCGCGCGGGCGAGGGTGTCGGCGAGCCTGGCCATGCCCGCGTCGAGGTCGGCCTGCCGAGTCTCGATCAGGCCGTCGGTGTAGAGGGCCAGCAGGGTGCCCTGCGGGAGATGCAGGTCGTACGACTGGAAGGTGCCCAGCCCGACGCCGATCGGCGTGCCGGGGGGCAGCGAAGGGAAGATCACCGCGCCTGACGGGGTCATGATCGCGGGTGGCGGATGGCCGGCCGTGGCCATCGTGCAGCGGCCGGTGCGAGGGTCGTAGACGGCGTACAGGCAGGTGGCGCCCATGGCGTCGGGGGTGAGGGCGTCCTCCGTCATGAGCCGGTCGAGGTGGCTGAGCAGCTCGTCCGGAGGCAGGTCGAGGACGGCCAGGGCGCGCACGGCGGTGCGCATCCGGCCCATGGTGGCCGCGGCGTTGATGCCGTGGCCGGTGACGTCGCCGACGACCAGGGCGATGCGGCCGCCGGGGAGGTGGATGACGTCGTACCAGTCGCCGCCGACCCCCTCGTGCGCGTCGGAGGGCAGGTAGCGCGAGGCCACCTCGACGGCGCCGCTGCCGGACAGGTGGTGCGGCAGCAGGTCGCGCTGGAGCGCGAGCGCGGTCAGCCGCTCACGCGTGTACTGGCGCGCGTTGTCCAGGCTCAGCGCGGCCCGTGTGACCAGCTCCTCGGCCACCAGCAGGTCGTCCTTGCTGAACGGCGCCGGGTTGGAGGTGCGCACGAAGACCGCGACGCCCAAGACGTCGCCGCGTGCCTCCAGCGGAACGACGATCAGCGAGTGCATGCCGGTGGCATGGATGACCCGCGACCGGTCGGGGTCCAGATCCAGCCAGGTGCCGGGGGAGGTGTCGAGCACGGGCTCGAAGTGCGACCGGCGCGACCGCAGGACCTCCATGAACGGAGACCTCGGCGGCACGAACACGGCATCGCCCCGCTCCCAGAGCGACTCGGGCGCCCCGGCCCGCACCGAGGCCATGCCCGCCCGCCGGAACGCCGGGATCCCGGCCTCCGTCGTGGCCAGCCGCCGCAGCGGCTCGGTGCCCGGCAGCACCGCCTCGGGCAGGTCGACGGTCACGTAGTCGGCCAGGACCGGAACGGCCAGCTCGGCCAGTTCCTGGGCGGTGCTCATGACGTCCAGGGTGCTGCCGAGCCGGACGCCGGCCTCGCGCATCAGGTCGAGGTGGTCCCGCGCCTTGCTGTCGCTGAAATCCAGGGCCACCGAGCAGACGCCCAGCGGCCTTCCGTCCACCCCTGCGAGCGGCAGCAGCGAGACCGACAACACGCGCTCCTCACCCGCGTAGGACCAGTGGGCCTCGCGGTCGATCACGGGCCGGCCGTCGGCGAGCACCTCGCGCATCGCCTCCTGCACCCCTTCGTTGTCGACCCCCGGAATGACCTCGGTCAGCGAACGCCCGATCCGGTAGTAGGGATAGCCGTCCCGGAGCCGCTCGGCCGCCTCGTTGAACCAGACGCAGCGCAGATCCCTGTCCCAGATCGCCATCGCGACGGGAAAGCTGCCGATGAGCGAATCCAGCAGCGCGCCGGTGTCGGTCGACAGGTCGAGGGCGACCGGGATCGCCGACAACAACCACGACTGCCGTGGGCCGTCGGTGTCGTCACCCAGAGTGATCGGCGCGGCGTCGGCCCGCACGATGACCACCTGACCGTCCCGCCGCCGCACCTCCATCATCCCTTTACCAGGCCGGTACGCCCCGGCCTCTTCGGCGCCGGGCCGCAGCAGCGTGCCGATGGGCCGCCCGAAGACGTCGGCCGCGAGATACCCGGTGAGCTCCTCGGCGGCCCGGGTCCACCCGATCACCGCCCCGGCGCAGTCGACGACGGCGACCGCCGGGGTCGCCGCTCTACGGACGCTGTCAGCCGATTTCACGCCATCACCCCTCTTCCGGTGGGGCCGAGTTCGCTGCCAGGAACGTCAGAATAACTGCGCCTACCTGCGCTTATGTAAAGTTTGACCAGGCTTTGGCGGCACCTGTACGGTCCCTCATGAGCTTCGATCTGGCGTTCTGGCACGCCTCCGAGGACACCGATGCCGCTCGGGCCGCGGAGATCTACAGAGGCCTCATCGAGGAGAAGAGCGGCCTGGTGCCCGACGCTCCGGCCGTGCGGACGTTCCACGAGCAGGTGATCTCCGTATATCCGGATCTGACCTCGGAGTCGACCGATGAGGACGTCGAGAATTCTCCCTGGATGTCCGAGCTGTTCACGGGTCCCGGCTTTCTGATCGCGGCCGTTTCCTGGTCGAGAAGCGCGGAAGTCGCTTCCACTCTGATCGCCCTGGCTAAGCGCAACGGACTGATCTGCTACGACCCGCAGGCCAATCTGGTGATCAGGTCCTGAGCTGTCGACGGCGGTATGGCTCGAAAGGGATTGCCGCTTCACTTGTCACTCTGTGTAATTAACTGGTTACGCATACCCCTCTGACTGTGGAGCGCCGCATGGAGCGAATGGTTCTGGTCGCCGTCACCGAGCAGCCCGACGCCGACACCGCACTGGCCGAGCAACTCCGACGGGTCTGTGCCGCGATGAGTGAGCAGGGCCTGCAGGTGCGCTGGACCTACCGGCCCGGCGACGCCCTGGCCGTCATCGGGTCGGACGCCTCGCTCACGGCGGTGCTGGCGGCCTGGGACGCGCCCGGCGCCGAAGACCTCCTCCGCGCCGTGGCCGGACGCTTCCGCGGGCTGCCCGTCTTCCTGATGACGCAGGACCAGGAGCTTCCCCTGTGGGTCTACGAGGTCATCCAGGGGTACGTCTTCCCGCTGGAGGACACCCCGCAGTTCATCGCGGGCCGCATCGCCCACGCCGCCGAGCAGTACGCCGACACGATCCTCCCGCCCTTCTTCCGCGCCCTGCGGCGGCTGCAGGACCACCACCGCTACTCCTGGCACACCCCCGCGCACGCCGGGGGCGTCGCGTTCCTGAAGTCGCCCGTGGGGCGGGCCTTCTTCGACTTCTACGGCGAGCGGCTGCTGCGCACCGACCTGTCGATCTCGGTGCCGGAGCTGGGCTCGCCCCTCGACCACACCGGCCCGATCGGCGAGGCCGAGCACAACGCCGCCCGCGTCTTCGGCGCCGAACGCACGTTCTTCGTCGTCAACGGCAACTCGACCGCCAATCGCATCGTGGGGCACCATGCCATCGCCCGCGACGACACCGTCCTGGTCGACCGCAACTGCCACAAGTCCGTGCAGCACGCCCTCGCGATCAGCGGCGCCCGGCCGGTCTACCTCGTGCCCGAGCGCAACGGACTCGGGCTGGCCGGGCCGATTCCTCCCAAGGTGCTGGAGGAGGCGGCCGTCCGGGCGCGGGTGGCCGACCACCCGCTCGCCTCCGGTGAGCCGACGTACGCGGTCGTCACCAACTCCACCTACGACGGCGTCTGCTACGACGCGGTCAGGGTCGCCGAATTGCTGGGAGCCAGTGTGCCCCGCGTCCACTTCGACGAGGCGTGGTTCGCCTACGGGCGGTTCAACCCGCTCTACGCGGGCCGTTACGGGATGGCGGTCGACGTCCACACCCTGCCGGGGCCCGACCGGCCCACGGTCTTCGCCACCCAGTCGACCCACAAGCTGCTGGCCGCGTTGTCGCAGGCCGCGATGGTGCACGTCCGGCCGGCTCCCCGGGCGCCGGTCGACTACGACGCGTTCAACGAGACCTTCCTCATGCACGCCACCACCTCGCCGCTCTATCCGATGATCGCCTCGCTCGACGTCGCGGCGGCGATGATGGACGGGCCGTCGGGGACCTTCCTCACCCAGGAGGCGATCGTCGAGGCGGTCCGGTTCCGGCAGGCGATGACGCGGCTGGCCGCCCGCATCCGCGAAGACGGCCGGCGCCCCGAGTGGTTCTTCGGCGTCTGGCAGCCCCCGGCGGTCGCCGACGCCGACCTCGCCGAGGTGTGCGCCGACCCGCGCTACTGGGTGCTGGAGCCGGGGGCCGCCTGGCACGGGTTCGACGGCATGACCGACGGCTACGCCCTGCTCGACCCGATCAAGGTGACCATCACCTGCCCCGGCGCCGACGCCGCCGCGGGCACCCTCGACTGGGGCATCCCGGCCCGCGTCGTCGACGCCTACCTGCAGCGGCGTGGCATCGTGGTGGAGAAGACCGGCGACCACACGCTCCTGGTGCTGTTCTCCATGGGGATCACCAAGGGCAAGTGGGGCACCCTCATCGACGCCCTGACCGACTTCAAGCACGCCTACGACAACGACGTGCCCCTGGCCGAGGTGCTGCCCGGCTTCGGGCCGCCCTCGGTCACGCTGCGGAAGTACTGCGCCGACGTCCACGACATGCTGCGCGGATCGGCGGTGGGCGACCTGCCCGAACCGGTCTCGACCCCGGCCGACTGCTACCAGGCCATGATCCGGCGGCGCACCGAACGGGTCCCGCTGGCCAAGCTCCCCGGCCGGGTCGCCGCGGCCACCGTCGTGGTCACCCCTCCCGGCATCCCCATGCTCATGCCGGGCGAGGCCGCCGGGGCGGCCGACGGGCCGCTGATGGCGTACCTGCGCGCGCTGGAGGAGTTCGACCGGGCCTTTCCCGAGCTCGCCACCGACATCCACGGCGCGCACCGCGACGCCGACGGGCGTTACCAGATCGAGGTCCTGGGAGTGGAGGGTCTCTCGACCGTCAGGTCGACGTGGGCGGGGCTCCAGATCCGCTAGCCTGGCCGCTCCACCACTTGAATAGAGGAAAGGTGCGGTCGTGATCGGCTGGTTCGAAGCGGTCATTCTCGGGCTGATCCAAGGGCTCACCGAGTTCCTGCCGATCTCTTCCAGCGCCCACATCCGCGTGGTGTCGGCCTTCGCCGGCTGGCCCGACCCGGGAGCGGCGTTCACGGCGGTGATCCAGCTCGGCACCGAGGCCGCCGTGCTGATCTACTTCCGGAAAGAGCTCTGGGAGATCATCTCCACCTGGACGCGCTCGTTGTTCAACAAGGAGCTGCGCGACAACTGGGCCGCCCGCATGGGGTGGTACATCATCGTCGGCACCCTGCCCATCGCGGTCCTCGGCCTGGTGCTGAAAGACCAGATCGAGACGGTCTTCCGCGACCTGCGCATCGTGGGCGTCACCCTGATCGTCTTCGCGCTCATCCTCTGGTGGGCCGACCACACCGCGCGCAACACGCTGTCGTTGCAGACCCACCTCAACTTCAAGCACGCCCTCGGCTACGGCTTCGCCCAGTCGCTGGCGCTGATCCCCGGCGTGTCCCGCTCGGGCGGCACGGTGACCGCGGGCCTGCTGCTCGGCTACCGGCGTGAAGACGCGGCCAAGTACTCGTTCCTGCTGGCCATCCCGGCCGTGCTGGCGTCGGGCGGGCTGGAGCTGTTCGAGATCGGCGAGGGTCAGGCGCCCGCGTGGGGGCCGACGATCCTGGCCACGGTGATCTCGTTCTTCGTGGGCTACGCGGCGGTGGCGTGGTTCCTGCGCTACATCAGCACCCACCGGTTCACCCCGTTCGTGATCTACCGGATCGTGCTCGGGGTGTTCGTCATCCTGTCGGTCGGCATGGGATGGATCCCGGCGCAGGGCTGATCAGGTCTCCATCGCCATCACGATGACGAGGCCGACCAGGTGGATCAGCACCACGAACACCATGAAGGCGACGAACAGCCACTTCGCCGGGCCGTGTTCGAAGGTCTTGTCGTCCTTGAGCGGCGGGCGCTTCGCCTGCCGCTCGGCGATCCGCTCTTCCAGGGGCTTTCGCATCAAGGCCATCCTCGGTCGGGTAGTGCACTAACATTTAGTGTACTAACTATTAGGGGGCGACGAAATGGATCCGCTGTCTCTGGAGAACCAGGTCTGCTTCGCCCTCGCCGTCGCCTCCCGGTCGGTGATCGCGCTCTACCGGCCGGTGCTGGAGCCGATGGGCCTCACCCACCCGCAATACCTGGTCATGCTGGCGTTGTGGGAGCGGGCGCCGCTGTCGGTCAAAGACCTCGCCGGCCTGCTGCAACTGGAGCCGGCCACGCTGTCGCCGCTGCTCAAGAGGCTGGAGGCGGCCGGCCTCGTCGAGCGGCGGCGCGGCACCGCCGACGAGCGCTCCCTCGCGGTGACCCTCACCGACGACGGCCGCGCGCTCCGCGCCCAGGCCGAGAAGATCCCCGCCACGATCGTCGAACGGCTCGGCATGGACGTCGCCGAGCTGCAGGACCTGCACAAGGCGCTGACCCGGGTGATCGCCGCCGCGACCCGGTGACACACTCGTCTGTGTGAAACGCCTCCTCCTCATCGGGATCGGCGCCGGAGACCCGGACCATCTCACCCTCCAGGCCGTCAAGGCCATCGCGGCCACCGACGTCTTCTTCATCGTCGACAAGGGTGCGGAGAAGCGCGACCTGACCGATCTGCGCCACCAGATGATCAAGACGCACGCGCGCGACCCCCACCGGATCGTCACCGCCGCCGACCCCGAACGCGACCGCACCGCCGCCGCCTACGCCGAGGCGGTCGAAGACTGGCGCGAACGCCGGGGTGTCCTCTACCACCGCATGATCGACGACGCCCTCGGCGAGGGCCAGACCGGGGCGTTCCTGATCTGGGGAGATCCGGGCGTGTACGACAGCACGCTCGCCGCCCTCGAAGGCCTCCCGGCCGGCATCGACGTGGAGGTCATCCCCGGCATCAGCGCGGTCGCCGCCCTGACCGCCCGCCACCGCATCGGCCTGACGCGGGTCGCCCGCCCCGTCCACCTGACCACCGGCCGCCGCCTCGCCGACGAGGGCCCGAGCGCCGACGACATGGTCGTCATGCTCGACGCCCGCCTCGCCTTCGAGGGCCTCGACGACTTCGACATCTACTGGGGCGCCTACCTCGGCACCCCCGACGAGATCCTGGTCGCGGGCCCGGTCGCCGAAGTCGCCCCCAAGATCAGGGAACTGCGCGCCGAGGCCAGGGAGCGCAAGGGCTGGATCATGGACACCTACCTGCTGCGCAGGCGCTGAGCCCGTTCTCTCAGCTCCTCCGGCACGAGTTCGAGCAGCTGGTCGGGCCGCAGCGGCAGGTCGAGCAGGCTCAGCTTGACCCGCGTCCGCTGGGCGTGCGCCGCGGCGTCGAACCGCACCAGGTTCACCGCGTCCGCGCGCAGCCGCACCCCCATCCCGTCGGCCGGGCCGAGATCCCGGGTGTGCACGCCGTCGAGCAGCACCCGGGCCGGCTGCTCCGACCGATTGGTCAGCCGCATCTCGTCGTCGGACCCGAAGACGACCGTCCGGTCGATGCCCGTCATCGGCGCGACCGGCGTCAGCGCCAGCGCCGGCACCGAGGGAGACAACACCGGCCCGCCCGCGGCGTAGTTGTAGGCGGTCGACCCGGTCGGCGTGCAGGCCACGACGGCGTCGCACCGGTAGTAGCCGTGCTGGATCCCGTGGACCGAGAGGTCGACGTTGACCGTCGCCCACTGACGCGCCCCCGTCACGACCGCGTCGTTGAACGCCACCACGCCGTCGACCATCAGGCAACTGTGCGGCTCCAGCATGAACTCGCCCCTGGTCAGCCGGTCGAGCGCGGCCGGAAGCTCGGCGGGTGAGACCTCGACGAGGAACCCGAGGTTGCCGTGGTTGACCCCCAGCACCGGCGTTCCGCGCCCCACCACCAGCCGCATCGCCCCCAGCATCGTCCCGTCGCCCCCGAGGCTGACGACGGCGGTGGCCTGCTCGGCGAACTCGACGGCGGAGACGGGCCGCACATCGCCCCCAAGCCGGGCGGCGTCGGCCTCCAGCGCGATCAGCGTCGCCCCCCGAGCCGACGCGAACTCCCTGATCAGCGCGACGGAACCGGCGACGGGATTACGCGGATGCGCCACGAGGCCGATGACGTGCGGCCGCCCGGAGTCGAGTCCCATGAGGACTGCCTACCCAGGCCCACCCGAATTCGCATGATCAGAGGGCCAGCGCGTGTCTCAGGCCTTGGTTTACGCGCAACATCGTGTGGAGGCTCAGCCCGCCCAGATCTCGCTGGAGATCCTCCTCGAAGAGGATCACGATGTCGTCGCAGAGCACACGGCCGGCCAACGGATCTTCTGGAGTCAGTTCCACGATGCTCGGAAGCGGCGGTTTGGCCGACGTGGTGACCCGGACGGCCAGATAGCTGGGGAGCGCCCTGTTCCGGGCGTTGTTGCTGACGATGACGTAGGGCTTCTCGCCGTAGTCTTCGCCCAGGTCGGCCATGTAGACCCGGCCCCGCAAGGGGTATGCGGCGTTGGTGGTCATGAGTCGCGGGAGACCTCGGCGGTCCGTCGGCGGGCGGCGCGGCGGTGAGCGTGGTCTTCTTCGGTCTGGGCGGCGGCGAGGGCGGCGTATCCGGTCACCATCACCTCGTTCAGAACCGCTTTCCTGGCCACGTCGACGAGGGTGCGCAGGGCCGTCGCGGTGGACGTGTCGGGGCCGAGAGTGGCGCCCGCCAACTGCTGGACGGCCAGGTTCTCCGGACTCCCGGGAGTGCGGATGGCCTCCAGGAAGTGCCGGTCGAGCTCTGACAGGGGGACGGGTGCCCGCTGGGATGCCACACCTCATGTTGCATCTTTTGTCGCACGATCTGCAACTTGATCAGCGACACATGTCGCCCGCTGGTCGGCGGCTTGATTGCATGGTCATGCATGGGTGTGTATAGTTCTGCTTGTGTCCAAGGTGCTGAATTCCCTCCCTGTCGGTGAACGAGTCGGGATCGCCTTCTCCGGTGGCCTCGACACCTCCGTCGCGGTCGCGTGGATGCGCGAGCGAGGGGCCATCCCGTGCACGTACACGGCGGAACTCGGGCAGTACGACGAGCCCGACATCGCCTCGGTGCCCGGGCGGGCCCAGGAATACGGCGCGGAGATCGCGCGGCTGGTCGACTGCCGGGCGACCCTGGTCGAAGAGGGGCTCGCGGCGCTGGCCTGCGGGGCCTTCCACATCCGGTCCGGTGGCCGCACCTATTTCAACACCACGCCGCTCGGGCGGGCGGTGACCGGCACCCTTCTCGTACGGGCGATGCTCGACGACGGCGTCCAGATCTGGGGCGACGGGTCGACCTACAAGGGCAACGACATCGAGCGGTTCTACCGCTACGGCCTGCTGGCCAACCCGTCGCTGCGCATCTACAAGCCGTGGCTCGACGCCGACTTCGTCCACGAGCTCGGCGGGCGCAAGGAGATGTCCGAGTGGCTGCTCGCGCGTGACCTGCCCTACCGCCACAGCAGCGAGAAGGCCTACTCGACCGACGCCAACATCTGGGGCGCCACCCACGAGGCCAAGTCGCTGGAGCACCTCGACACCGGCATCGAGATCGTCGAGCCCATCATGGGTGTGCGGTTCTGGGACCCGCAGGTCGAGATCGTGCCCGAAGACGTGACCATCGGCTTCGAGCAGGGCCGGCCGGTCACGATCAACGGCAAGGAGTTCGCCTCGCCGGTCGACCTGGTGCTGGAGGCCAACGCCATCGGCGGCCGCCACGGCATGGGCATGTCCGACCAGATCGAGAACCGCGTCATCGAGGCCAAGTCGCGGGGCATCTACGAAGCCCCCGGCATGGCGCTGCTGCACGCCGCCTACGAGCGCCTCGTCAACGCGATCCACAATGAAGACACGCTGGTCAGCTACCACAACGAGGGCCGCCGTCTCGGCCGGCTCATGTACGAGGGCCGCTGGCTCGACCCCCAGGCGCTCATGCTCCGCGAGGCGCTCCAGCGCTGGGTCGGCACGGCCGTCACGGGCCAGGTCACGCTGCGGCTGCGCCGGGGTGAGGACTACTCGATCCTCGACACCACCGGCCCGTCGTTCAGCTACCACCCCGACAAGCTGTCCATGGAGCGCACCGAGGACTCCGCGTTCGGCCCGCTCGACCGCATCGGCCAGCTCACCATGCGCAACCTCGACATCGCCGACTCCCGCGCCAAGCTGGAGCAGTACGCCGGTCTCGGCATGGTCGGCAGCGCCCACGGCGACCTGATCGCCCTGCAGGCCGCGCCGACCGAGCTGATCGGCGCGATGCCCGAGGGCGGCGCCGAGGCCATCGCCTCGCGCGGCGAGGTCTCCGAAGACGACGCGCTGCTCGACGCGGCGGCGATGGAGGCGGGCACCGACTAGTCACCGATCGTCCGAATCCCTGGTCAGCGGTCTCGCCGGCCAGGGATTCGTCATGTGCGGGATACGGGTGACCTCCGCCGTCGCGGGTATCCGAGAACGGCACCGGCTCATCGACTGGGGGAGACGCCGTGAGGCTCGCACGACTCATGCTTCCACTCACGCTGCTGCTCAGCGCGTGCGCGACGGCCGAGCAGGCCGCACCTGCCCCGAGTCCGATCACGTCGGGGGCGTACACCGGGGTGCCCGTGCCCTCGACTCCCGTGGGCGACAAGTTGTCGTGGTATCTGGGCGCCCTGTCGTCGCTGCCCATCCCGGCCGGCCAGATCGAGGAGAACTTCGCGCCGTCGTTCATCGAGCAGGTGCCCGCCGAGCAGATCAACGAGGTCAGCGCCCAGCTCAAGGGCCTGCGGCTGGTCGAGATCCAGCGGGCCACCGAGACCGACCTCGTCGCGCTGGTCGAGTCGGGCGGCAACCAGGCGAAACTGAGCATGGCCGTCGACCCGTCGGGGAAGATCGCCGGCCTGCTCGTCTCCCCGGCCGACGCGCCCACCCCGGCGACCTGGGGCGACATCGACGAGCGCCTCGCGACCGTGGCCCCGTCGGGCTTCCTCGCCGCGGGTCAGGACTGCAAACCCGTCCACGGCGTCGAACCGAACCGGGCCCGTCCACTGGGTTCGATGTTCAAGTTGTACGTCCTGGGCGCCGTCGCCCAGGAGGTCAAAGCCGGCCGCCTGTCCTGGACCGACCGGCTGACCGTCACCGGCGCGAAGAAGAGCCTGCCGAGTGGCGAGTTGCAGAACCGTCCCGACGGAACGAAGGTCCCGGTCAAGGAGGCCGCCGAGCTGATGATCTCCATCAGCGACAACACCGCCACCGACCTGCTGATCGACCGCGTCGGCAAACCGGCCGTGGAAGCCGTGATCCGCGCGTGGTCGTCCAACGCCGACAAGAACATCCCTCTGCTGACCACCCGCGAACTGTTCGTCCTGAAGGGCGCCGACTACCCCAAGTACGCCGAGGGCTTCCTTGCGGCCCCCGACCGCCGCGCCTACCTGGAAGACGTCGTGGACAAGGTCCCCAACAGCGACGTCACCGCCTGGACGACCCCCCGCCAGGTCACCACGATCGAGTGGTTCGGCAGCCCTGCCGACATGTGCCGCGCCCTGGTCAACCTGCACGGCTTCGGCGGTCCCGAACTCAACGAGATCATGGGCGCCAACGACGCGGGGCTCGGGCTCGACCAGAAGACCTGGCCCACGGTGTGGTTCAAGGGCGGCTCCGAGCCCGGCGTGCTGACGCTCGGCTTCCTGGCCCGGTCCGACCAGAACAAGATCGGAGTCGTGGTGGTCCAGGCCGCCGACGAGAAGAAGGCCCTCCCCGAGGTCGCCGCGGCGACCCAGGTCCTGGCGATCGTCCGGGGAGCGTTCGGCCTGCTCCACAGGTGAGCCCGGGTTTTGTCGGTGCCGGTCGATAACGTGTTCGCATGAGCTACGGCATCAGCTTCCTGCGTCGCGAGCCCGGCCAGACCTGGCACGACGCCTACGAGGCGCTGGAGGAGAAGGCCCCTGAGACGGTCGACTACGCGGTCTGGTCGACCGTCGCCGTCGCGGTGCGCGACGTGCTCGGCGTGGTGTCGGAAGACCTGCTGAACTGCGAGGTCACCCAGTTGTCCAGCGGCCTCATGGTGACCTGCTACCTGGGCCGGTGGAGCGTCACCCTGCCCTGCCCGCCCACCGATGAGATCACGACGCCGCTGCGCGAGGTCGCCGAGATCGTCGAGCGCGCGACCGGGCTGACCGCCTACGACCCCCGGCTCGGCGCCACCCTGTCGGCGCCCGCCGACTTCGCCCGCTCGATCGCGGCCTTCGACGCGGTGGCGGTCCAGCCGGGCGCGTGAGGGTTGTAGGGCCCGGTGGTCAGCGATCCCCGCGCAGACCGGCCCCGGCGGGATCGCGGCACCTCTCCGAGCCTGGTGTCCTCAGGTTTGTTTGATCAGGCAGGGCAGCCGAACAGGTGGTGCACGTGCGATGATTGCGGGGCTATGTCTGCGGCGCTGCCCTTTCGTCTCGCCCGTGCCACGGTCTTCGCCGTGGTCTGTTCGGGGCTTGCCGCCGTCGCCCACACCTTCGCCGGCGGGTCGGTCACCGCTCCCGGGTTGTCCGCCGCGTTCGCCCTCGCTCTGGTCGCCGCCTTCCCGCTGACCGCACGCGAACGAACGGCAGCCGAGATCATGCCGCTGCTGGGCGCCATGCAGGTGCTGCTGCACCTGCTCTTCTCCGTCCTCCACGTCTCCTCGCCCGAGCGGCTCGCCGGGCACCTGCACCTGCCCAGCCTGAGCATGATCGTCCTGCACGTCTGGGCGGTCGTCGTCACCGGCTGGTGGCTCGGCCGGGGTGAAGAACTGTTCTGGACGCTGCTGCGCCGGCTCGCCGGCCGGATTGTCCCGATCATGTCGCTGCCGCGACCTCTTTCGGTGACAGCAGTCCCCGTGCTGGTCGAGCCGGTTGTCGTGCAGAGCACCTCTCGTCATCCTGTCGAAGGGCGCGGCCCGCCTCGTTGAGGCCGAACGCTCCTTCCACCCATGACGATGAGGAACCATCTGTAATGTCCGATTCCGAGTTTCCGCTTGTGCAATTCCTGCGCGACCGGATGGATCCCATAGCCGAGCTGTCCCAGATCCGTGCCGAACGCGCCGTCCATCCGCTGACCATTCCGGGCGGCTCCACGGTCTGGCTGGTGACCCGGTACGAAGACGTGCGGGCCGTGCTCGGTGACACCGCGCGGTTCAGCAACGACTTCGGCAACATCACCGGCATGGGGTCGAATCAGGACGACCCCGGTGGCCTGGGCTTCCGCGACCCGCCCGAGCACACGCGGCTGCGCCGCATGCTCACGCCGGAGTTCACCATGCACCGGCTGCGGCGGCTCGAACCCCGCATCACCGCCATCGTCAACGAGCAGCTCGACCTGGTGGAGAAGGAAGGCGCCCCGGCCGACCTGGTGTCGTCGTTCGCGCTGCCGATCCCGTCGCTCGTGGTCTGCGAACTGCTCGGCGTCCCCTACGAGGACCGCGCCGACTTCCTGCGCTTCTCGACCGACCGGTTCGACTTCTCCGCCGGGCCGGAGGCCTCGCTCCAGGCCATCAACGACTCGATGGCCTACCTGACCGAGCTGGTCGCGCGCGAACGTCGCTCGCCCGGCGAGGGTCTGCTCGGAGCGCTGCTGCGGGAACACGGAGACGACGTCACCGACCGTGAGCTGGCCAGTCTCGCCGACGGCCTGCTGACCGGCGGCCACGACACGACCACCAGCATGCTCGCCCTCGGCACCCTCTGGTTGCTGGAGAACCCCGAGTTCCTCGCTCTCGTACGCGACACCGACGACCACATCGACAAGGTCGTCGAAGAGCTGTTGCGTTACATGACCGTCGTCCAGGTCGCGTTCCCGAGGTTCGCCCGGGAAGATCTCGAACTCGCGGGCCAGCCGATCGCGAAGGGCGAGATGGTGCTCTGCTCGCTCTCGGCGGCCAACCGCGACGCGATCCTCGGCGAGGACATGGACACCGCCGACCCGAACCGCCGGGAGCTCAAGTCCCACCTGGCCTTCGGTCACGGCGTCCACCGATGCATCGGCGCCCCGTTGGCGCGGATGGAAATGCGTGTCGCCTACCCCGCCCTGCTGCGGCGGTTCCCCGGCCTGAGACTCGCAGGCGAACCCGCGTACCGCCAGGTCGCGATCGTCTACGGCCTCGACTCGTTGCCGGTCGAATGGTGACCTGACTCCACCGGACGGAGTTTTCTCATGCTTTTCCGCAGAACGGCGGCCCTCATCCTGCTGGCGACCGCCACGCTCTGGCCCGCTTCGGCGGCGCAGGCGCACGACGTGCTGAAATCCAGCAACCCGAAGGAGAACGCCAAGGTCGAGAGCCTGACCGAGGTGGTGCTGGAGTTCAGCAACGCGGTGCGGTTCCCGAAGGTGGTCGTCAACGGCCCCGACGACAGGAACTACGCGTGGGGCGAGGCCGAGCGCGACGGCCACAAGGTGATCCAGGCCGTGTCGGGGCCGCTGCCGGCCGGGAAATACGTCATCGCCTACCGGATCGTCTCCTCCGACGGGCACCCGCGAACGGGTGAGGTGCCGTTCACGGTGACCGCCCCGGACACGCCGACGCCCGAACCGTCCGAGACGGCCGGCGCCGCCTCGCCTTCCGCTTCTCCGGAACCGACCCCCGTCGTGGCCTCCACGCCGCCGCCGGTGGACGCCGCCCCACAGAGCAGCACGGAAGACGCCGACTCCGGGGGCGGCGGCGGGTTCCTGATCCTGGCGATCGGCGTGGGCGTGGTCGCGGTGGCGGCCGTGGTCATGGCGACCCGTCGGAAACCGGGCAAGGGCGACTGACCCGCCTCGATCGGTTCCATCCCATCACTCGGTAGTGCTCTCACCGGCTTTACCCCCGGAAGGCTGGATATGAGGTTTCCCCCACGTGCCCAGGTGGCCGTCACCGTCGTCGCGGCGGTCACGGTCCTGTTCGCGGTCCTCTGGTACGGCGGCGGGCGTCCCGCCGCGCTCGTCGAAGGGCTGCCCTCACCCGGCCTCCTGACCGAATGGGGGCTCCCGTTCGTCAGGCTGCTACACGACGTCTGCGGTGTTGCGACGGTCGGCCTGCTGCTGACGTCGGTCGCCTTCACCCGCGACGAGGCCATCCGCACCGCGGCCCGACGGCAGGTCGTGTGGTGGGCCTCCGGCTGGGCGCTGACCGCGCTCGCCACGATCGCGCTGACGCTGTCGGACTTCCTGGGCCTGCCGGTCCACGAGGCCCTGGGCGCCGGGGTGCTCCAGACGTTCGTCCTCTACATCCCGCAGGGCCAGGCGTTCCTGCTCGTGGCCATGATCGCCCTCGTGATCGCGGTCTGCGCGATGCTCCGCGGCGCCGAACCGGTGCTCCTGGGCGCGGCCGTCTTCGCCGCCCTGCCACCCGCGTATGTCGGACATTCGGCCTCGGCCGCCGACCACAACCTCGCGGTGTCGAGCCTGATGCTGCACATCGCCGCCGCCGCGATCTGGGTCGGCGGCCTGTACGGCGTGCTGACCCTGGTCCGGCGCGACCGCGACCTGGTGTGGGGGGTGCGCCGCTTCAGCGCGGTGGCGCTGTGCGCCTACGCGGCGGTGGGCGCGTCGGGGCTGATCAACGCTTGGGTCCGGCTGGGCGGGCTGACGACGTTGTTCGAGTCCCGGTACGGGCTGCTGGTGCTCGCCAAGATCGCGGCTCTGGCGCTGCTGGGCTGGTTCGGCTGGCGGCACCGGAAGGTGACGATCGCCCGCTTGGAGGCGGGCACGGCGGCTTCGCCGGAGGGCGCGGCCGAAGAGCGGCCGTCACGAGATGAGCCGGTGGAAGGGCAGGCGGCCGAGAGGCAGGAAGGGGCGCTTGCCGCAGGGTCAGCTCAGCGGGAAGCCGTAGCGGGGCAGGCGGGCGACGGTGCCGAGGCGTCGGAACGGTCGGTCGCTGCGGACTCGGCTCAGCGAGATGACGTAGAAGAACAGGCGGCCGAGGGGTTGGAACGTTCGGTCGCTGGGGGCTCAGCTCAGCGAGGTGGCCCAGAAGAACAGGCGGCCGAAAAGCAGGAACGTTCGGTCGCTGCCGGGTCGGCTCAAGACGTGCCCGGAGGTCGGTCGTCCAAGGGACTGTCGGTCGGCGCTGTGGAGGCCCGGGGGCCGTTCCTGCGGCTGGCGGCCGTTGAGGTGGCGATCATGACCGCGACCATGGCGCTCGCCGTCGGGTTGTCGCGGACCGCGCCGCCGGCCACCACCGACGTTCCCAACGTCAACGCGGCTCTCGGCTACGTGCTTCCGCCCATCTCGTTCGACCGGTTGCTCTCCGAGTCCCGGCTCGATCCGATCATCCTGCTCGGCATCGCCGGACTGGTGATCGCCTACCTGGCCGGCGTGCGCCGCCAGGTCTGGCCGGTCGGGCGGACCGTCGCCTGGTTCGCGGGCATCCTGGTCCTGCTCTACGCCTCGACCGGTGGTCTGGCCGCCTACGGTTCGGCGGTCTTCTCGGTCGTATCGGTCGAATACGCCCTCCTCGGAACGCTGGCCCCGGCCCTGCTGGCCTATGGTGCGCCTCTCGGGCTCGCCGGAAGGCGGGAGGTGCTGCCGAGGTTCCTCGCCAACCCGGCCGTCGCGCTGGCGCTCTATGTCGCGTCGCCGGTCTTCCTCTACGTCCTCGGGTTCTTCGAGCTGGCGCAGTCGAGCCACGCGCTGCACCTGGCCATGGTCGTCGTCCAGGTCACGGCGGGGCTGGTGTTCTTCGTCGTGGTCGCGGGTGTGGATCCGCTGCCGAGGGCCGTGCACACGTACACGAGAATCCAGCTCGTCGGGATCGCCATCGCGGTGCAGATCGCGGTCGGGGTGCTGCTGCTGCTCGGGCCGCTGCAGGCCCAGGACTGGTATGCCCTGGTCGCCGTCGACTGGGTGCCCGACCGGGCCGGTGACCAGCGGTTGGGTGCGTTGCTCGGGGCGGGGGTCACGCTTGCGGTGTTGCTGGCGGTGCTGGTGAGTCTGCTGGTGCAGGTCGTCGCGGCCCGCCGCCGGGTTTCGATTCTCAACGTGCAAAAGATGGACGATCGTCGGCAGAAGAAGTAACGTCACCCCCATGGCCGTCAAGGTAAGCCGCCGGCCGGTACCCCCGCCGGCCCCCGCCCCCCGCAAGCCGTACCTCATCGTGGTTCTGCTTGTCGTCGTGCTGGCCGCGGGTGTGGGCATCGGTTATCTGGTCGGACGTCCGGACTCGGTCGAGAAGATGCAGATCTCCGACCTCAAGCGGGACGCCGAGCAGATCAAGACGCTGACCGACCAGGCCCGCCTGACGGTCGAGGAACTGGACAAGATCCTGCCCGCCATGGCGGAGGCCGGTCCGCCCGACGTCCCGGCGTGGCAGGAGGCCATTCGCAAAGCGGTCGAACGCCACTCCGAGACGCCGAGCGGGATGACCGAGACGAACGTCGCCCGAGGCGGCTTCCGGAGCGCGGTGAACGCTCTGTCGATCTCCGTCGACCTGCTCGCCGCGGCGCAGAACCTGCCCGAGGCCGACCGGGCGCCCTACATCGAACTGGCCACGCGGCAGCGCACGCTCGCCGTCACGACCTGGTCGGTCGCCGCCACCCAGCTCGACCAGCTCAACGTCGAAGCGGGTTACGGCCACCAGCACGCCTACCTGTCGGGCGCCCCCGGCGAGGGCGGCATGCACGCGGACGAGATTCCGGAAGGCACGGAATGACCTCGGTCGTCCACCAGAGTTCCGTTTCCCGGCGGACAAGTTCGACCGCCTCCAGGAGGCGGCCGGCTCCGGCGGGTGTGGTCGCGTCCACCCGCCGGTTGGGGACCGCTAGCCCATGGACCTGCGGATATTGACACATCGGCGGCCCGGCGGAACGCGGGCCGCCGCCTTGGGACGTTCCTATTCGGGGCTGCACCACTCCGCGACGGCGGCGACGAAGCCCTCCGCCGTCGGAGCCGCCACCGCGAGCTGCTCGGCGGCGAACGTGGAGAACTGCATGGGGTCTTCGGGCGAGGCGAGGATCTTCTCGCAGACCTGGGAGCCGACCGTGAGGGCCTTCTCCTGGTTGGTCGCGAGGGCCGGGTCGACAGAGGCCAAAGCGGTGAAGAAGGCCTTCTTCTGGCTTTCGGAGGGTTCGGGTGCGGCGGGGACCGTGATCTCCGTCGGGCTGGCCTGGACTGCGGCCGTCGGTGCCTCTGACGTCGCCGGCGCCGCCGTCTCCGCGTCTCCCGCGCAACCTGCGACGGCGAGGACGGCAACAGCGAGAGTGGTAGCGAGTCGAATCATGAAAAATCACCCTAGCGCCCACCCCTCCCATGGGAGGGGCGGGCGTGGATTGCCGTGCTATGGACAGCCCGCTCCCGCATGTCGTGGAATGGCGACGAGCGCGGTTCGCAGGTGAGGAGCCATACGTTAACCGTCCCATCCGGACGGATCGGGAAGGATGACTTACCAGTCCATAACGATCAGCCATCGGGCCCGTCACAACCAGCCGGTAGCCGTCGCCCTCACGGTCGACTTCTGTCGGCGCTCCAGCTCAACATGACAGGTCCGACAGGGAGAGATTCAGCGATGCAACAGTGGCACCGTTCCACCCCACTACCGCAGGTGTGGCCGATTGACCGGTATGAGGTTAAGAGCACCAGACCCGCGCCTGATTACACCTCGGTCGACCGATATCACTTCGCCGAGCTGGCACTTGAGTCGGCGGAGAACCTGATGTCGTCGGGCTGGGTCACCCATGTGACGGTCGTCAGGATCGACGACGGGACCGTCCTTTTCGACACCAAGGCGGTGGTTCCGTTGGAAGCCTGGTAACCGATCATTGACCCCATGACAGCCAAGGACGGGGACGGCTGGACCCACTGCGGACGCGGTCACCGGCACTGGGGCGTATACGGAGCCTCCGGCCTGCTCGCCGTGCACCACACGGCGCGAGCCTCCTACGTCCTGATGCAGAAAAGAGCCCTGTGGAGTCACCACGGCGGAACGTGGGGGCTCCCCGGGGGCGCGATCGACAGCCACGAGGACGCGGTCACCGGCGCGTTGCGTGAGGCACATGAGGAAACCGCCCTTTCACGGGACGCCCTGCGGGTGCGGGGCGTGTACCTAGACGACCACGGCGGCTGGTCCTACCAGACCGTGATCGCGACGGCTGTGGAAAAGCTCCCCGTCCACCTCGACATGGAGAGCACCGCTCTCCGCTGGGTGACCCTGGCCGAGCTGCCCCGCCGACGTTTGCACCCGGGATTCGCGGAGACGTGGCCAGTGGTGAGCGAGATGCTGAAACCGCTGGTTGTGGTGGTCGACGCGGCCAATGTGATCGGCGCACGGGCGGAACACGGCTGGTGGCGCGACCGCGCCGGGGCGACGTCGCGGTTGCTGGCCGAACTGGTCGAATTGGCCGTCGACGGGGTGATCGCCCCGATCGAGGGCCTGCCGTTGCTGACCCGGCGGTTTCCACAGGTCGTTGTCGTGGTGGAGGGCGCGGCCCGGGGGGCGAGGGTTCCCGAGGGGCTGATCGACGTACGGGCGGCGGAGGGAAGCGGGGACGATGCGATCGTGGAGGTCGTCCGGGAGGCCCGGGTCTGGGAGACCGTGCTGGTGGTGACGGCGGACCGGGGGCTGCGCGAACGGGTGCGCGCCGAGGGGGCTCTGGTGACGGGGCCGAAGTGGCTGCTGGGGCAACTCTCGTGACTTCGCGGGGCCTGGTGGTCAGTCCGGCTCTGAGGATGCACTGCAAGTTCAAGTAGCGACTACGGGGCTGAGCCGGGTTGATGGCTCGCCAGGCTCCGTGAGGTGTTGTTCGTTCGGGTGTCTCATCGGGTGCGCGGGCTTTTCCACAGGGCAGGGTTTGTTCTGAGGTTTTCCACAGGTCTCGCGTTGGCGTCCGCGGACCTCCGGCCGGTCTGGGAACATCGGCCCCGTGGTCGAGCGTCTTGAGGTTCCTCCCGCTGAAGTGCCGCCCGCCGACGCGGAGTCGAAAGGCCGGGTCTCCGGTTCGTGGGTGTTCGTCGCGCTGCTCTGCCTGCTGCTGCTCGGGCAGTTCTTCTACGCGCCCTACCTCACCTCGCCCGCGCTCCAGACCTGGGCGACGGTCTTCGTCGCCATCTGCGTCCAGGCGCTGCCGTTCCTCGTCTTCGGGGTGGTGCTCTCCGCGGCGATCACCACCTTCGTGCCGGCCTCCTTCTGGACCCGAGCGCTGCCCAGGCGGGCGGCGCTGGCCGTGCCCGTGGCGGGGGCGGCGGGGGCCGTGCTGCCGGGGTGTGAGTGCGCCTCGGTGCCGGTGGCGTCGGGGCTGATCTCGCGGGGGGTGACTCCCGCGGCGGCGCTGGCGTTCCTGTTGTCGTCGCCGGCGATCAATCCGGTGGTCGTCGTGGCGACCGTGGTCGCGTTTCCCGGGCAGCCCATGATGGCGGTGGCGCGGTTCACGGCCTCGCTGGTGGTGGCGGTGCTGGTCGGGTGGGTCTGGTTGCGGTTCGGCAAGGGCGAGTGGTTGCGGGCGCGGCGGCGTCACGACCACGCCGGGTTCGCCGAGGCGGTGCGCCACGACCTGCTGCACGCCGGGGGCTTCCTGGTCGTCGGCGGCATGGCGGCGGCCACGATGAACGTGGTCGTGCCGCGTGAGTGGCTGAACGCGCTGGCCGGGAACTTCTGGTTGTCGGTGCTCGCGCTGGCGCTGCTGGCGGTGGTCCTGTCGATCTGCTCGGAGGCCGACGCGTTCGTGGCCGCCTCGCTGACCGCCTTCTCGCCGACCGCGCGGCTGGTGTTCCTCGTGGTCGGGCCGATGGTCGACCTGAAGCTGATCGCCCTCCAAACCGGCACGTTCGGCCGCCGGTTCGCCGTCCGGTTCGTGCCGCTCACCTTCTCGCTGGCCGTGCTGGTCGGCGTCGGCGCCGGGACGGTGTTGTTGTGAACCGGCTGACACAGAGTCTCGTGCTCGTCCTGCTCGGCGGGGCGGTGCTCCGGATCACGACGGTGTCCGATGAATACCTCAACTACGTCAAGCCGGGCTTCCGCTACCTGCTGATCGCCGCCGCCGCGACTGTGCTGGTCGTCGGCGCGGCCGGGCTCTTCAAGAAGGAAGACGGTCATCGCGGGCCGTGGGTGGCCTGGCTGCTCACCCTGCCCGTCTTCGCGATCTTCCTGATCGCCCCGCCGCCGCTGGGCAGTTACGCGGCCCGGTCGGAGGAGGCGCCCGCGCGGCCGGTGGGGGCGTTGACGGCGTACACGCCGCTGACGCGGCCGGTCAACACGATGACCATCGGCGAGTTCCTCGGCCGGGCCTGGGGTGACCCGGCGCGGTCGCTGGCGGGCAAACAGGTGAAGCTGACCGGGTTCGTGGTGCCGTCCAAGAAAGAAGGCCGGTGGTACGTCGCCCGGATGCAGATCGCCTGCTGCGCGGCCGACGCCGTCCCGTTGAAGGTGGCGGTTCTCGGCTTCCCGTCTCCGGCCGAGAACCAGTGGATCGAGGTCACCGGCACCTGGGTGCCGCCGGAGGCCGACGGTCCCGAGCCCGGCACGGTCGCCCCGGAGATCGACGCGGTCCACGTGGCGGAGATCCCGCGGCCGGTCGAACCCTACGAGTGAGCGTCCATACGCGAAAGACGAACGGGGCGGACGCCGGGCAGGGGAATCCCGGCGTTCGCCCCGTTCGAGAGTGGGTCAGCGTTTGCCGCACGCGACCCAGTGAGAGATGAGCTTCTTGAGCGCGCCGCTCTTCTTGGCGGCGGCCAGGCCGAGCGCGACGGGCAGCAGCAGGGCGCCGGCCGCGAGCGGCTCGGGAGCACCGGGCAGCATGCCGTTGACGTCGTCGGGGTTGACCTTCTGCGCGGTCATCGACTGCGTCGTGTCGGCGACGGTCTTCTTGGTGGTGACGAGTTCAGGGGTGCCGGTCAGCATGCCGTTCACGTCGGCCGACTTGACCTGCTTGATGCTGGTGGCCGACAGCGCCGTCTCGGCGGCGGCCTTCTTGGCGGCCAGGTTGACCGCGACGGTCTTCTCCTTGGCCTGGTCCTTCTCGCGGACCTTCTCCGGGTAGCCGTAGCCGACGATGGTGTTGTCGCTGCGGACCTTGGTGACGACCATGTTGCTGATGTTGCCCTCGATCGTCTGGATGGTGTGGTCGTTGATGACCTTCTTGACCAGTCCGACGTGGTCGATGGCGCTGATGTTCTTCGAGTGTCCCCAGTCGAAGAAGACGATCGCGCCGGGCTCGGGTGTGGTTCCCCACGCGCCCTGGTCCTTGAACCACTGGGCGTGCTCGGGGGTGTAGCTGAACTGGCCGACGTCCCGCGCCTGGCCGGTCTGGTGGGCGGCCCAGGAAACGAACATGTCGCACCAGGCGGCGTCCTTGTAGCCCGGCTTCTTGACGACGTTCTGGCCGTACCACTCTCCGAACTTGGATGATCCGTTGACCTCGGCATAGCCCATCTGGGAGTTGGCCATGTTGATCAGCGCGTCAGCGTAGTTCGTCATGAGAATCCTGAACGTTTCCGATCCTGACTGTCGACCGCGCCGCAGGGCGGTAGATCGGATTCGCTCTCTGTAGACAGTGGGGCAGTTCTCGCTTTACCGGCGTGGGCACCGGAGTGGGGCGATCCTTGCGGCAACTTTGGTCACGGATTACCGCGACAGGTCCCAATCTATCCACGCTCAAGCCGGGGTCAAACGCTTCACGGTGTTCTTTACTTTTTACCTGGTTTATTACTTTCGGCAGAGGGTTTTTACTTTTATCGAAACCCCCGACGGGCAAGGCGATTCGGAGCTGTCCGGAAGATCGCCGGTCCTGGTAGCGTCAACGGATGCTTTACCCAAAGAAGCTCAAACAGGGTGATCGTGTCGCTGTCGTCTCACCCTCTGGAGGCCTTCCCGAGGTCTTCCCGATCCCGTTCGATCACGGTCTGAGTCGTCTCCGAGACGAGTTCGGGCTGGTCACGGTGGAGTTGCCGACGACTCGGCGGCTGGAGGCGACACCCGAGGAAAGGGCCGCCGATCTCACGGCCGCGTTCGCCGATCCGTCGATAAAGGCGATCGTCGCGACCATCGGGGGCGACGACCAGATCACCGTCATCCCCCATCTCGACGACGAGGTGATCAGGCGGAATCCCAAGCCGTTCTTCGGCTACAGCGACAACATCAATCTGCTCGCACACCTCTGGCGGCTGGGCATCGTGAGCTATCACGGCGGTTCGGTGATGGTGCAATTCGGCCGGGGCGGCGCCATGCATCCGATCACCAAGGCGTCTTTACATGCCGCGCTCTTTACCTCCGGTCCGTTCGAGCTGACCGAGTCGCGCGAATACGGGGACGTCGAACAGGACTGGGAAGATCCGGAATTCGTCAATGGTGCGCCGCTGATGAGCGAATGCGGCGGCTGGATATGGCACAACGACGATCGGGTGGTCGAGGGTGCCACGTGGGGCGGCAATCTGGAGATCCTCAACTGCCTGCTGGCGGCCGACCGTGACATCGCCGAACCGGAGGCGTACACGGGGATGGTCCTGATCGTCGAGACCAGCGAGGAGATGCCGTCGGCGGACGAGGTGTTCCGCATGCTGCGCAACCTCGGGGAGCGCGGGATCCTCGGGCGGTTCGCGGCCGTGGTGTGCGGGCGGGCGAAGGCGTGGTCGTTCGAGAAGCGGAACGGGCCCGAGGAGAAGGCGCGCTACGCGCGGGAGCAGCGGGAGGCGATCCTCAGGGCGCTGGCCGACTACGCGCCGGAGGCGCTGGCGGTCTTCGACGTCGACTTCGGGCACACCGACCCGCAGGTGGTGATCCCCTATGGGGGCCGGATGCGGCTCGACGGGCCGGCCCGGAGGATCACCGTGGTTTACTGACCGCCGCGCACTTGGCGTCCCACTCGGGGACCCGGATCAGCGAGGGGTTGGCGACCCCGCTCTCGCCGCGTGCCCCGCTCGACGTGCTGGCGAAGGCCACGCCTTCGACGCAGATGCGGGCCACGTTGGGGAAGTTGTCGGCGTTGCGGAAGACCTCGATGTAGTCGACGTCGCTGATCTTGTCAGGCGGTGCGCCCGCCTCGCCGCCGCGGTCGCCCAACTGCTCCGAGCAGCCGGTCAGGAGCAGGGCGACAAGAAGTGCCCCCATGGCCTTGGTCGTCACAGGGGCACTTTCTCATGGTTTCGGGTGGATTCTCAGCGTCCGCTCTGGCTGAAGTGCTGGTAGTCCTTGGTGCCGGTCCAGTCGCCGCCCCAGCCCCAGCCGATGCTCGCGAAGGCCTCGACCACCCGGTCGCCGGAGTTGATCACACCGGGCTTCTTCAGCGGCCGGTCGACGAAGTCGTCGGCGTTGCTGTGGGCGTGCGAGCCGTCGGCCTCCACGTAGGGGTTCTCCCTCGGGTTGAGGTCGACGGCCAGGCCGTAGGCGTGCTGTGACCAGTTCGTCGAGCCCGTCGCCGCGCGGCAGTTGAAGGCGGAGGTGTTGTCGGCGTCGATCGAGGCGTAGTCGTCGGCCTTGTACTTGTCGACCGGCTCCATGCGCTTGATGGGGTAGCGGAAGTCGTACAACTTCTTGAAGACCGAGGCGACGTCCTCGGCCACCGAGGCGTTCACGACCAGGTGCCCCGTGTGGGGTTTGTCGTCGAATCCCCAGTACGTCATGGTGATCATGCGCAGGTCGTTGTAGCTCACCGGGCAGCCGGGGCGCCATGAATATTTCACCTGGTCCCGGGTCACTTTTGTGATCTTCGAGGTGAACTCGGGTGGCGCCGTCGGCGTCGGCGACGGGGTGGCGGTCACGGACGCCACAGGCGTCGTTTCCGTCACGATCGGGGCGGGCGAGACGGCGCCGGTGCCGGCCGTGGCGCCGCACGCCACCGCCCCCAGACTCGCCGTCAGCCCCACTACCAGCGCTGACCTGCGGATTGACATGCTTCGAGCGTACCCACGCGGATGTCGGACTTTCGGGTCGACGTCAGGGTTTTACGGTGAAACGCTCGCGCAAATGTTCGGATCCGCGCTACAGTCGATCGCGTCGGATCGAACAGATGTTCCCTGCGAAAGCCCTGGTAGGTGGTGTGCGATGGCGGTCGGGCTGGTGGCGCGGCCTCACGGCGCGACACGCCGTAGGTCTTTCTACGGAAATCTACGACGGCCGCTATATCCGGTCATAAAGTCCGACACCGTGGACCCTGTGCGCAACCCCTATGCCCCCGGTGCGGGGCAGCGCCCTCCCGAGCTGGCCGGGCGCGATCGTGAGCTGCAGCAGTTCGAGGTCGTGCTGGAGCGGGTGGCCCGCGGGCGGCCCGAGCGCAGCATGGTGATCACCGGGCTGCGGGGCGTTGGCAAGACCGTGCTGCTCAACACGTTCAAGTCGATGGCCATCCAGCGGTTGTGGGGGACCGGCAAGATCGAGGCCCGGCCCGAGCAGTCGATCCGGCGGCCCGTCGCGGCGGCGCTCCACATGGCGGTGCGCGAGCTGGCGCCCCGGCACCGGGCTCCCGAGCGGATCGACGAGTTCCTGGGCGTGCTGAAGGCGTTCGCGATGCGCGATCCGTCCGCCGCCAAGGGCACCACCCACTGGTCGCCGGGCATCGACGTCCCCGCGGCGCGGGGGCGGGCCGATTCCGGCGATCTGGAGATCGACCTGACCGAGCTGCTCAGCGACGCCGCCGGGGTCGCGACCGACCTCGGGGTCGGGATCGCGCTGTTCATCGACGAGATGCAGGACGTGCCGGCCGCCGACATCTCGGCGCTCTGCGCGGCCTGTCACGAGTTGTCGCAGATCGGCGGGCCGCTGATCGTGGTGGGCGCGGGGCTGCCGCACCTGCCGTCGGTGTTGTCGGCGTCCAAGAGCTATTCAGAACGGCTTTTCCGGTACGCCAGAATCGACCGCCTCGACCGGGAAGCCGCCGACCTGGCGCTGATCGTCCCGGCCGAGGAAGAAGGTGTGGCGTTCACCAGCGACGCCCTCGACGCCCTCTATGAGGCCGCCGACGGTTATCCCTACTTCGTCCAGGCCTACGGCAAGGTCGCCTGGGACCTGGCGCCGCGCAGCCCGATCACCGCCGAAGACATCAAGGTGTCGGCGCCCGAGGCCGAGGAGGAGCTCGCCGTCGGGTTCTTCGGCAGCCGCTACGAACGGGCGACGCCGGCCGAACGCGACTACATGCACGCCATGGCACAACTCGGCGACGACCCGGTGGCGACCGCCGAGGTCGCCGAGGCGCTGGGGCGCAAACCGTCCAGCCTGTCGCCGGCTCGCGACAGCCTCATCAAGAAAGGCCTGATCTACAGCGCCGAACGCGGCCTGATCGCGTTCACCGTCCCCCACTTCGGCCGGTTCCTGCGTGCGCAGCCCGTCTGAACCCTTGTCCTCTCTACGGCTTTCTAGAGGGGAAGCTAGAGAGTCGTAGAGAGCTAAATCTCTGTGTCTAGAGGTCTCTAAAGTGAGGCCGAGACAGGGATAGATTCCTGGATGGGCGTGTGCCCGCCGACCACCGCGACGCGGACCGGCGGGCGCCGCCCGCTCAGGTAGACCGCGAAGACCACCTCGGCGCCGTTGAGCGCCTCGAAGACGTAGAAGCGCCAGCAGAGCTCCCGCCACGAGTCGCTCGGCATATCGCTACCGAGCAGGTGGGCGTGGTTGCGCCAGACCGCGCTCGACCGCAACCGGGCCGCCGCCCGCTCGGGGGCGAAGGGGCGCAGTTCGCAGGGCGCGCGATACTTCAGCCGGGCGTAGGTCTCCTCGATCTCCGGCGACAGCGCCAGCAGGACCACCGTGAAACCGGCCAGCCAGGCCAGCGTCTGCCAATTCGGCGTCGGCAGGCCGGGGGCGCCGTCGAGGGCGACGATCACGGCCATCGTGGTGAGGACCACCGTGCGGCTGATCGCGCGCAGGCCCACCGGGGTCGCGCTCACGTCGCCGAAACAGCCGCACCCCGCGTCGGGGCGGCGGCGACGCAGGTCGTACAGGACATAAGTGGCGACCGTGAAAAACGCCACGGTCATCCAGCGGGGGGCCGGGTGGTCGACCAGCAGCAGGCCGGCGATCAGGCCGAACTCGCCGATCGCACAGCCGATGAGGGCGTTCTTGCGCCAGTTCTCCGGAGCCAGCACGGCCGGGCCGAGCCGGCCGAAGGCGCCGGGCTCCGAGTCGCGCCCGGCGGTGACCAGCTTGGCCACCCCGCCGATCACCAGCATGAACACCAGAATGGGTTGCGCCGCCGCGGCGACCATCCCGCTCACCCCAATCCCATGCGTACGTTGAAGCAGCCGTTGGTCAGATCGCCGCCGAGTTCCACATAAGACATGGCCGACAGCTCCACCACCCGCCCCCGGGGGGATGTGCCACATTCCACGCATCGGTCGCAGAACCGTCCCGCCATGCAGCCACAGGCCACTACGGGAAGCACGGTCGCGCGATCGGCGCAGACATTCCGTACATGAACGCTCGAACCGAGCGCGAGATAAGGGAGAGCGGCGCACGAGACGCCCGCATCGGCGCAGCCGGTGTCCGACTGCTCCAGCATCGGGTAGGCCACACCGCCTTCGATGTGGTCGGACCAGACGGCCGTCCCGGAGATCTTCGACTGTACGCCGCCATAAGCCCCCGGAGGGTCGGGAACATGGGCCGCCCGATAGGCGGGCTGCGAGGTGGCCGGGATCTGCGCCAGCGCGGTCGTGCCCTCGACGGTGCCGATCGCGTCGAACAGGAAACCCGGTTCGAGACGCGGATAACGCACCCGGACCCGGCCCGACGACCGATAGGGGATCACGACCGAGCGGCGCCCCCGGTGGAGTCCGCAGTCGAGCACGACGGAGATGTCGTCACGACCGGAGACGGACAGGATGATCCCGGTCATCCGGGTCACGTCAGCCCAGATGCGGTCGACGACCTTGCCCTGCCGGAGCGCCCGGATGATCACCCGGGCGCCCACCGGCAGGTCGGCGGGGGCCACGAAGCCCCCCCGCCAGGCCTTCGCCCAGTGGGCGATGACCAGGCGTTCCTCGTGGCCCTCGTCGTCTTCGATGATGATCAGGTGAGGACTGACGTCGAGGATCGTGCCGCTGACGGCGTCGAGCAGCACCCCTCTCTCGGCGTTTGCGCGCGGCGGTTCGAGCTCGCGACCGAGCACGGCCGCCGCCAAGGCTCTCCGGCGTTTCGCTGGTATCCCCACGCTCTGTAGCCTCACATGTCGTCTGCCCTAATAGAGGCATAATTCAGGCGTTGGCTGCCGAGCGGGATCAGAATCCTCGTACTGGATGGAATCCCATGTCCCCCGTGTCAGGGCATATCACCACCTCGACGGCTTGTCCCTTTTAGGTGGCGGGTTCTACTTCCTCCGCGCCGGCGGTGGCGCAGGGCCGTACGACATCCCGGATGAGGCGGAGGGTCTCCAGGAAACGGTCGAGCTCGGCCGGCGGCAGCAGCCCGGTGAACCAGTGCTCGATGTCGTCGAGATGGCGGGGCAGCACCTCGAGCAGCCGGGCCCGCCCGGCCTCGGTGATCTGGGGGTAGAAGGCACGCCGGTCGGTCGCGCAGGCCTCGCGGGAGACGAGCCCTTCGCGCTCCAGCCGGTCGATGACGCGGGTGATGCCGCTCGTGGATAGGTTGGTCTGAGCGGCGAGGTCACTCATGCGGAGCCCCTGGCCGGGGGATCTGGCCAGCCGGATCAGCGTCTCGAAGTCGACCTCAGAGAGGCCGGCCTCCGCGAAGGCACGCCGATTTTTGTCGGCGATCCCCGTGTAGACCTCGGCGAACAGCCCCATCGCGGTCAGCCGAGGGTCGTCGAATGGATCCATGCGTCGAGTCTACGCCACGATGGTTGACGGCAGGAATATCTGTCGGGTAGACATTTGTTGGAGCAAACATCCGCAGGACAACTACCGCCTCTTCTGGAGTCATCGATCATGAGCGTACGCGAGTGGAACGGCCAGACCATCCCCACGGCCGGCACCTTCACCCTTGACGTCGCGCACACCCGCGTCGGGTTCGTGGCCAAGCACATGATGGTCAGCAAGGTCCGGGGCAACTTCGAGAAGTTCGACGGCACGATCACCGTCGCCGAAGAGCCGCTCCAGTCCAGCGTCGAGGTCAACATCGAGGCCGCCTCGATCACCACGCACGTCGGCGACCGCGACAACCACCTCCGCAGCGACGACTTCCTCGCCGCCGACAAGTTCCCCCAGATCACCTTCAAGAGCCTCCGCGTCGAGAACGTCGACGGCAACGAGTTCACCCTCGTCGGCGAGCTGACCATCCGCGACGTGACCAAGGAAGTCCCGCTCAAGGTCGAGTTCGGCGGCGCCGCCACCAACCCGTGGGGCCAGGAGATCTTCGGCTACTCCGCCGAGACCGAGATCGACCGCGAGGCCTTCGGCCTGACCTGGAACCAGGCGCTGGAGACCGGTGGCGTGCTGGTCAGCAAGAAGATCAAGATCGAGATCGAGGGCGAGGCCGTGCGTCAGGCCTGACGTTCTCCCCCTTCGCGCAGACCTTGTCCACAGGCTGTGGATAAGGTCTGTGCGACGCGACGGGTATCCACTTTGCCGCGTCGGCGGATCGCCGGTACTCTGTCGGGAGCCGATATGGCTACCAGGAGGTTTCGCCTAGTCCGGTCTATGGCGCCGCACTGCTAATGCGGTTTGGGTCTCAAGCCCATCCGGGGTTCAAATCCCCGAACCTCCGCAGTTCAGAGGCCCTCTTCCCTGTAAGGGACGAGGGCCTTTTTGCTGCCTGAAATAGGTCAAGGTTGCACTTTGGGTTGCAGTTAGCCACCCCAGAGGGCGGAGCCCAGGCGGTCGCTGGCGTCCTTCATCTGGAGGCTTGCCACGTGGGTGTAGCGCTCTGTCGTGGTGACCTTGGTGTGGCCGAGGACCTCTTGCACGACGCGGATGTGCACACCCTGCTCTATGAGGAGCGTCGCGGCGGTGTGGCGGGCGTCGTGGACTCGGGCGTCTCGGACCTTGGCCTGACGGAGGATCGACTTCCAGACCTTCCAGTCTTCGGTTCGTTCGATGGGGCCGCCGAGCCTCGTCGCGAAGACGAGGTCATTGTCTTCCCACCTGTCGCCGGCCTTTAGACGCTCGATGGCTTGGAGTCGGCGGTGTTCCTTCAGCAGGGCCAGGAGGGCGGGTGGGCATTGAAGGGTGAGTTTGGACTTGCCCTTGCGCTGGCGGAACTCCAGACCGCCGCCTGATTTGGCGGGGCATTTGTCCGCGTGGGCCGCGCAGTCTTTCAGGCAAGGACGCCGGTAGCAGGTGTGGCCGGACTTCTTGCAGTCTTCCTTGCACGAAGGTTCATGCGTGTGGATCTTGCAGTTCTTCTTGCACGGCGGGCGGTGCCATTTCTGGCCGCAGGCGTGCGGATCGGAGCAGCCGTGGCGCCACTCGGTGCGCTGAATCTGGAACCACGCTTTGATCTGGCCGGTTTCGAGGTCGACGTATGACCAGCGGAGGCCGAGCGCTTCGCCTTGCCGGATTCCCAGGGACAGGGCGACCGACCAGCGGGCGCCGTTGCGCCGTGTCTTGGCAATGTCGAGGATGCGGCGAGCTTCTTCGAGGGTCAGCGGCTCGATCTCAGTGGGGTTCGCGGTCGGAGCGTCGATAAGCGTGGCGACGTTCCTCGTGATGCGTCCGCGTCGTACCCCGATGGTCAGAGCGCGGGACAGGATGCGGTGGACTTTGAGGACCGAGCTCGGGGACAGCCTGCGCTCCAACATCGTGGAGTAGGCAGTGTCCAGGTGCTCGGGGGCGAGCTTGTCGAGTCGGTGTTTGCCGAGAAGGGGAATGATCCAGTTCTTCGACTTCGACCGGTAGTCGCTCAGGGTGCGAGGAGCGAGCTTGCCCGACTGGACCAGGCGAGCACAGATCACGTCGAGGAACTCAGTGATCCACTGCTCGACCGTGGGAGGGCGGCCGGCTTTGGCGACCTGACCGCTGTCGCGCTGCTTCTCCAGCTCTTGGACTTTGCGGGTGACCTCGGCTTCTGTCTTGGCCTTGCGGTGTCGACGATCCGGGGAGCCGTCCGCCTTGACGCCCATGGTCACCCAGCCGTGCCACAGACCGTCTGCGCCCAGGTAGATAGACGAACGGCTGTTGGGTTTCCGGCCCGCCATCAGGCAGCCCTTCCTTCCAGGCTGGCGGCGAACTCCTGGAGCGCCGCCGCCGGGATCAGGCGGTAACCGTCGTGCTTGATGGAGCGGAGGTCACCCGACTTGATCAGGCGGAAGATGGCGGTACGGCTCATGCCGAGGACGGTCGCGGCGTCCTTCGGCCGGTAGAAAAGTTGATCCATTACGCTGCCCTCCCTTCGGCGAGTGCCTGTAGTTGGTCGAGGTGGTTTCGCCAGCGCTGGCGTTCATGGACGGACCGCAGCAGCCGGACGCCGATCGGTGCCAGGCCGGGGTCACCCGGTTTGGCCTTCTGCCAGACGTAGCGGTGCGGGTCGACGGGTTCGTCTTCCTGGCCGAGGGCCTCCAGGACCCAGGTACGCCGGTCTCGCCGGTGTTCGGCCAGGGTCTTGTTCGACCACTTGCGGGACACGAGCACGCGCCGTCCGGCGTAGCCGAGGTGTTCGGGCTTGTGGGCTTTTCCCTTGCAGCGGCCGGGGGCCATGCCCGGCTTGGCGTTCTTGGGCTGGACGCCGTATCGGAGCCAGTTGGGGCAGGTCGGGGCGCAGGGCTCGAATCGGAGCGCGTCCAAGAAGCGTTCGGCGTGGGCGCGGCGGCGGGGGTCGTCGGTGCCGAGGGGGTCGCCGAGGCTCTTGGACAGGTACTTGGAGAGGTAGCGGATCAGTTGGTCGGCGTCCGGGGTGCCGGCCAGGACGCTTTGAATGTCGGCCTGGTCGCCGAAGCGGACCACGTGTTGCGGGTCGGGGCCGAGCTGGTCGAGGGCCTGGTCCCAGGTGGGGAGGATCTCGCCGGTCCGGGGGTCGAGGTAGCCGATGCCGTCCACCCACTCCGGCAGGTGGTCGCTGTCGAAGCGGATGGTGTCGGTGGAGGGCCACCACACCTGGTGGTAGGTCGCGGCGATGATCTGCCGGAGTTCGGCCCTGGGCAGGGTGCCCCGGATGGCCATGTGCAGGTGTGGGGTGAGCCGCTTCTGGGGTTCGACGGTGGCGAAGTACTGCACGTCATATCCGGCCACGCGGCGAAGGTTCTGCACGAAGCGGTCGACGAGCCGGGAGAAGTGCAGCGCGTCGCGGGCCGCGCGGGTGTAGTCGTAGCGGTCGGGGTCGCGGGGGACGGCGTCGAGGATCTTGCCGTACGAGGGCAGGGTGAGCGTGACGAACATCGAGGGCCGGTAGGTCTTGCCGTTCGGGCCGGTAAAGGTGCGGCCGAGCGTGGTCTTGGTCATCTGACGTCGGGGCAGGTCGGGTGCGTCCTGCCGCCGTCTGGTCGAGCGGGACCGCTTGACCGATGTCCGGCCGGTTGCCTTGCCGCGCATCCCCGCCTGGATGATCTCCTCGTCCAGGTCGGCGATGGCGGCGTCCAGGTCGGCGGTGGCTCGGCCGGCCTTTTCCTCTGCGTCGCGCCATCCTTGGGCGTCGGCCCGGAGCGCGACCAGATAGCGCTGATAGTCGTCGGCGTCGTCAGGGGTGTTGATCGGTTCCTCGTCGGCGTGCCAGCCCTCACGGCACTGGACGCGACGGAGCTGCCGGTTCCGGGTGGCGCAGGGCGGGCACTTGCTCTCCAGAGTCGCCCCACAGGGGGCGTCGATCATGTCGGTACGTCCGGTGAGGATGTCCATCCGCTTGAGAGCGACCGGGCGGATACAGACGCCGTGTTGCTTAGCGATCTCCTCCGCCACGTCGCGGGCCAGCGGCCGGGTGAGGCGGCTCGGGCACGGCTGGTTCAACGGGCCTCCCCGACGAACTCGGCGACCATGTCCCTGATGTCGGCGTCCGAGACGTAAGCCGCCCGGACCCGGATCGGGTCGGGGGAGGACTCCAGCCGTACATAACCAACGCCAGGCGTCGAGGGAGAGATCCGGTCGGCCAGGGCGCCCCGGTCGCGGGCGCCGTCGCCCAGGACCATGTCGACCTGTTCGGACTCGTCCAGCCGTAATGCGATCTTGTCGGGGAACAGGTTCCGGATGTTGATGACCTCCTTGCGCGGGTCCTGAAGTGCGGCCATGACGCCGACCCCGACCGCACGGCCCTGGGTGGTGAGCGTGGCCAAGGCCGCCGCGATGCGCTGCCGAAGGCCCTTGTCCGACTGGTAGGCGGTCAGGAACGCCACCTCGTCGACGACCACCAGGACGAACGGGTCAGCCACGGTCGGCACGTGGAAGCGCCGGACGCCGGCGAAGCGGTCGGCCCGTTCCTGCATGACCGAGACCGCCGCGTCGAGCAGGTCGGCGCATTCCTCGGGACTGGCCGCGTACCGGTTGCCGAACAGGGCGCGGCCGAAGGACAATTCCATGCGCTTGGGGTCCAGAGCCCAGACCTGTACCAGGCCCGCCCGCATCGCGGCCAGTAGCCCGCGGATCGTCGACCACAACCACGAGCCCTTACCGGCGCCCGTGCTTCCGGACACCAGGACGTGGGTGCCGTGAATGTTCAGCAAGTACGGCGTGCCGTCCTCGCACCGGCCGATCTCCACCGGCCCGACCGAGGGCCGTTCCGGGATGGGCACGGCGGGCAGCGGCTCGGCGAGCGGGTCGCGCCGGGGAAAGGTCAGCACGACGCGGCCGGACTTGGCGACCGTCACCCGGCAGGACATCGCGCCGAAGCCGTGGGCCAAGTGCTCGATGCGGTCGGTCCAATCCTTCACGGCCTGACCGGTGAGCATCTTGACGGTCACGCGGTCGGCCCAGCCGTCGCACTCGACCCGCAGCAGCTTGGGCAGGTAGTCGCGCCCTTGGAGATGGCGGCCGAGCCCGGACACGATCATCACCGGCTGCCAGTGACGCCGGTAGATCCACACGCGCCGCCAGAAGGCCAGCAGCCGCCGGCCGATCCAGTGGGAGAAGGACGCGCGATGGGTCAGCGCCCACGCTGACGGGATCGAGACGAGCGCGGCGACCACCGGGACGGCGACTTCCCAGCCGTACCCGATCAAGAGCACGACCGGAGTGGTCACCACGGTCACCGCGACGGGATGGACGAAGAGGGTACGGATCACGCCGACCACGGAGCGGACCACGAAGATCAGGATGGTCAGGATCGCAGGGGTCTTGATGACAGCCGGCTTGAACACGACCGCCGTGTCTGGGGTGGTGGACACGAGGTTGTGCACCTCGCCACCGGGAAAGCGCTTGAGCATAAGGTTGGTTCCTCTCGTGATTTCGCAGTCAGGGGAGATCCAGGGGCCGCCGGAAGTAGCCGCTTCCAGCGGCCCCGTCTGTGTGTCAGGCAGCAGGCTTGGCCTGTTCGGCGTGCAGCCGCTCGCAGTCGGCCAGGTAGCGGGCGGCGGCGGTGAAGATCTCGCGAGCCGTCTCCACCTCCGCCGTGGTGACCAGCCCGCCGCCCGAGGCCGAAACGCTGACGTCGGCTTCCTCGGAGCGAAGCGACAGGTACGGCCGACCGTCGGTCATGATCCGCGCCCGCGCCCGGACGTCGGGCGTGTGGAAGCTGAGGGTGATGTGGGGCTTCTCGTGGAGCCCGATGGTCACGGACAGATTGGTGTACGGGGGAAGCTCCATCAGGCCACCCCACCCGGCTTGGACCGGCCGTGAAAGCAGCGCTCGACCCACAGGGCGAACACGGCCGCCTCACGGGCGAGCTGCCGCGCGAACTCCAGGTCAGCCGCCGTCACCCGGTCACCGGCCGAGGTGGTCAGCAGCAACGAGGTGGAGCCGACGTCGAGGGTCAGCACCGGCATCCGCACGGGGTAGGACAGGGCCTTGGCCGAAGCCCCGGCAGCGGTGTTGAGGTTGATGAGGGTCACCGGGCGCTTCTTCATGCGGCGTCCTTGGCGGTCGGCTTGGCGGCGCGGGGAGCCCGCATCACTCGGGCGGAGATGGAGTAGGCCAGGCGCCCGGTGGCCTGGTTGACGTAGGGCTTGACCTCCAGGCCCTCGAACTCGGCCGGGGCCAGGGGGACGCCGGGCAGGGGCGGCGGTACGACCGGCCGGACCTCGGAGAGGATCTTGATGGTCACCGTCTTCTGCGCGGCCTTGAGCGTGGGGTCGGCGTCCATGACCGGGACCTGCCAGACGGGCAGGCCGGTGGCCAGGTCCTTGGCCTGGGCGTCGCGCTTGGCGTCGAAGTCCTTGGCCGCCTGGACGTCGCCGACGACGTAGCAGCCGTGGGGGAACAACAAGTCGAAGTGAATGGGGATGGGCCGCTGAATCGCCATGAGTACTCCCGTCTACCCCCCTAGACGGCTACGGCGGTTCCGAAGCGAGGACTGTCTAGGGGGCTATTCAAAAGATACGAAGACGAGCGCCGACTGTCTAGGGGGGTAGACGACTAAGAGCGCGTAGGCATGAATCCGGTATCAGGCGACGCGGCAGACGACGGCAGTCGCGTCGTCATGCGGCTTGCTGCGAGGCCACCGTTCCCCATGAAGGTCTGACCTTTCGACCTGCCGGACCTGCCGGATCAGCTCGGCCGGTCCGTCGTTGGCCATCAGGTCGAGGAGCTGGCGCCAGGGGGCGAGCCGGTAGCGGTCGAAGGCGTCGGCGGCGCCGTCAGACAGCAGTGCAAGGGTTCGTACGTCCGCGACCGGCACAGTGCCGGTCAGAGCATGATCAGCGGCGAGAGGGTCGGCGGCGGCGATCCAGAATCCACCCTCCCGGTTGCGGTACTCGTGCAAGGTCTCGACGTACAGGCGCCGGGCTTCCGCGTGTTCCGGTGTGCCGCCTCGGAGGCTGTCGAGCTGGACGCGACGAGGGGCGGCGACCTGGTCCAGCCGGTCGTCACAGATCACCTCTGGCTCGGCCGTACCGGTGTCGATGATGAGCGTGCTGTCACCGAGAACCAGCCACTCCAGGTCGTCGGCGACCTTGCGCACCATGACGACGGTGGCCGTGGGACACCTGCCCGAGAACAGGTCACACGTGGTGTCGTGCAGGGAGGCGACGTGCTTGATCCCTCGGGCCAGGAGGTCGGGCAGAGGGTTGGCGTTCCGGGTCATCTCCGTCAGGAGGGCCGAACCGAGGTTGTGGGAGTACCACCGCACGCTGTGGGAGCAGGCCGAGGCCACGCCGGGTGGCCTGCTGGCACCGTCGAGCAGGACGACCGCGTCCGTGGTCGCGCCCACGTAGTCTTCGTTCGGCCGGTCGGGGTGGCCCGGTTCGCTGGCGAAGGTGACCCGCATCAGGCGTCCGCGTGCCGGTAGAGCGGGCTCGCCAACTCCGCCCGCACGGGTTCGCCGGTCTCGGGGTCGTACTCGACCGCGACCACGCAGGAGAACCGGTGCTCGTCGACCTGCCCCCAGATGGTGGCGAGTTCCTCGGAGAGCAGGTGGATGACGCCGAGAGAACCGCTCGGATGGATGCCGGCGATGGCCAGGAACGTGCCCTTGCCGTCCGGCCGGGGGAGTCGGCCGAGGAAGGCGGAGTCCATAGGCCGGGCAGGTTGGACCTGGCTGCCGGATCGGTATTGCTGGCCTGTGCGGGTGTCGAGGAGCTTCCACCCGATGTCGTCCCGGTCCCAGCGGATCGCCGGATCGGTGTCGTAGGCGGTGCGCATGGCCTCGGACATCCGAGGGCCGCAGATGACGAGCAGACCCGAACGGTTGAGATCGATCTGCCCGTCCACGGTGACGTTGTCGGTGGCGACGGTAAGGCCGAAGCTGCGGGCCAGGTCCTCCAGGCGCTTGCCGGCGCGCAGGTCGTCCAGCGCGACCATGGAGCGGCCGGTGGCCGCGTCGTGGCGCAGGGGAGTGACGACGATGGCCGTTCCGGCGCCGAAGAACGCGCCCTCGGGTGCGGGGCCGGTGTGGCGGATCTGGTGGATACGTCCGCGCGAAAGGCCGGCCTTCTCGGCTATCGCGGCGTAGGACATGCCTTGGGCGTGGAGGTCCTGGATGACGCGGCGGCGGAGACGGGCCAGTTCGGCGACTTCTTGTTGTGCGGCGTTGAGTCGTTCGGTCGCGACCCGGATCAGCCGGAAGGGGTCGTCAATCGCGGCGATCGTGTCCAGGTCACTCGGTGGCACCGTTCCTCCTTGCTCGTGCTCCGCCGAGTTTAGCCCCCTAGACAGAATGTCGTCCATCCCCCTAGACAGTACGCTTTCAACCGGTTCGCCCGTTTTCGAATCCACGGCACGTATTGCCGAACGCCGCTTCGGGACCCCGCGAGGGCTCACCGTGCCATCCCCGAAAGGATCGCCGACCAGACGTGATAAGCCTCAGCGACATGCCAGCGCTGAGTCTCGCGGATCTCGGGGGAGCCCTCGCCCTGGGCGGTACGGCGGATGAATCCCTGACCGCCGACTTGGCACAACTCGTACACGACGGGCAGACAGTCGCAGGTCCAGGCGATCACCCGTATCCGCGCACTGTCCCATGGCGTGTACCAGGTGAGGTCCGTGCATCCTGGTGCCGGTTGTGGGGCGTGCTCGCTCTGGCAGGTCATCGCGGAGAGGTCGCGTGGGCGGCCATGGGGTCGAGCTTGAGCAGCGCCCACACGGTACGGCCGGTGTGATCGCCGTAAACGCCCCAGTTGTCGGCCAGCGATGCGACCAATAAGAGGCCGCGCCCGCTCTCGTCGTCTGAGTCGGGGCGAAGGTGTGGAGCGCCTTGGCCGCCCTCGTCGACGACGCCGAGCCAGACCTGATCGTGTTCGGCCTGGATGCTGACGAGGAACTGGCCACCGAAGCAGGAGGAGGCGGTGTGGCGGATGGCGTTGGTGGCGAGCTCGCTCACGATCAGCTCGGCCGAATCGGCGATCGGCCAGGTTCTCAGACAATGGGTGACGAACCGGCGGGCTTCGGTCACCGAGGCGAGGCGGCCAAGGAACATGCGGGACATGCGCCAACGGGTCATGGTGGAGCTCCGTTGTATAGGGGGCTAGACATCCTGCAACGGAGCGTATGACCAACACTAGAAGTGACTCAAGGTATACGACGCATAAATGCGTCAACTCTCGGTGTGGTCGTCCAGCTTTCGGAAGTCGGCGGAGATCTGCCCCAGCAGCTCCCAGAAGTTGGCCTCGTAGACGGCCGAGCTTTCGAACGCGGCGAAGGCCGCTTCATGGGCCTCCACCTCGGACGCCTCCGTCATCGTGAAGTCGCCCGTCAGGCTCTCCACGACGCTTACCGCGCCATCGAAGATCGTGAACCCGTGCAGTGGGAAGACGGGGGTCTCAACCCGCCATGGGACGATGCCGAGCCGGACATGCGGCAGCGTCGAAACCTGATACAGCCGATCGAGCTGAGCCATCATCAACGACGGCGAACCTGGCCAAGTGCGGACCGCACCTTCGGTCAGGACGAACGCGAAGCGCCGGCTGTCCTCAAACAGCACCGCTTGAGCTTCCACCCGAGCCGCAGCAGCCTTGGCGGCGTCGTCCTCATCCACGTCCCGGCCGATCGCCACAGCCAACCGGGCGTACTCGGCTGTCTGTAAGAGGGCCGGAATCATGGCAGAAGAGAACACCGTGACCGACGTTGCCGAACGAATTCGGGCCGCGTTCGCCGCCTCACGACCGGCCAGGCCGCCCTTCAGGCGGGACACCTCTACCCGTAGCCGAGAGAGGAGCAGGTCCAGTTCCTCGCGCGTGTGCTGATTCAGGTTGAGCGCGGCGGATACCTGTTCAACCGTCTCCGGTGTGGGGAGTAGTCGGCCTGTCTCCATCCGGGAGATGGTCGGCTGGGCCACCCCGGCGAGTTGCGCGAGTTCCTTGCCTGTTAGGCCCGCATTCTTGCGAAGCCGCCGCAGCAGCTCACCCAACTCCCGCAACCGATCACGCCGATCCTCCATGCAGGCGTTCTACCACCGACGCTTCAACCCGTGGTCAGAGGTCAGCCGGAACACTGCCGAATTGTTCTTGTAGGGGATCAAGCGGCGGCGCGCCGCGCCGCCGTAACCGGCCCTCTGCCGCCTGCCGTCCGGGCATGCGGCGTGGGCGCCGGTCCCGAACGGCGGCGGCCCGGGCCGTCCGCCGACCTGCGCAGCCGCCGTTGCCGAACGAACGCGCCGTAGGTCGGCCCGCCGCCTTCCCGCCGTAGCCCTGCACCCGCTGCCCCATTTTCCGGGGCAGGCAGAACCTGTCAAGGACGGCCGTGCAGGTAGGACAACCCATGCAGGGGGAAGGTCACCGGCGAATGTACACGCGAAGCCGTCCTTGACAGAACCTGCCCGACAGTCCCGGAGATGGCAGCTATCGAGAGCAGGGGGGAGATGCCGCAAACTCAACAAAGACGCTCTTTCGGCGGCTTATCCTGTGGAGCTGCTGAATGGTGTCTAGGAATTGCTCCCCCGAGAAGGCTTACTCTTATCCACCTTACAGGTAGAAACGGGGAGCCCGAGTGCCGGTTGGCTCCAAATAGTGTATCCAGCGAATCGCGCATAGACCACTGGCGGTGTCATAGCTACGACGTAACAAGCTAATATTGCATGTCGAAGAGATCTAGACTGCCGCATCAACCTACGATTCTATATAGCTATGGGAAGTATCTGGCGGATCTATATCAGGACTCTTCTCCCTTCGGTTGAACGGCAAACTAGCTTTCTGATGCGCGTGAACCTCTTCCTGATAGGTGGGGCGTGCTTTGTCGTTCTGGGATGGACGCTCGGGCCAGGTGCAGCGTGGATCTTGGAACACTTCGATGGCGTAGCGCTAGCAACGCTTGAAAGTAAGGACCTGGCGGCTGCAACAGATGCAGTACGCGGTAAGGCTCTCACTGTAGCAACTGCTGTAGGGGCGGCTATCGCCATCTATTTCACCGCTAAGTCATTTCAGCTCAGCAGGCAGAATCATGTTACTGACCGCTTTTCGAAAGCAATCGAACAATTAGGGTCGATGGAGTCTGCGATAAGGCTTGGTGGGATCTATTCGCTTGAACGTATCGCTAAAGACTCGCCAAGAGATCATCCTGCCATAATGGCGATCTTGGCGGCGTTTGTGCGCAACCCGCCTCCAATCCAAAGAGGAACAGACGTAGACTCTTCGAAGCATGTAATTTTGCGATCAACGACAGAGGTGTTGCCGGAGAAAATTCAGCTACGATTTGATATTCAAGCTGCGCTTACTGTATTAGGACGACGCAATGTAGGTAACGATAAATCGATCTTTGTGATTGACTTTCGTGGTGCAGACCTAAGTTACTCGGATCTAGCGGGATGCCGCTTCGGTGCAACGATCTTTGCCGATGCAAATCTAACAAAAGCGAACCTTGCTGGCACCTATCTTGCCGATTCTAATCTTGGAAACACGAATCTCTCGGGTGCCAACTTGATTGGCGCAAACTTGAAAGGTGCGATACTGATAAATGCGGACCTTACACAAGCTGAGCTCATGATCGCTAAATTGGATGGCGCTAATCTTCGAAGTGCGAAGCTTGTTGGCGCTAATTTAAAAGATGCCTATTTATGGAAGGCGATATTTGTTGATGCTGATCTCACGGACGTTGTAGGGCTGCCATCTCGTAAACGTTAAAGGTGGTCGCAGCCGAGAGATGGCAAGTTGCCGACAACCGGAAGCTGAGGGGGCTGTTCCCCGCGCTGTACGATGTGGGGCCGTGTCTTGGTAGCTGCCTGCTCTCCTTGGTCTCAGAGATCACCGAGTTTTGCCAGCTCCGAGCAGGTTTACTGGAGAAGGATAAGTGCATGGCGAGGATGCACGCCGAGTGCCATACTTCTGTGCTATGCCTCGCGCCGATCGAGTAAGCCTTAACCATGAAGCGCTTGCGATGCCTGCTGTGGATCATCTTTCGAATCATGGCATGCTTAACGTGCTCTTAGACCGGACTCTTTCGGGGTTGCCGGCTGGACTGCCACCGAATCGAACGATGGTCGGCCTATTTATGAATTTCGTAAGACTAACAGATAAAGCGCTTCGTGAATACGATGCCGCCCGGGCCGAGTTGCTCGTATTCGTTTCACCTCGGCATGAGCTTCTTATGGGTCCGTACCTGAGATCCATTGACCACATGGAGAACTGTGTGAGTGCGACCCATCGAGCGGTTCTTAACGCGCGAGCACTTCGGGAAAATAGGATAGGTCGAGGAGCCCCAGTTCTGACACTGCGGCAGGAAGAGCGGTTGAGGTTCCTGCGCAATGCAGTAGAGCATTCCGACGAGAAGATCTTAGGGAATCAGAAATATAAAAAGAGTCCGGTTTTCGACCGGGCTGACCCATACTCTCTCCGGCTTGCTAATACATCCATGGTGATCGGCGCGCATGTTCTGACGTACAAGGAACTCGTGTCCGCCATGACGAAATGCCATCAGACGATTGAAAAAGTACGGGGAGTTCCAACTGGAACGCCTAGTCCAAGCTTTCCAAATAGCAAACTACGGACTACTATAGACGGCGCCACTCCGAAGCCGAGTTCAACTCGGTATAGCGATTACTTTAGAGAGTTAACTCGACTCGTCATTACTCACTCCTGAGAGGCGCATGTGGGCCGAGACGGGCGGAGTGAATCACAGGAGCATGCCTAGCGGTCGGATGCTGGCTACATGGACGTCTACGCAGTAAGAATTCCTAGATTTATCAGCCGGAAGCCCATTGCTTCAGTGCTTACATCGAATTCTCGCGCCAAGTTCACAATAAGGTCGCTGTGAACGATGGACGGATTTTCGTCCATCAGTCGAGCAGCACTAGAAAGAATCATATCTTCCGGCATGAGGATATTGGCCGCGAATGCGTTCGCTTCGATTTCTTCAACTTTAGTAGCCATGCTGGAGACTTCATCGCGCAAGTCGATACGCAATACTGCTTGATCCACAGTTAGCTCTCTGCCTTCATGTAGGAGCAAGTGGCCCAATTCATGTGCGATGGTGAAGCGTTGACGCCGTCGACTTGTTTGGGTGTTTACGCCAATTATCCAGCGACTTCCATTGCGGAGGGCGAATCCGGATTCGGGTCCTTCGAATCGGTGTCGAGCAATCTCTGCACCCTCGGCCTGAGCTATTTCTTCTACTGGAATCGGCAGAGTTCTAATCGAGTACTTGTTGAGTACACTCTCCGCTTTGTCACGTGCCTTACCCATCTTTCCCCTCGGGGTGTTTGATTCCTAGTTGTGCAACGGCTGCGCGCACGAAATCCTGAGCAGATTCTGGAGAATCGGCAAGTCTTGCGCTCAGATCGGAGATTTCCTCATTGCCATTCATTGAGGATTCTTGTGGCAGAAGGGCTATCACCTCAGTGCTGAGAGCTTTTGCTATCAAGACACAAAGGTGAAGCGCGATGCGCTGCCGACCCGTTTCCAAGTTTGCCACGGAAGAACGGGTAAGGCCCAAATGTTCGGCGAGTTCGGCTTGACTCAGTCCAGCATTCAATCGGGCACCCCGAATCCGGAGCCCCACAAGGCGATAAAAGTCATCTATGCCGACATTTCGGACTTCAGGCACCATAGCTCCCCGCCGTTGCGTGCGCGAATTCTACCCTATCGTGTCAGTGCTTTGGATGTGATCTTGGAAACGTCAAAAATGATGACGTTGACTCTGTCTGTGGCTGCTGTTGACGAGCGGGATGCGTGAGGCTATGGTCGTTTGCCGTAAGAACAGAGCGCGATCGAGTGTCAGAAATACTGACGCTCGTGCCATGGAGGTGATCGTGGCGAAGAACACGGGCCGGAGCTTCCGGCTCGGAGCTGTCCGTCGGCGTAGCCAGGTCCAGAACCCGGTTACCGGCATCTGGACCAAGCGTGATGCCACCAGCGGACGGTTCATGGACGGAAAACAGCAGGGCACCTTCAAGGGTGTCCGTAAGGAGAAGTAGAGATCTCGTGGCCAGAAAGATCTACCGGGTGGTGCCTGCCGCCTCGCAGTGGCAGGTCAAGAAGGATGGCAACGTCCTTGCCACCTTCAACCTCAAGACTGACGCGGTCAGTCATGGTCAGCAGCTGGCCAAGGCCAACATGCCGAGCCAGCTCGTCATCTACCTGAAGGACGGAACCATCGAGAAGGAGTACACCTACGGCTCGGACCCGTACCCGCCCGCCGGCTAGAGGCACCCAGGACGGTGACCCTTCGAAGTAGCCGTCCCAGGTACCCCATGTTCATAGAACCGCTTACATACTAGAGGGCTCCCACGACATTCGTGGGGCCCTCTAGTTCGTTTGGCAAATGAGGTTGAGGCGCTGTTCTCCTTGCTCAGGGAGGTGGGTGAGTGGTTCAGGCTGTCGCTACTGGTACGCCGAGGCGCGGCAGAGCTCATCCTGTGGCACTCGCTCCGCTTGTATTCCGGGCCATCAGGGGATAGACGGCGGAACCACGCAAGCTGGAGAGCTAGTGATTCGGGTTGCAGTTTGGGTTGCAGTTCCACATTGACCATGGCCGTCCCAGGTCGAGCGCGGCAGCACCCCGGTCCACATGACACGACCTGAGACGATCACGCCCCGAGCTGCTAATGCGGTTTGGGTCTTAAGCCCATCCGGGGTTCAAATCCCCGAACCTCCGCAGTTCAGAGGCCCTCTTCCCAGTAAGGGACGAGGGCCTTTTTGCTGCCTGAAACGGGTGAAGGTTGCAGTTATGAGCCCCAGAGGGCGGAGCGCGAGCGGTCGCCGACGTCCGTCATCTTCGCCGGCATGAACAGAGGGGGTTGAGCAGCCGATCCGCATGACACATGAGACGCACGCGACGCCGACATTTGACCGTTGTGACCCCCCCACGATGAAACCTGGCAGACCGCGGCGCGGGGTAGTGGTTTCACGGTTGCGACTCCTCGCACAAGCGATGCCAGGCACGTGGCAAGGTGTTACGACCCCTCGCAGGGAGGGCTTGCCCCTTCGGCTACGAACGCGATTCGGTTGACCTGTTGTGCTTCCGGGCTGCAGATGCATTTCCTCGCTCAGGAAGCAGGCCAGAATTTTGGCGGAATCTCAGATGGTACGCAGAGTTTGTACCTGGAGCCGGGGCTCGGGTCGATGCCGGTCAAGACGACGAGATGCTGGGCCGTGGCATGGGTGAGCAGGCTCAGGACGCCCGGGAGCGCCGCGCAGACGGTCGCGATCGCGATGCCCGTGCCGGTGAGGCCAGCGTGCTTGTGCGGGTACTGGATGCGGTGGATGCCGGAGCGTGCGATTGCTTCGACCTCATAGGGGCGCTGCATCTGCTTGGCATCGTTGGTCAGGACTGCCCCGAACCCTTCGCCGGCGGCCTTCGGCCACAAGGCCGAGTCCTTCGTGCCCTTCCAGCCGTCGAGGTCGAGGACGTGAGTGATCTGGCGGAGATCCTCGACGAGGTTTCTGATGGCTGCGGCGACGGGGGTGGCGACGTCTCGTCGAGCAGCAGCCTCAAGCGGCCGTCCCGATCTGAGGGCGGTAGCTCTCGACGTACCTTGCGAAGTCCAGGCGTCTAGGCGTCTAGGGCGGCTTCGGGGGAGACCTGCGGGTAGAAACGCTGGATGCGTTCGGGGGCGACGCCGTCGCGGAGCAGGGCTGCGACTTCCTCGTAGGGTACGCGGGTTCCTTCGATGACCGGTTCCCCGCCACGGATCTCCGGGTCGACTTCCAAGTGCTTTCGGGGCTTCATGAGGTCAGGGATCTGTCGACTCTGGACGTAGAAGGGCCGGAGGACGTCGATGAACTGGTCGATGACGATCTGCCCGCCGCGTTTTACCAGGTCGGTCGCGTGTTCAGGTTCGACCAAGTAGATCGTCGAGAGGTCGGCTACCAGCTTGTACGCCGAGAGGTGCTCGGCGAAACCGAGCCCGAAGCGGAGCTCGGTGAGAGCCTTGCGGATGCTCTGCAGAGACTGCTCGCGGCGAAGGCTGACGCAAGTTCGGAGGGCGACGAGGTCCTTGAAGGAGTAGAGGATCGGGCGTTCCGGTGAGATCTCCGGGACGAGGATCGGGGTTCCGTCCGGTCCGGGTTTCCGCCAGTGCTGGAGTTGCCTCAGCGTGGCGCCGGACAACGCGGCCGCGAGTCTCGGCTATACGACATGGATCCTCACCCCCTCTCGTCCACACCCATCATCGCAAACGAGTCCAGCCTGACCCCGGCGAAGCGGGACGTGCCGAAACAGTGCAGGGTGGTGGAGCTGTAGATGCGTGACCATCTCGCTAGGCTCGCGGGACGTTCGGGTTGTTTCGGAGGGATCGTCGGATGGAAGTCCAGATCGTTCAAGGGCGGCTTACCGAAGTGCCGACCGCTGATGCGAAGGGTATGGAGCGGCGCGTCTTTGGCGAGTTCGTGGGCCCTCGGGGTGAACTGGCCTCCTACGCCTTCGGGTGGACGACTGGGGAGGAGCCGAGAGTGGCTCGCTTGACGGTCGGGATCGGCGCCGGCAATCCCGAGGGCGGCACATTCCACGCCATGGTGTTCGAGAACGAGGACGGCCATGCGTTCTCGCTCACCGATGAGCCGTTTGAGCAGGTGCCGGAGGGTGGACCGGACCTGACTGCGGACCAGGCCCGGGCCCATGCGGACCTGCCGTTCATCTGGTGGGTCGTAGACCAGGTCATGGAACGTGATCAACGTGCGTTGTGGATGAGGCACTGGCTTCTCGGCACCCACTGCATCCAGACCGCTGAAGTCTTCGACCTTCGGGAGCCTATTCTCCTCATCAGTCATGACGCCGAGGGCGGCCTCTGGCAGCTCATCGGCACTACGAACGCCGACAGCAGAGGAAAGATCGGCCATCTCCACCATGCGGTGGACACGGATCCGACCTTGGCCGAGGTGCTTGACCTGCCTCCGGGCCACACCGCGACCCGTCCCCACGTCGGAGCACCCTGGACCCGCCACCACGGCTACCCGGCGTAGATGCCTTAGGGCGTTCCCTCCGATTGATGGTCAGGAGCGCCTTCATGATTTCCTGTGATGTCGCGTCATAGCCGATGCGCGTCCCGGTTGGTGACGAAGAACCGGCAGGAATGGGTGATCTACGGAAAGTCATGTAGGCAGTACGTCGCCTGTCGAAGTGGCTGCTGCTCCTCTCGCGTCTGAACTTCGTCCGCTCGCGGATAGGACGTCCAGACTGCAGTGAGGGCCAGGGCGATAGAGGCCCTATTCGGGTTGCAATTCCACGTAGGTCCAGGCCGCCTCGTGCCGACTGCCCGGCGTCCCGAGCTTCATGGAACGGCCTGGGACGATCACGCCCTGAGCGGCTAATGCGGTTCTGGTCTTAAGCCCATCCGGAGTTCACATCCCCGAACATCCGCAGTTCCCTGTAAGGGACGAGGGCCTTTTTGCTGCCCGAAATAGCGGCAAGTCGCCTTTGGTCAATCGTTAGGCTGGGCCCAGCCTCCGAAGGGACCGCCTTGTCGCACTCGCCCCGAATGTCGAGACCGGCACTGGCGACCTGGTTGCTGGCCGCCGCCGTCGCCGCCTTCCCGACCTGGGAGGAATGGCGTTTCCGCCTCGCCCCCGGTGCCTTCGAGGGGTTCTCGTGCATCGGTAGCGGGTGGTCTGAGCCGTCGCCGCTCGACCCCTTACGAGGCGATCTCGACGCCCTTCTGCTGAACGTCGAGGCCTGGGCCATCCCCCCGCTGTTGATCCTGGCCGCACTGCTCGCCCGCCGGAATCCCCGCCGCGCAGGCCGGCGAACGGCGGTCGTTCTCGTCCTGATCGCGGTCGTCGAACCGGCCACCCCCCTCTACAGTTTCCCGGACGAGTGCGGCGGCCTGATCCCGCTCCTCACCGCCGAGTGGTTCACCACGGTGATGGACAGCTGGGGAAGCACCCAGTTGTGCCTCATCGGCGCCGCCGTCCTCATCCTGCTCGCCACCTGGCGAATGAGCGACGCCACCCCGGGAGAGGCGACCGGGGTGACCTGGCGGCGGCCGGTCGCGCTCCTGGTCGACTATCTGCTCGTCGTCGCCGTCCTCACCTTCGTCGTCGAACCGATCCTGTGGCTGCCCGGCGTCGACGAGCTCCCGCTCTCCGTCAGCGTGCACCACGGGCTCCTGAACCAGGCGACGATCAGGTCGGACACCGTGGATTTCGAGGGGCTCATCATCCTCTTCGTGGTGTTCCTGTACTTCTGGGGTCAGCACACCCTGTGGGGACAGACGCCGGGCAAGCGCCTGCTGCGCATCCAGGTCACCCCCACCCGGACCGCGAAACGGATGGCCCTCCGCACGCTGATCTTCGCGCTCCTCGTCTTCGTGTCGCTCGTCGGTCCCGTCGTCCTCATCGTGAACGGCATGTGGACGCTCCTCGACCCCGAGGGTCGGGCGCTGCACGACCGATTGCTCAACACGGAAGTGACCCGTAAGGCCCGATCAACGGGTCAGCGCGAAGCGCGCGTCCGGCCGTTCCCCGGTCAGCGCTAGGTCGGCCAGGACCCGGCCGACCGCGGGCACGAACTTGAACCCGTGCCCCGAGAAGCCGGCCGCCACGACGACCGGGCCGACCCGGTCGAGGACGAAGTCGGAGGTCGGCGTGGTGGTGTAGGTGCAGCTGATCGGGGTGAAGGCGGTCGGGTCGACCCCCGGGAGCCACAGGCGCGCATACTCCCGCAGCATGAGAAGCTGCCGAGGTTCGGCGGTGAAGTCGCGGTCGTCGGGGTCGACCACCGGGCCGGTGCCGTGGAAGCCCACCTTGACGCCCTCGCCGGGGGTCGCCAGCCCGTACACGCCGGAATCGTCGAAGTGGTGGACGAAACTGGGCCACTCGTCGGTGTCGCGACGCGGGGCGAAATGGGCGGGTTGTTCCTGCGTGACCCGCAGGGGCGGCAGCGGCACGAGGCCGCCGAGCAGCTTCTTCGTCCACGCGCCGGCGGCGACCACGACCCGTTTGGCGCGGTAGGCGTCGTCTTCGGTGACGACGTCGACGGCGTCGTCGCCGCGGACGGTGATCGAGAGGACCGGGGTGCGGTGGCGGACGTCGGCCCCGAGCGCGGCGGCGCGGTGCTGGAGCGCGGTGACGGCGTGGTCGGCGTGCAGCCGTCCACTCGCCGGGTGGAAGAAGACCTTTCCGTCGTAGCGCAGGCCGGGCCAGCGCTCGGTGGCTTCCTCGGCGGCCAGCCATTCGCCCGGCACGCCCGCCGCCGCGACGGCGTCGGCGAGGACGTCGAGGTCGGGGGTCCGGCCGTGGTCGACGCTGCCGGTGATGGTGAGCAGAGGGGTGCCCGACTCGGCCTCCAGCTCCCGCCAGAGGCCGTGGGCCTCCTGGGCGAGCCGGATGTAGACCGGCTCGCCGTAGGAGACCCGGAAGATCCGGGACGCGCCGTGGGAGGCGCCGCGCACGTGGCCGGGCTCGAACCGCTCCAGCAGTACGACGTCGGCGCCGTGTCCGGCCAGCCGCCATGCCGCCGCGGAACCCATGCCGCCGCCACCCACGACGACGACGTCGACCTCATGCCTGGCCACGCGCAACTCCCGTTTATTGCATGTATTTCCTACCTATAATACTAGTTATAGGGGTTGTCGTACGTCGCGCTGCTCCGGGTCCTCATCATGTACTGGCCCGAGCTGGCGAACCAGCCTCCCGTCACGTCGAACCGCACGTTCTGGACGGTGCCGCCGAAGTTGACGTCGGCACTGTAGTTGTAGACGAACTGGCATCCGGGGGCCGAGCTCATCCCCGTGTAGACCGGCGACTGGGTGGTCGAGCCGTTGACGTTGATGAGGAAGTAGGGCTGCGGGTAGGCGCTCTGCCAGCACAGGGTGAGGTTGTAGCGGTAGCGCGTGTTCCCGTCGTCGAACGCGACCGTGCCCTGCAACAGGGCGAGCATCGGGCCGCCGCCGGTGGCGTTGAGCTGGACGTACACCGGCTGGTCGGGGCCGTAGGTGGCGTGGGCGGGGGACGCCGGCAGGATGATGAGCGCCAGGGCGGCGAGGATCGCCGCGGTCAGCCTTTTCGGGTGCGTGATCAATTCACACCTCATCCGGTATTCGGGGATTACGGGATACCGGAGGGTATGTTTCGGTTCCTTGGACGTCCAGGAAATCGATGGACCGGCCCATGAACGCCGGTTTCACCGGTGAACGTTTCAGATCTCGACGATTTCCAACCGCCGATAATCCGAAACAGCCCTTTCGGCCTTCATTTCCAGCACTCCGCCGAGTACCTTCAGGCCCCATTCGCTGACCAGGCCGTCATCGGCGTGGTCACCAGGAGCGTCGACGACGGTCAGCGCGTCGCCGGGGTGGCTGAAATGGTGTTTCTCTCCTGCGACGGAGATGTCGAATCCGGCGACGGAGAATGGTTCCGGCATGGACGGCGCGGGCCAGGCGTGGCCGTATTTTGTGATCTTCACGATTTCGAGGGTAGGTCCAGACCATGCTTACCGGTTGGTGGGGTGTCGTCCTGGATGCTCCGGATTCGCGAAAGCTGGCCCGTTTCTACGCCGATCTCCTCGGCTGGGAACTGGTCAACGACGGCGAGGCCGTCCACCCCCGCGAGGGCACCTCTTACATCGCCTTTCAGACCTCCCCCGACTACCAGCCGCCCACCTGGCCCAACACCGAGGGCCGGCAGCAGATGATGCTGCACGTCGACGTCGGCGTCTCCGGCCTGGACGAAGAGGTCGCCCGGGCGGTCGAGCTGGGCGCGACCGTCGCGGAGTTCCAGCCTCAGGACGACGTCCGGGTCATGCTCGATCCGGCCGGTCATCCGTTCTGCCTCTACCTTGACGCCGGATGACAAAATAAAGTTCGAGTCATGCGGATCTTCTCGAACGTCACCGAGCTCAAAGCCGCTCAGGGTACGCATCTCGGCTTCACGGAGTGGCGTACCGTCACCCAGGAACAGGTCAACCTGTTCGCCGACGCCACCGGCGACCACCAGTGGATCCACGTCGACACCGAGCGTGCCGCCCAGGGGCCGTTCGGCGGGACGATCGCCCACGGGTTCCTGTCGTTGTCGTTGCTGCCCACGATGACGAGCGAGCTCATCCGGGTCGACGGGCTGGCCATGGGGATCAACTACGGGCTCAACAAGGTCCGGTTCCCCACCCCCGTCCCGGTCGGGTCGCGCGTCCGCGCCGGGGGCGAGATCCTCGACCTCACCGACACGGCTCAGGGGGTGCTGGGCACCCTCAAACTGGTCGTCGAGGTCGAGGGCGTACCGAAACCGGCCTGTGTCGCCGAACAGCTCATCCTCTACATTCCGGCGTAATAGGCGGCCGCTTGGGCCCGGCTCTGCAGGCCGAGCTTGGCCAGCACCCGGCTGACGTGCGTCTTCACAGTTGGCTCGGCGATGTCGAGGGCGCGGGCGATCTCCGCGTTCGACAGGCCGCGCCCGAGGCACGACAGGACGTCCCGCTCGCGGGCGGTGAGGTTCTCCGGCACCGCCGCCGGTCGCGTGCGGGCGAAGGCGGAGATGAGCTTCCTGGTCACCTGCGGGGAGATCAGCCCGTCGCCGCCGGCCACCAGCCTGACCGCCTCGACGAGCGTGGCGGCGTCGGTGTTCTTCAACAGGAACCCGGCGGCGCCCGCCCGCAGCGCGCCGAAGACGTATTCGTCCAGGTCGAACGTGGTCAGCACGAGGATCTCGGTCAGCCCGGCGAGTTGCCGGGTGGCCTCGATGCCGTCGAGGCGCGGCATCCGGATGTCCATGATCATCACATCGGGCCGGTGCTCCTCGGCCAGCGCGACCGCCGCCCGGCCGTCGGCGGCCTCCCCGACGACCCGGATGTCGCTGGCGCCCTCCAGCACCAGCCGGATGCCCGTGCGCACCGCCGCGTGATCGTCGGCGATCAGAACCGTGATCATGTGGACAGGGTGGCGGTCACCCGCCAGCCGCGCTCACACGGCCCCGCCTCGAACGTGGCGCCGAGCAGTGTGGCACGCTCTTTCATGCCGATCAGCCCCGCCCGCGCGCCCGGCAGGTCGCGCGGCCGCTCGGTGACCGGGTTGTCGATGGTCAGCACCAGTTCGTCCGGACGATAGTCGATCGCCACGGAAACCGGCGCGGCGCCGTGTTTGAGCGCATTGGTCAGGGACTCCTGGACGATTCGATATCCGGCCAGATCGACCGCCGGAGGAAGATCCCTGGGCGTGCCCTGGACGTCGACCACGGCCGTCACCCCCGTGCGTTTCACCAGGTCGTCCACCTCGGCCAGGCTGGGCCGCAGCGCCTCGTCGGGGCCTTCGGCCCGCAGCAGCCCGATCATGCCGCGCATCTCGGCCATGCCCTGGACGCTGTTCTCCCGGATCGACTCCATGATCTGCCGGACGGACTTGGCGTCCAGATCGGTTCTGGACAACACCGCGCTCGACTGGATGGCGATCGCGCTGAAGTGGTTCGCCACCATGTCGTGCAGTTCCCTGGCCATGCGGGTGCGCTCGGCGGTGATCGCGGCCCTGCGGTCGTATTCGGCCATGAGCGCCGCCTGCCGCGCGTTGTCGCGCAGGTTCCGGACGATCGCGGCAGAGGCGACCGGCATGACGGTGATCAGCCCGACCTGGAAGCCCATCACCGTCCCCCACGCCCACGACTGCGTCTGCAGACCGGTGGCGACCCCCGCGGCCAGCACCCACAAGGGGGTGATCCGCAGCAGCACGGTCATCAGCCGGCGGGGCCCGTAGAGGGTGGCGGCGTAGATGTTGTCGGTGAACACGACGGCCGTCCCGAGCGAGGGCCCCATCGCCGCGTCGGCCGCCAGCGCGGCCACCCCGATGACGAACGCCGTCACCGGCCTCCTCCGGCGGATCACCACGCCGACACAGGTGAGCGCGAGCGGAACGAGGAAGAGCTGGATCGGCACGCCCTTCGAGTGGTCGTAGGCCCCCGCGACCAGCAGCACGACCCCGACCACGAAGGCCGCGACGGCCATCAACGTGTCCTGCCGGTGGGGGGTCATGCGTGCAATCCCACCACAGGCCATCTGAAATGGGCATACATCTTTGGATGTACTGAACTTCGTCCGTTCCGGCGAGGCCGGGCCCGGCGAACCCGGCAAGCATGGTTCTCATGCTGTGGCTGATCATCGCGGCCGAGGCCGGCTTCTGGATCCTGCTCGCCACGGGCCTTCTGGTCCGGTACGGCCTGCGCCTGCGCCGCACGAGCTGGGCGATCCTGGCCTTGACCCCGGTGCTCGACCTCGTCCTGCTGGTGGCCGCCGTGATCGACATGCGCTCGGGCGCCGTGGCGACCTGGCAACACGGCCTGGCCGGGGCCTACATCGCCTACTCGATCGTCTTCGGCCACCGGACCGTCAAGTGGGCCGACGAGTGGGTGGCCCGGGGCTTCAGGAAGCCGCCGAAGGTGCTCGGCGAATGGGCGATCTGGTTCAGGATCGCAGGGGCGTACACGATCATGTGCCTGTTGCTCTTCGGGGCCATGGTCATGGTGGACGACCCCTCGCGGACCTCCGCCCTGACCGGTTTCATGCTCAACGCCCTGAAAGTGCCGCTGATCGCGCTGATCTGGCCCGTCGCCGACTCACTGGGGCGTCAGTTCGGTCGGAAGCCGGACGGTGACCCGCCATCCCCCCATGTGCGGCCCGGCATGGACGGTCCCGCCGAGCGGAGTGGCACGGGCCCGCATCAGCCTGACCCCCGACCTGCGCGACGGCCGGACGCCGATCGGGCTGTCGATGGTCAGCGTGATCGATGACGGATGGTAGGAGATCATGACCGTCGCCGAGGTGGTGCCGTGCTCGAGCGCGCTGGTCAGCGCTTCCTGGACGATCCTGTAGCCGGCCAGATCGACGTCTCTGGGCAGGTCCCGGGTGGGCCCCTGGATGTGGAGGCGCGTCGTCAGCCCGGCCTGCTTGCTGCGCTGGAGCAGGTCCATGGGGTCCGAGAGGCTGCGGTGATCGGCCCCCAGGACCCCGTTGATGCGCTCGACGAGCAGACGCTCGGCCTCCTCGGTACGGCGCCTTTTCCGGCGGTGAATGATCGTTGAGGTGGCTAGCAGGATGACGATGGCGAGGATGCCCAGGTTCAGCACGTTAGGCCCCTGATCTGTGCGGTTATGTCGGTTCTTAACCGGCGGTGATCGGGGGTATGCCCGGGGGGTTGGGGACTTTGCCGGGAGTTGGACGAGGGTCTCTTCGGGTAACTGGTTCGGAGTAGGGGCCGGGACCCGCTATGCTTACTTCTGCAAGCGGCCGTAGCTCAATGGATAGAGCATCTGACTACGGATCAGAAGGTTAGGGGTTCGAGTCCTCTCGGCCGCGCTCACTTGAAAGGCCCGCCTACCAGGGGTTTCCTGGGGCGGGCCTTCTTGTTTGTGGACCTCGTGCGGCGATCTTGCTAACGCCCTTGCTAACAGCACTACTGGCCGATGGCCTTGGCGAAGGTCTCCGCTGCGGATGCCTCCGCCGACTTGATCACGTGGGCGTAGACCCGGAGGGTGATCGAGGGGTCGGCATGGCCCAGGCGGGCGGCTACGACATGGACAGACGTTCCGGCGATCAGGAGCGTCGTGGCGTGGATGTGCCGAAGGTCGTGCAGCCGTGCGTGAGGGAGTCGCGCGTTCTCGTGAGCGAGGTTGTACCGCTTGATCAGGACGGCCATAAGGGAACTGACCGTATCGGGGTGGATCGGTCCGCCCCATCCGGTGGTGAAGACGTGGCTGCCCTACCCCCGCCACCGCTACGCCATCGCCGACTTCCTCCAGGTCGCCGAGAGCGAACTATGGCCAGAGATCGCACAGCGGCAACGCGTCATCGCGGACGAGGTGCAGACGGTTTACCCCACCGATGGGCGGTCCCGCAGGCCGCATGGAAACAACTATTCAGGGGCGCTACCAAAGAGATCGGCATCCTGACCTACAGCGGGTTGTTCCTCGCCGAGGACGCCGGGCTTCTCCGGCTGATCGCGGAACGTGCCCGCGCGGGAGTCTCGGTCCGCATCCTTCTTGGAGACCCGGACAGCCGGCAAGTCGCCGCCCGAGGTGCCGAAGAGGGCATTGGGCCAGAGGTCATGGCCGGAAGGACTCGGAACGCGATCACGCTCTACGGGTGCCTGCGGGACGTCGAGCGGATCGAGCTTCGGTTGCATGGAACGGTGCTTTACAACTCGATCTACCGAGCGGATCGGGACGTGCTGGTGAACACCCATGCGTACAGCACGTCGGCGGCCGACGCGCCCGTCATCCACCTACGGAGTAACAGCGACGCAGGAACGGCAGCGGTCCACCTGACGAGCTTCGAGCGCATCTGGAACCAGTCGCGACCGCTAGTGGACGCCTGATCAGTTCGGGGAGCCGCCTTAGCCATGATCAAAAAGAAGAATATCTGTACGTCTTCAAGGCCGGCCCGCCTGCGGCGGTCCGGCGCGCGTCGGGCGGTCGCGGGCCGCGCTGCGGCTCTTCGGCCGGTCGCGGCCCGCACCGCCCACGCGCCGAGCGGAGCAGGTGATCAGCAGATACCCGGGAAGGCGCTGTCAGCAGCCACCAGGCATCACGAGGTGGGAGGCCATCGAAGGCCGCAGCGTCCCAAGACAAGGGCTGTTCAGCGGCCTGTCGAGATTCCCGGCAGACTACGGCCTCGGACGGTGGCGACGGCCCCATGAATGGAGCCGCCGTTACTTCTGCAGCGACGGGCTTTGAGGTCTCTAGTTGCTGCACACGACGCTCTGCCAGTCAGATACGGCATGCTTGGGCTTGTTCCGCTGATGCGAGTCGCGGAAAGTGAGGGCCTTCATGGCATTGGACTTCGGCGTCGACAGGCTGGCGCTGAGCTGGTCACCATGTGTGGCCTCGACCGCGTTGCTCAAGCGAGCGTCGGCTTCGCCAGTCGAGACAAGGTGATGATGTGAGGCGAACACCGCGCGAAACCCCGACATCGGTATCTGTGCAGGTCGTCAACGTTTGAGCAGCTCAGGAAGTCCAGTCCCCGCGCCCGTGGGGGTGAACCGTCTCTGGGCGAGAGTCTCTTCCAGGAACACCGCCAGTCCCCGCGCCCGTGGGGGTGAACCGCTCATCGCGCACCCGCCTTGCGGGTCGCGGCCCCAGTCCCCGCGCCCGTGGGGGTGAACCGGTGAACGTGCTGACGGGGTACTTTTCCCACGACCAGTCCCCGCGCCCGTGGGGGTGAACCGTCGGCATCGTCCTCACCCCCACCGGCTGGGACCCAGTCCCCGCGCCCGTGGGGGTGAACCGACGACCGGGTTGTCGGGCTCGGGGATCACCCCCCAGTCCCCGCGCCCGTGGGGGTGAACCGTTGGGCGTTCGGCAGGTCACCGACCCGCAGCCCCAGTCCCCGCGCCCGTGGGGGTGAACCGCGGGTCCTGGCCCGCTGGTCCGGGTGGGGCTCCCAGTCCCCGCGCCCGTGGGGGTGAACCGGCGCCCGAGGGATGGCGCGACGCGCTACACAACCAGTCCCCGCGCCCGTGGGGGTGAACCGTGCCGGCGGGCGGTCGCATTCACTCCACCCGCCCAGTCCCCGCGCCCGTGGGGGGTGAACCGGCCGTCGCCGCCGCCCTGTTCGCCATGGTCTGCCAGTCCCCGCGCCCGTGGGGGTGAACCGCTGCGGATCACGCTCGCCCCGGGCAGCGAGATCCAGTCCCCACGCCCGTGGGGGTGAACCGTCGAACAGCTCACGCTCGCGCCGGTCGCGGCCCCAGTCCCCACGCCCGTGGGGGTGAACCGGGCAACCCGGTCCCCGTGGCTGGGATGGCGGTCCAGTCCCCACGCCCGTGGGGGTGAACCGCGGGCGGCCGGGACGGCGGCGGATGCGTCGAGCCAGTCCCCACGCCCGTGGGGGTGAACCAAGACAGAGTGGATACCCTCACAGTCGGCCGGGCCAGTCCCCACGCCCGTGGGGGTGAACCGGACCTGCACTCCAAGGACGTCCGGATCCTCCGCCAGTCCCCACGCCCGTGGGGGTGAACCCCCGTCACGCGAGCGACTACCTGCAGTCCCGAGCCAGTCCCACGCCCGTGGGGGTGAACCGGTCGGGCGCATCTTCGGGGTTGCGGACCGGCTCCAGTCCCCACGCCCGTGGGGTGAACCGGGAACCCTCAGCACGCGGCTCACCCCCGACGACCAGTCCCCACGCCCGTGGGGGTGAACCGGGCGAGATGGTCGTGCCTGCCAAACAGGCCGACCAGTCCCCACGCCCGTGGGGGTGAACCGCGCGACCTGCTGGAGGCGGTCGCCGCCGCGTCCCAGTCCCCACGCCCGTGGGGGTGAACCGCGATTTCAGGTCATGTGCGCACGGCAAGAGGCCCAGTCCCCACGCCCGTGGGGGTGAACCGACGCACAGTTGGCCGCCGTCCGGGGGGATCAGCCAGTCCCCACGCCCGTGGGGGTGAACCGCGACAGAACTTCGCGGCGACATCGAGCGATGGCCAGTCCCCACGCCCCGTGGGGGTGAACCGGTCAGGCCGACGGCGTCCTGGTCTGCGCCACGCCAGTCCCCACGCCCCTGGGGTGAACCGCTCGCGGCTATACGGCCGCCCGCCCGGCAGATTCAGTCCCCACGCCCGTGGGGGTGAACCGTCGCCGCCGCGGCGGACGTCGTCGTCGAGGGCCCAGTCCCCGCGCCCGTGGCGGTGAACCGGAGAGGAACGAAAAACATGGCAAAGAACAGCGCCAGTCCCCACGCCCGGGGGGTGAACCGAGCGGACAGAGTCCGAGGTGCGAGAGATCCCCCCAGTCCCCACGCCCGTGGGGGTGAACCTACATACCAGTCGTCCCGGACGGGGGCACCGGCACCAGTCCCCACGCCCGTGGGGGTGAACCGACCGCACCCCAGCCGCCGGAGAGCCTCCTGACCCAGTCCCACGCCCGTGGGGATGAACCGTATGGCGCGACCAACATGACCGATTCGGCCCCCCAGTCCCCACGCCCGTGGGGGTGAACCGAGCTGGCCCGTGTAGTTGGGCAGGTTGAAGGTCCAGTCCCCACGCCCGTGGGGGTGAACTGTACACCCCGATCCAGAACCGCGATCTGTTCGTCCAGTCCCGCGCCCGGGGGGATGAACCGCGAGCGCACAGGCGATCGTGGACTTCCTCGCTGTGCGATAGTCCCGACCTGCGCCAATGCCGATGTCGCCATTTGTCGGCCTTTTTCATTTATCGCCCGAACTTGATTCTATAACCACCAATCAGTCGCATTCTCGTGCAGGCCGCTCTCTTTCGACATATGCTCTCGCCGAACACTAGCCGCCCCGCTTGATCCGAACACGAGGGTGATATGGCAGTCCCGCCAATCAGTGAGGACGTGGATCTTGATCTATGGGGAAAATCAAAGGGCCTCCTCAAGCCATATCCCCTGATCTGCCATCTCCTTGACACCTCGGCCATGACCTTCACCCTTTGGGATGACTACGTATCATCCGGCCTGCGGAAGTACATCACCACCTCCCTCGGTGTCGACGACGGTGGAGCGCGCAAACTTCTAGCCTTCTGGGCCGGCCTGCACGACATAGGCAAAGCTATCCCTTGCTTCCAGATGATGGATGAAAGCGCCTATGAGAATCTCCATGGCTACCCGAGCTCTCCGGATGGAAAAAACCGACACGAATTCGCAACCCATGCCTCGCTCGGCGCAGCCTTGAAAGAATTGGGCTATGACGCACGTCGCGCGGCGAGTTCCGCATTCATCGTCGCTCAGCTGCTTGGTGGCCACCACGGCAGATTCTCTCCCCGTGATCCGAACGAGTGCCGCTACCCGCCAACCCGGCTCTTTCCAGAGTTCGGCTCGGGTAAGTGGGATCTCCAGCGCAGTGCCATCCTCCATGCCGTCGAACGAATCGTCGGCTCACCGCCGCCACCCGCCTCGGTTCCTGCCGAATGCGCGGCCCTCCTCTGCGGCATCGTCATCCTGGCAGACTGGCTCGTCAGTCAGGAAAACCATCTCGTCGGACGTCTGACCCATTTGCCCCGAACGCCAGACGACCTCCCGGATCATTTCAAGCGCTCATTGCAAATCTCCCCGTCGCTGCTCCGCGACGCTGGACTTTTCCCCGTACGCCTCCGGCCGGCCGCCTTCGCCGACGAGTTTCCCCAGATCCCTCAGCCGAACGACCTGCAAAACTCCATCTCGACCGAGTTGCCGGGCCTTGTCGGCTCTGGGCCGGGGATACTGCTGATCACCGCTCCGATGGGTGAGGGCAAGACCGAGGCGGCCTTCCACGGTGCCCGACTGCTGGGCACGTCTAGCGGCTCGCCGGGGTTCTTTTTCGCTCTGCCGACTATGGCAACCGCCGACCAGATGTATGGCAGAGCCCGCGCTTACGCCGAACGACAAGCGGACAACGACTCCGCACTGACGCTGCTGCACAGCATGTCGTGGCTCAACGAGGCATACACAGCAACTGGCGATGCCGATCCAGCGGTACTCGCTGACGTCGCCGCGCCCGAGTGGCTCCACGGCCGCAAACGGGGACTACTGGCCTCTATGGCGGTGGGCACCGTCGACCAGGCGTTGCTGGCCGCTCTCCCACTCAAGCACATGCCGCTGCGCACGCTCGGACTAGCGGGCAAAGTGCTGGTCGTCGACGAGGTCCACGCCTACGACGCGTACATGCAGGCATTGCTGAACACGGCGCTGACTTGGCTCGGGCATCTACGGGTCCCCGTCGTTCTCATGTCGGCCACCTTGCCCCGGCGGATCGCCCGGCGGCTCGTCGGGGCCTATCTCCGAGGCTCGGGTCACCCTGACGCGGATCTGCCGGAGATCCCCTATCCGGGGTGGGCTTATGCCGACGCCGCCACGGGTCAGGTCACCCCCTTCGAGGTCGCGGCGGACGCGAGGGAACTACAGGTTGGTCACCACCTCGTACCGGTCGGCTCCGATGGTGTGGAGCGCTTCGAGGCCCTGCGCGAGTTGCTGGCACCGCTGGTGGACGAGGGCGGCTGCGCTGCGATGATCTGCAACACCGTGGCCGAGGCCCAGCTGACCTACCGAATGCTCGCTGACTGGTTCGAGGAGCTCGGCGGCGAACCGCCCGAGCTGATACTGCTGCACGCCCGGTTTCCGGCCAGGTGCCGGGAGGAACTCACTCGCGAGATCATCAGCAAGTACGGCCGGTGCCGATCGTGTCCCACTCTCGAAAAGTGTTTCCACAGGCCGCGTAAATCCGTTCTCGTCGCGACCCAGGTGATCGAACAGTCACTCGACCTCGATTTCGATCTGATGGTCAGCGATTTGGCACCCATCGCGCTGCTCCTTCAGCGGGCGGGCCGGTGCTGGCGTCATCACCGTGCGAATCGTCCGTCATGGGCGACCGAACCCCGGCTGGCCGTTCTGCGTCCGACCGGTGACAACGGAAAGCTACGCCTTCCTAAGTCGTGGCCGTTCGTCTACCCGCGTTCCCTCTTACGTCGCACCGACGAAACCCTGCCGGACGGGGTGATCGCCATTCCCGGAGATGTCCAGAAGTTGGTCGAGCAGGTATATGACGACTCCTTCGCCGACGGAGACGCGGCGGAGGAGGACATCGAATGGCTTGCTGCGGAGATGGCCGAAACGGGGTTGGCGGAGATGGTGGCGATCGACACCCCGGGCAACATCCGTGGCCTCCATACGCTGACCTCGGCGGAGGTCGACGAGGAACTGATCTCCACCCGTCTGGGCGCCGAGTCGGTCAGGGTGCTCTGTGCCTACCGCGACCCGGCCGGGAGGCTGTTTCTCGACCCCGCATACACCCGTCCTCTGCCGACGGGTCCCAAGCTGCCCCGAGCCGTAGTGAAGGAGATCCTGGCAGAGACGATCCCTCTCCGCGCTTCACTCGTCCGAGGCCGGGATGAGCGTAACGCTCCACCACCCGGCTGGGGCGACAACCTCTGGCTGCGGGACCTGGTCGTCATTCCGCTTCAGGAAACCAAGGGCTTCGATAGCCCCGCAGGCCAAGCTGGTGATCAGATTTTCGTGCTCGACCCAAAAGTGGGACTGATGATGCCCTAAATGTAGGACTTTCTCCAGATGTCGCGTATTAACCCATGGTGCTTCTTTGATTGGCGTATCTTCCATGCGATGTCGATGACGTGGAGGCATGTCGCGCTTGAGCATCACACTGTCCGAAGTCGACGGAGTCGTCTCAGCTGGCGGCCCTGAGCGCGGTTCTCCCGAATCGAGAGCTTCACTCTTGCTTGTCGCTGCGATAGCCGTGCATTTCCCTCCCAAGGGGCCGATCGAGTGCCACGAATTTAGGCACCCCCGTACCCCTGCGGTGTGGGGAATCTCTGGTGACAGGACGCCCACCCAGTCCTGGAGCGCGGCTCACCCTCAAGAAATGAGAAAAGGTGTCAATGCTGCCCGACAGGCCTTACTCATGTGACCTGCTCACCTACCCGTGGTTGCCGATTCCCCCCGGGGGGTCGGTTGGTCTGCGGGAGCTTTACGTGCGGGCACATGAAATCCCGGATGTCGATGCGCCCTTCGCCCCGGCGGGTGCGGCCTTGTGGCGGATCCTGACGGTGATCGCCGCCAGAATCACCGGCCTCGATCGAGCCGACAACATCAACGAGTGGCAGGATCGGCGGGACGGGCTTCTCGACATCAGCATGTTCTCCGGGAACGATGTTGAGAAGTACTTCGCGCAATACGGGGATAGGTTCGACCTCTTCCATCCGTCTCGGCCGTTCCTCCAGGACAGCCGCTTGGCAGACGAGTGTGCCAAGACGTCCGGCATCAACAAGCTGGTGCTGTCCCGCCCGGCCGGCAACAACCAGGTCTGGTTCGATCACCACACTGACGTGGACGCCCAGCGCATCCCGGTGGAGGAGGCGGTCTGGCATCTGCTCGCGCAGATGTACTACGGCCCTTCGGGGCGCTGCACCTCACGGACGGTTTACGGCAGGTCCGAGGCCAACAGCACGGCGGGGCCGTTACGCGGCACGATTTCTTACCACCCGCTGGGCCGCAACGTCTTCGAATCGCTGGTCACAGGCATCCCGTACCCCGGACCCGCAGTGGGCCGAGATGTCGCCGTCTGGGAGGAGCCCGAACCGAAAAATCCTCTCGGAATTTCGCCGACGCCAGGAGGTCTGGGCGGGCTCCTGGCCAACCGGTTCCGCCACGCCATCCTGCTGTCGCGTCAAGACGAACTGATCGAGGACGCCTGGATCACCTGGGCGTGGCGGCAACCCGCCATTCCGGCGGAGGATCCTTACCTGATCTACCAGCACAACAAGAAGGGCGAGTTGTACGCGCGCGGCGCGAGCGCCGCCCGTGCTCTGTGGCGTGACCTTGACGCACTGCTGATGCGCGATGTGGGAGAGGAACGCTCCAGGCGGCCCAAGGTTCTCGACCTGGCCAGGACGCTGCCCTTCGACGTCTTGGACAACTTGCGGGTCCGGGCCTTCGGTTTCGATCAGGACGGGCAGACCCGGGACAAGCAGTGGTTCACCGCCACGACGCCGGCGGTGCTCTCACTGCTGCTGGAGCCGGAGGCCATCAGCGGCGTGAGCCGTGTCCGGAGCGCAGCCGAGGAGGTCGCACAGAAGTTGCGAACGGCGCTCCGCAACGTCTGGGTGGCCCTGAACGACCCGTCCAATGGAGACGGCAAGCCAACCCGAAGCGAGATCCCGGCCGGACCGTGGAGGGATCAAGGAGCAGCGCACTACTGGCCGCGTGCCGAACGCCTGTTCTGGCGCAAGGTTGACGCCAGAGACTTCACCGCCCCCGCATTCGATTTCGTGCGGGAGGCGCTGGAGGTCTACGACGCGATCACGCAACGCGCGGGCAACACCCCCCGGGCACGACGGGCCGTCGAACGCGCCCGCGGGCTGATCTTGGCCGCCCGTGGTCCCCGCCTGTCAGGGAGTGGAGATGACTGACCGATCCGAACTGGAAAGATCCGCAGCCCATCTGGTGAACGTCGCTCTGCGTACGTTGACCAGCGAGGACAAACGCCCTCGCGTCGCGCTGCGACGAGCCCTGGGCAGACCTCCTGAGCATCCGGCGGTCCGCGCCGCCGACATGGTCATCGCACCCGCCCTTCCCGAGAGGCGGGACATAGCGACCGAGCGGGCCTTCTACACCGTAGCCGCCATGATCGCCGCCCAGCCGCGCGAGGCACGCGACGAAACGACCGGCAAAACCGGAGAGCCGGTCCCCGACCGCCCGGCGGTCCCGGTCGCGCAACAGGAGACGCTGGGGGCGACTCTCGGCCGTGCGGTCGCCCAGGCCAAGCTTCGGGAGGACACCACCGAGGCCCGGCTTCACCTGCTGTGCCGTCAGGACGTCGACGGAATCCACCGCCACCTCCCTCGCCTGGTCTCAACGATGCGCGGCGACCTCGTCTCGGTCGACTGGGCCCGGCTGACCGTCGATCTCGCCGACTGGGGCAGGAACCGCGACTACGTCACCAAGCGGTGGTCGCAGGACTACTACCGAGCGCTTTATACGACTCGGGCGACCCAAAACAAGAAGCAGAAAGAGGAGACCAAGTGACCATCCCTCGATACGTCGACATCCATTTGCTCCAGACCCTGCCGTACAGCAACATCAACCGCGATGACCTCGGGTCGCCGAAGACCCTGGTGTACGGCGGTGTCAACCGCACCCGGGTCAGCAGCCAGAGCTGGAAACGAGCCGTCCGGCTGGACATCGAGCGCCACCTGGGCGACCCGGCCGCCCGTACCCGCTGGATCCCCCAGCAGGTCGCCGACCGGCTGATCGAACGAGGATGGCCAGCCGAAACGGCCGCCGCCGCAGGCGCGCAGGTGGTCCTTTCCGCAGGCAAGGGACTGAAGATGGAGGACGACGGTGTCACTTCCGTCCTGCTCTACCTTCCGGTCACCGCCCTGGACGCGCTAGCCGACCTGGCCGCAGAACACCGTGAGGCCATCGAGGCCGAGATGGCCAAGAAGAAGCCCGCCGCAGCGCTGCCCGCCCAGGAGATCTCCGCGATACTGTCCCAGCGCAACGGCGTCATCAACCTGTTCGGCCGCATGATGGCCGAGATGCCTGAGGTCGAGGTCGACGGGTGCGTACAGGTCGCGCACGCCTTCACCACCCACGCCACCAGCGCCGAAGTCGACTTCTTCACTGCCGTCGACGACCTCAAGCCGAGCGAGACGCGAGGGAGCGGCCACATGAACTCGGCCGAGTTCTCCTCGGGCGTGTTCTACCGGTACGCCAGCGTGGACATCGCCGGGCTGGCGGAGAACCTCGGCGACACCTCGTCGGCCGCCGACCTCACCTGCGCGTTTCTGAAGGCCTTCATCGTCTCCATGCCGACCGGCAAGCAGAACTCGACCGCCGCCTACACGGTCCCCGACCTGGCCTACATCGCCGTCCGCGCCGACCGGCCGGTCTCCCTCGCGCCGGCGTTCGAGACCCCGGTGAAAATGTCCGGCGAAGGCGGTTACGCGGCATCGTCCCGGGACACGCTGAACGGCTACGCCACCCGGCTCCGTGCTCTGTGGGGAACCGACGGCATCGTCGCGGACGGCCACGCCGGTATCGACGAGAAGGCCTTCGCGAGCCTCGGTCCGGCGGTTACCGGCTTTGCCGACCTGATCGAGAAGGTTGTGGCCGCGGCCTACCCGCAGGCGGTCCAGGGGTGAGCGGACTCCTGGTGCGGCTCGCGGGACCGATGCAGTCCTGGGGTGAACACAGCACGTTCTCCGAGCGCGACACCCAGCGCTTCCCGACCCGATCGGGCGTCATCGGCCTGCTCGCCGCCGCTGCCGGTATCCGCCGGGGCGAGTCGCTAGGCAGGTTCGATGATCTGCGGCTGACCATCCGGATCGACCGCCCGGGTCTGCCGATGACCGACTTCCATACCGTCGGCGGTGGCCAGCCCCGGCACGCGACTGTACCGACCTCTGAAGGTAAGCGCCGCAGCCTGGAGACGGCCACGATCGTCACCAGGCGCCACTATCTGGCCGACGCGGTTTTCGTCGCCGCGCTCACCGGACCCGACGACCTGATCGATGACCTGGCCGGCCATCTCAACCGCCCTAAATGGCACCTCTACCTTGGCCGCCGCTCCTGCCCGCCCGATCCGCCGGTACTTCTCGGCCGGGTGGACAACCCGGAGACCGAACTGCGCGAGCGGGTGCCGGTCGCCCGCCGCGCCACCCCTGACCTGTCGCTGGACTTCGTCATGGAAGACAGCAGGGGAGCATCGGGCGCGGTCACCGAACTGCTGGACAGACCGGAGAACTTCGACCGGCTCCGCCGCCTCTACCGCCGGCGAACGGTCACCATCACCCCCCTGCCGGTCCCCGAAGCTCTGTGGGCAGGGCGGGGTCGCGGCTACCAGGACGCCTTATTCGCCTATGTCGGAGGGATCGCGTGACCATCTGGCTGACCCGCATCGTCGTCGAACCCCGTTGTGAGGCCGCCCGCCGCGACCTGCGCGACGCCGAAGCGCTGCACCGGCGTGTCATGTCGCTGCTCCCCGACGGGTTGGGCGACCAGGCCCGGAACAAGGCCGGCGTGCTCTACCGCCAGGACGACTCCGCCAACACAGGGCACCACCTGCTCATTCAGACGGCGTTGCCCGTCGACTTCGGCAAACTCCCCGACCGATACGGCACCCTCGCCACCCGTGACCTCACCCCACTGCTGGAAGCACTCACCGAAGGAACGCACGTCAACTACCGCATCGTCGCCAACACCACCAAGCGTCTGGGGCGCAACGCCGATCGTCCCGGCAAACTCGTCTCCCTACGGGGGGAGTCCGCCGAGCAGTGGTGGCACGACCGTGCCGCCGCCAACGGCCTGCTCCTGCACACGGTCACCGCCACTGACTTGCCCGACATCCGAGGCAGGCAAAAGAAGGTGACCCACGCCGCCACCCGCTTCGACGGCGTCGCAACCATCAAAGACGCCGAACTGGTCCGCCAGGCCGTCGCGGCCGGAATCGGCAAAGGCAAAGCCTACGGCTGCGGCCTGCTGAGCCTGGCCCCCGTCCTCGCATGACCCAACGGCCCGCAGCCAAGCAACGACTCGGTCAGCCGACCCTGGCCATGCTCCCGCGCGTGGCCGACTCCCTGTCGTTCCTGTACGTGGAAACAGTCCGCATCGTCCAGGACGACACCGGGATCTGCGCCCAGGTCGAAACACCCTTAGGCGTGGAACGCGTCTACCTGCCGACCGCGTCCCTGTCCTGCGTCCTCCTCGGCCCGGGAACTTCCATCACGCAACCGGCACTGGCGACGTTCGCCCGCCACGGCACAACCCTGGTTTGTGTCGGCGCGGGCGGCGTGCGCTCCTACGCCGGCATCACCCCCGCCCAGCTCACCACCGACTGGCTCGAACACCAAGCCCGCGCCTGGGCCGACCCCGACGAACGACTCCGCGTCGCGGTCCGCATGTACGAACACCGCTTTTCGGCCGTTCCTCCCGGCACCACCCTGGCCCAGCTACGCGGCCTGGAGGGACAGCGGGTCAAGGCCCTGTACAAGATGCTGGCCACCAAACACGGCATCGCCCGCTTCCGCCGCGCCTACGACCCGGCAGACTGGGATGACCAGGACCCGGTCAACTTGGCCCTGTCAGCCGCCAACGCCGCGCTCTACGGCATCGTCCACTCCGCGATCATGGCCATGGGCTGCGCTCCCGGCCTCGGCTTCATCCACTCGGGTAGCCAAATGGCATTCGTGTACGACATCGCCGACCTCTACAAGGCGAAGTCGACCATACCCCTCGCCTTCTCCCTGGCCGGCTCGATGAAGCCCGAACGAGACGCGCGATTGCACCTGCGGGAAGAGTTCCGGCTGATCAGGCTCATGCCTTCCATCGTCTCCGACATCCAGCGGATGATCGCTCCGGAAGCGGCGGGAGATCCCGTTCCCCCGGCTCAGGCGACGGACATCGTGCAGCTATGGGATCCCGAACTCGGCGCCCTTCCCGGCGGGGTCAACTACGGTGACGACTCCGCTGCGGACGTGCCCTGGTAACCATCCTCACCGCGACAAGGCGACCACATGGCATCCATGATCGTCATCTCGACCACCGCCGTCCCCGACCACGTTCGCGGCGCCCTGTCCCGCTGGCTCATCGAGCCCGCACCTGGCCTGTACGTCGGAACGGTCTCGGGCCGCGTCCGGGATGAACTTTGGTCGGCCGTGAGCGGATGCGTCGGCGACGGGGCAGCAGTTTGCATAAGTCCTGCCGACAACGAGCAGGGCTTCACCATCCGCACGGCGGGCCAACGTAGACGCGTTCCGATGGACTTCGATGGACTCCAACTCATCAGGTTCCTGCCCAGCGAGCTCGGGTGATGACGTGAGGCCAGCATGGAGCAAAACCCCGACATTGGCGTCGGCGCAGGTCAGCGACGTTTGAGCAGGTCACGGAGTCCGATCCCCACGCCCGTGGGGGTGAACCGCGATGCCGCCCGTCGTGGTCGTCACCGACGCCCCGATCCCCACGCCCGTGGGGGTGAACCGTGGATCCACGGGGACGACGAGAACAACGCGGCCCGATCCCCACGCCCGTGGGGGTGAACCGGGTGAGCGGGTGCTGGCCCTCATGAAGGCCGTCCGATCCCCACGCCCGTGGGGGTGAACCGTCCGCTTAGTCGGTGACAGGCGTGAGGTCCAGCCGATCCCCACGCCCGTGGGGGTGAACCGCTCACGCGCGCGCAGAAAAAGAGCGCATGGAGCCGATCCCCACGCCCGTGGGGGTGAACCGATGGGCCTCACCTTCGACCGAGCCCAGACCAGCCGATCCCCACGCCCGTGGGGGTGAACCGGGGCCCGGCGCCGTGGTGTACGGCGGCGAGCCCCGATCCCCACGCCCGTGGGGGTGAACCCGCGCCGATCACGATGAACCCGGCCGCGCGGCCCCGATCCCCACGCCCGTGGGGGTGAACCGTCACGTGTTGGGAGCGTGCCACAGGTAGACGCCCGATCCCCACGCCCGTGGGGGTGAACCGGAGGCGTAGACGCGACGCCGCCAGATGAGTCCCCGATCCCCACGCCCGTGGGGGTGAACCGCCACCCCCGAACCTGAGGAAGAACCGCAGGTCCCGATCCCCACGCCCGTGGGGGTGAACCGTGCGCTGCGGAGATCGGCGCCCGATACCCCCGCCGATCCCCACGCCCGTGGGGGTGAACCGGCCGGGCTGCGCGACGTCCGCTGCTACCACCGCCGATCCCCACGCCCGTGGGGGTGAACCGGCGATCGTGAGCGGCATCAGCTGCGCCGCCCTCCGATCCCCACGCCCGTGGGGGTGAACCGGCAGTAATCCCGTAACGCAGTAGAGGAGAACGCCGATCCCCACGCCCGTGAGGGTGAACCGCCGACGAGCTGAATGGGCGTGTACATGCCGAGCCAATCCCCACGCCCGTGGGGGTGAACCGCTGGAGAACGGGAAGCTTCCGAGCCCGCCGGGCCGATCCCCACGCCCGTGGGGGTGAACCGCCGAACGGGACAGTCCAGAGGTGGTCACAGCGCCGATCCCCACGCCTGTGAGGGTGAACCGCGTCGGGCGAGCCCGTCGACGTCGGAGTTGAACCGATCCCCACGCCCGTGGGGGTGAACCGACGGCTACGCCTGGTCTATTTCCAGGAGGTCCCCGATCCCCACGCCCGTGGGGGTGAACCGCCGCAAGACAAGACGCTCGACTCACTCATTCGCCGATCCCCACGTTCCGTGGGGGTGAACCGGTGGCCTACAGCTCGACCGCCCAGGAGGCCACCCGATCCCCACGCCCGTAGGGGTGAACCGCAGCTTCGGTCGCCGGGGTCTCCATCCGCACCCCGATCCCACGCCCGTGGGGGTGAACCGCGCGTCGGCGATCTGTTCGCCGCTCGACCGGTCCGATCCCCACGCCCGTGGGGGTGAGCCGTTGGCCGCGTCCACCGTCAGATACGGGTGACGCCGATCCCCACGCCCGTGGGGGTGAGCCGCGCCTGGTCATCAACCAGTGGCAGTCACACGGCCCATCCCCCGCGCCCGTGGGGTGAGCCGCGGACCATGCAGTCGTCGCCGCGCGCCCCGTCCCGATCCCCACGCCCGTGGGGGTGAACCGCCGGTTCTTGGTCTCCAGGAACCGGTCGTTGACCGATCCCCACGCCCGTGGTGGTGAATCGTCCTCGTCATGCTCCATGAGCGGGTAGCCGTCCCGATCCCTACGCCCGTGGGGGTGAACCGTACTACGTATCGTGGTACCTCAGTCGGTCAGGCCGATCCCCACGCCTGTGGGGGTGAACCGACCATTGTCGGGTCGTCCGCCCGGCGACGGCCGTGGTTCCTACGCTCGTGGGGGGTGAACCGGCCTCCGTCACGGCCCTCGACTCCTACCTTGGGTGGTCCCCACGCTCGTGGGGGTGAACCGGGCAGGCGGTTCTCGACGTACGCCTCGGCGCGGTCGTCCCCAACTCGTGGGGGTGAACCGCGGTAGCGGGTGTGGAGGACGTCGGTCCCCACGCTCGTGCGGGTGAAGCTCCGTCATCCTGAAGTGAGGAAACGATGACACCGTAGTCCCCATGCACGTGGGAGTGAACCGAACACGGCGGCGCAATACCTGTTGCCCCTTGAGTGGTCCCTACGGCCATTGAGGTGAACCGTTCTCGGAGGAGCTTGCCCGAGCCCTCGGCCCAGTGGTCCCCACGCCCGAGGGGTGAACCGCTGATCAAGGGCGAGGGCCCGCGGACCTCGGGTGCTCCCCATGCCCGTGGGGGTGAGCCGTCCAGGTGTCGCTGCGTGATGGAGGCGTAGGTGTGCTCCCCATGCCCGTGGGGGTGCACCGCTGCCAGACCTGCCCGTTAACGTCACAGTGCTTCGTGGTCGCGACGCTCGTGGGGGTGAACCGTAGCGGGGGAGCGTCCCGTCAACGTTCGGGATGTGGTTCCCACGCTCGTGGAGGGGAACCGACGTACGCCTCGTAGCATCACGGGGGTAGGTGTGGCACCCACGCTCGTGGAGGTGAACCGTCAAGGCCAGTGCCGACCAAACGGTGCCGCGCCTGGTCCCCACGCTCGCGGGTGAACCAGCGGACAGAGCAGGCGGGCGGCGCCCCGGCGGTGTGGTCCCCACGCCCGGGGTGAACCGATCCTGTCCGTCATGCTCCACACCGGCCGGCCGTGTCCCCACGCCCGTGGGGGTGAACCGCGCTCGTGATCCGGTCCATCTGCATCCCGAACGTGGTCCCCGTGCCCGTGGGGGTGAACCGCCCTTGCCGCGCTGCTGTCGGGTGCCGAGGTGCCGCTCCCCAGGCCCCTGGGGGTGAACCGTTCCCCGACGCGCCGTAGAGGACGACGGCCCGGTGGTCCCCACGCCTGTGCGGGAACTGCGCGGCGGGCACCTCGGCAGAGGTCACAGCCGTGGTCCCGACGCCCGTGGGGGTTAACCGCCGGGGAGGTGGTTGACGACTTCGGCCAGGGCGTGGTCCCCACGCCCGTGGGGGTGAACCATCGGCTGTCATCGTCGCGTACGGCCCCGGGCTGTGGTCCCCGGCCTGCGCGGCCAGGTAGCGGAAGACTCGCGACGGGTAGCGGCTGCACAGCGGCCCTGGTGATCGTGACGGCACTGCGACCCAAAGAGGCGCCCGCTGATCAAGAATTGCCCGTGTGGACCCAGCGATCTACGCACTGATCCTCACATACACCCAGACCAAGGACCCCGCCGACCTAGCCACCGTCCGCACCCGCGCAGAGGAGCTCGGCGACCCCCACGTGATCGAATTCGCGGACAACCTCCAGGCCATGGCCGACGGTAGGGAACGGCGAATCGCCACCCCAGCGGACCACGATCCGCTCCTGACCATGATCCCGGCCTTTCTCGCCAACGACGTCTCCGGCCTCCGCGACGCCGCCAGGGCATTCCCGCCCGACTCGGTCACCGGTAACTACCTCCGCTGCCTCCTGGCAGGGGATGTCAAGGGCCTGCACCGCGCGATCCGGGGCCTGCGCCCGTCGTACCGCATCGCCCTACTGGTCCTTGCGGTAGAGGCCCAGCAGGAAATGTACGAGTCGACAGGTGACCAGCGCCTGCGCAAGGCGTCGGTCAGGCACCAGAGGGAGGCCACCCGCCTCCGTGAACCGCGCCCCCGCTGGTGGCGGCTCACTCGCCGGTGACGCTCTTGGCCAGCTATGGGCCGCCAAGCCCGGGCAACCAGGAAAAGCCGCTTGAACAGTGGGGGGCATCCCCGCCAGCTACAAGCGCATGGTGTCCGTAGAATGCCCTATGCGCTTTCAGATTGAGGTAGACCACAACATCACTCTCGTATTCGAGCCAACGGCGCGCGAGTATTCACTTCATGCAGGCGAGATAATCACGGTCGAATGGTTCGACGGGGCCGAAGGGGGGATGGTGCGCCTGACTGATGGGATTATAGAAGTCTCGTCCACGCATGGCGGATATACGCGCGCTTGGGATTCGCAGGGAATTGAAATATACGTCGGGCCGGAGTCTGGAGATGATGCCCGTATTTAACTGTCAGAGCCGGCGGACCGGTTGTAGGGCGCAGCCAGGTAGCGGCGGACACGCAATTCGGTAGCGGCTGCGCTACCAATGGCGCTACCTCCTGCACCCCTGCTGAACAGGCGGGACCGCTGCGGGTAGTGGGTAGCGGCATCCGGGGCGGGCGGCGTGCCGGAAGAAGGTGTGGAAGTGGTCCTCACGCTCGTGGGGGTGAACCGCCAAGAGAGCACAGAGAGCCCAGTGGGAGGCCCTGGTTCCCCTGCCCGTGGGGGTGAACCGCGGTGCCCCGGTGACGGCATGGCCGGGCGGATTTCGTTCTTGGCTTGCTAGGTGAGCCAAGGTCGTCGTGGCCTTCCCTGCTGGTCGTCCAGAGCATGTTCGACTAAACCTTGAATTGTCCACGATCAGGGGATTCTAGCCGGTCTCCGGGGATCGCAGTCTGTCTTCCAGAGGGCCAGTCTTTCGGCCGACCGGAGGTGCGCGCACGAGAGGCGGGCCAAGAAACTCTTCAGATGGTACTCGCACTTGAAAGGCCGATGTAGGTTGTCCGACTGGGATTTCCGGGCGCGTGCAACTTAAGCCGTAGCGTCGGCTAATGCGATTGCTCAGGTAGCCATGTTCGCAAACGCCGGGTTACAGAACGCCCCGTCGGGCGCGATCACTCAGGGTAAATGACGTCTCATCTTTCGCAGCCATGTTCGACGAGCGAAGCATCAGCCCCGCCACCGTGGTGGGTGCGCCGGCTGGAGTGGGTTGTGTGTGTGGTAAGTCGCATTCCGTCACTCTTGGGCCTCGAGTCCTAAATGTGATCAATCGGCTGATTGATCGCCTTCATGTGCCGGGTTAACGTCCTGATCGTTGCTGCTTGATCGCTCCAAATCCGCTGTGTATCCGATCCGTGAGCTCTGTGTCGAGCGTCATTTGACGCCGAGGTGAAGGGTGTGCAGGGTGTTTGGACTGGTCCGACGTGGCGTGTTGGTGACCGTTGTCATCTCTCTGGGTATGAGTTTGCTGGGAGGGATACCCGGATCGACGACTGCGTTGCCCTTATGGGCAGGCATTGCGGATGCGGCCACCACGGATCTGCCAGACGGTGTCGCTCCGACGCAGTTACCGGGGATCCCACCAAGCCAGGATCATCTCGTCGAGAGCGCCGACACCACACGCGGAGGGGTGGCGCTCTTGGCGGCGGGTGCTGGTTCGCGCCCTGCAGATTCTCTGCCGATCGAGACGAGGCATGAGCCCACGGAAGTGCCGGCGACGGGTGGGTTGCTGGAGCCTCCGCCATCACCCGAAGAGCTGGAAAGTGCCTTGGAGCGCTCTAGCCCTGATGTGGACCGGCCGAGCGCGGTGGCCGAGGCGCGCCGGACTGGCGAGCGTGTGCTGATCGATTCGGCGACTACGGAATCGTCGCTCACGTACGCGAACGCGGACGGCACCTTCACCACCGAGATGACCACCGGAATCGACCGTGTCGAGCGAGAGGGTGACTGGGTCCCCGTTGACACCTCTCTGGTCCCAGGTGATGGAGTGCTGCGCGCTAAGGCGAACAAAGCAGACGTGGAGTTCTCGGCCGGCGGAGATGAGGCACCCCTTGCTCGCATGAGCTTGGAGGGCGGCGAGTCGGTTGACTTTATCTGGCCGAACTCACTTCCGAAGCCTGTCATCAAGGGCAACAAGGCTACCTACGTCAATGCGGCGGGTGAGAACGCTGACCTGGTCGTAACCATGCTCCCGGGAGGGTTCACTCAGGATGTCGTCCTGCGTGAACGGCCGGAGGGGCCGGTTAAGGTCAGTATCGACGTGGAGAGTGATGGCCTCACCCTGTCTGAGAATGCCGATCAGAGTTTCAATGTGACGTCTGGAACCGGCCGGGTCATAGCTCGGGTGCCGAAGCCGTTCATGTACGAGGCCTCCGGCGATGGCGGCGAGGTGGCGGAAATCGACACCACGATCCTGAACGCGGGCGACCGGCAAACCTTGGTCCTTGAGCCAGATCCGGAATTCCTGGCCGACCCGGATACGGACTATCCGGTCACTGTGGACCCTACGGTCATGCGGTGGGCGAGTCTGGACACGTATGTCTTCAACAACCGCGCTAACACCGAACATGATGGGGAGAACCAGCTAGAGGTCGGTGAATCATCGAGCGGTGGATGGGCGTACCGCTCATTCCTGGAGTTCGATCTGCCCAACCTCTGGGATGCCACCGTGACGGCAGCGACGCTCTCCGTCCGACACCAGCTTCCCCCCTGCTCCACCATGACCGCCAAGCGCCTGACCCAGTGGTTCTATTTCGACACCACGTGGAATGACCAGCCGGCGGCGACCAATACCGGGGCGGCCACCAGCTCGAATTCCGCCTGTCCCGAATCGCGGTTCAACGTGGCCGCCATCGTGCAGGCATGGGCCAACGGGTCCACCAATTACGGTTTCCAGCTCAGCAAGACCTCAGCCTCCGCTGTTCAGACGCTGTATTCAGAAGAGAGCGGTATCGAGCCGGAGCTGTCGATCACCTACTCCTTTGGTTCAGCGCCAGCGGTGCCCACGCCGAACGTCTCACCAAGCCTCACGGCTGAGGACGGAAGCACCATCACATCGTTGACCCCCGCGATTTCCGCTGTGCTGAGTGACCCTGACGGTGGAACCTTGTCGGCGGACTTCGAGGTACGAGTCGGCACGACAACCGTGTGGACGGCCTCTGCCACCGGCGTCTCCTCCGGTGGAACCGCGTCCGTCGGTGTCCCCTCCGGCACTCTGACGGACGGGCAGTTGATGGAATACCGCGTCCGGGCTTCCGACGGCAGCAACACCTCGTCGTGGTCGAACTGGATACCGGCCAGGGTCACCTCGGTGCCGCTGGTGTCGCTGCCATTCGAGATGTTCAGCCCAGTGGACAACAGTCAGGCCGGCACACTGACCCCGGCACTGTCCGCACATGCGAAGGCCCCGGCCGAGGCGTCCACGTCGTACTGGTACCAGATCTGCGAGGGCGCACCCGGGGACTGGGACTGGTGCGAAGCCTCCACGTGGGTGAAGGGTGCCTGGACGGTTCCGGCGAACAAACTGAAATGGGGCCGCACCTACTGGTGGCACGTACAGGCGGCGACCAGTGTGACCACCGCGACCTCGTCGTGGCGGACCTTCACCACGACGCCGGTTCAGGCTTCCATCAACAATCTGTTGGCCAAGGGTACTGACGGTCGCGAGTTCAACGTTGTCACCGGCAACTACACGCACACCGCGACCGACCTCAGCGTTGCTACCGCCGGACCGCCGTTGTCGGTGACGCGGACCTACAACAGCCTCGACCCGAGGACCGACGGGGCGTTCGGCGCAGGCTGGACGACCCGGTGGGACACCCGGCTGGAGAATGAACCGGCGACCAAGACGGTGCTCATCACCTACCCCGATGGCAAGCAATGGCGGTTCGCCGCCAAGGGCGACGGAACCTACGCGTCCCCGTCGGGGATGCACGCCACCCTGGCGACCCAAACCGGCGGCGGGTGGCGGCTCATGGACAAATCTTCGACCTCGTACTGGTTCGATGCGTCAGGGCGGCTCACCCAGGTAGTCGACAACCGCGGGCGGACCCAGACGTTGACGTATACCGCCGGAAAGTTGACCCAGGCGACGAGCACCGGCGGTCGTACTCTTTCCTTCACGTGGACCGGATCTCACGTCACCAGCGTCTCCACCGCCTCCATCGGAGGTACGCCACTGACCTGGACCTACGTCTACCAGGGCGACCACCTCACCAAAGCCTGCCCGCCCTCGTCGGGTGGTGCATGCATTGAGTACGAGTACGCCAGCGACTGGCGTTACCGCAGCTCCGTCTGGGACTCCTCCCCGGTCGGCTACTGGCGGCTGAACAACACCACCGCCGCGCTGGGAACCTCCGTCGGCAACTTGGCCGCCGACGTCTCCGGGTTCGGTCACGGCAAGATCGCCGGCCAGACCGCCAACGTCACCGTCGGTGCCGCCTCGCCGCTGTCCGGTTCCGGCGACACCGCGATGACCTTCGCAGGCACCACCAACTCTGGCTATGTCTCACTCCCGGCTGGAGCGGTGAACGGCCGGGCCGGCGATGTGACGGTAGAAGCCTGGTTCAAGACCACCACCAAGGGCACCATCCTTGGCTACCAGAACTCCGCCGGAAACACCCCCTCGGTCTACACCCCCGCGATCTACGTCGGCGCCGACGGGAAGCTTCGCGGCCAGTTCTGGACCGGAACTGCCAACCCGATCACCTCGGCGGGCACAGTCAACGACGGCAACTGGCATCACGTCGTCCTCTCGGGGGCGGACGCCACCCAGACCCTTTACCTCGACGGCCAGGTCGTCGGAACCAGGGCCGCCGCCATCACGCATCTGGGTCAGTGGGACGCGCGCATCGGATACGGCTTCGGCTCCTCCAGCTGGCCCTCAACGGTGTCGACCAGCGGTGCCTTCCCCTTCCAGGGGTCCATTGACGAGGTCGCCGTTTACGACCGGCCCCTGCGTCTGGAGCAGATCCTCAACCACTATCGGGGCCGCACCGCCCAGGGGCAGCTGACGAAGGTCAGCCGGCGATCCGGCAAAGTCTGGGCGGAGAACACCTATGCGCCCGACGGTGGCCGCCTGCTGACGCACACCGATGCGCATGGCGGCGAATGGGAGCTCTCGGCCCCGGTCTACTCCGCCGGCACGGGTGGGCTGTCCCGGTCGACGATCACCGTCACCGATCCGCACAACGGCACCCTGAAGTACGTGTCGGATCCGTCGCGGAGCAACCGGCTGATCTCGTGGACCGACCAGCTCAACAAGACCATCACGTACGAGTACGACACCGGGGGTTTTCTCACTAAGGTCACCGACCGCGGTGGCGATGTGACAGAGATGTTCAACAACGCCCGCGGCAACACCATCGGACGCCGCTCCTGCAAGTCGCCTACCCAGTGTGCGACGGCCTACAACGACTACTTCGTCGACGTCGACCAGCCGTTCGATCCGCGCAATGACAAGATGCTGTGGGTGCGCGACGGCCGCTCGGCCGACGCTGAGGATGACACCTACCAGACGACCTGGGCCTACGGCGCCGATGGCGAGGTCACTTCGATCACCTCACCGGCAACTCTGGACTTCCCCACCGGCAGATCGATCGTCTACACGTACACGACAGGAACGGAGCCGGCTGAAGGCGGAGGTCTGACCCCGGAAGGCCTGGCGAAGTCGGCCACCCAACCCGGGGGAGTGACGACCTCGTACACCTACACCTCGGCCGGTGACGTCGCGTCGGAAACCGGCCCAACCGGTGTCGTCACCACCTACACCTACGACGCGATCGGCCGCGTCACATCGGTGAAGGTCACCTCTGACGCCCACCCGGCCGGAGTCACCACCACCTACGGTTACGACGCGCGAGGTCATTTGAACCGGGTGACCGGACCGCCGATCACCAATCAGATCACGATGGTGACCCACCAGGCGGAGGCCCGCGCCACCTACGACGTCGACGGCAACAAGCTGACCGCCTCGGCCGTCGACCTCTTGGGCGGTGATGCGACCAGCACCTCCACCTACACCTACGACGACTACAACCGCCTGGAGACTGTCACTGGCCCCGAAGGCGGGACGGCCGAGTACGCCTACGACCACACCGGCGCGCTCGTCTCGTCCACCGACCCCGTCGGGACGACCTACCACTACACGTACACCGCGCGTGGTGAGGAAGCGACCACGATCCTCAAGCAGTGGCGCGGTAACCCGCTCTCGCCCTCCGCTCCCGTTGACATCGTCCTCAACTCCTACGCCTATGAGCCCGGCGGACGTCTTGCCTCATCCACCACTTCGATGGGCCGCAAGCTGCGTTATACGTACTACGACGATGGTTCCCTTGCCGAGGAGATCGCCGACGACGCCCGTCTCAACGGCTCGACCACCGGCCGGGACGTCGTGCTCAGCGCCTACGACTACGACGCCGCGGGCAATGTCACGGGCATCACCTACGGCGGGGGCAAGAGCCGCTACGAATATCTGTACGACGCCGCCGACCGGCTCATCAGCACCACCACCGACCCGGGCGGCCTGGACCGCAAGCTGACCTACACCTACGACGAAGCTGACAACGTCACCCAGATCGTCCGTACCGGCGCTGTCGCAGGGTCCGAAGGACCCTCTGCCCTCGCGGCAGACACCTTCAGCCGTACGGTTTCCAGCGGACTGGGCTCTGCCGACGACGGGGGCGCGTACAGCACGGTGGGTATGGCGGCCAGTTATGCGGTCGATGGCAACGCCGCCAAACTCACGATGCCGGCGACCGGCGCCAATCGGCGCGCGTATCTGTCATCCACCTCGTCCAGCAGCTCCGACGTGAAATTGACCTTCGCGGCAGACAAGGCCGCGACAGGAAACGGGATCATCATCTGGGGGATCGGCAGAAGCGTCACCGGACAGGGCGATTACCGCGCACGCGCCAGACTGCTGGCCAACGGAACAGTGGCTCTGAGCGTTTCACGGGTGGACAGCGCGCAAGCGGAAACGCTCCTCGACAGTGAAGCGACCGTTGCGGGGCTGACGCACGCGGCCGGGTCCGCCTTCAACCTCCGAGTTAGAACGACTGGAACCACCCCCACGACGATCGAGGCCAAGATCTGGTCATCGTCAGAGGCGGAACCGGCCGGTTGGCACGCAACCGCAACCGATTCAACGGCCGCACTGCAGAATTCGGGAAGCGTCGGTTTCGGCTCATTCCTCTCCGGTACAGCGACCAACGCGCCAGTAGTGGTGACCGTGGACAACTTCACGGCCAGTAACGGAGTGATTGAGAGCGGCGGCCCATCCCGCACCGAGACCGTCTCCTTCGACTACGACTCCGCCAGCCGCATGATCGCTGAGACCGTGGAAAACGGCGCCGACGATCTGGTGACGACCTTCACCTACGACGACCGGAGCTTACTGACCCAGATGACCACGCCGCGCGGCAACGCGGCCGGCGCGGACCCCGACGACTTCAGCTACCTGGCCTATTACGACGCGGCTGGCCAGACCACCCGAATCGAGGCGCCGCCGGTGGCCGTCGAGGAGAACGGCGGCAGCCCAACCACGGCCAGGCCCACGGTTCGATTCGGATACAACACCCAGGGTCGGCAGACCCATACGATCGACCCCGAGGGCCGACTCGCCTCCTTGGCCTTCGACCGTTCGGGTCGGCTCACGACCGCCACCGCACCTTCATACACACCGCCCGGCGGCACCCCACTCCTGCCGCAGACCCATTTCGCGTACGACGCCTTCGGCCGCAACACCGCCATCACCGACGCCCGTGGCAACACCACGACGATGACCTACGACGGGCTCGGCCGAGTGGTCCGCGTGACCGACCCTCCGGCCACGACCGGAGCAACTCCCGGCACGTGGAACTACACCTACACCATCGAAGGCGACATGCTGTCGGCCACCGACCCGACCGGCGCCCGATCGGAGGCTACCTACGACGACCTCGGGCGACAGATCACCTCAACGATCATCGAGCGCAAGCCCACTACGGCGGCACTGACCACCCGCGCTACTTACGACGACGACGGCAACATGCTCACCATGGAGCGCCCCGGAGGTGACACAAGCGAGGTAGAGGTCAACGCGGCCGGTCAGGTAACCGAAATGACCGACGCCCTGGGCGAGACCTCCACCATCGGCTATGACATCGCCGGTCGCAGGGTCCGGGTGACCGATCCACTCGGCCGCTACAGCACCATCGACTACGACCTCGCGGGACGTCCGATCACCGTCACCGAGTTCGACGCCGACGACGACGAGCTCCGAACCACCGGCATGGGATACGACGCCAACAACAACGCGGTCTCCTTCACCGACGCGGAGAACCACACCAGCACCGCACAGGTGGATGCGCTAGGCCGCCTCACCTCTCTCACTGAACCGGTCAGCGCCAGCGAATCGATCACGACGTCGTTCGGCTACGACGCGGCCGGACGACAGACCCGCTACACCGATGGGCGGGGCAACCCGACGATCACCACGTATAACACCCTGAGCCTGGTAGAGAAGGTCATCGAACCCTCCACCGCTCAGCATCCGGCTCTGTCGGACCGCACCTGGACGACGAGCTACGACGTCGGCGGTCTCCCCGTCACTCACATCAAGCCTGGTGGAGTCCGCCTGGACCGGGTCTTCGACAACCTGGGCCGACTGACTCAGCAGACCGGAACGGGCGCTGAGGTCGCAACCGCGACCAAGACATTCGGCTACGACTTGGCAGGCCGTACCACCCAGGCCGGTGAGCTCACCTTCACCCTGAACGACCGCAGCCAGTTGCTCGGCACCGCCAAGAGCGGCATCGCCCAATCGAGCTTCGCCTACGACGCCAACGGCCGCTTAGCCCAGCGAGTCGACGCCGCAGGCACTTCCACCTTCTCGTGGGACGACGACGACCGGCTGACCTCGGTCCAGGATCCGCTGACCGGCTCGACGGTCGGCTACTCCTACGACGACGCCGACCGCCTCACCTCCATGACCTACGGCTCGGGCGGCCCCGTCCGCACATACGGCTACGACGACCTGGACCGTCTCACATCCGACACCCTGGTCAGCGGTGGGAGCACCCTGGCATCGATCACCTACGGATACGACGCCGAGGACCGTCTTACCAGCAAGACCACCACCGGCACCGCGGGTGCCGGCACGAACAACTACACCTATGACTTCTCCGGCCGTCTGACCTCATGGACGGCGCCCGGCGGCGCGGTGACTCCCTATGAGTGGGACGCCTCAGGCAATCGGACCAAGGCCGGGAACGAGACCTTCACCTACGACGAACGTAACCGCCTGACCGGCAGCGTGTCCGGCACGGACACCAACACCTACACCTACACCGCGCGCGGCACCCTCGACACCGAGACCAAGAACAGCCTGACGCGCAACTACTCCTTCGACGCCTACGACCGCCTGGTCACCGACGGCCAGGTCAACTACACCTACGACTCCCTCGACCGGATGGCCACCCGCACCAGCGGCAGTGCCACCACCAGCTTCATCTACGCCGACACTGGCAATGATCTCGCCGCCGTCGCGGACGGAACCGGAGCCATCCAGGAGAAGTACGCCCGGGGAGCCTTCGGCGAGACGTTGTCCAGCAAGACGGGCACTGCCGCGGCGCAGTTCCTCATGGCCGACCGGCACGGCGACATCGTGGCTGGCTTCAGCGCCGGAGCAAGCTCACTGAACTTCTCGGTCGCTTACGACCCGTTCGGCAAGGTCACCTCGTCCTCAGGGACCCGCCCGCAGCTCGGCTATCAGGGCGAATGGACCGACGCCGAAACCGGCAAGGTCAACATGCACGCCCGCTGGTACCAGCCGGGTACCGGCAGCTTCATCAGCCGCGACACCTGGACCCTCGTCCCTATCCCATCGGCCAACGGCAACAGGTACGAATACGGACTCGGCGATCCCATGGGGCACGCCGATCCCACCGGCCATACGGACTGCGCATACCAGGTGGTGAATGGCAAGTATGTATGCGTCCCTGTGAGCACTACGCCCAGCCCGAAGCCGGGGTCGGAGTCGGATCCGTTGCCTTGCTTGCACGTGCCTACTTGCGAACAGAAGAAGAAGGCCAAGGCAGAGCAGGAACGACAGAAGAAGATTGATGAGGCCAATAAAGCAGACGAAGCGAAGGGAAATAATCGCAAGAATCATTGCAATGCGGATCGCGGGGACGGGGACGGGAAATGTAATAAAAAGTCGAATAAACCACCCAAGCCGGAGTCTAAGCCTAGACCGAAGCCTAAGCCGTCTGGCGGCGGCGGAAACGAGCATTCCTCCAGTAGTTCGAGTAGCGGAAATCAAGGGAAGACCAAACCCAAAAATTCGCAATCTCGGCCAAAGGAGCCCAAACGAGCTCCAACCCACGTCACGGAAAATTGCGACGAATGCAAAGTTTCCGGATCTGGGCCCGGGCGCTCATACATTCCCTGTCCGACCGACCAGCTTTACGTGATGAGTGACTGCGACGGCGTTGAAATAGGCGTCGTCAACCCCGCTCAGAGCGGCGGAGGTGGGCGGGGCCTGCCCACGCTTGTCGGAGTCGATGAAGGAGAGGAAGAGGGCGGGAGACGCCAGGTCCTCTGCCCGGACGGACATACCCGGGCCGACAGCCTCGTGGAGTGCCCGAACGATGGAGGCACCAACGAACCTGAACCACCTACAGGTGAGGTTGAGCAATGTAACGCCGGCCATGGCCTCTACTGCGAGCCCCCCTGCTACGGGATCGAAGACGCCTGCGGCGGCTGGGATCCGATTCCTGACGGCCCCTGTGGCCCCAGCTGGCAAGGGTGCGGCTACACCATCCCCGACTGGGATGAGTGCGACCTGATCTTAGATGGCTGCGGAGAGGTGCCGATCCTCGATGGCGAAGTCATCGATGGCCCCGGCTCCTGGGATCCATGCCCATCCACCTTGGTCTCGACCTGCCCGGGCGCACACATTGACTATAATTCTGATGACGAACCCGAGCCTTGCTGGGATTGTGAAGTCGTTGTCGATGGGAAGAAATATCCTGAATCGGCACAGCATATAGAAGATGCCCAGAACGCCGGCCACCCCGATATCCTTACAATCAACCGACCTGGAGCGACGAAAAATAGAAGAGAAGCAATGAGGGGAAATCCTCCGGTTCGCGGAAAGCAGCGCGACGAGTATCCTCTGGCTATGTTTGAGGAAGGTGGCGCCGGTGCAAGTGTCAGAGCGATCGACCCCGGCGACAACGGTGGGGCCGGTTCAACAATAGGTAATATTCTGCGCCCCTATCCAGATGGAACAAAAGTGCATATCAAGGTGAAATGGTGATTGGTAGATCTGCTTCTCTGGAGCGTCTAATCAGCCTCGGGTCCAGCCCGCTGGGCCCCGCGTTGTCATCGCCGGACGAGGTGCCCGAACCCCTCTGGCCGCTTCTTTCACAAAAGAACGGATTCTATGCATTCGAATCCGCGTTGCATATTTTCCCGTGGGGCACCGACGGCAAGGAGGGTGCGGCGTTCTGGAACGGTGACGATCTGTGGATAAAGGAATACGGAGAACCTGTTCGTGATCTAACTTTCTTCGCGGAAGATGCTTTCGGGTTCCAATTCGCTCTTGGGAAAAATGGTTTTTGGTCTTTCGATCCGGAGACCGCAGAACGCGAGCTTATCTGTCGTAACATCGCAGAGTGGGCCTCGCTTATAATCGAGGATTTCGAGTTTCGAACCGGTTTTCCAGTGATGCATCAATGGCAGCAGGCGAATGGGCAACTGCCGGCTGGTCGCAGACTTGCTCCTGCCGTACCCTTTTTCCTGGGCGGCGAATTCGACGCCCGCGTGATGCGCATGAAGGATTCGGTGGAATTGCTAAGATTTCGGGCTGATATTTATCGCCAAGTCAAGGATCTCCCAGACGGCGCGCAGATCAAGTTGCGGATTGAGCCATAATCACTGGCATAGTCGAAGACAGGTTCCTAAGCGCCACGCCTTTGACGGAGAGGTGGGCGACAATGTCGAGTGCCTGATCGGATTGACGGGCAGGCGAATCCGACGCTCACCAGAGAAGGGATGAGAGGTTCGGCATCCGAGCCGATCCGGAAGGCAACTACTTCCGCAGCTTTACCAGAAACATTTCCGGAGAGCTGAGTGAGTCGGGAGTTAGAAGTCCCCTCAAGATCTTGTGTTCTGGCCTCGCCTGTTTTGGGTCTGGAGTCATAGTGGTCGAGCTCCGTGCAGGATGCGAGCGAGATCGAATCTGCCCTGAAGGGGATCTCTGGGCAGCTCAGTGCGATGACGCCCGACGCCCGGCTCGATTTGCTGAGCGACTCCATGAGTCGCTCTATCAGATCGACAGGAGAGAACTAGCGGAGGTGTCAGTGACGCTCGCCAATGGTGTGCAGCTTCCGCAGACCAGCGACCACTTCCTCTATGCGCGATGCGCGTGCATCTTGGCGGGAGAAGAGGTGTACGACGAGGTCCTGAATTCTGGCGTCGGATTCGATCGCTTCGTCGCACCGTTTGTGCCGCTGGCTCTGCTGCTCGTGCTTCCGGCGTCGTGCTCGTACTACATCGCGAACTACAACAACCGGTTGCCCACACCACTCGACGGCACGTGGGATGTGACAGCGGGCGCCTTCCAGCCGGAGGGCCTGCCCGGCCCCGTCGAGCGTGTCTACTTCGAACACAACCGCGCTTACCAAGTCGTGCTGCGCAGCGAACACACGTGGCGGCGACACCATTTCGAGGTGGATCCAGCCGCCTCGACCATCACGATCTGGCGGACCTGGCTCAGCAAGGGCGAACAATTGTTGTCCGGCCGCTACGTCCTGACCGGCGACCGGCTGGCGATCACAGCCACCGATACGACCTCAGGGCGACCACTGCTTTGGGAACTACGGAAAAGGGCAACCTCAGAGATCGGGTCTTCCGAAAACTGATCACGGCCGGAAAGATGGAAGGCCATTGACGGTGTCCGCAGAAGGACGGTGCTCCTCGCCCGTCATCGCTGTCCCAGCCTGCCGAGCCGGAATACGGCGATCGTTCCCGAATGATCGTCGAGATTCAGGACAACGGTCACGACGGCGGAGGCCGGGATCTGCGTTGCTGGTGATCGATGCGGGCGCTAGCCGAGTGCGTGGCGGCGCATCGACTCCAGGCCCGAGACCCCGTACACCTCCTCCACCGCGTTCGCCAGCAGGTGGCAGGTGCGGAAGCGGTCGAGCGGGGTCAGGCCCAGCCTCGTCAGGTGCAGGTAGGTGTAGTTGAGCACCACCCGGTAGCGCAGGAAGTCGGGGCGGTTGAACATGTCGCGGCGGTAGTCGGGGGTGCCGAACATCAGGGTGTGAAGTTCGCCCCGGGTCTCGGCCGGGGTGTCGTCCATGGTCGGCAGCAGGTGCACCACCCGGTCGGCTCTCTCGCGGTAGGTCTCCACGAGCGCCGCCCACTCCGGGACGAACGGGCTGTCCCCGTCTCCGTCGATGGTGTCCACGACCTGCCTGACCCGTTGGGTCAGCAGGGCGCGGCGGGAGTCGTACACGCCGTCGAAGGAACGGCGGGCGGCCTCGGGGTCCTTGGACCACATGAGGTAGCCCTCGGCGTGCACCCGGAACGACAGGTAACTGCGCTCGATCGGGTGGGAGGTGTGGGCGACCGTCAGGAGCAGGGCCATGGCCAGGTCGGACTTGCCGTCGCGGCCGTCGCGGCAGTGGTCGAGCATCGTGAACAACAGGCGGGTGCTGTCGCTGTAGAACGACGTGAGCAGGTCGACGGCCTCGTCGCCGCCCAGGACGTGGCGGCGGTCGTCGAAGGGGAACTCGACGATCGAGTTGTCGGCGGGCCACGGCGTGAGCGGGCCGTGTTCCTGCTCGCGGGCGGCCATCAGGCGGTGCCGGGCCAGGCTCTCGGCCTGGTCCACCACGTAGGTCGACGGGTGGGCGCGTAACCAGCCGCCGACGACCGTGTCGATGCGGGGGCGCACCACCTCGTCCCAGATCCGCTGGTCGGTCTTCACGTTGACGCGCACGTGGGGGCCCTGCCGCCAGTGGCGCACCACGTACGCCGCCTCGACGTAGTCGCGGATGTCGGCGAGCAGGGGCCGGACGGCGTCCAGGAGCAGGGGGTCCTTGTCCGGTTCGTGGTAGAAGATGTGGACGCTGTGCCACATGGCGATCACCTTCGCAACGCGGCCAGCGCGCGGGCCGCCAGAGTCGAGATGTGCGATTCCGGGCCGGGGCGCAGGCCGATCCGGTTGTGGAACAGGTGGGCGCAACGCAGCAGCACGCGGGCCCGTTGTGCGTCGTCGCCTATGACGACCAGGTCGCCGGTCGTCTCCGGGAGGCTCGCCGCGAGGTCGTTGATCGAGGCGGCCCAGGTACCCAGCAGGCCGTCTTTCCGGTGCCAGAAGGGTTCGGTCTGGGTGACCGGCGCGGGCGGGAGCAGGCGGCGGGCCGCTTCGGCGAGGTCGGGCTGGCAGGCGGCCATCGTCAGCGTGAGGACGGCGAGGCCGACGGCGGTCCTGCGGTCCAACGCGGGCGCGCCGTGGAGGACGTCGAGTGCGGGGGAGCTGGAGATGGCGAAATGTCGTTCGACGGCGGGCATGTTTCCGTAGACACGCTCTTCCGGCTCATACGGGATGAATACCACGCTGCCGACCGGGTGGAGGGCCGGGTCGTGATTCTCGCGGCCTTCCCCTTTCGCCACCACGGCCGCCGGTAGGCCGGGGCGTCGACGGGTGGTCGGCGAACCATCGGGCGGCTCGGGCCCTGATCTCGTCGCGGGCACCCCTTTCAGGCGCAGCCGCACGTACGGGCGCGACTCTCAGTAGCGCAGGTCGTCGAGGTCGCCGGTGTGGAACAGGTGACGTGCAGGCCGCCGGCGCGGGCGAATTCACCAGGCAGTCATCAAGTCATTGTTGCCACTGTTTTATGGGCCGTAATCAAGGAATTGTCTGGAAGGGGATCGGTGAAACTTTCAACGCCATTGACCATATTCGATGCCGATCGTACCGTTCCGCTAATCGCCTGTGCCCGCCGATTCAGAGCGTGCACTTCCTGACAGGAGAGGCCCATGACAGAACGACGTGTCCGACGGCGCCTGGCCGTGTGGCTGGTGGCCGCCCTGGTCGGCGTGTTCACGGTCGTCACCCCCGCCGGCGCCGCCACCACCTGCACGCTCACCTTCAAGGCCAACTATCGGGGAGACGTCGGCAGCCAGTACAGATGGCAGGTCGATGCGACGCTGACCAACACCGGCACGACCACGTCGACCACCTGGCAGGCGGTCATCGACTTCCCCTTGTCGTCGGGCGCGGTCATTCACCAATTCTGGAACGCGACCAGGCCGTCGGCGAATGTGTGGGGCCCGATGGGGTGGAACGGAGCCCTTCCGAAGAACCAGCGGGCCACCTTCGGGTTCGATATCGGCATGCCCATGCCGAACACCTCGCCGCCTCTTCCCACCTCCAGTTCGTGCACCATCACTTATTAAAAGGAAACGGGCGAGTCTCCGTGAGGCTCGCCCGTCAGTTCGGGAGATTACGAGATGACGAACTTCTCGTAATCTCCGACTACGTCGGCGCGGGCTCGGAGAATGCCGTAGCCGTCGCCCGTGTAAGCCGGTTCGGTGCTCACGTACTTGTTGTTGGCGAGGGCTTCATGGTGCAGTATTCCTCGCCCTTGCACTCGATCACGGATTGCGTCGACGCCCTTGTAGTTCTTCTCGGCGCTCAGCCGGTTGCAGCCGTCTTCGGGGCAGATGGTGAACTTCTCCCAGTCGCCGACCGCTTGCGCGCGGGCGCGAAGCATGCCGTAGTAGCTCCCGGGATATTCGGTCTCCGATTTGATCTGGACTGCGGAGCAGTGGTCGTCGCCGATATCCCAGCCGGGGCCCCTGTGGGCCTGCTGCGCGGCGACGATCGCCGGTGGCGTGGTGGTGAGGGCGGCCGATCCGGCCGCCGCCACCATCCAGTGGTTCGTTCTTGATCGCGCGCAGCTTCAGCCGACGCCGGCTCACTTGTGCCGAGACTTTTATATTCCCCTTTTCGTGACTTTTGTCGCCGCGGGCGACGAACGCGATTGCGGGAAATCCATGCGATTAGCGTGTATCGGCGCCACAGAAATGCATTCACAAATCATCCACTCGTTTTCTATGGTTCCGGACGGTCGTAGTGGTGCGACCAGTGCCGATCATGCCCTACCCTCAAGACGGAAAAATCGGTACAGAGAATGGCTCTCGCGTGAACCCGGATTTCTTCGATCTGCTGAGGAGTTGTCACCTCCGTCTCGTCGGCGCCCCGCTCGGAGGGCCCGACGCCACGGCGCGATGGCTGTATGAGGACGCGCCTTTCTGCGTGCTGGCGCACGACGCGTCCGACGACCCGCGTTTCACCTATGCGAACCGCACCGCCCAGCGCTGCTTCGAGTACGACTGGGCGGAGCTCGTCGGCATGCCCTCCCGCCTCTCGGCCGAGCCGGATCGGAGGGAGGACCGCCAACGGCTTGTGGACGCCGTGCACCGAGACGGCTTCGCCGAGGGTTACCGCGGGCTGCGGATCGCCAAGTCGGGCCGCCGGTTCTGGATCGAGGACGTGACGATGTGGAACCTGGTCGACGACGGCGCGCTCGTGGGCCAGGCGGCGACCTACGGGCGCTGGCGAGACGCCTGATGCCCCCTGGGGCTCAGGTTCCAGTCGTCGCGTGTGTACAGGGACACGAAGCCCGCCCTCTTCAGGCCTCCTGGGACTTCGGGACCGCGCTCCCGTTCCGGGCTCCTCCCTGTCACGTGCGCTCGCCGGAGTCGAGTTCGTCGTTCAGACGACGAAGGGCAGTTCCGTCGCGAACGCCACCGAATACGAGGTGCGCCCGGGCGTCAAGGTGACGCTGAACGGCTTACGTCCATGACGAGGCCGCCGCAGGGGCGAGGATGACCAGCATCAAACAGGTCCGTGCCCGCATCATGTGACGCCGGCCCGGATTCACCAGCTGATCCCGGCCGCCACCGGGAGATGGTCGCTGCCGGTGGCGGGCAGTACCCACGACCTTCTCGGCTGTACGCCGCGCACCAGCACCTGGTCGATCCGCACCATCGGAAACGCCGCCGGATAGCTGAAGCCGAAGCCCTCCCCGGCCGCCTCCTGGGCCGAGCGCAGGTGGGCGGTCAGGCCGGTGAACGCGCGGTCGTCGGTCGTGCCGTTGAGGTCGCCGAGCAGGATCAGCCGCTCGTTCTCCTCGGCCGCGACGGCCTTGGCGAGGGCGCGTGCGCCCCGGTCGCGGCTGTCGGTCCAGAAGCCGTTCCTCGGAAAAACTCGCACGGAGCCCAGGTGGGCGACGTACACCACCAAGGGGCCCCGGTCGGTGGCCACGGTCGTGCGCAGCGCCCGGTTCTCGGCCAGTTCGGCGGCGGCGGGAATGGTGTCGGCCAGCGGGCCGGCGTTCGTCTCCAGGTCGACGGGGCGGGTGTCGGCCAGGGGCAGTCTGCTCCACAGGCCGACCGTGCCCCGGACCGTGTGGTGCGGGTACGCCTCGGCGAGTTCCTTCTCGTACACGGGCCTCGCCTGGGGGGTGAGCTCCTCCAGGGCCAGCAGGTGGGCGCCGGAGGCGGCCAGGGCGCGGGCGGTGCCGGCCGGGTCGGGGTTGGCGGCGCCGACGTTGTGAGTCACCACGGTCAGGTCGCCGCCCGGCTGGGACTTGTCGACGAGCAGGCCGCCGAAGAGAGCCAGCCATACACCCGCCGGGAGCAGCAGGGCGACCGCCGCGACGGCGGAGCGGCGCCACAACGCCCCGGTCAGCAGCAGGGGGATCAACACGCCGAACCACGGCAGCGTGGTGTCCACCAGGTTGCCGAGGCCGCCGCGATCGGTGATCTGGGCGTGCAGGAGCATGATCAGGCCGAGCAGCAGGGCCGTCGCCGTGAAGATCGGTCCGCGCTTCCACGGGGTGGTGGTCACTGGTGCATCCTCGGGTCCTGGGTGGGGTCGTCGTACATCGCCGGGCAGGCATTCTCGGCGCGGAGTTCGTAGTGCCAGGGTTCGTTCCGGTAGATCTGGCACAGGCCGTAGCGGGCGCCGTGCTGCGACAACCAGGAGATCGTGTCGGTTCCGCCGAGGTCGACGGCGTCGCCCACCACGTGGCGTGATCTCTTCGCGGTGGCGACCCATCGGGCCGCCTCCTCCTTCGAGCCGTACGTCTTGACCGCGTCCCGGAGCAGCTGGTTCTGGCGTTCGGGGGAACGCCAGCCGCTGTTGACGTAGAAGGTGACGCCCTCCTCGGCCGCGTCGGTCGCCGCCTCGCGCAGGGCGTGCAGGAGATCGGGGTCGAGGTTGCGCACACCCGGATAGCCGTCGTCGAACACCGTCACGCCTTCGGGGAGCGCGCCGTCGGCGCAGGTCGTGGGGGCCAGTGCGGTGAGGGCCACGACGAGGAACTGGAGGATCCGGTTTCGGGGCATGCCGCCAGTGAAGGGAGGGCGGTGTTGCCGGTGCGTATGCGGTTTTCGATACGTGGACGATATGCGCCGATTCGTAGCATCGAGACCGTGCGTGTGCTGATCGTCGAGGACGAACCCTATCTGGCCGAAGCCGTCCGCGACGGTCTCCGGCTGGCCGCGATCGCCGCCGACATCGCGGGTGACGGCGACACCGCGCTGGAGTTGCTGAGCGTCAACGACTACGACATCGCCGTCCTCGACCGCGACATCCCCGGCCCGTCGGGTGACGACATCGCCCGGCACATCGTGGCCTCCGGCAGCGGCCTGCCGATCCTCATGCTCACCGCGGCCGAGCGTCTGGACGACAAGGCGTCCGGGTTCGAACTCGGCGCCGACGACTACCTGACCAAGCCGTTCGAGCTGCGGGAGCTGGTCATGCGGCTGCGGGCGCTCGACCGCAGGCGGGGCCGGACCCGCCCGCCGGTGCGCGAGGTCGCCGGGCTGCGGGTCGACCCGTTCCGCAGGGAGGTCTTCCGCGACGGCCGCTACGTCGCGCTGACCCGCAAGCAGTTCGCCGTGCTGGAGGTGCTGGTCGAGGCCGAAGGCGGCGTCGTCAGCGCCGAAGAGCTGCTCGAACGGGCCTGGGACGAGAACGCCGACCCGTTCACCAACGCCGTGCGCATCACCGTCTCGGCGCTGCGCAAGCGGCTCGGCGAGCCGCCGGTCATCGTCACCGTGCCCGGCGCCGGATACCGGATCGAGGAGGGCGACCGTGGCTAGAGCACCCGGGACGAGTGTGCGCCTGAGGCTCGCCCTCAGCTACGCGGGGTTCCTCATGCTCGCCGGCGTCCTGCTGATCGGGGTTGTGTGGGTCTTCACCCTGCGCCATCTGCCCGAGTACACGGGTGTCCCCGGCGGCGTGCTGGTCCGCTCGACCCTGCTGGGCGACTTCGTGTCGGCCACGGGGGTGGTGCTGGTCTTCCTGCTCGTCTTCGGCCTCGTCGGTGGGTGGATCCTCGCCGGACGCATGCTCGCCCCGCTCACCCGCATCACCGACGCGACCCGGCTGGCCACGACCGGGTCGCTCTCCCACCGGATCCGGCTGCCCGGTCCCCAGGACGAGTTCCGCGAACTCGCCGACGCCTTCGACGGCATGCTCGAACGGCTCGAAGCCCACGTCGCCGAACAGCGGCGGTTCGCCGCCAACGCCTCCCACGAGCTGCGCACCCCGCTCGCCGTCTCGAAGGCTTTGCTGGACGTGGCCCGCACCGACCCCGGCCACGACACCGGCGAGCTCCTCGAACGCCTGCACGCCGTCAACACCCGGGCGATCGAGCTGACCGAGGCGTTGCTCCTGCTCAGCCGGGCCGACGAGCGGTCGTTCACCCGGGAGCGCGTCGACCTGTCGCTCCTGGCGGAGGAGGCCGCCGAGACGCTCCTCCCCCTGGCGGAGAAACGCGGCGTCACCGTCGAGACCTCCGGTGACATCACCCCGACCATCGGGTCGCAGCCGCTGCTGCTGCAGCTGACCACGAACCTCGTGCAGAACGCGATCGTCCACAACCTGCCCGCCCGGGGCGCCGTGTGGGTCAGCACCAGCGTCCGCCCCCGGAGCGTGGTGCTGGCCGTCGAGAACACCGGCCAGGTGCTCAGCCCGCAACGGGTCGCCACGCTGACCGAGCCGTTCCAGCGCGGCACCGAGCGCATCCACGCCGACCACGCGGGCGTCGGCCTCGGCCTGGCGATCGTCAAGACCATCACCCACGCCCACGCCGGAACCCTGACGCTCAGCCCGCGCGCCGCCGGGGGTATCCGCATCACCGTCGAACTGCCCGTCGCGAGCTGATTCCGCCACTGGCGCCGGGTCAGGTCACGCGGGTGCGCAGGAGGCAGAACTCGTTGCCCTCCGGGTCGGCCAGGACGTGCCAGCTCTCCTCGCCCGTCTGCCCGACGTCGGCGGGCTTCGCGCCGAGGGCCAGCAGGCGCTCCAGCTCGGCGTCCTGGTCGCGGTCGGTGGGGCTCACGTCGATGTGCAGAGGCAGTTTGCCGGTCTTCGGCTCGTCGCTCGAACTGAGCACGAGCACCGGCCGGTGGCTCTCGTCTTCGGGACCGATCTCGATGAAGGTCTCCTCGCGCCCGATGACGACGTAACCGAGCACCTCACACCAGAACGCGGCCAGCCGCTCGGGGTCGCGACAGTCGATCACCAGTTCACTGATACGGCATGCCATCCCGCCGGTGCTACCCGGCGATCTTTGTCGTACGCGCCTGAAGACCGGAAAGCCCAGGCCGGGCGACCACCCGGCCTGGGCTCCTCTCGTCAAGGCGTCAGCCGCGCAGGCCGGGCACGTCGATGACGATCACTTCGGTGTCGTCGGCGCGGCCCGGGATGCGGCCGTCGTTGCCGGGGAAGTTGTTGTCGTTGGCCACGATCACGCGGTCGCCCGACAGGGGCAGGACCGACTCGACCGACTGGAGCGGGAAGGAGAACAGGTCTCCGACGCCGTACTCGTTCGGGCGGGCCGGGGTGGAGACGCCCTTGGGGTCGGCGATGCGCATCAGGTCGACGGCGGTGCGGCGGGGGAGCACGCCGTTCGCGTCGGCCTTGTCGAGGTCGGTGACGACCAGCTTCTTGACGAACGAGGTCTGGCCCATGCCGTTGTCGCGCTCGATCAGCAGCAGGCGCTTGCCGTCGAGGATCTGGGCGTCGCCCACGAACAGGCCCGGCTCGTCGACGCGGAAGGTCCAGGTCTTGCCGGTGTAGGCGCCGGCGCGGACATCGAACTCGTACACGATGCGGCGACGCTGGTCGGGGTCGCCGGTCTTGGCGCGTTCGAGGATCGGGTAGAGGGTGTGGCCGTCCTCGCTGGCGGCCATGGCCTCGAAGCCGCCGCTGCCGGGCAGCGTCGGGGTCTCGCCGGGCTTCAGCTCGTTCGACTGGGGCGACTTGGTGCCGTCGAAGAGGGGAATGGGGGCGCGCAGGACCTTGCCGGTCTTGTCGACGTTCACCAGGTAGGGGCCGAACTCGTCGCCGATCCACAGGGTGCCGTCGGCGTCCCACTGGAGCGACTCGATGTCGAAGTCGGCGCCGGTCAGCAGGCGCTCGGAGGTGTTGCCGTTCACGATCGGGAACGGCACCTTGCGGTCGGGGTCGCGGAAGCTGATGTGGCTCTTGACCTCGATCTCACCCGACTTGTAGTCGGGCTCGATGTAGTAGGCGCGCAGCAGGAAGTCGGGTGAGTTGTCCTTCGACCCGAAGCCGTTGTCGGGCATGCCGAGCAGGCGGTTGGCGTTCTTCGAACCGCGGGTGTGCGGGATGACCGCGGAGAAGCCGGGGATCGGCTGGCCGGGGAACGGCGGGGTGATGCCGTTGACCGGGGTCTTCGGCATGAAGTTGCCGGAGATCGGGCCGGGCTGGTAGTCGGTCGCCGACAGGATCGCGCGGTCGCGCAGCGTGGCCTCGTCGGGGACGTTCACGCTCAGCTCGTAGAGGCGGGTGATCTGCGTCGCGCTGTTGTTGTCGTCGGAGATCAGGTAGAGCACGCGGGTGTCGTCGTCGAGACGGTCGCCGAGCGCCATGCCCTCGATGTTGTCGAGCAGCGGGTTCGGCTGGGGCTGCTTGGTGGTCGCGCCCGACGGGGGGCAGTCGGCGATGTCGGCCAGCAGTTTCTTGCCGAGCCAGGCGCGCGGGTCGGTCAGGGTCGAGAGCGAGGCGACGCCCGACACGTCGGGGGCGCCGGTGGCGGTGACGCGGTAGATCCGCACGGTGTTGCCGACGCCGGCGGTGAAGCCGCGCTCCATCGCGAGGAACTGGTCGTCGCCGAGCGCCACCAGTTCGACCAGCCCGAGGTTGGGGTCGGTCTTGTACGCGTACTGCGCGGCCGGCGTGTAGTCGCCGCCGGGCGTGCCGGTGTAGCGCAGGATGCGCTGGCGGCCCGCGCCCGACGCCTCACGGCCGTCGGTGAGCAGGGGGCCCTCCATGCCGGCGTACAGGGACGTGCCGTCGGGCGAGGTGGTGAGCGCCTCGAAGGCCAGGTTGACCGGCGACTCGCCCGCGGGGGTGATCCGGAACCGGGCCGGGACCTCGAACGAGGCGGTCTGCACGCCGTCGGACAGGCGGAACCGCCGGATCGACGGCTCGGTCTCGGAGCTCGCCAGGACGGTGTGGCCGTGGGGTTCGACGACGAGCCCTTCACCGTCGAAGTCGGTGCCGTTGTAGGGGGTGCCGTCGGCCCGCTTCAGCGTCGTCATGCCGACGACCTGGGCGTCGTCGCCGGAGAGGGCGACGTCGTAGACGCGGGCGGGGACGGTGCCGGTGTTGTCCGAGAGCGCCAGGACGCGGTCGTCGCGCAGCCGCGCGATGGCGGACAGGCCCCCGACGGGGGTGCCCTCGAACGTCTTCTTGTCCAGGCTGTCGGTGAAGCCGCGCAGGCCCGCGTCCGCAGAGCAGGGGGCGCCGAGGTTCACATCATTGGACGTCGCCGCGCCGGCCGCCGGGACCGTCACGCCGAGCATGGCGATGACCGCCGCGGTGGCGAGGGCGGGGGCGGGCCACCTTGTGCTGGGCACAAGTACCTCCGGAATTTCGTGATGCGGGGTGATCCACCCGCTGGAGACGAGCGAAGTCCCCGCAGCCCGCCAACGCAGAACCATGCGTCAAACACACCATGAACATCTGCGCTCGGGATTCACGACGCGCGGGCGCCCATGTCGCCGGTGGCCGGTGTGCCCTCGGCGAGCCCGTAGCGCAGCAGCACCGCTCCCTTGGCCGAGGTGACCGGCGGCTCCAGGAGGGTGAGGTTGGCGGGGACCGCGCCTCCGTCGAAGACCTTCTTGCCGACGCCGAGCACGATCGGATGGATCCACAGGTTCAGCTCGTCGAACAGCCGCTCACGCAGCAGGGTCTGCACCAGGTTCAGGCTGCCGATCACGTGCACGTGCTCGTGCCTGTCGCGCACCTCGCGCACGGCGCCGGCCAGATCGGGGCCCAGCAGCGTCGACCCGGCCCAGCCGAGTTCCGGCTCACCGCGGGAGGCGACGTACTTGGGGAGGCCGTTGAACAAGGTGGCGATGCCGCCGTCGACGCCGTCGGTCTGGTTCGGCCAGTGGGCGGCGAAGATGTCGTAGGTCCGGCGGCCGAGGAGCAGGGCGTCCATGCCCACCATCCCGGAGCCGACGTGCCGCCCGACGGTGTCGTCGAACAGGGGCGCCTGCCAGCCGCCGAACGGGAAGCCGCCGTCGGTGTCCTCCTCGGGGGTGCCCGGCGCCTGCGCGACCAGGTCGAGGGTGGCGAACAGGTCGATGTGGATCAGGCCCATGGTGATCTCCTGGTAGGGGGCGTTCTACGTCGGGCGTCAGGTGCGCGGAATCGGCCAGTCGGCGTTCTCGAGCTCCCGGTCGGCGTCGGGGCCGCGCCACTCCACGATGACCACCGTCGCGTCGTCGCGCAGCACGCCCTTGTGGTAGACCAGCACGGCTTGGACGAGCCGCCGCAGCGTCTCGGGCACCGGCAGGCCGCTCTGGTTGTTGCGGATCACGAAGTCGACGAACCGGTGCACGCCGAACTCCCGGCCGGAGGCGTCGCGGATCTCGGTGATTCCGTCGGTGTAGAGGATCAGCCGGTCGCCGGGCTCCAGTTGCTCGCGGCAGGTGGTGACCGGCAGGCCCAGGTCGAGCCCCATCGGATGGGCCGGCTGGCAGTCGAGCATCGTGGTCCAGCGCCCGCCGCGCAGGAGGATGGGCAGCGGATGGCCCCGGTTGACCCAGGTGAAGACACCGGTCCGCAGGTCGAGGTCGCCCATGACGGCGGTGACGAACCGCTGCGCCCGCCCGAACTCCTCGATGAGCACCGCCTCGATGTCTTCACTGTTCTTGGCCAGCGAGTCGCCCTGGCGGCGATTGTTGCGGGAGGCCGCGATGGCCAGGTTGGCCGTCAGTCCGGCCGAGACGTCGTGGCCCATGGCGTCGAAGACGGCGACGTGCAGCACGTCGCTCGTTATCGCGTAGTCGAAGGCGTCGCCGCCCACCTCGTAGGCGGGTTCGAGCACCCCCGACACGCTCACCCGGTCGCTGGCGAAGGTGAGAGGAGGGATGAGCCGCCACTGCATCTCGGCGGCGACGTTCATCTCCCTGGTGCGGACGATGCGGGCCCAGGTGTCGCTGTAGCTGTGCATGCTCGTCAGCAGCAGGGCGACCACCGACGAGAGGTGACGGGCGGACATGTGGTCGAAGGGGGCGCCGCCCATGTCGACCCTCAGGACGCCCAGCCGGCTGGTGCCGTTGAGGATCGGGATCCACCAGTAGTGGGGCTCGCCGTTCTCGTCGTGTTGCGTGAGGGTGCGGACCTCCTGGAAGGCGAGGCCGGGCAGGCTTCCCTCGACCGGGAACTCCTCCGGTACGTCGCCCGTCTCGCCCCCGCGGCCAGGCAGCAGCCGCAGCACCTGCTGCTGGAGGTCGACCAGGTAGATCACGACATGCGCGAATCCCGCCTGCGGGGTGTGGGTGGCCAGGAGCGACGGCAGGTCGTCGATGGAGCGCAGATGACTGCTTTCGATCAGGCCGGCCAGCATTCGCTCGTAGCCCGCAGACATGATGCCAATGGCCTACCCGCATGTGAACTGGAGAAACGACGGCCTAGCCGTGACCGGGCTCTTCGGGATCGGTGGGGGCCATGACGGTGTCGTCCATGACGCCGACCAGCTTGCCGACGGGCACCAGCGCCACCAGCACGACCAGGCAGGTCCAGAACAGCGGCATGGAGCCGATGATGAGCCCGACGCCGCCCAGGATGAACACCAGCAGGAAGACGCCGGCGTAGATCCACGAACGCGGTCGGCCGTGTCGGTTCCGGGTCATGGTGAGCCCACTGCCCGAGCGGGTCCCGCCCATGCCTTCAATTGGACATAAAGGACAAAAGTTAAGGTCTACCGAACATCGGGACACCTGCGAGGGGTAGGGGGCCAAGACGTCCGAGAACCAAGGGAGTTCGCCATGGACACCCAGCAGATCGATGTCGTCACCTTCCTGAAGCATCAGCATGAAGAGATCAAGGCCTTGTTCGCCGAGGTCGAGTCGGCCCAGGGCGACGCCCGCGAGGAGGCCTTCCGCCGGCTGGTCCACCTGCTCGCCGTGCACGAGACCGCCGAGGAGGAACTTGTCCACCCGTACGCCCGCAAGGTCGTCGGCGACGGGAGCATGGTCGTCGACCAGCGGCTGGAGGAGGAGAACGAGGCCAAGCAGGCCCTGTCCGACCTTGAGGAGATGGGCACCGACAACCCCGACTTCCTCAAGCACCTGGACGCCCTGCGCACGGACGTCATCGCCCACGCCGAAGCCGAGGAGCGGTTCGAGTTCCCGCAGTTGCAGACCGAGGGCGACCCCGACCGCCTGCGCCAGATGACCGCCGGGGTCAAGGCCGCCCAGAAGACGGCCCCCACCCACCCGCACCCGGGCGTGGAGTCGGCCAAGAAGAACATGCTGCTCGGCGCGCCCGCCGCCCTCATGGACCGGGCCCGCGACGCCATCCGCAAGATCATGCACCACTGATCTCCTCGAATCGGGGTAGCGGTGGGGCATCCCGATCGGAGGAGCAGTGATGGCAGGACAGGCCAACTCACGCGACGTGGTGAGACAGGAAGACGGGCAGTGGGCCGTCACCAAGCCGGGCGGCAGCCGGGCCAGCGCGTTGTTCAGCACGCAGGACGAGGCGATCAGGCGGGCGACCCAGATCCTCGCCGCCGACGGCGGAGGCGAGCTGCGCGTCCACGGCACCGACGGCAAGGTGCGCGACCAGCGCACGATCGCACCCGGCAACGATCCCCACCCGCCCGCCGGTTGATCGGCCGACTACCTGTGGGCGCCTCGGGTAGCGCGTACCGGCATGAACAAACTAGCGGTGCGTGGCGCGAGCGCGCTGAGCGGCATGATCGGCGGCGCGGTGGCGAGCCTGATCTTCAAGCAGGTCTGGAAGCTGGCCGCCGGTGAGGACGAGGCGCCGCAGGCGACCTCGCCCGACTACGGATGGGGCGAGGTGGTCGTGGCCGCCGCGATCCAAGGGGCCATCTTCGCGGCGGTGAAGGCGGCCATCGACCGGGCCGGCGCCGAGGCCTATCGGCGCTCGACCGGCGAATGGGTCACGGACTGACCCGCCGATCTACCCCACCGGCACGGGATGGTGACCGTTTGCCCATCCCATGCCGGGCAGGGGGTGGGTATGACCGTGACACGATTCAAGGACCTGCCCCTCGCCGACCGTTCGCGGGAATGGGACGGCAGCGCGGCCGAGAGCCGCGTCCGTGAATGGGCGGGTGCCGAAGACGAGCCCGACGCCGCCTACCGCGACGCCCACGTCTGGTACGACGGCGACGCCCCCGGCAACTTCGGCAGCTACAAGCTGCTCATCGCCGACGTCGTCGACGGCAAGCTGAAGGCGGTGCCGCGTGCCGTCATGGCCGCCGGCGGCGTCCTCCAGGGCGCGCGCGGCGGCGTGAAGATCCCCGAAGACGAGGTCGGCCGGGTCAAGGCCCACCTGGCCAAGTACTACGAGAAGATGGGCGAGACCGCTCCCTGGGAGCGGTGAGCAGACATGCGGAGGCCCGCACCCGGGCGTTCGGCCAACCCCCTGTCGCCGAACGCCGGATGCGGGCCCTGCCGCGTCACGGAAGCTGGTTGTAGCCGGTGTAGTAGTTGCCGACCTGCTCCCGGTAGGCCGGGTCCTTGTAGGTGTCCTGGTCGAACTCCGGCGCGTTCTTGATCTCTTCCTTCGTCCGGGCGAGGAAGACCTTGCGCTGCTGGGGGTCGATCTCGGTGATCGTGCTCGCGGGCATGATGACCTTCTTGCCGAAGATCCAGAAGCCCGTGTCGACGACGATGTAGGCGTCGCCGACGGCGTCGCTCTGCTCGTCGACCTCGCCGATCTTGCCGTCGACGGCCTCGACGTCGAACCCGATCACGCTCACCCCGGCGCCGGAGACGACGCCTTCCTGGTAGCTCCACGGCTCGTACATGTAAGCCCCTTTCGCTGGTTGCTGCCAAGAGGGCCGCTACCCGTCGCGCGAGGGCCAAACGTGCCGCGAACCGATCGATCTTCGATTCCGTTTCAGGGGCATGTGGCGTCGTCTTCTTCTCGTCCTCGCGCTGGCCGCGGGGACGCTCGTCTTCTCGTCCGTGCCCGCCTACGCCTGCAAGTGCGCCCTCACGCCGGTGAAGGAGCGGGTGCAGAACTCCGCGGTCGTCTTCACCGGGGTGGCCACCGGGTTCAAGGCCGCCGGGTCGCCCGTCCGGCAGCACGTCTACACGTTCCGGGCCGATCATGCGTACAAGGGAAAGCCGAAGGCGACCGTGAAGGTGGCCACCAACACCGAGAGCGCCGCGTGCGGGGTGAAGTTCGCGCGCGGCGCCCGGTATCTGGTCTTCGCCTACAAGTCCGACGGCCGTCTCGTGACCGGGAGTTGCTCCGGGAACACCCGGGTCGCCAAGGGGACCGGGCCGTTGAAGGCCGCCGATCTGCCCACGGGTGTCGACCCGGCCACGATCAAGCAGCTGGGGAAGGCCAAGCCGGTCCGTCAACCCCCGCAGGCGGCGTAGGTGAAGGTGTCCTTGAGGATGTCGTAGCGGTCGCGGACCGTGGTGACGCCGGTCTTCGTGTCGTGCTCGAAGACCGTCATGCGGTTCGGGACCTTCGGCAGGTTCTGCGACACGTGGAGGGTGACCTGCGCGGGGCCGGTCCAGTCGAGCATCTCGACGGTGCCGCCCTTGGGCAGCTTGATCGGGTTGCTCCGCTCCACCTGGGCGGTCTCCAGGTCCGAGACGACGAGCTTGTCGCCGGACACGAGGGTGGCGACGGTCCGGGCGTCGGCGTGGAGGGCGTTGGGGCCCCAGCCGTTCACGTCGTCGGCCGGGCGGCCCTGGCGCAGCAGGCGGCCCGACCGGTCGTAGACGCGGAAGACCTCGTCGGTCGCGCTGGTCAGGATCTCCTTGCCGTCGCCGCTGAAGCCGATGAACTCGCGCTTGGTGGGCAGCAGGCCGAGCCGCTTGCCCTTCTTGGTGTCGAAGATCATCGTCCGCCGGTCGGTGACGGCCAGGCTGGCGCCGTCGTCGGACAGGCGGAACCACACGTTGTACTGCACGACGTTCTTGGGCAGCGTGCCGACGGGTAGCAGGGTGACCCCGCCGCCCAGCGTCCGGACGGCGATCCGGCCGTCCTTGCGGAAGTAGGCGATCTTCTGCCCGTTCCCGCTGATCGCCACCGGAGCGGCGGCGAAGCCGACCGGCCTGCCTTTGCCGTCGAGCGCTTCGAGCTGGGCGTCCTTGAGCTGGATGATCTGGCCGTGGTGCGTCACCAGCCGCCAGTTCCCGCACAACACGGTCGCCTTCTTGACCTTGCACGCCTTGGCCGACGCGTAGCGGATGCTGTCGCCGTGGTGCGGCGCGGCCTGCGCGGCGACCGGCACGGCCACGATGGCGACGACCGTCGCCGCCAGCGCGACCAGAACCCCGATCTTCATCTTTACCCCCTGGTTGTGTTCCCCGTCACATCCTTGGATGCGGGCAGAGGGTGGCGGGTTGGTCACAGATCGGAAACGATGGCGCGGCTCACTTGTGGGTGACCTCGATGCGGTCGAGGAGGGTGGCGGAGATCTCCGCGAGCGCGGTGACCTGCTCGGGAGTGAGGGTGTCCATGACGTAGCGCTTGACCGCCGCGTCGTAGTGCTTCCTGGCCTCGCAGGCCAGTTCGCGTCCGCGTGCGGTGAGGCGGACGGCCGAGCCGCGGCTGTCCTCCTCGCAGGCCTCCCGGGTGATCAGGCCGCGCTGCTCCATGCGGCGGAGCTGGTGGGACAGGCGGCTCTTCTCCCACTCCAGGCCGCAGCGCAGCGCCAGCGAGCGCACCGACTCGTCAGGGCGTTCGTTCACGGCGACCAGGACGTCGAAGTCGGCCTCGGACAGGCCGGTGGCGGCGGCGAGCTCGCGGCCGAGGACGCCGCTGAGCCGGACGCGCATGCGCTGGTAGCTGGCCCAGGCGAGGGCCTGGGGGTCGGTGAGATCGGCCATGAACCCCAGATTAGTTGATGCATCAACCTTGACGTATATTGGTTGACGTATCAACCTAAGGGAGTCCCCCATGAACTATGGCCACGCGCTGCGGTTCGGCGCCCTCACCGGCCGCACCGAGCTGGTCGAGGAGCTCGGCTACGACCTGGCGATGGTCCCCGAGTGGACCGGGTTGTCCTGGCTGGCCGGGCGGACCGGGCGGATCGGCCTGGTCGGCCGGCTCGACGTCGCCGAATGGAACGCCGCCGTGCTCGGCCGGTCGGCCGCTGGGCTCGACCTGCTGTCGGGCGGCCGGGTCGCGCTCACGCTCGGCACCTCGGGCGACGTCGCGGCGCTGGCCGAGGCGATCGAGGTGATCCGGGCGATCTGGGACGCCTCGGCGCCCCGGCTCACCTATGACGGCGTCCACCACCGGCTCGCCGGCGCGGAGCCGGGGCCCGAACCGGCGCACGCCGTGCCCATCTGGGTCACCGGCGACGATCCCGCCGTACTTGAGCTGGCCGGACGGCAGGCGGACGGGTGGGTCGGCGTCCATGATCCCGAGCGGCCCGAATGCCCGCGTACCGCGAACAAGCTGATCGACGAGGCCGCCATGGCGGCCGGGCGGGACCCGCGCGAGATCCGGCGTGTCCTCGTCGTCACGGGCGACGTCCCGGCGGGGGTGCTCGACGACGGGTTCGGCACGATCGTCCTGCGCAGCGACGACGAGGCGGTGCTCACGCGGTTCGCCCGCGAGACGATCCCCGCCCTGCGGGCCGCCGCCCCCGGCGGGCTCTCCGACCGGCCGGTCCGGCCCGCCGCCGCGCTCGCCAAGCGCCGCGGGGGCATCGACTACGACGGTGTGCCCGAGTCGCTGGCCGCCACGGCCGTGGAGCCGGGCGACCGGAACTACGGGCGGTTCCGGTCGAACTACCTGCGGGGCGGCTCTCCCGGGCTGCTGCTGTTCCCGCGCGACCCTTCCGAGGTCGCCGAGGCGCTGGCCTTCGCCCGCCGCCACCCCGCTCTGCCGCTGGGCGTGCGCAGCGGCGGCCACGGCGTCAGCGGCCGGTCGACCAACGACGGCGGGATCGTCATCGACCTGCGGCACCTCGACGCCGTCGAGGTGCTCGACGTGGGCACCCGCCGGGTGAAGATCGGTCCGGGCGCCCGCTGGAACAAGGTCGCCGCCGCCCTGCGCCCCCACGGGTGGGCGCTCGGTTCCGGCGACTACGGCGGCGTCGGGGTCGGCGGGCTGGCCACGGCGGGCGGCATCGGCTACCTGTCGCGCAAGCACGGGCTCACCATCGACCACCTGCGGGCGGTCGAGATCGTGCTGGCCGACGGGTCGGTGGTCAGGGCCGACGAGCACGAGAACGCCGAGCTTTTCTGGGGTGTACGCGGCGCCGGCGCCAACTTCGGGATCGTCACCTCCTTCGAGTTCGAGGTCTCGGAGGTCACCGACGTCGGCTGGGCCCAGCTCGTCATGGACGCCGCCGACCAGGCCGGCTTCCTGCGGCGATTCGGCGAGGTGGCCTCGACGGCCCCGCGTGACACCACGGCCTTCCTGATCATGGGACCGCCCCGGCGCGGCCGGCCGGCCGTCGCGCAGATCATGGCCATGGTCGACTCGGCCGATCCCGAGGTCATCGTCGAGCGGCTCCAGCCGTTCGCGGGCATCTCCGCGCTCTACCAGCAGCAGGTCGTCGTCGCGGCGTACGCCGACGTGATGGACAACGCTCACGGCGGCGACCACCAGGGGCAGGGCGAGCCGGTGGCCCGGTCGGCGTTCGTCCGCGAGATCACCCCGGCCTTCGCGGCGGCGGCGGCGAAGATGCTGGCCAGCGGGGTCGTGTACTTCTTCCAGATCCGCACCGTCGGCGGCGCGGTCGCCGACGTCCCGGCCGACGCCACGGCCTACGCCCACCGCGACGCCGGTTTCCAGGTCACCGCGATGGGGATCGACGACAAGCGGATGGACGCGCTCTGGGAGGCGAGCCGCGAGCACTTCGACGGCCTCTACCTCAGCTTCGAGACCGGCCTCGGCAAGGTCGCCGACGCGTTCCCGCCGAAGACCCTCGACCGGCTGCGGGCGCTGAAGCGCCGCTACGACCCGGACAACGTCTTCCGCGACAACTTCAACATCAGGGATGAGAAATGAGCGACTACGGCCACGACCTGCTGTTCGGCACCTTCGTCAGCCCGGCGATCGAGCCGGTCAGGCACGCCGTCGACCACGCCAGGGCCGCCGAACGGGCCGGGCTCGACCTGGTCACCTTCCAGGACCACCCCTACCAGCCGCGGTTCCACGACACCTGGACGCTGATGTCCTACATCGCGGCGCAGACCGAGCGGATCAGGCTCAGCGGCAACGTCACCAACCTGCCGCTGCGCCAGCCCGCCGTGCTGGCGCGCAGCGTGGCGAGCCTCGACCGGCTCACCGGCGGGCGGATCGAGCTGGGCATCGGCGCGGGCGGGTTCTGGGACGCCATCGCGGCCATGGGCGGGCGGCGGCTCACCCCGGCCCAGAGCATCGAGGCGCTGGAGGAGGGCATCGGGATCATCCGCCAGATCTGGGCCGCCGACGAACGCGGCGGGGTGCGGTCGGACGGGCCCTACTACCCGGTGAAGGGCGCGAAGCGCGGCCCCGCCCCGGCTCACGACGTGGGGATCTGGGTGGGGGCGTACAAGCCGAAGATGCTGGCGCTGACCGGCCGGGCCGGCGACGGCTGGTTGCCGTCGCTGCCCTACCTGCCGGGCGGCCCCGCCGACCTGACCGAGATGAACCGGCACATCGACGAGGCCGCCCTCGCGGCCGGACGCGAGCCGAGCGCGGTCCGGCGGCTGCTCAACATCACCGGCGAGTTCACCTCGGCGAACCGCGGCCTGTTGCAGGGACCGCCGGAGCAGTGGGTCGAACAACTCGCCGGGCTGACCGCCGACTACGGCATCAGCGGCTTCCTGCTGATGTCCGACGATCTGGCCAAGACCGAGCTGTTCGCCGAGGAGGTCGCCCCGGCGGTCCGCGAGGTCGTTCAGAAGTGGCGGCTCGGCGGCGGGCCGAGGTAGCTGGTCAGCAGTCCGCCGGTGTCCACGACGATCTTCTGGACGACGACCGTCGGGTCGACCATCCAGAACTTGAGCGTGTGGGCGCCGGGTTTCGTGATGGTGTGCGTGGTGACGGTCCGGTTGACGTTGTCGGAGGTGTTGCGCTCCCACTGCTTGTTCATCCGGGTGTCGTCGGAGCCCGTGGCCGCGATGACGTCGACGACCTGGGGCGCGGCGTCGTCGATGGAGACGGCGTACTTGAGGCCCTCGGTCGGGAGCACGTTGTTGCGCGGCGACAGGTAGGCCCAGACCTTGACCGGACCGGTCGTGAACAGGTGCAGGTCGTACGCCAGATGGGGGCTGTTCCCTCCGGGGGTCTGGCGGGGCGCGGTCACCGGCCACGGGGTGAGGCCGTCGCCGGTGCGGCCGATGCCGGGGATCGTCTTCCACGAGCCCACCGTCTTGGACGGGCGGGCGGCTTCGAGGGAGACGTACCCGCCGGCCTCGACGAAGCCCTTCACCGGGCCCGACGGGTTCTTCACCACGGCCCGCACCACGGAGGTCGAGCCGTTCGGGCCGGTGACCGTGATGGGCACCTCGGTCGTGCCGCGCGGGGCGCGCGACCAGTCGACCTTCAGCGTGCTGCGGACCTGCTTGTCGAGCCGGCCCTTGGAGGGTTCGGCGCGCAACCACGGCACCGATGGCCTGATCTGGTAGTCGAACGGCACGGTGCCCTTGTTGTAGACCTCGATGTGCTGGTCGGGCGCGCTCTGGTAGGGGCTGAACTCCGGCAGCGTCGCGGGCTCCACGCCCATCTCGGCGACGGCCGGGACGGTGATGCGCCGGAGCGCGGGGTAGAAGGCGTCGGGCAGCGCGACGTGGTTGAGCTCGGGCTGCTGCCAGGGGGCGTTGGGGCCGTAGCGTTCGACGTCGCCGTAGCCGATCTTGGGCTGGAGCTGCCAGTTCTTCCACTTCCCGCCGGCGAGGCCGGTGTTGTAGTGGTCGGACATGGCCTGGTCGTCGGCGAAGCGGGCCTCGGCGACGTCGGCCAGGTCGTTGGTGGCGGCCCGGCCCTGGGCGGCGTAGCGGATGTTGGTGAACTGGGCCAGGCGGAGCGCGTAGAGGTTCGCGGTCGCCTTCACCTGGTAGAGGACGAGCTGGAAGTAGGCGTCCTGGGCGTTCTGCGGCAGCCTCCTCGCGACCTTCTCGGCGCGTGCCGACAACGCGGCCCACTCGGCCGTCACCCGTTCGGCCTCCCGGTAGTTGGTCAGGCTGTAGGGGCTGGCCTGGTCGTCGTAGACCACCGCGGAGGAGTCGGTCGACAGGTCCTTGGTGGGATCGAGGCTGATCAGCCGGTTGAGCAGTTCCGGCTTGCGGCGCGACTGGAGGGCCGCGTAGTCGTGCAGCACCTCGGCGATCTCATGGGCCTGGCCGGCGCCGAAGTTCTGGGCGGCGTAGCCGCGCTCCCAGTCCGAGATCCTCTCCAGCGGGATGGGCTTCCAGGCGTAGTCGAGGAAGAACTGCGTCGGCAGCTCCTCGTTCTTGAAGTCGCCAACGTTCACCACCCAGAGCCGGTCGACTCCGTAGGTGTACGACAGGTTGAGCTGCTCCCAGATGTTCGGCAGCTGGTTGGTGTCGACCCACTTGTAGTTCCGGCCGCCGCCCACGTAGTCGAAGTGGTAGTAGAGCCCGTAACCGCCGGCCCGGGGCGGCGCGCTCCGGTCGGGCAGCTTGCGCATGTTGCCCCAGTTGTCGTCGGTGAAGACGACCGTCACGTCGTCGGGCACCCGCATCCCGCGGTCCCAGTAGCGCTGGACCTCCTTGTAGAGCGTCCACACCTGCGGCACGTCGGTCATGCCCTCGGCGGCCAGCAGCTCGCGCTGCGTGCCGACGATGTCGGTCATCAGGTCGATGCCGTCGCCGTCGGGCAGGCTGACGTCGCCGTTGCCGCGCATGCCGAGGGTGACCACACCCTCGAAGTCCTCGTTCTTCATCCGCTGGATGCCGTCGCGCCAGTACTGCGTGATGGCCTCGCGGTTGCGGCGGAAGCTCCAGTCGCCGTTGCCGCCGTAGGGGTCGCTCGTGCCCGCCACGGCGTGCCGGTTCCACTCCTCGATGCCGCGCATCATCGGCGCCTCGTGGGAGGTGCCCATGACGATCCCGTACGCCTTCGCCGTCGCGTGGTTGGCCGGGTCGTCCTCGGCGAACGCGCGTCCCCAGACGGCGGGCCACAGGTAGTTGGCCTTCAGCCGGAGCATGGTCTCGAAGACCTTGGCGTAGAGGTGCCGGTTGAACCCGCCCGGGTAGCCCGGGGCCAGGCCCGGCCCGAAGAACTCCGGCCCCCAGGTGCCGAGCGCCGGGTTCTCGTCGTTGATGAAGATCCCCCGGTACTTGACCGCCGGGGTGCCCTGGGTGTGCCGCCCCGGCTCGACGTAGAGGGCGTTCCTCTTCTGTACGGGCACGTCGTCCCACCAGTACCAGGGCGAGACGCCGATCTCCTTCGAGACGTCGTACACCCCGAAGATGGTGCCGCGCTGGTCGCTGCCCACGATCACGAAGGCGCTCCGCAGCCCGGGCAGCGGGTCGCGCACGACCTGCTCGATCGTGGTCTCCCACTTGCCCCGGATGCCCGACACGTCGAGCTTGCCCCGCGCGACCAACTGGTCGATCAGCGGGCTGCGCCCGAGCGTGCCGACGATGACGACCTCACCCCGGGCGGGCGTCTCGGTCGAGACGACCGGCTTGACGCCGGTGACCTTCTCGACGTCGGTCTGGAGGTCGCCGACGGCCCGGGTCACCCCCGGGAAGTCGGCCTGGCTGACGTGGATCGCCGCCGCCCTGCCGTCGGCGACCAGCGGAAACCGGCCGTGGCCGGGAGTGCTCTTGATGTACGAGCCCGACGAGACGTCGTGGGCCTGCGCGGGCGCCACCAGCGTCGTGAAGACGAGGGTGGCGGCCAGCACTGTTCGTAAGAGCATGGGGGTGGCTCCTTCGCTCCTTCGACAACTTTCGCCGTGGGCTGGAAACTTTCTATCAGCGGGCTGACAACGTCAACCACGGTCAGCAAAGGCCGAGGTAAGGAATGTACGGTTCATCGGGCCGCTGGCCGCCCGTTCCGCCGCCCTAGTGGTGCTCGTCGCGGCGGCGGTGCGGTTGCTCCCATAGAGGGACCGTTCCAAACAATGGAGTCCCTGACATGAAACGCATCAGCGCCCTGCTGACGACCCTTGCCCTGTGCCTGGTCGTGGTCCCGCACGCCGAAGCGGCCGCGACGGCCAAGTGCACCCTCACCATCACCCCGAAGGACACCGAGGACGACACCACGATCACCGTCCAGTGCACCCCGCGCGCCGAGGGCGACCGCATCGACTACGTGACCATCAAGGGCGCCGACTGGCCCGACGGCGACGACACCCAGAAGGTCTGCCAGGCCCACTCGCTGATCTGGACCCGCGTGATCGACTCCCAGCTCCTCAACGAGGACCTCGCCGGCGACGAGATCTACGTGGAGGCCCGCATGCGCACGCCCGACGCCCGGCTCTACTACGTGAAGACCAACGAGGTCTCCGGCAAGTGGGGCGTGAACGTCTACATCGGCGAGCCCGACTGCGGCCACCTGCCCTGACGGGCCGGCAGGCGCAACACCATGGTGAGGCCGCCGCCCGGGGTCTCCTCCGGGGTGAGCGTGCCGCCCATCGCCTCGGTCAGCCCCCGCGACAACGCCAGGCCGAGGCCCACCCCCGTGTGGTTGTCGCGGTCGCCCAGACGCTGGAACGGCTGGAAGACACGTTCGTGCGCGTCGGGCGGGATGCCCGGCCCCCGGTCGATCACCCGGACCTCCACCTGGTCGCCGACCGAACTGGCCGTCACCAGCACGGCCGGGCCGTAGCGGACGGCGTTGCCCATCACGTTGACCAGCACCCTCTCCAGCAGGGCGGCGTCGGCGACGACCTCCGGCAGGTCGTAGGGCACGGTCGTCTCGATGCGGGCGCCGAGGTCGTCGACCGCGCGGGGCACGATCTCATAGAGGGCCAGCGGTTCCAGGGTCACGCCCAGCACCCCGGCCTGGAGACGGCTCATGTCGAGCAGGTTGGACACCAGGCGGTCGAGCTTCACCAGCGACTCGTCGGCGGTGGCGAGCAGTTCGGCGCGGTCGCCCGGAGACCAGACGATCTCCTCGCTGCGCAGCGACTCGACCGCCGCCTTGGCCGAGGCCAGCGGGGTGCGCAGGTCGTGGCTGACCGCCGCGAGCAGGGCGGTGCGCATCTTGTCGGCCGCCGCCAGCGGCTTGGCCCTCTCGGCCGCCTCGGCCAGGCGCTGCTGACGCAGGGCCACCGCGATCTCGGCCGCGAACGCCTCCAGCACGCGCCGGTCGGACGCGTCGAGCGGTGCTCCCCGCGCGGCGAGCACCAGGTCGTCGTCGATGATGACGTCGGTGTCGCCGCTCGACGGCTTCACGCAGGGCGGGCCGCCCGTGGTCGCGATGATGTTCCAGGTCTTCGGCTCCGCCGCGCGTTCCAGCAGCGTCACCGAGGTCAGGCCGAAGGTCTCGCGCAGCCGGGCCAGCAACGACGGCAGCGCCGACTCGCCGCGCAGCACGTGCCCCGCCAGGGCCGACAGGATCTCGGCGTTCGCGCTCGCCTGGGCGGCCTGCCGGGTGCGCCGGGCGGCCAGATCGACTATCGCGGCCACGGCGGCGGCCACGATCACGAAGACGACCAGGGCGAACAGGTTCTCCGGGTCGTTGATCGTGAACTCGTACAGAGGCGGCGTGAAGAGGTAGTTGAGCAGCAGGGAACCGCCGACGGCGGCGGTGACGGCGGGCCAGGTGCCGCCCGCCAGGGCCACCCCCACCGTGAGCATCAGGAAGAAGAGGATCTCGCTCGGCAGCGACAACTCGGCGCGGAACGGCAGCAGCACCGCCGCCAGGCCGGGCATGCCGGCCAGCGCCAGGATCCAGCCGGTGACGCGCCGCCGTCGCGTCAGGGCGGCCCGGGAGCGCTGGCGGCGCGCGCGGCCCTGCCGCGCCTCCGCGTGGGTGATCATGTGGACGTCGATCGAGCCCGACTGCGCCGTCGTCTCGACCCCCACGCCCCGGGAGAGGATCTGGGCGAACCGGCCGCGCCGCGAGGCCCCCAGCACGAGCTGGGTCGCGTTCACGCCACTCGCGAAGTCGAGCAGCGCCGTGGGGATGTCGTCGCCGACGACCTGGTGGTAGGTCCCGCCCAGCGATTCGGTCAGCGTCCGCTGCCGGGCCAGGTTGGCGGGGTCGCCGCCGGTCAGGCCGTCGGCGCTGATGACGTGCAGGGCCAGCAGGTCGGCGCCCTTGCTGCGGTCGGCGATCCGGGCCGCGCGCCTGATCAGCGTGTCGCCCTCGGGGCCGCCCGTCAGGGCCACCACCACCCGCTCCCGGGCCTCCCACGTGCCCCGGATGCCGTGTTCCTCGCGGTAGCGGTCGAGCTGCTCGTCGACCTTCCCGGCCACCCACAGCAGGGCCAGCTCCCGCAGCGCCGTCAGGTTGCCGACGCGGAAGTAGTTCGACAGCGCCGCGTCGACCTTCTCCGGCGCGTAGACGTTGCCGTGGGCCATCCGCCGCCGCAGCGCGTCGGGCGACATGTCGACCAGCTCGATCTGGTCGGCCTGCCGGACCATCTCGTCGGGCACGGTCTCCAGTTGCGGCACGCCGGTGATCTCGTGGACGACGTCGTTCAGCGACTCCAGGTGCTGCACGTTGACCGTGGTGACCACGTGGATGCCCGCGTCCAGGATCTCCTCGACGTCCTGCCAGCGTTTGGCGTTGCGGGAGCCCGGCACGTTCGTGTGGGCCAGCTCGTCGACCAGCACCACCTTCGGCGCGCGTTCGAGGACGGCGTCGACGTCGAGTTCGGTGAAGGTCCCGCCCCGGTATTCCATGAACCTGCGCGGGAGGATCTCCAGGTCATCGAGCTGGGCGGCGGTCTGGACGCGGCCGTGGGTCTCGACGATCCCCACGACCACGTCCCGGCCGCGCTCCTTCGCCCGGCGGCCCTCGCCGAGCATCGCGAAGGTCTTGCCGACCCCGGGCGCCGCGCCCAGGTACACCCTCAGTCGGCCGCGCGGCACGTCGTCACCCCTTGTCGAGCGCCTGGTTGAGCTCCAGCACGTTGACCCCGGGTTCGCCCATGAAGCCGAACGAACGGCCGGTGGTGTACTCGCTGATGAGCGTCTTCACCCGGTCGACGGGCAGGCCGCGCTCCCTGGCCACGCGGGGGCCTGGAGTTCGGCGTAGGCGACGGAGATGTGCGGGTCGAGCGAGGAGGCGCTGGCCGTGACCGCGTCGGGCGGGACCACAGCAGTCACGTCGCCCCTGATCGGGACGGTGCGTCCGGCGCTGTAGTCCTCGCCGGGCTTGCCGCACTCGACCGTGACGCCCTGGTAGGTCGCGACGAACGGCTGCGCGGGGCAGGCCTGGTTGACGCTGACCGCGCGGGTCGGCGTGCCGAGGGCCGGGAAGAGCTTCAGGACCGCGCCGACCCCGTCGGGGGTGCAGTAGGGACGGGCCCCGCTGACACCCTCGAGGTGGCCGATGGCCGCCGACCGTGCGCAGACCTGGGTGAGCAGCGACTGCTTGCCCGTGTCGGGGTGCCCCTCGTCGTCCACGGCGCCGGGGACCGGCAGGGTGTCGAGGACGTCCTCCGGTCCCAGGTTGCCGGCCGCGGTGGCGAGCATGTCGTAGCCGCCCGCCGAGGGGCGCGACTGGAAGTACTTGGCCACCGGGTCGCCGTCGGCGTCGGTGAAGCTCTGGCCGATCAGCGCGGGGTTTCCGTTGGCGTTGCCGTTGAACACCGCCTGGGCCACGCCCGTGGTCACCAGGGGGTAGGCCACGCCGAGGATCACCGTCAGCACGGCCACGGCCCGCAGGGCCGCCAGGTGCTGCCTGATCCAGCTGGGGAGACGATTCATCACACGATCCCCGCGATCAGAAGGTCGATGAGTTTGATGCCGACGAAGGGGGCCACGATGCCGCCCAGGCCGTAGACGAGCAGGTTGCGGCTGAGCAGTTTCGAGGCGCTCGACGGGCGGTACTGCACGCCGCGCAGCGCCAGCGGTATCAGCGCGACGATGACGAGCGCGTTGAAGATCACCGCCGCCAGGATCGCCGACTGGGGCGAGTCCAGGCGCATGACGTTCAGCGCGTCGAGGCCCGGATACACCGCCGCGAACATCGCCGGGATGATGGCGAAGTACTTGGCGATGTCGTTGGCGATGGAGAAGGTCGTGAGCGCGCCCCGGGTGATGAGGAGCTGCTTGCCGATCTCCACGATCTCGATGAGCTTGGTCGGGTTGGAGTCGAGGTCGACCATGTTCCCGGCCTCTTTGGCGGCGCTGGTGCCGGTGTTCATGGCGACGCCGACGTCCGACTGGGCGAGCGCGGGGGCGTCGTTGGTGCCGTCGCCGGTCATGGCGACCAGCCGGCCGCCCTCCTGCTCGCGCCTGATCAGGGCGAGCTTGTCTTCCGGGGTGGCCTCGGCGAGGAAGTCGTCCACGCCCGCCTCGTCGGCGATGGCCTTGGCCGTGAGGGGGTTGTCGCCGGTGATCATGACGGTCCTGATGCCCATGCGGCGCATCTCGTCGAAGCGCTCCCGCATGCCGGGCTTGACGGTGTCCTTCAGGTGGACCACGCCGAGGACCTGGTCCTTCTGGGCCACCACCAGCGGGGTGCCGCCGCTGCCGGAGATGGCGTCCACGATGGCCCCGACCTGCTCGGTCGGGTGGCCGCCGTGGTCGCGGACCCACTTCATCACGGCGGTCGCCGCGCCCTTGCGGATCTCGCGCCCGCCGACGTTCACGCCGGACATGCGGGTCTGCGCGGTGAACGGCACCCATTCGGCGTCGTGGACGTCGCGCTCCCGCAGGCCGTAGTGCTCCTTGGCGAAGACCACGATCGAGCGGCCCTCGGGGGTCTCGTCGGCCAGCGACGAGAGCTGGGCCGCCTCGGCCAGCTCGTGTTCGCCGACCCCGGAGACCGGGAGGAACTCGGCGGCCTGCCGGTTGCCGAGCGTGATGGTGCCGGTCTTGTCGAGCAGCAGCGTCGAGACGTCTCCGGCCGCCTCGACGGCGCGTCCCGACATCGCCAGGACGTTGCGCCGCACCAGCCGGTCCATGCCGGCGATGCCGATGGCCGACAGCAGCGCGCCGATCGTCGTGGGGATCAGGCAGACCAGCAGCGAGACCAGCACGATGCCGCTGACGCCGTCGCCCGTCAGGGCGAGCGAGTCGGGGATGCCGGGGTTGGCGCCCTTGGCCCAGACGGCCATCGGCTGCATGGTCACCGTGGCGACCAGGAAGATGATCGTGAGCGCCGCCAGCAGGATGTTCAGCGCGATCTCGTTGGGGGTCTTCTGCCGGTTGGCGCCCTCGACAAGGGCGATCATGCGGTCGACGAAGCTCTCGCCGGGCTTCTGGGTGATCCGCACGACGATCCGGTCGGACAGCACCTTCGTGCCTCCGGTGACGGCGCTGCGGTCGCCGCCGGACTCGCGGATGACCGGGGCCGACTCGCCGGTGATGGCCGACTCGTCGACCGAGGCGATGCCCTCAATGACGTCGCCGTCGCCCGGGATGACCTCCCCGGCCACGACCACGACCTCGTCGCCCTGCCGGAGCTCGGTGGCGCTGACCCGCTCGCCCGACACCCGCACGGCCATGGTGTCGCGCTTGGTCGCGCGCAGGGTGGCGGCCTGGGCCTTGCCCCGGCCCTCGGCGACCGCCTCGGCCAGGTTGGCGAACAACACGGTCAGCCAGAGCCAGACCACGATCGCCCAGGCGAACACCCCGGGCTCCAGGATCGCCAGCACGGTGGTGAACACCGCGCCGGCCTCGACGATCAGCATGACCGGGTTGCGCCAGAGCGTCCCGGGGTTGAGCTTCTTGACGGCGTCGGGGAACGACGCGATCCAGGTCATCAGAGCAGTCCTTCCGCGATGGGGCCCAGCGCGAGGGCGGGGAGGAAGGTCAGGGCGACGAGGACGATCGTCACGCCGACGACCAGGCCGACGAACTGGGGCCGGTGCGTGGGCAGGGTGCCGGCCGACTCCGGCACCGGCGTCTGCCTCGCGAGTGAACCGGCCAGGGCGAGCACGAAGATGATCGGCAGGAACCGGCCCAGCACCATGCACATGCCGAGCGCCACGTCGTACCAGGGCGTGTTCACCGTGACGCCGCCGAACGCCGAGCCGTTGTTGTTCGAGGCGCTGGTGAAGGCGTAGAGGATCTCGGAGAAGCCGTGCGGCCCGCTGTTCAGCATCGCGGCCAGGCCCGCCGCGTTGCCCATGGCCACGGCCGTGCCGACCAGGACGAGCACCGGGGTGACCAGGAAGTAGAGGGACGCGAGCTTGATCTCGCGTGAGCCGATCTTCTTGCCCAGGTATTCGGGCGTCCGGCCGACCATGAGGCCTGCCACGAACACGGTGATGACGGCCAGGATCAGCATGCCGTAGAGGCCCGCGCCCACGCCGCCGGGCGCGACCTCGCCCAGCATCATGTCGAACAGCGTCATCATGCCGCCGAACGGCGTGTAGCTGTCGTGGAAGGAGTTGACCGCGCCCGTCGAGGTCAGCGTGGTCGCCGCCGCGAACGTGGCCGAGTTGGCCACCCCGAACCTGACGTCCTTGCCCTCCATCGCCGCGCCGACCGCCTGCGGCACGGTCGCGTTCCCGGCCAGCTCGAAGACGTTGGTGAGCACGATCGACGCGACCGCGATCACGCCCATCACGGCGAGGATCGCGTAGCCCTGGCGGACCTGGCCGACCATCCGGCCGAAGGTCCGGGTCAGCGCGACCGGGATGAGCAGGATCAGGAAGATCTCGAACCAGTTGGTCCAGGCGGTGGGGTTCTCGTACGGGTGCGCGGAGTTGGTGTTGTAGAAACCGCCCCCGTTGGTGCCCAGCTCCTTGATGGCCTCCTGACTGGCCACCGGCCCGCCGGTCACGTTCTGCACGTTCCCGGTGAGGGTGGTGATCTCATGGGGACCGGCGAAGTTCTGCACCACCCCGCCCGCCACCAGCACGAGCGCGCCCACGAAGGCGATCGGCAGCAGGATGCGCAGCGTGCCACGCACCAGGTCGACCCAGAAGTTGCCGATCGTGTCGCTGTTCCGCCGGGCGAACCCGCGCACCAGCGCGATCGCCACCGCCATGCCGACCGCCGCCGACACGAAGTTCTGCACGGCCAGGGCGGCCATCTGGGTCAGGTGACCCATCGTGTTCTCACCCGAGTACGCCTGCCAGTTCGTGTTGGTCACGAAGCTGATGGCGGTGTTCCAGGCGATGTGGTCGGGCACCGGGGCGAAGCCCAGCGACAACCAGAGTCTGTCCTGGAGGCGCTGGAGGGCGTACACGAAGAAGATCGAGACGATCGAGAAGGCCAGCAGGCTCCGGGCGTAGGCGCCCCAGCGCTGCTCGTTGCCGGGCTGGACGCCGAGCAGGCGGTAGACGACCCGCTCGACGGCGTTGTGCTTCGTGCCGGTGTAGACGCGGTGCATGTGGTCGCCGAGCACCCTGTAGACCAGGGCGAGGGCGACGATCAGCGACAGGATGAAGAGCCAGCCCATGTCAGAACCGCTCCGGGAACAGCAGGGCGGCGACCATGAAGATCACCAGGCCGATGGCCACGGCGAGGCCGACGGCGTTGATCGCGCTCACAGGCGCTCCACCGCCTTCACCACGAACCCGAAGACCACGAAGATCGCGATCGTCAGGGCGACGAAGATGAGGTCACCCATCTCTGTTCACTGCTCCTCAGTTCCGTTTTCCGGGCGGTACGACGTCCAGGAAAACGGCACTTCCGGGCGGTTCAGGAGATCTTGATGGCTTCCATATGCGGGTGCCGGAATTCTTGACGGCTAACCCACGAGACGGCTCTCGTAGGCGGCGATGACGAGATGCGCCCGGTCGCGGGCGTGCAGTTTGCTCAGCAGGTTGCCGATGTGGGTCTTCACGGTCTTGATCGAGATGGTCAGGCGGGCGGCGATCTCGTCGTTCGACAGGCCGTGGCCGACCAGGGTGAGCACCTCGGTCTCCCGCTCGGTCAGCGTCTTCACCGACTTCGCGGGGGCGGGGCGGCTGACGTACGACTCGATCAGGCGCTCCAGCACGCTCGGGGCCAGCAGCGACTCGCCCTGGTGGACTCGGCGGATCGCGTCGAGCAGGCGGTCGGGGTGGGCGTCCTTGAGCAGGAAACCGCTCGCGCCCGCCAGCAGCGCGGCCCTGACGTACTCGTCGAGCTCGAACATCGTCAGGACGATGACCCTGGCCTCGTCACCGGCCGCCAGGATGCGGCGGGTGGCCTCGATGCCGTCCATGCCGGGCATCCGGATGTCCATGAGCACGACGTCGGGACGGGTCGCGGCGCAGACGGCGACGGCCTCGTCGCCGGTGCCCGCCTCGCCGGCCATGGCCATGTCGGGCTGGGCGCCGATCACCGCGGCCAGGCTGTGGCGCAGCAGCGGCTGGTCGTCGGCGATGACCACGTGGATCGTCATGACGCCCCGGGGACCCGGGCGCTGACCCGGAAGCCGTTGTCGACCGGCCCGGCGTCGAGGGTGGTCACCCGTTCTCTGAGGCCGTCGAGCCCGTGACCGGCGCCGGGGTGGGCGACCCAGCCGTCGACCGGCCCGTCGTCGTGGACGGTCGCGACGATCCAGCCGCCGTCGCGGTGGACCCGGACCGCCACACCGGTCGGACCGGCGTGGCGGGCGGTGTTGGTGAGCGCCTCGCGGACGACCGCGCAGACCGCCAGCTGCGCTCCCGGGCTGACCTCGCCGACGTCGTCGAGGTCGAGGCTGACCCGCAGGCCGGCCCGCTCGGCCTCGCCGACGATGCCGGGCAGGTCGCTGAGCTTGTCGGCCGGGCGCAGCGGCGCCGCCGCGCCGTTGTCGCGCAGCACCCCGAGCATGCGGCGCAGCTCCGTGGTGGTCTCGCGGCCGATGCGCTCGATGTCCTCCAGCGCCGCGTCGGGATCGTCGTGGACGTAGCGGGCGGTGGTCGCCCTGACGGTGATCAGACCGAGGCCGTGGGAGACGAGGTCGTGCAGATCACGGGCGATGCGCAGCCGTTCGGCCTGGGCCGCCCGCTCGCCCGCCCACGCGGTGAGCTGGGCTTCGTAGGCGGCGCGCTGGCGGCGTCCCCGGATCAGCGCCCAGACCGTGGTGGTCAGCGCCACCGTCGCGATGACGGCGGGCACGATGACCATGCCGGGCCCGTCGCCCCCGGCGGACAGCAGGACCAGCAGCAGGAGGACGTACACGGCGGTGATCGGAGGCCAGACCCGCCGCTCGCGTTTCGGAATCGCCACCACGTCCGCAGTGTAGGAACCCCTTCGCGTGCGACGCATCGGACCAGGGTCCGAGACGCGGGTCCCGACCCGGGTCCGATGTGGTTCCGGCGGCCCGCCGGTTGGCTGGGCGGCGTGATTACCATCGACGGCCTCGTCAAGCGGCGGGGCGGCAAGGAGATCCTGGCCGGGGTGGGCTTCGAGGCCCGGCCGGGACGGGTGACGGGTTTCCTCGGGCCCAACGGCGCGGGCAAGAGCTCCACGTTGCGCATCCTGCTCGGCCTCGACCGGGCTCATTCGGGCACGGCGCTGGTCGACGGGGTGCCCTACACGAGGCTGGCCGACCCGGTCCGGACCGTCGGGGCGGTGCTCGACGGGTCGGGCGCGCACCGGTCGCGGACCGGGCGGGCGCACCTGCGGTGGGTGGCCCGGTCGGCCGCGCTCCCGCTGTCACGGGTCGACGAGGTGCTGGCGCTGGTCGGGCTGACCGACGCGGCGGCCAAGCGGGTGGGCGGCTACTCGCTGGGCATGGGACGGCGGCTCGCCCTGGCGACGGCGCTGCTGGGCGACCCCTCCGTGCTGGTCCTCGACGAGCCGCTCAACGGGCTCGACCCGGAGGGCATCCGGTTCGTCCGGACCTTCCTCCGCGAACGCGCCCGGTCGGGGCGGACCGTCCTGCTGTCGAGCCACCTCATGGGGGAGCTCGCCGAGACCGTCGACGACGTCGTGGTGATCGACCGCGGCCGGATCGTCGCCTCGGGCACGCTGGCCGAGGTCACCGGAGAGCACCGGAACCTGGAGGACGCGTTCTTCGCGCTCACCTCGGGGAGCGGGCGATGAGGGCCGTCAGGGCGGAGCTGGCCAAGCTGGGGACGTTGCCGTCGGTGTGGCTGGCCGGGGCGCTGGCGCTGGTCGTGCCGGCCGGGATCGCGCTGCTCAACAGCCGCGTCCCCGGCCCCGACCGGGGCTACCAGGAGCTTGGGTTCGGCGTGATGGGCGTGATCGTGCTCGGGGTCGTGGCCGTCAGCAGCGAGTACCTCACCGAAGGGGCCGACGCGGGCGGCGGTCGGCAGCTCGCCACCAGCCTCACCGCGGTGCCGTCGCGGGTGCGCTTCCTGGCGGCCAAGGCCGCGGCGGTCGTGCTCGTCGCCGTGCCGCTGGCGTTCGCCGCCACGGCGGCGACGATGGGGATCGTGCACGTCACGCTCGCCGAGCGGGCCGCGGCCCTCGACGCCGGGCGGCTCGCGGGGGTGGTCTGCTACTGGACGTACACGGCGCTGCTGGCGTTCGCGATCACGGTGCTGCTCCGGCACGGGATCGTCCCGCTGACGGTGCTCCTGGTCAACACCTCGGTGGTGAGCGTGACCTTCCTGCTCACCAAGGTCACCCCGCTGGCCTACTACTTCCCGGACATGGCCGGGATGCGGATGTTCGTCGGCGAGATCGCCGACGACCGCGTCGTGATCAGCCCGCTGCTCGGCCTGCTGGTCATGTCGGCCTGGGTGGCCGGGCTGCTGGCCCTCGCCGGGGCCGTCTTCACCCGGAGGGACGCATGATCGGGGCGGAACTGTCGAAGCTGGTCTCCCTCCCGGCGACGTGGACGACCCTCGGCTCGACGCTGGCGGCGAACGTGCTGCTGACCTTCGTGATCGCCGTCGGAGACACGCCGGTGGCCTACTCGCGGGCCGGGTTCATCGTCCTCGGGGTGCTGGCGACCTGCTCCGAATACACCGGCGGCCAGATCAGGACCACCCTGACCGTGATGCCGCGCCGGGTGCGCCAGCTCGCGGCCAAACACGCCGCGCTGGCGGTGGTGACCCTCCCGGCCGCCGTGGTCGTGGCCCTGTCGGGGCCGTTGATCGTCTTGGCCGTGCTCGGCACGCCGGTCGGCCTCTGGCAGGTGGCGGAGGTGACGGCGTACCTGACCCTGCTGACGCTGGTCGGCGCGGCCGTGGGGGTGCTGCTCCGGCACACGCTCGCGGGCGTCGGCCTGCTCCTGGGAGGCCTGTTCGTGGCGGCCCCGTTCGTGCACGAGTACCTGCCGGACGAGATGGTCACCCTCGTCGTCTCGACCCCGGTCCTCCTCATCGTGGCCGCACTGGCCTACCGACGCCGCGACGCGTGAAAACGTGTCGCGCGTCACAGTCTTCCTGTCCAAGCCCCGGTTGAGCTGCGAGAACGTGGCGGCGGCGCGGGGGAGGAGGGTGAAAATCGGGTGACATCCGGAGGCGGCTTCCGGAATTCTGAGTGGGCGAGACGAGTTTTGTCGGTGGCGCGGGCCATCCTGGCCATGGCCGCAACTCAGTTTCCGTTCCCCTGATTGAGGTACCGTGTCCAGCCCACAACTTGACCAGCTCGACTCACCCGCCCAAGCCGCGACCGAACCCCCACGTCGCACCCCGCCCGTGATCAGGCTGCTGGTGCTGGCCACGTTCGTGGTCATTCTCAACGAGACCATCATGATCAACGCCATTCCGGAGTTGATGAAGGCTCTCCAGATCACCGCGCAGACCGCCCAGTGGTTGTCGACGGCCTTCATGCTCACCATGGCGGCCGTCATCCCGATCACCGGCTGGTTCCTGCAGCGGGTGACCACCCGCGTCGCCTACACGACCGCTATGGGACTCTTCCTGTTCGGTACGGCTCTCGCGGCGGCGGCCCCCGTCTTCGAGGTGCTGCTCGCCGGGCGGATCGTCCAGGCGTCCGGCACCGCGGTCATGATGCCGCTGCTGATGACGACCCTGATGCAGGTCGTGCCCGAATCGGAGCGCGGCCGGGTGATGGGCAACGTCTCGCTGGCCATCTCGGTCGCCCCCGCCATGGGCCCGACCGTCTCGGGGGTGATCCTCCAGTTCGGCCCGTGGCGGCTGCTGTTCGCCGTGGTGTTCCCGATCGCCGCCCTGATCACCTACTTCGGCCTGCGGCAGCTCAAGAACGTCGGCGAGACCAAGGTCGGCACGATCGACTGGTTCAGCGTGGTCACCGCCGCCGCCGGCTTCGGCGGCCTGGTCTACGGCCTGAGCCGCTTCGAGGGCGGCGACGCCACCGTGGCGGGCTCGATGGTCGCCGGCGGCGTGGTGCTGATCGCCGTGTTCGTGTTCCGGCAGCTACGCCTGCAGAAGCGCGGCGGCCCGCTGCTCGACCTGCGCACGCTGACCCACCGCACCTACACGATCTCGCTGATCCTCATGGCGGTCGCCTTCATGGCGATGCTGGGCTCGATGGTGCTGCTCCCGCTCTACCTCCAGGACATCCGCGGCCTCACCACCCTGCAGACCGGCCTCCTGGTGATGCCCGGCGGCCTCGCGATGGGCCTGCTCGGCCCGACCGTCGGCCGCCTCTTCGACCGCTTCGGCGGCCGAGTGCTCGTGATCCCGGGAGCGGTCGCGATCGCCCTGTCGCTGGCCGGCTTCACCCAGATCACCATGACGATGCCCTACTGGCAGATCCTCGGCCTCCACGCCCTGCTGATGATCGGCCTGGCCGGCACCTTCACCCCCGTCTTCACCCTGGGCCTGGGCGCCGTCCCGTCGTCGCTCTACAGCCACGCGAGCTCGATCCTGAGCACGCTGCAGCAGGTGGCCGCGGCCATCGGCACCGCCCTCGTGATCACGGTCATGAGCGCCCGCGCCGAGACCCTCCACGCCGCCGGCGCCACGGCCGACGCCGCGCTCCTCGGCGGCATGCGCCTGTCGTTCCTCATCAGCGCGGTGATCTCGATCGCGGTGATCGTCACCGCGGTCATCCTCCCGGCCCGAGCCGCCAACCACGGCGAGGGCGCCCCCATGCACCACTGACCCGACGGCGGCCCTTGGCCTGACCATCGGATGGAGGTCAGGCCAGGCGGGCCGGGAAGCCGCCTGTCGCGACCGGGCCCCAGCGGGTCGGGGTGATGCGGAGCAGGGACTTGCCCTGGCGGATCATCGCTTCGCGGTATTCGTCCCAGTCGGGGTGTTCGCCGGAGATGCAGCGGAAGTACTCCACGAGGGGTTCGAGGGCCTCCGGGAGGTCGAGGACCTCCGCGTCGCCGTCGACCTGGACCCACGGGCCGTCCCAGTCGTCCGACAGGACGATCACGCTGACCTGCTCGTTGCGGCGGGCGTTGGCGGTCTTGGCGCGTTCGGGGTAGGTCGAGATCACGATCCGGCCCTCGGCGTCGACGCCGCAGGAGACCGGGGAGGCCTGGGGGCGGCCGTCGCGGCGGGCCGTGATGACGATCGCGTGGTGGCGGGGGCGCAGGAAGTCGAGGAGTTCTTCCCGGGTGACGGTGTCGTTCTTCGCGATCTTCATAGTGTCACTCTAGGCGCGGGGGCCACTTCTCCATATCATTCGAAACCCGGCAAGTCCCCCTCCCTCTTGGAGCGTTCCATGAAGCGTGTGCTCGCGGTCGCGCTGTTAGGCACCGCGGTCTTCGCCCAGCCGGCTCAGGCGAAGGCTCCGGCCGTACAGATCACCAAGATTTTCTATGACTCGCCCGGCTCGCCCGACAACGGCGCGAACGGCAGCGTCAACGGCGAGTGGATCCAGCTCAGGAACTTCTCCAAGAAGGCGGTCAGCCTGAAGGGCTGGACGGTCCGCGACGAGACCAGGCGGGCCGACCACGTCTACACGTTCGGCGTGTTCACCCTCAAGCCCGGCAAGACGGTCACGTTGCGGTCCGGCAAGGGCAAGGACACCGCCACGACCCGCTACTGGCAGCGCAGCGGCCAGGGGACCTTCACCTACATCTGGAACCAGACGTCCGACACCGGCTACCTGCACAACGCGTCCGGCAAACTGGTCGACTCCTGCTCCTATGACTCGTCGCGGGATGACTACGTCATCTGCTGAACTCAGGTCATGAAGAACCTGGGGGCGCTGCTGCGGCACATCCACCTCAACGGGCCGACCTCACGGGCCGCGCTGACGGAGGAGTTCGGGCTGAACCGCAGCACGACCATGGCGCTGACCGCCGAGCTCGCCGCCCTGGGCCTGGTCAGGGAGGAGCTGCCCGACGACGTCCAGAAGGCCGGGCGGCCCTCGCTGGTGGTCAGCCCCGAGAGCGAGAAGGTGTTCGTGCTCGCCTTCGACGTGGCGGTCGACTGGCTGGTGGCGGCGCGGGTCGGGCTCGGGGGCGTCATCCTCGACCGGCGGGCGGCGGTGCGGCAGCGGCGGTTCCCCGACCTCGACGACGTCGTCGGCACGCTGGCCGAGTTCGCCCGGCAGCTCCTGCGCGACGTGCCCGACGGCGCGGTCTGCGTGGGGGTCGGGGCCTCGTTCTGCGGCATGATCCGGCCCCACGACGGCACCGTCAGGTACGGCCCCAAGACGGGCTGGGTCGACCAGGCCTTCGGGCCCGAGCTGGAGCGCCGGCTGCCGCTCGACCTGCCCGTCAGGGTGGGCAACGAGGCGCACCTCGGCGCGGTCGCCGAGAACCAGCGCGGCGCCGGGATCGGCTTCCGCGACCTCATCTACCTGCACGGCGACGTCGGCGTGGGCGGCGGGGTGATCGTCGACGGCAAGCGGCTGGGCGGCAACGACGGCTACGCGGCCGAGGCCGGGCACATGGTCGTGAACCCCTTCGACGGGCGGCCGTGCCTGTGCGGTTCGCGGGGCTGCCTGGAGGCGGAGGTCGGCGAGAGCGCCCTGCTCGACCTGGCCGGGTGGCCCCACGGCAGCGTCGGCCGCGACGCCGTCGCCTCGGTCGTGCACGCCGCCGAACGCGGCGACCGGACCGCCCGCGAGGCGCTCAACCGGGTCGGCGACTGGCTGGGGGTCGGGGTGGCCAACCTGATCAACCTGTTCAACCCGGGCGTGATCGTCTTCGGCGGCATGCTGCGCGACGTCTACCGGGGCTCGGCCGAGCAGGTGCGCACCCGCATCGAGGCCAACGTCCTGCCGGTGTCGCGGGAGCGCGTGGAGTTGCGCATCGCCGCACTCGGCGACGACACGACGCTGGTGGGCGGGGCGGAACTGGGCTTCGCCGGGCTGCTGGACGATCCGGCGCAGGCCGTCAGGCGGGCTCATCGACCGAGAGGCTGATCGTCGCCGGGCTCATCTTCGTGTACGGGCAGAGCGCCTCCGCCCGCGCCACGAGAAGGGCCGCCACGTCGGGGTCGGCGTCCGGCCAGGTGACCGCCAGGTCGGCCCGCACCTGGTAGCCGTCGTCGGCGGGGTCGCGGCCGAAGGCCACCGTCACCGCCACGCTGATCGACGAGGGGTCGAGGTGGTGCCGCCGGGCCGCCAGGCTCAGCGCCGCCTGGAAACAGGCCGCGTACGCGGCCGCGAAGAGCTGTTCCGGGTTCGGCCCGCCCGAGTCTCCGCCGAGTTCCCGGGGCAGCCGCAGCTCCAGGTCGAGCGCGCCGTCGGCCGAGACCGCCCGGCCGGTGGCCCGGCCGTGGGCCGAGCTGCCGCCGGTCACGGTGACGCTCGTGACGTACAGAGTCATGGCCGGTGCCAGCCCTCCAGTTTGTCGGGGTTGAGCACGATCCACACCGCCGTCACGTCGGTCGCGGCCACGCTGACGCTCACCACCGCGACCGCCCGCCCGTTCTGCCGCAGCACCAGGCCGGTCCGCCCGTTCACCGGTTCGACGGCGGCCTCGACCCCGGCCAGCAGCCGGGACAGGAACCGGGTGACGGCCTCGGCGCCGTGGGTGGGATCGAGCGGGGCGCGGACCTTGCCGCCGCCGTCGCTGACGACCAGGACGTCCGGGGACAACACCGCCCGCAGCGCGGGCGCGTCGCCGGTGGAGCAGGCGGCGGCGAAGCGGTGGGCGACGTGGTCGTGCCGGACCGGCGGCAGGAGGCCGCGGCCGGGCCGGGACGCGGTCCGGGTCACGGGTGGCGGGTGCGGAGCGCCGGAGGCCAGGAGCTCCAGGCAGATGCCTCCGGCCACGCGGGTCAGCCACGCCCGTGGGCTGGTGATCGCGGCGCGCTCGGGTTCGGTCAGGGCGTACCAGCGGCGGTAGGTCTCCTGGACGATCTGGTCGGCGGCCGTCTCGGAGCCGAACAACCAGGTCGCGACGTCGATCAGGTGGCGGCGCTCGTCGAGCATCTCGGTCAGGGAATCGGTCATTTCGAATAGCCGGCGAGTTTGTCGGGGTTCATGACCCAGAGCAGCTGGTGGATGCCGTCGCGGGAGGCGTCGAGGACGAGCAGGGCCCCGCCGGTCTTCTCCCGGGCCGGGACGAACACGGCCGGGGCGCCGTTCGCCTCGACGAAGGTGACCGTCGCGCCGGGCCAGAAGCGGGGGGCGAAGGAGGCGACGAACTTGGTCACGCGCGGGACCCCGTGCATCACCAGGCGGGCCGCGCCCCGGACGCCGTTCCCGTCGGTCAGGCTCACGACGTCTTCGGCGAACAGGTGCTCCAGCGCCACGACGTCGCCCGACTGGGCGGCGTCCAGGAAGGTCTCCAGCAGGCGGCGGTGCTCGGTCTTGTCGATGGGCTCGTGCCGCCCGGCCGCCAGGTGCTTGCGGGCCCGGCTCACGAGCTGGCGCGCGTTGGCCGCGCTGACCTGGATGATCTCCGCGATCTGCTCGTACGGGTAGACGAACGCCTCCCGCAGCACATAGGCCGCCCGCTCGGTCGGCGTGAGCCGTTCGAGCAGCAGCAGGAAGGCGAACTCCAGCGCCTCCCCGCGCTCGGCCCCCAGGGTGGGATCGGCGCTGGTGTCGACCGGCTCGGGCAACCACGGCCCGATGTAGGACTCCCGCCGCGCCCGCGCCGAGCGCGCCACGTTGATCGACAACCGGGTGGCGATCGTCGCCAGGAACGCCGGCGGGCTCTGCACGGCCGACCGGTCGGTGTCCTGCCAGCGCAACCAGACGTCCTGGACGACGTCCTCGGCCTCGGCCGCGCTGCCCAGCATGCGGTAGGCGATGCCGAACAGGCGCGGCCGAAGCTCGGTGAAGACCGATGCGGCGTTCTCCAGCGAATCCACGAGCCTCACTTCATCGGACGTGGGTGACGGCGTCGAGGATGGTCCGCGTCACCGTGTCGGGCCATGAGACGGCGATCGCGTGGGAGGCGCCGGAGATCTCCCTGGTGCCCATGGAACCGGCCCGTTCCGCCATGAAGCGCATCGCCTCGACCGGGATGGTCGCGTCGCGTTCCCCGTACACGAACCACGACGGCGTCTCCCGCCAGGCCGCCCTGGTGGCCAGGTCGGTCAGCGCCCGTTCGGTGATCGGGCGCTGCAGCACCGCCGTCACCGCCGCCCACTCGGGGTCGACGTCGTGGCAGAACTGCCGGTGGAACCGGTCGGCGGCGATGCGGAACTCGACGCCGCCGGTGGCGACCGGGTAGGAGACCAGATTCTCGGCCAGGGTGCCGCCCTCGAACTTCTGCGCCAGCGTCAGGGCGCTCTCGCCCGTCTCCGGGGCGAAGGCCGAGACGTACACGAGCGCCCTCACCGCCGGATGGACGGCCTCGGTGATCACCATGCCGCCGTAGGAGTGGCCGACCAGGACGACCGGCCCCCCGATGCCGTCGACCACGTCGCGGACGTAGGCGGCGTCGCCCTCCAGATCGCGCAGCGGGTTCGCCACCGCGACGACGGGCAGCCTGTTGGCGTGCATCCGCCGGATGACACGCTTCCAGCTGCCCGACCCGGTGAAGGCGCCGTGGACCAGGACGACGGTGGGATTCATCGGGTGTCCCAGATGACGTCCTCTTCGAGCACCTCCACGGTGCCGATGAGGCCGCGGAGGCCGATCTCCTCGCGTTCGGCGTCGGCCGGGTCGTACAACCACTCGGTGATCGGCTCTTCGGCGAGCTCCTCCGGGTGGCTGTTCTCGGCCATGGCCAGTTCGGCCTCCAGGAATTCCTCGTTCATCGCGACCATCCCAGGCGGTCGAGTTCGTCCTGTTCGACGAAGGTGAGCATCGGCGTGCCCGGAGCGCAGAACATCGTGACGGTGAACTTCAGCCGCATGTCGTCGCGGGCGTTGCCGTCCTGGAAGTGGATGGGGTCGCCGCCCGGCTCCCAGAAGACCTCGCCGGCCTTGACGATCCTGACCGGCTGCCCCTGCAGCTCGAACCGCATCTCGCCCTCGATGACGTAGCCGAAGGCCGGGCCCGAGTGACGGTGGGGCGGAGTTCCGGGGTCGCCGGGCGGATACTCGATGACGATGGTCGAGGCGTGCGCCCCCTCCGGGATGAACGGAGGGTCGACCTCCTGGAGCACCGTCAGCGCGGTCTTCCATGCTTCGGACATGTGATCACTTCCCCTGGTTGTCCTTGAGCCAGTCGAAATAGCCGATCCGGCCGAGGGTCGCCCCGTCCCCGGGCACGAGCGTGCGCTGCTCCAGCTCACTGCCGAAATAGCGGGCATGGACGTCGGTCACGACCGTGCGCGGGTCGCCGAGGGCCTTGAGCGCCTCGCCGATGAACTCGTCCATCTGGTACTGGTCGGGCCCGGCGATCTCCAGCCGCCCGTTCAGCGGCGCGCCGACGGCCACCTTGGCGACGTTCAGCGACACCTCCGCCGCCGCGATGGGCTGGAACCGGACCGGCGCGACGTGCACGCCGTCGTCGCGGGTCGCCTCGTCGGCGATGCCCTTGACGAACTCGAAGAACTGGGTGGCGTGGACGAGCGAGTAGGGCACCCCCGCGCCCTCGATGAGCTTCTCCTGGGCGATCTTGGCCCGGAAGTAGTCGTTGTCCGGCAGCCGCTCGCTCCCGACGATCGAGAGGGCGACGTGGTGCCCGACCCCGGCGGCCTTCTCGGCCTCAAGGAGGTTCGAGGTGGACGTGGTGAAGAAGTTCCACACGTCCTCCCGCTTCCAGGACGGCGAGTTCGACACGTCGACCACGACGTCGGCGCCCTCCATCACCTCGGCCAGCCCCTCACCGGTGAGGGTGTTCACCCCCGTGCTGGGCGCGGCGGCGACCCCCTGGTGACCGTGCTCCTCCAGCTTCTCGATCAGCCTGGACCCGATCAACCCGGTGCCCCCGATGACGACGATCTTCATTGCCTTCCCCTTCTTTCGTTGCCGGACGTCAGCTAGGACAGGGGAGAGCCTGAAGTTGTGACAAAAGCCGCGAACTTCTTTTCAGATACCCAGTGACCTGGCGTTATATGACAGGCCTGATCCAGGCGCGGTGAGATGGTCGCTGGGGTCGTGGTGAATCGGTCGCACGGAAAAGGGGGCGCCGGTCGCCCGGCGCCCCCTTTTTAAATGTTGCCTAGCTGCCGTAGACCTCGAACTGGAAGAGCGAGTAGCCCCAGGCCGTGCCTCGGGTCGTGCCATAGATGCGGACGTACCTGGCCTGGTTGTTCAGGCCCGTGTTGTCGTCCTCGCCGCCGTTGCCGCCGGTCACCGATCTGGCCGTGGTCCAGGTCGATCCGTTGGTGGAGGTCTGGATCTGGTACGCCGAGCCGTAGGCCGCCTCCCACAGCAGGCGGACCCGGTTGATCGTGTACGTCTGGCCCAGGTCGACCTGGATCCACTGCGGGTCGGCGAAGGCGCTGGCCCACCTCGTCGTGGCCGAGGAGTCGACCGCGGCCGAGGCCGGGTAGGCGGCCGCCTCCACGCTCGATGCCGTGGCCGGCTTGTTCAGGGCGAGGTTGGTGACGGTCGGCGTACAGGGCCTGAGGAAGGTGAAGTCGTCGACGTCGAACAGGCCGGTGCCCGTGCCGGTGAAGGTCAGGAAGATGTTCGCCGTGCCCGACGGGACGCCGCTCAGGGGGGCGAGCACGTCGGCGTAGGTGTCCCAGCTTCCGGTGTTCGGGACCGTCAGGGTGCCCAGGATCGGGCCCGTCTGGGAGCCGGTGCGGACCTGGATCTGGCCGCCGTTGCCGCCGGAGACGACGCGGGCCCGGATCGCGGTCGCGCCGCCGACGGTGATGTTGTTGTAGCCCGCCCAGTCGCCCGGCTCGATGTAGCCGAGGGTCTGGCCGTTGTTGGCGCCGGCCTTGGTGAAGGCCTGGGCGCCGTTCACCGAGGTGAACGACTCGGCGTGCACGCGCACGTCGCAGGTCGGCTGCCCGCCCAGCTCCTTGATCCGGACGTTGCGGAACGACGCCTGGTCGCCGGAGCCGTGGTTCTGGAGGCCGATGTAGCCGTCGAGGTTGCGCGCGGCGTCGGTGTTGGTGAAGTCGTTGATCAGCACGCCGTTCAGGTAGACCCGGACGCGCTGGCCCTCGACCAGCAGCTCGTAGGTGTTCCACTCGCCCGGCGGGTTCAGGTTGGCGTCGCGGGCGGCGATGTCGGCCGACTTGAAGCCGTAGATCGAGCCGGTGGTGCGGTCGGCCGTGTCGGTGGCGTCGATCTGGATCTCGTAGCCCTGGTTGACGGCGATGTTGGGGTCGCCGCCGGGGTTCGGGAAACCGATGAAGATGCCCGAGTTGCTGTCGCCGGTGAGCCGCCAGTCGGCCTTGAGCGAGTAGCTGGTGTACTGCTTGGCGTTGTACCAGAACAGGCCCATGCCGCCGACGGACGACAGGGTCGCGTCGGAGTTGGAGAAGCTGCCCGGTCCCGACTGCGACCAGCCCGTGGTCGAGCCGTTGTAGAGCGTCGTGTAGCCCGTCTCGGGGCGGCAGTCGGCGTCGGCGCGCTTGGCGGCGTACCGGATGCCGCCGAGGAGCTGGCTGCGGAAGCCCGCCTCGGCGTACGTCGACTGGGTGTGGCCGAAGCCCGTGTAGAAGGAGCGGCCGTTGTCGATGCCCTTGCACCACGTGATCGGGTGGTCGGCGCCCATCGAGCCGCCGGAGTAGGTCGACTCGTCGAGCGTGGCCAGGACCCGGGCGGTCGAGCGCGGGTTGGTCTGGTAGTTGTACAGCTCGTCGGTGCGGGTCCACGCCGACGGCAGGTGGGCGGTCGCCGGGTGGGCCCGGTTCTCGGTCCGCGAGGTCACCTGCTGGATCGCCGGGTGGCTGGCGAAGTAGGCGCCCGCCAGCGTGTTGTAGAACGGCCAGGCGTACTCGGTGTCGGCCGCCGCGTGCACGCCGACGTAGCCGCCGCCGCCGCGGATGTAGCTCTCGAACGCCGTCTGCTGGGTGGCGTTCAGCACGTCACCGGTCGTGTTGAGGAACACCACCGTCTCGTACTGGGCGAGGTTGGCCGTCGTGAAGGCGGCGGCGTCCTCGGTGGCGGTCACCGTGAAGCTGTTGGCCGCGCCCAGGTCGCGGATGGCCTGGGTGCCGACCGCGATCGAGTCGTGCCGGAAGCCGGCCGTCTTGGAGAAGACGAGCACGTCGTAGGGGGCGTCGGCGGCCTGGGCCGGTGACGCCGTCAGGGTGGTGGCGGCCAGGGCGATGGCCCCGGCTGCCGTCAGTAACTTCCGCATCAGGAAACCGTCCACTTCTGGTTCGCGGCCGCGGTGCAGGTCTGCTGGGACACGACGGTGCTGTCGGCGGTGCTGCTACCCGTCACGTCGAGGCACTTGGCCGATCCGACGTTGCGGATCGTGCCGTCGCTGTTCACCGTCCAGTTCTGGGCGTTGGTGCCGTTGCACGTGTAGATCTGGATCTTCGCGCCGTTGGCGGTGCTGGCGCCCGAGACGTCGAGGCACTTGCCGAGGGCCCGGAAGGTCTGTCCGGTACGGGTCCACGTCTGGGCCGCCGAGCCGTTGCACGTGTAGATCTGCACCTGGGTGCCGTCGGTGGCGGTGCCGCCCCGGACGTCGAGGCACTTGCCGCCCAGACCGGTGACGCGACCGCCGGCGGGCGGGGTGCCGGTCGCGAAGGTGAAGCTGTCGAGGTCGAACAGGGCCCCGGTGCCGGTGCCGGCGAAGGTCACGTAGAGCGAGGTCGCGGTCGACGGCGCGCCTGAGATCGTGCCGGTGACGTTGACGAAGGTCTCCCAGCCGCCGGTCGGCGCGACGGCCGCCTGCCCGATGATCGGGCCGGTCGCCGAGCCGGTGCGGAACTGGAGGGTGCCGCCGATCCCGGCCGAGGAGACCCGGGCGGTGAACGAGGTCACGTTGTCGAGCTTGTACGGGTCGAACTGGATCCAGTCGCCGTTGTGGATGTCGCCGACCGTCCGGCCGCCGTCGGCGGTCGTCTTGGTCATCGGCGCGACGCCCGACGAGGTCTTGTAGTGCTCGGCCTGGCGCTTGCGCGGCTGGAGCAGGTGCTGGGTGTGGGTGGTCAGGCCGCCGTTGTCGGTGTAGGACGCGTCGAAGATCGGGAAGATGTTGGCCGCGTCGTCGTGCTCGCCGTCGACCGGGATGGTGATCGTGCCCGAGCAGCCGTTCTGCGCGGTGATCTGGTGGGCGTGCTGGTCGTGGCCGAGCAGGTAGGTCATGGTCACCCGCGAGCAGGCGACCGTGCCGTCCTCGGGGTCGGTGACGGTGACGCTCCACGGCACGCTGTCGCCGAAGGAGGCGAGCTGGCCGGAGGCCGGCAGGTTGATCGTCACGGTCGGGGCGGTGTTGCCGACGCTGATCACGACGCTCGCGGTGCCGGTCGCGCCCTGCGGGTCGCGCACGGTCAGCGTGGCCGTGTAGGTGCCGTTGGTGCTGTAGGTCTTGGTCGGGTTGGCCGCCGTCGACGTGGTGCCGTCGCCGAACGCCCACGAGTAGGTCAGCGCGCCGCCCTCGGGGTCGCTGGAGCCCGCCGAGGAGAACGTCACGGCGAGCGGGGAGGCGCCCGAGGTCCGGTTGGCGCTCGCCACGGCGTTCGGGGCGCGGTTGCCGCCGCCGACGTAGTCGTAGCGGTAGAGGGCGCTGTTGGCGTCGCCGTTGAAGTAGCCGGTGCCGTAGTCGAGCACGTAGTAGGCGCCGTCGGGGCCGAACGCCGAGTCCATGACCTGCTTGCCGTTCCACGGGAAGGTGTCGATCGTGCCGACCGACCCGTCGGTGTTGACGTGGATGGGCTTGACCCAGCCGCGGCCGAACTCGGTGGCGAAGAACTGGCCGTCGAACGACTGCGGGAACTTCGTGGCCGAGGTGTTGGAGGCGCTGTAGCGGTAGACCGGGCCGCCCATGGGCGACTCGCTGCCGCCGCCGAACGCGGCGGGCGTGCCCGCGTCACCGCCGTAGCGGATCCAGGCCGGGCGCGGCTGCGGCAGCGTCTGGAGGCCGGTGTTGCGGAAGGAGTTGTTGGTCGGCTGCCCCGCGCAGTTGAACTTCGCACCGGTCGAGTTGGTGGCGAAGTTCCACTCGTTGTACGTCTCGCTCGTGGTGTTCGTGCCGGTGCAGTACGGCCAGCCGTAGTTGCCGGGGCTGGTGACCCGGTTGAACTCGACCTGGCCCGAGGGACCCCGGGTCGAGCTGGTGGAGCCCGCGTCGGGGCCGTAGTCGCCGACGTAGACGATGCCCGTGGCCTTGTCGACGCTGATCCGGAACGGGTTGCGGAAGCCCATCGCGTAGATCTCGGGACGGGTGCCCGCGGTGCCCGGGGCGAACAGGTTGCCCGACGGGATCGAGTAGGTCCCGTCGGCGTTCACCTTGATGCGCAGGATCTTGCCGCGCAGGTCGTTGGTGTTGCCGGCGCTGCGCTGGGCGTCGTAGGCGGGGTTGCGCTCGGTCCGCTCGTCGATCGGCGAGTAGCCGGCCGACTCGAACGGGTTGGTGTCGTCACCCGTCGACAGGTAGAGGTTGCCGGCCGCGTCGAAGTCCATGTCGCCGCCGACGTGGCAGCACATGCCGCGGTTGGCGGGCACGTCCAGGACGTTGACCTGGCTGCCCATGTTGAGGGTGAAGTTGGCGTTGAGCGTGAACCGGGACAGGCGGTTCACGCCGGTCCACGTCGTCCAGGTGGCGGCGGTTCCGGAGGCGGGGGCGTCGCCGGACGGGGTGCTCAGCGGCGGCGCGTAGTAGAGGTAGATGTGCCGGTTGGTGGCGAAGCCGGGGTCGACGGCGACGCCCTGCAGGCCTTCTTCGTCGTGGGTGTAGACCGGCAGCGTGCCGATGACGGAGGTGTTGCCCGCGGCGTCGGTCCGCCGCAGGGTGCCGTTGCGGGCCGTGTGCAGGACCGAGCGGTCGGGTAACACGGCGAGCGACATCGGCTCACCCATCTCGGGCTCGCCCTTGGCGAGGGTGACCTGCTGGAAGTCGGTCGCGTTGATGGTGTGGGCCTGTGCGGGGACGGCGGTGACGCCCGACAGGAGAAGCAGTGATGCGGTGGCGATCAGCCACCTGCGGCGGTGTTTCATGTGCATCCTTAAGGCGGACTTGACTCGATCGAAGCGTAAATTGTTTCGGGGACATGGTCTAGAAGTTACGTACGGTCCAACTAATCTTTTGATTTTTCAGACGAAAGTAGCTTGTGAGGTAGTTTTTTCCCGTGAAGACCAACCGCCCGGAGAACCCGCACCAGGCCGCGCTGCTGCGCCTTCTCCGCGACGGGCCCAGGTCCCGAGCCCAGCTCAACGACCTCACCTCCGACGGGATGTCACGGTCCAAGCTCAACGCCGAGCTCGACCGCCTGATCGAGCTCGACCTGGCCGAACCCGACGGCTTCGCCGAGTCGCGGGGCGGCCGGCGGTCCGGCCTCGTCAGGTTGTCGGCCACCACCCGTTTCGCGGCCATCGACATCGGCGCCACCTCGGTCGACGTCGCCGTCACCGACGGGGAGCTCAACGTGCTGGGCCACGTCAGCGAGCCGATCGACATAAGGAACGGCCCCGCCCCGGTGCTCGACCGGGTCTTCGACCTCGTCGGGAAACTCCGGGAGCAGGGGCTCTACCGGCAGCTCAACGGGGCCGGCATCGGCGTGCCGGGGCCGGTGAGCTTCGCCGAGGGCGTGCCGGTGGTGCCGCCGATCATGCCCGGCTGGAACCGCTACCCGCTGCGCGAGACGGTCAGCCAGGAACTCGCGTGCCCCGCGATGCTCGACAACGACGTGAACCTGATGGCGCTCGGCGAGCTGCACGCCGGAGTCGCCCGCCAGGTCGACGACTTCCTGCTGGTCAAGATCGGCACCGGGGTCGGCTGCGGCATCGTGGTCGACGGCCGGATCTACCGGGGCGTGTCCGGCAGCGCCGGAGACATCGGCCACATGATGGTCGACGAAGACGGGCCGCTCTGCCCGTGCGGCAACATCGGCTGCCTGGAGGCCTACTTCGGCGGCTCCGCGCTGGCCGCCCAGGCCGAGTCGGCCGCCCGCAACGGGACCTCACCCCATCTGGCCGCGCGCCTGGCCGCCACGGGGTCGGTGACCGCCGAAGACGTCGCCATGGCCGCCGCGCAGGGCGATCCGGTGGCCATCCAGCTGATAAGGGACGGCGGGCGCCGGGTCGGCCAGGTGCTCGCCGGGCTCGTCAGCTTCTTCAACCCCGGCCTGGTGATCATCGCGGGCGGGGTGGCCCGCCTGGGGCACATCCTGCTGGCCGAGATCCGCAGCGTCGTCTACCGGCGGTCGCTGCCGCTGGCGACCGGCAACCTGCCGATCGTGTTGTCGGAGCTGGAGGACGTCGCGGGTGTGGTGGGCGCCGCCCGGCTCATCAGCGACCACGTGTACTCCGCATGAGAAGACCGGGGCGCCTCCGAAGAGGCGCCCCGGCTTGGACTAGCTGTAGTACTCGATCAGGGCCGCGGCGTCCCGGAGGAAGGTCGCCTTCGCCTCGGCGTTGTCGACGATCTTGGGATCGTTCACCGCCTCGACGAACCGCTCAAGCTTCTTGATGATCTTCGGCTTGTCGCGGTCGCGGCCCTTGTCCTCCGACACCATGACCTTCGCGATGTCGTCCTGGAGCTTCGCGGCCCCGGTCGCCGAGAGCTTCCCGGCTGCCTGGAACCGCTCGATCAGGAGCGAGATGTCGTCGGTCGAGGTCGTGGTCGTGAACCTGACCTCCTTGGTGTACGTCCCGCCGGCCTCGGTCGTGACGGTCACCAGGAGGATGTGCTCGCCCAGGGCGAGCTTGTGGAGCGGCTGGATCGAGCCCGAGACGTACGGCTGGCCGTCGAGCGTGCCGGTCACCGTCTTGACGCCGGCGCCCGCCACCTCCCAGGCGATCGTCACGTCGGAGCCGTCACCGTAGGCGCCGCCGCCCTCGATCCCGGTGATCACGATGGTCGGCTCGGTGTCCTCGATCGTGATCGTCGCGGCCTTGGTCTCCTCGACGTTGCCGGCCTTGTCGATCGCCCGGTAGCGGAGCTCGTGGTCGCCCACGCCGGTCACGGCGACCGCGGCGGTGTAGGTCGTCCAGTCGCCGCCGTCGAGGCTGTACTCGATTTTCTCCACGCCCGAGGTGGCGTCGGTCGCGGCCAGCGCCACCTGGTTCCCCGGCAGGAAGTCCGCCGTGGTCAGGGGGGTGGTCGCGTCGACCTTCAGGGCCAGCGACCTGGCCGGCTCGACGTTGCCGGCCTTGTCGACCGACCGGTAGTTCAGCGTGTGCGGGCCGTCGCCGGTCACCACGACCGGTTCGACGTACGTCGTCCACGCGCCGCCGTCGAGCTGGAACTCGCTCTTCTCCACACCGCTGCCGCCGGCGTCGTCGGTGGCGGCCAGCGCCACCTGGACCAGGCTGGTGAACCAGCCGCTGGCCGGGAGCGCCGGGTTCGGCGTCGCGGTCGTGGCCGGGGCGGTGGTGTCGCTGCTCGGCTGGGTCACCTTGAAGTAGTCGAACTTGGCCGGCTTCGCCGCCGTCTGGTTGGCGCCCAGGGCGAACAGGCCGATCCGGCCCGCGCCGACCGCCGTGTTGGTCACGGCCTCGGCGATGTTCGTCCAGGTGGTGCCGTCGGCCGAGTAGGAACCGCGGAAGGTGGTGCCGGTCTTCTGCAGGCGCAGGTACCAGACGCCCTGGGTGAGGTTGTTCGCGCCGGGCTGCGGGTTCTGCACCGAACCGCCGACCTCGCTGCGCAGCTCGATGCGGCGGGTGACCGCCGAGCCGGCCGTGTTGTCGGTGAGGAAGTCGAACTTCACGTAGTTGTCGTCGTCGACGTGCACGATCAGACCACCCTGGTGGTACTGCTCGTTGAACGCCGAGCCGTCGAGCTTGGTCTCCAGGGTCCAGTCGCCCGAGGGCGCGGTCTGGAGGATGAAGTTCTTCGGCGCGGTGTTGGCCGTGCCGTAGATGTCACCCTGCGCGGTGTCGATCTCCAGGTTGCCGCCGGCGACGCGGTGGGTGGCGGCGTCCGGGCGGACGACCGCGTTCCACCGGCAGACGTCGAGCGCGGTGCCGTCGAACTCGTCGTTCGGGCCCGGCTTGACGGCCTTGTCGTCGGGGGTGATGTGGAACCAGTCGAAGGCGGCGTCGACGATCGGGCGGGTGCCCGAACCGGCCAGCGAGACCAGGCCGATGCGCGGGTTGGTGATCCCGGCCAGCGACTTGGTCTGCGTCATCGCGGTGAAGGTCGCGCCGTCCTGCGAGTAGTGCGCGGTGATGTTGGCGCCGTCGCTGACGAACCGCACGTAGACGGTGTCGGAGTAGGCGTCGCCGAGGGTGGGCGAGTTGCTGGCGGCGACCTCGTTCGGCACGCCGTTCTCCTCGCGGATGAACTGGAACACGCGGTTGGCGTGGTCGTTCGCGCCGCGCGCCTGGAGCACCATCTTGGCGTAGTTGTCGTCGTCGCCGTAGATGAGCAGGCCCGCCTGCTGATACTGGTTACGGGCGTCCATGGTGAACTTCGCGGTGGCCGTCCACGCGCCCTGCGGCGCGGGCTGGAGCACGATGTTCGGGGTGCCCGTGTTGTTGGTGCCGTAGATGTCGGTCAGCGAGGTCGGCAGGATGACCTTGCCGTCCTGGACCCGCAGGTTCTGGTCCTCGCGGATGACCGACCAGCGGTCACGGTTGAGCGACGTGCCCAGGAAGTCGTCGGAACGACCCGAGAAGCACGTGCTGGTGACGGCGTCCACCCTGATGGCCACCGACGCGGTGGTGGCCGCGCCGCGGGCGTCGGTCACGGTCACCGAGGCGGTGTGCGTGCCGGGGGCCGCGTAGGTGTTGCTCGCCGTCGCGGTCGTCGGCCCGAAGTTCCACTTGTACGTCAGCGGCGTGTCCCCATCGGGATCGGTCGCCGTGGCGGTGAAGTCGACCTTCAGCGGAGCCGTGCCCGACAGCGGGCTGGCCGTGACCGTCACGGCGGGGCGCTGGTTCTCGGTGACGCCCTTGCCGATGAAGTCGATCCAGTTGAAGTTGAGCAGCGAGTCACCCGCCGCCGCGCTCGCCGGCTTGCGCAGCACGAAGAACAGCGGCCCGGTCGTCGCCGGAGCACTGTTCAGGGTCAGCGTGACGTCCTTGTACGTCTGCCACGCCCCCGTCGGGGTGATGTCGATCTGGCCGACCACCGGGCCGTCGTCCGGGTTGCCGGTCTTCACGAGCACGGTGCCGCCCACGCCGGCCGAGGCCGTGCGGAACCGGATCTGGGAGATGCCGCCCAGGTTGATCGGGGTGAAGGAGAACCAGTCGCCGTCCTGGGTGAACCCGATGTTCTGGTTGCCGCCCTGGGTGTCGCCGGTGTTCTCGATCTGCACGCCCGGGGCGTCGGTGCCCACGCCGTCGGCGACGCGGCCGGTGCCCGAGAAGTGCTCGGCCTGCTTGCGCTTGGGCTGGAGGATGACCTCGGCCCGGCCGGTCAGCGACTGCGAACCGCCCTGGCCGCCCTTGTCGGCGTACGTCGCCTCAAGGATGTAGAAGAGGTTGTCGTCGATCCCGTGACCGCTGTCGGTCAGGGTCTGGATGGTGCCCGAACAACCCTCGTGCTGGTCGAGCGGGTGACCGTGGCTGTCGTGACCCAGGTAGGCCTGGATCTTGACGTCGTCGCAGTCGATCGTGCCGTCCTCGGGGTCGGTGACGGTGATCTTGTAGTTCACCTGGTCGCCGAACTCGAAGAAGCCGCCGTTCGGGGGCAGGTCGAGGGTGACGGTCGGGCGGGTGTTGCCCGCGTTGATCGGCAGGTTGGCGGTGCCGGTCAGACCGTCGGGGTTGGTCACCGTGAGCACGGCGCTGAACTGGCCGGCCTGGGTGTAGGTGTGGCTCGGGTGCTGCTCCGTCGAGTCGGTCGAGCCGTTCCCGTCGAAGTCCCAGGCGTAGGTCAGCGGCTTGCCGTCGGGGTCGCTGGAGCCCTGGCTGGAGAACTGCACGGCCAGCGGGGCCGGGCCGTCGGTCTTGTCGGCCGTGATCCGGGCGATCGGCGGGCGGGTGCCCTTCACGTAGTCGATGCGGTAGATGCCGGAGTCGGCGTTGTCGCCGCCGAAGCCGGAGCCCCACTCGATCAGGTAGAGCGCGCCGTCGGGGCCGAACTTGATGTCCATCGGCCGCTTGAACGCCATCGAGCCGAGGATCTGGTTGATCTTGACCTGGCTGGTGCCGGGCTCGTCGAGCAGGAACGAGAACATCTTGTTCGTGTTCCACTCACCCATGATCGCCTTGCCGTCCCAGTAGGCCGGCCACTTGCGGTCCGACTCGATCGCCGGGTCGAAGCGGTAGACCGGCCCCGCCATGGGGGCGCCGCCGTTCAGCTCGGGGAAGCTGTTCGGGTTGGTCTGGCTGACGTAGTGGATGTTCGCCGGGATCGCGGGCGGGAGGTTGGTCAGGCCCGTGTTGTTCGGCGAGTTGTTGACCAGGTTGGTGCAGTTGAACGCCTGGCCGGACACCCGGGTGCCGAAGTTGTAGTCGATGTACGGCGTGTTGCCGCCCACGCAGTACGGCCAGCCGTAGTTGCCCGGCTTGCTGACGAGGTTCCACTCCACGGTGCCCTGCGGGCCGCGGTTGGGGTTGGCGGCGCCCGCGTCGGGGCCGTAGTCGGCCACCATGAGCAGGCCGGTCTTGGCGTCCAAGCCCACGCGGAACGGGTTGCGGAAGCCCATCGCGTAGATCTCGGGACGGGTCTGGGCGGTACCCGGGGGGAACAGGTTGCCCTCGGGGATCGTGTACGTGCCGTCGGCCTGCGGGCGGATGCGCAGGACCTTGCCGCTCAGGTCGTTGGTGTTGCCCGCGGTGCGCTGGGCGTCCCAGGCGGCGCGGCCGGCCTGCTCGTCGATCGGCGTGTAGCCGTCGGAGGCGAACGGGTTGGTGTTGTCGCCCGTGGTCAGCCACAGGTCGCCGGTCTTGTGGTCGATCGCCAGGCCGCCGCCGTGGTGGCAGCACTCGGCGCGCTGGACCGGGATGTTGAGGACCTGGACCTCGCTCGCCAGGTCGAGGGTGTCGCCGGTGACCGTGAAACGGCTCAGGCGGTCGACGTTGACGCCGGCGGGGGAGTAGTAGACGTACACCCAGCCGTTGGTGGCGAAGTTCGTGTCCAGCACCAGGCCCATGAGGCCGGCCTCGTTGGCGGTGTAGACGTTGAACCGGGCGGCCGTGACGGTGGCGCCGCTGGGCTTGATGATGCGGAAGTCACCGAGGCGGTCGATGTAGAAGACGCGGCCGTCCTTGGCGACGTCCAGCATCATCGGGTTCGAGGTGTTGTCGTCGAGGGTGACCTTCTCGAAGCTGGAGCTCTGCGAGGCCGCGCAGTCGGCCTTCTCGACGCCCGCCGCCGTGCGGATGCCGCCGAGCAGCATCTTGGTGAAGTTGGCCTCGACGAAGCTCTCCTTGGTGTGGCCGAGGCCGGTGTACCAGGAGCGGCCGCCGTCGTAGTCCTGGCACCAGGAGATCGGGTGGTCGATCCCCATCGTGCCGCCGGTGTAGGACTTCTCGTCGAGCGACTGGAGCACGTGCACGGTGCTGCGCGGGTTGGTCTGGTAGTCGTACCACTCGTCGACCCGGGTCCAGGTCGTCGGCAGGTGCGCCGTGGACGGGTGGGCCGGGTCCTCGGTCCTGAGGGTGGCCTGCTGGGTGGCCGGGTGGGACTTGAAGTAGCCGCCGACCAGCTTGCCGTACCACTCCCAGTTGTAGTGGGTGTCGGAGGCCGAGTGGATGCCCGCGAAACCGCCGCCGCCCTGGATGTACTTCTCCAGGGCCTCCCGCTCGGACGCGTTGCTCAGCGGGTCGCCGGTGGTCGACAGGAAGACGACCGCCGCGTACTGCGCGAGGTTGGCGTCGGTGAAGGCCGCGCTGTTCTCGGTGGCGTCGACGGCGAAGTTGTTCTCCGTGCCGAGCTTCTGGATCGCGGCGATGCCGTCGGGGATCGAGTCGTGCCGGAAACCGGTCGTCTTGGAGAAGACGAGGATCTTGAACTCGGGATCAGCCGCCGCTGCGGCGGCCTGCGCCTGGGCGTGCGCGGCCACCGGCGGCGTCAAAGGCAGCACGAGGGCAGCGGCCAAGAGGAGAACCTTGGCCAGCCTTCGAAAAGGCATGAGAGACCTTTCCTGACAGGAGGGAGACAGTCAGGCAAAGCGCGCGCGCCGATCACGCTGCCACGTATTCAGTTAGCCGGAGATGCCACTCCCCGGGTGATTAATGAGGTTTGTAACACGGATGTTTCCGCTGGGCACAGGGGTGATCAGGTAACGATTGCGATCAGTGCAGCGGCTTCGGCAGCCTGATCGTCACGATGCGGCTCTTCACGCCGCTGTCGACGAGGCGTCCGTCGGCCCCGAACTCGCCCAGCCCGAAGTCGTTGTCGTTGGCCACCACGATGGTCTTCGGGTCGAGCACCGCCAGGCCCTCGACCTTGCCCGGCAGCGTCGGGGCCACCTTCGACAGGTCGGCGACGAGCGTCTTCGGCGCCGGGCGCACCTGCGTCAGGTCGGTCAGCGCCTCCAGCGAGGGGGTGGTGGACGTCTGGTCGTACCGGCCGCCGAGGAGGTTCTCCGCCTTGGCCAGGTCGATCTCGTAGACGTGCGCGACCCGGTCGGTGCGCTCGTCGACCAGGATCCGGTCACCCGCGACGTGGGCCAGGCCGGAGATCTTCATCTGGCTCTGGTCGCCGTTGTACGACGGGTCGAACGTTTTGATGTCCTCGAACCGGTAGGCGTACTCGCCGGTGACCCGGCCGCGCCGGAGGTCGAACGTGAGGATGCGCGCGGTCCGCGAGGTGTCGCCGACGGCCTTCGTCGGGTTCTGCAGCGGGCTCTGCACCGCCAGGTAGAGGGTGTTCCCGTTGATCGCCAGGCCCTCGAAGCCGCGGTTCTGCGGCCGGAGCGACAGGATGCCGGGCAGCACGTCCTTCACCGGGTAGTCGGCCCCGGTCAGGTTCAGGCCCTCGGGCACGTACCGGGCGATGACCCGGCCCTTCGACGACACGTGCAGCAGCGACGGGCCGTACTCGTCGACCAGCCAGAAGTCGCCGTGCCGGTCGACCACGACGTCCTCGGTGTCGACGCCGCTCGGGTTGTAGCCGAGCTTGGTCAGGCCGTCCCAGGTGTAGGGCGGCTCGTCGTGGCCCGCCTGGTTCGACATGCCGGTGACGGGCCGGCCCGAGCGGCCGGTGATCGGGATCCACTGCTTGACCTCGACGCGGTGCCGGGTCGACACGCGGGCGATGGCCGGGGCGAACTCGGGGATCGGGAAGGTACGCCGCTTCTCTCCCGCGATCGTCGGCTGCCCGTTGGGGCCGCGGTCGGTGACCATCCAGAACTCGCCGCTCCGGGAGGCGGGGAACAACCCGGAACCGATACCGCCCAGCTTCACGCCCCGGTCGTCGGCGATCGACGACTGGAGCTCCTGCAACGGAATCGAGGGGATGGTGACGTCCGCGACGACGACCGGGGCGGGCGCGGGCTTCGCCGTGGCCGTGCCGGGGACGGCGAGCGTCGCGGCGGCCAGGGCCAGACCGGCGAGGGCGGGACGGAACATCGGCGTACCTTCCGTTATGTCACAAGATTGCCAGCCGACCACCGTAATGACCGATATTGAACGGCGGGCCTCATCCCGATGAAGGGAAACCGGCGGGTGGGCTGTCGGGGGGTCGTGCCTTCCGGCCCGCCGGAGAGATCTGGTGTGATTGGTCCGTGTTGAGGCTCCTCGGGCGGGATGACGAGCAACGTCGGCTGGAACTCCTCTTCGGCAACGCGCGCAACGGGCATGGCGGGTCGTTGCTGATCACCGGCGAGCCCGGGATCGGCAAGACGGCCCTGCTGGAGGCGACGACCACCGGCGCGGCCGGGCTCCGCCTGATCCGGCTCGACGGGTTCGAGTCGGAGATGGAGTTGCCGTTCGCGGCCATCCAGCGGCTGACGATCCCGTTGAGCGGCCACTTCCCGGCCCTGCCCGACCGGCAGCGTGAGGCGATCAGGGTCGCCTCCGGCCTGGCCGAGGGGCCGCCGCCCGACCGCTTCCTGGTCGGTCTCGGGGTGCTGGGGCTGTTCGCGGCGGCGGCGGGCGAGACGCCGATCGTGTGCGCGGTCGACGACGCCCACCTGCTCGACCAGGAGAGCCTCGACGTCATGGCGTTCGTGGCGCGCCGCATCGCGGTCGAGCCGGTGGCGCTGCTGTTCGCCGCCCGTGACGAGGACGGCCTGGCCTCCCGGCTCGCCGGGGTGCCCGAGCTCCTGCTCGAAGGGCTCGCCCAGGAGTCGGCGACCGCGCTGCTGCTCCGGTCGTTGTCGGCCCCGATCGACCCGGCGTCGGCGGCGGCCATCGCCCGCGCCACCGGCGGCAACCCGCTCGCGCTGATCGACCTGGCCGAAGAGGCCCGCGACATGACCGGTCTGGGCTTCGGCGACGACCCGATCCCGGTCGGCCGCCGCCTGGAGGCCCACTACGCCCGCCGTCTCGGCCACACCGATCCGCGGGTACGCCTCTGGGTCCTCCTCGCCGCCGCCGACACCACCGGCAACCTCGACCTGATCACCTCGGCCGCCCGCGAGCTGGGCCTCGACGACGAGGTCGCCGAGCGGGCCGAGGCGATCGGGCTGGTCGAGCTGCACGAGACCGTCCGGTTCCGGCACCCGCTGGTCAGGTCGGCCGCCTACAACGCCTCGTCGGGCACCGACCGCAGGCGCACTCACCGGGGACTCGCCCGGGCCGCCGCCGCGCTGGGCATGGTCGAGCTCGAAGCCTGGCACGCCGCCAAGGCCACCGTCGGCACCGACGCCCGGGTGGCCGACCGGCTGGAGCACGCCGCCGACCTGGCCGCCCGCCGAGGCGGCTTCGCGTCCCGGGCCAGCATCCTCACCCGTGCCGCCGAGCTCACCCCGTCGGGGCCGGTCAGGAACTCCCGGCTGGTCGGCGCGGCCGAGGCGGCGCTCGCGGTGGGCGCGGTGAAGGTCGCGGGCGATCTGCTCGCCCACGTCGACGAGAGCACCGCCGGGCCCGTCGAGCAGGGCCGGGCCATCGTGGTGCGGTGCGCGCTGGCCATGTTCTCGGCCGACGCGCGGCTGCTGCCCTCGGCGGCGGCCGAGCTGGTCCGGGCGGCCGACGCCTTCCAGGGCCGTGACCTCGAACGAGAGCGGCGCGCGCTGCTGCGGGCATATGAGGCCTGCGCCGTCAGCGACCGCCTGACGGCCGGGATCAGCCAGGAGGACTTGGGGCGGCGCATCAGCGCCGGGGCGGCCGGCGGCGGGCCCTACGCGGAGATCCTGGCCGGCATCGGCGCGCTCATCCTGCTGCCCTACAAGGAGGCGGTGCCGCGCGTCCGGGCCGCGTTCGACGCGATCCTGACGCTGCCCGACCACGAGATGATGCACATGGGCTCGGCCATCGCCGCGCTCGGCGCGTTCCTGTGGGACGACGGCAGACGCCGCGCGGGGCTCGCCCGCGCCGCCGCGGCCGCCCGGGAGATGGGCGCGCTGCAGGCCCTCGACACCCTGCTCTGGGTGATCTCCCTCGCCGAGCTGATGGGCGGTTCGATCCGCCTCGCGCAGGAGGCGATGGAGCAGGTTCGGGAAGTGCGCCTGGCGATGGGCTACGACGCGGAGCACGTCATCAACGCCTCGCTGATGAGCTGGACCGGCTCCCCCCGGCACGTCGTGCTCGCGATCGCGGAGGGGGCCAACGCGCTCGGCTTCGGCGGGGTCGGCGCCACCGCCGTCGGGGCCGTCGGGCTGCGCGACCTCGCCGAAGGCGCCTACCGCGACGCGTACGACCGGCTCAGGCCGCTGATCGTCGATCCGTTCCTGCAGGTGACGCCGATCGAGTACCCCGACTTCGTGGAGGCCGCCGTCCGCAGCGGGCACGCCGCCGAAGCCCGGCCCGTCGTCGACGAGCTGCTGGCGAGGGCCGAGGCCAACGGGTCGGCGTGGTGCCGGGGCGTGGCCCAGCGGTCTTTGGCCCTGATCAGCGACGACGCCGCCGCCGAGGCCTGCTACACCTCGGCGGTCGAGGCCCTCGGCACGACCACCGTGGAGATCGACCTGGCCAGGACCCACCTTCTCTACGGGGAATGGCTCCGCCGCCAGCGCCGCAGACGGGAGGCCGGGGAGCAGTTCCAGCTCGCGATCGGGCTCTTCGAACGGAACGGCGCGGACATGTTCGTACCGAGGACGAAGGCGGAACTCGAAGCGGTCGGCCTGAAAGCGGCGGCCCGGAGCGGGTCGGAGTTGCCCGACCTGACCACGCAGGAGCTGACCATCGCCCGGCTGGCCGGGCAGGGCCACACCAACGCCGAGATCGCCGCCACGCTCTTCATCAGCGCCAACACCGTCGACTACCACCTGCGGAAGGTGTTCCAGCGACTCGGCATCTCCTCCCGCCGCCAACTCGCCGACAAACTACGTGAATCGCGTGGTACGTAGCCACCCTCCTCCGCGCGACGCTCGAGTCACCCCACTCGAGCCAAGGAGGCCACAGTGCCCTTTGTCACCGCGGATGACGGTGCGCGGATCTTCTACAAGGACTGGGGGACCGGGGGTTCCCCGGTCCTGTTCAGCCACGGCTGGCCGCTGAACGCCGACGCCTGGGAGGCCTCGGCCCTGTTCATGGCGAACAACGGCCACCGCGCCATCGCTCATGACCGGCGCGGCCACGGCCGTTCGTCGCAGACCTGGCACGGCAACGAGATGGACACCTACGCCGACGACCTGGCCTGCCTGATCGAGCACCTCGACCTGCGCGACCTCACCCTCGTCGGTCACTCGACCGGCGGCGGCGAGATCGTGCACTACATCGGCCGGCACGGCACCGCGCGGGTCGCCCGCGTCGTGCTCGTCGGCGCGGTGCCGCCGCTCATGCTGAAGACCGACGACAACCCGGAGGGCCTGCCGATCGAGGTGTTCGACGGGATCCGGGCCGGTGAGCTGGCGAACCGTTCGCAGCTCTACCGCGACCTGGCCGACGGCCCGTTCTTCGGCCACAACCGCAGGGGCGACGTGGCGCAGGGCTTCCGCGACGCGTTCTGGCTGCAGAGCATGGCCTGCGGGCACCGGGCCGCCTACGAGTGCATCGCCGCGTTCTCGGCCACCGACTTCCGTCCCGACCTCGCCAAGATCGACGTCCCGACGCTGGTCATCCACGGGGACGACGACCAGATCGTGCCGTTCGAGGTGGGCGGCGAGCGCTCGGCCGCCCTGATCGACGGCGCCGTCCTCAAGGTGTACGAGGGCAGCGGCCACGCCCTGCCCGACACCGACCGCGACCGCCTCCACGCCGACCTCCTGGAGTTCATCTCATGACGACCGTCGTACTCGTCCACGGCCTGTGGGTCACGCCCCGGAGCTGGGAGCAGTGGGTCCCCCACCTGGAGTCCAAGGGCGTGAAGGTGCTCACCCCGGGCTACCCCGGCTTCGAGATCGAGGTCGAGGCGCTGCGGGAGAACCCCGACGTCATCGCCAACCTGACCGTCACCGAGACGGTCGCCCACCTGGCCTCGGTGATCGAGGCCGAGCCCGAGCCGCCGATCATCATGGGCCACTCGTTCGGCGGCACGCTCACCCAGCTGCTGCTGGCCAAGGGGCTGGGCGCGGCCGGCGTCGTGATCGACTCCGCGCCGACCGAGGGCGTGCGGGTCAACCCGATCTCGCAGGCCAGGTCGCTGTTCCCGGCGCTGAAGAACCCCGCCAACCGGCACCGCGCCGTCGGCTTCACGCCGGAGGAGTGGCACTACGCCTTCACCAACACCCTGTCGGAGGAGGACTCGCGCGCCGTCTGGGAACGGTACGCGATCGCCGCGCCCGGCTACTGGGTCTGGGAGTACGGCCTGTTCGCCAACTTCAAGCCCGGCCACCAGGACACGTGGGTCGACTACGACGCCGACCGCGCGCCCCTGCTGTTCATCGCCGGGGAGAAGGACCACATCATGCCGCCGTCGGTGAACAGGTCCAACGCCAAGCACTACAAGAACTCGCCCGCCCTGACGGACTACCACGAGTTCGAGGGCCGCGACCACTGGACCTGCGGCGCCCCCGGCTGGGAGGCCGTCGCCGACTACGCCCTGGAGTGGGCCCTGAAGCACAGGCGCTGACGTTCCGCGGAGCCCGCTTCCCCGTCCGCGGGGGAGCGGGCTTTTCGCTCGAAGCCCGAAAGTTTCTTTCTCCCTGCCTGGCGGGGGTGTCCCGTTCATCTGGTTACATCGAGCAAAGCCATTCTGTGGATGTGGTTTGACCTGCATATTCGCCGCTGAGCTGCACGTTCAGATTTCGGAGATGTTTCTGAAAGTTGTTGACAGCCCGGATGCTCCCGCCGACACTTTCGGGGATACCGATCCGCTCCCGTCGGTCGTACCGAGCCCCCAAGGCAGGGAGGAAGCACTTCCATGAAAAAAGGCTTAGCGGCCGTAGGTGTCTGGGCCACGGTGATGGCCATGATCACGATGTTGCCGGGCATCGCCCAGGCGGCCGTGACCACCAACCAGACCGGTACCAACAACGGCTACTGGTACTCCTTCTGGACTGACGCCCAGGGCACGGTCTCGATGGAGCTCGGCTCCGGCGGCAACTACAGCACCTCGTGGCGCAACACCGGCAACTTCGTCGCCGGCAAGGGCTGGCAGACCGGTGGCCGCAGGACGGTGTCCTACTCGGGCAGCTTCAACCCGTCGGGAAACGCATACCTGACCCTCTACGGGTGGACTCGTAACCCGCTGATCGAGTACTACATCGTCGACAACTGGGGCACCTACCGGCCGACCGGCTCCTTCAAGGGCACGGTGACCAGCGACGGCGGCACCTACGACATCTACGAGACGACCCGCACCAACGCGCCCTCGATCGAGGGCACCCGGACGTTCAAGCAGTTCTGGAGCGTGCGCCAGCAGAAGAAGACCGGCGGCACCATCACCGCGGGCAACCACTTCGACGCGTGGTCGCGGGCCGGCATGCAGCTCGGCAACCACGACTACATGATCATGGCGACCGAGGGCTACCAGAGCAGCGGCAGCTCCAACATCACGATCGGCGGCGGCACCAACCCGCAGCCCACCCCGACCCCCACCGGCGGTGGCGGCGGCGGAGGCGGCTGCACGGCGTCGTTGTCGGCGGGCCAGTCGTGGAGTGACCGCTACAACCTGAACGTCTCGGTCAGCGGTTCGAGCAACTGGACGGTGACGATGAACGTGCCGTCCCCCGCGAAGATCAGCTCGACGTGGAACATCACCGCGTCCTACCCGAACGCGCAGACCCTGACGGCACGGCCCAACGGCAGTGGCAACAACTGGGGCGTGACGATCATGCGCAACGGCAACAACACGTGGCCGACGGTGTCCTGCCAGGCAGGCTGACCCGTCGACCGACGGAAAGCCCAGGTGATCGGCGCCTGGGCTTTCCGCCTGTTGTCAGTTAGGCCGACGGGCAGGACTGGCCGGGCAGGGTCAGCGAGGCGCGGGCGTGGCTGATGACGACGTCCACCCCTGCGATCGTCGTGACGTGGACGGCGTTGACCTTGATGCCGGTGCCGTTCCCGTAGGGCACCCGCTCGTTGAGGACGATCTTCGCCACCAGCGGGATGGTGATCGTGTGGTTCACCGGCGGGTTCGTGATGGCCGATCCGTTGACCTTGAGCGCGGTGAAGGTGGTCGTGCCCGAGGTGGTGACCGTCCCGCTCCCGGTGGCGGCCGCCGTCGCCTGGGCGGTGATCTCCTCCGCCGTGACCAGGCCGTTGAGCAGGTTCAGCTTCGCGGTGGTGGCCTTCGCTCTGGCGGTACGCAACCCGTCGGGCCCCACCGTGCCGGAGGCCTCCGTGGTGAGCACCCCGAGCGAGGCGACGGCCGGGAGCACCGCGGTCAGCAGCGAGTCGTGGTCGGAGCCGGGCGTGGCCGTGCAGGTGACGTCGGACGGAACCAGCGCCGGGCCGCCGATCAGCGGCGCGGTGACCTTGGCGGCGTGGGCGTGCGCGTCGAACTTGTGCTCCGGCGCGACGAACGTCACCGACGCGCACGCGGTCGCGTTGTTCATGCCGACCCGGTCGGAGACGTCGGCCGGGCAGGTCGAGTATTCGCCGATGACCCCGGCCTTCACCGGAACGTTGATGGTGCAGCTCGTCACGCCGTCGCCGATCCCGCCGCCGGCGGAGACGACCCCGTTCGCGACCGACACTGAGGGCTGGGCGCAGTCGCTCGTCGGCGTCCCCGCCGGGGTCAGCCCGTCGGGCAGGGCGACCTTGAACGACCAGCCGTTCTTCTCCCGCAGTTCCGAGGTGTTGGTCACGGTCAGCTTGAGCGTGGCGGTCTGCCCGATCGTGGGGCTGCCCGGCGAGTAGGAGACGCCGAGCGCCGGGGTCACGTCGAGCACCCGGACGTTGTCGATCGCCCCGTCGTTGCCGTTGGTGCCGCCCTGGGTGTTGACCAGGCGGATGCCGAGCTGCGAGCCGGAGAACAGGACGGGCGCGTCACTCGTGTAGGTGCCGACCGAGATGCCGCCGATCACCGCTCCGGGGTTGGCGCAGGTGTCGATGGGCTGGCTGAACGTCGGGATCGCGGTGTTCCCGTCGAGCAGGTAGAACACCATCAGCGGATGGGCCACGTTGCAGTTGACCGCCGCCGCGTCGACCGAGAACGTGACGAACCGGTTGCCGCTCCCGATGGACACCGGGTGTTCCGTCTCCAGCTGCACCTTGCCCGAGCCGGGCGGCGTGTGCGTGAAGGCCGTGACGGCGTGGTTCGTGGCCGGGTCGCCGCCCGCCCACTGGCCGAGCGCGCCGGCGAGATCCCGGACGACCGGCCACCAGCCGCCGCACTGCTGCGCGAGCGGAGGCGCGACGGCGGGGTTGAGACGGCTGGCGATGAGGCCGTTGCACGAGGTCAGCCAGGCGGGGTCGGCGGCGTAGGTCATGGCGTGGGGTGCGGGCCCGGTGTAGTCGGTGACCATCACGGGCGCCGTGCCCATGCCGTTCTCGAACTCCTCACTGAAGACGACCTGCGGATCGGCGGGCGCGGCGGTGGCCGCCCGGGGTGACAGGACCGCGGTCAGCGGGATGAGGGTGAGCACGACCGCAGGGACGATGCGTCGCAAAGGTGAAATCCCTTCGTGGCGAACTGGCGGTCCTCAGTTCGTACACAAAGTCTCCGATGAATCACTCTCTGTCAAGAAAGCACTCCTGCATACTCTGTGCAATTGGAGAATGCTTAGAGTGACATTGCTCGGGGCGCTCCCCGGCGCAGGTTCTCTATGGCCTCCGTGAGGCCGATCTCCAGGTAGCGGATGTCGTCGGTGGCGACCAGCATCGTGGCCCCGCCCGCGATCGCGCCGATGAGCTGGGTGGCCACGCGTTCGGCGTCGGCGTCTGGGCGGACCGCCCGCACGCCGTCGGCCACGTGGCGCTGCCAGCGCGCGTACATCCCCGTGATGATCTCTTCGACCGCCGGGTCGGCCAGTCCCAACTGGGCCGTCAGCGCCGACAACGGGCAGCGGCGGCGCTGGGCGGCGTAGCGGGCGATCACGCGGTCGCGCCAGGCCTCCCACTGGGCCCACGAGGTCAGGTCGCTCAGGTAGGGCTGTTGTTCTTCGAGGACGAGTTCGGCCTCGTGGGCGGCCACGGCGAGCAGCATGTCGGCTTTGCCGTCGGGGAAGTAGTGGAAGAGCTGGCTCTTGCTCGTGGCGGTCGCGGCCCGGATGTCGTCGAGACCCACGTTGGCGGGGCCGTGGTCGCGGATGAGCTTGGCGGCGCCTTCGACGATCCGCTGCCTGGTGGCGGCGCCCTTCGGAGTCAGTGCTCTCACCTGGGTACTCTAGCAAAAAATGAACTTGACAGTCCATTTTTGTGGTGGCATTTTGGACTGCACAGTCCACTTTAAAGGGAGCCCATTCATGGACCTGCAGCTCACGGGCAAGCGTGCCCTGGTGACCGGATCGACCGGCGGTCTCGGCGAGGAGATCGCCCGGACCCTCGCCGCCGAGGGGGTCGCGGTCGTCGTCCACGGGAGAGACCGGGACAGGGCCGAGGCGATCGCGGAGGAGATCGGCGGGACCGTCGCCATCGGCGACCTCGCCACCGATGAGGGGGCCGACGCCGTGGCGGAGGCGGCGAAGGAGGTCGACGTCCTCGTCAACAACCTGGGCGTCTTCGACCCCTCGCTGACCTGGGACAGCCTGTCGGCCGACGACTGGAACGACATCTACAACGTCAACGTCGTCGCGTCGGTACGGATGATCAAGAGGTTCGTCCCGGGCATGAGGGAACGGGGCTGGGGGCGGGTCATCCAGATCAGCAGCGCCCTGTCCGACTATCCGATGGACACCCAGCCCCACTATGCCGCCACCAACGCGGCCCGCAACAACCTGGCCGCCTCGCTCTCCCGCGAGCTGAAGGACTCCGGGGTCACCTCGAACGCGGTGGCGGCCGGCGGCATCCTCACGCCGAAGGCGAAGGTCCGGCTGACCGAGCTCGGGCGGCAGTCGGGCTGGGGTGAGACCTGGGAGGACATGGCCGAGACCGCCGGCAGGCGGCTCACCACCATGGTCGACGTCGGGCGGATCGGGCTGCCGCGGGAGTACGCCGACATGGTGACCTTCCTGGCCAGCCCCCGCTCCGCCTACGTCACCGGCGCGACGTTGCGGGTCGACGGAGGGTGGCACTAGACACACCCGCTTGACGGAGATTCCCCTATTTCCTACATTAAAAGTAGGAAACTGAGAGGTGATCTCCGTGCGCCGGTTCCGCGCCCCCCTTGCCGCATTACTGCTACTTCCGTTGCTCGCCGCATGCGGTGAGACCAGCGTCCCCCAGGGAAGCCCCGCCAAGGGCGGCTCGCTCGTCTTCGGCGTCAACACCGAGCCGCTCAACCTCGACCCCCACGCCAGCCCGCAGGACGTGACCGGCCTCTTCACCCGGCCCGTCCTCGACTCGCTGGTCGCCCTCGACGACAAGGGCGACATCCACCCGTGGCTGGCCAGCTCGTGGGAGATCTCCGACGACGGGCGCACCTACACCTTCAAGCTCCGCACCGGAGTCACGTTCAGCGACGGCACGCCCTTCGACGCCGCCGCCGTGAAGACCAACCTCGACCACATCGTCGACCCGGCGACCAAGTCGCAACTCGCGGCGGCCGCGTTCGGGCCGTACGAGAAGAGCACCGTCGTCGACCCGCAGACCGTCGAAGTCGCCTTCAAGGAGCCTTATTCGCCCTTCCTGGCGGCCCTGGCCACCGCCTACTTCGGCATCCAGTCACCCAAGCAGCTCGCGCTCGGGCCCGAGGCGCTGGCCAAGAAGGTCGTCGGGACGGGGCCGTTCGTCATCGACGCGTTCACGCCGCACCAGGGCATCACCTACCACCGCAACCCCGACTACGACTGGGCGCCGCCGATCGCCAGGCACACCGGCCCGGCCTACCTCGAACGCCTGGAGTTCAAGGTCATCGTCGAGGACGCCGTCAGGCTCGGCGCGCTGACCAGCGGGCAGATCGACGCCATCGCCAGTGTGCCGCCGGTCAACGTCACGCAGGTCGAGGCCAACCCGAAGCTGACCATCATCCGCAAGCAGGCCCCGGGCGGGAACTACAACTACTACCCGAACAACGAGAAGGGGGTCTTCGCCGACCAGAGGGTCCGGCAGGCCTTCCGCGACGGGATCGACTTCGCCACCGTCGTCGAGAAGCTCTACTTCGGCACCTTCGACCCCGCGTTCAGCGCGATCTCCCCGGAGACGGCCGGATACGACAAGGCCACCGAGACGCAGTGGAGGTACGACCCCGAAGGGGCCGCCCGGCTGCTCGACGAGGCCGGCTGGTCGGCCAGGGACGCCGAGGGCTACCGCACCAAGGACGGGCGGCGCCTGACGGTCAAGTGGCCCTTCCTCAAGGCGCTGGCCCGGGAGCAGCGCGGCACGCTGGCCGAACAGGTGCAGGCGGAGGCCAAGAAGGCCGGGTTCGACGTGCGGTTCGTCGACGTCACGCCTGCCGACTTCACCCCGAAGGCACTGGCCGGCGACTACGACCTCATCGACTTCAGCTGGCAGCGGGCCGACGGTGACGCGCTGCGCAACCTGTTCGCGATCTCCAACATCCCCCGCCCCGACTTCTTCGGCCAGAACCTGGCCCGCTGGAACGACGCCGAGGTCGACGGCTGGCTGACCGACGCGCTGCGCACCACCGACCCGGCCGAGCGGGCCGCGCTCTACGCCAAGGTCCAGCAGAAGGCCAACGCCGAGGCCTCGATCATCCCGGTCTACGTCTTCACCTACCTGCTGGGCGCGTCGAAGAACGTCCAGGACATCACCTTCGAGCCGCAGGCTTTCCCGGTCTTCTACGACGCCTGGGTGTCGCAGGCATGATCCGCCGTATCCTCACCCGGCTCGGCACCTCGGTGCTGGTGCTCTGGGGGGCGGTGACGGTCTCCTTCACCGCCCTCCACCTGACGCCCGGCAACGTGGTCGACGTGCTGATCGGCAGCAGCATCGTCACCCCCGAGGTGCGGGCCCAGATCATCGCCGACTACGGGCTCGACGAGCCGCTGTTCGTCCAGTACGCCACCTACCTGGGGCGGGTGCTGCGGGGCGACCTCGGGCAGTCGTACCAGCTGCACGAACCGGTCGCCTCGGCGATCGGGGCGCAACTCGGGCCGTCGCTGCAGCTCGCGGGGGCCTCGCTGCTGGTCGCCGTCGTGGTGTCGACGACGCTGGCGATCCTGACCGCGCGCCGGCGGCCCTGGATCCGGGGGTTGTCGTCGAACCTGGAGCTCATCGGGGTGTCGATCCCGACGTTCTGGACCGCGATCCTGCTGCTGACGATCTTCTCCTTCCAGCTCGGCTGGTTCCCGGCGGTCGGCGCCGACGGCCTCGCCGCGCTGGTGCTGCCGGTCATCGCGGTCGCGCTGCCGATCACGACCATGCTCACCCAGATGATGCGCGAGGGCCTGGAGCTCACCCTGGAGCAGCCCTTCGTGCTGACCGCCCGCACCCGCGGCATGTCCGACCTGGGGGTCCGGCTCCGGCACGCGCTGCGGCACGTGCTCGTCCCGACCGTGACGCTGATCGGCTGGCTCGTCGGCCTGACGGTCGGCGCGATGGTCGCGGTGGAGCAGATCTTCTCCCGCCAGGGCATCGGCCAGCTCACCCTGACCGCCGTCGGCGGCAAGGACCTGCCGGTCGTGATGGGCGTGGTGCTGCTCACGGCGGTCCTGTACGTCGTCGTCAACATCGTCGTCGACGTGCTCTACCTCCTCATCGACCCCCGGTTGCGGGGTGCCACGTGAGGATCTTCGCCGTGGCCTTCCTGGCCCTGGTCACGCTGGCCGCGCTCGCGCCCGGCCTGCTCACGGGCGGCACCCCCGACGCCGCCGACGCGCTGGCCGCCCTCCAGGGGCCGAGCGCCGACCACCTGCTCGGCACCGACGCCAACGGCCGCGACGTCTTCACCCGCATCGTGTACGGCGCCGCGCCCTCCCTGCTGGCCGGTCTCGGCGCGACCGCCCTCGCGGTGGTCGTCGGCACGGCGCTCGGCCTGCTGGCCGCGCTCGGCGGGCGGGTGGTCGACGAGATCGTGATGCGCCTGGTCGAGATCGTGTTGTCCTTGCCGACGCTGCTGCTGGCGCTGCTGGTCATCACGGTCACCGGGCCCGGCACGGTCAACGTGATCTTCGCGATCGCCCTCTACACCGCGCCCAGTTACGCCCGGCTGGTGCGCGCCCAGACCATGGTCATCCGCAACGCCGGGTTCGTGGAGGCGGCCGTCTCGCTCGGGCTCGGCAGAGGCCGGATCGTCACCCGGCACGTGCTGCCCAACGCGTTCGAGCCGCTGGTGGTGCTGGCCACCATCGAGGTCGGCACCGCCCTGGTGGCCGCCGCCTCGCTCAGCTACCTCGGGCTCGGGCCGCAACCGCCGGCGCCCGAATGGGGGGCGATGCTCTCGGCCGGGCGCGACTACTTCTCGGTCGCGTGGTGGATCGCGGTGTTCCCCGGGGTGGCGATCACGCTGACCGTCCTGTCCATCACCGTCGTCGGACGCCGGCTGCAGCGGAGGATCGCGTGAGCACACCCGTGGTCGAGGTGACCGACCTGCACGTGAGCTTCCCGGGCGTGCACGCCGTCCGCGGCGTCTCGCTCGCCGTCCACCCGGGCGAGTGCGTGGCCGTCGTGGGCGAGTCGGGGTCGGGCAAGAGCGTCACCGCGCGCACCCTCCTCGGGCTGACCGGGGAGGAGGCGACCGTCACCGCCGGGCGGCTGGCGATCGAGGGAGTGGACGCCTCGGGGTTCCCCGAACGCCAGTGGCGCTCGATCCGGGGGCGGAAGATCGGCTACGTCCTCCAGGACGCGCTGGTCTCCCTCGACTCGCTGCGCCCGGTCGGCAAGGAGATCGCCGAGACGCTGAAGCTGCACCGCGCGGCCCCCCGGCACGAGATCCCCGGCAGGGTGATCGACCTGCTGACCGAGGTCGGCGTGCCCGAGCCGGAGGTGCGGGCGAAGCAGTATCCGCACGAGCTCTCCGGCGGCCTGCGGCAGCGGGCCCTGATCGCCTCGGCCATCGCCTGCGGGCCCCGGCTGCTCATCGCCGACGAGCCGACCACCGCGCTCGACGTCACCGTGCAGGCGCAGATCCTGCGGCTGCTGGCCGAACGCAAACGGGCCGGTCAGGCGCTGCTGCTGATCAGCCACGACCTCGCGGTGGTGGCCGAGCTCGCCGACCGGATCCTGGTCATGAAGGACGGCGTCGTCGTGGAGGACGGCACGGCCGCGCAGGTGCTGGGGGCGCCCGGACATCCGTACACGAAGAGCCTGCTCGACGCCATCCCGGGGCCGGGCTCGCGGAACACCGTCGCCGGTGACGTGGTGATCAGGGCCGAGGGCCTGGTCAAGACGTTCAAGGGCCGGACCGCGGTCGACGGGGTCTCCTTCGAGCTGCGGGCCGGGCAGACGCTTGGCGTCGTCGGGGAGTCGGGGTCGGGCAAGACCACCACGGCCCGGCTGGTGCTCGGCCTGCTCCAGCCCGACCGCGGGACCGTCGAGGTCGACCGGCGGCAGACGCAGGTCGTCTACCAGGACCCGCTCAGCTCCTTCGACCCCCGCTTCTCGGTACGCCGCATCCTCGACGAGGCCCTGGAGGTCGGCGGGACGCCCCGGCGCGAGCGGGTGAAGCGCTCGGTCGAGCTGCTCGAACAGGTGGGGCTCGACGACAGCGTGCTCGACCGGCGGCCGCTGAAGTTGTCCGGCGGGCAGCGGCAGCGGGTGGCGATCGCCCGCGCGCTGGCCCCGCGTCCCCGCGTGATCGTCTGCGACGAGCCGGTGTCGGCCCTCGACGTGTCGATCCAGGCCCAGGTGCTCGACCTGCTCACCGGGCTGCAGGCCGAGCTCGGGGTCGCCTACCTGTTCATCTCGCACCACCTCGGGGTGGTGCACCACGTCAGCGACCACGTGCTGGTGCTGAAGGACGGCCGGGCCGTCGAGTCGGGCGACGCGCACCAGATCTTCACGGCGCCGGCCGACCCGTACACCCAAGAACTGCTCGCAGCCGTGCCAGGAGGGCACTATGACCAAGCAGATCCATCTCGCCGCGCACTTCCCGGGCGTGAACAACACCACCGTCTGGTCCGACCCCAGGTCGGGTAGCCAGATCGACTTCGACTCCTTCAAGCACCTCGCGCAGACGGCCGAACGCGGCAAGTTCGACTTCTTCTTCCTCGCCGAGGGGCTGCGGCTGCGCGAGATGAAGGGCCGCATCCACGACCTCGACGTCGTCGGGCGGCCCGAGTCGCTGACCGTGTTGTCGGCCCTGTCGGCGGTGACCACGCACCTGGGACTCGCGGCGACCGTCAACTCCACCTTCAACGAGCCCTACGAGGTGGCCCGGAGGCTGGCCACCCTCGACCACCTCTCGGGCGGCCGGGCCGCCTGGAACGTCGTGACGAGCTGGGACGCCTTCACCGGCGAGAACTTCCGGCGCGGCGGCTACCTGGCCGAGGCCGACCGCTACACCCGAGCCAGGGAGTTCCTCCAGACGGCCCGCGAACTGTGGGACTCCTGGGCCTCCGACGCGCTGCCCCGGGCCGACGGGCGGTTCGTCCGGCCCGGCGGCATCGGCTTCTTCGAGCACACCGGGCAGCACTTCGACATCCGGGGCCGGTTCGACGTGCCCCGGCCGCCGCAGGGCAACCCGGTGATCATCCAGGCGGGCGACTCGGAGGAGGGCCGCGAGTTCGCCGCCTCCTCCTCCGACGTCATCTTCAGCCGGCACAGCAAGCTGGAGGAGGGCCGCACGTTCTACCGCGACGTCAAGAGCCGCCTCGCCAAGTACGGCCGCACCGCCGACGACCTGAAGATCCTCCCGGCCGTCACCTACGTGCTGGGCGACACCCAGGAGGAGGCCGAGGAGCGCGCGGCCGAGATCCGCCGCGCCCAGGTCGGCCCGCAGACCGCGATCCTGTTCCTGGAGGCGATCTGGGGCCGCGACCTGTCCGGGTACGACCCCGACGGCCCCCTCCCCGACATCGAGCCCGACCTGTCGACCGACGTCTCCAAGGGCCGGGCCCAGTTCCGCCGCGACCGCGCCGAGACGGCGGCCAAGTGGCGGGCGCTGGCGGAGGAGAAGAACCTCTCGATCCGCGAGCTCGTCATCGAGACCGCCGCCCCGCAGACCTTCGTGGGCACCGCCCTCTCGGTCGCGGAGGAGATCGACCACTTCGTGCAGACCGACGCCGCCGACGGCTTCATCTTCGTGCCGCACCTCACCCCGGGTGGCCTCGACGACCTCGTGGACAAGGTCGTGCCGCTGCTCCAGGAGAAGGGCGTCTTCCGGGCCGACTACACCGGCCCGACCCTGCGCCACCACCTCGGACTGAAGGAGCTCTCATGAGCCTGCATCTCGCGGTCGCCCTCGACGGCGCCGGATGGCACCCGGCCGCCTGGCGGGCCGAAGGTGCTCGACCCGACCGGCTGTTCACCGCCGGCTACTGGGCCGACCTGGTCATCGAGGCCGAACGCGGCCTGCTCGACTGGGTCACCTTCGAAGACTCCCTCAGCCTCCAGTCGTCCCGGTACGACGCCCCCGACGACCGCCTCGACCAGGTGCGCGGCCGGCTCGACGCCGTGCTGCTGGCCGCCGCGGTCGCCCCGCTGACCTCGAAGATCGGCGTGATCCCGACCACCAGCGTGACCCACACCGAGCCGTTCCACGTGGCGATCGGCATCGCCTCGCTCGACTACGCCAGCAAGGGCCGCGCGGGCTGGCGTCCGCGGGTGTCGGGGCGTCCGGACGAGGCGGCGCACTTCGGCCGTCGTGAACTCCCCGACGTGGAGGCGCTGTTCCGCGAGGCGTCGGACGTCGTCGAGGTGGTGCGCCGCCTCTGGGACAGCTGGGAGGACGACGCCGAGATCCGCGACGCCACGACCGGCCGGTTCATCGACCGCGACCGGCTGCACTACATCGATTTCCAGGGCGAGTTCTTCTCCGTCAAGGGCCCGTCGATCACCCCGCGCCCGCCGCAGGGCCAGCCGCTCATCACCGCGCTCGGCCACTCCACCGCGCCGTACGAGTTCGCGGCCCGGAACGCCGACGTCCTCTACGTGACCCCGAAAGACCGCGACGACGCGCGGCGGATCGTCGAGGAGGTACGCGAGCTCAACCCCGGCCTGAAGGTCTTCGCCGACCTGGTCGTCTTCCTCGGCGACCACAAGGCCCGCCTCGACGAGCTCGACGGCGCCCCGCTGGAGTCGGACGCCCACGTCTTCGAGGGCACCCCGGCCGAACTCGCCGACCTGCTGCTCGACTGGGGTCTGGAGGGATACCGGCTCCGCCCGGGTGTCCTGCCGAACGACCTGACCGCCATCACCCGCGGCCTGGTGCCCGAGCTCCAGGCGCGGGGGGCGTTCCGGACCGCGTACGAGACCCCCGACCTGCGTGGACGGCTCGGGCTCGGCCGTCCGGCCAGCCGGTATGCGAGGGTGTCGTGAAGTTCCTCGCGCTCACGCTGGGCTTCCACAACCACCCCGCCAAGTCGGTCGACCAGCGTTTCCGCGAGATCGTCGAGAGCGCGGTCGTGGCCGAGGAACTGGGCTTCGACGGCTTCGCGTTCGGGGAACGCCACGAACGCCCGTTCCTGTCGTCGTCGCCGACCGTGGTGCTCAGCCACATCGCGGCGAAGACGTCCACGATCCGGCTCTTCACCGCCGTCACCACGCTCGCGCTGCTCGATCCCGTCCGGGCCTTCGAGGACTACTCGACCCTCGACCACCTGTCGGGCGGCCGGCTGGAACTGATCATCGGCAAGGGCAACGGCACCGCGCAGGCCGAGTTGTTCCACGTCACCGAGGCCGACCAGTGGGACCGCAACCGGGAGGGCTACGAGCTGTTCCGCCGCCTCTGGCGGGAGGACCGGGTCACCTGGGAGGGCCGCTTCCGCCCCTCGCTCGACGACGCCGAGGTGCTGCCCCGCCCGTTCCAGCAGCCGATCAGGGTCTGGCACGGCAGCGCCACCAGCCGCGAGTCGGTCGACCTGGCCGCCTTCTACGGCGACCCGCTGTTCTCCGCCAACGTCTCCAACCCGGTCGAGCCGTACGCCGAACTCGTCGCCTACTACCGGGAACGCTGGGAGCACCACGGCCACGATCCCAAGGACGTGGTCGTCGGCGCCGGGACGGCCGGCTACTACAGCGCCCCGAAGTCGCAGGACGCGATCGAGACCTACCGGCCGGTCTTCGACGCGCGGCTGAAGTTCTTCGCCCAGCGCGGCCTCGACCCGGTCTTCCACAGCCTGGAGGACGCCATCGAGCGCAGCTCGATCCTGATCGGCAGTCCCCAGCAGATCATCGACAAGGTCCACCGCTACCACGACCGGCTCGGCCACGAGGTCATGCACATCTCGGCCGAGGCCGAAGGGCTCCCCGACGCGCGGCACCGGGCCTCGCTCGAACTGTTCCAAGCGGAGATCGCGCCCGTGCTCCGCGCCGAAATCCCCAGCAGACCCCTGGGAGGGCTCGCATGACCCGGCTGTCCATCCTCGACCTGGCCCCGATCGTCTCAGGCGGCGACGCCCGGCAGGCCCTCGCCAACACCCTCGACCTGGCCCGCACGGCCGAAGCGGCCGGTTATCACCGCTACTGGCTGGCCGAACACCACTTCACGCCGGGCGTGGCGAGCTCGGCCCCCGCGGTGCTGATCGGCGCGGTCGCCGCCGCGACCAGCACCATCCGCGTGGGCTCGGGCGCGGTGCAACTCGGGCACCAGACCGCGCTGGGCGTCGTCGAGCAGTTCGGCACCCTCGACGCGCTCCACCCGGGCCGCATCGATCTGGGCCTCGGCCGGTCGGGCCAGCGGGCCAAGGAGTTCCGCGCCGCCGCCGACGCGCCCCCGCCACCGCCGCAGGAGGCGCGGGTGGTCGACGGCCTGCTCATCCCGAAGCCGTTCTCGTTCGCCTCCATCGCCAACAAATCGATCTTCACCCTGTGGGCGCAGCTCCTCCAGCAGCCCGGCGCGGAGGCGCCCGACTTCGCCGAGCAGGTCGACGACATCAGGGCGTTCATCGCCGGGACCTACCGGTCGGCGGAGGGCGTGGAGGCCCACGTCAACCCGGGTGAGGGCGCCGAGCTGGAGCTGTGGATCCTCGGCAGCAGCGGCGGCCAGAGCGCCCAGGTCGCCGCCGAACGCGGCCTGCCGTTCGCGGCCAACTACCACGTCAGCCCGTCGGCGGTGCTGGAGGCCGTGGAGGCCTACTGCGACGCGTTCAAGCCGTCGGAGCTGCACGCCAAGCCCCACGTGATGGTCTCCGCCGACGTCGTCGTGGCCGAGACGGAGGCTCTCGCGAGAAGGATCGCCGCGCCGTACGGGTTGTGGGTGCGCAGCATCCGGACCGGAGACGGGGCGATCCCGTTCCCCACGCCCGAGGAGGCGCTCGCGCACGAGTGGTCGCCCGAAGACCGCGAACTGGTCGCCGACCGCCTCGACACCCAGTTCGTCGGCACGCCCGCCCAGGTCGTCGAGCGCCTCCGGGTGCTCCGTGACGTCACGGGCGCCGACGAACTGCTCGTCACCACCATCACCCACGACCACGCCGACCGCGTGCGTTCGGCCGAACTGCTCGGCCGGGCCTGGAAGGAGCTCTCATGACCACCCGCGAGGACGAGGTGCGGGACCTGCTCACCCTGACCGGCACGACCTGGATCGACGGCGAGACCGTCGTCCCGGGCGTGCCCGGAGTGTGGAGCCCGACCGGCGGCGGCGTCGAGCTGAAGGCCGGCCTCGACGACGGCCTGACCATCGACGGCGAACCCGTGACCGGCCCGGTCGTCATCACCCCCGACGTGCCGGCCCTGTACTTCGGCCGCGTCAGGATCCAGCTCGTCATCCGCGACGGCCTGCCCGCGATCCGCACGTGGGACCCCGACGCCGAGACGCTGCGCGCCTTCACGGGCATCGAGTCCTACCCCCACGACCCGGCGTGGATCCGCCCGGCCGTCTTCCGCCCCTACGGGGAGACCCGCCCGGAGACCGTCCTCACCGCCGACGGCCGCGACCGCGACCTGCTCCTGGTCGGCGAGGTCGTCGTCGACCTCCCGGGCGGCAGCCGCACCCTCGCGGTCACCGAGGCCCCCGGCGGCCTGTCGGCCCACTTCGGCGACCTGACGAACGGAGATGAGACCTTCCGCTTCCGCACCCTGCCCCTGCCCGCGCCGGGGCCGGACGGGACGCTGGAGGCCGACTTCAACAGGGCGCACCTGCCGCCGTGCGCCCTGACCGACCACTTTCTGTGCTTCTTCCCCCCGCCGGGCAACCGCCTGGACGTGAGGGTGACGGCGGGGGAGAAGCGCATCGTCTGACCGGGTGATGAAGTCAGTATTTGGCGGCTACCTGGGCTTTTGTGAGAACTGTTTTGCTTGCGATTTCCGCAAGCATCCATAGACTCAACTCATGCCGGACCCGACGACCACCCGAATACACCAGCTGATCTCGGCACGGGGCCAGACCCAGCGGCAGTTCGCCGCCGAGGTCGGCATCGACGAGACCAAGTTCTCCAAGTCGATGTCCGGCGTCCGCCGTTTCACCTCGCTCGAACTGGCCAGAATCGCCGAAAGGGGCGAGGTGACGGTCGACTGGCTACTCGGCGTCGACCGTCCGTTGCCGGCGACGGCGGCACGAACCCGCGACGCCGTCGACTCCGAACAGGCGGCGATCGCAGAGGCCACGCGCCTATCACGTTTCTGGGCCGACCTGGAGTTCCTCGGATACCGTCAACCGAGAGCAGACCTCAAGGCACGCCCACCCGGCGGTCACCCCGGCGGCCAGGGCCGAGCCCTGGCCGCGACCGCGATCCAGATGGCCGTCGCGGCCGGGCACCGACCCTGGGAGACGTGCGACCTCACCGGCCTGGTCGAAACCGTCTTCGGCATCGACGTGCGGGTGATGCGGTTCGAAACCCGCTACGAGGGCCTCAGCTGGCGGGATGAGACCTGCAGCCTGATGGTGGTCGGCACTTCCGAGGTTCCGGCCCGCCAGCGGTTCACCATCGCCCACGAGCTGGGTCACCTGCTTGCCTCCGACGACCAGGGCCTCCACTCTGATGCCAACCTCAACGACGGCGACCACACGAAGCAGGACACCGAGGTGCGGGCCAACGCGTTCGCCACCGAGTTCCTGATGCCGGCCAAGGTCCTGACCGAACGCGCCCGGAACCTGGAATGGTCGGAGCGCGCCTTCGCCATGCTGTCCTGCGATCTCTGCGTCTCGCCGGTGGCCCTGGCCTGGCGACTCCTCAACCTCAGGCTCATCACCGAGGAGCAGTGCACGGGGTTCCGATCGATCACCGGGCTCGCCGCCGCGGAACTGGCCGGACGTCTTGACGAACACGTGCGCCTGATCAGCAGATCGGAACAGCCGCGCATCCCGCTGCAACTGCTGAAGACGAGCTACCGCGCCTATCAGGAGGGCCAGGCCACCATCAGACCGCTGGCCAACCTCCTCGCGATCGACCCCGGCCAGCTCAAAGCCATCATGGACGGTGCCCGAGAGGACATCCCCCTCTCGTCCTGAGTCTGTTCATCCACTGGTTCCCCGACAACACCGTGCTGATCAACTTCGCCTGCGTGAAGCGGCTCGATCTCCTCAGGGACATCCTGCGCGGCCGGGGCCGCTGGACCGAGGCCATCGAGTATGAGGCGCACAGGTCCGCCCAGTTCTATCCCGATCTCCACACCCTGATCAGCGATGGCTGGCTGGGTGAGGCGATCGAGGTCTCCGACCCGCAGGCCGTGTTCCGAATCAACCGCATCCGCACGGCCGCGTTCGGCGGCTCCCATGACGAGCCGACCAAGCACCTGGGAGAGGCTCAGACCTGTTATGTGATCAAGTCCTTTCCGGAATTTCGGCATTCCTACTGGATCACCGATGACCGGGACGCGGCCGAGTACGCCCGAGCCCAGGGAATCACGACCAAAGACACGCGCAGGCTGATCTCCGACGGCGTCCAAGACGGCGCCTGCACCGCAGACGAGGGATTTCGCCTGTTAGGCGAAATGCGGGCACTCGGCCGGAGCGTTGACGTGCCCGGTGACCTCGCCGACCTCTGACGGGCACGCCGGCGGGCTCGTGGCGGTCACCCGGGATCTCAGAGGAGGGGAGAGCTGCCGCCGACCAGGTGGCGTTCGACGATCTCCACGATCACCGTCTCGGCGTCGTCCCACGTCACCGGGCCGTCGTTGCGCTGGTAGGTCAGGTTCGCGAAGTAGGGGCGCAACCACGGCATCGAGTTGCGGGTGAACGAGTCGCCGATCAGCACGGTCTTCGGCTCGTAGAGCGCCGCGCCGGTGCGGTCGAGCCGGTGGCGGTCGATCGTCTCCTCCCGGGGAGAGCCGAGCAGCCGGCCCAGGTCGCCCTCTCGCGGCTCGCGGCCGGTGAACTCCAGGCGGGTGCCGGCAGCGAGGGCCGGGTCGAGGACGCGGGCCAGTTCGGCGGCGTAGGTCGCGGCGGCACGGTCGGTCCAGTGGCTGTCGGTACGCCAGTAGGCGGGTTGCCCGGTGGTGCGCTGGAGCTCCTCCAAGGGGGCGCGCAGGTCGACGTACCAGGGGAGATCGGCCTCTCGGAGCGCGGTCCAGAACTCCTCCTTGCGGTCCCGTAGGCAGTCCCGGCCGGGGAAACGCGACGGGAGCCACTGGGGGGAGACCGTCGTCTTGTCGGGGGCGACGGTGAGGACGAAGCGTTTGCCGGCCGCCTCGACGCGTTCGCCCAGGCGGCGCAGCGCCTCGATCGTCTCGGCGATCGCGCGTTTCGGCCGGCAGGCCTCGGTCACGTCGTCGCCGAAGTAGAGCCATCCGTCTTCGCCCTCGATGACCCTCGGGTAGCCGAAGCCGTAGGCGGGGGCGTGGCCGAACAGCGACTCGGTCAGGAAGACGTTCGCGCGCACGGCCTCGTCGCGTAAGGGCAGGTGGGCGGTGGCCCACGCGGTCCAGTCGCCGTCGAGGGCGGGCAGCGGCGGCAGGGGCCGGTTCTCCATCTCCACGGCGCGTTCCCCGGCCGCCAAGGCGATGGCGGGGGCGAAGAAGAAGAGCAGGGCGGCCAGGCGGGTGCGCATGGGCGTACACCTCAGAACTGGTAGTAGAGGAACGGGCTGAACGTGCCGGCGGCGACCAGCAGCGCGGCGTAGGGGGCCGCCAGCCAGGTCACCGCCGTGCGGAGCGGGCGCGGGCCGGTCGCGACCAGCGGGCCGAGCGGGCGGCCGGGCAGGAACACGATGAGCAGGGCCAGCGCGAAGACGGCCAGGCGTTGCGGGTTGGCGGCGTGGGCGACGAACTCGTCGAGGGGGCCGGGCCGCCACGTCACCATCGCGCCGAGCATGCGCCACGCGGCCGGCATGCTCTCGGCGCGGAACACCACCCAGCCGAAGACGACCAGCAGGAATGTGACCAGACGGCCGGGACGGAAGCGCAGCACCCGTTCGGCGACCAGCAGGACGCCGTGGTAGAGGCCCCAGACGAGGAAGGTCCAGTCGGCGCCGTGCCACAGGCCGCACAACACGAAAACGGTGAGCAGATTGCGATAGGTCTGCCACGGGCCGTGCCGGTTGCCGCCGAGCGGAATGTAGACGTAGTCGCGGAACCACCGCGACAACGACATGTGCCAGCGCCGCCAGAAATCGGTTATCGAATGGGCCGAATAGGGCCGGTCGAAGTTCTCCGGCAGCCGGAATCCGATCATCAGCCCCAGGCCGATCGCCATGTCCGAGTAGCCGGAGAAATCGAAATAGATCTGCAGCGTGTACGCCAGCGCGCCCACCCACGCCGTCATGGTGGACATCTCCGCGCCGGGCGCGAACGCGGCGTCGGCGATCGGCGCCAGCGAGTCGGCGATGACCACCTTCTTCGCCAGCCCCAGCGCGAACCTCGGGAACCCGGCCGCGAGCCCGCCCTCGACGGGCCTGGCCAGCTGGCCCGAGATCTCGTGATATCTGACGATCGGACCGGCCACGAGCTGCGGGAACATCGCGATGTACGTCACGAAGCCGACCACGCTGGTCTGCGCCGGCGTGCTGCGCCGGTAGACGTCCACGACATGGAGATGTGGTGGAAGGTGAAGAACGAGATGCCGATCGGCAGCGCCAGTTCGACCAGCGGCACGCCCTCCATCCCGAGGGCGCGGAGCTGCTCGGTGGCGAATCCGGCGTACTTCCAGACCGCCAGGATCGCCAGGTTCCACCCGACCGCCGCGCCGAGCACGATCGTGCGGCGGCGCTCGATCCGGCCGAGCACCCGCCCCGCGGCGTAGTTCACCGCGATGGCCGACAACAGCAGGAGCGTGTACGCCCCCGCGCCCCACGCGTAGAAAACCAGGCTGGCCACCGCGACGATCCCGTTCCGGAACCGGGGCAGCAGCCAATAGGCCACGAGCGTGGCCGGCATGAAGAACCACAGAAACAGTGGCGCGGCGAATGACATCGCCGGGAGTCCACCAGAATTGTCATCTGGACGGCATAAACAGAATTGGTTATGTCCGCGTTATTCGCCCTCTGACATCCTGGGCCGGATGCGGGTCCTGGTCGCCGAAGACGAACGAATGATCGCCGACGCCGTCGTGGCCGGGCTGAGGGCCGAGACCATGACGGCCGACGTCGCCTACACCGGCGCCGCCGCGCTGACCCTGCTCGCCGCCGGCGATTACGACGTGCTGGTGCTCGACCGCGACCTGCCGGGCGTGCACGGCGACGAGATCTGCCGTGCGGTCGCCGGGAGCGTGCGGGTGCTGATGCTGACCGCGCTCGGGGGCGTGCCCGACCGGATCGCCGGGCTCGCCCTGGGGGCCGACGACTACCTGCCGAAACCCTTCGTGTTCGCCGAACTGGTGGCCCGGGTCCGCGCCCTCGGCCGCCGGTCGGGCCCGGCCGACCCGCCGGTGTTGCGGCGCGGCGACCTGAGCCTCGACTCGGCCCACCGGCAGGTGTTCCGGGCCGGGCGGTACGTGCCGCTGGCGCGCAAGGAGTACGGCGTGCTGGCCGTGCTGCTGCGGGCGCGGGGCGGGGTGGTGTCGGCCGAGGAACTCCTGGAGAAGGTGTGGGACGAACAGACCGACCCGTTCACCAACACGGTGCGGACCACGATGATGAAGCTCCGCCGCAAGCTGGGCGAACCGGCGGTCATCGAGACCGTGCCCGGCGTCGGCTATCGCCTGCTCTGAGCATCAGGGCCCGGATGGCGCTGCTGTTCGGCGGGACGGTGCTGGTCATCGGCGCGGTCCTGCTGGGCTGCGTGTTCCTCGTCGTCCGGGGCTCGATGGGCCCGCTGCCGCAGGAGATGACGACGCTGGTCTTCTCCTCCGACGGCGGGAACCCCTCGTTCTCGGGGCTCTACGAACTGGCCGTCAAGCGCGCCTACCTGGAGCAGACCCAGGACCGGGTGCGCGACCTCGGCGGCCTGGTCGTGCTCGCGGCGACCCTGATCGCGGCGGCGGCCGGATGGTGGGCGGCCGGCTGGGCGCTGCGCCCGGCCCGCCGGGTGACCGTCGCGGCCCGGCGGGTGGCGCTCAGCCACGACCTGACCGAACGTGTCGGCTACGACGGCCCCGACGACGAGATCCGGCAACTCGCCGACATCTTCGACGGGGTGCTCGGGCGGTTGGCCCGCGCCCACGAGGGCCAGCGCCGCTTCATCGCCAACGCCTCGCACGAGCTGCGCACTCCGCTCACGGTCAACCGGACCCTCGTCGACGTGGCCGTCGGCCGCGCCGGGGCCAGCGAGGAGGTGGTGCGGCTGGGCGAGTCGCTGCTGGTCGTCAACGAACGGCACGAACGGCTCATCGACGGGCTGCTCGCGCTCGCGCAGGGGGAGCAGGCGCTGACCGACACGAGCACGTTCGACCTGGCCGACGTGGTCGAACACGTCGTGGACCTGGGGGCGGCCGAGGCCCTGGAACGTGCGGTGACCGTCGGCCACGACGTGGCCGAAGCGGTGACCGAGGGCGACCCAGTGCTGGTCGAACGGCTGGTCCAGAACCTGTTCGAGAACGCCGTCAGGCACAACACGCCCGGCGGGCGGGCGTGGCTGACCACGCGGGCCGATGCGAGGGGGGTCGAGCTGACCGTCGAGAACACCGGCCCGGTCGTGCCCGCGTACGACGTCGAGACCCTCTTCCAGCCGTTCCGCCGACGTTCGGAGCGCGGCACCGGCCTCGGCCTGTCGATCGTGCGGGCCATCGCCACCGCCCACGGCGGCACGGTCGCCGCCCGTCCCCGGGAGGGCGGCGGGCTCGTGGTGACCGTGCGGCTGTCGCGGCACTGTGCGATCTGAGTGCGTGATCAGACCCGATCCTGTGACATGCGACTCCCGCCTGAACCACCGTGACCGGCCTTACGTCTCTGGGGCATGAGACTGAGAACCACCCTGCTGGTGGCCCTGTTGTCGCTGGTCACGGCCTGTGGCGGCGGCGAACCGACCGCGACCGCGGCCGAGCCGGAGAAGAGCGCCCCGGCCACGCCGGTCGCGGTTCTGCGGGCCGAAGGCGGGTTCGTCACCGCCAGCATGAACGTGCTGCGCGCCCCCCGGGTCGTCGTCTACGGCGACGGCCTGGTGATCGCCGACGCGGCGTACCGGATGACCATCCCCGAGGCCGAGGTCACCCAGACCGTCGACGCGTTGCGGAAGTACCTGACCGGGCAGCCGCCCACCGCCACGCCGAAGCCGGGCGCGCCGATGGTGACCGACATCCCGGCGACCGTGCTGGCCGTGGCCGGTGACGACGGCAAGCTGATCGAGGTGCGGGCCGAGGCGCTCGACCAGGTCGCCGACTTCTACCCCAAGGAGCTCGTCGAGGCCAAGAAGCTCCTCGACGGCCTGGCGACCAAGGCGGCCGACAAGAAGGAGGCCTACACCTCCGACCGGGTCCGCGTGGTCGCCGAGTCGGTGCCGACCGCCGAGGGCAAGCGCACGCCGTGGCCGGCGGGCGTGCCGGAGCCGTCGGGCCAGATCGACCCCGTGTGGCAGAAGGACCTGACGGGCGCGGAGGTCCCGGCCCTGGTCAAGGCCGCGCCGCCGGTGCCGGACGCCGGACTGCCGATCTTCGAGACCAAGTCGGGTGTGTTCGTGTTGTCGTGGCGGTATCTGCTGCCGGACGAGTGACGCGTAAGGGCCCCGCCGGGGAGAGTGCGGCGGGGCCCTGGATCTTAGTTTGTATGGTAACCAAATCAATTAAACTATGAAAGGAAGTCCAGGAGGATCTGGCGGCTGTGCTGGGCGGGGAGGCTGCCGTAGGCGTCGTCGGGGGCGTGCTCGGCGAACGGGAGGATCTTCGTCGTCACCGGGACGCCGTTGTCCGCCAGCAGCCGGGCGAAGGCGGTCACGTCCTGGGGGCGGGCGCTGCGGTCGCGGTCTCCGACGACCAGCAGGGTCGGCATGAGGCCCGGCCGGACGAACGTCTTCGGGGAGACCTCGCGGTAGCGGCCGGGAAACTCCGACGGGCTGCCGCCGGTGTAGAGCACCGCCGCGTTCCGGCTGCCGTCGACGTTCCGGGTCCACATCTCCGACACGTCGGTGACCGGGTAGAAGCCGACCACGCTCGCCGGAGGCGGCGGGACGTCGCCGCAGCTCGACGTGATCTCCCCGGCCCGCAGACGGTAGGCGGCGTTCAGCGCCAGGCCGCCGCCGGCCGACATGCCGCCCATCGACAACCGGTCGACGTCGAGGTTGAACCGGGCCGCGTTGGCGCGGGTCCAGGCGAGGGCGCAGACGAAGTCCTGCGGTGCCCTGTCCCAGGTGGGCGCGCCCGGAGCCGACAGGCGGTAGTCGACGGCGATGGCGGCCACGCCGTGGTCGGCCAGCCAGCGGCCGGTGCCGCGCAGGTCACCGCGGTCGAAGGTGTGGAAGCCGCCCGCGTGGGCCAGCACGATGGCGGGCGTCCTGGCTGAGGCGCCGCGCGGCAGGTAGACGTCGGCCTGGAGGTCTCCGGCGAACGTCTCGGTGACGTCGGGCCGCACCCCGGGGTAGGCGATCTGGGTGAACATCTCCGCCCACTGGACGTCGGTCCCGGCCTCGTAGGCCGCCTTGGCCTGGAGGCCCGCCACGACCACCGCCCCGGCGGTCGCGACCGAGGTGACCACGGTCAGCACGCGGCCCCACCGCCGCAGGCCCAGCCGCAGCGCCAGCAGCCCGAGCAGCAGGCCGGCCAGCCCGATCAGGGCGACGTGCAACGGATACTGGCCGGTCAGGACCGGGCCGATGATGCCGGCCTTCGGGATCGCGGGGACGTAGCCGCCGAGGACGAGCGCCCCGGCCACGAAGGCGAGCAGTGAGGCCACGAGGGCGATCACGATTCTGAGCATGCGAAAGAGAACTCTTGTCATGAGGGGGTTCCTTAGAAGGTCATCCGGCCGGGGGTGACCAGGCCGGTCTCGTAGGCGAAGACGGCCGCCTGGGTGCGGTCGCGCAGGTGGAGCTTGGACAGGATGCGGCCGACGTGGGACTTGACGGTCTGCTCGGCCACGTGGATGGCGGTGGCGATCTCGGTGTTCGACAGGCCCCGGGCGACCAGGACCAGCACCTCGGTCTCCCGTTCGGTCAGGCCGGCGATCCGCTCGGTGACGTCGGGCGGCGGGACCCCGCCCTGCCGGGCGAACTGGCTGATCAGGCGACGGGTCACGGCCGGTGCGAGCAGCGCGTCGCCCGCCGCGACCACCCTGATCGCCTCGGCGAGCCGGTCGCCGGAGGCGTCCTTCAGCAGGAAACCGCTCGCTCCGGCGCGGAGCGCCTCGTAGACGTACTCGTCGAGGTCGAACGTGGTGAGGATGAGCACGCGGGCCGGGAGGGTGCGGGTGATCTCCCGGGTGGCCTCGATGCCGTTCATCCCGGGCATCCGGACGTCCATGACGATCACGTCGGGCGCCAGCGTGGCGGCCTTGGCCACGGCGTCGGCGCCGTCGACGGCCGTGCCGGCCACCTCGATCCCCGGCTGGACGCCGAGCAGGATCGAGAAGCCCTCCCTGACCATGGCCTGGTCGTCGGCGATGAGCACGCGGATGGTCATGACGTCTCCGTGAGGGGCAACACGGCGCTGACGGCGTAGCCGCCGTCGGCGGTGGGTCCGGTGGTGAGGGTGCCGCCCAGCATGGCCGCGCGCTCCCGCATGCCCAGGATGCCGTGCCCGGCCCCGGGCCCGGCCTTGGGCGGGTCGTGCGGGCGGGTGTTCGTGACGCCGATCCGGAGCTCGCGGTCGTCGCGGACGACCCGGACCGTGACGGCCGCGCCGGGTGCGTGCCACATCGTGTTGGTCAGCGCCTCCTGCACGATCCGGTACGCGTTCAGCCCCACCCCGCGCGGGACGTCCCCCAGGTCACCGGTGGTCTCCAGGGTCGCGCCCGCGGCCAGCCGGTCGAGGTCCGTGAGCGACGGCTGCGGGCTGACGTCGGGTTCGGCCCGGAGCAGGCCGAGCAGGCGGCGCAGTTCGCCCAGCCCCTCCAGCGCGGTCGAGCGGATCGTGGCGAACGCCTCGGTCAGCTCCGGCGGCGGGTCGGCGACCCGGTGGGGCCCCGCGTCGGCCTGGATCGCGATCACCGACATGTGGTGGGCGACCACGTCGTGGAGCTCCCTTGCGATCCGGGCCCGCTCTTCGAGGAGTGCCCGCTGACCGCGCTCCTCGGCGAGCGCCGCCTGGGTGTCCCGGCGGCTGCGGATCAGCCACCCGGCCGCCCCGGCCCCCGCGACCGCGACCACGGCGAGCGGGCCGCCGGGCAGGACCGGCAGCACGCCGGCCGCGGTGAACAGGGCGGCCTTCCCGGCGTCGAGGCGGAGGGCCAGCAGCAGGACGATCCCGGCCTGCACGAGCCACCCGTACATCGTGTCGTTGGCGCCCGGCGGGTGGGTGAGCTGCACCCAGACGAGCAGCACGCTCGACGCGGCCCAGGCCGGCACGGGCCACCACAGGGCCGCGACCAGCATCGCGGCGTGCACGACGGCCACGATCTGGGCGAACTGGTCGTCGCCCGTCATGGCCAGGAGCACGGCGGCCACGACGACCAGTGCGCGGGGAAGCGGTCCGAACCTCATGGCTCCAACGGTAGAAAGGCGGGCGGCTGGTCCGCGTCACTCTCAGGTAGGGGTGGCGGGCCTGATCCGGCAGGATGAACGGGTGGCTGCTGCGAAGGTGCTCGTCGTCGAGGACGATCCGGTGATCGGGGCCGAACTGGTCGAGGCCCTGGGCGTGAACGGGTATGTCCCCGTGCTGGCCGTCACCGGGCGGTCGGCCATCGATCTCGCCCACGACGGAGCGCCCGACCTGGTGCTGCTCGACCTGGGGCTGCCCGACGTCGACGGCGTGGTGGTGTGCCGGAAGTTGCGGCTGGCCGCGCCCGAGGCGGTGATCGTGGTGCTGACCGCCCGGACCGAGGAGCTCGACGTCGTGGTGGCCCTCGACGCGGGGGCCGACGACTATCTGACCAAGCCGTTCCGGCTGGCCGAGCTGATGGCCCGGCTGCGGGCCCACCTGCGGCGGCAGGCCGTGGTGTCGCCGGGGCGGGCGCTGTCGGTGGGCGGGCTGCGGCTCGACGTCGCGGCCCGGCGGGCCTACCTCGACGGGGTCGAGCTGTCGCTCCGGCCCAAGGAGTTCGACCTGCTCGCGGTGCTGGCGGGGCAGCCGGGCGAGGTCGTGACGCGCGAGGAGCTGATGGACCGGGTCTGGGACGAGAACTGGTTCGGCTCGACCAAGACGCTCGACGTCCACGTGTTCGCGCTGCGGCGCAAGCTGGAGGAGCCCGGCGGCCGGGCGCCCCGGATCACGACGGTCCGGGGGCGCGGCTACCGGATGGAGGCCTGACGGTCAGCGGCTCGGCAGCAGGAGGCTGAAGGTCGGCGGGCGTTCGCGCCTGAGGATCAGCCGGCCGCCCTCCGCTTCGGCCAGTGAGCGGGCCAGGCCGAGGCCGATGCCGTGGCCGTCGCGGGGGATGCGGCCGAAGATGTCGCGGCCCTCGGGCACGCCGTCGCCCTCGTCGGAGACGTTCACGGCGATGCCCGCGCCGACGTCGGTCACGGTCAGGGTGATCTCGCCCGCGCCGTGCCGCCGGGCGTTGTCGAGCAGCACGAGGAGGATCTGGCGCACCGCCGCCGTCGAGGCCGTCACCTCGGGGAGGTCGTCGTCGACGCGGATCGTCACCTCCTCCCAGTCGGCGCGGATCTCCGCGATCAGGACCGGCAGGTCGAGCGGGGCGTGGCCGGCGTCGCGGGAGAGCGTCACCAGGTCCTCGATGATGGTCTGGAGCCGCTCGGCCCGCGCCATGGCGCTGGCCACCTTCACGGGCGAGGGCCGGTCGAGGGCCGACTCCAGGCCCAGCATCAGGCCGGTCACGCCGGTGCGGAGCTGGTGGGACACCTCGCCGCTGAACGCCCGCTCCCGGGCCAGCACCTCGCCGAGCCGCCCGGCCGTGGCCGCGAGGGCCTCGCCCGCCTGGTCGACCTCCAGGACACCCGATTTGGGGGCCCGTACGGTGAAGTCGCCGTCGCCCAGGGCCTGCGCGGCGCCGGTGAGCCGTTCGAGGGGGATGGCCAGCCGCCGCGACAGGTAGATGGCCACTGCCGCCCCGGCGCCGAGCGCGGCCAGCGCCAGGATCGCGATGAGCTGCCAGGCCTCGTACACCTCCTCGTCGACCTCCTCGGAGGGGGTGGACACCCGGACCACGCCCGTCCCGGACGGGATGGGGGCCGCCGCGACGTAGTCGGCGCCTTCCTCGCCCTGGTGGGGCAGGCCGTCGCGGATGGTGCGGGCGGCGAGGGGGGAGGTCGCCGGGCCGGCGCCCCGGGTCAGCTTGCCCTCGTGGGAGTAGATGCCGATGACGATGTCCTCGTCGTCCTCGCGGGGCAGCACCGTGGGGTCGTCGCGGAGGGCGGTGGCGTGTCGGGAGGCGCTGCGGGCCAGTTCGGAGGCGGTCCGGTCGTGGTAGCGGTCGTTGGTCAGCACCGCCAGCGGCACCGCGAACAACACGATCGCGAGGGCGGTCACCCCGAGGATCGCGGCGAGGGCACGCTGCCGCAGTGGGGTCCCTTCGGGCGTCATGTCGCTATCGTCCCAGGCGGTCGGAAAGTGAACGGAGGGTTAACCGAACCCTCATCGGCCGCTGACCAGATGCTCCCTAGCGTGAAATGGTGATCAGGTTTGTCGCCGGGCTGCCGCTGCTGGTTCTCGTGACGGTGCTCGGCGTCGTCGCCGAGACCCCCGCCTGGACCGCCGTCGACGGGGCGCTGGTCCAGGTCGTCCACGACGCGAGAAACCCCGTCCTCACCGGGGTCGCCCTGATCCTCAACCTGCTGTTCGGCACCGAGGCCGGGATCGTCATCTCCCTGGCCATGGGGGTGTTCGTGCTGGTCGTGCGGACGCCCGAGGCGGTGCGGGCGCTGCTGGTGGTGCTGGCCGGGTGGGGGCTCGGGGCGCTGCTGAAGGTCGTGTTCGACCGGCCCCGGCCGCCGGTCGCCTTCTCGATGCTCGGCGAGATGGGCGACACGAGTTTCCCATCGGGGCACGTCTGCCTGACGGCCGCCGTGGCCGTGGCCGCCTGGGTGCTGGCCCGGCGGCCCTGGGTCGTCGTGGTCGGCGCGGTGCTCGTGGTGGGGCAGATGCTGGCCCGCGTCTATCTCGGGGTGCACTACCCCACCGACGTGCTGGCGGCGGTGCTCGCGGTGGCGGCGTCGTCGATCATCGTGCTCCACGACACGGCCCGCGAGGTTGTCCACAGCCTGGGGAGAACTCAGAGCGGGTAGGGCCCGAAGCGCCCCCACGCGACGAACGCCGCCAGCACCAGCAGCACGGCCGCCGGGACGGCCTGCGGAAGCTCCTTGCGGCGCACGTGGACGAGCACCGCGCCCGCCATGGCGACGGCCAGCCCGGTCGCCGCGATCGGCACGAGGATCGGCGCGATCCCGGTCACCCCCGGCAACACCAGCCCGAGCGCCCCCAGCGCCTCGACCGCACCGATCGCCTTGACCTGCCCGGCCGAGAAGTCCTCGGTCCACGCGAGGCCCGACTTGGCCAGTTCCTCCTTGGGACGGCCGATCTTCATCGCGCCCGCGCCGAGGAAGGCCAGGGTGAGGAGGGCCGCGACGACCCAGAGGGCTATGTTCATGGGGGTTTCCTTTTGACTTGAAGATTCAACTGAAACCTAGTCCATTCCGGACACCGCCCGCCCCCGCTGATTGCCGCGCCGATCAGCCGGGCATGCCCTATGCGCATCCGGGTCAGACGTCGTGACGTGTCCGTCCGGTTCCCTGTCATACCAATCGTCACCAGTGACCCTTAAGGCCGGTGATGGCCCGGCATGCTCCGCTTCATGCGAAGGATCGTGCTCGCCTGTGTCCTGCTGCTCGCCCTGTTCGTGGGGGTTCCGGCCCGCGCCGCCACCCCGCCCGACGAGTGCCCGCCGGGCGAGATCGCGGGCATCACGTCACTCGACGGCGGCTACTGGCTGGCCGGCCGCGACGGCCGCGTGCACGCCTACGGCACCGCGAAGCTCTTCGGCTCCCCCGGCAGGCCCGCGGCCACCATCGAGGCGACCGCGTCGGGGGAGGGCTACTGGCTCGCCGCCGCCGACGGCACCGTCTGGGCGTATGGCGACGCGAAGGTCGCCCGCACGACCACGCCCGCGCTGACCTCCCCGGTCGTCGGGTCGACGCGTACCGAGAGCGGCCTGTGGCTGACCACCGCCGACGGCACCGTGGTCGCCCCCGACGGCACCCTCACGGCGCGCAGACATGCGGTCGTCGACATCGTGGCCACCGCGTCGGGGAAGGGCTACTGGCTCGTCGCGGCCGACGGCTCGGTCTGGGCGTACGGGGACGCGGCGGCCGTACCGAAGAAGCCCTCGAACCTGAAGGCCCCCGTCGTCTCCGCCACCTCAGCGGGCGCCGGACTGGTGCTCGCCGGCGCCGACGGCGCGGTGTTCGCCCTGGCCGGGGCCGCCTTCCACGGCTCGGCGGCGTCCCTGCGGCTCGCCAAGCCCGTCATCGGCGTCGCGGCGGCCACCGCCGACGGCTACACCCTCGCGGCGGGCGACGGCGCCGTCTTCACCTTCGGCACCGACGGCTTCATGGGCAACGCCGTCACGACGGCCGCCGACTGCGCCCCGCCCGAGCCCACCCCCGGCTCGGAGATCGTGCGGATCGCCACCGCGATCAAGGACGGCCGGGCCATGCAGGGCTGGCAGGGCGGCTTCGTCCCCTACGCGTGGGGCGGCGGCCACGGCTCGGCCCCCGGCCCGTCGTTCGGCACCTGCAACTGGTACACCGGCCCGCTCCCGTGCCGCGCCGACGTGACGTTCGGCGTCGACTGCTCGGGCTTCGCCCGCTGGGTCTATCACCTGGCCTACGGCCGCGACGTCCTGGGCGGCGAGAACACCAACGGCCAGCTCAGGAAGCTGACCAGGTCGACGACCGGCCGCCCAGGAGACCTCGTCTTCTACGGCCGCAGTCCGTCGGACACCCGCCACGTGGCCGTCTTCATCGGCGACGGCAAGGTCATCAACGCCCTGCGCACCGGAACGGTGATCCGCGTCGACCCGATCGACGTGAGCAGGGACCGCCTGCCCGGCTTCTACCGCGTGGCGGCCTGACGGGGCACGAGCCGGATGGTCGTCTCCTTGGCCGGACCGGCGACCATCGGGTCGACGTAGGCGGTGTCCTGGTCGCGATACTTCATCCGGTACGCCAGGTCGATCCCGTCGTTGACCGTCGAGTCGCCCTCCAGCACGAACCCGACGTCCTTGCTGACCCCGCCGGCGCTCACGTGCCCCTCACCCCGTTCCCGCGCGGCCCGGAACCACCGGCCGCCCTCGCCCTTGTAGGAGCGGACGTAGAGGTCGTCGTCGTGCCGGACGACCCAGACGGTGACGGGCTTGAGGAAGCTGCCGTCGGCCCGCTGGGGCGAGATCTCCAGCTCCTCGGCCTCTCCGATGGCGACGAGTTCGTCCTGAGTCCATGTCATGGTCGTCAATGCTCCGCCGCGCCCCCGGGCGAGAGCCGGAGGCTCGCCGGGTCAGGCCATCGTCTTCTGGCCGTCGATGGTCTCGCGGATGATGTCGGCGTGGCCCGCGTGCTGGGCGATCTCGCCGAACAGGTGGGTGAAGGCACGGCGGGCCGAGCGGGTCGCGCCCGGCGGGAACCACGGTGCGCGGGGCAGTTCGTGGACCTGGTCGAGGTCGAGGGTGCGGACCAGGTCGTCGGTCGCGGTGGCGGTGCCCTCCCAGATGGCCAGCAGGTCGTCGAGCTGCTCGTCGTCCTCCATGCGGAACTGGCTCGCCCAGTCGACCTGGACGGCCTGCATCGCCTCCGCGCCGCCCGAGGCGAAGCGGGCCCAGGCGGCCTCCATCAGGGCGACGTGCTTGACGATGCCGCCGAGGCACAGGTCGCTGGCCGTCGGGCGGAGGCGGGCCTGTTCGTCGGTCAGGCCGTCGACGGCGTGGCGGAGGAAGCGGCGTTGCGCGGCGAGGGACTCGATGAGGTCGGCGCGTTCCTGCTCTGTGGTCATGTCGGTCATCTTCCTCGGGTGGTCACCAGAATGCCGTCGTCGTCGCTGTAGATCGTCGCGCCGGGGTGGAACAACACCCCGCCGAAGATGACGGCGACGTCGCGGGTGCCGAGACCGTGTTTGTGGCTCTTGCGCGGGTTGCTGCCGAGCGCCTTGACGCCCAGGTCGATGGCGCCGAGGGCGACCACGTCGCGGACGGCGCCGTTGACGACCACGCCCGCCCAGCCGTTGGCGGCGGCCGTGCCGGCGATGACGTCGCCCAGCAGGGCGGCCTCCAGGGAGCCGCCGCCGTCGACGACCAGGGCCCGGCCCTCGCCGGGCTCCTCCAGGATCGACTTGAGCAGCGCGTTGTCCTCGTGGCAGCGGAGCGTCGTGATCAGGCCGTGGAAGGCGCGGCGGGCGCCGTACTGACGGAACTGGAGGCTGCACGACTGCAGGGCCTCGCCATGCTCGTCGTAAAGATCGGCGGTGGACATGTGCATGATCCTCGCATGCCGTCACCTTGGGTGACCGTGCAGTCACTAGGGTGCCGGTCCATGAGGTTCTTGCTTCGGGCTCTCGTGGCCCTCGTGGCCGCCGGCGGTGTGGTGTTGGGCGCGCCCGCCGCGCACGCCGATCCCGAGCCCTCGTTGCTCGGCGGGATCGTCGGGGCCGACCTGGGCTCGGTGGTCGGACTGGTGCCGAGCCTGGTCTGCGGCAACCGGCTGATCAACTACAACTCGCCCGTGGACAACTCGCCGACGCTCTGCGTCAACGGGGCCATCGCCAGCGGGAACTCGGTCGACAGCGGCAACTACAGCAACAAGGGGAATCCGGTGAACAGCGGGAACTTCTCCAACGCCAACGGGGCGACCAGCAGCAACAACTCCTCCAACAGCGCGAACCTCGCCAACGGGCCTCAGAAGACCAAGGTCGGGGGTCTGGTCAAATGATGATCATCGCGACGCTCGCCATCGTCCCGGCCCTGATGGGCGGCGGCCCGGGGCCGATCGCGTCGGCCGGCATCACCAACGTCACCAAGGACCGCGGCGCCATCACCAACGTCGGCAACAGTTACAACAGCGGCAATTACCGCAATCGCAAGAACGGCGTGAACAGCGGCAACTTCTCCAACGTGAACGGGTCGGCCAACAGCGTGAACGCCTCGGTCGCCTCGAACTTCGCCGACGGTCGGCAGAAGATCATCGTCATCGGCGGGAAGCGCAAACACTAGAGCCGGACCGGCAGTGCGGTCAGCCGGTAGGTGCCCGGGTCGGGGGTGCGCAGCGTCGCAGGGTCGGCGGCGAGCTCCAGGTCGCGCTTGAGCAGCTCGGTCAGCGCGACCTGGGTGGTCACCCGGGCGATCGAGGCGCCGACGCAGAAGTGCGGGCCGTGCGCGAAGCCCAGGTGGGGCGCGCGTTCGCGGGTGACGTCGAGCTCCTCGGGGTCGTCGAAGACCCGGGGGTCGCGGTTGCCGCCCACGAGCGCGCAGGTCACCGGGGTGCCGCCGGCGATCTCGACCCCGCACAGGTCCATGGGCTCGTGGGCGTAGCGGGGGATCGACAACATCGTCGGGCCGCAGAACCGGGTCAGCTCCTCGACCGCTCTCGGCATCAGGCCGGGCCGCTCGCGGAGCACGGCCAGTTGGGCGGGGTGGGCGAGCAGGGCCAGCACGGCGTTGGCGATGAGGTTCGTGGGGGTCTGACCGGCGAGGACCAGGTGCCAGACCAGGGTCACGAGCTCCTGGTCGGTCAGTTCCGTGGTCACCAGGTCGGACAGCAGGTCGTCACCCGGCTCGGCGCGCCGCCGGGCCACCGCCGCCTTGGCGCCGTCCATGATGCCGGGGATCGCCGCCGCGAAGCCGGGGCCGCCGGGCGTGTCGACGACCCGGCCGTAGGCGCGCCACCGCTCGCGGTCGTCCTCGGGGACGCCGACCAGGGCGCAGATCACGTCCATGGGCAGCGGACGGGTGAAGGCGGAGATGAGGTCCGTCTCGCCGTCGAGCGGGTCGAGCAGGCGGCCGACGATCTCGGTGATCCGGGCGCGGAACGCCTCGGCCCGGCGCGGGGTGAAGGCCGGGGCGGCGGCCTTGCGCAGGCGGGCATGCTCGGCGCCGTTCATCTCGCTCATGGTCCGCATGTACGGAAGACAGTCGTCGGGCACGTCGGGACGCATGAAGCTCTCCGACCGGATCTCCAGCCGGGGATCGGTGAGCGCCGCCCGAATGTCGTCGTAGCGGGTGACGACCATCCACTCCGGGGCTCCCGGCATCCGGAGGACGGCGAGCGGGCCCGCCTCCCTGGCCCGGCCGTAGACGCCGAACGGGTGCCCATGGTGGCGGCGAGGTCGATCTCGTACACGAGCCCTCCGACATTCAGATGATGAGAACATCTGGATGGCGACGCTATCCTGGGCGATGTCGGTCCGGCAAGGCGGAGGCGAAATGGCTCGGCTGTCCCGTGTGGAGCACCAGCGGCTCACCCGTGAGAAGGTGCTCGCCGCCGCGCGCGCCGAATTCCTCCTGTACGGCTTCCGCGACGCGAAGATAGACGACATCGCCGAGCGGGCCGAGCTCACCCGGGGCGCGGTCTACTCCAACTTCCCCGGCAAACGGGCGCTCTACTTCGCGGTCCTGGCCGCCGAACGTCCCGCCGTGACGGCCGCGCCCGCGACCACCAGGGCCCAGGCCCTCCACGAGTTCGCCCGCGCCTGGCTGGCCGGTGTGCCGATCAGCTCGGAGGCGTGGCTGGGCCGCGACCTGCTGCCCGAGGTCATGGCCGACGAGGCGACCCGCAAGCCGTTCGCCCAGCTCGTCAAGCTGAGCGCGATCCTGCTCGGCCTGACCCTCGAACGCCTCGACCCGGGCGCCGGCCGGCAGGTCCGGGTCGCCGAACAGGCGCTCACGATGCTCCACGGCGCCGGCCAGTTCAGCGGCTTCACCGACCTGTTCGACGTGGTCCGCGCCTGCGAACACCTCGCCGCCCTCGACCTCGGCGACTCCTGGCCGCCGCCCCACCTGGCGTTCGCGGCCAAGGTCGACGTGGTCGACGAACCGGCCGGCGACCTGCCCGACGGCGTCGTGGTCACCCTCGCGCCCCATCGGGTGTCGGCCGTCGAAGAGGCCATGCGGGCCACCTCCGACGACGTGACCCTCATCGTGGCGGCGGGCGAGGAGCTGGCGCTGCTGGCCGAGCTCGTCATCGGCGACACCCTGCACTGCCTGGAGCCTCTCCGCGCCGCCCCGCCGTTGCGGGTGCTCTACGGGCCGGAGGGCGTGAGTACGACGGAGACGGCCGTCCGGGTCACGAACGGCCGCATCGTGGCCAGGGCCGAGGGTTTCGGCGCCTGCCACGCCGTCGCATCACATCCGGTGCGCCCGCTGCTGTGACCTGAGACAACGGGCGCCCGGAGATCGGTGGCCGACGGTTTCCCGCCGGCTGTTCACAGCCTGTGGACGACGACACCGGACGCCGCGCCCGCCCGCCCGGGACGGGGTCAGGTTCGCCCGTCCGGCCGACGTTTCCGCGATGGTCGTCCACAGCCTGTGGAAATCAGGTCCGCAGTGCCTCCCGCTTGCGGCGTGACAGGATCCGGCGTACCAGGGGCGCCGCCAGGATCAGCGCCGACAGGGTCAGCAGGATCGCCGCGATCGGGCTGGTCACCAGGACCGTCGCGTCCCCCGCGCCGATCGCCAGAGCGCGTCGGAGCTGGATCTCGGCCATCGGCCCCAGGATCAGGCCGATCACCGCCGGCGCGAGCGGCAGGCCGAACCTGCGCATCGCGAAGCCGATCAGGCCCAGAAGGTAGAGGACGACCAGGTCCACCCACGAGGCGTTGAGCGCGTACACGCCCAGGGCCGCGAACAGCAGGATGCCCGCGTACAGGTAGGGCCGGGGGATGTGCAGGACCCTGGCCCACACGGGGGCCAGCGGCAGGTTCAGCACGAGTAGCATCGCGTTCCCCACGAAGAGAGAGGCGATCATGCCCCAGACCAGGGCGGGGTTGTGGTCGAAGAGCTGGGGGCCGGGCTGGAGGCCGTACTGCTGGAAGGCGGCCAGGAGGATCGCGGCGGTGGCCGACGTCGGCAGGCCCAGGGTCAGCAGCGGCACCAGGGTTCCGGCGGCGGAGGCGTTGTTGGCCGCCTCCGGCCCGGCCACGCCCTCGATCGCGCCCTCGCCGAACTCGCGCCCCTTGGCCAGACGCTTCTCCACCGAGTACGACAGGAACGTCGGGATCTCCGCCCCGCCTCCCGGCAGGGCGCCGAAGGGGAAGCCCAGCGCCGTGCCGCGCAACCACGGCTTCCACGAGCGGGCCCAGTCGGAGCGGCCCATGAACGCGCGGCCCACCGGGATCACCTCGGGGTGGCCGTGGCGGAGCCGGGAGGCGACGTACAGGACCTCGCCCAGGGCGAAGAGGCCCACGGCCACCACGACGACGTCGATGCCGTCGAGCAGTTGCGGGATGCCCAGGGTGAGGCGGGCCTGTCCGGTCTGCTGGTCGATGCCGATCAGGCCGATGACCAGGCCGATCCCCAGCGACGCGAGGCCGCGGACGACCGACCGCGACAACACCGACGACACGGCCGTGAAGGCCAGGATCGCCAGCGCGAAGTAGTCCTCCGGGCCGAAGGAGATCGCGAAGTCGACCACGAGAGGGGCGGCCACGACCAGGAGGGCGGTGGCGATCGTACCGGCGACGAACGAACCGATCGCCGCCGTGGCCAGCGCCTGGGCGGCGCGGCCCCGGCGGGCCATCTTGTTGCCCTCCAGCGCCGTGATCATGGACGAGCTCTCGCCCGGAGTGTTCAGCAGGATGGACGTGGTCGAACCGCCGTACATGCCCCCGTAGTAGATCCCGGCGAACATGATGAACGCGCTGGCCGGCGGCACGTTGAAGGTGATCGGCAGGAGCAGCGCCACGGTCATCGCGGGGCCGATGCCGGGGAGCACGCCCACGAGGGTGCCGAGGGTGACGCCGACGAGGGCGTACAGGAGATTGACCGGCGTGAACGCCGTGGCGAAGCCGTCGAGCAGCAGCTGGAGCGAGTCCATCTCAGATCAGCCCCTCCAGCGGCCCGCCGGGCAGCGTGACGCCGAGACCCTTCACGAAGGCCAGGTAGGACGCCACGGCCAGCACGATCGCCAGCGCCCCGGCCCGCAGCCGGTTCTCGGCGCCGAGCACCCACGACACGCCGAAGAACAGCAGCGCGCCCGCGACGATCCAGCCCAGCAGGTCGACCGACGCGGCGAACGCCAGGAAGATCACGCTGATCAGGGCCACCGACTTCTTGTCGGACGTCGCCGACGGGTCGACGTCCTCGCTCTCCTCCGGGTCGCCCTGTCCACCCCGGAGCACGTCGACCACATAGAACACGCCGGTCGCGATCATGGCGGAGCCGACGATGATCGGGAAGAACCGCGGTCCCAGCCCGAGCGTCGAAGCCGCCGCCGTCACGTCGGCGGTGCCGACGATGACGAACACGCCGAGGGCCAGCACGGCCCCCGCGAGCAGCAGTTCCGGGTTCCTCCACCTCATCAGGACACGAGCCCCATCTCGGCGATGATGCCCTTCACCCGGGCCGACTCGGAGTTCAGATAGTCGGCGAACGGCTGCCCGGTCTGGAAGACGTCGATCCAGCCGTTCTTGGCCACCGCGTCCTTCCACGCCGCCGAGTCGTGCATCTTGGTCACCAGGTCGGTGAGCGACTGCTTGGCGGCGTCGTCGAGCCCGCCCGGAGCCACGAACCCGCGCCAGTTGGCGAGTTCGACGTCGAGCCCTCCCTCCTTCAGCGTCGGCGCGTCGATGCTCTCCAGACGGTCGGGCGACGAGACGCCCAGCGCGCGCAGCTTGCCCGACTTGACGTGCTCGGCGAACTCGCCGATGCCGGAGATGCCGATCGCGACCTTGCCGCCGAGCAGCGAGTTCAGCGCCTCACCGCCGCCCGAGTGGGCGATGTAGTTGACCAGCTTCGGGTCGACCCCGGCCGCCTTGGCCATCAGCCCGGCCAGGATGTGGTCGGTGCCGCCGGCCGAACCGCCGGCCACGGCGACCTTGGCGGGGTCGGTCTTCCACGCGGTCGCGAGGTCCTGAAGGGTCTGGAAGGGCGAGTTCGCGGGCACGACGACGATCTCGTACTCCTCGGTCAGCTTGGCGATCGGCGTCGTCTCGGCCAGCGTGACCTGGGACTTGTTCTGCTCGATGGCGCCCACCATGACCAGGCCCATCGTCATGAGCAGGTTGCCGTTGCCCTTCTCCCCGACGAGCTGGGTGAGGCCGATCGTGCCACCGGCGCCGGGCACGTTGTAGACCTCGACCTTGAGGTTCGGGTCGGCCGACTTGAAGGCCTGCTCGGCGGTCCTGGACGTGGTGTCCCACCCGCCGCCGGGCGCGGCCGGAGCCATGATCTTCAGGGCCGAGGTTCCGCCGCCGGACGACGGGGCCCCACATGCCGCGACGGCGGCCAGCAGCGCCGCCGCCAATATCAGAGTTCGTCGCATCGCCGACTCCCACACTGGTTACCTGAACGTGGTGAGGATGCTGAGCGAACCCGCACGATCCGTCGATCCTTTATGTGATTGACGTCATATAGGTCGTATTGGTCATGACCTGGTTTTCCGCCGGACTCCTATAGTGAACGCGTGAAACGGCTGCTCAACGCCTCATTGGGCACCCAACTATTCGTCCTCCAAATGGTGATCGTGCTGCTCACGGTCGTCGGCACCGCGACGGTCTGGGTCGGGCACACCCGCCGCCAGCTCGACGAGCAGCACGAGCAGCGCGCCCTCGCCATCGCCGAGTCGGTCGCCGGCCTGCCCGGAGTCCGGGAGGCCTTCGACGACCCCCATCCGGAGCAGACGCTGCAGCCGATCGCGTTGAGCGTCCAGAAGGCCACCGGCGCCGACTACGTCGTCATCGCCAACCGCGACGAGATCCGCTACGCCCACCCGAACGCCGCCCTGATCGGCCAGAAGTTGTCGACCGACGGCACCGAGGTGATGACCACCGGCCAGGAGTGGACCGGCGTGCAGACCGGCACCCTCGGCACCTCGGTGCGCGGCAAGGCGCCCATCTTCGGCCTCGACGGGCAGGTCATCGGCCTGGCCAGCGTCGGAATACTGGAACAGACGGTCGCCGCCGAACTGGGCGACGCCCTCCCGCCGCTCATCTGGACGGTCTTCGGCGTGCTGGTCCTGGGGTCGGCGGCGGCGGCGTTCATCACCCAGCGGGTCCGCCGCCAGACCTTCGGCCTGGAACCCAAGGAGATCGCCGCCCTGCTCGAACAGCGCGAAGGCGTGCTGCACGGCGTGAAGGAGGGCGTGGTCGCCCTCGACCTCGACGGCCGGATGACCCTGATCAACGACGTCGCCCACGAACTCCTCGGCGACGTCGGCGGATCATTGGACGACCTCCCGTCGAACGACCGCCTGCGCGACGTCATGGCCGGCGACGACGTCGGCGAAGACCGGATCGTGCTTCGCCACGGCCGCACCCTCGTGCTGAACCGCACCCCGGTCGAGGTGCGCGGCCAGCACCGCGGCTGGGTGGTGACCCTGCGCGACCGCACCGAGCTGATCCGCCTCTCCCATCAGCTGGACGAGGCCACCAACACCACCGACATGCTGCGCGCCCAAGCGCATGAGTTCGCCAACCGCATGCACACCGTGGTCGGCCTGCTGGAGCTGGGCGAACAGGAGATGGCCGTCCGCTACATCACCGAATCAGCCGGCGGCCAGTACGCCACCGACATCCGCGAACAGGTGAAAGACCCGACCCTGGCGGCCCTGCTGCTGGCCAAGTCGGCCCAGGCGGCCGAACGCGGCGCCGCCCTCCGCCTGGCCCCCGACGCGTGCGTCGAAGAAGGCACTCTGGGCGACCCCCACGACGCCGTCCTCGTCGTCGGCAACCTGGTGGCGAACGCCCTCGACGCCCTCGACGGCCGGGGCGGGACCGTGGAGGTCTGCGTCCGGACGACGGAGGAGGGCCTGCACGTGAGGGTCGGCGACGACGGCCCCGGCATAGCGGCCGACCTGGCCGAAGAGGTGTTCCGCGAGGGCTTCACCACCAAGGCGGCGCAGTCGGGCCCCCGGGGCCTCGGCCTGGCGCTGACCAGGCAGGCATGCCTACGGCGCGGCGGCTGGGTAAGGGTGCACAACGAGCGCGGCGCCGTCTTCACCGCGCTGCTGCCGAGGCGGTCAGGATGATCAAGGTTCTCGTCGTCGACGACGACTTCATGGTGGCCCGCATCCACGTGGGATACGTCGGCCGGATCCCGGGCTTCAGCGTCGTCGGCACCGCCCACGGCGGCCGGGCGGCAATCAGCTCGGTCGAGGAACTCCGGCCCGATCTGGTGCTGCTCGACGTGTACATGGCCGACATGTCCGGCCTGGATGTCCTCCACCACCTCCGGGGCCTCGCCCACCCGGTCGACATCCTGATGATCACCGCCGCGAACGACATGGACACCGTCCGGGCCGCCCTGCGGGCCGGCGTCGTGAACTACCTGGTCAAGCCCTTTACTGCGGCCGAACTGACCGAACGTCTCGACCAGTACGCCCAGTCCCGTCGGCGGCTCGCCATGGCGGGACCGGCCGTCCAGGAGGACATCGACCGCCTCTTCGGGGGGACGAACCGGGCCGTGCTGCCCAAGGGCCTGTCGACGGCGACGTGCGCCCTGGTGGCCGACGCACTGCGCACCAACGGCGGCGACCTGTCGGCGGCCGAGACGGCTGCGGTGACGGGGTTGTCGCGGGTGAGCGCGCGGCGGTACCTGGAGTATCTGTGCGCGACGGGACAGGCGGAACTGCGACCGAGGTACGGGACGGCGGGCCGCCCGGAACACCGCTACCGCTGGACGACCTGAGCCGACCACATCGACGCGACGGGATCCCACTCGCCCGGGTCGGGCCGGCTGAGTATCGGCGTGATGAAGGCGTCGGCGGCTGCTCCGGCCTCGGCCAACGATCGGCATCCGCGCAGACCGGAGACATCACCGGCCACCGACTCGTAGCCGCGTTCCCACGACGGCCCGGGAACCCGGAACTTCTCCGGCACCCGTAAGTCGAGACCCAGTCCGGTCCGTCGCAGGATCTCGCTGTCGAGCGCGATCCGGACCGCCCTGCCGTTCAGCCGTTCCCGTTGGCTGATCAGCAGCAGGTCCGCGAGGTCACGCCACCGGCTCGACGCGATTCCGCGGTGGAGTTCGTACATGGCGCAGATCTTGTCCGCGACATGGTCGGCGAGCGGATAAAGCCGAGCCTGCGGCCAGTCCACCGGCCAGGGCAACACGATTCCGGCGGAAAGCGGAACGACCTCCGGAACACTCGTGGGGTGACGGCCGGTGACGAAATCCACAGCCACCGAATCGATCCTGCGAGTGCCCAGATTCACATCGAAGGACTGTTTGGCGCCGCCTATCTGGTCGGCGTGTTCGACATAACCGGTCGGGACGAAACCGAAGAAATCTCCGAGATCCATCCGGGCGGCTTTGAGAAGCGCGTCACGCGCTTCTCAAGTGTCTTTGGCCGACGGGCACTGAAAATCGATGTCCCGGCTCAGCCGGGCGGCGGCGGGATACCTGAGCAGCAGCGCCTGGCCTCCTTTGAGCAGCCAGCCCTCTGGATCATGATGGAAGACCCGAGCGGCGAGGCGGCTGAAGTAGAAAGCACGGAAGACCATGGTGGGGTTCAGCCCGTGTCGATCGGCGTGTGCGGTGACTCTGCTCTTCATCGCCTTTTCGAAGTCACGCGGACTGGCATAGGGGCGGCTCAAATTCCGTCCTCCGGGGAGCGTACGTCCAGCAGCCTTCTTATCGCAGCGAGTCCGCCCGACTCGCCGTGTTCTTCGAAAACCTTCGCGACAATGTCGAGGGCACGTTTCCGATCTATACTTGGAAGCTTCGTTCTGGCGGATTCAAGCAGATATGTCAGGAAATCCTGGCTCGATGCCGAATGAGGCAAACCATAGGTTTTGGGGAAGGGGGTGATCCGGGTGGCCAGGCGTGTCTGATCGGCCTGACCCAATCGCAGCGCGTCCGCGATCACGCCGCCGACATGTCCGCCATCAGCGCGGGCGGCCAGCAGGTCGACCACCGTTCGCTCGGCCGTCGTCACCGGAAGTCCGTCGACGATGGTCACGTCCGAAAGGTCGATGGCGGCACGGTGGAGCTTGACCCCCGGCTCCCGGGTGGTTCGCCGGGCGGGAACCGTGATCTCCACGCGCGATGCCGGGACGTCGCCGAGTCCGTGGAGTTCGCATGCGGAGCTGTGGGAGACGACGCCACCGTAGGTGTCCGGCTGGTGTCGCTGCCAGGCGGGCCGGGCCGGATCTAGCCTGAGCCAGGCCAGCTTGATCTCCAGGTGATCGGGCACGGGCGCGCCCCCGACCAGATAGACCCCTCTTCCGACGCCTTGGATGAGACCGGCCTCGTGCAGCCGCGTGAGGTCGACGGAACTGAGCCCGGCGAGTTTGGCCTGTGCCGTGGTCACCAGGCCCCACTGATCGGTCGCTTGCGCACTCACCACTTTGAGCGCCTGATGACGCCTCATGCAGCGAATGCTACATCCTGGCCGTAGCGTTCGCTGTATCCGCTCACGGTGATAAATCGGTTTATGACGGTAGGCCGACTTTGCTACCGTCGCCCTGCCAGCCAGGCCGATCAACGGGAGGGGATGTCATGCGGTACGCCGCCGCGCCCCTCCGTACCTTCCAGGTGATCCGCGTGTCTTCCGGTGCCCGGCTTCGGCTGCGCGCCCGATTCCGGTTGTCCGCCTTCTCGTAGAAGGCTTCATCGCGCCGTCCTTTCCGGATTCACCTCTCGAAAGAGAAACGGCCATGACTCTCCGCAACATCGGCATCCTCGCCCATGTCGACGCCGGCAAGACCACCGTCACCGAACGCGTCCTGTTCGCCACCGGGGCGACGTACAAGCAGGGTGAAGTGCACCATGGCACCACCGTCACGGACTTCGATTCGCAGGAGCGCGACCGCGGGATCACGATCTTCGCGGCGGCGGTGACCTGCCACTGGCGGGGCGCCCAGATCAACCTGATCGACACCCCCGGGCACGTCGACTTCTCCGACGAGGTCGAGCGGTCGTTGCGGGTGCTCGACGGGGCGGTCGCGGTGTTCGACGCGGTGGCGGGGGTGGAGCCGCAGAGCGAGGCCGTCTGGCGGCGGGCCGATCGGTATGGCGTGCCGCGGATCGTGTTCGTCAACAAGATGGACCGGCCCGGCGCCGACCTCGACGCGACCGTCGAGGCGATCCGGCGGCGGCTGCATCCGGTGCCGCTCGTGCTCGGGCGGCCCGGGCTGGTCGAACAGGTCGCGGAGCGACATCCCGACGTCCTGGACGAGTATCCGCACGTCTCCCCGGCGACGCTCCAGAGGGCGCTGCGTGAGCTGACCCTCTCCGGCGAGGTGGTCGTCGTGCTGAGCGGGTCGGCCTACCGCAACCAGGGCATCGAGGCGCTGCTCGACGCCGTGGTGGCCTACCTGCCCGAGCCGAGGGTCGAAGCGCGGCCCTTCTCGGGGCTGGTGTTCAAGGTGGCCGAGCGGACCGCGTTCCTGCGGGTCTACTCGGGCACGTTGCGCAAGGGCGACACCGTCCTCGACACGACGACCGGGAAGACCGAGCGCGTCTCGCGGATCCTGCGGATCCAGGCCGACCGGCACACCGACATCGACCGCGCCGAGGCGGGCGACATCGTGGCCGTCACCGGACCCAAGTCCGTGCGGACGGGCACGACATTGGCCGACCCGGCGGCGCCGCTCGTGCTGGAGCCGCCCTCGACGACCGAACCGGTCGTCTCGGTCGCGGTCGAGGCCGAGACCCGGGCCGAGCACCAGAAGCTCGCCGTCGCGCTGGCCCGACTGGCCGACGAAGACCCATCAATTCGTGTACGAACCGACCCCGAGACCGGCCAGACCATCCTGTCCGGCCTGGGAGAACTCCACCTGGAGGTGGCCGTGGAGAAGATCCGCCGCGACCGCGGCCTCACCATCCGCGTCGGCGCCCCGCAGGTCGCCCTGCGGGAGACCGTCGTGGAGGGCGTGACCGGCGTGCTCTACCGCCACGTCAAACAGGACGGCGGCGCGGGCCAGTACGCCCACGTCCGCATCGACGTCGAACCGTGCGACGAGCCGTTCGCCTTCGCGAGCACGGTCGTCGGCGGCCGCGTGCCGAAGGAGTACGTGAAGGCGGTCGAACAGGGGTGCCGCGACGCCCTGGCCGAAGGCCCCCTCGGCGGCCACCCGGTCATGGGCCTGCGGGTGACCCTGACCGACGGCGCGACCCACGTGAAGGACTCCTCGGAACTGGCCTTCCGCACGGCCGGCCGCCTCGCCCTCCGCGAGGCGCTGCGTGCGTGCCGGATGGCCGTCCTGGAACCCGTGACCGAGGTGACGGTTACGGTGCCCGACGACCTGGCGGGCGGCGTACTCGGCGACCTGGCCGCACGAAAGGGCCAGGTCTCCGGCACCGAGGCCCGGCCGGGCACGGTCGTCATCACGGCGACGGTGCCCCTGGCCGAGGTCTTCGGCTACGCGACCCGGCTCCGCAGCCGCACCCAGGGCCGCGGCGCCTTCACGACGAGACCGGCGGGCTATGCGGTAGCAGGAAGATCGCGGTGATCAGGAGGAGGACCGCCAGAACCGGGGCGAACGGGCGGGCGGCTGTCAGCAGCATGGCCGTCGAGGCCGCGCCGACCGCCAACGCGCCGATCTGCCGGAGGGCCGTCACGAAGGTGTCCCTCCGGCCGGTCGCCAGGTCGTGGAGGGAGGTGGTCAGCACGCCGGTCATGTACGTCGTGTTCGGGTGGAGGCCCAGCATCATCGCGCTCTGGCCGCCCATCGCGATCCCGGCCAGGGCCAGCAGGGCCAGTCGCCCCGACAGGTCGGGGTGGGTGCCGGTGCCGATCCAGCCGACGGCCACGATGACGAGCAGGACCAGTTCGGCGATCAGGCCGAAGGTCCGCCGGTCGCGGAAGGTCGCCGCCCAGGCGTAGGCGCCGGCGCCGAAGCCGGCCACCGCCGTCAGGGCGGCGAGCCACTTGCCGGAGGCGGCCGTCACCACGTTGCCCGTGATGATGCCGGCGAAGGCGCCGCCGAGTTCGAGGAAGGTGAAGAGGTCGACCGCGCCGGCGCAGCAGGCCAGCGCGGTCGTGCCCCACATGATCCGCATGTCAGGGGACGTACCCCCTAACGGCCCTGCAGTGCCTTCACGTTGTCGCCGAAGGTCCAGTTGCGGGAGCCGTCCCAGTTGATCGACCAGGTCATCAGGCCCTTCAACTGGCCGTTGAAGCTGTTCCAGGCCTGCGACACCAGCGACGGCGACATGTGGCCGCCGCCCGCGCCGATCTGTGCGGGCAGGCCGGGGACCTGCTTGTCGTACGGCACCCGGATCGTCACGCCCTGGATGACCAGGCCGTTGTTGAGGCAGGTCGTCTGGGCGACGAAGCCCTGGACCGTCCCGGCCGAGTAGGAGTCGCCGGAGCAGCCGTACATCGAGCCGTTGTAGTACTGCTGGTTGAGCCACCACAACCGGCCGTTGTCGGCGTACTTCTTGATGATGGGCAGGTATGCGCCCCAGATCGAGCCGTAGGTGACGCTGCCGCCGGTGACGTAGGCGGTCTCGGGGGCCATCGTCAGGCCGAAGTTCGACGGCATCTGCGCGAGCACGCCGTCGATGATGCGGATCAGGTTGGCCTGCGAGGTCGAGAGCGTGTTGATGTTGCCGCTGCCGGTGAGGCCGGTCTCGATGTCGATGTCGATGCCGTCGAAGTTGTAGCGCTTGAGGATCGGCACGATCGTCGCGACGAACCGGTCGGCCACGGTGGCCGACGACAGGTCGATGCCCGCCGTGGCGCCGCCGATCGACATCAGGATCGTCGCGCCCGCCGCCTTGGCGGCGCACATCTCGGCCGGGGTGGCGACCTTCACGGTGGCGTCCATCCCGTCCTCCCACAGGACCGTCCCGTCGGACCGGATGACCGGGAAGGCGGCGTTGATGACGTTGTAGCCGTGCTGCTTGATGCGCGCGTCGGTGATCGGGATCCAGCCGAGCGGCGGGTGCACGCCGTTGACCGCGCCGTCCCAGTTCTCCCAGTAACCCTGGAGCACCTTCCCGGCGGGCTTGCCCTTGACCGCGCAGGTCGGGCCCACGGTGGGGGTGACCGTCGGGGTCGGCGAGGGGCTGGCGGTCGGCGTCGGGGAGGGCGAGGGAGACGGCGAGGGTGAAGGTGAGGGCGACGGCGACGGGTTGGTGCCGCCGGGGCCGTCGAAGCTGATGTCGTCGGCGTAGTAGGTGCCCTGGCCGTACCAGCCGTGGAGGTAGACCTGTGCCGTGGTCTGCCCGGCGGCGGTGGTGAAGTTCAGGGTCAGCAGCCGCCAGTCGGCCGACGACGTCCAGACCGAGGCGCCGCCCTGCACGCCCAGGTAGACGTAGTTGCCCCGGACCCACGCCGTCAGCACGTAGGCCGTGCTCGGGCGCACCGACACGTTCTGGCTGCACCGGGCGTTGTCTGAGGCGCTGGCCGCACCGGCAAGCGCTCTCGTTCCGGTACGAACCGGGGAGGCCACCGCCGACCCGAGGCCTCCCGTGCACGTCCAGGGTGAGAGCGAGCCCGATTCGAGCCCGGGGTTGGCGAGCAGGTTGGCCGCGTTGGCCTGCGAGGGGATCAAGAGTGCGGCCACCAGGGCCAACGTCAAGAACACAGCACGTTTCACGAGGAAACCCTTCTGTCGCCCGGGCAGCGCAGATCACCGGGAGTGGGGTGCGGGCCACGGTGACTGGGGCTCGCGAGCAACAGCAGTCGAATTATCTGACGTTGATCGTGGATACGTCCATAGGAGGATTTGTCGGACTCGACTGCCAGACTGCGCGCCATGATCACAGCGGCGGACTACGCCTGGCAGCGAGACTGGGAAGAGATCTACACGGTCACCTTCGTGAAGGGCGCCGACGAGGACGAGGTCCTCCGCCGCTTCGGCGTCACCGAGCCGGGCGAGGTGACCTGGGACGACGTCTATGAACGCTACGAGGAGCGGGACGGCGAGAACGACCTGGTCGTGGTCGCACGGACGGGTGACTGGATGATCGCGCTGCACATGTGGGGCTGGGAGGCTGCGGAGAACGTCTTCCTGGAGAAGATGTCACGCGGCGGCGAGGCCGTGTCGGTGATGCGCCACGACTACGCCGCGTCCCACTACTTCGGTCACGCCGTGGACGGCTCCGTGCGCACCTCGTTCCCGCCGAACCGGCCCGGAGAGCGCGACGGCGCCGCACCGGACGCCCTCCTCGACGACATGCGCGACCTCGGTCTCGACCCGGAACCCAAGGGCTCCGGCAGCGTCGCCTCCGCACTCGCACTGGCGAGCTGCATCACCGGCGTGCTCTTCACCCCCGGCCTCTTCCAGGATCCCCTGTACGGGGGGACCTTCGGCGCATGAACCGCCCGATCTACACCGTCACCTGGGTGCGTGGATGGGACGTACACGACACCCTGAAACGCCTTGGTGTGGCTGACGTGGCGGCCCTGACCTGGGAAGACCTCTACCTGCGCGACTCCCAGACCAACGGGCACAGCGACCTCGTCGTGGTCGCCGCGGCGGGCGACTGGGTGGTGGCCCTGCAGGTGGGCGGCTGGTGGTTCGCCTTCGACGGGGACCTCAACGAGGTGACCCGGGACGGCGGCGAGGCCGTCTCGGTGATGCGCCACGACCGTTCCCACGGGCACTTCGCCCACAGCGTCGACGGCAGGTCGCGCATCCATTTCCTGGTCAGAGAGCCGGGCACCCGCTGGGGTTCGGCGCCGGACGCGCTTGGCGACCTGATCTACGCCGACGACCATCCCGACCCCGACGCGGCGGCCCTCGCGCTGGCGGCCGGGGTGACCGGCGTCCCCTTCACGACAGGTCTGTTCGCCGAGCCCCTGACCGGAGGCCGGCTCACACGTGGCCGCCTTCGGTAGCTGATCCGAAAGGGCTGAGTTTGCCTTCGCGGGCATTCCGTGGCGTGCCCGCGACTGTCGCGTGGGATGTGTTCTGCCTGGCCATAGGTAACGTGAGGTATGTCCTGACCAGGGAGGAACCATCCATGGTTGACAAGTGGGAGATCAAGCGGGAGCTGGCCGACGCGATCAACGAGCACGACATACCCCGCATGCTCGATTGTTTCACCGAGGACGCGACCTTCGTCTCGCCCGTGGGACTGGCGGAAGGGCACCAACAGATCGCGTGGATCTTCGAGCAGTTCTTCAGGGGATTCCCGGACCTTCGCCTGACGGTGTGGTTCGAGGCCACCAACAACGACGATCCCCTGGTGGTCGAATGGACCGGGACCGGCACGCACACCGGGCCGTTCCTGATGCCCGACGGGCGCGACCTGGAGCCGACGGGCCGCCGCATCACGCTGCGCGGCACCTGCGCCTCGTTCGTCGACGACGGGAAGATCGCCACGCACCGGGAGTACTTCGACCAGCTTGAGCTGTTCTCCCAGCTCGGCATGCACCTGGAGAAGGGAGATCCGGCTGCGGCCTAAACCGCGTGCTGGTGGCGGGAACCGCAGGCGTCGGTGGTCACATCCGTCCCCGGACACAGCCGCTCAGCGCTGTTCCGGGCACACGATGGGCATCTGGTCTCGCGAGCTCTTTCTCGAGGTAGACGCCGTTGTTCGGGTCGAGCGTCTCACCGGGTCGTACTCGTTTGACGTAGAGCCCGACGATCCAGCTTGAGGTGTTGATCACCTTGATCGTGTAGACCTTTTCGGGGTCCAGAGCGACATCCTGGTCGAAAGCGTATTCGGTGAGCGCGTCCCTGTTGATGTCCTCGGTCTGCGATTCGGCGAGTATTTCACCGCCGGGGCCCTTCAGTTGGACTTTCATCGGACGCGGCTGATCTCCTCCGGGGAACGTTTCGTTTACGCCCGCGACGATTCGGACCGATGAAATCACCGCTGGAGCCGATACCCGAACGGCCTGAGCGGCGCTGCCTCCGGCATCGATGTCATGCGATTCTGCGCCCGCGTCTCTGTCACTGGAGTTGTCCTGGAGGCATCTCATGGGCCCGGTCGGGACGGCTTCCTGCACAGTCTTCGCCGACGAAAGCGTTTCGTTCTGCTTTCCCGCCATCGCGGTGAGACCGACGATACTGGCAAGCGCGATAGTCACCGAGGTCGCCGCCCACAAGTACCCGCCCCGGAGTTCGGTCAGCGCCGTCGCCCAGCTGAGGAAGACGGCGATCACCAGCACCACCCCGACACTCAGCCAGCCGGTCGAACCGGACAGGTAGTTGATCGCCACCCCGGTCGCTACCGCGAGAACCGCGCTGAGTACCCCGCGAAGCCAGGCGGGTATCTGCCGTATCCGTGCGAACGTCACAATGCCGGCGTCCAGGTCGACACTCTCGACCTTCCAGCCGACCGTCCGCCAGGCGCGCCCCTGTGCACGCCGCCGGGACGTCCACCAGCCTTCCCGGCGAGCTTGGGGCGGGAGCTTTCCGATGAGGGCCGTGATATCGCCGAGGGAGAGATCAAGCCGGTTCTTGGTGCTGTCTGTCTCCTGTAGCAGTTTCGTCAACGGCTTGTAGTCGATCGCCATTGGGTGGCCCTATTCCGTTCGAGCGCTGGGACACAGGGAAGACGCGGCGGATTCCTAAAGGGATGGCACCCATGACTTTTACGTCTTTCCACCGAGAACGAAACACGGCGGGCGGGAAGCGACATGATGGCCGATCGGCCGTCGCTTGGAGCAAATTGGAGCTCCCTTTTTCGCGAGATGACGAGCTACTTTGCGTCGACGGCGACTCAAGAGCGGTGGCGGTCGTTGGAGAGCCAGGATCCGTGGACGCTGGCGGCGGAAGCGCGCGTCAGGGGGAACCGACCAGCGATCTGGGCACATCCAGCACGCTCGCAATGTCGACGTCCATGAAAGAACCAGCCGTGAGCCCCCCGGGCCCCACGGCTGGTCCTGTCAGGTGGTCAGCGCGTCACTGGTTGATGACGAACTGGGTGCCGGGCTCGCGGACGATGTCCCCGTCGGCCGAGTTCGTGATGGTCACGTTCGTGAGGGTCGCCGAGCCCCGGGCTCCGGACATCGCCAGGATGCCCGCGCCGTTGTTGGACTTGTCGATCTTCACGTTGGTGATCTGGGCGGTGACCTCGCCGCCGCCCGTCTTGAACTGGATGCCGTCGTAGGTCGAGTCGACGATGTCGGTGTCCCGGATGGTCACGCCCGGGATGCCGGCGCCCTGCGCGAACAGGGTGATCGCGCCGAACTCCTGGTCTTCGTTCCAGAACGCCCCGCCGGTCCGGTAGAGGCCGTTGTTGGCGATCAGCGTCGTCCCGGTGAACGGGATCGGGTCGTGGTCGGTCGCCAGCATGATGCCGGGGTAGTTCGCGGTGTCGTAGATCAGGTTGTTCTCGATCTTGTTGCCGAAGCCGCCGTAGACCGCGATGCCGTTGGCGCGCCAGGGCAGCTGGATCGTGTTGTTGATGAACTGGTTGTTGGAGCCGATGTCGACCGACTGGTCCTTGACGTACTTGGACGCCCAGACGGCCAGCGCGTCGTCGCCGGTGGTGCGGAACGAGCTGTTGAACACCTTGGAGTTGCGGGTGCCGTTGGCGAAGTTGATGCCGTCGGCGTAGGTGTTGCGGATGCGCATGCCGCTGAACTCCACCCCGATGCCCGGGCCCCACAGCTCGGGGATGTTCGTGTAGTCGCGGCCGGCCCAGACGCCCACGTTCGCGTGCTCGATCCACACGTTCGTGATCTTGGTGTTCTGGCCGAAGCGGCCGTTCAGGCCGACGCCGCCCTCGGCCCCGCCGGGTCCGCCGCGGATGCGGCCCGAGCCGAAGATCGCGATGTCCGAGATCTGGGTGTTGTTGTCGATATCGAAGCCGAAGTTGCCCTCGTGCGGGTGGTTGATGCCGCCCTGGACCAGGTGCGGTTCGGTGAGCGTGTAGAGCTGCGAGTGCCACATGCCGGCGCCGCGGATCGTCACGTTGCTGATGCCGACCTGGTTGTGGCTGCCGCGGTTCAGCGGGTCGTCGGTCAGGATCTTCTGCTCCTGCCGCCACTGACCTGCGGGGATCCACACGCAGCTGATGACGCCGTTCTGGTCGTCGGTGACCGCGCGCTGGATGGCCTGGGTGTCGTCCTGGCCGTCGTTCGGGATCGCGCCGTACTGGGTGATGCTGGTGCAGTTCGAGGGCTGGCTCAGCGGGGGAGCGACCTGCTCCAGGTCGATCAGGTCGATGATGTAGAAGGCGGCGTCGTCACCGGCGTCCCGCTGGAGGCGGAACTTGGTGCCGACCGGGTAGGTCTGGCTGAGCAGGGCGTTCGACTCGTCGAACAGGCGCCGGGCGTCGCCGCCGGGGGTCTGCACGAGGCCCTCGGGGTCGTCGGTGGAGCCGTACAACCACGAGTGCTTCGACGACAGGGTGATCTTCCGGTTGAACGTGCCGTCGATGTAGAGGCTGATCGTCTTGTCCTGGCCGCCGCCGCCGGCGGCGTCCGGGATCGAGTTGCGGATGACGATCGAGTTCGACGGCACCGTCGAGGTGAACTCGACGTACTGGCCGGTGCTGTTCAGGCGGACCGAGCTGCGGCCGCTCGACTCCGAGGCGAAGTTCGTGTGCCCGAAGGTGCGCAGCGCGTCGGCGGTCAGGACCGTCCCGTTGTGCTGAGCGGCCTCGGCCTCGTACTCGGTGTACGGCACCGCGGCGCCGCGCCCGACCACGATGGCCTGCGTGAACGTGTTGTTCGACTCGTTGGTCTCGGCGATCTGGCCGGTGGCGTCCGCCGTGGCGGTGATGGTGGCGCCGCCGGAGGTGGCCGTCCAGGTGCCGGTGATCGCGACGTTGGCGGTGGCCCCGGCCGCGATGGAACCGGTGGAGGTGTTCAGGGTCGTCGACCCCACCTGGACCCGGGTGACGCTCGTGCCGCTCGCGGTCGTGCCGCGGTTGTTGACCGCGACGGTGAAGCTGACCGGGGAGCCGACGGCCGGGTTGGCCGGGTTGGAGGTCAGGCCGGTGATCTGTAGGTCGGGGCCGGGGGCCTGGGCGACCTGGAGCTGGGTGGGCGCGGTGAAGGTGTTGTTGGCTTCGTTCTGCTCGAACACGGTGCCGTCGGGGTCGACCGTGGCGGCGACCGCGTAGGCGCCCTGCGGGCGGGTGCCGATGTTCTGGGTGAACGTGGCCTCGGCGCCGGCCGCGAGAGCCGGGATGTTCACGGTGCCGACGAGGCTGCCGCCGACGGTGACGTTGACGCTGTCGGCCGGGGCGGCCGAGGTGCCGTTGTTGCGGACGGTCCCGGTGACGGTGATCGCCTGCACCTCGTTGGGCGAGGCGGGCGACCAGCTCAGTGCGGTGACCTGGAGGTCGGGGTTGGGCGCCGGGGTGCCGAACACCTGGAACTCGGCGATCTGGCCCGCCGGGGCGCCGGTGTTACTCGTGATGCGGAGCTGCACGTCGGCCGTGGTCGCGGTGACCGGGATCGTCACCGTGTTCTGCGCGGCCGGGTTGAACGTGTAGGCCGTCGCGCCGACCAGGCTGGTGTAGGTGGTGGCGGCCTGGTCGCGTCCGAAGACCTGGATGTTCTGCGTACGCGAGCCCCACGCCGACGAGGGGTTGAGCTTCAGCACCACCGAGGTGATGGCGGCGTTCGACCCGAGCTTGACCGTGAGCACACTGGGCCAGACGCCGGACGCGCCCTCCCAGTAGGTGTCCAGGTTGTTGTCGTTGGCGTTGGCCGCGACGAACGTGTGGACGTGCCCCGACTCGGTGATCTCCTTGCCCTGGGCCAGGTTGGTGCCCGTCGGCGGGTTGGTGCCGGTCCGGGTCACCGAGTTGCTGAACGGGCCGATGTTGCCGGCCGCGTCCTTGGCCCGCACCTGGTAGGAGACGGTGGCCGTGGCGGGCTGGTTGTCGGTGTAGGTGAGCACGCCCGCGCCGACCTGCGCGACGTAGGCGCCGCCGCGGAAGATCTCGTATCCGGCCACGCCGACGTTGTCGGTCGCCGCGCCCCACGCCAGCCGGATCTGGCCGGCGGCGGGCTCGGTGTAGCTCAGCGTGCCCGGCGCGGAGGGCGCCTGGGTGTCGCCGCCCGACTGCCCCTGGCGGGTGACCGAGTTGCTGTTGCCGGAGGTGTTCCCGGCGGCGTCGCGGGCGCGCACGTGGTAGGTCACCGTGGCCGTCGAGGGCTGGGTGTCCGTGTACGTCAGCACGTTGCCCGCGACCGTCGTGACGAGCGAGCCGCCCCGGAAGATCTCGTAGCCGGTCACCCCGACGTTGTCGGTCGAGGCGCCCCAGGCGAGCCTGATCTGGTTGGCGGCCGGCTCGGTGAAGCTCAGCGTGCCCGGGGTGGAGGGCGCCTGGGTGTCACCGGGGGTCGTGGGGCCGTAGACCTCGAACTCGGAGATCTGCCCGGCGGCCCAGCCGGTGTTGCCGGTGATGTTCAGGCGCACGTACCGGGTCGAGGTCGCGGTGAAGTTGATCGTCACCGTGTTCCCGCTGGCCGGGTTGAAGGTGTAGCCCGCCGACCCGACGATGTCGGTGAACGACGTGCCGTTCGTGCTGCCCTGGACGGCCAGGGTCTGGGTCCGCGTCGCCCAGCCGGAGGCGGGGAGCTTCAGCACCACCCGGTTGACCGAGGTGGACGCGCCCAGGTCGACCTGGAGCCACTCGGGGAAGACGTTGTTGTTGCTCTCCCAGTAGGTGGCCTGGTTGTTGTCGTTCGCGTTCGAAGCGACGTAATTCTGCGACACGGAGCTGCCGCTCATCGTACGGCCGGAGGCAAGATTGCCACCGGTGTTGCCGCCGCCGTCGGTGGCGTAGATCTCGAACTCTGAGATCTGGGCGGCCGGCCAGCCGGTGTTGGCGGTGACGTCGACCCGCCAGTAGCGGTGCGTCGCCGAGCCGAAGTTGATCGTGACGGAGTTGCCGGTCGCCGGGTTGAACGTGTAGTTCGCCGAGGCCACGACGGTGGAGAAGGTGTTGCCGTCGGCGCTGCCCTGGACGGTCAGCGTCTGGGTGCGGGTCTGCCAGGCCGAGGCGCCGGGCACCTTGAGCACGACCTGGTCCACGGCGGTGGCACTGCCGAGGTCGATGCGCGCCCACTGCGGGAAGCTGTTGTTGACGCTCTCCCAGTAGGTCGACTGGTTGCCGTCGTTGAGGGCGGAGGCGGGCTGGCCCGCGGTCGAGCTGGACACCGCGGTGGCCTTGCCCAGAGACAGATTGGGTCCGCCGGCGGCGGACGCGGGCGGGGCGAGGAGCCCAGACGCGACGAGGCCGGCGGCGACGACGGTCGCCACCAGCCTCAGGGGTCCGTGCAGCTTTCTCATTCGCGTTCTTCTCTCGTCAGGGTCGACAGGTGGAGACACGGATGGGGGCGGGAGCACGGACGCAGTGCATTCCCTGAAGAGTTGCGAGAAACAGAGAGAAATTAGACGATAAATTGCAAGATTCTTGCGTAGTGCTGGTCGAATGTTACATATGTGCTACGGGGCCGTCAATGTTCCAGTCACCTGCGGATGAGGGCGCTGCGAGCTTGGTGAGCGGCGATCTCCGCGGGGCATGTCCCGCTCCGCGCCGAGGAGGACCGTGGCCGAGGGGTTCCTCAGGAGATCCCGTAGACGGCGAGGAACAGCCGCAGGCGCGGTACGTCCTCTCGGGTGAGCAGCCCGTCGAGCATGGCCATGGCGGGGGCCCGGTCGCGTCCGGCCAGGCGCTTGCGGAGCAGCGGCGGGATCGCCCGGTTCAGCTCGGCGAGCGCCAGCTTTCTGATCTCGCCGTCGGCCCGCTCGGCGATGTCGAGCAGCCGCACGACGGCCTCGTCGTCCTCGGCGGGCGGCCGGAGGCTGGTCCGCCAGGCCGCGACGGCCGAGATGCCGGCGGCGAGGGAGGAGATGAGGGCGCTCATCGAGGTCACCACACCCGAGCCGACCCCGAACGACGTCATCGTCTGCGACGTCAGCGTGCCGAACGAGATGACCCCGGCGACGACGACGAGCCCGAGGATGAGGTAAATCGTTAAGTTCGAGCGCATTCGATCAGGTTATGATCGAAAACATGATCGTTGGAAAGGACGACACCACCTCCATCAGGTGAGTGTCACGACGCGGCGAGACGCCGCCTCCATCCGCGAAGACTGGCTCCGGGTCGCCCTGTCGACCGAGCCCGCCGACCGCCCCGAAGCCGAAGCCGCCATCACGGGCCTCTACCGGCTGAACGGGCTTCCCCCGCCCCGGTTCCACTGGGTGCCCTCCCCGGCCGACCTCCCGCATGTCGATGCTGCGCCGCTGACCCGCCTGTTCTCCGGGCGACGGCGGCAGCTGACCCGCGACCTCGACGCCGCCATCCTGGTGACCCAGCGCCGGAGGGAGCAGGTCCGCCGCCAGGTGGTGTGGCCGCTCAATCGCAGCCGCCTCCCCTTCAGGCTGGTCGTGTACGACCACGACCGCGACTGGCCGGACGTCCACGACGTGTCGTGGCTGGCCTACTACGACTGCCTGCCCTGGGCGCCCGGCGTCGACGGCATCGACCTGTGGGACCGGGCCGCCCGAGCGGGCGGCTGGTGGGTGCCCCACCGGCAGGTGTGCGTGGTGGTGGACCGCCCGGCGGTCGTCCACACCCAACCGGGTCCCCAGGACGGCGAGGTGGTCGTCCACCGAGACGACGGACCGGCGGTCGTCTACCGCGACGGCCGCCCGGCCTACGCCTGGCGCGGCCTGCGTGTGCCGCGCTGGGTGATCGAGGAGCCGACGGCCGACCGGATCAGGAACGAACCCGACCCCGATGTCCGCCTCGCCGCGATCCAGCGTTTGGGCTGGCCGGAATGGGTCGACCAGTCCGCCGCACGCCTCATCGCCACCGCCCCCGACCCGGGGAACGACGCCGAACTCCACCTGTACGCCGCCATGGAACACACCGTCCTGATCGTCGTCAACGGGACCGTCGAACGCGACGGCACCCGCCGCCGCTACGGGCTGATCGTCCCCGACGACGTCGCCGACCCGGTCGAGGCGGCCGCCTGGACCTACGGAATCACCGCCCCGCTCTACAAGCAGCTCGTGAGGAGGACATGATGATCACACTCGCCACCCTGTCCGCGCGTACCGGACACACGTTCGACGACCATCTCGACCGGAGCCTGACCATCCCGGTCCTCGACGGGCTCCAGGCTCAGGGAGACCTCCTGGTCATCCCGGCCGTCCTGCTGGGGGCCTCCGACTGGCGTCCGGTGCCGCCGGAGGGGCTCGTCCTGCTCGACGGGGTGCACCCGCACGTGCTGGTGGCCGACCCCGGCACCTGCCTCTGGACCGACGGCCTCGACGGCCGGTCGTTCGCCGCCACCGCTCCCGTCTATCTGATGCACCCCGAACACGGGGCGACCGGGCTCGCGCCGGGCCGCTACGTGACCCGCCGCCAGCGCGAATGGCGCAAGACGGTGGAACTGCCGGTCTTCGACTGACCCCGGGGGCGGACCGGCCGGGCCGGTCCGCCCTTAGGGTGCCGGTGTGCCCGACTTCCTCACCGAGACCCGCGCCGGATACGACGCCCTCGTCGCCGAATACGTCGACCTGTTCATGGACGACCTGGAGACCAACCCGTTCGACCAGTCGGTCCTCCAGCTGTTCACCGATCTCGTCCCGCCCGGCAAGGTCCTGGAGGCCGGGTGCGGGCCCGGTCGGATCACCTCGTGGCTGCACCGGCGCGGCCTGGACATCTCGGGCGTCGACCTCTCGCCCGGAATGCTGGCCCACGCCCGGGCGACCTTCCCCGACATCGTGTTCAGTGAGGGCGACATGCGCTCGCTCGACGTCCCCGACGCCTCGCTGAGCGGCCTGGTCGCCTGGTATTCGATCATCCACATCCCGGCCGAGCTCCTGCCCGGCGTCTTCGCCGAGTTCCGGCGGGTGCTCGCGCCCGGGGGTCTGCTCCTGGTCGCCTTCCAGGTCGGCGACGAGATCCTGCGGGTCCGGGACATCGACTTCCGCCGCCTCGACCCGGCCGTGGTCACGGGGCTGCTCGCCGAGGCCGGGTTCACGCCGGTCGCGCAGGGGAGCAGGGAGCCGCGGGAGACGGAGAAGGTCCCGCAGGCCTGGCTGCTGGCCCGAGCGGGCCAAGCGGTGCTCGGTTAATTTCCGGTGTACAGGGTGATCCGCGTGGAGAAGGGCACCTGGGTGCCGCCCACCGGATCCTGCCGGGTGACGAACCTCGACTCGTCGGAGATCGTCACCCCGCTCCGGTCGAGCAGCCAGTAACCCGAGCCCTGGAGCCGCCCGACGGCCTCCGCCCACCGCAGGCCGGTCACGTCGGGCAGCGTCCCGCCCTTCCTGACCAGCTGTTCCCTCGCTTCGGCGCGGCTGGCGTAGTAGCCGTCGACGGAGCCGATCAGCACACCGCACCCGCCGGCCAGGATGAGGGTCGCGAGCACCACGGCCATGATCACAGAGGAGCGGTCGCGCTCGCGGAGCGGCGGGGCGGTGTCGTTCATGGAGACAATCTGACGTTGTTGGGGACCGGCGGAAACACCTGTTATCGAATCGGCATTTGCCCGACGATGACAGTCGCGTCAAGCTCCTCGGAAGACGTGATGAAGGGCTCCAGACCGGCCTTCAGCACCGCCGCGCACGCGCCGGCCGCCTGCTCCTCCGAGGTCTCGACGAGCACCGATCCGCCCGGCGCCAGCCATTCGGGCGCCAGCCGGAACACCCGCCTGATCAGCTCCAACCCGTCTTCACCCCCGTCGAGGGCCACCAGGGGTTCATGCAGCCGCGCCTCGGGCGGGAGGAAGTCGACCTCTTCGGTCGGGACGTAGGGCGCGTTCGCCACCAGCACGTCGATGCGCCCCCGCAGGAGGAGCGGCAGCGCCTGGTAGAGGTCGCCCTGGTGGACCAGCGCCTGCGGCACGTTCCGCCGGGCGCAGGCGACGGCCGCCGGGTCGATGTCGGAGACGTGCAGGATCACTCCCGGCACCTCGGCGGCGACGGCGGCCCCCACGGCCCCCGTGCCGCAGCAGAGATCGACGACGACCGATCCCGGCCGGGCCCGCGCGATGGCCTCACCGGCCAGGAACTCGGTCCGCCGCCGGGGCACGAACACCCCGGGATCGACGAGGACACGCAGATCGCGAAACCGGGCCCAGCCGAGCACCTGTTCGAGGGGGAGGCCCGCCACCCGCTCGCCGATCATGCGGCGCACTTCTTCGGGGGAGCCGGCGGTGGAGAGGATCAGCCGCGCTTCGTCTTCGGCGAAGACGCAGCCGGCGGTACGGAGTTCGGAGACGACCGATGAGAGGGACACGAGACCTGCCTTCGTTGGCGGAACTGGGCGGGAATGGGTCTCACCTCCTCATCCGAGAGCTGACTACGAAACGCCATCACCCTACCGCACGCCCGGCCGGGCCCAGAAAACGGGTGGGCGAATTGAACGGTGATCTGTACCGTCTTTAACGTCGGTTCGCGAATGGCGCGGGTCGAAGACAATCGGTTATCGACTTCGGATCGAGAGGTCGCGGGTTCGAATCCCGCCCGGGGTGCCACCTGCCCCGGTAGCTCAGTGGGAGAGCGCTTATGCCGGTCGTCGGCACCATATCCGCGCCATTCTCGCACCGGCGTCGGACGGGTCGAAGCCGGTCGGTTATCTCAACGCGGTGGTTGCGGGTTCGAATCCCGCGGGTTCGAGAAATCGAGCTCCAGCTCAAATGGAAGAGCTCCGTGACATCGGTCGGCGCCACCATATCCGTCCACTTTTCCATTACGGAGGAATCGCCGTGAACGACATTCGTGACCCCCTCGCCGACGTCTCCGAGATCGGCGCGAAGAAGGTGCGCAACGCCGCCGGCGGCGTCGTGTACGAGAAGGACCTGTGGCAGCGGGTCGAGGACTTCCTCATTCTCGGCACCACGGGCGGCACCTACTACGTCGACGGCGGCAAGCTGACCGAGATCAACGTCGGCGTCCTCTACAAGGCGCTGCACACCGACGGCCCGCGTGTGGTCGAGCTGCTCACCGAGATCTCCACCGCCCGCCCGCCCCGCGCGCCCAAGAACCAGCCCGCCCTCTTCGCGCTCGCGGCGGCGTACGCGCGTGGTGACGAGGCGACCCGCCGGGCCGCCAAGGCGGCGCTGCCCAAGGTCGCCCGTACCACCGACCACCTCGCGACCTTCTTCGGCTACTACAAGAACCTCGGCGGTAAGCGGACCTCGCGGGGCACCAGTCCCGTGATGGGCCGCTCGTTGCGGTCCGCGCTCGGCTCGTGGTTCCTGCAGGGCGAGGCCGACGACGTGGCGTTCAAGGTCTGCAAGGCGGGTCAGCGCAAGACCCCGTCGGGTGAGTCGTTCGCGCTGCGCGACGTGCTGCGGATGGCCCACCCGGCGGGCGACACCGACCAGCGCAAGGTGCTGTTCGGCTGGATCGCCGGCAACGTGGCCGACGACGTGGCCCGCGCGGCGCTGCCCTCGGTCGACCGGTTCCTCACTGCCAAGGCCGTCACCACGGTCGAGGAGGCGACCCGGCTCGACGTGCCGTGGGAGTTCCTGCCCGACGCGATGCTCACCGAGCCGAAGGTCTGGGACCACCTCGTCGACACGATCGGCATGACCGCGCTGCTGCGCAACCTCGCCCGGATGACCCGCATCGGCACGCTCGTGCCGCTCGGCGACGCCACCCGGCGCGCGGTCGCCCGGCTCACCGCCTTCCACCAGCTCCGCAAGGCGCGGATCCACCCGCTGGACGTGTGGCTGGCGATGCGCGTCTACGCCTCGGGCCAGGGCCGCGACGGCACGACCTGGACGCCGGTCCCGGCGATCCTCGACGCGCTGGAGGAGGCGTACGAGAAGTCGTTCGGCTACGTCCAGCCGACCGGGAAGCGGCTGCTGCTCGCGGTCGACTCGTCGGGCTCGATGGCCTACGCGCAGTGTGTGGTCGGCGGCTCGCCCGTCGGCACGCCCTACGAGGTCGGGTCGGCCATGGCGGTCATGCTGGCGCGCATCGAGAAGGGCAACGTGCACGCCATCGAGGTCGACACGAAGGTGCACGCCTCGAAGGTGAGCGCGCGGACCAACCTCCGCGACATCGCCAAGTGGCGGCCGTCGGGCGGCGGCACCGACCTGTCGTTGCCGTTCAAGCACCTGCTCGGCGAGCGCATGAACGTCGACGGCGTCGTCGTCTTCACCGACAACGAGACGTGGGCGGGCCGGGGCGCCCCGGCCGACGCCCTGGCGCGTTACCGCAAGACGGTCAACCGCGACGCCCGGGTGGTCGTGGCCGCCATGACGGCGGCCGGCTACTCGGTCGTCGACCACGACGACCCGAACGCGCTCAACGTGGCCGGCCTCGACGCCTCGCTGCCGCTGATCGTGAACGGCTTCGTCCGCTAACGGGCCTGCTGGAACGCCTTGCCGGCCCGGGTTGCGACGCCGTCCTCGGTGAACAGGCCGCTGTTGGGTTCGGCCTCCTTGGCGGGGAGGCCGAACCACGCGTACCGCTGCACATAGGGCAGTGACGCGAGCATCTTCGACGAGGCGGCGAGGAAGGCGGCCTGCTCGGCGTCGCTGGCGTACTTGGCGCCGCCGGAGAAGTCGATCAGGGCGTACTCGGTCAGCCAGATCGGCTTCTTGTACCGCTGCCAGACCTTCTGCAGATAGCTCTTGAGCTGCTGCGTCGCGGCGGCGGCCCGGAAGTCGCCGCCGTACCAGTGCAGGGTGACGAAGTCGACGCGGTAGCCCCTCTCCTTGGCCCCCTTCATGAAGCGGTCGAGCCAGCCGCCCGGGGTGTCGCCGCCGAAGGCCACGCCGGGGGAGCCGAGGATCTTCCCGGCCTTCTCCAGCTGCGGCCACAACTCCAGTGCGCGTTCCACGGTCATGTTCGACTGCTGGGCCAGGTCGGGCTCGTTGAAGCTCAGCAGGTACGGGCCCGCCTTCTTGGCCTCCGCGAGCGCCTTCGGCGTGACGCTGTCGGCACCCCAGATCATCGGGACGAACTCCACGTTCCTGGGGGTCCGCACGCCGTTCTGGTGGGTCGCCCAGGTGTAGTACCAGCGGGCCCCCGACTTGGCCAGGGAGGTGCTGACCCCGTTCATCGGCCACACCCCGACGCCCTTCTTCACCGCGGGGGCGGCGGGTGGCGGAGGCGGCGGCTCCTGGGTCTTCGACGGTCTGGGCGAGGGCTTCTTCGACGGTTTCGGCGACGGGCTCGGGCTCGGCTCGCGGACGGGCGTCTTCGACGGCGCCGGGCTCTCGGTGACCACCACGGGTGGCGGAACGGCGACGGGCCGGGGCGGCGCCTCGCTCGTCCAGGGCTGGAGCACGAACACCCCGGCCGTCACCGCCGCCGCCCCCGCGGCCGTGAGGGGGAGCCAGACGTTCTTGGCCGCCACGGCCGTCGTCTTGAGCGTGACCGGCACGAGCTTGGTGAGCATGAACCCGGCCGGCACCGCCACGAGGGGCAGCCCGAGCAGCAGCCTCTCCAGGGGGACCATGCCCTGGGTGCGGCGGCCGCAGAACGTACACCCCCGGATGTGCCGGGCGAACCGTTTGCGCCACAACGGCGAGGGCACCCCGTCCCAGCCCAGGAACATGCCCCGGAGCTCGGGGCACTGGGCGCGCGCGTTGAGACAGCGCACGACCGACTGCGCGATCTGGATCTGCTCCTTCATGCGCTGCACCCGCACGGCCGCGTGCTTGGCCGACAACCCGAGCGACGACGCCAGGTCGGCCCGCCCGAGCTCCCCGGTCTCCTCCAGCCACCACAACGACAGCAGCGCCCGGTCGTCGGGGTCGAGCCAGCGGGTCGCCTCGGCGACCTCGCGCCGCTGGTCGGTCAGCCCCAGCTGGAGGATGGTCAGCCCGGCGAAGTCGGAGGCGGGGTCGGCCACCTCGGTCGCCGTGTCGAGGTCGGTCCTGCGGTGCTGGGCGGTGCGCTTCTCGGCTTCGTGGTCGCGTACCTGCCGGACCGCGATGGCCACCAGCCACGACCGGTAGGCGTCGAGGTCGCGGAGCCCCGGCAACCCGCGGACCATCCGGATCAGGGTCTCCTGGACGACGTCGTCGGTGTCGTTGTGCCCGTTCAGCGCCCGGCCGACGATGTTGTAGACCAGCGGCAACGAATCGGCGACCAGGCGGTCGAGGGCAGCCTGGTCCCCGTCGCGTGCCGCCGCGACCATCGCCGTGTCGGGTCCGCTCCTCGCTGGCATGCTGCATCCCCTTCTGAGGGCCGTGCTTCGGAGACCCCGTGGCGGGGCCCGGGGTTACGAAAATCTACTGACCTTTTCGGTGGTTTTTTGTTGTTCTGCCGTGACCTGCGGGTCTCCGGTAGCAGAAGAGGCATATCGGAACGACTGAGTCCCACCGGGAGGTACGTGACGTGCGACTGACGACTGGCGCACCCTGGGCGGTCGTGCTCGCGGCCCTCCTGGTGTCGGGCTGCGCCGCCCCGCAGGTTCACGCTCCTGCTGCGGCGGCGGTGCAGCCCTCTGCGGTGGCGCGGCCCTCGGCCGCGTTCAACCCGACGGACGTGGCCTGGATCCAGCTCGAGATCCCCATGACCGAGTCGGTGCTGGCACTGACGGACCTGGCGCCTGAACGCACAGCGAACCCGTCAGTGCTGGCCCTGGCGTCCCAGGTCGCGGCCGAACAGCAGCAGCAACTTGAGGGGCTACGTGGTTTGTTGCGTGAAGCGGGGCTTCCGCCGACAAACGTCCACGAGGGTCATGACATGCCCGGTATGGTGACGAAGAGCGACCTGTTGATAGCGCAACGTCTCAACGCGGAGCCGTTCGACAAGCTGTTCCGGAAACACCTGAAGGACTTCCTGACCCAGTCCCTGCTGGTCGCGAAAGGCGAACAGACATCCGGCGCGAACGAGGCGACGAAGCAGTACGCCAAGACCCTGTCGGCCGCCCGCGAAGCGACGCTGGCCGATCTGAGATGACGACCCACTGGGAGTCCCTGCTCCGCCCCCCGTCGGAGGCCCGCTGGGTGTCCCTGCTCGACGAGGAGGGACCGGCCACGGGCAGCCTGCACCCGGTCCCCGCACAGAGGCGGCGCGGCCGCCGGTCCCGGCCCGCCGTTCAGAGGAAGCCGGTTCCCCGGCGCCGCCCGGGAAACTTCGTCGGCACCCTGCTCTGGACCGGCGCGGTCGTGGCGACCGTCGGCTGCTGGGCCGACCTGCCAGAAGTCGCCTCCACCGCCGACGGCCTGGCCTGGCTGGGCCGCCTGACCGGCCTGCTGGCCGGCTACGGCGCGGCCATCCTGGTGGCCCTCATGGCCCGCATCCCCTACCTCGACCGGACGATCGGCTCCGACCGCCTCTCCCGGTGGCACGCCCTGGGAGGCCGCGGCACGCTGGCGTTGTCGGTGGCGCACATGGTCTTCGCCATGGCCGCCCGCGCGGTCAGCTCGGGCGTGTGGGAGGGCACCTTCGGTCTCGTCCTGTACGGCCCGGGCATCCTCGAAGCGACCGTCTCCCTGGCGTTGCTGCTGGCCGTGGGCCTGATCTCGGCACGGGCGATCCGGTCGCGGATGTCCTACGAGGCCTGGCACCACGCCCACTTCCTCACCTACCTGGCCATCTACCTGGGCTTCGCCCACCAGCTCACCGGGCCGTCCTTCGGCGGCGTCGGCGCGTGGGCCTGGCGGGGCCTCTACCTGGGCGTGGCCGCGCTCCTCCTCTGGTACCGCTTCACCCTGCCGGTGATCCGATCCCGGCGGCACCGCCTGAGGGTGGCCGGGATCCGGCGTGAGTCGGCCGACGTGGTCTCCGTCTACATCGCGGGCGACGACCTGGAGTCGCTGGGCGCCGAGCCCGGCCAGTTCTTCCGGTGGCGCTTCCTGACCAAGGGCATGTGGTGGGCCGCCAACCCCTACTCCCTGTCGGCGGTGCCGAGCGGACGGCACCTGCGCATCACCGTGAAAGCGGCCGGCGCCCACAGCCGGGCCCTGTTCTCCCTGGCCCCCGGCACCCGCGTCTGGGCCGAGGGCCCCTACGGCGCGCTGACCGCCGCCCGGGGGCGTTCGAACCGGGTCCTGCTGATCGCGGGCGGCGTGGGCATCAGCCCGCTGCGGGCCCTGTTCGAGTCGATGCCCGGCCAGGTCACGCTGCTCTACCTGGCCCGGACGGTCGAGGACCTGGTGCTGCGCGGGGAACTCGACGCCATCGCGGCGGCACGGGGCGCGCGCGTGCACTACACGGTGAACGAGGACCTGACGGTTCCGCTGACGGGCCGCTCGTTGTCCCGCGCCATTCCCGATCTGGCCGACTACGACGTGTTCGTGTGCGGGCCGCGCGGGATGACGCAGAAGGCGCTCAACGCGCTGCGGCGGGCGGGCGTGCCGAAGCAGCAGATCCACCTGGAGAACTTCGACTTCTAGGCCTCCGAAACTCGGACTTGCGGAGTCAGGAAGTCTGGGTGATCCTTCTCTTAGGAAGGTTTCTTTATAGAAAGCTGAAGTCCGCGGCCGTCACCCCGCGTTCCCCCGCTGATCCTTCCGCCATGGGCTCCGGCTCTCCTCATGAGGTGGCCGGAGTTCGCGTATCCGCTCCACGGAGGAGAGCCAGGTGTTACGTAACAAGGTGGCCGCAGCCGCCGCCGGCCTGATGGCCGGCTCGCTGCTCGTAGTCCTGCCGTCCGCGCCCGCCAGCGCCCACGGCACCATGTCGAACCCCCCGAGCCGGGTCTACCAGTGCAAGAACGAGGGCCCCGAGTCGCCCGACTCGGCCGCCTGCGCCGCCGCCGTCGCGGCCGGCGGCACCCAGGCCTTCTACGACTGGAACGAGGTCAGCCTGCTCGAAGCGGGTGGCCGACACCGCCAGCTCATCCCCGACGGGAAACTCTGCAGCGCGGGCCGTGACAAGTACCGGGGGCTGGACCTCCAGCGCACCGACTGGCCGGCCACGCCGTTCTCGGCCGGGCCGCGCACCATCACCTACCACGCCACCGCGCCCCACTCGAACAGCAACTTCGAGTTCTACATCACCCGCGAGGGCTGGAACCCGTCGATGCCGTTGAAGTGGTCGGACCTGGTGCACATCCAGACGTTCAACAACTTCAACCCGACCACCTTCACCAATTGGACCATCAACATCCCGCAGCGGACCGGCCGCCACATCCTCTACTCCATCTGGCAGCGGGTGGTCGGCTCCAACGAGGCGTTCTACACCTGCTCCGACGTGGTCTTCGGCGGCGGCAACCCGAACCCGAGCCCCTCGCCGACGCCGACCGTCACCCCGACCCCCACACCCACGCCGACCCCGACGGTCACGCCCACCCAGAACCCCGGGGGCACCTGGGCGCCGGGTGTGGCCTACCAGACCGGCAACCGGGTGACCTACGGCGGTGTCACCTACCAGTGCCGCCAGCCGCACACCTCGCTCGTCGGCTGGGAGCCGCCGAACGTGCCCGCCCTGTGGCAGCGCGTCTGATCCCGTGAGTGAACGCGGGCCGCGTCCGACGGGCGCGGCCCGCCGTCGAAGGAGGCGGGCATGCGCCGGCTGCTCATCGTTCTCTTCTTTGCCTGTACGGCCTGCGCCCCGCCCGGCGTACAGGAGGAGGCGCCGGTCAACGCGGCCGACGTCATGTTCCTGCAGATGATGGTCGCGCACAACAAACAGGGCCACGAGCTGGCCCGGCTCGCCGAGAGCCGCGAGCTGCCCCAGAAGGTCGAGCAGCTCGCCGCCGCGATGCGGGCGACCCAGGCGACCGAGACGAGCACGATGACGACCTGGCTCCTCCAGTGGGAACAGCCCCTGACCATGGACCAGGAGGCCCACCACGCCCACGGCGGCACCGCGATCGACGCGCAGAAGGACCTGACCCGGCTGCGCAGGACCGCCGACGCCGACTTCCCCCGCGAACTGCTGAACGCCCTCATCGCCCACCAGGACGACGCGATCCAGTTCGCCCGGTACGAGAAGGGCAGCGGCGCCAACCCGGCAGCGCTCGACCTGGCCGAGCAGATCGACGTCGCCCGGTCGGCGCAGATCACCTACATGCTGGACCTGCTTGACTCATAGGCATGCCGGAACTCCAGCTTCTGCGCGCCGATCACGCCGATCGGCTCCTGACCTTCGAAACCGACAACCGCGCCTTCTTCGCCCGAACCGTCGAGGACCGGGGCGACGACTACTTCACCACGTTCCCCGTCCATCACCAGGCCGTGCTCGACGACCAGGCCAAGGGCAGGCTGCGCTTCCACGTGCTGGTCGCCGACGACGGCGAGATCCTGGGCCGCTTCAACCTGTACGACCTGGAGAACGGCACCGCCGAACTGGGCTTCCGCCTGGCCGAGAAGGCGACCGGCCGGGGCGTGGCCACCGCGGCGGTCCGGGAGTTGTGCGACCGCGCGAAGGGCTACGGCCTGCGCAGCCTGAGGGCCGGCGCCGACGTGGCGAACCGGGGCTCCCGGCGAGTGCTGCAACGCGCCGGTTTCGTCCAGACCGGCGAGACCTCGTTCTGGCGCAATCTGTACGACGAGTTCCTGATCGGCGGCGAACTCCGGGTCCGGCGGCTGGGCTTCGGCGCCATGCACCTGTCCGAGAACGACGGCGACGTGGTGAGACGCGCCGTCGACCTCGGCGTCACGCTCATCGACACCGCCTACCTCTACGGCTGGGGTGCCAACGAGGAGCTGCTGGCCCGCACCCTGTGGCCGTACAGAGAAGAACTGCTCGTGACCACCAAGGTCGGAGTCGCGCAGCCCGGTCAGCTCGACGGACGGCCGGAGGTGCTGCGCGCCCAAGTGGACGCGGCGCTGACGCGCCTGCGCATGGAACGGCTGGACCTGCTCCAGCTCCACCGGGTCGACCCCGAGGTTCCGCTCGCCGACCAGGTCGGCACCCTCAAGGACCTCCGCGACCAGGGCAAGATCGGCCACATCGGACTCTCCGAGGTCACCGTCGAACAGCTCGCGCAGGCGCGCGAGATCGTCGAGGTGGCGAGCGTGCAGAACCGCTACAACCTGCTCGACCGCGAGCACGATGCCGTCGTGGACGCCTGCGAGGCGGCCGGCATCGCCTTCCTCCCGTGGCGGCCGGTGCTCCCCGCGGTCGACGGGCTCACGGCCGAGTCGGGCGCGACCCCGGCCCAGCTGGGCCTGGCCTGGTTGCTGGCCCGCTCTCCGGTCATCCTGCCCATCCCCGGTACGTCGAAGATCGCCCACCTGGAGGAGAACGTCGCGGCCGGTGCGATCCGGCTCACCGAGGCCCAATGGAAACGGCTCAGCTGACCGGCACATGAGGCGATCACGTTGGTGGTCGATCCGAAGCTGGGAAAGATGCGCGCGGTGACGGAATGGCCGGACTTCTCGCATCTGGAGCAGACGCGACGCGCCATCGCGGCCATTCCGGGAGGAGGATGGCGGCTCCGGCACGGCGACAGCACGGAGCCGGTCCTGGCATGGCTGATCAGCGCGAACGGCCAGGCCGCGCCGATAGTGATCGACGCCTCCCACGTCGCGGCTCCGGCGGATCCCACCCACGCCGATCGAGTGGTCCCCCCGGAGGCCGACTAGCGGGAGACCCCGATGCCGCCCGGGGTCGTCGCGCCGAAGCGCTCGATCTCCTTCGTCAGGTCGAGCGGCCGGACCGACGCCTTCCCGCCCGCGATGGCCTCGGTGATGAGGTCGGCCGGGACCAGCCACGACACCTCGAACTCCAGCCCGTCGGGGTCCTTGGCGTAGAGGGCCTTGGTGGTCGAGTGGTCGGAGGCGCCGACGAGCGCGCCGAGTTCGAGCAGGCGGGTCTGGATGCGTTCGAGCTCGGCCAGCGTGTCGACCTCCCACGCCAGGTGGTAGAGCCCGACCGCGCCGCGCCCGGCGGTGGTGGGGCCCGCGTCGGCGCCCACTTCGAACAGGCCGAGGTCGTGGTCGTTGGACGACCCCTCCGCCTGGAGGAACGCGGCTCCGGGGAAGCCCATGACCACTCGGAAGCCGAGGGCCTTCTCGTAGAAGTCGACGCTGCGTGCGACGTCGCGGACGTACAGCACGGCGTGGTTGAGTCGCTGAACCGGCATGTCTCCAGCAGCAACCGGGGATCTCCGCTTGTTCCCGGGAAACTGTCGGTCCCAGGTCCTAGGGTGGTCGGCGGCCATTTCTAAGGGGGACGTGAACGATGATCGTCGACCGCGTGGCGCGGGAGCGCGCGGAGAACCAGCTGTTGTTCCAGGCGGTCCACGAGGTCGCGCGCGACCACGCCGGAGCCGCGGTCGACGACGTGGTCGCGGCGCTGCTGCGCAACCTCCCTCCGGCGCCGAGGTTGTCGGGAGACGAGGTGCGCCGGATCGCCGAGCAGATCAGCGTGGGGCGGGATCCCTCCGGTCTGTGAGCCGCTCTGAGAGCGCGGCCGGGTCGGCGACCACGGTCTCCAGCACCTGACCGGCCGCGCCGAGCGCCGCCGCCTCCGAGCCGAGCTGGGAGACCTCGACCGGCGGGGCCTGGGCGCGCAGTTGTGCCAGGCGCCCGCCCATCGTCTCGGCGACGACGCCGCCGATCCACGGGAACAGGGGGGCGTAGATGCCGCCCAGGACGATCGTGTGGGGGTCGACCAGGTTGATCGCCGACGACAACGCCACCCCGAGTGCCCAGCCCGCCTTGTCACAGGCCGCGAGGGTGGCGGCGTCGCCGTGTTCGAGCTGGGCGACGATCGCGTCGATGCCGTGGGCATAGGGGCTGCGGTCGCCGGCCGCCTCGAAGAAGGCGTCCTGTCCGGCGTACTGCTCCAGGCAGCCCCGGGCGCCGCAACGGCACTGCGGGCCCTCCGGCGTCACGACCACGTGGCCGAGCTCGCCGGCGAAGCCGCGTGCGCCGCGGAACAGGGCGCCGTTGACGACCAGGCCGGCGCCGATGCCGATCTCGCCCGAAACGTAGAGGAAATCGGCCCGGCCGACGCCGAACCAGAGCTCGCCCAGGGCGGCCAGGTTGGCCTCGTTCTCCACCCTGATCGGCACCCCGAGGTCGAGCGCGGTGCCCACGGGCACGTTCCGCCAGCCGAGGTTGGGGGCGTTGTGGATCTCGCCCGACTCGACGTCGACCGGGCCGGGCACGGCGAGGCCGGCCCCGACGACCCGCAACCCGGTTCCCTCGGCCTGGGCGAGCGCCGACAGCGCCAGGCGCCGGAGGTCGCCGATGACGTCGAGCGGTTCTGACAAGCGGTTGTCGACCGTCTGTGTCAGACGCAGCCTGACCCGGCGGGCCAGATCGACCACCCTGACCGCCAGATAGTCGACGTTGAGCTCCAGGCCGAGGGCCGCGACGCGGTCTCCGCTGACCCGCACCTCGACCCCGGGACGACCGCGCTCGCCGCCTCTGACGGCCCCGGTCTCCACCACCAGCCCGGCGTCGAGCAGGTCTCCCACCAGCTTGGACACGGTCGTCTTGGTCAGTCCGGTGACCTCGGCCAGGGACGCGCGCGTGAGCGAGCCATGCGTCCGGACCTCCCGCAGGACGAGGGAGAGGTTGCGCGCCCGCATCGCGTCGTGCCGTACGGCCTGCGCCATTCGCACCTTCCTGACTGCCGGTCCAGAAATCTGGACGAAATCCTAGACACGCCTACTTGACCGGCACGAGTCCCCGTTCCATATTTAGTCCACAACGTAGACTAATTCGGAGGCGCCCCGTGTACACCCCCTCACCCGAGGACAAGTTCACATTCGGTCTGTGGACCGTCGGCTGGCAGGCGCGCGACCAGTTCGGTGACGCGACCCGTGCCCCGCTCGACCCGGTCGAGACCGTGCACAAGCTGGCCGAGCTCGGGGCCTATGGCGTGACCTTCCACGACGACGACCTGCTCGCCGTGGAGCCCGACCGCGACCGGGCGATCGAGAACTTCAAGAAGGCCCTGGCCGACACCGGCCTCAAGGTGCCCATGGCGACCACCAACCTGTTCACCCACCCGGTGTTCAAGGACGGCGGCTTCACCAGCAACAACCGCGAGATCCGCCGTTACGCCATCCGCAAGGTGATCCGCAACCTCGACCTCGCGGCCGAGCTGGGCGCCAAGACCTACGTGTGCTGGGGTGGCCGCGAGGGCTCCGAGTCCGACGCCGCCAAGGACATCCGCGCCGCGCTCTCCCGTTACAAGGAGGCCATGGACATCCTGAGCCAGTACGTCATCGACAAGGGCTACGACATCCGCTTCGCGATCGAGCCCAAGCCGAACGAGCCCCGCGGCGACATCCTGCTCCCGACCGTGGGCCACGCGCTGGCGTTCATCAACGAGCTCGAGCACCCCGAGATGGTCGGCCTCAACCCCGAGACCGGTCACGAGCAGATGGCCGGCCTGAACTACTTCCACGCCATCTCGCAGGCGCTGTGGCACGGCAAGCTGTTCCACCTCGACCTCAACGGGCAGCGCGGCATCAAGTACGACCAGGACCTCATCTTCGGTCACGGCGACGTGCAGAACGCGTTCTTCCTGGTCGACCTGCTGGAGCACGGCGGCTACGAGGGCCCCCGCCACTTCGACTACAAGCCGGTCCGGACCGACGACAAGCAGGACGCCTGGGACTCGGTCGCGGCGAACATGCGCACCTACCTGATCCTCAAGGAGAAGGCCAAGGCCTACCGGGCCGACCCGGAGGTCCAGGAGGCGCTGGCCGCCAGCAAGGTCGACGAGCTGGGCGCCCGCACCCTCGGCGAGGGCGAGACCCTCCAGGACCTGCTGAACGACGAGTTCGACCTCGACGGCGTGGCGGCCCAGGGCTTCCACTTCACCCGTCTGTCGCAGCTCGCCCTCGAGCACCTGCTCGGCGTGCGGTAATGACACTCGTCGCGGGGGTCGACTCGTCGACCCAGAGTTGCAAGGTCGTGGTGCGCGACGCCGAGACCGGCGCGCTGGTCCGCGAAGGCAGGGCCAAGCACCCCGAGGGCACCGAGGTCCACCCGAGCCACTGGTGGACGGCGCTGCAGGAGGCCATCGCCCAGGCGGGCGGCCTCGACGACGTCGCGGCGGTCTCGGTGGGCGGCCAGCAGCACGGCATGGTCTGCCTCGACGAGAACGGCGAGGTGGTCCGTCCGGCGCTGCTGTGGAACGACACCCGGTCGGCCCAGGCGGCCCGCGACCTGATCGCGGAGCTGGGCGGCCCGGAGAAGTGGGCGGAGGCGGTGGGCAGCGTGCCCGTCGCGTCGTTCACCGTCACCAAGCTGCGCTGGCTGGCCCAGCACGAGCCGGAGAACGCCGCGCGCACCGCGTCGGTCTGCCTCCCGCACGACTGGCTGACCTGGAAGCTCGGCGGCACCCCCGCGACCGTCACCACCGACCGCGGGGAGGCGTCGGGGACCGGCTACTGGTCCCCGGCCACCGGGGCCTACCGGCTCGACCTGCTGAAGCTGGCCATCGGCCACACCCCGCAGGTCGCCAAGGTCCTCGGGCCGAGGGAGCAGGCCGGGACGTACAACCAGGCCCTGCTCGCGCCCGGCACCGGTGACAACATGGCCGCCGCCCTCGGCGTCGGCGCCCACCCCGGCGACGTGATCGTCTCCATCGGCACGTCCGGCACGGCCTTCGCCGTCGCCGAGCACCCGTCGGCGGACTCCTCCGGAGGCGTGGCCGGTTTCGCCGATGCCACCGGCCGGTTCCTGCCGCTCGTCGCCACGATGAACGCCGCCCGCACGCTCGACGCGGTCGGCAGGGTCCTGGGCGTCGGTCCGGCCGAGCTCAGCGATCTGGCCCTGGGGGCGCCTCCCGGGGCCGGAGGGCTGACGCTGGTGCCGTACCTGGAGGGCGAGCGCACTCCGAACCGGCCCGACGCGACCGGCTCCTTCCACGGGCTGCGGCTGGCCAACGCGACGCCGGGGCACTTCGCCCGCGCGGCCGTCGAGGGCATGCTCTGCGGTCTCGCGGACGCGCTCGACGCCCTCGGCCTGGCACCCAACCGGGTGCTGCTGATCGGCGGCGGCGCGCGCTCGGAGGCCGTGCGCACCATCGCGCCGAGCGTGTTCGGCGTGCCGGTGCACGTGCCCCCGCCCGGGGAGTACGTCGCCGACGGCGCCGCCCGCCAGGCCGCCTGGCTGCTCACCGGTGGCGAGGAGCCGCCGGAGTGGGCCTCCGGTGAGGTCACCGTCTTCGAGGGCGACCCCATCCCCGGCCTGCGCGAGCGGTACAGAGAAGCCGCGGCGTGACCTCGCCGGGGGTGGGCCTGGGCCCACCCCCGGCCCTGGGGCGACCCTGATCCCCCCTAGGGGGTTTGCATCAGGGGCGAATGGGGTCTTAACCGGATGCATATCCGGCGGCCGAAGAGGCACTCTCGAAGTATGGTCAAGAGGCTCTCCCCCGTGATCGCGATCTCCGGTCTGGTGCTCGCGATGGCCGCCGTCGTGGCCGGTCAGCTTGATCCCTCCTCTCACCTCGACCCGGTCGCGCTGTCGATCAGCGAGTACGCCGCCCAAGAGCGCGGCGTGCTGACCGAGTTCGCCCTCGCGATGCTGGGCCTGGCCTCACTGGCCCTGCTCGCCGGACTGAAGGCCGCCGCCGCGCCGGTCGACGGCTGGCCCGAGCGGCTGATCCTCCTCTGGTCCCTCACCCTGCTCGCCGTCGCCGTCATCCCGTGGACGCGCGCGCAGGACTACCTCGTGGCGGTCGCGTTCCTGGCGCTGCCCGTCGCGACCGCGCAGCTCGCCGGCCGGTTCGGCGACCACGACGAGTGGCGGCCGGTGGCCCGCACGCTCGAATGGCTGACCCTGCTCGCGGGGCTCGGCCTGGCCGCCGTCACCTACGCGGCTCTGCCCGGCCGGGGCGTGCTGATCGGCGCGGCCGAGCGCGGCCTGCTCGTCGTCGAGTTCGCCCTGGTGGCCTCGATCACCTGGCAGCTTCTCCGAGTCGGGCTCATGACCGCGATCACTACAGTTCCGGGAGTCGTCCGTCAGCCCGTTGCCGAGCCGACACAAAACGCCACGTCCGAGGCCGTGAGCCCGCACGCTCACGCCGCGTGACCACACAATCGTGATCCTCGAATGAATCAAACCGGGGCAAACTGCTAACCTCATCGGCTACGTACGGCCGATGAGGTGCCATGGCTTCGAGCAGATCCATCCGGTTCAAGATTTCCACGCTGTTGATCATTCCACTGGTCTCCCTGGTGGGCCTTTGGGGTTTCGCGGCGGTCATCACGACCGGTGAATCGCTCGACCTGCTCAAGGTGGAACGCCTCTACGACGGCCTCGGCCGCCCCGGCGACACGCTCGTGCTGGCCCTCCAGCGGGAGCACCTGCTGTCGGCCGAGTACGCCGCCACCGGCACCCGCCAGGCCTTCGACACCCTCGTGGAACAGCGTCTGGTCACCGACCGGGCCCGCAAGGACCTGCGCCGCCAGGCGGCGACCCCCGACGTGCAGGACGCGCTGACCCCGGCCATGGCCGGGCGCTTCAGCGACGTCATGGCGGCCGTCGACGAACTCGACGACCTGCGCAACGACATCGACACCAAGGCGGTCGGGCTGACCGCACTCGGCGAGCGGTTCGGCCTGCTGCCGACCGCGATGCAGGCGCTCGACCACACCATCACGCTCAACAACGACGTGCCGCTCTACCAGCAGTCGCGCAGCCTGGGCCTGCTGTCGTTCGCCAAGGACTTCCTGGCCCGCGAGAGCGCCCTGGGCGCCGGCGTGCTCATCAACGAGCGGCCGTTCACCGTCGAGGAGAGCCGGGCCTTCATCCGCTACTCCGGCACCCGCGACTTCCTGTTCCTCCAGGGCATGAAGGAGCTCGACCCCGAACTGCGCAAGCCGTTCGAGGACATGCTGGTCTCCGACGCCTACCGGTCGTACATCCGGCTGGAGACGCGGATCGTGAGCGCCGCGCCGGTCAGCCACGCGGCGTGGCGGCGGGCCGTCGACGCCACCGAGAAGGCCTTCCGCGACGCGCTGCTGTCGAGCGAGCAGCGCCTGTCGGTGCGGGCCGAACCGGTGGCGGTGAGCACGTTCGTCCGCACCGGCGTCGCCGGGCTGCTCGGGCTGGTCGCCGTCGTGCTGACCCTCTTCGTGTCGGTACGCCTCGGGCGCGCCCTGACCCGGGAACTCGCCACCCTGCGCGGTGCGGCACGGCAACTGGCCGAGGTCCGGCTGCCCCGGGTGGTGGAGCGCCTGCGGCGCGGCGAGAAGGTCGACGTGGCCGCCGAGGCGCCCGCGCTGGAACCGCCGGGCACCACGGGCGAGGTCGCCGACCTCGCGCACGCCTTCAGCGCCGTGCAGCACACCGCGATCGACGCGGCCGTCGACCAGGCCCGGCTGCGCGAGAGTGTGGGCCTCGCGCTGCGCAACCTCGCCCGGCGGAGCCAGGGGCTGCTGCAGCGGCAGCTCAAACTGCTCGACGGCATGCAACGACGTACCGAGGACCCGGGCACTCTGGAAGAGCTCTTCCGGCTCGACCACCTGACCACCCGCATGCGGCGGCACGCCGAAGGCCTGATCGTCCTGTCGGGCGGCACGCCGGGCCGGACCTACCGGCAGGCCGTGGCCGTCGCGGAGATGCTCCAGGGCGCCGTGGCCGAGGTGGAGGACTACCCGAGGGTCCGGATCTACCCGATGCCGGAGGTGGCCGTCCAGGGCGCCTCCGTCGCCGACTACATCCACCTGTTCGCCGAGCTCATCGAGAACGCCACGACCTACTCGCCGCCGCAGACCGAGGTCTCGGTCCGGGGCGAGACGGTCGCCAAGGGGTTCGCGGTCGAGATCGAGGACCGGGGCCTGGGGCTCGGCCCGGCCGAGCTAGAAAAGATCAATTCACGACTGGCCAGCCCGCCGGAGTTCGATCTGGCCGACACCGACCGGCTCGGCCTGGTCGTCGTCGGACGGCTGGCCACCCGACTGGGAGTACGTGTGGAACTGCGGCAGTCGCCGTTCGGCGGAACCACCGCCATTGTGCTCATCCCGTCCTCGGCGCTCGCGCCGGAGCCGGTGCTGGAAGGGGTCCGCGCATGACCGCGTCGTCGGAGGAGTGGGTCGACGACGGGCCGGTCGTCCGGTCCTACGCGCTCACCAGGGGGCGGGCCACGACCGACGCGCCCCTCGACCTCATGTCGGTGGTCGCCGCCACCGGCGCCAGGATCCAGCCGGGGGCCGACCTGAACCGCGAGCACCAGCGGCTGCTGGGGCTCATCCCGCGCTCGCGCCAGGTGGCCGACGTCGCCTCCGACGCCGACCTGCCTCTCGGCGTGGTCCGGATCCTGCTGGGCGACCTGCTCGACCACGGCCTGATCCTGGTCCGCCCCGCGAACACGGCGAAGCCCCCCGCGGAGAACATCCTCCGCGAGGTCATCAACGGCCTGCGCGCGCTGTGAGGCGCGCGCTCTAGCGTTGGGTGGCGGTCAGGGTCTTCAGCGCGTGCTCGACCAGGGTCACCAGCACGACCTTGGCCGACGCCCGGCGACGCACGTCGCAGAGCATGACCGGGATCTCCGGGTCGAGGTCGAGCGCGATGCGGACGTCGTCGGGCTCGTAGCGCTCGGCGCCGTCGAAGCAGTTGACCGCGACGATGAACGGGGTGCCCCGCTGCTCGAAGTAGTCGATCGACGGGAAGCAGTCGGTCAGCCTGCGGGTGTCGGCCAGCACGACCGCGCCGAGCGCGCCGTACGACAGCTCGTCCCACATGAACCAGAAACGCTCCTGGCCGGGCGTGCCGAACAGGTAGACGACGAGCCCCTCGCGGATCGTGATGCGGCCGAAGTCCATGGCGACCGTGGTGGTCGTCTTCGTCTCGACGCCGTCGAGGTCGTCCACGCCCACACCGCGGTCGGACAACACTTCTTCGGTCCGCAGCGGGCGGATCTCGCTGATCGCCCCGACCAGCGTGGTCTTGCCGACGCCGAAGCCGCCGGCGACGAGGATCTTGAGAGCGACCGGCTCGTCAGAGGGCGCGAAGGCCATTGATCACTTCCTTGAGAATGCGCGCGCTTGGCAGCGGCGCAACCTGAGCCGGCGGGCGCACCCGCACCAGCCCCTGGTCTTGCAGATCACCGAGGAGTACCCGCACCACCCCGAGGGCGAGGTTCAGATCCGACGCGATGTCGGCGACCGAGGCGGTGTCGGCCGCCAGCTCGAGGATGGTGGCCTGCTCCGGCGTGATGTCGGCCCGGTCGCGCGGACTGACACCGGTGGTGGTGATCAGCGCGATCAGGTCGAGGTCGTCGCCGGAGGAGCGGGCCCGGCCGCCGATGAGCGCGAAGGGACGGACGACGGGCCCGGCGTCGTCGTCCAGCCACTCCTTGCGCGTCACGGTGTGGCCCTCCTGGGGTTGGTCGAGATGTGTTGCCCCACCCTCTTGACCAGCATCGCCATCTCGTAGGCGATGTGACCGACGTCGGCGTCCGAGGCGGCCAGCACGGCCAGGCAGGTGCCCTGCCCGGCGGCCGTCACGAACAGGAAGGCGGCCTCCATCTCGACGATGGTCTGGCGGACCTCACCGCCGCCGAAGTGCCGTCCGGCCCCCCTGGCCAAGCTCTGGAACCCGGCGGCCACCGCCGACAGGTGCTCGCTGTCTTCACGTGAGAGTCCCTGGGATGCACCCACGACCAGACCGTCAGTGGAGAGGATCACCGCCTGACGGACGGCCCCCACCCGGCTGATGAGGTCATCGAGCAACCAGTTCAGTTCGCCGGACCCCGAGACTTTCCCGGTCATTCCTCACCCTTCTCGCCGTTCGCGTTATCTGCGTAGTCTGCATCCTCACGGCCCCTGCGCGCTCCCTGTTGGAAGGCGGAGAACATCGCGCGAGCCTGTTCCGGCGACCGTTCCTCCGGCGTCTCGGCGACGGGCGCGGTCAAGGGGGTGTCCATGAGCTGCGGTGCCAAGTTCGCCTGCCGGACCCGGCGGGGCAGCCCGTTGTGGGTGCCGCTGGCGACCGAGGTCGGCATGTTGTTCGGCAGAGTCGGCCGGGCGGCCGTGGTGCGGGTCCGGGTGGGCAGGCCGCGCGCGGAGAGCGCCGGCTTCTCCTCGGGCTCCATCGGCGGCACCAGCTCGACGGGCGGGACCGCCTCGATGCGCCGCTCCGACGGGGTGAAGTAGGGGGAGGGCTCGGGCTCCTCCACCGAGGGCTTCTCCTCGGCCCGGAAGACGACCTCCTCTTCGGGCTCCTGCTTCTTGTGCCGGGGCTCGTGGTCGCCGAGGTCGCTCAGGTCGCCGCTCTCGGCCGCGGTCAGCGCGGCGTGCGCGCCGTTCCGCGACGGTACGGCGCCTCCCGGCGTCCCGTCGGAGACGAGGCTGCGCGGGATGAGCACGATGGCGGTCGTGCCGCCGTACGGGGACGACCGGAGCACCACGCTGATGCCGTAACGGGCCGCGAGCTGGCCGACCACGAACAAACCGAGCCGGTCGGAGTCGGCCAGGTCGAACTCGGGCGGGCTGGCGAGTTTGTCGTTGATCTCGGCGTACTCCTCGGGGGCCAGCCCGAGACCGCGGTCTTCCACCTCCAGCACCAGCCCGTTGGCCACCAGTTCGGCCCGGACCTGCACCTTGGTCTGCGGCGGCGAGAAGATCGTGGCGTTCTCGATCAGCTCGGCCAGCAGGTGGACGACGTCGGCGACGGCCGCGCCGGTCAGCGAGGCGCCTGGCATCGGCAGCACGGTCACCCGCGTGAAGTCCTCGACCTCGGCGACGGCGGCGCGCATGACGTCCACGACCGGAACGGGCTTGCGCCACGAGCGGCCGGGCGCGGCGCCCGAGAGGATGATGAGGCCCTCCGCGTGACGGCGCATGCGGGTCGTGAGGTGGTCGAGGCGGAACAGGTCCTCCAGCGACTCCGGGTCCTTCGACCGGCGCTGCATCGAGTCGAGCAGGGTGAGCTGGCGGTGCAGCAGGCTCTGGTTGCGGCGGGCCAGGTTGAGGAACACGTGGCCGACGCCGCGCCGCAGGGCCGCCTGCCCGACGGCCGCCTCGATGGCGGTCCGCTGCACGGAGCTGAAGGCGTGGCCGACGTCCTCGACCTCCATCGAACCGCCGGCGTCGATGGGCGGCGCCTCGTGCTCGACGTCGACGTCCTCGCCCTTCTTGAGGCGGTCGACGACCTGGGGCAGCCGCTGGTCGGCCAGTTCGAGCGCGGCGTTGCGCAGGTCGGCCAGGTCGGCGACGAGCCGGCGGCCGAACCGCACCGAGAAGACGATCGTCGCCACGACGGCGATCAGACCCACACCACCCGCGATGGCGATCCGGCCGAGGATCCCGGTGGCCAGTTCGGCCGAGTGGGCGTTGAGCGCCTCGGTGGCCGGCCCGCGCGCCCGGTCGAGCTCGCCGACCAGGCTGTCGGTGGTGGGCTGCCAGCGCATCACGTCGGCCGGCAGCGCGCCGCCCAGCCGCTGCTGCGACAGGATCAGGTCTTCGAGCTCCGAGAACCGCGCGTAGAGGTCGGAGTTGAGCACCCGCTCATACGGCCCGCGCACGTCGGGCAGCAGCGTCGGCAGGTTCTTCGCGTAGTAGTGCTTGCGCAGCGCCACGAACTCCGCGAACGCGTTGTGCGCCTCGGCCGACATCTGGTTCTGCGCCAGCGAGCCCTTCACCAGGGCGTCCTCGCGGGCCAGCATCTCGTGCGCGGTGCCCATGGTCACCAGGGCACTGGCCTGCTGGAACATGGCCACGTCGGGGATCTGGACCATCTGCTCGTAGACGTCGAACAGCTCGTCCAAGATCGTGTTGTAGGCGACAATGGCCTGCAGCACGTTGAACTTGCCGACCGAGACCGAGTCGCGGATGTTCGAGAGCTCGTCCAACGCGCCGAGCAGGTCGTCCATCGATCGCTGGAGGGTGTCGGACATGATCGACCGATTGTCCGACGCCGTCGCGACCTTGACGAAGGAGTTCACGGTCGACGTCGTCTGCGCCTGCAGCGCGTTGAGCTCGGGGGAGGACGTCCGGTTCTGGCTCAGCAGCTCGGCCACCATGGCGCGCTCGGCCTGGAGCCGGAGCCCGAGATCCGTGGAGCTGACGCCGACGGACTCGTACAGCTGGCCCGTGCGTAACAGGGCCAGGCCGTCACCGACGGTGAGGTTGAGGACGAATCCCCACAGTGCGCTCAACGTCAGAAGAGGCAGAAGCAACAAGAGAAAGATCTTGAACCGAATCGACCGGTTTCTTGAACCCATGGCCACTCCTGCAGTGCGTGGAGGCTCGCGCCGCATTTGGGGGGAAATGCACCTCCGGAAGATCGCACAGGAGACTAGCACCGATACAGTTCGAGCGCAGTGGAGGAATTGATGATTAGCGTGATCACCGGGGCCAGTTCGGGCGTTGGTGCTGCTGCGGCGCTGGATCTTGCCCAAAAGGGATACCAACTTGTGTTGGTTGGGAGGGATCGCGAACGCTTAGAGTCGACTGCGTCCCGTGTCCGTTCTGTCGCCGACAGTGAGGTGACCGTCGAGGTTTCGGACTTCGCGAGGTTGGCCGACGTCCGCGATCTGGCCTCCCGAATCCGCGCGAAGTACGACCGGATCGACGTCCTGGCGAACAACGCCGGCGTGATGGTGCCCGACCGCCGCATGACTGCGGACGGTCACGAACTCATGATCCAGGTCAACCACCTCTCGCCGTTCCTGCTGACGAATATTCTTCTAGATCGCGTCGGGCGTGTCGTGACGACGAGTTCCCGCGCCGCGAAGACGGCCCGCCTCGACCCCGACGACCTCTCGCGAGAACGCCGCCGGTGGAACGGCTGGCTGCAGTATGGCGAAACCAAACAAGCGAACGCTCTATTCACGGTCGCCCTCGCCGCGCGCGGCTGTAAAGCGACCTGTTTCCATCCCGGGGTCATCAAGACGTCATTTGCCGGCGGCACCCTGTTCATGAAACTCGTCACCCTGCCGGGCCTCCACGAGCCGGTGGAGAAGGCGGCGGCCCGCCTGACCCACCTGGCGACCTCGCAGGACGGCGAGCAGCTGGCCGGGACCTACTTCCGCGACAACCGCCCCGACAAGGTGCCGGCCCGGATGAAAGACCCTGACCTGGCCGAACGCCTCTGGAAGGTGAGTGCAGAAGCGGTCGGGCTCGAAAGTAAGCCCTAACGGGATGTGATCGTTCGTTTACCATCTGCTGGTGACGTTCTGCCTGGCGGATGCCGTGTCGATGCGCCTGCTGGCCACCCGCCTTGACGAGGCGGCCGGAGAGATCACCCGCCTCCAGGGCGGTTCGGTGACCGCGGGCCTGCCCCTGACCGCACCGCGCGAACTCGCCCACTACGAGGGGCCGCTGCGCGAACTGGTCGAATGGTGCCACTCGTCGGCCGCCGACCTGAGAAGGAGAGCGGCCGTCGCGGCCCAGGCCGACCTGATCGAACGCGGCCCCTTCGCGGGGGCGAGCCCCTACGAGGCGCTGAAGTCGGCGGCCGCGGGCGGGGTGGATGACGAACTCGCGGCCTTCGACCGGTTGGGGGCCGACGGGGACGCGGCGGCGTTCTTCGCGGGGCTGACGCCGGGGCGGGCCCTCGCGGTGGCGTTGGCGCGGGCGGGGGAGGTGGGAGCGCGGGCGGGGGTGCCGTTCGAGCTGCGCTTCGCTGCGAACCGGCATCTTGTGCGGCTCGCGCTTGCGGAGGCGGTTCGGGTGGGGGACGGGGCGGCGGCGGACAGATACACGAAGCTGCTGGCCCCTGACCGGCAACTTCTGCTGTTCGACCCACGCGGCGCGGGCCGCATCGCCGAGGTTTTGGGAGACCTCGCCGCCGCCACGTCGGTCGCCATCATGGTGCCCGGCACCGGGAGCAGACTCGCCAACTACCTCAGGGGCGCCGGTGCCGACCTCCGCAACGTGCACGAATCGACGGCGCGCATGTCCAGAGGCGCCTCGGCGACGATCATGTGGGTGGGCGCGGAACTGCCGTCTGGCCTGGGAGCGGCGGCGCTGAGATTCCACGCCGAACGCGGCGCGCCCAAACTGCGGGAGTTCACCGAAGGTCTCGCTCTCCAGCCCGACGTGCGCACCACCTTGATCGGCCATTCATATGGGAGCGTGGTCACGGGGCACGCGGTCAAGGCGGGCCTCCATCCCGACAATCTCATCGCCGTCGCCAGCCCCGGGTGGGGCGTCGACTTCGCCGCCGAACTCAACGCCCCGAAGACGCGCCTGTTCGCGATGCGTCATGAAGGTGACGTCATCAAACTCGTCCCGCCCGTGGACGACGTGATGTCGGTGATGGGCATCGTCCCGCCCACGTCGATAGCGGGCCATGGGAGCGATCCCGTCTACCTGCGCGGTGTCGAGCGCCTGCCCTCAGGCGGAGAGCCGACGTTGGGAGTGGACATGCACGCACACTCCGACTACTTCGGACACTCGACGGCGTCTCACGTGGCCACGTGGAACATCGCTCGTGTCGTCGTGGGAGAGGCAGGCCGATGAGACATTTGCTGGCCTTCGTGTTCCTGCTCGCGATGGGGGGATGCCACATGTGGTCCGAAGAGGAACCGGTGATCGCCGAGGCCATCGCCGATTTGGACGCCGCTCTCACCCGCACCGTGCAGGCGGCCGGCTTGCCCGTTGACGTGGCGAGGAAACCGAGGCCTCATCCGTGCCACTCGGAGACCCGCCATGGCGCGAGCGTCGACATCGACGGCGCATCGGAGGAGCCGGCCAAGACGGTCGCGGAGGTCTTGGCATCGTGGCGTCGGGAGGGGCTGACGGTCGTGTCCGACCGGACACGAGATCAGAAGTGGCCGCAGGCGACCGTTCGGGGGCGGTTGGTCGAGATGACGATCACGGGCTTCCCCGACCGGAAAGCGGTGTGGATCTGGGGAAGCACGGCCTGCCTGGAGGGCGAAGTGCCGGAGACCTGGCGCGATGTCCTATAGGCGCGGAGACCTTGCGACGGCTGCGCAGACGATGCAGATAACTTTGGGTGATGGTTCGTTTACCATCTGCTGGTGACCTTCTGTCTCGCGGATGCCACATCGATGCGCCTCCTGGCCTCCCGTCTTGATGCGGCAGCCGAGGAGATCAACCGCCTGCAGGGTGCCTCGGTGGCCGTCGGGCTTCCTCTTACCGCTTCGCCGGAGTTGGCGCACTACGAAGGACCGCTGCGCAACCTGGTCGAGTGGTGCCACTCTTCGGCGGCCGAGATCCGCAGAAGAGCGGCCGTGGCCGCGCAGGCCGACCTCATCGGCTGGAACCCTGCTGGCGACAACGCGGCCTACGACGCCCTGATGACGGCGGCGGCGGGCGGCCTCGACGACCAACTCTCCGCCTTCGACGCCCTTGGCGCGGAGGGTGACGTGGCGGCGTTCTTCGCCGCGCTCGCTCCGGTGCAGGCGCTCGGCGTGGCGTTGGCGCGGGCGGCGCAGGTGGGTGCCAGGGCCGGGGTCCCGTTCGAACTCCGCTTCGCGGCGAACCGCCAGCTTGTACGTCAGGCACATGCGGAGGCCCTTCGAGTCGGCGACAAGGCCACGGCGGCCAGATACGCCAAACTTCTCAGCCCCGACCGGCAACTTCTGCTCTTCGACCCGAGAGGCCTGGGCAAGATCGCCGAGGTCAAGGGCGACCTCGCCACCGCGAAGAACGTGGCCGTTTTCGTTCCGGGCACCGGCAACCATCTCGCCAACTATCTCGCCGGTTCCGAGGGCACCTTGCAGACCATCCACGGCGCGGCCGCCGGACTCTCCGCGAGCACCGCCACGATCTTCTGGATGGGTTCTCCGCTCCCCCAGAGTCTGGGAGCGGCGACGCTCGATCTGTCTGCCGATCGTGGCGCGCCAGAGTTGCGGGACTTCTTCCACGACCTTCGTCTCGCCCCCGAGGTGCGCACCACCCTGATCGGCCACTCCTATGGGAGCGTGGTCACCGGTCACGCGGTGCGGGAAGGTCTCCACCCGGACAACCTCGTCGCCGTGGCGAGTCCAGGGTGGGGCGTCGCGTCCGCCGGCGAGCTCAACGCTCCGCAGACGAAGTTGTTCGCCATGCGGCACCAGGGCGACATCATCAAGCTCGTCCCGACCGCCGATGAGACCCTCGGCATGCTGGTACCGCTGCCGGACACCGTCGCGGGTCACGGTGAAGACCCCGTCTACATGTCGGGGGTGGAACGTCTGTCGTCAGGATCGGAGGCCCACCCGGTCTATGGCATCGACCTGGATGCGCACTCCGACTACTTCGGCGGCAGTGAGGCAGGTCGTCTCGCCGGCCTGAACCTGGCCAGAGTGATCGTCGGTGACGACTACGAGACTTATGAAGAAGCGAGGGCTGCCCTGTGAAGCGGATCGTGGTCGCCCTTCTTCTAGCGGTCACTGGATGCGCCTCCGAGCCTCGGCCACCGATATCCGACGCACTCAGAGATCTCGATGCGGCGCTGGCGCGGGCGATACAAGTTAGTTCTCTAACCGGGCCTCCTAAACGCACCCCGGGACGATGGTGGTGCAAGCTCGGGGAAGGGCAGGCATTCCAGCTTGGTTTCACCGCTCCCGCCCGGGATCCGCGGGCGACGGTTGCCGCGGTTGGCGAACTCTGGCGCCGGGAGGGGCTCACCATTCAGATGGACCGCACACAGCACCCCAACCGCCCCGAAGTGGTCGTCCGTGGCCGGCTGATCGAGATGTCTGTGCATGGCTTCCCCGAGCGCGGCACCGTCTGGATCGCCGGGAACACCGCGTGCCTGGACGGGGAGGTTCCCGAAGCATGGCGAGATGTGTGAAGCGTCCTCGCGACCGGGCACAGCCTCGTTCAGCGGTAAGAGAGGTGTAGACCGATGCCAGCGCCCATAAGCAGCAAATCACCCATCTGGCCAATCGGACACCCCGTCCCAGAACCGAGAGTGATTCTCTCGCTCTGGAGCTCCCAAACGCTTCCCAGCAAGTGTTCGCCTGCCGTTTTCGTCAGCTCCCCGTTGTGTTCTCTTTCGCCCCGATAGCGTCCCCAGGTGGCAGCGGCAGTGACTTCTTCAAGCCCCCCGGTTGTCTCGCAGCGCGACCCCTTCCTCGACAACGCCAAGTTCTGGGCGATCGTCCTGGTCGTGTGCGGGCACCTGGTGGAGGATCTGCGCGACGTACCGTACGCGCACGCGCTCTACCTCTTCGTCTACACCTTCCACATGCCGCTGTTCATCACCATCAGCGGCTACCTGTCGCGGAACTTCACCAGGCTGAGAGCACAGAAGCTCGTCTCGACGCTGTTAGTCCCTTACGTCATCTTCGAGATCGCCTACTCGCTGCCGCGCTGGATCCTCTACGGCAAGTTCCAGCTCACCCTGCTCGACCCCTACTTCCTCACGTGGTTCCTGCTCTCCCTTTTCATCTGGCGGCTCTCGACCCCGGTCTGGTTCCAGGTCAAGTGGCCGCTGGCCGTCGCGGTCGGCATCTCCCTCATCAGCGGCGCCTCGGCGCTCCCCGACGAACTGTCGATGAACCGAACCCTGGGCCTGCTCCCGTTCTACGTCCTGGGCCTGGTGCTGACCCCGCAACACTTCGACCTCCTCAAGAGGAGGTGGGTCAGGCTCACCGGAGCGCTCGTGCTGGCCGTCGGGATCGGAATCACGTTCCTGGTCCACTACGAAGTGCCGACGGAGTGGATCCGCTGGCGGCACGCCTACACGAGGATCGGGGTCGACAACGTCACCGGAGCGGGCATCCGGTTGCTGATGCTGGTCATCGGCGCGGTCCTGGTGGCGGCCTTCCTGTCGATCATCACGTCGAGGAAGACGTGGTTCACCGCGCTGGGTGGCCTGACCATCTACGCCTACCTGCTGCACGGCTTCGTCGTGAAGGGCCTCGACCGCTTCCACGACCAGCTCAACAACCCCATCGGCGTGGCCGCCGTGATCGTCTTCGGCGTCGCCCTCACGGCCGTCCTGTGCACCCCGCCGTTCCGCCGGCTCTTCAAATGGGCGATCGAGCCCAACCTGAAGTGGGCCTTCAAATCCGACCCCGCGCGCCAGTCGCCCCCACCCGTTGAGCCGCCCCCCGGCGACCGCCCCCACGCCGCCACCCCCCAGTTCGGGCCCGACGATGGCGAACCGCAAACCGGCCGACCGCAGAGTGGTGTTTCTCGGACCTGGCCCCACGACGCCGCACCGCGGACCGGCCGACCGCAGGGTGACACCTCCCAGATCTGGCCGAACGAGGGCACGCATCCGCCCGCCCCGCCGGCTTGGCCGAACGACGGTGCACCACATCGAACCAACCAGCCGCAAGGTGGCACCTCCCACGTCTGGCCCAAGGATGGTGAACCGTAAACCGGTTCACCACAGGGCGGCACGGGTCAGACCTGGTCCAACGGTGGCGAACCACACCGAACGAGCCCGGCGCAGGGTGGCACGGCCCAGACCTGGCCGAACGAAAGCACACTTCCGCCCAGACGAGCGCACACCCCCCGCCCACCCCCACCACCCCTGAAAAGCAGAACGGCGCCCCTCATCGCAAGAGAGGTGGCGCCGTCGCGACGTACAGGGGATCAGATCATCACGTGCTCATCCGGGTGGGCCACGAACGAGAACACCGCGTTGCGGGTCAGCTTGTAGTCCGCCGCCTGCCACGTGTGTTGTGACGCGTCCGACCCGCGCATGTACACGAAGTTGAACCGGTCGGCCGAGTAGATGCGCACCCCTTCCTCCTTCAGTCTGCGCACCAGCCGCGTGTCCTCACCCGCGTTGACCGCTTCGAAGGGGTAGGTCCGCAGCAGGTCGGCGCGCGCCAAAATGGTCGCGCCCTGCACCAGGTGGGTGTACCGGTTCTCCAGGCCGGGCAGCCGGAACACCGTCGTGTTGGAGTCGGGGAAGTACGTGTAGTGCGCCCCCTTGCCGGTCAGCTCGCAGTCGGCGTAGTCGAAGACGCGCACCAGGTCCCACAGGTAGTTGGGGCCGTAGAGGTTGTCGTCGTCCATCTTGGAGATGAGTTCGCCCTCGGCCTGCGCGATGCCGAGGTTCAGGACCTCGCCCAAGGTGAAGTGGGGCGGTGCGTGCAGGACCTTCACGGCCGGGATGCCGGCGGCGAGCGCCTTGTCGCGCACCACGTCGGCGTCTTCCGACAGGCCGTGCAGGACGAGGATGAGTTCCAGGTTGCGGTGGCGCTGGCGGGCGACCTGGGAGATGGCGTGTTCGAGCTGGCCGGCGCGGTTGGTCGGCAGTACGACCGAGACGCTGAGCGAGCGTTCGGCGACGGGGTGGCCGAGGTCGCCGAGGATCTGGTCGACGCGGTGGGAGAACAGGTGCTTGTCGAAGACCTCGCGCATGGCGAGGTGGCCCTGGCGGGCGCGCAGTTCGGGGCTGTTGATGTAGTACAGCGCCCGGTTGTACGCCTCCTCCTGCGAGTGCGCGATCGGGATCAGCGGGCCGAAGGTCTCCTCGATGGCGCGCGACCAGCCGGACAACACGGTGGTGCCGCAGGCGGAGAGTTCGAACACGCGGCGGGCGCACATGGTCGGTGAGTCGATCACCGAGTTCACGTTAAGGAAGACCTTGTACATCTTGTACGCCGCCAGCATCTGCTCATAGGGCAGTTCGCCGACGATGTGGGGGCGGTACTCCTCGGGCCAGGCGTACTTGTCGGCGACGGAGGCGTTGCGGGCGAAGATGTGCAGGCCGAGCTCCCGGGTGGGGGCGATGACGGTCTCCATCTGCTCCCGGCGCTCGGGGTGCTTGTCGCGGAAGTACATGCCGCCGAAGACGACGTCGTACTTGCGGCCCCAGCGGGTCATGATCGGGTTGTGGATGCGCGGCTGCGCGGCGAACTGGAGCACGCCGACCCGGTCGTGGCCGAGGATCTCACGGTATTTCGGGATCATGTCGCCGTCGCAGGTGTACACCTGGTCGAACAGCTTGGCCGTGTCGATGAAGAAGTCGAAGTTCGGCGGGTCCTCCTTGTTCCAGAAGACCGTCGGGATGCCCTCGGAGCGGCACCATTCGACCAGGTCGCGCAGCTCCTGCTTGGGCGCGTTGGTGCCGGTCATCTGGTAGCGCCAGCGGCCCTGGTTGCCGTGCCAGGCCGACTCGCAGAACAGCACGTCGGGGCGCTTGTCGGCGAAGATCTCGCGCCAGTCGTGCAGGCCGAACTCGATCTGGTCCCACTCGTACTTGAAGGCGAGCCGGGAGAAGTCGTCCAGGATGACCGCGACCTTGAGGTCGGGGCGGTTCTGGATGCCCTCGGGGTCGGGCCACTTCAGGTTCGGGATCCTGACCGTCGGGCCGCGCTTCTCGGCCTCGGCCTGGACGTCGAAAGCCGACGGCGGCGCCTTGGGGGCCTTGTTGCCCCGCCACGCCTTGCGCAGGTCGCCCGGCAGCTTGACGATCTTCTTGGGGTTGGAGCCGGCCTTGGTGATGGCCTCGCCCACCCGGTACTGGCGCCCGGTCTGGGTGGCCTTGGCCTTCCAGAGGGCGTACTCGGCGCGGGCCTCCTGGTAGGCGAGCCGGGTCTCCAGCTCGCGGATCGTCTCCTCGTAGAACTCGACGGTGCGACGGTCCTCGGGCAGCCAGTTGACCGGGCCGAGGCGCTGGAATCTCGGCTCGTCGGGGGTCTCGTCGGTCTCAGACATGCCTCGTCCCTGCTCGTCGTCTCAAGGGTCGATATCGTACGGCGCAGGCCGTGGTCGTTTGGTGTGTTTGTCGGACTTAGTCCCCGACGACGTTCCGGGCGGCCGGGGAAAGGTTCTCGCCCTGCAGCCAGGCGGCGATCACCCGGGCGATGCGCGGGCCGGCCTTGCCGTCCCACAACATCGGCAGGTCACCGGAGGGCGTCTTCGCGCCTTCGGCCAGCGCGACCGTGGCGGCGGCGGGCAACGAGGCGGGGGTCACCAGGCGGTTGGTCCCGTGGGTCACCGTGATCGGGCGTTCGGTGTTCATCCGCACGGTCAGGCACGGCACCTCCAGCATGGTGGTCTCCTCCTGCACGCCGCCCGAGTCGGTCACGACCAGCGCCGCGCCCCTGACCAGCGACAGGAAGTCGATGTAGCCCAATGGGTCGATGATGCGCATCCGAGGGCCGTCGACCAGGCCGGCCTCCGCCAGGCGGGTGCGGCCACGCGGGTGCAGCGGCACGATGACCGGCACCTGCTCGGCGACGCCGAGGACCGCGTCCACGAGCTCCTTCGCGGCGGCGGGGTCGTCGACGTTGGCGGGGCGGTGGAGCGTGGCGACCGCGTATTCGCCCGAGATGCCCAGGCGCTCCTGCACGGGGGCCGGGTCGAGCTTGGGCAGCGCCGAGAACAGGCTGTCGATCATCGGGTTGCCGACCAGATGCACCTTGGACGAGGGGACGCCCTCGTTCGCCAGGTAGGACAGCGCCTCCGGCGAGGTGGCGAACAGCAGCTCGGAGAGGCTGTCGACCACGATGCGGTTGACCTCTTCGGGCATCGTGCGGTCGAACGAACGCAGGCCCGCCTCGACGTGGGCCGTCGGGACCCCCAGCTTCGCGCAGACCAGGATCGCGGCGAGGGTGGAGTTGACGTCGCCGTACACGACCACCAGAGACGGCTTCTCCCGCTCGACGACCTCCTCCAGACCGACGAGGAGCGCCGCGGTCTGCTTCGCGTGGGAGCCGCTGCCGACACCCAGATTCGCGATGGGTTCGGGCAGCCCGAGGTCGGCGAAGAACACGTCGGACATCAGGGCGTCGTAGTGCTGCCCCGTGTGGACGATGCCCTGACGGATGCCCAGGTCGGCCAGTCCGTTGACCACCGGAGCGGCCTTGGGGAAGTTGGGCCGGGCACCCAGGACGTGCAGGACGAGGGTGTCCTGGAGACGCGAATCCCTCACTGACCTTGCCTTTCATCCATGATGGGGGCAAACGTTGCCTATGGTACGGTCACGCCGTGGTAGCTGAGGCCAACAAGCCCATTCCGGCAAAGGCCGCGAAGGCCAGTGCCCGAAGGTTCATGAAGGGGTTCGTCAAGAGCCCGGTGACGACCTCCCGGATCTTCGTGGGGAAGGTCGTGCAGGACCCGCTTCGGGTGGCGCACGCAGCCGCGGAGACCGTGCCGAAGCCGCTTCGCCCTCTCGTGGGCAAGGTGGCGTGGCCGGTCGCGCGGGTCGCCAAGGTCACGATCCGCAAGATGTGGCGGCGGATGGCCAGGGTTCCCCTCAACGACTCCCGGGCCGTCTTCGACGCCGGGCACATGAGCCAGGCCATCGACATGCTCAAGCCGCATGAGCGCTGGGTCTTCATCAAGAAGCGGCTGGCCCTGTACGAGGGCGAGCGCGCCGCGCTGCTGCCCAACCCGATCCCGCCGAAGCCCAAGGTGATCATGGGTGAGCGGGTGCCGGGCCGCGCGCTGCACATCGTGACGAACGCGCTGCCCTTCACGCAGGCCGGTTACACCGTGCGCACCCACCGCATCGTGACCGCGCAGAAGGCCGCCGGGCTCGACCCCCACGTGGTGACGAGCTGGGGCTGGCCGGCCCTCCAGGGCTTCCCCGACGTGGAGCCCTACGAGGAGATCGACGGCATCCCCTACCGCCGTCTGCTGCCGACCGGCAGCGAGATCCCGATGGAGACCCGGGGCCGCATCACGCGCGGCGCCGAAGACGTCACCGAGCTGGTCCGCCAGCTCCGCCCGCAGGTCCTCCACGCCGCCACCGACCACCGCAACGGGTCGGTCGCGATGGCCGTGCGGGAGAGGACCAACACCCCGTTCGTGTACGAGGTCCGCGGCTTCCTGGAGGAGACCTGGGCCAGCCGCGACCCCGCGCGCGTCGGCACCGAGCGCCACCGCCTCATGCGGGAGCGCGAGGCCACCATCATGAACTCGGCCGACGCCGTGGTGACGCTGGCCGAGACGATGGTCGGCGAGATCGTCGAGCGCGGCGTCCCGCGTGAGCGCATCTTCCTGGCGCCCAACGCCGTCGACGCGTCGCTGCTGACCGCCGAGTACGACGGCGCGTCGCTGCGCCGCCAGTACGGCATCGGCGACCACGAGATCGTCATCGGCTCGGTGTCGTCGATCGTGGCCTACGAGGGCTTCGCGACGATGTTGTCGGCGGCCGCGTTGCTCAAGCAGTCGGGCACGCCCGTGAAGGTGCTTCTGGTGGGCGACGGCACCGAGCGCGAGAACCTCCTCGCGCAGGTGAACAAACTCGGTATAGGTGACATCGCGATCGTGCCGGGGCGCGTCGGGCCCGACGAGGCCCTGCAGGCCCAGGCGGCCATCGACATCTTCATCTGCCCCCGCGAGGACCTGCGCGTATGCCGTCTGGTGACGCCGCTGAAGCCGGTCGAGGCGATGGCGCTGGGCAAGCCGGTCATCCTGAGCGACCTGCCGGCCCTCGCCGAGCTCATCGGCGACGGCGAGCCGGGGATCCTCGTGCCCGCCGGGAACGCGCAGGCGCTGGCCAACGCGGTGGCGGAGCTCCGCGACGACCCCGAACGCCGCCGCAAGATGGGCGTGGCCGGCAAGGAGGAGGTTGCCGCGAAGCGAACCTGGAGCAGCCTTGCCAACACTTATCGGGAAATTTACGAATCACTCACCCGCTAGAGAAATCCACCAGGGACGCCGGATGTGCAGCATCAGGCATCATTGGTGCCGACTTGAGATAGCCTTTGCGACCATGAAGTGTTCTCTCCACCCCCAGGCCATGTCGTGAGCGAGATCGATCTCACGGTCATCGGGCTGGGCTACGTCGGCATGCCGCTGGCCAAGGAGGCTGTGGCGGCAGGTCTGAAAGTCGTCGGCCTCGACGTTGACGCGCGCAAGGTGGACGCGCTCAACGAGGGACGTTCCTACATCGACGACCTGACGGACGCCGACCTCGACAGCATGCTCGCGAACGGTTTCACCGCGACGCTCGACCCGACGGTGCTGGCCCGGTCCGCGGCCATCGTCATCTGCGTGCCCACCCCGCTCGACGAAGACCACCGTCCCGACCTGTCCGCCGTCGAAGGCGCCACCCGCGCCGTCGCCGAGCAGCTCACCGCCGGCACCCTCGTGGTGCTCGAGTCGACGACCTGGCCCGGCACCACCGACGAGGTGGCCCGGCCGATCCTCGAGAAGTCCGGCCTCGTCGCGGGCGACGACTTCCACCTGGCCTTCTCGCCGGAGCGCATCGACCCCGGCAACCCGAAGTTCGGCCTGCGCAACACCCCCAAGGTGGTGGGCGGCTACACGACCGCCTGCCGCGACCGGGCGACCGAGTTCTACGCGCGGTTCGTCGAGCGGGTCGTCCCCGTCTCCGGAACGCGCGAGGCCGAGATGGCCAAGCTGCTGGAGAACACCTACCGCCACGTGAACATCGCGCTCGTCAACGAGATGGCGATCTTCTGTGACGAGCTCGGGGTGAACCTCTGGGAGTCGATCGAGGCCGCCGCGACCAAGCCGTTCGGGTTCCAGAAGTTCCTGCCGGGCCCCGGCGTGGGTGGTCACTGCATCCCCGTCGACCCGTCGTACCTGTCCTACGCGGTGCGCAAGCTGGGCTTCCCGTTCCGGTTCGTGGAGCTGGCGCAGGAGATCAACGAGCGCATGCCGTCCTACGTGGTGACCCGCGTGCAGCGGCTGCTCAACCGGGACAAGAAGGCCGTCAACGGCTCGAAGGTGCTGCTGCTCGGGGTGACCTACAAACCCGACATCGCCGACGAGCGGGAGACGCCCGCGATACCGGTCGCCGAGGCGCTCATGGAGCTCGGGGCCGTCGTGAGTTACGCCGACCCCTACGTCAAGGAGTGGTCGGTCGAAGGTACTCCGGTGCCGCGCGAGGAAGACCTCGAGACGGCCATCCGGGAGGCAGACGTCACGGTGCTGCTCCAGCAGCACTCGATGTTCGACCTGGAGCTGGTCGAGCGGCAGGCCCGCCTGGTGCTGGACACCCGGGGCGTGCTGGCCACCAGCGAACGCGTCGAGCGGCTGTAAGGGGGCCTGGCGCGTGCACGTGCTCGTCATGACGGTGGTGCATCACCCCGAGGACGCCCGGATCCTGCACCGGCAGATCCGCGCGCTCGTGGACGCCGGTCATGAGGTCACGTACGCCGCGCCGTACTCGGCGCGCGGGGTGGTGCCGCGGTCCTGGGTGAACGGGGTCGACCTGCCCCGGGCGGCCGAGCGGCGGCGGATGAGCGCCGTGCGGGCCGCGCGCAAGGTGTTCAAGAGCATGCGCGGCAAGGTCGACATGGCGCTCATCCACGACCCCGAGCTGCTGTTCGCGGTCGCCGGGGTGCGCAACCGGCCGACGGTCGTGTGGGACGTCCACGAGGACACCCCCGCGACGTTGTCGCTGAAGCCGTGGTTGCCGGCCTTCCTCCGGCCGCCGACCCGGTTCGTGGCCCGCATGCTGGAGAGCTGGGCCGAGCGCAACTTCCACCTCCTGCTGGCCGAGACCGCCTACGCGGGCCGGTTCCGGGAGGCGCATCTGGTCGTGCCGAACGAGACCTGGGTGCCCGACACGGTCTCGCCGCCCGGCGACGACCGGGTGGTCTACCTGGGCTGGTTGTCCGAGGCGCGGGGTGTGCGCGAGGCCATCGAGGTCGGCCGCCTGCTGCGGCCCCACCGGGTGGTCGTCGAGCTCATCGGGTACGCCGACCCGCAGTCGCGCCGCATGCTCGCCGAGGCCGTGGAAGAGGGCGCGCTCGAATGGCGCGACTTCATGCCCAACGATGAGGCGCTCAAGCGGCTCGACGGTGCGCTGGCCGGGTTGTCGCTGCTGCACGACGAGCCCAACTACCGCCACTCCATGCCCACGAAGATCGTGGAGTACATGGCCCACGGCATCCCGGTCATCACCACCCCCTCGCCCCGCGCGGTCGAGCTGATCGAGCGTTACCGCAGCGGTGTCGTGGTCCCCTGGAGCGACCCGCAGGCCGTCGCCAAGGCGGTGCTCGCGCTGCGCGACAACCCCGAGGAGCGCCGCAACGCCGGCGCCCGCGGCTACGCCGCCGCCCGCGGCAACCACCACTGGCCCAACTCCGCGCGTCGATTCGTCTCCCAGCTCGAAGCCTGGAACGGCGTCAAGCCGTAGCCCCGCCCCTGAACGAATCAGCCCACGTCGATCGGATGAGGTGACGGTTTGCGCTGGCTTGCTCTGCTTCTAGGGATCGCGATCCTCGGTGGCGTGGCCACCGTGGTGATCGCCCTCCAGGAGCCCGAGACGCCACACGCCGCGCGGATCGGCAGCACCTCGCCGTCCGAGCCGAGCCCGACTCCGTCCGACACCGGTTTCACCGACCCGTGCGGCACGTTCGACACGAACATGCGCACCCCCTACGCGATCACCGGCTACTGGATCATGCCGTCGGCCGACCGCTGCAACTGGCGCCGCCAGCTGGAGGAGATCCACAAGGTCGGCGGCGACACGGTGGTCCGCATCGGGTTCGGCCTGCAGCCGCGCGGGGTCGACGCCGAGGGCCGCATCCTGGAGACGGCCCCCGACGACCAGAGCGAACCCAAGCCCGACGAGCGCTACGGCCACTGCGTCGAAGACGGCCTGACCTGCTACCAGGCGGCCGAGCGCGACCTGAAGGCGGCCAACCCGGGCAACCGCATCTCGTGGTCGTTCGTCTTCCGCACCGACGAGCAGTACGGCGACGGCGTCTTCCGCTGCCCGCAGATGGAGAAGAAGATCGTCGTCGGCGACCGGGTGTTCTTCCGCCTGATCGCCGACGAAGACGGCTCCGACGACGCCACCTGCGACTTTTCCAGCAAGGGCAAGGGCTACCACCTGATCCTGGTGTCGGCGGGCGCGACCGACAGCCTGACCGAGCTGCTCGACCTCGGCGACCGGTTCGGGATCAAGGTCTTCCCGTCGCTGCCGCTGGCCCCGCGCGACCCGACCGGCGTCACCCGCGCCAACCCGCGCCACATCGGCACGCTCACCACGCTGACCCGCCGCATCCTGCAGGACTACGGCACCCGCTTCGCGGGCCGCGACTCGCTCGGCGGCGTCTACCAGCCCTTCGAGCTGGTCATCAGAGACTGGGCCGACCCTGAGAACGTTCCCACCCTCCAGGTGTACGCCGAACAGCACCGCATCGTCGAACAGGTGCTCCCCGGCAAGCCGATCCTGGTCAGCCCCTACCTCGACGCCCGCAAACGGGTCGACTACACCTCGACCCCCGCGCAGGTGGGCGAGGGCTTCAAGGCGCTGGCCCGCACGGGCGTCGGCATCATCGCGCCGCAGGACTCACGCGGCACCGGCAAGGTCGGCCTGTTCTGGCCGAACTGGAAGAACCAGCCCGTCGACGAGCGGCTGAAGCCGGTGGTGGGGGAGAGCACGTACAGCACCGCCTATTGGGGTGCCACCCGCGACTACTACCGGGCCATGTACGAGTCCCGCCTCGAACTGCGCGACGAGGAGGGCGTCGACGTGCAGCTCTGGGCCAACGTCGAGGCGTTCGAGCCGTCGGCGACCGAGAAGTGCGGCACGCAGGGCACCCGCGGACGCACCGACAAGCCCCGCCTCGACACGGCGGTCACGCTGGTCGGGCCGTACGTGTCGAAGATCATCTCGTACATGTGGAGCGACTTCTTCACCTGCGGCAGCCCGTCGCTGGCCGAAGACCTCGCGACCGACTGGGAACGTCCCATCGCCATCCAGGCCATCAGGGCGAAGCGGCAGATCCAGGACGGCCTGCAGATTCGCGGCTACCACCTGGAGAACGTGCGGGTGACGCTGAGCTGGACCGGTCTGGAGACCCCGCGCGTGGTCGACTCTCAGTCGGTGGGCTGGTTCGACGGGCAGCCGATCGCCGACTTACCACCCGCCGTCGGGCAGGTCTGGATCCCGGTCGACTGGGAGAGCGTGCCGCCCGACGCGTGGGTCAGGGTCGAGGTGACCGCCACCGACGGCCGCAAGGCCGCCGAGCCGGTCTACTACCACAACAACGATTGATCGCGACAGCGTGTAACGTGCCTGACATGGTCCCGCGCATCCCCGTCAGCGTGGATCTCGTCGTGCTTACAGTGAGGTCGAGCGCCCTGTGCGCGCTGGTGTGGCGACGGGATCGTCCGCCCTACCCCGATCTGTGGGCGCTGTCCGGCGGCTTCATCCACCTCGACGAAGACCTCCCGGCCGCGGCGGCCCGCGTGCTGGCCGAACGGGCCGGCATGGCCGGGGCGCCGGTCCACCTGGAGCAGCTCCGCACCTACGGCTACCCCGACCGCGACCCGCGCCAGCGTGTCGTGTCGGTGGCCTACCTGGGGCTGGCCCCCGACCTGCCCGCGTCGACCGAGGCCCACATGAGCTGGCAGCCGCTGAGCGAGCTGACCGAGATGGCCTTCGACCACCGCCGCATCATGCTCGACGGGCTCGAACGCGCCCGGTCGAAGCTCGAATACACCTCACTCGGCGCGGCCTTCTGCCCGACCGAGTTCACCGTCGCCGAACTGCGCCGGGTCTACGAGATCGTGTGGGGCCGCCCGCTCGACCCCCGCAACTTCCACCGCAAGGTGACCAAGACCGAGGGTTTCCTGGTGCCGTCGGGCCGGACGACCACCCGCGACGGCGGCCGACCGGCGATGCTCTACCGGCGGGGCCCGGCCGAGGCGCTCCACCCGCCCATGTTGCGGGTCTGAGCCGCGATTGGGGTCCCTGTTACCGGTGTGATTAGGGATATTCTCCCCCTGTGCTGATATCGGAGCCGCGCACTGTGCCGGCGGCGGCCGCCGTTGACCCACCCTTCGTCCAGCCCCGCTTACGGGTGCTCGACCTGCTGCGGTTCGTCGCGGCCATGGCGGTGGTGCTGTTCCACTTCGGGGAGACGCGCGCGTGGGGGACGGTCAACGCCTTCCCGGCGCTGAGCGGCGTGACGATGTTCGGCTCCTACGGAGTCCGGCTGTTCTTCATGATCAGCGGCTTCGTGATCCTGATGAGCGCCTGGGGGCGCACACCCGGCGAGTTCGTGGTCTCCCGGATCGCACGCTTATATCCGGCCTACTGGGCCAGCGTGATCATCCTGGGCGGGATCGCGCTGATGGGGTTCATCACCGACCACCGGCCCACCCTGAGCGAACTGCTCGCCAACCTGACGATGTTCCAGCACGGCCTGCGGATCCGCGACCTGGAGATCGTCTACTGGACGCTCTGGCACGAGCTCGTCTTCTACGTGATGATCGCCTGCTTCGCGGTGGTCGGGATCACGTACCGGCGGGTGCTCGGCTTCATGGGCGGTTGGATCTTCCTGCTCGCGCTGGCAGAGCGGCTCGACATCTCGGTGCTGAAGGTCGGGCTGGCCCAGTTCGGCGCGCCCTATTTCATTGCAGGCATGTCCCTCTACCTGATCTACCGCTTCGGCAACTCGCTGCTGCCGTGGTTGTTCGTCGGCCTCGCCTACGCCTTCGGGCTGGTCCAGCTGCTCGGCGAGGGGCCGTCGGCGATCAAGCGGTTCGGCGAGCCGCTGGGCACCGCGCTCGTGGTCGGCGTGATCTCGCTGATGTTCCTGGTGATGATCCTGGTCGCGCTCGGACGCCTCGACGGGATCGACTGGCGGGGGCTGACGCTGCTGGGCGCGCTGACCTATCCGCTCTATTTGTTCCACCACCACGTCGGGTTCCTGATGATCCAGTGGCTGAACCCGGTCCTCGGGCACCGGGTCACGCTGCCGGTGGTCATCGGGATCGTGCTGGTCGTGGCGTGGGCGGTCTACCGGTTCGTCGAGGTGCCCGCCCAGCCACGGTTGAAGGCGGCGTTGTCACGCTCACTCAAGATCGCCGACTAGCGGGTTGTTTCGGGCAGATTCCCGGCGTGAGACGCGGCCGGCCTGCGGCCGTCCGCGTCTCACTTCTTCTTCGGCGGCTTGGGCCAGGCCTCGCCCGGCTTCAGTTCGCGGTCGCCGAGCAGCGTGGAGACGGTGACGAGCTTGTAGCCCTTCTTCGTCAGGGTGTCGACCACGGTCTCCATGGCCTTGACCGTCTCCGGGACGATGTCGTGCAGCAGGATGACGGCGTTCGGCTTGGCGAACTTGAGCGTGCGCTCCTTGATGACCTTGGTGTTGCGGGCCTGCCAGTCGAGGGTCGAGCCCGTCCACAGGATCTGCGGCAGGCCGAGCGTCTCCATCAGGGAGCCGACGCGTGAGTTGGTCGCGCCGTTCGGGGGGCGCATGAACGTCGGCGTGATGCCGACGGCCTCCCTGATGACGTCCTGGGTGCCGGTGATCTCGGAGACGATCTCCTCGTCGGAGAGCTTGGTCAGGTCGGGGTGGTCCCAGGTGTGGTTGCCGATCTCGTGGCCCTCGTCGACCATGCGCCTCATCATGTCGACGCGGCTGCCGACCTTCCGGCCCAGGACGAAGAAGGTGGCCTTGGCCTTGTGCTTCTTCAGGGTGTCGAGCAGGGCGGGGGTGTAGGGCCAGGGCCCGTCGTCGAAGGTGAGCGCTATGCACTTGTGGCGCTCGCAGTAGGGCTTGGGCTTCGCGTTCGCCGGTGCGGCCGGGACGAGCAGGGACGTGGTTAAGGCGAGGGCGAGTGCCCCCCGGACGATCACGCGCATGGTGCCGAATCCTAAGGGGTGTTCCTGGGACGACTCTGAGATCGGCACGAATGACCTCAAGTAGGGTGTGGGGCACATCGCCGCAACGGAGGGGTGGAATCAATGCCGCAGTTCAGGGCCGTTCTCGACACCATGACGGCCTACACGCCGGGCAAGGCGGTGGTGTCGGCCGACGGGCGGTCGTACAAGTTGTCCTCCAACGAGTCCCCCGAGCCGCCGCTGCCCAGCGTCGTCGCCGCCATCGCCGAGGCCGCCACGACCGTCCACCGCTACCCCGACCCCGCGGCGGTCCGGCTGACCGAGGCGCTCGCGTCCCGTTACGGCGTCCCGCCGGAGCACATCGCGCTCGGCGCGGGCTCGGTCACCGTCGCCCAGCAGCTCTTCGAGACGGTCGGCGAGCCGGGCGCCGAGGTCGTCTACGCGTGGCGTTCGTTCGAGGCCTACCCGCTGCTCGCGGATCTGTCCGGGGTCTTCTCGGTACGTGTCCCGCTCGCCGCCGAGACCCACGACCTCGACGCGATGGCGGCCGCGATCACCCCCGCCACCCGCATGATCCTGGTCTGCAACCCCAACAACCCGACGGGCACCGCCAACCGCGCGGCCGAGCTCACCGCGTTCCTCGACGCGGTTCCGTCGGACGTGCTGGTCATCCTCGACGAGGCCTACCGGGAGTACGTGCGCGACGAGGCCGTCCCCGACGGCCTGACCATCTACCGCGACCGCCCCAACGTCGCCGTGCTGCGCACCTTCTCCAAGGCCTACGGCCTGGCCGGCCTCCGCGTCGGCTACCTGATCGGTCCCGAGCCCATCGCCGCGGCGGTCCGCAAGACGATGGTCCCCTTCGCGGTCAACCACCTCGCCCAGGCCGCCGCCGTCGCGTCGCTGGCCGCCGAGGACGAACTGCTGGAGCGCGTCGAGCGGGTCGTCGCCGAGCGCAGCCGCGTCCGCGAGGCGCTGATCACCCAGGGCTGGACGGTCCCCGAGTCGCAGGCCAACTTCGTCTGGTTGCGCCTGGGCGACGACACCCCCGCGTTCGCCGCCGCGTGCGCCGCTGAGGGCGTCGCTGTGCGGCCGTTCGGGACGGAGGGTGCCCGTGTGTCGATCGGTGACCGTGAGGCCAACGACGTCTTCCTGAGCGCCGCGCAGGCGTTCAGGGCACACGTCTCCGCTCGGTAGAGACCACCAGCGCCACCCCGGCGACGATGACGAGACCGGCGGCCACCATCATGGCCGTCACGGTCTCGCCCAGGAAGATCATCCCCAGCGCGACCGCGACGACGGGGTTCACGTAGGCGTAGGTCGAGACGAGCGAGATCGGCGCGTTGCCGAGCAGCCACACGTACGACGTGAACCCCACCAGCGACCCCACGACGATCAGGTAGGCCAGCGCGGCCCACGACCGCCCCGACACCTCCGACAGGACGAGGTGCTCCCCGGCCAGCCCGCTGCACACCAGCAACCCGCCGCCGCCGACGACCATCTCCACGGTCGACGCGGCGAAGGGGTTCTTCGGCATGGGCGCCCGCCCCGACATGAACGACCCCACGGCCCACGAGAACGACGCCAGCAGGATCACCACCACGCCGACCGAGCCGCCCGACATCCCGCCGGTCAGCGAGATGCCGGCCACGCCGAGGAACCCGATGAGCACCCCGGTCAGCGTCAGGACGTGGGGCCGGTCGCGGAAGACCGTGCGCATGATGACGAGCCAGAGCGGCGTCGAGGCGACCAGCAGCGCGGCGAGCCCGGTGGAGATGTGCTGCTCGGCCACGGCGACCATCCCGTTGCCGCCCGTGAGGAGCAGCAACCCGACCAGGGCCGCGTCGAGGAACTCGCGGCGGTTCATCCGGAACGCCTCCGGGCCGGTCTTGACCAGCAGGAACACGCCGAGAATAAGGGCCGCCACGACGAACCGGAGGCCGCCGGAGACGAAGGGCGGCATGGTCTCGATGACGAGTCCGATGCCCAGATAGGTCGATCCCCAGACGATGTAGACGGTCGTCAGGAGGATCCACACACGAATGTCACGACCGTCCCGCTGCATGACTCCTGACAATAGCCAAACGGGGGTAAAGCCCTCCAGAGCGGGACCCGAAATCGGGCATCAGCCGTAGAAGGCGGGATCGAGCACCTCGATGTCGGTGATGGTCGTGCCCGTGGGATCGAGACTGAGCCCGATGACCTCCGTCCCGGCCAGCAGCAACGGCAACGACCGGGGGCTCGCCGACCCCGGCGGCGAGGTCAGCAGGTTCCGGCACCCCTGCGAACAGGCGCAGACCCCGAAGTAGGGCAGGTCGTGGACGGTCCTCGCGAGGGGGTCGACCCCGAGCAGGTCGACGATCGTGGCGGTGAGCCGGGGGTGCACCTCCCTCAGCCGGAGCCGGCTCACTGGAGGTACTCCAGCACCAGCAGGCAGAGCGTCGCCGCCCCGAGATAGGCGCCGCCCGACGTCATGAGCGCTGTCGGCGCGGTCTTCCCGGACCGGAGACTGACGATGTAGCAGATCAGCGCGATGACGGCGGAAACGAGAGCCGCGATGATCAAAGAAACGACAGGCGACATTTCCTGACTTTCTTTCTGATAGCGCATAGTGGGTGACCCCAGAGAGATATCAGCGCAGGCCGCCGGACACCCGAAGATCATCTGTTCTTGCACGACTTTCCGCAGGTCTGGACGCCTGTGGACAACTCTGGACGTAACCGGATGACATGGTTAATGCTCGCGCTCACGACGTTTGGGAATTATGGGGCGTAGCCCTCGTTGACCCACTAATCTCGCCACCATCACCGGTCCCGCCGGTGACCTTTCCACGGGGTTCTCGGCCTTTCTGGCCCACGCGCGGTCGCGCTGTCTGACTGTTTGAGAAACGGAACTCGCTCATGGGTGATGCACGCGGGGAGCGGATCGACTGCGCTGTCCTCCTGGCCAAGCTCGACAGCCTGTACCGCAAGGCGGGACGGCCCAGCTACGGCCGGATGTCGGAGCTGGCGCGGACCATGATCAGTGCGGAGAGCGGGGAGGAGTGGCGCCCGCTCTCCACCTCGCACCTGTCCAACATCATGAAGGGCAGGTTCACCCGGCTGCCGGGCTGGCCCCTCATCCGCACCATCGTCACGGTCCTCTACAAGTTCGGCACGATGAACGGCCGCATGGAGGCCTCGCCTCAGGCGATCAGCACGCTCACCCAGGAGTTCGCCGAGGTGTGGGACGCCATCGAGACCCGGGACGCCCCGGCCAGGCCGGTCGCCCAGATGCCCTACGTCCCCGGCGACATCCTCGAACAGGCTCCGGAGGAGGTCCGCCTGCCCCCGGTGAAGTCGGCCGCCTTCCGCATGCCGAGGGCGTGGGGCCGCATCGGCGCGTCGATCCTCCGCCGGGCCGAACAGGGCGACGCCGGCGCCGCCTATCAGATCGCGGTCCTGCTGGCCTGCGAGGCCACCCGCGAGGAGCTGACGCCCGCCTACCGCCGCCTGCTCCTGGAGGCGGCGGCCGAATGGAAGAAGGAGGCCACCGGCACGGTCGCCGAGGCGCTGAACCTCCGGTTACACGGCCCAGGGCTGCTCCGGGCGGCCGGCGACCTGGCCTTCCGACGGCCACGCCCGGCCAAACGCAACGTCATCTTCATCCAGGCCTTCCTGCACGCGGAGGCCTCACTCCAGAAGGCCGCCATCCCCGACGACCAGGGCCGGTGACGCGAGCCTGACGACTGGCCGCACTCGGCGGACCTGCCTCGCGCACATCGTCGTGTGCGGGCAAGCCGGTGTCGACCTCGCTCATGCCGGTGCTGTACGCCCGCCCACCCGGGCCGCGATCATCGTCTCTTCCGTGACCGACGGTTCTCCCGACGATGACCCCACCCTGTGGAAAACCTCGGGTGCCATAAAGGTCCCTGCGGGAGGTGAACTCTCGTCTCCGCGCGGCGCGTGCGATGGCCGTTCACAACCCGGGCATTTCATGACTTGCATTGAGTTTGCGCAATATTGCGCAACTCCAGCCCCGCCTGCCCCGCACTTTCTCGAATCCGGTGAAGTGAATTCTCTGTCCGGATTTATCCGGACGTATCCGTACACATAAAAAAGCAAGTACCCGGCACCCCCGGTTAAGGGGATGCCGGGTACTCACCCGTCTCAGCGGTTCAGCTTCTCCACGATCAGCCGGTAGAGCTGCCGGGGCCGTCCCGGTTGGGGTGTCCGGTTCGGTGGGAGCGGCCACGCGAGTCCCTCGTCGACCAGCGTGCGCAGCAGTCTCCGCGCCGTTCTCGGTGTCACCCCCAGCATCTTGCCCGCGCCCTCGGCGTCGACGACGGTGTCGCCGCCTTCCAGCTTGGCCGCCAGCCGGGCCAGGACCTCGACGCCCTTCGGCTTCGCGGGGCCGGCCGACTGCGGGGGCATCCGGGGCGGGGGCACCAGCGTGCGTCCCTCCCGGTCGACCGCGAAGCCCTGGGCCTGCTTGCCGGCCTGCGTGCGGGCCAGTGCGGCCCGTGCGTGGGTCTCCGCGTCGTGGGTGGTGCGGCCCATGCCGACCCCGACCTCGACCGCCAGGCCCAGCTCGTCGCGGATCCTCGCCGCGAAGGGCAGCACCCGGAAGCCGTCGGTCGCGCCGGCGATCGATCCCCGTGTGGCCACCACCAGGTAGCTGTGGTCGTCGATCGGCCACACGCTGGCGTTGATGCGGTTGGCCTCCTGCACCAGCAGGCGGTGCAGGGAGAGCCGCAGCTCGTCACGCCAGTAACGGGGCGCCGCCCGCCTTATGGGCTCCCGCAGCGTCGGCACCTCGACGAGGATCACCGTCAGCTGGGATTCCTCCAGCCGGTGGTGCGCCCCGAGCAGGGCCGCCGTGTGGAGAGCGGTCCGGACCGCCGCCGACGTGGGCCGGATGCGGACCGTGGGGATGCCCGCCGCCGTTAATCGGTCGGCCACACCCGGTATGCAGGTCAGGGCACCCGTGGTGGCGCCCTGGCGGACCAGCCGCTCGTGATAGGCCGCGATCGTGCCGGTCGCTCCCGGCTCGTCGCGGCTGTGCACCTCTGCCGTGGATATGCCCAGGTCCGCGAACGCCTCGTCGACCTCGCCCCGGCTCAGCACGTCGACGCTGACCCGCCTGGGGTCGATGCGGTCGTCGAGGGCCGCCCGTGCGATCGCGGCCGTCAGGGCCGCGCCGCCCAGTTGGACGTGGGTCGCCGGCATCGTCAGCACCCCGGCTCGCCGTGCCAGCTCGTATGGAATCGGGCTGGCGAATAGGCAGGCGTCGACGCCGCCCAGCCGGGTCACCTTGTCGGATGCCTCCTGCTCGTCCCGGTACGCGGCCGCCACGAGGCGGCACGGCACCGGAGCGGCGGCGTGTCCCATGAGCATGACCCGCTCGACGAGGTCATGGGGCCCCACCACACCGATGGTGAGGTCCGGCGTCCCAGCGCCCATTCCGCCCCCCACGCGGCCGCGCGGTGAGTCTTCAGTGCGCTCGACCAATGTTCGTCCCATCCCGCGTGCCTTCTCGATTGACTTCTCTTTGGAACGATCGCTCCCGGAGGCCGTAATGTCACGCCCGGATTTTCCGGAATACCGTTCTGAGAAGGGCGGCACGGTCCTTTCCCATTATGTTGTGGCTGGTCAATGCCATTATGGACGTCGAACTAGGCAAAAGGGGAAATCTCGCGTTCCACATCGGCGCCGAGGGCCCGGAGCCGCTGCGCGATGTCGGCGTGGCCCCGGTCGATGCGGTAGCCCGACTCGATCACCGTCTCGCCCTCGGCCGCCAGCCCCGCCAGCACGAGCGCGATGCCCGAGCGCAGATCGTGCGCCTCGACGGTCGTGCCCCGCAGCGGGGTGGGCCCGTGGACGACCGCCCGGTTGCCGTCCACCTCGACCCGCGCGCCCATCTTGTTGAGCTCCCGGGCCAGCGCGAACCGGCCGTCGAAGATGCGCTCGTGGATGTAGCTCGGCCCGTGGGCGAGTGCCGCCATCGCCATCAGCTGCGGCTGGAGGTCGGTCGCGAAGCCCGGGTAGGTGTCGGTGATCACGTTGATCGGCCGCAGCTGCCCGTCGCGGCGGGCCTGCACGACGGCGCCCTCCTGGAAGAACTCCACGCCCATCTGCTCCAGCTTCCACCGCACGACACCCAGGTGTTCGAGCGAGGTGCCGAGCAGGGTCACCTCGCCGCCGGTGATCGCGGCGGCCATCATGAACGCCCCGGCGTCGAGCCGGTCGGCCATGACGGTGTGCTCGACGGCCTTGAGCTCGCGTACACCCTCGACGGTGATGAACCCCGTCCCCTCACCGCTGATGTTCGCGCCCATCTTGCGCAGCATCTCGATGACGTCGAGGACCTCGGGCTCCAGCGCCGCGTTCTCGATGACCGTCGTGCCCTGGGCCAGCGCGGCGGCCATGATGAGGTTCTCGGTGCCCGTGTGGGAGGGCCGGTCGAGGTAGAGCGTGGCCCCGGTCAGCCCGGCGGCCTTGATGTGGATCGTGCTCTCCTGCTCGTCGACCAGGGCGCCGAGCCGCTTGTAGCCGTTGTAGTGGAAGTCGAGGTTGCGGGCGCCCAAGTTGCATCCGCCGACCCCCTCGACGATGACCTCGCCGACCCGGTGCAGCAGCGCCGGCACGAACAGGATCACGCCTCGGAAGCGCGAGGCGATCTCCTCGGGCAGCACGGGCGTGTTCACACCCGACGCGTCGATGACCAGCGTGCGCTCCGCCTCGTGGAACTGCACCCGGGCCCCGACGGCCTCGGCGAGCTCGATCGCCCGGCGCACGTCCTCGATCAGCGGGACGTTACGGAGGACCGTCCGGCCTTCCGCCGCCAGCAGGGCCGCCCCGATCATGGGCAGCACGGCGTTCTTCGCGCCTTGAACGAACGCGGTTCCACGCAGCGCATTGCCACCGCGCACGCGGTAACGAACCATGAAGAAAACTCCTCGGTTGGGGGTGGGGAGGATGGTGCGGCAGGTGCGGTAGCCGGGTATCGGCCCACAGTAGCCGCTAGCCGGGGTCATTCGCGGCGAAACCACCCTCGCAAAGTCCGGCCCGTAAGGCTGTTAAAGGCCGTCGCTTACGGGCCCGGTGTTCTGGCCGGGAATGCGAAGTTCGCCGGATTCAGCGCAAGGAACACGAACGACTGATCGAACGCCCGAAACGCTTCGAAATCAGCCCCAAAACCAACATCCGCCCAGGCAGGGGACAGCTTCCCCCACTTCCCGCACAGCGATTTTCGGTCTCCTGTACGCGACCACGGCCCGAAATCCGACACACCGCCACCACCGGCCGAGTAGCGCCGTCGGCGACGTACCGACAGCGCGCCTTACCGGAATACCGCTCTTTCACTTGTCCTATTTTGTCAGGACGCAGCGGCCGGATCAGGGAAAACAGTGACCTCTGTGGTTCGTCTCACCTATCAGTGTCCTTGGGGTGTCTGGGGCTGGCCTGAACGATCCACACGGTGCGTGAGTCGTCATCAATCACATACCGGACCCGACCGCCGCTGGTAACTTCGTACTTCCACTGTTCGAGATCGCGGCCCTTGTGGCGAAGACTGCGAAGAGCCCCGCTGAGGCGATGTCGTCGCTCGGGTTCGGTCATGGAACGCGGGTCGGTTCGCAACGCCTCCAGGCATCGCCGGGTGTTCGCCAGAGTGTGGCGACAGAGCTCGTCCCAGCCCTTCACCACATCGTTGCCACCGAATCGGACATCCCACTCCGAAGCGGGTGGGGGGACCGTGACGCGGTCGCCGCGCTTCGGGCTCACTCGGGCACCTCGCCCGGGCCGTAGTCGCTGATGGTCATCTGCAGGGCTGCTTTGTACTCGGCAGGGTCGGCCTTGATGCGGGCGGTTCCGCGCCAACCTGCGATGACCGCTGCCGCGCTGGTGTCGTTGTCGAGTTCGGCGGCGTCCGACAGGGCTTCGACCAGCTCCAGAGTGAACGAGCGGAGTTCCTCGGAGTCGAGGTGGCGGACCCAGGGGAAGACCTCGGTCATCGCGATGACCAGGGTACGGGCCGTGGGGTCGTGGCGGATCAACGCGAGGAACAGGCGTGAGGCCGTCACCAGGGTCTGGTCGCGGCGGTCTTCGACGTCGGCCGCGGTGAGGTAGAAGTCGGTCGCGTCGCGGTGGGTCACCCGCACCCGCCCGAGCCGGGCCGCGCGCTCGGCGACGGCCCGGGGGTTTCGCGACAGCTCGGAGAAGGTGACCGCTTCTGCGGGAATGGCGCTCATGGCGCCACCCTAGTTCAGAACGTGTTCTGAATTCAGGTCAACGGCCTGCGGCGATGTCGGTTCGGTGGAAGGAGCCGCGCATCTGGATGCGCCCCACGAGTTCGTAGGCCCGCTCCCGCGCCTCAGCCACCGTCTCGCCCGTGCCCACCACGTTCAGCACGCGCCCGCCGTTGGAGACGACCCGCCCGTCCTTCAGGGCGGTCCCGGCGTGGAGCACGTAAGCGCCCTCGACCTCTTCCGACAGGCCCTCGATGGGGTCGCCCTTCACCGGGGTGCCGGGGTAGTTCTCGGCCGCGATCACCACGGTCACGGCCGCGCCGGGGCGGGAGACCACGGCGGGCTGGGCGGCGAGTTCGCCGGTCGCGCAGGCGAGCAGCAGGTCGGCGAGGGGGGTCTCCAGGCGGTCGAGCACGACCTGGGTCTCGGGGTCGCCGAAGCGCGCGTTGAACTCGATGACCTTGGGGCCCTTGCTCGTCAGGGCCAGGCCGGCGTAGAGGACGCCGGTGTAGGGCGTGCCGCGGCGGGCCAGCTCGTTGACGGTCGGGGTGACGACGGTCGTCATGATCTCGTCGACCAGGCCCTCGGGGGCCCACGTCAGGGGGGTGTAGGCGCCCATGCCGCCCGTGTTGGGGCCCTCGTCGCCGTCGTGGGCGCGCTTGAAGTCCTGTGCGGGCTGCAGGGCGACGGCCGTCTTGCCGTCGCACAGGGCGAACAGCGAGACCTCGGGGCCGTCGAGGTATTCCTCGATCACCACGCGCTCGCAGGCCGCGGCGTGGGCCAGCGCGGCGGAGCGGTCGGTCGTGACGACGACGCCCTTGCCGGCGGCCAGGCCGTCGTCCTTGACCACGTAGGGCGGGCCGAAGGTGTCGAGGGCGTCGAGGGCCTCTTCGGGGGTCGTACAGGAGAAGGCACGGGCGGTCGGGACGCCGGCCGCCTCCATCACCGACTTGGCGAAGCTCTTGGAGCCCTCGATCGCGGCGGGTTCGCGCGACGGGCCGAAGCACGGCACGCCGACCGCGCGGACGGCGTCGGCCACCCCGGCGACCAGCGGGGCCTCGGGGCCGATGACCACGAGGTCGACCGCGAGGTCGAGCGCCAGCGCCGCGACGGAGGAGCCGTCGAGGGGCGACACGTCGTGGAGCCGCGCCACCTCGGCGATGCCCGCGTTGCCGGGCGCGCAGTGCACCTCGGCGGGTCGGAGAGCACGGCAGATCGCGTGCTCACGGCCTCCTGAACCGATCACCAGAACTCGCACCCACGCATTCTCTCAGGCCCGGCGACCACGGTTATCCTGGGACCCTGTGATATTTTGGGTTGGCTTTGCGGTGTCAAGTGGCGATTGGAGGTGGTACGGGTGTCTTCTGGCGATCCCGTCAGTACGTGCACGCGCGCGTCTGACGTGCGCGACATCCCTCTCCATTTCCAGATGCACGCCGCCCGCATGCCCGCGCCCGTGTAAGGGGTGACTCCGCTGTTCGCGTGGAGCATGTGAGCTCGGCCTTTGAAGGGACCGACATGCGCTCCGCCACGCTCTTCCCCCGTCGTTACACCCGTGCCGCCACCGTGGTCTCGCCGGTGCGCGAGCACAAGAAGTTTCCCTGCGTCCCGTCGAGCGAGTCGCTCATCACCTTCGGCGCCTACATCGGCGGCCGGAAGGTGGCCGCCGACGGAATAGCGCAGGCCGTCCAGCTGGTCCGGCAGCACAACGAGGACGCCGCCAAGCCCGACGCCTACGTCTGGGTCGGGCTCTTCGAGCCGGAGGCCCCCGAGGTCGAGTGGCTGGCCGAGACGTTCGGGCTGCACCCCCTCGCCGTCGAAGACGCGGTCAAGGCCCACCAGCGGCCCAAGGTGGAACGTTACGGCGACTCCCTTTTCGTGGTGCTGAAGACGGTCGCGTTCCTCGACCACGAGGTGCTGACCGAGTCGGCCCAGATCATCGCCACCGGCGAGATCATGGTGTTCGTCGGCCCCGACTTCGTCGTCACGGTGCGCCACGGCGCCCACAGCCCGCTCAGCGACGTGCGCGAGAAGCTCGAAGACAAGCCCAAGCTGCTCAACCGGGGACCGACCGGCGTCCTCCACGCCATCGCCGACCACGTCGTCGACAAGTACCTCTACGTCGCCGACCAGATGCAGGCCGAGCTCGAAGAGGTCGAGGCCGCGGTGTTCGCCGAGGTCAGCTCGCGCGACATCAACCGGATCTACCACCTCAAGCGGGAGATGCTGGAGCTCAAGCGCGCCGTCGCGCCGCTCTCCACCCCGTTCTCGCAGCTCCCGCAGCGCCGCAGCATCCCCTCCGACATGCGCGAGTACTTCCGCGACGTCTCCGACCACCTGTCGCGCGTGTGCGAGCAGGTCCAGTCGAGCAACGAGCTCTCCGACTCGATTCTTCAGGCCGCGCTGGCCCGCACCAACGCCCTGGCCAACGAGGACATGCGCAAGATCTCGTCGTGGGTGGCGATCCTGGCCGTCCCGACCATGATCGCGGGCATCTACGGCATGAACTTCGAGCACATGCCGGCGCTCGACGCGGTGTGGGGCTATCCGGTGGTCGTCGGCGTGATGGTCGTCGCCTGCGCCCTGCTCCACCGGGCGTTCCGGCGCAACGGCTGGTTGTGAAGTACGGCCGCTGAGACGTTTCCCGCCGCGCCTTCGAGACGCGGCGGGCGAATTTCAGACCGCCGCGACCGCTTTCACCGAACGCGGCAGCGGGATGCCGCGAGTGGCCCACAACTCGCGCATGCGGTCGGGGTAGTCGGTCACGATCGCGGCCACGCCCAGGTCGAGCAGTTCGGCCGCCTCGGCGACGTCGTTGACCGTCCAGACCACCACGGGCAGCCCGCGCCGGGCCGCGCCCGTCATCAGCTGCTTGTCGACGAGCACCCGGTCGGGCGACAACACGGTCGCCCCGGCGGCCTCGGCCGCGCCCGCGATGTCGACCTCGAAGTCGCGGATGTCGAAGCCGGCCATCCACACCGGATCGATGGTCGCCGCCTCGACCAGCGCGTATCTGTTCGGTACGGCGTCACGTGCCGCCGCCAGGATGCGCCAGTCGAAGCTCAGGATGGCCGAGTTGTCGAGCCGCCGGTGCCGCGCCAGTTCGTCCAAGACCAGACCGGTGAAGACCTTCGGGTCGGCCGACAGGTCGGGCCGGGTGGGGTCTGACTTGAGCTCGACGTTCAGCCGCACGTGGTCGGCGCCGTAGGCGCTGACGAGCCCGAGCACCGCGCCCAGCGTTGGCATGCGGGTGTCGGGACGGCCGACCTGGGTGCGCACGAACGGGTCGTTCTCGCGCACGGGCCGGCGCACCCCGACGTCGAGGGTGCGGAGCTGCACCAGGGTGAGCTGGTTGATTGGCCGGCCGACCAGTTGCTCCGTGCCGGTGTCGCGGCTCGTCACCGCGGAGACGGTCAGGTCGTGACTCAGGACCAACTGGTGGTCGGCGGTCAGCACGACGTCGAACTCGATGGCGTCGACGCCGATCTCCAGCGCGTAGGCGAGACCGGGCAGGGTGTTCTCGGGCCGCAGGCCGCGGGCGCCCCGGTGCCCGTGCAACTCAACAGGTCGGTGCACAACCGCGAACCCTACAAGGCACGCCGACCGGTCCCCTGTATTGGGGCTCCGATCGGCGTGCCCTATTTCAGACCAGGGACCGGATCTGCAGCGTCTGGGTGCGGCCGGGGCCGACGCCGATCGCGGAGATCGGCGCGCCGGACATGTCTTCCAGCGCCTTGACATAGGCCTGCGCGTTGGGCGGCAGGTCGTCGAGGGTCTTGGCGGAGGTGATGTCCTCCTCCCAGCCCGGGAACTCCTCGTAGATCGGCTTCGCGTGGTGGAAGTCGGTCTGGGTCATCGGGATCTCGTCGTGGCGCACGCCGTTGACGTCGTAGGCGACGCAGACCGGGATCTTCTCCAGGCCCGACAGCACGTCGAGCTTGGTGAGGAAGAAGTCGGTCACGCCGTTGATGCGCGCGGCGTAGCGGGCGATCACGGCGTCGTACCAGCCGCAGCGGCGGTTGCGGCCGGTGGTGGTGCCGTATTCGTGCCCGGTCCTGCGCAGCCACTCGCCGGTCTCGTCGAGCAGCTCGGTCGGGAAGGGGCCCGAACCCACTCGGGTCGTGTACGCCTTCACGATCCCGATCACCCGGTTGAGGCGGGTCGGCGGGATGCCCGAACCCGCGCACGCGCCGCCGCTGGTCGGCGACGACGAGGTGACGAACGGGTAGGTGCCGTGGTCGATGTCGAGCAAGGTGCCCTGGCCGCCTTCGAGCAGCACGAACTTGTCGTCGTCGAGCGCCTTGCTCAGGATGAGCGCGGTGTCGGCGATGTGGGGGCGCAGCCGCTCGGCGTAGCCGAGGTACTCCTCCAGCACCTTCGCCGGGTCGAGCCCGCGCCGGTTGTAGATCTTGGTGAGGATCTGGTTCTTCTCGTTGAGGGCGGCCTCGATCTTCTTCTGCAGGATGCCCGGGTCGAGCAGGTCCTGCACCCGGATGCCCATCCGGTAGATCTTGTCGCCGTACGCCGGGCCGATGCCCCGCCCGGTGGTGCCGATCTTGGCCTTGCCGAGGTAGCGCTCGGTGACCTTGTCGATGGCCTTGTGGTGGGGCATGATCAAATGCGCGTTCGACGAGATCAGCAGCCGCGAGCAGTCGATGCCCCGCGCGGCTAGCCCGTCGATCTCCCCGAGCAGCACGCCCGGGTCGATGACGACGCCGTTGCCGATCACGGGTGTGACGTTGGGGGACAGCACTCCCGTGGGCAGCAGATGCAAGGCGTATTTCTGGTCGCCGATGACGACGGTGTGACCCGCGTTGTTGCCGCCCTGGTAACGGACGACGTAGTCGACGACGCCACCGAGGATGTCGGTGGCCTTTCCTTTGCCCTCATCGCCCCACTGGGCGCCCACGAGAACGACAGCCGGCATGGTCAATCTCCCGGAACAAAAACCAAAGCCCCTGACGCAAGCGACAGGGGCTCTTGCAAACCGAGACTACCTGAGCTGCCGGAAAAAGGGGATCTCCGGTCAGTTCGACAGCGCGTCGGCCGCCTCCGGGGAGGAGTCACGCAGGAACTGCTGGCAACGTTCGGCCTCGTCCTTCTCACCGATCGCGTTGGCCGCGCGGGCCAGCGCGTTGAGGCAACGCAGGAACCCACGGTTCGGCTCGTGGTCCCACGGGATCGGCCCGTGGCCCTTCCACCCGGCGCGGCGCAACTGGTCGAGTCCCCGGTGGTAGCCGGTGCGGGCGAAGGCGTAGGAGGTGATGGCGTGCCCCGCCGCGAAGTAGTCGTCGGCCAGGGTGGCCCACGCGGCGGAGTAGGTGGGGAACCGGGCCGCGACGTCGGCCGCCTTGATCCCGCTCTCCATCATCTTGCGCGCCTCGGCGTTGTCGGGAAGCTGCGTGGGGGGTGGGCCGGCCAGCAGGTTCTCGTGCGTTTCCACAGCGGCTCCCGTTCTCGTGATCGGTCTTTGAACACTGTCTTACCTGTAGCGGCAAACCGTAATCATTTACTCCTGCAGATGCCAAAGGCCCGAATCTCCGTCGATCCGGGCCTCCACGCATGCGGCCTGTCTGAGGCGGATTCCGAGCGCGGGTCGCAGCCGCCTTCGGCCGTCCGCGCCTCGCTTAGCCCAGCTTGGTGCCGGCCGACTTGAGGTGCTCACAGGCCTCGACGATGCGCTTGGCCATGCCGGCCTCGGCCAGCTTGCCGTAGGCGCGGGGGTCGTAGGCCTTCTTGTTGCCGACCTCGCCGTCGACCTTCAGCACGCCGTCGTAGTTCTTGAAGAAGTGGTCGGCGACCGGGCGGGTGAAGGCGTACTGGGTGTCGGTGTCGATGTTCATCTTGATGACGCCGTACGAGATCGCCTCGTGGATCTCCTCGAGCAGCGAGCCCGAGCCGCCGTGGAAGACGAGGTCGAACGGCTTGTCCTTGCCGTACTTGTTGCCGACGGCGTCCTGGATGTCCTTCAGCACCGACGGGCGCAGCTTGACCGCGCCGGGCTTGTAGACGCCGTGGACGTTGCCGAAGGTGGCGGCGAGCATGTAGCGGCCGCGCTCACCGAGGCCGACCGCCTCGGCGGTGGCGATGGCGTCCTCGGGGGTCGTGTACAGCTTGTCGTTGATCTCGTGGGAGACGCCGTCCTCCTCGCCGCCCACGACGCCGATCTCCATCTCCATGACGACGCGCGCCTCGGCGCACTTGTCGAGGAGCTCGGAGGCGATCTGGAGGTTCTCCTCCAGCGGCACGGCCGAGCCGTCCCACATGTGCGACTGGAACAGCGGTTCCTGGCCGCGGGCGACCCGCTCGCGCGAGATCTCGATCAGCGGGCGCATGAACCCGTCGAGCTTGTCAGCCGGGCAGTGGTCGGTGTGCAGCGCGACGGTCACGTTGTACTTCGCGGCCACCACGCGGGCGTACTCGGCAAGGGCGGTGGCACCGATGACCATGTCCTTGACCGTGGTGCCGGACGCGAACTCGGCGCCACCGGTGGAGACCTGGATGATGCCGTCGCTCTCGGCCTCGGCGAAGCCGCGCAGCGCAGCGTTCAGCGTCTGCGACGACGTCACGTTGATCGCCGGATAGGCGAACCCGCCGGCCTTGGCCCGGTCGAGCATCTCGGCGTAGACCTCTGGGGTTGCGATAGGCATCGAAAGTCAGCTCCAATGAGTGAGGATTGGTCTGGACCAGTATTCCGAAGCGTGCCCGGATGTGTGAAGCGCCCCGGCTTGCCGCCGGTCTTCATCATGCCGGGGTACGCTGCTCTCGCGATGGACGTCACGAATCTTCTCAGCGCCGAGTGGTGGATCGTCACCTTCGGGCTCATCGGCATTCTCACCATCATCTTCGCCGAGACCGGTCTGCTGATCGGCTTCTTCCTGCCCGGCGACTCGCTGCTGGTGGTCGCCGGCATGGGCGCGTCGGCGAAGGTGGCCTCGGCGGTCGGCCTCGACACGCCGTTCCCGTTGCCGGTGCTGCTGGTCGGCGCACCGGTCTGCGCCATCGCGGGCGCCCAACTCGGACACTACATCGGCGCGAAGGCGGGCCCGCGCCTGTTCGCCCGGCCCGACTCGCGCCTGTTCAAGCAGGAGTACGTCGAGAAGGCGCAGTACTACTTCGAGAAGTTCGGCCCCGAGAAGGCCGTCGTGCTCGCGCGGTTCATCCCGATCGTCCGGACCTTCCTGAACCCGGTCGCCGGCATGCTGGGCATGCGGCCGCGCCGTTTCCTGGTCTGGAACATCGTCGGCGGCGTCCTGTGGACCGACGGCCTGCTGCTGTTCGGCTACTTCATCGGCGACCTGGTGCCCAACGTCGACCGCTACATCCTGCCCGGCGCCGCGGTGATCATCATCCTCTCGGTGATCCCGATCATCCGCGAGGTCATGAAGAACCGGAAGGCCGCGGCGGGTGGCTCTCCGTCGGCCCCGGTGACCGAGCCCAAGGGCAAGCACCACCGCGAGACGGCCTGACCTGTCGGCGATAGCCGATCGTAATAATCTTACTTTTTGGGACAGCTCGCTCTTTCCAACCGGTTACCGTCAGAAGAGTGGGACGACACAGGTCCGATCCGTTGGGGATCGCCCGGATCGTACTCATCGTGCTCGCGGTAGGTGCCCTGCTGTCGCTGATCGTGGTGGGTGTCGTAGGGCTGCTCACCGCCACCGACCCCGTCGACGCCCCCGACACGCCGGTGCCCCCCGCGGCCTCCGCCCAGGCCGCCCGGACCGCCCCCGCGACGCTCCAGATCGTCTGCCAGGCCGACCACTGCCCCGTCTTCGTCCGGATCCCCGGCGGCGACGTGCTGATCAACGGGCAGCTCTCCAAGGGAGAGCAGGTCGCCTACTTCGACGGCAAACTCGACGTCGTCCTCGACGACGCCTCACTCGTGAAGATCTGGGAGAACGGGAAGCCGCGCCCCCCGGTCGAGTCCGGGGAACGCGTCGCCTTCACCGTCACCCGAGGCCAAGGTCAGCCAAGCTGAACGCCGACCGGTAGGGCACTCCGGCGGCGGCGAGGTTCTCGTCGCCACCCCGGTGCACGATCGTGGCGATGCCCACGACCACCGCTCCGGCCTCGTTCAACGCCTGTACGGCGGTCAGCACCGACCCCCCCGTCGTGGTGGTGTCCTCCACGGCCAGCACCCGGCGACCGGCCACGTCGGGGCCCTCGATGCGGCGCTGGAGGCCGTGGGCCTTGCCCTCCTTGCGGACCACGAAGGCGTCGAGGCGCTCGCCCCGCGCGGCGGCGGCGTGCACCATCGCGGTGGCCACCGGGTCGGCGCCCAGGGTGAGCCCGCCGACCGCGTCGAAGCCGAGATCTCTCGTCAGGTCGAGCATCACCCGGCCCACCAGCGGCGCCGCCGTGCCGTCGAGGGTCACGCGGCGCAGGTCGACGTAGTAGTCGGCCTCCTTGCCCGAGGAAAGGGTCACCCGGCCGTGCACGACGGCCTTGTTCTTGATCTCGTCCAGCAGAAGCTCTCGGTCAGTCATGGCCCTCAGCGTATTGACCGTCTGAGCAAGTCAGTTTTTCTGACTCCCTCAAGTCGCGTTAGGAGTCGCCCTGGACGCGGAATCATCAGGCGGTCAACCTTAGGTAATCGAGAGGTAACATTGAGTGTGCAAATCGGGCAAAGCGACGCGCAATTGCTCGACGCCCTCCGAGCCGGCGACTCCGCCGCCTACGGCGCCCTCTACGAACGCCACCGCCCGGCCGCCCGCGTGGTCGCGCGCCACCTGCTCCGTCACGGGGCGATCGACGACGCCGACGACATCGTCGCCGAGACCTTCACCCGCATCCTCGACCTGATCCGCCGGGGCGGCGGCCCGAGAGGGGAGTTCCGCCCTTATCTGCTGGCCGCCGTCCGCCGCGCCGTCTACGACCGCGCCGACCGCCGCGACGTCCCCACCCACGAGATCGAGCGCTACGCCCCCGGCGAGCCCTTCGTCGATCCGGCGCTGGCGCGCTGCGAACGGGCCGACCTCGCCAGGGCCTTCCGGTCGCTGCCCGAACGGTGGCGCGAGGTGCTCTGGCACACCGCCGTGGAAGACCACCAGGCGGCCGAGATCGCCCCTCTCATGGGGCTGACGGCCAACGGCGTGGCGGCCCTGGCCTACCGCGCGAGAAGAGGTCTGAGAGACGCCTACCTGCGCACGTGACAGGAGGCAATAACGGGACAAACTGGTACGGTCCCGGAGGAGACAATCGGCGGGATTCATCCTCGCGCCATGAGCCACCCGATTACCCTGAGATGGCCACGTTAAGGAAGGCGGTGTCGCGTGGATCGCTGCGCGCTTTTCGTCGACGCCGGCTATCTGCTGGCCGATGGCGCGATGGCCGTTCACGGGACCCGCCACCGTGAGGCCGTCACCTGGGACTATCCGGGCCTCCTCCAACTGCTGACCAACCTCGCCCGCGAGCGCACCGGCCTGCCGCTGCTGCGCTGCTACTGGTACGAGGCGACGGTCGAGGGCCGTCGCACGCCGGAACACGACGTGCTGGCCGACATCCCCGGCCTCAAGCTGCGCCTGGCCCGCATCCGGCCGGGCCGCCGTGAGGGCGTCGACGCCCAGGTCCACCGCGACCTGATGACCCTGGCCCGCAACAACGCCGTCTGCGACGCGGTCGTGGTCAGCGGCGACGAAGACCTGGCCCAGGTGGTCAGCGACGCGCAGGACCTCGGCATCCGAGTCACCGTGATCTCCATCGCCTCCGACGGGAGCTGGGCGGTCTCCCGCACGCTCCGCCAGGAGTGCGACGACCTGATCGAGATGAGCGGCGGCCACCTGAGGCCGTTCGTGACCCTCTCGACCGGCGCCGACGTGGCCCAGAACGGAACACGGACCACCGGCTCCCTCCCGGCCCTGAACGGCGCCCAGGCGGCTCTGCCGCCCCCCACTCCGGCTCCCGCGCCGCCACCGCAGCCCCAAGCGTCCCAGCCGCAGTCGAAGGGCTCCCACGCGGCCCCGCCGCCGAGGCAGCCGACGCCGACCTACACCTACAACCCCACCCCCGAACCGCCCCCGCAGCCCGCTCCGCCACCTCCTGCCGCGCCCCCGCAGCCCCAATACCAGGGCTCCCACGGCAGCGGCAGAGACACTGGCTACCGCGAGTCCAACACGGGCGGCTTCCCGGCCGCCCAGCTCGGCCCCTACACGGGCCCCCAGGCCGCCCCGGTGGCCGCCCACAGCGGCGCGACCACCACGCTGGCCGAGGCCGTCAAGGCGGCCCACAAGGAAGGCCACGACTTCGGCGACTCGATAGCCCGCGACGCGCCGGCGTTGTGGCTGGAGGCGGTCCTGGCCAGGAAGCCGCGCATGCCCTCCGACCTGGAGGCCAGACTCCTCCAGGGCTCCTCACTCCCGATCGACTTCCTCCTGCACGACGAAGTCCGCCACGCGCTTCGGCGCGGCTTCTGGGACGCTCTGGAGCGGGCCCGCCGCTAGCTCGGGGCGGAGTCGATCAGCCCAGGGCGTCGAAGCCCGCTCTCAGGTTCGCGATGCGCTGGCCCAGGTCCGACAGGGGCCCGCTCAAGGGTGAGTCGCCGTTCTTGCGGGCGAGTTCGCGTACCCGGCTCAGTTCCTCCTCCACCGCCGTGAGGCGGCGGGAGAGTTCCGGGAGGACGGCGGGCTCGTCGCCGTTGCCGGGGAGTTCGGTGGCGAGGCGTTCGCGGAGCAGGGCCGCCTGTTCGGTCAGGCGGCGGTTCATGTTGTAGAGCTCGACGAAGACGGCCACCTTCGCCCTCAGGACCCACGGGTCGAAGGGCTTGGTCAGGTAGTCGACGGCGCCCGCCTGGTAGCCGCGGAAGGCGTAGTCGGGGGCGCTGTCGACGACCGTCAGGAAGATGATCGGGATGTTCCTCGTGCGTTCGCGGCGCTTGATGTGGGCGGCGGTCTCGAAGCCGTCCATTCCGGGCATGCGGACGTCGAGGAGGATCAGCGCGAACTCGGTGCTGAGCAGGGCTTTCAGAGCCTCTTCCCCGGAGCGGGCGCGTACGGGGGTCAGGTCGAGGGAGCTGAGGATGGCCTCGAGTGCGATGAGGTTCTCCTCGCGGTCGTCGACCATGAGGATCTTCGCCCGGTCTGGCATCGATCACGCACCTTCAGTGGAATCCGTCACATCCGAGTCTGCCCGACCAGAACTACCCGATACACGCCCGCGCATGAGCCAGCCGCGCAGGCGTTCGAGAAGACGGTCGACGTCGACCGGCTTGGGCACGTAGTCGGAGGCGCCCGACGCGATGCTCTTCTCGCGGTCGCCCCGCATGACCTTAGCGGTCAGGGCGATGATCGGAAGGTCGGCGAACTGGGGCATCCGGCGGATCGCGGACGTCGTGGCCCAACCGTCCATCTCGGGCATCATGATGTCCATCAGGACCAGGGCGACGTCCTCGTTGCGTTCGAGCTGTTCGATGCCCTCGCGGCCGTTCTCGGCGTAGACGACCGTCGTGCCGTGGCGTTCCAGGACGCTCGTCAGGGCGAAGACGTTGCGGATGTCGTCGTCGACGATGAGGATCTTGGCGCCGTTCAGGGGGTCGTCGCCGACCCAGTCGCGGCCGTTGACGTCCTCCATCGGGCGGACTGGCGGAGGCGGCAGTTCCGGGATCACGTCGTCGTTGACCACCTGGAGCGCCTGTTCGGGTCGGTCGACGACCGCCAGGGAGGTCGCCGCGCCGCCGTCGCGGGCCGACAGCGGGCCCGCGTAGGTGGTGGGCAGGTAGAGCGTGAAGGCGCTGCCGTGGCCGGGTTCGCTGTCGACGTGGATCTCGCCGCCGAGCAGGCGGGCGATGTCGCGGCAGATCGACAGGCCGAGGCCGGTGCCGCCGTACTTGCGGCTGGTGGTGCCGTCGGCCTGGCGGAACGCCTCGAAGATCACGTCGAGTTTGTCGGGGGCGATGCCGATGCCCGTGTCGACGACCGAGAAGGCCAGGATGTTGTCGCTGGTCTGCAGGGTCTCGTCCACGAACGCGACGTCGCCGGCCGGGCGGACCCGCAGCCGGACCTCGCCGCGCGGGGTGAACTTGACCGCGTTGGAGAGCAGGTTGCGCAGCACCTGCTGGAGGCGCTGTTCGTCGGTGCGCATCTCGGTCGGCACCGCGTCGTCGACGTCGATCGCGAACGACAGGCCCTTGTCCTGGGCCAGCGGGGCGAAGGCGGCGTCGACGTAGTCGTAGAGCTTGGGGAGCGACAACTCGGCGGGGTGGATGTCCATCCGGCCGGCCTCGACCTTCGACAGGTCGAGGATGTCGTTGATCAGCTGGAGCAGGGCCGAACCGGCGCCGTGGATGGTCTTGGCGAACTCGACCTGCTGGTCGGTCAGGTTGCCCTCGGAGTTCTCGGTCAGCAGCTTGGCCAGCACGAGCAGGCTGTTCAGCGGGGTGCGCAGCTCGTGGGACATGTTCGCCAGGAACTCGCTCTTGTAGCGGCTGGAGACCGCGAGCTGCTCGGCGCGCTCCTCCAGCGTGCGGCGGGCCTGCTCGATCTGGAAGTTCTGGATCTCGATCGCGCGGTTCTGCTTGGCCAGCAGCGCCGCCTTGTCCTCCAGTTCGGCGTTCGAGCGCCGCAGCTCCTCCTGCTGCCGCTGCAGCTCGTCGGACCGCTCCTGGAGCTCGGTCGCGAGCCGCTGGCTCTCCTTCAGAAGATCTTCGGTACGGGAGTTCGCGATGATCGTGTTGATCGTGACCCCGATCGACTCCACCAGCTGGGTCAGCAGGTCGAGGTGCACGTCGGAGAACTTGGCGAACGAGGCCATCTCCAGCACGCCCAGCACGTGGCTCTCGAACAGGATCGGCACCACCACGATCTGCGCCGGCCGCGACGAGGTCAGCGCCGTGTCGATCGTGAACGAGTCGGGCGGCACCTGGTGGATGATGATCTGCTTGGCCTCCAGGGCGGCCTGCCCGACGATGCCCTCGCCGAGGGCGAACCGCTGCCGGGGGCTGCGGCCGGGCTGGATGCCGTAACCGGCGATCAGCGTCAGCTCGCCGTCGACGACCAGGTAGCAGGCGCCGTAGCTGGCCGACACGAGCGGGGTCAGCTCGCTCATGATCAGGCGGGCGACCTCGATCATGTCGCGGTGGCCCTGCATCAGGCGGGAGATCCGGGCCAGGTTCGACTTCAGCCAGTCCTGCTGCTGGTTGGCGTTGGTGGTGTCGCGCAGGTTGGACACCATCGTGTTGATGTTGTCCTTCAGCTGCGCCAGCTCGCCCGGCGCCTCGACGGTGATCGACCGGGTCAGGTCCCCGCGGGCGACCGCGCTGGTCACCTCGGCGATGGCGCGCACCTGCGTGGTCAGGTTCCCGGCCAGCTCGTTGACGTTCTCGGTCAGCCGCTTCCAGGAGCCCTCGACGCCCTCGACGCGCGCCTGACCGCCGAGCTGGCCCTCGGAGCCCACCTCACGGGCGACTCGGGTCACCTCGGAGGCGAACGAGGAGAGCTGGTCGACCATCGTGTTGATCGTGGTCTTCATGACGAGCATCTCGCCCTGGGCGTCGACGTCGATCTTGCGGGTCAGGTCGCCGTTGGCGACCGCCGTGGTGACCTCGCCGATGTTGCGGACCTGGTAGGTCAGGTTCGTCGCCATCGAGTTGATGTTGTCGGTGAGGTCCTTCCAGACCCCCGACACCCCCGGTACGCGCGCCTGCCCGCCCAGCCGGCCCTCGGTGCCCACCTCGCGGCCGACGCGCGTGACCTCGTCGGCGAACGAGGAGAGCTGGTCGACCATCGTGTTCATCGTGTCCTTGAGCTCCAGGATCTCGCCCTGTGCGTCCACGGTGATCTTCTTGGTCAGGTTGCCCTGGGCGACGGCGGTGGAGACGGCGGCGATCTGGCGGACCTGGCTGGTCAGGTTGTTGGCCATGAAGTTGACGTTGTCGGTGAGGTCCTTCCAGACCCCCGACACCCCGCGCACCTGCGCCTGGCCGCCCAGCCGGCCTTCGGTGCCCACCTCGCGGGCGACTCGGGTGACCTCGGCCGCGAAGGACGAGAGCTGGTCGACCATCGTGTTCATGGTCGACTTGAGTTCCAGGATCTCGCCCTGGGCGTCGACGTCGATCTTGCGCGTCAGGTCGCCGTTGGCGACCGCCGTGGTGACCTGGGCGATGTTGCGGACCTGGTAGGTCAGGTTCTTGGCCATTGAGTTGACGTTGTCGGTGAGGTCCTTCCAGACGCCCGACACGCCCTTCACCTCGGCGCGACCGCCCAGCCGGCCCTCGGTGCCCACCTCGCGGGCCACGCGGGTGACCTCGTCGGCGAAGCCCGAGAGCTGGTCGACCATCGTGTTGAGGGTCTCCTTCAGCTCCAGGATCTCGCCCTGGGCGTCGACCGTGATCTTCTTGGTCAGGTTGCCCTGGGCGACGGCGGTGGAGACGGCGGCGATCTGGCGGACCTGGCTGGTCAGGTTGTTGGCCATGAAGTTGACGTTGTCGGTGAGGTCCTTCCAGACCCCCGACACCCCGCGCACCTGCGCCTGGCCGCCGAGCTTGCCCTCGGTGCCGACCTCGCGGGCGACACGGGTCACCTCTTCGGCGAAGGCGGAGAGCTGGTCGACCATCGTGTTGACAGTGATCTTGAGCTCGAACATCTCGCCGACGGCGTCGACGGTCACCTTGCGTGACAGGTCGCCGTTGGCGACGGCCGTGGTGACCTCACCGATGTCGCGCACCTGTGCGGAGACGCGGCTGGACATCGTGTTCACGGCCTCGGTCAGATCACGCCAGCTCCCCGACATGCCGCGCAGGTTCGCCCGCCCGCCGAGCTTGCCCTCGGTGCCGACCTCGCGGGCCACCCGGGTCACCTCGCCGGTGAACAGGGCGAGCTGGTCGACCATGCCGTTGATGGCCTTGCCGAGGCGGCGCACCTCACCCCTGGCGGCCCTGTCGAGGTCGATGCGCTGCGACAGGTCGCCCTTGGCCACGGCGTCGATCACGTCGGCCGCGCCGGTCACCGGGGTCACCAGGGCGTCGATCAGGCTGTTCACCGATTCGACGCTCTCGGCCCACGAGCCCACACCGGGCCCGGGGGTCAGGCGTTCACCGAAGCGGCCCTCCTTGATCACCTCACGGCGGACCCGGGCCAGCTCGTTGGCCAGGTGTTCCCGGCGGTCGGCCACCTCGTTGAGCAGCAACCGGATCTCGCTCAGGATGCCGGGTGGCGCGTGCGGGACTCTCCGCCGGAAGTCTCCGTCTCGCCATACGGTCAGCGTGTCCAGGAGCGGCTTCAGATCAGACTCGGTGTAGCTGCGTTCGGTCCGGGCCGGTTCGACGTCCGCACGCGTCATGGGGCCTCCTTACGTGTACGCCCAGTCTGTCACGTTCCGTGGTAGCTCCACCGGCCGTTGATTGACCACGCGTCAGGGTGATTTGTGGTAAGCACGAGTGCAGTGGCGAATTCTCCACGTGCCGTGCTCGCGGCTTCTTTCACGATGGGCGAGACGGCCGTTCCGGCGGCGAAGCGGTTCACCCGAGAGGTGATGACCGCGTGGGCCGCCATGCCCGTCGGCGCCGAGGCCGAGCGGCTCACCCAGGCGCTCGTCGAAGGCGTCTCCGGCGAGTCGTTCGAGGTGAGATGGCTCCACCAAGGCGACTCTATCCAGCTTGAGGTCATCGAGCGCGGTCATGACTACGGTCCGCCGCTCGACGCGGCCGACTGGGGGGTCTCGTTCTCGGGCAATTCCCGGGTGCGCTGGGCGCGGCTCGACCTGCCGGGTGGTGGCGGCGTACCGGAGGAGGAGGCGTGGACCGAGCCCACGCCGAGCCCCGGGTGGCTGGGGTTTCTGGCCGACGCGAGTGACCTGCTCGCCGGCACGCTCGACCCCGGCATGGTGCCGGCGATCATCGCGCAGATCGTGGTGCCCCGGCTGGCCTCCTGGTGCGCCGTCTACACGGCCGACCAGGGCACCGGGCCGTTGCGGCTCGACTATCTGTGGCACGCCGACGAGGCGCAGAGCGACGCGTTGCGGGCGCGGCTGGCCGACGTGGTGCTGCCGTCGGCCGACGGGCCCGCCGTGCTCAGCGTCGACGGCACCCAGGCGCTCGGGTTCCCGCTGACCGCGCGGGGGCGGCGGCTGGGCGTCATGTGCCTGGGGCGGCGTGACCGGTTCCCCGACGAGAGCCTTCAGCTCGCCGAAGACCTGGCCCGCCGGGCGGCGCTGGCGCTCGACAACGCTCGCCTCTACGCCCAGCAGGCGGCGGCCAACCGGGCGCTGCAGCGGAGCCTGCTGCCGCCCGAGGAGCCCCGCACCCCCGGCCTCGACTCCTACGTCATTTACGAGCCGGCGGGCGAGACCAACGAGGTCGGTGGCGACTTCTACGACCTGTTCCCGATCGGCGACGGCGTCTGGCGGTTCGCGATCGGCGACGTCTGCGGCACCGGTCCCGTCGCCGCGGCCGTCACCGGCCTGGCCCGGCACACCATCCGGCTGCTGGCCCGCGAGGGTTACGGCGTCGCGGCGGTGGTGAAACGGCTGAACCAGGCGATCCTCGAAGAGGGGGAGCGGGCCCGGTTCCTGACCCTGCTGCACGGCGAGATCACCATCGCCGACGACGGCCTCGACATGCGGCTGGTGTCGGCCGGGCATCCCGAGGCGCTGCGGTTGCGGCCGAGCGGGGTCGTCGACGTCGTGGGCTCGCCGCAGTCGCTGCTGGGCGTCTTCCCCGAGGCCGAGTTCGAGGCCGACTCGATCCATCTGGGGCCTGGAGATGTGCTGCTGGGGGTGACCGACGGCGTGACCGAGCGGCGGCAGGGGTCGCGGCTGCTCGACGACGAGGGCGGGCTCGCCAAGCTGCTGGCCGAGTGTGTCGACCTGTCAGCCCGCGCGGTCGCCGAGCGGATCAGGCGTGCCGTCCAGGACTTCGCCCCCGAGCCCAGCGCCGACGACCTGGCCATCCTCGTGCTCCGGGCGCCGGTGGAGCCGCTCTAGCAGCATCACGGCCAGGCCCGCGACCGCGAGGGCCGCGCCGACCAGGGCCGCCGACATCCAGCCCCAGCCGGCCGCGATGGCCAGCCCGGCGAGATATACGCCGCCCGCGTTGGCGAGGTTGAAGGCCGAGTGGTTCGACGCCGCGGCCAGGGTGGGGGCGTCGGCGGCGTACCGGATGACCATGGTCTGGAGCGGTGCGGTCATCAGGAAGCCGATGGCGAGGATGGGCACGACCATGACGGGCGCCGGCCAGAAGTAGAAGAGCACCAGCACGCCGGCGAGCCCGGCCAGGCTCGCGTAGGCGGTGGGGCGGGCGGCCAGGTCGGTGAGCGGCCCGGCGGCGGCCACGCCGATGGTCATGCCGACGCCCGCGAGAGCCAGCACCCACATGACCGATCCCTCGCCGAGGCCCATGACCTCGGTCGTGATGGACGCCAGGTAGGCGTAGGCGGCGAAGACCCCGCCGAAGCCGAAGACCGCCGTGCCGAGGAACAGCAGGACCTTGGGGTTCCGGAAAGCTCGGAGCTCACGCTTGAGACTCTGGTGAGGCTCGGGAGGGGTGTACGGGATCAAGAGCACCAACGCGACCAGAGCGAGCAGCCCGATGGCGGTGACGACCAGGAAGGTGGCCCGCCAGCCGAGATGCTGGCCGAGCAGCGTGGCGCCGGGAACGCCGATGATGTTGGCCAGGGTGAGCCCCAGCAGGATCGAGGCGACCGCCCGGCCCTCCCGGCCCCTCCGCGCGAGGCGGGCGGCCACGACCGAGGCGACGCCGAAGAACGCGCCGTGCGGGAGCCCCGCGACGAACCGCCCGGCGGTCAGCCACCCGAAGCCCGGGGCGAGCGCCGAGAGCAGGTTGCCCACCACGAAGAAGGCCATCAGGGCCACCAGCAGGCGCTTGCGGGACATCCGCACGCCCGCCGCGGCGAGCAGCGGAGCGCCCACCACGACGCCGATGGCGTAGGCGGCCACGAGGTTCCCGGCGGCGGGCACCGAGGTGTCCAGGTCGGCCGCGACCACGGGCAGCAGTCCCATGATCACGAACTCGCTGACGCCGATGCCGAACGCGCTGATCGCCAGGGCGAGGAGGGCAGAACGCACGCGCGGAACAGCGCCGAGACGCCCCGCGTCTATTTCGCGGCGCGCAGGTCCGGCGGTATGGCGCAGAGGCTCCGCAGTGCGGTGAAGAGCCCCGGCATCGTCCTCCTGAGGCCTGGCGTCGTCGTTCAGAGGCCTGGGGTCGCGGGTTGTTTGCGGCCGTCCATGACCCTGGTCGCGAACTCGATCTGGGTGCGCATCTGGCGGATGCGCTCCTCGACGACCAGGGACGCGTGGCCCGCGTCGTAGCGGTAGACCTGGCACGGGACCGGGACGGCCTCGATGAAGCTCTCGATCTGCCTGATCGGGCAGCGGGGGTCGTTCTCGCCCGCGAGGATCAGCAGCGGCGCCTCGACCATGTCGGCGTAGGTGATCGGGGAGGAGGCCACGTAACGTTCCGGGACCTCTTCGGGGGAGCCGCCGAACAGGGCGCGGTGGAAGGAGCGGAGGGCCTCCGACTCGTCTTCGTAGGCCGCGCGGTGGTCGGCGATCGGGACGGCCGCGATGCCGGCGCTCCAGACCTTGGGCTGGGTGCCGAGGCCGAGCAGGGTCAGGTAGCCGCCCCACGAGCCGCCCGCCAGGATCAGCCGGTCGGGGTCGGCGATGCCGCGGTTGACCACCCAGTCGCGGACCGCCGAGACGTCGGCCAGCTCGATGTGGCCGACCTCGCCGTGGAGGGCGTCGCGCCAGGCCGTGCCGTAGCCGATCGAGCCCCGGTAGTTGACCCGCACGACGGCGAAGCCGCTGTCGACCCAGGCCGCCACGTGGGGCAGGAACGAGTCGTTGTCCTGCGCCGACGGGCCGCCGTGCAGCAGGAAAACGGTCGGGTAGGGGGCCGCCTGGCCGGTGGGCCGGGAGATCATCGCGTGGATCCAGCCGCCGGGGCCCTCGACGTCGACGTCCTCGACCGGGACCGACGGGGGCGCGGTCGGGCCGGGGCTCATGACGACGTGGCCGTGGCTCGACCGGATCACGGGCGCGTGGGCGGCGCTCGACCAGGAGTACTCGACCGTGCCGTCGGGACGGGTGGCGGCCGCCTCGATCACGCCGTGGGGCGTCTCGATCGGGGTCATGGCGCCGCCGACGAGGTCGTACTTGAACAGCTGGGTGCGGCCCCGGTGGTGGTTGACGATCAGGAGGGCGCGGCCGTCGTCGTACCAGTCGGCGGTGACCTCGCCGGGGTCGCGGAGGTAGATCTCGCGCTGCTCGCCGGTCAGCGGGTCCCAGACCAGCGGCTCGTGGCGGCCCCTGCGCTCGTGCAGGACCAGCAGGCGGCGGTCGCCCAGGACGGGCGAGAAGCGGATGCCGCGCACGCCCTTGCCGGGGCCGTCGTAGAGGTCGCCGACGACCGAGCCGTTCTTCTTCACCACCCGCAGGGCCGGGTGGCGGGCGTCGCCGTGCTCGCTGTGGTCGATGGCGATCAGGGAGCCGTCGAGGGAGATGCCGGCCACCGAGGCCGACTCCTTGTGCTGGTAGAGGACGGTCGGTTCGGTGCCCTCGCCCATCAGGACGATCTGGAAGCCGAGCCGGCACGAACGCCCTATGGCGGCGGTGCCGTTGGCGGCCAGCGCGAGACCGGCCGGGTGGCCGGGGGAGATGTCGAGCGGCCTGGCCGCGCCGCCGTGGAAGTGCTGGCGGATCCAGACGCCGTATTCGTCGCCGTCGGTGTCGGCGAACCACCAGATCCACTGGCCGGTGGGGTCGATGTCACCGTAGGCCGTGCCGTTGGGCCGGTCGGTCACCTGACGGCTGGTGCCGGTGGCCCGGTCCCAGGCGTAGATCTCCCAGGTGCCGGAGGCGTTGCTGCGGTAGACCGCGTGGTGCGGGGCCTGACGGGCCCAGGTGGGCAGCGTCATACGCGGGGAACGGAACCTGGTCTGCCAGCGTTCCTCGGCCTTCATCGGCTTTCCTCCCGGGTCCGCCGTCGGTCGCGGTCAAGTATGTCCCGTCAGCCCCCGGAATGGCCGACAAACAGGGGATCTCAGGTGGGAATTTACGGTGAAAAACCCCTTTGGTCACTAGGGCTGCGGGCACCATTTTCAGCTTTTCGGACGCCACACCGTGACCTGCACCGACACTCGCACCCTGGCCCCCTCCGACACCTCCACGGCACGCGCGTGCCAGGCGCTCGGACCCATCGCGATCACCGACATGACCTCGGCCGCCGTCAGGTCGAGCCAGCCGGCGACCGGCTCGGTCACGTCGCGTTCGAAGTGGTCGCCGAGGGTGTCGGTCAACCGCCGGTCCTTTTCGTCGTCGACCGACAACAGACCGAAACGTGCCACGATCGGCGCCAGGTGGTCGGAGTTCGGCGTGACCGTTATCAGGGTTCCCATTGGTTTCAGGACACGGCGAAACTCCCCGGCGTTCCGGGGGGCGAACACGTTGAGAAGCGTGTCAAAGGCCGCGTCGCGGACCGGAAGCGGTTTCCACACGTCCGCGACGACCGCGCCGATCCTCGGATGGGCCCTGGCGGCCTTCTTCAGGGCGTGCTTGGAGACGTCGAGGGCCAGGCCCCGGTCGTGGACGGCCCGCGCCAGGTAGTAGCCGGTTCCGGCGCCGGCGTCGCCGACGACGCCCTTGGCGTGGGCGGCCACCGTCTCGGCGATCGGGGCGAAGGCGCCGCTCGCGAGGAACGTCTCCCGTGCCGAGACCATCTCCGGGGTGTCGCCCTTCACCGGGGTGCTCAGCAGGTTGAGGTAGCCCTGCCGGGCGACGTCGAAGGAGTGGCCGCGCGGGCAGCGGGCGGCGCCCCCCGTGAGGGTCAGGTCGTCGCGGCAGACGGGGCAGACCAGCAGGTCGATGACGTCTCCAAGCATCCGACCAGTATCCCGTCAAGTCGTCTGCAACCGGTCTGGGGTGAACTGTCCCTATGACGAACAAAAGACGTAACTGCCCGAGTTGTCGGACCGTTCTGGACGAAGGCCCGATCGTCTACCGCTGCGCGAAGTGCCAGCGTGCCGTGTACGCCGCCGACGTGAACTTCGATTATTCAGGCCGATGATGCACGATGACCGCATGTAGGAGAATAAAGTGCGGTAATGCCGTACGAACCGATGACCTTCGCCGGGGTCGAGGTCACGCCGCTGTGTGATGCCGTCGGGCCCATGGGGCCGAGCATCGCCCGGCCGCTGCCCGAACTGTTCCCCGGCGGGTCGTTCGCCGACGGCGAGGAGTGGATCCTCCACTTCCACTGCTTCCTGCTGCGCACCGGCGCCCACACCATCCTGGTCGACACCGGCGTCGGCGACCTTACCGGCCCCGCCGCGGGCTGGGCGCCCATCCCCGGCCGGTTGCTCCAGGAACTCGACGCGGTCGGCGTGGCACCCGCCGACGTCGACACCGTGATTCTCACCCACCTGCACAGCGACCACGTGAGCGGCTGCGTCGCCGAAGGCGTGCCGGTGTTCCCCAACGCCCGTCACGTCATCCAGGAGGCCGAGCTCGACTGGCCGGGCGGCGGGCTCATGCGCGACCGGATCGTGAAGCCGCTGGGCGACCAGCTCTGGATCGTGCACGGATCCCGCGACCTCTTCGAGAACGTCCGGGTGGCGCACACCCCCGGGCACACCCCCGGGCACCAGGTCGTGCTGGTGGGCGACCTGATCGTCTCCGGCGACGTGCTGCACCACCCGGTGCAGCTCGCCGACCCGACGATCGGCTACCACTACGACGACGACCCCGAGAGGGCGCTGACCAGCCGTCAGGTCGTGCTCGGCCGGGCCGCCTACCTGGCGACCTCCCATTTGGCCGAGCCCTTCACGAAGGTCCGTTGACGGTAGCGCAGCACCTGGAAGACGCCGAGGGCCCAGATCGGATACTGCACCACCAGCGCCCACCGGAAGTCGCCGTGCAGGTCGAGCCCGACGCCGATCAGGCCGAGCAGGGCGACCGTGGCCAGGAAGCCGCCGCCGTTGACGATGCCGGTGGCCACGCCGATGCGTTCGGCCGGGTTGAAGGTGCGGGCGAAGTCGAAGCCGATGACCGAGCCGGGCCCGTTCGTGGCCAGGACCGTCATCAGCAGCACGAGCAGCCACAGGGGCGAGGGGCCGGGCCAGAGCAGCACGGCCGTCCAGACGCCCGCCGTCGAGCCGACGATGCCCAGGACCATCCACGAGCGGCGGTGCGGCCAGCGTCCGGCGACCCAGCCGAAGAGCGGGTTGCAGGCCAGCGACACCACGGTGATCGTGGTCAGCAGCGCCCCGGCCGCGTTCGGCGAGAGCCTCTGGTCCTGGAGCAGGAACGGGTAGCCCCAGAGCAGCAGGAACGCCGCCATCGACGACTGGGTGGCGGCGTGTGTCCACAGGCCGAGCTGGGTGCCCGGTTCGGCCCAGGCGGCGCGTAACCCGCGCGGGCTCGCGGCCCTCCCCGGCCGGGCCTCGCGCAGCAGCACGACCACCACGGCGAAGGCGACCACGCTCAGGCCCGCCGCGCCCAGGAAGGTGTCGCGCCAGCCGAAGGCGTGCAGGGCCGAGATCAGCGGTACGGCCGCCAGGATGCCCCCCAGCGCCCCCAGTAGCCCCGTGGTCTGCACCATCAGAGAGTTGCGGCCGGGCGGGAACCACAGGTTCACGATGCGGATCACGCTGATGAACGTGGCCGCGTCACCGGCGCCGATCAGGATCCGGGCCGTGATCGCTCCGGCGGCCCCGCCCGCGAGGGCGAAGACCAGGTTGCCCGCCGCCAGCACGACCGCCCCGGCGAGCAGCATCTTCCTGGAGCCCAGCCGGTCGACGAGGATGCCGACGGGGACCTGGAGGGCGGCGTACACGAGCAGTTGGAGCATCGCGAGCGCCGACAGGCCGGCGGCGCCGAGGTCGAAGCGGGCGGCGGCCTCCAGGCCGGTGACGCCGAGGGTCTGGCGGTGGAAGACCGCGACGAGGTAGGCGACGACTCCGGCGCCCCAGTAGAGGTAGGCCTTCCGCGTCCCCGACATGGGGCGATTTTACCTTTCGACCGTTTTCGCCCCTCGGGCAGTGCGAAGATCGCATGCCATGAGAAGACTGCTGGCCACCGCCGTCGCCCTGGTCGCGATCATTCCCGCCGCGCCCGCCGCGGCCGCTCTCCCGTCGGGACTGGTGTTCTACCGGTACGAGAAGGGGGTGACCATCCACACCCCCTACGCCAGGCACACCGTCGACCCGAACGGCCAGTTCTCGGTCTCCCAGGACGGCCGCAAGGTCGCCTACGTCGACATCGACGGCAAGGTGCACGTGAAGGCCGACGGGGTCGACAAGGTCGTCGCCTCGGGCGCGGTGGCGGGCACGCCGTGCGCCACCCCGGCCTGGTCGCCCGACGGCACGAAGGTCGCCTACGCGGTCATGTCGACCGAGGGCACCGCCCCGATCGCGGTCGTCGGCGCGGACGGCAAGGGCCGCAAAACGGTCGGCCGGACCTACGGCGTCTGCCATCTGGCCTGGTCGGGCAACGGCCGCTACCTGGCGGGCTACACCGGCACCACCGACGGCGTGCACGTCCTGGACGTCACGACCGGCAGATCGCGCAAGGCCAAAGGCGTCGGCCGGGCCAACCACGTGCAGTCGCTGTCGCCCGACGGGCGCAAGGTGGTCTACCGCGCGCTGGGGCGGAACACCGAGGGCGGCGACGGCACCTGGCCGCTCTGGTACACCCCGCGCATCGTCGACACCGTGACGGGCAAGCGGGTGGTGCCGCCGGTCAAGGGCACCCTGATCGGGGCCATGTACCTGAACGACGGGAAACTCGCGGTCAGGGTCAAGGGCGCGACCCGGAACACGGTGGTGATCCTCACTCCGGGCTTCAAGGTCGTCAGGAAGATCTCCGAACCGTTCCAGTACCGGAAGTACGCGCTGCTGCGGGTGCTCTGACGGCGACGGCCCGGCTCCCCCGGAGCCGGGCCGTCGCGTGTCCGGCCTAGACGAGCGCGGGCTCCTTGCGCGGAGCGGGCAGTTCGTCCTCGTCGTCGTCGCCGTGCGACAACGTCGGCAGCCAGTTCAGCCAGCGCGGCAGGTACCAGTTCCACTCGCCCAGCAGCCGCATCGTGGCCGGGAGCAGCACCGCGCGGACGATCGTCGAGTCGATCAGGATCGCCGCCGCGAGGCCCACGCCCATCTGCATGAACGTCAGCAGCGACAGGGTGGCGAAGACCGCGAACACGGCCACCATGATGAGGGCGGCGCTGGTGACCACCCCGGCCGTGGAGCGGATGCCGTGGGCGACCGCGTCCTCGGTGCGCATGCCCTTGTCGTAGGCCTCCCTGATCCGGCTCAGGATGAACACGTGGTAGTCCATCGACAGGCCGAACAGGATGACGAACAGGAACATCGGCAGCCAGTCGGTGATCGTGCCCGTCGACTGGAAGCCGATGACGCTCTCGCCGTACCCCCACTGGAAGACCAGCACGAGCACGCCGTACGCCGCCGCGACCGACAGCAGGTTGAGCAGGATCGCCTTGACCGCGACCACCAGGGAGCGGAAGGAGACCAGCAGCAGCACGAACGCGAGCAGCAGCACGAACCCGAAGACGAGCGGCCGGGTGGCCGACATCTGGTCGTTGAAGTCCATCGACCCGGCGGTCGAGCCGGTGACGTGCGCGCCCGGCAGGGTGGCCGGGATGATCGTGTCGCGCAGCTCGTGGATCGCGTTCTCCGAGACGGCGTCGGTGCCGGTGCCCTTGACGCCGATGCTGATCCGGGCGACGTCGCCGCGCGGGTTGACGTCGACGGTGACCGGCTCGTTGAAGTGGCCCGAGGCCAGCGCCCGCTGCTTGAGCCGCTCGATCGCGGCGGTGTCGGGGTTCTGCACGACCACCACGGCGGGTTCGTTGCCGCCGGGGAAGGCCTTGTCGATCGCCTTGAACGTCTCGGCGATCTTGTAGTCGCCCTGGAGCTCGTCGATCGTCTGGGGGCCGGGCTTCAGGCTCAGACCGGGCACCGCCAGCGCGATCATCAGGCCGCCGGCGACCACCACCGAGACGATCGGATGGCGCAGCACCGGCCGCAGGATCGCCCCCCACACGCGGCTCTCGCCGCCCCGCACGCCCAGGATGCGCCGCCAGGTGACCCGGCCCCGGGTCAGCACCCGGACGGTGCCGTGGAATGCGCGGGCGTCGACCTTGTCGCCGATCAGCGACAACAGCGCGGGCAGCGCGGTCAGCGAGCCGACCACGGCGGTCAGCACGACCAGGATGGTGCCCTCGGCGAAGCCCATGAAGATGCCGTTGCCGGTCAGGAACATGCCCGCCATGGCGACGATCACGGTGATGCCGGAGATCAGCACCGCCCGGCCTGAGGTGCCGGCGGCGATCTCGATCGCGCGCTGCTTGCTCCGGCCCTTCGCCCGTTCCTCCCGCTCCCTCATGATGTAGAAGAGCGAGTAGTCGACGCCCACGGCCAGGCCGATCAGCAGCATGACGTTGGTGGTGGCGGCGTCGACGGCCAGGAACTGGCTGGTCAGGGCGAGCAGACCGGTCGCGGCGGCGATGGCGGTCAGCGCGAGCGCCACCGGGATGACCGCGGCCAGGATCGCGCCGAAGGCGGCCAGCAGGATGCCCAGCGTGATGGGCAGCGAGAGCTGCTCGGCCCGGACGAAGTCCTCGTCGATGGCCTCGCCGATCAGCTTGTCGGCGCTGGCCCCGCCGGCCTGCTCGACCCGCAGTCCGGGGTGGCGGGCCTGCACGCCGTCGACCGCGTCGAGCAGCGGCTGCACCCGGTCGGCGGCGGTGTCGGCGTCGCCCTTCATGGTGAACTGGATCAGGGTGGTCCGGCCGTCGGCCGTCACCGGGGCCGGAGAGGTGATCTCGTCGACCAGGCCGGTCGCGGTGATCGAGCGCTTCACGTCGTCGATCGCCCGCTGGAAGGCCGGGTCGTCGGTGGTCAGCTCGGTGCTCTGTACGAACACGACCTCGCCGGCCGGGTCGACGTACCCCGCTCCGTCGAGGATCTGCCCGGCGGCGCGCGAGTCGCCGTTGGCGCTCTCGTAGGACTTCATCTCCGCCGTGCCGACGGCGCTTCCGACGAGCGTGGCCCCGGCCACGAACGCCACCCAGATCAACAGCGCCCACCAGCGGTGGCGTGCGCTCCAGCCGCCCACCCGGGCGGCGATGTTCCGATTCCGAACCATGTCTACGAACGTAGAAATCGATCGGGGCCGGAACCTCCTGCGTGGATGGGAGATCGGCCCTCCTTCCGGAGAGCTAGGGGACAACCCCGGCTAACCTCAGGGCTGTGATCCCCGCAGACGTGTTCTACGCCCGGCTCCACCGCGTGATCCCGGCCGCCGCCGGGTTCGTCACCGACCCCGACGACCGGGTGCTGCTCGTGAAACCCAACTACCGCGACATGTGGGGCTGGCCCGGCGGCCACGTCGACGAGAGTGAGACCCCTGAGGAGGCCTGCGCCCGGGAACTCAGGGAGGAGGTCGGGTTGACGCTCTCCGTGGGGCGGCTGCTCGTCGTCCATTGGGTGCCGGAGAAGGACGAGCGGCCCTTCCCGCTCGTCCACTTCACCTTCGACTGCGGCACCCTGCCCGACGGCGCGCGGATCACCATCCAGGAGGAGGAGCTCGACGACTGGGGGTTCTTCACCCCCGCCGAGGCCGACAAGATTCTGCCCGACTGGCAGGCCCGGCGGCTGCACGCCTCCGTCGCCGCGCGCGCGTCGGGAGGGTTCAGCTACCTGAGTTGAGGCGGGCCAGTTCGTCGGCCGACAGCGCCAGGTCCAGCGCCTTCAGCGAGTCGAGGATGCTCTCGGGGCGGCTCGCGCCCGGGATCGGCACGATGCGCGGGCTGCGCGCCAGCTGCCAGGCCAGGCAGACCTGCTGCGGCGACACCCCGTGGGCGGCGGCGATCTCGCCGAAGGCGGCGTGCCGGCTGCCCAGCTCGGCCGCCGAGCCCATGCCGCCCAGCGGCGACCACGACAGGAACGCGATGTCGATCTCCTCGGCGACGTCGATCTCGGGCTCGCTGGTGCGGAACCTCGGCGAGAACTCGTTCTGCACGGCCACCAGGTCGTCGCCGAGGATCTCCCGCGCGATCCGCAACTGCTCCGGGTCGGCGTTGGAGACGCCGGCCGTCTGGACCTTCCCGGCCTCGACGAGGTCCTTGATGGCGCCGATCGCCACCTCGTAGGGGACCTGCGGGTCGGGCCGGTGGTGGAAGTAGAGGCCGATCGACTCGACCCCCAGAGCCTTCAGCGAACGGTCACAGGCCTGGAACAGGTACTCGGGCCGGCTGTCCCTGCCCCAGCCGCCGCCGGGCGTGCGGGTGTGCCCGCCCTTGGTGGAGACCAGGACCGACCCGGCGTCGCCGCTCCAGCTCGCCAGGGCCTTGGCGACCAGACGCTCGTTGTGGCCGACGTCGGTGTGCGAGGGCGTGTAGGCGTCGGCCGTGTCGATGAGGGTGACCCCGGCGTCGAGTGCCGCGTGGATGGTGCGGATCGACTGGGCCTCGTCCGGCATGTGACCGGCGGTGGACATGGGCATCGCGCCAAGACCGATGGCGCTGACCTGACGGCTTCCGATGCGGCGGGTAATCATGCCCCTCAGGCTAGCCAGGGCCTTCACAGACGTTTCAACAGCGCCTGCTTGGCGGTCGCGAACTCGTCGTCGGTCAGCACCCCGTCGCGGTGCAGCGCGCCCAGTTCGCGCAGGCGGCGGAGCACGACGTCGTGGTCGTCGTCCTTCGGGACGGCCTCGACCGCGGGCGGTTCGGCCAGCGGATGGGGCAGCCGGGCCACGACGGCGGTCACCAGCAGGGCGACCGTGCGGGTCTCCTTGTCGAGGCCCCACAGGACGACCGAGGAGGGGTCGTGCTTGATCGGCGGCCGGGTGGACGGCTCTTCCTTGCGGGTGAACCTCAGCCGGCCGTTCTCCATGCCGCCGTTGGGGATCCACTCGACGGCCGCGAGGTCGGCCAGCGCGATGCGCTGTGGCCCCGCCTTGCGCTTGGAGGTGTCGGCCGCCCAGTTGAACTCGATCAGGATCAGGTCGCCGTCGAAGGTGATCAGGGCGTCGGAGGCGTTGGCGGTCAGCGGCACGGGAGGGCCGGGCAGCAGGAAGCGGTCGCTGGGCCCGTCGGGCACGCCTTCGGCGAGCAGGGCGGCGCGGACCTCGTCGGCGAAGTACTCGGCCACGCCCGTGCGGTCGGCGTCGATCGTGAGCCTGTAGGGGTCGGCGGCCTCGGGGAGGCGTCCGCCCGTGGCGTGGCTGAACGGGTCGGCGCCCTCGCGCATGCGCAGGCGTAACTGGCCGCCCTTGCGGGCGGGCTGGTAGGCGATGCCGGCCACGGCCGCGAGCGGCACCACGAGTTCTCCGAGGGCCTGGCGGAGCTTGTTCACCCCGCGCTCCTTGGCGGGCACGATCCGGATGACGTCGCCATTGAAGGTCCACGAGCCGTCGCGTACCAGCACCTCGGTCATGGCCGGATCTTACGCATCAGGTGGCAAAGTGGGGATTATGCGTGTGGGGATTCTCGGGCCGCTCGAAGTGCGGTCCGACAGGGGCGACGCCGTGACGATCGGCGGGGCCCGCCTCCGTGCCCTGCTGGTCCGTCTCGCGCTCGACCCCGGCCGGCTGATCACCCACGACGAACTGGCCGAGGCCCTCTGGGGCGACGCGCCCCCGGCCGACCGGGCCAACGCCCTCCAGTCCCTCGTGTCGCGGTTGCGCCGGGTGCTGCCCGACCCCGCGGCGCTGCGCTCCGAACCCGGCGGATACCGGCTGACGCTGCCGAAGGAGAACGTCGACGCCCACCGGTTCGCCGCGCTGGCCGCGAGCGGACGGGCCGCGCTGGCCTCCGGCGACCACCGGCGGGCGGCCGGGCTGCTGGGCGAGGCCGCCGCGTTGTGGCGGGGGCGCCCGCTGGCCGACGTGGCCGACGCGCCGTTCGCCGACGCCGCCGTGGCCGGGCTCGACGAGGCCTGGCTGACCGCCACCGAAGACCGGCTCGAAGCCGAGCCGGTGATCACCGAACTGCGCGACCTGGCCGCCCGCCATCCCCTGCGGGAACGGGTGCACGCCCTGCTGATGCGGGCGCTCGCCTCCTCCGGGCGGCGGGCCGAGGCGCTGAGCGTCTTCGAGGAGGTCCGGCACGCCCTGGCCGACGAGCTCGGCGTCGACCCCGGCGCCGAGCTGCGCGAGGCCCATCTGACCGTGCTGCGCGAGGAGCAGGCGCCGCGCCGGGGGCGTCCGGTGTTGCGGGCGCCGCTGACCAGCTTCGTCGGCCGCGACCACGACATGGCCGAGATCGGCCGGCGGCTGGCCGACAGCCGCCTGGTCACCCTGGTCGGCCCCGGTGGCGCGGGCAAGACCCGGCTGGCGAGCACGGTCGCCGCCGGGCTCGACCGGCCGGTCTGGCTGGTGGAGCTGGCCCCGGTCACCAACCCCGACGACGTGCCGCAGGCGGTGCTGACGGCGGTGGGTGCGGGGCAGACGAAGGTCCAGGAGGGCACCGTCGCCCGCATCGTCGAGGTGCTGTCGGGCGTCGAAGGCGTGCTGCTGCTCGACAACTGCGAGCACCTCATCGACGCCGCCGCCCGGCTGGCCGACGAGTTGCTGGGGTTGTGCCCCCGGCTGACGGTGCTGGCCACCAGCCGGGAGGCGCTGGGCATCTTCGGCGAGTCGCTCTGGCCGGTGCCGCCGCTGGCCGAGGAGCCGGCGGTCCGGTTGTTCCTCGACCGTGCCGAGGCGGTGCGTCCCGGGTTCGCCCTCACCGAGGCCAACACGCCGGTCGTCCAGGAGATCTGCCGCCGCCTCGACGGGTTGCCGCTGGCGATCGAGCTGGCCGCGGCCCGGTTGCGCTCGCTCACCGTCGACCAGGTGGCGGCCCGGCTCGACGACCGGTTCCGGCTGCTGACGGGCGGGAGCCGTACCGCGATGGCGCGGCACCAGACGCTCCGTGCGGTGGTGGCCTGGAGCTGGGACCTGCTCGGCGACGACGAGCGCGACCTGGCCGAACGGCTCGCGGTGTTCCCCGGCGGGTTCACCGCCGAGGCGGCCGAGGCCGTGGGCGGCTCGCTCGACCTGCTGGCCGCCCTCGTCGACCGGTCGTTGCTCCAGCTCATCGACGGACCCCGCTACCGCATGCTGGAGACCATCCGCGAATACGGCCTGGAGCGGCTGGCCGAACGCGGTGAGGTCGACGAGGTCCGCCGCGCCCACACGCGCTACTTCCTCGACCTGGCCGAGCAGGGCGGCGGCCAGATGCGCGGCCACGGGCAGCTCACCTGGATCCGCATCCTCGGCACCGACCACGACAACCTGCTGGCCGCCTTCCACTACGCCATCGAGCGGGGCGACGCCGCCACCGCGACCCGGATGACCGCCGCCCTCGGCACGTTCTGGATGATCACCGGCCGCCGGTCGGAGTCGGTGCCCTGGCTCAAGTCGGCGCTCGACCTCGACGGCGAGATCGACCGGAACGCGTGGCTGGTCACCACGATGATGTATCTGCTGAACTCGCTGATGAGCCAGCCGGTCGAGGACGTCGAGGCCCTGATCGCCCGGTTCGGCGAGATCTCCCGGCAGGCCGACATCGACGACGACCCGCTGCTCTGCCTGCTCAGCCCGATCTACCACCTGTTCCAGGACGACACCGAAGGCGGCCTGGCCGCGATCGACCGGGCCCTCGGCGTGGCCGACCCGTGGAGCAGGGCGATGCTGCTGATGTTCCGGGGATTCATGCTGGAGAACGAGGGCGACCCCGTCGGCATGCTGGCCGACCTGCGTGAGGCCGCCGCCGGGTTCCGTGAGGTCGGCGACCGCTGGGGGCTGGCCCAGGCGCTGACCTTCATCGCCGACGCCGCCATGTTGTTCGGCGACTTCGACCTCGTGGTGAAGTCGCTGGAGGAGGCCATCGAGCTGACCCGGCTGCTCAATCCCGACGACGACGCCGGGCACCAGCGCATGTACCTGGCCACCGCCCGCCGCCGCCAGGGCGATGTCGACGGCGCCCGCCACGAGCTGCGGCTGATGGCCGAGTCGAGCCGCAACGAGTGGTCGGTCAGGGACGCCGCGTTCTCCCGGATCGGGCTCGGCGACCTGGCCCGCGAGGTGGGCGACCTGGTCGAGGCGCGCATCCAGTACGAGGAGGCGGCCGCCGCCGTCGACCGGTCGGGCATCGTGTCGCCGCAGTTCCGGGCGCTGGTGCTGACGTGTCTCGGCCATCTGGCGGTGGCCGAGGGCGATCCGGACGCCGCCGCCACCGCCGCCGCCGAGGCCGCCGAACTGGCCGACTCGGTACGCGACCGGCCGGTGCTGGCCCGGGTGGGCGTGCTGGCAGCCGAGGTGGAGGCCGTACGCGGGAACACCGAAGGGGCGGCCCGGATACTCGGCGCGAGCGAGCAGCTCCGGGGCGCCCCCGACGCGTACAACCCCGACGTCTTCCGCATCTCCGTCCAGTTGCGGGAGACCCTCGGCGACGAGGCCTACCGGCAGGCCTACGACAAGGGCGCCGCCCTCGACCGGCCGGCCGCGATCGATCAGGTCCTGCGCCGGTAGGCCCGCACCGCCAGCGGTGCGAAGACCGCGAGCAGGCCGAGACCCCAGGCGGCGACCCAGACGACGTGCGTGGCCACCGGTCCGCCGATCATGAGGCCGCGGGCGGCCTCCATCGCGTGGGCGACCGGGTTGACCTGCACCCACGACTGGAGCCAGCCCGGCAGGGTGTCGACCGGGGCCATCATGCCGGTGCCGAAGGTCAGCGGGAACATGGTCAGGAACGCGACGCCCTGCACCGCCCCCGGCTCCCGTAGCACCATCCCGAGCAGGACGAAGGCCCAGCTCAGGCAGAACGCGAACGCGATGGTCATGACCACGGCGGCCAGCGCGGGCACGATCCCGTTGACCAGCTCGAAGCCGAGCACGAGCCCGCAGACCGTGAGCGAGAGCGTGGCGACGACGTAGCGGATCAGGTCGCCGAGCACCGATCCGATCAGCGGCGCCGACCGCCCGATCGGGAGGCTGCGGAACCGGTCGAAGACCCCCTTCTTGAGGTCGGTGTTGAGGCTCACGCCGGTCGCGACCGAGGCGAACACGACGGTCTGCACCAGGATCGCCGGGAGGAGGAACTGCAGGTACTGGTGGGTGTCCCCGGCGATGGCGCCGCCGAGCAGGAACACGAACAGCACCACGAAGATGATCGGCTGGAGGGTCACGTCGAGCAGTTGCTCGGGTGTCCTGATGGTCTTTATCAAGCTGCGCCGCGCGAGGGCGAGACTATGTCTGACCAGCCCGAAAGGGCGTGGCTGCGAGCGGGTGGGGACGGGCTTCTCGTGCTGTACGGGGGAGAGCGTGGTGGTGGTCATGGGGGATCGCCTCTCAGGCCGCTTCTTCGTCGGTGGCGCGCTGGCCGGTGAGGGTGAAGAACACCTCGTCCAGGCTGGGCAGGCGCAGGGACAACTCGGTGACGGAGACGCCGGCCTGGGCCAGCCGCGCCACCGCCTCGGTGAACTGGGCGTCGCCGTCGACGGGCACGGTGACCACGCCGCGGCTGGGCGACTCGGCCGGACGGCCCGAGACGCTCGTGAGGATGGCCTCGGTCTCGGCGAGGCGGGCCGGGTCGGCGGGGCGGGCGAGGATGGTCTGGCCGCCGACGATCTGCTTGAGCTGGGCGGGGGTGCCGTGGGCGATCGACCGGCCGTGGTCGACGACGGTGATCTCGTCGGCCAGCGCGTCGGCCTCCGCCAGGTACTGCGTGGTCAGCAGCACGGTCACGCCGTCCTTGACCAGCCCGCGCACGATGTTCCACACGTCGTCGCGCTTGGACGGGTCGAGGCCGGTCGTCGGTTCGTCGAGGTAGATGACGTCGGGGCGGCCGACGAGGCTGGCGGCCAGGTCGAGGCGGCGGCGCATGCCGCCCGAGTAGGTCTTGGCCTGCCGCGCCCCCGCGTCCGCCAGCCCGAACTCGCCCAGCAGCTCGGTGGCCCTGGCCACCGCCTCGCTCTTGCGCAGATCGAGCAGCTGCCCGATGAGGACCAGGTTCTGCATGCCGGTCAGATCTTCGTCGACGGAGGCGTACTGGCCGGTCAGGCCGATCAGGCGGCGGACCTTGGCGGCGTCCTTGACGACGTCGAGCCCGCCCACGAACGCCCGTCCCTCGTCGGGGCGCAGCAGCGTGGCGAGGATCCGCACGGCGGTCGTCTTGCCGGCCCCGTTCGGGCCGAGCACCCCCAGCACGGTCCCCTGCGGGGCGGAGAGATCGAGCCCCGCCAGGGCGGTCGTCTTCCCGTAGCGTTTCACGAGGCCCCGGGCCTCGAATGCGTATTCCATGCCTCCCAGCGTGCGGCCCGCCCCTGTCATCCGGCGCACAGCGCGCTGTCAGCCTCAGCGGGCCCTCAGCAGCGCCTCAGCCGGCTCTCAGCGAGTTGTGCGGAGCCAGTCGCCGGGCCAGGTCGAGGGCGGCCGCCCGGCCGGCCCGGTTCGCGCCGACCGTGCTGGCCGAAGGGCCGTAGCCGACCAGGTGGACCAGGGGGTCGGCCACGACGCGGGTGCCGTCCATGCGGATGCCGCCGCCCGGTTCGCGCAGCTTCAGCGGGGCGAGGTGGCGGAGGTCGGCGCGGAAGCCGGTGGCCCAGACGATGACGTCGGCGGGGAAGACCTCCTCGCCCCACGACACGCCGTCGCTCACGAGGTGCGTGAACATCGGCCGCCGGGTCAGCACGCCGCGTTCCAGTGCCTCGGTGACGACCGGGGTGTAGGTCAGGCCGGTCACGCTCACCACGCTCTGGGGCGGCAGGCCGGCCCGCACCCGCTGCTCGACGAGCGCCACCACTTCGCGGCCGTCGAAGCCCTCGGGCCGGAAGTCGGGTTCGCGGCGGGTCACCCAGAGCGTCGACCGCGCCACCGCGCCGACCTCCGAGAGCACGTGCATCGCGGAGTGGCCGCCGCCGACGACCACGACGTTCAGACCGGCGAACTCCGCCGGGCCCGTGTAGGACGCGTAGTGGAGCTGCCGGCCGTCGAAACGCCCGGGATAGAAGGGCCAATGGGGGCGGGTCCACGTTCCGGTGGCGTTGACGATCCCTCGGGCGCGCCATTTGTCGTCCACCGTGAAACCCGGCTGGACTTTTCCCACTTTGTACGGGCGGATGACGTCCAAACCCATTTGTGCTTCATAAGCGGCGAAATATTCCGGTACGGCCTCCGCCGCCGCCCTTGTCGGGTCGACAGAGGGCCGGGCCATGCCCGGCAGATCGAAGATCCCGTGCACGCGATCCATTGTCAGCGTGGGGGATCGGTGCCGCCACGCCCCGCCCGGGGAGTCCTCCGCGTCGAGCACGACCTGCGACAATCCGAACCGCCGAAGGTGGTACGCAGCAGACAATCCGGCCTGACCAGCCCCGATCACCACAACATCGACATCTCTCACGACCTTCTCAACCAAGTGAACCCCGGGAAACTTCCCGAATTAACGGGCATTTCATGGCCGAGCTTTCCCGTGCCTTTGTGTGTGCTGCCAAAGTAGATCCGCCCAGTTATTGCATGATCGGCACATGAGGTACGGAACGTACATGATCGCCCTAATCATGGGCCTGGGTTTTCTGGGGGCTGCGCTTCCCGCGCAAGCCGCCCCGGTCTCTGACACCCAAGTCGTGGGCCACGCGCCCGTTCAAAAGTACAAGAAAGCCAAGAGAGTCAAGGTGATCAAGTACCGGGTGAAGAAGCGGCACATCCGTATTCGCCCGAAGATTGAATGGCACCACATCCACCACTACCACCGCATCTTCCACACGAAGCACTGGCTCCACAAGCACCACCACCACAGGCGCCACTTCGTGCACCGGCACCACCACCACAAGCACGACAACCACATCATCCACAACCGCTGCTTCAACAAGCACCTGCACCACCTGCACGAGCACCACCACAAGCCGAAGCACCACCGCCACCATGGCCACCACTTCGAGGGCATGCAGGGCGCTCAGACCGCTCCTCGCATGGACTGGAACGAGGGCATGGACGCCGGCATCTCCGCCGAGCGTCGCGCTGTGAGCGCTTCGGACCGTCACTGCGTGCCGGGCCACTTCTACGACGAGGACGGCGACGACGGCTTCGAAGAGGAAGACGGCTTCGAGGACGACGACGACCTCGGTGGCGGCGCCATCGGCGGCCCGGCCGGTTCGGCCGCCCAGGGTTCCACCATCACCGGCGTCGTCCACGTCGCCGGCAAGCCGGTGACCCTGCTTCCGCAGCTGAACGCTCAGGTCAGCGGCGGCAGCTGCCCCGCGGGCAGCACGCTGGTCGGCGGCTCGTGGACTGTTCCGCTGCTCAGCCAGGGCGTCCCGATGGCGCCCATCCGCAGCGCCGCCAGCGGCACGCAGTGGCAGATGCAGTTCGTGAACACCGGCAGCCTGCCGACCGTCGTGACGGTCTCGTCGAGCTGCCTGGCCCACTCCTGACGATTCAACCTGATGACTCAGGAGTCGGCCGGTAGGTAACGGGTCGACAACCAGATCACCGCTCCGAGGACCAGTCCCACAGAAAGGGCCAGCCGAAGCGACGTCGCGTCGGCGAGGAACCCGATCAGGACTGGTCCGAGGAGCAACCCGGCGTAGCCGATGGCGGCCGTCTGCGCGATGGCAGGCCCCGACTGCGCCGGGTCCGCCCCGCCCGCGAGCGACAGCGCGAACGGGATCACGGTGGCCATCGCCACCCCGGCGACCAGCAGCCCGACCAGCGCCACCTCGGCCACCGGCGCCGTGATCACCACCCCGAACGACAACGCCACCACGAGCCCGCCGAAGCGCAGGCACGCGGCGGCGCCGTAGCGTCTGCGCAGCCGGTCACCGGCCAGCCGGGCGGCCAGCATGCCGCCGGCGAACAGGGGATAACCGAGGGCGGCCAGCGACTCGGGGGCGCCCAGCACGTCGCGCAGATAGAGACCGTTCCAGTCGCCGACCATGCCCTCGATCATGAACGCGGCGAAGACCACCACCCCCAGCACGTACACCACGGGCGGCAACCGCCGGCGCACCGCCGCGCCGCCGTCGTCGCTGCCGGGGTCGGGCAGGTACGTGCGCGCCAGCGCCGCCGCGATCGGCAGGCTGGCCACCGCCACGAGCAGCAGGTGGTCGCGGAACGACAACCCCAGCCGGATCGCGCCGATCCCGATGGCTCCCGACGCGATGGCGCCGATGGACCACCCGGCGTGGAACCCGCTCATCAGCGACCGGCCCGAGGCGTTCTCGGCCACCGCGCCCTGGGCGTTCATCGAGATGTCGAACAGGCCCACGGCCATGCCGAACGCGGCGGCCGCGACGATCAGCGTGACGTAGTCGGGCGCCAGCGCCACCCCGGCCAGGGTGAGCGCGCTGAGCGGCATCGACAGGGTGAGCGACCGGCCGCTGCCCAGCCGGCGCAACATGGGCCGGGAGCCCTGCATGGCCAGCAGCCCGCCGAGCGCCCACGCGAGCAGGACGATGCCGAGTTGCGATTTGGTGAGGTGGACGGTGTCGGTCATGGCCGGGACACGCACCGTCAGCGTGCCGGACATGATCCCGCACAGCACGAAGGACGACGTCGTTCCTAATCGGGCCCTGGTGAGGTCGGGGGCCAACAGGTGTCCTCTCGATCGGTCAGGGAGGGGAGGGCACGCAAACCCGACCAGGTTAAAAGACCGATCGGAAATGTGGGGATTTGGCCCGCATGTCACGATGGTTAGATGCGTGCCGGAATCACGATCCTGCCCGAACACCGCCGCCCCGAGCTCGAACGCCGCTGGCGAGCCGCCGAGGCCTACGGCTTCGCCCACGCCTGGACCTTCGACCACCTGGGCTGGCGCACCCTCGTCGACGGCCCGTGGTTCGGCTCGGTGCCGACCCTGTCGGCCGCCGCGATGGTGACCTCGACCATCGAGATCGGCCTGCTGGTCTCCTCGCCCAACTTCCGCCACCCGGTGCCGTTCGCCCGCGAGCTCACCGCCCTCGACGACCTCTCCCAGGGCCGCTTCACGCTCGGGATCGGCGCGGGCAGCCGGGGCGACTACGACTCCCGCGTGCTGGGCTGGAAACCCGCCAGCCGGCACGCCCGCTACGCCGAGTTCGTCGAACTGCTCGACCTGCTGCTGCGCGAGGAGCGGGTGTCGTGGTCGGGCGACTACTACGAGGCCGTCGAGGCGCGCAACACGCCCGGCTGTGTGCAACGCCCGCGCCTGCCGTTCCTCGTGGCGGCCGACGGGCCGAAGGCGATGGCGCTGGCCGCCCGGTTCGGCGACGGCTGGGTGACCCTGGGCGGACGCGGCAAGGAGACGCTCGACGCCTGGTGGGCCGCCGTCGCGGAGGCCTCGCGCCGGTTCGACGACGTGCTCGCCGACCTGGGGCGTCCACGGGAGGGCGTGCGGCGGTTCCTGCAGTCGGATTCCGCCCCCGTCTATTCGTTGTCGAGTGTCGAGTGTTATCGCGATTTTGTAGGAAGGTCTGCCGAACTCGGTTACACCGACATGGCCGCGCCCTGGCCGCGCGAGACTGGCATCTGGGCCGGAGACGAATCGGTCCTCGACGCGGTGGCGGCAGACGTGCTGCCGGAACTACGAAGGGCGCCATGACGGAGCTGTTCGACAAGCTCACCCCCCAGGAGCAGATCGACCTGCGGGCCCGCGGCCGGACCCGCACCTGGGCCCGTGGCGAGATCGTCTTCACGCAGGGCGACCCCTCCACGTGGGTGCTGCTGGTCCTGTCGGGCAAGGTCAAGATCTCGGCCGCGACCGAATCGGGCACCGACGTGGTGCTGGCCGTACGCGGCCCCGGAGCCGTCGTCGGTGAGATGGCCTCCATCGACGGCCAGCCCCGATCGGCGACCGTGACCGCGGTCGAACCGGTCGAGGGCCTGGCCATCCGCGACTTCGCCGGGTTCCTGCGGGAGAACGGCCGCGTCGCGGTGCTGATCATGCGTACCGTCACCGAACGCCTGCGCGACGCCGACCGCAAGCGGATCGAGTACGGCGTGCTCGACACCGCCGTCCGGGTCGCCAACCGGCTCGTGGAGCTGGCCGAGCGCTACGGCGAGCCGGTGCCGGGCGGGGTCAGCCTCGAACTGCCGCTCTCCCAGGACGAACTGGCGAGCTGGGTGGGCTCCTCCCGGGAGGCCGTCAACAAGGCGCTTCGCGGATTGCGTGATCGAGGTCTGATCGAGACGGGCCGCCGGCGCGTACTTATCAATGACATGGACGGACTGCGGCGCCGCGCACGTCAGTCGTAGTGAGTACTGGTTCACAGAACTTCCCGGCAGCCCGCCCTACTGTCGATCATGTTGCGGAATGGTGCGGGAAGGACGGATGTGGACATGAGCGACCGCCTGGCGGAGTTCGCCGCCGTCTATGTCACGCTCTACACGACCCACATGATCGTGGATCACTGGATCCAGACCGACCACCAGGCGTGCACCAAGATCAAGCCCGGCTGGGCCGGACGGCTGGCCAACACCACCCACGTCCTCACCCACGTGGTGCTCGCCCTGGCCGGCCTGATGGTGCTGGTCTGGCAGCTCGGCGCGGTCTTCGCCCCCGCCGACGTCGCGATCGGCCTGGCCGTCACGGGGGTCACCCACTGGATCGCCGACCGCCGCTGGCCGATCCAGTGGCTCGCCGCCAGGACCGGCCGCGGCAGGTTCGCCGCGCTCGGCGTGCCCCGTCCCGGCCACGACGACAACCCGTCCATCGGGACGGGGGCGTATGTTCTTGACCAGACCTGGCATCTCGCCTGGCTGTTCGTCTCGGCACTGATCATCGTCTAGGGGGCGTCATGATCCTCAGGTACGCGGCCTTCACCGCCGACCCGTCAGGGGGCAACCCGGCCGGGGTCGTCCTCGACGCGGCGGGCCACACCGACGCGGAGATGCTGGCCATCGCGGCCGAGGTCGGCTACTCCGAGACGGCGTTCCTGTTCCCCGAAGGGGACGACCGCTACACGATCCGCTACTTCAGCCCGCTGGCCGAGGTCGCCTTCTGCGGCCACGCCACCATCGCGACGTCGGTGGCGATCGGCGAACGCACCGGATCGGGCACCATCCACCTCACGACCAAGGCCGGCCCGGTCGACGTCGACGTGGTCGCCGAGCCCAACGGCCCGGTCACCGCCACCCTCACCTCGCCGCCCGCGACCACCCGCCCGGCCGACCACGCCGATGTCGAAGCGGCCCTGCGCGCCCTCGGCTACAGCGCCGCCGACCTCGACCCGGCCTTCCCGGTGCACGTCGCCAACGCCGGCATGAACCACCTGGTGGTGGGCCTGGCCTCCCGGGAACTGCTGGCCGCCCTCGACTACGACTTCGAGGCCCTCGGCGCGCTGATGGCGGCCCGCGACTGGATCACCGTGAACCTCTTCTGGGCCGAGTCGCCGACCGTCTTCCACGCCCGCAACCCGTTCCCGCCGGGGGGTGTGGTCGAAGACCCGGCCACGGGCGCCGCCGCCGCGGCCTTCACCGGCTACCTGCGCGACCTGGCCTTGATCAAGGAAGACGACGTCGTCACCATCCACCAGGGCGCCGACATGGGCCGCCCGAGCCTGCTGACCGCCGCCCCGCTGACAGACGACCAGCGAATCAGGGTCAGCGGCCGAGCCGTGCGCTTCACGGAGAGCTGATAAGACATCGCTCATATGCCGCACGGCGGTTGCCCACAGCCTCGGTGTGCCGTTCTACTTCGCCGGCCCAGGCTGCTGAACGTACGTGATCACGACTTGCCAAAGGTTCAAAGCGGACGGTCGATCGGTCTAGGTTGTCCACCGTGCAGCGCCGCAGCTACCGATATGTAGGGCCTCCCGAACTTGCGGCCCTGATCAGGCCGGGCGGCGAGGGCCGGCGGATCGGGTCGACGGCAGACCTCGACGACTGGGCCGATGGGCTGGTCCCAGGCGAGCTGGCCGAGCCGGTCACCTTCGTCGTCGACCTGGACGGGCTGCTGAGGGTGGCGTCCCGCCGGAGCGAACACGTGGCGTGCGCGGGCGGCGGCCGGGTGCTGAGCGCGGGCGAGATGAGCTTCAGCCGCGAATCAGGGCTCTGGACGGTCGCCGAAGTGAGCAATCAGTCGACCGGCTACTGCCCCGACACGAGCTCGTGGTCGGCCGTCGCCGAGGCCCTGAACCGGGCCGGCCTGAGGCATCCTGCCGGTTTCACGCATGCCGTCGTCTTCCGCAGATGTCCCCGGTGCCGGGAGCTCAACATCGTGCGGGAGAGGGACTTCGTCTGTGTCTTCTGCGGTTCGGACCTCCCCGAGGTGTGGAACGTCGATCCCTCCAGCGCCTAATTGGTGACGTCCCAGAAGGCGATTTCGTGTTCCATGCCTCGTAGGAACAACTCCCGGGCCCGCCCCGGGTGGACGTCGGCCTCGTCGATCATCTTGGCGATGCGTTCGGTGAGGGCCTGGAAGCCCGGGTCGGCGTAGGTCTCCACCCACGCCCGGTAGCGCGGTGCGGCCGTCTCGGCGAGGGACTGGCCTAGGGTCGAATAGCCCCACATGCACGGATAGAGCGCCGCCAGCCCCTCTCCGTAATGGGCGGCGCTGTCGAGCAGGAACTCGGTGTAGGCGGCGCAGGCCTTGCCCTTGGTGGCCGTGTTGAGGTCGGCTCCGTAGCGGGCCGACATCGACCGGTGGAGCGCGAGTTCGTCGTGGAAGGTCGAGTAGGCCAGGTCGACCAGGTCGCCCAGGTGGGCGTCGGGGGCCTGCCAGGCGAGCCGGGAGAAGACCCGGACGTAGTCGAGCAGGAACAGGTAGTCCTGTTCCAGCCAGGCCCGGAAGGTGGCCTCGGGCAGACTGCCGTCGGCGATCCCCCGGACGGTCGGATGGGCGAGCTGCCGCTCCACGAGGGGACGGCCGAGGTTGTGAAGTTCGGTGGAAAGCGACACGCTCCCATTTTTACCCGCCACGTCCGACGTTTCCCCCGGGCGCTATGGTGTGGACGTCGTGTGCGCCCCGGGAGGACCCATGCCCGCTGGCCCGTTGGAGCCGGGTGACCCGCCCGTCCTGGGCACCTTCGAGCTTGTCGGGCGTCTCGGCGAGGGCGGCCAGGGCATCGTGTACGAAGCCCGCTCCTCCACGGGCGAGCGCGTGGCCGTGAAACTGCTGCGCGGCGGGGCCGATCCCGCCATCAGGCGGCGGCTGGCCCGCGAACTGGAGTCGGCGCGGCGGGTGGCGCCCTTCTGCACCGCCCGGGTCCTGCACGCCGAGTTGGACGTGGCCGCGCCCTTCGTGGTGAGCGAGTTCATCGACGGGCCGTCCCTGCACGACCGGGTGCGCGACCGGGGGCCGCTGCGCGAGGGCGAGCTCGAACGGCTGGCCGTGAACACCGCCGCCGCCCTGGCGGCCATCCACGGCGCCGGGGTGGTGCACCGCGACTTCAAGCCGGCCAACGTGCTGCTCGGGCCCGACGGCCCGCGGGTGGTCGACTTCGGCATCGCCCAGCTCGCCGACGCCGCCACGTTGCCGACCTCCATCTCCGGCACGCCGCCCTACATGGCCCCCGAGCAGCTGGGCGGCGTCCACGGGTCGGCCGCAGCCGACGTGTTCTCGTGGGCGGCGACCATGGTCTACGCCGCGACCGGCGAGCCGCCCTTCGGCAACGACACCGTCGCGGCCGTCTTCAGCCGCATCCTCAACACCGCTCCTCGTCTCGACGGAGTGCCGTCGCCCTTACGCGAGACGCTGGCCCGCTGCCTGGCCAAAGACCCGGAGGCGCGGCCCACGGCCCACGAGTTGTGGGTGATGCTGATCGGCGTGGGGCCGCAGACGGCCGTGCCGACGGAGAAGCGGCGGCGCAGCGGCCCGAGCCTGGCCGCCGCCGCGGGCATCGGGTTCGCCGTCGCGGTGACCATCGGGATCCTGTGGACCGCCCTCAACGACGCCCCGGGCACCCGCGCCCAGACGGAGCCCGGCCCGACGTCCCAGACCCAGACCACCGGGGAGGGCATCCCCGCCTCCTTCGCCGGAACCTGGAGCGGCGACGTCCTGCGGGACGGGGGCGCCGACCGCACCTCCATCGTCCTCGTCCTCGAAGGCGGCGCCCAGAACGGCACCTGGCGGCGCGACGACTGCGAGCAGGACGTCCGGCTCCGGACGACCCGCGGGAACGGCGAGATCCTGGAGATGTCCGTCGTGCAGCTCGGCCAGTGTGTGGGCGGCGACATCACCCTCACGCTGACCGAGCCGGGCACGGTGGAGTTCGCGGGCCAGGAGGGCGGCGGCTCCGCCCTCTACGAGGGCACGCTGACGAAGGGTTAGGCCCGCGCGATCTGGAAGGTGTACCCGCCGGTCTTGGCCGCCCCCGACCTGACCACCAGCGCGTAGGCCCCGTCGCCGTTGGCGAGCGGGATGGGCGCCTCGTAGCCGCAGAGCGGGATCGGCTGGCGCGCGGTCGCGATGCTCTTCTCGGCCGCGTCGACGAGTTCCAGCTCGATGGCCTGGCACGCGCCGTTGCCGCCGATGAGCTTGATGGCCGTCGCGCCGTCGGAGTCGAACTCGTAGCGGTCGATCCGGCCGGGCACGTCGAGCTGGCCGTTGACGTTCAGGCCGATCGTGGTGGGGATGTCGCGGACCTTCACCGTGGCCACGCGGAAGCTGTAGGGGCCGACGACGTTCGTCTGGCCGTACACCTCGAGACGGTGTGCTCCGGTCTTGGTCAGCTTCACGACGGTGGAGCCCCACGCGAGGGCGAACCCGGACGGGCTGATCGGCTGACCGTCGACCTCGGAGACGACCTGGAACTCGATGCCGTCGCCGGACATGTCGGTCACGTAGAACTCGCGGGCGTCGCCCAGGTCGAGCGGGTAGACGTCCCGCTGCCCGGCCCGGCTGAGCTCGGCGGAGATCTCGGCGCCGTCGGCGACGACGTCCGAGGACGACTCGGCGGACTCCTCAGCGGACTTCTCGGCGGGTTCGGCGGCTTCGGTGGGTTCGGCGGCGTCCGGCGTCGCGGTGCTGACGACGGTGGTGGCCGGTTGTCCGCCGGAGACGGCGGCGCATCCGGTCAGGGCGAGGAGGACGAGGGCGAGGGGGAGAGCGGCCTTCATGCCACCAATGGTGCGCACTCCGGCTTGCAGTCGGCTTTCCGGCCGCTCAACCCGCGATCAGTCCATGAGCATGTCCATGGTGATCGGCAGCGCCCTGATCCGCTTCCCGGTCGCGTGGAAGATCCCGTTGGCGATGGCGGGCGCCACGCCGACCAGCCCGATCTCGCCGACGCCCTTCACCCCGATCGGGTTGAACGCGTCGGGTTCCCCCACGAACTCGATGTGCACGTCGGGGATGTCGGCGTTCACCGGGATCAGGTAGTCGCCGAAGGTCGCGTTCGCGATGCGGCCGGTGTCCTTGTCGGTCACCGTCTCCTCGAACAGCGCCATCCCGACGCCGCCGACGGTCCCGCCGAGGATCTGGCTGCGAGCCAGCTTCTCGTTGAGGATCCGGCCGCCGTCGTTGACCGTGACGATCCGGGCGACCCTGATCCGCCCGAGGTCCTCGTCGACGCGCACCTCCACGAACCGGGCGCCGCGTGCCCCGGCCGGGGTCATCCCGAGCTGCTCGGGTGAGTTCGGCGTCGAGTTGCCGTCGGCCGACAACTCGGTCAGGCCGTGGACGGCCAGGATGCGGGCCAGCGACTCGCCGCGCGTCGGCTCGCCCTTGCGGAACAGGCGGCCCTCCGACACCTCGATGTCCTCGAACGGCACGTTGGCCAGCGGCGAGAACGGGTCGGTCCCGGCCAGGTCGACGAACTTCTGGATCAGCCGCCCGCAGGCGTCGTGCACGGCGCTGCCGAGCGCCGCCGTGAGCCCCGAGCCGCCGGCGGCGGTGCCCACCGGCATCGAGGAGTCGCCGAGCTGCATCTCGACCTGGTCGACCTCCAGTCCGAGCAGCCCGGCCGCGAGCTGGGCCATGATCGTGTACGTCCCGGTCCCGATGTCGGTGACCGCGCTGCGGACGTACGCCGAGCCGTCGCCCTTGACGATCACCCTGGCCGAACACGGCTGCTGGTACCAGAAGAAGCTCACCCCGGCCACGCCGTAGCCGACCAGCTCGTGCCCGTCGCGCATCGACCGGATCTCCGGGTTCCGCTCCGACCAGCCGAACCGCCGCGCGCCCACCTCCAGGCACTGCCGCAGCGCGTTGCTCGACCACGGCCGCCCGGTCTTCGGGTCGACCTCGGCGTAGTTCAGCAGGCGTATCTCCAGCGGGTCGAGCCCGACCTCCCACGCCAGTTCGTCGATGGCCGACTCCAGCGCGAAGTTGCCCTGGGCGTCGCCTGGGGCGCGCATGAAGTTCGTCCACGGGATGTTCAGCCGGACCTGCTGGTCGCGGGTGGTGACGTTGGGGCTGGCGTAGGACCAGGTGGAGACCGAGGAGCAGGGCTCGTACTCGTCGCCGTCGAGCGGGAGCGTGGTGAGGCTCTCGTGCTCGATCGCGGTCAGCCGGCCGTCGCGGGTCGCGCCCAGCCTGATCCAGTTGATGCTGGCGGTGCGGTGGCCGAGGCCGGTGAACATCTCGGGCCGGGTCAGCTCCAGCTTCACCGGGCGGCCGACGTGCCGGGCGGCCATCACCGCGAGCGGGATGTGCGACCAGCAGCGCAGCCCGGCGCCGAACCCGCCGCCGACGAACGGCGTCAGCACCCGCACGGCGTCTCTCGGGACGCCGAACATCGCGGCCACCACCTGCTGGATCATGTTGGGCCACTGGTTGGAGTCGTGCAGGGTCAGGGTGTCGCCGTCCCACGACGCGACGGTGGTGAACAGCCCCAGCGGGTTGTTGGTGTTCTCCGAGGTCGTGTACGTCTGGTCGATCATCACCGGGGCCCGGTTGAGCGCCGTCCTGACGTCGCCCCAGGCGGTGTCCTCCCCCCACGGGTCCTTGATGCGCTCGGCCCTGGGGTCGTGCGGGTCGAGGAGGGCCTCGTGGCGGTCGTACTCGACCTCGATCCGGCGCGCGGCGGCGGTGGCGTTCTGCTGGGTGTCGGCGACGACGACGGCGATGTACTGGCCGTAGAAGCGGATCACGTCGTCCTGGAGCGGGGGCTGCGGGTTCTTGACGAACGACGGCGGCGCCTCGCCCAGGTGGTCGGCGTTCTCGTGGGTGATCACTTCTAGCACGCCGGGCGACTTCTCGGCCGCCGTCGTGTCCATGCGCCTGATCCGCCCCGAGGGGATGGTCGAGCGCACCACGGCGGCGTAGGCCATGCCGGGCAGGTTGAAGTCGTTGGGGTATCTGGCCTGGCCGGTCACCTTGAGAGGGCCGTCGACGCGGTTGACGCCCGCCCCCAGGATGCGCGGCTGCTGGATCGTCGTCACGAGGTCACCTCCGTGAGGGCGCGGATCAGGGTCCGCTTGGCCAGTTCGACCTTGAACGCGGTGCCCGGCACGACGAACGGGTCGCGGATCGTGCCGTCGGCCGCGCTCCGGAAGGTGTCGGGGGTGGCGGGGGCCTCGCGCAGCACCTCTTCGGCCTCGAAGCAGCGCCACGGGATGGTCCCGATCCCGCCCATGGCGACCCGCGCCTCCTTGATCACCCCACCGTCCATGATCACCGCGACGGCGGCGGAGGTGAGCGCGAACTCGTACGAGGCCCGGTCGCGGATCTTCAGGTAGATCGACCGGGTCCCCGGCGGCGGCAGCGGGATGTCGATGGCGGTGATGAGCTCGCCGTGGCGCAGCACGTTCTCCCGGTCCGGCGTCTCGCCGGGCATCAGGTAGAACTGCGTCAGCGGGACGAGCCGCTCGCCCTCCTCGCTCTGGATGTGCACCACCGCGTCGAGTGCCACGAGGGGCACCGCCAGGTCGGAGGCGTGCAGAGCGATGCAGGCGGGGCTCGCCCCGAGGATCGCGTGCATGCGCGCCACGCTGTTGACCGCCTCGCAGCCCGACCCGGGCTCCCGCTTGTTGCACGCGGGCACGGCCGGGTCGCGGAAGTAGCGGCAGCGGGTGCGCTGGAGCAGGTTGCCGCCGATGGTCGCCATGTTGCGCAGCTGCGCCGACGCCCCCCGCAGCAGCGCCTCCACGACGAAGGGCGCCCGCTCCACGAGGGTGCGGTCGGCCGCCAGCTCCTCCATGGTGGTCAGCGCCCCGACCTGCAGCATCGTGCCGTTCCTGCGCACCCCCCGCAGCGGCAGCCGGGTGATGTCGACCAGCAGGTCGGGATGGAACACGCCGTCCTTCATCAGGTCGACCTCGGTCGTGCCGCCCGCCAGGAAGTCGGCCTCCGGATCATGGGAGACCGCCCTGATCGCCTCGGCGACCGTGGCCGGCCGCTCATAGCGGAACTCACGCATTCCGGGCCACCTCCCGGACGGCCGCGACGATGTTGGAGTAGGCCCCGCAGCGGCACAGGTTGCCGCTCATGTACTCGCGGATGTCGGCATCCGTACCGGCCCTGTTCTCCCCCAGCAGCGCGACGGCCGACATGATCTGCCCCGACGTGCAGTAGCCGCACTGGAAGGCGTCATGCCGGACGAACGCGTCCTGCATCGGATGGGACTCCAGGCCCTCGATCGTGGTGATCTCCCGGCCGTCGCACTGCGCCGCCAGCGTGAGACACGCCAGGATGCGCCGGCCGTCGGAGAGGACCGTGCAGGCGCCACAGGCGCCCTGGTCACAGCCCTTCTTGGTACCGGTGAGATCGAGCCTGTCGCGGAGGGCGTCGAGAAGAGTGACCCTGGGGTCGGCCAGGTCCAGCGGATATTCCGTGCCGTTGACGGTCAGCGTGGTCATGAGGTCCCCCTTTGTAGCGACGCTAACCATCGAGGTGGGGACCGTCACAAGTGTGTACGGACGAGGATCAACACGCCCATGGGGGAGATCTGACCTGCTCCTGGCACGCTCGTGTCAGGACTGCGGGAAGTCGGTGCTGTGGGCCAGTTCGCGTCCGGCCTCGATGTCCGCCTGGAGCGCCCGCACCTTGCCGGTGGCGTAGGAGTAGGCGTCGGACCCCAGGAGCCGGCGGAGCGGGCCGTCGCCCGACGCCACGAGCGAGATGATCGCGGCGGCGCCCTTCACGGGGTCGCCGAGCTGGCTGCCCTGGAGGTTCAGGTGGTCGTCGGTCATCTGGCGGATGGCCTCGTACCCCTCCGTCGTCGAGGTCGGCAGGGCCAGCGAGTCGGTGGTCAGGAAGCTGGTGCGGAAGTAGCCCGGCTCCACGAGGGTGACCTTGACGCCGAACTCCGCGACCTCGGCCGCGAGCGCCTCGCTCATGCCTTCCAGCGCGAACTTGCCCGCGCAGTACAGACCCCAGCCCGGGACGGAGACCAGGCCCAGCACGGACGAGACGTTCACGACGTGGCCGCTCTTCTGCGTCCGGAAGATCGGCAGCACGGCCCGCAGGACGTTCCAGACCCCGAAGACCTGGACGTCGAACATCCGCCTGGCGTCGGCGTCAGTGGTGTCCTCGACCGAGGCGAGGAAGCCGTAACCGGCGTTGTTGACCACCACGTCCAGGCGCGAGAAGCGCTCGGTGGTGCGGCGGACCGCGTCGGCGACCGCGGTCTCGTCCGCGAGGTCGACCTCCAGGGCCAGCAGCCGGGAGGTGTCCACCCCGGCCAGGGCCTCGGTGAGGCGCTCGGTGGAACGGGTGGTCGCGGTGACGTTGTGACCGGCTTCGAGCAGCTGGCGCACGAGCTCCAGGCCGAGCCCGCGGGACGTGCCGGTGACGAACCAGGTCGCAGGGGTGGTCATGTGAATCTCTCCTTCATGCGGTGGGACGTGACTCAAGTCTTCGCCACGGGAGGGCTCCAGCCGGCGCCATATCCGGCCCCCTGCGTCCTGGGACGCCGCGTCCTAGGTACGGCCGATCCAGGCTCGCCCGTGGCGTTTTTTGGCAGGATGAGGCCATGGCGGCCGAGAACAGGGAGCTCGCGGATTTTCTCCGACGGGCCCGGAGCAGAGTCGACCCCTCCCGCGCGGGCCTCCCGGCCGATGACCGCATCCGCCGGGTCCCGGGCCTGCGACGCGAGGAGGTCGCGCTGCTGGCGGGGGTGTCCACCGACTACTACACGCGGCTGGAACAGGGACGGCGCATCACCCCGTCGGCCGGGGTCCTCGACGCGATCGCCCGCGCACTCGGCCTCGACGCGGCCGGGCGCGAACATCTCGGCCACCTGATCGGACCGGCCACCGGGACCCGCCGCCGCGTCCCGACCGTGCAGAGGGTGCGCCCCGGCCTGCACCAGTTCCTCGACGCCCTCGAAGGCACCCCCGCGCTGATCCTCGGCCGCAGGACCGACGTCCTGGCCACCAACCGCATGGCCAGAGCCCTGAGATCAGCGACTTCGACGCCCTCCGTCCCCGCGAGCGCAACTACGCCCGGTGGATGTTCCTCACCGACCAGGCCCGCGACCTGTTCCTCGACTGGGACGTGCAGGCCCGCGCTGCCGTGGAGAGCCTGCGTCTGGACGTCGGGCACGATCCTGGGGACCGGGCCGCCGGGGAGCTGGTGGCCGAGCTTTCCGAACGCAGTCCCGAGTTCCGGCGGTGGTGGGAGGAGCACGGGGTCTATCAGCGGACCTTCGGGTCCAAACGCCTGCGGCACCCTGTCGTGGGGGAGCTCACGGTGGAGTACGAGACGCTCACGATGCCGGGCGACCCGGACCAGACCCTGTTCGTCTACACCACCGAGGCGGGAACGGCTTCACACGAGGCCATGCGGCTTCTGACCAGCTGGGCGCTGTCCGGCGACCGGGTCTGAGCAATCAGCCGCTCCCCGGGTCGGACGATCTCAAGGCCGCGGTCCATCGGCGGAACGGTGGATCAGCGCTCCGGCAGTGGGGTGACGCGGTCGCCGATCATGTCGAGGGCGAGGAGGGTGAGGTTGGCGGCGAGGGCGGCGCCGACGATCGCGGTCATCACGCCGGGGAGGCCATCCGCGGCGGCGAACCCCAGCCAGGCTCCGGCGAGCGCCGCGGCCGGTGCGGCGGCCAGGCCCCGGTGCCGTTGCCGGGAGGTCCGGTCGCGGCGGGTCCAGGCGCAGTAGGCGCCGTAGCCGATGGCGGCGCCGACGGGCGGTACGGCGACGAGCGGGTCGCCGAGGTAGGCCGCCGGCCAGAGGATCGACACGGCCAGCACGGCCAGGGACCAGCCGCCGAGGCCGAGGATCACCGGGGTCAGCACACGCAGCCAGGTGCCGGTTCTGGGCCCGAAGCCACCGCGGCGGCGTACCCGGCGGGTCATCCCGGCGAGCAGGGCGGCGGCGGCCAGCGTGAGGCCGGTCAGCGAACCTACGAGGATCTTGGCGATGTTCGGCAGGCTGAGCGGGCCGACCTGGAAGTCGACCGTGTGGGTGGTGTATCCGGAAGTGTCGGCCTTGCCGTGGTCGAAGAAGGTGGTCAGCAGCCGCCGGTTGGCCTCAGGCTGGTATCGCCAGAAGTCGGTGGTGTGCCCCAGTTCGGCCAGGATCACCTGGTGGCTGTTGCGCAGTGCGGGCAGCAGTTCTCTGGTGGCCAGTTCGGCGGGTGTGGTGAAGTCGACGGTGCCGCTGATCAGGAGCGTTTCGACGTCGGTCGGGCGGACCTGCTGGTATTCGCGGTTGTCGGGGCTGGACGGCCACGCCTTGGTGAGGCCACCGCCGGCCCACAGCAGATCCGCGCCCGCGTTGCCGAGGATCGAGCCCTGGTCGCCCCCCGCGGCGTAGTAGCGGTCGACCGGCGCGGCGTCGATCATGGTGGTCGCGGCGGACTCTCCCCAGATGAAGGACGTCGGGATGGTCAGATCGGCGAGCAGGGAGATGGCCCAGAGCCCGCTTGGATCGCCTTCGGCGGCGGCCAGCCAGGCGTCGAGTATCGAGGGCGCGTTGAGCGGTGCGGCGAATCGGGTGGAGTTGACCATGCCGATCAGCGTCGCGGCGCGGACGTTGCCGCTTTTGACGGCCAAGGGTCCCCACCTGCCGGGCAGGTGGGCGGCGGTCGCCTCCATGGAGGCGGCGAGGTCTTCGGTGCGCGCCGCGCATGCCTGGTCCTGGGCGCACAGCCGCGCATATCGGGCGAGCTGGTCGTCCGTGATGGTGGGGTCCCAGAGGAAGTGGCCGGGCGGGTTCACGCCGATCATCACCGACCGGTGGATGGACCGCGGATGGCGCCAGGCGTAGATCATGGCGGTGCGGGTCCCGATGCTCTGGCTGATCAGATTGATCCGCTGGTAGCCCAGTGCGCGGCGGACGGCCTCCAGGTCCTCCACACGCTGCGGCAGCGAGTATCCGTCGAGGTCGGCGCCGTCCTCGGTCAGCCGTCGGGCACAGTCGGCGTAGGCCTGGGAGGTGCGGCGGGTCGTGCCGGATCCGGCGAGGTCGGCGGAGTGCCGCATCGCCGTGGTCACCTCAGGACAGTCGAGGACGAAGGAACCGTCGATGCCGCGGTAGCCGACCAGGACGATGTCGTGCCGGTCAGAGAGGCGAGCGGCTTCCTTGAAGGTCATGTTCGTCTGGCCGGGCCCGCCCCCGAGACGGAAGATCGGCTCGGCCGGGTCAGGCCCGGTGGCCCGGATGCGCTTCACCGGCAGCGTGATCGAGCGAGAGCCGGGAACGTCGTGGTTCTCCGGCACGGTCAGGGTGCCGCAGTCCGCCGGGAGCGCTCCGGATTCAGTCTCGTACGTGCAGGGGTTCAGGGTCAGTGCGCCGACCTTGGCCGAGGGGGAGGCCGCCGGCGTCGTCGTATCTCGGACGCCCAGGTAGCCGAGGGCAAGGGTGGCGAGGGTCATGGTCGCCAGCGCGATGATTCTGGCGGGCGTCGATCCGGAGGTGTTCATGCCGACCTCTCCTGTGTGTCAGGAGCGAGTCTGGTGCGAATGGGTCGGCGGCTCGCTGACGCCAGCCGGTGTATCGGAGGTAGGGGCAGCACTACCCTGCCGCCATCGTGGGGTTCGGCCGACACGGTCTGTCACGCGTCCAAACCGTACGCGGCGGCACTCATAACGCCCGTTCGCAGCCGAACATGGCGAGTTGCTCAGCGTGCTGACCGGCGCGGACCGGGCCGTCCCGGTCACCGTCGTCGGGGCCTGGACCTGTGGGCGGGTGTCGAGTTCAGCGTTGTGTCGCCGCGCATGGGGCTGGTAGTGCGCTCGCCCCGGTGCCTTCCGGCACCGGGATAGAGAGGGATGCGCCGTGGGTACAGGACCGCATAACGGCGCTCGGGGGTGCTGAATGGCCGCCTATATTCGGTGGGATCTTACTTACGACAAGTTCCGGCAGGCTTACGATCAATACTCTGTCGTGTTGGGCTTGCGGATCGTGGACGTCTGCGGCTATGACATCGCTGGTCAGGCACATTACGCGGCGATCTGGGAACGCGGGTCCGGTCCTCAACAGTGGACGGATCATCAAATTCCGTTCGACAAATATCTGACGGTCTATGACGAGCGCAAAGCCGCCGGCTTCCGGCCTGTCATCGTCAATGGCTATAACGTCGGCGCAAAAGTCTACTTCGCCACCGTCTGGGAGAAGGAGGAGCGCGCGGGGCATCCGCTGTGGACGTCGTATCACGTGGTCGGGCTCTCCGATCTATATACGCTTGTGAAGGAGCACAGAAGGAACGGTTACGTTCCCGTTGACATCAGCGGATACCGAATGGATGACGGCGTTTACTGTTCCGTCGTCTTCGAGGGGTGGCCCGGATACGACACCCGTTGGGACTGGATCCAGCCACAGGTGTCCGCCGCCAATTACCAGAACCTTTTCGACGGAATGGACCGAGACCATTACCGGCCGGTTCGCGCCATCGGATTCAGCGTTCCGAATTCCACCTACGACCGTCTCGACCACTTCACCTCGCTCTGGCGAAGGAGCGTGGGGCGGCCGTTCTCCGCGCGGCACAACCTCGATGTCAGCGCCTTCAAGTCCGAGGTCGAGCACTACGAACGGGAGAAGTATCGGCCGGTGTCGGTGGGAGGATTCTCCGCCGGTTTCGGATCGGCCGCGGCGCAGCGGTTCTGCCCGATCTGGGAGAAGCGTGAGGCGGCCCCGGTCATCGAAGGCCTGGTCGAGAAGTTCATGAAGTACTACAACGTGCCGGGGTTGTCGCTGGCGATCACTATCGGCGGACGGTTGGTGCACGCCGAAGGGTACGGCGTCGCGGACCGGGCGAGCGGCGAGAAGGTGACGGCCGCGAGCCGGTTCCGGATCGCGAGCGTGGCCAAGCCGATCACGTCAGCCGCCGTCATGAAGCTCGCGGAGACGGGCAGGCTCAGCCCGATCGACCTGGTCTTCGGGGACAGCGGGCATCTGGCGGGGTTCGGCATGCCAGCCGATCCCAGAGTCGAGGACATCATCGTGCTGCACCTGCTGCAGCACTCCTGCGGCGGCTGGCCGTACCGGCCCGACGATCCGATGTTCGGCGACATCTCACTCGACCATCAGCAACTCATCACGTCGGTGCTGGCGAACCGGCCGCTGAATCATGATCCCGGAACCCACTACGCCTATTCCAACTTCGGTTACTGCGTGCTCGGGCGGGTCATCGAGGAGGTGACCGGCGAGTCGTACGAGGCTTACGTACGGCGGGAGGTCCTGGCCCCATGTGGGATCGTCGGCATGGAACTGGCGGGCGACACCCTGGCCGACCGGCGTCCCGGCGAGGTCCTCTACTACGACCAGAACGAGGGCGACCCATACGGCATGGCCGTGACCCGGATGGACGCGCACGGCGGCTGGCTGGCCACGGCGAGCGACCTGCTGCGTTTCCTCGCACGGGTGGACGGGTCCGCCACCCCGCCGGACATTCTCGACCCCGACTGGGTCACCTACATGACCAAGCCCTCGGGGCTGGCGGACTCGAACGGCTACGCCTGCGGGTGGTCGGTCCACGGGTCCAGGTGGGGTCACGGCGGAGACCTTCCGGGAAGCACCTCGCTCCTGCGGCGCATCGGAGGATTCGGCGTGGCGGCATTGATCAACACGCGGTACCTCAAGGACGCCTCCGATCCGCTGGACACCAACGCGGGGCTCTCCAAGCTGGTGGAAGCCATACACGACCAGGTCGATCATTGGCCGACAGGTCTGCCTCTCTGAACTCCGGCTGTTGGGCCAGGGGCGACCGGCCGACGTCATGGAACGCCTGAGATCTGCTCGGCAGATCGTGTCAGCCACGCTTGCGGCGATCCGTCCTGAGCCGCTCAATCGTCGGGCAGTCCAGATGTAGACAAGCTCATCATGGCTAGTCATGCGATGAAGTCGGGCATCCGGCAAGCTCAGGTGGTGACCACGCCCACGGGCAAGGAAGGCCCTGACGCGAAACCAAACGGAGAAAGTCCTCTCGGCAACAGAAAAAGGCCCGACCCATCAAATGGATCAGACCTTTACCTGGTACTACACCGTCGGGGTGGCGGGATTTGAACCCACGACCTCTTCGTCCCGAAGGAAGACCAGGCTGTCTGCGAGGGTCGCGTGACGTCGATCGGGGTGCCTCTCAACAGCTATAACACCCTGAAGAGGACGGGTGCTGTCGGAGGGACCCTGAGGGTGGTGGCTCCCACTGGTGGCTCCCGAGGCTCCCGCCGAGAGGGAGGAGATCCTCTTGACTTGGAGATCAACTGGCGCAGTGTCTAGCGTCGCTGATTGCTGCCAATCCCAAGAGCGCTTGCACTCTAAGGGTTCGCTACGACTTGCCCAGCGACGATCTTGACTGTTGTAGCCGGCATGCGCTGTGGAGCAAGGAACAGCAAGCAAGCATGTCAGGGGCGTACCGGAATCTTGCACACAGAATCTGGCAGTGTGCTTGAAACCGGGCAGCCCGTGCGTAGACAGGCGTCGGGACTGTCAGCCTGACAGACTGTCGCGCTTCAGCTTGCTTTTCCAAACGGGATTCAACGGCGGCGCTTCAGTGACGGAGATTTCCGCAGCATCCATGTTCGAGATGGCCATAACTGAATCGAATAGCCACACAAGACGAGAAAAGCTGAATATGGCTAACAATATAGCATATTCAAAGGAAAAGCGCATGGAGTGCGGATCGTGATTATTGTCGAGCGCCTGAGCGCACAGGCAAATTAGGGCCGAAGCGCCAACATTGACGAGTAGATATGTCCAGTTGCGCCGCAATTCCTCGGCGAAATGGAGGCGCGCTTTGCGTGCTCGTTGGCCGGTCGCTGCCATATACACAGTGGCAGCGATCGCGCTTAGGCCGCCGAGTACTGATATTACTGTTGCCCCTGTTTCATAGACTCCGAGACGTTGATCCAGGGTGATCCATGAAAGGAAGTCGCCCCGTTTATACCGATTAACCACGAGAAGGTGGAAGGCTAGAATCGTTGCGGCCAGGATGTAATCGATCCAAGGGTTATCGGACCACCAGCCGACCAGGGAGATCCGTAGTCGCCGCACGTCGCCGCCCTTCGGTGATGGCCCCAGCTAGTCGGTGCTGACTGCTAGCCGAAGCTCTGCCTCATGTTCAGCTGCTACGCCTAGGATCGCATCTACCGCCGACAAAATCCGGATCGAGTTGCCCTCTGTGTCGACTGCGGGTACCCGGCGCTTGGCTGTGACATGGTGCTCGACGAACTCGGCTAGCTGCGTGTACTCGGCTCCGGAGGGCTCAGCATAGACGAGCGTAGCCCTGGCCTTGTCCGCTGACCCTGGCATCACATGCTCAAGATCGATTAAATCGTTCAGCAGCCCCTGCCTGTCCTCGGAGCGCCCCTTACCTTTGGGCACGGAGATGATCAAGGTTACGTTGATATCTCCGTAGTCTTGCCTGGCCCTCTTCAGAAAGCCCGCGAGACGGCCGTTTCTATCGTTGAGCGCATCGATTTTACGTGCGCCCATCCTGATTTCAATCTTGTTCGCGCCTTCAGCCTTGCGAAGGCGGTCGATCTGGGCGGGTGAAATCAGCGCTCGTACGGTGAGGTCGGCTTGACCAAATACCTTCATCGCATTGAGCCATGACTCAAGGGCTTTGTGGCTAGGGGCGCTGGTCGACCCCTGCATAATGCCTACGATGTTGCCGAACGGAAGAAAGCAGATAACGGACGTTTCCAGATATCCTTCGCTGGCTTTTGACTCAAGCTCGCGCCATTCCCCTGTATCCCAGTTCATTACCGAGAGCCACTCGCCCTGCCCCTTGACCCGGTGAAGAAGAAGGTGATCTTCCTCTTCAATGGTGGTGGTGTTTCCGACTAGCCGCTCGTTCCCATCGAACGTCCTCTCGCCGACGGTGGACCGGGCCTGTGCGGCAAGAAACTCCTCCCACGCAAATTGGGGGTAGCGGCGCTGTGTTCCAGACTCGGAGACGACAATCTCATAGAAGGAAACTGTACGTTCTTTTAGTGTCCGCGTTTTGGCCACTTAGCCCTCCTCTGCGGTTTATCGCGACAGGATACTGGCTCGTCGGTGTATGGGCTACTTGCTAGGCAAATGATGCAGACTTGTCCCTATTGGCATGATTTACGGCGAAGGGTGTCGCGTATCCTCTGGCTGTCGACTAGGCCATGCCACCCGCGCAGTACTCGGCAGAGCCGGGCGACCCAAGATCAATAAGCCGGCGCTAGGTCCTAGCAAGCGCGTGGGGAATCTGACCTGCTCTGCGCTGCCCGAGTTGACATGCCACCGACGTTATCGGCGGTTGCCTTTCTACTTGCTACCCATCGCTTGTGGCAGGCGGTTCGATCACGAAGCTCCCCATCCCTGGCTCCGTTCGAATGAGCCCATCCTGGCGCAGCGCACGATGAACCTTCTGGCCCGTCGCTGTGGCGATGCCGTAGATCTCCTGTAGGGCGAGAACGGACGGCACCTGGTCGCCGACGGCGAACTCCCCACGCTCGATCTGCCCCTTGATGTCCTCATACACCTGGACCCATCGGGGTATCCCCGGCTTCCAGTCCAGCCCTTGATCAGCCACGCAGACACGCTAAGTACGTGATGTCATGCCTAGCGAGATACGACATGCCTAGCGTGCTATAGCATGGTGTACTACGGTGAAGAGCATGGTGACTCCCGAGAGCATGCCTGACCCGGTATCCCGTCAGGGGCGCACGGAGATCACGCCTGTGTGGGTGCCGTTCCAGAGTGCCCGAAGCGATCGGTTTCGAGTGACTGAAACGGCGTGCTGCGGAGTTTATGAATGGGCATGCCAGGGCGGGATGTATTTCATACTCCGGTACACCAAGCAGAACGGATATGAGGAAACGGGGAGAGGGTTATATCGGGAAGCCCGAGCCCTATGGGACGAGCTGGCAATTGCGCACAAACTTACTCACGGCCGCGTCCCAGGCAGCCGCAACGCGCACAGGAAATCATCGTCTCCGACTAACGCTCTAGAAGGGTGAACTCAGCATGACTGATGCTAATCGGGACCGGTTCATCCATCTCATGCGATTGGCATGGGACCTGCGAATTTCTGGGCTTGGAGTATCGGTCAAGTTATCGCCGGGACAGGAGCCATATTTAGAGATCCCTAGGGCTGTGGGTCCTTTACGGGTGATGGCAACCCTGCAGTACAACGAGTGGGTATTTAGCTGGGGTAGAGGTCGAGATAACTCGATATCTGCTCTCAGCGTGCAAGCTTCGTCAAGAATTCTACAGTTCGCACGAAACGACGATGGGCTAACTCGCGGTTCTATCGGCTAAGGAAATCTATGGCTTATCAGCGTATCGCCAGCATCATAAAAGATCGGGTTCAAGCGTGCGTTTACCCGGATGGTGCCTTGCTGCCTTCTGAGGCAGCCCTCTGTCGGGAGTTCGGTGTCGCTCGTTCCACAATAAGACGAGCTCTCGGCCTGCTTGAGAGTGAAGGCTTGATCGTTGTTATCCCAGCAAAAGGGCGCGCTGTAAAGAAGTGCCTTAGGGCTCCGCAATACCTGTACTCGGCTATCGCGGCGGATCTACGTAGAAAAATTCGAGACAGGGAGCTGCGGATGGGGGATATTATACCGAGCGAAGCAGCTCTTTGTAGGCGGTACGCCGTCTCGCGCTACACGATCCGTCAAGCGCTGGCGCTCCTGCAAAGCGACGGTTTGATTGCCGTTAAGGCTGGCAGCGGACGGTTTGTTTGTCCCTATCCGTGATTCATGGATCACTTTCGCGACTTGAATCACTGTCGGCACATTATATCGCCAGGCGGAAATCTTCGATTTTTTGGCGGATTACCGTACTAGGGTCGCCGCCATGACGCTTAGATGTAATCATCTGCGTCATGTCCACGTCAGTGAGAAAAATAATCATCTTGCCGTCCAATACCCATTGCTCACGCCGAACCATTACTGCTGTCGAGTCGGGCTCGTTGCGGCTAATGACAATCCCGAAGAGGCCGGGACCTTTTTCGGTGAGGTAATTTACTAGCTGTAACACCTCATCCTTTCCGATTGACTTGCAGTAATTTTTTGCGTCTGCAACGATATAGTCGGCTCGATAGTGCACACGTAAAAAGTGGAAGAATCCCGAGTTGCAGTAGTTGGGTATCACGATATCGCGGCGATTGGTTTTTGTTTCATTTCGAACTTCAAGTATGGGCCGTTCAAGGGGTGGAAAGAAGAGGAATTCCAGTATCTCTGCACATAATTTCTGATATGCGTACCACTCTGTACGGCCGCATCTGACAGAGTTCAGCCGTGCAAGCAGAGTCTCCGCTATATCGCTAGGTTGCTCTGGGTCGAAACTATGTCTGGCAAGAAAATGGTCAGCAATGTAAGGATGGTTGGACAGTACGGTTTCTAACCACGTCCCATCAAGAACCGTGATTTCTTGCTCGGCTAGTTGGTCTATGTATCGGGATGTGAGAGTTTCCGGTGTAACCATGACCAGCTGCGGACTTGGCAAGTCTGGATACTTCTCTCGAAATGCCTCGCGATACCTTAGGAGCTGATCGATTCTATCTTTGATTCTATGCCTTGTTTGCGGTGTAATTCTGGCCAGTTCTATGATTTGCGGATTTTCTCCGAGAGCTAATAGATCGGGCCTTGATTGGTGGCCAAGCCTTTGTTCGTGGAGCAGATCGATCTCCGGGTATTGTATTCGGTAAATTGCCGATACTAGTCGAACAAGATCTGATTCGCTAAGATTGGGGAGCTGAAATTTCATACTTTTGCCCTGTTCTGATTAGTTCGGAACTTCTTCTGGAATACCCATTAGCGTTCCCCATGGGATATCTGTGGTCGTGATGATCTGCCCCTTGCCGACGAAGCGCGAGGCGACGAAGATCCCCGCATCGTGAGCGGCCTGCCCCGCGTGGCTCGCGGAAGCGTCCGCGATAAGCCAGGGAGTACAATCCCGCTCGAACGCGTCAACGACAGTCTTGAGCACGCAGCTCTCCGTGTCGAGCCCGCAGACGTAGAAGTCCTTCCATCCGTATTCCTGTGCGAGCCGGTCGCCTTCCTCGCTGAAGAAACTGTAGATGGTCTTGTCTAGAACAGCCGTCGCCTTGTCGGCCATTGGGAGCAACTCCGGAACGATGTCGATCTCAGGAGAACTCTTCACCTTCGACCATCGGATCAGACGCTCATAAGGGCTGCCGTCGTAATTGATGTACCGGGTGAACACCACCGACCCACCCGAGGCTTGCCACCTATCCACCAGGGAAGCGATCACCGATATTGCAGGCTTGGAATGTTCCGTGATGAACCCGTTCTGCGCGTCAATGATGACCAACACCGAAGACCTGTCGAACATGGGGCCTTACCTCTCCCTGGTTTCGCGGATAATCTCGATGGCCTCGGATAAGCGGTCCGGTGTGCCGCTCGTCTCCAAGATGGCCATGCGCATGCACTTGTGATATTCGGTCTCTTGCGGACGGGCGTTAAGCAGCCGGGAACGCGCACCACGCAGAAAGCGCCAGCCGTATTCATCGGCGACGTGCGGGTCTCGCCCTTGCTCGATCTGCGTGTTGATGAACTCGCAGTACGACCACATTGCCTGTGTGGCGAGTTCGACGTTGACGATCTCGTGTTCTGCCAGGGCTCGACGTGGCGCTGTGGGGTAATAAACGACACCCGACCATGACGCGTATCCGATCGAGATTCCCTTGAATCCGTACGACACCATTTCGGAATGTTCGAAGCCATCGGCCAGCAAAGAGCGCTCGACCAATTCAGCGTGCGCGAGTGACGATGGCGACATCTCCGAGTCCCGCTCATGCAGAATCCTCGGGATGCACATGATGCGGAGCGCAGTGTCCAGCTCATGGGCCTGCCATGACGGAGCATGAACCCAATACGCGCTCAGGACATAAGACGCATGAGCCGATGCCGACAATGCCTCGGACAGATAACCCGATGCCCACTCCAGGTCACGGGCGTAGGTCTGCCGACGCCATATCGCCAAGTTCGCGAGGTTAGGTAGCTCCAGTTCCTCGACGAGATGGAACATGGCCACCCCGAACGGCCAGAGGTAGAGCGCGCACTTGCCGTGGACGTTGGGCACGTCAACGCGATGGCATTCCAGACCGAACGTCGCATCGGTAGGAGTAGCCGACGCCCGCTCGATCAGCGCCGCGACGCGCGAGGCCCCGATATAGGCCGGGATGAATTTGTGCGACCGAACCCCGGACAGCGGTCGCGGCGATGTCTGCGCCGGCTCGATCGCCCCGAACAGTTCTTGCGTCGTGGCCTTGTAGATCGCGCAGTACAGCTCAATGTAGAGCGGGTCCTGACAGTGGGCCTTCCCGGACTCATGGCGGTAGATCGTCTTCTCGATCGAATCGAGCTCCGGTAACCCGCGCGTCGCACCCAAACGATGCAACTCCTGGGCCGCGCGCCGCCTGCTCCATCCGAGCTTCTGACGTGCTGCGGTTAAGACGCGGTTCGGCTCTAATCGCCTGCTCGTCTCCCGAGACAGGGGAACTTCGGACATCAGTCGTGTCCTCTCGTGTCCAGTCCTGTCATCTGCCGGTCAGGAGCCCCAACTCCGAAGCTGAAGACATGACACAGAGACACCGCCCAAACAGCCGCAGAGCTCCACCGCAAAGGAGTTCGCGGGACTTCCGGAAATCGCCTGGTGCCGGTTGCACGTCATCTGACCTGCCCATAACTGGGGATTGTCGGGGACTTGTCAAGGCTAGACGGGCCGCACTCAACCTGTCCCGTCCTGTATCGATCCTTCCACTTTCGGCATCGAAGATTTCGCGATTTCCCCCAACCCGGCGATCTCCCCGCCGAACGCCTCAACCCCCCACGCGAGACCACCGACGTGGAAGGGAGGTGAACGGACTTTGAGGATCCCGATCGGCGGCACCTACGCGGACCGGTGCCCGTGCGGCGCCCTCACGCACCAGATCGGCGGCTGCTGCCGCAAGTGCGTCCGGCGTTTCCGCTGGCTTCGTCGCATGACCCCCCACTAGCGCCAAGAGGAGTACGTCCCATGTTCGTGATCGTCTCGATCGCCGTGTTCGGGATGGCCCTGGCCATGGCCGGCTTCGTCCAAGCGGTGATCGTCATGAAGCGAGAGGACAGAGCCGCGAGCCGGTCACGCACCCACCGCACCGCCACGGCGTCGATCTCCAGGCGCGCGATGGGACTGCACGTGATCGACGACATCGACCAGCGCCCCGTGACCTACGGAAGGAGGTGACTACACCTTGATGATCTCGATCTCCCTCGTGCTCCTGCTGGGCCTGGCGGTGTTCATCGCGCTCCGCTTCACCTACCTGCGGTTCACCCACGCGCTCCTGTGCATCCTGTTCGGCTTCTACCTCTCGGAGACCGCCGCCGCCCCGGAGGTGCGCCGGTTCATCTCGATCGTCCTGGCGACCGTGTTCGGCATCTCCTGACACCCACCCACGCTCACAGCCTGGCCAGGCTTCACCCGTCACCACCACAGAAGGAATCGATCATGCGAGACACGTACACCGCTCAGACCCGTTACCCGGACTGGTGCCACCCGTCCACGACCCATGGAGGTGATCCTCACGACCCCCACGCCGAACCGCTCACTCGTTGACCTTCAGGAGGCCCGCGCCCGACACCGCCAGGCCCTCGACCTGATCGCCAGCCGCCCTCGACTGCGCGGCATGCTCCAGCTCACCGAAGACGGCCGCACCGTCATGAGCGTCCTGAACCTCATCCCCGTTCTCTGCGCCGAGATCGAACGCCTCTCCCGCCGCATCGACGCCCTACGGCTGGACCACGCGAACCTCACGGCCGCCGCCCACGCCACCCTCTCCGCCCACCGCGAGGGAGAGCCGGACCCGCTCTACTACCTGCGCGATGAGCTCTCCGCGGAAGGCCCTCCTCCCGCCGCACCTGCGGCCACTGGCCGCTACCGCTACCCGTACCCGGGTGGGCCTCGATGACCGCCCACCGACGCCTCACCCGCCACCAGATGCGCCGGCACGCCCGACGCATGCGCCGCGCCGGCGTCGAGCCGGTCATGCTGATGACCGAACACGCCTCGTTCGGATCGGCCGCGATCGTGGTCATCTGCTCGTGGCTGTGGCGCTACCGCTCCGAACTCGCGCCCATCGCCGTCGCAGTCCTGGCGGAAGCCATCGCCGTACTGCTCCACATCAACAACCCCGAGTCGTGGAAGACCGTCCTGGCCATCACGGGCATGACGGCCTGGCTGGTCGCCCTCTTCGGTTACCTCGTGGGCCTCAGACGCGGTGCCGAACGGGCCTACGCCGTCGTCTGGGTCCTGTGCACCGGCGGTTGGATCAGCGCGGCAACAGCGCTCGGACCCGGCTCCGCACCGCTTCCGCTCCTGCTGATCGTCGGCGGGACGCTGATCGCTCTACCGTGGTGGGCGCATCGCCGAAGACGCGCCCGTGTACGAGTAGAGCGCACCCTGGCCGCCTGGCCGGAGATCGCCCAATCGATCGGACTGGCCGGCTCACGCATCCAATCGGCCGTCATCGACTTGTGGGGATACCGTGCCCGCGTCGCTCTGGCCCGAGGCCAGACCGTAGAGGACGCCATGGCCAAACTCCCCGCGCTGGAATCGGCCCTGGGCACCCGACGCGGCGCGGCGCGAATCCAGCCGATCCCCGAACGCGCCAACCGGCTGGAACTACGGGTGATCGAGACCGACCCACACGCCGACGCCATCGTATGGCCAGGACCGGCGATCACCTCGATCACCGAACCGATCGAACTGGGCGTCTTCGAAGACGGCACCCCGGTAACCGTCTCTCTGAACCGCCGTCACGGCCTGGTCGGCGGTGTGGCGGGTGCCGGCAAGAGCGGCGGGGTGAACGTCATCATGGGCAACCTGACAGCCTGCCCGGACGTGATCGTGTGGGGCGTCGACCTCAAACGCGGCATGGAGCTACTGCCGTGGGCGTCCTGCCTCGACCGCATCGCCACCACACCCCGCGAAGCAGACGAGCTGCTCAACGATGCGGTTGCCATCCTCGACGGCCGCGCCGAAATGCTCGCCATGAACGGTGTACGGGTCTGGGAGCCCACCCCCGAGGCCCCCGCGCTCGTCATCGTGGTCGACGAGTACGCCGAACTCGCCGACGACGCACCCGAGGCGATCGTGAGCGCCGACTCGATCGCCCGTCGCGGACGCGCCGTTGCCGTGACCCTGGTCGCGGCAACGCAACGGCCATCCCAGAAGGCCATGGGCAACAGTGCCGTTCGCTCACAGATGGACGTACGCGTCTCGTTCAGAGTCAGGGAACGCCGTGACGCAGACCTGATCCTGGGCCAGGGCATGCACAAAGCCGGCTGGCACGCCGACCGCCTCGACGCACCCGGCAAGTTCCTCATCAGCGCACCCGAACACGACACCCCACGCCGCGCCCGGACCTACCTTCTCGACGACGCCACGGTGCAAGCCACGGCCGAACGGCACGCCGAGAGACGGCCGTCCCTCGATCCGGTCTCCCTGGTCGCCCTCGAACGAGGGCCTCAATCCACCGCAGAACCTCAGGGCAGGCACGGCCGCAACGGCAACCACGAAGGCGCGGAAGAAACTCTGTGGGCCGCGCTGCGCGAGGCACCCGAACAAGGCGCGACTCTGGGCGAACTGATCGACGCAACCGGCATGAGCCGCCCATGGCTCTACAAGCGACTCCGCGAGCACGCCGACGCCGGCCGCGTGATCCAAGTCGCCCGAGGCCGATGGCGTGCCGATCCCTCCGCCGACTAACTCCACGTAATCGTCTCAGGGGTTTGTCTACGTCTCCGTCTCGCGCGCGTCTGCACATAAGCGCGGAGACGGAGACAAAGACAAACACGAAGACAAGCACAGTGAGTGACGAACGGCCGAAGGGAGGTGCGCATGAAGGCATACACCGTCGAGCAGATCGCCGAGATCCTCAGCATCGGCCGAGACAAGGTCTACTACCTGCTTCGTACGGGACAACTCAAGAGCATCAAGATCGGCAAGTTACGCCGGATCACCGATCAGCACCTTGCCGACTTCGTTTCTTCGCTGGAGACCATCGACGAGGCGTAGAACGCCGTGATACAACGTTCTACAGCGCCTCTTGATAACTCCATAGCACCCGAAAGGAAGCCGTCTATGACGAGCGACCGAACGACCCTGCCACCCGTCCGGGTGGATGCGGAGCTGAAAGCCCGGCTCCGCAGGTACGCCGAGTCGCAGGAGCGGGATGTGTCGTGGGTGATCAGGAAGGCGATCGAGGAGTACCTCAACCGTCACGAGGAGGAATGACCCCTTGGCCAAGATCCTGATCGGCAAGTACGAAGCGACCATCTATCCCGAGGGGGATGGCTTCACCGGAGCCGTCTCCCTCGGGTTCGCCCCCGATGGCAAGCGCCGGCGACTCAAGCGCAAGGGCAAGACCAAGACCCAGGTCAAGGACAAGCTCATCAAGGCCGTCAAAGACCTTGAGTCGGGCGTGACCGCGTCAGCGACCTACACCATGCGAGACACTGTGGACGACTGGCTGAGGAAGGGCCTCAAGGGCCGGTCAGAGGGCACGATCACAAAGCTACGCATCCTCGCCGAGACGCACGTGATCCCGAAGCTGGGCAAGACGAAGCTTCAGGACCTCCGCGCCGATCACGTGGACGAGTGGTTAGACGGGCTCTCTGGCGACCTGGCCACCCGGACACTCCGGGATGTCCACAGCATCCTGAAGCGGGCTATCCGGCAAGCTCAGGCCCGCGACAAGGTCGTCAGGAACGTCGCCGAGCTGGTCACCACGCCCACGGGCAAGGAAGGGCGACCGAGCAAGGCCCTGACGCAAGACCAGGCGGAGAACGTCCTCAAGGCCGCAAGGTCATCCGGGATCAGCGCCTACGTGGTGATCAGCCTCACCACAGGCGTACGGACCGAAGAGGCCCGCGCGCTGTGCTGGGATCACGTCGTCGCCTGGATACCGGCTCAGAAGAAGTGGCAGCCGGTCACCGAAGCAGGGTTCAACCACAAGAGGTTCGCCATCTACGTGTGGCGTGCCGACCGAGTAGGAGGTGACACCAAGACCCGCAGGTCGCGGCGGACGCTGGAACTCCCCACGATGGCCGCACAAAGCCTCAAGCAACACCACACCCGCCAAGGCGCCCAAAGGCTCGCAGCGGGGGAGGAGTGGCAAGATCACAACCTGGTGTTCTGCACCAGCGTAGGAACGGGACTGGACGCCGCGAACGTGCGGCGCGCATTCCGCAAGATCACCCAAGACGCCGGGATCGGGACCGACTGGACTCCCCGGGAGCTGCGTCACTCGTTCGTCTCGATCATGAGCGACCAAGGCGTACCCATCGAGACCATCGCCGATCTCGTCGGGCACGCCGGCACCAGCGTCACGGAAGAGGTCTACCGGCACCAGCTCAGACCGGTGATCACGAAGGGCGCACAGGCAATGAACATCGTCTTCGGTAGAAGCCGCGCAGAGTCCGAGTGAGTTGGCTCCCCGATTGGCTCCCTGAGACCCTCAGCAACAGAAAAAGGCCCGACCCACTGAGTGGATCAGACCTTTCACCTGGTACTACACCGTCGGGGTGGCGGGATTTGAACCCACGACCTCTTCGTCCCGAACGAAGCGCGCTGCCAAGCTGCGCTACACCCCGGTGCTTTCTGCCTCGTTGAGTCTAGCGGACTTTCGCCGCGCTTGCGTCATCGCGCCACGCGCGGCACCAGAGTCAGCAACGTCGCCTCCGGAGGGCACGCGAACCGGGCGGGCGCGAAAGGAGACGTCCCGAGCCCAGCCGACACGTGGAGCCACGCCGACTCGTGACGGGACAAACCCTTCACCCGGGCCCGATCGATCCCGCAGTTGGTCACCAGGGCCCCGTAGAAGGGGATGCAGACCTGCCCCCCGTGCGTGTGCCCGGCGAGCAGCAGCTGATAGCCGTCGGCCGCGAACCGCGTCATGTTCCGGGGCTCGGGAGAGTGCATGACCCCGAGGCGCAGATCGGCGTCAGAGGGAGCAGGGCCCGCGATCCGGTCATAACGATCAAGGTCGATGTGGGAGTCGTTGATCCCGCCGACCGCCACGTCGAGGTCGCCGACCTTCAGCCGGGCCGTCGTGTTGTTCATGTCGAGCCAGCCGGCCGACGTCATGGCCGTGCCGAGTTCCAGCCACGGCAGGTCGGGGATGTTCCGCTTCTTGCTGTCGGTCTTGGACGTCCGCCACAGGTAGCGGGCCGGGTTCTTGAAATGCGGCGAGTACATGTCGTTGGAGCCGTACACGAACAGGCCCGGGAGGTCGAGGAAGGGCTCGACGGCCCGCATGTACGCGGGGATCGCGTCCGGGTGGGAGATCGTGTCGCCTGTGTTGACCACCAGGTCGGGCTCCAGGCGCGACAGGGACCGCACCCAGTTGATCAGGCGCGTGCGGCCCGGGGTGAGGTGCAGGTCGGAGATCTGCAGGATCTTCACGGGGCGGCGGCCGGGGTCGAGAACCGGCACTTCGAAGCGCCGGAGTCTGAACCAGTTGCGTTCGACGATCGACGCGTAGCCCAGCCCGGCGAGCCCGAGACCGACCACTCCCAGAGGTACCGCTACGACTTTCCGCACATCCCAATCATGCCCGAACGCCGGGTGGGCCCGGGATAACCCGGAGAGATCCCCGGCTGGGACACGGCAAGATAGTGGGCCATGAGCGCTCTGAAAGACAGGCTGAAGGCCGACCTCACGACTTCGATGAAGGCTCGTGACGACATCCGGTTGCGGACCATCCGCATGGCGCTGGCCGCCATCAACGTCGAGGAGGTCGCGGGCAAGGCCGTCCGTGAGCTGAGCGACGACGAGATCGTCAAGGTTCTCACCCGGGAGGCCAAGAAGCGCCGCGAGGCGGCCGAGGCGTTCGCCGGAGCCGGGCGTGAGGAGCAGGCGAAGGCCGAGCTGGAGGAGCAGGCCGTGCTGGAGGAGTACCTTCCGGCCCAGCTCTCCGACGCCGAGTTGGCCGCGCTCGTCGACGAGGCGATCGCCGAGACCGGGGCGGCCGGGCCGCAGGCCATGGGCCAGGTCATGAAGGTCGTCAACCCGAAGGTCGCGGGGCGGGCCGAGGGCGGCCGGGTCGCGGCGGCGGTGAAGGCGCGGCTGGCGGGCTGATCTTCCCGTACCCGACGGCTGAGGGCCCTCCCCCGATCGGGGAAGGGCCCTCAGCCGTTTGGTCAGTCGGTGGCCGGGATGATCACGCCGCCGCCGTTGTCGTCGGCGGGCGGAGGGCCGCCGCCGTCGTCGTTGCCCCGGTTGTCGCCGCCCCGGTGGTCGCCGGGGCCGTCGCCGCCCCGTTCGGGCTTGGGCTTCGGCTTGGGCTGGCAGAAGCCGGCGGAGCAGCCGCCGAACTCCGACATGTCGACCGGCGTGAAGTTCGTGGCGGGCACGCCCTTCAGCGCCTTCAGCATCGTGTACTTCCAGATCGGGCCCGAGATGGAGGCGCCGTAGACGTACGGGAAGGGCTTGCCGCCGATGGTGACGCCGGTCAGGTCGTACTTGAAGGCGCCGCGCGGGTCGCCGATGCTGACGGCCGACGCGAGGTCGGGGGTGTAGCCGGCGAACCAGGCGGCGGTGTAGCCGTCGGTGGTGCCGGTCTTGCCGGCCGCGTCGCGGCCGATGCCGCCGACGCCCGTCATGGTGCCCTTGGTGAAGACGCCGCTGAGGATCGAGCTGGCCGCGTCGGCGACCTTCTCGTCGAGCACCTGGTCGCAGTCGGGCTTGTAGTTGGTGGCCTTGCCGTCGCGGTCGACGATCTCGGTGATGACCATCGGCGCGCAGTACTTGCCGCGGGCGCCGATCGTGGCGTAGGCGTTGGCGACCGTCACCGGGTCCATCTCGTTGACGCCGAGGGTGAAGGTCGGCACCTCGCGCAGCTTCTCGCCGTCGGCGCGCTGGATGCCGAGCTTCTGGGCCATCTTGACGACCTTGCAGAGGCCGACGTGCTCCTCGAGCTTCATGAAGAACGTGTTCACCGAGCCCCAGGTGCCGGTCTGGAGGGTGTTGAAGCCGCCCGCGCCCTCGCTGGAGTTGAACACCTGGTGGGTCTCGCCGGTCCGGTTGCCCTTGCAGTCGCGGAACGGCGACAACGCGTTGGTCGGGATGTCGTAGGTCTTGCCGGTGGCGAAGCCGTCGCTCAGCTTCATGCCCTCGTCGAGGGCGGTCAGCAGGGTGATCACCTTGAACGTGGAGCCCGCCTGGAAGCCCGAGCCGCCGCCGTGGGCGCGGTTGGCCGCCAGGTTGTAGCTCATCTCGTTCTTCTTCTTGTTGTCACCGAACTTGCGGCTGGCCGCCAGCGCCTTGATCGCGCCGGTGCCGGGCTCGACCAGCGCCTGGGCGGCGACCTGCTCATCGGTCGGGTAGACGTACTTCCTGATCGTGTCGTCGGCCGCCTTCTGCATCTTCCGGTCGAGCGTGGTGCGGATGGTCAGGCCACCGCGGTTCAGGAAGTCGCGCCGGGCCTTCTCGGTCTTGCCGAAGTCGGGGTTGTTCAGGATGTCGTTCTGGACGTACAGGCAGAAGTAGGGGTAGGAGCTGTCTTCGCAGCCGCCCGGCATCTTCTCGCCCTTGTAACCGAGCTTCTGCTGCTTGGCCGCGAGCGCCTGCTCCGGGGTGATCTTCTTGAGTTCGGCCATCCGGTCGAGCACGGTGTTGCGGCGGGCCAGCAGCCGCGCGCGGAACTCCTTGCCCCGGCCCGGGTCGGTCTGGCTCGGGTTCTGCACCGCGCCGGCGAGCGTCGCGGCCTCGTGCAGCTCCAGTTCCGACGCGTGCTTGTCGAAGAAGCGCTTGGACGCCGCCTCGATGCCGTAGGCGCCGTCGCCGAAATAGGAGATGTTCAGGTAGCGGTTGAGAATCTCGTCCTTGGAGTACTTGTTCTCGATCGCCATGGCGTAGCGGATCTCGTTGAGCTTCCGCGTGTACGTCGCCTCGATCGCCTTCAGCTGTTCTTCCTCGGTCTCGGCCGAGTTGAAGATGACCAGCTTCACGTACTGCTGCGTGATGGACGAGCCGCCCTGCACGACCCCGCCGCCGAAGAAGTTCTTCGTCATCGCGCGGATCGTGCCCTCGATGTCGAGGGCGCCGTGCTCGTAGAACCGGAAGTCCTCGATCGCGATGATCGCCTGCTGCATCACCGGCGCGATCTTGCTCAGCGGCACCGACTCGCGGTTCTGGAAGTAGAACTGCGCGATCTGCTTGCCGTCGTTGTCGAGCAGCACGGTCTTCTCGGGAAGCGGGGGCTCGTTGAGCTCCTCCGCCTCGATGCGCAAGGACTCGACGCCCGACTTCGCGCCGAAGCCGGCTCCACCGATGGCCGGCAGCCCGACGGCCGCGACCAGCACGCCGGCCATGGAGGCGGCGGCGATGAGCTTGACGAGGGTCAAGATCGCGTTCCCGAAGCGGGCTTTGCCTGAAGCTTGCACGGAGCTAAGCGTACGTCGAAGCAAGGGAAGATTCGGTACCAAACGCACCACGCCGCATTACCCGCGCTTGGGATGACTAGTCATACCCGGACACGACCGGCCGCCAAATTTGGTCCCTGCGGGTCTGTCCATTCGGACTCCGCGTCTCGTACGTTCTCCTCTGCGGCAACTGAATAAGGAGGCTCGGCGACCGCGCCCGTCGGCCCCAGAAGTCACGACTGACCACCTAAGGGGAGTGGGGTCGAAAAATGTGGATCACGGATTGGACCTCCCGTGCCGCCTGTCGAGGTGCGGACCCTGACGCTCTGTTCGTTCAGGGCGCCGCGCAGAACCGGGCGAAGTTGATCTGTCGAGGATGCCCTGTCCGGACCGAATGCCTCGCCGATGCGCTGGACAATCGCATCGAGTTCGGGGTTTGGGGCGGGATGACCGAACGGGAAAGGCGCGCCCTCCTGCGCCGTCGGCCCGACGTCGACTCCTGGCGCGACCTGCTGGAGATGGCGAAGGAAGAATACGAACGGACGAACGAGCTGATCGCCGGCTGACCCTCAGCGCTTGGCGAGCAGCTCCCCGATCTCACGCAACCCGTCGAGGTCGTGTACGTCCTGAGACATCGCGGGCACCCGGGTGACCGGCACAGTGGGGTGGGCCGAGGCGAACTGCTCCTGCTCCCGGTGCTCGCGGGCGGCGAGCTGCATCCGTCCGGCGTGCAGTCTCAGCACGGCGGCGGTCAGCTCGTGCTCACCACGCGACTCCAGATCTTCCGCGGCGGCGGTGCTCCGCGCCGCGGACAGATCGGGAGCCGGGGAGCGGTGCACCCGGTTGATCACCAGACCGGCCAGCGGCATCCGCTCCTCGGCCAGTCGCTCCACGAAGTAGGAGGCCTCCCGCATCGCGTCACGCTCCGGCGTGGCCACCACGATGAACGCGGTGCCGGGCGCCTGCAGCAGCTTGTAGGTCTGCTCCGCCCGCTGGCGGAATCCACCGAAGACGGCGTCGAGCGCGGAGACGAACGTCTGGATGTCTTTCAGCACCTGGGCGCCGAGCACCTTGGTCAGCACCCCGGCCACCAGCCCGAACCCGGCGTTCAGGATCTTGAACGCGCTGCGCCCCCCGGCCTTGGCGGGCGCCATCAGCAGCCTGATCAGCTTCCCGTCGAGGAACCGCCCCAGCCGCTCGGGCGCGTCGAGGAAGTCGAGAGCCGACCGCGAGGGCGGCGTGTCGACGATGATCAGATCCCATTCGCCCGACCGCCGGAGCTGGCCGAGCTTCTCCATGGCCATGTATTCCTGCGTGCCGGAGAAACTCGACGAGAGCGACTGGTAAAAGGGGTTCGTCAGGATCTGGCGGGCCCGCTCAGGGTCGGCGTGGGCCTCGATGATCTCGTCGAAGGTCCGCTTCATGTCGAGCATCATGGCGAACAGCTCGCCGTCGGCCCCCGCGACCTTGCGCGGGGTGTTGTCGAGCGAGGTCAGCCCCATCGACTGGGCCAGCCGCCGCGCCGGGTCGACGGTCAGCACCACGACGTTGCGGCCCCGCTCGGCCGCCCGCAGCCCGAGGGCCGCCGCCGTGGTGGTCTTGCCGACGCCGCCCGACCCGCAGCACACCACGATCCGGGTGCCCGAATCGTCGATGATGCCGTCGAGGTCAAGCTCGGGCGAGGTCATGCGGCTCCTTGCGTGCGGATCGCTTCGGCGAGTTCGTAGAGGCCCGCGAGGTCGGCGCCGTCCGCCAGCAGGGGCAGTTCATATCGTGGCACCCCGGCGGTCTCCAGCGCGTCACGCTCGGTTCTTTCCAGCTCGGCCCGGCGCTGCTGCTCGACGACCTCTCCGGCCAGGGCCTCGGCGATGACCGCCGCGTTGCCGTCGTCGCCCAGGCCGGCCGCCTTCACGCCCATGGCCAGTTCGGCCAGGTCGAAGGGCCCGGCGAGGGTGGGGTCGACGGCCCTCACCATGTTGACGAAGATCCCGCCGACGGGCAGCTTGGCCGCGCGCAGCTCGGCGACGCCGTCGAGGGTCTCCTGGACGGGCATCTCCTCCAGCAGGGTGACGAAGTGCACAGCCGTCTCGGGTGAGGCCACCACTCCGCGCACCATGTCGGCGTGGGTGCGTACCGGACCGACTCGGGCCAGGCCGGCCACCTCTTGGGTGACGTTCAGGAAGCGGGTGACCCGGCCGGTGGGCGGGGCGTCCATGACGACGGTGTCGTAGACCCTCTTGCCGGTTCTGTCCCGGCGCCTGACGGCCTCGCTGGTCTTGCCGGTCACCAGGACGTCGCGCAGGCCGGGGGCGATCGTGGTGGCGAAGTCGACGACGCCCATCTTGGTCAGCGCCTTGCCCATGCGCTTGAGCCCGTAGAACATCTCGAGGTATTCGAGCATGGCCTCTTCGGGGTCGATGGCGAGCGCGTGTACGTCGCCGCCTCCCGGCGCCACCGCGATCTTGCGCTCCTCGTAGGGGAGCGGTGGAAGATCGAAGACCTGCGCGATGCCCTGGCGGCCCTCAACCTCCACGAGCAGCACCTTGCGGCCGCCGGCCGCGAGGGCCAGGGCCAGGGCGGCGGCCACGGTCGTCTTGCCGGTGCCGCCCTTGCCGGTCACGACATGGAGACGTACTCCGTCCCAGTCGGTGTCGCGAGATCTCACACCCGTGAGGCTACCCAAACGCCATTTCCCGATACGCCGAGGAGTATCGATAGCCTTCCGCCATGACGAAGTGGGAGTACGTGACCGTGCCGCTGCTGACGCACGCGACCAAGCAGATCCTCGACAACTGGGGCGAAGACGGCTGGGAGCTCGTGGCCGTCGTCCCCGGCCCTAACCCCGAGCAGCTCGTGGCCTACATGAAGCGGGCCAAGGCGTGAGCAGCCCCGAAGACCGCCTGTCGGCCCTCGGCCTGGCGCTGCCCGACGTGGTGGCCCCGCTGGCGGCCTACGTCCCGGCGGTCCGCTCGGGCGCCCACGTCTACACCTCGGGCCAGCTCCCGATCGCGGGCGGGGAACTGCTGAAGACGGGCAAGGTCGGCGCCGAGGTCACCCCCGAGGAGGCCTACGAGCTGGCCAAGGTCTGCGCGCTGAACGCGATCGCGGCCCTGAAGTCGGTCGTCGGCGACCTGTCGCAGGTGGCCGGCATCGTCAAGGTCGTCGGCTTCGTCGCCTCCGACCCGTCGTTCACGGGCCAGCCGCAGGTCGTGAACGGGGCCAGCGAGCTTCTCGGCGAGGTCTTCCAGGGCGCCCACGCCCGCAGCGCGGTCGGCGTGGCCGTGTTGCCCCGCGATGCCCCGGTCGAGGTGGAGCTGATCGCGGAGATCCGATAGTTCTACACTCGGACGGTGGACATTCCGCTGTCGGGCGAGCTGGGTGTACGGGCGCGTGACCTGCTGGCCGGGCGGCTCGTCCCGGTCCCGGCCAGAGCCGCCGCCACGGTGGCCCTGCTGCGGGAGCCTCCTCTGGAGGTCTACCTGCTCCGGCGCGCGGCCACGATGGCCTTCGCGGCCGGGGCCTACGTCTTCCCCGGAGGTTCCGTCGACCCCCGGGACGCCGTCGTGGACATCGGCTGGGCCGGGCCGCCGCCCGCCGACTGGGCCGTGATGTTGAGCGCAGACGAGGAAACGGCGCGGAGCCTCGTCTGCGCGGCGGTCAGGGAGACGTTCGAGGAGAGCGGCGTCCTGCTGGCGGGCCGGTCGGCGGCCGAGGTGGTGCCCGACACGACGGGCTGGGAGGCCGAGCGGCTGGCGCTGATCAGCCGGGAGTTGTCGTTCGCCGACTTCCTGGCGGACAACGGCCTGGTGCTCCGCTCCGACCTGCTGAAGCCGTGGGCCCACTGGATCACCCCGGAGATCGAGACCCGGCGCTTCGACACCCGCTTCTTCGTGGCCGCCCTGCCCTCGGGCCAGCGGACCCGCGACGTGGGCGGCGAGGCCGACACGGTCGTCTGGACGAGCCCCGCCGAGGCCCTGACCTCCGGATACTTCCTGATGCCGCCGACGCTGCACACGCTGACGACGTTGTCGGCCTTCGAGACGGTCGCCGACGTGTTCGCCGACGACCCCAAGATCACCACCGTCATGCCCGTCCCCGTCGAGAAGGCCGGGCAGATGGTCCTCACGACCGAGGGACAGATCTGATGAGCGGCCTCTCACTGCCGATCGACGGCTCGGGCACGGCGAACGCCTCCAACGTCCTGGCCCCCAACGCCTCCCCGATGACCCTCGACGGCACCAACACGTGGATCCTCGGCCGGGGAGAGACCGTCGCGGTCGTCGACCCGGGCCCCGACGACGAGACCCACCTGTCGACCGTGGCCGGCCGCCTGGGCGACCGGAGCGTGGCGGTCGTCCTCCTCACCCACGGCCACGAGGACCACAGCGGCGGAGCCCGGCGGTTCGCCGAGATGGTCAAGGCGCCGGTACGCGCCCTCGACCGCACCCACGTCCTGGGAGAGGAGGGCCTGGGAGACGGCGACGGCCTGACGGTCGGCGGCGTGGAGATCCGGGTCATCGGCACCCCGGGCCACTCGTTCGACTCGTTGTGCTTCTGGCTTCCGGCAGACGGCGCCCTGCTGACCGGCGACACCATCCTGGGCCGGGGGACGACGGTGATCGCCCCCGACGGCGACCTGGCCGACTACCTGCGCAGCCTCGACAAGCTGCGCGGCATGGCCGAACTGGCCGAGGCCCAGGCCCTGCTGCCCGGCCACGGCCCGATCCTGCCCGACCCGATCGGCGCGCTCGACCAGTACATCGCCCACCGCAGGCAGCGCCTCGACCAGATCCGCCAGGCGATCAGAGAGGGCGCGAAGGACGCGCGGGAGATCGTGGAGATGGTCTACGCGGAGGTGCCCAGGGATCTGTGGCCGGCGGCGGAGATGTCGGTCGCCGCCCAGCTCAACTACCTGAAGAGCCTCTAGCGGGAGCGGTTGTAGAGCCGCTCCATGTCCATGATCACGACGGCCTTGGCCTCGATGCGGAGCCAGCCGCGCCCGGCGAAGTCCGCCAGCGCCTTGTTCACCGTCTCGCGCGAGGCCCCCACGAGCTGGGCCAGCTCTTCCTGAGTCAGGTCGTGGTGGACGCGGATCCCGTCGTCGACCTTCTGCCCGAACCGCTCGGCCAGGTCGAGCAGGGCCTTGGCCACCCGTCCGGGCACGTCGGTGAAGACCAGGTCGGCCAGCACGTCGTTGGTGCGCCGCAGCCGCTGGGCGAGCGCCCGGAGCAGGTGGAGCGCCACCTCGGGACGCCCGGTCAGCCACGGCCGCAGGTCGTCGTGGGACAGGCCGGCCAGCTTCACGTCGGTCAGCGCGATGGCCGAGGCGGTGCGCGGGCGCGGGTCGAACAGGGAGAGCTCGCCGAACATCTCGGAGGGCCCCAGTACCGACAGGAGGTTCTCCCGGCCGTCGGACGCGGTCCGGGCGAGCTTGATCTTGCCTTCGAGCACGACGTAGAGGGTCGCGCCGGTCTCGTTCTCGCTGAACAGGGTCTGACCCTTCGTCAGGGTCACCTCGGTGATGCTCGTGCGGAGGGCCGCGGCGCTCTCACGGTCGAGCGCGGAGAAGAGGGGGGCCCTGCTCAAGACTTCTTCGGTGCTCATGCCTGCCTCCCAACTTCATTCGCGATCGTAGCCATTGTGGCCTATGCCCTGCCTTCTGTATCACCGGGACCACCAGAAATGAGACGCCGGACCGCGTCCTCGACGTAGCGGGCGCGCTCGTCGGGGGTCGTGGAGTCGACCAGGGCGGCGGATTCGGGGCTGACCGCCGTCCACACCGAGGCGAGATGGAGCACCAGGCTCAGGAGGACACCTGGCGGGAAGTCGGGGGGGAGGACGCCCTCGGCCTGGGCCTTGGCAATCGCCTCGGCCTTGTGGGTCATGCTCTCGACGGCCAGCGGGACCGGAGGGTCGTCGGCCCGCTCCAGGCGTTGCCAGGTCGCCAGCCGCATCACCTGGGGGTGGGCCTCATAGCCTCTGGCCAGGGCGGCGGCATAACCAGGCAGGTCGTGGGCGTCGATCGGGGTCTCCCGCACGATCCCCTCGACGATCCGGTTGAAGACGGCGTCGAAGAGCTGATCCTTGCTGCCGAAGTAGTGGTAGATCTGCGCCTTGTTGGTGCCGGCCACCGCCGCGACGCGGTCGACCCTGGCCCCGGCGATGCCGTATTCGGCGAACTCCTCCAAAGCGGCGTCGAGCAGGCGCTGTCGCGTGGCGTCGGCTTTCCCAGGCATGGCCCAAGAGTATTTTCTAACCGGTTAGTTGACAACTCTGCCGACCCTTGCCTAGCGTTTCAACTAACCAGTTAGTCAGAAGGAGCCGAACATGATCTGGTTCGTCACCGGCAGTTCACGTGGTCTCGGCCGCGAGATCGTCCTGGCCGCCCTCGAACGCGGCGACCGCGTCGCCGGCACCGCCCGCAACCCCGCCCAGCTCGACGACATCGCCGCGAAGTACGGCGACCGCGTGCTCCCCCTGCCCCTCGACGTGACCGACGCCGTAGCGGTCGACGACGCCGTGGCCACCGCCGTCAAGGCGTTCGGCACGCTCGACGTCGTGGTGAACAACGCGGGCTGGGCCGACACGTCGGCGTTCGAGGACACCCCCATCGACAACTTCCGCGCGCAGGTCGAGACCAACTTCTTCGGCGTCGTCAACGTCGCCAAGGCGGTCGTGCCGATCCTGCGCGAGAAGGGCCACGGCTCGCTGATCAACGTCTCGTCGATCGGCGGACGGCTCGGCGTGCCCGGCTTGTCGGCCTACCAGTCGTCCAAATGGGCCGTGAACGGCTTCACCGAGGTCATCGCGCAGGAACTGGCCCCGCTGGGCGTCAGGGTCACCACGATCGAGCCGGGCGGCATGACCACCGACTGGGGTGGCTCCTCGATGGCGATCCCGCCGATCTCCGAGCCCTACCGGCAGAGCGTGGGGGCCTTCGTCGAGCGGGTGCGGCACGGGGGTCACAAGCCGCTCGGCGACCCGGCCAAGGTCGCCCGGGTGATCGTCCAGCTCGTCGAGATGGACGAGCCCCCGATCCGGCTGCTCCTCGGCTCCGACGCCCTCAACGGCGCCCGGTACGCCGCGCGCACCACCGCGGAGCGCGATGCGGCGTACGAGGAACTGAGCCGTTCCACCGACCGCGACGACGCCACCGCCCAGGAGCGTGATCCTCTGGGTCAAGCGTTGTCCACGAGCCCCGATGGCGACGCGGCGGCGTGAGGCCGGTCGTGTATCGGTAGCCGGGTGACCGACTCGATGGGCGTCGCCGACCTTCTCAACGCGACGCGTGAACTGATCGAACCCGCCCACCGGGCCGCGATCGACCGGCTCTCCCCGGAGCTGCGGCACGTCGCGGGCTACCACATCGGCTGGTGGGACGAGCAAGGCCGTCCCAGAAGGGGCGGGCAGGGCCGGTTCGTCCGGCCCGCGCTGGCGCTGGGCTGCGCCCGGGCGGCCGGCGGGCACGCCCACGACGCGGTGCCGATGGCGGTCGCGACCGAGCTGGTCAACGACTTCTCGCTGCTCCACGACGACGTGATCGATGGCGACGCCGTCAGGCGGGAGCGCCCGGCCGCCTGGACGGTCTTCGGGCTGAGCGAGGCGCTGCTGACCGGCGACGCCCTGCTGGCGGTCGCGATGGCGCTGGTCGGGCCGGCCGGGGTGCGCACCCTCGCCGACGCGCTGCTCGACCTGTGCCACGGGCAGGCCAGCGACCTGGCGTTCGTCACCCGGCCCGAGGTGAGCCTGGCCGAGTGCATGACCATGGCCGAGAACAAGACCGGGGCGCTCCTCGGCGCCGCCTGCGAGCTCGGCGCCCTGGCCGGGGGAGCCCGGGAGGTGCACGTCTTCCGCGAGTTCGGCACCCGCCTCGGGCTGGCCTTCCGGCTCACCGACGACCTGCGCAGCCTGACCGCAGACCTGGCCTGCCGCCGCAAGAGCCTGCCGGTCGTGGCCGCGCTCAACTCCGGCACGCAGGTCGCCGTGCTCCTGGCCGAGTCGCTCAACGGCGAACCCGACCCCGCGGCCGAGGCCGACCTGGTCGAACAGACGGGCGCGCGGGAGTGGGCGCTCCGGGAGGCCGACCGGCAGGTCGAGCTCGCGTTCGCGGCGCTCGGCCACGGGGCCACCCCGGAGCTGCGGCTGCTGGCCGACCTCAGCGTCGGCCGGGGGCGCTAGGCGATTAGTGGATGCCGGTGCGGACCGACGTGATCCGCCCGGTGTTGAAGCCCAGCCAGTGCATGCGGCCCAGGTAGCGGGCGTGCTCGATCTTCATGCAGCGGTCCATGATCACGGTGAGGCCGCCCTCTGCCGCGATCCGGGCGCCCTCTTCGCTGATCACGCCGAACTGCAGCCACAACGCCTTGGCGCCGATCTCGACCGCCTCACGGGCGATGCCGGGAACGGCGTCGGGCGCGCGGAAGACGTTCACCACGTCGACCGGCTCGGGGATGTCGGACAGGCTCGGGTAGCAGGTCTCGCCGAGGATCTCCTTCTCGCGCGGGTTGACCGGGAACACCTTGAAGCCGTGGCGCTTGAGGTAGAAGCCGACGAAGTTGCTGGCCCGCAGCTCGTTGCCCGACAGGCCGACGACCGCGACGGTCCGGGCGGTGTTGACCACCCGCTGGATGTCCTGCGGCTCCTGGTACGTCATGACGCCAAACCCTTCTGGACGTGGGCGAAACCCTGCTCCAGGTCCCAGATCAGGTCGGCCACCGACTCGGTGCCGACCGACAGGCGGATCGTGCCGGCGCCCACGCCGGTGGCGGCCAGTTCGGCGTCGCCGAGCTGCCGGTGGGTGGTGCTGGCCGGATGGATGATCAGGCTCTTGGCGTCGCCCACGTTGGCGAGGTGCGACCAGAGCGAGGTGCCGCGGATGAACGACTGGCCGCCCTCGCGGCCGCCGGCGCACTCGAAGGAGAACACCGCGCCCGCGCCGCGCGGCAGGTACTTCTCGACCAGCGGCTTGTACTTGCTCCCGGCGAGCCCGGGATAGGTCACGTTGGAGGCCAGCTCGTGGGCGGCGAGGAACTCGGCCACCTGGAGGGCGTTGTCGACGTGGCGGTCCATGCGCAGCGACAGCGTCTCGAGGCCCTGGAGGAACAGGAACGCGTTGAACGGCGACATGGCCGCGCCCAGGTCGCGCAGGGTCTCGGCGCGCAGCTTCATCAGGTAGCCGTACTCGCCGAAGGTCTCGTGGAACTTCAGGCCGTGGTAGGCCGGGGACGGGTCGGCGATCACCGGGAAGCGGCCGTTCGACCAGTCGAACGTGCCGGCCTCGACGACCACGCCGCCGATGCTGGTGCCGTGGCCGCCGATGAACTTCGTCGCCGAGTGGACGACGATGTCGGCGCCCCACTCGATCGGCCGGCACAGGTAGGGCGTGGCGAACGTGTTGTCGACGATCAGCGGCAGGCCGTGCTCGTGGGCGATCGTGGCGACGGTCTCGACGTCGAGGACGTTGCCGCCCGGGTTGCCGATCGTCTCGCCGTAGAAGGCCTTGGTGTTGGCCTTGACCGCGCCGCGCCAGGCCTCGGGGTCGTCGGGGTCGACCCAGGTCAGCTCGACGTTCATCTTGCGGAACAGGTGCTTGAGCTGGTTGACCGTTCCGCCGTAGAGGGCCGAGGAGGAGACCACGTGGTCGCCCGGCTCCAGCAGCGTGAACAGCGCCGCGGCCTGGGCGGCGATGCCGCTGGCGAACGCGACCGCGCCGGTGCCGCCCTCCAGGTTGGCGATCCGCTCCTCGAACACCGCCGTGGTCGGGTTCATGATCCGGGAGTAGGTGTTGCCGTATTCCTGGAGGTTGAAGTAGGCCGCCGCCGACTCGGGGTCTTCGAAGACGTAGCTGGTGGTCTGGAAGATGGGCACCGCGCGGGCCCCGGTGTTCGGATCGGGCCGCTGCCCCGCGTGGAGCTGGCGGGTCTCGAACCCGAACTCCCGGGCTTCTTCGGTACGAAAGGGTCTGTCGCTCACGAAGCCATCTTCCTCGTCAAGAACTGCCGGATAAGCGGGGTCTGCCGTGCTTCCTCCAGCAGGAAGCAGTCATGGCCGTAGGGGGCGTCGATGAGGTGGTTCTCCACCGGCTTGCCCAGATTAGTCAGGGCGGCGGCGATCTCGTTCGACGCCTCCGGCGGATAGAGCCAGTCGGAGCTGAACGAGATCAGCAGCGTGCGGGCCTGGATGTTCTCCAGCGCCTTCTCCAGCGAGCCGCCGCCGTGTTCGCGGGCCAGGTCGAAGTAGGTCAGCGCACGCGAGATGTAGAGGTAGCTGTTGGCGTCGAACCGCTTCACGAACGAGTCGGCCTGGTGACGCAGGTAGCTCTCAACCTCGAACTCGGGCTCGACGATCGTGTGGCGGATGTCGTCGGCGAACTGGAGGCGGCGGCCGAACTTGTCAATGAGGGCCGGACCGGACAGATAGGTCACGTGGCCGACCATGCGGGCCACGCCCATGCCGGCGTCGGGCTTGCGGCCGGTGCCGTAGTAGTGGCCGCCCTGCCAGTCGGGGTCGCGCATGATGGACTCGCGGGCGATCGCGTTCCACGCCAGTCCTTGGGGGTGGAGGGCGTGGGTGGAGGCGATGACCACTATGGAGTCGACCTGACCGGGGTACTGGACCGCCCATTCGAGGGCCTGCATCCCGCCCAGCGAGCCCCCCGCCACCACCGCGAGGCGCTCGATTCCGAGCGCGTCGAGGAAGGCGCGTTCGGTGCGGACCATATCGGCCACCGTGACCACCGGGAAGTCCGACCCGTAGGGGCGGCCGGTCGCGGAATCAATGGTCGCGGGCCCTGTCGTGCCGTTGCAGCCACCGAGAAGGTTGGTACAGACGACGAAGTATTGGTCGGTGTCGAAAGCCTTTCCGGGCCCGATCATCCCGTCCCACCAGCCCAGCCCTTTCCCCTGCGAGCCGTCGCGGTCTTCGGCGCCGAAGCCGTCGCGGGCGCTCGCCTCGGGGGCGGTCTTCGCGAAACCGGCCGCATGGGCATTGCCGCTGAGGGCGTGGCAGACGAGTATGACGTTGTCGCGCTCGGGGGAGAGGGTGCCGTAGGTCTCGTAGGCCACGCGGACGTCGCGCAGCTCCCGCCCGCTGTCGAGGCGTATCGGACCGTGCAGGTCGAGGTACTGAGTTTCAACGAAACCTATGGAGCCCATGGGTTTCATTGTATTGTTCATTTTACCTGTAGGAAATGAGGGGAACCATGTCCAACGGTGTCAACGTCCAGGCCCTGCTCGACGCCCGTGAGGTGCTGAAGGGTGCGCCCGAGGCCGCCCAGTTCACCTGGCGGGCCAGCTCGAAGTGGCAGCACGGCGTCCACAGCACCACCAAGATCCAGAAGTTCTTCGGCCTCGGCCAGGAGCAGAGCCACAAGTCCGAGTCGGTCTTCGAGGCCGACCACCCCGAGATCTTCGCCGCCGAGGACAACGGCGTCACGCCGATCGAGTACCTGCTCGTCGGCCTGGCCGCCTGCCTCACGGCCGGCGTCGCGTCGGTCGCCCAGAACCGCGGCATCAAGCTCAACTCGGTCGAGTCGGTCGTCGAGGGCAACCACGACATCCGCGGCATCCTCGGCGCCGACAGCGACGTCCGCAACGGCTTCAACGACATCAAGGTGACCTTCACGATCGACGCCGACGCCTCGCAGGCCGACGTCGAGGCACTGGTCGCCCAGTCGCAGAAGCGCTCGGCCGTCTTCGACGCGCTGACCAACCCCACCAACGTCACCGTCGAAGTCGCCTGAGGTCCGTCGTGTACGTCACCACGGCCGTCATCGGGGCAGGTCACGCCGGCCTCGCGGCCAGCCATTTCCTGACCGGCGCCTCGGTCGACCACGTGGTGCTGGAACGCGGCGAGGTCGCCAACTCGTGGCGTCACGAACGGTGGGACTCGCTGCGCCTGCTGACCCCCAACTGGCTGAGCCGCCTTCCCGGCGCGGCCTACGAAGGCCCCGAACCCGACGGCTACGCCGACACGAGCGAGGTCGTCGACCTCCTGGAACGGTCCGCCAAGGACGTCCCGGTCCGCACCGGTGTGAACGTCACATCGGTGCGGCGCTCACCCGAGGGCTACACGCTGACGACGAGCGAGGGTCCCGTCCGGGCCAGAACGGTCGTCATCGCGAGCGGCGCCTGCAACCGTCCCGTCGTGCCGACGTTCGACGTGCCCGCGGGCGTCGAGCAGGTCACCCCGTTCGACTACCGGAACCCCTCCCGGTTGCCGGACGGCGGCGTGCTCGTCGTGGGCGCGTCGGCGACGGGCGTGCAGCTCGCGGCCGAGATCCAGCAGTCGGGCCGCGCGGTCGTGCTCTCCGTCGGGGAGCACGTGCGGCTGCCCCGTGTCTACCGGGGCCGCGACGTGCTCTGGTGGATGCACCACGCGGGGATCTGGGGTCAGCGCTACGACGAGCTCGACGACCTGACCCGGGCGCGACGGTTGCCGTCGCCCCAGCTCGTCGCCGGGTCGACGCTCGACCTCAACACGCTGACCTCGATGGGGGTGGAACTGGTCGGCCGCCTCTCCACCATCCGCGACGGCGCGGCGCTCTTCTCCGGCGGGCTGCGCAACGTGGCGGCGCTGGCCGACCTCAAGCTGAACCGGCTGCTCGACACCTTCGACGAGTGGGCCGGAACCGCTCCGGGGGAACGGCACGAGCCCACTCGCGTACCGGAATCGGCCCGTTGGCGGCTCGATCTGCGGTCAGGGGAGATCGGTTCGATCGTCTGGGCCACCGGCTTCCGTCCGGACTACTCGTGGCTGGACGTGCCGGTCGTCGACGCGAAGGGGGCGCTGGTCCACGACGGGGGTGTGGTCGGTGACGGCCTCTACGCCCTCGGCCTGCCGGTGTTGCGGCGGCGCGGGTCGACCTTCATCTGCGGGATCGAAGACGACGCCCGGGACGTGATCGGGCATCTCGTACGGGGGCTCGGCTGACCTCACGCGGTGCGGGCCGCGAGAGGCGTCTCACTGGTCAGGAGCGGGTGAGCTCCCAGTCGATCGTGACGAGCGTGTGGCCCGACTTGCCGTGCCTGTGGATGCGCAGCGACGTGTCAGGGACGCAGGTGTAGGTGCCCTTACGGGGATCGCCCCAAGGTCCTCGTTGCGGCCGACGGCGACCCGGAGCAGGCCGGAGAAGCCCGATTCGTCACGCACGCCCCGTCCTCTCTTCAGGTGCCGTCACCTGGTAGATGTCGCGAAGCGCGGTGTTATCACCCCTACGCTTGAGTGCATGGAGACACGGCTCGGGTTGGTGCGGCGGGCGCGGAAGATGAACCGGATCCTGGCCGAGACCTATCCCGACGCCCACTGCGAGCTCAACTTCGCCGACGCGTTCCAGTTGCTCGTCGCGACGGTGCTGTCGGCGCAGACGACCGACGTGCGGGTCAACCTGACCACCCCGGCGCTGTTCGCCAAATATCCGACGCCCGAGGACATGGCCGTCGCCGACCCCGACGACATGGAGGCGATCCTGCGGCCGACCGGGTTCTTCCGGGCCAAGACCAAGTCGGTCATCGGCCTGTCGATCGCCATCAGAGACCGGTTCGGCGGCGAGGTGCCGCGGAAGATGGCCGACCTCGTCACCCTGCCCGGGGTCGGGCGCAAGACCGCCAACGTCGTGCTCGGCAACGCGTTCGGGGTGCCGGGGCTGACCGTCGACACCCACTTCCAGCGCCTGGTGAAGCGGTTCGGGTGGATCGAGGGCGAGCTCGACCCGGTCAAGATCGAGCAGGAGATCGGGCAGCTCATCCCGAAGAAGGAGTGGACGGTCTTCTCCCACCGCATCATCTGGCACGGCCGCCGGATCTGCATCGCCCGCAAACCGGCCTGCGGGGCCTGCCCTCTGGCGGCGCTCTGCCCCTCGTACGGCACCGGCCCCACCGACCCCGAGGCCGCCGCCAAGCTGGTGCGTTCGGGACCGTTCTCGTGACGGGAAGCTTCGCGGGGCGCCGGCGGTTGGAGTGTCCATGACCGACGTACCCGCCTGGATCACCGACGCGGCGGAGAAGGCCGGTCGGAGCCCGGTCCCCCTCGCGATGCGCCCGCCCCGGAACGGCGGTCGCAAGGCCGCCGTCCTGCTGCTGTTCGGCGACGGTCCGGCCGGGCCCGACATCCTGCTCATCCAGCGCAGTTCCAAAGGACGCAACCACGCCGGTCAGCCCGCCTTCCCCGGTGGCGGGGTCGACCCCGGCGACGACGGCCCGGTCGGCGCGGCCCTCCGCGAGGCCGCCGAGGAGACCGGGCTCGACCCCGAGGGCGTGAAGGTGCTCGGCGTCATGCCCGAGCTCTACCTGTCGCACAGCGACAACCGCGTCACCCCCGTCATCGGCTGGTGGCACACCCCCTGTGCCGTGCACGCCGCCTCACCCGACGAGGTCGAGTCGGTCGAACGGGTGCCCGTGGCCGAACTCGTCGATCCCGCCAACCGGTTCAGGCTGCGTCACCCGAGCGGGTTCGTCGGCCCCGCGTTCCGCGTGCGCGGCCTGCTGGTCTGGGGCTTCACCGCCGGGGTGCTCGACGGCGTGCTCGCCACCTGCGGCTTCGAGCGGCCGTGGGACCGGTCACGGATCGAGGACCTGCCCCCTGACGTCGTGAACCTCGCCTCCCGTTAGCGCCAGCCCCAGCGTCGCCCAGTCGGCCACGTCGTCGTCGCGGTCGGCCGCCAGGCGGCGCAGCGCCGCGACCCCGGCCGGGTCGGCCGGGCGGCCGACGACGTTCGGGAGGGCGTACGCGGCGCCGTAGCGGACCGTCGCCTCCGGATGGGACGCGAGCTCGATCACCGAGGGCAGCGCCCGCGGGTCGCGCAGATGACCGAAGGCGATGAGCACCGAGTAGAGCACGCGAGGTTCGGTCTCGCTCGCGGCCAGGAAACGCAGCACCGGCAAGGTCTTGTCGGCGAACGGCCGGTCACGTCCGAGTTCTCCGAGAATGTCGACTCCGAGAACTCTCTCCGTGGCCGTCTCGGCGGCGCACAGGCGCCGCGCGGCGGTGAAAGTCTCCAGGTCGCCGCGTTCCTGCAAGGCGGCGATGGCGTCCCAGCGGGTCGGGCCGTCCGGGTCTCCATCGGCCAGTGCGGTCTGGATCAGTTCCTCAACAGGTCCCCCCATGGCGTCACGATATCGAGTGGACTGCGAAGAACCCGTGCACGAGACCGCGCGTGGCTGGATACGGTTAAGGGTGGTGGCCGGGCCCGGTGGCGATAGAGGTGGAATACAGGCGTGCAAGGCGATCTGCTCGACCTCATCCTGATCGGCCTGATTCTGGCCTTCGCGGTGTCGGGGTATCGCCAGGGTTTCATCATCGGCGCGTTCAGCTTCGTGGGTTTCGCCGGAGGCGCGCTGGTCGGGATGTTCATCGCGCCGCCGATCGCCGGAGCACTGGTCAACGGTGAGACCGAGCGTGCGCTGCTCGCCATCGTCATCGTGTTCCTCGCCGCGACGGTCGGCCAGTTCGCCTCCTCGACGATCGGCGCCGTCGTGCGCTCCCACGTCACCTGGGAACCGGCCCGTGTCATCGACGCCTTCGGCGGCTCCCTCGCCAGCGGTCTGTCGGTGCTGGTGTTCGCCTGGCTGATCGGCTCGCTCGTCATCTCGATGAACTTCCCGCTGCCCAAGCAGCAGGTGAACGACTCGCTGCTGCTGAAGACGATGGACCAGGCGATGCCCGAGGCGGCCCGCGACCTGACGCGCGGCTTCCGCGAGTTCGTCGACGCGTCGCCGTGGCCCGAGGTCTTCACCGCGATCGGCGGCGCGCAGTTCGTCGACGTCCCGGCCCCCGACGAGAGCATCATCAACGACCCGCAGCTGGCGCGGGCGCGCCGCGCGATCGTGAAGGTGCAGGGCACCGCGCCGACATGCCGCAAGCGCATCGAGGGCACCGGCTTCGCCTACGCCCCCCACCGCATCATGACCAACGCCCACGTCGTGGCCGGCGTCTCGCAGGACCTGCGGGTGACCGACTACCGGGGCGCCAGCCACGACGCCCGGGTCGTGCTCTACAACCCCGACCGCGACATCGCGGTCCTCTACGTCGAGTCGCTCGACGTCAACCCGCTCAAGTTCGACATGGCCGCCGAGTCGAAAGACGACGCCATCATCGCGGGCTATCCGAAGGGCCACGGCTTCACCATCAAGCCGGCCCGCATCCGCGTGAAGCAGCCCGCCGAGTCCTACGACATCTACAACCGCCACACCGTCGACCGCGAGGTCTACGCGATCCGCGGCGAGGTGCAGCCGGGCAACTCGGGCGGGCCGCTGCTCGCTCCCGACGGGCGGGTCTTCGGGGTCATCTTCGCCGCCGCCACCGACCAGAAGGACACCGGCTACGCGCTGACGGCCGAAGAGGTCCGTACCGACGCCGAAGACGGCAGCGCGGCCATCGCCCGGGTCGATACCCAGGAGTGCGACTAACCGGTCGCGACCGTCGCCTCGATGCCGTCGAGCAGCCAGTTCAGGCCGCGTTCGAAGCTCTCGTCCCAGCCGTCGGTCGCGGTCAGCGGGCCGTGGGCGGCGAGGGCCGGATAGCGGTCGCTCTGCTGTGCCATGTGGTCTCTGGCGGCGTCGCGGGTCTCGGCGTCGGCGTTGACGAGCCAGGTCGCCTGCATGAGCGCCGAGCCGATGACGAAGTTCGACAACCCGAACGCGGCGGCCGTCAGGTGGGGCTCGGTCACTCCGGCGCCGACGAGGGCGGCGTACAGGAAATCGCTTCTGGCCAGCACGTTGGGGCCCAGCATCGGGCGGCCCAGTAGCGCGGCCGACCACGGATGCCGCAGCAGGGTGGCCCGCCAGTCGCCGATCAGGCGGGTGACGCCGGCCCGCCACTCCTGGTCTTCGGGGATCGGGACGGCTGCGAAGATCGCGTCGAGCGCGAGGTCGAGGACGTCGTCTTTGGTCTTCACGTGCCAGTAGAGGGTGGTCGAGCCGGTGCCGAGCCGCTCGGCCAGCCGCCGCATGGTCAGCCGGTCGGCGCCCTCGGCGTCGAGCAGCGCCACGGCCTCGTCGACGATGCGCCGCCTGCTGAGCGGGGGGCCACCCCGTTCCTCTCGGCTGGACGTCCTCAGCCACACCCCACCGGTTCTCGCGTTCACCCGGCCGAGTCTAGTATGACGTTCGAGTACCGGATCGTTGGTCCGGTCACTCGAACAACGATCCGATGGAGGTCGGATGCCGGGACATGTCGACGTCGAACACCTGCGTTACATGCTGCCCGACGGGCGTCCGCTACTCGACGACGTGTCGTTCCGGGTGGGCGACGGCGTGAAGGCCGGCCTGGTCGGGCCGAACGGCGCGGGCAAGACCACCCTGTTGAGGCTCATCTCGGGTGACCTGCGGCCCGACGACGGCCGGGTGACCCAGACCGGCGGGCTCGGCGTCATGCGGCAGTTCGTCGGGAGCATCCGCGACCGGAGCACCGTCCACGACCTGCTGTTGTCGGTCGCGCCGCGGCACGTCAGGGACGCGGCGGCGGCCGTGTCGGCGGCCGAGGCGGCGCTGGCCGCCCGCGACGACGAGGCGAACCAGCTCGGCTACGCGCAGGCCGTCGCCGACTACGCCGACGCCGGCGGTTATGCCATGGAGACCGTCTGGGATGTGTGCGTCACCGCGTCGATGGGCCGGCCCTTCGACGCGGTCCGCGAGCGCCCGGTCACGACGCTGTCGGGCGGGGAGCAGAAACGCCTGGTCCTGGAGGCCCTGCTGCGCGGCCCCGACGAGGTGCTGCTGCTCGACGAGCCCGACAACTACCTCGACGTCGCGGGCAAACAGTGGCTGGAGGGCCGTCTCGCCGCCACCACCAAGACGGTCCTGCTGGTCTCCCACGACCGGCAGCTCCTCGCGAACGTGGCCGACCGCATCGTCACCGTGGAGGACCGCGGCGTCTGGATCCACGGCGGCGGCTTCGCCACCTACGCCGCCGCCCGCGCCGACCGGATCGACCGGCTGGAGGAACGCCGCCGCCGCTGGGACGAGGAGCACGCCAGGCTCCGGCGGCTCGTGCACACCCTGCGGCAGACCTCGGCCAACAACGACGCGCTCTCGTCGGCCTACCGCGCCGCCCGCACCCGGCTCACCCGCTTCGAGCAGGCCGGACCGCCCGAACGGCCGCCGAAGACACAGAACGTGCGCATCCGGCTGCACGGCGGCCGGACCGGGAAACGTGCCGTGACGTGTGAGGACCTGGAGCTGACCGGCCTGACCAGACCGTTCGACACGGAGATCTGGTTCGGCGAGCGGGTGGGCGTGCTCGGCTCCAACGGGTCGGGCAAGTCGTCGTTCCTCCAGGTCATCGAGTCGGCGTACGGCGCGGCGTCCCCGGCGGTCCGGCTCGGGGCGCGGGTGCGGCCCGGCCGTTTCGTCCAGACCCACACGCGGCCCGACCTGCACGGCCGCCGCCCGGTCGACCTGGTCATGACGTCCGGCGCGCTCGTCCTGAACGACGCGATGGCCGCACTGGCCCGCTACGAACTGGCTCCCGCCGCAGGCCAGCTGTTCGAGACCCTGTCGGGCGGGCAGCAGGCGCGACTGCAGATCCTCCTGCTGGAGTTGTCAGGGGCGACGTTGCTGCTGCTCGACGAGCCCACCGACAACCTCGACCTGGCCGGGGCCGAGGCCCTGCAACAGGGGCTGGCGGGCTTCACCGGCACGGTGCTGGCGGTGACGCACGACCGGTGGTTCGCGGCCGACTTCGACCGGTTCCTGGTCTTCGGCGCCGACGGCACCGTCTTCGAGAGCGCCGAACCGGTCTGGTCGTGATCACTCCGACGAGGCCACCACGGCGTCGCCGGTGCGGCTGCGGTAGTAGAGGACGGACCTGCCGGCCCGGCGGCGTTCGATCAGGCCCGCGTCGAGCAGCACCTTCAGATGGCGGCCCACCGAACCGAGCCCCTGGCCCGTCAGCGCGACCAGCTGCGTCGTGCTCTTGGGGGTGTCGAGCAGGACGAGCACGGTCGCGCGGGCGCTGCCCAGCAGACGGCCGAGCGGCCCGGAGACCTCGCGCACCTCGGTGAGCACGCCCGCGGCCGGATAGATGACCGCGTAACGGTGCGGATGCTCCCACGCCACCCATCTGTGCCGGGGCGTGACCGGCACGAACATGAGCCGCGCCGTCGTGATGTCGCGGGGCGGGTTGCTGGTCGTGTTGATCTGCAACCGGCTGTCGCCCAGCCAGCGCATGCCCGGACGCATGTCATTGAGCGCCGCCTCCCAGCCGCCCATGCTCAGGCTGCCGATGCGGCCGATGATGTCGGCTTCGAGGATCCTCCTGCGCCGGTCCCAGGTGGGTTCGACCGCTTCCGTCCACACCCATTCCAGTACGGACGCCGCCCGTTCGGCCAGGTCGGCGCGGCGCAGCGGGCCCGGCAACATCCGGCCGAGGGAGACCTCCAGGTCGGCGTAGACGACGTCGGGCGGGGTGTTCCTGATGGTGGCGACCTCGTCGGCGAAGGTCGGCTCACCTGTGCCGGTGGGCGCCGGGACGAGGAAGTCGGCGACCCACTCGCGTCCGTTCGCGGCGCGCATCAGCAGGTCGTCGAGGGGGTCGGCGGCGAGGCGGGCCTTGAAGCGGTCGGCGTGCCGGTCGAACCAGAGCCGCTCACCCGGATGGGCGGGGTGGGCGCCGCCGAGGGCGAACATGCACGCGGTGGTCTCGGCGAGTGGCGACACCACGAACCTGCTCCCGGCCAGCGTGTCCGCGCCGACCTGCCACCAGCCCATGCCACCCTCTCCCGTGCCGGTCGTTTCGCGTCCTGGCGAAACATTACCGGCTCTGACCTGCGGGGACGGAATGTGTTCTGTATGCGTACATATCGGGAGTTGTTTGCTACCAAGGAGTTCGCGCCGCTGTTCGCGACGTCCACGTTGCAGGTCGTGGCGTCGACGATCGGGAACCTCGCGCTCGGGACGCTCGTGTTCGAGGCGACCGGGTCGCCGCTGCTCTCGGCGCTGGCCATGTTCGGGCCGCTGCTCGCGCAGGTGGTCGGGGCGACGCTGCTGATGTCGGCCGCCGACCGGCTGCCGCCCCGGATGGCGCTCGCGGGGCTGGCCGTGGTCTTCGGGGTCGGCGCGGCCGTGCAGGCGATTCCCGACCTGCCGATCGCGGTGCGGTTCGCCGTGCTCGTCGTGATCGGCGTGGTCGCGTCGGTCGGCGGCGGGGTGCGTTACGGGCTGCTGAACGAGATCCTCACGCGCGACGGGTTCCTGCTCGGCCGCTCGGTGCTCAACATGGCCGTCGGCGGTTCGCAGATCGCCGGGTTCGCGACCGGAGGGCTCCTGGTCGCGCTGTTCACCCCCGTCCAGACGCTGCTGGTCAGCGCCGCGCTGGAGCTCGTCGCCGCCCTGGTCGTGCTGCTCGGGTTGTCGAGACGGCCTCCGCGCGCGTCCGGGCGGCCGTCGGTGGCGCAGACGTGGCAGGACAACTCGCGGCTCTGGGCGTCCCGGCCCCGGCGGTACGTCTTCTTGGCCCTCTGGGTGCCGAACGGGCTGATCGTGGGGTGCGAGTCGTTGTTCGTCTCGTACGACCCCGGCAGCGCCGGCGTCCTGTTCGCGTTCGCCGCCTTCGGCATGCTGATCGGCGACACCCTCGTCGGGCGGTTCGTCCCGGCAGGCTGGCGGGAACGGCTGGGCGGCCCGATGCGCCTGCTCCTGGCCGTCCCCTACCTGGTCTTCTTCACCGACCCGCCGATCGGCGTCGCGGTCGCCGCGGTGACCCTCGCCAGCGTCGGATACGCCGCCAGCCTGCTCCTCCAGGAACGCCTGATGGCCCTCACCCCCGACGAGCTCAGCGGGCACGCCCTCGGGCTGAACGGCTCGGGGATGATGGTCATGCAGGGGGTGGGCGCGGCCGTGGCGGGGTCGGTGGCCCAGTTCAGCGACCCGGCCACGGCGATGACCGTGATGGCCGTGGCGTCGGTCGCGGTCACGCTGGCCCTGGCTCCAGGGCTGCGACCGCGACCGGCGGAGGTCTCCGCCTAGGCCCCCAGCGCGGCCAGCAGGTCGTCGATCGACCGGGCTCGGGCGGCCAGCGCCGCGTCGATCCCGTAGGGCCGGCCTTCGATTGGGGCCAGGCGTCCGGCGCCCCGGTCCAGCAGGGTCTCCGCACCCCGCGTGTTGCCCCGTTGCAGATGGGTCAGGCCGACGCAGATCTGGGCCAGGCCCTGCCACAGTTCCCGCTCCTCCGGCGGGCACGACTTCCAGCGGCCCTCGAAGATCTCGTGGGCGTGGAACGGGCGGCCGAGGCGCAACATCTCGACGCCGTCTTCGACGGCCTGCTGCGCCGTGGGGGCGTAGTCGTCGGGGACGCGGGCCACGCCTTCGGCGCCGTGGGGGAGGGGGCGGCCGAAGGCGTCTCGGGGGCGGGCGTTGCGGGCCCGGCCCTCGGCGTCGCGGTCGCGGGTCATCGGTCGGGCTCGGGGTCGGCCAGCCAGGAGGTCAGTTCACCGGTGAACACGTCGGGACGTTCCTCGTGGGGGAAGTGGCCCGCGCCCTCGATCAGGCGCCAGCGGTAGGGGGCGGCGACGTACTGGCCCGAACCCTGGGCGGTGCGGGGCAGCATGCACGGATCGAGCGCGCCGTGGAGTTGCAGGGTCGGGGCCTCGACCTCGCGGCGCATCTGGCGGGCGTAGCGGCGGCCGTCGGGGCGGAGCTGCGAGCGGGCGAACCAGCGGTGGTATTCCAGGGCGCAGTGGGCCGACGCGGGAATGCGGAACACGTCCTGGTAGACCGGGTTGAGCTCCTCGGAGGGCCAGGCGGGCCCCGCCCACGCGTCGAGCAGCCGGCCGACGCGGGCGGCGTTCTTGCGGGTCAGCCGGTGTTCGGGCCACAGCGGCACCTGGAAGCCGAACGCGTGGCGGCTGGCCCTCAGTTGCCTCGGGTCGGTGAGCAGGGCGGTGCGCAGGCGCAGCGGGTGGGGCGCCGAGACGACCACCAGGCGGCGCACGAACTTGGCGTCGCGGGCGGCCATCGTCCAGCCCATCAAGCCGCCCCAGCCGTGGCCGACGACGATCGCGCCGGTCTCGCCCATGGCCCTGATCAGGCCGGCCGCGTCTCCGGCCAGGGTCGGCAGGTCGTATCCCCGGGGCGGCTTGTCGCTGGCGCCGTACCCCCGGAGATCGACCGCGACGGCCCGGTAGCCGGCGGCCGGCAGGGCCTCGAGCTGGTGCCGCCAGGTCCACCAGAACTGCGGGAAGCCGTGCAGCAGCAGCACGAGCGGGCCTTCACCGGCCTCCACCACGTGGAAGCGGGTGCCCCCGGCGTGGATCCAGCGGTGTTCCCACGGGCCCTCGGCCCGGACCAGCTGGTTCTCCTCCGGGGCCTGTTTCATGACGCGATCGTGGCGCGGTGGGCGCCCACCTCGCCCGCGGTGGTGGTGGGTGTGGTGGGCACCGGCTCGAGGTGCGGTGTCTCGTCGGTGGACTTGAGGTTCTGGAGCGAGCGGCGGGTGCGCTTGAACCCGGCCAGCCCCTGCAGCCTGCGGTAGCCGACGAAGCCGAGGATCCCGGCCGTCACCAGGTAGAACACGGTGACGATCAGGAACGACAACCAGGTCGACAGGCCGACGGCGTCGTGCAGGACGTAGGCGATCGTGAAGGAGGCCAGGATCAGGACCAGGTGGAGCGTGAACGCGGCGGCGGCGAACAGGCCGGTCGCCATGCCCACCCGCTTCGCGTCGAACTTGAGCTCGCTCTTGGCGAGTTCGATCTCGGCTCTGACCAGCGTCGAAATATGGGTGCTCGCCTCGGCGACCAGAGCGCCGAGCGATTCGTCCTCGCGCATCAGGGATCTCCTATTCTGCGGACTGTCAACTATCATCTCGTGCCCTCGTCCGTACGCGGCTCCTGAGCACCGCCGTGGTGATCCCGGTGCCGCCCGGGTAGGCCCGGTCGCCGATGAGCAGTGAGACGGTGCAGCCGATCGCGGCGAGGACCGGCACGGCCGCGATGTCGCGCCAGACCAGATCTGGGCTGATCCGGGCGAAACCCGGTCGTACCGAGAGCCACGCACCGCCGAACACACCGACGAACTTCCCGACGACGAGCCCGAGAAGCACGCCGAGAGTGATTCTGTCGGTGAAAACGCCTCCGAGGGCGCTCAAATCGAGCGGAACCCCGGCGGCGAGGAAGGCGAAAACCGGCACCGCGAACGCGATGTCGGTCGCCGTCGGAATCGCCCACCCCCGTGTGGCGTTCGGCACCCCTCAGCTCACCCCCAGATCAGCGCCGGCACCGCCATCCCGGCCACTGCGCGCGGGACGGCTCCCCGTGGACCAGCTCCTCCTTCAGCTCCACACCGGCGACGAAGAAGAAAGATCGCCGGCAGCCCATTCGTCCACCGTGGCGACCAGCAGGATCACGCCGATCGTCTGGGTCCGCAGAGCCTCGGCGGCCCGCACCACGGCGCGACTGCTACCCCTCGGGTGATCGGGGAAGCACCTGGACGATTCCCCCAGAAATCGCCGACCAGACTTCCCGGCACACCTTCGGCCCACTTTACCCAGCGCCGAACGATCACAGCCGGGGCGGGCCGTCACCTGTGGACGACCGCCCCGGCTGTGGATGTCGGATCAGTCCTCGCTCTTGGCGGTGGGAAGCTTCTCCGAGATCAGGTTCATGACCGAGCTGTCGGTGAGGGTGGTCACGTCGCCCAGCGACCGGTTCTCGGCCACGTCGCGCAGGAGGCGGCGCATGATCTTGCCCGAGCGGGTCTTCGGCAGCTCCGGCACGACCATGATCTGGCGCGGCTTGGCGATCGGGCCCAGCACCTTGGCGACGTGCTGACGCAGCTCGGCGGCGATGTCCCCGCTCTCCTCGGCGCTCCCGCGCAGGATCACGAACGACACGATGGCCTGGCCGGTCACCGGGTCGGTCGCGCCCACGACGGCCGCCTCGGCCACCTTCGGGTGGCTGACCAGGGCGCTCTCGACCTCGGTGGTCGAGATGTTGTGGCCCGAGACCAGCATGACGTCGTCGACGCGGCCCAGCAGCCACAGGTCGCCGTCGTCGTCGCGCTTGGCGCCGTCACCGGGGAAGTAGAACCCGTCGAACCGCGACCAGTAGGTGTCCTTGTAGCGCTCGGGGTCGCCCCAGATGCCGCGCAGCATCGACGGCCACGGCTCCCTCACGACCAGGAAACCGCCGCCGCCGTTCGGCACCGACTTGCCCTGGTCGTCGACCACGTCGGCGACGATGCCCGGCAGCGGCTGCATGGCCGCGCCCGGCTTGCCGGCGGTGACGCCGGGCAGCGGGCTGATCATGATCGCGCCGGTCTCGGTCTGCCACCAGGTGTCGACCACCGGGGTGCGGTTCGCGCCGATGTGCTCGCGGTACCAGACGTAGGCCTCCGGGTTGATCGGCTCGCCGACCGAGCCCAGCACCCGCAGCGACGACATGTCGAACTTGGCGGGGATGTCGTCGCCCCACTTCATGAACGTCCTGATGGCCGTCGGCGCCGTGTAGAGGATGGTGACCTTGTACTTCTGCACGATCTCCCAGAACCGGCCGCGGTGCGGGGTGTCGGGGGTGCCTTCGTAGATCACGCTGGTCGCGCCGTTGGCCAGGGGGCCGTAGACGATGTAGCTGTGGCCGGTCACCCAGCCGATGTCGGCGGTGCACCAGTAGATGTCGGTGTCGGGCTTGAGGTCGAAGACCGCGTGGTGGGTCCAGGCGGTCTGGGTGAGGTAGCCGCCCGTGGTGTGCAGGATGCCCTTCGGCTTACCGGTGGTGCCGCTCGTGTAGAGGATGTAGAGCGGGTCCTCGGCGTCGTGCGGCTCGGGGGTGTGCTGGTCGCTCTGGCGCTCGACCACGTCGTGCCACCAGACGTCCTTGTCGGTGACGGCGACGTCCTGGCCGGTCCGGCGGACGACGAGCACCTTCTCGATCTGCGGGCACTGCGCGACGGCCTCGTCCACGGTGGGCTTGAGCGCGCTGGGCGCCCCCCGCCGGAAGCCGCCGTCGGCGGTGATCACCAATTTGGCGTCGGCGTCGTCGATGCGGCTCTTCAGCGCCGAGGCGGAGAACCCGCCGAACACGACCGAGTGGATCGCGCCGATGCGCGCGCAGGCCAGCAGCGAGACGGGCAACTCGGGGATCATCGGCATGTAGATCGCCACCCGGTCGCCCTTGCCGACACCGAGCTCGGTCAGCGCGTTGGCCGCCTTGCTGACCTCTTTCTGCAGGTCGGCATAGGTGATGACACGGCTGTCGCCCTCGGGCTCGCCCTCCCAGTAGAAGGCCACCTTGTCGCCGTTCCCGGCCTCGACGTGCCGGTCGACGCAGTTGTAGGCGATGTTCAGCTTGCCGCCGACGAACCACTTCGCGAACGGCGCCTCCCACTCAAGCGTGGTGTGCCAGCGCTCCGCCCAGGTCAGCCGGTCGGCGGCGGCCTCCCAGAAGGCCAGCCGGTCGGCCGAGGCCTCCGTGTAGGCGCTCGCCGTGACGTTCGCCGCCGCCGCGAGCTCCGCGGGCGGCTCGAACCGGCGGTTCTCCTGCAACAGGTTCGACAGCGTTTCCTGGGACTCCGTCACCGCGAACTCCTTACCCGAAATTCCTATGGCCTTACTTCTTCGTATCGTGCCGTATCGGGTGTTAATGACACGTGACTGGGCCCAGGGGAGTCAAACCTCACTTCGTCCAGCGGTGTCAGCTCGTCGTTGAACGGTCTTCGGCGGCTGGGGGTGGGTTTACCGGGGCTTTGGTGGTCTCTCGTGACGGCGTGGACCGGGAGCGGGGGCCGGCGCCGGATGCGGCGCAGGGCGGGGGGCGGCGGGCGGGGCCGGCCGGGCGGAGCCGTAACGGAAGGGCTCTTCGGTTGTCGATAGGGTCGGGCGGATGAGTGATCCGCTGGTCGTGGTGGCCGAGCTGCCCGGTGTGCCCGAGGCCGTCACGGAGGCCCGGGAGGCCGTCGACGTTCTCTATCGGCATCGCATCCTGCGCAGACGGCAGCCTGAAGTGTCGGCCGAGTCCGCGTTGCGCGGCGCGCGCGCCTCCGCCGCGCTGGAGGGCGCCGACGTTCCGCTGGGCACGCTGCGGGCCGGTGAGGCCGGCGATCCGGTGGCGCAGGGGGCGCTGCGGGTCTCCGCCGAGCTGGGCCGTCTCGGGCCGCTGTGGCGGTCGGCGCCGCCGCAGGTGCTGGCCCGGCTCCACACGCTCGCGGCCGCGGGGCTGCTCGCCGATCCGGGGCGTCCGCGTACGGCTGCCACGGCGGCCGACCCTCTGGGGATCGGCCCGGCTCCGGTGGACGTCTCCGCGCGCATGGCCGCTCTGGCCGGGCTGACCTCGACGAAGGCGCCCGCGCTGGTGCTGGGTGCGATCGTGCACGCCGAGATCGTGGCGCTGCGGCCGTTCGGCGTGGCCGACGGTCTGGTGGCGCGGGCGGCGGAGCGGCTCAGCCTGGTCGAACACGGCCTCGACCCCAAGTCGCTCGTGGCGGTGGAGGTGGGGCACCGGGAGTCGGTGGGGGCGTACCCGGAGGCCCTGAAGGCCTATCTGACCGGCACGTCCGAGGGTGTCGCAACGTGGGTGATCCACTGCGCGCGGGCAGTGGTCCTGGGCGTCAGGGAGACCACGGCCATTTGTGAAGCGCTGTCGCGTTAATCAATTGCGGACACAAGCGGACGGCGTCCCTGGAATGGGACGCCGTCGCCAGTACGTCGAGCCGGGTTACCAAGCGTGCACCTAATTTGTCGAAACGGGACAAGCCCGCAACGACACGCCTCCCGCGGCTGGTCGCACGTGGGTGCCCGACGGCCGTACCCGGACACTCGGTCCGTACGCCCTTTGTACGTCGGAACTGCGCACTTGGGAACCCCTCCGAGCAAGACCTTTACCGAGCCCGGAATCCGCCGATTCCGGCTTCTGGTGTGGTTTGTGACCATGTGGGGCAATGGATCGATACATCACGTCCCCTCCTGACAGTGATCACTGACCGTGACCATACGGCCGCATTCCCCCTGCTTGCGCGAAGCCCAAAAAAACTGCCGCAAATTGCAGATTGCTGCTCGACGAAACTCGGGCGGATCGGGCAGCATACGGTGTTATCTCCCAGTGTGGGAGTGACTGTGCACAGGGCACCTTTGCAAGTCCCTTGCCATGCCCTGGCCCACTGATGAAAGCTTTCATCACACGGGACCGGCTCTACCCCCCCGGAGCCGGACCGATCGGCGACCCCCGCTCTCCCCCCCGGCGGGGGTCGCCCCCTTTTTCCACAGGGCGATCCTTATCCACAGATCCCGGTACGGGCGTTCGTGATCTTCGGCAGGTCGGCACCGTGAGGCTTCCGTCCCACGACCGAGGAGCCTCCGCCCATGCACCGCCCGCTGGCCGTCACCGCCGACCGCGACCTGCTCGACGACCTGCTGCGGGTGGCCGCGGCCGCCGGAGTCGAGCTCGACGTCGCCCACGAGGCCGCCCAGGCGCGCCCCCGGTGGCGGACCGCGCCGCTGGTCGTCATAGGGGCTGACCTGGCCGACGCCCTCGCGGCCACCGGCCCGCCGCCTCGGCAGGGCGTGCTGCTGGTGACGTCCGACCCGGCCGACCCGTCGATGTGGCGGCGCTGCGTGGCCGTCGGGGCGTCGGCCGTCCTGGAACTGCCCGACGCCGAACGGCTGCTCGTCGACGAGTTCGCCGAGGCCGCCGAACCCTCCTCCCGCGCCGGGGCGGTGGTGTGCGTGGCCGGCGGCCGCGGCGGCGTCGGCGCCACGGTGCTGGCGGCCTCGCTGGCCCTGACGGCGGCCCGATCGGGCTCCCGAACCCTGCTCGTCGACGCCGACCCGCTCGGCGGCGGCATCGACGTGGTGCTCGGACAGGAGGAGGCGACCGGCGCCCGATGGCCCGACATCGTCGGCCGGGAGGGCCGGGTGAGCTACGCGGCCCTCCAGGGGGCACTGCCGACCTTCGGCGAGTTGACTGTCCTGTCATGGCACCGGGGTGAACCGATGCGCATCCCCCGCGAGGCGATGCGCGCGGTGCTGGAGGCGGCGCGGCGAGGCTGCGATCTCGTGGTGGTCGATCTGCCACGGTTCGTCGACGCCGGTGCCGAGGAGGCGCTTTCGCGGTCCGGCGTGGCTTTGCTGGTGGTTTCCGCTGATGTTCGAGGGGTGCTCGCCGCCGGTCAGGCACTGGCCGGGGTGCGGGAACAGGCCGGTGACGTACGGGCGGTCGTGCGCGCCGGGAGCCTGGAGCCCGGCGTGGTGGCCCAGTCGCTGGGGGTGCCGCTGGCGGGGGTCGTGCCGGAGCAGCGGGGCCTGGCCGAGGCGCTCGACCGCGGCGACGCCCCGCCGCTGAAGCGCACGCCGCTTGGGCGCTTCTGCGGGGAACTGCTGGCCGGGTTGTCGGTGTCGTGAGCGCGGTGTCGGCGGACCTGCTGGAGGCGGTCCGCGTCCGGCTCGCCCGCGACGGCCTCGACCCGTCACCCGCCCAGGTGGCCGCGGCCCTGCGGGCCGAACGGGCGGTGCTCGGCGACGCCGAGGTCCTGGCCGTCGCCCGGCTGCTCCGCGCCGAACTGATCGGAGCCGGGCCGCTCGAAGGCCTGCTCGCCGAATCCGGGGTGACCGACGTGCTGGTCAACGGTCCGCGGGAGGTGTGGGTCGACGACGGGGGCGGGTTGCGGAAGACGTCCGTCACCTTCCGCTCCGACGACGACGTGCGACGTCTGGCGCAACGGCTGGCGGCCGCCGCCGGGCGACGCCTCGACGACGCCTGCCCGTATGTCGACGCACGGCTGGCCGGCGGGGTGCGGCTGCACGCGGTCCTGCCGCCGGTCTCGGCGGAGGGGACGTGTTTGTCGTTGCGCTTGCCGCCCCGGCACACCTACGGGCTCGACGACCTGGTGACCGGTGTGGGGGCGCAGGTGCTGCGGTCGGTGATGCGGGCCCGGCTGGCATTCGTCGTGTCGGGCGGGACGGGGACCGGGAAGACGACCTTGTTGTCGGCGCTGTTGTCGCTGGCCGATCCGGGGGAGCGGCTGCTGCTGGTCGAAGATTCGGCCGAGCTGCGGCCTGCGCATCCCCACGTGGTGCGGCTGGAGACGCGGCCCCCGAACCTCGAAGGAGTCGGCGGGGTGACGCTGCGAGACCTGGTGCGGCAGGCGTTGCGGATGCGGCCTGACCGGGTGGTCGTCGGGGAGGTTCGCGGGGCCGAGGTGGTCGAGCGCAACCGCCACAAAACACCTACACTCAGACGATGGAAGTCCGTAGTGCCGCGATCTATTGCAGATTGAGCTACGCCCCTGATGGTTCCCTGGAAAAGGTCGAACGCCAAGAGGCCGACTGTCGGGCTACAGCGCAACGGCTGAACTGGCCGATCTCCGAGAGACACATCTACCACGACAACTCCCGCTCGGCCTGGCAGCGGAATCGCAAGCGTCCCGGCTGGGACAGTCTCCTCGCGGCGATCGAGGCGGGCGAAGTTGATGGGGTTGTGGTCTATCACGGCGATCGGCTGATCCGTCAGCCCTTCGACCTTGAGGTGCTGCTGCGGCTCGCTGACGACAAGCATCTGCCCCTGGCATCGGTGTCCGGGACACGCGACCTCCACAACGAGGACGACCGATACATCCTGCGCATCGAGGCTGCCGGCTTCTGCCGCGAGTCGGCCAGTACCTCTCGGCGAGTCAAGCGGGGGTGGGCCGCTCGCGCACGGGACGGCCGGGAGGCAGGCGGGGGCAAGCGGCCCTTCGGATACGGCGTTCCCACGAACCGTGTGGGCCGTACAGGGCGTCCGATCTACGACGTCACCCGCCAGAACCCTGAGGAGGCAGCGGTCCTCCAGGAGGCCGTCAGGCGCCTTCTAGCAGGCGAACCCCAGGGGTCTGTACTCGCGTGGATGAACACGGTCTCGACCACCTCACAGGGGCAGCGGTGGAGCGGCAAGGCCCTCACGAACCTGCTTAAGTCTCCGCGCATTGCGGGCTTTGTCGCCCACCAGGGTGAGCTCATCAAGGCCGTATGGGACCCGATCATCAGCGAGGAGGACTGGCGGAGCATTGGATTCCTGATGGGGCAGCGCGCGGAGGCGTTCGGCTACCACGGCCGCGAGCGGCGCTATCTCCTGACGGGCATCGCGACATGCGTGTCATGCGGGGGGACGCTAGTGACCAAGCCGTCGGGCGGCCGCAACCGCAAAACGTCTCGGCTGTACCACTGCCCAAGAACGCGGGACTGTTCCGGCCGGGTATCGAGGAATGTTGACCATCTTGATCGGTATGTGACGGGTCGAGTCCTCCACCGGCTTGCTGATCCCGACCTGCTTGCCGAGGTCATCAGGCCCGATCCCGAAGTTGTGGCGGACCTGGCGAAACTGGAAGCCCGCCGGGCCCAACTCAAGGCGGCCTTCACCAAACTGGCCGATCATCCCGACCTGGACCCGCTGGTGCTTGCGGATCAGCTCACGGCCGTCGGGAAGCAGATCGAGACCAAGCGGCAGCGTCATGCAGCCGGCGAGCGGGAGCGGCTGCTCACTCGGATGGCGGGGATCACGCTGGAGCAGTGGGAGGCCACGCCCATCGAGGTGCGGGCCGCGACGGTGAGGGCGCTGTTCCGAATTGTCGTGCTGCCGGCCACATGGAGGGGGCCGGGGTTTGATCCGGCGAGTGTGGACATGCAGCCGATCTGACCTGCAGGAACGCGACAAGCTGGTTCAGGGGCGGGTCTCCACGGCCAACTGTTGAGCCAGGCCGGCGAGCGATGCGGCTTCGAGCGTCTTGGCCGAGGACACAGCGGTCCATCCGTTGTCGTCCTTGCGGATCTCCCAGAGGGGATACATCCCCGAAAGGATCTCAAGCAGGCGCGGTTCTCCAGTGAGTCCGGCTGATCGCAGGTGGCGGTATCCGGTCACCACGGCTGACCAAATATGGCAGTGACTTCCACACACAACACTGCGCTATTCCGCGCTCCTGCGTGCTGTTCCGTGCCTTGGTTTAGGGCGGTGTGGATCTCTACCTTCCTCTCGTGATCTTTAGCGAGGGGGAGCCTGAGCTGTGGCCGGTTGACAGGGACGCGGAACAGCCGTTGTGGGAACAGGTGTACGACATCCTGCGGGAGCGTATCGAGGCCGGCGACTTCCCTCAGGGGCGGGCGATCCCCAGCATCAACAAGTTGCTCGGGCGGGTCGACGTAGCGGAGGCGACGCTTCAGAAGGCCTTGACCCAACTGAAGAAGGAAGGTTTCCTTCGAGGTCGGCAGGGACGTGGAATTTTTGTACGACCTCATCAGGAGTGGAATCCTCCCCCTCCGCCAGATGGGACGGCGTGATGAACATGTGACTCCTCGCGCACTCCCCGTGGGGTCATACTCGGATGGTCCAACATCACGGCGCAATACCAATTGCGGATTGCGCGGTGGAAAAGCGCGGTCCATAGTCCTGATTGCGGAGGTTTCTCCCGACTCGGCGAGGGAGCGGGCATGACGTCCCCCACGATCCAACGTCGTCTCTTTGCGCAGGCGATCAAGAAATACCGCACGGCAGCCCAGCTCACGCCCCGGGAAGCGTCGGTCAGGGCGAAGAAGTATGCCAACTGGGTGTATGAGATTGAGCGCGGCGAGTCAAAGCAATTGCGACGACCGGAAGTCGAGCGACTGCTCAAGGCCTGCGGCGTGGAGTCGGCATCCGAGCGCCAAAGACTGTGGGAGCTCGTCGACTCGGCCCGGGAACCCGGCTGGTGGCAGGAATACGACATGGTCCTCCCGGACCTGGAGGCCGGCGCGCAGAGAATCCTGGCATACGAGCCGCTTTGCGTACCGGGGCTGCTCCAAACTCCGGAATATGCGCGTGCGGTGCTCATTGCTGCTGGGCATGATGCCTGTGAGATTGAGCGGCGGGTGACGGCCCGTATGCGCCGGCAGCAGATTCTGACGCGGTCTGATTCGCCCGTTCGGCTGGACGCCGTGCTGGACGAATCGGTGATCTCCAAGGTTGTGGGGTCCCCCGAGGTGATGCGTGCTCAAGTGCGGCATCTCGTGGAGTTGGCGCACGCCCCGACGGTCAGCGTGCGTATCGTCGCTGGCGCTCATGCGGCGATGGTCGGCGGATTCGGCCTGCTGGAATTCGACGGCGTTGGCCCTCTGGTCTACCTGGAGACCCCAGTCGGAAAAGGGATCGTGGTCGAGGACGGGGTTCCTCAATACAAAGCTCTGCATGACCGGCTCACCGACGAGGCGAGGTCAACGGCCGAGTCGGTCGTGCGGATGGCGGCGAGGGTCGACGCCTTGAGGCACCAAGGAGCGCAACATGAGGATCCGCAGGAGCTACCGCACGAGCTCGTACTCGGGCGGCGGTGAACAGTGCGTCGAAGTTGAGGACCTGGAAGACGGCAGTCGGCGAGTACGTCACAGCAAGCATCGGAAACGGCGTCCGCTGGAGTTCACCGAGGCGGAATGGAACGCCTTCATCAAGGGCGTGAAGGATGGAGAGTTCGACTGACCAGGTTGTTTAGCTGATCAGTTTAGGAAGGGGCCGACGGCGGTTCGGCCCCTTCTCATTTGTTCTTCGGCTCCCGTCGCCACCAGTGGCGCGTTTTGATCTGGGCGATGACTGAAGGGTCCGCGCCCGGCGGGACGATCACCTTGGCGAACTCGCCCGTCTCTGCAGAGATGAGGGCGTCGACATCGGGCCCGAGGTCATGCACATGCCATTGATCACTCATGCTGCCTCGGCCGCGTCGATTGCGATTTGGATCTTCGTCCAGTTCATGCGTTCCCGGACGGGGTCGACCACACCAAGAGGGTGGACCAACGCCCGCCACGGGCGGCCCCGGCGGCTTCGTACTGGGACGAACTGGCGGGGACCTCTGGGGGACCGCCAAACGGTGACTAGCTCTGCGGCCGGTTCGGCTTCGCATCGGGCGACGAGGGCCCGAAGTTCTTCGACCTGACGCAGCGCCGCCACGATTTCCGCGACCTGAGATGCAGCCGGGCTGTTCTCGCGGTCGGTGAATCGGAGGGCCTTCTCGCGGAGGGCGTTGACGTCATCTTGCGGGGACACGTCCACCTCCTGGGCGGGGGTGTACCAGGGCAGCCCTGGTATGGGACTTGCAGTGTTACCCAGGCGGCTGGTCCGTTCCACGGAGATGAACCCGCAATCCGTGAATGTGACCGTTCGTAACCTGTGGCCCATAATTCCAGGTCATACCGACCGGTGCCGTTTACGCGGTTTGCCGATCTTTGTTGCCGCCGTTCTCGTCGTGATTCCCGCCTTCTAGTGCGGCAAGACGATTCTTGAGCATCTCGATCTCTATTCGGGCCGCTTCAAGCAGGCGGTTTTGGGCATCGAGTGCCGCCCTCGTCGCAGGATCGGCGATGTCGTCTTGCGGCGAGGAAGAGGCCAGAGTGGGGGCGTCATTCCGCAGCACCGCAGTGCAACTACCCACGGTCCAGCCGAGAGCCCTGTCCAGGCTGATCAGCACCCGATCTCCGGGCGGGCTGGGCAATTTTCCGTTCTCCAACTTTGAGAGAACCCCCACCGAGGGCCCGCCGGCGGCGGCTATGCCCGGCTGGCTGAGGTTCAACTCGTGACGGCGCTGCCGCACCGCACTGCCGAGGCGCACCCAATCCTCGTGGGTGTACGACTCCGACATCACTCGGCTCCTGCCTGTCGCTCTTAGGCCAGAGTGCAGGGCCCCGACTCTAGGTCATTTCCCAGGTTTCCGCACGTCGAGGCATGCGCCAGCTAGTGTCAGCAACTAAAAGCTAGCGAAACCTTGCTCAAACTTGTTTTCGTGCGTACGGTTGCGCCATGGACGACGACAGGAAGCTGCTCTACAAGGCCGAAGAGGCGGCTCCCCTCCTGGGCGTGACCGTCTGGTTCCTCAAGAACGGGGCCCGCACGGGGACGCTCCCGCACTGCCGCCTCCCCGGCGAGAAGCGTCTGATCCGCTTCTCGCGACAGAACCTGGAGCAGATCGCGGCCGACGCCGCCGTGCCCGCACAGACGCAGGACGCGGCGTGACCGCCCCCCGCCGCCTGTGCCGAACCCCCGACGAGATCTTCCAGGCGGGCTGGGACGACGGCATGACCGATCCGCCCCTCACCCCCGAACAGCGGACCCGCATCGCGGCGCTGCTCGCCCCCCACGTTCGTGCGGCTATCGCGGCGTCCTCGCTCGCTGATCGCCCCGCCGCCTGAAAACAAGGCGGGCCCGGCCGGCTGTCACCCGGCAAGGCCCGCGAAACCCCCCAGCTCAACACTCGCTTAGCAGAAAGGCAGAGCCGGGAATGACTTCATCGTCTCACACTGTCCCCGACAGGTTCAGGGTCGTCATCGCCGACTGCGGCCCCGACGACGGCCCCATCGTCGGCATCACCGAGCCGACGCGCCAGCTCGGCCAGGTCCGCGACCAGCACGAGCGGTTCCTCCGGGAGTTCCCCCACTCGCTCATCGAGGTCGAGGCCGACGGCGAGTGGAAGACGGCCACCTCTGACGAGCTGACGCGTATCGCTGCGGCCACCGCCCTTTCCGTGGCGGCGTCGCTCGTGGCCAACGGCGAGCTTCCGCTCCTCAACTGGAGCCTCCACGTGGAGTACGACGGCACCGCCTCGCTCTCCACCCACGTCTACGGGAACCACGAGTCCACGTTCCGCGCCTTCGCCAACTTCCTCGACCTCGTCCAGAAGAGCGAGGATGGGCACTACGTGCGTCTGAACGGCAAGGTCGGCGGCGTCAAGGTCCGGCTCTCCGCGAGCAAGCCCCACACCGCTGAGGCGGCCGCCTGATGTCCGCCAATGAGATGCGCCGCCACATCGAGGGATGCCCTGACTGCCGCGCCGACCAGGCGCTCAGGTCCGACCGAATCGAGCTGGGCAAGGCCGCCAAGCTCCGCGACAAGGCCCTGATGCGCTTCTGGCTGCTGGCCATCCGCGCTCGCCTCGCCGACCTGCACGTCCCCGCTCCCGCCCGCGACCTAGCGAAGGCGGCGTGATGGAGACCATCCCCGCCAGCGTTGCCGACGCCGCCCGCGGCGCGGTCGAGGTCCTCCGTGAGCGCGGCCACTACCAGGGCGACTACTACGACCGTGAGTGGGTGGCGCAGGGCGCCGACCTCGACCACGTCCCGGTCGACGTGTGTGGCGCCATCAACCTGGCCAGCGGCCTCGACGTGGACGCCCCCTGGGACGACCACCCCCACCACGCGCTGGCCCGCGCGACCGGCGAGGCGCTCCGCGACTACGTGCCCATCGAGCCCGACCCGGCGCTCGACCTGCCGACGCTGATCGGCCACTGGAACGACGACTCCCGGCGCACCTGGGCGGACATCATCGCCGCCCTCGAAGGCGTGGCCGCAGCTCACGACAAGGGGGAGTCCCTCTGATGTCCCTGTTCACCGCGCACTGGGAGCGCCTGAGCGGTCCGATCGAGGACCTGACCACGCGCCTGCCCGGCCTGCGTAAGACGAAGCGCACCCCCGACTCCGTCGCGTCGTCCGCAGCGGACGCGGCGGTGGCCACCCCGGAGTTCCACGCCGACGGCTCCGGAACGGCCGGCGGGCACCCCGAGGGTTCCGTGACCCTCGCGGGTGCCCGCACCCCCCGTGAACGGCTCGTCGTGCTCGCCGAGGAGTGGGTGTGCGGGACGTTCGACGACGTCCATGAGGCCGAGCTGCGCGAGCTGATGCATGAGTCGATCAGTGCCAGTGACCTCTGGGGCATGTGGGCCTACGTCATCGACTCGATCCGGCGCGATGGCCCGTTCGACCTCGACAGCGCTCACGCCCAGTTCGCGATCGACAGGTTCCTGGAGGGCGGGGAATGACCGCCACGATCACGAGCCTGTTCACGACGGAGCAGCGGCTGGAGCGCCTGGCCGGGAACTGGCTGGACGACAACTGGACGGCCGACTGCGTGGCCGAACTCCACCGCCTCGCCGACGCCGACCTCGACGCCGCGCAGGTGGCCGAAAGGTTCGAGGCGTACGCCGACGCGATCTGGTTCCGCGACGCCGTCGAGTGCGGCGCCATCGGCTGGCGTGAGGTCGAGCCCGAGCTGACGTGCGACGACCGCCAGGACGCCGCCTACGACATCGCATGCGGCTGGGTGACGGCCGCCCGCCGGGCCCTGACGGGAGGCGACCGATGAGCGAGGCGTTCGCCATGTCGGCCGAGGAGCGGGATCGGCTTCTGGCTCAGCTTCATGACCTGCGGAAGCCGTTCCGCGAGGAGCAGATCGGGAAGCTCCCGCGCGTCACCTGCAAGGAGTGCGCCGACTTCCGGACGCACTGCCCGAAGCCGGACCACCAGAAGCGGCGCTGCCCGGAGTGCCAGGCGTGGGTGTCGCCGAAGCACATCCACATCGACTACGTCGGCCACGCCGACGTGGTCGAGCGGCTGCTGGAGACGGACCCGTTCTGGACGTGGGAGCCGTTCGCGCTCGACGAGGACGGGACGCCCAAGCTCGACACTGACGAGTTCGGCCGCCCCGTCGGGATGTGGATCAGGCTCACCGTGCTCGGTGTCACCCGTCCCGGCTACGGGTCCTGCCCGTCCAACCAGTCCGACGCGGTCAAGGTCCTGATCGGCGACGCCATCCGGAACGGCGCCCAGAGGTTCGGCGTGGCCCTGGCCCAGTGGCAGAAGGGCGACCGCTCCAACCCGGCCGCCGAAAACGTCGTCGCCGACGCCGGGCAGCGGGCGATGCCGCCGCAGCAGCGCGCCGCCGACGCGGCCGTCGTGGTCGACGAGAACTGGGTCGGCGTGTTCGAGAAGCGCCTGGCCGAGTCGACGCTCGACACCGTCCACCGGTTCCGGCAGGACGTGGTCGACGCGATGCGCCAGCGGACCATCAACTCGGTCACCGCCAACCGCCTCCTGGAGGCCGTAAAGGAGCGGGCCGACGCTCTGGACGAGCAGTCCCGGATCGGCCCGGACGGGCTGCCCCGCAACAAAGACGGCACGGTCGCCCGCTCGAAGGTCACCGACGAACAGCTCGCCGCCGCCGGCCACATGACCGGCCCGGAGAAGCGCGCCCACAACGCGCTCGTCAAGGAGGTCACCTCCAGTCCGCGCAAGGCCGACCGGCTGCGGGCCGTGCCGACAGGCGAGCCGTGGACGCAGCCGTCGGGGCCCGCGCCTGGAGGTGACGTGGCATGAGCGAGGCCGCGTACTCGCTGAACCAGTCCGGGTTCCAGTTCCGGAACCCGGGCGAGGTGCTCAGCCCATATGAGACCAACACCTACCTTCAACTGCTGACCAACGCGATCGGGCGGGCCCAGCTCGACCTCCGGAAGGCCCGGCGAGTCGAGGTGGACGCCGAGGAGGCGTACCACCGGGCGAAGGCGCCCTACCTGGACGATGCCCCCGAGGTCGGCAGCCATGTCAGCCAGAAGGCTCGCGACGCCTGGTTCGCCGATCGCGTCCCGGATCAGTTCTTGGCGCTGCGCAGGGCCTCTGCCGCGCGCAACGCCGCGTGGGACTTCCTGGAGGCACTCAAGGAGCAGGCCATGCTCATGGGCAGCCTCAACAAGACCGCGCTGGCCATCGAGACGATCACCACGCGGGCAGGTGGCGCATGAGGCGGAACAAGCCACTCCAGCCCGGCAAGCCGTTGGCCCGCCGCGCCCCGATGAAGCGCGGCAACACCGAGCTGAAGCGGGTTCCGCTCAAGTCGGTGAGCGACAAGCGCCGCGCGGAGAACCGCCGCCGGCGGGCCATGAAAGACGAGTTGTGGCCGGACGGAATTCGCCCTCGCTGCGTCGTGCCCTGGTGCGGCCGTCTGGCTGACGACCTGCATGAGCCGCTCACCAGGGCGCGCGGCGGGCCGATCGACGACCCGGACAACGCCGAGCCGTGCTGTCGCCAGCACAACGAGGAGCTCACCCGCGAACCGGCTTGGGGCTACGACCTCGACCTGCTCATCCACGAGTGGGACAAGCGGACGCTCACGCAGCAGGCGGCCGACCGGCGGGCCAAGCTCGCCGACTGGCCCGCCCGGACTCGGGGGGAGGCGGCGTGACGACGACATCGAAGGCCGATGCGCCCGCCCGCCGCGAAGAGTACCGGCGCCTCCGCGCCTCGGGCCTGACCATCGACCAGGCGGCTGACCGGCTCAAGGTGACCCGGCGGACCGCCGACCGCTACGAGCGCTGGCGGCGCGGCGGGCCCGGCACGTACAGGCCGGCCGGGTGGACGCGGGACCCGATCCTCGCCCACATGCGGCGCTATCCCCATCTGGTCTTCAGCGCGATCGACCTCGCCAGGGTGGTCGCGGGCAGCGACCGGGCGCGAGGCCAGGCCATCACCGGAATCACCCTGCTGCTCAACGAGGGCCTCATCGAGGTCGTCATGGAGCGCTCCGGCCAGCAACTGGTGCGCCGCTACTGCCTGGCCGCCGCCCAGCTCCGGCAGGCGGCGTGATGGCCTCCGACGTCCACGACATGCGCTTCTGCGACTGGGAGCGCGAAACCCTCCCGGTCGACCACGACTGCATCGGCAGCGGCTCCGAGATGCCGCCCCCCACGCCCACGACGGAGGTGCCCGTGACCCACATCGACGACCTTGGCGAGCCGACGACCCCCTACATGGAGGAGCCGGAGCCCGAGCCGCCGCTCGACCTCGACGAGATCGAGACCGCCTACGAGGAGGCCATGGGCAAGTCCATGGTGATCGCCCCGGCCACGCTGAAGGCCCTCGGCGCGGTCCCTGATCTGGTCGCCGAGCTGCGTGAGGCCCGCAGCCGCATCGGGGCGCTGTCCTTAATCGAGTCGGCCCAGTTCACGGTGACCCGCTCGCCCGAGGTGGTGCCGCACGCCGACTCCGATCTGGCCGACGCCGACACCGTCGAGGAGGCGCACGACGACGGCCGGGCTGTCTGGGTGCGGACCGTCTCCTACTCCGATTGGCAGCTCACCTCCGCCGAAGCCCCCTTCTGATCTGGAGTTCGTCATGACCTTGAGCACCGACACTCAGGTGTTCCCGACCGTCACCGCCTCCTACCGGGGTGAGGCCCCGGACGTGAAGCGGTGGACCCGCACCCACGTCGCCGAAGAGATCGCCGCCATCGGCAAGCGGGGCGACGACGAGGTCGCCGACCTCGACAAGCGCATCGCCGACCTGGTGGAACAGGCCTCCGAGCTGGAGACCCAGCGCGAGGCCGTGAAGGCGAAGCGCGAGGCCGACATCGCCTACTGGAACGCCTTCGTCGACCTGGTGGAGCGGACCGTTCCCGACCCGGCCAGCGATGAGGAGTTGGCCCGGATCGGCCGGCCCCCGTACGCGGACGCGCCGGACCTGTCGAAGGACCCCGACGCGCGGATCGCGCGGATCGCGGCGCTGCACGACGCCCAGGACGCCAGAGAGGAGACCGGACGGTGAGCTACCCGCACTACTCCAACGAATGCCACAGGCATCACGACCTGGTCAGGGACTTCCCGCCCCGCCACCTCCGCTTCTCGCGCCCCGGGGACATCCCGGCCCAGCGGCCCACCATCGTGGTGCTCTGCGGGTCGACCCGCTTCGGCGAAGCCTTCCGCGAGGCCAACCTCCGGCAGACCCTCGCTGGCCGGATCGTGCTGAGCATCGGCTGCGACATGCGCAGCGACGCCGAAATCTTCGGCGACATGTCCGCCGAGGACCTGGCCAAGGTGAAGGACCACCTCGACGACCTGCACAAGCGGAAGATCGACCTCGCTGACGAGGTCCTCGTGCTCAACGTCGGCGGCTACATCGGCGACTCGACCCGCAGCGAGATCGAGTACGCCGAGGCGCTCGGCCGGCCAATCCACTACCTGGAGCCGATCGAGGCGGAGGTGACCTCATGAGCGAGACCTACACCGACCCGGGCCACCCGGGCGTCTGGCCCGGCGGCGAAGACGAGGCCACGCGGGAGCTCTACGACCAGTACCTGCGGGACCACCCCATCCCCCAGCAGCCGGTGTTCTCGCGCGCCGCGATCCTCGCCCGAGGGGGTGGCCGTCGTGGGTGACCGCAGCTCCATCGAGTGGACCGAGGCCACCTGGAACCCGGTCACCGGCTGCACGAAGGTCAGTGCCGGATGCGACAACTGCTACGCCGAGGGGATCGCGCGCCGCTTCGCCGGGACGCCCGCCTACCCGAACGGCTTCGGCGTGACGCTCCGGCCCGAGCGGCTCCCACTGCCGCTCCGCTGGAAGAGGCCGCGCCGAATCTTCGTGAACAGCATGAGCGACCTGTTCCACGACGACGTGCCCGACGAGTTCATCACCCAGGTATTCGCGGTGATGGCCCAGGCCAGTCACCACACCTTCCAGATCCTGACCAAACGGCACGCGAGGATGCGGGCGTTCCTCAACGACTTCTGCCGATGCGGTAGCGGGCACGTTGCCGGTGTCCACCTCCGGTCCAACATGAGCTGGGCTGGGACGCCGCACAGCCCAACGTATGTGCCGGGAGTCGACGGGAATGCCGTCTACTTCGATCGGTCCTGGCCTCTCCCGAACGTGTGGGTTGGCGTCTCCGTCGAGGACCAGAAGCACGCCGAGCTGCGCATCCCAGCTCTGCTGGAGACGCCGGCCGCCGTCCGGTTCATCTCCGCTGAACCACTGCTGGGGCCGATCGATCTGCGTAACCTGCGAGCCCGCAACGGTGCGCTGATCGACGCGCTCGGCGGCGACGTGAAGACGAGCGACGGCCGCGACGTCTACTCCTGCTGCCCGAGCGTCCTGGACTGGGTCATCGTCGGCGGCGAGTCCGGCCGTCACGCGCGGCCCATGCACCCGAACTGGGCTCGCAGCCTCCGCGATCAGTGCGCGACCGCCAGTGCCTCCTTCCACTTCAAGCAGTGGGGCGAGTGGGGTCCCGCGCCGTGGTCCGTCCGGATCGCTGAGCCGAGCGGGGGCTGGAAGTCGGCCGATCCGGCGTGGCTCGCGGCCGAGAAGGCCAAGGCCGAGAAGCGCGGCGCAACTCACCACGTCTCCGAGGACGGACACCTCTACGAGCCGGACCACAAGACGTGGTCGCTGGAGCGCGACTCGCACGGCGACTACCCGGGCGCAGTCCGCCGCTGGGGCAAGAAAACTGCCGGGCGCGAGCTCGACGGCCGGACCTGGGATGAGTACCCGGATTTCTCCAAGGCGGTGGCCGCGTGAGCAGCATCCCCTCAGAGTCGCTGAAGACCGCCGTCGCGGGGCTGCGCACCGGGAACGCTCCGGCCCATCCGCAGGCCTTCGCCGCCAAGCTCGCCGACTGGCTGGAGATGACGAGCACGGTCCACTACCGGATCCTCGTCGCCGTCGCCGCCGGGCAGCGGAGCGATCCCGCGCTGAGCAGGCCGATGTCCGACCTCGGGCACGCACTCACCGTCGCCCGTACCTACCTCGGCGAGGAACAGCCCGGCCCGCGCCGCGGCGACGCCGTCGAGACGTGGCTGAAGGCCCGCCGCGACCAGGCGGCCGAGGCCGACCGCGACGCGATCGACGCCCTCCTGGACGCCTACCGGCTTCACGTCGACTACGGCGTGCCCCTCGGCGTTGAGCTGCCCGAGGAGGTGGCCGGCCGTGGATGAGATCTCCGTCCGCACGGTCCTCGCCTACATGGAGGACACCGGCAAGCTCGACGACTTCGTCGCGCTCCTGGCCATCGCGATCGTGGTCGGCGCGGCCGTCGGCGGCGGGCTGATGCTGCGGCTCGCCCGGAAGCAGAAGCGGGCCCGCGCGCTGATCCGCCGCCTCTCGACCGCCCACCCGATCGAGTCGGGCGGCCCGCCGCTCGACCTCGTCGAGCAGCACTTCCTCGACCAGCTCAAGCAGGACCTCTGGCCTCACGGCGAGTACCTGCGGAACCCCCGGAGGTTGGGTCGATGACCTTAACGATCATGGACTGGTTCTGTGCCGACACCGAGACCGAGATTTTGACCACGCGAGGCTGGCGTCGGTACGACGAGGTCGCCGTGGGAGACCTCGTCGCCAGCCTCAACATTGAGGACGGGCTCGCGCGCTGGGTGCCCATCCAGCGCATGAACCTCTTCGACCTGGTCGACGAGAAGATGCTCAAGGTCGAGGGCAAGGCAATCTCGGCGCTGACCACCGTCGGCCACCGCTGGCCCGTGCAGCAGCGCGTCGGCGCGACGGCCGCGCGCCGCCTCGAATGGCAGGTCCGGACCTCCGATCAGCTCACCTTGGAGTCCTCGGTGGTCCGGAGCGCCCCCTTCGAGCTCCCGGCCCAGCCCGTTTACGACGACGCGCTCGTTGAGCTCGTGGGATGGGCGTGGACCGAGGGCAGCTACCGCGCCAACGGCGGCATCCACCTGTCGCAGTCGCCTTCGGTAAACCCGCAGAAGTGCGAGCGGATCGAGCAGGTACTCACCGCGCTCTACGGGCCGCCTGTCGGGCGTGCTGGCCGTCGAGTCGGCCAGCCGGCCTGGAACGTTGCGGAGTATGGGGGAACCCGGTACTGGCGCCTCAACGCGGCCGCCGCGGCGCCGATCCTCGCGGCCGCCCCTGACCACGTGCTCGACCCTGGCTGGCTCCTCGCGCTCACCGCCGGGCAGCTCGACCTGCTGATCGAGGCGTCGATGCTGGCCGACGGGACGACCCGGGTGCGGAACGGTGCGCGGGATTCGTCGCTCTCACAGAATCGGCAGGACCGGGCCGAGGGATTCCAGTTCGCCGCGATCCTCGCCGGCCGGGCGACGTCGATTCACCGATGGGACATGCAGCACAAGGGCGCCGCCTACCCGATGTGGCGGGTGTCACTTCTGGAGCGGGTCACCGCGAAGCCGCTCCGCCAGGCCGTCGCCGAGTGGACAACCTACACCGGGATCGTCTGGTGCCCGACCGTCGAGTACGGCACGTGGCTGTGCCGCCGTAACGGCCTCGTGCACTGGACCGGAAACTGCGGCGCAGGCGGCAGCAGCCAGGGAGCCGACGCCGTGCCCGGCGTCACGGTGACCCGGGCCGCGAACCATTGGGACCGCGCGATCGAGTCCCACGCGGCCAACTTCCCCGACGTCGACCACTGGAAGGGCGACATTCGGGAAGCGCCCGTCGAGCGCTGGCCCGTCGCCGACCTCTTCTGGGCCAGCCCGGAGTGCCCGCAGTGGAGCGTCGCCCGCGGGAAGCGCCGCGACTTCGACAGCACGTTGCAGGACTCCATCTTCGACGTCGGGCCCGGCCCGGACGAGGAAGCGGAACGCTCCCGCGCGCTGATGGAAGAGGTCCCGATGTACCTGCGGGGCGTCCAGCAACGCGGCGGGCTGGTGCTCGCCGGCGTCGTCGAGAACGTGGTCGACGTCCGCGCCTGGGACCAGTGGGACCGCTGGGTGGGAGAGATCCGCAAGCTCGGCTACCGGACCCGGCTCATCGCGATGAACAGCATGCACGCCCTCTCGGCTCGCACCCCGCGGGCCCCGCAGTCCCGTGACCGCCTGTACGTCGCCTACTGGCACCGCAGCATCGGCCGCGACCCGGACTGGGACAAGTGGCTCCGCCCGGCCGCCTGGTGCTCGACCTGCGGGCAGTGGGTGTCGGCCCTCCAGTCCTTCAAGACCCTCGGCGCGGACATGGGCCGCTACCGGCAGCAGTACGTCTACCGGTGCCCCCGCACCTCCTGCCGCAACCAGGTCGTGGAGCCGTTCGCGCTCCCGGCCGCCGCCGCGATCGACTGGTCGCTGCCCGGCCAGCGCATCGGCGACCGGGCCAAGCCTCTCGCCGAGAAGACTATGGCCCGGATCGAGGCCGGTCTGAAAAAGTACGCCCGGCCCATCGTGGTTCCCGCTGGGGGAACGTGGCGCAATGACGCCGCGCCCGTGACCGAGCCCATGTCGACGCGCACCACGCGAGAGAACGACGGCGTCGCCGTGCCTCCGTTCATCACCGTCCATCGCGGCGGGGAAGGGGACATCCGGACCGGGGCCATCACCGAAGTTCTCCCCACCGCCACGGCCTCCGGCAACCACCTCGGCATTGCGGTCCCGCCGTTCCTCGTGCCGCTTCGCTCGGGCCGAAACCGCAGCCTGCGCGCCGACGTCGACCCGCTCGCCACGGTCGTCGCCGACGGCGGCAACCACGGCCTGGTCGTCCCGCCGCTGCTCGTGCCCGTGGAAGGACGCGAAGGCAAGGAGGCGGCCCCGGCCGACCAGCCGCTGCGCACGCAGACGGCCCGCAACGAGACGGGCCTGGCCTGGCTGCCTTTCGTCGCCGAACTGCGCGGCGGCGGCTCCGACGCCCGCTCGGTCGCTGAGGCCCTGGCCACCGTGACCGCCTCCGGCAATCACCACGGGCTGGTGACGCCGCCGCCGGGGTTCGTGATGCGCAACAACACCCCGCGCGGTGACGCCGGCCAGATGTCCACCCCGTTCCACGAGCCGCTCCGCGCGCTTACCACGGCTGGCCACCAGTCGGTCATCACCTGGGAGCACCTGCTCGTGCCGTACTTCGGCAAGGGCCAGGCCCGGTCCGTTGGCGAGCCGGTCGGCACGCTGACCACGCGCGACAAGTACGCGCTGGTCGGTGCCATGCCCGACATCGAGGACGTCCTGTTCCGGATGCTGGAGCCGCACGAGATCGGTGCCGCGATGGCCTTCGGCGAGGCGTACGTCGTCCTCGGCAACAAGCGGGAGCGCGTGAGGCAGTACGGCAACGCCGTCACGCCGCCCGTGGCCGAGGTCATCGTCTCCGCGCTCGTGGAGTGCATCACCGGGGAGGACTTGGAGCGGTTCCCGGGGGTGGCGGCATGACGCGCGCTCCGCACCCGCTCGTCACCGAGTTGGCCAAGCGGACCCGGGACAGGGATCTGACCGACAAGGCGGTCGCGAAGGTCCTCGAAGTCAGCGCCAAGTCGGTGTCCAACTGGCGGCACGGCAAGGCATCTCCGCCCATGGGGGCCCTGCTGGGGTGGTCCGCCTTGGTCGAAGCTGCGATGGAGGCCGTCGACCGTGACGGCCGGGTCGTTCTTCGCGACGACGAGTTGGTCGAGGATTTGCGCAGTCTTCGGCGCGCACGAGGCTGGTCGCAGGAGGAACTGGCCGAGCGTCGCCACGTCTCGAAGTCGTCCGTCATCTCGAAGATCGAGGCCGACGCCCGCGGTACGGCCCTGGCGACGTACCTGGCCCACATCGCCGTGCTTGACGTGCGGCTGCGGCTCGTGGCCAACCCGCCCAGTAAGCCCCATCCGATGGGCGGCCCGACGCTGTCCATGCCGAAGGGGGGCGCCTGCACGCGGACAGCCGTCGACATGATGCCGGCGGCCGGTGACGAGCAGGCCGAAGACGAGGCCCGCGAGGTGTGTCTCAACTGCACGGTGTTCGTCGCCTGCCTGTCCTGGGCCAGGACCGTCCCCGAACAGGACGATCCCGGCGGCGTCCTGGCCGCCATGACTCTGGCGGAACGGCAGCCCACAGGTATCCGCACTTGCTCCGTGTGCGAGAAGACCAAGCCGATGGCCGAGTACGCGTGGGCCGATGACAACCGCCGTGCCCGTCGAGCCGAATGCCGGGCATGTGTCCGGGTTCGGGCCCGTGCTCTCCAGATCGCCACCGTGAAGAAGAAGCGAGCTACCGAGCGTGCGGCAGCAGAGCAGGTGGCGGCATGAGCCTCATCGACTGGCGACGCCCCTGGTACCCCGGCGCCCTGATCCTTGGCGCGCTTCCCTTCGAGGGCCACCTCTACCCCGACTGCGAGGAACTCCTGGAGGTCCGCCCCGACCCTGTCGAGGGCGCGGGCTGGCTCGACCTTCGTGACCCCGCCTGCTGTTCGGGGTGCCTCTACCGGCACGACCCCAAACTCCACCGCGAGCTTCACCCCGATGAGTACGAGGACGCCGCATGAAGATCTCCGTAGACCCCAAGCTCCTCGCCGACGCCGTTGGCTGGGCCGCGCGCGTCGTGCCGGCCCGGCCCAACCTCCCCGTCCTCGGCGGCCTTCTGCTCGTGGCCGAGGGCGAACTGCTCACCATCAGCGCCTTCGACTACGACACGGCCGCCCGAGTGGAGATCCGCGCCGACGTGGCCGAGCCGGGCCGCGTCCTGGTCTCCGCCCGTCTGCTGGCCGAGGTCGCCAAGGGCCTGCCCGGACGGCAGTTCGCCGAGCTGACCCTGGATGGTGCCGAGGTCGTGCTGCGCTGCGGCACCTCCGAGTACGTCCTGGTCACCATGCCGGTCGACGACTTCCCGACGCTCCCCGACGCCCCGCCCGCCCTGGGTGAGGTGACCGGCGAGACATTCAAGGCCGCTCTACGGCAGGTCTGCCCGGCGGCCGATCCGTCCTCGGCGCAGGTCTACCAGACGGCCGTACAGATGCTCACGGACGACGGCCGCCTGCTGCTCACGGCGACCGACACCAAGCGGATCGCCCACCGGAAGGTGACCTGGCAGCCGACGCTGGAGGCGGCCGACATCGAGATGCTCGTGCCCGCCAAGGCGCTCGGCGACCTGGCCCGCGGCCTCGGCGCCGGACCCGTCCAGATCTGCGGTGACGACCGGCTGGCCGGCTTCACCTCGGCGGGACGGACCTTCACCACCCGCCTGCTGGCCGACCAGTTCCCGAACTGGCGCCGCGCTCGGCAGATGCTCCAGTCGCCCGTCACGGCCCTGGTGCCGGTGGAGGAGCTGGCCGAGGCGGTGAAGCGTGTGGTGGCTATCGGAGGCGCGGACACCCCCGTCCGGCTCGGGTTCGCCGACGACGCGGTCACCGTCCGGTCCGGGAACGACGGAGGGCGCGGCTCGGAGGTCGTCGCGTGCGCCCTTGAAGGCGGCCCTCTCGACCTGTCCTTCCTGCCGCAGGTCATCAGCGACGGGCTGGCCGCCATCGACGCCGACAACGCCTCGATCGGGATGCACGCGCCGGGCCGTGGCTCGCTGCTGGTGGGCGAGGGCGACGACGACTTCGAGTACATCGCGATGCCCTTGAGGGCGGCATGACCCGCCCGGCCGCGCAGAGCGGTGAGCACGTGCCCTCGCTGTTCGCCTCCGATGACGAAATTGCTGAGCTTCGCGAGCAGCTCAAGGCTGCCAGTGGGGACGCCATTCACGAGCGGGACATGAAGATGCGCCTGCTCAAGGAGCGGTCGACGTGGGAGAAGGCTGTCCGCGCGGCGGCCGCCCGGGAGGCGTGGCACCAGGTCGCCTTCAAGTTCGAGATCTACGTCATCCCCAAGCTGGTCCAGCCGTACCGGGAGCTGTGCGGGCGCATCGAGATGCTGCCCGACCGGCCCAAGCCCGACCAGGTGGAGCGCCTGAAGTGGGCTGCCAAGGATGTGGCCAAGCTCCTCAAGGAGAAGGCCGGCGAGGGCGAAAGGGGCCTCGCCGAGGTGTTCGGGGAGTTGGCCCGCCTGCGCGAGGCGGTCAGGGTCGAGGGCGCCAAGCTCCATGCGGTTCACGGGTCCACTGACCGTCACGGTTACTGCGAGTGCCCCGGGTGTGAGCTGATTCAGGCGGTCGAGAAGGGCGCTATCCGCGAAGCCCCCGAGTACACGGGAGACGACGCGCTGGAAGGTGCGGCATGACCGCGGTCGTGCCGGTCGTGCTCCGTGGCGACGCCCGCGCCCTCCCCCTCCTGGACTCCAGCGTTGACCTCATCGTCACCAGTCCGCCCTACTGGGGGCTGCGCTCCTATCAAGACGGCGGAGAGCACTACGCCGGGCAGATCGGAGATGAGTCCACTCCTGCTGAGTACGTCAGCAACCTGCTGCAGTGCACCGCCGAATGGATGCGGGTACTCAAACCGACCGGCTCGCTGTGGATCAACCTGGGGGATTCCTACTACAGCGGGAAGGGCGCGCCGGGGCGTACGACAGTCGACGCGAAGAACGAGGCGCGTACAGCGCGGAGGCTCGGCGGTAACCCCCTCGATGGGCCGTCCTTCGGGGTGGGGAGAAAGTCACTCGTCGGCCTCCCCTGGAGATACGCGCTCGGCTGCATCGACCAGCTCGGCCTGATTCTCCGCGCTGAGTTGATCTGGAGTAAGCCGAATGCGCTCCCGGAGAGCGTCACCGACCGAGTCCGCCGTTCGCATGAGCATTGGTTCCATCTGACCAAACTGCCGCGCTACTTCTCGGCGATCGACGAGATCCGGGAGCCGCACGTCCGTTCTTGGACGGCTGGCCGCAACGGGGGCTTGCGCCCAGCGACAGCTGGCACTGCAAGCCAGTACGACGGCCTCAACCAGAGCCAACCTCATGCGCTCGGCGCTCTGCCCGGCAGCGTCTGGGAGATCCCCACCGAGCCGCTCAAGGTTCCGGCCGAGCTTGGCGTTGACCACTTCGCAGCCTTCCCGACTGCCTGGCCACGTCGCATCATCCGCGGCTGGTCGCCGACCGGGATTTGCATCGAATGCGGAGAGGGTCGCCGGCCTGTGATGCATGTCCAGCGGACGCTGGACGGTGAGCCGAACAACGAGCTGGCGGCGTGGGCGGCACCGACCGCCCCGAAGCGCATGACATCGGATGGCATCGGCCACCGGCGCTTTGCGACGGACCGTCACCTACTCGGCTACTCGTGCGCCTGCCCTGATCAGAACGCGCCTACCCGACCCGCCGTCGTGCTCGACCCGTTCGGCGGTACCGGCACCACGGCGCTGGTCGCATCCATGCTCGGCCGCCGCGGCGTCACGGTCGACCGGTCTGCGGACTACTGCCGCATCGCCCAGTGGCGCACGACGGACCCGGGGGAGCGGGCGCGGGTGCTCGGACTGCCCAAGCCCAAGGCCACGCCCGACGTCCCGTCGCTGTTCGCCGAGGTTGAGGCGGAAGGGGGCGCGGCGTGAGCACCCCGAAGAGCCGTTCCTGGGTGCCCCTGGCCGATCTGGTGGCCCGCTGCACCCGCTGTGACCACCAGGGGGCCGTGCACACGAAGGGCGCCGACCGGTCCGGTTGGGCGATCTACTCGGCCACGTGGCGGAACGCGACGGGAGCATGCTCCGCGCCGGAGTGCCCGTGCCCGGAGCGAACCACCGACACCAACGTGCAGGCGCTGCCGCCTGTCGTCACCCCTGAGGTCCTTGCCACCCTGGCTCCCCTGCTCCTGGCCGAGGCCCGCACGTCGGGCCCGTGTGGACATGGGACGGGGCCGTGCGGGGCTCTCCCCACCCAGCTCTACCCCTGCGGCCCCCGGTGCGCTGGACACGCTCCTGGGGCCGCTCCGGCGGCACTGAGGGAGGCGGCATGACGGTTATCCACAGCGCTGTCCACAAGATCCGAGTTATCCACAGGTCGCACCGGATCGCCGCCCACAGTTCGAGATCCCGCGAGGCTCACGACGGGGCCGGCCGAATACCCGGCCCGCCCCGGTCCTGACCCTTCGAGCACCACCAGGAGCAGCCATGCCTCGCACGGAGGCGCGCATCTTCACCACCATCTGGGACGACCCGGACTATCTGAAACTGCCCCCGGGCCCGCAGCGCCTCTACCTGTTTCTGATTTCCCAGCCGGACCTGTCCTACTGCGGGCTCATCGCGCTCCGGGCTCGGCGGTGGGCGCAGAAGGCCCCCGGGCTGACGCCGGCTGACGTACTCGAAGACCTGCTGGTGCTCGCCGAGGGCGAGCGTCCGTTCGTCCTGGTCGACGAGGACACCGAAGAGGTCCTCGTCAGGTCGCTGGTGCGCCGCGACCGCGTCTACAAGCAGCCGAACGTCCTGAAGTCGGCCCGGGAGTCGGCCAGCCTGATCGAGTCGCCGATGCTTCGCGCCGCGCTCCGTGCCGAGCTTCAGCGCATCCCGCTGGCCGACGTCGGGTCCGACATCGCCCGCAGCGTGCTGACCGGGTTCCTGGGTGACCTGATGGAGGGTTCCCCTAACCCATCGGCCGACCCTTCCGACAACCCTCCGGCCAAGCCTTCCCGGAAGGGTTCCCGGAACCCTTCGCCGAACCCTTCCGGGAACCCTTCCCAGGGGAAAGGGGAAAAGTACGGTGAGCAAGAAAGCACTTCCCCTTCCCCCAGTTCCCCTTTCCCCGGAACCTCTTCGTCGGCGACTCCGTCGACCGACGGCGACGAATGCAGCGAAGAAGGGGCGGTCCAGAGCGACCTGAGCCCTGAGCTCGTCGCAGCTATCGATCGCGTCTGCGACCACCTGGCCAACCGGGTCGTCGACAACGGATCGAAGCCGCCCACGATCAGCAAGCGCTGGCGAGACGCCGCGCGACTGATGCTCACCGCAGACAAGCGGACCGAGGAGCAGATCCATCGGGCGATCGACTGGTGCCAGGACGACGAGTTCTGGCGCGGCAACATCCTGTCGCTGCCGACCCTTCGCGCGAAGTACGACCAGCTCCGGCTCCAGGCATCCAGGCCGTCGCGTGGCTCGCCCCGGCCCGCCGCACGCGGCGACTCCGGCCCCCACCTCCCTGCGCAGGACTACTCGAACGTGAGGCTCTGATGACCGACAACTTCGACGACTTCGACGACATGGACGCCGCCGAGGACGAGCGCCAGGCGCGGCTCGCCGACCAGCGTCTGGACGCCTGGACCGCTGCCACACCGCCGGTCTTCGCTGGCGAGTATCCCGTGCACTCGGCCGTGGCCCGCTGGATCGAGGGCCTGCTGAAGGGCGCGGGCACCAACCTGGTGCTCGTCGGCGGCACTGGCACGACGAAGACCTGGCACTGCTACCGCGCGATCCGGCTGGCGCTCGAAGCGGGCTGGCGGGGCGTCCCCCGGCTCCTGACCGCCGCCGAGTGGCAGAAGGCCATCACCCCGCCCCTCGACGCCGGCCTGCTCGACCGGCTGGCCACGGCGGGAGCTCTGGTCCTGGACGACGTCGGCGCCACCCGCCTGTGGGACCGGGACGGCGAACGGCTGCTTGGCATCATCGACGAGCGCTGGATGTACCGGCGGCCCACGTTGGTGACCACGAACGTGGCCGACCTGCGGGAGATGCTCGGCGAGCGGATCGCGTCCCGGCTGGCGGCCGACGCCGTGGTGGTCACCTTCGACGGACCGGACTTGCGCCGGGGGGCGGCGTGACCACGATCGAACTGGAGCACTGGGCCCCCACCGTCGAGGTCACCGCGGCGGAGATGGCCATCGCGGGCGCGGCGATTCAGTGGCGTCACCTCGCCGAGCAGGCCGCCGATCTGGTCCGGCCGGAGGACTTCTACACCAACGCGGGGGTCGTGTACGGCGCGGCCGTGCGGCTGGCCGAGGACGGCAAGCCGGTCGATCCGGCGGCCGTCCTCAGGCAACTGGCGGCGACCGGCGATCTCGCCCGCGTCGGTGGCGTGTATGTGGCCTCGCTGATCGGCCACGCCTGCGGTGCGGGCTCGATCGGCTACCACGCGGGAACCATCGCGGTCGACGCGATGCGGCGGCGGCTCAATGTAGCCAGCGAGCAGATTCGCAACCTCACCGTGCCGGGCCAGTTCGACCCCTCCCACGTCGACCACGCCCGCAAGCTCCTGGAGGAGGCGACCCGCGCCCACATAGGCGGCGCCACTGCACCGACGGTGGGCGAGCTGCTCGACGATGTCCTGGACGGCCTGGAGCGCGGCACCGACCAAGCCGACCGGGTGCTCACGGGCTACGCCGACCTCGACTCGATGGTCACCATCCGGCCCGGCCAGCTCATCATCGTGGCCGCCCGGCCGGGCGTCGGAAAGTCCGTGATGGGCATCGACATCCTGCGCAAGCTCTGCGTGCGCCGCCGCCAGCCCGGCCTGTACGTCTCGCTGGAGATGTCCCACGCCGACGTCGTCCACCGCCTCCTCGCAGCCGAGGCCCGGGTCAGCCTCAACCGGTTCCAGAACCGGACGCTCGAAGACGACGACTGGGCGAGGATCGGCCAGGTCCGGGACCGGATCCTGGATGCGCCGCTCGTCATCGACGACGCACCTGAGGCCGGCCTGTCGCACATCCGCTCCCGGCTGCGCGGCATGCAACGCACCACTGGATGCGATCTCGTCGTCGTCGACTACCTGCAGCTCATGAAGCCCGGCAGCGGCGGCCGAAAGTACGAGAGCCGACAACTTGAGGTCGCCGAGTTCGCTCGCGGTCTCAAGCTGATCGCCCGGGAGTTCAATGTGCCGCTCATCGCTGCCGCCCAGCTCAACCGCGGGCCCGAGTCGCGGGCCGATAAGCGGCCGGCCATGTCGGACCTGCGGGAGTCGGGGGCGATCGAGGCCGACGCCGACATCGTGATGCTCCTGCACCGCCCTGACATGTACGAGCCGGAGGGGGAGCGCGCGGGCGAAATCGACGTGATCGTCGACAAGCAGCGGCAGGGCCCCCGTGGCACGGTGCCGCTCGGCTTCCAAGGCCACTACGGCAGGATCACCGACCTGACCAAGCGGTGGACGCCGACGCCGGCAGGTGCCCGATGAGTGACGACCTGACTGCCGCGATCGAGCGGCGCGACCTCGACGCCGTGGTGACCGTGCTCTCCGGCCGCTTCGCCTTCCCCGCCGACGGCAAGCTGGTCCGTGACCTGATCCCGGACGTCATCCGTGCGTCCGGCGTGGAGCCGCTGATCCGCGAGGCGCACCGCGACGAACTGCCGGGCCTGCTGCGGGCGAAGCTCGAAGAGGAGCTCGCCGAGGCCCTCTGCAGTGGCCACCCCGAAGATCCCGAGGAATTCGCCGACCTGCTGGAAGTCCTGTACGCGCTGGCCGCGCTGCAGGGTCTGACCCCCTTCGACCTGGAGTCGATCCGGGAGCGGAAGGCGGCAGAGCGGGGTGGCTTCGAGAAGTGCCTCGTCTGGCTGGGCAATCGGGCTGGTGATGCGGCATGAACACCGGCCAGCTACTCGACCTCCTGGTCGCCCACTACGGCCAGCCAGACGGCAGGCCACAGGCGGGCGAGGTGCTGCTGACCGAGGTGCAGGCGCCGGGCAGCACCCGCCGGGCCGACCTGGTCAGGGTCGGGCTGTGGCCGTCGCGCGGCTACGCGATCGACGTGCACGAGCTGAAGACGTCGAAGGCCGACTGGCGCCGGGAACTTGACGACCCAGCCAAGGCGGACGCCTGGTGGCGGTACAGCTCCCGCTTCTGGATCGTCGCTCCGCCCCTGGTAGTCGACCCGGCTGAGGTTCCAGACGGCTGGGGGCTGATGGAGGCGCCGCGTTCGGGCCGCCGTTTCAAGGTCGTCATCAAGCCGGAGGCTCGGAAGCCTGAGCTCTCGCTGGAACTGGTGATCCGGCTGGTCGCGCGGAACAACGCGATCCGGGACGCGGACATGCAGCGCCTCCGCGATGAGCAGCGGAACGAGATCTACCGCCAGGTGGAAGCTGCCAAGGCGAAGTGGTCGCGGGCGAGCATCGACTACCCGACCCAGCGCCGCCTTGACCTTCTGGCGCGGGTCGAAGAGGCGCTCGGGGTGACGCTAACCGAGTGGTCTTCTGACCGGAGTCTGGACCGGCTGACCGCCAAGGAACTGGGGGAGGCGCTGCGGGACTACACCCGTGACCACGCCGTGCTCAGCCGAGCCCGCAAGGAGGCGGCCGAGGCTACTGGGCGGCTGAGACTGGCGGCCGACTACATCCGCAACCTGCTCGGACCCGCTGCATGATCCGCCACCTGCTGCACACCCGCCGCGACCGCTGGAAGACCACGGACGTGTTCGGCCACACCATCCGCCAGCGCTGCACGCGCTGCCCCGAGACCCGAGTGAGGTTCCTGTGAGCACCAGCCCGATCGACCCCACCCTGTGGGACCGGTGGATGACCGTCGCCGAGGTGGCGGCCCTGCTCCGCCTGTCCAAGATGACCGTCTACCGGATGGCCTACAGCGGCGACCTCGCGGCGGTACGCGTCGGCCGGTCCATCCGCATCCCCGAGGACGCCGTCCTGAAGCTGATCGCCGACGGTCTCGCGGACATGCGGCAGGCACGCCTCGCCGCCATCGACCTCGTCCGCGAGCTGGTCGACCCGTCCGAGTGCGCGCCCGACGCCGACGGCCACTGCCCTCAGCACGGTTGGGCCGGCGACGGTCCGTGCCCGCAGGCCCGCGCCCGGGATCTGCTGGCCGAGGTCGACGGGCAGGCGGCGTGATGGAGATCCCTGCCGAAGCCGTGCAGGCGGCGATCGACGCCTTCCCGGCCAACCCGAACGTCATGCTCGACGAGCGCCTGCGTCTGGCTCTCCAGGCTGCGGCACCACACCTGGCCGAACGCGCCGCACGGGCTATCGAAGCGGAGATGTCGTCAGGCCCTCGGGTTGTCGCCGTGATCAGAGGGAGCGCAGCCCACGCCCGACGTGAGGGGTTCGCTCAGGCGGCGGAGATCGTTCGGGCCGTGGCCACGCCCGGATACGACGGTCAGTTCGAGAACCTCGCCAGCGCGCCCTCAGAGCCACCTCTCGCGTCCAAACAGGCCGCCGAGCGTGAGATCCGGTCATCGGGTCATCCTGGATGCTCTGAGAGCCGCTCAGCGACGGCGGTAGAACTCATCGCCGCAGAGCGGGACCGCCAGATCCGGCGTGAAGGCTGGACGGTCGAACACGACGACCAGCACACCCGAGGGCAACTCGCTGGTGCCGGCGCCGCCTACGCGGTCGCTGCCGCCCGGATGTCCGGCGCGTCCATCTGGTCGGCGTGGGCCGAAGAGGTGTGGCCGTGGTCGGACAAGGCGTACAAGCCGACGCCTGGCGACCCGATCCGGACGCTGGTCAAGGCGGGCGCGCTGATCGTCGCCGAGATCGAGCGACTCCAGCGCGACGAGGCCAGCCGTGAGTGACCCGTTCCGGGTGCCATCACCGCCAGCCGGTCCATCACCGACCGCGCCTACGTCCGGGCCGGCCTCCTCGACGTGTGGCACGACGCCACAGCACTCGGGCGGCCGGTCACCTGGGTCCACGGGGACTGCCCCCGAGGGGGAGACCGCATCGCCCACGAGCTGCTCATCGCCCTCGGCTTCACCCCCGAGCGGCACCCTGCCGACTGGGACGTCTGCCGAGGCCCGAAATGCAAGCCGTCCCACCGGCGACCCAACAAGTCGGGCGGCACGTACTGCCCGGCGGCCGGGCTGATCCGCGACGCTCACATGGTCACCCTCGGCGCTGACCTGTGCCTGGCGATGGTCGAGCCCTGCGCCGACCTCCGATGCCGAAGGCCTCGCCCGCACGGCTCGCATGGCGCTTCGGAAACCGCCCGGATGGCCCGGTCCGCAGGGATCGAAGTGCTGTCGTGGTGGCGCACTGACTGTGCCCCGAATTTCGACCACTCAGTGTCGGTGCCAGGCGATTCGTAGACCCTGCCCCTAGACACAAGGGTGACCTGTCGCCCGGCGAGCCGCTTCCCGGCGATTGCCAAAGTTCGAACCGTGAACCCATCAAACTCATTGGTGGTCGGCTCCGAAGGAACTGATGTAAGGGAAACATCGGCCCAAAGGAGGCGCCATGTTAGAGCCGCCGGATGACTCAGGCGATTACCGCCTGAGGATCATTTCGGCCATCGCCTTGGCGGTGCGGGATGTCCTGGATAGCACCCCCCGCACCGCCCGGCTTGGGTTCCTGATCTTCGCGGTCATCGTTGCGACAGCACTCGCGACGAAGATCCTCTGATCAGGAGTAACAACTCTTTGCTCAAAGGTCCTTCGTGACCTTCCCCCGCCCGGATTGGGTGAGTCCTCGAAAAATTCGGGCGGGGGTCTCGCCCTCAAGCCGGTCGCTGTTCATCCATGCTGAGCCGGACGGCATCAATTGGATTGACCTGACGACGGCGGGGCAACCCGTGCCGATTGTGTAGCGGGCACTCCTCCAGGATGGCTCGGCGTTCCTCCCTGGCAGCCGCGGCGCGGTTCGGTCGCCAGTCGATCGTGTGACGCACGGCCCGCGGCCACCAGTTCTTGTGCACGTGGAACTTGAAGCGCCACGTCGGATTGTGGGTCATGCCTACGTAGAGCAGACGGCCGGCCGAGTCATAGAAGCGGTAGACGGCCGTCGGCGCGTTGGGGTCGTGGTGGCGGATCGCGCCGTTGGCTCGGTACTGGGCTAACACTTCTGGGCTGGGCCATTGGGGGCTTCTGAAGCGCTCAGCCGGCATCGGTGTCCCAGCCTTCCGCGAGGGTGCGGTTGTGGTCCCTGGCCCATTTGCGGACGTCGTTGGCCCGCCAGATGGCGCCCATCTTGAGCCGGACGACGGGTTCGGGGAAGTCATCGGAGCTGGTCAACTGGCTGACTCGCTGGCGGCTGAGGCCCCCGAGCATGAGGCCGATCTCGGCGGCCCCCACGATCTGATCCACGGCGAGAAGCATAGTCAGAAGCCTACTAGGCACTTGCCTATTAGTCACGTGCCTATTAGACTAGGCATGTGCCTAGTAGGAGGTTGGCTATGTACGAGATCGGCACCCAGGTCCGCTACCACGGCTCTATCTCATGGCTCAACGGTGAGGTATTCACCGTCGCCCGCCACTGCTGCGACGGCACCCGCCACGTCCTTGCCGACGCCATGACGCTCCGCCACGTTCGGTCGGGGAGCATCACGCCCATCTCTGAGGGCGACCCGATCGACCAGCTTGAGGCGGCGATCGAGTCCCAGAGGCCGGTGATGATCACCTACGTTGCCGGGAACGGCGACTGGACCACCCGCGTGATCGAGCCCCACGCCATCACCTACTCCGACGCCGGACACGCGAGCGTCCGCGCCTACGACCGGTTGCGTTCCGCTCAGCGCGCCTTCCGCGTCGACCGGATCGAGTCGCTGACCGTCCTCCCCGACGCCTTCCGTCACAACCCCAACGATGACGCCCGCGAGCGCGCCGCCCTCGACCGCATCCGCGCCGAGATCGCCGACATGGACGAGTCCAGCTACCACGGCAACAACGCCATGCGCTGGACGCCAAATTGCCCTGTCCTCTTGTGATTTCCACGCCTTCGACAGCGTCCCCCGTCCGGGCGGCATCCGGCCGCCCGGACTGATTTCCCGGGAGGGAACCGCAAATGACCATCACCGACGTCAACGCCGAACTCGCCGCCCGCCGCACCGCCTCGTGGGACCGCGCCGAATACCGGGGCAAGGACGGCCTCGACACCACCCTCGGGCAGGCCGCGCTCTACACCTCCACCCCGGCGTGGCACGGCCTCGGAACCGTGATCCCGGGCGGCACCGACAGCATCGACGACGTGCTCACTCTCGGCGGCGTCGCGTTCGGGGTCGAGAAGCGCGCCGTCCGCTACAGCTTCATGACCGAGCAGGAGACCACGCCCGAGCTGCGCACCGCCGCCGACTACTTCGTGACCGTCCGCACCGACACGGGCGACCCGCTCGGCGTCGTCGGCGGCAAGTACGTCCCCATTCAGAACCGCGACCTGTTCGTGTTCCTCCAGGACCTCGTCGACAACCACGGCGTGATCTGGGAGAGCGCGGGCGCGCTGCGCGGCGGCAAGCGGGTGTTTGTCACCATGCGCCTGCCGGAGGACGTCCGCATCGACGCCGACGGCATCAACGACGAGATCGTGCCGTTCGTGGTCATGCTGAACAGCCACGACGGGCGTAGCCCCGCTCAGGCCCTCGTCACTCCGTGGCGGGTCGTCTGCGCCAACACCGAGCGGTTCGCCGTCCGGGACGCTCACACCTCGTGGAGGGTCCGCCACACCGCTTCCGCGCTCACCCGCATCGACGAGGCCCGCCGCACCTTGGGCCTGTCGATGGAGTACTACCAGGAGTGGGCGGCCGAGGAGACCCTGCTGGCCCGCACGGAGATCGCGCTCAACGACTTCGACAAGCTGATCACGGAGCTGTGGCCGGTCGACCAGGACGCCCCGGTCCGCACCCTGAACGCCGCCGAGCGCCGCCGCGACGGGCTGAACGGCATGTTCCGCGCGGAGATCGAGACCCTCGGCCAGACCGCTTACGCCGCCGAGCGGGCCGTCACCGACTACCTCGACCACGTCGCGCCCCGCCGCCCCGGCAGGTCCATGACCGAGGAGATCGCCCGCGCGACCGCCCTCCTGGAGGGGACGGACGACGAGATCAAGACCAGGGCGCACAAGCGGCTCATGCTGCTGGCCCGCCACTAGCAGAGCCGGGGGACGGTCCCGAGGGGAAGCGGGGCCGTCCCCCATGGACGAACGGAGCAACCATGAGCATCCCCGACCACGCCGACGGCGTCGAAGCACCGGCAAGTGAATCCGACATGTGGGACATCGCCGGACTCGTGGACGGCCAGGGACCGATCGGCACCTGCGGGTGCGGCCTGCCCGTTACCGAGTACGAAGGGCAGGTTGTCCACGTGTTCAACGACTTCCTGATGGGCACCGACGACCACGACCCCGACCAGGACTAGCTGTGCCGTACGTGCCCGCCGCCATCGCCCGCGACTTCGGGAACACGTTCGACGGCTACGTGGCCCACGATGTCGGGACCACTCTCAACTGCGGGGAGGTCGAAGCCCTCGCCGCCGTCCTGATCGTCCTCGGTTTCCCCGAGCTCGCCGACGTCTGGATCGAAGCTCACGCCCTCGGCGACGACGAGGGCGACTCTCACTACCAGCCCGAACCCTGATCTACCCGTGCGGCGGGATACGCGACCGAGCTCCGGCTCACCGACTCGCTTCTCGCCGCACGGGCCCCCGCGAAAGGTGCGTCATGGCCCCGCGAATCCCCAAGCGCATGTCCGGCTGCCCCGTCCACGGCGGCCTGGCCGTCCCCGTCGTCGCCGCCCGGCACCGGCACGGCGGCCGGCCGCCCATGTTCGGGCTCAACCACCCGGGCCGCGTCACCGGCGCGCTCCTCGGCAAGCGGTGCGGCGGATGCGGAGGCGCCCTCTCTACGCGGCCAGGCGGGAAGTACGCCCTGCTCATGCGCCCCGTGGACTTCACGCGCGGCTATTCCGCCGAACCCGCCCTGCACCCCTCCGACTGCGCCCCCTACGCGCTGGCCGCCTGCCCGATGCTGAACGGCCACCTTGCCCGCCACCGGGCCACACCGCGCGACCTCGAAGCCGAACGTTGCGGCGACCCGGAATGCGACTGCCACCTGTGGACAACCTCGGCCGACCACCATGCCCGCGCCGCTGCCCCGGCCTCGCCTTTCTGCTTGGCGACCTACCGACAGGAGGACTACCGACTCCACTACGGCGATGCCGACGTACTGTTCGGCGTCGCTACCGCGGGAATCGCACCACTGACCGTGAAACTCGTCACCCGGGGCGACCCGTCCGTGGTGGATCTGACCCGCGCGCTGCTCGCCGGCCTGCCGCTGTGGGAGAGCTGACTGCCCGGGTCGGCGACGCCTTACCATCAACTCACCCGCCCGGCCCGAGGAAGATGCCATGAGCAGCATGCCTGCACCTCCACGGATCGCGTTCCTGCGCGCCCGGCTGGACGAGGACGAACGCGAAGCTCAGGCGGGCGCACAACTCCACGACGGCGAGCCGGCCGACCCGTCCTACGCCGACGGCATCGCGGACCTGGAAGCGGCCGGCTGGGAGCCGCAAGCGGCACAGCGGTTCAACCGGTACGTCGCCCACTTCGACCCGGCCCGCGCACTCCGCGACATCGCATCCAAGCGAAAGATCCTCGAAGAGCACGGACCTGAGCGTGTTCGGGAGGGCTGGAACGCCGAGCGGGATATCTGCCAGACCTGCCGATACGACGAAGGGCTCGACACCTTCCCCTACGGCCACTGCCCGACCGTGGTCGCGCTCGCCGAACCGTACGCCGAACACCCGGACTACCCGAAGGACAGCGAGTGGGCGCCGACCTGAGCCGCCAGGCACGAACCCTCCGGCTCTTCGCCGCCGCCCTACGAGGCAAGGCCGTCCAGTGCGAGCTCGCGGCCAACATGGTGGAAACCGCGGCCGGCTTCCAGGCCATCAGGCGCGTGTGCGCGGCGGCCGACCTCGCCGAGATCGTCGCCCACCCGGATCTCGCCTATCTCGACCTCCAGACGCGAGGGTTCTACGACCACGGGTAGCTCGAACCCGAGCATTCGGGCGATGCGTCGAATTCCCGGGAAGCTGGGCAGAACTCCTGTCACGATTGTCTCGTGAGCAACCAGGACGAAGCCGAATCGAACGGCACGGCGTCGGCATCGCCAGCGGCGTCTGAAGCGACCGTTACCGGCAAGGCCAGAGCCGTCATTACTGCTACAGCCTCGGTAAGGGCGTTGAGCAGGAGTTACCTATCGACTCACCACCTGTATGCCGCGCGCTACGCAGCCGAGGATGCTCAGGCGCGGGAGACCTTGCTGACGTCGAAGGCTCCGTATTTCGACGTCCGCCATCGAGGCCTCGTCATCGCAGCGATCACTGAATCTGCTTTCTTCCTCGAAGCCGCGATCAACGAAGTGTTGAAGGACGCCGCCGACGGCCACACCACCTACGTAGCAACTCTCGGCAAGGACACGCTGAGAGCATTTGCTGCGGCTTGGCGCCACACGAGCGATGGTTAGGTGCTTAAGCCGCTCGCCAAGTATCAGCTGGCCCTTGAGTTGGCTGGCCACGATCCCTTCGAATCGGGAAGGGAGCCCTACCGTCGAGCCGACATCCTGATCAAGCTCCGCAATTGGCTTGTCCACTACAAGCCCAATAGTCAGCCCCTCGATAAGGGGCATGAGGTCGGGAAGCACCTCAAGCCTTCAGATTTCACGGCGAACCAATTGTCGACAGCGAGGCACCAGTGGTTCCCGGATCGGGTCCTCGGCGCCGGTTGCGCGGACTGGGCATGGCGGTCCGCCCGGACGTTCACCGACGAGTTCGCCAAGCGAACCGGGCTGGTGCTGAACTACCAGCGCGCGGACTTCGGAGACCCGCTGCCCCGCTGATACTCGACGATTGATAGAGGGTGCGATCTAAGTTATGTCTCCCGGCAAGCACCGCCAGTCTGCAAGAGGCGGCTGGAAGCTCACCCCTGAACAGCTAGCCGTACTCACTCTCGTCGGCGTCCTTGTTGCGACGGGGTCCTTAGTCACTGATGTCATCGGAGCAGTGAGTCCGTCCGGATCTGTCGTTGTCGAGATGCCAGAGGTGATCCCCTTCATTGATCCCAGGCTTGACCGGCGAGGTAGCTTGATCAGCCCTCGTGGGATGGCAAGCCCGGCATGGATCAGGCTCTGGGATGTCACAGATCGAGCTAATCCGAAGACCCTGGCTCGATTCCCTATCCCTCAGCTTGAGCGAACGTAGGACGGCGAACCCGGCGCCGTTTCCGCGCGTGGATGTGCCGCGTTGTCGCAGGTCGCATCGATACGCGCGAGTAACTTATCTGCGCCCTTGGTCACCGTTCGCCGAGGTGGCGCGGGTCATCTGACCAGTCCGGAACAGATCGGATGGCGGCCGCGCAGTAGACGAACCAGGCCTCGAAGTGGTGTTCCCCGGCGTAGTAGTCGACGAGGCAGGCCCACCGTCGATCCCGGTCCCGCGCCCACGTCTTGATCACTCCTGAGTGCCAGGCGCCGTCATCGCACAGGATGAGAATCGATCGGGCTGGCCGAACCTCCCGCTGCCCGCCGTCCGACAGCGCCGCGGGCTCCAGCATCGGGCGTGGATGCCGGTGCCAGCTCGTGCACGTCGGAGCAGGTTTGGGCTGCACATTCGAACGCTATCGAACACGGTTCGACCTCCCATGGCCGGGGCCCGGCTGCTGCGGCTTCCGCTGCGGCGCGTGCGCATCCGCCACCTCTGTCGATCTCACCCGTTGAGGGAGTCCCGAACGGAGCCGCCGACAACTCCGCTGATGCCCTGTTCGTCTATCAGATATGAACAGCCCTGGACCTCCTGATGAGTTACCCGGCACCAGCGCTAGGCCGCCCTTGAGTCCGGATCCCCGGACGCCTTCGTCGCCGTCGATCCGCCGCGTGTTCCGCGACCTTCAGAGCCGCCCACGCACAGATCGGCGGGCGGAATTTCCCGCATTGAAGCATCGCAAGCGGACGCGGATCACGCCGCCCACCCAAGCGGAACTTGATGAGCTCCCGGCCGAGAAGCGGTACGAACTGCATCAGGCCGCCCGGCAACGTCCGTGGCAGCACGTCACCACGATTAGCGTCCTGCTGGGCCTGCTGTTCACCGCAGGCGGTCTCGTCTACACCGCCCGCACATGGGAAACCGGACAGCAGACTCTAGAAACGGGGCGAGAGGCACTTGAAGCTACCCAGCAGCAGCAGATCACCGACCGCTACGCCAAGGCCGTCGAACAGCTCGGAAACGACAAAATCGAGGTCCGGATAGGCAGCCTGTACGCCCTGGCCCGAATAGCCACAGACTCACCCGCCGACTCGGACACCCTCTCTGAGGTCGTCGTGGCATTCATCCTCGAACGAGACCGGCCAGCGGACCTTGATGAGGGAAAGGTCTGGACGCCCAGCACTGACGTGATAGCGGCCGTCCGTGCTCTGCGCCAGGTTGACGAGGGAGGCAGAGTTCTCGGGGAGTCGCTCCTTGCGGCAGCTAACTTCCGTGATGCGAATTTATCCCGCGCGAACCTGGCTGGCGCGTACCTAGCTGGCGCGAGCTTGCTCGACGCATACCTGCTCGAAACCTCCTTGACTGGCGCGAACCTGGCCGGCGCGAACCTGAACGGCGCGGATCTGACCTACGCGAACCTGAACGGCGCGGACCTGACCGACGCGGACCTGATCGGCGCGAACCTGACCGGCGCGGACCTGGCCACCGCGTTCCTGACCGACGCGGACCTGAACGGCGCGGACCTGACCAGCGCGTTCCTTAACGGCGCGGACCTGAACGGCGCGGACCTGACCTACGCGGAGCTGACTGGCGCGAACCTGACCGGCGCGGATCTGACCGGCGCGAACTTGAGCGGTGCGGACCTGAGTCGCATCACCGGGATGACCGAGCAGGAGATTCGGAGGGTGGCAACCGTGGATCAGCACACCAAGTTCTGAGGCTGGTCTTTGTAGCCCACTGGGTCAGGCCACCGAGCCTGGGTCGGCCGCTTGCGCAACGGCCGTCCCCTGTCGATCTCCTCCTGTGAGGGAGCCCCGGACAGGGCAACCCTCGCCCCGGTCGGACGACCAGAGGACGACGGATGTCGCAGACGTACCGCGCGCATCGGCGGATGAACGCCGAACAGCGTGCCGAACGAGCAGCACAGGCGTACGAGATGCGCCTCCAGGGCTGGACCATCAAAGCCATCGCCGACGAGCTCGGCATCGCCGCGAGCACCACCCACGACCTGCTCACCGAGTACACCGCTGAGCGGTTCGACCCGCTCGCCGAGGAGTATCGCCGCCTCGAACTCGACCGGCTCGACGACTACACGCGGCGGGCCTACCAGGTCCTCATCGCCGAACACATCGTCGTCCAGCACGGCAAGGTCGTCATGGATCCGGAGACCGGCTCCCCGATGGCCGACCTCGCGCCCCGCCTGGCAGCGCTCGACCGGCTGCTGCGGATCTCCGAACGCCGGTCTTGCCTGCTCAGCCTCGATGCCATCGTGAAGTACGACGTCACCGTCACGCAGGTCGACCCCACCGACCTGGAGATCGTGCAGATCCTCACAGAGGCCCGAGTCAAGGACGCCGTCGAAGAGGCCCGGCTGCGAGGCGAGATCCAGTGAACATCTACATCGAAGGCGGCTGGCTCGCCAGCGTCATCAACGAATGCTTCGCCCTCCGCGAGCAGGCGGCCGAACCGCTGGAGCCGCTGAGGGGCATGCAGGCGCTTCCGCTCCTGGACGGCTGGTCCGCGCTCATCGCCGCTCACCACCTCGCCGACCCGTGCATGGCTCCAGCCGAAGGTGGGGTTCTGGTCATGCGATAACGGACGACGATCTCTCATGTTATGTGACTCTGATCACACCGAGATCGCTCCGAAAGGCCCCTGACTTCCCCGTATTACACGCTGTGTGCATTTTGTCGCATGTGTCGGATTTTGTCCCTCTTTATCTTTCCCTTATCTCCATGCATGATCACGCTGGCATCTGACGGTGCCTGTGGTGCATAGGGGTGTTGCGTGGTCAGAACGCAGGGCAGGGTCGTCGCGACGGCGATCGCGGTCGTGGTATCAGTATTCGTCTCCACGATCGGAGTACCCGACGGGCTGGTCACAGCCGCTTCGGCGGCCGAGCTTCCAGAACCCATGAAAGAGACGTCCGTGGGCGGCACGCCCGTCCCGGTAGTCCCTGAGGTCAAGGGGGCCGAGGACGTGCCGCCACCTCCCAAGCCGCCGGTCGTCGCGATGCCCAAGGCGGGCATCGCGGACGTCGCGGTGCCGTCTGGCAGTCAGGAGGTGGACACTCCGGGGCTGCCGATCAAGATCGGTGCGCCTCGGCCCCTGCGGGGAGCCATCGGCGGTGTTCGGGTGAGCCCTGAACAAGCCAGGAAGAAGGCCGCCGTCGTCCCCGCGCCTGCGAAGGTCCGAGTTGAGAACCTCGGTGAGACCGCGGCGAAGAAGATGGGCGGCCGGGGGATCGCGATGCGGGTGACTCGCGCCGACGGCGGCACCGGCACGGCTCCTGTCACCGTCACCGTCGACTACTCGGCTTTCCGCGGCACGGCTCCGGCGCGGCTGGCCCTGGTCGAGCAGCCGGCCTGCGTTCTGGAGGCCGCCCTCACCGATGACTGCCGCTCGAAGGTCGCCAGAGAACGCCGCCAGTTGCCCGTCGTCAACAACACCAAGGCTGGGACGCTGACTGCCGCCGTTCAGGCCGGGTCGGGGCAGACCGTGCTGATGGTCGCCCAGACGTCCGCCGCCACTGACGGCTCCGCGGCCGGTTCCTTCCAGGTGACGGACCTTAAGCCGTCGGGAAACTGGCAGGTGGGCCTGTCCGGTGGCGCGTTCTCGTACTCGTACCCGATCACAGTGCCGCCGCCGCTCTCCGGAGAGGCACCGAAGCTGGCGCTCGAATACTCCTCGACCGCCGTCGACAGCTTGAGCGGTGGAACCAACAACCAGTCGTCAGTGGTCGGTACCGGCTGGGACTTGAGCGTGGGTTTCATCGAGCAGGCGTTCACGTCCTGTGGAGACCGCTGCTGGCAGTCGGGGTCGGCGGCGGAGCCGTACAACACCTCGCTGGTGGACCTGACACTGTCGCTCGGCGGGCGATCGTCCAAGATCGTTAAGGACAATACGACGGGAGGATGGAAGACCACCGAGGACTTCGGCTGGAAGATCGAGAAAATCCAGACCGGCGCTCCTTCGGGTCAGCCTTACTGGCGCATCACGGCTCAAGACGGCACCACCTACCGCCTGGGATATCGGCGAGACGCCAGCCTGCAGAACCCGTTCTTCGCGATCAGCGAGGGCGAGCCCTGTCATGACCTCTACGTCCCGCCCGGCGAACTCGCCGACGAGGTCTGCTACGCCCCCTATCGCTGGATGCTCGATCAGGAGACCGACGCCCGGGGCAACGTGATCGAGTACAACTACCAGCGCGACAGCGAGACCTACTGCTCGACCCGCATGTACTTCGACGACTGCTGGCTGAGCTATGACCGCAGCGCGTTCCTGTCGTCGGTGACCTACGGCTCGAACAAGAACGTCGCAGGATCGGCGCCGACCTCCCGGGTGCTGTTCGGCTCTGGACCGCGGCATTTCAACGGCGAAAACGACGCGCCCGTCGAGGAATGCGGCCCCACCCAGCCGATGTGCGGGGATGGCCCGAAGTTCTACCTCGACAAACGGCTTACCTCGATCACCACCGAAGTCGCTGACGGCACGGGCTGGGATCAGGTGATGCGGTACGACTTGACGCATCGCTGGATGCACACCTCCGGCGGCTGGTTCACCGAGCACCCGATCCTGTGGCTCGACAAGATCCAGCAGACCGGCAAGGCCGGTGGTGCGGCAGAGGTGGCGCTTCCCGCCCTCAAGTTCTCCTCCGTGCTGCTGGACAACCGCGACAACTATGACGTCCTGGAAAATACTCGGTCGGAGTTTCCGCGCATCAGCTCCATCACCAACGAGATGGGCGGCCGGATCGACGTCTCCTATGGCCAGCCGACCGGGTGCACGCTGAACACCGAATCCTCTCCACAGACCATCGACAACGCCAACGAGGACTGTTACTGGAGCTACGAGAGCCACTACACCGACGCGGCCGGCAATTATCACGAGGAGGGCGGCGTCTGGAACAAGTGGGTTGTCACCAAGATCGTCGAAAAGGACCTGGTGGGTGGGTCTCCTGATCTTGTGACGTCCTACCAGTACGTCGGCCGGCCCGCCTGGACCATGGAATCACTCGACTCCGATGTGGGCTTCTTCTACGGAGGCTGGGGCCGTTATCGCGGGTACGGCACCGTGCGCACCGTCAAGGGCGCCGGAACCGATCCGGCGGGGTACAGCGTCACCAGTTCGACGTTCTACCGGGGCACGTACGAGGACCCCACCTACAACGGCACACCGCGGAACACCCAGATCACCGACTTCGAGGGCAACTCCTTCCCCGACCGCAACAAGCTCGCCGGCAAGCCTCTCTACGAGCAGACCCTCAGCGTGCTGACCATGAACGGCTCCACGCCGGCCACCTTCGCCGAAGAGGAAGGCGCCAGGTATGAGTACCAGATCGTCACGACCGGGAACAGCACCGGACTCGACGACCCTGCGTACGTCAACACGACCAAGGAGGTCGGCCGGGAGAAGGTCACCGCGGGCTGGCGGTACACCGAGAAGGCCACCACCTACAACAGTGACGCGCTGCCGATCCGCGTCAACGACTACGGCGAGCGCGGGGTTGCCTCCGACAACACCTGCACCGCGGCCACTTATGCCAAGAACATCGCCAACAGTGCGTGGATGATCTCCTACAAGGCTTCGGAAGAGAATCGCAAAGGCGACGACTGCACTGAGGGTGATTTCTTGGGCCGTACTGTCACCCTCTACGACGGTGCCACCAGTGAGGCGGCAAATATCCCTACAGAGGGCCTCTCAACGGAAACCCGCGTCTACACCAGTCCGACTGCCTTCACTTCGACGAAAACGACTTATGACGAGTACGGCCGGTCGACCTCATCGACCGACCCGCTGAACAAGACCATGACCACCACCTACAGTCCGGCCATCGGCTGGCCCACCGGCGGCGTGACGGTCACCAACCCGCTCGGTCACACCACCTCAACCTGGGCGAACCCCGAGTTCGGCCAGCCGATCGGCCTGCGCAACGAGGCCGGGTATGACACCAACATCGACTACGACCCCCTCGGCCGCACGATCGCACTGTGGACCCCCGCCCAGCCCAAGGTCGCCGGTGGGCTGCCGGCGGCCACGGTGACGTATACGATCCCCGTCGACAGTTCCGGCGTGGTGAACGGCCCCGCGCATACCGCGTTGTCGAAGATCCAGACCGCGACGTCGTACGTGACCACCTACACCTATGACGACGGCCTGGGCCGCACCCGCGAGACCCAGGTCGCCTCGCCTGCGGGCGGCCGGATCGTCAACGCGACCGTCTACGACGCCCGCGGCCTGACCTCGGCGACCAGCGGCGCCGCACACAACAGCGCCGCACCCGGGAGCGGCCTGCTGAACGCGGCGATGACGACACTGCCCCAGTGGACCAAGCAGACCTACGACGGCGTCGGCCGCGTGGTCGTCTCGGCCGATATGACCGGCTCCAGCGAACTGCGGCGCACCACCACGAACTACTTCGGCGACAAAGCTGAGGTCATCCCGCCGGTCGGCGGTAAGACTGTCAGTTACACCGACGCCGAGGACAAGGTCACCAAGATCGAGGAGTGGCTGACCGGAGCGGGCAGCGCCCCAGCCGCCATGCAGGGACCGGTGGCAGCCAAGGCGGACACGGGTCGCACTCTGCTCGCGGACCGTACGACCGACGACTCCCAGACCTTCCGCAACTCCGACGGCACGTTCACCACGGAGTTCTCCTCCGGCCCGGCCCGAGTGCGGCAGCCCGACGGTGGCTGGGCGGCCATCGACACGACGCTGGTCGAGGTCGGTGGCGTGTTCAAGCCCAAGGTCGCCGCAGCGACCGTTGAGATCTCGGCTGGCGGGAAGGGAACCCTGGCTCGCCTGGAAGGCCTGTCCGGCGAGCGGTTCGCCGTTGAGTGGCCAGGCACGCTACCCCAGCCGCAGGTCAAGGGCAACGTCGCGACCTACGCCAACGCCGCCGGACCCGCCGCCGACCTCGTGGTCACCGCGTTGAGCAACGGCTTCCGGCACGACGTGGTGCTTCGCGAACGGCCGACCGGACCGGTCGAATACCGCTTACCGGTATCCGCGCAGGGCATGACCCTCGCCAAGTCGCGCGGGGGCGGACTGGTGCTGCGGGACGGCGCGGGCAAGGCCGCAGTGTCGGCCCCCGAGCCGGTGATGTGGGACGCGTCGGGAACACGGGCGCGTACCGGCAAGATCGCGACTGAGGTCGTGAACGAGAACGGACGCCAAATTCTGGTGCTCCGCCCCGACCTTGCCTTCCTCGCGGACAAGGCGACGAAGTATCCGGTCACCGTTGACCCGACGACCACGCTGCCCGTCCTCACAGACACCTACATCGACAACTTCGACAGCACGGGCGCGGACTTCCAGTCCGACACCACCCTGCGGGCCGGCACTTTCGAACTCTTTCCCGGATTCAAGCTGTTCCGGCGTTCCTTCCTCCGTTTCAACACCACGGCCCTGTCGGGTGCCACGGTGACCGCCGCCACCCTGAGCCTGCACCGATCGAGCGCCACCGGATGTGGTGACGCCAGCGCTGGGATCCAGGTTCGGCGTATCACCGGCAGTTGGACACCGAGCAACCTGACCGCGGAAAACATGCCCGCCTTCACAACGAGTGGCCAGGTCACCACCAACGACTCGGCGACCTGTGGCGCGGCCGGCGCCATGACATGGAATGTGCTGCCGTTCGCGCAGGCATGGGCCTCCGGCACCGTCAACAACGGCATCATGGTGCGGAGCGTGGACGACGAGTCGACGACCCGACCCGTCTACGAGCGGGTGTTCCACTCCAACGAGACGACGGCCGGCGCGCAGTACAAGCCCGCTCTCTCCGTGACCTATAGCGTCACCTCCTCGCCCTCGGTGGCCGACCTTGCGGTCGCCCCCTACCGGACCATCTCGGGTATGACCACCGCGACCTCGCTCACCCCCCAGCTCGCCGCCATCGTCAGCGACCCCTACGGTGGCCCGTTGACGGGTGAGTTCGAGGTCGAGCACGACCCGTCCGTGCCCGCGCAGGGCACCGGCCAGATCTGGACGGGCAGTGCCTCGGGCATTGCATCGGGGGAGTCGGCCGCCGTCGTCGTACCGGGCCTGCAGCAAGGCTGGCTCGTCAGATGGCGGGTCCGGGCCACCAATCCCAGCCAGTCGACGAACTCCGCCTGGTCCTCCTGGCAGACCTTGCGCGTCGACCCGACAGTCGCACAGGCCCCGACGTCCACACCGATCGCTCACTGGAAGTTCGACGGCGACGGCGGCGACGCGACTGGCACATCCGGCCGGACCGCGACGCTCGGAGGCACCGCATCGTGGACGACCGGTGTCTTCGGTGGCGCGCTGGCCGCGACCGGCGGCGCCAACAGCGCCTCGACCCAGAGCTGGGTGATGCGCACCGACCAGTCGTTCACGATCTCGGCCTGGATGCGGATCGAGAACATTGGCGGCTGGTTCGACCCGATCCGCCAGAACGGCACCAACGTGCCGCCGTTCTTCCTGGGCGTGAACCCCAACAACCAGCTCCAGATGGTGCTCAACAACACCGACGCCGTGGGCGCCATCGCGTATGGCGCCTGGGCGGGCAGCTACCCAACCAAACGCTGGTTCCACATCACCGGCGTGTACGACCGCGCCAACGGTCTTGTCCGCGTCTACCGCGACGGCGTCGAGCAGGGCAACAACACCGTGCCGATGCTTGGCTTCCAAGGCAACGGCCAGGTCAGGTTCGGCGCCAACTACAACGGCCAGATCGACGACGTCCGCATCTACCAGAAGGTCCTGACCGCCACCGAGATCGCAGCCATCGCGGCCGGTTCGCCCGCCCCCAACAGAACTCCGGTCGCCGACCAGTTCGCTACCACCGGCACGAACACGCTCACCCCGACCCTGGCGGCGCGGGTCTCCGAGCCGGGCGGCCAGGCGCTGCGGGCCGAGTTCCAGGTCGAGCACGACGGCACCCAGGTCTGGACCGGAGCCAAGGACAACGTCACCTCCGGCAGCACCACCACGATCCAGATCCCGTCGGGAAACCTGCAGGACGGGTGGGAGGTCCGCTGGCGGGCCCGCGCCGTCCGCGGCGACACCTCCTCGGCGTGGGGTGCCTGGCAGACCTTCACCATCAACACGCCCAAGCCCACCGTCAGCGCACTCCAACTGACCCCCTCCACGGTGGTCGGCGGCCAGACCGTCACCTCGACGGTCACGCCGCAGCTCAAGGCCACCGTCACCGACCCCGGCGGCGCTGCCGTACGGGCCGAGTTCGAGCTCGAGCAGCCCCACGGCACCTCGGCCTGGACCGGGAACGTGGCCACGGTCGCCTCCGGCGCCCAGGCGTCGATCACCGTCCCGAGCGGCGAACTGGTTGACGCGGTCGCGGCGCGCTGGCGCGTGCGGGCGGTGAACCCCAACGGAAACATCACCGGGACGTGGTCGTCGTGGCAGGACTTCGCCGTCGACACTCCCGACCCGGTGATCAGCAACCTCCAGACCGACCCCTCGATGGTTTCCGGTACGGAAACCATCACCCAGACCCTCACCCCCACCCTGCGCGCGACCGTCACAGATCCCGCGAACGGCCAGGTCAAGGCCGAATTCGAGCTGGAACACGACGGCCAGCAGATCTGGACCGGCGTCTCCGGCGACGTGGCGTCGGGCGCGGTCGCGTCCGCGGCGGTGCCCTCGGGCGCACTGACGAACGGCTGGACCGTCCGCTGGCGCGCCCGCGCCGTGACGGTCTCCACCGCGGCGGCCTCGGCCTGGTCAGACTGGCAGACCGTCAAGGTCCAGACCGAGCCGATCGACCCCGACCCGGCCGTCGGGACCCTGGAGATCACCCCCTCTGAGCTGGTCACTGGCGAACGCGTTGCCACCAGCGTCACCCCGACCCTGAAGGCACAGGTCAGCGACCCCGCCGGGGGCACCCTGCGGACCGAGTTCGAGATCGAGCACAACGGGGCCCAGATCTGGGCTGGCGCCGATGATGCGACCCCCGCCGGCCAGCAGGCCTCCATCGCCGTCCCAGCGGGAGAGCTGACCGACGGCTGGACCATCCGCTGGCGCGCCCGCGCCCTCAACGGGACCATCGCCTCGGACTGGTCGGCATGGCAGGATGTGCGCATCGATCGCCCCGACCCGGCGGTGAGCGACTTCTCCTTCACTGAGTCACTGACGCCGGAACTCAAAGCGAAAGTGTCCCACCCCGACGGCGGCACCGTGACCGCCGAGTTCGAGCTCGAACACGACCCCTCGGCACCCGCCCAGGGCACCGGCCAGATCTGGGCCGGGACGGACAACGACGTGCCCTCAGGCGAGACGGCGTCGGTGACAACCTCACCGCTGACGGAGGGCTGGAAGGTCCGCTGGCGGGTCCGGGCCGTGACGACCGACGCCGGGACGTCGGCATGGTCGGCGTGGCAGATTTTCACGGTGACCGACGAGACGTCCATCCCGGTTGTCACCGGCGCCCGGACTCAGCCTGCCGACTTCCGCTCACTTACGCCTGCGTTGATCGCGAAGTTCTCGGTGCCGCAGGGGCAGGTGGGCGGCGAGTTTCAGGTCGAACACGACCCGGCCGCCACCGGGCAGGGGACCGGGCTGATCTGGTCGGGGAGCGTCAGCGCGGCCGTCTCCGGTAAGGATGCAGCGGTGACGGTGCCAGCGGGCCTGCTGCAGGACGAGTGGAAGATCCGCTGGCGTACCCGTGCAGTTCGGGGTGCGACGGCTTCGGAGTGGACCTCTTGGCAGACCGGGACGATCGACGCGCCGGCTTTCTACACCACGACCTTTGAGTACGACCTGCACGGCAACCTGATCAAGCACACTGACGCTCACGGCAATGTGCGGACCTTTACGTTCGACCTGGCGGGGCACCGGATCGCAGGCACCGATCCGGACGCGGGTGACTCCACGTCGGGCTATGACGCGGCAGGCCAGATGATCTGGGCCGTGGACGCCAAGGGTCAGAAGGTCTCCTACGTCTACGACGACCTTGGGCGAAAAACGTCGATGTGGTCCGGTGAGCCGACGACTGGAACGAAGATCGCCGAGTGGCTGTACGACACGGTCCAGGTCGGCAAGCTCACGTCCGCGACGCGCTTCGTGAATGGCAAGCCCTACGTCGACGCCTTCACGGCCTACGACACCATGGGCCGCGCCATCGAATCGGCTCTCACGATCCCGAATGACGAAGGGCTGCTCGGAGGTACCTACGACTTCAGCACGACGTTCCTCCCGTCAGGCCAGATCGGGAGCATCACGATGCCGGAAGTCGGCGGCCTGCCGGAGGAGAAGATCACCTCGACTTATTCCAACCTTGGCATGTCCCAGGGGCTGACCTCCGACTTCGGGAGCGGCTTCACCTATGTGAAGTCCACCACTTACTCAGCAACGGGTTTCCTCTCAGAGCGGGAGTATGGCCCTACCGGTAAGATCAAGCGGTCGATGTCCTGGGACGCGGGCACCGGCTGGCTGACCAGGTTGACAACCGACAACGACACCGCAGCATCGGGCCTCGCTCAGGACGATCAGTTCTTCTACGACCCATCAGGGCAGATCACCCGGGTCCTCGACGGAGCCTCCGCTATTCAGGGTTCCACGATCGGGCAGTCGGAGTGTTTCTCCTACGACGGTCTGCACCGCCTGGCCTCCGCGTACACAACCACCGGGAATTTGTGCGCGACGGCACCTGATGGCCTTGGCATCAACCCCTACAGCGAGAGCTACGCCTACGACGGAGTGGGCAACATTACGGCTTTGACAAAAGACGGCGAGACATCGACCTACGCGTATCCGGCGGCGGGCGATGGTCGCCCGAATGCCGTTCGCACCATCACGTCGCCCGATGGTATGGACATCTACGGGTATGACGAGGTAGGCCAGCTCATCAGCCGTACTGATGGCACCTTCGAGTGGGGCGAACAAGGCCAGCTTCTCAAGGCGACGGTCGACGGCGCCGACACGTCTATGGTGTACGACGCCGATGGTGAACGCCTGCTCAGGCGTTCACCGGGGGGCAAGGTGACCCTTTTCCTCGGCTCGATGGATGTAGAGGTCTCGGGTGATGAGATCAGCGCGACCCGATACTACTCCTCTCCGGATGGCGCGACGGTCGCTCTTCGCTCGTCGGAAAACGGCCTAAAGTGGCTTGTTTCCGGCCTTCACGGAAGTGCTCAGCTTGCGATTGACGACGTCAGCGGCACGGTCAACCGGGAGCGTTACCTCCCCTTCGGTAAGCGCCGTGGGGTCGATGACCTGCCCTTCACTGACAGAGGTTTTCTCGGCAAGGTCGAGGACGACTCGACGAGCCTGACGTATCTTTCGGCGCGATATTACGATCCAAGTCTCGGCAAGTTTATCTCCACCGACCCGTTGCTCGACCGTCGGCGTCCCCAGTGGGCCAACGCGTATGCCTACTCAGGTAATAATCCCATCGGATTGTCTGACCCGAGCGGTCTGGCACCTGACCGTGGAGCGGGTGGGGGAGGCCTTGCAGCTCCTGCTTCCGTCATGAATGCGCTTCCCAGTGAGGCAGCCAAAGCAGAATTCAACAGATTATGGCAGAAGCGTCAGCAGGAATATTTGAAGAGTACTGACTATCGCGATGCCATACGCGCGGAAACCACTCGGGAAGCGCAAGCGCTACGAGCACTGCAAGCGGCTCAGATGGCTTACGACGTATGCAGTCAAATGGATTGCGGCGATAAGGCTTGGACGGCGTCCGTCAATGAGATCTTAAATGCGAGAAACCTTGACGATGTTCCCCTTTATGGAGAGGGGGTTCGCCCGTCCGGAAAGAAGCCCACTGTGCGTTGTCGCAGTAGCTTTCAGCCTGGGACCGGGGTTCTGATGGCGGATGGTACCGTCAAGGCAATCGAGGATATCGAAGCTGGCGACCGTGTTCTATCTACGGATCCCGTAGAGGGAACGACTCGCTCGGAGACCGTGGTCGCGCCGCTCAGCAGTAGGGGAGAAAAGAAGCTGGTCAGGCTGTACATTCGGGATGATGGTGCCGAGAAAACTCGGGCTTTGGTGGCCACAGATTCACATCCGTTTTGGGTGGAGAGTCTCGGCAGGTGGCTCCTTGCTAGTCAGTTGAAACCTGGCATGGAACTGCGCACCTCATCCGGATCGGGTGTTCGGATTGGATCACTCCAAGAGTGGTCTGAGATCAATCAACCAGTACACAACTTGTCCCTAACGGGTAACAGCACATATTATGTGCTGGCAGGCGATGATTCAGTCCTGGTACACAACTGCGATGGGGAGGTTCACTGGGTAAACGAAAACGCGAACATGCCCGCTGACGCCCGAAAATACGACAGTGGTGCGATCGGATCGCGGGCCGGTCTGGCGCCGGCCCTCCAGTACTATAAAGTCGGCGGCACTAAGCTCAGTCAGGTCAAATTCGACGGTTATGATGCTGCCAATAAGGTCATGATCGATCGAAAGACGGCCATCCCAATGAGAAATAAGACCTATGGCCAGGCGCTTAATCAATCGCAGGCGTTGGAGCAGAACGGAATGACAGGGGTTTGGGAAGTTCCGAACGCTCGTGAGGCGAAGAGGGCGAGAAAGATAATGTCCGACCTGGGCATCACCAATATCACGGTTAGGATTGTTCCGTTTTGAGCGATGTCAAGAGAGTGCTTGCGAGAGCACTCATGAGTCTCATGATATCAATCGAGCTAACTGAGGACGATGACATAGATCCGGATGTGGCCACGGATATCACTGAGCCAGTTGCTTATTTGCTCACTAATGTGACTGACGAAGTCAAAAGGGAATTGATCCTCCTGTTTTCGGAAGTTGCCGAGGAGGAGAGCTTGCCGGCTAGGCACAGTATGGCTCTAGAGTTTTCTGAATACCTAGGGCTGTTGTCGTTGGAATAGAATTACGCGCCAAGCCGATGCGCATGGGGGTCCTTCCCGTCGCCCGGGGCCGCTGGGCGAGGGAGAGGAGATGTGACACCCACTGGCGGGAGACGCCGGTCATGGCTCCGATCTCAGCGGCGGTGTATCCGCTGGCGACCAGTGCGGCGATGCCGGGCAGCCGGGGATCCAGCCGGCCGAGGTCCTGCACCGTGTCCGACAGGTCGACGACGGCGCCGAGGTCAGGGGCGTCGGCCGGGACGGCGTCGAGGTGGTCGGCGAGGTCCACCACGGCCGGCTGTTGACCGCATCGGCGGGATCCGCTCCGACTCCGCATGCCGTCGATCTGCCGGTGGCGGATACGGAGGCGCAGGTAGCCGAGCAGGTCTCGGCGGGCCGGGTCGAACCCGGAGAGTGCCTGCCAGAGCGCCAAGGTGCCGTCGCTGATCAGGTCGTCCCAGTCGCTGTTGCGGGGCGACGAGAGGCGGATGGCCTGCTCGCGAACGAGGTGTTCGTGCCCCCGGATGGCGTCGTCCATCGACCGATGGCAGGGGCAGGGCCCCTCCGTGACGTCCCCCATCGTCGTGCTCCCGTTGCAATCCGAGCCCTCTGTGTCGATCTCCCACAAGAGGGACCATGTGTGTGCTGCGGGAATTGTAGGGTTTCAACAGGTTAGGCGGGGTTCGGGTCCCAACCGCCCGATCTTGACCACTTGGGGGTCATGTGGATGGGCCGTCCCTGGGTGAGCTGGCACGACGGATCGGGGACCTGACGACGCTCATCACGGGGCTGGTGACGCGTACGGAGTACGCGGGTGATCGCCGATACGACGACCGCCGATTCAACGAGGTGGAGGCCGACATCGCAGCCATCAAGGCCGAACAGGCCGACCTCCGGAAGACGCTGGCCGATGGGCTGAAGGCGCTGCGCGCCTCGCTCGACGCCGCCCAGGAGAAGCGCGGCGGGCACTTCCGCCAGGCGATCTACAGCGGCATCTTGCCGAGCATCTTCGTGCTGATCACGGTGGTCGTCACGATCTGGACGTCGAGGGGGTAGCGATGGTCCGGCACGCGCTCCGGCGGCGGAACTGGCCGCTCGTCGCCATCATCCTGACCTTCATCACCCTGGCGTGGTACGTCTCGTCCCAGATCCGCTCCCTGGCGGATCAGCTCCAGCAGGCGGAGGAAGACCGAGTCGTGCTCGCGCAGCAGGTCGAGCAGCTCGGCGGCGTGCCGCGGGTGACGCCCCCGCCGGGCCCACAGGGTGAGCCCGGTCTGCCCGGCGCTGCAGGTGAACCAGGCCAGCCGGGGCCGCGGGGTTCCGCCGGGCCGAGTGGTGCTCCTGGCCAGGCGGGGGAACCCGGTCCTTCGGGTCCGTCAGGACCTCCCGGCATCCAGGGTCCGTCGGGGCCGCCGGGGGAGCGCGGCGAACCGGGCCCGGCTGGCGAGCGCGGGCCACAGGGCGAGCGGGGCGAGCAGGGCCCACGCGGTGAGACTGGGCCGCCGCCGACGTCGTGGTCCTACACCTGGTTGGGAATCACGTACGGATGCACGCCGGATCAAGCGGGGTCAACGAACTACGTGTGTAACCCGTCGTGATAGCTGACCTGGGCGGGCTCAGCGCCTCAGGCCTTGGGGACTGTGGGGTCGTAATCGGGCCATTTGCCACATAAACCGCCTCGTAGCACATAACGCACGATAACCATGAGGCGATTGATGCTTGCGTGTAAGAATTGTTTAAAAGTGCCAGAAAAGGTTGCAGAGGAAGTAGTGTTCCGTGTTGAGTTATCTCGGCAATCCCGGGCAAACGCTCCATAACGGGACGTGATCTCGTTGTGGATCCTGGGGTCGAATTCGCAGACGGCAGATCAGCACACGTCAAGGAATGGAGAAATGTGAAGACGCTGTTCAAGCGCCTGGTCATCTCTGTGGCCACAGCCGGAGTACTGACGTCCGGAATGGTCGTTCTAGGCACTTCGGCGGCCATGGCGGCACCGTGCGGTCTCAGCTACACGACGGGGGACTCGCCGTACGGGCCTCTGAAGATCGTCTACTACACGATTCGTAATTGTCACTCCTTCACTGTCAAGCGCAAGCTGGATCTGGCTGGGACCACCGATGAAGGGTGCATAACCCTCCGTCCCGGAGCGGTCGTGTCAAGATCGCGCATTATCGCGGGATGGGCGGGCGTTAGAGGGCTGAAGGCCTGCTAAAGCCTCGCGCTGACGCGTAAACGCAAAAGGCTGAATCTCATTCGGCCTGCTCAATGGGTGCCGCTGCTGGGGGCGTTCGTGCTCAAGGCCGCACTCTTGGTCAGTGAGAACTGGCTGAATGGAGCCGGGCCCCAGTAGGCGACGCCTACAAGGGCCCGTGAGCGGGGAACCCCGGTCTTAGCTATGGCAGGCGGGCCGGGGCTTCCTCATGTCTGAAGGTACACGCTTCACGGCGCTGTATGGCGGTGAGCGTCGTTCGTTGGGGTGATGATCGCACGCATTCGAACACCACCCCATAACTAGAAAAATCTTGGATGCTTGGAACACCCAGACCGAACCCCATTCGGCAGTAACAAGCCAGGCGGACGCCGCGATACACACGCCATGCAGAAACGGAGACTCATACCCAGCATAGCCCGCGCCTTCGTATACGGCCTCCTTGCAGCCGTCGTCATCTTCGGCCTGCCCTACCTCACGAACGACGACGGCACCCCGCTGATTCCGGCCCCAACCTGGCTGATGGTCCTCATAGGAGCACTCATCTTTGCAGTGGGCCTCATTTTGGAATTAACTGCCGAGACATCACACAGACTCGCGGACCCAGCGCAGATCTTGCGCGAGCGCATCACCAACGTAAACAGAGCTTTCGACGACGCCGTGAACCTCATGGCCGACCTCCAGGCCGAACTGACTCGACAACAGGTCGCGCACCAGGCAGTCATTGCCGCCGCCGAGAAACAGAAGCGCCTCCTCGAAGTCGACCTGGAACAAGCTGAGAAGATCAACCAGCTCCTTCGAGGAGACGCCATCCGAGCCCGCCGCCGCGAGATCGCCCTCTTCGCCGCCGGCATGCTCTGCTCAATCCCCATCGGCTTCGCCGTCAACTGGCTGAGCTAGCCTGGCCGTCGCCAGGCCCCGGCCAATCCACCGCCTCAGGGGGTTGTGATGATTACGCGCCCGGTCGCCGCGAGGTTGCCGTCGTTGTCCGCTTCGTTGCATCGGCTGGTGCCACAGGTGCCGCCGGATGTCCTGATCGACGGGCCGGCGCGCTCTATCTGTCATGAACGACATGAACCCGCTCTCCGCTTTGCCGCCCGAGTTGCTCGCTGAGATGGGCCCCGGGGAACGCCTCACATACCTGTTGGCCTTGGACGAGGACCCGCCACCAGTGCCCTGGTGGGCCGCCATGCTGCTCGCTACTCGAACATAGTCGCAGGTCAGTTACATTGTGGCGTGGCAGTCTGGCGTGGGCCTCGCGGTATCGAGGTGGAAGTGATCGTGCTCGGCAAGGCCGCGCGCCTCCGCGTCACCCAGGTCCTCGGCGGCCGGCGCTGGCACGTCGCCAACTGCCGAACGATCCGCGAGGTTGAGCAGCACGTCGACCTGGCAGACCTGGTCGAGGTCATCGCGTTCCCGGCCGGGGCCACCCTAGGCGATTAAGTGATCAATTACTTTGGTCGGTAATTCCGCATATAAGTGGATATGTTCAGACTCGGGCGCTTTTCGTATGGCGGCGCAACTGCCGAGTCCGATGATTCAAAAGCGGGTATATGGTGTTTGATCGTGAACACTCTTCGCGATCAAGGGATCTCGACGACCGATAGCGAGATCCTCGAACACCGGGTGTTGTTCATGCTCGATGAGCACGAACGCAACCACCCGGGGACGGCCCCTCGACTGGGGGAGCTCGCCGAGGCGGCGACGGACGAGCCGACGCTCTGGTCGAGCATCGACGACCATGGGGCGCTGGTCATGTCCACCCTTGAAACTCAGGGTCTTGTGCGTGTGGGCCGCACCATGGGGCCGCCGTCATCCCATGCCCTCCGACTCCTCCCTCTCGGGAAGACGGAGGCAGCACGCCAGAAGCAGCAGCGGGAATCAGTCGCAGCACGCAGGAATGCAGGCCGTTGCGCCCTGCTTTTCTGGCTCTATAACGAGGACGCGGCAGGAAACACGGGGCCGGTCGAGTTCACGCGCTTCTTGGAGTACCCCCTCTCTTACTTCTGGGGATTCAAGCTGGACGCAAGTGACGTCGAACACTGCGTGCGTTGGCTCTCGGAAAAAGGTCTCGCCACCATGGTGGCCGCCTGGGGTAACGGTGGAGGAATCGCCCACATCACAGTCGAGGGCATCGACTGCATCGAACAGTACAGCGGAGAGATCGGGGCATACATGAAGGGGCGATCTGGCAGCGGGCAGAGCATCTCCATCGGAGACAACTTCACCGGCCAGTTCGGAGCGGCCCACCAGGGGTCGGTTCAGCAGACACAGAACCAGAAGGTCGACGTCGAGGGGATTTCCAAGGTCCTCGGAGGCATTCGGGCCGGCATCCCCGCGCTGGGGTTGGACGCCGAAGACGCCGCCGAACTCGAAGGCGTCATCGTGGACATCGAAAAGCGTGGCGGTTCCGGTGAGCTCGACGCGCCCACTGCCAAGACGCGCATGGAGCGCGTGAGGGAGATCGTCGGCCGATCGACCACCGCCCTCGGGCCAACCTTCGTCGCTGCCGCTGAAGCGCTGATCACGAACATCGGTGCATGACCCGACGACGAAACACCAGCTCACAACCAGTGTCGCCCTCAGACCGCCAGCAGAAACGCTGACGGTTAATGGCACGGAAAGGCCCCGGCCGGAACGAATCCCTCGGCCGGGGCACGGCTAAGGCCGTAACATGGAACTGTGCAGCACCTTTAGCAGGGCGCTGGATCAGTCAGAATCGATCACCTCCAGAGAGCACCTCAGGAGCGACGACGATCTGACAACTCGTCGGCTCGGCGGGAACCGAGCTCGGCGAGAGCAGGGCATACAGCGCGGCTCCAACCGCGATGAGCCCAGTGAGGCGGACGGTCGCGGGCGTGCTCCTCAGAGCCTCCCGCACCGTCCGGCCTCCCTCCTGAACCGCAGCAACAGCCGCATCGGCCGGCTGCTCACCTGGCGGCGCTCCTGTCTCCTCCGCTGGTCTGACCAGCGGAGACTCCTCAGAATCCATCGTCGGTACGATTCCCTTCCACGACGTCGTCAACGGCGTCGTAAAGTTGCTGCGCTGCCCTAATACGCGAAAAGCGCCCCGGCGACCCCTCTTCAAAACGGCTGTCCGGTCAGCCAGAAGAGAAATACGCACGCAGCGCTTCTTTCTTATTAAGTTGTATTTAACCCCGGTTACTGCAGGCTGACCTGACCCTATGACCGGAAGGGCCTGCCTGTTTCCCGTTCCCTACAGGCAAGGTCTCACCACCTCCAAGTGTGCCACACCCGTCCCCATGCTGCGCGCCGAAAACCCTTACCTCGTCGGCGATACCGCCAATACCAAGATCAACAACCTTTGGGAGGGCGACGCCAACCGCACACGCCGGACCCGTATGGCCGGCCCTGAGGCACGCCAAAACCCCGCCCCCACGCAGTCGGCGCGGGCGGGGCATCGTGTTCTCCATCTCTCGGTGAGGGCTGTCACTCGTCTGTGGCGAGGCGGCTGACCATCTCGTCCAAGGAAGGGAGCCGGTTGATGGCGTCCCTCTGTCGCTCCATGCGCCGTTCGTAGTCGTGTTCAATGCCTTCAGGTCCGGCGTGCCACAGCACCTTGTGCATGAGCGGAGCTGGGTCGGAGCCCATGAGCGGGACGTATCTCTCGCGCAGGCCCATCACCGCCGCCGGTGGCCATTGCGTGTAGAGCACCATGACCTGTGTCATCCGCGGCATCAGTGCTCGGCCAACGTGCCGGGCGGTCGACGGCATGACGCCGTTGCATGATCGGCAGAGCAGACCCCGGACCAGTCCCGTCGAGTGGTCATGGTCAAGGAACAGGCGCTCGTTCGTTAATCGGCATGCGGCACATCGGCCGTCGTGCGCGGCGCGGAAGGCAAGCTCTGCGTCCTCCCGTTCTTGGGTGCTCAGGTCCGGCAGCGCGTTCCGCCAGCGCAGATAGGCAATGACGTTGTGGCGCATCAGGCCGGCCCGCTCGCTGGGGTGACCTGCAGGAGTCCACCCGGCTGGAGTTCAGGGATGTGGCGGTAGAGCGTGGCCCGCGATACGCCGAGGAGCTTCGCGATGCTCGACACGGTTTCCTCGGGCTGGGTCAACAGCCGGCGGGCGCGCGCGATCGTCTCTGCGTCCATAGCGCGGGGTCGACCGAGCTGCTGCCCGCGAGCGCGTGCGGCCGCGAGGCCTTCCTTGGTGCCCTCGACGATGAGTTCGCGGATGAACTCGGCGAGCGCGGCGAACACGTGGAAGACGAGCCGGCCGCCGGGGGTGGTGGTGTCGAGCGCTTCGTGGAGGGACCGGAAGCCGACGCCGCGGCGTCGGAGTTCGGCCACGATGGTGATGAGGTCCTGGAGGCTGCGGCCGAGCCGGTCGAGGGAGAGTACGACGAGTGTGTCGCCGGGCCGGAGGTAGTCGAGGCACGCCGCCAGCTCGGGTCGGTCGGTGTTCTTGCCGGAGAGCTTGTCGAAGAAGACGCGGATGCAGCCGGCCTTGGTGAGCGCGATGTCCTGCCGGTCGAGGTTCTGCTCGCGGGTGGAGACCCGGCCGTAGCCGACGAATGTTCCGGTGAGGTTGATCGGTTCGGCGAGGTTGAGATCGTCGGGCGGATTCATGGCTCTCCGGTGTCGCTCGAAGGGGGGTTGTGGGCTTCTGAGACATCAAGATTTCTGAACACGTCTGTGAAACACGGATCGGGCCTCGGATGGGCTCCGGACAGAGCCGCGCGGATCTTGTCCGGAAACGGTCGATTCCGCACAAGATCGAGTCCGTCGGGTCACTCCGTCCGTCCGGGTGGGAGCGCCCGATAGTTCCGTGGGCGACGGACCGAAGCCGAGCCCGGCTCGGATTCATCGACACGTTCGGCCTCAACTCGCACCGGGCCCCCGCGCCGGGAGAGCAGCACCTCGAAGACAACCCGTCCGCCGCCGCGGCGGTGCTCCAACGTGGTCGGCCCCCCGACGGCCAGATCGGGGTGGCTTCGAAGGTGGGGGAGAAGGATGGCGACGATGTCGCCGACCTCGTCGGGGTCGTCAGACATGATGCGTACCTGGGCCATGACGGTCGCCTACTTCCGGTCGGCCATGACCTCGACGTCGTCGATCAGCGGCTCTGCGTGCGCCTGCTCGGTCAGGAACGTGTGGACCTCGCGCCAGTCGGCGAGGGGGTGAACCTTCTTCGAGTTGGCGATGGTGCGCCAGCCAGCCAGTTGGCACCGCCACGTGCTGCTGTCGGAGTCGGGGTACCAGGTGGTTCCCACTTCGATGTGGTCGGGGCCTTCCACGAGGAAGTGGACCTCGGCGAAACCGAGCTCGTCCAGCCAGTCCGGGCTGCTGTGCTTGACGGTCACCCGGGGGAGGCTGCGCCCGGCGTCGATCGCCTCCTGGATGGGGGTCGGGAGTAATCCGGTGGTCATCAGGATCCGTTCGGTTGGGGTTACATCTCGGACAGGGTGCGCTGCACTGCTTGCTGTGGGCCGCCCTGGGCGCCCCGCCCGGCCGGCCTCCGAGAGGTGGCCGGGAGGGGACCCGGAGCGACCGCCGCTACGCGGCGGCGGGAAGCTGCTTCCGCTGCTGCTTCTTGCCGCCCTCGTTGACCTGGTCCTTGAAGTCGGCGCCGGGCCGGAACTTCGGGGCCCAGCTCTCGGCGACCTGGATCGGCTCGCCCGTGGAGGGGTTGCGCCCGGTGCGGGCCGGCTTGTGCGCCATCTCGAAGGCGCCGAAGCCGGTGATGGTCACCTTGTCGCCGTTGGCGACGGCCTGCTGGATCGTGTCGATGACGGCGTTGATGGCTTCGGTCGCCGTCTTCTTGTCGCCGACGCGGTCGGCGATGGCGTCCACGAGTTCCTTCTTGTTCATGTTGTTCCTTCCGTGGTGGTGGGTGGTGGGGAAGTCGGTGGGTGTGCTGGCACCTACTCGGCGTCGTCGTCCTCGAAGTCGTCCTCGAAGGGGTCGGCGGAGATCGGGCTGAATCCGCCGCCGAGGCCCAGCATGGCCAGGGCGTCCTCGTTGGATTCGGGGCGATAAGGCGTGGTCATGTCGATCTCCTGTGGTGGTCGGGGTGGGTGGCGTCGGCTTCGGCCCCCCGGACACCCGCCCGGCCCGGGGAAGTGGGTCAGGCGGGTCTCCGCAGGGTCGGCGCTTACGGCAGGGCGTACAGGCCATGGCCTTCGCGGACGACAAGCTCCTGGTCGGCCAGCGCGCCGAGGGCGTTGCGCACCGAGCCGAGCCGGACGGCCTTGCCGCCGTCCTCGGACACGGCGGCGAGCACCTCGTCGGCAGTGGAGGGGCCCTCGAAAGCGGCGAGCGCGGCGAGCACCCGGTCTTCCAGACGGGACGAAGGCTTTCGCTTGCCGTTGGCGAGCGGGGGGACGGCCTTCGCCTCCTTCTCCGTCTCGTCCCTGAGTTCGGCGCAGAGTTTCTCCATGGCGGCCGGGTCGTTGCGTGCGGCGTAGGCCGCGCCGGCGGCGTCGCGCGAGGCGTCTTCGAGGCGAGCCGGCTCACCGGGCCCGTACAGCGCGAGAATCTCCGGGTCCAAGCCGGGGGTAGGCGCGATCGAGCCGATCCGGAAGTGCCGCATCATCGAGGTCGGGTGCGGGCCGGACAGCAGGTAGGCGGTGCCCTGCGTTCCCGGTGCGTCGTCCTCGTCCTCGGCGGCCGGGTCGAACTGGCTGACGAGGGTGTGCGGCCGGAGCGTTTTCGGGATCGGCATGAGCTGGGCGTCGGCCGGGAGCAGGCCGTCCCCCACGAGCTGACGCATCATGCTGCTGCTCCAGCGGAGCAGGGTGACCTCGCCCTCTTTCAGCATCGCGCGCAGGGTGTCGCTGCCGCCGAGCTCTTCCAAGTGCGACGCCTGGGCGTCCAGCTCGACGCCGACGCCGACCGAGCGGCCGGTCCTGCCCAATTCCTTGATGAGCCTGGTCGCCTCCTCGCGGTATGGCGAGCCCCGCTCCAGCAGGCGGTTCGCCTCGTCGATCCGCACGGAGATCAGCGGGTCGGGCTGGCCGATGAGGAAGGCGTTGCGGCCGAGCGCCTTGTAGCGGCGTTGCCGCTCCTCGGCGATGGCGACGGCCGCGCGCAGCATCAGGATCGCCTCCTCCTGCGTGGTGGCGTGCCAGTCGACCTGACCGGCCGCCTCGGGAGCGGACTGGCCGCCCTTCAGGTCGGCGAACCAGGAGACGATCCGGTTGCGCTTTTCGCACGCCAGCACGTACTGGACCACCCGCGACTTGCCGGCCCCGGTCGTGCCGAACACGAGGGCGCGCTGGGCGGAACCGGTGGACGGGTCGAACAGGCGCCGGCGGGCGGGACGCCCGTTGTGGTAGCGGCCCACGACGATCCGGCCGTGCCGGTCCATCAGCATGTCGTCAGGGGAGGGAGGCGGCATGACGGCCAGCGGGTTGGCCGGATAGATCGTCACCAGCGCCCGGCGGGAGTCGTCGGTCTCCACGACCACGCGGGTCGGATCGTCGACCCCCAGCGCCGAGCACAGCTTCCTCAAGTCGTAGCTGATGACCTGACCTTGCGGCACTTCGAGCGTCAGCTCGACGACGTCGCGGATGGCGGCGAGGTTCACGAGTCCTGCCCTCCCTGTCCGCCAGGCTGGCCAACCCGAACGCCCGTCAGGACGGCTCCGGGCATGGCGGCCGGGGCGATGCGCTGGGCCCAGACCGCCGCCGGATCGCGGGTCTCCGCCGCAGCGCCGATCGTCAGGGATCGGACACCGGAACCGCGGCCCGGGATGGGCTTAACCGCGATCTGCTCTTCGGGGACGTCGGTGAGCGCCGACAGGGCGCGGATGTTGACGTCGGGTACGGCCGTGCCGGGCATCGCGGCGCGGATGACGGCCCTGATCACCGACTCGCCGATCCACTCGATGTCGTCCAGGAAGGTCCCGGCCGCTGGACCGCCGTCGACCGCGACCTTCCGCGCCCACCACGCCGCGACCGGGTGCTCGTCGACCGGGCCTTGCTCGATCGGCAGCGACGGCCGGAGCCGGGGCGGGGGAGGGGCGACCATGTGGCGGGCGTACCGGGCCGGGCGAAGCACCCACGTGCCGGTCACCCAGACGCCGAGGCCGAGTGCTTCCAACCAGTACGGGCCGGATAGCAGGAGCAGGCCGGCCAGGCTGACCCCGGGTCCTGCGTAGAGGGCGGTCGCGGCGGCCCGCTGGTGCCCGTCGGTCTTCCAGACCCGAAGCGTCCACAGGCCGCCCGCGAGCAGCGCCGCGTCGGCGAGCAGACTCACGCCGGTCAGCGAGTCGGTGAACATGCCGATCGCCGCCGCGGCGGCCCCGGCCAGGGTCGTCACCCGGCCCACCGCGCTGCGGATCGTGTCCAGGCGGCGATGGGCCCGTGTCACGATCTCCCACTGCGGGACCGTCACATCCACCCGCGGTAGGGGTGGGGGCGCCGACGGTCGGCGTTCGAGGGTCACGGCAACCTCCTCAGCGGTTGGAGTAGAAGCGGGCGTCGGCCATGGGGACAGGCATCGTTCGGGCGGCCTCGGCGACCGTCCCGTAGTCGGCCTTGTGCGCATCCGACGTCCGGATGAATGCGGCGGCGAGTTCCTCCGCGGCTTCGGCCATCGCGTCGGCGTCGGCCAGCACCGACCGCATGACGGCGGCGGCGTCCCGGTGCTCGCCGATGGTGTCGACGTCGACCTCCAGCGCGGCCATCTGCTCGGCCAGCCGATCGGTAGAGGCGGCGCAGCCATCGACGTACCGGTAGGTGGCCCGCACCTGCTGGCTCAGGCCCTTCAGCTTGAGGCCGGCCATCGCGAGCTGGACCACGAGGACGGTGAACTTCACTGCGTCCTCGATGAGGCTGCCGCCCGCTGCGACCGCGTTGCCCGTTGAGGCTCTCTCCATGTCCATCGGGGTCTCCTACTCGCCGTGGTATTCGCGTTCGGCGGGCCGGGTGTGGCCGGCGTCGCGGACGGCGTCGGCGAGCGGTCGATGCCGTGCTTCGGCGTTGGCGCCGGCGGTCCGGATCGCCTCGGCGGCTGCGGGCAGCTTGGCGGCGATGGTCTCGGCCTTGGCTTTGACCGTGAGGGTGATCTCCATGAGGGTCGTCACCATTCCGGCCAGCACGCCGGGCACCTTCAGCTCGACGACCTTGGCGTGGAGCATCTCCAGGCGGGTCATCAGCAGCTCGCACCCGGCGACGGTCGCGCGGGCCTCGTCCACTCCGGCCGTGATCTCGTCGGCCATGTCGGCGTCGGCGTCGATGACGTCGTAGACGGTGAGCTCGGCGTCTCCGTACTGCGTCGGCTTGACCGGCGTGGTGGCCATGCTCGGCGTTCCTTCCTGGTGGTGCGGCGTCTCGGCGGGGGGCAACTGCAACTGGGACGGCTCCAGCGCCTGTCGCTGCGTCGGCTCTGGCCGCACGACCTCCACCTCGACCTCGAAGTGGTCGGCCTGGTCGGTCCACGGCGGCGGCCGCATCCACTCCTCCCACGGCCGCCACGACTCCTGGTCGCCGTCGCCGCTGGGCCCGGAGTCGACGATCGGCTCCTCTTCTCGGCGCCGACGCCACCGTGCCAGCCAGTCCGGGGTCGCCCGCCACCACCGACGACGGCGGCGCTCCGGGCCCTGCTCGCGGTTGGACTTCCGTCGCCCGTCGCGTTCGCGGCGGCGTTCCCGGCGGTCACCGGACGACTCGCCGCGGCGCCGGCTCCTGAACCATCGCTTCTTCTTGCCGGTGGTGTCCGTCTCGGCCTTGGCCCGCTTCCAGCGCTTACGACCGGTGAGTTCCGGCTGGGCGTCGGCGTTGGCCGGGTCCTTGGGCGCCGCCTTCCATCTCCACCTGCCGCTCCCGGCCCCGGGCTTGTCGCCGCCGCGGCGCCGCTTCTTGTCGCGCTTCTTCTGGTCGCTCTGCTCTGTGGTGGTGTCCGGCGTCTCGTTCTGGATGCAGGGCTCAGTGTTGGCGCGCTTCAGCTTGCGGCGTGCCTTCTTCCGGCCGCGCCGCTCTGCCTTGGCGAGCTTCCGGGCGAGCGACTTCGACTTCGAGTCGCGCTCCTGAGACTGCCGCTTACCGTCCTTATCGGCCTTCGGCGCCGGGCCACCGCTCGGCGAGGCAGCCGGACGGCCGGGCGGGCGCCGATCCCCGGGACGGCTCGACGGCCCGGTGCCGCCTCCGCCGCCACTGGGTCTGCGCCCGGACGGCGACTCCTGGCGAGAACGCGACGTGCCCCCGGCGCCGCCCCCTCTGGGAGCGCCACTGCCGCCGCTGGATCCGGAGGCGGACCGGCCGCCAGCCTTATCGGCATTCGCCCGCGCACGGTCGGCCTGCGCCTGGCGCTGCCGGGCCCGATGCCACATCCCCTGCGCCGCGGCAACACCCATCGCGGTGACCAACGCCATCGCGAGCTGCACCGTCTCCCGGGCGGTCGGATTGTCCGGGTCCTCCATGGCCACCGGGGAGAAGGCTCCGTCGTCCTCGGCGAGCTCGCGCGGGCTCGGGACCGCGGGCAGGGTGAGCGTCGGCGGGGGTGCCATCTCGTTGGCCCACGGCAGCTCTGGCCACGCGTCGGCGGGACGCTCGCCCCCGGCGAACGGGCGCGGGCCCGGCGAATCCGAGGTGTCGAACGAGCTCGGCATGAAGACGCGCGGGAAGTTAAAGACGTTGGCGCCGCCGTTCTCGTCGTCGTTTCGGGTCATCTCCTCCTCCTTCCTGGGTGTTGCTCTGGGTGACCGGATCGGGGATACTCGCGCGTCGCGCGTACGCGCGTCGCGCCTTACGCGTACGCGAGGGCCTCGCGGCGGATGAACATGAAGATGCGCTTCACGCTGCGTGACGCGCGATCTCTGCGCGCTCCCGCTGCTCGGCCCACGTCGCGAGCAGCGTGGCGAGCTCGTGCATCGCCTGCTGATCGCCAGCGCGCTGAGCCCGTCGGGCCGCCGCCCGCGCCCGGTCGAAACACACCTGGGCGAGAGCGGCGTCCGACGTCACGCCCTGAAGTCGGCTGTTCCAGAACTGCGCCAGGTTGTCGAGTCGGCGGCGGGCGGCGGGCGACAGCTTGGTCACGCGGACCTGCCTTTCTTCTGGATGAGGTCGAGGAAGCTCTCGTCGGCCGCCGGCCGGGCCGCTGGGCGTGCCGACGGCCTGGAGCTGCTGCTTCGCGCGGGCTGGGCCGGCGACTGCGGGAGTGCCAGCCGCCGACTTACTCGGGCCTCCTTGGCGGCGCGGCGCCGGGCCGGAACCTCGTGGTAGTTGCGCCGGTAGCGGGCCTCCAGTTGGAAGGTCGCCCTCGCCGCGTCCTCCATGAATCCCTGGATGTCGCGGAAGGCGGCGACCGTGCGACGGTGCCGCCACCCGGCTTCGGCCGAGCCGTACTCCTCGGGCGGGTTGGCCTCCCACATGGCTTCGGCTTCCCGGCGGATTCCGGCGATGTAGTCGGCGTACTCCGTCAGGGCCCGGCGAATCTGGGCGGTGAGCGTGGCCACGGCTTCCGGGCTTTTCAGCATGTCCCCCGACCACTTGTTCACGCCGGACGCCTCCCCTCGGCGATCAGACCGGGGCTGGACAGCAGCGCCATCGGGACCGCGCCCACGGGCGGGAGCTGCCCGTGCCGGTCGAGCTCGTGCCGCAGGTATATGAGCGGGTCCGCCTCCCCGAGTTGGGCTCCCGCGACGGCCGCCCTGGCGGCGGCCAGGAGCCCGGCGTGCTCGGCGGTGAGCAGAGCGAGTCGGTCGGCGATGGTCATCGCGTTGACCTCGGGCATTAGATGTCCTCCTCATCAGAGCAGTCGCAGACGATCCACTCGTCGTGCCAGTCGTAGAGACCCCGGCCGGCCAGGTAGACGATCAAACCGGCCAGGGTGACGGGGATACCGAGCAGCGGGTGAGCCCCGTAGAAGGCGCAGGCCCAGGTGACGCAGATCAGCGCAGTCCAGAACTCCCACCAGGCGGGGGCGTGGTGCAGGGCGAGTAGCCGCCAGAGCGTGTAGTGCGGGAAGAAGGGCATCACGCACCTCGCCGACTGCGGCGCTGGTCGTGCAGGGCAAAGTACTCGGGCGTCCCGAACTCGGGGCAGGAGCACGGGGCCATCTGGCAGAGGACGCACCGGATGTGCGAGGCGTCCAACGCGCCGGAGGTGTAAGCGTCGAAGTCGGGTGACCATTCGGCGCCGAGGGCGGCCAGGATCTCGATCGGATTCACCGGACACCCCCAGCCGCCAACACCGGAAGTGAGCACTGGGCGATCAGGGTCTCGGCGAAGTACCGGAAGATCTCGGCGACCACAGGGGCGCCGAGCAGGTCCACCCACGACTCCGCGCTGAGACCGGCGGCCTGGGCGTACTGGGCGAACGTGGTCTCGTAGAGGCGGGCTTCGGGACCGAAGTCTGCCTCCATCTGGCGCGGGATGGCGTTGACGGGGCGGTCGCCATGGATGTCGAGAAACCTGCCGTCGGGGGTGACGACGCCAGCGTGCGCCCACATCCACTCCCCGTTCACGAGCTGGTCCACCATGCCGAGTGGCCAGCCGACAAGCTCGTGCATTGCGGCAGCGAGATAGAAGCACTTGGCGAAGCCGAACAGTTCGACCGCATCCTCGTTGATAACGCCGGGGCGGATCCAGAACTCTTTCCAGCCATACCGGCAAGAGGGCTCGTCCATCGTGAGGGTGATGGACACGTCGGTCAGCAGGCGACCGGCAGCGAGGCGGCTCAGCTCGGGGTAGCGGGAGTTGATGTTCATGCCGAGGCCGCCTTCTTGCTGGCGGGCGTGAGGGCCCGGCGGGTGCGCCCGTCGAGTTCGGCTTCCCACTTCGCCCGCATGGTGCGCCCCCAGGACTCGGCGCACCCTCCGGCCTTGGCGAGTTCGACGCCGCTCGGGATGCGGCGGTCCTCTTTAACCACGCGGTCGAAGTAGGCCTTCATGGCGTCAGTGGCGTTCTGGCTGACGGGCTCGGTGACGGGGGTGTCGCCCCGGAGGGCCGCGATGACCTCGTCGGCTTCCTTCTCGGCGTCGCCGCCCGTCACCCCGACCGTCAGGTGCCCGTCAGTGACGGTCCGGGTGACGCTCTCGGTGACGGCGTCGGGCTCGATCGGGGGCACCAACGCCATCCGGCGCGTCACCTCCTCCGCCACCCTCCCCGTCAGTTCGTCCGTCATGGGGCGGTCGAGACTTGCCCACGGCGGGACAGCGACGCGGTCGACGAGCGTCGCACCGCCAAAGAGCGCATCGACCTGAGCGAGCATCGCGCGCTGCATCGTCTCGTCCTGGGCGAGGCCGGTGTGCTCCACGGCCTGGTCGATGCGGCGGTCGAGCTTGGCCAGCGCGCGGGCGACCTGCTTGTCGGAGGCCCCGGCCGCCTTCAGCGTGCGGGCCTTCTTCGCGGCTAACGCGACCCGGGTCAGGCGACGGTGAGCGTCCACCTGGGAGGCGGTGCGGTCGGACGACTCGGCAAGTCCGAGGAAGACCATCGCGCGCTCGGGGGTGAGCCGCCAGTGGATGCGGCTCTTGCCAGTGAGGCGGGCCCGCTCGATCGACATGCCGCGCTCCCACAGCCAGGCGGCGATCAGGGGAGCGGCGATACGGAAGAGAACCTCGGGCAGGCTGTGGGCTTCGGTCGCGGCGAGTACGGCGGAAACCGCGGTGAGGATCCAGACGGCCAGGCCGTCGATGCCGGCGGGCCGCTTCTCGCGCATGTTGCGGCGGGCCCGGATCGCCGACGTCACGACGGCGATCTCGACGAAGGCGAACATCAGGGCTCGCAGGGCCCAGTGCACGTGGGGGAGGACCTGCTCCAGGAACGACCACATGCCCTGGCCGGCCACGATGGTGGCGATCGTGGCCGCGACCATGGTGAGCCGGTCTTCGATCGGGTTGTCCGCCTGGCGGGCCTTACGGCGCTCCGCCTTCCGTGCGTCGGCCTCGTCCTTGAGGCGCTGCTTCTCGGCGCGGCGCGCGGAGTCGAGGGCGATACGCGCCTGCTCGGCCCGGGTCGCAGCCTCGGCGGCGACCGCCTGAGCTGAGGCCTTGGCGGCTGCACGCTCTTCACGGCTGCGCACGAGGGGCCGTCGGCCCGTGCTCGCGGTTTCGTGTGCGGTCTGAGTCATATCTCCGCGTCCTGGACGGTTGCTTCGGGGTGCGGGAAGGGCTAGTGGCCGTGACCCAGGCGGGCCTGTCGGATCTCCTCTTCGACCTGCCAGATCTCGCGCGAGATCTCCCGCGCGGCGTCGAAGCGGCCGTTGGCGAACAGATCGCGGTGGTGATCGGACAGCGAGTAGAACTCGGCCTCCAAGTCCGCGATCTGGTCGGTGCGCTCGTTCTGCGGCACGGCTCTCTCTTTCTCGGTTGGTGACCCGCCCGCCACCGGGTGGGGCGTCCAGTGACGGGCGGGGATCAGTGGGTGATCTGTTGAGTCGGGGAGTTGAGCGATCGGCCGCCCGAGGCCACGAGCCGCAGCCGAGGCGCGGCCGCCGGTCGCGGAGCCAGGCCCAATGCGACGTCGACACGGGCGGACAGCCCGAGGACGGCGTCTCCGAGGGCGATCACGCCCGCGAGCATCTCGGGGCGGACGATCCCGTCCGCGATCAACTGCCGTGCGTCGGCGATGGCGGAGGCCAGTTCGCTAGGTTCGCGCATCAGGCAGACCCGCCTTCTTTCCGGGACTGTCCATGCGCAGAAGTGCTTCAACCTCGGGGCGGTCCATGCGCAGAAGCGCTTCAACTGCCGACTGGCACACCCGGTAGTGCTGGCCGCCGGGGGTTTGGAAGCCGCGCAGCTTCCCTGTCCGCACCCACTCGATGACGGTGCGGGGCCGGACGTCGAAGATCTTGGCAACAACGCCGGGCTTTAACAGGCGCTGGCGCCGACGCTCCAAGGGGACGCCGCTCACACAAACCCCCAAATCAGACAACTTGTAGGTACTTGCGTGTACTGCCTAGTTCTCCGTGTTAATCAACCGTGCTAGCACGGTTCTCATGGAAGCGTGAACGACTGGGCCGCGCTCTGTCAAGTGGCCCGTGTAGAACGGCGGGCTAGCACGCTAAATTCGTGGGGAGTCCGTGACCGAGGAGAGCGATGGCCAAATACCGCCAGATACGCGAGGATCTGCGCGCTTTGATCGAGTCGGGCGAATACGGGCCCCGCGCATTGCTCCCGTCGTTGACCGACCTGACCGCGCGATATCGCGTGGCCAGGAACACCGCGACGCAGGCACTGAAGGAGCTGGAGCAGGAAGGCCTGATCCAGTCCGAGGGTGGTCGAGGCTGGATCGTCAGGCCTCGGCCACGCCCTCGACGGCATGGGATAGACCGGTACTCGCGAAGCACGTGGGCGGCAGGCAAGGCGATTTTGATCGCTGAGACCGCCAGCCAGGGCATGGTCGCCCGACAGCAGATTCGCGAGCTCGCCGAGGTCGAGGCACCCGAGGTCGTCGCGGTCCGTCTCGGCATACCCGTCGGCACCACCGTGTGGGTCCGGCGGCGAACCACGTTCATCGAGGACCGTGCCCACCAGCTTGCGGACTCCTACTACCCGCTTGACCTCGTCGAAGGTACGGCGATACGCCAAGTCGACACGGGGCCCGGCGGCGGATTCGCCCGTCTCGAAGAGTCCGGGGAGCGCCTTGACGAGATCAACGAAGAGCTCGCAGCGCGCATGCCGACAAGCCGGGAAGCGATAGACCTGTCGCTTCCACCGGGGACGCCCGTCGTTGAGTTAATCCGGACCACGTACGACATCTCCGGCCGCGCCGTCGAGGTCATGTGGTCGATCATCGCGGGCGACATGTCGAGCTTCAGCTACCGATTCAAGATCCCGGACTAGGGCGGCCGTGCGAATCACCTACGAATCCAGGCCAGCGCCTGATCGGCGGAATGAGGACTTCGTCATCGGCGGGCCGACATGGGTCGCCGTCCTCGATGGCGCCACCGCCCCGGCCGGAGTCGACTCCGGGTGCGTGCACGACGTGCCCTGGCTCGTCGCCCAACTGGCGAGCGACATCGCCCGAGGGATGACCACTCGCCGGGAGGCAGCGCTCGCCGACATCCTTGAGCAGGCCATCCGGTCCACCACGGCCGCTCACAGCGACACCTGCGACGTAGCGAACCCCGACTCGCCGTCGTCGACCGTCGCGATCGTGCGGCGGCGCCGCGACCTCGTCGACTACCTGGTGCTGTGCGATTCCCCGATCGTGCTGCGCCGGAGCGACGGCACCCTCACGGTGGTCGACGACGACCGCACCGACCACCTGCCGGGCGGGCGGCCGTACAGCCGCGAACTCGTCAGGTCGCTCCGCAACAGACCCGGAGGATTCTGGGTCGCGAGCACTCGACCGGAGGCAGCCCGAGAGGCGCTGACGGGCACGATCGACGCCAGCCTCGTCACCGGGGCACTGGTGATGACCGACGGAGTGTCCCGGCTGGTGCAGTGGTTCGGAAAATCCTGGGGCGACTTGGTCGACACCGCCGAAGGCCTCGGCCCGGCCGGTCTCATCGAGCAGGTCCGCGAAGCCGAACAAGGTTTCGAGCCGCCGCATCGCGCGAAGCGACACGATGATGCCACGGCCGCCTGGGTGGTGTGGCCGCCGCTGACGGGCTGACGGCAGCCATCCGGCGGCGTACCGTCGAACACATGGCCAAGGATGACGACCTGCCCCCGATCTGCGGCACGTGCATGGGCGCTGGCGGGGAATGGGTGGACCGCAACGGGAACGGGCCCAAGCAGACCGTCTGGGTCTCCTGCACCACCTGCAGCGGATCGGGCCGCGTCTCGTGACCGACCCGATCACCTGCCCAGAGTGCGGCGGGGCGAAGGGTGACCGCCTCGGGCGGCTGTTCCTCGCCTGCCGGTTCTGCCAGGGCCGGGGCTGGGTTGGCGGCGAAAATGAGCCTGCCGAGCCGACGCCCCCGCCGGCGCACCGGCCGCCGGCATGGGCGCATCGATCACTCGTCGGCACGGGCCTGTGCGGGCATTGCCTAGGTGCGGGCCAGGTGTTCCTGCTTGGCGGTGGGGACGGCGTCCCGTCCGCCGCACGTACGGCGCCGTGCCCGACCTGCGCTGCTGCCTGATCGGCCTAGCCTGCTGTTCAGAGGGCGGTGACCGACAGGACCCACGGGAAGGGCATCAACTGGCCACGCCCGCTTCGATCTCACGAATGTGGCCGCTGGGAACACATTCAGCCTCCGTGATCCGGCCGTCTTCGTCGAGTTCTATCAGAAGCGTCGTGACGAGTTTGAAGGCGACATTGAAGTCTTTGGAGGGCATGCCTTCCCGATCGATGAAACTCGCTGTAACACGCTCGCTAATGCGCCAATCGACGGTGGCAGCAGCCCATAGCTTCCCGTCAACCTGATAGCCGATGATCTTATGAACGGCAAGAAGATTCAGCGTCTGCTCGCCCACCCTTGACGCGACGTATCCCCTCCCCGTCAGGCCAAGCCCCGATATTAGCTGGAAGAAGGCCTCACTTCCTGTGAGGACGCGACGGAGTGCCTGCCGTACTGGTTCAGCGGCACCGATCGCATTCCGCGTAGGTACACGGTCATGCTGCTGGGCAAACTCCTTCAACAGAGATTCGATACCGCAGCAGTAGTGAAAACTTGTTGCACCATCTCCAAGGTAATCTCGAAGATCCTGCTGCAACTCTGGGAAGAGAGAGTTGGCGCCGAACGCCTTTTTGTCCATGGACACGAAGTAGACCGGATCGTCGGAGCTTCGGGCGGCATCGATGGCGGTAAGCCAGATCGCGACATCGCGGGCACCCTCTCCTTTTTCGCTCCACTCCCGGCTCGCAGGTGGTCTCCGACGCGCTTCACGTATGAGGGACTGCATGGCGGCCCACTCCGGCGTTGGGAGAATGCGAAAGGTAGCCCTCAAACTCTCGGCGTAGCTCGCCTCAGCAGCCGCAGAGTCGAGGGGCGGGACCTCATCGCTGTTAGGCCAAGGCAGCTTCGCCCGGTAGACCCGCAGTGCTTTCTGGGCGTTGTGATGAAGTGTCTCAAGATCGTGTGTAAAGCGGGCCAGATGTTCTTCGAGAACTATTTCAGGGAGCGCAAGCTCCAGGCCTGCGTGCTTCGCCACGACCTTGAGCATGCTGAGGAACGGCCCGTTGGGAGGCTTGGCTTGGACCAGTTGGTTCGTGTCGAGGACGATCATGGTGGGATCCTAGGGCGAGAGGCCTATTCTGTAAGAGCACTTCACAGGTAGATAGGGCTAGGCGGGTTCCTAGGGGATCGCCCACTCGCCTTTCTCGCTGGCGAAACCGGTATTCAGGGCGAACTGCAGCTTGGCGAGTTTGGCGCCATCCGGCACCTCGAACAGCACTACGCCCTTGCGTGTATCCCCCGGATTGGCCGTGATGGAAGAGAAGACCTCGCCTTCCTTGACGTCCCCGAAGGTCTGCGAGTACTGCTGCCCCTCTGCGTCGATCAGCTTGAGACCGATGCTGGGTGCGTCGGTGTAGACGGCCGTCCCGGTGTTCTTCAGTTGCATCTCCACCGCCACCCAGCGGGCCCCCGCTTTGGGCTTGATGAAGTCGTTTTCAGACGTGGCGGGGTCGAAGATCTGCGTCACGGCGGCGTCGACCTGCACGTCGGAATCCAGCCCCTGCAGGGTGATCGCGGAGCCGATGGCCGCCGGGCCATCTCCTGACGCGTCGCCGGCTGGCTGCTCCTCTGGTGCGGTAGCAGCGTCGGAGGGCGGGGCGGTTGGCTTGCTGGTGGCCGGGCCGCGGTTTGGGGTTGCCAGCGTTTCCCGACCTGCGGTCTCGGTGTCGATGTTGAGGACGACCGCGAAGCAGCCACCCACGACGAGAACGAAGACCACTGTGGAGATCATGAGGATGGCCGCCGTGTTACTCCGCTTCGGGGGCGGCGGAGGTGGCGGGTACCCATACCCGGGAGGCGGGTAAGGCTGCTGGCCGTACGGCTGCTGCGGCGGAGGCTGCCACGGCTGAGGTTGCGGCCGGTTTGGGTCGTGAGGGCCCGGCTGAGTCATCGCGGGACTCCATGATCAGGGGACTCGGAACGTTCCTGTGACGGATGGTGCGCCTTGCCGGGTTACCTCGGCCATCCTGGGAGACCAGATCGTTAGGATCGCTGACCTGCGGACATGCCGATTTCCCATTTACAAGCGGCCCGCGCTCAGAGTTCAGAGGGAAGTGACCTCGACAGTCCACGGGCACGGCGCCGACACGTCGAGGACGTATATGCCCACCTCCGTTCGCTGCACGCGCCTGTCGATCTGGTCGCCGAGGTCGTCGACCAGGCCGGCCACGAATCGCGCCCCCTCCAGCAGGGTGATGCTAATCCCGCCTGCTCCTTCCGGGACCGCGGTGCCGGAGCAGTTCAGCGTGTAGTGGAGCTCCCACGGGCCCGCCGTGGTGAACGGGTCGGTCTTCCCGGCGGCGCTACCGGAGGCCGAGAGGCGGACGCCGGCGACCTCGGGGAGGGGAGTCGGCGGAGCCTCCTCGACGACGGCAGTGGGCTGGTCGGGTTGAGGCGTGGAGACGGCGGCCTGAGGCTCGGCAGGGGCTACTGCTGGGGACGTGGGGCTGAGGGCGACCGCGAGCGCGGCGATCCCTGCGGCGCCAAGGGCTATGACTCCGACTGTGATTCCGGCCAGAGGCGCGATCTCAGACCAGCGTGCAGGCATGTGAGAGAGACGCGGGAACGGCCCTGGTCGATGGCGTCTGTGGCCCGATTGTGATGCCAGGCAAAGTGTTGGTGTTTTCTGACCTTTGAGTGACCTTCTCGCGGCTCTGAACACGGGGCACGAGGGCGGATGCGGGACCTTGCATGCCAACACGGCGGCTGACGTGCCGCCTCGGCTTGAGGCGCTGGCGTGTGCGGCGGGGCTGAGCCGGGAGGCGGTGCACAGCCAGTTGGCGGCAGCGCTGGATGCGGTGATCCACGTGGTGCGGGACTCCGGGACGGGGGTGCGGCGGGTGGCGGAGATCTGTTTGTTGCGGCGGGGGGTGGGTGGGTTTGTCGAGGCGGTGCCGGCGGTTTCGTTCGACGGGCGGGGCGGGGTGCGGGAGGGGGCGGCGTTCGAGGCGCTGCGGGAACGGTGCCTGGGGAGGTGAAGCGGGCCTTCCGGCTTGTGGCTGCGATTGGGATCGGGTCTGGGGTCTTTCTTCGTTACGGCTTCGCCTGGTCGGCACCGCCCGCCGCGTCCGGATCTCCTCTGCGAACGGCGGCAACCGGCCGCTGTGGTGCTGCTCCGCTACGGCGGCAGGGTCTGCGCGGAGCCAGGAGGCGAGCATCGACGGCCGGGCCTTATCGATGTTCATGGCGGTCGTCATGGAGGCCCCGCGTGTGCAGCGTGGCTTATGCGACGTGGCTTTTGCGCGTCAGCTGTGCAGCGTGCTGGCGGGGCGTTCGTCGGGTGGCGTGGCGTTGGCGCGTGGACTAGCGGCGTAGCGGCGTTGCCTATGAGGCGAGGTCTGTGCCGCCTGGTCCATAAGGCGTGGCGTTGGGGCGTCGCTGTGCAGCGTGGCCGATGCGGCGTCTGTCGTGCGGTAGGGCGTACGCGGCTTGGCCTTTGGACATGCTATGGGCGGTTCCGGTCTGCGCGGTGGTTAGTGCGGGCCTGCGCCGCCCGGTGTTTGGGGCGTGGCCTGAAGGCTGGGTGTTTGCGCGTGGTCTGTGGGCGTGGTCTGTGCTCCGTGCCTTGCGTGGTCTGGCGGCGCCGGTCTGGGCGGTGGTTTGTGCGCGTCTGCGCCGCCCGGTCCTTAGGGGTGGCCTGCAAGCCCTGATGGTTGCGGCCCGGTCTGTGGGCGTGGTTTGTGCTGCGGCTGTGGAGTGACCGCGGCGGTCTGCGCGGTTGCTGCGGCGTAGGTCTGTGTGTCCCTCTGCAGCAGGGTCTTTGGGCGTGACTTGTATGGCGTGGCCTGGAGCGTGGCCTGCGTCGCCTATGTGCGGGGCCGGTGCGCGCGGTTCGGCGTGCCTATGAGCGAGGTCAGTGCGAACGGCCTGGGGCGTGTCTCTGCGCCAGATGGGCGTTGGGCGATTGGAGATGGCGTGATCACGTTGTTGGTTGGGTTATGCGCCGGGCTGGCGGTTTGGGTGTGGTCCGGGCCCTCGGTTCCCGAGGTGCGGCTGGCGCAGTTGACGCGGGAGGCCGGGCCCGGATTCTCTTTGCCCGACCTGCTGAAGGCCAGGCGGTCGCGTAAAGGGCTGGTGCGGGCCTGGCGGGGTGGAACCGTTGAGTTGTGTCAGGCGATCGTGGCTGAGCTCGCGGCCGGGCGGACCCCTGGTGAGGCGCTTTCCAGGGCCATCGGTTCCATCGAGGGACCGCCGGAGATCGTCGCAGCGCTTCGGCCGGTCGCGCGGGTGGCTCGTGATGGCGGGGATGTCCCGGCGGCGTTGACCGATGCGGCGCCTCCCGTGGGAGGTGAAGGGTTGCGGCGGCTGGCGTCCTGCTGGGAGGTGGGGGTCAGCGTGGGTGGTGGGCTTGCGCCTCTCGTCGAGCGTGTGGGTGGGGCGTTGCGGGACATGGAGAACCACCGTCAGGAGATCTCGGCGCAACTCGCCGGGCCTCGGGCCACTGCCCGGCTGCTTGCGGGGTTGCCCGCGCTCGGGTTGTTGATGGCGGCCGGGTTGGGGATGCGGCCGCTTCCGTTTCTCTTCACGACTCTGCCGGGGATCGGGTGTCTCGTCGTGGGGTTGCTGCTCAATGTGGCCGGGCTGCGGTGGACGGACCGCATGGTGCGGAAGGCCGAAGACAGTGTCCGCTGATGGGGCGGTGCTTCAGGTTCCACTTCAGTGATCTTTCTCCGGGGTGCGATGTCGGTATCGATGTGGGTTGGGCTGTCTTCAGACACGAGGTGGCGTAGAAGCCCAGGATTCGGCTCGGACGGTTGGCCCAACGCTCGTCTCTCAGCCCCGCGTCGGGCTAAAACCCGGCTCGGGCGGTTGGCCAGACGCTCGTGAAGCCCGGCGTGGGGCTAGGACCCCGCTCGGGTGGTTTGCCAGAAGCTCAGGGTCGTAGCCCGGCGTCGGGCTCGATGAGGCCGGTGCACGCTTCAGGAGTTTCCACTTCAGGGAGTGCCTCCGGACCTCTGTGAAGTGGGCGCCGGTTCCCCGTGGTTGAGATCGGCTCAGGAAGGATGGCGTGGTGGTCGAGGTTCTTGCCGGTCTGTGTGTGGCGTTGTCGATCATGTGCTGGCCGGTTCGGCGTACTGCCGCTGAGCGGCTCAAGGCGGTGGTCGATCCTCCGCAGGCGAAAGGTCCCGCGGTCGAGAACCCGGCGGGCCGGATCGCCTTGGTCGCGGGGCCGGTGCTCGTGCTGGTCATGCTCGTGGTCGGTGGGGTGGCCGGGGTCGTGTTGGGGGTGCTCCTGGCCGGGGCCGTGGTCGTCCACTTCAGGCGGAAGGAGGCTCCCCAAGATCGCCGTCATAGGGAGCTCGTCCGTGCCGATCTGCCGTTCGCCGCCGATCTCATGGCCGAGTGCCTGCGGGCCGGTCAGCCGCTCGTGGGGGCGATCGAGATCGTCGCGCGGGTCGTCGACGGTCCTCTGGGTGAGCGGTTGCGGTGGGCGGGTGGGCAGATGCGGTTGGGTGCCGATCCCGTCGAGGTGTGGCGGGGGCTCGCCGCCGAAGACGCGCTCGCTCTGCTGGCCAGGGCCATCGCGCGGGCGGTCGAGTCGGGCGCGCCGGTCGCCGATGTGCTGACCCGGGTCGCCGAGGATGCCCGGCAGGCCGGGCGGGCCGCCTCTTCGGCCGCCGCGCGGCGGGTGGGGGTTCAGGCGGTGGCGCCCCTGGGGGTGTGTTTCCTGCCGGCGTTCTGCTTTCTGGGCATCATCCCGGTCGTCGCGGGGCTGGCGACCCAGGTTCTCGCGCCCTGATCCCGGGCAAGCTGTCATGATCTTTGCGCGAGGTTTTCCACACCGGCAGGCGGTACTGCACAGGGTGTGGACGGAAGTTATCCACAGGTGTGGATAACGCTGGCTCTCCATGTGGATTTTGAGCTCGGTTTCCCCGTACACACAGGTCTTTTGAGTTATCCACAGGTCTTTCGTTTTCCACAGGCCGAGGCTGATCCCGGTGGAAAGGCCGGTCCGATCGGCAGGCTGGCACCGCCGGAACGGACGGTCCGGGCCGGTGTCAGGAGGACGCGTGAACGTCAAGACCCAAGGCATCTCGTGGACCCGCGCGACCGCCGAGGCCAAGCGGGCTCAGGCCGCCGAGCGGTTGCGGGAGGCGGCCGCCCGGGCGGCTCGGGTGCTGTCGGAGCCCAAGGGAGATCGGCGTGCCGACGCGGGGATGTCGACCGCCGAATACGCCGTCGGCACCATCGCCGCCTGTGGGTTCGCGGGGCTGCTGTTCAAGGTGGTGACCTCGCCCGACGTCCAGCAGATGCTCGTCTCGCTCGTGCAGAAGGCGCTGGCGCTGGCCGGATGAGCCGGCGTGAGCGCGGTTCGGTCACCGCCGAGATGGCCGCGGCGTTGCCCGCGCTCGTGGTCGTCCTCGGCGCCGCCCTGTGGGCGGTGAGTGTGGTCGGGGCCCGGCTGGAGTGCGTCGACGCCGCCCGGGCCGGTGCGCGGGCCGCGGCCAGGGGAGACGAGGTCTCCGCCGTGCGCGAGGGCGCTATGGCGGTGGCGCCGGCCGGGGCCACGGTCGAGGTGACGGTGGGGGCGGCGGTCACGGAGGTGACGGTGCGGGCTCGGGTCCGGCCTGCCTGGGCGGTGGTGCTGCCCGAGGTGGCGGTGTCGGCGTCGGCGAGTTCGGCGACCGAGAAGGGCGTGACGGTCGGTCGGTGAGAAGGCGGGAGGCGACGGGTGATGGTGAGTGCCGGTGAAGTGAGCGGGCGACGTGATCGGGGGTCGGCGACCGTCTGGGTCGTCGCGGTGATGGCCGTGGTGTGGGGGGTGGCCTATGTGCTCGTCCAGGTCGGGATGGCGAGAGTGGCCGTGCACACGGCCCGGACCGCCGCCGACCTGGGCGCCCTGGCCGCCGCCGAACTGGCCGTCGCGGCCCCCGGTGAGGCGTGTGGGCGGGCGGCGGAGGTGGTCGCCGCCAACGACGCCCGGATCGCATCATGCGAGATCGAGGGCGGGGTGTCGGAGGTGACGGCGCGGGTCCGGTTGCGGTTTCCGGGGTTGAAGGAAAGCGAGGCGTCGGCCACGTCGCGGGCCGGGCCCGTCTACCTCAAGGCGGAACGCTGAGCGGGATCGCCCAGTAAAACGTCCAGCAGCTCCAGGGCTCCGCGCTTGCTCAGCGGCTCGTTGCCGTTGCCGCACTTCGGCGACTGGATGCAGCTCGGACACCCGTGGCCGCACTCGCACGACGCGATCGCGTCGCGTGTCGCCGTCAGCCAGGCCACCGCGTTGCCGAAGCCGCGTTCGGCGAATCCGGCGCCGCCGGCGTGCCCGTCGTAGACGAAGACCGTCAGGCGTCCCGTGTCGGGGTGCAGTTCGGTCGAGACGCCTCCGATGTCCCACCGGTCACATGTCGCGAACAGGGGCAACAGACCGATCGACGCGTGTTCCGCCGCGTGGGCGGCCCCGCCCAGGTCGCCGATGCCGGGCGGCAGCGACTCGGGCGGCAGCGTCCACCACACCGCCTTGGTCCGCAGGCTGCGCGGCGGCAGGTCGAGGGGCTCGTCGCCGAGCATCTCGCCGGTGGACGTCCGCCGCTTCATGTAGGACACCACCTGCCTCGTCACCTCGACCGAGCCGAAGTGCAGTTCCCCGGGGCCGAGGGCGTGGGAGCGCAGCGACTCGATCACGGCGATGTCGGTCACGTCGCGGGCGAAGGTCGAGTAGTCGGGGGTGCCGGGGGTGACCAGGGCGACGCCCATCTCCAGGTCGAGTTCGTCGACCACGAACGTCTCGCCCTGGTGGATGTGCACCGCCCCGGTGTGCACCGAGGTGTGCGACGACGCCTCGTCGCAGGTGCCCAGCAGCCGTCCGGTGTCGGTCTCCACGATCTGCACCGGCGACCCGCCCGACCCCCGGATGTCGGCCAGGCCGGCGGCCAGGTCGCGGCTGGTCCAGAACCAGCCGGTCGGGCGGCGGCGCAGCAGGCCGTCGGCCACCAGGTCGTCGAGCACCCCGGCCGCGGAGGGGCCGAAGATCTCCAGGTCGGCCTCGGTCAGCGGCACCTCGGCCGCCGCGGCGCACAGGTGAGGGGCCAGCACGTAGGGGTTGTCGGGGTCGAGGACGGTCGCCTCGACCGGGCGGCCGAAAAGGGCCTCCGGGTGGTGGACGACATACGTGTCGAGCGGGTCGTCGCGGGCGATCAGCACCGCGAGGGCGTCCTGCCCGTCGCGTCCGGCGCGGCCGGCCTGCTGCCACAGGCTGGCCCTGGTGCCGGGCCAGCCGGCGATCAGGACGGCGTCGAGGCCCGACACGTCGACGCCGAGTTCCAGGGCGTTGGTCGTGGCCACGCCGAGCAGGTCGCCCGACCGCAGGGCCTTCTCCAGAAGGCGGCGGTCTTCGGCCAGGTAGCCCGCCCGATAGGCGGCGATCTTGTCGGCCAGCGGGACGCCCGCGTCCTCCAAGTGTCCGCGGGCCGTGAGTGCCACCGTCTCGGCCGACCGGCGGGAGCGGACGAACGCCAGTGTCCGCACCCCGTCGACCACGAGGTCGGCCAGCAGGTCGGCGGCCTCGGCGGTGGCGGCCCGGCGAATTGGAGCTCCACCTTCGCCGCGTAGATCGGTCAGGGGCGGTTCCCACAACGCGACCGTCGTCGTGCCTCTCGGCGAGGCGTCCCGGGTCACCTCGGCCATCTGGAGGCCCGTCAGGCGCATGCCGGTCGTCGCCGGGTCGCTCGCCGTGGCCGACGCCAGGAAGAAGACGGGGGAGGCGCCGTATTTGGCGGAGACGCGCCGAAGGCGGCGCAGGATCTGGGCCACGTGGGAGCCGAAGACGCCCCGGTAGCCGTGGCACTCGTCGACGATCACCAGGCGCAGGCGGCGCCAGAACGACGTCCAGGCCGAATGCCTCGGCAGGATCGAGCGGTGCAGCATGTCGGGGTTGGTCAGGACGTAGTTGGCGTTCCGCCTGACCCAGGCCCGTTCCTCATGGGGCGTGTCGCCGTCGAAGGTCGCGGCGCGCAGGCCCTGGACGCCCAGCGCGCTCACCGACCGGAGCTGGTCGGCCGCCAGGGCCTTGGTCGGAGTCAGGTAGAGGACGGTCCCGCCCGACAGTGCCTCGGTCACCGCCGGCACCAGATAGGCCAGCGATTTCCCCGACGCGGTGCCGGTCGCGATGATCACGTTTTGGCCACGATGCACCAGGTCGGCGGCCTCTGACTGGTGACTCCACAACCCCTGTATCCCGAGTCCCTCGAATCCCTCCCGCACCTGCGGCGGAACCCAGGATGGCCACTGGGCTTGACCTGCCTGACGTGCCGGAACATGCTCCACATGAGTGACCCGCCCGTGGCGGCCCGGGACCGTGACCAGACGGTCGAGAAGGGGGCCGCCCCGGTTTGGCGTACGCTCTCGGGGAAGAGCTGGGGATGTCGGCGAAGTCATGGGTTTCCATCCTGGCATCTCGGGGGAGAGTCGCCCGGAGTCGTGATTTCGTATAGACACAGGGGCGTGGCGTGGTTGAATGCCGCGCGTCGGGGTCGTGCTTTCCTAGGATGCACGATCCGCATCGGGACCTACGCAGGCAAGGCGCTGGAGGATCAGTGGATCTGAAGTTGGACCACCGTACCGAGGACCGACTCACCATCGTCGAGGTTGAGGGTGAGATCGACGTCTACACCGCGCCCAGATTGCGTGAGCTGCTCATCGATTTGGTGAACAAGGGGAACTTCCACCTTCTCGTGAACATGGAGAAGGTCGACTTCCTCGACTCGACCGGCCTTGGTGTGCTGGTCGGCGGGCTCAAGCGGGTGCGGGCGCACGATGGCTCCCTGGAACTCGTCTGCACTCAGGAGCGGATCCTGAAGATCTTCCGGATCACCGGACTGACCAAGGTCTTCGGGATCTACGCCTCTGTGGAGGAGGCCAAGGAAGCCCACGGCCGAGACAAGTAGTCATGGCCACCGTCGAGCTGACGTTCAGCGCGCTACCGGCCCACGTGCGCACCGCTCGGTTGGTCGCGACGGCCATCGCCCGGCGCACCGGGGTGGCCGAGGCGCTGCTGGACGAAGTAAGGCTCGCCGTCGGAGAGGCGTGCTCCCGGGCCGTGGAGGCACATCGTCTCCACTGTCCGGGGGAGCCGATCCGGATCGAGCTCAAAGACGACTCGGGGCGGTTCGAGGTCACCGTGACCGACGCCGCCCCCAGCGACGACCTCAAGGCCGTCGACTCCTCTGACGGCTACCGGCTGGTCGACGCGATGCTCGGGATAGTGCCCGAGATGCCCGGCCTCGGGATCGCGGTGATCGCGGGCCTGGCCGACGACGTCGAGGTCTCACCCGGCCCCACCGGCGTGAAGATTCGAATGAGCTGGCCGGCCGCCCCCACCCCTAACGGGTTGGCTGCCGTCTAAGCAAGACGCAGACACGAGACGCGGCCGGCGGAAGGCCGGCTGTGGCTCGCGCCCTGACTTTGCTGCAAAGACACGAGATCCGGCCGGCCCCAGGCCGGTCGTGTCTCGCGACTTGGAATCTGCCTCGAAGTCACGTCTCCCTGTCATGCGGGAGCCTCTTTTTACCTGTGCGCAATCCCCTCGACATACGGCGATGCCCAATCCGCAGCCGATCTGTTCACCAATTTGCGGGGCGCAGGGGGTTCATATATGGCGAAGCGCTGCGTAGAGTACCCGGCACCGGCCAAGGTATTGCGGAACGCAACCGGAAGCGGCACTGCCAATGACCCGGAAGTGCGCCGCCGGAGCTCTCCTCCTACGGGGCAGCCGTAACATTTTGGGGCAGCCACTCCCGGGCAGGACCTACCCGTCTGGCCGAGGAGGACGGATTGTCTGTTCCTGCACATTTTCTAGCCGTGGATGACGGCGCGGCGGTTTCCCTGAGCGGTGGTCACCTCACCCTCGTGGTCGTGGTGGCGGCCGTGGCCCTTCTCGCCCTCGCTGTCGCGGGCGGGCTCGTACGCGAGGTCCTCGCGGCGGGTCAGGGCACCGAGCGCATGCAGAACATCGCGAAAGCCGTTCAGCAGGGCGCCGCCGCCTATCTCACCCGGCAGTTCAAGACGCTTGCCATCTTTGTCGTGTTGATCCCGCTGGTGCTTCTGTTGCTCCCGGCGGAGACGACGGGGGTGCGTATCGGGCGCAGCGTCTTCTTCGTGATCGGCGCGCTGTTCTCGGCGCTGACCGGCTTCATCGGCATGTGGCTGGCGGTGCGCGGCAACGTCCGCGTCGCCGCGGCGGCCCGTGAGTCCGGTGAGAAGACGGCGATGCGCATCGCCTTCCGCACCGGTGGTGTGGCGGGCATGTTCACCGTGGGGCTGGGCCTGCTGGGCGCGGCGATCGTGGTGTTCGCCTACAAGGGCGACGCGCCGAGTGTCCTCGAAGGGTTCGGTTTCGGCGCCGCCCTCCTCGCGATGTTCATGCGAGTCGGCGGTGGCATCTTCACCAAGGCCGCCGACGTCGGCGCCGACCTGGTCGGCAAGGTCGAGCAGGGCATCCCCGAAGACGACCCGCGCAACCCGGCGACCATCGCCGACAACGTGGGCGACAACGTCGGCGACTGCGCCGGCATGGCGGCCGACCTGTTCGAGTCGTACGCGGTCATGCTGGTCGCCTCGCTGATCCTGGGCAAGGCGGCGTTCGGCACCGAAGGCCTGGTGTTCCCGCTGATCGTCCCGATGATCGGTGTCATCACCGCGATCATCGGCATCTTCATCACCGCGCCCCGGGCGGGTGACCGCAACGCGATGGCCGCCATCAACCGCGGCTTCTTCATCAGCGCGATCATCTCGGCCGTCTTCGTGGCCGTGGCGGCGTTCCTCTACCTGCCGGGCAGCTTCTCGGAGCTGAACGGCGGCGTGCAGAACCTCGACGCCGACCCGCGCTGGATCGCCATCGGCGCGGTGCTCGTCGGCCTGGTGCTGGCCAGCGCGATCCAGATCCTCACCGGCTACTTCACCGAGACGAACCGCCGTCCGGTGAAGGAGATCGGCGAGAGCTCGCTGACCGGCCCGGCGACCGTCATCCTGTCGGGCATCTCGGTCGGCCTGGAGTCGGCCGTCTACTCGGCCCTGCTGATCGGCGGCGCCGTGTACGGCGCCTTCCTGCTCGGCTTCGGCAACGTCACCGTGGCGCTGTTCGCGGTGGCCCTGGCCGGAACCGGTCTGCTGACCACGGTCGGCGTGATCGTGTCGATGGACACCTTCGGCCCGGTCTCCGACAACGCCCAGGGCATCGCCGAGATGTCGGGCGACGTCGAGGGCGAGGGTGCGCAGGTGCTGACCTCGCTCGACGCCGTGGGCAACACGACGAAGGCGATCACCAAGGGCATCGCGATCGCGACCGCCGTGCTCGCGGCGACGGCGCTGTTCGGCTCGTTCCGGACGGCCGTCGAAGGGGCGCTGGCCGGCGCGTCACCGGCGGTGAGAGACATGCTCGGCGGGTTCTCCAACTTCTCGCTGAGCGTCGACTCGCCGAACGTGCTCGTCGGTCTGATCGTCGGTGCGGCCGTGGTGTTCCTGTTCTCCGGTCTGGCGATCATGGCCGTCGGGCGCGCGGCGATGCGGGTGGTCTTCGAGGTACGCGACCAGTTCCGCAGCAAGCCCGGGATCATGGCGGGCACCGAACTGCCCGACTACTCCCGCGTGGTCGACATCTGCACCAAAGACTCGCTGCGTGAGCTGGCGACGCCGGGTCTGCTGGCCGTCATGACGCCGATCGCGGTCGGTTTCGCGCTGGGATACGCCCCGCTGGGCGCCTTCCTGGCCGGCGCCATCGCGGCCGGCACGCTGATGGCGGTCTTCCTGTCGAACTCGGGCGGCGCCTGGGACAACGCCAAGAAGCTCGTCGAAGACGGCCACCACGGCGGCAAGGGCTCCGAGGCCCACGCCGCGACGGTCATCGGCGACACCGTCGGCGACCCGTTCAAGGACACCGCCGGTCCGGCCATCAACCCGCTGATCAAGGTGATGAACCTGGTCGCGCTGCTGATCGCCCCGGCCGTGGTGACCTACTTCGACAACGTCGCCCTGCGGGTCGGCGTGACGGTCGTGGCCGTGGTCGTCGTGATCGGCGCGATCGTCGCGTCGAAGCGGCGCTCGGTGACGATCGACAAGCCGAACACCGACAACGAGCAGAAGCTGGAGCCGGTGGTCAGCTAGACCTCCGGCCGGCGGCGGGCCCCCCCCCCCCCCCGGGCCGGGGGGGGCCCCCCCCGCCAAAAAGCCCCAATGAGGTAACCAAACGGGGGCCCCCCACCCCCCCCACCCCCCCCGCGGGGGGGGGGGGGGTCCCCACCCCCCCCGGGGGGGGGGCCCCCCCCCCCCCCCCCGGGGGGGGGGGCCCGCCCCACGTCCATAGACTCGACTTTCATGAACGACAAGGGTGGCCGCGGCCTGGCAGTCATTCTGCTCGGCATGGCTCTGATGTTCGCCGTGATCGTCGGCCTCGCCATGTGGGCGATGCCCTGAAACGGGGAGTTGACCGCGTGAAGAAGCTCATCGTGTTGCGGCACGCCAAGGCCGAGCACACGCCCGGCGTGCTCGACTTCGACCGCGTGCTGACCAACCGTGGCGAGCGCAACTCCCGCGAGGCCGGTGAGCTGATCGCGCGGCTGACGCCCGACCTGATCGTGGCGTCGCCGTCGGCCCGCACCCGGCTCACGGCCGAACTCCTCGGGCTCGAAGGGGTGCCCATCGAGTTCGAGCGGGACGTCTACGAGGCCTACACCGACGACCTGATCGAGATCGTCCGGCGGACCGATCCCGAGGTCGACACGCTGGTGCTGGTCGGGCACAACCCCTCGGTCCACGACCTGGTCGTGCAGTTGTCGGGGCCGCAGACCGAGACCTTCAAGCCGGGGGCGTTCGCGGTGATCGAGCTGCCGGGGCCGTGGGAGGAGCTCGACCTGGGCACCGGCACCCTGGTCGATGGCCACCAGCCTTAGAGACCGCGGCCTCGCCGTCGGCTACGGCCTCGTCGGCGCGGCCGGATTGCTCATCCCGCTCATCGTCGGGCTGGCCGCCGGACACCCCGCCAAGGGCGGCGTGGTGGCGCTCGGCGCCTTCCTGGTGACCATCAGGGCCAACCCCGATCCGCCGGGTGTACGTCTGCCCTTCATGCTCGCCGGCGTGCTCGTGCTGGCCGCCGGGTCGGTGCTGGGTGCCCTGCTCGTGGGGCAGGACTGGTTGCTGGTGCCCGTGGCGACGGCGGCGGCGGCGCTGGCCATCCGGTTCCCGGTGGTGGGCTTCACCGCGCCGCTGGCGCTGCTGCTGACGGCGGCCAACCCGCTGCCGGTCGACCCGGTCCCCCACCTGGTCCTCCAGGTGGTCGGAGGGTTGCTGGCGGCCTTCCTGCTGACGTTGCCGTGGGCCTGGCGGCGGACCCGGCCGCTGGCCGCGACCCTGGCCGAGGCCTCCGGCCTGCTGGCCGACCTGCTCGACGCGACGTTCGACGGCGAGCGCCGGGAGGAGCTGCGCGACCAGGTCGCGGCCGCCCTCCACAGCGCCCGCACGGCCTGCGCCCGGCACCGGTGGGAGCGCCGCTCCCGCGACGCCGAGCGGGTCACCACGGCCCTGCGGAGGGTCTTCTACGAGGCCATCACGCTGCGCGAACTCGCCGAGGCGGCGGGCCTGCGCGCGGAGATCGAGCCGCTGACGGCCGAGCTGGCCGCGCGCACCCGCGCCCTGTTCCAGGACGACGTCGAGATCGTCGAGGTCGACTTCGCCGCCCGCGTCGACGAACTGCGCGGCGAGCGGCCCGACGACGAGCGGACCCTGCTGCGGCTGGTGCTGCTGCGGCAGGTCGACCACGCCGCCACCCGGATCAGGGCCACGCTCGACCAGGCGAGGATGCCCGCGATGAAGCTGAGGTCGGGGCTGATCCCGATCCCGCGGCTGCCCGTGGAGAGCCCGGTCACCGACGCCATCATGATCGTTCCGAGATCCCCATCGATGCGCCTGACCAGGGACGACCCCGGCTTCCGGCATCTGCTGCGGGCCATGCTCGGCACCGCCACGGCGTGCGTGATCATCGCGATCTTCACGCCGGAGCACGCGCAGTGGCTGGCGCTGGGCGTGCTGCTGACCATCCAGCCCACCTACGGCGAGACCCTCGACAAGGCAGGAGCCCGCGTCGGCGGCAGCATCGCCGGGGCGCTGGTCGCCGCCGTGGTGCTGGTGATCGCCCCCGGGTACGGCTGGCTCGCCGCCCTGATCGTGGTCAGCGCCGGCCTGGGATTCGGCCTGTACGCCGTCCACTACGTCTACTGGGCCACGTTCATGACCATGTGCGTGCTGCTGCTGATCGACATCCAGGCGATCCAGACCTGGGAGATCGCCGGGTTCCGGATCGGGCTGAACGTGCTCGGCGGGGCCATCGCGCTGGCCTGCGTGCGGCTGCTCTGGCCGCGCGGCGAGGCGGTGCGGCTCCGGCGGCGGCTGGCCGACCTGCTAAGGGCGCACGCGTTGGCAGCCCGCACGCTGGCCGAGACCACCCGCGGCAGACGGCCCGAGGGGTCGGCCGAGCTGGCCATCCGGCGGGCCGCCGACATGGCCGACGCGGTCGGGCAGGGCATCGCGGCGATGGCGCACGAGCCCGGCGCGGGGGAGACGGGGCACGTCGCCGAGTTGCTCGAAGAGGTGACCAGGGTGCGCGACGGCCTCATCACGCTGACCTCGGTGTTGCGGGAGGACCCGGGCAACGACGTCGGCCCGGCTCCGGCCGTGCTGCACGCGGTGGCCGATCGGCTGGAGGGCGGGGCGGTGGCCGTACAGGAGGGAGAGCCCTACCAGTCACAGGGTGACGTCGACCAGACGCTGTCCGACCTGCGGAAGTGGCTGGGAGAGCTGGCTCTGCGACGGCTCGACGAGCTGAAGACCGACCCGGTCGACTCCCGCACCGAGGTCAGGAGGGCCCTGCTGCACGCGGCCGCCGCCGACCACGCGCTCAAGGCCCTCGCCGACGACTCGGCGCGGGTGGTGACCCTGGCTACCGGAGACCGGTGAGGCCGTCTTCGGCGTCGGCCGCCTCGACCTCTTCGCGGGAGATGCCGAGCAGGTAGAGGATCGAGTCGAGATAGGGCACGTTCAGCGCGGTGTCGGCCTTGGCCCGGACCACCGGCTTGGCGTTGAAGGCGATGCCGAGCCCGGCGACCTCCAGCATGTCGAGGTCGTTGGCGCCGTCGCCGACCGCGACCGTCTGGCTGACCGCGATCCCGGCCTGGGCGGCGAAGCGTTCCAGGGCGCGGGCCTTGCCGGGCCGGTCGACGATCTCGCCGACGACCTTCCCGGTCAGCCGGCCGTCGACCACTTCGAGGGTGTTGGCGGCCGAGTAGTCGATGCCCAGGTCGGCCACCAGCGTGTCGGTGATCTGGGTGAACCCGCCGCTGACGATGGCGAACTTGTAGTCGAGCCGCTTCAGCGTGCGGACCAGGGTGCGGGCGCCGGGAGTGAGCACGACCTCCTTGGCGACCTTCTCGAAGACCTCCTCCGGCAGGCCCTCCAGCAGCGCGACCCGGCGGATCAGCGACTCGGCGAAGTCGAGTTCGCCGCGCATCGCCGCCTCGGTCACCCGGGCCACCTCGTCGAGGTTGCCCGCGTGACGGGCCAGCAGTTCGATGACCTCGCCCTGGATGAGGGTCGAGTCGACGTCCATGACCACCAGGCGCTTGGCGCGGCGGAGGATGCCGGTGCGCTGCACCGCCACGTCGACCTGCTGGTGGCTGGCCTCGATGGCCAGCTCCGACCGCAGCGTCTTCGGGTCGGCGCCGGAGACGGCCATCTCGATGCAGGTGACCGGGTAGGACGACAGGCGTTCGATGCGGTCGATGTTGGCCCCGCTGGCGGCGATCCGGCCGGTGATCCCGGCCATCGCGGCCGGGGTGAGCGGGTTGCCGAGCACCGAGATGTGCAGGCGCCCTCGCCTGCGGGCCTCCTTGGAGGCCGTCCCGGTGGTGAGTTCGAGGTCCATGTCCAGGTCGGCGGCGACCTGCTCGATTGCGGTCCACAGGCCGCCGATGGTCTCACCGGTGCCCTTCGGTTTGCCTCCCGCGTAGGCCACCAGGACGCCCAGCGTCAGGCGGCCGCGGATGACCACCTGCTCGACGTCGGCGACGGTCACGGGGAAACCGGAGAGTACGGAGAAGAGTCGGGAGGTGACCCCAGGGCGGTCAGGACCGGTGAGCGTGATCAGAAGAGTGCGCTGTTTCATCCCGGATCTCTGGGCGTAGGACGGTTCCGTCGCCTCAACGCTACTGGGCCTGGTACCGGGGCCGTACACCAGGTTCACCATGCGGACGCCGACACGCCCGAAAAGTGAGAGATCTTCGTCACTTCCTCATGTCGTCATTTCAGTCATGAAGACTGAGAGGGAACTCCACCTCACGGACGCCCGCGGACGGTACTCCGTCAGCCTCGCCACCAGCGCCGCGGACGTCCAGGCGGCCCAGCGGCTGCGCTACGAGGTGTTCGCCGGGGAGATGGGCGCGCGGCTCGACTCCCCGGTGTCCGGGCTCGACGCCGACCGGTTCGACGCCTACTGCGACCACCTCATCGTGCGTGCGGGCACCGAGGTCGTCGGCACCTACCGGATGCTGCCCCCGGGGCGGACCGACCGGATGTACTCCGACGGCTACTTCGACACCGGCCGGCTGGCGGGCGTCCGCGACGGCCTGGTGGAGGTGGGCCGCACCTGCGTGCGCGCCGACCACCGGGGCGGTGCGGTGATGGGCCTGATGTGGGCGGGCATCGCCCACTACATGGTCGGCGGCGGTCACTCCTGGCTGGCCGGATGCTGCTCGGTGCCCCTCGACGACAACGGCGCGGCTGCGGCCGGCGTGGTCGCCAACATCGACCTCGGGCCGGAGGAGTACCGCGTCACCCCGCGCAGGCCGTGGGTCGGCGGCGTCCCGCCGGAGCGGTTCGTCATCCCGCCGCTGCTGCGCGGCTACCTGCGGCTCGGCTCGTGGATCTGCGGCGCGCCCGCCCACGACCCGGATTTCGGCACCGCCGACTTCTTCGTGCTGCTCTCGCTGGCCAACGTCGACACCCGCTACCTGCGGCACTTCCTGGGAGAGGCGGCATGACCATCACGGCGCCGGTCAGGGCGCTCACGCCCTGGTTGCCGCTGGCGCCCTGCGAGCCGGACACCTGCGTGGCGCCCGCCCGCCGTCCGGCCGGGGTGGTGCGCCAGGCGGCACGGCTGACCGGCGCCGTCGTCGTGCTCATGGCCGGGGTCGTCTTCGCGGTGTTCGCGCGGCGGCTTTCGGCCGAGACCCTGGCCCGGGTGACCATGGCCTGGTCGCGGCTGCTGCTGCGGGCCCTCGGCATCAAGGTCACGGTGGCCCAGGGCTTCGCCTTCGTCGGCGGCGCGGCCGTGGCCGTCAAGACGGTCTCCGACGGGGCCGGCGCCCTCATGGTGGCCAACCACATCTCCTGGCTCGATCCGCTCGTGATGGCGGCCGTCATGCCCGCACGCCTGCTCGCCAAGAGCGAGATCGCCCGCTGGCCGCTCATCAACACACTCGTCGCCGGCTCGGGCGCCATCTTCATCGACCGTGAACGGCTCAGCCTGCTGCCCCGCACCGTCGGCGAGGTCACCGTGGCTCTGCGCGCCGGCGACACCGTGGTCGCCTTCCCCGAGGGCACCACGTGGTGCGGCCAGAGCATGGGGGGTTTCCGCCCGGCCCTGTTCCAGGCCGCCATCGACGCGGGCGCGGCCGTCCGCCCCGCGACGATCCGCTACCTGGAGGACGACGCCACCTCCGCCCGGCCCTGTTACGTCGGCGGCGACTCCCTGATCGGGTCGATCACCCGGGTGGCCGCGACCAAGCACATGACCGTCGAGGTGACGATGTTCCCCCCGGTCGCCGGGACCGGCCAGACGCGGCGGTCCCTGGCCGGAGTGGCCGAGGCACAGGTCAGGACCGCCCTCGGCACGTCGTTCACCGGCCCGCACTCGTAAACGAACAGGCGACCAGGCCATGAGGCCTGATCGCCCGTCCTCCTACTTCACGATCAGCCGTTCGGCGGCGTGTGGTTCACGAACGGCGAGCAGTTGCCGGGCCACGCCGGGTTCATCCCGGTGCCCGGAGTCGGACGGACCCGGCACGCCGTCTGCCAGATCTGGCCGGTGGCGGTGACGACGGTGACGTGCACGTCACGACCCATCCGGGCCAGGGAAACCCCGGTCACGTTCCCGGGGTAGTTCTGCACGGTGCCGAGGCTGTGCCACGTCGGGACCGTGCGCGGGTCACGGATCAGCGTGGAGCCGTTACCGGGGGCGTAGCCGATGAACTTCAGGTTGCCCTGGAACACGGTGTCGATCGAGCGCGCGGTACCTCCGGGAGGTCCGGGAGGTCCGGGAGGTCCAGGCGGTCCGGGCGGTCCGGGGGGGCCGGGACGGCCCTTGCAGATCACGCACGGCGGCTTGGGCTTGTACTTGTAGTGGTGGTAGCGGTCGCAGCTCCAGTGGTTGCAGCTGGACGTCTGCGCCTCGGCCACGTACTGCGGCGTGACCGGCTGGACCTCGCTCGCCTGCGCCGGCGTCGCCATCGCGAGGAGGCCGCCGGCCATCAGCGCCGCCGTCGCCACGGCGGCCGCGAGGGACCCCTTGGCCGGCGAGCACGAAGACCCGATCTTGAGTCGGTGAATCACTGTTTTTCCTTTGGGTTGTCTGAGAGAAGCGCCCCGTACGTTCGGCCTCGCAGGGGTGCAAGATCAGAAATACCCGTCGACGCATGTGAATCCTGTGACGTCGGTTACCGATAGTGCAAAATCCACACTCAAGGGCTGGAGGGGGCTTCTGGGGCAGGTTGGGGCGAATCGCCCGTCGACCTTCATACGTGGGTAGTCTTCGCCCCATGGGGTCCACGATCATCGTCAATGATCTGCGAAAACACTATGGTCAGGTGCGCGCCGTCGACGGCGTGTCGTTCTCCGTCGAAGAGGGCGAGTTCTTCGGCATCCTCGGCCCGAACGGCGCCGGGAAGACCACCACCCTGGAGATCGTCGAAGGCCTCCGCGAGGCCGACTCCGGCGCCGTCGAGGTCCTCGGCATGCGTCCCTGGCCCCGCAACCCCAAGCTGCTGACGCGCATCGGCGTACAGCTGCAGGCGACCTCGTTCTTCGAGCGGCTCACCGCCCGCGAGCAGATCAGGACCTTCGCCTCCCTGTACGGCGTCGCCGCCAAGAAGGCCGACGAGATGCTCGCCCAGGTCGGGTTGGAGGACAAGGCCGACACCCCGGCCGAACGGTTGTCGGGCGGTCAGGGGCAGCGGCTCTCCATCGCCTGCGCGCTCGTCCACGATCCCGACATCGTCTTCCTCGACGAGCCGAGCGCCGCCCTCGACCCGCAGGCCCGGCGCAACCTGTGGGACCTGCTGCGCCAGATCAACGACAACGGCCGCACGGTCGTGCTGACCACCCACTACATGGACGAGGCCGAGTCGCTCTGCGACCGCGTCGCCATCATGGACGACGGCCGCGTCCTCGAACTCGGTCCCCCGGCCTCCCTGGTCAGGGGCCTGGAGTCGGTCACCAGGATCAGCCTGGAGACCGGCACGCTCAGCGTCGAGTCGGCCGCCGAGATCGCCGGCCCCGGCGCCTCCGTCGACGACGACGGGGTCTCGGTCACCATCGGCACCGACGACCCGGCCCGGGTGCTGACCGCGCTGGCCGAGCGCAACCTGCTCACCGGCATCCAGGTGCGCGGCGCCACCCTCGAAGACGTCTTCCTCAACCTCACCGGACGGGAGTACCGCGCGTGACCGCCTTCACCTCCCTGTCACGGGCGATGTTGCTCGGGTGGTTCCGCGACAGGTCGGCCCTGTTCTTCTCCATCCTGTTCCCGCTGATGTTCCTGGTCCTGTTCGGCGGCATCTTCAGCGACATGGGCACCTCCAAGATGGCGGTCATCCAGGTCGGCAGGGTGCCGCTGCTGGAGCAGAGCGCGGCCGGGCTGGGCGACGTACTGGAGATCCAGAAGAGCGACGACCCGGCCGCCGCGCGGGAGAAGGTCAGGGAGGGCGACGTCGTCGCGGCGATCAGTCAGCAGGGCGACACCCTCCAGGTCTCCTACTCGGCCGCCGACCAGGTGCGGTCGGGCACCGTCCAGGGAGTGCTGCGGCAGGTCGTCACGCAGGCCAACGCCGTCGGGGTGCCGCAACGTTTCACGATGACCGCCCAGCAGGTCGAGGACGACTCGCTCAAAGCCATCCAATACGTCACGCCCGGCCTGCTGAGCTGGGCGATCGCCATGGGCGCCGCGTTCGGCGCGGCGGCCACGCTGGTCACCTGGCGGGAGAAGCGCATCCTGCGCCGGTTGCGGCTGGCCCCGGTCGCACTCGGGTCGGTCGTCGGCGCCCGGGTCGGCGTCAGCGTCGCCATCGCCCTGATCCAGACCGCGATCTTCCTGGTCGTCGCCTCGTTGCCGTTCTTCGGGCTGCAGTTGTCGGCCTACTGGTGGATGGCGATCCCGCTGGTCGTCGCGGGCACCCTGACGTTCATGGCGATCGGCCTGGTCGCGGGCGGGCTGGCGAAGTCGGCCGAGGCCGCGTCGGGCATCGCCAACCTGATCGTGTTGCCGATGGCGTTCCTGTCGGGCTCGTTCATCCCGCTGGACGCCGCGCCCGGCTGGCTCCAGACGTTGTCGAACGTCTTCCCGCTCAAGCACCTCAACCAGGGCCTGCTCGATGTGATGGTGCGCGGCCAGGGGCCGTTGTCGGTGCTGCCCGAACTGGGCATCGTGCTGGCGTTCGGGCTGGTCATCGGCCTGATCGCCATGAAGGTGTTCCGCTGGGACAGCGTCTAGAAAGCGGCGACCCGCCGTCGCGGCCACGACGGCGGGTCCTGGGGGTGCCTTGGGGTGCCGCTACTTCTTCTTGACCACCGCGGTCTTGACGGTCCGCATCATCTCCCAGCCCTTGAGGTTCTGCTCGCGCAGCCGGGCCCGGTCGAGGTTCTCCGCGCCGGCGGGGATGTCGTACACCCAGGCGCCGACCTTGCCGGTCTGGGTGCCCTTGGCGGTCTTCTTGAGCTGGAACCGCAGACTCACCCAGGTGGAGTCGCCCACCTCGAGGATGAAGTCGTTGGGGCAGAAGAAGTTCCGTCCGTCGATGTAGCACTTGAGCTCGTCGCCGGAACCGTAGGAGATCTTCTTCTTGAGGTCGACGTGCGGGGGCAGGACCCCGCCGACGTCGAAGTAGTCGGCCGCGTGCGGGCCCTTGTTGGTCACCTCGAAGGTGTAGGTGACGTAGCCACCCGGCTTGGCCTTCTTGGTGTACGACAGCTTCGTGATCTTGAACAGCGACCACGGGTCGTCGGCGGTGGTGGCCGAGGCGGAGGCCGGGGCGACTAAGGCCGCCGCAGCCAGCAGGGCGACCCCCGCGATCGCGCGCGTGACAGTGCGCATGTGTTGTGTTCTCCCAATGAACAGACGGGGAGAGAGAAGGAACCCCCGTGATACTCGAGAGGATTTCCTACCATTCCCCGGCTGAACTTCGAAAGATCTTTTATGCGTCGATTCGGTGCGTTCCAAGGATGAGGTGGACATCGCCGAACTCGTGCCACAGATAGCCGTTGTCGAGCGCGGCCTCGTACGACTTCATGACGAGATCGGCGCCCCCGACGGCCGACAACATCATGAGATGCGTGGACCTGGGCTCGTGCAGCCCGGTCAGCAGCGCGTCGACGACCTGGGGCGGGTGTTCCGGCGAGACGATCCGCGACGTCCAGCCCTCGTCGTGGGCGGTCTCCAGCGCCCGGACCACCGTCGTGCCGACCGCGACGACCCGGCCGCCGTTCTCCTTGGTCATCGCGACGAGCCGCCGGGTGGCGGCCGGGACGTCGAACCGTTCGGCGTAGGGCGGTTCGTCCTTCTCCGGTGAGGCCACCCCCGTGTGCAGGGTGACGGGCGCGATCGTGATCCCCCTTGCGACCAGGTCGGTGACCAGGCGGGTGGTGAACGGCCGCCCGGCGCTGGGCATCTCGGCGCTGCCCGGGATCCGGCCGAACACGGTCTGGTAGTCGTCGATGGGCCAGTCGCGGTCGACGTAGGAGTAGCGGATCGGCGTGCCGTGCCGCTGCAGGTAGCCGATGACGTCGGTGTCGAGCCGGGCCTTCCACAACCGGGGGGTGGAACGTTCGACCAGCCGCAGCGTGGCCCCGCCCGGGAGCGGCAACCACTCGCCCGGTGCGCCGCCCCTGTAGGTGGTGCCCTCCGGGCGCCGGAGCTCGACCAGCCACTCTCCCCAGGGCAACTCGGTCGAGAAGTGCACCCAGAGCCGGTCGAGCTTCACGGCGGCCGGGAGGGTGCGCGAGTTGTTGACCACGACCAGATCGCCGGGGTCGAGCAGTTCGGGCAGATCGGTGAAGGCGTGGTGGGTGATCGCGCCGGTCCGCCGGTCGGAGACCATGAGCTTGACCGAGTCGCGGGCCTCGGGCGGCCGGTGGGCCTCGTTGACCGACGGCAGGGCGAAGTCGATGCTCATGCCAGGCTCCCCCGGGTGTGGCGTCCGCTGGGCCGGCGCTCGGCGACCAGCTTGACGATCAGCGGCGCGACCTCGTCGGGGAGCGGCGCCTCGCCCGCCTCCTGCGGCCCGATCGCGTCGGCCAGCATCCGCGTCCGCATCTCGCCCGGGTCGAACCACCAGACCGCCACGTCCCGCTCCTCGACGGCCAGCACGTTGGAGATCTGCTCCAGCGCGGCCTTGGAGGCGCCATACCCGCCCCACCCCTCGTAGGCCTCGACGGCGGCGTCGGAGGAGACGTTGAGCACCGCCCCCTTGCGCCGGCGCAGCGCGGGCAGTACCGCCTGCGTCAGCGCCAGCGGCGCCACCACGTTGGTCTCCAGCAACTGCCGCAGGACCGGGACGGGATAGTCGCCCAGCGGCGGCAGGGGCACGGCTCCCAGCCCACTGGCGTTGTTCACCAGCAGATCCAGGTCCGGTACGGCCTCCGCCAGCCGCTCCCGATGCGCGGGATCGGCCACGTCGCCCGGAATCGCGGTCGCGCCGAGACGCCCGGCCGCCTCGGCGAGGTCGTCGGCGCCCCGGGCGGTCAGGGTCAGGCGCCATCCGTCCTTGGCGAGCTCGGTGGCCAGCGCCAGCCCGAGCCCTCGGGAGGCCCCGGTGATCAGTGCGTTCTTCATGCCGTCAACGCTAGGAACGCGGGCGTTCCGGCACATCGGGCCCGAGACCCGCCGGACCTAGGCCTTCCGGGCTAGGACTTAGGGTTGCAGCATGCGGGATAGTCAGGACGCGCTGCTGAACGCCGTCAGCGCCGCCGTCCTCGCGGTCACCCGGCACCTCTCCCCGCGGGAGGTGCTGCAGGTCATCGTGCGGTCGGCCCGGGAGCTCCTCGACGCCCGCTACGCCGCCCTCGGCGTGCCCGACGACGACGGGTCGTTCGCCGAGTTCGTCGCCGACGGCATCACCCCCGAGCAGTGGGCGGCCATCGGGCCCACCCCGCGCCAGCACGGCCTGCTGGGCGCGATGTTGCGGGAGGCCACGCCGGTCCGGCTCGGCGACGTGCGCCGCGATCCCCGCTTCGACGGCTGGCCCAAGGCCCATCCCATCCTGAAGGACTTCCTCGGCGTCCCCATTCAGGACGGCGACCAGGTGCTCGGCATCATCTTCCTGGCCAACAAGGCCTGCGGCCCGTTCACCGCCGACGACCAGGACGTGCTGACCCTCTTCGCCGCCCACGCCGCCATCGCGCTGACCAACGCCCGCCTCTACGAACGGGGGCGAGAGCTGACGGTCATCGAGGAGCGCCAGCGCATGGCCCGCGAGCTCCACGACGCCGTCACGCAGAAGCTCTTCTCGTTGCGGCTCACAGCCCAGGCCGCGAAATCGCTGGTGGCCACCGATCCCGAACGGGCCGCGCGGGAGCTCGACACCGTCCAGCGGGTGGCCGGTGAGGCGCTGGCCGAGCTGAGAGAGGTCATCGTCGAGCTGCGGCCGGCCGAGCTCGACAGCCACGGGCTGGTCGAGACGCTGCGCAAGAACGTCGGGCTGCTCGACCGGCTCCACTCCGCGACGGTCAGCTTCGAGGGACGTTTCGACGGCGACCTCCCGGCCGAGACCGAGGTCGCGGTGTTGCGGGTCGCCCAGGAGGCCCAGCACAACGCGCTGCGCCACTCGGGGTGCTCGTCGTTGCGGGTGCGGCTCTGGCGGGAGCACGCCGACCTCGTCCTGGAGGTCGTCGACGACGGCGACGGCTTCGACGGCGAGCCCACCAGGGGCCTGGGGCTCGCGTCGATGCGCGACCGGGCGGCCGGGGTCGGTGGCAGGCTTGACGTGATCTCCCGGCCGGGGGCCGGGACGACGGTGAGGATGGTGGTGCCAACATGATCCGGGTGCTGATCGCCGACGACCATCCGATCGTGCGCCAGGGCCTGCGCACGTTCCTTGAGGTCCAGGGTGACATCGAGGTCGTGGCGGAGGCCGGCGACGGCGCCGAGGCGGTCAAGCTGGCCCGCGCCCTGTCGCCCGACGTCGTGCTGCTCGACCTGAAGATGCCCGTGCTCGACGGGCTGGGCGCGCTGGCCGAGCTCGACGGGGCCGCCCGGGTGATCGTGCTGACCTCGATGACCGAGCGCGGCGACGTCTCCCCCGCGATGCGGGCCGGGGCGGCGGGCTTCCTCTACAAGGACGTCGACCCGGCGGCGCTCGTGTCGGCCATCAGGGCCGTCCACGGCGGGCAGGTCGCGCTGGCCCCCGAGGCGGCCGAGGCGATGCTGACGCCCACGTCGGAGGCGGTGGCGCTGACCGACCGGGAACGCGAGGTGCTGGCGCTGATCGCCGGCGGGCGGTCGAACCGGGAGATCGCGCGGGCGCTCGACGTGGCCGAGAAGACCGTCAAGACGCATGTGTCCAACGTGCTGATGAAGCTGGGCGTACAGGACCGGACACAGGCGGCCCTGTACGCCGTGCGGCACGGATTGGCCTAGAGCGAGACGCGGACGGCCGGAGGCCGGCCGTGTCTCGCGTCGTGAATCTGCCCTGGGTTCACGTGCCCTTCTTGCGGTTGCGCGTGGGGGCGCGATCGGGCTTCGGCGGGGGCGGGGGCGGCGGCACGTAGACCTGCTTCGTGCTCTTCTTCGTCTTCTTGACCGAGGGGGCGACGATCTGGGTCTTCACGGTCTTGGTGTAGATCCAGCCCTTGATGCCCAGCTCGCGGAGGCGCTTCTCGTCGAGGTCGCCGGCGCCGGTCGGCACGTCGAAGGTGATGCCGCCGAGCTTGGCGGTGGCGGTGCCGCGGGTCTTCTTGTTCAGGGTGACCTGGATCGTCAGCCACGTCGTGTCGGTCTGCCAGTCCTCTTCCGGGTTCGGGTAGAGGATGGGCGGCGGCCAGCACCAGAACTCGTTGCCCTCCCACGTGCACGTGGTGTTCTTGGGGCCGTTCCACTTCAGGGTGCTGATGATGCCCTTCGGCAGGATGCCCCCGATGTAGTAGTAGTCGGCGCTGTGCGGGCCGACGTTGGTGATCTCGAAGTAGTAGGTGATCTTGGCCCCGGCCTTCACCTTCTTCGGATAGACGACGTTGTGCACCTTGAAGGTGGCGAAAGGAGCCTTCTTCGCGGTGACGCCCTTGGCGGCGCTCGCCAAAGCGGGCGCGGCGCTCGCGGGAACGCTCACCGCGAGCGGCCCTAAGAGCATGAGTCCGGCGACGATGCCGGAAGTTCGGCGCATGGAATTCTCCGTTGGACAAGACATGGCAATCCCCGTATGTCTAGACCATTATCACTTTGGAACGGTTAAGCACTACTACACTTCGCGTAGAGTTGATCGTTTGTACGGGGGAGCACCGTCGTGCCGCAGACTTCGCCATTACGGCCTGGCGACCCAACTGAGCTGGGGGTTTACCGCATCGATGCGCGCCTTGGGGAGGGCGCGCAGGGTGTCGTGTACGCCGGGACCGCACCCGACGGGACCCCGGTCGCGATAAAACTGTTGCGCGTTACGGACGCAATCGACGCCGACTCGTTCCTTCGCGAGGTCTCCGCCGCGCGCCGCGTCGCGCAGTTCTGCACCGCTCAGGTCATCGGCGCCCACATGGACGGCGACCGCCCCTACATCGTGTCCGAGCTCGTCGACGGCGTCTCGCTGCAGCGGGTCGTCCAGCAGGAGGGCCCCCGCACCGGCGGCAACCTCCACCGGCTGGCCGTCGGCACCATCACCGCCCTGGCGGCCATCCACCGGGCCGGGATCGTCCACCGCGACTTCAAGCCGTCGAACGTGCTGCTGGCGCAGGACGGGCCGCGCGTGATCGACTTCGGCATCGCGCGGGCGCTCGACTCGTCGTCGACCCTGTCGAGCGGGGTGGTCGGGACGCCGGCGTACATGTCGCCCGAGCAGATCGAGGCCAAGCGCGTCGGGCCGCCGTCCGACATGTTCAGCTGGGCCGTGACGATGTTCTACGCGTCGACCGGGCGGCCCGCCTTCGGCCACGACAGCCTGCCCGCCGTGCTCTACCGGGTCATGAACGACACCCCCGACGTCTCGACGCTGCCCGACCTGCTGCGCCCCATCGTCGAGGCCAGCCTCGACAAGCAGGCCGAGAACCGCCCGACCGCGAGCGAGGCCCTGTTCGCCCTCCTCGACCACCAGGTCGACGACGACCTCGACAAGTCCCTCCTGGCCGGCCTCAACGCCGCCTCGAAGAAGAAGGACAACGCGCCGCCGGCGGAGAAACCCGCGTCCGCGCCGGTCACCCCGGGCTTCGCCCCGCCCGACCCGCAGGCGCCGCATCTGCGGCCACCGGGCGAGGGCTTCCCGCCACCTGGCTATCAGGCCCAGCCGGGATATCCGCAGGGCCCGGGCCAGAGTTTCCCGCCACCCGGTTATCAGGTCCAGCCGGGGCATCCGCAGGGCCTGGGCCAGAGCTTCCCACCACCCGGCCATCAGGGACAGCCGGGCCACCCGCAGGAGCCGGGCCAGAGTTTCCCGCCACCCGGTTATCAGGTCCAGCCGGGATATCCGCAGGGGCCGGGCCAGAGTTTCCCGCCTCCGGGTCATCAGGCACAGCCCGGCTATCCGCAGGCCCCTGGATACCCGCCGCCCTACCAGCAGCCGCAACCGGGGCAGAGCTTCCCGCCGCCGGGCTACCAGGGTCCGCTCGGACCGCACCAGAGTTTTCCGCCGCCCGGATACCAGCCGCCGGCCGAGCCGAAGGCCAAGGGCAAGGCGAAGGCCAAGCCGAAGTCGAAGTCGAAGGACGTGGCGACGTCCAAGGACACACCGCCGCCGCCCCTCGACGCCGACGCGACCACCTACCACCCCCGTCCCGATCCCACCGGCGGCTGGCTCGGCGAGGCGCCGCCCACGAAGAGCAGGGCGGGCCTGGTCACCGGGGTCCTGGTCGGCGTGCTCGGGGTGGCGGCGACCGCGCTGTTCCTCGTGCCGAACCTCTTCGGCGACGAGGACGAGCCCGAGAAGATCCCCGTCGCCGCCCAGGGCGGGGTCACCGACGCGCCCGTGACCCAGCTGCCGAGCACCACCACCTCGGCCTCGGTCCCGTCGCCGGCGGCGGCCTCGTTGTCGCCGACCACCGCGCCGTCACCGTCGCCCAGCCCGACGCCGACCGTGGCGCCGGTGCCCGAACTCGGCAAGCAGGACGGCGGCTCCCTGGCCGGCCACCGGAGCTCCATCTACTCCGTCGCCGTCGGCGGCGACAAGGACAAGCCCGTCGTCGTCACCGCCAGCGTCGACCGGTCGGTCCGGATGTGGAGCGCCGAGTCGCACAAGGCGCTCGGCAAGCCGATCTACGCCCACGGCGACTGGGTCTACGCCGTCGCCACGGCCGAGGTCAACGGCCGCCCGCTCGCCGTCACCGGCAGCCGCGACGGCTCGGTCCGCGTCTGGGACGTCGAGAAGCGCAAGGCCGTCGGCGGCGGCCTGTGGGGCCACGGCGACTCCGTCTACACGGTCGCCATCGGCAAGGTCGGCGCCAAGTGGGTGGCCGCCTCCGCGGGCGCCGATGGCCGCATCAGGTTGTGGGACCTGAAGACCCGTCAGCCCATCGGCGGCGGCATCAGGGCCCACAAGAACGTGATCAACTGGCTGGCCTTCGGCCAGGTCGGCGACAAGACCGTCATCGTCTCGGCCAGTGAGGACAAGAGTCTCAAGGTCTGGGACGCCTCGTCCGGCAAGCAGTACGGCAAGACCTTCAGGGGCCACGGCAAGCCCGTCTACTCCGTCACCACCGGCGAGGTCGACGGCAAGGCCGTCGCCATCTCGGGCGGCCAGGACAAGAAGGTCCGCGTCTGGGACCTGAAGACCGGCAAGCAGGTGGGCAAGAGCCTGACGGGCCACAAGGACAACGTCTACTCGGTGGCCTACCGCGAGATCGGCGGCCACCCGATGGCGGTCTCCGGCTCCACCGACGGCACGCTCCGGATGTGGGACCTGGAGGAGTCGGAGGAGGCCGGCAAGCCGGTGAAGGCCCACGACGGCAAGAACGTCTACTCGGTCGGCTTCGCCGACGTCGACGGCGAGACGGTCGTCGTCTCGGCCGGGGAGGACAAGCGGGTCAGGTTCTGGAAGCTGGAGGACTAGGCGCGGAGTTGTTCGAGGATCGCGTGGTGGGCGGCGACCCGCGCCCGGCGTACCGCATGATCGAGGGCCTTCAGCGCCTCGCGGCGCGCGGTGACCTGACCGGAGGTCAGCCCGCGCTCCTCGGCCAGCCGCAGCGCGAGCGAGAGGCGGGCCGCGAGGTGGCCGACGCGGTGGGCGCGGCCGGGGTAGCCGGGCGCCAGCGCGCCGTCGACGTGGTCGAGCGCCGGGAAGCCCTGCATGGGCCCGTCGACCGAGGTCAGCGCGTCGGTCGCCGACCGCATCGCGGCCGACAGGGCCCGCTCGGCGTCGGCGAGCTGCGGCACGTCGGCGTCGGCGACGTGGGCGTCGTGGACGGTCCACCGGATGCCCGAATAGGACGAGCCGCGCCGGTCGGGGGAGGGCACCAGCCCGAACCGCCGGGTGCCGAGCACGGCGATGACGGCCTGCCCCGCTTCGAGCGCGGCGCCGTTGAAGACCGGCGGCCCGGTGAGGCCGAGAAGGTCACCGGGGATGGGCAGCGCCAGCCGGAACGACGACAGTCCGGTCGCCCGCAGTTCGGCGAGGAAGACGCGCAGCGGCGACTCGCCAGTGATATCCGTCACGATCTGGGGACCGGCCACCCGCTCAAGGGCGTCGACGGCGTCGTCGAGACCGGCGTGGCCGGTCAGCCAGGCGTTCCCCCAGGAGACCAGGGCCGCGGAGATCGGTGAATCGGTGCGCACCCCAACCACGATAAGGCAATAGATTTTACGCGGACGGATTCGGACGTGAGGGGGATCGTCGTGGGCGGTCAGGTGCTCAACATGCGTGGCGTCGCCATCCGGCGCGACGGCGCGATCCTGGTGCGCGACATCGACTGGGCGGTGGCCGAAGACGAACGCTGGGTGGTGATCGGCCCCAACGGCGCCGGCAAGACCACACTGCTGCAGATCGCCGCCGCGCTGCTGTTCCCCACCGACGGCCACGTCGACATCCTGGGCGAGCGCCTGGGGCAGACCGACGTGTTCGAGCTGCGTCCGCGCATCGGCCTGGCCAGCTCGGCGCTGGCCGAGAAGGTCCCGCCGGAGGAGAAGGTCATCGACCTCGTGCTGACCGCCTCCTACGCCATCCTGGGCCGCTGGACCGAAGAGTACGACTCCCACGACGTCACCCGCGCCGTCGAGCTGATCGACCAGCTCGGCTGCGCCCACCTGATCCGCCGCCGGTTCGGCACCCTGTCCGAGGGTGAGCGCAAGCGCGTCCAGATCGCCCGTGCCCTCATGCCCGACCCCGAGCTGCTGCTGCTCGACGAGCCGGCCGCCGGGCTCGACGTCGGCGCCCGCGAAGATCTGGTAAGGCGCCTTTCCCAGCTCGCGCAGGACCCGAAGGCGCCGACGATGGTGCTCGTCACCCACCACGTCGAGGAGATCCCGGCCGGGTTCACCCACGCGCTGATGCTCCGGCACGGTTCGATCGTCGCCCAGGGCCCGATCGACTACGTGATGACCGGCGACAACCTGTCGAAGACGTTCGGGGTGCCGCTGGGGCTGGAGAGGAACGCGTCCGGTCGTTGGTACGCCCGGCCATTCTGATATTTCGTTCTTTTTCCTCTTGTAAAGCGTCGTCCAAATATCATTCACTCCAGTCGTCACAGACTGGAGTGGACGCATGACCCAGCTCGTCATCACCCTCGTCGTGGTCTTCCTCGCCGCGTTCGCGCTGGCCCGGACGATTCGCATCGTGCCGCAGGCGACGGCGAGAATCGTCGAACGGTTCGGTCGATATCACCGCACTCTGAACGCGGGACTGAACATCGTCGTGCCGTTCATCGACCGCATCAAGGTCGAGGTCGACCTGCGCGAACAGGTGGTGACGTTCCCTCCCCAGCCGGTCATCACGTCCGACAACCTGGTCGTCTCCATCGACACGGTCATCTACTTCCAGGTGACCGATCCGAAGGCGGCGACGTACGAGATCGCGAGCTTCATCGTCGCGGTCGAGCAGCTGACCGTGACGACCCTGCGCAACGTGGTCGGCGGAATGGACCTCGAACGCACGCTGACCTCCCGCGAGGAGATCAACACCGAGCTGCGCGGGGTGCTCGACGACGCGACCGGCCGCTGGGGCATCCGGGTCAACCGGGTCGAGCTGAAGGCCATCGACCCGCCCGCCTCCATCCAGGACTCGATGGAGAAGCAGATGCGCGCCGACCGTGACAAGCGCGCCGCGATCCTCACCGCCGAGGGCAACAAGCAGTCGGCCATCCTCACCGCCCAGGGCGAGCGCGAGGCGGCCGTACTGAAGGCACGCGGCGAGGCCGAGGCCGTGGTGCTGCGGGCGCAGGCCGAGGCGGAGGCCCGCGCGATGCGGGCGAAGGGCGAGGCCGACGCGATCGGCATGGTCTTCAAGGCCATCCACGACGGCAACCCCGACGAGCGGCTGCTGGCCTACCAGTACCTGACGACACTGCCGCAGATCGCCAAGGGCGACGCGAATAAGTTGTGGATCGTCCCCTCGGAGATGGGCAAGGCCCTGGAGTCCTTAGGAGGCCTCTTCCAGCCCCAGAGCAAGCCCGACAAAGACCTCCCCGTCAAGCCTCCCGCGACCTGACCGGAAGTCCCGCCCCCGTGTCCTGAGCTCGGGCCGCTGCCGCCTAGGATTCCGTCAGCCGGTACGAGATGAGGATCTGTGACACCGTGTTGACGGCGTGGGAAGCGGCCGCGGTGTTCGCGGCCGGGATCGGGGCGGGCGGCATCAACGCCGTCGTCGGCTCCGGTTCGCTGATCACGTTCCCGACGCTGCTCGCGGTGGGTTATCCGCCGATCGTCGCGAACGTGTCCAACAACATCGGGCTGGTGCCCGGCGGCGTCACCGGCGTGCTCGGCTACCGGGCCGAGCTCCGGGGGCAGCGCGCCCGGCTGACCAGGCTCGCCGCCGCCTCGGTCCTGGGGTCGCTGGTCGGCGGGTTCCTGCTGCTCCGGCTCCCGGCCCAGGCCTTCGACGTGATCGTGCCGGTGCTGATCGCCATCGCGTGCGTGCTGGTGGTCATCCAGCCCTGGGTGGCCGGCTGGATCTCCCATCGCCGCCGTTCGGAACACGGCGGGCCGTGGCTCTGGCTGGGAATCTTCGGGGCCGGCATGTACGGGGGCTACTTCGGCGCCGCCCAGGGGGTCGTGCTCATCGGGCTGATGGGGGTGTTCCTCGACGAGGAGCTCCAGCGCCTCAACGCGGCCAAGAACCTGCTGTCGCTGCTGGTCAACTTCACCGCGGCGGTGCTGTTCGTGGTGATCGCCGAGGTCGACTGGACCGTGGTCGCGCTGATCGCGCTCGGTTCGGCGATCGGCGGATTCGTGGGCGCCCGGATCGGGCGGCGTATTCCCGCGCCCATCCTGCGGGGGGTGATCGTCGTGGTGGGGATCACGGCGATCGTGAAGTTGTTGGCCTGATTTATGCGTACAAATTATCGAAAACGGGTATGAAACCCCATGTGAAAGGGGATCGCGTAGAAATCGTCATCGACGCCGGAGGAACCCCCCGCACCTACGAGGTCATCGCGACGAAGGCCGGCCGCCGGGTCGAGGTGACCACCGGCCGGGGTGTCGTCGAGGTCTCCGAAGTGACCAGGAACGGAACTCCGGTCCGCACCGCCCGGTTCATGCAGAGCCGGGTGCTCGCCCTGGTGGAGCACCCGATCGACGCTAACGAGCCGGCCTGACCTGAACCACGCCGTCGCGGCGCACCCTCGTCTCGAACGAGGGCTGCCTCGCCGTCGCCGGGCCGTGGATCACCGCGCCGTCGGCGATCCGGAACACGCTGCCGTGCCACGGGCACACCACGCACGGCTCGCCGTTCTCGATCGTCACCCGGCCCTGGTGCAGCGGCCCGGCCAGATGGGAACACCCGTCGGCCAGCACCGTCACGCCCTCGCCCAGCCGCAGCACGAACAGGTCGATGTAGCCCAGGCGGCGGGCGACGGGCCGCCCGTTGGGCAGGTCGCTGATCGGGCCGAGGTCGTGCCAGCCGGTCGGCACCAGATGGCTGACCTGCTCGGCGTGGTTGGCCCCCGCCGCGAGCCGGTAGGCCAGGTGGCCGCCCAGGTAGGCGCCGGCGCTCGCGGCCATCAGGCCCGCCGTCGCGAAGAACCGCCCGGCCCTCTCGCGCCCGGCGATCCGGAACGCCAGCGAACCGGCGTAGAAGCCCACGGCGGCGGCGTTGGCGATGGCGTGCACGAACCCGACCCGCTGCTGCTCACGGTGCAGGGCCGACCAGTCGGTGACCCCCGCCGCGGCGGTCGGCAACGCGGTCGCCAGGCCGGCGGCCAGAACGGTTCGGGCGGCCATGGGGTCGGACTTGGTCGCGTCGAGGATGGCGGTGGCCACGAAACAGCCCACGGCCACGGTCGCCAGCGGCGGGTGCACCGGATGGCCGATCGGCACGCCGTGGAGCGCGTCACGCACCCAGCCGGGCCCGATCCGCGATCTGACCGCCTTCGCGAGCCCCCTGATCGGCCGGTCGAGCGCGGTCGCGTGTTCGAGCCGGTCGAGGAGATCGCCGCCGCCATTGCCGATTTTGCGTGGCTTCGCGGACTTCTCGGTTGATCTGTCCATCGATGTCACCCCCTGACACGACGTACCCGGCCTGTCAGGAGACGAACATCATCGGGCGAGGTGACCTCGCAGGACCGACGTCTCCACCAGATCGTGGGCGTAGGCGCCCAGGGTGGGGGAGCCCTCCTCGATGATCGCCACGTTGGCGAGCACCTGCGAGGCGGTGACCTTGTAGAGCGCCCAGGTGCCGCCGTCGTTGTGGTGGTTGGCCATGATCGGCGCGAGCCGGTCGAGGGCCTTGGCGTAGCGGGCCTCCGGGGTCTGCCGGGCCTCGAACTCGTCCCACAACTCCCGCAGGGGCCCGGCCTGGTCGCTCGGCAGCAGCCCGAAGATCCGGTCGGCGGCGGCCCGCTCGGCCGCCTCCTGCGCCTCGACGGCCACCCGGTCGTAGATGAAGGTGTCACCGGCGTCGATCTCGACGATGTCGTGGACGAGCAGCATGCGCACCACCCGGTCGATGTCGGTGCCCTCGGGGGCGTGCTCGGCCATCACCAGCGCCCAGACGCCGAGCTGCCAGGAGTGCTCGGCGTCGTTCTCGCGGCGCGATCCGTCGATGAGGGTGTTCCGGCGGATGACACGCTTCAGCTTGTCGATCTCCACCACGAAGGCGAGCTGAGCGTCGAGGCGATCCCGGTGCTGCGCGATGGTCACCGCGCCACCCTATTCCGTGGTGATCAAACGCGGCACAGGATCACCGGAACACCGTTGAACACGGCATTCCCGGACAGCGGATCAATGATCTTTTCATCCGTCAGCACGTTGACGTTCACGCCCGCGTTCCCGGACGCCACCTGTTGCGGCAACCCGTCGTGTCCCCAGCCGTGCGGCAGGCTCACCACGCCGGGCATGATCTTGTCGGTCGGTTCGAGCGGGACGGTCAGCTCGCCCGCCTCCGACCGGATCAGCGCGTGGTCTCCGAGCCCGAGCCGGGCGACATCGGCGGGGTTGATCTGGAGCGTGCAGCGGTTGCTGCCGCCGACGAGTGGTTCGATGTTGTGCAACCACGAGTTGTTCGACCGCAGGTGGCGGCGTCCGATCAGGACGAACTCGGGCGCCGCCCGGTCGAGCCGGTCGCGGAGCCGGGAGACGTCCTCGACGATCTCCGGCGGCGCCAGCTCGATCTTCCCCGAGGCCGTGGTGAGGATCCCGGGCAGGCGTGGCCGCAGGGGTCCAAGGTCCAGGCCGTGGGGGTGCTCGTCGCGCAGCTTGCGCAGCGTGAGGTCGCCGCCGTTCCATTTCCCGTACGGCCCCAGCCGCAACATGGCGTCGAGACGGCGCTCGGCCCCGGTGTCCCCGTCGAGTTCGGCCGGGTCGTGGTCGCCGATGATCTGACCGATGATCAGGTCGTCGACGTCTTCGATGCCGGAGGCGATCGTGATGAGCCGGGTGAGGATCTCGGCCTCCGACGGCCCGTCGGCCGCCATGACCGGCGGCGAGTAGCGGGCGTAGTTCCGCACCGCGAAGTTCAGCAGCGCGAAGTCGTAGTGGCCGGTGGCCAGCAGCCGGGGCGGCGGCAGGATCACGTTCGCGTGGCGGGTGGTCTCGTTGAGGTAGATGTCGACGCTGACCATGAAGTCGAGCCTGGTCAGAGCTTCGGCCAGCCGTTTCGCGTTGGGCGCCGACGAGGCCGGGTTCCCGGCCACGGTGACCAGGGCTCTGATCCGCCCCTCGCCGGGCGTCTCGATCTCGTCGGCCAGGGTCGCGACGGGCAACTCGCCGTTGGTCTCCTTCAGGCCGCGGACCCGGCTGGTCCAGCGTCCGGTCCGGTACGGCTTGCGCCGGCGCGCGCCCTCGGTCGCGGGCGCCGGGAACATGGCCCCACCCGGGCGGTCGAGATTGCCGGTGAGGACGTTGAGGACGTCCACGAGCCACTGGGTCACGGTGCCGAACTCGGCGGTGCAGGTCCCGATGCGGGCGTAGACGGCGGCGGTGGGGGCGGCAGAGAGGGCGCGCGCGAGCCGTACCGTCACCTCGGCCGGGACGCCGCAGGCGGCCTCCACCACCTGCGGCGGGAAGTCCTTGACGACCGCCTCGACCTCGGCCAGCCCCTCGACGGGCAGGGCGACCTTCACCAGGTTCTCGGCGAAGAGCGTGTGCGCGATCCCGGCCAGCAGGAACGCGTCGGTGCCGGGCCGGACGAAGACGTGCTCGTCGGCCAGGTCGGCGGTCCGCGTCCGCCGGGGATCGACCACCACGAGGGTCCCGCCCCGCTTCCTGAGGGCCTTGAGACGGCCGGGGAAGTCCGGCGCGGTGCAGAGCGACCCGTTCGACTCCAGCGGATTGGCCCCCAGCATGAGGAGGAAGTCGGTCCGGTCGAGATCCGGCACGGCGATCGTCATCGGATGCCCGAACATCAGCCCCGAGGCGACGTGCTTGGGCATCTGGTCGGCCGTGCTCGCCGAGAAGACGTTCCGGGTGCCCAGCGCCCTGATGAGCGCCCCTCCGTAGAGAGACCCGGCCATGCTGTGGGCGCTGGGATTGCCCAGGTAGACGGCCCGCTCGGGTCCCGAGATGTCCTTCAGGCCCTTGGCGACGGCCGCGAATGCCTCCTCCCAGCTCACCTCGCGCCACTGGTCACCCTCGCGAACCAATGGTGCGGAGAGCCGGTCGGGGTCTTCGTCGAGCCGCCCGAGCGAGGCCCCCTTGGGGCAGATGAAACCCTTGGAGAAGGGATCGTCACGGTCGCCGGTGACCTTGGTGACGTGGCCACCCTCAAGGGTGATCGTGAGACCGCAGACGGCCTCACAGAGCGGGCAGGTTCGGTGGACGGTCGTCATGGATCTCATCGTGCGCCCACGAGCAGGAGGGGCGGAAGCCCCAGAACGGAATAAAATTCTGCGGCCCCGCCGTCGCCCAGACGCCCCCGCGGACCGTCCGGGCCTCCTCCTGAGCCGCGCCCGGCGCCCGGTGGGCACGGCCCAGCTCTATGGGGTCAGCCGGCCAGCACGAGCCGGCCGGCCTCCTCGACCTCGCGGACGACGTCGAAACGGGGGTCACGGTAGACGCGACTCCCGAAGCCTCTGCGAGTGGTGGTCCATTCCAGCTCATAGGCCCAACGATCCTGCGCCGAGCACAACCGACGGTCGGCCCCATCGCGGAGCAGTATGAGTCGGGCCTTGCATAGCAAGATGGCGTTGGTACGGTGGAAGGGCATAGGAGACTCCTTATCGGTGGCTTCGAGTGGAGCTCTCGGGTCGGGTCGTCGGTGGCAGCCTTCGGCCCGGCCTTTTTTCATTGCCGGAAGGTCTGGAAGACCGGGTGTCCGGTTGATGATCTTCTGTAGACCTTTCTGTCTTGATGGTCTATCAGATGAGATTTGTCGGCAAGACGTGGCGCAAAACTTCCTGAGGAATACACTGCAAGTACCGATGCAAATTGCATATACGATCGACGGTGGCCCTCCCGATGAGGGCACCAGTCCACGTCTTCGAGACGGAGGGGACGGGTATGCCAGAGAAGGACACTGCCACACCTCGTCGTCGCCGCCTCGGGCAGCAACTTAGGAAACTTCGCGAAGCAACCGGGATGACCGGAGCGCAGGTGGCCAAGCCGCTGGACTGGTCAGCCGCGAAGGTGAGCCGTATAGAAAACGGCCTGACTCTGCCCAGTGAGGACGACGTTGCCGCGTTGGTTGCTGCGTATGGCGGCGACAAGCCTGTGCTGAGCCAGATTCTGAGGCTTCGTCGAGATGCCGCCCAAAAGGGCTGGTGGGAGCGCTACGGCGATTCCCTTCCGGCCGGGTTCCGGGCATTCCTCGAAGTTGAAGCCGAAGCCGAGGAGTTGCGGAACTGGGAACCGACGGTTCTCCCGGGGCTCCTGCAGACCGAGGACTACGCACGTGTCTTGATGGGTCACTTGGCCCAGCCGATTCTTCAGGCCCCGAAGACGTGGTTGCAGGATCGGGTCGAGGTGAGGGTTCGCCGCCAGCAAACTCGTCTGCACACCTCGACGCCCCTTCGCTTCAGGGCGGTTTTCGAGGAGTCACTGCTCCGCCGCGATGTCGGCGGTCCGGCGGTGATGCTTGATCAAATGGAGAGCTTGGTTGCCACGAGTGAACTCGATCATGTTGATATCAGGATCATCTCCACATCAACCCTCCTGCCGGTAACCACCGGCCCGTTCGTGCATTTTTCATTCCCTGACTTCCCAGACCTCGTGTACCTCGAAGACCTCGACGGTTCTCGGTTCATGGAAGACCCAGAGGTAGTCTTCAAATACGAGCGAGCCTTCGGCCATTTGGCTGAGGCAGCCCTGGACCCCCTGGCCTCACGGCAGTTGATCAAAGATGCTGCAGCGTACTGGCAGGGCAGGGTGCCGGCGCGGAACGGGAACGTCAGCCAATGAGCACCCAGAATGTGGTCTGGAAGAAAAGCACCCTCAGCACGGCGGGCAACTGCGTGGAGGTTGCCTGCCTCGAAGAGGGGCGAGTGGGTGTGCGTGACAGCAAGGACCAAAGCGGCCCCGCCCTTTTCTTCACGAAGAGCGAGTGGCAGGCGTTCATCGGTGGTGTGAAGAGAGGCGAATTCGACCACTAGTCCAGATGTGACGGATGGTCCGGCTGCGCTGTTGGCGTACAGTCGGACCATATCCTCACGTTTAGGACATTGAGTGCCAAGTGCCCTTATCGTCATTATGGGGGTGACTAAGACGAAAAGGGGTGGGCCGTGTCGAATGTCGACATGTCCGATGCCGTCTGGCAGAAGAGCAGCTACAGCGTGCAAGGCAACTGCGTTGAGATCGCTCGGCTGGCAGGGAGCTACACCGCACTGCGCAACAGCCGGGACCCTGAAGGGCCCGTACTGGTCTTCACGGAAGCCGAGTGGAACGCCTTCCTCCAGGGTTTGGCGGTTGGAGAGTTCGACTGAGGCCTGAAGTGACAACGGCCCGCATCCTCGGTGGGGAGGAGGCGGGCCGTAACTATGTTCAGGGTCAGTCGATCCCGAGCCCCTGGGCCACGCCCTGTCCCAGGTCCTTGTGGACGTTGGTCCAGTACTCGACCACGCGCTTCTGCACCTCACGCGTCATCTCCGGCGCCGAAGCGTGCCCCACGATGTTGCTCGTCAGGTTCGCCCGGTCCTCGTCGCCCAGCACGTTCTCCCACAGCGCCCGAGGCTGCACGAAGTCGTCGTCCTCCGCGTGCGGCCGGTATGCGGAGCGCATGATCTCCCCGGTCACGTGGTAGGTGTCCCCCGCGTACAGGTCCTCGAAGGCCGCCGGGCCGCCCATGCTGTTCGGCGCGTAGACGGGGTCGGGCATGTTGGCGTACCGCATCGCCCCGTCCCGGTTGTAACTGTGGACGGGCACCTTCGGCGCGTTGATCGGCAGCTGCTGGTAGTTGGCCCCGATCCGGTAACGGTGCGTGTCCGGGTAGGAGAACAGCCGCCCCTGCAGCATCTTGTCCGGCGAGGGCCCGATCCCGGGCACGAAGTTCGACGGCTCGAAGCCGGCCTGCTCCACTTCCGCGAAGTAGTTCGCGGGGTTCCGGTTCAGCGTGAAGCGGCCGATCGTGATCTCCGGGTAGTCGCCGTGCGGCCAGACCTTCGTCAGGTCGAACGGGTTGAACCGGTAGTCGGCCGCCTCCTCGAACGGCATGATCTGCACGTTCACCGTCCACGACGGGTGGTCGCCGCGCTTGATGGCGTCGTACAGGTCCCGGATGTGGAAGTCGGCGTCCTGGGCGATCATCGCGGTCGCCTCGGCGTCGGTGAAGTTCTTGATGCCCTGCTCGGTGCGCAGGTGGTACTTGACCCAGAACTTCTCGCCGGCGGCGTTGTACCAGAGGAACGTGTGCGAGCCGAAGCCGTGCATGTGCCGCCACGACGCCGGGGTGCCGCGGTCGCTCATCAGGAAGGTCACCTGGTGGGCCGACTCGGGAGACAACGTCCAGAAGTCCCACTGCATGTTGTGGTCGCGCATGTGGTTGTCGGCGCGGCGTTTCTGGCTGTGGATGAAGTCCTGGAACTTCTGCGGGTCTCGTACGAAGAAGATGGGGGTGTTGTTCCCCACGAGGTCGTAGTTGCCCTCATCGGTGTAGAACTTGATCGCGAAGCCGCGCGGGTCGCGCTGGGTGTCGGCGCTGCCGAGTTCGCCGGCGACCGTCGAGAAGCGCAGGAACAGGTCGGTGCGGGCGCCCTTCTGGAAGAGCCCCGCCTTGGTGAACTGGCTGACGTCCTCGGTGATCTCCATGAACCCGTGGGCGCCGCCCCCCTTGGCGTGGACGACACGCTCTGGCACCCGTTCCCGGTTGAACTGGGCCATCTTCTGGATCAGGTAGTGGTCCTGCAGCAGAAGCGGGCCCCCGGGGCCGACGGAGAGCGAGAACTCGTCGCTCGGGGCCGGTGTGCCGGAATCCGTCGTGGTACGTGGCCTGCCATTCATTCGGTCAGTCATCGGGTGTCCTCCAGAGTGGTCTGGTCTCACCGCCTTCCCCACGCTACGTCGCTTAACTTGAACTGTTCAAGTAAGTGAATTTCCCTAGTTTGTCCATAAGGAGTCTCCCTAAGGCGCGAACCTTCATGAGATGGCATGCTCTGGACCGTGAGACGTGCAATTGCGATGATCGCCGCCGCTGCCCTGAGTGCCGGATGCGCCGCCGCCGAGGGCGACCCCGGCGTCCAGCGCGTCAAGGCCCCCGAGCAGGCCACCCGCGAGACGCCGTCTCCCAAGCCGAAGCCGACGAAGAAACCGTTCACCATCGCGTTCGGCGGTGACGTCCACTTCGAGGGCATCCTGCGGTCGCGGCTGAACGCCAACCCGAAGACCGCGCTCGGGCCGATCGCCAAGGTGCTGTCCAAGGCCGACATCGCGATGGTCAACCTGGAGACCGCCATCACCGAGGCGGGCACCCCGGCCCCCGGCAAGCAGTACACCTTCCGCGCCCCGGCCACCGCGCTGACCGCGCTGAAGGCCGCCGGGGTCGACGTCGCCTCGATGGCCAACAACCACGGCATGGATTACATGCAGAGCGGCCTGGACGACTCGCTCGCCGCCATCAAGAAGTCGAAGTTCCCCATCGTGGGCATCGGGCGCAACGCGACCGAGGCCTACCGCCCCTGGCGGACCGTCGTGAACGGCAACAAGGTCGCGATCATCGGCGCGACGCAGGTGCTCGACGCCGAGTTCATCTCCTCGTGGACGGCCACCGGCTCCCAGGGCGGCCTCGCCTCGGCCAAGGAGGAGGCGCGGCTGATCCAGGCGGTCAAGAACGCCCGCCGGAACAACGACACGGTGATCGTCCACCTGCACTGGGGCACCGAGCTGCAGAAGTGCCCCAACGAGGCGCAACTCTCACTGGCCCCCAAGCTGGTCGAGGCGGGCGCCGACGTCGTGGTCGGCGGGCACGCCCACATCCTGCTCGGCGCGGGTTACCTCGACGACGCCTACGTCAGCTACGGCCTGGGCAACTTCGTCTTCTACAACTGGGGCCCCGACACCGGCCGCACCGGCGTGCTGACCCTGACGATCAACGGGCGCAAGGTGATGAAGGACGCCTGGACCCCGGCCCGCATCAACGGCGGCGTGCCGGTCCCGGTCACCGGGTCGGCGGGCAGGCAGGAGATCGCCTACTGGCGGTCGCTGCGCGAGTGCACGGGACTTTCGGCCAAGCCCTGATTTGTCAATCGGCTGGTCATGGCGTTGTCAGCACCGGCGGCACTACCGTCTCCTCATGACGCAGCGGTCCCAGTTCATTCTCGACGTCCTGCTGGCCGAGTTCGGTGAGTCCATCGGCCGCGCTCCGGGGGCGTTCCGGGCCAAATTCCGCAAGATGGCCGCCTCCCCGTTCGCCTTCTACCGGGGCAGCGCGTGCCTGTTCTACGCCGACCTCGCGGGTGAGCTGGCCGACGACGCCTTCCTCGACGACCTGACCCGCCGCGTCTGGATCCACGGCGACCTGCACGCCGAGAACTTCGGCACCTACATGAACTCCTCGGGCCGCCTGGTCTTCAACGTGAACGACTTCGACGAGGCCTACGTCGGGCCGTACATCTGGGACCTGAAGCGGTTCGTGGCCAGTGTCGCGCTCATCGGCTACGCCAAGGCGCTGTCCGACGAGGTCATCTCCGAGCTGGTCCGCGAGTTCGCCGGCTCCTACCTCCACGAGCTCACCGCCATCGCCCACGGCGGCGACGACGCCATCGGCTCGCTCACGCTGGAGACCACCAGCGGGGTGCTCCACCGGGTGCTGCAGACCGCGCGGCTGAACACGCGGGTGGCGCTGCTCGACGAGGAGACCACGATCGAGAACTTCGAGCGCCGCTTCGCGGTCGCCGACAACCGCCACCCGGTCGACGACGCCACCCGCGAGGCCGTGCTGGCCGCCTACGAGGGCTACCTGGCCACGCTGCCGCAGCCACTCAACCCGGTCGAACACCACGTCAAGGACATGGTCCTGCGGCAGGGCATCGGGATCGGGTCGGCGGGGCTGCCGTCGTACAACCTGCTGCTCGAAGGGCACACCCAGGCGCTGGAGAACGACGTCATCCTCTACATGAAGCAGGCCCAGGTCCCGGCCGTGGCCCGCTACATCGACGACGAGAAGGTGCACGGCTACTTCAGGCACCAGGGCCACCGCACCGCCGAGTCGCAGCGTGCCCTCCAGGCCTACGCCGACTCCTGGCTCGGGTACGCCGACCTGAACGGCGTCGGCCAGCTCGTCGCAGAGGTCTCGCCCTACTCGGCCGACCTCGACTGGAGCGACGTCAACGAGCCCGCCGAGCTCGCCTCGGTGATCACCGACCTGGGCCGCGCGGTCGCCCGCATGCACTCGGTCGCCGACGACGAGTCGAGCCACGACCTGGTCGACTTCTCCACCGAAGAGGCGATCGTCGCGGTGGTCGACGGCAACGAGGCCGAGTTCACCACGCTGCTCGTCGACTTCGCCCACGAATACGGCGCCCGCGCACGGCACGACCACCAGCTCTTCGTGGATCTGTTCCGTAACGGGCGATTCCCCGGTCTGTAGATTCCCGGGCAAGATAGGGAGAGTGTCCAGCCAGCCCCTTGACTACTCCGACGATGCCGGAAACTCCTCGCTGCGCCGTCAGCCGACGCAGCGCCGCAGCGCGCGCCGGGTCGAGCGCATGCTCGACGCCTGCGCCGAGCTGCTGGACGAGGTCGGATACGACGGCCTGTCGACGACCAGGATCGCCGAGCGCGCCGACGTGGCGATCGGCTCGGTCTACCAGTTCTTCCCCGACAAACGTGCCATCAGCCAAGCGCTGACCAGGCGCAACGTCGAACTCTTCGTGGCCCGGGTGGGCCGCCGCTTCATCAGCGAGGAATACGGCGGCTGGTGGGACGCGGTCGACGCGATCATCGACGAGTACGTCGAGATGCACCGATCGGTGCCCGGCTTCAGGTCGTTGCGGTTCGGCGACGCGGTCGACCTCAACCTGCTCGACGCGGGCACCGACAACAACACCGTCATCGCCGGCCGCCTGCGCGGACTCCTGCTGAAGGAGTTCGGGATGGCCGACAGCGAACGCCTCGACACCGCGATCCTCGTGGCGGTCGAGGGCGGCGACGCCGTGCTCAAACTGGCCTTCCGGCGTGATCCCGACGGAGATCCCGAGATCATCGCGGAGGCCAAGACCCTGGTGCGCAGCTATCTGTCGCGGCAGCTGCGCGACTTCACCGCGTCGGCCAACCGGGCGGCGCCTGGAGCTCGATCCGGCTCCTGATGAGCGCCTCGACGGCGGCCGGGTCAGGCATGGGCGTGCGCGGTTCGGCCAGGATCACGCGTTGGAGTTGTGACCGGCACGGTTGCCGCTGCGCCCTGTCCTGGCCTGTCTGTGCGGCCCGCAGTTCGGCGTCGCGCAGTTCGAGGGTCCGCATGTCGGCGCCCCTCGCCGTCCTGATGTCCTTCAGTTGTGCCCTCAGCCGGAGCACCTCATTGACGGCTTGTTCGTGGGCCTCGAAACGCGCCGCGACATAACCCGCCAAACCGGGCAGAATCGCAGCCGCCATCAGCGCGCCGGCCACTGTGAAGGTCGTCTGCTTGGAAAGGCCCATCGCAGTCCCGTCACCTCCTGATGAAGCTCAGGTCCTGTCAATAATGCCCATGAGCTGGAACGACACACGCTCTGTAGGTGATCTGGCGCGAATCGTTGCCGGAGGAATGCCTGCCGTTGTCCGGGCAAAGAACCTTCGCGCTCGCTAGCCTCATCCTTGTGGCACATGTGACGCGGGAGCAGCTTGATCGTCTGCTCGAACAGGCTCTGCTGCTCGACGACCACGGTGCCCTCGCGAGGCGCCTCGACGACCTCGCGCAAGGGTACGAATCGGGCGAGGTATCCCGGGCCTACATCCTGGCCCTGGCCGCTGAGGAATGGCGTCAGGCGGGTCACCCCGACGCGGCGCTCGACCGCTACCGCATGGCGGCCGAAGACGACGGGGGAGACGTCAACGTCGACCCCCGGGCCGGCATCGCCGACACCCTCTTCGAACTCGACCGGCCCGACGAGGCCCGCGACGTGATCGAGGCCCTGCGCGCCGCGCCCTGCACCCCGGCGACCGTGCTCAACGTGGCCGAGACGCTGGCGGCGTACGGAGACCTGGCCGGAGCCCACGAATGGGCCACCGAGGGCGTCACCGCCTGCCCCCCGGGCAACTCGCTCCGCGAGTCGCTGCTGCGCACGCGCTACCGCATCCGCATCGACCTGGGCCTCCCGGAAGACGACCTCGACGCCCTGGCCTCCTGACCGAAGAGAAACGGGCCGCGAGTGTACGCACACTCGCGGCCCGTTGTCATATGTCGACGGCCCGCCCGCTCTCGGGGAGCGCTGGCCGGAGGCGAAGGGGAAAACAAGATCAGTGGTGGCGGGATGCCGCCTCAGTGGAGGAGGGCTCCGCCGAGGAGGCCGCCGGTGAGCCTGGTGACGCCGGAGAGGCCGCCGACGCCCAGGTCGTCGGCCTTCTTCTTCGGCGCGGGGGCCTGCTGCGGCTGGACTCCGTCGACGACGCCGCCCACCGAGTCGGTGAGCCCGGGGGGCACAACGGCCACCTTCGGCACCTTCGGCAGCGCCTTCGACATCCGGGGCACCGGCGGCACACCCGGCAGGTCGGGCAGCACCGACAGATCAGGCACCACGTTGGGCACTCCCGGCAGAGCGGACCCCGACGCGACGCCGAGCACCCCGTCGGTCCGCGCCAGGCCTGCCAGCCCGAGCAGGGCGGCGGCACGCTGGACGGTCCGGGACACCTCGTCGGCAGGGGCCACCCGCCCGCACGGCACCCCGGCCAGGCGGCCGGCCTGGGCCATGGTCATCGCCGCGGACCCGCCCGTGCGGGTCAGGTCGCGGGCCGTCCGGCCGGCCGCGCCCGCCGCCCGCGCGACGTCGGCGGCGCCCTTCACGAACGAGGCGGCGACCGCGCCCGTCCTGGCGGCGGCCCGGTAACCGGTCACGCACACGCCGTCGTCGGCGTGGGCCTGGTGGCCGGCGGCGGACAACCAGCTCACCCCGGCGGTGACGACCGCCAGGGCGACGAGCCGCCCCCGGATGCTACGTGGTGTCGTCGGCATCGACGTCCCCCTGTTGCTTGCGGTAGTTCGGTGAGTGCCGAACGTAGCAGCGGGGTTTTCGCAGCCGGGAGCCGCTTGTCCCAGTCGTGGCGAACTGATTACGCGCCGGGCCGCACGCTCAGCGTGTCGCCGGCCTCGTCGAGGTCGACGATCACCTCGTCGCCGTCGCGGATCTCCCCGCTCAGCAACGCGCGGGCCAGCTTGTCGCCGATGGCCGACTGCACCAGGCGGCGCAGCGGCCGGGCGCCGTAGAGCGGGTCGTAACCGGTCAGGGTCAGCCACTCGCGGGCCGCCGGGGTGACCGTCAGCGTCAGCCGCCGGTCGGACAACCGCCGCGCCAGGTGGTTCACCTGCAGGTCGACGATCTGCGACAACTCCTCGGAGCCGAGCGCGTCGAACAGGATCACGTCGTCGAGCCGGTTGAGGAACTCCGGCTTGAACGACCCCCGCACCGCCGCCATCACCGCGTCGCGCTTGGCCCCCGGCTCAAGAGCCGGGTCGACCAGGAACTGCGAACCGATGTTGGACGTCAGGATCAGGATCGTGTTCCGGAAGTCGACGGTACGCCCCTGCCCGTCGGTCAGCCGCCCGTCGTCGAGCACTTGGAGCAGGATGTCGAAGACCTCGGGATGGGCCTTCTCGACCTCGTCCAGGAGCACCACCGTGTAGGGACGGCGCCGCACCGCCTCGGTGAGCTGGCCGCCCTCCTCGTAGCCGACGTAGCCGGGCGGCGCGCCGACCAGGCGGGCCACGCTGTGCTTCTCGCTGTACTCGCTCATGTCGATGCGGGTCATCGCCCGCTCGTCGTCGAACAGGAAGTCGGCCAGCGCCTTGGCCAGCTCGGTCTTGCCGACACCGGTCGGGCCGAGGAACAGGAACGAGCCCGTCGGCCGGTCGGGGTCGGCCACGCCCGCCCGCGCCCGCCGGACGGCGTCGCTGACGGCCTGCACGGCGGCCTTCTGGCCGATGAGACGCTCACCGAGCACGTCTTCCATGCGCAGCAGCTTGGCGGTCTCGCCCTCCAGCAGGCGGCCCGCCGGGATGCCCGTCCAGGCGGAGATGACCTCGGCGATGTCGTCGGGGCCGACCTCCTCCTTGACCATGGTCTGCTCGCGCTGGGACGCCTGGATGGCGTCGGCCAGCTCCTTCTCCAGGCGCGGCACCTCGCCGTACATGAGGCGGGCTGCCTCTTCGAAGTCGCCGTCGCGCTGGGCCCGCTCGGCCTGGCTGCGGGTCTCGTCGAGGCGCATCTTCAGGTCGCCGACCCGGTTGAGGCCGGCCTTCTCGGCCTCCCAGCGGCCGACCAGGCCGTTGAGCTCCTCCTGGCGGTTGGCCAGCTCCTCGCGGAGCCGTTCGAGGCGGGCCACGCTCGCCTCGTCGGTCTCCTTGGCCAGGGCCAGCTCCTCCATCTTGAGCCGGTCGACGATGCGCTGCAGCTCGTCGATCTGCACCGGACGGGAGTCGATCTCCATGCGCAGCCGCGAGGCGGCCTCGTCGACCAGGTCGATCGCCTTGTCGGGCAGGAACCGGGCGGTGATGTAGCGGTCGGACAGGGTCGCGGCGGCCACCAACGCGCCGTCGGCGATCTGGACCTGGTGGTGGGCCTCGTAGCGGCCCTTCAGGCCACGCAGGATGGCGATCGTGTCCTCGACGGTGGGCTCGCCGACGTACACCTGCTGGAAGCGGCGCTCCAGCGCCGGGTCCTTCTCGATGCGCTCGCGGTACTCGTCGAGCGTGGTCGCGCCGATCATGCGCAGCTCGCCGCGGGCCAGCATGGGCTTGAGCATGTTGCCCGCGTCCATCGCGCCCTCGGCCGCGCCCGCGCCGACCATCGTGTGCAGCTCGTCGATGAACGTGATGACCTGGCCGTCGCTCTCCTTGATCTCGTTGAGCACGGCCTTCAGACGCTCTTCGAACTCGCCGCGATACTTCGCCCCGGCGACCATCGCGCCGAGGTCGAGCGCCACGAGACGCTTGTTCCGCAGGCTCTCCGGCACGTCGCCCGCCACCACCCGCTGGGCCAGACCCTCGACCACGGCGGTCTTGCCGACGCCCGGCTCACCGATCAGAACCGGGTTGTTCTTGGTCCGCCGCGACAACACCTGCACCACCCGGCGGATCTCCGAGTCACGGCCGATGACCGGGTCGAGCTTGCCGTGGCGGGCCCGCTCGGTCAGGTCGACGCCGTACTTCTCCAGCGCCCGGTAGGTGTCTTCGGGGTTCTCACTGGTGACCCGGGTGTGACCGCGCACCTTCTCGAACGCGTCGAGCAGTGCCTGCGCGGTCGCGCCCTGGCCCTTCAGCAGGTCGGCGACCGGCCCGCCGTCGGTGGCGAGGCCGACCAGCAGGTGCTCGGTCGAGACGTAGTCGTCTTCGAGCTGCGCGGCCCGCTGGGCGGCGGTGTGCAACACGGTCAGCAACTGGCGGGAGGTCGACGGCGCGCTCACCGTGGCGCCCTGCGCCTTCGGGAGCGCGGCCAGCATCTCCTCGGCGCGGGTGCGCAGGCTCTTCCAGTCTGCCCCGACGGCCTCGAGCAGCGGGACGGCCGTGCCCCCGGTCTGCGCCAGCAACGTGGTCAGCAGATGAGCCGGCGCCACCTCGGGGTTTCCTTCGGCCGCCGCCCGGCGCACCGCCCCCGCCAGCGCCTCCTGGCTCTTCTGGGTCAGTTTGTAATCCACCTGTTTACCTGCCTCGCTTCGCTCGGCGGCCCAGCCGCTTCCAGCCGGCGTCTTCCCTCGTCGCTCCGGGTCGCTTCGCTCCCCTGCGCTCCTCAGTCCAGACGCCGGCGCGGCTGGGCACTTCCCCCATATGACAAATGCTTGGACCTATGACGGTGGGAGTTCATACCTGACCAGAGCCCGGATCAGCTTGAGTTCCGCGGCCATGCGGGTCAGTTCGTCTCTCAGGCGGAGGTTCTCGGTCTCCAGCTCCAAGATGCGTTTGATGCCCGCCAGGTTGATGCCCTCTTCCTGTGACAGGCGCTGGACCTCGCGCAACAAGACGATGTCACGGGTCGAATAAAGGCGGCCTCGGCCGGCTGTGCGGCCGGGGCTGACCAGGCCCAGGCGGTCGTACTGGCGCAGGGTCTGGGGGTGGAGGCCGCTGAGCTGGGCCGCCACCGAGATCACATAGACGGGCGTCTCGTCGGACAGGTCGAAGAAATTGGCGTCCATGCGCTACTCGCTTCTGGCCTGCTTGATCAATTCTTCGCGAAGGTCGTGGCCGTCGGTCGCGTCGCGGAACTGCTCCAGGGCGGCCCTGGCCTTCTCGTCGAGGTGTTCGGGCACGGCGACCTGGACGGTCGCCAGCAGGTCGCCCTTCGTGCCGTCCTTGCGCGGGGCGCCCCGGCCGCGCACGCGGAAGGTGCGGCCGTTGGGGGTGCCCTCGGGGATGCGGAGCGTGACCGGCATGCCGCGCAGGATCGGCACCTTGATCTCGGCGCCGAGCGCGGCCTCGGGGAACGTGACCGGCACGTTGACCGTCAGGTTCTCGCCGCTGCGGCCGAACACGGGGTGGGGCTGGACGTGCACCAGCACGTAGAGGTCACCCGCGGGACCGCCGTTCTCGCCGGGGGCGCCCTTGCCCTTCAGCTTGACCCGGCCGCCGTCGCTGACGCCCGCGGGGATGCGGGCCTGGATGGTGCGGGTGCTGCGGCCGCGGCCGCTGCCCTCGCAGACCGGGCACGGGTCGTCGACCAGCAGGCCACGGCCCCGGCAGTCGCGGCAGGGCTCGGAGAAGGCGAAGTTGCCCAGGTTGCGGCTGGCCGCGCCGGTGCCGTCACAGGTCGGGCAGACGCGGGGCGTGGTGCCGGCCTTGGCGCCCGTGCCGGAACAGGCCGGGCAGGCCGAGGAACTGGTCAGCCGCAGCGAGACGGTCGTGCCGTCGATCGCCTCGGCGAACGACAGGGTGACCTCGGACTCGATGTCCTGGCCGCGGCGGGCCCGCCCGGCGGTGTTGGCCTTCGGGCCGCCGCCGCGGTTGAACAGGCCGCCGAAGATGTCGCCGATCCGGTCGCCCGCCTGGGCGGTGCCGCCGAACAGGTCGCCGAAGTCGAAGCCCTGCTGGCCCTGGCCCGGCCGGCCGCCCCGGCCGTACCCGCCGAGACCGCTGCCGAACAGGCTCCTGGCCTCGTCGTACTCCTTGCGGCGCTTGGTGTCGCTCAGGATGTCGTAGGCCTCGGAGACCTCCTTGAACTTCTCCTCGGTCTCCTTGTTGCCCTTGTTCGCGTCGGGGTGGTACTGCCGGGCGAGCTTGCGGTAGGCCTTCTTGATCTCTTCGGGGGTCGCGGTCTTGGGCACACCGAGGACGCCGTAGTAGTCCTTCTCCAGGTAGTCCTTGGTGCTCATCTAACGCTTCCTCCGCGTGAAAGACACATATGTGATGGGTGCCCCTCCCGCGTCCGGGGCGGGAGGGGGCTCCCTGGAGAATCAGGCGCCGGCGGGCTCGTCGTCGAGGACGTCGCCACCACCGGTCTCCGGCTCGGCCACCGCGACCCGGGCGGGGCGCAGGACGCGCTCGCCGAGCCGGTAGCCGGGCTGCAGGATCTCGACGCAGGTCGGTTCGGTGACCTCGGTCGAGTAACTGTGCATCAGGGCCTCGTGGAACGTCGGGTCGAAGGGGTCGCCCTTCGTGCCGAACGAGGTCAGGCCCAGCTTGCCGACGGCCGCTTCGAGCGACTCGCTCACCTTGGCGAAACCACCGGTCAGCTCCCCGTGGTCACGCGCCCGGCCGATGTCGTCGAGAACCGGCAGCAGTTCGTTGATGACACCCGCGACGGCCTGCTCCCGGACCGTGATCCGGTCGCGTTCGACCCGCTTGCGGTAGTTGGCGTACTCCGCCTGCAGACGCTGGAGATCGGCGGTGCGCTCGGCCAGGAGCTCCGCGGCCGCCCCGCCCAGGGCGGAGGCGTCGGCCGCGGTCTCGTCGGGGGCCGGTGCGTTCTCGCGGGCCGCCAGCGTCTCGGGGTCGATCTTGCGGTTGTCGCGGATCACCGGCTCCTGCTCGGAACCGTTCTCACGCGGGGTCACTTGGCGCCGCCCTCCCGCTTCGGCTCGTCGTCGACGATCTCGGCCTCGACGACGTCGTCGTCGGCCTTGCCCGCGTCACCCTGCTCGGCGCCGGGGGCGCCTTCACCTGCCTGGGCCTGCGAGTTGGCGTAGATCGCCGAACCCATCTTCTGGCTGACGGTGGCGAGCTTGTCGGCGGCGGTCCGGATGGCCGGGACGTCGGTGCCCTCCAGAGCCTTCTTCAGCTCGGCGAGCGACTCGGTGACCTCGGTCTTGATGTCGGCCGGAACCTTGTCGTCGTTCTCGCGGAGGAACTTGTCGGTCTGGTAGGCCAGCGAGTCGGCGTTGTTGCGGACCTCGGCCTCCTCACGACGCTGCTTGTCCTCCTCGGCGTAGGACTCGGCCTCGCGGACCATGCGGTCGATGTCGTCCTTGTTCAGCGCGGAGCCGCCGGTGATGGTCATCGACTGCTCCTTGCCGGTGCCCAGGTCCTTCGCGCCGACGTTGACGATGCCGTTGGCGTCGATGTCGAAGGTGACCTCGATCTGCGGGATGCCGCGGGGCGCCGGGGCGATGCCGGTGAGCTCGAAGGTCGCCAGCTTCTTGTTGCGCGCGGCGATCTCGCGCTCGCCCTGGTAGACCTGGATCTGCACCGACGGCTGGTTGTCCTCGGCCGTGGTGAAGACCTCGGAGCGCTTGGTCGGGATCGTCGTGTTGCGCTCGATGATCTTGGTGAAGATGCCGCCCTTGGTCTCGATGCCCAGCGACAGCGGGGTCACGTCGAGCAGCAGGACGTCCTTGACCTCACCCTTGAGCACACCCGCCTGGAGCGCGGCGCCGATGGCCACGACCTCGTCGGGGTTGACGCCCTTGTTGGGCTCCTGGCCGCCGGTGAGCTCCTTGACCAGCTCGGTCACGGCGGGCATGCGGGTCGAGCCGCCGACGAGCACCACGTGGGCGATGTCGGAGACCTTGATCCCGGCGTCCTTGATGACCTGGTGGAACGGGCCCTTGCAACGGTCGAGCAGGTCGGCCGTGATGCGCTGGAACTCGGAGCGGGTCAGCTTCTCCTCGAGGTGGAGCGGGCCCTCGGCCGAGGCGGTGATGTAGGGCAGGTTGATCGTGGTCTCGGTCTGCGCCGAAAGCTCGATCTTCGCCTTCTCGGCCGCCTCGCGCAGACGCTGGAGGGCCATCTTGTCCTTAGACAGGTCGACCCCGTGGGCGTTCTTGAAGCGGGTCACCAGCTCGTCGACGACGCGCTGGTCCCAGTCGTCGCCGCCCAGGTGGTTGTCACCGCTGGTGGCCTTGACCTCGACGAACCCGTGACCGTCTTCCTGGCCGACGTCGAGCAGCGACACGTCGAAGGTGCCGCCACCGAGGTCGAAGACCAGGATGGTCTGGTCCTTGTCCTTGTCGAGCCCGTAGGCCAGCGCCGCGGACGTCGGCTCGTTGATGATCCGGAGCACGTTGAGGCCCGCGATCTGGCCGGCTTCCTTGGTGGCCTGGCGCTGCGCGTCGTTGAAGTAGGCCGGGACGGTGATGACCGCGTCGGTGATCTTCTCACCGAGGTAGGCCTCGGCGTCCTGCTTCAGCTTCTGGAGGACGAAGGCGCTGATCTGCTGGGGCGTGAACTTCTTGCCGTCGATCTCGACGGACCAGTTCGTGCCCATCTCACGCTTGACAGAGCGGATGGTCCGGTCGACGTTGGTCACGGCCTGACGCTTGGCGACCTCGCCGACGAGGACCTCTCCGTTCTTCGCGAAGGCGACCACCGAGGGGGTGGTGCGGGAGCCCTGCGCGTTGGCGATGACGGTGGGCTCACCGCCTTCGAGGATCGAGACGACGGAGTTGGTCGTCCCCAGGTCGATACCTACCGCACGTGCCATGAGTACGTCCTTGTAGTCAAAGTTGAGTCGTGGTGACTCAAGTTTCGGTGAGTACGACAGCCCTTGTCAAACGCTGTCCTGTCAACGGTCTTGAGTCTAGTGGGCTCAACTCTCAGCGCGAGCGGAATGTTCCCGGGATATCCCTGATTCGACCCTTAAGGGTTACCTGGCACCGTCGAGGATCACCCTCTTCCCGACGGGCTTCTTGAGCTTCACGTACGTGGCCTTCTTGATCGCCATGGCCACGCACATGCCGGCGTCCTTGACCGAGCCCTCGTACAGGGTGATCCGGACCGTCTTCCCGGTCTCCTTCACCGTGACCTTGGTCAGCACGGTGCACGGCTCGACGCCCGACCACCACACGACGCGCACCCCGCGCATGTGGGGCTTGGCGCTCAGCCACTTCACCTTCTTGGGGGAGAGGGCGCCCTTCTGGACCTTCACCACCTTCGGCCCGGGGCCGGCCTGCGCGGGGGCGGCGGCGGGGACGAGCAGCGCGGCCACGGCCGCGGCGACGACTAAGAGTCTCACTTGGCACCATCCACGACTTCCCGGCCGGCCAGGGGTTTGGCCAGCTTGACGAACGTCTCCTTCTCGATCGCGATCTGGATGCAGGCCGCCTCGGGATCGGTGGTGCCCTCCCAGAGGGTCACCGTGACCTCGGTGTCGGACTCCTTCACGTCGACGCGGTCGAGGGTGTAGCAGGGCTCGACCCCCGAACTCCAGGAGATCATCACGCCGTCTCCGGCGGGGGTGGCGCGGGTCCAGGGCACCTTGCGCGGGTCCACCGTGCCGCCCTTGGGCCGCACCAGCTCCGGCCCGGGGCTCGGCGTGGCCGAGGCCGGCGGGGTGGCGGGCTGGTCGGGACCGATCGGTGAACCGCTGTCCACGGTGTCTCCCTTTCCGCAGGCCGCGGTCATGATCACGGCCGTGAGCATGGCCGCGGTGGCGAGCCAGATCCTTCTCATGCCCCTATGACGGGCGTCACTCGGCGGGGGTTCAGTAACCCGTTGACTCCGGTATGGGCCCAGGTTTAATTTCATCACATGATGAGTTCTGCTGAACCCGCGATAGCCGTCACCGGGCTGCGGGTCGTCCGGGGAGCCCGCGAAGTGCTCCACGGCTTGTCGTTCGAGGTGCCGAAGGGCCAGATCACCGGGTTGCTGGGCCCGAGTGGTTGCGGCAAGACCACGCTGATCCGATCGATCGTGGGCGTGCAGGTCGTCGCCGGGGGCGAGGTGACCGTGCTGGGGCGTCCGGCGGGGTCGGCCGAGCTGCGCCGGCTCATCGGCTACTCCACCCAGAACCCGGCGATCTACCGTGATCTGTCGGTCATGGAGAACCTCCGCTACTTCGCCGCCGTGCTCGGCGCGCCGAAGACCGACCCGGCCCGGGTTCTCCGGGAGGTCGGCCTCGAAGGGCACGCCGACCAACTGGGCGGCACCCTGTCGGGCGGCCAGCTCAGCCGGGCCAGCCTCGCGGTCTCGCTGCTCGGGTCGCCCCAGCTCCTCGTCCTCGACGAGCCGACCGTCGGGCTCGACCCGGTGCTGCGCAAGGAGTTGTGGGAGCTGTTCGGCGGCCTGGCCGAGCGCGGCGTGACGATCCTGGTCTCCAGCCACGTCATGGACGAGGCCGCCCGCTGCCAGCGCCTGATCATGCTGCGCGAGGGCGACATCCTCGCCGACGACAGCCCCGAGGGCCTGCGCGCCCGCACCGACACCGCCGACCTGGAGCAGGCCTTCCTGCGCCTCATCGAAGAGAGGCAGCCGGCATGATCACGCTCGCCACGGCCCGCCGGATCCTGGCCCAGCTCCGCAACGACCACCGCACGGTCGCCCTCATGGTGCTGGTGCCCAGCCTGATCATGATCCTGCTCTACTACGTGATCGACAACGAGCCGGTCTTCGCTCAGTGGGCCCCCGCCCTGCTGTCGATCTTCCCGTTCCTGGTGATGTTCCTGGTCACCTCCATCGCCACCCTCCGCGAGCGCACCTCCGGCACGCTGGAGCGGCTGATGGCCTCCCCGCTGCGCCAGCTCGACCTCCTCCTCGGCTACGGCCTCGCCTTCGGCGCCGCCGCCGTCCTCCAGGTGGCCCTGGCGCTGACGGTCTCGCTGACCTGGCTCGGGCTCGACCTGCGGGGAGACCTCTGGGCGCTGGTCCTGGTCGCCCTGCTCAACTCGCTTCTCGGCACCGCGCTCGGCCTGTTCTGCAGCGCGTTCGCCCGTTCGGAGTTCCAGGCGGTCCAGTTCATGCCGCTGGTGATGGTCCCGCAGCTCCTCCTCGGCGGGATCATCGTGCCGCGCGACCAGATGGCGACCGTGCTGGAGTGGATCTCCAACGTGCTGCCGATGTCCTACGCCCTGGAGGCCATGAAGCTGGCCGTCATGAGCGGCGACCTGGGCTCCGACTTCTGGCGCGACATCGCGGTGGTGGCCGGATCGGTCCTGCTGGCCCTGGTTCTGGGGGCCGCGACGCTGAAGAGGCGCACCCCGTAAACTGCCACGCATGATCGCGATCCTGGGCACCGGCAAGATGGGTGAGGCTCTGCTCTCCGGCCTGGTCCGGGCGGGGCGGGCGGCTGACCAGATCATGGTCACCACCCGCCGGCCCGACCGGGCCAGGCAGCTGACGGAGACCTACGGCGTCAAGGTCGTCACCAACCTGGAGGCGGCCGAGCAGGCCGACGCGCTGATCCTCGCGGTCAAGCCCCAGGACATGGGCACCCTGCTCCGCGAGATCGCCCCCGTGGTGCCGTCCGACCGGCTGGTCATCTCGGTCGCGGCGGGCATCACCACCGACTTCGTGCAGGCCCGGCTGGGCGGCCCGATCCCGGTCGTCCGGGTCATGTCGAACACGCCGGTGCTGGTCGACGAGGCGATGAGCGTGATCTCGGCCGGGGCCCACGCCAAGGAGGAGCACCTCAAGCTGACCGAAGACCTGCTCCAGCCGGTCGGCAAGGTGCTGCGCATCCCCGAGTCGCAGCAAGACGGCGCGACGGCCCTGTCGGGCTCGGGTCCCGCCTACTTCTTCTACCTGGTCGAGGCCATGGTCGACGCGGGCATCCTGCTCGGCATGCCGCGGGCGGCGGCCCTCGACATGGTCAAGCAGTCGATCGTGGGCGCCGCGATCATGCTGCGTGACTCGGGGGAGCACCCGGTGATCCTCCGCGAGGCGGTCACCTCGCCCGGCGGCACGACGATCGCCGCCATCGCCGAACTGGAGCGCCACCGCGTGCGCGCCGCCTTCCTCGACGCGATCGAGGCCGCCCGCGACCGCAGCCGGGAGCTCGGCGGCACGAACAAGTAGCCCTCGCTACCCACTGTGACCAGGCGAAAAAGGCTTATTAGTTAGGAAGCTTTCCTTATAGGCTAAGGCGAGTGGTTGTACTCTCCCCGGCTCGCCTGTGGTCTCGTGACTTCTCCCTCTACTTCGTCGGCCGGGCGGTCGCCCTCATGGGCGACGCGATGTTGCCGGTGGCGGTGACGCTCGGCGTCCTCGGCATCTACGGCCCGGTCGGGGTCGGCGTCGTCCTGGCGGCGTGGATGGCGGCCTTCGGCGGTCTGGTCCTGTTCGGCGGGGTGCTGGCCGACTGGTTCACCGCCCGGCGCATGATGATCTTCGCGGACGTCCTGCGCATCGCCACCCAGCTCACGATCGCGGTGGCCTTCTTCGCCGGGCAGCCCCCGCTCTGGCTCCTGATCACGATGTCGTTCCTGAGCGGCCTCGGGGCGGCGCTCTTCCAGCCCGGCGTGAACAGCATGATCCCGCAGATCGCCGCCGACCCCCAGCGCGCCAACGCCACCCTGCGCGTGGCCGACGCGGTGGCCCGTCTCGTCGGCCCCGGCATCGCCGGCGCGATCGTCCTGTTCGGCGGCCCCGGTGTCGTGTACGCCATCAACGCCGGAACGTTCCTGGTCAGCGCCCTGTGCCTGCTCGCCATGCGGGTGCGGCTGACCAAGACCGAGGCGACCTCGCTGATCAGCGACCTGCGGGAGGGCTGGGCCGAGTTCCGGTCCCGTACGTGGATGTGGTCGGTCATCCTCGTCTGGGCGGTCTACGGGATCGTCCTGTTCGGCCCGATGTGGCCGGTCGGCGCCCAGGTCATCTCCGAGACCAACGGCGACGCGGCCTACGTCATGGCCATCACGGGCGAGGGCCTCGGCAGCATCGTCGGCGGCCTGGTGGCCATGCGCTACCGCCCGGTCAGACCGCTCTTCTCAGGCGCGGTGGCGATGATCGCCTTCATGGCGATGCCCCTGGTCGTCGCCCTGGCCGCCCCCATCCCGGTGATCGTCACCGGCTACACCCTCGCGGGCGCGGCCTGGGCCTTCTGGTCGGTGATGTGGGCGACCAGCGTCCAGACCCAGGTCCCGGGCGAGGTCCTCAACCGCGTCACCGCCTACGAGGTGGCCGGTTCGGTCCTGAGCATCCCCATCGGCCAGTCCCTCGGCCCGATCGTCGGCGAGGCCGTCGGCGCCCAGACAGTCATCTGGGCCGGCTTCTTCGCGGGACTGGCCGGCATCGGCGTCCTGCTGTCCATCCGCCCGGTCAGGAACCTGCGCGCGGTCGGCCGCTGACTCGGGGACCGGCACGGCCGGGATCTACGATGGGCTGTTGTGGTGATCCGGCGTGGTATCCCCCTGTTGGCGCTCCTTCTCGCGTTATCCGCCTGCACGGCGGAGGAGGCGCCCGTCGTGCAGACCGCGAACGTGGCGCGGGCGCCCGTCAGTGAGGTGGTGGAGGCCCCGGCGACCGTCGGGGCGCGGGCCACCGCGAGCCTCACCTCTCCCGCGGCCGGGACCGTCGCCAAGCTCTACGTCTCCGACGGCGACACCGTGAAGAAGGGCGAGATCCTCGCCCGCATCAGCGCGCCGCAGGCCCGTGACCGGCTGAAAGAGGCCAAGAAGGCCGACCGGCAGGCGGCGCGGCCGGTCTCCTTCGGAGGTGCGCCGAGTGTGCCGTCGCTGCGGCTGCCGAACGGGATCGACCCCCACGTCCGGAAATCGTTCGCGCAGGCCCGGCAGGCGGCCCGCAAGGTCGAGGACAAGGCCATCCGCAGGCACCTGCTGTCGGCGATCGACCTGGCCGAGAGGCAGCACCGATCCCAGCAGAAGGCGCTGAACGGGATCGTCGGCGGCCTCAACCGCATGCTCACCTCGTTCACCGGGCAACTCGGCGCGGGCATGAGCGGGCTCTCGTCGTCGATGAGCTCCCTCCAGGCCGCCTCGCGCAGCCAGACCCGGGCCGCCCTGAAGGCCGCAGAGGAGACCGTCGAAGGGCTCACGATCAAGGCGCCGTTCGGCGGGGTCGTCACCCTCGGCGGCGGTGGCGGGTCGGCCACGCCCGCGCTGCCCGATCTGGCCGAGCTCGTCTCCGGCGGCGGGGTCCCGGCCCAGGCGGCCGGCAGTTCGGCGGGCACGATCGCCGAGGGCGTCCCGGTCGGCCAGGGGGAGACGCTGCTGAGCGTCACCGACGTCTCCGAGCTGAACCTGCGGGCCGACGTCGACGAGACCGACGTGCTGCTCGTCGAGAACGGCACCCGCGCCGAGGTCGAGTTCGACGCCGTGCCCGGCGCGGTCTACACGGCCGAGGTCACCGGCGTCGGGGTCACGCCCCAGGAGGGCGCGACGGGCGGCGTCAGTTATCCGGTACGCCTCTCGCTCGCCGAAGGCCGCTTCGACGACGGCTCCGAGGCACCCGACCCCAAACCCGGCATGAGCGCCGTCGTCCGCATGATCGTCAAGGAGTCGCCCGAGGCCGTCGCGGTCCCGGCCGCCGCCGTGGTCACCAGCGGGCGCGACACTGTGGTCTGGGCCGTCGTCGGCGGCAGGGCCGAACGCCGGACCGTCACACTCGGCGCGGAAGGGGACGCCTACGTCGAGGTCGTCAACGGGGTGAAGGTCGGCGACCGGGTCATCACGCGGGGGGCCGACGGCGTGCGTCAGGGGCAGGAGATCCCGTGAGCGCCTTCGAGGCCGCAGGGTTGACGAGGTCGTACCAACTCGAAGGCGTGACCGTGGACGCGCTGCGCGGCGTCGACCTGACCATCGGCGACGGCGAGTTCGCCGCGATCGTCGGGCCGTCGGGGTCGGGGAAGTCGACCCTGATGCACCTGCTCGGCTGCCTCGACCGGCCGACCTCGGGGGTGCTGAGGGTGGGCGGCGTCGACGTCTCGACCCTCGACGACACCCAGTTGGCCGAGCTGCGCAACCGGATGATCGGCTTCGTCTTCCAGTCGTTCCACCTGCTCGCCCGGACCTCCGCCCTGGACAACGTGGCGTTGCCGCTCGTCTACCGAGGGGTCGCCAAGGCCGACCGGCGCAAGCGGGCGCGGGCCGCGCTGGAGGCCGTCGGCCTGGCCCACCGGCTCGACCACCGCCCGTCGCAGATGTCGGGCGGCGAGCAGCAGCGGGTCGCCATCGCCCGCGCGCTCGTCGGCGACCCCCAGGTGGTGCTGGCCGACGAGCCGACCGGCAACCTCGACACCCGCAACGGCGAAGAGGTCATGGGCCTGCTCGAACGCCTCAACGCCGACCAGGGTGTGGCGATCGTGCTGGTCACCCACGAAGCCGAGGTGGCGAACCGGGCCCGCAGGCAGATCCACGTCAGAGACGGCCTGATCGAGCGGGACGTCGCGTGAGGACCGCCGAGGCCTTCCGGATGGCCCTCGAAGCGCTGCGGGTCAACCGGCTGCGCAGCGCCCTGACCATGCTCGGCGTGATCATCGGCGTGTCGGCCGTGGTGATCCTGGTCGCCATCGGCACCGGCGCCAAGGACGCCATCGAAGACGAGATCTCCGGCCTTGGCTCCAACATCATCCTCGTCGTGCCGGGCCAGCTGAACTTCCAGGCCGCCCCCACCCAGAGCCGCCTCGACCTGTCCGACGTCAACTACGTGCGCAGGGTCGTCGGCGACCCGAGCCGGGTCACGGTGTCGGTCCAGTCGGGCGAGAACATCCGCGTCGGCCGCAACGAGGCGTTCGTCACCGTCGTCGGCACCGACGAGAACATCCCCAACGTCTTCGAACGCCCGCTGAAGCGGGGCCGCTACCTCACCGAGACCGACGTCGACACCCGCCGCCGCGTCGCGGTCCTGGGCTCGGAGGTGTCGCAGCAGCTCTTCGGCGACCTCGACCCGGTGGGCAGACAGGCCACGATCGCCGGGGTGCGGTTCCGGGTCGTCGGCGTGTACGAGAAGGTCGGCGCCACCTTCGGGGTCGCGCGCGACCGGGAGACCCACATCCCGGTCACCACGGCCCAGCGGCTGCTCGGCGTCCAGCGCGTCAACGGCATCGCCATCGGCGCCTCCGGCCCCGACGTGATCGACTCCCTCGGCCAGAAGGTCGTGGACGCCCTGACCTCCCGCTACCCCGACGAGAAGTTCTCCGCCGTCACCCAGACCCAGCTCCTCGGCACGATCGGCACCGTCCTCGGCATGCTGACCGGCGTGCTGGCCGCCATCGCGGGCATCTCGCTGCTGGTCGGCGGGGTCGGGGTGTCCAACATCATGCTGGTCAGCGTGCGCGAACGCACCAAGGAGATCGGCCTGCGCAAGGCCCTGGGCGCCCGCCAGCGCGACGTCCTCGGCCAGTTCCTGATCGAGGCCGTGCTGCTCACCACGATCGGCGGCACCATCGGCATCGCACTCGGCATCGGCGGCTCCCTCCTGATCGAGGCGCTCTCTCCCGTACCGGCGTCGATCACCCTCTGGTCGATCCTGCTGGCCTTCGGCGTCTCGGCCGTCGTGGGCGTCTTCTTCGGCGTCGCCCCGGCCCGCCGCGCGGGACGCCTCGACCCGGTGGTGGCCCTCCGGGCCGAATGAGCGTGCGGTAATTTGCTGGCTATGAGCGACTTCGCGCGTGGCGCCTGCGGACCCGTGCGGGTCGTCTGGGACGACGCCCTGACGTCGTACGACTTCGGGCCCCATCACCCTCTCGCGCCGGTGCGGGTCGAGCTGACCATGGCGCTGGCCCGGGAGCTCGGGGTGCTCGGCGCGGTCGAGATCGTGCCCTGTGCCCCGGCGACCGACGACGACCTCGCGAGCGTGCACAAGCGCGACTACATCGAGGCGGTCAAGCGGGTCTCAGAAGACGGCCGGCCCGATCTGCGGGCGGGGCTCGGCACCAGCGACAACCCGGCCTTCGCCGGCGTCCACGAGGCCTCCGCGCTGATCGCGGGGGCGACGCTGGAGGCCGTGAAGCAGGTGCACCAGGGCGGCGCGATGCACGCGCTGAACGTCGCCGGGGGTCTCCACCACGCCATGCCGGCCACGGCCAGCGGCTTCTGCGTCTACAACGACCCGGCGGTCGCCATCGCCTGGCTGCTCGCACAGGGGGTGGAGAAGGTCGCCTACGTCGACGTCGACGTCCACCACGGCGACGGCGTGCAGGCCATGTTCTTCGACGACCCCCGGGTGCTGACGATCAGCCTCCACGAGTCGCCCCGCACGCTCTTCCCCGGCACCGGCTTCGCCGAGGAGACCGGCGCCGAGGGGACGGCCGTGAACGTGCCGCTGCCGGCCGGCTGCGGCGACGCGGGCTGGTTGCGGGCCTTCCACGCGGTGGTGCCGCCGCTGCTGCGCGAGTTCGCCCCCGACTTCCTGGTCACCCAGCACGGTTGCGACTCCCACGCCCTCGACCCGCTGGCCCACCTGATGTTGTCGCTCGACGGCCAGCGGACGGCGTACCGGGAACTGCACAAGCTGGCCCACGAGACGGCCGGCGGGCGGTGGCTCGCCACCGGCGGCGGGGGATACGAGCTGGTCCAGGTGGTGCCGAGGGCGTGGACCCACCTGATCGCCGAGGCCGCGGGTGCTCCCGTCGAGCCCGAGACCGCCACCCCCGAGGCGTGGCGCGAGTTCGTCCGCGCGCGGACCGGCGAGTTGCCGCCGCTCACGATGACCGACGGCCGCACCCCCGAATATCGGCCCATCTCCGAGGGTTACGACCCGGCCGATCCGATCGACCGCGCGATTATGGCCACCCGGAACGCGGTCTTCCCCTACCACGGTCTGGACCCACTGCCATGACATCAGGCATGACGCGAGCAGAACTCATCGACCACCTCGTGCGCACCCGCATCGCGGGTGACGTCGCCACGAGCCGTGAGAACAACCTCGACCACTACCGGTCACTCGCGGTGCGCGACCCCCACTACATGTTCGGGCTGACCTTCGAGGGCGCCTGGACCTACCGCGACGTCCTCGACCTGATGGCCAAGTCGGCGGGCGTGGTGGCCGATCCGGGCCACCGGTCGGGCCAGGACACGATCGACCCCGAGCGGACGGTCGCGGCGCTCGACGCGATGGGCGACCGGATCGCGGGGGCGCTGCGGCGGCCCGACCCCACGGTGATCATCGCCACGGGCCACCCGACCGGGCTGATGGTCGTTCACATGGCTATCGCTCGTTTCGTCGTGACTCAGGGGGCGACTCTGCTTACTCCGGCGGAAGGGTGGACGTACCTTCCCGGTTCGTTCGGCCGCCGGCGCTCGATTCGCTACATCGATGACGTCGCCCTCCTCGACGACGGTGGTGCCCTTGTGCACACGCACGACTCCGCTCCGATGCGGCGGATGCTCGAGGAGCAGAGACCGGATTTCGTCATCGCCGACCACGGCTGGGCGGGCGCGGCCGGGGAGGCGGGCGTCGAGACGGTCGGGTTCGCCGACTGCAACGATCCGGCCCTTTTCGTGGGAGAAGCCGAGGGGAAGATCGCGGTCACCGTGCCCCTGGATGACAACGTGCTGCCCCGCTATTACGGACCGTTGACCGACTACCTGCTCCGACGTGTGGCGGCCGGCCTTTAGGGGCGTCCCTTTTAGGGGTTTCACGCCCACTTTTGCACTGGTGTGTCGACCGGTTGACAACTTTTTCCTGATCCTGGGCGACTCTAATGTGAGAGAAGTTGGTCCGTTCCAAGATCAAGGCGAGGGGCACGGTCCGGCTGCTGGCCAGCGTTTTTCGGTGTTTCGCGGGCAAGATCCCCCGATGGCTGATGAAATGGGGGGTTTGCCTCTGTGGAGTCCCGACTTACGCTGACAGCAGTACACGTGCGTGAGCAATGGCACCAGTGGGGATAACCCGGAAACACGTGCGGAAGAGGCGTCCGATGGGTGCAGGCGAAAGACCTCTCAGCGAGGTGAAGTTCCTGACGGTGGCAGAAGTGGCCACCGTCATGCGGGTGTCCAAGATGACGGTGTACCGGCTCGTGCACTCGGGCGAGTTGCCGGCCATCAGGGTAGGCCGGTCCTTCAGAGTGCCCGAACAGGCGGTGCACGACTATCTGAGGGACGCTTTCATCGAGGCTGGATGAAGTGACCTGTAGCGACTAGCGATACCAAGGGCAACGCGGGTCCCCCAGGGGAACGATCAACCATGGATCGCCGGTAGGCTGTTGTGCCGGTGTGCGCTCGCGCACCGGTACGACGTCTATCTTCACCTGGGGGTCCCGTGGGCTCTGTGATCAAGAAGCGCCGCAAGCGCATGGCCAAGAAGAAGCACCGCAAGCTGCTCAAGAAGACCCGCATCCAGCGGCGTAACAAGAAGTAGCCCAGCGCGGTCCCTGCGAGGAAGAGTCTATGAGTCCCGTGACCCGGACAGTCCTGGTCACCGGGATATCCCGGCACATCGGCGCTCGGCTGGCGAGCGTCCTCGCAGCCGACCCGGCCGTCAGCCGGGTCATCGGAGTCGACACGGTGCCGCCGACGTCGCTTACGCGTGATGGCGGCGCCCAACTCAACCCTCTGGGCCGCGTCGAGTTCGTCCGCGTCGACCTGCGCAGCCCCGACATCGCCCAGGTCATCGCGGCGGCCGACATCGACACGGTCGTCCACATGAGCCTGATGAGCGGGCCGGCCGGCAGTCGTCCGGCGATGAAAGAGCACAACGTCATCGGCACGATGCAACTGCTCGCGGCCTGCCAGCGCTCCGAGACCGTGCGCCGGGTCGTCGTACGCTCCACCACGGCCGTCTACGGCTCCTCGCCCACCGATCCCGCCGTCTTCACCGAGGACAGCGAGCCGGTGGAGGTTCCCCACACCGGCTACGGCAAGGACGCGTCCGAGGTCGAGGGCTACGTCCGCGGCTACGCGCGGCGGCGGCCCGACGTGGTGACGACGACGTTGCGGTTCGCGAACTTCATCGGGCCCAAGGTCGACTCCCCGCTGACCCGCTACTTCCGGGCGCCGGTCCTGCCGACCGTGCTCGGCTTCGACCCGCGGCTCCAGTTCGTCCACGAAGACGACGGGGTCGAGGTGCTCAGGCGGGCCGCGCTCGACGATCATCCCGGCGTCTTCAACGTCGCGGGCGACGGCGTGCTGCTGCTCTCGCAGTGCCTGCGGCGGGCTGGCCGGTTCTTCCTGCCGGTGCCGGCCCCGGCGTTCCGGTTCCTGGGCGAGGCCGCCCGCGCGGTCGGGCGCATGGATTTCACGCCCGACCAACTGGCTTTGATGAGCCACGGCCGGGTGGTCGACTCGGCCAGGCTGGCCGACGAGTTCGGCTGGGTGCCCAAACACACCACCGCGTCGGCGTTCGACGACTTCCTCCAGACCCGGAGCACGTGGTGACCCCCGAGGAACTCCTCACCTTCGCCTCCCGCCGCATCTCGGGCCGCTACGAGGTCGACGAGTTCGGCTACGACGCCGAACTCAACGACAAGATCCTCCTCGAACTGCTGCGCCCGCTCTACCGCCACTGGTTCCGCGTCGAGACCATCGGCCTGCACAACCTGCCGCCCGACGGCGCCCTCGTGGTCGCCAACCACTCGGGCACCCTTCCGATCGACGCCCTGATGTTGCAGGTCGCCCTTCACGACGAGGCCGGGCGGGTGGTGCGGCTGCTCGGCGCCGACCTCGTCCACCGGCTGCCGCTGCTCGGCCACCTGTCCCGCAAGACCGGCCACACTCTGGCCTGCAAGGAAGACGCCGACCGGCTGCTGCGCAAGGGCGAGCTCGTCGGGGTGTTCCCCGAGGGCTTCAAGGGCATCGGCAAGCCCTGGTCCCAGCGCTACAAGCTCCAGCGGTTCGGCCGGGGCGGCTTCGTCGCCTCCGCGATCAGGGCCGGGGTGCCGATCGTGCCCTGCTCGATCGTCGGGGCCGAGGAGATCTATCCGAAGATCGGCGAGCTGCGCCCGCTGGCCCGCCTGCTCGGCCTGCCCTACCTGCCGATCACGCCGCTGTTCCCGTGGTTCGGCCCGCTCGGGCTGGTGCCGCTGCCGTCGAAGTGGCTGATCGAATTCGGCGAGCCGATCAGGTCCGACGAGGTCGACCCCGCCGAGGCCGACGACCCGATGGTGGTCTTCGAGCTCACCGACCAGGTCCGCGAGACGATCCAGCGCTCGCTCAACGCGCTGCGCCTGCGCCGCGGACCGGCCTTCTTCCTTTAGTGCTTCCTGTAGTGGCGTCGCAGGGCCAGCCCCGCCGCCACGCCGCCCGCGATCGCGCCCGCCGTCGCCGCGATGGGCAACCCGATCATGGTCGCCTTGCGGGTGGTGCGGAAGTCGCGCACCTGCCAGCCCCGCTGCCGGGCGTGTTCGCGCAGCTCGGTGTCGGGGTTGATGGCGTAGGGGTGGCCGACCAGCGACAACATGGGCAGGTCGTTGGCCGAGTCGCTGTAGGCCGAGCAGCGGGTCAGGTCGAGCCCCTCACGGCGGGCCAGCGCCCTGACCGCCTCGGCCTTGGCCGGGCCGTGCAGTAAATCGCCCACCAGGTGACCGGTGTAGGCGCCGTCTTTGGTCTCCGAGACGGTGCCGAGCGCGCCGGTCAGGCCGAGCCGGCGGGCGATGACGTGGGCCAGCTCGACCGGCGTCGCGGTGACCAGCCACACCCGCTGACCGGCGTCGAGGTGGGCCTGGGCCAGCGCGCGGGTGCCCGACCAGATGCGGTCGGCCATCATCTCGTCGTAGATCTCCTCGCCCAGCAGGACGACCTCGTCGACCTTCAGCCCGGCGACGAACGCCAGGGCCATCTCCTTGGCCTTGGCGACGTGGTCGGGGTTCTCGTTGCCGCGGACCCGGAACATCGCCTGCCCGACGGCGAACTTGACCAGGTCGCCGGTGGTGAACAGGCCCCGGGCGGCCAGGCCCCTGGCGAAGTGGTAGATCGACGCGCCGCGGACCATGGTGTTGTCGACGTCGAAGAATGCGGCGGCGGTCGGATCGGGCTCGGCGCTCGGGGCCGGCAACGCGGCCGCGGCCGCCACCTCACCCGCGAGTTCCGCCGCTTCGCGCCGTCTCAGTAGCCGCTTCATAACCTCCGAGCTTAACCGCTGGGCCCCCTTCGCCCGGTTGCCCGCGCGTGAACAGCACTAGTTGCCGGCGGGCCCCGCGTAGCCGTCGATCAGGCTCAGATACTCGGTCGCGATCTCGCGGTTCTCGGCGTCGAGCTTCGGCACCATCTTCTCGACGACCTTCTTCTGCTCCCGGGCGAACCGGCGCACCTTCGCGGGCGGCTTGGTGGGCTGTTTCACCTTCTCCAGCGCGAGCCGCGTGGTGCTGTCCATGTCTTCGAGGGTCTGCTCGATCAGTTCCTCGCGGTCGGGCGTGGCGGCCTTCAGCAGTTCGGCCGCCTCGGCGGCGCGCGAGCGGGCCACCGTCATCTGCCGGTCGGCGCGTTCGGCCTCGCTGCGGGTGAGCGTCAGCAGCGTCGACTCGGCCGCCCGCTTCAGCGGGTAGAGCACCTCGCCCGGCCCGGACGAGTAGGTCACCGCCGCCACGGACATGGTCGCCGTGACCATCGCGCCGAGCGCCAGCCACGGGCGCAGCCGCACCAGCAGGGGGACACGCCGGATGCGCGGCCGTGCGTGCGCCGGCCCGGGGCGCCGCGGCGCGGCGCGTTCTTCCTGGTGTGTACGTAACAACTCGGCCCGCAGCTCCTCGCGGAACTCGGCCCGGGGCCCGGCGACCTCGCGGCCTGCGGCCTCACGACGGCCGAGCTCCTCCAGCCGGGCGGCGACACGCGCGGCACGCCGCGCACGCGGAAGACGCCACCACCCCATCGCCAGAGCTCCCGCTCGAAGATCCACCCACCCCTGCGAATAGACCAACGACGCTGCGTCGGAGGGGTTACGGGGTGTGTCTCAACTGAGATCTTTCGGGAGCGACCTGGCCAGCGCCTTGATGGCGCGGAACTGGAGGGCCTTGATCGCGCCGCTCTTCTTGCCCATCGCGGCGGCGGTCTCGGCGAGCGACATGCCGTACAGGAACCGCATGATCACGCACTCCTGCTGCTCGGGGCCGAGCTGCTGGACGGCGCGCATGACGTGCTCGTTCACCATGTTGGTGATCGCGGCGTTCTCGGGGATGTGGGGGCCGTCGAGCGGGGTGTCGAAGACCTCGGCGGTGGACACCTCAAGGCGGCTGCGGCCCGACTTGTAGTGGTCGGTGATCAGGTTGCGGGCGATCGTCACGAGCCAGGCGCCGAAGTCGCGGCCCTGCCAGGTGAAGTCGGAGATGTTGCGCAGGGCGCGCAGGAACGTGTCGCTCGTCAGGTCCTCGGCGAGGGGGTGGGAGCCCACGCGGAAGAAGACGTACCGGTAGACGAGGTCGACGTACCGGTCGTAGAGCTGCCCGAAGGCCTCGGTGTCGCCCGTCTTGGCGCGCAGCACCAGCGTGCGCATCTCGTCGAACTCGGGCGAGACCGCCTCGGGCGCGGGCTGCAACGCTCCAGCGGGGACCGAAGGGGCCAGCCCGGCTAACGACCAACTGTTCAGCATCCGGATATCCCATGGGAGAGGGGAAGTCGGCGTGCTCGCCACTCTAGAAATCTCCCATAAATTACACAATGAGGGTGGTCTCTGTAATCCCTTCCGTAACGGACGCTTGAGACGAGTCCCGCTGGCTGGGCGTGTGGACAGGGACAGGCCATAGAGTTGGTCCGTCATGGAACTCGTTGTCGCAGTCATCGCGTTCGCGGGGGCGATCCTCGCCGCGATCACCACAGGCGTCCTGGTCGGGCGGATCCGCGAGGAGTCCTCCGGCTGGCTCGTGGCGTGGGCGATCACCACGGTCGCGGTGTGCCTCGGGCTCGGCGCGATCGCCATCGGCACCCTCCTCGGGTTCGGCCCGCTGACCTTCCGCGTGTTCCAGATCGGCGGCGCGCTGCTGGCGCCGCTGTGGCTGGCCGGTGGACTGATCCAGCTGCTCGCGGAGTCACGGTCCGCCCGGCTCGCCGGCTGGCTCCTGGCGGGCGGCCTGAGCTTCGTCGGCGTGGTCATCATGACCCTCGACCCGGTGCAGAGCGGCTTCAACAAGACGCTGCCGATCGCCGCCGACAAGTGGGACATCCCGCCCGAGTGGTTGCTGCGCGGCGTCCACGTGCTCGCGCTGGCGATCCTTTTCGTCGCGCTGATCGTCGCGCTGATCCGCATGCGGTCGGGCGACGACTACGACGCCGACAACATGAACGCGACCGTCGTGCTGGCCCCCATCGGCATGGCCGCGATCGGCTCGCAGCTCTTCCTGGTGCAGGGCATCTTCGTCGCAGCGCTGCTGGCCGCCATCCCCGGTGGCGTCTGGTACGCCGTCAACCGCCCCCTCGCCCCCTACGACGACGAGGAGGAACCGGCGCCGCAGCAGCAGGGCCCGCCGAGCGGCCCCATGCCGGTGCAGCCGCAGCAGCCGGTCTGGCAGGAGCAGAGCCTCGGCCGCCGCGTGGCCGGGATGCCGCCGCCCCAGCCACAGCCCATGGCCAGCCCCATGAGCGGGCCGATGAGCGCCCCCATGGGCGGTCCCATGGGCGGTCCCATGGGCGGCCCGCCGATGCCCACCACCGGCCCGCAGCCGGCGGTCCCGCCCGCGCCCCGTTCGGGCCTCGGCGACCTGGTCGCCGAATACCGCGCCGGCGAGCAGCAGGGCGGCGGCTTCGACTACGCCTCCCGCATGCAGCCCCCGCCGCCGCAGCAGCAGCCGCCCCAGCCTCCGCTGCCCCCCGACTTCGGCGCCCCGGCGACCGGCACCTTCATGGCCGCCGACGCCTTCAACCCTCAGGCCCCCGAATACGCCATGCCGGTGCCGCCGCCGACGGCCTCAACCGAGTTCCAGATGCCGAACACCGGGGTGCTCTACCCGGGTCAGGTGCAGGCCGCCCAGTCGATGGCGGCGGCGCAGGTCCCGGCCCCCACGACGGCGACCGGTTCGGTCCGGCCCTCACCGAACATCTACGGCATGCTGACCGTCTTCACGCTGATGGACGGCGCCGGCGAGGCCTTCGACAGGCTGGCCGAAGACACCGTCGAGCAGGTGCTCCGCAACGAGCCCGACACGCTCCTGTTCGTCTGCCACGGCGTGAAGTCGGCCCCGCTCCAGCGGCTGGTCTACGAGCTCTACCGCGACCAGACCGCTTTCCACGACCACCAACGGCAGGCCCACATGGAGCGGTTCGCCACCGAGCGTCAGCCGCTGGTGCTGGCCACGAATGTGATCGAACTCACGGTCAACGCCGCCAAGGTCGTGCCGCTGCCCACGACCTTCAGGATCTGAGCGCCTGCCGCAGCCGGTTCTCGTCGACCCGCCAGTAGTCGTGCTGCACGCCGTCGACCAGTGTGACGGGAATCATCTCCCAGTATTTCTCCAGGTCGGCGGGGTTCTGTGTGATGTCGCGCTCGTCCCATTCGACGCCGAGTTCGGTCGCGACGCGCTCGATGACGGCGCGGGCGTCGTCACACAGGTGGCAGCCGGGTTTGCCGAGCAGCGTGATGCGGTGAGCCATATGCCTACCGTATGGGGCGGATTCGAGACCGGCCGCCAGTCCTGACACCCTGGAAGTGAGCACGACAAGGGGGTCGCTCGACTTTGTGCATCACTTCACAAAGGCACTAACCTGGAAAGCGGCCCCGAAACCGATTCCCCCTCAGGAGTGCCGGCCTGTGATCCGCCGAACCCCGCAACAACCGCGTGAACGCGGCATCCCCGACGCGACCGTCGCCCGGCTGCCGCTCTACCTGCGCGCGTTGAACGGTTTGGCCGAGCGGGCCGTAGCCACAGTCAGTTCCGAGGATCTCGCGGTCGCGGCAGGGGTAAATTCCGCCAAACTCCGCAAAGATCTGTCGCATCTGGGCTCTTATGGAACACGGGGCGTCGGCTACGACGTTCAGTACCTCATCTACCAGATCTCCCGCGAACTCGGCCTGACCCAGGACTGGGCGGTCGCGATCGTCGGAGTCGGAAACCTCGGACGGGCCCTCGCCAACTACGGCGGGTTCGTCTCCCGGGGGTTCCGGGTGGCCGGGCTGCTCGACGCCGACCCGGAGGTCGTGGGCGACCACATCGCCGGGCTCGTCGTGGAACACAGCGACGAACTGGAATCGGTGATCGCCAAGCGGGGGGTGTCGATCGTGGTCATCGCGACTCCGGCGACCGCCGCCCAGGCGGTCTGCGACCGGGTCATCGCGTCCGGAGTGACGAGTATCTTGAACTTCGCCCCCGTCGTGCTCACGGTTCCTGCGGGCGTCGACGTCCGCAAGGTCGATCTGTCCATCGAACTACAGATCCTCGCGTTCCATGAGCAGCGCAAGGTGAATGGGGGGCCCGTAATGGGCGAGGAATGGGCGGGGGAGGTCTCATGAGTCTGCTGATCGTGGGGCTGAGCCACCGGAGCGCGCCGGTCTCGGTGCTCGAACAGGTGGCCATCTCCGGCGACGCCCTGGTGAAGCTCCTCCACGACGTGCGGCAGGACGCCCACGTCGCGGAGGCCATGGTGGTCTCCACGTGCAACCGGGTCGAGGTCTACGCCGAGGTCGACCGGTTCCACGGCGGGGTGTCGGCGATCACCACCCTGCTCGACCGCCACGCGGGGGTCGACCTGGCTCCCCATCTCTACGTCCACTATGAGGACCAGGCCGTACACCACCTGATGTCGGTGGCCTCCGGGCTCGACTCGATGGTGGTCGGCGAGGGGCAGATCCTCGGGCAGATCCGGGCCGCGCTACGCCTGGCCCAGCAGGAGGACGCGGTCGGCTCGATCCTCAACGAGCTGGTCCAGCAGGCTCTGCGGGTGGGCAAGCGGTCCCACAGCGAGACCGGCATCGACCGCGCGGGCGCCTCCCTCATCGGTGTCGGCATCACCCTGGCCGAGACCGTGCTCGGGCCCGTCGAGGGCCGCCGGGCGCTGGTCGTCGGCGCGGGCTCGATGAGCGCGCTGACCGCCGCGACCCTCGCGCGGGCCGGCGTGACCGAGATCGTCATCGCCAACCGGACCTTCGAGCGGGCCGAGCGGCTCGCCGAGACCGTCGGCGGCCGGGCCGTGCCGCTGTCGGAGATCGCCGCCGAGCTGGCCACCGCCGACCTGGTCGTCTCCTGCGTCGGCGCGGGCACCCGCGTGATCACCCCCGAGATGATCCCCGCGCGGCGGGTCCCCCTCTTCCTGCTCGACCTCGCGCTGCCGCACGACGTCGACACCGCCGTCCGGGCGCTGCCCGGGGTCACCCTGGTCGACCTCGAAGACATGCAGCAGTCGGGCGCCGGGTCCGACGGCGGCCGGGCCGCCGACATCGCGGCCGTACGCCGGATCGTGGCCGACGAGGTCACCGCTTACCTCAACTCCGCGCGCGCGGCCAAGGTGACGCCTACTGTGGTGGCGCTGCGCAGTCGCGCGGCCCAGGTGGTCGAATCGGAACTCGGCCGGCTCCACTCGCGCATGCCCGATCTCGACGAGCGTCAGCGCGACGAAGTGGCGCAGGCGGTCCGGCGGGTGGTCGACAAACTGCTCCACGAGCCGACTGTGCGTGTCAAGCAGCTCGCTGCGTCTCCGGCAGGCGATCATTATGCGGAGGCGCTGCGCGAACTGTTCAACCTGGACCCGAAGGCGCCCGACGCCGTTTCCCGGATGGAGATCGAGCAGTGAACCTGAGGCTGGGCACCCGCAAGAGCCTGATGGCGACCACGCAGTCGCAGCAGGTGGCGGACCGGCTGACCGAGCTCACCGGCCGCGCCGTCGACCTCGTCGGGATCACCACCTTCGGCGACGTCAGCAAGGCCCAGCTCTCCCAGCTCGGGGGCACCGGCGTCTTCGTCAGCGAGCTGCGCGAGAAGCTGGCCGCCGACGAGATCGACTTCGCGGTCCACTCGCTCAAGGACCTGCCGACCACCCCCGACCCCCGGCTCGTCCTGGCCGCGATCCCGCTGCGCGACGACCCCCGCGACGCGCTCGTCGGCGCCCGCAAGCTCGCCGATCTGGCGCCCGGCTCCCGCGTCGGCACCGGTTCGCCGCGCCGCATCGCGCAGCTGCGGCTGCTGCGCCCCGACCTCGACTACGTCCCGATCCGCGGCAACGCCGACACCCGGATCGGCAAGGTGACCTCCGGCGAGCTCGACGGCGTCGTGCTGGCCGCCGCCGGCCTGGCGCGGCTCCGGCGCGACGACGAGATCGCCAACTTCTTCGACACCGACGAGATGCTGCCCGCCCCCGGCCAGGGCGCGCTCGCGGTGGAGTGCCGGGCCGACCGGCCCGAGCTGATCAAGCTTCTGAGCACGCTCGACGACGCGCGCACCCGTGACGCCGTCGTCGCCGAGCGTGCCGTACTCGCGGCGCTGGAGGCGGGCTGTTCGGCCCCCGTCGGCGCCTATGCCGTCGATGACGGCCACACGCTCACCCTGACCGCCACCGTGGTGTCCATCGACGGCGCCGCGGCGGTGCGCAAGTCCACCACCGGACCCGTCTCCTCGGCCATGGAACTCGGGCGCGAGCTCGCGGCCACCATGATCGCGGAGGGGGCCGGGCAATTGATGGGAGAGCAGGCCCATTGACCACATCAGAGCATCATGAGCATGGCATCGGGGGCTTCGTCGCCTTCGTAGGAGCTGGTCCCGGTGACGAGAACCTGCTGACGCTCCGGGGCGCCGATCTGCTGTCCAAGGCCGACGTCGTGGTCGTCGACCGCGAGTCGTACGGCCCGCTGCTGCGGCACTGCCGGGCCGGCGTCGACGTGCGTGACGTCGTGGCCGACCCCGGCGCGCTGGCCGGCGCGGTCGGCGCGGCCAAGGCCGGGAAGCTGGTCGTCCGGGTGTGCCCCGGCGACCCGTCGTTCTTCTCCTCGGTGTCCGAGGAGGTCGCGGCGTGTTCGCAGGACGAGGTCGACTTCGAGATCGTGCCCGGCGTGCCGCCGGCGACGGCGGTGCTGACCTACGCGGGCATCCCGCCGGCGTCGTCCGGGCCGGAGTTCCGGATCGTCGACGCGAGCCAGGTCGACGACTGGTCCAAGCACGCCTCGGTCGAGGGCACGCTGGTGATCTACAACGGGGTGGCCGAGGCGCCCGCGATCGGCAAGGCGCTGATCGCCGCAGGTCTGCCCGACTACACCCCGGTCGCGGTGACCAGCGACGGCACCACCACCGAGCAGTACACCGTGGTCTCCTCGCTGGGCCGTCTCGGGCCCGACCTGAAGCACGCCGGCATGACCGAACCGGCGCTCGTCGTGGTCGGCGACGCCGTCGGCCAGCGTGAGAAGCACTCGTGGTTCGAGACCAAGCCGCTGTTCGGCTGGCGGGTTCTGGTGCCGCGTACCAAGGAACAGTCCGCGGGCCTGTCGGAGCAGTTGCGGAGCTACGGCGCGGTGCCCGAGGAGGTGCCGACGATCTCCGTCGAGCCGCCTCGCACCCCGCAGCAGATGGACCGCGCCATCAAGGGCCTGGTCACCGGCCGCTACGAGTGGGTGGCCTTCACCAGCGCCAACGCGGTCAAGGCCGTGCGCGAGAAGTTCGAGGAGTACGGCCTCGACGCCCGCGCCTTCGCCGGGCTGAAGGTGGCCGCCGTCGGCGAGGCGACCGCGAGGGCCCTGGTCGAGTTTGGGGTCAAGCCCGACCTGCTGCCGACGGGCGAGCAGTCGTCCGAGGGGCTCCTGGAGGAGTGGCCGCCCTACGACTCGATGCTCGACCCGATCAACCGGGTGCTGCTCCCAAGGGCCGACATCGCCACCGACACGCTGGTGGCGGGCCTGACCGAGCTCGGCTGGGAGTGCGACGACGTGACGGCCTACCGGACCGTCCGGGCCGCCCCGCCGCCCGAGGAGATCCGCAACGCCATCAAGAGCGGCGGCTTCGACGCCGTCCTGTTCACCTCGTCCTCGACGGTGCGCAACCTCGTCGGCATCGCCGGCAAGCCGCACAACGTCACGGTGATCGCGGTCATCGGGCCGCAGACCGCCAAGACGGCCGAGGAGTTCAACCTGCGCGTCGACGTGATGGCCGACAAACCCTCGGCCTCGGCGCTGGCCGCCGCACTGGCGGAGTATGGTGCCAAGCAGCGCCAGGCGGCCGTCTCCGCCGGCGAGATCCCACGCCGCCCCTCGCAGACCCGAAGGGGTGCCCGGCGACGTCCCAAGTGACCTCAGAAGGTGGTTTTCGCATGAGTGCCGAGTTCCCGGTCGCCCGCCCGCGACGGCTGCGCCGGACCGCTCCGCTGCGCCGGATGGTGGCCGGGACCCGGCTCCACCCGGCCGAGCTGATCCTGCCGCTGTTCGTCAAGGAGGGCATCACCGAGCCGGCTCCGGTGGGGTCGATGCCGGGGGTCGTCCAGCACACGCGCGAAAGCCTCCGCAAGGCCGCCCACGAGGCCGCTGAGGCTGGCGTGGGCGGCGTCATCCTGTTCGGCATCCCGGCCGTCAAGGACGGCCGGGGCTCCGGCGCCGACGACCCCGAGGGCATCGTCCAGCTCGCCCTGAACGATCTGCGGAGCGAGGTCGGCGACGCACTGGTGATCATGTCCGACACCTGCCTCGACGAGTACACCGACCACGGCCACTGCGGCATCCTGACCGAGGCCGGCGAGGTCGACAACGACCTGACCCTGGAGCGTTACGCCGCCGCCGCGGTCGCCCAGGCCCGCGCGGGCTCCCAGGTGATCGCGCCCAGCGGCATGATGGACGGCCAGGTCGGCGCGATCAGGGCCGCCCTCGACGCCGACGGCCACGCCGAGATCCCGATCCTGGGTTACTCGGTCAAGTACGCCTCGGCGTTCTACGGCCCCTTCCGCGACGCCGCCGAATGCGCCCCCCAGTTCGGCGACCGCAGCGCCTACCAGCAGGACCCGGCCGGCCCGGTCGGCGAGGCGCTGCGCGAGGTGCGGCTCGACCTCGCCGAGGGCGCCGACGCCGTCATGGTCAAGCCCGCGCTGGCCTACCTCGACATCCTGCGCCAGGTCAGAGACCTGGTCGACGTGCCGGTGGCCGCCTACCAGGTGTCGGGCGAGTACGCCATGGTCGAGGCCGCCGCCGCCAACGGCTGGATCGACCGCGACCGCGTGATCATGGAGTCGCTGATCGCGATCCGCCGCGCGGGGGCCGACCTCATCCTCACCTACTGGGCCACGGAAGTGGCCCGGCGGCTGGGCTGACTCGACGCTTTGTCATCGGGTGGATTCAGAGCGCGAACCACGGCCGGCCTTCGGCCGTCCACGGCCCGCTTTCCTGGGGTCGCCCTGCGAAGATCCGGTCGGTCCGGGCATTATCGGGGGCAACAGCCCGTTTTTTCTCTGTGGGGGAGGAACAGCATCTGATGGTCGGGGTCCCGCTCGCTCGCCGCTCCAAACGCCGCGCGCACCGAATACCGCACCGGCTCGAAGCGGTGGTCGACTACGCCCGGCTGGGCTGGGCGAGCTGTCTGGGAGCTCATCCGCTGCGTGAGGGGCAGCGGGCGTGCTCATGTGACCGTGTGGGCTGTCCGGATCCGGGCGCCCATCCGCTGTCGCCGGCCTGGCGTATGCAGGCCACGACCGACACGGCGCAGCTCACCCGGTGGTGGGAGCAGGAGCCAGAGGCGAATGTGATCCTGCCCACCGGACGGGTATTCGACGTGTTCGACGTCCCGGCGGACCTCGGGATGTCCGCCCTGACCGCCATGGAGTCTCCAGGCCCGGTTGCCGCAAGCGGCGACCGGGTTCTTTTTTTCGTGGCCACGCGCGGCAACCCCGAGGACGAGGACGAATGGTGGACGTCGTCGATCGACCACGCCCCGGAGACGATCGAGTCGAATCCGGGGCTGCGCTGGCACTGCCGTGACTCCTACGTCCTGGCGCCGCCGTCGTCGCTGGTCGGCGGGGGGACGGTGCGGTGGTTGCGGCCGCCCGACGGGCGTCCGCTGCCCGATCCGCTGCGCGTGCTGGACGTGCTCGCCGACTAGGCTCGGTGGCCGTGAGTCGTACCGATGAATCAGCGGCCCTGTTCGCGCGGGCCAAGGAGATCGTGCCGGGTGGGGTCAACTCGCCGGTCCGGGCGTTCAACTCGGTGGGGGGCACGCCCCGCTTCATGGCGTCCGGACAGGGTCCCCACATCACCGACGTCGACGGGAACACCTACGTCGACCTGGTCTGCTCGTGGGGGCCGATGATCCTGGGCCACCGCCACCCGGCGGTGGTGGAGGCGGTCACCCGGGCGATGTCGGGCGGGTTCTCCTTCGGCACGGCGACCGAGGGCGAGGTGCTGCTGGCCGAGGAGATCGTCTCCCGGGTGGCGCCGGTCGAGAAGGTCCGCCTGGTCAGCTCGGGCACCGAGGCCACGATGAGCGCGGTACGGCTCGCACGCGGCTTCACCGGCCGCTCGAAGATCGTCAAGTTCGCCGGCTGCTACCACGGCCACGTCGACGCCCTGCTGGCCTCGGCGGGGTCGGGCGTGGTGACGTTCGGCCTGCCCGACACCCCGGGGGTGACGGGCGCGGCGGCGGCCGACACGCTGGTGCTGCCCTACAACGACCTGGCGGCGGTCGAGGAGGCGTTCACGCTCCACGAGATCGCCGCGGTGATCACCGAGGCGTGCCCGGCGAACATGGGCGTGGTGCCGCCCGCCGAGGGCTTCAACCGGCGGCTGAAGGAGCTCTGCGCTGCCAACGGCGCGCTGCTCATCGTCGACGAGGTGCTGACCGGCTTCCGGGTCTCGGCCGAGGGGTGGTACGGCCTCGACCCGGTGGACGCCGACCTGATGACCTTCGGCAAGGTCATGGGCGGCGGGCTGCCCGCCGCCGCGTTCGGCGGACGGGCCGACGTGATGGCCCGGCTGGCCCCCGAGGGCCCGGTCTACCAGGCGGGCACCCTGTCGGGTAACCCGCTGGCCTGTGCAGCCGGTCTGGCGACGCTGCGGCACTGTGACGCCGACGTCTACGCGCGAGTCGACGCCGCCGCGCTGGCCCTCGGCGACGCCGCGTCCGGCGCGCTCGCGGCCGAGGGTGTTCCCCACCGGCTGCAGCGGGCCGGGAACCTGTTCTCGATCTTCTTCACCGAGGGGCCGGTGACCGACTTCGCGTCGGCGAAGACCCAGAACACGGCCGTGTTCACCGCGTTCTTCCACGCGATGCTCGACCAGGGCGTCTATCTTCCCCCGTCGGCCTTCGAAGCCTGGTTCCTGTCGTCCGCCCATGACGACGAGGCGCTGTCGAAGGTCGTCGACGCACTCCCGATCGCGGCCAAGGCCGCGGCCCAGGCTGCGGGTTAGGCGCTCCGGGCGCGGTTCTTGGCGCGCGATTGGCGAGCGTTGGTGGCCAGGGTCTCGAGGTAGGAGACGCGGGCGACGGTGGACTGCTTCGTGAAGAGGTTGTTGATGATTCGCATGTCTTCATGATGCAACGCTTAATAGTTGAGGACAAGCGAGATTTTCTTGGGTGGACCCTTTAGACTGACTACATGTTGGACTTGCACCGCTTGAAGGCCCTGTACGCGGTCGCCACCTACGGCTCGGTCGGCGCGGCGGCCGAGGCGCTGATGGTCACCCCGTCGGCGATCTCCCAGCAGCTCGCGAAGCTGGAGAAGGAGACCGGCGCGGTGCTCGTCGAGCGCAACGGCCGGGGCGTGAAGCTCACCGACGCCGCCGGGCTGCTCGCCGAGCACGCCGAGAAGATCCTCGCCCTGGTCGAGACGGCCGAGGCCGACTTCGAGGCGCTGCGCGGCGCGGTGGTCGGGCGGCTCTCGATCGCCGCCTTCCCGACGGCCGCGCGCGGCATCTTCCCCGCCGCGCTCAAACTGCTCAACGAGCAGCATCCCGACCTGGGCATGCTGTTCTGGGAGCGCGAGCCCGAGCGGCAGATCCGCGAGGTCACCCGAGGCGAGATCGACCTGGCGGTGGTGCAGGACTGGCTGAACCGCCCGATGGCCATCCCCGAAGGGCTGTCGCGGGCCGCCCTGCTCGACGACGTCGCCGACATCGCCGTGCCGGCCGACCACCCGCTGGCCGACCGGCGTGAGATCTCCCTGTCGGAGCTGCCCGACGACCGCTGGATCACCTCGGCGCCGGGCACGGTCTGCCACGACTTCCTGCTGTTCCTGGTGCGGTCGGCGGGAAAGGAGCCCGACATCGTCTGCATGGCCGACGAATACCCGACCCAGCTCGCGCTGGTCGCGGCCGGCCACGGCCACGCGCTGATCCCCAGGCTCGGGCGCGGCGTGCTGCCGGAAGGGGTGCGGGCGATCCCGATCCTGCCCCGGCCGACCCGTCGCATCTACGCCCTGTGGCGTACCGACGCGGCCCGCCGGCCGGCCATCCGGGCCGCCGTCGACGCGCTGCGCACGGTGTGCGGCCAGTTGGAGACCACGCTCGAGCTGGTCTGAGGCATTCCGATCAGACTCTTCGGCTGGCCTGACGCCGTCTCGTCATTTCCCGCGAGTAGGCTGGCGCCACCATGACTGAGACGACCGTCGTTCACCTGTTGCGCCATGGTGAGGTCTACAACCCGACCGGGGTCCTCTACGGCAGGCTGCCCGGCTTCCACCTGTCGGACAACGGCCGGGCGATGGCCGACATGGTGGCCAAGTCGATCGCCAACCGCGACATCGTGACCCTGTGGAGCTCACCGATGGAGCGCGCCCAGGAGACCGCCGCACCCTCCGCCGAGGTGCTCAAGCTCCCCGTGGTCCTCGACGAGCGGCTGACCGAGGCCATGAACGTCTTCGAGGGCAAGCCGGTCGCCGGCGACAACCGCGCCTTCTTCCGCGATCCCCGCAACTTCTGGCACTTCCGCGACCCCCGCCGCCCTTCATGGGGTGAGGCCTACCGCGACGTCGTGGCCCGCATGAAATCGGTCATCGACGACGCCCGCGCCGAGTCCCGGGGCCACGAGGCGCTGCTGGTCTCCCACCAGCTGCCGATCTGGATCATCCGCCTGGCCGCCGAGAGCAAACGCCTCTGGCACGACCCCCGCCGCCGCCAGGCCAGCCTGTGCAGCCTGACCACCTTCACCTTCGACGGCGACCGCCTCATCAGCGTCGGCTACAGCGAACCCGCCGCCGCACTGCTCAAGAACTAGTAAAGATCTCGCCCCCGTGTCGCCACGTCTACTTGTGCCGTGTCCGGGCGCGCCGGCGTCTGGACTGAGGAGCGCAGGAGAGCGAAGCGAACCGGAGCGACGAGGGAAGACGCCGGACAAGAGCGCCCGGACCCGCCGCGCCGGAGGCGCGGCCATCAAACCAAGCGCCCGGACCCGCCGCGCCGGGGGCGCGGCCATCAAACAGAGAGCGCCCGGACCGACCACCAACCAGGTGGGTCGATACTATGTTTGCTCTACCGGTTGTAGTTCAAGGAGATCTCCTCCATGTCCCCCTTCTCGCGTGCTCTCGTCGCCGTGTGCTCGGTGCTCGTTCTGACCGGATGCGCCGGGAACGTCGGGGGGTCGGGGCAGCCGGAGTCCGACGACACCCGGTTCGTCGCCGGTGACGGCAAGGTCCAGGTCTTCGACGTAGGCGAGCGCAAGCCCGCCCCCGTCGTCGAGGGCCAGACCCTTGAGGGCACGCCCACGAAGATGGCTCCCGGCAAGGTCACGGTGATCAACTTCTGGGCCTCGTGGTGTGCGCCGTGCCGGGCCGAAGGGCCGACGCTCAAGGACGTCGCCGCCCGCACCAAGGCCGACGGCGTCGACTTCCTCGGCATCAACTTCAAGGACCAGAAGGCCGCCGCCACCGCCTACGACGCCCAGCTCACGCCGGGCTATCCGAGCATCCACGACCAGAGCGGCAAGGTCCTGCTCGGGTTCTCCGGCACGGTCCCGCCCGCCGCCATCCCCTCCACGCTCATCATCGACAAGGAGGGCCGGATCGCGGCCCGCGCCCTGGGCGCCGTGAAGTACCAGGCCCTCCTCGACGCCGTGACCAAGGTCTCCAGTGAATCTCGCTGACACCGTCGCCTCCGGGTCGCTGCTGGTCGCCCTGCCGATCGCGCTGCTCGCCGGCCTGGTGTCGTTCCTGTCGCCCTGCGTGCTGCCGCTGGTGCCGGGCTATCTGTCGTACGTGACCGGCATGAGCGCCGACCCCAAGCGGGGGCGTCTGGTGCTGGGCTCGGGGTTGTTCGTGCTCGGGTTCGCCCTGGTCTTCGTGCTGGGCGGGGCGTTGTTCGGCGGGCTCGGGGCGGCCATGCTCGGGAACGCCGAGGTGATCACGCGGGTGCTGGGCGTGGTCACGATCGTGCTGGGGCTGGCCTTCATCGGGATCATCCCCGGGTTGCAGCGCGACTTCCGCATCCACCGGGTGCCGGCCGCCGGGCTCGCCGGGGCGCCGCTGCTGGGTATCGTGTTCGGACTCGGCTGGACGCCGTGCATCGGGCCGACGCTGGCCGTCGTGCTGACCCTCTCGGTCGACCAGGGCAGCGCCGCCAGGGGCGCGCTGCTCGCGTTCGGCTACGCCCTCGGGCTCGGGCTGCCGTTCGTGGCGGCCGGGCTCGCCTACCGCAAGGCGCTCCACACGTTCCGGGCGGTGCGCCGCCACACCCAGCTCATCACGCGGATCGGAGGAGCCATGCTGGTCGCCGTCGGGCTGCTGCTGGTCACCGGTCTGTGGGGCGAGCTCATCGCCGGTCTCCAGGTGTGGATCGGCGGATTCGAGCCGGTGATATGACACTGACCGACGAAGAGAAGACGACCGGCACCGGCCCCGCGGGGCTGGGCGTGGTCGGCTGGCTGCGCTGGGGCTGGCGGGTGCTCACCTCGATGCGCACCGCCCTCATCCTGCTGTTCCTGCTGGCCCTGGCCTCGGTGCCCGGGTCGCTCTACCCGCAGCGCGGGGTCGATCCCGGCGCGGTCGCCCGCTACTTCCAGAACGACCCGACCAAGGCCGAGTGGCTCGACCGGTTCTCGCTGTTCGACGTCTTCACCTCGCCCTGGTTCGCGGCGATCTACCTGCTGCTGTTCCTGTCGCTGATCGGCTGCGTGCTGCCGCGCACGATGGTGCACCTGAAGGAGATCCGGCGCACGCCGCCGCCCGCGCCCCGCAACCTCGCCCGGTTGCCGCACCACGCCGACATCGAGGGCGACCTCGCCTCGGCCGAGGCCTACCTGCGGTCGAAGCGCTGGCGGGTGACGACCGGCGACGGCTGGGTGTCGGCCGAGAAGGGGCACCTGCGCGAGACCGGCAACCTGCTCTTCCACGTCGCGCTGCTCGTGCTGCTGGTCGCCGTCGGGGTGGGCGGGCTGTTCGGCTACCGGGGCAACGTGCTCGTGGTGGAGGGCGACGGGTTCGCGAACACGGTGGCGGCGTACGACCGCTATCTGCCGGGGTCGCAGGTGTCGCCCGAGGACCTTCAGCCGTTCTCGTTCACGCTCAAGGACTTCCAGGCGACCTACATCGGGCCCGGTCACGAGAAGCAGGGCCAGCCGCTCGACTACTACGCCAAGCTGGCCGTGCAGGATTCGCCCACGTCTCCCGAGCGTGAGGTCACCCTCCGGGTCAACGAGCCCCTTGAGGCCGACGGCGCGCTGACGTACCTGATCGGGCACGGCTACGCCCCCACGTTCCGGATCACCGGCGGCGACGGGAAGGTCGCTTTCGAGGGCGCGGTGCCGTGCCTGGTGAACAACACCTCGACCTACGAGTCGGAGTGTGTCATCAAGGTGCCCGACGCGGCCCCCGAGCAGCTCGCGTTCCTCGGCCGGTTCCTGCCCTCCACGGTGCCCAACGGCAAGGACTGGTTGTCGATCTTCCCGGGCGCGGCCAACCCGACCGTGCAGATCTGGCCGTTCAAGGGCGACCTGGGGCTCGACGAGGGAATCCCCCAGTCGGTGTACGACCTGGGCGGCCACCAGAACCTCAAGCCGCTCGGCCAGATGACCGAGTCGCCGAAGCCGATGGCCGTCGGCGACGTGGCCGACCTGCCCGAAGGGGCCGGCAAGATCGAGTTCACCGGTGTGAAGGAGTGGATCACCCTCCAGACCACCTACGACCCGGGCCGCTTCCCGGCCCTGCTCGCCTCCGGCGCCGCCATTCTCGGCCTGCTGCTGTCCCTGCTCATCCACCGCCGCCGCGTCTGGGTGCGGGTGAGGGACGGAGGGGTCACGGTGGGAGGATTGACCCGCACCGAGGGCGGAGACTTCGGCGAGGAGTTCGCCGAGCTGACGAAAGCCCTGGAACACCACGCTCGCGCAGAGGTGAAGGATGTCTCCTGATCGTTTGGCCACGCTGAGCGACCAGCTCGTGCTGGCCGCCATTCTCCTCTACCTGGCCGCGATGATCGGCTATGCCCTGGAGCTGGCCTTCGGCCGGGTCACCGAGACGGTGAAGGAGCGCCGTCTGGTCGCCGTCGGCGGTCCGTCCGACGACCTCCCCGAACCGGCCCCGGCGCCCGAACCGGCGTCGTGGGCCCCCAAGGCGGGCCTCGTCGGCACCGCCGCCATGTGGCTCGGCTGGGCCGCCAACGTGGGCGGCACGCTCACGCGCGGCCTCGCGGTCGACCGCTGGCCGTGGGGCAACATGTACGAGTTCGTCGTCGCCATGCTGCTCGCGGCCGTGACGGTGTTCCTGCTCCTGCAGGTGCGTTACCCGGTCAGGTTCCTCGGCGCGTTCGTCGGCGTGGTCGCCGCGATCGGCCTGGGCTTCGCGGTCCGCGTCCTCTACACGCAGGCCGGCCCGGTCGTGCCCGCGCTCGACTCGTACTGGGTGGCCATCCACGTCACCGCCGCCGTCGCGGCCAGCGGACTGTTCATCGTCGGCGGCGTCGCCGCGGCGCTGTTCCTGATCCGCAAGGAGGGCCCGTCGCGGCTGCCGTCGCGGGCCGACCTCGAACGGGTCGCCCACCGGGTCATCGTCATCGCGTTCCCGATCTGGACGTTCGCCGTCATCTCGGGCGCGCTCTGGGCCGACAAGGCGTGGGGCCGCTACTGGGGCTGGGACCCGAAGGAGGTCTGGGCGTTCATCACGTGGGTGGCCTACGCCGCCTACCTGCACGCCCGCGCGACCGCCGGCTGGAAGGGCAAGGCCGCGATGATCGTCTCGCTGATCGCTTTCGCGTGCCTGATGTTCAACCTGGTCGGGGTGAACATCTTCATCGGCGGCCTGCACTCCTACGCCGACGTCAACAACTAGACGCCGGCTAGTCCTCGTCGCGCAGCTTGCGCTCCAGGCTGCGCAGGAAGTCGGGGTCGTCGTCGGGACCCCTCGGCGCCTCAGGGGGCGGCGAGGGGAGAAGGTTCTGTCCGGGGGTGATCGGTTCAAGCACCGGCCGCCCGGCGAGCAGCCACAACACTCCGCCCATCGCCGGAATCATCACGACCAGAACCCACGCGGCCTTGGGGAGGGTCCGCACGATCTCCGGGGGAGTGGTGATGACGTCGAAGAGGCAGTAGAGCCAGAAGGCCAGCAACGCCAGGCCGACAACCACGTTCGCCATTCCAACACGGTATGCCATCCGGTGGCCTGATCGTGTTGCGTCTTGCATAGCGACCGACGAAGCGGGATGACTCGGACCAGACGGGCATCGTACGCTGCACCGGTACAGCACCTTCCCGACCAAAGAGAGGTGCGATGGCGCAGCAGGGCGACAGAGGCCGCCACCGGCGAGGGAATCGGTGGTGGCAGCGGAGCCACGCAGGGGCCAGCTACGTCTCCCGTCGTGGGGCGGAGGCGACGCAGGAACGCATCGAGACGAAGGTCACCGACCGATGGGCCGATGCGCCGAGGGTCGCCGAGACCCCGGTGACCGCCCCGGTCGTCGACCGCCCGCAGTACACCTGGCGCGACTTCGAGCTGGACGACCAGCCCGCCCGCGCCGAGCCGCACCACCCCGACAGCCCCGACTACCGTGACGGCCGCCGCAACTGCGGCGCCCTGGAGACGATCCTCTACCGGCAGTGGGACGCCATGGACGGCCCCCCGCCCCCCGACGTCATCCGCGCCGTCGACAGCCTCGCCAGACTGCCCGACCGGCTCAAGGAGATGCTGGCGGTCGGCCTGGACGGCATCTACGTCGGTCCGGGTGGCGTGCCCGACCTCGACGACATGGGCTACCTGCGAGGCGCCCCGCTGCCGAGCGGCCGCGCGACCTGGGACATCTGCGCCGGCGCCTACGGCGACCGGAAGATCGTCGTCGGCGACCGCCCGAGTCCCACCCCCGATGTGATGATGCACGAAGTCGGTCATGCGCTGGACGACGTGGACTCCCGTCCGGGAGAGTGGGTCTCGGACTCACCCGAGTTCGCCGCCCTCTACGACGAGTGCATCCCCCACCTGGCCTCCGCCTTCCACAAGCAGTCCGGAGAACTCGGCCGTAAGGAGTTCTTCGCCGACGCCTTCGCCGCCATCGCGTCGAGGCAGCGTCCCGCCCTGATAGACATGCTGGGCGGCGACACCCGCACGGCACTCAACGTCATGCTCTTCTTCAACAGGCGCTACGGAATCTAGAGGTCCCCTGATGTTCGTGATCCGGCTCGCTGACGGCACGCTGCGGGTCCCGCAGTCGTTGACCAGCGACGACGGCCGCCTGATCGGCAACGCGTATGTCGAGATAGCGCCCGGCGAGCCGGACTACGACCAGTGGCTCGAAGAGTCCATCACCGAGGAAGAAGAAGCGGAACGCCGCAGAAGATGGCAAGAAGAGAACGACGCCCTGGAACAAGAATTCCTGGCCTTCAAGGCAGAGCAGGAAAAATAATCGAGGCCCAGCGGCGTGCAATTTCACATGCCACCAAGTGGTCAAATATTCAATCACCAGGCCGGCGGCGGGAAATAATTCAGGCCAGATTCATGAATTGCCGCAGCGCGCCGGCGTCTGGACTGAGGAGCGTAGGGGAGCGGAGCGACCGGAGCGACGAGGGAAGGCGCCGGGTATAAGCGCGAGGACCGCCGCGCCGAAGGCGCGGCCATAGACACCCCGGCCCCGCGCATTTTTCTCCCTCGGCGCCGCAGGCGCCTCGGGCAAAAGAAAAAGGCGCGGCTTCGGGTACACCGCGCCTCTCTGCTTCTTCCCGTGAAGCTCTACCCGTTCGGCTTGTCGGCCGTCAGGACGTCTTCTCCACGGAGAAGGGCGTGCACTTCCGACTCGCGGAAACGCCGATGCCCTCCGGGGGTACGGATGCTGCTGATTCGCCCCGCCGCGGCCCAGCGAGTCACGGTCTTCGGGTCGACCCGGAAGAGGGCGGCAACCTCTCCAGGGGTCAGCAGTCGCTCGCTGCTACTCTCCACAATCTCTCCCCCTCGCATCCCGCGTCATGCAGCGGGCGGACAGGTAACCAGTGTGCCGAGCGAAGCCTGATTTATCCGTGGTTTTCAGAGAAGATCACGGGATGTTACCGGCTCAGTGCCCGATTGTTATATGATAGAGCCTCTTTGGGGCGCTCATGGGTGTTTCTTTACGAAAGCGCCGTGATGGGCACACTAGCAGCGCTCGTGCCGGATGCGAAGAGAGTCCGCCATACGGGACAGTGACGTAACCTCTACGGCGTGCATCCGGTAATCGTCTACACCCTGTCCCGCCTGGGCCTGTTCGCCGTCGCCCTGGGCGTCCTCTATCTGCTGGGTCTGCGGACCTACGTGTTGCTCGCAGTGGCCGTGGTGCTGAGCGGGCTCGCCAGTTACGTTCTGCTGTCGAAGCAGCGGGACGCGGTCAGCGAGAAGATCAGCGAGAAGAGGGGCCAGCCCGAGGGCTAGTCAGGGCATCGGGAACATTCCGACTCGGGCATGGTACTCGTGCCCGAGCTTCGTGGTGTCGCTTCCCACCAAAAGCCCCTTCTTTACCGCGAGAAAGGCCTTCACCCCGATTCCTCTCTCGCGGCCGGGATTGAACCCGAGCGCCTTTCCGGTACGCGGATGGAGCGCCGCGATGCCCTCTCGTGGGACCGCTCCCGGCCCGGCGGAGTCCTTTCCCAGCGGGTTGTCCATCCAGCGTTGGTGGCCGCCGACGTAAACGGCCGCGCCGGTGACCGCGACGCTGTAGAGCGAATCGCCGCCCGTGTGATTCACCCAGGTCGGCTTCACGTTCACGCCTTTCGCGTACGTCTCGAAGCGGGCCGCGGTGTCGCAGAGTTTCCCCGTCTTCGGCGCGGCGCCTCCGGTGGTGACGACCACGAAATAGGAACCGTCGGGGGAGACGTCGAGGCCGCGTACATAGGACGGAAAACCGTCGCGGCAATGGGGGGCGTAGGCATTGGTGCGCCACCGGGCGACTCTGCCGGTCTTCAGATCGATCTGGCCGAGTTGGTCGCGCGGCTGCCCGCCGAGGGTGGTGAACGAGCCGTCGAGAATCAACCGGTCTTTCGTCGCGGCCATCGCGTGCACCTTCGGATCGCTTTCCGACCGGCCCCCGCCGACGGCGACGGCGAATGCGGGGTCGACCGCTCCGGTGGAGGCGTCGAGGCGGGCCAGCGCGGTGCGCTGAACTCTGCTGATGTGGGAGAAATCACCGCCGACGTAGAGGTGCGCGTCCCGGCGTACAAGAGAGGTGATCTCACCGCCGTAGGCGGTGGCCCCGAACGACGGGATCGGGGCTCCCGACGGGACGGAGAAGGCGGCGAGGCCCCGGGAGAAGGAGCCGCCGGCGTAGACCGTGCCGTTCGCGCCGGCCGCCAGTGCGTTGACCGGGCCGTCGAGGAAGGGGGCGAAGGGGGTGACCCGGCCGGTCGTCAGGTCGAAGGCGAAGAGGTTGGCGCGGCGGAAGGTGGAGGTGCCCGACTTCACCGAGGAGAACTCGCCGCCGACGACCACGGTGTTCCCGACCAGCGCCAACGCGTTGACGATCCCGTCGAGGACGTGGGGCGTGTGGTTCACCGGATCGGGCGACACGACCGAGGGGTGACGGATGCCCGCTGAGGCCGGCGTGGCCACGAGCGCGAGAGCGCTTACTGTGATCATGAATCTGGCACGCATGGCCAAGTCCTAGCAGACGCAGAGTAATCAACGCACTACGTTGCGCACATTCGACCGGGCATGGCATGACGGTGTGTGAGGTCGTCCTAGGCTGGGCACCATGACGCGCGCTTCGCTGGACAAACAGCCCCATGAGGTCGCGGCCATGTTCGACCGCACGGCCGCGCGCTACGACCTGGTCAACGACGTGTTGTCGCTCGGCCAGGACCGGCTGTGGCGGCGGGCGACCGCGTCCGCGATCGACGCCGGGCCCGGCGAGCTGGTGCTCGACCTGGCGGCCGGCACCGGCACCTCTACCGATGCGTTCACCCAGCTCGGAGCACGCGCCATCGCCTGCGACTTCTCGCTCGGCATGTTGCAGACTGGAGTGCGGCGGCGTGGTTCGTCCGGGCTGACCGGCGGTGTCGCGGGTGTGACGTTCGTCGCAGGCGACGCGTTGCGGCTGCCGTTCGCCGATGGGGTGTTCGACGCGGTCACGATCTCGTTCGGGCTGCGCAACGTCGCCGACACCGGTCAGGCGCTGGAGGAGATGCTGCGGGTGACCCGTCCCGGCGGGCGGCTCGTGGTGTGCGAGTTCTCGCGGCCGAAGCCGAAGGCGTTCGACCTCGTCTACACCCACTACCTGATGCGCCTGCTGCCGGTGGTGGCCCGTACGGTGAGTTCCAACCCCGACTCCTATGAATACCTCGCCGAGTCCATCCGCGACTGGCACGACCAGAAGAGCCTGGCGGCGGTCATCCAGGGCGCCGGGTGGAAGCGGGTGGCGTGGCGTGACCTGAGCATGGGGATCGTGGCGCTGCACCGGGGCATCCGCCCGGAAAAGTCATGAAATTTGCACCGGCACGCCAGGTATGGCGATCTTTTCGTCACGACTGTGCATGTTTACCCACCGGTAGGTGTCTACCCCCTGACGAAGGTGTCGGAAGAGGGACTAGACTGCGGCGCGACAAGTTTGTGAAGTAGTTCACAAAGGCACGAAAGGCTCAGCCTACACGGTCTGCGGCCCCAAGAAACTCAAAAGGACAGGACAGGTCCCCTCGTGAGCGAGCCAGCCCTTGCGGCCCGGCGGAGCGAGACCGATGCCGACGTGATCGTCGTCGGCGCCGGCCCCGCCGGATCGACGACCGCGTTTTATCTGGCGCAGTCCGGGCTCTCGGTCCTGTTGCTGGAGAAGACGACCTTCCCCAGGGAGAAGGTCTGCGGCGACGGCCTGACCCCGCGCGCGGTCAAGGAACTGCTGGCGATGGGCGTCAACGTCGACGCGCCCGGCTGGATCAGGAACAAGGGCCTGCGCGTCGTCGGCGGCGGCCTGTCGTTCGAGCTCGACTGGCCGGAGTTGTCGAGCTTCCCCGACTTCGGGCTGGTCCGCACCCGCAAGGACTTCGACGTCATCCTGGCCGACCACGCCGTGTCCAAGGGCGTCACCCTGCTCCAGGGCGTGAACGTGACCGCCCCGGTGATCGACGAGCGCAGTGGCCACGTCGTCGGGGTGAAGACCGCCTCCGGCGACGTCTACCGCTCCCGCCTGGTGATCGCGGCCGACGGCAACTCCACCCGTATCTCCCTGGCCATGGGCCTGCACAAGCGCGAAGACCGCCCGATAGGGGTCGCGGTCCGCACCTATTACATGAGCCCGCGCCACACCGACGACTACCTCGAGACCTGGCTGGAGCTCTGGGACGGCGAACGCCTGCTGCCCGGCTACGGCTGGGTCTTCGGCGTCGGCGACGGCACCTCCAACGTGGGCCTCGGGCTGCTCAACACCAGTGAGGCGTTCAAGAAGATCGACTACCGCGACCTGCTCCGGCGCTGGACCAAGAACATGCCGGCCGAGTGGGGCTTCGTCGAAGAGAACATGGTCGGCCCGATCCGGGGTGCCGCGCTGCCGATGGCCTTCAACCGGCAGCCCCACTACACCCGGGGCCTGGTTCTCGTCGGCGACGCCGGTGGGATGATCAACCCTTTCAACGGCGAGGGCATCGCGTACGCGATGGAGACCGGCCGCATCGCGGCCGACGCCGTGGTGACCGCGCTCGCCCAGCCGACCCCCGCCGCGCGCGAGCGGGTCCTGCGGGCCTACCCGCGGATACTCAAAGACGCGTACGGCGGCTATTTCACCCTGGGCCGGGCCTTCGTCGAGGCGATCGGCAAACCAGGCGTGATGAACTTCCTGACGCGGCACGCGCTGCCCCACCCCCGGTTGATGAGGTTCGGCCTGAAGTTGCTGGGCAACCTGACCGACCACGGTGGCGACGCGTCAGACCGGATCATCAACGCCCTGTCGAAGGTCGCGCCGTCGGCATGACACCACTGGATCGAAGAACCATGACCACATTCACCGAGAGGACGCCTTAAGCGATGGAGCTCTACGCCCCCATCCTGGTGCTCGCGGTCCTCGGGGCGGGATTCGCCGTCTTCTCCGTGAGCATCGCCCCGTTCACCGGGCCGAAACGGTGGAACCGCGCCAAGCTCGACGCCTACGAGTGCGGCATCGACCCCACTCCGCAGCCGATCGGCGGCGGCCGGTTCCCGCTGAAGTACATGATCACCGCGATGCTCTTCATCGTCTTCGACATCGAGATCATCTTCCTCTACCCGTGGGCCGTGGCCTTCGACAAGCTCGGGGTCTTCGGTCTGGTCGAGATGGTGTTGTTCATCGTCACCGTGCTCGTGGCGTACGCCTACGTGTGGCGGCGTCGCGGATTGGACTGGGACTAATGGGCCTTGAAGAGAAACTGCCCAGCGGCTTCGCGCTGACCACCGTCGAGCAGGTCGCCGGCTGGGCGCGCAAGAACTCCGTCTGGCCGGCCACCTTCGGTCTCGCCTGCTGCGCGATCGAGCTCATGTCCACCGGTGGCCCCAAGCACGACCTGGCCCGCTTCGGCATGGAGCGCGCGTCCGCGTCGCCCCGCCAGGCCGACCTGATGATCGTGGCCGGTCGCCTGTCGCAGAAGATGGCGCCGGTGCTGCGCCAGATCTACGACCAGATGGCCGAGCCCAAGTGGGTCATCTCCATGGGCGTGTGCGCCTCGTCCGGCGGCATGTTCAACAACTACGCGGTCGTCCAGGGCGTCGACCACGTCGTGCCCGTCGACATCTACCTGCCCGGCTGCCCGCCGCGGCCCGAGATGCTCATCGACGCGATCGTCAAGCTGCACGACAAGATCCAGAACATGAAGTTCGGCGCCCACAGGGAGAAGCAGGTCCAGGAGCTCGAACTCCAGGCGCTTCGCACCCTGCCGCTCATCGACCAGGGAGGGCAGAAATGAGCGACAACCTTCCTGAGGTCCCGGAGCAGCCGATCGCCCGGACCGGCATGTTCGGGGCCTCCGGCACCGGCGACACCTCCGGCTACGGCGGCCTCGTGGTCCGCCGCCCGGTGCCGGTCTCCAGCCCGCGCCCCTACGGGAGCTACTTCGACGAGATCGTCGACGGCCTCGACCACGAGGGCGTCGAGCGGGTCGTGGTCGACCGGGGCGAACTCACCCTCCACGTGGCGCGCGAGCACCTCGTCGAGATCATGAAGAAGCTGCGCGACGACCCCGCCCTGCGGTTCGAGCTCTCCCTGGGCGTCTCGGGGGTGCACTACCCCCACGAGACCGGGTCGGAGCTGCGCGCGGTCTACCACCTGTGCTCGATCACCCACAACCGCCGCGTGCGGGTGGAGTGCGCGACGCCCGACACCGACCGGCACATCCCGTCGACGGTGTCGGTCTACCCGACGCACAACTGGCACGAGCGGGAGACCTACGACTTCTTCGGCATCATCTTCGACGGGCACCCGGCGCTCACCCGCATCGAGATGCCCGACGACTGGGAGGGCCACCCCCAGCGCAAGGACTACCCGCTGGGCGGCATCCCGGTCGAATACCGCGGCGCCGAAATCCCCGCGCCGGACCAGAGGAGGTCGTACGCGTGACTCAGGAAGCGACCGAAGGCAAGGTCTACGACGTCGCGGGCCAGGACTGGGACAAGCTCACCGAGGCGGTGGCCGAGTCGTCCGAGGAGCGGCTGGTCATCAACATGGGCCCGCAGCACCCGTCGACCCACGGCGTGCTCCGGCTGGTGCTCACCCTCGACGGTGAGACGGTGACCGAGGCCCGGACCGTCATCGGCTACCTGCACACCGGCATCGAGAAGAACCTCGAATACCGCACCTGGACGCAGGGCGTCACGTTCGTGACGCGCATGGACTACCTGTCGCCGATCTTCAACGAGACGACCTACTGCCTGGGCGTGGAGCGCCTCCTCGGCATCGAGGACCGCATCCCCGACCGGGCGCAGGCGATCCGGGTGCTCACGATGGAGCTCACCCGCATCTCCTCCCACCTGATGGCGATCTGCACCTACGGCATGGAGCTCGGGGCCACCACCCCGTTCCTCTACGGCCTGCGCGAGCGCGAGATGGTGCTCGACATCATGGAGTACATCACCGGTCTCCGGATGAACATGGCCTACATCCGGCCGGGCGGCGTCAGCGTCGACCTGCCGGCGGGCGCCGTCGACAAGATCGGCGAACTGCTCAAGGTCATGCCGGAGCGGATCAAGGACATGCGCAAGATCCTGGACGCCAACCCGGTCTACACCCGGCGTACCAAGGACATCGCCTACCTCGACCTGACCGGCTGCATGGCGCTGGGCATCACCGGCCCGGTGCTGAAGGCTGCCGGCCTGCCGTGGGACCTGCGCAAGTCGCAGCCCTACTGCGGCTACGAGACCTACGACTTCGAGATCGCCACCCAGCAGACCTGTGACGTCTACGGGCGCTACCAGGTCCGGGTCTCGGAGATGGAGGAGTCGCTGAAGCTGATCGAGCAGGCGCTCGATCGGCTCACCGGGCCGCTGAAGAACCAGCCCGTCATGATCGAGGACAAGAAGATCGGCTGGCCCGCGCAGCTCGCGCTCGGCCCCGACGGCCTCGGCAACTCGCCCGCCCACATCGCGCACATCATGAGCAGCTCGATGGAGGCCCTGATCCACCACTTCAAGCTGGTGACCGAGGGCTTCCGGGTGCCGGCCGGCCAGGCGTACGTGCCGGTCGAGTCGCCCCGCGGCGAGCTGGGCGCCCACGTGGTGAGCGACGGCGGCACCCGGCCCTTCCGGGTCCACTTCCGCGACCCGTCCTTCACGAACCTGCAGGCCGTGCCGGCCATGTGCGAAGGCGGATACATCGCCGACGTCATCTCGGCGGTGGCCTCGCTCGACCCCGTCATGGGAGGTGTGGACCGATGACCTACTCCCCAGAGGTCCGCGAGCGTCTGGAACTGGACGCCAAGGAGATCATCGGCAAGTACCCCAAGGCCCGGTCGGCGCTGCTCCCGCTGCTCCACCTGGTCCAGTCGGAGGACGGCTACGTCTCCGACGCCGGTCAGGAGTTCTGCGCCGAGATGCTGGGCCTGTCGAAGGCCGAGGTCGTCGGCGTCTCGACGTTCTACACGATGTACAAGCGCAAGCCCGCCGGTGAATACCACGTCGGCGTCTGCATCAACACCCTCTGCGCGGTGATGGGCGGCGACCAGATCTGGGAGGAGCTCAGCGAGCACACCGGCGTCGGCCACGAGGAGACCACTCCCGACGGCAAGGTGTCGCTGGAGCGCATCGAGTGCAACGCGGCCTGCGACTTCGCGCCGGTGATGATGGTGAACTGGGAGTTCTTCGACAACCAGACGCCCGAGTCGGCCAAGCAGCTCGTCGACGACCTGCGGGCCGGCAAGCCCGTCGTCCCGACCCGCGGCCCGAGCCGGCTCTGCACCTTCAAGGAGACCTCGCGGGTGCTCTCGGGCCTGTCCGACGAGCTCGCCGGTGAGGGTCCCTCGGCCGCCGGTCCCTCGCTCGAGGGCCTGCGCATCGCCAAGGCCAACGGCTGGGAGGCTCCCAAGTGACCACGCTGACTCCGGTCCTCACCAAGAACTGGGACCTGCCCAACTCCTTCACGCTGGAGGGTTACGGCGACTACTCCGCCGCCCGCAGCGCGCTGGCGATGGACCCCGACGCGATCATCCAGGCGGTCAAGGACTCCGGTCTGCGCGGCCGCGGCGGCGCGGGCTTCCCGACCGGCATGAAGTGGGGCTTCATCCCGCAGGGTGACGGCAAGCCCCACTACCTCGTCGTCAACGCCGACGAGTCGGAGCCGGGGACCTGCAAGGACATCCCGCTGATGATGGCCAACCCGCACTCGCTGATCGAGGGCGTCATCATCACGGCGTTCGCCATCCGGGCCAACTACGCCTTCATCTACATCCGCGGCGAGGTCGTCCACGTCATCCGGCGGGTGCAGGCGGCGGTGCGCGAGGCCTACGAGAAGGGCTACATCGGGCGCGGCATCTTCGGCAGCGGCTACGACCTGGAGATCGTCGTGCACAGCGGCGCCGGGGCGTACATCTGCGGTGAGGAGACCGCGCTGCTCGACTCGCTGGAGGGCTTCCGGGGCCAGCCCCGGCTCAAGCCGCCGTTCCCGGCCGTCGCGGGCCTCTACGCCGCGCCGACGGTCGTGAACAACGTCGAGTCGATCGCCTCGGTCCCCTCGATCGTCGCCAACGGCGCCGAGTGGTTCGCCGGCATGGGCACCGAGAAGTCCAAGGGCTTCGGCATCTTCTCGCTCAGCGGCCACGTCACCCGTCCGGGCCAGTACGAAGCCCCGCTGGGCATCACCCTGCGGGAACTGCTCGACATGGCGGGCGGCATCCGCGAGGGCCACCGGCTGAAGTTCTGGACGCCGGGCGGCTCCTCGACGCCGATCTTCACCGACGAGCACCTCGACGTGCCGCTCGACTTCGAGTCGGTCGGCGCCAAGGGCTCCATGCTCGGCACCCGCGCGCTGCAGATCTTCGACGAGACCACCTGCGTGGTCCGGGCGACGCTGCGCTGGACCGAGTTCTACGCCCACGAGTCGTGCGGCAAGTGCACCCCCTGCCGTGAGGGCACCTTCTGGCTCAAGCAGGTGCTCAAGCGGCTGGAGAAGGGTCAGGGCACCGAAGACGACCTGACCACGATCACCGACATCGCCGACAACATCCTGGGCCGGTCGTTCTGCGCCCTGGGCGACGGCGCGACGAGCCCGATCTACTCCTCGGTGCAGCACTTCCGCGACGAATACCTCAAGCACTTCGAGATCGGCGGCTGCCCGTTCGATCCCGCACTCGCCACATATTTTGCCGGAGGCGAATCGGCAAGAAACGCGGGGACCAAGTGACCATCCAAGCAACCACCGGCGCGGAACGCGCCGTTGTCGAGATGGTCACGCTGACCATCGACGGCTTCCAGGTCAGCGTGCCGAAGGGCACGATGATCATCCGGGCGGCAGAGCTGCTGGGGATCCAGATCCCCCGCTTCTGCGACCACCCGCTGCTCGACCCGGCGGCCAACTGCCGCCAGTGTCTCGTCGACATCCCCGACGCGGGCAACGGCCGGGGCTTCCCCAAGCCGCAGCCCTCGTGCGCGATCGAGGTCGCGCAGGGCATGGTCGTGCAGAGCCAGCTCACCTCGCCGGTCGCCGAGAAGGCGCAGCGCGGCGTGATGGAGATGCTGCTGCTCAACCACCCGCTCGACTGCCCGGTCTGCGACAAGGGCGGCGAGTGCCCCCTGCAGAACCAGGCGATGTCCAACGGCCAGGGCGAGTCGCGGTTCGTCGAGCAGAAGCGCACCTTCGAGAAGCCGATCGCGCTGTCGACCGAGGTGCTGCTCGACCGTGAGCGCTGCGTGCAGTGCGCACGCTGCCTGCGCTTCTCCGACCAGATCGCGGGCGACCCGTTCATCGAGTTCTTCGAGCGCGGGGCCAAGGAGCAGGTGGGCGTCGCCGACGGCGAGCCGTTCCAGTCCTACTTCTCCGGCAACACGATCCAGATCTGCCCGGTGGGCGCGCTGACCGGTGCGGCCTACCGCTTCCGGTCGCGTCCGTTCGACCTGGTCTCGCAGCCGAGCGCGTGCGAGCACTGCGCCTCCGGCTGCGCCCTGCGCACCGACCACCGGCGCGGCAAGGTCACCCGCCGCCTGGCCGGCGACGACCCGCAGGTCAACGAGGAGTGGAACTGCGACAAGGGCCGGTGGGCGTTCTCCTACGCCACCCAGCCCGACCGCCTGCGCAGCCCGCTGGTCCGCAACGAGGAGGGCGTGCTGGTCCCGGCCTCCTGGCCGGAGGCCTTCGCGGCCGTCGCCGCCGGGCTCGCGGGCCGCAAGGCCGGTGTGCTCACCGGCGGCCGGCTGACCGTCGAGGACGCCTACGCCTACAGCAAGTTCGCGCGGGTCGCCCTCGGCACCAACGACATCGACATGCGGGCCCGCGCCCACTCCGCCGAGGAGGCCCAGTTCCTGGCCCACTCGGTGGCAGGCAAGGGCATCGAGATCTCCTACACCGACCTCGAGAACGCCCCGGCCGTGCTGCTGGCCGGGTTCGAGCCCGAGGAGGAGTCGCCCATCGTCTTCCTGCGGCTGCGCAAGGCGGCCCAGAAGAAGGGGCTCAAGGTCTACGCGCTGGCGCCGTTCGCCACGCCGGGCCTGGCCAAGATGGGCGGCACCCTGATCCGGACCGTCCCCGGCGCCGAGGCCGAGTCGATCGGCGAGCTCATCTCCGACGGCGTCAAGCTGCCCGCGGGCACGATCATCATGGCCGGTGAGCGCCTGGCCTCGGCCAAGGGCGCGCTGTCGGCCCTGGTCCGGCTGGCCGGCTCGACCGGCGCCCGGCTGGCCTGGGTGCCGCGCCGGGCCGGTGAGCGCGGCGCCGTCGAGGCGGGCGCGCTGCCCAACCTGCTGCCGATCGGCCGCCCGGTCGACGACGAGGCCGCCCGCGCCGAAGTGGCCCGGGTCTGGAACGTCGCCTCGCTGCCGGCCCAGGTCGGCCTCGACACCGGCGAGATCCTGCGGGCCGCCCTCGACGAGCGGCTCGACGCGCTGGTCATCGCGGGCGTCGACCCCTATGACCTGCCCGACCCCGAGCTCGCCCTGCGGGCCCTGGAGAACACGCCGTTCATCGTCAGCCTGGAGATCCGGGCCAGCGCCGTCACCGACCGCGCCGACGTGGTGCTGCCGGTCGCGGCGGTCGCCGAGAAGGCCGGCACGTTCGTCGACTGGGAGGGCCGCGGCCGGTCCTTCGAGGCGTCGATCCCGCAGCCCGGCGTGATGAGCGACCTGCGCGCCATCGCCGCCATCGCCGACGCGATGGACGTCCACCTGGGCCTGCCCGACGTCGCCGCGGTCCGCCGCGAGCTCGGCGCCCTGGGCTCCTACAAGGGCGGGCGCCCGGCCGCGCCGAGCGTCACCGGCGGGACCGTCGCCGAGACCGGCGCCGGCCAGGCAGTCCTGGCGAGCTGGCACCTGCTGCTCGACGACGGAAAGCTGCAGGACGGCGAGCCGTTCCTCGCGGGCACCGCCCGGGACGCGGTCGCGCTGCTGTCCCCGGCCACCGCCGCCGAGATCGGCGCGGTCGACAAGGTCACCGTCAACGGCGTCACCCTGCCGCTGCGGATCGCCGACCTGCCCGACCGGGTCGTCTGGGTGCCGGCCAACTCCGGCGGAGTCTCGGTCACCCGCGACCTGCGGGCCGAGGCGGGCGACGTCGTCACGATCGGAAGTGCCTCATGAGCCTCCTGACAACGGCCAGCGTGCTGGCCAGCCCGGCCGCCCCGGGCAGTCCCGGCCCCGGGCTGGCCGACTTCGGCCACGATCCCGTGTGGATCAGCATCATCAAGGGCCTGGTCATCTTCGTCTTCCTGCTGCTGGGCGTGCTGTTCGGCGTGTGGCTTGAGCGCAAGCTCATCTCGCGCATGCAGCACCGCTACGGCCCCAACCGGGCGGGCAAGTTCGGCCTGCTTCAGACCGTCGCCGACGGTCTGAAGATGGGGCTCAAGGAAGACCTGATGCCGCGCAAGGTCGACAAGGTCATCTTCTTCCTCGCGCCGGTGGTCATCTCGGTGCCGGCGATCCTGGCCTACTCGGTCATCCCGATGGGCCCGGTCGTCTCGATGTTCGGCCACAAGACCCCGCTCCAGCTGACTGACATGCCGGTCGCGGTCCTGTTCATCCTCGCGATGTCCTCGATCGGCGTCTACGGCATCGTGCTGGCCGGGTGGGCGTCCAAGTCGCCCTACGCGATCCTCGGCGGCCTGCGGTCGTCGGCCCAGGTGGTCTCCTACGAGATCGCGATGGGCCTGTCGTTCGTGGCGGTCTTCCTGTACGCCGGCACGCTCTCCACCTCGGAGATCGTCGCCAAGCAGGCCGACGGCGGCACCGCGACGCTCTTCGGCGTCGACGTCCCGCTGCCCAGCTGGTACGCCATCCTGCTGATCCCGTCGTTCCTCATCTACGTGATGACGATGTTCGGCGAGGTCAACCGTGTGCCGTTCGACCTCCCCGAGGGCGAGGGCGAGCTGGTCGCGGGTTACCACACCGAATACAGCTCCTCGCTGAAGTTCGCGATGTTCCAGCTGGCCGAATACGTCAACGTGTTCGTGGTCTCCGGTGTGGCGGTCACCCTGTTCCTCGGCGGCTGGCGGGCCCCCTGGCCCATCTCGCTCTGGGACGGCGCGAACGTCGGCTGGCTGCCGCTGCTCTGGTTCTTCGCCAAGATCGTGCTGATCTTCTGCTTCTTCGTCTGGGTCCGCGCCTCGCTGCCGCGGGTCCGCTACGACCAGCTCATGGCCTTCGGCTGGAAGGTCCTGATCCCGCTGAACCTGGCGTGGATCCTGCTGGTCGCCACCTTCCGCGCGCTGCGTGTCGAGCAGAGCACCCCGGTCTTCATCCTGATGGCCATCGTGGTGATCGGCGCCCTCGCGGTCTTCTTCCGCTTCGACACCGTGCAGCAGCGCCGCCGCGAGGCCCAGGCCGAGCAGGTCGAAGAGGAGTTCGAGCAGCTCCGCGAGGAGCCCACCGCCGGTGGATTCCCGGTCCCGCCGCTGGATCTGCCGCACTACCACGGGGCGAATCGCAAGGAGGTCCCCAGTGCCTAAGTTCGACTGGCTGAACCCCGTCAAGGGGTTCGGCGTCACCTTCCACCACATGTTCAAGAAGCCGGTGACGGTGAACTACCCGGAGGAGAAGCGGCCCACCGCGCCGCGTTTCCACGGGCGGCACCAGCTCAACCGGTGGCCCGACGGCCTGGAGAAGTGCGTCGGCTGCGAACTGTGCGCCTGGGCCTGTCCCGCCGACGCCATCTACGTGGAGGGCGCCGACAACACCGACGAGGAGCGCTTCTCTCCCGGGGAGCGCTACGGCCGGACGTATCAGATCAACTACGCGCGCTGCATCCTGTGCGGGTTGTGCATCGAGGCGTGCCCCACCCGGGCGCTCACGATGACCAACGAGTACGAGCTGGCCGACTCCAGCCGTGAGGCGCTCATCTACACCAAGGAGATGCTGCTCGCCCCGCTGACCGCGGGCATGGAGCAGCCGCCCCACGCGATGCGCCTCGGAGAGACCGAAGAGGACTACTACCGACTGGGACGCGACAATGGGTGAGACCATCACGTTCTGGGTGCTCGCCGTCGTCTCGGTCAGCGCGGCACTCGGGCTCGTCTTCAGCCGCAAGGCCGTCTACTGCGCCCTGATGCTCGGCGTGGTGATGCTCTCGCTGGCGGTCCTCTACGCGGTCCAGGACGCTCCGTTCCTGGCGGCGGTGCAGATCATCGTCTACACCGGCGCCGTGATGATGCTGTTCCTGTTCGTGCTGATGCTGGTCGGCGTCGACTCCTCCGACTCGCTCGTCGAGACGCTCAGGGGCCAGCGCTTCTGGGCGATCGTCGCCGGGCTCGCCTTCGCCGCTCTGGTGGCGCTGGGCATCGGCAACGTGGTGTTCGCCCCGGCCGCCGGCCTCGGCGCGGTGAACGCGGCGGGCAACGTGCCGTCGCTGGCCGAGCTGATCTTCACGCGCTACGTGTTCGCCTTCGAGGTCACCTCGGCGCTGCTGATCACCGCGGCGCTGGGCGCGATGGTGCTGGCCCACCGCGAGCGCCTGGAGCAGAAGGCCACCCAGCGGGACCTGTCCCGCGAGCGCTTCGTCAAGTACGGCGAAGAGGGCGTCGACCCCTCCCCGCTGCCCGGCCCCGGCACCTACGCCCGCGCCAACGCGATCGACATGCCCGCGCTGCTGCCCGACGGCAAGATCTCCAAGCTGTCGGTCAACCGCTACATCGCCAGGTACGAGGCCGAAGAGGGCACCATCGACCCGAAGGTGGCCGAGATCCTGGAAGGTGAGGACAAGTGACCACCCACTACCTCGTGCTCAGCGCGCTGCTGTTCGCGATCGGCGGGATCGGCGTGCTCGTCCGGCGCAACGCCATCGTCGTGTTCATGTGCGTGGAGCTCATGCTCAACGCGTGCAACCTGGCGTTCGTCACCTTCGCCCGCCAGAACGGCAATGTCGACGGTCAGGTCATCGCCTTCTTCGTGATGATCGTGGCCGCCGCCGAGGTCGTCATCGGCCTGGCCATCATCGTGACGATCTTCCGAACCCGCAGGTCCGCGTCGGTCGACGACGCCAGCCTGCTGAAGTACTAAGAGGTGGCCGTGGAACCCGCAGAGATTTTGTCGCACGCCGGCGGGGGTGCGATCAGCCTGGCCTGGCTGATGATCGTGCTGCCCCTCGCCGGTGCCGCGATTCTCCTTATCGGTGGCCGCGCCACGAACAAGTGGGGCCACCTCCTTGGCGTGCTCATGTCGGTCGGCGCCTTCGTGGTGGCGGCCCTCGTGTTCCTTCAGCTCATCGGGCTCGACCCGGCGCAGCGCCGCCAGTCGGTGAACCTCTACGAGTTCATCCCGGGCGTCGCGAACATCGGGCTCCTGATCGACCCCTTGTCGATCTCGTTCTGCCTGCTGATCACGTTCGTCGGCTCGCTGATCCACATCTACTCGATCGGCTACATGTCGCACGACCCGGACAGGCGGCGGTTCTTCGCCTACCTGAACCTGTTCGTCGCGGCGATGCTGCTGCTGGTGCTGGCCGACAACTACGTCGCCCTGTTCATCGGCTGGGAGGGCGTGGGTCTCGCCTCCTACCTCCTGATCGGGTTCTGGCAGTACAAGCCGTCGGCGGCGGTGGCCGCGAAGAAGGCGTTCGTGGTCAACCGGGTCGGTGACTTCGGCCTGCTGGTCGCGATGTTCCTGATCTTCGCCCAGTTCGGCACGCTGTCCTACGCGGAGGTCTTCCCGAACGCCGCCCAGGCCAGCCAGGGGGTGCAGACCGCGATCGGCCTGCTGCTCCTGCTCGGCGCGTGCGGCAAGTCGGCGCAGCTCCCGCTGCAGTCGTGGCTTCTGGACGCGATGGAGGGCCCGACCCCGGTCTCGGCCCTCATCCACGCCGCGACGATGGTCACCGCCGGCGTCTACCTGGTGGTCCGCTCGGGCGCCGCGTTCTTCCCCGAGGGCAGCACGGCCGGTCTGGTCGTGACGATCGTCGGTGTGGCCACGCTGCTGGCCGGTGCGATCATCGGTACGGCCAAGGACGACATCAAGAAGGGCCTGGCCGGTTCGACGATGTCGCAGATCGGCTACATGATGCTCGCCGCGGGCATCGGCCCGGCCGGTTACGCCTTCGCCATCGCCCACCTCATCACCCACGGCTTCTTCAAGGCCGACCTGTTCCTCGGCGCGGGCTCGGTCATGCACGCCATGAACGACGAGGTCGACATGCGGCGCTACGGCGGCCTGCGCAAGCTGCTACCGATCACGTTCGTCACCTTCTTCATCGGCTACCTGGCGATCATCGGCTTCCCGCTGCTGTCCGGTTACTTCACCAAGGACGGCATCATCGAGTCGGTCATGCACCACAACGCCATCCTCGGCTGGCTCGCGGTGCTGGGCGCCGGCATCACCGGCTTCTACATGACCCGCATGGTCGTGATGACCTTCTTCGGCCCGAAGCGCTGGGATGAGAAGGCCCACCCGCACGAGTCGCCGGCCGTGATGACCTGGCCGCTGATCATCCTGTCGGTCTTCTCGGTCGGCTTGGGCGCCTACCTGGTCCTCAGCAACCGCCTGATGGTCTTCCTCAGCCCGGCCGTCGGCCGGCCGGCCGACCTGCCCGGGTTCCACGCGTTCACCGTCCCCGGTCTGGTGACGCTGGCCCTGGTGGCCGTCGGCGCCGGGATCGCGATCGCCAAGTACGGCCGCTCCGAAGTGCCGGTCGTGCAGCCGCGCGGCTCGTTCCTCACCGTCTTCGCCCGTCGTGACCTCTACGGCGACGCCCTGAACGAGGCGCTGTTCATGCGCCCCGGCCAGTGGCTCACCCGCCTGGCGGTCTTCTTCGACAACCGGGGCATCGACGGCGTGGTCAACGGCCTGGCGGCCGGTGTCGGCGGATCGTCCGGCAGGCTGCGGAAGATCCAGACCGGCTACGTCCGGTCGTACGCCCTGTCGATATTCGTCGGTGCCGCCGTGCTGGCCGGTGCCTGGTTCGTGGTTGGGACCCTGTGATGACCGCCATCCCGTGGCTTTCGATCCTGATGGGCGTGTCCGTCCTGGGCGCGCTCGGCGTGTCGTTCCTCAAGAACGACAAGGTCGCCAAGCAGGCGACGCTCGGCGTCTCGCTGCTCGTGCTGGTGCTGGCCGTCGTGATGACGGTCGGCTTCAGCCCCAACGGCGACCGGTTCCAGTACGCCGAGACGTATGACTGGATCCCCTCCTTCGGCGTCCACTACGCGGTGGCCGTCGACGGCGTGGCGCTGGTGCTGATCCTGCTGTCGGCCATCCTGGTGCCGATCGTCGTGCTGGCCTCCTGGCACGACGCCGAGCAGGGCAAGCGCTCTGTCCGGACCTACTTCGCGCTGCTGCTCGTCCTCGAGGCGATGATGATCGGCGTCTTCGCGGCGACCGACGTCTTCCTGTTCTACGTGTTCTTCGAGGCCATGCTGATCCCGATGTACTTCATGATCGGGTCGTACGGCGGCGCGCAGCGGTCCTACGCGGCGGTCAAGTTCCTGCTGTACTCGCTGTTCGGCGGCCTGCTGATGCTGGTGGCCGTGATCGCGCTCTACAACGTGGCCGACAAGAACAGCTTCCTGTTCCCCGAGCTCATCGGCGCGGTCACCGACCCGACGACGCAGAAGTGGCTCTTCCTGGGCTTCTTCATCGCGTTCGCGATCAAGGCCCCGCTCTGGCCGGTGCACACCTGGTTGCCCGACGCCGCCGCGCAGGCCCCGGCCGGCGCCGCGGTGCTGCTCGTGGGCGTGCTCGACAAGGTCGGCACCTTCGGCATGCTGCGGTTCTGCCTGGAACTGTTCCCGGACGCGGCCAAGTGGGCGACCCCGGTCGTCATCGCGCTGTCGGTGATCGGCATCGTCTACGGCGCCATCGTGGCGATCGGTCAGACCGACATCAAGCGGCTCATCGCGTACACCTCGATCTCGCACTTCGGGTTCATCACGATGGGCGTGTTCGCGATGACCACCACGGCGGCCTCGGGCGCGACCCTCTACATGGTCAACCACGGGTTCTCGACCGGTGTGCTGTTCCTGGTGGCGGGCTTCCTGATCTACCGCCGCGGCTCGCAGTTCATCGCCGACTACGGCGGCGTGCAGAAGGTCGCCCCGCTGCTGGCGGGCGCGTTCCTCATCGCGGGTCTGTCGGGTCTGTCGCTGCCCGGCCTGAGCACGTTCGTCAGCGAGTTCATGGTGCTCCTGGGCACCTTCGAGCGCTACGCCGTACCGGCCATCATCGGCACGACCGGCGTCATCCTCGCCGCCATCTACATCCTGTGGATGTATCAGCGCACCATGAACGGCCCCACCGCCGAGTCGGTCGCCGAGATGAAGGACCTCAACGGGCGCGAACGCTGGGTCGTCGCGCCGCTGATCGCCCTGATCGTCGTCTTGGGCTTCTTCCCCAAGCCGCTTCTCGACGTGATCAACCCCGCGGTCAAGGAGTCGCTCGTCAACGTGAAGGTCACCGACCCGGCTCCGGTCGTCGCTGTTAAGGAGGGCCAGTGATCACGGCTCCCACCATCGAGTACTTCGCACTGGCCCCGCTGCTGATCATCTTCGGCGCGGCCATCATCGGGGTGCTCGTCGAGGCGTTCGCGCCTCGCTACCTGCGGCGGGCGGTCCACGTCCCGCTGACGCTGCTGTCGTTGGTCGGCGCGTTCGCGCTGGTCATCCTGCAGACGATCCGCGGCGTCCCGACGACTCCGGCGGCGATGGGCTCGGTCGCGGTCGACGGCCCGACCCTGTTCATCTGGGGCACCATCCTGGTGCTGTCGTTCGTCAGCATTCTGCTGATCAACGATGAAGAGCAGTTCGTGCCCTCCGCCGCCTCCGTCCCCGGCTCCGCCGAGGAGGAGAAGGCGATCACCGAGGGTGCGGCGCACACCGAGGTCTACCCGCTGGCCCTGTTCGCCATCGGCGGCATGCTGCTCTTCCCGGCCTCGAACGACCTGCTCATCATGTTCGTCGCCCTCGAGGTCATGTCGCTGCCGCTCTACCTGCTGTGCGGCCTGGCCCGTCGCCGCCGCCTGCTGTCGCAGGAGGCGTCGGTCAAGTACTTCCTGCTCGGCGCGTTCTCCTCGGCCTTCTTCCTGTACGGCACCGCGCTGCTGTACGGCTTCGCCGGCACCGTCGACCTGGTCGGCATCTCCCGCGCCCTGGCCGCCGCCGGCGGCACGGAGACCCTGCTGCTCGTCGGCACGGCCATGCTGGGCGTGGGCCTGCTCTTCAAGATCGGCGCCGCGCCCTTCCAGGCGTGGAAGCCCGACGTCTACCAGGGCGCCCCGACGCCGATCACCGCGCTGATGGCCTCCGGAACCCTGGTGGCCGCCTTCGGCGCCGTCCTGCGGGTCTTCTGGGTCGCGCTGGGCAACGACAGCTGGAACTGGCAGCCCATCATGTGGGGCGTCGCCGCCCTGACGATGGTGGTCGGCTCGATCCTGGCGATCACCCAGACCGACATCAAGCGCATGCTGGCCTACTCCTCGATCGCCCACGCGGGCTTCCTGCTCGTCGGCGTCATGGCCGTCGGCGAGAAGGGCCAGAACGCGCTGGCGCTGTCGGGCCTGCTGTTCTACCTGGTCACCTACGGCATCACCACGGTCGGCGCGTTCGCCGTCGTGACGCTCGTGCGCGACCCGGGCGGCGAGGCGTGGCACCTGTCGCGCTGGGCGGGCCTGGGCAAGCGTTCGCCGAAGCTGGCGGGCCTGTTCGCCTTCTTCCTGCTGGCCTTCGCCGGAATCCCGCTCACCAGCGGCTTCTTCGGCAAGTACGCCGTCTTCAGGTCGGCCGTGGCCGTCGGCCAGGGCTGGCTGACCGGCCTGGTCGTGCTCGCGGTCGTGGCCTCGGCCGCGGCGGCGTTCTTCTACGTCCGCGTGATCGTGCTGATGTTCTTCAGCGACCCCTCGGCCGACGGCCCGACCGTCGTCACGCCGTCGTGGGCCACGTCGACTGTGGTCGGCTTCTCGGCATTCGCTACGGTAGCCCTGGGGGTTTTCCCGCAGCCTGTCCTCGATCTGGCGGAAAAGGCTGCGAAGTCATTGTTCGTGCAATAAGGGAGCTTTGCTATGGCCGCGCCGCCCGTTGTTGACCTGCCCGTCGCCGACGCGCGGCTGGCCGAGGACCTCTCCAACGGCCTCGCGGCTGTGGAGAAGCAGCTCCGTTCGGCGGTGGAAAGTGAGGACACGTTCGTCACCGACGTGTCCAAACACCTCATAGAGGCGGGCGGCAAGCGCTTCCGCGCGATGCTCGTCCTCCTCGCCGCCCAGTTCGGCGACCACACGGCGCCCGGGGTCATCCCGGGCGCCGTCGTCATGGAGCTGACCCACGTGGCCACGCTCTACCACGACGACGTGATGGACGAGGCGTCCGAGCGGCGCGGCAAGCCGTCGGCCAACGCCCGTTGGAACAACACGCTGGCGATCCTGACGGGCGACTACGTGTTCGCGCGGGCCGCCGACATCATGGCCGACCTGGGACCCGAGCCGGTCCGCATCCAGGCCAAGACCTTCGCCCGGCTGGTCCGCGGCCAGATCCGCGAGACCGTCGGCCCGGCCGAGGGCGTCGACCCCATCGAGCACTACATCGACGTACTGGCCGACAAGACCGGCTCCCTGATCGCCACCTCCGCCCGGCTCGGCGCGATGCTGGCCGGCGCGCCGCAGGACGTCGTGCTCCGGCTGACCGCGGCCTGCGAGGCCATCGGCGTGGCCTTCCAGCTCGGCGACGACATCATCGACGTCGCCTCCGACACCTCGGGCAAGACGCCCGGCACCGACCTGCGCGAGGGCATCCGCACCCTGCCGGTCCTCTACGCCCTCAACTCCGACGAGAACCCCCGGCTGCGCTCCCTCGTCGCCGGCCCGGTGCCCGAGGCCGACATCGACGAGGCGCTGGAACTGCTGCGCGCCTCGGAGTCGCTGAAGATGGCACGGGCGGAGCTGGAGCGCTGGTCGGCACGCGCGAAGGAGCAGCTCTCCGAACTGCCCGACATCCCGGCCCGCGCCGCCCTGCTGTCGCTCTGCGACTTCGTGGTGGAGCGCTCGGGCTAACCGACCGTCGCCAGCTCCTTCTCTTGTACGGGCTGCTTGACGAGGCCGTACCGCAGGCTGTCCCAGGTGAACACCGCCAGGGCCAGCCAGACCACCCCGAACCCGAGCCAGCGCTCGGCCGGCATGGTCTCCTTGACGATCAGCACCCCGCAGAGGAACTGCAGCACGGGCGCGATGTACTGGAGCAGCCCCACGATCGTCAGCGGCACGGTGATGACCGAGGCGGCGAAGAACAGCAGCGGGACCGCCGTCACGATGCCGGAGCTGATGAGCAGCAGGGCGTGCCCCGTGCCGTGGTTGCCGAAGGTGTTGCCCTCGCCCAGGGTGAACAGGTAGATCGCGGCCGGGACCAGCATGACCAGGGTCTCGATCGTGAGGCTCTCGGCCGCTCCGACCTGGGCCTTCTTCTTGACCAGGCCGTACAGACCGAAACTGAACGCCAGCGTGAGGGCGATCCAGGGCAGCTGCCCGTAGCCCAGGGTGAGGATGACGACGGCGGTGGCTCCCAGGCCGACCGCGACCCACTGCCACCGGCGCAGCCGCTCACCGAGGATGACGACGCCGAACAGAATGCTGACCAGCGGGTTGATGAAGTAGCCGAGGGCGCTCTCCACGACGTGCCCGGAGTTGACCGCGTAGATGTAGACGCCCCAGTTGGCCGACACGAGCCCCGCCGCCGCCGTCAGCAGCAGGACCTGCCTTCTGGTCATCCGCCTGATCCACTTCCAATGCCGCCGGACCGCCAGGATGGCGACCACGGCGGCGAGCGACCAGAGCATGCGGTGCGCCAAAATCTCGACGGCTCCGCTGGGCTTGAGGAGAGGCCAGTACAGAGGGAACAGACCCCAGAGGGCGTAGGCGGCGATGCCGTACCAGACTCCTCGGCGCAAATCAGGCATGAACCCAAGTTTGGCTGCTTACCTTGTTTATTACAAATAAGTGATGTTGGTTTGATGGTTAAGTGGTCCTAACGGAACAAAGCTTGGCGCACCTTGGTTGAGGTGGTCAGGAGGTAGACATGGGTTGGATCTTCGGTACGAACAAGGCAACCATGGTGAGCGCCGGCGACGCGCTCCCGGGACGGTCCGCCACCATGCCGGTGGCCGACCGGCACCTTGTCCTGGGAGCCCCACTGACCCCGCCGTGGCCCGAGGGAACCGAGGTCGCCGACTTCGGACTCGGCTGCTTCTGGGGCGCGGAGCGCAAGTTCTGGCAGACCCCCGGGGTCGTCTCGACCGCGGTCGGCTACCAGGGCGGGTACACCCCCAACCCGACCTACGAGGAGGTCTGTTCCGGGCTGACCGGCCACACCGAGGTCGTCCGGGTCGTCTTCGACCCCTCCCGGGTGTCCTACGAGGAGCTGCTCCGCGTGTTCTGGGAGGCGCACGACCCCACGCAGGGGATGCGCCAGGGGAACGACGTCGGGACGCAGTACCGGTCGGCGATCTACACGCACTCCGAGGCGCAGGAGAAGTCGGCGGCGGCTTCGCTGGCGGCTTATCAGGAGGTGCTGACGTCGGCGGGGTACGGGGGGATCACCACTGAGGTGCGGGAGGCGCCGGAGTTCTACTACGCGGAGGATTATCACCAGCAGTACCTTCACCGCAACGTTAACGGGTACTGCGGGATTGGCGGGACGGGCGTCGCTTGTCCGGTCGGTCTTACTTCTGGTGAGGCGTAGAGGTGCGGCTTTAGCCTGAACTGCTGGCCCTTGGTCGGTCTCCCTTGGGAGCTGATCTTGGGCCAGACGTGTTTTGGCGACGAGGTCCTCTACAAGGTCAAGGCGGCCCGCCTGCGGCGTGCCGCGCGCTGGGCGGTCGTGTGCACTGCCGCCTTCACCTGCTGATACAACATGCCAGGCGGTCAACCCATTCTTGATCATTCGCAAACGATCCGGAGTGAGGGAGTCGTTCTATGTGCCCTAAATACTTGCTGCGTTCACTGATCCGCGCCACCTTCCCGGCGGTCCCGCACTGGATCTGATTGGGCTCCTCATAGATCTGGGTGATCTTCGTCCCTTAAATCGCCTACCAGGGATGATGCGGCGGTTAGGGCCACGAGCAGCGAAAACAGCTTGGAGTGCCGTTTATTGCTCTGCAGCACCTTGCACCCTCTCACGGAACGGCGACGGAATAGAAGTCGCTCCCTCGACTCCGCTTATGGGCGGCAGATGATTACGCAGCGTGATGAGGAGTGCCGCCAGATCGCGCTATCCCATCAAGCGACGAGTCGGCACGGTCAGGTGACATTCACGGTCCGTCACCGGCGCAGCTCTAAGCACCTAGGGTGTTCCACAATGTCAGGAGCAGCAGCGACGACGGACAGTCGCCGGGGACCGCCCGGATATCAACGTGAGCGCACCCCATGACGAACACAGACTGTCGATCTACTCTGAACTAGACGTCACAGTAGGCGGCAGGCCTTCTCCGACGGCATGGCCTGCGACTGCCAGTCCCCGACACGGACGGAGGCTTGATCAGGTGGCGGGTGGTCGTAGCGAGTGGGAGCGGCAGCAGGCAGCTCATCGCCGCGAAGCCGAGCGGCGGGCGCGCGAGGCGGCGAGGATCGCCAAAGAGCAGGAGCGCGATCGCCAGCGCAGACGCCTGGAACAACAGCAGGCCAAGGCAGACCGAAAGAGCGCCGAGATGGCTCAACGCATCGAAGAACTCGACCGGGTTCTCCTTGCGGCACTTCCGGTACGCCCCTTGTCCTTCGATCAAATGCAGGTCAGCAGCTCGGTGCGCCTCTTCGAGCCTCCGGGCCACCTGGCCGCCGCCGAGCCGGCTCCCGACTGGGCCGCTTACGAACCGGCACCACCATCCAGCTTCGGGAAGCTTTTCGGCGGCACCGCCCGCTATCAGCGAGAACTGGCCGATGCCCGCAGACGCTTCGACAGCGCCATGGCCGCCAACCAGAAGCACGAAGAGCAGCGGCTCCGCGACCTCGATGCGGCACGTACGGCTCATGATCGTCAGGCTGCCGCCGACTCGAAGAGGGTCATGGAAGCCAACGCCCACCTGAATCGGATGCGTGCCGACTTCGAGGCGGGCCGGCCGGAGGCTCTGGAGTGGTTCACCACGAGGGTTCTGGAACGATCGGCGTATCCCAAGGGCTTCCCCAAGCTCTTCCAGGTTGCATACCGCCCGGAGAATCGTGACCTCGTCGTCGAGTTCGAGCTTCCGCCGCAGAGCGTGATCCCAGACGTCCGCGCCTACAAGTACGTAAAGACCCGGGACACCATCGACCCGGTGCCGCGAGCACAGATTGAGGTCAGGCAGCGGTATGCCAAGCTTCTGGCCTGCGTGGCACTCCGCACGCTCCACGAAATCTTCGCCTCCATACCGGGCGATCTCGTCGAGGCGGTGGTGTTCAACGGCCGCGTCAACACCGTCGACCAGGCGACCGGCAAGAAGGTACGCCCACATCTGCTGAGTGTGGAGGCCGAACGGAGCGAGTTCGAGGAACTCGTGCTGGCCGAGGTGAACCCGGTGGCATGCCTGAAGCGGCTCAACGCCCTCGTCTCGCCGAACCCGTACGATCTTGAAGCCGTCGAACCGTTCATCACCTTCGACCTCAAAAGGTTCCGGTTCTCCGAGGACATGGACGTCGTGTCTGGACTGGACTCACGCCGTAACCTGCTCAAGCTCTCACCCACCGAGTTCGAGCACTTGGTACGGGAATTGTTCGTGGCCATGGGAGCCGAAGCCTGGACAACTATTCCATCGAAGGACGGCGGCGTGGACGCCGTGGCGACGAGCGACAACCTGTTCTTCGGAGGCGTCTGCCTCATCCAGGCGAAACGATGGGCAGGGCTCGTCGGCCTGGAAGCGGTCCACGCGCTCACGGGCGTGATGGCCGATCACAACGCGACCACGGGCGTATTGGTCACGATGTCGTGGTTCGGACGAGCCAGCGAACAGTTCGCCCAACGCAACAGGATCACGTTGATCAACGGTGCCGAGCTGAAACACCTCATCAAGAGGCACCTGAACATCGACGTCATCCCGGGCACCACACCGCCGCGCAACGCCAAGGCGTCCGACAACCGGCAAACCGGTCGGCCTGGCCCAGCTGTTTAGCCTGCTGAACCTGGCCGCACGAGGCTCGCCCCTAAGAGCGGCTCTTAGGAAAGGCATCCACGCAGGTCAGCTCCTACTTACGCTATCGCAAAGGCGGGCGCATGAGACCGTTCTCCCTACTCCATGGCCGATCGGAGTGAGTGAGATCTTCGTCAATCTATAGCTTCTCTGACCGGCGCATGAGTCCTTCTCCTCTCGCAAGAGACCTACCAATGGCCTGTTGCGGGAATGGCGACGGATTTTAAGATTTGGCGCGTGGATCAACGGCCGTCTCGAGCATCTACCACTGCTTATCCTTCGCAAGAACTTCGCCGGGGCCATCCGTTTCCGCTACTACGCGTGTCAATCGGCTAGGAGAGCGGTGGCGGTACGGCGGCCTACCTGTCAACGCTAGGCGTGAGACGCCCCACAACAGCATGCCCCGACCTTCATGAACTTTCCTGCAACCTTGGCAGCGAGAACTTGTAGTATCCTTCGATACCAGGCGCCTTCCGGGCTCTATTTCGCAGGGACTTTCATCCAACCTCAAGGCATGGACGGCGCTGAACTATCGCGGCTCCTATCGCAACTGCTAGCCAATAGCATATCACCCATGGTCGGCGAAAACAGAAATATACAATGAGCTCTGCTTTGGCTATCGCGACGAAGTCTTCGTTATATTGCTAATCAATGCCCGGGAGCTGCTACTTAAGGCTATCGTTTCGAAATCCGGCCAGCGAGGCGCTCACGTCGTTGTCCGGGTAGACGCCGACGATGTGCCAGCCCTTGCGCTCGACCAGAGCTCGGCGATCGGCTTCCTGGCGAGCGACTCCCAGGCACGCACCCGCTCGATCCTGGCTGATCCCGGCAGTAGACCGCTGCGCGTCTCGTCAGGGTTACATAGATACACGTTCGCAGGGACGGGCGTCGCTTGTCCTGTCGGTCTTACTTCTGGTGAGGCGTAGAGCTGCGGCTTCGGCCTGAATCGCTGGCCCTTGGTCGGCCTCCTTCGGAGGCTGATCTCGGGCCAGATGTGTGTTCGGCGACGAGTTTCTCCGAGAGCTCCAGTCGAGCTGTAGTGCTCACCGTGGAGGCGCACCCTCGGCGTTGGCGGGTGGGGGTCGCGGTCTCCGCCGGGCGGAGGCCGTCTGGCTAGACTCGACGGATCACGCGCCGGTCATGCCGGTCGTACCCTGCCATCTCACTGACTTGCGAGACATTCCATGATCTTCATTACGGCGAAGTTCCACGTGCTGCCCGAGTATGCCGACCAGTGGCCGGAGATCGTACGCGAGTTCACCGAGGCCACTCGCGGTGAGCCTGGCTGCTTGTGGTTCGACTGGTCGCGCAGTGTCGAGGACCCGACGGAGTACGTCCTCGTCGAGGCGTTTCGGGATGGCGATGCGGGAGGTGCACACGTCCAGTCCGATCACTTCAGGAAGGCGCAGCAGACGTTGCCCCGCCATCTCGCCGAGACCCCCCGGATCGTCAACGCGACGCTTCCGCAGGACGACTGGTCGCTTCTCGGCGAGATGGCCGTGCCTGAGTCGTGAGGCAAGCTTGGGGCGTGGATGTCCACGTACCCGCGGACGATGTCAGAGCCCCCCGGGCGCAGGCCGGGCCGAATCGGCAGCACGGAGCCACTGTGACCTGCACGGCCAGCTGAATCCGGACCTCGCCCGGTGCTCCAGTGCAATGGAGGTCCGGCCGGGCGGGAATCGGCTTGCGGCGAGCCACGCCCAGATCTGCGCATGCTCCGGTCCTGACTGACCCGGCAGTTCATGGGTCACATAAGTACACGCTCGTGTCCGGTCGGTCTTACTTCTGGTGAGGTGTAGAGCGGCCCTTGGCCGGGACGTGTTTTCGGCGACGAGTTTCTCTACAGGGTCAAGCCGCCCGCCTGGGGCGGCCGGCGGCGCGTCCGGGCGCCAGGACGAGGCACTGATTCTGGGTGCTCATCGAAATCTTAAGATTCGCCAGACGACCCGTCCTAGGAGGCGGGCGAGGAGTGGCATTGCTGAACTTCTCGCCCGCTTTCCTCTCGCCGTCGTCGTGCAGAATCTGGATATCTTCTGTGAATGCCTTTCCTGCCGAAAGTCAACAGAGCCTCCTGCTTGAACATGGACTCCATAGCTTCTTCATGGCTCAATGGGTCAGCATCGAAGACATCGGCGAGGTGGCCCGGCGGTTGCGCATCGCGGCGGAGACGACAGTCGTGTGCGACTTTCAGGCGGCCATGGAATCTTACGGTTCTAAGTCCGGAGGGTCGCAGCGGGCTTGGATCACCCGCCTTGCTCCCGGCTGGTCCCTAGTTCTTTATCTCAATGGATTCAGGTCGTCTCCGGAGGCCCTCAGCCTAGGCGGCCAGCGCGGTTTCGATGTCTCATGCATCTACGGTATAGGAGAAATCGATGAACTCTCTTACATCCATGATGGTGTATGGGATGGAGCCATCTACGATGAGGAAGAATATCGCGTTTACTGGGAGGATCTGACATGTGACATTAGTTCACTAGAAGGGCAGCTGGAAGAGTATCTATGTGTCTTGGGAAGAGTCAGTGGGCGGTTTCTCGACCGCGACTTGTTTTCATCGCAAGGGCTGCTGGGCATCATTCCCGAATAGCTGCGTATGTCTCATTTGCGGGCAAAGGATGTGTAGATCCCGACGTGCGGGATGTGGGCCTTGATGGCCCGTGTCACGCCGAACTGTTCAGGCGACGCAGCCATGGCGTGAATCGATCTCGTGGAGTCTGGTGCACGGTCGGCCTCACGGCGAACCGAGGTTCACAGCCAGCCCGCATCCTCGGCGATTCGGATGGCGTCGATCTTGTTGCGGGCGCCGGTCTTGGTGATCGCGCCGGTGAGGTAGTTGCGTACGGTGCCCACCGACAGGTGCAGCCGGGCGGCGATCTCTTCGGCGGTGGCCCCTCCGGCGGTTTCCCGCAGGACAGTGGCCTCGCGTGAGGTGAGAGGGCTCTCTCCGCGCTCCATCGCCGAGGCCACCAGCTCCGCGTCCAGCACCCGCAGCCCGGCCGCTGTGCGCCTGATCGCGTCGGCCAGGCGTTCGCCGGGGGCGTCCTTGACCAGGAACGCCTCGATGCCCACTGACAATGCGCGCCGTACCTGACCTGGCTGGCCCATCGCGGTCAGCACCAGGATGCGGCAGTCGGGGAGCACCTCCCGTAGCTGCGCGGCGGCGGTGATGCCGTCCAGCACGGGCAGGTCGATGTCGACGATCGCCACGTCAGGCCGCACCCGCAGCGCGGCGGGGACGATCTCGTCCCCGCGTGTCACCTCGGCCACCACATCCAGGTCGGCCTCCAGTCGGAGCAGGGCGGTGAGGGCGGCCCGGATCATATGCATGTCCTCGGCCAGGAGGACGCGGATCATGTGGGCACCTCCATGGTCAACCGGAATCCGCCCTCTGACGTGCGGCCGGCCTCGACCGTGCCCCCCGCCTGCGCGGCCCGCTCCACCAGCCCGACCAGCCCGCCGGTGAGAGTCTGGGCACCACCAGGCCCATCACCGGCCGTAGCGGTTTGCGCGTCATCAGGTGGGAGGCCGTTGTTGACGATCTCCAGATGGGCGCGTCCCGCACGGTTGGAGGTGGTGATCGAACAGGTGGTGGCGCGGCTGTGCCGCAGGATGTTCGTGACACCCTCGCGCACGGCCCACGCGAGGGCCTCGTCCGGCTCCCGGGACACGGTGATCTGGGCGAGGTTGACCTGGCAGCCGATGCCAGACGATTCCAGCAGCGCCGCGGCCCGGTGCACCTCATCGGCGAGCGTCATCCGCCGGTAGCCGCGAGCCACCTGACGCACCTCCTGCGCGGCCTCCCTCGCCACCTGGACCAGCGCGCCGACCTCGGTCTTCGCGGTGGGGAGATCGCGGTCCATGAGCCGGGTGGCCAGGTCGCCCTTCAACACGATCGCGGTGAGGCTATGGCCCAGCCCGTCGTGCAGGTCGCGGGAGATCCGCAACCGCTCCTTCAGTACCGCCGCCTCCGCCAGGCCGGCCCGCGCCTGCTCGAGTTCGGCGGTGACCCGGACCAGCCGCACGACGACGTAGAACATGGCGCCGGTGATGACGATGGTCAGGGAGTAGAAGAACGAGCCGGTCACGTCGTGCCAGATGCCGTAAAGCCACCAGAACTCCACCGCCGCCATCGTCATCACCATGACGCCGCCCCAGCGCAGTGGGAGCAGCAGGAGCACCGGCCCGGCCAGGAGCGGCGCGGTCCCGGCCGACCAGTTGGGGAATCCGATGACCTCCGGCAGGTAGGCGGCGACCACCTGCACCGTCAGTGTCGCGGGGAGCCACCGGGATCTGGTGCCTGTGAACGCCTGCCGTACATGAAGGATATGCGGCAAGTAGAAAGCGGTCAGCACAGCGAGCAGCCGAGCATTGATCGACATGGAGGCGGTCACGAGGGAGGCCACGAGGGGGATGATCGTGTAGCCGATGGAGATCAGGACGATCAGCGCGATCCCGAGCCGCCGTGCGGAGGTCGAGTTCATGATCGGCCCATTATGACTTTCTGGAGTCCCAGCGGAACCACCTCCTAATCGAGAGCAGCGCGATCCCCGCCCACACCGCCAGAGCCAAAGCCGGTACGGCTGCCGCCGCCAGGTCGGAGCCGAGTGTTCCCGGCCCGTAGGAAGTGCGGACCACGTCCACCACCGCGCTGGTGGGCAGGGCGGCGAGCAATGGGTGCAGCCAGGAGGGCAGCAGGTCCATGATCGTGCCCATCGCCCCGGACGCGAGCCCGGCCAGGAAGAAGAACGGCAGAGTCATGGGCGCCGCGAGCTCCCCGCGCGGGATCGCGGCCGTCCACGCCACCCCCAGCGTCGCCAGCACCGCCGAACCCGCGACGGCGAACACCGTGAACAGCACCGGATTCCTCGGCAGCGGCACATCGGCCAGGAAGTGTACGGCCACGGCCGACACGATCATGAGGGCGACCGTCTGCGTGACGTTGTTCGCGACCTCGCCGAGGAGAATCTGCCGGTCGGTGAGCCGGGTGGTGCGCAGCCGTTTGAGCACGAGCTGGTCGCGGCGCATGGTCAGGGCGACGGTGATGTTCAGAAACGCGGTTGCCGCCAGGATGAGCGCGAGCGCCCCCGCGAACATCTGCGCCGCGGCCGCGACGCCGTCGGCCTGGACGTTGCGCATCAGCGTCGGCATTCCGATCGCCAGCCCCAGCGGGGTGATCACAGAGGCAGGCAGCATGCCCTTGTCGCGCCAGAACAGCCGGGCGCTCAGCTTGTAGGTGGCTGTGAAACTCATCGCCGTGGGTCCCATCGGAAGAGGAAGCGGACGGTGACCAGGCCGAGGAGGGCCCAGACGGTCAGGTTCAGAACGGGCCCGGTCAGCGTCGCAAGCTCGCCGCCTCGGTAGGCGAGTCCGGCGATCTCGACCATCGCTCCGGTCGGCAGCAGGTCGAGTGCCCACTGGACCCAGCCGGGGAGGAGGCCGGTGACGAACGGCCCATATCCTCCGGCCCCGACCGCGCTGGCCACGATGAACGGGATCGTGGCGGGGGCGTTCAGGTCAGGGCGGCGGGTCACGATCGAGAAGATGACGCCGATCAGCGCCAGCACCCCGGCCACCGCGACGACGCACGCCGCGAACAACAGCGGCAGTTGAGGTGGCGGGACGTAGGTGAAGGTGTAGAGGATCATCGAGATGAGGGCCGACAGGAGAGTGGCCTGCGTCACGATGTTGACCAGCTCGCCGCCGATGATGGCCCGCCCGCGCAGGCCCGAGGCGCGTAAGCGCTTGAGAACCAGCATCTCCCGCCTGGTCGACAGCGTCACGGCCGTCTGAGTGGTCGCGACCATGGTCAGGACCACGGCGAGCATGCCGAGATGCATGCCGAGCACCACCTCCACATCGCGGCTCCTGAGCGAGGCGGCGATCAGCAACGGCAGGCCCGCGCCCAGGCAGACGCCGAGCACCGCGATGCCGCCGACAGCCCGCCCGTCGCCCAAGAACAGCCGTCCGCCCAGCCGCGCCACGGTCAGCACGTCACGCACGGGCGCCACCACTCCGGCCAGGGCGGTCGCTTCGGGCCGGGGCGCCGTTTGGGGGTGTTTCGTGGTTCTGGGCCAGTTCCAGGAACAGGTCTTCCAGTGAGGCCGCCCGGACCTCCAGTCCGCGCAGGCGCAGGCCGCGTTCGCTCGCCCAGCCCAGCAGCGTCTGGGCGGCCAGGTCTGGATCGGCGGCCTGGACCACGGCGAGTCTGCCCCGCACGGTCGCGGGCAGCGGCAACTCCCCGGGATCGATCACGGACGGCAGCTCGAAAGAGACCCGCCCCACCCGCGCGGCCAGCGTCTCGGCCATGTCGCCGTCGACGACGATCTCACCTCTGTCCATGATGGCCAGGTTCGTCGCCAACTGCTGGGCCTCCTCCAGATAGTGGGTGGTCAGCAGCACGGTCGTGCCCCGGGCGGCGAGGTCGCGGACGACCTCCCAGATGTTGCGGCGGGCCTCAGGGTCCATGCCGGTTGTCGGCTCGTCCAGGAACAGCACGTCGGGCCGGCCCAGCAGGGCCAGCGCCAGGTCCAAGCGGCGCTTCTCACCGCCGGACAGCTGCCGCACCTTCGTCTTCGCCTTCGCGGTCAGGCCCGCCAGCTCCAGCGCCTCGCTCGCGGGCCGCGCGGCGGGGGTGAAGTCACGCCAGATCTCGACCGTCTGCCCGGCCGTCAGATCTGGAAAGAACCCGGCCTCCTGCAACATGATGCCGACATTGCCGCGCACCTGGGCGCGGTCTTTGATCGGGTCGAGGCCCAGCACCCGGACCGAGCCGGTGTCCGGCTTCTGGAACCCGATGAGCAGCTCGATCGTCGTGGTCTTGCCCGCGCCGTTGCGGCCCAGCAAGGCGAAGACCGTTCCCGCCTCGACCTCGAACGAAATGTCGTCGACCGCCTGGAATTTTCCGTAGCTCTTGCTGAGGCGGTTCACCTGAATCGCTGTCACGCCTTGATTCTTCGGTAGGGGCGATGGTGGAAACAGTGAGCAATTCATGACTTCGCGGCGCGTGCGGAGCATACGAAGCGGCGCGACTTGCGTATGAACTGGGCAAGATGCTGCGGGGTATGCGCGAGGAGCGAGGTTGCAAACGTGGAAAGGCCGATATGACTCAGTCTGCGGTGGCATCTGGCGCACGCACTGAATGCAGCGAGATAGAGGTCCGGTTAACGCCGCGGGCTCTGGCCGCACGAGTCATGTGCGCGCTTCGTGGTTTGTTCCGAGAGCAGATAGTTGTGGGCAGCTCTCGACGGCTGCCACCCATCCTCGCCGCGCTGATTCTGGCCGGGTTCGTGCCGCTGGCCTCGGCCGGGTCGACCGTCGTGAAGTGGCCTCGGGCGGCCACCGCCTGCCAGGAGACGTCACCCGGTGGCGTTCCCGCCTCGTTCGCGGCGCCCGTCGCGATGGACATGGGCGGTCACTCCGACGTGACCTCGGTGGCCGTAGGTGCGCTGGACGGCCGGCCCGTCGCGATCAGCGCGGGTGTCGAGCACACCATCCGGATCTGGGACAGGGCCACTCTGAAACCGATCGGCGATCCGATCCCCGGCGACGGCCCGGTGGCGTACGGCACCGTCGACGGCAGACCCGTCATCCTCGGCCGGAGCCACGGGGCGCTCCAGAGGTGGGACGCGACCACTCGGCTGCCCGTCGGCGGACCGCTCCCCGCCGGGCGGTTCCGTGCCGTCGCGTTCGGCGAGTTCGACGGCAGGCCGGTCGCCGCCGCGGCGGGCACCGACGGCGCCCACGTGTTCGATCTGGCGACCGGCCGCCGGATCGGTCCGCCCATCGGCACCGGGATCTTCAGCGCCGTCGCGCTGACCCGCGTCCACGGCGTCCCGCTCGTGCTGACCGGAGAGGGCGACGCCGTTATCGCCTGGGATCCGGTGTCCGGAAAACCCGTCGGGAAACCGCTCACTCTTCAGGACGAGTTCATCCAGAGCATCGACACGATCAGGACGACCACGATCGGCGGCCGTCCGGTGGCACTGATCCCCACGCCCGATCTCGGGGTGATCCGCTGGGATCTGGTCACGCGTGAGGCGACCTACCACTGGCTGAGGGGAAGGTTCGGCCCCTCGTCGCTCGCCGTGCTGAACAGCCGGACCGTGTTCGTCTCGGTCGAAACCGTCGGGGGCATCGCCACCGACCCCTACGGATCGAGGCTCCGAAGCTCGATCGCGGTCATCGATCCGGCCACTGGTGAAAGGGTGTCGTCCTTCGAGATTCCGGGGCACGTCACGTCGCTGGCGGTTGGTGATCTCGGCGACCGTCCCATGATCGTGACCGGCGGGCGCGACAACGCCGTCCGCGCCTACGATCTCGCCACCGGCCGGGAATCCGCTCCTCCTGCCACCGGGGGGCCCAACGGTGACATCTACGGCGTGAACGGCGAGCTGCACGGCAGGCCGATCGTGGTGGCCCAAGGGAACGGTGACGACAGATTCCCCGGCGTGTGGGATCTCGGCAGCGGCAGGCCGCTGGACGCGCCGGTCAGGCTGCCCGGGCGCATCACCTCGTTCGCGACCGGCGACTACGGCGGACGAGCGGTTCTGGCCGCGGGGATCGGTCTCGGAGACTATTCGATCCGGATATCAGATCTTGCCGGTCGCATGCCGATCGGCGAACCCCTCATCGGCTCTGACGGCTTCGTCAACGGGGTCGCGCTGACCGAAGCCGATCGCCGGACGCTTGTGGTCGGAGCGGTCGACGAGGACGACGCCGGTGACTCTTCCTCTCGGGGCGCGGTACGCATCTGGGACTTTCCTTCGGGAGCGCTGCTGCACGATCTCGCCGTCGGAAAGGGCCCAGCCGGACAGCTGGCCCTCATCAGCCTCGCCGACCGGCCGGTCGCGGTGACCTTCAGCGCCACCCGCGCCCGGCTCTGGGACGTCGGCGCGGGAAAACGGATGGCATCGTTCCGCATCGCGAAGACCGAGCACTCGGCCCGGGTGGAGATCGCCTTGTTCGACTGTACGGCGGTCGCGATCGTGGCCACAGGCAGGACCGTGGAACTCTACGACCTCGCCACGGGCAAGCAGGTCGAGCGTCCGTTGCTCGGCCACTCCAAGCAGGTGAACAGCATCGCCTCCGGCCGGGTCGCCGGTGTCCCGATCGCGGTCACCTACTCGCCACAGGACAGGAGCATGCGGGTCTGGGACCTCACGACCAGCCGGCAGATCGGGATGCTTCAGCGTCCTTCCCGCTACCTCGGCTCTCTCTCGATGAGCTACCTCGACGGCCGCGCCGTGCTTGTCGGCGGCGGCCGCGAAGCGCTGTGGACCTGGGATCTGGGGCCTGCCGCGTAATGCAGCGTCCGTAGTCCTGTCGGTGTGACCCGGTAGGACAATCTCAGGCCGGCCTCTGATCGTCCACGTCGATTGCGGGCTTTCGCTGTGTGCGCCTGGCGGGCAGTGTCCGGGTGCCGATCACCGTGAGGATCGTGCCGGTCAGCACCAGTGCGACGGCCTGGGCGACGGTGACGGCGTTCATCGTGTCGGTGGCCTGGTCGGAGCCGGGGTTCAGGTAGGAGAGGCGTGCCAGGGTCACGGGCACGGTCAGGATCGCCAGTGCCAGCGGCACGGAGGGGGAGCGCCACCGGGGGCCGGTCAGGTGGGCCGCGAGACAGACGGCGCATGCCACCAGGAGCGCCAGGCAGAACAGGCCGGAAGGCGGCAGCCACGACCAGACCCAGACCCACGTGCCCGGCCACTCGGGCGACCGGCTCGACGCTGTCATGGCCCAGGTCGACATCATCATGACCAGGAAGACCGCCGCACCGGCGACCAGGGGGAGCGCCGCCAGTCGTCCCGGGTGGCGGTGCGCCGGGGCGTCGCGGTGATATCCGGCCAGCAGGGCGAGCGTGGCGACGACGAGCACGAACGACTCCGCCGCCTCCGTCCCGGACAGCACATAGACGGTCAGGCCCAGTGCCGCCGTCGCCTTGGCCACACGCGGACGGCCGCGGACCAGCGCCACATAGGCGGCGATCCAGAGCAGGGACGAGAGGTCCCTGGTCACGTGCCACAGCCGATCGGCCGAGGCGGGATCGCCGATCGGCGTCTCGTCGAACGGCAGGGGGAGCAGCCCGTAGACGCCCAGGGTCTGGGCCAGGTAGACGCAGCTCATCGTCGCCTGGAAGGCCAGGCCGATCAGGGCGGTCAGTCGTACGGTCCGGCCCCAGGCGGCGCTTCTCGGGGTCGCGCCTCCCAGCCGGATCCGCACCGCCAGTGCGGCCACGCCGGCGATCTCCGGCCAGCGTGGCCGCGCGTTCTCGTCGTCGGGGCCCGCGCCGTCGAGGAAGGCCGAGACCATCTCCTCCTCGCGTTCGGCGCGGTAGGCCGCCGGCAGCAGCCGCAGCACCCGCCGGTAGCGGTCTTCCAGGGTGGTCACGCCGTCCCCCCGGCGTGGCGGGCGCGCAGGCGTTCGGTCGCGTAGCGGGCGGTTTCGGTGAGGCGGGCGGCCTCCGCCTCCAGGGCGCTCGCGCCCTGGTCGGTGAGTCGGTAGTAGCGCCGCAGGCGTCCCTGGTGGGCCTCCTCGCGGTCGAGTGACAGGAGTTCCTCGGCGGCCAGTCGGTCGAGCACTCCGTACAGGGTGCCGATCTTCAGGTGGACGCGGCCCTCTGAGAGTCGCTCGACCTCCTGGACGATCCCGTAGCCGTGGCGGGACTCGTCTGCCAGTGCGGTGAGGACGAGGAACGCCTGCTCCGTCATGCCCCGTGAGTTCATGGGGCTCAGCATATCCTGTCTAGCAGGATATTAGGATCGGCGCATGCTGGTCCGCTGGTCGGGTGGGGTGAGCTCCTGCAGGTACCCGTTCTGCAGCAGCCAGCTCACCGGGACCTCTTCGTTCGACTGCGGGGCTTCGGGAATGTACTTGCTGAGCACGTGATATTGCGTGCCGCCGCCCGGTTGCTGGAACGCGGGGGAGACCGGGCCCACGTCCACGCGGAACGACTTGAGCACCCTGAACACGTGATAGTTGCACGGGTGTGCGGGGTCCTGCGGATTGGTGTTGAGGTTGCGCGGCGGCAGCGCGCGTTTGGCGAAAGCGTCTCCCATCGGGGCGAAGAATGCGCCTCCGTAGCCGCCGAAACGGTCGAGTTTCATGCCGATCTGGAGGAACGTCGTCTTGGACAGCAGTCTGCCGTTGGGGTAATTGCCGGAGAGGGCGAACCCGGAGTTCGGCGGGTAACGGTAGTCGTTCACGCCGTAGTTCCAGTAGCGCGAGAGGAAGTGCTGGGGCTTGAGGCCGCCCATGGGCACGTAGCCGCGCACGAGTGCGCCGAGGTAGCCCGACCGTGGCAGGCGTACCGGGCCGAGGTCCGGGTCGCCAGTGACATAGGGTGCGCCGCAAATTTGTCCGATGTTCTGCGGAATTCGATTGTGGGCCATTTTCTTGGGCGGGGGCGCCGAGGGCCGGAGAGTCGGCGAGCTTTTCGGCTGGACGGCGTTTTCGGCATATGCGGCCGTGCCGCCCATGGTGCAGGCCATGGCGATGGCCAGTACGACACTCCGTCGGTAATGTGGCATGACTTCCCTGTTGGCCTTTTGGGACGGTGAACGACTTCTACCTTCCCGATACGCCATATGGGAAAGGCAAAAGATGGGGCGGGAAAACGTTTTTCCGTAGCGCTATAAATGCTGATATGCGGGAATGCTCCGCACGTCGGCCACGTGGGGCAAGCTTGTGCCGTGCATGTCCATTCACCTGCGGATGACGTCAGAGACCCGCGTACGCAGGCCGGCCCCAACCCGCAGCACCTCCTGGCGACCCTGCTCGGCGAGTACCTCGAGTCCTCGGAAGCCGACCTGCCGTCGGCGGCGGTGGTCGCGATGCTCGCGGAGTTCGGCGTCAGCGAGTCGAGCGCGCGGGCCGCGTTGTCGCGGCTGACCAAGCGCGGCCTCATCGCGGTGCGGGGAGCGGGGCGGCCGCCCGTCTACCACCTCACGCCGCAGGCGATCGCGCGGCATCGTTCCCGGATGGATCACTTCCTGAGCTTCGGCGCGCGTCCGCCGAAGTGGACCGGCGACTGGGTGACCGTCTCCTTCTCACTTCCGCAGTCGGGCCAGGCCGCGCGGCACGCGGTGCGCAAGGCCCTGGGGGCGCTGGGGTTCGCCCGGCTGTACGACAGTGTCTGGATCCGGCCGGGATCGGAGTCCGGCCCGGTGAAACAGGCGATGCACGACATCCTCGACGGGGTCGACGGCGGCCGGTGGTCGGTGATGCACACCCGGTTCGACGAGGAGGCCGGGCCGCACGGTCCGGCCGCCGCCTATGATCTGGCCGGGCTCGCCTCGGGCTACGAGGACTTCATCGCGCAGTACTCCAGCCTGCGGGTGGCCGTGCGCGACGGGGAGGTCGACGCCACTCGGGCGCTGGTGGCGCGGACCTCCGTCATGGATTCCTGGCGGAAGTTCCCGGACGTCGATCCGGACCTGCCCGAGCATCTTCTTCCTGCGACGTGGCCTCGCCAGGCGGCCCGGGAACTGCTGCTGGAGATCCATTCCGCGCTCGGTTCGCTCGCCGAGGCGCGGCTCATCGAGATCGCGACCCCTCATTGGCCGGACGCCGCGTCCTGGATCACGCATTTCCGGGCGTCCGAGGAGTCTCTGTCGGTTCGGGTGCACCGGGACCGCTGAGGAAAGTTTCACCCTCACTCGGCGCGGGGTTGTTTCGTGTGCGCCGTGGGATGCCGGGTTGCGGGGCGAGGTGATCTGCGCCTCTGGATCCGCCTTGTCCGAGGGCGTTCGCGGTCTGCGTGCCGCACCTATTAATAGGGCGAGTTCGAGTGTTTGACACTTTTTGTTACCGCAGTGATAGTAACTGCACATTTCGAACGTCTTCGGAGGGTGAAGTGAGGAAACGCTCGATCATCAGCGCGGGATTGGCGGCCGCGGTCGTCCCGTTATTGGCTGGAATAGTGGCGCTCACCAACACGCCGGCCGCCGCGGCCGTCGGCGGTTCGGGGCCATACCCCGCCGATTGGGACGGCAGCCTCCAGAACCACACCGTCTACCGGCCCGTCACCATCCCGTCCCAGAGACTCCCTATATACGTGTGGGGCAACGGCGCCTGCTCCGCCAACGGGTTGTCGCAGGCGAACTTCCTCCGCGAGATCGCCTCGCACGGGTTCCTGGTCATCGCCAACGGCAGCCCGAACGGGTCCGGCTCGACGACGTCCCAGATGCTCACCCAGTCGATCGACTGGGCGATCTCGGAGAACGGCCGCCAGGGCAGCGTCCTGTACAACCGGCTCGACACGAGCAAGATCGCGGTCGGCGGATTCTCCTGCGGAGGGCTGGAGGCCTACGCCGTCTCCAACGACCCCCGCATCTCCACGACCACCATCTTCAGCAGCGGGTTGCTGAACGACGCCGACGACTACCAGCTCAGGCGGCTGACGAAGCCGATCGCCTACTTCATCGGCGGTACGAGTGACATCGCCTACCCGAACGCGATCGACGACTGGGGCAAGTTGCCGTCCGGGCTGCCCGCGTTCATGGGCAATCTGAACGTCGGTCACGGCGGCACCTACGGGCAGACGAACGGTGGCGAGTTCGGCCGGGTCGCGGTGTTGTGGCTGAAGTGGCGGCTGAAGGGGGACACTGCGGCCGGCGGCGCGTTCGTGGGGAACAACTGCGGTCTGTGCAACACCCAGTGGCAGATCCAGCGGAAGAACCTCACACTCGACGGCACGCCCTCCCCGTCGCCCAGCCCTTCGCCCAGTCCTTCGCCCAGTCCGTCCCCCAGCCCTTCGCCGAGCCCGAGTCCGAGCCCGAGCCCGTCGCCCAGCGGGACGCAGGGCTGCTCGGCGACGTACACGGTGCAGGACCAGTGGGGCGGCGGGTTCGTCTCGTCCATCACCGTCACCGCGGGCAGCGCCGCGATCAACGGCTGGAGGTTGGCCCTGACCCTGCCCTCCGGCGCCGCGATCACGTCGTTGTGGAACGGCGTCAACTCCGGCACCAGCGGATCCGTGACCGTCACCAACCAGAGCTACAACGGGCGACTGGCAGCCGGGCAGAGTGCCACCCTCGGCTTCCAGGGCACCGGAACCGGCGCGGGAGCCACTGTCACCTGCACCGCCACCTGACCTAGGCGGGCGGCGGCCTGTGGCCGCTCCGCTTCAGGGCGCCGGAACCGGCGCGGGAGCCGCCGTCGCCTGTCGTGGGCAGGCAGCCCGTGGCCGATCGAATCGGCCACGGGCCTTTGGGGTGCGCGAGTATGTGACTGTTCGGATACATATTGCTACCCTAAGTCAACATGCGTGCCTTTCTTGCTGCCGCCATCGTGGCCGTCCCGCTGTTCGCCGCCCACCCGGCCCTGGCCGACACGCCCTCGGGGGCCCTGACGCTCAGCAGGAGTGTCGATGGCCGGGGGCACACGGTCGCCACGCTGTTCTGCGATCCGGACGGCGGCACGCACACCAGCCCCAAGCCGGCCTGCGACCTTCTTCGCGAGATCAAGGGCGACCTCGGCAGGCTGGTGTCCAACCCTGATGTGATCTGCACCAAGGAGTACCTCCCGCACCGGGTCACGGCCTTCGGCACCTGGGAGGGCAGGCCGGTTCGCTACACCCGCACCTTCGGGAACCGCTGTGAGATGACCGCGGTGACGGGGGCCGTCTTCAACTTCTGAGGCGTGGTCAGCGGCGGCGGAGGCGGGCGTGCCGCAGGGCCGGCGGGGTGGTGTCGTAGTTGTCCTTGGGGTCGAGGTCGGTTCCCGGCGGGACGATGGCGTCGACGCGGTCCAGGATGTCGTCGGTGAGGTCGACCTCGGCGCCGGGCAGCAGCCCGTCGAGCTGGTCGGCGGTGCGCGGGCCGATGATCACGGACGTGACGGCCGGGTGCGCCCGCGCGAAGGCGATCGCGAGTTGCGGCAGGGTCAGCCCGGCCTCGGCGGCGAGGTCGGTGAGTTCGGCGAGCGCGGCGGCCTTGAGGCTGCCGGTCGGGCTCGACGGGTCGTACCGGCCGGGCAGCAGGGTGGCGCGGTGGCCGGCCGCCAGGTCGGCGCGGCCGGAGAGCCAGCCGCCGTTGAGCGGGCTGAACGTCAGGACGCCCATGCCGTGGCGCTGGGTGGTCGGGAAGACGGCCGCCTCGGGCTTGCGGGTGAAGATCGAGTACATCGACTGCTCGGTCAGGAACCGGTGGGTGCCCGTGCGCTGGGCGGCCCACTGGGCCTCGGTGATCAGCTCGGCCGGGAACATGGAGGAGCCGAAGGCGCGGATCTTGCCGGCCCGGACGAGGTCGGTCAGCGCCGAGAGCGTCTCGCCGACGTCCGTCTCGTGGTCGGGGCGGTGCATCTGGTAGAGGTCGATGTGGTCGACGTCGAGGCGGCGCAGGCTGTCGTCGACCGCCTTGACGATCCACCTGCGGGAGCCGCCGCGCTGGTTCGGGTCCTCGCCCATCGGCAGCCCGAACTTCGTGGCGATCACCAGGTCGTCGCGGCGGCCCTTCACGGCCTTGGCGACGATCTCCTCGCACTCGCCGTGGGAGTAGACGTCGGCGGTGTCGATCACGTTGACGCCCGCGTCGAGCGCGCGGTGGATGATGCGGATCGCGTCGTCGTGGTCGCGGTTCCCCATGCTGCCGAACATCATCGCGCCGAGGGAGAGTTCGCTGACCGACATCCCGGTCGCGCCGAGAGTTCTGCGTTTCATGTGGTCAGTCCACCAAGCCGGGCCGCCCGGCCGTGAGCCCGATCCTGCCGCCGCCGTGCCCGATCCTGTCAATCAGGGTGGTTGACTGGCGCGCATGGAGCTCCTGGACGAGATGCGGCGGCTGATCATGCGCCACACCGCCGACGGCCGTCAGAAGACGATCGCGGGCGGGGTGACCATCGCGTCCGTGGCGTGCGCGACCCCGCCGGTCGCCACGATCTCCGAGCCGTCGGTCGCGATCGTCGCGCAGGGGGTCAAGCGCACGGTGCTCAACGGCGTCCCGTACGACTACCGCGCCGGCCAGTACGTCGTCGTGTCGGTCGACCTCCCGGTGATCGGCCAGGCGCTGGAGGCCAGCCCGGACGAGCCGTTCGTGGTCTTCAGCATGGCCCTGAGCCCGGCCGTCGTCGCGCCCATGCTGCTGGAGGCCGCGGTGACCGGGCCGCCCCCGGCGTTCACCGGGCTGGCGGTGAGCGACGCGACGCCGGAGCTGCTCGATCCGGTCGTCCGGCTGCTGCGTGTCGCCGACCGGCCCGACGACCTGCGGGTGCTCGCGCCCGGATACCAGCGGGAGATCCTCTGGTGGCTGCTCAGCGGCGACCAGGGCGCGCTCGTGCGGCAGATCGGACTCGTCGACGGGAACCTCGCGCTCATCTCGCGGGGCATCCGCTGGATCCGCGAGCACTACCGGGAGCATCTCGTCGTCGCCGACCTGGCGGGATTGTGCGGGATGAGCCCTTCGTCCTTCCACCGGCACTTCCGGGCGGCGACGTCGATGACGCCCGTCCAGTTCCAGAAGCAGATCCGGCTCCAGGCGGCCCGCACCCTGCTCATGACCAGGTCGGGCAACGTGGCGGAGGTCGGCTACTTCGTCGGGTACGAGAGCCCGTCGCAGTTCAGCCGCGAATACCGCAAGGCGTTCGGCGCCTCCCCCGGCCGGGACGCCGCGCAGCTGGCGGCCACAGCGCAGAACTGGTGACTCCCGGGACCTCTCGGCACGAGGTCAGCGGCGGCCCGGCATGAAACTTTCACGCCGGGCGCCGGACGTTGCCCGTGGACCAGGCCCACGCGGCGATGCCCACCCGGTTCCTCGTCGCGAGCTTCCGCTGGATCCCGGCGACGTGGTTCTTGACCGTGCCCGCCGTGATGAACAGGGCCGCCGCGATCTCGGCGTTGGTGTGGCCCTGGGCGACCAGGCGGGTGATCTCCAGTTCGCGGGCGGTGAGACCGGCCGGGCTCGCCTGCGACGGGGTGGTGAGGTCGCGCAGGAGGCGCACGGTGATCTGGGGGCTGATGAGGGTGTCGCCCGACACGGCCGCGCGGACCGCCTCGGCGAGCATCGCCGGGCTCGACCGTTTCAGCAGGAAGCCGCAGGCGCCGTTGCGCAGTGCCGTGTGGACGTATTCGTCGAGGTCGAAGGTGGTGACGACCACGACGCGGATCGGGTCGCGCACGTCCGGTCCGGCGAGCAGGCGGGTGACTTCGAGGCCGTCGAGGCGGGGCATCCGGATGTCGGCGAGCACGACGTCCGGGCGCAGGTGCCGGGCCTGTTCGACGGCCGAGGCGCCGCAGGCGGCCTCGGCGACGACGGTCATGTCGGGCTGGGCGTCGAGGATGATCCGGAACGCGCTGCGGATGTCCTCCTGGTCGTCGGCCACCAGGACGCGGATCACGTTGTCACCGACGGCATGGTCGCCTCGACCCGCCAGCCGCGCGGCGGGTGCGGGCCCGCGGTCAGCGTGCCGCCGAGCGCCTCGACCCGTTCGGTCAGGCCCGGCAGGCCCGAACCGCCGCCGCGGCGGGTTCCCCCGGGGCCGTCGTCGGTCACGGTGACCCGCAGGGCGGGGCCGGGGACATCGGTCACGGTCACCTTCACGTGGCTCGCCGTCGGCGCGTGGCGGCGGACGTTGGTCAGGGCCTCGACGACGACCCGATAGGCCGTCGCCGCAGCCTCCCTGGCCGGGTCGTCGAGCCGGGGGCCGATGTCCAGGTGGACGGTCGTGGCGCCGGAGAAGCGGTCGCACAGGTCCCGGAGGTCCGCCAAGGAGGGGAGCGGCGTCCGGTCGGCGGAGTCGTCGAGCATCCGTACGGTGCGGTCCATCGACGCCAGGGCCTGGAGGGCGGTCTGTTCGATGCGCTCGAAGAGGGCGGCCGCGCGTCGGGGGTCGTGTTGGGCGAGGACCCGGCCGGCCTGGGCCTGGGCGAGCATGCCGCTGATGTCGTGGGCGACGAAGTCGTGCAGGTCGCGGGCGAGCTCGGTGCGCTGGGCCCGGCGCGCGTCGAGCACCGAGCGGGTGCGGCGGTCGTCCAGGGACCGGAGATAGAGGCCGACCGTGGCGGCGAGCGCCGCCGACAGAGCCCAGACGGCGAAGCCGGCCACCGCCTCCGGGGTCGGAGTGCCCAGACCGTACCGGAGCAGCAGAGACGGCGTGGCCAGGCCCGCGAGCGCCGCAGCGGTGAGCGCGGCGCGAGTGGGGGCGGCGCGGACCGCCACGATGATCAGCGAGAGCAGGCACCCGGACTCGGCGACGGTCCACCCGGACGCGTCGTTCTGCCCGCCGGTCGCCACTGTCACGGCGGTGACGGTCAGCGACACGACGCCCGCGCCGCCGGTGATCGCCGCGATCAGGCGGCCGTCGACCGGCCGGGTGATTCGGGTGCGCATGTCCTGAGCCTAGGTATGCGGCCGGCCCGTCGCCTATGTGCCGAACGGCATATGGGCGGGCGGCCCGGCGTCCCCAAGGCTGGTGCCAACCGGATGTGAGGACGTGATGGAGTGATGCTCCGCTGGTGGAGGCACTGGCCGACCTGGGCCGGGTACGCCGCGGCCGTCTGGTCGGCGGTCTATGGGGCGCTCGGGGTGTTCTGGGCGCTGGGCGGCGGCGGGTTCCCGTTCGCGCCCGTCGCCGGCGACCGGGCGTCGGGGTCGATCCTGGAGGGCAGCCGGGCCGGGGTCGTGGCGCCCGTCATGGCCGTCGCCGGGCTGGTGGGCGCGGTCGTCGCGGTGGCGATGGCGCGTGGATGGGGACGGGGCCGGGCCCGGACGGTGATGCTGGTCTTCGGCTGGACCATGGCGGCGACGCTGGCGCTCGCGATCCCCGACTACACCCTGCTCATGCTGGTGGCCTTCGCGCCGCTGCTGCTGGTGTTCGCCTTCACGGGCGTGCCGGGTCCGCAGGACGGCATCGGGGACATCCTGTACTGGCACCGGGTGAACCTGATCATCCTCTTCCTGGGCGGGCTGTTGTGGGCCCTGGCGGCCCTCGCCTACCACCGCCCGCGGTGGACCACCCCGGAGGCGGCCCGTCGCTGGGGCCGGTGGGCCGTCTACGTGGCGTGCGCCGCGCCCGTTCCCTATGAGATCACCAGGATCGCCTGGTATTTCGGGGTCCCGCTCGGCATCCCCGAGGACTTCCTGCTCATGATGCGGCAGACGCCAGGGATGCTGGAAGTGGGTCTCGGCGGGGCGATCGGGTCGATCGGCGGATGCGTGCTCACCCACGGGCTGGTCAGCCGGTGGGGCGAGGTCTATCCCCGCTGGGTCTGGTTCAGGGCGGGAGAACGGGTGCCGCCCGCGCTGGCCGTCGTCCCGGCGTCGGTCGTGGCGGTGGTGCTGGTCCCCGCCGGGCTGATGAACGTCCGGTTGGGCGTCGACCCCGCCTCGTGGGGGGTGAACGTGCCGGGCATGCTCTGGACCGTGTGGGGCCTCGCCCTCGGCGTCGCGGCCTGGGCCTACGCCCTGCGCCGAGGCTGGCGGTCGGTGACGACGGTGCCGCGCATGAGCCAGGTCGGCCCCTCGGCGTAGGCGCCGGCCTCGGCGAAGAACGCGCCGAAGTAGGGGCCTGCGGCGTGCGCGTTCCCAGCACCTATGCCGACCGCAACTGCTCGCTGGCCCGCGCGCTGGAGGTCGTCGGTGAGCGGTGGACGCTCCTGATCGTCCGTGACGCGTTCTTCGAGGTGCGCCGGTTCGGCGACTTCGCCACCCAGTTGAAGATCCCGCGTGCCGTGCTGACCAACCGGCTGACCCCCAAGGGCGTCGAACTGTGGCCGGTCGTGCGGACCCTGATGAGCTGGGGCGACGCCCACTATTCGCCGGGCGGGGCACGGCGCGCGGTCCGCCACGACGGCGACGGGGGGTTGCTCGACCCCGCCGGGCGCTGCGAACGGTGCGGCGAGCTGGTGCCGGTCGCGGAGACCCGGGTCGAGCCGGGCCCGGGGTTCGACCCGGCAGACGAGGGCGACGACCCGGTGTCCGACGCGATCAACGCCGCGGCGGCTGCTCGAACCGATCGGTTGACGCCTGGGTCGTGTCGGTCGACGTCCCTATACTCCCGGCATGTCAAGATCACCGTCGTCGCTCGACATCGCGTTCGGGCTCCTGCACGAGGGCCGGCTGGTCGACGCCGAACAGGTCATGCGGAGGGAACTGCTGGCCGTCGAGAGCCGGCACGGCCGGGAGAGCGCCGAATGGGCCTCCGTCCAGTGCGATTTCGGCAACCTCCTCTTCGCCTCCGGCCAGTCCGACCGGGCGGTCGAATGTTTTCGCAGCGCCTGCTCAGGCCCGCCGTCCGGCGACCCCGAGACCCGCAAGGAGCAGCTGACCTACGGGCTCAACCTCGGCATGGCGCTGGACGTCGCCGGACGGCTCGACGAGGCCGAGACCGAGTTGCGCCGCAACCTCCGCGAACGTGAGGTCTTCTACGGCCGGGAGCACCCCGGTCACGCCTTCGCGCTCGAACCGCTGGCCGACGTGCTCCTGCGGCGCGGCGACGTCGCGCAGGCGCGTCAGGTCGTCGAGGAGGCGGTCGGCACCTACTGGCGCAGCGGTCACGAGCGGGTCGCCGCCGCGCTGGCGGCGCGGGGAGAGATCGTCGTGGCCGGCGGCGCCGGCGAGCCCCCGTTCTCCGCGCTCGACCGGCTGCCCGACGAGGTGGTCGAGGGCGTCGCGTACGCGGCGGTCGACCGGTCGGCCCGCGACCCGATGCTGGGGAAGGTGGTGCTCGCCCGGCTCGCGGACGCCCTGGAGGAGCGCCTGGGCCCCGACCACCAGGCGACGCTCAACGTGCTCTCCCAGCTTGCCAACGCCGGTCGCGACTGCGGCGACCAGGCCGGACGGGTCGAGGCGATCGGGAAGGTGCTCGCCTCCTACGACCGGCAGGGCCGGGAGGAGGACGCGTTGATGGCGGCGCTCGCCCTCGCCATGGCGCAGGACGAAACCGGTGACACGGCCGGGGCGCTCGCCACCTACGCCCGGGCCCAGGCCATCGCCGACCGCCTCGGTCGTCCGGAGTTCCACGCCCAGGTGCTGCGCAATTGGGGTCTCGCGCTGGCGGCGGCGGATCGTCCCGCCGAGGCGGAGGAACGGTTGCGGGCGGCCGTCGGCGTGGCCGACCTCGGCACCGACCACGAGATCCTGGGCCGTTCGCGGATCGCCCTCGGGCTCTTCCTCCAGCACGCCGACCGGCTCGACGAGGCCCGGCACGTCGTGGAGGCGGGGCTGGCGACGCTGGACGTCGCGCACCCCGACGCGATCACCGGGCGGAGCCACCTCACGGCCATCGCGGCCGGGCGGTCGTGCGGCTGCGGCGACGTCCAGGGGGCGATCGCCGACGCGTTCCGGGAGTTCGTTCTCGGCAGGCTGCCGAACGACCTGCTCGCCGACCTCTCCGTGACCGTCGAGGACGGCGACTTCGCGATCAACGCCGAACTCCGGCGCGAACCGACCGAGGCCGAGATCGAGCACCTGAACCAGCTGATCCAGAGCGCGACCGCCGAGTTCCGGGGCCGCCTGGTCGCCGGAGGGTAACGGCCAGAGCCGTCGCGCGGGGTGGGCAGGGTCGTCGGCTCGGCGGCGGACGAGGGTCGAACCGGCTTGTCGGCCATATGGGCATGGTCTCGGGACAGGCGTGCGCCGGACATCGGTGAAACCACCGGTCCGGGCGTCGCTCCGCCTCCGCGAAGGAGGCGGAGCGACGGACACGGGGACCCAGGAGTGTGGTGCCACCCAGGCCCTACGACGTCGCGCTGAACAGGCTCGGCCCTGTTAGCGCTACCAAGTCGTAGTGCGACCTCCCTTCGGCGTCCCGGCGTCGGTGGTGCTGGCGGTGAGTAAATACAGCGGGTGGGACGGCGTCAAGGGCCCTCGGGGGCCGCGACGGGGTGGCGTGCCCTGCTGACAAGCCGTTTCGGCGTCCGTAAATTACGGCGTGAGCATGAAACTTGCAGCTGTGCGGCATCGGTAAATTTTCGCCGCCCTCCCGCGACGCACTGCCTCGTCGATGCCTGTCCACGTGCTCGCGGCGGATATCAGGCCAGGGTGCATGGCCGCCGAAAATTTCGCTCCGGTGTTGACATGTTTCGGTTGGGTTTCCACACTAAGTCTCCGAGGCGGTCGGCCCGGCCTGATGTGGTGATCAGAGGGGCCGCCGGTCATGACGCCATCAGTGGTGTGCGCCAGCGGTCTGGGGTGCGGCGTCGTTCGCCGGGTTCCCGCATTCCCTCTTTCGGTGATTTCAGTTATGGAGTCAGGCATGGGTATGAACGCATTACCCGCATCCTCCCTTCGGAGGGTCTTCGGCGCCGGTGTGGTGAGCGTCGTCGGAATCGTGGGCGCCGCGCTGATGGTGACGGTGCCGGCGGACGCCGCCGGCAGCACGCTGGCCGCCGCCGCGCAGCAGAGCGGGCGGTACTTCGGCACCGCCATCGCCCAGGGCAAGCTGGGTGACTCGCAGTACACGACGATCGCGAACCGCGAGTTCGACATGATCACCGCCGAGAACGAGATGAAGATCAACGCCACCGAACCCAACCGGGGGCAGTTCAACTTCCAGGCCGGCGACCGGATCTACAACTGGGCGGTGCAGAACGGCAAGCGGGTGCGCGGCCACACGCTGGCCTGGCACTCCCAGCAGCCGAGCTGGATGGAGCAGACGTCCGGGAGCTCGCTCCGCCAGGCGATGATCGACCACATCAACGGCGTGATGGGCCACTACAGGGGCAAGATCTACGCCTGGGACGTCGTCAACGAGGCCTTCGCCGACGGCAACGGCGGCGGCCGCCGTGACTCCAACCTCCAGCGGACCGGCAACGACTGGATCGAGGTGGCCTTCCGCACCGCGCGGGCCGCCGACCCGGCCGCCAAGCTCTGCTACAACGACTACAACATCGACAACTGGAGCTGGGCCAAGACCCAGGCCGTCTACAACATGGTCCGCGACTTCAAGCAGCGCGGCGTGCCGATCGACTGCGTCGGCCTCCAGTCCCACTTCAACAGCCAGAGCCCGTACAACAGCAACTACCGCACGACCATCCAGAGCTTCGCGGCTCTCGGCGTCGACGTGCAGATCACCGAGCTGGACATCCAGGGCGGCTCGGCCCAGACCTACGCCGCCGTCGTGAACGACTGCCTCGCGGTGGCGCGCTGCACCGGCATCACCGTGTGGGGCGTGCGTGACAGCGACTCCTGGCTGGGCGCCAGCACCAGCCCGCTGCTCTTCGACACCAGCGGCAACAAGAAGGCCGCCTACAACTCGGTGCTGAACGCCCTCAACGCCGCGACGCCCAACCCGTCGCCCTCGCCGAGCACCTCGCCCTCGCCGGGCACCTCGCCCACGCCGACCCCCACGCCGACGCCGGGCACCGGGCAACAGATCCGCGGTCAGCAGTCGAACCGGTGCGTCGACGTGCCGAGCGCCTCGACGACCGACGGCGTCCAGGTCCAGCTGTACGACTGTCACACCAACAGCAACCAGCAGTGGAGCTACACCTCGGCGCAGGAACTGCGGGTCTACGGCAACAAGTGCCTCGACGCCGCCGGGACCGGCAACGGCGCGAAGGTGCAGATCTACACCTGCTGGGGTGGCGCGAACCAGAAGTGGACCATCAACTCCGACGGCAGCATCAGGAACGTGCAGTCGGGCCTGTGCCTGGACGCCGCCGGCTCCGGCAACGGCGCCCTGATCCAGGTCTACTCCTGCTGGGGCGGCGCGAACCAGCGGTGGAGCCGGACCTGACCCGCGGTCTCCCTCGGTGATCCGGTCCCTGTCCGACCGGTAGAGCCGTAGGGGAGGCGCGGCTCGGTCCTGCCGAACTCCGGCGCCGCCGACGGCGCCCAGACCCCGGTCTGGGACCGCCGCGGCGGCGCCGACCAGTCGGTGGACCTGGGGCGGGAACGCCCGAGTCCACCACCGGGTCTGGGTGATTTCGGGAGATCATCCAGCCCCGGGCGGGTGCAGTGCGCGGGTGCACCACGTCAGGGCCTCCAGCAGCGTGACGCGGGTGCTGTCGTCGAGGCCGGCCAGCATCTCGTCCTCGATGCCGTCGAGCGCGCGGTCGCACCTGCGCAGCGCCGCCCGGCCCTGGCGGGACAGGTGGACCCGCAGGATGCGCCCGCCGTCGGGATGGGCGTCACGGTGGATGAGACCACGTCTCTCCAGGTCGCGGACCACCAGATTCATCGCCTGCGGGGTGACGAAGGCGATGCGGGCCAGTTCGGCCGAGGACAGGCCGTCGCGTACGCGGAGTTCGCCGAGCGCCATGTATTCGGTCGTCGTGATGCCGTGGAGCGCGAGGGCCTCGTCGAGCCGGGCGCGGATGCGGCGCTCCAGCCGGTAGACCAGATAGCTCAGCCTGGGCGGGTTCACCGGATGACCATAACGGGCGATGTAAGTTTCCGGCCCCGCATATCAAGCTACTTGATAAGCAATGGCCCGATGACCAGCGTGAGCAGCGCATTTCCATGATCATTCGATTGTGATCGCGCACGGGCGAACCTTGACCGGGACTCCGCGCCGCTCGTATACCGGCTGACGTCAGGACGTCGACCAGAGGAGGGCCGATGAAGCGATTGACCGCAGTCGTCGCCGCCGGAGTGGTGTACGCCGCCACGATCCTGGCGGCCGGACAACCCGCGGCCGCTGCCACGCTGACCGAGGTGACCAACTTCGGCAGCAACCCCGGCAACCTGCGTATGCACCTGTACGTGCCGGACAACGTGCGGCCCAGCCCGGCGATCGTGCTCGCCATGCACGGATGCGGAGGTTCCGGACCGGGGTTCTACTCCAGCTCGGAGTTCCGGTCCCTCGCCGACCAGTACGGCTTCATCGTCATCTACCCGTCGGCGTCCAAGAAGGGCAACTGCTTCGACTCGTGGTCGGCGGCCTCGCAGGTGCGCAACGGCGGCAGCGACCCCGTCTCGCTGATGTCGATGGTCACCTACACGCGGCAGCGCCACAACGGCGACGCCAACCGTCTCTTCGTCACCGGCAGCTCCGCCGGGGGCATGGAGACCAACATCATGCTCGGCAACTACCCCGACGTGTTCAAGGCCGGAGCGGCGTTCATGGGGGTGCCGTTCGCGTGCTTCCCCAACGAGGCCGACTACGTGCCGTCGCCGGGTGTCAGCGACTGCGCCTCCGGGCGCATCAACAAGACGCCGCAGCAGTGGGGTGACCTGGTCCGGGCCGCCTACCCCGGCTACAACGGCCCCCGGCCGAGGGTCCAGCTCTGGCACGGCACCAACGACACCCTCGTCTACTACGCCACCCATCAGCAGGCGATCGACCAGTGGACGAACGTGTTCGGCCTGAGCCAGACGCCTACCAGCAGCGACACCCCGCAGGCCAACTGGAACCGCCGCCGCTACGCCGACTCGTCCGGCACGGTGCGGGTCGAGGCGTACAGCATCCAGGGCGCCGGGCACAGCCTGCCGAGCACCGGCATGGCCGCGGCCGCGATCCAGTTCTTCGGCCTGACCAGCGAGCCGAGCCCGTCCCCGTCCCCGTCCCCATCTCCTTCGCCTTCTCCTTCGCCTTCTCCTTCGCCTTCGCCTTCGCCGAGTCCCTCTCCCAGTCCGTCCCCGTCGCCCAGCCCGTCGCCGAGCCCCGGTTCCGGGTGCCGGGTCACCTATGTGCCCAACACGTGGAACAACGGGTTCACCGCCGAGGTCAGCGTCACGAACACCGGGACGGCGCCCGTCAACGGCTGGACCGTCACGTGGTCGTGGGCGGGCAACCAGCGGGTCACCAACGCGTGGAACGCCACCGTGACGCAGTCGGGCACGCAGGTCACCGCGCGCAACGTGAACTACAACGGCACCATCGCGCCGCAGGGCCGGGCCGGCTTCGGCGTCCAGGGCACCTACAGCGGCACCAACTCGAACCCGTCCGGGTTCACGCTCAACGGCACGGCCTGCGTCATGGGATGAGTTCGTCCAGGACGCCGTCGGCGACCAGCCGGGCGGGGCGCACGTATTCTTCCGCGCGCGCGTGGAAGACCTGCTCCGCCCGGATGGCCGGCCAGTCGTCGGGGAGGTGCTCGGCCGGCAGGTGGGGGTCCTGCCGGACGAGCTGCAACCAGTCGGTGTGCAGCAGCAGCTGCCTGACCAGGGCATCGGGGGCGTCAGGCAGCGGCCGGGGCACGTCCCACCGGGCCAGGAAGGTGCGGTAGCGGCGGGCGATCTGCTCGATGTCGAAGGCCTTGGCGACCAGGTCGGCGGCCTCGGTCGGGGTGTAGGCGCGGGCGGCCAGCACCGTGACGTGGTCGTCGACGTCGAGGCCGTCGAAGACGCCGGTGACGTCCTTGGTGCCCGGGGTGATCCACAGCCCGCTCTGGAGCGGCCCGAATCCGGCCCAGATCAGGCGTGAGCGCAGGTCGTGGCGGGTGCTCCGGCGGCTGTCGGGCAACGAGAAGCCGACGACGGTCCAGGTGCCGTCCCAGTCGCGGTTCACCGCGCCGGTCTCCCACACGCGGCGGCGGCCGTCGCGCAGCACCGTCTCGGCGTGGGGGGTGAGCCCGAGGTAGACCCTCCGGCCGAGCCGGTGGCGGACCAGCAGGTTGCGTTTGACCATGCGCGCGAGCGTCGACCGGACGGCCTCCTCGGAGACGCCGAGGCGGGCGAACACCTCGATGACGCTGCCCGAGGAGATGGCGGTGCCGCGGTCGAGGGCGTAGACGCCGAGGAAGCTGAAGATCAGGGATTGGGGGCGCGCGGAGGGCGCGGCCGGTTCGTCGTCGCCGCCGATGGTCACAGCGAAAGCGTAGACGGGCCAGATGTCAGGCACATAATTGACGAAAGTCAGATTTGTGCCCAAGGAGGTCCCATGAACGTCGACGAACTGGTCGCCATCGACGTCCACACGCACGCCGAGGTCTCCGCCGACGGGCACGCCTCGCTGAGCGACGACCTGGTCGCCGCCTCGGCGAAGTACTTCAAGGAGGGGGCCCGGCCGACGATCCCGGAGATCGCCGCCCACTACCGCGAGCGCCGCATGGCCGCCGTGGTCTTCACCGTCGACGCCGAGCACGCCACCGGGCATCCGCGCATCTCCAACGAGGAGGTGGCGGAGAGCTGCGCCGCCCATGCCGACGTGCTGATCCCGTTCGCCAGCGTCGACCCGTGGAAGGGCAGGGCGGGCGTCAGGGAGGCCCGCCGGCTGGTGGGCGAGTACGGGGTGCGCGGCTTCAAGTTCCACCCGAGCGTGCAGGGCATGGCGCCCGACGACCGGGCGGCCTACCCCCTCTACGAGGCGATCGAGGAGCTCGGCGTGCCGGCGCTGTTCCACACCGGTCAGACCGGCATCGGCGCGGGCCTGCCCGGCGGCGGCGGGATCCGGCTGAAGTACTCCAACCCGATGCTGGTCGACGACGTCGCCGTGGACTTCCCCGAGCTGCGCATCATCCTGGCCCACCCGTCGTTCCCCTGGCAGGACGAGGCCCTGGCGGTCGCCACCCACAAGCCCCACGTCTACATCGACCTGTCGGGCTGGTCGCCGAAGTACTTCCCGCCGATCCTCGTCCAGTACGCCAACACGCTGCTCAAGGACAAGGTGCTGTTCGGCTCCGACTACCCGATGATCACGCCCGACCGGTGGCTCGCCGACTTCGACAAACTCGACATCAAGCCCGAGGTCCGGCCGAAGATCCTCAAGGAGAACGCGGCCCGGCTGCTCGGTCTGAGTTGATAGTTGGCAAAGGATTGACGTCCGTCATGAATGTGCCTAACCTCCGGGCAGCAGGCGCAGCGGCTCACTCCCTGATCGAGGAGCTTGTTATGTCGGACCCGTCGGTCTTACCCCACAACCAGGTTCAGCTCCGCCGCGCGGTGGCTTCGAGCTTCCTGGGCAGCGTCATCGAGTACTACGACTTCCTGCTGTACGCCACCGCCTCGGCCGTGGTCTTCGGGAAGGTCTTCTTCTCCACCCTCGACCCGCTCACGGCCACGGTCGCCAGCTTCGGCACCTTCGCCACGGGCTATCTCGCCCGGCCCCTGGGCGGGGTGATCTTCGGTCACTTCGGCGACCGGCTCGGCCGCAAGCGCATGCTGGTCCTCACCATGACCCTGATGGGCCTGGCGAGCTTCCTCATCGGCGTGCTGCCCACGTACGAGCAGATCGGCGTGCTCGCCCCCGTCCTGCTCGTCGCGCTGCGGATCGTGCAGGGCCTCGCCATCGGCGGCGAGTGGGGCGGGGCCGTGCTGATGTCGGCGGAGCACGCGACCAGCAGGCGCGGCCTGTGGGCGAGCTTCACCAACGCCGGCGCCCCGTTCGGCATGGTGCTCTCGACCGGCGCGCTGAGCGGCACCGCCGCGCTCCTCGACGAGCAGGCGTTCCTGAGCTGGGGCTGGCGGGTGCCGTTCCTGCTGAGCATCCTGCTGCTGGCGGTCGGGTTGTTCGTCCGGTTGCGGGTCGAGGAGACCCCGGTGTTCGCGGCGGCCGAGCGGCCCGCCCGGATGCCGCTGCTGGAGGTGCTGCGCGACCATCCCCGGACCCTGCTGCTCGGCGTGGGCGTCGGCCTGTCGGCCTTCGTCGCCCAGGGCACGCTCACCACCTATCTGATCGCCTACGGGGTGCGGACCGGCTTCGCCCGCCAGGACGTGCTGAACGGCCTGACCCTCTCGTCGGCGCTGGCGGTGGTGAGCATCATCGGCTGGTCGGCGCTGTCCGACCGGACGGGCCGGCGGCCGGTCGTGCTGGTCGGCGCGCTGCTGATGGCCGCCTTCGCGTTCGTGCTGTTCCCGATGGTGAACACCGGCAGCGTCGTCGTGCTCACCCTGGCGCTGGTGATCGGCCAGGCGATCATCCACCCGCTGATGTACGGCCCCCTCGCCGCGCTCTACGCCGAACTCTTCCCCACCAGGAACCGGTACACGGGCGCCTCGCTCGGCTACCAGTTCGCCGGGCTCGGGGCCGGCCTCGGGCCGCTGCTGTTCGCCCAGATCGACGCCTCGTCGGGCGGCGGCGGCACCATGGCGGTCTCCATCGTCATCGCGGTCTGCTGCCTGCTGACCGTCGTCTGCGTGCTGGCGCTGCGGGAGACCAGCACCCGAGACCTCGCCGCCACCGATGCGTAACGCCGGGCTCGGCGGCTGGCCGGCCCGCCGCGCCCGGATGAGCCCCGGCCGGACCGCCTTCGTGTACGCCGGCCGTGCGGTGACCTACGCCGAGTTCCACGAGAGGACCACCCGCCTGGCCTCCCGGCTGGACATCCGGCCGGGAGACCGGGTCGCCTACCTCGGCCCCAACCACGTGGCGCTGGCCGAGACCATGTTCGCCACCCACCTGCGCGGCGGGGTGTTCGTCCCGCTGAACTTCCGCCTGGCCGGGCCCGAGATCGTGTACATGCTGCGCGACTCGGGCGCGTCCCTCCTCGTGTACGACCCCGCCCACGCCCAGAAGGGGGTGGAGATCCCGGCCGCCGACCTCGACGAGGTCGAGACGTGGATCGCGGCGGGCGACCCCGCCCCGATCGACGTGGCGGTCGCGCCCGAGGACGTGGCGCTGATCCTCTACACCTCGGGCACCACCGGCAGCCCGAAGGGCGCCATGCTGACCCACGCCAACCTGGTGTGGAACTGCGTCAACATGATGATCGGCGTGGACCTGACGAGCACCGAGGTGACGCTGATCAGCGCGCCCCTCTTCCACGTCGCGGCCCTGAACCAGACCCTCCTGCCGACCTTCCTCAAGGGCGGCACCTCGGTGATCATGCCGTCGTGGAACGCCGACCGCTGCTACGACCTCATCGAGGAGCACCGCGTCACGTGGATGTTCGGCGTCACCACCATGTTCGCCGACTTCGCCCGGTCGCCCCGCTGGCGCGACGCCGACCTGTCGTCGCTGCGCACCCTCATGTCGGGCGGGGCGCCGATCCCGGTGGCGCTGATCCGCGCGTACCAGGAACGCGGCTTGGTCTTCTGCCAGGGCTACGGCCTGACCGAGACCGCCCCCGGCGCCACCTTCCTGGAGGCGGCCGACAGCGAACGCCGGGCGGGCTCGGCCGGGGTGCCGGTCTTCTTCGCCGACGTGCGGGTGGACGCGCCCCCCGGAACACCCGGCGAGGTGCTCATCCAGGGGCCGAACGTCACCCCCGGCTACTGGCGCAACCCCGAGGCGACCGCCGCCGCCCTCACCGAGGACGGCTGGTTCCACTCCGGCGACATCGGGGTCATGGACGGCGAAGGGCACCTCACGATCCTCGACCGCGTCAAGGACATGTACATCTCCGGCGGTGAGAACGTCTATCCCGCCGAGGTCGAGGCGGTGCTGTTCACCCATCCGGCGGTGGCGGAGGCCGCCGTGGTCGGCGTGCCCGACCCTCGATGGGGTGAGGTGGGCCGCGCCTTCCTGGTGCCCGTGGCAGGCGCGGAGGTGAGCGCCGGGGAGCTGACCGCCTTCCTACGCGACCGGCTGGCGAAGTACAAGATCCCGGTGTACTTCGACGTCGTCGACGCCCTCCCGAAGACCGGTTCCGGCAAGATCCGCAAACCGGAGCTGCGCGCGCTGGGCGTCCCGAAATGAAGATTTCAGCAGGTCGCGATCTACGCGGAGAGCACGGGGAGGCCCGTAAGCGCAGGACCCCCGGGTCCGCGACACGCCCCCGAGTTTGTCGGAATGTTTCATACTCTTGACGCTGCCCGCTCGCCTGTTGTTTGCTACGCAAGACCTGTCAGGGTGGATTCACAGGAAGAAAGGAGCTGTGGCGACGTGTGCGCGTGTTAACGCTCACATGTTCGTGAACTGCGCATCGTCTGAGGATGGACGCCGCATCCCTCCGCAGAGGTCGTCGATGAGGAGCCGCAGGTGAGAAGGCTCTTCCTTCTCCCGAGCCCCTGATCAGACCGATATGCGCCACACAGATGTCACGGCGGCCCCGGCCGGTATCCGGTGGTGCCACTCCGGTCACCGGCCGGGCCGCCTTCGTCTCCCCTGAACGGCATGCCGGACGCGCCGGCCCTGTTCGCCTGCCCTGAAGCCGGTCGAGAGCGACCTCATCGTCCTACCGAGCGCAGAGGAAGTCGCATGACGTCAAGGTTAAAAACGATCTTCGCGGCCGTCGTGGCCGCGGCCGGGCTGGTGCTGGCCTCGGGGCTGGTCGCCACCCCGGCCGGCGCCGCCGCGACCGCGGGGTGCGGCAAGGCGCCGACGCTCCGCAGCGGTACGCAGACCATCCAGAGCAGTGGCAAGACCCGGCAGTTCATCCTGAGGGTGCCCGACGGTTACGACAACAACCGGCAGTACCGGCTGATCTTCGCCTTCCACTGGCGGGGCGGCACCATGAACGACGTCGCCTCCGGCGGCACCAGCGGGACCGCGTGGTCCTACTACGGGCAGCAGGAGCAGTCGAACAACAGCGCCATCCTGGTCGCGCCGCAGGGCTTCGGCAACGGCTGGGCCAACTCCGGCGGCGAGGACGTGCGCTTCGTCGACGACATGATCGCGCGCATCGAGAGCGACCTGTGCGTCGACACCACCCAGCGGTTCGCCACCGGCTTCAGCTACGGCGGCGGCATGAGCTACTCCCTGGCCTGCTCGCGGGCGACGGTCTTCCGCGCGGTCGCCGTCTTCGCCGGCGCCCAGCTCAGCGGATGCGAGGGCGGCACGCAGCCGATCGCGTACATGGGGCTGCACGGGATCAGCGACAACGTGCTCAACATCTCCCAGGGACGGTCGCTGCGCGACCGGTTCGTCCGCAACAACGGATGCACCGCGCAGAACCCGCCCGAGCCCGCCGCGGGCAGCCGCACCCACACCCTGACGACCTACTCCGGCTGCCGCGCCGGCTACCCGGTCGTGTGGGCCGCCTTCGACAACGGGCACATGCCCGGCCCGGTCGACGGCACCTACGGGGAGAGCGGCGTCACGACCTGGACCAAGGGCGAGGTCTGGAAGTTCTTCTCCCAGTTCGGCAGCGGCCCCAACCCCTCGCCGTCGCCGACGCCCACGCCCACCACCTCTCCGGGCACGACCGCTCCGCTGCGCGGGGTCGGCTCGGGCCGCTGCCTGGACGTCAGCGGCGCCTCCCAGGCCAACGGCGCGGTGACCCAGCTCTGGGACTGCAACGGGCAGGCCAACCAGCAGTGGACCGCCACCGCCGCCGGTGAGCTGCGGGTCTACGGCGGCAAGTGCCTCGACGTGAACGGCGGCGGCACGGCCGACGGCACCGCGGTGATCATCTGGGACTGCAACGGCCAGAACAACCAGAAGTGGCGCCTCAACTCCGACGGCAGTGTCACCGCCCTCGGGGCCAACAAGTGCCTCGACGTGTCCAACTACGGCACCGCCAACGGCTCCCGGGTGCACATCTGGGCCTGCCACGGCGGCACCAACCAGCGCTGGACGCGCGCCTGAGAAAGCGGCCTCCGGCCGAACGCTCCCCCCAAGGAAGGCTCCATGCTCCCGTTCTCCTTACCCGCCCTGAGAAGGCTGCTGTCCGCAGGGACGACCGCGCTCGGGCTCACCGTCGCGGTCACCGTCGCGGCCCCGGTCTCCCCGGCCGCCGCGGCGACCACGACCCTGTACGTCTCGGCCACCGGCTCGGGCACCGCGTGCACCTCGGCGCAGCCGTGCTCGATCCTGGCGGCCCAGACGGCCGTGCGGTCGCTCAACGCCGGCATGTCCGGTGACATCGTGGTCGAACTGGCCGCGGGCACCTACCGGCTGACCGCGCCGCTCCGCCTGACGGCGGCAGACTCGGGCAACAGCGGCTACACCGTGCGCTGGCAGGCCGCCGCGGGGGCCCGGCCCGTGATCACCGGCGCGAGGGCCGTCACCGGCTGGACGCTCGCCGACTCCGCCAGGAACATCTGGCGGGCCAACGTCGGCACCGGCGTCGACTCGCGGCAGCTCTACGTCAACGGCGCGGCCGCGATCCGGGCGCGCACGCAGGTCAACCGGGCCGACTTCACCGCGAGCAGCACCGGCATGCGCTTCACCAGCAGCGCCCTGAACTACCTCAACAACCTGGCGAACCAGAGCCGGGTCGAGATGGAGAGCGTGGGGTCGTTCACCGATCGGTACTCCCCGGTGCAGAGCATCAGCGGCGGCCAGATCACGATGCAGCAGCCGGCCTGGAACAACAACAACTTCGGCTACGACACCTTCACCCAGCCCCACCGGGCCGGGCCGCTCTACCTGACCAACGCCTACGAGTTCCTCGACGCCGCCAACGAGTGGTACCTCAACACCGGCACCGGGGTGCTCTACTACATCCCGGCCGCCGGGCAGAACATGAGCAGCCTCAGCGTCGAACTGCCGGTGCTGCAGTCGCTCGTGTCGGTGGGCGGCACCCTGTCCGCGCCCGCGCACCACATCGCCTTCTCCGGCATCACCTTCACCGGCACGACCTGGCTCGGGCCGAGCAGCAACCAGGGCTTCGTCGACCAGCAGACCGGTTCCTACATCTACGGCAACTGGAACTGGCCCGGCTTCTCGACCTGCCACAACGGCTGCACGCAGTTCGAGGCGGCCCGGCCCAACTGGAACCAGATGCCCGCCGCCGTGCAGATCTCGGCCGCCGACAACATCACGTTCGGCGACTCGCAGTTCGTCAACCTGGGGCAGACCGCCATCGGGATCGGCAACGACGCCAACGCCACCACCAGCGGCGTCGGCCTGGCGGCCAGCAACATCACGATCACCCGGTCGGAGATCGCGCGCAGCTCGGCCGGCGGCGTCGTGGTCGGCGGGGTGAGGGCCGACGCCCACCACCCCAGCGACCAGCGCATGGTCAACCGCAACATCACGATCAGCCACAACCGCATCCACGACCTGGGGCTGGACTACCGGGGCATCGTGTCGGTGCTGACCACCTACGTCAGCGACGCGACGGTGTCGTACAACGAGGTCTACAACATGCCCTACACCGGCATGTCGATCGGCTACGGCTGGGGCGCCAACGACACCGGCGGCAACACCCAGTACGCCAACCGGGGCCTGTACAACTACCAGCCCCGCTACACGACCCCGACGACCGCCTCGAACAACCGGCTCATCGGGAACTACGTCCACGACGTGATGCAGCAGATGAACGACGGCGGCTGCATCTACACCCTGTCGTGGAACCCGGGCGCGGTCATCAGCGACAACTACTGCCTGCGCACCAACGGGCACTTCGGCGTCTACTTCGACGAGGGGTCCAAGTACTACACCGTCAGGAACAACGTCTTCTCCTCCATCGGGGTGTGGGCCACCGCCAACTACTGGGGCGGGGAGAACATGGGCAACTGGACGGTCACCGGGAACTGGACCAGCAGCAGTTCCACCAACGTGACCAACGGTGACCGGGGCAACGTCGTCAACAACAACGTCGTCGTCTCCAACGGCAACTGGCCGTCGGGCGCCCAGGCCGTCATGAACGCCGCCGGGCCGCAGGGCGGCACCACCACTCCGCAGACCGTGGAGATCGTGGGCGTGCAGTCCAACCGGTGCGTCGACGTGCAGAACAACAGCAACGCCAACGGAGCCCCGACGCACATCTGGGACTGCTCCGGGGTGGCCACCCAGCGGTGGTCGCGGACGTCGTCCGGGCAGTTCACGGTGTTCGGGAACAAGTGCCTGGACGCCTCCGGCCAGGGCACCGCCACCGGGACCCCGGTCGTGATCTGGGACTGCAACGGCGGCGCCAACCAGCGGTGGACGGTCAACGCCAACGGCACCATCACCGGCGTCCAGTCGGGACTGTGCCTGGACGTGTCCGGCAACGCCACGGCCAACGGCAGCCGCCTGCAGCTCTGGTCCTGCCACGCCGGCGCGAACCAGCGCTGGACCCTGCGGGGCTGACGAGACGAGGGGGGCCGGACTCGGCGCCCGGCCCCCCTTCCATCGTGGGATGTGCGGCCTCATGAGGAGGCCCATCAGTCGTACTCTTGGGGGTGTGGCAGAGCAGACGAGCGGCGTGGAACGGGCGGCGGCCCCTTATCGGCCCGGTTATGAGGTGGCGGCGGAGCAGGTGCTGGAGCTGATCAGCCGGCTGAGGCTGCGGCCGGGTGACCGCATGCCCACCGAGATCGACCTGGCGCAGCGGCTGGGCACCAGCCGCACGGTGGTCCGCGAGGCGGTGAAGATCCTGTCCGCCCTGGGCCGGGTGCGGGCGCACAAGGGCCGGGGCCTCTATGTGGCCGACGACGAGGGCATGCTCGGAACCGGCCGGTGGGCGCCGTTCTTCCTCCCGGCCGACCTCGACCACGTCTACATGTTGTTCGAGTTCCGGCGTACCCAGGAGATGGAGACCAGCCGCCTGGCCGCGCGCCGGGCCACGCCCGCGGAACTGCACGAGATCGAGAAGGCCGCGGGCGTCTGTCGGCATGGGTTCGACACCGACCGTGAAGCCCTGTTCAACGAGGGCGACGACGCCTTCCACACGGCCATCGCGACCGCTTCGCACAACATGTTCCTTCAGGTGGCCGTCCGGGAGGCGCGACGGCTCCAGGCGCAGTCGAGCCTGATAGGGATGAGCGGCTCGATCGGGGGCCACGCCGCCAAGGCGGTCGAGGAGCACGAGGCCATCTTCCAGGCGATCCGGATCGGCGACGCCGAGGCCGCGGCGGAGGCCGCCGCCGCCCACATCGACAACACTCTTGAGGACTACCGGAGAGAGATTCAGCAACGGATCTTCTCAGCGACCGAATAAGTATTGACGTAAGACGTCATACGAATTACGTTCCGGTTCACATGAGCGGCCGGGCCGACCGGCCGCCGCCGGGAGAGTGAACCAACGATGAAGCGAACCCTGAGCGCGGGCGTTGTGGTGTTAGCGTTAACGGTTGCCGGGTGCGGCAGTGCGACGCGCCCCGCGTCCACGCCGACCGAATCCGCTGGAGCCGCCGGAGCCGCGAGCAAGCTCGTGGTGTGGGACTGGAAGTCCGGTGAGCCCTACGCCGCGTCGTACATCGAGAAGGCGAAGGCCGACTTCGCCAAGAAGCACCCCAACGTCACCGTCGAGTTCGTGCCCCAGCCCTTCGAGCAGTACTACACGCTGCTCGGCGCGGCGATGCAGACCAAAACCGGGCCCGACGTCATGCTCTTCAACGGCGGCGGCCAGATCCGCGACCGGGCCGACTCGCTCCTGCCCCTCGACGAGTACGTCGCCGAGGACAAGTCGCGCCTGGCCGGCTGGGAGGCCTTCGCCAAGGACGGCAAGACCTACGGCGCCCCGGTGACCCTCCAGGGCCACCCGATCTACTACAACAAGGCGCTCTACGAGAAGGCCGGCATCACCGCCCCCGCCACGACGTGGGACGAGTTCCTCGCCAACTGCGACAAGCTCAAGAAGGCGACCGGCGCCGCCTGCTTCGCCCTCGGCAACAAGGAGGGCATCGGCCCGCAGTTCTGGCTTTCCGGTATGGGCTCGGGCGTCCTGACGCCGGCCGAGTACGACGACTGGATCGCCGGCAAGCGCGACTGGAAGTCCCCCCACGTCAAGAAGATCTTCGAGATGTTCAAGGAGACCGGGGACAAGAAGCTCAACAACGAGGGCGCCAACTCCACGGCGATGTTCACCGACATCTTCTCGGTCTTCAACACCGGCAAGGCCGCCCACATCATCGGCCTGATGTCCGACATCGGCCACTGGAAGGACTTCGGCGAGTTCATCGGCCCCGACAAGGTCGGCATCATGCTCGCCCCGGTCGTCACCGAAGGGGCCACGCCCAGCCTGCCCTACGACGGCGGCATCGGCTACGCGGTGGCCAAGTGGACGAAGGACCCCAAGGCCGCGGCCGACCTGGTCCGCTCGCTGACCACCACCGACGCCCTGTCGTCCTTCTCCGCCGAGGCGGGCGCCATCGCGTCCGACACCACCATCTCGGCGCCGCAGGACGCCCCCGTCGTCGGCGAGATCGTGGCGCAGCTGAAGGCTGGCAAGCCGGCGCTGCACGTCGCGATGGACTCCAAGACCATCGACCTGATGGGCCGGCTGTCCCAGAAGCTGCTGAGCGGTTCGGCCACCGTCGACGAGGCGGTGGAGGAACTGGCCGCCTCCGACCAGGAGAACTGAGCCGGTGCCGACGAGGAACACCTCACCGATGGTCCGCCCGGGAGCTTCCGGGCGGGCCGTCGAGGGAGGCGACAAGAGGGAGCGGGCCCGCCACGGCGCGGCCCGCCGCAGAGGGCGTTCCGAACGCTTCGCGCCGTACGTGTTGATCGCTCCGGCGGTGCTGATCATCGTGGCGCTGCGGCTCTACCCGCTCGTGCTGGGCGTCAACTTCTCCTTCACCGGAGACGGCGAGGCCAACGGCACGGCGGTCGGCTTCGCCAACTACCTGGAGCTGCTGGACGACCCGCTGTTCCAGACCGCGCTGGCCAACGTGGGGCTGCTGGTGCTGCTCCTGCCGGTCGCGGTCGCGATCCCGGGCCTGCTGGCGACGTTCATCTACCTGAAGGTGCCGGGCCACCGGTTCTTCCGCAGCGTGTACTTCTTCCCCGCGGTGTTGTCGCCGGTGATCGTCGGGGCCATCTTCAACCTCATGCTCGCCTTCGACGGGCCGCTCAACGAGTTCCTCGGAGCGGTCGGACTGGGTCCGGTCGACTGGCTGGGCGACCCGGGGGTGGCGAAGTTCGCCGTCGTCGGGGTGCAGATCTGGGCCACGTTCGGCATGGCCCTGGTGGTGTTCCTGGCCGGGTTCGCCACCCTGGACTCCTCGCTGCTCGACGCCGCCCGCGTCGACGGCGCGTCGCTGCGCCAGAGCATCTGGCACGTCATCATCCCGAGCCTGAGCCAGACGATCCAGTTCGTCTTCGTCACGACGATGATCGGCATGCTGACCTCGATGTTCGGCCTGCTCTACGTGATGACCAGCGGCGGGCCCGAGGGGTCGACCTACCTGCCGGAGTACTACATCTGGATTCAGCAGGGGCAGATGAACCGGCCCGCGCTCGCCTCGGCGGCCTCCACGGTCCTGTTCCTCATCATGCTCGTGGTGGGCCTGCTGCAGATCAGCGTGCTGCGCCGCGCGGGACGGGAGGACTGATGCGGCGCCTCGCCAAGTGGGTGGTCGCCGTTCCGATGGCGATCCTGGCCCTGGCCACGATCTATCCGATCATCTTCACGGCCAACGTGGCCATGAAGACCCGGCGCGAGTACGTGCTCGACCGGTTCTCGCTGACCGAGTCGCTCCACTGGGACAACGTCGCCGCGGCGTGGAACAGCGTCGGCATGGCGCGCTACTTCGCCAACTCGCTCTTCGTGGTGGCGGCGTCGGTGTTCCTGCTGCTGCTCCTGGGCTCGATGGCCGGCTTCGCGCTGAGCAGGTTGCCGTTCCGCGGGTCGAAGGCCCTGTTCATCGGCTGCCTGGCCGCGTTGTTCATCCCGTTCCAGGTGATCATGGTGCCGCTGTCGCGGGTCATGGCCGACACGGGTCTCATCGACACCTACCCGGGGCTGATCCTCGCCTACGTGGCCCAGTTCCTGCCGTTCACCGTGTTCCTCATGACCAGCTACTACCGGTCGGTCCCCAAGGAGATCGTGGACGCGGCCCGCATCGACGGCAACACCGTCTACGGCGTCTACCGCCGGATCATGGTGCCCATCGGCCGGCCCGCGTTGTTGTCGGTCGGCATCCTGGACGCCCTGTTCTGCTGGAACGACGTGCTCATCGCGCTGCTGATGATGCCGTCGGCCGACCACCGCACCCTCATGGTCGGGGTCACCTCCCTGCGCGGCCAGTACACCGACAACGTCCCGACCTTCGCGGCCGGGGTGCTGATCGCCGCCGTGCCCGTCCTGCTCGTCTATCTGTTCCTCCAGCGTCAAATCGCCGACGGTGTGACCGCCGGTTCCACGAAGGGCTGACATGCGCATCTCGGGGTATCGCGCGTTGACCACCGTCCATGACTGGGGCCGTCCCGTGGGGGACGCCAACGGTCTCTACGCCGACGGGGTCGTCCAGGTCCCGATCGTCGTCGTCGAGACCGACGAGGGCATAACCGGCGTCGGCATGGGCCCGCACGTGGAGATCGACTCGATCTTCTCCGCGCTGGAGGGGGAGGACCCCCGCGGCGTGACGGCGCTCTACGACCGCATGCTGCGGCGGACCTTCAAGGCCGGCCACGCCGGGACCGTGTTCGGCACCATCGGCGCGCTCGACACGGCCCTGTGGGACATCAAGGCCAAGGCGGCCGGCGAACCGCTGTGGCGCCTGCTCGGCGGGCGCGACCGCCGGGTGCCCGCCTACGCCTCCGGCCTGGACATCGGCCTGGACGACGCCGGGCTGGTCAGCCTGTACAAGGAGTACGCCGAACGCGGCCTGCGCGCCGCCAAGCTCAAGGGCGGCCTGGACGTCGACCGCGACCGCGACCGCCTGACCCTCGTCCGCGACGTGCTGACCGAGGCCGGGAACGGCGCCCGGCCGGGGCTGATGCTCGACGCCAACGAGGCCTGGTCGCGCAAGCAGGCGGTCCGCCACGTGGCCGAGCTGGAACGCACCCTCGATCTGACCTGGATCGAGGAGCCGGTCCGGCGCTGGGACGCCGACGGCCTGGCGGCGGTGGGCCGGGGTGTGCGCGCCGCCGTCGCCACGGGTGAGAACCTCACGGGGCTGGAGCAGTTCCGGCCCCTGATCACGGCCGGGGCCGTCGACGTCGTGCAGACGGCGGCGGTCTGGGGGGTCACCCACTTCCTGCGCGTGTCGGCGCTGGCGCACGCCTACGACCTGCCGGTCAGTCCGATCGGCACCACGCCGTTCGGCCTGCTGCACGCCGCCACGTCGGTGCCGAACCACCTGGTCACCGAGTTGCAGGACCTCCGGCCGCCCACCGGGCTCAACCTCGACGTGTCCATCGAGGACGGCGCGTTCATCCTCGGCGACACGCCGGGGGCGGGCGTCACGCTCGACGAGGACGCGATCAGGGCGGTCACCGGCGGCCCGTTCACCCGCGCCTACGACAGCCCCGCCGTCCGTCCCGGGCTGGCCGGACTGCGGTTGCTGGCTCCCCGCGTGCACTGACGTCGCCGCGTCCGTACCGGAAGGAAGGATCTGCCGTGTCTCTCTCACCCGTGGTCGTCACCGTCGCCCCCACCGGCGCCGCGAACGCCGACGACGCCGGGCCCGGCAGGCGGAGCCGGCCGCTCGCGACCCTGGGCGAGGCGCGGCGCAGGGTGCGCGCCGCCCTCGCCCAGGGGCACCTCGACGTGACCGTGGAACTCCTCGACGGCGTGCACCGGCTGACCGCGCCGCTGCGGCTGGACGCGGCCGACTCCGGCCGCGACGGCCACCCGGTGATCTGGACGGCGGCCCGCGGCGCCGAGCCCGTGATCAGCGGCGCCGTCGCCGTCACCGGGTGGGAGCCCGACGGCCCGGCGACCGGCGTGCACCGGGCCCGGGTGGAGGCCGGCGCCGACAGCCGCCAGCTCTACGTCGACGGCGCGCTCGCCCGGCGGGCCCGGATGAGGCTGCCGCGCGAGCACGTCACGCTGACCGCCACCGGCCTCACCCTGGACGACCCGGCGCTGGCGTGGCTGGCCGGCCTGCCCGACCAGGGCCGCGTCGAGTTCCAGGCGACGTCGGCGTTCACCAACCGGTTCGCCCCCGTCGAGCGGATCACCGGGACGACCGTCGTCATGCGGCAACCGGCGTGGGACAACAACACCTACGGCTACGACACCCTCCAGGCGCCGATGCGCGTCCCGGAGTTCTTCCTGGTCAACTCCCGCAGCTTCCTGGACGAACCCGGCGAGTGGTACCTGGACCCCGCCTCGGGCACGCTGTACTACCGGCCGCTCCCGGGGCAGGACATGGCCACGGCGCGGGTCGAGCTGCCGCGCCTGGAGTCGCTGCTGGAGGTCGGCGGCACGTACGACGAACCGGTCCGCAACCTGCGGTTCGAGAACCTGACCTTCACCGGCACCACGTGGTTGCGCCCGTCGTCCTCCGACGGATACGCCAACCAGCAGACCGGCGCCTTCATCGCCGGCCCGCAGCCGCACCGCCCGGCCGACGCGTTCGCCACGTGCGCGGTCGGCTGCGCGGGGTTCGAGGCCTCCCGCGACGGCTGGTTCCAGGTGCCGGGGGCGGTCCAGGTGTCGGCGGCCGAGGACGTCGCCTTCGCCGGATGCACGTTCGTCAACCTCGGTTCGGTCGCCCTCGGCATCGGCAACGACGCGAACGCGCACGCCACCGGCGTCGGCCTGGGCGCGCGCCGGATCACGGTCACCGGCGGCGTCTTCACCGCCAACGCCGGAGGCGGCATCACGGTCGGCGGCGTGCGCCCGGACGCGCACCACCCCTCCGACCCGCGCATGGTCAACAGCGACATCGTGATCAGCGACAACCGCGTCTTCGCGACGGCGGTCGACTACCTCGACCACGCCGGCGTCTTCGCCAGCTACGTCACCCGGCTCACCATCGCCCACAACTACGTCGCCGAGCTGCCCTACTCGGGCATCGCCCTCGGCTACGGCTGGGGCGCCAACGACCCGGGCGGCAGCCTCGACTACCTCGCCCGCGGCCTGTACGACTTCCGCCCCGTCTACGACACCCCCACGACGATGCGGGACGTCCACGTGGTCGGCAACCACGTCCGCGACGTGGTGCGGACGATGGCCGGCGGCGGCGCCCTCTACACGCTCTCGGCGATACCGGGCGGCGTCCTGGAGGAGAACTACTGCGAGAAGAGCGGCCAGTACGGCATCTACTTCGACGAGGCCTCCCGCCACCTGACCGTGCGCCGCAACGTCTTCGCAGACACCGCCGGCCCGTGGGCGCACGCCAACATCGCCAACGGCAACCGCACCGGCGACCTGACCTTGACCGGCAACCACGTCACCAACCCGGCCGTCACCGGCATCGCCGACGGCCGCCGGGGCGACGTCCTGCGCGACAACGTGACCGTCACGCCGGAGACCGTCTCGGTGGAGGCCGCCCGGGTGATGTACGACGCCGGTCCCACCGGCGACCACCGCGGCCCGCCGGACCCGGGGCGGCCCCCTTTCGGCGTGTCCCTGGCGGCCGACCCGCCCGTGCTCGACGCGGGGGAGACGGCGGTCGTCACGGTGGACGTGCGGAACCTGAGTGATCGCCGGGCGTCGGCGGTGACCGTCGCGCTGGTCGTCCCCGACGGCTGGCGGGCCGAACGCGCCGGCCGGCCGGTGCGGTGCGGGCTGGACTCCGGGGCGTCCGGCACGGAGCGCTGGAAGGTCACCGCGCCCGCGTCGGCCCGCGTCCCCGTGGGGTCGGCCGTGGTGAAGGCGGTCGTGTCCGGATGGGCCGACCTGGCCGGGGCGGAGGTGGTCCGGTCGCTCACGCTCACCGCGCTGAACCCGCTCACGTCGCTGAAGTCACAGGGCTCGGTGTCCAGCCGGTTCGCCGAGGCCGGTTCCCGGTACGCCATCATGATCGCCGAGCCCGGGTCGCCCGACGAGTACGGCGTCGTCTACCGCGACGGCGTGGCCGGCCCCTCGGCCGTCATCACGGCCCGGGTCACCCACCTCGACCCCGCCGACCCCCGGGCCGAGGCCGGCGTCGTGCTGCGCGACGACCTCTCCGGCTGCTCGCGCGGCCACGCGGCCATGGTCGCCACGCCCGGCGAGGGCGTGGCCTTCCGGTGGGACGCCGACGGCGACGGCCGGCTCGACTCGGCCGGGTCGGTCCCGGACATCGGGGCGCCGGTCTGGGTGCGGCTGGTGCGCTCGGGCGACCAGGTCAGCGGCTACTACTCTCGCAGCGGCACCACGTGGATCAAGGTCGGCCCGACCGCCGACATCACGGGCGCCCACCGGCAGGACGCGGGCCTGACGGCCACGGCACGCGCGGGTTGGTTCGGATTCAGCGACTTCAGTGTGAGGCAGGCATGAGCAACTCCGTCGTCGACGCCCATCACCACCTCTGGGACCTGTCCCGGCGTCCCCAGGACTGGCTGACCTCCCCCGAGATGAAGGTCCTGCTGCGCGACTTCTCCCCGGCCGACTACGCCGCCACCGCCGCCGAGGCGGGGGTGAGCCGGTCGGTCCTGGTGCAGGTGCTGGCCGACGCTGACGAGACGCGCGAGTTCCTCCTCACGGCGGCCGGGTCGGAGACCATCGCCGCCGTGGTCGGTTGGGCCGACCTGACCCGGCCCGATCTGCCGGAGGAGCTCGCCGCGCTGGCCGCCTCCCCGGGCGGCGGGTTGCTGCGCGGCATCCGCCACCTCGTGCAGGCCGAACCCGACCCGGCCTGGCTCGCCCGCGACGACGTGCGCGCGGGCCTGCGCCATGTGGCCTCGGCCGGGCTCACCTACGACCTGCTGGTGACGCCCCACCAGCTTCCGGCCGCGATCGAGACCGTGCGGGCCCTGCCCCACCTCGGCTTCGTGCTCGACCACCTGGCCAAACCGGCCATCGCCGCCGGGGAGCTGGAGTCGTGGGCGGTCCTGCTGCGGCGGCTGGCCGCCGAGCCGAACGTGACGGCCAAGCTCTCCGGCCTCATCACCGAGGCCGACCGGGAGCACTGGGACGCCGACGGCCTGCGGCCCTACGTGGAGGTCGCGATCGACGCGTTCGGCCCCGACCGGCTGATGTTCGGCTCCGACTGGCCCGTCTGCCTGCTCGCCGGGTCGCTGCCCCGGTGGACCGACACCGTGCGGACCCTGCTGGCCGGGTTGTCGGAGACGGAACGGCAGGCGATCTTCAGCGGAACGGCCGAGCGCGTGTACCGCCTGTAAACCACCTGATTCGTATGACGTCTAGACTCATCGCACACGTGCGTGGGGGTCAGCTGGAGGGGACATGGCGGCATCTCGGAGGGCGTCCGCGGGCACCGGGCCGTCTCCGGACTGGACGAAACGACCGGCCAACCTCGCCCAGGCGCTCACAGGGGAGCTCGTCGACCGCATCGTCCGCGGGGTGCACGCCCCCGGAACCCCGCTGCCGCCCGAACCGGCGTTGTGCGAGTCCTTCTCCGTCAGCCGGACCGTCGTCCGGGAGGCGGTGAAGGTCCTGCAGGAGAAGGGGCTGGTCCAGGTGCGGCAGGGCAGCGGCACCATCGTCACCCCGTCCAGCGAGTGGAACATGCTCGACGAACTCGTGCTGGGCGCGACCATCGCCCAGGACGACGGCATCACCGTGCTCGACGACCTGGTCGTCACGCGGCGCCTGCTGGAGTCCGACATGGCCCACGTGGCCGCCCGCGTCGCCGACCGCGAGATCGTCGAACGCCTCCGCGTCCTCGTCGACCGCATGGACGAACTGGTCGGCGACCCCGTCGCCTACGCCGACTACGACCGCGCCTTCCACGACACGATCATGCGGGCGTCCGGCAACCGCATCGCGCGGGCGGTGGTGCGGCAGCTGGAGAGCCAGGTGATCAACACCTCGCGCTACACGGGCCGCACTGAACGCGCGTTGTGCGTGGCCTCCAACCTCGGCCACCGGCGGGTCTACGAGCGCATCGCCCTCGGCGACCCCGAAGGGGCCTCCGAGGCGATGTTCACCCACATCACCGAGGCCTGGCTGGTCCGCCGGGGCGGTCCGGGCGAGCCCGTGCGCCTGCGGCGCTGAACGGGTCTCACGCCCTCGCGACGACCGACTCCCGGTGCCGCACCGGCATGGGCACCCGGAACACCTGGCCGGGCTCCACCTCCCCGGCCATCTGGGCGAACAGCACCTCCACGGCCTTGCGGCCCAGTTCGTAGTGGGGCAGTGCCACGGTCGTCAGCTTGGGCCACATCCACGAGGCGATCGGATGGTCGTCGAACGACACCACCGAGACGTCGCCGGGCACCGAGAGCCCGGCTTCGGCGAGCGCCTGGTAGGCGCCGATCGCCACCCGGTCGTTGAGGCAGATCAGCGCCCGGGGACGGTGGTCGGCGAGTAGCGCGCGGGTCGCGGCCAGGCCGTGTTCGGGCTGCCAGTCGGGGCACACCCGGGCCCCGGCGATCTTCAGCCCGGTCTCCCGGATGCCGATGAGGCGCTCGACGGCCGCGACGCTGTCGGCGGGCACGTCCTGGAGCGTCGGCCCGGCCCCGATCACATAGACCTCGTCGTGGTGCCCGGCGTCGAGCAGCACCCGGGCGGCCGACCGCCCGGCCTCGATCTCGTCGGGCACGATCGAGGGCAGGCCCGACGCCGGCCGGGGCAGCGCGTTGAGCAGGACGGCCGGGCCGATGTCCTTCGGGACCTTGATCGTGCGGGTGAACATGGCGGCCAGGATGATGCCGTCGACCTGGCGGTCCTGCATGGCGTGCAGCAGGCCGCGCTCCAGTTCGGGATCGCCCTCGCTCTCACCGATGAACAACATCACGCCGCGTTCGCGCGCGGCCTCCAGGGCGCCCTTGATCATGTCTCCGGCGAGGTGTGATGTCGCGACGGTGTCGGAGACGAAGCCGATCGTGCGTGTCGTGCCGGTGCGCAACCCGACGGAGACCGCGTTCGGGCGATAGCCCAACTCGTCGGCGGCACGCAGTACCCTCTGCTCCACGTCGTGAGAAATGCGCAGCTCACGGCCCCTGCCCGTCATCACGAGCGAGGCGGTCGTACGGGACACTCCGGCCGCCTCGGCCAGATCGGCCAAGGTGACCCGACGTCGGCTCACGGGGGGAGACCTCCATATTTCAACCCAATTACGGGGCCTTGACACGGTCGGATACGCACGGTGAGACTATCGCATCGCTAATCCGATTTAGCAAAGGGAGACGCACCATGTCTCGTCGAGTTCACTCCCGCCGGAGCCGCGTGGCGATGGTGGTCATCCTGGGGGGAAGCCTGGCCGCCGCGTGCGCCGCGCCGGGCAGCGGCAACGCGCAGCCGACGGCCGCCGCCTCGTCGGCGCCGGCGTTGTCGGCCGCGCCGACCTGCGGCACCGAACCCATCACGTTGAAGGGCTACTTCGAAACGGGCTTCCCGATCGCGAGGGCCCTCACCGACGAGTTCACCAAGCAGCACCCGAACGTCACCTGGGACATCCGCGAAGACCAGTTCGCGGTGATCACCCAGAACGCCCCGCGGGTGCTGGCCGACGACCCGCCCGACCTGATGCGCCTGCCCCAGGTCTCCGAGCTGGTCAAGAACAACCTGCTCAAGAACCTCGACGACTACGCCAAGGTCTTCGGCTGGGACAAGTGGCCCCCCTCGCAGCTGGAGCAGATGCGGCTGGCCCCCGGCGGCGCCGTGCGCGGCGAGGGCTCCCTCTACGCCATGGGCCTGAACTTCTCCATGACGGGCGTCTTCTACAACAAGAAGCTGGCCGAGCAGATCGGCATGACCACCCCGCCCGAGACGCTCGCCGACCTCGACGCCGCCCTGGCCAAGGCCAAGGAGGCGGGCCTGGCCCCGATCGCCCAGTTCAACGGCGGCGCGACCGGCGGCCTGGCCTTCCCGCTCCAGGACCTGATGGCCTCCTACGGGCCGCCGGCGCCGATCAACGAGTGGATCTACCAGAAGCCCGGCGCGACCATCGACACCCCGTCGAACCTCCAGGCCACCCAGCACCTGGAGAAGTGGATCAAGTCCGGCTACTTCTGGAAGGACGTCAACGCCGTCGACTACGCCACCATGATGAGCCGATTCATCAAGGGCGACGGCCTGTTCATGTTCAACGGCGACTGGGAGTCGGGCAACCTCGACAAGCAGATGGCCGGGAACATCGGCTTCTTCCTGATGCCCCCGGCCCAGGCCGGCGGCAAGCGCGCCGCGATGTCGGCCCCGCTGACCTTCGGCATCGGGGCGAACGCCAAGAACGCCGACTGCGCCGCGGCCTTCCTCAACTGGGTCGCCACCGACACCCAGGCGCGCACCATCGGCGTCGAGGTCGGCGGCTCCCACCCGATGGGCCCGGCCGACGCGCCGATGCCGCCGGTCGCGGCGGGCAGCGTCACCGAGAACACCCTCGCGGCGGGCGCGCGGATCGCCGAGGACAACGGCGCGATGGACTTCATCGCCAACGCCACCGGCGCGATCTACGCCAAGAGCTGGACCCCGAACCTGCAGAAGCTGGTGGCCGGCGAGCAGACGCCCGACGGCCTGCTGAAGAGCGTGCAGGCCGACTACCAGTCCCAGGTCAAGGGAGGCTGACGTGAAGGCGGCCGCGCAGCGGCGCAGAAACTGGGCCGGCTGGCTGTTCGTGCTGCCCGCGGCCGCGTTCTACGTCGTGTTCGTGATCCAGCCGCTGGCCATGACGGTGCAGTACTCCCTCTACTCGTGGGACGGCATCGGCGTGGCCACCTGGAACGGCGTCCAGAACTACCTGCGGGTCTTCACCGATCCCGACCTGTTCGCCGCGATCCTCAACGCGCTGAAGCTGATCGTGTTCTTCAGCGCGGTCCCGGTCATGCTCGGGCTGGCCATCGCGGCGACGATCCGGCGCATCGCCGCCAGCCGCCTCGCCCTGGTGGCCCGCACGGTCATCTTCCTGCCGCAGGTGATCCCGCTGGTCGCGGCCGGCATCACCTGGAGCTGGTTGTTGTCGTCCACCGGCCTGGTGAACCAGCTCCTGACCGCCGTCGGACTGGAGGGCATCACCCGGGCCTGGCTCGGCGACTTCTCCACCGCGCTGCCGGCGGTCGGGGTCATCGGCGCCTGGGTGCTCCTGGGCCTGTGCACGCTCCTGCTGCTGGCCGGCATGAGCAAGATCGACCCGGCCCTGTACGAGGCCGCCCGCCTCGACGGCGCCGGTCCGCTCCGTGAGTTCTTCTCGATCACCCTGCCCAGCCTGCGGCAGGAGATCGGGGTGTGCGTCACCGTGACGGTCGTGGCCGCGCTGGCCAGCTTCGACATCGTCTACATCTCGACCCAGGGCGGGCCCGGCAACGCCAGCATGGTGCCCGGCCTGGAGATCTACTACCTGGCCTTCTCCGAACGGGAGGTCGGCCTCGCCTCGGCCCTCGCGGTGGTCCTCACCGTGCTGGTGATCGCGTGCGCGCTGCCGATCCAGTGGCTCACCAGGGACCGCTCATCATGAAAACCGCTCGTCGTGAGGCCTGGACCGGCCGGGTGCTGCTGCTGGTGCTGATGGCCGCCACCCTGATGCCGTTCGTCAGCCTCTTCGTCACCGCGCTCCACCCGTCGGGCAGCTACCCGCTCGGCCTCGACTGGCCCGACGACCCGCAGTGGGGCAACTTCGCCACCGCGTTCACCGCCGCCCGGATGACCGAGCTGCTGAAGTCGAGCGTGCTGATCGTGCTCGGGGTGGTGCCGATCTCGCTGGTGGTGGCCACCATGGCCGGGTTCGCCATCGGGCACCTGCGCATCCCCGGGCGGCGGTTCGTGTTCGTGGCGTTCGTGCTCGGGCTGACGCTGCCGTTCGAGGGCATCGTCACCCCGCTCTACTACCTGGCCCGCGACATGGGGATCCTGAACACGCGGTGGGCGATCATCCTGCCGTTGATCGGCCTGTTCATGCCGTTCTCGGTGTTCTGGATGCGGGCCCACTTCGTGAACATGCCCGAGGAGCTCTCGGAGAGCGCCCGCATCGACGGCGCGAGCACCTGGCAGCTCTTCTGGAAGGTGCACGTGCCGCTGGCCGCCCCGGCCACGTCGTCGCTGGCGATCCTGCTGTTCCTCTGGACGTGGAACCAGTTCCTGCTGGCGATCGTGCTGGTCGACGACCCGTTGCAGCGCACCATGTCGGGCGCCCTCGGGGCGTTCCAGGGGCAGTGGGGCACCGACATCCCGTTGTTGTGCGCGGGCTCGCTGCTCATCCTCACGCCGACACTCCTGGTGTTCCTGATCTTCCAGCGCCGTTTCGTGACGGCCCTCCTCCAGGGCTCGTTGAAGGGATGACCGTGACGACCACCCGGTGGACCAGGCGCCACCTCGACCTGATCGGCGACGACCCGGCGACGACCGCGCCGCTGATCACCGGCCCCGTCGAACCGGCGCTGCCCGGTTTCGACCTGTGGGACATGTGGCCGATCCAGGAAGAGGATGGTGCCACCGCCCTCTTCGACGGCCGCGAACTCTGGATGGGCCTGGCCGCCCCGGCGGCCGGCCATCCGGAGGACCGCCACGACGTGGCCCGCATCCGCTCGCTCGCCTTCGACGACGGCAAGTGGGTCGACCTCGGCGACCTCTTCCCCGACGGGGCCTCTCCCGGCAGCCGCGAGTGGTCGGGCACTGCGATCCGGCGGGCCGACGGCACGATCTCGGTCTTCTACACGGCGAGCGGTTTCCGCGGCGAGGAGCGCCGCACCTTCACGCAGCGGGTGTTCGAGGCCCGCGACGGCGTCCACCGGGAGCTCGCCAAGCCGGACCCGCGGTACTTCCTGCCCGCCGACCAGATCGAGGGCGGCCCCGGGCGGATCCTGGCCTGGCGCGACCCGGCCTGGTTCCGGGGCCGCCTGCTGATCGCCGCCTCGGTCCCGTGGGGCGACCGCTACATGGGGGCCATCGCCCTGACCGACTCCGGGTCGGGGAACCACCCGCTGCTGGTCGCCGACGGGATCAACCGCGAGCTGGAACGCCCCCACGTGGTGGTCCACGACGGCCTGCACTACCTGTTCTTCTGCACCCACCGCCAGTCGTTCGAACCGGCGGACGCCGCCCCGACCGGCCTCTACGGCTTCGTCGCCGACTCGCTGGAGGGACCCTACGAACCCCTGAACGGCTCCGGGCTCGTCATCGGGAACCCGCAGGCCCAGCCCGACCAGGCCTACGCCTGGATGGTGCTCGACGACCTGCGGGTGGTGAGCTTCCTCGACTACCGGGGCCCGGTCGACCGGGCCAACTTCGGCGGCACGGTGGCCCCCCTGCTCAGACTGCGCCTGGAGGGCCACCGCACTCGGATCGAACCCTGCTGATCAGGTCCGGGGGGTCCCTCCGTAAGCGACGATCAGGGCGTCGGCGTCGCGGAGCAGGGTGGTGCGGACGATCTCGTCGGCCTCGACGCGGTGGTCCTTCACCCCGCTCTTGAACTTCTCGATCGCCTTGATGACGTTCTTGTCGTCCTTCTCCTCGGCGATGGCCGCGATGACACGGTCGAGTGCCTTGTGGAGACGGACCGCGCTGCTGGCGTTGGTCTTGTCCTCGGCCGCGAAGCGGTCGATGAGCGCCGAGACGTCCTCGACCGAGGTGGTGATCGTGAACCCGACGGTCTTCACCGTCTCGTTCCCGGCGTGGTCGACGGCGGTGACGACCAGTTCGTGCTCGCCCAGGGCCAGCGTGTAGAGGGTGATCGCGCCGGGCTGGACCGGCTGGCCGTCGAGGGTCGCGCTGATCGTGGCGACGCCCGACTCGGTGTCCTCGGCGGTCCAGCCGACGGTCAGGTCTCCGCTGTCGCCGTACTCGCCGCCGTCCTCGACGCCCGAGACCTCGACCGCCGGAGCGGTCTCGTCCTCGGCCTTGCTCTCGAAGGCCCACGAGTCGACCTCGAACAGGTCGGCGTCGGCCGGTCCGGCGTAGGTGAAGTACACGTCGTGCACGCCGGTGAGGCCGTCGAGTTCGGCGGTCAGCTCCGCCCACGCGTTGAGCGGGGCGTCGACCGGGATCGTGGCGACCACCGGCGCGGTGCGGTCGTCGAGGCGGACGTCGATCCGGCCGCCGGCGACCAGGGGCTTGACCTTCGCGGTGAGCGCGGTGGCACCCTTCTCACCGAAGTCGACCGACGCGAGCGACGTCCAGTCGCCGTTGTCGACGTCGTGCAGCACCAGGTTGGGCGCCCGGTCGCCGAACTCGGCCGAGGAGCCCTCGACCTTCTTGGTGGCGATGCCCTGCTGCCAGGCGATGGTCTCGGCCTCGATCACCCGGTAGGGGGCCAGGTCGCGGATGTTCTCGACGCCGTCGTAGGTGCCGAGCACCTCCTTGACCGTGCCGTCCTGGTTGAACTCCAGCTTGGCGATGTGCGGGCTGCGGAAGCCCTGGGTCGCGCCACCGGTGATCCGGCGGTTGAGCGTCTGGGCGTGGTAGGTGAAGTAGTAGTCCCCGCCGAGCTGGAACACCGACTGGTGGTTGTTGCCGCCCGCGCCGAAGAAGTTGCCGGGGTTGCGGAAGATCACGCCCTTGTACTTGTCGGCGGTCCAGGGGCCCATCGGGTTGTCGGCCACCATGTAGGCGATCGCGCCGGTCGGCGGACCGGCCGGGTCGATCGGCCCGCCGAAGCCGAAGTTCGAGGAGTACGAGTAGTAGTACTTGCCCTCGCGCTTGAAGACGTGGCCCGCCTCGAACATGAGCGGCCCGTCGATGACCTCCGCCGAACCGACGGTGCTGGTCATGTCGTCGCCGAGTCTGATCACGCGGGTCGACTTGGGGTGGTTGGTGTTCTCGTAGCTGCGCGACCCGTCGTCGCCGCCACCGCCGAAGTAGAGGTAGGCCTGGCCGTCGTCGTCGATGAAGACGCCCGGGTCGAAGAGCCAGTTGACCCCGTTGGACGCGCCCGGCGTCGCGCCGGTGATCAGCAGGCTGCCCCGTTCGTCCCGCCACGGGCCGAGCGGCGAGTCGCCGACGATGACGCCGGTCGCGGCGCCGTTGTTGGCGAAGTAGAGGAAGAACTTCTCCTTGCCGTCGACGATCTTGCTCTCCATCGCCGGGGCCCACGACTGGCTCGCGTACTTGGCGACCCCGTTCGGCCCGGCGACCGGGATCTCGCCGTGGTCGACCCAGTTCACCAGGTCGTCGGAGGAGATGACGGTGATGGTGTTGATCCCGCCGTAGGTGTTGGTCGGGGAAATCCCGTTCGGGCCCGGGTTGTACACCTGCGTGTCGTTGGTCATGTAGAGGTAGACCCGGCCGTCGTGCACGAAGGCGTTGCCGTCGGCCCCGAACTTGTGCGAGATGAGCGGGTTGCCCTCACCGGGGTTCTTGCCGAGCACCTCGATCGTGGTCGACGGGGTGAACTCCCTGAGCGTCACGTCGTCGACCTTGAAGTCCATGAGGTGCGTGTCGGGCGCGGTGGAGGGCGTCTGCGTCCACGGGGTCTCGACGAAGATCCGCGCGGTCGCCACGCTCTGCGCGGCCGGGATGGTGAACGTGCCCTGGATCAGGCCCCACTGTCCTCGCGGGGTGGTCACGGTGCCGAGGTTGGTGTACGTCCCCCCGCCGTAGTGCATGGTGACGAAGAACTGCTTGGTGGCCGGGCTGTTCGGGTTCTCGTACTTGACCCGTGCGGTGACCGAGTAGGTCTTCCCCGCCTGCACCTTGCCCGACAGGTCCTGCATCGGGCCCGATCCGGTCGTCGTCCGCTGGGTGACCGCGACGGCGGCCGAGCCGGAGTAGGCGTCGGTCGTCGGGGTCAGCGTGGCCGTGTCGGTGGCGTTCCCGTTGTTCGGGAACCAGCCGGTGAGGCCCGACTCGAAGCCGCCGTTGACGATGAGGTCGGGACCGGCCGCCTGGACGGGCGAGGCCGTGACGGTCGACAACGTGCCCAGCATCGCGGCGGTGGTCACGATCGCGGCGAAGCGCGAGCGTAATTTCACGACATGTTCTCCTTGTTCGTCGAGATCTGCTGAACCGGCGGTCAGGACCGGGGGGTTCCTCCGTAACCGACGATCAGGGCGTCGGCGTCGCGGAGCAGGGTGGTGCGGACGATCTCGTCGGCCTCGACGCGGTGGTCCTTCACCCCGCTCTTGAACTTCTCGATCACCTTGATGATCTTCTTGTCGTCCTTCTCCTCGGCGATGGCGGCGATGATCCGGTCGAGCTCCTTGTGGAGACGGACCGCGCTGCTCGCGTTGGTCCTGCCCTCGGCCGCGAACCGGTCGATCAGCGCCGAGACGTCCTCGACCGAGGTGGAGACGGTGAACCGGACGGTCTTCACGGTCTGGTTCCCGGCGTGGTCGACGGCCGTGACGGTGAGCACGTGCTCGCCGAGGGCCAGTTCGTAGAGGGTGAGCGTGCCCGGCTGGACCGGCTCACCGTCGAGGGTCGCGGTGGTCGTGCCGACGCCGGACTGGGCGTCGGTGGCCTTCCAGCCGATGTGCAGGTCCCGGCTGTCGCCGCTGTCCTCCACACCCGAGACCTCGACGACCGGGCCGGTCACGTCCTCGATCTCCAGCGTGCCGAGCCGGGCCAGCTCGTAGCTGAGCGCCCGCTCCGGCGCGTCGATCTGGTTCTGGGTGCCGAACGCGCCCGCCCGGGCCGCCTTCGCCGCCGTGAGCGCCTTCTGCGCCCGCGCCCAGGCGTCGGCCGGGTAGGAGTGCTCGTTCAGCGTCCCGGCGTGGGCGATGGCGGCGTCCAGGCGGGAGGTGTCGAGGGGGAGGTTCTGCGCGGTCAGGGTGTCGCTGAGCAGGTAGTGGTCGAAGTCGACCCGCCCGCCCTTCTCCTGTGTCGCGTAGTTGAACAGGGCGACCCGGTGGCCCATGAAGTGGGCGAGGCTGCCGTCGAGCGTCTGCGGGCCGACGCGGTTGCCCAGCCGGGTCCAGGTCAGCCCGTCGAGGCTGTAGTAGAAGGTCGTCCACAACTGGCCCACCGGCGCGGCGAAGTCGAGGTCGGCCTTGACCGACACCACGGTGGCGTCCCCGAGCGGCACCGTCGTGCCCGGGACGAAGGCCTCCAGCGCGGCCTGGTCGAGGTCGACCCCGAACGGCTGGCCTCGGTTGACCACGCCCAGCGTGTTCACGCCGCCGGTCCGCTTGACCGCCACGTAGGAGAAGCCGCGGTTGAAGGCGGCCAGGCCGGCGACGTCGCCGTTCTTCATGCCGGAGACGTCCATCCGGGTCTCCGCCGACTGGCGCGGCCCGAACGTGCGCTGCGTCAGGGTGTTGCGGGCCTCCTCGAGCCACGCCAGCTCGGCCCGGTTGGAGAGCTTGGTGTAGACGTACTGGCCGGTCACGGGCTTGCCCGTGGTCAGCCGCAACCAGCCGTCCCGGTCGGTGAGCGACCAGTTGCGGTTGTCGGGGGCGTGGTTCCACTCCCAGGCGACGTCGAGCCGCGACCCGTTGGGCGCGATCTCGGCCTCGGTCGGGTACTCCGCCGTCGGCGGGAGCCCGACGACCGAGACGTCGTCGAGAAGGTATTCCACGCTGGACGACGCCGGCTGCGGGTTGGCCCACGGCGTCTCCACCGCGAACTTGAAGTTGTTCAGGTTGGCCGTCGTCGGCACGGTGAAGCGGCCGGTGACCGTCGTCCACTGGCCGCTCGGCACGTTCCCGAACGTCATCACCTGGACACCGGAGCCCCAGTCGGCCACCAGGTTGAACCGCACGCTGCTCGGGCCGGAGGTGTACTTGATCTTCGCGGACACGGTGTAGGTCACGCCGTGCTGCATCTTCCCGTTGAGGTACTGGTTGGGGCCGGAGCCGTTGAGGGTCCGGTTGCCGACCTTCAGCGCCGCCGCGCCCGCAGCGGGGTCACCGGTGTCCCGGCTGAGGGTCGCGCCGAACTGGGCCGCCCACGGGGAGGTCGTCTCCGCCTCGAACCCGGGGTTCTGCAGCAGTTCGACGCCGATCAGCGACTCGTCGATGTCGGGCGGCTCCGGGATCGTCCAGTTCTCCTCCATGTACGCCCGCTCCGGGGCGTCGTTGGCGAAGTCGTCGGAGGCGACGATGCTCTTCTGCCGCTCGAAGGTCTCCTGCGCCGGGGTGAGCCGGATCGGCTTGTCGAACACGCCGTCCACCTGGGCGGCGCTGAAGGTCGGCCAGCCGTCCTGCCAGGTCGCGGGGATCAGCGCGGGGATGCGCCCGACGGGGAAGGTGTCGCGGAAGAACATGCCGTACCAGTCGGTCCGGCCGCCGTCGCGGGAGATGGGCACCAGGCTGCCCTGCGCGAAGCCGTTGGAGTTGAGCACCCCGCGCGCCTCGTAGGTGTTGACGCCGCCGGCGGAGGTGTAGCGGCCGAGCAGGTCCCGGGACCGGAACATGACGACCTGGCGGCCCTGCCCGGAGGGCCAGGTGATGATCACCGCGTAGTACCAGCCGTCGATGTGGTAGAACTGCGCGCCCTCGAACAGGCCGCCGATGAAGGGCCGGCCGGCGTAGTCGGCCGCGGTGAAGATGTTCGGGTAGTCCTGCGCGATGGCCGTCAGGTCGGAGTTCAGCCGCACGGCGCTGGTGCCGCCCGAGCCGTAGAAGATGTAGGCCGTGCCGTCGACGTCGAAGAACAACGAGGGGTCGTGCAGGCCCCGGCCGAGGGCCGTGCGCTCCCACTTCCCGTCGTCGATGTCGTCGGTCCGGTAGAGGTAGGCGCCGCCCAGGTTGTTGGTGTTGAAGGCGACGTAGAACATGCCGTCGTGGTAGCGCAGCGACGACGCCCACTGGCCCTGGCCGTAGCTGTTCTGGCCGTTGCGCAGGGAGAAGGAGTCCCCGATGTTCGCCCGGTCGAAGACGTAGTTGACGATCTCCCAGTTCACCAGGTCGTACGACTTCATGATCGGCGCACCCGGGCTCAGGTGCATCGTGGTGCTGATCATGTAGTAGATGTCGCGGCCCTCGTTGTTCTCGGCGGCCGGGACCCGTTCCACGCTGATGTCGGGCACGTCGGAGCGCAGCAGCGGGACGGTGTAGCTGCCGTCGCCCCTGTCGGTGGAGGTGTACGACGAGGCCGGCGACCAGGAATCGGCGCTCGCCCGTGGGGCCACCATTCCGACGCAGGCCAGCACGGCGAGGAGAACCACGGGGAGACGTGAACGGAGGCGGGGGGACACGAACATGGCGGACTCCAGAGGTACAGCGGGCGCCGGAAAGCTACGTATCTGTTATCGCTAACATTTCAAGACGAAGAGGCGTCATTCTGTTCGCGTGCGGACATGCGTCACCGACCTCTGTCGATGATGATGAGGAGGATCCTGGAGGGATCGGCGCGTGTAGATGAGCTGTTATCGCTAACAAATCAGGGGACACATACACGCGTGGATTCGGTCAGGACAAGAAAGCACCCTTCGGATGGACGGGAGGCGAGAACGCCTCAACCGGGCATACGGTCAAGAAGGTGGCAGTTATTTTCTGGTTATTTTCTGAACCTTTCGTCTGAAACTGTAAAGTGACCGGACACTTCAGACAAGAGGCGCAGAGCAAGATCCCGTAACAACCGCGAAACCTGTCCCGTGAACGGCCTCGCCGCCGCGGTGGCACCCGCGGCGGCGAGGAACTCGGAGGGCTCCGTCAGATCGTGACGACGGTCCACTGGTTGTTGGTGTTGGTGTTCGGCGCCCACATGCAGACGGTGGAGCCGGCGGTGGCGTTGCCCATGCCGTCCAGGGCGGTGCCGGTGCCCCGGTTGATGATCTGGTGGCGGCCGTTGCTCGCGGCGGCCAGCCGCCATTGCTGGTTGTTGGAGCCGGTCCAGGCGGCCTGGCGGGCGTTGGCGCCGTTGGCGGTGTTGCCCCAGCTGTCGATGACCATGCCGTTGGTGCGGTTGACGATCCGGTACCAGCCGCCGCCCAGGTCGACCAGCTGCCACTGCAGGTTGGTGGAGGTGCCCGAGGTCCACTGCTTGACGACCGAGCCGGAGGCGACGTTGCCGCCGCTGTCGAGCGCCAGGCCCGTGGTGCCGTTGGTGATCCGCACCCAGGAGGTCGGCTGCTGCGGGGTGCCGGTCCCGGTCAGCCGGTAGGTGCGCCCGGCCTGCCCGGTGAAGGAGACGAGGTCGGATTCGGGTTTGGTGAAGGTGACCGCGGCGCCGTTGTCGGTGACTTCGACCGTGCCGGTGAAGACGGTGTTGCGGACGCGGGCGGTGCCGGCCCGGTCGAATCTGACCAGGATCTCGGTGGCGCGGCCGGAGCTCCAGGTGGTGGCGACGGTGTAGCCGCCCCGCCCGCGCAGCCCTTGGAATTTGCCGCTGGGCCAGGCCGACGGCAGTGCCGGCAGGACGTGGAGTTCGCCGTTGTGGGAGTGGAGGAGCATTTCGGCGATGCCGGAGGTGGCGCCGAAGTTGCCGTCGATCTGGAAGGGCGGGTGCAGGTCGAACATGTTCGGCGCCAGGCGGGCGGTGGTGACCAGCAGGCGCAGCAGGGTGTGGGCGCGGGCGCCT
>NZ_WXEW01000004.1 GCF_009901565.1 Herbidospora solisilvae
GGCGCGCGGCTCGGGCTTCGGCTTGGGCTGCGGCGCGACGAACGACGAGAGCGTCGGCCGCTCGCGCGCCGGCTGCGCGGCGGCGGCCTGCGTCTGGGCTGGACGGCTCGCGGCGGCCGGGACGGCGGGCTGCGGGCGCGAGGTCTGCTGCGGCACCGGCTGGGCGCGCACCGGCTCGGGCTCGTCGAACCCGGCCGCGATGACCGTCACGCGCACCTCGTCGCCGAGGGCGTCGTCGATGACCGTGCCGAAGATGATGTTGGCGTCGGGCGCGGCGGCGTTGGAGACGAGCTGCGCGGCCTCGTTGATCTCGAACAGGCCCAGGTCGGACCCGCCCGCGATCGAGAGCAGCACGCCGTGGGCGCCGTCGATGCTGGCCTCCAGCAGCGGGCTGGAGACGGCCATCTCGGCGGCGGCGACCGAGCGGTCGTCGCCGCGCGCGTGGCCGATGCCCATGAGGGCCGAGCCCGCCCCCGACATGACCGACTTCACGTCGGCGAAGTCGAGGTTGATCAGACCGGGCGTGGTGATCAGGTCGGTGATGCCCTGGACACCCGAGAGCAGGACCTGGTCGGCCGCCTTGAAGGCGTCGAGCACGCTGACCTGCCGGTCGCTGATCGACAGCAGCCGGTCGTTCGGGATGACGATGAGGGTGTCGACCTCGGCGCGGAGATTCTCTATTCCGGCCTCCGCCTGCATCGCCCGCCGCTTGCCCTCGAAGGAGAAGGGGCGGGTGACCACGCCTATCGTCAGCGCGCCGAGCGAGCGGGCGATGTTGGCCACGACGGGCGCGCCGCCGGTGCCGGTGCCGCCGCCCTCACCGGCGGTGACGAACACCATGTCGGCGCCCTTGATGACCTCTTCGATCTCCTCGCGGTGGTCTTCGGCCGCCTTGCGGCCCACCTCGGGGTTGGCGCCGGCGCCGAGGCCGCGGGTGAGCTCCCGGCCGACGTCGAGCTTGACGTCGGCGTCACTCATCAGCAGCGCCTGGGCGTCGGTGTTGATGGCGATGAACTCGACGCCCTTGAGTCCCTCCTCGATCATCCGGTTGACGGCGTTGACGCCGCCGCCGCCGATTCCAACGACTTTGATGACCGCGAGGTAGTTCTGCGGTGCTGCCACGACGAGGGGCCTTTCCGCTCGCTTACATATGTCCGTCACGGGCGGGTGCCCGCACTAGCCAACTCTCACCCTCAAGTTGAGATTTAGAGTTATGTCAACCTGAGGATTGATACGGACAGTAGGGTTGCGCGCCGACAGGGTCAACTCACCGCGCCGCAACCGGCCCGGCGTGTCGTGAACGCGTCTCCTCAGCGTACGGTGACGACTTCCGGAGAGCTCACGTCGAACGTCTCGGCCCGCTGGTTCAGCAGCCCGAGAAGGATACGGGTCTTGTCGGCCGCGCGCTCGGGCCCGCCGAAGACGACGGTGCGGCCGTCGGAGAGCAGCAGGGTCACCGAGTCGGCCGTCTTGGCCTGCACCTCGTGGACCTTCCGCAGCAGATGGTCGGGCAGCACGCCGAGCACGGTCAGCGCGGCCCGCACCGCCGGGTCCTGCGGGTCGAGGTGCGGCAGCCGCACCACCGGCAGCTTCGGCGGGGCGACCGCGACGATGTCGAGCACCACGCCGAACCGGTCGACCACGGCCGACTTGCCGTTCATCGGCACCGAGGCCAGCGCGGTGCGCTCGCGGATCTTGATGATGACCGTGCCCGGCCAGACCCGCTCGACCCTGGCCGACTCGACCTCGGTCACCGCGGCCACCCGCTGCCGCACCGCCTCGACGTCGACGGTGGCCATCGGCGTGTCGAGCGGCAGCGCGGCGGCCTGCTCGATCTGCTCGGGCGCCAGCCCCAGCACGCCCTCGACCCTGATCTCCTTGACGCCCAGCACGGGCGAGAGGAACACCAGCCACCCCGAGACGGCCAGCGTGCCGCCGGTGATCAGGGTGGCGGTGGCGAACCGCCAGATGCCCGGCCGCTTGCGGGCCGCCCGCTCGGCGGCGGGCGGCCGGTCGGTGAGGGCCGGGGCTTCCGAAGGGGTCACCGCGACCGCAGCTCCGCGACGATGCGGGGGCCGAGCTCGGTGACGTCGCCCGCGCCCATCGTCAGCACGATGTCGCCGGGACGGGCCCGCTCGGCGACCAGCGCCGGCACGGCCGCCCGGTCGGGCGCGTAGGCCACGTTGCCGGCCGGGAGCGTGACCTTGCCGGCCACCAGCGCGCCGGAGACCCCGGGCTCGGGGTCCTCGCGGGCGCCGTACACGTCCAGGACGATCGCCTCGTCGGCCAGGCCGAGCGCGGCGCCGAACTCGTCGGCGAAGAAGCGGGTGCGGCTGTAGAGGTGGGGCTGGAAGACGGCGATGACCCGGCCCGCCCCGGCCACCACGTCGCGGGCGGCGCGCAGGTCGGCGGCCAGCTCGGTCGGGTGGTGGGCGTAGCTGTCGAAGACGGTGACGCCGTCGGCCTCGCCCTTGGACTCGAACCGCCGCTTGGCCCCGGTGAAGGCGGCCAGGCCGTCTCTGACCTCGTCGAACGGCAGGCCCAGGTCGAGGGCGACGGCGATGACCGCGGTGGCGTTGAGCGCGTTGTGGCGGCCGGGCACCGACAGGCGGACCGCGCCGTGGCCCTTCAGGGTGAACTCGACGCCGAGGCCGCGCGGCACCACGTCGCAGATGCGCAGGTCGGCCTCCTCGCCCTCGCCGTAGGTGACGACCTTCAGGCCCCGCGCGCGGGCGATGGGGGCCAGCGCGGCGGCGCCGGGGTCGTCGGAGCAGAGCACGATCGTCTCGCCGATCCGCTCGACGAAGCGGGCGAAGCTGTCGTAGACGGCCTGCGGCTCGCCGTAGTTGTCGAGGTGGTCGGGCTCGACGTTGGTGACCACCGCGATGCGCGGGGCGAGCATCAGGAACGAGCCGTCGCTCTCGTCGGCCTCGGCGACGAACGCCCGGCCGGTGCCCTCGTCGGCGCCCAGGCCCGTGGTGACGAGCTGGCCGCCGACGCAGTAGGACGGGTCGGCGCCGCACTTCTGCAGCGCCACGGTGAGCATCGAGGTCGTAGTCGTCTTGCCGTGGGTGCCCGCGACGGCGACCCCGGTCTTGCCGGTCATCACGGCCGCGAGGGCGGCGGCGCGCGGGATGATGCGCACGTTCTGCCGCAGCGCCTCCCCCAGCTCGGGGTTGGAGTCGCGGATCGCGGTGGAGACCACGACGGTGTTGACGTCGCGGATGTGCGAGGCGGCGTGGCCGACGTGGACGGTCGCGCCGAGCTCGCGCAGCTCGGTCAGCAGGTCGGAGCTGCGGGCGTCGCTGCCCGAGACGGCCACCCCGCGCTTGAGCAGGATGCGGGCGATGCCGGACATGCCGGCGCCGCCGATCCCGATGAAGTGGACCCGCCCGAGTTCCTCGGCGGGGATGGGCTCAACCAGTTTGACCAGACTCATCGGGCTGCGATCTCCAGAACCTTGCGGGCGAGCGTCACGTCGGCGTCCTTGCGTCCCATCCGGGAGGCGGCCTCGGACATGGCCGCTATCCGGTTGGGGTCGTGGAGCAGGGGCGCGAGGTTGCGCATGATCCAGTCGGGGGAGAGCTCGGCGTCGTCGACCATCAGGCCGCCGCCCGCCCGCACGATCGGCTCGGCGTTCAGGCGCTGCTCGCCGTTGCCGTGGGGCAGCGGCACGTAGGCGGCGGGGAGGCCGACGGCGGTCAGCTCGGCGGTGGTCATCGCGCCGCTGCGGCACAGCACCAGGTCGGCGGCGGCGTAGGCCAGGTCCATGCGGTCGACGTAGGGCAGGATGACGTACTGCGGGTCGCCGGGCGGGGGCTCGACCTCGACGGTGTTCTTCGGGCCGATCACGTGGATGACCTGGATGCCGGCGCGGCGCAGGTGGGGCTCGGCGTTGAGGGCCGAGTTGTTGATCGAGCGGGCCCCCTGGGAGCCGCCGAACACCAGCAGCGTCGGGCGGTCGCTCTCGAGGCCGAAGTAGGACCGCGCCTTGTCGCCCAGCGAGAACCGGTCGAGGGTCGAGACGTCTTTGCGGAGCGGGATGCCGACGTGCTCGGCGTTGGGCAGCGGCGTGTCGGGGTGGCCGGTGAACACGTGGGTGGTCAGCCGCGCGCCCAGCCGGTTGGCCAGCCCCGGGCGGGGGTTGGCCTCGTGCACCACGATCGGCACGCCCTTGCGGCGCGCCCCGAGGTAGCCGGGCGTGGCGACGTAGCCGCCGAAGCCGACCAGGATGTCGGCCCCCACCCGCTCCAGGATGTTGCCCGCGGCGCTGATCGCCCCGGCGAGCCGCCCGGGCACGGTCAGGAGCTGAGGCGTCAGCGCGCGGGGCAGCGGAACCGCGGGCACGAGCGCGAGCTCGTAGCCCCGGGCCGGGACCAGCCGCGTCTCCAGCCCGCGTTCGGTGCCGAGGCAGGTGATGCCGATCGACGGGTCGAACTGACGGAGCGCGTCGGCCAGCGCCAGCGCCGGCTCGATGTGGCCGGCCGTCCCGCCGCCGGCGAGGACAACCCTCATGTCTCTCCCTAGTCGTGCTATGGACCTGATTGCCCTGAGCGAGACGCGGCCGGCCGGAGGCCGGCTGTGGCTCGCGCCGGTGAATCTGCCCGGATATACGTCAGGTCTTGAGGCCAAGCCAGCTTAGAGCCCGTGCGGCCGGGCCGGGGCCCCGTGCGGCCAAGGCCTCGGCGGCCCCCGGCTCGCGTTTGGCGAACGACAACAACATGCCAAGCGCCGCGAGCGTCGGCAACAGCGCCGACCCGCCGTAGGAGACCAGGGGCAGCGGGATGCCGGTGATCGGCAGGGCGCCGATGACGGCGCCGATGTTCACGATCGCCTGGCCGCCGATCCAGGCCGTGCAGGCCGCCGCGGTCAGCCGGACGAACGGGTCCCTGGTGCGCGAGGCGATGCGCAGCCCGGCGTAGCAGAGCAGGCCGAAAAGGGCGAGCACCGTGAGGGTGCCCATGAGGCCGAGCTCCTCGCCGAGGATCGCGAAGATGAAGTCGCTCTCGCCGTGGGGCAGCCAGTCCCATTTCTGCCGTGACGACCCGAGGCCCAGCCCGAACCAGCCGCCCGACCCCATCGCGATCTGCCCCTGGGCGGCCTGGTAGCCGGACCCCTGCGCATTGCCCCAGGGGTTCAGCCAGCCCTCGATCCGGTCAGACCGATAACCCTCCGAGATGATCATGAAGATGGTGGCCATGGCGAGGAGGGCCAGGATGCCGGCGAAGAGCCGTACCGGAGCGCCGACGACCCACAGCAGCGCCAGGAAGATGATCATCAGCACGATCGTGGTGCCGAGGTCGCGGCCCAGCATGACCAGCACGGCCAGGATCGCCACGCCGGGCATCAGCGGGACCAGCAGGTGCCGCCACTCGATCATGCCGTTGCGGGCCCGCCGGGCCAGCAGGTCGGCGCCCCAGATGACCATGGCCAGCTTGGCCGGCTCCGACGGCTGGATGGTCAGGCTGCCGATGTAGATCCAGCGCTGCGCGCCGAGCTCGGAGGAGCCGATGAAGATGGTCATGACCAGGCCGATGATGGACAGCGCCATCAGCGGATATCCGGCCAGCCGGAAATAGCGCTGTGGGAGCTTCGAGCAGACGTACATCAGCGGCAGGCCGAGCCCGACCGAGAGCGACTGCTTGAGGAACCAGTAGAAGGGGTCGCCCATCATCTGCAGCGCCTCGATCGACGAGGCCGACAGCACCATCATGAGGCCGAGCGCCAGCAGCAGGGCGCTGCACCCGAGGATCAGATAGTAGGAGGTCAGAGGTCGGCTGAGCAGCTCGCGCAAGGCGCCGAGCTGGGTCGCGACCCAAGACGGCCGGGACGGCCGAGAGTCGTCGGCCGTCGCCTCGGTCACCGCTCTTCCAGGGTGCGGACGGCGCGCGCGAAGGCGTCTCCTCGTGCGCCGTAGTTGGCGAACATGTCCAATGACGCCCCGGCGGGGGCCAGCAGCACGGTGTCACCCGGGGAGGCGAGCCGGGCGGCTTCGGTGACGACACGGTCCATGACCCCAGTGTCTTCCCCGCCGACCTCCACAACGGGAACATCCGGCGCGTGTCGCGCGAGCGCCTCGGCGATCCTGGCCCGGTCGGCGCCCAGCAGCACCGCGCCGCGCAGCCGCTTGGCGGACCTCGCGACCAGCTCCTCGACGTCGGCGCCCTTCAGCTGCCCACCCGCGACCCACACGATCGAGCCGTACGCCGCCAGCGACGCCTCGGCCGCGTGGGGGTTGGTGGCCTTGGAGTCGTCGACGTAGGAGACCCCCTTCACGGTCGCCACGTGGGCGATCCGGTGGGGGTCGGGGGTGAACGCCGCCAGCCCCTCGCGCACCGCCTCGGCAGGCACGCCGAACGACCGGGCGAGCGCGGCGGCGGCCAGCGCGTTGGCGACGTTGTGCGGCGCGAACGGCCGGACGTCGGCGAGCGTGGCCAGCTCGACCGCCGAGGAGCGCGGGTCGTCGCAGAAGGCCCGGTCGACCAGCAGGTCCTCCACCACGCCCAGCTCCCCCGGCCGGGGCACCTGGAGCGTGAAGCCCACCGAGTCGTATGGCTCGGCGAGCCGGGCCGACCAGGGGTCGTCGGCGTTGTGGACGACCACGCCGGCGTTGGCGAAGATGCGGGCCTTGGCGGCGGCGTACTCCTCGAAGGAGCCGTGCCAGTCGATGTGGTCGGGGGCGACGTTGAGGATCGCGGCGGCCGCCGGGGCGACGCTCGTGGACCAGTGGAGCTGGAAGCTCGACAGCTCCACGGCCAGCACGGTGGTGTCGCCGGGGTCGAGGACCGCCTCGATGATCGGCGTGCCGACGTTGCCGACCGCGAGCGGCCGCTCCCCCGCCTTCTCGAGGATGGACGTCAGCATCCGCACGGCCGTCGTCTTGCCGTTGGTGCCGGTGAGGGCCAGCCACGGCGCGGCGCCCTCGTGGCGCAGCCGCCAGGCCAGCTCGACCTCGCCGATGACCTCGATGCCGGCCGCCGCCGCCTCCAGCAGTAGCGGGTGGTCGGGCCGCCAGCCCGGCGAGGTGACGACCAGTTCCACCTTGTCGGGCAGCGCGGCGGCCTTCTCGACCCCCAGATCGGCCAGGTCGGCGGGGAGCGGCCGGTCGGACTGCTCGACCACGACGACCCGCTCGCCGCCCAGGGCCAGGCCGCGCGCGGCGGCGGTGCCCGAGACGCCGAGCCCGGCGACGACGACACGGCTCACGTCTTGGGCATCCATTCCACGTAGAAGAGACCGAGCCCGGCGGCGGCGCACAACATCGCGATCAGCCAGAACCGGACCACGATGGTCGTCTCGGCCCAGCCCTTGAGCTCGAAGTGGTGCTGCAGGGGCGCCATCCGGAAGATGCGTTTCCTGGTCATCTTGAAGAACCCGACCTGGATGATCACCGAGGAGGTGATGACGACGGTCAGGCCCGCCAGGAGCAGCAGGAGCAGCTGGGTGCGGGTGGTGATGGCCAGACCGGCGATCACGCCGCCGAGGGCCAGCGAGCCGGTGTCGCCCATGAAGATCTTGGCCGGGGGGGCGTTCCACCACAGGAACCCGATCAGCGCGCCCAGCACGGCGGCGGCGACGACGGCCAGGTCGAGCGGGTCGCGCACGATGTAGCAGTTGGGGCCGAGGATCGCGGTCGTGCAGCTGTTGCGGAGCTGCCAGTTGCCGATGAGCACGTACGACGCCAGCACCACGCCGGTGGCCCCGGAGGCGAGGCCGTCGAGGCCGTCGGTCAGGTTCACCGCGTTGGAGAACCCGACGATCATGATGAGCACCCAGATGATGAAGCCGATGAGCCCGATCGAGGGGCCGAAGTCACGGAGGAAGGACAACCGCGTCTCGGCGGGGGTGATCGCGTAGGCGTTGGGGAAACGCACCACGAGGATCGCGAAGACGACGCCGACGAGGAGCTGGCCGAGGGCCTTGGCGCCCGACCGCAGGCCGAGGCTGCGCTGCTTGTAGATCTTGATGAAGTCGTCGAGGAAGCCGACCACGCCCAGGCCGGTCATGAGGAAGAGGACGAGCAGCGCGGAGGCGGTGGGGGGCGAGGGATTGGCCGACAACATGGTGGCCAGGTGGGCGACGGCGTAGCCGAGGAGGGCGGCGATCACGATCACCGTGCCGCCCATGGTGGGCGTGCCCTTCTTGTCGTAGTGGCCCTGGGGGCCCTCCTCGCGGATGTTCTGGCCGTAGCCGCGCCGCCCGAACAGCCGGATCGCGATGGGGGTGCCGAGCATCGAGACGACGAGCGCGACCGCTGCGGCGACGATGATGTCTCTCACCGGGCGTCACCCCCCAACAGGGCTTCGGCGACCTGCTCCAGCCCGGCGGCCCGGGGTCCCTTGATCAGCACGACGTCTCCCGGCGCCAGGCGGCCGGTGAGCTCGGCCACGGCGGCCTCGACGTCGGGGGCGTGGATCGCGTCGGGGGCGCCGGCGATGATCTGCCCGGCGTCGCCGCCCACGACCACCAGGGCCTCCAGACCGGCTCCCGCGGCCAGGCGGCCGACCCCCGCGTTCAGTTCGGCGGCGTCGTCGCCGAGCTCGCGCAGGGCGGCCACGACCGCGTACTTGCGGCGGTGCCCGGCCAGGGCGTGCAGCGCGGCGAAGGCGGCGCGCATCGAGTCGGGGTTGGCGTTGTAGGCGTCGTTGATCACGGTCACGCCGTCGGCGCGGTCGGTGACCTCCATCCGCCAGCGGCTGCGCGGCTCGGCCAGCGACAGCTCCTCGGCGATGGCGGCCGGCGACAGCCCCAGCTCGTGGGCGGCGGCCGCGGCGGCCAGGGCGTTCTCGACCGCGTGGGCGCCGTGGAGGCGCAGCGCGACGTCGGCCTCGCCCGAGGGGGTGTGGAGGGTGAACCGGGCCCGGCCTCGGTCGTCGAGGGTCTCGTGGGAGGCGCGCACGTCGGCGCTGCGGGTGCGGCCGAAGTAGAGCACCCGCGCCCGGGTGCGCGAGCTCATCGCGGCGACCAGCGGGTCGTCGAGGTTCAGCACCGCGACGCCCGAGGAGGGCAGCGCCTCGGGCAGCTCGCCCTTGGCCCGCGCGATGGCCTCCTTGCCGCCGAACACGCCCAGGTGCGCGGTGCCGACGTTGAGGACCACCCCGATGGACGGCGGGGCGATTCCCGCCAGATAAGCGATATGTCCGGCATTACGCGCCGAAAGCTCCAGCACCAGGAACCGCGTGTCCTCATCGGCCTTGAGCACCGTGAGGGGATGCCCGATCTCGTTGTTGTACGACCCCACCGGCGCCACCGTTGGACCGATCCTGGCCGCGAGCCGCGCCAGCAGGTCTTTGGTCGACGTCTTGCCGGCCGACCCGGTCACGCCCACCACGGTCGCCTTCGGCAGGTCGGTGACCACCGCGTTGGCGAGCTTCGCCAGCGCCGCCACGACGTCGTCGACCACGACGGCCGGGCCGTCGACCGGCCGGGAGGCCAGCACGGCGGCCGCGCCCGAGGCCAGGGCCTGGGCGGCGAAGTCGTGGCCGTCGGCCCGCTCGCCCCTGATCGCGACGAACAGCGACCCCGGCTCGGCGGCCCGCGAGTCGATCACGACCGGGCCTCTCACGACGGCGCCCGGGTCGGCCTGGCCCGTGAGGGCGCCCGATGTGATCTCTGCGACCCGGCCCAGCGGCAACGGGATCATGCGTTCCTCCTGCTGATGGCGGCGGCGACCACGTCACGGTCATCGAAGGGGACGACTTCGCCCGCGAAGTACTGCCCCTGTTCGTGGCCCTTCCCGGCCACGACGACGACGTCGCCCCGGCCGGCCCTGGAGATCGCCAGGTCGATCGCGGCGGCCCGGTCGGGCTCGACGACCACGCGGGCACGATCTTCGCGCGGCACGGCCAGCGCGCCGTCGAGCATCGCCACGATGATCGCGAGCGGGTCTTCGCTGCGGGGATTGTCACTGGTGAACACGGCCACGTCGGCCAGCCGCGCGGCGGCCTCGCCCATGAGGGCGCGCTTGCCGCTGTCGCGGTCGCCGCCACAGCCGAGGACGACCGTCAGGGTACCGTCGGTGACCTCGCGCAACGCACGCAGCACCGACTCGACGGCGCCCGGTTTGTGGGCGTAGTCGACGATCGCCTGGAACCCGTCGCCCCCGGGCACCCGCTCCATCCGCCCCGGGACGCCGCGGAACCCGCTCACCCCCTGGACGGCGGTCTGCAGCGGCACCCCCGACTCCACGAGCGCCACGAGCGCGCCCAGGGTGTTGGCGACGTTGAACGGCCCCGGCAGCCCGACGGTCACGTCGGCCTCCACCCCTCCCGGGCCGACGACCCGGAAGGAGCTCCCGTCGGCCCCGAGCCGGACGTCGGTCGCGCGCCACTCGGCGTCGGCCGCGCCCTCGGCGGAGAACGTGGTGATCGGGATCTTCACGAACCCGGCCAGCTCGCGCCCGTGGCGGTCGTCGACGTTGATCACGCCGAGCCGGGAGAACTCGGGCGTGAACAGCCGGGCCTTGGCGGCGAAGTAGTCGTCGAAGTCCTTGTGGAAGTCGAGGTGGTCCTGCGACAGGTTGGTGAAGATCGCGACGTCGTAGAAGATGCCCTCGACCCGGCCCAGCGCCAGCGCGTGGCTGGAGACCTCCATCGTCGCGGCGGTCACCTTCTGCTCGCGCATCAGCGCGAACAGGCCCTGCAGGTCGCTGGCCTCGGGGGTGGTCAGCTCGGGCTTGATGACGACGTCGCCCGCGTGGATCTCGACGCCGCCGACCAGGCCGGTGCGGTGCCCGGCCGCGCGCAGCCCCGCCTCCAGCAGGAACGTCGAGGTCGACTTGCCGCTGGTGCCGGTGACCCCGATGACCGGGATGTCGGCGGCCGGCTGGCCGTAGACCCAGGCGGCCACCTGGCCGAGCACCGCGCGCGGGTCGGGCAGCACGAACACCGGCAGGCCGGTCTCGGCGGCCATCTCGGCCCCGTCGTGGTCGGTCAGGATGGCGCTCGCGCCGGCGCCCATGGCGGCCGAGCTGAAGGTGGCGCCGTGAGCGGTCTTGCCCTGGATGGCGACGTAGAGGTCGCCCCGGCGGACCCGGCGGGAGTCGATCGTGACCCCGGTGACCACACCGCGCCCGGCCCCGGCGACCGACTGCACGCCGAGCAGGGCCGTCAGCCCCGAGAGCGGGCGCGGCGGACTGGACGACGGGCGCATCTGCTGGTCCGGTGAGGATCGGGTGGTGCGGTCGGGCTCGTTCACGGCGAGAGCGTATCGTTCCCGGTCACCGGAGAAGGCTCGTCGACCCGGTCGGCGGGATTTTCTTGGTCTTCAACGCAAAAGTCATGACTTCCTGGAAAACGGGCGCGGCGATCGTACCGCCGTAATGGTCTTTTTTCGGGTCCTGAATGACGGCCAGGGCCATCAGGCGGGGCGCTTCGGCGGGGGTGAAGCCGACGAAGGTCGCCGTATAACCGCAGTATCCGCCACATTTCTGGTCATAACGCATGGCGGTTCCGGTCTTGCCCGCCACCCGGTAGCCCTCGATGGCGGCGGCGCCGCCGGTTCCGTCGGCTCCGGCGACCGCCTTCTCGAGCATGCCGGCGAGCTGGCGGGCGGTCAGTTCGCTGATCACCCGCGTCTGCTTGGGGGCGGCGGCCGGGACCAGCTGGCCCTTCTCATCGGTGGTGCCCGCGACGATCGTGGGGGTCAGCCGCACGCCGCCGTTGGCGATGGTCTGGTAGACGCTGGCCATCTGGAGGGCGGTGACGGAGATGCCCTGGCCGTACATGATGGTGCAGCGCTGGGAGCCGCTCCACTCCTGCCAGTCGGGCAGCAGGCCGGCCTCCTCGCTCGGGATGCCGCCGCCGCTCTTGGCGCCGAAGCCGAAGGCCGTGAACATGTTGTGCAGCCGCTGATCGGTGATCTTGGTGCCCGCCATGATCGTGCCGACGTTGCTCGACTCCTCGAGGATCTGGGCGAAGGTCATCTGCTCGGTCGGGTGGGGGTGGGCGTCGCGCAGCACCTTGTCGGCGCACTGGATGTTGTCGGGCACCGTGAACAGCGTCGACGGCGCGACCACGCCCGCCTCCAGCGCGGCGGCGGCGGTGATGACCTTGTTGGTGGAGCCCGGCTCGAACACCTCGGCGGCGGCCTTGTTGCCCCGGTCTTCGGCGCGGGTGGCCTGCCAGTTCCGCAGGTCGACCTCGGGGGCGTTGGCCATGGCGAGGATCTGGCCGGTCTTGACGTCCATGACGATGACGCTGCCGCTGCGCGCCCCGACCGCCTTGACCTGCTTGGCGATCGCCTCGTAGGCGGCCCACTGGATGTACCGGTCGATCGTCAGCCGCAGGTCGCGGCCCGGCACCGGCGCGACCCGGGTGCTGCGCGTCATCGGGATGCGCTCGCCGCCCCGCCCGATCTCGATGCTCTGCTGGCCGTCCTGACCCGCGAGCGTCTTGTTGTACGCCTGCTCCAGCCCCTCCAGCCCGAACCCGTCGTCGCCGACGAACCCGACCAGGCCGCCGGCCAGCGTGCCGCCGGGGTAGAGCCGCCGGTAGGTGGGCTTGGAGCCCACCCCGCGGAAACCCATGCCCATGATCTTGCGGGCGACCAGCGGGTCGACGTCGCGGGCGACGACGAGGTAGCGCTTGTCGACCTGGGCGAGCTTGGCGGCGATGCCGTCCTTGGGCTTGCCGAGCTCGGCCGAGAGGGTGGTGGCGATCAGGTCGCGCTGGGTCTCCTTGACCTCCTTGGGGTCGAGGTAGATCTCCCGCGCGTCGGCCGTGACGGCCAGCTCGTTGCCGTTGACGTCGGTGATCGACCCCCGCTTGGCCGGCAGGACCTCGGGCGTGACCCGCTGGTCGGCGGCCTTGGCCTGGAAGGTCTTGGAGTTCAGCCCCTGCAGCTGCACCAGCCGCCCGGCGAACAGCGACAACACCACGGCCATGGCCATCAGCGCGATGTTGATCCGCCGCCGCGGACTCCCCAGCCGCAACACGGCGGGCCTCGGCGGCGGCCCCGGACGACGCGGCGGCCCCCCGGGCCCGGCCGGACTCCGGCGCGGCGGCCCGTCCCCGTCCCGCCCCCGGACCGGCCGCTCCCCGGGCCGCAACGGCCTCTCACCAGGCCGGATGGGCCTCTCACCAGGGCGCGACGGCCTGCCCGCGCCGTCCCGCCCGCGGACGCCCTCACGAAGCGGCCCGCCGGAAGGACGGCCGTCACGAAGGGCCCCTTTGGAGGGACGGCCGTCGCGGGACGGCCCATCGCGACGCGGAGCGTCGGCGGTGCGGCCGCCCTCACGAGACGGCCCGTCGCCGGCCTGTCCGCCCACGCGGGAACGTCCGCCGGCGGGGCGCAGGTCGTCTCTGGACCGCCCGTCTCCCGGACGGCCCCCATCGCGAAACCGGCCCTCGCCGTCGCGCGCCCTCCCGGCGCCCTCACGGCCCTCGTCACGAGGCCCGGAGTCTCCACCACGCCCGCCGTCACGCGATCGGGCCCCGCCGTCACCGGCAGGCCCCCTGGTACGCGAACGCGCGCCGCCCTCGGTGGGGCGGCGGTTGTCGCGGGGCGGTTCGGGGCGGTCGTCGTCGCGGCGGCGTGGGTCGTCGGACGGGCGGCCCTTGCGGGGGGCGCCGCGTTCGGTGTCGGCCTCGCGGGGGCGGCCGGCGTCGTCGGGGCGCCGGGGGCGGCCCGGTCCGTCGGCGCGGCCCGGGTGGGAGCCCGTGCCCGAGGCGCGGCGGCCGTCGCGTGGGCCCCGGTCGCCGGGGCCACCCGGCCGGCCCGGGGACGGTGGGCGGCCGCCGCCACTGCTCACTGCTCGCTGCTCCCCGTCTCCGAAGCCTCCGCCGCGCCGCCGGGCTCGGTGCGGCCCGACGCGGTGGGCTCGGCGTCGTCGACCGCCGGCGTGTGACCGCCGCCGACCCACTTGGGAGCCGACTGGTCGGGCGAGACGCCGTGCTGGACGGCGCCCTTGGCGACCGCGTCGGGCTGGCGGGCGTCGCGGATGCGGCCCTTCTCGGCCTCGGCCTGCTGGCGGAGCTGCTCGTTCACGCGGCGCAGCTCGTTGTGCTTGAACGAGTCCTGCGCCAGCACGGTGTTGAGCAGGAGCAGGCTGACGAGACCACCGCCGAGCAGGCCGACGACGAGCATGACGAAGGGAGCCCGCGGCGGGCGCCGCCGTTCGGACGGCGGTTGCGGCGCGCGCCGCGCGACCGGTACCTCGGGCCGCTCGACCGGGCGGGCGTGGGTCACGGGGCCGCGCGGACGACGGCGGACGTCGGGCTTGGCGCCGGGCTTGGCGCCGGTCTTCGGGTCTTTCAGTGGGCTCATCGTTGGCCTCATCCCTGGCGGATCCTCTCTGCCGCCCGCAACCGGGCCGAGGCGGCCCGCGGGTTGCGGGCCAGCTCGTCGTCGTCGGGGAGCTCGGCTCCCCTCGTCAGGTGGCGGAACCGGGGCTGGTGAGCCTCCAACGGGACCGGCAGCCCCGGAGGGCCGGTTTCCCTGGTTCGCGCCGCGAGGACCTGCTTGGTGAGCCGGTCCTCCAAGGAGTGGTAGGAGAGCACGACCACGCGCCCGCCCACCGCGAGCGCGTCGAGCGAGGCGGGCAGGGCCACGTCGAGGGCGGCCAGCTCCGCGTTCACTTCGATGCGCAACGCCTGGAATGTTCGTTTCGCCGGATTGCCGCCGGTGCGGCGGGTCGCGGCGGGGATCGCCTCGCGCACGAGGTCGGCGAGGCGTTTGGTCGAGGTGATCGGCTCGACGGCCCGCTCCTTGGCGACCCGTTCGGCGATGCGCGCGGCGAAGCGTTCCTCGCCGAAGTCGCGCAGCACCCGGGCCAGGTCGCGGGGCTCGTAGGTGTTCACCACGTCGGCGGCGGTCAGCTCCTGGTCGCGGTCCATGCGCATGTCGAGGGGCGCGTCGTAGGAGTAGGCGAACCCGCGGTCGGCCTCGTCGAGCTGCGGCGAGGAGACGCCGAGGTCGAACAGCGCGCCGTTGATGACTGGGTGGCCGCTGTCGGCGAGCACCCGCTCCAGGTCGCTGGAGACGGCGCGGACGATGGTCGTGCGGGCGGCGTAGGGCGCCAGCCGTGCGGTGGAGTGTTCGATGGCGAACGGGTCGCGGTCGATGCCGATGAGGTGCACGCCGGGATGGGCGGCGAGGATCGCCTCGGCGTGACCCCCGAGGCCCAGGTTGGCGTCGACGACCACCGGGGACGGCCCGGTGAGCGCGGGAGCCAGCAGCTCCAGCACGCGGCCAAGCAGCACCGGAACGTGCCCACCGGTGTTCTGGTCGGTCATTCGTCGTACACCCCCATGAAAAGAAGGCAGGTCGTGGCTCGCGCTGCGGATCTGCCTCGAACAATGCCGCTTCTGGGCTCGCGGTCGCGGCGCCCCGTCGGCTAGACAGTCCCCACCCTCGGTCGACTGCGCCGCCGAGAACTATGACGGAGAGCCGACCCGTCCGGCCAGGTCCCCATCCGCGGACCGCGTCTCGTGGCACCTGACACCGGGGAAGGTGCATCAGGTACCCGGCGGGCGGGTGGAGACCTCGCCGAACGTCACCGACGGGTCATTTCGAAAGGTCACAGGATCCCTGGCAACACCTCCTCGGAAAGGTCGGCGAATGCCTGCTCCTGGTCGGCGAGATAGGCCTCCCACGCCGGGGCGGCCCAGATCTCCAGCCGGGTGTTGGCGCCGATGACCACGCAGTCACGATCAAGCCCGGCGTACTGGCGCAGGCCGGACGGGATGGTGACGCGCCCCTGTTTGTCGGGGGTCTCATCGGAGGCACTGGCGAAGAAGACGCGGCTGTAGTCGCGGACGGCCTTGGCGGTCACCGGCGCGGTGCGCAAAGCCTCAGTGATGCGCTGGAACTCCTCTACGGGGAAGACGTAGAGGCAGCGCTCCTGGCCTTTGGTGATCACAAGACCCTCCGCCAGCTCCTCGCGATACTTCGCCGGCAGGAACAGCCGTCCTTTGTCATCGAGGCGCGGGTGGTGAGTGCCGAGGAACATCGGCGCCACCTCCCGTGCCATGGGGAACACGAAGCCCTACAGCCACGGTCCTCCATTGGGCTCCACCATACTCCACTTCTCTCCACCGTCAACTGATTCAAACGGTATGACGATCTCGTTTATCGGGCGTTTTCGCAGGTCAAATGCGGTGGTGCGAAGTGGGGCGCCGGAGCGGCGCGGGCGTGTCGCGCTCACCGTCGTCAAAGGGAAGGCGTCAAGTCGCGGGCCCGGCGTGTCACGGAATCAGGACTGACGTACCACAGGATCCAGACCGCATAGCACGACACTGTGGGCAGTTCACGCTTCTTTCTGCACAAAGTCGCCGGAGAACCACGTGCGGCATAGTCTCGGTACACACAATGGATGGAAATGGCAAACCCCCAGCAATACGGCACGCCCTTGGAGGCCCGGTGGCAGTAACTCACGGCGTCGGTGACAAAGCCGGCTCGGAGAGTCTCAACGAGCTGGTCGAGACCGCGCACCGGATCCGGGACGCGATCGAATCCGTCATCGAAGGCAAGAGCGACGTGGTTCGGCTGACGCTGACCGTATTGCTCGCGGAAGGTCACCTTCTGATCGAAGACGTACCGGGTGTGGGAAAGACGATGCTCGCCAAGGCCCTGGCGAAGTCGATCGACTGCCCGATGCGCCGCGTGCAGTTCACCCCCGACCTCCTCCCCTCCGACATCACCGGTGTGAGCGCCTACAACCAGCAGACCCGGGAGTTCGAGTTCAAGCCTGGTCCGGTGTTCGCCAACATCGTGGTCGGCGACGAGATCAACCGGGCCTCGCCGAAGACCCAGTCGGCCCTCCTGGAGTGCATGGAGGAGCGACAGGTGACCGTCGACGGCCTCACCCACCGGCTCGACGCGCCGTTCATGGTCATCGCGACCCAGAACCCCATCGAGATGGAGGGCACCTATCCCCTCCCCGAGGCGCAGCGCGACCGGTTCACCGCGAAGATCGCCATGGGCTACCCCGAGCCGGTCGCCGAGCTGGAGATGCTCGACGTGCACGGCGCCTCGCAGCCGCTCGACAAGCTGGAGCCGGTCGCCACCACCGCCGAGGTGAAGGCGCTGATCGAGGCGGTCCGCGCGGTCTACGTCTCGCAGCCGGTGAAGAAGTACGCCATCGACCTGGTCACCGCCACCCGCCAGACCCCCGACCTGCGGCTCGGCGCCTCCCCGCGCGCCACGCTGCAGCTGGTCAGGGCGGCCCGCGCGCATGCCGCGCTCTCCGGCCGCGACTACGTGATCCCCGACGACCTCCAGGACCTCGCCACGCCGGTCCTGGCCCACCGCCTGCTGCCCAGCATGGAGGCCCAGGGCCAGCGGCGGACGCCCGAGCAGTCGCTCGCCGAGCTTGTGCGCCGCGTCCCGGTGCCCGACACGAAGTAGGACTCCTTTCTATGACCGGACTCAGGGCGCTCACCGCCCGGGGCAGGTCGTTCCTCGCTTCCGGGATCGCCGCCCTGGTGTGCGCGTTCCTGCTCGGGGAGCACGACCTGATCCGGGTGGCGATCCTGATCGTCGCGCTGCCGCTGCTGGCCGTCATGGTGGTGGCGCGGACCCGTTACCGGCTGAGCTGCGCGCGCCGCCTCGACCCCTCCCGGGTCGAGGCCGGCAACGACAGCACGGTCACGCTGCGGCTGGAGAACGTGACCCGGCTGCCCACCGGCCTGCTCCTCGTCGAGGACACCCTCCAGTACGCCCTCGGCACCCGCCCCCGGTTCGTGCTCGACCGGGTCGAGGCCAAGGGCATCCGCGAGATCGACTACAAGGTGCGGTCGGACCTGCGCGGGCGCTACTCCATCGGGCCGCTGTCGGTGCGCATCACCGACCCGTTCGGGCTGGTCGAGCTGGCCCGCACGTTCACCGCCACCGACACCCTCGTGGTGACCCCGCAGGTCATCCCGCTGCCCTACGTGCGCCTGTCCGGCGAGTGGGCGGGCGGGGGCGACAGCCGGACCCGATCGGTGGCGGCGGCGGGCGACGACGACGTCGCGCCGCGCGACTACCGGCAGGGCGACGACCTGCGCCGGGTGCACTGGCGCTCGACCGCGCGTTACGGCGAGTTGATGGTGCGGCGCGAGGAGCAGCAGTGGCAGAGCCGCGGCGCGCTCCTGCTCGACACACGCCGGCCCGCCCACCGGGGCGAGGGGCCGCGTTCGTCGTTCGAGGTCGCGGTCTCGGCGGCGGCCTCCATCGGCGTGCACCTCGCGCACGAGGGGCTCGGGCTGCGGCTGGTCACCGACCAGGGGCCGCAGCAGCTCGTGGAGGGCGGCGTGCAGGCCTCGCTGCTCGACACGCTCGCCGTGGTGCGCAACAGCCAGGCCCGCTCGCTCTCCAACGGCATCGCCGGGTTGCGGCAGGGCGGCGGCGAAGGGCTGATCGTGGCGGTGCTCGGGGCGCTCGACCTCGACGACGCCCAGTCGCTGGCGCGGCTGCGGCACGGCCACATGACCGGCGTCGCGGTGCTCCTCGACGTCGCGACCTGGGAGGGCGGCTCGGACGGCGAGGTCTCCCCCGAACACGAGCAGGCGCAGGCGGTGCTGGCCGCGAGCGGCTGGCGGGTGCTGCGGCTGCCCGCCGGGGTGTCGCTGGCCACGATCTGGCCCGACGCCGCGTACAAGAGGAGTGCCGCGTGATGCGCCTGCCGATCGCCTCTGGGGCGGCCACCGGGGCCGTCGCGCTCACCCTTTATCCGTTGTTCTCCGAGGGCTCGTGGTTCTGGGCGACGCTCGGGATCCTGCTGTGCACGACGCTCGCGGCGGCCCTGGTGTCGCGGTACGCCCAGCCCGCGTTCGCGGCGCCGGTCGGCATGGCGCTGGCGGCGATCGTGTTCATGACGGTCACCTTCGCCCGCGACGAGGCGTGGTGGGGGTTCATCCCCAACTTCGACTCCACCGCCCGGATCGCCGAGACGATGGCCGAGGGCTGGGACGAGATCCAGAAGTTCGCCGCGCCGGTCCCGTCGACCGGGGGCATCAGCCTGCTGACCGCGGGCGGCGTCGCGTTCATCGCGATCCTGGTCGACGCGTTCGCGGTGCGGGTGCGCCGGGCGGCCCTGGCGGGCCTGCCGCTGCTCGGGCTGTTCACCGTCCCGGCCGCGGTGCTGAACGAGCCGATCGCCTGGCCCGCGTTCATCATCGGCGCACTCGGGTTCGTCGGCCTGCTGGTCTCCGACGGGCGCGAACGGGTGTCCCACTGGGGCCGGGCCGTGCTGGTACGGCGTTCGCGGACGACCACCACCACCCCCGACGCGGGCAAGCTCGTCCTGTCGGGCAAGCGCATCGGGGTCACCGCCGTGGCGCTGGCCATCGGCATCCCGGCGCTGATCCCCACGCTGACGCCCAACCCGCCGTTCGGGTTCGGGGTCGGCAACGGCCTGGGGCCGGGTGGCCGCAACGTCGGCATCCCCGACGCCATCGCCAAGCTCAGCGGGCAGCTCTCACACCCGGTGAACGCGCCGGTGCTGACCTACACGTCCAAGGACGACGTGCCGCGCTACCTGCGCATCTACTCGCTCGACGAGTTCGACGGGCAGCAGTTCAAGTCGAGTTCGCTGCGCGGGCGTCCCGAAGACCGGGTGAGCGAGAGCGTCATGCCGCCCGCGCCCGGCCTGTCGGTCACCACGCCGGGCACCCCCGTCGACCAGACCATCACGATCAGCGAGGACATCGAGGAGCTGCGCTTCCTGCCGCTCCCCTACCCGGCCACCCAGGTCATCGCCGACGGCGACTGGCGGGCCGACCGCAACACCCTCATGGTGTTCTCCACCGAGGACGACGCGGCCGGGCTCGAATACCAGGTCATCGGCAAGGACGTGCGGCCCACGCCCGAGATGCTGGACAACGCGCCGATGGCGCCGATCGACGTGCAGGGCCGTTTCCTGACGCTGCCGGCCGACATCGACCCGGCCGTCGTCGCGCTGGCCGAGGACGTCACCCGGGGCGCGGCCACCCCCTACCAGATGGCGGTGAAGCTGCAGGAGTGGTTCACCCGGACCGGCGGGTTCACCTACGACCTGGAGACGAAGGGGTCGGGGCTCGACGCGCTGACCGACTTCCTGCTGGTCGGCAAGTCGGGCTACTGCGAGCAGTTCGCCAGCGCCTTCGCGGTGATGGCGCGGGTGCTGGGCATCCCGTCGCGGGTGTCGATCGGCTACACCGGCGGCACCAAGTCGGAGGGCCGGTGGGTCGTCCGGACCCACGACGCGCACGCCTGGCCGGAGCTCTACTTCGAGGGCGCCGGCTGGCTGACCTTCGAGCCGACCCCGTCGGGCGGGTTCGGGCAGGCGACGGCGCGGGTGCCGTCGTACACGCTGCCGCAGTCTGACTCCGCCGAGCCGTCGCCCGGGGCCTCGGCCAGGCCGTCGGACGACCCCGCCGCCTCGCCGGGGGCGAGCAACCCGGCGCGCGGGATCGGCAACGCCGAGCGGGAACTCGGGCCGACCGGTCTGCCGGCGGTCGAGGAGAGGTCCATCTGGGTGAACGTCGGCATCGGCGTCGCCGTGGCGCTGCTGCTGTCGCTGATCCCCGCCGTCATGCGGGCGGTGCTCTGGCTCTGGCGGCGGCGGGTGCTCAACCGGGCGGCGGCCGTGCCCGACGACGAGGTGCCCGTGGTGAAGCCGAAGAAGGACGACGACGACGGCTGGAGCGGCGGCGAGGTGATCGGCGGCGAGCCCGCCGACCGGCCCCTGTCGGTCTGGGCCGCCGAGGAGCCCGTGGCGCCCGAGCCGAAGGAGAACACCTTCGCGGCCCCGGCCGTGGAGGCCGCCTGGGCCGAGTTGTGCGACACCCTGGTCGACCTGGGCATGCCCAAGGCGGGCAGCGAGACCCCGCGGGCGCTCGGCCGGCGGCTGGCGGCGGCCTACCCCCTCGACACCGAAGCGGCCAGGGCGCTGACCAAGATCGCCACCAGCGAGGAGAAGTTGCGGTACGCCCGCACGCCCGGCGAGGTCACGCCCCTGGTCGACGACCTGAAGGCGGTCAGGCGGGGCCTGGCGGCGTCGGTGTCGCGGGGGCGGCGGATCGCGGCGGTGCTGGCGCCCATGTCGTCGCTGCTGCGGGTGCGCGGCCTCGGCGAGCGAGTGCTCGACGGGTTCGACCGGCTGGAGAACATCCGGCTGCGCCCGGCACGCAAGGAAGACGAGAGCGCGACCGCCGACGACGTGCTGGAGTCACAGGTCGGGTCGCGACGGTAACAGCGGAACAAACGAGCGGGCTCGGGGCGTGTCAGCCCCGGGCCCGCCGTGTTCGCGTGATTAGTGTGACAAGTGAAACCGCGGCGGCTAGCGCTCGTCGTTACGACGGCGCCAGCGCTCCTCCATGCGCTCCATGAAGCCGGGACGGCGCCCACGGCGGGCGGCCGGCCCCTGCTGCTGCGTGGACGTGGCGGAGCGGCTGTCGCCGTGGAAACCGTTCATGCGTTTCCAGCTGGACAGACCCCACAGACACGTCGCGAGCATGACCACAAAGCCGGCGACCCCGAGCCAGATGACGGTGGACACGACGCCGACCATCAGCAGGACGACGCCGAGTGCGAAGCCGATGGAGGCCTTCACCAGGCGGCGCTTGTAATGGCTGCGTGGGTCACTGATCCGGACGGTATTGGCCCACTTCGGGTCCTCGGCATAGAGGGCCTGCTCGATCTGGTCGAGCAAGCGCTGCTCGTGCTCAGACAGCGGCACGGCGCCTCCCAAGGACGGCCCCAAGACGGGGAAGACGGCAACGAACGAAGGATGTCCGAACCCTGCGGTCGGTTATCCCCAGAATACGAGTCTGTAGACGTGGGCGAAAGAAAACGGTCAGAACGTCCACAAGCGCGGTCCAATGCGGAGGTGACGTCATAGATCCATTGGACCAAACCGTTTTCGGACGAGCGAGGCGGGGCGGACCGCATCCGGTCCGAACCTCCGGATCGCCTTGTCCATGGCCTGTTCCGCCTCCCGCCAGCCGATCTCGCGGTCTCCCAGGCCGATTTGCCTGGTCGCCGTGTCTGCCGGGCGGAGGTTCTCCATCCGGACGCCTACGAGTCGCAGCCGCACTCTATCGAGACCTGCGGCCCTGTAGAGGTCGCAAGCGGTGGTATGTATCTCTTTCGCCACATCTGTGGCCTCTCGGAGGGTACGCGACCGCGTGATGGTCGTGAAATCTGACCGGCGCAGCTTCACGCTGACGGTCCGGCCGACGTAGCCGGCGGCGCGCAGCCGGGCGGCGACCCGCTCCGAGAGCCGGAGCAGCTCCCGCATGATCGTCTCGGGGTCGTCGACGTCGTGGGCGAAGGTCTCCTCGTTGCCGATGCTCTTGTCGGGGACGTGGGCGGTCACCCGGCGCTCGTCGCGGCCCCACGCCAGCGCCGCCAGATGGCTCCCCGCGGCCCCGAACTCGCGCTGGAGCGTGGCAACCGGCACCCGGGCCAGGTCGCCCACCGTTTTGATGCCCAGGCGCGTCAGGGCCTGCTCAGTGCGTTCGCCCACACCCCACAGGGCGGCGACGGGCAGCGGGTGGAGGAACTCGACGACGCCCTCGGCCGGGACGACCAGGAGGCCGTCGGGCTTGCACTGGCGGGAGGCGAGCTTGGCGACGAACTTGGTGGACGCGACCCCGACCGAGCAGGTCACCCCGAAGCGCTCGGCCACCTGGGCCCGGATCGCCGCGGCGATCTGAACCGGGGACCCCAGCCTGCGGCGGGCCCCGCCGACGTCGAGGAAGGCCTCGTCGACCGAGAGCGGCTCCACGAGCGGGGTGACGGCGTGGAAGATCTCGAAGACGCCCTTGGAGATCGCGCCGTATTTGCCGTGGGAGGGCGGGATGACCGTCGCCTGCGGGCACAGGCGCATCGCCCGGGTCATCGGCATCGCCGAGTGGACCCCGAACCTGCGGGCCTCGTAGGTGGCGCTCAGCACCACGCCCCGCGCCCCGGCGGCGCCGACGATCACGGGGGTGCCCCGGAGCTCCGGGCGCTCGATCAGCTCGACCGCCGCGAAGAACGCGTCCATGTCGACGTGGAGGATCGGGCAGCCGGCGTCGTCGGCGACTTGGGCCGGGCCGGTGACCTGCGGCAACACCTGTTTCCTCGACATGCCGCGAGTCTAACCGAACGTCTGTTTGATTGCGCGGGCTCCGCCCGCGCGGGCCCGAGCGCTTTCAGCCGGCGTCTTCCCTCGTCGCTCCGGGTCGCTTCGCTCTCCTGCGCTCCTCAGTCCAGACACCGGCGCGCTCGGGCACAGCATGAGCAGACCTGCATGTTCACCCGACCCCTCTCCCCGGCCGCCGCGCACCCACGGCCGGACCTGCCCGCTCGGCCGGACCGGCTCGTCGGCGAGTGGAGCGGGAGCGGGCGGTTGGCGCCGGGTGCGGCGCTTCTCGGGAGCGGTGGTCGGTGCCGGGGTGGGCGGAGCCGTAACGGAAAGAGTCTTTTAGCGGTGGGCCAAGAGGTGGATCCTGGTCGCGATGTCCCTCAGGACGGGGTGGGCGGTGGCGGCCCTTTCCAGCTCGATCAAGCCATCCGGGTCGTCTTCGGCGAAGCGGCTGGGGACCAGGTCGGTGAAGACGCGGGCGCCCTGGACCTCGCCGACGGTGAAGCCGGCCTTGCTCAGGAGGGCCGCGAGGGCCTCGCCGGTGAAGCGGCGGGGGGTCGGGTCCTTCTCTCCCCAGGTGCCGGTCTCCAGGACCTCGCGGGCCTCGGCGAAGTTGCCGGCCAGGGCGCGGTGGATGGCGGTGGCGACGGGGTTGGCGGCCAGGACGCTGACCACTCCCCCAGGCCGGACGACCGTGTGGACCGACGCGAGGGCGGCCGAGGGGTCGTCGACGTATTCCAGCACGCTGTGGCAGAGCACCAGGTCGGCGCTGGCGGGCGGGAGGAGGTCGGCCAGGTCACCGGCGTCGCCCTGGAGGCCGGTGACGGTCACGCCGGCCTCGGCGGCGCGGCGCTCCAGCGCGGCCAGCGAGTCGGGCGTGGGGTCGACCACCGTCACCGAGTGGCCCAGGCGGGCCAGCGGCACCGCGAACCCGCCGGTGCCGCCGCCGGCGTCGAGGATGTCGAGCGCGGCTCTGCCGGCGATGACCGCCTGGAGCGACTCCCAGACGACGGCCTGCCGCGTGGCGTCACGCACGGTGATCCTCCGAAATGTCGACGACGGCGTAGGCACGCCAGCCTACGCCGCCGCCGGAGCTCAGAGCGTCAGGGACGGCTTGAGCTGCTTGAACCGGGCCAGCAGGCCGTTGACGAACTGGGGCGACTCGTCGGTCGAGAGCTCACCGGCGAGGCCCACCCACTCACTGATCACGACACCCTCGGGCACTTCCTCGACCCAGAGCATCTCGTAGGTGCCGACCCGGAGGATGTTGCGGTCGACGGCGGGCATGCGCTCCATCGTCCACCCCTCCGCGTAGGTCGAGATGAGCTCGTCGATGCGGCCCAGCCGCCCGGCCACGCCCTCGACCAGGCTGATCGTGTATTCGTTGACCGGAGGCTCGGCCCGCTCGACCCGCTCGGCGAGGATGTCGAGCGGGTTGGTGTCACGTGCCTCGGCCTCGAAGAGGATGTCGAGCGCGCGGCGGCGCGCCTTCCCCCGGGCAGACATCAAGCGCGACCGAGGTAGTCGCCGGTCCGGGTGTCGACCTTGACCTTCTCGCCGGTGGTGATGAACAGCGGCACCTTGATCTCGGCGCCGGTCTCGAGCGTGGCGGGCTTGGTGCCGCCGGTCGAGCGGTCTCCCTGGAGGCCCGGCTCGGTCTCGGCGATCGTCAGCTCGACGGCGGCCGGGAGCTCGACGTAGAGGACGTTGCCCTCGTTGATCGCGACCGTGGCGAGCATGTTCTCGAGCAGGTAGTTGGCGGCGTCGCCGACGGCCACGCGGGAGACGTTGAGCATGTCGTAGGTCTCGGTGTCCATGAAGACGAACTCGTCGCCGTCCATGTAGGAGAACTGCATCTCGCGGCGGTCGACGGTCGCCACCTCGACCTTGACGCCGGCGTTGAAGGTCTTGTCGACGACCTTGCCCGACATGATGTTCTTCAGCTTCGTGCGGACGAACGCACCGCCCTTACCGGGCTTGACGTGCTGGAACTCCACGACGGACCAGAGGTCGCCGCCGTCGAGTTTGAGCACGAGTCCGTTCTTGAGGTCGTTCGTGGTCGCCACGTGAAGTCTCTTCTCCTGCGTGCGGGCCGCTCACAGGACGAGCAGCTCCCTGGTGGTGAGTGTGAGCAGTTCCGGCAATGGGTCACGCGTCACGAGCGTGTCCTCGATGCGCACACCGCCCAACCCCGGCAGGTAGACCCCGGGTTCGACGGTGATCGGAACTCGATCCTCTAGTCTACCGGTCCGGCCGGGGCCGAGAAACGGCTCCTCGTGGATCTCCAGGCCCACGCCGTGGCCGAGGCCGTGGCCGAAGCGGTCGCCGTATCCGGCGGCGGCGATCACGTCGCGCGCGGCGGCGTCGATCTCGGCCGCCGTCGCCCCCGGCCGCACGGCGGCGCGTCCGGCCGCCTGGGCGTCGTGGACGAGGGTGTAGATCTCGCGCTGCCAGCCGGACGGCTCGCCCAAGGCCACGGTCCGGGTCATGTCGGCGTGGTAGCCGGCGTACAGGGCGCCGAAGTCCATGGTGACGAGGTCGCCCCGCCGGACCGGGCGGTCGCCGGGCGAGTGGTGCGGGACGGCGCCGTTGGGGCCGCTCGCGACGATCGTCTCGAAGGCGGGGCGGTCGGCGCCCAGTTCCGTCATGCGCAGTTCGAGCATCCGGGCGATCTCGCGTTCGGTCAGGCCGGCCGCGATCTGTTCGGCGACCAGCGCGAACGCCTGGTCGGTGAGGGCGCAGGCGCGGGCCAGGGCGGCGATCTCGGTGTCGTCCTTGACCGTCCTGAGGTCCTCGACCAGGCCCTCCGTGAGGGGCGCCCTCCCGCCCAGGCGGTGGTATTCGGCGACCGTCAGGTGGTGGGCCTCGACGGCGGCGCCGGCTTCGAGGAGGTCGCCGGCGACGTCGCGGGTCTCCTTGATCTGTACGTCGCCGCCGAGCCCCCGGGCCGTCTCGATGTAGCGGGAGTCGGTCGCCAGGACCGCGCTCGCGTCGGCCCGCACCAGCACGGCGGCGTTGGAGCTGGCCAGGCCGGTCAGGTAGCGCACGTTGACGGGCCGGGTGACCAGCAGGCCGGCGTGGCCGCCCTCGGCGAGGAGGGCGGCCAGGCGGGCGCGGCGTTCGGCGAAGCTCATGGTTGGAATGTAGGACACCTCAGCATGCCGGGGGCTCCAGGCGGGCCTTCGCGCGGACCTCCGCGGGTTTCGCCGCGCCGCCGAGGAGCGCGCGGGTCAGCGACTCGCCGTCTCCGGCCATCCGGTCGAGGACCGTGGCGAAGTGGTCGTCGGTGAGGGCGTGCTCGTCTCGCCGCAGGGCCGTGAGGACGACCCTTCTCAGCAGTTCCTTGATGTAGGAGGCGGTCACGCCCTCGGTGGCCGCGACGATCGCCGCCACGTCGGCCTCGACGGGCCGGTCGCGGGCGTAGAGGCGGACCAGCCGCTCCCGGGCGCGCTCGTCGGGGGGCGGGATCTCGACGGCCAGGTCGATGCGGCCGGGCCGCTGGACCAGCGCCGTCTCCAGGGCCTCCACCCGGTTGGTGGTGAGCAGGAAGGTCACGTCGGCGTCTCCGGCGACGCCGTCCATGGCGTCGAGGAGGCTGAACAGCAGCGGGCTGGTCTGGAAGTGGGAGCGGTCCTCGGCGATGAGGTCGACGTCCTCGACGACCACGATCGAGGGTTGCAGCTTCCGGGCCAGGGCGACCGCGAAGCCGATCTTCGCCATGCCCTCGGCGGTCATCAGGATCGCGGTGCTCTCGGGCCGCCGCCCGAGCAGGTAGCGCACGGTGTGGGTCTTGCCGGTGCCGGGCGGCCCGTAGAGCAGCAGGCCCCGCCGCAGGTGCTGGCCCGCCTCGCGGAGCCGGTCGCCCTGCCGCCCGATGCCGACGACGTGCTCCTCCAGGGCTTCGAGGCGGCCCTCGGGCAGCACCACCTCCTCGGGGGCCAGCTCGGCCCGGGGGACGAAGGTGAGCAACTCGTTCCTGCGGTGCTCGCTGAAGCCGAAGGTGACCACCCGGCCGCGCAGCGGATCGAGCTCACGCATGAGGCGGTCGACCTCCTGGCGCACGCCCGTCGCGGTCTCCCTGTCGGCGGCGATGACCGTCAGAACGGAGGCCTCGGTGAAGTCCTCACGGGTGTTGATCCCCAGCACCACCGGGGCACCGTCGGGGGCGTGGGTGCACACCAGTCCGAGCTGGACCACGTCGATGGTCTCGTCGGGGCCGACGGCGGCCACCGTGTAGTCGGCGCGGCCCAGCAGCGTGCCGCCGTGGGTGAGGGCGCTGGTGATCATGTTGATCATGCTCATGAAGCGCCGGTCGGAGCCCACCACGCCGAACCATCCGGCGTCGGGGGTGTGGGCGGCCAGGTAGCGGTCGGCGGCGAGCTGGAGGCCGGCGTGCTCGAAGAGGCGGTACTTCTCCTCGACCACCACCAGCTCGCTCAGAGGCCGGCCCAGGTGGCCGGTGACCTTGGCGACGAGGGGCGAGGAGGCGTTGTCCTCGCTCACCCGTCCGGCGACGGCTTCGTAGACCCGGCGGAGGCTCTGGGCCAGGGCGCGGGCGTCGTGCGAGTCGATTGACGTCACCTGGTCATGCTGCCAAACGAGTGCCTCAGGCGGGCTGCCTTCGGCGCTCGTGCCGGCCGCCCCGGGGCTGCGGGGTGCCGCCGCCGCGCAGCGGCACCTCCTTGAGGAACAGCACCGCGACCACCCCGAGCACCGCCGCGGGCACCCCGACCAGGAACACGGTCTGCATCGCCTCCGTGTACGACTCCAGCACCGCCTTCACCACCTGCGGCGGCAGGCCGTGGATGGCCTCGGGGGTGCCGAGCTGGGGCGCGGCGGCGACGCCGCCGAGACGGGCGGCCAGTTCGTCCTTGACCCGGTTGGTGAGGATCGCGCCGAACGCCGCGACGCCGACCGCGCCGCCCAGGCTGCGGAAGAACGTGACGCCGGACGTGCTGACCGCCATGTCCTCGCGGGAGGCGGCGTTCTGCGCGGCCAGCACGAGCATCTGCATCGTCATGCCGAGCCCCGCGCCCATGATCGTGATGTACGCCCCGATCTCCACCGGCGTGGAGTCGACGTGCAGCCGCGACAGCAGGAACAGCCCGACCGCGACCAGCACCAGCCCGACGGCCGGGAACGCCTTCCACCGCCCGGTCGACGAGGCGACCTTGCCGGAGACGATCGAGCTGAGGAACAGGCCGACCACCATCGGAAGGGTCATCAGGCCCGACTCCGTGGGCGACATGCCCTTCACGATCTGGAGGTACTGCGGCAGGTAGATCATCGCGCCGAACAGGGCGACGCCGACCAGGAGCGAGGCGACGCTCGCCAGCACGAACGTGCGGTCGCCGAACAGCCGGGGCGGCAGGATCGGCGAGGTCGCCGCCCGTTCGGCCACGACCGCCGCCGCGACCAGGACCACCGTGACCGCGCCCAGGACGTAGGTCCACGCCGAGTTCCACTCGAACTCGTGGCCGCCGAACGACAGCAGCAGCATCAGGGCGGTCGCGCCGCCGGTCAGCGTGGTCGCGCCCCACCAGTCGATGCGGGCGTCGCGGCTCTCGTGGTCGAACCGGAGCACCCGCTGGACCACCGCGAAGGCCACGATCGCGAGCGGCACGCAGACGTAGAAGCACCAGCGCCAGCCCAGCCAGTCGGTGTCGACGATGAACCCGCCGAGCAGCGGCCCGGCGACGGTCGAGAGGCCGAAGACCGCGCCGACGTAGCCGGAGTAACGCCCCCGCTCCCGGGGCGGCACGATGTCGCCCAGGATGACCTGGGTGAGGGCCGACAGGCCGCCCGTGCCGAGGCCCTGCACCGCGCGGGCCGCGATGAGCATGCCGATGTTCTGCGACAGCCCCGCCACCACCGAGGCGGCCACGAACAGGCCGAGGGCGATCTGGAAGAGGCGCTTGCGGCCGAAGATGTCCGACAGCTTGCCCCAGAGCGGGGTGGACACGGTCATCGTGAGGAGGGTCGCGCTGGCCACCCAGGAGAGCTGCTCCTGGCCGCCCAGGTCGCCGACGATCGTCGGGAGGGCGGTGCCGACGACCGACGTGGAGAGCATCGAGGTCATCAGGGCGAGCAGCAGACCCGAGAGGATCTCCAGGACCTGGCGATGGCTGTAGGTGCGTTGTGGTGCGTCCAAGAGAGTCAAAGCCGGCGTCCCCCCGTGTAAAGAATGCTCCTCAACAGAGTTAGTAGACGCTTGTTTACTTGTCAAACGCAGCTAATATTCGTCAGGTGACGAGAGATCGGGAGGCGACCAGCCGGCGGATCCTGGAGGCCGCCCGCGACCTGTTCGCGGCCCACGGCTACGACCAGGTGACGATGCGCATGATCGCCGCCGAGGCCGGGGCCAACGTGGCCCTGGTGAACCGCTACTTCGGCACGAAGGCGGCCCTCTTCGCCGAGGCCCTCGCGACCGGCTCGACGATCGAGTCGGTGATCGCCGGAGACCCCGCCGGCCTCGCCGCCCGGCTGGCCCACCGCCTGGCGGTCCGCCTGCAGAGCGGCGCGACCGAGCCGGTCACGCGCATGGTCGACCGCGCCGGCACCAGCCCCGAGATCCAGGCCATCCTCCGCGCCCACGTCGAGGCCACCGTGGTCAAGCGCATCGCCGCCCAGCTCGACGGCCCCCAACCGGAACAGCGCGCCCTGCTGGCCGCCACGATGATCCTGGGCACCGGTTCGGTACGCCGCCTCTTCGGCCCCGGAGTGATCGAAGAGGTCGACGCCCACCAGGTCGAGGAACGTCTGCGGGAGATGTTCGAGATCTGCCTCCGGCCCTGAGCACCTCGGCACCACCGGCCCGGGCGGCCTCAGACCAGGTCGCTCGCCATCAACTCCCAGAAGGACCGCCCCCGGGCCGCGCCCGCCCGCCACGACGCGAGATGCCAGGCCTCCCACTCCCCGGCGGGGGTGACGACCAGGGGGTTGAGGAGGAGCAGCCCGTCCCAGCGGCCGATGAGAAGGGTGTGCGGCACGTATTCGTTGCGGACGAAGCCGTTCTGGTCCGGCCCGTAAACGAAATAGAGGTCGTCGGGCACGCTCGGGACCTTGTCGCCCTCCTGGGGACCCCAGATTTGGCACCACTCAGGTTCCAGATCGCGCAACCAGCCGACCCGCTCCGTCCGGAACAGGAAGTAATCGTCCTCGTCCGCGTCGCCGTAGCCGTCGGCGTAGAGGAGGAACGCGCGGTAGCTCGGCGGGAGCGGCAGGCCCAGCCGCTCTTCGAGGAGGCGCACCTCCGGCTCACCCGTGGCGGTGTGGAGACCGTGGTCGGGCGGAAGGGGAGGGCCGTCGGCTTCCGGGGATGGCGGGCCTTCCGCCGGGAAGACGCCGGACCACGCAAATGGAGAATCCATGGTCGGCGACCCTAAGCGGTGCCGCCGACATTTCCGCCCGCCCGAACGGACACGTCTTCCCCATTTGCGGGCGGCCGGGTTCAGCCCGCGAGTTCCTTCACCTTCTCGATCAGGCGCACGCGCTCCTCGTGGGTCGAGGCGATCGGGGTCACGTTGATCGTCGTGACGCCGCTCTCGCGCATCGCGGCCAGCCGGTCCCGGACGAAGCCCTCGCTGCCGATCAGGGACATCTTCTCCAGCAGCTCGTGGGGCACCCGGGCGGCGGCCTCGTCCTTCTTGCCGGCGAGGTAGAGGTCCTGGATCTCGGCGGCCTCCTTCTCGTAGCCGTAGCGGACGGCGAGGTCGTTGTAGAAGTTCTTGCCCTTGGCGCCCATGCCGCCGATGTAGAGCGCCGCCATCGGGCGGCCGAACTCCAGGAAGCCGGCCACGTCGTCGCCGACGGCCAGGTGGGCGGTGGCGATGACGTCCAGGCCGCCCAGTTCGGGGGCTCGTCTGGCCGCGCCGGCCGCCAGGCTCGGGCCCCACACGTCGGCGGCCTTCTCCGGCATGTAGAAGATGGGCAGCCAGCCCTCGGCCAGTTCGGCGGCCAGTTCGACGTTCTTGGGGCCGATGGCGGCGATCACGATCGGGATGCGCTCGCGGACGGGGGCGTTGATCAGCTTCAGGGGCTTGCCGAGGCCGGTGCCGCCCTGGAGGGGCATCGTGTAGTGCTTGCCCTGGTATTCGAGGCGTTCGCGCTTCCACACCTTGCGGGCGATCTCGATGACCTCGCGGGTGCGGCCCAGCGGGGCCGAGTAGGGCACGCCGTGGAAGCCCTCGATCACCTGCGGGCCGGAGGCGCCCAGGCCCAGGGTGAACCGGCCGTCGGAGACGTAGTCGAGACCGGCCGCCGTCATGGCCAGCAGCGCGGGGGTGCGGGAGTAGACCGGGAGGATGCCGGAGGCGATCTCCAGGCGCTCGGTCCGGGCGGCGATGTACCCCATCTGGCTGACCGCGTCGAAGCTGTAGGCCTCGGCGACGAACACGATGTCGAGGCCGGCCTTCTCGTAGTCGGCCAGTTCGGCGACGGTCTCCTTGAAACCGCCGGAATAGCTCAGGGCCATCCCGATCCGCATAGATCCTCCTGGACCGAATGTTGTTCCGGTAGTACGGGATTCCGAGGGTACATGTCGGCTCACGCCCTCCGTATACGGGGAGCCGTACACTTTCCCGGCAGGGGAGGGATCTTGCTGGCTCGTGTGGTGTCGGTGTTCGCGATCGTGCTCGCCGCGATCCTGGCCGGGCATCGGCTGCTGCCCGAACTGGGCGGGGTGACGCCGGTCCTGGAGAGCGTGCTGCCCTGGCTCGGCGTGGTGATCGTCCCGCTGGTGGCGCTGGCGGCGGTGGCCCGGTCGCGGGGGGCGGTCGTGGCGTCGCTGACCCCGGCCGTGGTGTGGGGCGTGATGTTCGGGCCGAGCGTGCTGCGGCATCCGCCCGGCGGGAGCGGCGACTTCACCGTGGCGACGCTCAACGTCGGGGTCGCCAACGACCTGTCCGGCCAGGCGGTGCGGGCCGCGGCCGAGGGCCGTGACGTGGTGGCGGCGCAGGAGCTGACCCCGGGCGGCCCCGCCGCCAAGGAGCTCAGCCGCATCTTCCCCCACCGTTTCCAGGTCGGGACCGTCGGGTTGTGGAGCAGGTACCAGCTCGACGACGCCAAACGGGTCGACGTGGGGCTCGGCTGGGCCAGGGCGCTGCGCGCCGTCGTCAAGGCCGAGAAAGGGGACGTGACCGTGTACGTCATGCACCTCGCCTCCGCCCGCCCCGGCGAGACCTCCTTCCGGGACAAGACCCTGAAGGAGGCCGGCGAGGTGATCGCCAAGGACAAGAGCCGCCGGCTCGTCCTGCTCGGCGACCTGAACACCGCCACGACCGACCGCGCCCGGGGCAACCTGGTGCCGCCGCTGCGCGACGCCCAGGAGGAGGCCGGCCAGGGCTTCGGCTTCACCTGGCCGTCGGGCTTCCCGATCACCCGGCCCGACCACATCCTCTACCGGGGCATGGAGGCCACCCTGGCGGAGGTCCGCGAGGCCGCCGGCAGCGACCACCGCGCGGCCGTCGCCGACCTGAGGTTCTAGCCCGCCGGCAGGTCCCCCGGTTCGTCGACGTCCGCCGGGTCTCCCGCGTCGTCGCAGGGCACCTCGGTGACCAGCCCGGGGTGCCGCTTCAGATAGGGGCGCGCGCCCACGTCCCCCGCCAGCGAGGCCGCCACCTCGGCGATGTGGTCGCGGCCGATCAGCACGGGGTTGCGCTGCGCTCCCCCGTAGGTGGCGACGGCGAGTTCGGCCCCGGCCTGGAAGGCGGCGATGAGCCGTTCGACCGCCTCGGGCCGGATGAGCGGCTGGTCGACCAGGGCGACCACCACCCCCGGCGCCTCCGGCGGGACCGCCTCCAGGCCGACGCGCAGCGAGGAGCCCATCCCGGTCGCCCAGTCGGGGTTCAGCACGGTCACCGCGCCCCGCACCTGGGCGCACGCCGCCCCCAGCACGACGACCACCGGATGGCAGCCGCCCTCCTCCAGCAGCCGCACCCCCCGGTCGACCAGGCGTTCGCCCTCGTACTCGACCAGGGCCTTCGGGCGGCCGAACCGGCGGCCCGCCCCGGCGGCCAGCAGGATCCCGGCGATCACGCGAGCTCGCCGTGGATGCGGCCCTCGGTGGTGGTCAGCGGGCGGCCCGAGCCCCCCCAGCGCAGCTGGATCAGCTCGGCGGCGATCGACACGGCCGTCTCCTCGGGGGTGCGGGCCCCCAGGTCCAGGCCGATCGGGGAGCGCAGCCGGGCCAGCTCCGCCTCGGTCAGGCCGATCTCGCGCAGCCGGGCCATGCGGTCGTCGTGGGTGCGGCGCGAGCCCATCGCGCCCACGTAGGCGGCGGGCGTGCGCAGCGCCACCTCCAGCAGCGGGACGTCGAACTTCGGGTCGTGGGTCAGCACGCAGATGACGGTGCGTTCGTCGACCGCCGCGTGGGACAGGTAGTCGTGCGGCCACTTCACCACGACCTCGTCGGCGTCGGGGAACCGCTTGGAGGTCGCGAAGACCGGCCGGGCGTCACAGACGACCACGTGGTAGCCGAGGAACTTGCCGACCCGGGCCACCGCCGCCGCGAAGTCGATCGCGCCGAACACCAGCATCCTCGGCGGCGGCGCGAACGACTGGACGAACACCTGGAGGTCGTCGAGGCGGCGTTCGCCGCTGCGGCCGTAGCGCCGGACGCCGGTCGTGCCCTGGGCCAGCATGCCCCGGGCGTCGTCGTCGACGGCGGCGTCGAGCCGTGGCGAGCCGAGGGTGCCCGAGACGTGGTCGTCCCACACGACGCGCCGCGCGCCGATCCGGCCGGGGCCGGACAGTATGGTCGCCACCGCCACCGGGACGCGCTTCTCGATCGACGCCGCGATCTCCCCCAGTTCGGGGTAGGCGTCTCTGGAGACCGGCTCGACGAAGACGTCGATGATGCCCCCGCAGGTCAGGCCCACGGCGAAGGCGTCGTCGTCGCTCACCCCGTACCGCTGGAGGACGGGTCTTCCGGAGGCGACGACCTCCTGGGCCAGTTCGTAGACGGCGCCCTCGACGCAGCCGCCCGACACGCTGCCGACCGCCTCGTCGCCGAGGACGGCCATGGCCGCGCCGGGCTGGCGTGGCGCGCTGCGGAAGGTGCCGACGACCGTGGCCAGGCCGAACACGCCCTGGTCGGCCGTCCACCAGCGGTTGACCTGCGAAAGGATGTCACGCATGTCCGGCTCTCCTTCCCGCGAGGAGCCGGGCCAGCTCCTCGTAGGCGGCCAGGCTGTGCCCGGCCACCAAGTCGTCGATGTGGGGCAGCGCCGCGCGCATCCCCCCGGTGAGCGGGCGGTACGCCGGATCCCCCTTATGGGGGTTAACCCAGATGACCCGGTGGGCCATCCGGCCCAGCCGCTCCATCTGCGCGCCGAGCAGGGACGGATCGCCGCGTTCCCATCCGTCGGAGGCGATCACCACGATCGCGCCCCGCGCGTCGGGCAGCCGCAGGAAGGCCCGCAGCTCCTCCCCCAGGCGGGTGCCGCCGCTCCAGTCGGGGATGGCGGCCGAGACCTGGTCCATGGCGCGGGCGGCGTCCCTGATCCGCAGTTCGGCGGTGAGCCGGGTCAGCCGGGTCCCGGCGGAGAAGACCTCGGTGGCGCGCGGCGCCGACCGGACCACCGCGTGCGCGACCCGCAGCAGGGTGTCGGCGTACGCCTTCATGGAGCCGCTGACGTCGATCAGCAGCACCACCCTGCGGGGTTTGCGCCGCCGGTCGCGGAACCGCAGCCGGGCCGGTTCGCCACCCCGTCTCATCGCCTCCCTGACGATGCGGCGGGGATCGAGGGAGCCGCGTTTTGAGGCGGTCAGGCGGCGGGTGGCGCGCGTCTCGCGGGCGGTGCGCATGAGCGCGAGCAGGCGGTTGATCTCGGCGCGCTCCTCGGGGGTGAGGGTGGCGACGTCGCGGGCGCGCAGGACTTCGAGGGTGCTGGCGGTGGCGGCGGTGGTCTGCTCGCCCCCGTCCTGGGGCGCGCCGTCGGGTGCGGCGAGGTATCGGGTGACCGTGACGGAAGACGGCACCGACCTCGGTGTCGCGCGGTCGTCGAAATAGGCCGCGAAACAGCGGTCGTATCTCGGGAGGTCGTCGGGGCCGGAACACAAAGTGAGCCGGCCGGCCCAATAGACGTCTTTCCTTTCTCCGGCGTCGAGATTCTCCAGGGCGGTCAGGAAACCCCGGGTCCGCTCGTGGTCGGCCGCCACTCCGGCGGCCCGCAGTGTACGGACGAATCCCACCATCAGCGGAACGACGTCAGGCATCGAGAAGCCCGTCGCGAATGGCGGCCTGCTGGTCTTCGCGGTATTTCAGCGCGGCCCCCAGCGTCACGGCCGCCGTCTCCGGGTCGAGCCGTTTCGCCCCCAGCGTCAGCAGCGCCTCGGCCCAGTCGAGCGTCTCGGCGATGCCGGGCGGTTTCAGCAGGTCGGCGGCCCTCAGGCGGGCCGCCGCGCGGGCGACCTGCTCGGCGAGGGACGACGTACAGGACGGCAGACGGCGCAGCAGGATGGCGACCTCGCGGTCGAATCCCGGATGGTCGAGCCAGTGGTAGAGGCAGCGCCTTTTCAGGGCGTCGTGGACTTCGCGTGTGCGATTGGACGTCAGTACGACGAGCGGCGGCGCGGCGGCGCGAATGGTGCCCAGTTCCGGAATGGAGATGGTGAAATCCGAGAGCACCTCCAGGAGAAAGGCCTCGAATTCGTCGTCGGCCCGGTCGATCTCGTCGACGAGAAGAACGGCGGGCTGCGATTCGATCGCCTGCAACAACGGCCGGGCGATCAGGAAACGGCGGTCGTAGATCTCGCCTTCGAGGGCCCGCAGGTCGGTGATCCCGGCGGCTTCCGCTGCTTTCAGGTGCAGGAGCTGGCGGGCGAAGTCCCAGTCGTAGAGGGCCTGGGCGGCGTCGAGGCCCTCGTAGCACTGCAGGCGGATCAGCGGGGCGCCGAGGACTGCGGCGAGGGTCTTGGCGAGTTCGGTCTTGCCGACTCCGGCCTCCCCTTCGAGGAACAGCGGCCGGCCCATGCGCAGGGCCAGGTAGGCGGCGGTCGCCAGGCCCGGGTCGGCCAGGTAGTCGCGCTGTTCGAGGAGGTCCCGCAGGGTCTCCGGGGAGTCGATTTCCACCCGTCCAGGCTACTTCGGAGCGTGATCACATGACGATCGCCCTTGGTAGGTTCGCGGGGTGACGCAGGATTTCCCCGACTCCCCCGCGGGGCGCGCCCTGGTCGCGGAGTTGTCCGCACGCTGGGCCGAACCCCACCGCCGCTACCACACGACCCGCCACCTGACCGACGTCCTGGCGGCGATCGAACCGCTCCGGGCCCACGCCCGTGATCTCCGGGCGGTCCGGCTGGCGGCCTGGTTCCACGACGCCGTCTACGACGGCCGGCCGGGCCTGGACGAGGAGCGCAGCGCCCAGCTCGCCCAGTCGCGCCTGACGGCCCTGGGGCTGCCGGTCGCCCGGGAGGTCGCCCGGCTGGTCAGGGTGACCGCGACGCACTCCTACCACCCGGACGACGGGAACGCGGCGGTGTTGTGCGACGCCGACCTGGCCGTGCTCGGCCAGAGCCCCGAACGGTACGACGCCTACGCCGAAGCGGTCCGGCACGAATACCGCCACGTGCCCGACCCCCTGTTCCGCGTCGGCCGGGCCGAGGTGCTCCGCAGGCTGCTCGGCGGTTCTCTCTACGGCACCGAAACGGCCCGTGACCTGTGGGAAGAGCAGGCCAGACGGAACCTGGCACGCGAGCTCCGGCATATTACCGATTGACTTGGTAGGAAATATGGGTAACTCTGAGGGCGGTCCACTCACCGCTCTCTGCGAGGTTCCCGTATGTCCGTCGTCGAGCTGGCGCGCCCGGTCGAAACACCGCGCGCCACGCCGAAAGGGCCACGGCGCCGCGTCACCGCGTGGCATCGCTGGCTGAGCCCGCTCGCCCTCCTCGTGATCTGGCAGATCGCCAGCGCGACCGGTCTGCTCCCCGAACGCCTGCTGGCCGCACCGGCCACCATCGCCTCCACCGCCGTCGAACTGACCCAGGCGGGCACGCTGCCGACCGCGATCGGCGTCTCGCTCCAGCGGGTGCTGATCGGCTTCCTGGTCGGCGGCGCGGCCGGAATCCTGCTGGCCCTGGCGGCGGGGTTGAGCCGGGCGGGTGAGAACGCCGTCGACCCGATCATGCAGGCGCTGCGGGCGCTGCCGTTCTTCGGCCTCATCCCGCTGTTCATCCTCTGGTTCGGCATCGGCGAGGAACCGAAGATCCTGCTGGTGGCCCTGGCGGTGTCGTTCCCCCTCTACCTCAACACCTTCTCCGGCATCCGGGGCGTCGACGGCAAGCTCGCCGAGGTCGCCAAGACGCTCAAGTTGTCGCGCGGCCAGCTGATCAGGCACATCGTGCTGCCGGGCGCGCTGCCCCAGACGCTCGTCGGGCTGCGGCAGGCCCTCGGCGTGGCCTGGCTGGCGCTGATCGTGGCCGAGCAGGTGAACGCGACCACCGGCCTCGGCTACATGATCAACGACGCCCGTGAGTTCCTGCGCACCGACGTGATCGTGGTCGGGCTGCTCGTCTACAGCGCGCTCGGGCTGGCCACCGACGCGATCGTCCGGCTTCTGGAGCGGAGGGCGCTGGCATGGCGACGCGGCTTTCTGGCGTAGCGCGCGCGTTCGGCGACCGGGTCGTGCTCGACTCGCTCGACCTGGAACTGCGCGACGGCGAGTTCACGGCCCTGCTGGGCCGAAGCGGTTCCGGTAAGTCGACCCTCCTGCGGGCCCTGGCCGGGCTCGACGACGAGGTCACCGGTGCGATCGACGTCACCGACTCGGTCGCGGTGGCCTTCCAGGAGCCCCGGCTGGTGCCGTGGAAGCGGCTGCTGGCCAACATCACCCTCGGGCTGGACGCCCCCGCCGACAAGGCGAAGGCGGCGCTGGCCGAGGTCGGGCTGGCCGAACGCTCCGACGCGTGGCCGCTCACCCTCTCCGGCGGTGAGGCGCAGCGCGCGAGCCTGGCCCGCGCGCTGGTCCGCGAGCCCGAACTGCTGCTGCTCGACGAGCCCTTCTCGGCCCTCGACGCCCTCACCCGGATCACCATCCACCAGCTCGTGCTGGAGTTGTGGGCCCGGCACCGCCCGGCCGTGCTGCTGGTCACCCACGACGTGGACGAGGCGCTGCTGCTGGCCGACCGGGTGCTGGTGCTCGACGAGGGCCGCATCGCCCACGACATCTCCATCACGGCCGAACGTCCCCGCCACCGCGAGGACCCCGCCCTGGTCACCCTGCGAAACACCCTGCTCGCCGCGCTCGGCGTCTCACCCGAAGGAAGATCATGAAACGCGCACTGCTGGCCGCCGTCCTGCTGCTGGCCGCCGCCGCGTGCGGCGCTCCGTCGACCGACGCCGGCGCCGCACAGAGCACGGTCACCCTCCGCGTCGGCGACCAGAAGGCGGGGTCGCAGGCGCTGCTGAAGGCGGCCGGGCTGCTCGACGACGCCCCGTACAAGATCACGTTCGCCCAGTTCACGTCGGGCCCGCCGCTGCTGGAGGCGATCAACGCCGGGGCCGTCGACATCGGCGGCGTGGGCAACACTCCCCCGATCTTCGCGGCGGCGGCCGACTCGAAGATCAAGATCGTGGCGGCCTACAAGCAGAACGTGACGGGGGCGGCGGTGGTCGTACCGGCGAACTCGACGGTGTCCGGCCCGGCCGGCCTCAAGGGCAAGAAGATCGCGGTGGCCAAGGGCAGCTCCTCCCATTACCACCTGCTGTCGGTGCTGAAGAAGGAGGGCCTGAAGTTCTCCGACATCCAGCCGCAGTACCTCCAGCCCGCCGACGCGCTGGCCGCCTTCTCCGGCGGCACGGTCGACGCCTGGACGATCTGGGAGCCCTTCACCTCGCAGGCGATCCTGCAGCACAAGGCCAAGGTGCTGGTCGACGGCACCGGCTACGTCAACGGCCTGAACTTCACGGTCGCCGCCCCCGAGGCGGTCGAGACCAAGGCCGACGCGGTCCGCGACTACCTGACCCGGCTCGCCAAGGCCCGTGAGTGGGCGCTCACCCACAAGCCCGAATGGGCCAGGGTGTGGGCCGCCGAGACCGGCCTGCCGCAGGAGGTCGCCGACGCGGCAGTCGACAACGCGGTCTCCACGCCCATCGTGATCGACGACGCGGTGGTCACCTCGGAGCAGGAGATGGCCGACGCCTTCGCCGCCGAGGGCCTCATCCCGGGCGGCCTGAAGTTCGCCGACTTCGTCGACCGGCGTTTCAACGACATCGTGGGGGCGGCGCAGTGAGGTTCCACTGGTTCCTGCCGACGACCGGCGACGGCCGCTCGATCGTGGCCGGCGGCCACGGCCTGGGCCGCACCCACGGCGACGCCGAATACCGTCCCCCGTCGGTCGAGTACCTGGGCCAGATCGCGAAGGCGGCCGAGCAGGTCGGCTTCGAGGCGGTGCTGACCCCGACCGGCACCTGGTGCGAGGACGCCTGGCTCGTCACGGCGGCCCTGACCCAGGTGACGACCCGGCTGAAGTTCCTGGTGGCGTTCCGGCCAGGCCTGCTCTCCCCGACCCTGGCCGCGCAGATGGCCGCGACCTACCAGCGCGTCTCGGGCGGGCGACTGCTGCTCAACGTGGTGACCGGCGGCGAGACGGCCGAGCAGGCCCGCTTCGGCGACCATCTGAGCAAGGACGAGCGCTACGCCCGCACCGACGAGTTCCTCAGCGTCGTGCGAGGCGCCTGGCAGGGCGGCTTCGACTTCAGCGGGACCTACTACGACGTGGCCGACGCCCGCGTCGCCGCCCCGCCGGAGCCCACCCCGGAGATCTACTTCGGCGGCTCCTCCGGCGCGGCCGGCCCGGTGGCCGCCAGGCACGCCGACGTCTACCTGACCTGGGGCGAGCCGCCCGCGCAGGTGGGCGAGAAGCTCGGCTGGATCCGCGAGCTGGCCGCCCGGGAAGGGCGCACGCTCCGGTACGGCGTGCGCCTGCACGTCATCACCAGAGACACCAGCGAGGAGGCCTGGGCCGAGGCCGGCCGCCTGCTGGAGCGCATCCCGGGCGGCGACATCGCCAAGGCCCGCAAGCTCCTGTCGACCAGCGAGTCGGTCGGCCAGAAGCGCATGCTCGCCCTGCACGAGGGCTTCACGAGCGGCAGGGCCCGCGACCTGGAGATCCACCCCGGCCTGTGGGCCGGCGTCGGCCTGGTGCGGGGCGGCGCGGGCACCGCGCTGGTCGGCAGCCACGCCGAGGTCGCCGACCTGCTGGAGGAGTACGCCGCCCACGGGGCGTCGGAGTTCATCCTGTCGGGCTACCCCCACCTGGAGGAGGCCTACTGGTTCGGCGAGGGCGTGCTGCCCGAACTGCGCAGGAGGGGCCTGGTCGCGAAGGCGGCCTAGTGGTCGGGGGCCTCGCTCTTGATCTTGATCAGGGCGTTCAGCTCCGCCACCGCGCGCGCCGCCCGTGCCTTCTCCGAGCCCTGGATCCCCATCGCGCCCACGACGCTCCCGTCGGCGAGGTCGAGGCGGGGCCAGGGCTCGGCCTCCGGGAGGGAGACCCCGAGGATCTCGGCCCACTCGTAGCGGTGCACCCGCACGGCGTTGACCACGGTCACGCCCTGGTCGTCGGCCACCACCCGCAGGCGGCCCAGCAGGTGGAGGAGGAAGGCGACCGCGCAGCCGAAGACGAAGACCCCGATGCGGTCGGGCAGGTGGAACTGCTCCGGGAGCACGACCGCCAGGATCAGCGCGCCGCCCACCATGATCGCCGCCAGCGTGTAGGCCACGACACGGGCCCTTTTCGGACGCCAGACGACGGGGAGGGGCGGCGCGGGAACACTCGGGAACATGAGACCGAACGTTAGCGCGATCCGGAGGCGAGCTCGCGCAACAGAACCGCCGTCTCCAGGGCCGCGACCGTGGCCTCGTAGCCCTTGTCCTCCTTGGAGCCGGGCACCCCCGACCGCTCGACGGCCTGGTGGACGCTGTCACACGTCAGCACGCCGTTGCCGACCGGGGTCGACTCGTCGAGGGACACCCTGGTCAGGCCGCTGGTGACCGAGTCGCACACGTAGTCGAAGTGGGCCGTCCTGCCGCGGATGACCGCGCCCAGCGCCACCACGGCGTCGTGGGTGCGGGCGAGCGCCTGCGCCACCACGGGGATCTCCAGCGATCCGGCCACCCGGACGACGGTCGGGGTCGCGCCGCAGTCCTTGGCCGCCGCGACGGCCCGTTCGACCAGCTGGTCGGTGATCTTCTCGTGCCACCGGGCCGCGACGATGCCGACCGTGAGGCCCTGCGCCTCGACCGGCCAGGTCTCCGGACGTCCGCCACCACTCATGCCTGCTCCTCAGGGATCTCGTGACCCAGCCGGTCACGTTTGGCGTACAGGTACTTCTCGTTGTACGGGTTCACGGCGATCGGCATCGGCTCGCGGCCGAGGACCTTGATGCCGTAGCCGTCCATCCCCCGCATCTTGGCGGGGTTGTTGGTCAGCAGGCGCACCGACTTGACCCCGAGGTCGCCGAGCATCTGGCCGGCGTTGGAGAACTCGCGGGCGTCGACCGGCAGGCCGAGTTCGAGGTTGGCGTCGACGGTGTCGTGGCCGTCGTCCTGGAGGGCGTAGGCGCGCAGCTTGGCCAGCAGGCCGATGCCGCGGCCCTCGTGGCCGCGCAGGTAGACGACCACGCCGCGGCCCTCCTCGGCGATGGCGGCCATGGCGTGGTCGAGCTGCACGCCGCAGTCGCAGCGCAGCGAGCCGAGCACGTCGCCCGTCATGCATTCGGAGTGGGCCCGGACCAGCACGTTCTCGCCGTCGTCGAGGTCGCCGTAGACGAGCGCGACGTGCTCGCCGCCGTCGAGGGAACTGGCGAAGCCGTAGGCCCGCCACATGCCGTAGCGGTTCGGGATCAGCGTCTCGGCGACCCGGGTCACCACCCGTTCGGTGCGGCGGCGGAACTCGATGAGCTGCTCGATGGAGACCAGCGCGAGGTCGTGCTCGTCGGCGAAGGCGCGCAGCTCGGGCAGCCGGGCCATCGTGCCGTCGTCGTTGGTCACCTCGGCCAGCGCCCCGGCGGGGGTCAGCCCGGCGAGCCGGGCCAGGTCGACGGCGGCCTCGGTGTGGCCGGGCCGCACCAGCACGCCGCCGTCGCGGTAGCGCAGCGGGAAGATGTGACCGGGCCGGACCAGCTCGAACGGCTCGGTGGCCGAGTCGGCCAGGGTGCGGATGGTGCGCGCCCGGTCGGCGGCGCTGATGCCGGTGCTGACCCCGTCGCGGGCGTCGACGCTGATCGTGTACGCCGTCCGCATGCGCTCCTTGTTGTCGTTCACCATCAGCGGCAGCCCCAGCCGGTCGAGGTCGTCGCCCCGCATGCCGACGCAGATGACCCCGGAGCTGTGCCGGATCGTGAAGGCCAGCGTCTGGGGCGTGGCCTTGGAGGCCGCGAAGATGAGGTCGCCCTCGTTCTCGCGGTTCTCGTTGTCGACGACCACGACCGGCTTGCCGTCGCGGATGTCGGCGATCGCCCGTTCGATCGGATCGAGCCTGATGTCGTTCATACTGCGACCGCCTCCTGCTTGCGCCAGTTCGCGAATCCGGTGAGGACCAGGACGAAGAACACCGCGTAGACCGCCCCGGAGACGACCAGCCCCGACCGGAAGGCCAGCGGCACTCCGACGAGGTCGACGGCGATCCAGACCAGCCAGAAGTCGGTCAGCGCCCGGCCCTGGGCCCAGGTCGCGACCGCGCTGCCGACGAAGATGTAGGCGTCGGCCGCCACCAGGAAGTAGCCCTCGGGAAGGGGGGCGTGCGCGCCCCACGAGAGCCCGGTGACGAAGAAGAACCAGCCGACCAGGGCGGTGCCGACGACGACGGTGCCGGCCAGGAACAGCCGCTCGGCGTACGTCGCGGGCCGCACGGCCAGCTCCTCGCCCTGGCTCTTCCACCGCACCCAGCCGTAGACGGCCAGCACGCCGAACATGACCTGCTTCAGCGCGTTGCCGGTCAGCCCCGCGTTGACGGAGGCGGCCAGCAGCAGCACCGACGCGGTCAGCTGGACCGGCCACGTCCAGAGCGACCGGCGGATGGCGAACACGACCGTGGCCAGGGCCAGGATGTTGCCGATGAGGTCGGTCCACAGGACGGTCGTCCCGAGGACCTCGAAGCCGGCGTTCACCGGGCCACCAGCTTCTCCACGTACTTGGCGATGACGTCGGCCTCCAGGTTCACCGGGTCGCCGGCGACCTTGCGGCCCAGCGTCGTCAGGGCGAGCGTGGTGGGGATCAGGCTGACGGTGAACTCCTCGTCGGACACCGACGCGACGGTCAGCGAGACGCCGTCGACCGTGATCGAGCCCTTGTGCACGACGTAGCGGGCCAGGTCGGCGGGCAGCGAGACGGTCACGACCTCCCAGTGCTCGTCGGGTTCCCGCTTCAGGATGGTCCCGGTCCCGTCGACGTGGCCCTGCACGATGTGGCCGCCGAGCCGCTGGTCGGCGCGGACCGCGCGCTCCAGGTTCACCGGCGACCCCACGGTCAGCGCGCCGAGGCTGCTGTGGTCGAGGGTCTCCTTCATGACGTCGACGGTGAAGACGTCGTCGTTGACCTCGACGACGGTCAGGCACACGCCGTTGACGGCGATCGAGTCGCCGTGCCCGGCGTCCTCGGTGACTCTGGGGCCGCGGAAGGCCAGCCGGGCCGCCTGCGGGAGGGGGTCGACGGCGACGACCTCGCCGAGTTCCTCGACGATTCCGGTGAACATGCTCAGTTCTCCTTCGGGGGCGCCGGCCGCGCGGTCACGCGCAGGTCCGGTCCAATGGGGACGACGTCTTCGAACTCCCAGCGGTGGATGCCGTCGACGCCCGTCACCCCGGCGTCGCCCAGGGCGCTCGCCCCGGAACCGAGGAACGCGGGCGCCAGGTAGGCGACGATCCGGTCGACCAGACCGGCGCGCAGGAAGCTCCCGGCGAGGGTGGGGCCGCCTTCGAGGAAGACGCTGACGATCTGGCGGCGGTGGAGTTCGGTCAGCAGGGCGGGCAGGTCGAGGCCGTGGGGGCCGCGCGGGACGCGCACGGCGTTCTCGTGGGGCACGTCGGCCCCGACGGCGAGCAGCGTCGGCGCGGCGCCGTCGAGCACCTTCGCCCCGTGGGGTGTACGCCCCTCGCTGTCGACCACCACCCGCAGCGGCGTGGCCGTGGCGGGCCGGACGGTCAGGTGGGGGTCGTCGGCCAGCACGGTGCCGATCCCGGCCATGATCGCGTCGTGCTGCGCGCGCAGGCGATGCACGTCGGCGCGGGCCTCCGGCGAGGTGATCCACTGACTGGTGCCGTCGGCGGCGGCCGACCGCCCGTCGAGGGTCGCGGCGAACTTCCACGTGACGAACGGCCGCCTCAGCCGCGTGTACGTCAGCCAGTGGGCGTTCCCCCGCTCGGCCTCCGCCCGCAGGAGCCCCGTCTCGACCGCGACGCCCTCACGGCGCAGCCGCTTCGCGCCGCCGGCCGCGACCGGGTTCGGGTCGGGCACCGCGACGACGACCCGTTCGATCCCGGCCTTGAGCAGGGCCTCGGAGCAGGGCCCGGTCCGGCCGTGGTGGTCGCAGGGTTCGAGGGTGACGTAGGCGGTGCCGCCCCGGGCCAGCTCACCGGCCTCGCGCAGCGCCCAGACCTCGGCGTGCGGCCCGCCGGCCGCGGCGTGGAAGCCCTCGCCGACGACGGAGCCTCCGGCGGACGTGATCACGCACCCGACCACCGGATTCGGGCTCGTCGTGCCCAGCCCGCGCGCGGCGAGGTCGATCGCCCGGCGCATGAAGTGGTCGTCCACCCCGGTCCTTCCCTGAATCAGGGCTCCGGGGCATGGGCATGGAAGCGCCCAAGGACGGACGCACCCCGAAGAGGGGCCTCGTCCGCCGCGTGCTGCCTCCCATCCGGACTTTCACCGTCGGTCCTGGAATTCCACCAGGTCAACCGGCCGATGGATTCGGCCGGGTCGCGGACTGTCACCGCCGGTTCGGACTTTCACCGACCCCGGAGCACGCAATGCTTTCTTCGATGTGCGTAAAGGCTGTTGCCTACGCAAGTTATTCCCAGTCTGCCACGAGGGTTCCGGGCGGCGTCAATGTGGCGCCGGTCGCAGTGCCCTCGGGACGGCGTTCAGGCCGGTCCGGACGGTGCGCAGCGTCATCGTCGCCCACACGTCGCCGAACGGGGTGGCGGGCAGGCCGTAGAGGCGTCTGGCCCAGCGGGGCAGGCTGGCGAAGGCCACGGCGGTGATCCACGGGAAGACCGGCTTGAGCAGGGTGAGGCGGGCCGGGAGCGGCGGGTTGAGCGACATCAGCAGCGGGTGGGGCGCCTCGGGGACGAACCGCAACTTCGGCCGCTCGGCCTCGATGTAGTCGCGCATCTCGCCCACCGAGTGGGGCACCTCGTCGGGTGACAGGCCGACGACCTCGGCGGCGCGGCGCCATTCGTACACGAACCGGTCGGCCTCGTCGTCGGTCAGGGGCACCCCGGAGCGGCGGGCCGTGGACAGGTAGGAGTCGACCTCCCCGACGTGCACCCAGCGCAGCGCGTCGGGCTCGTCGAGGTGGTAGCGGTCGCCGACGTCGGGGTCGTAGGCGGTCAGGGTGGCGTGGATCTTACGGACCCGGGAGGCGGCCTTCTCCACCTCCTCCGCGGAGCCGTAGGTGCGCACCCGGACGAACTCGGTCGTGCGCAGGAACCGCGCCCACGCCTCGGACGGATCGAACAGCGCCGAGTTCTGGATCACCCCGCGCATCGCCCGCGGGTGGAGGCCCTGCATCAGCAGGGCCCGGAAGCCGCCCACGAACAGCACCGGCTCCGCCATCACCCGCCAGGTGACCGAACCGGGCCCGAAGAGCCCGTCTTGGTTCATGACCTCACGCTACGCCCCCTCGGCGAGGGCGCGAAGTGCCCGGACCGCCTCGGCGGGGTCGTCGCGGCCGTAGACGGCGTTCCCGGCCACGAAGACGTCGGCGCCCGCCTCGGCGCAGCGCTCGATGGTCTCGTCGGCCACCCCGCCGTCGACCTGGATCCAGACCTCAAGGCCGTGCTTGGACACCAGTTGCCGGGCCCGGCGGATCTTCGGCAGCACCCCGTCGAGGAACGGCTGCCCGCCGAACCCGGGCTCGACGGTCATCAGCAGCAGCATGTCGACCTCGGGCAGCAGGTCCTCGTAGGCGTCGACGGCCGTCGCCGGGTTGAGCGCGAACCCCGCCCGCGCGCCCTCCTTGCGGATCGCCCGGAGGGTGCGCACCGGCGCCTTGGCCGCCTCGGCGTGGATGGTCACGCTCTTGGCGCCCGCCTCGGCGTAGCCGACGGCCCACCGGTCGGGGTCTTCGATCATGAGGTGGCAGTCGACCGGCGTCGAGACCGACTTCAGCAGCGCCTCCACCACGGGCAGGCCGAGCGTCAGGTTGGGCACGAAGTGGTTGTCCATCACGTCGACGTGGAGCCAGTCGGCCACCCCCGCGACCCGGGCGGCCTCATCGGCCAGTCGGGCGAAATCGGCGGACAAAATGCTGGGCGAGATCTGTACGGCCATGACGCCGAAGTCTACGCGGCAAGGTTTTGTCCCCTCATGAACCTGCGGATGATCTGCGCAAACTAGCCTCGAACCATGATCAGCGCATCCGGCCTGACCAAGGTCTACGGCGGCAAGACCGCCCTCGACCACGCCGACTTCACGGTGCGGCCGGGTGTGGTGACGGGCTTCCTCGGCCCGAACGGGTCGGGCAAGTCGACCGCGATGCGGCTGATCCTCAACCTCGACCGGGCGACCTCCGGCTCGGTGACCGTCAACGGACGCCCCTACCGCGACCTGCCCGCGCCGCTGCGCGAGGTCGGCGCGCTGCTGGAGGCCAAGGCCTGGCACGGCGGGCGGTCGGCGTACAACCACCTGCGGTTCCTGGCCGGCACCAACGGCATCCCCAGGCGCCGTGTCCGGGAGGTGCTCGACGTCGTCGGCCTCCACGACGTCGCGGCCAAACGCGCCAAGGGCTACTCGCTGGGCATGGGCCAGCGGCTCGGCATCGCCGCCGCCCTGCTGGGCGACCCCGCCATCCTGATGTTCGACGAGCCGGTCAACGGGCTGGACCCCGAGGGCATCCTGTGGATCCGGCGGCTGATGCAGTCGCTGGCCGCCGAGGGGCGGACCGTGTTCGTCTCCAGCCACCTGATGTCGGAGATGGCCCTCACCGCCGGGCACCTCATCGTGATCGGCCGGGGCCGGATCCTGGCCGACACCCCGATGGCCGACTTCGTCCCCGCCAGCCACGTGCGGGTGCGCTCCCCCGACCTGGCCGCCCTCGCCCGGGCCGTCGCCGCCGAGAACTGGCGGGCCCGCACCACCGCGGACGCCCTCCTGGTGTACGGGGTGACGCCCGCCGACCTCGGCGACCTCGCCTACCGGCACGGCATCCGGGTGCACGAGCTGTCGCCCGTCCACCCGTCGCTGGAGGAGGCGTTCATGCGGCTGACGGCCGAAAGCGTCGAGTTCCACGGGATCGATGGATGACCCTCCGGAGGGCCACCTTCGCGGAAGCCGTCGCCGGGGAGTGGATCAAGATCTGGACCGTGCGGTCGACGTTGTGGAGCATGTTCTCCACCGTCGTGGTGACCGTGGGACTGTCGTCGCTGCTGGCGCTGGCGTACACGTTGTCCTACGACCGGCTCGGCTTCCGGGCCCGGCTGGCCTTCGACCCGGTCGCCTACGGGCTGGCCGGGCTCAACTTCGGGGTGATCACGCTGGGCGTGCTCGGGGTGCTGGCGGTGTCGACCGAGTTCTCGTCGGGGCTCATGCGGACGTCGTTGTCGGCCGTGCCGCGCCGCTCGCGCCTGCTGGCCGCCAAGGCCGTCGTGGTGGCCGTGATCGCGCTGGTCGTGGGGCTGATCTCGTCGTTCGCGGCGTTCTTCGCATCGCAGGCGGTCTTCTCGATGCGGCGGCTCGGCGCCGGGATCGGCGACCCCGAGGTGCTGCGCGCGGTCACCGGCGGCGGGCTCTACCTCACGCTGATCGCGCTGATCTCGCTGGGTGCGGGGGCGATCGTGCGGCACACCGCCGGGGCGATCACGTCGGTGCTCGGGGTGCTGTTCGTGGCGCCGATCTTCGGGGTGTTCCTGCCGGAGGACTGGGGGCGTACCGTCCAGAAGTTCCTGCCCCCGGCGGCCGGGAGCGCGATCCTGACCACCCGCGAGACGCCGTTCACCCTGCCTCCGTGGCAGGGGTTCGGCGTCTTCGCGGGCTACACGGCCCTGGTGCTCGTGGTCGCGTTCGTGCTGTTCAGACGGCGCGACGTCTGAGCAGGGCCAGGAACATCGCGTCGGTGCCGTGGCGGTGCGGCCAGAACTGGGCGTAGGGGCCGTCGCCGAGCCCCGGGACCTCGGGCAGGTAGGCGCGGGCGTCGAGCGTCTCGGCCAGCTCGCCCATGTCGCCCACGACGGCGCGCGTCTCGGCGATGTGGGGCGAGCAGGTCACGTAGGCCACCACGCCGCCGGGACGGACCGCTCGGAGCGCCTCCTTCAGGAGCGCCCGCTGGAGCGCGGTCAGGTCGGGGATGCCGCGCGGGTCACGCCGCCACCGCGCCTCGGGACGGCGGCGCAACGCCCCCAGCCCGGTGCACGGCGCGTCGAGCATGACCCGGTCGAACACGCCCTCCCGCCACGGCGGGTTGGTGCCGTCGGCCACCACGACGGCGGCCTCCTTGGTCGCCTGCCAGACCAGCCGGGCCCGGTGTTCCTGCGAATCGCCCGCCAGCAGCCGGGCGCCCGTCTGCGCGGCCACCGCGTCGAGCAGGCCCGCCTTGCCGCCGGGGCCGGCGCACATGTCGAGCCAGGTGCCGTCGCGGTCGTCGAGCGGCACCCGGGTCAGCGCCAGGGCGACGAGCTGGCTCGCTTCGTCCTGCACCGCCGCTCGCGCCTCGCCGACCGCCTTGAGCCGGCCGGGGTCGCCGTCGACCAGGTAGGCGCCGTAGGGCGAGTAGGGCGCGGGCTCGGCCCCGGCGTCGACGAGCTCGTCGATCGTGGCCCGGCCCGGCCGCGCGACGAGGGCCACCCGGGGCCGCTCGTTGTCGGCTTCGAGCGCCTTGGCGGTCTCGTCGATCGACCCGCCGACGGCGTCGCGCAGGGCGGTGACGATCCACTTCGGGTGGCTGTAGGTGATCGCGAGGTGGCCGATCGGGTCGTCTTCGACCGGCGGCGCGACGGCCTTCAGCCACTCGTCGAGCGAGCGCTGGCTGACCTTGCGCAGGATCGCGTTGGCGAACCGCGACGGCCCCTGGCCGACCCGCAGCCGGACCAGGTCGATCGTGGCCGAGACGGCGGCGTGGGCCGGGATGCGGGTGCGCAGGAGCTGGTGGACGCCCAGGCGCATGGCGTCGAGCAGCGGCGGGTCGATCTCCTCCGGCGGGCGGTCGCTGCAGGCGGCGATCACTTCGTCGTAGGTGCCCAGACCCCGCAGGGTGCCGTAGGCGAGCTCGGTCGCGAGGGCGGCGTCGCGGCCGGTGATGTCACGCTGGCGCAACATCTGCGGCAGCAGCAGGTTGGCGTAGGCGTCGCGCTCGTCGACGGCCCTCATCAGGTCGTACGCCGCGTTTCTCGCCTCGTCACGGACGGGCTTGGGGGGCCTCGGAGGGCCGCCGCGCCGACCGGTGGAGCGGGCCCGTCCTGAGGGGTTGTTGCCCCGGTTCGTCATCTGGCGGTTGCCTTCGGTTGGTGGTGGCGAGCGATCATCCAGGGTAGCTCAGCCCAGGTGGTCGCCTTCCCCGATTCGGGCACCGCGGGCCCAATCGCCCGCCGTCATCGGCTTCTTCCCTTCAGCCCTCACCTCGCCGAGGAGGACGGGGTGACTGGCCGTGCCGACCCAGATCCGGTTCTTCTGGACGCGGATCTCGCCCGGCGCCAGCTTCTCGGCGTCGGCGGCCGGGGTCACCGGGCCCAGTTTGAGCCGGTGGCCGCGGAACTCCGTCCAGGCGCCGGGATTGGGGGTGCAGGCCCGGATGAGCCGGTCGACCCGGAGGGCCGGGGCGGTCCAGTCGACCCGGGCGTCGTCGACCTGGATCTTGGGAGCCAGGCTGACGCCCTCGGCGGGCTGCGGGCGTGCTTCGAGGGTGCCGTCTTCGATGCCGTCGATCGTGGCGGCCAGCAGGCCCGCGCCCGACTCGGCCAGCCGCGCCAGCAGCTCGCCGCTGCTGTCGGACGGCCGGATCTCCTCGGTCACCACGCCGAACACCGGACCGGCGTCGAGCTCCTTGACGATCCGGAACGTCGCCGCGCCGGTGATCTCGTCGCCGTGGAGCACGGCGTGCTGGACCGGGGCCGCGCCGCGCCAGGCCGGCAGCAGCGAGAAGTGCAGGTTGACCCAGCCGTGGACCGGGATGTCGAGCGCCGCCTGCGGCAGCAGCGCGCCGTAGGCGACGACCGGGCAGCAGTCGGGCGCGATCTGGCGCAGCCGGTCGAGGAAGGCGGGGTCGCCGGCCTTCGCGGGCTTCAGCACCTCGACGCCCGCCTCGGCGGCGAGCTCGGCGACCGGGCTGGGGTGGAGCCGGCGCCCACGCCCCGACTGGGCGTCGGGCCGGGTCACCACGGCCGCCACCTCGTGGCGGGAGGCCAGCAGGGCCCGCAGCGACGGGAGCGCGGTCTCGGGGGTGCCCGCGAAGACGAGACGCACTAGATGGCCCTCCCGAACGTGGCGTGCGGCGAGAACTTGACGACCGGGGCCGACAGGCCGCTCCACTCGGCCTCGCGGACCGCCTTCATGGCGAGCTTGCGCTGCTTGGCGTCCATGCGGTCGATGAACAGGATGCCGTCGAGGTGGTCGGTCTCGTGCTGCAGGCAGCGGGCCATCAGGTCGGTGCCCTCGATCGTGACCGGGTCGCCGTGCATGTTGAAGCCCTTGGCGACCGCGCGGATCGCGCGCGGCGTCGGGAAGGCCAGGCCGGGGAAGGACAGGCAGCCCTCCTCGCCCTCCTCGTCGCACTCTTCGCCCAGGTCGAGGACCGGGTTCACCAGATGGCCGACCACGTCGTCGATGTTGTAGGTGAAGACGCGGAGCCCGACGCCGATCTGCGGGGCGGCGAGGCCGGCGCCCGGGGCGTCCATCATCGTGTCGGTCAGGTCTTTGACGAGCTTGCGCAGTTCCTTGTCGAAGGTCTTCACCGGCTCCGCCGGAGTGCGCAACACGGGGTCGCCGAACAGGCGGATCGGCTGAACTGCCACCAGAAGGCTCCTTGGACTAGGGATCAGCCAAGTTTAAGGGCGGTCTCAGCGCGACCGGGTCTTCATCGCCGCCTTGCGCGCGGCCTTGGCGACCACGACGTCGGGATGGTTCTTGCCGAGCAGCTCCAGCACGGCCAGCGCGTCGGGGTGGTCGGCCGCGCCCATGACGGGCACCAGGCTGAGCAGGTCGTCGCCGAGCACGTCGAGGTCGCCGCCCTTGGCGGGGGCGCCGAGGTAGAGCAGGGCGGCCAGGGTGTCGACGGCCACCCAGGCGCCGTCGGCCTCGCCGAGGGCCGGGGCGTCGAAGTCGCGCACGCCCAGCCAGGCGGCGGCGTAGCGCCACATCAGCGGCTCGTCGAGCGCCTCACGCACGGCCGGGGCGGCCTCCGGGCCGAGCTCCTCCAGGATGGTGCCGGCGGTGCCGCGCTGGGCGGCGTTGCCGGTCGCGGCGATCTTGATCAGGTCGCGGGCGGCCTCCTCGGGGGCCCGCCGCTCCAGCCACAGGCTCGCCGCGCTCGCCGACGCCTTCCCGGCGATCAGCGCGTCGATGAGCTCGCCGGCGGTCAGCAGGGCCAGGCCCTCGATCTCGCTCAGCGAGGGGGCGTCGTGGCCCTCGCGCAGCAGGTCGCGGCGGACCGCCCAGACGCCGATCGGGGTGAGCCGCACCGAGTCGGCGCCCGCCGACTCGATCAGCCCGCAGTAGGCCAGCAGCTCCATCGCCGCGGCCAGCTCGTCGGGCAGGGCCAGGCGCAGCCGCCGCAGCTCCTGGAGCCCGGCCTCGCAGCCGACCTCGTGAGCCTGCAGGATGCCGGTGGTGAGCAGCGGCAACGCCATGCCCTCGCGCACCGAGTACATCGTGGCCAGGATCTCGGTCAGGTGCTCGTCGACGACGGCCGAGCCGGTCAGCCCCTGCTCGTCGGTCCGGTCGAGCACGTCCATGACGACGCCGTCCCAGAACTCCATCGTGTCGCGCACCCCCGGCCCCGGCCGGGCGCCCTCGGGGGTGATCTCGACGAGGCGGCCGTTGACCGCCACGATCCAGAGCAGCCGCAGGCGGTCGGCCTTCAGGCCGAGGTCGTGGACGGCCCGGGCGGCGTCGTCGGGCCGGAGAACGTGATCGTCGGCGACGGGGCGGGTGCCGGTCCAGGCGGCGAGGCGGGCCGCGTCGCGTACCAGGGGGACCGCCCGCACCTGAGCGGCGAGCTCGTCGTCGAGCGCCAGCTCGACCGGCGGGAAGGTGAGCACGTCGCTGTCGAGGATCGCTGAACCTGGCATTCCTGCAACTTACTCCACACTGGTCACCTGATACCCCGCGAACGAGCCTTGAAGGCGGCCTTCCTGGCGGCCTTGGCGGCGTTGCGGTCGGGCAGGGTGTGGCCGAGCAGTTCGAGCACCTGCACGACGTCGGGGTGCTCCACCTTCCACATGTCCTCGATCACCTCGGGCGACGGCCCGGAGGCGGCCATGTTCTCGGCGAACGACTGGGGATCGGCCTCGGCGGCCGGGATCGCCAGGGCGAGCATGTCGACGCTGACCCACAGCATCTCGTCTTCGGTCAGCGGCGGCGCCCCCAGGCGGCGGGCCGACAACCAGTGGATGACGTGGGGCCGCAGCTCGGGGTCGGACAGGTAGCGCCGGACGGCGGGCTCGGCCTCGAACCCCAGCCGGTCGACGATCGTGACGGCCACCCCGCGCACCTCGGCCGGCGCGCCGACGACCGCTTCGAGCAGCTCCCCGGCGGCCTCCGCCGGGGACCGGGCGCCCAGCCACCGGACGATGTCGGGCTCGGCCGCCTCGGGCGTGATCCCGTCGGACAGCAGCCCCGCGATGAGCCCGCTCGCGTCGCCCTCGGCCAGGTCGGGCGCGATGGGGGCGTCGAGGCCGAGCTCGGCGTACATCTCCCGGATCCCCCACATGCCGTGAGGGGTCAGCACCAGACCCTCGTCGGTGATGGCGACGGTGCCCGCGGCGACGAGCCCTTCGAGGGCCTCGGTCAGGTCGCCCACCGGCCCGTCGTCGGCCACCTCGCTCAGATAGTCGCCCACGGCCTCGACCGGGACCGGGACCTGGAGCCGGTAGAGCAGGTCGTGGATGGCGTAGACCTCCTTGTCGACCACCGCCGACCCGGTGACCTCGCCGCGGTCCTCGCCCAGGAACTCCACCAGCCCCACCCAGAGGTCGAGCACGTCTTCGTCGGCCCGCTCCTCAAGGGCCCGGAACCCCGCCTCGGCGCTCACCTGGACGCCGTCGAGCTCGGCGAGCCCGAGCTCCAGCGCGAGCCCCCAGGCGACCGACGGCCGGGCCACCCCCCGCCCCGCGAGCTCCTTGGCGTCTTTGACCCTGAGGGCCTTGCGGGTGGTCGCGGTGGCGCCGTGCTCGACCATCCAGGCCACGACGGTGTGGGCGTCGCGCAGCAGCGGCACCTCGCGCACCATCTTGGCGACCTCGCCGGGCGCGGCCAGCCGCACCGACGGCAGCGGCGCGCAGCCGGGACAGTCGCAGTCTTCGTCGAGGGTGAGGCTGCGCCCCTGCCCGAGCCGCGGCGCGGCGTCGTCGACCCCCGGCTCGATGAGCTCGAAGGTGTCGGCGCCGATGACGCTGAAGATGCTCTTCGCCATGCCGAACTTGGACGAGTCGGCCAGCGCGGCCGGCATCAGCGGCCCTACCCGGTCGAGCGTGGCCCGCATCTCGGCGGCGGTCGTGCCGTCGACCGCGCCGGTGGCGGCCAGGAAGTCGACGAGCGAGTGGGCGGCCGCGACCGTTCCCGGCGCGCTGTCGGGCGGGGTGATCACCTTGCGCGGGTAGATCTCCAGCAGCAGTTCCTCGAAAGTGGCGGGCCGGAAATCCCCCGGCGCGGCGACCTCCAGGTAGTCACTGGCGTAGTCGCACAGCAGCCTGACCTCATCGGCATCGGGCGTGACGCCGTTCTCGTGCCCCCACACACGCAGGCCGTCGATGGCCCGGTTCACCCATTCGATCGACACAGGGAGACGCTAACGGGTTACTGACCGCATCGCGAATCGACGCCCTCGCCCCTAGATCAGGTCACAGCAGATCAACCACCCCGATCCCCACCCTGACCACCTCGGAGACCCCGGCGGACGACGGGCCCATGGCCACCCGGGCCCCTTTTGGGACGGCCCCTTTCGAACCCCGGCTTGGCCGAGCGGGGCCGGCCGAACCTCGGGTCCGCCGCGGTCCGGGTCTGCGCGCGGCCCGCCGACCGGACCGGCGGCCCCACAGCCGGTCAGCGGCAGGTCACAACAGGTCGAGGGGATCGATGTCCACCCGGACCACCTCGGCGGCCTTCCGTGCCGACCGGACCCCCGCGGCGCCCTTGAGGACCCTGGCCAGCTCGGCCCCCCTGGCCTTGGGCGCCCGCAGCACCGCCCGCTCCTCTCCGGCACGCCCTACCGGCACCGGCCCCAGCACCTCCACGCCCTCCGGAAGCGCGGCGATCCCGAGCATCTCCCTGATCGCGGCGGGCGACCCGGTGAGCGTGGCGACGTGGGTGACCGGCGGGAACCCGAGCTCGGCCCGGTCGCGGAGTTCACGTTCGGCGTGCGTGACCGGATCCCACCGGACGAGCGCCTGGGTGACCGGCGCCTGCCCGTCGGCGAGCACGACCACCTCCCCGCCCGGCCGCACCAGCGCCGCGGCGTTGAGCCACCGCCGGAGCGCCTCCTCGGCGGCCCTGAGGTCGGGCCTGCTCAGCATGGCCCACCCGTCGAGCAGCGCCGCGGCCGCGTAGCCGCCCTCCGCGACGGGCTCGGCCCCCGGCGTGGCCACCACGAGCGCCGCCGTGCCCGGCACCGACGCGAGCACCCCGTCCCGCCCCGACGTCGTGACCCGGGTGGACGGAAAGGCCCGCCCCAGTTCCTCAGCCGTCCTGCGCGCCCCCACGACGGCCGCTCGCAGGCGCGGGGACCCGCAGTTGTGGCAGCGCCAGTCGCCGGCGATCCGGCCGCACCAGCGGCAGTAGGGCGCCGCGTGCCCGTTCGTCAGCGCCAGCGGACCGGAACAGTTCGTGCACCGCGCCCGGGTCCGGCAGTTCTGGCAGTTCAGCGCAGGGAGATACCCGCGCCTGGGCACCTGGACGAGCACCGGCCCCCGCTCCAGCCCCGCCTTGAGCGCCCGCCACGCGACACTGGGCAACCGGGCGGCCTTCGCCGCCTGGTCCCGCCCGAGCTCGGCGTCGTCTCCGGCGGGCCGCACCCGGGGCGCCCACCGCCTGACCTCCTCACGGGCGGCGGTCAGCGGCCTGGCCCACCCGGTGGCGATGAGCCGCGTCCCTTCCGCGGTCCGCGCGTAGCCTCCGATGAGCATCGCCGCACCCGCCGCGTGCACCCGGGTGGCCAGGACCTCCCGGGCGTGCGGGTAGGGCGCCAGCCGCTCGGAGTGCAGGTCGTCGCCGTCGTCCCAGAGCACCGCGAGCCCCAGGTCCCGCACGGGCGCGAACGCCGTCGCCCGGTTCCCCACGGCGACCGTGACCTCACCCCGCAACACCCTGAGCCACCGCCGATACCGCTCGGCGGGCCCCAGGTCAGCGGTGATGGTGACGTGGGGGGTGTCCTGGAGCGCGGCGCCGACGAGCGCGACGTCCTTCCCGTCGGGGACGACCACGACGACCCCGCGGCCGGCCGCGACGGTCTGCCGAACGGCTTCGGCGACCGCCCCGGGCCAGGTCGGCGGCCCGCCCGGCAGGGCGGTCCAGACGGCCCGCACCGGCCGCCCTTCCCGGAGCCCGGCGAGAAACGAGAGCCCGGCGGAATAGGCGCCCCAGTAGTCAGTGACGAGACCACCCGACTCCTGGACGGGGCCCGGAGCGGCCTCCGCCGCTGTCCCATGTCCGGAAATTTCGGGATCCGCCCTCCACCCGGGACCGCCGCCCGCATGGCGCACCACAGACCCAGCGAGATCCCCAGGTCCCACCTTGTCGGCCGTTTCGGGATCTGCACCGGTCGCTAGACCGCCCGAAATTTCGTGACCCGCCCCGGATGCCGACCCGCCTTCAACACCGGATGCCCCGACTGATGAGTGCCCCGCCCTCCTCGCGCCGCCCGAAACCTCATGGCCTGCCCCGGACGCCGGCCCACCCACAACCCGGGATGCCCCGGTGCGTGACGGCGCCACCCCGCCCAGGCTCCCCGAACCGCCGTGACCCGCTCCGGATGCCGACCCGCCTTCAACACGGGAGCCCTCGGCTTGCTCGACAAGGGATGCCCCGACTTGAAAGGGCGTCGCCTTCTCCGCACCGCCCGAAATTTCGGCATCTGCCCCCAGCTCAGCCCGGGCATCCATGCCATCCGGAAGCCCCCGAATCGTCCCTGATCCGGAGAGGGCTACACCATCCAAGCCACCCGATATTTCGGGATCGGCGCTCGGCTCGACCTCGGCATCAGACGCCCCGGCCCCAGAGAACCCCGAACTTCCCGCGCCACCCGACATCTCGGCCCCAGGCAAGGACTCGCCACCCTCAGACCCAGAGAATCCCGTTTTCCCTGCGCCCCCCGGCATCTCCGCACCGGGCAAGGACTGCCCGCCACCACCCGAAACGTCAGCACCCCCCCGGCCGGAAGACACCGCACCAGGCAAGGAGAGGTCGCCACCCGCAACGTCAGCACCCGCCCGTCCGGAAACCACCGCGGCATCCCCCAGCCGCACGGTCACCCCGCCCCCGCGCCGCCCGCCCGCGGCCGCCGACTCACGCCCCGCCTCCACCCGCGCGTGCCGAGGCGGGATCGCCAGCCGCAGCACGTCGGACAACGTCCCCGCATACCGGTCGGCCACCGCCCGCGCCAGAGCGGCGATCTCCGCCGTCAGCACCCGCTCCGGCGAGATCACCCGGTCGAGGAAGAGCAGCGCCCCCTGATGCTCACTGGACTCCACCCGCTCCAGCAGAAAGGCATCGGTCAGTTTCCCCGCGAACCGTACCCGCACCCGAACCCCGGGCAGGGCGACGTCGTCGAGGGAGGCGGGCACGAGATAGTCGAAGGGCCGGTCGAGGTGCGGCAGGGGGTTGTCGACCACGACCCGCGCGACCGGGAGAAGGTCAGCGGGTGCGGGTGCGCCTGCGGCCCTCCCTCGGGCTCCCGGGGAGGTCGCGTCGGAGGGAAGCGCGATCAGCGCCTCCTGCGAACCCTCGCTCACAAGGCCCAAGTCCTAGCAGCAACCAAAAGATCCCCGGGCCGGAGCCCGGGGATCTGGGGAAAACTACAGACCGGCGGCGGCGCGCAGCGCGCCGGCGCGGTCGGTCGACTCCCAGGAGAAGCCGTCGCGGCCGAAGTGGCCGTAGGCGGCGGTCTCGGAGTAGATCGGGCGGAGCAGGTCGAGGTCGCGGATGATCGCGGCCGGGCGCAGGTCGAACACCTGGAGCACGGCGGCCTGGATGGCGGCGATCTCGACGGTCTCGGTGCCGAAGGTCTCGACGAACACACCGACGGGCTGGGCCTTGCCGATGGCGTAGGCGACCTGGACCTCGGCGCGGTCGGCGAGGCCGGCGGCGACGATGTTCTTGGCGACCCAGCGCATGGCGTAGGCGGCCGAGCGGTCGACCTTCGACGGGTCCTTGCCCGAGAAGGCGCCGCCGCCGTGGCGGGCCATGCCGCCGTAGGTGTCGACGATGATCTTGCGGCCGGTGAGGCCGGCGTCGCCCATGGGGCCGCCGATCTCGAAGCGGCCGGTCGGGTTGACCAGGAGGCGGTAGCCCTCGACCACGATGTCGAGGTCGGCCAGGACCGGCTCGACGACGTGCTCGCGGATGTCGGGGGTCAGCATCTCCTTGAGGTCGATCTCCGGAGCGTGCTGGGTGGACACGACGACGGTGTCGAGGCGGACCGGCTTGTCGCCGTCGTACTCGATCGTGACCTGGGTCTTGCCGTCGGGGCGCAGGTAGGGCACGGTGCCGTTCTTGCGGACCTCGGACAGGCGGCGGGCCATGCGGTGGGCGAGCGTGATCGGCAGCGGCATCAGCTCGGGGGTCTCGCGGCAGGCGTACCCGAACATGAGGCCCTGGTCGCCCGCGCCCTGGCGGTCGAGGTCGTCGGCCTGCTGCTCCTCGCGGTGCTCGATGGCGTCGTCGACGCCCTGCGCGATGTCGGGCGACTGCGCGCCGATGGAGACCGAGACGCCGCAGGAGGCGCCGTCGAATCCCTTGTGGGAGGCGTCGTAGCCGATCTCGAGGATCTTCTCGCGGATGACGCCGGGAATGTCGACGTAGGTTTCCGTCGTCACCTCACCGGCGACGTGGACCTGGCCGGTGGTGATCATCGTCTCGACGGCGACACGGCTCTTGGGGTCGTCCTTGAGCATGGCGTCGAGGATCGCGTCACTGATCTGGTCGGCGATCTTGTCGGGGTGGCCCTCGGTGACCGACTCGGAGGTGAACAGGCGACGGGACAACTCGTGGCTCCTCATGCAGCGGCTGCTGACGGCTAAATGGCTTCGCTGAGTGTAGCCGGACGACCGTCACCCCCGCGAAACCGTCTCATGTCACAAGTCGGGTAGCGGATCCCTCGGCAGGTCCCCCGGTGCGAACGCCTCGGCGTCGGCCGCCCCTACGACGGCGACGTACTCGTCGGCGACCTCGAACGACACGCCGCCGAGCTCGATGACGGGACCCGGCGAGAAGGCGACCGGACCGAGCCGGGTTCGCCGCGGATGGCGGGCCCACACCGACGCGGGTTCGTGGCGGCCGAACACCTTGGTGGCCAGGACCGTGATCGACCGGTCGGTCACCACGACGAGATAGCCGTCGCCGCCGGCGTGGGCCGGGAAGACGTAGCGCAGGTCCTCGCCCGGCGGGAGCAGGGCGCGGCAGCGTTCCCGGATCGCGGCGGACACGGGCATGGCCATCTCCTTCAAGGGCCAAACGAGCCTTTTATGGGCCCCATTCCCTGTTTGTCCCGCGAACCGGTGCGTTACACCAGCCGTGCCGCGATCAGATCCCAGACGACCCGGGCGAGGTCGTCCTTGGGCCCGCGCGGGATCTCGACCGGCTCTCCCCCCGCCACCAGGACGGTCGCGGCGTTGTCGGGCGTCCCGAAGGCGAGGTTTTCGCCCACCTGGTTGACGACGAGCAGGTCACAGCCCTTCCGCGCGAGCTTGGCCTGCCCGTTGGCCAGCACGTCGTCGGTCTCGGCCGCGAACCCGACGATCACCGAGGGCGACTTCTCCCCCGCCCGCCGCCGCTCTCCGAGCTCCGCCAGGATGTCCGGGTTCTTGGTGAGATGAATGGCCTCGGGCTCGTCGCCGGTCTTCTTGATCTTCGTACGACTGGGCGCGACCGGCCGGAAGTCCGCCACGGCCGCCGCCATGACCACCGCGTCGGCGTCCGCCACGGCCTCGATCACGGCGTCCCTGAGCTGCAGGGCCGACTCGACCCGGACCACGTCCACCCCCGCCGGGTCGGGCAGCGCCACGTTGGCCGCCACGAGCGTGACCGCGGCCCCCCGCGCGGCCGCGACCCGCGCCAGCGCGTACCCCTGCAGCCCCGACGACCGGTTCCCGATGAACCGGACGGGATCGATGGCCTCCCGGGTGCCCCCGGCGGACACCACCACCCGCCGCCCCGCGAGATCAGCAGGCGCCCCCGCGAGCACCGAGCGGCAGACGTCGAAGATCGCCGCAGGGTCGGGCAGCCGCCCCTTCCCGGAGTCGGCCCCGGTCAGCCGCCCGACGGCGGGCTCGATCACGATGGCGCCACGCGCCCGCAGGGTCGCGACGTTGGCCTGGGTGGCCGGATGCTCCCACATCTCGGTGTGCATGGCGGGCGCGAACACGACCGGGCACCGCGCCGTGAGCAACGTGTTGGTCAGCAGATCGGAAGCGAGCCCATGGGCGGCCTTGGCGAGGATGTCGGCGGTCGCGGGCGCCACGACGAGAAGATCGGCACTCTGCCCGATCCGCACATGCGGGACCTCCTCCACGGAATCCCACACCTCAGCGGAAACGGGATTCCCGGAAAGCGCCGCCCACGTCGGCTCCCCCACAAACCGCAAAGCATCCCGCGTAGGCACAACACGGACAGAATGCCCCGATTCGGTAAACAACCGAAGAAGCTCACACGCCTTATAGACCGCGATCCCCGCGGAAACCCCCAACACCACCCGATTCGCCACAGAGAAACCCTACCGACCCCACCCGCACCATTCCGGCCACCCCCAGAGCATTCGGCCAACTCGGCACGCTGGCCCAGAACCCCATTCCATTCCGTTACGGCTCCGCCCACCCCGACACCCCGCACCGCCGAGGCCCCCCACCGCCCCCAACGCCAACCACCGCGCCAACACCCCGCCGCAACGAGCAAAGCAAACCGAACCGCCCCACGCTTTCCCCTATCGCGAAGCATTCGCCCGTCACCTTCGACCCGAGCACCACTCAGCCGGCCTCCCAACCCGTCGAAGCAACGCGCCACCCTCACAGGAAGGCCAGTCGGATCAACCAGTGCGAACACGCCCGACCCGCACCCGCGTGGCCGCCTGCGGCCGACACCGCGCCGCCTACTGCGGGAAGACGGCCTGGTGATCGCGGCCGGGCCGGCGTCGGCGAAACCGGCGAATCTCGGCTGAACAGGTCCCCTGCGGGGCGATCGACCAACTCAGCAAGGCGACGCGACCACTGCCGGTCCACGCCATATCGCAGCCCAGCGAAGCAACGCGATGCTCGCAGGACAACAAAGCGGCGAACCGATGGGACATGCTCGGCCAGCCACACCGCACACCAGAAGCCCGCTCATCAGGGAAAACAAGCGCGGCAACCGACGCCAACAGCGCAACCCGACATGCCCCAGACAAGCAACACCATCCCCCGCACAGGAAACCAAGCGGACGAACCGACGCCGGGACGCTCACCCGCCACACCACAGAACACCCAAGCAACACGCCCTACGGGGAACCAAGCGAGTGAACCCTTACTGCCGTGCTCGTCCCACCTTGCCGCTGACCAGCGAAGCAACACGCGCACAAACAAACCAGGGGCGACCCGTTGCTGACTCGCTCGTCCCGCCTTACCGCAGACCAGCGAAGCAACACGCGCACAAACAAACCAGGGGCGACCCGTTGCTGACGCGCTCGTCCCGCCTTACCGCAGACCAGCGAAGCAACACGCGCACAAGCAAACCAAGCGGGCGACCCGTTGCTGACGTGCTCGCCCCGCCTTACCGCAGACCAGCGAAGCAACACGCACACATACAAACCAAGCAGACGAATCAATGCCGACATGCTCCCGCCTGGCCACACGCGAAGCACACGATCCCCCGACCCGGGAAACCAAGCAGACGGACCGGCCGCTCCACCCGCCATGCAGCACACCAGCGCGGTCAACGCCGACCCGACAACACCCTCGACAACGCCCGACCCGCACGCAGAAGAGTGACCCAATCCCTCAGGCAGGAGACCAGACGTACACGACCAAACGAAAAGGCCCGGAGGTGAACGAAGTGTTCATCCCCCAGGCCACACAGAACATCCAGGGCAACCAACAAGCCCAAGTCATATGGTGCCCGCTCGGGCGCGCCCGGGTCTGGACTGAGGAGCGCAGGAGAGCGAAGCGAACCGGAGCGACGAGGGAAGACACGGGCTAAAAGCGCCCGAGCCCGCGCGTGCGGAGCACGCGCAGATTACACAGCGCCTTCGATCGGCTCCGACGTCAGCAGGCCCTCGGAGACCTCGCGCAGCGCGATCGACAGCGGCTTCTCCTGGGCGTGGGTCTCGACCAGCGGGCCGACGTACTCGAGCAGGCCCTCGCCGAGCTGGGAGTAGTAGGCGTTGATCTGACGCGCGCGCTTGGCGCCCATGATGACCAGGCTGTACTTGCTGTCGACCACGTCGAGCAGCGAGTCGATCGACGGGTTGGTGATGCCCTCGGCGTAGGCGGAGCTGGTGGTCACAGTAGGGGTCCCCTAGCTAGTCGGATCGTCGGCCATCAAATCTATCAGCCGCCGACATACCTCTTGCACCGACGTGTTGACAAGGGTCAGGTCGAATTCTTTCTCGGCCGCCATCTCGACCCGCCCGGCTTCCAGGCGGCGGGCGATCACGTCGGGCGGTTCGGTGCCGCGCCCGCGCAGGCGGCGTTCGAGCTCTTCCCACGTCGGCGGGGCGAGGAAGACGAGCAGGGCCTCGGGCATGCTGGCCCGGACCTGGCGCGCGCCCTGGAGGTCGATCTCGAGCAGGGTGGGTTCACCCTTGGCGAGGCGTTCCTCGACGGCGACGCGGGGGGTGCCGTAGCGGTTGCCGGCGAACTCGGCCCACTCCAGCAGGTCTCCGTCGGCGATGAGCCGGTCGAACTCGGCGTCGTCGGCGAAGAAGTATTCGACCCCGTGGGTCTCCCCGGGGCGGGGTTTCCGGGTGGTCACCGAGACCGACAGCCACACCTCTGGGTGTGCCCGCCGGAGCTCGGCGACGACCGTGGACTTGCCGACGCCGGACGGCCCGGACAGGACCGTCAGGCGTGTCAGAGGCATGGAGCCACCGTATCGCGCCCCGTCCCCTCCGGTTTCCTCGGCCTCGTGAGCCGTGCCGCCGTCGGACCAGGACGTCGTGGTCAACTCAATGCCCCTCTGGTGTCACGCGATCCCCGGCCATCCCGAGGGATGGCCGAAAGCGTACGCCTCAGCTTTCCGCGCCACCGAATTCGCGCTCCAGAGAAGCACGCTGGTTGGCGCCAAGTCCGCGCACGCGGCGGGATTCGGCGATACCAAGACGTTCCATCAGCTGCTTGGCGCGGACCTTGCCCACGCCAGGGAGCGACTCAAGCAGAGCCGAGACCTTCATCTTGCCGATGACGTCGTCGGTCTGCCCATCCTTGAGCACCTCGGCAAGAGACACCGCGCCATGCTTGAGGCGGTTCTTGACCTCAGCACGCTCCTTGCGGGCCTTCGCAGCCTTCTCAAGTGCTGCGGCGCGCTGCTCGGGGGTCAGGGGAGGAAGAGCCACGCCGGGTCACCTCGAATTTCTGTCGATGTACTCGGACGAGAGGGGAAATTAGCTGGTCCTTGCCCCTTCCGGCAACGTCAAGACCTGTTTCTAGCAAAGAAATCCAAATAAACTACGCGCAGTAATCACAATTTAACTGTCCGTCGACGAAAACGGCCTCATCAGGGGCGGGACAGTGATGTGCGCCTCAGTGCCGCGGCGATGGCCGCGGCGCTCGCTCCGGGGTCGGCCGAGCCGGTGATCGGGCGCCCGATCACGAGGAGGTCGGCGCCGTCGGCAAGCGCTCTCTCGGGGGTCGCGACGCGCGCCTGGTCCTGTGAGGCGGCGCCCGCCGGGCGCACCCCGGGGGTGATGAGGGTGATGCCCTCCCCCACCTCGGCCCGGACGGCCGCGACCTCCATGGGCGAGCACACGAGCGCCTGGGCCCCCGCGCCCACGGCGAGGGCGGCGAGGCGGCGTACGGCGTCCTGAGGCGGCCCCTGGAGGCCGATGGCGGCCAGGTCGGCCTCCGACAGCGAGGTGAGCACCGTGACGGCCGCGATGCGCGTCTGGGGGGCCGACTCGACGGCCGCGCGGATCATGGCCGCCCCGCCGCCCGCGTGGACGGTCAGGAAGGCGGGCTTGAGCCGGGCGACGGCCTTGGTGGCGCCGGCCACGGTGTTGGGGATGTCGTGGAGCTTCAGGTCGAGGAAGACCTGCACGCCGCTGGCCCCCCGGACGGAGGCGATCACGTCGGGCCCGTAGCGGAGATAGAGCTCCAGGCCGACCTTGACGGTCGAGACGTGGGGGGTCACCAGGCTCGCCCAGCGGGCCGCGGTCTCCAGGTCGGGCGCGTCCAGGGCGACGGCGATGGGTGCGGGCGTCACGGCAAACTCTCCTCACGGTCGGTGCGGTGGGACGGGCGGTGGGCCAGCCCCACCGCGTCGGCGAGCCGGTCGAACCCGCGCTCCTGGAGGAGTTCCTCCAGCTCTCTGAGCACGCGGTGGCCGGCGTACGGGTCGTGGAACAGGACCGTACCCACCGCGACCGCGCAGGCTCCGGCCAGGACCAGCTCAAGGGCGTCGCGGCCGCTCGTGACGCCCCCCATGCCGATGACGGGGGTGCCGGGCAGGGCGGCGTGCACCTGCCAGACGCACTTGACGGCCAGCGGCCGGATCGCGGGGCCGGACAACCCGCCGGTGCCGGCGGCCAGGGCCGGGCGCATGCGGTCGACGTCGATGGCCATGCCGACCGGGTTGTTGATCATCGAGAGGGCCTCGGCGCCGCCGTCGACGCACGCCTTGGCGATGGCCACCACGTCGGCCACGTCGGGCTGGAGCTTGGCGATCACGGGCAGGTCGTAGCGGGCGGCGGTGCGGACCGCCGAGACGACCTCGCCGGCCGCCGAGGGGTCGCGGGCGAAGACGCGGCCCCGGTCCTCGACGTTGGGGCACGACAGGTTGACCTCCAGCGCGGTCACGCCGGGGGCGTCGGTGAGCCTGCGGGCCAGCGCGGAGAACTCCGCGACGCTGCCGCCGCCGATCGACACGACGGTCCGGGCGCCGCGCTCGGCCAGCCAGGGCAGCTCGCGGGCCAGGAAGACGTCGACCCCCGGCCCCTGGAGCCCGACGGCGTTGAGAAGCCCTGAGGGCGTCTCGGCCATGCGGGGGGTGGGACGGCCCGCCCGGGGCGCCATCGTGATCGTACGGGTCGTCAGGGCCCCCAGACGGGTCACGTCGGCGAAGGGGGCCAGCTCGCGGCCGGTCCCGGCGCAGCCGGAGGCGGTCAGGATGGGGTTGGGCAGCTCGACGTGCGCCAGGTAGGTGCGCATGTCAGCGGGCACGGTCGCCTCCCGGCGCCCCGTGGGCGTCGAAGGGGATCGTGCCGACGTCGTCGAACCGCACCCGCTCGCCGCGGAAGACCGGCCCGTCGACGCACGCCCTGGTCATGCGGGTCACGCCGTCGTCGCCGATCACGGGAACGGTACAGGTCATGCAGAGCCCGATCCCGCACGCCATCAGCTCCTCGACGCTCACCTGGACGGGGATGTCGAACTCGGCGCACACGGCGGTCACGCCGCTGAGCGTGGACATCGGCCCGCACGCGTAGACGACGTCGGCGTGCGTGTCGGCGATCACTCCGGGCAGCACGTCGACCACCGACCCGCGTACGCCCAGGGAGCCGTCGCGGGTGGTGAGAGTCGCCGTCTCGGCCATGCGGCGGGCGCGCAGGGCCCCGAAGACGCGGTCGGAGGAGGCGGCCCCCAGCACGAAGTCGACCCGGCAGTTGCGCTGCTGCAGCGCGTCGGCCAGGGCGAACAGCGCGGCGGCGCCGTACTCCGAGCCGACCAGCAGGCAGGTGGCCGGGTCGCGCGGCAGCGGGAAGGGCCGCCCGAGCGGGCCGATGAGGTCGAGCGGGTCGCGGGCCCGCCGGTCGGCCAGCCAGGCGGTGCCCGCGCCGCGCACGGTGAAGACCAGCTCGACGGTGCCGCCGTAGTCGGGCTTCACGTCATGGACGGCGAAGGCCCGGCGGGTGAGGGTGGAGGTGCGCGGTCCGCCCACGGCGACGGTGACGAAGTGGCCGGGCCGGAACCGGTCGGCGATGCCCGGCGCGACGACGGTCAGCGCGTGGTAGGCGTCGACCCGGCGCATGGTCAGCACCGTCCCCGTCACCTGCACCGGGCTCCCGGCCACGTCGTACTCCCTTGTCAGCCCCTGAGGCGCTGAGCGTGCTCCTGCAGCGAGCGCACGCCCACGTCGCCGCGGACGATGTGCTGGATGCCCTGCACCGCGGCGGCCAGACCCTGGACCGTCGTGATGCAGGCGATTCCGCGCAGCACGGCGGCGGTGCGGATCTCGTAGCCGTCGAGCCGCGGCCCCGACTGGCCGGGGCTGCCGAAGGGCGTGTTCACGATGAGGTCCACCTCCCCGTCGAGGATGCGCCGCACGATCGTCGGCTCGCCGTCGGCGCCCGGACCGTCGCTCTGCTTTCGCACGATCTTGGCATGGACGCCGTTACGGCGCAGCACCTCGGCCGTACCCTCCGTCGCCAGGATCTCGAAGCCGAGCTCGGCCAGCGCCTTGACCGGGAAGATCATCGCCCGCTTGTCCTTGTTGGCGACCGACACGAACGCCCTGCCCTTGGTGGGCAGGCCGCCGTAGGCCGCCTGCTGCGACTTGGCGTAGGCCGAGCCGAACCCGGCGTCCACGCCCATGACCTCGCCGGTCGAGCGCATCTCGGGGCCGAGCACGATGTCGACGCCGCGGAACCGGTCGAACGGCAGCACCGCCTCCTTGACCGCGATCGGCGAGTCCATCGGCAGGGTGCCGCCGTCGCCGGAGGCGGGCAGCATGCCCTCCTCGCGCAGGCCGGCGATGGTGGCGCCCATCATCACCCGGGCCGCCGCCTTGGCCAGCGGCACCGCCGTGGCCTTGGAGACGAACGGGATGGTCCGGCTGGCCCTGGGGTTGGCCTCCAGGACGTACAGGACGTTGGCCGCCATGGCGTACTGGACGTTCAGCAGGCCGCGCACGCCCACGCCGCGGGCGATGGCCTCGGTGGCGGTCCGGATGCGCTTGATGTCGAAGCTCCCGAGGGTGATCGGGGGCAGCGCGCAGGCCGAGTCGCCGGAGTGGATGCCGGCCTCCTCGATGTGCTCCATGACGCCGCCGAGGTAGAGCTCCTCACCGTCGTACAGGGCGTCGACGTCGATCTCGATGGCGTCGTCGAGGAACTTGTCGATGAGCACCGGGTGGTCGGTCGCGGCCTTGCCCATGTACGTCGTGAGCGTGTCGTCGTCGTACACGATGGCCATGCCGGCGCCGCCCAGGACGTAGCTGGGCCGCACGAGCACCGGGTAGCCGATCTCCTCGGCGATGGTGCGGGCCTCGTCCACGGACAGGGCGGTGCCGTGGCGCGGGGCGGGCAGGCCGGCCTCGGCCAGCACCCGGCCGAACGCGCCGCGCTCCTCGGCGAGGTGGATGCTCTCGGGCGGCGTGCCGACGACCGGCACCCCGGCGTCCTTGAGCGCCTGGGCCAGGCCCAGCGGGGTCTGGCCGCCGAGCTGCACGATGACGCCCGCGACGGGACCGGTGGCCTGCTCGGCGTGCACGACCTCCAGCACGTCCTCCAGGGTGAGCGGCTCGAAGTAGAGCCGGTCGGAGGTGTCATAGTCGGTCGAGACGGTCTCGGGGTTGCAGTTGACCATGACGGTCTCGAACCCGGCCGCGGCCAGCTCGAACGAGGCGTGCACGCACGCGTAGTCGAACTCGATGCCCTGCCCGATGCGGTTCGGCCCGCTGCCGAGGATGATCACCTTTGGCCGGTCGCCCGACGGGACCTCGGTCTCCTCGTCGTAGGTGGAGTAGAGGTAGGGGGTCTTGGCCGCGAACTCCGCCGCGCAGGTGTCGACCGTGTTGTAGACCGGCCGCAGCCCGAGGGCGTGCCGCAGGTCGCGGACCCGGACCTCGTCGAGGCCGAGGATCTCGCCGATCTGGACGTCGGAGAAGCCGTGCTCCTTGGCCCTCTTCAGCGTGGGCCCGTCGAACTCGGTGATGCTCTCGGCGACCTCGTGGATCAGGAAGAGCTGGTCGAGGAACCACGGGTCGACCTTGGTGGCGTCGTGGAGCTCCTCGATCGTGGCCCCGGCGCGGATGGCCTGCTGGATGGTCCGCAGGCGGCCGTCGTGCGGGATCCGCATCCTGGCGATCAAGGACTCCTTGGAGGCGACGGGACCCGTCCAGGAGAACTGGGAGTCCTTCTTCTCCAGGGAGCGCAGCGCCTTCTGCAGCGCCTCGGGGAAGGAGCGGCCGATGGCCATCGCCTCGCCTACCGACTTCATGTGGGTGGTGAGGGTCTGGTCGGCCCCGGCGAACTTCTCGAACGCGAACCTCGGCACCTTGACGACCACGTAGTCGAGCGACGGCTCGAAGGAGGCCGGGGTCTCCTTGGTGATGTCGTTGGGCACCTCGTCGAGCGTGTAGCCGACGGCCAGCTTCGCGGCGATCTTGGCGATCGGGAAGCCGGTGGCCTTGGACGCCAGCGCCGACGACCGGGAGACGCGCGGGTTCATCTCGATGACGATCATGCGGCCGGTGGCGGGGTCGACGGCGAACTGGATGTTGCAGCCGCCGGTGTCGACGCCGACCTCGCGGATGACCGCGATGGCGACGTCGCGCATGTTCTGGTATTCGCGGTCGGTCAGCGTCATCGCGGGCGCGACGGTGACCGAGTCGCCGGTGTGCACGCCCATCGGGTCGATGTTCTCAATGGAGCAGACGATGACGACGTTGTCCGCCCGGTCGCGCATCACCTCCAGCTCGAACTCCTTCCAGCCGAGGATCGACTCCTCAAGGAGGACCTCGGTGGTCGGCGAGGCGTCGAGCCCGGCCCCGGCGATGCGCCGCAGGTCGGCCTCGTCGTGGGCGAACCCGGACCCGGCGCCGCCCATCGTGAACGACGGCCGGACCACCACGGGGTAGCCCAGTTTCTCGGCGCCCGCCAGGCACTCGTCCATGGTGTGGCAGATGACGCTGCGGGCCGACTCGGCGTTGAGACCGTGTTCCTCGGCGACCTTGGCGACGATCGTCTTGAACTTCTCGCGGTTCTCGCCGGCCTGGATGGCGTCGAAGTTGGCGCCGATGAGCTCGACGTCGTAGCGGGTCAGCACACCGCTCTCGTGGAGGGCGACGGCCGCGTTGAGGGCGGTCTGGCCGCCCAGGGTGGGCAGCAGCGCGTCGGGGCGCTCCTTGGCGATGATCTTCTCGATGATGTCCGGGGTGATCGGCTCGACGTACGTGGCGTCGGCGAACTCCGGATCGGTCATGATCGTGGCCGGGTTGGAGTTGACCAGGATCACCCGGAAGCCCTCGGCGCGCAGCACGCGGCAGGCCTGGGTGCCCGAGTAGTCGAACTCGCAGGCCTGCCCGATCACGATCGGCCCGGAGCCGATCACCATGATCGACTGGATATCCGTCCGCTTAGGCACCCATGACCTCACAGAACTCGTCGAACAGGTAGGCCGCGTCGTGGGGTCCGGCGGCCGCCTCGGGGTGGTACTGCACGCTGAACACCGGCCGGTCGAGCAGGCGCAGGCCCTCGACACAGTCGTCGTTCAGGTTGACGTGGCTGACTTCGGCCCGCCCGTAGGGGGTGTCGAAGGGGCCGTCGAGCGGGGCGTCGACGGCGAAGCCGTGGTTGTGGGCGCTGATCTCGACCTTGCCGGTCCGCCGGTCCTGGACGGGCTGGTTGACGCCGCGGTGGCCGTAGCGGAGCTTGTAGGTCCCGAGCCCCAGCGCGCGGCCGAGGATCTGGTTGCCGAAGCAGATGCCGAAGAACGGCTTCCCGGCGTCGAGCACGCCCCGCAGCACGGCGACGGCGTGGTCGGCGGCCCCGGGGTCGCCGGGCCCGTTGGAGAAGAACACCCCGTCGGGGTCGAGGGCGAGGATCTCCTCGGCCGTCACCGTGGCCGGGAGCACGTGCACCTCGCAGCCGCGCTCGGCCATGCGGTGGGGCGTCATGCCCTTGATGCCGAGGTCGACGGCGGCGACGGTGAACCGCTTCTCGCCGATCGCCGGGACCACGTAGGCCTCGGTCGTCGCGACCTCGGCCGCGAGGTCGGCTCCGGTCATCTCGGGGCTGCGCCGCACCTTCTCGACCAGGTCCGGTACGGGGGGCAGCGCGTCGCCCGAGAAGATGCCGGCCCGCATGGCGCCCCGCTCGCGCAGGTGGCGGGTGAGGGCGCGGGTGCCGCGCATGGCGATCCCGACCACGCCCTGCTCGCGCAGGTAGTCGTCGAGCGACCGGTTGGCGCGCCAGTTGGAGTGGACGCGGGCGGGTTCGCGGACGACGTACCCGGCGACCCAGACGCGGCCCGACTCGGGGTCTTCGTCGTTGACGCCGGTGTTGCCGATGTGCGGCGCGGTCATCGCGACGATCTGACGGTGGTAGGAGGGGTCGGTGAGGGTCTCCTGGTAACCGGTCATGCCGGTGTTGAAGACCATCTCCCCGAACGTCTCCCCGACGGCGCCGTAGGGAACGCCTTCGAAGACGCGTCCGTCCTCAAGTACCAAGATCGCGGTCATACGAGTTTCCCATCAAGAACGGTAGGGCGGCCCCGCAGGATGGTCGCGACGACGCGGCCGGGCAGGGTGAGGCCCTCATAGGGCGTGTTGCGGCTGCGGGACACCATCGCCGTCGGGTCGACCGGGGTGCGGACCGCCGGGTCGTACAGGGTGATGTTCGCGGGCGCGCCCACCTCGAGCGGCAGGCCCTGGCCCGAGAGGCGGCCGATGCGCGCGGGGCGGACCGACATGCGGTCGGCGACGCCGGCCCAGTCGAGCAGGCCGGTCTCGACCATGGCCTCCTGGACGACGCTGAGCGCCGTCTCCAGGCCGATCATGCCCATGGCCGCCGCGGCCCACTCGGTCTCCTTGTCCTCCACCGGGTGGGGCGCGTGGTCGGTCGCGACGCAGTCGATCGTGCCGTCGGCGAGGGCCTCGCGCAGGGCGGTCACGTCCTCCTGCGTGCGCAGCGGCGGGTTGACCTTGTAGATCGGGTTGTACGGCCCGACCGGCGACGCCTCGGCGCACGAGTCGGTCAGCAGCAGGTGGTGGGGGGTGACCTCGGCGGTCACGTTCCAGCCCTTGGACTTGGCCCACCGGATGATCTCGACCGAACCCGCGGTCGACACGTGGCAGACGTGCAGCCGCGACCCGACGTGGGCGGCCAGCAGGCAGTCACGCGCGATGATCGCCTCCTCGGCGACCGCCGGCCATCCGGTGAGCCCGAGCCGCCCCGAGACCTCGCCCTCGTTGAGCTGCGCGCCCTCGGTCAGGCGCGGCTCCTGGGCGTGCTGGGCCACCACCCCGTCGAAGGCCTTCACGTATTCCAGCGCCCGGCGCATCAGCACGGCGTCGCTGACGCACTTGCCGTCGTCGGAGAACACCCGCACGCGGGCCTGGGAGTCGGCCATCGCGCCGAGCTCGGCCAGGTGCTTGCCCTCCAGGCCGCTGGTCACCGCCCCGACGGGGTGGACGTCGCAGTGGCCGGCCTCCTGGCCGCGCCGCCAGACCTGCTCGACCACGCCGGCCGTGTCGGCGACGGGCGAGGTGTTGGCCATCGCGTGGACGGCGGTGAAGCCGCCCATGGCGGCGGCGCGGGTGCCGGTCTCGACGGTCTCGGCGTCTTCGCGGCCGGGCTCGCGCAGGTGGGTGTGGAGGTCGACGAGGCCCGGCAGGGCGATGAGCCCGTCGGCCTCGATGACGGTGTCGCCGCCGAGCCCGGCGCCGATCTCGGAGATCAGCCCGTTCGCGATGAGGATGTCGCGCGGCTCGCCGCCCAGGATGCGGGCGTTCCTGATCACGATCACTGGTTCTCGCCTCCGATGAGCAGGTAGAGCGCGGCCATCCGCACGGTCACCCCGTTGCCGACCTGCTCGACGATGGTCGAGCGGGGGGAGTCGGCCACCTCGGCGGAGATCTCCATGCCGCGGTTCATCGGCCCGGGGTGCATCACGATCGCGTCGTCGTGGAGCTTGGCGAAGCGGTCGCGGTCGAGGCCGTAGCGGCGGCTGTACTCGCGCGCGCTGGGGAAGTAGGCCGCGTTCATGCGTTCGAGCTGCACGCGCAGCATCATCACGACGTCGGCCTTGGGCAGGACGGCGTCGAGGTCGTAGGACACCTGGCACGGCCAGCGCTCCACCGAGACCGGCAGCAGCGTCGGCGGGGCGACCAGGGTCACCTCGGCGCCGAGGGTCGACAGCAGCAGGACGTTGGACCGGGCGACCCTGCTGTGCAGGACGTCGCCCACGATGGCGACCTTGAGGCCCTCCAGGCGGCCCAGGCGCTGCCGCATCGAGAAAGCGTCGAGGAGCGCCTGCGTGGGGTGCTCGTGGGTGCCGTCGCCGGCGTTCAGCACGCTGCCGCGCACCCAGTTGGCGAGCCGGTGGGGCGCGCCGGAGGCGCCGTGGCGGATGACCACGGCGTCGGCGCCCATCGCCTCCAGGGTCAGCGCGGTGTCCTTGAGCGACTCGCCCTTGGAGACGCTCGACCCCTTCGCCGAGAAGTTGATCACGTCGGCCGACAGTCGCTTGGCGGCGGCCTCGAACGAGATCCGGGTCCGGGTGGAGTCCTCGAAGAAGAGGTTGACGACGGTCCGGCCGCGCAGGGTCGGCAGCTTCTTGATGGAGCGCTCGGAGACGCGGGCCAGTTCCTCGGCGGTGTCGAGGATGAGCAGGGCCTCGTCGCGGGAGAGGTCTCCGGCGGAGATCAGGTGCTTCACCTGTCGGCTCCCTTCAGCAGCTCGACGGCGTCGCGGCCGTCGATCTCGGAGAGCAGGACCTTGACCTTCTCGCTCTTGGCGGTCGGCAGGTTCTTGCCGACGTAGTCGGCGCGGATGGGCAGCTCGCGGTGGCCCCGGTCGACCAGGGTGGCGAGCTGCACGGCCTTCGGGCGGCCGATGTCGCCCAGCGCGTCGAGGGCGGCCCTGACCGTACGGCCGGAGAAGAGCACGTCGTCGACCAGGACGACGGTCCGGCCGTCGATCCCCCCGGCCGGGACGTCGGTCTTCCCGAGGGGCCGGGCCGGGCCGAGGCGGAGGTCGTCGCGGTACATGGTGATGTCGATCGAGCCGACCGGGACCTTCACGCCCTCGAACTGGGCCACGCGCTCGGCCAGGCGATGGGCGAGGGTGGCACCGCGGGTGGGGATGCCGAGAAGGACGACGTCGGAGGCGCCGCGGGTCCGTTCGAGGATCTCGTGGGCTATCCGGGTGAGGGCCCGGTGGATGTCCGGCCCTTCGAGCACTGCCCTGGCGACCTGATTTTGGGCATGCGTCATCGGAAAGTTCACCGCCTTTCCCGCCTCACGGGACGGGTCTTAAAAGGGTGTCTGGCCACCGAAACCCTACCAGGCCCCCTACCACTGCCAGCGGGGACGGGTCCCATGGCAGGTAGGAGGCCGACCGGCACGGAGCGCCCGAAATCCGAAGGATGCTCGGTTCTCGCCGAGAGCACGGTTTCGCCATCTTTTCCCAATCGACTTGACCTTTGACTGTGACGGCTTTACCGTCACTGTCCGTAACCACAACTCTCGACCTTCCTGGGTAAAACCCGACGCAACGGTCACCGTTGGTACCTGCCCCCAGGTGCCGCACCCGGTGAACCGGGCATACGGGACGTGGGCACACAATCAAGTAAGAACAGACATAGAAAGCCGGGGGCCCAAACGATGCCGTCTGACTACGCCAAGTCGCTTGGCGCGCGGCTGCGCGCGATCCGAACACAGCAGGGGTTGTCGCTGCACGGGGTGGAGGAGAAGTCCCGCGGTCGCTGGAAGGCCGTCGTGGTGGGCTCCTACGAGCGTGGCGACCGTGCGGTGACCGTGCAGAAGCTCGCCGAACTGGCCGATTTCTACGGGGTGCCGGTGTCCGAGCTGCTTCCCGGGGGCACCGCGCCCTCCCCGCTGCTGCCCACGCCGAAGCTCGTGATCGACCTTGAGCGTCTTGGCCAGTTGCCGAAGGACAAGGCCGGCCCGCTTGCCCGCTACGCGCAGACGATCCAGTCGCAGCGTGGCGACTACAACGGCAAGGTGCTGAGCATCCGCCAGGAGGACCTGCGCTCCCTGGCCGTCATCTACGACCGGTCCCCGGCCGAGCTGACGGAGGAGTTCATCGCCTGGGGCGTGCTCGACGCCGAGGCCCGCCGCGCCGTCGAGTCGTTCTGACCCAGCGATCACCCCTTCCGCGTGCCGGGGTGATCGCGCTGGCCATTTCGGACAAACAACGCTAAAACTTCCTTCACGGTTTCCCCAAGTGGAGGAAGATCACATGAGGCTGTCCCGGGCCGAGCGGCGTGCTCTCGACGAGATCGCGCGGCACTTCCGCCGGAGCGACCCCCAGCTCGCCCAGGACCTCGCCGAACACGGCAACGGCGCCCCCGCGGAGCGGGAGGTCCCCATCCTCCCCGCCTTCATGACCGGCCGTCCCGCCATGGCCGTGGCCGGAATCGTGCTGATTACCGCGTTTTTGATGCCCCTTATGGCGATCAACTAGCGTTTGACCAGATTTGGTGCCGGGCAGGTCGCCGAGCATGACGTTCACCGTCGCCTCCGAGGTCGGGCGCCTGCACCACGTGCTGCTGCACGCCCCCGACCTGGCGCTGAAGCGGCTCACCCCCACCAACATGGCCGATCTGCTCTTCGACGACGTGCTCTGGGTCGCGCGGGCCGTCGAGGAGCACGAGGAGTTCCAGCGGGTCCTGCGCGAGCGCGGCGTGCGGGTCACCCTGCTGCACGACCTGCTGCGCGAGACCGCCGAGATCCCCGAGGCCCGCAAGCACATCCTCGACGGCAGCGTGGAGGAGCGGTTCTACGGCCCGATGGCGGCCGACGCGATCCGCAACACCCTCGACTCCCTGTCGGCCGCCGACCTGGCCTCCCACCTGACCGGCGGGCTGACCAGACGCGAGGCCCTCGACCTCGGCTGCGACCCCAAGTCGCTGTTCTTCCACTCCCTCGACCTCGACGACTTCGTCCTGCCACCGCTGCCCAACCACCTCTACACGCGCGACACGTCGTGCTGGATCTACGACGGCGTCTCGGTCAACGCCATGCGCAAACGGGCCCGGCGCCGCGAGACGGTCAACATGGAGGCGGTCTACCGCTTCCACCCGATGTTCGCCGAGGAGCGGTTCGGGGTCTGGTATCCCGGCACGTCCATGGCGCCCGCCACGATCGAGGGCGGCGACGTCCTGGTGCTCGGGCGGGGGGCCGTGCTGGTCGGGATGAGCGAGCGCACCCAGCCGCAGGCGATCGAGATGCTCGCCAAGAACCTGTTCGCGGCCGGTTCGGCCTCGGTGATCGTGGCCCTGCGGCTGCCGCAGGCCCGCGCATTCATGCACCTCGACACGGTGATGACCAACGTGGACGTCGGGGTGTTCACCAAGTACGCAGGGCTGGGCATGCTGCCCTCGTACACCATCGAACCCGGCGACACCGAGAAGGAGCTGAAGGTCACCGACCACGCGCCCGAGGACATGCACCGCGCCATCGCCCGCGCCATCGGCCTCGACGACATCCGGGTGCTGACCCCGACCCAGGACGTGCACGCCGCCGAACGCGAGCAGTGGGACGACGGCTGCAACGTGCTGGCCGTCGAACCCGGCGTGGTCATCGGCTACGAGCGCAACACGACCACGAACAACTTCCTGCGCGCCAGCGGCATCGAGGTCGTCACGATCAGGGGCAGCGAACTCGGCCGCGGCCGGGGCGGCCCGCGCTGCATGAGCTGCCCGCTGCTGCGCGACGGGATCTGAGCGGGCATGAACATCGTCACCGGCTTCGTCCCCGACTCGGGGGGCCAGGACGCCCTGGCGCTGGCGGGTGTCTTCGCGCGCACCCTCGGCGGCCATGTGAGGGTGGCGGTCGTGCGCCCGGCGGTGTGGGAGACGCCCGGCCCGGCGAAGGCCGACGCCGAGTGGCGGGCCTATCTGCTGTCACGGGAGTCGGCGGCCCTGAGCCTGGCCGAGAAGGCCGCGCGGGAGGCCGGCCTGGACGACGCCGAGGCGGTCTCCACCGTGCACCGCAGCGCGGGCCTGGGGCTCAACCGGCTGTCGGCGCAGGAGACCTGCGACCTGATCGTCATCGGCTCGGCCCCCCACGGCCCCGTCGGCCGGATCGCCGTCGGCAGCACCGCCGACCAGCTCCTGCACAGCAGCCACACCCCCGTGTGCCTCGCCCCGCAGGGCTACGCGGCCGATCCCCCGGCCGCCCTGGACCGCATCACGTTCGGCTACGACAAGTCCCACGCCTGCGAGGACGCCCTGCTGCTGGCGATCAGGGCGGCCGGGACGCTGCAGCTCCCCCTCCGCCTGATCACCGTGCTGCCGATTGCCCCCCAGGTGCCCGAAGACGTCCTGGAGCAGGTCCGCGCCCGCTACGAACACGCCCTGCGCGCGGCGGTCCGCAGCCCCCGTCGCACCGCCGCCCTCCCCCGGGGCGTCACCACCGAGGTGCTGGCCGCCCCGGACGCCTCCGAGGCGCTGGCCGGGACCGACTGGACCCCGGGCGAGCTGCTGGTCTGCGGGTCGAGCTCGGCCGGCCCCCTGCGCCGCGTGTTCGTCGGCGACATGTCGCTGAAGGTCCTCCGGGCCGCTCCCTGCCCGGTGGTGGTCCTCCCCCGCGCGGCGGCCGGCTAGCTCGCCTGCCGCAGGTGCGCCAGCGCCCCGCTCCAGGCGACGATCTCGTCGAGCATGGTGGTCAGCGTCGCGACCTGGTAGTCGCTGGCGTTCAGCTTGGTGAAGTCGACGAAGTCGGTGAACATCGACAGCGCCACGTTGGTCCGCACGTCGGCGAGCTTGAGCTCCCCGCCGATCAGCCGCAGGTGCTCGGCCGCCCGCGCGCCGCCCACACCCCCGTAGGAGACGACGCCGAACGCCTTGTTGTTCCATTCGGCGAACAGGTAGTCGATGGCGTTCTTCAGCACGCCCGAGGTCGAGTGGTTGTACTCGGGCGTCACCATGACGAAGCCGTCGTAGGAGGCGATCTTCGCCGCCCACGCCTTGGTGTGGTCGTTCTTGTACTGGCCCATCAGCGGGGAGATGGGCTCGTCGAAGTGCGGGAGCGGGTAGTCGAGCAGGTCGATGATCTCGAACGTGGCGTCGGTGCGCTGGGACGCGTGTTCGTACACCCATCGGGCGACCTGCTCGCCGTTGCGGCCGGGCCGGGTGCTGCCGAGGATGATGCCGATGCGGGTCATGGGGAGAGGTCCTCTCGCCGAAGGCGGCGATCATGCTCGCCACCTGCTCAGTAACTGATGAGTACTGAGTACACGGCGGTAACCGGTAACTTCAACTAAACCCGGTCACACCCAGTTGACCGACCCTGTCATTCCGGCTCGTCGTCGAGGTGGCCGGCGGCGGCGTCGAACGCGCGGCGGTTGGCGACGATCGTGTTCTGGTTGTCGGCGGCCCACTGGGCGAGGCCGATGACGGGGGCGGTGAGGGTGTGACCGAACGGCGTGACCTCGTATTCGACCCGGGGCGGTATCTCGGGGTAGATCGTGCGCTTGACGATGCCGTCGCGTTCGAGGTTGCGCAGCGTCAGGGTGAGCATCCGGCGGGAGATGCCCGGGGTGGTGTGGAGCAGTTCGGTGAAGCGCATCGACCCGGTGTCGAGCAGCCCGATCAGGATGAGGCTCCACTTGTCGCCGATCCGGTCGAGCACGGAACGGAAGACGTCGGGGTCGTGTTCGAGGCACAACTTCCCCATGGAACGCATGACACGGTCGGCCTCGACCTCATGAGACATGGCGAAAACTCCCGCGGGTCGCTTTTTCGGTTACCGAACCTTACTTGAGGTGCGAAGTGGTAACCGACCAGCTCGAACCACGGCGGCGTGCGTCCGGATGCGGCGGGGAAACGCATCCGGACGCCTGCGCTATCCCGCCATGGGCAGGGTCTCCTGGGTGGTCACGCCGAGGGTGGACTCGATGATGGTCACGAACGCCGTCGCCTCCGCGATGAGCTCCTCCGCGTCGTGGACGCTCACCAGGTGGACCAGCCCGGCCTCGGCCGCGGCGCGCTTCTTGGCGCTGACGGCGAAGTAGGCGGCCCACTGGGACAGTTCGGGCTGGACTTCGGGAAGGAGCTCCCACGCGCTGCGCAGACGGCGGCGACGGCCGTCGATCGGCTGGGGACGGGCGGCGAGGATGGCCGCGGCCGAACGGAGGGCGGCGAGGTGGGCGTGGATGTAGCGGTCGGCCGGGTTGCCCGCCTGTGCCGCGTCGGCGAGGCAGGCGCGTGCGTCGGTGAGATGCGCGAGGACGGTCCGCGACACCTTGGGCCCGCTGGCGGGCCCGGTCGGGGCGGCCCCGTGGCCGTTCTGCTGCGGTCCGGTCATGGTGGTTCGGCCTCCTAAACGAGTGGCCACCGGCGGTCTCGTCGCCGGTCAGGGTCAACAGTCGCAGACCCCACCGACATTTCCGCCGGATCGGGCGGCCGGACGAGGAGCTTCCCCTCTCCCCGTCCGGCCCGAAGCTGTGGGGCCGCGACACCCGCCCTTCCGCCGATGGCCGGCGCCCGGACCCACGTGGTGAGAGCGAGCCGCGAGTCTCGCTCCCACCTTCATCGAACATAGTTTCGACCAACATCAAAGTCAAGAAACTTCGAAAGCCCGTTCGATCAATCCGTGGCCGCGTACGGAAAAGGAAAAGGCCCCGCCGACGGGCGGGGCCTTTCGAAGAGCGGGCGTCAGCGCCGGAACTTCCCGCGCACGTGCACCGGCACGCCCTTGCCCAGGAGGCCGGGAAGGACCTCCGCCACGTGCATCGGGAGGCGCACGCAGCCGTGCGAGGCCGGGTAGAGGGGGACCGACAACGCGCCGTGGAAGGCGATGCCGCCGTTGAAGAAGATCGGGTTGTAGAGCTGGCCCAGGTAGGACTTGTGCCAGCCGTCGCGCCGCCAGGTCGTCTTGAAGTTCCCCGTCGGGGTGCGGGCGTCGCCGGTGAACTTCTGGCGGGTGCCGTTCCAGGTCGCGTACTCCACGTAGGGGATGCCGCTGCCGCTGGAGATGTGCGAGATCAGCGTGATCCGGCCCTTGACGTACAGGACCAGGATCTGGGTCGTCAGGTTGACCTCGGCGCGGGTCGGCCTGCCGTTCGGGACCAGCACCTTGGGGAGCTTGGGGTTCTCCAGGGCGCGCCAGGTCTTCGACGCGATGGTGCTGGTCGGCTTGATGCCGTTGACCTTCTGGAAGGCCCAGACGGCCGACTGCGTGGCGCCGCCGTAGCGCCCGTCGATCTTGCCGGGCAGGTAGCCCAGTTCCTTCAGGCGCGTCTGCAGGATCTTGACGACGCCGCCCTTCGCGCCGATCTTCAGCGTCTTGCCGGGTGAGACCCAGCCGGGAGCCGCCTGTACGGTCTGCTGCGCGGCCACCGGCGCCGCCATGGCCGGTGGTGATATCGCCAGCACGGCCCCCGCCGTGACCACAGCGGCGGCGACAGCCAGGTGCTGCCGAACCCCCATTGCTACCAACCCCTCCAAAAGTGCACAAGCTCGGGTCAAAGGACCATAACCCAAGGGTCGATTGGTCCAAGTGGGAGGCATGGTGTCGTTATCAACACGCCATGTCCCTTCCGATCTGTTTAGAGTTGGCGCGTGCCAGAAAAGTTGCCGCCGAGCGCTGTCCATATCGCCGGAATCCTCCGCGCCCACGGGGCCACGGGAGAGGTCGTGCTCCTGGAGGACGCGGCGCCGACCGCCGCGACGGCCGCCGCCCAGCTCGGGTGTGAGGTCGGCGCGATCGCCAACAGCCTCGTGTTCGACGCCGACGGCGCCCCGCTGCTGGTGCTGACCAGCGGCGCCCACCGCGTCGACACCGGCCTGGTCGCCTCACTGCTCGGAGTGGCGAAGGTACGCCGGGCAAGCCCCGAGTTCGTGCGCGAGCACACCGGGCACCCCATCGGCGGGGTGGCGCCCATCGGGCACCCGGCCCCGGTGCGCACCGTCGTCGACACCTGGCTCGGCAAGCACCCCGTCGTCTGGGCCGCCGCCGGTCACCCCCACACGGTCTTCCCGACGACGTTCGACGAGCTCGTCGCCCTGACCGGGGGTACACCCGCCGACGTGGCGTGATCGGTTAGGGTGCGGAGGATGATCGAGATGCGCCGGGTGGGGCCCGAGAGCTTCACCTCGGAACTGCGCACGGTCCTGGGCATCTACACCGCCGCCATGCGCCCGCCGCCCGACCAGTTGTCGGGGCGGCTGGCCATAATGCGCAACCACACCACCTATCCGGCCTTCGCCGGGGTGCTGGCCATGACGGAGCACGAGGAGATCGCCGGGTTCGCCTACGGCTTCCACGGCGCCCACGGCCAGTGGTGGCACGACGTGGTCAAACGGGCCCTGTTCGAACGAGCGGGCCCTCTGGTGGCCGACGACTGGTTCGGCGACGCGCTGGAGCTGGCCGAGATCCACGTCCACCCCGACCACCAGAGCAAGGGCATCGGCCGCCGCATGATCCACACGATGTGCGCGGGGCGTCCGGAACGCACGGCCGTGCTCTCGACCCACGACGCCCCGACGGCGGCCCGCCACCTCTACGCGAGCCTCGGCTTCTACGACCTGATGACGGCCTTCGCCTTCCCGGGCGGCTCGGAGCTCTACGCCATCGCCGGCGCCCGCCTCCCCCTCGCGCCGCCCGCCTAGAGACGTTCCGCAGTGACCCTCAAGACACTTGCAAGATCGTTTTGGCAGCGTGGACGCGACCGGTCCACCTCACCCAAGGGGTTCACATGAGCGATTTCGCCTCCTCCGCCCGACAGCTCGACGAAAGCGAGCTCGCCGAGATCACCGGCGGCCACGCCCCCGACTACAACTGGGCGGAGTGGGACTGGCGCGACGCCGTGATGTGCGCTCTGCCGTAGTCATGCGAAAGGCGGGGCCGTCCGGGTGGACGGCCCCGCCTTTTCGTCTCAGACCACCGGGACGGCCGGCATCAGCGCCTGGTAGACCTCGCGCGTCGCGTTCGACCGGTTGAACGTGATGAAGTGGATGCCCGGAGCGCCCTCGTCGAGCAGGCGGCGGCACAACTTCACGCCGTGCTCGATGCCGAGCTGGTAGACGGCGTCCGGGTCGTCTTTGACCCGCTCGAAGCGCTCGGCCACCTTCGCCGGGAACGGCGCCCCGGATAGCTGCTCGGAGCGGGCGATCGTGGCGAACCTGGTGACCGGCATGATGCCGGGGATGATCGGCGTGTCGCAGCCCGACGCCGCGACCCGGTCGCGCAGCCGCAGGTAGTCGTCGGCCTCGAAGAACATCTGGGTGATCGCGTAGTCGGCGCCGGCCCGGCACTTGCGCACGAAGTAGTCGACGTCGGACTCGATCGACGGCGACCGGGGGTGCTTGTAGGGGAAGGCCGCCACCCCCACGCAGAACTCGCCCGACTGACGGATCAGCCGAACCAGGTCTTCGGCGTAGTGGACGCCCTCCGGATGGGCGATCCACTCGCCCATCGGGTCGCCGGGCGGGTCGCCCCGGACGGCCAGGATGTTGCGCACGCCCGCGTCGGCGAAGCGGCCGATGAGGTGGCGCAGTTCGCGGACCGAGTGGTTGACGGCGGTGAAGTGGGCGACCGGCGTCAGCGTCGTGCTGTGGGCGATGCGTTCGACGATGTCGACGGTCCGGTCGCGGGTGGAGCCGCCCGCGCCATAGGTGACCGAGACGAAGGTCGGCTTCAGCGACTCCAGTTCCCGGATCACCCGCCAGAGCTGACGTTCCGCCTCGGGTGTCTTGGGCGGCATGAACTCGAACGAGAACGACCGCTCGCCCGCCGCGAGCAGTTCCCTCACGGTGGCGACACGGTCGGGAAAGCGTGAGGGGAGACCCAGAGCCATGCGGCCAAGGTTACTAGTCCCGCCGGAAAGTCGGCGGAAACCGTCTTACCGGATGATCAAATCTCGGCTCACCCGTCACAAACACCCCGCCAGATGAACGAATCGATCACCTGCAGATACCCTCATTACATGACAAATGCCACCGCGCCTTTGGACTTCATCCGTCCCGAGGTCGACCAGGCCCTCCAGCGCTTCGTCGACCGCCGCCGGGCGGCCTTCGACGATCCCGACCTGGCGGCCGTACTGGGCGCGGTGCGCGACTTCCTGGCGGGGGGCAAGCGGCTGCGGCCCGCCTTCTGCTACTGGGGCTGGCGGGCCGCCGGAGGCGCCGACGACCCCGGCGTGATCTCCGCCGCGTCGGCGCTGGAGCTGCTCCAGGCCAGCGCGCTCGTCCACGACGACGTGATGGACTCCAGCGACATGCGGCGCGGCATGCCCTCGGCGCACCGGCGGTTCGAGAAGCTGCACGTCGACTCCGGGTGGCACGGGTCGGCGGTGCAGTTCGGGGAGGGCGCGGCGATCCTGGTCGGGAACCTGCTGCTGATCTGGTCGGGCGAGTTGTGGCGGACCTCCGGCCTGCCCGCCGAGAGCCTCGCGGCGGCGCAGCCCGTCTTCGACCACATGCTGACCGAGCTGATGAACGGCCAGTACCTCGACCTGCTGGCGCAGGCCCACGGCGAGAACTCCTTCGAGAGCGCGCGGCGGGTGGCCCTGTTCAAGAGCGGCAAGTACTCCGTCGAGCACCCGCTGCGCCTGGGCATGATCCTGGCGGCCCAGTCGCGCGAGCCGTGGATCGACCAGGTCTGCGCGGGCTACGGGCAGAACGTCGGCATCGCCTTCCAGCTGCGCGACGACGTCCTGGGCGTCTTCGGCGACCCCGCCGAGACCGGCAAGCCCGCAGGCGACGACCTCCGCGAGGGCAAGCGCACGATGCTCATCGCGCGCACCCTGGAGCTGGCCTCCCCCGCCCAGGCCCGTTCGGTGCGCGCCCTCGTGGGCGACCCCAAGCTCGACGAGGAGGGCGTGGCCACCCTCCGGGCCGTCATCGAGGACACCGGCGCCCTGGCCTCGGCCGAGGAGCTCATCACGACGTACGTGAAGGAGGCCGTGGCCGTCCTGGACGCGGCCCCCATCGAGGCGGAGGCCCGCGAGGCGCTCAAGGCGCTGGCCATCGCGGCGACCACCCGCCGCAACTAGGCCCGCAGGCGGCGGGCGAACTCCCCTGCGGCGGCCTTGGGGTCGGCGGCCTCGGTGATGGCGCGCACGACCACGACCCGCGTCGCCCCCTGGGCCAGCACCTCGTCGAGGTTGCCCAGGTCGATGCCGCCGATGGCGAACCACGGCCGGTCGGAGGGCACGCCCGAGGCGTGCGCGAGGAGGGGCAGGCCCGGCGCCGGGCGTCCCGGCTTCGTCGGGGTCGGCCAGGTGGGCCCGCAGCAGTAGTAGTCGACGCCCGGCTCGGTCGAGGCGGCCGTGGCCTCGACGGCGGAGTGGGTCGAGCGGCCGATCAGCATGCCGGCCCCGACGATCTCCCGGGCGAGCGGCACCGGCAGGTCGTCCTGCCCCAGGTGGAGCACGTCGGCCCCCGCCGCGTAGGCGATGTCCGCGCGGTCGTTGACCGCCAGCAGCGCGCCGTGCCGGTCACAGGCCGCGCGGAACACCTCGAGCAGGGACAGCTCCTCCCGGGCCTCCAGGCCCTTCTCCCGGAGCTGGACGATGTCCACCCCGCCGGAGAGCGCCGCGTCGAGGAACTCGACCAGGTCGCCGCGCTCCCGGCGGCCGTCGGTGCACAGATAGAGGCGTGAGTCGGCGAGTCTGCGCCGGGAGGAGTCGGTCACCCGACCCACGATGTCATGGGCCGGCTAGAACCCGAGCGCCTGGGCCCTGCGCTTCACCTCGGTGTGGCGGCCGGCCTTGATGGCGTCGATCGGGGCGCCGGGCAGCGACTCGTCGGGGGTGAACAACCACCGGATCGACTCGACCTCGCTGTAGCCCGCGTCGGCGAGCACGGTCAGCGTGCCGGGAAGGCCCTTGATCACGTCGTCTCCGGCGATGAAGACCGCCGGGATCTGGGGCTCGCCACCGCCTCTGCGGGCGCCCACGAGCTTCTTGTCCTTGATGAGCTGCTTCGCCCTGCCGATGCTGAGCTGGAGCTTCTTCGCGACTTCCGAGAGAGGGAGCCACTCCCCCACGAGCTGGTCGGTGTCTCGGTCGATCTGCGCAACTGTAAGCGTCACGAATCCACCATTACCACACGTCCGCCACCATGAAACACCCAGTTTACGCCACGGTGCAGTCTCGAAGGGTAACGCTTGGGTCGGCGAGGCGGGCGGCGTCGAGCCTTTGCCGTCCTTCGACGAGACGTCGGCCTTGCACCAGATCGCGCGGTCTGTCGACGGTGAGGATCGCGGTCAGCCGGTGGTCGTGGGTGAGCCAGCAGGCGGCCCACTTGGCGTCGGTCTCGGGGTCGCCGCGCAGCACCAGGCGGGCGCCGTGGTGGTGGCCGGCGTACTGGACCATGCGGCCGAACTGCTCGGACCAGAAGTAGGGCACCGGGTCGTAGACGGCGTTCTCGCCCATCAGGGTCGCGGCGGCGACGTCGGGGGCGCCCAGGGCGGTGTCCCAGTGTTCGACGCGCATGCGGCGGCCGAAGCGGCGGCTGTACCAGTTGGCGCAGTCGCCGACGGCGACGACGTTGGGCACGAAGCTGCGCAGGTGCTCGTCGACCAGGACGCCGTTGTCGAGCTCCACGTCGGAGCCGTCGAGCCAGGCGACGTTGGGGCGCACGCCCACGCCGGTGACCACGACGTCGGCCTCGATCCGGCCGCCGTCGATCAGGGTCAGGCCGTCGGGGTCGACCGTGCCCACGGGCGCGTCGAGGACGAGCTCGACGCCGGCCTCGGCGTACCAGGGGATCATGAAGCGGCCGATCGGCAGCGCCGCCGCGACCGGGGCGTCGGCGGCCTCGACGACCGTGACGCGGCAGCCCGCGCGGGCCGCCGCCGTGGCCACCTCGGCGCCGATCCAGCCCGCGCCGACGACGGCCACCCGCGCGCCCTCGACCAGCGCCTCGCGCAGTGCCAGGGCGTCGTCGATGGTGCGCAGGACGTGCTGGTGGCCCTCGCCGCGCAGCCGGACGGGCGTGGCGCCGGTGGCGACGACCAGGCCGTCGAAGGCGAGTTCGCCGTCGGTGGTCGACAGGACGCCGTCGTGGAGGCCCTTGGCGGCGGTGCCGAGCATGAGGCGGACGTCGAGCGCCTCCAGGTCGGAGTCGACCACCGTGGAGTCGGCGTCGCCGAGGAGGACCGCCTTCGACAGGGGCGGGCGGTCGTAGGGGCGATGGGGTTCCTCGCCGATGAGGGTGATCCGGCCCTGGTACCCGTGGGCCCGCAAAGCCTCGACACTCCGGACACCGGCCAGGCCGGCGCCCACCACCACGACGTGATCCACGAGTAGACCCTAGATTGCCGACGGGCCCACCCGCCAATGGAGATTCGGTAACGAATTGAGTAAGTAGCTCGCACAGCGCGGCTATTCCGTGTTGTGCGAATCAGATCAATTCGCATTACTCTGGACAAAGACGCGCGGGAGTCCGGCTGACCGGGCTGAGAGGGGAACTCCACAGGTTCCCGACCGCTATCGAACCTGATCCGGATCATGCCGGCGAAGGGAGCGCGGATGAACGCTTCAGACGTGTTCGTGATCGGCGGCGGCATCGTCGGCCTGTCGATCGCCTGGCGGGCCACCACGCGGGGCCTCACCGTCACACTGGCCGACCCCGACCCGGGGTCGCAGGCGACCCGTGCCTCCGCCGGCATGCTGGCCCCCGTCAGCGAGGTCACCTACACCGAGGAGCCGCTGCTGCGGCTCGGCCTCGCCTCGCTCGAACGCTGGCCCGCCTTCGCGGGCGAGCTGGAGGCCGCCGGCGGGATCCCCGTCGACCTGCGCGGCGACGGGACCGTCGAGGTCGCCTACGACGCCGACGACCTGGCCCAGCTCGACGAGCTGGCCGTGTTCGAGGAGAAGCTCGGGCTGCGCGTGGAGCGGCTGACCGGGCGGCAGTGCCGCCAGGCCGAGCCGATGCTCTCGCCCAACGTCCGGGGCGGCCTGCTGGCCCGCGACGACCTGTGGGTGAACCCGCGGCGGGTGGCCCAGGCGCTGCAGCAGGCGTTCCAGAACGCGGGTGGCCGGCTCGTCAGGGAGCGCGTCACCACGCTGGAGGGCCTGCCGGCCGACCACGTCGTGGTCGCGGCCGGGGCCTGGTCGCCGAGCCTGCTGCCCGGCCTGCCGATCCGGCCGGTCAAGGGGCAGATCCTGCGGCTGCGCGGCCCGCGCGGCCTCCTGGGCACGTGTGTACGCGGCACGGTGCGCGGCTCCGAGGTCTACCTGGTCCCCCGCGACGACGGCGAGATCGTGGTCGGCGCGACGATGGAGGAACTCGGGTTCGACACCCGGGTGACCGCCGGCGGGGTCTACGAGCTGCTGCGGGACGCCCGCGAGATCGTGCCGGGCATCACCGAGCTCGAACTGGCCGAGACGTTCGCCGGGCTGCGGCCCGGCACCCCCGACAACCTCCCCTACGTCGGCAGGCACGGCGACGTGTGGGTGGCGGCCGGTCACCACCGGGCGGGCGTGCTGCTCGCCCCGCTGACGGCCGACGCCGTCGTGGCCGGCCTCTTCGGCGAAGCCGATCTCATGCCCGAATGCACTCCGGCGAGGATCTAGATGCGCATCACCATCAACGGCGACCCCCACGACCTCGACGACGGGGCGACGGTCACGAAAGCCGTGCACAGACTGACGGCCCAGGCCACCGGGATCGCGGTGGCCGTCAACGACGAGGTGGTCAGCCGGGGCGCCTGGGACGCGACCGTGCTGGCCGACGGCGACCGAGTCGAAGTGCTCACCGCGGTCCAGGGAGGCTGAAGGACATGGACGATCCCCTGCTGATCGGCGGCGAGGAGTTCGGCTCGCGGCTCATCATGGGCACCGGCGGCGCGCCGTCGCTGGAGGTGCTCGACCGGGCCCTGGTGGCCTCGGGCACCGAGCTGACCACGGTCGCGATGCGCCGGCTCGACCCGGCCGCCCGAGGATCGGTGCTCGACGTGCTGCGCGAGCGCGCCATCAAGGTGCTGCCGAACACCGCCGGGTGTTTCACGGCGGGCGAGGCGGTGCTGACCGCGCGGCTCGCCCGGGAGGCGCTCAATACCAATTGGGTAAAGCTCGAAGTCATCGCCGACGAGCGGACGTTGCTGCCCGACCCGATCGAGACGTTCGACGCGGCCGAGCGGCTGGTGGCCGACGGGTTCGTGGTCCTCCCCTACATCGGCGACGACCCGATCCTGGCCCGCCGGCTGGAGCAGGCGGGGTGCGCGGCCGTCATGCCGCTCGGGTCGCCGATCGGGTCGGGACTGGGCATCCGAAACCCCCACAACATCGAGCTCATCGTCGAATCCGCGCAGGTGCCGGTGATCCTGGACGCCGGGATCGGCACCGCGAGCGACGCCGCGCTGGCCATGGAACTGGGCTGTTCAGCGGTGCTGCTGGCCACGGCGGTCACCCGGGCGCAGAAGCCCGACCTGATGGCGGCGGCGATGCGCGGCGCCGTCGAAGCGGGGCGGCGGGCGTTTCTGGCGGGCCGAATTCCGCGGCGGCGATATGCTGAGGCGTCCTCGCCCGGGCGACCGTTCCAAGACGGGTAAACCTTCCTGTTTCGGTCTCGGTTTGGGATTCCTGCACTCAGCACGTGGCAAATCACCCGTAAACTCGAGGCCGTGGACACGACGCTTTCCGATCCGCTCGTCGGGCATACGCTCGACGGGCGTTACCGCGTCGAGTCCCGGATCGCCCGGGGCGGCATGGCGTCCGTCTATCTGGCTCTGGACGTCCGGCTCGACCGCATGGTCGCGATCAAGGTGATGCACCGGTCACTGGCGGAGGACCCGCAGTTCGTCCGGCGTTTCATCGGCGAGGCCAAGTCGGTCGCCTCGTTGTCGCATCCGAACATCGTGCACGTCTTCGACCAGGGCACCGACGGCGACCACGTCTACCTCTCGATGGAGTACTTCCCGGGCAAGACGCTGCGGGCGGTGCTCGACGAGCGGGGGCCGCTGGCGCCGCGCGAGGCGCTGGAGATCATGATCCCGGTGCTGGCGGCGCTCGGCAGCGCCCACCAGGCCGGGCTGATCCACCGCGACGTGAAGCCCGAGAACGTGCTGATGACCGAAGACGGCCGGGTCAAGGTCGTCGACTTCGGGCTCGTGCGGGCCATCGAGGGCGGCAACCAGACCCGCTCCGGCGTGATGATCGGCACGGTCGGTTACATGGCCCCCGAGCAGGTCACCACCGGCCAGGCCGACGTCCGCGCCGACGTCTACGCCGCCGGGATCATGCTGTTCGAGCTGCTCACCGGGCGTCAGCCGTTCGGCGGCGAGAGCCCGGTGTCGGTCGCCTACCGCCACGTCCACGAGTCGGTGCCCGCGCCGTCGTCGTTCTCCTACGACATCCCGCCCGCCCTCGATGCGCTGGTGGCCGCGGCCACCGCCAAAGACCCGGCCGACCGGCCGCGCGACGCCAACGCGATGCTGGTGGCGGCCGTCGAGGTGCACCGCACCCTCCCCGCCGCCACGACCGGCCGCCACTCGGCGGTCCGGCCGGCCCAGGCCGAGCAGGCCTTCCACTCCGGCTCCTACGCGACCGGCTCCCAGACGATGATCCAGCCCGCCATCCAGATCCCGCCGACCACGCCCCCGAGGCCGCGGCGCGGGTTCCGGGTCAACTGGGGCATCGTCGTGCTGGCCCTGGTGATGGTCGGCGGCATCGCGTTCAGCGGGTGGTATTTCACGACGCCGCGCACCGCGATCGTGCCCGACCTGGTGCAGCGCAACGTCGAGGCGGCCCGCCAGCTCGCCGAGAGCAACGGCTTCACCATCAAGATCGCCGAAGGCCGCTACGACGCCAAGGTGCCCAAGGACATGGTGCTGGAGACCAGCCCGGTCAAGGGCGTCGAGGCCGAGCGCGGCTCGGTCATCACGATCATCGCCTCGCGCGGCCCCGAGATGGTGACCGTGCCGAAGGTCGAGGGCAAGACCGAGGCCGACGCCCGCGTGGTGATCTCCGACGCCGGGCTGAACGTCTCCCGCGTCCGCCGCACACCGAGCGACACCATCGCGCGCGGCCTGGTGATCAAGACCGACCCCGTCGTCGGCAAGAAGGTCGAGAAGGGCTCCAACGTCATCCTCGCCGTCAGCATGGGCCTGCTGCTGCCCGACGTGGTCAACATGCCGCGCGACCAGGCCGAGGCGCTGATGCGCGAGAACGGCTTCGACCCGAGCTGCATCAACGAGGTCGTCGACGACACCCAGCAGGGCACCGTCATCGCCCAGGAGCCGATCGCCGGCGCCGAGGTCGACAAGGGCGCCCGGGTCTGCCTGACCGTCTCGCGCGGCCCCGACACCGGCTGGAAGTGGCCCTGGGAGCAGGACCCGTCGGTCGCCGCGCCCGACTTCGTGGCCGTCCCCGACGTGCGGTTCAAGGACGTCAACGAGGCCAAGCGCGAGTTAGAGGCGGCCGGCTTCCGGGTGCAGATCCACAAGCTGTTCTCCCGGGGCCGTCCCGGCGGCGACGGCGCGGGCAAGCGCGTGCGCGGCCAGAACCCGCTCGGCCAGGTGCCCGCGGGCAGCACGATCAACCTGTGGTACTAGCCCAAGCGAGCCGCGGACGGCCGAAGGCCGGCCGTGGCTCGCGCCACGAATCTGCCTCAAAGAAACAGATGGCCGAGCAGGCGTAGCCGGGCCAGGCCTCCGTCGGGGTAGATGTCGCACTTCACGTGGGTCACCGGGCGGTCGCCGTCGAGGCGGAAGCGGTGCTGGGCGTCGGGCTGGAGGCGGGTCTTGCCGAGGAGGCTGAACCAGTCGCCGTCGCCGTCGCGGCCCGACAGCGACACCCAGCCGGGGGCGTTGAAGACCAGGTGGGTGGTGTCGATCTCGGCGACGGTGACCGTGCCGCGCCCGGCCAGGCGGACCACCAGCCAGTCGTTGCCGTCGTCGCGGCGGCGCGCGGTCTCCCAGCCTTCGGCCTGGTGGCGGGCCAGGCCCGGGGCGATGACGTTGTTGGGCGAACTGTAGAACTGGTTGGAGCAGTCGATCACCCGGGCGCCGTTGGCGAGCGCGGCCAGGTCGATCGTGAGGCCGTGCAGGAAGCGGGGGTCGGGCACGACCTCGCCGTGCACCCGGAACCGGGCCACTCCCCCGTCGGGGTAGATGTTGAGCCGCACGTGCGTGTAGCGGCCGGGGTCGTCGACGGCGAACTCGTGCTCGCGGTCGCCGCCCAGCGGGCTCCTGGGCAGGATCTCGGTCCAGCCGGTCAGCTCGTCGTGGGCCTGCGGCTCGTCGGCGGCGCAGGCGTCGACCGAGGCGTAGGGCGGGTAGTTGCCCTTGAACCAGGCGGTGTCGATCACCAGGCCGTGGATCACGCCGGGCAGGCCGAGCCGGACGATCGCCCAGTCGTGCCCGGGGGTGCGCCGGCGGCGGGTCTCCCAGCCGTCGTAGATCTGGCCCTTGGCGCCGAAGTCGTGGGTGTGGAACTGGGCGGGGTGCGGCAGGATCAGCGCCTGGCGTTCGGCGAACGCCTCGTCGTTGGCGGCGATCACCGAGCCGCCGTTGCCGCGCAGGGCGAGGTCGGGCAGGTGGCGGAAGGTCATCGGGCGCCTCTCGTCAGGAACCGGCCGTGGCCGGGGCTCTCACCGCGGAGCCAGGTCTGCTGTACGACCCCCCGCAGCGTCCGCCCCTGGTAGGCGGTCACCGGGTTCTTGTGGGCCAGGTCCCCGGCCTCGACGACGAAGGCCGCGCCGGGGTCGAAGGCCACGAGGTCGGCCTCCGCCCCCACCTCGATCCGGCCCTTGTACGCCAATCCGGCGAAGTCGGCGGGCCCGCGCGCCATCCACCGGACGACGTCCTCCAGCGAGAAGCCGCGCGCCGACGCCTCGGTCCACACGACGGGCAGGCCGAGCTGGAGCGAGGAGATGCCGCCCCAGGCCATGGCGAAGTCGCCGGGGCTCTTCATGTCGGCCGGGCACGGCGAGTGGTCGGAGACGACGCCCATCAGGGTGCCGTCGGCCAGCCCGGCCCAGAGCGCGTCGCGGTTGGCCGCCTCGCGGATCGGCGGGCAGCACTTGAACGCGGTGCCGGTGACGTCCTCGGCGCTGAGGGTCAGGTAGTGGGGGCAGGTCTCGGCGGTGATCCGCACGCCCTGGGACCGGGCCGCGCGCAGCACGGGGATCGCGTCGCCCGCCGAGACGTGCACGATGTGCGCCCGCGCGCCCGTCTCGCGGGCCACCGCGATGACCGTCTCGATGGCCCTGACCTCGGCGTCCTGGGTCCGCGAGCCGAGGAACTCGGCGTAGGAGGGGCCGGTGGGCTCGGTGAGCGTCCAGGGGTCCTCGGCGTGGACGATCAGCAGGCCGTCGAAGCGGGCCAGTTCGCGCAGCGCCAGGGTGAGGCCGTCGCCGTCGAGGGCGGGGAACTCGTCGACGCCCGACGGGGACAGGAAGCACTTCACGCCGAACACCCCGGCGTCCCAGAGGGGGCGCAGGTCGCCGAGGTTGCCGGGGATCGCGCCGCCCCAGAAGCCGACGTCGACCGCGATCTGGCCCCGGGCGGCCTTCTTCTTGATCTCCAGGTTGGGCACGGTCGTGGTCGGCGGCAGCGAGTTCAGCGGCATGTCGACCACGGTGGTCACGCCTCCGGCCGCCGCCGCCCGGGTGGCCGTGGCGAAGCCCTCCCAGTGGGTGCGGCCGGGCTCGTTGACGTGGACGTGCGTGTCGACCAGCCCGGGCAGCAGCGCGACGTCACCGAGGTCGAGGCCGCCGCCGGCGTCGTACGGCACCAGCCCCGCGATCCGCCCGTCGACGACGTCGACCCCGAGCGGCCGTACCCCTTCGGGGGTCACCACCCGGCGTGACCGCACCAGAACCGTCACAGATGCTCCTTCACCACACTCGCCACGAGCCGCTCCAGCAGCGGCCCGGCCTGGGCCATGCAGATCTCGGGGTCGGGCTCGACGTCGGTGAGCGCGTACGCCGCCTCGATCCCGGCCTTGCGCAGGTCGTCGGCGGACACGGTGCGCCGTCCGCAGACCGCGACCACGGGCACGCCGTGCCGCATGGCCGCGTTGGCGACGCCGACGGGGGCCTTGCCGCGCAGCGACTGCTCGTCGAGGGAGCCCTCGCCGGTGATGACCAGGCGCGCGCCCTCGACGTGGGTCTCGAAGTCGAGCAGGCCGAGCAGGTAGGCGATGCCGGGCCGGATGGCCGCGTTCAGGAACGCGAGCGCGGCGAAGCCGACGCCGCCGGCCGCCCCGGCGCCGGGCTGCCCGGCCACGCCCATCGCGCGGACGACCCCGTCGTGCTCGACCGAGCCGGTCAGGCCGTGGGTGTGGGCGGCGACGGCGGCGAGCCGGGCCAGGCCGGCCTCCAGGAGCCTGACCTGGCCGGCGTCCGCGCCCTTCTGCGGGGCGTAGACGGCGGCCGCGCCGTGCGGGCCGAGCAGGGGGTTGTCGACGTCGGAGGCGACGACGTACTCGGCGATCCCGGCGTCGAAGCCGGACAGGTCGATCGTGACCAGATCCACGAGGGCGCCGCCGCCCAGGGGGAGCTCCGCGCCGGAGGCGTCGAGGAAACGCGCGCCCAGGGCGCGGGCCAGGCCGGTGCCGCCGTCGGTGCAGGCGCTCCCGCCCAGGCCGAGCACGATCGTGGTGGCCCCGCCCCGCAGGGCGTGCGCGATCAGTTCGCCGGTGCCGTAGCTGGTGGCGGTCAGCGGTTCGAGCCCTCCGGGCAGGCGGCGCAGCCCCGACGCCTCGGCCATCTCGACGACGGCGGTCTCGCCCCTGACGGCGTACGAGGCCCGGACCGGTTGTCCCGTCGGGCCGGTCACCTCCACCTCGACGCGGGTGAAACCGCAGGCCGCGACCGCGTCGACGGTGCCGTCGCCGCCGTCGGCGACGGGCAGCAGCACGACGGGCACGTCGCCGAGCCCGGCGGCGACGTGGCGGGCGACCTCGGGGGCGGTCAGCGAGCCCTTGAACTTGTCCGGTGCGATGACGACGTGATCCTTCATGCCGTCATCATGACCGAAGCAGTCGCGCGTGCGCCCGCGCCCCCGCCGCTCCCGCCGCCTCGCCGGAGACCGTGCGGAGTTCGCCGTCCTCGACGACGGTCACCCCGTTGACGATCAGCCGGGCCAGCGGCGGTGTCTGGCCGTACCCGAGCGCCACGATGGGGTCGGAGGCGGCGGCGTAGGGGCCGTCGACCCTCCAGACGGCGACGTCGGCGAGCTTGCCGGGTTCGAGGGAGCCGATCTCGGTCTCGCGGCCCAGGCAGCGGGCGCCGCCGATGGTCGCCATCTCCAGGGCCTGCCGGGCGGTCAGCGCCCGCGGGCCGTAGCGGGCGCGCTGCATGAGCATCGCCTGGCGGATCTCCCCGGCGAGCGGGATGAACTCGGCCGAGCCGGGGCCGTCGACGCCGAGCCCGACGGTCGCGCCCGCGCGGAGCAGTTCGCTGACCCGGGCGATCCCGGCGCCGAGGCGGCCGTTGGACGAGGGACAGTGGGCGGTGCCGGTGCCCGTCTCGGCGAAGCGGGCGATGTCGGCGTCGGTGAGGTGCACGCTGTGCGCGATCCACACGTCGGGGCCGAGCCAGCCGAGCGATTCGAGGTACTCGACGGGGAGCATGCCGAACTGCTCCTTGCAGTGGTCGTCCTCGTCGAGGGTCTCGGCGCCGTGGGTGTGCAGGCGGACCTTGAGGTCCCGCGCGAGCGCGGCGGCCTGGCGCATGAGGTCGCCGCTGACCGAGAAGGGCGAGCAGGGCGCGACGGCCACCCGCAGCATCGAGTCGAACAGGGGGTCGTGGTACTTGCGCACCGCCGCCTCGGTCTCGGCCAGGATCTCGTCGAGGGTCTCGACGACCTCGTCCGGCGGCAGGCCGCCCTGCGAGCGGCCCCGGTCCATCGAGCCCCGGCACGGGTGGAAGCGCAGGCCCACCTCGGCGGCGGCCTGGATCTCGGCGGCGAACAGGTCGCCGCGGCCCTTGGGGAAGACGTAGTGGTGGTCGGTCGTGGTGGTGCAGCCCGACAGCGCCAGCCAGGCCAGGCCCGCCGTCGCCGCGCCGTGCACGACCTCGGCGTCCATGCGGGCCCAGACGGGGTAGCTGGCCACCAGCCACTCGAACAGGGTGCCGTCGGGGGCCAGGCCCTGGGAGGCCCACTGGTAGAGGTGGTGGTGGGTGTTGACCAGGCCGGGGGTGACCAGACGGCCGCGCCCGTCGATCCGCTCCCCCTCACCGGGGTAGGGGCCGGCGCCGACCGACACGATGCGGTTGCCCTCGACGGCGACGTGGCCGTCGGGGATCTCGGCGCCCACGACCGGGGCGACGTAGGCGTTCTCGATGACGATCACGAACCGGCCTTCCGGCGGGCGGCCAGGCGGACCGCGTCGAGGATCTTCTCGTAGCCCGTGCACCGGCACAGGTTGCCCGCCAGGTGCTCGCGGATCTCCGCGTCGGCGGGCACTCCGTCGTGGCGGGCGATCAGCGAATGGGCCTGGACGATCAGACCGGGCGTACAGAAACCGCACTGGACGGCGCCACACTCGACGAACGCCTGCTGCACCGGATCGAGCTCCCCCTCGCCGGAGGCCAGCCCCTCGACGGTCAGCACCTCGCGGCCCTCGGCCTGGCCGGCCGCCACGAGGCAGGCGCAGACCGGCTCGCCGTCGAGATAGACCGTGCAGGAGCCGCACTCGCCCTGTTCGCAGGCGTTCTTCGCGCCCGGCAGGCCGAGCCGCTCCCGCAGGACGTAGAGCAGGCTCTCCCCCGGCCAGACGTCGTCGGCGGTCATCGGCGCGCCGTTGACGGTGACGTTGACCCTCATGACGTCCTCCTGTGTTCCTCCCAGGCCCAGCCGAGCGTGCGGCGGGCCATCACGGCCAGAGCGTGGACGCGGTAGTCGCGGCTGCCCCGGACGTCGTCGATGGGCGCGGCCGCGGCGGCGACGAGCTCCCCGAACCTCCTGCTCACCTCGGGATCACCCGGGGACCAGTTCTCGGCCAGGAAGGCCTCCGCCTCCGTGGCCCGGCGCGGCGTGGGGGCGGCCGAGCCGATCCCGGTGCCGACCGTTCGCGCCGCCACGTCGAGGGCGATGCCGAAGGAGCAGACCGCGATGACCATCGCGTTCCTGGTGCCGATCTTGGAGAAGTACTGCGGGCCCCGCCGCTCCGGCACGTGGACCGCCCGGATCAGCTCGTCGGGCGCCAGCGCGTTCCGCTTGACCCCGGTGTAGAAGTCGCCGATCGGGATCATCCGGATGCCGCCCACCGATTCGGCCTCGACGATCGCGCCGGAGGCGAGCAGCGGCGGGTGGCTGTCGCCCGCCGGGGAGGCCGCGCCGAGGTTGCCCGCGACCGTGCCCCGGTTGCGGATCTGCGGCGAGCCGACCGTGCGGGAGGCCTGCGCCAGGCCGGGCAGCCGGTCGGCCAGCTCGGCGATGATCCGGCTGTAGGTGACCCCGGCCCCGATCCGGACGGTCCCCGACTCGGCCGACCACTCGGCCAGCTCGGTCACGGGCGTGAGGTCGAGCAGCGCCGCCGGGCGGCCCTTGTCGAGGTTGATCTCGACCATGACGTCGGTGCCGCCCTGGACCGGCGTCGCGTCGGGCCGGTCGGCCTTCATCCGCAGGGCCTCGGCCCAGGTGGTCGCACGCAGGAAGTCCATCAGTCCCACGCCTTTCCGGCGCCGGGCGCGTCCTCGCGCAGCACGGCGCCCTCGATCAGGCCGTAGGGGCGGTCGGCGGCGAAGTAGACCTCGCCGTCGTTGTCGAGGCCGAACGGGTCGAGGTCGACGAGGAAGTGGTGCTTGTTGGGCAGTTCGAGGCGGACCTCGCAGACGTCCGGGCAGTCGGTCAGCACCCGGGCGCCCATGGCGTAGAGGGTCTGCTGGAGCGACAGGCTGTAGGTCGTCGCGAAGGCGTCGAGCAGGGCCTCCCGGGCGGTCGCGTAAGAGGCCTCCCAGTCGCCCGGTTCGCCGGCGTGCCGCCAGCGGGCGGTCACGGCGGTGGCCAGCACGCGGTCGCGGGTCTCCGGCAGGGTCGTGTACTCGTCTTTCAGGTAGCCCCAGAACTCCGAGTCGGTCGTGTTGAGGACGACCAGGTCCGTGAGCCCCGAGACCACGGTGGCCGTCTCGCCGTCGTAGTGGACCAGGCAGGTGCGCACCTCCTGGCCCTTGCGGGCGAAGGAGTGGCCGGCGCGGCGCTCCCAGGCGTACTCCTCGATCTCCACGCGGGCGTGGTGGATCGTCGGCTGCCCGTCGACGAAGTGCCGGGCCAGCAGCAGGGCGAACTCCTCGATCGCGGCCACGCCGTGCTTCTTGGCGAACGCGTAGACGGTGTTCTTCTGCGTGTCGGTCGGCAGCACGGCCGCGTTGTCGCCGGTCAGGTGGACGTCGGTCATGTCGCCCGACAGGGACGTGCTGACGTTCAGATCCTTGATCCGGTGCGCGTCGCCGTCCCGGGTGACCCGCACGACCCGGGTCTCGGCTTTGCCGTAGCGGTTGGGGCCGAGCGTGAACACTTTCTAACTCCCCCGGTAGGTCGAGTAGCCGAACGGGCTCAGCAGGAGCGGCACGTGGTGGTGCTGATCGGCGTCGGCGATGGTGAAGACGACGGTGACCTCGGGGAAGAACGCGTCGTCTCCCAGGTAGCCGCCGGTGTCGAAGATCAGCCGGTAGGTGGCCGCCTCCAGCGTGCCGGTCCACTCGCGGCCGAGCGGCGTCCACTCCCGGATGCGGCCGTCCTTGTCGGTGCGGGCCTCGGCGAGGGCGACGTACCCGTGGGCGGCCCGGCGGGCCAGCCGCACGTGGACGTCGGCGGCCGGGCACCCGCGCGCGGTGTCGAGCACGTGGGTGGACAGGCTCACGCGTCCTCCTCCCAGAGCTTGGCCAGCCGCAGCCGGACGATCTTCCCGAGCTCGTCGCGCACGACCATCCGCTCCTTCTCCGGTACGTTGCCCAGACGATCCTCCAAGATCGCCAGCATCTCGGGGGCCGACTTCCCGGTCGCGCAGACGAGGTAGACGTGCCCGAACCGCTCCTCGTAGGCCGCGTTGCCCGCTCTCAGCCGCCGCAGGACGTCCTCTTCTGCGGCGGCGGTGCCCGACTGCTCCTCGCGCGACCACGCCGACTCCCTCGACCCCCCGCCGGAGCGGTCGCCGATCCGGGGGTGCGCGGCCAGCGCCTCCTCGACGTCGGCCCAGTTCAGCATGGCCAGCACCGCGTCGCTGCGGTCGAGGAGAGCGGCCAGGTCGGCATAGGGCCGCCCGGCCACGCCGTCGGCCCAGCGGGCGGACGCGCAGCACGCCAGCAGGTCGTCGCGGCTCGGTTCACGCATGGTCGCCAGTACACAACGCGGCCCCCGCCGAATCCAGCAGCGGGAGCTCCCAAAGCCCCGTCCATGAGCGGCCGATGGTTTGTACGTTGCCACAAACCGCCGAAACCCCCGGGTAACCTGATCCCACTATGAGCACTGGAAACGCGATCGGCGGCCACGTCCTGGTGGCGGGCGGCCTGGCCACCGGAGGGCTGAAGTACGCCGCCGAGATCGGCGCCGAGATGGCCCAGGTCTTCGTCACCAACCCGCGCGGCTGGGCCCTCAACGAGGGCAACCCCGACGAGGACGCCAAACTCCGGGCGTCCGGCCTGCCGGTCTACGTCCACGCGAACTACCTGATCAACTTCGGCTCGCCGACCGAGGCGACGCTGGAGAACTCGATCGCCTCGGTCCGCCACACGCTGCGGCGGGGCCGCGAGGTCGGGGCGCTGGGCGTGGTCGTCCACACCGGCTCGGCGGTCAGCCAGCCGCGCGAGGCGGCGTTCCGGCAGTTGCGCGACCAGCTGCTCCCCCTGCTGGAGGAGATCCCCGACGACGGTCCCGACCTGCTGCTGGAGCCGATGGCCGGGCAGGGCCAGATGCTCTGCGCGACCGTCCAGGACCTCGGCCCCTACCTGTCGGCGCTGGAGTGGCACCCGAAGGCGGGCGTCTGCCTCGACACCTGCCACGCCTTCGCCGCGGGCCACGACCTGTCGACCCCCGAGGGCGTGCGCGAGACCTTCGACGCCCTCCACGCGGTCGCGCCGGGCCGGCTGAAGCTGATCCACGCCAACGACTCCAAAGACGTGCTGGGCGCGAAGAAGGACCGCCACGAGAACATCGGCGCGGGCCACATCGGGGCCCAGGGGTTCGCCGAGATCATGCGCCACCCGGCGGTCGCCGGGGTGCCGCTGTGCATCGAGACGCCCGGCAAGGCCGACAAGCACCGCGAAGACATCGACCTGCTGAAGAAACTCCGCGGATAGCGGGCGGATCCGGCCGTCCCCCGAACGACCGGATCCGTGACCGCAACCTTATTTCCCAGGTCAGCGCCACACCGGCTGATCACGACAGACGGCGTGTCAGGCGCGACGAGCGGTCAGCCGCTCCCTGACCTCCCGCGCGAGCCGCCGCGCGACCGGCAGCGTCTCGGTCCCGACCAGCAGCAGCGCCCGCCCGTCGGCGAACCTCAGCTCGCTGACGTGGCGGGCGTTGACGAGCGTGGACCGATGGGCCCGGATGAACCCGGCCTCCGCCCACCGCTGCTCCAGCGCGGCCATCGAGGTGCGGACCAGGAAGCCGCCCTCGGCGGTCCGGAGCCTGACGTAGTCGCCGTGCGCTTCGGCGAACCAGACGGCGCCGGGGTCGATGAACCTGGTCCGGCCCCCCAGCTCCACCGGGATCGACTCGTGGGCGGTCTTCCTCCGCAAATGATCCAGGTCGAGCTGGTCGGACAACCACCGGGCGGTCCTGAGAAGATCGCCGGCCGGACCGTGCGCCACCAGGGCTCCCGCCACCGTGCCCATGATCGTCAAGGGTGCCGCCCGGACCGGGGATCTCCCCCGCATCGCCGCCACCGCCGCGTCCCAGCCGTCGGGCCGGCCCGCCAGGACCTCGGTCGTGGAGGTGATCGTCAACGGGGCGCCGACGGCCCGCTCCAGGTGGGGCAGGGCCGCTCGGGCGGCCTCGGGGGTGAGCCGGAAGGGCACGTCGAAGCAGCACACCCGGGCGAGACTAGACCTCCCGGCCGGGCTAGGGCGGGCCCTCGCCCGGGTCCTCCTGGTATGAGTAGCGCTGCTCGCGCCAGGGGTCGGCGACGTTGTGGTAGCCCCGGTCCTCCCAGAAGCCGCGCCGGTCGTCGGTCAGGTATTCGATGGCGCGCACCCACTTGACGCTCTTCCAGGCGTACAGATGAGGGACCACGGCGCGGACGGGGTAGCCGCGCTCGGGGCTGAGCGGCTTGCCGTCGAGCTCGGTGGCGAAGAGGGTCGAGTCGCGGTCGAAGTCGCTCATGCGGACGTTGGCGCTGTAGCCGTACTCGGCCCAGATCATCACGTGGGCGACCCCGTCGGCGGGCGGCACGGCGGCCAGGAACGCCGAGGCGGGCACGCCGGTCCACTCGTTGCCCATGATCGAGAACTTGGTCACGCAGTGGAAGTCGGCCAGCACCGTCGAGCGCGGCAGCCGGCCGAAGTCGTCCCAGGTCAGGAAGTGCTGTTCGCCGGACGCGGTGGCGCCGAAGATCTGCAGGCGCCAGGTCGCGGGCCGGAACGTCGGCACCCTGCCGTAGTGCATCACCGGCCTGCCGCGCGGGACGTACTGCCCCGGGGGCAGCCGGTTCTCCTCCTCGGGCGTCTCCGGCACCCGCCCATCCTGTCACCCGCCCCGCGGTGCGCCCGCATCAGGGTTGTGCGATATATTTCGACCATGCTTGGCGCGATCTCGTTTTGGTATGGCGACGGACCCGTGAGGACCGTTCGCCATGAGGTTGTGCGCTAGCAGCCACAGGCGGTCGAAAAGCCCCGGGTCCGATCTAGGACCCGGGGCTTTTCGCGTGTTAAGGAGAAATCATGGTCATCGTCATGGCCCCCGAGGCCACCCAGGAAGACATCACCGAGGTCGTCGCGCTCGTCGCGTCGGCGGGTGGTGAGGCGTTCGTGTCCCGCGGCGTGAGCCGCACGATCATCGGGCTGATCGGCGACGTGGAGCAGTTCGCCAGCCTCAATCTCCGCGGTCAGCGCGGCGTCGCCGACGTGATGCGCGTGTCCACCCCCTTCAAGCTCGTGAGCCGCGACAACCATCCCGTCCGGTCGACGGTCCGGGTGGGCGGAGTGCCGATCGGGCCCGACACGGTCACCCTCATCGCGGGGCCGTGCGCGGTCGAGACGCCGCAGCAGACGCTTGAGGCCGCCCAGATGGCCAAGGCCGCCGGGGCCACCCTGTTGCGCGGCGGCGCGTTCAAGCCGCGCACCTCGCCGTACGCCTTCCAGGGCCTCGGCGAGCAGGGGCTGCGCATCCTGGCCGACGTCCGGGAGAAGACCGGGTTGCCGATCGTGACCGAGGTGGTCGACGCCCACGACGTGCCGCTCGTGGCGTCGTACGCGGACATGCTGCAGGTCGGCACCCGCAACACGCAGAACTTCGCGCTCCTGCAGGCGGTCGGCGCGGCCGGGAGGCCCGTCATGCTGAAGCGCGGCATGAGCGGGACCATCGAAGAGTGGCTGATGTCGGCCGAGTACATCGCCCAGCGCGGCAACCTCGACATCGTGCTCTGCGAGCGCGGCATCCGCACCTTCGAGACGGCGACCCGCAACACCCTCGACGTGTCGGCGGTGCCGGTGGCACAGCGGCTCTCCCACCTGCCGGTGATCATCGACCCGTCCCACTCGGGCGGGCGGCGTGACCTGGTGCTGCCGCTCACCCGGGCGGCGATCGCGGTGGGCGCCGACGGCGTGATCATCGACGTCCACCCGCACCCCGAGCAGGCCCTCTGCGACGGCCCGCAGGCCCTGGTCGACGGCGACCTGGAGGAACTGGCGAGGATCATGCGCGAGTTCCCGCCGCTGCTCGGCCGCACCGAGGCCGCGAACCTGGCCGGGGAGTCGGTGGCGGTGTAGCGTGCGCCCCCGTGGCGTTTGCGGGGGATCTATATAAGAACAAGAACTTTGTCCTGCTGCTCGGTGTTCAGACGTTGTCCGTGCTGGGCGACGCGTTCTCGACCGTGGCGGTGCCGCTCCTGGCGCTGCACGCGACCGGGTCCGTCGCCCAGATGGGCGTCCTCACCGCGCTGACGGGCGTCGCCTCCGTCGTGACCGGCACGTTCGCCGGAGGCATCGTCGACCGGTTCGACCGGCGGCGGGTCCTGGTCGTGTGCGACGTCGGCCGTTTCCTCCTGTACGGCCTGATCCCGGTCCTGTGGTGGGTGACACCGGTGATCTGGCCGCTCTACGTGATCGTCCCCCTGGCGGCCGTGCTCGGCATGGTCTTCAACGTGGCCTATGTGACCGTCCTGCCGTCGATCGTCGACCCGGGCGACATCACCCGGGCCAACGGCATCCTGTACGGGATCTTCGCCGTGGCCGGAGTGGCGGGCCCCGCCCTGGCGGGCGTCGTCTCGGGGGCGTACGGCCCCGCCGCGGCGATCGGGCTGGATTCGGTCACCTTCCTGGTCTCGGCGTTCGGGCTGCGGTTCATTCGGCTGAGGCCGTACACGAGAGAGAAGAGCGGCGGCCGGCTGGCCGGGGCGAGGTTCCTGCTCGGGAACCCGGTGCTGCGGACCATGACGATCCTGCTGACGGCGCTCATCTTCCTGACGGCGGGCCTCGACGACCTGGTCGTCTTCCACCTGAAGCAGAACCTGGAGCAGCCGGACGCGGTGGTGGGCTACGTGCTGGGCGGGGGCGCGATCGGCACAATCGTCGGCTCGATGGCGGTGGCGCGGGTGCGCGGACGGCTGGGCTTCGGGCCCACGTGGCTGCTGTCGACCACGCTCGCGGGGCTGGCGGTGGTGGCCATCGCCCTGTCGGGCGGCGTGGCCGCGATCGGCGCGCTGATGGCGCTGTTCAGCCTGGCGATCACGGTCGGCGCGATCTGCTCGATGTCACTGCGCCAGGAGATCACCCCGGCCCACCTGCTCGGCCGGGTGACGGCGGCGTTCTGGACCATCCACTACGCCCTGGGGCCGCTGGGGGCGACCCTGGCGACGTGGACGGCGGCCGGGCGGGGCGTGGCGCCGGTCGTGGCGGTGATGGGGGCCGGGCTGGTGCTGACCGCGGTCGGCGGCCTGTTCAGCCCGGTCAGGCGGTCAGGACTCTAGCTTGTAGGCCTGGATCGAGTCGGCCAGCTGCACCGCGAGCTCCTCGGCGTCGAGCCGCTTCTCGATCAGCTTCAGGTCTTCGATCTTGGCGGCCAGCTCGGGCTGGCGGGAGGCCAGGATCGTGCAGCAGTCCTCGTCGGGCAGCTCGGAGATGGCCAGGGTGCCGATGCGGCGGGCCTCGGCGATGACCTCCATCTTGTCGAGCCCGATCAGGGGCCGCAGGATCGGCAGGTCGGTCGCGCTGTCCTGGGCCGCGATGTTGGCCATCGTCTGGGACGAGACCTGGCCGAGGGAGTCGCCGGTGATCAGGGCGGTCGCCTTGTGGCGGTGGGCGACCTCCTCGGCGGTCTTCAGCATCAGGCGGCGCTGGGCGATCATCGCCAGGCGGTCGCTGCCGGAGGTCCGGATCGACTGCTGGGCCTTGCCGAAGGGCACCACCCAGAGGCGCGAGCGGCCCTGGAAGGCGTCGAGGCGGCGGACCAGGGCGTAGGCCTTGTAGATCGACTCGGTCGTGGTGAACGGGATGCCGGAGAAGTGCAGGAAGTCGACCCGCAGGCCGCGGCGCATCATGCGGTAGGCGGCCACCGGGGAGTCGATGCCGCCCGACAGCAGCGCCAGGCCCCGGCCGCTGGTGCCCACGGGGAGGCCGCCCTGGCCGGGGCGGTTGTCGACGTAGACGAAGACCTCGTCGCGGTCGACCTCGATGGCGACGGTGAGCTCGGGGTTCTTCAGGTTGACCGGCAGGCCGTAGGTGTCGTTGATCTCGCTGCCGACGTGCCAGTCGAGCTCGGCGGAGGTCATCGGGAAACGCTTGTCGCGGCGGCGCGAGCGGACCGCGAAGCTGGCCTTGCGGGCCGCCTCGGGGGTCTCCCTGACCAGTTCGAGCGCGGCCTTGGTGACGACCGAGGGGTCTTTGGCGACCCGCCAGGCCAGGTGGACCAGGACGATGCCGGGCACCTCGCTGACCCGCTTGGCGACCGCCTCGGCGACCTCGACGCCGGTGCCCTCGGGCAGGAACAGGGCGATCACGCCGTGACGCTGGCGCAGGTCGATCTGGAAGCCCGACAGGGCGTGTTTGATGTTCGCGCGCAGCCGGACCTCGAACTGCTCCCGGTTCTTTCCTTTCAGGACGATCTCGCCCAGTTTGAGCAGCACACAGGGCTCACCCAGAGCGGTCATGGTCATGGCGACGATCCTTCGGGAAAGACTGGCGGGAACCTTTTAACTCTAGTCGAGGTCCGCCAGACCTTTTTCGATCGCGTAGCGGACCAGCTCGACGCGGTTGTGCAGCTGGAGCTTGCTGAGGGTGTTCTGCACGTGGTTCTGGACCGTCCGGTGCGACAACACGAGCCGTTCGGCGATCTGCTTGTACGACAACCCCTTCGCCACCAGCCGCAGCACCTCGGTCTCCCGGTCGGTCAGCCGGGGGCCCTCCTCGGCGGCCTTCGGCTGGGCCGCCAGGCGGCGGTACTCCCCCAGCACCAGCCCGGCCAGGCCCGGCGTGAAGACCGCGTCGCCCTGGGCGGTGCGGGCCACCGCCTCCAGGAAGTCGGCCTGGCTCGCCGACTTCACCAGGTAGCCCGACGCGCCCGCCTTCACCGCCTCCAGCACGTCGTCGTGCTCGGCGCTGGCCGACAGCACCAGCACCTTCGGCGGGTGCTCCGAGGCCCCGAGGCCCCGGGCCACCTCGACCCCGCGCAGGTCGGGGAGCTGGAGATCGAGCACCACCACGTCGGGCCGGACGGCCGCCGCCACCCGGAGCGCCTGGCGGCCCTCGCCGCAGGTCGCCACGATCTCGTAGCCGGCCTCGGCGAGGTCGCGGGCCACGCCCTCCCGCCACATCGGGTGGTCGTCGACGACCATGACGCGCACGCTCATGGCGCCACGATAACCATCTCGATCTCGGTGCCATCAGGGGAGGAGACAATCGTGACCCGGCCGCCCAGAGCGGCCACCCGGCCCCTGATCGACTGTGAGACGCCCAGGCGGCCCAGCCGCTCGGCCTCCTCCAGGCGGCCCTCGGGGATGCCGGGGCCGTCGTCGCGGACGGTCACCGTCACGGCGCCGTCCTCGGCCTCGACGAGGATCCACGCCCTGGTCCCCTCGGGGCAGTGCCGCCGCACGTTGTCGAGCGCGTTGCCGACGGCGGCCGACAGCTCCTCGACGGTGCGGGCGGGCAGCTCGACGGGGGTCGCGGGGGTGGCGACGGTGACCGTGGCCGAGGCGTGGCGGCGCAGGTGGTCGTTGAGGTCGGCCGACTCGGCGGCCGGGGGCCGGGGCGCGGTCCGGACCAGCTCGCGCAGCACGGCCTCCTGCTCGCCCGCCAGGCGGCCCAGCTCGGCCGCCTCGCCGCCGATCTCGGCGCCCCTGCGCTGGACCAGGGCGAGGACCTGCAGCACCGAGTCGTGGATGCCGCGGGCCAGGCGTTCGCGTTCGCGTCCGGCCGCCTCGATCTCGACCGCCCGCTGCATGCGGGCCTCGGCCTGCTTGGCCAGGCGGGCGACGTGGCCGATCACGACGCCGGCCAGGAACAGCAGGACCGCGCCGTTGACCGGGACGGTGTTCAGGTCGAGCACGCCGACCCCGCGCAGCCACACGTCCAGCACGGCGATGACCGCCGCCGCGGCGGCGCCCGCGCGGCGGCCCGCGTAGACCGCCCAGGCGACCACCGGGGCGGCCACCCAGGTGGCGGTGATCGGCATGGTGCCGCGCGGGCCGTCGAAGCCCTGGACCCAGATCGACGACAGCAGGCAGGCGGCGGTGACGAGGAGGTCGGCGGTCAGCAGCGGCCAGCCGCGCAGGCGCTCGCGGGAGTAGGCGTAGGTGGCGAACACCGTCCAGGCGGTCATCAGGACGAGCACCGTCCAGGCGGGCCCCGGATTGCCGTAGGAGTCGGCCTCGACCACCAGGATGGCGGCGTAGCCGAGCGAGCAGAACCGGTAGACGGCGATCGCCCGCCAGAAGGGCGTCTCGATGCTCATTTCGGTCATCGTACGACTACATAACGAACGTCACATGAACCCTTGAAACGGACAAACCTCCCGTATGGAGCGGTGCAATAATTTTGTCGCAACCACAACGAGGAGCACGCATGTCCCATATCAACCACTTCTCGCATGGAGCGTTGACTCCTCTCCTCGCCTACCTGATGTCCGTCGTCGGCTCCCTGCTCGGCCTCATCCTCACGACCAGGGCCCGGTCCGCGCACGGCGCCTCGCGCTACCGCTGGCTGGCCGGAGGCGCGCTGGCCATCGGCGGCACCGGCATCTGGGTGATGCACTTCATCGCCATGATGGGCTTCGACGTGGACAGCGAGATCCGCTTCGACGTCGGGCTGACCGCGATCTCGGCGATCGTGGCGGTCGGCGTGGTCTACGGGGGACTCCACGTCGTCTCGCGGGGCGACGGCTTCCCGCGGCTGCTCGCGGGCGGCCTGCTGGCCGGCGCCGGCGTCGGCGCCATGCACTACATCGGCATGTTCGCGATGAGCATGTCGGGCACCCTGGCCTTCGACCCGGTGATGGTGGCGCTGTCGGTGCTGATCGCGATCGTCGCGGCCACCGTCGCCCTCTGGTTCACCCTGAAGGTCGAGGGCCCCCTGGCCACCACCGGCGCGGCCCTCATGATGGGCGTGGCCGTCACGGGCATGCACTACACCGGCATGTACGCCCTCAGCGTCACCCCCGGCGACAACGTGCCCCGGGGCGCCGCGGCCATGGACTTCCTGCTGCCGCTCATCGCCGGCATCAGCCTGATCACCGTGGGCCTGCTGCTGGCGATCCTGCTCTCGCCCTCGGCGCGCGAGATGCGGGAGGACAGCGAACTGCTGGAGCGCCTGCAGCACCGCAGGACCACCCCGGCGACGCCGCCGCCCCCGCCCGCGCCGCAGCGCGGGCAGGACGGCGACGACCTGTTCACGCCGCGCAGGTAGTCCCGCGCGGCGCATCGGCACAGGTCTTTAGCCGAAGAACACCTCGGCCTCGGCGTAGCGGTGGACGGGCACGGTCTTCAGCTCGGCCGTCGCGGCGTCGAGGCCGTTGCGCACGATCTCGGTGCCCTGCAGGCCGACCATCTTGCCGAAGTCGCCCTCGTGGACGGCGTCGATCGCGGCGAGGCCGAAGCGGGTGGCCAGCACGCGGTCGTAGGCCGTCGGGGTGCCGCCGCGCTGGATGTGGCCGAGGACCGTGGTGCGGGCCTCCTTGCCGGTGCGCTTCTCGATCTCCTGGGCGAGACGGTCGCCGATGCCGCCGAGGCGGACGTGGCCGAACGCGTCGAGCTCGCCGGCCTGCAGCTCCATCTGGCCGTCGATCGGGTGGGCGCCCTCGGCGACCACGATGATCGGGGCGTAGCGGGTCTTGAAGCGCGACTCGACGTACTCGCAGACCTTGTCGATGTCGAACGGCTTCTCGGGGATCAGGATGACGTTGGCCCCGGCGGCCATGCCGGCGTGCAGCGCGATCCAGCCCGCGTGGCGGCCCATGACCTCGCAGATCAGGGCGCGGTGGTGCGACTCGGCGGTGGTGTGGAGGCGGTCGATGGCCTCCATCGCGATGTTCACCGCGGTGTCGAAGCCGAAGGTGTAGTCGGTCGCGTTCAGGTCGTTGTCGATGGTCTTCGGCACGCCCACGACGTTCACGCCACGGTCGAAGAGCTGCTTGGCGACGCCAAGGGTGTCCTCACCGCCGATGGCCACCAGGGCGTCGACACCCTGCGCGGCAAGGTTCTCCTTGATGCGCTCGACGCCACCCTCGATCTTGATCGGGTTGGTGCGCGAGGAGCCGAGGATGGTGCCACCGCGCGGCAGGATGCCGCGCACGGACTGAACGTCGAGGGGCATCGTGTCGCCCTCGAGCGGGCCGCGCCAGCCGTCGCGGAACCCCACGAACTCGTGACCGTAGACCGTGACGCCCTTGCGGACCACGGCCCGGATCACGGCGTTCAGACCGGGGCAGTCGCCGCCGCCGGTGAGCACTCCAATACGCATGTCGGGTTCCTCCATATGAGATAGCGCGGCCAGACTGTGTCTGGACGCCGACGGTGGCATTCTGCCGTGACGGCGCAACAATGGTCTAGACCAAAAAGTGAGGCGCCGTGGCGGTTTTGGCGATAGACGCTGGTACGACCGGTGTGACCGCACTCGTGGTGGGTGAGGACGGCCACATCGACTCGCGCGGGTACCAGGAGTTCGAACAACGGTTCCCGGAACCCGGATGGGTCGAGCACGCGCCCGACGACATCTGGCGCGCGACGCTGGCAGCCTGCCGCACCGCTCTGGCCAGGGCAAGCACCACTGTGCGGTGCGTCGGACTGACCAACCAGCGCGAGACGGCGGTGGTGTGGAACGCCACCACCCTCGACGCGCCGCGTCATGCCATTGTCTGGCAGGACCGCAGGTCCTCCGGCATCTGCGCCCGCCTTCGTGACGAAGGTCACGAGCCCCGTGTGACCGAACTCACCGGCCTGCGGCTCGACCCCTACTTCACCGGCACCAAGCTGACCTGGCTGGCCGAGCACGACCCGGAGGCCTGGGCGGCGAAGGACCTGGCGCTCGGGACGGTCGACAGCTACCTGGTGGCCCGGCTGACCGGCGGCGCCCGCCACGTGACCGACCCGTCGAACGCCTCCCGCACCCTTCTCTACGACATCCACGCGGGCGCCTGGTCGCCGGAGCTCTGCGACCTGTTCGGGGTGCCGATCGGCGCGCTGCCCGAGGTGGTGCCCAACTACGGCGAGATCGCCCGCACCGACCCCGGGCACTTCCTCGGCCTCGACCTGCCGATCAGCGGCATGGCCGGCGACCAGCAGGCGGCCCTGTTCGGCCAGACCTGCTTCGAGGTCGGCGACGTCAAGTGCACGTACGGGACCGGCTCCTTCGTCCTGGTCAACACCGGCCGCGAGGCGGTGGCCTCCGACGCGGGCCTGCTGACCACGGTCGCCTGGCAGGAGCCCTCCGGCGAGCTGACCTACGCCCTCGAAGGGGCGATCTTCGTGACCGGCGCGGCGGTCCAGTGGCTGCGCGACGGGCTCGGCCTGATCGAGACGGCGGCCGAGTCGGAGGAGCTGGCCCGCTCGGTGCCCGACGCGGGCGGCGTGGTGTTCGTGCCGGCCCTCACCGGCCTGGGCGCGCCTCACTGGGACCCCGACGCCCGGGGCACCATCACCGGCCTCACGCGGGGGACGACCAAGGCCCACCTGGCCCGCGCCACGCTCGACGCGATCGCCTACGAGGTGCGCGACATCGTGGCCACCATGTCCGAGCGGGTGACCGTGCTCAAGGCCGACGGCGGCGGCAGCGCCAACGACCTGCTCATGCAGGTCCAGGCCGACCAGCTCGGCATCCCGGTCGAACGCCCGGTGGTCCAGGAGACGACCGCGCTCGGCGCGGCCTTCCTGGCCGGCCTGGGCGCGGGGGTGTGGTCGACCCGCGAGGAGCTCAAGCACACCTGGCGGCTCGACAAGCGGTTCGAGCCCGGCCCCCGCGACGAGCGCGCCTACGACGACTGGCTCCGCGCGGTGAGCCGCTCGCGGGGGTGGGCCACGCGGTGACGGCCGACCTGCGCGGCGATTTAGCCGCATTCCTGCGCCGGCCCTGGTTCTGGCGGCGCGACCAGCAGTTGCCCGTGGTGCTGGTGACCGGCGACGACGGGCCCTCCGTGGTCGCCGAGCTGACCGCCCCCTTCGTCGACCACCTGCCGACCGCGCTGGTCCGCGACGGCGAGCAGGGGTCGGTGCTCGCGCTGGTGTCGGCGCTGGCCGGGCCACGCGGCCAGCTCGGCCGGCCGGTCGGCGGCTCGTTCCTGCCGCCGCCCCGGTTCCCGCTGGCCCAGTTCGTGCTCTGGGCCGCCGGGCAGCACCACGCGCCCGAACCGCAGTCCCACGAGGGCTACCAGGACTTCCGCCGGCGGCTGCGCGACCGCCGGCGCGGCCCCGCCGACGCCTCGCTCCGCCTGGTCGCCGACTTCTTCATCGGCCGGGCCGCGCTGACCTGGGTGCCGATCGGCACGATCGTGGTCTGGCTGCTGGCCGGGCCGACCGACCTGGTCGGCGTGATCCCGTGGGTGCTGGGCGCGCTCGTGACCGTGCTCGGCATCGGCGGCCAGGGCCTCGCCACGATCCGGGGCTGGTTCTTCTACGGCTGGTTCCGCCGCCAGCCGGTGCTGCGCCGCAACCCGTGGGAGAGGCTCGCCTGGTACGCGCTGCGGCTGGCCAACGCCGGCCCCGAGGAGATCGAACGACTGGCGGTCAACGCCATGTGCGAGGACCTGCGGCAGGCGTACCAGAAATGGCGCATCCCGTGGCCGAGCTGGGGGCGCGGGCTCTACTGCCTGCTGCGATTACAGATCGCCGACCCCCATGGGGTGACCGCCCGGTTCCTGCGGCTGCTGGAGGACGCCGCCGCGCTGACCGGTCGTCCGGTCCCGGTGGTCGTGGTCGCCTCGGTGCCCGAGGAGCTGGCCGACCCCCGGCCGATCGCGGCGACCCCGCTCGCCGACATCACCGGCCACGTCGCGACGTGGCGGCGGGAGCACCGGGGCCGCCGGATGCCGGTCCGGCTCGTGATCGGCCCCGGCGACCACGCCGCCCACCCCGGTGTGCCGCACCGCTTCCGGCCCCTCGCCCACCAGGCGCGGGCGTGGATCTACTGGGCCGTCGTGCTGGCGGTGCTGCCCGGCCTGATCATCGGGTTCGTCGTGGTCAACCTGTCCGACCGCGCGGCCCACTGCGGCGGCCTCCCCTACGTCGACCGCGTCGGCGGCGAGTGCGTGGGCGTGGTCAACGCCGCCGAGCCCGCCCCCGACGGCCTGTTCGCCAAGCCGATCGCCGACCTGGTCCGGCGCATCGACGCCAACAACGCCTACGCCGTCGAGTCGGAGCAGTACGTCACCCTGGCCCTGTTCGGGGAGTACTCGGTCCGGCAGACCGCCCAGGACGACACCCGGTTCCCCAGCATGGTCTCGGAGCTGACGGCCGCCGAGGAGTACCAGCGCACCCTGCAGAACCCGCTTCGCCTGCGCGTCCTGATCGTCAACGCGGGCGACAACTTCGTGCACGGCGGCCGGGCCGCCGACCTGGTGGCGCGGCTGGCCGACGACGACCCCCACCTGGTCGGGGTGGTGGGCCTGGGCCGCAGCGTCGGCGGCGTGGAGCAGGCGGTCGACCGGTTCGACGCCGCCAAGATCCCCGCGATGACCACCACGGCCACGGCCGACGACCTCGGCATCGTGGGCGACCGTCCCTCGCCCTACTTCTTCCGGGTCGGCCCCACCAACTTCCGCGAGGCCACCCTGTCGGCCCGGTTCGCCCGCCGCACCCTCGGCGCGGACACCGCGGTGATCGTCCAGGACGGCACCGCCGACGACACCTACACCAACAACCTGGCCGACGACTTCGCCACGGCGCTCACCGCCGAGGGCGTCGAGGTCGGCGCGCCGGTCGCCTACGGCGCCTCGGGCGATGGCATGTCGGGCGCGGTCGCCAGGGCCTGCGACGGGGGGGCCGACGTGTTCATGTACGCCGGCCGCGCCCGCGAGTTCGTCGGCTTCCTGAAGTCCCTGGAGGGCAGCAGCGCGTGCGGCGCCGGGGTGCTGAAGGTGGTCGCGGGCGACGACGTGATCAGGGTGGTCGCCGACCACCGGGCCGAGATCGCCGCGATGACCCAGACCGAGGTCTACCACGTCGCGCTGGCCAGCCGGGAGATGTGGGTCGGCGTCAACCCGACCGGCTTCGTCACCTCACTGCGGAACGGCGCCCACCCCGACGCGGCCGACGACAACCTGATCCTCACCTACGACGCGGTCGACGTCGTCTACCGCGCGGCCGACCGCGCCTACCGGCCGGGCGACGACCTGCCCAGCCGGGGCGACGTCCTCTACCGCCTGGCCCGCACCTCGGGCCCGTCGGCGTGGAACGGGTCGAGCGGCGTCATCGACTTCGGCCACGGCGAACGGCACGACCCGGTGAACAAGGCCGTCGGCGTCATGAAGGTCGAGGAGAGGCCGACGCCGCCGCTGGTCCGCTGCGGGCCGCTCGACGCCGACGAGAGACCCGCCCGGGATCCGCTCTGCGAGAAGTTGCCGGACGCTCCTTAGAGAAGGACGCAGGTCGGGGTCGGCACGGCCAGCACGCGGCCGGTCGGCTCCGGCACGCCGCCCGTCAGCCTGAAGCAGGCCACGCCCCCCGAGCGCTGGTTGGCGACGTAGAGGTCGTCGCCATCGATCGCGAAGTGGCGGGGCCAGTCGCCGCCGCAGTCGACCTCGGCGAGCATCTTGAACGTCTCGGGGTCGAAGACGCTGATCGTGTTGGGGCCCCGGTTGGCGACGTAGAGCCGGTCGCGGTGGAGCTGAATGTGCGACGGGTAGTTGGCGCTGTCGCGGCCGCTCGCCGCGAACTGGCCGATCGGGTGCCACTTCGGGTCGAAGGCGTGGACCTGGCCGTCGAGCTCGCCGGTGACGAACCAGCCGGTGGGGGCGCTCGTCAGGTGGCGGGGACCGGTGCCGGGGGTGAGCACGAGCGGTTCGAGCTCGGTGACCTCGGCCTGGACCCGCCACTGGCGGATCTGGTCGGCGCCCAGGTCGGTGACGTAGAGGATGCCGGCCTCGAAGACGGCCTGGTGGGCGTGGGGGCCGCGCTGGCGGTCGGAGTCGGGGCCCGAGCCGTAGCCGGGGAAGAGCAGCGGCGGGCCGGTGAACAGGCCGTCGTCGTCGAGCGCGTGCAGGGCCACCATGCCGTCGCCGTAGTTGGCCACGGCCAGCCATCGGTCGGCGACGGCCACGTGGCACGGGGAGTCGCCGCCGCTCGACCGGGTCGCCAGGCGCTCGGGGTCGTCTGTCGCGGCGAGGGCGGTGATCGTGCCGTGGGGGGCCTCGCCGACGGCGTACAGGACCGGGAGCGTCGGATGGGCGGCGAGGAACGAGGGACCGGAGACGGCGGCGCCGCCGACCTCGGTCAGGGCGCCCGTCTCGGCGCGGGCGGCGACGGTGACGCCGGCCCCCGCCCCTCCGGTGTCGGGTGTGTAACCCCCGATGTAGACCGTGCTCACGTCGCTCCTTCGAGAAGGCGGGCGGGTTTCGAACCCTAGCGCATCGGGTTTATCGTTGCCTGAGTCAACGGTTTACTTGAGGAGAGCAATGGACCCGATCGCGGAGGTCCGCGCGTTCAACCGCTTCTACACCGAGGTCATCGGCGTGCTCGGTCCCGGCATGCACGACTCGCCCTATTCGCTGACCGAGGCCAGGGTCCTGTACGAACTGGGCCAGACCCCCCGCCCCATGGAGACCGGGGAGATCCGCCGGGCGCTCGGCCTCGACGCCGGCTACCTCAGCCGCCTGCTGACCCGGCTGGAGGGCGACGGGCTGGTGACCCGCGAACGGGCCGGCCACGACGCCCGCCGCCAGGTCGTGGCGCTCACGGAGGCCGGGAGGAAGACGTACACGGAACTGGACGAGAAGTCGGCGGCCCAGGTCGCCGGCCTGCTCGACGGGGCCGACCTGCCGCGCCTGCTGGGCAGCATGGCCGCGATCAGGGAGATCCTGGGCGGCGGGCCCGAGAGCGGCGCCGTGGTGATCCGGCCGCCCCGGCCCGGCGACCTCGGCTGGGTGGTGCAGCGGCACGGCGCGATCTACGCCCGCGAGCAGGGCTGGGGGCCCGGCTTCGAGGCCCTGGTGGCGCGGATCTGCGCCGACTTCCTCGACCACCGCGACGACCCGGGCCAGGCCGGATGGATCGCCGAGATCGACGGCCGCCCGGCGGGCTGCGTGTTCTGCGTCCGGAACGACGACGAGACGGCCCAGCTGCGGCTGCTGCTCGTCGAGCCCTGGGCGCGCGGGCGCGGGGTCGGCGCCCGGCTGGTCGAGGAGGTCCTGCGGTTCGCCGCCGACGCCGGGTACGGGCGGGTCCGGCTCTGGACGCGCGACGTGCTGACCTCCGCCCGGCGGATCTACCGGGCGGCCGGATTCGAGGTCACCGGCACCGAGCGGGCCGACGGTTTCACGGACGAGATCTGGGAGCGCGACATTCCCCGCTTTACTGATGGGAATTAGCGGAATATGCTCCCGGCATGCGGTTCCACTGGTTCCTCCCGACCTCGGGCGACGGCCACCACGTCCGCCCGGCGACCACCACGGTGGCGGCCGGCGCGGCGCCGGTCCGGCACCCCACGCTCCGATATCTCACCCAGGTCGCCCAGGCGTCCGAGTCGGCCGGCTTCGAGGCCGTGCTCACCCCGGTCGGCCTGGGCTGCCCCGACCCGCTCGTCACCTGCGCGGCCGTGGCGGCCACCACCGACCGGATCGGCCTGCTGGTCGCCTTCCGGCCCGGCTTCACGCTGCCGACCCTGCTCGCCCAGCAGGCCGAGGCGTTCCAGGAGATCAGCGACGGGCGGCTGCGCCTCAACGTCGTCACCGGCGGCGACCCCGCCGAGCAGCGCGCCTACGGCGACTTCCTGAACCACGACGAGCGCTACGCCCGCACCGCCGAGTACCTCCACGTGCTGCGCCGGACCTGGGAGGGCCAGCCCTTCTCCTTCACCGGTGAGCACTACCGGGTCGAGAACGCGGGCCTGGCCACGCCGCTGGCGAACCCGCCGGAGATCTACTTCGGCGGCGCCTCCCCGGCGGCCGAGAAGGTCGCGGCCGAGCACGCCGACGTCTACCTGATGTGGGGCGAGCCGCCGGCGATGATCGCCGAGCGCCTGGAGCGCATGCGCAAGCGCACCGCCGAGACCGGCCGCACCCTGCGCTACGGCATCCGCCTCCACGTCATCGCCCGCGACACCTCCGAGGAGGCCTGGGCCTACGCCCGGCACCTGCTGTCGGGCATGGACCCCGACCGGATCGCCGCCGCGCAGGCCCGCTTCGCCCGCATGGACTCCGTCGGCCAGGCCCGCATGGCCGGCCTCCACGGCGGCAGCGCCGACGACCTGGAGATCTCCCCCGGCCTGTGGGCGGGCGTCGGGCTGGTCCGCGAGGGCGCCGGAACCGCGCTCGTGGGGTCGTACGCCGAGGTCGCGCGGCTGATCCGCGAGTACGCCGCCCTAGGACTCGACGAGTTCATCCTGTCGGGCTGGCCGCACCTGGAGGAGTCGATCCGGGCCGGCGAGTTCCTGCTGCCGCTGCTCAGATGAACCTCGCCCTGCGCCTCGGGGCCGTCCTCTTCCTGCTGGCGGTCTGGCAGGTGGTGGCCTGGCTGAAGATCTGGCCGCCGGTGTTCGTGCCGGAACCGGTCGCCGTCTGGGACCAGCTGCTGCGCACCTCCACCGAGGGCTACAGCGGCTACACCCTGGCCGGTCACCTCCTTGCCAGCCTGCGCCGGATCGTCCTCGGCTGCCTCTACGGCATCGGCGGCGGCATCGTGCTCGGGCTGCTCATCGGGGTCGTCCCGGTGCTGCGCACGCTGCTCAACCCGCTGGTCACCTTCGTGCGCACGCTGCCGCCGCTGGCCTACCTGAGCCTGCTCGTCATCTGGTTCGGCATCGGCGAGGAGCCCAAGGTGTGGCTGCTGCTGCTGGCGGCGCTGCCGCCCGTGGCCGTCGCCACCGCCGACGCCGTCAGGGGCGTGCACGACGACTACCTGAACGCCGCCCGCTCGCTGGGCGCCCGCCCGTGGGAGATCCCCTACCGGGTGGTGCTGCCCAGCGCCCTGCCCGAGATCGTGACCGGGGTGCGGGTGGCGGTGGGGGTGGCGTACACGACCGTCGTGGCCGCCGAGACCGTCAACGGCGTGCCCGGCATCGGCGGGATGGTCCGCGACGCCCAGCGCTACAACCAGACCGACGTCGTCGTGCTGGGGATCATCGTCATCGGCCTGTCCGGCCTGCTCATCGACTACCTGCTGCAAACGCTCGACCGGCGGCTCGTGCCCTGGCGCGGCCGTCACATCTGAAGGAGCCCCCCTTGAAACGCGTCATAGTGGCGCTGCTGGTGCTGGCCACGGCCTGCTCCGCCCCCGCCGGCGAACCGGCCAAGACCGCGCTGCGGATCGGCTACCAGCTCATCCCCAACGGCGACCTGATCGTGAAAGACCAGAAGTGGCTGGAGCAGGCGCTCCCGGACACCGAGATCACCTGGAGCAAGTTCGACTCCGGCGGCGACGTCAACACGGCCATGATCGCCGGGGCGATCGACATCGGCCTGGCCGGCAGCTCCCCGGTGACCCGCGGCCTCTCGGCGCCGCTCGACATCCCCTACCGGGTGCCGTGGATCTTCGACGTGATCGGCGACAACGAGGCCCTGGTCGCCAAGAAGGAGATCACCTCGGTCGCCGGCCTGGCCGGGAAGACGATCGCGACCCCGTTCGCGTCGACCGCCCACTACAGCCTCCTGGCGGTCCTGGAGGAGGCCGGCGTGACCGACGCCAAGGTCATCGACCTCCAGCCGCCGGACATCCAGGCCGCGTGGGTACGCGGCGACATCGACGCCGCCTACGTCTGGACGCCGGTCCTGGCCGAGTTGGAGAAGGACGGCGCCGTCCTGGCCACCAGCCGCGAGCTGGCCGGGAAGGGCAAGCTCACCGCCGACCTGGCGGTGGTCCGCGACGAGTTCGCCGACAAGCACCCCGAGATCCTCCAGGAGTGGCTCAAGCAGCAGGACCGCGCGGTCAAGCTGACCCGAACCGACGCGGCGGCGGCCGCGGCGGCCATCGGCCGCCAGCTCAACCTCGACCCCGCCGAGGCCGGCCGCCAGCTCGGCCAGCTCGTCCTCCTCGACGCCGCCGAGCAGCGCTCCCCCGAGTACCTGGGCACCGCCGACGCGCCCGGCAAGCTGGCGGAGAACCTGCGCAGCGCGGCGGAGTTCCTGGTCGGCCAGAAGCAGCTCGACGCGGTCCCGGACCTGACGGTCTTCCAGAAGGGCCTGCTGCCCAATGCCCTCCCCTGACCCCAGGGCCGACCAGACCCCGGGTTCCGCCGTCGTGGAGGCGACGGAACCCGGCCCGGCAGCAGCCCCGGCGAGCGGACCGGCGACCGGCTTGGCGGCGATCGAGCTGCGGGGGGTGACGCGGGTCTACCGTGACCGCCCGGCGCTCGGGCCGATCGACCTGGTCATTCCCGCAGGGGAGTTCCTGACCGTGGTCGGGCCGTCGGGCTGCGGCAAGAGCACGTTGCTGAGCCTGGTGGCGGGGTTCGCCCCGCCGACGGCCGGGACCGTGCTGGCCGACGGGGCGCCGGTGAGCGGGCCGGGGCCGTCCCGGGGCGTGGTGTTCCAGCAGCCTCGGTTGTTCCCGTGGTTGTCCGTGTCCGGAAATATCGCATTCGGGCTGCGGCGGTCGCCCAAGGCCGCCCGGAAGGAGCGGGTCGCCGAGTTGCTGGCCATGACCGGCCTCGAAGGCGCGGCCAGGCTGAAGCCCTACGAGCTGTCCGGCGGGATGCGGCAGCGGGCCGCCATCGCGCGGGCGCTCGCGCCCCGCCCGAAGGTCCTGCTGATGGACGAACCCTTCGGCGCCCTCGACGCCTTCACCCGTGAACGCATGCAGGAGGAGATCCGCGAACTGTGGCGGGACACCGGGGTGACGGTGCTGTTCATCACCCACGACGTCACCGAGGCGACCACTCTGGGCACCCGCGTCATCGCCCTGGCGGGACCACCCGGCCGCATCACCCTCGACGCCCGGGTCGGCGGCGATCTACGCGAGAAAGTGGAGACCGCGATCAGAGACGCCGCCTCGGCCCGCGCCGGAGCGGCCGGATGACGAGGACAGGTCCGGGTATGCCCCCTCGGCCGCGCCTGAGGCTCCTGAACAAGACCGTCGACGACGATCTTGGGTTCGGCCGGTGCGGTCGTACCGAGGAGATCAGCCCTTGAAGGGGCCGGTGACCTCGTAGGTGATCCCGCCCTCGCGGGAGGAGAAGTAGAGGCGCTCGCCGTCCGGGGAGAAGGCCAGGCCGGTGATCGACTTCTCCGGGCCGCCGACGCGCAGGAGCGGGGTCACCGCGCCGTCGTCGCCGATGATGTTGATTTCGCCGTCGCGGGTGACGAACAGGTCGCCCGGTCCGGCCAGCAGTCTCGGGTCGGCCCCGTAGAGGACCGAGAGCTCGCCCGCCGACGGGTCGTACGACCACACCCGGTCGTCGCCGGTCGAGAAGTAGCAGAAGCCGCCCGACGTCGAGCAGCGCCCGGCCCGCTCGAAGCGCAGCGCGCCCTGGACCTGGTCGCGGGTGGGGGCGTCGGTGGCGGCGGGGTTGGGGACCCGCGACCACGTCACCTTCCCGGCGCCGGAGCCGACCATGACCTCCAGGACCCCGGTCGTCAGGTCGCGCCAGTCGTCGGGGCGGAACCGGTAGAGGCAGCCCTCGGGATGGTCTTCGGTCAGGTAGACCACCTGGCCGACCTCGTCGCACACGGCGCTCTCGTGCCGGAACAGGCCCATGGCCAGGCGCGGCATCGCGGCGAAGTGGCCGTAGGGGTCGCATTCGAAGACCCGGCCGCGGCTGCTGTCCTCACACGACAACCACGTGTTCCACGACGTCGCTCCCCCGGCCCGGTTGCTGTCGGTGCCCGACAGGATGCGGTAGCCGGAGCGGATCGACCCGTCGGGGCCGAACCGCAGCGCCGACACCCCGCCGAGGAGCGGTATCTCGGAGTTGGAGACGTAGATCCAGCCGTCGCCGTCGGCGAAGCACGCGCCGTCGTCGGGCGCCTGGTGCCAGGTGAGCCCTCCGACCCGTTCGCCCGTGCGGCCGACCACGCGGCTGGTGAAACCCTCGGCCAGCTCGATGGCCGGATCTTCACATGTTCTCATCAGGGCCGCGAACCTCCCCGAACCGGCAGCCATGTCCCTCCCTCGCAAATCACGCTACGCGCGGCAGGCGGGGCCAGTCGAACCGAGTGACGTGAACTTACGGGGAATCGGCGCGGGTCCCACGCTAAAACTTTGCCCAAACCACGGGCGGCGGAGAGCTGGACCATTTCTAGAGTGATCGGCCATGCCCCTTCCTCCCGGAGACGTGCTCGCGCCCGCCGTCACCTCGCGCCGCGCCCTCGTCTTCCTCGACCAGGACCCACCGGGCCGCCGGCTGGCCAGTGCCCTCAGATCGTCCGGCTACGCCGTCGAGACCTGCCCGTCGGGACGGCGCGACCACGAAAGGCTGGCCGCGTTCCTGGCCTCCGGGCGGCCGGGGGACCTGCTGCTGGTGCGCTGGCCGTCGACCGCGACCTGGTCGGGGGCCGACTTCGCGACGCTGGTGAAGCGGTTCGGGGCCTCCGTCGGTGAGACCACCGCCTCGGCCGTGCTGATGATCGTCGACTTCGGGTGGATCGGCAGCGCCTCCCCCGACGAGCAGACCGTCAGCGCCCTGCTGACCCCGCCGGGCATCGCCGCCGCCGCGCTGACCACGGGCCTGGCCCTCGGTACGGAGGTGCGGCCGGGTGCGCCCTCCCTGACCGAGGTGGTCGCCGACGGGCTGCTGACCTTCGACGCCGACCTCGGCGGCGACGGCGTGGTCTCGGTCGCCGACCTGCTGGCCCACGCCCTGGCGGCCTTCGGCGAGCACGCCGAGTTCCTGCCCCACCTGCTGACCTCGCCGGAGGCGCTCGACGTGGCGGTGGCGGTGCGCGGCACCGTGCCGGGCACGCTGCCCACGGTGTTCGAGCGGGCCGCCGCGATGCTGGGCGGCCCCCGGCCGAAGTCGGCCGAGCAGGCGGTCGCCCGGATCTACGACGAGCACCTGTCGGCGGAGGCGCAGCTGCTGCTGCGGCGCGGCAGCCTGCTGGCCGAGGGAGAGCGGCTGACCGGCGAGGTGGCCGAGGTGCTCGGCGGCACCAGGAAGGGCCGCACCGAGCTCGCCGAGTGGGGCCTGCTGGGTGAACCGTTCAGCCACCCGGCGGTGGCCGTCTTCGGCCGGGCCCGGCTCGACGACGACGAGCGGGCCACCCTGCCGGGCGCGCTGCGCCGCTGGCGGGCCCGCCGCCGGGCCACCCGCCCCCGGGCCCGGCTGACCCCCGACCGGTGGACCGTCGACGACCATCTCGGCCACCGCGTCTACGCCGAGGCCATCGCCGCGTTCATCCGGCACGCCGAGACCCGGCCGCCGCTGACGATCGGGGTCAAGGGCCCCTGGGGCACCGGCAAGACCTCGCTGATGCGGATGATCCAGGAGGAGCTCGACCCCGGCGCCCCGGCAGGGAAGGCCCGTGAGCTGCGGCTGCCCCGCAGCCTCCCGGCCCGCCCGCCGGCCCGGCTGATCCGGCTGCTGGCCCGGCTCTGGCCGGGGAGCCGGACCGCCGAGGGCGTCACCAACGCCGAGGTCCGGGCCGCCGCCAAGGAGACCGAGGGGGCGTCCGCGCCGGTCGAGGCGGCCTCGGGGAGCTGGCGTCCGACGGTCTGGTTCAACCCGTGGATGTACCAGAACGACGAGCAGGTCTGGGCCGGGCTGGCCCACGAGATCATCACCCAGATCACCGGCCGGCTGCCCCGCGCCGAGCGGGAGCGCTTCTGGCTCCGGCTCAACCTGGCCCGCGTCGACCGCGAGGCGGTCCGCCGCCGCGCCTACCACCTGGCGCTCATGCGGCTCGGCCCGGCGCTGCTGGGGCTGGTCCTGACGCTGCTGCTGTCGGGCGCGTCCCTGCTGGCCGCGCCGCTGCTCCCGGTCCTGTCCGGCGCGGCCGGCGCGCTCGCCTCGGGCGGCGCGGTGGCCGCGGTCTTCGCGGCTTCTGTACGTCTCGCGCGTTTCCTCACCGAATCGGCCGAGTCGGCCTTCGCGTCGCTGGTCCGGGCGCCCGATCCGCTGAGCGGGGACGGACCGGGCTACGGGGCGCGGACGGGCTTCCTGCATCTCGTCCAGACCGACATGGGCCACGTGCTCGACCTGGTCGCCACCTCCGAGCGCCCCCTGGTGGTCTTCGTGGACGACCTCGACCGCTGCTCGTCGGGCGCGGTCGCCCAGGTGATCGAGGCGATCAACCTGTTCCTGGCCGGGGAGTTCCCCAACTGCGTGTTCGTGCTGGCCATGGAGCCCGAGGTGGTGGCCGCGCACGTCGAGGTGGCCTACCGCGACCTGGCCGAGAGCATGCCCGCCCACCTGCGCGAGGACCTCGGCTGGCGGTTCCTGGAGAAGATCGTCCAGCTGCCGCTGCGGGTGCCGCTGCTGGACGAGGACGCCCGCCTGCCCGAATACGTGCGCGCCCTGATGGACATCCCGGCCCAGCGCCGCGCGCCGGTCGCCGCGCCGGTCCGGCCGTCGGTCGACCTGGCGATGGTGGCCCGCATCGAGCGGCAGATCCGGGGCTCCGGCGCCCGGGTCGACACCCTGGACGAGGCGGCCCGCGCGGCCCAGGACACGGTAGCCGTGGCGGAGGGCGAGACCTCGGCGCTCGGCGGCCTGTGGGCGGAGACCCGCCTGGCCGCCGACCGGGTGTTCGACGACCTCTACAGCGACGAGAACGCCTACCGGGCCATCCGGGGCGCGCTGCCGGTGCTGACGGCGTCGAACCCGCGCGAGCTCAAGCGCTACGTGAACGTCTTCCGCTTCTACTCGTTCGTCACCTACCGCCAGCGGCTGGCCGGGGAACGCGCCGCCTCCGACGCCGAGGTGGCGAAACTGGCGGCGCTGACCGTCCGGTGGCCCCACCTGCTGTCCCGCCTGTCCGGCGGCGCGGTGCTCGGCCGCCTGGAGGAGGCCGCCGGGAACGCCGCAGTTTGGGACGAGGCGCTGACCGGCGCCGGTCTGGAACCGGGGCCGAAGTGGGATCCGCTGCGCGTGCTGCTGGCGGCGCCGCCATCGGTCACCGACCTCGCAAGACGCCTGCTCTGACATAGTGATCTTCACAGGGTGTGATCTTGCTGTTGGCATCCAGGGATACGAACAGTCCTCCGCCTCGCCTCCGCGACGTGACGCGCGGAGGCGAGGTCCGTTCTGTTCATCCATCTTCCACAGGAGAATCACCGTGAATTGGGCTGACGTGAGAGGCCGGGGCTGGGCCGATCCCGACCTCATCCGGACCAGACTCGCCGAGGGCGCCGACCCGGACACCGGTGCACCCCAATTCGGCACGTTCGACGGGAGCCCGCTGCATCTCGCGGCTCAGTGGGGTTCCCCCGAGGTCGTCGCCGAACTGATCGGCCGGGTCGCCGACGTCGACGCGATGAACGACGACCGCACCGCGTTGTGGGTGGCGGTTTTCCATGGGCACATGGATGTCGCCCGCCTCCTCATCACCGCGGGCGCCGACCCGTGGCGGCCGATGATGTCCGGGTGGGCCCCCGGACGCCTGGCACTCGCCGGCCCGGTACCTGACCTGTTTCCCTCGCCTCCGGACCGACAAGGCCTGTCCACTGCGGAGATGGAGGCCGTCGCCGAATCACGCCGCCTCATCGAGGTGCTGGCGGGGATCGACCTCACCGGGTTCGGCGTGACGTTCGCCTCCGCCATCTCCTCGAAAGAGGCCATCCGACGACTCGACGCCGCTCTTGTGCCTGAAGCGGACATGGCCGCGATCCTGGACACCTCGTCGGAGGACCAGACGGTGCTCGGACTGACCGACGTGCCGGGCGGATGTGTACTCACCCAGCCATGGGGCGCGACGCCCACTTGGCACGAGGTCATCGAACCTCTGTGCGCCGGGGCGACCGCCTATGGCGTGTTCGTCAATCCCGGCAGCGGCAGCCAGGGCGTCGTCGGCGTCAACGGCGTCATCGAGGACTCCGACACGCACCCGGGCGGCGGCGACGCCGGCGGCCATCTGTCGGCGGAGGAGATCCTGGCCGAGTACCTCTACCAGGGGCAGGCGCTCGCGTACTGCTGCGCCGCCGCCGGCCTGCGCCCCATCGACGCCAGAGCGGTGACCGGACCGCCGGACCACTGGATCCGGGTGCACGACATCGACTTCTGAAAACGACACCGATGCCGCGGTCTCGAAAGACCGCGGCATCGGTTCCCGGTGACCCAGGTTGGCGCCGCCGCTCCTGAAAGGATCCAGCCAATCACGTCAGGCGCGGCGGCCGTCTCGGTCGGGGGTCAGCGCTGGGCCTGGATCATCCAGTGCTGCTTCTCCAGCTCCCGGCAGATCCCGATCAGGAGGTCCTGGGTGAGCAGGTCGCTCTTCTCCGTCGCCTCGATGCGCTCGCGCATGCGGCGCACGATCGACTCCAGGATGTCGGTCATCGCGGCGATGACCTTGCCGTCCTCGATGTACCCGGGGTCGAGCTGGTGCAGGTGCGTGTGCTCGGCCAGCGTGCGCGCCCGGCCGTCAGGGTTGACGCCGATGGCGATGGCCCGCTCGGCCACACTGTCGGCGCTGTCGCGCGCCAGGCTGACGATCTCGTCGAGCTGCAGGTGCAGCGAACGGAACGACCGTCCGATGATGTTCCAATGGGCCTGCTTGCCGAGCAACGACAGGTCCAGCAGATCGACAAGCGCCCCCTGGAGCGCCTCAGCCGTGACCTTCTTGTCTTCCGCGCTCAGAAGGCTGGTGATCGAAGCCATGAAAGCGGATCTCCCTCCCACATAAGTCGGTCTATTCCGCACAACAGTGGACGAATCGCCCGTATTCCCTGGTTGACAGTGTCATCGTGACAGTGTCACTGTGGAGGTATGGACGAGACCTGGACCATCGCCGAACTGGCCGAGCGCGCGACCGCCGCGCTCGCCGGGCTGGCGCCTGCCAACGGCCGGGTCAGCGACGTGCCGAACGAACGCCTGATCCGCTACTACACGACGATCGGCCTCCTCGACCCGCCTCTCGCCCGGCGCGGCCGGATCGCCCTCTACGGCCGACGGCACCTGTTGCAGCTCGTGGCGGTCAAGCGCCGCCAGGCCGAGGGCGCGTCCAACGCGGCCATCCAGCGTGAACTCCTCGGCGCGACCGACGACCACCTCGCCGCCCTGGCGGGCGGCCGCGCGACCTCCCTGAGCACCCACGACGCCGGAAGACCCAGAGGCACCAGGCCCACGCCGGACATGAGCGACCTTGCCGCGCTCCCGGGCAACGGGGCCGGAAGACCTCCGGGCACCGGGCCGGACCGGGGCGACCGTGCCACACCCCCCGGCAACGCCAAAAGACCTCCGGGCACCGGGCCCGCGCCGGAGGAGGGAGACCCGGCCACACTCCCGGCCAACGGCTCCATTCATCCGGGCGACGCCGGGAGTCTCGCGGGCGACGTGCCCGCCCGTGGCAGCCGGGAATCCGAAAGGACCGCCGTCGGCGAGGTCGGCGGGCGGACGGGCCTGGCTCCGAACCACCCGCCGGCCCGGCAGGCCCCCATGGAATCCCGGCCCCGGTTCTGGGCCACCCCGCCCCTCCCACCGCCGCCTCGCCCGAGCTTCCCGCCCGTGTTCCACGGCGTCAGCCTGACCCCGGAGGCGGCTCTGCTGCTCTCCCGCCCGCTCACCGACGACGAACACGCGGCCGTCACCGTGGCCGCGCAGCCGTTGATCGACCTCCTGACCGAGCTCGGTTTCACCGAAGGGATCCCGTCATGACCGTTCCCATCACGCCGATCAGGCCCGATGAGGTGCTGCCGGTTCCCGACGCGGGGTTCGGCGCCCTGGAGACCGAGAAGGGCAACCTGCCCCTGGAGTCGGTCGACGTCCGGGCCTCCATCTCGGCCCTCACCGCCGGGGTCGCGGTCGTGCAGGGGTTCCGCAACCCGCACGACGTGCCGCTCGAGGCGACCTACGTCTTCCCGTTGCCGCCGCGCGCGGCCGTCACCGCCTTCCGCATGGAGGCCGACGGCCACGTCGTCGAGGGCGTGCTGAAGGAGCGTGGCCAGGCGCGGGCCGACTACACCCGCGCCCTCCAGGAGGGCAGGCGGGCCGCCATCGCCGAGGAGGACCGGCCCGACGTCTTCGCCATCAGGGTCGGCAACATCGTGCCGGGCGAGCGGGTGACCGTCCACCTCGACCTGAGCCAGCCCCTGCCCTACGAGGACGGCGCGGCCGAGTTCCGCTTCCCGCTGGTCGTGGCCCCGCGCTACATTCCTGGCGCGCCCCTCGACGGCGAGCCCGCCGGGCCCGGCGTCGAGCCCGACACCGACGCGGTCCCCGACGCCTCCCGGATCACGCCGCCGGTGCTGCTGCCCGGCTTCCCGAGCCCGGTCCGCCTCGGCCTGAGCGTGACCGTCGACCCGGCCGGGCTCGACATCACCGAGATCCAGAGCAGCCTGCACGACGTCGACCGCGAGGGCGACACCCTCACGGTCCGGCCGGGCGAGCGGCTCGACCGCGACTTCATCCTCCGGTTCCGCTACGCCGCCTCGACCTCCCTCACGCTCACCCCCGACGCCGAGGGCGAGGAGGGCACCTTCGCGCTGACCGTCCTGCCACCCGACGTGGCGGAGCGGCGCACGCCGCGCGACGTGGTGCTGCTGCTCGACCGGTCGGGCAGCATGTCGGGCTGGAAGATGGTCGCCGCCCGCCGGGCCGCCGCCCGGATCGTCGACACCCTCACCGCCAATGACCGGTTCGCGGTGATCTCGTTCGACCACGTCGTCGAGCAACCGTTCCCCGGCCTGGAGAAGGCGGGCGACCGCACCCGCTACCGCGCGGTCGAGCACCTGGCCCGCCTGGAGGCCCGGGGCGGCACCGAGATGCTCCGGCCGCTGGAGACCGCGCTCGACCTGCTGGCCGACCCCGGCCGCGACCGGGTGCTGGTCATGGTCACCGACGGCCAGGTCGGCAACGAGGACCAGATCATCGAGCGCGTCGGCGCGCGGCTCACCGGCGACGTCCGGGTCCACACGGTCGGCATCGACCAGGCGGTCAACGCCGGTTTCCTGGGCCGCCTGGCGCTGCTCGGCGGCGGCCGCTGCGAGCTGGTCGAGTCGGAGGACCGCCTCGACGCCGCGATGGAGCACATCCACCGCCGCATCGGCGCGCCCCTGGTCACCGACGTGACCCTCCACCCCGAGGGCCTGACCGTCTCCGGCGTCACCCACGTCGGCTCGGTGTTCCCGGGGGTCCCGCTCACCGCTTTCGGCCGCTACCGGGCGGCGTCCGGACAGGCCTCGATCTCGGTACGCGGCCAGGCGGCCACCCCCTGGTCCGAGACCGTGACCGGGCGGGAGAGCGCCAACCCGGCCGTCCGCGCGATCTGGGCGCGCGCCGAGCTGCGGCGGCTGGAGGACAGGTACACGATCGGCGAGCACACCCTGGAGAAGCGCATCGTCGAGACGTCGCTGGCGTTCGGGGTGCTCTGCCGGTTCACCGCGTTCGTGGCGGTCGACGAGCGGGTGGTCGGCGACGGCCCGCCCGTCCACCAGGTGATCCAGCCGGTGGAGACCCCGGCGGGCTGGGAGGCGGCCACGCCCGTCCAGCTGACCGCCGCCGGTGGCGTGATGCCGATGATGGCCCAGGCCAGTCTGGGGTTCAGCGCCCCGGCCGTGCCGCCCGCCGCACCCGGCGGCCCTCCGCCGATGCCGGCGCCGATGTCCCCGCCCATGTCCCCGCCGATGCCGCGCTCGGCCCCCGCGCCGAAGGCCGCGGGCAGGCTGCGCCGGGCGTTCGGCGGCGGAGGTGGCGGCGGAATGGACCGCATGATGCCCCACCCGGGCCGGGAGCAGGCGCCGCAGACCGACCTGAGCGGCATCGTCCCGCTGCTGGAGGGCGAGCTGACCCGGCTGGCCCAGGCGAAGGGGCGGCCCGACGACGAGCGCCGCCGCTACCTGGCCGACCTGGCCAGCCGGTTGCGGGTGGCCGCTCAGATGGTCGGCGGGCACCACGAGCTGACCGCGCTGGCCAGCGAGCTCGAATGGGCCGAACGGGCCGACTTCGACCTCGCGCGCGGCTGGGCCAAGACCGAGGAGCTGCTGACCCGGCTGACGGGCGGCGCCCCGGAGCCGAAGCCCTTCTGGAAGCGCTGAGCACGATAAAGGGCCCGGACTTGACGAAGCCCGGGCCCTTTACAACGTAGATCACTGGTTCTCTTTAGCCGCCTTCGCGGCGCGGACCATCTCGACCTTCGCGCTGGCCGCGTACTTGTCGACGTATTCCTGACCGGAGAGTTCCATGAGGGCGTACATGATCTCGTCGGTGACCGCCCGCAGCACGTGGAAGTCGTTCTCCATCCCGTAGTAACGGGAGAAGTCGAGCGGCTTGCCGTAGCGGACGCCGGGACGGATGCCGAGCTTGGGGATGAGCCGGCCGGGCGGCATCATCTCGAAGGTGTTGACCATCGCCCACGGGATGACCGGCGCCCGGGACTCCAGGGCAAGCCGGGCCACGCCGGTCTTGCCCTTGTAGAGGCGGCCGTCGGGCGAGCGGGTGCCTTCGGGGTAGATGCCCAGCACGTTGTCTTCGCGCAGCACCCGCAGGCCGGTGTTGAGCGCGGCCTCACTGGCCTTGCCGCCCGACCGGTCGATCGGGACGGTGCCGACCCCGGAGAAGAACGCCCGGCTGACCAGGCCCTTCAGGCCGGAACCGGTGAAGTAGTCGGATTTGCCGAGGGAGATGACCTTGCGGGGCAGGAACAGCGCCCCGAAGAAGTGGTCGGCGAACGACAGGTGATTTCCGGCCAGGATGACCGGCCCCTCTTTCGGCACGTTGTCCACCCCTTCCGCCCACGGGCGGAAGACGAAGTGGAGGAAGGGCCAGAGGATGGCCTTGACCACCCAGTAGAACACTCAGGGGCTCCTTCTCTCGGCATTGCCTGTGCCATCTGTTCGTGTCATCTTGCCACGCCGACTCCCCTCGCACGACTACGCCTTAACGTGCGACTATCGGGCATATTTCCCATCGGGAGGTGCCATGCCGTTGTTGCCGGGCGCGGAGCCCTACCATCACGAGGGCGGACCGGTCGGGGTGCTGCTCTGCCATGGCTTCACCGGGACGCCACAGTCGCTGCGCCCGTGGGGTGAACACCTCGCGGATGCCGGGCTGACGGTCTCACTGCCCCGATTGCCGGGGCATGGAACCACCTGGCAGGAAATGAATCGAACCCGCTGGGAGGACTGGTACGCCGAAATAGACCGGGCCTTCACGGTGCTGAAGTCCAAGTGCGCGGACGTTTTCGTGATGGGCCTGTCGATGGGCGGCTGCATGGGCCTGCGGCTGGCCGAGGTCCACGGCCCCGCCGTGCGGGGCCTGGTGCTGGTCAACCCGTCGGTCGTGAACGACAACCCGGCGCTGAACTTCGCGCCGGTCCTCAAGTGGCTGCTGCCCTCGGTGGCAGGGGTGGCCAACGACATCAAGAAGGCGGGGGCGACCGAGCTGGCGTACCCGAGGACGCCGGTGCGCGCGGCGGCCACGCTGCCGAAACTCTGGCGCCTGACGCAGTCGCAGCTGTCGAAGATCACCCAGCCGGTGCTCGTCTACCGGTCCCCGGAAGATCATGTGGTCAAAGAGGCCAGCGTGGCGTTCCTGCGCGACAGAATGGGAGAGAACCTGGAAATCCGGGAGTGCGTGAACAGCTATCACGTGGCGACACTCGACAACGACGCCCCGCTCATCTTCTCGGGGAGCCTCGACTTCGTCCGCACGCACGCCTCGGTACCCTTGACCAAAGACCTGTGACCTGGGATCGATGTGACGCCGCAGAGTGACGAAGACGAGGTCTGGCGTCAAATCGTCGCCTCATTCAACGAGAGCGCCGGAGACGATCCGGCCGACCGGCCATGGCCCGACCGGGAGAACGTCCCGGACGGCGAGGAGCCGACGCCCAAGCCCACGCCCGAAGAGCTCGACGAGGTCGACGAGCCCCGCGACGAGACGGGCGACGAGACGGGCGACGAACCGGCCGAAGACGACGACCACGACCACTACGTCCCGCCGCCTCCGCCGCCCCTGCCGAAGGCCGACCTGGTGACCCGGGTGGCCTGGACGGCCCTGTTCGGCGGGCCCGCCTACCTGCTGCTGGCCGCGATGCTGAAGCTCCCGATGGACCCGTGGATCGTCTTCACGGCGGTGGCCTCGTTCATCGGCGGCTTCGTGGCCCTGGTGGTCCGCATGGGCGACGGCCCGCCCAACGACTCGGGGTGGGATGACGGGGCCGTGATCTGAGCCCGGCCGCCCTAACGGACGGGTGAGCCGACCGCCGGGCCGAAGGTCTCGACCAGGTCGCTGTAGTGGTCGTCGGCGAGCACGTGGCCGACGGCCATCGTCATGTCGTCGGTCCGGACGACCGCCTGGAGCCGAACCGACCGGTCGCCGGCGCCGGCCTCGCCGCGCAGGGGCTTCCACTTCTTGTCGGTGTAGCGGAGCAGGAAGGCCTCGCCCGGACGTTCGGCGTCGTAGCCCGACGCCCAGTAGCCGCCCTTGCCGTCGCCGGTCACGCCGTAGAGTTCGGCGTCGCCGGCGGGCAGGGTCTCGCGGTGCCACTTGCGGCCGTCCCAGCGCAGGATCAGCGGGAGGGTGGTGCCGTCTTCGGTGAACACGCCGCCGACCGCGACCGCGCGTTTGGCGCTGGTGATGTAGACGTCGCGCAGGTAGCCGCCCTCGATGCCGGGCAGGCTCACCGGCTTCCAGGCCCCGCCCGCCATCCGCAGGATCAGCGGCTCGTCGCCGTTGTTGCCGACGGCCCAGCCGTCCTTGCCGCGCAGCGCGACGCCGTGGAGGACGCCGTCGGGGCCTTCGTGCACCTTCCACGCGGGCCCGCTCGTCACCACGAGCACCCGCCCGCCGCGGCTGCCGACGATCACCGCCTTGCCGGGTTCGGCCGCCACGGCACGCAGCCAGTCGCCCGCCCTGACCTGGGGAACCACGACCCGGTCGATGCCGCTGCCGCCGCCCCGCCCGACGTAGGGCACGCCGTCGTGGCCGTCGCCGACCACCCACACCTCGTTGTCGGAGACCGCGCTGACCGAGCGCAGCGGCCCGGCCCCGGTGGCGTCGCCCCGTGTGGGCACCTCGGTCCAGGAGGCGCCGTTCCAGCGGGTGACGATGCCGCGGTTGCGCCAGACGTCCCACAACCCGGTCTGCCCGACGGCCCAGACGGCCGTGCCGGACACCCCGCTGACGTCGGCGAGCGCGGCGTCCCGGCCGAGGCGCGCCGACGAGGCCTGCCGCACGACCTCTTCGGGAACGGTCGCGGACCAGGCGGAGGCGGTGGACACGTGCGCGAGCGATGGTGCGAGCGGGAGCTGGCCGGCCAGCAGACCGGCGAGGAACACACACAACGGCACCGCACACCGCATCAAGCGGCGGGGCATGAACAAATCGTACGGGGACGCACGGCCCCCGCGGGCGATAGGACGGAATTCCCCCGGTCAAGACCACCTCCGAGAGCCCCCATCCAGGCCTAGATCGCCAACCCCAAACCCCAGAACCACCCAGGTCAGGGGAAGGACTTCGGCAATCGCGAGACAACCGGCCGGCGCGGGCGCGTCCCCTGGACCCGCCCGGCGGACCGGATCGACGCCCGGAACCCGGCGGATTCGCCGTTCACCCCAATGACGGCGACTAACGGAGAATAGGCCGGACGATCGGGCGGGCCGCATTCTTCTCGATCGCGAAAAACGACAAAGTCCGACATTGAAGACTTGTCAGATTCCGCAGGTCGTCGGCCCGAGACAGCGGCCAGGATCGCTCCCCAGAATTCCGAATCGCAACCTTTTCTCGAATGGGATCGGTCATCCCCGCGTTATCCGTGTCACTACCATTTACTCGTGCTTCCTGAGGAATATCCGACAAAAGCCGTCTTCGTGGATCAGAGCGGCCGCCGCCGCCGGTTGATGACGATGGTGTCGATCGGGTCGGGCGTCCCGCTCGTGGCACTGGTCGTGATCCTGGTCGGCGGCCTGTTCTCCGACACGGGGCTCTCGGTGTCCGGATGGCCGGGCGATTCGCGCGGTGGGCCCGCCGACAAGGCCACACCCGATCCCGCCCAGGAGGCCCGCCCGAGCCGGCCGGAGCGACCGACGCCGACGGCCCGCCTGGCGAACCGCCCGGCCGTCAGCACCGCCCTCCCGGTCTCGCCGTCGGCGCGCCCGCGACCCCGGATCAGCCCCCGGCCCAAGCTCAGCCCACGGCCCTCGCGCGACCCTGCGCCGCACCGCCGGCCGGAGCCTCCTCCCGGCTCCCCGAGCGCCGCGGCGCCCGACCTCACGACCGCCCCCACCTCAGGCGGCACGACGAAACCCTCCCCCGACGGCCCCACCGCACAACCCACGACCGGCGTGACGACCGAACCCACCAGCGGCTCAGCCACCGATCCCGACACCCGCCTCACGAACGGCGGCCGACCACTCGGCCCGGGCACGACGATCCCAGACCGTGACCAGGCGGCCCGATGACGCCCGCCCGCCTCACCAACGGCGGCCAACCGCTCGGCCCGGGCACCACGACCCCAGACCATGACCAGGCGGCCCGATGACGCGCACCGGCTCCGGCCACCCGCGCCACTCCCGGCCCGGCGACGGTCAGGATTCGCGGCGAAGGAGACCTCCGCCCAAGGGGCGCTCCCCGCGCCGGCGACGCCGGCCACCGGTGGCCAGGACCGCCACGGCGAACGGCCTGCCGTCCGGCCCCCGGGGGCACTGGTTCCTGGTCGCCGCCGGACTGCTGGTGGTCGCCGCCGCGCTGACGCTCGACGGATACGCGACCGGCGTCGTCGGTGAGACACGGCCGGGCCCGCCCGCCGGTTTCGCGTCCGCCGAGTCGGCCGAGGTCCGGCGTGGCGGTCCCGTCGTCAACGTCACAGGAGACCGGCCCACCAGCGTGCGGCTGCCGGGCAGGACCGTCGCGCTGACCTTCAACGACGGCCCCGATCCCGAGTGGACCCCCCAGGTCCTCGACGTGCTCGCCCGGCACGGCGCCAAGGCCACCTTCTTCGTGGTCGGGTCGAAGGTCGCCAGGCACCCCGATCTGGCGCGGCGCATCGTCGCCGAGGGCCATGAACTGGGCAACCACACCTATTCGCACGCCGACCTGACGGCCGTGCCCGGCTGGCGGCTCCGGCTGGAGTCCTCCCTCACCCAGCGGGCGCTGGCCGGGGCGACGGGGTTGCACACGACGCTGGCCCGGCCGCCCCACTCCCCCGCGCCCCCGGCGGTCACCGACCTCCAGTGGGCCGCCATGAAGGAATTGGCGGCCGAGGGCCATCTCGTCGTCCTGACCGACCTCGACGCGGAGGACTGGAGCCGCCCCGGCACGGCCGAGATCGTGGCGTCGTCGCTGCCCGCCGGGGGCGAGGGCGCGGTCGTCACGATGCGCGATTCGGGCGGCGACAGGCGGCAGACCGTCGAGGCCCTCGATCTGGTCCTGGAGAGGCTGAAGGGCGAGGACTACCGGGCCGTCACGGTGACCGAGGCGATCGGCATGCCGTCGGCGCACCGGCGGGCCGGCGCGGTCGACCGGTTCTTCGGCGCCGCCCTCAACCTGGCCCAGCGCGCCTCGGAGACCTTCACCGGCGTGCTGCGCTGGGCGCTGTTCATCGCCGGGGCGCTCACGCTGGGGCGGTTCGGCTTCTTCATCGTGCTCGCGGGCGTGCACGCGCACCGCACGCGCGGGGGCACGAGACGGAGGAACGCGGTGGGCGGATGGCCGAGCCCTCCCCCGGTGACCGTGATCGTGCCCGCCTACAACGAGGCGGCGGGCATCCAGGCGACGCTCCGCTCCCTGGTCGCCACCTCCTACCGGGGCGAACTGGAGATCCTCGTCGTCGACGACGGCTCGACCGACGGCACCGCCAACCTGGCGGCCGCACCCGGATTCCCCGGTGTACGGGTGATCCGCCGCCCCAACGGCGGCAAGCCGGCCGCGCTCAACACCGGCATCGCGCAGGCCTCGCACGAGCTGCTCATCATGGTCGACGGCGACACCGTCTTCGAACGCGCCACGATCGGCCGCCTGGTCCGCCGGTTCGCCGACCCGGCGATCGGCGCGGTCAGCGGCAACACCAAGGTCGGCAACCGGCGCGGCGCGATCGGCCGCTGGCAGCACATCGAGTACGTCATCGGCTTCAACCTCGACCGCCGCGCCTTCGAGCTGCTCGACTGCATGGCGACCGTGCCCGGCGCCGTCGGGGCGTTCCGGCGTTCGGCGCTGGTGGCGCTGGGCGGGGTCAGCGGCGACACGCTGGCCGAGGACACCGACCTGACGATGGCGTTGTGCCGGGCCGGGTGGCGCGTGGTCTACGAGGAGAACGCGGTGGCCTGGACCGAGGCGCCCGCGTCGCTCGGCGAGTTGTGGAGACAGCGTTACCGCTGGTGCTACGGCACTCTGCAGGCGATGTGGAAACACCGGCGCGCGGTCGTGGAGCGCAACCCGTTCGGCCGCCGCTGCCTGGGCTACCTGACGCTGTTCCACGTGCTGCTGCCTCTGCTGGCGCCCGTCGTCGACCTCATGGCGATCTACGCCATCGCCGTGGACGACCCCCTGCCGGTCGTGGCAGCCTGGGCCGGTTTCGTCCTGGTGCAGGGGTTGATCGGCTGGTACGCCCTGCTCCTGGACGGCGAACGCGCCTCGGCGCTGTGGATCCTGCCGCTCCAGCAGTTCGTCTACCGCCAGCTCATGTATCTGGTGGTCATCCAGTCGCTGGCGACGGCGCTGCTGGGGGTGCGGCTGCGCTGGCACGGCATCCGCCGGGAGGGCACGTTCAACGAGTTCACGCAAGCCGCAGGTCGGTCACTACCGGCCGGTGGTCCGAGGCGACCGTGAGGTCGGCCTCGTCCGCGCCGGCGACTCCCCGCGCGAGCGCCGCCACGCCGCGTCCGGTGAAGATCGCGTCGATGCGCTTGCCCGCGAAGGTCGCCCCGTCGCCGCCCTCGTCGTACCGCGAGGCGAGGTGTCGCCACGCCGCCGCCTCCGGCAGTTCGTTCAGGTCGCCCGCCAGGACCGGGACCGCGTCGAAGCGGGCCGCCACCGACTCGGTCCGGCGCACGATCTCCACCGCGTGCGCCAGCCGGGCCCCCGCGTGGAGGTCGAGGTGGAAGGAGACCGCGGCCAGGCGCAGGCCCTCGGCCTCGACCACGGCGACCGCCATCGACCGGCGTTCGAGGCCCGGGAACCAGCGCAGCCGGCGGTGTTCGGCGTGCACGACCCGTACACCCGGCCTGACCAGCACCGCCACCCCCGAGAAGCGGGAGTGGCAGGCCGGTTCCAGGCCGGTCAGCCGGGAGAAGGCGAGGCCGAGGCCGCGCTCCTGCACGCACAGCACGTCGGCGGCCAGCGCGCGCACCACCCGCGCCAGCGCGGCGCGGGAGTCGCGCAGGCCGTGCAGGTTGTAGGTGGCGACGCGGATCAGGGCAGCCGGGCCAGATCAGCCGCGCCCACCACGCCGGCGGAGGCGCCGAGTTCGGCCAGCCGCACCTCGGCGACGGGGCGGTGGCCCCGGCCGGTCAGGCGTTCGGCGAAGGCCTCGCGGGCCTGGTCGAGCCAGAGGTCGGCGGCGTTGGAGACGCCGCCGCCGAGGATGAAGCAGCCGGGGTCGAGGATGGACGCCAGGTCGGCCAGGCCCTGCCCGATCCAGCGGGCCATGGTGGCGAACGCGTCGAGGGCGACCGGGTCGCCGGCCCGGCCGGCGTCGGTGACCTCGCGGCCCTCGATGCTCTCGGGGGTGCCCCCGGCCAGCTTGAGCAGCACCACGGCCCGGTCGGGGTCTTCTTCGGCCATCCGCCGGGCGTCGCGGACCAGGGCGTTGCCGCTGGCGTACTGCTCCCAGCAGCCGAGGTTGCCGCAGCCGCACCGCACGCCGTCGGGCACGGTCTGCATGTGGCCGAGTTCGCCACCCATCCCCCAGCGACCCCGGTAGACGGAGCCGCCGAGGATGAGGCCGCCGCCGATGCCGGTGCCGACCGTGACGGCGATCAGGTGGCTCTCGCCCCTGCCGGCGCCGAATCGGAACTCGCCCCACGCCATCGCGTTGGCGTCGTTCTCGACCACGATGGGCAGGCGGGTCATCTTGGTGAGCTTGCGCTGGAGGGGTTCCTCGCGCCAGGCGAGGTTGGGGGCGAACCGGACGACGCTGCGGGTCTCGTCGATGAAGCCGGCGGCGCCGACGCCGACGGCCTCGACCTCGTACTCCTCGGACAGTTCCCTGATCGCCTCGGCGACGGTCTCGGCGACCTGGGCGGGGTTGTCGGCGGGGGTCGGTTTCAGGAGGCTTTCGACGATCACGCCGTGGGCGTCGACGACACCCGCCGCGACCTTGGTGCCGCCGATGTCGATGCCGATGGTCAGCGCCATGTCGTCTCTCCCGTCAGGCTCAGCCCAGATCGATGTGCTCTACCTTCGAGTCACCCGCCGGATCGGCCGGCCCGCGCGGAGTCGCCGGGCGCTGCAGGGTGTCGACCGCCTGCCGGAAGGCCGCGAGCAACTCGCTTCCCGCCGCCATCAGATGGTCGCTCACGTCGCCGCCGGCGTCCCGTCGGGCCGCGATCACCCGGCAAACCGGGCAAGCCCGGCAGATGTACTCCTCGTGATCATGCCCTGAAACCGCCTCGCTCCACACATCCTGAGGGGCGGAAGTCGTTCGGGGGCGCTGGGTGGTGCCGGTCACCCCGGAGAAGGCGCCCTTCACGAAGCCCTTGCCGAGCTCCCGGCCGACCCGCTGCTGCAGCGCGTCGAGCAGCTTCAACGCCTCGTCGGCGGCCGAGCCGAAGGGGTCGGGACGTTCGTTGCTTTCCGTCATATCTCGAACCGTACCCGGAGGCGGCCGTCGCGGAGCGCCGCCTGCGCGACCTCTCGGCGGGCCAGTGCGGCGGGCAGCGCGATGACCCGGCGGTAGGGCCCGGCGGTGATGATCAGCTCGTCGGCCTTGCGGGCCAGGTCGATGTCGTTCTTGCCGGCCAGCGGCAGCGAGAGCACCACCTCGTCGGCGGTGAAGCGCAGCGGCGGCTCGCCGGTGACCGGGCCGAACGCGTCGGCGGTGCCGTAGAGCTCCTCGGCGACGACGGCCAGCGCCTCGACGCCGACCGGCTCCTCGGGCAGGTAGGGCACCCGCAGGATCGGCAGCGGCTCGAACGACTCGCGCACCGTCTCCATCTGGCGGGCCTGCGCCTCGACCCATCCGGCCCGCCACGGGTCGGCCCCGCCCTCGGGGAAGACGCGGTTGGCGATGACGGCGTCGACGCGGTATCCGTACAGGGAAAGAGAGGTGAGCGTGCGCCGGGCCTCGGCGACCACCACCGCCTCGGGGGTGAGCACCAGCCGGACCGACGCGTCGTCGCCGGTCAGCAGGGCGCGCACCTCCATCAGGCCCTTGTGGAGCCGCTCCCCCGCGTTGAGCACGCCCTCCTCCGGCGCGCTGATCTTGGCGACGGCGCGGATCACGGGAGCGGCGGCGCGCATCACCCGGCGGCCGATCGGCAGCAGCCGGGTCACGTGCCAGTCGAGCGCCTCGGGCAGCGCGAGCAGGCGCAGGGTCTCGGCGGTGGGCGCGCAGTCGACCACGACGACGTCCCAGCGGCCGGTTCGGGCCTGCTCGCGCAGCTCCAGCAGCGCGATGATCTCCTCGGCGCCGGGCAGCACGGTCACCTCTTCGGAGGTGATGGCGTCGAGGCCCAGCTCGCTGAACAGGCCGCGCGCGTATTCCTGCAGGTCGCCCCAGTGGCGCTCCATCGCCTTCTGGGTGTCGACCTGCTGGAGGTAGAGGCCGCGGGCGACCTCGGCGGGCTCGCCCGACGGGGTGGCCGCGAGCGCGTCGGCCAGCGAGTGGGCGGTGTCGGTCGAGACGACGAGGGTCTTGAGCCCGCGCCGGGCGGCCAGGGTCGCGGTGGCCGCGGCCGCCGTCGTCTTGCCGACGCCGCCCTTCCCCGTGAAGAGGAGGGTCCTCATGCCTTCTCGACGCGCTTCTTCAGCCCCTTCAGGGCCGTGTCGATGATGACCTTCTCGGCCTTGCGCTTGATCATGCCGATCATCGGGACCTTCAGGTCGACCGCCAGCTCGTAGGTGACCTCGGTCGAGGCGCCCTCGTCGGCGAGGCGGTAGCTGCCGGTCAGGCCGGACACCATCTTCCCGGCCTCGGCGATGCGCCAGCTCACGAGCTCGTCGGACCAGTCGTAGGCGAGCACGTAGTCGTCGCTGATCACGCCCGCGTCGAGGACGAACCGGACGGTCGCCGGCCGGCCGTCGTCGCCGGTCGTGAGGACCTGCGCCGACTTCACCTGCCCGGCCCACTCCGGGTAGGAGGGGAAGTCGGCGATGACGGCCAGGATTGTCGACCGGCTCGCGCCGATCACGATGCTCGACGTGGTGCGATCAGCCATGCAGCCGACCTTAGCTCACAGGTCCAGGGTGAACGGTGTCCCGCGTCCCCGGAAATGCCCGACATTCAGGCATTCGGTACGCCCTATTCGTGTCCTCGGCGCCAGAGGTTGGTGGACGTGCCCGAAGAGGGCGTAGCGGGGCTGATAAGTCCGGATGTAGTCGAGGGTGGCCTCGCTGCCCCGCTCGAACCGCTTGGCCACCACGTCGTAGAGCAGGTCGGGGACCGCCGGGGGGATGTGCGTGCACAACACGTCGACCGGGCCGAGGGCGGCGACCTTGGCGGCGTAGACCTCGTCGGGGAGCTCGTAGGAGGTGCGGTAGGGGGTTTGCAGCCCGCCGCCGACGAAGCCGAAGGTCAGGCCGCCGATCTCGGCCGTCTCGCCGTCGAGGACGTGCTGCCCCTCCCGCACGTAGTCGGCCCACAGCGACGGCACGTCGACGTTGCCGTAGGTCAGGTAGGAGGGCACCGGCATGGCGGCGAACAGGTCGGCGTACTGGGCCCTGACCGCCTTCTCGATGTGCTGGCGGGGGTCGCCGCCGAGGTCGGCCCACAGGACCGCCGACAGGGCCCTGGCCTCGTCGAACCGTTTCTCGGTGCGCAGCCGGACGTACTCGGCGGCGCGCTCGTGGCCGAACAGGTCGGGGAAGATGCCCTGGGAGGTGTCGGCGTAGTCGATGAACAGCACCAGGTCCCCGAGGCAGATCAGGGCGTCGGCGCCGACCCCCGCCTTGGCGAGGGCGTCGGCACGGCCGTGGACGTCGCTCACGACGTTGATGCGCATGGCCGACATGATATTCCCGAGCAAGCGATTGGTCCGGATATGGTGCCGGTGGGCGTTCGGGCAGTCACGGACTGATACCTTGCGATTGACCGGATAACGCCTGTGTGACGGCTCTATCCCTATCTCGTGTCACGCGGTAGCGTCCCGGGAAACCTGACCGAGCCGGGTCCTATGAGGAGTGACCGTGCAGGAGTACACCGTTCCCGTGCTGGTGGACGTTCCCTTGTCGGCCAACTGCACCGACGCGGTGTTCCAGCGGGCCGCCGACACGCCCAGCGCCGTCGTGATGAAGGTGCAGGACGGCGCCGAGTGGCGGCCGGTGACCGCCGCAGAGTTCCGGCAGAAGGTCGCCGGGGTCGCCAAGGGCCTCATCGCCACCGGCGTCGAGCCGGGTGACCGGGTCGCCCTGATGAGCCGCACCCGCTACGAGTGGACGATCGCCGACTACGCCATCTGGGCGGCCGGCGGCGTCGGCGTGCCGATCTACGAGACCAGCTCCACCGAGCAGGTGCGCTGGATCGTCTCCGACTCGGGCGCGCGGGGCGCGTTCGCCGAGACGGCGAGCCACCAGGAGACCCTGCGCGAGGCCGCCCCCGACCTCCCCCACGTCTGGACCTTCGACGAGGGCGCGATCGAGGCGCTGATCGAGGCCGGCAAGGACGTGTCCGACGACACCCTGGCCGAGCGCCGGGCCTCGCGGGGCGGCCACGACCTGGCGACCATCATCTACACCTCCGGCACCACCGGCCTGCCGAAGGGCTGCCAGATCACCCACGACAACCTGCTGTTCACCGCGCGGAACGTGGCGCAGGGGCCGCTGGAGAAGATGTTCTCCATCGACGAGCGGGCCGTGCTGCTGTTCCTGCCGCTCGCGCACAGCTTCGCCCGCATGGTCGAGATCGTGACCGTCGAGACCGGCACCGTCCTGGCCCACACGCCGAACATGAAGAACGTGGCGCCCGACCTCCAGGCGTTCAAGCCGACCTTCCTGCTCGGCGTGCCGCGCGTGTTCGAGAAGGTCTACAACGGCGCCGAGCAGAAGGCCACCGCCGACGGCAAGGGCAAGATCTTCGCCACCGCCGCGCAGGTCGCCATCGACTACAGCAAGGCCAAGAACGACGGCGGGGCCGGGCTCGGCCTGCGGCTCAAGCACGCCGTCTTCGACAAGCTCGTCTACACCAAGCTGCGGGCCGCCACCGGCAGCCGCCTGACCCACGCCGTCTCCGGCGGCTCGGCGCTGGGCGAGCGCCTCGGCCACTTCTTCCGCGGCGTCGGCATCGAGGTCCTGGAGGGCTACGGCCTGACCGAGACCTCCGCCCCCTCCACGGTCAACATCCCCGGCGCCAACAAGATCGGCACCGTCGGCCGGCCGTTCCCCGGCGTCACGATCCGGATCGCCGACGACAAGGAGATCCTGGTCAAGGGCCGCCACATCTTCAGCGGCTACTGGAACAACGAGAAGGCCACCGCCGAGGTCATCGACGCGCAGGGCTGGTTCCACACCGGCGACGTCGGCGAGCTCGACTCCGACGGCTACCTGCGCATCACCGGCCGCAAGAAGGAGATCCTGGTCACCGCGGCCGGCAAGAACGTCGCCCCCGGCCCGCTGGAGGACAGCATCCGGGCCCACCGCCTGATCAGCCAGGTCCTGGTCATCGGCGACGACAGGCCGTTCGTGGCCGCGCTGGTCACCCTCGACCCCGAGGCGATGGCGGGGGTCGACCTGACCGAGGAGCAGATCCGGGCCGAGGTGCAGGGCGCGGTCGACAACGCCAACAAGATGGTGTCCAAGGCCGAGCAGATCAAGAAGTTCGTCATCCTCGAGGGCGACCTGACCGAGGAGAGCGGCCACCTGACGCCGTCGCTGAAGCTCAAGCGCAACATCGTGATGCGCGACTACGCCAAGCAGGTCGACGAGATCTACGGCTGACCGACCGGCGCCCTCAGCAGCTCCCCGAAGCGGGCGGCGACCTGGTCCCAGGTCCACTCCCGTTCGATCCACTCCCGGCCGCGCGCGCCCATGGCCCGCGCGGCCTCGGGGTTTCTCAGCAGCTCGATCAGCGCGGCGGCGATCTGCCGTGCCGAGCCGCCGTCGACCACCAGCCCCGTCTCGCGGTGCCTGACCGCGTCGGGGGCCCCGCCCGACGCGCCCGCGACCACCGGCAGCCCGGTGGCCGAGGCCTCCAGGTAGACGATGCCGAGCCCCTCGACGTCGAGCCCGCCCAGGCGGGTCCGGCACGGCATGGCGAACACGTCGCCGGCGTCGTAGTAGGCGGGCAGGTCGCCGTCGGGCACCGGCCCGGTGAACCGGATGTCGCCCCGCCCCCGCGCCGCGCGCTCCAGGGCCGCTCTCCCCGGCCCGCCGCCGACCAGCAGCAACTCGGCGTCCGGTACGGCCCGCGCCACCTCGGGCCACGCCTCGATCAGCCGGTCCTGCCCCTTCCGGGCGACCAGGCGGGACACGCAGACCACCACGGGCCGCTCGCCCAGCCCGAGCTCCGCCCGCACCCGGTCGCCGCCCGCGCCGGGCCGGAAGACGTTCGTGTCGACCCCGGGCGCCAGCCGCGTCAGCTTCTCCGGCGGGATGCGGGCGGCCAGGTGGCGCCGCGTGTAGTCGCCGAGGTAGGTGACGACGTCGGCGTGCGCTCCGATCCGGCGCAGCACCGCGCCCGCGAGCGGCAGCCGGGCCCACGAGGCCTCGTGGCCGTGGGTCAGCATCACCACCCGCCCGGCCCCGGCCGCCCGCAGCGCGCCGCCGAGCAGGCCGAGCGGCGCGGCGGCCCCGAACACCACCGTCGACCCCGGGACGATCAGCTCGCAGGCCCGCCGGGCCACGGCGCGCGTGGGCAGCATGAGGCTGGTCGGGTGGCGCACCACCTCGTAGCCCTGCCGGGCGTCGAACTCGGCGCAGCCCTCCCAGCGGGGGGCGTACACGACGACCGAGGAGGCGGGCAGCCGGACGGCCAGGGCGTGCACGAACGACTGGATGCCGCCGGAGCGCGGCGGGAAGTCGTTGGTGACCACCACGACCCGGGTCACGGCACCGGCCGGCCGTGGAAGAGCGCCCACGACCGCGCCATGGCGATGCGCTGCGGCGAGGTCGGGTGGGAGGAGTAGAGGACGTACTCCAGCGGGCTCGGGCTCAGGTCGGAGATGTTGCGGACGGCCAGGTTGCGCTGCATGGCGGCGAAGGTGACCGGGTCTTCGGTGATCGCCAGGGCGTGGGCGTCGGCGCGGGCCTCGATGTGGCGGCTGACGAGGTTCTGCGCGGGCCCCGAGAGCACCGTGCCGAGCGAGATGAGCCCGACCAGCAGCGCCGCCGCCTTCGGGTCGCCCAGCGACGGCACCCCGGTCCGGCGGCGCAGCAGGTTGCCCGCCACGAACAGCCCGCACGCCCCGAACGCCGCCCCCAGCGCCCCGACGAGGGTGCCGTGGAGGACGTCGTCGGTCTTGGCGTGGCCGAGCTCGTGGGCCACGATCAGCTCGATCTCCGGCTCGGGCACCTGCAGCAGCGTGTCGTAGACGACGATGCGCCGGGTCGCGCCGAACCCCGAGACGTAGGCGTTGAGCGCGGTCGTGCGCCGGGAGGCGTCGGCGACCAGGACGTCGTCGACCGGCATCCCGTCGCGCTCGGCCATCGCCAGCAGGCTCGCGCGCAGCGGCCCCTGCTGGAGCGGCCGGAAGTCGTTGAAGACCGGCTCGACGACGACCGGGTAGAGGAACGACAGCGCCAGCGTCAGCGAGAACGCCCCGAGCGAGGCGGGGATCCACCAGCGGCGCGGCCACCGGCGGGCCAGCGCGATGACCACCACGACCATCACGGCCGACAACAGCAGCTGGAGGCCGAAGTTCTTCAGCCGGTCGGCGCTCCAGGTGGCCCAGTTCTGGGTGGACAGGCCGTAGTCGCGCAGCACCGTCTCGAACCACACGCCGAGCGGCCACCGGATCGCCAGCGAGACCACGGAGATCCCGGCCACCGCGACGAGCGCCCGCAGCCACCACGGGCCCCGGAGCCGGTCGATCAGCCGGGCCCCCAGCGGGGTGGCGACGAGCACCCCCGCGATCACGAGCGTGACGGCGAGCGACAGGTAGGACGGCAGGCTGGTGGCGGCGTCGAAGGCCTCGGCGCGGGCGATCTCGGCGGCCCCGAAGTCGCGGACCGGATCGGGCCGCACCTCCGGCGCGCCGGCGGCGAGCGCGTGCCACGGCGTGGTCACCGCCACCACCGCGGCGATCGCCACCCCGAGCCCCGCCAAGGCCACGGCCGCGGCCTTCATCCCCGTACGTTCCACTCCGCCTCCGGAACACTTCGTATCACGTAGTCGCGCCAGGCCGCGGTCAGCTCGGCCTCGCCGACGCCCAGCGTGCGCCGCAGCGCCGTGGCCGGATCGGCCTGGGCCGCCCGGTAGAGGGCGGTCAGCGTGGCCTCGCCGTAGCGCTCGGCGATGTAGCGGCAGGCGAGCCAGGCCTCCTGGTAGGCCTGCGGGACCCGCGCGCCCCCCGCGCGGAAGTCGTCTCGTGTCGGCAGCTCCCGTGGCGCCCGCCGGTCGGCGGCGAGCTCGGCGGCCACCACCCCTGTCGGCAGCCCGCTGTCACGGTAGCCGACGTAGTCGGCGTAGCCCTCCACGAGCCAGACGGGCATGTCGGGCCGGGTCGCGGCCCCGGTGGCGACGTGGGTGAGCTCGTGGGCCAGCACGATCACTCTCCCCTGGGCCGAGAGCGAGGCCCAGCCGTGCGGCTCGATCACCACGAAGCCGGGGCCCGCCAGGGCGGCCATGCCGGTCACCGGGGCGGGATGGGCGATCTCGGCGGCCCGCTCGGTCGTGGCGGGCGCCAGGACGGTGGCGGTCACCGGCGTGCCCCACATCCGCGCCACGGCCTCGGCGGCCCGGTCGGCCTCCCCGGCCAGCCCGGGGAAACGCCGGTCGGCCGCCAGCACCTGAACATGCTGACCGTGGACGGCGACGGGCCAGCTCTGGCCGTACAGGACCTTCGGGGGTTGCCCGGCGGACAGGACGGCCAGCAGCACACTGACCATCACCAGGAACCGCATGCCAACGGATGGTACAAACACCGCGGCCCCGCCCGCCGGGAAGGAGGCGGACGGGGCCGATCGGTACTTCGCCGGGGGTGTCTAGATCCCGGGCCGGACCGCGCCCACGAAGGTGCGCTTGCGGTAGGTGTCCAGCTTGTCGATCCGCACCCGCGAACCGGAGTTCGGGGAGTGGATCATCTTGCCGTGGCCGACGTAGATGCCCACGTGGCCGCCGCCGCTGGTGAACACGAGATCGCCCGGCTGCATCGCCTTCCAGCTGATCTTCTTCTTCACCGAGCTCTTCTGCGACCAGGTGGTACGGGGCAGTTTGACGCCCGCCTTGCGCCAGGCGAACTGGACCAGGCCGGAGCAGTCGAACGCGCCGGGACCGGTGGCGCCCCACCGGTAGGGGTCGCCGATCTGCTTCTTCGCGACGGCCACCGCCTTGCTCGCCTGGACCCGCTGGCGCTGGGCCTTGCTGAGCTTCTTGACGCGCTTGGCGGACCTGCTCTTGGCCTGGGTCTTCGCGGCCGAGGGAGCGGCGGGCGCCGCCTCTCCCGAGGCCGGGATCGCCGTGGTGTTCCTCGTGACGGTGACCGTCACCTCATCGGCCCGCGCGGGAGGCGCCACGACCGCTCCGACCGAGGCCGTGAGCGTGACGCCGCCAAGGGAGAGGCGGGCGATGCGGGACAGGCATGCGGGGGTGGTGGACAGGATTGCTCCTTGGGTCTTCCTCTGATGCCTACCGGGTTAGCTGACGGATTCGGGCAGGGAAGTAGCCCTACGGCGCGGAATTCTCACCGATTCACCCCTGGCTCCGCTGGGGAACCTTTTGGGTCCCCGGCTCCATGCCTCCTGGCTGCATGGATTCGGCTGCGTCGCGTGACGTGCGACACATGGATCTTTATTAAGACATCGGCGGCTACGCGCCGGACTGTCCGCGGACGGCATGGCTTGCTCGTCGCGAAGCCAGAAGTTACCGACTCCGCCATAAGTCGGCAAAGTTTTGGCAGAAGATAAAGATCAGATAAACTCCGGCGCTATTCGAAAACGCCTGCATATCGCGGGATTTAGGAGGGTGATGTGACTCTCGTCACACCCCTTGTCACAGAACCCGAAAAAAGCCTCAGACGACACGCTAGGGACGAACAGCCTTGTCGGGGTTGTACTGCGCAAGAGGGGTGATCTTCACCACGTCGCCGGTCTGCGGCGAGTGCACGACCGAGCCCTGTCCGGTGTAGAGGCCGACGTGTCCGAAACCGCTGTGCCAGACCAGATCGCCGGCCTGGAGGTCGCTGATCGGCACCTGGCGGTTCTTGCCCCAGGCCCACTGCTCGTAGCTGGTGCGCGGCAGGCTCACGCCACCGGCCCGCCAGGCGGCCTGGACGAGGCCGGAGCAGTCCCAGGCGCCGGGGCCGGTGCCGCCGTACTGGTAGGGCTTGCCGATCTGGGCGAAGGCGAAGTCGAGGGCGGCGCGGGCGTTGCCGGAGGCGGGGCCGCTGTAGACCTGGCCGGTGCTCTGCGGGTTGCCCGGGTTGAAGGCGCCCAGCTCGCGGAGCAGCTTCATCTGCTCGTCGACCATCTTGTCGGTCTTCTTCTTCTTGGCCGCCAGGTCGGCGCGGACCTCGGCGGCCTCCTCGAAGGCCGCCTTGCGCTGGTCGCGCTGCTGCTTCAGGCCCGCGATGGCGTCCTCGAACTCGGTGAGCCGGAGCTGGCGGCTGGTGGCGAGCTGGTTGATGATCGCCATGCCGCTGAGAGCGTTCTGGGGGGCCGCGGTGCCGAACATGCCCGAGAGGCTGCGGATGTCGCCCGTCTGGTAGCTGGAGACCGCCAGGCCCACCACGGCCGCCCGGAGGGTCTCGACCTTCACGTTCTGCTTCTTGAAGCCGGCGTTGATCAGGTCGTACTGCTTCTTCGACTTCTTGTACTTCTCGTTGGCCTGGTTGTACTCCTCGACCAACTGGTCGGCCTGCTTGTTCAGCTTCGCGAGCTTGGCCTTGGCCTGGGGGATGGTCGGCTTGGGATCGGCCGCCGCCCCCGTGATCGGAAGAAGCAGAACGAACGCCGCAAAACCAGCCACGGCCGGTACCCGCCCACGCACGCCCGAAACCCCCTCCATACCGGACAGACCTGGGTCGGGACTTTACTCAGCCGATCATGTACCCTCAACCGATTCGCCGGTATTCGCGCAGGTCATCACGTCGGGCGACGACATGATCACGCACGGCCAAGACGGCGGAGGAGCAATATGGAAGGAACCGGACGAGCACCCATCTTCCGGACAGAGACCGCGACCTCCCGGTCGGACGACACCACCGCGATGGCGCGGCCCGGCGGCTCGATCTGGACCATCTGCCGGATGAGGTCGTCGGCTATCTGACCGGGCGCGCTGAACGCCACCCGCACCCCCCGGGGCGCCGACACCTGGACGGGGCCGTCGAGCTCGGCGCCGTCGAACACGCACGTGATCTCCACCCGCACCTGGACGGCCAGCCCGCCGAGCCCGGTCAGCAGGCGCTGCCGCTGGTCGGCGAGAGTGAGCGTGCCGTAACCCGACTTGGTCACGTTGTAGCCGTCGATGATCAGGTGGAGGTTCGGTATCGCGAGGAGCTGGTCGAGCAGTTGCGGGTCGTCGTCGGCCAGCGCGCGGGCCGGCACGTCGCGCACCGACGGGGCGGTGCCGCTGACGGCGGTGACGTAGTCGGCCGGCCGGCTGATCGTGGTCGGCAGGGCCAGTTCCTTGCGCAGGCCCTTGGCGGCGTCTTCGAGGGCGTCCATGAGCACCCGGATGCGGGCGTCCTCCACCGACCGGCCCTCGCGGGCGGCGCGGCGGCTGGCCTCCAGGTGCCGCTCGGCCTCGGCCAGGCGCTCCTTGAGGCGGCGCACCTCGGTCTCGGCGGCGGCCCCGGCCCCGGCGATCCGGGCACGTGCGTCGGCCGTGGCGGCTTCGAGCTCGCCGGCCCGCTGCTCGGCGGCCTTGACCCGCTCGCGGGCGTCGTGGAGCTTGCGGCGCAGGTCGGTGTTCTCGGCGCGGGCCGCCCTGAGCTGCTCGCGGACCCGGTCGATCTCCTCCTTGGCGGCGGTGCGCTGCTGGGCGAGCTGCTCCTTGAGCCGCCCTTCGGCCTGCTCGCGCTGAGTGTCGAGGGCGGCGGCCTGGTCGAGGTCTTCGCGCGCCAGTTCGACCATCGAGGCCCACCCGGGCGGCCGGGTCAGATAGGCTGCCGCCGCGACCAGCACGGGCTCGGCGGCCGGCGGAATCGTCTCCTCGGCGAGCGAGGCGACCAGTTCGGGCCAGGCCTGGGTGAGCGACTCGGCGACCAGTTCCCGGAACTTCTTGTCGTTCTCGAGCTGGGCCGCTATCGGCGCCGACCCCAGCCGGGCCCGCTTGCGCGGCTCGAACCTGGCCACGGCGCGCAGCGGCGCGGGCACGCCCGCGGCGGGCATCGTCCCGAGCACCTGGGCCGCCAGTTCGACGACGTGTGTTCGCACCTGCTCGGGCAGGGGACGAGACAGGCCCTCTCCGGCTGAACTCATCCCTGCTGCTCTCTTCCTGTCCTGGTCGTTCATTCAAGGGTACGGCTCTGCGAGTCCACTACATCACGTTCAGCGACGTGAACGGGGAGCAAGTAGGACACGAACCACTTGTCTCATAAATCGCTCACGTTACGTCAAGATCTCCTCACGGGATGTCACAATGGCGGACGTGACGATCGCGAGTGACCATCTGCGCCGGCTGGCGGCCGAGATGGAAGAGGTGCTCGACCCCGTCTGGGCGCTGCGCACCTTCCCCAAGTGGACCGGCCCGGCCGCCCAGCGCTTCGACGGCGAACTGCAGCGCCACCGCACCCTCCTGGCCGCCCTGACGGCCGAGGCCACGCTGCTGGCCGCCCACCGGGAAAAAGAACTCGCCTGAGGCGTTCGTCCGGTTTAATCTGCCCGGATGCTCCGACCCGCGCTCCCGATCGAGACCTCCCGCCTGGTCATGCGGCTGTTCACCCCCGACGACCTGACCGCCCTCCACTCCTTCTACTCCCGCCCCGACGTCGCCCGGTTCCTCTACTGGGAGCCGCGTGATCTCGTACAGGTGCGCACCGTGCTGACCGACAAGGCGGCCACCGCCGAGCTCACCGACGAGGGGCAGGCGCTGTGCCTGGCGGTCACCCTGCGGGAGACCGGGGAGCTGATCGGCGAGGCCCTGCTGTTCTGGCGCAGCCGCGAACACCTCCAGGGCGAGGTCGGATACGTCTTCCACCCCGACCACCACGGCAAGGGCTACGCCACCGAGGCGACCAGGGAGATGCTCCGCCTGGGGTTCGAGGGCCTCGGCCTGCACCGCATCGTGGCCCGCTGCGACGGCCGCAACACCGCCTCCACCAAGGTGATGGAGCGGCTCGGCATGCGCAAGGAGGCCCACCTGGTGGAGAACGAGATGGTCAAGGGCGAGTGGACCGACGAGATCGTCTACGCCGTGCTCCGGCGCGAATGGCGCTGAGGCGCTGAACTGTCGGTCGGGGTCTCTATGGTCGTCAGCGTGGAACAGGGCACGCTGGACGATCTCGGAACCCCGCTCGCCGACGTCACGTTCGTGGTGTTCGACCTGGAGACGACCGGCACCTCCCCTGCCGAGTGCGCGATCACCGAGATCGGCGCGGTCAAGGTGCGCGGCGGCGAGGTGCTGGGCGAGTTCGCCACGCTCGTCGACCCGGGCGGCCCGATCCCGCCCTTCGTCTCGGTGCTGACCGGCATCACCGACGCCATGGTGGTGGCCGCGCCGAAGATGACCGAGGTGCTGCCCAGCTTCCTCGAGTTCGCCAAGGGCGCCGCCCTGGTGGCCCACAACGCCCCCTTCGACATGGGGTTCATCAAGGCCGAGTGCGCCCGCCAGGGCTACCCGCCGCCGGTCAACGCGGTCGTCGACACCGCCGACCTGGCCCGGCGGGTGCTCACCCGCGACGAGACCCCCAACTGCAAGCTGTCCACGCTGGCCCGCCACTTCCGCAGCGCCACCGAGCCCTGCCACCGCGCCCTGGCCGACGCCCGCGCCACGGTCGACGTGCTCCACGGCCTGATCGGCCGGGTCGGCAACCTGGGCGTCCACTCGCTGGAGGAGCTCAGGGGCTTCGTCCGCATGCCCACCCCCGAACAGCGCAACAAGCGCCACCTGGCCGACGGCGTGCCCGACAAGCCGGGGGTGTACGTCTTCGAAGACGCCCGCGGCGAGGCGCTCTACGTCGGCAAGAGCTCCAGCCTGCGCACCCGCGTGCGCAGCTACTTCACCGCGAGCGAGACCCGGCCGAGGGTCCGCGAGATGATCGGCATCGCCGAGCGGGTCCGCCACATCGTGTGCGCGACCCCGCTGGAGGCCGAGATCCGCGAGTTACGCATGATCGGCGAGACCAAGCCCCGCTACAACCGGCGGTCCCGGTTCCCCGAGCGGGTGGTCTGGCTGAAGCTGACCGACGAGCCGTTCCCCCGCCTGAGCATCGTGCGCGACCTGAAAGACGACGGCGCGACCTACCTCGGCCCGTTCGGCAGCAGCCGCACCGCCGACGACGCCCGCACCGCCATCCACGAGGCCCTCCCGCTGCGCCAGTGCACCGAACGCCTGTCGCTCACGGTGCGGCGCAGCGCGTGCGCGCTGGCCGAGATCGGGAAGTGCGGCGCGCCCTGCGAGGGCCGCGAGAGTCCCGGCGACTACGCCCGCCACGTCGCGGCGGCCCGTCACGCCATGCTGCTCGACGGCGGCGCGGTCTTCTCCGCCGTCGAGGCCCGCATGGACCGCCTGTCGGCCGAGCAGCGCTACGAAGAGGCCGCGGTCGACCGCGACCGGCTGGCCGCCTACGTGCGCGCCGCCGCCCGCATGCAGCGGCTCACCGGCCTGACCGCCATCAGCCAGATGGTCGCCGCCGCCCCCGCCAAAGACGGCGCCTGGGACATCCACGTGATCCGCCACGGCCGGCTGACCGCCGCCGGGGTCATGCCGCGCGGCGCCCACCCGGTCCCCTACGTCGAGGCGCTGGTCGCCACCGCCGAGACCGTCCACCCCGGTCCCGGCCCGATCCCCGCGGCCAGCGCCGAGGAGACCGAGACGATCCTGCGCTGGCTCGAGTCGCCGGGGGTGCGGCTGGTGCGCGTCGAGGGCGGGTGGAGCCTGCCCGCCCAAGGGGCCGCCCGGCTCAAGCAGCGCATCGACCGGGCGTACGACCAGGGAGGTTCCCGCTCAGCGAGGGAGGGCAGACCGCTGCGATAGGTTGGGGCCCTCGGAAAGGAGCACGTTTTGGTCACCGCGATCGTGCACATCAAGGCCGACGTCAGCCGGATCCCCGAGGTCGCCCAGGCGATCGCCGGGCTGGCCGGCGTCAGCGAGGTCTACTCGATCACCGGCGAGTTCGACCTGATGGCCATGGTCCGGGTCGCGCGCTACGAGGAGATCGCCGAGGTCGTGCCGGGGCGGCTCAACAAGATCGAGGGCGTGCTGGCGACCGACACCCACATCGCCTTCCGCACCTACAGCCGCCACGACCTGGAGGCCGCCTTCTCCATCGGCCTGCCCGACGCCGACTAGATTTCCGGCTAGATTTCCGGCCGTCCCCCCGACACCCGAACCTCGGAGGGATCATGGACTTCACCGGCAGGACCGTCGTCGTCACCGGCGCGGGATCAGGGATCGGGCGCGCCGCCGCCCGGCTGTTCGCCGGGGCGGGCGCGCTCGTCCTGGGGGTCGGCCGCCGCCGTGAGGCCCTCGCCGAGACGGCGGGCCGCGACGAGGCGATCAGCGTCCACGTCGCCGACCTGCGCGAACCGGGTGCGCCTGAGCAGGTCGTCGAGGCGGCCGTGGCCCGCTGGGGACGGCTCGACGTCCTGGTGAACAACGCCGGGGCCGCGAAGATCATGTCGCTGGCCGAGACGAGCGCCGACGAGATCACCGGCCTGTTCGCCCTCAACGTGACCGCGCCGAGCCTGCTCGCCCGGCACGCGCTCCCCCACCTGCGCGCGTCGAGAGGGTGCGTCGTCAACGTCTCCAGCACCTACGGCCACCGCCCCCTGCCCGGAGGCGCCCACTACGCCGCGTCGAAGGCCGCCGTCGAACAGCTCACCCGGAGCTGGGCGCTGGAACTGGCCGCCGACGGAGTCCGCGTCAACGCCGTCGCGCCCGGCCCCACCGAGAGCGAGGCGCTCACCGCCGCGGGCCTGCCCGCCGCGACCGTCGAGCGCGTCAAGTCCGACGAGGCGAGCCGCATCCCGCTCGGCCGCCGCGGCGACCCCGACGAGGTGGCGGCCTGGATCCTCCGCCTGGCCGACCCGGCGGCGACATGGCTGACCGGCCAGATCCTCACGGTCGACGGAGGCCTGGAACTGGTCTGAGCGCCTGCCGTCAGCCGGTTCGTTCTCCGATCAGGGCGCGGGTGCGGCCGCCGGTCAGCAGCCGTACCCGGATCTCGAAGCCGCCCGCCACCGGCCCGGCGGTGACCGAGCCGCCGAACAGGGCGGCGCGTTCCCAGATGCCCAGCAGGCGTTCGCGGGGGCCGCCGTCGTCCTGGACGCCCAGCTCGATGAGGCCGCTCTGCCAGCGCAGGGTCACCTGCGCCTTGCGGGCCGAGCCGTGCTCCAGGGCGTTGACCAGCGCCTCCTCCACGATGCGGTAGGCCGACAGCTCCAGCACGGGGCCGGGACGCCGCCGGCCCTCCTCGGCGAAGCCCACCGCCAGCCCGGCCGACCGGAACCGGTCGAACAGGGCGGGCAACGCCGCCAGGGTCGGCTGGGGACCGGTGGTCGTTGCGCTCCCCGACCGCAGCAGGCCCGCCACCCGTTGCAGGTCGGTGAGGGCCTGACGGCCGGCCTCCTCGGCGTCGCGGAGCGTCTGCCGGGCCCGTTCGGGGTCGCGGTCCATGATGACCCGGCCCGCGCCGACACCCAGGGTGAGCACGCTCAGGTCATGGGCCACCACGTCGTGGAGCTCCTCGGCGATCCTGAGCCGTTCCCTGGTCACGGCGTCCGCCGGGTCCGGTGACCGGCGTCGGGTCACCCGGGCCCTCACGTGGGCCGTCACTCGGGCCAGGCGGGCGATGAGGCGCGTCATGCCGGAAACATAAGCCGCCGCCCGGCCCGTGGGCGTCCTCCCAGGAGGTGAACGCGAATCAGCCCAGAGGGTTACCCGCGCAGCCCCTGGGAGACCTCGATCCAGCGGTCGAGCAGCGTCGCGGCGGCGCCCGAGTCGACCACCTGGCCGACCGTGGCGTAGGCGGCGGCGACGCGTGCGGCCAGGTCGTCGCTGGTCGGGCCCTCGTGGGCGACCAGCGCCGCGGCGGCGTTCAGCAGCACCGCGTCGCGGATCGGGCCGGTCTTGCCGCGGACCAGGTCGAGCACCGCGCCCGCGTTGAAGACGACGTCGCCGCCCCTCAGGTCGCCGGGCTGGGAACGCGCGATGCCGATGTCGGCCGGGTCGAAGGTGGTCTTGACGGCCTGGCCGTCGCGGACGACGTACACGACCGAGGGGGCGGCGGTGGACAGCTCGTCGAGGCCGTCGTCGCCGCGGAAGACCAGGGCCGAGACCCCGCGCTCGGCGAACACGCCCGCCACGACCGGCAGCATGCGCTCGTCGAACACGCCGATGGCCTGCGCCGACGGGCGGGCCGGGTTGGTCAGCGGGCCGAGGAAGTTGAACACCGTCGGAACGCCGATCTCCTTGCGGGTCGGCCCGGCGAACCGCATCGACGGGTGGTAGACCGGCGCGAAGCAGAACGCGATGCCGGCCTCCTGGGCCACCCGGGCGGTCGCCGCGGGCGACAGGTCGATCACGACGCCGAGGTGTTCGAGCACGTCGGCGGCGCCGCACTTGGAGGAGGCGGCCCGGTTGCCGTGCTTGACGACCCGGGCGCCCGCCGCGGCCACCACGATGGCGGCCATCGTCGAGACGTTCACCGTGTGGGCCCGGTCGCCGCCGGTGCCGACGACGTCGACCGCTGGGCCCTCGATCGCGAGCGGGGTGGCGATGGACAACATGTGACCGGCCAGGCCGGACACCTCGGCGACGGTCTCCCCCTTGGCCCGCAGCGCGACGACGAAGGCCGCGATCTGGGACGGGGTGGCCGCGCCCGACATGATCTCGCCCATCGCCCACGAGGTCTCGTCGGCGGTCAGGTGCTCACCCGCGAGCAGCGCGTTGAGCAGCGAGGGCCAGGTGGTACGGGCGTCCATGGCGGTCCTTCGGATCGTGGATGTCAGGAGACGGCGGGCAGCCGCCCGCGCATCAGCCCGGCGATCGTCTCGGCGACGACCATCGGGTCGAGCGGCTGGGAGATCACGGCGTCGGCACGCGACCAGTTGGCCAGCCAGCGGTCGTCACGGCGGGCGATGATCAGGCAGATGGGCGGGCAGTCGTGCACCTCGTCCTTGGCCTGCTTGGCGATGCCCATGCCCCCGGCCGGCGCGGCCTCGGAGTCGAGGATCGCGATGTCGATCTCCCCCGAGTCGAGCTTGCGGACCACGGCGGCCTGGGTCGCGCACTCGACGATCTCCACCAGCGGCAGGTCGGCGGCGGGACGGCGCCCGAGGGCCAGCCGCACCTTCTCACGGGTGGCCGCGTCGTCGCTGTAGACGAGAACCTTCATGTCGCTTACTCCAGTCACCGGGTAGGGTCCACCAGGGATGCTATCGGCCCGCGGCGGCCCTCGACATCCCGGCTCGCACCCCCTATCGGGGGGCCGTGCGGCGACCCGGCCCCACGAGCCGCAATAATGACGGGCGTGGCGACAGCATCCGCAATTACTACGACGACGACAGCCCACTCGTCGCGCCGGCCCAACCTGGTCAGCGTAGGGACGATCATCTGGCTGTCCTCTGAGCTCATGTTCTTCGCGGCGCTGTTCGCGATGTACTTCACCATCCGCTCGGTGAGCGTGGGTCAGGACCCGGCAAGCTGGCCCGGCGCCCACCTGAACGTCCCGTTCGCGACGGTCAACACGATCATCCTGGTGCTGTCCTCGGTGACATGCCAGTTCGGCGTGTGGGCCGCGGAGAAGGGCCAGGTCAAGAAGCTCCGGTTCTGGTACTTCGTCAGTTTCCTCATGGGCGCGGTCTTCGTCGCCGGGCAGCTGATCGAGTACGCCGAACTGGTCAAGGAGGGCACGACCCTCTCCTCCGACGCCTACGGCTCGGTGTTCTACCTGACCACGGGCTTCCACGGCCTTCACGTGACGGGTGGTCTGATCGCGTTCCTGTTCCTCCTGGGACGCACGTACGCCGCGAAGCGCTTCACGCATGAGCAGGCCACCAGCGCGATCGTCGTGTCCTACTACTGGCACTTCGTCGACGTCGTCTGGATCGGCCTTTTCGCGACCATCTACATCATCAAATGATCGGAACGGGGATTTCGGTGAACTCCATCACCGCGCGACGGCGGCGGCATCCCCTCGCGCGCCTCGCGGTCGTGGCGCTCGCGCTGGGCCTGCTGGGCGGCGGATACGCCGCCGCCGCGCCCAGTGACAGCACCGCCGACGCGGCGGTCGCGTCGGGCAAGGCCGACGACGTCGCCGAGGGCAAGAGCCTGTTCGTGGCTCACTGCGCGAGCTGCCACGGCCTGAACGCCGAGGGCACCTCCATGGCCCCGCCGCTGGTGGGCGTCGGCGCCGCCTCGGTCGACTTCCAGGTCAGCTCGGGCCGCATGCCGGCCGCCGACCCGGCCGCGCAGGTGCCCCGCAAGCCGCTCGCCGAGTGGGTCACGCCCGAGGCGATCAACCAGCTCGCGGCCTACGTCCAGAGCCTCGGCGGCGGCCCCACGCGGCCCACCGCCGACATGGTCGACCCGTCCAAGGGCGACCCAGCCAAGGGCGGCGAGTTGTTCCGCGCCAACTGCATCCAGTGCCACAACTTCGTCGGCGCCGGCGGCGGGCTCACCTACGGCAAGTACGCCCCGAACCTGAACCCGGCGACGCCGGAGCAGATCTACGAGGCGATGATCACGGGTCCGCAGGCCATGCCGGTCTTCAACGACTCGATCATCACGCCCGAGCAGAAGCGCGACATGATCGCCTACATCACCCAGGTCCGGGGTCAGACCGACCCGGGCGGGTTCGGTCTCGGTCGCATCGGCCCGGTCACCGAAGGCCTCGTCGCCTGGATCGCCGGGATCAGCTTCATGTCCCTCGCCGCCATCTGGATCACCGCCAAGAAGCGTAAGAGAACATCAAAATGACAGAAAACGAGCTTCCCGGCCCCGATGACGAGGCGCGCGTGCCGCGTCGCGTCATCGGCACCCCGGCTCAGGGAACCGCCGTACTCGGCACCCGCCCGGCCACGGCCGAGGTGGAGACGCCCGGCGTGACGCTCCCCGACCCCGCCGACGCCCGCAAGGCCGAGCGCACGGTCACCCTGCTGTTCTTCATCGCCTTCCTGGCGGGCATCGCCTTCATCGCGTCCTATGTGATCTTCCAGGTCGGCGACATCGACAGCACCGGTGTCTCGAACGCCGCCCTCGGCGGCAGCCTGACGGTGGCCCTGCTGGCCCTGTCGGCGGGCGTGGTGGTCTGGGTGCGGCGGATCATGCCGAAGTACAACATCGTCCAGGAGCGCCACGAGATGCGCTCCGACGGCGACACCCGCGAGTACGTCGGCAAGACGTTCGTCGCCGGCGCCAACGAGAGCGGCTTCGTCAAGCACAAGATGATGCGCCGCACGCTGCTGCTGGCGGCGGCCCCGCTCGGCCTGGCCCCGCTGGTGCTGCTGAAGGACCTGGGCCCGCTGCCCGGCACCTCGCTGCGTCACACGGTGTGGAAGAAGGGCATGAAGCTGGTGGTCGAAGGCACCGGGCAGCCGATCCTGGCGTCCGACTTCGACTCCCCGGGCGGCATCCTGTCGGTCGTGCCCGAGGGTTACGAGCACGACCTCAACGCCCTCGCCAAGGCCACCCTGATCTTGATCAAGTTCCGTCCCGAAGACCTCAAGGCGGGCACGATCAAGAACTGGACCTACGATGGCATCGTCGCCTATTCGAAGATCTGCACTCACGTGGGCTGTCCCGCGGCGCTCTACGAGCAGACGACCCACCACATCCTGTGCCCCTGCCACCAGTCGACGTTCGACGCGACCGACGGAGCGAAGGTCATCTTCGGTCCGGCCGCGCGGCCGCTGCCGCAGCTGCCGATCGGCGTCGACGGCCAGGGCTACCTCATCGCCCAGGCCGACTTCGACGTCCCCGTCGGTCCCAGCTTCTGGGAACGCGGCGACGCCGAGGCCGACGCCCGGGAAGCCAGGGGGAACCAGTCGTGAACGAGACTCCGAAGCCCATCGCGGGCACCGCGTCCTACCTCGACGACCGGCTCGGCGCGGGCAGCTTCCTGAAGCGCAACCTGCGTAAGGTCTTCCCCGACCACTGGTCGTTCCTGCTCGGCGAGATCGCCCTCTACTCCTTCATCATCCTGCTGCTCACCGGCACGTTCCTGACGTTCTGGTTCAAGCCGAGCATGCAGCACGTCATCTACGACGGCTCCTACCAGCCGCTCGTGGGCGTGGGGATGTCGGAGGCCTACGCCTCGACGCTGCACATCAGCTTCGAGGTCAGGGGTGGTCTGCTGATCCGGCAGATGCACCACTGGGCGGCCCTGCTGTTCGTGGCCGGCATGACCGTCCACATGCTGCGCGTGTTCTTCACCGGCGCCTACCGCAAGCCGCGTGAGCTCAACTGGATCATCGGCGTCCTGCTCCTCACGCTGGCCCTGGCCGAGGGTCTGACCGGCTACTCCCTCCCCGACGACCTGCTCTCCGGCGCCGGTCTGCGGATCACCGAGGGTGTCGCGATCTCGATCCCGGTGGTCGGCACCTACATCACGTTCTTCCTGTTCGGCGGGGAGTATCCGGGTGAAGACGTCATCTCGCGCTTCTACTCGCTGCACATCCTGCTGATCCCCGGCATCCTGCTGGCGCTCATCTCGGCCCACATGGTGCTGATGTGGGTGCAGAAGCACACCCAGATGCCCGGCCCGGGCCGCACCGAGCACAACGTGGTGGGCGCGCCGTTCTACCCGGCCTTCATGGCCAAGGCGGGCGCCTACTTCCTGTTCACGTTCGCGTGCATCGCGGGTCTGGGCACGTTCGCGCAGATCAACCCGATCTGGTTGTTCGGCCCCTACACCCCGGCCGACATCTCGGCCGGATCCCAGCCCGACTGGTACATGGGCTTCCTGGAAGGCGCGCTGCGGCTGATGCCGTCGTGGGAGATCAACTTCCTCGACCACACGGTGCCGCTCAGCGTGCTGATCCCGGCGCTGGTGCCGATGGGCATCATCATGACGGGCCTGGCGGTCTATCCGTTCGCGGAACAGTGGATCACCGGCGACCGTCGTGAGCACCACCTGGCCGACCGTCCCCGCAACGCCCCGGTCCGCACCGCGATCGGCATGAGCGGCGTGACGTTCTACGGCATCCTGTGGCTGATGGGCGCCAACGACTGGATCTCGGCGTACTTCCACATCGGGCTCTACGAGACAACGATCATCGGCCGGTTCGCCATCTTCATCGGCCCGGCGATCGCCTACTGGGTCACCTACCGGATCTGCCTCGGCCTCCAGCGCCGCGACCAGGACATCCTGTCCCACGGCGTGGAGTCGGGCGTGATCAAGCGGCTGCCCCACGGCGAGTACATCGAGGTCCACGTGCCGCCGGCCGAGGACATCGCCGAGCACATGCGCGGCAAGAAGGAGATCCCGATCGTCCCCGGCGACGAGGACAAGGACGGCATCCCGCCCAAGGGCGTGCGCGGTCCGATCGGCAAGCTCCGCGCCAAGGCCAGCAAGTTCTACGGCACCGACCACGTCCCGCTCGACGGCCACGGCCACGACGGCCACGACGAGCACGCCGCCGTTGGCGCCAGCGACAAGCCGCGCGAACTGCACTAACGCGTTCTCACAGGAAGACCCGGAGCGTTTCGCTCCGGGTCTTCTTCATGTGCGCAGCCCGCGCACCTTGTTCACAGCGACGTCAGTATGTCACGCAGGCTGGACCAGCCACTTTTCATGGCATTCCCCGCGAGGTAAAGGGCCTCGAAGTTGCCAGGGTCCTCGATAGCAGCTCGCACTGCGAGACGAGTTGCGATTCCCGCCTCCCAGCGGCTCCACAGCGCTTCTTCGTCGGCCGTGCCTCCTGGGGCGTGTCGCCAATCCCGGCCGAGTCGAAAAGTCTCCTCAGTGAGAGCCTGTCGGGTCTTACCAGACAGCACGTCCCTCCGAGAGACAGCACGGCGGGCCTCCTTCAGGGACTCCCAGTCGAACCCGAACTGTTCGGCCAAGCGGTCAACGACATGAGAGAGGACGGCTATACGCGAAGCCTCCGGTTTGGTTCTGAGCAGGGCATACAAATCTGGATCGGTCGTCTCAAGGGCTGACGGGCACGGCGGAAGTTGTGTCAGTGGCTTCTCCAGCAAGATCGCCGGTTGGTTGGATTGCAGCCACTCTTCATCGAGCCGGAATCCGCTGATCTTTTCGAAGGTCGCCATCAGGGCAGCTCTCGCCGCTCTTGAACCCATCCCCGCCACGCTCTTGAGTCGCGCAATCGCCTCTCGCGTCTCCCGAGGAAGGCCTTCTGGCGCCAGGAGTACGAAGTCGTCGGCGCCGGAATCAGCTCTTATCTCCCTATCGGCGGCATACAGGAACCGCAGATCGCCATACATGTTCCACGTGAGGCTCCATGAGGGTCCCTGTCCACTCAGGTGGCGGATGTGAGACTTAACGTCGACAGACGGGCGCTCAACCTGCACGGCGATCAGATGCTCACCTGATCGCACGACGAAGACTATCTCGATCGGAACAAGGTCCAGCCCTTCCGGTTCGCGTGGTTCGAGATGCCTGAAATCAGGTAATGCTCCTCGCGAAAGCCATGAATGGCTACTCGATACGCCGGCCCGGACGATCGTCCAAGAAAAACCTGCATGCAACCATTCGTGCTCCGACAGAAGCATCCGATATCGGTCGGCAACCATGTCGGCCCTTGACATAGTATTCCTTTGAACAAGCCCGCCGTTGGCCCGGATGACACAGGGCCAACGGCGGGCGACCTTTTCGAGAGGTCAGCTATCTAACGGCCATTACGGCTTGGGCGGCAAACAATATTTGGTTCTCTCGCGCGATGGGATGTGGGTGTCGAAGTTGATGTAGAACCGTTCCCCTACATACGTCCTGGTCTGCAGGTAGAGGGCCGTAACGACATCTCCAGCGTTCTCGTTCTCTGCCGTAGTCATGACACATAGGGAGTAGTCGTTCGAAGCATGGCCGCTCCAGCGCTGATAGGTGCTTGCGAATGGATACTCATCGCACTGGTATGTGCCATTCTGGCCGTACCTCTTACCCCAGATCTGAACACATTTCGGATAGGTTTTCGAATGGCGCTGACTATCTGCCGACTCAGGAGAGATTCGCTGCAGATAGCCCATCCTGGGCGGCGCACCGGCCGGGCTCATGGCGCATCCGGGCAACTCCTTCACCTGATACAGATTCGGGAACGTGCCGGGACCGGGCTTACACGCAGCCCAATAGTGCTCGTACGCGGCGTTGTAACCCTTGTTCCATTCGAACACGACCTGCGGAGGCATACTGTCGAATACACATCCACCTTCGTTCTTGATGTACTTCGCCGTGTCACAGGATACTGCAGTGCCCAGCTCCGCAGGCTTGTTCGAAAGAAGGAAGACACCCTGGGGTCCCGGCCAGAACGGGAACTGAGCATATGTACGGAAGCCGTCAACGCTCACCTTCTCAATATTGGACATCCATTCTGTCCGGAACCCATTGGGGTACGTCGCGTCGTTCCATCTGACCTGCCGTACGCTATCCGCCTTCTCCTTTGGGCATCTGAGTCGGAACCTGTAGGTCGCGTCGCCGCCGGCCTCCCACGCCGAGATTGGCTTCATCACGCTGTTATGGTTGGGTGAACCACCCCAAACCGTCACGTGTTCACAGTGGTTTCCCCAGGCCTTTACGCCGACCTGGAACATTTGCGCGCCGATGGGACCGAATGCGTCGTTGTCGTACACCGTCACATCGAGTGCGATATCCCGAGTGGTCCCGCCCAGGTTTGTCTCGACGCTCTTCTTTCCATTATAGGTGTAGGCGATGGTCATGACGAAGGCCGTATAACTTCCCGCTCCCACCGCCACAACCTTACCGATCTGGCACCAGGAGAAGTGGTTCTTGACCCATCCCTGCGGACGGTTGGCCAGCGCGAAATTCTGCTTACATTCCTGCGGAGTGATGCGCTCGAACTCGTAGATTGAAGGAGGTGGATTGACTGCGGCGAGAGTACCGGCCTGCGCGACCGCAGCTCCGATAGCCATCGGCTGCCATTCAGTCCATTGCGAAGCGGCGGATGTCAAGGCGTTCAACGCACGAGCGCGCCAGTGCACCTTCCATCCGGCTTTCAGCCTGCCGGCGGGAACCCGAAGCGCACCGGAAGAGTCGGCAGGGACATCGGCGACATGCCCGGACCAGATCCTCCCCTTTCCTTGTTTCGGCACGGCGGGATCATGGATCATCTCGACTTGAACGGTGGATCGGCGACCGAGGCGGTCATCAACCGCTACACCCAAGTAGGGTTCCTCTGTCGAGGTGACATCGCGGGCGTCTGTCTCCTTTACTCCACGTGCCCAGACCTGCTGGACCGACGGCGCCACCGTAAGTACGGATGCCACCGATTTGGCCGCTGACGCCATTCCCCAAGCAGAGAACGTCCAAATGTAGGGTGACATGACGTTTCCGGCGGCGTCTCGAGCGTTTCTCACCTCAGCTTCGTAAAACCAGAAGAGCGGCACTGCGGAAGTGAAGGTGAGCACCTTCCCATCGGCACTCATCGTGGTGGTGCCCGGTACGCCTTCTCCTTCGATCAGATCTCTCACGAGAAGCTGCGCATTCGTGACAGGTTCGCTGAACCGTACGATCACTCTGTCATCTACGGCTTCAGCCCCGTCGGCTGGGCTCACTTCGAGAACGGTCGGGGGCGAGGTGTCCGTCGGCACGGATGGGGAAGGCGAGGGCGACGGGGAAGGCGAGGGGGACGGGGAAGGCGTCGTGGTGTCCAGGTAGGTTACCGTCAGTGTGGGCGCATGCCCGCCGCTTCCCTCGACCCGGGAAGAATCAAATCCCCGATCGAACTCAGGAGCATTTTCCGATTCGTCTGCGCTTCGGAGCACCAACCCCTGATTGGCCTGCCCGGCCGCCCAGGCCTGAGCGATACCAGTCACCGGCCAAGTCCACGAGACTTCCGAGGATGGTGACGAGACACATGAGCCGGGATCCTTCGCCACCACCTCGCCTGATGCGGTGGTGGCCGGTTGATTCGTCCACTGCAACGTGGAGGTGGACCAGGCGGAGGTGATCCGCTGAGCCTTGATACCCGAGGAACCGTTGCCACAGCCGGAGGCATAGTTGTTCCACAGCTGCAACTTCGCGTCTGTAACCGTCTTGCCGCTCAGTTCCGACGTGTCGAACTTGAGGTAGGTCTGCTCAAGAATCATCTTGCTGGGGGCTTCGTAGACTCCAGCCCACAAAACGGAATCCTCATCGTTTGAGCCACCGTTGTCATCGATCCATGCGTCCACCTGCAAAGGTAACGTGACCGATCGCGGAGTGGGAGTAGGGCTGGGCGATGGGCTCGGAATCACCGAGGTGGTGGTGAAAGAGGTTGAGTGTGGTGTCGGCAGAACGTTTCCCGCCGCGTCCTTGGCGCCGCTCACCTCGACCGCATAGGAGGTCGCCGCGGCAAGTGGCTGGTCCGGCGTAAAGCGCAGTGTCGTACCGTCCGGCTGCATCTCCGGGGCTCCGGCAACCAGGTTGCCAGCCGGGTCTTTGACTGTGATCAGCGCACCTGTCACAGCTTCGCTGAAGGTCACGTCCACGGAAGTGTTGAGCGCCACCGCCGTGGCACCAGCCGCCGGGCTGACCCCAGTGATCGTGGGAGCCACCGTTTCCGCTGGAGTTGTGGTGAAAGACCACGAATGCGGGTCCATTGTGTTGCCGGCTTCGTCTTCGGCGAGGGTGACGGAAACTGTGTGCACCGTCTCCGGGGCCAATGGCTGGCTCGGGGTGAAAACGAGGACGTCGCCATTCTCCTCCAGGAAGGCTTCACCCGGCACTGTGGTGCCGTCGCTCTCTTCCACCTCGAGTTGCGCGCCGCTCACCGATTCGCTGAAGGTGAGCCAGACCGAGTCATGCACGGGTACACCGGTTGCGTCCGTGCCGGGGCTCGTTTCCGCCACTACCGGACTGCTCGTGTCCGGATCGGCTTCCGGCTCTTCCGTCGGCTCGGGCAGAGCGAGCAGATCACCGGCCGGGATTCTCAGCGACCCGGTGTTTGCTCGGGCCTGCTCGGCCTGTTCAGGCGTGACGTCCGTGGATGGAGGCAGTTCCACGGCCGCCCTTGAGCGCTCGGGATCATTGGCGAGCTCCGCCCATTCCTCCTGCGTGGTGGGGACTGGCTCGTTCCCGTACAACCAGGCGATCGCGTTGACCTGCTCGGGAAGCTCATACTTGACGTAGAGGTAAGGCGCGTGTCCGTCGGTCCCGCCATAGTTGCCGGATAGATATTGACGCCAATTGTCCGGGCCAGCCTCTGCACGAGCTCTGATTAAAAGGCCGTAGTTGGGCTGTCCGTCAGACCACGCTTGGACGATCGGCTCTATCGTGTGCCACAGTTCGCCTTCATCCCGCCAGTCGGTGCAGTCCTGGTCGAGACCGCTTGAATTGATGCTCTCGCCGCTACTGGTCGCGGAGGGCTGGTTGTTCCAGCGCAGCGTATTGATTGCCCAGCTGCTGGTGATGCGCTGAACGACCATGTCGCCAACGTTCTCCCCGCAGGCGTGGGAAATGTAGTTCCATAACCGCAGGTCTGCGTTGAGGATAGGACGCCCTATGAACGGTGCGTCAGTGGTGTCGAAATGCAGGTAAGTACGCCAGTTGCGCCCGACGGCTTCGCGCCCCGCGAAGATGGCATTCATATACTGGCTCGAACTGCCGTTGCTATAGGTGTCGTTGTTGATGAAGGTGTCGTCGGGCACACCACCACCGAACCACTCGTCCGAGTCGGCGACGGCCAGGGTGACCGGATATGTCGTGGCGGGGTCGGCCAGGAACTTCTCATCGGGCGTCACTTGGAGATCTGCCCGATTCGAGGTTCCTTCGGCCACCATCGGCGCCATGCTCAGACGTCCGGAACCCGGCGCGGCCATCGCCTTGGCGTCCGCCAGCGTCAATTGGACGGGCATGCTGGTCCGTCCGGCATCGGAAGTCAGCGATGCCGAGCCGTCCGCGCTCCTGCGGAGACTCACATCAGCCGGCAGACGAACCGAAGCCCGCAGGTTCAGAGCTTCGGAAGGACGTTCACGAATCACAACCCGATGCTGGAAGCCCTTCGGCGTGACCTCTACCACCGCGTCGATTCCAGGCCCGTACGCCGACGGGTAGGTGGCGATGTTCCCCGACAGTCTCGGAGTAGGTAGATCATCCGGCACGTCTATTCCGAAGGTGCGCAGCGTCCCATCAGGGCTGTCCCCCTTCGCCGTCACCAGTTTTCGACCGCCACCGCTGGAGAGCCCGATGTCTATCCCCGCCTCTCGCGGACGGACGGTCCCGTCCTCCACAATCAGCGTCGTGTCGATATCCCGCCAAACACCTCCGCGATTTACTCGGACCGGTTCGTTGTAGACGTAGGTGGCTACGGTCTTTCCGTCGGGATTGGCAACCGTCGTCGAACTCTCAGTGTTGTAGCTCGGGATCTCCACCTCCTTGTTCTGACTTTTCGCCGCCAGTCGGGCCACACCCACCGGATCGAGCATGGGCGACCTGACGGGTTCTTTGGTCTGCTCGTTCTCCGCCAGCGAAGGAGCGGCGGGCAGTGTCGTCAGCATCGAGACGAACAGTCCGGCGAGCACGAACTTGGTGAGCACATGAGAGACGGGCTGAATACGGGTGCGGGCAGAACCTAATCGGTGGTTCACCTGATTCCCTTCCGAGAACGCTCAGATGAGGGCCTATCTGGACCGACTAAGGATGCGACAGCCCCACATGAAAGTCATTGACTACCGGTGAGCCCTGCTTGTCGATTCCTGCATGCGGGTCTCCGTGCACAGCGAGGCGCCGGTGCACGCTGGGTGGCATGCCGTACACAGCGCGGAATGTGCGACTGAAGTGAGCAGCGTCGAGGAAGCCCCACCGGCGTGCGACGGCATGGACGGGCCGAGACAGCAGCCGGGGATCAGCGAGATCACGGTAGCAGTTCTCCAGGCGACGCCGTCTTATCCAGGCAGTAAGAGTGAACTCCTCATCCTCGAAGATCTGATAGAGGCGTCGCACGGAGACCTGGTGAGCTACGGCGATGGTCGCGGGAGACAGTTCCGGATCGCCCAACCGCTGCTCAACATAGTCCCGGATCTGCGAGCGGAGGATGTAGAGCCCGGATTCATGCGACATGGAGCCGACGGTGTCGAATCGACATGACATAACAGCTGTGAGCAGCTCAATCGTGACGCTCTCCAAGGCCCGCGCACTATCGGCGGTCAGTTCCCCCGAGTACCGGTCAATGTTCATCAGCCAATGAGCGAAAACCCTTCCTATCCCCCCACGGGTGGGAAGAGTTCCCCACGGGAATGAGCCCGCCGCCCTGGGCGACAGCGGAAGGAGCGCACGGGGAACCTGGACCACTATCGATGAAGTCCGGTCGGATTTGGCGGACCGAAGCGCTTCGAAGGGGTGAGACGTGTCCACCAGTACGAGATCACCGCTGCCGAACGCCATCTCTTGCCGACCTTTCATAACGAGCCCGTCCCCATTGCGAATCAGGGCCACCTGGTAGGCCTCGGGATCGTGTCGCCTGATCATCTGCCCCGATCTGCGGACGCTCAGCGCGGGATGCGCCGCCGTGACCAGGGTTACCGCGCCGAGTGCGATGACACGAATCCGTCCCTGGAAGTTCTCTCGGTCCTTGGCCTGCCCTCCGACCGGAGCCAACGCTCTTCCCACATGTTCGATCCAGCATTCAAATCGATCACCTACAGGCATATCGGTCGTACGGAAGTCGCTGACGAGCAACGCACCCTCCACTATCAAAAACCGCATGGTCGTGCAGCAGGGAAGATCTTCCCGGCCCCATAGAGGATGGCATCCGACACTGACATGCCGATCACCGGCTCTCTGATGACGACTGTCAGAAGCGATCAAGCACAAGGACCCGCATGTAAAGCAGGCCCCGGCATGTCAGGATGCAGAGGAACGGGCCAATCCACGGACTGGTCGACGCTGACCGCCGGTCTCAACCCAGATGCCCTGATCAGCGAACCGCGGCGCCGAACAAGCTCCTGCCATCACTTCGGACCGTCCTGACGGCCGTCATGCAGCGCCATGAACGCGCGACGGACCTTGTCAGCTCGGCAACGTGAGGTTGAGGCCCGGAGCCTTCGCTCCGTTTCCTCGCCGACGCTCGAAGCTCAGCGGAGACGCAGGTGACCGCTCCCTCCGCTACCTACCCGGGGGCACGTTCGCTGTGATGTGGCGCCCCATCAGCCGTGACCGCCTACTTCTGCAGCGCTTGCTGGGGCATCTCGGCCTGCTGCCATGTGGCAGCCAGAACGGCCCATCCCAGTCCCGGCGGTCCCGTTGGGGCGCTCCGGTGACGCCGGCGGAGAGCGCGATGACCCGCTCGTAGAGGGACGCGAACTCCGGTGGCGGTGCAAGCGCCCGGCGAATGGAGCATCAGTAGAACCGGGGCACCTACGGCGGTCCGCGGAACACAAGTCGGACTGATTGATGCCTCTCTCACCGGCCCTCGGCCCAACGGCGCACTCGGTACCGAACTGCCCGGAACGCTAAAAATCGAGGCGGAGAGACGACCCCGGATCGGGATCGGCGTCTTGCCGGTCCCGCCGGAGCCAATCGGCGAATCAACCCGGCCATAAAGTGGCCAATTCCTATTCTGACGCGAACTATGCTCCGGCCCTTTCGGCAGCCCCGTGGAGGACACGGAACTCCAGATGACCACCCCAACCCCCGAGGTCAGAGTTCACAAGTAACCAGATGTCCTCCGTGCATATGGAATTCATCGAGGCGCCACGTGCCCCGGCCGAGGACATCGCCGAGCACATGCGCGGCAAGAAGCAGATCCCGATCGTCCCGGGCGACAAGGACAAGGACAGCATCCCGCCGAAGATGCGTGCGCGGTCCGATCGGCAAGCTCCGGGCGGCGACCAGCAAGTTCTACGGCACCGACCACGTCCCGCTCGACGGCCACGGCCACGCCGACGGCCACGGTCACGGTCACGGTCACGGTCACGACGAGCACGCCGCTGTCGGCGCGGGCGACCACCCGCGCGAACTGCGCTGACGCGTTCTCACAGGAAGACCCGGAGCGTTTCTCTCCAGGTCTTCTCTTTTCCTGGACGATCACACGGTGACCCACCGGGTGCAGGCGACCGGACCGCCACGGGCCTGCCCGCAGGCCCGCAGGCTCTGGTGGCGATCCCACATCGGCGGTGTGACCGCAGTCGTCAGAAAGGGCTCGACCTTGGTGAGCCCCAGCTGGATCCAGGTGACCCCGGAGTTCCAGGAACGGTCCGCCCAGACCGTGTCCCCCAGCGCCGCCCCGCTGATCCACCCCACGGCGAACGGCTCCTGGGCCGCCGCGTATAGCCGCACGACCCGGCCGGCGGGGGTGATGACAGAGGCGGCCGGATAAACCCGCCCGACCCCGCGCACGAGCCCGTGCAGCACCCGCCCTTCCCCCCGGCAGACGACGGCCCTAAACGCCTCCCGGCCCCGGTAACGGGCGCAGATCCCGTTGATGTCGGTCAGGAGCCGCCCGTCGATCCGCTCGCGCGCCGCAGTGGTGAGACGGCCCTGCGACCGGTAGTTCCGGTACCCGAGGTCATGCCGCCAGCAGGCCTCACCGAAGTCGAACCCCTCTTGTCCCTCGGCGAACGAGCAGTCATCAAGCCCCATGCGCTCCTGGTCGGCTTGCTCGGCGAAGTCACCGAGCGAGACCTCGAACAACAACCGGTCGGTCTCCTCAACGGGGTCGTCGGCGGCTCCGGCGGAGGCGACCCCCGGCCCGCCTGCCAGAAGCCGCACGACCGCCAGGATCGTCGCGGCACGCGCCAGACCATGCGTCGAACGAGTCACATGTCACTCCTCATTCCGACAGACAGCCGGGATCGTTCCAAACCCACGCATGACGAACGGCGGTGATCCGCACAATGTTCTCGCCTTCGTCCCGCGAAGGACCGGAGCGCCGACACAGACATGGAGGTGCGGGTGCGACGCGAAAGGTCGCTCGCGGCCGACTCTCGAAGAGTCGGCGCGCAGCACCCCATGGCGGCGAATACCTTTCGCAATATGGTGTAAATCGATCGTTTTCGCTTCGACGTTACACCGAATCCCCTTCACAGGCAGGCCGCCACAACACGGTGCGGGAGTTCCAGACGGCCGCATCCACCCCCCTTGACATGGCCCGGAGTCTACGCCGGAATTCAGGTCAATTAAGGTGACAATCCAGCCATGAATTGCTATTCCACGATTTCGTCCATAACCCTGGAGTTCACCGAGGCGCGACGTGACCGATTCGGAAAAGGTTTCCGGGGTCCACCCGGTTCCTGATCTTGGCCAGCCGCCGCCGGGTCTCCTCCGGCCAGGCCCGGTCCGTCGTCGTCAGGTCGGAGCCGTGCATGTTGATCAAAGACCCGCCCGTCGACCACGGCGCCAGCGCCCCCACGACCGGCCCGGGGTCGCTCCCGGGCAGCCCGATCGCCAGCACGTTGAAGGCCCCGTCGCGCCCGCCGACCGCGTTCGGCTCCTTCGGCTCGCGGGCCAGTGCCCCGCCCAGGTGCCGGATCTCGACCACGGGGATCGGCAGCTCGACCGACGGCCCGGCGACGGTCAGCAGGGTCTCCACCGCCTCGGGGGTCAGCTCGCGCAGCAGGGTGCTGCGCTCGACGGCCGGCATCGGGTCGGTGGGGTCGTTGTGGATGCGGTCGAGCTGCGTGTACGGCAGCTCCCCCACCCCGCCGAGCACCGGCTCGGCCACCCCGAGCATCGGCGCCAGGAGGGCCTCCTGAGGCTCCGGAGAGGCCACCCGCAGGTGGGCCACGAACTGCCCGCGCAGCGGTGGCGGGAGCTGAGGGAGCGGCGGCAGGCGCAGGAAGGCGAGCGAGGTGGTCAGCGTCTCGGGCAGGCCGGGCGCCCAGCGCTGGTAGGCCCGCAGGACGGCCGGGGCGTCGGCTGCGGCGTAGTAGAGGCCGCCGCCCCACACGGTGGCCAGCGGGAACAGGTCCACGGTCAGCGAGGTCACCACGCCGAAACCGCTCTTGCCGCCGCGCAGCGCCCAGAACAGGTCGGGCTCGCTGCCGGCGTCGGCGACCCTGACCGCGCCGTCGGGCGTCACCACGGTCAGCGACCGGACGTGGTCGGCCGCGAACCCGTAGGTGCGGGCCAGCGGGCCGATGCCGCCGCCCAAAGTGAAGCCGACGGCGCCGACGCCGGAGGCCGAGCCGCACAGGGGCGCGAGCCCGAAGGGGGCCGCCGCCTGGACGACCTCGGCCCACGTGCAGCCGGCGCCGATGGTCGCGGTGCGCTCGACGGGGTCGATCGTCAGGGAACGCATCCGCGAGGTCAGGATCAGGACCGCGCCGTCGGCGGCCTGGACGGCTCCGTGGCCGGTCGCCTGGACGGCCACGGGCAGGTCGCGGGCGCTCGCGTGGGCGAGGGCCTCGGCGACGTCGGAGGGGGTCTCCGCCTCGGCCACGAGGGCGGGGTGGTGGCGGACCGCGAGGTTGAATCCGGAGATTTCGTTCATGGGAGAGGTTGTCCCATGGTGTCCTCGTATGCGGCTGAGGCGGCATCCTAGTGTGGTCCTAGTCATCAGGGAGGAACGGCGATGCGGCACGACTTCCGGGTCCTCGGGCCCGTGGAGGTCCTCAGCGAGGGGCGGGCCGTCGACCTCGGCCCGCGCAAGCAGCGGGCGGTCATGGCCTTGCTGCTCACGCACGCCCCGAGGGTCGTGGCGCTCGACCAGATCATCGACGCCCTCTGGCAGGACGAGCCGCCCTCCAGCGCGACCGGAACGCTCCAGGCGTACATCTTCCAGCTCCGCAAGGCCCTGGAGCCCGAGAGGAGCCCGCGCACCCCGGCGCGGATCCTGCGCACCCGCGAACCCGGCTACCTGCTCGACATCGACCCCGAGCAGATCGACTCCCACCGGTTCCTGCGGGCCATGGAGCAGGCCGAGGCCGCCCCGCCCGAGCAGGTGGAGAAGATCCTCACCCCCGCGCTGGAGTTGTGGCGTGGGGAGCCGTACACGGGGCTGCAGGACGAGGAGTACCTGCGCCCCACCATCGCCCACCTGACCGAGGCTCGGCTGACGGCGCTGACCACCCGGGCGGAGGCGCGGCTGGCCCTCGGACGTTCCGCCGAGGTGGCGCTGGAGGTCGAGCGGCTGCTGGAGGCGGCGCCGTACCGGGAAGGGCTCTGGTCGCTGCTCATCCGGGCGCTCTACACCGACCGGCGGCAGGCCGACGCGCTGGCCGCCTACCAGCGCTGCCGGGCGCTGCTCGACGAGGAGCTCGGGCTGCTGCCGGGCCCCGAGCTGCGGGCGCTGGAGCAGGCGGTGCTGCGGCAGGAGGAGCTGCCGCCCTCGCGCGTCGCCGTGGTCGCCGCGCCCGCTCCGGCGCAGGTCGAGCTGCCCCGGTTCGTCGGCCGGGCGGCCCAGCAGCGGCGCGTGCACGACCGCGTCGCCGACGCCGCCAAGGGCTCCGGCGGGGTGCTGCTGATCGGCGGGGAGGCGGGCATCGGGAAGACCACCCTGGCCGAGGCCGCCGCCGAGCTGGCCGCCCGGCAGGGGTTCACCACCGCGTGGAGCCGCTGCGCCGAGGACGCCCCCGCCTTCTGGCCGTGGATTCAGGCCCTGCGGCTGCTCGACCCGCCCATGGCCGAACGCCTGTCGGCCCCCGGCGAGGCCGCCGACCCCGACGCCGCCCGTTTCCTGCTGCACGACGCGGTCGCCCGCGCCCTCGAACGGCGCGCCGCGCGCGGCCCGGTCATGATCGTGCTGGAGGACGCCCACTGGGCCGACGCGGCCACCCTGAAGCTCCTCACATTCCTCAGCGCCGACCTGCACCGGAGCCCGCTCCTGGTGGTCGTGACGGTACGCCACCACGACACCCCCCAGCCCGTCGACGTGTTCGCCGAACTCGCCCGCCAGCGCGGCACCGAACGGCTCACGGTCGGCCCGCTGACCACCTCCGACGTCGCCGACTACCTCGACGGCCGCGACCCGGCCTTGCGCGAGCACGTGGCCGTGCTCCACGACCGGACCGGCGGCAACCCCTTCTACCTGGGCGAGCTGCTCCGCCTGGCGGCCTCGACCCGGTCGGCCGACATCGCGGCCCTGCCCGTACCCGACGGAGTGAGAGACGTCATCGCGCAGCGTGTCTCCCGCCTGCCCGAGGAGACCCAGGCGCTGCTGCGGACCGCGTCGGTGGCCGGTCGCGACGTCGACTCCGACGTGCTGGCCGCCGCCGCGGGCATCGACCCGGCGCGGCTGCTCCTGCTGCTCGAACCGGCCGTCGCGACCGGCCTGCTCGTCGAGCTCGACGGCGGCTGGGACTACCGCTTCTCCCACGCGTTGGTCCAGGAGTCCCTGTACGGCGAGCTCACCCGCCTCCAGCGCGCCCGGCTGCACGGGAAGATCGGCGAGGCCGCCGAGTCGTTCGGCGGCGGCGACCTCGACCGCGTCCCGGTGCTGGCCCACCACTTCGCCCAGGCCGCCCGCGTCGGCCACGCCGAGAAGGCCGTCGCCTATGCCGTCAAGGCCGCCGAGCAGGCCGCCGCGGGTCTGGCCTACGACGAGGCGGTGCGCTACTGGGAGCTCGCGCTGGCCTCCCACGGCCCGGCGGGCACCTCCCGGCGGTGCCGCCTGCTGATCGAGCTCGGCCGGGCCCGGCGGGTCACGGGCGACGTGCTGGGCGCCCGTGCGCCCCTCGACGAGGCGGTCGACCTGGCCATGCGGCTGGGCGAGGACGACATGGCGATCGAGGCCACCAGCGTCTTCGGCGGCGTGACGCTCTGGAACTGGTGGTCCTACGGCGTCGTCAACCCGCGCATGGTGAACGTGCTGCGCGACCAGCTCGCCCGGCTGCCGGCCGACGACCTGGCCCGCCGCGCCGCCCTCCTCGGCACCCTCGCCGTCGAGCTCTACTACGGCCCGCGCGACGAGGGCCTGGCCTGCGCCGCCGAGGCGGTCGCCCTGGCCCGCCGGACCGGCGACCCGCACCTGCTGGCCCGGACGCTGAACAACTACGTCATCGCCGCCTGGTCGCCCGAGCACGACGCCGAGCGGTTCGCCGCGGCGGCCGAGATCCTCACCCTGCCCGGCCTGCCCAAGCTGACCGAGGTCATCTCACGCCTGCACCGCATGCAGGGCCTGATGCAGGACGGCGCGATCGCCGAGTACGACGCCGAACTGGCCCGCTGCCTGCGGCTCACCGAGGAACTGCGCATCCCGGAGATCACCGCCCAGGTCAACTACGCCGCCTCGGGCCGGGCGATCCTGCACGGCGACTGGGCCGAGGCCCGGCGCTACAGCGCGCTGGCCGGCGAGTGGTACCGCCGCACCAGCCTGTGGGGGCCCGACTTCGTCGACCTGCTGAGCGAGTTCTACATCGGCTGGTCGCGGAACGCGGTGCCGGCGGCCCTGGTCGCCACGCTCGTCGAGCGGGCCGAGGACCCGTCCGACCGGCTGCTGCGCCCGACGGCGATCCTGGCCCTGTGGGAGTCGGGCGACCAGACGGGCGCCAAGGAGCTGCTCGACCGCTGGGGCGTCACCCTCGAACGCAACTGGGCCTGGCAGTTCTCGGCCTGGCAATGGGCGCTGGTCGCGGCCCGCATGGGCCGCCCGGCCCCCGAGGAGATGCTGACGGCCCTGCTCCCGGTCGCCGACCAGATCGCCACCCTGGGGACCGGCTGCGTCTCGTGGGGCTCGATCCACGAGGCCGTCTCGGGTCTGTACGAGGCCCTCGGCGACCTGGACCGCGCCCGCGACCACGCGGGTCAGGCGGCCCGGGTGCACCGCAGGCTGGCCATCCCCCATCTGGAGCGCCGCAGCGCGGCGCTCCGGGACCGGCTCGGCTAGACCATCGGGTCGGTCGTCGCGTCGCGCAGCCGGCTCCACTTCAGCCAGTCCTTCCACTTCGGCTGCCAGTGGCCCCAGCCGTTGGTGGGTTCGAGCTGGCGAGGGGAGCCGGTGAGAATGATCGGGTCGCCGATCAGCGTCTCCTCCTTGTACCACTTCGCGTTCGACGGGCTGATGTTCACGCAGCCGTGGCTGACGTTGGAGTTGCCCTGCGAGCCCACCGACCAGGGCGCGCCGTGGACGTACTCGCCGCTGTTGGAGATGCGGACGGTGTCGTAGACGGTCTGCTGGTAGTAGCCCGCCTGGCCGGGGCCCGCGTCGGGCGAGGTCATGACCGTGACGTCCTCGCGCGACATGGCCAGGTGGATGCCGCTGGTGGTGTGGTACTTCCACACGCCGCCCTTGCCGGCGCTGAACGGGATCGTCCGGATGACCTTGCCGTCGCGGATCACGTCCATCGTGTGCTTGGTGATGTCTCCCTTGGTGATCTGGGAGCGGCCGATGGTGAAGTCGCGCACGACGTCCTTGCCGCCGTAGAGGCCGTTGTCGCCGCGCACGCCGGCCATGCGGGCGGTCACCCGGACCTTGGTCCGGGGCGGCCAGAACTTCTTCGGCCGGTAGGCGATCGTCTTGTCGTCGAACCAGTGCCAGGCGCCCTCGACCGGCTTGGACGCCTGCACGAGCAGGTTGCGCTCGATCGACACCCGGTCCTTCACGGGCGTGTTGAAGGTGATCATGATCGGCATGCCGACGCCGACCGTCAGGCCGGTGTAGTCCTTGTTCGGCAGCAGCGTGTCGATCTCGAACGTCTTGGTGGCCGCGAGGGTGGAGAACGAGCTGCTCCCCCGCGCCGACCCGGCGGTCGCCGCGACCGTGTAGCGGGTGCCCGGCATCATCGGCCGCACGCTGCGCCACATCGTGCGGTCGGCGCTGTAGACCCCCTCGACCGGCTTGCCGCCGTCGGCGGTGACGGCCACCGACCCCAGCGGGGCGCCGGACGCGTAGATCTTGATTGGGAGCTCCGGCGGCAGGTTCGCGGCCCCGTTGGTCGGAAAGATCATGACCGACTCGGCCTTCTTCTGCTGGGCGGCGTCCTCCCCTGCTGTGGCGGTAGTGGCACAACCGGTCACCATCAGTAGGGCCAACGCCCCCGCACCACGACTTCGCACGCGGATCTCCCCCCGGGTCACCTTGATCACTATCTCTGAGTTATTACCCGATTACGGGGAGTTCGGTCGCGCGACACTCCTTTCGAAGGCAAAGAAAAAGTCCCGGCCCGCCCAAGGCGAACCGGGACCAAGCTGCGGGAACTAGTGCGAGAAGTGCCCGCGGTAGTACTGGAAGACGAAGCCGATCGTGCTCATGATCACCGCGAAGACGCCGATGATGAAGAGCCACCAGCCGATGACGAAGCCGAAGAACGTCAGCGCGGCCGACAGGCACACGAACAGCGGCCACCACGAGTGGGGGCTGAAGAAGCCCAGCTCACCCGCGCCGTCACTGATCTCGGCCTCCTTGTCGTCCTCGGGCTGCTCGCCGATGCGACGGGCCGTGAACAGCAGGTAGTAGCCGATCATGAAGGCGAGGCCCACCGAGATCGCCATCGCGGTGGTGCCGGTCACCTCCTTGGACCAGAACCAGTAGACGACGTCGGCGGCGGCGAAGAACGCGCCGGTGAGGATGAACATCCATCCCTGGACCTTCACGACTTGACCTCCTCGATCTCCGGCTGGGCCTGGCCAGGCGTGATGTGCGGGTACTTGAGGTCGAACGCCGGGCGCTCCGACCGGATGCGGGGCAGCCGGTGGAAGTTGTGCCGCGGCGGCGGGCAGGAGGTGGCCCACTCAAGCGAGCCGGCGTAGCCCCACGGGTCGTCGACCGTGACCATGGGCGCGTTGCGCCAGGTCGTCCAGACGTTCCAGAGGAACGGCAGGGTGGACGCGCCGAGCAGGAAGGCGCCGACCGAGCTGATCATGTTCAGGTCGGTGAAGCCGTCGACCGCCGCGTAGTCGGCGTAGCGGCGCGGGAAGCCGATGACACCCAGCCAGTGCTGGACCAGGAAGGTCAGGTGGAAGCCGAAAAACAGCGTCCAGAAGTGGACCTTGCCGATCTTGTCGTTCAGCATCTTGCCGGTGAACTTCGGCCACCAGAAGTAGAAGCCGGAGAACATCGCGAACACGACCGTGCCGAACACCACGTAGTGGAAGTGGGCCACCACGAAGTAGGAGTCGGAGATCGAGAAGTCGAGCGGCGGCGAGGCCAGGATGACGCCGGTCAGGCCACCGAAGAGGAAGGTGACCAGGAAGCCCACGGCGAAGAGCATCGGCGTCTCGAAACTGAGATGCCCTCGCCACATCGTGCCGATCCAGTTGAAGAACTTCACGCCCGTCGGTACGGCGATGAGGAACGTCATGAAGCTGAAGAACGGCAGCAGTACCTGGCCGGTGACGAACATGTGGTGCGCCCACACCGTCACTGAGAGGCCCGCGATGGCGATGGTCGCGCCGACCAGGCCGATGTAGCCGAAGATCGGCTTGCGGCTGAAGACCGGCAGGACCTCGGTGATGATGCCGAAGAACGGCAGGGCGATGATGTAGACCTCGGGGTGGCCGAAGAACCAGAACAGGTGCTGCCACAACATCGCGCCGCCGTTGGCGGCGTCGAAGACGTGGGCGCCGAGCTTCCGGTCGGCCTCCAGCACCAGCAGCGCCGCCGCGAGCACCGGGAAGGCCAGCAGCACCAGGATGCTGGTGAGCAGGATGTTCCAGGTGAAGATCGGCATGCGGAACATCGTCATGCCGGGTGCGCGCATGCAGATGATCGTGGTGATGAAGTTGACGGCGCCGAGGATGGTGCCCAGGCCCGACAGGGCCAGACCCATGATCCACAGGTCGCCACCGATGCCCGGCGAGGTCACCGCGCTCGACAGCGGCGCGTAGCCGGTCCAGCCGAAGGCGGCCGCGCCGCCCGGGGTGAAGAAGCCGCCGACGGCGATGATGCTGCCGAACAGGTAGAGCCAGTAGCTCACCATGTTGAGGCGCGGGAACGCCACGTCAGGGGCGCCGATCTGCAGCGGCATGAGCTCGTTGGCGAAGCCCGCGAACAGCGGGGTCGCGAACATCAGCAGCATGATCGTGCCGTGCATGGTGAACAGCTGGTTGAACTGCTCGTTCGAGACGACCTGCAGGCCCGGCTGGGCCAGCTCGGCGCGCATGACCAGGGCCATGACGCCGCCGATGAGGAAGAACACGAACGAGGTCATCAGGTAGAGATGACCGATGATCTTGTGGTCGGTCGTCGTCAGCCACTTCACGACGACCGAGCCCTTGCGATAGGGCTGTGCGGCGGTCACTGGGCGCCTCCCGCCGCAGACTGGGTGGTCATGTACTGGTCGAACTCCGCCTGCGGGACCAGCTTGACCGAGAACAACATCTTGCTGTGGTCGACACCGCACAGCTCGGCGCACCGTCCGAAGAACACCCCGGTCTTGTCGAGGGTGTCGAGCTCGAACTTGTTGTGCACGCCCGGGATGACGTCCTGCTTGAAGAGGAACGCCGGCACCCAGAACGAGTGGATGACGTCGGGCGACTCGAGGGCGAACTCGACCTTGGTGCCGACCGGCAGCACGAGCTGCGGGCCCTGCGGGTTGGTCGTGCTCTGCTTCGACAGGTCGACCGGGACGCCGGCCACCGTCGCGGTCTTGCCCTGGGCCTCGGTCGTGAAGCGCCAGCTCCACTGGTAGCCCTCGACCTTGACCTTCACCGGGGCGGTGCCGGAGACCTTGATGATCTCGGCCTCGTCGCGCGCGGTGAAGTAGAAGAAGACCGCCACCATGACCAGCGGAACGAGCGTGTAGAGCATCTCGATCGGCAGGTTGTACCGCACCTGGGGCGGCAGCTGCTGGTCGGAGTTCTTCCGCCGGCGGTGGAACAGCACCGACCACACGATCAGGCCGAAGACGACGACGAACGTCGCGAAGGCGGCCACCCACGAGCCCAGCCACAGGTCGAGCATCAGGTTGCCCTGCCGCGTCTGCGGCTCGGGCTGGGCCAGCCGGGACCACTGGTCTGCTGCCTCGGAACTACACGCCGACGCGGACGCGACCAGAACCGCCACACCGGCGAGACTGGGCAGCCGGCGGCGGGCCAACGATCGCCGTGTCGTACGGCGGGTCGGACTCACGGATCGCCTACCCCACACTTGAAGCCCATGGGGCACACCCCTGGGCGGTTTTCGAGGATTCCACACAGCCGGGGGAATCTTCTCCCCCGCTTTACTTGATTCACTTCAATGCCGAGACACTTTAGCGCGGACCGGCACCGGTCCTCGTTCCAGCCCCCGTTAATGTCCTCACTGTGGCGTACCTCGACGCGGCATCGACCGAGCCCCTCCACCCAGCGGCCCGCGAAGCACTGCTCGCGGCCCTCGACGTGGGGTGGGCCGACCCCGCCCGGCTCTACGGCTCGGCCAGACGGGCGCGGCTGCTGCTCGACCAGGCGCGGGCCGAGATCGCCGAGGTGCTGGGCGCGCGCCCGGACGAACTGTCGTTCACCACGTCGGGCACGCAGGCCGTCCACCTGGGCGTCCTCGGCGCGCTCCAGGGCCGGCGCAGGGCCGGGCGTCACCTGGTGGTGAGCGCGGTCGAGCATTCGAGCGTGCTGCACGCGGCGGGCGTCCACGAGGGGGCCGGAGGCAGCGTACAGACCATAGGCGTCGCGATCACCGGGCGGGTCGACCTGCCCGCCTTCGCCGAGGCGGTGGCCGCCGAGGGGGTCGCGGCGGCGGCGCTCCAGACGGCCAACCACGAGGTCGGCACCCTCCAGCCGGTGGCCGAGGCGGCCGAGGCGTGCCGGGCGGCGGGGGTGCCGCTGGTGGTCGACGCGGCCCAGTCGGCCGGGCGGCTGCCGATCCCGCCGGGCTGGTCGGTGCTGACGGCCAGCGCCCACAAGTGGGGCGGGCCCGCCGGGGTCGGGGTGCTGGCGGTGCGCAAGGGCACCCGCTGGCGCTCGCCCTATCCGGAGGACGAGCGGGAGCTGCGCCGGGTGCCGGGCTACGAGAACGTGCCCGCCGTGGTGGCCGCCGCGGCGGCGCTGCGCGCCCGCGCGGCCGAGTCGGCGGCTGAGAACGCCCGCCTGTCGGCGCTGGTCGACCGGATCCGCGCCGAGGTCCCGCGCCGGGTCCCCGACGTCGAGGTGATCGGCGATCCGGTGGACCGCCTCCCCCACCTGGTGACCTTCTCGTGCCTGTACGTCGACGGCGAGGTGCTCCTGACCGAACTCGACAAGGCCGGTTTCGCCGTCTCGTCAGGAAGTTCGTGTACGGCGAGTACGCTTCGTCCATCACACGTACTGGAGGCGATGGGCGTGCTTACGCATGGAAACGTCCGGGTATCGCTGCCCCGTGGGATACCCGAAGACGATGTCGAGCGGTTCCTCACCGTTCTCCCCGACATCGTGCGTCGCGTCCGCCAGCGTCTGGGGGTGCAGTGATCTGGCGTAAGAAGTCGCCCGAGCCGCCTGCCGAAGCGCCTGCGCCGGTGATTCCGCCGGCCGCGCTGACCATCGACGCGCTGGGCCGCAAGTGCCCGATTCCGATCATCATGCTGGCCGAGCGCGTCGGCGAGGTGCCCGTGGGGGCGGTGATCTCGGTGCTGGCCGACGACCCGGCCGCCTTCACCGACGTCCCGGCCTGGTGCCGCCTGAAGTCCCACCAGCACGTCGAGAGCTACGAGCTGCCGCAGGGCGGCTGGGCGATCCACGTACGCCGGCAGTACTGAAAAAGGCCGCCCCGAAGGGCGGCCTTTCGCGTCGGGGCTACGGGCGCAGGCAGCGCAGGTGGGCGCCGACCTCCTCGGCGGCGTCCTTGCCGTAGCAGGCGCCGAAGCGCTCCAGGAAGTCGGCCTGGCCGAGCTCGTATTCCTGGCCGCCGACGCGCTCCAGCACGTGGGTGGCGGTCAGGTTGCCGATCTGGGCGCAGCGCTCCAGGCTCAGGCCCCAGGTCAGGCCGGCCAGGAAGCCGGAGCGGAACGCGTCGCCGACGCCGGTCGGGTCGGCCTTGCCGCGCTCGGGGGCCGGGGAGACGTGGATCGACGGCTCGCCCTTGCGGTCGATGCGGGAACCCTTGGGGCCGAGCGTGGTGATCCGCACGCCGACGCGGTCGAGGACCTCCTCGTCGGACCAGCCGGTCTTCTGCTCGATGAGCCCCTTCTCGTAGTCGTTGGAGAAGAGGTAGGCCGCGCCGTCGATCAGCTCGCGGATCTGCTCACCGGGCATGCGGGCGAGCTGCTGGGAGATGTCGGCGGCGAACGGGATGCCGCGCGACTTGCACTCGGAGGTGTGGCGCAGCATGGCGTCGGGGTCGTTGGGGCCGATCAGCACGAGGTCGAGGCCGCCGACGCGGGCCGCGATCGGGCCGAGCTCGATGTTGCGGGCCTCGGCCATCGCGCCGGTGTAGAACGACGCGATCTGGTTGTGGTCCTGGTCGGTGGTGCACAGGAACCGCGCGGTGTGGTGGAGCTCGGAGATGTGCACGGAGTCGCAGTCGACGCCGTGGCGCTCCAGCCACGACCGGTAGTCGGCGAAGTCGTCGCCGACCGCGCCCACGAGGATCGGCCGCAGCCCCAGGCCGCCCATGCCGAACGCGATGTTGCCCGCGCAGCCGCCGCGCCGGATCTCCAGCTCGTCGACGAGGAACGACAGCGACACGCGGTCGAGCTGCTCGGCGATGAGCTGGTCGCCGAAGCGGCCGGGAAACGTCATCAGATGGTCGGTCGCGATGGAGCCGGTGACGGCGATGCGCACGGGGTGATCTCCTCGTTGTCAGCAGCGCGTGGACGCCCGCCGGATCGCGAGCCCCGCAAGAATACGCGATATTCAGGCTGACCCGGGACATGGCGAGACACCCGCGCGCCCGAGCAGGGTGCGCGGGTGTCTGGCCGGGCGCTCCTTAGTTGAAGGAGTCGCCGCAGGCGCAGGAACCCGTGGCGTTCGGGTTGTCGATCGTGAAGCCCGACTTCTCGATCGTGTCGACGAAGTCGACCGTCGCACCGATCAGGTAGGGGGCGCTCATCCGGTCGGTCACGACCGAGACGCCGCCGAAGTCGGAGACAACGTCGCCGTCCATCGAGCGGTCGTCGAAGTAGAGCTGGTAACGGAGGCCGGAACAGCCCCCCGGCTGCACGGCGACGCGGAGGTGCAGACCCTCCTCGCCCTGCTGCTCCAGCAGGCTGCTGACCTTGGCGGCGGCCGCGTCAGTCAGGATCAGGCCCTGCTTCGTGGTCTCGCTGCTCTCAACCGACATCTTGGTGACTCCCAGCGTCTGTATCTGACGTCCTTCTAGAACGGTAGCAACACGTTGGCCCTGTCCCTACATTCCCGGTCCGGACACCCCAGGGGAATACCTCCCAAAGCGGATGTGTAATTATTAGTCGTCAGTTCGACGATAAGTCCCCGAAGGGGGTGTGGTCGTGACGACCACGAGTCTTCCGCTCTTCGTCCTCGGGCAGGGCGTCGACCCGCACAGTGAGCGCGGTGTCGACTGCCCCGGTGAGCTGCCCCCCGCGTCCGACCCGGAGCTGGTGGCGCGGGCCCGCAAGGCCAAGGAGGCGCTCGGCGACCGGCTGTTCGTGCTGGGCCATCACTACCAGCGGGACGAGGTCATCCAGTTCGCCGACGTGACGGGCGACTCCTTCAAGCTGGCCCGCGAGGCGGCGGCCCGGCCCGAGGCCGAGTTCATCGTGTTCTGCGGCGTCCACTTCATGGCCGAGTCGGCCGACATCCTGACCTCCGACCGGCAGAAGGTGATCCTGCCCGACCTGGCGGCCGGCTGCTCCATGGCCGACATGGCCACCTTCGACCAGGTCGAGGAGGCCTGGGAGGTGCTGGAGGACGCCGGGATCGCCGGGGTCACGGTGCCGGTGACGTACATGAACAGCAGCGCCGACATCAAGGCGTTCTGCGGGCGGCACGGCGGCGCGGTGTGCACCTCGTCCAACGCCAAGAGGGCCCTCGACTGGGCCTTCGAGCAGGGCGAGAAGGTGCTGTTCCTGCCCGACCAGCACCTGGGCCGCAACACCGCCGTGCTGGAGATGGGCCTCTCGCTGGACGACTGCGTCGTCTACAACCCGCACCGCCCGAACGGCGGCCTGACCGACGAGCAGCTCAGGAACGCCAAGATGATCCTCTGGCGCGGCCACTGCTCGGTCCACGGCCGCTTCACCGCCGAGAACGTCGACGACGTGCGGGCCCGCGTCCCCGGCGTGAACGTGCTGGTCCACCCCGAGTGCCGCCACGAGGTGGTCACCAAGGCCGACTACGTGGGGTCGACCGAGTACATCATCAAGCAGCTGGAGGCCGCCCCGGCCGGGTCGACCTGGGCCGTGGGCACCGAGCTCAACCTGGTGCGGCGGCTGGGAGCGATGTTCCCCGACAAGACGGTGATGTTCCTGGAGAAGACCGTCTGCTACTGCTCGACGATGAACCGCATCGACCTGCCCCACCTGGTGCGCTCGCTGGAGTCGCTGGCGGCGGGACAGGTCGTGAACCAGATCACGGTCGACCCGGAGACCACCCACTGGGCCAAGGTCGCGCTCGACCGCATGCTGGCGCTGCCGTAACGGCTAGCGGAGCTCGAAGACGACCCTGACGTTGACGCCCACCGACTGGCGGCCCGGCGAGATCGACTTGTCGGCCGCCATCAGGTGGACGCCCTCGAACGGGATCGGGGCGCGCCCCTCGCCGTCTTCGCTGACGCTCAGCACCCGGCCGAGCCTGCGGCCGGTCAGCTTGGCGTACTGCCTGGCCTTGGTCTCGGCGTCCTTGTACGCGGCGTCGCGGGCGGCGGCCAGCGCGGTCGCGGGGTCGCCGATCTCGAAGGAGATGCCGTTCAGGCGGGCCTCCTCCCCGGCGGAGGCGACGGCGTCGACCACCCGGTCGGCGATGCCGAGGTCGCGGACGAGCACCTCGACGCCGTGCCCGGCGCGGTAGCCGGCGACCTTCGGGTAGTCGTCGTATTCGGGGCCGAGGGTGATCTCGCTGGTGCGCAGGTCGTCTTCGTCGACGCCGACGTTCAGCAGGGCGGTGCGGAGGGTCGCGGCGGCCCTGCGGGCGTCGCCGAACGCGGCCCCGGCCGTCGCGCGGCGGACCTCGACGCCGGCCTGGAGGCGCATGCGGTCGGGGGCGGCCGAGACGGCGCCGTTGCCGGTGACGGTGATCTTCGCGTCGTCTGCCACCACCCCGGCATACCCGGCGGGCGTGGCGGCGAACGCCGCCGGGGTGGTCAGCAGTCCGGCGGCGAGGAAGGCGGCCGCGGTCGCGTACCTGAAGGTGATCATGGGCGCGATCCCATCACCACCCCGGTCCGCCGGGCCGCCGCGCCACGCCTCCTTGGTCACATCGTGGAGTTGTCGGCCCACCGCTTGAGCAGGGCCGAGTCGCCCTCGACGGAGTAGTCGCCGTAGCCGCGGCGGCCCCACATCAGCAGCAGGATGTCGGCCGCCGTCGAGGTGCGGACGGTGACCTCGCCGGGCATGGCGGACGGCTCGTAGGTGTAGCCGTCGGGATAGAGGGTGACGAGGAAGCCCACGCCGGTGTCGGACTGCCACGAGAGCCGCTCGCCGTCGCCGGTCAGGTCGCGGGGCCTCCAGTCGGCGTAGGGGAGGTTGTCGAGCAGTTCGCTCACGCCGTCGGCGGCGACGGCCTCGTCGATACGCGGGGCCTGGCCGAGGGCGATGGCGGCGTCGGCGGCGTGGACGGCGTTCTCGCAGAGCTGGCGGCGGGCCCACCAGACCACGGGTCGGGGGCCGGCCCACGTCCAGACGACCGTCGACGGGTCGTGGGCCAGCAGGCCCCTTCTGAGCGGTTCGGCCCCGGCGGCGAACCAGTCGGCGTAGCCGCCGTCGTCGGCGGGCAGGCCCAGGTCGACGGCCGCGCGGTCGAGCCGCTCCTGGCGGGCCTCCCCGGCCACGATCGCGGCCCGGCGATGAGTGCTCCCGGTGTGCTCGACCAGGTCGCGCAGGCTCCAGCCGGGGCAGGTCGGCACGGGCCTGGCCAGGTCGTGCCCCCGCACGGCGTCGGCCATCGCGGTGATCTGCGCCGCCACCGCGTCGGCGTACTCCCGCTGGTCCACAGGCCCCCCCTACAGTCCGGGCGCTCCCCACACCGCGAACCAGCGGGACAGGTCGGCCTCGATGGGCAGGTCGCCCGCGAGCGTGCCGCGCGCCTGCAGTTCCAGGGCGTTGTCGCGCCGCTGGCCCGGCAGTGGGGCGAACGGGTAGAACGTGCCCTGCTTGTAGAGATATACCAGGGCGAGCCGCCGCCCGCCGGGATCGGCGAAGACGACGGTCGTGCACAGCAGCGAGGAGCCGAACCCGGCGCCCTCCAGGCTGGAGTTGGCCCCGTGGAGGTTGGTCACCAGTGAGGACACGTCGTCGTCGCGCACGGTCAGCCACGTGAAGCCGTAGTCGTCGCTGGTGATCTCCGGGCTGCCGACGAGCTGCCGCACGTCGTCCTGGAGACGGGCGAACGCGGCCCCCTCGGCGGCGCGGAAGCAGACCGACCCCACGCCGGCCGGCCCGAACGCGGTCGCGACCTGCAGCGTCACCGCGGCCGACGGCAGCGCGAACAGCGCGTCGAGATCGGGCCTGGCCTGTTTCGAACGGCCGAGCAGCGCGTCGAACCAGCCCATCAGGCCTCCCTGCCGAGTTCGCCGGAGATCCGGGCGAGTTGTTCGAGCCGCTTCTCCAGCGGCGGGTGGGTGGCGAACAGCGTCGCCACGCTCGCCCGGTTCAGCGCGGGCGCGAAGTAGAACGCGTTGAACGACTGCGCCTCGCGCAGGTCGCGCGTCGGGATGCGGGCGATCTCGCCGGAGACCTTGGTCAGGGCGCTGGCCAGCGCGGACGGACGCTGGGTGAGATAGGCCCCGGCCCGGTCGGCGGCCAGTTCGCGGTAGCGCGACAGCAGCCGGGTCAGCACGAAGCTGACGCAGTAGACGATCGTGGAGACCAGCACGATGATCAGGCCGATCGGCAGGCCGCCCTGGTTGTCGCGGTTGCGGCCGAGGCCGGCGTACAGGGCGAACCGGGTCATCAGCCCGGCCACCACGCCGAGGAACGAGGCGATCGTCATGACCGCGACGTCACGGTGGGCCACATGGGACATCTCGTGGGCCAGGACGCCTTCGAGCTCGGGCGGGTCGAGCCGCCGGAGCAGGCCGGTCGTCACGCAGACGACGGAGTTCTTCTGGTTGCGCCCGGTCGCGAACGCGTTCGGCACGTCGCTGTCGGCGACGGCCACGCGGGGCTTGGGCATGTCGGCCAGGGCGCTCAGGCGGTCGATCACGGCGTGGAGCTGCGGAGCCTCCTGCGGTGACACCTCTCTGCCGCCCATCGCGTACAACGCGATCTTGTCGGAGAAGAAGTACTGCACCAGCAGGAAGCCCGCGGCGATGACCAGGACGACGACCGCCCGCGCCCCGGCGGCGATGAGCACCGCCACGAACACGACATAGAGCAGGCCGAGCAGGAACATGGTCAGGACCATGCGGCGGGTCAGCCCGGAGTCGGGCCTGAACCGGGACACGGCGCTAACCCGGGATGAGCCCCTGGTCGCCCAGCATCTCCCGGACCTCGTCGATCGAGGCGTCCGCGGGGGGCAGAATCAGCTCAGACGGTTCAAGGGCATCGTCCGCGAGGGGCTTGCCGACATGGCGGACCTTGTCGAGAAGCGCGTGCAGCGCGGATCGGAACGTGGTCTCGTCGTCGGCCTCGATGGCCGACTCGAGTTCGGTGTCGAGGTCGTTGAGCACGCCGAGATCGCCGTCGGCGATCTGGACCTGCCCCTCCCCCATGATTCTGACGATCACTACTGTGCCTCCCCCGGCTGACGGTATTGCTGGGTGTGCTGGGGCTGCGGCTGCGCGGCCGGCTGCCCCTGCTCGATGGCGCTCTTCGGCGCCGGGCCCTGCCCCAGCTCGGCCTTCATGCGGGCCAGCTCCAGCTCCACGTCGCCCCCGGCGCCCATGCGGTCGAGCTCGGCCTGGATGTCGTCGCGCTGACCGGTGTAGTCGTCGAGCGCGCCGCTGGCCAGCAGCTCGTCGATGGCGCCCGCGCGGGCCTGCATCTGGGCCGTCTTGTCTTCGGCGCGCTGGATCGCCAGGCCGACGTCGCCCATCTCCTCGGAGATGCCGGAGAAGGCCTCGTTGATCCGGGTCTGCGCCTCGGCGGCGGTGTAGGTGGCCTTGATCGTCTCCTTCCGGGTGCGGAAGGCGTCGACCTTGGACTGGAGGCGCTGGCTGGCGAGCGTCAGCTTCTCCTCTTCACCCTGCAGGTTGTTGTACTGGATGCGCAGGTCGGCCACCTGGGCCTGGATGGCGGTGCGGCGCGAGAGGGCGTCGCGGGCCAGGTCTTCGCGACCGGCGGCCAGGGCGCTCTTCGCCTGCTGCTCACGCTTGGCGGCCTCGGCCTCGGCCTGGTTGATCTGCAATTCGACCCGCTTGCGGCTGGTCGCCACGTCCGCCACGCCGCGCCGTACCTTCTGGAGCAACTCGAGCTGGCGCTGATATGAGTAGTCCAGGGTTTCCCGCGGATCCTCCATTTTGTCCAGGGCCTTGTTGGCCTTGGACCTGAAGATCATGGAAAGTCTCTTCATCACGCTCATGCGCGTCGGCCGTCCCCTTCTTAGGTTGTGCGTGGGTAACCCCAGCCGTTTCAAGCCCCGCAAAGGCGGCCAAGGCCGCCTGGGTTCACCCTACGCATAACGCACGGGGGCGTCACTAAGTTGCACTCCCGGTACGCTGGACAACGTGTTCCGACGTCGTACCCAGACCACCACGGACGCTACCCCCGTCCCTGATGTTGATCCTAAGCCTGTGACGACCCCGGCGAAGGGCCGTCCGACGCCCAAGCGCGCGGAGGCCCAGGGGCGCCGGCGGTCACCTGTCACCGCGCCGAAGAACCGCAAAGAGGCCTATCGGCAGGCCCGCGAGCGTGACCGTCTGCTCCGCGAGAAGGCCCGCGAGGGCATGATGCGCGGCGAAGACCGTTATCTCCCGGCCCGCGACCGGGGCCCGGTCAGGAAGTTCGCGCGCGACTTCGTCGACGCCCGCAGGCTTCCGGGGCAGTACTTCCTGCCCGCCGTGCTGGTCATCATGCTGCTGTCGATGATCCCCTTCCCGATCGAGATCCGGCGCTGGGTGCTGACCGTCTACACGATGTCGCTGCCGGTGGTGCTGGTGCTGGTGGTCGGCAGCTCCTTCTACGTCGCGGGCCGGGTCAAGAAGCTCGCCGCCGCGCGCTTCCCCGACGAAGACCTGAAGGGCGTCGGCTTCTACGCCGCCATGCGGTCGTCGCAGATCCGGCGGCTGCGCTTCCCCAAGCCGACCGTTCGGCCTGGTGGCGCCCCGGTTCCCGACAGCTCCCCCAAGAAGTAGAACTTCGTTCTGGTTGTCTAGAGTTGGCCCATGGAATTCCGCCATTTGGGCCGAAGTGGCCTCGTCATCAGCGAGATCAGCTATGGCAACTGGATCACCCACGGCTCCCAGGTCGAAGAGGAGGCCGCCCGCGCTTGCGTGAAGGCCGCCCTCGACGAGGGCATCACGACCTTCGACACCGCCGACGTCTACGCGGGCACCCGCGCGGAGGAGGTGCTGGGCCGCGCCCTCCAGGGGGTCCGCCGCGAGTCGCTGGAGATCTTCACGAAGGTCTACTGGCCGACCGGGCAGGGGCGCAACGACCGGGGGCTGTCGCGTAAGCACATCATGGAGTCGATCAACGGCTCCCTGCGCCGCCTGCAGACCGACTACGTCGACCTCTACCAGGCCCACCGCTACGACGTCGAGACCCCGCTCGAGGAGACGCTGCGGGCCTTCGACGACATCGTGCGGCAGGGCAAGGCGCTCTACATCGGCGTCAGCGAGTGGACCGCCGACCAGATCGCCGCGGCGCTGAAGCTCGCCGACCAGATGGGCTTCGACCGCATCGTCTCCAACCAGCCGCAGTACTCCGCGTTGTGGCGGGTCATCGAGGGCGAGGTCGTGCCGCTGTCGGAGAAGGAGGGCATCGGCCAGATCGTGTTCTCGCCGATCGCCCAGGGCGTGCTGACCGGCAAGTACCTGCCGGGCCAGCCGCCGCCCGAGGGCTCACGGGCGCTCGACCCGAGCGGTGGCAACTTCATCAAGCGCATGCTCGACGACGACCTGCTGGCCCGCGTCCAGGAGCTCAAGCCGGTGGCCGCCGACCTGGGACTCTCGATGGCCCAGTTCGCGGTGGCGTGGGTGCTGCAGAACCCCAACGTGTCGTCGGCGATCGTCGGCGCCTCGCGGCCCGAGCAGGTGCGCGACAACGTCAAGGCGGCCGGGGTCAAGCTCGACGCCGACGTCATGAAGAAGGTCGACGACATCCTCGGCCCGGTCGTCGTGCGCGACCCCTCCCTCACGAGTACCAACGCTCCCAAGAAGCGCCCCTGAAAACAAAAGGCCCGCCATTCTCGGCGGGCCTTTTTCATTCCTGTGGACGCAATGACATGCCCTGGTATTCGACCCGGTCGCCGTCGAGCAGCGTCACCTGTTCGACTCCGGATTCCAGCAGGTCACGCCAGCTTTCTCCAAGCCACGACTCGGCGTCGGCCTGACTGGGAAATACCTCGCGCGACAAATCGGCGGCGGATACCTCACCACCATTAGCGTTTTCATAACGCCAGCGCCATGTCATGCCTATGCTCCTGTTCGCGGCCGGTCGTTCCCTCAAGGGGAAATCCGAAGGGTGCCTGGGAACCCTATCTCCCCGAGATCTCCCCGAGCGTCATCACCCGAGCACGGAGGCCATTCCATGCTGCCCTCACACCCCCGCAAAGCACTGATCCGCGTCATACTCGGCGCGGTGGCCCTGGCCGCGGTCGCGGCGTTCGCACCCCAGCCCGGGCCCGACACCCCCCGCCAGTGGACCTTCTGGCAGAGCGACGGCCTGGCCTGGCTCGCGCCGGAGGCCGGCGCGGTGCCGGCCGACGGTTCGGTCATCGGCTGGCGCTTCGGCGTCTCCCCCGACGGCACCGGCACCGACTCGCCCCGCGAGGTGCCCGCCTTCGACGACGTCTGCGGCGGACAGGCCGCCGCCTCGGGCCGCAAGCGGGTCGTCCTGGCGGTCGACTTCGGCGACGGCGAGGTCGACGCCTACCCCGGAGACACCCCGCCCCAGAGCACCGTGACCTGTGTCGTGGCCCCCTCGTCGGCCACGTCACTCCAGCTGCTCTCCTCGGAGGCGACCCGGCCGAGGGTCGACGACAGCGGCAACGTGCTGGCCGTCAGCGGCTACCCCGCCAAGAACAACACGACGGGCAAGGAGCTGCCGATCAGTCAGGCGGCCGGCGCCCCCTCGGCCGCCGCGCCGCAGGAGGGCGGCGCTCCCGTCGTCCTGCTCGCCGCAGGCGGCGCGGTCGCGGTCGCGGCGGGGGTGGGCGTCTTCTTCCTCCTGCGCCGCCGGTCGGCCTGAAACCTGTTCCCCCAGCCCCGAACCCGCGCACGGCGACCGCCGCCCGGCCCTCTAGGGTTTCGGGCGGCGGTCTCGTTTCCGGTACGGATCGCGCCACCGCCCCAGGTCTCCAGGGCTGACGGAGTGCTCCGGGGTGGGCTCATGGGTTCACGCATGAAGGGGAGACGGGGTTGAAGGTCGAGCTGAGCGGGACCGGCGGGCCCGGGGGGTGGCCGTCCGACGGGTGCGCGTCGTGCCGGTCGGTGCGGCGCGAGCGGCGGCCCCTGTCCGTGGTCGTCGACGACAACGCCCCCCTCGACGGCTACGAGCTGACCCGGACCGACGACGGCGACATCGTCGTGGGGCCCGACGGGGGCAGTCTGCTGTTCGCCAACGGGCCCGGTGGAGCGGGTCCCGGGCCGGCGTTCGACCTGGTGCTGATCGATCTGCTCGACGACCCCTTCCGGCTCGGGGCGCTGCGCGCGCGGGGCCTGGTGAACCGGGCGACCCAGGTGGTGGCCGTGGGGCTCGACCACCGGATCCGGTCGGAGGCCGAGCTCGATCGGCGGCTGGCCTACTGGGGCGCCGTCCAGGTGCCTGACGGGACGGTGCTGGAGACCTCCGGCCGGGCCGCCCACGATCCGATGGGGCCGCACCGGGCGATCGTGCTGGGCGGGACCCGCTCGGGGAAGTCTGAGGAGGCGGAGCTGCGGCTCGCCGGTGAGCCGGACGTCCTCTATGTCGCCACCGGCGACGCCCACGGCGACGCGGCCTGGGCCGACCGGATCGCCGCCCACCGGAACCGCCGCCCGGCCCACTGGCGGACCAGGGAGACCCGCGACCTCGAAGACGTGCTGGCCGCCGAGGCCGGCGCGGTGCTGATCGACGGGCTCGGCACCTGGCTGGCGGGCGTCTTCGACGACCTCGCCGCCTGGGACGACCCGGGCCGGGTCCGCGGCGCCTGTGACGGGCTGGTCGCGGCCTGGCGGGCGACCCGGGCCAGGATCGTGCTGGTCAGCGACGAGGTGGGCCTGGGCGTGATCCCCGGCCACGCGTCGGGGCGGACCTTCCGCGACGCCCTAGGCGAGCTGAACCGCCGCCTCGCCGACGAGTCGGAGGAGGCGGCCCTGGTCGTCGCGGGCCGCGTCACCCCCCTGCCATGACCCTGCGGAACTGGGTGAACGCCTGGTGGCTGGCCGTCTCCCTGCTGAGCGTGCTGCCGGTGCCGCGGCATTCGCCGGTCGACTCGCGGATCGCCGGGCGGGCGATGGTGCTCGGGCCGCTCGTCGGGGTGCTGCTCGGGGTGATCGCGGCGCTCGTCTTCCAGGGGGCCCGGTGGCTGGGGCTCGGGGGGACGACGGCCGGGCTGCTCGCCGTCGGCACCCTCGCATTGCTGACGCGGGCGCTTCACCTCGACGGGCTGGCCGACCTGGCCGACGGCCTCGGGAGCCGGAAGAGCGCGCCCGAGGCGCTGGCCATCATGAAGCACTCCGACATCGGGCCGTTCGGGGTGGTCGCGCTGATCTTCTGCGTGGGGCTCCAGGTCAGCGCGCTGAGTCAGGTGGGGCCCCATGCCCTGTGGACGTTGCCCGTGGCCGTGGCGACCGGAAGGCTGGCCGTCACGTGGGCGTGCACGCCCCGTTTCCGGGCAGCGAGAGAGGAGGGGCTGGGCAGCCTCGTCGCGGGAACAGTGCGGGTGCCGGAGGCGTTGGCGTCTACTGGCACCTTGCTGATCGTCGCTATGATCGCGTTTCGCGACGTTCCGGTGCTGGTCAGCGCGGTGCCCATCGGGCTGGCCGTCGCCTGGGTCATCCTCGCCACCGCCGTCGGGCGGCTCGGGGGGATCACGGGGGATGTGCTCGGAGCGCTCGCCGAGGTCGCGACCGCGGCGTGCTTGCTCGCCAGTGCGGTGACGTTCACCGACCTGTAAACATCCCCCAACCTATTGGTAGGACGAACCCGAGTTTATGAGTACGGAGAAAGCACAGCTAGCATCGGCTCACGTGACCACAGTGCGCGTCAATGCATCTGACACGGTCTCCATAGAGACCGATGCCCTCGTTATCGGCATCCACGCCACCCCGCAGGGCCCACAGGCCGCGGCCGGGGCCGCCGGGCTCGATCAGGCCCTCGGCGGACGGCTCGCCGCCACGCTGACCGCGATGGGTTTCGCGGGCAAGCCCGAGGAGATCGCCAAGTTCCCCACGTTCGGCGCGATCCCGGCGCCGCTCGTCGTGGCGGTGGGGCTCGGCGCCCCGCCCGCCGACGGCGAGTCCCTGGAACTGGAGACCCTCCGCCGCGCCGCGGGCGCCGCCGCCCGCGCACTGGCCGGAACGGCGTCCGCCGCCGTCGCGCTGCCCGCCACCACGGCCGAAGAGGTCGAGGCGGTGGCCGTCGGCAGCCTCCTGGGGGCCTACGTCTTCAGCCGCTACCAGACCAACGGGCAGCAGAAGGCGCCGCTGGCCGAGGTGGAGCTGGTCACCTCCGCCCCCGAGGCCGAGAGCGCGGTCCGGCGCGCCGCCACGCTGGCCGACTCGGTCACCCTGGTCCGCGACCTGGTGAACACCCCGCCGTCCGACCTGTGGCCGGCCCGGTTCGCCGAGATCGCCGAGGAGATCGGCGGCAAGAACGGGCTGACCGTCGAGGTGCTCGACGAGATCGCGCTGAAGGAGAACGGCTACGGCGGCATCGTCGGCGTGGGCCAGGGCTCGTCCCGGCCGCCGCGGCTGGTCCGAGTGGCCTACTCCCACCCGCAGGCCGCCAAGACGCTCGCGTTCGTCGGCAAGGGAATCACGTTCGACTCCGGCGGGTTGTCACTCAAGCCGTCCGCGTCGATGGACTGGATGAAGTCCGACATGGGCGGCGCGGCCGCCGTGCTCGGAGCCCTGCTGGCGGTCTCGCGCCTCGGGCTCCACGTCAACGCCGTCGGCTACCTGTGCCTGGCCGAGAACATGCCCTCGGGCACCGCCCAGCGGCCCTCCGACGTGCTCCACACCTACAGCGGCAAGACCGTCGAGGTCCTCGACACCGACGCGGAAGGGCGCCTGGTGCTCATCGACGGCATCGCCCGCGCCGCCGAGGACTCGCCCGACCTGATCGTCGACGTGGCCACCCTGACCGGCGCGCAGATCGTCGCCCTCGGGTGGCGCACCGCCGGGGTCATGACCAATGACGACGACCTGCGCGGCGCCGTGGTGGAGCTGGCCGGGGCGCAGGGCGAGAGCGTGTGGGGCATGCCCCTGCCCGCCGAGCTGCGCAAGGGGCTCGACTCGCAGGTGGCCGACATCGCCAACCTCCACCCCGAACGGTGGGGCGGCATGCTGGCGGCGGGCGTGTTCCTGCGCGAGTTCGTCCCCGACGGGGTTGACTGGGCCCACATCGACATGGCGGGACCGGCCTTCAACAAGGGCGAGCCCTACGGTTACACCCCCAAGGGCGGCACCGGAGCCATCACCCGCACGCTCGTCGCCATCGCCGAGCGCTATGCGGGCTGAGCGCACGATCATCAAAGACAAGTGAAAAGATGCCGTACCACGGCAGTATTCATTAGGGAGCTTTCCAGTGGCTGAAGGCAGCGGCCCCTTCGACATCGTTGTCCTAGGCGGCGGTAGCGGCGGCTACGCCTGCGCCCTGCGGGCGGCCGAGCTCGGCAAGAGCGTCGTTCTCATCGAGAAGGCCAAGGTGGGCGGCACGTGCCTCCATCAGGGGTGCATCCCCACCAAGGCGCTGCTGCACGCCGCGGAGCTGGCCGACCAGGCGCGTGAAGGCGAGTCCTTCGGCGTGAAGACCCGTTTCGACGGGATCGACGTGCCGGGCGTGCTCGCCTACAAGGACAAGGTGATCAGCGGGCTCTGGAAGGGCCTGCAGGGTCTCATCAAGAGCAAGAAGATCACCGTCGTCGAGGGCGAGGGCCGGCTCACCGGTCCCAACCAGGTCACCGTCAACGGCGAGGTCTACACCGGGCGCAACGTGGTGCTCGGCACCGGCTCGGTGCCGAAGTCGCTGCCCGGCCTCGACATCGACGGCCAGCGCGTCATCACCAGCGACCACGCCCTGGTCCTCGACCGGGTGCCGTCGTCGGTGATCATCCTCGGCGGCGGCGTCATCGGCGTCGAGTTCGCCAGCGTGTGGCGCTCCTTCGGCGCCGAGGTGACCATCGTCGAGGCGCTGCCCCACCTGCTCCCGCTTGAAGACGAGTCCAACTCCAAGCTGCTGGAGCGGGCCTTCCGCCGGCGCGGCATCAAATACGAACTCGGTCAGCGCTTCGAGAGCGTCAAGACCACCGACACCGGGGTCGTCGTCACCCTGGAGGGCGGCAAGACCCTCGACGCCGAGCTCATGCTGGTGGCCGTCGGGCGCGGCCCGGTCTCCTCCGGGCTCGGCTACGAGGAGCAGGGCGTCTCGATGGACCGGGGCTACGTCCTGGTCAACGAGTTCTGCCAGACCAGCGTCCCGGGCGTCTACGCCGTGGGCGACCTCATCCCCACGCTGCAGCTGGCCCACGTCGGCTTCGCCGAGGGCATCCTGGTCGCCGAGCACATCGCGGGCCTGCCGGTCGTGCCGATCGACTACGACGGCGTGCCGCGCATCACCTACTCCGAGCCCGAGGTGGCCTCGGTCGGCATCAGCGGCGCGACCGCGCGCGAGCGCGGCCACGACGTGGTCGAGCTGAGCTACAACCTCGCGGGCAACGGCCGCAGCAAGATCCTGCAGACCCAGGGCGAGGTCAAGGTCGTCGCCGAGAAGGACGGCGGCCGCGTACTGGGCGTGCACATGGTCGGCGCCAGGGTCGGCGAGCTCATCGCCGAGGCGCAGCTCATCTACAACTGGGAGGCGACGGCGGGCGACGTGGCGCAGCTCATCCACCCGCACCCGACGCAGTCCGAGGCCCTCGGCGAGGCCATGCTGGCCCTGGCCGGCAAACCCCTCCACGTCCACAACTAAGAGCCCTCTAAGGAAGACGAAGACTCACCATGCCTGTCTCCGTAACCATGCCCCAGCTCGGCGAGAGCGTGACCGAGGGCACCGTCACCCGCTGGTTGAAGTCGGAGGGCGACCACGTCGAGGCCGACGAGCCGCTGCTTGAGGTGTCGACCGACAAGGTCGACACCGAGATCCCCTCGCCGTCCGCCGGCTACCTGACGAAGATCCTGGTCTCCGAGGACGAGACCGTCGAGGTCGGCGCCGAGCTGGCCGTCATCGACGCCAACGGCGGCGCGCCGGCCGCGCAGGAGGAGCCGCCCGCGGCCGCTCCCGAGCCGGAACCCGAGCCCGAGCCGGAGCCGGAGCCGGAGCCCGTGCAGGCTCAGGCCGCCCCGGCCCCGCAGCCCCCCGCGCCCGCCCCGCAGCCGGTCCAGCAGCCGGTCCAGCAGCCGGCCCCGCAGAGCGCGCCGATCTCCTCGATCCCGCAGCCCGCTCCCCCGGCCCCGCCGCAGAGCCCCCAGCCGGCCCCGGCGGCCCAGCAGGCCCCGGCCGCCCCGGCGCCGTCGGGTGACACGCCCTACGTCACCCCGCTGGTCCGCAAGCTCGCCACCGAGCACGGCGTGAACCTCGAGGAGCTCAACGGCACCGGCGTCGGCGGCCGCATCCGCAAGCAGGACGTCATCGAGGCCGCCCGCGTGCAGCGCGAGCGCGCCACCGCCCAGGCTCCGGCGGCCCCCGCCGCCGCTCCGGCCGCGCCGGCGCAGCAGGCCCCCGCCGCGGCGGCCGCCCCCGCGCCGATCCAGGTCGACACCACCCTGCGCGGCACCACGCAGAAGATGTCCCGCCTGCGCAAGGTCATCGCCGACCGCATGCTCGACTCGCTGCAGACCACGGCCCAGCTCACCACGGTCGTCGAGGTCGACGTGACCCGCATCGCGCGGCTGCGCGACCGGGCCAAGGCGGCGTTCGAGGCTCGCGAGGGCGTCAAGCTGTCGTTCCTGCCGTTCTTCGCGCTGGCGGCGGTCGAGGCCCTCAAGGTCCACCCCAAGCTCAACGCCGTGATCAACGACGAGACCAGCGAGGTGACCTACCACGACGTCGAGAACCTCGGCATCGCGGTCGACACCGACAAGGGCCTCATCGTCCCGGTCGTCAAGGGCGCCGGCGACCTCAACATCGCCGGGCTGGCCCGCAAGATCGCCGACCTGGCCGAGCGCACCCGCACCAACAAGATCAGCCCCGACGACATCGCCGGCGGCACCTTCACGCTGACGAACACGGGCAGCCGCGGCGCCCTGTTCGACACGCCGATCCTGAACAAGCCGCAGGTCGGCATGCTCGGCACCGGCGTCGTCGTGAAGCGCCCGGTTGTCGTCGACTCGCCCGAGGGCGAGGTCATCGCGGTCCGCTCGACGGTCTACCTGGCGCTGACCTACGACCACCGCCTGGTCGACGGCGCCGACGCCGCCCGCTTCCTGACGACGGTCAAGCGCCGTCTCGAAGAGGGCCGCTTCGAGGGCCAGCTCGGCTTGGCCTAGCCACATGTCGGAACCCCCGTTCGGCCTCGTGGCTGAGCGGGGGTTCTCGCGTGTACGGGGAAACGCCGGGTCCCTGGAGGGCCACGGCCATCACCGTTCACTGGACGTGCGCAGTGCGGGGCGGGATGAGGCCGAGCGCCGGATGAGACGGCCGGTCGTCAGCCTCGGCATCCTCCGCCAGAGCACCGCTACCCGGGTCAGCCCCCGAGCCGCACGCCGATGCGGGTCACATGCCGGTGCGCTGCCGCAGAGTGCCCGTGTGCCGTCCGACGTCCAGCCCTCTCCCCGCTGCCCACCCGTCGTCGTGACAGGTCGCCAGATGCCGGTGGGCCGCGTCGCCGAGCAGCGACACCACCGTGCCCGTCTCTCCCCTGGCCCGCATGCGCTCCACCAGCTCCAGCGCCGCCCACAACGCGGTGCCCGAGGAGGCGCCGACCGGCAGCCCGGTCACCTCGCGGATGTGCCGGGCCGCCGCCACACTGGCCGCGTCGGGCACGGGGACGACCAGGTCCACGAGGTCGGGCCGGAAGCCCGGCTCTACGCGTGGGCGTCCGATGCCCTCGATCCGTGAGGGCATCCCGGTGCCGTAGTCGGGCACGTCGAGGGTCCATCCGGGGAAGTAGGCCGAATTCTCGGGATCCGCCACCGCGACCCGGCAGTCCTCACCGTGGGCCCGGATCCACTGGCCGAGGGTGGCCGAGGTCGTTCCGGTGCTCGCGCCCGTCACCACCCAGTCAGGCCGCACCTGCCCGAACAGCTCCTCCGCCAGGTCGTGCGGCGCGGCCCGCCCGAACTGGTCGAGAAAGTGCCCGTCGATCGCCCGGGCGGCCTCGTAGATCGCCGGCGGCGGCGTCACGAATCGGCATTCTCCGCCAAGTTCCTCCACCGGACGTGCCCGCGCCTGGCTGCGCTCGCCCGGCATGACCACGATGTACGGCAGCCCGAGCCGCCGCGCGAACCAGGCCTGGGCCACGGCCGCGTTGCCACCGGTCGCCTCCACCACGGTCACGCCCTCGGTGACCGACCCGTCGAGCACGGCCTGGCGGAACAGCGCCCTGGCGTGCCGGTGCCGCAGGCTCCCCGTCGGCTGCGCCGACTCGTCCTTCAACAGCAGCCTGATCCCGGGCGCCGGCACCGGTAAGTCGATCAGCGGTGTGGGCTCGCCGATCGCCAGCGTTTCCAGTGCTCGCGTGGTCCAGTTCACCGCTTCACCATGTCAGGCGCGACTCGGAGGACCGCGCCCATTCGCTACGAGCGAGCGCGTCACGGCGCGGATCAGGCGCGCCCTGACCACGGCCGCGGCCACCTCGCCCCTTCCGTGTGGGGCGTTCGGTGGTCGTGGCGGCCAGCCTGGACGTGGCGGTGGGGGCGGGAGCGGAGGTGGGCGCCGGTTGCGGTGACCAGGCGGGGGCGGTGGTCGGGGCCGGGGTGGGCGGGAGCCGTAACGGAGGGAAAGGTGTTGTCTCTTGGTTTTGTCTCGACGACCTTGCGCCGGGAGGTCTCGGGGGTGGTCGCTCCGGTCACCGTCCATCAGGGAACACGTTTGAACGAGTCCGCGTCCGGTACGTCACCGAACGGGGGCGCGCTACGAAGGGGTGGTTATGAAGATCGCGGTGACGGGGGCCTCGGGCCTCATCGGGACGGCGCTGACCGCCTCCCTGCGCCAGTCGGGCCATGAGGTGCTCTCGCTGGTCCGCAGGCCGCCCACGGGCCCCGGACAGGTCCAGTGGGACCCTTCTGGCGGGGTGCTCGACCCGGCCGACCTGGCGGGCGTCGAGGCGGTGGTCCATCTCGCGGGGGCGGGCATCGGCGACCACCGGTGGACCGACGCGTACCGGAAGACGGTCATGGAGAGCCGCAGGAAGGGCACCTCGACGCTGGTCAGGGCGCTCAACGCGATGGACAAGCCGCCGTCGGTGCTGCTGTCGGGGTCGGCGGTCGGCTACTACGGCGACACCCGCGACCGGGTCGTCGACGAGACCTCGCCCCGGGGGGCCGGGTTCCTGGCCGACGTCTGCGGGGCCTGGGAGGAGGCCGCGCAGCCCGCCCGCGAGTCGGGCATGCGGGTGGTGACCATGCGGACGGGCGTGGTGCTGTCCAAGCGGGGCGGGATGCTGGGGCAGATCCTGCCGATCTTCCGGATCGGGCTGGGCGCTCCCCTGGGGTCGGGCGAGCAGTACCTGTCGTGGATCTCGGTGCCCGACTGGGTGAGCGCCGCGCGGTTCCTGCTGGGGGCCGACATCGACGGCGCGGTCAACCTGACGGCGCCCGAGCCGGTGACCAACAGGAGGTTCACCAAGGAGGTCGCGGCGGCGGTGAAGCGGCCCTCGATGCCGCTGGCCGTGCCGGGGTTCGTGCTGAAGACCGCCGTCGGCGGGTTCGCCGAGGAGGGCATCCTGATGGGGCAGCGGGCGGTGCCGGCGCGGCTAACGGCGGCCGGGCACCATTTCTCGCATCCCACGATCAAGGAAGCCCTGGCAGACGCCCTGCGGTGAGGGGACGTCTCCCGTAGCATGGGCCCCCTCATTCGGCCCGACGAGACGGGAGTGAAGCATGGGACGCAGCGGGCAGTCGCACATCGTCGCCATCGGTGGCGGTTCGTTCCGCCAGACGGAGCGCTTCGGCACGATGGAGGCCACCGGCCTGCTGCGCTACGTGCTCGACCTGACCGGCGTCGACCGGCCCCGGCTGGGCCTGATCGCCACAGCGGTCGGCGACTCCTCCGAGTGGCTGCTGAAGATGTACGAGGCCTTCCGGTCCTTCGACGTCGACCTCAGCCACCTGGCGCTGTTCCCGATGCCCAACGTCGACGACCCGCGTGAGTGGCTGCTGGAGCAGGACGCCGTCTACGTCAGCGGCGGCAGCGTCGCCAACCTGATGGCGCTGTGGCGGCTCCACGGCCTCGACGAGGCGATGACCGAGGCGTGGGAAAGCGGCGTGGTGTTGTCGGGCCAGAGCGCGGGCGCGCTGTGCTGGCACGTGGGCGGCAACACCGACTCGTTCGGGCCGGAGCTGCGGCCGTGGGCCGAGGGGCTCGGGCTGCTGCCCTACTCGTGCGGGGTCCACTACAACAGCGACGTCCAGCGCCGTGACCTGCTGCAGCGCTCGGTCGCCTCGGGCGAGTTGCCCGACGGTTACGCCGCCGACGAGGGCGTCGCGCTCCACTACGTCGGCACCGAGTTCATCCAGGCCGTGACGGTCGACCCCAACGGATACGCGTACCGGATCGAAAGAGATGGTGAAGAAGGGGTCAAGGAGTTCCGTATCGAACCACGGCGACTCGCGTCTACAGTTGACGTGTGAGGCTGGCGATCGTCCGACTTGGTGTCGATGTCCCCTATGAACAGGCGTGGAGCCTGCAGCGGGTCGTCCATCGGCGCCGGGTCGCCGACGAACTGCCCGACACGGCCCTGCTCCTGGAGCACGCGCCGGTCTACACGGCCGGCAAGCGCACCCGCCCCCACGACCGGCCGTCCGACGGCACCCCCGTCATCGACGTCGACCGGGGCGGCAGCGTCACCTGGCACGGCCCCGGCCAGCTCGTCGGCTACCCGATCGTGAAGATCGACGACGTGATCCCCTACGTACGCCTCCTCGAAGAGGTCCTGATCCAGGTGTGCGCCGACTTCGGCGTGGTCGCCGGGCGGGTCGAGGGGCGGCCCGGGGTCTGGGTGCGCGGCGAGGCCCATCACGGCATCCCCGACCGGCGGCTGGGCGCGATCGGCATCCGGGTGGAGCGCGGCGTGACGATGCACGGCTTCGCGCTCAACTGCGCCAACGACCTGAGCTGGTTCAACCGGATCGTGCCCTGCGGCATCCCCGACGCGGGCGTCACCTCGTTGTCGGCCGAGACCGGCCGGCGCATCACGGTCGACGAGGTCATCCCGTTCGCCGAGAAACGTCTCGGCGACGCGTTCGGGGCCGAGCCGGTGTCGATGTTCGAAGAGGAACTGCTCGGGCGCCGCTGACGCGACCCGCGACGGATAACGCATCGGAATTGGAACACCAGGCGGCCGCATTCCATGCCTAGACTGCGATCATGACGAACGGCGGACCTCGTCCGGACGCGATGCTGGACCACCTGATCGCCGTGCTCTCCCAGCTCACCACGGAGGCCCCGCCGAGCGACCCGCAGGCTGCCGAAGCGCGGGCCATGCTGGAACTCGGGATCGACGTGGCCTACCTCGACGACCCGGAGGGCGCGGCGAAGGCCGCGGAATGGCTGCAACAGCGGGTGAAGCTCATTCTGGGGCAGCTGGAGGAATGCCGGATGGGATTCGTCGAGTAGAGGGGTACTCAAGCCTTCCGGCCGGAAGACCACGACCGTCGAAGGCATGCCGACCCGTACCCTCCGGGTGGTCCTGGCCCTCCTCCTGACGATCTCCGGGATCACCCTTCTCACCACACCAGCACGAGCGGCCACCACGCAGCCGCTCACCGTCCGGGTTCTACTCGTCTCCTGCGTCGCCGACTGCGACGAGGCGGGCCTGGAGGCCCTGGGCGAATCCACCCCCGACTTCTACGCCGAGATCACCTACGCCGGGTTCCCGGTGCACACCACGCCCCGCGCCCCCGACGACCGGTCGCAGATCGCGCCGTTCTGGACGCTCACCCAGCAGATCCCCACGACCGTCGTCGACCAGGAGATCTCGGTCCTGATCAAGGACCACGACTCGACCAGCGGCGACGACTGGGCCGACACCTCGCCGCGCGCGGGCGACCCGTTCACCCGGTTCACGGTCAACATGATCGACGGCGAGGTCACCGGCGACCTGACCGGCACCGGCTGCGTCGCCGGGAACGGCGAGCCCGGCGGCGGCGTCTTCGGCGCCGACCCCAAGCCGTCGGTGCAACTCTGCCTGGAGATCAGCCCCGGCCCCGGATTCGACTCCGACGCGGACGGGTTCTCCGACTGGGAGGAGTACCGGGGCCGCGACTTCGACGGCGACGACGTCGTCGACATGACGCTCCCGGACGCCGACCCGAACCGCCGCGACCTCTACGTCGAGCTCGACTACATGACCGGCCACAAGCCCCTCGACGACGCGGTCGCCGACGTCGAGAACGCCTTCGACGTCGCCCCGGTGACCAACCCGAACACCGGCGCGACCGGGATCAACCTCCATCTCCTCGTGAACGAGGAGGTGCCCGCCGCCGACGAGCTCGACTTCGCCGACTACTCCGATCCCGGCGACCGGCCATCGGGCACCTACGACGACTTCGACGACCTCAAGTCGGGCAACCCGGCCAAGCCCTGCGGCGACGGCAACACAGCCCGCTTCATGACGGCGGCCGACCGGTCGAGCCCCCACTGCCAGGACATCCTGAGCTTCAAGCGGCAGAAGTTCCGCTACGGCGTCTTCATCGACGAACTGCTCGGCGGCGGCACCGTCTCGGGCCGGGCCGAGCTGCACGAACGCGGCGGCAACGACTTCGTCGTGTCGCTCGGCGGCTGGGACGGCTTCGGCGACGTCGGCGGTCAGCGGGCGGCCGAGGCGGGCACGCTCATGCACGAGCTCGGCCACACCCTGGGCCTGGCGCACGGCGGCCGCCGCGACAACGGCACCCTCGACGAGGTCAACTGCAAGCCGAACTACCAGAGCGTCATGAACTACATCTGGCAGTTCCCCCGCTACGACTCGGGCCGCCCGCTGAGCTACTCCCGGCTCACCGGTTCGACGCTGGTGGAGAACCAGCTCGACGAGACGCGCAACCCCGGCATCAGCGGCCTGGTCAGGGACGTCTTCTTCACCACCCCCGACCCCCGGGGCGACGTCGACCGCAACGGGGTCCTCGACGACATGGTGTGGAACCGCGCCAACCCGCAGTTCAAGATCGACTGGAACATGGACGGCGACACGAACGACAACCCCGTCACCATGAACGTCAACCGGTTCCCGTGGCTGGGCGGCGACTGCGGCTTCGCCAAGGTCGACGAGACGATGGTCGGGCACACCGACTGGGACCGGCTCGTCTACGACTTCACGAGCAGCCCGCGCTTCTCCGACGGCGCCCACGGCCCGATGCCCGACGAGCTCGACTACACCGAGATGACCCGGAGCGCCTCCCCCGACCTGAAGGCGGCGCTGGCGTTCGACAAGGCCCAGGCCGCGCCCGGCGAGACGGTCACCGCGACCGCCACGCTCACCAACCAGGGCGCGGTGGCGTCGGAGAACACGACGGTGACCGTCGACGGCGCGACCCGGCAGCTCCCGCCGCTCGGCTGGGCGGCCGAGGCGTTCACCTCGACGGTGCCGTGTGAGGCCGCCGACGGGACGACCCGGCAGAGCACCGCGACCGTGACCGCCTCCAACGAGAACGCCGCGCTACGCGCCGACAACACGGCCACGGCGGCCTACACGGTCAGGGCGCCCAAGGTGACGACGTCGGTCGCCGCCACGCCGTCGGTCAAGGCGGGCGAGACCGTCACCTACACGGTGACGTACAAGAACGAGGGAGGCTCCGCCGCGAGCGGCGCGAGACTGACCTTCACCCCGCCCCCGGGCGTGCACACCACCGGGCCGCTGACCCGCGACCTCGGCACGCTGACCCCCGGTCAGCAGGGCACGGTCACCTTCACCGGGCGGCCGAGTCTGCTCACCGAGGCGGGCACGCTCCAGGCCTCGGCGAAGGTCTCCTACGGCTCCAACGCCTGCGCCTACGAGGCGTCGGGGTCGGCGGCGACCACGGTCACGGTCCAGGCGCCGAGCCGCGACCCGATGCCGCCCGCCCTGTGGGCGCTGCGCGGCGACCTGCAGACGGCCGAGGTCCTGGCCCGGGTGCACGCCACCGACCAGCGCTTCGACACCGGCGGCGACGGCACGCTCAGCCGCCAGGAGACAGGGTCGGCGTTCCTGCTCCCGGTGCTGCAGCCCCGGCAGCTACGGGCCGAGATGCTGGCCACGCTGCTCAACCTGGGCACCCGGCGGATCAACGCCGGCACCCGGGTGGAGACCGTCACGATCAGGAGGCTGGGCCTGAACACGGTCGGCGACGCCGTCCGGTACGCCCAGGCCACCCTCACCCAATCTCCATCGCTGCAGAACGTGATCCGTTACACCGACGCCACACTCGCGCTCACGGAAATCAACTCGGGTATCGCCGAGCGTTATTGACGCCGGAGGACGCGGGCGCCCCATGGGTGCCCGCGTTTCCCTTTGTTTACATCACGCCGGAAAGTAACTATCTTGCTCCCACATGGGCGGCGCCATGGAGCGCACCCGCATGCGTTCGGGGGCGCTGAACGTCGCTCTGAACGAGACGAGAGCCATGGGTTTCAATCGTGACACGATCAGGTCTAAGGCGTTCTCCCTGCTCGTCGTGCCCCTGCTGGCCCTGACCGCCGTCTGGGCCTACGTCGCCGTCACCTCGGTCGCCGAAGCGACCGGCCTGTTACGGTCCGGCGAGCGCTACACGGCCTATCTGCGGCCCGTGGAGGCCCTGCGCGACGCCCTGCGGCAGGAACGCCGTTTCAGCGTCGCCGCGCTCCGCGACGCGCGCGTGAGCGCGCGCGAGTACCTGTCCGAGCGGCGCGCCGACACCGACCGGGCGGTGGCCGACTTCCGGGAGGCGACGGCGCGACAGGACCCCGCCGACCTGCCGAGCACGACCCGGCTGCTGCTGGCCCGGCTCGACGGGCTGACGGCCGTACGGGGCTCCGTCGACGGAGGGGTCTCGACGGCGGTGACCACCATCGGCGTCTACAGCGACCTCATCGACGAGATCTACAACTTCACCTCCAGCCTGGCCAAGGACGGCGGGCTCACCCCCGAGCAGTACTCGCAGGTCCGGTCGCTGAACTCGCTCGACTTCGGGCTCGACCTGCTGGCCCGCGAACAGAGCCTCATCGGTTACGCCATCGCCGACGAGAACCTGGCCCCCTCGATGCACGCCACCTTCGTCGAACTGGTCGTCAGCCGCCGGTTCCTGCTGCGCAACGAGGCGGCGGCGCTCGACCCCGGCGTGCGGGCCGGGCTGGAGGAGCTGTTCGCCAGGCCCGTCTACAGCGCGCTGACCGAGGGCGAGAACCGCATCGCCGCCTTCGTGCCGACCGAGGGCGAACTGCCCTACGGCCTGCAGCAGTGGCTCAGGAACGGCACCGAGGTCACCGGCGAGGTCGAGCGCCTGACCGGCGCGGCGATGGACCGGGCACTCGGCGCGGCCGACCAGCGGGTCGGCACCATCCTGTGGCGGACGGCGATCATCACGGGCGTCGGCCTGCTCATCGTCGTCGTGTCGGTGCTGATCTCGGTCCGGTTCGGCCGCCGCCTCGTGCGCGAGCTGGGCGACCTGGAGACCTCCGCCACCGACGTGGCCCGGTCGCGGCTGCCCGACCTGGTCCGGCGGCTGCGCGCCGGCGAGTCGGTCGACCCGGTCCAGGAGACCCCGCGGGTGGCCGAAGGCCGCACGGTCGAGGTCAGGAACGTTTCAGGGGCGTTCAACCACGTGCTCGGAGAGGCCGTGCGGGCCTCGGTCGGGCAGGCCGAGCTGCGGCGCAGCGTCGGCCAGGTGTTCCTCAACCTGGCCCGGCGCAACCAGTCGCTGCTGCACCGCCAGCTGGCCCTGCTGGAGGTCATGGAGCACCGCGTCGACGACCCGGCCACGCTGGAGGACCTGTTCCGGCTCGACCACCTCTCGACGCGCATGCGCCGGCACGCCGAGAACCTGATCATCCTGTCGGGCGCGGCGCCGTCCCGCCGGTGGCGGGAGCCGGTGCCGATCCTCGACCTGGTGCGGGGCGCCGTCACCGAGGTCGAGGACTACACGCGGGTCGTGGTCCAGGAGATGCGGCAGGCGCCGACCGTGCAGGGCTCGGCGGTCAACGACCTGATGCACCTGGTCGCCGAGCTGATCGAGAACGCGACCGTGTTCTCCCCGCCCGGCACCCGCGTCTACGTGCGCGGCGAGATCGCCGCCAACGGCTACGCGCTGGAGATCGAGGACCGCGGGCTCGGCCTCGACCACGCCAAGCTGGAGGCGCTCAACCGGCGGATCGCCGAACCGCCGGAGTTCGACCTGGCCGACAGCGAGCGGCTCGGCCTGTTCGTGGTGGCCCGGCTGGCCGCCCGGCACGGCGTGCGGGTGCTGCTGCGCAAGTCGCCGTACGAGGGCGTGACCGCGATCGTGATGATCCCGCCGAGCCTGCTGGCGGTGCCGGACCAGCGGCAGGTCGGCTACTTCTCCTCGCCCCCGCCGGCGCCCGTCCAGGCGCCCCCGGCCCGGCACACCCCGGCGCCGCCGTCCGCGCCGCCGGTGGTCGTCCCGGACGACCTCGATCTGGAGGGACTGCCGCAGCGGGTCCCGCAGACCCATCTCGTGGCGCCCCTGCGCGGGGAGGCGCCGCCACCAGAGGCACCACAGCAGACCGGCGCGGAAACGGGCTCCGCCGAACGGCGGGCCGGTCTGATGACGTCCATGCAGCGCGGCTGGGAACGCGGCCGGCGCGAAACGGGGATATGGAAGGACAGGACCGATGGCTGATCTCGCCAGGGAACTCGACTGGTTGCTCGACGACCTCGTCCGGCGGGTGCCGGGGGTGCGGCACGCGGTGGTGCTCTCGGCCGACGGGCTCGCGATGGGCGGCTCCCAGGGGCTGAGCAGGGAGGACACCGAGCACCTGGCCGCCATCGCGGCCGGGAGCCACAGCCTGGCCCAGGGAGCGGGCCGGCGGTTCGGCGTCGGCAACGTCCGTCAGACGATCATCGAGCTCGACGGGGCGTTCCTGTTCGTCACCGCCGCCGGGGACGGCGCGCGGCTGGCCGTCATGACCAGCCCCGACACCGACCTGGGCGTGGTCACCTACGAGCTCACCATGCTCGTGAAGCGGGTCGGGGAGCACCTGAGCTCGCGGCCAAGGGCGGTACATGGCCGCTGACGAGGACCCGGAGCCAGGACCCCTGGTCCGGATGTTCGCCGTCACCGGCGGACGCGCCCGCCCGGTGGGCGAGGCCTTCGACGTGATCGCCGTGGTGACCACGATCGGCATGCCGTACGACCCGGCCGGCCTCTCCCCCGAGCACCTCGCCGCCCTCCGGGTCGCCACCCGGCCCACCACGGTGGCCGACATCGGCACCCGGTTGCGGCTGCCCCTGAACATCACCCGCGTGCTGCTCAGCGACCTGCGGCGCGAGGGACTGGTGTCGATCGACCCTCCGGCGGCCACGGCCGGAGTCCTGAACGAGCGGATCTACCAGGAAGTGCTCAATGGACTACGCGCGCTCTGACGGCCGGTCCGGCGCGCTCGCGATCAAGATCCTGATCGCGGGCGGGTTCGGCGTCGGCAAGACGACCATGGTGTCGGCGGTCAGCGAGATCCAGCCGCTGTCCACCGAGGAACTGCTCAGCGACCGCGGCGTCCGGGTCGACGACACCAGCGGCGTGGAGACCAAGACGACGACCACGGTCGCCCTCGACTTCGGCCGGATCACCCTCCGCGAGGGCCTGTGGATCTACCTGTTCGGCACCCCCGGGCAGGACCGGTTCTGGTTCATGTGGGACGAACTGGCCATCGGGGCGCTGGGCGCGGTCGTGCTGGCCGACACCCGGCGCCTCGGCGACGCCTTCCCCGCGGTCGACTTCTTCGAGCAGCGGCGGATCCCGTACATGGTGGCGGTCAACCTCTTCGACGGCGCCCGCCGCCACGATCCGGTCGTGATCCGCCGGGCGCTGGCGGTGCCCGAGCACGTGCCGCTCGTGCCGTGCGACGCGCGCGAACGGGAGTCGGTCAAGGAGGTGCTGCTCACGCTGGTGCGCCATGCCCGGGAGATGTCCCGGGTCGGGGCTTGACGCGTATAGGGAATGACAGCACGGCGCCCGGATCCTCACAATGCTGACATGTCTCGCGCGCCGGCCGTTCTGGTCGCCCTCGTGGTGCACCTGTTCACCCTCGCGTTCGTGGCGGTCGGCGTCGCGCTGATCGCCGCGGCCCCCGGTTTCCTGCCCGCCTGGCTGCTCGGCCTCTTCCTGGTCGCGGTGGGGGTCATGCTCCGGCCCCGCCTGGGGCGGGTGCCGCCCGACGCCGAGGTCCTCCCCGAGGAGCAGGCCCCTTTCCTGTACGGCCTGGCGGCGCGGGTGGCCGCCGAGGCCGGGGTGCCCCGGCCGCTGGTGGCCGTCCACGACCTGGGCCTGGGCGCGACCTACGAGCGGGTCGGGCTGCGGCGGCGGCCGGTGCTGACGATCGGCCTGCCCGTCTGGCTGGCCCTGTCCCCCTCGTTGCGGGTGGCCCTGCTGGCGACGGCGTGCGCCCAGGACCGGCTCGACGACGGCGTCGTCGTCGGCGGGGCCAAGGCGACGCTGGCCGAGGTCAGGGTGGCCCTGTTCGGGCTCGGCGCCAACGAGGTGCGGCAGCGGGCCCACCTGGAGATGGCCATGACGCTGGGGGCGTGGGCGCCCAAGACGGCCTACGAGACGGCCGGCTGGTTCGGGCGGATGCTGGGCTGGATCGTGGGATGGCCGGCGGTGGTGGCGGGAGCCCTGCTGGACCGGCTGACCCGCGCCCGCACGGCCCGCGCCGAGGCCGGGATCGCCGCCACGGCGGCGGCCGTCGCGGGCCCGGACGCCATCGCCGAGCTCGCCGAGGTGATCACCTCCCGGAGCTACCTGGCCCCGATGCAGGCCGCCGCGCTGCGCGGCGAGGACGTGACGACCATCCGCCGGGCCGCCCTCGACCGGGCGGCCGTGCGCGAGATGACCACCGGTGACCCCGGCCCTCCGGTGGCCGTGCTGACCGAGTCGGAACACGTCGATCAGGAGCTGCGCACCCACTACGAACGGGCGGTCAGGGGGCTTGGCCTGCTGTCCTGAGCGAGGGCATAAGCTGTCAAGGTGAGTGTTGCCCCTGACGGCCGTAAGCTCCTCCGCCTGGAGGTGCGCAACAGCCAGACCCCGATCGAACGCAAACCAGCGTGGATCAAGACCCGGCTGAAGACGGGCCCTGAATACACCGAACTGAAATCCCTCGTCCGCCGCGAGGGCCTGCACACGGTGTGCGAAGAGGCGGGTTGCCCGAACATCTACGAGTGCTGGGAAGACCGCGAGGCGACCTTCCTGATCGGCGGCGACCAGTGCACCCGGCGCTGTGACTTCTGCCAGATCGACACCGGCAAGCCCGCCGAATACGACCGCGACGAGCCCCGGCGCGTCGCCGAGTCGGTCCGGCAGATGGGCCTGCGCTACGCGACCGTGACCGGCGTGGCCCGCGACGACCTCCCCGACGGCGGCGCCTGGCTCTACGCCGAGACCGCCCGGCAGATCCACGAGCTGCTCCCCGGCTGCGGCGTCGAACTGCTCGTGCCCGACTTCAACGGCAACGCCGACCAGCTCGCCGAGGTCTTCTCGGCCAGGCCCGAGGTGTTCGCCCACAACATCGAGACGGTGCCGCGGATCTTCAAGCGCATCCGTCCCGCCTTCCGCTACGAGCGCTCCCTCGGTGTGATCACCATGGCCCGCGAGGCCGGCATGGTGACCAAGTCGAACCTGATCCTCGGCATGGGGGAGGAGCGGGAGGAGGTCGTCCAGGCGATGCGCGACCTCCACGAGGCGGGCACCGACCTGCTGACCATCACCCAGTACCTGCGCCCGAGCCCGCGCCACCACCCGGTGGAGCGTTGGGTCAAGCCCGAGGAGTTCGTCGAGCTCCAGGCCGAGGCCGAGGCGATCGGCTTCGCCGGGGTGCTGTCGGGCCCGCTGGTCCGGTCGTCCTACCGGGCCGGGAGGCTCTACCAGCAGGCGATCGAGCAGCGCGCCCGCGCCTGACCACACGATCCGAGACACGGCCGGGGGACGATCCCCCGGCCGTTCCTCATACCTGCCGAAGGACGTGCTCGAAGCCGATCCCTGCCTGGTGCTCGTGCGCGCCGCCGGCCGGACAGACCCCCTGGGGCCCGTTGCCCGCGAAGAACAGGCCCGCGCACTTCCGGCACATGAACCACTGGGCCTGTCCCCCGTGTCCGTTGGTCATGTTGGGCAGCGCCTCGAGTTTGTATTGACCCGAGCCCCAGAAGTCGTGCCCGCCGTCCGCGAGGCCTCCGGCCGGACATCTCGTGTTGTCCGGCCGACCGGTGGACCACAGCCCTGAACAGAAACGGCACCACCGCCACGTGATCTGTCCCGCGCCCGGCTCGTCGGCGAACCGGAGCAGATAGTCGCCGCTGCCGGAGCTCTGATGGGGATGGTCCCAGCCGAACAGGCCGGTGCCGAGCGGGCAGTATCCGTTGCCGCCGTTGCCGCTGAACCAGAGGCCGCTGCACTGGAAGCACCAACGCCACAGATGCTGCGCCGCCCGAGCCGGCGCGGGGGTCATGAGTGGCGCGGCGAGGGCCGCGAGACCGGTCCCGGCCGCCATGGCCAGGACCCGGCGTCGCGATGGTGGGGAAGCGTCATCCGCTGGCATGGAGCCCCCTGTCGCCGACAATCGTCACCCCCAGAATGGGGCAACCTCACCGGCAGTCAAGACAGGGATTCACGCGGTGATCTCCAGGTAGGAGACACCCGGCATCGGGAGGTCGAAGGCCACCCGGATCGTCGAGCCGCTCGTGGTCACGGGCGGCGTCAGCTCCTCCAGGACGTTGGCCGCGCGCAGGGTCTCCCACTCCTCCCCGGTGGGCCAGTCGGCCTTTCCGTGCCAGTGGGCGCGGATGTTGGAGTGGCGTTCGTCGATGCGGTGGTGGGTGACGGTGTGCTCGCCCTCGCCGAGGCCGTCGACGGTCACGGTGATGGTGCGGGACAGGTCGGGGTCGCCGTCGGCCTTCGCCTGGTTGAGGGTGCCGTTCCAGAGCAGGACGCCGACCGTGCCGTCGGCGCGGCGGGCGGCCCAGACCTCCACTCCCCCGGCGTCGCCCCCGACCTTGGCGGCCAGTTCCTCGTCGCCCAGGCGGTTGGCGAGTTCGAGCGCCCACCAGCGGGGTTTGCGCAGGTTGCCGACGCTCAGCAGGCCGAAGCCGCCGTGGAAGAGCCGGGGCGGGCGGCCGAGCTCCTCGAAGTGGTCGGAGGCCACCCAGTGCGACAGCGCCTCCAGCCGTCCCGCCGCCGACTTAATGCCGTGCAGGAGGAAGGACGCGCCGAAGGGGCCGTCGCCGATGCCGTGGAAGTGGGTGGGGGTCGGGCCCCATTCGGTCCACCAGATCGGGGTGCCCTCGCGGCCGTGCCGGGCCAGCGCCGGGCGCCAGTCGAGCGGGGCGTTGCCGTAGGTGTGGGTGGAGACGAAGTCGACCGGCAGGTCCCGGGCGATCAGCTCCTCGACCCAGCCGTTGGCGGCCGACGACGGGCCGCCCACGCGCAGGTCCGGGTGCACGTCCTTCACGGCGGCCACGCTGATCTCGTACAGGCGGAAGTACTCCTCCGGGGTGCCGGACCAGAACACCTCCAGGTTCGGTTCGTTCCAGACCTCGAAGGCCCAGTTGTCGACCAGTTCCTGGAGGCCGTAGCGGTCGGCGCAGTGCTGGGTGAGGGCGCGGACGAGGTCGCCCCAGGCGTCCCAGTCCTTCGGGGGGCTGATGATCGCCTCGTAGCCGAAGACGGTCTTCGACGGGTCCGAGGCGAGTTCCTCCGGCATGAACGACAACTCCACGACGGGCCGCAGGCCGATCTCCATGAGCGTGTCGTAGATCTGGTCGACCCGGGAGAAGTCGTAGCCGTCGTCGAGGATCCTCACCTCGTCCAGGATCGCGTGGGCCCGCACGGTCGCCACGCCCAGCTCGGTGTGCGCCAGCCTGAGGGCCTCGACGAGCTCCTTCTCCTCGAACATGTACGACAGATGCTCCGACCCGATCATGAACCGCCACGGCCGGGGCAGCTCCCGGGCGACGGTCCCGGAGACCTCGACCGTGGCCACGCCCGAGCCGCCCGGCGACCCGTGCACCGGCGAGCCCGCCGGGCCGCCGACCGCCGACACGCGGTACCAGCACGGGTCCTGGCCCGTGTCGACGTAACGGCACGACGGCACCGCCGCGACGTCCACGTCGGGCTGGCTCGTCACCCCGTAGGGGCCCTCGCGGAACGGCGAGCGTTCGACCGTGTAGCCGGTCGCTCCCGGCACCGGCTCCCAGGTCAGGGTCACGCAGCCGCGGCCGGGGGTGGCGCGCAGGCCCCCCGGCGGGGGGAGGTCCACGGGCGGGACCGTGGTCACCTCCCCCGACGAGCGATGGATGCGCGCCTGCCAGTCACGACGGGCCTTCACGAACGGACCTCCCAGGTCTCCTGCGACAACACCGGCTTCAGGGCCCTCTCGACGTCGCGGGAGGCGAAGTAGCCCCGCAGTCCGTCCCCGGTCAGCCGGTTGCCGAGCGCGATCATGATCATGCCCTGGTCGAGGGCGAGGTACTGCTTGGCGACGGTCCCGCTCTTCACGGCCACCGCGTCGTAGAAGCCGCCGGGGCCGTAGGAGTCGAAGTCGTTCCTGATCTTGGCGAGGTTGGCGAGGGCGTCCTTCTCGGCGTAGCGCAGCGCCAGGAAGGAGGCGTGCGGGGTGACGACGCCGTCGCCGTAGGTCGCGGGCTCGGGCTTGGCCGGTCGGCAGTCGCCGTAGCCGTAGTCGACCGAGGTGCGCTCCTGGTCGGAGGTGTAGCCGTCGGTGTCCATGCCGATCGCGTCGACGCCGTACTCGCGGTAGCCGCCGGCCGGGTTGTTGGACGGGGAGAAGCCCCAGTAGCCGTACCCGGCGTCGTCGAGCCCGTGGACCTTCTGGGCCTTCACGTAGACCGGGTGGTTGCGGCCCCACGACTTCGCGCCCCAGACGTCCTCGGGTACGAGCTGCGGCACCATCAGCGCCTCGAACATGCTGCCGCCCCACGTGGGGACCAGCCGCATGCCCTTGTAGCCGTAGGTGCCCTCGAAGACCCGGACCCCCTCGAACGTCTGCCACGACCCCTCGGCCCGCTGCTCGGCCCAGCCGAAGTCACAGTCGTCGTTGGGGTGGGTGCGCAGCATGCCGAAGTAGTGCGCGCGGGGGATCTGGCCGAGGACGATGCCGACGTAGGAGGTGATCCGGGTCTCGGTCATCGCGCCGTAGTGGTGGCAGGTCGAGTAGACGGTCGTGCCGGAGTCGTTGTAGTCGCTCGGGGTCGAGCAGCCCTCGGGCCTGTCCGGCCAGAAGCCGCCGCGCAGCAGCCCGGTGCCCTGGGCGGCGGCGCCCTGCGGGTCGTAGTAGGACGAGAAGTCCATGCTCCGCACCAGCTTGTCCGCGTCGCGGGCGACCGACGGCACGGCCGAGCGGATCATGAGTAACGCCGCGCCGAGCCAGCCGTTGTCGACGCTGGAGGCGAACGGGGCGACCGGGTCGCCGCTGTCGGGCCAGGTCGTCACGAGCGCGAGCGTGTGGGGGTCGTACCAGTTGAAGAACTGGCCGGTCGGCTCGTGGCGTTCCAGCTTCTGGACGTTCTGGAGCACCTTCGCGACCCGCTGCTCGGCCTCCCGCTTCGAGATGATCCCGGTGTCGCGGGCGGCGACCGTGCTCCACAGGTAGGTCGCGATGTTGGTCGGCGAGGTCACCTTGGCCCGGGTCGCGGGGTCGAGGGTGCCCTCGATCTTGTCGGCCGGCAGGCCCGTCGCCGGGTCGACCATGGCCACCATGGACTTCCAGGTGTCCTTCGCGTAGGTCGTCAGGGTGTTCTCCGCGGGTGCTGCCACCGGGGATACGGCCAGCAGCACGGCCAGCGCCATTCGCATGCGCGGGTTCCTTACTTGAGTCCGGTCGAGGCGATGCCCTGCACGAAGTAGCGCTGCAGGAACAGGAAGAGCAGGAGGATGGGCGCGACCACCACGACGGCGCCCGCGATGAGCAGGCCGTACTGGGTCGCCTGGGCGTTGCTGAAGATGGCCAGCGCGACGGGCAGGGTGTACATGTCCTCGCTCTGGGCCACCACGGCGGGCCACAGGAAGTTGTTCCACGAGGTCATGAAGGTGATCAGGCCCAGGGTCGCCAGCGCGGGCCGGCACAGCGGCAGCACGATCGAGAAGAAGACACGGAACTCCCTGGCCCCGTCGACGCGGGCGGCCTGGATGAGCTCGTCGGGGATGTCGGCGATGAACTGGCGCATCATGAAGATGCCGAGCGGCGCCACCACGAACGGCAACACGATCCCCAGGAACGTGTTGACCAGCCCCAGCTTCGCGATCAGCACGAACTGCGGCACCATCACCACGATCGCCGGCACCATCATCTGCACCATCACCAGGCCGAACAGGGTGTTCCTGAACCGGAACCGCAACTTGGCGAAGGCGTAGCCGACCATCGAGCAGAACAGCAGGTTCGCCACCACCAGGGCGATCGCGATGACCGCGCTGTTGAGGAACGCGGTGCCCATGTTCATCCGCTCGAACAGGCCGGCGTAGTTGCTCGTCGTCCACTCGGCCGGCAGCAGCGTGGGCGGGTTGCGCCGGATCTCGCTCTCGGGCTTGAACGAGGCGAGCATCGTCCACAGGAACGGGAAGACCACCACCAGCAGGCCGGCGGCCAGCAATACATAGGTCGACGCACGACGTTTCACGACCGCCTCCCGATCCGGAACTGAAGGAACGCCAGCGCGACGATCACGGTGAACAACACGGTCGCGGCGGCGCCCGCGTAGCCGTAGGCGCCCGCGCCGAACTGGTTGTAGATGGCCAGCGAGGCCGAGGTGGTCGCCCCGGCCGGGCCGCCCCTGGTCATGACGAGGGGCTCCTCCATGAACTGGGCGAACCCGATCGACGAGTAGACGGTGCAGAACAGCAGCGCGGGCCTCAGCATCGGCACGGTCACCGACCGGAACCGCTGCCAGCGCCCGGCGCCGTCGATGTCGGCGGCCTCGTAGAGCTCCTTCGGGATGCCCTGGAGCGCCGCCAGCAGCACGACCATGTCGAACCCGAAGCTCCGCCAGGCCGTCATCACGATGATCACCGGCAGGGCGGTGCGCTCGTCGGACAACCAGGCCGGGCCGTCGATCCCGATCCAGCCGAGGAACTGGTTGACCGGCCCGGCGTCCGGGTCGAGCAGGAACCGCCAGGCCACGGCGATGCCGATGATGCTGGTGATGTACGGGGTGTAGTAGCCCAGCCGGAAGAACGCGGCGGGCAGCCGGGCGATGCCCGAGTTGAGCGCGACGGCGGCGGCCAGGCCGAGCGCGATCGTCAGGGGCAGCGTCGTCACCACGAAGATCAGCGTGTTGAGCGCCGCCTTGCGCATCAGCTCGTCGTCGAACAGGCGCAGATAGTTCTCCACGCCGACGACGTCGACGGCGAACGGGTCGCGGACGTCGGTGCTGCGCATGTCGGTGAAGCTCATGCCGAGGCCGGCCAGCAGCGGACCGGCCCAGAACACGACGAACACGACGAGGAAGGGCAGCACGAAGATCCACGCCACCCAGGAGTTCCGCGGCTTCCCGATCTTCGGCGCCGGCGTCTTCACGGCGACCGGCCGTTCCAGGGTGGTCGCCATGGCTCAGGCCCCGGTGCCGATCTGGTCGGCCTGCTCCTGCATGCGCTTGGCGGTCGTGGCGGAGTCCTGCTTGCCGAGGGCGTACTTCTCCAGCTCGGTCTCCATCACCCGGGCGACCTGCTCCCACGTCGGCACGGCCGGGGCGGGCTTGGCGTCCTCGAGCTGGGCGCCGAAGACCTTGACCCGCTCGTCGGCGGTCAGCGCGGGCTCCTGCCAGGCGGCCTGGACGCTGGGCAGCGACGACGCCGTGGTGTACCACTCGGCCTGCACCTTCGGGTCGGTCAGCCAGGTCAGGAACTTCCAGGCGGCGGCGCGGTTGGGCTTGTCCTTGAAGACGACCATGTTGCTGCCGCCGACCAGGCTGGTGCCGCCGGACGGGCCCTTCGGGTAGGGCGCGACGGCGAACTTGTCCTTGAAGCCGTCGCCGCCCTCCTGCTCCATCGTGGTGATCATCCACGGCCCGGAGTAGAAGGCGCCGACGCGGCCGGAGACGAACGTCTGCGGGAACGCGCCCGTCGGCTGGTTCGTGGCGGCGAGGCCGTCCTTGAAGAAGGAACCCCAGTGGTCGAGGGCCTGGATCATCTGCGGGGTGTCGAGGGTCCACTTGCCGTCGGCCTGGAAGTCGCCGCCGGCCTGGTAGAGCAGCGGGGCGATCTCCTGCCAGGAGCCGGTCCGGAAGTTCTGCTCGACGCCCAGCTCGGCGCCCTCCTCCCGCAGCCGCTTGACGAAGCCGGTGACCTCCTCCCAGGTGGCGGGGGCCTTGGCGTCCTTCACCAGGTCGGTGCGGTAGTAGAAGGCGCGGGTCTCGACGTACCAGGGGATGCCGTAGGCGGCGCCGTCGACGACGCCGGTGGCCCACGCGCTGGGGAAGAAGGCGTTCTGGTCGACCAGGTCGGTGGGGGTCGGCTCGATCGCGCCGGTCTTCACCATCTCGCTCAGCCAGGTGTTGCCGATCATCGACACGTCGGGGGTGGCATCGCCGGCGATGGCGGCGGTGATCTTGTCGTGCGCGACGTCCCAGCCCAGGGCCGTCACGTTGACCGTGATGCCGGGGTTGGCCTGCTCGAACTTCTGGGCGAAGGCGTCGAGCTTCTCCCCCTCGGTGCCCATCGCCCAGACGGTGACCGACCCGCTGGCCTTGGCGGTGTCGACGGCCTCGGCCTCCTCGGCGGCGCCGCCGGAGTCCCGGCCGCACGCGGTGGCGGCGAGGGCGACGGCGAGCAGTCCTATGGCGTACTTCTTCTTCACTGTTCCTCCGGGGGGTGCACTTGATGGGCGCCACAACTCGCCCGGATGACGAGTTCGGTGGCGAGAACGCGTGTGGAGTCCGTCGGCTCCGCCCCGGCGATCAGCTCGTCCAGGAGGCGGGCGGCGGCGGCGCCGAGCTCCCGCAGGGGCTGGCGCACGGTGGTGAGGGCGGGCCGGGAGTGGCGGGCGGCCATGATGTCGTCCCAGCCGGTGACGGCGACGTCGCCGGGGACGTTCAGCCCGAGCTCCTCGGCGGCCAGGATCACGCCGAGGGCCACCTGGTCGTCGGCGCACATGACCACGTCGGGGCGGTCGCGCAACAGGGTGAGCCCGGCTTCGTGACCGCCCTCGACCGTGTACGGGCACTCCACCGGCCTCGGCACGGTGATCCCGTGGTCGCCGAGGGTGCGGGCGACGGCCGTCCACCGCTGGCTGACGTCGCCCTCGTCGTGGCCGCCGGCCAGCGCGAACCTCCGGTGGCCGTGGGCGATCAGGTGCACCGCCAGCGCCTCGGCGGAGCCCGCGTTCTCGCTCCGCACGGCCTCGGTGCCGGGATGGGCCTCGCGGGCCAGCATGACCATCGGCAGCCCCGAGTCGGCCAGCTCGGTGAGCAGCGCGTCGGGCAGCGTCTGGCCGAACACGACCAGCCCGTCGACCCGGGTGGCGAGGTCTTTGACCGTCTCGGGCACCCCGGCCCGGTCGCGCGTCGACAGGATCAGCACCGACCGGCCGAGCTCGGCGGCGACCTCCTCGTATCCGAGCAGGACCTCGCCGAAGTAGGGGCCGGACAGGTCGGGGAACACGATCCCGTCGGCGGCGTGGCGGCCCTCGGCCAGCGACACCCCCAGGCGGCTCGGCGTGAACCTGAGCTGCTCGACCGCCTGCCGCACCTTCTCGCGGGTCGCCGCCGACACCGGCCCGGTGCCGCGCAGCGCCCGGGAGACCGTGGCGATCGACACCCCGGCCAGACGCGCGACTTCGTAGATCGTGGAATCGGACACCCGTGGCCCCTCCGCTCTGGGCTGTAAGCGCTTCCACTGCCCGCGCGGAGGGGGATCACACCGAGATTTATTACGGTTTTATAACTACGGCTCCGATCGGGTCCGGTCTCGTTTTCACGATTGGAGCCCGGGATTTGTATCCTTCAGGGCATGGCGAAGGACTCGGCGAACCCAGGCCGCATCAAGCAACTCCGGATGGTCGCTCAGATCATCAAGAAGGCCAACCCCAAGGGGATGCCGATCGTATACGCGACGGTCGTCGCGGTCATCGCGCTGGCGGTCGTCATCGGCCTGCTGACCGGCGCGTTCTGGTACGTGCTGATCCTCGGCATCCCGGTCGCGCTGCTGGCCGGCATGCTGCTGTTCGGCCGGTTCGCGCAGCGCGCGCAGTACTCGTTGCTCGACGGCCAGCCCGGCGCGGTCTACGCGATCCTCCAGGGCATGCGCGGCAACTGGATGGTCGAGGAGAAGCCGGTCGCGGTCAACCGCGAGCAGGACCTGGTCTTCCGCCTGGTCGGCTACCCCGGCGTGATCCTCGTCTCCGAGGGTCCGGGCAGCCGCGTCCAGAAGATGCTGGTGGCCGAGAAGAAGCGGGTCCAGCGGGTCGCCATCGACGTGCCGGTCTACGACGTGCAGTGCGGCGACGGCGAGGGCCAGGTTCCGCTGGCCAAGCTCCAGCGCCACCTGATGAAGCTGCCGCGCAACCTGAAGAAGCCGGCCGTCTCCGAGGTCAACAACCGCATGCGGGCGCTGACCCCGTCGATCCCGATGCCGAAGGGCCCGCTGCCCAAGGGCGCCCGGTTGCCGAAGGGCGTCCGCCCCCGGTGACCACTCCGGACAGCCTCACCTCGTCCCGGGCCAACCGGGGCTACTGGGACTCCGCGGCCGACGACTACCAGGCCGAACACGGCGCGTTCCTGCGTGACGACGGGTTCGTCTGGTGCCCCGAGGGCCTCGACGAGGCCGAAGCGGGGCTGCTCGGCGACGTGCGCGGGCTGACGGTCCTGGAGGTCGGCTGCGGCGCGGGCCAGTGCGGGCGCCACCTCGCCGCCCAGGGCGCCTCGGTGGCGGCCTTCGACGTCTCGCACCGGCAGTTGCAGCACTCCCGCCGCATCGACCTCGATCTCGGTACGGCCCTGCCGGTCGTGCAGGCCGACGCCGAGAAGATCCCCTTCCTCGCCGGCACCTTCGACCTGGCCTGCTCGGCCTTCGGGGCCATGCCGTTCGTCGCCGACGCCGAGGGCGCGCTGCGCGAGGTGGCCCGGGTGCTGAAGCCGGGCGGGCAGTTCGTCTTCGCCGTGTCCCATCCGATCCGCTGGGCCTTCCCCGACGACCCGGGCCCCCGCGGCCTGACCAGCGACCGCTCCTACTTCGACCGCACGCCCTACCTGGAGCGCGACGACGCGGGCGAGGTGACCTACGTGGAACACCACCGCACGATGGGCGACTGGATCGCGGCGATCACCGGGGCCGGGCTGCGGCTCGACGAGCTCATCGAGCCCGAGTGGCCGTCCGGGCACGACCGGGTCTGGGGCGGGTGGAGCCCGCTGCGAGGCCGCCATTTCCCGGGAACGGCGATCTTCCGGGTCACGTCACCCTGATCACCGCACGCGGCCGGTCGGCGCCGGTCACGGCGACCGGCGCTGGGCGGCGGTCGGTGCCGGGGTGGGCGGAGCCGTAACGGAATGGAAGCTTTTACTTCTCCCGGAGCACGACGGTCCGGGCGAAGCGGTCGTGGAGGCCGCGCTGGTCCTTGTCGAAGATCAGGGCCGGCACCGCCAGGATGAGCAGGACGGTCCGGATCAGCACCGCCTTCGGCGACGGCTGGCCGCCGTCGAGCGTGGCGACCCTGATGTTGAGCAGGCGCATGCCGAAGGTCATGCCCATCGTGCCGACGAGCAGGACGTATTCGAGGGCCAGGATGCCGATGGTGACCAGGGCGGCGTCGGTGCCGGTCAGCCGGAGCAGCCCCTGACTGATCGCCCACGCGCAGATCAGCCAGTCGATGAACAGCGCCCCGAGGCGTCTGCCGAATCGGGCAATGGAACCTTTACCCTGCTCAGGCAGGCCCAGTCGCTGTCCCGGATAGTCTTGAACGGCAGGCGTGCCGCTCAGCCAGGTCTGCGTCCAGCGGGGTTCTCTGCTCATGACTCCAGAGTAATGGCCGCCCTATTCGGTCGTAACGATGACCTGCGGCGACGCCGGTAGTTACACCCTGCGGTCAGGTTTCGACAGCGTGCTTCCCATTAACACGTGTGAAACAAACGAGACATGGGACGGAAACGGCACAGTCCTACTTTCAGTCTGCTAAGCCAGTGCCCCTGGGAGGTTCGAGAGTGTTTAACTCCGCCGACGACGTCCTGTCGTACATCCGGGACGAAGGCGTGCAGTTCGTTGACGTCAGGTTCACCGACCTGCCGGGGACGACGCACCACTTCACTTTCCCCGTCGAGAACTTCGGCCCGAACGTCTTCTCCGACGGCCTCATGTTCGACGGGTCGTCCATCCGAGGTTTCCAGGCCATCCACGAGTCGGACATGCTGCTGCTGCCCGACCCGTCCACGGCCGTGCTCGACCCGTTCCGCCAGCACAAGACGCTCAACATCAACTTCTTCGTGCACGACCCGCTGACCGGCGAGGCCTACAGTCGCGACCCGCGTAACGTGGCGCGCAAGGCCGAGGAGTACCTCAAGGGCACCGGCATCGCCGACACGGTCTACTTCGGCCCCGAGGCCGAGTTCTACATCTTCGACGACGTGCGCTTCCAGACCAACCAGCACTCGTCGTTCTACTACATCGACTCGATCGAGGGCGCCTGGAACACCGGCACCGCGACCGAGGGCGGCAACCTGGGCTACAAGCCGCGCTACAAGGGCGGCTACTTCCCCGTCCCGCCGATGGACCACTTCACCGACCTGCGTTCGGAGATGGTCCGCCGCCTCATCGACTCGGGCATCGAGACCGAGATGCAGCACCACGAGGTCGGCACCGCCGGCCAGGCCGAGATCGACTTCCGCTTCGGCACGCTGCTCAAGACCGCCGACAAGCTGATGCTGTACAAGTACATCATCAAGAGCACGGCGCTGGAGTTCGGCCACACGGTCACCTTCATGCCGAAGCCCATCTTCGGCGACAACGGCTCGGGCATGCACTGCCACCAGTCGTTGTGGAAGGACGGCGAGCCGCTGTTCTACGACGAGGTCGGCTACGCCGGCCTGTCGGACATCGCCCGCTACTACATCGGCGGCCTGCTCAAGCACGCGCCGTCGCTGCTGGCCTTCACGAACCCGACGGTGAACAGCTACCACCGTCTCGTGCCCGGCTACGAGGCGCCGGTCAACCTGGTCTACTCGCAGCGCAACCGGTCGGCGTGCGTCCGCATCCCGATCACGGGGTCGAACCCGAAGGCCAAGCGCATCGAGTTCCGGGTGCCCGACCCGTCGTGCAACCCGTACTTCGCGTTCGCGGCCATGCTGATGGCCGGCATCGACGGCATCCGCAACAAGATCGAGCCCCCGGAGCCGGTCGACAAGGACCTCTACGAGCTTCCCCCGGAGGAGGCGCGTTCGGTGCCGCAGGTGCCGGGCTCTCTCCCCGAGGTGCTCGACGCCCTCGAGGCCGACCACGACTACCTGCTCGAGGGTGGCGTGTTCACCCCTGACCTGATCGAGACGTGGATCGCGTACAAGCGCGAGAACGAGATCGACCCGATCCGGCTGCGCCCGCACCCGCACGAGTTCGAGCTCTACTACGACGTCTGATCGGTGACCGCGCGGTGACCTGCATGGTTATCGCGCGGTGCCGTGCTGGTTCTGCCTCAGTTCCGTCCGAGCGGTGAAAACCGCGTCGATCGCGGCGCGGGTCGACACGTCGGAGTCCGGCCACAGGTGCCCGTAGGTGTCGAGCGTGGTCTTGGCGCTCGCGTGCCGTAGCCGGGCCTGGACGACCTTGACGTCAGCGCCCGAGGCGATCAGGAGCGATGCGAGGTAGTGCCGCAAGTCGTGGAACCGGAAGCCCGTAGGAAGGTCCTGTACCTTGCTGCGGGCTTTTCGTATTGCGCGTTCAAGCTTCCAGGGGCCAGCCGGCCTGCGCGCCGCTGTCGTCCGTCAGGAGTCCTTCACCGCTGCGGCCTGCCAACGTGTGCCGAGAGGACGTAGCCGAGTGACGCGCTTCAGTCGCCTTGGACTTCTCCGGGATCCGCCCGCTCGGTGAAAACTTCCTGTACGTCTTCAAGGTGGCCCTGACCGGGCCGCACACGCCGCTCTCTCGGCACGCCGCCGGCCGCTTATGCTCCCGGCAACGGCTAAGAGCACGGCCGGACGACTGGCGCGGACGGGGGAAGGGCCGTCGGCGACCAATACAGAACCTGCACAGGACGGGGTTCGGAGATTGCCCAGACCTGAGACCGGCTGTTGTTCGCCTCTGGCGGGGACGCTCCGGCTCCGGGATCGGCCTTACCGTCGCTCCGGCTGGGGCGCGGGGTGCATCCCGTCTGCCGTCGACCCAGGCAAAGCGCAGCCGACCGCCTCCTCCGCGGTGGGCCGAAGGCAGATGGCAGGGGCAGGAACCTGCACTCGGGTGCGCTCGTTGGGAAAATGAATAAGTATCTAGACCTTCCCGCATTCACATGGATAGTTACTACGCGAAGATGCGCCGGGTGAGCCATGAGGGAAAACTGGGACCAGCGGGTAATAAAAAGGGATGTCAAGTCATGGCTTGGCCCACGACTCATCCTGGCAGCTCTCCTCATAAATCTGATCTGGGAGATCATAAAGAACAATCTCGATCCAGACATTCGCAAGCAGTGGCCTTGGCGACTGATAATCCTCGACCTTTCCGCAACTGCAACCCTGGCCGGGATAATTGCAACACTAATTCTCGCGCGCATCCAGTTATCGAAATCGACGCATCCATATCTCACATGGACCGCACACCAAGAGCCCAGTAGATTCATACAGAACTCACAAAGGACTCTACACCTGAAGAACGCCGGCCCCGGCCGAGCCATTGTTCATGATGTGAAATACAGATACTCTTTATCCGGAGAATCGAACAACAATGCAGACCCTCTCAGCACATGTGAATGGCAGAGCCGGGGAGACGTTGTCGCTCGAATCGAGAACGCTGGGCTATCTCATCACGCGGACTTTGCAATCCTCGCCCTCCACAAAGGCGCCGGCATCCCGCCTTCGGGAGCATCGGACCCAGGAACCGAGATAGTCGCCCTAAACAATAAGGCAATGTCGGTTCTAGCGCGCCTGGACATGCGACTCCAAGTCGTTGACACTGCCGGCGATCGACATGAACGTATCATATGGTGCATAAAGCGATCACCTTATGATCATGTTCGCCGAGTATTTGCTTTTCATCAAGATGTCGAGACGGCAGAGGAAAATACCGATGCGGAGAAATACCTCGAACAAGGCCCATAAAAACACTGGGTCCAGCTGCGCGGCGTCAGGATGACGCCACCACCTCGCTCACCACACGTAATCGACACCGGTGAAAGCGCAACCTGCAAGTCGCCTACCCTCGGTATGCCCGCAGCGCGGACCCCTATCAGAGAATCACGAGGACGCAAACACCCAGTGCACATTCGCCCCGGTCGTCATTCGGCAGCTCAGAGAACGGGATCTCAAAAGGCCCCCCAAGCCGACAGCAGCGGTCCGACTCAAAAGCCCGAGCAGCTACGCACCCGAGGTGGTGAAACACTGGAAGTCTCCGAGAGACGTTGAGAGCCGTATCTCCTGTCAGAGATCTACTGGGGGAACCGCAGGTGCTGGTTCGAGCTCTACTACGACGTCTGATCGTCGACTCGGGACAGGCCACCGGTTTCCGCCGGTGGCCTTTCTCTTTTCCCTGCGAACCAGGTGGCGATCGAGCGTTTGTAGTTCTCCGGCATCCGTAGCGCGGCGGCCTCCGGTGCGGTGAACAGGCCGATCTCCCCGTGTTCGTCGCTGAGGACCCGGGGCTGGCCGGTGGTGACTGTGACGCCGTAGGTGACGATCAGGGCGTCGGCGCCCTCGGCGATGCGGTGCTGCCACACGTCGAGGATCGGGCCGATCTCGGCCTGCCAGCCGGTCTCCTCCTCGATCTCCCGGGCCAGGCGGCCGGCCGGGTCCTCCCCTGGTTCGAGGCGGCCGCCGGGGAGTTCCCATTCGTCCCGTTCGTTGCGGAGCAGCAGGACGCGGTCGTCGCGGACGACGACGCCCTTGACCGAGACGGGGAACCTCGGAGGGGGCTGCCGGGCCGGTATCCCGGCCCGTTCGGCGACCTTCGCCACGTGGGACTCGTAGTCCCTCCGGGGGTCGTCACTGAAGGAGGCGAGGGCGATGAGGGCGGTGACGGCGACGTCGCACAGTTCGTCCACGACGTCCTGGCGAGTGTTGGTGCGGGCCTTGCGGGGGTTGTGGCCCAGCAGGCCGATCACGGCCTCGGCGGCCTCGCCCGCCTCTTCGGTGATCTTGAGGACGCGGAGGAGCGGGCGTTCCGGGCCGTCGGGGCTCGACCGGTCGAGCCACTCCACCAGACCGGCCAGCCGCTCCCACGAGATGTCGCTCATGCACGTCTCCCCTCGACGCTTCGTCGGCCACGGTCACCAGGGTGCCCGGCGACCGACGGCGAACGGGAGCCGTGCGCTACCGGTCGTTCCGTGACCTGATGGTCGGGGTGTACGCCAAGGCGCTCGTTCAGCCGAACTGCGTTCCGGCCATCAGCGGCGTGCCCCCGCACGTCGCCGCTGAGCTCGTCCCGGGACCGGGCGTGGCCCACGGGCCGTAGGTGGTGGAGCGCCAGACCATCCCGCCCGGCCCGGCGACGGTCATGCAGGTGATCCAGGCCCGGTAGGAGCCGTCGCCCGTCGTGCAGGCGACGATGTAGGTCTTGTAGTCGTGACGGCCCGTGCAGCCCGAGGGGGCCGCTGCGGCTGGAGCTGCCAGGGCGCCGAAGAGGACCGCGACGGCGAGGCCGGTCAGGGCGCGTCTCATGACGCCCATCTGAAGGCGACGCGGTGCTCGCGGAGGAAGCGGCGGCGGGTCAGGGCCAGGAGCAGCCGCAGCATCGGCCCGGCGTCGGCGAGGGCCTCGCGGAAGGTGTCGGGGGGCACTTCCAGCGCCGTCCACGGCAGGGTGAAGCTCAGGTCGGCGAGCTTGAACTCGGCCTTGGCGGCCTGCTCGCTGTCCTGCCAGGCCGCCAGCGACAGGTGGCGCTGGATGAGCGGCAGCGCCTCGGTCTCCTCGTGGGCGAGGTGGTCTTCGAGCACGTCGCGGAAGCGGGTGACGTCGGCGGCCAGGGTCTCGCGGGTGCGGGCGTCGGGGATCAGGGCCATCCCCCGGAAACCTTCGGCGCACCTGTCGAGCAGCGGGTCGATCAGGTCGTGCTCGGCCTCCATCGCGGCCATCGTCGCTGCCACGTCGGCGCGTTCCCGGACGCGGGGCCAGATCGCGGTGTCCTCGATGGTGTGGTGGTGGTGCAGCGTGGTGGCGAAGGCGGTCCAGCGGCGGGCGAGGGCGGCCCAGGCCTCGTGGTCGGTGAGCGGGGTGGCGGGCACCGCGCGGGACAGGTCGCGCAGGTCCCGCCGGAAGGCGTGGTGCATCACGTACATGGTGCCCAGCGGGATCGGGCCCTCGGCCGTGCATGCCTGACCCAGCGAAGGCTGGCGGGCGTTGGCGCGGCCTTCGACCAGGTCGGCCATGCGGTCGAGCGAGCGGGCCATGTCGGGGCGGCGGTCGCGGTGGCGGGGCAGCATCAGGGCCGCCGCGCGCTGCTGGCCCCGCGTCATGCGGCGCACCATCTCGTAGGCGTGGGTGACCCGGGTGCCGCCGTCGGCGGGCTCGAAGCGGTAGCTCCAGATCGTCGAGTCGGTGACGCGGCCGGCCGGGACCGTGCGGAACGCGAACTCGCGTCCGGGGTCGGCGGCGACGACCTCGCACTCGCGGGTCCAGCGCCATAAGCCGTACACATTGAGCCCTTGGAACCGCGCGCCCACCCCGCGCCCGTCGCCGAGCCAGTCGCACCGGCGGGTCTCGGGGCTCCATTCGGGTGTACGGGTGACGTCGGCCACCCATTCGTAGAGATGGGCGGGGTCGGCCGCGATGACCCGCGACACGCTCCCCTCCGGACGCAGGGCCTGGGGCGGTTCGGTGGTCGTGGCCGCCATCACGTCTCCTTTGCTACAGTATTCGAACCAGTCGAACTTGATTGGATACATGATGACTGTAGCCAAAAAGCCGGACGCGTCAAGGCGCTACCGCTCGCCCCTGCGCGAGGAACAGGCCCGGCGCACCCAGGCCGCCGTGATCGAGGCCGCCACGGCGTGCTTCGTCGAGAAGGGCTATGCCGCGACGACCATGAAAGACGTCGCCGCCCGCGCCGGGGTGTCGGTGGAGACCGTCTACGGCCAGGGCGGCAAGGCCTCACTGCTGCTCGCCGCCGTCGACCGCGCCCTCGCCGGCGACGACACCCCCGTCCCGGTGATCGAACGCGCCCCGCTGCGCGAGGTCATGGAGTCACCCGACGCGCACGCCGCCCTGCGCCGCTTCCGCGACGTGGTGGTCGAGGGCATGCCGAAGGCCCTGCCGCTCATGCACGCCTTCCACGTCGCGGCAGGAGGCGACGCGGAGATCGGGGCGGCGTACCAGGTCTACGAGCAGCGCCGCCTGGCCGACATGACGAAGATCGCCGAGTCGCTGGAACCGGGGCTGCGGGTGCCGACGGCGGAGGCGGCCGACGTGATCTGGGCGCTGTTCAGCACCCCGGCGATCCACGCGCTGATGGTCGACCGGGGGTGGGGCGTGGAACGCTGGGCCGACTGGGTGATCTCGGTGCTGGAACGGACGCTGCTCGACTAGACGAGTAGTTCCAAAAGCTGGCTTCTCAGACGTGGGGAGGGTGTCCAACATCGGGTTGTGACGACCGAATTAGACACCCTCTTGACGGCACTGTACGTCCACATCGATGACCGATTGAAGACCCGACGGCGACGTGGACGCCCACCCTGGCTCACCGATGCCGAACTGCTCACCCTGGCCGTGGCTCAGGCCATCCTGGGATTCCATGGCGAAGCCCGATGGCTGCGCTTCGCCCACGCCCACCTGCGCGGCATGTTCCCCTACCTGCCCCAGCGGCCGGGCTACAACAAGCGTCTACGCGCGGCGTTGCCGCTGGCCAAGGCGGTGATCCGGTCGCTGGCGGCCGACACCGACCTGTGGCTGGACTCGTGCTGGATCGTGGACTCCACCCCGGTGGAGTGCGTCCGCTCCCGGCCTGCCGTGCTGCGCTCGGACCTGGCCGGCTGGGCGAGCTACGGCTACTGCCACTCCCACTCGCGCTTCTACTGGGGGCTGAAACTTCATCTGATCTGCACCCCGGCCGGTCTGCCGATCACCTGGGCCCTGGCCGACCCGAAGGTCGACGAACGCCAGGTGCTGATGGCCATTTGCGACCTGGAACCCGACCTGCTGACCGCCCGGCCCGGGCTGCTGATCCTGGCAGACAAGGGCTACATCGCCGCTGAGCTCGATAGGTTCCTGGCCGCCCGGGGTGTCAGCCTGCTGCGGCCTTCCTACCGCAACCGCGGCAGACCTCGTCCGGGGGAAGCGCTGCTCAAGACGGTCCGCCAGCTGATCGAGTCCGTCAACGACACCCTGAAGGGCCAGCTCGGCCTCGAACAGCACGGCGGCCGGACCATTGAAGGCGTCGGTGTCCGGGTGGCTCAGCGGATTCTGGCGTTGACCTGCGCGATCTGGCACAACCGCACAACCGGAGCGCCAATAGCCCGATCATTGATCGCTTACGACCACTGAGCCATTCGGAACTACTCGTCTAGGCCTGCCGGTAGGGATCGATGAGCGTGAACGGCTCGCGGGCGATCTCGCGCACCTCCTCGGGAAACCGGGGTCCCACGGTGTAGAAGCGGGCCCTGGTCCGCCCGACCGACTCGATGACGCCCGCGACCGTGAGGTCGCGGAGATCCCGCTGCGCCTGCTGCACGCTCAGGGCCTCGGCCTGTTCGTAGCGGCTGCGGCGCACCCGGCCCTCCATGGCGACGTCGTGCAGGGCCGTGGCCATGCGGGAATCGAGGCCCAACGCCCGGACGAACGCCTCAAGCGCCTCCCACACCCGGCCCGAACGTTCGATCCGCTTCGCCACGGTCTGCGCCTGCTGGTGATAGGCGACCAGGTTGAACCGCACCCACGACGAGACGTCCTGGTCAGGCCGGTAGTCGGCGCCTCGGGCGGCCAGCTCGCGATAGTAGTCCCAGGTGTTTCCCGGGCGGCCCAGCCACGCCTCGATGGAGGAGAACTCGGGCGCCAGCACCCCCTCACGGCCGATCATGAGCGTCTGCAGCGACCGCGACAGCCGCCCGTTGCCGTCGGCCCACGGGTGGATCGAGACGAGATGCAGGTGCGCCATCGCGGCCCGGACCAGCGGATGGCTGCCGTCGAGCGTGTTCAGCCAGTCGACCAGTTCGGCCATCAGCGCGGGCACGTCCGCCGCGCCGGGCGCCGTATAGGCGGCGATGCTGGGGTCGCGCGCGTCGCTGACGTAGACCGGCCCGCGCCGCCACTGGCCGGCGGGCGAGCGCGGAGTGTGCCGATGGCCCTGCAACATCCAGTGCAGTCCGTTGAGCAGCCCTTTTCCATAGCGGAAGTCGGCGGCGTCGTGCAGCGTCTGGACGTAGGTCATCATGCGCTGGTAGGCGAGCGTCTCCTCCCGGTCGACGGCGGAGACGTCGACGTCGCGCTCCCCCGCGAACAGGTCTTCCACGTCGACCGTGGACACCCGGAACCCTTCGATGGAGTTCGACGCTGCCACCAGATCGGCGGTGAGGTACTTCCGCATCCCCGACGTCCATTTGGCGGGGGCGGCCCGCACCTGGTGCCGCAGAGCCTCCCGCATCTGGTCGATCTCTTCCAGCACCCTCTCGTCGGAGCTGGTCGGTCGCGGGGTGGGGTACAACATGCGTCCATAATAGGGTGACGCAATCACCGCGTCATAGCTTAGCCCTGGGAGGTGCTCGGGGCCTTCGACTTCAGGCCGGTGAGGCGGCGGAGCATGTCCCACCAGAACGACGAGCCGAACAGCAGCGCCACCAGCGTCAGCAGGAAGCCCGGCCAGTGGCTCGGGCTCTTGAGCCGGTCCCACCAGTCGCCGCCGCCCCACTTCCACACCGGAGTCCCCGTGCCGGGGATCTCCACGCTCACCGGGGCGTGGGTGAAGATCTTCACGAAGGCCGGGGTGCTCAGCACCTCGGTCACGCACACGTAGGTGTCGGCTCCGGGCGCGCACTGGTCTTTGATCGGGGCCAGGGCCTCTTCGCCCTGTTCGGCGAAGGCGGCGATGGCCGAGCGGTAGGCGCTGTCGTTGAGCAGGGTCTTGCCGTATTCGAGGGAGTCCATGCTGAACACCAGGGTCACCACGAGCGACAGCATGCCGACCGCGACGCGCACGTAGCGGCGGTAGAGCACGGTCAGGCGTTCCATCTCACCGTCGAACCACTCTTCGACGCCCTTGCGGAACGTCTCCAGGTCGACCCCGGCCTTGGCCCACAGGCCGGCCAGCGGGCGGTAGAGCGGGGAGTCGAGGCGCTTCAGCTCGGCCAGCAGGGCGTCGACGCCGCCGCGTTCGCTGGCGATCTCCAGGAGGGCGACGCTGAAGCGGGACGGGGGGATCTCGGCGATCGAGGTCTTGCCCTGGCGGGCCTCGTCGATCTCCTGGAGCCGCTCGTGGAGCAGGTCGGTGAAGGGTTCGCCCTGGTGGGCGGGGGCCTGCTCGGGGGTCGCGGGGGCGATGTCGACCGGGGCGGGGCTGGGGCTGAACTTGGGGCGGGGGTCCTTGCCGAAGGGGAGTTTCACGAAGACGCCCAGGACGGTCGCCGGCAAGCGGGACCGCGTGGAGTTGCGGACGGGCGGCAGCAGGTCGGCGAGGGTGCTGCGGAACCGGCGGCCCAGCACGGTGACCCCGCGCAGGCGGCGGTCGAGCCACCGGAGGAACCCGTTCACCCGGTGGATCTGCTCGCCGCCGTCGAGGGTGTCGCGCAGGTAGGCCCAGAGGAATTTGCTCCGGATGCCGAGTAATCGGACGATGCCCTCGTTCAACCCGCTGACGAGCAGGGATAAGAGCAGGAACGCCAGGATCAGGCCGATGGCCAGATCTACGTAGTACGACACCACTGGACCGTGATACACCCCTGCGGGCGGCACCGCAACCGGGTGATCACCCTTCGTGCCCGCGGAATACGATCCCCCACCGGAGCCGAACGCCGGACCTGCGGATTTACCCGGTCCTATTCTTGGTCGCCGTTCATTCCCGGGAAACTCCGGGTGGCGATTCGGGGGAATCCATGACGTATTCGGAAGAAACGGCGCGCCCTTCTTCGATTTCCATCACTGTCGACGCCGACCGCGAGACCGTCGGGCCCGGCGACCGGGTCACGTACACCACGACCGTGCGCAATCTCGGGACCGGCGACAGCCCGGCCCTCGACGTCAGCCACGCCCTGGCGCCCGGCCTGGTGCTCGTCTCCGCGCGTCCCGAGGGACGGCTCGTCGCCGACGGCGTGCACTGGACGACCCGGATCCCCGCGGGTGCGGACGCCCGGTTCACGGTCACCGTCGACGTGGGCGGGCAGGCGGGCGCCCGCCCGCTGACGGCCGTGGCGTGCGTCGCCCGTGCGGGTGACGACACGCCTCTCGTGTGCGCGACCGACGCGGCCACGGCGCGGGCCGAGGTGCCGTTCTGGTGGGGGGCCGTCGGGGTACTGGGGGTGCTGCTGGTCGTCGCCGTGCTGGTCGCGCTGCGCAGGCGGTATCCGTTCGACCGCTTCCGGTGATCAGTCCCGGTGGTCAGTCTTCGTAGAAGACCCGCTCCACCACGGCCCGCGCCCGGCGGGTGGTGCGCCGGTAGTCGTCGATGAAGTCCTCCGACCCGTCCGGCGGATAGCCCAGGGCCCGCGACACCAGTGCGCGTTCGCGCACCAGGCCGGGGATCGAGTCGGCCGACCGGCCCTTCACCAGCATGATCGCGTCGCGGACGCGGGAGGCGAAGCGCCAGGCGTCCGCGAGGGTCTGCTCGTCGGCCGCGTCCAGCAGTCCCTCGCCGACCGCCGAGCGCAACGTGTCGAGGGTGCGCGTGGTGCGCAGGGCGGGGACCGTGCCCGCGTGGCGGAGCTGGAGGAGCTGGGCCACCCACTCCACGTCGGACAGGCCGCCGCGTCCCAGCTTCGTGTGGAGGGTCGGGTCGGCGCCGCGGGGCAGGCGTTCGGCCTCCATCCGGGCCTTGAGCTTGCGGATCTGCAGCAGCGCGTCGGGGGCCAGGCCCTCTTCGCGGTAGCGCAGCGGGTCGATCAGGGCCGTGAACTCGGTGCCCAGGTCGAAGTCGCCGGCGCAGAAGCGGGCCCGCAGGAGCGCCTGGGCCTCCCACGGCGACGACCAGCGTTCGTAGTAGGCGCGGTAGGAGGAGAGCGTGCGGACCAGCGGGCCCTGGCGGCCTTCGGGGCGCAGGCCCGCGTCGACGGCCAGCGGCGGCTCGGGCGTCGGGAGGACCAGCAGGCGGCGCAGCTCCTCGGCGACCGCGTGGGCGGCGTCGGTGGCGTCCTTCTCCTCCGCGCCGGGGAGCGGGGCGTGCACGAACATGACGTCGGCGTCGCTGCTGTACGAGCACTCGAAGCCCCCCAGCCGCCCCATCGCGATGACCGCCATCCGGGTCGGGAACTCGCCCCGGCGTTCCTCGGTCACCTTGCGGACGGCCGCGTTGAGCGCGCCTTCGATGGTCGCGTCGTTGAGCTCCGACAGCGCCTGCCCGACGCCCTCGATGTCGAGGTGGCCGCCGAGGTCGGCGCAGGCCACCCGGAACAACTCGCGCCGGCGCAGCGCGCGGACCGCCGCCACCGACGACTCGGCGTCCTGGCCGTAGCGGGCGACGGCCGCGTTGGCCTCGGCGTGGAGGGCCTCGACCGGGCGGACGGCCAGGTCGGAGGCCGAGCCGAGCATGGCCACCGCGTCGGGTGAGTGCAGCAGCAGGGTCGTGACGTAGCGCGAGGTGCCGAGCAGCCGGGCCAGGCGTTCGGCCACGGCCGTCTCGTCGCGGAGCATGCGCAGGTACCAGGGGGTGGCGCCGAGCTTGTCGCTGATCTGCCGGAAGCCGAGCAGGCCCGCGTCGGGGTCGGGGGCGTCGGCGAACCAGCCGAGCATGACCGGCAGCAGCGTGCGCTGGATCGCCGCGCGCCGGGAGACGCCGCTGGTCAGCGCGCTGATGTGGCGCAGGGCCCCGGACGGGTCGGCGTAACCGAGCGCCTCCAGCCGCACGTGAGCGGCCGACGTCGACAAGCGGGCCTCCTCTGAGGGCAGCCGGGCGGCGGCCTGGAGCAGCGGGCGGTAGAAGAGCTTCTCGTGCAGCCGCCGCACTTCCAGCGCGTGGCGCTTCCAGGTCGTGGTGAACTCGCCGACCGGGTCGGTCACCATGCCCAGACCCCGGCCGATCCGGCGCAGGTCGGCGCTGTCGGACGGCACGACGTGGGTGCGCCGCAACCGGTGGAGCTGGAGCAGGTGCTCGACGTGGCGCAGGAACGAGTAGGCCTCGGCCAGCGCCTTGGCGTCGTCGCGCCCGACGTAGCCGCCGCGCGACAGGGCGGCCAGCGCGGGCAGGGTGGCCCTGCGGCGCAGCAGCGGGTCGGTCCGGCCGTGCACGAGCTGGAGGAGCTGCACCGCGAACTCGATGTCGCGCAGCCCGCCGGGCCCGAGCTTGATCTGCCGCTCGGCCTCCGAACCGCGTACGTGGGCCTCGACCCGGCGGCGCATGGCCTGCACGTCCTCCACGAAGTTCTCGCGGGCGGCCGCCTCCCACACCATGTCGTTGACGAGCTCGACGTACTCAGCGCCGAGTTCCATGTCGCCGGCGACCGGCCGCGCCTTCAGCAGTGCCTGGAACTCCCAGGTCTTGGCCCAGCGACGGTAGTAGGTGAGGTGGCTGTCGAGGGTGCGCACCAGCGGGCCCATCTTGCCCTCGGGGCGCAGCCCGGCGTCGACCTCCCACAACGAGCCCTCGGGGGTGCTGGTCGAGCAGGCCCGCATCATGGCCTGAGCCAGCTTGGTCGCCGACTTCAGGGCCAGCGCCTCGTCGACGCCCTCCTTCGGCTCGGCCACGAAGACGACGTCGACGTCGGAGATGTAGTTGAGCTCGCGGGCGCCGCACTTGCCCATGCCGATGACGGCCAGCCGGGCCTGCTCCCAGCCGGGGGTCTCGGCGCGCGCGATGGCGAGCGCGGCGTCGAGGGCGGCGGCGGCCAGGTCGGACAACTCGGCGGCGATCTCGGCGAGGGTCAGCACACCGGTGACGTCGAGCCCGGCGAGGTGGAGCAGGCGGCCACGGTAGGAGGCGCGCAGGGCGTCGAGGGCGTGCTCGCCCGAGGCGACCGGCTCGGGCCGCGCGGGGTCGGCGCCGACGGCGAACAGCAGCTCCTCGCGGTGGGTCAGCGGTTCTTCCGGGTCGGGGCCGGTGACGTGTTCGGGGTGGCGGACCACGTGGTCGCCGAGGGCGGCGCTCAGGCCGAGCACCCGCAGCAGGCGGCGGCGCAGGCCGGGGTCGGCGCGCAGCGCGCCGAGCACGCTCGGGTCGCGTTCGACCAGCCGGCTCAGCGAGGTCAGGGCGAGGTCGGGGTCGGCGGCGGAGACCAGGTCGTCAAGGAGGTCGAAGTCGGCGACGGCCTCGGGGCCGAGCGCGTCCAGCAGCCGTTCGGCCCTGGCGCCATCGGCGAATCCGAGGCGGGCCAGGCGCCCGGCGGTGGTCTGCATCCGGAACGCGGCGTTCACCGGTCCTTCCTCCGCCTCGATGTCCGCGACGTCAATGCGCAATGGTCTTCCTTTTCCAGGAGGAATCCTCGCGACATGACCACTTGACCTGTTACCCCGCGTTTCTCAGTTTCATGGCCGTGTCGCAAACTTTCGCACACGGTAACCCCACGGCTTGTGCGACGTCGTTAGTGGTTTCGGACCGTAATCGAGCCACTACGCGCGTTTTCCGCGACGACCGCCGCGAACGCCTCGGCCAGCGGCCTCCATGCGGCCACCAGACCAGCTTCGGCCGCACTGACCTGCTCGTTCAACTCTTCGGCGGGGTGTGTTGTCAACTCCGTCGTCCACTGCGCGAAAATGGCCGGAGTGGCCTCCGGGTGGAATTGCACCCCCCACGCGTTATGCCCTATACGGAACGCCTGGTGGGGATACTGGGCGCCTGTGGCGATCAGCACCGCTCCATCCGGAAGGACGGTCATCGCGTCCTGGTGATACTGGATCGCCGGGACCGGGCCGGTCAGATGGCCGAACAGCCGGTCGTCCGCCACCGGCACGATCTCGCCGAGCCCGACTTCGAGGCCGTTTCCGCCGCGCGTAACCTGGCCGCCACATGCGAGGGTCATGAGCTGGGCGCCCAGGCAGACGCCGAGGGTCGGCACCTCGTGCTCGACCGCGGCGCGCAGCAGCGCCCGGGTGGCGGGCAACCACGGGTGGTTCTCGTCGTCCCACGCCGACGCCGCGCCGCCGAGGACCAGCAGGCCGTCTCCGGGGTCGCCGGGCAGGGCGTCGCCCAGGTAGGGCCGGTGGACCACAACGTCACCGAGCCACCCGGCGAAGTAGCCCAAACCGGCTTCGGCCTCGTGTTCGATCACGGTCACGCGCGCACTCACCCCCCGAGCATAAACAGGCGTGTTCGTGGGACAGGATGGCGGGATGTACGTAGAGAACGTCCCCGTGCCCGGCGGCGAACTCCGCCTGGCCCGGTTCGGCGCCGGCCCCCGCCTGATCATCGCCGTGCACGGCATCACCGCGTCGCTGATGGCCTGGGCGGCCGTCGGCGAGGCCCTCCCCGAGGGCTGGACGCTGGCCGCGATGGACCTGCGCGGCCGGGGCCACAGCCGCGACGTGCCCGGCCCCTTCGGGCTGCGGGCGCACGCCGACGACGTGGGGCGCGTCGCCGAGCATCTGGGCGCCGACGAGACGACGGTGCTGACCGGCCACTCGATGGGCGCCTATGTGGCCGTGCTGCACTCCGTCCAGCGGACCTACGCGAAGACGGTGCTGGTCGACGGCGGCCTGCCGCTCCCCCTGCCGCCCGGCCGGGACGTCGACCAGACGCTGGAGGCGACCCTCGGCCCGGCCCTCACCCGACTTAGCCAGATATTTCCCGATGAAGATTCTTATGTCGCCTTTTTTCAACAACACCCTGCCTTGCAGGATTGGTCGCCGGCCGTCGAGCGCTATGTCCGTTACGACGCCCTGCCCGTCGAGGGCGGGGTCCGGTCGCGCGCGGTCGAGGAGGCGGTCCGCACCGACGGCCGCTGGTTGTTGTCGGAGACGGACGCCATCAGCGCCGCCCTGCACGCCATCGCCCACCCGTTGTCGCTGATCAGGGCCCCTCGCGGGCTGCTGAACCAGGAGGTGGGCCTGCTCCCCGACCCCCTGGCGGAGGCCTGGCGCGCGGAGCTGCCCGCGCTCGCCGACGAGGTGGTGCCCGACTGCAACCACTACACGATCGCGTTCGATCCGCGCTGTGTACGGGTTCTGGTCGAACGTCTCACCGATATACGGCAATAGCCATTTCTGTTGCGCGCCGCAGGAAATTTCCTGAAACTGTGGACGGCGCCAGGCTTCTCCGGACCCTATCTCCAGGCAGATTCACCACGCGAACCACGGCCGGCCTTCGGCCGTCCGCGTCTCGCTGAACGGATTCGCATGCTTCCTGAGCACGACCTCACCTCCGACCTCGCGGCGACCCTGGCGCGGCTCACGGAGGAGGTCGGACGGGAGCACGAACGCGCCGCCCACCGCGAGCAGATCATCGACCGGCTGCACGCCGAGAACCAGGAACTGCGCCACGGCCTGCTCCAGGAGGCGCTCACCCCGGTCCGCAACGGCCTCTACCGGCTCCACGACACGGTCACCCGCGAGGCGGCCCGGCTGGACCCGGGCCATTCGCGCGCCCTGCTGGAGGCCATCGCCGAGGAGGTCGCCGAGGTGCTGGCCCGGACCGGCGCCGACCGGATCGAGGTGGCCGAGGGGGACGCCTACGACCCCGCGCTCCACCGGCCCGCGGGCACGGCCGAAGGTCCGCCGAACACGGTCGTGAGCGTGGTCAGCGAGGGGTTCCGCTCCGGGGAGCGGGTGCTGCGCAAGGCGGGGGTCGTCATAGGAAAAGAGGAGATCGACTGATGGCCGTGCACGGCATCGACCTGGGCACCACCTACTCCTGCATCGCGAGCGTCGACGACGTGAGCCGGCCGACGGTCCACCGCAACGCCGAAGACGCCGACACGACCCCCTCGGTGGTGTTCTTCGAGACCCCCGACAACGTCGTGGTCGGCCAGACCGCCAAGGACAGCGCGGTCCTCGAACCCGACCTGGTGGTCAGCCGGATCAAGCGCGACATGGGCCTCGACGTCACCCGCACCATGCACGGCCGCCCCTACACGCCCGAGGAGATCTCGGCCTTCGTGCTGCGCAAGCTGGCCGCCGACGCCGAGATGGCCACCGGCTCCCGCGTCGAGGACGTCGTCATCACCGTCCCGGCCTACTTCGGCGCGGCCGAGCGCGACGCGACCCGCAAGGCGGGGCGGATCGCCGGGCTCAACGTGATCGACATCATCTCCGAGCCGATCGCCGCCGCGATCACCTACGGCGTGCTCAACCCGGGCGAAGACTGCCGGATCCTCGTGTACGACCTGGGCGGCGGCACCTTCGACACCACCGTCATCACCCTGACCGGCGGCGACATCGAGGTCGTCTGCACCGACGGCGACCACGAGCTGGGCGGCGCCGACTGGGACGACCGCCTGGTCGAGCTGCTGGCCGAACGGTTCCGGCTGGAACACCCCGACGTCACCGACCCGCTCGACGACAAGCAGACCGAGCAGCAGTTACGCCGCGACGCCGAGGAGCTGAAGAAGTCGCTCACCTCGCGCACGAAGCACACCGTCCGGGTCATGCACGACGGCCGGGTGGCCAAGGCCGAGGTGTCGCGCGAGGACTTCGAGCGGCTCACCCGCGACCTGCTCGACCGCACGGTCGAGATCACCCGCCGGACCCTGGCGACTGCCCGGACGAAGGGGGTCGAGTCGTTCGACCATCTGGTGCTGGTGGGCGGGTCGGCGAAGATGCCGTCGGTGGCCGAGACGCTGGCCAAGGAGCTCGGGGTGCAGCCCCGGTTGCAGGACCCCGACCTCGCGGTGGCCAAGGGCGCGGCCCTGTACGCCTTCGAGGAGACGTACCGGAGACTGCTGGCGGGCGGAGCCCGCGAACAGGCCGAGGAGATGGCCGCCCGCGCGGGCCTCAGCTCGGGCGAGCGGCAGCGCATCGCCGGACGCACGATCAAGACCGTCGCCTCGCGGGCCTTCGGCATCAAGGCCGTCTCGGTGAACACCCGCCGCGAGTACGTCGCCCACCTGGTCCAGGCCAACGACCCGCTGCCCGCCGACGTGACCGAGGGGTTCGCCACCCTCGACGACTTCCAGACCCGGGTCGCCATCGAGGTGATGGAGCAGGCCGGGGCCGAGGCGTCGGAGGCGGTCGAGGACAACAACCGGATCGCCGAGGGCGACCTGGCCATCCCGCCGGGCAAACCGGCCGGGTTCCCGATCGAGGTGACGTTCACCCTCGACACCTCCGGGCTGCTCCACGTGACCGCGCGCGAGCACGAGACCGGCCAGCAGCTCGACCTGAACGTGCAGATCGGCGGCATGACGGAGGAGGACGTCGCCGAGTCGCGGGCGAGCCTGTCGCACCTGACGGTCAGCTGACCCCGCGATGCCCTTCGACGAGGCCCGCTACGTGCGGGAGGTGCTCGATCCGGCCCGCGCGGCGGGCGCTCCGCCCGAGGACCTGCTGGTCCGGTACGCCCTGGGCCGCGACCTCGCCGACGTCGGCGACACGGTCAGGGCCGTGCGGCAGTGCTGGCGGCGGCAGCGCGGCCAGCTCAAGTTCCGGCGGCTCGTCGACCGGCTCGAAGCCGACCACGCCCGGCTGGCCCCGGTCTTCGACGCGGCGGCGGGCGGCGACCTCGGGCCGCTGCGCGGCGCGCTGGCCGAGGCCGGGGCCCGCGACCGCGCCAGGCTGGAGGAGGCCCGGCGGCGGCTCGACGACGCGGCCGGGCGGTTGCGGATGGTCACGCCGGAGGTGGCCGACGGCATCGCCCGCTCGACCGGCTGCGACCTGGAGCCGCTGGCCCGGGAACTGGGGATCGCCGTCGGCGCACCGGAGGCGCTGCCGGCCGTCTCGCCCTATGCCGCCTACGACCGGGTCAGGGACGCGCTCGACACGCTGGGGGTGCGGCACCTGGCCGCCTTCGTGCTCGGCGAGGCGGGGCCCTACCGGGTGCTGCGACCGGCCGGCCTGCCGCTCGCGGCGGTGGAGGCCGACTGGCGGCGGCGGACGCGGGGCCCGTGGACGACGGCGGCAGACACGCTGCTGACCGCGCTGAGGTCCGACCCGGCGGCGCTGATCCGCTACGACCTGGTGACCCGGTTGCGCGAACGGGTGCGCGAGCACCCCTACGACGACACCCTGCTCCGCCACGCCGTCGACGACCTGGGGCTCGACGCCGCCGAGGCGCGGCGGCTGGTGTTCGCGGTGCGGCAGGAGACCGGCGTCGCGGGCGGGCCCCTGGCCCGGCTGCGGGAGCTGGCCGACGCCGGGGAGATCCACGCCGCGGCCGACCTGGCCGCGACCCTGACCGGGCTCGACGGGCCCGGCGCGGAGCTGGCGGCCGAGATCCGGGCCCGGCTGGCCGCCGCCGAGGCGCTGCGGGACAAGGCGCTGGCCGCCCGCGACTCGGACGAGGCCTGGCTCGCGCTGGCCGACGCGCTCCGCCGGGTGCCCGACCTGCCCGGGGCGGCCGACCTGCAGCGGCGGCTGGCCCCGCTGCCCGCCGAGGACGTGACGGCCACGGCCGACGACGCGTCGGTGGTCGTGACGTGGCGGCCGTCGAGGTCGAAGGCGGGCGAAATATCGTACGAAATCCTGAGAAATGGTGTTCCCATCGACGGTGGCGAGCCGTTCCGCGTGACCGACCCCGCGCCGCCGGTCGACGAGCCGGTCGTCTACGGCGTGGTGGCCCGCCGGGGCGCCGCCGCCGCCCGCGTGACGACCGCACCGCCCGTCACGGTGCGGCCCGAGGTCGCCGACGTGCACGTGCGGGCGGGCGACGGCGTGGTGACCGGCCGCTGGACCCGGCCTCCCCTGGCGGCCGGAGTCGTGGTGACCCGCGACGGGACGCCGATCGAGATCGACGGCGACGGCTTCGCCGACCGGAGGGTGCGCAACGGCACCGGATACGTCTACCTCGTCAAGGCGGTCTATTCGGGCGGCGTGACGACGGCCGGGGTCCGCGCCCGCGCCACCCCGCACGCCCGGCCGGTGCCCGTCGAGACGTTCACCGTCGAGCCCGCGCCCGACGGCCAGGTGCTTTTGCGCTGCGCGCCGCCGCCCGCCGGGCACGTCGAGTTCCGGCTGCTGGAGACCGCTCCGCCGTGGCCCTACGGCACCACGGTCTCCCTGGCCGAGGTCCGCGCCACCGGCCGCGCGCTGGCGGTGCTGCCCGCGCCCGACGGCCACCTGGTCAGGGCGGGGTCGGGGGTGCTGCTGGCGGTGACCGTGGCGGGCGACCTGGCCACGATCGGCGGCGCGCGGGAGCACGTCAACCTCACCCCGCCGCGCTCGGTGACCGTCGAGCGCCTGGGCCGGACGGTCCACGTCGGGCTCGACTGGCCGGCCGACGTGCCCGAGGTCGAGGTGGTGGTGAACGGCACGGCGACGCTGGTCAGCGCGGCGTCCTACCGAGCGCAGGGCGGCATCCGGGTCGACGTGGCCGAGGACGAGCCGGTGACGGTCGAGGTGGTGCCGACGGCGCTGGTGGGCGGGGTGCGGCTGCGCGGGCCGGGCCTGTCCCGGTCGCTGGAGGCCGCCACGCCGGTGCGGTACGACCTGTCCCGGACCGGGCCGTTCTGGCGGCGGCGGCTGGTCGTCGAGGTCGACGCGGAGCGGCCGGTCTCGGTGGCCCGGCTGGCGCTGGTGCTGCGGCCGGGGCGGGTGGAGCCGCTGTCGGAGGATCAGGGCACTGTGCTGGCCGAATGGACGGAGGTGCGCACCCCCGCCCGGTTCGAGATCGCCGCGCCCCGGCGGGCGAAGCCGTACTGGCTGAAGTGCTTCGCCCCCGGCGTCGAACTGGTCGGGCCGCCGGTGCGACGGCTCAAGGTGGGATCATGATCACCTGTCCCTACTGCTTCGCCCGGGTGGCCGAGGACCGGATCGCGTTCCGGTGCTCCGGCGGCTGCGAGCCCGTGGCCGACGAGCTCCTCGGACGGCTGCGCGGCGGCGCTCCCCCGTCGTTGCCGCCGGTCTTCCAGGTGCGGCGGCCGGGGCGGCGGGCCGACTGCCCCACGTGCGGGCGCGACACCGGGCGGCGGGTCTGCCCGGAGTGTCACAGCGGGCTGGCCGCCGAGTACTGCGCCAACCCCGGCCGGATCGTCGCCCTGGTGGGGGCGAAGGGGTCGGGCAAGAGCACGTACATCGCGGTGCTGCTGCACGAGCTGATGAACCGGGTCGGCGCCGAGCTCGACGCGTCGCTGGTGCCGTGCGACGACCGGACGATCGAGCGCTACCGCCGCGACTTCGCCCGCCCGCTCTTCGGAGAGCACCGGTTGTTGCGGGCCACCCAGTCGGCGGTCACCGACACCCTGCGCGACCCGCTCGTCTACCTGCTGACCCGGACGGTGAAGGGCCGGTTCCGGAGCCGCCGGGCGGCGCTGACGCTGGTGCTGTTCGACACGGCCGGCGAGGACCTGCGCAGCCGCGAGGTGACCGAACGGCACCTGCGCTACCTGCGGGCCGCCGATGCCGTGGTGTTCCTGGTCGACCCCTCCTCGTTGCAGAAGCCGTCGGACGACCCCGACAGCGACCCGGTGAACGTGATCGCCCGGGTGACGGAGCTGCTGCGTACCGGAGACGGGCCGTTGAAGATCCCCGTGGCGGTGGCGCTCAGCAAGATCGACGCTCTGCGGCGCGAGACGTCCTCGGCGCTGCACCGGTCGCGGACTCCCTCCGGGGCATTCGACCTCGACGACCACGAGGGCGTGCACGAGCAGGTCCGGGCGCTGCTGGAGAGCTGGCAGGCCGGGGGGCTCGACCGCTACCTGCGGCAGAACTACGCCGACTTCGCGTTCTTCGCGTTGTCGTCGCTCGGCGAGGTGCCCGGCGAGGCCGAGGTCGGCCCCGGCGGCATCCGCCCCTATCGGGTGGAGGATCCGCTGCTCTGGCTCCTGCACCGGTTCAAGATGCTCGACGGCGTGCGGAGGTAGGTCATGGCCTGGCAGCTCCACTACACGTCGGCCGAAGCGGGGCCCTCGGGCCGTTCGGGGTTCCAGGTGACCGCCGAGACCCCCGGCCTGCCGCCCGTCCTGCGGGAGCGCAGCGCGCCCTACCTGGTCTACCAGCCCCCGCCGGACGCCCCGCTCGCACCGACCCCCGCCGAGATCGCCGCGCTGCCGGTCGCGATGTCCTACGGGTCCGGGGTGCTCGCCCGGTGCGTCTACCTGGGCCAGGACTATTCCGGACGATATGGGAACTTCCTTGCGCACGCGGTGGTGCCAGGCGAGGGAGAGCTGGTCGGGCTGCGGCCGATCGAGTTCTGGGAGGCTGATTGGTGGGCCTCCGCGCCTTCCGGGAGTTTCGAACTGCCGACGCTGGAGCCGTCCGCCGGTCCTTTCCTCGACCCCGAGGGGCTGGTGGCGTGGCTGGCCGCCCTCGGCCCTGATGCCTATGTGCGGCTCGGCGGGCTGCTGGAGGCGGTGCGGCTGTTCCTCACCCGGGGGCACGGGCGGCTGGTGCTGGTCAGCGCCGACGTGGCCGAGGTGGTGCGGTGGATCGCGGTGGTCTCCTTCTCGTTGCCGTGGGCGTCGGCGATCCGGTTGTCGTTCACGACGTACACGGCCGACCCCGCCTCGTCAGGCCAGGTCATCGCCGGGACCACCCCCGACGTGTGGATCCCGCCCGACGTCGACGCGACCGTCGTCCGGCTCGACGAGCCGCCCGCGCCGGTGCGCACCGGGCGCTTCGCCGGGACGGTCGCCGGGTTCTGGCGGCGCGGCGACCTCGACGGGCTCGACGCGCTCGGCGAACTGGGCGACGACCCCGAGACGGCGGCGGCGCTGCTGGCGCTCTGCCGGGGCGACCACACGGTCTCCCCCGAGGAGCAGAGCGCGATCGCCCGGCTCTCCGCGCCCGGCCTGCCCGACTGGGCGTGGCAGCGGCTGGCGTCCCAGGCCGGGCTGCTGACCTACGACCTGGCCGCCGCGGTGGCCGTGCACGCCGCCGAGGGCGCGGCCCGGTGCGTGTCGCTCGCGCTGCGCGACCCGGCACTCCCGTTGCCGGTACGGCTCCCGCCCCTCGGCCACGCGTCCGCGCTCGGAGCCGAGGCCACCGCCGCGTTGCGGTCGGCCCTCACCCCCGCCCAGGTGGCCGGGATCACGCGGGTGGCCGACGCCTGCGACCTGCCGGTCGACCCGGCCGAGGTCGAGTCGGCGGCGGCGCGGGCCGTGCCCGGCAACCAGGAGGAGGCGGCGGCCGAACTGTCCCGCGTGCCCCCGGCCTGGCGCGGGGCGGTGATCGCCGGATACGTGGCCGGGCTGGAGGCCGTCCCCGGCGAGGTGAGCACCACCCTGTGCGGCCTGCTCGCCGGGGCCCGCCGCGACTGGCGCCGCGCCCCCCGCACCGGCGTCGCGGTGCTGCGCTGGCAGACGCTGCACGGCGGCCGCGACCGCGTCGAGACCACGGCCGAGCTCATGGACCGCGCGTTCGACGGCTTCCGCGAGCAGGTCCTCCCGTCGCTCTGGACCACGCAGCCGACGCCGGGCGAGATCGGCCGCCTGGTCGACCTCCTCGGCCCCCGCATGGACGCCAGCCCGACCCTGGGCGAACTCCCCGGCCGCGCCTTCGTGAAGGCGGGCCTGTCCAGCGGCGAGACCCTGGCACTGGCCGAACGGGTCCGCGACGGCCTGCCCGGCTACCCCGCCGACGACGCCGAGGCCACCCTGATCGCCGCCCGCCTGCCGTCGGCCCCCACCCCGGTGGACGCCGCGAGCGCGATCGACCGCCTCACCGACCTGACCCGGGAGGGCAACGCCGAACTCGCCGAACTGACCCGGGCGACGGCGGCGAAGGTGCTCGCCACCCGCGACCCCCGTTTCCGCTCGACGGTCGCCAAGGCCGTCACCGACGCCACCCGCCGCTGGCTGATCCCCGAATGGCTCAAACCCCGCCGCAACCGCGACCAGCAGATGGCCCTCCTGGAGATCGCGATCAGGATGCGCGTCGCCGGGGTCATCGAACCCCGCCTGGACGCCTGGGCCCGCTCGGAGGTCAACAACTGGGGCCGCTTCGGCTCGATGGAGGCCCGCTTCAAACAGGACGCCGAACTGGCCGCCGGCCTGCGGGAACTGGCCGGCCAGCGGCGACGGCTGTTCGGGCGCGGAGAACGGTAGATGTGGTGGCTCGTCCTCGCCGGCTTCTGGCTTCTCGCCATGTGGGCGGCCTTCGCGTTCGTCTTCCCGGTGGTCTTCGCCGTGACCGTGGCGGTGGCGGTGCTGGGGGCGCTGGGGGCGTACTTCACGACGGCGGCCCGCGTCCTGCTGCCCGACCGGGGGGTGCGCGCCCCGCCTGAGGGCGCCGAACCCGCCTACCGGCACTACCTGGTCTCCCAGGTCTGGCAGGACTGGTGGTCGGTCCTGTCCGGGGCGGTCCCCCTCGTCGACGGGCGGGTCCGGCGGCTCGTCCGCGCCCTGACCAGGCTCCTGATGTCGGACGAGCGCCGCTACGTGCTCTTCCCCCTGTGGCTCGCGGTCATGGCCGGCCTCCTGGCGGCGCTGCTGCCGCTGACCGTGGTGGCGCTGCTGGTCACGGCCGCCTACCTGGTGACGGTGGTGACCGGCCTGCTGGCCTGGCTGGCGTTCGCCGGCGTGCTGCGCGGCCTGGAACAGTCGGTGATGCTGCTGCGGCGCATCCTCCAGGCCTGCCCCTACCCGGGCTGCTACGCCCGGATCGACCGGCCGGTCTACGCGTGCCCGTCGTGCGGCGCCCGGCACCGGGCACTGCGCCCCGACCGCAACGGCGCGTTCCGGCACGTCTGCCGCTGCGGCGCCCGGCTGCCGACCACGATCCTGCTCGGCCGCCACCGGCTGCGGGCCCTGTGCCCCCACTGCGGCCGGACGTTGCCCGGCAAGATCGGCAAAGTCCGCGTGGAGCCCGTCCCCCTGGTGGGCGGACCCGACGCGGGCAAGACGACCTTCCTGGCGGTGGCGGTCGACGCCCTGCGGGAGACGGCCGGCGCCCGGTTCGTCGACCAGGGCGACGAGCAGACCTTCCTCCGGCTGCGTGACCAGCTGGCGGCCGGGACGATGACCAAGACCGGCACCCAGTTGCCGAAGGCGGTCATGCTCGACGTCTCGGCCCGCATCCTGTACCTGTTCGACCCTTCAGGGGAGCACTACACCGGGGCCAGCCGGGTCGAGGCGATGGGCTACCTGGCCCACGGGGAGGCGATGGTCCTGCTGATCGACCCGTTCGCGCTGCCCGCAGTCCAGGACAGCCTGGTCCCGGCCGACCGCGACGTCCTGACGGCCGGGGGCGTGGTGCCCTCACGGGAGGACCCGGCCGACACCGTCCACCGCGTCCGCAACGAGCTGTCCACCCGCGCGGACGGGGGCCGCCAGCGGCGGATCGCGGTGGTGGTGACCAAGGGAGACCTCCTGGACCGGACGACGACCGGGCAGGGGGCGTCGGAGGACCCGCGGGCGTGGCTGACGACGATGGGCATGGGGAACCTGGTCCGCGACCTGTCGAACCGGGGGTCGGAGGTGCGCTACACGACCTCCGGCCTGCCGCCGAAGCCGGACGAGATCGCGGGCCTCCTGACGTGGCTGACCGGCCTGAACGGCGAACGCCGAGCCGACGGGGCGGCGGGGGAACCGTGGCGGCCCCGCGCCAGGCCCGAGGGGCGGCCGCCGCTGAGCTACACGGTGGTACGACGGCTGCTGTTCGCGGCCAGCGCGCTGCTGAGCGCGGGCGCGGTGGCCGCGGCGATCCTCTGGCTCACCGCCAGATCGTGATCGAATGGAGGGGATGTCCCCCTCCCTCGCCCGTGCCTCCCTGCTCGGCCTCGCCCTCGGTGACGCCTTCGGCTCCCAGTTCTTCGTCCCCGCCAACCGCCCCCATCTGTCCGCCCGCACGCTCCCGCCCGCCCCCTGGCAATGGACGGACGACACCGAGATGGCCTGCTCGGTCCACGACGTCCTGACCAGAAGAGGCGCCGTCGACCAGGACGATCTCGCGCACGCCTTCGCCACCCGCCACGACTTCGACCGGGGCTACGGCCCGGCCACCAACCGGCTGCTGCGCCTGGTCAGAGAGGGCGGCGACTGGCGCGAACTCGCCACCGGCCTCTTCGACGGGAACGGCTCGTGGGGCAACGGCGCCGCGATGCGGGTCGCCCCGCTGGGCGCCTGGTTCGCCGGCGACCCGGCCAGGGCCGCCGCGGAGGCCGCGTCGTCGGCCGAGGTCACCCACGCCCACCCGGAGGCGGTCGCGGGTGCGGTCGCCGTGGCCGTCGCGGCGGCGCTCGACCCCTCGCTCCCCGCGGGGAGGTTCCTCGACCGGATCATGGAGCACGTCCCGCCGGGCCTGGTCCGCACGGGCATCGCCGAGGCCCGCGGACTGCTGACGATCGCCGACCCGCTGCTGGCCGCCCGCATGCTCGGCAACGGCCGCCGGGTGACCGCCCACGACACGGTCCCGTTCACGTTGTGGGTCGCGGCGCGGGAGCGCCGGGACTTCGCGAAGGCGATGTGGACGACGGCCTCGGCGGGCGGCGACGTCGACACGACGTGCGCGATCGTCGGCGGCGTCATCGCGGCCGCACCGGACGTGGCCCTGCCCGCCGAGTGGACGGCACGGTGTGAGCCGCTGCCGGACTGGGCGGGTGTCGTCCGTTGAGAAGGAGGGGCCGATGTCGCACCGGCCCCGATCCCGCTACAGGACGGGCAGGTAGCGCCCCAGTTCGAACTCCGTCACCTGGCGCCGGTACTCGCGCCACTCCGACCGCTTGTTGCGCAGGAAGTAGTCGAACACGTGCTCCCCGAGCGTCTCCGCCGCGAGCTCCGAGTGCTCCATCGCCGAGATGGCCTCGTCGAGCGACTGCGGCAGGGGGTGGATGCCCAGTGCCCGCCGCTCGCCCGAGGTCAGCGCCCACACGTCGTCTTCGGCCCCGGCCGGGATGTCGTATCCCTCTTCGATGCCCTTGAGGCCGGCCGCGAGGATCATCGCGTAGGCCAGGTAGGGGTTGCAGGCCGAGTCGAGCGAGCGGAACTCGATGCGGGTCGAGCCGCCCTTGTGCGGCTTGTACATCGGCACCCGCACCAGGGCCGACCGGTTGTTGTGCCCCCAGCAGATGTAGGAGGGCGCCTCGCCCCCGGCCCCGGCGATGGCCTCGGTGTCGCCCCACAGCCGCTTGTAGGAGTTGACCCACTGGTTGCACACGGCGGTGATCTCGGCGGCGTGCTTGAGCAGGCCGCCGATGAAGGAGCGGCCGACCTTGGACAGCTGGTAGTCGGAGCCGGGCTCGTAGAAGGCGTTGCGGTCGCCCTCGAAGAGGGACATGTGGGTGTGCATGCCCGAGCCGGGGTATTCGGTGAACGGCTTGGGCATGAACGAGGCCCAGACGCCCTGTTCGAGCGCGACCTCCTTCATGACCAGCCGGAACGTCATGATGTTGTCGGCGGTCGACAGCGCGTCGGCGTAGCGGAGGTCGATCTCCTGCTGGCCGGGGGCGCCCTCGTGGTGGCTGAACTCCACGGAGATGCCCATGGCCTCCAGCATCATGATCGCGTTGCGGCGGAAGTCGTGGCCGGCGCTGTGGGGGGTGTGGTCGAAGTAGCCGCCGTCGTCGATCGGCTCGGGACGCACGCCCTTCTCCGGGCGGTTCCTGAGCAGGAAGAACTCGACCTCGGGGTGGGTGTAGAAGGTGAAGCCCATGTCGGCGGCCCGGGCCAGGGTGCGCTTGAGCACCCAGCGGGGGTCGGCGTGGGACGGGGAGCCGTCGGGCATCAGGATGTCGCAGAACATCCTGGCCGCGCCGGGGGTCTCGCTGCGCCACGGGAGGATCTGGAAGGTCGACGGGTCGGGCTTGGCGAGCATGTCCGACTCGTAGACGCGGGAGAACCCCTCGATGGCGGAGCCGTCGAAGCCGATGCCCTCCGCGAACGCGCCTTCGAGCTCGGCGGGCGCGATGGCGACGGACTTCAGGAAACCGAGGACGTCCGTGAACCAGAGCCGGATGAACCGGATGTCGCGCTCTTCTAGCGTGCGGAGGACGAATTCCTGCTGGCGGTCCAAGGCGACTACCTCACGAAAGTTCCAAGTCTGGGCACCTACCAGTGTGCCCCTTGTGTGTTTCACATACGTTACGCACCTGCCGTGAGGACACCCCGTCGCGCCTCAGGGACAAGTGCCCAACCCTCACCTACCGTGTCATCTTATGACCCCTGAGCTGCGCATACCTTCGGCTGCGGCCGTTCTGGCCCCGCTCGCGTACGCCCTGCCGCCGGCCCATGGAGAACCGGTCGAGTGCGACACGCGCGCGCTGGGGGCCTGGGCCGGGCTGTACGGGTTGTCGATCTCCGCCCGTCCGCAGCGGCTGGCCGCGCGGGTGCTGCCGGGCAACGAGCTGCTCGCCCGCTGGGTCACCTGGCAGCTCGCCTACGACGACTGGTGCGACGAGGGCAGCGGCAGCCGGGACACCACCGTGCTCGACCAGATGCAGGGCCGGCTGCGCGACGCCGCCCGGACCGGCCGGGCGACCGACGAGCCGCTGGTGGCGGCGTTCGGCGACCTGTGGCGGGTGACGGCGCCCGCGATGAGCCCGGCGTGGGAGCAGCGGTTCGCGGCGCGGATGGAGGCGCAGGCGCAGGCGTGCCGGATGCAGGCGGTGAACCGGTCGATCGGGCGGGTGCCCTCGGCCGGGGAGTACCCGTCGCTCCGGCGGGACGTCTTCGCGGGTCCCGGCGCCGAGATCGTCGAGGGGTGCCTGCGGATCGAGGTGCCGGGACGGCTGCACACCACGCCTCCGTGGCGGACGCTCGTGGAGGCCGTGGTCGACGTGACGGCCTGGTGCAACGACGTGGCCTCGCTCGGCAAGGAGCGCGGCGACCCGCACAACTACCTGCGGGTGGCGGCCTCGCGGATCGGGGTGCCCGCCCCGGCCGAGTGGGTGGCCGACCGGATCGTGGAGCGGGCCGAGGACCTGACCGACGCGGCCAAGGCGCTGCCGGAGGCGTACGCGGAGCTCGGGGTGCCCGACGACGTCGAGAAGGTGGCGGCGGCGCTGTTCGGGGCGCCCCGGGGATATCTGGAATGGCTGCTGGAGTCCCCGCGCTACCAGTGAAGATCTACGTAACGTAATCACCGCGTGTCTCTATGTATCCGGCATGAGGCACGCGAGACGCCGTAAGAGGCCCTGGGTGGCGGCCGCCGTGGCGGCGCTGGTGGCGGCGGTGGTGTTCGTCCAGCTCACCGGCCCGGTCTGCGCTTCGCCCGACCGGCGCGGGCGGGCCTACTTCTACGAGGCGCGCACGCCGGGGAACTGCTCACTGCCCCGCCACGGCATGTTGTTCGCCTCGGTGTCGACGGCCGAGTACGCCGGGTCGGCCGCCTGCGGCGGCTATCTCGACGTGACGGGGCCGACCGGCACGGTCAGGGTGCTCGTGGTCGACCGCTGTCCGGCCTGCGGGCCGGGCGACCTCGACCTGTCGGAGGAGGCGTTCGTCAGCATCGCCGACCGCGACGACGGCAGCGCCGCCATCGCCTACCGGGAGGTGCGCGACCCCGAACCGGCCCGGCGGCTGGCCTTCCGGCTCAAGACGGGCTCGACCGCCCACTGGGCGGCGCTGCAGGTGCTCGACCACGGCAACCGGCTGGCGCACGTGCGGGTGCGCAGCGGGCCCCACTGGCGGGACCTGCGCCGGGGGGCCGACAACTACTGGGTGTTCCCCGAGGAGCCGGGGCCGGGGCCGTACACGATGAGGATCTCCGACGTGTACGGCGGGGAGGCCACCGTCACCGGCGTGCGGCTGCGGCCGGGCGCGACCCAGCGGTTCTCCCAGCGCCTCTACGGCACGCCCCCGCCGATCGTCCGGGCCATCACCACCCCGTCTGACAAAGCGTCACCCGAAATGCCGGAAGTCTGCTGAACTTTCCCTCACCAGGCCCCGTCTCAGAAGCCGTGGAGCTGCCCGAGGAAGAGACCCGGCCCCGATGGATGCGGCTGCCCGACCGGGCGGCCCGGATCCTGGCGGCGGGCATCGCGGGCGCGGCGATCCTCCTGGTCGTGGCCGACCTGGTGCTCGGCGAGCGGCTGCCGCGCCCGGCCGACCAGCCGCTGCCGGTCGCCCCGGAGGACGTGATGGGGGTCGCCTTCTCCGTCTTCGGGGCGCTGCTGGTGCAGCGGCGGCCGAAACTGGTGATCGGCTGGTTGCTGACGCTGGGCGGGCTCGGCGCGGCGGCCAGCGTCGCCTCGGTCACCCTGGCCGCGCTGCTGGTCCAGACGGGCGACCCCGCCCCGGCCGCGCCGCTCGGCCTCTTCTCCCACGGGGTGTGGAACCTGACCACCTACGCCCTCGGCGTGCTGCTGCCGATGCTCTACCCGACCGGGGCGCTGCTGTCGAAGACGTGGTGCTGGCCGGGCGGCTTCGCGGCCGCCGTGCTGGCGGCCGACTGGATCGTGCCGGGCACCGGCGTGCTGCCGCCCCTCATCACGGTGGCGCTGCTGGTGGCGTTCTCGTCGCTGGTGATCAGGTTCCGGCGGGCGGAGGGCGACGAGCGGCGGCAGATCCTCTGGCCGCTGCTGGCCATCGCCTGCCTGAGCGTGCCGTGGATCATCGGCGGGTCGGTCTGGTGGATCACCGCGATCACGATCCCGCTGATCCCCGCCGCGATCACCCTGGCCGTGCTGCGCTACCGGTTGTTCGGCATCGACACCCTGATCACCCGCGCGCTGGTCGGCGCCGGGATGGTCACCGTGTTCGCCTGCGCCTACGTGCTGGCGGGCACCGCCTCCAGCCTGTTCCTGGCCGAGGTCGACCGCTACTTCGGGCTGGTCGTGGCCCTCGGGGCCGGGGTGTTCTTCCACCCGATGAAGCGGGTGCTGCACCGGCTGGCCGACCGGGCCCTCTACGGCACCCGGGGCGACCCGGTCTCCCTCGCGGCCGACCTGCGGCGGCGGCTGCAGCAGAGCGACCCCGTCCACGGCCTGCTCGCCACCCTGGAGACCATCAGAGAGGGCCTGGCCGTGACCGGCGCGGCCCTGGACCTCGACGGCGCCCGCACCCAGTGGGGCGAGTTGCCCGTGGTGGCCCGCCGGGTCGACCTCGTGTGGCACGGCGAACCCGTCGGCACGCTGCTCATCGGCCCGCCCGGACGCCGCCGTTTCCCCGCCGCCCACGACGAGCGGGTGATCGCGGGGCTGACCCCGTACATCGCCGACGCCGCCCACACCATGCGGCTGACCACGGCGCTGCGCCGGTCGCGCGAGCGCATCCTGACCGCCCGCGAGGAGGAGCGCCGCCGCCTCCGGCGGGACCTCCACGACGGCCTCGGCCAGACGCTGAGCGCGATGGCGATGCGCATCACGATGGCCCGCATGAGCCTTGCGGGCAGCCCCGAGACCGCCGACACCCTGCTCGCCGACCTGCGCTGCGGCATGGACGCCGTCTCCGGCGACATCCGCGAACTCGTCTACGGCCTGCGCCCGCCCGCCCTCGACGAGCTCGGCCTGGCCGGCGCGCTCAAGGACCTGGGCCCCGACGAACTGGTCGTCGACGGCGACCTGACCGGCCTCCCGGCGGCGGTCGAGGTCGCCGCCTACCGCATCACCCAGGAGGCCCTCACCAACATCCGCCGCCACGCCGCCGCGACCCGCGCCACGATCACCGTCAGACGAGAGGAGGACCTGGTCCTGGAGATCCGCGACGACGGCACGGGCCTGCCCGCCCGCACCCGCCCGGGCGTCGGCCTCGCGTCGATGCGCGAACGCGCCGCCGAACTCGGCGGGACCTGCGAGGTGCGGAGCTCCCCCGGCGGCACCACGGTCACCGCCCGCCTCCCCCTGTGAATCTCCTTCCGTTACGCTCCGCCCCCCGGCACCGTCCGCCGCCCCCGGCCCCCGCCGCATCCGGCGCTCAGCACCGCTCCCGGCCCGCGCCGCGACGACTAGTGGTGGCCACCCACCAGGGCGTCGCCGATGGCCGTGCGCTGATAGAGCACCTCGCGCCCCAGCCGCCGGCGCGACACCAGCCCGCCGTCCGACAACACCGTCAGGTGCTGCGAGACCGCCCCGGGAGTCAGCTCCATCACCCGGGCCAGCCCCGACGTCGACGCCGGCAGCTCCAGCGCCGTCAGGATGCGGGCCCGGGTGCGCCCGATCAGGGCCGACAACGCGCCGGGCACCTCCTCCGGGTCGCGCTGCCAGAGGTTGCCCATCCCCCGGGCCGGATAGACGAGCATCGGCCGGTAGGGCTCGTGCATGACCGACACCCGGTCGAGCGGCTGGAACACGCTGGGCAGCAGCACCAGCCCGGCGCCGCCCAGCTCGCCCCAGTGGATGCAGCCCTTGTCGGCGATCAGCCGGTCGCCGTGCCAGGTCACCGACGGGTGGAGGGCGGCGAACAGGTCGCGCACCCCGCCCTCGGCCAGCCGCCGCGACCGGTAGAGCACGTCGGCCTCCAGGATGCCGCGCACCTTCGGCCAGAAGTCCTGGAAGACCAGCGTCCAGTACGCCTCCAGCGCGTCACTCACCCACGAGAGCGTCCCGGCCGGGTCGTGGTCGAAGCGGGCGGCCATCCCGGCGCTGCGCGGCGCCGAGCGGGCCACCTCGGCCCGCGCGACCCGGGGGTCGGTGGCCCGGACCCGGGCGAGTTCGGCGGCGAAGTCGGGCTGGTGGGTGTCGGGCGTGGGGGTGAGGAAGTCGGGCACGTATCCGGCGGCGGGCACCAGGCCGGTCAGCTCGCCCAGCCCGAGCGCGCCGAGCCGGTCGCGCACCGCCCGCGACCACGGCGCCTGCGCGGTGTGCAGCGCGGCGCCCTGGACGGCCCGGAGGCTGGCCACGACCTCCCACATGGGCGAGAAGGCGAACCGCGACCGCGCCACGTCACCGGGCGTGAACAACCACTCCACGGCCATGTGTCCCCAACCCCAAAAGTTTGCCCATTTCAGACCATGTTTTAGCAGAGCCTAAATCGATCGCGCCCGCCCGTCCCCGGTCACGACCCTTGTCCCCATGGCCGCACCTCCCGTCCACCGCTCCCCCGTCCGCCGGTTCGTGCACTCCCGCGTCGGCGGGCTGCCCCGAGAGTTCTGGGTGCTGTTCTCCGGGACGGCCGTCAACAAGCTCGGCGCGATGGCGCAGCCGTTCATGGGCATCTACCTGACCCAGTCGCGCGGCGTCTCGGTCGCCATGACCGGGTTCGTGCTCATGTTGTGGGGCTGCGGGTCGCTGCTGTCGCAGCCGGTGGCGGGGTTTCTGGCCGACCGGATCGGGCGGCGGGCGACGCTCACGGGCGGGATGGTCGCCACCGCCGCGACCATGATCTTCCTCGGCTACGCCCGCGACCTGACCGCGATCGCCGCAGGCATGTTCGTGCTGGGGATGGTCGTGGACACCTACCGGCCGGCCTCGCAGGCGATGCTGGCCGACCTGGTGTCGCCGGAGGACCGGCCGCGGGCCTACGGGCTGCTCTTCTGGGCGATCAACCTGGGCTTCTCCGTCGCCATGGTGGCCGGGGGGCGGCTCGCGTCGGGCGGGTTCCTGCTGCTGTTCTGGATCGACGCGGCGGGCTGCCTGATCTTCGGATTCCTGGTCTGGCGGCTGATCCCGGAGACCCGGCCGCCCGCGGCGGAACGGCTGCCCGGCGGCTACCGCGACGTGCTGCGCGACCGGACCATGGTCGCGTTCGTGCTGATGAACCTGGCCTACACGTGCACCTATCTGCAGGCGTTCCAGACGCTGGCCATCGCGATGACCCAGCGAGGGCTGCCGCCGGAGGCGTTCGGCACGGCCATCGCGGTCAACGGCGCGCTGATCATCGTCGTCCAGCCGGTCACCACGGCCTGGCTGACCCGGTTCTCGCCGAGCCTGGTGCTGGCGTCGGGCTTCGCCGTGGTCGGCGTGGGGTTCGCGCTGCAGGCCTTCGCCACCACGACCCTCCAGTACGCCCTGGCCGTCACCGTCTGGACGTGCGGCGAGATCCTCACCGCCGGGATGCCCCTGGCGATCACCTCGGCGCTGGCCCCGCCGCACCTGCGCGGCCGGTACAACGGCCTCTACGGCCTGTCGTGGTCGGTCGGCGCGGCGGTCACCCCCGTGCTCGGCACCCGGCTGCTTGAGCTCGGGCACGAGGCGCTCTGGCTGACCACGGGCGCCCTGGGCCTGGTGGCCGCGGCGGGGCAGGTGCTGCTCGCACGTTCGATCCGTAATAGGACCAGGACACAACAGTCATAATTCGGCAATACCCTGGCCCGAAATGGGAGACAGAGGTTCGGGCCCGGCACTGGTGATCGCGGCCGTCGTCGGCGTGGCCTCCGCCGCCGCCGTCGCCGCCGCGCTGGCGATCCAGTTCGGGCTGCCGCCGCAGAGCCAGGTCGCCTTCGAGCCGACGCCCGACTACACGGCGGGGGTGATGTTCCCCGCTCTCGGCGCCTACATCGCGGCCCGGCGGCCCCGCCTGCCGATCGGCTGGCTGATGATCGCCGGTGGCGTGTTCGAGGCGGTCAGCGTGCTCACCTCCGCGTTGCTGGTGCAGGCCGAGAACGGCGGCGACCTGGACGCGGCGGCCCTGTACCGCATCGTGGGCGCCGGCACGTGGTCGCTGGGCGGCGGCTTCCTCGCGATCCTGGTGCCGCTGTTCGCCATCGGCGGGCGGCGTCCGTCGAAGGGCTGGGGCGTCTTCGGCGTCGTCGCCGCCGTGATCATCGTGGTGCAGACGGCGCTGCGGGTCGGCCGCCCCGAGCCGCCCGCGCCGACGCGGGGCATGTCGTCGGTCATCCCCAACCCGCTCGACTTCGGCATCCCGCGCGAGGTCTGGGTGCCGGTCACCGACACGCTGTGGCTGGCCGAGCAGGGGTGCATCCTGCTGGCGCTGGTCTCGATGGTCGTCCGGATGCGCGGCGCCGACGCGGAGACCCGGCGGGCGGTCGCCTGGCCGGCGCTGACCTTCGCGGTCTACGCCGTGCTGGTGGTGACCGGCGACCCGGCCTTCCACGCCTTCCTGGTGGCCTGGGTCGCGCTCATCCCCGTGTCGATCGCCTTCTCGGTGCTGCGCCACGGCCTGTTCGGCATCGACGACGTGCTCAGCCGGACCGTGGTCGTGGCCGGGACGGTGGCCGGGGTGAGCGCCGTCTACTTCGCCACCGGCGCGGTCTTCAGCCTCATGGCCGCCGAGTACGACATCCTCGCGGGCCTGGCCGCCGCCCTGTTCGCGGGCGCGTTCTACCAGCCGCTGCGCCGCCTGATCCAGCGCGGCATGGACCGGCTCCTCTACGGCCCGGTCGGCGACCCGAGGTTACTGACCGCGCGGCTCGTCGAGGAGGTGCGCAACGCCGACCCGGCGGAGGCGCTGGCCGCCGTGGTCGACGTGGTCCGCGACGGCCTGGCGGTCGGCGGGGCCGCCGTCGAGGTCGTCAACGGCCTCCACCTCACGTCGGGCCAGGTCGGCGCCGCCCCCCGGGAGCTGCCGCTCGTCTGGCACGGCGAACCGGTCGGCCGCCTGCTCCTGGGCGCTCCCGGGGGCGGCAGGTTCGGCGCCGCCCACGACGAACGGGTGGTCGCCACCCTGCTCCCCTACGTCGCCGACGTCGCGCACGCCGTGCGCATGGCCAGCGACCTGCAACGCTCCAGGGAGCGCATCCTGGCGGCCCGCGAGGAGGAACGCCGGCGGCTGCGCCGCGACCTGCACGACGGGCTCGGGCAGACGCTCGGCGCGATGGCGATGACGCTCAACATGGCCCGGCTCAACATCAAGGGCTCCCCCGCCACGGCCGACCACCTGCTCCGTGACCTGCGCTCGGGCATGGACGCGGTGGCCGGCGACATCCGCGAGCTCGTCTACGGCCTGCGCCCGCCCGCCCTCGACGACCTGGGCCTGGTGGAGGCCATCCGCACCCTGGCCGCCGACACCCTCGATGCGGGCACGGCCACCCACGTGAGCGCCGACGGGCCCATGGACGACCTCCCGGCGGCGGTCGAGGTGGCGGCGTACCGGATCGCGCAGGAGGCGCTCACCAACGTGCGGCGGCACGCCCACGCCAAGCGGGTGTCGATCACGCTGGCGCTGGAGGACGGGCTGCTGACGGTCCGGGTCGCCGACGACGGGATCGGGCTGCCCGAGGTGCGCCGGGCCGGGGTCGGCACCGCGTCGATGCGGGAGCGGGCGGCCGAACTCGGCGGCTCGTGCGCGATCACCGCGCCCGACACCGGCGGCACGGTCGTGGCGGCCCGGCTGCCGTTGACCGGCGCCATGTGACGTTGCTCTACGCTTACCACCACCATGGTGATTCTTCGGGCCCTGGGGCCGTTCCAGGCCATTTCCGACGGGCGGCCGCTCGACCTGGGAGGTCAGCGGCAGCAGGCCGTCCTGGCCCGCCTTCTGGTGGCGGGCGGGCGGGCCATTCCCGTCAGCACCCTGATCGACGAGTTGTGGCCGGGGCGTCCGCCCGCCCAGGCCCTGTCGACGATCCAGGGCTACGTGTCCCGCCTGCGGCGGGCGCTGGAGCCCGGCCGGGCGCCCCGTGAGGAGGCCGGGGTGCTGGTCTCGGCCCCGCCCGGCTACGCGCTGCGCGCCGACGTCGAGAACGTCGACGCCTGGCACTTCGAACACCTGGTGAAACGCGACGACGGCGACGACCTGGCGGCCACGCTGACCCGGCTCGACACCGCGCTCGCGTTGTGGCGGGGCCCGGCGCTGGCCGAGTTCGGCGACCTGGCCTGGGCCCAGGCCGAGGCGCAGCGGCTCGACGACCTGCGGCTGATCGCGGTCGAGCGGCGGGCCGACGCGGCCGTCCGGCTGGGCCGCAGCGCCGCGCTCATCCCCGACCTGGAGGCGCACGCCTCCGCCCACCCGCTGCGCGAGGAGGCCTGGCGGCTGCTCGCCCTGGCCCTCTACCGGGCCGGCCGCCAGGCCGACGCGCTCGGCGCGCTGCGCCGGGCCCGCGACGTCCTGCGCGACGAGCTCGGGCTCGACCTGGGCCCCGCGCTCCAGCGGCTGGAGCAGGACATCCTCGGGCAGGCCGCCCACCTCGACGGGCCGGCCGCCCCGCCCGTGTCCGCGCCGAGGCCGGCCGAGGTGCTGCGGGTGGTCGTGGCCGACGACCAGGCGCTGGTGCGCACCGGGCTGAAGGTGGTGCTCGACAGCGAGCCCGGCCTGGAGCTCGTGGCCGAGGCCGAGAACGGCGAGCAGGCGATCCAGCAGGTCCACCTGACCCGGCCCGACGTCGTGCTGATGGACATCCAGATGCCGCGCCTCGACGGCCTCGCGGCGGCCCGGCGCATCCTGGCCGAGAACGACCCGCCGAAGGTGATCATGATGACCACCTTCGGCACCGACGACAACCTCTACTCGGCGCTGCGCGCCGGGGTCAGCGGCTTCGTGCTGAAGACGTCGGCCCCCGAGCAGCTCATCGCCGCGATCCGGGCCGCCGTGGCGGGCGACGCGCTGATCGACCCGGCCGTGACGACCCACCTCATCGCCGCCTTCGCGGGCCGCCACAACCCGGCCGCGCCCGGCGGGCTCAGCGACACCGAGGTCGACCTGGTCCGGCTCATCGCGCGCGGCTTCACCAACCGCCAGATCGCGGTCACCCTGGCCGTCGACGAGCCGGAGGTCGCGGCCGAGGTGACCGGCCTGCTCAAACGCCTCGACCTGATCGACCGGGCCCAGCTCGTCGTGCTCGCCTACGAGACGGGACTCGTCAGCCCCGGAACGTGACAGGGGTGCTTATCGTCACATTGATGAAAATTGGGGGCGCCCCGTAGGCTGGTGCCGTGGCCCAACTCCGCATCGCACTCGCCCAGACCAACCCCGTCGTCGGAGACCTCGCCGGGAACGCCGACCGGCTCGTCGAATGGACCGGCAAGGCCCACGCGGGCGGCGCCCATCTGGTGGTCTTCACCGAGATGTTCCTGACCGGCTATCCGGTCGAGGACCTGGTGCTGCGCGCCTCCTTCGTCGACGCGTCCATCGCGACCCTGGAGAGCTGCGCCCGCCGCCTGGCCGACGCCGGTTACGGCGACCTCCCCGTCGTCGTCGGCTACGTCGACCGCGCCGACCGGGTGGCCCGGGTGGGCCAGCCCAAGGGCGCGCCCCTCGACGCCGCCGCCGTGCTCCACCGGGGCCGCGTGGTCGTCCGCACCGCCAAGCACCACCTGCCCAACTACGGCGTCTTCGACGAATACCGCTACTTCGTGCGCGGCGACCGCCTGCCGGTCTTCCGCCTCCACGGCGTCGACGTGGCCGTCGCGATCTGCGAGGACCTGTGGCAGGAGGGCGGCCCGGTGTCCGTGGCCGGCGCGGCCGGCGCGGGCCTGCTGGTGGTGCCGAACGCCTCGCCGTACGAGCGGGAGAAGGACGACGTGCGCCGGGACCTGTGCGCCCGCCGGGCCCGCGAGGCGGGCTGCGCGCTCGCCTACGCCAACCAGGTCGGCGGCCAGGACGAACTGGTCTTCGACGGCGACTCCCTCGTCGTCGGCGCCGACGGCGCCCTGATCGCCCGCGCGGCCCAGTTCACCGAGGAGCTCCTCTTCGCCGACCTCGACCTCCCCCTGGGCTCGGGCGAGCCCGGAGAGTCGGTGTACGACGCCGGCGACGGCACCACGATCACGGTCGAGCGGGTCGTGCTCTCGGAGGAACCGGTGACCTTCGAGCCGCAGGAGCCGGTCGTCGCCGACCGCCTCGACGACGCCGCCGAGGTCTACGGCGCGCTCGTGCTCGGCGTGCGCGACTACGTGGAGAAGAACGGCTTCCGCTCGGTCATCCTGGGCCTGTCGGGCGGCATCGACTCGGCCCTGACCGCCACCATCGCCGCCGACGCCATCGGCGCCGACCGCGTCCACGTGGTGCTGATGCCCTCGCGCTACAGCTCCGGCCACTCGATCGACGACGCCGAGGAGCTGGTGCGCCGCCAGGGCGTGCACTCCCGGATCCTGCCCATCGCCGACACGGTCGCCGCCTTCGAGAAGGAGGTCGAGCTGACGGGCCTGGCCGCCGAGAACCTCCAGGCCCGGGTCCGCGGCATGTTCCTCATGTCGCTCTCGAACCAGCACGGCCACCTGGTGCTGACGACCGGCAACAAGAGCGAGCTGGCGGCGGGCTACTCGACCCTCTACGGCGACTCGGCGGGCGGCTTCGCGCCGATCAAGGACGTGCCGAAGACCCTGGTCTGGGAGTTGTCGCGGTGGCGCAACACCCAGTCCGACCCGCCGCCGATCCCGGAGAACTCGATCACCAAGGAGCCCAGCGCCGAGCTGCGGCCCGACCAGCGCGACACCGACTCGCTGCCGCCCTACGAGGTGCTCGACCGGCTGCTCGACGACTACGTCGAGAAGGACATGGGCCGCGACGCGCTGATCGCGGCCGGCCACGACCCCGAACTGGTGCTGCGCATCATCCGGCTGGTCGACTTCGCCGAGTACAAGCGCCGGCAGTACCCGCCGGGCCCGAAGATCAGCCCGAAGAACTTCGGGCGCGACCGCCGCCTGCCGATCACCAACAAGTGGCGCGAGATGCCGTCATAACGTCTTCGTCCCGGGCTCCCTCAGGCCTTGGACGCGCCCGCGCGTTCCAGCAGCTCGGTGGTCGCCTCCCACAGGCGCCGCTCCCGGCCCGGGTCGTGGGCGACCGGCCGCACCTCGGCCGGCCGGGTCTTCACCACGAACGCGCCCTCGCGCAGGTGCGCCCATCTGTCGTCGAGGGCCAGCGCGGCCAGCAGCGGCCCCGAGCGCCGCGGCGTCGACACGCCGGGGACACGGCCCAGGGCGCGGCTCATCGCCCGAACCGCCCTGGGGGCGCCGCGGCCCAGCGCGGTGCCGGGCATCCAGCCCGGTTCGAACACCGCCACGTTGATCCCGTCGCCGACGCGTCGCTGCAGCTCATGGGCGTAGTACAGGATCGCCAGCTTGGCGTTGGAGTAGGCGACGCCGAACGCGGTCAGGCCCGGGGCCCGCTCACCGGCGGCCGGGCGGGCGAGCTCGACGGGATCGGCCCACTCGGCCTCGGGCACGCCCAGCAGCCTGCGCCAGAAATTGGCGTGATAGGTGTTCGAGCCGAGCAGCACGACCCGCGCCGGGGTGGTGAACGAGCCGAGCAGGTCGCCGATGAGCTGGGCATGCGCGAGGTGGTTGACGGCGAAGGTCATCTCGTAGCCGTCGGACGAGGCCCGCCGGGTGTCGGCCGACATGGCGCCGGCGTTGGCGACCAGCGCGCGGAGCGGCCGTACGGCGCCGGCGGTGAGCAGGGCGCGCACGGTGGCCGCGGCGGCCCGGACGTCGGCCAGTCGCGACAGGTCGCAGCCGATCTCGTGGACGACGGCGCCATGCGCGCGGGCCTCGTCGGCGACCGCGGTCAAATCCGGCCCGGCTCGGCCGACCAGCAGCAGGTCGGGTCGCCGCCCGGCCGGGCGGCGAGCCATGGCCAGCACGGCGTGCCGGCCCAGGTTGCGGGTCGGGCCGGTGATCAGAACGGTTCCGGGTTCGGTCATGGGCCCAGCCTGCGAGGCCGGCCGGGCCACAGCCATTCGTCCGGTTTTCGTAGGACTGCCAGGGCCAGGACAACCCGGCGCGGGCACGCGCAGAATGGAGAGCGTGGAAGCGTGGGAGTTCGGCCCGACGGTGCGCCGCTGGCGCGACCGGGTGACGCCCTCGGCCGTCGGCGTGCGGGCGGGCCCCCGACGCCGGGCCACCGGGTTGCGCCGCGAGGAGCTGGCCACGCTCGCCGGCATCTCGGCCGACTACCTGACCCGCCTTGAGCAGGGGCGCGCGACCGCGCCGTCGGCGCAGGTCGTGGAGTCGCTGGCCCGGGCGCTGCGCCTGTCCGACACCGAACGCGACCTGCTCTACCGGCTGGCCGGGCACGCCGCGCCCGGTCCGGACGTCGTGCCGTCGCGAGTCACCCCTAGCGTGCAACGGCTGCTCGACCGGCTGGCGAACACCCCGGTCGTCGTGTACGACGCAAGCTGGACACTCGTGCTGGCCAACGAGCCCTACGACGCGCTCATGGGCGAGACGAGCACCTGGCGCGGCCTGGAACGCAACGCCGTCTGGCGCAACGTCGCCCGCCTGCCCACGCGGGTCGTGCACACCCCGCGGGAGCAGGCCGAGCACGAAGCCCGGCTCGTGGCCGACCTGCGCCTGACGGCCTCGCGCTACCCCGCCGACCGCGACCTGCGGCGTCTGATCACCGACCTGGCCTCCGGCAGCCCGCGCTTCGCCGAACTGTGGGACGCCGAGACACCCCCGGCCCCGGCCGACACCTCCCGGCAGAAGACCATCGACCACCCGGCGACCGGCCCGATCACCCTCGACTGCGACACGCTGTTCGTCGCCCGCGACGACCTGCGCATCACCGTCTACACCGCCGAGCCCGGCACGGAAGACGCCGACCGCCTGGCCCTGGCCGTCGTTCTGGGCACGCAGACGCTACAGCCGGGCGCGCCCGTGTAAGTTTCACCGGCGCGGTGCACACGACCCGGCGCGCCTCACCGCGAGCCCGAGGCAGCGGGGCCTCGTGTCCTCGACCGCCGGGGTGCGCCGGGACGGCGCGTTGACGCCCGGTCCGGCGGCCGGATACTCACCGGTACCCCCAGGGGATCGCTCACTCGCGAATGTTAGCGATAACACCCCCAGAAAGGACGCTCCCGTGTCCCTCAGCCGCAGGCAGTTCGGCAAGACCGCCCTCACGACCGCCGCCCTGGCCACCGGCGTGGCCGCCTTCCCCCGCGCCGCGTGGGCGGCCAACACCGCCTACGTCTTCGCCTACTTCACCGAGACCCCCAACCAGTCGGCCTCCAACTACGGCCTGCACCTGGCGGTCAGCCGCGACGGGCTGAACTGGTCGCCCCTCAACCAGAACAACCCCGTCGCCACCCCCACCGCCGGAGAGCAGGGGTTACGCGACCCGCAGGTCTACCGCAAGGCCGACGGCGCCTTCGTGGTGATCGCCACCGATCTCAAGGGCACCAACTTCAGTTCGGTCAGCCAGTATCTGCACGCCTGGGACTCGGTCAACCTGACGGCCTTCACGAACTACCGCCGCCTGCGCATGCACACCACCGGCGGCCACACCTGGGCCCCCACGGTGTTCCGCGACGACTCGCGCGGCCAGTACGGCATCGTCTACTCGTTCAACACCGGGGGCCGCGACGTCCTCGCGGTCAACTACACCGCCGACTTCCAGACGGTCGGCGCCCAGCAGACCTTCTTCAGCCCGAGCTTCAACGTCCTGGACGGCGACATCGTCGTCGACGGCGACACGACGTACCTCTACTACAAGAACCTCAACGACGGGCTGCTCTACGGCGCGCGGTCGTCGACCGGCCAGCCGAACAGCTTCACCACCTACACGAGCGGCCTGCGGCAGGGCAACGCGATCGAGGCGCCGCTGCTGCTGAAGACCAACGAGGGCGGCTGGCGGCTCTGGGGCGACTCCTTCAGCCCGGTCAACAACGACTACTACCTCTGGACGTCGTCGACCATCGGCGCCAACGCCTGGACCGCCGCGAACCAGCGCGACTACACCCCGCCGCTCAACGCCAAACACGGCTCCATCGCCGGTATCACCGACGCCGAGTACACCGCCCTGGTCTCCCGGTGGGGGCTGCCGAGCTGGGTCAGGCTCAAGTCGTACAACTTCCCCGACCGCTTCGTCCGGCACGCCAACCTGGTCGGGCGCATCGACGCCTACCCGTTCGACCCGCACCAGGATCAGCTGTGGCGCATGGTGCCCGGCCTGGCCGACTCGGCGGGGGTGTCGTTCGAGTCGGTGAACCGGCCGGGCAGCTACCTGCGCCACTGGGACTACGCGATGCGCCTGGACGCCAATGACGGCACGGCCGTCTTCCGGGCGGACGCCACCTTCCATCGGGTGGCCGGGCTGGCCGACGGCAGCTGGTCGTCGTTCCGGTCGTACAACTTCCCGGCGCGGTACCTGCGGCACTACGACTACCTGCTGCGCATCGACCCGATCAGCACGGCGACCGACCGTCAGGACGCCACGTTCCGGGTCACGTCGTAGCGGAAGCCGCGCAGCGCCTCGTCGACCAGCCGCTCCGGGAGGTCGCCGGGCACCGGGTAGTCCGGGCCCGACATCTTCGTGTGGAAGAGCATCGCCCCGACCAGCATCGACATCGCCACTTCGATGTCGAGGTCGGGGCGCAGCTCACCGGTCGCCACGCCGCGCCGCAGGACCTGCCGGAAGGCCTCGCGGCGCGGCTCGATGACGAGTTCGCGGAACCGGCGGTAGAGGTCGGGGTAGCGGTCGGCCTCGTTGAGCGCGATGTTGGTGATGCAGCGGTTGCGCAGCTCGCTCGACTCCGACCGCATGATCTTCAGATATTCGATCAGGTCGGCCCGCACGTCGGCGCCGCCGGGCTCCGGCATGGGGAGCCGGAGCGTGGCCAGTGAGTCGACCACCAGGTCTTCCTTGTTCGCCCAGCGCCGGTAGATCGTCGTCTTGCCGACCCCGGCGCGGTTCGCGACCGCCTCGATCGACAACTCCGACACCGTGACGCCCTCGCCGATCATGTCGAGGGTGGCGTCGACGATCGCCTTCTCGGCGCGCTCGCTGCGGGGACGCCCCCGCCCCGCGGATTCCTGAATGGTCGTCATGGCAGTCTTCTATCCTACGGCGCTTTCGGCCTTCACAAGGTCGGGGATGACCGTGGGCGCCGACTTCCCGGGCATCCAGCGGGCCACCACGAAGACGCCGATCAGGGTCATCAGCGCGGCCCCGCCCGACGCCCAGTGGACGCCCGTCACGAACGCCTCGTTGGCGGCGTGCAGCAGCGAGGTGCCCTGCGGGCCCAGGGCCGAGGCGACCCCGGCCGCGCCGGCGATCGACTCCTGGGCGACGTGGCCCACGTCGCCGGGCAGCGCGGCGGCCACGCCCTCCATGTCGTTGCGGTAGCTGGCCGACAGGATCGCGCCCAGGACCGCGATGCCGAGGCACGAGCCGACCTGGCGGAACACGTTGCTCATCGAGGAGCCGACGCCGGCCTTCTCCCGCGGCAGCGCGTTCATGATGGCGGTCGTCGCGGGCGGCAGGATGTTGGCCATCGCGCCGCCCTGGACGAAGCCCAGCACGAGCAGGATCCAGATCGGGGTGTCGACGCCGACGAAGACGTAGGCGCCCAGCACCAGCGTGATCACGGTCATCGCGACGGTGCCGACGAGCTTGGCGCCGTAGCGCTCGACCATGGCGGCGCTGCGCGGGGAGAAGAGGAGCTGGCCGGCGGCGAAGGGCAGCACCAGCGCGCCCGACTGCAGCGGGGAGTAGCCGCGCACGATCTGCCAGTAGAAGGCCATGAAGAACATCACGCCGATGGCGGAGAAGAACGTCAGGCCGACCGTGGTGATCGCGGTGGTGAAGGCCGGGTTGCGGAAGTGGCGGACGTCGAAGGCCGGGTGGTCGGTGCGGGCCTCGTACCAGACGAACCCCGCGAGGATCGCCACGCCGACCGCGACCGGCACGATGACGGTCACGTCGGCGACGGTGCCGAGGTCGCTGATCCGGACGATGCCGTAGACGAGCGAGATCAGGCCGAGGATCGACAGCACCACGCCGATCGGGTCGAGCCGGGCCTTGTGCGGGTCCTTGGAGTCGGGCACCAGGACGGCGTTGAGGACCAGTCCGATCAGCACGATCGGCACGTTGACCAGGAAGACCGAGCCCCACCAGAAGTGCTCCAGGAGCAGACCGCCGGTGATGGGGCCGATGGCGACGGCGATGCCGACCCCGGCCGCCCAGATGCCGATGGCCCGGCCGCGCTCGTGGAAGGGGAAGACGTTGGAGATGATCGCGAGGGTGGCCGGCATGATCGCCGCGCCCCCGACGCCCATGAGGGCCCTGGCGGCGATCAGCTGGTTGGGGTCCTGCGCGTACCCGCTGGCCACCGAGGCCAGCAGGAACAGGGCCATGCCCGCCATCAGCATGCGCTTGCGGCCGAGCCGGTCGCCGAGCACGCCGAAGGTGAACAGCAGGCCGGCGAACGCCAGGGTGTAGGAGTTCATGGCCCATTCGAGCTCGCTCTGGGTGGCGCCCAGTCCGTGAACGGGATCGGCGATCGTCTTGATCGCCACGTTCAGGATCGTCTGGTCGAGCACCACCGCGAGCAGCGAGAACACCATCACGCCGAGGATCTGCCAGCGGCGCGGGTGTCCCGAGTGTGCATCCACGGATGCCCCCGATAACTTTCGATACGATGTCGTTTCGTATCGAAATGTACACCCGGCGAATAACGATACGCAACGGTCGCGTTTCGAAAACTAGGCGGGCACCTTAACGGGTTCCGCCGCCTTGACCGGCATCCGCCAGAACGGCACCGCGACCAGCACCAGCACCAGCCCGATGAGCCCCGCCCCGGTGAACGCCCAGTTCGGGCCCCAGGCGTCGATGATCAGGCCGGCCACCGGGCCCGCCAGCGAGACGCCGATGGTGAGGAACGTCCCGTGCATGCCCATCGATTCCCCGCGCGCGGCCGCCGGGACCGATTTGTTGACGTAGTCGACCGTCGTCGACAACGACGGCGCGCAGAGCAGGCCGCCGGGGATCAGCGCCGGGATCAGCCACCACCAGCCGCCGCCGACGAAACCGACCGGGATGGTCAGCGCGCACAGGCCGCCGATCATGACGAGCGGGGAGAAGCCGCGCGGCAGCACGCCGTAGACGAACCCGCCGACGAGGGAGGCGAAGCACCACAGGCCGATGACGAGCCCGATCCAGGCGGTGTCCCCGGAGCGCTGAAGGGTGGCGACGATCGCCAGATCCGTCGCGGTCAGCACGAAGGTCAGCGCGGCGGTCACCCCGAAGATCGTCAGCACCCGCACGTTCATCCAGTGCCGCGTCGGCACCTTCCTCTGAGGCCCCTCGGCCAGTTCCTCGGCCGACCGGCTCGGCGGGTCGAGCAGGTAGAGCCCCAGCCCCGCCAGGGCGAACCCGACGCCGACGGCCCGCATGGCCACTGTGCTCGACAGCAGGCTCACCGCGGCGGCCCCGACGGCCGGCCCGATCATGTACGACAACTCGACGCACATCGAGTCGAGCGCGAACCCCGTCCGGTGCTGCTCCTTGGGCACCATCGCGGCCACGCACTGCCGGATCAGCCCGAAGACCGGCAGCATCAGCAGCCCGCCCACGAAGGCCGCAGCCACCAGCGCCTCATAGGGCAACGAGGGCGCGGCCAGCCAGAACACCACCTGCGCCAGAGTGGTCACCGCCACGACCGGCCGGACGCCCCGGCGGTCGACCACCCGCCCGAGCAGCGGCGACCCCACCGCGATGCCGACCGTGGAGGCGGCGCTCACCACCCCCGCCTGCAGCGCGGAGACCTCCAACGTGTCGGCCGCGTGCAGCCAGATGGTGAGCCCGGTCGCGGTCGCCGGGATGCGGGTGACCAGCCCCAGAGCCACGAGTGAGGGGACGCCCGGGAGCCGGAACAGCCTCCGGTAAGGTTCAATCGCCGTTTTCATTACTTACGACCTCCGCACGGCATTGTGCCAAGCGGCGGGCTTCTGACAGAACCGGATTACGGGTAGTGGGCGGGGTGTTCTATCCCGATGTCGCATGCGATGATGCGACTGTCCGGGGACGCCACAGGGGCGCCACGAGACCAGGAGGTAGCCATGTCCTCTGCACTTTACGGTGGGGCCGCCGGCCGCCGGGTGACCGTACGCGACATCCAGGCAGCGAAGTCGAGCGGCGAGAAGTGGCCGATGGTGACGGCCTACGACGCCATGACCGCCCGCGTCTTCGACGAGGCCGGCATCCCGGTCATGCTCGTCGGCGACTCGGCCGCGATGGTCGTCTACGGCTACGACTCGACCCTGCCGGTCACGGTCGACGACCTCATCCCGCTCACGGCGGCGGTGGTCCGGGGCTCCTCGCGCGCCCTCGTCGTCGCCGACCTGCCCTTCGGCTCCTACCAGGCGAGCCCCGCGCAGGCGCTGGAGACCGCCGCCCGCTTCATGAAGGAGGCCGGCGCCCACGCGGTCAAGCTCGAAGGCGGCCACCGGGTGCTCCCCCAGGTCGAGGCCCTCGTCTCGGCCGGCATCCCGGTGATGGGCCACCTGGGCCTGACCCCCCAGTCGGTCAACGCGTTCGGCGGCTACCGCGTCCAGGGGCGCGGCCAGTCGGGCGACGAGCTGATGGCCGACGCCAAGGCGCTCGAACACGCCGGGGCCTTCTCGCTGGTGCTCGAATGCGTGCCGACCGACCTGGCCGACCGGGTGACCGCCGCGCTGTCGATCCCGACGATCGGCATCGGCGCGGGGCCCGGCACCGACGCGCAGGTGCTCGTCTGGCAGGACCTCATGGGCCTGACCGAGCGCCCGGCGAAGTTCGTGAAGAAGTACTTCGACCTCCACAGCGAGATGGACCGCGCGGTCCGCGCCTTCGCCGACGAAGTGAGCTCCGGGGCCTTCCCGGCCAAGGAGCACAGCTACAGCTAACCTCACCGGTCACCCCCGTCGCGACACGGACTCCGCCGGGGGTGACCGGGAGGTCCCTTCCTCCGTTACGGCTCCGCCTACAGCGGCCCCGGCCGCCGTCCGCCCGCCACGCCGTATCCGGCGCCGACCACCCGCCTGTGACACCGCCGCCACGACGGAACACGTCGGCGTGAAGGGCTCCCGTCTGACCCGCTCAGACCGGCTTCGAGCAACGACAGGGTCTTGAGCGGCCACGAGGCTGGGCTGGCCGGCGCCGAGTTCAGGCCAATGTCGCCGGGTCGGTGTTCGAGCCGCACACCACGATCGCCGTCGTGCTTCCCGGCGAGGGTGCCCATCGGCCCGACAGGAGCGCCGCGTAGGCCGCCGCGCCCGCGTGCTCTGACGCGACGCGGTGGTCGCGCCACAGGGTCCGGCGGGCCTCGCTGATCGCCTCGTCGCTCACCAGCACGCTCGTCACCCTGTCTTGGAGCACCTCCAGCGCGATCGCGCCCGCCCTGCTGGCCCCCAGCGCGTCGGCGCCCACACCCGAGACGTCCACCTGCACCGGTTCCCGCGCGGCCAGCGCCCGGTGGATCGTCGGGATGAGTTCGGGTTCGACCACGACGACCTCGCCGCCGAACGCCGCCCGCACTCCCCCCGAGAGGCCGCCGCCGCCCGCCGCGACGACGATCGTGTCGAGGCCGGGGACCTGCTCCTCCAGTTCCAGGGCCAGCGTCCCCTGACCGGCGACGACCTCGTGCTGGTCGTAGGCGTGCAGTTCCAGGGCGCCCGTCTCGGCGGCGCGCTTGCGGGAGGCGCCGAGGGCGTCGGCGTAGATGGCGCCGGTCACCACGACCTCGGCGCCGAGCGCGCGCAGACCGGCGATCTTGACCGGCGCGCAGACCTCGGGGACGAAGATCTCCGCCCTGATCCCCAGCGCCCGCGCCGCGTGAGCCACCGCCAGGCCGTGGTTGCCGCCGCTGGCGGCGATCACCCCGGCCGCCGGGAGGTCGGCGGAGAGCATGCGGTTGAAGGCGCCGCGGACCTTGAACGAGCCCGCGTGCTGGAGGCACTCCAGCTTGAGCCAGACCCCGGGGGCGGCCTCGACGACCGGCGTGCGCCGGACGCGCCCGCCGATCACCGAAGCGGCCTCGATCACGTCGTCACGGGTGAGCGTCATCGGCCCATCATGGCGCAGTTCCGGACGGACCACTCAGCCGAGGGCCTGGGCGAAGTCGGCCCACAGGTCCTCGGGGTGTTCGATGCCGACCGCGATCCTGACCGTGCCGGGGTTGATGCCCGCCGCCGCCAGCGCGGCGTCGGAGACCGAGCGGTGGGAGGTGGACGCGGGGTGCAGGACCAGCGTCTCGACGCCGCCGAGCGAGGGCGCGAGGAGCGCCACCTTCAGCGACTTCATGAACCGCACCCCGGCCTCCCGCCCGCCCGCGAGGTCGATGGAGAAGACGCCGCCGAAGTCGGGCAGCAGCTTGACGGCCAGGGCGTGCGACTTGTGCGTGGGCAGCCCCGGCCAGTGGACCGCCGCGACGGCGGGGTGCTCGGCGAACCGGGTCGCCAGCAGGCGGGCGTTCTCGTTGTGGCGGGCCATCCGCAGCGGCAGCGTCTGGAGGCCGCGCAGCGACAACCACGACGCGAACGGGTCGGGCGCCGCGCCGAGACCGCAGTGGAACTTCCAGACCTTGCGGTGCAGCTCGTGGTCGGCGAAGACGGAGATGCCGCCGACGATGTCGGCGTGGCCGGACAGGTACTTCGTCGAGGAGTGCACCACGATCGAGGCGCCGTGCTCGATGGGCCGGCACACGACCGGCGAGGCGAAGGTGTTGTCGACGATCACCGGGACACCGGCCTCGCGGGCCACGGCGCACATGCCGGGCAGGTCGGCGACCTGGGTCATCGGGTTGGCGATGGTCTCCAGGTAGAGGAGCCTGGTCTCCGGGCGGAAGGCCGCGCGGGCCGCCTCGGGGTCGTCCTCGGGCACGTACGTGACCGAGATCCCGAACCTGGCCTCCAGTTCCTCCAGCATGTGGCCGGTGCCCCCGTACAGGGAGTGCTGCGCGACCACGTGGTCGCCGGGGCTGAGCAGGGCCAGGAAGACGGTGTTGATCGCGCCCATGCCGGTCGCGGCGGCGACGGCGGCGACGCCGCCCTCCAGGCCGGCGACGGCCTCCTCGAACACCCGGGTGGTGGGGTTGGAGTAGCGGCCGTAGACGAAGGCGCCGTCGGGGCGGTCCATGCCGTCGGCGAACACGGCCGGGTCGTCGAACAGGAACCCGGAGGTCTGGTAGATCGGCGTCGAGATCGGCGCACTACCTTCTGGCTGAACCTTGGGAAGGTGGACAACTCGTGTATCCGGTCGCAAATCAGTCACACAGCTAAGGATGACGGGTCACGCGGACTGGTTGGAGAGCCAATCACGGTGAATTGGCTCGCATCGCGATCCAATGTCACCATGGCGGCATGACGGAGGAGGATCGCCTCGTCGGCTGGCTCGGGCGCTGGGCGTCCGGGCGGGGCCCGCTCTATCTCCTGCTGGCCGCCCGATTACGCGGCCTCGTCGACGACGGGCTGCTCGCCCCCGGCTCGCTGCTGCCGCCCGACCGGGTGCTGGCCCGGCGGCTGGCGGTCGGGCGGGGCACGGTCGTCGCGGCGTACGACCTGCTCCAGCAGGAGGGCCGCCTGGTGCGGCGGCGGGGCAGCGGCACCCGCGTGGCCGAGGCGCAGCTGCCGGTCAGCCGCTCGTCCGGCGCGGTCGCCAACCCGCTGCTGCTGCACGTGCTCGACCCGCCCGACGGGGTGACGCTGCTGACCTGCGCGGCCCCCGTCGAGCCGCCGCCGGAACTGGTCGAGGCCTACCGCGAGGCGGCGACGCGGCTGCCCCGCGACATCGGCTACCACCCGGCCGGGCTGCCGGAGTTCCGGCGCGCGGTGGCCCGCCACTTCACCCGGCTCGGCCTGCCGACCGAGCCCGGCCAGATCCTCGCCACCAACGGCGGCCAGCAGGCGATCTCCCTGCTGGCGAGCCAGTTCGTCAGCCCCGGCGACACGGTCCGGCTGGAGTCGCCCACCTACACCGGGGCGTCGGAGATCCTGCTTGACGCCGGGGCCAGGATCGACGCCTGCGACCTCGACGAGCTGCACGAACGGGGCGTGTTGTCACCCCGTGGCCGGTCGGCGCCGGTGCGGCCCGCGCTGGCGTACACGATCCCGACCGCGCACAACCCCACCGGCCGGGTGATGCCGTCCCTGGCCCGGCGCCGCCTGGTGGCGTGGGCCGAGGAGGCCGACGTGCCGCTGATCGACGACGCGGTCCCGGCCGAGTTGTGCTTCGACGGCGAACGCCCGCTCCCGCTGGCCGCCTACGCCCGGGGCGAGCAGGTCCTCACGGTGGGCTCGCTGAGCAAGCTGGTGTGGGGCGGCCTGCGGGTCGGCTGGATCAGGGCGGCGGAGCCGGTGATCTCCCGCCTGGCCCGGCGGCGGGCCGTCCACGACCTGGGCGGCGACGCCGTCGGCCAGCTCGCGGCGGCGATCCTGCTCGACCGGGCCGACGAGGTGCGGCGGGCCCGGCTGGAGACGCTGAAGCGCCGCCACGACCACCTGGTCGCGCTGCTGCGCGAGCACCTGCCCGAGTGGTCGGCCCGGCCGGTGGCGGGCGGGCAGACGTTGTGGGTGCGCCTGCCCCGGGGCGACGCGGGCGCGTTCGCTCAGGTCACCGCCCGCCACGGGGTCGCGGTGCCGCCGGGAACGGCCTTCGACCCGGCCGGGACCGGCTACGAGATCATGTTGCGCCTGCCGTTCGTGCACCCCGAGCCCGAGCTGACCCGCTGCGTCGAGGGTCTGAAATCGGCCTGGCACGACTACGACGGCACCCGCCGCCGGCCGGCTCTCCCGACGCTCGTGGTCTAGAAGATTGTTCACGGGCAGCGGACAAGCCATCCAAAATCGCCGCCGCGGGTGAATGCTTGTGCTCATGGACGCCACCTTCCTCCTCGTGCACAGCCCCGCGGTCGGACCGTCCACGTGGACCCCGGTGGCGGCCGAGCTCCGCGCCCGCGGCCGGCACGCCGTGGTCCCGTCGCTGACCGACGTGACGGCGGGCCCGCCGCCCTACTGGCCGCGGGTGGTCGACCAGGTGTCCGTGGCGGCCCCCGACGGCCCGGTGGTGGTCGTCGCCCACAGCAACGCCGGCCTCTACGTGCCTCTCGTGGCCGAACGCCTGCGCGGCCAGGTGACGGCGGTGCTGTTCGTGGACGCCGCCCTCCCGCCCCGCCGCGGCTCGATCCCGGCGGCCGAGTCCGACCACCTGACCTTCCTGGGCGCGATGGCCGACGAGAACGGCGTGCTGCCGCGCTGGACCGACTGGTGGCCCGAGGAGATGGTGTCGGCGCTGGTCCCCGACCGGCGCACCCGCGACGAGATCGTGGCCGAGCAGCCGCGCCTGCCGCTGCTCTACTACAGCCAGCACATCCCCGTCCCGCACACGTGGGACCACGTGCGCGGCGCCTACCTGTGGTTCAGCGACCCCTACGAACGCCCGGCCAAGGAGGCCGACGAGCGGGGCTGGCCGGTGACCCGGATCCCGGGCGACCACCTGCACCAGGTGGTCGCGCCGGGAGCGGTGGCCGACTGGCTCGTCGCGAACGCCTGACTAGACGTCGGTCACGCGGATGCCCGCGTGCGCCTTGTAGCGCCGATTGATCGACACGAGGTTGGCCGTGAACGCCTCGACCTGGTGGGCGTTGCGCAACCGCCCGCCGTAGATCCCCCGCACCCCCGGGATGCGGGCCGCGAGGGCCTGCACGAGGTCGGTGGCCTCGCGGTCGTCGCCGAGCACCAGCACGTCGAGGTCGATCGCCTCGACGGCGGGGTCGAGCAGCAGCTTGGCCGACACGTGGTGGAACGCCCCGACGACCCGGCTGCCGGGCAGCACCGCCGCGGCCTGCTGGACGGCGCTGCCCTCCTCGACGGGGAGGGCGTAGGCGCCCTGCTTGTCGAACCCGAGCGGGTTGACGCAGTCGACCACGATCTTGCCCGCCAGCACGTCGGCCAGGTCGGTGAGCAGCGCCTTGTGGCCGTCCCACGGAACCGCGACGATCACCAGGCCGGCCTCGGCGGCGACGTCGGCGTTGGCGCCGCCCTCGACGCGGCCCGCGTCGGCCAGCGCCTCGGCCGCCGCCTGGGCGCGCTCGGCGCTGCGGGAGCCGATGAGCACGCGGTGCCCGGCCAGGGCGAACCGGCGAGCCAGGCCGTTGCCCTGGTCGCCGGTCCCGCCGAGGATCGCGATCGTCACATCTTCAAGTCGGTCGGCCATGTTCTCGATCATGCCAGGGACAACACCCGGTCCGGCGCACGTCATCCCCGGCACGGGTCAGCAGTTGCCGAAGGCCGGCAGCCCGAGCACCCGCCCGGCCAGCCACGCGACGGCCAGCGGCCCGCCCTCGACCGCGCCGAGCACGTGGCTGGGCGCCGGGACGCTCGTCCAGGTGACCGTGCCCCCCTTGGCGCACCACTCGGAGCGCAGCGTGCGGCCGACGGCGATCGGGATGATCTCGTCGCCGGTGCCGTGCCAGACGAACACGGGCACGGAGGGCCGGGTCGCGCCGAGGCGGTTCTCCTGGAGTCGGGCGCTCCAGTCGGGCCGGTTCATGACGTCCTGGGTGGTGAGGTCGGTCAGGGTGCGCCCGGCGAGCTTGTCGCGCAGCTCGTCGACGCAGTCGTCCCGGGCGTCGGCGAACAGGGCGGCCCCTTCGGGGGTGAGATAGTCGGCCAGGCGCAGTTCGGGGTAGGCCGCGTCGAAGCCGAGCCCCGCCGCCGCGGCCAGGCCGAAGTCGCCGCCGCCGTCGACGTTCTCGGCGACCTTCTTCAGGTCGGCCGGCACGCCGCCCGCCGCCACCCCGCGCAGCCGCAGCTCGGGGGCGTACGACGGCTGGAGCTGGGCCGCCCACCCCGCCGACGCGCCTCCCTGCGAGTACCCCATGATCACCACGGGCCCGCCGGCCGCCAGTCCCGCGTCGGGCACCCGGGTGGCCGCCCGGATCGAGTCGAGCACCGCGTGCGCCTGGGATCTCCCGGCCATGTACGTGTGGTCTCCCGGCGTCCCCAGCCCCTCGTAGTCGGTGACCGCCACCGCCCAGCCCTTGAGCAGCATCAGGCTGACGAAGGCGAGTTCGAGCTCGGTCCCGTTCGCCATGGCGGCGCTGGGCGCGCACTGGTCGCCGAGGCCGTGGGTGCCGACGGCGTACCCGACGATGGGCCGTTTGCCTGAATATCCGGACTTGGGGACGAGCAACGTCCCGGAGACGACGTTCGACCCCCCGATTGCCGAGGTCGACCGGTAGCGGAGGTGCCAGGCCCGGACCGGCACCTCCAGGAGCCGGCCAGGCGCGAGGTAGACGGTGGTCGGGGTGGCCTCGACGACGTCGCCCGGCGCGGCGGCCTGAGCGCCCGACGGCACGAGGAGAGGGAACACGAGGGCCGCGATCGCGAGCACGGTCGCACGGACTCGAAGACGCATGGGGACATGCCGCCCTTCACGGGATCACTTCTCGGGGGACGGCGCCGTGAGCCGATGGTTACCCGCGAGTAGGCGCGAGTCAAGTACCGAGTCAGGCGAATTGTCCCGTGCCGGAAAAACCGAAGCCCCCGGTGCGCCCCCACCCCCTGGGGCACGATGAACACCATGGACGCCGAAGCGGTCAGCCTCCTCCGCGAGGCCCTCGACTCCACCGAATGGCCCGACCGGGCCCGCGCCCTCGGCAGGGCGATGCGCACCACCCGCTCCCCCGGAGGCCTGCTGATCGCCGGCACCCCCGACGACGAACCGTGGCACCTGACCGCCCACCTGGCCGACGAGGCCCGCTTATCGGGCCTGACCCAGCTCACCCCGACGCTGGTCCGCTGGTCCCCCGACCTGACGGCGCCCCCGCACCTGCGGGTGGGCGTCGACCGCCTCTCGGAGGCGCGGCGGGGCGAGACGCTGGTCGTGGTGGCGGAGAGCCAGGCCCCCGTGCCGCTGCTCGAACGGGTCTCCGACGCCCGCAAGACGGGCGCGACCATCCTCGCCATCGACGGCGGCGACCCGGAGCTGGAGGCCCTGGCCCACGACGCCTTCGCGGTCCCCCGGCTGACCGCCCCGCTGACCTTCGACGGCGCCCAGCACCTGGTCAGCGTGGCCGCCGGGGAGGCCCCCCGGAACGGGCTGCGGGAACGTCTGGCCAGACTGGCCGACCGGATCACCGGCCCGCGTGTGCCGGATTGAGCGAGCAGGCCCCCACCCGGGCGGCTTGGGGTTCAGTGGGCCTCCAGGGAGGCGCTCAGCACCGCCACCCGCTCGGTCAGCTCCTCGGCCGCCTCCCGCAGGACCTCGATCACCACCGCCTGGACCGGGTCGGGCTCCCCCGACCGCGTCCGGCTCACCCGGGTCAGGGCCTCGATGCGCCGCGACCCCACCCCGTGGATGCCGGTCACCACGACCTCGCCCCGGGGGAAGTCGAGCAGCGCCAGCGACGGCACGATCGCCACCCCGTGGCCCGCCGCGACCAGGCTGAGCACGGGCGGGAACTCCGAGATGATGTGGGTGCGCCGCGGCTCGAAGCCGTGGAGCTGGCTGAGCCGCTCCAGGGCGGCGCCGCAGGCCTGGAACGGCACGCCCGCCACCCACGGCAGGTCGGCCAGCTCGCCGACGTCGGCGGGGATGCGGTCGAGGGTGGGCGGGGCCACGATCCGGTATTCGTCGTCGTAGAGGCGGTGGCGGGTCATCGACGGGAGCGACGGCGCGGGGGTGCTCATGTCGCGCTCGGTCACCACGAGGTCGACGGCGCCCAGGCGGAGTTCCTGGAGGGCGTCGCTGCCGTACACCTCGTGGATCACCGGGACGATCCGGGGGTGCCGCTCGGCGAGCACCCGCAGGGCCGGCACCAGCAGGTGCCTGATCACCGTGGGGAAGGCCGCGATGGTCACCGGACCGGACAGGCGTTCGGTGAAGCGGTTGAGCTCGTCGCGCGCCTCGGAGAGCTGTTCCTCGATGCGCTCGCCGTACGCCGACAGCACCCGTCCCGCCGGGGTGAGGGAGATGCGGCGCTGGGAGCGGTCGAGCAGGGCCAGGCCGACCTCGCGTTCGAGCTGGGCCAGTTGCTGGGAGACGGCAGACGGAGTCAGGTGGAGCGCTTCGGCCGCCTTCATCACGCCACCGCGACGGGCGACCTCATGGAGGATCCGCAACCGTCGGGGATCGATTTCCATGTAGAGAAGCTTATTGGCCGATTAAGTTTTCTTCACTTGCCCTTCAAATGGACATACCGCGAACATGAGGGGCAAATGTCAACGTTCATCACTGCGATCGGCACACTCGGCGCGATCGCCCTGCTCATCGCCTACGGCCTCGTCTCGGCGTCCAAGATGTCCGGCGACAGCCTCGCCTACCAGGCCATCAACCTCGGCGGCGCGGCCGCCCTGGCCGTCAACAGCGGGTATCACGGCGCCTGGCCGTCGGCGATCCTCAACATCGTGTGGAGCGCCATCGGCGTCCTCACCCTCAGCCGGTTCATCGCACGGAAGGCGGCACGGAAGTCATGAGCCTCATCGAACTGAGCCACCGCATCGTCGAAGGGATGATCACCTACCCGGGCATCCCCGCGCCGGTCATGGGCGTGCACCTGAGCCGGGAGGCCTCCCGCGACCTCTACGCCGAGGGCACCGAGTTCTTCATCGGCACGATCACCATGGCCGCCAACACCGGCACCTACCTCGACAGCCCCAACCACCGCTTCGCCGACGGCGCCGACCTGTCGGGGCTGCCGCTGGAGAAGCTGGCCGACCTCGACGGCGTGGTCGTGAAGGGCGTCGACCTGCCCGGCGACCTCGACGTCGCGGGCAAGGCCGTCCTCTTCCACACCGGCTGGGACGCCAACTGGGGCACCGACGCCTACTTCACCGGGCACCCCCACCTCACCGCCGAGACCTCGGCGGCCCTCGTGGCGGGCGGCGCGGCCCTGGTCGGCATCGACTCGTTCAACATCGACGCCACTCCCCCGAAGGGCGAGCGCCCGGCCCACACGACCCTGCTCGGCGCGGGCATCCCGATCGTCGAGCACCTCACCAACCTGGGCGCGCTCCCGGCGTCGGGCTTCCGCTTCCACGCGGCCCCGCCCCTGGTGGCGGGGATGGGCACCTTCCCGGTCCGGGCCTACGCGGTGGTCTGACCTTCCATTCCCCGTACGCCCACACCTAACGTGCGGGATCGGCCGTCGCGGCGACGACGCGGCGCGGCCGGGGAGCGCCGGGTACGGTGCCGCGGATGGACGGCGGCCGGGGCCGGGGCAGGCGGAGCCGTAACGGAAAGCCGGCTTCGAGAACGATCCCGCGCCGCCGATCTAGTCGTCGTCCCAGTCCTTGTCCTGGTCCTTCCAGGCCTTGTTGCGGGCCGAGGCCGTCGCCAGCGCGTTGGCCGCCTCGGCCTCGGTGTCGTAGGGCCCCATGCGGTCCTTGTTGGGGCACCCCTGGTCGCCCTCGACGCGCATGTGCTTGAGACAGAACCACCAGTGTCCAGTTTGCTCGCTCACAACGGCCATCTTGCCCCTTCCGCGCGCACATAGACTTGCGCGCATGACGACACTGCTCCGGCCCGGGCGGATCTCGCCCACCCGCAAGGTTCCCGCGCACATCGAGCGTCCGGAATACGTGGGGAAGAAGGAGCCGAAACGCGGCGCGTCAGACGTGCAGACCCCCGAGACGATCGAGAAGATGCGGGTCGCCGGGCGCATCGCCGCCCAGGCCCTCGAAGAGGTCGGCAAGCACGTCGCGCCGGGCGTGACGACCGACGAGCTCGACCGGATCGGCCACGAGTTCCTGCTCGACCACGACGCCTACCCCTCGACGCTCGGCTACCGCGGCTACCCCAAGTCGCTCTGCACGTCGATCAACGAGGTCATCTGCCACGGCATCCCCGACGACACGGTCCTCAACGACGGCGACATCGTCAACGTCGACATCACCGCCTTCATCGGCGGCGTCCACGGCGACACCGACGCGACCTTCCTCTGCGGCGACGTCGACGAGGAGTCGCGGCTGCTCGTCGAGCGCACCCGCGAGGCCACCAACCGCGCGATCAAGGCCGTCGCCCCGGGCCGGCAGCTCAACATCGTCGGCCGGGTCATCGAGGCCTACGCCAAGCGCTTCGGCTACGGCGTGGTGCGCGACTTCACCGGCCACGGCATCGCCGAGTCCTTCCACAGCGGCCTGATCGTCCCCCACTACGACGACCCGTCGCTCGCGGTGACCCTGGTGCCGGGCATGACGTTCACGATCGAGCCGATGCTGACGCTCGGCACGATCGACTACGAGATCTGGTCCGACGGCTGGACGGCCGTGACGAAAGACGGCAGGCGCACTGCCCAGTTCGAGCACACGGTGCTGGTCACCGACTCGGGCGTGGAGATCCTCACGCTCCCCTGAGCGCCCGCTTCGGCACGACGCCGCTCAGCGTCGTGCCGGAGCCCAAGACGCTGTTGATCGACAGGGTGCCGCCGATCTCGACGAAACCGGCCTTCATGGCGGCCAGTCCCCGGCCGGTGGTGCCCTCGGAGAAGCCGACGCCCTCGTCGCTGACGGTCATGCGCAGGCCCGTGTCGCCGACCGTGACGGCGATGGCGACGTGGCGGGCGCCGCTGTGGCGTTCGACGTTCGCGAGCGCCTCGGTCACCACGGCGTAGACCCCCCGCACGACGGCGGACGGCAGCGGCGCGTCGGGCAGCGCCCACGTCTCGACCGCGATGCCGGTCCGGGCCGACCAGTCGCCCAGGTATTCCTCAAGGGCGGGCTTCAGCCCGGTGCCCTCACGCAGCCGCAGTTCCTCGGACAAAGCTCTCCAACTCCCCTGATCTTCACCGGCGACGCTAACGGGTGAGGCTCAAGGAACGGTTGCCGTTTGCTTAGGGTTTGCCGAACCCAGAAGATGATGCCCGTTACCGCTTTTGGTCACGCTTGTTGAGCTTTGCCAGATAGTCGTTGTAGGCGTCGAGCTCGGTGTCACCGGTGCCGCCCGTCCGGGCCGCGACCAGGTCGGCCTTGCGGTCCTGGCGGCGGGCCACCCGCTCGTCGGCCCGCCACCACTGGATGGCCAGCGCGATGAGCACGATCAATGTCGGGATCTCGCCGAAGCCCCAGGCGATGGCCCCGCCGGTGTTCTGGTCGGACAACGACGACGCGCCCCACGTCCGGCCGAGCTGCTCGTACCAGTCGGCGGCCAGGACGCTGCCCATGCTCATGATCGCCATCGCGAAGAACGCGTGGAACGGCATCGTGACGAACAGCAGCAGCAGGCGGCCGAAGTAGGGCAGTTGGTTCGGCGCCGGGTCGACCCCGACGATCACCCAGAAGAACAGGGTGCCGACCAGCAGGAAGTGCAGCGACATGGCGATGTGCCCGAGGTGCTCCTCCATGGCGGACTCGAACAGCGGCGTGAAGTAGAGCGCGTACGTCGACACGACGAACAGGGCGGTCGCGATGGCCGGGTGGGCGACGAACTTGGCGACCCGGCTGTGCAGGACGACGGTGATCCACTCACGCGGCCCCCGGTCGCCCCGTCGCGCGGCGGGCTTCAGCGCCCGGAGCGCCAGCGTCACCGGGGCGCCCAGCACCAGGAAGATCGGCACCAGCATCGAGAGCACCATGTGCTCGGTCATGTGGACGCTGAACAGCACCGGCGCGTAGCGGGCCACGCCGCTCTGGGTGGTCAGGACGAGGATCAGGATGCCCAGGCCCCACGCGATCGACCGCCCGACCGGCCACTTGTCGCCGCGGCGGACGAGGCGGACGACCCCGGCGACGTACAGGCCCCCGAGGACCGCCGCGATCACGGCGAAGAAGAGGTCGAACCACCAGAGCGTGAGCAGGTTGGTGAACGAGATCGGCGGCGGCATGACGTAGCCGAGCAGGTCGAACGCCCGGTCGGTCGGCAGCGTCTCGACCGGCGGCGGCGCGGTCTGCGCCAGCGCCACCGCGATGCCGACGGTGCCGGCCATGAGCATGACCTCGCCCAGCGCCAGCCTGACGAACGCCCCCGGCTTGCCGGCGGCCAGGTCGGGCAGGGTGCGCTTGCGGTGCCACCAGCCGACGCCGCCCAGCACGCCATAGGCGACGATCTTGAGGAGCAGGATCACCCCGTAGGCGGAGGTGAACAGATCCGACACCGACGCGAGCCGGGCCGCGACCGACGCCAGCCCCGACAGGCCGACCCCGACGAAGCACCAGAACGCCATGCGGGAGAACCGGTCGGCGGCCAGCGAGAGCCGGTCATACCCACGCAGGGCGTGGTAGCAGAGCAGCCCGAGCCCGCCGACCCACAGGGCCAGGAAGAGCAGGTGGAAGGCGACCGACGTGGTCGCCAGCCCGTGGTTGGGCGCGCTGGAGGAGTGTCCGGTCAGCGCCGGCGGCAGCAGCGTGGCCAGCGAGAACACCAGCAGCCCGCCGGCCGCGCCGACGGTGATGGCCCCCCGCGCGAACAGCGCGATCGAGACGGAGAAGAGCACGACGAGCGTCAGTGCGATGCCCTGCGGCGTCTGCCCGGCGTAGCTGGTCAGCTGATTGCCGTCGAGCACGACGCCGACCGGCTGGCCGAGCGACTGCGACAACCCGAAGACGAGGTTGAGCGCCGCCGCGCCGCCCCAGACCAGGGCCGACCAGCTGGCCGCCTTGGCGTAACCGAGGGCCGTCTTTCCGAGCAGCCCCTTGTCGGAGGGCAGCAGCGCGGCGGCCATGAGGAGGAGCCCGACGGTGACCAGCCCGGCGACGTCCATGCCGAGCTTGGAGACCGGGACCATCCACCGGGTGAGCGTGCCCTCGTCGGGCAGCCCCGGGATGACCCGCGGCGTGGCCGCGCCCCCCGCCACCATGCCGACCACCAGCGCCCCGGCGGCGGCACACCCGCCCGCGATCGCGAGCCGGACCGTACGGTTCATCCGGGCGGCCTTCCCATCGGACATTCCGGCCATTATGGCTTCTTACGCATACTGAAGGCCATGCCGATCCCGATGCCGGCGATCCCGAAGACCACGATCCAGACCCAGGCGGGGATCTGCCTGCTCTCCTCGGGCGCGACGGGGTTCGCGGTGGCGCTCGGAGTGGGCGCGGCGGCGGCCTGCACCACCGGCTGAGCCGGCTGGCTCGGCGCGCCCGGCTGGGCCGGCTCGTAGGTGAACGGGATCTCCCCCTCGACGGGGTGCCCGTCACGGGAGACGACGCGGTAGGCGATCGTGTAGGCCCCCGGGGGCAGCGCCGACGGAGGACCGACGTCCTGGACGATCTTGCGCCCGTCGACCCGCGGCTTCCCGTTCTCGTAACGCTCGCCGTCGGGCCCGGTCAGCACGACGGCCGGGAACCGCACCGACTCGCTGAACTCGAGCGTCACCTTAGGCAACGCGGTGACCTGCGCGTTCTCGGCGGGATCACTGCTCCGCAGAGAGGTGTGCGCGGCGGCCGGCGCGGCGGGCAGCAGAAGGGCCGCGACGACGGCCAGAACGGCGACGATCGGTGAACTCTTCATGGCGCCCTAAGGCTACCGACGCGAGCCGGTGGTCTCACCGCGAGCCCGTTCCCGGGCCGCGGGGACCACCGGCCTCGCCGGGGTCACAGGCCGACGCAGGCCAGGGCCTTCTGGGCGGCGAGGATGCTCTGGTCGTGGTCGTGGAGGCGGTCGTAGGCCTCGGCCACGGTCATCCAGCTCTGGGCCCTGCGGCGCATCGGGGCCGGGTCGAACGACTCGTTGGCGTTGCCCAGCGCCACGGCGGCCTCTTCGTCCTCGTGCAGGAGCAGAAGTGCCTGGCCCTGGACGAGGTTGGCGTCGGCCCAGTGTTCCCCGCCCGACTCGCGCAGCGCCTCGTCGGCGACGCGGGCGTACTGGACGGCCTCGCGCGGGTGGCCCAGGGCCAGTTCGGCGCGGGCCAGCTCGATGTTGCAGCGGGCCTTGTCGAGCACGGAGGCCGACGACTCGCCGAGCTCGCGCAGGGCGCGCAGGAGCAGGTCGCGGCCCACCTCGACGTCGGTGGCGCGGGTACGGACGATCATGGTCGCGTAGGCCACGCGGAGGCGGGCCAGGTTGCGGGGGTCGCCGCCGTTCTCGGACTGGATGGCCATGGCCCGCTCCAGCAGGCTCATGCCCTCTTCGCCCCGGCCGGTCTCCTGGGCGACGAACGCCGCGTTCCACGAGGCGGCCACGATGGCGCGGGGGGTGCCCAGAAGTTCGGCGGCCGACAGCAGCTCGGAGGCGAAGTGGCGGGCGCGCAGCAGGTCGCCGCGGGTGCGGTAGACCGAGAGCAGGGTCGAGCCCAGCTCGATCAGGGCGTCGGTCCAGGCGGGGCGGGAGTTCCCGCCGAGCAGCGCCTCACCCACGCGCACGGCCTCGCCGAGCTCGCCCTCGTCGCGGTAGCAGCGGCAGAGCGCGACCGCGACGGCCACCTGCCACTCGACCGACATCGGCCGCTCGGTGTCGGCGCGCAGCCCCTTGAGGAGCCGGATCGCCTCGGCCCGGTCGCCGCACGCCTCGGTCGCCAGGGCGCAGCCGTATTCGGCCTCCTGGCGGAGCTGGGCCAGGCCGGTGAGGCTGGTGTCGGTGAGGAGCTCGGTGTAGCGGCGGCGGGCCTCCTGGGCCTCGCCGTTCTCCAGCGCCAGCCGCGCGAATCGCAGGCCGACCTCGATCTCTTCCATCTGTTCGGCGGTGACGCCGTTGACCAGATAAGTGAGAGAACAGTCGAGTTTTTGAGCTAGGAGCTCCAGAACTGCCGGAGTAGGGGTACGCTTACCGCTCTCAATTAGGGAAACATAGCTGTCGGACAGCTCAGGATGTGCGAGTTGCGCTTGAGAGAGCCCCCGCTGTCGGCGGATGGTCTTGATGCGCTGACCCACTAGATCTTGACCGGTCACCAGCACCCCCTGGAAAAATGCAAGAACCTCTAGACCCGACGGGAGCCCCACCGTGCGACGCCGCCTGATCATGCTTGCTCTTACGACCCTAGTTGCGGTTACCACCGCCGCAGGGATCAATGCTACGGCCGCCAGCGCCGCTTCGTCCCCCTTGCGCCCTTACAGCCTGGAATGCTGCTGACTCGTTACGTGAGTCAGGAAAGTCAAGGGAAATTTCCTAGCGTGAACCCCATGTGAGCCTCCCCCACCCACTCCCAGGCACCGGGAGCGGATCCCCCCGGCCACAGCATGTACTCGGAATCGCGGCACTGGCCAGTGCCGCGATTCTTTCTATTTCACCTGCGGTCATCACCGAGCGCTTGCACAGCATCACGGAATGCGATCTCCGTAAACCGGAGTCCCGGCAACCATCCGGCCGGGCGGCCACTGAAGCCACCTCAATTACTCGCGTCGCAGGTCGACAGCCTCCAAAGGCACGGTGAGAGACACATCGGACAGTACTGACCTCGTGGGTGCCGAGTGACTGCGGTGACTCCAGATGCACGTGCAGATGAAAGGGAGCATCCCCGACGCGAGGAACCTCCCTTGAAGACCGTTCTGTCCCGATCGACACTCAGGGCCGATTGCGAAGCCCTCGGGCGAAGGGAGGGCAGATGATCAATGAGGCGCCGGACCTTCCATCGGGCGCCGTCGCGAGCTCTATCGGCGCACGAGGGTGATTCATCGGAAAGCCGCGCAAGGGTCGATTCCGAATATCCCCCCGTGCGTGAGTGAATCGATTCACCGAGAGAATGGCCGGAAAAGCCGGTCTGTCAATTCCGTCGATTTCGCCGGGCGCCCACGACTCACGTGCTCCGGTGACCCTTTTCACCAGTGGATTCGGCGACCGCGCCATCGAGACGGAGTTCTGCCGCGTCGGTTCACAAAAGGCGCGCGTGCCTCACCCGACTGTTTCCGCTGACGGCCAGGTGCGATCAGGAGGCACGGAGGGCCAAATACAAATCCACACGGTCGGCCATCGTGGTCAGATTCCGCCCCGTCAACTCCTCCACCCGCCGGATGCGATAGCGCACCGTGTTCACGTGCACGTGCAACCGCTCCGCGCAGACGTTCCACGAGCCTGCACAGTCGAGGAAAGTCGACAGGGTCCGCACCAGGTCGGCCTGATGCCGCCGGTCATACCCGAACAGCGGGTCGAGCAGCCGTGAAGCGAACCCCCGCCGGATGTCGTCGGGCACCGTAGCCAGCAACAATGCGTGGGTGTAGATCTCGTCGCTGGTCACCAGGCCGCCGTCGCGGGCCTCGGCCATCCGCCGGGCGTACCCGGCCTCCTCGATCCCGCCCCGGATCGCCGCCGGACCGGTCAGGGCGGCGCTGACGCCGAGCGAGAGGCGGACCCCGGGGGTGTCCACGACCGACAGCCGCGCCGTCAACCGGCCGGTCAGCTCCTCGACGGAGCCGGGCAGGGGCACCACGGCCAGTCCGGTGTCGGCGGCGGCCACGGCGACGACCGAGCGGTCGAGCATCTCCTCCAGGACCAGCCCGCCCAGGGTCGCGGCGTCCGGGCCGTCGGAGGCGCCGGCCCGGAGGGCGGTGCAGGCGACGATCGCGAACGGCGCCGCCACGTCGAGGCCGCAGGTGCGCATCCTGGCCGACAACTCCGGCAGGTCGGCGCTGCCGGCCAGGCCGATGAGCTGCTCCAGCAGCCGCCGTTCGACCCGGCGGCCCTCTTCCATGCGGGTGCGTTCGAGGGCTGCGCACGCGGCCAGCTCGTAGCCGATCTCGGGGTTCACGTCGCCGTCCAGGACCAGCGCCCACCCTGCCACGCGGGGGCTGCGGTCGACGGTGAAGATCGTGCGGGGGTCGGCGGTGACGTGCGGGAGGCGGACGGCGCGGAGGAACTCGGCGGCCATCCGGGAGGCGTCGGGGACCTCCCCGGCGATCACCCGCCCGGTCGAGGAGACGACGCCGCCGGTGACGCCGAGTTCGTCGTGGGCCATCCGGAAGAGTTCCGGGAGCCCGGCGCCCTCGGCCACGGCGGCGAAGATGCGGCGGTGGCGGCCGAGGGCCAGGCGCTGTTCCCCGGCCATGCGGCGGTCGACCACGTCGATGACCGCGCCGAACGACACCTCGATCGGCACCTCGATCAGGGCCAGGCCGCGGTCGCGGCAGGCGTCCACGAGGTCGTCGGGCACGTGGCCCAGCCGGGCGTCTCCGGCGGCGAGGGCGGTGACGCCGGCCTCGACGAGATGGTCGACGAAGATCTCGGAGTCGGACGGCCGGTGCCGCCACATCATGCCGGTGAGCACCAGTTCGCCGCCGGTCAGATAGCGGCCCGGCCGGGGCAGGTCGGTCACCACGACGCCGGTGATCTCACCGACCGGCTCCCCGGTCAGCAGGATGAGCCGCAGCGTCTCGTGGGCCAGCAGCTCACTTATCTGCACAAGACCCACCTTATTTGGACGAATCTACAAGCGCCGCCCTCTACGGCCCCGGCGTTTCATGGGTCAGCCGATAGGTCCGGAAACAAAAGGTTGGTCTACTGGGCGTCTATGAGCATCGCCACCGGACGCACCCAGGGAATCGGCCAGGGAATCGGGCAGAGCCTGCTCCGCCCCGACGGCACGCTGAAGGTCACCGGAGAGTTCGCCTACTCCTCCGACCTGTGGCTCGACGGCATGCTCTGGGGCGCGACGCTGCGCAGCCCCCACCCCTCGGCGTGGATCAGGTCGATCGACGTGGGTCCCGCCCTGAAGGTCCCGGGCGTGTACGCCGTGCTGACCCACGAGGACGTCCCCGGCGAGAAGTTCTACGGCCTCGAACACAAGGACCAGCCCGTCCTCGCCATCGACCAGGTCCGCTACCAGGGGGAACCGGTGGCGCTGGTGGCCGCCGACCATCCGGAGACGGCCCGCCGGGCGGCCGATCTGATCGAGGTCGTGTACGAGGCCCGCGAGGCCGTCACCGACCCGCGCCGGGCCGCCTTCGACCCGGAGTGCCCGCAGGTCAGCGTGCACGGGAACCTGGTCAGGCACCAGCCCGTCAGAGTGGGCTCGACCTTCACCGCCGACGTGGTCGTCACCGGCGAGTACGAGGTCGGCATGCAGGACCAGGCCTTCCTCGGCCCCGAGTCGGGCCTCGCGGTCCCGGCCGAGGACGGCGGCGTCGACCTCTACATCGCCACCCAGTGGCTCCACGTCGACCAGGACCAGATCGCGCCCTGCCTGAACCTCCCGAAGGACAAGGTCCGCCTCACGCTGGCGGGCGTCGGCGGCGCGTTCGGCGCGCGCGAGGACCTGTCGATGCAGATCCACGCCTCGATGCTGGCCCTGCGCACCGGCAAGCCGGTCAAGTTCGTGTACGGCCGCGAGGAGTCGTTCTTCGGGCACGTCCACCGCCACCCGGCCTGGATGCGCTACGAGCACGGCGCGACCCGCGACGGGAGACTCGTCTACGTCAAGGCGGAGATCGTGCTCGACGGGGGCGCGTACACCTCCAGCTCGCCCGCCGTGGTCGGGAACGCAGCCTCGCTCGGGGTCGGGCCCTATGAGGTGCCGAACGTCTTCATCGACGCCTACGGGACCTACACCAACAACCCGCCCTGCGGGGCGATGCGCGGGTTCGGGGCGGTCCAGGCCTGTTACGCCTACGAGTCGCAGATGGACCGGCTGGCCGAGGCGTGCGGTCTGTCGCCGGTCGAGATCCGGATCCGCAACGCGGTCTCGCAGGGGTCGCTGCTGGCCACCGGCCAGGTGATCGACACCCCCGCGCCGCTGGCCGACATGCTGCGGGAGCTGGAGGCCATGCCACTTCCCGGCCCGTCGTCGGCGGACCTGCGGGAACTCCCCGGCGGCGTGGCGCAGACCACCCACGGCGAGGGGGTCAGGCGCGGTGTCGGCTACGGCGTCGGGATCAAGAACATCTGCTTCTCCGAGGGCTTCGACGACTACTCGACCGCCCGGGTGCGGGTGGAACTGCTCGGCGACGAGCCGCACGTGCTCGTGCACACCGCGGCGGCCGAGGTCGGGCAAGGCCTCATCATGGTCAAGACCCAGATCGCCCAGACCGAACTGGGCATCGACCGGGTCACCATCGTGCCCGCCGACACCACCGTCGGCTCGGCCGGATCGTCGTCGGCCTCCCGGCAGTCCTACGTCACCGGGGGTGCGGTCCGCGCCGCGAGCCTGGCGGTGAAGGAACGTCTCGACGCGCTGACGGCCGGCGGCCGGAGCGTGGCCGAGGTGCTGGCCGCCGAGGGTCCGATCGAGGAGACCCGCGAATACCGGCACCGCCGGACCTTCCCGATGGACCCGCTGACCGGCCAGGGCGACTCGCACACGCAGCTGGCGTTGTGCGTGCACCGGGCGGTGGTGGACGTCGACGTGGAGCTCGGCCTGATCAAGGTGGTCGAACTGGCCGCCGTCCAGGACGTCGGGAAGATCCTCAACCCGCTCGCTCTGGAAGGCCAGATCCACGGCGGGACGGCCCAGGGTCTCGGCCTGGCGCTGATGGAGGAGATCCAGGTCCGCGACGGGAAGGTGCTCAACCCGTCGTTCACCGACTACCTGATCCCGACCATCCTCGACATGCCGCCGATGAAGTTGTCGATCCTGGAGAACCCCGACCCGCACGCGCCCTACGGGCTGCGGGGAGCGGGCGAACCCCCGACGTTGTCGTCGACCCCGGCCATCGCGGCGGCGGTCCGAGCCGCGACGGGCCTCCCGCTGCCGAGGGTGCCGATCAGGCCCGACGACATCGCCCTGAGCACCGTCCCGGCATAACCGGCCATCACGGCAGCGACGAGACCCTTGCCACAGGTGTCGATCCCACCCGCCGACATCACCCTGAGCAGCGTCCCGGTATAACCAGCCATCACGGCGCCGACGGGACCCCTGTCACGCGTGTCGATCCCACCCTGTGCAGGGGCCCGGCATAAGCGAAATATCCGGCCGAGTGTTCGAGTCTCCCGCGATCGCCGCGTTACCCTCTGCGATGGTCGCCTGAGGCGTCGCTCAGGTCGTACACGACCGGGATCAGGACAGGTCGTCGGGGTCGCATGCGACCCCGTCGTTGTCGACGTCGATGTACCACTCGTATTCCGGGTGGATGCCCTTCGTGTAAGGGCCGGCCGCGGCCGCGATGGCCGCCGCGCAGGTCGGGTAGCGCTGGGAGGTCGTGCCGCCCTGGTTGTTCGCGGAGGGCTGCTGGGTGGTGCCGCCGGGCTGCTGGTTGGGGTCGGTCACGCCCGGCTGCTGGTTCGGGTCGGTCACGCCGGGCTGGCCCGTGGCGGCCGGGTCGCTCGTGGGCTGGTTCGCGGGCGGCTGGGCGGGCGGGGCGCCGGTGCCCTTCAGGCGGGCGAGGAAGGCGTCGGCCTCGTCCTTGGTGAAGCCGCCGACGATGCTCAGGCTGTCCTGGGTGATCTCCTGGGCCACACGCGGGGTGGAGACGACCTTGTCGCCGACCACGATCGCCAGCAGGCGCTTCACGGTGTCGCGGGTCAGGTCTTCGATCTGGGCCCGGTTGTCGGGGGCCAGGACCACGCGGATCGAGTAGCTGCCGTCGGACTCGGTGAAGGTCTCCAGCTTCTGCACCGACGTCAGCGTCACGCCCGGTTCGAGCTGGTAGCAGGTGGTGCCGGCGTCGTCGAGGACGGCCTCGGTCTCGGCCGGGCAGGGGGCCGTGCCCGACGCCTCGACGGGCGCGAAGTGGATGGGCACCGCGAGCTTGGTCACGACCGGCTGGGTCAGCGGCGGCGAGTCCTGGTTGTTGGTCATCAGCACCGCGACGGTGCCGAGCACCCCGGACATGATCACCACGAACACCAGCGCGACGCTGAGGGCGATCGTGGCGCCCTTGGTCGCCTGCGGCGGCTGCGGCGGACCCGGCTCTTCCGCAACGGGGGTGTTCTGCATCCCGGCCTCAATCCCTGACATCGCCCGCAGAGCCTATCTACGTGGGACGGCCCGTGGCCCAAGCGAGACACGGTCGGCCGAAGGCTGACCGTGTCTCGCGCCCTGAATCTTCCTCAGGGATCGGGCGCACGGGCCGTCCGGTTGTTACTGGGCGGGCGCGTCCGTCGACATGGACGGCGCGCCCGACGGCTGCGGGGCCGGCTGGGAGCCGGCGGGGGGCAGCGGGGCGTCGGCCGCGGAGCGGGTCTCGCCGCCGTCGCAGCTCGCGCCGAGCTCGGGGGTGTCCTCGCCCTGGCGGAACTTGAGGATGAAGGCGTTCAGGTCGGGAGACGAGGCGCTGTCGAGCTGGATCTGGTGGTTCCACGACGAGGCGACGATCTTCGACGGGAGGCCGGGGTAGGGGCTGAGCAGCATGTAGGGCTCACCCGCCAGCGCCTTCAGCTTGTCGACCTCGGCGGCCGGCAGGTCGGGCTGGTAGGTGATCCAGACCGCGCCGTGCTCCATCGAGTGGACCGCGTTCTCGTTGTTGATCGGCTGCTCGTAGATGCCGCAGGTCTGCCAGGCCGGGTTGTGCTCGCCGCCGGCCGGCGGGGTCTCCTTGTAGGCGACCTTCGTGTTGACGTGGCCGGCGCCCTTGTACGCGAAGTCCTTGACCTTGGGCAGCATCTCCTCCTGAGCGGCGAGCGCGGCCTTCTCGGCCTCCGACTTGTCCATCTCCTGACGGATGATGTAGAAGGCGACGCTTCCGACGAGAAGCAGGATGACCAGGCCGCCGATACCCCACATGAGGACAGCGGCCCGCCGTTCCTTGGCCCGCTGCTGCGCCCTCATCTGGGCGATGCGGTCACGCCGTGCCTGCGCTTTCTCCTTGGTCATCGACCCTCCATCACGCGGTCACATATGGACAAGGAGAATAGTGGGTATAGATAGCCGTTTGGCCCATCGCGTCCCGGCGGGAAGTAATCTGAGGGCGATGAAGAACCCCCGTTCGCTTCTGCTCCCGGTCGCCGCGGCCGTCGTCGTGGTCGTCGCGATCGTCCTGCTGCTGGTCAACCTGGCCCGGCCGGGCACCCCCGGCGACCTGTCTCCCGAGGCCGGCTTCGCCCGTGACATGGGGGTTCACCACGCGCAGGCGGTCGAGATGGCGTTCGCGGTGCGCGACGAGAGCACCGACGACAAGGTGCGCACGCTGGCCTACGACATCATCACGACGCAGTCGGCACAGCGTGGAATGTTCATCGGCTGGCTGCAGCAGTGGGACCTGTCGCAGGCCTCCAGCGTGAAGCCGATGACGTGGATGGCGGGGCACGGCCACGCGGCGGCGGCCGGGGTGACACCCGGCGTGATGCCCGGAATGGCCACCGCCGAGGAGATGAAGCGGCTCGCCGACGCGAAGGGGCAGGCGGCCGAGGTGCTGTTCCTGCAGCTGATGATCCGCCACCACGAGGGCGGCGTCGAGATGGCCAAGGGCGCGGTGGAGCTGGCCGAACGTCCGGAGGTCCGGAACATCGCCCAGCACATCGTCGACGGCCAGACCGCCGAGATCGACCTGATGAAAGAGATGCTCGCGACGCGCGGCGCCCAGCCGCTTCCGTCGATCCTCAAATGAACAGGACGTGTCGGACGCGGGAACGCTCCCCCGACAGGGCACCATGGAGGCGACCCGGAGGGATGAGGATTTGACCAACGAGCCCGAGAGCCGACTCGAAGTGAGCATCACCCCCGAAGTGGAGGCCGGCCAGTACGCCAACTTCGCCTCCGTCTGGCATACCCAGGACGGGTTCGTGCTCGACTTCGCGGTGATCACCCGCCCGCCCGGCCTGGCCGACAACGGCGACGGCCAGCAGTACATCAGCGTCCCCACGCGGATCGTGAGCCGGGTGCGCATTCCCCCGGCGCAGGTCTTCGAGCTGATGAAGGCGCTGGAGCAGCAGCTCACCGCCTACGAGAACGAGGTCGGCCACAAGATCTAGACGGTCACGACGTCGCCTTCGCGGGCGAACCGCACGTCGGGCCACTCCTTGGCGACGGCGTCGAGCTGGTCGTCGGTGCGGCCGGGCGCGTGGTGGGTCAGCAGCAGCCCCCGCGCGCCGCAGCGTTCGGCGAAGGCCAGCGCGTCGGTGACCGTGGCGTGCCCGTAGTCGTCGGCCAGCGCCTGCTCCTCGGGCCGGAACTGGCCGTCGTGCACGATCAGGTCGGCGCCCCGGCACAACTCCTCGGCCGCCGCCGAGCCGAGCTGGGGTGCGTGGTCGGGCAGGTAGACGACGGCCACGCCGTCGCACTCGACCCGGGTCCCGACCGTGATCCCGCCCTTGTGGGTCACCTCCGCCTGGATCAGCTCGAAACCGTCATATTCATGGCTCCCGCCGGAAGAGGTCACCGACACGGCTCCTCGCAGACCTCCCGGCTCGATCGGGAAGTGCGGCGGCGAGAAGGCCCGGGTGAGCAGCGCGAGGGGCTGCGCGCCGGGCACGATCAGCTCCACCGACGCCTCCGGGTGGTCGACCGCCCGGCTGAACGGCAACCCCTGCACGTGGTCCCAGTGCAGGTGCGACAGCGCGATCACCCCCCGGAAGGGGACCGGCGCGAGGTTCCTGATCCCGGTCCCCGCGTCGAGGACCAGCGGCGGCGCCGCGTACCCGTCGGGGAGCACGGCCACGCACGAGGTGTGGCCGCCCCACCGGGTGAACTCGGCGCCGGGCGCGGGCGTCGACCCGCGTACCCCCAGGAAGTGCAGTCTCACGCGAACTCCTCGCGGCGGTGGCCCTGGGCCAGGTGTTCCAGGGCGGCCCGGTCGATGGTGTCGGCGCCGGCCTCGGCCACCCTGATCGGGGTGAGCGCGGTCAGCGTGGCGGTGCGGTGGCCGTTCTCCAGCAGGGCCCGCTCCCCCAGCACCGCGCCAGGACCGACCCGGCCGAGCTCGCGGCCGTCAACGTCGACGGTGACGACGCCGTCGAGGAGCAGGAACAGCGACGCGCCGGGCTCACCCTGGCGGACCAGCGCCGTGCCCTCCCTGAGCTCGCGGACGACCGGCTTGCGGGCGCCCCGCATGATCAGCCGGGACAGTTCGCGTTCCAGGGCGGTCTCGGCGGCCGTGACGACGACCGGGGAGTCCTCGGCGCCCCACGGAGTGGCGCGCTGGGCGGCCCACGCCCGGAAGTCGGTGACGCCCGCCTTGAGGATGAGCTGCCCGTCGGCGTCGTAGACCCAGTGGCGCGGGAACGGGCTGGCCCCCGTCAGCGTGACCTCGGAGGTCCCGTCGGCGCGCACGGTGATCGAGAGCGTGGTCCAGACGAGCGGGGAGCGCCAGCGCGGGACCCCGGCGGTGGCGCGCGGGAACGGCAACGAGGTGCGGCCGCCGGCCGACCGGGTGACGGTGACGAAACCGTCGCCGACCGTCTCGGTGAGCAGGTCGGGCAGGCTGATCGCGGCCAGGGTGAGGCCGAGCGGGCCCAGGCGGACCGTGGTGGAGCCCATCACCCCGCCTCCTCCGGCGCCGTGGGCGAGCACCCGGCCATCGTCGCCGAAATCGGCCCAGACGCGAAGCACGTTGGCGAACCGGAACCGGTCGGCGCGGCGCAGCGCCTCCAGATCGTCGACGCGCCCGGGGGGCGGCTCGTCGTAGTGGGAGATCCCGACCTCGAACATCGGCCGGGTGTACCCCTTGACCGCCTCCGAGGGGATCCAGGAAAGGGACGTGGCCTGCGTCTCGACGCGCATGTCGGCCTCCTCTGGTCGTATCCGACGCTAGGAATCGGGGGCCGGGAGACACAGGGGGATGTCCATCCGGGTGCAGGAGGGCTAACCCTCTGTTCCCCGCCACCCGCGGAAGGGACATTTACAGCGTGGACCGCATCACCGTGCTGCTCGCCGACGACAACCTGATCGTCCGCGAGGGCGTGCGCGCGCTGCTGGCCCGGGATCAGGCCCTTGAGGTGGTCGGCGTGGCCGCCGACTACGACGAACTGGTCGCGCGCGCCGAGGAGCTGCGCCCTCAGGTGCTCGTGACCGACATCCGGATGCCCCCGACCTTCCAGGACGAGGGCATCGACGCCGCCCGGGAGGTACGGGGGCGCCTCCCGGGCACCGGCGTCGTGGTGCTGAGCCAGTACGACGACCCCGACTACGCGGTGAAGCTGCTGTCGGAGGGGGCCGACGGGTACGCGTACCTGCTGAAGGACCGGATCGCGGACGCGCGGCTGCTGGGCCGGGCGATCCGTGAGGTGGCGGCGGGCGGGTCGATGGTGGACCCCCAGATCGTCCAGGACCTGCTCTCCCCGGCGCGGTCGCCGGAACTGAGCGCGGCCGAGGAGGCGCTGCTGCGGCAGGTCGCGGAGGGGCGGTCGGTGAAGGCCATCGCGGCGGCGGCCGGCGACAGCCCCGAGAAGGTGAACGCCCTGGTCGAGCAGCTCTTCCTCAAGCTGGCGCGGGGCGCCTCGGCCGGGCGGCAGGGCGCGCTCAAGCGCCTGCGGATGCTGCACACCGCGATCCTGCGCCGCGACGAGCAGGGCGAACGCCTCTCGCGGCTGTTACCGGGCGGCCTGGCCGACAGACTGCTGGGCGACGGGCTCGACCGGACCGAACGGCTCACGGTGACCGTGCTGATGAGCGACGTGCGCGGTTACTCGGCCATCGCGGAGCACACCGACCCGGCGGTGCTGGCCGGGCGGCTCAACGCCCACCGCCGGGCCATGAACGCGGCGATCCTCCGCGAGGGCGGCACCGTCATGCAGTACGTCGGGGACGCCGTCATGGCCGTCTTCGGCGCCCCCGACCCGCGCCCCGGCCACGCCGCCTCGGCGGTCGCGGCGGCCCGGCAGATGCACGCCCGCCAGCGCCGCCTCAACGACGAGTGGGAGACCCCGTTCCGGCTCGGCATCGGCCTGTGCACGGGCGAGGTGGCCGCCGCGCTGCTCGGCAGCGAGGAACGCGTCGAGTACACGCTGGTCGGCGACACGGTCAATCTGGCGGCCCGGATGCAGGACCTGGCCCGCCCGGCCGGGACGGTCGCCGCCGCCAGCACCCTCGACGCGCTGCCCGAAGGGCTGCCCTGGATCCCGCTCGGACCCCGCGCCGTCAAGGGCCGGTCCACCCCCGTCACGGCCTTCCACCTCCCGGAGGAACACTGATGTCCGACACCGCCGTCCGGGTGCGCGGCGCCCGCCGCACCTTCGAGGCCGAACTCGCGCCGGTACGCGCCCTGCGGGGCGTCGACGTCGACGTCGCGCAGGGTGAGTTCGTCGCCGTGATGGGCCCCTCCGGGTGCGGCAAGTCGACCCTGCTGAACGTCATCGCCGGGCTCGACGGCGTCGACGACGGCACCGTCGAGGTCGCCGGGGAACGCGTCGACGGCCGCGACGAAGACTGGCTGGCCCGGTTCCGCCGCCACCACATCGGCTTCGTGTTCCAGTTCTTCAACCTCCTCGACGGAGTGTCCGCGCTCGACAACCTCGTGCTGCCCGGCGTGCTGGGCGGCATGAAGCGGCGGGCCGCCGAGGCGCGCGCCCGGGACCTGCTCGACCTGTTGGGACTGGGTGACAGGTTGCAGCAGGTCCCGGCCGTGCTCTCCGGAGGTCAGCGGCAGCGCCTCGCCATCGCGCGGGCGCTGGTCAACCAGCCGAGCCTGCTGCTGGCCGACGAGCCGACCGGCGCGCTCGACAGCGAGGGCGGCCTGGAGGTGCTGGAGCTGTTCCGCCGGCTGCACGAAGACGGGCAGACGATCATCATGGTGACGCACGCCGCCGAGGTGGCGGCCGGGGCGTCGCGGTCGATCCGGATGCGCGACGGCCGGATCGAGTCATGACCGGCATGTGGCTGCGCCTGGAGTGGCGCCGCCGTGGGCGTTCGGCCGTGGTGCTGGCGCTGATGATCGCGTTCGCGCTGGCGACGGTCCTGACGGCGGTCGCGGGGGCGCGCCGTGGACTGTCGGCGTACGAGCGGCTGGCGGTGGTCACCAAGCCGGCCACGATCACGGTGCTGCCCAACGATCCGGGTTTCGACTGGGACCGGGTCAGGGCGATGCCCGAAGTCGAGGCGGTCGGCACGTTCGTGGTGAGCGGCTTCGCCCTGGAGGATCCGGCCACCGCCGTCGCCGGCGGCATGCCCCCCGGCGACGACCAGGTCTTCATCGGCACCGAGGTGCCGGTGCTGCTGGCCGGGCGGTTGTTCGACCGGAGCCGGATCGACGAGGTCGTGGTGTCGCCGAAGTTCGTCGAGCTCCACGGGCGCGGCGTGGGCGACCGGGTCACCATGCGGCTGGGGCGGCCCGAGGAGGTGGGGCCGACCGCGGGCGACGTCCCGTTCACCGGTCCCCGGGTCGAGGCCACGATCGTCGGGGTCATCCGCACGCCGTGGTGGACGATCAACGACGGCCAGGGCGGAGTGATGGTCAGTCCCGCGCTGGTTCGCCGCTACGAGCCGAACTTCCTGGGCGCCCATCGGGAGGGGTACGTCAACGCCCTCGTACGGCTGCGCGGGGGCGCCGGCCAGATCGAGGCGTTCAAGAAGAGCTTCGCGGCGCTGACCGGCCGCAGCGACATCGACATCTGGGACAACTCCGACAGTCAGCACCGGCTGGCACGGCTGATCGCCTTCGAGTCGGCCTGCCTGCTGGCCTTCGGCCTGGCGGCGTTCGTCGCGGCCGTGGTGCTGATCGGCCAGTCGGTGGCCCGGTACACGGCGGTCGCCGAGGCCCGGCTGCGCACGTTGCGCGCGGTCGGGATGACGCCCCGCCAGGCGATCGGGGCCGCGACCCTGCTGCCCCTGCTGGCGGCGCTCGCCGGTGCGGCCTTCGGGGTCGCGGCGGCCCTCGTGGCCTCCCGCTGGACGCCGATGGGCACGGCGTCCGCGGTCGAGCCCACGCCGGGGTTCGACGCCGACTGGCCGGTGCTCGGCCTGGGCGCCGCCCTGACCGTGCTGCTGGTGACGGGGGGCGCGGCCGTGCTGACGTGGCTTGCGCTGCGGGCCGCCGGCGCCGGGCGGCGCAGCGAGGACCGGTCGGCCGTGGTCGCCGCCGCGGCCCGGCTGGGCATGCCGGTGCCGGTCGTGGTGGGAGCCAGGTTCGCGCTGGAGCGCGGCCGGGGTCCCGACGCGCTGCCGGTGCGGCCGGCGCTGCTGAGCGCCGTCGTCGGGGTGCTCGGCGTGATCGCGGCGTTCATGTTCTCCAGCGGCGTCGACGACGCCGGCAGCAACCCCCTGAGATACGGGCAGAACTTCCAGCTCACCGCCTTCCTGGGCATCGGCGGCCAGTCCTTCGGCGACCCGGAGGCCCTCCTCGGCCAGGTCGCGGCCGACCCGGAGGTGGACACCGCGACCGTGGCCACCATCGGGGTCGCGCAGGCGGGCGCCACCTCGGTCACCCTGTGGGGCGTGCGCTCCCACGACCACCCCTGGGAGCCCGTGTTGTCGGAGGGCGCCGCGCCCCGGGGCGACCGGGAGATCATGCTCGCCATCGGCAGCGCCCGGCACATCGGCGTGGGCGTCGGCGACGACCTCACCCTGACCGGGCCGCTCGGCCCGCAGACCTTCCGCGTGTCCGGGCTGGGGTTCATCCCGGCCGGGCCGCACAACGGCTACGAGGAGGGCGGCGTGGTCGGCGACGCCGGCTATGACCGGCTGTTCCCACCAGGCCAGTTCAAGTTCATGTTCGGCCTGGTCACCGTCAAGGACGGCGCCGACCCGCTGGAGGTCATGGCCCGCGTCAACACCGGCTTCCCGCCCGGCCAGGGCCTGTTCCCACCCGATCCGCCCGAGCAACTGGCGCAGATGCGCGTCGTCGAGCCGCTGCCGATCGCGCTGGCCGTGTTCCTCGGCCTGCTGGCGCTGGGCGCGGTCGCGCACGCCCTGGTCACCGCCGTGCGGCGGCGCGGGCACGAGATGGCGGTGCTGCGCGCCTGCGGCCTGACCGGCGGCCAGGCCCGCGGCGTGGTGCTCACCCAGGCGACCGTGCTGGCGCTGACCGGGCTGCTGTTCGGGGTGCCGCTCGGCTTCGTCGTCGGCCGGGCCCTGTGGGGCGTGGTGGCCGACACGATGCCGTTCTTCTACCACCCGCCGCTGGCGGTGCTCGCGCTGCTGCTGATCGGCCCGGTCACGCTGCTGGCCGCGAACCTGCTGGCCGTCTGGCCGGCCCGGCTGTCCACCCGGTCGCGGGTGGGCCACGTGCTCAGGACCGAATGATGATCGCCGTCCAGTGGCTGAGGCTGGAGACCCGCTCCCGGTGGCGGGCGCTGGTCGTGCTGGCCCTGCTGGTCGCGGTCGCGCTGACGGCCACCCTGGCGGCGGCGGCCGGGGCCCGGCGCGGGGCCGGGGTGGTCGACCGGCTGCTCGCGGTCACCCTGCCGGCCGACGCCATGGTGCTGCCGAATGAGCCGGGCTTCGACTGGGACACGATCCGCGCGCTGCCCTCGGTGGAGGCGGTGTCGGTCTTCCCGGCGACCGGCATGTGGTTCTTCGAGGACCCGCCCGGCATGACGGGGAGCCTGCCGCCGCCGGCCGACGACGACATCTGGCACACCGTCGAGAAGCCGGTGGTGCTCGCGGGCCGGCTGCCCGTGGCCGCCGACGAGGCCGCCGTCACCGCCGCGTTCACCGAGAACTGGGGCAAGGGCGTCGGCGACACCGTCACCATCCGGTTGTTCACGCCCGAGGAGGTCGACCGCGGCATCGGCGACCCGACCCTGTGGGACCGGCTGACCCCGACCGGCCCTCGGCTGGTGACCACGATCACCGGCGTGATCAGGTCGGGCTGGTTCTCCGACTCGATCGAGAGGCCGACCGGCGACGTCTTCCCCTCCCCCGCGTTCTTCCGGGCCCACGAGCACAACCTCGCGGGCGGGCGGGACGTCGCCTTCTACAACGCCATGCTCCGCCTGCGGGCGCCGCTGCCCGAGTTCACCCGGCAGCTCGCGGGCGCGACCGGGCGGACCGACATCGACGTCTGGGACATGCGCCAGTTCGTCGACCACCAGCGGGAGCTGACCCGGTTCGAGGCGATGTCGCTCCTGGCGTTCGGGGTGGCGCTCTTCGCCGCCTCGGCGGTGCTCCTCGGCCAGACGATCTCCCGGCACGCCGCCGCCTCGGCCGGCGCGCTGGCGGTGTTGCGCCCGCTCGGGCTGACCCGCCGCCAGGGAGTGACGGCGGCCGCGGCCGGGCCGGTGCTCGCCGCGTCGGCCGGCGCGCTGCTCGGAGTGGCCGGCGCGGTCGCGCTGTCGCCGCTGCTGCCGATCGGCGCGGCCGCGTTCCTCGAACCCGCCCCCGGCCTCGACGCCGACTGGGCGCTGCTCGTGCCCGGCGCGCTGCTGGCCGTGCTGCTGACCGGGCTGGCGGCGGCGTTCCCGGCCTGGTGGGCGCTGTCGCCGCGCCAGGTGAGGGAGGGCCGGCCCAGCGTGCTCGCGACCGCCGCCGCGCGGGCCGACCTGCCGCCCGCCGTCGTGACCGGGGCCCGGTTCGCGCTGGAGCGCGGGCCGGGGGTGCCCACCCGGCCCGCGCTGCTCGGCTCCGTGGTCGGGGTGCTGGGAGTGCTGGCGGCGTTCACCTTCCACGCCGGGGTCACCGACGCCGGTTCCCACCCCGAGCGGTTCGGGCAGACCCACCAGGCGGAGATCTTCCTCGGCGGCGACGGCGCGGCCGTCGACCCGTCGGCCGCGCTGGCGGCCCTGCGCGCCGACCCGAGGGTGACCGGTGTGACCGACGACCGGACCGCCGTCGCGGAGACCGGCCAGACCCGCGTCGCCCTGCACACGAGGGGCGACCTGCCGCTCGTCCTGCTGTCCGGACGCCCCCCGGACGCTCCCGGCGAGATCGCGCTCGCCCTCAGCACCGCCCGGGACCTCGGGGTCGGCGTCGGCGACGAGATCCCGCTGACCGGCGAGCCCGGCACGGCCACGTTCACGGTCACCGGCGTCGGCTTCACCACGATCGGCAGGCACAACGCCTACGACCGGGGCGGCACGGTCACCTCCGAGGGCTTCGCCCGGCTGTTCGGCACGGGCTACAAGTTCCGCTCGATCCTCATCGGCCTGCGCCCCGGCGCCGACCCGGCCACGCTCGCCACCGCCGGCCTGCCGGCCTGGCCCGCCCCGCCACCGGTCGAAGTGGCCGAGCTCGACGAGCTGGCCGTCCTGCCGGTCGCGCTGGCCGCCTTCCTGGCGCTGCTGGCCGTCGGCGCGGTGGGGCACGTGCTGGCCACGGCCGTCCGCCGCCGGACCCACGAGGTGGCGGTGCTGCGTGCCCTCGGGCTGACGCCCCGCCAGGCCCGCCGGATCGTCGTCACCCAGGCCGGGGTGCTGGCCGTCGCCGGGCTGGCGTTCGGGGTGCCGCTCGGGGTCGCGCTCGGCCGGGCGTTGTGGCGGGTGGTCACCGACCTGTGGCCGATCCACCACCAGCCGCCGGTGGCGTTCTGGGCGCTGGTGCTCGCCGCCCCGGTCGCGCTGCTGACCGCCGCCCTGCTGGCCGTGTGGCCGGGCCGGGCGCTGACCCGGCTGCGGGTCTCCGACGTCCTGAGAGCGGAGTGATGACGGGGCTCTGGGCGCGGCCGGCCGCGCCGGCGCTGGTGCCGGTGGGCCAGTCGGTGAGCCGGTACGTCGCGGCGGCGACGCTGCGTCCGCTCCGCGCCGGGTTGTCACCCCACCGGCTGGCGGTGACCGCCTCGATCGCTCCCCCGCTGGCCGTCTGGGCCCTGCTGCTTGCGAGCGGAGTGATCGACTTGACCTTCTCGCCTCTCCTGAAAGGAGCGGGATTCCCACCGTCGCCAGTTGGGCTTCCTGCTTCACGGCCAGTCGCCCGCCCGGAGTCTCCGTTGAGGTCTTACACCAGCTCCACAGGCGTTTCACCTGTCCGCCAGCCCGGCGGCCAGGATGTTGCGCGCGGCGTTGACGTCGCGGTCGTGCAGGACACCGCAGGAGCATTCCCAAGTACGGACGCCCAGCGGCATGGACTGCTGGATCGTGCCGCAGGCGGAGCACAGCCTGCTGCTGGGGAACCAGCGGTCGATCACGACGAGTCCGCGCCCGTACCAGGCCGCCTTGTACTCCAGCATCGATCGCAGCTCGCGCCACGACGCGTCACTGATGGCGCGGGCAAGCTTGCCGTTTTGCACCATGTTCCGGACGGCGAGGTCTTCGATCACGACCGCTTGGTTCTCACGGACGAGTCGAGTGGTGAGCTTGTGCAGAAAGTCGCGCCTGCGGTCGGCGATGCGGGCGTGGAGGCGGGCCACCTTCTGCCGCGCCTTGTCCCGGTTGGCCGAGCCCTTCTCCTTGCGGGCCAGCGACCTCTGGGCCTTGGCCAGCTTCTTGCGATCGGCCTTCTCGTGCTTTGGATTGACGATCTTCTCTCCAGTGGAGAGCGTCGCCAAGGCGGTGATGCCCGCGTCGACACCCACCGACTGCCCGACCGGGACCAGAGGTGCGATCTTCTCCTCGACCAGGATGGACACGAACCAGCGGCCCGCCGCGTCCTTCGACACGGTCACCATGGAGGGCTCGGCGCCCTCCGGAAGCGGACGCGACCAAACGATGGTCAACGGTGCGTCCATCTTCGCCAGCGTCAGTTGCCCGTCACGCCAGCGGAACGCCGACCGGGTGTACTCAGCCGACACTCGCGACTTCTTGCGGGACTTGAACGTCGGGTACTTGGCCCGCTTGGCGAAGAAGTTCGCGAACCCGACCTGAAGGTGGCGAAGTGTTTGCTGAAGAGGGACCGACGACACCTCGCCCAGGAAGGCGAGCGCCGGCGTCTTCTTCCACTCAGTCAGCCTGGCCGAGGACTCCGCGTAGGAGACACGGCGACCTTCCATGGTGTAGGCGCGGGTGCGCTCGTCGAGGGCTTTGTTGTACACGAGGCGGACGCAGCCGAAGGTCCGCGCCAGCTCGAAGGCTTGTCCAGGGGTCGGGTGGAAGCGGTACTTGTAGGACCGCTTCACGATCTGGGCCATGCCTCACATCTTTTGACGAGATCAACTAAGACTCGTTCAATTGTTCGATTTGGTGCTCCATCTGACAGCCAATCGCCTGCCACTGTCCTGCTCCGCAGGGGTTCGATTCTTCCCCCGTCTGAAGACGGGGATTTCCTCGGAGGTATCCGATGAACCGCGTGCTCACCGCGACGATCGGGGGCGTCGCCGCGCTGGTGACGCTCGGCGCCGGGTTCAACGACGCCGCCGACACCGCCAGCGCCGTGGTCGCCGCCGGGTGGGTGATCGCGGCCGCCGGGTGCCTGGCCTCCGGACGGCCCGCCGTCGCCCGCTGGGCGGGCCTGGTGGCGGTGCTTCAGGGCGCGGCGGCGATCTGGCCGCAGGCGGTGCCGCTGGCCATCGCCGGGTGGCTCGGGTTCGCCCTGGCGCTGCCCGACGGCGACCTGAAGACGCTCCCGAGAAGGATCGTCACGGGCCTGGGCACGCTGGGCGGGCTGGCGCTCACCCTCCTCGTCGAGGTCTCCCCCGGCGCTTACGCCACCGCCGCCGTCGTCGCGGCCGGGGCCGGCACCGCCGCGATCGTGGCGCGCTGCGGGCCGGCCTCACCCCGGCAGCGGGCGGCTTTGCAGTGGACCGGCGCCGCGCTGCTGCTGGCCGCCGCGGCGGGCGCCGTCATCATCGGGCTCCACCTGCTGCTGGGGGTGCCGCGGACGCCGATGGCGTGGCTCGTCGGGGCGCTGGTGATCGTGCCGGTGGGGGCCCTGTTCGGGCATCTGCCGCCGACCGCGCACGTCGGGGAGAAGGCGCTGCTGGAGGCCGTGGTGGTGGCCGGGTTCGCGGTGATGATCGCGAGCGTCTACCTGGTGGTGGTGCTGGGCCTGGGCCGCCTTCCGGCCGAGAGCGAGCGCGACCTGCTGGTCTCCTCGATGGCGGCGGCGCTGGTGGTGGCGATCCTCGCCATCCCGGTACGCAACCGCCTCCTGCACACCGCTCGCGCGATCACCGGGCGGGGCGGCGTGCCGCCGGAGGAGATCCTGGCGACCTTCGGCGCCCGCATGAGCCGTGCCGTCCCCTTCGACGAGCTGCTGCTCCAGCTCGCCGAGTCGCTGAAGGCGGCGATGGCCCCGGCGGGCGCGGAGATCTGGGTCGGCTCCGACGGCGTGCTCCAGCGCACGGTCAGCGTGCCCGACCTGCCGCCCGAGCGCATCACCCTGAACGAGCGCGAACGCGTCATCGTCGGCCGCACCCGGATCGGCGGCCCGTCGTGGCTGGCCATCTGGTTGCCCGGCATGCTCCCCGAGGGCGGCGGCCTGGTGCGCGTCGCGCCCGCCGCCCACCTGGGCGAGCTGCTCGGCATGATCGTGGTACGCCGCCCGCCCGACGCCCCGCCCTTCTCCGAGAACGACGACCAGGTGCTCGTGCAGCTCGCCCGCCAGGTCGGCCTGGCCCTGCACAACATGCGGCTCGACTCCGCGCTCCAGGCCAGCCTCGACGAGCTGCGCCGCCGCAACGAGGAGCTCCAGGCCTCCCGGCTGCGCATCGTGACCTCGGCCGACGCCGCCCGCCGCGCCATCGAACGGGACCTGCACGACGGCGCCCAGCAGCACCTGGTCGCCCTGTCGGTCAAGCTCAGCCTGGCCGGGGAGATCATCGCCGAGGACCCCGACGTCGCCCGCACGATGATGGGCGAACTCCGCGAGGACGTGCAGGGCACCATCGGGGCCCTGCGGGAGCTGGCCCACGGCGTCTATCCGCCGCTGCTGCGCAACCACGGCCTCGACCAGGCGATGCGCTCGGCGGCGCGGCGGTCGGCGCTGCCGTGCGCGGTCTCCGTCGACCTGCCCCGGCGGTTCTCCGAGGAGACCGAGGCCGCCGTCTACTTCTGCTGCCTGGAGGCGATCCAGAACGCGGGCAAGCACGCCGGGGCCGACGCGGCGATCGAGGTGGAGATCACCGCCGACGACAAGGTGCTGCGGTTCACCGTGACCGACGACGGCGCCGGGTTCGAATCCGCTGGTGAGGGGCACGGCTTCGTCAACATGCGCGACCGGCTCGGCGCGATCGGCGGAACTCTGACCGTCGACTCGGCGATCGGCGCCGGCACCACGATCCGCGGGGAGATCCCACATGCCTGAGTTCGATGCCGTCGTCGTCGGTTCGGGCCCCAACGGCCTGACCGGCGCGCTGGAGCTGGCCGAGTCGGGTCGCCGCGTCCTGCTGCTGGAGGCGGCCGGCGCCTTCGGCGGCGGCCTGCGCAGCGCCGGGCTCACCCTGCCCGGCTTCACCCACGACGTCTGCGCGACCGTGATCGCGACCGCGCTGGCCTCCCCCGCGCTCCGCGACCGGCTGCCCGGCCTGGGCGTCGAGCCGCTCCACCCGGAGATCCCGGCCGCCCACCCGTTCGACGACGGCCCGGCCGTGCTGTTCCACCGCTCGGCCGAGCGGACGGCGGCGGGCCTGGGCCGCGACGGCGCGGCCTACCTGGCCACCGTCGGCGCCGCCGCGAAGGCGGGCTTCCCCCTGGTCGACAGCCTGCTCGCGCCCCTCGGCCTGCCGAAGGCCCCCCTCTCCCTGATCCGGTACGGCCTCACCGGCGCCCTCCCCGCCACGACGGCCGCCGGCCTGCTGTTCCGCGGACCCCGGGCCCGCGCGGCGCTGGCCGGGATGGCCGCCCACTCGATGCTCGACCTGGGCGGCCCCATCTCCGCCGGATACGGGGTGCTGCTGGCCGCGACGGCCCACCTGGTCGGCTGGCCGGTGGTGAAGGGCGGCTCGCAGGTGATGGCCGACGCGATGGTGGCCCGGCTGCGGGACCTGGGCGGCGAGGCCGTCACCGGCCACCGGGTGACCGCGCTGAAGGAGCTCCCCGACGCCGAGACGGTCCTGCTCGACGTCACCCCGCGCCAGTTCCTGGAGATGGCCGACCTGCCCGAGGCCTACGCCCGGAAGATGCGGCGCTACCGCTACGGTCCGGGCGTGTTCAAGGTCGACTGGGCGCTCGGCGGCCCGGTCCCCTGGCGCGACCCGGAGGTCGCGAAGGCGGGGACGGTCCACCTCGGCGGCACCCTGGAGGAGATCGCCGCGAGCGAGCGGGCCGCCGTGCGCGGACGGGTCTGCGACCGCCCCTACGTCCTCCTGGTGCAGCCTCCCGACCCGTCGCGGGCCCCCGAGGGTCACCGCACCCTGTGGGCCTACTGCCACGTCCCGAACGGCTACGACGGCGACATGACCGACGCGATCGAGGCCCAGATCGAACGGTTCGCCCCCGGCTTCCGGGATGTGGTCCTGGCCCGCCACACCATGGGCCCGCGCGCCCTGGAGGACCACGACGCCAACTACGTCGGCGGGGACATCGGCGGCGGCGCGGCCGACCTGCGCCAGTTTCTCGGCCGCCCGGTGGTGTCGCGCCGGCCGTGGCGCACCCCTCTTGAGGGCGTCTACCTCTGCTCGTCGTCGACCCCGCCGGGAGCGGGCGTCCACGGCATGGGCGGGTTGATGGCCGCCAGGTGCGCCCTCAGGCGGGCGGGCGTCAGGTCCTCCTTGCGGATGTAGCCGGCCGCCCCGCAACTGCAGGCGTCGGGCGGCAGGTCCTCGGCCGCGTACGTGGACACCAGCACCACGGTGACGCCGGGTTGCCCGGCCAGGATGCGCCGGGTGGCCTCGATGCCGCTGATGCCGGGCAGGTTGATGTCCATCACGACCACGTGGGGCCGCAGGCGGGCGGCCGCGGCGACGGCCTCCTCCCCCGACTCCGCCTCGCCGGCCACGCGCCAGCCGGCGACCAGCGCGACCAGCCGCCGCGCGACGGCCCGGAACGGCGCCTGGTCGTCGACGATGAGAACTTCGACGGACCCCATGGCACTCCATGGTGCCGGGTGGGACGCCCGTCGCTAAGGGTGTTACCCCTCCTGTTCCGACAGGTAGAGCAGCACGGCCAGCACCCGCCGGTTCACGTCGGGGGCGGCCTCCAGCCCGAGCTTGGCGAACACCACGCTGATGTGCTTCTCGACCGACTTCTCGCTCAGGTAGAGCGTCTCGCCGACGGCCGCGTTGCTCTTGCCCTGGGCGATCTGGGCCAGCACATCGCGCTCACGGGGAGTGAGCGCGGCGAGCGGAGAGGCACGCCGCCGCAGCGAGTCGGCCAGGATGCCCTCGACGACGACCGGGTCGATGACCGACCCGCCCCGCGCCACCGCGCGGACCGCCTCGACGAGCTGGCCGGGCTCGCCCACCCGCTCCTTGAGCAGGTAGGCCCGCCCGGCGCTGCCGCCCGCCAGCAGCATCGTGGCGTAGGACGGCTCGGCGTACTGCGAGAGGACCACCACGCCCGTCGAGGGCGACCCGGCGCGCAGCTTCGTGGCGGCCTGGATGCCCTCGTCGGTGGACGTCGGCGGCATGCGGACGTCGGTGACCACGACGTCGGGCCGGTGCTCCGCGACGGCGGCGAGCAGCCCGCCGAGGTCGGCGCACGCCGCCACGACGCTCAGATCGGGATCGCGCGAGAGCACACGTTCCACGCCCTCGCGCATCAGCAGGTTGTCTTCGGCGATCACGACCCGTAACGGCACGGGGACAAGGTTATCTACCCGTCGGCGAGCGCCGCGACGAAGGCGTCCACGTCCTCCTCGGTGGTGTCGAACGAGCACATCCACCGCACCTCGCCCGTCTCCTGGTTCCAGGTGTAGAACGGGAAGTCCTTGCGGACCCGGTCGGCGACCTCGCCGGGCAGGGTGGCGAAGACCGCGTTGGCCTGGGGCCGCCGCGACAGCGTGACGTGGGGGATCTCGGCGGCCTTCTCCGCCAGCCGCGCGGCCATCGTGTTGGCGTTGCGGGCGTTGCGCAACCACAGGTCGCCGGCGAGCAGCGCCTCGAACTGCGCCGACACGAACCGCATCTTGGAGGCGAGCTGCATACTCGTCTTCCGGATGTACGGCAGCCCGCGCACCGCCTCGGGGTTGAGCACGACCACGGCCTCGCCGAGCATCAGCCCGAGCTTGGTGCCGCCGAACGACACCACGTCGACCCCCACGTCGGTCGTCAGCGCCCGCAGCGGCACGTCGAGCGCGGCGGCGGCGTTGCACAGCCGCGCCCCGTCGACGTGCACGACCATGCCGCGCGCGTGGGCGTGCTCGGTCAGCGCGGCGATCTCATCGGGCGTGTAGACCGTGCCGAGCTCGGTGGCGTTGGTGATCGTCAGCACCCGGGGCTGGGCCCGATGGACGTCGCCGAACCCCCACGCCTGCGTGCCGACCAGGTCGGGGGTGAGCTTCCCGTCGGGCGTGCGGACGGTGTGCAGCTTGAGGGAGCCGGTGACCTCGGGCGCGCCGCCCTCGTCGACGTGGACGTGGGCGGTGTCGGCGCAGACGACCGACTCCCACGGCTGGCACATCGCGCGCAGCGAGACCACGTTGGCGCCGGTGCCGTTGAAGACGGGATAGGCCTCGGCCCGTTCGCCGAAGTGGCGGCGGAACACGTTCCGCAGCGCCGAGGTGTAGACGTCGTCGCCATAGGCGACCTGGTGGCCGCCGTTGGCGAGGGCGATCGCCTCCAGGATCTCGGGGTGGACGCCGGCGTAGTTGTCGCTGGCGAAGCCCTTCAGCGCCGGGTCGTGGCGCCGCACCGCGTCAGTTCCCACGGGCGGTCAGGTCCAATCTGAGGCCGTTGGCCTCGGTCACGGGCAGGTCCCACAGGCCGGCCAGGGCGTCGGCGAGGTCGGCGACGTCGGTGAAGCCGCGGAACGGCTTCTCCGGCGCGGCCCGCCGCATCGCGTCGTGCACCAGCGCCATGACCACGACGATCGAGGCGGCCGCGTTGCTGCCCTTGAGCGCGTCGGCGAAGGCCAGCGTCCACGCCTCCGCGGCGGCCTTGGCGGCGGCGTAGCAGGCGTTGCCCTGGGTGGGGGCCTCGGCGGCCTTGGCCGACACGATCGCGAAGCGGCCGTCGTCGCCCGCCTTCAGCAGCGGCTCGAAGGCGAGCGTGACGTGCTGGAGGGTGCGGACCAGCAGGTCGTTGAGGTCGGCCCAGTCGTCGAGGCGCGTCTCGGCGAACGTCTTGGCCCCGCGCCAGCCGCCGACCAGGTGGAGGATCCCGTCGACGCGGCCGTGCTCGGCGCGGACGCGGGCCGCCAGGTCGCGCACCTGGTCGAGGTCGAGGAGGTCGGCCTTCAGGCAGCCCTCGGCGCCCGAGCGGTCGACCCCGATGACGGTGTCGCCGAGGTCGGTGAACCTCCGCACCACGGCCCGCCCGGCGGGACCGCCCGCGCCCAGCACCAGAATGACGCGGCTCATCGTCAGCGCACACCCTTCGTCGATTCGATCACGTCGGCGAGCTTACGGCGCAGCGCCTCGTAGAACATGCTCAGGGGGAACTCGTCCGGCAGCACGGCGTCGACCATGGCCTTCTGCTCCTCCGGCAGGTCCCGCACGGCCCACTTCGAGGCCGGGTGGGGCGCGACGTAGGCGGCGACGAGGTCGTGGGCGGCCATCCAGTGGGCCAGCTTCGACCGGTCGATGCCGTCGCGGTAGAGCTTCTCCACCTCGGCCCGCAGGTCGGCGACGCCGCCCGCGACCCGGTCCCAGGCGATCGACAGGCGGTTGTCGGTCCACCGGACGATGTCGTTGCGGTGCAGGTAGGCGAACAGCAGCTGGCCGCCGAGCCCGTCGTAGTTGCGCACCCGCGCGCCGGTGATCGGGAACCGGAACAGCCGGTCGAACAGGATCGCGAGCTGCACGTAGCGGGCGTGCGGCACGCCGTCGGCCTCCAGCTTCACGGCCTCGCCGAACGCGGTCAGGTCGCAGCGCAGCTCCTCGAGGCTGTAGAGCCAGTAGGGCATCCGCTGCTTGATCATGAACGGGTCGAACGGCAGGTCGCCGTGGGAGTGGGTGCGGTCGTGCACCAGGTCCCACATCGTGAAGGTCTCCTGGGCGAGCTCCTGGGAGGCGACCAGCCGGGCGGCGTCCGGCGGCAGGTCGAGTCTCAGGGTCGTGGCGGCGGCGCCGGTCACCATGCGGAAGCGGGCGGCCTCGCGGTCGCAGAAGATGCCGCCCCAGGTGAAGCGCGGCGGGGTCTCCCGGACCACCACGGTCTCGGGGAACAGCACGGCGGAGTCGGTGTCGTACCCGGCGGTGAAGTCGACGAAGGCGATCGGCACGAACATCGGGTTGTCGTAGCCCCCGGCCTCCAGGTCGGCCAGCCACTGCGGCCAGACGGTTCTGATCCAGACCGCCTCCAGGTGGCGGTTGGGGTTGCCGTTCTGGGTGTACATGGGGAACACCACGAGGTGCTCCAGCCCGTCGACGCGCTGCTCGTCGGGGTGGAAGGCGTTCAGCGAGTCGAGGAAGTCGGGTCTGCCGCCGGTCTCGGCCCACTTCGCCAGGTCCTTGCGCACCTCGGACAGGTAGACCTCGTCGTGCGGGAACCGGGGGGCCAGGGCGGCGACCTCCTCGGCGACCCGGGTGATCAAGGCGGTGTCGCCGGTGAAGGTGCCGTCCTTCTCCGTGTACGGCCTGAGCGCCTCGACGGCCTCCTTGAGCGCGGCGAACTCCGGCCGTCCGGCCGCGGCGCTCGTGCCGGCCTCGGGCGAGCGGGCCGCCCAGGTCACCAGGTTGCCCCACAGGCGGGCGTGGTCGAGGTCGCCGATCGAGTCGTCGCCGAACAGGTCGGAGTCGGCGACCACGACGACCCGGCCCTTCTTGAACGGCAGCGCGACGGCGAGCGCCGCGTTCGCCGGGGTGGCGCTGCCCGAGGTCCGGAAGAGGGCGCTCGCCTCGGGGGCCTCCAGCACGCCGGCCCGGTAGAAGCAGGCCCGCTGGACCCCGGCCAGCACGTCGGCCCCGTCGATCGAGGCGCGCACCGGCTCGCCGAGCACCCAGGAGGCCACGTTGTTGAACCGGTTGGCCGGGTCCTGGACGGTCGTGTGCACGACGCTCACGCCGAAGCGGGACAGCAGATCACCCAGATTGGTGCCGTACTTCTCCTGCTCCTCCTCCGCGAGGACGACGAGCCCTCCCCCGGCCGCCACGAAGGCCTCGACCGCGTCGATCTCCTCGGTCGTGAACACGGGGCTGCCCAGACCGGTGGTGCGTTCCCAGCGCTGCGCCGACGGGTGGGCGATGACCAGCACGTCCTGCCCGTCGAGGACGAGCGGCCCGTCCGTGTGGGCGGAAACCTGGTGTCCCAGCCGGCGGAGAAGATCGGCCGCCCGGGCGTAGGAGTTGTCGTCGGGGTGGCCGGGGTTCATCGCCTGGGCGACGTCGCGCCGGATCGTCCATGCCTCGCTGTGACCCTCGTCGAACAGCACCTTGGGGAACGCAGTCATGAAGATTCTCCTGCTATCGATACCTCTTGACGAAAAATATATGCCAATGTCCGGATGTAACCGCAAGTCACTCTCTGGAGTGACGGCGGATCACCCTCCTGACGGACGAAACCCCCGCCCCCGCGTCCGTAACGTCCGCCCCGTTGAGAGATACCCGAGGGGGAGACGAGAGATGTTCACGAGTTCCACCGGCTTCCGGCGCTGGGCCACCGGCCTGCTGCTGATCGTTTCGCCGTTGCTGCAGTTCGTCGCCGTCGTGGTCGACCCCGGCACCTGGGGCGACATCCGCGAGTCGGTCAGCTACCAGGACAACCCGGCCATGGCGCAGCTCCAGTCGGCGCTCTACCACTGGTCGTGGATGCTGCTCCCGGTCGCGCTGATCGGCGTGCTGCACTTCGCCCGCAAGCGGGGTGCGGTGCTCGCCCACATCGGCGGCACGATGGCCGTTGTCGGCTTCCTGGCGCTGTCGGCGCTGCTGATGGTCGACCCGGTCGAGTGGTACCTGGGGCAGCACAACACCCCCGAGCAGGCCGCGAAGATCTTCGACGAGATGTTCAACCTGCCCGGCGTGGTCTTCGGCTTCCAGATGCCCTGGTTGTTCTTCGGCCCGATCGGGGCCGGCCTGGTCGCCATCGCCCTGTGGCGGGCGAAGTTCGCCCCGCTGTGGACGACCATCCTGATCCTGATCGGCTGGTGGATCGGCTTCGTCCTGGAGTACGGCCCGGTCACCCTCGTCACCTGGGGCGTCCCGGTGATCGCCTTCGGCTACTGGGGCGTCAAGATCCTGCGCATGTCGGACGCGGAGTGGATCTCCTACTACCCGACCGCGCCGGGCGTCACCACGCCCGACTCGTACGCGAACACGACCGCCTGAGCGCGGTCGCGCAGGTTCAGCTTCATCAGCACCCGCGCCACATGGGTCTTGACCGTGGCCTCACCGACGAAGAGCGCGCTCGCGATCTCGGCGTTGGTGAGGCCCTTGGCGAGCATGCGGAGCACTTCCAGCTCACGCGGCGTCAGCTCGGCGAGCTGCGGCGGCCGGACCGGCTCGTGGCGGCCGGCGAAGGAGGCGATCACCCGCGTGGTGACCGCCGGGTCGAGCAGCCCGTCGCCGGCGGCGACCACCCTGATCGCCTCCACGAGCTGCTCGGGCGGCGACACCTTGAGCAGGAAGCCGCTGGTCCCGGCCCGCAGGGCGGCGTAGAGGTTCTCGTCGGTGTCGAAGGTGGTCAGCATGATGACCTTGGGCGGGCTGGGCGCGTCGAGCAGTTGCCGGGCGGCGGTCAGGCCGTCCATGCGCGGCATCGAGATGTCCATCAGGACGACGTCGGGCCGCACCCGGCGGGCCACCGCGACGGCCTCCACGCCGTCGGCGGCCTCGCCCACGACCTCCATGCCCGGCTCGCTCTCCACCACCATGCGGAGCCCGGCCCGGATCATGGCCTGGTCGTCGGCGAGGACGATCCTGATGCTCTCGCTCATACCAGGACGACCCCGGGAGACGTCGGCAGCACCGCGCAGACGCGGAACCCGCCCTCTTCGCGCGGCCCCGCGTCGAGCGTGCCGCCGAACAGCTCGGCCCGCTCGCGCATGCCGATGAGGCCGTTGCCGGTCGACAACCCGCCGGCGCCGGCGGCCTTCCCGTTGTCGGTCACCTCCAGCGTGACCGAGAGCGGGTGGTAAGTGATCTTGATCTGGACGTCGGCCTCGCCGGCGTACTTCACCGCGTTGGTGAGCGCCTCCTGCACGATCCGGTAGGCCGACAGGTCGAGGCCCGGCGCCAGCCGGACCGGCTCGCCGGTGACCGTCAGGGTGACCCGCAGGGCGGTGTTGCTGACCGTGGAGATGAGGTTCCGCACCATGTCGAGACCGGGCTGGGGCAGCGCCTCGTCCTGCGGCATGCGCAGCGCGCCCAGCATCACCCGCAGTTCGTTGACGGCGTCGCGGCCGGACTGCTCGATCCCGGCCAGCACGGGGTTCTCGCCGCCCTGCGCGCGGCGCAGCGCGGCGGCCTGCATGACCATCATGCTGACGCTGTGGGCGACCACGTCGTGCAGTTCGCGGGCGATCCGGCTGCGCTCGGCGGCGACCGCCTCGGTGGCCCGGCGCTCCCGCTCGACCTCGGCCAGCGCGGCCTGCCGGGCGGCCTTCTGGGCTCTGACCAGCCAGGCGCGCAGGCCCACGCCGGTCAGGTAGGCGAAGCCGAACAGGACGGTGAGGAAGATGATCTCGTCGACGGGCAGCGGCCGCATGTCGACCGCGCCGATGTCGAAGACGAAGATCCCGCCGAGCCCCCAGACGGCTCCCCGCTTCCACGACAGGTGGGCGCCCAGCGAGTGGAACGCGATCAGCAGCGCGATCTGCTGGTGCACCTGGCACATCTCATAGCCCTGCCGGTGCCAGAGGAACTGGATCACCACGGTCGCCACGAAGACGATCACGGGCGACGTCCGGCGGAAGCAGAGCACGGCCCCCGCGATCAGGGCCTGCGGGATCCACCAGAGCTCGGGATTCTGGGCGGCGCCGTAGGAGGTCGCGGAGGTGAAGGCCTCAAGAATGCCGACGGCCGCGACGGCGGCGCCGATGAGGAGGTCGCTCCGTGAGGGCGCGGGGATGCGGAGGGCCATGGTGGCAGATTAGTGTGTCCTGGTCGCCCCGCGAAGCGGCAGGTCGCCACCTTCGATCCGATTGCAAGTGAAATGCAAGCCTTGGCGTGATCCTTGGCCGGTATCAGATGAGTTTCGGTGACCGTGTGAACTCTTGCCGGGGTTTCCGGCCACTGAGACGCTGGAATTCGTCGTCATCGGTAAGGAGGCGGACATGCCCCGCCTGGCTGTCATCGCGGGGCTCGGTGCCCTGGGTGTCCTGGGCATGCCCTTGTTGCATCCCCACCCCAGCGGATCGACCGACCGGGTCACCCCGGGAGCGGTCCGGGTGGAGTCCGAGTCCACGGTCTCCGTCACCCTCATCGACGACCGGGCCCGTCTTCAGCGCTTCGAGCGCGAATACGAGGTCGAGCTGGCGACCGGCAGCGGATTCACGGTGACGCCCGACGGCGTGATCGTGACGGCGACCCAGGTCGTCCGGCCCGACAAGGACCTGCAGGTGTACGCCGCCAACCGGGTCTTCGCCGAGTACTTCAAGGTCGACATCCCGGCCGACTTCGACCGCCACACGGTCGACGACCCCGACCTCAACATCCGTCTCCAGGCCTGCTATCCGCCGCGCACCCAGAACTCGACCTGCAACGCCACGGTCGACACGAAGGTGACCGCCTTCCCCTATCTCGACCCGCCCCTGCCCGAGGGCCTCGACGCCGAGGTGCTCTCGGCCGGCGACGCGCCGTCGGCCCCGGCGGTGCTGAAGGTCAACGCGGGCCCGAAGAACAACCTGCCGACCGTGCCGATGGGCACCACGATCGGCGCCGAGGTCGAGTCGGTCGACGTCATGACGCTGGCCGCCCGACCGTCGGCCAAGGCGCCGCCGAAGATGGACACGGCCCACTTCGACCCGCCGGGCAGCCGCAACTTCAAAGCGGCGGAACGTGACAAAATCGACAAACTCATCGAAGCAGGCGCGATCGGCGCAGCGGTGATCGACGACCGCAAGAGCGAGGTGGTCGGGGTGCTGTCGGGGGGCGGCAGCCTGCCCGCGACCGTCACGCCCGTCGACGACATCCGCACCGCCCTGGTGGCGGCCGGGGTGACGCCCCGCCGGGGACCCGTCGACGTCGTCTACGAACAGGCGCTCGCCGCCTACCACAACAAGCTCTACGGCAACGCGGCGCCGGTGCTCCAGCAGGTGCTCACCCTGCGGCAGGACCACGCCGTGGCGCTCGAGTACCTCCGCATCTCGAAGGCCAAGGCGAACACCGCCGAGGACGCGGCGAAGAAGAAGTCCGCGCCCGTCCCCGTCCCGGCGCCGAAGCCGGGCGTGGCGTCGTGGATCTGGATCACCGGGGGGGTCGTGCTCGTGGGGGCCGTCGTGGCCGGGTCGGTGCCGTTCCTGCTGCGGCGCCGGCGCAACGGGGTGGATCAGCAGGACACATCGGGGGAGAACCACGCCTTAGTCACGTCATGGCCGGCCCAGACGGAGGTCTACCGCACTCCGAATCCCGGGCAGCCTGTCATGGACATCTCGCCGGCGGGAGGTCGGCCGCACGTCTCCGACCCCGGCTCGAACCCCGGCGGGACGTCGAAGAAGTTCTGCACCCAGTGCGGCATGCGGCTGGGCCACGCCCACCGGTTCTGCGGCTTCTGCGGTCATCCGTCGGACGCGCCATGAGCGCTGAACTGCCGGCGCTGGTGGGTCAGCGGATCGGCGACTACACGATCGAGGCGGTGGTCGGCCGGGGCGGCATGGCCACCGTCTACCGCGCGCGCGACCAGCGGCTCGGCCGCGCGGTCGCGCTCAAGGTGCTGGCCCCGCAGCTGGCCGAGGACAGCCGGTTCCGCGACCGGTTCGTCCGCGAGTCGCGGCTGGTGGCCTCGATCGACCACCCGCACATCATCCCGATCTACGAGGCCGGCGAGCACGACGGGATGTTGTTCATCGCGATGCGCTACGTCGACGGCGGCAGCGACCTGCGCAAGCTGGTGCAGAGCAACGGCCCGCTGCCGGTGGCGCGGGCCAACCACCTGTTCTCGCAGATCGCCTCGGCCCTCGACGAGGCCCACGCGAACGGGCTGGTGCACCGCGACGTGAAGCCGGCCAACATCCTGGTCACCGGCAACGACCACGTCTACCTGACCGACTTCGGCCTCACCAAGAGCTCCTCGGCCGACACCGGCCTGACCAGTCACGGCCACTTCATGGGCACGCCGCGCTACGTCGCGCCCGAGCAGATCCGGGGCCTGCCGGTCGACGGCCGCGCCGACGGCTACGCTTTCGCGTGCGTCGTCTACGAGGCGCTGGCCGGGCTGCCGCCGTTCCAGCGCGACACCGAGCTGGCGCTGCTCTACGCGCACGTCTCCCACGACCCGCCGCCGCTGACCCCCTACCGTCCCGACCTGCCCCACGCGGTCAACCAGGTGCTGTCGCGGGCGTTGTCGAAGTCGCCGCTCGACCGCTACCCGACGTGCACGGCGTTCGTGTCGGCCCTGCGCGACGCGATCAGCGGCACCGAGGGCGACCTGCCCAGCCCGATCTCGGGCCCCCGGCAGTCGTGGCCGTCGCAGCCTCCGGGCACCGTCTACCAGAACCCGGTCTCCAACCCGCCCTACACGCATCCGTCGCATCCGTCGTATCCCTCGCGGGTGTCGCAGGTGGCGACGGCCCCGGCCGGGGTGCCGCAGAACAAGAGGTTCCCGCTGGTCCCGGTGATCGGCGGGGTGCTGGCGCTGGGCCTGATCGCGGCGGGCGCGGTCTACGTCGTGAGCCAGAGCGGCGGCGACGGCCAGGCGTCGTGGGAGAGCTTCCCGGGCAACGTCGCGGCCCCCTACAGCTTCAGCTACCCGTCCACGTGGACGCGCAAGGACTACTCCGACCAGCACGTCACCATCGCGGCGTCGGCCGACGCCTTCGACGCGCTGTTCAGCGTGCCCGGCAACCCCGACTGGTCGGGGGTCAACCCGATCATCACCGGCTCCCCCGACAAGTCGAGCGGCGTGGTCGCCCAGACCACCGACACGATCTCGGCCAGCGACGCGCTGGAGTCGGTCCAGGCGGGCCTCCAGGCGACCCTGCCCGGGGTGGTGTCGATCCCGGCGCCGCCGTCGCCGACGACGGTGGGCGGGCAGCCCGGCTTCAAGGTCAGCGGCTTCCTGAGCGACGCGTCCGGCGTGGGGCGGCTCGACTTCCGCACCTACCTGGTGACCCGCACCGGCCAGCCGTCGGCGCTGATGACGTTCTTCTGCCCGACGGCCAAGTGTGACGACACGACGATCACGACGATCGTGAGCAGCGTGAAGTTCACCCAGTAGGGCGGCGCAGGTGCACGACCGGCCGTCCGGCCGGGCCGGCGCCGATGGTCACGCGGGCGCCGAAGTGGCGGGTGACGAGCTCCTCGGTGAGCACCTCGCCGGGCCCGCCGGCCGCGACGGCCGTGCCGCCGCTCATCAGGAGCAGGTCGTCGGCGTACTGGGCGGCCAGGGTGAGGTCGTGGAGGGTGCTGACGACGGTGAGGCCGTCGTCGCGGCGCAGCCGGTCGACCAGCTCCAGCACCTGCTGCTGGTGGCCGAGGTCGAGCGCGGTGGTCGGCTCGTCGAGCAGCAGCACGGGCGCCTCCTGGGTGAGCGCGCGGGCCAGCACGACCCGCTGGCGCTCGCCGCCGCTGAGCCGCTCCAGGGGCCGCGCGGCCAGGCCGGTGAGGTCGAGGCGGTCGAGCACCGCGCGGACCGTCTCGGTGTCGCGGGCGCTCTCGCGCCCCCAGTAGGGGATGTACGGCGTGCGCCCCAGCAGGGCGTACTCGTGGACGGTCATGTCGGGCGGCAGCAGCGGGCTCTGCGGCGCGTAGGCCAGCAGCCGGGCCCGGTCGCGGGGCGCGAGGTCGCGTACCGGACGGCCTGCGACGGTGATCAGCCCCGTGCAGGGCAGCAGCCCCATGACCGCCTTGAGCAGGGTCGACTTCCCGGCCCCGTTGGGCCCGATGACGGCCAGCCAGCGGCCCTCGCGGGCGGTGGCCGTCACGCCGCGCAGCACCGGCCGCCCGCCGAGCTCCACGCCCACGCCGGTGATCTCGACGGTCACGTCTCCACCTTCCGGGTGGCCCGCAGGATGGTGACGAAGAACGGCGCCCCGACGAACGCGGTGACCACCCCGATGGGCAGTTCGGCGGGGGCCAGCACGGTCCGGGCGATCAGGTCGGCCGTCACCAGGAACGCCCCGCCCGCCAGCAGCGACAGCGGCAGCACCACCCGGTAGGACCCCCCGGCGAGCCGCCGGACCGCGTGGGGCACCACGACGCCGACGAACCCGATCAGGCCGCCGGCCGACACGGCGGCGGCGGTCGCCAGCGAGGCCGCGACCAGCACGACCAGCCGCACCCGCCCGGCCCGCACGCCCAGCGAGGAGGCCTCGTCGTCGCCGACCGAGAGCACGTCGAGCAGCCGCCCGTGCAGCAGCAGGATCGCGGCGGCCACCACGGCGTAGGGCGCGCACATGACGACCTGCTCCCACCCGCCGCCGACGTCGCCGAGGATCCACGCGTAGACCCGCTGCAGCTCCTCGACCTTGAGCTGCTGGAGGAACGTCTGCACGGCGGTCAGGAACGACGTCACCGCCACCCCCGCGAGCACCAGGGTCGCGGTGCCGCCGCCCCGGGTCGCGGTGTGCCCCAGCCCGTACGCGAGCAGCACCCCGCCCGCCGCCCCGCAGAAGGCCGCGAGGGGCACCGCCGCCCCGTCGCCCACGGCCACGATGACCAGCGTGACGGTCAGCCCGGCCCCGGCGGCGGCCCCCAGCAGGTAGGGGTCGGCCAGCGGGTTGCGGAACACGCCCTGGTACCCGGCGCCCGCGACGGCCAGCAGCCCGCCGACCATGGCGCCGAGCAGCACCCGGGGCAGCCGCAGCTCGAACAGCACCCCGGTCTCCAGGGAGGTCAGCCCGGAGTGGGCCGACACGAACGGCAACCGGTCGGCCAGCGCGAGCACCACCCCCTTCAGGGGCAGCCCGGCCGCGCCGACCATGAGCCCGGCGGTCATACAGGCCGCCAGCACGACGGCGGCCCCCGCGAACATCACGCCCCTGCGCATCAGCGGGCAGCTCTGAAGGCGGCCGCGGGAAAGCCCCGGCAGAGATCGGCGCGATCGGCCGGCGCCCCCGCCCTGCGGAACTCCCGGAACAGGGCCGCGCGATCAGTTCGCCCTTCCGGAGGGAGTCCTCGGGAAAAAGCCCCGGCCGTGGAGATGATCTCGGCCATCAGCCCGCGGCCTTGGCCACCCCGGCGCCGATGGCCCTGGCCAGGTCGACCACGCGGGGGCCCCAGCGGGAGGCGACGTCGTCGTCGAGCTCGACCACGTCGCCGTTCTCGACGGCCTTCAGGCCGCCCCAGCCGGGCCGCTCCGCGAGGGCCTTGGCGTTCTGCCCGCAGCACTTCACGTCGGCCAGGAAGATCAGGTCGGGGTCGGCCTTGGCGACGAACTCGGCCGACAGCTTGGGGTAGCCGCCCGCCGCGTCGGGGGCCTCGTCGGCGATGTTGACCAGGCCGAACACGGCGTAGACCTGGCCGATGAAGGTGGTGGAGGTCGCGGCGTAGGGGGTGACGTCGAGCTCGTGGTAGTAGGTCAGCTCGGCCTTGGGGGCGGCGGCGGCCAGCGCGGCGAGCTCGCGCTTCATGCCGGCCACGACCTCGTCGGCCTTCACGCGGTTGCCGGTGGCGGTGCCGAGCTTCTCGATCTCGGCGTACGCGTCGTCGATCTTGGTGGCGGCGGTCAGCACCAGCACCGGCACGCCCAGCTTGCCGAGCCCGGCGACCACGCCTTCGAGGTCGTTGGAGACGACCACCAGGTCAGGGTTGCGCGCGGTGATGGCCTCGACGTTGGGCTTGAAGCCCGACAGGTCGGTCTTGGGGGCCTCGGCGGGGAAGTTCGACTGGTCGTCGACCGCGGTGACCTGCGGCCCGGCGCCGATGGCGAACAGCGACTCGGTGGCCGTCGGCGACAACGACACGATCCGCTGCGGCCTGGCGGCGATCGTCACCGCGCCGTTGGCGGCCTGGACCGTCACGGGGAAGGGGCCGCTCGGAGCGGCGGACGCGGCGGGGGCGGGGGTGGCGGTGTCACTGCTGCCGCAGCCGGACAGCAGGGCGACACCCAGCAACACGCCCGCGAGGGCCGTGCGTAGGGGCCTCACGAGTTTCCTCCGAAGGGAGTTGCCGGAAACGAGAGACCCGGGGACGGATCACCCTTTCCACGAGGGGATGGCGTCGGCGACGCACAGGCGACCTGGCTCACCCCGGTCAGGCGGGGATTCACAGTTGCGGGAACAGCGCCGGGTTCACACCGGACTTCGCTGCGGCGTCACGCGTCCCATAGGTTACCAACAGCCTTTTCGCCGGGAACGTGAGGCTATGCTGACCGCATGGTGCGGCGGACCGTCACGGCGACCGGGCGGCTTCTGCTGGGACTCCTCCTGGTCCCCCTGTGCCTGCTGGCCATCGCCGTCACCGTCTTCACCCTCGTCGTCTCCGCGACCTACCTCGGGCTGCTCCTGCTCCCCTACGCCATCCGGCTCAACCGGGGCGTCGCGTCGCTGGCCCGGCGGAACGCGGGGGCGTGGCTCGGCCGGCCGGTCACGGCGTCGTACCACCCGATCAGGGGCGGCGTGCTCACCCGGGTGCGCGTGGTCATGGGCGACCCGCAGACCTGGCGGGACCTCGCGTTCCTCGCCCAGCACGTGGTCACCGGCCCGTTCGGCGCGATCCCGGCGATCGCGTTCTGGGGCGCGCTCGGCTGGGCGCTGTCGCTCCCGCTCTGGTGGGACGCGCTCGGGCCCGGCCACCGCATCTACCTGCCGTGGGCGCTCGACTCGTGGGCGACGGTGGCGGTCACCGTCCCGTTGTTCATGGCGCTGGTCGCGGCCGTCGGGTTCCGGGTCGTGCCGCTGGTCGCCGAGGGGCTGGCGCAGCTGGCCCGGTCGCTGCTCGCGACGCCGCAGCACGTGCGGCTGGCCGAGCGGGTGGCCGAGGCGCTCGACGCGCACGGGTACGAGTTGCGCCGCATCGAACGCGACCTGCACGACGGCGCGCAGGCCCGGCTGGTCTCCATCGCCATGCGGCTCGGCATCGCCGAACGTGTCCTGGCCACCGACCCGGGCAAGGCCGCCGCCCTGATCACCGAGGCCCGGCTGAGCACCGAGGAGACCATGACCGAGCTGCGCGGGATCATCCGCGGCATGTACCCGCCGATCCTGGCCGACCGGGGGCTGCCGGGGGCGGTCGAGGCGGCGGCCTACTTCGTGATCGCCGAAGCGCTGACGAACGTCGCCCGGCACAGCTCCGCCGGCAAGGCGAGGGTGAGCGTCCGGCGTACCGAGAACAGGCTGACCGCCGAGGTCACCGACGACGGCCGGGGCGGCGCCGACGAGAACGGCGGATCCGGGCTGGCCGGCATCCGCCGCCGGGTCAGCGCCTTCGACGGCGTGACCACACTGACCAGCCCGCCCGGCGGGCCGACGACGCTGCGGGTGGAGCTGCCGTGCGAGTGATCATCGTGGAGGACAGCGTGCTGCTGGCCGAGGGCCTCACGCTGCTGCTCAACACCGAGGGCCACGAGGTCGTCGCCACCGTGGGCACCGCCGCGGAGTTCCACACGGCCGTCGACGAGCACCGCCCCGACATCGCCGTGGTCGACATCCGGCTGCCCCCGACCTTCCGCGACGAGGGGGTGCGCGCCGCCGTGGAGGTCCGCCGCGTCCACCCCGGCCAGCCGATCCTCGTGTTGTCCCAGTACGTCGAGCAGACCTACGCGACGGAGCTGCTGGCCGGGGGCGGCGGCGGCATCGGCTATCTGCTGAAGGACCGCGTGGCCCGGGTGTCGGAGTTCGTCGACGCGCTGGAGCGGGTGGCCAAGGGCGGCACCGCCATGGACCCCGAGGTCATCGCCCAGCTCCTGGTCCGCCGGCACGCCCACCCGATCGACTCGCTCACCCCGCGCGAGCGCGAGGTCCTGTCGCTGATGGCCGAGGGCCACTCCAACACCGACATCGCAGCCTCGCTCGTGGTCACCGAACGGGCCGTGCACAAGCACGTGGGCAACATCTTCGCCAAACTCGGCCTGCCGCCGAGCGACAGCGGCCACCGCCGCGTGCTGGCGGTCCTGGCCTATCTGAGCGGGGTGTAGCCAGCACTACCATCCGCGGTGGCGGAGACCCGTCGATCAAGTCGGGTGCCCGCGGGACCGACTTCGACGGCCGTTCTCGGGAGGCTCAAGGGGAACCGATTCCCCCCGAAGGCGGCCCCCCATGTCGATGACCCACCCCCATCCCGTCCATCCCGTGGCCTCGCCGCGCGACCCGTTCGTCGACGTCCTGCGGGTGCTGGGCATGGTGCTCGTCGTGGTGCAGCACTGGACGATGCCGGTGCTGCTCGACCGCGGGGGCGACCTGGCCACCGGCAACGCGCTGGCGTCGGTGCCGCTGGTCACGTGGGTCAGCCAGGTCATGCCGCTGGTGTTCTTCGCCGGGGGCGCGGCCAACTACCTGAGCTGGACCGCCAAGCCCCAGAGCGCGGAGAAGTGGATCGGCAGGCGGGTGGTGCGGCTGGGCTGGCCGGTGCTGCCGCTGATCGCCGTGTGGTTGCCGCTGCCCTATCTCCTGGGCGCGCTGGGCGTGCCCGCGCAGCCGCTGGAGGTGGCCTCGCGGCTGGTCGGCCAGCTGCTCTGGTTCCTCGCCGTCTACCTGCTCGCCGTCGTGACCACGCCGCTGCTGGCGCGGGTGCGGGCCGGGGTGCTGGTCCCGGCGTTCGCCGCCGGGGCGCTCGCCGTCGACGTCGTGCGGTTCTCCGGGTTCGAGGCCGCCGGATATCTGAACGTCGTGTTCGTCTGGCTCGCCGTCCACCAGATCGGGTTCCTGTACGCCCAGGGCAGGCTCGCCCACCTGACCGGCCGCCGGGCCCTGTGGCCGGCCGTCGCCGGGTTCGGGATGACGGCGGCCATGGTGCTCGCCGGCCCCTACCCGGCCAGCATGATCGGGATGCCGGGCATGCCGTCGAACATGGCCCCGCCGAGCGCCGTGATGCTCGTGGTCTTCGCCGGTCAGCTCGGCCTGGCGTTGTGGGCGCGCGAGCGGCTGAACCGGGCGCTGCCCGCGCCGGTGCTGGCCTGGCTGGCGCCCCGCATGATGACCTTCTACCTCTGGCACATGACCGCCCTCATCACCGTCGGCGGCGTCGCCTTCGTCGGGTTCGGCGTGGCGACCCCTGAGCCGTGGTCGCCGGCGTGGTGGCTGCTGCTGCCGATCTGGCTCGGCTGGTTGTCGCTGGTGCTGGCCGTGCTGACCGCGCTGCTGGCCCGGTTCGAGGCGGCGCCCCCGGCGAGCCCGACCCGCGCGAGGACCGTCGCGGCGGTGGGGCTGTCGGCGGCCGGGCTGCTCACCCTGACCGTCACCGGGTTCACGCCGGGCACGTTCGTCCCGGCCGCCGGCAGCGCCGCGCTCGCGCTGGGCCTGGCCCTGCTGCTCAGGCGGAGAGCTGCCGCTCCGCTTCCGCGATGATCCGCTGGAGGCGCAGCCCGTGGGCGGCGTCGAGCGGGTGGCCGCCGCCGTTCCTGACCGTCTGGGCGAACTGCGCGACCATCCGCTCGAAGGCGTCGTCGCCCAGCATGGCCCCGAACAGCGTGGCCGATCCCTTCCGGCCGAACACCTCGACGCGGGCGTCGGGCAGGTCGCCGGTGGCGGCCATGGTCAGCGACGCCTCGCTGACCGCGCCCGTCTCGTGCTCCAGCAGCAGCCCGACCCAGCCGAGCGTGTCACCGTGGGCGCGCACCGAGGCGATCGGGCCGAGCGCGGCGTCGAGCAGGTCGAGCATGTGCGGGCCGACGTCGAGGATCGCGCCGCGCTCCAGCCGCCACGGCGTCGCGAACGGGCCGCCGTGCAGCGCGCCGCCGATGTTGGCGGCGTATCCGCCGAACGGCTCGATCCCGGCGGCCTTCTCCAAGAAGGCGGTGGTCGCGGTGGCGTACCGGAAGGAGAACACCATCTGCGTCGCCACGCCGGTCTCGGCGACGGCGTCGGCGAGCCGCCGGGCGCCGTCGAGGCTGTCGGCCAGGGGCTTCTCCAGCAGCAGGGCCTTGCCGGCCTGCGCGGCCAGCACCCCGAGTTCGGCCTGCACGCCCGGCGGCACGCAGAACGCCACCGCGTCGCAGTGGTCGAAGAGCTCGTCGAGCAGCTCGAACGCGCGGGTGCCGTGCCTGGCGGCGAGCTCGCGCGCGGCCTCGGGACGGCGGGCCCAGATCCCGGCCAGCCGGGTGTCCGGCCCGGCGGCGAGCTTGGGCGCGTGGATCATGCCGGCCCACGGCCCGGCTCCGATCAACCCCACAGATACCGGTTCCATCCGCCAACTCCCCTTTGTCGCGACACGTCCGCGATCAGAGACTATCGACCGGGCACCGGCCATCATGGGTTCGGTGAACATCATCCTGCTGCGCCACGGCGAGACCGAATGGAGCAGAGTCGGCCGCCACACCGGACGGACCGACATCCCGCTGACCCCCCGCGGCGAGGCGCAGGCCCGTGCCCTGAACACCCTGGTCGGCGACAAGGACTTCGAGCTGGTGCTGGTCAGCCCGGCCCAGCGGGCGACCAGGACCGTCGAGCTGGCCGGGCTCGCCGACTGGGAGACCGACCCCGACCTGTGGGAGTGGGACTACGGCGGCTACGAGGGCGTCACCACGGCCACCATCCGGCAGTCGATCCCGGGCTGGTACATCTGGCGCGACGGCGTCATCCCGGGCGACTCGGCCCATCCGGGTGAGAGCGTCGACCACGTCGGCGAGCGCGCCGACCGGGTGATCACCCGGGCCGTCGACGCGCTCACCGGTGAGGACAGCTCGGTGCTGCTCGTGGCGCACGGCCACTACCTGCGGGTGCTGGCGGCCCGCTGGCTCGGCCTGCCCGCCTCCGAGGGGAGGCTGCTCCGGCTCGACACGGGCACCTACAGCTCACTGGGGTACGAGCACGGTGAACGGGTCGTCCTGAGCTGGAACTCGCCGATCTAGGAGTTGACGGGCGCGGGCTGCGGTCCGCGCCCGGTGAGCCATTCGAGGACCTTGCGGTGTCCCCGGCGGGCGTCTTCGAAGTGCCCCCAGCGCCAGTAGCGGGGCTGGTCGCGGACCCCGGTGACCCATGTCCGGTACGCCACCGGCCGCGGCTTGCCGTCATGGGGATCGGCCGCCGAGGCGACACCGTAGGTCCTGATCACGACCCGGCCGCCGGGTGCGAAGAGCACGTCGTCGGCGACGGGATACAAGGTCATCTGGTCCAGCATGGGATCCATGCTGCCGGACCCGTGTTACACACCTGGCCCAAAGCCGTTAAGTGCGTGAACCTCGTGTTAAAAGTCGTGGTGAAACCGCGTCACGCGACCAGGCCGTCGAACTCCCCGTCCTTGACGCCCAGCACCAGTGCGCGGATCTCGTCCCGCGTGTAGATGAGCGCCGGCCCCTCGGGGAACCGGGAGTTGCGGACGGCGACCCCGCCGTCGGGCAGCTCCGCGAGTTCCACGCAGTTGCCCGTGGAGTTGCTGTGCAGGCTCTTCCGCCACTGAACGCCGGAGAGGGCGGTGGCGGGCATCCCGTTATAAGTCTGCATACACTTTCTCTCTGAGAAGATCATCGAGCAGGTCCCTGGTCCCGCCCGGCGTGGTGCTCTCCACGCAGAGCTGTTCCATGGCCGTGAGGTACGGATCGATGTCCTCGCGTTTGTCGAGGTACAGAGCGCCCCAGAGTTGCTCGACGTAGACCACGTCCGAAAGGTCGGACTCCGGAAACCGCAGGATGGTGAAGGCCCCGCCCTCGGCGGCGTGCATGCCGAAGCGGAACGGCATCACCTGCAGGGTGATGTTGGGCAGCCGGGCCACGTCGAGCAGATGCTCGATCTGCTCGCGCATGATCTTGGGCCCCCCGATGGGCCGGCGAAGCGCCGCCTCGTCGATGACCGCCCACAGGCGCGGGCCGCCCGCATGGGCCAGCCGCTCCTGTCGCTGCATCCGCACATGCACGCGGCGTTCGATCTCGTCATCGGCGGCGTCGGGGAACCCGAGCCGGATGACCGCGCGGGCGTACGCCGACGTCTGGAGCAGGCCGGGCACGAACTGCACCTCGTAGGTGCGGATCACGCTGGCCGCCTCTTCCAGTCCGATGAAGGTGACGAACCAGTTCGGCAGCACCTCGCCGAACTTGTGCCACCAACCGGGCGTGTTGGCCTCCCGGACCATCTCCAGGAGTTGCCGTCGCTCCGCGTCGTCGACGACGCCGTACAGGGTGAGCAGGTCTTCGACGTCTCGTGTCTTGAATCCGACCCGGCCGAGTTCCATCCGGCTGATCTTGGATTCGGAGGCCCGGATGTGGAATCCGGCCTCTTCGCGGGTGAGGTCCCGCTCCTCGCGCAGCCTCCGGAGACTGGCGCCGAGCATGATGCGCCGGACGGTGGAGCCGGAACCTGGCGGGTCGATGGACACGAGTCATTCCTCCGGTATGTGGACTGAACTACAGTCTGTCAAAGATCGCCCCTTTCGTCCCAGGGTCGTTTTGGGTAACGGTAGCGCCTGCAACGACCATCTGCACGTGCATCCGCTGTTGCACATGCACGAGACCGTGCCCCATCATGATCTCGTGCACTCGGTCCTCGAATGGTCGGCACTCGATTGGTGGCCCCCGGTCGGCTGGTGGCCCGAACCCGCGCGCGACCTTCCGCCTGCCGTCTCCCCCACGCAGGCCGCCACATTCGTCCTGCCGCCCAAAGCCGATTCGGTCCACAGCGCCCGCAGCTTCGCGACCGGCACGCTGACCGGCTGGGAACTCGGCGAGATGTGCGACGGCATGGAACTGGTCGTCTCCGAACTGGCCACCAACGCCCTGCGCCACGGCCTGGAGATCGGCGGCCGCCACCGGCGTGAGGTGATCAGGCTGGCCCTGATCAGGCGCGGCGGCTTCGTCACCTGCGCGCTCACCGACCCCGGCTCGGCCACCCCGGTCATGCGCGAGGCCAACCCCTTCGAGCCCGGCGGGCTCGGGCTCCACATCGTCGAGTCGATCAGCGTGCGCTGGGGCTGGTCGCCCCTCGCCCCGCACGGCAAGGCCGTCTGGGCCGTCCTGAACTAGCTCCCCGCCCGATCTCTCGCCGGCCGAGGGGTGCTCCCGTGTAGCCCGGACTACGCGGGGGCACCCCTCGGCCGACGGGTCACCCGGCAGATCCCCCACGCGAGACGCGGCCCGCCTTCGGCCGCCCGCGACACCTGTCCATCCGGCAGATTCCCAACGCGAGACGCGCCCGGCCTCCGGCCGCCCGCGCCTCGCTCTGATGGGACCCCTGAGACCACTGTTAACGCCCGGCCAGGAATTCCCCATCGAGTATCCGGGATCGCCTTCCGATCGCGTGATCCTGTGCTGAGGTGGAGTTCAGCACGCTCGCGGGGAGGAGGGAGAACAGGAGAATGACCTTTTCGTCGCCCAGAGTGCCGAATATCTTGATCTCACGTGCGTCTCCACCACCGCGGCTTCCCGAGGCCCTGAGAGATCTGTGATGGACGATCACCTAATCGCCTGGCTGACAACTCTCGACGAAGACCGGCTCGCGCGTGTCCTGGCCAACCGGCCGGACGCCATCGCCCCGCCCTGGCCCCGGCGGATCGATGCGCTGGCGCAGCGGCTCGGCAACACGTTCGCGGTCATGGAGGTCATGCGCGGCCTCCCTCTGCCCCCTCTGGAGCTCCTGCAGGCGTGCCTGGTCATCGGCGGCCGCCCGACGGAGGACGAACTGGCCCGGTTCCTCGGCGTGTCCACCTCCGAGGTCATCCCGTGGCTCGACCGGCTCTACGACTGCGCGCTGGCCTGGCCCGGCCCCGACGGCCGCATCCACCTGGCCGAGGCGGTGGCCCGCTGGTGGACCGCGCCGTGCGGCCTGGGCGAACCGCTGGCCCAGTACCTGGAGTCGTGGGCGCTGAACGCCGAAGGGCTGCGGCGCATGTGCCGCACGCTGGGCATCCCCCCGGCGGGCGGCAAACGCCAGATGACGGCGCGGGTGACCGCGCTGCTCAGCGACCCCGACAAGCTCGGCGACCTGCTCTCCACCGCCCCCGAGGGCACCGTCGGCCTGCTCGACGACTTCGCCTGGGACGGCCCGGTCCGCAGCGTCGACGGCAACCGCTTCGTCAACCCCGGCACCCCCGAGAAGTGGGCCCAGGACCGGGGCCTGCTGTTCCGCACCCAGTGGGACGTCGCCGAGATGCCCCGCGAGGTCGCCCTCGGCCTGCGCGGCCCCGAATACCACGGCCCCTTCACCCCCTATCCGCCCGACCTGGCGACGATCCCGGTCGACCGCGAGGCCGTCGACCTGGCGATGGCGCTGGCCGCGCCCCACCTGCTCGACCGCGCGACGGCGCTGCTGGAGAACACCGACAAGACCACGCTCCCGCTGCTGAAGAACGGCGGCGTGGGCGTGCGCGAGATCCGCCGCGTCGCCAAGGAGACCGGCACCTCCGAAGAGGAGACCCGGCTGCTGATCGAGGTCTGCGCGGTGGCCCGGCTGCTCGCCCTCGACGAGAAGGCGGGCGGGCTGGTGCCGACCGACCGCTTCGACGCCTGGCGGCTCGACGACGCCCCCCACCGGCTGCGGGTGCTGCTGGCGGCCTGGTGGCGGATGGAACGCTCGTCGTTGCGCCGCGTCGAGGGCCGCTATCCGGTGGTGCTCGGCGACGACCCCGCCGGTGAGACCCTCGCCCGCATCCGCCGGGCCGTACTCGGCGCCCTGACCGACGTCGAGCCCGGCCAGGGCTTCGCCACGCTGCAGGAGCTGGTGCAGTCGGTGCACTGGCGGGCGCCGCTGCTCGACCGCGAACTGCTCGCAGAGTCGGCGCCCGGCCTCCTGGAGGAGGCGCGGCTGCTCGGCCTGACCGCCTGCGACTCCCTCACCGACCTCGGCCGCGCGCTGGCCTCCCTTTCGGCGGTGGCCGGAGACGAACACGACGACTCGGTCCCCGAGGTCGAACACGACCCGGCGCTGGCCGAGTGCTCCACCCGGGCGCTGGCCAGCGCGCAGCGCACCGCCCTGTTCGGGGCCGACCTGACCGCGGTGGTCACCGGTCCCCCGGCGGTCGAACTGACCTCGCTGCTCGACCGGGTCGCCATCCGTGAGGCCAAGGGCGCGGCGTCGATCTGGCGGTTCAGCCCCGCGACCGTGCGCCGCGCGCTCGACGCCGGGTCGACCGCCGACGAGCTGCTCGACGAGCTCGCCCAGGTCGGCACCCTCCCCCAGCCGCTCGTCTACCTCATCAACGACGTCGCCCGCCGCCACGGCGAGGTGACCGTGACCTCGGTCGGCTGCATCGTGCAGGGTTCCGACCCGGGCCTGCTGGCCGAGATCGCCGGGCACCGCAAGCTGGCCAAACTGGGCCTGCGCCAGCTCGCCCCGACGGTGCTGGCCAGCACCGCCCCCGCCGACCGCACCCTCCGGTCGCTGCGCGAGGCCGGCTACGCCCCCGTCCCGGTGAACGACACCGGCGACATCGAGATCCGGCGCGAACCGCAGGGCGGCCGGCTGATCCTGCTGCCGGGCGGCCGGGTCGCCGAGCTCGAACCGCCGCCCCTGCTGACCGAGCCCCCGCCCGACCCCCACGAACACGCCAAGCGCCTGATCAAAAGCCGCGACGACGGCCGCCAGAGCGGCCACACGTGGGCGCTGATCGGCCGCCTCGCCAGCCGCCTGCCGACGGCCCAGCAGTCGCTTCTGGGCTTCGTCGTCGACCGCGGCGTCCGCGCGCTGATCACCCTGTCCGACGGGGTGACGGCCACCGTCAGCCACGGCGAACTCCACAGCGGCGTCCTCGACGCCTGGTGCGAGGAAGCGGGCGACTACCTGGAGTTCCCCCTCAACGAGATCGCGTCCGTGACGGCTTCTTAGTTACGGCCCCGCCCACCCCGGCCCCGCCCGCCGTCCCGGTCGCGCGCCGCATCCGGCGCCGACCGGCCGCGCGCGGCGGCGGCCGTCACGACAGAGCGCCCACCGACTTGGAGAACGGGCGCAGCGTGGCGTCCTGACTGGGTGGCGCCCCGAACTGGCGGCGGTACTCCCTGCTGAACTGGGACGGGCTGTCGTACCCGACCCGATGCCCCACCCCGGCGATGTCGCCGGGGCTGGTGGCCAGCAGGAGCCGGGCCTCCTGGAGCCGGATCTGCTTCTGGAACTGGATCGGGCTCATCGCGGTCACCGCCTGGAAGTTGCGGTGGAACGCCGACACGCTCATGCCGGACAACCGCGCCACCTCCTCCACCCGGAACGGCTGCGCGTAGTGCTCCCGGATCCAGCGCACCGCCCGCGCGACGTGGCTGAGCCCGCTGTCGGCCAGCCCGAGCTGCCGCACGGCCGCGCCCTGCGGCCCGCTCGCGACCAGCCAGAGGATCTCCTTGATCACCAGCGGCGCGAGCACCGCCCGGTCCCGCGGCCGTTCGATGAGCCGCAACAACCGCACCACCGCGTCGAGCAGTTCGGCGGAGACGTCGCTGACCGCCAGCCCGGGCGCCGCGCCACCCGGCTCCCGGGGCACGTCGCCGGCCCCGGCCGACAGCAGCACCTCGGCCACCGCCTCGGGCCGCAGCACCAGCCCGAACCCGAGCGCGGGCCGCTCCCGCGTCGCGCCGACGAAGTGACCGGTGACCGGCAGGTCGACGGAGGCGACGAGATACTGCCCGGCCCGGTAGTCGTGGACGCGCTCGCCGAGCGCGAGCCGCTTCTCCCCCTGCGCGATGACCGCCAGCACCGTCCCGGACATGGAGGTCTCCGGCGGCTCGGACCGCTCGACCCGGGAGACGAGCACCCCGTCGATGGGGGTGGTCATGTCGGGACGGGCGTGCCGGTTCAGCAGCCCGCGCAGCTCATCCATGCTCATCGCCCGATTACACCGTTCACGAGAGGATCAGGCAAGAGGAGGCGAGCTTCGTTCTACCGGTGACGTGCACGAGCCCATCTAATTGAGGCGACGGAGAACACCACCGAGAGAAGGAATGAGCATGACCGCCACCTACGGTTTCACCGCCACCATGACCGCCCGCCCCGGCCGCGGCGACGACCTGGTCGCCCTCCTGCTGACCGGCCTCGACGCCGGCTCCCCCGCCGCGAGCGAGCACTGCCTGGTCTACCTGGTCAGCCGCTCGGCCACCGACCCCGACGTCGTCCAGGTCACCGAGGGCTGGACCACGGAGGCCGACCACCACCGCCTGTTCGCGGGCGAGCCGGCCCAGTCCATGGTCGCGAAGATCGCCCCTCTCCTCGCGGGCGAGTCCACCTACACCGACCTCACCCCGGTGGGCGGCAAAGCCACCCTCTGAACCGCCCCCAAGCCCTCCTGCTCCTCCGCGTACCACCGAAAGGACCCCTGATGACCCCCGTCCGGCCCGCCGTCGACGCCGAACTCCGTGCGCTGTCCGCCGACCTGCCGCTCATGCCCGAACTGACCCCGGAGGTGGTCGCGACGCTGCGCGCGATCCCGTCCGCTCCCCTCGACACCCTGCTCGGCGGCCGGGCCGTCGAACGGCGGGAGGTCACCGTGGCCGCCGAGGACGGCGCGCAGATCCCGCTGACCGTGCTCATCCCGCCCGGCGCGGTGGACGCGCCCTGTGTCGTCTGGATCCACGGCGGCGGCATGATCATGGGCGACCGGTTCGCCAACCTCGACATCCCGCTGGAGTGGCTCGACCGGTTCGGCGCGGTCGTCGTCACCGTCGACTACCGGCTCGCCCCCGACGTCACCGGCACGACCCTGGTCGAGGACTGCCACCGGGCGCTGACGTGGACCGCCGGGAACGCCGCCGACCTGGGCGTCGATCCGGCGAGGATCGTCGTCGCGGGCGTCAGCGCCGGTGGCGGGCTGGCCGCCGGGGTCGCCCTGATGGCGCGTGACCGGGGCGGCCCGGCGCTCGCCGGGCAGGTGCTGATCTGCCCCATGCTCGACCACCGCGACGCCACCACGTCCACGCTCCAGTTCACCGGCCCGGGGGTGTGGAGCCGCGAGATGAACGCCTACGGCTGGCGGGCCGTGCTCGGCGGCCTGACCGGCGGCGACGTCCCGGCCTATGTCTCCCCCGCCGTCGCCGCCGACCTGTCCGGCCTCCCGCCGGCCTACGTCGACGCCGGGTCCGCCGAGGTCTTCCGCGACGAGGACGTCGCCTACGCCACCCGCATCTGGGCCGCCGGGGGCCGCGCGGACCTGCACGTGTGGGACGGCGGCTTCCACGGCTTCGACGCCCTCTACCCCGGCGCCGCGCTCTCCCAAGAGGCCCGCCGCACCCGGACCGAGTGGCTGGACCGGCTGCTCTAGTCCCGGAGCACGGCCACCATGTCGATCTCCACGAGCTTGTGGTCGAGCGTCGAGCCGACGGTGGTCCGCGCCGGGAACGGCCGGGCCATCGCCGACTCGTAGACGGCGTTGTACGCCTCGTAGTCCCGCCCCAGATCGGCGAGGTGGACGGTCACCTTGACGACGTCCGAGAAGTCGAGCCCCCGTGCGGCGAGCAGCGCCCGCAGGTTGCCGAGCACCTGCCGCGTCTGGGTGGCGACGTCGTCGCCGACGACCTCCCCGGTGACGGGGTCGTGCGGCCCGGTGCCGGCGGTGTAGAGGAACCCGCCGGCGACGACGGCCTGCGAGTAGGCGCCTCCGGGTGCGGGCACGCCGTCGGCGCTGATCACTTCCCTGCTCATGGGTCCGTTGTAGAACGCGGCCGGGCGGCCGGGGCGCGCGCCGCGCCCGCCACAACCTCTACGGGGTGAGCGTCAGTTCGTCGGCCGTGGCCCGCCCGACCGCCTCCTCGGTGAAGGGCCAGGGGGTGGTCCTTCCCTCGGCCCACAGGCCGGCCTGGTCGGCGTAGTTGCCGTTGAAGGCGTGGCCCGAGGCGCCGGTCAGGTTGACCCAGGTCGAGGCGTCGAGGTCGGCCAGGTCGACGACCATGCGCATCGACGGCACCCAGTTCACCTCGTAATTCCCGGACGCGGCGTCCCAGCCGGTGGCGTCGACGGCGTCCTTGCCGCCGGACAGGCGGTAGGGGCCGCGGTTGAACAACCACTCGATGGGGCCGATGCCGCTGGTGCCGAAGGTCTCGTTGACGAGGTCCAGGGTGTGCAGGTCGCCCCAGGTCCACGCCTTCGGGTCGTCGCCCAGCGTGCCGCGCAGTTCCCTGGAGGCCGCGGCGAGGGCGGCGCGCAGGATGTCGTCGCGCTGTTCGGCGGCGGGCGTCTTCACGTCGTCCCACCAGGTGTCGGAGGGGTCGTCGAGGAGCCGCCGGACCACCTCCCACCAGCGGTCGTTGCCGCCGGGGCGCAGGTCTTCGGTGAGCTCGTCGTCGAAGGTCAGCGTGAGGAGGTGGCGCCAGACGGCGTTGAAGTAGGCGGCCGGGGCGCTGTCCTTCCCCTGGGTGAAGTCCCAGCCGGCGAACAGGGCGGTGTCGGCGCCGCCGACCCTCCTCAGGTGCGGGACGAGGATGGGCGCCAGGCCGTTGTAGGAGTCCTGGTGGATCGCCGACATGACGTCCTTGGTCACCTTGCCGGCCGACGCGGCCTGGGTGATGCGGTCGGCGATGCGCTGCGAGCGGTAGCCGTAGGCCCAGTCGTCGGTGAGGAAGTGGCTGTACCCGGGGCCGACGACCGCGTTGTTGGCCGTCGCGATGAACCCCTCGTCGGGGTTGAACGCCGTCGGCAGTTCGTCGAACGGGATGAAGCCGGTCCACTCCTGTTCGCCGGTCCAGCCCTCGGCGGGCCACTTGCCGTCGCCGCCCGATCTGACCGGGATCTTCCCGGGGGCCTGGTAGCCGATGTTGCCGGAGGTGTCGGCGTACACGAGGTTCTGGGACGGCACCTCGAACTGGGCCGCGGCCTTCCGGAACTCGTCCCAGTCGGTGGCCCGGCCGAGCATGAAGATGGCGTTGCCGGTGTTGCCGGGGTCGAGGGCGGTCCAGCGCAGCGCGACCTCGACGCCCTGCGTCTTCAGCGGGGCGACCGGCCCGAAGACGTCGGAGACGATCGGGCCGTGCCGGGTGGTGCGCACGGTCAGGTCGACCGGCTGCCCGCCCGCGACCTCGATGCGCTCGGTGCGGGTCTCCAGCGGGGCCCAGGTGCCGGAGATCTCGTACGTGTTCTCGCGCACCCGCTCCAGATAGAGGTCGGCCACGTCGGGGGCGAGGTTGGTGAAGCCCCACGCGATCGTGCGGTTGTGGCCGATGACGACGCCGGGCAGGCCCGAGAAGGTGAAGCCGGAGACGTCGTAGGGGCACTCGGCCGACAGGGTGCGGCAGTGCAGGCCGGCCTGGTACCAGATCGAGGGCATCTTCGGCCCGAGGTGCGGGTCGTTGGCCAGCAGCGGCTTGCCGGTGTCGGTGTGCTTGCCGGACACCACCCACGAGTTGGAGCCGATGCCCTTCGGGTCGCCCCCGCTGCCCAGCAGCGACGGCACGGCGTTCAGCGTGGCCGAGACGCGCCGCAGGGCGTGGGCCGCCGCGGTCGTGGTCTCCCGGTCGCCCGAGGTGAACGCGCCGTCGCGGACGCCGCCCTCGCCGACGATGGGCCGGTGCCGGTCGTAGGGGTAGGGCGGGAACAGCTCCTCGACCCGTTCCCTCGGGATGGTCGCGGCGTCGACGGCGCGCTCGATCTCGTCGTCCATGTTCGACCGCAGGTCCCAGGCCATCGCCTTCAGCCAGGCCAGGGAGTCGGCCGGCGTCCACGGCTCGGGTTCGTAGGCGCCGTTGGTGAGCTTCAGGACGGCGTACTCCAGGCTCCTGGACGTGAAGCCCTCGTTGTCCTTCATCCAGGCGTTCACCCCGGCGGCGTAGGCGTCGAGTCCCGCCTTCGCCTCCGGGGTGAGGAGGTTGAGCTCCTGTTCGGCCACCCGGCGCCAGCCGAGTGTCCGGACGACCTTGTCGATCTCCAGGGTGGAGCCGCCGAACAGCTCCGACAGGCGCCCGGCCGTGGTCTTGCGCCGGAAGTCCATTTCCCAGAACCGGTCCTGGGCGTGGACGTAGCCCTGCGCCCGGAACAGGTCGGCGGCCGTGTCGGCGTAGATCTGCGGCACGCCGAACCCGTCGCGCCGCACGGTGACCGCCTTGGTGAGCCCCGGCAGCCGCAGCTCACCGCCGGTCTGCGGGAAGGACGCGCGGACCACCCAGACGATCCCGCCGGCCGCGACGAGCACGAGCACGAGAAGCGTCGTGAGGATCCGCAACGACCAGCGGAGCGGCCACGAGAACCTCTTGTACGGAGCGAACCTCACCATTCCCGGACCTTCCCGCTCATGTGCGCATCACAGTATGCGGGTCCGGAAGGGTGTTCTGGTACCTAGCCGGTGATCACGACTTCCGAGAAGTCGACCTGGAAGCCCTTGCCGACGGGGGCGGCCGCCATCGCCCCGGCGAGCGCGGGCACCCCCGGCGGGAAGTAGGCCAGCCGGAGCAGCGTGGCGGGCTCGCCGCCGTTGACGCCCCAGTTGATGTGCACGGCGTCGCCCTCGCGGACGAGCTCGAACGTGACCGAGGTGGTGCCCTCGGGGGCGAGCATCACCGACCAGTCGGAGAAGTCGCGGGTGACGACGGCGCTGATCTGGAGGGCGCCGTCGACGAACTCCACCCCTGCCTTGATCCAGTTGTTCTCGTCGGCGCGCAGGATTGCCCCGGCCTGGTCGTACTGCTCGGCGTAGTCGGCCGTGAAGGTGACCCGCACCTTGGCGTCGCCCTCGACGGTGCGGCCGTACATCGGCGCGGTGTCGTAGGTGTAGCCGTAGTGGGTCTGCCGCCACAGGTCGGTCTCGCCGGTGACGGAGAAGGTCAGGGTGTCTCCGTCTGCGGTCCAGCTCGCAGGCTCATTGATCCACGTCATATGGCCTATTTTGCCGCTTCCCGGGCTCGCCGGGCATCCCTTCGCTCCTCGAATCGCTTCGCGGTGACCTCGAGGTTGTCGAGGAACTCGGCGAGCTCCTGGCGGGCCTTCTCGCCCTCGGGGTCGAGGCCCTCCTTCTCGAAGACCCTCCACTGCCGCAGGACCGGCATCAGCACCTCGTCCTTGTGCGAGCGCAGGTCGTAGATGCCGGCGTGGGCGATCTGCATGGACATGCGGGCGAACCCGGCCATGCCCGCGCCGGGCATCTGGAAGCTCTTCACCACGTCGGTGATGGCGCGCATGGTCTGGTTCGGGTCGAGGTCGAGGGCCGCGCCGAGGAGGTTGCGGTAGAAGAGCATGTGCAGGTTCTCGTCGGCCGCGACGCGGGCCAGGATGCGCTCGCACGTCTCGTCGCCCGACGCCCTGCCGGTGTTGCGGTGGGCGATGCGGGTCGCCAGCTCCTGGAAGGAGACGTAGGCGAGCTGCTGCAGCATGGTGCCGTATTCGGTCTGGAACCCGGCCTCCATGTGCGCCATGCGGGCCCGCTCCAGCGTCTTGGGGTCGAGGGCGCGCGAGGCGATGAGGTAGTCGCGGATGACGATGGAGTGGCGGCCCTCCTCGGCCGTCCAGCGCCCGACCCAGGTGCCCCACGCGCCGTCGCGCCCGAAGGTGGTCGCGATCTCGTGGTGGTAGCTCGGCAGGTTGTCCTCGGTCAGCAGGTTGACCAGCAGGGAGGTGCGGGCGACCTCGGGGATCGTGGAGTCTTCCGGCCGCCAGGCGGTGCCGCCCAGAATTCCGTCGAAGGTCCGCGCGTCGTCCCACGGGACGTACTCGTGCGGGAACCATTCCTTGGCCACGCCCAGGTGCCGGTTGAGATTCTCCTCGACGACGGGTTCCAGCTCGATGAGGAATTCCGTCTGCGTCAGTGCGCGCGCCATCTCAGCTCCCCACTTAACTTACGTTTTCGTAACCTACGCTACCGTAGCTTTGTGGTGAAAGGTGCGAGCCCGCGCACAAGCCGACGCCCCAGTTCTTGTAGATACCGGCGCTTGCCGAGGTAGTGTGCGGCTCATGCCCAAAGGTGCCCGCGTCTGGATCGGTCTGTCGGTCGGCCTCCAGCTGATCTGGACCCTGCCTCTGACCGTCTTCATGTACGTCCTGTGGACGAACGGCGGGCCGCAGGTCAATCTGACCATGTCCATCGTCTTTGGAACGCTCTCCCTCGCCGTGGTCGTGGCGCTCGCCCTGACGATCGCGGCGTGGCGGCGTACCGACGCCCGCGAACGCGCGCTGCGCGAGAGCGGCCTGCGCGCCGAGGCGGTGGTGACCGACGTGGTGCCGACCGGCGTGCGCGTCAACAACCAGCTCATGTACCGGCTGGTCGGGCACGTGCCCGACGTGCCGGGCATGGAGCTGCGGCAGTCGACCATCTGGCCGGTGCCGCCGGGCACCCGCCTGACCGTCGCCTACAGCCCCGACCGCCCGGGGAGGCCGCTCATCCTCGACGACCTCAAGTCGCTGGCCCACCGCATGCGCGTCGGGCCGGTGCCGCCACTGGCGACGGGCGCCGACGCGGTCATCCAGCGGCTCACCCAGCTCGACCGGCTGCGGCAGTCGGGCGCCATCTCCGACGAGGAGTTCGACCGCCTGAAGTCCGACGTCATGGACGGCCAGTAGCTCCCGTGTGCGCGCGGATCACCGAGATCACCAGGGCGGTGGTGCGGGCCAGGTGGGTGCGTCCGTCGGGCAGCCGCGCCGCCGGGCTGATGTAACCGCGCCGCCCCATGTGGGTGGCGGGGTCGAGCCGGTGCACGGTGACCTTCCCGGCGCGCACGGCCCGGTTCCAGCCGCTGCCGCGCAGCAGTCGCCAGCGCTGCGGGAACATCCAGACGGACACCCGCTCGATGACGTCACCGCCGCTGGTGACGCGGTGCAGCCCGCAGGCCCGGGTCAGGTCGTTGGCGCCGTTGTGGAACCCGCCGATGGTGATCACCAGGATCGGGACCCGAAGCCGCGTGTGCAGCTCCTCGACCGCGCCGGTCGCGACCTGCGCGCCGCCGCTGTAGCCGAGCAGCACCACCGGCGTGCCGCTACCGGGCCGGTGACCGGCGCGGCGCAGGTGCCCGGCGATCTGACCGCCCACGGCGCGGTTGTACAGCGGACGGTAGCGGCGGTCGGCGGCGACGAAGACCTGCATGACGTTGTGCAGGAACAGCAGCAGCCCGGCGTGGTGCCGGATCCACTCCCACACGGGCCGGTCGGCGAGCGGGTCGGCCAGCGGCGAGTAGGGCTGCACCTGACCGAGCACCCGCAGCTCCGGCGCGCCGTCGAGCAGGGCCTGGACGAGTTGCCCCCCGTCTCGCGTGTCGCGGAAGCGCCGTTTCCCGATGCCGTCGAGATAGACCAGGTAGGCGGCCGGAGGACGGGCCGGGTCGGCGCCCCGGGCGTAGGGCATGCCCGGCGGGAGGTCGGTGACGGGCGTGCGCCAGCCGGCGGTGTAGGCCAGCACCTCGTAGCGGGCGAGCAGCGCCTCCGCGAGCAGGACCGGGCCGAGCACCAGCACGAACAGCGGGACCTCGATCATGCGGTCACCGGCCGCGCGACCAGCCGCCGGACGGCCTCGATGGCGGCCCCCAGCCCTGCTCCGGCGACGGCCACGCAGCCCGCGGCGGCCCACCAGCCCAGTCCGGTCGTGGCGGCGAGCGGGCCGACGAGGCCGGCCCCGACCTTCACGAAGAGCAGCAGGTGCAGCAGGGGCCCGAGCAGCGGGAACGCCAGCACGGCGGCCAGCAGCAGCGGGGCGACCAGGCCGGGTGTCCAGGTCAGCGCGGCGGCGTCCGGCGCCGGCCGCACCGCTCCGGCGAGGGTCCAGGCGGTCAGCGGCCACAACGCGAACGCCGTGCCCTCGACCACGGCCCCCGACAGCAGCAGCACGACCGCGTGCGACCGCGACCCGCCGGGCCGGCGGGCGACCATGGGCAGGATGCGCCCGGCGGCCTCCGACAACCCGGCGAGCAGCAGCAGGACGACGACGGCGGGGGACATGGGTCAGCGCTCCCGTCGCGCGTCGGCCCGGCGCAGGTGGTGTTCGAGTTCGTCGGCGGCGCGCAGGTGGCCGCCGGCCGCACGCTGGGCGGTGCGCAGGGTGACCGCCGCAGCCCGGAAGCGCGGCTCGCCGAGCAGGCGCCGGGCGAGGGCGCGCACGGCGTCTTCGGTGGCGTCGCGGGGATCGATCGCCAGGCCCGCGCCGAGTTCGGCGACCCGGCGGGCCACCAGCGGCTGGTCGGCGCCCTGGGGGACCACCAGCATCGGGACGCCGGCGTACAGGGCCTCGTTGACGCTGTTCATCCCGCCGTGCGTGACGAACAGCGCGGCGCGGGCCAGCACCTCCGGTTGCGGCACGAAGCGGCGGGCGAGCACGTTGCCCGGCAGCGGGCCGAGGGCGGCCGGGTCGGTGGCCCCGGTGGCGACGACCACGGTGCCGCCCAGCGGCGCGAGCGCGGCGGCGAAGGCGCGCAGCAGTTCCGGACCGGCGTCGAACACGGTGCCCGGCGAGGCGTACAGCACCGGATCCCGCAACCCGACGGCGGGGAACGACGGGCCGGGCGGACGGGCGCCAACGCTCGGGCCGACGAACCGGTAGGACCGGTCGAAGGCGTCGGCGCCGGGCTGGAACGCGCGCGAGGTGAAGACCAGGTTGAGCGGCTGCCGCACGTTCGCCAGGTCGAGCAGGGGCAGCCCGCGGGTGTCGTGGCGGCGGCGCAGCGCCCACCGCGACCGCAGGTAGCCGCGGGCGTCGGGCAGCCGGGCCGCGGCCGAGGCCAGCAGCTCCCGCGACGCGCGGGTGGGGCTGGGCGCCTGACGGTTGAACGCGAACGTGGTGAACAGGGACGCCGCCGGCACCCGCAGTTCGCGCGCGGCGACCGCGCCCCACGGGCAGGCCGCGCCGTGCACGATCAGGTCGGGCCGCAGCCCGCGCAGGTCGGCGAGCACCCCCGGCAGCAGGTCGAGGGTGGCGCGCGCGAGCGCGCCGAGCATCGTGAGCGGGATCGGCGGATCGGGAGGCGGCCGGTCGCCCCCGGAGTAGAGGAACACCTTCGCACCGGCGGCCCCCGCACTCTCCGCGAACGTGGGCGAGGTGTGGTAGCCGACGGAGTGGCCCCGCCGGACGAGCTCGGCGACGACCGGCAGCGTCGGGTTGACGTGCCCGTGCATGGCGAGGTTGACGAACGCGACGGTGCTCATCGCACGACCTCCGAACGGGCGGACGCAGCCAGGCCGTAGAGGCCGGGCCCGCTCACGCGCAGACCGTCGAGGAAGCGGCCCGCCGCGCAACGGGCGGTGTCGATCAGCCGCTGGGCGTGGCGGAAGTCCCACGGCGCGGGCCAGGAGTCGACGCCGGTCGGCAGCACGACCGTCGGAACGCGGCTCGCCGCCTCCTGGAGGTCGCGCTCGATCTGGTGCCGCCACAACAGCAGTCCCGCCCTGGTGGCGACCGCGCCGGCCCGGTGCGGCAGGCCGGCCGCGGACGGCGGCGGGCTCATCGGCCCGGCCGACAGCACCAGCACACTCGCCGCCCCGGCGCGCTGGGCGGCCAGCACCGGAAGATAGGCGACCACCCCGCCGTCGACGAGCGTGCGGCCGTCGCGGTCCACCGGGGGCAGCACGCCGGGGATCGCCGCGCTCGCGAGCAGCGCGGATTCCAGGTCCCCGTGGTCGAGCAGGGTCTCGGCGCCGGTGCCCAGATCCATGGCGACCGCGGTGAAGGGGACGGTCAGGTCTTCGATGCGCGACGGCAGACCGGCCATGGCGATCAGGCCGCGCAGGCCACGGTCGGCGAAGACGCCGCCCCGCGAGGACAGGGGGCCGAACGGGAACACCTGGCGCCGCCGCGTGCGGGTCCACACGCGCTCCAGCCAGGGTGCGGCCCGGCCGGGATGGGCGGCGGCGATGGCTCCGTTGAGCGCGCCCACCGAGGTTCCGACGATCAGGTCGGGGACGAATCCCCGCTCCTCCAGCGCGTAACCGACGCCGACCTGCGCGGCGCCGAGCACGCCTCCGCCCCCTACGGCCACCGCCACCGGGCGGGGCAGGGCGGGCAGCCCGACGGGGCCGTCGAACCCGTACACGTCTCCCATGGTCCGTCCTCTCTCGCCGCGCACACGCGCCGTCAGGCCGCCTGGAGCCGCCGTCCCGCGCCCTCCACGAAGGTGACGGTCTCGTCGAGCGGGGCCCGGCCCGTGCGCGGGTGCCGCACCGTGACGTCCTCGTAGCCGATCGACAGGCCGCAGAAGAGGACGAGCCCCTCGGGGGGCGACAGCACCTCCGCGACGGTCGTGCGGTAGACCGACCAGGCCATCTGCGGGCAGCTGTGCAGCCCCTCGGCGCGCAGCAGCAGCATGACGGTCTGCAGGTACATGCCGACGTCGGCCCATTGGGGCGGGCCCATGTCGGCGTCGATGTAGCAGAACAGGGCGGCGGGGGCGCCGAAGCACTGCCAGTTCGCGGCGGCCGCCCGCTGGCGCGACTCCCAGTCGTCGCGCCGCACGCCGAGCGCGCCGTAGCGCTCCTTGCCGAAGGCGGCCCGGCGTTCCCGGTAGGGGGACTTCAGGTCGGCCGGGTACATCGGGTATTCGCGCTCGTCCCAGGCGTCGCCCGCGGCCACGCGCGCGCCCGCCCGCTTCTTGAGCTCGGCCAGGGGCTCGCCGGTCAGCACGTAGACGTGCCACGGCTGGAGGTTCGACCCCGACGGCGACCACGCCGCGGCGGCCAGCACCCGCTCCAGCACCTCTCTCGGCACCTGCCTGCCGGTGAATCCGCGCACCGCCCGTCGGCTGGTGACCGCTTCGTAGACGTTCACGATCACACCCCCATCCCGTTACATATACGACGGTATCACATGTGATGGTATCAATCGATACTATGTGACGAAGGCGACTCCGCCGGATAGGCGAACCGGGTCAGCAGATCCCGCAGCACCTCGGCCTCTCCGGGCTTGAGGTGGGCGACCAGCCGCTCGGCCAGCGGCTCCGCCGCCGCCTGGGCCGCGTCGAAGAGCTCGCGGCCCTCGGGGGTGATCTCCACCGCCCGCACGCGCCGGTCACCCGGGACGGGCCTGCGCACGGCCAGCCCCATCCGCTCCAGGTCGTCGACGACCCGCATGATCCCGGCCTTGTCCGAGCCCGTCGCCGGCGCCAGGTCACGCTGCACGGTGGGCCCGCGGTCGACCAGCACGACCAGCACGGCGAAGTGCCGCAGCTCGATGCCGAGAGGGCGGAACGCCTCGGTCATCACCGCGGCCGCACGCCAGTGCGCCTGGCGCAGCAGGAGGCCGAGGGCGAACGGCCCCGAGGCGGAAGTCTCATGAGTCATGAGACGATATTAATCGTTACATTCTCATTCGATACTATTTGGCGGGGACCACGACCGTGCCGGTCGCCGTCGTGACCACGAGGGGCGGGTCGAGCACCTCGCTCGCCGACGGCGACAGATCGGGCCGGGCCCGGCAGACCACCCGCGCCTCGAAGGCCAGCGTCCTGCTGCGGGTGCCCACGCGGGTCACCTCGGCCGTCACCTCGACCACGTCGCCCGCGACGACCGGGGCCCGGAACTGCACGTCCTGATAGGAGGCGAACAGGCCCTCGTCGCCGTCCATCCGGATGCAGACCTCGGTCGCGACGTCGCCGAACAGGCCGAGGACGTAGGCGCCGTCGACCAGCGAGCCGCCGTAGTGGGCGTGGGAGGCCGGCACGTAGCGCCGGTGGGTGACCCTCATTCCCGCACCAGCGCGTGGACGAGGTAGCTCGCCACCTCACCCGGTGTGGTGCCCTTGCCGAAGATGCGGTCGACGCCCAGGTCCGATGGGGTGACCGTGTCGAAGCGGGGGCCGCCCACGATCAGCAGGGGACGGCCGAGGCCGCCCGTCAGGGAGGTCGGGTAGGCCTCGGTGAAGGCGGCGGCCATCTGCTTGGTGTTGTGGATGTGGGCGCTCTTCTGGGTCACCACCTGGGAGACGAGCACCGCGTCGGCGTCCACCGCCTTCGCCTTCGCCACGAGGTCGCCGACGGCCACCTGCGCGCCCATGTTGTGGACCTCGATCTCCCGGTAGTACTCCAGGCCCTTCTCCCCCGCGAACCCCTTCACGTTGAGGATCGCGTCGATGCCGACCGTGTGGGCGTCGGTGCCGATGCAGGCGCCGACCACGACCAGCCGCCGGCCCAGGCCGGCCTTGACGGCGGTGTTGACCTGGGCCGGCGTCAGCAGCTCGAACTCCCGGCCCTCCGGCGCCACGATGCCGGCGTAGTCGATCAGGTGGGTCGCCTTCCCGTACACGATGAAGAAGGTGAAGTCGGGGCCCATGGCCTTGCTGTGCACCACGCTCGCCGGGTCGAGGCCCATCTTCCCGGCCAGTTGCAGCGCCGCCAGTTCGGCGCGCGGGCCGTGCGGGACCGGCAGGGTGAAGCTGACCTGGATCATCGCGTCGCCCGTCGTGTCGCCGTACGGGCGGATGATCTGTTTCATCGTCTCGACGGTCACGGGGCCGCCTCCAGGATCTCGGTCGCGGGGTTCACGTAGCCGGCGGCCTTCTCGATCACGCCGTCGAGGCCCCGGCCGCCGTCGGCGGGGCGCTTGGTCACCCCGAACACGCCGTCGGCGATGGCGTTGAGCAGGCCGTCGTCGGCGACCCGGTGCAGCAGGTCGACGGTCTCCGACAACACCCGCGCGGCGCGCTCGCGGATGAAGGGGCCGGGGGTGAAGTCCTCCGACAGGTCGCCGGCCGCCCGGCGGACGTAGCGGACGTTCTCCAGCGCGAGGTCGCGGTCGGAGAGCCAGGGGGTGTGGATGCCCTCGGTCATCATGCCGATGAGGATGATCGACTGGCCGGTCATCACCCCGGCCAGGTTGAAGAACGCGTCGAGCAGGTACCCGGCGAAGATGTTGCCGGTCATGTGCTTGGTGGGCGGCATGTACTTCAGCGGCGCGTCCGGGAAGAGCTCCCGCACGAGCTGCGCGTGCGCCAGCTCCAGGCGGAACGAGTCGGGGATCCGCGGGTTGATCTCGAAGGCGTGGCCGAGGCCGAGCTGCCGGTCGGTCAGGCCCGCCTCGTGGCCGAAGCGCTCGTTCAGCAGTTGCGAGGCGACGACGGTGTGCGCGGCGTCGATCGCGTCGGCGGTGGTCAGGTAGTTGTCCTCGCCGGTGTTGATGACGATCCCGGCGCGGGCGTGGATCTGGCGGGAGAACCGCTGGTCGACGAAGGTCCGGCGGGGGTTGATGTCGCGGAAGATGATGCCGTACATGCAGTCGTTGAGCATCATGTCGAGCCGTTCGAGCCCGGCCAGCGTGGCGATCTCGGGCATGCACAGGCCGCTGGCGTAGTTCGTCAGCCTGACGTAGCGGCCCAGTTCCGCCGACACCTCGTCGAGGGCGGCCCGCATGAGGCGGAAGTTCTCCTGGGTCGCGTACGTCCCGGCGTACCCGTGGCGGGTCGCGCCCTCGGGCACGTAGTCGAGCAGCGACTGCCCGGTCGAGCGGATGACCGCGATGACGTCGGCGCCCTCGCGGGCGGCGGCCTGGGCCTGCGGGATGTCCTCGTGGATGTCGCCGGTCGCGACGATCAAATAGATCCAGGGTTGGCCCGGGTCGCCGTGCCGGGCGAGCAGCCGGTCGCGGTCGGCGCGGTTGCGGTCGATCCGGGCGACGCCCGCCCCGACCGCCGCGCGGGCCCGGGCCAGGGCCCGGTCCCGCTCGGCCCCCGTCGGCAGCTCGAACCTCATGGAGCGCCAGTTCGCGGCCGCGAAGAACGGCAGCGCGACACCGTGTTCCAGGCCTGCCTGGTCGCGTACGGCGTCCACGATCCGGTTGACCCACGGGATGCCGTCGGCGTCGGCGCCGGTGACGCCCGCGAGCCGGAGCACGGCCCGTTCGACCGAGACCGTCGTGTGGGTGCGGGCCATCTCGATGACCGGTTCGGCGGCGCGGGCGGCCAGGTCGCGGGCCCTGCGCACCACGGCGGGGTCGAGGCCGAGCTTCATCGCAGCCGCTCCTCGAACGCGGCCCGGACGCCGGGTTCCTCGCGCAGCAGCCGCAGCGCCAGCTCCGCATGGCCGGGGGCGTAGCCGTTGCCGATCAGCATGGTGACGTCGGCGCCGAGCCCTTCGGCGCCCAGCGCGGCGGCGGAGAACGAGGTCGCCATGGAGAAGAAGACCACGGTCCCGCCGTCGCGGGTGGCCAGGATCGCGGCGTGCTCGCAACCGGGCACGTCCACGCAGACCACCGTGACGTCGGCCCTCAGGTCCGACAGCGCCACGGCGTCGCGGGCGTCGGCGACCAGCACCTCGTCGGCGAGCCCTTCGACCGTCGCGGCCTCCCGCTCGTTCACCACCACCCCGATCGTCCGGCCCCCGGCCCGGCGCGCGGCGGCCAGCGAGAGCGACCCGCTCTTCCCGGCCGCCCCGAGCACCGCCACCACCGGATCGCGATATCTCCGGACAACGCGGTCGGTCAGCGCGGGGGCGCCGCAGACGTCCATGACCGCCAGTGCCAGCGGGACCGGCAGGTCGTCCGGCAGCTCCGCCGCGACCGACCGTTCGAAGAGGATCGCGTGGCCGTCGCAGGGGACCTGCTCCGACAACCCGTCCCAGGTCGTCGAGGTGATGACCAGCGGGGTCAGGGTGAGGGAGACGAGCGTGGCGACCCGGGTTCCGGCCGGGAAGGCCGGGCCCTCCTCGACCACGCCGACCAGCATGCCGCCCGACCCGGTGACCGGGTTGTGCATCTTGCCGCGGGTGCGGATGATCTCCAGCACCTCACCGCGCACCGCCGCGCCGTCGCCGTGGTGTTTCCCGTGCAGCTGGCGGTACGACGCCGCGTCGAGGTTCAGCCGTTCGACCCGCAGGCGGGTCTCCCCCGGCCACAGGCCCGGCGAGGCGTCCAGCCGCCGGGCCGCCTGAGGGAGCACGCCCGGTGGCGACAACACCCGGTGCAGCCCGATCGGAGAGGCCGTCGGCAATGGTCCCACCACCCTTCCCTGAGTCTCGACTCAGGAAAGCATCTTGTCCCGCCCCGGAACAAGGGGGCAATATCCGGATATGTCCAGCACCCTCATCACCGTCGCCCCGACCGGCGCGGAATCGGCCAAGGCCGACGTGCCCGCCCTGCCGGTGACCCTCGGCGAACTGCTCGCCACGGCCAGGGCGTGCGAGGCGGCGGGGGCCGCGGTGATCCACGTCCACATCCGCGACGCCGAGGCGCGGCCCACGCTGGACCTGGGGCTGCTCATGGAGACGGTCGCGGCGCTGCGGGAGACCGACCTGGTCGTCCAGCTCTCCACCGGCGGGTCGGTGCACGACCCGTACACCGACCGGCTCAGGGTCCTGGACGCCGCCCCCGACGCCTGCTCCCTCACCTGCGGCACGGTGAACTTCGGCGACGACGTCTTCATGAACCCGTGGGGGTTCGTGGCCGAGCTCTACCAGGAGACCCAGGCCCGGGGCGTCGTGCCGGAGTTCGAGCTGTTCGACCTCGGCCACGTCGCCACCATGAACCGGCTGCTCGACCGTTACGGCCCGCCCGCCGGCGGGCGGGTGCACTGCGACCTGGTCATGGGCGTGCCCGGCGGGTTCACCGGCGACCTGCGCACGGTCGCCGCGGCGGTCGGCCAGTTGCCACCGGGGGCCACCTGGTCGGCGACCGGGATCGGCCGCGCCACGCTCCCGGTCATGTTCGCCGCCCTCGCCGGGGGCGGCCACCTGCGGGTCGGCATGGAGGACACCCTCACCTACGCCAAGGGCCGCCCGGTGCGCGGCAACGAGGAGCTCGTCGCCCGCGCGGCCGAGGCGGCCCGGCTGGCCCAGCGGCCCCCGATGACCACGACCGAGGCGCGCGCCTTCCTGGGGATCAGACCCGCTCCGGCTCCCGGTCCGACGGCGCGGCCAGCTCCGTGACGGTACGCCGTGTGCGCATCAGCAGGTAGGCCGCGCCCCCGGCCCCGGTCAGCGCCATCAGCAGCGCCACCACGCCGAGCAGGCTCCAGTCGCCCCTGACGCCGATCATGTCGATGTCGCTCGCGCACACCTCGGGCCGCGTCGGGTTCTCCAGGTAGACGCAGGCCGTGGCGGCGACGGCGTCGGACGGCCGCCCGCCGTCGGCCCGGCCGCTCAGCCGGAACGTGCTGGTGCCGGTCGGCAGCAGCGCCTCCCAGCCGGCGTGGTCCGTCGAGAGGGTCGCGCCCTCGGCGCGCAGGTTCGTCAGGCCCGGCGGGAACGCGATCCGCACGTCGGCCTGGACCGGCCGGGGCTCCCGGTTGACCACCTGGACCGCGTATTCCACCCGGCCCGACAACTCGGTCACGCCGTTCTCGATGGTGATGGAGACCCCGCCCGAGAGCAATGCGGTGAGAGCGAGCGGAACGAGCATGATTCCTCCCGGCGACGACGACAGAAAGTAATCACAGAATCACAGTCAGCGACGGAGCGTGGTCGAAAAGGCGCGCCGCGTTGAAGACGATCCGCGACCCGGTCGAGGATGAGACATGACCTTTCAGGACGAGCTGGAAAAACTGCGGCGAGCCATCCACCGGGAGCCCGAGATCGGCCTCGATCTGCCACGGACGCAGGAGAAGGTGCTGGCCGCCCTCGACGGGCTGCCCCTGGAGGTCACCACCGGCGAGAGGCTCACCTCGGTCACCGCCGTGCTGCGCGGCGGGCGGAGCGAGGGAAAGAGCGTGCTGCTGCGGGCCGACATGGACGCCCTCCCGATCCGGGAACGTGTCCCGGTCGACTACCGGTCGGCGATCGACGGCGCGATGCACGCCTGCGGCCACGACCTGCACACCGCCATGCTCGTGGGCGCCGCCCGGCTGCTCGCGGAGCGCCGCGAGCACCTGACGGGCGACGTCGTCTTCATGTTCCAGCCCGGCGAGGAGGGCCACGAGGGCGCCAAGCTGATGATCGACGAGGGCGTCCTGGACGCCTCGGGCAGCCGCGTCGTCGCCGCGTACGGCCTGCACGTGTTCTCGGCCATCGTGCCGAGCGGCTGGTTCGTCACCAAACCCGGCCCGGTCCTGGCCGCCGCCGACACGTTCGACGTGACCGTGCGCGGGCGGGGCGGCCACGGGTCCACGCCGCACCGGGCGCTCGACCCCGTCCAGGTGGGCTGCGAGATCGTGAGCCAGCTGCAGACGTACACGACCCGGGCCTTCGACGTGTTCGACCCGGTCGTGATCACCGTCGGGCAGTTCCACGCCGGCACGGCCGACAATGTGATCCCCGAGGAGGCCTGGTTCCAGGCGACGATCCGGGCGTTCTCCGCCGAGACGCGGGACAAGGTCAAAGAAGGGGTGGTCCGGCTGGCGACGGGCATCGCGGAGGCCCACGGGCTGCGCGCGGAGTGCTCGTTCGGGATCGGCTACCCGGTGACGGTCAACGACGCCGCGGAGGCCGCGTTCGCGGCGGAGGTCGTGCCGGAGATCGTGGGGACCGACCGGTATCTGACGATGCCGCGCCCGGCCACCGGGTCGGAGGACTTCTCGTTCGTCCTCGACGCGGTGCCGGGCGCGTTCCTCGTGCTGGGCGCCCACGCGAAGGGGGCCGACCCGGCGACCTGTGCGACCAACCACTCCCCCGAGACCGAGTTCGACGACTCGGTGATGGCCGACGGGTCACGCGTGCTGGCCGCCCTCGCGGAGCGGCGCCTGCTCAACGCCTGAGGAAGTTCAGCCCGAACTCGACCATGTCGAAGCCCAGGGTGAGCTTCAGGCATCCCCACACGATCGCGAAGGCCACCGCGAACGTCAGGGCGCCGGCGATGATCCGCACCGCCCAGTTCTGCCGCTTCAGCCAGTCGGTCGCGATGGTGACGTAACGCTTGGCGAACTCCAGCACCCGGTGGGCCCAGCTGAACTCGGTCGCCAGGACGGCCAGCCCGGCGAACACGACCAGCCAGCCCGGCCCCGGGAACGGCACCATGATGAGCCCGCCGATCACCATGGCCCCGCCGATCGTGCCGATCACGATCTTCAGGGTCAGGGCGCCCGTACGGGTCGCGCGGAAACGGTCGAGCCGTCCCTTGATTCCACTGTTGTCCACCGCGACCGGCGTCTTCGGATCGACGTCGGGATCGGTGGGCCCGGCCATAGCCATATAGGTGTCACCCCCACGGCCAGCATAACCAGAGCCCTTGCAGCGGACTTTCAGCCAGATGGACCATTCGACCTGATCCGTGGGTCGTATACCGACATTTCGGGGTCCGCCCCAAGGAGGGCTCGCGGCGCCCGCCAGAATGCGGGAAAGCGATTCGGGCCTGCGGCGGAGTGCAGATGTCAGATGACCGCTTCGCCCGGGGGGCACCCATGACGGCCGATATCGGCGAGCAGGTGGGAGACACCGAGCTCGTCGCCGGATTCCGGCGGGATCCGGAGGCGTTCACCCGCGTCTACGACCACTACTTCCGAGACGTCTACCGCTACGTGGCCGGACGGCTCGGCGAGGACGCCGCCGACGACCTCGCGGCGGAGACCTTCCTCACCGCCTTCCGGCTGCGGGCCAGATTCGACCCCGGACGCGGCGGCCTGCGGCCCTGGTTGTTCGGGATAGCCACCAACCTGGTCGCCCGCCATCGGCGGAAGGAAGCACGGCACTACCAGGCGCTGGCCCGCACGGGCGCCGAGCCGGACGCCGAGAGCCACGAGACCCGCGTGCTCGCCTCCGTCGCGGCCGGACGGCTGCACGCCGACCTGGTGCGGGCGCTGGCGTCGCTGAACCGCGGGGAACGCGACGTGCTGCTGCTCGTGGCCCTGGCCCAGCTCTCCCACGAGGAGGTCGCCGAGGCGCTCGGCGTCTCCTACGGCACGGTCGGCTCCCGGCTGAGCCGTGCCCGCACGAAGCTTCGCAAACTGATCGGCAAGGAGTCGTTCAATGGATGACCTTGAGTCGCTGCGCGTCGCGCTGGCCAAGGAACCCTCGCAGGACACGATCGACCGGGGCCGGCACCGGCTCATGAACGCCGCCCGCCGGCCCGCCCCCCGGAGGCGCGGCCTGCTGGCCGCCGGAGTGCTCACCCTCGGCGCGTCGGCCGCCGCGGTGATCACGCTGCTGCCCTCGGCCACCCCCCAGCCGGCCCCGGCCGAGGCGCGGCCCAGCGTGAGCGCGCCGGTCCAGCTCACCGGCCGGCAGATCCTGCTCGCCGCCGCCGACACCGCCCAGCGCGTGGCCGAGGAGCCCGGGAAGTACTGGCACGTCGTCATCGAGCACACCGGGTCCGACAAGATCGTGAAGGGCCGGAAGGACGAGTCGTGGCGGGCCGAATGGTGGTACCGCCGATCCGACGGGCACCTCTTCGGCGGCACCCCCGACGGCAAGGCCATGGACAACCCGAAGTCCGGCGACTTCTGGGTGCTCGACCACTCGTTCACCTACCAGGAGCTCCAGGAGCTCCCGACCGATCCGGACGCGCTGAAGGAGCTGGCCCTCAAGGGCATGCGCGAGGGCCTGAAGGGCGAGAGGCCCCGGGTCGGCGAGGACGGCTACGTCGCCCTCTCGATGTCCTACCTGCTCTATGACGTGCCGATCCCGCCGCAGGTCAGGGCGGGCGTGTTGCGGGCCATCGCGGCGTTGCCGATCGTGTCGAGCACCGGCGACGTCGACGGCGGCCACGGGGTGACGGTGGACGTCAAGGACTCGTCGTTCACGCTGGTCGTGGACCCGGAGACCGGGCTGCTGCGCAGCATCGTCACCTCACCCGGCAACACGATCGACATCACCACCGCCGAGTGGACCGACGACCTGCCCGAGGTGGTGCCGCCGCCCGCCGAGTGAGGCCGCGGACCGGCCAGGACGGAAAGCGTCCTGGCCGGTCGTCTCGGGGTCAGGCGGGCGTGCAGGTCACGCTCGGGATCGGGTTCGTGCCGGACTGACTGGCGTTGAAGCCGAACGAGGTCGTGCCGTTCGGGTTCAGGTTGCCGTTGTAGTTCATGTTCACGACCGTCTGCTGCGCGCCGCTCGCGGAGTGGACGCCGTTCCAGAGCTGGCTGACGGTCTGCCCGTTGGCCCAGGTCCAGCGGACCGTCCAGCCGGTGATCGCGCTGGTCCCGCTGTTCCGGACGGTCACGCTCGCGCCGAACCCGCCGGGCCAGGAGTTCGTGATCGTGTACGTCGCCGCGCAGGCCTTACCGAGGTTGGGCGACGGACTGGGGCTCGGGGAGGGCGACGGCGAGGGGCTGGGACTCGGGCTCGGGCTCGGGCTCGGCGACGGACTCGGGCTCGGCGACGGGCTGGGGCTCGGTGACGGCGACGGCGACGGGGTGGGGCCGGTGCGGTCGGCGTACAGGATGCCTCTGCCGTTGGTGCCCAGGTAGACGCGGCCGTAGATCCTCGGGTCGCCGGTGATGGCCTCGCCGATGTTGCCGTACTGGTGCTGGTCGTCGTTGATGCGCACCCACGTCGCGCCGGCGTCGTCGGAGCGGAAGACGCCGCGCACCCCGTCGATCTTCGCGACGAGGAAGATCGCCATGTACGACTGCCCGGGGGCCGCCTTGCCGAAGCCGACGTTGTCCGACTCCTCCACGTTGGAAATCTTGGTGAACGACGTGCCGGAGTTGGTCGACCGCCACAGGCCCGCGCCGCCGGCCAGCCAGATGTCGCCCTCGCGCCCCGGCACCGCCTTGAAGCGCGCCGTCGTGGGCAGGCCGGTGGCCGCCGAGGCGGTGAAGGTCTGGCCGCCGTTGGTGGAGACGTAGAAGCGCCCGTCGGCGAAGGCGTAGAACTTCTGCGGGTTCACCCGGTCGGACTCGACCCGCGCGCCCGACGGCACCCCGCTCGCGGTCTGCCATGTGTTGCCGTAGCCGACCGAGTAGACGACCGAGGCCCCGGCGTCGCCGGGCGCCCACACGAAGCGGCTGCCGTCGGCCGCCGCCGCGACCGTGCCGCCGTTGTTGATCCCGCCGGGCTCCTGGCCCTGGAACCAGTTGGCGCCGCCGTCGGTCGAGAAGGCCACGTGGTTGTCATTGGGCCGGTCGGCCTCGGTGAAGTTGCCGACCCTGACCATGGTCGAGGGGTTGAGCTCGGCGTAGTCGAGCGAGGTCGTCGAGGTGAAGTTGGGCTGCAGGAACATCATGGGCGGCACGGCGTCGAGGTCGGTGTGCCGGAACCCGCCGATGTCGCCCAGGCCCGAGATCAGCGGTGCGCTGCCGGTGGGCGGGCTGACGAGGTCGAGGACGGCGGTCTCCTCCAGGCCCTTCACCATGGGCTTGATGGTGAGCTGGCCGCCGGTGTCCCACAGTTTCAGGTCGGTCGAGCCGTAGATGGTGGCGCCGGTGCCGTACATGAAGCGGTTGCCGTCGAAGGGGTCGATCTCCATCGACTCGGTCATCCAGCCCAGCTTGGGCGTGACCTCGGGGGGTTGCGGGTTGGCCCCCCAGCTGAGCCACGGCGCGGAGCTGATGTCCATCTTGTAGCGGAAACTACGGTTCGGGTACGAGGTGTAGTCCCAGATCCGCGTCCAGGTCGCCCCCGAGTCGGTCGACCGCCAGAAGATCACGTCGGGCCACCAGGAGATCTGCGTGGCCACCATGATCGTGCTCGGGTTGGTGCGGTCGATGGTCAGGCCGGAGTAGCCGAAGTAGGCGTCGCCGCTGCTCGACGGGATCGGCGAGATCTGCGTCCAGGTGCCGGTCGCGGTGGCGTAGCGCCAGACGTCGCCCTTGGCCCCGGAGTAGGGCCCGGCGGTGTCGGAGGTGGCGAGGTAGAGGTAGCCGTTGACGTGGTCGAGCACGCCCTTGTGGGCGATGTAGCCGGTCGGGGTGCCGGGCAGCCGCTCCCAGGTGGTGCCGCCGTTGGTCGTCCGGTAGACGGTGTTGGCCTTGTCGGCCACGCCGACGTAGATCGTCTGGGTGGCGTTGCCGGACGTGCCGGTGCGCTTGTCGAAGGTCACCCACACGACGCCGGGCTGGTGGCTGGTGTAGCCGTTGGGGTCGCTCGGGTCGTCGCTGTAGTTCCCGGCGTTCGGGAAGCTGGTCACCTTGGCCCAGGTCGCGCCGTAGTCGGTGCTCCGCCACAGGCCGTTGCCCATCGGCGCGCCCAGGTAGAGGGTGGAGTTGCGGTTGGGGTCGACGGCCAGCCGCTCCCCCATGCCCCGGCCGGGCATGTTGCCGCCCATCTTGAACGGCAGCGGGGTGACCGACCAGGAGTCCCCCTTGTTCGTCGACCGCAGGATCGCCCCGTTGTTCGGGTCCCACGAGTTGGTGTACATGCCCACGGCCGCGTAGACACGGTTGGTCTGCACCGGGTCGGTCGCGATGCTGTCGACCCCGTTGTAGCCCCAGTTCGTGAACCCGACCCAGTCGAGCAGCGGCTTCCACGACGTGGTCGACTGCTCCCAGCGGTACATGCCCCCGATGTCGGTCCGAGCGTAGATGAGGTTCCGCTCGGTCGGGTTGAACACGATGCCCGGCACGAACCCGCCGCCGTCGATCCGCACGTTCTTGTACGTGTACGGATCGGAGGCGACCGCCCCCGCCGGCGCCATCCGCACCACCGCCGCGACCAGCACCAGGGCGGCGATCGCGAGCATGCTGACGATCTTTCTTCGCATGGACGGTTTCTCCTCCGTGAATGGATAACCGGCCATGCACGATCAGGTGGGGACCCTGACCGTCCGCCCAGCGCGTGCATGGAACTTGGTTTGATTACCAAACCAACTATCTCAGGTGGAGACCGCTGCGACAATGGACCACATGAGACCCATCACGATCGTCGGGACGCCGGTCCTGCACACCCCGTGCCGCCCGGTGGAGAAGTTCGACGACGAACTCGCGGCCCTGGCCGACGACATGTTCGAGAGCATGTACGCCGCCGAAGGCGTCGGCCTGGCCGCCAACCAGATCGGCGTCGACCTGCGCGTCTTCGTCTACGACTGCCCCGACGCCGACGAGGTCTTCCAGAAGGGCGTGGTCGTCAACCCGACCCTGGAGCTGCCCCCCGCCGACGAGCAGGAGTTCGACGTCGGCGGCGAGGGCTGCCTGTCGGTCCCCGGCCCCCGCGCCGCCCTGGGCCGCCCCAACGTGGCCACCGTCCACGGCTTCGACCTGCGCGGCGAGCCGATCACGGTGGTCGGCACGGGCGTCCTGGCCCGCTGCTTCCAGCACGAGACCGACCACCTGAACGGCATCCTCTACATCGACCACCTCACCCCCGAGGCCAGAGAGGCCGTCATGACGGAGTTCCGGGAGCTGCAGGGGCGGCCTCCCGCAGACGACGCCGATAGAACATAATTCGGTACATGACGAGAGCATTGGTCCTGGGTGGCGGAGGCATCGCCGGCATCGCCTGGGAGGCAGGGATCGTGACCGGTCTGCGGCGCGAGGGCGTCGACCTGGGGGCCGCCGACACGATCATCGGCACGTCCGCCGGTTCCGTCGTCGGCACCCTCATCGCCACCGGCGCCGATCTGGAGCGGGCCGTCGCGCGGCAGAGCACGTCCGACCACGGGCCCCGCCCGGCCGTCGACATGGCGCCGGTCATGCAGGCGTTCGGCATCCTCTTCGACCCGAGCATCGACCCCAAGGAGGCCCGCCGGAGGGTCGGCGAACTGGCCCTGGCCCTCCCCGTGGTCGACGGCATGGCCCGGATCGAGTCGGTCGGCGACCGGCTCCCGGTGAAGGTGTGGCCCGAGCGCGACCTCCAGGTCACCGCCGTCGACGCCGCCACCGGCCAGTTCGTCGTCTGGACCCGCGAGTCGGGCGTCGAGCTCACCCTCGCCGTCGCCTCCAGCTGCGCCGTCCCGTGCGTCTACCCGCCGGTCGAGATCAACGGCGCCCGCTACATGGACGGCGGCGTGCGCAGCGGCACCAACGCCGACCTGGCCAGGGGCGCCGGCACGGTCGTCGTGCTCGAACCCCTCACCGGTATGGTCCCGCCCGAGCGCCTGGCCCGGGAACTGGAGAAGACCGGCGCGTCCAAGACCGCGTCGATCGGCCCCGACGAGGCCGCCAAGGCCGTGTTCGGCACCAACGTCCTCGACCCCGGCCTGTGGGCCCCCGCCTTCAAGGCCGGCCTCGCCCAGGCGCCGTCGGTCGCCGCGCGGGTCGCCGAGGTGTGGGACTGAGAGCCTCTTTTCCGGCAAGTATGAGGCGCATGAGCAACCCGATTGACGGCGACATCCGTGAGATCAACCGCAGGACGATCGAGGAGTTCCGCGCCCACAAGGGCGGCGGCCCCTTCGAGGGCCGCGCCCTGCTGATCCTCACCACCCGCGGCCGCGTCACCGGCCGCCCCCACACGACCCCGATGATGTACGTCATCGAGGGCGACCACCTGCTGGTCATGGCCTCTGCCGCCGGCGCGCCCGAAGACCCGGAGTGGTACCGGAACCTGCTGAAGACCCCCGAGGTCACGGTGGAGGTCGGCGACCAGGTCTACGTCGCCACGGCCCGGCCGACGGAGGGCCCGGAGTACGACGCGTTGTGGTCGCAGATCAAGAAGAACTACCCGTTCTTCTCCGAACACGAGAAGGCGGCCGGCCGCAAGATCCCGGTCGTCGCACTGGAGCGCACGTGAGGCGGTGAGGTTCGGGGGTAGCGGGGGTCCGTGCTCGCTCTTGCTCCCCAGGACCTGCGCCTGGACGTCAACGCGCTGGACTATCTCATCCTGGCGCTCTACTTCGCCGTCGTGGTGGGCATCGGATTCGCCGCCCGCCGCGCCATCCGCTCCTCCAGCGACTTCTTCCTCGCCGGGCGTGCCCTGCCCGCGTGGATCACGGGTCTCGCGTTCGTCTCCGCCAACCTCGGGGCGATCGAGATCCTCGGCATGGCCGCCAACGGAGCCCAGTACGGCCTCATGACCGTGCACTACTACTGGATCGGCGCCATTCCGGCCATGGTGTTCCTCGGCGTCGTGATGATGCCGTTCTACTACCGGTCGAAGGTGCACAGCGTGCCGGAGTTCCTCCGGCGGCGGTTCAATCCGGCCACGCAGTTGTTCAACGCCATCGCGTTCGCCGTCGCGCAGGTGCTGATCGCGGGGATCAACCTCTACGCCCTCGCGCTCGTCATGGAGGCGCTGCTCGGCTGGCCCCTCTGGTTGTCCGTGATCGTGTCGGCGGCGATCGTGCTGGCGTACATCACCCTGGGCGGGTTGTCGTCGGCGATCTACAACGAGGTCATGCAGTTCTTCGTGATCATCGCGGGGCTCGTTCCCGTGGTGGTGCTGGGGCTGGTCCGGGTCGGGGGCTTCGAGGGGCTCGGGCAGAAGGTCCGCGAGAGCGTGCTCGGGGAGGGCGGGCTGCACACCTGGTCGACGACCGCGTCCACGGACAACCCGCTGGGGGCGAGCTGGATCGGGATCGTGTTCGGGCTCGGGTTCGTGTTGTCGTTCGGCTACTGGACGACCAACTTCGCCGAGGTGCAGCGCGGCCTGTCGGCGCGGAACACCAACGCGGCGCGGCTGACGCCGATCGTGGCGGCCTATCCGAAGTTGCTGATCCCGGTCGTGACCGTGATCCCGGGGCTCGTCGCCCTGGTGCTGTTCTCGAACCTGGGCAAGGAGGGCGGGCCCGCCTACAACTACGCGATTCCGCTGCTCATGAACGAGTTCCTGCCCAACGGGGTGCTCGGGGTCGCGGTGACCGGTCTGCTGGCGTCGTTCATGGCCGGCATGGCGGCGAACATCTCCGGGTTCAACACCGTGTTCACGTACGACATCTGGAAGGGTCACGTGAACGGCGACAAGCCCGACGAGTTCTATGTACGTCTCGGGCGCGTCGCCACCGTCGGCGGTGTGGTGGCCGGCATCGGGACGGCGTTCATCGCGGCCGGGTTCTCGAACATCATGAACTACCTCCAGGCGCTGTTCGCGTTCTTCAACGCGCCCCTGTTCGCGACGTTCATCATCGGCCTGTTCTGGAAGCGGATGACCCCGTGGGCGGGCTTCTGGGGCATCATCGCGGGCACCCTGGCGGCGTTCGCGGTCTACATCCCCTACCGGGCGGGGGTGCTCGACCTCGGCACCGACCTGAACGCCTCGTTCGTGGCCGCCGGGGCGGCGTTCGTCGTCGACGCGGTCGTGTCGGTCGTGATCACGCTGGTGACCACGCCCAAGCCGGAGGAGGAGCTGCGGGGGCTGGTGTACGGGCTGACCGACGTCGACCTCAAGGACGACTCCCTGGCCGGGGACCGGGCCTGGTACCGCTCCCCGGTGATCCTCGGATCCGGCGCGCTGGTCCTGGCCGCCGCCTTCTACCTGCCGTTCCTGTAAGGGGGACTCGATGTTGTTCGACATCCGCCGCATCCTGGGCGGCCTGTTCGCCGTCTACGGCGTGATCCTGGTCGTCGCCGGGCTCCTCGACGGGGCCGAGGAGATCGCCAAGGCCGAGGGGGTGCGCATCAACCTGTGGACCGGGGTCGGGATGCTGGTGCTGGCCGGGGTGTTCCTGGTGTGGGAGCGGCTGCGGCCCAAGGACGTGCCCGACCCCTCCGACGAGTCGTCAGGCGATGCCTAGCTCCGCGCACGCCGGCTTCATGGTGGCCGGGTTGCAGACCTCGTTGACCGTCCAGAAGCCGTCCCTGACCACGGTATCCTTGATCGTGTCCCGGGTGACCACGATCGCCTTGGTGATCATGGCGGGGATCGCCTGCTCGGTGTCGTTGCTCACCGTGCTGGTGCCCCGGACCGGTCGGCCGGCGCCCAGGTCCACGGCCAGCTGCGCGGCGTTCTGCGCCTCGGGCTGGATCGGCTTGTAGATGGTCATCGTCTGGGTGCGGAGCATGATGCGGTGGATGGCCTCCAGGTCGGCGTCCATGCCGGTCAGCGGGGTGTCGGGGGGCATGCCCGAGTCGCGGATCGACGCCGCGGCGCCGTCGGCGAGGCCGTCGTTGGCGGCGTACACGCCGACGATGTTGGCGGGGCCGATGCGGTCCATGGCCATCTCCGACTCGCGTTCGGCCTCCTCGGGGCTCCAGCCGGGGGTGTCGTACTCGGCGCCGATGCGGACCCGCCCGTCGAGGGCGGCGTGGGCGCCGGCCTTGAACTCGGCGGAGTTGGGGTCGGTCGTCGGGCCGTTGAGCATGATGATCTGGCCCTCGTGGCCGCGGGCCCTGATGGCGTCGACCAGGGCCTGGCCCTGCAACCGGCCCACCTCGACGTTGTCGAAGGAGGTGTAGGCGTCGATGGCGCCCTCCGCGAGACGGTCGTACGAGACGATCCGGACGGCCCGCGCGGCGGCGCGGTCGACCGACGGCTGGATTCCGCGGGCGTCCACCGGGGTCAGGATGACGGTCTTGATCCCCTGGGCGGTGAACTGGTCGAGCTGGCGGCGCTGCGCGACGGGGTCGCCCTCGGCGTTGACCGAGACGATCTCGCAGTTGGGGCAGAGCTGGGCGACCGACGAGGTGATGTACGGGCGGTCGAACTTCTCCCACCGGGGGGTCGTCAGGTCGGGGAGCATGAGTCCGATCTTGAACCCGCGGGCGATGATCTCGGCCGGACCGGTCTGCGGAGGCTTCTCGGGGCCACAGGCGGCCACGGCGACCAGCAGCGCCAGCGCGAGAAAGGTCCTCACTCATGCCCCCCGTTCGTCTGGGGAGGCCTACCCTGCCCGTTGCCCGGGGGTAACGGTGGTGGCGGAGTCTTGATAGACCTTTTCCGACATGACTAGTCAGAATGTGTGACAAATCATCATTGCTGGAGTTATTCGGGGGTCATACCTTCACGTTATGGACCTGGAGCTCCGCCATCTCAGAATCGTGCGTATGGTCGCCGAGACCGGCAGCGTCACCAAGGCGGCCAGTGCGCTCGGGCTCGCGCAGCCCGCGCTCACGGCACAGTTGAAGCGGATCGAACGGGCACTCGGGGGCAGCCTGTTCGAGCGGGACCACACCGGTTCCCGCCCCACCGCACTCGGGGAGCTGGTGCTCGCCCGCGCACAGGTGCTGCTGCCCGCCGTACAGCAACTGCAGGAGGAGGCCGCCCGGCTGGCCAACGGTGAACCCGACGGCCGCCGCTACCGGATCGGCGCCGCAAACGGGCCGATCCTGGGCGGCCTGGTCGACCGGCTGGCCGCGGCCGAGCCCGGCGCGGTGATCACCACCGCCACCTCGTGGTCGACCGGGGAACTGGCCACCAAGGTGATGCTCGGGCGGCTCGACTTCGCCCTGATCGGGGTCTGCGGCGACTCCCGGCCCCCCGGCGACGAGGCGCTGTCGTGGGCCATGGTCGCCAACGATCCGGTGTTCGTGCTGGTCGCCGACTCCCATCCGCTGGCCGGAGAACGGGAGGTCGAGCTCGGCGACTTCGCCAGGGAACAGTGGGCGGTCACCCCCGGCGACGGCTGCTTCGGCGAGTGCTTCGCCGTGGCCGCGTCGCGGTCGGGGTTCGCCCCGTCTGCGATCTACGAGACCGACGTCGCGACCTGCGTCCACCTGGTGCGGGTCGGCCGCGCCGTGGCGTTGTGCCAGGCCACGTTCCGCCGCAGCGAGGGGATGGTGGCCTTACCCGTACGCGGGGCGCCGCTGCGCTGGCGGCAGCTGCTCGGCTGGCATCCGGAGACCGCGGCCGCCCAGTCGGCGCCGGCCGTGGTCAGCCACGCCAAGTTCTCCCACCTGGACGCCGTCCGGCAGAGCGCCCCCTACTCGAACTGGCTGGCCCGGAACCCGGGATACGGAACCATGCCGTAGCCGGGCCATAACACGGTGGTAGGGGGCAAACGACGGCTCCTCGGGGGCGTGCCTGGAGATTACGTTCAGGGCACTCCCAGCCCCCAAGGAGAATCGATGCGCAGCAGGCACATCCTGAGCGCGGCGAGCGCCCTCACCATGGGCGTCGCCCTCGTCCTGTCCTCCGCCCCGGCCGCCGTCGCGGCGCCGGCGAAACCGGCACCCTCGATGTTGGAGGCCCTCCAGCGCGACCTCAACCTCTCCGCCGAGCAGGCCCAGCTCCGTCTCGTCAACGAGGCCCGGCTCAGCAAGCTCGAAGGCAAGGTCCGCACCGACCTCGGCTCGGCCTTCGGCGGGTCGTGGCTCAGCGGCGACACCGCGAACGCGCTGACGGTCGCGACCACCGACGCGTCCAAGGTCGGCGCCATCGAGGCCGGCGGCGCCAAGGCGCAGGTCGTGACCCGGTCGTTGGGCGACCTGACCACGCTCAAAGACCGGCTCGACGCCGCCACCGCCCCGCAGACCGTGCCCGTCTACTACGTCGACGTGAAGTCGAACTCGGTCGTCGTCGAGACCCGCGACCAGGCCGCCGCCGAGGCGTTCGTGGCCTCCGCCGGGGTCGACAAGGCGGCCGTGACCTTCGTCGCGTCCAGCGAGCAGCCGGTCCCCTACTACGACCTGCGCGGCGGCGACGCCTACTACATCAACAACTCGGGCCGCTGCTCCATCGGCTTCTCGGTCACCCGCGGCAGCACCCCCGGATTCGTCACCGCGGGCCACTGCGGCACGGCCGGCAGCTCGACCCAGGGCTACAACCGGGTCGCGCAGGGCACCTTCCAGGGCTCCTCGTTCCCCGGCAACGACTACGCCTGGGTCGCGGTGAACTCCAACTGGGTGCCGACCCCCACCGTGGCCGGCACCTCCGCGACCGTGTCGGGCTCGACGGCGCAGGTCGTCGGCGGCTCGATCTGCCGCTCCGGATCCACCACGGGCTGGCACTGCGGCACCGTCCAGCAGATCGGCACGTCGGTCACCTACCGGGAGGGCACCGTCTCGGGCGTGACCCGCACCAACGTCTGCGCCGAGCCCGGTGACTCGGGCGGCTCGTGGATCTCCGGCACCCAGGCCCAGGGTGTCACCTCCGGCGGCAGCGGCAACTGCACCGTCGGCGGCACCACCTACTTCCAGCCGGTCAACGAGATCCTGTCGGCCTACGGCCTGACCCTGACCACCACGGGCACCCCGCCCGGCGGCGGCACCTGCAGCGGCTACGCCAGCACCACCACCGGCTCGGTCAGCAGCGGCGGCAACGCCTACAGCGCCCAGTTCACCGCCAACGCGGGCACCCACCGCCTGTGCCTCGACGGCCCGAACGGGGTCGACTTCGACCTGTACCTGCAGCGCCTGAGCGGCTCCACCTGGACCAACGTGGCCAGCGGCACCAGCTCCGGCCCGGACGAGACCGTCACCTACACCGGCACCGCGGGCACCTACCGGTACCGCGTCCACGGCTACAGCGGGTCGGGCAGCTTCACCCTCGCGTACACCCGCCCGTAGAACGTAAAACTTTCGGTCGATTCAGCACCGTCGGGCTTTATTCGCGGCCCGGCGGTGTTGACCGTTCTGAGACCTTTTAGCAGAACTCGTATGGGGGACTTCAATGTCGGGCACCAGTCGCCGGATCCGGGCGCTGGCGGGTTGCGTCGTCGCGGCGCTCGCCGGTCTGCTCCTGATCGGCACGGGCCTCCACCTTTCCGGCGCCGGCTGGCACCTCGCGCGCTGCCTGTCGGGCGGCGCAGCCCCCTTCGACGCGGCCGTCCTCCCGGCGGGATATCCGGGGCTCGCGACGATCCCGTCCTTGCCCGAGACGTCGGTCGCGCAGATCCGCGCGGTGCCGGGCGTGGCCTCCGTCGTGCCCGTCCAGGGCGGCGAGGTGGGCCTGGTCGGCTTCGGTTCCCTGGTCCCGCTGGAGGCGGTCGCGCTGGACATGGCGCTGCTGTCGTCCTCGGGCATGGAGGGCGAGGCCCCCCGCGGCGCCTCCGACGCCGTCCTCGACCAGCGCACCGCCGACCAGCTGCACCTGGAGGTCGGCGAGACGATCACGGTGCACGGGAACGGCGCCGACCGCTCCTTCGAGATCACCGGCGTGACCGAGTCCCAGGGCAACCCGACGCTGGACGTGCGGGGCACCCTGGGGGTGCTGCCGATGACGGCGGCCGACCTGGTCGGGTCACTGGAGACCGAGGTGGTGCACGTCCGCGCCGCCGACGACGTCGACCCCGGCGAGCTGCGCAACCGCCTGCAGTCCACCCTCGGCGGCGAGTACGACGTGCTGACCCACGCCGAGATGCTCGCCAGCGGCGACGTGACGGCCGAGACGCTGCCGCCGGTGCTCGGCGTGGTGGGCTCGCTGCTGGTCGTGGGGGCGGCGCTGACGGCGTACATGGGCCGGCAGTCGACGACCACCACGAGCCTGCTGATGGCGACGGCGGTGCTGAGCGTGGCCGCGACGGCCGCGGTGATCGTGGCGTCGGCGGGCGTGGAGATCTCCACGCCGACGATCCTGGCGGTGGCGGGCACGACCGCCGCGGCGGCCCTGGCGGCCATGCTGATGCGCCCGAAGATCGTCAGCCACATCGGCTGAGCTTCCTAGTGGAGCAGGTTCGTCACGGCCGAGGCGGCCGCCCGCAGGGCCGGGACGAACGAGAGCAGCTCCTCCCGCGACAGCAGGGGCGCGACCGTGGAGACGCTGACGCCGCCCGCGACGTGCCCGGCCCGGTCGAAGACCGGAGCCCCCAGGCAGCGGATGGCCGTCTCGTTCTCCTCGTCGTCGACGGCGTAGCCCCGCTCACGGATCCCGGCCAGCTCGGCCGCCAGCAGGCCGGACGAGGTCAACGTGGCGGGCGTCCTGGCGGGCAGCCCGGCGGCGGCCAGGACCGCCGCCAGTTCGTCGGGCGGGAGGTGCGCGAGCACGCACTTGCCGATCGCGGTCGAGTGGAGCGGCAGCCGCATGCCCACCCGTGAGGCCATCCGGTAGGGCCGGTCCCCCTCGACCTTCTGCACGTACACGGCGTGGTCCCCGCTGCGCAGCGCGAAGTGCACCGTCTGCCGGACCTCCGCCGAGAGCCGGGTCAGCACCTCGCCGACCCCGCCCGCTCCCGCCGCCTTGACCTCCTCGGCCAGCGCGAACATCCGGATCCCGGCGCGGTAGCTGCCGCCGCCCTCGGCGGCCACGAAGCCCAGCTCCACCAGCGTCGACAGGATGCGGTGCACGCTCGCCTTCGGCACCCCGGCGTCCGCGCAGATGTCGGCGAACCGGCGCGGGCCCGGACCGGCGACCGCCGCTTCCAGCACGGTCAGTGCCTTGGTGAGCGCATTTCCCGTTTTGGGGTCCATTGACAGGTTGATCCCTTCAACTTAGCGTCTCATCCATTCCACCACGCAGTCCAGCGTTCCGCCAGACGGAACATTTCGAGAGGACCCCCGTGAAGAACCGCGCCCTCTTAGCCCTGGCCCTGGCGATGACCTCAGTGGGAACCACGCTCGTGGCGCTCCCCCCACCGGCTGCGGCCGCGCAGCGGCAGCACGCGCCGCTGCGGATCAGCCAGGTCACCGCGGTCGACGACCGGTCGATCGACATCACGTTCAACTCCACCCTCGGGCCGGACATCCTGCAGTTCACGGCGGCGAACCCGGCGTACGCGGGACAGTTCGTCAAGATCAGCGGCGGCGCGCTCGACGGCCGGCCGGTCGCCCAGATCGCCGGCACGACCGTGCGTCCCGTCGACACCCCCGGCCACCGGACCCTGCGGGTGGTCCTCGGCCCCGGTGTCACCCTCGACACCGGGACCTACGAGCTCTGGTTCGACGGCGGCGCCGACACGCTCGGCGACCTGTTCTTCCGCTCCGCCGACGGCCGCGCCCTGCCCGGCACGTCGACCACGCCCGTCAGGTTCGCGGGCACCGCCGACGACGCCGCCCCCGCCCGGATCGCCTCCGCGAGACGACTCGACACCCGCACGGTCGAGGTCACGTTCGCCACCACCGTCTGGTCGGGCGTCCCGGCCGGCGCCTACACGGGCGCGGACATCACCCTGACCGGCGGCGACGCCGTTTCCCGGCCCGTGTACGTCGAGGGCGTCCCCGGCACCGCCCAGCGCGTGTACCGCCTCTACTTCGGCGCCGACCTCACGGCCTCGTACCGGCTGGCACTGGCCCCGGCGTTGCGCCTGACCACGAACGCGGGCCAGACCACCACGGAGGTCGCCGCCGACGTGACCGGCGGCGGCGGCGCCTACGAGGCCCCGAGGATCGCCGGGGCCGAGGTCGCCGACACCGGCGACCGCATCCAGATCCGCTTCAGCCGCCGGATCGCCTCGGTCGGCGCGCTGCCCGTCAAGGAGACCCGGACCGGCGTGAGCGGCACGAACGTGACCGCCGCCCAGGTCCGCGCCCTGCTGCGGTTCTCCGGCCTGCGTGCCACCTCGGGCCGGGACGCCGCCGAGGCGCTCCGCGACGACGCCGCCTACTTCTCCGACGCCTCCACTCTTGTCGTCAAGCTCGACGACCCGCTCAAGCCCGGCTCACGCGGCACCGTCGCCCTCGTCGAGGGCGCGCTGAAGGACGTCACCGGCACGGCCGGCACCGCCACCGCCGCCGTGCCCGTGCAGGCCCCCCGGCACCCGAGGCCGCCCGGCTCCGGCTTCAACCCGCACGGCCCCGACTACCTGAAGGTGAACACCCGCGCCACCACGGTCTTCCAGCGCTACGACCACCGGGTCAGCGACGACGGCGTCTCGGTCCGCCGCGACGGCGTGGCCGACAAGGTCAGCGGCCAGACCATCAAGACCATCGAGGTCGACACCAAGTACCTGAAGGCCGTCTTCGCCCCCGAGTACGGCGGCCGGCTGGTCTCGATGATCTACAAGCCCACCGGCAACGACCTCTTCTACACCAACCCGGTCGGCACCCCCTACGGCTTCTCCAGCGCCGCCCCCGGGACACCCGGGAACTCGCCGTTCTACCAGAACTGGCTGATGGTCTGGGGCGGCGTGTTCCCCACGCTCACCGAGGCCGAGCACGGCAAGTTCTGGAACGTCCCCTGGGACTACTCGATCAAGCAGGAGAACGGCCGCTTCGCCCTCACCATCACCAAGACCGACGACGTCGACTACCCGTACAAGCCCAGCCGGTACGTCTACGGCGCCACCGGCCTGAAGACGTCGGTCACCTACACGATCGACGCCCGCAGACCGACTCTGGACATGACGGTCGGCATCGAGAACCCCGGCGCGGAGGACAGGCGCTTCGAGTACTGGACCTGCACCACCCTGGCCCCCGGCGCCCCCTCGGACCAGGGGTCGCCGACCATGTCGGTCGTCTCCCCGGTCAAGACGATCTACCGCGACCCCGGCTACCGGTGGATGGAGAGCGTCGAGGAACCCGCGGGCCCGGCCGGCTCCGGCCTGCTCAAGCTCGACAAGCTCAACCAGATGTCCAACTGGACGCGCGACGGCATCGCCTACGGCCAGGACCTCGCCACGCTGCCCCAGGGCGACTGGTGGGGGGTGATCAACCACGAGAACAACGAGGGCGTCATCCGGGTCGGCGACAACAAGAAGACGCCGGGCATGAAGTTCTGGGAGTGGGGCCAGAACAACTCCTTCGACACCAACGTCTACACCAAGGGCAACTCGGCCCGGCCGTACATCGAACTGTGGGCCGGCGCGTCGCCGAAGTTCTTCACCCCCGCCGTCCTGAAGGCCGGCCAGACCCTGTCGTGGACGGAGACCTACCTGCCCACGATGGACCTCGGCGGCGTCACCAACGCCAACGCCAACGGCGCGGCCGAGGTCAGGGTCGACGCGTCGGGCACGGTCACCGGCCGCCTGTTCGCCACGGCGATCGGCAAGCGCCTGCGCGCGACCCTGGTCGACGCGTCGACGGGCGCGACCCTCGACTCCGAGACGTTCACCGGTTCGCCCGACACTGCGGTGCGGCTCGGCGGCACGGTCGAGCCGGGCGTCCAGGCGCGCCTGATCCTGACGGAGGGCGACACGACGCTGCTGACGGCCGAATCGGGCCTCTGACCCTCATCGGAACGGCCCGGCGGCACACCGGGCCGTTCCCGGCACGGTGCAATGATCATCTTGCGTTGATCACCGGATATCCTGTGGAGGGCCGTCCGCTTTCCACGATTTGGCCTGGGGTTGTGAGTAGGGCGGGTGGGACTTGAACCCACGACCCACGGATTATGAGTCCGATGCTCTGACCGGCTGAGCTACCGCCCCGCTAAAAGCGTGCCTGATCTGGGAATTCGTCAAGCTGTCGGAACGTACCACAAGCGCATAACTAAGCGACAGCATAGGATTCGCAACGTGGCCGAACGGAGACAGCGTATCTCACCACCCTTGATCAACATGGTCGCCTCGTATCGACTGGCCCTGGAATCGGCCAATCGCAGCGAGGGCACGATCCGTTCATACGAAGACACGATCAAGCTATATCTGCGTCACGCAGACGTACATGCCCTCCCCATAACGGTTGATGACGTGGACGCCGACGCGATCCGCCGCTTTCTGCTCGCCACCCGCGCCGGCTGCTGGATCGACGACGACGAAGTTCGCACCCGGTGTGAATGCGGACTGAACGCCACCTCCCCCGGCAACGCGCACAAGCACTACCGCAATCTGCGGGCGTTCTTCGGATGGCTGATCAAGGAGCAGGAGCTGCTCGGGCCGCACCCCATGGCGGCCGTCGTCGAGCCGGAGGTGCCCGACAACCCCGAGGACGTCTTCACCGACGACGAACTGCGGGCCCTGGTCAAGGTGTGCGACGGCGCGACCTTCGAGAGCCGCAGAGACCTCGCCATCATCCGGATCTTCATGGACACCGGCATGCGCGCAGGCGGCCTGACCGGGCTCCGCTACCACCCCACCGACCCCGACCTGTCCGACGTCGACCTCGGCGGCAAGCAGCTCACCATCCACCTCAAGGGCGGGCGCACACGGCGAATACCCCTCGGGGCCAAGGCCGCCGCGGCCCTCGACCGGTATCTGCGGGCGCGGGCCCGCCACAAGGACTTCGCGGAGCCGTGGCTCTGGCTCAGCGTGAAGGGGCGGTTCACCCAATCGGGTGTGCGGCAGATGCTGGAGCGCCGCGCGAAGGAGGCGGGCGTCCACAACGTGCATCCGCACCGGTTCCGGCACACCTTCGTGGACGACTGGCTGGAGAGCGGCGGCACCGTCCAGGACGTCATGGAGGTGGGGGGATGGAAGAGCGCCCAAGCCGCCCTGCGGTACGGCCGGGCCGCTGACGAACGCCGGGCCCACACGGCGCACGCCCGTCTGTCGCCCGGCGACCGGATATAACTCAGTGGACCTCGCGGGTCCGCCCGCCCGGGTCGAAGCGGAGCCGTATCAGGGCGGGCAGGCGTTCCAGCCCCAACGCGGTCCGCAGGTCGGGGAGCGCCTCGTCGTGCAACCGGGTGATCAGGGTGTCCGGATGCGCCGGATCCTGTGAGGTCACCCGCAGCTCGAGGGCGGGCGCGTCCGGCTTGCCACGCAGCGAGGCCCGTGCGCTCCGCACGCCCTCGTAGGCGCTGACCTGACCGGCCAGGGTTTCGCCGGCCTGCCTGCCGCCGATCTCGGTGACCCCGGACGGGCCGGCCTCCAGCCGCACCCGATCCAGCCGGTCGAGCCGGAACTGGGCGATCAGCCAGCCGAGTCCGATGGCGCCCACCACGGCGCCCGCGGCGGCGACGGCCGGCCAGAACCAGGAGGTGGAGCCGGCGAAGGCGGAGACGGCACCGGGCAGCAGGGGCGCCCGGGCCGCGTTCGCGCCGAAGAGTCCCAGGCCGCACGCCAAGGCGGCGGCGCCCGCCGCGAGAAGGATCAGACCGAGCAGCACCAGGCCGGTGCGGTTGCCCCACGCGATGCCCCGGCCGAAGGCCCTACCTGGTGTCATGGCGCACCTCTCACCTTGGTCTTGACCGTGTAACGGCCGACCGGCGCGAGCTTGGCCAGCTCGTCCTCCACGGCGACCCGCACGCGCTCGCGCACTGCGGCCGTGTCGCGCAGGTCGGTGCCCGCGTGTACGGTCACCCGCCGCCCGCGTACCCGCGCCCGTGCCCGGCGCACCCCGTCCACCTGAGCCGCGACCGTGCCGAGCACCCGGGCCAGCATGCGCCGCGGCGTGCTGATGATCATGTCGGGGTCGCCGCTGCGCAGCGCCACCAGCCGGGGTCGCCCGGGGACCGTCCCGATCAGGATGAGCAGCACCCCCACGATCGCCACGGCCCCGGCTGACGCCATGACCGCGTTGTCCTGCCAGGTCGCGGCACGCGCCCAGTCCGCCACCCGGTCGTAGGGCACGATCCGCGCCGGGTGGCCGAACAGCGCCGAGAGTGTCTGCACCGCGATCAGCAGCCCGGCGGCGAACAGGACGAGCGCGGCGATCGCCGCGGGCACCTTCCGCTTGGGACGCAGGAAGCGCGACCCGCCCCTCCCCCGCGCGGACACGCGGGAAGCCGGTTCCGGGCCTTCAGCTCCCGTGTGGAGAGTCGTCATAGCCGCTCCTCGATTCTGACGAGCCGGACGATGTCGACGTCGACGTTCTCAACCGTGATGCCGGTCAGGTCGCCCATCCGGCTCATGAGCCGCTCGCGCGCCTCCGCCGCGACCTGAAGCAGTGGCGCCGGGTAGCGGACGGCGAGGCCGAGACGCACGGCCGCGACGGCTCCGCTGACGGACGCCGCCACTCGCGGCGTTCCCGCGAGCCGGTCGTCGGCGGCGGCCACCTCTGTCGCGATCTTCACGAACGCGCGCTCCGAGACCGTGGTGGCGCCGTGCCCGGCCATGGCGGTCACTGCCGCCTGGCCCGAAGCCTGGGAATCTGGACGCCGCCTTCGAGCATGAGCCCGACGAAGAAGCCGACGACTCCCAGGACCAGCACGATGAGGAAGGCGTTGAGGCCGCCGAAGGCGCCCACGATTCCGAGGATCGTGCCGAACACGAGCCCGACGATGGACCAGACTGGGAACTCGTTCATGATCATCCTACCTTCCTGGCTTCTTCGGTGTCGGTGACGTCTTCGACCATCACGTCCACACGCCTGTCGCCGGACAGCGGGCTCACGGCTTCGCGAACCTCGTCCACGATCTCGGGTATCGGCCTGCCGTACCGGACGGCCACATGAATCTCGACCGCCTCGTCGCGCAGGGACACCCCCGGCACGGATCCGCCGGGCCGATACGTGGCGACCGTCCCGAACGGACCACGGGTGAGCCCGGCGACGCCCGGACAGGAGACCACCGTCTCGGCGATCCGCCCCGCGTCCGGAGCGGTCCGGGGGCGCGTGACCCCCGGGTCCGGCGGAGCCGCCGGATCGAACCGGGGGGCCGTACGGCCCCTGCCCCTGGTCATTGGACCCGCGCACCTTCCCTCATGCCCGAGGACTCGTCCTGGCTCGGCAGGTAGACGTCATCGACCGCGACGTTGACCTCGGTCACCTCGAGCCCGCACATCTGCCCGACGGCCGTCGTCACGTGTTCTCGGACCGCTGCCGCGAGGTCCGGGATGGCCACGCCGTAGTCGACGACCAGATCGATGTCCACGGCCGCCTGGCGTTCGCCGACCTCGACGGCGATGCCGCGCGTGACGCCGTCCTCGCCGACGAGTCTGCCCTTGAACGCGCCGAACGCGCGGGCCGGCGCGGTGCCGAAGTCGTGGACCCCGGAGATCTCCCGGGCGGCCACGCCGGCGATCTTCGCGACGACGTCCCCCGAGATGGTGGTGCGTCCGTGGTCGTGGGCGCGATCTCGCGGGACTGGCGCGCCCTGGGCCGATGGCGCATGGGTCTCCGTCATATGAATCCCCCACTTTGGCCTTTTTGACGGCCTTATCGGTTTCTGGCCGCCTTCATCCCTTAGTACCCATTTTGATGAAGGAAGGGATGAAGGTCAGGGTTAGGTTGCGTCATGGGCCTGCCTCGACTTGCCAAAGCGGCATTTTCCGGCGTCCGTACTCGCACAGATCTCGCTTGGACGATTGCGCACCGTCAGTGAATACTCGTCCGGGGAAGTCGAGTATGTTCTCGCGCATGCCGCTGCACCCGCAGTCCCAGTTCTTCCTCGACCGTTTCCCGCCCGTCGCCGGGGCCGACCTCGACGCGCTCACCGACGACGAGGTGGCCGTGCTCCGGAACCTCGACAACAAGACCGCCGAGCGCGGGGCCCCCGTCGAGGTCTTCTCGGCCGTCGACACGACGGCCGCCGGAGTTCCCGTACGCGTCTACCGCCCCACCGGCGAAGAGTCGCTTCCCGTCGTGGTCTACCTCCACGGCGGCGGCTGGGTCTACGGCACCCTCCCCCAACTCGATCCTCTCGGCCGTGACCTGGCCGTTCGCAGCGGGGCGGTGGTCGTGATGGCCGACTACCGGCTGGCGCCCGAGCACGTCTTCCCGGCCGCCGTCGACGACGCCTGGGCGGTCGTCCGCGACGTCTTCGACCGTCCCTCCTTCTACAACGCCGTTCCGGGCATGGTCGCCGTCGCGGGCGACAGCGCCGGGGGCAACCTGGCCGCGGTGACCGCCTGGCTGGCCCGCGACGCCGGGTTGCCGCTCGTCCACCAGGCCCTGATCTACCCGGTGACCGACGTGGCCATGGACACCCCGAGCTACACCGAGTTCGCGCACGGCTTCGGCCTCAGCGTGACCGACATGGCGTGGGTCGTCCGCAAGTACGCCCCCGGCGTCGACCCCCGCGACCCCCGCCTGTCCCCTCTCCACCTGGCCGACAAGTCGGGGCTGGCCCCCGCGACCGTCATCACCGCCGAGTACGACGTGCTCCGGGACGAGGGCCGGGCGTACGCCAAGGCGCTGGCGGACGCCGGGGTGCCGGTCGACCACCACGACTACGCGGGCGCGCTGCACGGGTTCGTCTCCTACCCGGGGTTCTTCGACGTGGCCGACGAGGCCAGGGAGCACGTCGCGCGGAACCTGCGGGCGGCCTTCAGACGTCCCTGAGCTCCCCGAGTTCCTCCGCCGTCACCGGCCGGGTCTGGGCGAAGCCGCGCACCAGCACCTCTTCCGGCACGTCGTTGGCGATCATCTGCATGGTCACCCCGCCGGCCCGGCCGAGCGCCCGGGTGAAGCCGCCCGCGGTCCTGACCCACACCCCCGGCGCGGCCTGGCGGCAGGTGGCGTCCGCGTCGATCGGATATCGGGGGACCGGGTCGAGGCACATCTCCTCGGGATCGCTGGCCCCGGGATGGAGGTAGACCTCGACCTCGGTCTTCCCGTCGGGCGACGCGTAGGTCAGCGCGATCTCCCCGTTGACCGGGAAGCTGCTCGACGAGACCAGGTCGTGCCCGGGGATGACCGGCGCGACCAGCGGCACTCCGGAGGAGGCGATCATCTCCTCGAACTCGCGGTCGTACTTGAGCTCCTCCACCGGGCCGGTGGCGGCGAACCCCGCGATCAGGAGAGCGCTCACGCCGATTTTCGGCCATGGGAACCCAGGGGAGAAGAACCAGGAGACGATCAGGAAACCCAGCGCCGGATAGGCCAGGATGACCGGCCACGGCACGTCGTGGTCGAGCAGCGAGTGCCATGCGACCACGGTGAACATCAGGAAATAGGCGCCGGGAAACGCGAGCAGGCCGACGGGCAACCACCAGGGCAAGCGCGCCAGCCAGCCGAAAATCAGGCCGAGCGTGAGCGGGGCTGCGAAGACCAGCATGAGGCCGCCGACGACGTCGTCCGTCGGCGCCCACATGCTGAACACGAGCGCGGCCACCCAGATCGCCATGGCGACCAGCAGGCGTCTCCCCCATAACGGCATGCGCCTAGTCTGGCAGCGCCGTCCAATCCCGCCATAGATGTACGTCGATCACAATGAACGGCCCGACCGGCGGAATTTCCCGATATTGCGGATATTTTGCCGTCAACGCGACGACCGGCCATTCATCGACGACCCGGGCGGTCCCGTCCGCCCGTACCCACCACAACCTCTCCCAGTTCTCCTCGTAGTGGTCGGCGAGCACGCTCACCCGGGGATCGGCCGCGATGTTCTCCAGGCGGCGCAACCGCCGGGTGGTCTTGGGCTTGTGGTCGACGGCGGTCACGATCACGTCGCCCTCCAGGGCGAAGGTCACCGGCACGACGTGCGGGCCGGCGGTCGCCAGCCGGGCCACCCGGGCCGCCGCGAAGCGCTCACGCGGTGATGACGATCTTGCCTTGTGCGTGCCCGTTCTCGACCTCCCTCAACGCCCGGTCGGCCTGGTCGAGCGGATAGGTCGCGGTCACGTGCGGGTCGAGCACGCCGTCGGCCACCAGGTCGGCGACCGCGCCCAGCACCTCCTTGGTGCGGGCCCGCGCGACCGGCTTGCCGCCGAGGTCCCTGGCCGTGGTCTGGTCTCCGGCGGAGATCAGCTTCGAGTGGTCCTTCAGCACCGGCGCGACCTCGCGGAGCGCGTCGCCGCCGACCAGGTCGTAGATGCCGTCGACGCCCTGCGGGGCCACCGCGCGCACCCGCTCGGCGACGCCGGGGCCCGGTTCCACGTACGCCGCCCCGAGCGACTCGACGAACCCCCGTTTGGCCGGGTCGGCGGTGCCGATCACGCGCACCCCGGCGTGCCGGGCGATCTGCGCGGCGGCCGTGCCGACGCCCCCGCCGATACCGGTGATCAGCAGGGTGCCGCCGCGCGGCAGGCCGAGCTGTCGGACGCCGTCGTAGGCCGTGGCGGCGGCGACCGGCAGGGTGGCGGCGTCCTCGAACGACACCACGTCGGGCTTGCGCGCCAGGCCCGACGCCGGGAGGACGGCGTACTCGGCGTAGCCGCCCTTCAGCGGGCTGCCGAAGACGGCCTCGCCCGGCTTGAGCCCGGTGACGCCGGGGCCGATCTCGGCGATGACCCCGGCGACCTCGTTGCCGAAGACGGCCGGGAAGTGGTCGGGGTTGACGCCCGGCCCGCGCCAGCCGGTGCGGCGCTTCCAGTCGGCCGGGTTGACCCCGGCGGCCTTGACCCTGACGACGACCTGGCCCGGTCCGGCGGTCGGTTTGGGCAGGTCGGCGAACTCCTCGACCTCGGGGCCGCCGTACTCCCGGTACACGTAGGCTTTCGGCATCTCGCCCTCCTCGGCTTACCGTTCCTGCTCCGTCGGCCGGATGAGCACCTCGTTGATCGCGACGTGCCGGGGCCGGGTCACGATGTACGCGATGGCGTCGGCGATGTCCTCCGGCTGCATGCGCTCGACGTCGCCGAAGGTGCTCCTGATGCCCTCCAGCACCTCGGGCCGGTTGTGCCCGGCCAGCTCGGTCTCCACCGCGCCCGGCTCGACCAGCGAGATCCGCACGTGCTTGCGGGTGACCTCCTGCCGCAGCGCCTCGCTGAACGCGCCGACGCCGTGCTTGGTGAGGTTGTAGACGCCGCTCCCGCTGCGGGCGATGCGCCCGGCGACCGAGGAGACGTTGACCATGTCGGCGACGTAGCGGGGCCCGTCGTCGGCGGCCCTGATCAGGTGCGGCAGCGCGGCGTGCGCGCAGTAGAGCAGGCCCAGGACGTTGACCTCGACCATTCGCTGCCATTCGGAGACGGGCGCGTCCTGCGCGGGCCCGAGCAGCATGACCCCGGCGTTGTTGACCAGGGTGTCGATCCGGCCGAGCTCGGAGGCGGTGCGCTCGACGGCCGCGCGGGCCTGCGCCTCGTCGGTCACATCGGCCTCGATCACCAGGACCCGGCCTCCGTCCTTGCCGATCCGGGCGGCCAGGTCCTCAAGACGTTCCCGCCGCCGGGCGACCGCCGCGACCGCGGCGCCCTGGTGGGCGAGCGCCACAGCGGCGGCCTCCCCGATTCCGCTCGACGCCCCGGTGACCAGGGCGACCGTGCCGTCAAGGCGCATGACTTACCCCTTTCGTCCGTTCCCCAGTCTACGGACAGGGTGTTTTCCGCCCCCGTGAGCCCGGGCACAGGACGATCATGAAACTGAGTGCACGGAACGCGATCCCGGCCGAGGTCACCGGGGTCACGCGGGGCGAGGCCACCGCCAACGTCGAGTTGTCGGCGGGCGGCCTCCGGCTGGTCGCGTCGATCACCGCCGAGGCGGCCGAGGAGCTCGGACTGGCGGTCGGCAGCCGGGTCACGGCGATCGTGAAGGCCTCCGACGTGATCCTGGCGACCGGCTGACGACCCGTGGGCGGTCAGCCTCGTGAGGAGATCTGCTGCACCGCCCACCCGTTCCCGTCGGGGTCGTCGAAGAACACGAAACCGACGTTGTCGAGGGGATCGGGCACCGGATGGGGGTTCTCCCCGATCGTCTGTACGCCGGTCACCTCGACCCCCCGCTCCACCAGCAGCGCGTGCGCCTTCCGGATGTCCGGCACCACAAGCTGGAGCCCCCGCAGCGACCCCGGCGGCATCTGCGGCACCGCCCCCTTCCCGATCACGATCGAGCACCCCGACCCGGGCGGGGTCAGCTGCACGATCCTGACGTCGTCGCCGAACGCCGTGTCGTGGTCGACGGCGAAGCCCAGCCGGTCGGCGTAGAAGGCCTTGGCCCGGTCGACGTCCGACACGGGGACGACGACCACTTCGAGGGTCCAGTTCATGCCTGTCCTTCCAACAGCAGATCGATTCTCGTGTACGCCTCCGCCATGCCCCTGGCCATCGGGTAACGCAGCGCGGTCGCCCGGCCGGCTGGGGTGGCGTAGCGGATCGTGGTGGTGAGCAGGGTCGCGGCCCCCTCCTCGGTGAGGTCGTGGGTGATCACGGTGACCCCTGGATACGACTGGTCGTCGAAGACCTCGCTGACCGTGATCGAGACGGGCGGCTCGACGGCCCGCACCTCCCCGCGCTGCGTCATCCGCGCCCCGCCCGGCCCCTCGGAGACGAACAGGTATGCGGCCCCCACGGCGGCCTCGAACGAACACTCCACCAGCCGCCACCCCCGCGCCCCGTACCACTGGACGAGCAGGCCGGGCACGGTGAGCGCGGCGAACACCCGGTCGCGGGGCGCGGCGAACCGGCGGGTGACGACGAGCTCCCGGTCGCCCCGGGTGAGGACGTCGGTCATTCCATGCCCTTCAGCAGGGAGTCGAGCCGCTGGAAGCTCTCCTCCCAGTAGTCGCGGTAACCGGCCAGCCATTCGGTCGCCTCACGCAGCGGTCCGGCGGCCAGGCGGCAGGGGCGGCGCTGGGCGTCTCTCCCCCGGGTGATCAGGCCCGCCTTCTCCAGGACCTTGAGGTGCTTGGAGACGGCCGGCTGGCTCATCGCGAACGGGGCGGCCAGTTCGGTCACCGTGGCCTCGCCCTGCGCGAGCCGGGCCAGGATCGCCCGGCGGGTGGGGTCGGCCAGGGCGGCGAACGTGGCGTCCAGCATGGGCAGATAACCTTTCAGTTATTTAACAGGATGGTTTTATACCACTCCGTCGGCGGGGCTCGCTAGGGTTGCCGCCCATGCGCCGGAGATCATCCCTCTACCTGACCCTCGCCTCCGTGATCTCGGCGGGCTCCCTCCTCCACCGGCCGGCACGAAGCGACGTGCGGATCTGGGCGTTCCCCGGCTTCGGCAACTGCCTGGGAGGCGACCTCCACTTCGCGATCATGCGCCACCTTTCGCAGCTCGACGAGCCCGCCTGGACCGGCGGAGCACCCGGTCTCCTCGGTCTCGGAGTGCTCGGCGCGGGTCTCATCGAGGTCCTGGTCCACAGCGGGCTCGCCCTGGTCATGCTGGCCGCGGTGGTGCTGGCCGCTGGAGGCGGATCACGGCCCGCACGGGTGGCGGTCCGGATCATGGGATGGTGGCTGGTGATCGGCCACGGCCTGCGGTTCGCGCTGCTCGCGCTCGACGTGGCGAGCGCCCCGGCGTGCTTCGAGACGGCGTGGCTCGGCTGGGACGGGGTCCGGGCGCTCGGGCCGTCCGACGCGCTGGGGGTGCTGAACGGGTGCCTCCTGCTGGCCGCCGCCCGGCGACGGCCCGGCGCGGCCGCGCGGCTGCTGTCCCGGCCACGGGTGCGCCGCGGGTTCGTGCGCCTGACGGCGGCCGGGCTGATCGCCAGCCTCGTGCAGACCGACGGGCACCGGGGCGCCGTCGCCGCCCACGACTGCGCCGCCCTGACGTACGGCGACGACATCGCGGTCGGCGAGGCCGCGTACCTGTGCGGCATGCGCGGCGGCGGGCGTTTCGCCGGGATCCCCGACCGCGACCTGGTCGCCTACGGACGGGCCGCCTGCGCGCGCTATCCCCTCAGGGCGGAGTCGGTCTACGACCTCGCCCCGATCTGCCCCCTCGCCCACCGCGACGCGACCGCGCTGATCCTCTCGGAGACGGTGACCTATGACCTGGCCGACGCGGCCTCCGAGGTCTTCTGCGACCTCAACCGCCATCGCCCGCTGATCCGCCCGGCCCATGTGGCGAGCGACCTTACGTGGACCGACTACGGCGCCATCGAGTCGTGGGAGCCCGACGTGGCGGAGGAGAGCGCCGGAGACCCGCCGGAGGGCCCGCTCATCGCCGCCGCGCCCGGCGTGCTCGCACTGAACGTCGACCCCGACTTCGACGTCTGCCTGACCGCCGAGGTCTATCCAAGGCGGCCCCCGCTGGAGACGAAGGGCTGGGAGCAGGTCGTCGAGGTCGGCTACCGGAGTTCCACGGGCCATCTGGAGCTGAACGACCCGATAGGCGGCGGCCACGGGCTGAAGGTGCCCGGCCTGCGGCGCGGCGACTACCGGATCAGGGCCCACTTCCGGCCGACGGACGGCTACCAGCCGCAGCTCCTGCTGCTGATGATCTTCCCGGGGAAGGGCGGCCACCGCCGGGAGTTCCCTGTCGGCCGCCACCGCTAGATTGTGCGCCCATGTCCTGGAGATCCCTGATCTACTTCGCCCTGGCGTTCTGCGTGTCGATGGCCAACATGGTCGCGGGCGGGGGCGCGCTGACGGGGCCGCTCGCCTACGTCGACCCCGACGGCGAGTGTGCCTACACACCGGAGGAGACCGGTGCCGGGCCTTCCGTCGATCAGGTGGTGTCCGTCTCCGCCGCCCCCGCGATCGTGGTGGCCGGCCTCCTCGTCCTGGCCCTGGCCACCACCCACGGCCGGGCCCGGCTCGGCCGGGTGACGGTCCGGGCGCTGGCGGGGGTGCTGCTGCTGACGGGCGGCTACGGCACCGTGACCTTCCTCTTCAACTTGATCGCCTACTCCGACTGCTACTACGGCCTGGGCGGCGACGTGAGCGAACTGGTCTACTTCGTGGCCCCGGCAGTGCCCCCCGCGGTCGCCGCGACGGCCATGGTCCTGGCCGCCGCCCGCGACGACCGGCCGTGACGGTCGTTCTGTCGGCTCCCGCAGCCGGTCTTCGTCGTGCCGGAACCTTAGTTCAACACTTTGACATAAGCATCAACTGGCCACGTGCAGTCGCAGTGGAGCGCTCGCGTCGAGGAACTCCTCCAGCACCAGCGTGGCCGCTCCCATGGCGACCGCGTCGGGGCCCAGTTCGCCCAGCACGATCGAGGTCGCGTTGTAGGGCTGGGTGAGGGAGTTCTCCCCCACCACGACGCGGATCTGGTCGAGGTGCCGTTCGCCGATCATCAGGCCGGCCCAGCCGCCGATCAGTATGCGCTCCGGGTTCAGCATGTTGATCAGGTTCGCCAGACCGGTCCCCAGGTAGGTGAGCGTCTCGTCGACGACCGGACCGCCGTCGGCGAGCACCCGGCCGAGCGCCGACGGCCAGTCGGTCGTCTGGGCCGGCACCCCGGCCCTGGCCAGCAGCCCTTCTGCCCCGATGTAGGCCTCCAGGCAGCCGCGCGAGCCGCAGCGGCACGGGCGGCCGTTCATCTCGATCTTGGTGTGGCCCCATTCGCCGGCGGAGTTCGAGGTCCCGCGCACGGCCTGGCCGTCGGCCACCACCGTGGCCCCGACACCCGAGCCGATCAGCACGATCACCGCGTGGTCGGCCCCCCGGCCGGCCCCGAACCACAACTCGGCCTGACCCATCGTCTTGGCGCCGTTGTCGATGAAGACGGGCAGGGAGGTGCCGGCCCGCATCAGCGCGCCCAGCGGGACGCCGTCCCAGCCGAAGGTCTTGGCGTGGATGAGCGCGTCGGAGGCGCCGCGCTCGACGATCCCGGGCACCCCGATGCCGACGCCGAGCACCTGGGCGGCGGTCACCTGGCCGTCGGCCAGCACGACGTCGATCCCGGCCAGGATCCGCCGCGCGACCAGCTCGATGTCGTGGTGGGAGGGCCGGAGGGTGTAGTCGACCCGGGCCTTCTCGGTCATCTCCAGGTCGAAGAGCTCGACCCTCACGTGGGTCTCGGCGACGTCGACGCCGATGAGGTAGGCGTACACGGGATTGACCCGGAGCAGCACCCTCGGCCGGCCGCCGTCGCTGTCGACCTGACCGGCCTCCATGAGGATCTTCTCGGTCAAAAGGTCGCCGGTCATGGTGCTGATGGTCGCCGCGCTCAGGCCGGTGAGGCCGGTCAGCTCATGTCGGCTGCGGGGACCGCCGAAGTACAGCGTCCGCAGCAGCATGCCGCGGTTCCCCTTCCGGACGTCCCTGACCGTCTTGCGCTCCGGCCTTGCCATGGGCCTGTCCTCCCGTTTTCTGCCGACATGTTAGTTCAATGCGTGAACGAAACGGCTACCAGGCAAGTGCCGCCGCACAGGGTAGCGGGTGTCGCGTTACCAAAGCGTTTCCGACGAGGGACTGATCTTTTTTTGCGTCTTACATTATCGTCTGTTCAACCCCCCGAGAAGGAGATGGAAATGATCAGGAGAGTCACTGGGGCGGCTGCCGCAGCGGTGCTGCTCGCCGGGCTCGCCGCCTGCGGCGGCGGCTCCGAGGAGGGCGGCGCGGGCTCTGCCACGGAGTTGACCTACTGGATGTTCCAGGACCGCACCCCTCAGGCCGGCGAGGTGGTCGAGAAGATCCGCACGGACTTCGAGAAGGCCAACCCCGGGGTCAAGGTGAACATCGTCAAGATCCCCAAGGACGACTACAACACCAAGCTCGGCTCCGCCCTCGCCGGCAACACGGTCCCCGACGTCGGGATCCTCGACCAGCCCCTGGTCTCCCGCTTCGCGCAGGAGGGCACCATCAAGGAGGTCCCGGCCGGCACCCTCAATGAGGCCGACTTCTGGGAGGGCGCGCTCAACACCAACAAGGTGGGCGGCAAGCTCTACGGCTTCCCGATCGACCACACCGCGGTCGCCCTCTTCTACAACAAGGCGCTGGTCCCGACCCCGCCGAAGACGTGGGACGAGCTCAAGTCGATCAGCGCCGCGATCCACCAGAAGGACCCGAAGGTGGCCGGCATCGTGGTGCCGAAGGGCGACGGCTACGGCGCCTGGATGTGGCCGGGCGTGGTCGGCGGAGCCGGCGGCCAGATGGTCGACGAGGCGAACAAGAAGATCCTGTTCGACCAGGCGCCGGCGGTCGAGGCGCTCCAGCTCTGGGTCGACCTGCTGCCGTCCTCGCCCCGTGAGATCACCGACTCCGACCAGGCGTTCGCCAACGGCCTCGCGGGCATGATGATCTCCGGTCCGTGGGACGTCGCCACGATCAAGGACCAGTTCCCCGACCTCGACTTCAACGTCGCCCCGCTGCCGTACAAGACGACCCCGGCGGGCAACATCGGCGGCGAGAACGCGGTCGTGTTCACGAAGGGCAAGAACGAGCAGCTCGCGTGGAAGTGGCTGCAGCACCTGACCAACTCCACCAACAACACCGTGCTGGCCCAGGCCCTGGGCGGCTTCCCGGTCAACAAGGAGGCCGCCGAGCGCGACGCCGCCACGTTCGGCGAGCAGCAGCAGGCCTTCCTGGAGCAGCTCAAGGTGGCGCAGGCCCGTCCGGCCCTCCCGCAGTGGATCCAGATCAACGACGAGATCATCGCCCCGGCCCTGGAGTCGGCGCTGAGCGGCAAGATGACCGCCCAGGAGGCGCTCACCGACGCGGCCAACAAGACCCGCGCCCTGCTCGGCTGGAACAGCTAGCCCAGTCATCACGGAAGCGAGGCAACCGTGGCATCTCCGGTCGTGGCCCAGCGGCCCGCCGAGACGCCGGCCAGGCCCGGACGGCGCCGCCGTCCGGGCATCGGCAGGCGTGACCACCTGATCGGGTGGCTCCTCATCGCCCCCGCGCTGGTGTACTTCATCATCTTCCTGCTCTATCCGGCCCTGGCGGCCCTGTACTACAGCTTCACCGAGTGGGACCTGCACTCCGCGCCGATCTGGGTGGGGCTGCAGAACTACACCGACCTGTTCTTCGACGACGTGAAGTATCCGCACTTCTGGAAGTCGATCCAGGTCACCCTGCAGTACACGCTCGTCGCGGTGCCGCTGACGCTGGTGGCGGCGCTGGGCCAGGCGCTGCTGATCAACGCCATCCGGCGCGGCTCGAACCTGTTCCGACTGCTGCTGTTCCTGCCCGTCGTGACCGCGGAGGCGGCGGTCGGCGCCATCTGGCGCTGGCTCTACGACCCGCAGTACGGCCTGGTCAACGCCGTGCTCGGACTGGTGGGCATCCCCCGGCAGAACTGGCTGAACACCCCGGAGCTGGTCATCCCGGCGCTGGCCTTCATCGCCGCCTGGCAGTGCGGCATCTCGATGATCATCTACCTGGCCGGGCTGAAGAGCATCCCCGAGTCGATCAGGGAGGCGGCGGTCATCGACGGCGCGGGCCCGGTGCAGCGCTTCTTCAAGGTGACGGTCCCGATGCTCCGCCCGACCACGTTCTACCTCGTCGTGACCGGCATCATCGCCGCGCTCCAGGTCTTCGGGCTCGTGTACGTCATCTTCAGCGGCGGCGGCAACCGGAGCGTCACCGGCGGCCCCGAGCAGTCGGGCCTGGCCTACGTGCTGCACATCTACCTGTACGCGTTCCGCTACAACGCGATGGGCGCCGCCTGCGCGATGTCGTTCATCCTCCTGGTCTTCATCATGATCATCACGTTCGTGCAGTTCAAGTTCATGAAGCAGGAGGCGTCGTGAACCAGAAGACGGTGCGCCGCCTGCCCATCTACATCGCGCTGATCCTGCTGGCGCTGGTGTCGGTCGTCCCGTTCGTGTGGATGCTCGCGACGTCGTTCAAGAACGGCCCCGACGTCTACACCCAGGTGCCGCAGCTCCTCCCGCTGGACAAGAAGACCGGCGAGTGGAACCCCACGCTGGGGAACTACGAGTACGTCTTCACCATCAGCGGCCTGGGCACGGCGTTCTGGAACAGCGTGTGGATCACCTGCGTGCTGGTCCCGCTGAAGCTGCTGATCGACGCCCTGGCGGCCTACGCGTTCGCGCGCATCCCGTTCCCGGGCCGGGACAAGATCTTCGTCCTGATGCTGGCCGGCATGATGGTGCCGACGATCACCCTGCTGGTGCCGCGTCTGCACGTCACGCAGTTGCTCGGCGTCTACGACTCGCCGTGGGGCATCATCCTGCCCAACGTGGCCTCGGTGCTGGACATCTTCCTCATGCGCCAGTTCTTCCGCACACTTCCGGTCGAACTGGAGGAAGCCGCCCGCATCGACGGCGCGGGCCGGATGGCCATCTTCTGGCGGGTGATCCTGCCGCTGTCGAAGCCGGTGCTGGCCGTTGTGACGATCACCAGCTTCATCTTCCACTGGAACGACCTGGTGTGGCCGCTGATCGTGCTCAACAGCCCCGACCTCTACACGCTGCCGCTGGCCTTGCAGCAGCTCGCGAGCACGGAGTCGGGCCGGGCCTACTACATCATGGCGGGCGCGGCGCTCGCGGTGATCCCGGTCATGGTCGTGCTGCTGATCTTCCAGCGGCGCATCATGCAGGGCATCGCGTTCTCGGGCCTGAAGAGCTAGAGGCTTCTCAGACGTGCGGAGGGTGTCCGGCATCGGGTCGTGACCACCGAAACAGACACCCTCTCAACGGAAGATCCGGCGGCATCGTGGACGGCCGCCCCGACCGCGACTACGGCGCGATCGCCGCCGGACGCGGGATCGAGTAGGTCGTGTGGGGGGCGTCCAGCCACTCGCGGTCGAGCCTGCGGCCGGTGACCCGGCCGATCACGGTCAGCGCCGAGGTGAAGCTCTCGGCGGGCTCGGCGTCGTCGATGTCGAAGCGCAGGCCGTCCATGAACGGGTCGAGGGCGGCCGGATCGGCGCCGTGGCGCTCGGCGGGAGAGAAGAGGTCGAAGGCGGTGACCACCTGGCCGCCGGCGGCGTACTTGAGGAAGGACGTGCCGTCCTCGTTCCACGAGACGGCGAACGCCCGCCCTCCTCCCCGCGTGAGGGTGACCAGCGCGTCCTCTTCGGTGGGACGCCAGTCGCCGATGAGCAGCGTCCAGTCGCCGATCGGGCCGGCCAACAGGGCGCCCTCGTCGTCTTCGTCGACCCAGCCCCAGCAGCCCTCGAAGCGGTCGGGCACCCCCGAGGCAGGGTCGCCCTTCAGCAGCGCGACCGCCTCTTCGACCGGCGTGCCCTCGACCCAGACGGCGTAGAACCAGTGCATCGGGACGTCACTTGGGTCATACGAGGCGAGTAGGCGGTAGAGGTCGTCCATCAGCCGAGGTCGATTCGCTCGTGGAACCCGCCGACGCCGCGTCCGGCGTCGGTCAGGCGGATCTCCCGGCTCCAGTGGGCGATCCGGCCGGTCTCAGCGGTGCGGCTCATCTCCCCGACGAGATGACCGGCGTGGACGTGCCCGAGGACCCGGCCGCGCTCCCGGGCCGGCCGGTCGACCTCGGCGAACAGCAGGGCGCCGGTCATGCCGGGATCGAGGCATTGGTGGTCTTCACCGTCTCCGGCCGGAACCCGGGCAGCGCGTCGGGATGGCCGTCGAGCTCCCGGCCGGCTGGACCTGCTCCATAGGAGAAGATCAACTGATCGGACAATCCGGCTCCTTTGGAACACGACATCGGCGGCCCGGCCAAGATAACCGGAAATATCCCGACCCGGCTCGTTCACGCTTCCGGGGAGACGGGGTGGAGGGTCCGGGTCGTCGAGAACCAGGGCCGGTCGATGAAACGGCCGGTTATCCGTCCCATCATGACTAGGAAGCGGTCGAACGTCTCGGCGTCGCTCAAGTCCCCCACGAGTTCGAGCCCGCGCCCGTGGGCCGCGAACTCCTCGACCTCCACCTTGCCTCCTGGCTCAGACGGTGGGTACACATCTCCGATGTAGTCGCCGTCTCGCAGGTAGATCAGGTGGCCGGGGTGGACGACCTCGTGGAAATAGGCCTCCAGGACACGCCGCCCACCCGAACTCAACGCCTCGACGATCTCCGGCGGCACCGATCCGCGGTTGACGGTGAGGACGACCGACCAGCCCGGCGCGTGCTCCCCGACCCAGACGACCGGCGTCCTCGGGTTGACGCCAGACGACCGCATGGCCGTGGGGAAGTCGCACGGTGCACCGGAATCAGGCTCAACACCCATGCGCCGGGCGATCTCGCCGACGTCTTCGGTGTCCACCCACAGGCAGTTGAACGACTCCAGATGGTGCTCCACCAGGAGAACCCACTGGCTTTCCTCCGGAAGAGCATTCTCTGCGATCTGCATCGTCATTCTTTCACTCGTATTCGACGGAATGACGACGGTGCGGCACACCTCGTCCGGGAGAGCCGCTGCTCAGGACGGTCCGGCAGCTGATCGACTCATGAACAGCACGGCGGCCGGACCATTGAGGGCGTCGGTGTCCGAATGGTTCAGCGGATCCTGGCACCGACCTGCGCGATCTGGCAAAACCGCGCCACAGGACCAGATCCCTGATCGCTTACGAGAGCCATTCGGAACTACTCGTCTAGGCCTGACGCGACAGGACGCGCGGGTCGACCTCGTACCTGAGGGGGACACCGCGCCTCAGCCGTGCCACCTCCTCCAGCGCCGTCCGTCCCAGCCGCCCGACCTCCGACCCCAGCGCCCCCGCGACGTGCGGGGTGAGCACCACGTTGGGCAGGTCCCAGAGCGGCGAGTCGGGCGCGGGGGGCTCGGGGTCGGTGACGTCCAGGATCGCGGAGATCCGGCCGGTGCGGAGCTCCGCGATGAGCGCGGCCTCGTCCACGAGGGAACCCCGGGCGGTGTTGATGAGGGTCGCGCCGTCCTTGAGCGCCCGCAGGCGCTCCGCGCCGATGAGCCGGTACGTCTCCGGCGTGGCCGGGGCGTGGATCGACACCACGTCGCTGCGGCCGATCACGACGTCGAGGTCGTGGGTGACCAGGTCGTCGGCGTAGGGGTCGGCGACCAGCACCTCCAGGTCGAACGGCCGGAGCAGCTCGATGACCCGCCGGCCGACTCGGGAGGCGCCGACGACGCCGACGGTCTTGCGGTAGTTGCCGAGGTCGTTGTCCTGCGTCAGCAGGCCCAGGTCGCTGCGGGCCGCGCGGTATTCGCGGGCCAGTCGCGGCACGGCCTTGTTGGCCAGCAGGATCATCGCGAGGGTGTACTCGGCGACCGGGATCGCGTTGGCGTCGGCGGCCGAGCTGACCACGATGCCGCGCGCGAACACCTCAGGCGTGACGTGCCCCTTGATGCTCCCGGCGGCGTGCACGACGGCCTTCAGGTTCGGCGCGGCCTCCAGCGCCCCGCCGTCGAGGACGGGGCAGCCCCAGCCGGTCACCAGGATCTCCGTGCGGGCCAGCCGGGCCCGCGCCGCCGCGCTGCGGAACTCGGTCAGCGGCGGCTCGGGCAGGTCGAACAGCCGGACCGTGAGCTCCGGGTACATCGCGTAGTCGACGATCACCGCCGGGTCCATTCGGGCAGGTCGAGCGGCCCGCGCTGCACCCCGATCCACTGGCGGCGGGTGAACCCGGGCATCTGGTTCTCGGCGCCGTGCCGGGCGTGCGCGTCGTTGACGTGCACCTCCCCCGCGTTGAGCCGTTCGGCAACGGCCATGCCGCGCATCAGATCGCGGCTGAAGACGGAGTTCATCAGCATCGGATAGCCGTTGACCAGCCCGATCGCCTCCTCCTCTGTCGCCGCGACGGTGACCGGCAGCACCGGCCCGAAGATCTCCTCGGCGAACGCCGGCATGTCCGGGGTGACGCCGGTGAGCACGGTCGGCCGGTAGAACAGCCCGTCGTAGGTCGCGCCCGTGGCGACGACCGCCCCCTTCTCGACGGACGGCAGCACGATGCGCTCGTGCACGCGGTCGCGCTGCGCCTCGCTGATCAGCGGCCCGAGGTCGACGCCGTCGAAGGGGTTCCCGACGGTCAGCGCGGCGGCCTTGCGGGTGAGCGCGGCCACGTAGGCGTCGGCGACCGGTTCGAGCACGATGTGGCGGCTGGCGCTGATGCACGTCTGCCCCTGGAACTCCAGCGACGCGATCAGCGCGCACGACGCGGCCAGTTCGACGTCGGCGTCCTCGAGCACCACGAAGGCGTTGCTCCCGCCGAGTTCCAGCCGCACCGGCCGCAGGTCCCGGGCGGCCGACAGCGCGATGGCCGTGCCGACCTCGCGTGACCCGGTGAAGTCGAGCAGGTCGAGCCCCCGGTGCTCGGCCAGCGCGTGCCCCGCCTCCGGCCCGTCGCCCTCGACGACGTTGAAGACGCCCGGCGGCAGCCCGGCCGCGTCGGCCGCCTCGGCCAGCACCCGCCCGCCGATGATCGGCGTCAGCTCGGCCGGCTTGAGCACGATCGTGTTCCCGAACGCCAGCCCCGGCGCGACCGCCCGCATGGCCAGATTGACCGGATAGTTCCAGGGCGTGATGATCCCGAGCACCCCGAGCGGCACCGCCCGCGACAACGACAGTTTCCCCGCCTTGTACGGCTGGAGGACGTCCCCCGCCGTCCCGCACGCCTCCACCGCGGAGATGGCGAGCTGCTTCAGCCCGGCCGACACCTCGTCGACGGCCTTGGCCCGCACTCCCCCGGTCTCCCGCATGGACAACTCGACCAGCTCGTCGTAGCGCGACCGCAGGTGGTCGGCGAACGCCGTCAGGTAGGCGGCCCGCTCGGGCGCCCCGAGGGCGGCCCATCCCGGCTGGGCCCGGCGGGCGGCCGCGACGGCCCGGTCGACGTCGGCGGCGGTGCCGAGGGCGTATCGGCCGATCTCGGCTCCGGTGGCCTTCTCGTGCACGGGAGCGGTCTCAACGGCCGGGACGAAAGCCCCATCGATGTAGTGCATAGGCTATATTCTATACTTAAGCGTATATATAAAAATAAGTATTGACAGGAGCGAGATGGCAGCGGATCGTGCGTCGATGGCCCAGCTCGTCCGGGATCTCGTCACCCCGCTCCACCCGTTCTTCAGCCCCGGCCGCGCCCGCCTGAGACTCGGCGTCAACACCGCCCACTACGACGACGCCGCCGCCGAACTGGAGGCCTTCGCCCGCCCCCTGTGGGGCCTGGCACCCTTAGGTGAGGACCTGGACCCGTGGCGCGAGGGCCTGGCGAACGGCACCGACCCCGGCCACCCCGAATACTGGGGCGACATCGCCGACGTCGACCAGCGCCTGGTGGAGACGGCCGCGCTCGGCTTCGCCCTCGCGCTGGCGCCCGACCTGTTGTGGGACGGCCTGAGCGGAGCCCAGCGCGACCGCGTGGCGACGTGGCTCTCCCAGGCCCTGGCCCGCTCGGGCGTGGACAACAACTGGCAGTTCTTCCCCGTCCTGGTCAGCCTGGGCCTGCGCCGCGTCGGCGTACCCTTCGACGAGCCGTCGGTCGAGGCCCGGCTCGACCGCCTGGAGTCGTTCGCCCTGGGCCGCGGCTGGTACTCCGACGGTCCGACCGCCCAGCGGGACTACTACGTGCCGTTCGCGATGCACTACTACGGCCTGATCTACGCCGGTCTGAGCAAGAACGCCCGAGCCGAGCGCTTCCGCGCCCGTGCGGGCGAGTTCGCCCTCGACTTCCGCCACTGGTTCGCCGCCGACGGCGCGGCCGTCCCCTTCGGCCGGTCGATGACCTACCGGCACGCCCAGGCCGCGTTCTGGGGAGCACTGGCGTTCGCTGAGGTCGACGCCCTGCCGTGGGGCGAGACCAAGGGCTACCTACTCCGCCACCTGCGCTGGTGGGACGGCCGCGACGTGGCCACCCGCGACGGCGTCCTGACCATCGGCTACGCCTACCCGCAGCCGCTGCTCGCCGAGCAGTACAACGCCCCCGGGTCGCCCTACTGGGCCATGAAGGCGTTCCTCCCGCTGGCCCTGCCGGACCACCACCCGTTCTGGACCACTCCCGAAACCCCCGCGCCGATGCCCGACGGCGTCGTCCACCAGCCCGAGGCCGGCACCGCCGTGATCCGGTCGCACGAAGGCCGCCACGTGGTCGTGCTGAGCGCCGCGCAGCACAACACGTGGGCCCGAGGCGGCGCGGCGAAATACGCCAAGTTCGCCTACTCGACGGTCTTCGGCTTCAGCGTCCCCGCCGGAAGCCACGGCCTGGACCAGGGCGCCTTCGACAACACCCTGGCTCTGAGCGACGACGGCGTGCACTGGCGCTGCTGCGAGGTCCCGGAGTCCGCCGGCGACCTCCACCTGCGCTGGTCCCCGTGGGACGACGTCGAGATCGAGACGTGGCTGATCCCGGGCGCCGCCGACCACCTGCGCGTCCACCGCGTCGCGTCGGCCCGCCGCCTGTTCACCGCGGAGGCCGCCTTCGCCGTGAACCGCGACACCGAGACGGCCCGCGACAGCGGCGCGGGCTACGCCTGGGCGACCTCAGACCAGGGCCTGTCCCGCATCGAGGACGTGACGGAATCCGCATGGCCGACGGGGGTCCGGCGGGAGGGGGAGGTCGTGCAGCCGCACCCCGGGACGAACGTCCTGGTGCCGCGCACGATCCTCCCCACCCTGCGGGGTGAGCACGACCCGGGCGAGTTCTGGCTGACCGGCAGGGTCACCGGCTCGCCCGGTCGATGACCTCCTCGCTGGTGAGCGGCGCCCGTGGGTGGTGGCTCAGGCACAGAGGTGTCCGCACCTTCGCGAATCCCGCCCCCTCGGGAGCGACGTAGAACTGGCCGCTGCGCAGCGACCCGATGTCGTCGGCCCTGCCGCCCTTGACCCGGGCCATCTCCTTGGCCGCCTCGATCTGCACCTGCGCGTTGAGCAGCCCGTAGAACTGGGTGGCCGCGTTGCCGGGGATCCGGTTGTGCAGCCCCTTGGGCGCCTGCGTCGCGAACACCAGCCCCAGCCCGTACTTCCGGGCCTGGGAGGCGAGCGCGAGCGTGCTCTGCGTGCACACGGTGGAGGCCCCGGAAGGCGCGAAGTTCTGCGCCTCGTCCATGACGAACAACCCGCCCAGCGGCCGGTCACCCGCCGGGTTCTTCTTGATCCAGGCGAACAGCGCCATCTGCAGCTGGTTCACGAACGACTGGCGCTCGGAGTCGCTCTGCAGCCCCACGAACGAGATCACCGAGACCCGCGCCCGCTTGCCGGCGGCCGGGGTGAGCAACCGGCCGGGGTCGAGCGGCTGCCCCTCGCCACCGAACAACGGATCGTTGACCATCGCCGCCCGGAGCACCTGCGCCAGCCCATCGGCGATCTTGACCGCGCCGCTGATCCGGCTGATGTCCTCCGGAAAGTCGGCCAGCAGCCCGATCAGCCCGTTGAGCCCCCCGCTCCCGTATCTCCCGAAGTGGACGACGGCCTCCTTGAGCACCGCCCGCGCCACTTCGGCCTTGCTCGTGTTGCCCTCCGCCTTGGCCCTGGGAACCAGCGCCGCCACGGCGGCGTCGACGGCCTCGTTGAACTCGTCGACGTCGTCCCGGACACCGGCGAAGTCCGGCAGCGCCCGGAACGCCAGCGGCCGCCCCTTCTCCCGGCGCGGGGTCCAGATGACGACGTCGGTGTCGGCGATGTAGCGTGCCGCCCGTGCGGCGTCGCCGGGCCCCCAGGCGGAAGGCTCCTCGGGCCAGGCGTCACCGAGCCGGGCGAGGTCGTTGTTGGTGTCGAGCACGATCGAGGAGACACCCTGCAACGCGCACTCTTCGACGATCCGCCTGATCAGGACGGTCTTGCCCGAGCCGGAACCGGCGAAGATCGCGGTGTGCTTCCGCAACGCCTCCAGCTCGACGGAGACGGGCAGCCCACGCTCATAGGATCGGCCGACGACCAGGGTGGGCGCCTTGGCGGGCAGGTCCACCGGGCCTGCCAGAGTCACGGGCGAGTGCCCCGAAGTGCCCGCCTCGCGGGTCGGCAGTGCGGGCGGCTCCTCAAGGATGTCGCCCTCAGGTGCTTTTGGGACGTGGTGCACCTGCGGAGCGGCCTGCGGCTCGTCGGACCAGCCCTCGAGGACGTCCCTGAGCAGCTTGATCGCGCTGGCCGGCCGCTTGAGGACCAGCCACTTGTTGAGGCTGGGCGGGTTCTGCGCCATCAGGTCCCGGAGAGCGCTGAGGGTCCTCAGGTCGTCCTCGTCGACGGTGACGACCCGGCCGCCCCGGGCCCGGAAGTCGGCCAGGGCCTGCTGGGTCTTCGGCCCGGCGGCCCACGGAACGTTCCTGAGGACGATGAGCCTGCGCTTGGGCGTCTCGGCTTCGAGGCCCGCCGCGATGGCCGCCCGCTTCAGCCGGGTCAGCGCCGCGTTCGGATGTTTGGCGCTGATGCCGCGGATCGCCCAGTGGATCTCGTCCTCCCTGGCCTCGTCCAGGATCTGGCGGAGGCGCGCGTGCAGGGAGGTCTTCTGGCCGAAGGTCGGGTCGACCTTGTAGGTCGTCGTGTCGTCGCCCTTCTCGATGGCCCAGGCCTGCAGCCCGGCGGCGAGCAGGCCGGGCAGGACGGCGTCCTCCTGCGTCGCGTCGAGGGCTCCGGTGACGTGGGCGGCGTCTTCCAGCAGGGCGAACTTGGTCTCGATGCCGTGGACTTCGCTGAGCGTCGTCTGTATCGCGGCGACCGGTTCGACGTGGTGCGTCTCGACCCGGTCGAACCGGAAGAGCTCTTTCACCTCGCCCCGCGCGACGCAGGCCCCGATGTGGTCGGTGAGAGCGCGGAGGATGTTCCGCGGCGTGTAGAACGGCGCTTCGGCGAACGCCTCCGGCCGGACCGGCCACGTCGGGTAGGGCGGCTCGAACCCGATGCTCTTGAAGTGCTCCGCGAGCCGCCGGATCACCAGCTCACGGCCCACCTCGGGCGACGGGACGCGCTTCAGGACGGTGGTCTGCTCGAACCGGTCCTTGAAGCTGGCGACCGACAGTTGCCTGAGCAGGATCCACGTGTCCGGGAGGCACGAGACGACCGAGAGGGTCCTGCTGGTAACCTCGCGCAGCGAGGTCAGCCCGTGGGCGATCTGCAGAGCCGTGGCCCGCGTGCGAGGGTCGACCTCCCCGTTCCCGAACAGCGCCATCGAGTTGATGAGCGGGTCGAGTTGGTCGAAGGCCATGACGCTGGGCCCCGTCATCGCCAGCAGCCGGGAGGTGTCCCGGACCAGCTCCTGGGGAGTCCGGATGACCGGCCGGAATCCCCATTCCCGGCGGCTTCCGTCGAAGTCCTCCATCCCGTACATGTAGCCGTCGCCCAGGCTGGCCAGGTTGTAGTCGTTGGCGGCCAGCAGGACCAGCGCGCGGGCGGTGTCCTGCGCCTCCATGAACACCCGGGAGTCCCGCTTGTGCAGCCCCTGCAGGAACTCCTTCAAGTGTTCCTTCTCCAGAGGCTGGTTGCCGATGACGGCCTGCTGGGTCCGGCGGGGCAGTGACATCGGTTCGGTCAGGTTGCGGAGGAAGCGCTTGAGCTGGCTCTCCTCGTCGACCCCGATCCTGGCGAGACCGTCCTGGATGGACACCAGGGCGCTCTCCCAGAAGTTGCGCGCGTCGAGCACGCTCATCAGGAAGAAGTAGCCGTCGCGCCGGATGACCTGCTCGCGCAGCCAGCTCATCAGGTGCGTCTTGCCGCTGCCCGCCGTCCCTTCGAGGACGACGCCGATCGGGCTGGAGGTGCCCACACTGAGGGCGGCGGCGTCCAGACCCGAGGTGAGCGCCTTCGACGCCTGGGGATGCATCCCCTCCACGTGGAACGGCACGGGGTGCCACACGTCCTCGGCGCCGTTGACCGTCGAGATGATGTTCAGCGAGCTGATCGCGTACCAGTCTGTGATCATCAGCGGGCGCCGATCCGCAGCTGATGGTTCGGCTCGTTGCCGATCATGACGGCGGCGGCGTGGTCCTCGGGCGACAGGTGGCCGACGATAGCCGCGGCGAGGATGTGGACCTCGGGCGCGTTCAGCAACATCCGGCGCAGTGCGTTGTCCTGCTCGGACCGGTCGATGTCGCTCAGCAGCGGCCGCAACTTCGTCAGCGAGACCCACTCCCCCACTCCGGGAGTGATCTTCGCGTAGGCCTCGCGGATGCGGTCCTCCACCTCGTCGTCCGTGCGGCCGGACGTGACCACGGGTGCTGCCGCGACCTGAGGCAGGGTGGGCTCAAGGAGGCTGCGCAGGTAGAGCAGGGCCAGGGTCTTGCCCGATCGAGAGGTCACCACGACGCCCTTCTGAACCTCTTCGAGCGCCCGCTCCTCACCGGCGGGCGTGATGGAGTACCAAAGGCTCCGTTCCCGCTTCTCCATTTCCATCAGCTTGGCGTCGATCAATCCGGCGCGGTTCTTCGTGGAAAGCGAGAGACCCCACGTCGCCTCCAGATCCTGGCGCGCGACCTCAGTCCCTAACGTCTTGAGGACAAGTAGAGCCGCCACCTGCTGGTACGTCAGTCTTTCTTCGGACATCAACCTGCTCCTTCGTTCAGTCCGAGGCGTCGCCCCAGGAGGAATTCCTTGATCCGGCGGAGCACCGCCGGCAGATCGTCGAGCACCTGCTCGTTGGTGAAGCGCAACACGGCGAACCCGTCACGTTCCAAACGCCGGTCGCGGAGCCGGTCCATCTCTGCCTTGGCCGCCGTCCGATGTTCGGGACCGTCGAGTTCGACGACGCACTTCTCCCGCGCCCACATCAGATCCGTGCGGATCGTCACGAACAGCGAGTCGGTCGACGCGTAGGTCTGGTTCCATTCGCGCCCGTGCGCCCAGGGGCAGTCGAACAGGGCCTTCTCCACGGCCTGCTCGACCTCGCTGTAGCGGGCGGGCTCACCACGGAGCGGCGGCACCCGGAGGATCTCGACGGGCGTCTCGGACGGCGGAAGCTCGGCGGCCAGCCGGGCGACCGCCTCCGGGACCTTCAGGTGAACGGTCTCGACCCGCTTCACCTCGGGGCCGACCAGCCAGACGCCCATCCCGCTCTGATGGGCCAGCCATTCACATCCGGCGACCAGCACCGTCTCGCCGTGGGAACTCAGCTTCTCCGGCACGTGGACGACGAGCGCCACCTCACAACGCCGGAAAGCGGCCCCGACGACCCGGGCCAGCCCGGCCGCGCGGACCTCGGCGGGAAACGCCCGGCTCCGGGTGGACCGGAGCCCGAGGGCGAACGGGTCCCGGTGCTGAATCGCGTGCGCGGCGAGTTCCGCCAGGAACGGTCCGAAATGACGGGTGCCCGTCGCCATGCGCATCGCGAGAACACGCGCCGCCGCCATTCCGCCGCCACCCGGGCCGTCGAGTTTCTCGCCCTCGGGCAGCCAGTCGGGAAAGAGCTTGACGGCCAGCGTCTCCAGTTCCCGGAGGATGGATCCCACCAGCTCAGGCACCGAGTCGCACTCCGCGGCCGCATACGTCACGACCGCCGGCCCGATCTCCGGTAAAGGGTCCAGCAACAATTCCATGACATTGGCGTCAATTGTGGAATCGACTCCGGCAATGCGGAGCACCCTCCCCACCGGGAGATCGCCCCACGAGAATGGCATGCCGGTTCCCTCTGGACAGTCATCTGAAAACGTGACGCCGCAGAGGGTATAGGGCACACCGCATGATGCGCAGGAATTCCAGAGATATCACTGTTTCCGGAGTAACAAAACCATCGAAACAGTCATCCTGACAATCCATCAAATCCCGCTATATCCGAACAAATCCGGGTCGCTCCGTACAGAAACCCCCACACCACCCCGGGCCGCCGTCAGATCCGACCTATGTCCGGTTTCGAGGCACTCGAACGTGCACTCTGTCACGTTCCCACGTCCAGACATCCAACCTATCTGTTGACGACAAAGACCTGTCAGCTTAATCTCGCCCTGATCACGAGCGTGGTCTCGTACAGGCAGAAGGACACGATGCAACGGTTAATCCGGGCGCTCGTCGCCGCGCTCGTCGCGGTTCTCGTCGCGGCGAACCTCCCCGCCCCGGCCTCCGCCGCCACCTGGCTCGGCACGTGGGCGGCCTCGCCCCAGAGTGGAAGCCGCGAGTTCGACAATCAGACCCTGCGCCATATCGTCCGCACCAGCATCGGCGGGTCTGCCGTGCGGGTGCAGCTCTCCAACACCTTCGGCACCCGTGCCATCACCGTCTCCAACGTGCACGTCGCCAGAAGGACCACCGGGTCGTCGGTCGACCCGGCCACCGACCGGACGCTGACGTTCGGCGGGCAGCAGTCGGTGACCATCCCCATCGGGGGGCTGGCCGTCAGCGACGCGGCGAGTGTGCCGGTCGCGGCCTCCTCCGACCTGGCGGTGAGTTTCCACCTGCCGTCCGCCACCGGGCCGGCGACCTATCACCAGACGGCGCTGCAGACCAGTTACATCGCGAGCGGCAACGTCGCGGGCAACGCATCCATCACGCCGACCGGGGAGACGGGAGACACCTTCATCCTGTCGGGCGTCGACGTCGACAACGCCTCCGGGACCGGCACCGTCGTGGCGCTGGGGGCCTCGATCGTCGACGGGGTCGCCTCCAGTCACAACGCCAATCGGCGGTGGCCGAACCTGCTGTCCAACCGGCTCAACGCGTCCGGGCGGACGGTCGGTGTCGTCAACCAGGGCATCAGCGGCAACCAGCTGCTCCGCGACGGCGCGGGGCAGAGCGCCATCAACCGGTTCGAGCGCGACGTGCTTAATCAGACCGGGGTGAAGTGGGTGGTCTTCGCCGACAACCCCATCAACGACGTCGGGTCGAACCGGCCCGTGCCCACGGCGCAGCAGCTCATCACCGGGGCTCAGAACCTCATCGACCGGGCGCACGCCCGGGGCATCCAGTTCATCTGCGCCACGCTCACCCCCTTCCAGGGGGCGAACTACTGGACGCAGGAGGGCGAGAACAGCCGCGCCGCCTACAACGCGTGGGTGCGCGGCGCGGGCAGCGGGTGTGACCGGGTCGTCGACTTCGACGCGGCCACGCGCGATCCCGCCAACCCGACCCGGTTCCTGCCGGCCTACGACCCGGGCGACCACCTCCACCCGAACGACGCCGGGTTCCAGGCCATGGCCGACGCGTTCGACCTCGCCTGGTTCGGGGCCACGAGCGGGACCCCGGGCGTCCAGCTCCGCTCGCGCGCCAACAACCAGCTCGTCAACGCCGGTCCGACCCTGGTCGCGAACGGCAACGCGACCACGTTCGACCGCGTCGACCTGGGCAACGGCAACATCGCCCTCCGGTCGCGGGCCAACAACATGTACGTCGCCGCCGAGGCCGCCGGGGCGCAGCCGCTCGTCGCCAACCGGACCGCCGTCGGGCCGTGGGAGACCTTCCAGGTGATCGACAATCCCAACGGCACGATCAGCCTCCGTGCCCAGGCCAACGGCAACCTGGTCTGCGCCGACGGCGGGGGCGCGCAGCCCCTCATCGCCAACCGGACCGCGATCGGGCCCTGGGAGCAGTTCGACGTGGTGAACGTCTGACCCCAGCGGGAACAATGCGGCCATGCGGATCATCGTGGTCAAGGGTGACATCACCGATCAGCGGGCCGACGCGATCGTCAACGCCGCCAACTCCTCGTTGCTGGGAGGGGGCGGCGTCGACGGCGCGATCCACCGGAAGGGGGGCAGCGAGATCCTGGAGGCGTGCCGCAGGCTGCGGGCCTCCGCCTACGGCAAGGGGCTGCCCCCCGGGCAGGCGGTGGCCACCACGGCGGGGCGGCTTCCGGCGAAATGGGTGATCCACACCGTCGGGCCGGTGCACAGCAGGAGCGAAGACCGGTCGAAGACGCTGGCGTCGTGTTATCGCGAGGCGCTGCGGGTGGCCGACGAGCTGGGGGCCACGACGGTCGCCTTCCCGGCGCTGTCGGCGGGCATCTACGGCTGGCCGATGGACGACGCGGCCCGGATCGCCGTCGAGACCGTCAGGGGGACCCCCACGAAGGTGGAGGAGGTGCGGTTCGTGTTGTTCACCGACGAGGCCTACGAGCACTTCCAGGCTCAGATGTGAGGGGCGATCCCGTCGACGATGGCGCGCTTGGGGCGGGCGCCCTTGATCTGGTGGACGACCTCGCCGTCGCGGTAGAGGTTCAGGGTGGGCAGGCCGATGACGTCGTAGCGCAGCGCGATCGACGGGTGCTCGTCGGCGTTGATCTTGGCGATGACGACCTTGTCGCCGTACTCGCGCTCGATCTCCTCCAGGATGGGGGAGATCATCTTGCAGGGCGGGCACCACTCGGCCCAGAAGTCGAGCAGCACCGGGCGGTCGCTGCCCAGCACGTCGCGCTCGAACGTCTCCGTGGTGACCTCGATCATGTGTTCCTCCGTAGCATCTCGTCGCGGCGGGCCATCAGGTCCCGGATCTCGGTGTCGATCTCGGCGAGCTTGCGGCGGACGACGTCGACCGACTCGGGGCAGACCCCGCCCGACTCGTTGCCGGCGCGCAGGCAGGCCACGAACGGGCGGGCGTCCTCCAGGGTGAAACCGACGGCCATCAGCGCCCGGATCTCCTGGACGAGCCGCACGTCGGCCTCGTCGTACTCGCGGTATCCGTTGGCGCCCCGGCGGGCGGCCAGCAGGCCCTTCTCCTCGTAATGGCGCAGCGAGCGGGTGCTCACACCCGATCGCCGTGCCAGCTCACCGATCCGCATATCCGCAGGCTAAACCTTCACATCAGCGTCAGGGTCAAGCCCGGCAGAGGACTTCGCCGTGCACGATCGTCAGGTACCCGTCGGGGTCGGCGGCCCAGGTGAGCCAGCCGTCGGCGATGCGCCGCAGATCCTCCGGCGTGGCCAGCCCCGCGTCCAGGGCCTGGCGGCCCAGCGACGACTTCACGACGCGGTCGGCCCACATGCCGCCCCAGAACGCCCGGTCGCCGGGGGTGGCGAAGGTCCAGGTGGAGGTGGACACCTCGATGTCGGCGAACCCGGCGGCGCGGGCCCACGAGAGCATCCGGCGGCCGGCGTCGGGCTCGCCGTCGTTGCGCCGGGCCACGGCGTAGTAGAGCGCGAGCCACTCGTCGAGCTCCGGCAGCGCCGGATACCAGGTGAACGCGCCGTAGTCGCTGTCGCGGGCGGCGACCAGCCGGGCGACCCTGCCCATCTCGCGGAGCGCCCCGACCGGGTCGGCTAGGTGCTGCAGGACCTGGTGGGCGTGGGCGACGTCGAAGGCCTTGTCGCCGTACGGCAGCGCGTGCGCGTCGGCCACCTCGAAGGCGATGTTCGGCGTGCCCCGCCGCTCCGCCTCGGCGCGGGCGAGGCCGAGCTCGCCGGGCCCGATCTCGGTGGCGGTGACGTGGGCGACCCGGGCCGCCAGGTCGGCGGTGATGGTGCCGGGGCCGCAGCCCACGTCGAGCAGGGTGGTGTCTGGGGTCAGGTGCGGCAGCAGGTGGGCCGCGGAGTTCTCGGCGGTGCGCCAGCGGTGGGACCGCAGCACGCTCTCATGGTGCCCATGCGTGTAGTGCATGGGCACGAGAGTAGTACCGTCTCGCGATACGAGAAGATACGTATCGAATAGTGAGACTAGAACGTCTTGCCGATGTGGAACCCGCCGGGCAGCCGCACGGTCACGTGACGACGCCCGTCAGGGGTGCGATAGACGTGGAAACGACGGCCCCCGTAGCTGCGGGAGACGCCGTGACGTGAGAGGTGAAAGCGCAGCGGTCCGACTTTTACCGACTTCCGGTAGTCCCATCCCATGCCTGGAGAACGAGCGGAATCGGGGGGAAAGTTCCTAGCCGAGCCAGATATAGGCCCCGAAGCGCCCGGTCTGCCCTTCGCGGCGGTATGAGTAGAGATCACCGGATTCGATGGTGCACCGGGCGTCGTGCCGGACGTCGCCCACCCCGGCCCTGGAGAGCTGCGCCGAGATGGCCGCCCGCAGGTCGACCGACGGGGTGCCGTGCGACGTGGTCGCCCAGGCCTCGGGGACGACGGCGGCGACCTCCTCGCGCATCTCGGCGGGCACCTCGTAACACCGCCCGCAGGCGGCCGGACCGACCAGCGCGACCATCCGGCCTGGGTCTCCCCCGCGCCCGGCCATGGCCTCGACCAGCGCGGGCACCACCCCGGCGAGTGTGCCGGGCCGCCCCGAGTGGGCGGCGCCCACCAGCCGGGCGACCGGATCGGCCACCAGCACCTGGGCGCAGTCGGCGGCCAGCGAGACCAGCGCGAGCCCCTCTTCCGCGGTGAAGATCGCGTCGAGGCCGGGCGGGTCGTCGCCGAACGGCCGGTCGACGTAGGCGACCTCGCGCCCGTGGACCTGGCGCATGAGCACCACACGCGAGGGGTCGACGCCGACCTCAAGAGCGGTCATCCGCCGGTTGGCCGCGACGTTCCCGGGGTCGTCGCCGACGGCCCCGCCGAGGTTCCGGCCGCCGAACGGGGCCGGGCTCACGCCGCCACGGCGATCGGTGATCACGGCGTGTACGCCCTCGGCCAGCAGCACCCTCACACCCTACCGGTGATCACCGCGACGACCGTGGGACCGAGGCCGAGGGCGCGGATGCCGTACATCATCTTGGCCGTGTAGACGTGGTCGAGCCGGAGGCCGTGCCGGGTCTCGAAATCACCGATGAACGCGCTCAGTTCCGGCGTGGTGCGGGCGTAGCCCCCGAAATGGAACCCGGTCTCGACGCGCCAGTTGGGCGTGACGTGGCCGAGCGCCTCGGTCTGGAGGCGGGCGACCTCGTCGTACAGGAACGAACCGCCTTTCAGCACGGAGAACCCGACGGCCGTGAACCCCGGCGGCAGCCCGGCCGCGAGGCCGGCCAGCGTGCCCCCGGTCCCGACGGGGCAGCACACCACCGCCTCCCCGAGATGGGCCAGCTCGGGCCCGATCTCCATGCACCCGCGCACCGCCTCCGCGTTCGACCCGCCCTCGGGCAGCACGCGGTGGCCGGGGAACTCCTCGCGCACGAGCCGCAGCACCTCGGGCGAGGTCTTCGCCCGGTAGCGCGCGCGGTCGAGGAAGATCAGCCGCATCCCGCAGGCCACCGCGAAGTCGAGTACCTCGTTCCTGACCGGCTCGCCCCGGATCACCCCGCCGGTCGGGAACCCGAACTCGCGCCCGGCCGCCGCGACGGCCCTGATGTGGTTCGAGTAGGCCCCGCCGAAGGTCACGATCGGCTCGCCCGTGAGGTTGTACTTGAGCTTGCGCCACTTGTTGCCGGGGATGTCGGGATGCAGAAGATCGTCGCGCTTCAGCAGGACCCCGTCGGCGCGGGTGAGAGGCGAGACCACAGCGATAACCTAACGGCCATGCGGGTCGTTTCCTCCTTTGAGACCGCCTTCGGCGGCACCCCCGAGGGCGTCTGGCACGCCCCCGGCCGGGTCAACCTGATCGGCGAACACACCGACTACAACGACGGCCTGGTGCTTCCCTTCGCGGTGCCCTGGGGCGTCTCGGCGGCGGTCGCCCGGCGGTCCGACGACCGTGTGCGGGTCGTGTCGGCGCAGGCGGGCGGCGGCCCGGTCGAGGAGGTCGCCGGGTGGGCGGCCTACCCGATCGGCGTGGCCCTGACCATGCGGAAGGCCGGTCTCCCTGTCGGCGGCGCCGACATCGCGATCGACGGCGACATCCCCCGGGGCGCGGGCCTGTCGTCGAGCGCGGCCCTGGAGGTCTCGGTCGCGCTGGCGCTGAACGACCTCTACGACCTCGGCCAGAGCCCGCTCGACCTGGCCAGGCTCGGGCAGCGGGCCGAGAACGAGGTCGTCGGCATGCCCTGCGGCATCATGGACCAGGCCGCCTCGGCCCTGTCGAAGGAGGGCCACGTCCTCCTGCTCGACTGCCGCTCCCTGGGCAGCCGCACGATCCCCTTCGACCTGCCCTCCCAGGGCCTCGAACTCGTCATCATCGACACCGGCGTCCACCACGAACTGGCCGACGGCCAGTACGCCCGGCGCCGGGCCGACTGCGAGAGCGCCGCCGCGAAACTGGGCGTCGAGGCCCTGCGCGACGTCACCGACCTCACGGCCGCGCTGTCCGAGTTGAGCGGAGACGAGCGCAAACGCACCCAGCACGTCGTGACCGAGAACCACCGCGTGGAAGCCGTTGTCGGCCTCCTGCGGGCCGGCGCGGTGGCCGAGATCGGCGCGCTGCTGAACGCCTCCCACCTGTCGCTGCGCGACCAGTTCGAGGTGAGCTGCGCCGAACTCGACGTGGCCGTCGAATCGGCGGTCAGGGGCGGCGCGCGGGGCGCCCGGATGACCGGCGGCGGCTTCGGCGGCTCCGCCATCGCCCTCGTCGCGGCCGACCGCGCCGACACGATGCGCCGGACGGTGGCGGAGGCCTACGAGGCGAAGGGCTGGCAGCCCCCGGTCTTCCGCACCGCCACGCCCTCGGCGGGAGCCCGCAGGCTCAGCTAGCGCCGCGATCCCCGGGAACCGCGCGCCGGTAGCGGTCGGCCAGCACGCGGAGCTCCGCGACGAGCTCGGGCGGCCCGGTGACCTCGAAGTCGGCGTCGAGCAGGCCGAGATGGCAGGCCAGCGTCTGGGGCGTGTCCGAGCCGACCTCGGCCACGCAGGCGTCGTCGCCCAGGGGTTCCACCGGGACGCCGGGCGGCAACCGCTCGCGCACGTGCCCGGCCGGCGCGCGGACCGTCACCCGCGCCCGGTACCGCCAGGTGGCGGTGGCCAGGCCGGTGGCGACATGGCCGGCGAGGTCGCCGCCGGGATGCTCGCGCGGGGTGAACCGGGGGCCGTTCGGGGTGCGCAACCGCATCCGGTCCACCCGGAAGGTGCGCCAGTCGGACCGGGCGACGTCCCAGCCGACCAGGTACCAGCGGCCCCGGCTGTGCGCGAGCCGGTGCGGCTCGACCTCGCGGCGGCCGGCCGCCCCGTCGTGGCCGACGTAGTCGAACCGGAGCCGCTCGTGGTCGCGCGCGGCGGCCGCGATGGCGGTGAGCGTGTCGGCGTCCACGCGGGGGCCCGCCTGCGGAAGCGGGACGAGGTGCGCGCGCAGCCCGTTGACCCGGCGGCGCAGCCGGGCGGGCAACATCTGTTCGAGCTTGGTCAGGGCCCGCAGCGCCGCCTCCTCGATGCCGGTCACCGCGCCCTGGGTGGCGCCCACCCGCAGCCCGACCGCGACGGCGACCGCCTCGTCGTCGTCGAGCAGCAACGGCGGTAGCCGCGCGCCCGACCCGAGCCGGTAGCCGCCGGTGACGCCCCTGATGCCCTCCACCGGATAGCCGAGGCCGCGCAGGCGTTCGACGTCGTTGCGCACCGTGCGCACGGTGACGCCGAGACGCTCGGCCAGTTCCGGTCCGCTCCAGTCGCGCGGCGTCTGCAGGAGGGAGAGCAGCCGCAGCAGTCGTTGTGCCGTGTCCGACATAAGGTGAAGTCTGCCGCGATACAGGAACGGCTGGTTCCGGTATCGATCCTAGATTCTCCGTCATGGACGACAACACCGACATCCGCCCGTTCCGCGTCGACATCCCGCAGGCCGATCTGGACGACCTGCACGACCGCCTCACCCGCGCCCGCTGGCCCCGGCGGCTCGGCGGCGCCGGCTGGGAGCGCGGCGTCCCGGTGGACCACCTCAGAGAGCTGGCGGCCTACTGGGCCGACGGCTTCGACTGGCGGGCCCAGGAGAAGGCGCTCAACGAGCACCCGCAGTTCGTCACCACGATCGACGGCCAGGACATCCACTTCCTGCACGTCCGCTCCCCCGAGCCCGGCGCGCTGCCGCTGATCCTCAGCCACGGCTGGCCGGGCTCGTTCGCCGACTTCCTGGACGTCATCGGGCCCCTGACCGATCCCCGCGCGCACGGCGGCGACCCGGCCGACGCCTTCCACCTCGTGATCCCGTCGCTGCCCGGCTTCGCGTTCTCCACCCCGGTGCGCGAACCCGGCTGGGGCGACCTGTTCCGGGTGGCCGCCGCGTTCGGCGAGCTCATGCGCCGGCTCGGCTACGAGCGGTTCGCCGCGCAGGGCGGCGACATCGGGGGCGGCGTCACCACGCTGCTGCCCATGGCCGCCCCCGGCCGCGTGGTCGCCACCCACGTCAACGGCCCGTCGCCCTACCCGTTCGGCCCGCCCGTCGAGCTCGACGGCCTGTCGGACGCCGACCGGGCCCGCGCCGAGCGGTTCAACACCTTCCGCCAGGACGGCCTCGGCTACCTGCACCTGCAGTCGACCCGCCCGCAGACCGTCGCCTACGCGCTGAACGACTCGCCGATCGCCCAGCTGGCCTGGATCGTGGAGAAGTTCAAGGAGTGGACCGACCCCGCCGCCGACCTGCCCGAGGACGCGGTGGGCCGCGACCGGCTGCTCACCACCGTGAGCCTGTACTGGTTCACCGGCTCCGGCGCGTCGTCGGCCGGCATCCTGTACGACGGCATGCGCGCCTACCGCGAGATGGCCGCCGCCCCGGCGGACGGCGGCCAGGCCGGGTGGCCGTCGGCCCCGGCGCCGCCGCAGGGCGTGGCGGTGTTCGCGGCGGACATGACGATCCGCGCCCTCGCCGACCCGGCCGGCGCCGTCGCCCACTGGTCGGAGTTCGACCGGGGCGGCCACTTCCCGGCGATGGAGACGCCCGAGCTGCTGGTCGGCGACCTGCGCACGTTCTTCCGCGTCGCGCGGCTCACCCGGAACTGACCGTCTTCCACGTCCGGTCGAGGAAGTGGGCGATCAGCGGCGCGATCTCCGGCAGGTACTCCTCCAGGGCGAAGTGGCCCGTCGGGTAGACGTGCAGCTCGGCGTCCGGGACGTCGCGCAGGTAGGCGTGCGCCCCCGGTTCGGGGAAGAACATGTCGTTCGCCCCCCAGGTGATCAGCATCGGCGGGCGCCGGGTGCGGAGCCACTCCTGCCACTCCGGGTAGTGGCCGAGGTTGGCGTGGTAGTTCAGCAGCAGGTCGAGCTGCGGCCGGGCCCGTTCGGGCTTGTCGAGGAAGTACTGGTCGAGCACCCAGCTGTCCGGCGAGACCAGCTGGACGTCGCCGGTGCCCGCCTCGTACTGCTTGCGGGTGACCGGGAGGGTCAGCATCTCCCGGGCCGCCTCCTCCCCCTCGTGGCCGGGCCGCAGGGCCACCAGCTGGCGCATGGCCTCGCCCAGGCCCTCCTCGTAGGCGTTGCCGTTCTGGACCACCAGGCCGGCGATGCGTTCGGGGTGGCGCAGGGCCACGCGGAAGCCGACCGGGGCGCCGTAGTCGAAGACGTACATGACGAAGTGGTCGAGGCGGAGCCGCTCGACGAAGCCCGCCATGACCTCGCCCAGCCGGTCGAAGGTCAGCGGGCTCGCCGGGACGTCGCTGTGGCCGAAGCCCGGCAGGTCGGGCGCGATCAGCCGGTAGTGGGCGCCGAGGGCGTCGACGAGCCGGCGATATTGGTGCGAGGCCGACGGGAAGCCGTGCAGCAGGAGCAGCACGGGCGACTGGTCGGTCTCGGGTACGGATTCGCGGTAGAAGACCCGGAGGCCGTCGATGTCGATGTGACGGTGCAGGGTCCGTGTGACGATCGGGAACGCCATTTCGCATCACCTCGTCACGGGCCCTACCCACTGAAGGGCGGGAACTCCGGGGGGCGTTTCTCCAGGAAGCTGGCCACGCCCTCGGCGAAGTCGGCCCGGCCGAACGACTCGGCCATCAGCTTCTCGGCCTTCGTCCGGGAGGCATCGAGGCTCCGGTCCCAGTCGCCCCAGACCTGCTGCTTGATCACCGCCATCGAGGTGGGCGAGCTCATGGCGGCCAGCTCGCGGGCGTAGGCGGCGACCTCGCCCATGAGCGCCTCGCCCGGCACCGCGCGCAACGCCAGGCCCAGGCCGGCCGCCTCCTCCCCCGTGAAGGTGCGGCCGGACAGCAGCAGGTCGAGCGCGCGGGCCTGGCCGACGAGCTTCGGCAGCACCCACGCCAGGCCGTATTCGGCGATGAGGCCCCGCCGGGAGAAGGCGGTCGTCCACTTCGCCTCGGCGGCCGTGAAGACCAGGTCGCAGACGAGGGCGTGCACCATGCCCAGCCCGGCGCAGGCGCCGTTCACGGCCGCGATGACCGGCTTCCCGATCGTCGTGGGCAGGGTGTTCGGCCGGGTGTCGGCGACCCGTTCGAGCGTGCCCTCCTGGAGCGCCGTGAGCGTCTGGAAGTCGGCCCCGGCGCAGAAGCCCCTCCCGGCCCCGGTCACCACGATCACCCGCACCGCCGGGTCGGTCTCGGCCTGGGTGAGCAGGTCGAAGTAGCGTGTGCCGAGCGCCTCGGTCCAGGCGTTGAGCCGCTCGGGGCGGTTGTAGGTCAGCGTCAGGACGCCGTCGGCGAGGTCGCTCAGCACCAAGTCACTCACGAATATTGTTCTACTACAGCCCCCGGTGGTGGGTGAAGGACGGCCGCAGCGCCACGTCGTCGTAGTACCGGTGGAACACCGGCGTCAGCGCGCCCGACAGCGGCGGGACGATCCACGACCAGTCGGCCGGGCAGACCCGGCCCGAGCGCTCCTCCTTCTCCAGGTGGGTCATGAACCGCTTCGCCTCGGTGTGGTGGTCGGTCATGGTCACCCCGGCCTCGGCGAAGGAGTGCAGCACGGCCACGTTGAGCTCGACGAGCGTGTGGTCGCGCCACAGGGTGCGGTCGCTGGAGGTGTCCATGCCGAGCCGCCGGGCGATCACCGGAAGCTGGTCGTAGCGGCCGGTGTCGGCCAGGTTGCGGGCGCCGATCTCGGTCCCCATGTACCACCCGTTGAACGGCGCCGCCGGGTAGCAGACGCCGCCGATCTCCAGGCACATGTTCGAGATCGCCGGGACGGCGTGCCAGCGCAGCCCCAGCTCCCCGAACCACGGGTAGTGGGGATGGCTGATCGGCACCTCCAGGATCGCGTCGGCGGGCAGCTCCCGCATCTCCACGTGGTCCTTCACCTCGATCAGCAGCGGCAGCACGTCGAACCGGCCGCCCCGTCCTTCCCAGCCGAGCGCCGCGGCCTCCCGCGTCAGCCCCAGATGCGACGGGTCGCCCACGATCTCGCCGTCGCGCTCGTAGCCGGCGTACCGGACGAGCTGGTCGTTGCGGATCCGGGCGGCGCGCTGACCAGGGCGGTCGGGGGCGAACACGGTGATCGTCGGCCGGATGCGGCCGCCGTTGGTCGCCTCGCGCAGATGGGCCACGCACTCGTCGGCGATCGCGTCGGCCGTGTCGACCTCACGCCGGTCGCGGACCCGCAGCGACTGCCAGTAGAGCCGACCGATGCACCGGCCGCTGTTGCGCCAGGCCACACGCGCGCCGAACGTCAGTTCGTCGAGCGTGTGCGTGTAGGTGCCGGTCTGCTCGATCTCGGCCGCGACCTCCCGCAGCCGCGCCTCCACGGGCCCGGCCGAGGGCACCTCGGCATGGTGCAGCCGGACGAATTCCTCCGCCTCCCGCCAGTCGACCCCCTCACCGCTTCGTGCCTCGTCGGTTCTCTTCCACCACGTCCGCATCGCGACTTTCCCCTCGCGGATCGCCGGTGGCCGTTCCGGGCGGCGACGACGACCCTCGTTGCGGTGGCCCTCTCCCCACCGCCGGTGCGTAGTTGGTCCGCGGCGACCACGCCTGCCGTCAGGCGGCATCACGGCGCGAGCACATTTTCTGCGCTTGCACCCGGATTTGTCATCTATTTCTGTGCATCTTTCGCCACAGAGCGTCAGGAGAGCGGAAGTGTACGCGCACACGAAGAAGCCCCGGTCTGATCTCTCAGACCGGGGCTTCGGGCAGCTCCCGCGATAGGACTCGAACCTATAACCTGCCGGTTAACAGCCGGCTGCTCTGCCGATTGAGCTACACGGGATCGTGCGGTGCTCCGCTGCCTTGCGGCTTTCCTTGCGGCGCGGAACTAGATTAGCGCACTCGGGGGGTGCTCTGTCACATCCATTGGCGCGCCCTTTGACGGAGCCCGGTTTGGATAGATGCACACCCATTGGGTAGGGGCCGGTGTAGCGAAGCGCGGAGGTGGAAGATGCGGTACAAGGTGATGTTCGCCGCCGGGCTGGGTCTTGGATACGTCCTCGGCACCCGCGCCGGGCGTGAGCGCTACGAGCAGATCGTGCGGGCCACGAAGAGGGTGTCCGACAGCCCCGCCGTACAGGAGGCGGCCGGACTCGTGGGTGCCCGCGTGTCGAAGATGACCGTGGCGGCCAAGGACAGAGTCCCGTTCCTGCGTAGGCCTGACCCCTGGGACGGGGAGACCACAGCCGGCCCGACAGGCTGGCCGGACCCAGAGGTCAACCGGATCACCTGACAGTCGAGACGACGAAGGCCCGCCCCGGCAGAGGGGCGGGCCTTCGTGACGTTCAGACGCCGAGGCTCCGGCGCACCTGCTCCAGGGCCTGTTCGGCGGCGGCCAGCACGCCGGGGTCACTGCCGTCGAGCCCGTCGTCGAACGCCAGTTCCCATTCGATGGTGTCGGTTCCGGCGAGCCGCCGGGCGATGAAGCGCACACCCGCGTTTGTGGTGAGTTTCACATAGCGGTTGGCGACGATGGAGTTCTGCACCCTTTCCCGGATGGTTTCCGGCAAGAAGCCGGGATCCTCGATATCCACCCGATAAACGCCGCCCGTAACCGTTGTGATGTTCATCCCGGTTTCGTCCCAGGAGGCCTTGTCGACGGTGTGCCACGGCACCCGCTCCCCGCCGGGCAGGTGCAGCGCGACGAAGGTCGCGACGGCGTAGCCGCCGGACGGCGTGGGGGCGAAACTCAGCACCCGCTCCCCCGACAGACGGGAGCGGACGTCGGCGGGCAGGCGGTTCCCGAACAGAGGCATACCTGGGAATGTACAAGCGGACGGCCCGTGTCCCGGGTCCGGGGCACGGGCCGTGTCCGGCGAAGGGTCAGTCGAGGTAGTCGCGGAGCATCTGGGCGCGCGTCGGGTGACGCAGCTTGGCGAGCGTCTTGGACTCGATCTGGCGGATGCGCTCCCGGGTCACCCCGAACTCCCGCCCGACCTCCTCCAGCGTGCGCGGATGCCCGTCGGCCAGGCCGAACCTGAGCTGGATGATGCGCTGTTCCCGCTCCGACAACGTGGCCAGGATGTCGTCGAGCTGGTCTTGCAGCATGATGAACGCGGCGGCCTCGATCGGCACCACGGCGTCGGCGTCCTCGATGAAGTCGCCGAGGTCGGAGTCTTCCTCGCCGATGGGCGACTGGAGGGAGACCGGCTCCTGGGCGATGCGCTGGATCTCGATGACCCGGTCGATCGGCAGGTCCATCTCGGCGGCGATCTCCTCGGGCGCGGGCTCGCGGCCGAGGTCCTGGTGCAGCTGACGCTGCACGCGCACCAGTTTGTTGATCGTCTCCACCATGTGGACCGGAATTCGAATGGTCCGCGCCTGATCGGCGATGGCCCTCGTGATCGCCTGCCGAATCCACCACGTCGCATAAGTCGAGAACTTGTAGCCCTTGGTGTAGTCGAATTTCTCGACCGCGCGAATCAGCCCGAGATTGCCCTCTTGAATGAGATCGAGGAATAACATTCCGCGGCCGACATATCTTTTCGCGATGGAGACGACGAGCCGCAGGTTCGCCTCGATGAGGCGCTGCTTGGCGCGCACGCCCTCCCAGACGAGATCTTCGAACTCGGGCCGGGCCACCCGGATCGCGGGGCTCTCACAGAGCTTGTCCTCCGCGAAGAGGCCGGCCTCGATGGCCTTGGCGAGTTCCACCTCCTCCTCGGCGGTGAGCAGCGGAACCCGGCCGATCTCCCGCAGGTAGATCCTGACCAGGTCGCTGGTCGGCGCCCTCTTACCGACGTCTTCCTCGTCGGGCTTGGACGTCTCCTCGTCGCCTTGCGGCTCGAGGACCTCCACTCCGTTCTCGGCGAGCATGCGCACGACGCGCTCCAGCGCGTCGGCCTCAAGCCCGGATCGGTCGAGCGCGGCGGCCACGTCGTCAACCGTGACGCTCCCGCGCTCTCTTCCCTTCACGACGAGCTCGGCCACCTGGTCTACCGATGGCGGCCCGCTTGGCAGCACCGATGCACCCACGGAACACAGTCTGCGGTATAACCACAACAAAACGGCAGGCCTATTTTTGTCACCGAAGGTTAGATCCGCGTCATTACCGAATCGATATCAAACCCGTGTTTCGCCTCTGTGAGGTGCGGAAAGGAATTGATATTCACGCCCCGGCCAGACGTTCTCGCAACATCCGCCGCTGCGCTTCGAGCGCGGCCAGTTCGCCGAACATCCGGTTGTAGTCCTGAGCTTCGTCGACGGGGTTCAGGCGCTGCATCCGGGACTTCAGGGCGTCGAGCCGGCGACTCACCGTGACCTCCTGGAGCCGGGCCAGCAGCCCGACGCCATGGCGCTCCTCGCCGTTCGTCTCCACCCTCAGCGGGTCGACCGCCAGACGGGTCACGAAGGGCCTGAGTTCCTCGGAGGCCCCCGCGAGGAGCCGTTCCACCCATTCCCTCCCACCGGCGCCCCCGGCCGCCGTGCCGCCGCAGGAGACGATCAGCTCGTAGAGCGCGGCGTGTTCCGCGCGGGTGAAGGCGCCGGCGCCGAGGACGTCGAACTCGGGGCCGAGCAGCGCCGGCCGCTGGACCGCCAGTTGCAGCGCCTCGAACTCGTAGCGCTGGTGCGGGTCGAGCGGGGCCGCCTTGGCGGGCTTCTTCTCCGGCCGGGCCTCGACCGGCCGGGCGGCGATCTCGGTGACCCGTTCGACGACCAGGCGCTCGTTCATGAAGCCGAGCCAGCGGTCGAGGTCGACGGCGTACATGTGGCGCAGGGCCTTGTCCTTGATCGAGGCGACCACGGGGGCGGCGGCGTCGAGCGCCGACAGGCGGCCCTCGTTGGTGCTGGTGTCGTAGCGGCCGATCACACTGCGGATGGCGAAGGCGAACAGCGGCTCGCGGCTGGCCACCAGGTCGCGGACGGCCGCGTCGCCCTTCTGGACCCGCAGGTCGCAGGGGTCGAGCCCGTCGGGCTGCACGGCCACGAAGGTCTGGGTGACGAACTTCTGCTCGTCCTGGAAGGCCCGCAGGGCGGCCTTCTGCCCGGCCGAGTCGCCGTCGAAGGTGAAGATGACCTCGCCCTGCCCCTGGTCGAACAGGATGCGGCGCAGCACCTTGATGTGGTCTTCGCCGAAGGCGGTGCCGCAGGTGGCCACGGCGGTCGGCACCCCGGCCAGGTGGAGCGCCATCACGTCGGTGTAGCCCTCGACCACGACCGCCTGCGACCGCTTGGAGATCTCGCGTTTGGCCAGGTCGATGCCGTAGAGCACCGAGCTCTTGTGATAGATCGGGCTCTCGGGGGTGTTCAGGTACTTCGGGCCGTCGTCGGCCTCGATGAGCTTGCGGGCGCCGAAGCCGATGACGTCGCCGGTGATGTCGCGGATCGGCCAGATCAGCCGCCCCCGGAACCGGTCGATCGGCCCCCGTCGGCCCTCCCGGGCCAGCCCTCCCTTGATCAGCTCCTGGACGCTGAACCCGCGCCCCATCAGGTGACGCGACAGCGCCTCCCACTCGTTGGGGGCGTACCCCACCCCGAAGTGGTCGGCGTCGGCCCGCTCGAACCCGCGCTCCGACAGGAACCGCCGCGCGACCGCGGCCTCGGGCGAGGTCAGGTGGGAGACGTAGAACTCAGCGGCGGCCCGGTGGGCCTCGATCAGCCGCGACCGCTCCCCCTGCTGCCGGCCCGGCACGTAGCCGCCCTGCTCGTAGCGGAGCTGGACGCCCGCCCGCCCGGCCAGCCGCTCGACCGCCTCGGCGAAGGTCAGCGCGTCGATCTTCTGGAGGAAGGAGATGACGTCGCCGCCCTCGGAGCAGCCGAAGCAGTAGTACATCCCCCGCGCGGGGGTCACGTTGAACGAGGGCGACTTCTCGTCGTGGAACGGGCACAGGCCCTTGAGATTGCCGCCTCCGGCGTTGCGGAGCTGGACGTATTCGCCGATCACGTCGGCGATCGGGGAACGCTCCCTGACGAGGGCGATGTCGTCATCGCTGATCCGGCCTGCCACGCCGTGAGTCTAGTCACCCACGCCGGGCACCTCGACGTCCAGCGGCCCCACCTCGACGGGCTGCACGGGCTTGCGGGTCGGCTTCGGCCGCTCGGGCCGCTCGACGCCCTTCACCTCGGGCTTGGACGAGCAGGCGACCGAGCACGCCGGCAGCGGCCCGGTCTTCTTCCGGACCGCCTTCATCTCCTGCGCCGGAGAATAGGTGCGGTTGCCGTTACGCCACGCGTCGAGGTAGTCCCACGGCTCGACCATGCCGCGCCTGATCCACCACTCGTTGGCGTCGGTCTTCCAGGTCACCGCGAAGTAGAGGTTGCTGGCGGTGTCGCGGGCGTTGCCGGTGTTCCCGACCGTCCCGAGCTGCTGCCCCGCCTTCACCTTCTTCCCCGGCACGATCCCCTCGGCCACGGTGTCGAGGTGCCCGCCCAGGTAGAGCACGCCGTCGTCGCCCAGCAGCGTGACGTAACGCCCTTCGCGGTCGCCTCCCCGGTCGGTCGAGGGCACCCACCGGTTCTGCACGTTCACCTCGCGGACCGTGCCGGAGACCGGCGCCACGAAGGCGCACCCCCGGTCGGCCCAGATCGTCGTCTTGGGCAGCACGAGCAGCTTGCGCGCGTAGGAGACCTTGCAGCCCTTCACGGGGAAGGTGTAGGTGAACTTCGACAACTTCGGCGGCGGCAGCAGCACCGGCTCCTCACCCGTCGGAGGCACCGCCGCCGAGATGAACGCCGGCTCGGGCGTCGGCCCCGCGTCGTCGAGGGGCGTGCCCGTGTCGGGGGCGGCGGGCGGGTGGGTGCTGACGCCTGCGACACCCGCCGGACCGCTGCAGGCGGCGGTCAGAAAGGCCAGCACGAGGAGGGCCGAGGTCCCGGGTCGCATGATCTCCACCCTGGTGACGTTATCTGACGTGACATGACCCAACGGCCGGTTTGGACCGAAGGTGAGGTCATCCTGCCAAAGGCGTCTCGGGGTCGGCCAGTCGCTTCGGGTCGACGGTGTCACCGTTTCTGATCAGTTTCTGGATGTCGCCGACGACGTCCCACACGTTGACGTTCATGCCCGCGATCACCCGGCCCTCGCGTAGCCAGAAGGCGATGAACTCCAGGTCGGAGCCGCGGATGACCAGGTCGTCGGCGCCGGTGACGTCGCCGGAGAACTCCATGCCGATCTCGAACTGGTCGGTGTAGAAGTAGGGGACGCGGTCGTAGACGACGTCCTGGCCGAGCATCGACCTGGCGGCGACCGGGCCCTGGTTGAGGGCGTTGGCCCAGTGTTCGACCCTGATCCGGCGGTTCAGCAGGGGGTTGACGGCCTCGGCGACGTCGCCGGCGGCGTAGATGTCGGGGTCGCTCGACCGGAGGGCGGCGTCCACGAGGATGCCGGTGCCGATCTCCAGGCCGGCGTCGCGGGCCAGTTCGACGTTGGGGGCCACCCCGATGCCGCCGATCACGTCGTCGGCGGGGATGGCCTCGCCGCTCTCCAGGACCACCTCGCGCACGTGGCCGTCGCCGGTCAGCCGGGCGACCTTCGCGCCGAGGCGCAGGTCGACGCCGTTGCGGCGGTGGACGCCGGCGAAGACCTCGCCCATCTCGGGGCCGAGCGTCCTGTGGAGGGGGGTCGGCTCGGGCTCGATCACGGTGACGTCGCAGCCGGCCTTGCGGGCCGCGGCAGCCGTCTCCAGGCCGATCCAGCCGCCGCCGATCACGACCACGTTGCCGCCGTGGGCGAAGGCGGCCCGGAGGGCCTGGCTGTCGGCGACGGTGCGCAGGTAGTGGACGCCGTCGAGGTCGGCCCCCTCGACGGGCAGCGGGCGCGGGGTCGCGCCGGTCGCGATCAGGAGCTTCTCGTACGCCACCCGCTCGCCCGTGCCCAGCACCACCTGGCGCGACGACCGGTCGATCGCGGTGGCGGCCGTGCCGAGGCGCAGGTCGACGTCGTGCTCGCGGTACCAGCCTTCGGGGTGGACGTACACCTTCTCCAGTTCCGTGGAGCCCTGGAGGTAGCCCTTGGACAGCGGCGGGCGTTCGTAGGGGCGTTCGTGCTCGGCGCCGAGGAGCGTGACGCCGCCCTGGTAGCCCTCCTCGCGGAGGGTGGCGGCGGCTTTGGCTCCGGCCAGGCCGGCTCCGATGATGACGAACATTCGGGCTCCTTTACGCGCTCCGGGCGGACAACATCCGGTGCATCGCGGTGGCGGACGCGTCGGTCAGCGACGCGATCTGGTCGATCACCGCCCGCAGCCGTCCGGCGTCGTCCCTGGCGTTCTCGAAGGCCGGGCGCAGGGCGGGCTGGAGGGTGTGGGGGGCGCCCAGCATGGTGAGCGAGGTGAGCTCGGCCAGCAGTTCGCGCTGCCGGGCCCGGACCGTCTGGTTGTCGGCCTCCCCGATCACGAACCGGACGGTGACGCCCTTGAGCAGGGCGCACTCCAGCCGGGTGACGTGGGGCACGACCAGGTCGGCGTCGTGGCGGCCGGCCTCGTCGAGGACGTAGGCCTCGCGGGTGGCGTCCTGGGCGCGGCGGCAGAAGCGGCCGATGAGCGTGCTCGTGAGCTGCTTGAGCGCGGCGAGGTCGGGGAAACCGCCGTCGAAGCGGCCGGGCCACAGGGGCTCGCCGATCAGCCGGGTGAAGGTCTCCTCCAACTCGCCCAGGTCGGCGTCGGGCAGGTACCACTCCTGGGTGAGCTTGCAGACCTCCAGGCGCTCGGCCGGGTCGCGGAGCATGCCCGGGGTGACGTAGCCGCTGTGCAGGGCGTCTTCGAGGTCGTGGATCGCGTAGGCGACGTCGTCGGCCCAGTCCATGATCTGGGCCTCGAAGCTCACCGAGCCGGGCGGGGCGCCCTGGCGCACCCACTCGAAGACCGCCATGTCGTCGGGGTAGACGCAGAACTTGTCCCCGCACGAGCGGTCCCACGGGTACTTGATCGCGGCGTCGAGGGTGGCCCTGGTCAGGTTGAGGCCGGCGTTGATGCCGTCCTCGGTGATGACCTTGGCCTCCAGCCGCGACAGCAGCCGGAGGCTCTGGGCGTTGCCCTCGAAGCCGCCCGCGCGCTCGGCGATCTGGTTCAGCGCGAACTCGCCGTTGTGGCCGAACGGCGGGTGGCCCAGGTCGTGGGCCAGGCAGGCGGTCTCGACCAGGTCGGGGTCGCGGTTCAGGGCCTTGCCCATCTCGCGGCCGATCTGGGCGCACTCCAGGGAGTGGGTCAGGCGGGTGCGCGGGCTGTGCATCATCTGGTCGACCGGCGCCACCACCTGCGTCTTGCTGGCGAGCCGGCGCAGGGCGTCGCTGTGGAGCACCCGGGCGCGGTCGCGTTCGAACGGGCTGCGTTCCGGATTCCCCGGCGGCTCGGGAACCCAGCGTGCCTCGTCGTGCTGGTCATATGGCCTCACGGCTCCCCCTTTCGTCGCGGCGAGGGAGCTAGAAGGTACCCGCAAATATCGGCCTTCACGACAAACGCGCTGGAAACATCTGATTGCCTGAGTCGCCGGGGTCTGTTACATAAGCGCGGCCCGCCCTGCCTCCAAGCGGGCCACCGGGACCCGGAACGGAGAGCACGAGACGTAGTCGAGGCCGATCTCGTGGCAGAACCGGACCGAGGCGGGGTCGCCGCCGTGCTCGCCGCAGATGCCCAGCTTGAGGCCGGGCCGAGCCCTGCGGCCCTCCTCGACGGCGACCTTCATCAGGCGGCCGACGCCGTCGCGGTCGAGCGACTCGAACGGCGAGACCCCGAAGATGCCCTTGTCGAGGTAGGTGCCGAAGAACGCCGCCTCGACGTCGTCGCGCGAGAAGCCCCACGTCATCTGGGTCAGGTCGTTGGTGCCGAAGGAGAAGAACTCGGCCGCCTCGGCGATCTGCCCGGCGGTCAGGGCCGCGCGCGGCACCTCGATCATGGTGCCGATGAGGGCGTCCACCCCGACCTCGGCGAGGATGCGCCGGGCCTCCTCGCGCACGCTCTCCAGTTCCTGTACGGCCCCCACGAGCGGGATCATGATCTCCGGTCTGGCGTCGTCGGCGGCCTTGGCGGCCTCGGCGATGGCCCGCACCTGCATCGCGAACAGGCCGGGCACGACGAGCCCGAGGCGGACCCCGCGCAGGCCGAGCATCGGGTTCTGCTCGTGCAGGCGCTGCACGGCCTCCAGCAGGCGGCGGTCCTTCTTGGTGCCCTTGCCGGTGGCGACCTTGACCGACAGGTCGATGATGTCGGGCAGGAACTCGTGCAGCGGCGGGTCGATGAGCCGGATCGTGACCGGCAGGCCCTTCATGGCGGCGAACAACCCGGCGAAGTCGGCCTTCTGGAGGGGTTCCAGCGCGTCGAGGGCGGCCTGCCGCTCCTCGGCGGTCCCGGCCAGGATCAGGTCCTCGATCAGCACCCGGCGGTCGCCGAGGAACATGTGCTCGGTGCGGCACAGGCCGATGCCGCTGGCGCCGAACCGGCGGGCCCGCGCGGCGTCGTCGGGGGTGTCGGCGTTGGCGCGCACGTCCAGGCGGCGGCGGGCGTCGGCGTGCTGCATGACCAGGTCGACGGCCCGCACCAGCTCGTCGTCGGAGGGACGGCCCTCGAAGTACTCCACGACCGGGGAGGCCACCACGGGCACCTCGCCCAGGTAGACGCATCCGGTGCCGCCGTCGATGGAGATGACGTCGCCCTCCTCGACGACGACGTCGCCGACGGTGAAGCGGCCGGCCTTCGCGTCGACCTCGATCTCCTCGGCGCCGCAGACGCACGTCTTGCCCATGCCGCGGGCGACCACGGCCGCGTGGGAGGTCTTGCCGCCGCGCGAGGTCAGCACGCCCCGGGCGGCGATCATGCCGGCCAGGTCGTCGGGGTTGGTCTCGCGGCGGACCAGGATGACGTCCTGGCCCTCGGCGGCCAGCTCGGCCGCGCGGGCCGAGGAGAACACGGCCCGGCCGACGGCCGCGCCCGGGGAGGCGTTCATGCCCCGGGTCAGCACGGTGTTGCCGTGGTCGGCCGCGAAGCGGGGGAACATGAGCTGGGCGAGCTGGTCGCCGGTGACCCGCCGGACCGCCTCGTCGAGGTCGATGAGGCCCTCGTCGACGAGCTGGGTGGCGATGCAGAAGGCGGCCCCGGCGGTGCGCTTGCCCACCCGGGTCTGCAGCATCCAGAGCTTGCCGCGCTCGATGGTGAACTCGATGTCGCACAGGTCGCGGTAGTGGCCTTCGAGCTTGGCCATGATGTCCATGAGCTCGGCGTAGGAGTGCGGGTCGATCTCCTGGAGATGCTGCAGCGGGACGGTGTTGCGGATGCCCGCCACGACGTCCTCGCCCTGGGCGTTCTGCAGGTAGTCGCCGTAGACGCCCTGGTGGCCGGTGGCGGGGTCGCGGGTGAAGGCGACGCCGGTGCCCGAGTCCATGCCGAGGTTTCCGAAGACCATCGCGACCACGTTGACGGCCGTGCCGAGGTCGGCCGGGATGCGCTCCTGGCGGCGGTAGAGGATCGCGCGGGGGGCGTTCCACGAGTCGAAGACGGCCTTGATGGCCAGCTCCATCTGCTCCTTGGGGTCCTCGGGGAAGTCGCGGCCCCTCTCCCGGCGCACGATCTCCTTGTAGGTGCCGACCAGCGCCTCGAAGTCGCCGGCGGTCAGGTCGAGGTCGGTGCGGCCGGCCTTGAGCTCGTCGATGGCCTCCTCGAAGAGGTCGCCGTCGATGTCCATCACCGTCTTGCCGAACATCTGGATCAGCCGCCGGTAGGAGTCCCAGGCGAACCGTTCGCTTCCGGACTGGCGTGCCAGACCCAGCACGGAACGGTCGTTCAGGCCGATGTTGAGGACGGTCTCCATCATGCCGGGCATCGAGAACTTGGCCCCGGAGCGGACCGACACGAGCAGCGGGTCGTCGGGGTCGCCGAGCTTCTTGCCCATCGCCGCCTCGAGCTTCTCGAGGTGGGTGCCGATCTCCTCGGCGGGAATCGACCCGTCGGCCATGTACGACCGGCACGCGTCCGTGGTGATCGTGAAACCGGGCGGGACCGGCAGCCCGAGGTTGGTCATTTCCGCGAGATTGGCGCCCTTGCCCCCGAGGAGGTCCTTCAGGTCTTTGTTTCCTTCGGTGAAGTCATAGACGAGCTTCGGCACGACAGTCTCCTCCAGGGGCCCAATTAATCGCGGAACCACCCCGCGAGCGGGACTCTACCGATTAAGCAGAGCACGAAACCTCACGGCTGTCACACATAAGTGTTCCCGCAGGTGAGGTGGGTAGAACCGGTCTAATCCAATTCCCCCGAACGTAAAGAACGGCCGTTTTTTCACAAGACCATGATTGGTCTGAACCAATTCGTCTGCGCGCATTGTTCCGGCCCCCCGCCAATTGGTAGAGACCAATGCCCTGTTATCGTGGAAACACCCTCCGACAAGATCCCGATCCGGAGGGTGACGAATGAGCCGAGCGAAGTTGGTCGTCATCGCCCTGGTGGCGATGACCGGGGTCGGCGGAGGCGGCGGCCCGGTCGACCCGGCCGGGCTGGCGTGGGCGACGTGCCCCGAGGCGCCGACGGCGCCCTTCCAGTGCGCGACGCTGACCGTGCCCCTCGACTACGCCGACCCGGGCAAGGGCACCCTCGGCCTCGCCGTGGTCCGCAGCAAGGCGACCGGGCCGAGGATCGGATCGCTGGTCCTCAACTTCGGCGGCCCCGGCGGCTCGGGGGTCACCACCCTGCTCGCCTCGGGCACCGCGTTCGCGTCCCTGAACCGGAGCTACGATCTGGTCAGCTTCGACCCGCGCGGGGTCGACCGCAGCAGCGGCATCCAGTGCCTGCCGCCCAAGGAGTTCGAGGAGTTCCTGGAGGCCGAGCCGTCGCTCGACGAGACCACCGAGCGGAACCTGTCGATCGAGTTCGTGCAGGGCTGCCAGAAGAACGCCGGGCGCATCCTGCCGTACGTCGGCACCGTGAACGCCGCCAAGGACATGGAGCTGCTCCGGCAGGCCCTCGGCGACCCGAAGCTCAACTACCTGGGCTTCTCCTACGGCACCCACCTGGGGGCCACCTACGCCACGCTCTTCCCGCAGAAGACGGGCCGGATGGTGCTCGACGCGGCCCTCGACCCGACGGTCGGCCTGCTCGAACAGTCGCGGACACAGGTGCTGGGCTTCCAGAAGGCGTACGAGAACTACCTGGCCGACTGCGAGAGGCAGGGCTGCCCGTTCGGCGGCAACGCGGCGGTGGTGCGCCTGCTCGACCAGCTCGAGAAGAAGCCGCTGATGGTGAACGGCCGGAAGGTGACCGACGACACCGTCCGCGCGGCCATCGGCGAGGCCCTCTACAGCAAGCTGAGCTGGCCCCTGCTGACCCAGGCGCTGACCGCCGCCATCGCGGGCGACGGCACCGGCGTGCAGACGCTGGCCGACCTGTACGCCGGCCGCCAGCCCGACGGCACGTACAACACCCTGCTGTCGTCGCTGAACGCGGTGCTCTGCGCCGACACCACCGAACGGCCGACCTTCGCGCAGGCCGAGGCGCTGGCCAGGGACCTGACGAAGGTCTCCCCGATCTTCGGCCCGGACGCCGCCAGCGCCGGCATCTGCAGCGTGTGGCCGACGCCGGGCGAGGACTCCAACAAGCGGGTGAGCTCCCGCGGCACCCAGTATCCGGTGCTGGTCGTCGGGGCGGTCAACGACCCGGCCACGCCGTTCGTGTGGGCCCCGCGGCTCACCGCGGAACTCGGCAACGCGGTGCTGCTGACGTTCCAGGGCGAGGGCCACGGGGCCTACGGCCAGACGCTCTGCGTGACCGGGATCGTGGACGCGTACCTGCTCAACGGGACGGTGCCCGCGAAGGGCACCGTCTGTCCGGCGACCTAGTCGTCGGGCTAGTCGTTGAGGTGCTGACGCAGGTAGGACTCGACCTGGTCGAGCGCGATGCGCTGCTGCGCCATCGTGTCGCGCTCGCGGATGGTCACCGCCTGGTCGTCGAGGGTGTCGAAGTCGACGGTGACGCAGAACGGGGTGCCGATCTCGTCCTGGCGGCGGTAGCGGCGGCCGATCGCGGCGGCGTCGTCGAAGTCGACGTTCCAGCGGCGGCGCAGCTGGGCGGCCAGGTCTTTGGCCTTGGGGGTGAGGTCGGCGTTGCGCGACAGCGGAAGCACCGCGACCTTGACCGGCGCGAGCCGGTGGTCGAGGCGCATGACCGTGCGCTCCTCCATCACGCCCTTGGCGTTGGGGGCCTGGTCGACCGTGTAGGCGTCGAGCAGGAACGTCAGCGTGGCGCGGTCGACGCCGGCCGCCGGCTCGATGACGTAGGGGATGTAGCGCTCGCCGCTGTCCTGCTCGAAGAACGACAGGTCGGTGCCGGAGGCCTTGCCGTGGCTCGACAGGTCGAAGTCGGTGCGGTTGGCGATGCCCTCGAGCTCACCCCACTCGGCGCCGGTGAAGTTGAAGCGGTATTCGATGTCGACGGTCCGCTTCGAGTAGTGGGACAACTTCTCCTTGGGGTGCTCGTAGAGCCGCAGGTTGTCCTTGGAGATGCCGAGGTCGACGTACCAGCGCAGGCGCTCGTCGATCCAGTACTGGTGCCACTCCTCGTCGGTGCCGGGCTTGACGAAGAACTCCATCTCCATCTGCTCGAACTCGCGGGTGCGGAAGATGAAGTTGCCCGGGGTGATCTCGTTGCGGAACGACTTGCCCTGCTGGCCGATGCCGAACGGGATCTTCTTGCGGGCCGACTGCTGCACGTTCAGGTAGTTGATGAAGATGCCCTGCGCGGTCTCGGGACGCAGGTAGGCCAGGCCCGACTCGTCTTCGACCGGGCCGAGGTAGGTCTTCAGCAGGCCGCTGAACTGCTTGGGCTGGGTGAAGGCGCCCTTGTTGCCGCAGTTGGGGCAGGTGATGTCGGCCAGGCTCGTGGGCGGGTTGCCGTGCTTCTCGGCGTAGGCCTCTTCGAGGTGGTCGGCGCGGTAGCGCTTGTGGCAGGCCTGGCACTCGGTCAGCGGGTCGGTGAAGGTCTCGACGTGGCCGCTGGCCTGCCAGACCTCGCGGGCCAGGATGACGCACGAGTCGAGGCCGACGACGTCGTCGCGGCCCTGCACCATGGCCTTCCACCACTCGCGCTTGACGTTGTTCTTGAGCTCGACACCCAGCGGTCCGTAGTCCCAGGACGCCCGCAGACCGCCGTAGATCTCGCTGGACGGGTAGACGAGCCCGCGGCGTTTGGCGAGACTGACGATGGTGTCCATGACGTCGGCGCGACGTGCCATGAGTAGTGCTCCATCCGGCTGGGTGTCGGCGATGGGAAAACGGGAATGGCGCAAGCTTAGTGGCCTCAGCCCTTGGGATAGACCTGCTCGAACGCCCCGGGCTCGTTGATCATCAGGGTCATCAGCGGATACATGGTCATGCGGGCCGCCGACAGGGCGCGGCGGTAGAACCCGGCGCCCTCCCACTCGCTCACCAGAGCCCACAGGTTGGGCTCGTCGACCGAGCGGCCGACCTGGCCGCGCAGGAAGCCGCTCTGCGCCGAGAAGAGGTCGATCACCTCGCGGGCGTGCAGTTCGAACTCCTCGGCCCTGGCTTCGGGCACGGAATAGCGGATCACGGCCAGCATGAGCCCAGCATGCCATCAGCCGGGGGTCTTCCACCTGCGAGTAACCTCGACGGGTGGCCAACCGTCGACCCCGCCATCCGCTCGCCCAGTCTTCGAACCAGCCGCAGAGGAAGAAGAAGGCCCCGCGGCCGCTGCCGCCCGGCGAGCAGTTCTTCACGCCCGGCGCGACCGGGCTGCGCAAGACCGTCGAGACCCGCAGCGCGCCGCTGCTCGTCTACCTCTACCAGATGCCGAAGTGGCTGCTGCCGGTCGTGCTGGTGGCCTTCTTCATCGGCGGCTTCGCCCTCCCCGACTGGCGCGGCGGCCTGTGCATGCTCCCGGTGATCGCCTTCACGGGATGGCTCGCCTACCTGTCGTGGCCCTCGCTCGGGGTGGGCGCGCGGGTGCTGCGGCTGGCGCTCCTCGCGTTCCTGCTGGCAGTGGCGGTGACACGGTTCGGATCCTTCTAGACCGTTTTGACAATCATTTTCATTTTCTGGCACACTCTGTCGGGTGATGCCCGGAAATGTTGTGCGTTTCATCGCCGGATCCGCCCTCGTCCTGACGGCCGCCTGTGGAGGTTCCACGGCGGCCGAGACAGGCAAACCGGTGGTGGACGCGGCGTTCTTCCCCCTGCAGTGGCTCGCCGAGAAGGTCGGCGGCCCCGACGTGACCGTCGAGGGCCTGACCAAGCCCGGGGTCGAACCCCACGACCTCGAACTCACCCCGCAGCAGGTGGCCGGGGTGGCCGAGGCCTCTCTGGTCGTGTACGTCAAGGGCGTGCAGCCCGCCGTCGACGAGGCGGTGGCCCAGCACGCCGCCGACCGGGGGTTCGACGCGGCCTCGGCCGTGCCCACCCTTGCGGCCGTCCACGACGAACACGCAGAAGAAGAGGAGGAGCACGGCCACGAGGAGGAGGAGCTCGCCTACGACCCCCACCTCTGGCTCGACCCCTCCCGCATGGCCACGCTCGCGACCGCGCTCGGCGGGCGGCTCGCCGAGGCCGATCCGGCTCACGGGGCGGCGTACAAGGAACGGGCGAAGCAGACCGCGGCGGCGCTGACCACCCTCGACGCCGAGTTCGCCAAGGGCCTGGAGACCTGCGCGAACCGCACGATCGTCACCGCCCACACCGCGTTCGGCTACCTCGCGAACCGCTACAAGCTCGAACAGGTCGGCATCGGCGGCATCGACCCCGACGCCGAACCGTCTCCTGCCCGTTTGGCCGAGGCCGCCCGGATCGCGAAGGAGAAGAAGGTGACTACCATTTTCACCGAGGAGCTCGTCAGCCCGAAGGTCGCCGAGGTCCTCGCGAGCGAGGTCGGGGCCAAGACGGCGGTTCTCAATCCGCTGGAGAGCCCTCCCCAGGGTGGTGACTACGTCTCCGGCATGACCGCCAACCTCACCGCGCTTCGCACCGCACTCGGCTGCCAGTGACCGGAAGGCGACCCATGAGCACGGCTTTCGACATGACCGCCGGTCAGGTGGCGATCGACGGCAGGAAGATCCTGCGCGGCATCGACCTGACCGTCGACGAGGGCGAGGTCGTGGCCGTGCTCGGCGCCAACGGCTCCGGCAAGTCGACCCTGGTCCGCGCCCTGCTCGGGGTCCAGCCGCTCTCCGGCGGCGCCACCCTCCTCTACGGCCGCCCGCCCGCCCGCTTCCGGGAGTGGTGGCGGATCGGCTACGTGCCCCAGCGGCTGTCGGTCGGCGGCGGCGTCCCGGCGACGGTCCGCGAGGTCGTCGCCTCGGGCCGGATCGCCCGGCAGCGGCGCGGCCGCTTCACCAGCTCGGCCGACCGCCAGGCGGTCGCGGCGGCCCTCGAGGAGGTCGGCCTCTCCGGCCGCGCGGGCGACCCCGTGTCGTCGCTCTCGGGCGGCCAGCAGCAGCGGGTGCTGATCGCCCGCGCGCTGGCCGGCGAGCCCGACGCGTTCGTCCTCGACGAGCCGACCGCCGGCGTCGACGCCGGCAGCCAGCGCATGCTCGCCGACACCCTGCGCGGCCTGGTCGAACGCGGCCGGACGGTGGTCCTGGTGGCCCACGAGCTGGGCCCGCTCGAACCCCTGATCAGCAGGGCGGTCGTGCTCAACCAGGGGTGCAAGGTCCACGACGGCGCCCCGCCGACGGCCGTCGGAACCCACGCGCTGCCCGGCCACGACCACGTCCACCCCCACGAGCCGGCCCCGGCGGAGAGCCCCGTGCCGAGCTGGGTCCTGGCGCAGGAGAAGGCATGACCATCTTCCACCTCGACTTCATGCGGTACGCCCTCGTCGCCGCCGTCATGGTCGGGCTGACCGCCCCCGCCGTCGGCACGTTCATCGTGCAGCGGCGGCTGGCCCTGCTCGGCGACGGCATCGGCCACGTCGCGCTGACGGGGGTGGCGCTCGGTTTCCTCACCGGCACCGCCCCGGTGGCGACCGCCGTCGTGGTGGCCGCGCTGGGGGCCGTGGCGATCGAGATGGTCCGGGCGCGCGGCAAGACCAGCGGCGACGTCGCGCTGGCCCTGCTGTTCTACGGCGGCCTGGCCGGCGGCGTGATGATCATCTATCTGACGCCGGGCGAGAGCACCGCGTCCCTGAACTCCTACCTGTTCGGCGCGATCACCAGCGTCGACTCGACCGACCTGTGGGTCATCGCGGGCCTCGCGGTGGCCGTCCTGGCGTTGCTGGCGGTCTTCGGCCGGGAGCTCTTCGTGCTCTGCCAGGACGAGGAGGTGGCCCGGGCCAGCGGCCTGCCGGTCAGGTTCCTCGGCCTGCTCATCGCCGTGATCGCGTCGGTCACCGTGGTCGTCGCCATGCGGGCCGTCGGCCTGCTGCTCGTCAGCGCGCTTATGGTTGTGCCGGTGGCCACCTCACAGCAGCTCACCCGGAGCTTCCGGACCACCATGGCGTTGTCGATGGTCTTCGGTGTGCTCGCCACCGTGGGCGGTCTGACGTCGTCGTTCTACCTCGACGTCCCTTCGGGGGCGACGATCGTGCTGCTCGCCCTCGCCGGGTTCGCGGTCGCGCTCGGGATCGGTAGATTCGTGAGGCGGAGCCGTACAGGGGAGTCGACAGCATGAGCAGAAGCCGCGACGCGGTGCACGAGATCCTTCGCCAGAGCGCCGCGTTCCGCAGCGCGCAGGACATCTTCACCGAGATGCGCGCCGACGGCTCGAAGATCGGCCTGACCACCATCTACCGCGCCCTCCAGGCGCTCAACGACGACGGCCGGGTCGACGTCCTGCGCACCGACGACGGCGAGGCCGTCTACCGCGCCTGCGCCACCGCCGCCCACCACCATCACCTGGTCTGCCGCGGCTGCGGCCGCACGGTCGAGGTCGACGGGCCCGACGTGGAGGTGTGGGCCGAGCGGGTCGGCGCCGAACACGGCTTCACCACCATCACCCACACCGTCGAGGTGTTCGGCACCTGCGGAGCGTGCGCGAAGGGTTAGAGTTCCTGGACACACGACACAGGAGCTGCGATGCCGTTCAGTCACGACATGGTGCACTCTCTGGCCACTGTGGTCGATCTGGTCAACTCCCCGCCCGGCGACCTCGACGAGCTCGGCGCCCTGGTGCTCCGGCGCCAGGTGAGCGGCGTGGAGTTCGTCAACGCCACCGACCTGGCCGAGGTCCAGGCCCTCTCCGCCGCCTTCCACCAGGTCTTCACCGCCCCCGACGAGGACACGGCGGTCACCCTGCTGAACACCCTGCTGGGCCGCACCCGCATCACACCGAGCCTGACCAGGCACGACGGCTTCGCTCTCCACGTCCACTACTTCGCGCCCGGCGCGTCGCTGGCCGAACACCTGGCCGCCGACTGCGGCGTGGCGCTGGCCCACGTGCTGGTCGAGGGCGAGGGGGAGCGCCTGCGCACCTGCTCGGCCCCCGACTGCGCGAACGTCTTCGTCGACGAGTCACGGAACCGCTCACGGGTCTACTGCGACTCGCGCACCTGCGGCAACCGCATGCACGTCGCCGCCTACCGCGCCCGCAGACGCGCCTAGACCGGGTTCGGCACCGCCCCGCCGTAGCGGCGGTCACGGCTGGCGTAGATCTCGCACGCCTGCCACAGGTCCCGCCGGTCGAAGTCGGGCCACAGGCGGTTCAGGAAGACCATCTCCGCGTACGCCGACTGCCAGAGCAGGAAGTTGCTGGTCCGCTGCTCCCCCGACGACCGGATGAACAGGTCGACGTCGGGGATCTCGGGCTGGTGGAGGTAGCGCGCGAAGGTCTTCTCGTTGACCTTGCCCGGCTTCACCCGCCCGGCCTGGACGTCGGCCGCCAGCTTGAGCGCCGCGTCGACGATCTCGGCCCGGCCGCCGTAGTTGACGCAGAACTGCAGCGTCAGGGTCGAGTTGGTCCTGGTCATCGCCTCGGCCTCGGTGAGCTCCTGGATGACCGACTTCCACAACCGCCCCGGACGCCCCGACCAGCGGACGCGCACCCCCATCGCGTTCAGCTCGTCGCGGCGGCGGCGGATGACGTCACGGTTGAACCCCATCAGGAACCGGACCTCGTCGGGCGACCGCTTCCAGTTCTCCGTGGAGAAGGCGTAGGCCGACAGGTAGGGGATGCCCATCTCGATGGCGCCCTCGATGACGTCGAACAGCGACGCCTCCCCCATCTCGTGACCCTTGGTGCGCGGCAGACCGCGCTGCTTGGCCCAGCGGCCGTTGCCGTCCATGACGATCGCGACGTGACGGGGGACCAGATCCGCGGGCAGGGCGGGCGGGGTGGCCCCGGAGGGGTGGGGCGACGGGGGACGAACCATGGTCCCTGAGCGTATTCGGTCCAGGACGGTCCTCGTTCCGCCTCAGTTGCGGTTGAACAGGCGCATGAGGCCGGCGATCACGGCGGTGCCGAGACCCCAGCCGAACAGGATGAGTGCCCACGCGAACCAGCGGGTGCCGTCGACGGGCTGCCAGTAGGGCTCCTGTTTCAGGTCGGCGACCGGGAGGAGCAGATCGAGGGTGTAGACGACCGGCTCGAAGTGGCGCGGCGTCTTCGGGTCGACGGCTGCGGGCGGCCAGACGGAGAAGATCGTGGCACCCGTCGCCAGCAGGGCGCCCAGCCAGATTCCCGCGAGCCACGTCCGGTAGCCGAATCCCACGGTCACCTCGGAGAACCAGCTCATGGCCCTGCCACCGGCCGTCAGAGTCCTCCGACGGCGGCGGTGACGTTCGAGCGCGACCCGGCGGGCGGCGGCCTCGTCGCCGCGGGCCCGGTAGATGGTGGCGAGCTGCTCGTAGGGCTGAGGGGAATAGCCGCCCGGATCTCGGGCGAGCCAGGCGAGCCGGTCGCGGACCTTGGTCTTGCCGCCGTCTTTAAGCGAGCCGTAGGTGCACCCTTCCAGGTGGAGGGTGGGCGGCCAGGAATCGCGGTCGTCTTCGATGACGCCGAACTTCGCCCCTTCGAGGTTCATGACGTCCGGACCTAGCGTGAATCTGGTTTTCACCCCACTCGCCTCGGCGAACGACAGATCCACCGAGGCCCCCTCGGCGAATGACGTCTTGTCGAGGTCGACGTTGCTGCCGACCCGTGATCCCATCCCAGATACATCTCCGCTCAGACTGGCCCCAGAGATGTTCACCCCGCGTTCGATCTTGGCCCGATCGAAGTTGATGGATTGACCGTCGGCAACAGATATTCGTGCGTTTTTGGCGACGATCCCCCCGTCGACTATCGAGTTGAGGAGATAGATACGGCCGGTCGATCGGAATGAACCATCGATGAAAACCGTCTCGCCTATGTGCGCGCGCACCGCGTTGACAGCTGACATATCCGTGACGCGGAACGTCGTTCCGCGCGCGGTCAATAGTCCGCCGATGTAAGTACTGATCATGCAGAGCTGGCCGCATACCGATGCGTCACGGAGGAAAAGGCCACCCTCGATCCTGGCCCGGCTCAGCGTTACGGCCACCCCCTCCGCAGGGTGCAAGTGGGCACCGGACAGTCTCATGGTTCCTCCGATCCGAGCTCCGAGAAGATCCACTTCACCCATCACGGTGGTGCCGTCGGTGAGCTCCAAATCGCCCTGAGTCTGCAGATTCGGACCGTGAAGGTAGGAAAGTCTGCAGTCGGCCAAGCGGATCGTCACCGCACTGGAATCAGCCAGATTGACGCCTGCCTCGAAATCACATCCGGTCATCGCGACAGGCGCGGTGAGCGTGCCGGCTTCGAGCTGGAGTTCTTCGGCGATCCGTGCTCCGATGACCCGTAACGCGGGACGGGCTCCGCGTGGAAGGTCGCACGCGCCAAAAAGGACAGCAGCGATGACTTCGGCGCGCACCCGGCGGTCGGGCAGTCGACTGATATCGACGGGCGTTCCCATGGGAAACGCGGTGACGATCTTCTGCTCGGCGGTGTTCAGATCGGCGGGGAGTAGCTCCACCGCCCGCAATCTAACGGAATTCAGACGGCGCGACGCCGCGTTCAACGTGCTTCAGTGAACGGATTCCATGTTCCAGGTGCCACTGCAGATAAGCCGCCACCAGCCCGCTGCACTCCACCCGGTTCCGGGCCTCCGAGGCGTCGGCCGCCTCCCAGTCGCCGCGCAGCAGGGCGATCATCAGCGCGATCGTCTCGGCCGCCGGGACCGCCGCGCCCGACGGGCGGCAGTTGGCGCACACCACGCCGCCGGCCACGATCGCGAACGCCCTGACCGCCTCCGCGCCGCAGCGGGCGCACTCCGACAGGGCGGGGGCGTAGCCCGCCACTGCCAGGGAGCGGAGGAAGAAGGCGTCGAGGACCAGGCGGGGTTCGTGGGAGCCGTCGACCAGGGTTCGCAAGCCGCCGACCAGCAGGAGGAACTGGCGGAGGGCGGGTTCCTTCTCGCCCAGGGTCAGGCGGTCGGCGGTCTCCAGCATGGCCGTGCCGGCCGTGTAGCGGGGGTAGTCGGAGACCAGGGGTTCGCCGTAGGGGCGGATGGTCTCGCACTGGGTGACCATGTCGAGGGAGCGGCCGGTGTGGAACTGGACGTCGACGTGGGTGAAGGGTTCGAGGCGGGCGCCGAAGCGGGACTTGGTCTTGCGGACGCCCTTGGCGACCGCTCTGACCTTGCCGGTGCGTCTGGTCAGGATCGTGATGATGCGGTCGGCCTCGCCCAGTTTGTGGGTGCGCAGGACGACGCCCTCGTCACGGTAGAGACTCACGGCGTCAGCCTACTCGGGTCACGTTTGGTGAAATTTAGGTAAGTAACCTCGTGGCGCTGCCTATACGTCCGGTAAACCTGTGGTGCGACGGGTTAACCGAAAGGTCACTAAGCTTTGGCCTCTGCGTGGGTTTCCTCCGCCCGCCGCATGAACCAGAGAAAGGGTGCCATGACCCGCGTGGTGCTGCTGGGCTCCGAAAACGGAGCGCCCCCGCTGCCGCTCACCGGCCTGCCGGGCTCCCCCATGGCCTTCCAGCGGCTGATCGACCAGGCCGCGGCTTACGACCCCGAGCCGGTCATGATCGTTCGGCCAGGTCAAGCCGCATTTTACCCGGGCGCCCGGACGGTGGAAAGCGCCGACCGGGCCGGGGACCTGCGGGCGATCGCCGAGGTGGCCGCGGGGCTGGACGAGGACCTGCTGGTCCTCCCGGCCGATTCGCTGATCCACGACGAGCTGATCTACCAGCTCGTGAAGTCCAAGCGGGGCGCCGTCGCCCTGGTCGTCCGCGAGGAGCGGGACCCCGACGCCCCCGAGCCGCCGCCCATCGAGGAGGCGGTGCCCGAGATCGGGATGAACATCCTGGAAGGGCGTCCCCAGCGGGCCCGCATCAGCAAGACGCGGGTGATCTCGCAGGGCAGCGCCTACCACCAGGTGACCCGGCCCAACGCGGCGCTGCTCGGGCCGCTGCACCTCAAGGCCAGCCAGGTCGCCAACCTGGCCGAGGCGGCCGGCGACGTGGCCGAGTTCGCCTCGCTCACCGGGCCGGAAGACGGCGTGACCGAACTGCTGGTGCTCGGGCTGGTCCGCCGCGGCGTGTCCGTCGGGATCCGGGGCCGCCGTGACCTGTTCTACCGGCAGGTCAATGCCGGGAACGCGGACGAGGCCGTGCGGGAGTTCCTGACCTTCGACGAGGACCGGGCCCGGCTCGACAACGCCGTGAAGGGCGCCGACGGGTTCTTCACGACCTACTTCGTCAGCACGTACTCGCGGTTCATCGCGCGCTGGGCGGCGCGGCGGGGGCTGACCCCCAACCAGGTCACGCTGATCTCGATCGCGCTGGGGCTGCTGGCCGCGGGCGCGTTCGCGACCGGCGGGCGGCCCGGTTACGTCGCCGGCGGCGTGCTGATCTACTTCGCGTTCGTCTTCGACTGCGTCGACGGGCAGGTCGCCCGGTACGCCCGCAAGTTCGGCGTCCTCGGGGCCTGGCTCGACGCGACGTTCGACCGGTTCAAGGAGTACGCCGTCTTCGTCGGCCTCGCCGTCGGGGCCACGGTCTCCGGGCAGTTCGGCGACGGCGAGGAGATCTGGACGCTGGCCCTGATCGCGCTGGCGCTCCAGTCGGTCAAGCACCTGCTCGACTTCTCCTTCGGCGCGGCCAACCGCCGCAAGCCGCCGAACCCGCTGCCGACGCTCGACCTGGCCGTGGCCGACGACCGGCCGCTGCGCGACGCCCTCGAGGTGCGCAAGGCCACCAGCGGCGGCGCGGTCAAGAACCTGCTGCGGTTGTGGACGAAGGCCGGGAAGTTCCGGACCGTCCACTGGGCCCGCAAGATGATCGTCTTCCCCATCGGCGAGCGGTTCGCCGCCATCGCCGTCGTCACCGCGTTCTTCGACCCCAGGGTCACGTTCCTGGTGCTGATCACCTGGGGCGGCATCGCGGCCACGTACACCCTGACCGGACGTCTCCTGAGGTCGATGGCATGATCACGCACCCCCAGCCCGAGCCCGAGGTCCTCGACCCCCACCTGGAGCGGCAGCGGGTGCAGACCGCGCGCCTGGTGGCCTACCGCGACGACGGCCCGCTGGTCACGCTGCTGAAGCCCCGGCTGGGCCGCGGGCTGCCGCCGGTGCCGATGACGCTGGCGGCGCTGCTGGCGATCGTCGCGCTGGCGGTGACCGGGTCGCTGACCGAGGGGCCGATGCTGCTGGTGCCCGCGGTGGTGCTGACCGTTCTGGTGCTGCCGACGGCCTCGCACAACCACCTGGGGCGGTTCGACTGGCTGACCCCGCCGCTGCTCCGGGCGGCCGAGTTCCTGACGATCATCCTGATCGGGCTGGCCTCCGGCACCCCGAAGTGGCTGCTGTTCGTGCTGCTCTACATCGTGGGCTACCACACCTACGACACCGTCTACCGGACCCGCCAGAGCATCTGGCCCCCGGCGTGGATCTTCCAGGCCGGTCTCGGCTGGGAGGTGCGGCTGCTCGTGCTCGGCGTGGGCGCCGCGACCGGCACGCTGACCTGGGTGGCGGGCGCGCTGACCCTCTACCTGGTGGTGCTGTTCTCGGTCGAGAGCGTCAACAGCTGGGTGCGGCTCGACAAGCAGTCGGCGCTGGCGGTGGCCAACGCCGAGCAGGACCTCGAGGCCAGCCCCGAGGACGCGGTCGAGGCCGCCACGGGCGACGCCGAGGCGAACTAGCCCTCGCAGGCGGACGGGCCCGGCTCAGCCGCGCACCAGCGCCTTGCGCTTGGCGTAGAAGCGCCTCCCCGCCAGGTTCCACACGAGCTTGGCGGGGGCGGGCAGGTTGCCCATGAAGTGGGCGCGTTCCTCAGGGGTGGCGTCCTCCAGGATCGCGCCCAGCACGATCAGCTGCTGCTTCAGCGAACCCGCCGACGCCTCCTTGACGCCGCGTTCGCCCATCTCCTTCCACTCGGCCACCGTGATGTGCTCGGTGACCAGCGGCAGGATGTGCGTCTCCTCCTCGCGCAGGTGCTCGTCGAGGGCCTCGTGGTGGTCGGTGAGCAGGTCGGCGAGGCGGTCGCGGGTGACCGGGTCGGCGGTGCGCTCGAACTCGGGCAACAGGTCGCCGATGCGGCGGATGGTGTCGGCGATGTACTCGTGCTGGTGCTCCATCCGGTTGACCAGGTCGGCCTCCAGGGTGACCCGGGCGAGCAGTTTCGGCCACAGGAGGTCGTCCTCGCCGGTGTGGTGGGTGTGCAGGCCCTCGGCGTAGCCCCGGTAGTGCTCCGCCATGAGGGCGGCGCGGGCGACGTCACCGGGCCTGACCCGGCGGAACAGCTCGGGCATCATCTTCGACTCGCGCCGGAAGACCCGGTGGATCATGACCATCTCTTGGACGTAGGGGCGTTCGTTCGTCATGCGCTCCAGGGTGGGGCGGGGCACTTGGAGCTGATTGGTCAGCCTCTTGAAGGGCCGCGTACCAGCGCCACCTGGCGCGCGTAGCGGCGGCGGCCCACCAGGAACCAGGCCAGCCGGGCGGCCAAGGGCAGGGTGCCGAGCAGGTGGGCGCGTTCGGCCGGGGTGGCCTCCTCCAGCAGGGCGCCGAGGAACAGCAGCAGCTTGTCGTTGGGGGTCTCGGTGGCGAACCGGGCCCCGGCGGCGGCGTACTCGGCGACCGTGAGGTGCTCCTCGATCAGGCTCAGGACGTGTTTCTCCTCGTCGTCGAGGTGTTCGAGCAGGGCGGCCCGGTGGTCGGCGTACAGGGCGGCGAGGTGGTCGCGCAGGGCGGGGTCGGCGGTGCGTTCCCATTCGGGCAGGGCCGCGCCGATGCGGTCGAGGCCGGCCTGGACGCGTTCGTGCTGGTGCTCCATGCGGATCACCAGGTCGGCCTCCAGGTCGACCCGGGCCAGCAGTTTGGGCCAGATGAGCTCGTCCTCGCCGGTGTGGTGGTGGTGCAGGCCCAGGGCGTAGTCGCGGTGGTGGGCGGCCAGGATCCCGGCGCGCACGACGTCGCCGGCGGCGACGGTGGGCACGAGCTCGGCGAGCATGCGGGACTCGCGGCGGAACACCCGGTGGACCACGAGCATGTCGTGGGTGTCGGGCCGATCGGCAGACATGATCTTCTTCCCTTTCTGTCGAGGTCAGGCATCGAATGTCCGCCATGCGGCTTGAAGGTCTCTTGGGATGTTCTGGGGGTATAACCTGGCCGCGTGACCGTTCGTGTACGGGTGCTTGGTCCCCTCCAAGCGGACGTCGACGGGCGTTCGGTGCCCCTCGGCGGGCCACGCCAGCGCGCCGTGCTCGCCCTCCTGGTCGCCTCACGCGGAGACGTCGTCTCCGTCGACCGCATGATCGAGGACCTGTGGCGCGGGGAACCCCCGGCCAAGGCCATCGCGTCGCTCCAGTCCTACGTGGCCAACCTGCGCCGCCTGCTCGAACCCGGCCGGCCGCCGCGTGCCCCCGCCTCGGTGCTGGTGAGCGCCGCCCCCGGATACGCCGTCCGGCTCGACGCCGACGCCGTGGACGCCTGGCGGTTCGAACGTTCCGCCGCCGAGGCCCGCGCCCTGAGCGCCCGCGACCCCGCCGCCGCGCGCACGCTGCTGAGCGACGCCCTCGGCATCTGGCAGGGCCGGGCGTTCGCCGAGTTCGCCGACGAGGACTGGGCCGTCGCCGAGGCCGCCCGGCTGACCGAGGTGCGCCTGGTCGCCCAGGAACTGCTGGTCGAGACCACCCTGCGGTCGGCGCCGCCGGCGGACGCCGTACCGGCGGCCGAGATGCTGACGCGGCGCGAACCGCTCCGCGAGGAGGGCTGGCGGCTGCTGGCCCTGGCCCTGTGGGGCAGCGGACGCCAGGCCGACGCGCTCGCGGCGCTGCGCCGGGCCCGCACCACCCTCGCCGACGAACTCGGGCTCGACCCCGGCCCGGCGCTGACCGACCTCGAAGACGCCGTGCTCGCGCAGCGGCTCGACCTGCTCCACGCCGCCACCCACGCGCCCGGACCGGCCGAGACCGCGCAGGTCACGATCGCCGCGCCGCGCGCGGCCGAAAACTGGACCGATCCCACGGGCCCGCTGTTCGTCGGCCGCGACCTCGAACTGGCCGAGATCGCCGACGCCGCCGCCCGCGCCGCCGCCGGAGAGGCGGGCGTGGTGCTGATCAGCGGCGAGCCGGGGGCCGGGAAGTCGACCCTGATGGCGCGCATCGCCGACGACCTCGACCCCGCGGTCTGGCTGGTCGCGACCGGGCGCTGCCCCGAGACCGAGGGCGCGCCGCCCGCCTGGGCGTGGATCGAGGCGCTGTCCCCGCTGACCCGGACCACCCCCCTCGGCGAGCACGCCGAGGCGCTGGCCCCGCTGCTCGGCGACGCGCGCCCGCCCTCCGACGACGGCGCCGCCGGCCGGTTCCGCATGCACCGCGCCGCCTGCGCCTGGTTGCGCGCCATGACACAGAGCACGGGTGCCCGGAAAGGGCAGGCGCTGGCGATCCTCCTCGACGACCTCCACCGGGCCGACGCCGAGACGCTCGGCCTGCTGGTCGCCGTGGCCCAGGAGCTGACCGCCGCGCGGGTGCTGCTGGTGGCCGCCTACCGGCCCTCCGACGTGACCGACGCCCAGGAGGACGCGCTGGCCGCGCTGGCCGCCCGCTCCCCCACGCGGCTCCACCTCGACGGCCTGTCCGAGGGCGACGTCGAGCGGCTGGTGACCTCGGTCTGCGGACGCGAGGTCGAGGCCGGGACCGTCGCCTGGATCGCCGAGCGCACCGGCGGGAACCCCTTCTACGTACGGGAGAGCGCCCGCCTCCTGGCCTCGGAGGGCAGCCTGGCGGGGGTGGCCCGGAGCGTTCCCGAAGGGGTGCGCGACGTCCTGCGGCGGCGGCTGGCCCGGCTGCCCGCGCCCGCCGTCACCGTGCTCCGGCTCGCCGCCGCCGTCGGCCGGGAGGCCGAGGTCGAGGTCCTGGTCGGCGCCGCCGACGCCGACGAGGACGGCGTGCTCGACGCCCTGGAGGCGGGCGTGCTGACCGGCCTGCTCACCGAGCCGTCGCCGGGCCGGGTGCGGTTCACCCACGCGCTGGTCCGCGACACCCTCTACCACGACCTCTCGCAGGTGCGCCTCACCCGCATGCACGCCCGCGTCGCCGACGCCCTGGCCGCCCTGCACCCCGACGACCACACGGCATTGGCCCACCACTACGCCCGCGCGGGCACCTCGGCGACCGCCGAACGCGCCGTCGCCCACTCGGTCAAGGCCGCCGAACTAGCCACCCGCCGCTACGCCTACGACACCGCCACCGAACTCTACGAACAGGCCCTCGATGCGTTCGAGCGGCTGCCCGCCCAGGCGATGGCCGACCGCGACGCCGCCAAGGTCGAGCTGCTGGCCGCGCTGGTCCGCGCCCAGGTGCAGGACGGCGCGGTGGCGCACGCCCGGGTGACCCGCCAGAAGGCGGTGGAGATCGCCCAGGCGGCGGGCCGCGACGACCTGCTGATCGCCGCGTTCTCGTGCTGGACCGAGGCCACCCCGTGGCTCATCCGCCCCTACTCCTACGTCGACGAGCGCACCGTCGGCCTGATCACCCGCCTGCTGAAGCGCGACGACCTCGACCCGGTCGTGCGGTGCCGGCTGCTGGAGATGGTCGTCTCCGAGCTGGAGAACGAGGGCGACCCGCGCAGCGCCGCGGCCGCCGCCGAGCTGGAGGAGCTGGCCGCCACGCTCGACGACCCGGCGATGACCGCGCTGGCCCTCATCGTCCGGCTCAAGGAGACCCCGTTCGAACTGGAGCCGCGGCGGGTCCTCGACCTGGCCGTGCGGCTGGTCGAGCTGGCCACGCGCCACGACCACCTGCTGGCCTACCGCTGGTACGGCGAGTTCGTCGCCGCCCGGGCGTGCTGGATGCTCGGTGAGCTGCCCGGCATGCACCGGCATCTGAAGGCGGCCGCCGACCTCGCGGCGGCGTACCAGATGATCGAGGCGCGCGAGGTCACCAACGTCGCCTACGCGACACTCCGCCACGTGGCCGGCGACCTCGACGGCGCCCTGGCGGCCTATGCCGCCGCCTTCGGCCTGCTGCACCGCAAGGGCTCGATCAACGCCGAGGGCGCCCACGCGCTGGCGGTCTTCTCGATCCGGCTGACCCAGGACCGGCACGGCGAGTACGCGGACATCGCCTGGGCCCTCCAGCAGGAACACGGCGCGATCGTCAACGACCTGCTCGCGGTGGCGCTCTGCCGCGAGGGCCGCCTGAAGGAGGCCGCCGAGATCCGGACCCGGCTCGCCCCGATCCGCAAGGACTTCTACTACTCCCTCTACCTGGGCCTGCGCGCCATGGCGGCGACCCAGGTCGGCTCGCTGGAAGAGGTCAGGGAGATCCGCGAGCAACTGCTGCCGCTGCGGGACGGCATGCCGGGCGCGGCCTCGTTGTCGGTCTCGCTGCGGCCGGTCGCCCATCTGCTGGGCGACCTGGCGGCGCGCCTGGGCGACCTCGGCGAGGCGGCCGGTCACTACCGGCACGCGGCCGAGGTGGCCCGGCACCGGGGCGCGCCGCTGTGGGCGGCCGACGCGGAGAAGGCGCTGGCCGGGCTCCCGCAGGTGTGACCTTCCGGTCTCCAAGCCCACCCCAAGAGGCGGCCAAGCGGCCGGGTCCACCGTGGGGGTGTACCGATCACGAGAGGACACCCCCGATGTCACGCTTGCTCGGCCGCCTTGGTGGCGCGGCCGCCGCACATCCGTGGCGCACGCTCGCCGTCTGGCTGGTCGCGCTCGTCGCCGCGACCGGCCTGTCGATGGCCGCGGGCGGCACCACCCACGACGACTACGACGTGCCCGGCATCCCCTCCCAGGAGGGCAGTGCGTTCCTGGAGGAGCACTTCCCCGCCATGGCCGGCGCCGGTTCGCGGGTCGTCGTCCACGGCGACGGCGCGGTGCCGCCGGACCTGCTGGCCACGCTGGCCGACCGGCTCGCCGCGATGCCCCACGTCTCACGCGTCGCCCCGCCGCGCCTGTCGCCCGACGGCGACACCGCTCTGATCGAGGTCGGCTACTCGGTGCCGGTCACCGACTTCGCGGGCTCCGAGGCCGTGGACGCCCTCACCGGCGCCGCCGCCCCCGCCGAGGAGGCCGGGTTCACGGTCGCGTTCGGCGGCGAGGTGCCGGAGAACGTCTCCGCGCCGAGCGGCACCGCCGAGGTGGTCGGGATCGTGGCCGCCCTGGTGATCCTGATCGCCGGGCTCGGCTCGCTGGTCGCGGCCGGGCTGCCGATCCTCGTCGCGCTGATGGGGCTGGGCGTCGGCACCGCGCTGGTCACCCTGCTGGCCGCGCTGACCGAGATCTCCACCATCGCCCCGACGATCGCCACGATGGTCGGGCTCGGGGTCGGCATCGACTACGCCCTGTTCCTGGTCAGCCGGCACGTCGAGGCGCTGCGGGCCGGGCTGCCGCCCGTCGGGGCGGCGGCCCATGCCACCGCGACCGCCGGGACCTCGGTGCTGATGGCCGGCCTGACCGTGCTGGTCTCCCTGTTCGGGCTGAACCTGTCCACGCTGCCGGTCTACGCGTCGTTCGCGTACGCCACCTTCGCCACCGTCGGGGCCGTCATGGTCGCCTCGGTCACGCTGGTGCCGGCGATGCTCGGCCTGGCGGGCCGCCGGGTGCTGCCGCGCCGGGAGCGGCTGGGCCTGGTGCGGCCCGTCGTCCGGGCGCCGCGCACGGCCCGGTGGGCCGCGTGGGTGGGCGAGCGCCCGGTCCGGTCGGCGCTGGTCGCGGTCGTGGTGCTGCTGGCGCTGGCCGCGCCGACGCTGGGCATGCGCACCTGGCCGCAGGACGCCGGAACGCAGCCCGAGAGCGCGACCACCCGCGTCGCCTACGACCTCGTCGCGGCCGAGTTCGGCCCCGGCGCCAACGGCCCGGTCGTGCTGGCCATGGACGCCTCGCTGGCCGCGGAGGTCGCCGCCCGGCTGCCCGGCGTGCCCGGCGTCAAGGCGGTGGCCCCGCCGGTCACGCAGGGCCGGGCGGCCGTGATCGCCGTCGAACCGGAGACCGGCCCGCAGGACGAGCGCACCACCGAGCTCGTCCGGCACCTGCGGGCGACCCTCCCCGACGGGGTGATGGTCACCGGGGTGGTGGCGGTGTTCGGGGACATCTCCGACCGCCTGGCCGAACGGCTCTGGGTGGTGGTCGCGTTCGTGGTGGCGCTGTCGCTGCTGCTGCTGACCGTGTTGTTCCGGGCGCCGGTCGTCGCCCTCAAGGCCGCAGTGATGAACCTGTTGTCGGTCGCGGCGGCGTACGGGGTGATCACGGCGGTGTTCCAGACCGACGCCGGGGCGGCCCTGGTCGGGCTGCCGCACGGCGGCGCGGTGTCGAGCTGGGTGCCGATCCTGATGTTCACCGTGCTGTTCGGCCTGTCGATGGACTACGAGGTGTTCCTGCTGTCCCGGATCCGGGAGGACTACCTCGCCACCGGCGACGCCAGGGGCAGCGTGATCCGGGGCCTGGCCTCGACCGGCCGGGTGATCTCCAGCGCCGCCGCGATCATGGTGGCGGTGTTCGTCGGCTTCGCGCTCGATCCCGACGTGACCGTCAAGACGACCGGGGTGGGCATGGCGGCGGCCGTGCTGATCGACGCGACGCTCGTGCGGCTGGTGCTGGTTCCGGCCACGATGGCGCTGCTCGGACGGGCCAACTGGTGGTTGCCGCGCTGGCTCGACCGGCTGCTGCCGGAGGTGCGCCACCACGACGCGGCCCCGATTGTCAGCCGGTCTAACGAATCAGTACTAATCAAAAAATAACTGCATATGCACGTGCAGGTGGCGGCTCTTGGCATTTTCCCATGAATGCTGCACTGTTTGCCAAGGGCCGCTGATGCGACAATGATGCACTGGTTAAGGAAATGCCCGACCTGTGACGTAACGCGTGTGGAGACTGTCGTGACCGCTGAACCGCACCACCCCGGCGTGCTCTCGTACTCCCGTGGTGGCCCCACGGTGCTGCGCATCCTCCTGGGCGCCCAGCTCCGGCGGCTCCGGCGGGCCAAGGGCATCTCGCCCGAGGACGCCGGTCACGTCATCCGGGCCTCCCACGCGAAGATCAGCCGCCTGGAGCTCGGCCGGGTCAGCTTCAAGGAGCGCGACGTCGCCGACCTGCTCACCCTCTACGGCGTGACCAACGCGGCCGACCGCGACGCGATGATCAACCTGGCCCGGCAGGCCAACTCGCCGGGCTGGTGGCACAAGTACAGCGACCTGCTCCCCTCCTGGTTCGAGATGTACGTCGGCCTGGAGGAGGCCGCCTCGGTGATCCGGGCCTACGAGGTCCAGTTCGTCCACGGGCTCCTCCAGACCCCCGACTACGCCCGCGCGGTCATCCTGCTCGCCAACGCCGGCGCCCCCCAGGAGGAGATCGACCGCCGCGTCGCCCTCCGCATGACCCGCCAGGCCCGCCTGCAGGGGCCCGACGCGGTCAAGTTGTGGACGGTCATCGACGAGGCCGCCCTGCGCCGCCCGCTCGGCGGCCGCGACGTGATGCGCGCCCAGATCGACCACCTGCTGGAGATGAGCGAGCACCCGAACATCACGCTCCAGATCGTGCCGTTCGAGCGCGGCGGCCACGCGGCGGCCGGCGGCCCCTTCACGATCCTGCGCTTCGACGAGCGCGAGCTGCCCGACGTGGTCTACCTCGAACAGCTCACCAGCGCCCTCTACCTGGAGAAACTCGACGAGGTGGACCGTTACATGCAGGTCATGAACAGCCTGTGCGTGGAGGCCCACCAGGCGCGGAGGACACAGGAACTCCTGACGGAGATTCGCACCTCTCTGTAATCTCCGATGCACGTGCAGATGACCTACTAGGGTGGCCCTCTGAACCGATGAGAGGGTGCGATGGGATACGTTCCGAATTCCGGCCAGCTGCGGCACGTCGTCTGGAAGAAGAGCAGTCACAGCAACCCGAACGGCAGCTGCGTGGAGTTCGCCCGCCTTCCCGACGGCACCACGGCCCTGCGCAACTCCCGCGACCCGGAGGGCCCGGCACTGGTCTTCGGCGCCGAGGCGCTGACGGCGATGCTCACCGAGATCAAGTCGGGCCGCCTCGACCACCTGCTCGGTTAGGCGTTCTCCCGGCCGAACACCCGCGTCGCCAGGGGGAGCGCGACCGCGAGGAACAGCGCCACCCCGAGCACCGCCTGCCCGACCCCTGCGGCCGACCCTGCGAAGAGTGACCGCAGGGCGTCGACGACATGGCGGAACGGGGTGGCCTGCGAGGCGGCGTCCAGCCAGGCGGGGGCGCCCTCCATGGGGAGCAGCGCCCCCGACAGCAGCAGGAGCGGCACCACCGCCGTGCCGGCGACCGGCGGGAACAACTCGTCGCCGAGCGTGAGGGCCGCCGCGTACGACAGCGCCGCGAGCCCCAGCGACATGACGATCACCAGCGCGAGCCCGGCGGCCATGCCCGGGACCGAGGCCCGCAGCCCGAAGGCGACGGCGAGCACGAGCAGGACGACCGCCTGCACCAGCAGCAGCACGGCGTCCTTCATGACCCGTCCGACCAGCAGCGCGAACCTGCTCGCGGGGGTGACCCGGAGCCGTTCGAGCACCCCGAAGCGGTGGTCGAAGACGATGTTGAACCCGGTCAGCCCGCAGGTGAGCAGCGCGAGCTGCATCAGCAGGCCGGGGACCAGGACGTCCCAGGTGCCGACGCCCGACCCGGTGAACACCGGCCCGAAGAGGACCAGATAGAGCGCGGGCTGGACCACCCCGAAAACGATCACAAAAGTGTTACGGAACGTTTCGCGCAGATAATGCGCCGCCACAACAAACGCAGTCATCCGATGACCCCCTTCTTGTCACCCTGCTTTTCCGGACGTTTCCCGACGAAGATCGTTTGCGTCTCGGGGATCCGCCCGATGAAGGCGTCCGGCAAAATCCGGACACATATTTCCGCACAGAACCGGCCCCTTTTTCTCGCCGGTCAGGCCGCGGCCTCCGCGGCGTCCTCCATCGGGCGGCCCGTCACCGTCAGGAAGACCTCGTCGAGGGTGGCCGCCGCGTGGTCCCGCTTGAGGTCGGCCGGCGCGCCCGTGGCCACGATGCGGCCGTCGTCGATGATCAGCACCCGGTCGCACAGGGCGTCGGCCTCGTCGAGATAGTGGGTGCTGAGGAAGATCGTGGTCTTCAGGCCCCGGATGTACGTCCAGAGCTCGGCCCGCGCCCGGGGGTCGAGGCCGTTGGTCGGCTCGTCGAGGAACAGCACCCGGGGGGCGTGGACCAGCCCCAGCGCCAGGTCGGCCCGCCTGGCCTGGCCGCCCGACAACGAGGCCGGGGTGCGTCTGTCGAAGCCGGCCAGGTCGAGCCGTTCGAGCACCTCCCCGGTCCGCCGCCGCGCCTCGCGGGCCGAGTGGCCGTGGAGCCGGGCCTGGAGCCGCAGTTCCTCGCCGATCAGGGACAGGGGGGTGAACATGCCGCCCTGGGCGACGTATCCGATGGACCGGCGCACCCCTGCCGGGTCGGCGACGAGGTCGTGGCCCGCCACGGTCGCGGTGCCGGAGGTCGGCCGCAGGAGGGTGGTCAGCATGCGCAGCGTGGTCGTCTTCCCGGCCCCGTTGGGCCCGAGGAAGCCGCAGATCTCGCCTTCGCGGACGTCGAGGTCGACGCCCCGCACGGCCGGGACGCCCTTGAAGGTCCTTGTCAGTGCTCTCGCTTGGATCACTTCGGTAGAGTAACCACAAATTTGGTGTCACTACAAGTTTGGTAGGATCCCCGCCATGGAGACCCTGCGCGAGCGCAAGAAGCGGGAGACCCGGCTCAAGATCTCCGACATCGCGATGAGCCTCTTCCTGCACCACGGCTTCGACAACGTGACCGTCGCCGAGGTCGCCAGGGTCGCCGACGTCTCGGTCAACACGGTCTTCAACTACTTCCGGACCAAGGAGGACCTCTGCCTCGACCGCCTCGACGAGGCCGAGCAGCTCCTCGCCGTCGTGGTCCGCGACCGGCGGCCGGGCGAGACGGCCGTCGAGGCGCTCCGCCGCGACGTCCTCGACGCCCTCGACAACCGCGACTGGCGGTACGGCACGTCCGAGGGCAGCGAGCTGGTCGCCAAGATGATCAACGACGCGCCGTCGCTGGTCGCCCGCATCCGGGAACTGCACGAGCGCCGCGAGCACATCCTCGCCGAGACCCTCGCCGACGAGGCGGGCACCGAGCCCGGCGACATCACGCCCCAGATCATCGCCGCCGGGGTCTGTGCGGTGGTCCGCATCACGGCCTCGTCCTACTTCGCCCGCCGCACCGCCGGCGAGACACCGGACGCGATCCTGCCCGACCTCAGGAGAGAGGTCGTCAGGGCCTTCGACCTCCTCGAACGCGCCGCTCCGGGCTTCGCCCGCGCCCCGCTTCCGGCCGGCTGAGCGCCCTCCCCAACAGCCACGCCCGGCATTCCGGATCCGCGCTCAGTGCCCGGTCCGGCCTGACGCCTCTCGTGACGGCGCGGTCCGGGGCGCGACCGGTCGGCGCCGGGTGGCCGCCCCGCCGGAGGCGGCGGGCGGGGCCGGGCGGGCGGAGCCGTAACGGAGCCGGAAAGGTCGCCCGCCCGGTGCGGCCGAACGGAGAGAACAGAGGTTTCAGGCGGTATACAGATGCTCGTGAAGCTGGACGAGCTAGACCGGGCGATCATCGGGGCCCTCGTGGACGATGCCCGGGCGACATATGCGGAAATCGGCGGCCAGGTCGGGCTGTCGGCCCCGGCGGTCAAACGACGGGTCGACCGGCTGGTTCAGCAGGGGGCCATCACCGGGTTCACCGCCCGCGTCGAACCCTCCGCCCTGGGGTGGACGACCGAGGCCTACGTCGAACTGTTCTGCCGGGGCAAGACCTCACCCGCCGAGATCGGGCTGGCCGTCTCCCGGCACCCGGAGGTGGTGTCGGCCTGCACGGTGACCGGCGAGGCGGACGCGCTGCTGCACATCCGCGCCACCGACGTCCGGCACGTCGAGCAGGTCATCGAGCGGATCGCCGCCGAGCCGTTCGTCACCCGGACGAAAAGCGCGATCGTGCTCACCCGGCTGATCACCTGAGCAACAAATCACCGCCGAGCGCCGCAAAGACGCAAGAGACCGCGTTAAGGACGCAATGTCGCCGCATTGGAGCCCAGGTCGCCTGTTCCTAGTCTGAGAGCAGTTGCCCCAGCTCACCGCCGGAGACGTGCGTGAACACACCCGCTTACGAGACGACGACCACCACCCGCGAGCGGGTGGCCACGACGCGTCACTTCCTTATGTGCCGGCCGGAATTCTTCGCCGTCACGTACGCGATCAACCCCTGGATGGATCCGGCCGCCGGGGCCAGCGCCGGGAAGGCCCTTGAGCAGTGGAACACCCTGAAGGCCGCCTACGAGTCGCTGGGCCACCGGGTGAGCCTGATCGACCCGATCGACGGGCTGCCCGACATGGTGTTCGCCGCCAACGGCGCCCTCGTGGTCGACGCCCACGTCTACGGCGCGAAGTTCGCGCACGCCGAGCGGGCCGACGAGGGACCGGCCTACGCCAAGTGGTTCGCCGAACTCGGCCTGCCGGTCAAGGAGGCCAACTTCACCAACGAGGGCGAGGGCGACTTCCTCACGCTCGACGAGGTGATCCTGGCCGGCACCGGCTTCCGGACCGACGTGGCCGCCCACATGGAGGCGCAGGAGTTCCTGGGCCGCCCGGTGGTCACGCTGCGCCTGGTCGACCCGCGGTTCTACCACCTCGACACGGCGCTGTTCCCGCTCGACGGGCACAACGTCGCCTACTACCCGGGCGCCTTCTCCGAGGGCAGCCTGCGGGTGCTGCGGCGGATGTTCCCCGACGCGATCATCGCCTCGGAGGAGGACGCGCTCGTGCTGGGGCTGAACGCCGTCTCCGACGGCAAGAATGTGATCGTCAACGCCGAGGCCACCGGGCTCAGCGCCGAGCTGGAGCGGGGCGGTTACTCGGTCATCCCGGTCGACCTGTCGGAACTGCGCAAGGCCGGCGGCGGCCCCAAGTGCTGCACCCTGGAGATCCGCCTTTGAACACGCGAGACATGATCGAGCTGGCCGAGAGCCGGAGCGCGCACAACTACCACCCGCTGCCCGTGGTGATCGCCTCCGCCGAGGGCGCCTGGGTCACCGACGTCGAGGGGAGACGCTACCTCGACTGCCTGGCCGGATATTCGTCGCTGAACTTCGGCCACGGCAACCCGGTGATCCTGGCGGCGGCCCACGCCCAGCTCGACCGGGTCACCCTGACCAGCCGCGCCTTCTTCAACGACCGGTTCGGCGCGTTCGCGGCCGGGCTGGCCGAGTTGTGCGGCAAGGACATGATCCTGCCGATGAACACCGGCGCCGAGGCCGTGGAGACCGCGATCAAGGTCGCCCGCAAATGGGGCCACGACGTGAAGGGGATCACCGACCCCAACATCGTCGTGATGGAGGACAACTTCCACGGCCGCACCACCACGATCGTCAGCTTCTCCACCGACCCCGACGCGCACGACGGCTTCGGCCCCTACACGCCCGGGTTCCGGATCGTGAAGTACGGCTCCGCCGAGGCGATCGCCGACGCGATCGACGAGAACACCGTGGCCGTGCTGCTGGAGCCGATCCAGGGCGAGGCCGGGGTGCTGGTCCCGCCGGACGGCTACCTCCGCCAGGTCAGGGAGCTGTGCACCGAGCGCGGCGTGCTCATGATCGCCGACGAGATCCAGTCGGGCCTGGGCCGCACCGGCGACACCTTCGCCTGCGACCACGAGAACGTGGTCCCGGACATGTACGTCCTGGGCAAGGCGCTCGGCGGCGGCGTCGTCCCGGTGAGCGCGGTCGCGGCCGACGCCGACGTGCTGGGCGTGATCAGGCCCGGTCAGCACGGGTCGACGTTCGGCGGCAACCCGCTGGCCTGCGCCGTCGGCGAGACCGTGGTCAACCTGCTGAAGACCGGCGAATACCAGGCCCGCGCCCGCGAGCTGGAATCGGTGCTGTTCGATGGCCTGCGGGCGCTGCCGGGCGTCACCGCCGTACGCGGCCGGGGCCTGTGGGCGGGGGTCGACGTCGACCCGTCGCTGGCCACCGGCCGGCAGGTGTGCGAGCGCCTGATGGCGCGCGGCGTGCTGGCCAAGGACACCCACGGGAGCACGATCCGGCTGGCCCCGCCGCTGGTGGTCGAGGCCCACGAGATCGAGTGGGCGCTGGCCCAGCTTGAGGCGGTGCTCACCGGAAGCGAGCTGCGGGCGGCCGAAGGCCGGCCGTAGCTCGCGTTGTGAATCTGCCCTAACGAATAGGAGTGAGCTCCACCCGGGAGACCTCCTTGAGTTTCGGTGGGTCGTCGAGGACGGTCGGCGTCTCCCACCGGACCACGTGCGTGCCGTTCTCCTTGGTGAGGGTGGCCAGCGCGTTGGGGAACCAGGGGCCGTCGGTGATGCGCCACTTCACCGGCGGCCTCGGGAGCTTGGCCGTCCGGGCGATCAGGGCGCCGATCACCGTGGCCACCCCGAACTGGGCGATCACGTTGGCCAGGCGCAGGGTGCGGCTGAGCGGGTTGCGGATCGGCGAGCAGACGAGCTGGTAGATCGGCAGGCCCTTGACCCGGGCGACGTAGGAGTAGTGCACGTCGCCCGACAGCAGCATGACCGTGGTGCCCGAGGCGGCCAGCATGGTCAGCAGGCGGTCGAAGGAGCGCCGGAAGGCCGCCCAGTGTTCCAGGTCGACGGCCTGCCGGGCCCTCTCCATGAACCGGGCCACCGTCTTGCCCCAGGCCCCGTCGCACAGGGCCTCGTTCCAGGTCTCGATGTGGTGGATGCCGGCCGGGAGCAGGATGGGCACCGACGACCCGACCAGCACCCGCTCGGGCGGGTCGGCCAGCACCTCCTCCAGCCACGCCCATTCGGTCGCGTCGAGCATCGACCGCTCGCGGGGCTCCAGGTGGCGGGCGCACCGCGAGTCGAGCATGATCAGCCGGGTGTCGCCGAAGTCGCGCGCGTAGCTCCACCGGCTGGTCGACGGGTCTTCGTCGGCCTGCTGGGCGAAGGCGTCGAGCACCGCCGCTCCGTCGCCGTCGCCCGCGCGGATCTTCGTGTAGACCTCGTCGGCGGCCCGTTCGGCCGGGGACAGGTTGCCCAGGTGCTGGTAGACCCAGTAGGCCCCGAGCCCCGCCACGACCCGGCGCGGCCACCACGGGACCTTCGCCATCTTGGCCCGCCAGTCCTTGCTGGTGTTCCAGTCGTCGCGCAGGTCGTGGTCGTCGAAGATCATGGTCGTCGGCACGGTCGACAACAACCAGCGGATCTCGGGGTCGTTCCACGCCTGCCGGTAGAGCTCGGCGTACTCCTCGAAGTCGGCGATCTCTCCGACGGGCTCCTGGTCGCCCCGGCGGGCCTTTATGTAGTCGAGCATCTCCCGTGACGGCTCGTCGGCGTACACCTGGTCGCCCAGCATGATGAGCAGGTCGGGGAGCTCGTCGTGGACGGTCAGGGCGTGCCCGAAGGCGAAGAGGGTGTCCACGCCGTGGGTGATCGTGTGGGCCGTGTCATGGGGGACGCTGGTCCGGCACGAGCCGAAGACGACCTTGTTCAGCCGGTCGACGGGACGGATGACGCTGGGGTCCATCGTCTCCAGCGGCCACACCGCCTCGTCGCCGAGATGGATCTGGTAGGGGACGGGTTCGCTCACGGGGACGTCCACGATCGCGTAGTGGTGTCCGTGCACCGTGAAGGTGCGTTCTGTCGACTGTTCGGCGCCCGCAGTGACGGTGACCGTGCAGGGGTCGCTGGTCTCCACCCAGATGGACGCGGTCGACGCGTCGACGTGGCGGAGGAGGGGGCCGATCACTAGTTGTGCCACTCTCCTAGTGATACCGCCTATCTCGGGATGGATGCCACCAGGGCCTCGTCGATCGGCGTCGGCGTCATGCCGAAGGTCTTCTGGAAGTCACCGGAATCGAGCAGGAAAGGCGCCTCGAACTGGTAGAGGGTCTCGCGCAACTCCCTCATCTTCGGCGAGCCCCAGCCCATGGCGTGGAAGACCGCTTTGGGCACCCGCACGACCCTCGGCCTCCGGGCGCCCGCGAGCGCGGCCGTCCGTTCGGCGACCTGGCGGAAGGTCAGCGCCTCCGTGGTCGGCACGTGCCAGGGCCGTCCCCAGGCGCGTTCGTCGGCGCCGGCGATCAGCAGGGCGCGGGCGACGTCGGGCAGGTAGGTCCAGGAGTGCGGGACGTCGGGGTCGCTCAGCACGACCACCGGCCGGTTCTCGGCGGCGGGGCGGATGACCTGCATGGTGAGGTAGGCCTCGCCGGTCGAGCCGGGGCCGAAGTAGTCGGAGCCGCGGACCTCGGTGGTCCTGATCCCGGCGGCCAGCGCCTGCTCCCACATCCGCGCCCGGACCCGCCCCTTGACGTGGGTGGCGGCCAGCGGGAGGTCCTCGGTCATGGGGCCGGTGACGGGGCCGTAGGCGTAGAGGTTGCCGAGGATCACCAGCACCGCGCCGGTCTCCCGGGCGGCGCGCAGCATCGCGGCGTGCATCGGCGGCCAGTCGGCCGGCCAGCGGTGGTAGGGCGGGTTGACGCAGTTGTAGATCACGTCGGCCCCCTCGCAGGCCCGCAGCAGCGCGTCGGCGTCCGCCGCGCTGGCGGCGACCTTCACCGCTCCCGGGGCGCCCGAGCCCGAACGGGAGACCTGGACGACCTGGTGCCCCTCGGCCAGCAGCAGCCCGGCGAGCTGACCGCCGACCTGACCGGCCCCGATGACGACGTGCCTCATTTCTCGGCCTCCTTCTTGATGGCGTGCAGGAAACGTTCGTGTCCGGCGCGCAGCTTCGCGGCCGGGTAGAGCAGCCCGGCCAGCGGCCCGGCGAGGGATTCGGAGATGGTGAGGCGGGTGCGCCCGCCGGGCAACGGCTCGACGAGGTTGCGGTCGACCGCCCGGTAGAGCCCGAGCGCCACCCCGCTCCAGGTGAGCTCGCGGCCCTCGGTCACGACGGCGAACCGGGAGCTGATCCGGACGCCGCCCAGCCGCCACCGGAACCGCTCGCCGGGGGCGGTCTCCCCCAGTTCGAGCACCCGGTGCTCGGGCCACCAGCGCTGCCAGCCGCGCAGGTCGGACAGCAGCGCCCAGACCTCGGCGGGCGTGGCGTCGATCTCTGTCGACGAGGTGTTGCGCACCGGAGCGCGCTCCTCGAAGCTCTGCAGGTCTCTCATGAGAGCAATGCTCTCTCTTTGGAGCATCGCTCGTCAAGAGCACTGCTCTCTTTTCTGTACGCCGCTCTGTTAAGCTGCGGAGATGAGCGCAGCCAAGACCGCGCGGGAGCGCGTGAGAGCCGAGATGGTCCGCGAGATCACCGACATCGCCCGCACCCACCTGGCCAGAGAGGGCGCGGCGGGGTTGTCGCTACGGGCGATCGCCCGGGAGATGGGCATGGCGTCGTCGGCGATCCACCGCTACTTCCCGACCAAGGACGACCTGCTCACCGCCCTGATCATCGACGGCTACAACGCCCTGGGCGAGGCCGCCGAGGCGTCCCAGCACGACCAGGACCCCACGGCCCGCTGGCTGGCCCTCTGCCACGCCGTCCGAGACTTCGCGCTCGACCGCCCCCACGAGTACGCCCTGCTCTACGGCTCACCCGTACCCGGATACCGGGCGCCGGCCGACACCGTCGCCCCCGCCCTGCGGGCGACCCTCGTCTGCGGCCGGATCATCGCCGACGCCGACCCCGCCCCGCCCGACTCCACCCCGCCGCCGGCCCTGCTCGGCCCCGACGTCGAGGCCCTCCGGCAGGTCATGCCCGGCGTCTCCGACGTCGCGGTCGCCCGCGCGGTCACCGCGTGGACGGCCCTGTTCGGCGCGGTCAGCTTCGAGTTGTTCGGCCAGTTCGACAACACGATCACGCACCGCCGCGAGTTCTTCGACCACGGCATGCGATCCCTCGCGAGATACCTCGGTTTGTAACACCCCGTTCACGATAAGTGACAAAACCGGTGCGATAGTGGACAGCAGGATCCGCGAAAAAACGGCGACATGCCCGCAAAACAGGGCATCGCCGTGATCCACGTTCACGACAATGGTGGACATCACCGTCAATGGCGACGGTGATCGATCCGAGAGGCACCACCACTATGACCGTCACGGACATCCCGACAGCGCCGTCGGCCCCGCTGGCCTCCGCCCAGCACCACCTCGCCGAGGCCGCCCGCTTCCTCGCCCTCGACGAGGGCCTGCACCAGTTGCTCGCCACGCCCCGCCGGTCACTGACCGTCTCGGTCCCGGTCCGCCGCGAAGACGGCCGGATCGACGTGATCGAGGGCTACCGGGTCCAGCACAACCTGTCGCGCGGCCCGGCCAGGGGCGGCGTGCGATTCCATCCCGCCACCGACCTCGACGAGGTCACCGCCCTGGCCATGGGCCTGACCTGGACGTGCGCCCTGGCCGGGCTGCCCTACGGCGGCGCGAAGGGCGGCGTGGCCGTCGACCCGGCGGGGCTGACCGAGCGCGAGTTCGACCGGCTGACCCGCCGCTACACCCACGAGATCCAGCCGCTGGTGGGCCGCGACGTCCCGCTCACCTCCGCGCGGCCCGACCTGACCGAGGCGGTGGCGCTCGGCGTGCGGGTGCTGCTCGGCCCCGGCGGGGGGCGGACGGTCGCCGTCCACGGGTCCGGCGCGCTCGCGGCCATGGTCACCGCCACGCTGGCCGAGGCCCGGTTCACGGTCGTCGGCGGCGGGCTGGGCGCCGACGCCGACGTGCTCGTGCTCACCACCGGCACCGTCACCGCCCACGACGCCACCGAGGTCCGGGCCGGGATGGTCGTCGAGGCCGCCGACGGGCCGGTCACCCCGGCGGCCGACCAGATCCTGACCGGGCGGGGCTGCGTGGTCGTGCCCGACCTGCTCGGGAACGCCGGCGGCGTGATCGCCTCCCACAACGAGTGGACGGTCGGCGATCTCGGCTCCCGGCTGCGCGAGCACCTGGAGCCCGCCTACCGGCAGGTCGCCGCGTTGTCACGGGACAGGGGCCTGACGCTGCGCCAGGCCGCCCACGCGATCGCCGTCGGCAGGGTGGCGGACGCCTGCCAGTCGAGGAGCTGCTGACCGGCCGGGTTACCGGCCGGCCTCGTCGAGGATCCGCTCGCACAGGCGGTGCGTCTCCAGCGCGTCGCCCGCGTCGAGCAGCCTGCCCTCGCCGACCGCTTCCAGGAAGGCGAGGCAGGCCCCGCGGAACCCGCGCTGGGTGCCGACGGGCACCCAGTCGGGCCGCCGCCTGCGCACCTCCCCGGCCTCGGTGAAGGCGACCTCCTCGCCGAGGTCGAGCACCTTGCGCTTCTCGCCCCTGCCGATGACCTCGCAGGTCTCCTCGGTCTGGCCGCTCACCCGGGACATGATCCCGAGGTGGTGAACCCGTCGCCGGACAGTTCGAGCACGACGTGCTCCAGCAGGCCGCCGGTCTTCCGGAACCGCACCGACGTCGTGGTGACCTCTCCCGGGGCCAGGAAGCGGAGCGTGTCGGCGACGTGGATGAAGTCGTCGTAGACCATCGTGCGCGGGTCTTCCGGCCGGGTGTGCCGGTTCTTCTGGAGGATGACCAGGTCGCGCGGGAGCTCCCGGAGGGCGAGGAGGCCGGGGGCGTACCGCCGGTTGAAGCCGACCATGAGCGGCACCCCGCGCTCGCGCGCCAGCTCCACGAGCCGTTCGGAGTCCTCCAGCCGGTAGGCGAGCGGCTTGTCGACGAAGACGGGCACGCCCGCCTCCAGCAGCTCGGTCACGATCGCCGGATGGGCCCCGGTGGCGGCGTGCACGAACGCCGCGTCGGCTCCCCCGTCGACGACCTCGGCCACCGACGTGTGCCGCCGGGTCACCCGGTAGGCGTCGCCCAGCTCGCGCAGCGTCCCGGGGTCGCGGGTGCAGAACACCAGCTCGGCCCCGTCGACGGCGCTGAGCACCGGCAGGTACGCCTTCCGGGCGATGTCGCCCAGGCCGATCACCGCGATCCTCATGGCCCGAAGGTTACCGCCCGGAAACCGGCGGGCCACATGGGGGCAATGTGGCACGTGTTCACTTCCCGCCATGAGCTCCCACGCCGTGGTGATCATCGGGGGCGGGCTGGAGGGTCTGTCGATCGCCGCCGCGCTGACCGCCCGAGGGCAGCGTGACGTGCTCGTCCTGGAGCGCCGGACCACCGGCTCGGGCGGCACCGCCAAGTCGAGCGGGCTGGTCCGCTGCCACTACGAGTGCGCCACCCTGACCGCGATGGCCTGGGAGGGCATCGGCTTCTTCGAACGCCACCCCGGCCTCGGCTTCCGGCAGACCGGGCACGTCGTCGGCGTCGGCGAGGAGTCGGCCGCCGCGCTGCGCGCCAACGTGGCCCGCCGCCAGGACCTCGGCATCGACGTCGCGATGGTCACCCACGACGACGTCGCGGCCCTGTGGCCGGGCCTGGAGACCAAGGACTTCGCCGCCTTCGCCTTCGAACCCCGCGGCGGCCACGGCGACCCGGTCGCGGCCTGCCGCCACTTCGCCCAGGCGGCCCAGCGCGGCGGCGCCCGCATCCTCGAACACACCAGGGTCGCCGCCCTCCTGGGCGACTCCTCCTCGATCGCGGGTGTACGCCTGGCCGACGGCCGCGTGGTCGGCGCGCGGGCCGTGATCGTCGCCGCCGGAGCCTGGACCGCCGAACTCGTGGCGCCCCTCGGGGTGACCCTGCCCGTCGGCGCGATGCGCGAGCCCATCGTGATCGCCGCCCCCGGCGCCCCGGTCGGCCCGGTCCCGGCCTTCACCGACCTGGTCGGCATGCAGTACGTCCGCCACGAGAACAACGGCCGCCTGCTCATCGGCAGCCACACCGGGGCCGAGCTGACCACCCCCGACGGCTACCTCAACCGGGCCACCGACGTGGAACTCGAACGCGCCGCGGCCCGCTTCACCACCCGCTTCCCTGCCTTCCCCGACGTCGTCTTCCCGCAGTCCTACGCGGCCTGCTACGACATCACGCCCGACCTGGCCCCGCTCGTCGGCCCGGCGGGGCCCGAAGGGCTCTACGTGGCGGCCGGCTTCAGCGGCCACGGCTTCGCGATCTCCCCTGCCGTGGGCCGGATCTGCGCCGAGATGGTGCTCGGCCGGTCCGCGCCCCCGCAGGACCTCTCCCCGGGCCGGTTCACGACATCTGGTCCGTGACGGCGGCGGCGTGGCGCGGCCGGTCGGCGCCGGATGCGGCGCGGGCCGGCGGCGGCGGTCGGGGCCGGGGTGGGCGGGGCCGTGACGGAAAGCAGAAAGGCGCGGGATCGACGGACCCCGCGCCTTTCGGCGGACCTATCGGCCGGCGCGGTTGACCGCCGAGATGATCGCCTTCAGCGAGGCGGTCGTGGTGTTGGCGTCGATGCCCACGCCCCACAGGACCTGGCCGTCGATCTCGGTCTCGACGTAGGAGGCCGCCTTGGCGTCGGCGCCGCCGCTCATGGCGTGCTCGGTGTAGTCGAGGACGCGCACGTCGATGCCCACCGAGCCCAGCGCGTCGCAGAAGGCCGAGATGGGGCCGTTGCCGGTGCCGTGGATCTCGCGGATCTGGCCCTCGATCCGGACGTCGGCGCTGATGGCGTCCTTGTCGTCGACGGCCGAGGTGGTGCGGTGGGCCAGCAGGCCGATGCGGCCCCACGGGTTGGCCGGGTTGGGCAGGTATTCGTCGGTGAACGCCTCCCACATCTGGGCCGGGGTCACCTCGCCGCCCTCGGCGTCGGTGCGGGCCTGGACCGCGCGCGAGAACTCGATCTGCAGCCGCCGGGGCAGGTCGAGCTGGTGGTCGGCCTTCATGATGTAGGCCACGCCGCCCTTGCCCGACTGGCTGTTGACCCGGATGACCGCCTCGTAGGTGCGGCCGATGTCCTTCGGGTCGATCGGCAGGTAGGGCACCGCCCAGGCGAACTCGTCGACCGGCACGCCCGCCGCCGCGGCGTCGCGCTCCAGGTGCTCGAAGCCCTTCTTGATCGCGTCTTGGTGGGAGCCGGAGAACGCGGTGTAGACGAGCTCGCCGCCCCACGGGTGACGCGGGTGGACGGGCAGCTGGTTGCAGTATTCGACGACCCGGCGCACCTCGTCGATGTCGGAGATGTCGACCTCGGGGTCGACGCCCTGCGAGAACAGGTTCATCCCCAGGGTCACCAGGCAGACGTTGCCGGTGCGCTCGCCGTTGCCGAACAGGCAGCCCTCGATGCGGTCGGCCCCGGCCATGTAGCCCAGCTCGGCGGCGGCGACGGCGGTGCCCCGGTCGTTGTGGGGGTGCAGCGACAACACGATCGAGTCGCGGTAGCGCAGGTTGCGGTGCATCCACTCGATCGAGTCGGCGTAGACGTTGGGCGTGGCCATCTCGACCGTCGCCGGCAGGTTGATGATCACCTTGCGGTCGGGGGTCGGCTGCCACACGTCGTTGACGGCGTCGCAGACCTCGACGGCGTACTCCAGCTCGGTGCCCGTGTAGGACTCCGGCGAGTACTCGAAGTAGATCTCGGTCTCCCCCGCCATGTCGTCGGCCAGCTTCTTGCACAACTTGGCGCCCTCGACGGCGATGGCGGTGATGCCCTCCTTGTCCAGCCCGAACACCACGCGGCGCTGCAGGGTGGAGGTGGAGTTGTAGAGGTGGACGATGGCCTGCCTGGCCCCGCGCAGCGACTCGTAGGTGCGCTCGATCAGCTCGGGCCGGGCCTGGGTCAGCACCTGGATGACGACGTCGTCGGGGATGCGCCCCTCTTCGATGATCTTGCGGACGAAGTCGTAGTCGGTCTGGGACGCGGCCGGGAACCCGACCTCGATCTCCTTGTAGCCCATCTGCACCAGCAGCTCGAACATCTTCAGCTTGCGGGTGGAGTCCATCGGGTCGATCAGCGCCTGGTTGCCGTCGCGCAGGTCGACCGCGCACCAGCGGGGGGCCTTGTCGATCACCTTCGACGGCCAGGTACGGTCGGTCAGGGCGACGGGGGTGAAGGGCTGATAGCGCCGGAAGGGCATGGGACTGGGCTGTTGCCGGGGGTACATTTCTAGGGCTCCTCGTAAGTGGTCACATCACAGGACGTGGCCGACGCGCATGACTCGCACCGCGACGAGGGAGCCGGCCTGTTACAGGCCCTCGACGCGGCGGCTAAGGAGGAGCAGCCCGCGCAGCATAGGTCCGAGGCTACCAGAGCCCCCGGAGTGGCCTCCCCGAGAGGACCAATAGAGTGGGGATCATGCAGGACAACGAGATTCTCGGCCGCATCGGCGACCTCATCGACGAGGAGCACCAGCTCCGCGCCCGCATCTCCTCCGGGCAGGCCACCACCGACGAACGCGGCCGCATCAAGCACCTCGAAGAGTCCCTCGACCAGTGCTGGGACCTGCTCCGCCAGCGGCGGGCCCGGCGCGGCGTGGGCGAGAACCCCGACGGCGCGGTCGCCCGCCCGATCTCCGAGGTCGAGGGCTACCAGCAGTAAATCCGGTCGCTTTCGGGCGGCCTCCGGGGGTGAACTGTCCTGATGGACATCGTCCCCCTCGATTTCGCGGCCGAGCCCGGGAGGCTGGCCGAATACCACGCGCTCACGGCCGGCGTCTTCGCGCCCGGCCCGCGGATTCCCGCCCACCTGTTCCGGCTGGTGGCCGAACGCGGCTGGCGCCTGACGCCCGCCGAGACCTGGCTCGCCGTCGACGGCGGCCGGGTGATCGGCGGCGTGACCCTCCACCTGCCCGACGACGCGAACGCCCACGTGGCGCTCGTCCGCTACCTCTCGGTGGACGCCGCGCACCGCCGCCGGGGCGTGGGCAGCACGCTGCTGGCCCACGCCGCCGACCGGGCCCGGTCGCAGAAGCGCACGATGGTCCTGATCGAGCTCGCCGCCGGGAGTGCCGGCGCGGCCTTCGCGCGGGCCAAGGGGATGCGCGAGGTCGCCGCACAGGCCCGGCGGGTGCTCGACCTCACCACGTTCGCTCCGCCGGAGCGGGAGATCCCCGGCTATCGGCTGGAGTTCCTGCGCGGACGCAGCCCCGAGGCGCTGACCGGCGACATGATCACGCTCATGGAGGTCATGAACGACGCGCCCCTCGACGACCTGGCGATCAACGACGAGAGCTGGACCCCCGCCTCCATGCGGCAGATGGAGGAGGCCTGGGACCTGGCCCGCCAGGACGTCTTCACCGTCGTCGCCCGCGCCGCCGACGGCTCGCCCGCCGCCTTCACCCGCCTGTTCGCCGACATCCAGGAAGCCGACGGCTGGGGCCGGCAGACCGACACCGCCGTGCTGCGCGCCCATCGGGGCCGGGGCCTGGGCAGGTGGGTCAAGGAGGCCAACACGGCCTGGCTGAAGCGGGCCCGCCCCGACCTCACCCGCGTGATCACCTGGAACGCCGTCTCGAACGGCCCCATGGTCGCGATCAACGAGCGCCTGGGCTACCGGCTGCTCGACGTCTGGAACGAATGGGAACTGCGCGTATGACGATCGACGTCGTCCCCCTCGACTTCGACGCCTCCCCCGACCTGGCGGCCGGCTACCACCGGGTGGCCGGCGGCCTGCACGCGCCCGGACCGCCCCTGTCACCCCGCCTGTTCCGGTTGTGGGTGGAGCGCGGCTGGCGCTCGGTGCCTTCGGAGACCCATCTGGCGGTGGCCGGCGGCGAGGTGATCGGCGGCGTGACCCTCCACCTCTTCGACCGCGACCGCCTCGGCGACGCGCTGATCCGCGTCCTTGAGGTGGCTCCCGGGCACCGGGGCCGGGGCGTCGGCTCGGCGCTGCTCGGCGTCGCCCGCGAGCGCGCCCGCGCCCACGGCCGGTCGAAGCTGGTCGTCGAGGCGAAGGACGACGGTTTCCTGGCCCGCCACGGCTTCCGCAGCGTGTACACCGAGGCCAGGCGGGTGCTCCACCGGTCACGCCAGGCCGGGGACTCGCCCGGCCCGTCCGGCTACACCTTCGAGACGACCGTCGGCCCCACCCCGCCCGGCCGCCTGGCCGAGATGGTGCCGCTGCTGGACGCGATGAACGACGCCCCGACCGACGACCACGAGGTCGACGCCGAGCGGTGGACCACCGGTCTGATCCGCGTCTACGAGGACACCTGGGCACCGGCCGGCCAGACCGTCTACACCACGGTCGCCCGCGCCGCCGACGGCGAGGCGGCGGCGTTCACCCGGGTCTTCGTCGACGCCGACGAGCCCGAAGGCTGGGCCCGGCAGACCGACACGGCCGTGCTCAAGAGGCACCGGGGCCGCAACCTTGGATTCCACGTCAAGCTGCGGAACACCGCCCGGATGTTCGCGGCCGAACCCGGCGTCGAGCGCGTGATCACCTGGAACGCGGTCTCGAACCGCCACATGATCGCCATCAACGAGCGCCTGGGCTACGAGTTCCTGGACGTGTGGCGGATCTGGGAGCTGCGCGCCTGACGGGAGAAAAAGGGGGACCCGCCGGGCCGGCCCGGACTGTGCCACCAAGTCCGGGAGAGGCCCGACGGGTCCTGACTTAGACGCTACCCTTCTTCTGGCCGTTGAGCTGCGCCGTTACTGAGAACTGTCAAGAACGGTCAGACGGCCAGCAGTTTACGGGCCTCCTCTCCCTGGAGGTCGGCGGCCGTCCCGGCGTGGACGACGTGGCCTCCGTCGAGGATCAGGTAGCGATCGGCCAGCCGCATGGCCAGGTCGAGATACTGCTCCACGAGAAGCACGGCGATTCCCGAGGCGTGCAGCGTCTCGATCGCCTCTTCGATCTCGATGATGATCGACGGCTGGATGCCCTCGGTCGGCTCGTCGAGGATCAGGAGCTTCGGCTTGGTCACCAGGGCCCGCGCGATGGCGAGCTGCTGCTGCTGGCCGCCGGACAGGAAGCCGGCCCGGCGCTTCAGCAGCGGTTTGAGGCGGGGGAACACGTCGAGCGCCTCGTCGAGCGCCGACTGGGGGTTCCCCGACGCCTCCAGCGTCACCAGCAGGTTGCCGAGGACGCTGAGCTGAGGGAAGGTCTCGTGGCCCTGGGGGACGTACCCCATGCCGAGTTTGACCCTCTCGTGGGGTTTCATCTTGGTGACGTCGTGGCCCTCGAAGGTCACCGTCCCGCCGGTCGCCGGGATGACGCCCATGATCGTGTTGAGCAGGGTCGTCTTGCCGACGCCGTTGCGGCCCATGACGCAGACGAGCTGCCCCGGTTCGACGGCCAGCCCGACGCCGAAGAGCACCCGGGCACGGCCGTATCCGGCCTCCAAACTGTCAACTGACAACATCGTGTGCGGCCTCCTCGCGCGCGCGACCCAGATAGACCTCTTGTACCCGCGGATCGGCCCGCACTTCGTCGACCGAGCCCTCGATCAGGAGTTTTCCCTCATGGAGGACGGTGACGGTCGAGGCATAACGCCGGAGGAAGTCCATGTCGTGCTCGATCACGATGACGGTGTGGTCCTTGGCGATCTCGGTGAGCAGGTCGCCGGTCCTGACGCGCTCCTCCGACGACATGCCGGCGACGGGTTCGTCCAGGAGAAGGAGCCGGGGGCCCTGGGCGATCAGCATGCCGATCTCCAGCCACTGCCGCTGCCCGTGGGAGAGCACTCCGGCCTTGCGCGAGGCGAGGTCGGTGAGCTGGGTGGTCTCCAGCGCCTGGGCGACCTTCTCCGTCACGCCCCTGCGCCTGGTCAGCAGCGAGACCAGCGGCTTGCGGAACGACGCGGCCAGGTCGAGGTTCTCCAGGACGGTCAGCTCCTCGAAGACCACCGAGGTCTGGAAGGTGCGCCCGATCCCGAGCCGCACCCGCTGGTGCTCCCGCTTGCCGTTGACGACCGCGCCGTCGAAACGCACGGTGCCCGTGGTCGGCTTGGTCAGCCCGGTGATGATGTCGATCAGGGTCGTCTTCCCGGCGCCGTTGGGGCCGATCAGGAAGCGGAGTTCGCCGTTGTCGACGGTGAAGTTCACCCCGTCGAGCGCGCGGAACCCGTCGAAGACGACCGAGACGTCGCGGACCTCCAGCAGCGCCGTCATGCCGCCACCTCCTTCTTCCGACGCAGCGACCCCAGAATCCCGATGATGCCCTTGGGCGCCAGGCCGATGACCAGGATGAACAGCGCGCCCTGGAGGTAGAGCCAGGCGTCGGGGAGTTCCTCGCTGAAGTAGGTCTTGGCGTAGCCCATCAGGATCGCGCCGAGCACCGCCCCGGCGAGCGCGAACCGCCCGCCGATCGCGACGGCCACCACCAGTTCGAGGGACGGCACGACCCCCAGCAGCGCCGGCGAGATGATCCCGACGATCGGCACGAACAGCGCGCCCGCGATGCCCGCCATGACCGCCGAGAGGGTGAAGGTGATCGTCTTCACGGTGGCCGGGTTGTAGCCGAGGAACCGCACCCGGTCCTCGCCGTCCCGGACCGCGAGCAGGAGCCGCCCGAACCGGGAGCGCTGGAGCTGCCAGGCCCCGACGAAGAGAATGCCGAGCACGATCGCGACGGTGAAGTAGAGCCCGCGCTGGGTCGAGTCGGCGGCGACGTCCTGCCCGAAGAACTCGAAGAAGTTGGTCAGGCCGTTGGTGCCGCCGGTGAGACCCTGCTGGCCGACCAGGAGGATGACCATCGCGGCCGCGAGGGCCTGGGTCAGGATCGCGAAGTAGGCCCCACGCACCCGTTGGCGGAACACGAGCGTGCCGAGAAGCCAGGCGATCGCTCCCGGCACGACCACCACCATGGCGATCGCGAAGACCGGGTTGCGGAACGGCTCCCACAGGGCCGGCAGCGTCTCGACGCCGCTCCAGACCATGAAGTCGGGCAGGCCGTCGCCGGCGTCGTTGAGCTTGAGGTGCATGCCCATCGCGTAGCCGCCGAGGCCGAAGAACACCCCCTGCCCGAGGGTCAGCATGCCGCCCTGGCCCCAGGCCAGGCCGATGCCGAGGGCGACGATCGCGTAGGTGAGGTACTTGGCCAGCAGCCCCAGCCGGAACGGCTCCAGCACCAGCGGCATGACCACGAGCCCGATGACCGCGACGAGCGCGAAGAGGGCCGGGCCGCGCCAGTCGCGCGGTTCCTTGACGGGGGCCTCGGTGACGGGGGGCTTCTCGAGTGTGGCTGTCATGTCAGCGCCCTTGAACGGAGGACGAACAGGCCCTGCGGCCGGAACTGGAGGAAGGCGATGATCACCGCGAACACGATCACCTTGGCCAGGCTGGCGTTGGTCCAGAACTCCGCGTACGAGTTCAGCAGCCCCAGCGCGAGCGCGGCGATGACCGCGCCCCGGAGCTGTCCGAGGCCGCCCGCGACGACCACGAGGAACGCGTCGACGATGTAGTAGGTCCCGAGCGTCGGCCCGACCGGGCCGATCAGGGTCAGCGCGACCCCGGCGATCCCGGCCAGCCCCGACCCGATGAAGAAGGTCCGCTGGTCGACCCGCCCGGTGTTGATGCCGCTGGTCGCGGCCAGCTGCCGGTTCTGCATCACGGCCTGCATGCGGCGTCCCTGCGCGCTCCGGTTCATGTAGACCCAGATCGCCACGACCGAGCCCACGGCCAGCAGCAGGATGAACAGCCGGTTGTAGGGCATCGGCCCGAGCGCGCCCTGCAGCCACGTCGGCGACAGCACCTGCACGTTCGGCGCCCCGAACAGGTCCCGCGCCACCTGCTGCAGCACGAGCGAGACACCCCAGGTCAGCAGCAGCGTGTCGAGCGGGCGCCCGTAGAAGTGCCGGATCGCGGTCCGTTCGAGGATCAGCCCCATCAGCCCGGCCACCAGGAACGCCACCGGCAGCGCCACCAGCACCGCGTTCCGGTCGGCGAAGTCCTGCAGCAGGTAGGCCGTGTACGCCCCGGCCATGATGAACTCGCCGTGGGCCATGTTGATCACGCCCATCTGCCCGAACGTGAACGTCAGCCCGAGCGCGATGAGCAGCAGGACCGCCCCGATCGACAGTCCGATCGGCAGCTGGTTGAGGATTCCCTCCACCCTGCCCCCTTTCTGGAAGTACGGTCCCGGGGCGCGCGCGGGCGCCCCGGGAGATCGGCGTCAGGAGGCGAGGCTCCCGGCCCACGGATACGACTTCAGGTAGGGGTCGGGCTTGATCGGCTCGCCCGAGTTCCAGACCTCCTTGATCAGTCCGTCGGGCTGGATGATGCCGATGCGGGCCGTCTTGTACATGTGCTGCGTCTCGCCGTCGATGGTGACCAGGCCCTCGGGACGCTCCAGCGCGATCCCGCCGGAGGCCTTCTTCACCGCCTCGACCTCGGTGGTGCCGGCCTTCTTGACCGCCTCGGCCCAGAGGTAGACCGCGTTGTAGCCGGCCTCCATCGGGTCGGAGGTGACCTTGGCGGCGCCGTACTTGGCCTTGAAGGCGGCGACGAACTTCGTGTTCGCCGCGTTCTCGGTGGTCTGGTAGTAGTTCCACGCCACCGGGTGGCCGACGATGTTGTCGACGCCGATTCCGGTGACCTCCTCTTCGGCCACCGAAACCGAAAGGACCGGCATCGACTCGGCCGTCACTCCGGCGCTCTTCAACTGCTTGAAGAAGGCCACGTTGCTGTCGCCGTTCAACGTGTTGAAAACCGCGTCGGGCTTCGCCTGAACGACCTTGTTGGTCAATGTGGAGTATTCGGTGTGACCGAGCGGGGTGTATTCCTCGCCGAGGATCGTCATTCCGTTCGCGGCGGCGTAGGCCTTGATGATTTTGTTGGCCGTGCGCGGGAAGACGTAGTCGCTGCCGACCAGGAAGATCTTGGTCTTGCCCTGTTCCTTCAGATAGTCGAGACCCGGGATGATCTGCTGGTTGGTGGTCGCGCCGGTGTAGAAGATGTAGGGCGAGGACTCCAGGCCCTCGTACTGGACCGGATACCAGAGCAGCGCCTTGTGGCGCTCGAAGACCGGGAGCATCGCCTTGCGCGAGGCCGAGGTCCAGCCGCCGAAGACGGTGGCGACCTTGTCCTGGCTGATCAGCTTGTTGGCCTTCTCGGCGAAGGTCGGCCAGTCGGAGGCGCCGTCCTCGACCACCGGTTCGAGCTTCTTGCCGAGCACGCCGCCCGCGGCGTTGATCTCCTCGATGGCGAGCAGCTCGGCGTCGCGGACCGTGACCTCGCTGATGGCCATCGTGCCGCTCAGCGAGTGCAGCAGGCCGACCTTGATGGTGTCGCCGCCCGCCGCGGCCCCGCCACCGGTCGTGCTCTCGGTCGGCTCACCGCCACAGGCGGCCAGAGCCAGCACCAGACCCGCGCCCACCGCGGTCCGTAAGAATGCGTTGCGCAATGAATTTCCTCCTTGCCGATACGGCCCCCGCACCGACCCATCTGCCGCAAAGGTGATCGAACGCGATTTCCCGGGAAAATCGGTGAGGTTAATAGCCGATTACCGAAACTTCACTCAATCAATGAACGCGGCGGACGGCGCTATCATTGACCGAGAGCGCCGGAAAACTCGGAAACGCGTCCGTCATCGCGCGGAAACGCCATTGAAACCGATCTTTCTTAGGGTCCGGCCATGCGGCTCACCCCACACGAGCAGGAACGCCTGCTCATTCACGTAGCGGCCGGCGTCGCGCGCGACCGGATGGACCGAGGCCTGCGCCTGAACCATCCGGAGGCCACGGCGATCATCGCCTCGTTCCTGCTCGAAGGGGCCCGCGACGGCCAGTCGGTCGCCGAACTCATGGACGCGGGCCGCAAGGTCCTGCGCCGTCAGGACGTCATGGAGGGCGTGCCGGAAATGCTGGACTCCGTCCAGATCGAGGCGACCTTCCCCGACGGCACCAAGCTCGTCACCGTCCACCACCCGATCTCATGACGGTTCCCGGAGAGATCGTCCCCGGCGCCGAGCCCGTCCCGCTGAACCCGGGGCGTGAGCGGGTGACCGTGCGCGTGGTGAACACCGCCGACCGGCCCATCCAGGTGGGCTCCCACTACCATTTCGCCGCCGCCAACCCGGGGCTCGACTTCGACCGCGAGGCCGCCTGGGGCCACCGGCTCGACGTGCCGGCGGGGACCGCCGTCCGGTTCGAGCCGGGCGTCGAGCGTGACGTCACCCTGGTGCCCATCGCCGGGAAGCGGGTCGTGCCCGGCCTGCGCTCCGAATGGGCCGGCCCTCTCGACGGGAGCCCCCATGCCTGAGACCCGCATTCCCGAGATCGGCCGCGCCCGGTACGCCGCCCTCTACGGCCCGACCACCGGCGACCGCATCCGCCTGGCCGACACCGACCTGTTCGTCGAGGTCACCGACGACCTCGCGATGGGGCCCGCTGGGGCCGGCGACGAGGCGGTGTTCGGCGGCGGCAAGGTGATCCGCGAGTCGATGGGCCAGGCCCGCGCCACCCGCGCCGAGGGCGCCCCCGACCTGGTCATCACCGGTGCGGTCATCCTCGACCACTGGGGCGTCGTCAAGGCCGACATCGGGGTGCGCGACGGCCGGATCGTCGCCATCGGCAAGGCCGGCAACCCCGACACGATGGACGGGGTCCACCCCGACCTGGTGATCGGCCCGTCGACCGAGATCCTGGCCGGCAACGGCAAGATCGTCACGGCCGGGGCGGTCGACTCCCACGTCCACCTGATCTGCCCCCAGGTCGTCGAGGAGGCGCTGGCCAGCGGCGTCACCACCCTGGTCGGCGGCGGCACCGGCCCGGCCGAGGGCACCAAGGCGACCACCGTCACCGGGGCCTGGTACCTCGGCCGGATCCTGGAGGCGATGGACGGCATGCCCGTCAACGTCGCCCTGCTCGGCAAGGGCAACACCGTCAGCAGCGAGGCGCTGCTGGAGCAGCTCAGGGCCGGCGCGTCGGGCTTCAAGCTGCACGAGGACTGGGGCACCACCCCCGCCGCGATCGACGCCTGCCTGGCGGTCTGCGACGTGACCGGGGTGCAGGTCGCCATCCACACCGACACCCTCAACGAGGCCGGTTTCGTCGAGTCGACCCTGGCCGCGATCAACGGCCGGAGCATCCACGCCTACCACACCGAGGGCGCCGGAGGCGGGCACGCCCCCGACATCATCAAGGTCGCCGGGGAGCGCAACATCCTGCCGTCGTCGACCAACCCGACGCGACCCCACACGGTCAACACCCACCACGAGCACCTCGACATGCTCATGGTCTGCCACCACCTGAACCCGTCGATCCCCGAGGACCTGGCCTTCGCCGAGTCCCGCATCCGCCCCTCGACGATGGCGGCCGAGGACGTCCTGCACGACATCGGCGCCATTTCCATGATCGGTTCGGACTCCCAGGCCATGGGCCGCGTGGGCGAGACGATCATCCGGACCTGGCAGACCGCCCACGTCATGAAGAAGCGCCGCGGCGCGCTGGAGGGCGTGGCCGACAATCTCCGGGCCCGCCGGTACGTCGCCAAGTACACCATCAACCCGGCGATCGCCCACGGCCTCGACGCCGAGGTCGGCTCGGTCGAGGTCGGCAAGCTCGCCGACCTGGTGTTGTGGACCCCGGCGTTCTTCGGCGTGAAGCCCGACCTGGTGGTCAAGGGCGGCATGATCGCCTACGCCCAGATGGGCGACGCCAACGCGTCCATCCCGACCCCGCAGCCGGTCCTCCCCCGCCCGATGTTCGGCGCCTACGGCGCGGCCCCGTCCCAGACCTCGGTCCACTTCGTCGCGCCGCTGGCCCTCGAAGGCGACCTCGCCGACCGCCTGCGGGTCAACCGGCGCCTGGTCCCCGTGGCCGACGTCCGGTCCCGGGGCAAGGAGTCGATGCCCCTCAACGACGCCCTGCCCGACATCGAGGTCAACCCCGACACGTTCGCCGTGAAGGTGAACGGCGAACTGATCGAACCGGCCCCGGCCGAGGTCCTGCCCATGGCCCAGCGCTACTTCCTCTTCTAGGACGACGGCGATGGACGGACCGGCCACCGGAGCACCCGCCGTGAACGGCGCGACCCTCGGGCTGCCGCCGACACAGACGGCGGCCTCCGGGATGCCGCTAACACACGGTCTGGCCGGTCTTCTGCTGCTCGCCGACTCGCGGTTGCCCGCGGGCGGCCACGCCCATTCGGGCGGCGCGGAGGAGGCCTGCCGCACCGGCGCGATCTCCGGCCCCGAGGACCTGGCGCGGTTCCTTCGGGGCCGGCTCGCGACGGCGGGCCGGGTGGCGGCGGCCCTGGCCTGGTCCGCATGCGAGGCGGCCCAGGCCTTCAGCCGCCCGGACAAGGAATCCCGCGAACCCGGCAGCCCTGCTTCGAGCGGGCAGGCACGCGTGGCCGACCCCGAGACCGCGTGGCGGCTCCTGGACGCCGAGGCCGACGCCCGGATCGCCTCGCCCGCCCAGCGGCTGGCCGGCCGCACCCAGGGCCGCCTGCTGATCCGGACCGCCCGGAGGATCTGGCCGTCCACGGCACTGGAGACGCTGGCCCGGGCCGTCCCCGACGGCGCCCACCACCCGATCGCCCTCGGCGTCGCCGCGCAGGCCGCCGGGTGCACTCCGGACCAGGCCGCCATGGCGGCCGCCTACACGTCCGTCACCGGTGCGGCCACGGCCGCGGTCCGGCTGCTGGGGCTCGACCCGGTGACCGTGCACCGCCTGCTGGCCGAACTCCCCTATGACTCGGTCATCGCCGAACAGCACGACTGGTCAGCGCTACCCGCGCACGCCGCCCCCGCTCTCGATCTGCTGGCCGAACAGCACCTACGTACGGAGGTAAGGCTCTTTGTCAGCTAACCACGATGACCACCACGACGCGCCCGACGGGCACGGCCGGGCGCTGCGCCTGGGCATCGGCGGCCCGGTGGGGAGCGGCAAGACCGCTCTGACCGCGGCGCTCTGCCGGAGCCTCGGCCCGTCGCTGCGCCTGGGCGTGGTGACGAACGACATCTACACGACCGAGGACGCCGACTTCCTGCGCAGGGCCGGCGTCATCGACCCCGACCGGATCATGGCCGTGCAGACGGGCTGCTGCCCGCACACCGCGATCCGCGACGACATCGCCGCCAACGTCGACGCCGTCGAGACCCTGGAGGAGCGCTTCGGCCCCCTCGACCTGGTCATCGTCGAGTCGGGCGGCGACAACCTGACCGCGACGTTCAGCCGGGGCCTGGCCGACCGCCAGATCTTCGTCCTGGACGTCTCCGGCGGCGACAAGGTCCCCCGCAAGGGCGGCCCCGGCGTCACGTCGGCCGACCTGCTGGTGGTCAACAAGACCGACCTCGCCCCGATGGTCGGCGCCGACCTCACGGTCATGTCCCGCGACGCGGCGGCCGTCCGGGACGGCAAGCCGGTGCTGTTCACCTCGATCCGCGAGGACCGGGGCGCCCACTCGGTGGCCGAATGGGTGGCCGGCGTCGTCGACTCGTGGCGGCACCAGCACTCCCACAGCCACCTGTCATGACGAAGGCGCTGGTCCGGGCCCGTGCGATCCTCCGCACGGGCCTGGACGACCGGGGCCTCACCCGCATCGAGACCATACGCTCCGACCCGCCCCTGACCCTCCGCCAGACCGCGCCGGGAGAGGTCCACCTCGTCTCCACGGGCGCCGGCCCCCTGGGCGGCGACCACCTCCGCCTCGACGTCGAGGTCGCCGAGGGCACCTCCCTGACGGTCCGCTCCATCGCCAGCACGCTGGTGCTCCCCGGCGCCGGCCGCTCCCTGATGGAGATCCACGTGTACGTGGCCTCCGGCGCCACCCTCGTCTTCGCCCCCGAGCCGACGGTCCTGGCGGCCGGCTGCGACCACCGGATGACCACGGCCGTCACCCTGGCGGCCGACGCGTCCCTGTTCTGGCGCGAGGAGATCGTCTTCGGCCGCCACGGCGAGCGGCCCGGCCGCTGCCACTCCCGCTTCGACGCGACGGCCGGCGGCCGTCCCCTGCTGCGCCAGGAGTTCGTCGTCGGCGACCCCGAGGCCGACGGCAGCCCAGCGGTGTTCGGTACCGCCCGTTGCGTCGGCAGCACCCTGATCACGACCGAAACCCCGGCCGAGGGGCCGAAAAGCGAGCCGCGGGAGGCGGAGGTCGCCGAAGGGGTGGCCGTGCTCCCCCTGGCTGGTCCCGGCACTCTGGTCTCTGCGCTCGCCGCCGACGCGGTCGAACTCCGGAAGCGGCTCTCCTGGGGAGAGAGCCGCGTGTCCGTTCAGGCAGGTTCGCCGGCGCGAGCCACCGTCGGTCTCCGGCCGCCGGCGTCTCGCTTCCCCTAGGGTGGAGAGGTGGCAACCGCACATCCCCCCAGACCGGATCGAAGCGGGACAAGCGCCTTATTAGGCCTGGCCGTCGTCGCCGCCGGGCTCGCCCTCGCCGTCACCGGCGTGCTGCCCTGGGCCGGAATAAGCGCCACCTTCGGGGTCGTCAACGCCGACCTGACCTCCGTCCACGGAACCGAGGACGGGGCCGGATGGTGGGTGATGGGGTCGGGCGTCGTCGCGGCCGGCCTGGGCGCGCTGGGCATCTCGCGCAGCCGCATCGTCACCGGCCTGGCCATCCTGCCGGGTGCGGTCGCGGCGTTCTCGCTGGCCATGTTCCTGACCCGGCCCCATGGGTTCGACCGGCTCACCATGGCCATCCCCGGCCTGGTCAGGGTCGAACCCGTGATCCTCTACGGCTGGTGGGCCGGCCTGGGCGCCTCGGTCGTGCTCGCGGCGCTGGCCTGCCTGGCGCTCACGAGGCGCCGTCCGCCGGATCAGTCGTAGAAGCCGAGCCGGCGCAACTGCTTCGGGTCGCGCTGCCACTCCTTGGCGACCTTGACCCGCAGGTCGAGGTAGACGCGGCTGCCGAGCAGCGCCTCGATCTGCTTGCGCGCCCTGCTGCCGACGTCTTTCAGGCGCGAGCCGCCGGGGCCGATGACGATGGCCTTCTGCGAGTCGCGCTCGACGAACATGAAGGCGTACACGTCGAGGAGGTCGTCGCGCCCCTCGCGCGGGCCCATCTCCTCGACGACCACCGCGATCGAGTGGGGCAGCTCGTCGCGCACGCCCTCCAGGGCCGCCTCGCGGATCAGCTCGGCGACCAGCACCTGCTCGGGCTCGTCGGTCAGCTCGCCGCCGGCGTAGAGGGGCGGCGACTCGGGCAGGCGCTCGATCAGCAGGTCGGCCAGCACGTCGAGCTGGTCGTCGCCCTTCGCCGACACCGGCACGATCTCGGCGAACTCGGCCAGCTGCGACACCGCGAGCAGCTGCTTGGCGACCTCCTCGCGGGAGGCCAGGTCACACTTGGTGACCACGGCGACCACAGGCGTCTTCTTGACCGCGCCGAGCTTCTCGGCGATGAACCGGTCGCCCTTCCCGATGGGCTCGTTGGCCGGGACGCAGAACCCCAGCACGTCGACCTCGGTCAGCGTGGAGAGCACCAGGCTGTCGAGCCGCTCCCCCAGGAGGGTGCGGGGCCGGTGGAGGCCGGGGGTGTCGACGATGACGAGCTGCGCGTCGGGCCGGTGGACGATGCCGCGGATCACCCGCCGGGTCGTCTGGGGCTTGGAGGAGGTGATGGCGACCTTGGTGCCGACCAGGGCGTTCATCAAAGTCGACTTGCCCACGTTGGGCCGCCCGACGAACGCGGCGAACCCCGCGCGGAACTCAGACCCCGGCCGATCAGACATAGCGGCCTTTCAGCGAGCCGTCGGCGCCCGCGTGGAACAGGATCGCGTTGCCCAGGTCCTCCACCGCCGCCAGGTCTTCCCGCGCGGGCTCCTCGGCGTCGTTGACGAGCGCCGCGGCCTCCAGGCCCTGGGCCCCGCTCGACACCGCCGTCGCCACCGCGACCTGCACGGCGGTCAGCCGCAGCGAGGGCAGGTTCACGTCGGTCGCGACATAGGTCCGGCCGGTCTCGTCACGGACGGCGGCGCCTTCGGCGGTGCCGTTCCTGGCCCTGGCCGACCGCGCCAGGGTGAGGATCTTTTCGTCTTCAGGGTCGAGCGTCACAGGTCAAGGGTAGCGACCTTGCGGGACACCAATCGGGCCAGTTCCTCGGTCGTGCGGGCGTCGGCGCCGCTCATGCCGGCGTTCACCACGCCGATCACCGCCCCGCCCTGGCGGGCCACGACCAGGTGCATCTCGTAGGGATAGCCGCCGACCCGCCCGACCAGGCGGCGCGCGACGCCCCCGCCTTCGAGGACCTTCTCCGACACCGCGAGCGGGGCCACGGTCAGCCGGTTGACCTCGCCGGGGGTCTGGTCGCGGGCGGTGGTGCAGGCGCGGGAGGCCTTGGCCAGCTCGTCCATCTGCTCGGCGGCCTCGCCCGAGCCGTAGAGGGCGAGCGAGACGGCGGCCGTCTGGCCGACGCCCTCGCCCAGGTAGCTGGCGGTGGTGGCGGCGGTCAGGCCCTCGCGGGCGGGCCGGCCGGCCATCAGGTTGAACAGGCGGCGGCACTCCTGGACGACCGGTTCGAACGGTTTCTCCCAGCCGGGCCGCGACCGGGTCGCGAAGCCGCGCGGGATCTCGTCGAGGTCGGCGAACAGCGCCTTGATCTTGAGGGCCTGCGGGGTGGAGCGGACGTCTCCGACGGGGGCCGAGCCGCACCCCGCGACGGCGGCGGCGAGCAGACAGCAGGCGACGGCCAGTTTCGCCACGCGCATTTTCCAGGTCCCCCCGTCGACGTCCCTCGGGCTACATTCCCGGATGGCGACGGGCCTAAAAACATCATTAGGGGGCTCTCGCCGGACGAGAGCCCCCTAATCGATGATCCCCCTCAGATCAGCCGGTGCGCCGCGAACCCCTCCCGGCGCACCGATCGACCCCTTGTTCGGCGCCCCGAACCCCTCCCGGGCGCCTTGGAAGAAGAATGCCGGGGATGACTTGCAAGTCGCTTAAAGAACGCTTGCGGAGAAACTCCCCGTCGGATGCAAGACACACCCAAGCAGGTGAGAGCATCCTTGGCACGTGACAACCGCGCCCGTCCAGCACCGACGCCTCTTGCAGGAGTACGTCGGCAGCGCCCGGCTCATGTCCCTGTCCGCCGTCGACGGCGACGGGGCACCGGCGCTCCTCCCCCTGCCCTTCCACGCGGCCTTCGCGCCCGACCGGCTCATGTTCATCGCCCACCGCGAGCGCCCTCTGGTGGCCGGTCTGGCCGCCCGGCCGAAAGTGGCGGGCTCGATCATCGCCGGCGCGGGACGCGGCGTGACCTTCGCCGGCCTGGCGACCGCCGCCGAGTCGCCCGACCCGGTCCGGCTGGCCCCGGGCGAGCAGCTCTACCGGATCGACGTCACCGAGTGGTTACTCTTCGACGAGCACGCCTACGAGTACCGCGTCCACCCCATCAGGGCGTAGGGACGATTCACGGCTGATACACGGCTGAGGCGGGACGGCCGTCCGGTCCGCATATTCTGCATCGGACCTGTTCCTGCGTCATTGGAGAACGATGTCGGTTTCGGTGCTCCTGGTCGAGGACGACGAGGTGATCCGCAGAAGCGTCGGCATGGCCCTGGAGCGCTACGGCTACCGCGTCGCCTCCGCGGCCGACGGCCTCACCGGCCTGGAGCGCTTCCACGCCGGCGGCCATGATCTCCTCCTGCTCGACGTGATGCTGCCCGGCCTCGACGGCATCGGCCTGTGCCGCCGGGTGCGCGAGACCAGCCTGGTGCCGATCCTGATGATGTCGGCGCGCGGCGACGCCCTCGACGTGGTGTCCGGGCTGGAGGCCGGGGCCGACGACTACGTCGTCAAGCCCGCCGACACCTCCGTGCTGGTGGCCAGGATCCGGGCGCTGCTGCGCCGGGCCACCCCCGCCCCCGGCGGCACCCCCCGGCTCGTCTTCGGCGACCTGACCGTCGACCCCGAGGCGCTGGAGGTGTACGTCGCGGGCGAGCAGGTCTCCCTGGCGCCCACCGAGTTGCGGCTGCTACTGGAGTTCGCCGCCAATCCCGGCATCGTCCTGGACCGCCAGACGCTGCTGCACAACGTCTGGGACTACGGCTGGGACGGCGACAGCCGGGTCGTCGACCTGTGCGTCCAGCGGCTGCGGCGGAAGATCGGGGCCGACCGCGTCGAGACGGTCCGCGGTTTCGGCTACAAGCTGCGGCGCTGAGATGGCCCCCTGGAGATCCCTGCGCTGGCAGATCGCCGCCCTGGTCGCGGTGGCGTCCGGCGTGGTGGCACTGGCCGTGGGCCTCCTGGTCCACCGGAGCACCCTGGAACGCTCGCTGAGCCTGGGCCGCGACCGGGCCGTGACCGCCCTGCTGGCCGACTCCCCCGGCGCCGCCGACCCGGGCCCGCTCCCGGCCGCGCTGGCCGCCCGGATCGGGGCGCCGGGCACCTACGCCACCTGGTACGACGACCGCGACCCCGACGTCCCGTGGATGTGGGCGGCCACCGGAGCCAGGGCCGTCAAGATCGACATGGGCGGGGACCTGCGCAACCTGCGGGCCCTCGACCGCCACATCGTGCTCGCCTCGCTGGGCGTGCTGGGCCTGGTGGTCCCCCTGGCGGCGCTGGCCGCCGAGCTGCCCAACCGCCGTCTCAGGCGGGTGGCCCGCACCGCCCGCCGCGTCGCCGACGGCGACCTGGAGGCCCGCACGTCGGCCGGACGCGGCGGCGACGAGATTACCGGCATCGCCGCCGCCGTCGACACGATGGCCGCGGCCCTGCACGACCGCCTGCGCGTCGAGCAGCGGTTCACCGCCGACGTCGCCCACGAGCTGCGCACGCCGCTGATGGGCCTGGTAACCTCCGCCGAGCTGCTGCCGGAGGGAGAGGCGACCGATCTGGTCCGCGACCGGGTCGGGGTGCTGCGCGTCCTCGTGGAGAACCTGCTGGAGATCTCCCGCCTGGACGCGGGCGCCGAGTCCGCCGAGCGGGTGGAGGTCCCGCTGGGCCGGTTCGCCGGCGACTGCGTGCACCGCGCGGGCCTGGCGGCCGAGGTGACCGTGCACGGCGACCCGGTCGCCGTGACCGACCCCCGCCGCCTCGACCGCATCCTGGCCAACCTGGTCGTCAACGCCCACCGGCACGGGAGCGCCCCCGTCGAGGTGCAGGTGGAGGATACGACGATCACCGTCCGCGACCACGGTCCCGGCTTCCCCGAATCGCTGCTGGCGGAGGGGCCCCAGCGGTTCCGGACCGGGGCGAGCGAACGCGGCCGTGGGCACGGCCTGGGGCTGACCATCGCCGCCGGGCAGGCCAGGGTCATCGGGGCCCGGATCGGCTTCGCCAACGACCCGGACGGCGGCGCCGTCGCCACCGTGCGGCTGAGCTGATACACGGCCGAGCGGCGGCTCCCGCGGCACTGACACCTGCGCCGACCAGCCTGAACGCATCGATGCGATGCCGATCAGGAACGGACGTGCACCCATGTACCGGTGGCTGGTGCCCCTGCTTTTCACCCTCACGACGGCCTGCGCCCCCGTCGGCGTGGCGGACGGATTCGTGGCCGACGGGGCGCACATCTCCCCGTTCGCCACCGGCCTGCCCGCGATCACGAACCTGGACCCCGCCCTCCTGCGGGCCGTGCGGGAGGCCGCCCGCGACGCCGCCGCCGACGGCGTCCCGATGTTCCTGACCACCGCCTGGCGCAGCGAGCGCTACCAGCGGCGGTTGTACGACGAGGCGATCACCAAATATGGGAGCGAGCAGGAGGCCCGCCGTTTCGTCAGCACCCCCGGCCACTCCCGGCACGTCACCGGCGACGCCGTCGACGTCGGGCCGACCGACGCCGACGACTGGCTCAACCGGCACGGCCGCGCCTACGGCCTCTGCCAGACGTACGCGAACGAGATCTGGCACTTCGAATTGGCGACCACGCCGGGCGGCGACTGCCCTCCGATGCGGCCCGACGCGACGGCGCGGCTCTAGATCAGTGGCGGGCCACCGCGTCGTCGTCGACCCGCCGGACCACCACGGTGCTGATGCGGTTGCGGCGTCCCGCGAGTTCGTCGGCCGTCAGCCGCAGCCCGGCCACGGTCGCCTCGGAGCCGGCGATCGGCACCCGGCCGAGGGCGTGGGCCAGCAGGCCGCCCACGGTGTCGACGTCCTCCGACTCGATCTCGGTGTCGAACAGCTCCTCCAGCTCCCACACCGCGAGGCGGGCGGTGACCCGGACCGCGCCGTCGTCGAGGTGCTCGACCCGGGGGGCCTCCTGGTCGTATTCGTCGGCGATCTCGCCGACGATCTCCTCGATGACGTCCTCGATCGTGACGAGCCCGGCGGTGCCGCCGTATTCGTCGATCACGATCGCCAGGTGGATCTGCCGGGCCTGCATGTCGCGCAGCAGGTCGTCGATGGGCTTGCTCTCCGGGACGTAGGTGGCCGGGCGCATCAGCTCCTCGACCGCGCCCTCGCCGTCGCCGGTCTCCTGGATGCGGCGGACGATGTCCTTCAGGTAGGCGATGCCGATGACGTCGTCCTCGTTCTCGCCCGTCACCGGGACCCGGGAGAAGCCGCTGCGCAGCGCCAGCGACAACGCCTGTTCGAGGGTCTTGTGGCGTTCGATGAAGACCATGTCGGTGCGGGGCACCATGACCTCGCGCACCAGCGTGTCGCCCAGCTCGAAAACCGAGTGGATCATCTCGCGCTCGTCGGGCTCGATGACCCGCCGCTCCTCGGCCAGGTCGACCAGGTCGCGCAGCTCGGCCTCGGAGGTGAACGGCCCCTCGCGGAAGCCCTTGCCGGGGGTGACCGCGTTGCCGAGCAGGATCAGCAGCGTCGGCAGCGGCCCGAAGATCCGGGTCAGCCCGTAGACGACGGGCGCACTGGCCAGCGCGATCGGCTCGGCGTGCTGCCGCCCGAGCGTGCGCGGAGAGACGCCGACGATGACGTAGGCGATGACGATCATGGCCCCGGCCGCCGCGGCGTAGGCCTGGCCGGTGTCGCCCAGCCAGTCGATGAACAGCAGCGTCGCGATCACGGTCGCGCCCAGCTCGCAGGTCATCCGCAGGAGCAGCAGCAGGTTCAGGTAGCGGGGAGGATCGGCCACGATCGCCTGGAGGCGGTTGGCGCCGCGGCGCCCCTCCTTGACGAACTCCTCGGCGCGCACGCGCGAGATCCGGGTGAGCGCGGTCTCCGCGCTCGCGAGCAGGCCGCCGCCGATGATGAGGGCGACGGCCGAGATCAACCAGCCGTTACTCATGGTTCCTAAGGGGCTGTTTTACGCCACGACTCCAGCAGCTCGCCCTGGAGGCCGAACATCTCGGCGTGCTCCTCGGGCTCGGCGTGGTCGTAGCCCAGCAGATGGAGGATGCCGTGGGTGCACAGCAAATCGAGTTCGTCCTGCGTCGGATGGCCCGCCTCGGCGGCCTGCCGGGCCGCCACCGTCGGGCAGAGGACGACGTCGCCGAGCAGCGCCGGGTCGGGCGAGGCGTCGTCGTTGCGGCCCTGGCCGGGCCGGAGCTCGTCCATGGGGAAGGCCAGCACGTCGGTGGGGCCGGGCTCGCCCATCCACTGTTCGTGGAGGGCGGTCATCGCGGCCTCGTCGACGACCAGGATGGACAACTCGGCCAGGGAGTTGATGCCCATCTGGCCGAGGACGTGCCCGGCGAGGGCGACGAGGCGGTTCTCGTCGACCTCGGTGCCGGACTCGTTGTTGACCTCGATCGTCATCGCCGCCCCCTGGGCCGGTTGGTGCCGTTGGCGCGCGGGTCGGACGCCAGCGCGGCGTCGTAGCGGCCGTAGGCGTCGACGATCTGCCCCACCAGCTTGTGGCGGACCACGTCGGCGCTGGTCAGACGGCTGAAGTGGATGTCGTTGATGCCGTCGAGGATGTCCTGGACCACCTTGAGGCCGCTCTGCGTGCCGCCCGGCAGGTCGACCTGGGTGACGTCACCCGTGACGACGATCTTGGAGTTGAACCCCAGACGGGTCAGGAACATCTTCATCTGCTCGGGCGAGGTGTTCTGGGCCTCGTCGAGGATGATGAAGGCGTCGTTGAGGGTGCGGCCGCGCATGTAGGCCAGCGGGGCGACCTCGATCGTGCCCGCCGCCATCAGGCGCGGGATCGAGTCGGGGTCGATCATGTCGTGGAGGGCGTCGTAGAGCGGCCGCAGGTAGGGGTCGATCTTCTCGTAGAGCGTGCCGGGCAGGAAGCCCAGCCGCTCGCCGGCCTCCACGGCCGGACGGGTCAGGATGATGCGGTTGACCCGCTTCTCCTGCAGGGCCTTCACGGCCTTGGCCATCGCCAGATAGGTCTTGCCGGTGCCCGCGGGGCCGATGCCGAAGACGATCGTGTGCTTGTCGATCATGTCGACGTAGTTCTTCTGGTTGACCGTCTTCGGGCGGATCGTGCGCCCGCGCGAGGAGATGATGTCGAGCGAGAGCACCTCGGCCGGGCGGCCGTTGCTCTGGCGCAGCATGGCGATGCTGCGCTCGACCGCGTCGGGGGTCAGCTGCGCCCCCGAACGGGCCAGCTCGACCAGTTCCTCGAACAACCGGACGACCACACCGCTCTCGTCGGGGGACCCGGTGATGGTGATCTCGTTGCCCCGCACGTGGATGTCGGCCCGGAAGCTCTTCTCGATGACCCGGAGGAGCTCGTCACGCGAGCCCAGGATGCTGATCATCGCGTGCTCGTCGGGGATCACGACCTTGGCGTGGGTCTTCTGTGTTTCGCGCGTCTCGGACATGGGCGGCCTCGTCGGGCCTGCTCGCCTCCCTATTAACCGCTGTCAATGGTAGCCGTCCGCTACCCCATCTGGAGCGTCAGAGGCGCCCCGCCCAGCAGGTGGAGATGGGCGTGGAAGACGCTCTGCCCCGAGTCGGGCCCGGTGTTCAGGACCAGCCGGTAGCCGGACTCGGCGATGCCCTCGGCGACCGCGACGGCTTTGGCCGTCTTGATCACGTCGTCGGCGAGACCAGCCTCCGCCAGTTCCCCCGCGTCGCGCACGTGGTTTTTCGGTACGACCAGAACATGCGTGGGGGCATGGGGGTTGATGTCACGGAAGGCAAGTGTGGTGTCGGTCTCGTACACGACCGTCGCGGGTATCTCACGAGCCACGATTCCGCAGAACAGGCACTCATTCTTCACGGGGGAAGCCTAGCGTTGCCAATCGGTAATCCCCGGAATGTCCCGTGCAAAGATCTGCCCGGATAGGGTTTATGTGCGAGACTGCACCGTCAACCAATCCCCTGTGTCGGGCGAGGACACAACTGGGTCATGCCCCCTAATGATTCGGAAGAACGTAAACCCCCTGGCAAGGACGAGCGTCCTACTGATGTGACCACCGAGACCCTCGTGGCCGACAGGTCGCTGGGCACGGTGCCGGTCGGGTGGGATGCCGACATGGCCGTTACGGCGCTTTACAGCGCCCACTATCGGTCACTGGTGCGTCTCGCGGTGCTGCTGGTCCGCGATGTGGCCAGCGCCGAAGAAGTCGTGCAGGACGCGTTCGTCGCCATTCACGGCGCCTGGCGCAGGCTGCGCGACCCCGACAAGGCACTTGCCTACCTGCGACAGTCGGTCGTCAACCGTTCGCGCTCCGTGCTGCGCCATCGGGCCGTCGTGGAGAAGTACGCCCCCAAGGGCCTCCCCGACGCTCCGAGCGCCGAGAACGGCGCCATCGGCGAGCTTGAGCGCACCGCGGTGATCGAGGCGCTGCGCGCCCTGCCCCAGCGGCAGCGCGAGGCGCTGGTCCTGCGCTACTACGGCGACCTGTCCGAGGCCGAGATCGCCCACGCCATGGGCATCTCCAAAGGCGCGGTGAAGAGTCACACCGCAAGAGGCATGGCCTCACTACGTCAAGTGCTGGAGAAGTTCTCATGACCATCCCCCCCGACGAGCACGGCGACCTCCTCCGCCGTGCCATGCGCGCGGAGGCGGACTCGGTCGTGCCGTCTCCCGACGGACTGGAGATAATCCGTCACCGCATCGAGAACCGCGGGCTCCGCGGTCTGCTGTGGTGGCGCATAGGTGCGTCCGTGGCCGCCGCCGCCCTGGTGGCCGGAATCGTGGTCGTGTCCGTTCCCGGGATCCGCGACAACGTGGGCATCATCGACGTCAAGACCGAGCAGACGCCGGCGGGAGAGCTCCCGAGCGCCGACTCGACCGCCCAGCCGCCGCCGCCGCGCGACCAGCCCGGGATCTCGATCACCACCCAGAATCCGACCCGGCCGGCCGAGACGACGCCTCCGACGGCGACGTCCGCCCCGTCGCAGCCCGCCGCCGCGCCGCCGCCCGAGCCCTCGTCCGAGCCGTGCGTCACCCCGGAGCCGACCCCGGCCCCCGACCCGGCCACCGCGGCCAAGTGCCCGACGCAGGAGGCCAACCCGACCTCGGACCCCACGACCAAGCCGAACCCGGGCGGCACCAAGTCCCCGTCCAAGCCGTCTCCCACCCCGACGGCCGACGCCCCCAGCCCGACCCCGACGGGCTGCGGCGACACATGCCCGACCTCGACGCCCGACCCCTCTCCCGCGGAGACGCCGTCGACGACGGTGGAGGTCTCGGCCCCGGCGTCCTGAGCATTTCGCGGCGGGCCTTCTCGGAACGTGCCAAGCGGCACCCCGAGAGGGCCCGCTTTTGTTTTCCGGTACGTTTCCGTCAATTCGGCGACGCCCATTAATGGCGGAAATGCCGTCGAATATCCCGAAAGGGCTACCAGCGGCCGGTGCGGGCCAGCAGAACCGCCGCCGCCGCGACCCCCGCCGTCGACGTGCGCAGCACCGTCGGCCCCAGGAGCGCCGGAAGCGCCCCCGCCGCGCGGAAGCGGGTGATCTCGTCGTCGGACACGCCGCCCTCCGGGCCCACGACCAGGACGATGTCGCCCTTGTCCGGCAGTTCCACCCGGGACAGCGGCTCGCTCGCCTCCTCGTGGAGGACCACGGCCAGGGCGGCCGATTCGAGCAGCGCGGCCACCTGGTTCGTGGAGGCCGGTTCCCGGACCTCGGGCAGGTGGAAGCGGCGGGCCTGCTTGCCCGCCTCACGCGCGGTCGAGCGCCAGCGGGCCAGGGACTTGGCCGCGCGGTCGCCCTTCCACTGGGTGATCGACCGGGAGGCCGACCAGGGCACGATCGTGTCCACCCCGGCCTCGGTCATCATCTCGACGGCCAGCTCGCCCCGCTCGCCCTTCGGCAACCCCTGGACGACCACCAGGCGCGGGGAGGGCGGCGGGATCTCGTACACCCGGAGGACGGTCAGGTCGAGGCGGTCCTTACCGGCCGCGTCGACGGTGCACTCGGCCACCCGCCCGGCGCCGTCGGTGACGTCGACGCGCTCGCCCGCCGTGATGCGGCGGACGGCCGCGGCGTGCCGGCCCTCGGGCCCGGCCAGGGTCAGGCGCGGGCCCGGGGCGACCTCACCCAGGAAGACGGGGACGGTCATCGGCCGTTGAAGGCGTCCTTGAGGCGGGAGAAGAAGCCCTGCTGGCCCGGGGCGAACTTGCCGGGCGGGCGCTCCTCACCCCGCAGCTGGGACAACTTCCGGAGGAGTTCCTCCTGCTCGGGGTCGAGCTTCATGGGGGTCTCGACGTTGACGTGGATCAGCAGGTCGCCCCGGCCGCTCTCGTTGAGGCGCTGGACGCCGCGCGCGTAGAGCGGGATGACCTGGCCCGACTGGGTGCCGGGGCGCACGTCGATCTGCTCGGGGCCGTCGAGGGTCTCCATGGTCAGGGAGGTGCCGAGGGCGGCGGCCGTCATGGGGATCGAGACGGTGCAGTGGAGGTCGTCGCCGCGGCGTTCGAAGGTCGGGTGGGGGCGCTCCACGATCTCCAGGAACAGGTCGCCGGGCGGGCCGCCGCCGGGGCCGACCTCGCCCTCGCCCGCGAGCTGGATGTGGGTGCCGTCTTCGACGCCCGCCGGGATGCGGACCTTGATGGTCCGGCGGGTGCGGACCCGGCCGTCGCCGGAGCACTCCTGGCAGGGGTGGCGGATGACGCTGCCGAAGCCGCCGCACTGGGGGCACGGGCGCGACGTCATGACCTGGCCCAGGAACGAGCGGGTCACCTGGGAGACCTCGCCACGGCCGTGGCACATGTCGCAGGTGTCGGGGTGGGTGCCGGCCGCCGCGCCGGAGCCCTGGCAGACCTCGCAGAGGATCGCGGTGTCGACCACGAGCTCGCGGGTGGTGCCGAAGCCCGACTCGGCCAGGTCGAGCTCGACCCGGATCGTCGCGTTGCGGCCCCGGCGGGCCCGCGAACGGGGGCCGCGGGAGGCGGAGGCCGTGCCGAAGAAGGCGTCCATGATGTCGCTGAACGGGAAGCCCGCGCCGAAGCCCGCGCCGCCGCCGCCCGCGCCGCCGAAGGGGTCGCCGCCCATGTCGTGCATCTGGCGCTTCTGGGGGTCGGAGAGCACCTCGTAGGCCGCGGTGATCTCCTTGAAGCGCTCCTGCGTCGCCGGGTCGGGGTTGACGTCGGGATGCAGTTCGCGGGCCAGCCGGCGGTAGGCCTTCTTGATCTCTTCCTGGCTCGCGTCGCGGCGTACGCCGAGGGTGGCGTAATAGTCCTTGGCCACTTATGACCCCGCCAGGATCTGGCCGACATAGCGCGCGACCGCGCGCACCGCACCCATCGTCACCGGATAATCCATTCGCGTCGGGCCCAGCACTCCGAGCCGGGCCAGTTCCTTGTCTCCCGAGCCGTATCCGGCGGCCACGATCGAGGTGCCGCGCAGACCGGTGTAGGGGTTCTCCGAGCCGATCCGGACGGTCAGCTCGGACAGGTCGTCGGTCTCGCCGAGGAGGCGCATCAGGACGACCTGCTCCTCCAGGGCCTCCAGCACGTCGCGCAGGCCGATGGTGAAATCGGCGGCGGCGAGGTTGGCGGCCCCGGCGAACACGATCTTCTCTTCGTGCCGTTCGACCAGGGTCTCCATGATCACCGAAAGGATCGTGGCGGCCACCGGCCGGTCTTCGGGGGACAGCCGTTCGGGCAGCGCGGCCAGGGTCTCGGGGACCTGGGCCAGCCCGCAGCCGTCGAGCGCCGTGTTGAGCACGGCGCGCAGGTGGGACACGCGGTCGTCGGCGATCACCTGGGGCAGATCGACCACCCGCTGCTCGACGCGGCCGGTGTTGGTGATCAGGACCAGCATCACCCGCGTGTCGGCCAGCGGCACGATCTCCACGTGGCGGACCGTCGAACGGGTCAGGGACGGGTATTGGACGACGGCGACGTGCCGGGTCAGCTGCGCGAGCAGCCGGACCGTCCGCATGACGATCTCGTCGAGGTCGACGGCGCCGGCCAGGAACGTCTCGATGGCCCGGCGTTCGGCGCCCGAGAGGGGCTTGACCTGGGACAGCCGGTCGACGAACAGCCGGTAGCCCTTGTCGGTCGGAACGCGCCCCGCGCTGGTGTGGGGCTGGTGGATGTAGCCGCCGTCTTCGAGGGCCGCCATGTCGTTGCGGATGGTGGCCGGCGAGACTCCGAGGTTGTGCCGATCGGCCAGCGCCTTGGAGCCCACGGGCTCGTTGGTGGAGACGTAGTCTTCGACGATCGCCCGCAGCACCGCCAGCTTCCGGTCGTCAAGCACGGTCTCACCTCCCTGGCACTCTGTGTTCCCGAGTGCCAAGTGTACGGCCACCGCTCCCGGGGTGCGATAACACAGCCGGGCACGGGGAGAACAAGCCGACTGCAAATACGTCGCAAGTCGCCTTTCACACAATGTCCCTCATGACCGCTCAATATGGCCAGCACTACGGCCAGCAGCCCCACCCTTACTACAGCGCTCCGCCCCCTCAGGGCCCCGTCCGCCCGAGGATCCTCTGGATCGTCCTGGCCTGGCTTCTCTTCATCGTGATGTCGGTCGCGGGGGTCTTCGCCTTCGCCGGCGGCGTCTTCTCCTCCATCTCCGACGTGGCCCCCACCACGACCTTCTCCTCCGGCGAGACCGTCAAGGTGAACCTCGACCCGGCGCAGAAGCCGGCCATCTGGGCCGCCGCCGACCAGCCGACCGACGTGCAGTGCCAGGTCACCGGGGGCAGCCCGGACGACAAGATCACCCTGTCCAAGGCGATCGGCGAGCAGACCGTCACGGTCGACGGCACCAAGTGGGAGATGTTGTTCTCGATCGGCGTCCCGGCCGCCGGTGAGTACCAGGCCGCCTGCGACGGCGAGGGCGTGCGCTTCGGCGTCGGCAAGGAGCTGCTGGCGGCGGCCGGCGGGCTGGTGGGCGGCACCGCCCTGCTGCTCGGCCTGCCCGCGCTCGGTTTCCTGATCGCCGTGCTCACCACCGTCGTCGTGCTGGTGCGGCGCTCCCGCGCCCGCCGCCGGATGATGGGGATGTACTAACGTTCGCGGCATGTACGAGCGGGACGTGCTCTCCGGAGACTGGCGGCGCCCCAAGAAGGGGACGATCCCGCAGATCCCAGCCGAGCTCGACCTCGTGGTCGAGTGGGCCGACGACGGGTTCTGCGGGGCGGTGGTGGCCTGCGACAAGGAGGCCGTCACCCTGGAGGACCGGTTCGGGCGGCGACGGTTGTTCCCCCTGGAACCCGCCGCCTTCCTCCTGGAGGGGAAACCGGTCACGCTCGTCCGTCCCCAGGCGGGGCCGCGGGGCCCGAGGCGCAGCGCCTCGGGTTCCATCGCGGTCGAGGGCCTGAAGGCCCGGGTGGCCAAGGAGAGCAGGATCTACGTCGAGGGCGTGCACGACGCCGCGCTCGTGGAGAAGATCTGGGGCCACGACCTGCGGGTGGAGGGCGTGGTCGTCGAATACCTCGAAGGCGTCGACCACCTGCCCGAGATCGTCGCCGAGTTCGCGCCGGAACCCGGCCGGCGGCTCGGCGTGCTGGTCGACCATCTCGTCCCGGGCTCCAAGGAGAGCCGGATCGCCGCCCAGGTGGCGGGCCCTCACGTGCTGGTGACGGGCCATCCGTTCGTGGACGTCTGGCAGGCCGTCAAGCCCGCGGTCGTCGGCATCCGGGCCTGGCCGGAGGTGCCGCGCGGGGTGCCGTGGAAAGAGGGCGTGATCGCCGCCCTGGGCTGGCGGATGGAGCCCCCGGACGCGTGGCGGCACATCCTCGGCCGGGTGAGCGGCTACGCCGACCTGGAACCCGAGTTGCTGGGCCGGGTCGAGGAGCTCATCGACTTCGTCACGTCAGATCTCTGACGACCGCGTCGGCCAGCAGGCGGCCCTGGAGGGTGAGCACGGCGCGGCCCCTCTTGAACGCCTCGACGTCGAGCAGCCCGCCGGCCAGCGCCTTGGCCGCCGCCGGCCTGACCTCTTGGGCCAGGTCGTCGAGGGGGTAGCCGTCGACCAGGCGGAGTTCGAGCATGACCCGTTCGAGGGTGCGCTCCTCGGCCGTGGTCCGCTCCCGCGCGTGGGCGGGCGAGTGGCCCTGGGCGAGACGGGCGGCGTAGGCCGAGGGGTGTTTGACGTTCCACCAGCGCACGCCGCCGACGTGGCTGTGGGCGCCCGGACCGGCGCCCCACCAGTCGGCGCCCGACCAGTAGAGCAGGTTGTGGCGGCAGCGGGCCTTCTCGCTGGTGGCCCAGTTGGAGACCTCGTACCAGGAGAAGCCGGCCTTGGTCAGGAGCTCGTCGGCGATCAGGTAGCGGTCGGCGGCGACGTCGTCGTCGGGCATGGGCAGGTCGCCGCGCCGGATCCGCGCGGCCAGGCGGGTGCCGCTCTCGACGATCAGGGAGTAGGCCGACACGTGGTCGGGGCCGGCCGCGATCGCCGCTTCGAGCGAGGCCCGCCAGTCGTCGTCGGTCTCCCCCGGGGTGCCGTAGATGAGGTCGAGGTTGACGTGGCCGAACCCCGCCTCCTTCGCCTCCTGGACGGATCGGGCCGCGCGCCCCGGCGTGTGCCGCCGGTCGAGCACCTGGAGCACGTGGTCGCGGGCGCTCTGCATGCCGAAGGAGATCCGGTTGATGCCGCCCTCGCGAAGGACGGCCAGTTCGCGCGGGCCGACCGACTCGGGGTTGGCCTCGGTGGTGACCTCGGCGTCGTGGTCGAGCCCGAACTCCTCGTTGACGGCCCGGAGGATGCGTACGAGATCGCCGGGAGGCAGCAGCGTCGGGGTGCCGCCGCCGAAGAACACCGTCGAGACCGGCAGGTCGGCGTCGCCGAGCACCCGGCGGGCCAGCCGGATCTCCTGGATCGCGGTGTCGGCGTAAACGCTCTGCGATGCCCCGGACCCCAGCTCGGACGCGGTGTAGGTGTTGAAGTCGCAGTAGCCGCAGCGGCTCGCGCAGAACGGGACGTGCACGTAGAAACCGAACGGGCGCTCGCCCAGGGCGGCGAGCGCCGCGGACGGCAGTTCACCGGACGTGGGGACGGGTTCGCCGTCGGGGAGCACGGAGGGCATCCGCCCAGTCTGCCCGATGCCGGGAGGTTCATTGACGCGGTCCCGTGGCCCCATTTATGATCCCGGCAAACTTACAGGAAACTTTCCTATAAGAAATGCCTCCTAGCAGCGGAGACAACAGTGCCGAGACTTCGCACCCCCCTCCTGTTAGCCCTGGTGGCCGGCCTCGTCGCCACCGCCGCGCCCGTTCCCGCCCAGGCCTCGACCGGCAGCTCGGGGTACAAGCGGGTGGCCTACTTCATCCAGTGGGGCATCTACGGCCGCAACTACCACGTCAAGGACATGGTGACGACCGGCGCCGCCACCAAGCTCACCCACATCAACTACGCCTTCGGCTTCGTCAACCAGGGCGGCGAGTGCTACTCGGCCGACCCGTGGGCCGACTGGCAGCGCCCCGTCCCGGCCGAGCAGAGCGTCGACGGCGTGGCCGACGACGGCACCGGCGCCATCGCCGGCAACCTCAACCAGCTCAAGAAGCTGAAGGCGAAGTTCCCCAGCCTCAAGGTCCTCATCTCGCTGGGCGGCTGGACCGGCTCCAAGTGGTTCTCCGACGCCGTCCTCACCCCCGAGGCCCGCACCAAGCTGGCCGCCTCGTGCGTCGACCTGTGGCTGAAGGGCAACCTGCCCGGCGCCGCCCCCGGCGCGGGCGCGGGCGTCTTCGACGGCATCGACCTCGACTGGGAGTGGCCCGGTTCGTCCGGCGAGGTCGGCAACGTGATCCGCCCCGAGGACAAGCAGAACTTCACGCTGTTCCTGGCCGAGCTGCGCCGCCAGATGAACGAGTACAACAAGAAGCACGAGCTCACCGCCTTCCTCCCCGCCGCCGCCGCCAAGATCGACGCCGGCTTCGAGGTCAAGAAGGTCTTCTCCTACCTCGACTTCGCCACCATCCAGGGCTACGACCTGCACGGCTCGTGGGAGCAGGTGACCGGCCACAACGGCAACCTGTTCACCGACCGCAAGGACCCGAACGAGGTCAAGTACAGCGTCGACCAGACGGTCAAGGACTACCTGACCCGCGGCGCCCCCAAGAAGAAGATCGTCGTCGGCGTCCCGTTCTACGGCCAGGGCTGGACCGGCGTCACCGCCGGCGGCAACGGCCTGTGGAAGCCCGCCACCGGCCCCGCCCCCGGCAAGTGGGCCCCCGGCACCGAGGACTACAAGGACATCGTCACCAAGCCCGGCAAGCGCCACCGCGACCTGCTGACCGGCGCGGTCTGGCTGTACGACGGCAACGAGTTCTGGTCCTACGACGACCCGATCTCGCTGGTCGAGAAGGCGGCGTACATCCGCTTGAAGGGCCTCGGCGGCGCGATGATGTGGTCGATCGACCAGGACGACAACAAGGCGTCCCTGACGTCCGCCCTGTACAAGGTCCTGCGCTGACCTGAACGACGAGGGCCGGAGCGCAACTGGGTCGCGCTCCGGCCCTTTCTCGTTCGTGTTAGAGCTCGACCGGAAGTAGGTCGAGCGCGTCAACGTGGCAGGGCCGCACCACGGTGAAATGGCGTCGATCGAGGGTCGCGACGGTGGGGACGTCCAATCGCTCGGCGACGGCGATCACCGAAGCGTCAGCCGCTCCTAGCGGGAGGCTGGCGTATCGCCGGACCAGAGCGCTCATCCGGCGCAGATCGTCTTCGACGAGATCGACCAGAGTGAAACCCGTGTCGCTGAAGACCTCGAGAAACCTAGCCTCGGCCTTGTGCCCGACTCGCTTCTCAAGGACCTGGCATACCTCTAGGAGCACGGTCCCAGGGACCAGCAGCGGGCCAGGGTGGCGCTCCAGAAGATGGGTAGAGACCGCGTGGTACCGGTCGAAGCGATTGAAAAGCGCGACCAAGGGTCCCGTGTCAACGACAATACAAAGAGTGATTGTCCCCTGACTTCAGGAAATCTTCCGACCGTTCGGCGAAATCGGGCTCGGCGTCCATAAGCCCGATCAACGCTGAAAGGTCCCGGTCCTTGGGCGAGTCGTCAAGTTGATCGCGGACAAGCCGTAGCACCGGCGCGACCTTCTCCTCAGGCAGCGCGTCGACCAGCTCGTGGAGTTCATCCCGCATGACGCTCATACCAGGCATTGTATGAGCGTCCCGCAGCCGTTCACGGCAGCTCCGGCGTCTTATCTGCCGTTACTTGCCACAATCTGTCGCGACATCTGCCACAAGTCGCCGCAATCTGCCGCTACTTCTTGGCCTTCTCCGCGCCGCTCGAGTCGGTGCTGAGCGCTGCCACGAAGGCCTCCTGGGGGACTTCCACGCGGCCGACCATCTTCATGCGCTTCTTGCCCTCCTTCTGCTTCTCCAGGAGCTTGCGCTTACGGGAGATGTCGCCGCCGTAGCACTTCGCGAGCACGTCCTTGCGGATGGCGCGGATGTTCTCGCGCGCGATCACGCGGGCGCCGATGGCCGCCTGGATGGGGACCTCGAACTGCTGCCTCGGGATCAGGTCTTTGAGCTTCTTGGCCATGTCGACGCCGTAGGCGTAGGCCTTCTCGCGGTGGACGATGGCCGAGAAGGCGTCGACGGCCTCGCCCTGGAGGAGGATGTCGACCTTGACCAGGTCGGAGTCCTGCTCGCCGGAGGGCTCGTAGTCGAGGGAGGCGTAGCCGCGGGTCTTCGACTTGAGCTGGTCGAAGAAGTCGAAGATGATCTCGCCGAGGGGCAGGGTGTAGCGGATCTCGACGCGGTCTTCGCTCAGGTAGTCCATGCCCTGGAGGGCGCCGCGGCGGCCCTGGCAGAGCTCCATGATGGCGCCGATGAACTCGGCGGGGGCCAGGACGGTCGCCTTCACGGTCGGCTCGTAGATCTCGGCGATCTTGCCCTCGGGGAACTCCGAGGGGTTGGTCACCGTGTGCTCGGTGCCGTCTTCCATGATGACGCGGTAGATGACGTTGGGGGCCGTGGAGATCAGGGCCAGGTTGAACTCGCGCTCCAGGCGCTCGCGCACGATCTCCATGTGGAGCAGGCCGAGGAAGCCGCAGCGGAAGCCGAAGCCCAGGGCCGCCGACGACTCGGGCTCGTAGACCAGGGCGGCGTCGTTGAGGCGGAGCTTGTCGAGGGCCTCGCGGAGCTCGGGGAAGTCGTCGCCGTCGATCGGGTAGAGGCCCGAGTAGACCATCGGCCGCGGGTGCTCGTAGCCGCCGAGCGCCTCGTCGGCCGGCTTGGCGGCCGAGGTGACCGTGTCGCCCACGCGGGACTGGCGGACGTCTTTCACGCCGGTGATCAGGTAGCCCACCTCGCCGACGCCGAGGCCGAGGGCCGAGGGCAGCGGCTCGGGGCTGATGACGCCGATCTCCAGGGTCTCGTGCTGGGCGCGGGTCGACATCATGAGGATGCGCTCGCGCTTGCCCAGGTGGCCGTCCATCACGCGGACGTAGGTGACGACGCCCCGGTAGGTGTCGTAGACCGAGTCGAAGATCAGGGCCCGCGCGGGGGCGTCGGCGTCGCCGACCGGGGCGGGGATGGTGTCGACCACGTGGTCGAGCAGCTCCTTGACGCCCACGCCGGTCTTGCCCGAGACACGCAGCACGTCGGAGGGGTCGCAGCCGATCAGGCCGGCCAGCTCCTCGGCGTACTTCTCCGGCTGGGCGGCCGGGAGGTCGATCTTGTTGAGGACCGGGATGATGTTGAGGTCGGCGTTCATGGCCAGGTAGAGGTTGGCCAGCGTCTGGGCCTCGATGCCCTGGGCGGCGTCGACCAGCAGGACCGCGCCCTCGCACGCCTGGAGCGACCGCGACACCTCGTAGGTGAAGTCGACGTGGCCGGGCGTGTCGATCATGTTGAGCACGTGGCCGTTCCACGGCAGCCGGACCGCCTGGGACTTGATGGTGATGCCGCGCTCGCGCTCGATGTCCATCCGGTCGAGGTATTGGGCGCGCATGGACCGGTCGTCGACCACTCCGGTGATCTGGAGCATCCGGTCGGCAAGCGTTGACTTGCCATGGTCGATGTGCGCGATGATGCAGAAGTTGCGGATCAACGCGGGGTCGGTCTGGCCGGTCTGAGTGCGCACCGAAGTCCGTTTCAACTGGGATTGAGGCGATCGACGGCTGGCGAAGCAGCCACCCTCCATGGTCGCATGTCCCCATGCTTGCCTCGACCACCCGCCGCCGTGTGCTGCTCGGCCTGTCGGTTCTCGTCGCCGTCCCGCTGGTCCTGGCGGTGACCGGGATGGCCGTCTTACGGCTCGACTACCTGGGCACTCCCTCGGCCACGGCGCGCTCCGCGGGCACCGACGCGTTGTGGATGGGGCACATGTGGGTCGACGGGCGGCGTACCGAGGAGGATCTCGAAGCGCTGAAGCCGCGTCTCACCCACATGCGCGACGTGTTCGTGCACTCCGGGCCCTACGGCGCCGACGGGCGGCTCGATCCGGCCCGCCACCCCGGGTCGCGCGACTTCCTCGCCTGGGCGCGCACGCACCTGCCGGGGGTGCGGGTGCTGCCGTGGCTCGGGCAGACGGTCAACGAGGACGACGCGGGCTTCCTCGACCTCGACGACCCGGCCACCCGGGCCAACGTCATCGCGGGGGCACGCGAGATCGTCGCGCTCGGCTACGACGGCGTCCACTACAACTTCGAGCCGGTCGTGGACGGCGACGCGTCCTACCTCAAGCTCCTGGAGGAGACACGGCGGGCCGTTCCGAACGCCCGCATCTCCATCGCGAGCCACCAGATCGAGCCCTTCCCCGGCGCGGTGACCGGCTGGAACGCGGTGGTCGGGCACGGGAAGTACTGGTCGGAGGGCTATTTCAAGAAGGTGGCCGAGCGGGTCGACCAGGTCGCGATCATGACCTACGACTCGTGGACGCCCCTCCAGACGGTGTACGGCGGCTGGGTCGCCCGCCAGGCCCGCAAGGCGTTCGCGCTGGCCCCCGAATCGACGGGCGTGCTGATCGGCGCCCCGGCCTACCACGACCACAAGGTCGGCGTGAGCGACTACGCCGAGAGTGTGGAGATGGCCGCCGAGGGGCTCCGGCTGGTGATCAGCGAGACTCCGCGTAAGGACACCGGCCTGGCCCTCTACGTCGATTTCGCCGCCACGGAGGAGGATTGGAGGGAGTACCGCGAGTCATGGGTGCTGGTATCCTAGACAACTGCGTATGGCACGCCCTCTCACCGAGCCAGCGCGACCCATACCGAAACCCAGACTTCATTTCGAGGCTTCTTCGTGGCGAACATCAAGTCCCAGATCAAGCGCAACCGGCAGAACGAGAAGGCCCGGCAGCGCAACAAGGCCGTCAAGTCGTCCCTCAAGACGGCTGTCCGCAAGTTCCGCGAGGCCGCCGAGTCCGGTGACGCCGCCGCGGCGACCGCGGCGATGCAGGCGGCCAGCCGCCAGCTCGACAAGGCCGTGAGCAAGGGCGTCATCCACAAGAACCAGGCTGCCAACCGCAAGTCGGCGATCGCCAAGCGCGCCGCCGCCCTCGCGGCGAACTAAAGGTCTGCGTTCAGCGACATCCGGAAGCCGTGCCCCGATACCATCGGGGCACGGCTTTCGTCGTTGTCGGGATTCAACCCGTAATATGTCACGTTTTCGATATCACATTGGCATCGCCGCAGCGTACCGGCTAGGTCACCGTCTTCCCTGACCGGCCGTCAAGAGTGCCCGCTCCCCTATCGTGTGCCGCACAACGGCAAAGACGATGGGAGTCGGTACATGCGGGGGCGTATTCCGCTGGTCCTGCGGCGCGCGCTCAGCCAGCCGCTCCTCCTCGTCGCCGCGTTCGGTTCGATCCTGCTGGCCACCACGGCGCTCGTGGCGCTGATCATGTACGCCGTCACCGTCGCCGAGGTCGGCGTCCGCCGGACCATGGAGACGGCCCCGATCAGGACCACCTCGGCCAAGGTCACCACGCCGGTCGACGCGACGACCTTCCCCCAGCGCGACGCCCTCGTCCGGGGGCGGCTCGCCGCGACCTACGGCGACGTGCCCGCCGAGGTCACGGTCGGCATCCGGTCCGACTCCTACGCGATGCCCGGCCAGGAGAAGCGGGAGCAGCCCGAGCTGACCCGGTTCGCGACCTACGAGCAGCTCGACCGGCACGCCCAGCTCGTCGAGGGCGCCTGGCCGGCGGCCTCCACGTCCGGGGCCGTCGAGGTCGTGGTGTCGCAGCCGGCCGCCCAGACGATGAACCTGACCAGCGGCGCCACCTTCACGATCACGGGGCGGCTCGACGACAAGCCGGTCGACGTCAGGGTCAGCGGGATCTTCCGGCTCACCGACCCCTACAGCGACCGGTGGAACGGCGACGAACTGCTGCGCCGGGGATCGGAGATCCGCAACTACACGACGTACGGGCCGCTGATGGTGGCGCCGGAGACGTTCGTGCAGCGGTTCGCGACCAACGTGACGGCGACCTGGTTCGCGGTGCCCGACCTGCGGGACCTGCCGCGTGAGGAGCTGCGGCCGTTCGCCGACGCGGTGGCCGCGCTCAACGACGACCTCAAGCGCGAGTGCTCGGGCTGCGCGGCGGTCAGCAACCTGCCCGAGATGCTGGCCCAGCTCGACCAGGCCGCGCTGGTGGCCCGCTCGACGATGCTGGTGCCGGTGCTGCAGCTGCTGGTGCTGGCGGCGTACGCGCTGATGCTGACCGCGCGGCTGCTGGCCGACCACCGGCGGATGGAGGTCGCGCTGCTGCGCTCGCGCGGCGCCGGGTCGCTGCGGCTGGGGCTGCTGGCGGGGGCCGAGTCGCTGCTGGTGGCGCTGCCGTGCGCGATCGTGGCGCCGTTCCTGGCCCCGCCCGTGCTGACGCTGGTCGGGTCGCTGCCGTGGTTGCGGGCCACCGGGGTGCGGCTGACGCCCACGCCCGATCTGTCGACGTTCCTGATCTCGGCGGGGGTCGCCGTCGCGTGCGCCGTCCTGCTGGCGCTGCCGGCCTGGCGGGGGGCGCGGCGGACGTACGTCGAAGAACAGTCGGCCCGCGGGCGCGGCGAGAAGCAGGGCATCGTCCAGCGCGCCGGCGGCGACCTGGTCCTGCTGGTCGTCGCGGCGCTCGCGGTCTGGCAACTCCAGCGGTACGGCTCTCCGGTCACCTCCACGACGAGCGGCGCCCTCGGCATCGACCCGCTGATCGTGACGGGACCGGCACTGGCCCTTCTGTGCGGGGGCATGCTGGGCCTGCGGCTCGTTCCGATCGTCTCGGGCATCGCCGAGCGGTGGACGAGCCGCAGGTCCAGTCTCGCGCCGGCGCTGGGCGCCTGGCAGGTCAGCCGCCGCCCGCTGCGCTACTCGGGCCCGGTGCTGCTGCTGACGATGGCCATCGCGATCGGCGTGGTGTCGATCGCGACCGCGGCGACCTGGCGCGGGTCCCAGGAGGACCAGGCACGCCACATCGCCGCCGCCGACCTGCGGGTCGCCGGGCCGGTCGGGGACGTCGAACTCGGCCCGCTCGGCCGGGCGGGCGCCTACGCCGCGCTGCCCGGCGTCACCGGGGTCAGCCCGGTCTACCGCGGCACGGTCGAACTCGGCGGAGACGACGCGGTGTTCCTGGCCGCCGACGCCGAGCGCCTCGACGGGCTGCTGCACCTGCGTCCCGACCTGACCCCGATGACCGTGCCGGAACTCGCGGGCGAGTTGTCCTCGGCCCGCCCCGACCCCGCCTCGATCACGATCCCCGGCGAACCCGCGGCCCTGACGCTCGGCGCCCGGCTCACCCTCGGCGACCCGGCCCGCGCGGACGACTACCGGGGCATCCCGCTGCGCCTGGTGGTCCGCGACCGTCTCGGCACCCGGACCGAGGTCTGGACCCAGCTGCTCACCCCCGACGGCCGCCACCACCGGGTCACGGCCGACCTGAAGGCGCTGGGCGGGCGCTCCGGCGCCATCGCCTACCCGCTGACGATCGAGGGCGTGCTGCTCGACGTGCCGATCCCGCCCGAGGGCAGCCCGATCACGCTGACCGTCGACGCCGTCACCACCGACGCCGGGACCACGCTGGAGGCGCCCTCCTGGACGGTCGCGCAGCGCGGCAAGCAGAACCTCGACAGGCCCTCGGTCACACCCGGCGGGTTCCTGACGCTGGCGACCGGGCGGCCGGCCTCCCACCCGGCCGACGCGCCGCTCGAGTGGGAGCACATCGCGCTGCTGCCCGGACCGGCGGCCACGACCCCCCTGCCGGTCGCGGTCACCGCCGACCTCGCCGCCGGCTCGAAGCTCGTGATCGGCAAGACGACGACCATGGCGATCGACGGCACGCCGACCCCGGTGACGCCCGTCGCCGTGCTCGACGCGATGCCCGGGACCGAGGGCCGGCAGCCGGCCGTGCTGGCCGACCTGGAGACCGTCCAGGCGCGGGACCTCGCGGGGGCGTACACGCCCCATGCCGCCACGGAGTGGTGGCTCGCCGCCGACGGCCCGCGGGCCGAGGCGGAGATGCGGCGGCACATCGACTGGGACCAGACGATCGTGTCGCGGGCGGCGCTGACCCGCCAGCTCCAGGACGACCCGCTGGCCAGCGGCCTGCAGGGCGCGCTGATCCTGGGCTTCGCGGCGGCGCTGGTGTTCGCGGTGCTCGGCTTCCTCGTCAACGCGGCCGTCGCGGCGCGCGAACGCACCACCGAGTTCGCGCTGCTGCGCGCGCTCGGGGTGAGCTTCAACCAGGTCTTCGGGCTGCTCGCCGTCGAGCAGACCTTCATCATCGGGTTGTCCCTGGTGGGCGGTACGGCTCTCGCCGTCGCCGTGGCCACCCTCGTCGTGCCGCACATCGTGCTCACCGGGCAGGCGACCGCGGTGACGCCCGGGGTGCTGCTGGACATCCCGTGGGGCGCGACGGCCGCCCTGCTCGCGGCGGTGGCGCTGTTGCTGTTCGCGGTGGTCGGCGGCCTGGCCCGCACGCTCCGCCGCCAGGGTCTCGGCCGCGCACTGCGCATCGGGGAGGACTGAGTGAACGTCTGGCAGCTCGTCAAGGTGCACCGGGGCACCGCCCTGGTGCTGGCGCTGCTGAGCCTGTCGGCGTCGCTGCTGCTCGCGGTGCTGCCCCGGGGCTACGAGCGGGCCTACGACGACGCCGTCCACGGCATGCTCGGCGACGTCTCCGCCCAGACGGCCGACCTCGGCGTGACCGGGCGGCCGATCGTGTCCGAGGCGCTGCTCACCCACCCGGCCGAGTTCCGCAACCGGTACGAGGAGATCGCCAAGGGTCTTCCGGCGCAGCTGCGGAAGCTGATCGTCCCGCTCGGGCAGGGCACCTCCCACTTCGGCGCCAAGACCACCGGCACCCCGGTCAGCGACCGCATCGGCGGTTCCCGGCGGAGCAACCAGTACGTCGACTTCGCCTGGTTGCCCGACGCCGCCTCCCGGGTGAACTGGGTCAAGGGCGAACCGCCCGGTGCGTCGTCGACGCTGGCCGGGGTGCCCGGCCGGCCCGAGCTCAGGGACCTGACGGTCATCGAGATCGGCCTGGTGGCCGAGGTCGTCGACGAGATGGGCATCGACGTCGGCGCGACCCTGCTGCTCGGCAACAGCTACCCGGTCGTGGCCAGGGTCACCGGCCTCTACGAGCTCACCGACGCCGCCGAGCCCTACTGGGAGCACAACGGCGAGGTCACCCGGGTCGTCGAACGCCCCATCCCCGGCTCGACCGACACCGAGTGGCTGACCGCCGGCCTGATCAGCGACGATGGTCTCGCCAAGCTCGACGAGCGCCGCGAGGTCAGCTACTGGTGGGTCTACGGCGTCGACCGGAACCGCGTCGAGGCGGCCGTCGCCCCGGCGATGATCGCCGAGATCGCCGACTACCAGCGCTTCCTGGGCGACCTGTCGGGCGGCGGGGTGGGCAACCCGCTGGAGCTCCGCTTCCAGCTCTGGACCGGCCTCGACCGGGTGCTGGGCGACTTCCTCGTCGTGCTCCGCACCGCCCAGACCCTGCTCTACCTGCTGCTGGGCGGGCTCGCGGTGGTGGCCCTCGGGGTGCTGGCGCTGGCCGTGCAGCTGCTCACCGAGCGGATGCGCGCGGGCTTCTCGCTGGTACGCGCCCGCGGCGCCTCCCTGCCCCACGTGGTGCGGACCGGGGTGGCGGTGGTCGCGCTGGCGGTGCTGCCCGCCGCGCTGGCCGGCTACGGGCTGTCATACCTGGTGCCCGGCCCGTCGACGCCGCTCGCGCACGTCGTGCCGGTCGTGCTGAGCCTGACGACGCTGCTGTTCGCGGCCGGGCGGCTCGCGCCGGCGCACCGGCGTCCCCTCAAGGACACCCGCGCCGACCTCGTGTCGGCACGTCCGTCGCCGCGCCGCATCGCCCTGGAGTTCCTCGTGGTGCTGCTCGGCGTGGGCGGGGCCTACCTGCTGCGCACACGCGGAGTGGCGACCGAGGCGCAGGAACGGGGGGCCGACCCGCTCCTCGTGCTGGCGCCCGCCGGGCTGGCGCTGGCGGCCGGCATCCTGACGCTGCGGCTCTACCCGCTGCCGTTGAAGCTGGTCACGCGGCTGGCCGGGCGGCGTCCGGGGGCGGTCCCGTTCCTCGGCCTGACGCTGGCCGCCCGGTCGCGCGGCGGGGCGGCGCTGCCGGTGCTGATCCTGCTGCCGGCACTCGCCGTGTCGGTGTTCGGGGCGCTGGTGTCGGGCGCGATCGGCGACACCCAGAGCCGGGCCGCGTGGCGCGACGTCGGCGCGCCGGCCCGGATCGAGCGGTCCGCCGAGATCCCCGAGGACGTCGTGGCCAAGGTGGAGGCGCTGCCCGGGGTGACCTCGGTGCTGCGGGCCGGCAAGGGCAACGTCCAGGTCGGCGTCGGCGGCATGCGGGCCACGGTGCTCTCCATCGACCTGAAGGACTACCGCGAGCTCGTCGACGGCACACCCCTCACGGTGCCCGACCCGCCGCGCGGGCTCGGGGTGCCGGCGCTGGTGTCGGCGACGCTGGTGCCGTACAAGGAGATCGAGGTCGGGTGGCACACCCGGATGACGATCCGCAACATGGGGCGGCTCGACGAGCTGCCCGGACTGTCGTTCCCGGGCGAGAACCTGATCGTGATGCCGTTCGACGGGCCGAAGCGGGCCGGGCTGCGGACGTACACGAACATCCTGCTGATCGACGGCGACGTCGACCGGGCGACGCTGGAGCGCACGGTGGGCCTGGCCGACGCCGAGATCGAGACCTACGCGACCGCGCTGGACAACATCCGGGACACCCCGCTGACCGGCGCCATCACGGTCGCCTTCACGGTCGCCACCCTGGCCATGGGCTCCTACGCGCTGATCGCCGTGGTCGTGGCCCTGGTGATCGGCTCCGCCGACCGCGCCAAGGCGCTGTCGTTCCTGCGTACGCTGGGCCTGTCCCAGCAGCAGGCCCGCACGCTGACCGTGCTGGAGGTGGCCCCCCTGATCGTGCTGACCGCCGTGGCCGGCCTCGCGCTCGGCCTGGTGCTGCCCCTGGTCATCGGTCCGGGCCTCGACCTGTCGTCGTTCGCCGGGCTGGCCGTCACCGACTTCCCGCTGACCTTCACCACGCCCGCCCTGCTGGCGGCCGCCCTGACCGCCGTCTCGATCCTCGGCGCCTTCGCCCACGCGACCGCCGGCCGCCGCGTCACCACCGCACTCCGAGTGGGGGAATCCTCATGACCACACTGTCCGACCTGGAGGCCCAGGCGACCCGGCGCGCGCCCGCGTTCGGCGAGCACGCCCACATCCTGTGCGACAACCTGGTCCGCATCTACAAGACCGAGGGTGTCGAAGTGGTCGCCCTGCAGGGCCTCGACCTGCTGATCGAGAAGGGCGAGCTGATCGCGATCGTCGGCGCGTCGGGCTCGGGCAAGTCGACCCTGCTGAACGTCCTGTCGGGCCTGGACGTCCCGACCGCCGGCCTGGCCCGCGTCGCCGGGATGGACCTGCTGTCGATGACGGCCAAAGACCGCCTGCGCTACCGCCGGTCGGTGGTCGGCTTCATCTGGCAGCAGACGGCCAGGAACCTGCTCCCCTACCTGACGGCACGCGAGAACGTGCTGCTCCCGATGAAGCTCGCCGGGCAGAAGGCCGCCCCCGGCAGGGCCGACGACCTGCTCGAACTCCTCGGCGTCGCCGACTGCGCCCCACGGCGGCCCGGCCAGATGTCCGGCGGCGAGCAGCAGCGCGTGGCCATCGCCGTCGCCCTGGCCAACTCCCCCGAGGTGATCCTGGCCGACGAGCCGACGGGCGAACTCGACAGCGACACCTCCGAAGAGGTCTTCGGCGCGCTGCGACGGGCCAACCGGGAACTCGGCGTGACGGCGGTGATCGTCACCCACGACCCCCTGGTTTCGGAGCAGGTCGACCGGACCGTCGGCATCCGCGACGGCCGCACCTCCAGCGAGACCCTGCGGCGCACCTCCGAGGACGGCGACGTGATCGCCGAGGAGTACGCCGTGCTCGACCGGGTGGGGCGGCTGCAACTGCCGCGCGACTTCATGAACGCGCTGGAGATGGAACGGCGTGTACGTCTCGAACTCGAACGCGACCACATCGGGGTGTGGCCGGCCGGCGCTGGTGAGGAGAACGGGGAATGAGCGCACCGCTTGTCGTGGTGGAAGGTCTGCGGAAGGTCTATCCGCGTGGCGTGGAGGCGTTGCGGGGGGTGTCCTTCACCGCCTCCCCCGGCGAACTGATCGCCATCCGCGGTCGGTCGGGGTCGGGCAAGACGACCCTGCTCAACCTGCTCGGCGGGCTCGACGCGCCCACCGAGGGCCGGGTCTTCGTCGACGGGAAGGAGGTCACGGCCCTGCCCGAGGCGGGCCTCCTGGAGCTGCGGCGGGACGTGATCGGGTTCGTGTTCCAGTCGTTCGGGCTGATCCCCGTGCTCTCCGCAGCCGAGAACGTGGGGGTGCCGATGCGGCTGAGCCGGACGGCGCCCGCGGAGCGGGACGAACGGGTCAGGGCGCTGCTGGCGCTGGTCGGACTGGAGCAGCACGCCAACCAGCGGCCTTACGAGCTGTCCGGGGGGCAGCAGCAGCGGGTGGCGATCGCGCGGTCGCTGGCGAACCGGCCGAAGCTGCTGATCGCCGACGAGCCTACGGGGCAGCTCGACTCGCAGACGGCGCGGCAGATCATGCAACTGCTGCGGGCGCTGGTGCGGAGCGAGGGTGTCACCGCGGTGGTGGCCACGCACGACCCGAGTCTGATCACGCTGGCGGATCGGGTGCTGGAGCTGCGGGACGGGGTTTTCCTGGAGGCCGAGACGTCGGCGGCCTGAGGGCTGGCGGGCGGGCGAGATACCGGCGAGGGCTGGGCGTATCGGTCGCTCACGACCAATGCGATGCCTCGCCACGTCGGTCACCCCATCTCAGGAACGGTGGTCACGTGACCGCCGGTCAGGCCTGGGTCCTCACTGCGACCGGCCTCACCCCGCTCGGCGCGGACGGGTGAGCCATACGCTCATGAGTCGGATGTCGGCGTCTGTCATGCCGTCGCGGGGACACACCTGGTGGAGCAGAGCCGGGGCGGGGTGATGCCGGGCCACCCAGCGGCGGTCGATGTCCGTCATTTCGTCATCCGCCCAGATGAAGGGGCGATCTGCCGCCCACTCCACGAGGTGGCGTGTCTTCCAGTGGAGTTCGCCCTGCTCGTCGGCGTCGGGCCAGTCGACGTAGGGCAGGTCGGGCAGGCCGAGGATCGGCGCGATGACGTCGTTGGCGTGGGACGCCCAGGTGGTCGCCCAGACGAGTTCACAGGGCAGCGCCGCGAGCTTGGGACCGAGCGCCGGGTCGACGCGGGCGAGCAACGGGTTCTCCCGTGACGACGCGTGGGAGTTGCGGGTGGAGTGGTGACCGCCGAAGGGGATGACGGGGCCGTCGACGTCCAGGAACAGAATCGGGAGATCGGCGGGCATTGGTGGAGCATAAGCGGCATCCGGCTGGAGGTCGGCGCACTTGTGCACTTGACCACGCCGGGAGTCAGCGGCCGTTTCGGCTGCGGACGATCGTCTGGACGGTGTTCTCCAGGGCGTAGGCCGCGTCGGTGCCGCCACCCTTGACCTGTTCGTCGGCCGTCGCCACCGCCTGGATCGCGCGGGCCAGGCCCTCGGGGCCCCAGCCGTTGAGCTGGCGGCGGGCGTTGCGGATCTTCCAGGGGGGCATGCCCAGCCGCCCGGCGAGCTGGTTCTCGTTGGCGTTCCTCGGCGCGCCCGACACCTTGGCGAGACTGCGCAGGCCGCCCGCCAGGGCGCTGACGATCAGGACGGGGGCCACGCCGGTCGACAGGGCCCAGCGGAGTTGTTCCAGGGCTTCGGCGAGTTTGCCCTCGACGGCCATGTCGGCCACGTTGAAGCCGCTCACCTCGGCCCGGCCGCGGTGGTAGCGGGCCACGGCGGCCTCGCCGACCGTCTTCTCCTGGGTGTCGAACGCGAGCTGGCTGCAGGCCGCCGCCAGCTCGCGCAGGTCGCTCCCGACCGCGTCGAGCAGGGCGTGGGCGGCGGCGGGCGCGATCGTACGGCCGAGACCGCGGAACTCGTTGCGGATGAAGTCGATGCGTTCGCCCGCCTTGGTGAGCTTGGCGACCGTGACCACCTGCGCGCCGGCCTTCTTGAGCCCGTCGACCAGGGCCTTGCCCTTCACGCCGCCCGGGTGGACGAGCACGAGGGTCACGTCGTCGGACGGATGGGCGGCGTACTTCACCGTCTCCGTGATGACGTCTTTCGTCAGGTCCTGGGCGTTGCGCACCACCACGACCGACCGGTCGCCGAAGAGGGAGGGCGACATCAGCCGGGTCAGCTCGCCGGGCTCGACCTTCCCCCCGACGAGGTCGTGGACTTCGGCGGTGGGCTCCTCGGCGCGTACGGAGGAGACCACCGACGCGACCGCCCGGTCGGCGAGCAGTTCCTCGTCACCCGACACGAGCGTCACCGGCGCGGCGTTCCCCATCCCGGCAGCATGCCACATCACGGCCCCCGCGCGACCACGGCCAGCACGCCCTCCCTGGCCACGACCGCGATGTCGCCCTGTACGTCGGTGCGGTGGATCCGGGCCCCGAGCATGGTGAGCGTGGCGAGGGTCGAGTCGGCCGGATGGCCGTAGTCGTTCCCGGCGCCCACGCTGATCAGGGCCAGCCGTGAACGTGCGGCGGCCAGGAAGGCGGGGTCCTGCCGCGCGCTGCCGTGGTGGGGGACCTTGAGGATGTCGGCCTGCGGGAGAGTGCGTACGAGAGCGGACTCCGCCTCGGTCTCCAGGTCGCCCGCGAGCAGCGCGGAGGTGCCCGGCCACTTGGCGTGCAGCACCACACTGGCGTTGTTCAGCACCGACCCCTCGCCGGCGCCCTTGGACGGCGCGTCCGGCGCGGGCGCGACGACGGTGAGGACGAGATCGCCGAACCTCCAGGTGGTACCGGGCGTGACGACCCATTCGGGGATGCGCCGCGCGGCCAGCTCGGGACTGACGACCCGCTTCGGGCTGACCACGACCGCACCGACCGGCCGGTCCCGCAACACCCCGGTGAGCCCGCCGGTGTGGTCGGCGTGCGGGTGGGTCAGCACGAGCAGCGGCACCGCGTCGACGTCCAGGCGGTCGAGACAGGCGTCCACGAGATCGGGTTCGGGCCCGGTGTCGACGACGACCCCCTTCCCCTCCCCGGCGTGCAGCACGATCGCGTCACCCTGCCCGACGTCGCACATCACCATGAACCACCCACTGGGCGGCCAGCCGGACACCACCGGCCCCGCCACGAGCGTCGCGACCAGCACCCCGCCCGCGACGGCGAGACTCACGCGCCTGGCCCCCCGATGCCAGAGGGCGATCCCCAGCGGTACGAGCAGCGCCACCCCCAGCAGACCACCGGGCCACCCGATGGTCGCGGCCGGTACGTCGGCCGCCCGGTCGGCGACCAGGATGATCCACCCGACGGCCAGTCCCGCCGGCCGGGTGACCAGCTGGGCGACGTCCATGCTGATCGGGGCCGTGACCGCCGCGAGGAAGCCGATGATCGTGGCCGGCGCGACGGCGGGACCGGCCAGCAGGTTGGCGGGGATGGCGACGAGCCCGATCTCCCCCGACATGAGCACGAGGATCGGCGTGACCGCGACCTGCGCCGCCGCCGGCACCGCGATCGCCTCGGCGCACCAGAGGGGCATCCTCGTGGCCATACGATCCCGCCAGTACGGGGCCAGCAGGATGATCCCGGCGGTCGCCGAGACGGAGAGGGCGAAGCCGAACTCCCTGGCGAGACCGGGATTGAACAGCAGCAACAGCAGGACGGCCACCGACAGGGCGGACACGCCGTCCTTCTGCCGGCCGGCGCCGAGGGCGAGCGCGGCGACGGTACCCATGACGAGGGCCCGCAGCACGCTGGGCGAGAAACGGGCGACGAACGCGAACGCGACCATGGCGACCACCACGAGCACGGCCCGCCAGACGAGGGTGAGACCTACGAGCCGCCCGAGGAGCAGGACGGCGCCGCCGATAATTGCGAGGTTGGCCCCGCTGACTGCCGTCAAATGGGAGAGACCGGCGGTCTTGAAGTCGGCTTTGACGTCTTCACTCAGGTTGGTGACGTCGCCGACGACCAGGCCGGGGAGGAGTCCGCGTTCGGCGGGGGCCAGGACGGAGCTGGCCTCTCTCAGACCGGACCTGATGGCGCCCGCCATGCCGTGGGACGTCGACGGCGGGGTGAGGACCACCGGGTCGCCTCGGGCCATGAAGACGGCGGCGAGCAGTTCTCCGGGTTCCGCTACGCCTAGACGGCCGGAGACTTTGACGTGGTGGCTGGGGAGAAGGGTGGGCCAGGTGTCGCCTCGGGCGAAGACGAGGACGGGGGCGTCGAGCCTCAGCTGATTGACGGCGATGATGCGGGCCTCGACGAAGACGAGCTCGCCCTTGACCCTTGGGTCGGCGGAGACGACGAGTTCGGCTGAGACGGTGGCGTTCCTTTTCGCCATCTCCGCCAGCGGGCCTGACGTGACGCCGTGGACTTTGAGGCCGACCACGACCGAGACGGCGCAACCCGCGATGGCGACCGCGACAAGGATCCGCTTCCTGGAGAGGGCGATCAGAACGAAGATTCCGGCGGTGAGGAAGGAGGCCCAGGCGGGGAGGCCGATGAGGAGGAGCGCGGCGAGCCATGCCGCTATGGCGGGGATGACCAGCTCGACGGAGTGGCCTTGCCAGACGTTGGCGGGTGGGGTGAGGAGTTCGTCGTCGCCTCTTGGGCGTTTGGGGCGGTAGCGGTCGGATCGCTGCTGGATTCGCGCTTTGACCCTTTCACGCAGGTCGACGGCCCTGCGGGGGCGCGGGCGGCTGCTCATACGAAGCCGACCTGTCGTGAGAACCGGCCACCGGCCCAACAGGCTGCGACTTCAGCGAGAAGCCCGGTAAAACCGGCCTTTTGCGGGAACCAGCCAACGGCCGAACAAACCACAGGTCCCGCATGAGTTGGGCCGGCACTGCCCTCGCGGGGGAACCAGCCACCGACCCCACGCGCTACGGCTTCAACACCAAACGGGCCAAAAGCAACCCCGTGCAGAAACAAGGCACCCGCCGAACGGACTGCGGGTCCCTCATTGACCAGGCCGAAACCGAGCTCTTGCAGGAACCGTCTACAGACCCGACAGGCCTCAGGTCCAACATGAAAAGGACCGATCTCTTGCCGAAACCTCTCAGGCAACGAGAAGGGCATTGAACTCAACCCGCCGATCCCCTCAAACCGGCAACTCACTGGAGACTCCTTCATCGAGGCCTCGGCCCACCGCTCATGAATGGTCGGACCTCATAGGGAGTTGCCAGCCCCGCAGTTCGTCAATGACGACATTCCGCCAAACATTCGTCGTACCGGAAGTCGGAAGCGTCACAACGTGACCTGGTCTTTCAAATCGGCGAACTTGGCCTCGCCGATTCCCTCGACCTCCCGTAGCTGCTCGATGCTCTGGAATCCCCCATTGGTGTCGCGGTATTCGACGATCCGCTGCGCCAGCACCTCTCCCACGCCGGGCAACTGGTCGAGTTGTTCGACGGTCGCCGAGTTGAGACTGACCACACCCGACTCCGCGACCCCGGGCGGCGGGGCCACCGACCCAGGTTCACCGACCGCGATCTGCTCTCCGTCGATCACCCGTCGGGCGAGGTTGAGCCCTCCCGGCTCGGCGCCCTGCTTGAGCCCACCCGCCGCCATGATCGCGTCGACCACACGCGACCCCAACGGCAGCGCGATCACGCCAGGGCGTTTGACCTTGCCCGTCACGTAAACCGTCACCTCAGCGACGGCAGCCGATGGCACCGGACTGGGCGCGACGGGCGACCCCGCCACCGGGGCGGGCGGCGCCAACGGTTCCTCACGTGGACGTGTCCAGATCGCGATCGCCACGGCGACCAGAGCCGCCACGATCCCCACCACGATCAGCCCTTTGATGCCCCGCCGCCCGGGATCGAGTGGACCGTCGAGGTCGTCGGCCAGTTCGTCCTCGTCGAGAAGCGGCCATTTGGGCAAGGGTGGCGCCTTTCCGAACGAGGGAGGTACGCCACCGGGTGAGAGAGGAGCGCCGAACTGAGAGTCGGACTCGGCCAGGTAGGGATCACGCCCTCTGGGACGTACCGGCCTCGCCGAACGTGAATCCGACTGCACCGGATACTTCGGCGGCGAATGACCAACCCCGAACGAAGGAGACTCCCCAATCTGCTCGGCCTGAGCGCTACGCGAGGAAGGCGCACGCTCCTGCGAATCAACCTGGTAAGGGTCACCTCTTCCCGTCAGCCGGGAATCAGAATGAACCGGATACCTCGGCGGTGAATGACCATCGCCGAGCGGAGGAGGATCGCTCATCCCGCCAGGCCGAGCGCTACGCGAGGAAGGCGCACGCTCCCGCGAATCGGCCTGATAAGGGTGAGCGCCTCCCGTCGACCCGGCAGCAGATTGCACCGGATACTTCAGCTGCGAATGATCAGCCCTGGACGAGCGAGATTCGCCAATCTGATAGGACGGACCACCACCACCCAAGGGAGACGCATGCTCCCCCGAATCGGCCTGATAGGGGTCAGCGCCTCCAGTCGGCCGGGAACTCGACCGCACCGGATACTTCGGCTGCGGAAGACCGTCCTCGAATGGAGGATGAGCACTGATCTGATCAGGCGCAGCGCCAGAAGACGACGGTGGCGCACTATCCCGCCGATCCGCTGATGGCTCGGCCTGATAGGGGTCACGCCCTCGGAGGCCTAACGGCCCCTCCGGTTGGACGCCCGGCCGCACCGCAGACTTCGGCTGAGGCTGTACCGCCCCAAACGAGGGCGGAGGCCGATCGACGATCTGATTGAGACGCGCCTGCGCCACGGCTTGGTGACTTTCCCGCTCCCTGCTACGCACCCGGAGAAGGTAAAGCCTCACGCGATGATCCCGCCGACCCAGAATGCGATTCTGTGGATAAACCGCCGAGAACAAAAACCGGAATCCGCAGCAATCCAGACTTAACGCTCCAGTTTTCCCCACCTGTGATTCCACACAGAAATCACCACAGCCGTCGAAAGCCGGGCGCGAGCTCCGCGCGACCACAATCTTCTGACGAGCCCGCCAAAGGAACCGCAACGTATCAACCGAGCGTGCGCGGCAGGCGACACCGACTTTGCCCGCCTCCCCCTTCACACCGCCGGCGGGGAACTGACGCCCCGGCAGGAGCGCGAGTGGTCACCGTAGAACCAGCCGCATCCCACACCAGGCCACACCGAGTTTTGTCGGTGACCCGGCCTAGTGTGGACGCGCACCAAACCGAGCCCCTCCCCAAGACACCGCCGGCTCACCCCCACCGTGTGCGCGTCACCGTTCATACGGCCCACCAGGAGGTCCTCATGACGAGCCTGCCCAACCGCCCGAACACCGCACTGCTCGTCATCGACGTGCAGAACGAAGTGGTCGAGGGCGCACTCCGCCGCGACGAGGTGGTCGCCAACATCAACACCCTCATCGGCAAGGCCCGCGCCGAGAAGGTCCCCGTCGTCTGGGTCCAGCACTCCGACGACGGCCTCAAATACGGCAGCGAGAACTGGCAGTACGTCCCCGAGCTGACCCGGGAAGACCCTGAGCCCCTGGTCCACAAGCTCTACGGGGACTCGTTCGAGGACACCGACCTCGAGAGCCTGCTCGCCGAACGCGGCGTGGGCCGCCTGATCGTCACGGGCGCCCAGACGGACGCGTGCATCCGGTCGACCCTGCACGGCGCCTTCACCCGCGGCTACGACGTCACCCTCGTCGGCGACGCCCACACCACCGAAGACCTCACCGCCTACGGCGCTCCGCCGGTCGACCAGGTCATCGCTCACACGAACCTGTACTGGAAGTTCCAGACCGCCCCCGGCCGCGAGGCGAACGTCGTCTACACCGGCGACGTGACCTTCGCTTAGCCGGAGAAGAACAGCTCGCCACAAAGAGACGGCAGCAGCGTCACAACCCAAGGGGCACGCATACCGGGGAGCACGCCAACCACCTCCCAAGGTCATCGGCGTAGCATCCAGCGTCCGCAAGGAGGAATCCGGGTTCTCCTCGGAATGAGATAGACCTCTATGGAGCCTCCGCATGTGGGCAACGCATCCGCTCTTCATCCTGCCCGGGTTTCCGGTGCAGCCGCGATGCCGACGGTGATTCCCGCCCGTGGCGTGAAGCGACATTCGGCCCACCTGGGAAGGTCCCCCACGCCGGGTGCACGTCCGGCGCGAAACGACACTCGGCCCGTCCGGGAAGGTCCCCACGTGGGGTCCATGGCAGGCGTGAAACGACACTCGGCCTCCCCAGAAGGGTCCCCATGCGGGGTGCATGTCAGGCGCGAAACGACACACGGCCCGCCCGGGAAGCTCCCCACGCCGAGTACACGTCAGGCGTGAAACGACACTCGGCACGCCTGGACAGGTCCCCCATGTCGGGTGCGTCTCGGCGGGCTCAAACAGTTCCGGGCCGTGTCCACCCGCCAGGACAAACCCGGCACATCTTCCTCGGCACGGCAACCATCGTGCCCCTGATCAGCCGGCTCCGCACAAGATCAAGCGAACACGCCCCAGGACGTCCACCCCGGCAACGACCAGCCCACTACCGCAATACCCTCAGTCCCCGAGACCCGACGGTGCCACCGTAACCCCCACCACCCCAGGCCCCGTATGCGCCCCGATGGCCGCCCCGATCTCCCCCACCCAAACCCCCGCCACCTTCGGCACCCGCCCCCGCAACCGCTCCACCAACCCGGCGGCCCGTTCAGCAGCCCCCATATGCTGCACCCCCAGGTTCACCACCTCATCCCCCGCGGCGACAACCGCCAGATCCTCCAACCGGGAAAGCGCCCGAGAAGAAGTCCGCACCTTCTCCAAAACCGACACCGTCCCACCACTGACATGCAGAAGAGGCTTAACAGAAAGCGCACTCCCCAACAGCCCCGCAGCAACCCCGATCCGCCCACTCCTCCGCAGATACTCCAACGAATCCACGTAAAAGAACGAGAACGTCCCCCCGGCGCACCGCCGCGCCGCCGAAGCGACAGAAAAAAGCGGCTCCCCCAGAGAAGCGGAAACCCCCGCCGCGAGAACGGCGAACCCGAGCCCCATCCCCACCGACCGGCTGTCGACGATCTCGACGGGAACGGGAGCCGACTGGGCCGCGAGACGGGCCACGTCCACCGTTCCCGACATCGCCCCCGACAGGTGGACCGACACCACTCCGGTCGCCCCGTCAGCGGCGGCGGCCTCGTAGACGTCCGCGAACCGCTCAGGCGACGGCCGGGAGGTCGTCACCTTCGACGACACCCGCAGCGCCGACGACACGGCCTCAGCGGAGATCTGGGATCCGTCCAGGAACTCGCGGTCGCCGACGACGACGGTCACCGGGACCACGGTGATCCCGTACCGCGACGCCTCGTCGGGAGGAAGGTAGGCGGTCGAGTCGGTGACGACGGCGACCGGCATCTACTGCACGGGCGTGCCGCCGCGCCAGACGCGGCGGGGCTTGAGGCCGAAGGCCCAGGCGAAGGCGCCTTCGTGGTCGGCGTCCCACTGGACGATGTCGGCCAGGCGGCCGGGGGCGAGGATACCGCGGTCGGGGGCGCCGAGGACCTGGGCGCCGCCCAGGGTGGCGGCGCGGAGGGCGTCGCCGACGCTCATGCCGAAGGCGGCGACGGCGAGGCTGATGACCAGGGACATCGAGGTGATGCCGCAGTGGCCGGGGTTGTGGTCGCTGCCGAGGGCGACGGGCACGTGCTGCGACAGCAGGCGGCGGACCGGGGGCAGGGAGCCCTGCTGGAGGGCGGTGCCGGGGCAGACGACCGCGGGCACGCCGTAGCGAGCCATCAGCGCGATGTCCTCGTCGGTCACGTGGTGGAGCAGGTCGGCCGACGCGCAGCCCATCTCGGCCGCGAGTTGCACCGCGCCGCGCTTGGCGTAGGCGCCGGCGTGGACGCGGGGCAGCAGGCCGACGTTGCGTCCCGACGCGAGGACCCAGCGGGCCTCCTCGGCGGAGAAGTGGCCGTCGTCGCAGTAGACGTCGACGGAGTCGGCGCCGGCCGCCGCGGCGTCGGCGCACCAGGCCGCGACGGCCTCGACGTAGTCGCGCTGGCGGCCGAAGTACTCCGGCGGGACCACGTGGGCGGCCATGAAGGTCACGTGGACGCGCGGCATCATCGGTTCCTTCTCCAGTTCACGGAGAAGGCGCACGTCGGCGAGTTCGCCGTCGCGCGTCAGGTGGTAGCCCGTCTTCGCCTCGACGGTGGTGGTGCCGCTGAGGAGCCACTCGCGCAGGCGTTCGCGGACGCCGTTGCACAACGTCCAGGGGTCGGTGCCGCGCGTCACGGTGACGGTGGAGCCGATGCCGCCGCCCGCGGCGGTGATGGCCGAGGCGGTCGAGCCGCCCGAGCGCATCGCCAGCTCGGCGTAGCGGTTGCCGGCGTACACCGGATGGGTGTGGGCGTCGATGAGGCCGGGGGTCACCAGGGCCCCGCCCAGGTTCTCCACGTGGTCGACGTCGGTGATGTCGTCGACGACGCCGGGGACCGACTGCGGCAGGTCGGCCGCGCGGCCGACCCAGGCGATGCGGTCGTTGTGGACGAGAATCGAGGCGTTGCTGCAGACATCGTGGCCGGTCCAGAGGCGGCCGATGTTCGTGAGCAGCCTAACGGTCATCCGACCACCACCAATGAGGACGCCAATGTCGTCACCACCGGTGGACCCGCCGGGTCCGCTCCGTGTCCGGACGTCATTGGGGGGTCTCCTGCTCTCATCGCGCACCGGGTTGTGCGATGGACCGATCGCCGGGGATCGCCTCGGCGATTTCAGTCCAGTTACGTTATTTCACAGGTCGCCTCGCTGTACAGGGTTATTGAGAAGAACGCCGGTTCGCCTCCTGGGCATCCGGTTGGCCCGTCCTGCTCTCCTGTCACGCCCGAGCCCATTCCCCCAGGTTGGGCTCGGTAAAGCGCGCGTCCCCCACGCGTAACGGCACTCACGGCGAAATTCGCCGTGAGGTTCGCCATATCGTACCAACGGCGAAGCATGCTAGCCACCGCCGCTTTCCTGCCGGTTTACGGAAAAGGTACGAAATTAGACGGTTTCCACCGGCTTGGCCACCCTGTCCAGCTCGTGGTGCAGGGTCGACGGAACCCGCGCGTGCAGGATCGTGCCGTCGCCGGTGTGGTCGACCGACAGCACCTCGCCCTCCTTGTGGGCCCGCGCGACCAGGTCGCCCCGGTCGTAGGGGATCAGGACGTGGACCTCGTGGTCGAGGTGGGGCAGCTCCTGCTCGATCAGGTCCATCAGCTCGGTGATGCCCTGGCCGGTGCGGGCGCTGACCACGATGCTGTGGCGCTCGCGCATCGTCAGCCGGTCGATGACCTCGCGGCTGGCGGCGTCGGCCTTGTTGATCACGACGATCTCGGGGATGTCGCGGGCGCCCTCGATCTCGGCGAACACCTCGCGGACGGCGGCCAGCTGCGACTCCGGGTCGGGGTGGGAGCCGTCGACCACGTGGAGGATCAGGTCGGCGTCGCCGACCTCCTCCAGCGTCGAGCGGAACGCCTCGACGAGCTGGTGGGGCAGGTGGCGCACGAATCCCACGGTGTCGGCCAGGGTGAACAGGCGGCCTTCGGGGGTGCGCGCGCGGCGTACCGTCGGGTCGAGGGTGGCGAACAGGGCGTCCTCCACCAGCACGCCCGCGCCGGTGAGGCGGTTCAGCAGCGACGACTTGCCGGCGTTGGTGTAGCCGGCGATCGCCACGGCCGGCACCTCGCGGCGGCGGCGCGAATGGCGCTTGGTGTCGCGGGCGGTGGACATCTCCTTGATCTGGCGGCGGAGCTTGGCCATGCGCTCGCGAATGCGGCGGCGGTCGAGCTCGATCTTGGTCTCACCGGGGCCGCGGCCGCCGATGCCGACGCCGCCGGCCGCCCGTCCGCCGACCTGGCGGGACAGGTTGCCACCCCAGCCGCGCAGGCGCGGCAGGAGGTAGGAGAGCTGGGCCAGTTCGACCTGGGCCTTGCCCTCGCGGCTCTTGGCGTGCTGGGCGAAGATGTCGAGGATCAGGGCGGTGCGGTCGATGACCTTGACCTTCACCACCTCCTCGAGCTGGCGCAGCTGGCCCGGGGTCAGCTCACCGTCGCAGATGACGGTGTCGGCGCCGGTCGAGGCGACGATGTCGCGCAGCTCGATCGCCTTGCCCGAACCGATGTAGGTGGCCGGGTCGGGCCGGTCGCGGCGCTGGATCAGGCCTTCGAGGACCTCGGAGCCGGCCGTCTCGGCCAGCAGCTTGAGTTCCTGGAGGGAGTTCTCGGCGTCGAAGGAGGTGCCGCTGGTCCACACCCCGATCAGGACGACCCTCTCGAGGCGGAGCTGCCGGTATTCGACTTCGGTGACATCTTCGAGCTCCGTCGAAAGACCCGCGACCCGCCGTAGCGCCTGACGCTCTTCGAGTTCGTAATCGCCGATGTCTTCTGGCTCGTTAGGCATATACGTCATTTCTCCTGACAACAATGCGACACCACCGTGTCTTCCCATCGATGGTGGCACGACACGGGAATCCCGCGCATCACGTTAAGCCCCCAGCTCAGTGAGGAGCCGGCGGCCCTCCGCCGCCCAGTGGGCCAGACCGAGGCGTTCGTGCAGGGCGGCAGCGGCGGCCGTGCGCTGCGCGCGGATGGCCGGGCTGACGGTGGTGGCCCAGCCCAACGGGCACGGCGCGGCCGGGGGCCTCGACGGCGAGGTGCTGCTGCGCACCCGTCTGCGGCGTGGAGGTCGACCTCCCGGGCGCTGGTGCCCCACACGACCGGCCGCAAGCCCTTCACCTACCTCGCGCCCGGCGAGCGGGCGGCGGCGCGACCCCCACGGGACCTTCCGCGGTGACTACCCGGTGCCGGCGTAGCGGTCGAGGAGCTCGCGGCTGCGCCGCGTGAGGTGCGGGAGGCCGAGGCGGGAGTGGACGTCGAGCGCGGCGGCGGCGTGCTCGGCGGCCAGGGCGGGGCGGCCGGTGGCGGCGGCGAGTTCGGCCAGCACCAGGTGCATCGAGCCCCAGCAGGTCACCGAGCTGCCCATCTCGACGAACTGGCCGGCGTAGGGGACGAGCTCGGCGTACTTGGCCGCCGGGTCGGGGACGCCGATGCGGGCGGCCACCAGGCCCCAGCTGCGGGTGATGAAGTCGTGGCTCCAGTCGAGCGGGGTCCAGCCGCTCCAGCGTTCGGCCAGCCTCCGGGCCTCCTCGGTCCGGCCGGCGTCGATCGCGGCCAGCACGGCGACGGTGCGCAAAGGGGCGTGCACCGGCTCGTGGGCCATCGCGATCAGTTCGTCGGCCAGGTCCCCGACGCGGCCTTCGGCCTCCTTGGCGACGTACAGGGCGAGGACCCGGCAGTCGTCGAGGCCCCACATCGTGGTCGAACCCAGGAGGCGGGCGGTGTCGGCCTCGTAGTAGCGCAGGGACTCCTCGAAGCGGCCCGCCAGGGCGGCGCCGGTCGACTCGGCCACCCAGACCATGGCGGCCAGGTCGGGGCGGTGGACCTCGCCGAGCAGGCGGCGGCAGCGGCCGAGGTCGGCGTGCCAGGCGGGCAGGTCGCCGCGCTGGAGGGTGACGACCATGCGCATGATGCGGGCGACCAGTTCCGTCGACTTGGGCAGGCCGGGCAGCGCCAGCATCTCGTCGCACCAGGCCGCGCGGCGGGTCATGCCGTCTTCGGTCCAGAAGGCCGTGAGGGCGTTGTTGAGCGTCTGGGCCAGGAGTGCGGGGTCGCCGAGGCGGCGGGCGATCTCGACGGCCTCCAGCGCGTGGGGACGGCCCTCCAGGACCCTCGGTCCGTAGTGGAGTTCCAGGCTGAGGGTGCCGAGGAGCGCGGCCCGCTGGTGGTCTTCCAGCGGGCCCGCGAGCAGGTCTTCGAGCCGGGCGACCATGCGGTCGTCGACGACGCCGTAGAAGCGCCAGTTCCAGACGGTGACGCCGCCGTAGACCATGGCGGCCTCGGCCATCGCGCCGCGGTCGCCGAGGATCTCGGCCAGCTCGATCGCCTGCTCCAGGGTGGCGTGGGCGCCCGCGACGTCGCCGGTGGCGCGCTGGGCGCGGCCGAGCTCGGTGAGCAGTTCGACCCGTTTGGCGGGGTCGGCGGCGCCGTGGGCGGCCAGCGCCCGCCGGTAGAGCACGACGGCCTCGTCGTAGGCGAGCTGGGCGCAGGCCCTCGCGGCGGCGCGGGCGGCGTACTCGACGGCCCTGCGGGCGCCGCCGACGCGGGCGGCCATGGCGAAGTGGTGGGCCAGCACCGGCAGGCGGGCGGTGACGTCGCCGCCGGGCAGCGACTCCATCGCCTCGCCGACCCTGAGGTGCAGGCGCGCCCTGGCGAGCCGGGGCAGGCCGGCGTAGAGCGCGTCGCAGACCAGGACGTGGCTGAAGCGGTAGTCGAACCCGTCTGACTCGGCCAGCAGGCCGACGGCCACGGCCGGTTCGAGGTCGGACATGACCGCCTCGGCGGAGTCTCCGGCGGCGATCGAGAGCACGTCGAGCGACACGTCGCGGCCGAGTGCCGAGGCGACCTGGAGCAGGTCGCGGGTGCGGTCGGGCAACCGGGCGACCCGGCGGCCGATGACCTCGCGCACGCCGTCGGGCACCTCGGTCAGCCCGTGTTCGCTGTCGGCCAGGCGCAGCAGCTCGCCCAGGTAGAAGGGGTTGCCGCCGGTCCGCTGGTAGAGGGTCTCGGCCAGGGCGGGGTCGTCGCGGCCGAGGAAGGCGGCGACGTCGGCCCGGCCGAAGGGCGGCAGCGGCAGCCGTTCGGTGCCGGGTTCGCGGGCCAGCCGGGCCAGGGTGCCGCTGAGCTGCTCGGGCTCACGGCCGGGCTCGGGCCGCAGGGTCGCCACGATCAGCACCGACCGGCGGTGCACCTGCCCGGCGGCGAATTCCAGCAGCCGGAGCGAGGCGATGTCGGCGGCGTGCAGGTCGTCGAGCACGACCACCGTCGGGCCGCCGGCCGCGAGCGCGCCGAACACCGTGTCGTGGAGGTCGTAGAGCGCCGCGCCGGGGTCGGCGGCCGGCCCGGCGACGTCGCCGGACAGCAGCGCGGCCGCCTCCCGCCCGTCGTCGCCCAGCTCGCGGACCGCCTGCAGCCAGGGCCAGAACGCGGGCGCGGTGTCGCCTTCGGAGCAGCGCCCCCAGACCACCCGCAGGCCGAGCGCGCGGGCCTCCTCTCCGGCGGTCCGGGCGAAGAGCGTCTTGCCGATCCCGGCCTCGCCGGTGACCAGCACGATGCCGCCCCGGCCGCGCCGGGCCTCCGTCACCCGCTCGCCCACCCGGGCGAGCTGCGGGCCGCGCGCGATCAGCCGCGGCGCGGCCAGGGTGGGCGCGGCGACGGCGACCGGGGTCTCGGGCGCGGGACCGGGCAGGTCGGCCGACTGCTCGAAGACGGCCTTCTCGATGCGCCGCAGCTCGGGGCCGGGTTCCAGGCCGAGCTCGTCGGCCAGCAGGGCGCGCACCCGCCGGAGGGCGCCCAGCGCGTCGGCCTGGCGGCCGGACCGGTAGAGGGCCAGGGCCAGCAGCCCCCACAGGCGCTCGCGGTAGGGGTGGGCGACGACCAGCCGTTCGAGGTCGGCCACGCACGAGGCGGCGTCGCCCAGCGCGAGCCGGGCGTCGAAGCGGTCTTCCGACGCCGAGGCGTGCAGTTCGGTGAGCCGGGCGGCGACGGGGCGGGCGAAGGCGTAGTCGGCGAACTCGGCGAGCGGCTCGCCCCGCCAGGCGCCGAGCGCGTCGTCGAGGGTCTCCAGGGCGCCCCGGTGGTCGCCCCTGACCAGCATGCGGCGGCCGTCTTCGGCCAGCCGGGCGAAGCGGGCCAGGTCGACCTGGCCGGGCGGCACCGCCAGCAGGTAGCCGGGTTCCCGGGTGAGCAGCACCTTCGGCGGGGTGCGCGGGGCGCGGCCCGGTTCCAGGGCACGGCGCAGATGGGAGATGTACGCCTGGAGCGTCCCCGTCGCGCTGGAGGGCGCCTCGTCGGCCCACAACTCGTCGACGAGCCGGTCGAGCGGCACGATGTGCCCGGCGGAAAGCGCCAGCAGCGCCAGAACGGCCCGCTGCTTGGGCGGTCCCAAGTCGAGGGGCCCGCCGTCTCCCGGCCGGACCTCGAACGGCCCGAACAGGCGAAAGAACAGCGGCTCCACGGTTCTCCTTGCGTCGATCGACGCCAACCTTAAGCCGCTTCAAGTCGCATTCCAACTGCACGCCAACCCGGTCACAAATGGCGCGATCGATCCTCGACGCAGACGAACGAGGAGGAATCATGATCAACGACTTGCGGCAGGTGGTCCGCGGCCGTGTGCTGGCCGCCGGTGACGAGGGGTTCGACCGGGCCCGCGAGCCGTGGGACGGCGCGGTCGACCAGCACGTCCTGGCGGTCGTCGAGGCCGAGGACGCCGCCGACGTGGCGGCCGTGGTCCGGCACGCGAGCCTGTACGGCCTGTCGATCGCCACCCAGCCCAACGGCCACGCGCCGTCGGCCGGGTTCGAGGGGGCGATCCTGCTGCGCACCTCCCGGATGCGGGCGGTGCACGTGCGTCCCGAGGAGCGGGTGGCCCGGGTGGAGGCCGGGGCCTCCTGGCAGGAGGTGCTTACCGCCGCCGCCAAGCACGGCCTGACCGGCCTGGCCGGCAGCACGGGCGCGGTCAGCGTGACCGGGTTCGTGCTCGGCGGCGGGCTGAGCTGGTTCGGCCGCCGGCACGGCTTCGCGGCCGACAACGTGGTGGCCTTCGAGCTGGTGGACGCCCAGGGCGACCACCAGCGGGTGACCGCCGGCAGTGACCCCGACCTGTTCTGGGCGCTGCGCGGGGGCGGCGGCGACTACGCGATCGTCACCGCCGTCGAGATCCGCCTGTTCCCCGCCCCCGAGCTGTTCGGCGGCCGGATCATGTGGCCCGCCGCCCGCGCCGCGGAGGTGCTGGCCGCCTTCCGCGAGGTCACCCGTACCGCCCCCGACGAGCTGACCGTGTGGTTCAGCCTGCTCCAGCTCCCGCCGTTCCCCGAGCTGCCCGAGCCGCTGCGCGGCCTGTCGGCGGTCTGCCTCGACGCCACCTACCTGGGCGGCGAACAGGAGGCGCGGGAACTGCTGGCCCGCTTCGACACGATCCCCGGCGCGATCATGGACACCCGGGGCATGCTGCCGGTCGACCGGCTGGGCGAGATCTGCATGGAGCCGACCGACCCCACCCCCGCGCTGGTCACCTCACACCTGCTGACCGACCTCGACGACCGGGCCGCCGCCACGCTGCTGGCCGCGAGCGGCCCCGGCACGGTCGCCCCGCTCACGGTCGTGATGATCCGCCACCTCGGCGGCGCCCTGGCGGTGGCGCGTTCCGACGGGGGCGCGTGCGGCCACCTGACGGAGAAGTACCAGGTCCACGCCGCCGGCATGCTGCCCTGGCCGGAGCTGGCCGGGCCGATCAGGGAGCGGCAGGCCTCGATCGCGCGGGCCCTGGGCCCTTGGACGTCGGACCGCAAGGTGTTCACGTTCCTCGGCCACGACGAACCGGCCGACGCGGCCTTCCCCGCCGAGACGTATGCCCGCCTGCGCCGGATCAAGGCCCGGCGCGACCCCCTGGGAACGTTCCGCTCGAACCACCCCGTGGTCTAGAGCTTGAGGACCTTGCTGTCGCCCGAGCCGGTCTGGATGACGATCTTCTTGGGGGAGGCCGGGTCGTTGGTCACTTCGAGCGTCTGCTCGCCCGAGCCGGTGTGGAGGGTGGCGTGGTAGGCGCCGCCGGGGACCCACGCGATGCCGTCGCCCGAACCGCTCTCGATGGTGACCGAGTCGGGGGCGGCGCCGAACCTCGCCTCGACGCTGCCCGAGCCGGACTCGGCGACGAAGGTCTTGGCGAGCAGGTCGCTGGCGTCGACCTCGCCCGAGCCGGTGGAGACGTCGACCGGGCCGCTGAGGGCACGCAGCGTGATCTCGCCGGAACCGGTGTCGACCTTGACGTTCAGGCCCTTGGGCACCTGCACGTCGTAGTCGATCGAGCAGTCCTCGCACGTGTAGGCGAGGGTCAGGGTGCCGTTCCCGACCTCGTGGCCGTCGGCCGGCTTGTCGCCCCGGTAGTGGAGGGTCTCGGTCACCGCGATGCCGGTCCGGGCCGACTCGGTGACGACCACGTCGCCCGACCCGCTCTGGATGCGCAGGGTGGAGACGGCGTCGGTGACGTCGTACTTCTCGACCGCCTGGCTGCGGGGGCCGAAGTCGAGGCCGAGATCGCCGCAGGCGGTCAGGACCAGCGCGGATCCGGCCAGCAGGCCCGCGGCCGCGATGCTCTTCATTCTCATGCCCACAGTCTGTGAGCCCGGGGCCCGCCCTCCCATCGGGGATGGCCCCCAGGGCTCCCTGAGAGGACCCTCAGGAACGCCCTCTGATAATCTTCCATTGGATAGAAGACGATTTCCGCATCATGGAAAAGAGTGGGCGATGACCAACGGAGTTGAGATCCACGGCCCGATGTCCGACCGGTTCGACGAGATCCTCACCCCCGAGGCCCTCGCCTTCGTGGCCGATCTCCACCGGGCCTTCGACGGCCGCCGCCGCGACCTGCTGGCCGCCCGCCAGGCCCGCCAGGCCGAGCTGTCGGCGGGGGGCATGCTGGGATTCCTTCCCGAAACGGAGGAGATCAGGCGCGGCGACTGGCAGGTGGCGCCCCCGGCGTTCGGCCTGGAAGACCGCCGGGTCGAGATCACCGGCCCGGTCGACCGCAAGATGACCATCAACGCGCTCAACTCCGGCGCCAAGGTGTGGCTGGCCGACTTCGAAGACGCCAACTCCCCCACCTGGGAGAACAACGTCAACGGGCAGCTCAACCTGCGGTCGGCGCTCGATCGCGAGATCGACTTCGAGAGCGGCGGCAAGACCTACGCGCTCCGGCCCGACGACGAGCTGGCCACGATCGTGGTCCGCCCGCGCGGCTGGCACCTCGACGAGAAGCACCTGACCGTCGACGGGCGGCCGGTCTCGGCGTCGCTGTTCGACTTCGCGCTCTACTTCTTCCACAACGCCCGCCGCCTGCTGGCCAAGGGCAAGGGCCCCTACTTCTACCTCCCGAAGATCGAGTCCCACCTGGAGGCCCGCCTCTGGAACGACGTCTTCGTCGCCGCCCAGAACACGCTCGGCCTCCCGGTGGGCACCGTCCGGGCCACGGTCCTGATCGAGACCTACCCGGCGGCCTTCGAGATGGAGGAGATCCTCTACGAACTGCGCGACCACTCCGCCGGGCTCAACGCCGGCCGGTGGGACTACCTGTTCAGCGTGATCAAGAAGTTCCGCACGCGGGGCCGCGAGTTCCTGCTGCCCGAACGCAACACGGTGACGATGACGGCGCCCTTCATGCGGGCGTACACCGAACTGCTGGTGCGGACCTGCCACAAGCGCGGCGCCCACGCCATCGGCGGGATGGCCGCCTTCATCCCCTCGCGGCGCGACCCCGAGGTGAACGCGGTGGCCCTGGAGAAGGTGCGGGCCGACAAGACGCGCGAGTCGGGCGACGGTTTCGACGGCTCGTGGGTGGCCCACCCCGACCTGGTGCCGATCTGCAAGGAGGTCTTCGACGGCGTGCTCGGCGACCGGCCGAACCAGCTCGACCGGCTGCGCGAGGACGTGAGCGTCACCGCCGAAGACCTGCTGGCGGTCTCCAAGACCCCCGGCGAGATCACCGAGACCGGCCTGCGCAACAACGTCGACGTCGCGCTGCGCTACCTCGCGGCCTGGATGGGCGGCAGCGGCGCGGTGGCCATCCACAACCTGATGGAGGACGCCGCCACCGCCGAGATCTCCCGATCGCAGATCTGGCAGTGGATCCACAACGACATCGAGCTCGCCGACACCCACGAGGTGGTCACCAAGGAGCTGGTCGAGCGGATCATCGACGAGGAGCTCGCCAAGATCAGGACCGAGCCGGTCTGGGACGAGGCCCTGTTCACCCAGGCCACCGCGCTGTTCAAAGAGGTCGCTCTTGACGACGACTTCGCCGAGTTTTTGACTCTTCCGGCGTATTCTCGGATGCCGTGACGGTGTTCGACCGGCTCGAAGCGATCTTTCCGCCTGACCGGGTCATCACCGACCCGGTCCGGCTGCGCACCTACGAGTGCGACGGCCTCACCTACCATCGCGCGACCCCGATGGTCGTGGTCCTGCCGGAGACCGCGGCGGAGGTCGCGGCGGTGGTGAAGGCGTGCGCCGAGTTCGGCGTGCCGTTCGTGGCGCGCGGCTCGGGCACGGGCCTGTCGGGCGGCGCGCTGCCGCGCTCCGACGGTGTCCTCATCGTGACGTCGCGGATGCGACGGATCCTGTCGGTCGACCTCGACCGGCGGCAGGCCGTCGTGGAGCCCGGGGTGACCAACCTGGCCATCACCGAGGCGGTCCGCGACCAGGGCTACTACTACGCGCCCGACCCGTCGAGCCAGCAGATCTGCTCGATCGGCGGCAACGTGGCCGAGAACTCGGGCGGGGCCCACTGCCTCAAATACGGGTTCACCGTGAACCACGTCCAGGCCCTGGAGATCGTCACACCCGACGGGGAGATCGTCGAGATCTCCGAAGACGACTTCGGCTACGACCTGCTCGGCGCGTTCGTGGGGTCGGAGGGCACCCTCGGCATCGCCACCAAGATCACCGTTCGGCTGATGCGCGCACCCGAAGCGGTGACGACCCTGCTGGCCGCGTTCGAGACCATCGAGGCGGGCGGGCAGGCGGTGTCGTCGATCGTCGGCGCGGGCATCCTGCCCGCCGCGATCGAGATGATGGACGCCCTCGCGATCGAGGCCGCCGAAGCGGCCGTGTCCTGCGGCTATCCCGCCGACGCCGGGGCGGTGCTGATCGTCGAGCTCGACGGGCCCACACCGGACGTCGAGTCGCAGCTCGCCGAGGTGATCGCCATCTGCGTGGCGACGGGCTCGTTCGAGCAGCGGGTGGCCGCCTCGGCGGAGGAGCGGGCCAAGATCTGGAAGGGCCGCAAGTCGGCCTTCGCCGCGGTCGGCCGCATCAGCCCCGCCTACATCGTCCAGGACGGCGTGGTCCCCCGGACCTGCCTCGGCGAGGTGCTGGCCGGGATCGACGCGCTGCAGACGGAGTTCGGCATCCGGGTCGCCAACGTCTTCCACGCCGGCGACGGCAACCTCCACCCGCTGGTGCTGTTCGACGACACCGCGCCCGGCGAGGGCGAGCGGGCCGAGGTGGTCAGCGGCCGGATCCTCGACCTGTGCATCCTGCACGGCGGCTCGATCACCGGGGAGCACGGCGTGGGCGTCGACAAGGCGCGCTACATGCCGAGGATGTTCACCGACGCCGACCTCGACACCATGCAGCGGGTGCGCTGCGCGTTCGACCCCGGCGGCCGGTCGAACCCGGGCAAGGTGTTCCCGACGCCGCGGCTCTGCGGCGAGGTGCCCCGCGTCCGCAAGGGATCACCCGGGGAGATCTTCTGATGCTGGGCCACACGAGGGTGACGGTCCGCGACGGCGGCCCCGCCGACGCGGTGGGCGGGGTGGTCCCCCGCTGGGTCGCGCTGCCCGAGAGCCTCGAAGAGGTCTCGGTCGTGCTGGGCGCCTGCGCCGACGGCGGGCTGGCCGTGACCCCGGCCGGAGGGCGCACCAAGCTCTGCTGGGCGGCCCCGCCGGAGCGCCTCGACGTGCTGCTCGACCTGTCGGCCATGCACGAGGTCCTCGAACACGTGGCGGGCGACCTGGTGGTCCGCGTCCAGGCGGGCATCACGACGGCCCGGCTGGCCGAGGTGCTGGCCAAGTCGGGGCAGGAGCTGGCGCTCGACGTGCCGTTCCCGGGGGCGACCATCGGGGGCACCCTGGCCGCCCCGTCGCCGGGCCCGCGCGCCTACCGCTACGGCAACGCCCGCGACCTGCTGCTCGGGGTGACGGTCGTGCTGGCCGACGGCACGATCGCGCGGGCCGGCGGCAAGGTGGTGAAGAACGTCGCCGGCTACGACCTCGGCAAGTTGTTCACCGGCTCCTACGGCACCCTGGGCGTGATCGCCGAGGCGACGTTCCGGCTCCACCCGCTGCCCGCCGACCGCCGCTGGCTCACCTTCGGGTGCGAGGGCTGGGAGGACGCCGGGGCGCTGCTGCGGTCGCAGCTCGAACCGAGCGCCGTCGAGATCGACCACCCGGCCGAGGGCCTGACGACGGTGGCGGCCCTGTTCGAGGGCTCGGCGGCCGGCGACCGCGCCGAGGCCGCCCGTGAGGTGCTCGGGGGCGGCGAGGTGCACGCCGACGCGCCATCGTGGTGGGGCCGTCCGCCGGGCCTGCCGCTCGCGTCGCTGCGCTGCCGCGTGGCGCCCCACGTGCCGGAGGGGGTGTCGGTACGCGGCTCGCTCGCCACCGGCGTCTACCTGGCCTCCGGCGTGACCGATCTCGACGCGTGGCGTTCGCGGCTGCCCGCCGACGCCCGTCTGGTGGGCCTGGCCGGTGACTTCACCGGCGACCGGTGGGGCCCGATCCCGTCGCTGCCGCTGATGCGGCGGGTCAAGGAGCGGTTCGACCCCGAGCGGCGCATGTCGCCGGGCCGGCTCGCGGGAGGCGTCTGACATGGACCCAGAGCTGATCAAAGACTGCGTGCACTGCGGCTTCTGCCTGCCGACGTGCCCGACCTACGTGTTGTGGGGCGAGGAGATGGACTCCCCCCGCGGCCGCATCCACCTGATGGCCCAGCACAACGAGGGCGTCCCGATGTCGCCCGAGATGGCCGGCCACTTCGACGCGTGCCTGGGCTGCATGGCGTGCGTGACGGCGTGCCCTTCGGGGGTTCAGTACGACCGCCTCATCGAGCACACCCGCCCGGTCGTCGAGCGGGAGCACACCCGCGAACCCCGTGACCGGGCGGTCCGGGCGCTGGTGTTCGCCTTGTTCCCCTATCCGCGGCGGTTGCGCCTGGTCAAGCCGTTCACCCGGCTCAACCGGCGGCTCGCGCCGTTCCTGGAGCGGGTGCATCCGACACTCGGGGCGCTGGCCGAGCTCACGCCGCCCCGGTCGCGCACCAGGCCACTGCCCGCGCTCGTCCGGGCGCGGGGGCGGCGGCGGGCACGGGTTGGGTTGCTGACCGGGTGTGTGCAGGGGGCGTTCTTCCCCGACGTGAACCGGGCGACGGCGCGGGTGCTCGCGCTCGAAGGCTGCGACGTGGTGATCCCCCGAGGTCAGGGGTGCTGCGGGGCGTTGTCCCTGCATTCCGGGTACGACGCGCGCACGTTCGCCAAGAAGACCATCGCCACCTTCGAGAAGGCGGGCGTCGACACCGTCGTGGTGAACGCCGCCGGCTGCGGGTCGTCGATGAAGGACTACGCCGACGTGCTGGCCGACGATCCCGACTGGCGGCTCCGGGCGTCCCGGCTGAAGGTCCGCGACCTGGCCGAATACCTGGTCGAACTGGGCCCGGTGGCCGAACGCCACCCGCTGCCGCTGACCGTGGCCTACCACGACGCCTGCCACCTGGCCCATGCGCAGGGGGTGCGGGCGCAGCCGCGTGAGCTGCTGGGCGAGATCCCCGACCTGAAGGTGCGGGAGATCTCCGAGTCGGCCATCTGCTGCGGGTCGGCCGGCACCTACAACCTCTTCCAGCCCGCCCCGGCGCGGGAGCTGGGGGAACGCAAGGCGGTCCGGGTCGAGGAGACCGGCGCCGACCTGCTCGTGTCCGCCAACCCCGGCTGCACCATGCAGATCACGACCGCCATGCGGCGGCTCGGCCGCCCGCCCATCCCCGTCGCGCACACCGCCCAGGTCCTCGACGCCTCGCTCCGGGGGCTGGGGACGGTACGGTGAGCGTCCAGTCGGTCGAGCGCGCGCTCGACGTGCTCGAAGCCCTGGCCGACCACGGCGGCGAGGCGGGCCTGTCGGAGATCGCGGCCCGGACCGGGCTGCCCTACGGCACCATCCACCGCCTGCTCCAGACCCTCCTCCTGCGCGGGTACGTCCGGCAGGAGTCCGACCGGCGTTACGCGCTGGGCGGCGCGCTCGTCCGGATCGGCGGCGCGGCCGAACGGCTGGTGGGTTCGTGGGCCGAGCCCTACCTGGCCAAGATGGTCGAACTGTCCGGCGAGACCGCCAACATGGCCGTCCTGGAGGGCGACTTCGTGGTGTACGTCGCCCAGGTCCCCTCCCCCCGGCGGCTGCGGATGTTCGCCGAGGTCGGCCGCCGGGTGCTGCCCCACAGCACCGCCGTCGGCAAGGTCCTGCTGGCCGACCACCCGAACGCGGCGGCGGTGTTCGAGCGGACCGGCCTCCCCCGGCGGACCGACCGCACCATCACCACCGTCGGGGCCATGATGACCGAGTTGTCGCTCGTGGCCGACCGGGGATACGCCATGGACCTCGGCGAGGAGGAGTCGGGCGTCCATTGCCTGGCGGTCCCGGTGGCCGACGGCGCGCGGGTGGTGGCGGCCATGTCGGTGTCCGGGCCGGCCGAGCGCATCTCCGCCCTCGACCGCGACGAACTGGCCCGGGGCCTGCGGAAGATCGCCGACGACTTCGGCGCGGAGGTCTTCGCCCCCAGACCCGGCTGATCTGTCGGGCGGCGGGGCTAGGTTGAGGGCATGTGCCGAAGCATCAAGACCCTGCGCCCGCCCTACGCCGACGACGTGACCGACAACGACATCGAGGCCGCGGCGCTCCAGTACGTCCGCAAGATCAGCGGCTTCCGCGCCCCCGCCGCCCACAACGCGGCGGCCTTCAACGACGCGGTCGCCGAGATCACCGCCGCGAGCGCGAAACTGCTCGCGGCACTGGAGGTTCGAGGCGGGAGATGACTAGGCGCCCCGTGGTCAGGCACACTGCGTGAGCATGATGTCCTTGTCAGCCGTGGTGACCGGCAGCTCATACTTGAGCGCCACCTGGGCGAACCTCACCACGTAGGAGCAGCGGATCTTCCGCACCGGCGGTAACCACGACGCCGGGCCGGAGTCGCTCTTCGAGCCGTTCGTCGAGCCGTCGACCGGGATCAGGTTGAGCGGATCGTTGGCCAGCCGCTTGCGCTCGGCCTCGCTCCACCGCGAGGAACCCATCTGCCAGCTGTACGACAGCGGGATCACGTGGTCGATCTGGACCTCGGCCGCGTCCTCCTTGCGCCAGTCGATGGTCTTGCCCGTGTAGGGGTCGTCGAGGGTCATCGACACCACCACGCAGTCGGAGCCGCTGCGGAACTCGACGTCCTCGCCGTCGCGCTGGAGGAGGTCGTTGCGGGTGTCGCAGCCGTTCCGGGCGAGGGGGATGCCGTCGGCGTTGTCGGCCCAGGCGTAGCCGAAGTCCTCCCGGTCGTAACCGGTTCGCGGGCCGCGCCCCTTGGTCTCGACCTTCTCGATGAGCTCCCGGGCCTCCTTACGGTCGGCCTCCGAGGTGATCGCCGCCAGACCGGGCTTGGTGCCCTCGGGGTTGTCGAGGGGGTTGGTCCCGGACGACGACCCCCCGCCCTTCGTGTCGCCGGGCGGCGCCGCCGCCTCGATCGCGCCGCAGCCCGACACGAGTAATCCCGCCAGCACGAACCCGGCGCCCAGTCTGCGCAGCACCGCCCACCCCCAGGTCATGAAATTGCCTGCCCAGGTATAGCAAATGCCCAAATTTCCGGCTTTAAGAGGTCAGGTGATCAGGATTCCACCGTCCACCGGGAGCACCGCCCCGGTCACGTACGATCCGGCGTCCGAAGCCAGGAAGATCGCCGCGCAGACCAGTTCCTCGGCCTCCCCCACCCGCCCGGCGGGCACCCGCAGCGCCAGCGCCTTGTCCAGGTAGCCCTCCGGGTACTGCGACGTCATCTCCGAGGCGAAGAACCCCGGTTCGAGGCAGTTGACCCGGATGCCCCGGCGGCCGGTCCACTGCTGCGCCAGGTCCCGGGTCAGCCCGGTCAGCGCCGCCTTGGACGCCGAGTAGGCCGCCTGCGGCAACCCCCCGGTCGTCTCGCCCAGGATGCTGCCGATGTTCACGATCGAGGAGCCGGGCCGCATCACCCGGGCACAGGCCTGCGCCATGTGGAAGGCCCCGTTGAGGTTGACGTCGACGACCGCGCGGAACTCCTCGGCCGTCTCCTTGAGCGCGGGCACGGCGGTGCCGACCCCGGCGTTGTTGATCAGGATGTCGACGCCGCCCAGCTCGGCGACCGCCGCCGACACCAGCGCCGCGCAGTCGTCGGGCGAGGTCACGTCGGTGGCCACGGCGACACAACGGCGGCCGGTCTCCTCGACCAGCCGCCGTGTCTGCTCCAGCCGTTCGGCCCGCCGCGCGCCGATGGCGACGTCGGCCCCGGCCTCGGCCAGGCCCCGGGCGAAGGCCACGCCCAGGCCCGACGAGGCCCCCGTGACGACCGCGACCTTCCCGTTCAGACGAAAACGTTCGAGAATCACGGCCGCCACGATACCGAACCAAGTTCTAGAGGCCGTACTCCTTCACGATGTGCTCGTGGCGCTCGGCCTCGACGCCGACCTCGCGGGCCAGGTCGAGCCAGGCCAGCGGGTGGACCCACGTCTCGGTCACGTCGTCGAGCACGGCGTCGAGCTCGGTCGGGCTGGCGTCGGGCGGGATCGCGATCCAGCCGAACACGCCCGGGAGCTGCTCGCCGGTGCCGGGGTGGGTGACCGTGTAGTTCTTGTCGGAGTAGACCCACATCGGCCAGCCGCGCTCGGCCATCAGCTCGTCGAACTCCGACCACTCCTCGTCGGTCGGGGCGGCGCCGTCGAAGAACCAGCTCGTGTAGCCGCCCGGACGGAGCATCGTGACCCCGGCGAACGGGATGACGAAGTTCTCCTTCTCCTCGTCGGACTCGGGCACCGGCTCCAGCGGGCGCGGGTCGATGACCACGACGTCGCCGGCGTTGTATTCCATGCCGCGCGGCTGCGGGATGGCGAGCCGGGCGGTGGCGGGGCCGGTGCGGACCGCGAGGACCTCGCGCTGGCTGCCGTCGGGCGCGGGGAGGATGGCGCGGATGAGGTGCCACTCCTCCTCGATCGGGCCCTCGGGCGACTGGATCGGCATGCCGAGCCGGGCCGCGCCCTTGCGGACGGTCACCCAGTCTTCGGCGGCGGTCGCCAGCACGATCACGCGCCAGATGTCCTCTTCCTCGCCCTCGACGTCGCCGTCGATGATCGGGCGGAGGATCTCGGCGGCGCGCACGTTGTCGCCGAGCTGCTGCACGGCGCCCGACCACAGGCGCAGCGACTCGAGGCCCGCGCCGCCCTTGGCGGCCTTCTCGGCCTCGTCGGCGGTCTCCTCCCAGCGCTCGCGCGCCCGGTGGAGGCGGGCCAGGGCCAGGTGGGAGGCGGGCGCCTTGAGGCGGGCCGCGAGGTCGTGGACACGTTCGTCCTGCCCCGCCTCGATGAGGAGGCCGGTCAGGTAGGCGATGTCTTCGGGGTCGGCCTGCGCCGGGTCGCCCTGGACGGCGGCCATCTGCCAGTAGACGTCGGCGCCGGTGGGCGCGTAGCCCAGGAAGCCGAGGGTGGTGGTGTGGCGGCGGGTCGCCTCGAGGTCTTTGCCCGACAGGGGCCACAACCAGCCGACCCAGCGCTCGGGGTCGGCGGTGCGGCCGTCGGCGGCGTCGAAGTAGGCGACCAGCTCGTCCTCGGGGCCGGGCGGGGGCAGCTCGACGGCGGCGTCGCACTCGGCGCGCAGCGCGGCGATCCGCTCGGCGACGCCCTCGGCCGACTTCAGCTCGCGCGAGGCGGCCTCGGCCAGGTCGGCGAGCAGCCGGGCCTGCCAGACGCCCTGGCGGCGCAGCGCCAGCCGGGCGCCGGTGAAGGCCAGGTCGACGCGGGCGCGCGGGGAGCCCATGGTCTCGAAGTAGCTCATCCACTGCCGGACGATCCGGCCGAGCTGCCAGGAGTTCTGGATGGCGTCCTGCTCCGACAGCCGGTGGACGACCTGCGCCCACTCGACCCAGTCGCGCGGGTGCTCGCCGACGACGTCGAGGTCGGGCAGCGACTCGACGGCGTGCTGGACCTGGCCGAGCTCGACCAGGATGCGGGAGTGCAGGATGCCCTCGCGCCGGGCCTTGGCCACCGGGTCGTCGGGCTTGAAGCCGTTGGCCGCGTGGAGCGCCTCAAGGGCGTCCTGCGCGCGGCCGGCGGCCAGCAGCGCCCGCGCCGACATGGCGGCGAGCTCCCAGGAGGCTTCGCGCCCGGCGCCGCGCAGGCGCTCGACGGCGGCCTCGGCGTAGGCGACGGCCTCGGCGGGCTTGCCGGCGTCGAGCAGGGCCAGCACATATTGGGTGGTGAGCCCGGAGAAGGCCAGCGAGTCGGGCCCCACGGTCTGCAGCGCGCGGCCCAGCGAGCCGAGCCGCTCGTCGGCGTAGCCGGGCCCGTCGGTGTTGGCCTGGGCGATCGCCAGCACCTCGACGGCCCCGGGGGCCGCCGGGCAGTCGGCGACGTCACCGCGGGCGGCGAAGCTGACGAGCTCACGCGCGTCGTCGATGGCCACGGAGCCGTTCGCGCGGTCGCCGACGCGACCGATCAGGTGCCAGTAACGGGCGAACAGTTCGAGCCAGGGCTGCTCCATGCCCTCGGCCTGCTGCGCGATCGCCGGGGCCACGACGTCGAGCTGGCCGTAGCGGCCTTCGAGGGCCTGCGCGGGAACGTCGCCCAGCGCCATCGCCAGCCCGACATTTCCCGCCTCGTGCAGTTGCCGCTGGGTGCCGCCGACCCACGACCAGATGTCCACGTCCATGGGCAGCCAGTCTGCCAGGTCAGCAGGGCTGCCCCAAACGTCCGCACGGCTCTGCGCACTAATTCACGGTGGCCCGTGCCTCGCGCAGCAGTTCGCCCAGCTCGGCCGCCTCACCATCGGTGAGCACGTCGTATGCGGGCGCGACCAGCGCGTCGGTCAGCCGCTCGGCGTGCGCGCGCTTCGCCAGATCCTCCTCCGCGGGTACGGGATAGGGCTCCGGCCACGACAGAAACCTGGCCACCTCGGCAGTGCTCCGGTAGTCGAGCGGCGCGCCGGACTCGTCGCTGCCGACGATCGTGGCCATGAGGAGGTCGAGCCCCGCGGCGGCGACCGCGACGGCGTGCATGCCGCCCCGGTGCTCCCTGGCCACCTGGAGCGCGTGGGCGGCGCGTCCCGGGCCGTCGTCGGGGAGCGGCAGCGCCCGCCAGCCGGCGAACAGCGGCGCGGCCGCCGGGGAGGCCGCCACGGTGGCCTTGGTGAGCAGGTCGGCGAGCCGCCCGGCGCCGTCGAAGGCGAGGTTGCGGCGGCCCCAGTCGGCGCACGCGCCGGCGAACAGGACGGCGGCCTTCTCGGCTGGCAGCGACCGGCCGCCCTCCCACATGGCGCGCACGAAGCCGGGCTCGAAGAACGGCGCGGCGGCCAGCACCACATCGGGGTGGACCTCACCCAGGACGCCGCAGCGACCCCGGAAGTACATCTCCCACCGGCCGAGCCCGTGCTCGTCGCAGAGGGCCTTGACCTCGCGGGAGATCATGAACCGGCCCCCGAGCGCGCCGATCGCCTTCTTGTACATGTCCGCCTCCTGGGTCTACACAGCGCACCCAGCATGGAAGACAGAACAATATTCGGCAACCCGGTCAGCCGTGGTAGTCGCCCTCGGCCACCAGTTCGGCCGGCCCGGCCAGGTAGCTGGTCTCCCCGTCGAGGGTGATGGTGAGGGTGCCGCCGAGCACGCGTACGGACCAGACCCCCTCGTCCTCACCCGCCGCGTGGGCCGCGGCCACCGCCGTGGCCACCGCGCCGGTGCCGCAGGAGCGGGTCTCGCCGGAGCCGCGCTCGTAGACGCGCATCGAGACCGAGTGGTCGCCGATCGGGTTGATCAGCTCGATGTTGACACCGTCGGGGAAGGCGTTGCGGTCGAAAGACGGCTGGGCCGACAGGTCGAGCTCGGTGACCGGGTCGGTGATCACGCAGGCCAGGTGGGGGTTGCCCACGTTGATCCGCAGGCCCCGGTATTCGCGCCCGTTCAGGACCGTCCGGCTCTCGCCCGAGACGACCGGCCGGCCCATGTCGACCCGCACGTCGCCGGACGCGCCGAGCCGCACTCTCCGGACCCCGGCGCGGGTCGCCACGCCGAACTCGCCCGGCTCAGCCAGACCGGCGTCGACCAGGTAGCGCGCGAACACCCGCACGCCGTTGCCGCACATCTCGGCCAGGCTGCCGTCGGCGTTGCGGTAATCCATGAACCACTCGGCCTCGGGTGCCTGGGACTCCACCTCGGGGACCAGCTTGGCCGGGACCACGTGGAGGACGCCGTCGCCGCCGATTCCGGCCCGGCGGTCGCAGATCCGCGCCACGAGCGACGCGGGGAGGTCGAGACGCCCCTCGGGGTCGGGAAGCAGGACGAAGTCGTTCTCGGTCCCATGACCCTTCACGAAGCGCATGAGACAACCTTAATCGCTTGAGCAGGCAGGTCCGGGGCGTCGTAGGGCAACCAGACCACCCGGGGATCGCGGCGGAACCACGACTCCTGGCGGCGCGCGAAGCGCCTGGTGGCCCGGACCGTCTCCTCGACGGCCTGTTCCTCGGTCCACTCGCCGTCGAGGTATTTGATCACCTGGGCGTATCCGAGCGCCCGCGAGGCGGTCGGGCCCATGCCGGCCTCGTGCAGTTTCCGCGTCTCTTCCACGAAACCGGCCGCCCACATGCGGTGAACCCGGAGCTCGATGCGCTCGTCGAGCACCGGCCGGGGGATGTTCAGCCCGATCTGCACCGATCGGTAGACCGACTCGTAGGACGGCATGGTGGCCGAGAACGGCCGTCCGGACAGCTCGATGACCTCCAGGGCGCGCACCACCCGCCGCCCGTTGCTGGGCAGGATCGCGGCGGCGGCCACCGGGTCTTCGGCCTGGAGGCGGGCGTAGAGGGGCGCGACCCCCTTCTCGGCCAGTTCGGCTTCGAGCCTGGCCCGGATCACGCTGTCGGTGCCGGGGAACTCCAGGTCGTCGAGGATCGCCCGGACGTACAGGCCCGAGCCTCCGACGATCACCGGGGTGACGCCCCGGGCCAGCAGCCCGTCGATCAGGGGACGGGCGAGCCGCTGGTATTCGGCCACGCTCGCCGTCTGGCCGACGTCCCAGACGTCGAACAAATGGTGGGTGACACCTTTTCGTTCGGGGATGGTCAACTTGGCCGTGCCGATGTCCATTCCTCGGTAAAGCTGCATGGAGTCGGCGTTCACCGCCTCGCCCCGGAGACGGATCGCCAATTCCACGGCTAGATCGGACTTTCCGGCCGCCGTGGGCCCCACGACGGCGATGACTGGTAGCTGCCCCACGCCATCCAGTGTCCCAAGCCCCCGGGTAAGAATGAGACGAGTGGCGCCCGTCAGCGTCACGATCGGGGGATACGACATGTCCATGTACGACAAGGCCAAGGACAAGCTCGGCGAACACTCCGACAAGGTGGAGGACGCCGCCAAGAAGGGCGTGGACAAGGCCTCCGAGGCCGCCCGCCACAAGACCGGCGGCCGCCACGACGACAAGATCGACAAGGTCGCCGACAAGGCCAAGGACGCGGCCGACAAGATCGACGGCAAGCAGTAGGGGGAACTCCGATGTCGTTCTTCGACAAGGTCAGGGACATGTTCGGCGGACACCACACGCAGTCCGCCCCGACGACTCCTCGACCCCAGCGCATGCCCGGAACCGAGCAGGACGGCCTCCGTGACAAGGTGGAGGATTCCGTGAAGAGCGGCATCGACTCCGCCGCGCGGAAGGCCGACGAGATGACCAAGGGCAAGTACCGCGACCAGATCAACCGCACGGCCGGCTCCGCCAGGAACGCCGCCGACAAGATCGACGGCAAGCAGGACTAGGCTCCTCCGCCCCGCCCGCCTCTCGTGTCCGCGAGGGCGGGCGCGCGGCTGATCAGAAGAGGGTCGGCGGCAGATGGCCCTCCATGGTCAGCAGCCGGCGCTTCGACTCGACGCCCGCCCCGCCGGAGAACCCGCCCAGCCCGTCGCCCGCCACGACCCGGTGGCACGGCACGATGATCGGGATCGGGTTGCTCCCCATGATCGACCCGATGGCCCGCGCCGGGATGCCCGTCTCGCGGGCCAGATCGCCATAGGTCACCGCCCGCCCGTAGGGCACGCTCTCGAACAGCAGGCCCAGCACCCGGCGCTGCGTCGTGGACATCAGCCGCCAGTCGACCGGCACGGTGAACCGCGTCAGCTCGCCGGCGAAGTAGGCCGTGAGCTGACGGCCGACCTCGCCGGTCTCGGGTTCGCCCGGGTCGTCGGGGAACGGGCTCATCCGCTCGCGGACGCGGTCACGGAACTCCGGACCGTCGTCGAACGAGGTCGCCACCACCCCCACGGGGGTGACGGCCGCCACGACGAGCCCGACGTCGGTCGGCACCGACACGAATTGCAGCCCCATTCACCCGACCCTAGCCCCCGTCGCCGACCGGACCGGACCTCCTACCATGAGGCGATGTCCAACCGTGAGCTGATCGTCCTCGGCACGTCGAGTGCCGTGCCGACGCGGTCGCGCAACCACAACGGCTACTTCCTCCGCTGGGACGACCAGGGTTTCCTCTTCGACCCGGGCGAGGGCACCCAGCGGCAGATGCGGCTGGCCGGGGTCAGCGCCCACGACGTCACGACGATCTGCGTCACCCATTTCCACGGCGACCACTGCCTGGGCCTGCCCGGCGTGATCCAGCGCATCGCGCGCGACGGGGTGCCCCACGAGGTGCGGGCGGTCTATCCGGCGAGCGGCGAGGCCTACTGGCGGCGGCTGCGCCACGCCACCGCCTTCGCCGACACCTCAATGATCATGCCCTGCCCGGTCGAGGGCGAGGTCGTCGCCCTGCCGTCTAGCAGCCTCACGCTGACCGCGCGGCCGCTGTCGCACCCGGTCGACGCCTACGGCTACCGCCTCGACGAGCCGTCGGGCCGCCGCATGATCCCCGCCGAGCTCGCCCGCCACGGCATCGGCGGCGCCCGGGTGGGCGAGCTCCAGCGGGAGGGCCGCCTGGGCGAGGTCACCCTGGAGCAGGTCAGCGAACCCCGCCCGGGGCAGAGCATGGCCTTCGTGATGGACACCCGGCTGTGCGACAACGTGCACGCCCTGGCCGAGGGCGTCGACCTGCTGGTCATCGAGTCGACGTTCCTGACGCCCGAATCGGCCCTGGCCCACGACTACGGGCATCTCACCGCCGCCCAGGCCGGGCAGGTCGCCGCCGACGCGGGCGTACGGAAGCTGGTGCTGACCCACTTCTCCGAGCGCTACGGCCACGACGACGAGCGCCGCTTCGCCGACGAGGCCGCGAAGGCCTATTCGGGCGACATCGTGGTGGCCCGCGACCTCATGCGCGTGCCAGTGCCCAGACGCGGCGGTCGGGGCTAGTGTGCCGCGTCTGAAGTTCGTCCGCTAAGTCTAGAACGGTGTTGTATGGCGCGGACGAGACGGCCCGAGCGGGATGCCACCGAGGTCGCTACCCGTCTGGGCGATGCCGATGATCGGCCGGCCGGCCGGGAGTTCCGTCGGAGTCAGCCCTGAGTTGAGAAAGCGTTCGAGATACAGCGCGTCATCTCCGGATAGCCCGTGTTGTCGCACCAGCCTGGTTGCGCAGGTCGCTCGTGGCGCGCTCCGTCGACGGCCTCAGCCGCTCCTCACCGAGGCAGGCCCGTCTGATCCTGCCGGGTATTCGCCAATCGGCACCAGGTCCCTGGACCAAGCCGACATGACCGGTGCGATGACCCGCCAGGCCTCTTCGGCCTCGTCGCCGCGGATGGACAGGGCGGCGTTGCCGTGCAGTACGTCCAGCAGCAGCCGGCCATAGGCGGGCAACTCGGGGGGCGCCGGCTGCGCGGCGAGAGTGAGCGGGGCGAGGCTACGGGTGCCGGCGCCGATGCCGGTCAGCGCCAGGGTCATGCTCTCCGGCTCCAGCCCGAACCGCAGCACGTTGGGCGCGGCTTCCTCTTCGAAGCCGAAGGGCAGGTGCGGTACGGGCCGGAAGCGTACTGCGACCTCTTTGCGGTCATGGCCGAGCGCCTTGCCGGTGCGGAGCCGGAAGGTCGTCCCGGACCAGCGCCAGCTGTCGAGTTCCAGCTCCACCTCGGCGAAGGTCTCGGTACGGCGCTTCGGGTCCACGCCGTCCTCCTCGGCGTAGGCGGGAACGTCACGATCTCCGATGCGGCCGGCCAGATATCGGGCACGGCGGGTGCGGCGTACGACGTCGTCGTCCGTCATAAGGCGTATCGAGCGCAGCACGTCGATCTTCCGGTCGCGCAGGTCACGCTCACCGAGGCTGAACGGCGGCTCCATGGCAACGAGGCACAACACCTGGAGCAGGTGGTTCTGCACCATGTCCTTGAGGGCCCCGGCGCCGTCGTAGTAGCCCGCCCGGCCCTCCAGGGCGAGGGTCTCGTTCCAGACAATCTCCACCTTGGCGATGTGCGCGCTGTTCCAGATGGGCTCTAGGACGCGGTTGGCCAACCGGCTGCCGAGGACGTTCTGGACGGTCGTCATGGCCAGGAAGTGGTCGACGCGGAACACCCCCTGCTCGGGCACGACCTCCGTCAACAGCCGGTTCAGCTCCACCGCGCTGTCGAAGTCTTCGCCGAACGGCTTCTCCAGCGCTATCCGGCTGCCCGGCGGCAGGTTCGCGGCGCTCAGGGCGGTGACCGTGCCGGGGAAGATCGCCGGTGGGAGGGAGAGGTAGACGGCGACCGGTCCGTCACCGGCGACGATCGCGGCGAGGCCGGCGGGGTCGGTGGCGTCCACCCGCCGATACCGGGCGCAGTCGGCGATCGCCTTCCTGACCTCGCCGGGCTCCGCCCGGGCGTGCCGGTCGAGCTGGGCGGACGCCCAGCGGCGGAACTCCTCGACGGTCCAGTCCTGCTGGTCGGCACACGTCAGCTCGAACCGGTCGTCGAGGTGTCCGGCCGCGCGTAGGGCGGCCAGGGCCGGCAGCAGGTAGCGGGCGTTGAGATCGCCGGTGGCGCCGAGGATGAGCAGCCGGTTGATCATGCCGTGTCTCCTGTTTCCGCTCGCGCCAGGTTGACGCCGCTGGCGATGATCCCGATGTGGCTGAACGCCTGCGGAAAGTTGCCCATGAATGCTCCCGTGGACGGGTCGATCTGCTCGGGCATCAGCCCGACCGGGCTGGCGCGGGCGCACAGCGACTCATACAGATTCCCGGCCCGCTCTCGATGGCCCTGCAGGATCAGGTTGTCGACCAGCCAGAAGCTGCACAGCAGGAAGGCGCCCTCGTCGCCGGGCAGGCCGTCGGGGGATTGTTCGTGCAGGTACCGGTAGAGCAGGCCGTCACCGGCCGACAGGCGTTCGGCGATGGCCGCGGTGGTGGCGGCCATGCGTGGATGGCCGGCGGGTACGACCTTGCGCAGCGGCAGCGCGAGCAGGCTGGCGTCCAGACCGCCGCCGCCGTCCAGGTGCTCGCTCAGGCACTGCGCCCGCTCGTCCCAGGACTGCTCCAAGATGAGCCGGCGCAGCTTGTCGGCGGTGGCCCGCCAGGTGGCGATCGGCCCGGACATGCCGAGCCGCTCGCCGATGGCCGCGGCCCGGTCCAGGGCCACCTGGCACATCCCGGCCGAGTAGGTGAAGACCCGGCCTTCGCTGCGTACCTCCCAGATGCCCTGATCCGGCTGCCGCCAGGTGCGCGCGGCGGCATCGGCCAGTTCCGCCAGACCGGACCACAGCGCCGGCTGGAGTTCGCGGCCGGGGAGCAGCCACTGGTCGGCGCAGTCCAGCACCTCGCCGTAGACGTCGTGCTGGCGCTGGTCGGCCGCGTCGTTGCCCCACCGCACCGGCGCCGAGCGCCGGTAGCCCTCCAGGTCCCCGTCATGAATCTCCTGGGGTACGGGGTCGCCGTCGAGGGTGTACATGATGCGCGGATGGCGGCTCTGCTCGAAGGCGTCCAGGACCCAGCCGAGGAAGGCGTCGGCCTCCTCCTCGAAGCCGACCCGGCGCAACGCGAACACGGCGTATGCGGCGTCGCGGATCCAGGTGTAGCGGTAGTCCCAGTTGCGCACCCCGCCGATCGGCGCGGGCAGGGAGGAGGTGGGCGCCGCGACCAGTGAGCCGTTGCCCCAGTCGTCGCACAGCTTCAGCGTGATCACCGAGCGCCGGACCAGCGCTTCCTGCGGGCCGCGGTAGCTGCACCTGCGCATCCAGCGCTGCCAGGCCTCGGTGGTCTGTCGCAGCATCGCCTCGGGATCGAACCGATGATGGCGGTGGATGCGGCCCCAGGACAGCACCAGATCGAGACGGTCGCCCTCCTGAAGGTCGTGCACGGTGTGCAGGCCGGTCAGCGGGCGGCTGGAGCGCAGATGCAGCCGCAGGTCGGGCCTCCGTGAGACGCGCACCTCCAGCCCGCTGTAAAGGGCCCGCGCCTGCCCGCCGCCGCGCGGCTCCAGCTCCGCCCGCAGGCGCACGGTTCCGGCCCGCACGACCGCGGATCGGACCAGCTCGCCCCGGCCGCCGCCCGCATCGTCGCTGAGGTCGGCGCCGGCCCGCAGAGCCAGCGCGTCGGTGATCCGGACCAGGCCGGTCGGGCCGCGGAGCTCGGTCACCAGCACCGCGGTGTCCGGCTCGTAGAACTGCCGGGCCTCGCGCAGGTCGTCCACAGTGAGCGTGAAGTGGCCGCCGCGCTCATGATCCAGTAGTCCGCACAGCAGGGGCTCGCTGTTGAAGCGAGGCAGGCACAGCCATGGGATCGAACCGTCCACGCCGACGAGCGCCGCCGTCGTGCCGTCGCCGATGAGGCCCAGGTCCTCCAGCGGCAGGTAGCCCTCCCGCCGGCGCACCGGGCGGAAGGGCGGATCGAGATCGAGCATGCCTGGCCTTCTCCTCCGTGCTGACGCGCGCCGGGGCAGGTGGCGCTCCTGGCGGGCGGACGTCGCCGTTGTCCGTCACTGGACGATGATCCGCTTCCGTCACGAGAAGGTGATCAGCACCTTCACCATGTCCTCGAGTTTCTTGTCCGAGACCTCGAAAGCGCGCTCCATCTCGTCGAAGCGAAACGTGTGGGTGGTCATGTGCGTGGGATCGAGCCGCTTGCTCTCCAGGACGCGAAGCAGCCGCTCCATGCGCAGCCGGCCGCCCGGGCAGAGGCCGGTCGTGATTGTCTTGTCGGCCATCCCGACGCCCCACTCGATGCGGGGGATGCGCACGAACTCGCCTTCTCCGTAGTAGCCGGTGTTGGACACCGTCCCACCCGGTTTGGTGATCTTGATGGCGGTCTGGAAGGTGACGTCCGCGCCGAGGGCTTCGATGGCGGTGTCGACGCCCTGCCCCTGAGTCAGGTCGAGGACGCGCTCGACGACGTCCTCGCTGGTGAAGTCCACGATTTCGTCGGCGCCGTAGCCGCGGGCCAGCTTTTGCCGGCTGGGCAGCGATTCGACCCCGACGACCAGGCCGGCGCCGCGCAGCTTGGCGCCCGCGGTGGCCATCAGGCCCACCGGGCCCTGGGCGAGCACGGCGACCGTCCCGCCGATGGGGATGTTGCCGTTCTCCGCGCCCATGAACCCGGTCGAGAGCATGTCGGCGCAGTAGACCGCCATCTCGTCGGGGACGCCGTCGGGGATCTTCGCCAGGTTGGCGTCGGCCTCATTAACGTGGAAGTACTCGGCGAATACCCCGTCCTTGGAATTGGCGAACTTGAACCCCCCGAGCGGCCCGCCGGACTGCGACGGATGACCGTTCTGGGAGGCGAGATCGCCCCAGTCGGGAGTGATGGCGCCGACCAGCACCCGGTCGCCTGGCCGGAAGGACTTCACCTCGTCGCCCACCTCGTGCACCACGCCGACGCCCTCGTGGCCGAGCGTCAGGTTCTCTCGCGGCCCGATGCCGCCGTTGACGGTGTGGGAGTCCGACGTGCAGATCAGGGCGGTGGTCGTCCGTACGACGGCGTCGAGCGGGCCCGGTCGCGGAACAGGCTTTTCCATGAAACCGACGTGTCCGATCTCCTTCATCACGAAGGTTTTCATGGTGCCCCCAGTCATTCTTGGATCGCTTTCCGATGCGCCGCCGGCGCTGCTAAGGGGCCGCAGAGTCGGCGCGTATGGCGCGTCGGCTCGGTGACGAAGGCGGCGCACCACCCCCGATTCGGCGCCGCCCCTGAGGTGCCTACCCGCGCGGTCTCATCGCTTAACGTCGTGATGGTGAAGGCCGGAGGGCGAAGGCGGGCCTCGACGACGGGTGCCGGGTTCGGGGCCTTCGTCGCCAGGAACGCTCCAGGGCCGGCCGATGCCGCGGTACCCCTCCACCGGGAATCTTGAACGCCGGTGTCGCTTGGCAGTGGGTCAGCTGGGACCGGCGGTGGGGGTGGATGACCCGGCTCCGCGTGACAGCGGCAGGACCGGGATGCGCAAGGTGATCGTGCCGGTGGACAAGCGGAAGCTGACGTCGATCGGAGTGGCGCCGAGCGGGCGGTGGATGTCGAGGAGTTCCAGGTGCGGACGGTTCTGTCCTTCTTGCAGAGAAAGTGTGGCACGGGCGGGGATCGTCACGTTGACGGCCTGTCGGGGAGCACCCGGGCTCGCGCGGTAGACGACGCGTTCGGCGTGCACGGTGCTGACGCCGTCGAGTTTCTGGGGTGTGTCGCTGTTGTTGACCAGGGTCAGGTAGAGGCCCAGGTCGTCACCGGCTTTCTGCTCGCTCATGGGTGGGGCCAGGATGTGGACGTGCACCAGTCGCATCGGGCCGACCTGCCCGTCGACCAGGCCCTCCCGTCCGTGGGTGGCTTGGGGGAGAGACGGCTGGCGCCGACCGGGGTTGCAGGCCGGGAGCAGCGGCAGCAGACAGGCCGCCATCAGGAAGGCGAGCGTTGCTCGCCACGTCCTGACCGGCATGTCCGTGGATGATGTCCTCATATCGTTGCTTTCCCTGTGATGCGCGGCTGTTCTGGTCAGCTCGTTCACCGCGCAGGACCAACCGTGAGCTGCGAAGACCGGGTTCAGTGGGTCGCACCCGGGGCCGCTGTCGCGAACGCCGCCTGCAGAGAGTCGACCGCAGGCACGATGTACCCACATCCAGGGTGGCTATCTCACTACGCCGCCTCGCGGCACATCAGCCACCGAATGCACAGGATGACGTCGGGAGGTGCTGGGCGCACCGCCCGGTACGCCCCGCCATGTGCCCGCGGCCGCCAGATCAGCTGACCGCGTGCCCGGTGTCGTCCCGCCTCATGGCTGCTCCTCTGATCGAAGAGTGCCGCGAACGCGCGCCGCGCCAGCCCGCCCCGGTGCGGAATCGCCACAGGATCCCGTTGAACTGATCACCCACCCGCCCGGGTAGCGGCCCGGTGGCCGCCACCGGCAGAAACGGCTCGATCAACGCCCACGCGGCATCGTCACGTCAAAACGCGCCACATCCGGGTTCCATCAGCCACGGCCAGCCCACCACCGGCTCACACCAAGATCCGAACCCCGAACAGCTCCTAGGGGGCCAGTGCCGCCGTGACGTAGTAGGCCACCCCGTAGGGCGCGCCCGAGTAGAGCGACGTGAAGGGCCAAGCGGGCAGGGTCTGGAAGGCCGCACGTCCCGCCGCCCACATCTCGGCCGCCTCGCCGGGGTCGAGCTCGACGGTGCGGCCCCCGGCGAGGGCCGCCTCTAGCCGTTCGGAGTAGGCCGCCGCGCCGGGGTGCAGGTAGCCGGGCGACTTCTCGGTCAGCCGGGCCGAGCCGTCGCCCATGACGAGCAGCGCCACCCGCGGGGCCAGCGCCGCCACGCGTTCGCCGACGGCGCGGCAGCCGTCGGGAGGGGTGTCGTGGCGGAGGGATTCGAGGTGGAGCGGCACTTCGGAGGCGGACGACAACCACCGCCCGATCGTGAGCGACAGCGGCAGGACCGGTGTCCCGCTCCCCACGGTCACGTCGCCGCCCCACGGCCGCAGCGTCCCGGCGGCGGACGGCGGATGGACCCGCCCGTCATCGGCGCCGCCGACGATCGCCAGGAGGTCGGGAGAGGCGGAGTGGAGCACCGCCACGGCCTCGGCGCAGGCGGCCCGCAGGTCGTCGAGCTCGGCCGCCGCCCCTCCCGCCAGGGAGGGAACGATCAGCGGTGGATTCGGGCACACGGCGGCGGCGACGAGCACCGCCTCAGCGTATCCACCGCTGATCCGTCCTTCGTCCCCCGAATCGGCCTAGTAGCCGCCGATCGGCTCGCCGGGCTCGACCGCGCCCGCGTCGCCGCCGCGGTCGATCGCGTCGGGGTCGTCCTGCGCCGACTGGGTCGGCCTCGTCGCCGGCTTCTTGGTGGGCTGGGTCGCGGGCTTGTCCTGGCCGCTGTTGCCTCCGCTGCCCTGCTCCTCCCGGGCCGGCGCGTCGCCGGAGGCCACGCCGGTGTCCACCTGGGTGTCGTCCTGGACGTCCTCCTGCACGGCGGGCGCCTGGCCGTCGTCGGCCACGGCCTCCTCCTGCGGCGACTCCGCCTCAGTGGTCTCCACCACGTCGGCGTCGGCCGCCGGGGGCGCGGCCGAGGTCGCCGCGGGGGCGGGGGCCGGAGAGGTCGAGCCGCTGTTGAGGGCGACGCCGATGCCGGCGCCGCCGACGACCGCCACCAGCACGCCGGCGACGATCGCGATCGTCCTGGTGTTGCCGCCTGATCGTGCGCGGCCCGGCGGAGGCGCCTTTCGCGCGGATCGGTTCATGAGGGTGACTCCATGCTGCTTGGTTGAGGGTGCCCAGCAGCCTAACGAGAAACCCGAAATCCAGGCTCATAAATGCCGATATAGGCACAAATCAGCGGTATCCGAAGTCCTGCGTCCACCATGGCCCGTCGACGCCCTGCTTCAGGCCGACCCCGATGGCCTCCAGGTCGCAGTTGACGATGTTGGCCCGGTGGCCGGGGCTGTCGAGCCATGCCTGCACGACCTGCCGGGGGGTGGTCTGACCTCGGGCGATGTTCTCGGCGGCGGGGTAGTCGTAACCCGCCGCCTCGATGCGGTCCCACGGCGAGCGGCCGTCGAGGGAGTCGTGGCTGAAGTAGTCGCGGGCGGCCATGTCGGCCGAGTGGAGGCGGGCCGCCCGGCGGAGCCGTTCGTCGATGCGCAGCGGCTCGCACCCCTCGGCCCGGCGGGCCACGTTGGTCAGCCGGGCCACCTCGTCTTCGGCGGTCTTCAGCGCGTTCGCCGGAGCCGTGGCGGCGACCGGAGCGGCCCCGGCGCGTTCCCTGGTCGTCTTGCGGGCGGGCCTGTTGGTCTTCACCCGGACCGTGGGCTTCTGCTTCGGCGGCTTCGGGGTGGCCTCCGGGCTCGGCACCGTGTAGGAGTCGACCGGCACGGGAGGCTCGCTGGCCATGTCGAACGCCCCGGTCTGCCCGCTCCCGCAGGCGGTCAGGAGCGCGGGCACCAGAAAAAGCCAGCCACGCTGCCGGAACGAGGGCATCCGGGACCTTCCTGTGTCACTCAGCGAACGGGTGACACACTAATCCCAGTAACGATTTCGGCGCTCGCGAATCACGAAAGAATCACGACATCTCGCCTCGTGTCGCAGCAGGCGACAAACCCCTACTTTCCGTTACGGCTCCGCCTACCCCGGCCCCGGCCGCCGACCCCGGCCCGCGCCGCGTCCGGCGCCGACCGGCCGCTCCCGGCGCGGCGCGCGACGGCTAGGAGACCTCGCATCCCGAGACGACCGGCAGCGGCGCCGGCCGCCCGATCGTCGGCATGCCGAGGCTGACCCCCTTGGCGGCGGGACGTCCCTGCCGGGCCTCCCACGCGTCGCCCGAGCGGGTGCGGCGGACGCCGACGACCTTGTCGGCCACCAGGTGGTGGGGGGCGGCGTAGGTCACCTCGGCGGTGACGACGTCGCCGGGGCGGGCATCGGCCCAGGCCACGTGGACCAGCCGGTTGTCAGGCGCGCGGCCCGACAGGCGCCGGGTGGCGTCGTCTTTCCGGCCCTCGCCCTCGGCGATCAGGACCTCGACGACCCGCCCGGTCTGCTTCCTGTTCTCGGCCCAGGCGATCTCCTCCTGGACCTCGATGAGCCGGTCGTAGCGCTCGCGGACGACCTCCTTCGGCACCTGGTCGGGCATGGTCGCGGCCGGGGTGCCGGGGCGGATCGAGTACTGGAAGGTGAAGGCGTTGGCGAACCGCGACTCGCGCACCACGTCGAGCGTGGCCTGGAAGTCGTCTTCGGTCTCGCCGGGGAAGCCGACGATGATGTCGGTCGAGATGGCGGCGTCGGGCATCGCGGCGCGGACCCGGGAGATGATCCCGAGGTACTTCTCGGCCCGGTAGGAGCGGCGCATCGCCTTCAGCACCCGGTCGGACCCCGACTGGAGCGGCATGTGGAGCTGGTGCATCACGTTGGGGGTCTCGGCCATGGCCGCGATCACGTCGTCGGTGAAGGCGGCGGGGTGGGGCGAGGTGAACCTGACCCGCTCCAGGCCCTCGACGTCGCCGCAGGCGCGCAGCAGCTTGCCGAAGGCGAGCCGGTCGCCGAACTCGACGCCGTAGGTGTTCACGTTCTGCCCGAGGAGGGTGACCTCCATGACGCCCTGGTCGACCAGGGCCCGGATCTCGCCCAGGATGTCGCCGGGGCGGCGGTCCTTCTCCTTGCCGCGCAGAGCGGGCACGATGCAGAAGGTGCAGGTGTTGTTGCAGCCCACCGAGATGGCGACCCACGCGGCGTAGGCCGACTCGCGCTTGGTCGGGAGGGTCGACGGGAAGACCGACAACGACTCCTCCAGCTCGACCTGCGACTCCTGCGCGATGCGGGCGCGTTCGAGGAGGACCGGCAGGGAGCCGATGTTGTGGGTGCCGAAGACCACGTCGACCCACGGCGCGCGGCGCACGATCTCGCCCTGGTCCTTCTGGGCCAGGCAGCCGCCGACGGCGATCTGCATGCCCTCGCGGGCGGCCTTGACCGGGCGCAGGTGGCCGAGGTTGCCGTAGAGGCGGTTGTCGGCGTTCTCGCGCACGGCGCAGGTGTTGAACACGACCACGTCGGGGGTCTCGCCCTCGGGCGCGCGTACGTAGCCGGCGTCTTCGAGCAGGCCGGAGAGGCGCTCGGAGTCGTGGACGTTCATCTGGCACCCGTAGGTCCGTACTTCGTACGTGCGGGTGCTCTCCTCTGTCGCAGTCATCTCAATCCACAAGCGTAGGCGCTTCCGCGAGCCCGCTGAGCCCGGGACAATGTCCCGGTTGTCCGGGCATCGCCGTCTATATCCTGACGTGCGATGACAACACGATGGGCCGTGGGCGTGACCGGGCTCGCGGCCGGGGCCGTGGCGCTCGTCCTCGGGCTGGTCAACGGGCTCGGCGTGGTCGCGCTCAGCCATCTGCTGTACGCGGCGGCCGCCGTCCTGATCGGCACGATCATCGCCGTCTACCAGCCCGGGAACGCGGTGGGCACGCTCCTGCTGACCGCCGGGCTCTCGTTCACGGCCCTCGACTTCTTCGGGCTGCTCGCGCTCTGGCGGCCGGAGTTGTCGCTGCTGGCCTGGCCGCAGAACTTCCTGTGGGTGCCGGCCAACCTCGCGATGGCCGCGATCCCCTACTGCTTCCCCGACCGGCCGCTCCCCGCGCCCAGGTTCGTCGTCCCGGCCGTGGCGCTGGCCGCGCTGCCCTGCGCGTTCGCGCCGGGCGCCAACCAGCAGCTCGGCTACGGCGTCGCGCTGTCCAACCCCTTCGGCGTCGAGGCCCTGAGGGGCGTCACGGCGTTCATGGAGCCCGCGATCACCGTGGCCGCGGCCCTGCTGTTCCTGGCAGGCGCCGCCGACCTCGCCCGCAGGGCCCGCCGGATCGAGCGGGCCCAGGTCCAGTGGCTCGTGTACGCCGTCTCGATCGCCGGTGTGGTCGTCGTGCTGCGGCTGGCCGCCGGCCTGACCGACGACCTGCCCGGCACGGTGTGGCCGCTCGACAGCGGCCTCTGGGAGATCGCCGGGACGGCCGCGATCACGCTCGTGCTGGCCGCCATCGGCATCGCGATCGTGCGGCACGGCCTGTTCGACATCGAGCTGGTCATCAACCGCACGCTCGTCTACGCCGTCCTCACCGCGTTCGTGACCGGCGGCTACATCGCCGTCGTCGGCTATCTCGGCGCCGTCTTCCAGAGCCGGGGCCTGCCGCTCTCCGTCGCCGCCGCGGCGGTCGTCGCCCTCGTCTTCGCCCCGCTCCGGGCCCGCGTCCAGCGCGGCGTCAACGTGCTCATGTACGGCCGCCGCGACGACCCGTACGCCGCCCTCGCCCACCTGGGCCGCAGCCTGGAGGCCCGGCCGGACGCCCGCGCCGCGGCCGAGTCGGTGGCCGAGGCGCTGAAACTGCCCCACGCGGCGGTCGAGCCCCCCGGCCACGCCGGAGATCCCGGGCTGGTGCGCCTGCCGCTGACGTACAAGAACGAGCTCGTCGGCCACCTGGCCCTCGCGCCGCGCCCCGGGCAGAAGGGGTTCGGCGCCCGCGACCTGCGGCTGCTGCGCGACCTGGCCCGGCAGATGGGCTCGGTCGTGCACGCCGAACGGCTGGCCGCCGACCTGCGCGCCTCGCGCGAGCGCCTGGTGGTGGCCCGGGAGGAGGAGCGGCGGCGGCTCAGGAGGGACCTGCACGACGGGCTCGGGCCGACGCTGGCCGCGCTGACGATGCGGGCCGAAGCGGTGCAGGACCTGGTCGACGACCCCAGAGCGCAGGACCTGCTGGAGGAGATGATCGGCGCGGCCCAGGCGGCCACCGCCGACGTGCGGGCCCTCATCGACGGGCTGCGCCCGCCCGCCCTCGACACCCTCGGCCTCCTCGGCGCGCTCCGGGCGCATGTCGCCGGATTGCCCGGCGAGCCGCGCGTAGGTCTCGATCTGCCTGTCGACCTGCCCGAACTGTCGGCCGCCACCGAGGTGGCGGCATACCATATCGCTGTCGAGGCGATCAACAACGCCCGCCGCCACTCAGGCGCGGACACCGTCACGCTCCGGCTCGTGCCCTGGAAGAACCTGCTGGTCGAAGTCGTCGACGACGGCCGCGGGGCTACAGGGCCACCGGGCATCGGCCTTACTTCTCTGCGCGAAAGGGCCGTCGAACTGGGCGGCTCCTTCGTGGTCATCACTGCGCGGGGCACCACCGTCCGCGCGCAGCTGCCGATGGGAGCCTGAATGGACCAGATCCGCGTCCTGCTCGTCGACGACCACCCCGCCTTCCGGGCGGGCCTGTCGGCGCTGCTCAAGCCGGTCCGCGAAATCATGATCGCCGACGAGGCGTCCACCGGCGAGCAGGCCCTGGCGCTGGTAGGCGGGGTGCAGCCCGACGTGGTGCTGATGGACCTCGCCATGCCCGGCATGGGCGGGGTGGCCGCGACCGAGCGGCTGGTGCGCGACCACCCGCACATCCGGGTGCTGGTGCTGAGCATGGCCGACGACGACGACTCGGTCTTCGCCGCCCTCCGGGCCGGGGCCCGGGGATACGTGCTGAAGGGGGCCAGGAAGGCCGAGCTGGTGCGGTCGATCGTGGCGGTGCACGGCGGCGAGGCGATCTTCGGCCCGGCCATCGCGTCCCGGCTGACCGGCTACTTCACCGGTCTGGCGCGGCGCGAGCAGGGCTTCCCCGAGCTGACCGCCCGGGAGCGGGAGATCCTCGTCCTGATGTCCAGCCATCTGACCAATCCGGTGATCGCCGAACGGCTCGGGCTGAGCGGCAAGACGGTCCGCAACCACGTGTCGAGCATCTTCGCCAAGCTGCGCGTCGCCGACCGCGCCGAGGCGATCATGCGGGCTCGCGCGTCGGGGTTCTGAGCAGCTCGCGGGCTGTCCACCCGAGCGCCGCCAGCTCCAGCAGCGCCCCGATCGACTGGACGGCGGGCGAGGAGCCCGCCACGACGAACGGCACCGCGATGCCGGCGACCACCGCCACCGGCACCCACCACGGGGCCGCCTTCTTCACGGCGAGGCCGACGAGCAGGACCAGCGTGCCGACGTGGGTGAGGAAGCCGGGGAACAACATGCCGAACAGGAAGCCCGGCAGCTCGTTCGCGACCGCGGTGACCCGCACGGCCGTCTCGGCGGGCACGGTCTGGGCCAGCGCCAGGTCGTAGAAGTCGGTGGTGAACAGGGTGCACGCCGCCGCCGTGCCGAACAGGCCCAGCGTCAGGCCCGTGTTGGCCAGGCCCCTGGACCTGGGGTAGAGCAGCGCGGCCAGGCCGAAGAACGCGGGGATCATCGCGAGGGTGGCGTACAGGAACAGCAGGCCGCTGACCTGCACCTGGCCGGGCATGGCGGCGAAGACGGCGGGGTCGTGCTCCTCGCCGGGCGGCGAGGTGAGGAAGGCGGCGAACAGCAGGACGGGCCAGGCGACGAGCGCGCCCGCGGCGACAGTGCGCCGATAGTTATCGGTCATGCCCTCAGCCAACCGACGACCTGCCCCGAATCTCATGAGTCAGACTCGGGAAAAATGTCCCAACCAGCCGGGATGACCAGGACAGTCGTGATGTGATCGGTATAACTCCGCTGCTGACTTGGAGATATAGCCCCCTTTACGTTGACTCCCATGACAGAAGCCGTCGGATCGACTTCTCTCGTCAGACTTGAGAACGTCAACAAGCACTTCGGCACCCTGCACGTGCTGAAGGACATCGACCTCGACATCGCGCGGGGTGAGGTCGTGGTCGCCATCGGCCCCTCGGGGGCCGGCAAGTCGACCCTCTGCCGGGTGATCAACCGGCTGGAGACCATCGACTCGGGCACCATCACCTTCGACGGCAAGAGCCTGGCGGTCGAGGGCCGCGCGCTGGCCCAGCTGCGCTCCGAGGTCGGCATGGTGTTCCAGTCGTTCAACCTCTTCGCCCACAAGACGATCCTCGAGAACGTCACGCTCGGGCCGATCAGGGTCCGCAAGATCCCGCGTGACCAGGCCGAGAAGCGCGGCATGGAGCTCCTGGAGCGGGTCGGCATCGCCTCGCAGGCGCAGAAGTACCCCGCCCAGCTCTCCGGCGGCCAGCAGCAGCGTGTGGCGATCGCCCGCGCCCTGGCCATGGACCCGAAGATGATCCTCTTCGACGAGCCCACCTCCGCGCTCGACCCCGAGATGGTCCAGGAGGTGCTCGACGTCATGATCGCGCTGGCCAGAGACGGCATGACCATGCTCGTCGTGACCCACGAGATGGGCTTCGCCCGCCGGGCCGCCAACCGGGTGGTCTTCATGGCCGACGGCGCCGTCGTCGAGCAGAACACCCCCGACGAGTTCTTCACGAATCCGGGCACCGACCGTGCCCGCGATTTCCTCAGCAAGATCCTCACACACTGAAGGTGGCTGTCATGCGTGTCCGTCGAATTGGTGCCCTCCTGATGACCGCCGCCGCGCTGGCGGCGTCCTTGACCGCGTGCAGCGGTGGCGACGACAAGTTCGTCATCGGCGTGAAGTTCGACCAGCCCGGCCTGGGCCTGAAGCAGACCGACGGTTCGGTGAAGGGTTTCGACGTCGACGTCGCCGCCTACATCGCCAAGGAGCTTGGCTACACCCCTGAGCAGATCGAGTGGAAGGAGACCGTGTCGGCCAACCGCGAGCCCTTCATCCAGCAGGGCCAGGTCGACATGGTGGTGGCGACCTACTCGATCACCGACAAGCGCAAGGAGGTCATCTCCTTCGCCGGTCCCTACCTGGTCACCGGCCAGGACATCCTGACCCGCGCCGACGACACCTCGATCACCGGCCAGGACAGTCTGCAGACCAAGAAGGTCTGCGGCGCCCAGGGCTCCAGCTCCCCGGCCCGCCTGGTCGAGAAGTTCGGCGAGGAGTGGAAGGCGCAGTACCTGACCGAGCAGCAGGGCTACGGCGCCTGCCTGCCGCTGCTGGAGCAGGGCCAGGTCGACGCGATCTCCACCGACGCCACCATCCTGGCCGGCTTCGCCGCCCAGAGCCCCGGCAAGTTCCGCCTCGTCGGGCAGGTCTTCTCCGAGGAGAAGTACGGCGTCGGCCTCAAGAAGGACGACAAGGAGACCCGCGACAAGGTCAACGCGGCCATCGAGAAGATGTTCTCCGACGGCTCGTGGAAGAAGGCCGTCGACACGAACTTCGGCGAGTTCGCCCCCAACTTCGCGACCCCGCCCGCCGTGGAGAAGTACTGATCTGACCGGCTCCCGGCCCTCCCCTCGGGGAGGGCCGTTTCTCATGGGGAGGTGGGGGCGTGGGCGCCCTCGTCGAAGAGTTCCCGGTCATCCTGGGCGCGTTCTGGCTGACCATACGGCTCACGCTGGCCAGCGCCGCGGCGGCGCTGGTGCTGGGCACCGTCCTGGCCGCCATGCGGGTCAGCCCGTTCGGCGTGCTGCGCGGGGTGGCCACGGTGTACGTCAACACGCTGCGGAACACGCCGCTGACCCTGGTGATCGTGTTCTGCGGGCTCGGCCTCGGGCTGGTGCTCGACGTGTCGTTCTCCGAGTCGTTGTCTGTCAACTACCTCTGGTTGTCGATCATCGGGCTGTCGGCGTACACGGCCGCGTTCGTCTGTGAGGCGATCAGGTCGGGCATCAACACCGTGCCCGTCGGCCAGGCCGAGGCGGCGCGGGCGCTCGGGCTGACGTTCACCCAGAACCTGCGCTTCATCGTGCTGCCCCAGGCGTTCCGGGCGATCATCGCGCCGCTCGGCAGCCTGCTGATCGCGCTGACGAAGAACACCACGGTCGCCGCCGCGATCGGCGTGGCCGAGGCGTCGCTGACGATGAAGTCGCTGTTCGAACGGCACCAGGACTCGGTGGTCGCGATCTTCTTCGGGTTCGCGCTGGCCTTCCTCGTGCTCACCCTCCCCACCGGCCTGTTCTTCGGCTGGCTGTCCCGACGGCTGAAGGTGGTCCGATGAGCACCGTCCTGTACGACACCCCCGGCCCGCGCGGCATCCTGCGCAACCGGATCCTGACCTTCGTCTTCGCCGCCGCCCTGCTGGCCGGGCTCTACTTCGCCTACCTGAAGTTCGACGAGAAGGGCCAGTTCGACGCGGCCCTGTGGGAGCCGTTCCTCCAGGGCGACGTGTGGGTGAACCTGATCATCCCGGGCCTGCTCAACACGCTGTCGGCCGCCGCCGTGGCGGCGCTGATCGCGGTGCCGTTCGGGTTCGTGTTCGGCATCGCCCGGTTGTCGGAGCACAGGTGGATCAGGGTGCCCGCCGGGGCGGTCGTGGAGTTCTTCCGCGCCATCCCGCTGCTCATCATGATCTTCTTCGCCCAGTACGGCGGCTCGGCCGTGCTCGGGCTCACCGTGACCTCGTTCACGGCCGTCGTGTTCGGGCTGGTGCTCTACAACGGGTCGGTGCTGGCGGAGATCGTGCGGGCCGGGATCCAGTCGCTGCCGCGCGGCCAGACCGAGGCCGCGCTGGCCGTCGGGCTGCGCAAGGGGCAGGTCATGCGGCTGATCCTGCTGCCGCAGGCGGTGACCGCGATGATGCCGGCCATCGTCAGCCAGCTCATCGTGCTGCTCAAGGACACCGCGCTCGGGTTCATCGTGGCGTTCGAGGACCTGCTGAACGCGGGCGCCCGCATCCTGCCCGCGAACTTCCGCAACCTGATCCCGGCGGTCATCGTCGTCGCGATCATCTACATCATCATCAACGTCCTGGTCGGACTGCTCGCCAACTGGCTGGAACGCCGCTCCCGCCGCAGCCGCAAGACCACGATCAAGCCCGTCGAGGCCCCCCAGTCGGTCGGCGTTGGGTAGGCCTTTACGTGTCGGTTCGCCGAGATCGGCGATCAAGATCTCATCCTGATCCCGTGTGGCGCGTCGTCTCCGCGGGTATCGCGGCCCTCTCGATGGCGGCCGGGCTCACGGGTTGTTCGGGCACCGGCCTTCTGATCGGCGTCCGGGCGGGCCAGCCCGGCCTGGCCGAGATGCTGCCCGGCGGCGGCTGGTCCGGTTTCGACATCGCCGTGGCCCGTTACGTGGCCCGGCATCTCGGCTACCGCAGCGACCAGATCCGGTACACCACCGATCTCGACTCGGCCGACCTGGTGATGGGGCCCGCGCGGGAGCCGTACGTCGGCCCCTACCTGGTCGCGGCCAAGGACATCCTGGTCCGGGCCCGCGACCGCGACCGGTCGCTCAAGGAGCTGGCCGGAGGGCTGGTGTGCGGCACCCGGGCCGACACCCTCGGCCTGGCCGGCCGGTTCGGCGCCGAGTGGCGGGCCGCCCACCTGGCCGAGGCCAACGTGCCCGCGGCGTGCGGGCCGCTGCTGGCCGACCGGCGCACCGACGCCATCATCGCCGACGCGCCCGTGCTGGCCGGCCTGTCGGCCCAGTATCCCGGCCGGTTCCGGCTGGTCGGACGCCCCCTTGCGCAGGAACGCTACGGCATCGGCCTGTCGGAGCGGACCGAGTCGTGGCGCGACGAGATCGAGGACGCGCTGCGCCGGATGTACGACGACGGTTCGTGGCACCGGGCCGTCATCGACTACCTGGGCGAGCTCGCCACCCAATACGAGATGCCGCCGGCCCTGGAAAAGCGCTAACCGCACGACATCTCCAGCCGGGTTCGGGCAGGATGCCGTCCATGCTCCCCGAGCGCACGCCGTTGCCGTACGCCGCCCGCATATCCACCGCCGACGTGGCCCGGTCGGGCCTCAACCTCGGCTTCCCGACCGTGATCGGCGACGAGGTGTGGTGGGAGGAGGACCGGCCCGCCCAGAACGGCCGCCGGACCGTCGTCCACCGCGCCGCCGACGGGCGGCGGCGCGAGATCCTGCCCGCGCCCTGGGACGCGCGGACGCGGGTGCACGAATACGGCGGACGGTCCCACCTCGTCATCCCCGAACTCGGGGTCGTCTTCGCCGAACACTCCGACCAGCGGCTCTACCTGATCTCCGACGGAACGCCGCGCGCCATCACCGACGAGGGCGACTGCCGCTACGCCGACCTCTCCTGGGCGCACGGGCGGATCTTCGGCGTACAGGAACGCCACCACGACGACGGGAAGGTGGAACGCGCCGTCGTGGCCGTCTCGCTCGACGGGTCGGTCTCGGTCCTCGCCTCGGGGGCCGACTTCTACGCCTCCCCCACGGTCTCCCCCGACGGGGAGCACGTCGCCTACATCTGCTGGAACCACCCGCGCATGCCGTGGGTGGGCACCGAGTTGCGCGTCACCCGCATCGACGACGGCTCGTCGTGGACGGTCAAGGGCGGGCAGACCGAGTCGGTGCTCGCGCCCGCGTGGAAGGACGACCGCAACCTCTACCTGGTGTCCGACTGGTCGGGCTGGTGGAACATCTACCAGATCGGCATGTTCGGCACCTCGCCCCGCGCGCTCTACCCCGCCGAGGAGGAGTTCGCCGGCCCGCTGTGGCAACTCGGCGGACGGCCCTACGTGCCCCTCGGCCACGACCGGCTGGCGGTCCTGCACGGGCAGGGCAACCTGCGGCTGGGCGTGCTCGACGTCGAGTCGGGCGTGCTGACCGACCTCGACGTGCCCTACGACGGCTTCTACCCGGAACTGTCGGCCGACGGCCGCATGCTGGTCGGCCTCGGCTACGGCTGGGACGTGCCGCGCTCGGTCGTCCGCGTCGACACGGTGACCGGCCGGGTCGAGGGCCTGCGCCGGGACATCGCCGAACTCCCCGACGTCGCCTACCTGCCCCGTCCGGCGGAGGTGATGATCGACCACCGGGTGCCCGCCTACCTCTACGCCCCCCTCGACGCGACCGGCCCGTGCCCCTTCGTGGTCTTCGCCCACGGCGGCCCCACCGCCCACGTGACGACCGAGCTCAGCCTGGCCCGCGCCTTCTTCACCACCCGCGGCATCGGCGTGCTCGACGTCAACTACGGGGGGTCGACCGGCTACGGGCGCGCCTACCGCGAGAAGCTGCGCGGCCAGTGGGGCGTGGTCGACGTCGACGACGTGATCGCCGCCGCGGAATGGCTGGCCTTCTCGGGCCACGCCGACCCCGATCGCATCGCGATCCGCGGCGGCAGCGCCGGAGGGTGGACGGTCCTGGCGGCCTGCGCGGCCTCCGGCGTCTTCGCGGGCGGCGTGTCGATCGCCGGCGTCACCTCGCTGGGCCCCCTCCGCGAGGCGACCCACGACTTCGAGTCCCAGTACGCCGACTGGCTCGGCGGCCCCGACGGGTCACGCCGCGAACCGCTGGCGCGGGTCGGCGAGATCGACTGCCCGCTCCTGCTGCTGCAGGGACAGAACGACCCGGTGGTGCCGCCGTCACAGGCCGAGACCTTCGTCGCGGCGCTCACCGCGCGCGGCGTCGCGTGCACCTACCTGGCCTTCGAGGGCGAGGCCCACGGGTTCCGCCGCATCGAGACCAAGACCGCCGCCCTCGCCGCGGAGCTCTCGTTCTACCTGCAGATATTCGGCTGAGCCGAGGATCAGCTCCAGCGGTCGCGCACGACCTCGCAGGCCGCGATGATCCGGTCGACGTCGTCGTCGCCGAGCCCCGCGTGCAGCGACAACCTGACCAGCGCACGGTCGCGGGGCGTGGCGGGCGGCGCGAACACCGAGCCGAACACGCCGTGCTCCTCCAGCAGCTCGCGGACCTCGATGGTGGCCCGTTCCGTCCCCGTCTGGAGCGCCACGATGTGGCTCGCCGAACCCTCCAGGTCGAAGCCGAGCGCCGCGACCTCGTCGCGCACCCACTCCGACACCTGGTGGAGCCGGTCGCGCCGCCACTCGTCGGTCCGCACGGCCTCCAGCGTCGCCGCCAGGCCCGCCACGTCGTGCGACAACAACGCCGAGGAGAACACGGCCGGGAAGGACTCCAGCCGGAAGTAGGGCACGAAGGCCGGGTCGGTGGTGGTGACGAACCCGGCCCGCCCGGCGAAGGCCTTGGAGAGACTGGCGATCCGGAAGTGGACACGGTCGGCCAGGCCCAGCTCGACGACCATCCCGGCGCCCAGCGGACCGGTCGTGCCGAGCGAGTGCGACTCGTCGACCACGAGCACGCAGCCCGTCTCCTCGGCCAGGTCGCACATCTCCGGCAGGGGGCAGTGGCTGCCGTTCGTGCTGTAGAGGGCCTCGACCGCGACGATCCCGGGGCCGTGCCGGTCGATCCGCGACCGCAGGTGGTCGAGGTCGTTGTGCCGGAACACACGCAGCGGCGCGCCCGCCAGCCGCGCCCCGGCGGCGAGGGACATGTGGGCGATCTGGTCGACGTACACGGGGGTGTGCGCGTCGGCGATCGCCTGCAGGAGGCCCAGGTTCGCGTCCCATCCCGACTGGCAGAGCACCCCGGCGGGCGCGTGCATGTGGGCGGCCAGATCCCGTTCCAGGACGAGCTGGGCGTGGCCGCCTTGGACGTACCCGTCGGCCAGGCTGTCGGCGATGCGTTTGACGACCCGGTCGTCACCGGCCAGGGCCAGGTAGTCGTTGCTGTTGACCAGGACGTCGTCCGCCTCCGGCGCCCGTCCGAAGAGGAGCTCCCGGCCACCCCACTCCCCGGCCACCCTGACCTCGTGGAACCGTTCGACCCGGGCCCGGACACGAGCGGCGGCGGGCTGGGAAGACGTGGTCATCGCACCAAGCTTTCTCTGAGCCGGAAAGTGATCTTTCAACAACACAGAGTGATACAACGCGCCGGGTATCGAATGCCACCCGGGACGGGTCAAGATCGCCCCAGCAAGCACGGAAGGCCCGCCTGGCAGGCGGGCCCTCACGGCCGGGCGTCAGCGCGCGGCGGCCTTGACGATCAGCGAGGTCACCGTGTCCGGGTGGCTCATCATCGGCACGTGCGAGCTGTTGATCTCGACGATGACACCCTTGGCCCGCTTGGCCATCGCCCGCTCCGCCACCGTCGGGATGATGTTGTCCTGCTTGGCGACCACGAAGTAGCTCGGAATCGTCTTCCAGGCCGCCGGCCCCGACGCGGTCACCAGCGCCCCCAGCGCACCCGGCCGCTGCGTCGCCGCCATCACCGCGGTGACGCCGCGGGGCAGGTCCTGGGCGAACAGCCGGTGGAAGTGCGCCGGGTCGATGTAGGCGTCCTGGTCGCCGCCCTGCGCGCCGGGGAAGGGCTTGACCTTCAGATGGTTGGTGACCTCGGTCTCGCCTCCGGCCAGGTGGTTCGCGTCGGACACGCTCTCGCCCTCGTCGAGCGCGTAGGCGGCGACGTACACCAGCGACTTCACGTTCGGGTTGCCGGTGGCGGCGTTGGAGATGACGGCCCCGCCGTAGGAGTGCCCGACGAGGACGACCGGCCCCTCGATCGTCGACAGGAACAGGCGCAGGTACTCCCCGTCGGCCACCGGCCCCCGCAGCGGGTTGGAGAAGGCGATCACCGGATAGCCCTTGGCGATCAGCCGCCCGGCCACGTCGTTCCAGCCACTGGAGTCGGCGAAGGCCCCGTGGACCAGCACGATCGTGGGCTTCGGTTTGGGCGTGACGACGGCCTGCGCGGGGGCGGCGAAGGTCAGGCCGGCCAAGAGGAAGGCGGCCATGAGCGATTTCAACAAGCGGGACATCATGCTCCTTGGGTCGTGATGACCCGCTCATCGTCAGCCGGACTACGGGGACGGCGAATCAGGTGGTCTTCGTAGTCTTTGTACGAAATCTGCGGAGCCCGCCACGCGCCCCCTTCACTCGGCCACGGTCACTCGGGTGGATGGGTGGGCGGAGCCGTAACGAAAGAAGAGCCCTCTCACCAGCGACGACGCACACCATGAGCGGCCGGGGACCACGACGGCGAGCAGCTCTTGCGGAGCGGAACCAGCACGAAGCCACGAACCGAGGCCCTAAGTTCGCCTGAGCCCATGTCCAGCGGCTCAGGTCTCCCACTTCACGAACTGAGACCCTCGCGCTCAGCCGGGCTGAGTACCTCGCCGACTGAGGACTTCCGGATTCGCCGGGCCGATGACTCGCATGTTCTACCTCACCGGCTCAGCCGGGGTCGACGCCCCAACGGTTCCGCATTACGGATGCCTTCAGCTCCGTCTGGCGGGCGCCGCACCGGGTCGGAAACTGAAACCTTCAGTCGGCGCGCACTCAGCCGCCGGTCGCCCCTCGGGTCAGCGGGCGAACTCGGTCGCCCTCGACTCCCTGACCACCGTGATGCGGATCTGGCCCGGGTAGGTCAGTTCCTCCTCGACCTGCTTGGCCACGTCGCGGGCGATGACCTGGGCCTGGATGTCGTCGACGTTGTCGGGGCGGACCATCACGCGGATCTCGCGGCCCGCCTGCATGGCGAAGACCTTCTCCACGCCCTCGTGGGCCTGGGCGATCTCCTCCAGCCGCTCCAGGCGCTTCACGTAGGCCTCCAGGCTCTCCCGCCGCGCCCCTGGGCGGCTGCCGCTGATCGCGTCGGCGGCCTGGGTGAGAACCGCTTCGACGGTGCGCACCTCGACCTCGTTGTGGTGCGCCTCGATGGCGTGGACGACGTCGTCGTGCTCGCCGTAGCGGCGCGCGATCTCGGCTCCGATGAGGGCGTGGCTGCCCTCGACCTCGTGGGTGAGGGCCTTGCCGATGTCGTGGAGCAGCGCGCAGCGCTTGACGAGGTCGCGGTCGAGGCGCAGCTCGGAGGCCATGATGCCGGCGATGTGGGCCGACTCGATGAGGTGCTTGAGCACGTTCTGGCCGTAGGAGGTGCGGTAGCGCAACTGCCCGAGGAGGGTGATCAGCTCGGGGTGCATCTCGGTGATGCCGAGTTCGACGAGGGCGTCCTCACCGGCGCGTACACACAGGTCCCGGACCTCCGCGCGGCTGCGCTCGTAGGCCTCTTCGATGCGCTGCGGGTGGATGCGCCCGTCGAGGACCAGCTTCTCGAGCGTCAGCCGGGCGGTCTCGCGGCGCACCGGATCGAAACACGACAGCAGCACCGCCTCGGGCGTGTCATCGATGATCAGGTTCACCCCGGTCGTCGACTCGAAGGCCCGGATGTTGCGGCCCTCGCGCCCGATGATGCGCCCCTTCATCTCGTCACCGGGCAGGTGCAGCACGCTGACGACCGACTCGGCCGTCTGCTCCGTCGCGACCCGCTGCACCGCCAGCGTCACGATCTTGCAGGCCCGCTTCTCGCCCTCCTTGCGGGCGTCGCTCTCGATCTCGCGGACGATCAGCGCCGCCTCGCGCTTCGCCTGGTTCTCGATCTCCTTGACGAGCTCGCCCTTGGCCTGGTCGGCGGTCAGCCCCGCCAGCCGTTCGAGGATCTCCCGCCGCTGCTCCCCCAGCTTGTCGAGCTCGGCCCGCCGATCGGCCAGCTCGGTCTCGGTCTCGGCCAGCCTCCCGGCCCGCTCGATGTGCGCGCGCCCCTCTTCGTCGAGCCGCCGCTCCCGCTCCGCCAGCCGGCTCTCCCGCCGTTCGAGGTCGGCCCGCAGCTCCTTGAGCTCGTTCTTCAGGACGCGCGCCTCCTCCTCGACCTCCCGCCGCATCAGCGCCGCCCCCTCGACGAGCGCCTCGGACCTCCGGATGATCTCCCCGGCGTCGTTCTCGGCCTTGTCGCGGATCTCCGCCGCCTCTTCGCGCGCCCTCTCCAGCTCCTTCTCCCGGAGGCTCTCGCTGAGCTCCGAGCGGATCTGGTCAAGCTGCTCCTGACTCGGACCGAGCTCTTTCGGGGCGGTACGCCGGAGCAAAATGATCAGGAGGGCCGCAATCGCCGCGAAGGCAAGCAGCAGCACCGCCACTGCCAGCACGATCACGATCGTCATGTCCACGCGCACCCACCCCTTCTAGCGTCAAGCCGACAAGGGGTCACCAGCACAGCACGAAGAGACCTGGTGGCACCACCAGGGCATATATTCGTACCCCGAAACGATCGGGGCCGTGGTTCACCGTTATGGCAATCCGCGCTGCGCGGAGTAACTCCTCACTGCGGTCGAGGTTAAGCGTCATTCGGGTAACGAGCAAGCAAAGACGCGGCAGGTGGCGAGTTTTTCTCGATCATCATTTCCCGGTTTCCGGACGAGCCGGACGGGGCACCCGATGACGGAACGGGTTTGATCCATTTCGGTACGTCATGAGCGATGCGCCTTGGATGCCGCGAAGACGGCGGTATGACGAGGGCCTAGACGGGGCCAGGAAATGCGATCAGGATCATTTCAGCACGGGGGCGGTCATACTCGGCGTCAAGACACGCGGGGACCGGATGCGCCCAGACACCCCGAACGGGACGAGCTGACTGCGCTCGGCCGCGAGGCACCATGGCTCCCAACGCCAGACCCGGTCACAGGGGCTCACCACAGGGGCCGACGGCAAGAACGGACCGCGGGAACCGACCGTCCGCCTCCCAGCCACCCTCGCCAGCGATCTGATCGAGGACGACCAAGCAGAAAGGCCGATGACTGCCCGAACAGATGAAACAACCACAACAATCGACCATCCGCTTCCCTACGGCGCGTACCAGCGGTCTGGTCGAGCGCAGCAACAGGGCGGAACAGCCGACCGGCTGGCCGAACAGACCAAACCCGATAGAACTAGCCGCAGGAACCGACCGCGGAGAGCGCGTAAAGGGCACAGGAGCCAGAGGCATAGCGAACGGATTGGGCGGCCGGTTCGCCAGGGCGCGGAGACCACGCCGGGCCCGCACCGAGACCTCACGGAGAATCCAGGTAACCGCCCTCGTCGGACGCCTCCTCCCCCTCGGCTTCCAGTGCCTCCCTGACGATCCGGAACGCCAGCCCCGCCGGATAGCCCTTCCGCGCGAGCATGCCGACCAGCTTGCGCGTCCGGGCGCGTGGATCGGCGCCCCTGGTCGAGCCCAGCTTCCGGGCGACGAGCCGCCGGGCCGTCTCGACCTCCTCGTCGGGATCGAGTTGCTCGACGGCCTCCTTGACCATCTCCTCCTCGACCCCGCGATGCCGCAGCTCCTGCGCCAGCGCGCGGCGCGCGAGCCCTCGCCCGTGGTGGCGCGAGCTCACCCACATGGCGGCGAACGCCTGGTCGTCGATCAGCCCGACCTCGGAGAACCGTTCGAGAACCCGGTCGGCCACCTCGGCAGGGATCTCCCGCTTCAGCAAGGCCTCGGCGAGCTGGGCCCGTGTCCGAGGGGCGAGGGTCAGCAGCCGTAGACAGATCCCGCGCGCCCGCGCTTCAGGATCGGAACTCTGCTCCTCGGAGAACGGCCCCCGCCGCTTCGACCGACCCCGGGAACCGCCGTCACCGAAGCCGCCTCCTCCGCCATCAACACTGGAGCCACCGGAACCAAAAGCGCCGCCACCACCGGAGTCGCCATCGCCGAAACCACCGCCGACGCCACCACCGGAGTCACCGCCACCAAAACCCCTGCGAACGCCGCCACGAGAGCCGCGGCCACCGAAACCGTCGGCAACGCCGCCGCCGACTCCGTTGCTCCCGAAGAGCCCATCGCCTTCGACAGAGTCGCCGCCGTTGAAGTCGTCACGGCGTGGGGCACGCCGGCCTCCTCTGCCGGTCTTGGACCGGCGCCCACGTCGGCCACGCCCGGAGGGTTCCTCATCCGGCAGGCCACCCCAGTCAAGTGGATTGGGGTGATCTTCCGAGATCGCGCGGGAATCCGAAGAGCCCGCCACGCCATCGCGCCCTTCACCACCGGGGAACGGATCCGCATGATGCGGCCCACCCGATTGGCCTACTTCCCTGGAAGACGCGCGCGACGACTCTCCCCGTTGCTCCTCGTCACCGGGCAGGCCACCGACACGGCGCTCCCGACTGCGGCCAGAAACCTCAGCCCTGGAGTCGCCGGACACTGATCCGCCGCCCTCAGGCGATCGGCCGAATCCCCCACGCTCTTGTTCTTGGTCATCCGGAGACTCGCGGCGGCCGGAAACCGAGGCACTCCGCCCGTTCTCATCGGAAGCCGAGTCGTCGGGCCCATCCCCGGCCGGATCGTCGCCGAACGCGCCACCCGGCCGTACCCTGCCGTCTCCCTGTACCGTCTCCAGGCCGGTCTCCGACCACGCCGAGCCGTCTGGCCCATCCCCGGCCGGATCGTCGCCGAACGCGCCGCCCGGCCGCACCCCGCCATCGCGGCGCACCCTCTCCAGGCCGGTCTCCGACCATGCTGAGCCGTCAGGCTCATCCACGGTCGGATCGTCGCCGAACGCGCCGCCCGGCCATGACCCGCCGTCTCCCCGTACCGCCTCCAGGTCGATCTCCGACCACGCCGAACCACCCGACGTCCACTCGGAGCGCGAATCCGGGAAGCCCCAGCCCGCCGGCTCGGACTCGCGCTCGTCGGACCATCGGTCGTCGTCATACGGCCACCCGGGGCGGCCCCAGGCGCCCCGGTCGTCGTCCCAGGAGTCGGAAGGTCGCACCGGATCGGTCAGACGTCACCCGGCTTGGGGGTGGCCGACGCCTTCGAGCCTCGGCCGGTCGGGGCCGGGGCGGCGACGGGGACCGCGGGGGTCTCGGGAGCGGCGTCGAGGCGGGGGCCGACGCCGAGCTTCTCCTTGATCTTCTTCTCGATCTCGTTGGCGATGTCGGGGTGGTTCTTCAGGAAGTTGCGGGCGTTCTCCTTGCCCTGGCCGAGCTGGTCGCCCTCGTAGGTGTACCAGGCGCCGGCCTTGCGGACGAAGCCGTGCTCCACGCCCATGTCGATCAGGCCGCCCTCGCGGCTGATGCCGAAGCCATAGAGGATGTCGAAGTCGGCCGTGCGGAAAGGCGGCGCCATCTTGTTCTTGACGACCTTCACGCGGGTGCGGTTGCCGACCGGCTCGGTGCCGTCCTTCAGGGTCTCGATGCGGCGGACGTCGAGGCGGACCGACGCGTAGAACTTCAGCGCCTTACCGCCGGTCGTGGTCTCGGGCGAGCCGAACATGACGCCGATCTTCTCGCGGAGTTGGTTGATGAAGATGGCGGTGGTGCCGGTGTTGTTGAGGGCGCCGGCGACCTTGCGGAGGGCCTGGGACATCAGGCGGGCCTGGAGACCCACGTGGCTGTCGCCCATCTCGCCCTCGATTTCGGCCTTGGGCACCAGGGCCGCCACCGAGTCGATGACGATGATGTCGATCGCGCCGGAGCGGATCAGCATGTCGGCGATCTCCAGGGCCTGCTCACCCGTGTCGGGCTGGGAGACCAGGAGGGCGTCGACGTCGACGCCGAGCTTCTTGGCGTATTCGGGGTCGAGGGCGTGCTCCGCGTCGATGAACGCGGCGATGCCGCCCTGGCGCTGGGCGTTGGCCACGGCGTGGAGGGCGACGGTGGTCTTACCGGAGGACTCGGGGCCGTAGACCTCGACGATCCGGCCGCGGGGGAAGCCGCCGATGCCCAGGGCGACGTCGAGGGCGATCGCGCCGGTCGGGATGACCTCGACGGGGGCGCGCGCGTCTTCGCCGAGGCGCATGACGGAGCCCTTGCCGAACTGCCGCTCGATCTGGGCGAGGGCGGTCTCGAGGGCCTTGTCGCGGTCGTTCACTGCCATTGGGGTGCCCCCTGTGAGGGTCGTGGGTTGTTCCGGTCAACGGAACGCTATGGGGTGCCACTGACATTTTCTGGAGACGCTGCCTCCAGGGCGGCAGCACAAATATAGCCGAACGGCTGTTCGATCACACCTCGAACGGGCCATCGGTTCAGGAAAGGGAACCCATCCGGAAGGTCACATTCCCGGGCATTGTGATCAGGGTGTTGCCATGCCGTTGACCTGCGGCGATCCTGGAGGAGACGGGCGAATCAGCCAGAAGAACCGCGAGTGAGAAGGCGGCGCCGTGTCGACCGAAAACGAACGCCGTACTCTCCTTGAGGCGCTCGCCGAACGGCTTCCGGGGCGAGGGCTCCAGGGGCGGATGCTCGGCGGGGGCGAGCCCGTGTTGTGGATCTGGCATCCCCGTACGAACCGGCAGACGATCGTCTTCGCCACCCAGTCGGCCGGGGGGTGGCTGTTCCTCTGGGCGCCCGACGGGAAGGAGGACGCCGCCGATCCCGACGTCGCCGCCGACACCCTCGGGAAACTGCTCTCTCAGGCCGCTTGACACCCCTTCTCCACAATTGTGTGGCACGCTGATCCGTTGAGCCCCACGCGGTGAGGAGATGACACATGGGCGCACTGGAGGCGAAGGCGGCTCTGGTGACCGGTGGTTCGCGGGGGATCGGGCGGGCCGTCGTACAGAAACTGGCCCGTGAAGGCGCCCATGTGGTCTTCAGCTTCAACGAGAACCGTTCCGCGGCCGAAGAGGTCGTCGCGCAGGTGGCCAGGTTCGGCGGCACCGCTCACGCGGTGCGGGCCGACATGGGCTGTCCCGACGACGTGAAACTGCTCTTCGAGCAGACGGTACGCCGGCTGGGCGCCCTCGACATCCTCGTCAACAACGCGGCGATCAACCCGATAAGGCGCATCATCGACGCCACCGCCGACGACTTCGACCGCGTGATGGGCGTGAACGCGAAAGGGCCGTTCCTGGCGATCCAGGCGGCCTCCCGCATTCTGCGCGCGGGCGGGCGGATCGTGAACATCTCGTCGTTCGGCACCCGCGCGCCCGCCGAGGGGCTGTCGCTCTATCTGGCCAGCAAGGCCGCGCTTGAGTTGCTGACCGCCGTGGCCGCCCGGGAGCTGGGCGCGCGCGGGATCACCGTCAACGCGGTCTCGCCCGGGGTGACCGACACCGAGCTGATGCGCGAGTCGTCGGGGGCGAGCGCCGACGAGACGTTCGACGGGATCACCGCCAAGACCGCCCTGCGGCGGCTGGGCGAACCGGCCGACATCGCCAACGTGGTGGCGTTCCTGGCCGGGCCCGACTCACAGTGGATCACCGGGCAGAACCTGCGGGCGACCGGCGGGCTCATCGTCTGAGACCAGTGCCAGACTTGGCGATCACGAAGTCTCGGCAGGCGGCAGGGCGTCTTACCGGCTCACCGGTCGAGAGGCCGAGCGACCGCGCTCGTCAGCTCCGTCGGCTCCGTCGGCTCCGCGAACGTGATCACCATGTATCGGCCGTTGGCGTAGCTGACCACGGGCCGCCCCAGCAGTTCGCCGACCGAATGGGCGACGTTCTGGAACATCTCCACCAGTTCGGGGGTGTCGGCGCTCACTCTGAAGCGGCCGCTGGTTGTCAGGTGCTCGGCGACCAGAGGCACGAAGTTGGCCTCGGCGCGGAGCTTCTCGTCGGACGTGAGGGGGGTTCGTGCGGGCATGTCTCTCCTGGTCAGCGGAGGCGGGGGTCGACGTCGACGACCTGGCAGACCGCCTGCCAGACCTGTTTCGCCGCGAACCCGTCGGCCAGGGCCTGCTCGACCGTCCGGCCGCCGAGTCCTGCGATCACGTAGTCCTTCGCCCAGGACTCGGCGTACGTCTCGCCGAAGTGGCGGGACATGCGGTTCCAGAATTCCGTGAGTCGCATGGCCCCCAGTATGGCCGTGGCGGGCGGGTGGTCAGAGCACGCGGGAGCCGTACATCTCGCCGAGGGGGTCGGCGAGCAGCTCCAGGCGGGCGCCGTCGGGGTCGGAGAAGTAAATGGAGGCGCCGCTCTCCATGATGTACGGCACTCCGGCGGCCTCCAGCTTGCCGCGCAGCCGCTCCCACGCGACGGGGTCGACGGAGATGGCGATGTGGTGGAGGCCGCCGAGGACCTCCTTGTAGGGGCCGAGGTCGAGGCCGGGGAAGTCGAAGAAGGCCAGCAGGTTGCCGTTGCCGATGTCGAAGAAGAAGTGGTTGGAGCCCTTGTAGTCGCGGTTCTCGAAGATCTCGGTGAGCGGGAACTCCAGAAGCCCCTGATAGAATTCGATCGTGCGTTCGACATCCGACGACAGCAGGGCGAAGTGGTGGAGGCCGCGCGCACTGCTCGGGGGGCGGCGCTCGTTGAGATGACGTTCTTTTATAGAGGCGCGGGTTGCTTCGATGGCCTCGTAGTCGATGTCCATGGTTCTCATGATTGTCCCTTTACCCGCAGCTCAATCACATCGGCCGCGGCGAGAACTGTCGGTCGCCGGAGGCATGATGTGCGGAGGAGGTGGCCGGACATGGTGAAAGGCGCGCTGAGCAGGTTCGGAGCGGTGACGCGCGAGTGGTTCACCGGCGCCTTCGCCGAGCCGACCGCCGCCCAGGAAGGGGCCTGGAACTCCATCGCCGACGGCGACAACACGCTGGTGGTGGCGCCGACCGGCTCGGGCAAGACGCTGGCTGCCTTCCTGTGGTCGATCGACCAGCTGGCGACCCGGGAGGATCCCGAGCGCAAATGCCGGGTGATCTACGTGTCACCGCTGAAGGCGCTGGCGGTCGACGTCGAACGCAACCTGCGGGCGCCGCTGACCGGGGTGCGGCAGACGGCGCGGCGCACAGGGGTGACCGTGCCGGAGATCTCGGTGGCGATCCGGTCGGGCGACACCCCGGCCGAAGACCGGCGGCGGTTCGCGTCCAAGCCGTCCGACATCCTGATCACCACGCCCGAGTCGCTGTTCCTGCTGCTCACCTCGCAGGCGCGGGAGGCGCTGCGCGGGGTCGAGACGGTGATCGTCGACGAGGTCCACGCGGTGGCGGGCACCAAGCGGGGGGCCCATCTGGCGCTCAGCCTCGAACGTCTCGACGCCCTGCTGCCCAGGCCCGCGCAGCGGATCGGGTTGTCGGCGACGGTGCGGCCGGTCTCCGAGGTGGCGGCCTTCCTCGGGGGCGCGCGGCCGGCGAAGGTGGTGCAGCCGCCGTCCGAGAAGCAGATCGAGATCGACGTGGTCGTCCCGGTCGAAGACATGGCCGAGATCGCCTCGCGCGATGACGGCGAGCCCAACCGGCGCAGCATCTGGCCCCATGTGGAGGAGCACCTTCTCGACCTGATCGAGGCCCACCGGTCGACGATCGTCTTCGCCAACTCGCGGCGGCTGTCGGAGCGTCTGTGCAGCCGTCTCAACGAGCTCGCATATGAGAGGAGCACCTCCGAATCGATGCCCTCGGGGGTGCCGGCCGAACTGATGGCGCAGGCGGGGGCGTCCAAGGGGGCGATCCCCGAGGTCGTGCGGGCCCACCACGGGTCGGTGTCGAAGGAGGAGCGGTCGCAGATCGAGGAGGCGCTGAAGTCGGGGCGGCTGCCGGCCGTCGTGGCGACCTCCAGCCTGGAGCTGGGCATCGACATGGGATCGGTCGACCTGGTCGCGTGCGTGGAGGCGCCGCCCAGCGTGGCCAGCGGGCTGCAGCGGGTCGGGCGGGCGGGCCACCAGGTGGGGGCCGTCTCGCGTGGGGTGATCTTCCCGAAGTACCGGGGCGACCTCGTGCAGACGGCCGTGGTGGCCGAGCGGATGAAGAGCGGCCGGATCGAGGAGATGCGCTATCCGCGCAACGCGCTCGACGTGCTGGCGCAGCAGATCGTCGCGATGACCGCCCTCGACGAGTGGACCGTCGACGAGCTGGAGACCGTGGTCCGCCGGGCCGCGCCCTATGCCACGCTGCCGCGCTCGGCCCTGGAGGCCACGCTCGACATGCTGGCCGGGCGCTACCCGAGCGAGGAGTTCGCCGAGCTGCGTCCCCGCCTGGTGTGGGACCGGGTGACCGGCACGCTGCGCGGCCGTCCCGGGGCCCAGCGGCTCGCCGTCACCAACGGCGGCACGATCCCCGACCGGGGCCTGTTCGGCGTGTTCCTCGTCGGGGAGAAGGCGTCCCGGGTCGGGGAGCTCGACGAGGAGATGGTGTACGAATCGCGCGTCGGCGACGTCTTCGTCCTGGGCGCCACCTCCTGGCGGATCGAGGACATCACGGCCGACCGGGTGCTGGTCTCCCCCGCTCCCGGCCTGCCGGGGAAACTGCCGTTCTGGAAGGGCGACCCGCAGGGGCGTCCGGCCGAGCTGGGCCGGGCGATCGGCGCCTTCGTCCGTGAGCTGGCCGGGGCCGGTCCGGCCGCCGCCGAGCGCGTCCGCGAGGCCGGGCTCGACGAGTTCGCGACCGGGAACCTCATCGGCTATCTCGCCGAGCAGCGGGAGGCGACGGGATATGTGCCCGACGACCGCACGCTGCTGGTCGAACGTTTCCACGACGAACTGGGCGACTGGCGGGTGGTGATCCACTCCCCGTTCGGCGCGCGGGTGCACGCGCCGTGGGCGCTGGCCATCGGGCGGCGGTTGCGGGAGCGCTACGGCATCGACGTCCAGGCCGTCCACTCCGACGACGGGATCATCCTCCGGGTCCCCGACACCCTCGACGAGGCGCCGAGCGACGTCGCGGCGTTCGACCCCGAGGAGATCGAGCAGATCGTCACCGAGGAGCTCGGCGGGTCGGCCCTGTTCGCGGCCCGGTTCCGCGAGTGCGCCGGGCGGTCGCTGCTGCTGCCGCGCCGCACCCCCGGGCGGCGCAGCCCCCTGTGGCAGCAGCGGCAGCGGTCGGCCTCCCTGCTGGGCGTGGCCGCGAAGTACGCCGGGTTCCCGGTCGTGCTGGAGACCATGCGCGAGTGCCTGCAGGACGTCTTCGACGTGCCCGGCCTGGTCCAGCTGATGCGCGACATCTCGGCGCGGCGGATCCGGGTGGTCGAGGTGGAGACCCGGCAGGCCTCGCCGTTCGCGGCGTCGTTGTTGTTCAACTACATCGGCGAGTTCATGTACGAGGGCGACGCGCCGCTGGCCGAGCGCCGGGCTCAGGCGCTCGCGCTCGACACCTCGCTCCTGGCCGAGCTGCTCGGGCAGGCCGACCTGCGGGAGCTCCTCGACCCCGACGTGATCGTCGAGACCGAGCGCGAGCTGGCCCGGCTCGACCGGCCGCTGCGCGACGCCGAAGACCTGGCCGACCTGCTCCGGTCCCACGGGCCGCTGCTCGCAGAGGACGTCGCCATCCGCGACGGCGATCCCGGTTGGCTGGCCGAGCTGGAGCGGTCGCGGCGGGCGATCCAGGTGCGGGTCGCGGGGGTGACGCAGTGGGCCGCGATCGAAGACGCCTGGCGGCTGCGCGACGCGCTGGGGGCGCCGCTGCCGGTGGGGGTGCCGTTGGAGTTCCTCGACGCGCCCGAGACGTCCGCCCGGCCCGACCCGCTGGGCGACCTGCTGTCGCGGCACGCCCGCACGCGCGGGCCGTTCCCGGCCTCGACGGCCGCGGCGCGGTTCGGGGTGGGGATCGCCGTGGTGGCCGACGCGCTGGCCCGGCTGGGGGCGTCCGGCCGGGTGGTGTCGGGTGAGTTCCGGCCCGGCGGGCGGGGTGAGGAGTGGTGCGACGCCGGGGTGCTGCGGCTGCTGCGGCGACGCTCGCTGGCCCGGTTGCGCAAGGAGGTCGAGCCGGTGCCGCCCGAGGCGCTGGCGACGTTCCTGCCCCGATGGCACGGGATCACGGCCTACGAGCCGCCGGGCGGCGCTTCCGGCGACGGGCGGATCACGCGGTCCAGAGGCCGCTCCGACGCCCCCGACCCGTGGGCCCGGTCGGGTTCCCCAAGCTCGGCCGCCTCGCACCGCGCGATGGATTCGCTGGTCGCCGCCGTCGAGCGGCTGCAGGGGGCGGCGGTTCCCGCGTCGGCCCTGGAGACGCTCGTGCTGCCGGGGCGGGTGCCCGGATACTCGCCGTCGCTGCTCGACGAGCTGACCTCGTCGGGCGAGCTGCTCTGGGTGGGACAGGGGGCGCTGCCCGGGGGCGACGGGTGGGTCTCCCTCTACTTCGCCGACACCGCCCCGCTGCTGATGCCCGAGCCGGCCGAGATCACCATGACGCCGGTCCACGAGGCCGTGCTCGACGTGCTCGCGGGCGGCGGGGCGTTGTTCTTCCGCGACCTGTCGAACCGGGTGGTGCACGACGGCATGCCCGACGACGCCACGCTGGCGGCGGCGTTGTGGGACCTGGTCTGGTCGGGCCGGGTGACCGGCGACACGCTCGCGCCGCTGCGGGCCACGCTCGGGACGGGGAAGCCGGCGCATCGTCCGGCGTCGCCGTCGCGGCGTCGCCGGGCCGTGCTGCCGACGCGGTCGGGGCCGCCGACCGTCGGGGGGCGGTGGTGGCTGCTGCCGGAACCGTCGTCCGAGGTGACGCCGCGGGCCCAGGCGCAGGCCGAGATGCTGCTCGAACGCCACGGCGTGGTGACACGCGGCGGGGTGACCGCCGAGCGGCTGCCGGGCGGGTTCGCCGCCGTCTACCAGGTGCTGCGGGCGTTCGAGGAGAGCGGGCGGTGCCGCCGGGGCTACTTCGTCGAAGGGCTGGGCGGGGCGCAGTTCGCGCTGCCGGGGGCCGTCGACCGGCTGCGGGCCTCCGACCGGAAGGACGTGGAGGTGGCGGCTCCGGCGCCGGCCGAGGGTGACTACGTCGACCCGTGGACGGCCTGGCGTCCCCAGGCGGCCGAGCGCGAGACGCCCAAGGCGACGGTGATGGCGGCGGCCGATCCGGCCAACCCGTTCGGGGCGGCGCTGCCGTGGCCCGACCGGGGCGGCGACGCCGGGCACCGTCCGGGCCGGAAGGCCGGGGCGCTCGTGGTGACCGTGGCGGGGAAGCTGGTGCTCTACGTCGAGCGGGGCGGGAAGACGCTGCTGTCGTTCGGGGAGGACGACCATCTGACCGTGGCGGTGGGGGCGTTGGCGGGGGCCGTCCGCGAAGGAGCCCTGGGGCGGCTCACGGTCGAGCGGGCCGACGGCACGGCGATCAACGACTCGCCCCTCGCGGCGGCGCTGGAGGCGGCGGGTTTCCATCCCACCCCGCGAGGCCTGCGGATAAGGGGGTGATCGCGGCCTATGGTGAGGAATGACGCGAGCCGAGGCGAGGAGACGTAATGGCATGGACGGCTGCGGACATCGCCGATCTGTCGGGCAAGGGCGCGATCGTGACCGGCGCCGGCAACGGCCTCGGGCTCCTCGCGGCGGGTGAGCTGGCCCGGCGAGGCGCGAAGGTCGTCTTCGCGGTGCGCGACGTGACCAGGGGCGAGGCGGCCGCGGCGCGGGTGCGGTCCTCCTTCCCCAAGGCCGAGGCCGTGGTGTCGCGGCTGGACCTGTCCGATCTGTCGTCCGTGCGCGACTTCGCCGGGCGCATGCCCGAGGTGTTCCCCAACGGGCTCGACATCCTGATGAACAACGCCGGCGTCATGGCACCGCCCCGGCGGTTGTCGGTCGACGGCTACGAGATGCAGTTCGCGACCAACCACCTGGGGCATTTCGCGCTCACCGGGTTGCTGCTGCCGTCCCTGCTGCTGCGCCCCGCTCCCCGGGTGGTGACGGTGAGTTCCAACATGCACCGGCGCGGGCGGATCGACTTCGACGACCTGCAGGGAAGCCGGCGCTACTCGCCGTACGGGGCCTACGCGCAGTCGAAGCTGGCGAACCTGCTGTTCGTCTATGAACTCCAGCGGCGGGCGGCGGCCACTCCCCTGTTGTCGCTGGCCGCGCATCCGGGCTATTCGGCGACCGGGTTGCAGGAGGCCGGGGCGCGGATGACGGGGAGCCGCGTCCAGGTGCTCGTCCATCGGGCGGCGAACGCGGTGCTGGCGCAACGGGCCGAGATGGGCGTGCTGCCGCAGCTCTACGCGGCCACGGCGCCGGGGGTGCCGCGCGCGGGATACGTCGGGCCCGACGGGCCGGGCGAGATGCGCGGCTACCCGAAGCTGGTCTCCAGCAGCGCGGCGTCACACGACGAGGCGGCCGCCCGGCGATTGTGGGACGAGTCGGAGCAGATGACGGGGGTGCGATACAGCTTCGCGGGGTGAGCGGGCAACCCACTCGGGTTGTCGCGAGACTCGGAGCAATGACCGGGCCGCTGATAGAGCTTCGCGGGATGAGCGGGGCAACCCGTTCGCGCCGTCGCGACCCTGACGCGCTCCCGCTGCAACTTCGCGAAGGTAACTGGGCGCTACTCGCCTGCGCCCGTTCACTCCCCCGCGAAACTCGGAGCATATGACAGGCGTGCGATACCGCCCGTTCGCGCCGTCGCGAGGCTCGCAACAGATGACAGGCCTGTGAGGCGGCGTCACGGTATGAAGGCCGGCCTTCCCGTCACCGCCGGTTCGTCCCATCGCAGCACACAGCCCTTGACCTGGGCACACACCCCCGATTGACTGCCATGGGTGAAAGCCAATCGCTCCATTCCATCGGCCACGGTCATCCCCGTCCTGATCTATCCCGACGTCCGGGAAGCCGTCGCCTGGCTCTCCGGGGCGTTCGGTTTCGAGGAGCGGGTGCGGATCGGTGACGGTCACCGTTCTCAGCTGCGTCACGGCGACGGGGCGCTGATCATCGGTGACGTGCACGGAGAGCGAAGGCCCCCACGCCAGGGCGAGGTCACCCATTCGGTAACCGTCCGTGTAGAAGACGCCCGGGCGCACTGTGAGCACGCCCGGGCCTTCGGTGCGCGCATCCTCATGGAGCCCGCCGATTTCGAGTACGGCGAACGGCAGTACGCCGCCGAGGATCTCGCCGGTCACCGGTGGACCTTCTCCGAGACGCTCGACGACGTCGCTCCCGAGGAGTGGGGCGGGCAGACCGTCACTCCGTAGCGGCCAGCGCCTTCGTCTCCCGCTGGATGGCCTTCAGGAAGAGCGCGGCGTCGCGGCCGTTGATCAGGCGGTGGTCGTAGGCCAGGCCGATGTGCGCCACCTGCCGGGATCGAACCTCGCCGCCGTCCAGGTGGAGCACCTCCTGGGGAGCGGTGACGGCCAGTGCGCACGCGGTCCCGGGGAAGATGAACGGGATGGCCAGCGTGATGCCGCCGTCGTGGTGGAGGGTGACGGCGATGTTCGCGTCGGCCAGGTCGGCGGCGCTGAAGTCGCCCTTCATCGCGGCCACGCGATACTCCATCAGCCTGGTCGCGACCTGCTGCAGCGACTTGGAACCGGCGTCGTGCACGACCGGGACGTACAGGCCCTCACCGGTGTCGAAGGTCACGCCGACGTTGGCGGTCTCCGAGAGCACCGCCTTGGTGCGGTCGTCGCCGAGGGTGGCGAAGAACAGCGGGAACTCGGTGTGCAGTCTGGCCACGGCCATGACGAACAGTTCGGCCAGGCCGACGGGGCGGCGGACCTGTTTGGTCAGCCGGCGGGTGGCGGCGAGTTCCTCGTCGAGGGGCATGTCGAGGACCGCGTAGGCGGCGGGGATCGTGGCGTGCGAGAGGGTGACCGCCCGGCCGACGGCCTGCTGGACCTTCGACAGCGGGGCGGTGGGGGTGGAGGTCTCCGCCGCCAGCCGCTCCACGTCGGCCCGCCGGACGACGTTGACGCCCAGGGTGGCGACCTGCTCCTCGGTCACGCCGAGTTCGTCCATGGCCGCGCGAGCGGGCGCGGTGATCACCGGGCCGGAGTGGCTCTCCGGTGTGACGGAGGAATCGATCGGCGCTGGGATGGGGACGGACGCGCCGATGGTCGCCAGCAGGTCACCCGGGGCGCAGTCGGCCATCAGGGCGACCTCCTGCCGCAGCACTCCCGTCGCGTCGGCCGTCACCTCCTCGGCCGACTTGGAGGTCTCCAGGACGGCCACCGGGTCGCCCTCCTTGACCTCGGTGCCTGTCTCCACCAGCCATTCGACCAGGACGTACGTGTCGTCGTTGTTGTTGAGCTTGGGGACCTTCACTTGAGGGACTCCAGGACCGTGTCGTGGATGGTGGTTTCGGTCAGCAGGACGGCACGTTCCAGGTGGCCCGCCGTCGGGATGATGCTGTCGGCCGAGTGGGCCAGCGCGACGGGGTTGCGCAGCACGCCCCACAACTCCCGGTGCAGCACGTGGGCGACCTCGGCGCCCCACGTGCCCCCGGCGGTGCTCTCCTCGGCGACCACCACCGACTTCGCCTCCCGTGCCACGGCCACCAGCGGGGCGGCGTCCAGGGGGTGGAGGCGGGAGGGCACGAGCAGGGTGCAGACGATCTCCTGTTCCAGCAGGAGGCGGCGCATGGCCGCGAGGGCGCGGTGGGTGACGCCGCCGGGGGCGATGATCACGCAGTCGGGCGGCGTGTCGACGTGGACGCGGGCCAGGCCGTCGGTGAGGTCCCAGGTGAAGAGGTCGTCCACCTCGTGCATGCGCTTGGTGTAGAGGACCTTGTCCTCGAAGAAGACGCAGGGGCGCTCGGCGGCGATCATGCGGGCGAGGACGTCGCGGTTGTCGTGCAGGGGCGACATCTCGTAGACGTCGAGGCCGGGCACTCCGATGAAGTGTTTCTGCAGGCTCTGGCTGTGGGTGGGGCCGTAGCCGCGGCCGCCGCCGGTGGGCAGGCGGACGATGAGGCGCATCGGCACGCGGGTGCCGTACATGGAGACGGACTTGGCGGCGAAGTTCACGATCTGGTCGAACGCCAGCGTGACGAAGTCGCTGAACATGATCTCGACGATCGCGGTGTCGCCGCACAACGCCAGGCCCGCCCCGACGCCGGTGATGGCCGACTCGCTGATCGGGGTGGTGATGACCTGCGACGGGAAGCTCGTCGACAGGCCGCGGGTGACTTTGAAGGCGCCGCCGTAGGGGTCCAGGACGTCCTCGCCCAGGAGGAAGGCCCTCGGGTTCGCGGCGAGCACCTCGTGCAGCGCCTGGTTGAGGTTCTCCACGACTCTCATGCGTCCCGCCCCACGGCGTGCCGGCCCCACGTCGACAGGGGGCGTGCCTTGACCTCACGGACGACCGATCCGACCAGGTCGCGGGCGCGGGCGTCCGCCTCCGCGAACCCGGCCACGTCCGACATCTCGCGATACCAGTCACGGAGTTCGGAGACGCCCGACCGGGTGTCGTCGCCCTTGCTGTGCGGGCCCAGCCGGTTGACGGCGAACTCCACCACCAGCGGGGAGCCGGTCCGCACCGCGGAGACCAGAGGGGTCAGCACGGTCCGGATCTCGGAGACGTCGTCGGCGGGCAGGGCCGTGTGCGCGACCCCGAAGGCCGCGCAGCGGGCCGCGATCGTGCCCGACATGGCCAGCTCGGTCGGCGTGGTCTGGGCGATGCCGTTGTGCTCGACCACGACCAGCAGCGGGAGCCCCCACAACGCGGCCAGGTTCAGGGACTCGTAGACCGCGCCTTCGCCCCACGTGCCGTCGCCGATGTAGGCGCACGCCAGCGCGCCCGAACCGCGCAGGTGCAGGGCCGCGCCGACGGCCACCGGCAGGCTCTCGCCCTGGACGCCCGTCGACAGGTAGCCCTCGCGCAGTATGTGCTGGCTGCCGCCGACGCCGTCGCAGACCGCGCCCTCGCGGCCCATGATCTCCGCCAGCAGGCCGGCCGGGTCGTCGAAGCGGGCCAGGTAGTGGCCGTGGCCGCGATGGTTGCTGAAGACGCGGTCATCGGGCCCCAGCAGCGGCGCCAGCGCCACGGGGACGATCTCCTGCCCCAGGCAGGTGTGCGTGGTGCCGTTCAGCTCGCCCTTCGCGAACAGGTCCAGCAGGGCGTGCTCGAAGTGGCGGATGAGCAGGAGCCGGTCGAGGTCGGTGGTCACCTGACGGCCGGTTCCGCCTCGCGGACGGCCTGGACGACGCCCGCGATGGTCGGGGTGTCGAAGAAGACGTCCAGGGGGACCTCGACACCGAGGCGCTTGCGCATGCGGGCGATGATCTGGGTGATGGTCAGGGAGTGCCCGCCGAGATCGAACAGGTCCTCGTCGTCGCCGATCTCGTCGATGCCCAGCACTTCCTGCCAGATCTCGCGGACGGCGTCGTCGAGGTCGGCGGCCTGTGAGGTGCCGTCCACAGGGCTTTCGGGGTTGTTCATGATGGTGAGAAGGTCCTCCGCTATCCGGGCGACGTCCGACTCCGTGCCGGAGCCGGCGCCGTATTGCATGATCACGTAGAGGCCGTCGGGGTGGTCGACGGCCTGGAGGTGCAGGACGCTGCGTACGGAATGGTTGAAGACCGCCCAGTCGACGGTGGTCTTCACGCCGGTGAAGACGGGGTCGGGGCGGCGTTTGCGGTAGCTGACCGAGACCTGGGCGAGGGCGGTGCGCGGGCGCACGCCCCTGACGGCGCGGGCGTAGGGGACGTGCCGGAAGCGGTACATCTCGCGCAGGTCGCGGTGGAGGGTCCGGGCGACGTCGGCGACGGTCCCTGCGGGTGTGGCGGTGACGGGCAGCTCGTTGACGAACAGGCCGACGTTGTCGCGCACCTCCGGCACACGGGTGGACAGGTCGACGGCGACGGTCGGGGCCGGATCGCCGTAGCGGTGCAGCAGCGTGTGGACGGAGGCCAGGAACAGCTCGAAGCGCGAGACGCCCGGCACGTCGAGCATCCGGGCGCGGAAGGTGCGCACCGCCCCTTCGGCGGCCCCGCGTCCGGCCGAGGTGAGGCCGGGCAGCGGGGTGGGCTCTCCGGGAGGCCGCGCCGACCAGTAGGCCCTGGCCTCGTCGAGGTCGTCGCGGACCCGCTCCCGTTCCCCGTCGGCGAAGCTCGCGTACGACGTCCCGAGCCGGGGCCGCGACTCCCCGTTGTAGAAGTCGGCCAGGTCCCTGACCAGGATGTCCTTCGACTCGCCGTCGAACACGAGGTGGTGCGCGACGAACACCAGGACGTGCCGGTCAGGGCTTAGCTTGGCCAGCGTGAACCGGGCGAGCGGCCCGTTCTCGACGTCGAAGGGCCGGAGGGTCTCCTCCCGGACGAGCTCGTGCAGGTCGTCGGCGGTGGTCAGCCGGATCGGCGGACGTCCCCCGGGCACCATCACGGGCAGCCCGTCGACCTCGGCGACCGCGCTCGACAACACCGCGTGCCGCCGGATCACCGCCTCACAGGCCGCGTGCAGCGCGCACACGTCGAGCTCTCCCTCGAAGTCGACGACCAGCGGCATGTGGTAGGCGGTCCGGGCCCGTCCCATGCGCTCGGTGATCCACATCCCGGTCTGCGCGAACGACGCCTCGGTCATGACAGCGCCTTCTTGTCGACCTTGCCGCCCCGGTTGCGCGGCAGCGCGTCCATCGTGGTGACCTTGGCCGGCAGCTCGTGCGGGGCGAGCCGGTCGATCAGGAACGCCCGCAGGTCCGCGAGGGGGATCTCCTCCCGTACGACCAGAGCCGCCGCCACCACCGTCCCGAGCACCGGGTGGGGCACCCCGTAGGCGGCGGCCTCGGTGACCAGCGGATGGGCGTGCAGCGCCTCCTCGACCTTCAGGGTGGAGACCTTGTGGGCGCCCGACTTGACGACGTCGCCGGTCCGGTCGACCAGGTACAGGTAGCCCTCCTCGTCGAGGTAGCCGAGGTCGCCCATGCGCACCCAGCCGTCCCGGAAGGTGTCGGACACGGTCTCGCCGAGGTAGGCGCGGGGCGCGGCGGGCGAGCGCATCCACACCTCGCCGACCTCTCCGGGGGCGGTCACGGCGCCCTCGGGCGTGGTGATCCGGACGGAGCCTCCGGCCGCCGCCCGGCCCACCGATCCGGGGCGTTCGGGGTCGAAAACCATGATCGTCTGGGCGGGGGCGGCCTCGGTGGAGGTGTAGTAGTTCGTGATCATCGCGGCCGGGAAGAGGCCGGCCAGCTTCACCGCCACGGCCGAGGGCAGCGGCGCGGCGGCCGACCCGAGCAGCAGCACGCTGTCGAGGGGCTCGACCCCGGCCGCCAGCAGCTCGATGGCCATGGCGGGCACCAGGAAGACCGCCCCGGCCTGGTATTTCGCGATGAGCGAGGCGAACCGCCGGGGGGTGAAGGCGGCCGTCGTGACGACGGCGGGGTGCGCCGCGATGGCGTTCACCAGCATCATCTGGCCCGCGTTGGTGCCGATGGGGAAGGCGTGCGCGAGGTGCTTCGAGTGCCGGAAGGCCCGGCGGCGCGGGTCGCGGTGGAGGCCGAAGGCCAGGTTGGCGTGGGTGGCGGTGACGCCCTTGGCCACGCCGGTGGTGCCGGAGGTGAAGAGGATCTGGGCGGGGTCGGCCGGAGACACCTTCGGGAGCGGGGAAACCGATCGGTCCATGAAAGTTACATCGCGCAGAATCCGGCTGATTCCAGCCCGTTCCGCAAGATGTCGGATCTCTCCCTCCGGGGTCCGGTCGGAGATCGGCACCGCGACGGCCCCCGCCCGCAGCACGCCCATGAATGCCACCGCGTAGTCGAGCCACCCGGCGTGGGGGAACACCAGCCCCACCGGCTCTCCAGGACGCACACCTTCGGTGATCAGCCAGTTCGCCAGACCGTCGGCGCGGGAGTGCCAGTCGGCGTAGGTCAGTTCCCCCACGCCGTGGACGATCATCGCGACGCCGTCAGGCTCGGCGGCGGCGCGGGCCGCCAGCAGATCCGAGAGCGTCATTGGACTCCCCAAAGATCGGATGAATACTGCCCGAGCACTGCGTTACTGAAAAGATTCTTTCCAGTTAGCCCAGTCGCCAGTGTGGCACGCTCCCGGCGCTCGTCACAAGTGGTCCCCGGCCCCCACAAGCCAATGGGTTGGGCACGTTTAGAGCTTGTGAGCGGGCCCGGGGCATGCCAGACTGGCGCCGTCCGCTAATTGCAAAGAACCTTTCCAGTTAGCTTCCCCGGCTGAGGCGTTTGGCCTCTTTGTGCTGCATTCGTCCGATCACTTGAGGGAAGATGCTCGCCGTCACACCGGCCAATCCGCTCTCGCTCGGACAGGAACGGCTCTGGTTCCTGCACGAGCTCAACCCCGACGACGCGTCGTACAACATCTGTGTGACCGAACGGCTCGTCGGGGATCTCGACGTGGCCGCGCTGCAGCGGGCACTTGACACGGTCATGCGGCGGCACGAGGTGCTGCGGACCCGCTATCCGGCCGTCGACGGCAACCCGGTCGCGCTGGTCGAGGACCGTACGCTCCCCCTCGAACGCGTCTCCGGCGTGCCGCTGGCCGACCTCACCAACCGGCCGTTCGACCTCGCGAACGGGCCGGTCGTCAGGGCCTTTCTGACCGACGACCAGACGCTCGTCATCGTGCTGCACCACATCGCCGGCGACGGCTGGTCCCTCGGGCTCCTGTACGAGGAGATCGCCACCCTCTACGCCGGCGGCGACCTGCCCGACCTGCCCATGCAGTACGGCGAGCACGCCCGCAGGCAGCGCGAACAGCCGGTCGACACCTCCTATTGGCGCGACCGGCTCGACCGGGTGCCGGTGCTCGACCTGCCCGCCGACCTGCCCCGCCCGAGGGTCCGCACCGCGAAGGGCGCGGTCGTCACCCGGCGGTTGCCCCGGGAGCTCACCGACCAGGTGAACGCGCTCGCCCGCAAGGAGCGCGTCACCCTGTTCATGCTGCTCATGGCGGCCTTCCAGACCCAGCTCCACCGCTACACGGCCGCCGTCGACTTCGCGGTCGGCACCCCCGTCGCGGCCCGGCCCGACGAGGACGTCGAGAAGCTCATCGGGTTCTTCCTCAACACGGTCGTGCTGCGCGCCGACCTGAGCGGAGATCCGACCTTCCGGGAACTGCTCAGGCGCACCCGCCGGACCGCGATCGACGCGTTCACCCACGCCGAGACGCCGTTCGACCGGGTGGTGCAGGACCTCGGCGTGGCCCGCGACCTGAGCCGGACGCCCGTCTTCCAGACCCAGTTCAGCCTGCGCAGCGAGGCCGGCACCCGCCTCCACCTCGACGGACTGGTCGCCGAACCGGTCGACCCCGACTTCCACCAGGCGAAGTTCGACCTGTCGCTGGAGATCACCCCGACCGGCGACGGCCTCGACGCCTTCTTCGTCTACTCGGCCGACCTGTTCCACCACGAGACGGTCGAACGCTTCGCGGCCAACTTCGAGACGCTGCTGCGCTCGATCGTCGCCGACCCGGAGCGGCCGGTCTCCCGCCTCGGCCTCGTCTCGGACTCCGAGCGGGAGCTTCTCACGAGCTGGTCGACCACGCCCGGAGAACGGGTCGCGCCCGCGCAGGAGACCCTCGCCGAGGTCGTCTCCACCCGGTCGCCCGACAGGGTGGCGATCCGGCACGGGGACGAGGCGATCACGTACCGGAAACTGCACCGGCGGGTCGCCGGCACCGCGCGGGCGCTGCGCGAGCGGGGCGTCGGCCCCGGTGTGCGGGTCGCGGTCTGCATGGAGCAGTCGATCGACCTGGCCGTCGCGCTGCTCGCGGTGCTGAAGGCGGGCGGGGCCTACGTGCCGATCGACCCCGAGTACCCCGGCGAACGCCGCGCGTTCATGATCGAGGACTCCGGCGCGGCGGTCGTGCTCACCGAGATCGGCGACGCCGAGGCCGACGACGTCGAGCCGCTCGGCAACGGCGACGACCTCGCCTACGTCATCTACACCTCCGGCTCGACGGGGCGGCCGAAGGGCGTCGCGGTCCAGAACCGGGAGATCCTCCGCTACCTCGCCGACGCCCGGCGGCGCTTCGCGGTCGAGGACGAGTCGCAGTACGCCCTGCTCCAGTCGCTCGCCTTCGACTTCGGCATCACGATCCTCTACCTGTGCCTCAACACCGGCGGCACCCTGCACCTGCTGCCCGCGCGCATCTCCGGCCCCGAGCTCGCCGAGCACATGCGCGGCATCGACTACGTCAAGCTCACCCCCTCCCACCTGGGCGCCCTCGCCGCCGACACCGACGACGTCGCCGCCCTCCTGCCGCGCAAGCTGCTCATCTTCGGCGGCGAGGGGTCGAGCTGGGAGTTCGCCCGCGACCTCGCCACCCGGGTGCCCGTCGTCAACCACTACGGCCCGACCGAGGCCATCGTCGGCGTCTCCACCTACCGCGTCTGCCCCGACGTGACGCCGACGGGCCCGATCACCCCGATCGGGAGGCCCCTGGGTCATTCGTCGCTGTACGTCCTGGACCGGCACTTGTCGCCGGTGCCGGTCGGCGTGCCGGGTGAACTGTGCATCGGCGGCCGGCTGGCCCGCGAGTACCTGGGCCGCCCCGACCTGACCGCGGAGAAGTTCGTCGACCACCCCCTGTACGGCCGCCTCTACCGGTCGGGCGACCTCGCCCGCTGGCTCCCGACCGGAGACCTGGAGTTCCTGGGCCGCCGCGACCTCCAGGTCAAGATCCGGGGTTACCGCGTGGAGCTCGGGGAGATCGACGAGGCGCTGCGCCTGCTGCCCGGCGTCTCCCACGCCGTCACCGACGCCCGCGACGGCGAACTGGTCGGCTACGTCGTCGCCGACCCCCGGCCCGCCATCGCCGACCTGCGCACGGCGCTGGCCGGACGGCTGCCGGAGTACATGGTCCCGACCCGCTGGGTGTTCCTCGACGAGCTCCCGCTGAAGGGCCACGGCAAGGTCGACCGCGCGGCCCTCCCCGCCCCCGAGGACACCCGGTCGGAGGACGTCCCGTTCGAGCCACCGGCCGACGCGTGGGAGGAGGCCGTCGCCGCCGCCTGGTGCGAGGTGCTGGGCCTGCGGCAGGTGGGCGTGCTCGACGACTTCTTCGACCTCGGCGGCCACTCGCTGCTCGCGACCCGGGTCGTGTCCAAGCTGCGCCGGACCCTCCCCGAGGGCTCGTCGCCGATCGCGCTGATGGACCTGTTCCAGCACCCGACGGTCCGCGCCCTCGCCGCCGTCGCCCGATCGGCGTCCGGCCCGAGGCCGCTCCTCTACCGGCTGACCGGGCAGGGCACCAAGGCCCTGGTCTGCGTCCCCTACGGCGGCGGCAGCGCGGTCGTCTACCAGCCGCTCGCCGACGCCCTGCCGCCGGAATGGGAGCTCTGGTCGGTCGCCGTCCCCGGCCACGACCTGGGCCTGGCCGAGGAGTCGCAGCCCCTCGAAGAGGTGGCCCGCCGCTGCGTCGAGGAGATCCTGCGCATGGAGGCCCCCGTCACCCTCTACGGCCACTGCGGCGTCGGCGGCGCCCTCACCGTCGAGATCGCCCGCCGCCTCGAAGCGGCCGGACGCACGGTCGACACCGTCTACCTGGGCGGGATCTTCCCGTTCGCCCGGCCCACCAAGGGCCTGCTCGGGCGCTGGGCCCGGCTGGCGCGGCTGGAGCGGTTCCGCAGCGACAAGGGCCAGCTCAACTGGCTCACCGCGCTCGGCGCCGACCTGTCTGACCTGGACGACGCCCAGAAGGCGTTCGTCATCGGGAACATGCGCCACGACGCGCGCGCCGCCGAGGACTACTTCACCACCCTGATGGAGAGCGGCGCCCCCAGGCTGAAGGCGCCGATCGTCTCCGTCGTCGGCGAGTACGACCCCGCGACGGACTACTACGAGGAGCGCTACGCGGAGTGGGGCTTCATCGCGGAGCGGACCCGGCTGGTCGTGATCGACGAGGCGGGCCACTACTTCCTCAAGTACCGCGCGGACGAACTCGCCCAGATCGTGGGTGCGAGCGACCCTGACCTCGTCTCGCACCCTCCTGCCGATCCGGCCGGGCCGCCCGCACCAGGCCCGGCCGGGCCGGCGCCCTCGGTCCGGCGGTTCCTGCTGGTCGCGTTCGGGCAGATGGTCTGCCTGGCCGGGTCGACGCTGACCGAGTTCGCACTGCCCCTCTGGGTCTACCTGCAGCACCAGTCGATGACCCAGCTCGCCCTCCTCCAGGTCCTGGCCGTCATCCCCGGGGTGCTCGCCGCGCCGCTGGCCGGGGCGCTGGTCGACCGGTCGTCCAAACGCGCCGTGATGATCGGCGGGAACGCGGCGGCCCTTGCCGTGCAGACCGTGACGGGCGTCCTCGTGTGGACCGGCGACCTGCACGTCTGGACCCTCTACGTCCTGCTCCCGCTGCTGTCGGTCGCGCTGACCACACAACGGCTGGCCTTCACGGCGGCCGTGCCGCAGCTGGTCCCCAAGCGCTACCTCGGCCACGCCAACGGCATCGCCCAGACGGCGCTCGGCATGGCCCAGTTCGTCGCGCCGCTCGCGGCCGTCGGCCTGATGGCGGTCTGGGGCCTGCACGGCATCCTCGTCCTGGACGTCGTCGGCCACGTCCTCACCATCGTCGTGCTGGCCCTGGTGGCCTTCCCGGCCGCGCTGGCGCTGCGCCGCCGCGAGACGGTCGGCCGGGAGATCGCCGAAGGGTTCAAGATCTCCTTCGGCAACCCCTACTTCCGGGCGATGGTCGTCTTCTTCGCGTTCCTGTCGCTCGGCCTGTCGCCGGTCTTCATGATGTACTCGCCGCTGGTGCTGGAGTTCGGCACCGTCCAGGAGGCGGGTGTGATCGCGCTGGTGGCCGGGTCCGGCGCCGTCGCGGGCGGCCTCACGATGGGCCTGTGGGGCGGCCCGTCCAAGCGCCGGATGCGCGGCATGCTGCTCCTCACGTCGGTCATCGCCGTGTCGTGCGGCGTCGTGGCGCTCCGCGACGACCTGGTCGTCGTCGGCGTCGGCGCGTTCGGCGTCAGCTTCGGCCTGGCCCTGGTCAACGGCGTCTACAACACGATCATCCAGGTCAAGGTCCCGCAGCGGTTCCACGGCCGGGTGTTCGCGCTCAACCAGATGGTCGCCTGGTCGACCATCCCGATCGGCGTCGGGATCATCGCTCCCGTGGGCACCGAACTCCTCGGCGACGTCTCCCTGATGTACGCCGTCTTCGCCGGATTCATCCTGCTGGTCGTGATCGGGGCGCTCCTCACGCGGCGACTGGCCCGGTTCGACGACGCGGTCCCCGACGCCACCCCCGACGACCTGGTCGGACTGGAACGGAAGGTGCGGAATGAAGGAAAGACTGGCCGAACTGGTGTCGGAGTCGTGTGACGGCGAGCTCACCCCGGCCGACGTGCTGGCGGCGACCGTGCCGCTGGCCTATCTCGGCGTGACCTCGCTGGCGCAGATGCGGCTCATCGACGCCATCGAGCGCGAATACGGCGTCGAGGTCGACCTGAGCGGCGACGTGACGTTCCTCGACAGCGTCGACGGGCTGGCCTCGTGGGTCGAGGCCGCCCGGTCGGCGGCATGACGGAGCGGGCCGCCTTCTCGGGCGGACGTACGGGGGCCGCGTCGTTCACGTGGGGTCAGCGCGCGATCTGGGAGGCGATCGAGCGCACCCGGCCGGACGACCACTACTTCAACTTCGGCCGGGTGCTGCCGCTCGGCGCGCGCCCGGCGTCGGTGTCGTCGGCGTTGTGGGCGCTGGGCCGCCTGGTCGAGCGGCACGAGTCGCTGCGCACCCTCGTCGCCGACGGCGGCCAGTCGCTGCGGGCGAGCGGGGAGCTGAGCGTCCGGACCGGCGACGACCCCCAGGCCCTGCTGGCCGAGCTGGCGGCGACCCCGTTCGACTACGCGGACGAGTGGCCGCTGCGGGCCGGGCTGGTGCTGTCGGAAACGGGCGAGGTCACCCATCTGGTGCTGGTGTTCTGCCACCTGGCCGCCGACGGCCTGGGCGCCGAGCAGGCCATCCGCGACCTGCGCCTGCTGCTCCTGCGCGGCGGCGCGCCCGCCTCGCGGCCGCCGCAGCCCATGGACATCGCCCGCTGGCAGGGGTCGGCGGCCGGCCGCCGGGTCGCGGCCGACGCGGCGGCCTACTGGGAGGACGCGCACCGGCGCATCCCGCCTACGATGTTCCACGTGCCGTCGGGCGCCGGGGAGTCGCCGCCCGTCTGGCGGGCGTCGCTGCGCTCCCCCGCCGTCGACCTGGCCGCCCAGCGCATCGCGGTCCGGCACGGCACGAGCACCTCGACGGTCCTGCTGACGGCGGTGACGGCGCTGGTGTCGGAGATGACGGGGCACGAGACGGTGGCGATGCTCCCGATCGTGGGCAACCGGTTCCGGGCCGACACCCGGACGGCGGTGACCACGATGTCGCAGGAGGGGCTGTTCGTCCTGGACGTGGAGAAGGTGCGGTTCGACGAGCTGCTGAGCCTGGCGGGTCCGGCGGCGCTGCGGGCGTACCGGAGCGCCTACCACGACCCCGCCGACCGGTCGGCGGCGTTGGAAAGGGTGGCGGCCGACCGGGGCACGGTCGTGCATCCGTGGTGCTGCTTCAACGACATGCGCTTCGCCGACAACCCCGTCTACCGCGACGAGGCGCTGATCCGCCGGGCGCTCGGCGAGAGCACGCTGAGCTGGCCGATGTCGCAGGACCAGCTCAACTGCCGGTTCTGCGTCCACCTGAGCGGGACCATGGACGTGTCGGTGACCGCCGACACCCGCTGGTTGTCGAAGCCCGACATGGAGCGGTTCCTGCACGGGCTGGAGACGATGCTGGTCGAAGCGGCGCTGCGGTGATCGCCTACGCCGAGGCGACCTCGTGCCCCCAGGGCCGCCCGCTCACCTTCCGGCTCGACGGCGACAGCGGCGTGCACGTCCACGACGCCACCACGGGCGCCCACGTGCTGACGACCCGCGCCACCGGCCCGGTGTGGACCCTCGACATCCCCGGCGACTGGCCGAGCTCGCTCTACCGCGCCCACTTCACCGACGCGCCGTCGTCGGAGGTGCCGAGGGCGACGGGTGAGCTGCCCGGCGTCAACGTCTCCGGCGACGACGAGGTCTACTTCGTCGTGACCCCGTCCGGACCGAAGAAGGACATCCTGGTGTCCATCCCGTTCGGCACCTGGCAGGCCTACAACCGCGCCGGGGTCCCGGGTGAGGGCCTCTACTGGACGGAGGACCCGTCGCGCGCGACGGAGGTCACCTTCGACCGCCCGGGCGGCGGCCCCTCCCCCGAACGCTGGGAGGACGGCTTCCTGCGCTGGCTGCGCCCGGCGGGCTTCGAGGCCGACTTCTGCGACGGCCTCGACCTGTCGCCGGACCTGCTCGACGGCTACCGCCTGCTCGTGGTCAACGGCCACGACGAATACTGGACCCGCGAGATGCGCGACGCCTGCGAGGAGTTCGTCCGGCGCGGCGGCAACATGGCGATCTTCGCCGGGAACACCGCCTGGTGGCAGGCCCGCCTGGAGGGCCGCACCCTGGTCTGCCACCGCGACCCCTTCACCGACCCGGTCGACGACCCGTCGCTGGTCACCGCCGAGTGGTCGGCCGTCGGCCGCCCGGAGAACAGCTTGACGGGCGTGTCGTTCCGCGCGGGCGCGGGCACCTGGGGCCCGTCGATGCCGCTGATGAACGAGGAGTCGTACGTCACGCGTTTCGCCGGCCACTGGGTCTTCGAGGGCACCGGCCTGACCGAGGGCGACAAGTTCGCCCAGGGCGCGCTGGGCTACGAGACCGACGCGGCCGAGTTCGTCGAGGTGGGCGGCGTCCCGAGGGTGACCTCACGCGACGGCACTCCGTCGTCGTTCACCGTCCTCGCCACGGCCGACCTGCGCCACTGGCGCAGCGGCGGCCAGGGCGGCTGGGCGACCATGGGCGTGTTCACCTCGGGCCGCGGCACCGTCTTCAACGCCGCCACGGTGAACTGGGGCAACACCCTCCACGACCCGGTCGTCGACCGCATCACCCGCAACGTGATGACCCGCCTCAGTTCCGTATATGACGGCTGGGACGTGATCGGCGAGCCGTCCGACATCCGCGCCCTGGCCGCCGACGCCCGCGTCCTCTACGGCGTGACCTCCGACGGCGCGCTGATGAGCCGCGAACTGTGCGCCCAGAACCTCCCGTGGCGCCCCATCGGCTGGGCCGGCGACGTGACGTGCCTCGACACCCCGCGCGAGGCGGCGGGCACCCGAGGCGTCCTCCTCTACGGCGTGACCGCCGACGGCGTCCTGCGCTCCCGCGCGGCCGTGGAGGTCCCGGCCCCCTGGACCGACGAGGCCCGCTGCCCGGAGGGCACCGTGGCCCTGGCCATCGCCGACTGCACGTTCTGGGTCGCGACCGCGGAAGGCCGCCTGTGGGCGATGCCCTTCACGGGCGAGGAGTGGCTCGACCGGGGCGCGTGCGACGCGGTGGCGATGAGCGGCATGAACGGCCGCCTCTACGCCCTGACGAGCACGGGAGACCTGGTCACCCGCCGCCCGGACACGACGGATGACTGGCACCCGGCGGGCGACCTCCCGGAGGGCACGACGACGTTCACCGCCCACGCGGGCCGCCTGGTCGCCACCACCCCGGGAGAACCGCTGCGCTGGCGGGCGACCCCGCGGGCCGCAGGTCAGAGCTCGACCGGACCGTAGACCGCCGCCTCCCGCCCCCGCGTCATCGCCCAGTAACGGTCGCCGTAGGACCAGTGCCACCACTCGGTCGGATAGTTGACCAGCCCGACCGCCTCCAGCGCCGTCGCCAGCACCTTCCGGTTCTGCACGGCCTCGGCGGAGATGTCGGTGGACGCCGTGTAGCAGGCCCCGTCGCTCTGCTCCGGCGTCGCGTTCACCTCGGTCCCCATGTCGAGTTCGACGCCGTCGTCGTCGCACAGGGTCAGGTCGACGGCGGCCCCGGCCGTGTGGGGCGCGACCTCGACGGGCGAGACGAACCGGCTCGCCGCCACGTGCAGCTCATCACTCGACATGTCCGGAAACGTCGTGCGCAACGTCTCCCGATACTCCTCGAACCACTTCCGCTGCAGCGACACCGGCCGGTAGCCCTCGACGACCATGAGGTGCACGCCCAGCGGCAGCACCACCCGCCGCAGCCGCTCGGCGACCCCCTCCCGCAGGTGCGCGAACGCACCCGCCGGGTCGGCCAAGCGCGGGTCGACACGCAGGAAAGCGCGCACGTCGACGAGCGGCTCAAGGCAATCGATCACCGGTATGGAGGTCACCCGGGGGTCGGAGATCAGAATGACGTCACCCATCATGATCTCCACGCCTCAGGCGATGAGGGGACCGGAACGGGAGGGTGGTGTGGGCCTGAGCGTGCCCTGACCTGACAGGTTGGCGCATCAGATCTCCGTTTCTCGCTTTGCGGACGCGTGGTGCTGTTAAAAGGATCCTGTGACTCGTCAGTGCGCACTCCTCCGGGCTGCTTCCACGCCGATGCGACGGCCGTCCATTCGCGGCATCCGTGCGTAGGTCGTTCAAGTACCTGCTGCGACCCACCTGTAAGCAGGCCGTCGCACTCGCCGCGTGCCTGGAGGAGCACCGGCAGCTTTACAACGCCGCCCTGGAGCACCGCCGCATCGCCTACCGCAGGGCGGGGGTGACGGTTCGCTACGGCGACCAGTCGGCGGAGTTGAAGCACATCCGCTCGGACGATCCTGAGGGGCAGGGCCGCTGGTCGTTCTCCTCCCAGCAGGCCACTCTGCGCCGTCTGGACAAGGCGTACCGCGCGTTCTTCGCCCGGGTCAGGGCCGGGCGCACGCCGGGTTTTCCCCGGTTCAGAGGTCGGGGCCGCTTCGACTCCGTCGAATGGCCCACGGACGGTGACGGCTGCCGGTGGAACTCCCAGCCCGACCATCCCACCGCCACGTTCGTACGGTTCCAGGGTGTCGGGCATGTCCGCGTCCATCGGCACCGTGCGGTCGAAGGCCACGTGAAGACGGTCAGCGTCAAGCGTGAAGGTTCCCGCTGGTACGTGGTGCTCTCGTGCGACGACGTACCGGCGCGACCACTGCCCGCGACGGGTGCGGCGGCCGGGATCGACATGGGCGTCGCCTCCTTCCTCACGACCTCCGACGGCGACCACGTCGTCAACCGGCGCCACCTGGTCACCTCCGCCGACCGTCTGGCCGAGGTCCAACGAGACCTGGCCCGCAGGCAACAGGGCAGCGGACGGCACCGGAGAACCGTCGCGCGCATCGCCGCGCTGCACGCCAAGGTGCGACGCCGACGACTGGACGGCGCCCACAAGGCGGCGCTCACGCTGGTCCGCGCATATGACGTGATCGTCCACGAGGACCTGCGCATCACCGCTATGACCCGCTCGGCCGCCGGCACGATCGAGCGCCCCGGACGGAACGTGGGAGCCAAGTCGGGTCTCAACCGAAGCATCCTGGACGCGGGCTGGGGGGTGTTCTTGAGAATCCTGACGGACAAGGCTGAAAGCGCCGGTCGCACGCTGATCTCGGTGAACCCTTCCGGCACCTCCCGCATGTGCGCCCACTGCGGGCACAGCGCGAAGAAGAACCGCCCCACGCAGGCAGAGTTCGCGTGTACGGCGTGCGGGCACATCGCCCACGCCGATGTCAACGCGGCGATCAACATCCTCAGGGCAGGGCTTGCCCTTCGCACGGTCGTCAACGCGGCTTAGCGAGAAGCCGCCTCGTCCGGGGGGCGGAGGAGTCACATCGTCAGACCGTATCCGAGAAGACCTGTTCCCTCGCCTCCTCCAGGGCGGCCACCAGCGCCCCCCGGAGCACCGGGTTGCCGTCGACTTCCGTCACCGCCACCCGAGGCCGCGACGGACACACGCGGGCCACCTCGTCCTCCACCCGCGCGGCCAGCTCGTGGCCGCCGGCCCGCCCGACGTCGCCCGACAGGACGATGAGCCCGGGGTCGAGGACCACCGCCACGGCCGCGACGCCGACGGCCAGGCGGCCGGCGAGTTCGTCGAGGAAGCTCCCGTTCCCCTCGGCGACGGCCTTGGCGACCAGTTCGGCCACGGGCGCCTCCCCCGGCTCCACCCCGTGGGCCAGCGCCATGCCGTGCAGGGCGTCCCCGCCGACCAGGCGCTGGAAGGAGCCCGACTGGGGGTCGCGCACGTCGGAGGGCAGCGGCTCGCCCGGCACGGGCAACCAGCCGATCTCGCCCGCGCCGCCGGTGATGCCCCGGTGCAGCCGGCCGCCGAGCATGACGCCGAGGCCCTGCCCTATCCCGGCCCACATGATGACGAAGTCGTCGAGGCCGCGCGCGGCGCCGTGGGCCTGTTCGGCCAGGGCGGCGAGGTTGACATCGTTCTCTATGCGTACCGCCCGGCCCAGGTCGGCGCGGAGTTCGGCCAGCACGCCGAAGTGCCACGCGGGCAGGTCGAAGGAGTAGCGAACGTCCCCGCTGCGGGGGTCGACGACGCCGCGGGTCCCGATCACCAGGCCGCTGAGCTGGTCGAGGACGATCCCGGCGCACTCGCAGGCGCGGAAGAGGGCGTTGTGCACCAGCTTGACGGGGTCGCGGGCCTCACTGGGGTCGACGGTGACCTCGGCGATGGCCCGGCCGGTGATGTCGGCGACCCCGGCGGTCACGCTGTCGGGCGAGACCTCCAGGCCGGCGACGTAGGCCGACTCGGGATTGACGGCGTAGAGCGCCGCGTTCGGGCCGCGGCCGCCGGCCCGTTCGCCGGCCGTCGTGACCAATCCGCGATCTTCCAGCCGGGCCAGCAGCTGGCCTGAGGTGACCTTGCTCAGTCCGGTGAGTTCGCCCAGCTCGGCACGGGTGAGAGGGCCCTGCAGGAGAAGGAGCTCCAGGGCCGATCTGTCGTTTATCTGCCGGAGCAGCCGGGGCGTGCCGGGGCGTCGGGCCACCGCTGTCTCCCTTCTCGTCACGATCCGCTAACGCGGGTTTTTTTTAAGAAAGTTTCTTGTTAGTTTAACGGCAGTCACCCCATAGGCAAGCGATCAAGCCTCTGAGGTGCCACAAACGCCGACCGTCAGCAACCCCAAGGTGCCTGGCCCGCCGACACCTCAACTTGCCTAGACGAGAAGCCGGGAAGGGAGAACCCCCAACGTGAAGATCGTGAAGATCGCCGGCATCACCGCCGCCCTCGCCCTGGGTGTCGCCGCTTGTGGTGGTGGCGAGACCGCCGAGCCGGCCCCCGCCGCCTCCGCCGCCGAATCGGCCCCCGCCGCCTCCGGTCCCAAGTTCGCCGGTCAGACGCTGACCATGTGGCGTCTCGGCGACTCGAACCCGCCGGCCCAGGCCTACATGGACGACCTGAACGCCGAGTTCCAGAAGGTCACCGGCGCCACGGTCAAGCTGGAGTGGATCCCGTGGCCGCAGGTGAACGACAAGTTCACCGCCGCCGCCGCGGGTGGCGCCGGCCCCGACGTCACCGAGATCGGCAACGACCAGGTGCCGCTGTGGGTCAGCCAGGAGGCGCTGAGCCCGATCACGGCGCTCACCAGCGCCGGCGACCAGGCCCAGATCCCGAAGAACCTCTTCGGCCTGGAGACCATCGACGGCGAGGTCTACGCCGTGCCGTGGGGCGCCGGCACCCGCGCGGTCCTCTACCGCAAGGACTGGTTCGACGAGCTGAAGATCGAGGTGCCGAAGACCTGGGACGAGGTCGTCGCCGCCGCGAAGAAGATCCAGGAGGAGAAGGGCAAGGACGTCGACGGCTTCGCCTTCAACGGCGGCTCCGACGCCAACCACCTCCTCGGCGCCATGGCCTGGTCCGAGGGCGGCGACTACGCCGTCAAGGAAGGCGACAAGTGGGTGGGCAAGCTCACCGACCCGACCTTCAAGGCCGGCTTCGAGACGTACACGGGCCTGGTGACCAGCGGTCTGTCGGGCAAGTCGCGGCTGACCCAGAACACCGTGGACATCCGCACCCGCTTCGCCAACGACAAGGTCGGCATGTACCTGACCGCGTCGTGGGACATCCCGGGCATCGAGACCGACTCCAAGGGCAAGGTGAAGGCCGACCAGCTCGCCTTCTTCCCGCTCCCCGCCAAGACCGGCGGTGAGGCCCCGGCCTTCTTCGGCGGCAACGACATCGCCGTGTGGGGCACCACCAAGAACGCCGAGCTCGCCCAGGAGTACATCAAGCTCGCCACGAGCAAGCAGTGGGCCGACCGCTACGCCAAGGACGGCGGTCTGCTCCCGGTCTACCCGGACACGCTGGCCTCGCTGGCCAGCGACCCGGTCCAGGCCCCGTTCGCGGCGGCGTTCGCCAAGGCCCGGTCCTTCCCGGCCGACCCGAACTGGACCGAGGCGGGCGAGACCAAGGCGGTGCTGCAGAACGCGGCCCGCTCGGTCATCGAGGGCAAGGCCTCGGCCGATGAGGCGCTCGCGACGGCCAACAAGGAACTCGAAGACATCCTCAACCAGTAGCGACGATGACCGACACGTCGATCGCCCGCCGCTCTCACCGTCCACCGAAGAAGGCCTCGGGTCTCAACCCGAAGTACATCCCGTACGCGCTGCTCATCCCCGGCATCGCCGTGATCGCCGCGCTGCTGCTCTACCCGATGTTCCAGGTGTTCGTCATCTCGTTCCAGAAGGTCGGGCTACCGCAGATCCGGGACGTCAACCCCAAGCCGGCCGAATGGCTCGGGTGGGAGAACTACACCAAGGTCTTCGAGAACGACATCTTTTGGTCGTCCCTCCGCAACACCATCGGGTTCGCCGTGATCACGGTGACCCTCACCCTGGTCGTCGGCACCGCCGTCGGTGTGCTGCTCAACCAGCTCAGCAAGCGCATGTCCACATTCGTGATCGTCGGCATCATGGCCGCGTGGGCGGTCCCGCCGGTCGCGCAGGGCGTGATCTGGCGCTGGCTGTTCGACGCCGAGGCCGGGATCATCAACTGGGCGCTGAACCTGCTGCCCGACTTCCTGTCCACCGCCCTGTTCGGGCGGGCCGACTGGAGCGGTGAACCGTGGACCAACGAAGCGGTCTCGATCTACGTGATCCTGATCGTGATGGTGCTCTGGTCGTCGTTCCCCTTCGTCGCCGTCTCGGTGCTGGCCGGTCTCAAGGGCATCCCCACGGAGCTGTACGAAGCGGCCCGGGTGGACGGGTCAAGCCCCTGGCGGACCTTCTGGAAGATCACCTTCCCGCTGCTGAAGCCGGTCTTCGCGGTCCTGACGATCCTGTCCATCATCTGGGACTTCAAGGTCTTCTCGCAGCTCTACACCCTGATGAACGGCCCCACGGTGCGTGAGGCGTTCAACCTGTCCGTCTTCTCGTTCGCGGAGGCCTTCAAGGCCCCGCCCAAGATGGGCTCCGGCGCGGCCATCGCGGTGATCCTCACGATCATCCTGCTGATCGTGACCGCGTTCTACGTCCGTCAGATGGTGAAGTCGGAGGAGGTGCAGTGACCGCTCCACCGATTTACCGGAATCAGGACGAGCTCGCCCGCATGCGGAACAACGGCAGGTTCCGGAAGAAGGCCCGCAGGATCGCCCTCAACACGACGGCCACGCTCGTGTTCCTCGTCGCGATGTTCCCCGTGTACTGGATGGTCTCCACGGCCTTCAAGACCAACGACCAGATCTTCACCACGGAGTTCATCCCGTTCCCGACGAGCTTCACCTTCGAGCACATCGACCGGGTGCTCAGCGAGGGCGTCGCCGGCAACTCCATCTGGCTCTACCTGCGCAACAGCGCGATCGTCGCCCTCGGCACGGTCGCGGTGGGCGCGGTCTTCTCGCTGCTGGCCGCCACCGCGGTGGCCCGCTTCAAGTTCAAGGGCCGCACCTCGTTCCTGATCACTCTGCTGGTCGTGCAGATGATCCCGGCCGAGGCGCTGCTGATCCCGCTCTTCCTGAGCGTCAAGCGACTGGGCCTGTACGACCAGTTGCTCGGCCTCATCGTCATCAACGTCGGCCTGACGCTCCCGTTCGGCATCTGGATGCTGCGCACCTTCGTGGCCGCCGTGCCGAAGTCGCTGGAGGAGGCCGCCTGGATCGACGGCGCGAGCCGGATGACGGCGTTCTGGAAGGTACTGTTCCCCCTGGTGGCGCCCGGTCTGGTCGCGACCAGCATCTTCTCCTTCATCACCGCGTGGAACGAACTGATCTTCGCCCTCGTGCTGATGAGCCCCGACGGCTACACCATGCCCGTCGCGTTGCAGTTCTTCTTCGGACAGCGGGGCACCGACTGGGGCGCCATCATGGCCAGCTCCACCCTGATGACGATCCCCGTCGTCGTGTTCTTCCTCCTGGTGCAGCGACGCATGGTCTCCGGCCTCGTCGCGGGCGCCGTCAAGGGCTGACCGCCCAAACCCTGAGCGGGTACGGCCCCGGGACCCGGGGCCGTGCCCTCCCATGTCCATGATCGGAGTCATGAATCCCCATGCCTGAAGTACCCGCGAGCCACAGCGATCGGGGGCTGCGCCGTCTCGCGGCCGGCACGCTGCTCGTGACCTTCCGAGGCCCGGCCGCGCCCGACTGGGTGCTGGACGGCCTGTCCGGAGGTCTCGGCGGCGTCTGCCTCTTCGGCTTCAACGTCGAAGGCCCCGAACAGGTCGCCACGCTCACGTCGAGCCTGACGAACGCCGGCGACCCGGTGATCTCCCTCGACGAGGAGGGCGGCGACGTCACCCGGCTCGCCTACCACGTCGGCAGCGAATACCCGGGCAACGCGGCGCTCGGCGCCGTCGACGACGTCGACCTCACCGAGCGGGTCTACCGCTCGATCGCGGGCGACCTCGTGAAGGCCGGCGTCAACCTCGACATGGCCCCGTCGGCCGACGTCAACACCGCCGACGACAACCCGGTGATCGGCACCCGCTCCTTCGGCTCCGACGCCGCGCTCGTGTCCCGCCACACGGTCGCCGCCGTCCGCGGCCTCCAGTCGCTCGGCGTGGCCGCCTGCGTGAAGCACTTCCCCGGCCACGGCGCGACCACGGAGGACTCCCACCTGGCCATCCCGGTCGTGGACGCCTCCCTGGAACTGCTGCGCGAGCGCGAGCTGGCCCCGTTCCGGGCCGCGATCGAGGCCGGCACCCGGTCGATCATGACCGCCCACGTGGCCGTCCCGGCGCTGACCGGCGACACCCCCGCCACGCTCAGCCCGCGCGCGCTGACCACGCTGCTGCGCGGCGAACTCGGCTACGACGGCGTGGTCGTCACCGACGCCCTCGACATGCACGCCATCACCAAGAGCGTGGGCCTCGGCGGCGGCGCGGTGTTGTCGCTGAAGGCGGGCGCCGACCTGCTGTGCATGGGGTCGATCCCGACGCAGGCGGAGACCGAGGCCGTCATCGGCGCCATCGTGGCGGCGGTCCGGGCGGGCGACCTGGCGGTCGAGCGCCTGGAGGAGGCCGTGGCCCGTGCGCAGCGCCTGCGCGACTGGGCCCGCGAGACCCGGGGCCAGCACACCGAGGACACCGTGATCGGCCTGCAGGCCGCCCGCCGCGCGGTCCGGATCAGCGGGGCCACGCTGCCGCTGCGCAACCCGTTCGTGGTCGAGGTCGACACCCCGCCCACGATCGCCGTCGGCGACGTGCCGTGGGGCGTCGCGCCGTGGTTGCCGGAGGCGGAGATCGTCCGGGTCAAGCCGGAGGAGGCCCACGCCGCCGACCTGCTCACGCGGGCCCGGGGCCGGTCGCTGGTCGTGGTCGTCAAGGACGCCCACCGCTACCCCGCCAGCCGCGACCTGGTGACCGAACTCGTCTCGGCCCGCCCCGACGGCGTGGTCATGGAGATGGGACTGCCGATCTGGCGCCCCGACCACGGCGTGCACATCGCGACCTACGGCGCCGCCCGCGCCAACGCCCGGGCGGCGGTCGAACTCCTCACCGCCTGACTAGGACGCGAAGATCTCCTCGCGCGCCTGTTCTAAAGCGGCGATGACCGCGCCGCGCAGCACCGGGTTGCCGGGCACCTCGGAGGTCACGACCTGCGGCCGGATCGGGCAGATGCGGGCCACCGCCTGTTCGACCCGGCCGGTCAGGGACACGCCTCCGGCCAGCCCGACCTCTCCGGCGAGCACGACCAGCCCCGGGTCGAGCACCACGCACACCGACGCCACCCCGAGCGCCAGCCGGGAGGCGATCTCGTCGAGCAGCCGGTCGCCCTGGTCGCCCGCGTCGACGGCGGCGGTCACGCACTCGGCCGCTGTGGCCCCCTCGAACCCGAGGTCGCGGGCCAGGTCGAGCACCGCGACGGAGCTCACCAGCGACTGCAGACCACCCGCGAGCGAAGGCAGCCGCCCCGGCTCCGACCGCACGTCCTCGGCCAGCGGCACGCCCGGCACCGGCAGGTAGCCGATCTCGCCCGCGCTGCCCGAACGCCCGCGGTGCAGCCGCCCGCCCAGCACGACGGCCAGGCCGATGCCGCGCCCGACCCAGAGCAGCACGAAGTCGTCGGCCCGCCGGGCCGCGCCGTTCGACCGCTCGGCGATGGCGGCGAGGTTCACGTCGTTCTCGATCCGCACCGACCGCTTCAGGTCGCGCGCCAGCGCCTCGTGGATGCCCTCGTGCCAGTGGGGCAGGTCGAAGGAGAACTGCACGTCGCCGGTGCGCGGGTCGACGACGCCGGGCGTGCCGATCACGACGCCCTTCAGCCGCGACAAGGCGACCTTGGCCGACCGGCAGGCCTTCACGACCGCGTTGTGCACCATCGAGACGGGGTCGTCGGAGCCGTTGGGCGTGGCGGTGACCTCGGCCACCACGTCGCCCTTGATGTCGGCGATGGCCGCGGTGACGTGTTCGGGCCCGACGTCGAGCCCCGCCACGTAGGCGCACGAGGCGATCACGCCGTAGAGGGCCGCGTTGGGCCCCCGGTTCCCCGCCTGCTCTCCGACGACCTCGACGAGCCCCCGCTCCTCGAGTCGTGACAACGTCTGGGAGGCGGTCACCTTGGACAGACCGGTCAGGTCACCGATCTGGCCGCGCGTCAGCGGCCCGGAGGCCAGCAGAAGTTCGAGGGCGGCCCGGTCGTTGATCTCCCGGAGCAACCTGGGCACGCCAGGACGTCGCTCCATGCTCCTGCTTTCTATGATCGCCCCCGCGACAACTGTCAACAAACTTTTCCGGCCAGCTTAGCGACTATACGGGCTCCCGGAAATCGACCCTTGATACCGCTCCCACCCGGGCGAAAGGATCACTTCATGCGTCCGGTGGCGGCAGTGACTCTGGGTCTGCTCCTTTTCATGGACGCCGTGCGCGTCCTGTTCCCGTCCCTGATCACCATCTACGGCCAGGCCGGCGACACCCCGCCGGAGCAACTGGGCCTCTTCGCGGCGTTGTGGTTCGTCCTCCCGCTGGCCGCGCTGCTCTTACCGGCGAGATGGGCGCTGCTGGGCGGCGGCGCCGTCCTGGCGGTGGGCCGCCTGGCCCTCCAGGCCACCGACGGCGGTCTCCCCCAGCTCTATGTGAGCGCCGTGTCGGTCACCGCCGGCATCGTCTTCCTGTACGGCGCCGCCAGGCTCGTGGCCGCCCCCCACGCCCGCCTGGCCCTCCCCCTCGGCCTCGCGCTCTCCCAGGCCCTCCACCTGTCGATCGGCCATGTGGACCTGGTCTGGCGCGACGGCCCGCTGCCGTGGATCCCGACGCTGTTGATCACTGCGGCCTTCGCCTGGGCGGTCGCGGGCGTGCGACCCGCCGACGACCCGGCGCCGGGCCACCTGTGGTTCGTCCTCGGCCCGGCGATCCTGCTGACCGGCATGTACCTGGGCCCGGCCGCCCTGATCGGCGACGGCGTGACTCCGGATCTGCGCGGCCCGCTGATCGTCAACCTGGTACTGGTCCTGATCCTGTTGCTGGCGGCCTCCCTGCGAGGCCCGACGGGCTTCCTGGGCCCGCTCGCGCTCCTGCTGGGGATCTGGGCCGCCTACACGGACGGCCGCGTGCATCTGGCCACCCTCCCGATCTTCGTCCTGGGACTCGGCGGTTGTCTCCAGATCAGCGGCTCGGGGCCAGCCGGCCGGCGGGCCGGGGGCGCCCTCCTCGGCGGCATGCTCGTGCTGTTCGCCGGGACCTTCGTGTACTACGCCGCCTATGACCTGAACCTGGGCTTCGACAACGGCCACGTCGTGATCGCCCTGGGAGTGCTGATCGCGGGGACGGCACTCAGCCGGGAAATCCGGCCTCGCTGGCAGTACGCCGTCGCGACCGTGGGCCTGGCCGTTCCCGCGCTGGTCGGGGCGCCGTTCAGCCCGTCCTCCGACCCGGGGCGGCCGATCGCGGGCGACGAGTTCACCGTGATCGCGTACAACATCAGAATGGGGTTCGGCACCACGGGAACCCTGGACCTCGACGCGATCGGCGCATGGGCGCGGTCGAGGAACCCCGATGTGGTGCTGCTGAGCGAGGTCGACCGGGGCTGGTTCCTCAACGGCGGCCACGACGATCTCGACCGCATCGCGTCGGTACTCGGCATGCGCTACTACTTCGCCCCGGCGGCCGACGCCATGTGGGGCGACGCGGTGCTGACGAACCTGCCGGTGTCCGATCTCGTGAGCCACCCGCTCAGGAGCTACGGCTACCCGACCGGCGCCCAGGCCCAGACCTTCACGATCGAGGTCGGGCGGCACCGGGTGGGCGTGCTGAACACCCATCTCCAGTCTCCCGAACGCCAGAGCGCCGACCTGCCGGTCCTCCTGCCGCCCGCGCCCGCCCTGCTCGCCGGCGACCTCAACCTCACCCCGGACGACGCCGCATTCACCGAGTTGCTGCGCCGGACCGGGCTGACCGACCCGCTGACGGCCTTCGGCGACCCGCCGACCTCGCCCGCCGACGATCCGGTCAAACGCATCGACCACGTGCTGCTCAGCCCGGGACTCACGGCCGTGTCCGCCGAGGTTCCCCGGGTGCCGTTCTCCGATCATCTGCCCGTCGTCGTGCGGATCCGCGTCGGCTGAGATGGGGGACCCAGGCCAACCAGTGCCAACCAGGCGGGATAATCGTTTACATGCGACTTTCTGCGCGTGTCGACTACGCCCTGCGGGCGGCGGCCGAGCTGGCCGCGTCCGGCGACGGCCCGACCACGGTGGGCGAACTCGCCAAGGGCCAGGAGATGCCGCCCAAATACCTGGAGAACATCCTGCTCCAGATGCGCCGGGCCGGCCTGGTCCGCGGCCAGCGCGGCCCCGAGGGCGGCTACGTGCTGGCCCGTCCGGCCAACCAGATCTCCCTGGCCGACGTGATCCGCGCGGTCGACGGCCCGCTGGCCAACGTCCGCGGCGAACGCCCCGAACACGTCGGCTACACCGGCGCGGCCCAGGCCCTCCAGCAGGTCTGGATCGCCCTGCGGGCCAGTGAACGGGCCATCCTCGAAGAGGTCACCCTCGACCAGATCGCGACGGGCGACCTCCCGAAGCGGGTCACCGACCTCTCCGACGACCCCTCGGCCTGGGACTCCCCCAACGCGCCCGTCTGATGCCTCAAGGGCCAACGCCCGGAGCCCCGACACCGGAAAGCCCGGTGCCTGAGAGCCCGGTGCCTGAGAGCCCGGTGCCTGAGAGCCCGGTGCCTGAGAGCCCGGTGCCTGAGAGCCCGGTGCCTGAGAGCCCGGTGCCTGAGAGCCCGGTGCCTGAGAGCCCGGTGCGCGATCGTTCCCTGCTCGGGTGTCCGGTCACCGGAGGCGCAGGTGCCTGAGGGCGACGCCGTCTACCGCACCGCGAAACGGCTGCGGGAGGCGCTCGACGACCGGGAGCTGACCCGCTCCGACTTCCGGGTGCCCCGCTACGCCACCGCCGACCTGCGCGGCCGGCGGGTGCTGACCACGGTGAGCCGGGGGAAGAACCTGCTCACCCGGGTCGAGGGCGGCGTGACGCTGCACACCCATCTGCGCATGGACGGATCCTGGCGGGTGACCAAGGCGGGCGCCCCGCTGAGGGGCGGCGACGTCGTCAGGGTCGTGCTGGCCAACAGTGTTTGGCAGGCCGTCGGCATCAAGCTCGGCGTGGTCGACCTGCTGCCCACCGCGAGGGAGGACCAGGTCGTCGGGCATCTCGGCCCCGACCTGCTCGGCCCTGACTGGGACACGGGGAAGGCCGTCGCCAACCTGCTGAAGGATCCTGACCGCACGATCGGGGAGGCGCTGCTCGACCAGCGCAATCTCGCGGGGATCGGCACGATTTGGCGGGCGGAGACGCTCTTCGTCACCCGCGTCGGGCCGTGGCGGCGCACCGGGGACGTGGCGGATCTGGCGGGGCTGGCCGAAACGGCCCACCGCCTCTTGGTGGAGAACAAGAACGAACATGGACCGGTCACGACCGGCGACCCGAGACCGGGTCGTGCGTTGTTCGTCTACGGCAGGGCACACCTTCCCTGCCGCGTCTGTGGAACGATCATCGAACGTGGAGAAATGGGATCACAACCGCAGGAGCGGGTGATCTACTGGTGCCCGCGCTGCCAGCCGGGCTAGGCGGCCACCATGTCCTTGACTTCGGGGAAACCGTCGAACTCCGGACCGGAGGGCACGGTCTCCGTGATGGGCAGGCGCTCACGCTCGGGCACGTCGGCCAAGACAGGCGCGTGCTGAAGCTCGGCGAGCGCGAACTGATCGGAGACTTCCCGCAACACCTGCGAAAGCGGCACACCCAGGGCACCGCAGATCGAGGCGAGCAGCTCGGACGACGCCTCCTTCTGACCACGCTCCACCTCGGACAGATAGCCGAGGGAGACCCGTGCCAGCGTGGAGACCTCGCGCAGTGTGCGGCTCTGCCGCACCCGTAGCCGCCGCAGGACGTCGCCGAGAAGCTGACGCAGCAGGACCATCTGTCGCTCCCTTCCCGGCGCGGGAGCCGTCACGACGCTCCGCGCTTTCGGTTCATATCGCCCGTTCTTTCCACGCCCTTCGTACATACTCCTCGCCGTCATCATTGGCTCGCTCGGCCCCTGCGCCGGGCGCGCCGTGGACTTGCTCCTCGCCGATGGCTCACGGACCTCACTCACAGCTCCACCGTACCTGTATCGAGCGACACCACGGCAGACCATGGTGAGCATGTTCGCTGGGGACGTAACGCGGTAATCACCCCGAATGTTCCCCCGAATTGGCCAGCAGCACACCTAGAAGTAGATCCAAAGCCATCTCACACGTATGGATACGGATGGATGAGCGGTCTCCGGTCAATCGCAGGTCAACGACTTTCGAGACGTCTCCGGGACCACTCAGGCCGCAGAAGACGGTGCCGACCGGCCTGCCGTCCTGGGGCTCGGGGCCGGCCACGCCGGTCACCGCGACCGCCCAGGTCGCCCCGGTGAGCTTCCGAACACCGGCGGCCATCGCGGCGGCCACATCGGGGTGGACGGCGCCCTCGCGGGCCAGCAGATCGGCCGGCACGCCGAGCAGCCGGGCCTTCAGGTCGGTGGCGTAGCTGATCACGCCGCCCACGAAGGCGGCCGAGGAGCCGGCCACACCGGTCACGGTCGCCCCGATGAGCCCACCGGTGAGGGATTCGGCCACGGCGAAAGTCTCACCCCGCTCCGCGAGCAGGGAGATCACCTTCGCTGCGGTCGAGCCGGTCACACCTGTTCCCTCCGGGCCACCTGGCGCAGTCTGACTGCCCGCACAACGTAGTCGACGCCGGTCGCCACCGTCACCAGGACGGCGGTCCCCATGGTGGCCCAGCGCACGACGTCGAGCAGGTCCGGCACGAGGAAGAACCCGACGGCGAAGATCTGCAGGACGGTCTTGATCTTCCCGCCGGTGCTGGCCGGGATGACGCCGAACCGGATCACCACGAACCGCAGCGCCGTCACGCCCAGCTCACGCGCGATGATCACGACGGTCACCCACCAGGGCAGCTCGCCGAGGAGCGACAGGCAGACCAGCGCCGACCCGATGAGCGCCTTGTCGGCGATCGGGTCGGCGATCTTGCCGAAGTCGGTGATCAGGCCGTATCTGCGGGCCAGGAAGCCGTCGAGCTGGTCGGTGATCGAGGCGAACATGAAGACGCCCAGGGCGGCCAGCCGCCAGCCGTCGCCCTCCAGGAACAGGAACACGATGAACGCGGGAACGACCAGCAGCCGCACGACCGTGAGCGCGTTGGCGATGTTCCAGGCGCTCACGGGAGGCGCGGCCGGCTCGACCGGATCGGTCACCACCAGCCGCTCGGGGGCGGCGTCGGCCATGACCGACGGGGCCGAGTCCCGTGGCTGGTCGTTGCTCTGGGTCACGTCGTGGCCTTGATCCTCGCGATCAGGTCAACCCCTTCCGAGTCGACCGCGACGGCGCGGACGATCTGCCCCGGCACCAGGCCGATGCCCTGGACCGTGACCGAGCCGTCGACCTCGGGGCCCTGGTGGGCGGCGCGGCCCTCGTAGCCGCCGTCGCCCAGGTCGTCTTCTACGAGCACCGACAACTCGGTGCCGATGCGCTCCTCCGCCCGCTGGGCGGTGAGCTCCTCGGCCAGTTCGGTGAGGATCGCCACCCGCTCGTCGACGACGTCCTGGTCGAGCTTGCCCTCGAACCCCGCGGCCTCGGTGCCGTCTTCGTCGGAGTAGCCGAACACCCCGATGACGTCGAGACGCGCCTCTTCGAGGAACGCGACCAGCTCGCCGAACTGTTCCTCGGTCTCGCCGGGGAAGCCGACGATGAAGTTGGACCGCACGCCCGCCTCGGGGGCCCGCTCGCGGATCTGCTTCAGCAGGCCGAGGAACTGGGCCGGGTCGCCGAACCGCCGCATGCGGCGCAGCACCGCGTTGCTGGCGTGCTGGAAGGACAGGTCGAAGTAGGGCGCGACGCCCTCGGTGCCGGCGATCACGTCGAGCAGGCCGGGCCGGAGCTCGGCGGGCTGCAGGTAGCTGACCCGGACGCGGTCGATGCCCTCGACGGCGGCGAGCTGCGGCAGCAGCTTCTCGAGCGCCCTGAGGTCGCCCAGGTCCTTGCCGTAGGAGGTGGAGTTCTCGCTGACCAGGACGAGCTCCCGCACGCCCTGACCGGCCAGCCAGGCGGCCTCGGCCAGCAGGTCGTCGGGGCGGCGCGAGACGTAGGCGCCGCGGAAGGCCGGGATCGCGCAGAAGGTGCAGCGCCGGTCGCAGCCCGAGGCCAGCTTCAGCGAGGCGACCGGCCCGCCGGTCAGCCGCCTGCGCAGCGTGCGCGGGCCGGAGGCGGGCGCGAGCCCGGCCGGCAGGTCGCCGTGGCCGGGCACCGCGACGGGCGCGGCGTGCCGCTCGACCGGGCTGATGGGCAGCAGGGTCCGCCGGTCGCGCGGCGTGTGGGCGGTCAGCGCCCGCCCTTCGAGCACGTCGTCGAGGCGGGCGCCGATGTCGGTGTAGTCGTCGAACGACAACACCGCGGCGGCCTCGGGCAGCGCCCCGGCCAGCTCGGTGCCGTAGCGCTCGGCCATGCACCCGGCGGCCACGACCTTGGCGCCCGAGTCGGCCGCCGCGAGGATGGTGTCGATCGAGTCCTTCTTCGCCGACTCGATGAACCCGCAGGTGTTGACCACGATCACGTCGGGGTCGTCGTCGCCCAGCGCCCAGCCTGCGGATTCCAGCCGCGCGGCGAGCTCCTCTGAGTCGACCTCGTTGCGGGCGCAGCCCAGCGTGATCATGGAAACGGTTCGGCGTGAAGACATGATGAAGCTACGGTATCGGGGATCGGCCACTAGCGGGGACGCGGGACCTCGACCCCGTAGGTCCGCTTGACGGTCTCCCCGGGGCGGCCCGGGGCGCCCAGGTCGCGGCCGTTCACGTTGAGCTGCACCGACCCCGCGTTGCCGAAGGTCAGGCGGGCCTTCTCCTTGACCCGGAAGCTGCGGCTGTCGCCGGTCGGGATCACGCCCATGAAGACGTTCTTGTTCTTGGCGTCCCGGACCTGGATCCAGGCCTCGCTGGTGGCGGTGATCTTCACGGTGACGTGGGTGGCCGCCTTGGCCGGGGCCGCCGGAGCGGCCGCCGGAGGCGCCGCCTTGGCCGCCGCCGGCGCCGAGTTGACCTTGACCGCCTGCTTCTCGGGCGTCTTGATCGCGCTGCCCATGATGCGCCCGACGCCGAAGACCGCCACGATGGCGATCGCGACCGCCATCGCGAGCGTCCAGTTGGGCGTTCGGCGTTCGCGCAGCTTGATGCCCTTGTCGATCGGGTACATCGCGCCCACGCCGGGGCGCGGGCCGCCCGTGAGGGCGTCGTACTCGCGGACCAGGGCGTCGCCCTCCAGGCCCAGCTCGCGGGCCAGGGCCCGCAGGTGACCCCGGGCGTAGAAGTCTCCGTTGCACGCGGAGAAGTCGTCGCGCTCGATCGCGGCGATGATCGCCTCGCGGATCCGGGTGCGCCGGCTCAGGTCGGCTACGGACAGCCCCCTGTGCTCACGCGCATCCGAGATCGTTCCACCGATGGACATCTGCGGCCCCCCGCCCATCCCGACGCTGAGTAGTGAGTTACATTCAATCAGTAACATCACTATGTTGTAGCGCCGGGGTCACCACCCCGGAGATCTGCGAGCAACCCGGCGAGTTCGTCCGGCTTCACCATCACCTCACGGGCCTTGGAGCCCTCGCTCGGGCCGACGACGTTGCGCGATTCGAGCAGGTCCATCAGGCGGCCCGCCTTGGCGAACCCGACGCGCAGCTTGCGCTGCAACATCGAGGTCGAGCCGAACTGGGTCGTCACGATCAGCTCCGCGGCCTGGATCAGCAGGTCGAGGTCGTCGCCGATCTCCTCGTCGATCTCCTTCTTGGCGGTCGCCTGGGCGGCCACGTCGGAGCGGTACTCGACCTGCATCTGGGCCTTGCAGTGGCCGACGACCTCGGCGATCTCCTTCTCCGACACGAACGCGTTCTGCAGCCGCATCGGCTTGCTGGCGCCCATCGGGAGGAACAGCGCGTCACCCTGGCCCACCAGCTTCTCGGCGCCGGGCTGGTCGAGGATGACCCGCGAGTCGGCCAGCGAGGAGGTGGCGAACGCCAGCCGCGAGGGCACGTTGGCCTTGATCAGGCCGGTGACGACGTCGACCGAGGGCCGCTGGGTGGCGATCACGAGGTGGATGCCGGCCGCGCGGGCGAGCTGGGTGATGCGCACGATCGAGTCCTCGACGTCGCGGGGGGCGACCATCATCAGGTCGGCCAGCTCGTCGACGATCACCAGCAGGTAGGGGTAGGGCTGGTAGACCCGCTCGCTGCCGGGCGGGGCCACGAGGCTGCCGGCCCTGACGGCCTTGTTGAAGTCGTCGACGTGCCGGAAGCCGCTGGCGGCCAGGTCGTCGTAGCGGCGGTCCATCTCCCCCACGACCCATTCGAGGGCCTCGGCGGCCTTCTTCGGGTTGGTGATGATCGGGGTGATGAGGTGGGGGATGCCCTCGTACGCGGACAGTTCCACCCGCTTGGGGTCGACCAGGACCATCCGGACCTCGTCGGGGGTGGCCCGCATGAGCACCGAGGTGATCAGGCCGTTGATGCAGGTCGACTTGCCCGCGCCGGTGGCGCCCGCGATGAGGATGTGGGGCATCTTGGCGAGGTTGGCCACGATGGTGCGGCCCTCGACGTCCTTGCCGAGGCCGACGATCATCGGGTGGTGGTCGGCCTGGGCCACCTGCGAGCGCAGCACGTCGCCCAGCGACACCAGGTCCTTGTCGACGTTGGGGATCTCCACGCCGATCGCCGACTTGCCGGGGATCGGCGACAGGATGCGCACGTCGGCCGACTTGACGGCGTAGGCGATGTTCTTGGTGAGCGCGGTGACCTTCTCGACCTTGACCGAGGGGCCCAGCTCGATCTCGTAGCGGGTCACGGTCGGGCCGCGCGTGAACCCGGTGACCTGGGCGTCGATGGCGAACTGCTCCAGCACGCTGGTCAGCGCGTTGACGACGGTCTTGTTGGCCTTGGTCTCGGCCTTCGGCGCGCTGCCGGGGCGGAGCATCTGGGTGTCGGGGAGCGTGTAGGGACCGGCCTGCGGCGAGAGCATGAGCTGCTCGACCTTGCGGGGCGCCGGGGTGGGCTCGGGCGGCAGCGTCTGCTGGGGCGCCGGCGGCTCGTCGGCCGGAGGCAGCGGCACGTCGTCGACGAGGCCCGGCACGATCTCCGGCGAGTGGTCGGTCGGCTTCTCCCGCAGTATCGGCGTGTCGTAGGGCTTGACGTGCTCCCCCGGCTCGGGGCGCGCCGGCTTCTTCTTCGGCTTCCTGTCGGAGGAGTTCTCGAAGGGCTTCTGGAACAGCAGCACCTTGATCTCGCCCAGCCGCTCGGGCACCCGGTGGATCGGCGTCGCGGTGACCACCAGCGCGCCGAACCCGGCCAGCATCAGCAGCAGCGGGATCGTGATGAACGACGGCAGGATGCTGTCGGGCGGCGCGGCCACGATGAACCCGAGCATGCCTCCGGCGGCCGAGACCTTCTCCATGCCGTCGTCGGCGGTGCCCGCCGGATAGGGGGTGCCGTGCGCGACGTGCACGATGCCGAGGATGCCGGCCGCCAGCGCGGTGAAGCCGATCAGCATGCGGCCCGTCTCGCCGTTCTGATCGGGGTGGCGCAGCAGCCGCCAGGCGATCAGGCCCATGATCAGCGGCACCGACCAGAAGAGCGAGCCGACCGTGCCCCGCACGACCGCGTCGACCACCGTGGCCACCGAGCCCTTGCTGGTCCGCCACGTCATCGCGGCCAGCACGATCGCCCCCGCCAGCACGGCCAGGCCGAGGCCGTCGCGCCGGTGGGCGGGGTCGAGGTCGCGGGCGCCGTTGCCGATGGCCCGCGCCGCGCCGCCGATCGCGTTCGCGATCAGGGTCCAGATGCCGACGACGAGCTTGCCGATCATCAGGAACACCCACGACAGCGGGTCGTTCCCGGTGCCGGCCGGCCGCCTGGGCGGGGCCGGCTTCCGGCGGGGCGGTGGCGCCTTCTTCTTGACGGTCGGGCGGGGGGCGGGACGTGGCGTCTGCCGAGACGTCGGCCGCTTCCCACCGGAGGACGCACGGGTGGCCATGATGGTCACGGTATTGCGCAACCGCCACATAAACACGTAAGCGCGCCGCCCAACCGCGCATCGCCGTCGTGGGTCTCGAAGTTCCTTTCCGTTACGGCTTCGCGTGGCCGGCCATACGACCGGCTCGGGCCGCAGGCCCGCGCTGGTGCACGCACGCGGGGATGTCCCCGTGGTGGAGCCCGAACCGCCGGCCCGGCGCAGGGAGCTCCGGCCGCGGAGAGGCGCCGGCCCCCGTGAGGGCCGGCGCCTCCCTTTTCCGTGTCGCCCGGTCAGGTCAGGGGACCGGGTGACGCGCTAGACGTTGATCCGGCCCGCGCCCGCGCCGGAGGTCACGATGGACTTGACGCTGGAGGCGGTGTCGAGGGAGTAGGAGTAGGGGATCGACGCGACGCTGCCGCCGGCCTGGCCCGTGCCCGAGTTGACGAAGTGGTTGTTGCGGGCCACCAGGGTGCCGGGGCCGGAGTCGCCCTCGCCCAGGTGGTAGGGGTCTTCGGTGTTCTCGAAGTAGTTGCCCTCGACGAGCACGCCCGCGCCCTCGGTCGAGGCCACGCCGTAGCTGGTCACGCCGCCGTAGTAGTTGTTGTAGACGTGGACCGGGTTGCCGAACCGGACGCGCGGGTGGCGCTGGCCGGTGCCGTCGAACCAGTTGTGGTGGTAGGTCACCCGCAGGTGGCCGCGGTCCTCGGAGCCGTTGCCGTCGTCGTGGCCGAGCAGCATCGACTTGTCGTGGTCGTAGATGCGGTTCCACGAGATCGTCACGTAGTCGCTGGCCCGCTTGACGTCGATGGCGCCGTCGTAGCCGTTCGACAGGGTGTTGTGGTCGATCCAGACCCGCGTGGAGTACTGGACGTTGATCGCGTCGTCGTTCCAGTTCCGGAAGGTCAGGTTGCGGATGATCACGTTGGTGGCCTCCGCGACGTTCAGGCCGCAGCCCTGGATGACCGCCCCGGAGTTGCCGATGATCGTCTTGTTCGAGCCGACCCGGAGCATGCCGGAGCAGGAGATCGTCCCGGAGACCCGGATCACGGCCGCGTTGGTCCCGGACATCGCCGTGGTCAGCGCGCCCGAGCTGGTGACGGTGGTGGCCGAGGCGTTGCCGCCGCCGGTGGTGCCGCCGCCCTGGGTGGCCCAGCCGACCAGTCCGCCGGGCGGCGGGCCGACCGTCGGGGTGACCGTGGGGGTCGGGTTGGGGGTCGGGGTGACCGTCGGCGTGGGCTGCGGGCCGCTCGACGGGGTGAACGTCCAGTGCTTGGTCACCACGTTGTCGCAGGAGTTCTGCTGGATGACGGCGTTGGAGGCGGTGGAGTTGTCGCGTGTGTTCACGCACTTGCCGCCGTTGCCGTTGACGATCCGGGTGCCGCCCGCGGCGTCGGAGAACGTCCAGGTCTGCGAGGCGGACCCGTTGCAGGTCTGCTGGACGATCGCCTTGCCCGCCGAACTGCTGTTGTCCTGGACGCCCAGGCACTTGCCGCTGTGCCCGGCGGTGATGCGGTAGCCGCCGTTCTGGGCGGTCAGGGTGAAGCGCTGGTTGGTGGTGCCGGTGCAGGCGTACTGGATCAGCCCGGCGTTGTCGGCCGTGCTGAAGTTCAGCACGTCGAGGCAGAGGTTGCTGCCCCGGTTGACCACGGAGTACGTACCGGGGCCCGGGGCCGCGTGGGCGCTCGTGGTCAGGGGGACCACGACGCCGGCGACGGCCAGGACGGCGGCGCCGAAGACGGCGAGCAGCCGTCTTCTGACACTCAATCTGGACACGTGTGAAGCTCCTTTCTCAAGGTCGCTGCACAACATAAGCGCCCGTTTCATGTAGTGAAACGATGAGGTCAGATCGATCTTCGCGACATGGGCGTACACAAAATGGGCCGTGAAAGTTTCATGTGGCGGAACGTTTTTCTATGTATTGACACGCCGTTCTGTGTAGTGGAATCTCCAGGCATGTCTGCTCTCGATTGGTCGGTCCTGGCCGCCTACTTCGTCGTGATGATCGGCATCGGCGTCTGGTCCAAGGGCCGCGTCCACACCGTCGTCGACTTCTTCACCGCGCGCGGGCGCATCCCCTGGTGGCTCGCCGGGATCTCGCACCACATGTCCGGCTACAGCGCGATCATGTTCGTCGCGTTCGCGGCGGTCGCCTACGACTACGGCCTGGCCATGTACGTCTGGTGGGCCCTCACCATCGGCATCGGCGTCGGCATCGGGGCCTTCCTGTGGGCGGCGCGGTGGAACCGGCTGCGGGCCGCGCACGGCGTGGCCTCCCCGCTGGAATACCTGGCCCGGCGCTACAACCTGCCGGCCCAGCAGGTGCTCGCCTACAGCGGCGCGCTGCTCAAGGTGGTCGACATCGCGGCCAAGTGGGTGGCCATCGCGATCCTGCTGCGCGGGTTCGCGGGCATCCCGATCTTCTGGGGCATCCTGGTCACCGGGCTCGTCACGATGGTCTACATCACGGCCGGGGGCCTGTGGGCCGACGTGCTGACCGACTTCGGGCAGTTCGTCATCCAGGGCGTCGCCGGGATCGCGATGTTCTTCGCGGTGCTGGGCCACCTCGACGGCCTGCCCACGTTGTGGACGATGTGGGACCGGCTGCCCGAGGGCCACGGCGACCCGTTCGCCGGGCCGTACACGGTGACGTTCTTCCTGGCGCTGCTGTTCATCAAGACCTTCGAGTACAACGGCGGGATGTGGAACCTGGCGCAGCGCTACATGGCCGCGCCGAGCGGCAGCGAGGCGAAGCGGTCGGCGCTGCTGTCGAGCGCGCTCTGGCTGGTCTGGCCGCTGATCCTGTTCATCCCGATGTTCGCCGCGCCGCTCATCGTGCCGGGCCTGGCCGACGCCGAGGAGGCCTACGTGAAGCTGGCGCAGACCCTGCTGCCGCAGGGGGTCGTCGGCCTGGTGCTGGCGGGGTTCTTCTCCCACACGATGGCGATGGTCTCCTCCGACGCCAACGTGATCTCCTCGGTGATCACCCGCGACATCGCGCCCGTGCTGATGCCCCGGTTACGCCGCCTGGCCGACGCGGCGCAGCTCACCTTCGCCCGCGTGACCACCTTCGTGTTCGTGCTGATCAGCATGGTCATCGCGATCACCACCGAGGGCCAGGGGGCGGTGCTGAAGATCGTGGTCGACCTGGTGGCGGCGACGATGGGCCCGATCTCGATCCCGCTGATGCTCGGCATGCTGCCCTGGTTCCGCCGCAGCGGCCCGCTGGCGGCCATCGTGTCGTGGGCGGCCGGCCTGTCGGTCTGGGCCTACGTGAAGTGGATCGCCGGCTCGACCGACCAGGCCGTGGTGGTCGGCGTGCCCCTGGTGACCTCTCTGGTCCTGTACGTCGCCGTCGGCCTCCTGCGGCCCGAGCGCACCCGCGACCGCGACGAACTGGTCGACTCCCTGAACGACGACCACGACCCCGCGCGTACCTGAGGAAGGAAGGCCCCCATGGCGCGGTGGGGGCCTTCGCACGTCTAGCGGTCGGACTCCAGGACGCCGCCGTTGGCGACGTCGGACTTCTCGATCTCCCAGTACACGATTCGCACCGCCTCGGGGCGGGCCTTCAGAATGTCGACGGCGGCCTCGGTGACGGCGGCGACGAAGTCCCTGCGCTGGTCCATGGTCCGGCCGGACAGCAGTTCCACGGTGATGTTGGGCATGACGTCCTCCCTAGGCGTTGCGTAAAATAAGACCATATTCCACTACATGGAACAACAGAAGAAGGTGCGCATGGATGTGGTCGTCGCAGGCGAACCGCTGGTCGAATTCTCCGCCGACCATCCGCTGACCGAGGCCGAGACCTTCCGCCTGTCCTTCTCCGGCGACGCCCTGAACGTGGCGGTCGCCGCGGCCGCCGCCGGGGCCCGCACCGCCCTGGTGTCCCGGCTGGGCGACGACGAGTTCGGCGAACGGCTGATCCGCTTCGCCGCCGGCCACGGCGTCGACACCCGCTGGCTGACCCCCGGCACCGGCCCGACGGGCGCCTACGTGGTGGGCGCCGACCCGTCGGGCGAACGTGCCTTCGCCTACCTGCGGCAGGGGTCGGCGGCCTCCCGCCTGACACCCGCCGACCTGACCGACTCCCCCGCGGCGCTGGCCCGCGTGCTGGTGCTGAGCGGCATCACCGCCGCGTTGTCGGAGAGCTGCGACCAGGCGGTCAGATCCGCCTCCGCGAACGCCACCGGCCAGGTCGTCTACGACGCGAACTTCCGGGCCCGCCTGACCGCCCCGGAAGCCGCCGCCGCGACCCTGCGCGCCGTCGCCCCCCACACCGCGATCGTGAAAATTTCAGCCCCCGCCGACAGCATGGCCCTCGTGGGCACCGCCGATCCGGTCGAGACGGCCCGCCGAGTGCGCGACCTGGGGGCCCCCTCCGTGGCGGTGACCCTGGGTGCCGACGGGGTGCTGCTGGCGGAGGGCGAGGTCTTCCACGAGATCCCGGCGGTCCCGGCACGACTGGTCGTGGACCAGACGGGCGCCGGTGACAACTTCACCGGCGCGATGGCGGCCTGGCTGGCCCGAGGGGCGTCGCTACCGGACGCGGTGCGGGCGGGCACGGCGGCGGCGTCGCTCTCGCTGGCGGGCCGGGGCGGAACGGGCCGGGTCGCGGCGGCCGCCGAGATCGAAGACCTGCTGGGAGACCCGGTCAGCGGCGGGTGAGGGTCGTCGGGGCGCCGAGCGCCAGCGACACCTCGCGGGCCGCCGAGACGATCTCGGGGGCCAGTTCCCGCAGCGCCTCGGGCTCCAGGTCCATCGCCAGCGTCGAGATGGAGATGCCGCCGAACACCTGGCCGGTGTGGTCGAAGACGGCCGCGCCGACGCAGCGGATGCCCGGCACGTTCTCCTCGTCGTCGACGGCGTAACCCGCCGCGCGCACGCCGACCAGGTGGGCGAGCAGTTCCTCCTCGCCCACGACGGTGTTGGGGGTCAGCTTGACCGGCTGGGTGCGGGCCACGATGGCGCGGACCTCGTCGTCGTCGAGCTGGGCCAGCACCGCCTTGCCGATGGCCGTCGAGTAGAGGCGCAGGCTCATGCCCACCCGCGAGGGCATCTGGTAGGGGCGGCGGCCCTCCAGCTTCTCGACGTAGACGGCCTCGTCGCCGCTGCGGATGGCGAAGTGGGTGGTGAAGCCGGTGCGTTCGTGGAGGGCGCGCAGGGCCGTGGCGGCCTGGCGGGCCGGGTCGAAGCGGCTCATCACGCGCCCGGCCAGGGTGAGGATGCGGGGGCCCGGTTCGTAGCCGCCGTTGCCGTCGGTCCGGGCGAAGTCCCACTCCACCAGCGACTGGAGGATGCGGTGCACCGTCGACTTCGAGACGCCCGTGGCGGCCGCGATGTCGGTGATCCGGTGATGTTCGGCGATCGCCTCGAGGACCGCGAGCGCCTTGTCGATGGAACTGCCTTCCCTGACCACGCCCCGAGCCTACTAGCGGGCCAGCCAGCCGCCGTCCACGGCCAGAACGTGACCGTTGACGTAATTCGACGCGGGGCCCGCCAGGAACACGGCGGCCCCGGCGACGTCCTCGGGGGTGCCCCACCGCCCGGCGGGGATGCGCGCCCTGATCGCGGCCTCGCGCGAGGGGTCGGCCCGGAGGGGCGCGGTGTTGGCGGTGGCGACGTATCCGGGGGCGACGGCGTTGACCTGGACCCCGGCCGCCGCCCATTCGCAGGCCAGCGCCTTGGTGAGCCCGGCGACGCCGTGCTTGGCGGCGGTGTAGCCCGGGACGGTGACGCCGCCCTGGAACGACAACATCGAGGCCAGCATGACGATCTTGCCGCTGCCCCGGGCCAGCATGGGGGCCCCGAACGCCTGGCACAGCAGGAAGACGGCGTCGAGGTTCACCCCGAGCACCTCCCGCCAGTCCCGGTACGCGTGCCCTGTGGCCGGGGCCCGCCGGATGACGCCGGCGTTGTTGACCAGCACGTCCACCCGCGTGGACGCGAGCAGTTCGGCGGCGGCCTCCGGGATCGCCTCGGGCGCGGACAGGTCGAGCACCCAGCGCCGGGCCACGCGGCCGAGCGCCGTCACCTCGGCCTCCACCTCGTCGAGGTCGTCGTGATGACCGTGCAGGACGAGATCGGCCCCGGCGCGGGCCAGCCCGACGGCGACGGCCCGGCCGATGCCGGTCCGGGCCCCGGTGACCAGGGCGGTCACGCCCTCCAGGGAGAAGGGGTTCACCGCAGGTCGCCGATCGCCACCGGCACCATGTCCTGGTAGTCCTGGTTCTCGCCGCCCATGGCCCAGACGAAGGCGTAGCCGCGGGTGCCGAAGCCGCAGTGCACCGACCATGGCGGCGAGACGACCGCCTCCCGGTCGGCCACCACCAGGTTGCGCGTCTGCGCCGGTTCGCCCATCAGGTGGATCACGCGGTCGTCGGGTCCGAGGTCGAAGTAGAGATAGGCCTCGGTGCGGCGGTGGTGGGTGTGGCAGGGCATGGTGTTCCACATGCTCCCGGGGGCGAGCACCGTCACGCCCAGCACGAGCTGGCAGCTGCGGATCCCGCCCTCGTGGATGTGCTTGTGCACGACCCGCTCGTTGGCGCCCTCCCGGCCGCCGAGGGCGAGCCGTTCGGGGTCCGTCGACAGCGTGGTCGGGTGGCTCGTGTGGGCGGTGGTGGAGACCAGGTAGAAGGCGCCGCCCTCGAACGTCACGTCGCGAGTGCCCCGGCCGACGTAGAGGACGTCCCGGCCGCCCAGCTCGAACACCGAGCCGTCGACCGTCACCGTGCCGGGCGGGCCGACGTTGACCACGCCCAGCTCACGGCGTTCGAGGAAGGTCGCCGAACCCAGCGCCGACGGGTTCGGCAACGTCAGAGGCCCGGCGGCCGGGAGCGCGCCGCCGAGCACGAGCCGGTCCTCGTGGGAGTAGAGCAGCCGGACCTCTCCCGGCCGGAACAGGCCGTCGGCCAGGAACCGCGCCCGGAGCTGCTCGGTCGTCATGCCGGGGATCTGGTCGGGGGCGGTGGCGTGCCGGACGTCCATCTCTCAGCCTTCCCGTATGACGGAAGTGCGTACCGCTACATAGAACACACTAGCGTATGGGGAAGCGATACTCCGTCCACGACCGGAACTCCTCGCCCGGCCGGAGCACGACCGAGGGGAAGCCCGGGTTGTTGGGCGAATCGGGGAAGTGCTGGGTCTCCAGGCATAGGCCGGCGTGGGGGCCGTAGGGCGTGAGCTCGGGTGAGAGCATGCCGCCGGCGTAGAACTGCACGCCCGGCTGGTCGGTGGCCACCTCCATGACCCGGTCGCCGCACTCGACCCGGATCAGCCCGCCGGGGTTGAGCACGTAGTTGTGGTCGTACGCACCGCCCATCCGCGCGCCCACGGCAGCGGGTGAGCGGAAGTCGAACGGGGTGCCCTCGACCGGGGCCAGCTCCCCCGTGGGGATCTTGTGCTCGTCGACCGGGGTGTAGGCGTCGGCGTCGATCGTCACCACGTGGCCGAGCACGTCGCCGCCCCCGGCCAGGTTGAAGTAGCTGTGGTTGGTCAGGTTGAGCACGGTCGGGGCGTCGGTGACGGCGGCGTAGTCGATGCGGAGGGCACGGGCGGCCAGGGTGTAGGTGACCTCGACCGACAGGGTGCCGGGGTAGCCCTCCTCGCCGTCGGGGCTCACGTGCCGCAGCACGATCGTGTCGGCCGCCGCCGAGGCCGACCAGACCCGCTTGTCGAACCCGCGCACGCCGCCGTGCAGGGCGGCCGTGCCGTTGTTGCGGGCCAGCCGGTAGGTGGTGCCGTCGAGGTCGAAGCGGCCGCCGGCGATGCGGTTGCCGTAGCGGCCGACGACCGCGCCGAAGTAACGGCTGCGGGTCAGGTAGTCGCCGAGGGTGTCACAGCCCAGCACGACGTCGACGCCGTCGACCTCCAGCGACTGGATCACGCAGCCGTAGGTGAGCACCGCGGCGGTCAGGCCGCCGCCGGTCAGGACATGCCGTTCGACCTTCTCGCCCTCAGGGGTCTGTCCGAAGTTCACGCCTCACCGGTCCCGTCGAGTCGCGGATGATCAGGTTGGTGGCCAGGGTGGCGAGCGCCGGAGTGGCCGTCTCCCCCGCGCCGACGAGCTGGAGCAGCAGGTCGACGGCGGTCCGCCCGGCGGCTTCGGCGGGCATGGCGACCGTGGTCAGCTTGGGCCGGCTGACGCGCCCGGCCACGATGTCGTCTATGCCGACCACGCTGACCCGGCCGGGCACTTCGACGCCGAGAGCGGTCAGGCCCTCGACCAGGCCGATCGCCATCAGGTCGTTGTAGGCCAGCACCCCCGTCACGTCGGCCGACGCGACCGCCTCGGCCAGCGCCAGGCCGCCGTGCTCGGTCGGGGAGTTGGGGCCGAAGACGGTCAGGTCGATGCCGGGCACCGCGTGGGCCGCGTCGGTGATCTCCCTGGACGTCCACGACCCCGCCGGGCCCGCCAGCAGGGCGATCCGGCGGTGGCCGAGCGACACCAGGTGGCCGATGGCCTCGCGGGCGCCGCTGCCGACGTCCATCAGCACGTTGGACATGCCCTTCATGCGCCGGTTGACCACGACGAACGGGACGTCCTCGCGCAGCTTCTCGATGACCCGGTTGGACAGCCGCGGGGAGCACAGCAGCACGCCGTCGACCTGTTTGGCCAGCGTCTGGATGAGCTCCTCCTCGACCTGCGGGTCCTCGTCGGTGTCGGCGACGAACACGTGGTAGTCGCGGGTCCGGGCGTGGGCCTGGGCGCCCTTGATCAGGTGGGAGAAGAACGGGTTGGCGATGTCGGCCACGATCAGGCCGAGGTTGTGGGTGCGCCCGGTGGTCAGGGCGCGGGCGGCCCGGTTGGGCCGGTAGCCGAGATCCTCCGCCGCGGCCAGGACCCTGTTCCTGGTCTCGGTGTTGACCAGGTGCGGCGCCGAGAACGTGCGCGAGACGGTCGACACATGCACCCCGGACGCCTGCGCCACGTCACGGATCGTCGCTGCCACGGAGCTCCTCTCCTCCCTGTCTCCAGGGCAGGTCCCAGACGCGGACCACGGTCGCCCGCGTCCCGCTCTGCCGAGAATTAATGCAAACGGTTGCATCAGTGTCAAGGCGGAAAGGCCTCCTCCAAATTGACCCCTTGACGTTTCCGACGAGTGAAGGGAATGTTTCGTGCAACCGGTTGCAGTATCACGTGTCTCGCTTCCCCGGCCCCTCTTCTAAGGAGTCACGGCCATGCGTGTCGCACGGTCGCGCACCCCCTATGTCCTGATCGCCCCGGCGGTGATCGCGATGCTCGGGTTCCTCGTCTACCCGATGGGCAGCGTGATCTATTACAGCCTGCAGCACTACGACGTCACCCAGCCCTGGGACAACGGCTTCGCCGGCCTGGGGAACTTCCGCGTCCTGCTGTTCGAGGACCCGCTGTTCTGGCAGAGCCTCGGGTTCAGCGTGAAGTGGGTGGTCGTCGAGGTCGTGCTGCAGCTGCTCTTCGGGCTGGCGCTGGCCCTGATCGTCAATGAGACGTTCATCGGCCGCGCGATCTCGCGGGCCCTGGTGTTCTCCCCGTGGGCGGTGTCGGGGGTGCTCACGACCGGGATCTGGATCCTGCTCTACAACCCCTCGACCGGGATCTTCCGCTACCTCGCCGACATCGGCGTCGGCGGTTACGACACCGCGCCGCTGGCCGACCCGTCGACGGTGTTCGCGGCCGCGGTGGTCGCCGAGTTGTGGCGCGGGGTGCCGTTCTTCGCGATCCTGCTGCTCGCCGACCTGCAAACGGTCTCAGGCGAGTTGTACGAGGCCGCGTCGGTCGACGGCGCGAGCCGGATCCGCCGGTTCGTGCACATCACGCTGCCGCACCTCAAGGACGCGATCATCCTGTCCACCCTGCTCCGCGCGGTGTGGGAGTTCAACAACGTCGACCTGCTCTACACGCTGACCGGCGGCGGTCCCGCCCACCAGACGACGACCCTGCCGCTCTACGTGGCCGCCAAGGCCGTCCAGTCGCACGACTTCGGCTACGGCTCGGCGCTGACCACGGCCGCGTTCCTGGTGCTGACCTTCTTCTCGATCGCCTATCTGAGGCTGAGCAAGTTCGGAGCCCGCTCGTGACCACGACCCTGATCCGGCCCGTCGCGCAAGCGGCGCCGCCGATCACCCGAAAACCCGCGAACCGGGTGAGCCGCTGGCAGATCTACCTGCCGCTGGGCCTCTACCTGCTGTTCACGCTGGTCCCCTTCTACTGGATGGTGGTCTTCGCGTTCCGGCCGCGCGGCTCGGACTCGCTGCTGCCGTGGCCCGTCACGCTCGACAACTTCGAACACGTGTGGACCGGCATGGGGTTCTCGGTCTTCTTCCAGAACTCGCTGCTGGTCGGCGTGGCCTCGCTGATCTCGACCACGGTGATCGCCCTGGCCGGCGGCTACGCCCTGGCCCGCTACGACTTCCGGGGCCGGCAGGCGTTCCTGGTCGGCATGCTCTGCACCCAGTTCATCCCGGGCGCGATGATGCTGATCCCGCTGTTCGAGATCTTCCGGACGCTCGGGCTGGTCAACTCGCTGTGGGCGCTGGTGATCGCCGAGACCGTCTTCCAGCTTCCGCTGTCGCTCATCCTGATCAGCGGATTCGTCAAGAACATCCCGATCGAGCTGGAACAGGCGGCCTGGGTCGACGGCTGCTCGCGGCTGCGCGGCTTCTTCGCGGTCGTGCTGCCGATGTTGCGGCCCGCGCTCGTCGCGGTCGGGTCGTTCGCGTTCATCCACTCCTGGAACAACTTCCTCTTCGCGCTGATGTTCGTGAACGAGCAGGACAAGTTCACCCTGCCGGTCGGGCTGGCGTTCACGATCGGCGAGTTCAGCGCCGACTTCGGGGCGCTGGCCGCCGGCGGCGTGGTCGCGGCGGTGCCGGTCGTGCTCGTCTTCGCGGTCATCCAGCGCTATCTCGTGCAGGGCCTGTCGGCGGGGGCGGTGAAGGGCTGATGAGAGTTCTGGTCACGGGCAGCGCCGGCCGGTTCGGGCGCAGCGTGGTGACGGCGCTGGCCGACGCGGGCCACGAGGTGGTCGGCATCGACACGGTCGCGGGCACTCCCCCGCAGGCGCTGTGGTTGCCGGCCGACCTGACCGATCCCGGTGAGGCGTTCGGGGTGATGAGCCGGTTCCGGCCCGACGCCGTCGTCCACCTCGCCGCCGTCGCGACGCCGTTCTCGCGTACGGACGGGCTGACCTTCCGGGTCAACACGCAACTGGCCTTCAACGTGTGCGACGCGGCGACGGCGCTCGGGGTCGGCCGGGTGGTCGTGGCCTCCAGCCCGACCGTCATCGGCTACGGCGCGCCCGGAGGGTGGACGCCGTCCTACCTGCCGATCGACGAAGACCATCCGACCCGGCCGTGGAACGCCTACGCGGTGTCCAAGCTGGTGGCCGAGCAGGTCATGGCCTCGTTCGCGCGGTCGGGGACCGGCACGCACTTCGCGGCGGTGCGGCCCTGTTTCGTGGTCGCCCCCGAGGAGTGGGAGGGCGCGCCGACGCAGTCGGGGCACACGATCAGGGAGCGGCTCGACCGGCCCGGCGTCGCCGGGGTGTCGCTGTTCAACTACGTCGACGCGCGCGACGCCGCAGACCTGGTGCTGACCCTCGTCGACCGGATGCACGAGGTGCCCAGCGGCGAGGTGTTCTTCGCCGGGGCGTCCGACGCGCTGGCCAGGGAGCCGCTGGCCGACCTGCTCCCCCAGGTGATGCCGTCGACGGCCGGCCACGCCGCCGTGCTGACGGGCACCTCCCCCGCGTTCTCCGCGGCCAAGGCCGGGCGGCTGCTCGGCTGGCAGGCCAAGCGGAGCTGGCGTACCGAGATGGGAGACATCTGAATGGACCTCAGCGGGGTTCTCTTCTTCCCCGTCACCCCCTTCGACGCCGATGGCCGGGTGGCGGAGGGCATGCTGGCCGAGCACCTGCGCGGCGGCCTGGCCCACGGGCCGGGCGCGGTGTTCGCGGCGTGCGGCACCGGCGAGTTCTCCTCCCTCTCCGAGGAGGAGCACGCGCGGGTCGTCGCGGTCGCCGCCGAGCAGACGGCCGGGCGGGTGCCGCTCTTCGCCGGGGCCGGCGGGCCGCTCGGGGCCGCGCTCCGGCACGCCCGCACCGCGCGGGAGGCCGGGGCCGACGGGGTGCTGCTGCTGCCGCCCGCCGCCCGGGGCCCCCGCTACGCCGACTACGTGCGGGCGGTGGCGGCCGAGGGGGTGCCGGTCATCCTCTACGCCCGCGACCACCTGGTGCTCTCGCCCCAGGAGGTGCTCGACCTGGCCGCCATCCCGGGCGTCGTCGGGCTGAAGGACGGCGTCGGGGACATCGACCGGATGCAGCGGATCGTGCGGGCGATGGACGGGCGCGACTTCACCTTCTTCAACGGGCTGCCGACGGCCGAGCTGACCATGCCGGCCTACCGGGCGATCGGGGTCGGCCTGTACTCCTCCGCGGTGTTCGCGTTCGCGCCGGAGATCGCGATGGCGTACCGCGCGGGGAACGAGCGGCTGCTCGGGGAGTTCTACGTGCCGCTCGTGGAGCTCAGGTCGAAGGTCGCCGGGTACGCCGTCTCGCTGGTCAAGGCCGGGGTGCGGCTGCGCGGGCTGGACGCCGGGGCGGTCCGGCCGCCGCTGGCCGACCTCGCGCCCGACCACCTGGCCGAGCTCGACCGCCTCATCAAGATCGGGCTTGAGCTGACATGACGCGGATCGCGGGCCTGCACACGCTCCCGCTGCGGGCGGACCTGCCCCGGCCGTGGGGGCCCGACGTGCCGTACAACCACGTGATCGCCTGCACGCTCGTCCTCGACGACGGGCGGACCGGCACCGGCTTCTCCTGGACCCCCTCGATCGGGGCGGCGGCGGTGACCGCCCTGCTCGACCACGACATCGCCGCGTTCGTGAAAGGGCTGCCGCCGCATCCCGAGGTCGTCTGGGACCACCTGTGGCGGCACCTGCGCGAAGCGGGCGGCGGCGGCGTCACGACCATCGCGATGGCGGCGGTGGACATCGCGTTGTGGGACCTGCGGGCGTCGGGCCAGGGGCTCGGGCTCGCCGACACGATCGGCCGCCGCCGCGACACCGTGCCCGTCTACGCGAGCGGGGTGAACCGGCACTACCCGCTCGGCGAGCTCGTCGAGCAGGCCCGGCGCTGGATCGGCTACCCCGCCGTGAAGATCAAGGTGGGCCGCGACGACGACGTCGAGCGGGTGGCCGCCGTCCGGGAGGTGCTCGGGCCGGGCACCTCGCTGATGGTCGACGCCAACCAGCGCTGGGACCTCTTCCGGGCCCGCGCGATGATCCGGGAGCTGGAGCCCTTCGGGCTCACCTGGGTCGAGGAGCCGCTGCCCGCCGACGACCTGCACGGGCTGCGGCGGCTGCGCGAGTCGGTGGACGTGCCGATCGCCGCCGGCGAGAGCCTCTACACCGTCCACGAATTCCGCGCCCTGCTGGAGGCGGTCGACGTCGTGCAGCCCAACGTCGTCAGGGTCGGCGGCGTCACCCCGCTGCTGCGCATCGCCGAACTGGCCCGCGTCCACGGCGTGCCCACCTTCCCGCACCTGCTGCCCGACCTGTCGGCGCAGCTCGCGCTGGCGCTCCCGCTGCCGTGCATGGTCGAGGACGTCGAGGACGCCTCCCTGGCCGCGCTCGGCCTGCTCGACGGGCCGCCGCCGGTCGAACTCGGCCCCGGCGGGGCCCGGGTCGGCACCCACTCAGGTCATGGCCTGCGCTTCGTTTCCAGGCAGATTCCGAGCGCCCTGGAGGGCCGATCATGAACGGCACCACCACACGAACCGTCCCGGTGGTCCTGGCCGGGGCCTACGGCCACGGCTGGTGGCACCTGGAGAACCTGCGGCGCCTGGCCGGCGGCGGGCAGGTCCGGCTGGCGGGCGTCTGCGACGTACGGGAGATCGAGCCCGGCCTGCTGCGCGGGCTCGGCGACCCCGAGCAGTCGGCCGACCTCGGGCGGCTGATCGAACGGACCGGCGCCGAGGTGACCATCCTCGTCACGCCCATCCACACCCACCGCGACCTGGCGATCCGCGCGCTGGAGGCCGGGTCGCACCTGCTGCTGGAGAAGCCGCCCGCCGCGACCCTGGCCGGGTTCCACGAGATCGGGACGGCCGTCCGGCGGACCGGCCTGGCCTGTCAGGTCGGGTTCCAGAGCCTCGGCTCGGCGGCGATACCCGCGATCCGCCGCCTTGTCGCCGAGGGCGTCATCGGCCGGGTGCGCGGCATCGGCGTCGCCGGCGCCTGGGAGCGCCCCTCGGCCTACTTCACCCGCTCGGCGTGGGCGGGCAGACGCCGCGCCGGGCGGGTCGACGTCATGGACGGCGCCCTCACCAACCCGTTCGCGCACGCCGTCGCGACCGCCCTGGCCGTGGCCGGGAAGGGCGCGGCCGACGACGTCGCCGGCATCGACGCGGAGTTGTTCCACGCCAACCCGATCGAGGCCGACGACACCTCCTGCCTGCGCATCCGCCTGTCGGATGGCCCGCCGATCACCATCGCGGTGACCCTCACGGCCGACCGCAGGCACGAGCCCTACGTGACCGTCCACGGCACCGAAGGGCGGATCACGTTGACGTACACCCTGGACCAGGTGCGGGTGGAGAGCCGGGCGCGCGGCGTGTCCACCACCACCTACGCCCGCGCCGACCTGCTGGAGAACCTCCTCTCCCACGTCCGCGACGGCGTGCCGCTGCTGGTGCCGCTGCACCGGACGGGCGCGTTCATGCGGGTGCTGGAGGAGATCCGGCTCGCGCCCGACCCGCTGCCGATCCCCGACGCCCACCAGGAGATCGAGCACGAGAACGGCGTCGTGGTCCGCCGCACCATCCCCGGCGTCGCCAACCTGACCGCGCGCAGCGCCGAGCACCTGGCGCTGTTCTCCGAGCTCGACGTGCCGTGGGCGGCCCCGCGCGCGGTGCTGAAGGCGGCCGGGCGGGTGGTCGCCGAGTACAACTGGCGGCCCGAACTGGCCACCACGCTCTCGCCCCGCCCCTACCTGCATCCGGTGCGGACGCTGGCCGGCGTCCCGGTGACCGAGGTCAACCCGGCCGACCACGTCCACCACCTGGGGGCCTCGATCGCGGTCGCCGACGTGTCGGGCCGCAACTTCTGGGGCGGCCGGACCTACGTCCGGGGCCGCGGCCCCACCTGGCTGAACAACCACGGCGTGCAGAACCACGTCGCGTTCACCCGCCGCGACGAGCACGGCTTCACCGAGACCCTGCGCTGGACCGGCGTCGACGGCCTGGACCTCATCGAGGAGACCCGCCGGGTCACGGCCCGCCCGCTGCGCCGGGGCTGGGCCCTCGACGTGGAGTTCACGCTGGCCAACCTCACCCGCGAGCCGCTCACCATCGAGAGCTCGGCCACCAAGGGCCGCGCCGGCGCCGGGTACGGCGGCTTCTTCTGGCGGGCCCCCGGCGCGTCGGCCGACCGGACCGCGTTCACCGCGTGGGACGACGAGCCGCACGGCAGCCGCGCGCCGTGGCTGGCGATGTCGGCCGACGACTGGACGCTGATCTTCGTCCAGGACGCCGACCCGTGGTTCGTGCGCGTCGACGAGTATCCGGGCGCCGGACCGGCGCTGGCCTGGGAGGTCCCGCTCGTCGTCGAGCGCGGGCTGACCCGCCGGATCGTCACCATCATCGCCGACGGCCGCCTCACTCCCGCCGAGGCCGCCGATCTGGTCACAGACATCGGGGACATCCAACGAGAAAGGTAGACACGATGGCCAGACGCCTGCTGTGTGCCCTGTTGATAGGCGCCGGTCTGACCATGACCGGATGCGGCGGCGACCCCGCCCCGTCCGGCGACGGCACGACCACCATCACCTTCTGGGACGACAACGGCGGCCCCGCCCGCACGCCGGTGTGGCAGCACATCATCGCCGAGTTCCAGAAGGCCAACCCGAAGATCAAGGTCGAGTACGTGGGCATCCCGATCGCCCAGGTCCAGCAGAAGTACGACACCGCCATCGCCGGCGGCGGCCTGCCCGACGTGGGCGGCGTGTCGACGGCGATGCTGGCCAACCTCGTGGCGCAGAAAGCGCTCGACCCGGTCGACCTGACCGGCCTGCCCCTGAACGAGCAGGTGGTGAACTCGGTCAAGTCGACGGTGCCCGACGGGAAGACGTACATGGTGCCGATGTCCACCAACATGGGGGTCTTCTGGTACCGCACCGACTGGTTCAAGGAGAAGGGCATCACCCCGCCCGAGACGTGGGACCAGTTCTTCGACGCGGTCGCCGCGCTCACCGACAAGCCGCAGAACCGCTACGGCTTCACCATCCGCGGCGGCGCGGGCTCGATCGCCCAGGCCATGGAGGTGCTGTACGGCCAGTCGGGCATCCCCGCGATGTTCGACGCGAACGGCGTCTCGACGGTGAACGACCCCAAGAACGTGGCCGCGCTGGAGCGGCTGGCCGGCCTGTTCAAGACCAGCACGCCCGAGGCCGACGCGACCAACGACTACGCCAAGATGGTCGCCCAGTTCGACGGCGGCTCGATCGCGGTCATGCAGCACAACCTGGGGTCCTACAACGACCACGTGAAGACGCTCGGCGCCGACAAGGTCGCCGCGCTGCCCGTCTTCCGCCCGGCCGACGGCGCCCCCCGCGCGGTCTTGTCGAACCCGATCGCCGGCATCGGCCTGTTCGCGAGCGGCGAGAAGAAGGACGCCGCGCTGGCGTTCGCCACGTTCGCCGCGAGCAAGGCGATGAACAGCTACTGGGCCGACAAGACGGGCGTGCTGCCCGCCAACACCGAGGTGAACTCCGAACCGTGGATCAAGGAACGCCAGCACGTCTCGGCGGCTCTGGACGTGCTGAACGACCCGGCCACGACGGTCGTGCAGATGCCCTACCACCTGCCGGAGTTCAACGCCATCACCAAGACCGACGCCGAGCCGAACTTCCAGAAGGTGCTCCTCGGGGAGCTCTCGGCCAAGGAGTTCCTCGACGGCATGGCGACCGCGCTGACCGAGGCCCAGGCCAAGTGGAAGCAGCGCAACGGCGGCTGATCCCGTTCTCCCGTACGTCTCCCGCCTCCTGACCTGGCGGGAGCCGTACGGGCTCTCTCTGTTCTTTCAGGCAGATTCATGACGCGAGCCACGGCCGGCCTTCGGCCGTCCGCGTCTCGCTTACCAGGAGACACCCGTATGCGCAGCATGCTCGTTTTCGCCCTGACGGCCGGCATCCTGGCCGGGCCAGGCCCCGATCCGGGACGGCAGGTGCTGGGGCCCGGGGACGGCTGGGGCTCCCACGGCGCCGGCACCACCGGCGGTTCGGCGGCGCCCGCCGCGAACGTCCACACCGTCTCGACCCGCGACCAGCTCGTGGCCGCCCTTTCCGCGCCCAGCCCGAAGATCATCAAGATCAGGGGCACGATCGACGGTAACCTGCCCTGTTCGTCGTACACGACCGGCGGCTACTCCCTCGACGCCTACCTCCAGGCCTACGACCCCGCCACCTGGGGCCGCGTCGACCCCTCGGGACCGCTGGAGGAGGCCCGCGCGGCCTCGGCCGCCCGGCAGACCGCCCACATCAAGCTCAAGGTCGGCTCCAACACCACGATCGTCGGCGAGGGGAGGACCGCCCGCATCAAGGGCGTCAACCTGCACGTCGACAAGGCCGACAACGTCATCATCCGCAACATCACGTTCGAGGACGCCCACGACTGCTTCCCCCAGTGGGACCCGCTCGACGGCGCCGAGGGCAACTGGAACTCCCTCTACGACAACATCTCACTGACCGGCTCGACCCACGTGTGGGTCGACCACAACACCTTCACCGACGGCGCCAACCCCGACAGCGCCCAGCCGGTCCACTTCGGCCGCCCGTGGCAGGTGCACGACGGCCAGCTCGACATCACCAGCGGCAGCGACCTGGTCACCGCGTCGTGGAACCGCTTCACCGGCCACGACAAGACGATGCTGATCGGCTCGACCAACAACCCGTCACAGGACCTCGGGAAACTCCGGGTCACCGTCCACCACAACCACTTCGAGAACACCCTCCAGCGGCTGCCCCGGGTCAGGTTCGGCCAGGTGCACGTCTACAACAACTACTACGAGGTGTACGACCCGGCGTCCTTCGTCTACGCGCTCGGCGTCGGCGTGCAGTCGCAGATCTACAGCGAGAACAACTTCTACCGCCTGGGCCGCGGCGTCGACCCGGCGAAGATCCTCTACAACTGGGGCGGCACCACGCTGACGGCCAGGGGCGACCTGCTGCGCGTCGGCGGCACGGTCACCCCGTTCGACCCGATCGCCGCCTACAACGCGGCCAACGACCCGGACCTGGGCGCCGACGCGGGCTGGACCCCGACGCTGCACACGGGCGTCGACCCGGCCTCGGAGGTGCACAAGGACGTGTCGAGACACGCGGGCGCGGGCGAGATCGCCTAGACCGGCGGTTCCACGCCTCGACTTGCGGGAGGCGTGGAACCGTCACCGGCATGCCCTACCCGGCCGACAGAACGCCGTCGACCCGGCGCGGGACGCCCAGCGGGTTGTCCTCGCGCAGTTCGAGCGGCAGCAGCGCGTCGGGCAGGTCCTGGTAGGCGACGGGGGTCTGCCAGCGCCGGATCGCCGTCGCGCCCACCGAGGTGTGCATCGGGGTGGTGCTGGCGGGCCACGGCCCGCCGTGGTGCATGGCCCACGTCACGGCGACGCCGGTCGGCCAGCCGTTCCAGATGACGCGGCCGGCCAGCCGGGCCAGCTCGGGCACCAGCGGGGCCGCCTCGACCGGATCGGCCGAGTGGACGGTGGCCGTCAGCGAGCCGGGCAGGTCGCGGAGCACCTCCGGGAGGTCGGAGATCTCCTTGTACGTCACCACGATCGCCGACGGCCCGAAGGTCTCCTCGGCGAACTCGGGCAGGCCCATCGAGAAGGTGGTCAGGTCGGCGGTGTGCACCCTCGGCGCGACGGCGCCCTCGGCCGGGCCGGCCAGGCCGCGGGCCAGCTCGGTCAGGCGCCCGTCGAGCCGGGAGACGCCCGACTCGAAGCCCTCGCAGATGGCGGGGGTCAACATCGGGCCGCCGGTGGTGGCCGAGACGGCGGCCGTGATTGCCTTCAGCAGTTCGGCGTCGTCGGGCACGAACAGCAGGCCGGGGTTGGTGCAGAACTGCCCGACCCCGAGGGTGAGGGAGGCGGCGAAGCCCTCGGCGAGGCGGACCGGGTCGGACAGGGCCGAGGGCAGCACGACCACCGGGTTCACGCTGCCCAGTTCGCCGTAGAACGGGATCGGGTCGGGCCGCTCGTCGATCAGCGCCTGGATCGCCTTCCCGCCGCGCAGCGAGCCGGTGAACCCGACGGCCGACACGAGCGGGTGCTGCACGAGCTCCCTGCCGGCGTCGAACCCCTCGACCAGCCCGAGCAGGTCGGGGTCGGGCAGGGCCGCGCGGATCACCTCGGCGACCCGCCGCGACAACACCGGGTGCCCGGGGTGGGCCTTGACGACGACCGCGCAGCCCGCCGCCAGGGCGGAGGCCACGTCGCCGCCGGCGACCGAGAACGCGAAGGGGAAGTTGGAGGCGGCGAACACCCCGACCACACCGGGCACCGGCTGGAACATGCGCCGCACGTCGGGCCTGGGCGGGGTCGCCGACGGGTCGGCGTGGTCGATGATCGCCTCGACGTGCCCGCCGTCGCGCAGCACCCCGGCGAACAGCCGGAACTGGATCGCCGAGCGGGCGATCTCGCCGCGCAGCCGCACCTCGCCGAGCGAGGTCTCCTCGGCCGCGACCGGCCAGAGGTCGTCTTCGGCGGCCAGCAGCGCGTCGGCGACCCGGTCGAGCACGTCGGCGCGCTCGGCGGCCGGGCGGGTGCGCCAGACCTCCCCGGCACGGGCGGCTTCGTTGATCATCGAAATCCTCCGGTTTGTACTATGTAACATTTTTATACAGGGAGCCGGAAAAATCTTCGGGGCGGGTTGTCGATTTCGCGAACCTCCGGTCGTCGGATAGGCGAAGGTAACGAAAAAACGATCAAGGAGATCCCCATGCCCCAGTACGCCGTCATCATCCACTCGCCCGCTCCGGCCGACCCGATGGACCTCACTCCCGACTACCTTGCCCTCCTGGAAGGCTACGGCCAGAAGGTGGCCGAACTGGGCGGCACCATCGTCACCGGCTTCGGCCTCCAGCCCAGCACCACCGCCACCTCGATCCGCGGCGACGTCGTCACCGACGGCCCGTTCACCGAGGCCAAGGAGGTCGTGGCCGGGTTCTTCATCCTGGAGGCCCCCGACCTCGACGTGGCCCTGGCCGTCGCCAAGGCCAACCCGGCGTGCATCGACGGCGGCGTGGAAGTCCGCCCGCTGTTCACGCCGCCCGCCGAGTGAACGGGTGAACGACGTCGAAGAGGCGGTCGCCGACGCGCACCGCCGTGAGTGGGCCTTCGTGCTCGCCGCGACGGCGCGCGTCACCGGCGACCTCGACCTCGCCGAGGAATGTGTCCAGGACGCCTACATCGCCGCCCTGGACGCCTGGGCGCGCGACGGCGTCCCGAGGAAACCGGGCGCCTGGCTGACCCAGACGGCCAAACGCAAGGCGCTCGACCTGCTGCGCAGGGACAAGGTCTTCCGCGCGAAGATGCCCCTGCTCGTCGAACCGGACGCGGATATGAATGTGACGACCGACGAAACGGACGAGATCCCCGACGACCGGCTCCGCCTGATCTTCACCTGCTGCCACCCGGCGCTCGCCCGCGAGGCCCAGGTGGCGCTGACCCTGCGGCTGGTGTGCGGCGTCGCCACGCCCGACATCTCCCGCGCCTTCCTGGTGTCCGAACCCACCATGGCCGCCCGGCTCACCCGGGCCAAGAAGAAGATCGCCGCGGCCCGCATCCCCTACCGGGTGCCCGCCGCGGCCGACCTGCCCGAGCGGCTCGACGCCGTGTTGTCGGTGATCCACCTTCTCTACACGACCGGCCACACCGCCCCTTCGGGCGCCGACCTGGTCCGCGCCGACCTGGTCGAGCGCGCCGTCGCGCTGGCCCGCATGCTGCTGGCCCTCATGCCCGACGAGCCGGAGGTCCGCGGCCTGCTGGCGCTGCTGCTGCTCACCGACGCCCGGCGGGCGGCGCGGACCGACGCCCGGGGAAGGCTGGTCGTCCTGGAGGACCAGGACCGCTCGTTGTGGGACCGGGCCGCCGTCGCCGAGGGCCGCGACCTGGCCGTGGCCGCCTTCCGCACCGGCCGGGTGGGACGGTACGCCGTCCAGGCGGCCATCGCCTCGCTGCACGCCGTCGCCCCGAGCACCGAGGCGACCGACTGGAGGCAGGTGGTCGGGCTGTACGACGTCCTGCTGAGAATCTGGCCCTCCCCCGTGGTGGCCCTGAACCGGGCGGTCGCGGTCGCCATGGTCGACGGCCCGGAGAAGGCTCTGGAGGAGGTCGACCTGCTCGCCACCGACGACCGGCTGGCCGGATACCACTACCTTCCGGCGGTCCGGGCCGACCTGCTGCGCCGCCTGTCGCGCTTCGGCCAGGCCGCCGACGCCTACCGCGCCGCCGTCGCGCTGGCCGACAACGACGCCGAAAGGGAATTCCTCGAAATCCGTCTCGCCGAGGTTGTCGATTCGGCGGAGGGGCGTTCGTCGGGAGGGTAGACGAGAAGAAGGAGACCCCCGATGAAGGCGACCCGCCGCGAATGGCTCGGCCTGACGGTCCTGGCCCTGCCGACGCTGCTGATGTCACTCGACGTCAGCGTGCTCTACCTGGCGCTCCCCCACCTCAGCCGCGACCTCGGGGTCAGCGGCACCGAGCAGCTCTGGATCCTGGACGTCTACTCGTTCATGCTCGCCGGGTTCCTGGTCACCATGGGCACCCTCGGCGACCGGATCGGCCGCCGGAGGCTGCTGCTGATCGGCGCGGCGGCCTTCGGGCTCTGCTCGGTGGCGGCGGCCTACGCGAGCAGCCCGGAGATGCTCATCGCGGCCCGCGCGCTGCTCGGCGTGGCCGGGGCGACGCTGATGCCGTCGACGATGGCCCTGATCAGGAACATGTTCCGCGACCCGAAGGAGATGGCCGCCGCGATCGGCGTCTGGTTCTCCTGCTTCATGGGCGGCATGACCCTCGGCCCGCTGGTCGGCGGCGCGCTGCTCGACCACTTCTGGTGGGGGTCGGCGTTCCTGCTCGGCGTGCCGGTGATGGTGCTGCTGCTGGTGGTCGGCCCGGTCCTGCTGCCCGAACACCGCGCCCCGCAGGCCGGCCGCCTCGACCTGACCAGCGTCGCCCTGTCGCTGGCCGCGATCCTCCCGGTCGTCTTCGGCCTGAAGGAGATCGCCCGGACCGGCGTGAGCGCCGCCTCCCTGGCCGCGGTCGCCGCGGGGCTCCTCGCGGGATTCGCCTTCGTACGCCGCCAGGGACGCCTCACCAGCCCGCTGCTCGACCTGAAACTCTTCCTGAACCGCTCGTTCGGCAGCGCCCTCGGCACCTCGCTCGCCCTCGGCGTGGTGATGGCCGGCATCACCCTCGTCACCTCGCTCTACCTGCAGAGCGTCGCCGGCCTGTCGCCGCTCGAGGCCGGGATGTGGATGATCCCGCAGGCCGTCGCGATGGCCGCCGGCATGACGATCGCGCCCCGCCTGGCCGCCCGCGTGCGGCCCGCCCACCTGATGGCGGCCGGGCTGCTGGTGGCGGCCGCGGGCATGTTCGTCCAGACGCAGACCAGCGTGGCGACCGTGGTCGTCGGCCTGTCGCTGGCCGGGATCGGCATCGCCCCCACCATGGCCCTGACGATGAACCTGATCATGGCCTCGGCCCCGCCGGAGAAAGCCGGTTCGGCGGCGTCCCTGTCGGAGACCGGCGGCGAGTTCGGCGTCGCCATGGGCATCGCCACCCTGGGCAGCCTGGCCACCTACGTCTACCGCTCGTCGATCACCGTCTCCGACGAGCAGGCCCGCCAGGGCATCACCGAGGCCGCGCTCGCCGCGCAGCGCATCGGCGGGGCCGCCGGCGAGCAGGTGCTGGAGGCGGCCCGCGCGGCCTTCACCTCGGGCCTGGTCGTGGTGGCCGGGACGGGCACCGTGGTCTTCGCCGCCCTGGCCGTGCTGGTCGGCGTGGCCTTCCGGCACCTGCCCGCCATGAGCGCGCCGGCCGCCGAGGAGGAGCAGGCGCGGGAGCTCGTCAGCGTGTGACGAGCCCCTCCAGCTTGTCGAGCCAGCCCCGATGGACGCGCCCGAAAGGCTCCCGCCTCTCGGTGACCGCGTCCATCAGCCATTCGGCGGCGCGTTCGGCCTGCTCGACGACGTCGGGCGGGTAACCGAACCGCACCTGGTGCTCCTGGAACTCGTCGGCGTCGTCGAGGAAGATGCGCCCGTCGGTCTTGCGGATCACGTCGAGGTCGAGGTCGATCATCGTGATGTCGACGTCGGAGACGACCGGGACGGTGGTCACGTCGACGTAGACCTCGGTCTGGTGGGGGTAGGCGTTGAACGAGGCCGTCCACCAGGCGTTCCGCGGGAACAGCATGACGAACGGGAAGTCGTAGACGAACTTCGGCTCGTGCCCCTTGCGGCCCACGATGCCCTTGCGGTGGCCGGTCCAGACGCCGTGCTCGTCTTCGCCGAGGAGGACGCCGGGGAAGTTCCAGTGGAGGGATTCGTCGTACTTGCGGTAAACGATCGCCAGGTCCGTCACGCCATCCGACCCTAACGGAAGGTGCGACAGAATCGGAGGTATGCGTTTCGGCATTCTGGGCCCCCTCGACGTGCGCCGCGACGACGGCACCCCCGTCGAGCTCACCGGCCCGCGCGGACGCACCCTCCTCGCCACCCTCGCCCTCGACGCCGGCAAGGTCGTCCCCGCCTCCCGCCTCATCGACGTCCTCTACGGCGCCACGCCCCCCGCCGGGGCCGCCAACGCGCTCCAGGCCCAGGTCAGCCGGCTCCGCACCGCGCTGGGCGGCCACATCGCCCACACCCCCGCGGGCTACCGCCTCGACACCGACCCCGGCGACGTCGACGCCCTCCGCTTCGAGCGCCTGACGGCCGAACGCCGCTTCGCCGAGGCGCTGGCGTTGTGGCGCGGCCCGGCCCTCGACGGCCTGCCGGAGACGCTGCACGGCGCCGCCGCCCGCCTGACCGAACTCCACCTGACCGCCTACCTGGGCCTGCTCGACACCGAGCCGGCCACCCCCGCCCTGCTGACCGGGACCGGTTCCGTCCCGGGCCTGCCCGAGATGATCAGCCGCCACCCGCTGCACGAGGGCCTGCGGGCCCGCCACATCCGGCTCCTGGCCGCCGTGGGCCGCCCCGCCGAGGCGCTGGCCGCCTACGAGGAGGCCCGCCGCCTCCTCGACGAGGAACTCGGCACGATTCCGTCGGCGGAGCTGACGGCGGCCCACCTGTCGGTGCTGCGCGGTGACGACCCAGCGGCGGCGCCGGGACCAGCGGCACGACCGGTCCGAGCGGCCCCCGGCCACGACACGTCCGGCCGTTCCACCGCCGAGGAGCCGCGCCCGTCCCCGCCTGGCGCGGCATCTCGTGACACCACGCCCGAGCGTGTCGGGGTGCCCGTGCAGTTCACCGCGCTGGTCGGCCGGGAGGCCGAGCTCGCCGCCATCCGGGAGATGATGTCCGCCGCCCGGCTGGTCACCCTGACCGGCCCCGGCGGCACCGGCAAGACGCGGCTGGCCGCCGAGGCGTGCGCGCACGCCCCCGCCCCCGTCTACTTCGTCGAGCTCGCCCCGATGGCCGACGCCGCCGAGCTGCCGCAGGCCGTGCTCAGCACGCTCGGCCTGCGGGAGGGACGGCTGCTCAAGCAGGGCGCGCAGCCCGTAGCCGACCCGGTCGACCGCATCGTGGCCGGGATCGGCGACCGCCCCATGCTCATCGTGCTCGACAACTGCGAGCACCTCGTCGAGGCCGCCGCCGGGTTCGCCGGACGGCTGCTGGCCGCCTGCCCGGGGCTGCGGATCTTGGCCACCAGCCGCGAGCCCCTCGCCATCGCCGCCGAGCGGCTCTGCCCGATCCCGCCGCTGGCCCTCCCGCCGTCGGGGGTCGATCCCGCCGACGCCCTCTCCTATCCCTCGGTACGCCTGTTCGCCGAGCGCGCCGCCGCCGTGCGACCGGGCTTCTGGGAGTCGGCCCACCCCGGCGAACTCGACGCCGTCATCAGGATCTGCCGCGCCCTCGACGGGCTGCCGCTCGCGATCGAGCTCGCCGCGGCCCGGGTCCGCACCCTGCCCGTGACCGACATCGCCGACGCCACCGACCCGTTCGCGGTGCTGGCGCGCGGGAGCCGGACCGCCGAACCCCGGCACCGCACCCTGCGCGCCGTCATCGCCTGGAGCTGGGACCTGCTCGACGACGACGAACGCACGCTCGCCCGCCGCCTGACCGTCTTCCGGGGCGGCGCGACGCTCAAGGCGGCGCAGGAGGTCTGCGGGCTGCCCCGGCACGACGTGCTCGACCTGCTCGCGGGCCTGACCGACAAGTCGCTCATCGAGGTCGCCGGCACCCACTACCGCATGCTCGACACCATCCGGGCGTTCTGCGCCGAACAACTCGCCGAAGCGGGCGAGGAGGAGCGGTTCCGGCAGGCCCACGCCGCCTGGTTCCGCGACTTCGCGCTGGCCGCCGACCCCCACCTGCGCACCGGCGACCAGCTCGAATGGCTGCGCCGCATGGACGCCGACCACGAGAACATGCTGGCCGCCCTCCGCCACGCCCCTCCGGCCGACGCGCTGCTGCTCTACTCCGGCCTGACCGGCTACTGGTGGCTGCGCGGCCTGCGCAGCGAGTCGATCGCCTCCGCCCTCGAACTCCTGGCCCGGCTCGGCCCGCAGCCCGAGATGTCCGAGGAGTTCGCGGTGTGCGTGCTGAGCGCCGTCGTCGGCGGCGTCGCCGACCCCGTGCTGCGCGCCCACCTCGACCGTGTCGGCGACTGGCTCGACGGCTTCCGGGCGCCGCACCGGCAGCCGCTGCTCTGGGTGCTCTGGTCACAGGCCGTGGGCCCGCCCGATCCGGCGGCGGCCGACGACCTGATCGCCGTCCAGGCCACCTTCGAGCTCGACCCGTGGACCCGCTCCCTGTCGCGGTTCGGCTGGGGCCTGCTGGCCCTGTTCGAGGGCGACCACGTGCGGGCGGAGGAGAACCTCCTCCCGGCCCTGGCCGGGTTCACCACGATCGGCGACCGCTGGGGCATGTCGATGACGACGACCGGCCTGGCCGAGATCGCCGAGTGGACCGGCCGCCGCGCCGAGGCCCTCGACCTCATCGACCGGTCCCTCGGCCTCCTCCAGACGCTCGGCACCACCGTCGACATCGCCGAGCTGCTGTGCCGCCGGGCCCAGAACCGGCTCGTGTTGTCCGAACGCTCGGGCCCGGCCCTGCACGCCGAGGTCCACGCCGAGGTGCACGCCGACTTCACCCGCGCCGCCGACCTGGCCCGCGAGGCCGGCGCGGTCGAGATGATCGGCCGGGCCCACATCGGCCTGGCCGACCTGGCCCGCCTCCACGGCTCCCTCGACGAGGCCCGCGAACTGGCCGAACAGGTCCTGGCCGAATGCGGCGGCGACTGGTTCAGCCTCGACGAGATCCGCGTCGCCGCCAACCTCACCCTGGGCTGGATCTCCTACGCCGAAGGCGACCCCGACCGCACCGAACACCACCACCGCCAGGCCCTGTCGTCGGTGTACGTCCAGCGCAACCGCCTCCAGGCCGCCCGCGTGACCGAGGGCCTGGCCGGCGCGGTCTTCCTCCGCGACGACCCGGCGGGCGCGGCGGCCCTCCTCGGCATCAGCACCGCCCTGCGCGAGGGCCTGCCCAGCGACGAACCCGACCCGATCCGCCTGGCCGCCCGCTGCCGCGCCGTGCTCGGCGAGGCCACCTATGCCGCCGCCCACGCGAGGGGCCTGGCGATGCCGAAGGACCGGCTCATCCCGGTCGTGCTGGAACTCGCCCCGCCCGGCTGAGCGGGCGTCAGCGACCGGTCAGCGTGCCGTCAGCGGCGTCAGCGGGTGGTCAGCCGCAGGTCAGCGGCCCGGCCCACCCTGATGTCATGACTTCCACCACCCCCGCCGCCGCCGGGAAGAAGTGGGGCACGCTGGTCATCTCGTGCCTCGCCATGCTGCTGCTCGCCCTTGACCTCACCGTTCTCCACCTGGCCACGCCCAAGCTGGTCGAGGACATGACCCCGTCCGCGACCCAACTGCTCTGGATCCTGGACGTCTACGGCTTCGCCCTGGCCGGCCTGTTGATCACCTTCGGCAACATCGGCGACCGGATAGGACGCAAGAAGCTCCTGTTGATCGGCACGGTCGCGTTCGGCGCCGCCTCCGCGCTGACCGCCTACGCGCCCACCCCGGAGTTGCTCATCGCCGCACGGGCGCTGCTGGGCGTGGCCGGGGCGACGATCATGCCGTCGACCTTGTCGATCATCCGGAACGTCTTCACCGACCCGAAGGAGCGCACCGCCGCCGTCGGCATCTGGAGCAGCGTCTCGGCCCTCGGTTTCGCCATCGGCCCGGTGGTCGGCGGCGCCCTGCTCGACCACTTCTGGTGGGGTTCGGTGTTCCTGATCAACGTCCCCATCACGGTCGTGCTGGTCGCGGTCGGCGCCGTCGTCCTGCCGGAGTCGCGCAACCCGAACCCCGGCCGCCTCGACGTCGTCAGCGTCCCCCTGTCGATCGTCGGCGTCATCTCGTTCGTGTACGCCTTCAAGGTCGCCGCCCACGACGGCATCGCCGAGCCGGCGGTCTGGATCTCCACCGCGATCAGCCTGATGACCATGATCGTGTTCGTCCGCCGCCAGACCCGGCTGGCCGAGCCTCTGATCGACGTGCGGCTGTTCAGGGTGCGCGCGTTCTCCGGGGCCGTCGGCGCCAACGTCGCCGTCATCTTCGGCACGTTGTCGATCTCGGTGGCCTTCGCCCAGTACTTCCAGCTCGTGCGTGGCTGGTCTCCCCTGATCTCGGGCCTGGCGGGCCTGCCGGGCGGCGTCGGCGCCGCCGTCGCCGGCGGCCTGGCCGGCACCCTGATCATGGCGATCGGCCGGGCCAAGACAGTCGCGCTGGGCCTGTTCCTGACCTCGGTCGGCTTCTTCTTCTACGGCCTGATCGACGTCGACACCAGCTACGGCTTCATGCTGCTCTCGATGATCGTCGCCGGTTCCGGCATGGGCTTCACCTTCGCCGTGACCAACGACACGATCATCGCCTCGGTCCCCCGCGAACGCGCCGGAGCCGCCTCCGCGATCTCCGAGACCGCGACCGAGGTCGGCGGCGCGCTGGGCATCGCCGTCCTGGGCAGCGTCCTGGGCGGCCTCTACACCGGCAACCTGACCGTCCCGGCCGGGATCCCCGCCGAGGCGGCCGACGTGGCCAGCGAGTCCCTGGGCGGCGCCGTGCACGTGGCCTCCCAGCTCCCCTCCCCACTGGGCACCCAGCTCCTGGACGCCGCCCAGCGCACCTTCGTCGACTCGATGCAAACGACCCTCGTGATCGGCGCGGTCTCGATGATCGTCCTGGCTGGAGCGTGCCTGTGGGCCCTGCGCGGCACCCCGAAGGAGATCCCCGAGGTCATCCTCGACGACACCGGCCGCGTCGAGGAACCGGTCGGCTGACCCACCACCCGAAAACGGCCCTTCTACGGGGGAAGGGCCGTTCTCTCGTTCATGGGGACCGGCCGTCTCCTGCCGGACCGGCCCGTCGCTGAGTCGCCTCCTCCCTGATCCGGCCCAAGTCGGGCCGGAGTTCGGTCGTCGCGAGGTCGGGCCGGAGCGGCTGAGGAGCGCCGGTTGCGGGGCGAGGCGGGGGCGGCGGGCGGTGCCGGGGTGGGCGGAGCCGTAACGGAGCAAAAAGGCCCTTCCCGAGCGGGAAGGGCCTTGCGCGCGTCAGGCTTCGACGACCACCGGGATGATCATCGGCCGGCGGCGGTAGGTGTCGCTGACCCAGCGGCCGACCGTTCGGCGGACGACGCGGCGGATCTGCAGCACGTCGGCCACCCCGGCCGCGGCCGACTCCTGGAGCGCCTTCTCGATCTGGGGGATCACCGCGTCGAGGGAGTCGGGGTCGATGCCCGATCCGCGCGCGGTGATCTCGGGACCGCCCGTGAGGCGGCCGGTGGTCGAGTCGACGACCACCACGATCGAGATGAAGCCCTCGTCGCCGAGGATGCGCCGGTCTTTCAGCGCCACCTCGGTGATGTCGCCGACCGAGGTGCCGTCGACGAAGACATAGCCGGCCGGGACCGCGCCGACCACCTTCGCCTGCCCGTCGACCAGGTCGACCACGACCCCGTCTTCGGCGATGACGACGTTCTCCTCGGGCACCCCCGTGAGCCGCGCGAGCCGCGCGTGGGCCCGCAGGTGCCGCCACTCGCCGTGGACCGGCATGAAGTTCGACGGCTTGGTGGCGTTGAGGACGTAGAGCAGCTCCCCGGCGGCGGCGTGACCCGACACGTGGACCAGCGCGTTGCCCTTGTGGACGACCTTCGCGCCCCACCGGGTCAGCCCGTTGATGACCTTGTTGACGGCCGTCTCGTTGCCCGGGACCAGCGACGACGCCAGCAGCACCGTGTCGCCCTCGGCGATGCGGATCGGGTGGTCGCGGTTGGCCATGCGCGACAGCGCCGCCATCGGCTCACCCTGCGAACCGGTGCAGATGAGCACCACGTCTTCCGGCGGCCACTCCTCGATCTCCCGCGAGTCGACCAGGATCCCGGCCGGCACCTTGAGATAACCGAGCTCACGCGCCACGCCCATGTTGCGGACCATCGACCGCCCGATGAGGGCGATCTTGCGGCCGTGCTTCTGGGCCGAGTCGACGACCTGCTGCACACGGTGGATGTGGGACGCGAAGCACGCCACGATGATGCGCTTGTCGGCCACCCGGATCACGTCGTCGATCACGGGCGCGATGTCGCGCTCGCTGGTGACGAACCCGGGCACCTCGGCGTTGGTCGAGTCGGACATCAGCAGGTCGACGCCCTCGGCGCCGAGCCGGGCGAACCCGCCCAGGTCGGTCAGCCGGCCGTCCATCGGCAGCTGGTCCATCTTGAAGTCGCCGGTGTGCAGCACGATGCCGGCGTGGGTCCGCACGGCGACCGCGAGCGCGTCGGGGATCGAGTGGTTGACCGCGAAGAACTCGAGCTCGAACGGCCCGAACCGGCGCCGCTCCCCCTCGACGACCTCGACCGTGATCGGCTGGATGCGGTGCTCGGTGAGCTTGGCCTCGATGAGCCCGAGGGTCAGCTTCGCCCCGACGAGCGGGATGTCTCGCCGCTCGCGCAGCAGGTAGGGCACCGCGCCGATGTGGTCTTCATGGGCGTGGGTCAGCACGACGGCCTCGACCTGGTCGAGGCGGTCGCGGATGTATTCGAAGTCGGGCAGGATCAGGTCGACTCCGGGCTGGTCGACCTCGGGGAACAGCACCCCGCAGTCGACGATCAGCAGGCGGCCTTCGTGTTCGAAGACCGCCATGTTGCGGCCGATCTCCCCGAGCCCGCCCAGGGCGACGATCCGCAACCCTCCTTCGGGAAGCGGCGGAGGCGGGCCGAGTTCCGGATGGGGATGACTCATGCACGCACCCCGTGATCATGGGGTGTAGCCAGCAGCACTCAATCTCCTATGACCTTCAGGCCGCCCGCGACGAGGTCGGCGCGGAGCAGCGCGATCTGTTCTGGTGTTGCCTCGACCAGCGGCAGCCGGCTCGGACCGGCTTCCTGGCCGACAAGTCTCAGTGCGGCCTTCGCCATGATCGCCCCACCGGCCTGGTTCATGATCCCCGAGATGACGGGGGTCAGGCGCAGGTGGATCTCGCGGGCCCCCGCGACGTCACCCTGGCGATACCGCTTGATCATCTCCGCGAGGTCGGCCCCCGCGACGTGACCGATCACGCTCACGAACCCGGCCGCCCCGATCGACAACCACGGCAGGTTCACCGCGTCGTCGCCCGAGTAGAAGGCCAGGTCGGTCGCGAGCATGACCTCGGACGTGGTGTGGAAGTCGGCCTTGGCGTCCTTCACCGCGACGATCCGCGGATGCTGGGCCAGCCGGATCAGCGTCTCACGCGCGATGGGGATGACCGACCGCCCGGGGATGTCGTAGAGCATCACCGGCAGCTCGGTCGCGTCGGCGATCGCCGCGAAGTGGCGGTAGACCCCCTCCTGCGGCGGACGGCTGTAATAAGGCGTCACCGCCAGCAGCCCGTGGGCCCCGGCCCGCTCGGCCGCCTTCGCCGCCTTCACGCTGTGGGCGGTGTCGTAGGTGCCGACGCCCGCGATCACGAAGGCCCGGTCTCCGACGGCCTCGACCACGGCCCGGACGAGGAGCTCTTTCTCCTCGTCGCTGGTCGTGGGGCTCTCGCCCGTGGTTCCGCTCACGACGAGGCCGTCATTGCGCTGCTCGTCGACGAGGAAGCCGGCCAGGCGCTGCGCCGCGTCGTAGTCGACGGCTCCGTCGACGGTGAAAGGGGTCACCATCGCGGTCAGCATGCGGCCGAAGGGGGCGTCAGAGGTTCCAGTTGGCGATGCCATAGACCGAACGGTACCCGGATCCGCCCAAACGGTGGACCCCGCCACCCCGCCTGTGGATAACGGCGTGGGCCTCCGGGCACGAAAGAGGCCGCCGATATGTGCTCGGGGGTACACACATCAGCGGCCTCTATCCCTCAATCGAGCCGTCTTACGGCCGCGTTACAGACTCTTGGAACTTATTTTCCCGCGTTGACATGCAGCCGTTTGGCTGCCTATCGTGCGATGGCGTGGACGACGAGGTTTTCCGGGCGCTGGCCGACCCCAGCCGCCGCCTGCTGCTCGACCGGCTCAACACCGCCAACGGCCAGACCCTGCGTCAGCTGTGTGACGGCCTGACGATGGCCCGGCAGTCGGTGAGCAAACATCTGGCCGTCCTGGAGTCGGCCGGACTGATCACCACGACCCGGCGCGGCCGCGAAAAACTCCACTACCTGAACGCCGAACCGATCAACGCCATCGCCGACCGCTGGCTCGGCCGATATACCAGGGCAAGGGCGAGCGCCCTGGCCGACCTCAAGACCGCATTGGAGCACCGGCCCATGACCACGACCGAGTTCGCCTACACGACCTACATCAAGACCACCCCCGAACGCCTCTGGGAGGCCCTGACCACGCCGGAGTTCACCCGCCGCTACTGGGGCGTGTCGCTGGAGTCGACATGGGAGGTCGGGGCGCCGGTGACGTGGGGCATGGGCGAGGTCCGCATGGACGACCCGACGCAGCAGGTCGTGCTGGAGTCGAAGCCCTACGAGCGGCTCTCCTACACCTGGCACACCCTGACCGACGAGTTCGCCGCGGCCGTCGACCTGACCGGGGAGAAACTGGCGGCATGGCGGGCCGAGCCCCGGTCGAAGGTGACGTTCAGCCTGGAGCCGATGGGCGAACTGGTGAAGCTGACGGTGATCCACGACGACTTCATGGAGGGCTCGGCGATCCTGCCGGAGATCGGAAAGGGCTGGCCGGCGATCCTGTCGAACCTGAAGACCTACCTGGAGACGGGCGAGACCCTGCCCGCCCTGAGCTGACCCACCGACCTGGGGGCACGAACCCCGAGCACCGCCCCGAATCAGCGCGCACCGTGCCCACCCCGAGCCGAGCCTCCGACCTCAGGGTCACGAAGAGCGGGCGTTGTCCCGAATCGGCGTGGCAGGTGGGCCGAAATTTCGCTTCAGACGGACATCTAACGCTCTCGCGACGGGAGCCCGCGCAGCAGGTCGCCCGGGGAGAGCGGCCCGACCGCGGTCAGCGGCAGGTCGCGCGCGGGCGCCGATGGGGACGGGCACCAGCCAGGCCCGATCTCCGGCAGGAGACGGAGCCGGGCCCCGGGGTCGTCAAGTTGGGCCCACGAGGTGACGTACACATCCCCCAGCCCTTCATGTCCCCAGGCCGTGGCCATCGTGCGGACGATCCCCAGGCCCCGGCCGTGTTCGTCGCCGGGCGACGGGCGTTTCTCGCGGGGCACCGTGACCCCGCCTCCAGAATCCGTCACTTCTATACGAATGGAGCGTTCCATCTTAATAACGCATACGCGGACAATACCGCCATTAGGGCTTCTGCTATAGCGAATGGCATTCGAGAAGAACTCGGAAACGACGACCTCGGCATCATGGACAAGCGGGTGCCCATCGAGGTAGCGGCGGACGAATAGCCTGGCCACGGCGGCCATCGAAGCTCGTCCAGGCAGGGACAAAGCATGACGATCCACGACAGGATCCTCCACAGGTCAAGAGTAAAGTTGGAATCACAACTGATGGCCATTACTCTGGGTTGTGCATCGGATACGGGAGGATCGGAATTAACGCTTTACAGTCCAAGGATGGATAAGTGGCCAACTCCGATCCGGTTTACCTGCGTGTTGTCGAAGACCTCCGCCGTCAGATAACGGAGGGCCTGTTGCAACCCGGAGCGCCGATTCCCTCACGGCACCAGATCACCCGGAAGTACGGCGTCGGCGAAACCGCCGCTCGCCACGCGCTTCGAGTGCTGGCCCAAGAAGGGTTGATCATCGGCCGCGTCGGGTCGGGCCATCGGGTCCGTCAACGGCCGGACCTGCTCCCGCTCCACCGTGCACAGGCCCACTTCTCGACCGACATGCACGCCGTCGGGCGCCGCCCGACGTGTGACGTCAAGACCGATTCCGCCGAGGCCAGGCCCGACATCGCCGTACGCCTGCGCATCGCCGCCCAATCCCCCGTCACGAGAACGCGCATCGTCTATCGCAGCGACGGCAAACCCGTGCAGCTCGCGGTGTCGTACGAACCCATCGTCTACAACGACGGCACCGACGACATCACCCAGGTCGCCCACCGCCTCGGCGGCAACGGCCTGAAGCTGACCGAGGTGACCGAACACGTGTACGCGCGGGTGCCTCAGCCCGTGGAAAGCGACGTCCTGGACCTTCCGGCCGGTGTTCACGTGCTTCACGTGGAACGCACTCACTGGGCCGGGGACAAACCCGTGGAGACCAGCGATGTGATCATTCCATGCGACCAGTTCCGGCTGGTTTACACCCTCCCTGCTCCTTACGGGGAGCAGACCAACCGCTGAGGCCCTCCCTCCAACGGGCTTCTCTGTTATGTGTACGAACGGGTCGCGGGAACCTTCCTTCTGGTGGGTTCCCGCGGCTTGTTGTGTGCGGGGGTGGGGCGGTTCGGGGAGTCGGCATGTGCCGGCTTCGGGATGGCGGTTGTCGTCGGCAGCCTGATGTCCGAGGCGAGGTGCTATCTGTCCTGTCCCTAAGGTCACTCCGCTTCTGCTGGCCGCCCTCCGGGCGTAACTCGGCGCATGAGGTTCCACGCTGGCTACTCGCCGTCAGAAGGCAGGTGCCGCTCGCGCCTTCCCTCGGAACCTGTTCGCGAGATGGCGAATGGCCGACTCGCGGGGAGCCTTCGGAGGGCAACCAGTTGCGACTCAAGCTCTGCGGCGGGCCGCCAACGATGGAGGCGAGCACCTACGCGCAGTCTTCACACGTCGTTCAGAGCGCTTGTTCGTCGCATGCATGGCGAGGCTCTACCGGAAAGTGCAGTCCCGACGCGCTCGTGAGCGTTCAAAGGGTTCTACTGGGCTCTCGGGCGAATCTACGCATTCCTCGCTTGGCTGGATCCGCGTGCGAAGTTGCAAGCTCCCCATCAGTCAGCGGGACTGGAACGCCAAACTACACGCGCTGACCAAAGATTCTTGCGAAGAACTCCGGCCTCGCTGGGCTCTGCGATACAAGCCAACGAAACTTCACCGTGACCAGCTCGGCCCTTCAGTCCCGCATGCACGGAACGCAGCCATCCAATGGCACGTACCGAGCCTTGGGGGGCAACCGTTCTGTGCCGGCACCTCACGCCTTCAAGCACCTACTCGATTCGTTTCGCCCGATTTCTTGCACGACCAGATGACCCAGCCAGCTTAAGCCGACGTGCGGGATATGGCCGGTCGCCGGAGCCGCCCGATAGGCACCAGCGACCGGCCCCCTCGCCGCTCAAGCGCACCAATCGCGAGCAGCGAGAGATCAATGGGACATCGGGCCCCCTGTATCAGCGCTCAGCAAGCACGCCAAACCGGGCACAGGTCCAGAAGAGTGGCCGGAGTCTCAGTGACGCGGTCGCATCAAGCCTGCCAACTCGGGCTACACACCCCGCTGCGATCAGACCACGAAATCCTCGTCTCAAAACAAGACCGCACATCAGGCCAGCCTTCGATGCCGCGCTCGCGCCGTACCATGCACGTCGCGGCGAAGCTGAGATTCGCTTTCCACTCCACCAGGTTCAAGCTCAACCATCACGAATGACCAAGAACTTCCAGCCACCGCGATCCACCGAGCCGCAGATGAAGCACGGGCACCTCGACATGGAGGTCAACCGGCCGCTGGAAGTTGCCGCGCGTTCCAGCGGCCGGCCCCTCACCACCTGGCAAGGCAAGGCAGGTGGCGAGTGCCTGTGGGACCTCCTCAAGCACCGCCGAACAACTCGACGACACCAGAAAGCCCACGCCGACGTCGCAAGAGGTGTGCCGGTCGCTGGAACTCTCCCTCGTTCGTTCCAGCGACCGGCCGCTCGCCGCTCCACTAGTGGGGGCGATGTGGGGCGGCGAGTGTATTGGGGGCGATTCGGCGCAAGCGGTTGACCGCCTTGTCGGGAAGCTGGGAAGGCGATCGCTGTGCCGTGGTTCGATCATCCGAAGCGGGCCGGGGAACCCGAAGGCGGCGACCATTCTCTGTAGTCAAGCGAAGCCCGTCGCTCGAGACCCAGCCACATCCCCACATAGCGGGATGGCGGTCGATTCAGCCCTGCGGAAGGCATCCCCATGCTCTCAACGCGGGCGCACAACAGGCTCCCCGGCCTCTCGGCCAGGTCGTACAGGAACAACCAGAGAACAGCGCATAAACGCCCAGACGGTAGCGACGCAGACATACTCTCGCGAACGAGGCAACAGGACATCCCAATGGAACAATTACGTCCCAATCAGGGAAATCGCGTCACAACCACGCCTGGGACATAAACCACTTCCAGCCCCAAATCGGATGGACAAATGCGGGCACCGAAAGAACGTCGGTGGGTGATGGTAAAACGTGCCCCATGGGGTTGCGGGTCAAGGACATGGCGGCTGGCGATCAGCCTCGTGAGCGTTTGCTGGAGAAAGGAGGAAACGCCCTGGCCGATCGGGAATTACTGGCCATACTCCTCGGATCGGGCAGCCGCGGCATGAGCGCCGTCGAGCTCGCCTCGCGGGTGATCTCCCACTGCGGCGATCTCGGCGAACTCGCGCGTTCCGAGCCGCATCGGCTGCTCAGCGTTCCGGGGGTCGGGCCCGCCAAGGCCGCCCGCGTCGCCGCCGCCTTTCATCTTGTACGTCGCTCGCAAAACGGTCCCGGTCCATTGCGCATCACCTCCTCGGCCGACCTGGCCGCCTTGGTGGCCCCGCTCCTGCGGGAGCAGACGAAGGAGCGTCTGGTTCTGGTGGTGTGCGACGCCGGCGGCGGGGTGGTGCGCCAGCTCGTGCTCACCGAGGGCGGCAGTGACCACACCTCACTGCCGGTCCGCGATGTGATCACGGCGGTGCTGACCTCGGGAGGGGCGGCGTTCGGGGTCGCGCACAACCACCCCAGCGGCTCCACCGAGCCCAGCCCCGCCGACCTGGCCTCGACCGACCACTTGCGACACGCTTCCGACATCGTTGGCCTCACCTTCCTCGATCACCTTGTCGTCACCGACACCAAGTGGCGTCGCATTTCTTGATGGTCAATCTACCTATAGGTCTAGTCGCCGTCTATAGAGACTTAGTAAGTGTCTGGTTTCTGGGTATACGTACTGTTTGGTCTAGGATACGAAGATGCTCGACCGAGAGGGACCCGTGCCGGTCTACAAGCAGATAGCCGAGGAGCTCCGGCAGAAGATCGCCGACGGCGAGCTGAGCCCCGGCGACGCCATCCCCAGCGAGGCGGAACTCGAAGCCGAATACAACGTCGCCCGCATGACCGCCCGCCGGGTGGCCCGCGAACTGCGCGACCAGGGCCTCGCCTACACGATCCAGGGAGAGGGCACCTTCGTGGGCACGCCCGACACCCCGCGATCGGAGCTCCCCGTCTACCAGCAGATCGCCAAACTCCTGGCGGAGAAGATCCGCTCAGGCGAGTTCCCCGCCAACCGCGCCCTGCCGAGCGAGAAAGTCCTGATGGCCGAACACGGCGTGGCCAAGGCGACCGTCCGCCAAGCGATCGCGACCTTGCGCAAACAGGGCTACGTGTTCACGGTCCCCTACCGGGGGACGTATGCGACGGCCCGCGAAAAGTGGCCCAAGTCGAAGCGCTCGACCCCGGCATCCCGCCAGAACGGTCTGTGACGAGGAGGCGCGCGGCCACCCGCCATCAGCCTGACACGCCTGGGCAGACGCATCCACGCGTGCCCAGGCTGAGCGGATGGCGACGCCGCGCGGCCGGCCCGGAAAGTTTCAGGGCGACGCCACCCCGCACCTGCGCCGACACCCCGCCCCGTTGACAGCCGCGGACCCCCGGGTTAGCCATGAGATCCCAATGTTAGCGATAACAGATGGACCTCCCATGCTCCGAAGGTCGTTGCTCCCCCTCGTCGTCCTCATCGCCGCCCTCCTCCACCCCACCCCCGCGAACGCCGCCGGCCCCGCCCCGCACTACCTCATGACCGCGTTCACCAACGCCAGCGAGTCGAACATGTACGTCTACGACTCCAGCAACGCCACGAACTACAACCTCATCAGGTCGAACGCCTACACACCCCCGTCAGGCCTGATCCGCGACCCGAGCGTCATCAAGCACACCGACGGCTACTACCACCTCGTCTACACGACCGGCTGGACCGGCAACACGATCGGGTTCGCCCGCAGCGCCGACGCCGTCACCTGGACGTTCCAGCGCAACGTCACCGTCGGGCTGAACGGCTCCACGGGCAGCACCTGGGCCCCCGAGTGGTTCCGCGACTCCGACGGCAGTGTGCACGTCGTCTTCTCGGCGTCCACGACCGGGACCGCCGGGCAGTTCCGGCCCTACCGGATCACGGCCTCCAACTCCGCGTTGTCGGCGTGGTCGGCCCCGACCGCGCTCGGGATCCCGGCCAACTACATCGACAGTTTCCTGGTCAAGGTCGACGGGACGTACCACAACTTCCTGAAGAACGAGACGACCAAGTACATCGAGCATGCGACCGCCACGAGCCTGAACGGGCCCTGGACGTTCGTCGGCACGGGCAACTGGGCCGGGTGGGGGTCGGGGCTCGAAGGGCCCGCGCTCGTGCGGCTTCCCGACAACCGGTGGCGCATCTACTTCGACAACTACTCGGGCGGGCGGTACTACTACGCCGACAGCTCCAACCTGTCGAGTTTCTCGGGGCGGACCGAGCTCTCGGGGCTGTCCGGCACGGCGCGGCACTTCACCGTGATCCGGGAGGACTCCGGTGACACCACCGCGCTGCCGACGGGCAACCGGTCGCTGCGGGCCGGGTCCCTCTACGTGCGGCACCGCGACTACCAGGCCTATCTGGAGAACGTGAGCTCCACCAGCCCGCTGCTGCAGCGGCAGGACTCGACCTTCACGATCGGCGCGGGGCTGGCCCACTCCGGGTGCTACTCGTTCCAGGCGATCAACTTCCCCGGCTACTACCTGCGCCACTACAACATGCAGCTCGTCCTGCAACGGAACGACGGGTCGGCGATCTTCCGGGGCGACGCCACCTTCTGCGCGCGGGGGGCGCTGCTGGAGTCGTACAACCTGCCTGGGAAGTTCCTCAACGGCAGCCTGCGTCTCGATCCGACCGGCACGGCCTTCACCGTGACCGCACCGCTCGCCTGAGAGGACCTCCGATGCGCCTGTTACGCCTGGTCGTCGTCGTGGCGACGCTGCTCCTGCTGACGCCGCTGCCGGCGCAGGCCAGTCCGGCCGTGCAGTACACCAACCCGATCGCGGCGCAGCGCGCCGACCCGCACATCTTCCGGCACACCGACGGCTACTACTACTTCACCGCCACGGTGCCCGAGTACGACCGCATCGTGCTGCGCCGCGCGACCACGATCTCGGGCCTGGCCACCGCGCCCGAGACCGTCATCTGGCGCAGGCACACCTCGGGCGAGATGGGCGCGCACATCTGGGCGCCCGAGATCCACTTCATCAACGGCCGCTGGTACGTCTACTTCGCCGCCGGCCGCGCCGACGACGTGTGGCGCATCCGCATGTACGTCCTGGAGAGCAGCGCGGCCAACCCCCTGACCGGCACGTGGACCGAACGCGGGCGTATCGTCACCCCCTGGGACACCTTCTCGCTGGACGCCTCGACCTTCACGCACAACGGCGTCCGCTACCTGATCTGGGCGCAGCAGGAACCGGGCATCTCGACCAACTCCAACCTGTACATCGCCCGCATGGGCGCGAACCCGTGGCAGATCACCGGGGCCACCACCCGCCTGACGATCCCCACCCTGGCCTGGGAGACCAGGGGCTACCGGGTCGCCGAGGGGCCGTCGGTGATCCAGCGCAACGGGCGGTTGTTCATGACCTACTCGGCCAGCGCCACCGATGCGAACTACTGCCTCGGGCTGCTGACCGCCTCGGCGTCGGCCGATCCGCTCAACGCCGCGTCGTGGACCAAGAGCCCCAACCCGGTCTTCGCCTCCAGCGCCGCGACCAGCCAGTTCGGGCCCGGCCACAACTCCTTCACGGTCTCGGAGGACGGCCAGAGCGACCTGCTCGTCTACCACGACCGGTCGTACCAGAACATCTCGGGCGACCCGCTCAACGACCCGAACCGGCGGACGCGGGTCCAGAAGATCTACTGGCGGGCCGACGGCACGCCCGACTTCGGGCTTCCCGTACCGGACGGCGCCACCCCGGTGCGGCTCATGTCCGGGAGTCTGGCCGTCCGTCACTGGGAGTACCGGGTCCGGCTCGAAGCCAACGCCACGCCGCTGGCCGACAGCCAGTTCCGGCAGGTCGCCGGGCTGACGGGGGCGGGCACGGTGTCGCTGGAGTCGACCAACTTCCCCGGCTACTTCCTGCGGCACCGCAACCACGAGGCCTGGGTCGAGCGCAACGACAACTCGGCCCTGTTCCGCTCGGACGCCTCGTTCTACCGCCGCACCGGGCTGACGGGCAGCGGCGTCTCGTACGAGTCGGTCAACTTCCCCGGCTACTACCTGCGCCACCGGTCGGGCCTGGTCTGGGTCGAGCAGAACGACGGCACCGCCGCCTTCCACGGCAGCGCCACGTTCACGCTCGAATAGCGCCGGCCCTGGTGCGCTGCGTGGCGGCCACGCAGACCAGGACCGCCATGGCCGCCACGATCGTCCAGGGGTCGAACGGCTCGCCGAGGAGCAGGACGGCCCAGGCCAGCGTGAGCAGCGGCTGCGCGAGCTGGGTCTGCCCGGCTCGCGCGATGCCGCCCTGGGCTAGGCCGGCGTACCAGGGGATGAAGCCCAGGTACATGGACACCAGGCTGGTGTAGAGGAAGCCCGAGACCGACTCGGCGGTGAACGTCGGCTCGGTCGTCAGGGCGAGCCAGACGGTCAGCGGCACGGTCAGCGGGGCGGCCACGACGAGCGCGTAGGAGATGACACGCCAGCCGGGGGTGGTCCGGGTCAGCCGGGCCCCCTCGGTGTAGCCGACGGCGGCGGAGCCGAGGGCCAGGACGAGCAGCAGGTCGGCCGTGGTCACGTGCCCGCCGCCACGCGACAGGGTGAAGACGGTGATCGACAGCGCCCCCAGGGCGGACGCGGTCCAGAAGGCCGCCCGGGGGCGCTCGCCCGCGCGCAGCACGGCGAAGACCGCGGTGGCGGCCGGGAGCAGGCCGATGACCACCGCGGAGTGGGAGGTGGACGCGCCGCCGTACAGGGCCAGGCCGCTGAAGACGGGGAAGCCGAAGACCACGCCGAGGGCGATGACGGCGTACGACCCGAGGTCACGGCGGGGCGGCAGCAGCGGGGCGCGGGCGACCAGCAGGAAGGCCACGGCCACGACCATGGCGAGCACGGCACGGCCGATGGCGACCAGGAAGGGGTCGAGGCCGCGCATGGCGTACACGGTGGCCGGCATCGAGCCGGAGAAGGCGAGGACGCCGACGGCGGCGAGCGCCGTGCCGAGACGGGCCTGGGTGGCGGCGCTACCAGGGCGATGAACTGACGCGCTACTCACTACCCGATCGGCGATAGTAGCGCTACTCTGGTCTCTCATGAACGACGATAGCAGTATCGCTCGTCTCACCGACAGCCTGAAGGCCCAGGCGGCCTCCCTGCGGCCGGGCGACCGGCTTCCCTCCAGCCGGGAGATCGTCCGGGCCCACGGCGTCTCGCCCGTCACCGTCTCCAGGGCCGTGGCGCGGCTGGTCGCCGAAGGGGTGGTCACCACCCGGCCGGGCGCGGGCGCGTTCGTCGCCGCGCCGCCGCGTCCCCGGGAGACCGACCCCTCCTGGCAGACGGTCGCCCTGGGCGAGCGGGTCGTCGACGAGGCGCCCTTGACGTCGATCCTCCAGCAGCCCGCCGAGGGGGTGATCCCGCTGACGGGCGGTTACCTCAACCCGGTGCTGCGGCCGACCAAGGAGCTCGGCGCCGCCGCGATCAGGGCGGTGAAGCGGCCCGACGCGTGGTCGATGCCGCCGCGCGCGGGCGTGCCCGAGCTGCGCAGCTGGTTCGCCGGCGAGACGGAGACGACCCAGAACGACGTGCTGATCGTCAGCGGCGGGCAGGCCGCGCTGACCCACGCCTTCCGGGGGCTGGCCGCGCCGGGCGATCCGGTGCTGGTCGAGACGCCGACCTATCCGGGGGCGCTGGCGACCGCGCGGGCGGCGGGGCTGCGGGTGGTGCCGGTGCCGGCCGACGGCGGCGGGGTGCGGCCCGACCAGCTCGCGGAGGCGTTCGCGCGGACCAGGGCCAGGGTCTTCTACTGCCAGCCGACGCTGCAGAACCCGACCGGGGCGACGTTGTCACTGGAGCGGCGGCGGCAGGTGCTCGCCGTCGCGCGGGCGGCGGGCGCCTTCGTCGTCGAGGACGACTTCGCCCGTTATCTCACCACCACTCCCCCGCCGCCCCCGCTGGTGGCGCTCGACACGCACGGCACGGTCGTGCACGTCTTGTCGCTCAGCAAGATCACCGCGCCCAGCCTCCGGGTGGCCGGGCTCGTCGCCCGGGGACCGGCCGCCGCCCGGCTGCGGGCCGCGCAGATCGTCGAGTCGTTCTTCGTCGCCCGGCCGCTCCAGGAGACGGCGCTGGAGTTCGTGTCGGCCCCGGCCTGGCGGCGGCACCGGGCCGCCGTCGCCGGGGAGCTGGAGGAAAGGCGGGCGATCCTGCTGGAGAGCCTGCGGCGGCACCTGCCCGGCGTGCGCGTGGAGCTGGTGCCGAAGGGAGGGCTGCACGTGTGGGTCCGGCTCCCGCCCGCCCTCGACGAGGCGGCGCTCGTCGAACGCGCCCAGCGGGCCGGTGTGCTGGTCAGCCCGGGGCGGATCTATCACGCCGCCGAGCCGCCGGGGCCCTGGTTGCGGCTCACCCACACGGCCGCGTCGCATCGGACCGAGCTCGCCGAGGGGGTCATTCGGCTCGCGACGGCTTACGGGGAACTCGCGGCTGACGCTCACGGCGCTTCTTCTGCTGGAAGGCCAGGTAGGCGAGGTAGCTGACGTGCATGGTGATGCCTCCAAGGAATGTCTGACACCGGCTAAAGCGTTTCGGGGGTGTCTGGTTATTCCCGGCTAGAGTGCCTCGGAAGGGGTGATCAACCTGTCCGGCCCGGCTGAACTGCTGCGCGACTTCGTCAACACCTACGACGTCGAGACCGATACCGACGACCTGACCTCTCCGCAGGTGTTGCGCGACTGGCTGGAGGCCCGCGGCCTCGAACCGGCCGCCGATCTCGTGCTCGCCAGAGAGCTGCGGGAAGGTCTCAGGGCCGGCCTGCGGCACAACCACGACGGGGTGGCGTACGCAGCCCCCGAACCCCTGGAGACGGCGCTGGCGGCGCTCTCGCTGCGCGTCACCGTCGACGGCGGGACGCCCCGGCTCGTGCCGGCCGACGGCGCGCCGCATCGCGGTCTCGCACAACTCGCCGCCATGATCGCTGCGGCGCACGCCGACGGGACGTGGCCACGCCTTAAGGTGTGCGTCGAGAGCACCTGCCAGGCCGCCTTCATCGACGCGTCGAAGAACCGGTCGCGGGCGTGGTGCTCGATGCGCGTGTGTGGAAATCGCACGAAAACTCGGACATATAGGGCACGACGTCAGGCTGAAGGTCCGGGGATGCCCGCCTGACCAGTACGGTGTCATAGGCACAGAAAGGAGCCGGCCAAATGGGTGTCAGACCTGCCCGTCTCGAAGATGTCGACGCGGTGACGAGCACCCAGATCAGGGCGTGGAAGCACGGCTACCGCGATTTCCTGCCCCCCGGCCCGCTACAGCAGATGACCGGCCCCGCCGCCGAGAAGATGTGGCGGCGCCAGTGGGACGAGGCGATCCTCTCGCCGCCCTCCCCGCGCCACCGGGTGCTCGTCGCCGTGGAACGTGTCGTCCCCGACACCGAAGAGTGGCACGCGCTGGGCCCCGGCGGGGTGCTCGCGGCGCTGCCGACGGCGGCCGAGCGGGCCAGCGACCGGGTCGTGGGGCTCGCCTCTCACGGGCCCGCCGAAGACCCTGATCTGCATCCCGGGTTCACGGCCGAGCTGCTCACGCTGCTGGTCGACCCCAACCACATCCGGCGCGGCCACGGCAGCCGGCTGCTCAACGCGACCGTCGACCACCTGCGCGACGACGGCTACAGCTCCGTCGTGACCTGGGTGTTCGCCGAGAACTACGCGATGCTCGGGTTTCTCGAGTCGGCCGGGTGGGGCGAGGACATGGCCGAACGGGTGCTCGACATGGGCCGTCCGATCCGGATGGTCCGCATGACGACGGACATCTCACGCGCGTGACCACCATGGCTCAATGGGTCGCCGGCGCGCGGCCCCGTACTCTCCCCGCGGCCGTCGTCCCGGTCGCCGCCGGCACCGGCGTCGCGATCGGCGAGGGCGGCTTCGTCTGGTGGGCGGCGCTCGCCGCCCTGTTCGTCGCGCTGGTCCTGCAGATCGGCGTCAACTACGCCAACGACTACAGCGACGGCGTCAAGGGCACCGACGACGGCCGCGTCGGCCCGATGCGGCTCGTCGGCTCGAAGGCGGCCACGCCCAAGGCGGTGCTCACCGCCGCGCTCGGCTGCTTCACCGCCGCCGCCGTGGTCGGCCTGGCCCTGGTCGTGGCGACGTCGGCCTGGTGGATGCTGGCCTTCGGGGCGCTGTCGATCCTGGCCGCCTGGTTCTACACGGGCGGCTCCCGCCCTTACGGCTACCGGGCGCTCGGCGAGTTGTCGGTGTTCTTCTTCTTCGGCCTGGTGGCGGTCATCGGCACCGCCTACGTCCAGGTCGGCTGGTCGTGGACGTCGGTGTGGGTGGCGGTGCCGGTCGGCCTGCTGGCCATGGCCCTGCTCGTGGTCAACAACCTGCGCGACCGCCAGACCGACGAACCGGCCGGCAAGCGCACCCTCGCGGTGGTCCTCGGCGACCGCCGCACCCGCTTCCTCTACGCCGCCTGCCTGCTGGTGCCGTTCGCCTGCCTGGTGCCGCTGGTGTTCTCCCACCCGTTCGCGGCGCTGGGGCTGCTGGCGCTCCCGCTGGCGGTCCGGCCGGTGCGCGAGGTCATGAACGGCCTCCAGGGCCGGGCCCTGATCGCCACGCTCCAGCAGACCGGCCGCCTGCAGATCGTCTTCGGGCTCCTCTTCGCCATCGGCCTCTCCGTCAACCTGGCCTGAAGAGCGTTTCCTTCCGTTACGGCTCCGCCCACCCCGGCACCGACCACCGCACCGAGCGGGCCACCGCAACCGGCGCCAACCGGCCGCGCCGGCCCGGCCCTCGACGCGCGAAGGCCCACCCGCCCGGGGTGCCGTCATGCCCCGGGCGACCGACGTTTTCGCGGTGGGCGTCTAGAGATCGAGCAGCGCGTCCAGCCCGACGGTCAGACCGGCGGGCAGGTCGCGGACCTTGCGGACGCCCAGCAGCACCCCCGGCGTGAACGACGCCCGGTTCATGGTGTCGTGGCGGATGGTGAGGATCTCGCCGTCGCCGCCCAGGATGACCTCCTGGTGGGCGATCAGCCCGGCCAGCCGGACCGCGTGGACCCGCACCCCGTCGACGTCGGCCCCACGGGCGCCGGGAAGCTCCTGGGAGGTCGCGTCGGGCATCGGGCCGAGCCCGGCCTCGGCGCGGGCGGCGGCGATCAGCTCGGCGGTCCGCCGGGCGGTGCCCGAGGGCGCGTCAGCCTTGTTCGGGTGGTGCAGCTCGACGATCTCGGCGGAGTCGAAGAAGCGGGCCGCCTGCCGGGCGAAGTGCATCATCAGCACGGCCGCGATGCCGAAGTTGGGGGCGATCAGGGCGTTGGTGCCGGGGTTGGCCGCCAGCAGTGCCCTGACCTCGTCGAGGCGGGCGGGGTCGAAGCCGGTCGTGCCGACGACCGGGTGCACCCCCCGCTCGATGCACCAGCGGAGGTTGCCCATCACCACGTCGGGGTGGGTGAAGTCGACCACCACCTCGGCCTCGGCGATCGGGTCGAGGGCGTCGTCCTTGTCGACGGCCGCCACCAGTTCCAGATCGTCGGCCGCGTGGACGGCCTTGCACACTTCCACCCCGACGCGGCCACGCGCGCCCAGCACACCTACTTTGATCACGTGCTAAGGCTAGCGGTCAGCCCACCGCGGCCGAAAAGTCCTTCCCGGCGAACGGGCCGATGACGGCCAGCGTGAGCGGCCGGGTCAGCACGTCGGAGGCGACCTCGGCGATGTCGGCCGCGGTCACGGCGTCGATGCGCTCCAGGACCTCGTCGACCGACATGAGCCGGTCGTAGACCAGCTCGCTCTTGCCGATCCGCGACATGCGCGAGCCGGTGTCCTCCAGGCCGAGCACGAGACCCCCGCGCATCTGGCCCTTGCCGCGCAGGATCTCCTCCTCGGTGAAGCCCTCGGTGACCACCCGCGCGATCTCGTCGCGGCAGATCTTGAGGACGTCGTCGATCTTGGAGGGGAGGCAGCCGACGTACACCCCGAACTGGCCGGTGTCGGCGTACTGCGAGGTGTAGCTGTAGGCGCTGTAGGCCAGGCCGCGCTTCTCCCGAATCTCCTGGAACAGGCGGGAGGACATGCCGCCGCCGAGCGCCGCGTTGAGCACCCCGAGGGCGAACCTCCGGTCGTCGGTGCGGCTGACGCCGGTCGTGCCCAGCACGAGGTTGGCCTGCTCGGTCGGCCGGTCGACCACCTTCACGCCACGGTGGGCCGGCAGGCCCTCGCCGCCCACGCGGGGCGCGATCGGCGCGGCGTCGCCGCCCAGGGCCCCCGCGCGCTCGTAGGCGCGGGCGACGAGCTCCACCACGTGCTCGTGGGAGACGTTGCCGGCCACCGAGACCACGGTGTGGGTGGGCAGGTAGAAGCGCTGGTAGTACTCGTCGATGCGGTCGCGCGTCAGGGCGTTGATCGTCTCCTCGTTGCCGAGGATCGGGCGCCCGATCGGGGTGTCGCCGTAGAGCTGCTCGGAGAACGCCTCGTGGACCACGTCGGAGGGGTCGTCGTCGTGCATGGCGATCTCCTCCAGGATCACGCCCCGCTCCGACTCGACGTCGTCGGGGGTGATCAGGGATGAGGTGACCACGTCGGCCAGCACGTCGATCGCCAGCGGCAGGTCCTCGTCGAGGACCCGCGCGTAGTAGCAGGTGTACTCCTTGGCGGTGAACGCGTTGATCTCACCGCCGATGCCCTCGATCGACGCGGAGATCTCCATCGCGTCGCGTGTGGGCGTGCCCTTGAACAGCAGGTGCTCAAGGAAGTGGGTGGCTCCGGTGTGCTCCGGGTCCTCGTCGCGCGAGCCGATGCCGACCCACGCGCCGACCGCGACCGAACGCACGGTCGGCATGGTCTCGGTCACCACGCGGAGCCCACCGGGCAGGACGGTGCGGCGGATGACCCCCGCACCGTCCTTTCCGTCGTACAGGGTCGTCGTGATCACGAGTTGCGGTCGTCCCGTCCGGAACGGCTGCGGGTGCGGCGGCGGCGGGGCTCCCCACCGTCGTCACCACGGGCTTCGCCACGGGCCTCGGACTGCTCGGCGGCCGGGGCCTCCTCGGGCTCGCCGGCCTCGGCGCGGGCCGCCTTCTCGGCGGCCTCCTTCTCCACGACCTCGACCGGGACCAGGGAGAGCTTGCCGCGCGAGTCGATCTCGGCGATCTCCACCTGGATCTTCTCGCCGACACCCATCACGTCTTCCACGTTCTCGATGCGCTTGCCGCCGTGCAGCTTGCGGATCTGGGAGACGTGGAGGAGGCCGTCCTTGCCGGGCATCAGGCTGATGAACGCGCCGAAGGCGGCGATCTTGACGACCGTGCCCAGGTAGCGCTCGCCGACCTCCGGCATGTGCGGGTTGGCGATGGCGTTGATCGCGCTCCGGGCCGCCTCGGCCGAGGGGCCGTCGGTGGCGCCGATGTAGATCGTGCCGTCGTCCTCGATGGTGATCTCGGCGCCCGTGTCGTCCTGGATCTGGTTGATCATCTTGCCCTTCGGGCCGATGACCTCGCCGATCTTGTCTACGGGGACCTTGATCGTGATGATGCGCGGCGCGGTCGGGTTCATCTCCGCCGGGGAGTCGATCGCCTCCTGCATCACGTCGAGGATGGCCAGGCGGGCGCCGCGCGCCTGCTTGAGCGCGGCGGCCAGGACCGAGGCGGGGATGCCGTCGAGCTTGGTGTCGAGCTGCAGGGCGGTGATGACGTCCTTGGTGCCGGCGACCTTGAAGTCCATGTCGCCCATGGCGTCTTCGGCGCCCAGGATGTCGGTCAGGGTGACGTAGGTGTCGCCCTCGCCGATAAGGCCCATCGCGATGCCGGCCACCATCTCCTTGAGCGGCACACCGGCGTCGAGCAGCGCCATCGTGGACGCGCAGACCGAGCCCATCGAGGTCGAGCCGTTGGAGCCCAGGGCCTCGGAGACCTGGCGGATGGCGTAGGGGAACTCCTCGCGGCTCGGGAGAACCGGGATGAGCGCCCGCTCGGCCAGCGCGCCGTGGCCGATCTCGCGGCGCTTGGGCGAGCCCACGCGGCCGGTCTCACCGGTCGAGTAGGGCGGGAAGTTGTAGTTGTGCATGTAGCGCTTGGTGCGCTCGGGGTTGAGCGTGTCGATCATCTGCTCCATGCGGAGCATGTTCAGCGTGGTGATGCCCAGGATCTGGGTCTCGCCGCGCTCGAACAGGGCCGAGCCGTGCACCCGCGGGATCACGTGGACCTCGGCGTTGAGCTGCCGGATGTCCTTGGTGCCGCGGCCGTCGATGCGGATGCCCTCGTTGATGACGCGCTCGCGCATCAGCTTCTTGGTCAGGCTGCGGTAGGCGGCCGACAGTTCCTTCTCGCGGCCCTCGAAGTCGGCCAGCAGCTTCTCGCCGACCAGGCCCTTGACCCGGTCGATCTCGGCCTCGCGCTCCTGCTTGCCGGCGATGGTCAGCGCGGCGGCCAGCTCGGCGCGCACGGCGCCCTCGACGGCCTGCAGGGCGTCTTCCTGGTAGTCGAGGAAGATCGGGAACTCGGCGGTCTCCTTGGCGGCGACCTGGGCGAGCTTCGACTGGGCCTCGCACAGGACCTTGATGAACGGCTTGGCCGCCTCGAGGCCCTGGGCCACGGTCTCCTCGGTGGGCGCGACCGCGCCCTCGGCGACCAGCTTCAGCGTGTCCTTGGTCGACTCGGCCTCGACCATCATGATCGCGACGTCGCCGTCGGCGAGCACGCGGCCGGCCACGACCATGTCGAAGGTCGCGCCCTCGAGCTCGGTGTGGGTCGGGAACGCCACCCACTGGCCGCTGATCAGCGCGACCCGGACGCCGCCGATGGGGCCCGAGAAGGGCAGCCCGGCGAGCTGGGTCGAGAGGCTGGCGGCGTTGATCGCGACGACGTCGTAGAGGTGCTCCGGCTGGAGCGCCATGACGGTGGCGACGATCTGGATCTCGTTGCGCAGGCCCTTGACGAACGAGGGGCGCAGCGGCCGGTCGATCAGACGGCAGGTCAGGACCGCGTCTTCGGACGGGCGGCCCTCACGGCGGAAGAACGAGCCGGGGATGCGGCCCGCGGCGTACATGCGCTCTTCGACGTCGACCGTGAGGGGGAAGAAGTCGAGGTTCTCTTTGGGGTTCTTCGAGGCGGTGGTCGCGGACAGGACCATCGTCTCGTCGTCGAGGTAGACGACGGCGGACCCCGCCGCCTGGCGGGCGAGACGGCCGGTCTCGAACCGGATCGTCCGCGTGCCGAAGGAGCCGTTGTCGATGACGGCTTCCGTGCTGTGGACACCCTCCACGGGGGACCTCCTTTTTCGGGTCGGTCACCCCACGTCGCCGGCTCCCGGAGGTGCGGCGCCGGTCTTCGATCGAAGCGCCCGGTCGCGTCGACCGGGGGCCACTACCGAGGACCGGCCCTCTTTTTCCGCGGAATGACGCGGGGCACTGGTTTCACGGGTGGTGTGTGGTTTGTTCAGTTGTGGGGTTATACGGAAGGGAGCGGCATGAGTGATCGCCGCTCCCTTCCTGACGCGTTATCGGCGCAGACCCAGCCGCTCGATCAGCGAGCGGTAGCGCGTGATGTCCTTCGCCTGCAGGTACTTGAGCAGACGGCGGCGGCGGCCGACCAGCAGGAGCAGGCCGCGGCGGCTGTGGTGGTCGTGCTTGTGGGTCTTGAGGTGCTCGGTCAGGTCGCTGATGCGCTTGCTCAGCAGCGCGATCTGCACCTCGGGGGACCCGGTGTCGCCCTCGCTGGCGCCGTATTCGGCGACGATGGCCTTGGTCGTGGCGGTGTCGAGCGACACTGCTTCTCCTTTGTTCCATGGGCACGCGTAGCCATTGCGATCCCGCGAACGACCGTGCGTGCCTACAGTCGCCGTGACGAGAAGCCGGTGATTACTCAGCCGACATACAAGGCTACCACCGCCCGTTAACCAGCCGAGACGGTCAGTCTCCGGGCCTCGTCGACGTCGGCGCGCATCTGTTCGACCAGAGCGTCGACCGAGTCGAACTTCAGGGTGTCGCGGAGCCGGGCCAGGAAGTCGACCGAGACGTGGAGGCCGTAGAGGTCGAGATCGTCGCGGTCGAGGGCGTAGGCCTCGACGGTCCGGACGACGCCCTCGAAGGTCGGGTTGGTGCCGATGGAGATCGCCGCGGGCCAGCGCTCGTCGGGCGACTCGAGCCAGCCGGCGTAGACGCCGTCGGCCGGGATGGCGGTGTGGGGCGCCGACTCGACGTTGGCGGTCGGGAACCCGAGCGCCTTGCCGCGCTGGTGGCCCCGGACCACCACGCCCTCGACCCGGTGGAGGCGGCCCAGCTCGTCGGCGGCGGCGGCCACGTCGCCGTCGGCCAGGTGCTGGCGGATCAGCGAGGAGGTGATGTCTTCGAGACTGCTCACCAGGGGGACGCCGACGGCGACGAAGTCGTACTTCTCGCCGAGTTCGCGCAGGGTGTCCAGGTTGCCGGCGGCCTTGTGGCCGAACCGGAAGTTCTCCCCCACCACGACCCCGGCGGCGTGGAGCCGGTCGACCAGCGCGATCTGCACGAACTCCTCGGGCGAGGTGCGCGAGAACTCCAGCGTGAACGGCAGGATCAGCACCGCGTCGACCCCGAGGGCGCCGAGCAGCTCGATGCGCCGGTGGGGGGTGGACAACTGGGAGGGGTGGCTGCCGGGCCGCACGACCTCGTCGGGGTGGGGGTCGAAGGTCACCGCGACCGAGGCGACCCCGAGCTCATGGGCGAGGTCGACGGCCTCGCGCACCAGCGTCTGGTGACCCCGGTGGACGCCGTCGAACACCCCGATCGTGACGACGGACCGGCCCCAGTCCGCGGGCACGTCGTCAAGTCCGAGCCAGCCACGCACGTCGACCCCCAACAGGCAAGAAGCTAAGTCGTCCTAAGCGTCCCACACCCCCCGGCACCCGAGGACGCCGAGGGGCGGCCCTGTGGCCCACCCGCCCGGGGCCCGGCCGTTCTCCTCGCCACGACCGGCGTTTCCGTGCCACGCGTCACCACGGCGGGCGGGAGCGACCGGGAGGCGCCGGATGCGGCGCGCCCCGGAAGCGGCGGGCGGCGCCGGGGTGGGCGGAGCCGTAACGGAAAGAAGGGACATCAGCCGTTGAAGAACGGCCAGAGGACATCGGCCGACGATGAAGTAAGAGATCAGCCGACGAAGACGGCCAGGGGTCTGGCCGCGCCGCCCTTCTCCTCGACCAGGGCAAGCAGTTCGCCGCCGGGCGCGAAGACCCCGATCGGCCCCTCCCCCAGCCCGACCGCCTTCAGCCGGCCGCCGTGGGAGACCAGGCGGGCCTCCTCCTCGGTGACGTCGCGGCGCGGGAAGGCCTGGGAGACGGCGTCGGCGATGGGCAGGATGACGCACTCCTTCTGGAGCGCCTCGATGCTCAGCGCGTTCTCGACCGCATAGGGCCCCACGCGGGTGCGGCGGAGCGCCGTCAGGTGGCCGCCGACGCCCAGTCCGTCGCCCAGGTCACGGGCCAGGGAGCGGATGTAGGTGCCGGAGGAGCAGGTGATGGTGGCCGTGACGTCGACGGACTCCCCCAGGACCAAGGAGGTCACCTCGAAGGCGTGGACCGTGATCGGCCGGGCCTGGAGCGCCACCTCCTCGCCCTGGCGGGCCAGCTTGTAGGCCCGCTCACCGTTCACCTTGATCGCGCTGACCTGCGGCGGGACCTGCATGATCCGCCCGGTCAGCGCCGCGACGCCCTTGTGGACGTCGTCGGCGGTCACCGCGGCGGCGGAGGTCCGGCCGGTCTCCTCGCCCTCGGCGTCGTCGGTGTTGGTCGAGACGCCGAGGCGCATCGTGGCCTCGTACACCTTCTCGGTCAGCGCCAGGTGGCCCAGCAGGCGGGTCGCCTTCTCGACCCCGACGACCAGCACGCCGGTCGCCATCGGGTCGAGGGTGCCGGCGTGGCCGACCTTGCGGGTGCCGGCGATGCCGCGCATCTTGCCGACGACATCGTGGGAGGTCCAGCCCGAGGGCTTGTCGACGATGATGATCCCGCTCGGCGGCGGGGGGCGTCTGGTCACGCGAGCAGCTCCGTGAGGCGGGCGACGGTCTCCTGCGGGGTCTCGCGGGAGGAGAACCCGGCCGCGCCGGGATGCCCGCCACCCCCCAGGACGGTGCAGACACGGCCCACGTCGGCCGTGCCCTTCGCGCGGGTCGACACGTTCCAGGCGCCTTCGTCGTCTTCCTTGAAGACCACGGCCACCTCGGCGTCGTCGACCTTGCGCAGGACGTCGATGATCCCTTCGACCTCGTCGTAGGGCAACGCGTTCAGGGCGCGGTCCTCCCTGGTCACGGTCGTCCAGACCAGCCCGGCGCCGCCGACGGCCGACCGGTCGAGCTGGGCCCGCGACAGGGCGGCGCCGAGAACCCGCAGGTATCCGAAGGGTGAGCGGTCCCACAACTCCCGCGCGATGGCGTCGGGGTTGAGGCCCGCGTCGAGCAGCCGCCCGGCCAGGGCGTGGACGGCGGGGGTGGTCGAGCTGTAGCGGAACGAGCCGGTGTCGGTCACCAGGGCCGTGTAGAGGCAGGTCGCGATGTCCCGGTCGATCTGGAGCCCCAGCCGCCGGATCAGCTCCTCGGTCAGCACGGCCGTGGCCGCCGCCTTGGGATCGACGAGCTGGACGGTCCCGAAACCGGTGTTGGACGCATGGTGGTCGAGCACCACCAGCTCCCGCGCGGCCTTGGCCGCCGGGACGAGCAGGCCCAGCCGCTCGATCGTCGCGGCGTCGAAGGTGATCATCAGGTCCGGCTCGGCCGGGAAGCGCGCGGATTCGACCAGGAGGTCCTGGCCGGGCAGGAAGCGCAGCAGCCGCGGCACGGTCAGCCCGTGGTCGCCGAAGGCGGCGACCACGTGCCTGCCGGCCTGCCGCAACGCCTGGCCGAAGGCCAGCATCGAGCCCAGGGCGTCGCCGTCGGGGGTGACGTGACAGGCCAGGGCGATCGAGTCGTGCGAACCGATGAGCGCGACCGCGCGCGCCCATTCGGCCTCGGGAGGGAGCGTCACTTCGTGCTTCGCTCGGACACCTCGTCGGTGTCGTCCTCGAACTCGTCGTCGAGCTCGTCGTCGTCTTTCTTGTACGGATCGGCGTCGCCCGCGTAGGCCGCGCCCTCGGCCTTGCGCGCGATCTCGGCGTCGCGCGCCCTGGCCTCGGCGAGCAGGCCGTCGAGGTGCCGGGCCGAGTCGGGCAGGGGGTCGTGGGTGAACGTGAGCGTGGGCGTGTGCCGCAGCCCGGTCTGCCGGCCGACCTCCGAGCGGATGATGCCCTTGGCGCTCTCCAGCGCCGCGGCGGTGTCCTTGCGCTCGGCGTCCGACCCGAAGACGGTGTAGAAGACCGTCGCCTCACTCAGATCGTTGGTGACCCGGGTGTCGGTGACGGTGACGAACCCGAGCCGCGGATCCTTGATCCGCCGTTCCAGCATCTCGGCGACGATCTGCTGGATTCGGTCCGCCAGTTTCCTGGCTCGCGCGGCGTCCATGGGCGCGCTCCCCCTTCTTCCGGATGTACGGCTGACGCTGCGACCTGGCGGTCTATTCCTCGTCGTTGAACAAACGATGCCGAGCCGACAGCAGCTCGATCTCGGGGCGGAAGGCGACGGCCCGCTCGCACGCGTTCAGGACCTCATCGACGTTCCCGGCCGAGCCGGAGACGACGGCGACGCCGATCTCGGCTCTTCGGTGCAGCTCGTGATGGCCGGTCTCGGCCACCGCGACCGCGGGGAACCTCCGGCGCAGCTCGGCGATGAGGGGACGGACAACGGACCGCTTCTCCTTCAGCGAGTGAACGTCGCCGAGGAGGATGTCCAACGTCAGAGCACCGACATACATGTGTTGTTGTGGCGCCAATAGACCCTGGCGCGTGGGTCGTGTGCAGGTCTTTGAGGAAAACCGGTTCCCGGCCTGCGAACAGGCCGGGAACCGGGTCGATCAGCCCCTAGTCGCGGGGCTTCTCCCGCATCTCGAACGTCTCGATGACGTCGTCGATCTTGATGTCGTTGTAACCGACACCGATACCGCACTCGAAGCCCTCGCGGACCTCGGTCGCGTCGTCCTTGAACCGGCGCAGCGACGAGACGGTGAGGTTGTCGGCGATGACGACACCCTCGCGGATGATCCGCGCCTTGCTGTTCCGGGTGATGACACCCGAGCGGACGAGGGTACCCGCGACGTTGCCGATCTTCGGCACCTTGAAGACCTCGCGGACCTCGGCGGTACCGGTCTGGATCTCCTCGAACTCGGGCTTGAGCATGCCCTTGAGGGCCGCCTCGATCTCCTCGATCGCCTGGTAGATGACCGAGTAGTAGCGGATGTCGACGCCCTCGCGCTCGGCCAGGTCGCGCGCCCGGACTTCCGGCCGCACGTTGAAGCCGATGATCACCGCGTTGTCGTCGGCGATCGCCAGGTTGACGTCGTACTCCGTGATCGCACCGACGGCGCGGTGCAGCACGCGGAGGTTGACCTCCTCGCCCACATCGATCTTGAGCAGCGCGTCTTCCAGTGCTTCCACCGAACCGGACACGTCACCCTTGATGATGAGCTTGAGCTCGTCGATCTTGCCCTTCTCGTAGTCGCTGAACAGCTCTTCGAGCGTACGGCGGCGACCGGCCTTGGCCATCTCCGCGATGCGCTGACGAGCCGCCCGCTCCTGGGCGATCTGGCGGGCCATCCGGTCGTCGCTGACGACCAGGAAGTTGTCACCCGCGCGGGGCACGGCCGTCAGACCGAGCACCCGGACCGGACGCGACGGGTCGGCCTCTTCGACCGGCTGCATGTTGTCGTCGAGCATCGCCCGGACGCGGCCGAAGGCCTCGCCACAGACGATCGACTCGCCGACCCGGAGGGTGCCGCGCTGGACCAGCACGGTCGCCACCGGGCCGCGGCCCTTGTCGAGGTGGGCTTCGATCGCCAGGCCCTGGGCGTCCATGTCGGGGTTGGCGCGAAGGTCGAGCTCCGCGTCGGCCGTCAGGATGATCGCCTCGAGCAGGTTGTCGATGCCCAGGCCCTGCTTCGCCGAGATGTCGACGAACAGGGTCGAGCCACCGAACTCCTCGGCCACCAGGCCGTATTCGGTCAGCTGGGCCCGGACCTTGGTGGGGTCGGCGCCCTCCTTGTCGATCTTGTTGACCGCGACCACGATCGGCACCTCGGCCGCCTGGGCGTGGTTCAGCGCCTCGATCGTCTGCGGCTTCACACCGTCGTCGGCCGCGACCACCAGGACGGCGATGTCGGTGGCCTGCGCACCACGGGCACGCATGGCGGTGAACGCCTCGTGACCCGGGGTGTCGATGAAGGTGATCTTCCGGTCTTCGCCCTCGTGGGTCGCGTGGACCTGGTAGGCGCCGATGTGCTGGGTGATGCCACCGGCCTCCCGCGCCACCACGTTGGTGTTCCGGATGGCGTCGAGGAGCTTGGTCTTACCGTGGTCGACGTGACCCATGACGGTCACGACCGGCGGACGCGGCGCGAGGTCGGCCTCGTCGCCCTCGTCCTCACCGAACTCGATCTTGAAGGACTCGAGCAGCTCGCGGTCCTCCTCCTCGGGCGAGACGACCTGCACGACGTAGTCGAGCTCGGCGCCGAGGAGCTGCAACGTCTCCTCGTTCACCGACTGGGTCGCGGTCACCATCTCACCGAGGTGGAGCATGATCTGGACCAGCGCCGCCGGGTTCGCGCCGATGCGGTCGGCGAAGTCGGACAGCGAGGCGCCGCGCGGGAGACGGATCGTCTGACCGCCGCCACGGGGAGCCTGCACGCCGCCGATCGCCGGCGCCGACATGTTGTCGAACTCCTGGCGCCTCTGGCGCTTGGACTTGCGGCCACGCGTCGGACGGCCACCCGGACGCCCGAAGGCACCCGCCGTGCCGCCGCCACGGCCACGACCACCCGGACCGGGACGACCGCCGCCGAAGCCGCCGCCGCCACCACCGGGACCGCCGCCACCGGGACGACCGCCGCCACCGCCACCGGCGGCACCGGCACGCGGCGCGAAACCGCCGCCACCCGGACGACCGCCACCGCCACCGGGACGGCCACCGCCGCCACCGGGACGACCGCCGCCACCACCGGGACGGCCACCGCCGCCGGGCCCGCCACCGGGACCGGCAGGACGACCCTGCGGCATCATCGACGGGTTCGGCCGGGGGCCACCCGGACGAGGACCACCGGCACCGGCCGGCGGACGCGGGCCACCCGCACCGGGCGGACCCGGGCGAGGACCGGCGCCGGCGGGACGGGGACCGCCCGCACCGGCGGGACCCGGACGCGGACCGCCGGGACCCGGACGCGGACCGCCCTCACGGCGCGGCTCGCGGGGCCCGCGGTCGCCACGGTCCTCACGAGGACCGCGGTCGGGCCGGTCACCGCGGTGACCGGCGTGGTCGCCCCGAGGCCCGGCGTGGTCGCCCCGGTCGGGACGGTCACCGCGGTCGGGACGGTCGCCGGGACGCGCGGGCCGCTGGCCCATGCCGCTGGCGTTGGAAGAGAACGGGTTGTTGCCCGGACGCGGGCCGCGCGGACCCGGCTTGGGACCGCGCTCGCCACCCGGACGCGGCGCACCGCCGCCGGCCGCGGGGCCGGACGCCGGGCGAGGACCGGGGGTCGGGCGCGGACCCGGCTTGGGACCGGGCGTCGGCCGGGGACCGGACGGCGCCGACGGCCCACCGGCCGCGGGCGCGTTGGAAGAAGAAGCCGCCGGACGGGGCGCCTCGGGGCGCGGAGCCGGGGCGGGCGGAGCCGCGGGACGCGGGGCGGCCTCGCTCTGGGGAGCGGGCTGCGGCGCCGGATGCGGCATGGGAACGGGACGCGGCGCCGGCCGCGGGCCCGGCTTCGGAATCGGCCGGTTGCCGAAGTCCGAAGGAGATGCGGGCGCCGGAGCGCCGTTGCCGGCCTGGTCGTTGCCGACCGGCCGGGGTGCCGGCCGTGGGGCCGGACGGGGGGACTTGCCCCCCTTGGAGTCGCCCTTACCGAACGCCTCCGTCAGTTTGCGGACAACCGGCGCCTCAATCGTTGAGGACGCCGATCGAACGAACTCGCCCATCTCGGTGAGCTTGGCCATGACGACCTTGCTCTCAACACCGAACTCCTTGGCGAGCTCGTATACCCGGACCTTCGCCACTGCACTCCCTAACTCGGCCCGGGAGGCTGTGCCGCCGGACCGTCGCTACCTGGACGTACTCATTGCCGCGTGCTCATCAGGCGCTCATAGCAATCTGACTCCGCCCATCAACTCGGCGTCCTACGAAACAGTTGGTAACCATTCACCCGGCGGCTTTCCTCGTCAAGTCCTCCAAGTAGGCCCGCAAGCGCGTCTGATCGAGCGTTCCCTCCGCGCGGAAAGCGCGGGTGAACGCCCGGCGACGATCTGCGAGCTGCAGGCAGGCCAGGGAGGGGTGCAGTGAAGCACCGCGTCCCGGGAGCCGTTTCTGCAGGTCAGGGATGATCACATCCCCGGCCACCACCAGTCGGAGTAGCTCGGACTTGGCCGTGCGAACCCGGCAGCCCACGCACGTTCTCAGCGGGGCGGCCTGGTCACCGTATTCCAGCTTACCTTGCCGACGCATCTGCGGGATCGGCCGGTGCCTCATGAGTATCCGGCTTGATGTCGATGCGCCACCCGGTCAGCCGCGCGGCCAGCCGGGCGTTCTGCCCTTCCTTCCCGATCGCCAGCGAGAGCTGGTAGTCGGGGACGGTCACCCGGGCGACCCGGCCGTCGGCGTCGACGACCTCGACCCGTGAAACCCGCGCCGGCGACAGCGCATTCCCGACGAAGTCGGCAGGCTCCTCCGACCAGTCGATGATGTCGATCTTCTCGCCGTGCAGCTCGGTCATCACGTTGCGCACCCGGGAGCCCATCGGGCCGATGCAGGCGCCCTTGGCGTTGACACCGGGCTTGCGGGAGCGGACCGCGATCTTGGTGCGGTGGCCGGCCTCGCGGGCGATGGCGGCGATCTCGACGGTGCCGTCGGCGATCTCCGGGACCTCCAGCGCGAACAGCTTCTTCACCAGGTTCGGGTGGGTGCGGCTCAGGGTCACCGAGGGGCCCTTGTTGCCCTTCTTGACCTGGACCACGTAGCAGCGGATGCGCTCCCCGTGGACGTACTCCTCCCCGGGGACCTGCTCGTTGTGGGGCAGGATGGCCTCGATCTTGCCGAGGTCGACCAGCACGACGCGGGGATCCTTGCCCTGCTGGATCACGCCCGCCACCAGCTCGCCCTCGCGGCTCGCGAACTCGCCGAAGTTGATCTCGTCTTCGGCGTCGCGGAGCTGCTGCAGGATGACCTGCTTGGCGGTGGTCGCCGCGATGCGGCTGAAGTTGCCCGGGGTGTCGTCGTACTCCCGGAGGATCTCGCCGTCTTCGCCGATCTCCGCGGCCAGGATCGACACGTGCCCGGAGACGCGGTCGAGCTGGGCGCGGGCCTTCTGCGCGGCGCCCTCGGTGCGGAAGTAGGCGATCAGCAGCGCGTCCTCGATGGCCTTGACGACCAGGTCGAACGAGATGTCCTTCTCCCGCTCCAGGCTGCGCAGGACGCTCATGTCAATGTCCACAAGGCTCCCCCTCAGCCCTCATCGCCGTCTGCGATGTCTTCTTCATCTTCGTCCTCGTCGTCCAGATGGCGGAACTCCACCTGGACCTTGCCCTTTGCCAGATCCGCGTACGCGAAACGGCCGGCGGTCTCGATCTCGACACCGTCGTCGTCGGCTTCCAGGATCCGGCCCTCGACGCCGGTGCCGTCGGTCAGCGCCGCCTTGACCAGCCTGCCTCTCGCACGGCGCCAGTGGCGCGGCTCGGTCAGCGGGCGGTCGACGCCGGGGGAGGTGACCTCCAGCACGTAGGGACCGCCGCCGAGCGCGTCGGTCGCGTCGAGCCGGTCGGAGACCGAGCGGCTGACCTCGGAGACGTCGTCGAGGCTGATGCCGCCGTCACGGTCGACGACCACCCGCACCAGCCGGCGTTTGCCGGCGGGGGTGACCGTCACGTCTTCGAGGTCGAGACCTTCGGCCTCGACGACCGGGGCGAGCAGCGCCACGAGGCGGTCGCGTCGGGCGGATTCACCCATGGTGACCTCCTTACCAATGGCCATCGGGGGCGTACCTCGCCCAACGTGCCCACAGCCTATCGACAGACCGGCACCGCTCGCCGCGCCGCGCGAACGCGAACCCACCGGCGCGGCCGACTCTGAAGCGCTTTCCACACCCCGGGGGCGCGAACCCGCGACGTGTCGAGCCGATGTCCGGGCTCTACGCGACGCGAGAGCATGAACCCGTCCGTGTGGCTCGGGCCGGGCGGAGTCTGAGCGCTCTACCCATGCCAGAGCGCGCACCTGTCCGTAGGGCGGCCGGCCGGGTGGAGTCCGGAGCGCTTAACGCCACGCGAGGGCGCGAACCCGTCCGTGTGAGCGGGCCGGGCGGAGTCCGGAGCGCTCTACCCGCCGCGAGAGCACGAACCCGTTCGTGTGGCTCGGGCCGGGCGGAGTCCGAGGGGTCTATGCGACGCGAGAGCGCGAACCCGTCCGTGTGGCGCGGGTTGGGTGGAGTCTGGAGCGCTCTACCATGGGCGGGTGCCTGTGGGAGAGTCCGGTATGAACCTGTCCCGGCGTGCCCTGCTGGGTGCCGGGGCGGGCCTGGTGCTGGTGGGTTGCGCGAAGGGCCAGGAGGCCGCGTCACCGGTGGCTTCGCCCTCCCCCGATCCACACGCGGCGCTGCTGGCCGGGCTCATCGGCGGCAAGGAGAAGCTGGTCGCGCTCTACCAGCAGGCCGCCCTGTCCGACGCGAAGCTGGCGCCCGCGCTTCAGCCGTTCCAGCAGCGCCACCTGGCCCACCTGGCGGCCCTGCGCAAGCATCTGCCCGAACCCGGTTCCCCCGCCGCGACCCCGACCCCTGTGGTCAACCCGGAGGTGACCGTGGAAGCGCTGAAGGAGGCCGAGCGGGCCGCGGCCGCCGCGCGCCCCGAGCAGGCCGCCGCCGCCAAGCCCGTCGTGGCGCAGCTGGTGGCGAGCATGGGGGCCTGCGAGGCCGTCCACGCCCAGGCCCTCGGGCGGCTGAAGTGAGCGCCTCGGTCGGGCTCTCGAAGGCCCTGGCCGCCGAGCACGCCGCCGTGTACGCCTACGGCGTCATCGGCGCCAAGACGACCGGCGCGCTCAGGACCCGCGCGACGACCGGGTTCGACGCCCACCGGGCCCGCCGCGACCAGCTCCGCGCCCTGATGCGCCGCCGCGGCGAGACCCCGGCCGAGCCGGGCACCTACCAGCTCCCCTTCGAGGTGACCACGGCCGCCCAGGCCGCCCGCCTGGCGGCCTACATCGAGGAGCGGGTCTGCGCGGCCTACGTTGAGCTGTCGGCCGACACCGACCCGGGCTTGCGGCGGCTGGCGGTGCTGGCGACGCAGGAGGCGGCCGTGCGGGGCTTCGGCTGGCAGCCGCAGATTCCGGCCTTCCCGGGCATGCCGGGCCAGGAACACGCCGTCTCCAGCCCCGCCGTGACCGAGCCGACGCCCCTGCCGCCCAACTCGGGCCAGCCCGTCGCGCCGCCGCCGTCCCAGGAACCGTCCACGCTGCCGGCGCCCGAAGCGGGCGCGACGCCGTAGTCCGGGCGGACCGTGATTCAGGACGGCTGCCGTTTATTCCCGATTTCTCGGGTAGTTCAGGACGTCATGAGTTGGGGCTTCCGAAAAACGATCAAGATCGGTCCGTTCCGGATCAACTTCTCGCGCGGCGGAGTCGGCCACAGCGTCGGCAAGGGCGGCGTGCGGTACACGAAGCGCGCCGACGGTGGAAAGCAGGTCAGCGTCGACCTGCCCGGTGGGTTCTCCTGGCGGCGTTCGCTGAGACGCCGCTAGATCGGATAGCTCCCCTCCGCAGAGGCGGAGGGGGCGTGAGCGGGCGGTTCGTCACACTCCCCCCATGGTGCCGAACCGCCCCTCGCTGTGTTGAATGGCCGCGCCTGTTTGATGGCCGCGCCTCCGGCGCGGCGGGCGTGGCCGCCTTCAGTCCGCGCCTTCCCTCGTCGCTCCGGTTCGCTTCGCTCTCCTGCGCTCCTCAGTCCAGGCACGGACGCGGCCCCGCCGCTCCGGGCGCGCCCCATTCAGGCGGACCCTCTAGAGCTAGAGGCTCCTAGGCGCAGGCATCGAGGACCTTCTGGACGGCCTCGTCGAGCGGGATCTCGGCGCGCTCGCCCGTGGCGCGGTCGCGGAGTTCGGCCACGCCGTTCGTCACGCCTCGGCCGACGATCAGGACGGTCGGGAGGCCGAGGAGTTCGCTGTCCTTGAACTTCACGCCCGGTGAGACCTGGGGGCGGTCGTCGAGGAGGACGCGGAGGCCCTTGGCCTCGAGCTCTTCGGCGATCTTCGTGGCGATCTCGATCTGGTTCTCCTTGCCGGTGCCGACGATGTGCACGTCGGCGGGGGCGACCTCGCGGGGCCAGGCCAGGCCGAGGGCGTCGTGGCGCTGCTCGGCCATGACGGCCACGGCGCGGGAGACGCCGATGCCGTAGGAGCCCATGGTGATGCGGATGGGCTTGCCGTCGGGGCCGAGGGCGTCGAGCTGGGCGGCGTCGGCGTACTTGCGGCCGAGCTGGAAGATGTGGCCGATCTCGATGCCGCGGTCGATCGACAGGTCGCTGCCGCAGACCGGGCAGGCGTCGCCGGCGCGGATCTCGGCGGCCTCGATGGTGCCGTCGGCGATGAAGTCGCGGCCCGCGACCACGTGGGCGGCGTGCTTGCCGGGCTCGTTGGCGCCGGTCACCCACTCGCTGCCGTCGACCACGCGGGGGTCGACGAGGTAGCGGATGCCGAGCTCCTTGAGGATCTGCGGGCCGATGTAGCCGCGGACCAGCCCCGGATGCCTGGCGAAGTCGCCCGCCTCGAAGATGGCCGGCTCGCCGGGGGCCAGCGCGGCCTCCAGGCGCTTGAAGTCGACCTCGCGGTCGCCGGGCACGCCGATGACCAGGGTCTCGGCCTCTTTCACGCCGGGCGTGACGACCTTGACGACCACGTTCTTGAGCGTGTCGGCCGCGGTGATCTTCAGGCCGTGGTGCTCGTTCATGTAGGAGACGAGCGTCTCGATGGTCGGGGTGTCGGGGGTGTCGAGCACCGTCAGGGCCGCGCGCTCGCCCGTGACCGGGTCGGGGGCGGGGGTGGTGACGGCCTCGGCGTTGGCGGCGTAGCCGCAGGTGCGGCAGGCCACGAAGGTGTCCTCACCGGTGGGGGCGGGGGCGAGGAACTCCTCGGAGGCCGAGCCGCCCATGGCGCCGGAGGTCGCGAAGCAGATCTTCACGTCGATGCCGAGCCGCTCGAAGATCCGGATGTACGCCGCCCGGTGGTTCTCGTAGCTGCGCTTGAGACCCTCGTCGTCGAGGTCGAAGGAGTAGGAGTCCTTCATCACGAACTCGCGGCCACGCAGGATGCCGGCACGGGGACGGGCCTCGTCGCGGTATTTGGTCTGGATCTGGTAGAGCGTGACGGGATAGTCCTTGTAGGAGGAGTATTCGCCCTTCACCATGTCGGTGAACATCTCCTCGTGGGTGGGCCCGAGGAGGTAGTCGTTGCCCTTGCGGTCCTTCAGCCGGAACAGCGTGTCGCCGTATTCGGTCCAGCGGCCGGTGGCCTCGTAGAAGTCGCGGGGCAGCAGGGCGGGGAAGAGCACCTCCTGGCCGCCCATCGCGTTCATCTCCTCGCGGACGACCCTGGCGACGTTCTCCAGGACGATCTTGCCGAGCGGCAGCCACGAGTAGATGCCAGGGGCGACGCGGCGAACGTAACCGGCCCTGACCAGGAGCTTGTGGCTCGGGACTTCGGCGTCCGCCGGATCCTCACGCAGGGTGCGCAGGAACAGGGTCGACATCCGCAGAAGCACGGCTACTCCTCTATAGGGCTGCTGTAGTCGTCAAAGGCTACCGAGTATCACAGCGATTGAAGCACCATCCCGTACCCGACGCTGTAGGCGAGTCCGATGGCGACGCCGAAGAGGCGGTCGGCGAGGCGGCGGCGGAACAGCAGCAGGAAACCGATGCCCAGGACGGCCGACGTGGCCAGGGCGTAGGGCCACTCCTCCGTCAGGAACAACATCTCCTCGGCGGCCATCGACAGCAGCAGGCCCGTGGCGAAGCCGTAGCAGACGCCGCCGATCCGGTCGCACCGGGTGGCGCCGTAGCTCAGCGGGCCCAGTACGGCGATGATGGTCAGGCCCGCGACCAGGCCCCCGGGGGCGGAACCGAGGCCGGAGAAGGGCGCGTCGTGGTGGATCGCCGCGCCGGCCGTGATCTGGCCGACCAGCGCCCCGAACGCGGCCATGCAGCCGTTGAGCAGCGCCCAGCCGAACCCGGCCGCGCCGGCTCCGACGACCACGGCCAGCACCATGATCAGGTAAGGGTCGTAGACGGCCATGAGCCAGGAGGGCGCGGCGCCCGAGAGGCCCGCGCCCACGAAGCCCACCACGGCGCCGCCGAGCAGCGCCGCCAGCAGGTACCACTGGCTGCGCCGATCTCGCCGGTCGAGTGCGATGAAGTCCTGTTCAGGGCCTAGCGGGCCGTGTCTGCTCCAACTGAAAGCCCAGACCATCGATTCCCCCGAGCGATGTCCGCGTACAGCGCTTTCAGTCTATAAGCGGACAAAAAGGATCACCCACCCAGGAGTTCCTCCCACGGCTGGCGCGACCCCGTGCGCCGGGCCGGGTCGAGCGCCTCCGACAGGCGCCACACGCCGGGACGGGCCCGCATCCGGTCGAGCCCGAGCGGGTCGATGGCCCGCAGGTCGAAGCTGACGCCCATCACGTCGAGGCGGGCGCACAGCGGGGTCACGGGGGCGAGCGGGCCGACCAGCGGGCCGGGGAAACCGGGCTCGCGCACCCGCTCGATGAGCAGGTCGGCGACCTCGGTGGCATAGGGGCCCTCGCGCCACTCGATCTCCCAGCCGTCGGTGCCGGGCCACCAGCCCAGGTCGCGGCAGGTCTCCATCATCTCGGGCTCGGTGGCGAAGGCCGCCATCACGCGGCCGAACGCCTCGTAGCGCCGCGCGCCGATCTCGTCGCGGTGGAATCTCATGTCGGGGAGCGTTTCATCTCCCGTGCCATCCGCACCCGGATTTACGCCGGTGCGCCGTCGCCGTTTCCCCGCTCCGCCCACGAGGTCCAACTGTGATCGCGGAACAGATGTGGCGCAACCCCCAATATCGCACTGGCTACCGGGCCCCCGATGGGTAAAGAATCCGGAGAGCGGCTTCTTTGCAAGGAGGCATCCCCGTGGCGCTGCGTGTCGCTGTGGTGGGCTCCGGCCCGGCCGGGATCTACACCGCCGAAGCTCTGACCAAGCAGTCCCCCGGCCCCGTCGAGGTCGACGTCCTGGAGCGGCTGCCCACGCCCTACGGGCTGGTCCGATACGGGGTGGCGCCCGACCACACCTCGATCAAGTCGATCGCGACCTACCTGCGCCGGGTTCTGGAGGCTCCGGGGGTGCGGTTCCTCGGCGGCGTCGAGCTGGGCCTCGACCTGTCCGTCGACGACCTGCTGACCTGCTACGACGCGGTGGTCTACTGCACCGGGGCGATGGTCGACCGCAGGCTGGGCGTACCGGGGGAGGATCTGCCCGGGAGCGTGGCGGCCACCGACTTCGTGAACTGGTACTGCGGCCACCCCGACGCCCCCGACTTCACCCTCGACGCCGAGGACGTCGTGGTGATCGGGGTGGGGAACGTCGCGGTCGACGTGGTGCGCATCCTGGCCAAGACCGCCGACGAGCTGCGCTCCACCGACGTGCCCCACAACGTGCTGACCGCGCTGGCCGAGTCGAAGGTCAGGCGGGTCCACATGGTGGGCCGGCGGGGCGCCCAGCACGCCAAGTTCACCCTCAAGGAGCTGCGCGAGCTCGGCGACCTGCTGAACGCCGACATCCTGACCTTCCCCGACGAGGTGGCCTGCGACGACCTGACGGAACTCACCCGCCAGATCAGGGGCAACCTCGACGTGCTCCAGTCGTGGTCGGCGCGGGTGCCGGAGAACCGGCCGCGCCGCCTGGAGGTCCGCTTCTGGCTCCGGCCCGTCGAGATCCTCGGCGTCAGCCACGTCGAAGGGGTACGCCTGGAGCGCACCCGCCTCGACGGCAGGCGCGTCGTGGGGACGGGCGAGTTCGAGACGATCCCCGCCGACATGGTGCTGCGCTCGGTCGGCTACCAGAGCGTGGCCCTGCCCAGCGTGCCGTTCTCCGAGGAGACCATGACCGTGCCCAACGTGGCCGGGAGGGTCCGCGACCGCGAGTTCGTGGCGGGCTGGCTGAAGCGCGGCCCGACCGGGGTGATCGGCACCAACAAGTCCGACGCGGCCGAGACCGTCCGCACCCTGCTGGCCTCGGTGACCGAGGGCCCCAGGGAGCGCCGGGTCGACGACCTGCTGCGGGAGCGCGGCGTACGGCCGGTCACCTATCCCGACTGGCTGGCGATCGAGCAGGCCGAGGAGAAGCTGGCCCGCACCCTCGACCGGGGCGAACGGGTCAAGCTGGTGGGGCGGGCGGCCATGCTGGAGGCGATCGGCCGGGGTTAGGGTCGGTGCGTGGAGATCAACGTCGCGGGCTTCGACAACGTCTACCGGACCCAGCAGGCGCGTTTCCCGGCACGGGAGATCGCCTGGCAACCCGTCCACACCGTCTACGTGCCGGCGAACCTGCTGACCGCCTCGACGGTCGCCGACTGGGGCGCCGAGGCGGCCGGGCTGCTGAGCCTGACCACCCCCGGCGAGTTCGCCGCCCTGTTCGGCGGCGACGTCCACGACCGCGTGGCCCGGACGCTGGCCCGCGAGCCGATCCAGGACCTCCGGATCGACTTCGAAGACGGCTACACCGGCGGCGACGAGGACGCCGACATGGTGCGGGCCGCCGAGGCGGTGGCCGCGATGCCGGCGCTCCCCCGGCGCTGGGGCCTGCGGGTGAAGTCGTTCGCCGACGGCGACCCCGGGCGGTCGCTGCGCACCCTGCGCGGGTTCCTCGAACGCCTCGTCGAGCTCGAGGGCGGCCTCCCGGACGGCTTCGTGATCACCTTCCCCAAGGTGCTGATGGAGTCCTACCTGGGGATGTTCGCCCGCTCGCTGGCCGAGCTCGAACACGACCTGGGCCTGCCGACGCTGGGCTTCGAGATGCAGGTCGAGGCCCCCCAGACGATCCTGTTCCTCCAGCGCTCCCCCGACCTGGTCGCCAATCTGCGCGGGCGGCTGAAGGCGGCCCACTTCGGCGTCTTCGACTACACCGCCGCCTGCGGCCTGCCGCCGCACGAGCAGCGACTCGACCATCCGGCCTGCGACCACGCCCGCCACGTCATGCAGACCGTGCTCCACCCCGAGGGCGTCGAACTCTCCGACGGCTCGCTGGCCGCCGCGCCCGCGTCCGCGTCCAGAGACGACGTGCTGGCGCTGTGGCGGCGGCACGCCGAGACGGTCCGCCACTCGCTGGCCCACGGCTTCTACCAGGGCTGGGACATGCACCCGTCCCACCTGGTCAGCCGCTTCGCCGTGGTCTACGCCCACCACCTGGCGACCTACGCCGAATACCGGGCCAGGGTGGACGCCTGGCAGGCCCGCCGCCAGGAGGGCGGGGTGCTCGACGAGCCCGCCACGATCAAAACCCTGGTCGCCGCGCTGCGCCGGGCCGATTTCGCCCTCGGACTTGACATGCCTCCGACAGGAAACCTATAACTGGAGTTGTAGGTTATCTCTCAGACAGGAGACAGGTTGACGGGAGCCGCAGAGGTCTCCCGGATCTTCGGAGGTGATGCACGATGCTGCTGACGTCGATCGACCCGTTCGTGCAGGAGTTCGAGCGGCAGTTCAACCAGCTGACCCGGCAGTTCGCGAAGGACGAGACCAGCGCCGTCATGCCGATGGACGGCATCCGCCGCGCCGACGACGTCGTCCTCCGCTTCGACCTTCCCGGCATCGACCCCGGCTCGGTCGAGGTCACCGTCGACCGGGGCGTGCTGACCGTCTCGGCCCGCCGCTCCGAGGAGTACGCCGAGGGTGAGCGCGCGTTCGTGCGGGAGCGCGTCATGGGAACCTTCACCCGGAGGGTCTACCTCTCCGAGCACCTCGACGCCGACGCCATCGAGGCCGCGTACGACAACGGCGTCCTGGCCGTCCGCATCCCGGTCCTGGAGAAGGCCAAGCCGCGGAAGATCGCCATCCACACCGGCGGCGAGGGCCACCGGGCCATCGACGGCTGAAGCGGAAAGGGGGCGGATGAGCGCCGAACCACCGGGGGGCTACCCCGTCGGCCTGTCGGCCATGGACGACGAGTTCGCCCCCATGTTCAGTGTGGGGCAGGTCGCCTCGATGCTGGAGGTGCAGCAGGCGTTCCTGCGCCGCATCGACCAGCAGCAGGTGGTCTCCCCCCAGCGCTCGGCCGGCGGCCAGCGCCGCTACAGCCGGCACGACATCGGTCAGATCCGGCAGGTGGTCGTCCTGATGGGCGAGGGCATGACCCTGGCGGCCATCCGCCGGATCATCGAGCTCGAATTCGAGGTCATCCGGCTCCGTCGCGAACGCGACGAGCTGCTGGCCCGCCTGCGGGAGCTAGGCGTCGAGTAGCGCCCGCCAGCGGGCCACCCGCCGGGGGTCGACCGCCGAGAGCCACGACTCACGGGCCGCGCTGCCGATGTGGAAGGCCTTGACGCCGTAGTCGAGCAGCACCGGGACGTGGTCGAACGACAACCCTCCCCCGGCCATGATCAGCGCGGCGTCGCCCGCCTCGGCCCGCGTGCGCAGCACCGGCAGCCCTTCGCCGACGCCGCGGGGGGAACCCGAGGTCAGGATCGTGGCCAGGTTGGGCAGCAGCCGCACGGCCCGCCAGGCCGCCTGGACGTCGGCCGCGTGGTCGACCGCGCGGTGGAAGGTCCACGGCAGCGGGGCCGCCGCGTGGATCAGCGCCTCGGCGGCCGCCAGGTCGACGGTCCCCTCGGCGGTGAGGAAACCGAAGACGAAACCGGCCGCGCCCGCCTCGGCCATCTCGCGCACCTGGGCGCGCAGCCGGGCCAGCTCCTCGTCGCCCGCGGTGAACCCGGCGTCGAGCCGGACCATCACCATCTGCGGCAACGTGCACTTCTCGGCGATGGCGGCGACCGTCTCCGCCGGCGGGGTGAGCCCGCCGGCGGACATGTCGGCCACGACCTCAAGGCGATCCGCGCCGCCCTCTTCTGCGGCCACGGCGTCGCGCACGTCGAGAGCGATGACTTCAAGCAACGGTCCGGTCATGGGGGAACAGTAGCGGGTCCTGTTGCGCCTCTTCAGTGGGTCAGCAGGACCTTTCCGGCCGCGGTGAGGTCGCGCACCTTCACCTCGGTCCGGCCGCCGCGCAGTCCCGCCGGCCGTTCGAACAACGCCCCCGAGGCACGGTGCGGGAGGTCGACCGTGCGGACGTGCCGGAACCGCTGTCCCAGGTAGTAGCCCTGGAGGCGGAGGTTCTCCTTGGAGCAGTCGAGCCGCACGTGCCGCCGCCCGGCCGCCAGGGCGCGCAGGCCCGCCCAGTCGAGCAGCACCTCGCCGAGCCCTCGGCCCGAGTGGGCCCGGTTCACCGCGAGCTTGTGGACGTAGAACGCCGATTCCGGACGGTCGGCCGGCGTCCAGAACTCGGCGTCGGCGTGGTCGTCCAGGGCCATCACGGCGGCCGTTTCGTCACCCACGGTCAGGACGTAGAGCACGCCCTCGTCGATGAGCGGGGTGATGCGCGCGGCCGGGAAACCGCCGCTCGGCCACTGGCGGACGCCGAGGCCGTCGAGCCACCGCGCCGTGTCCGCGAGAAGAGTGAGCACGTCGGGGAGGTCGGTGCCGTCCGCCCGGCGAAGCACAAGTTCTGCGGAGAGGTTAAGGGTGTCGATGCGCATGGGGGATCCCTTCGTTGCTGCGGGTTTACCTGTGATTACTGAGAGTGACCAATTAGGTGCGCACGGCATCCGTCGCCCCTAAAGCGCGACCTGATTGGACGAAATGGGGGACTAACCGTCCGTAATTAACGGCCCAGCGCAAGAAGGCAGGCCTGATACCTGCGGTGGCGGCGTTTGACGCACAGGCTGGCGCCACCCCGAGCGCGGCCCGGGGGGCGCTCGCGGCGCGACCACAGGTGAGGCGGTCCTAGACGGACGGCCTGAGTTCGGTCAATGACGTTCCAGCTCGTACCTGATCAGATGCTTGTCGGCGGGGAGCACCGACACGGCGACCCGGACGGGTGCTTCGTCAGGGTCGTACCCAACACGGACATAGACGACAACTGGTGTACCGGGTTCTAGCTGTAGACGTGTCGATTCATCCGGAGTTGGCATACGTGCCGAAATATCGTCGACAAAGCGGACCTGAGGGTGTCCCAGTTCCTCCAGGACCCGGTTGGCCCCGCGGGTGATGTTGCCGGGACGCACGATCTCGGAGCCGGCGACCAGCTTGAGCGGGTAGTACGAGTCGTTCGTGTTGTACGGCTGGCCGTCCACGTAGCGCAGCCGACGGCGCACCACCGTGTGGGCGTCGTCCTCGACGAGTTCGAGGCGGGTGGCGACGTCGGGGGGCGGCTGCACGATCTGCACTTCTATGTTCTGCTCGGCCACCCGCCCCTCGGAGGTGACGGCGTGCACGAAGGCGTCGAAGCGCGGCAGGTCGCCGCCGAGGGGTAACAGCTCGTCCTGCGGGCGCATGAGAAGAGGCCGGCGTTCCCGGACGAAGGTGCCGCGCCGGCGCATGCGGAGGATGAGGCCCTCGTTCTCCAGCTCACCCAGGGCCAGGCGGACCGTGTTGCGGCTGACCTGATGGCCGTCCATGAGCTCGGTCTCGGTGGGGATCTGATCACCCGGGCGGAACTCACCCGAGTAGATGGCCTTCCGGAGTTCGGCGGCCACCTGCTGGTAGAGCGACGATCGTGCCATCTTTCCTCAATCCACCCTTTTGTGCCAACAAATCTAGACGATCTCGGTCTAACTTGGAACAACCACTTGACCCCACGGCGTGAGCGCCGCATTATCCAAACGTTGGTACAAATCCATCCAATGGGGGTGGGCCGGTGTTGGCGGTCCGTACGGGTAGGCCATACCTGCCCTGGCGCGATCCCTGTGAGGCGACGCGACTCCTGAGGTACGCGCTGCATCGCCAGGGCTTCACCCACACCTACCAGAGCAACGGAAATGGGATGTCCGTTCTGTCGGTATCGGCCGATCTGACTGTTTGGTGCAAGCACGGGTCGTTCGTCTGGAATGAGGATGGTCACGAGATGACGCATCCGTCCGACGACCCGGTGGGCGCGGCCCGGTTGATCGAACGCCACTACCGCGCACCGCTCGAAGAGGACGACGGTGCCCCAGTGACTCCGCGCGATTAGCGGCGCCTACGACCCCATCCCTCGCCGGGGTCGTCGGCATCCTCGCCGCGCCGCGCGGAGCGGTGCGTGTCCTGGCGGGTCCCCCACGCCCGCCAGGACACGCCACCGTTAATCCGCACATTGACTCCACGGGCCGCCGAAGGCCCGTCCTGACCTGCCGGGACCGTTCCAAGACGGGAATTCGGCCTACACGCCTTTGTCATTTGGCGTGGTCAGAAGTTCATATACTTAACTTCTCTACAGAAGTTCTCGCTAGCTATAGTTCACGCTGCGATAACGCCACCCTTCCGCGCATGTCATGAAACTTCATGACGCTTGGCACGTACCAATCCGCGATCACCAGGCACAAGCCGTGGGGGACGAGTGGCGATTGTTCCGGATTATCACTTACGTGTGGTGCGATTTCTCCTGGTGGGCGGTTTCTGCTTCGGAGTCCAGTACCTCGCGATGACCGCAATGGCATCGGCCGGCGTCCCGTGGACGCCCGCCGATGCCATCGGCTTTCTCCTGTCAGCCCAGCTCAACTTCGTGTTGAGCTCGAAGTTCACCTGGGGGGACCGCCGCTTCCCGCTGACCGTCAGGCGATGGTCGGGCTACAACGGCACGGCGCTCCTGTCGCTCGCCGTCAATACCGGCGTTTTCGCCCTGGTTCACCCATATCTGCCCACTGTCATTTCCGCTGCGACCGGTGTCCTGATCGGCACGATTGTCACCTATCTCATATGTGACAAGTTCGTATTCGCCACCCGTGAGAAGGCCCGAGAGAAGGCCGAGGCCCTCGCGTGACCCTCGAGATTCCCAGCGCGCCGCCCCGGGCCGCGCGCTTGTACACCGAGGGCGTGACCGTCGTCATGCCCGCATACAACGAAGAAGAGAACCTCCGGACAACGGTCGAGGACTTCCTCGGCACGCTGGCCGGCATGGAGCACCGGATCGTCGTCGTCAACGACGGCTCCCCCGACGGGACCGGACGGGTGCTCGACGAGCTCGCCGAGCTCTATCCCGGACGGGTGCTCGCCGTCCACCACCAGTTCAACCAGGGATACGGCGCGGCGGTCCGCACCGGCATCGCGACCGCCCTCGACCAGACCGACATGCGGCGCATCCTGCTCACCGACTCCGACGGCCAGTTCCGGGCCGACGACCTGCTGACCTTCCTCCAGGTGCAGCGCGACGAGCGCGCCGACGGAGTGATCGGCTACCGCAAGCACCGCGCCGACCCCGCCATGCGGAAGGTCAACGCCTGGATCTGGACCCAGCTGAGCCGGGTGCTGCTGCGCACCCGCAGCCGTGACGTCGACTGCGCCTACAAGCTGCTCGACCGCAAGCTCCTCGACGACCTGACGCTGACCGGCGAGGCCGCCGCGATCTCGCCGGAGCTGCTCGCCAAGATCGGCGCGGGCCACACGCGCATCGTCGAACACCCGGTCAACCACTACCCGCGCCAGCACGGCCACCAGACCGGCGCGTCGATCAGGGTCATCCTGCGCTCGCTCACCAGCCTCGCCGGCGTCTACCGCGATCTGGTCAGGGACGGCCTGAAGTGGCGCCGCACCCGCCGGGCGCTCACCCCCGCCGACCCGCTGCTGGCCGTGGTGACCGGCCTCGCGGCCGTCCTGTCGGTCGTGGCGGCGGTCTACTACTTCAACCAGGGCGTCGTCCTCAGCTACAAGGACGCGGTCTCGCACGTCCTGATCGCGGCGCGCGTGGTCGACAGCCCGACCGCCGGCGTCGCCCAGCTCGGTGGCGTGTGGCTTCCGTTGCCGCACGTCCTCGCGGTGCCGCTGGTGTGGATCGAGTTCTTCTACACGACCGGCCTCGCCTCCAGCATCGGCTCGATGATCTCGTTCGTCATCACGGTGCGGTACCTGTACAAGATCACCGACGGCATGGCGGGCACCCGCTGGGCCGGCGTGGCGGCTGCCGCGGTGTTCGCGCTGAACACCAACGCCCTGTACCTGCAGGCCACCCCGATGACCGAGTCGCTGCTGTTCGCCTGCATCGCGGGCGCGGTCTACCACCTCCAGGAGTGGTGCCGGACCGGCCGCTACGGCCAGATCGCCCTCTCGTCGATGTGGACCGTTCTCGCGACGCTCACCCGGTACGAGGGCTGGGTGCTGTGCCTGGCGGTCACCTGCGTCGTGGGCTACACGGCGCTGCGCCGGTGGCGCGGCTACACCCACATCGAGGCGAACCTGATCTTCTTCTCGGTGATCGCCTACAGCGGCATCGCCGCCTGGTGCGGGTGGAACTGGATCATCTTCGGCCACCCGCTCTACTGGCAGGTCGGCGAGTACGCCAAGCCGTCTCTGTGGGTCACCGACGGCGACCAGACGGTCGGCGACCTCGTCGTCTCGGCCCAGACCTATCTGATCGCGATGGCCGACGACATCGGCTACGTGACGCTGGGCCTGGCCGCGCTGGGCGTGGTCCTCTACTTCGCCCGCCACCGGATCCACGCGGCCACGCTGGCGCCGTACGCCCTGCTCGGGTTCCTGCCGTTCTACATCTTCACCCTGTACGCCGGGCAGCGCCCGCTGCACGTCGCCGAGATCCACGGCGACCTCTACAACGTGCGGTTCGGCATGGTCATGGCGCTGGGCGCGGCGGTGTTCGCGGGGTTCCTGGTGGCGTACGTCAAGCAGGCGCGGCCGTTCCTGGCGGTCGCCGTGGCGGCCACGGTGCTGGCGGTGCCGGGCACCAAGACCCTGGAGGAGCCGGTGGCCTACCTGAACTCCCCCGGCGGCCGGATCGACGTCGGCTCGGCCACCTGGCTGAAGGAGAACTACGACGGCGGCCGGGTGCTGATGCAGAACTTCGGCAACGAGCTCGTCACCTTCCAGTCGCAGCTGCCCCTCGGGGAGATCATCTACGAGGGCTCGTTCCGGATGTGGGAACCGGCGCTCGAAGACCCCGTCACGAGCAAGGTGCGCTGGATCTACATGCGCTCGTCCAAGGGCTCCGAGGACGGCGTCTACAAGTCCCTGCACGGCACCCCGGTCCTCAACGAGAACTACCAGCTCCTCTACCAGGACGCCGACCGCCTGATCTACCGCGCCATCCGAACGGAGCCCGTGCGATGACCCCCACCGCCGTCATTCCCGACGAACTGAGCGCGCGCCGCCTGCTCAGCCGGGGCCAGGCGGTCACCGGCACGCTGGTGATCGCCCTGCTGGCCGGTGCGCTGGCGCTGCACGTGTTCACCGGCTGGGGCCCCGGCCCGGTCTGGTACGGCCAGGCCGCCGTCGCGCTGGTCACCGCGGTCTACGTCGCCGTCATCGCCTTCAAGCTCGCCATGGTGCTGGGCGCGTGGGGCTCGCCGGTGCTCCGCTTCGAGCCCTCCGACATCGACACCATCCCCCGGGAGATGCTGCCGGTCTACACCGTCCTGGTGCCGCTGCACCGGGAGGCGGAGGTGCTGCCGTTCCTGCTGGAGCGGCTGTCCCAGATGGACTACCCGCCGGAGAAGCTGCAGATCCTGCTGCTGATCGAGGAGGACGACGACGCCACCCGCGGCGCCCTGGCCACCATCGACCTGCTGCCGCAGTTCGAGGTCGTGATCATTCCTCACTCCAACCCGAAGACGAAGCCGAAGGCGTGCAACGTCGGGCTGGAGAAGGCGCGCGGGGAGTTCTGCGTCATCTACGACGCCGAGGACCGTCCCGACCCCGACCAGCTCCGCAAGTCGGTGCTGGCGTTCCGGCTGCTGGCCGACCGTGTGGTCTGCGTGCAGGCCGAGCTGCAGTACTGGAACCCGTGGACGAACTGGCTCACCCGGTGCTTCGCGGCCGAGTACGCCACCAACTTCTCCCTGTCGCTGCGCGGCCTCGACCGGCACCGCCTGGCCATCCCGCTCGGCGGCACGTCCAACCACTTCCGCACCGACGCGCTGCGCGCGCTGGGCGGCTGGGACGCCTACAACGTCACCGAGGACGCCGACCTCGGCATCCGCATCGCCCGGCGCGGCTGGGACGTGCGCATGATGGTGTCGGTCACCGAGGAGGAGGCCAACAGCCACCTGGGCAACTGGGTGCGGCAGCGGTCGCGGTGGATCAAGGGCTACATCCAGACGTGGCTGGTGCACACCCGCCACCCGGTCAAGCTGTGGCGGGAGCTCGGCACCCGCCGCTGGATCGCCTTCCACCTGACGCTCGGGTTCTCCACGTTCACGACGCTGGTCAACCCGTTCTTCTGGCTGATGACGCTGGTCTACGTCTTCACCGGCACGCAGTACATCGAGGCGCTGTTCCCCGCCGTGGTGCTCTACCTCGGCGTGCTGACGATGATCCTCGGCAACTTCCTGATGATGTACTGCCTGATGACCGGCTGCATGGAGCGGGGGCTCCACCGCGCGGTCCGGGCGATGCTCACCGTCCCCCTCTACTGGGGCCTGATGAGCGTCGCGGCGTACAAGGCCTTCTTCCAGCTCCTGCGCCCGTCGCGGCGGCACTACTGGGAGCTCACCGAGCACGGGCTCGTCGACCACGCGTCGGCGCACGAGGAAGAGACCGCCAGCCGCCCCGCCAAGGCCCCGTTGCCTGCCCTCACCGACTAGGTACCACCATGCGCACCCTCACCGCCTTACTGCTCCTCGTCGTGCTCGTCGTCGTTCCCGCGCCGACGGCCCAGGCCGCGCCGCCGGTGGAGTTCGACAAGACCCTGCTCGCCGACGGCCTGGACATGCCGACGGCCTTCCGGTTCGCGCCGGACGGCCGCATCCTCATCGGCGAGAAGAACGGCGCCATCCGCCTCATCAAGAACGGCGTGCTCCAGACGGCGCCGATGATCACCCTGCCCACCGCGAACGCCGACGAGCGCGGCCTGCTCGGGCTGGAGCTCGACCCCGACTTCGCCACCAACCACCACGTCTACGTCGCCTACACCCGCAGCGACAACTTCAACCGGCTGAGCCGCTTCACCGTCACCGGCGACACCATCGCGGCGGCCTCGGAGCTGGTGCTCATCCAGTCGAACCAGCAGTCGAACGTGTTCCACCACGGCGGCGAGCTGCGCTTCCTCCCGGACGGCAAGTTGTACTGGTCGCTCGGGATGAACACCTACAACCCCAACTCGCAGAACCTCGGCACGCCCCACGGCAAGATCCTGCGCGTCAACAAGGACGGCACGATCCCGCCCGACAACCCGTTCGCGGCCACCCCGGGAGCCGAGCGCTCCATCTGGGCCTACGGCCTGCGCAACCCGTTCCGCTGGGACGTGGTGCCGGACGGCCCCAACGCCGGGAAGATCCTCACCGGCGACGTCGGCGGCTCGGAGTGGGAGGAGATCAACCTCATCGAGAAGGGCGCCAACTACGGCTGGCCCCTCGCGGAGGGCTTCTGCGCCGGATGCGGCTACGCCAACCCCGTCCACACCTACCCGCACACCGCTCCCCCGGCCGCGGCCGGGTCGGTGACCTCGCTGGAGATCTACACCGGCGGGACGTTCCCTGCGGAGTACGACAACGCGGTCTTCTTCGCCGACTACACGCTCGGGTTCATCAAGTACCTGAAGATGGACGAGGAGTTCAAGAGCGTCATCTCGGTCAACGACTTCGACCTGAACGCCGGCACGCCGGTGCAGCTCTCGACCGGCCCCGACGGGAACCTCTACCAGCTCAACATCTACCCGGGCGCCTTTTACAAGATCGCCCCCTCGGGCGGCAACCGCGCGCCGGTGGCCAAGGCGACCGCGACTCCCTCCGACGGCCTCGGGCCGCTGGAGGTGCACTTCTCGTCGCTCGGGTCGGGCGACCCCGACGAGGGCGACGACGTGACGTACCTGTGGGACTTCAGGGACGGCACCACCTCGACCGAGCCGGGCCCGACGCACACGTACACGACCAACGGCGTCTACGACGTCACGCTGACCGTCAGCGACGGCGCGAAGTCGACGCAGGCGACGGTCAAGGTCACCGTCGGCAACCGGCGGCCGACCGGCACGATCACCGCCCCGGTCTCGCTGTCCACGTATGACGCCGGCGACGTCATCACCTACGCGGCCACCGGCACCGACCCCGAAGACGGCACGCTCCCCGCCTCGGCGTTCTCGTGGTCGGTGGTCTTCCACCACGCCGACCACGTGCACCCGTTCCTCGGGCCGGTCAACGGCGTGCGCGGCGGCACGTTCACGATCCCGCGCGTCGCCGACAACGTGGCCACGACGTGGTACCGCGTGCAGCTCACGGTGACCGACGCGGGCGGGCTCCAGCACACGTCGTTCGTCGACGTGAAACCCAACCTGGTCGAGCTGACCTTCACCTCCGATCCGCTCGGGCCGACGTACACGGTGGACGGCGTGCCGTTCACCGGGACCAAGGTCGAGCAGGCGGTCGTGGGGGTCGAGCGGGTGCTGAGCGCCCCGGCGACCCAGTTCCACAACGGGAAGCAGTACGCCTGGCAGGGCTGGTCCGACGAGGGCGAGATCACCCACACGATCGTCACGCCCGGCGAGGACACCGTCTACGCGGCCGACTTCCTCGAACTCACCCAGCCGCCCGCGCCGTGGGCCAGCGCCGACATCGGCCCGCGCACCGTCGCCGGGACGACCTACTACGACGCCGGCTCGTTCACGATCAAGGGCGGCGGCAACGACGTCTGGGACCAGACCGACGAGTTCCGGTACGTCTTCCAGCCGCTCCAGGGCGACGGCACGATCATCGCCAGACTCACCGAGCAGACCGACACCCACCCGTGGGCCAAGGCCGGCGTCATGATCAAGGAGTCGGCCACCCCGATGGCGAAGTACGCCGCCGTGGCGCTGACCCCCGAGAACGGCATGCACTTCCAGTACGACTTCCAGGGCGACGGCGGCGGCTACCCGTCGCTGGGCGGCTGGATGAAGCTCACCAGGACCGGCGACGTCTTCACCGCCTTCCGCTCCGCGGACGGCGTCGTGTGGACGGCGATCGGCACCACCACCCTGCCCATGGCCGCCCAGGCGACCATCGGCCTGTGGGTCAGCTCCCACGACATGACCGCCCTGAGCGCGGCGACGTTCGAGAACGTCCAGGTCACGCAGGGCTCGACGGTCGGCCCGGTGCCCGCGCCGTGGACCCGCGCGGACGTCGACGGCGCCACCCCCGCCGGTTCGGCGACCTACGACTCGGCGAACGGGACCTTCACCGTCAACGGCGGCGGCACCGACGTGTGGGCCGACACCGAGGAGCACTCGTTCCTCAACCGCCCGCTGACCGGCGACGGCTCGATCACCGCCCGCATAACCTCGCAGTCGGAGACCGCGCCGTGGGCCAAGGCGGGCCTGATGATCAAGGGCCCGGAGTCGTACGCCGACCTGTTCGTCACCCCCGAGAACGGCATGCACTTCCAGACCTCCGACCCGTCGTCGGTGGTCGGCGGCCCGTTCACGTTCCCCGACGCGTGGGCCCGCCTGACCCGCGAAGGCGACGTGATCAAGGCGTACCGCTCGCCCGACGGGGAGAACTGGATCCTGGTCGGCCAGCACACCCTGCCCGGCCTGCCGGAGACGGTGGCGGCGGGCATGTTCGTCACCGCCCACCGCGACGGCACCGTCCTCGGCACGGCCACCTTCGACCACGTGACGTTCGAGTCGGCCGACGACCCCGGCCTGCCGGCGTTGTGGACCGGCGGTGACGTGGGCGCCCCGGTGCTGCCCGGCTCCTCCGGGGAACTCGGCGGCGTGTTCAGCATCACGGCGGGCGGCGACGACGTCTGGGGCACCACCGACCAGATGCACTTCGTGCGCCGCCCGCTCACCGGCGACGGCACCATCGTCGCCCGCGTGAACTCGCTGACCCGGGCCGAGGCGTGGACGAAGGCCGGAGTCATGTTCAAGGAGACCTCGGTCTCCGGTTCCCCGTACGCCGCCCTGCTGCTGAGCGCCGACCACGGCGTCCACCTGCAGACAACTGGGGAACAGGACGTCACCGGGACCGACCTCGACCCCCCGGGCGTGTGGCTGAAGCTGGTCCGCGCCGGGAACACGTTCACCGCCTTCGACTCCGGCGACGGCGTGACGTGGACCCGCGTCGGCGCCCGCACGGTGACGATGGCCGCCGCCGCCCAGGTCGGCCTGTTCGCCGTCTCCCACGACGGCAGCCAGACGACCACGGCGACGTTCTCGGACGTGACGGTGACCCCCGCCAACACGACCGGCCTGCCCGCCGGATGGAACTCCGTCGACGTCGGCGGTCCCGCCCTGGCGGGCACGGCCAGCGTCAACGGCCGGACCTTCACGATCTCCGGCGCGGGCGGCGACGTGTGGGGCACTGCCGACCAGATGCACTACGTCTACCGCGACCTCCCGGCGAACGGCACGATCGTGGCCCGCGTGATCAGCCAGGAGAACACCGACGACTGGGCGAAGTCGGGCCTGATGATCAAGTCCGCCGCGACGGCGCTCTCCCCCTACAGCGGGGTGTTCCTGACCCCGGCGCACGGCATCCACCAGCAGGCGAACTTCAATTCCGATGCGGACGGCGGAGCCGCCACGGCACCCGTGTGGTTGCGGGTGTCCCGGGTGGGGTCGACGGTGACCACCTACCGGTCGGCGAACGGCGAGGACTGGACGGCGATCGGCACGGCGACCCTCGCCGGGCCGGCGACGATCGGGCTCTTCGTCTGCTCCCATGAGGCGGGACAGCTCAACACGACGGTCTTCGACCAGGTGCTGGTGAGCTGAACCGCTCGTCATATGGCCGGGCGTCTCCCCACGGGAGGCGCCCGGCCCCTTTCGTGACGGCGCGGGAACGCGGCGCTGACCTGCGGATTCCGTAGTTTTCTGGCATGCGAGTTCTCGTCACTGGAGGAGCCGGGTTCATCGGCTCGCACATCGTCGCCGCCCTCACCGCCGCCGGGCACGAGCCGGTCGTGTACGACGCCCTGCTGCCCGCCGCCCATCCCCGTGAGCCGGAGATCCCGGACGCCGAGTTCGTCCGTGGCGACGTGCGCGACGCCGCGGCGCTGGAGACGGCCCTGCGCGGGGTCGGCGCGGTCTGCCACCAGGCCGCGATGGTCGGGCTCGGCGCCGACTTCGGGGACGCGCCCGACTACGTGTCGTGCAACGACCACGGCACCGCCGTGCTCCTGGCGGCCATGGCGCGCCAGGGGGTGTCGCGGCTGGTCCAGGCCGGGTCGATGGTCGTCTACGGCGAGGGCCGCTACGTCTGCCCCGGCCACGGCGTCGTGCGGCCCGGGCCCCGGGACGTCGCCGACCTCGACGCGGGGCGGTTCGAGCCGCGCTGCCCCCTCTGCGGCGCGGAGATGGCGCCCGGCCTGGTCACCGAGGACGCCCCGGTCGACCCGCGCAACGTCTACGCCACCACCAAGCTCGCCCAGGAGCATCTCGCCGCCGCGTGGGCGCGGGCGACCGGCGGGCGGGCGGTGTCGCTGCGCTACCACAACGTCTACGGGCCCGGCATGCCGCGCGACACCCCCTACGCGGGGGTGGCGTCGTTCTTCCGGTCGGCGCTGGAGCGCGGCGAGGCGCCCCGGGTGTTCGAGGACGGCGGGCAGCGCCGTGACTTCGTGCACGTCAGAGACGTCGCCATGGCGAACCTGGCCGCACTGGACGTGGTCGGGGACCTGCCCGAGGGGCGGCACACCGCCTACAACGCCGGGAGCGGCCACCCCCACACCGTCGGCGAGATGGCGACCGCGCTGGCGACCGCGTTCGGCGGCCCGATGCCGGTCGTGACCGGCGAATACCGGCTGGGCGACGTGCGGCACATCACGGCCGACTCCGCGCGGCTCCGCCGTGACCTGGGCTGGAAGCCCTCGGTGGAGTTCGGCGACGGGGTGATGGAGTTCGCGCACGCCCCCCTCAGGTCATGAGCGCGCATAACCCGCGTTGCGCGGAGATCCACCGGGGCCGGTCCTTCCTACGGTGGCAGGGTGATCGAAACAACCGTGGACGTCGTGCTGCCCTGCCTGAACGAGGCCGAAGCCCTGCCGTGGGTGCTGGAGCGCGTCCCGCCGGGCTGGCGGGCGCTGGTCGTGGACAACGGCTCGACCGACGGGTCGGCGGAGCTCGCCCGCTCGCTCGGCGCGACCGTGGTGCACGAGTCCCGGCGCGGGTTCGGTGCGGCCTGCCACGCCGGGCTGCTGGCGGCCGAGGCCGACGTCGTCTGCTTCTGCGACTGTGACGCCTCGCTCGATCCGGGGCTGCTGACGGAGTTCGTCCAGCTGCTGCGCGGCGGGGACGACCTGGTGCTGGGGCGGCGGCGGCCGCAGTCGCGCGGGGCGTGGCCGGTGCACGCGCGGGCCGGGAACTGGGCGCTGTCGAAGATGGTGCGGCGGCGGACCGGCCTGCGCCTGCACGACCTGGGGCCGCTGCGCGCCGCCCGGCGGGAGGCGCTGCTCAAGCTCGACCTCACCGACCGGCGCAGCGGCTATCCGCTCCAGATGGTGGTCCGGGCGGCCGACGCGGGGTGGCGGGTGCGCGAGATCGACGTGCCCTATCTGCCGCGAAGCGGGAGATCCAAGGTCACCGGCACCTGGATCGGAACGTTCCAGGCGGTTCGCGACATGCGGCGGGTGCTGGGCGAATGACGACGCTTCTCGTGATCGCCAAGGAGCCCGTGCCGGGACGGGTGAAGACCCGGCTCACCCCGCCCTTCACCCCGGTCGAGGCCGCCGCGCTGGCCGAGGCGGCGCTGGCCGACACCCTCGCCGCGGCGCTGCGCACCCCCGCCGACCGGCACGTCCTGGTCTTGGCCGGGTCTCCCGGAGACTGGCTGCCCGCCGGTTTCGAGATCCGGCCCCAGTGCGGCGGCGGCCTGGACGAGCGCCTGGCCGCCGCGTTCGCCGCCTGCGCCGGCCCGGCCCTGCTCATCGGCATGGACACCCCACACGTCACCCCTGACCTGCTCGAACCGGCCCTGGACTTCGGCCGGCACGACGCCTGGTTCGGCCCCGCCGACGACGGCGGCTTCTGGGCGCTCGGCCTCGGAGATCCCGATCCGGCGCTGCTGCTCGGCGTGCCCATGTCGGTCGCCGAGACCGGCGCCGTCCAGCTCGCCCGGCTGCGCGACAAGGGCCTGCGGGTCGGCGGGCTGCCGGCCCTGCGCGACGTCGACACGGCGGCCGACGCCCGCGTGGTGGCCGAGCAGGCGCCGTGCACCCTCTTCGCCGAGCTGCACGCCCGGCTCCGGACGCCCGCCCGATGACGGCGGCTCGCCGCACGCCCATCGGAGCGGCAACGACACCTGACGAGACGTCGAGGCCCGGCACGGTGAGACGCACCGTCGCCCTGCTGGCCGCCCTGGTCGCCGCGCTGGCCCTCACCGTCACCCGGACCGGGCAACTGGCCGACCCCGCCGGGCTGATCGGCTGGTACGCGGTCTGCTGGGCGCTGTTCGCGGCGGCGGCATGGTCGCTGCGGCGGGTGCCGCCGAAGAAGGCGGCCGTGCTGGTGGTGGCGGGCGGGCTCGCGGTGGGCACGGTGGGGCTGCTGGAGCCGCCGCGCACCAGCACCGACTCCTACCGCTACGCCTGGGACGGGCGGGTGCAGGCCGCCGGGATCTCCCCCTACGACCACCCGCCGATCGCCGAGGAACTGGCCGGACTGCGCGACGACTGGTTGTTCACCGACGGGCCGATCTGCCGGACGGCCTACATGTCGTGGTTGTGGGGCGGCGGCTGCACCCGCATCAACCGGCCGCGTGTGCCGACCATCTATCCCCCGGTGTCGGAGGCCTACTTCCTGGCCGTGCACACCCTGTCTCCGCCGGGGTCCCGTCACAAGCCGTTGCAGGTGGGCGGCCTGCTGCTGGCCACGGCGACGACGCTGCTGCTGGTGCGGCAGGCCGGCGCCAAAGCCTGCCTGTGGGCGTGGTGCCCGGCGGTGCCGATCGAGGCGGTCAACAACGCCCACGCCGACGTGCTGGCGGTCTTCCTGGCGGTGGCGGCGCTCGCCCTGGTGGCGCGGCGGCGTGCCGCCGGAGGGGCGCTGCTCGGCGGGGCCGTCGCCGCGAAGTTCTTTCCCGCCGTCCTGCTGCCCGGCGCGCTGTCGGGGGTACGCCGCCCGCGCGACGCCATGGCCGTCCTGGTGCCGGCCGCCCTCGTGGTGGTCCTCGCCTATCTGCCGTACGTGCTGGCCTCGGAGGCGTCGGTGTTCGGCTACCTGGGCGGGTACGCGTCCGAGGAGGGCTACTCGACCGGGTCCGACGGGCGGTACGGGCTGGTCCGGCTGCTGGTGCCCGACGCCTGGGCGCTGCCGGTGGTCGTGCTGGCGATGGGGGCCGTGGCGGCGTACACGATCAGGAAGGGGGATCCGGCGCGGCCCTGGCAGGGCGGGCTGGTCGTGACCGGGACCGCGTTCCTGCTGCTCACGCCCGGCTACTCCTGGTATGCCCTGCTGCTCGTCGCCCTGGTCGCCCTCGACGGGCGCTGGGAATGGCTCGGCGTGGCCGCCGCGGGGGCGGTCGCCTACGTGACCGGGCTGGGCACGATCGCCTACGCGCTGGCGGCGCTGGGAGTGCTGGCGGGCTGGGCGGTGCGGACGTCGGCCCGCACCGCCCCGGCCCTCGCCTACTGAGCCAGCGCCTCGCGCAGCGTGACGGGCGGGCGGCCGATCAGCTTCGCCAGGTCGTCGCCCGACGTCGCCAGGTTGCCCCCAGCGATCCCGAGGTCGATGCCGACCACGAAGTCGGCGACGTGGCCGGGCAGCCCGGCGCCCGTGAGGACCTCGCGGTACTGCTCGCCGGTCAGCGGCGTGTACCCGACCGGTTTCCCGGAGACCTCGGTGACCAGCTCGGTCAGGCCGGCCAGTGTGAACACCTCGGCGGCCAGTTCGTAGACGCCCTTGTCCGGCTCGCCGGTGAGCACCGCCGCGGCGGCGTCGGCGAGGTCGGCGCGGGCCGCCGCGCCGATCGGACCGTCACCGGCCGCCCCCGCGACCCCGTGTTCCAGGTAGGCGGGCAGCTGGGCGGTGTAGACCTCGTAGTAGAACCCGTTGCGCAGGAAGACCGGCCGCAGCCCCGAGTCGGTCAGCAGCTTCTCGGTGGCCCGGTGGTCTTCGGCCAGGTCCATCGTGGAGGTGGCGGCGTTCAGGATGCTCGTGTACGCCACCAGCTCCACCCCCGCGTCGACGGCGGCGGCCACGACGTTGGCGTGCTGCGCCTGCCGCCGTCCCGGCTCCGACCCCGACACGAACAGCAGCCGCGATGCCCCGGCGAAGGCCTCGCGCAATGCGCCGGCGTCCTCGTAGTCGGCCCTGCGGATCTCCACGCCCAGGTCGGCGGCCTTCTCGATCTGGCGTCCGGTGCCCCGGATCTCCCCGGCGGGCACCCCGCGGCGCAGCAGGCTCTCGATGGCGAGCCGTCCGAAGGGTCCGGTGGCGCCGGTGACGACGTAGGTCATCTCGCTCCCTCTCATTACGATGTAACGGGGGCAACAGGGCAGGTCAGGTCATGCTTCCCGATCGATAGGGGGCACCTTGAAGTGCAGTACTCACCTGGAGGATAGTGAGCAGGTGGACAGCCTGAGAGACTGCGCGAGCCGCCAGGTGCTCGACCGGATCGGCGACGCGTGGAGCGTGCTGATCGTGACCCAGCTGCGGGCCGGCCCGCTGCGCTTCACCGAACTGGCCCGGAAAATGGACGGCGTCACCCCGAAGATGCTCACCCAGACGCTGCGCGGCCTCGAACGCGACGGCCTGGTGACCCGGACCGTCCACGCGGTGGTGCCGCCCCGGGTCGACTACGAATTGACCCCGCTCGGGCGCAGCCTCGAAGGCGTGGTCGACGCCATCACGGCGTGGGCCGACTCGCACATCGGCGACGTCCTGGCCGCCCGCGGCTCCTACGACTCGAAGGCGTCGACGGCGAAGAACCGGTCGTGACCACCGCATCCCGAGGGGATGTCGGCGCCCGCGAGCCACGAACCGCCCTGCTTGAAGGTGTCGCCGTCGAGGATCTCGCCCTTGCCCGGGACCCGCACGCCGCGCCGCCCGTCCGCCGCGCGGACGGGCGTGGTGTCCTTCGGCCAGACCGGGACGACGGTCGTGTCACGGGTGACGGCGACGAGGCACGACTCCTTCTCCAGCCACGTCAGCCGGGCCTTCAGCGAGCCGAGATTCGACGATTCCAGGTCGTGGACGACAATCGCCGGATCAGCGCCGATATGACAGAAGAACGACGTACACGAAAGCGCTGAATTCGGGCGCTGCACCGGCACTTCAACGGCGGAATCAGCGGCACTACAGGCCGAAACGCCCATTACACCGGCGAATACCGCGATTAGTGTCGGCCTCATTGGTAGCGCCTCCCGCTGCTCGATTAGCGCCACCTTAACGGGCGGTCCGCCGAACGCGGCCGAATTCGAAACTGTCATTGGCGAAGAATCCGTCATGCCGGCCTCGACGTCCGGCCGAGCCCTCGTCGCCGCCCGCGCCAAAGGTCTCAATTCCATCATTCAGCGTCAAACCGACGCGGGCCCTGCTTACGCTCTGTCCGCAGCTGATGGAGCTCACGGCGAGGGGCGACGGAGTCCATGAGTCCTTCGGGGGACGCAGAGCTCGGCACCAGAGAGGGCGCACGCGACGGCTCCGACGCCCGGGTCGCCGCCGTGATCGCCCTGCTCGGCATCCTCCCCGAGATCGCGCTGGCGGTGACCGGCGCCGAACTCGCGGCCCGCTGGTTCGTCCGGATCGCCATCGGCGTCATCCTGGTCGCGGCGGTCTACCGTCCGGTGCGCGACCGGTGGCGGCGCAGGGCCGCCCGGCTTCCGCGCTGGTGGCCGCGCGGAGAGGGGTCCAGCAGGTCGCGGCGGCTGATCGCCCGGGTGTGGCCGTCGGTGCGGATGGGCGCGGCGGGCGTCGTGGCCGGGGGCATGGTGCTGGCGCTGGCGCAGACGGCGCCCGCCGGCGGGCGGCTCTTCCAGGCCTACTTCGGGTCGTGCCCGATGCCGCGCGAGCTCGTGCTGAGCGTGCCGTCGTACGACGTCCCGGCGTTCGGCCTGCTCGCGCGGGAGTTCACCGACGACCGGGCCGTGAACCGGTGCGCCGAGACCCGGCTGAAGGTCGTCGCCTCACCACCGGTCACCGGTCTCCTGACCGCGCTGCGCAACGGCTGGCGCACCCCCGACGGCGTCCGGCTGATCGGCCCCCGCCCCGACCTGGTCGTCGTCGAGAGCCGGGACATCGCCGATCTGCTCGTCGAGGGCGGCGTGGTCGCCGAGGACGTCGGCCAGGTCGGACACGCGGAGATCGCGGTGGGCATTCCGGAGACGCTGCGCAATCAGGTCGAGCGCGAGACCGGCGGCGTCTCGCTCGATTCGGTGCTCCGGTTCTACGCCGGCCCGGGCCGGAACTTCGCCCGGCCCGATCCGCTCATCACCGGTATCGGGCTGACGGCCACGGCCGGGCTGAACGCGCGCCGCGTCTTCCCGAATGCCGAGGCGGCCGAGGACAGGATGCGGGAACTGCCGGAGGAGATGGGCGACGCCTTCTGGAAGGACCAGTCGGATCCCGTTTCCCTGTTGTGCAATCTGCAGCGCGACTACGAATCGCGGCGCAACAGCCTGCTGCGCCGATCCGCGTTCATGCTGCCGCGCCACATCATGGAGGACTACAACAACCGGACCGGCCAGATCTGCCCGGGCGGCGACCAGAATCGCGGCCGGTTGTGGATTCCCGACATTCCGTCCCTGGCCGTGCTCGACTACCGGGCGATCCGGCCGGCCTGGCCCGACCGCGAGAGCGCCGGGAGGAACGCGGCCGTCCGCGAACTGGCCGGGTGGTTGCGGTCGCGGGTGGCCACGCCCAGTCCCGGGGCGGGCCCCGCGCCGGGCGGCGGCGCGCTGGCCGCGACGATGGCGGCGATCGGGCGACGGGAGCAGCGGCTCGACCTGGCCCTGGTGCTCGACGGGTCGGGCTCGATGCAGCGGCACCTGCCGGTGACGGTGCGGTCGGTCGGCGAGATCGTCGACGCCCTCCGGCCCACCGACCGGATCTCGGTGGACATCGCACGCCGACCGTCCAGAGACGGCCGCCCGCAGATCTACAACGCCTATCCCTCCGACCTCGCCGGCTCACAGGGCGACCAGATCGTCGGCTACCTGGGACAGTGGACGCCGCGCGACTGGGACCTCGACGCGGCCTCGACCATCGCGGCCATGGGGAACCGGCCCATGGACGTCATGGTGATCGTGACCGACACCAGCCCGGGGAAGCAGGCCGACCTCCGCCGCATCACCGCCGAGGTCGTCGAGCAGGCGACCGGCAAACCGAGCGACGCCCCGGTCTACATCGTCAACGTCGGCGACACCGCCTGCCCGCCCGCCCTGCGGTCCGGCGAGGGCGCCGTCTTCTGCGTGGACGCCGCCGCCTTCGACGTCACCACGGCCCTCGACCGCCTCAGGGAGCTCCGATGACCCGCCGCAGGCATCCCGTGTGGCCGTTCGTCATCGGCTTCACGCTGACCGTCGCCTTCAGCGCGGCGACGTCGCTCGTGAACCAGGCCCCGGCCACCGGCTGCCCGGGGAACGCCGACGAGATCACCGTGGCCGCGGGCTACGACGACAGCATGGACCGCACCCAGCGCGGCGTGGTCAGCGCGTGGAACGACCGCGGCCACACGGCCCGGTACGTCGAGATCTCCCGCATCCCCGACGAGGCCCGCGCCGAGATGGCCGCCACCGACCAGGACGGCGCGTGCCCCTACGACGTCCTGATCCTCGACGTCGCCCACCTCGCCGAGTTCGTCGCCAACGGCTACGCCTCCCCCGTCGAACTCCCCCACCAGGCCTTCATGGCCAAGTCCGTCGCCGCCGGCCGGATCGACGGGACGCAGTACGGCGTCCCGTTCGCCGCCGACGTGCCGCTCGCCTACTCGATCGGCGCGACCGACACGCTGGTGTCGCGGATCTGGGGCGAGGGAACGTCCGGCGGGAAGCCGCCGGGCAGGGCGCTGACCCAGCTCGACGACTACGAGGGCGCGATGGTCAACCTCGTGGAGGCGATCGGCCCGGAGATCGTGCCGCTGCTGTCCGACCCCGGCGACATGCCCGGCGGCGCCGACCTGCGTGAGGTCGTGGCGCCCCGCCTGGAGGCGTGGCGGGAGGCGCTGAAGACCGGCCTGATCGACGGCGGCTCGCTGGACCACTCCGAGAGCGACACCCTGCGCGCCTTCCGCAGCGCCCGCCCGTCGGCCCCGATGGTCATGCGCCACTGGCCGTCGGTGTTCCGCTCGCTCTGGCTCGACAGCCGGTTCCGCGACGCCGACGGCGAGCTCACCTTCTCCTACCGGCCGCTCCCCCGGGGCGGCGTCCTCGGCGGTTCGGTGCTGGTCATCTCCCCCAAGACCCGCAACCGGGCCGCCGCGGAGCGCCTGGTCGAACACCTGACGACGCCGGCGGTCCAGGCGAGGCTGTTCGCCTGCGGCAGCTACGCGCCGGTGCTCGCCGCCGCCTACGAGGTGCGCGAGTACGAGACCCGCCAGTTCACCGAGGCCCTCACGTGCCTGCGCGGCGACGCCGAGGAGCCGGAGAGTCTCGTCGCGGAGTTCGGCGACTTCGCCCTGACCGTCCGCCGCGCGATGGACGGGGCCCTGCTGCGCCCCCAGGTCCCCTACTACAGCCGCCTGAGCGAGGTGTTCCGCGCCTGCGCGCTGACCGTATTGCGCTCGGCCGCCCCACGTGAGGCCGCCTTCTACGACGAGTTCGCCGACCGCCTCCGGGCCGCGGCGGCGGGCCGGCTGCCCGGCGACGGCTCGGCCTGCGGCTGAATGGGCGATCATGACCGGAATGAACACGCGTTTCCTCGCCATCCCCGACCTGTCCGGGACCCCGTCCGTGGCCGTCGTGGTCGACGTCATGCGGGCCTTCACCGTCGCCGCCTGGGCCTTCGCCCGGGGAGCGGAGAAGATCGTGCTGGCCGGGTCGCTGGAGGAGGCCCTGGCGCTCAAGGCCGCCCACCCCGGCTGGCTGGCGCTCAAGGACGGCCCTGCCGCGCCCGGCTTCGACCTGGTCAACTCACCGGGCCTGCTGCGGCAGGCCGACCTGGGCGGACGGACCGTCGTCCAGAAGACCACGGCGGGCACCGTCGGCGTCCTCGCGGTCGGGGAGGCCCCGCTGGTGTTGTGCGCGAGCTTCGTCGTGGCCGAGGCGACGGCGCGGCTCCTGCGGGGCCACGAGAGCGTCACGTTCGTGGTCACCGGCGAGGACGGTCAGGCCGACGAGGACCTGGCGTGCGCGCAGTACATCGCCCGCCGAGCCGCCGGGGACGAGACGGATCCCGCGGAGTTCCTCCACCGCGCGGGCACGTCGCGGGCCGCCGCCGAACTAGCCGAGGGGGTACGGCAGGGGGTGCACCCCGACGACGTCGCGCTGTGCCTGGAACTCGACCGGTTCCCCTTCGCCATGGTCGCGCGCAGGGAGGACTCGCTCATGGTGCTGCGCCCTCAGTGATGGAAGCCCATCGCCTTCATGTCCCGGTGCATCGGATGCGGCTGCGTCTCCAGCTCCGGCAGCACCCGCTCCAGGTCGGCCAGCAGCAGATCGGCCAGGTCGTGGGTGAACCCGTTGCGCACCACGATCCGCAGCACCGCCAGGTCCTCCCGGTCCTTCGGGAACGTGTACGCGGGCACCAGCCACCCCCGCTCCCGCAACCGCCGAGACACGTCGAACACGTCGAAGGCGGTCACCGACTCGGCGGTCGTGAACGCGAACACCGGCAACTGGTCGCCCCGCGAGATCAGCCGGAACACCCCCATCTCGCCGATCTTCCGCGACAGGTGGGTGGCCACCGCCCGTGAGATGCCCTGGACCTCCTGGTAGCCCCTCCGCCCGAGCCGCAGGAAGTTGTAGTACTGCGCCACGACCTCGGCTCCTGGCCGGGAGAAGTTCAGCGCGAAGGTCGGCATGTTCCCGCCGAGGTAGTTGACCCGGAAGATCAGCTCCTCCGGCAGGCAGGAGGTGTGCCGCCACAACACCCAGCCGACCCCGGGGTAGACCAGCCCGTACTTGTGCCCCGAGGTGTTGATGGACGCCACCCGCGGCAGCCGGAAGTCCCACACCAGACCGCTGTCGAGGAAGGGCGCGACCATCGCGCCGGAGGCGCCGTCGACGTGCACGGGGATGTCCCACCCCCGGGCCTCCTGCAGGGCGTCGAGGGCGCCGCAGATGTCCGCGACCGGTTCGTAGGACCCGTCGAAGGTCGAGCCGAGGACGGCCACCACGCCGATGGTGTTCTCGTCGCAGTACTTGACGGCCTCCTCGGCCGTGAGGTGGAAACGCTCCCCCGACAGGGGCACCAGCCGGGGCTCGACCTCCCAGTAGCGGCAGAACTTCTCCCAGCACACCTGGACGTTGGCCCCCATGACCAGGTTGGGCCGCCCCGGGCCGGACCAGCGGCGCTTCAACGCCATCCCGGCCAGCATGCAGGCCTCGCTCGACCCGGTCGTGGAGGTGCCGATCACGTCGGACGGCGACGGCGCGTTCCACAGGTCGGCCAGGATGCAGACGCAGCGCCGCTCGAACTCCGCCGTCTGCGGGTACTCGTCCTTGTCGATCATGTTCTTGTCGGCGCACTCGGCCATCAGCCGGGCGGCCTGCGGCTCCATCCACGTCGTCACGAACGTGGCCAGGTTGAGCCGGGCGTTCCCGTCGAGCATCAGCTCGTCGTGGACGAACTGCCATGCCGCCTCGGCGGGCACCGGCGTGTCGAAGAGCCGGTGGGTGGGGGCGGTCAGGTCGAGACCCAGCGCCGTGACCGGGTTGACCGATCGCGACGCCGGGTGTTTGTGGTGCGCGTGTCCGGAGTGCAACGCCATGCTCGATGTCTATCAGTCATCGAGCGCTCACTTCGGGTAAGGCGCGCTCAGGCGCGCTCGGCCGCCACCAGCCGCACGCAGACGGCCAGGCCGCTGATCGCCGCTTCGAGCTCCGCCAGGTCGGGGAACGTCGGGGCGATGCGGATGACCGAGTCGGACGGGTCCTGCCCGTAGGGGTGGGTGGCCCCGGCCGGGGTCAGCGCGATGCCGGCCTCGGCGGCCCGGCGCACGACCTCCTTCGCCGTGCCCTCGGGCACCGAGAGCGAGATGAAGTAGCCACCGAGCGGCGACGACCAGGTCGCCAGGCCCGACAGTTCCTTCGACAGGATCCGGTCGACGGTCTCGAACTTGGGCCGGATCAGGTCGGCGTGGGCGCGCATGTGGGCCCGCACGCCGTCTTCGTCGCGCAGGAACTCGACGTGGCGGAGCTGGTTGACCTTGTCGGCGCCGATCGTGCCCTTGCCCATGTAGCCGAGGAACCAGGCGATCGTCTCGGGTGAGCCGCCGAAGAACGAGACGCCCGAACCGGCCAGGGTCACCTTGGACGTCGACCCGAACACGAACACCCGGTTCGCGTTTCCGGCCTCGGTGGCCAGCGCCAGCAGGTCGGCGAGCTCGGCCTCCTCGTCGAAGAGGTGGTGGATGGCGTAGGCGTTGTCCCAGAAGATCCGGAAGTCGGGCGCGGCCGTGGTCATGGTGGCCAGCCGCGCGACGGTCTCGGCCGAATAGGTCGTGCCGTCGGGGTTGGAGTACTTCGGCACGCACCAGATGCCCTTGATCGCCGGGTCGGCGGCGACGAGGCGCTCGACCTCGTCCATGTCGGGGCCGGCGGGGGTCATCGCGACCGGGATGAGCTCGATGCCGAAGCGCTCGCAGAGCGCGAAGTGCCGGTCGTATCCCGGGACGGGGGCCAGGAAGGCCACCCGCTCCTCGTCGGCCCACCGGCGGGCGGCGCCGAGCGGCACCCCCAGCAGGCAGTGGACGATCGCGTCGTGCATCAGGGCGAGGCTGGAGTTGCCGCCCACGATGAGCTGCGAGGCCGGGACCTGGAGGAACCCGCTGAACAGCGCCCGGAGCTCGGCCAGGCCGTTGAGGCCGCCGTAGTTGCGGGTGTCGGTGCCGTCGGCGGAGCGGTAGGACGTCCCAGGCAGCGAGAGCATCGGGGTGGACAGATCGAGCTGGGCCGAGGCGGGCTTGCCCCGGGTCAGGTCGAGCTTCAGTCCCCTGGCCTTCAGCTCCTCGTACTCGGCACGCACGTCGCTCATCGCGGGTTCCCTCGGTAGTAATGGGCGGTCATCGAAAGCTTAGTCACCACAACCCGGTCTCCCGCCGCGAGGTGATCTCCGCGATCCTCCCGAGCGCCTCGGCCACCGGCAGGGCGGCGAGCTTGCGCCCGTCGCGAAGCCGGACCGACACCTCGCCGGCCGCGACCTCCCGGGACCCGACGATCAGCTGGTACGGCACCAGTCGCGCCTCCCGGATGCGCGCTCCCAGGCTGCCCTTCTCCGGCCCCGAGAGCTCGGCGCGCAGCCCGAGGGCGGCACAGCGCGAGACGACCGAGTCGGCGAACGCCGCCTCGTCCTCCCCGAGCGGCAGCACCGCCACCTGCACCGGCGCGAGCCAGGCCGGGAACGCGCCGCCGTGCACCTCGATCAGGTGGGCGACGGCCCGCTCCACGCTGCCGACGATGCTCCGGTGCACCATGACCGGCCGGTGCCTGGCCCCGTCGGGGCCGGTGTACTCCAGGTCGAACCGGGCGGGCTGGTAGAGGTCGATCTGGACGGTCGACAGGGTCGACTCCCGCCCGAGGTTGTCGGCGATCTGGATGTCGATCTTCGGCCCGTAGAAGGCGGCCTCGCCCTCGACGGCCTCGTACTCGACGTCGTGGAGCACCTCGCGCAACATCTCGCCCGCGCGCTCCCAGAGGCCGGGGACGGCGACGTACTTCCCCGAGGACCCCGGCAGCGACAGGCGGTGGCGCACCGGCCTGATCCCCATGGCCGCGTGGGCGGCGGCGATCAGTTCGAGGGCCGCGCGGGCCTCCTCGACGGCCTGGTCGGCGGTGCAGAAGATGTGCGCGTCGTTGAGCTGGATGGCCCGGACGCGGGTCAGCCCGCCGAGCACGCCCGACAGCTCCGACCGGTACATGCCGCCGAGTTCGGCCAGCCGGAGCGGCAGGTCGCGGTAGCTGCGCCCGCGTGAGCGGTAGATCAGCGCGTGGTGCGGGCACAGGCTGGGCCGCAGGACCACCTGCTCCTCGCCGATCGACATGGGCGGGTACATGTCGTCGCGGTAGTGGTCCCAGTGGCCGGAGATCTCGTAGAGCTCGCGCTTGCCCATGATCGGCGAATAGACGTGCCGGTAGCCGTTGCGTCTCTCGACGTCGCGGACGTAGTCCTCCAGCGCCATCCGGACCGCCGCGCCGTCGGGCAGCCAGAAGGGCAACCCCGCGCCTATCAGCGGATCGCCGTCGAACAGGTCGAGTTCGCGGCCGAGCTTTCGGTGGTCGTACACGATGCGTCTCCCTTGGTGAAAAAGAGGCGCACACACACCGAAGCCCGGGGCGATGCGCCCCGGGCTTCGAAGTAAGGCAGTGATCAGCGCGCCGGGACGGAGTCCGGCGTCGTCGTCAGATGGGCGCGCTGCATACCCAGACGCTAACACGAAGGGCACGCGGAGAGCTCCCGGAAATCCACCCCCTCCCACCCGGGGACCGGCGGCCATCATGCCCGGCCCGACCGACGGTTCCGCCCGGCCCACAGCGCTCTGTGGAAACGGCATGCGTTCCACGAAGAGAAGCCTGTGTTCCATACAGACCGACCGGTCGGTACCCTCGGCCCCATGACTCTCTTCTCGGTCGAAGGAAAGATCGTCGTGGTGACCGGCGGGTCCCGTGGGATCGGGCGGATGATCGCCCAGGGGTTCGTGGACGGCGGCGCGACCGTCTACGTCACCGCCCGCAAGAAGGACCAGCTGGAGGAGACCGCCGCGGCGCTGGGGTGCGGGTCGGTCCAGGCCGACCTGTCCACGCGTGAGGGGGTCGAGGCCGTGCACGACCTGGTCGCCGGCCGGCACGACCGGCTCGACGTCCTGGTCAACAACGCCGGCGCGGCCTGGGGGGCGCCCCTCGACGACTATCCCGAGTCGGCCTTCGACAAGCTCTGGAACATCAACGTCAAGGGCGTCTTCGCGCTGACGCAGCGGTTCCTGCCCCTGCTCAGGAAGGCCGCGACCCCCGACGACCCGGCCCGGGTCATCAACATCGGCTCGGTCGACGGCCTGCGCACCCCGGCGATGGAGAGCTACGCCTACTCGGCCACCAAGTCGGCCGTGCACATGCTGACCCGGCACCTGGCCGACCGCCTGGCGAAGGAGTCGATCACCGTCAACGCCATCGCCCCCGGGCCGTTCGACTCGAAGATGATGTCGTTCGTGCTCGACGACCCGCAGGCCCGCCGGATGGTCGCCGACAGCGTCCCGCTCGGCCGGATCGGCCGTCCCGACGACATGGCCGGGACGGCGATCTTCCTGGCCTCACGGGCCGGTTCCTACCTCACGGGGACCGTCATCCCCGTGGACGGCGGCATCACCGCCCACGGTTAGGCGAGCATCTCCTTCAGCGCGCGGGCGAAGAAACCCGGCGCGTCCAGCTCGGTGTCGAGGTAGAGGAACGGCTCGGTCAGCTCCAGCTCGATCAGCACCGGCTCACCGTTCGGCATCCGGACGAGGTCGATCCGGGCGTAGAGGAGCGGCTCGGCCACCTTGCCGAGGATCTCTTCGGCCAGGTCGAACTGGTCGTCGTCGGGGTCGCGGAGGGTCGCCTTGGCACCGGCGTCGTCGAGGTCGCCGATGCCGGCGATCAGCAGCGGGGTGCGCCGGACGGCGTGGCTGAACTGGCCGTTGAAGTAGTGGAGCGACATTTCGCCCTCGTGCTCGACGCTCTCGACGTAGGGCTGCACCATGATCGGGCGGCCCTGCGCCTCGAGGGAGGCGGCGAACGCCGCGGCCTCCTCGGCGGAGGCGGTGCGGATGGTGTCGCGGGCGCCGGCGGAGACGGTCGGCTTGACGACGTATTCCGGCCAGTCGGGCAGCGCGAGCGAGCTCCAGTGGGTCGGCACGGTCGGCACGCCCAGGTGCTTCAGGTAGGTCTTGTCGGTGTTCCACGCCAGCACCGACGCCGGGTTGAGCAGCCGGGTGTGCTGTTCGGCCCGCCAGGCCCAGTCGATGAACTCGTCGCGCCGGCCGACGTAGTCCCACGGTGAGCGGACCACGGCCGCGTCGAACTCCGACCAGTCGGCCTCGGGGTCGTCCCACCGGACGGGTGCGCCCTCGATCCCCTCGGCGAGCCACGCCGAGAGCACGGTCTCGCGTTCCGGATCAGGGCCGTCCCAGGTGACATACGCGGCCTTCATCGATGTTTCCCCTTGCATGTGCGGCAGACGTACAGAAACCCATCATGGCCGCAACGCGCGACGGCGCGCGCCGGGCCCGGAAGGAGAGCCCGGCGCGCGCCGGAGTCGACGACTAGTCGTCGAAGCGGTAGGCGAGGCCCGCCACGCTGTTGCGGGCGGTGACCGAGACACCGTTGATGGTGTTCGAGTTGGTCGAGGAACCGCCGCCGATGTTGGTGGCGGCCACGTTGCCGAACACGTTGCCCGACTGGGCGGAGCCGCGGTTCACGCTGCCGTTGCTGATCCAGGTGTCGGCGTGGGCGGGCGCGGCGATCAGGCTCGCGCCACAGGCGGCGGCGAGGACGGCACCGGTCATGGCAAGCTTCTTGAACATGATCTCTCCTTCGGGTGGGGTGAGTGCTGGGGACGTGACCGGCGGTCTACTTGAAGATGTAGACCACGGTCACGCTGCCGCCGGTGGCGGTAGCGGAGATGCCGTTGATGGTGTTGACGTTGGTCGAACGGCCGGAGCCGGCGTTGCGCGCCGCGACCCAGCCGAAGTTGTTGCCCGACTGAGCCGAACCGATGTTCGCGCTCCAGTTGTCGGACCACGTGTCGGCGTGGGCCGGGGTGGCGATGAGGCTCGCACCGGCGGCGGCCGCGAGCATCGCACTGGTCACGCAGATCTTCTTGATCACTACGGCTCCTTCTCGCGCTTTCCTTGACGGTCTGTTTGACTGGCCGGTCAAAGCACTGCCGAGCATATAGCTCTGCGTAGTCGATTGATAGCACTCTGTGATCAGAATTTTGGTCTGGAAATGGAAACGGCCCCGCGGCTGCGCCCGCGAGGCCGTTGCTTATGGGGATTTCACGGCAAACGGCCGGTCAACGTCTCGGCCGCCGCCTGGCCGCAGACCCGCGACGCGCCATGTGTCGCGATGTGCACGGAGCCCAGGTCGGTGCGTCCCGGCAGGCCCATCTCGACCACCACGCCGTCGGGCCGGGCGGCGAGCATGTGGCCGAGGGCGTCCATCTGCCAGGCGTGGCGGTGGGCGTCGCGCACGACCACGACCAGCGGCCGGTCGGCGGCCCGGTCGAGGAGGTCGGCGGGCACGCCGTCGGCCAGTTCGGCCTCGCCGAGGCGGGTGACCGTGGTGCCCGGGAGGAGCGCTCCCAACGGGTCGGCGACGCCCCACGGCTGGTGCTTGTCGATGGCCAGGTTGGTGTCCGGCGCGAGCTCGACGACGTGCGGGGCCGCGCTGAGCGGCAGGCGGGCGCCGTCGTGGTGGCTGACCCTGATCGCGCGGCGCGCGGCGGCCAGGCCGACCGGGACGCCGTTGAGCACGCGGTCGCCGGGCGTGAAGCGCCAGGCGGCCAGCTTGGCCACCCGGGCGCACGCCTCGTGCAGCCTGGCCTCCGGCAACTGCCCGTTCGCGACGGCGTCGGCGATCGACTCGCGGATGTGGTCGAAGGTCGCCTCGTCGGCGTGCTCGCCGCCGACGCAGACGGAGTCGGCCCCGGCCGCGACCGCGCGGGCGGCGGCGCCGCCGATGCCGTAGACCGCCGCGACAGCGGCCATCTCGATGGCGTCGGTGATCACCACGCCGTCGAAGCCGAGCTCGCCCCGCAGCAGGTCGGTGAGGATGCGCGAGCTCAGGGTGGCCGGCATCGTCTCGTCGTACGCCGGCACGACCAGATGCCCCGTCATGATCGCCCGCACGCCCTCCTGGATGGCGGCGCGGAACGGCCACAACTCCACCTCGTGGAGCTCCTCGCGGCTGACCTGGACGACCGGGAGGCCGTGGTGGGAGTCGACGGCGGTGTCGCCGTGTCCCGGGAAGTGCTTGGCGCAGGCCGCCACGCCGGCCGACTGCAACCCCCTGATCCACGCCGCCGTGTGGCGGGCGACCAGGCCCGGATCGGCGCCGAAGGAGCGCAGCCCGATCACCGGGTTGTCGGGGTTGGAGTTGACGTCGGCGGCGGGCGCGAAGTTGATCGTCACCCCGGCGGCGGCCAGGTCGTGTCCGACGTCTCTGGCCACCTCCTCGGTGAGATGCACGTCGTCGACCACGCCGAGGGCGTAGTTCCCGGGGCGGGAGCTGCCCGTACGGGCCTCCAGCCGGGTGACGTCGCCCGCCTCCTCGTCGATGCCGACCAGGAGCGCGGGGTTCTCCGCGCGCAGCGCGGCCGTGAGGGCCGCGAGCTGGTCCGGCGTGTCGACGTTCCGGGAGAACAAGACCACCCCGGCGAGTCCGTCGGCGAGACGCCGGCGGAGCCAGTCGGGGGGCGAGGTCCCGATGAAGCCGGGGAGGATGACCGAATCAGCCAGACGCAGCAGCTCCGTGCTTCGCGTCATGCGGCACCGCACTTGGGCATGCCCGAAATCTAATAGGAAAGTTTCCTATTCGCTAGAGGTCTTACCTGCAATTTCACAAGTCGATTCGTTCGAGCTTGTTACCGACGGCACGGAAGGAGGCTGCCGTGGAGACCGGGGCGCCGGGGCGGTCGACGTACGCGACGGCCCGGTAGTCGGCCGTGAACTCCTCCATCGAGACGTTGGCGACCAGGTAGCCGCGCCGTCCGTCGAAGAACGCGAGGTGCGGGTTGCGCTCCAGGACGTCGTCGCGCACGGCGGGCGGCGCGCTGCTGATCGCGGTCGCGACGAATTCCACGCCCCTGTCAAGGCGGGCCGCCCAGGCGTTGTGGACGTCGCCGCTCAGCACCACGAAGTTCTCCGGCGCGGCGTCGAGGACCTTCCGGCGGCTCTGCGGATAGGCGTCCCAGGCGTCGGTGCTCGGCGGGTTGCGGGGCGCGAAGAACAGCGCCTGGGCGAGCACGGTCCAGCGGGCGGTGGAGGCCTTGAGCCGGTCGAGCAGCCACGTCGTCTGGGCCGGGCCGAGGATGTCGCCCGCCACGCGGTACTGCCGCGCGTCGGCCACCAGCAGGTCGAGCACCTTGCCGAAGGGACGCCACCGGTAGTACTGCATCGTGTCGCCGGACGGCTTGACCCGATAGGGCAGATGCTCGGCGTTGGCCTGGTAGGCGGCCTTCCTCCGCTTCGGGTCGCCGGTGCGGCCCCCGTAGTTGTTCACCACCTCGTGGTCGTCGGGGATGGTGATCCACGGCGCGGCGGCGTGGGCGGCCTGCAGGTCGGGGTCGAGGCGGTAGAGGGCGTACCGCTCGCGGTAGGCGTTGAGGGTGGTGCAGGCGGCGGTCGAGTCCTTCAGCGGCCGCACATAACGGCCCGGCTCGGGGACCGCGGGTTTGCCGTACTCGTAGATGTAGTCGCCGAGATGAAGGATGACGTCGGGCTCGTCGGCGACCAGGTGCCGGTAGGCGGTGAAGTGGCCGTGCTCGTAGCGCTGGCAGCTCGCCACCGCGATGCGCAGCGGCGCCGTCGAGGCGGGGGCGGGCGCGGTCTTGGTACGGCCCACGCGCGAGGTGTGGCCGTCGGCGCGGAACCGGTAGAAGTAGACCGACGCCGGGCGTAAGCCGGTGACCTTGACGTGCACGCTGTGCGCGCCGGAGGGCTGCGCCCTGGCCGTGCCCGACGCCGTGAGCTTCGCGAACGTGTCGTCCTCGGCCACCTCCCACCGCACGTCGAACGTGCTCGCGGGCATGCCGCCGCCGTTCAGGGGGTCGGGGGCGAGCCGGGTCCAGATGATGACGCCGTCGGGCGCGGGCTCCCCCGAGGCGACGCCCAGTGTGAACGGGAATTTGATTTTCGCCATCCTCGATCATCGCCGATTCCGCGCTCTGAATGGCCCGTCGGCGCCAACAGCCCATAATGGGTGGGTGAACCAGCGCAAGAGCACCGCGACGGCGCGCAGAAACCATGGGGTGACCGCCTCGGAGCGCCGCGACCACCTGGTCAAACTGGCGGCTGAACTGTTCGCGCGCAAGGGCTTTCAGGCCACCACCGTCCGGAACATCGCCGACGAGGCCGGGATCCTGTCCGGCAGCCTCTACCACCACTTCGACTCCAAGGAGTCGATCGTCGACGAGGTCCTGCGTACCTTCCTCGACGACCTGACCGCGCGCTACCGGGTCATCCTCGACTCCGGGAAGGGCCCGGCCGAGGTGCTCGCCCAGATGGTCCGCACCGGCTTCGCCACGCTCGAACCCCACCGGGCCGCGATCACCGTCATGCAGAACGACTGGAACTACCTGCGCTCGCTGGAGCACCACCGCTTCGACTACCTCGTGAAGGCCGAAGAGGAGATCGAGCGCATGTGGATGGAGCAGATCAAGAAGGGCCAGGCCTCCGGTGAGCTGCGGGCCGACGTCGACCCCAAGCTGACCTACCGCATGCTCCGCGACTCGATCTGGGTGGCGGTGCGCTGGTTCCGTCCGGGCGGGCGGCTCAACACCACCGCGCTCGCCGACCACTACATCACGGTCCTGTTCGACGGCCTGGCGACCGGAGAGCGGACCAGCCAGCCGAAATGAGCCTCGTCGACGCGGTGCGGGCCGCTCTGGGCGACCTCGCCGACCCCGAGAAGGCGCCGGTGATGCGGGCTTACATGAAGTCCGAGATGCCGTTCCTGGGCGTGCAGAGCGGGCCGCGGCGGCTGGCGCTGAAGAAGGTGTTCGCCGACCACCGGCTCGACTCCGCGCCGGTGTGGCGCCGGGCCGTGCTCGAACTGTGGCGCGAGGCGAAGTACCGCGAGGAGCGCTACGCGGCGGTCGACCTGACGGGCTTCCGCTTCTACCGCCCGTGGCAGACCCTCTACACCCTGCCCATGTACGAGGAGATGATCGTCACCGGCGCCTGGTGGGACCTGGTCGACGAACTGGCCGTCCACCGGGTGGGCGGCCTGCTGCGCCAGTTCCCCGAGACGATGCGCCCGACGATGCTCGACTGGGCCCACAGTCCCGACCTGTGGAAACGCCGCACCGCGATCCTGTCGCAGAACACCTTCAAGGAACACACCGACAGCGCGCTCCTCTACGCCTGCATCGAGCCGAGCCTGTCCGACACCGACTTCTTCGCCCGCAAGGCCATCGGCTGGGCGCTGCGCGAATACGCCAAGACCGACCCGCGCGAGGTCGTGCGCTACGTCGAGCACCAGGGGCTCAGCGGGTTGTCGCGGCGCGAGGCCCTGAAGAACGTGCCCGGAGGCGGCTGAACGGCTCGCGCGCCCCGAATGCGCGCGAGCCGCCGGTCAGTCTGCGAGCGTCAGCTCGCCGGGACGGTGTCGACCCAGCTCGTGCCCGCGGTGCGGTAGTTGTTCACGCGCTGGATGACGGTGGCGGGCGCGACCACCTCGTTCTTGGCGTGGTAGAACCAGTCGACCTGCTGGATCCACTGACGCTGGGTGCTGCTGCCGACGAGGCCGCCGCTGATGAACCACAGGTTGAAGTTCACCGACTGCACGGTCTCGGGGTAGTAGTCGCCGCCGTGGGTGGCGAACAGCTGGCCGTCGATGTAGTACTTGATCTCGCCGCCGGAGACCTGGAGAACCAGGTCGTGCCAGCCCGCGTAGCTGATGCGGTTGGCGGTGTGGGTGTTGACCGCCAGCCACGGCTCGTTGCGGTAGGTCTCCCACGAGGTGGCGTACATGATGTTCGCGGGCTCGCCCCAGCCGCCGTTGGGCAGGTACTCGAAGTCCTGCTCGCTGTAGTTGGGGTCGAGGTCCTGGTTGAGCGGGGTGATCGTGAAGAAGGTCTGCACGATGTGGTCGCCGTCGGGGCCGGTCGTCGGGGTGTCGGTGAAGAAGACCCGCGCGGCGTAGGTGCCCTCCAGGAACTTGCGCTGGTGCAGCACCTCCGACTGCTGGGTGCCGGCCGAGGTGCCGTCGGTGACCGACTTGAGCTGGAGGGCCTTGTTGGCGCCGCTCACGGTCGGGAAGGTGATGTTGGACGCGGGCCAGGTCGCGCCGGGGATGCCGGGGCCGCCCTGGTTGGTGCGGATCGTCCAGTTGTGCGCGTTGATGTTCGGGTCGGTGTGCGAGGTGTAGCTGAAGTCGTCGAACACGACGCCGTTGTTGCCGCCGGGGTTGTTCGGCGAGCCCGACGGGCTGGGCGAGGGCGACGGGGACGGGCTGGGGTTGCCGCCGGCCGGGGCGTTGCCCCACAACAGGGCGCCCGACTGGTAGACGGTGATCTTGTTCCAGTCGGCGTACGAGGTCTGCGCGCCGAACGAGTAGTCGTCGCTCTGCGTGATGCGCTGCCAGTCGGCCCGGTAGAACCGCAGCTGCATGTCGCTGGTGGAGGCGCCCGGGGCGAGCGAGCCGCCGGTGAAGCCGATCTCCAGGTAGCGGTCGGCGGTGGCCGTGCCGGGCGAGATCGTGCCGAAGGTGCCGGTGATCGTCGAACAGCCGACGACCGCCCACGAGCAGGCGAAGCGGTACTGCTGCGACGCCGAGTCGGCCTTGAAGTAGTAGCGGATCTTGACGGTGTTGAGCGCCACGGCGGTGGTGCCGGTGTTGACCAGGTTCAGCCAGGGCTCGACCTGATCGGCCTGGGCCCCGGAGGCGCTGGTCTTGTACTGGACCTTGACGGCGGTCGCGGCCTCGGCCGGCAGCGCCACCAGTCCGATGGCGGCGAGGGCGGACATCAGTCCGCCGGCTAACCACTTCTTGCTGGACACATCGTTCCTTTCTTTATGGGATGAGCGGACCCACCGAGACGCCCTGTGCGGCCAGACGGGTCAGATGGGGGTCGAGACGGCGCAGGAAGTCGGAGTAGTCGCCCGCCGAACCCCAGGCGACCTCGGCGAAGGCCAGCAGCCGGGGGAAGGCCTGACGTTCGACGTCGGCCGGGGTCGGCATGTACTCGGTCCAGAGCTGGGCCTGGACGCCGATGATCCCCGGCGCCGACGGGGGCGTGAAGTGGTAGGTGTTCGACAACGACAGGACCCGGTCGGGGAAGAACGGACCGGCCTCCTGCTCGGGCGGGTAGTCGAGGTAGGTCCGCAGGTGGGGGGCCAGCACGACGTCGCGGCCCTCAAGGGCGGCCAGCTCGCCGCTCTCCTCATCGAGCCAGGTCATGGTGGTGGCGCCGGGGGGACCGTCGGGCTTCTCGTACCAATAGACGAGTTTCCGGTCCTTCTTCGCCAGGTGCTCGGCCATCCGGGCGGTGATCCAGGCCCGGCACGCGTGCGCGCCGGGCAGGCCGAGCTCGCGGATGCGCTCCTGGGCGCGCGGGGTCCGCTCCCACTCGGTGTTGCGGCACTCGTCGCCGCCGACGTGGACGTACTCGCCGGGGAACAGCTCGCACACCTCGTCGAGCACGTGGTGGAAGAAGGTGATGGTCTCCTCTTCCAGGTTGAGGGTGTGGTCGCTGATGCCCCAGTCGGCCCAGACCTCGTAGGTCCGGGACGGGTCGTTGCCCAGCTCCGGGTAGGCCGCCAGCGCCGCCTGCACGTGCCCCGGCAGGCCGATCTCCGGGACGACGCGGACGAACCGCTCCTGCGCGTACCGGACGATCTCCCGGATGTCCTCCTGGGTGTAGTGGTCGCCCGAAACCTCGGTGAGACGCGGGTAGCGCCGGATCTCCAGCCGCCAGCCCTGGTCGTCGGTGAGGTGCAGGTGCAGCACGTTCAGCTTCAGCTCGGCGATCAGGTCGATCAGCCGCAGGATGAACGCCTTCGGCATGAAGTGCCGCGCCACGTCGAGCATCACCCCGCGCCACCCGAACCGGGGCGCGTCCTCGATCACCCCCTCCGGGAGCCGCTCGCCGAGCTGGCGGAGCGTCTGCCGCCCGTAGTAGGCCCCGGCGGGCCCCCCGGACGCCAGCTCGATGCCGCCCTCGCCGACGGTCAGGCGGTAGCCCTCCTCCGGCAGGCCCGGGTCGGGTCGGTGCCGGACGAGATCCTCGGAGAACGTGACGGAGCCCCCGAGGACGGCCAGGTCACGTGGCCGCGGAATGATCACGTTGGGTTTCCTTTCTCAGCCCTTGACCGCGCCGGCGATGATCCCGGAGGTCACCCGGCGCTGGAGGATCAGGAAGATCAGCAGAACCGGCAGCATGAAGAGCGTGGCGGCGGCCATGGTGGCGCCCCAGTCGGTGCCGAAGACGTTGGAGAAGGACGAGAGCCAGACGGGCAGCGTGCGGTCGTCCTGGTTCTTGATGATGAGCGCGTTGGCGAACGCGAACTCGTTCCACGCGGTGATGAACCCGAACAGCGACGTCGACATCAGCCCCGGCGCCAGCAGCGGGAGCACGACCTTCCGGAACGCGGCGGCCCGGCCGGCGCCGTCCATCTGGGCGGCCTCCTCCAGCTCCTCCGGGATCGCCGCCAGGAACCCGCGCAGGGTGACGATCGTGAAGGGCAGCGTGCTCATGAAGTAGATGAGCGTCAGCATGGAGAGCTTGTCGAGCATGCCGGTGTCGCGGGCGATGATGAACATCGGGATCAGCAGCGCCTCCCACGGGGCCATCTGCGCGATGAACACCATGAGGATGAACGCCTTACGCCCCCGCCACCGCATCCGGGCGACCGCGAACGCGGCCAGCAGCGCCACGACCAGGCTGAGCAGGACCGCCCCGAGCGACACCAGCAGCGAGTTGCGCCAGAACAGCACGAAGCCCTCGGCGTTGACGGCGGTCTGGAAGTGTTCGAGCGTGGGGTGGAGCGGGAGGAACTGGGGGGTGTCGGCCTGGATGTCGCGGGTGGGCTTGAACGCGGTGACGACCATCCAGTAGACGGGGAACACCGAGACGACCAGCACCGACAGGGCGGCCAGCGTGATGGGCAGGCGCTTGATCACCGGTCGGCTCCCTCGTGCTTGTACATGCGGCGCAGGTGCGGGACCAGCACGACCAGGAGGATCAGCACGGTCAGGGTGGAGATGGCCGAGCCGAGGTCGTATTTGTGCAGCGACTGGGCGACCTGGTAGGCGTACACCGGCAGGGTCGTGGTCGCGCCGTCCGGGCCGCCCTGGCTGATCGCCCAGATCTGGGCGAAACACTTGAAGACCCAGATGATCTCCAGCGACGTGATCAGCCCGAACAGCGGCCGGAGCATGGGGAAGGTGACGTCGCGGAACACCTGCCAGGCGGTCGCGCCGTCGATGCGGGCCGCCTCGAACAGCTCCTGCGGGATGGTGGTCAGGCCGGCGTACAGGGTCAGCGCCGCGAACGGCACCGACTGCCAGACGACGAGCAGCACCATGATGGCGAACGTGGCGGTGCCGTCGGCGAACCACGTGTAGCCGTCGAACCGGGTGAGACCGACGCTGGTGAGCAGCCAGTTCACGACGCCGAGCTTCGACTGGAACAGCCACTGGAAGATCGTGGTCGCCGCCAGGACCGGCGTGGCCCAGGTCAGCACCAGCCCGAGCAGGACCGCGAGCCGCAGCCTCTTCCCTAGCCGGGCGACCATCAGGGCGATCAGCGTGGAGATGACCATGATCAGGACGACGTTGATCCCCGTCCAGGCCAGCGTCCGGCGCACCACCGCCCAGAACTCCGCCGAGCCCAGCGCCTCGTGGTAGTTCTCCAGCCCCACGAACGCGGCCCCGCCCCTGATGAGCTCACCGGTCCTGAAGTGCTGGAACGAGATGATCACACTGCGGATCAGCGGATAGAACAGCAGGTAGGCGGTGCCCGCGACGGTCGGGATCACCAGCAGGTACGGCCACAGGGCCGGGAGGCCGCGCCGCCGCCTCGGTGGAGGCGGCGCCGCCGCGGCGACGGGCCGCTCGGGAGCCTGCGTGACCACAGAAGTCCTTCCTTGTGTGTACGAACCGGGCTGTGGGGACGGGCCCGTCCGCGCGGCCCCGGGGATTGGGAGACGCGGCCGACGCGGACGGGTCCGGGACCGGATGGTGTTCCGTCAGGACTTGGTGTTGAGGATGTCGGCGATGACCTGGGAGGCCTTGGCCGCCTCGGCGGGGCCGTCGGTGCCGGTCAGGTAGGTCGTCATGTATTCCTTGATGACGTTCTTGGCCTCGACCGCCGCCCAGTTCGGCGAGTTCGGCGTCGCGTGGCCGTTGGCGGCGCCCTTGGCCATCGCGGCCGCGCCCTCGCTGGTCAGCACGCCGCCGAGCGAGACCCGGTTCGGCACGTAGGACATCTCCTTGGCCATCTGCGTCTGGAACTTCTCCCCGGCGAGGGCCTTGATGACCTCGTACGCGAGATCGGGGTTCTTCGACGCCTCGGGGATGATCAGGTCGCTGCCACCGGTGAAGACGGCGCCGGGCTTGTCGGCGGTCTTGCCGGGGATCGGGAAGAAGCCGAGCTTGCCGGCCAGGTCGGGGTTGGCCTTCTCGATGGCCACCGAACCGCCCGGCGACGAGATGAGCTGCGCCACGTTGCCCTTGGCGAACACGTCGGCCTGCGGCGGGTTGGCCTCGTCGGAGTCCTTCGGCCCCTCGCCCAGCGCCTGGAGCTTCTTGTAGAAGTCGATGCCGGCCAGCGCCTGCGGGCTGTCGAGGCCGCCCTTCCAGGTGCCGCCCTCGTTGACGGCCAGATCGCCGCCCTCGTCCCAGATGAACCCGGCCAGGGTGTACCAGTTCTGGCCCGGCAGGTAGATGCCCTGGTTGCCGTCGGCGTTGAGCTTGGTGGTCACGTCGATCCACTCGTCCCGCGTCGTGGGCGGGGCCGTCACGCCGGCCTTCTCGAACAGGTCCTTGTTGTAGATGACGACGCGGTTGGCGGCGTACCAGGGAATGCCGAACTGCTTCCCGTCGATCTTGCCCGGGTCGGCCAGACCGGGCAGCCAGTCGGCGCCCTGGAGCTCGGTCACCTTGTCGGTGAGGTCCTTCACGCCGCCGCTGGCGGCGTACTCGGCGACCTGGGTGTTGCCCACCTCGATGACGTCGGGGGCGTCGTTGCTCGCCAGGGCGCTGGTGACCTTCTGGCCGATGCCGTCCCACTCTTGGATCTGGATGTCGAGGGTGACCCCTTGGTGCGCGGCCTCGAAGTCGCGCTCGAAGGTGCTGAGCAGGGTGTCGGACATGCTGTCGCGCATGATCCAGACGGTGAGCGCGGTCGCGGCGGGCGCTTCCGGAGTGGTGCTTTCTGTGGGCGAAGAGCCGCAAGCGGTGAGCCCGGCGGCGAGCGCCAGAACCGCGGCCGCGGCGAGGAACCGGGGGGCCATGGGTACTCCCAGTGGTCAGATATTGGTAAGCAATCTGCCTGCTGGCGCTAGAGTGGTCTTAACCAGTAGACCCGTCAAGACCCGTTATTCAGTGTTTACATTCGACAACTGGTAAGACGCTGGTAAGGTCGGGGACGTGACTGTCAACATGCGGGCGGGGCTGAAGCGCGACCGGGTACGCGACTTCCTGCTCGACTACGTGGCCGACAAGAAACCCGGCGAGGCCATCCCGTCGGAACGCGACCTGTGCAAGGAACTGGGCGTCTCCCGCCCGACACTGCGCGCGGCCATAGACGACCTGGTGCGCTCGGGCGTCCTGGTCCGCGAACACGGCCGCGGCACCTTCACGGGCCCCCAGCGTGTCACCCAGGCGCTGTCGGCGACCCAGACTGGATCGTTCTACGCGCCGCCGGCCGAGGGAAAATGGCTGAGCGCGATCCTGGAGTTCGCCTCCTCCCCCGCCGGCCCCCAGCTGACCAGCCGCCTGCAACTGGCCCCCGCGACCCCAGTTCTCCGGGTGGTCAGGCTCCGGGTCGTCGACGACGCGCCGATGGCGATCGAACGCCTCCACCTGCCGCACGAGCTGGTGGCCGGGCTGCAACCGGCCGACATGGAGACGGGGTCGTTCTACAAGGTTCTGCGGGAACGGTTCGGGGTCGACGTGCGCAGCGCGGTGCAGACCATCGAGGCGACGGTCACCGACGAGACGGAGGCGGAACTGCTGGGGGTGCCGGAACACTTTCCGGCGCTGCTGGTGGAGCGCACGACACGTGACGTGAACGGGCGGATCGTGGAGTTCACGCGGTCGATCTACCGGGGGGACCGCTATCGGGTGACGTCGGAGCTCTACTTCGACGCCGAGTCGGGCTGAGCCAGCCACGACGAGACGGTCGCGACGAACGTGCGGGGGTCGTCGAGCCAGGGGTAGTGCCCGGCCCCCGGCTGCACGACGCACTCGGCGGCCGGGAACAGCGCGGCGAACGCCTCGACCTTGGCCGGGACGCTGTTGACGTCGTACTCCCCGCCGACGAGCAGCACCCGGGCCGCCAGTTCGCCGAGCGCCGCGCGGGTCCCGGCCGGGTCGTAGGCGCCGTCGGAACCGAAGATCCGGGCCGCCTCCGCGTTGCGCGCGGGTCCCTCGACCGCCGCCTTGGCCGCCGCGTCGTAGCGGCCGTGGAAGAACGGCGTGACCGCCCGGAAGTCGGCCTCGGCCCCGCCGACGAGCAGTTCCAGGGCCTCGATCGCCTCGGGATACCAGGGCTCGCCGGCACGCAGGCGGGCGACGGCGAGCCGTTCCTCCCCCGTGACGTCGAGACCGACGGCGAACAGGCTCGGGGTGACCAGCACCAGGCGGCCTACCGCGCCGGGGTGTGCGGCGGCGTACAGGACCGCGAGATTCGCGCCCGCGGAGTGGCCCAGCACGTCGATCCGGTCGAGGCCCAGGTGGAGTCGGAGCGCCTCCACGTCGGCGACCTGGCGATCGCATCGATACGTCGCGGGATCGGCCGGGGTCGCCGAGCCTCCGGTGCCGCGCGGATCGAGGATCACCAGCCGGCGGTGGGCCGGCAGGCCGCCGAGGTCGCCCAGGTAGGCGGCGTCCTGCATCGGCCCGCCGGGCAGCACGACCAGGGGGTCGCCCTGGCCCGTGACCCGGTAGGACAGGACGGTGCCGTCGAATGTAGCGAATGTAGGCATTCGACGAATTCTGCCATTCAGGCCGGGCGGAAGGAGTCCCTGGCCGCCGGGGCGGCGTGTTTGATCATCAGGTGTCTCGTCACCGAGTACTCCCCGACCGCCTCCTGGCTCATGTCCTTGCCGAACCCGCTCCCCTTCACCCCGCCATGCGGCGCCTCCGACGCGATCGGCAGGTGGTCGTTGACCCAGGTCACCCCCACGTCGAGCCGGTGCGACACCCGCAGCGCCCGCGCCACGTCGGTCGACCACACCGAGGACGCCAGACCGTAGGGCGTGTCGTTGGCCAGCCGCACCGCCTCGTCCTCCCCGTCGAACGGCAGCGCGACCAGGACCGGCCCGAACACCTCGCCCTGCACGATCTCGGAGGACTGGTCCGCGTCGGCGACGAGGGTCGGCGTGTAGTAGTAGCCGGGAGCGTCGAGCGGGTCGCCCCCACGGACGACCCGGCCCGACGCCCGCGCGACGAAGCCGTGCACCCTGTCCCGGTGCTCGGCGGAGATGAGCGGACCGATGTCGGTCCCCTCGGCCCAGGGATCGCCCGGCCGCACTTTCTCCAGCGCGGCCGCAAGGGCGTCCACGGCCTCGGCGTAGCGTGATCGCTCCACGTAGACCCTGGTCGCCGCTGTGCAGTCCTGTCCTGTGTTGTACGTGGCCCCCATGGTCACGCCGAAGGCCATGGCCTCCAGGTCGGCGTCGGCGAACACCAGGGCCGGAGCCTTGCCGCCGAGTTCGAGGTGGACGCGCTTGAGGCCGTCGACGGCGCCGCGCATCACGGCCTTGCCGGTCGCGGTCGAGCCGGTCACGCTCACCATGTCGACGCCCGGGTCGGTCACGAGGGCCTGGCCCACGTCGCCGCCGCCGGTCACCACGCCCAGCAGGCCCTCGGGGGCGCCCGCCTCGGCCATCAGCTCGGCCAGGCGCAGCGTGGTGCGCGGGGTGCGCGGGGCGGGCTTGATGACCACGCCGTTGCCGGCCGCGATCGCCGGGCCGATCTTCCAGACGGCCATGATGAACGGGAAGTTCCACGGCGCGATCGAGCCGACCACGCCGACGGGCCGCCGGATCAGCATCGACGTGTACCCGGCGCTGAGCACGCCCGCGCCCGTCCCGTCGAGCGAGCGGGCCGCGCCGGCGAAGAAGCGCAGGTTGTCGGCGGCGAAGGGGAGCTCGCCGTCGCGGAAGACGGCCGCGGGCTTGCCGGTCTCCTCGACCTCCAGGCGGGTCAGTTCGTCGGCGTCGCGTTCGACCAGGTCGGCCAGGCGCAGCAGCACCCGCGCCCGCTCCGAGGGGGTGGCCTCGCGCCACTGCTCGAAGGCCGCCCGCGCCCGCGCCACCTTCGCCGGGACGTCGGCGCTGTCGGGGATCTCCTCGATGACCTGGCCGGTCGCGGGGTTGATCAGAGTCGTCATGTGCACGTCTTCTAACTGTCGAAACCGATGCCGAAGCGGTCGAGCACGCGGAGCCACGGCCCGCGTCTGCCCTCGTTCGCGTCGGCGCGGGCCAGCGCCCGGCGGGTGAACTCGACCACCGGCCACCTGATGGGCTCGGGCGGGAACGGCACCGGGCGGCGGCGCACCATCTTCAGCCGGGTACGCCGGGTCTCCCGGCGCGCCAGCAGGTCGAGCCCGGCGAGAGCGCCGAAGCGCGAGGCGCCCACGCCGAGCCCGGTGTAACCGAGGGCGTAGGCCACCCGGCCGCCGAGTGCGGTGCCGAAGAACGGGGTGAAGCGGCTGGTCGAGTCGATCAGGCCGCCCCAGCGGTGGGTCGCCCGCACGCCTTCCAGCTGCGGGAAGGTCTCCAGCAGGTGGCGGGCGAGCAGGGCGTGGGATTCGGGGCGCTGGTCGGTGCCGCCGCCCGCGAAGTTGTAGACGGCGTCGTACCCGCCGAACAGGAGCCGGTCGTCGGCGGTCAGCCGGTAGTAGTGGAACTGGTTGCCGGAGTCGGTGATGCCCTGCGCCTCTGCCCAGCCGAGCGAGGCCCGCCGTTCCGCGTCGAGCGGCTCGGTGACCAGCACGTAGTCCCACACCGGCAGGACGTAGTTGCGCAGCCGCCGCAGCGGCGACGGGAACGCGTTGGTCGCGATGAGCACCTGGCGGGCGTCGAACACGCCCTGGGGCGTGGGGAGGCGTACCGACGAACCGGAGCGTTCCATGCCGGCCACCGGCGTGTGCTCGTAGATCCGCACGCCGAGGTTCTCGGCGACCCGGCGCAGACCCCAGGCCAGTTTCACCGGGTCGACGAGCCCGCCGGTGCCGCGCAGCCGCAGTCCGCCCAGGTAGGTCGGCGAGTGTACGTCGGCCCGCATGTCGTCGGCGTCCAGGAATGTGGCGTCTTCGCCATGGTCCCGATGGCGCTTTTCGGCGGCCCGCAATTCCGCCACGTGGTGGGGCGCGACGGCGACCGACGTCTTGCCGATCAGCCGCAGGTCGGCGTCGATGTCGTGGTCGGCCACGAAATCGGCGATGGCGGCCAGGTTCTCCCGGCCGATCGCCAGCAGCAGATCGATCTCCCCAGGCCAGCGGTGCGCGCCGTGCGTCAGGCCGTGGGTGATCGAGTCAGCGATGAAACCCCCGTTGCGGCCGGTGGCGCCGAACGCGATACGTTCGGCTTCGACCAGAACGACGTCGCACGCGGGGTTTTCTTGTTTGGCCAGCACAGCAGCCCAGAGGCCGGTGAAGCCGCCGCCCACGACCAGCAGGTCGGCCGTCGTGGCGCCCGTCAGCGGCGGGTACGCGGCCGGACCGGGCCGGTCGGTCCAGAAGACCCGCGGCAGTGCGTCCGTAATCACGATCCCCTCCGACCGATATTTGTTGAATCGTGATTCAAATACTTATCGAGCAACCACGTCAAGAGCTGCGACACTAGTTGTGAGATCCTCCATACGGGGCGGGGTGCGATGACTCAGCGCAAGAGCAGGGCAGACCGGCGGGTCGAGCTGATCGACGCGGCCAGGCGGGCGATGATCCAGCACGGTGCCGAGGGCGTCCATCTGAACCAGATCGCAGAAGAGGCGGGTCTCACGTCGGGCGCGGTGCTCTACCACTACCCCGATCTGCGCGACCTGCTGATCGAGGCCCACCACGCCGGCATGGAACGCTTCTACGAGCAGCGGGTCAAGAAGATCAGCGGCATCGCCGACCCGGCCCAGAAGCTCATCACGACGATCCGCTCGGGCCTGCCCGAGGGGCCCGACGACGCGGGCGTGCGCCTGCTGTGCGAACTGGGCGGCGCGGCCGGCCGCAACCGCGTCTACGGCACCCTGCTGACCACGCTCTACGACCGCCAGGTGGCGATGTACCAGACCATCCTGGAGATCGGCGCGGCCCAGGGCGTCTTCAAGCTGGCCGGCGACTCCGAGCAGATCGCCCGCAACCTGGTCGCCCTCGAAGACGCCTACGGCTACCGCATCATCGCCCGCCACCACTCGATCGGCCCCGACGAGGCCGTGGGCCTCATCCTCGACTTCGCCCGCATGTCGACCGGCCACCCGCTGAAGGAGACCCCGGCGGCCCGCCCGAAGACGACCCGGACTCCCCGCCCCAGAAACGGCGGCCCGGCCCGAGGCGCCACCACCACCCCGCCCCCCAAGGACGCCTCCTGAAACCGGTGGCACACCCTGCCGCGCCGCCGTGAACCGCCGCAGAACGTGACGTAAGGCGTGCACGGCCGGAAAAGAACCGCCGCGTCCCGGCACGAGCGGAACGCGGCGGTGGTGGAGCTGAAGCCGTCGTCAGTTCGCGATGAGGACCGCGTCCTCCGGACGCCACGTCACGCCCACGACGGTCCCGGGGGTGATGCGGGCCGAGCCCTGCGTCGCCGCCAGGACCTTGCGGCCCAGGCCCGTGACCTCGACCGCGATGTGGGAGACGCCGCCGTAGAAGCTCACGTCGACGACCACGCCCTGCACCATGCCGGGGGTGGGCTCGGTCAGCCGCACCCGCTCCGGGCGGATCGCCAGGGCCGCCGAGCCGTCGGCCGTGGTCGCCTTGGACGGCAGCGGGCCGAGGCCCTCGGCCGAGAAGACGCCGCCGCGGATCGCGCCGGTGAACAGGTTGTTCGCGCCGATGAAGTCGGCCACGAAGTAGGTGCGGGGGCGGTCGTAGAGGGTCACGGGGGCGTCGACCTGCTCGACCCGGCCCTGGTCCATGACCGCGATGCGGTCGGCCAGCGACATGGCCTCCTCCTGGTCGTGGGTGACCACGACGAAGGTGATGCCGACCTCGTGCTGGAGGCGCTTGAGTTCGAGTTGCATCTCGGCGCGGACCTTCTTGTCCAGGGCCGAGAGGGGCTCGTCCAGGAGCAGCAGGCGGGGGCGCTTCACGATGGCGCGGGCCAGCGCCACACGCTGCTGCTGGCCGCCCGAGAGCTGGGCCGGACGCCGGTTCGCCATCGGCTCCAGGCCGACCTTCTCCAGCACCTCGCCCACCCGGGCCTTGATCTCGGCCCTGGGAAGGTTCTCGCGCTCCAGCCCGTACGCGACGTTCTTGGCCACCGTCATGTGGGGGAACAGCGCGTAGGACTGGAACATCAGGTTGACCGGGCGCTTGTGCGGGGCCAGTTTGAGCAGGTCGGCGCCATCGAGGCGGACGCCACCGCGGTCGGGCGTCTCGAACCCGGCCAGGATGCGCAGCAGCGTCGTCTTGCCGCAGCCCGACGGGCCGAGCAGCGCGAAGAACTCCCCCTGCTGGATGTCGATCGAGACGTCCGAGAGGGCCGTGACATTCCCGAACTTCCGGGATACCCCCTCGATGGAAAGCAGTGTCATTTGAGGGACTCCGTGATTCGGGTCATGCGCTGGACGGCGAGCACCGCGACGACGCTGACGGTCAGCAGGAGGGTGGCCAGGGCGTTGATGTCGGGGGTCACGCCGAACCTGACCATCGAGTAGATCACGATGGGCAGCGTCGGGTCGGTCGGGCCGGCCGAGAAGAAGGCCAGCACGAACTCGTCGAGCGAGAACGTGAACGCCAGCAGGGCGCCGGCCGCGATGCCGGGGGCCAGGCCGGGCAGGGTGATGCGGAAGAACGTCTGGAGCGGGCTCGCGCCGAGGTCGGTCGAGGCCTCCTCCAGCGAGGTGTCCATCGAGGCCAGCCGCACCCTGACGACCACGGCGACGAGCGGGATGCCGAAGGTCAGGTGGGCCAGCAGGATCGACGTCAGGCCCAGCGTGAAGTCGATCGCGGTGTAGAAGATGAGCAGGCCGATGGCCAGCATCAGCTCCGGCAGGATGGCCGGCATCGTGGCGATGGCCTCGATCACCTTCGAGCGGGTGTGCCGGGCCAGGCCGACGGCGAGGAGTGTGCCGACGACCGTCGAGACCAGGCAGGTGCCGACCGCGACGATGAGGGTGTTGCCGAGCCCCTGGAGGATGGTCTCGTCCCCGGCGAGCTTGCCGTACCAGTCGAGGCTGAAGCCCTTGAAGACGTAGGGGTTGTCGCCCGCGTTGAACGACATGAAGACCACGACCGCGATGGGCACGTAGAAGAACAGGTAGACCAGCCACAGGGGCAGGAAGACGATACGCGACGGCTTCTTACGCACTGCGCGTCCTCCGCGAGACGACCGCCTGGGCCAGCAGCAGGATCACCGTGACCACGACCATGACCAGCGCGATCGTGGCGCCGAAGGGCCAGTCGCGGGCCTTGAGGAACTGGTCGCGGATCAGGTTGCCCACCATGATCGCCTTTCCGCCGCCGAGGATCTCCGGCACGACGAAGTTCCCGAAGCTGGGCACGAACACGAGCACGGCCCCGATCAGCGCGGACGGCAGCGTCAACGGCAGCGTGACGCTGAAGAACGTGCGGACCGGAGAGGCGCCCAGGTTGGCGCTGGCCTCCCGCAGGCGCGGGTCGAGCCGCTCGACCGCCGAGTAGATCGGCAGGATCATCAGCGACAGATAGCCGTAGAGCAGGCCGACGACCACGGTGCCCCGGTTGTAGAGCAGTTCGAGCGGTTTGTCGATCAGGCCGATGCCGGTGAGCGCCTCGTTGACCAGGCCGGGACCGCTGAGCAGGATCGTCCAGGCGTACATGCGGATCAGGAAGTTCGTCCAGAACGGCAACATGATGGCCAGCAGCGCGATCGTCTTCCACTTCGGCGGAAGCTGCGCGATGGCGTAGGCCGTCGGATAGCCGATCAGCAGCGCCAGCACCGTCACCAGGCCCGCGACGACCAGGCTGTCCTGGATCACGTTCAGGTAGAGCGGCTGGAACAGCCTGCTGAAGTTGGCGGTGGTGAACTCGTAGACCACCCCGCCGAAGCGACCGCGCTGGAAGAACATGGTGCTGAGCATGAGCAGCATCGGCACCACGGCCAGCAGCGTCAACATGATCAGCCCAGGTCCGAGGAAGATCAACCGCGCGAGGTTCGAACCTCGCCCACGCGACATACCGGGCCCCCCTTCTGATGTTTGGCGAGTGTTGCAGGAGACATCAAATTAGACAAGACTGTGCCGCGCGGGGTGAGCTCTGAGTTTGTGCTTCCAGTTGAACCGACATTCAGGAGATCGCGGTGGAGTCCGCAGACTGGGCGTTGCCGGGGAACGTCGTGCTGCGCCTCGGCGAGGAGCTTGAGGCGGGTCCCGGGGTGACCGAGCAGGTCCTCAGGAACCTGGGCGCCGCGCCGGCGCCCTTCAGGGTGCGCGAGATGCGCCCGCTGCCGGACTTCCCGGCGGGAGAACGCGCGATCACCGTCGACCAGACCCACCGGTCGGTGGTGGTGGGCGAGAAGGTGATCGTGAAGTGGTTCCCCCGTCCGTCGGAGGGCCCGCATCCCGGCCTGGAGATGCTGACCCATCTGGCGGACACGGGGTTCACGCGCACGGCCGAGCCGTACGCGGCGATCTTCTGCGGGGCGGCGCTGGCCGGGCTGGCCACGGCGTACCTGCCGGGGGCGCGCGACGGCTGGGAGTGGTGCGCCGAGCAGGCCGCCGCCGGACGGACCGCCTTCGCGGCCGAGATCGGCGCCCTGGCCGCCGACCTCCACCTGGCCATGGCCACGCCGTCGGAGGTCGTGCCCGAGCCGGTGCGCCTGATGCCGGCCACCGACGGCTGGGCGGAGCGGGCCGGGCGCGCGCTCGACGAGGCGCTGGCCCTGACGACCGACGAGACCGACGGGCGCTGGCTCGCCGACCACGTCGCCGACCTGCGGCGGGAGCTCGCGCCGTTGCAGGTGGCCGGGGAGACGCAGGTGATGCGCGTCCACGGGGATCTGCACGTGGGCCAGATCCTCGAATGGGAGGGCGGCTTCTCGCTGATCGACTTCGACGGCAACCCGACCGTGCCGGACGCCTCCCCCTACCAGCCCGCCGCCCGCGACCTGGCCCAGCTCGTGATCAGCGTCGAGAACGCCGGGCAGGTCGCGATCAAGCGGCGCGGTGCCGATCCCCAGGCGGTCTCGGCCTGGGTGTGGGGCGCGCGGGAGGGGCTGGAGAACGCGTACACGAGACGGCTTGAGGAGGCCGGGCGGGGCGACCTGCTCGACCGTTCGCTGCTGCGGCCGTTCGAGGCCGAACAGCTCTGCCGGGAGCTCATCTACGCGGGCCGGTTCCTGGAGCGCTGGCGCTACGCCCCCATGGGCGTGCTGCGGACCTGGTTCTGAGAGGCTGACGAGATGGACGCCGGCAAGTTCCTCGACGACCTGCTGAAGAAGCCCGAGTCGCTCGACCGGCTGGCCACCGCGCTCGACGCGGGCGGCCTGTTCGACGGCCTGCCCGCCGACCCTCGGCGGGTGCTGTTCCTGGGCATGGGCAGTTCCCGGTACGCCGCCCGCGTCGCCGCCCTGCGCCTGCGCGCCCTCGGGATCGACGCCGCCGCCGACTACGCCTCGACGACCCTGGGCTACCCGCCCGACCCGGCGACCCTGGTCGTGGCGATCTCCGCCACCGGCGGCAGCCGCGAGACCCTCGCCGCGGTGGCCCGCCACCAGGGCGTGTCGTTCGTGACCGCGCTGACCAACAAGGACGGGTCGCCGATCACCGAGGGCGCCGACCACGTCGTCCCGATGCTGGCCGGCCCGGAGGAGGGCGGGGTGGCGTGCCGGACCTTCCAGCACACCCTCGCCCTGCTGCTCGCCCTGACCGACCGCACCATGGACGGTTCCCTGGTCAGACGGGCCGCCGAGGCGACGCAGGATCTGCTCGACCGGCGGGCCGACTGGCTGCCGGGGGTGCTGGAGCTGCTCGACGGCCCCCACGGCGTCTACACGATCGCCCCCGCCGAGCGCCTGTCGTCGGCCGACCAGTCGGCGCTGATGGTGCGCGAGGGGCCGCGCCGCCAGGCCACCGCGTGCGAGACCGGCGACTGGGCCCATGTCGACGTCTACCTCACCAAGACCTACGACTACCGCGCCCTGCTGTTCCCCGGTTCCCCCTATGACGACCAGGCGATGGAGTGGGTCAGGGAGCGCGGCTCGACGGTCGTCGCCGTCGGCGGCGAGGTGGCCGGGCAGGCCGGGAGCGTGCGTTACCGGCATGACGACGATCCCGGCGTCGCGCTCCTCACGGAGACGCTCGTGGCCGAGCTGGTCGCCGCGTCGTGGTGGGCGCACGGGTAGGAAAGCTACCGGTGTTCCGGCCCCGCCCGGACCCTAAGTGGCTCAATAGTGACATTCCACACCAATTCATAGGGGCCCACCGGGGCGGGGCGCGATCCGTCCCGGCGGGCCCAAATCACGCTAATCCCGGACGATTTCCCACTCAAGTGCCGGTTGACGTGATGCGATATTTCGCCATACCAGTGAGTCTGATGCGGTTTAGGATCGCGGCGTGACCCTCGAAAAGGCACCCCCCGGCGTCGACCCCCTCACGCCGAGTGTGGCCCGGATGTACGACTACTTCCTGGGCGGCAAGGACCATTTCGCGGTCGACCGCGAGGCCGCGGAGGCGATCAACGCCATCTCCCCCGACGCGAGGGACCTGGCGCGGGCCAACCGCCGGTTCCTCGGCCGGGCCGTCCGCCACCTGGTCGACCAGGGCGTGCGGCAGTTCCTCGACGTCGGCGCGGGCCTGCCCACCCGCGACAACGTGCACGAGGTGGCCCTGCGGCACGCGCCCGACTGCAGGGTCGTGTACGTCGACAACGACCCCATGGTGCTGGTGCACGCCCGCGCGATCCTCGCCGACAACCCGCACACCATCGTGGCCGAGGGCGACCTGCGCGAGCCCGACTGGATCGTCGGCCACCCCGGCGTGCGCGCCCACCTCGACTTCTCCCGGCCGGTCGCGGTGCTGATGGTCGCGGTGCTCCACTTCGTCACCGACGACGAGGAGGCCCGGCGGCACGTCGCCGGGTTCCGCGACGCCCTGGCCCCCGGAAGCCACCTGGTGATCTCCCACATGAGCCCCGGCACGGCCGGCGGCGACGACCTGGCGGCGGGCCGCGAGATCTACGCGAGGAGCACGGCCGGCGGCCTCGCCTTCCGCACCCACGACGAGGTCCTGTCGCTGTTCGACGGCTTCACCCTCGTCGAGCCGGGGCTGGTCGAGGTCGCCGACTGGCGCCCCGACGACCCGGCGGCCCGGACGCCGGCGACGCCGTCCAGCGGCGCGATCGGGCTCGCCGGAGTGGGCCGCTTGGATAGCTAACATATCCAGCGTGCGGATCTCCCAGCTCAGCGAAACGACCGGCGTGCCCATCCCGACCATCAAGTACTACCTGCGGGAAGGGCTCCTGCCGCCGGGCGAACAGGTCTCCGCGACCCGTTCGGTGTACGGCGCCCCGCATGTGCGGCGGCTCCGCCTGATCAGAGCCCTCCTCGAAGTGGGCAAACTGCCCATCTCCGCCATCAGGGCCGTGATCGAGGCCGTGGAGGACGAGACGATGGGCGTGCACGAGATGCTCGGCACCGCCCACTACGCGCTGTCCCCGAAGACCGAACCCGAGGACACCGAGGAGTGGGAGGCCGCGCGGGCCATGGTCGACGAGCTCATCCGCGAACGCGGCTGGCGGGTCGAACCGGCCGCCCCCGGCCGGGCCGAACTCGCCCAGACCATCGTGACCCTCCGCCGCCTCGGCCAGGAGGTCACCCTGCCCGACCTGCGCCCCTACGCCGCCGCGGTCGGCGGCCTGGTGCGCGACCACGAGATGGCCCGCATCCCCTTCGACGGCCCCCGCGAGACGGCGGTCGAAGCCCACGTGATCGGCACCGTGCTCTACGGCCGGGTCCTGGACGTCGTGCGCCGGCTGGCCGAGGAGTCGGAGTCGGCCCGGCTACTCGCAGATGCCGACGGGCTGGCGAAGTAGCCACTGGGCCGCACGGCACAGCAGGGTGCGGTGGACCGGCGAGTCGTAGGAACGCGTGTCGTGGCCGAGGGCGTCGTACACGAGCCGCCCCCTTCTGACGTTCCGCGCCCACAGGACGGGCTGGCCCATCGACGTGGCCAGCGGCGTGACGTCGGGGAGGACGTCGAGGTCGCTGTAGACCTCGTCGACGACGTCGAAGTCGCGCAGCCCGTCGGTGATGACGTGGTCGCGATTGACGTGGACGGTGGTCCAGCCGATCGGCGGGTGGTGCGACTTGCCCCACTTCCACGAGGCGCCCAGCACCCGCGGCCAGCCCTGCCAGTCGTCGAAGCAGATGGAGGCGGTGTGCATGGCGAGCAGGCCGCCGCCCTTGTTCAGGTGGTCGAGCAGGACCGCGCGGGCGTCCTGGCCGAGCGACAGGTGCCACTGGTCGCGCTGGTCCTCGAAGTGACCACGCTGGTTACACCAGCGCATGGCGTTGAGGGTGATGAGGTCGACCTGCGGGGGTTCGGAGAGGGCGCCCGCGATGTCGTCGGTGATCTCCGACTCGACGCCCGCTTCGAGGAGGACCTCGGCCAACGTCCGGGACGTGGCCGCGAAGTCGTGGGCCACACCTCCGGAAAGAATGAGATTTCGCGCCATACCCGCAACTGCATCACACGTCCCTAGGATCGGGGAATGGCCAAGCGGGTGACCTACGCCGACGCGGTTGAGTTACTGGGCGGCGATTCGAAGGTGATCAGAGCCCTCGACAACGCGCTGGGGGTGGCCCTGTTCGCGGGCGGCCCACTGACACTCAGCCTGTTCGACGCCAAGACGGAGGCCGTCCGGCTGGCCAACCAACTGCTGGGGAGCCTGCGCGACAAGCTGGGCCGGGCACCCCGCGCGACCCGGACCGAACGACTGGTCGCCGCCCACGAGATCATCATCACGACGGCCTTCTTCGAGGCCTTGGACGAGGTCGTCGAACCGCACTTCCCGCTGGAACGACTGCGGATCGACGGTCCGGCACTCGACGATGTCAGGCAACTACGTTCCTTCCTGATCGAACGTGACCCGACGACCCCGACGTCGATGCATTTGGACGATCTGCGGATGACCTACGGGCTCGCGTCGATCGGGCTGCAGACGTTCATCGAGAACGACCCGGGCATCGTCGCCCGCGACCGCTGGGACGCCCTGATGCGGGAGCTGCCCGACGCCGCGACGCGCCGTTACGAGGACCTCTATCACCGGCTCGCCTCCGACTTCCCCGAGTTCGCCTTCTGGGCCGAGATGCGGGCCCACGAGTCGACCCAGACGGCGCTGGCCGGGCTGGAGAAGATGCTGATGGAGGTGACGGCCGGGCGGACGCCGTCGGCGAAGGTGCGGAGCATCCACGCGCTCAACGCCGGGGCGCTGATCCGGCCGATCACCCGAAGCGACGAGCAGGTCGGCGACCTGCGCATCCCCAGCCTGGGCGAGGGCTACGTCGTGCCGCTCTTCCGGCGGGTGGGCGACCCGAGCGGCAGCGACCTGAGCCTGGAGTCGACGTGGGAGCAGGAGGAGGTCCGCGGCGACCTGGGCCGGTTGCTGGCCGGGCACCTCACCTCGTTCGAGGCGTTGCGGGCACCCATGCTCGTGCTCGGCCAGCCCGGCGCGGGCAAGTCGGTGCTGACGCAGATGCTCGCGGCCCGGCTGCCACCGAGCGACTTCCTGCCGATCCGGGTGCCGCTGCGGCAGGTGCCCGCCGACGCGGGCATCCAGGAGCAGATCGAGGCGGGCGTCCACGTGACGACCGGCGAGACGATCTCGTGGCCCGAGCTGGCCCGGTCGGCGGAGGGCGCTTTGCCGGTGGTGCTGCTCGACGGCCTCGACGAACTGCTCCAGGCGACCGGCGTCAACCGGGCCGACTACCTGCGGCAGGCCATGGAGTTCCAGGACCGCGAAGCGTCGCTGGGCCGTCCGCTCGCGGTGATCGTGACGACCCGGACCGCCGTCGCCGACCGGTGCCGGGTGCCCCGGGAGTCGGTGGCGCTCCGGCTGGAGCCCTTCTCGGACGAGCAGGTCGGAACGTGGGTGGATTCGTGGAACCGCGGCACGGGCGCGAACCTGTCGCTCCAGAACGTGCTCCGCTATCCGGATCTGGCCCGCCAACCGCTGCTGCTGCTGATGCTCGCCCTCTACGACGCCGACGGCGCCGCCCTCACCGGCCGGCTGCGCCAGTCTGAGCTGTACGAACGTCTCCTGCGACGGTTCGCCGCGCGGGAGATCCGCAAACACGAGCAGGACCTCGACGACCAAGGCCTGGCCGAATCGGTCGAGTTCGAGTTGCTGCGGTTGTCGGTCGCCGCGTTCGCGATGTTCAACCGGGGCCAGCAGTGGGTCACCCACGACGACCTGAACCGCGACCTGTCCGCGCTCATGCCGCAGGGCACGGTCGCGACGACCGGGTTCCAGCGGTCACTGACCGCCGCGCAGAAAGTGCTCGGGCGGTTCTTCTTCGTCCACCAGGCACAGGCACAGCAGGACACCGGCGCCTTCAGCACCTACGAGTTCCTGCACGCCACTTTCGGCGAATACCTCATCGCCCGCCTGATCAGAAGTCAGGTCACGGAGGAGGCCGAGCAGGAGGGACGCCGCAGGGCCTTCCAGCAGAGGTCACACACGATTCTGGCGGATCTCCTGTCGTTTGCCGTCCTCGCCGTCCGGGCGCCGATTCTGCGTTTTCTCGGCGAGATGCGCACGGACGATCCCCGTGAACGGCTTCTCCTTCTGCGCCTGTTCCGGGACGCCTATTTCGACGGCTCGGTGACGGTCGGCGACTACCGGCCGAGCCCTGTCTCCGCGGCGCAGAACGTGGCCCGCCGCACGGCCAACCTCGTGTTGCTCCTCATCGTCCTTTGCGGGCCGACTCGGACCGGGGAGTTGTTCGGGGCGCAACCGGAGCGCATCCACCAGTGGCAGAACCTCGTCGATCTGTGGCGGGCGGGCATGGCAGGAGAGGAGTGGCAGGCACTCAACGACTGGCTCAACCTCGCCCGGACGTGGGAGGAGGGAAACGAACGCGAGATCACCGTGATGGCGGGCCTACCGCTTTTCGGTGCGACCACAGCCGACGAGATCGCCAGATGGACCCATCAGATATCTCCGGACAACCAAGAGGCGGCCTGGTTGGTGCGACCGGCACGGACATCTCTGGACACCGGAAGCGGACGCCACCCGATAAACGCCCTCGCGAACACGGTGATCCGCCACAAGCCGGAGCTTGCGACGTACTTCGTGAGCACTTCCACCCAATCCGCGAACTCGCTAATGGGTGCGCTGCTCGACGCGTGGCTCAGCGCCTTTCCAGACGAACGTCAATTTCACATTCCCGCCCTGGACGATCCTTGGATGAATCGTCGTCTGGTGCAACTCGCTCACGGAGAGCGCCATCGCCTGCCTGTCGACTTCATCGCCACGATCTGCGACAGATACTCGATTTTCGGCTACTCGGCTGAGCTTCTCGACTGTGCGCTGTACGTGATCGCCCACGACAGAAGGCATCTCGACCTCGTCGACCAGGTGCTACGACAACGTCAGGCCACGCCGTCGGGCACCTTGCTGGCCGCCGTGACGTTGATGGAGCTCGACGTCGACCCTTCGGAGGTTCCCGTGGTGGCCTTCGACTGGGTTCGCCGGATGACTCCCGAGGACTTCGAGGAGATCGCGCAGTCCGACCCGCACCTGTTCGCCCGTGCCCGCCGCGTCATCCGCGCCGAAGGCGGTCGCTACCGCCTCATCTGGCCGGGACCAAGCCCATCACCCTCTGGATGACCGTCTCCCCCGACACCCGCAACCCGTCGTGCTCGAACTCGTTCGTCACCCACGTCGTCACGTTCGCGACCTCGCGGGCCGTCTGTGCCGACAGGCCCTCGTCCACGTACATGTCGTCGTAGTACACGACCGCGCCGACCGGGACCTCGTTCGCCGCCAGGCGGGCCGGGTCGTAGAGGGCAGGCCAGGTCATCCGGGCCAGGCATGCGGCCGTCTCCCGGAACGGGCGCAGCGCCCGGATCTCGTCGAACATCCAGGGATAGATCATCTCCCCGGTCAGGGGCAGGTCGGGGGCCAGGCGGGCCGCCGACCAGTTCGTGGGGGCGCCCTGGGAGTAGATGGACTCGTGCATGACGGCGTACAGGGGATTGCCGGCGAAGGACGTCTCGGCCATCACCTGGTAGAGGAACTCGTCGGACAGTTCGCCGCCGACCCATGCCTCGGTCAGGAGCCAGTGCAGGGACTCGGCGCCGCTCGCGGTGCCCAGTTCCATGCCGAGGAACTTGAGGCGGTGGGGGGTGAGGCGGTCGCCGTCCGGGAGGCGGACGTCGTTGGCCGCCAGGTGGGCGAGCAGGCCGTCGAGGGCGGGCCGGTCGTCGGGGTAGCGGGTGAAGTAGCGGCGGAGTTTGTCTTCGACGCGGCGGTAGGTGCGGCTGTAGACCTCGTCGGCGTCGGCGTGCAGGCCCGCAAGGCCGCCCGTCACGTAGCAGGCCGACAGGGAGCCGGGGGCCTTGGACAGGTAGGTCAGCGTCACGAAGCCGCCGTACGACTGGCCCAGGGTCGACCACCGTTCGACGCCCAGTGCGCGCCGGATGTGCTCGGCGTCGTCCACGATCGCGTCGGCGCGGAAGTGGCGCAGGTAGGCGGCCAGTTCGGGGCCGTCGGGGGCGGGGAGGGACTTCGCCGTCACAGGGGTGCTGCGGCCGGTCCCGCGCTGGTCGAGCAGGAGCACACGGTGGGTCCGCAGCGCGTGTTCGAGCCAGGCGTCTCCCGGCATCGGGCGGGGGGCCTTGCCGCCGGGGCCGCCCTGGAGGAACAGCAACCACGGCAGGTCGTCGGCGGCGCGCCGGGAGTCGGCCGCCTCCCGGGCGAACACCTCGATCGAGCCTCGGGAGGGGTCGGAGTGGTCCAGCGGGACGGTGAAGAGGTGGTCTGTCAGGGAAACGGTCACCGCGTCACGATAGCGACTCGGCCTCGGCGGCCGCCGCGTCGGCTTCGGCGGGCCGGCCGGCCGCGCGGAGCACCCGCGACAGGGTCGCCAGGGAGACGATCAGCGACGGGCCGCCGAGGCCGCGGGCCAGGGTGACGGCCTCTTCGGCCAGGGGCAACGCCATCGCGGGGCGGCGGATCAGGGTGTCGGCGCCCGACCGGAGGGCGCGTACCAGCGTGCCCTCGTGTTCCTCGGCGTCGTGTTCGCAGAGCAGCCGGGCCGCGCGGACCGCGCCGTCGACCGAGGCGGGGGAACGGGCGACCCGGGCGTGCGCGAGGAGAGCGTCGACGACCTCCGGGCCGGCCGCTCTTCGGGCTATCGCCGCGAGGTGCAGGCGGATCTGCTCCTCGTACTCGTTCGGTTCCACTCGGCCCAGCGTCTTCCCGACGCCGAGCCACACGCAACCCTCAGAGCCTTTGGAGTCCCAGGTCTTCTGTCACGCGGCGGAGGTCGCGGGGGTTGCCGAAACCCAGTTTCACCTGGATGCGGACGACGAGTTGGTCGACGGAGAGCTCCTCGATGTTCATCGCCTTGGCCGTCTCGGGATGGGTGCATCCCTTCGCGATGAGCCGCAGCGCCTCGGTCTCGCGCGGCGACAACGCGGGGCGCAGGCAGAGGGTCGAGGTGGCCGACGCGAGCTGGCCGCGCAGCACCAGGGCCAGGCCCTGGCCGAGCGCGAAGCCGCCGGAGGCGACCTGGAGGACGGCCTGGCGGAACTCGTCGGGCGTGGTGTTCCTGGGGAGATAGCCGGACGCGCCGGCCTGGAGGGCCTCGACGACGTCGGCGGGATCGCCCCCGGCGGCGGTCACGAGGACGCGGGCCCGGGCCGTCCACCCCTCGATCGCGGCGATGGCCGGGCGGCGGTCGTCGCCGTAGAGGGCCAGGAGGACGACATCGATCTCGGCGTCGGCGGGCGGGGCGGCGACGATCGACCCCACCTCGGGCATCCGGGCCAGCAGGCGGCGGATCCCGGCCTGCGCGTGCGGGTGATCGTCGGCAACGGCGACTCTGATCATGGTGTCCCACCCCCAAAATTAGATTCTGGACACGCGATACGGTCCTGGACAAGGGGATATCCGGACGAACTTTTTCGCTAATTGCGCACGTCCGCGATACGGACCGGGCATACCGGTCACCTCTGTCTTCCAGTATCCCCAACGGACATCCATGCTCGGACCGAGTTCGCCAAGGTCGCGCCAACTTCGCAGGTCAGCGGCTCGCGACTGTCGGTTACGCCCTATGCCCAACCGGTTTGCAGCGACAAGGTGACATTTCTAGTCCGGTGACAAGCTGACGATGCGGTGAGACCTTCGTATGAGTACGCGGCGTTAGGTGACATTTCGCGCCGGGTGCCCGATGGAGGGGGCTTCGCAGTTGAGCACGTGGACGGTCCCGGGCTACCGGGAGGTACGCGAACTCGGCGCCGGGGGTGGCGGCCGGGTCGTGCTGGCGACCTACGAGACGACCGGAGCTTACGTCGCCATCAAGTATCTGAGCGAGACGCTGCGACGTGACCCCGGCTTCCTGGCCAGCTTCCAGCGTGAGGCCCGGCTCATGGTCGAGCTGGAGAACCCGAACGTGGTGCGGCTGTACGAATACGTGCAGTCGCCCCAAGGTGATGCGGCCATCGTGATGGAGCTGGTCGACGGGGTGTCGCTGCGGAGCATCCTGGCCGAGCACGGCAACACCTCGCCCGAGGCGGCGCTGGTCGTGCTGAAGGGGTCGCTGCTGGGCCTGTCGGCGGCGCACGCCCACGGGGTGGTGCACCGCGACTACAAGCCCGAGAACGTGCTCGTCCAGGCCGACGGCACCAGCAAGCTGGCCGACTTCGGCATCGCCAGCCACGTCGGCGAGGCGGGGCAGGCGACGGGCACGCCGTCGTACATGGCCCCGGAGCAGTGGGCCGGGAACCCGGCCAGCCCGGCGACCGACGTCTACGCGGCGACCTGCGTGTTCTTCGAGTGCCTGACCGGCCACCGGCCCTACCACTCACTCGACGTGGGCACCCTGCGGCGGCAGCACCAGGGGGCGCCGATCCCGACGATGGAGGTGCCCGGCTCGGTCCGGGCGCTGGTCGGGCGGGGCATGGCCAAAGACCCGATGGCCCGGCCGCCGACCGCCGACCAGTTCGTCGCCGACCTGGAGCTCGCGGCGCTGGCGGCCTACGGCCGCGACTGGGAGGAGCGCGGCCGGCGGCACCTGGCCGAGCTGGCCACGCTCATGGCGCTGATGTTCCCGCTGGCCAAGCCCTCGTCGCCGACGCCGCAGGTGAACACCTCGCTGGCGCGCACGATCCTGAGCCAGCGGCTGACCCGGTTCGCGCCTCGCTTCGCCATCGCCGGGTCGCTGGTGGCGGCGGTGGTGATCGCGATCGTGGTGGCGGCCAACGGCCAGACCCCGGTCGCGGGCGGCACCACGTTACGCCCGCCCACGCAGACGCCGGCGCAGGAGCCGACCCAGGAGCCGCCGCCGGTCGTACCGGAGGAGGAGACCACAGCCCCGGCCACCCCGGACGAGCAGCCGACGACGGAGGAGCCGTCGGAGGAGGCCACCACCGAGCAGCCGTCGACGGTCCAGCCGCCGGGCGCCGTCACGCCGACGGTCACCGCGACCGCCACGGCCACCGCGACCCCGGCCGCTCCCCCGCCGCTCAAGGTCTCCGGCCTGAACATCCAGTCATTCGACGGGCAGTCGGCCACGGTCCGGATCGTGACCAACACCCCGGCGCAGGTCACCATGACGGTCCGGTTCGCCCAGGGGACCGAGAAGGACGCGCTCGACACGCTCCCGCCGCAGGTGGTCCCGCTCGCGGGCGCGACCGCCTACGCCCCCGTCGTGCAGCAGGCCTTCACCCCGCCCGCGTGCGGTACGACCTCCTACCGGCGCATCACCGTCGAGACCTCGCCGTCGGCGGGCAGGACGGCGTCCAGGACCGTCTCGGTCAAGGGCGGCCCGTGCCCGCCGCCGACGGTCGAGAACGTCACGATCACCGGCTGGGACGGCAAGGCCGCCGGGGTGCGGCTCAAGGCCGACGGCACCGGCCGGGTCAAGGTGCTGGCCCGGTTCGGCCGCGACGGCGAGCTGACCAAGTCGTCGAGCACGACCCTGTCCGGGCACCGGGAGTACTCCTTCACCGCCCGCACCGACCTGGGCGAGCCGGCCTGCGGCCAGACCTCGACGTACGTCGTCCAGATCACCACCGAACCGGCGGCGGGCAACGGCCCCCAGACCAGCCGCAAGCAGGTCACCGGGCCCGACTGCGCGCCGCCCGCGGTGAGCCTGCAGGGATGGGACGGGTCGCTCGCGACCGTGAAGGTGACCTCGGGGAGCACCGCGCCGATCACGCTGACGGTGACCTTCACCCGGACGGTCCGGGTCGGCGAACGGCAGACCAGCCCGATCGTGACGAGCTCGACGGCCGAGGTGAGCGGCGCGAAGGACTACACCCGCACCTTCCAGACCGGCTACAAGCAGGCTCCGTGCGGGGCCCGGGACATCCGGCAGGTGAGCGTGACGGCCTCTCCGGGAGGAGACACGGCCACCCGCGAGGTCACGCTCGACTCTCCGGCCTGTCCGGTGGAGGAGGAGCCGGAAACCCCGACGCCGTCGGACTCCGGGCCTGGCCGGATCACCTGACCTGGGACTATCCCGTATGTCCTGTTTGGTCATGTTTGAGTAAAGTGAGTTGACCTGCCCCTTAAAGGTCCATGAACATCCCATTCACGCAGATTGACCCCGAAGCGTAATGGATGTCACATATGACCCCAGAGATGCAGAAGCTCATCACGTTGCTGAGGAAGGAGATCGGATACCAAGAGCAGTCCGGCGGCTACACCAAGTTCGGGGACTGGTACAACGCCGTCGAGACGGACGCTGACTACTCGTACCAGCCATGGTGCGACATGTTCCTTTCGTGGGGGGCGAACAAGCTCGGCTACAGCGACTGGTTCGGAGAGTTCTCCTACACGGTCGCGCACGCGCAGTGGTTTCAGGCGCAGGGGGCCTGGGGCCGTGAACCGGAACCGGGTGCGGTCGTCTTCTTCGACTGGGACGGCGGAGGAAGCGTCGACGGTATCGATCACGTGGGACTCGTGACCGAGGTGAACGGATCGCAGTTCACCTCGATCGAGGGCAACACCAGCAACATGGTCAAGGAACGAACCCACGACGAGGGGACGGTCGTCGGGTTCGGCTATCCGGAGAAGATCCTGGAGAAGACCACCGGCTCCTCCGAGACGAGCACCGACACGGGCCGGGACAGCGGCTCCGACACCCAGACCGGCACCGGAACCGACGGCCGACCCGGCACCGCGCCGGGCACCGGCCACCACCCCCGGCCGTGGGACAGGCCGGACACCAGGTCCGGCGGCGGCTCCGAGGACAAACCAGGCGTCGGCCACGAAGGCCGCCCCGGAACCGACACCGGCTCAGGCCCAGGACAGCGACCCGGCCCGGACACGAACCCGGGCACCGGCCCGAACACCGAGTCGGGGTCCGACAGCGGTGCGGGCACCAACCACGGATCCGACACCAAGCCAGGCCCCAGCCACGGAAGCAACACAGGCACGAGCCCTGGAACCGACACCGGCCCGGACACGAACCCGGGCGCCGGCCCGAACACCGAATCCGGCACCGACAGTGGGTCGGGCACCCACCAGGGCATCGACAACGGTGTTGGCACGAGCCCTGGAACCGACACCGACAGGGGCACGAACCACGGAACCCCCACCGGTACGGAAACGAACCCGGGCACCGGCCCGGCCACCGAATCCGGCACCGACAACGGAACCGGCAACGGATCGGATGCCAAGACCGGGACCGATAAGGGCGCCAGCACCGCGACCGGGGCCGACAACGGCTCCAGTGCCACGAACGGGACCACATCCGGCGCCGACTCCCACGGTCCCGGATCGCACACCATGCCCAAGATCGGGATCGGCGTGAGGCCCGCCGACCGCCCGGACACCCGCTCCGGTGGCGGTTCCGAGGACGGGCCCGGGTTCAGGACGGGACCTCACGTCTGGTCGGGTATCGGCGTCGACGGCACTCCTGGGATCTCCTCCGACTCCGGCTCGCGTGCCGGTGTCGGCCCCGGCGGGTGTACCGGCAGCGACGAGAACGGCTGTCCGGACCGTGGTCCGCTGGTCTGGGCCGACACCCCCGCCTTCGTCCAGCAGGCACAGAAAGCCACCGAGGCTCCCCGGGGTCCCAGCCCCAAGGTGATCCTCCTCAAGGAGATGGCGGCGGAGACGTCGCTCGTCCACATCGAACCGGCCCCGGAGATCAGCACGCTCCCGGTCGCCGCGAGCCGGCCGGCGCCCTCCTCCGTCCCGCACGCCCTGAGCGCGCAGGGGCTAGTGGCGCCGCTGCTGGTGGTGCTGCTGGCGATGGCCTTCCTGGTCAGCCACCGGCGCCCGGCGTCGTCGGCGCCGAAGGACTACCGGGGGCGTCACCGCCGGTAGAGCTCCGGGTTCCCGAGGCGCGCGGCCCTGAGCCGCGCCCGGTGCAGGCCGGTGTCTCCGTACGCCGACCCGAGTGACCACACCCGTGCCACCCAGAGGTCGTGCCCACGCGGTCCGTGCCGCAGGATCGTGTGGGCCGCCTCGGCGGCGGCCTCCCCCGCGGCGGCCTTGGCCGCGCTGACCGCGCGCACGACCTCCCCTTCGGGCAGCGAAGGGTCGCCGGCGACGACCGCGGCCTCGTCCACGAGGGAACCGGCGCACTCGGCCGCGCCGGACGGCAGGTCCGCGACCGCGCACAGGTGCCGGGCCAGCCCGACGAGCTGGGCGGCCACCGCGACGGTCGCGATGCGCAGGGCCGGCAGGGCAGCGACCCGCGTGCCCAGCGGGATGCCGGGACGCTCGGTCGACACGCTGAACAGGCGGCGGGCCGGGTCGAGGCCGGGGCGGGGCGTCAGCCGTACCGAGGAGGGCGGGAGCGCCTCCAGCACACCGCCGGGGCGTTCGACGATCAGCAGGCCGGCGGCGTCGGCGTCGGGGGCGTACACGGTGTCGCCGATGCGGGCCGAGACCCGCAGCTCGCCGCGGGCGAGCGGCCCCAGGAAACGTTCCGGCAGCAGCAGCGCGCCGAGCACGCACGTCTCCACCAGCGGGCCGGGCAGCGCCACGCGGCCGGTCTCGGCGAACGCGGGCACCGTGTCGGCGAACCGCAACCCGAGCCCGCCCGAAACCGGCGATACCAAACACCCGAGGAATCCGGTCGCGGCGAGCGCGTCCCAGCGGGGCGGCCGCGGGTCCACGGGCGGCGACAGGAGGGCGGCCCGGACCAGGGCGGCCAGGCCCAGCTGCTGATCGGTGTAAGCCACGATCTGACATGTACGTTCCGGTGCATCCGTTGGCCATGTCACTAATCGCCGAATCTGACGGTGAGGCCGCCGGTCTGGTCACGACCGCCGTGGCAATCTACGATTTCTGCACACATCGGGTGAACGTTCAACCGGATCAACGCGTCAGGTCTGTGACGCACGTGAAGGGGGTGACGTCCCGTCGACAGGGGCCTCGGCCGTGTCCGGCTCCTGCGTGAGCTGGAATCGGCTCTCCGGGAAACGCCGCGCACCATCCTGGTCACCGGTGCCGCGGGACTCGGCAAAACCCATTTGCTGGGTGAGCTGACCTCCCAGGCGGCGGGCTTCCGCGTGCTCCGAGGTCGGGCCCGCGAGCTCGACGAGGGCCTGGCCTACGCGCCGCTCGTCGACGCCCTGGAGTCGCTGGGCCGCGAGCCGAAGGCCCAGCAGCGGTTGTGGGAGCTCTACGACGCCATCGACCGCGCCGCGCTCGGTCGTCAGGCGGGCCGTTCGGTGGCCGCGCCGGGAGCGCTGGCCGCGCAGCTCATCGCCGATCTGCCGGGACGGACCCTGCTGGCCGTCGACGACGTCCACCACGCCGACGCCGACACGCTGCGGCTGCTCAAGACGCTGCCGCGCACCTGCCCCGGCCTCGCGATCGTGATGACCGCGCGGCGGCCCCCGTCGCTCGAGGTCGACCTGGCGGTACGCCTCGACCCCCTCTCCCGCGCCGAGGTCAAGAACCTGATCACGTCGCTGCTCGACCGGACGCCGAGCGACAGCATGGTCGACCGGGTGCTGGCCGAGAGCCAGGGCAACCCGTGGTTCGTCCAGGAGGCGGTGCTCGCGCTCGTCCAAGGGGGCGCGGTGCGCTCCCCCGACCCGGGAGCCCGCCGGGGCGCGATCCTGAGCCGCATCTTCCAGCGCGACAAGGCCGGCCGCGACCTCGCGCGGGTGCTGGCCACGCTGGGCCGCACCCGCGACACCACCGCGATCGACACCCCGGGCACCCTGGAGGAGGTCGCCGAGCTGGCCGGGCTCGACAAACGCGCCGCCGAACGCGCGCTGGTCGCGCTCGTGCGCGACGAGGTGCTGGTCGACACCGGCGACGGCTACGCGTTCGCCCACCCGCTGGTCGCGGAGGCGCTGCACGCCGACCTCAACGCGGGCGAGCGCCGCCGCCTGCACGCCCGCATCGCCGCGATGCTCCAGCGGCAGGGCCTCAGCGGGGCCCGCCGGGTGCTCGAATGGGCCACCCACATGGCCGAGGGCGGCGCTCCGCACGAGGCGCGGGCGGCGATGTTGCGGGCCGCCGAGGTGACCCGCTGGACCGCCCCGCTGTCGGCCGCCCACTGGTTCGGCCGGGCCGCCGAGATCAGCGAGGACAAGGGCGAACTGCTGGCGTTACAGGCGCTGTCGTACTGGAAGGGCTCCCGCCCGGCGCTGGCGCTCAACTCCGCGCAGCGGGCGCTGGCGCTGCTGCCGCCGGGCCGCCGCCACACCCGCACCTCGTATGTGGCCGTCGGCGCCGCCCACGCGATGGGCTGGTACGACGTCGCCCTCGCCATCCTGGCCAAGCAGCTCCCCCGCGTCGACGACCCGACCGCGCTCCTGGCCCAGCGGGCGCTGCTGCTCGGCGAGCTGCGCCGCCCGCCCGACGACGCCGCGCGCCTGGCCTGGGCGGGCCTGCCGAGCTGCCCGCCGGAGGACCGCGTCATCACCGCCGGCGCGCTGGCCATGTGGGCGCTGGTCGAGGGCGACTGGCAGCAGACCGAACGGGCGGTGTCGTTCCTGCTGACGTTCGCCGCCGCGATGCCGCCCGGCGCGCGGCTGGCCGCGCTGGAGTCGGCCGCCCACGTGCTGGCCACGGGCGGCGAGCTGGCCCGGCCGCTGAAGCTGCTGGAGGAGGCCGAGCACATCCACCGCGGCCTCGGCTGGCACGACATCGCCGGGCAGAACGCCCGCACCACGGCCGTGGTGCGCCGCCTGAGCGGCGAGTGGGAGAAGGCCCTGGCCGACATCCGCGCCTCGGCCGGGCCGCTGACCGAGGCGGGCCTGCTGGAGAACCACGCGCTGCTGCGCAACGTCGAGGCCGACATCCTGCTCGACCAGGGCCGCTACGACGAGGCGCGGGCGATCCTGGCCGACCCGCCGCCGGCGAGCGCGACGCAGACGGGCCTGCGCCACATGTACAACGCGCGGCTCCTGCTCGGCACCGGCGACCGCGCCGCGTCCCTGCGGTCGATCGAGCTGGCCAAGGCGACCGGGGTGCCCGAGGTGCTCCACCGGGTGCTGGCGGTGGAGGTGATCTGGCACGCCATCGCCGGGGAGACGGTGGGGGCCCGTCCCGCCGCCGAGCGGCTCGACGACGTCGCCCGCAACGGCACCCCGCGCGCCAAGATGGCCGCCGACCTGGCCATGGCGTGGGCGTTCGGCGACGCCGGCCGCGCCCACGCCGCGCTGGAGAAAGCCCGCGGCCTCCCCTACGAGGAGGCCCGCGCCCGTCTCCTGATCGGCCTGTACGCCGACCCGGCGCAGCTCGCCAAGGCCCACACCCTGTTCACCGCCCTCGGCGCGGCCCCCTGGCGCGACCGCACGCTCCAGCACATGCGCGAGGCCGGCATCGCCCCCGCCCCCACCGCCACGCTCACCCCCGCCGAACGCCGTGTCATCGAGCTGGTCGCCGAGGGCCGGTCGAACCCGCAGATCGCCGACGAGCTCCACTACAGCCGCAAGACCGTCGAGGTCTACCTGAGCCGCGTCTACGCCAAGACCGGCCTGCGCTCCCGCCTCGAAGTGGCCCTCGCCGTGGAGCGCGGGGAGCTGTAGGGAGTTCCCTACTGCGACAACCGAAGTCAGCACGGCACCATCGGCTCCATGGGGATCCTGGAGTACGCCGACAAGGTGTGGCGCGGAGCGGTCAGGGCGCACGAGGTGCCGCTCGCCGAACTCCGGGCCGACGGCGTGCAGGAGGTCACCGAGGGCGTGGCCATGTGGCCGGCCTTCGGCAACGTGTACGCGGTCAAGGGGGAGGCCGGGCTGGCGCTGTTCGACACGGGCAACGCCATCGACGCCCCCGCGATGCACCAGGCCATCCGGGCCTGGTCGGACGAGCCGGTTCGCTACGCCGTCTTTTCTCATGGGCACTTCGACCATGTGGGGGGAATGGAGTGCTTCGACGACGAAGAGGGGACGCGGCCCATCGTCGTCGCACATGAGGGCGTGGCGAACCGGTTCGCCCGTTACGCCCGCACCGCCGGCTACAACTCGGTCATCAACCAGCGGCAGTTCGGGTTCGGGCAGATGCAGTGGCCGGCCACCTACCGGGTGCCCGACCTGACCTACCAGGACCGGCTCACCCTGACACTCGGGGACGTCACCTTCGAGCTGCACCACGCGCGCGGCGAGACCGACGACGCGACGTGGGCGCACATCCCCGAACGCAACATCCTGCTGACCGGCGACCTGTTCGTCTGGGTGACCCCCAGCGCCGGGAACCCGCAACGGGTGCAGCGCTATCCCGACGAGTGGGCCGTCGCGCTGCGGACGATGGCCACGCTCGACGCGGAGATCCTGCTGCCCGGCCACGGCCTGCCGATCACCGGCTCCCTGCGGGTGCGCCGGGCCCTGATCGACACCGCCGACTACCTCGACAGTCTGGTCGAGCAGACGCTCGACCTGATGAACGCGGGGGCGCGCCTCGACGAGATCCTGCACACCGTGAAGCCACCGCTGGAGTTGTCGCAGCGCCCCTACCTGCAGCCCTACTACGACGAGCCCGAGTTCATCGTGCGCAACATCTGGCGCCTGCACGGCGGCTGGCACGACGGCAACCCGGCGAGCCTCAAGCCCGCCCCGGACGCCGTCTTCGCCAGGGCCATCGCCGACCTGGCGGCGGGCGCCGGGACCGTGGCGGGGCGCGCGGTGGTCGCCGCGGCGGAGGGCGACCTTCGGCTGGCCTGCCAGCTGGCCGAACTCGCCGTCCAGGCGGAGCCCGACGACCACAAGATCCACGAGATAAGGGCGCGGGTGTACGCCCTCCGCGTCCAGCAGGAGCCCGGCGCGATGGCCCGGGGGGTCTACGCCTGGGCCGCGGCCGAGTCGCGCAGCAAGGTGACCGGCTGCGACCTGCTCGACGTGTACCACGAGGTGTCCGACGGCCGGATGTGGTGGATCCCGGCCCACGACCGGTGACCACAGCCGGGTAACCTGTCCGGCGTGCTGGAACGGATCACGGCGACGCGTTACGTCACGCCGCTGCGCGAGGGCGGCTCGCTGCCCGGTGTGATGGAGGCCGACGACCTCGGCACCTACGTCGTCAAGTTCCGGGGCGCCGGGCAGGGCCGCCGGGTGCTGGTGGCCGAGGTGATCTGCGCCGAGCTGGCCCGGGGCCTGGGCTTCCCCACTCCCGACCTGAAGGTGGTCGGCCTCGACCCGCAGCTCGGCCGCCGCGAACCCGACGAGGAGATCCAGGACCTGCTGAACGCCAGCGCGGGCGACAACCTGGCCATCGACTTCCTCCCGGGCGCGCTCGGCTTCGACCCGCCGGTCTGGAACCCCGACCCGGAGTTCGCCGGGAGGCTGATCTGGTTCGACGGCCTGATCCACAACGTCGACCGGTCGTGGCGCAACCCCAACCTGCTGGTCTGGCACGACACGATCTGGCTGATCGACCACGGCGCGGCCCTGTGGTTCCACCACAACTGGCCCCGCGCCGACCCGCTGCGGCCCTTCGACGCGAGCGACCACGTGATGACCAGGTTCGCGACCGAGGTGATCCCGCTTCCCGTGCCGGAGGACCTGCTGCGCCACGCCGTGGACCAGGTCCCCGGCGAGTGGCTCGGCGACGACTCCCGCGACGCCTACGTCGACCACCTGCTGACGAGAGCCGCCTCGACGGCCTGGCATCCCGACCTGACCGCGGCACCCAAGACTCCCGTGCGGACCAACACGATCGGCGGCTTCTGGCGCTCATGACCCGCGACGTCTACGAGTACGCGCTCATCCAGGTCGTCCCGGACATCGAGCGCGGCGAACTGATCAACGCCGGCGTGATCGTCTACTGCCAGCCCCGCGGCTACCTGTGCGCCCGCACCGACCTCGACGCCGCCCGCCTCCAAGCGCTCTGCCCGTCGGCGAACCTGCCCGGGGTGCTGCACTCGCTCATGGCCTACGAACTGAGCTGCTCCGCCGAAGACGGGCCGCTGCGGGAGGAGTCGCTGGGCAGCCGGTTCCGCTGGCTGACCGCGCCGCGTTCGACGATCGTGCGCACCGGGCCGGTGCACGCGGGCCTGACCGAGGATCCGGAGGCCGCCCTGAACCGGCTGCTCGACCGGCTCGTCAGAACAGCACCGAGGTGAAGGTGTCGACCTCGGCGAAGCCCACCCGGCGGTAGGCCGCGCGGGCGGGCGTGTTGTAGTCGTTCACGTAGAGGGTCACCACGGGCGCGAAGTACTTCAGGGCCTGTTCGACCACGGTCGCCATGCCCGACGAGGCGTGGCCTCGGCCCCGGTAGAGGGGGTCGACCCAGACGCCCTGGATCTGGCAGGCCTGCGGCGTGACCGCGCCGATCTCGGCCTTGAAGACCACCCGGCCGTCGTCGATGCGGGCGTAGGAGCGGCCGATGCGGATCAGTTCGGCCACCCGCGACCGGTAGAGCGCGCCGCCGTCGCCGTTGTCGGGCGAGACGCCCACCTCTTCGGTGAACATGGCCACGCACGCGGGCAGGACGGTGCCGAACTCCTCGGGCCGCACCCGCTTGACCAGCGGATCGGGCGCGACGAGCGGGGCCGCACTGATCGACATGACCGGCTGGGCCCAGCGGATCGCCCGCGCCGGGCCCCAATGGGGCTCCAGCCTCTCCCACAGGTGTTCGACGGCCACGGAGGGCCCGACGATCGAGGAGCAGCGGCGGCCCTGCTTGCGGGCCCGGTCGGCGAAGGCGTGGACGGCCTCGCGTGAGGCGTTGACCGGCACCAGGTTCGCGCCGGCGTAACAGAGGGAGGTCAGCCCGCCGCGCGGGCCGAACCCCCACATCTGGCCGCCCAACCGGGAGGGACTCAGGCCGACCGACCTGACCCGGGAGGCGACGAAGACGTTGGCGACCGGATCTGCGTCGAGGATCCGGAGCACCTCGTCGCGATCGTTGTCGTCCAGCACGCGCGACGCCGACGTACGCAGCATCACCCGCCCAGCCTACGCCAGACCCCCCGATTGGTCAGCGACCGAGGAGGACTTGGGTCAGCCTCTCGTGGGCCGGTTTCCCTCCCGTGGAGGCCATCCGGGTCGCCGCCCGCGCCCCGGCCGACGCGCAGCTGAGGTCGGGCTCGCTGCCCATGCGGCGCCGCTCGGGCAGCAGGCCGTCCTTGAGGTAGGCCGACACCCGCCGGTCGACGCACGCGTTGCCGCCGAAGCTGACCCCGTGGTTGCCGCCCCCGACCAGCATCAACCGGGCCGACGGGAACCGGTTGCGGACGGTCAGCGCGCCCCGCAGCGGGGTGGCGGCGTCGTAGCGCGACTGGAGGATCAGGATCGGCGGGAGGCTCCGGCCGCCCCCGACGGTGACGGGGGTGCCCCCGGCCTGCGGCCAGAAGGCGCAGGGCAGGTTGTAGACCGTGTTGCTCCAGGTCATGAACGGCGAGTGGGCGTAGATCCGGCGGGCGTCGGCGCGCCAGCGGCTCCAGTCGCGGGGCCAGACGGCGTCGCGGCACTGGGTGGCCAGGTAGACGGCGTAGCCGTTCTCGTCGGCGGCGTCGGTCTCGCCGTGCTGGCGGTAGGCGTTCACCAGGGCGGTGACGTCGCCCTTGCGGACGTAGTCGGAGAAGGCGCGGGCGAAGGTGGGCCAGACCGCGTCGCTGTAGCCGCCCACGGTGAAGGTGTCGTCGAGCTCGCTCGGGCCCACGATGCCGCCGGCGGGGCGTTCGGCCAGGCGCCTGCGCATGCCGTACCAGGCGAAGGAGACCTCCTCCTCGGTGTCGCCGAGGCGGAAGGCGGCGTTGTGGTCGGACACCCACTCGAGGAAGTCGCGGTGGCGGTCGTCGAAGGCGACGTTCTGGTCGAGGTTGGCGTCGTACCAGACCTTGGTCGGGTCGACCACGCTGTCGAGCACCATCCGGCGGACCCGGTCGGGGAACAGGGTGGCGTACACCGAGCCCAGGTAGGTGCCGTAGGAGTAGCCGAGCCAGCTGATCTTCTCCTCGCCGAGGGCGCGGCGCAGCGCCTCGACGTCGCGGGCCGCGTTCTCGGTGGTCATGTACGGCAGCAGCCACGCGAACTTGTTGCCGCACGCGCCGGCGTAGGCCTCGGCGCGGCCCAGCAGCACCCGCTCGGCGGCCTCGTCGGCCGGCACGTTGTCGGGGCGCGGCGGCGCGTAGAAGCGCTTGGGGTCGACGCAGGTCAGCGCGGGCCTGCTGGCGCCGACGCCGCGTGGGTCGAAGCCGATCACGTCGTAGCGGGCGGCCACCTCGGGCGGCAGCGAGGCGGCGACGTGGCGGGCCAGCGTGAGCCCGGAGGCGCCCGGCCCGCCAGGGTTGACCAGCAGCGGCCCAAGGTGGTTGCCGTCGCGCGGCGCGCTGCCCTTGAAGCGGTTGAGCGCGATGGTGATCTGCTGCCCGCCGGGCTGCGCCGGGTCGAGCGGCACCCGGACGTTCGCGCACTCGGGGGTGGCGGCCCGGCGGGCCGCCACCGCCTGGCCCAGGCCGCGGCCGTTCCCGGTGAGTTCCTTGAGGATCTCGGCGAGGGTGGCGGGCGGAGCACTCTTGGGGCCGGCCGTGGGGCACGCCCCCCAGACGATCCGCTGCGCCGGCACGACCTGCGCGGCATCGGCCCCCTCGGGCTCTGCCACCAACCCCGTCACCATCCCGGCGGACAGGATCGTGACCCCGGAGACCACTCCGACGACTCGCTTCACGCGCTCTCTCCTCTGCTCACACGACAGAGGCCAGCTTCCCGTAAGTGACGGGGCGATCACACGGAGTCGCCGGGGTGGATTACCGAATCATTAGCGGACGATGACCTGCGGCCCAGGGGCGTCGTCGTCGAGGTCGACGTCGACACCCATCTCCTCGGCCAGGCGCAGCGCCTCTTCGATCAGGGTCTCGACGATCTGCGACTCGGGCACGGTCTTGACGACCTCGCCCTTGACGAAGATCTGGCCCTTGCCGTTGCCGGAGGCGACGCCGAGGTCGGCCTCGCGGGCCTCGCCGGGGCCGTTGACGACGCAGCCCATGACGGCCACCCGCAGCGGCACCTTCAGCCCGTCGAGCCCGGCGGTGACCTGGTCGGCGAGGGTGTAGACGTCGACCTGGGCCCGGCCGCAGGAGGGGCAGGAGACGATCTCGAGGCCGCGCTGCTTGAGGTTGAGCGACTCGAGGATCTGGTTGCCGACCTTGACCTCTTCGACCGGGGGCGCCGACAGCGAGACCCGGATGGTGTCGCCGATGCCCTCGGCCAGCAGGGCGCCGAACGCGACCGCCGACTTGATCGTGCCCTGGAAGGCCGGCCCGGCCTCGGTGACGCCCAGGTGGAGCGGGTAGTCGCACTTCTCGGCCAGCAGCCGGTAGGCCTTGATCATGACCACCGGGTCGTTGTGCTTGACGGAGATCTTGATGTCGCGGAAGTCGTGCTCCTCGAACAGGGAGCACTCCCACAACGCCGACTCGACGAGCGCCTCGGGGGTGGCCTTGCCGTACTTGGCCAGCAGGCGGGGGTCGAGGGAGCCGGCGTTCACGCCGATGCGGATCGGCACGCCGTGGTCCTTGGCCGCGCGGGCGATCTCGCCGACCTTGTCGTCGAACTTCTTGATGTTGCCCGGGTTGACCCGGACCGCCGCGCAGCCGGCCTCGATGGCGGCGAAGACGTACTTGGGCTGGAAGTGGATGTCGGCGATGACCGGGATCTGGGACTTCCTGGCGATCGCCGGGAGGGCGTCGGCGTCGTCCTGCGAGGGGACGGCGACGCGGACGATCTGGCAACCCGACGCGGTGAGCTCGGCGATCTGCTGAAGCGTGGCGTTGACGTCGGCGGTGAGCGTGGTGGTCATGGACTGCACGGAGATCGGGGCGTCACCCCCGACCGGCACCGAGCCCACCATGATCTGACGCGAACGGCGCCGGGGGGAGATCGGCTTGACCGGCAGGGAGGGAATCCCGAGATCAACAGACATTTCAGCACCTTGCGCTAAGAGTCGTCCTTGACGTCCATCAGTCTAGGCAGGCGCCGGATCACCCAAACCCGCGCGGCCACCCGCTGCCCCAGCTTCTGATGAATCATTCATCCCCCACCTGGGCAAAAGCCGCGAACGACCGCAGTGACCTGGGCATCCCGGAAACCCCCGGTTTACATTCCGAATCGCGTGAGCGCTCCCGCAGCAGTGCGGCGTTTGGCCGCCCCGTAACGAGGCTGGCAGCAGCCACGGCCAGGTGAAAGGGACATCCGTGGTCGGACCACGTAGTAGAACGCTCAGATTCAGGATCACCGCCATCGCCACCGCAGTGGTCGCGATGGCGGCCACGGCGGTGACCGTGCTGGTCGCCAGCCCCGCCCAGGCACATGGCGCGATGATGATGCCGGGCAGCCGTACGTACCTGTGCTGGAAGGACGGCCTGAACTCAAGCGGCGCCATCCAGCCCAACAACCCGGCGTGCGCCGCGGCCGTCGCCCAGAGCGGCACGAACTCGCTCTACAACTGGTTCGCGACGCTGCGCTCGGATGGCGCGGGCCGGATGTCCGGGTTCATCCCCGACGGCTCCCTCTGCTCCGGCGGCGCGGTCGTCTACAACTTCAGCGGCTTCGACCTGGCCCGCAACGACTGGCCGGTGACCCACCTGACCTCGGGTGCGAACATCCAGATCCGGTACAACAAGTGGGCCGCCCACCCGGGCACGTTCCGCCTCTACATCACCAAGAACACCTGGTCGCCCACCCGGCCGCTGGCCTGGAGCGACCTGGAGTCGACGCCGTTCGACTCCTCGACGAACCCGCCGAGCGTCGGCAACCCGGGCAACGAGAACGCCTACTACTACTGGAACGCCAACCTGCCGTCGGGCAAGAGCGGCCGTCACATCATCTACTCGGTGTGGCAGCGCTCCGACAGCAACGAGACGTTCTACGGCTGCTCCGACGTCGTCTTCGACGGCGGCAACGGCCAGGTGACCGGCATCGGCCCGGGCGGCCAGAACCCGGACCCGAGCCCGACCCCCACGCCGAACCCGACGCCCACCCCCACGCCGACGCCCACTCCCACGCCCACGCCGACCCCCACGCCCAACCCGGGCGGCGCCTGCACCGCCACCTACGCCATCTCCAGCTTCTGGCCGGGCGGATTCCAGGGAACGGTGACGGTCAAGGCCGGCAACTCCGCGATCCAGGGGTGGACGGTCAAGTGGACCTACGCCAACGGCCAGTCGATCAGTCAGATCTGGGGTGCGGCACAGACCACCTCAGGCGGACAGGTGACGGCCACACCGGTGGACTACAACCGCAACCTGGCCGCGAACGCCACCGCGACGTTCGGCTTCCTGGCCAGCCAGTCGGGCACCAACCCGGTCCCGACCCTGACCTGCACCTCTCCGTGATCTGAGACGACCTGAAGGGCCCGGGGCGCCGACCGCCCCGGGCCTTTCGGCTGCTCAGGCGGTCAGTTCGGCCGCCCGCGTCCGCGCCCAGGCGTCGGCGGCCAGGACCTCCTCGATCGACTCGGCCCGGCCGACGGTGTGCTCCCCGACCACCTCGGCCACCGTGTCGACGATCGCGAGGAACGGCAGCGCGCCCTTCATGAACGCCTCGACGCACACCTCGTTGGCCGCGTTGTAGACCGCCGGGGCCGTGCCCCCCTGCTCCCCCACGTGACGGGCCAGCGGCACCGACGGGAACGCCTCCACGTCGAGGGGCTCGAAGGTCCACGTGTGGGCGCGCGTCCAGTCGACCGGCGACGCCACGTGGGGCAGCCTCCCGGGATGGCCCAGCGCCAGCGCGATCGGCAGCCGCATGTCGGGCGGGCTCGCCTGGGCCACCGTCGAGCCGTCGACGAACTCGACCATCGAGTGGATCACCGACTGCGGGTGGACGACCACCTCGATCCGGTCGAACCCGATGTCGAACAGCAGGTGGGCCTCGATGACCTCCAGGCCCTTGTTCACCAGCGTCGCCGAGTTGATCGTGATGACCGGCCCCATGTTCCAGGTCGGGTGGTTCAGCGCCATCTCGGGGGTCACGTCGGCCAGGTCGGCCCGCCGCCGCCCCCGGAACGGCCCGCCGCTGGCGGTCACGACCAGCTTGCGCACGGCCTCGGGCCGGTAACCGGTCGGACCGGACGCCCACAGGCACTGCGCCAGCGCCGAGTGCTCGGAGTCGACCGGCAGCAGCTGGCCCGGCGCGGCCAGCCGCTTGACCAGCGGCCCGCCGATGATCAGCGACTCCTTGTTGGCCAGCGCGAGCGTGGTGCCGGCCTTCAGCGTCTCGAGCGTCGAGGTCAGCCCCAGGGCCCCGGTGATCCCGTTGAGCACGATGTCGCACGGCCGCCCGGCCAGCTCGGCCACCCCCTCGGGGCCCGCGAGCACCTCGGGCGCGGCCCCCAGGGCCGAGAGCGCCTCGCGCACGGCGGGCAGCGCGGCCGGGTCGGCCACGGCCACCACGGGGGCGCCGGTCTCGGCCGCCTGCCGGGCCAGCAGGTCGGGACGGCCCCCGCCGGCGGCCAGCCCGGCCACCCGGAACCCGTCGCGGGCGAGGACGTCGAGGGCCTGGGTGCCGATCGAACCCGTCGAGCCGAGCACCATGATCGAACGTGGGGGGATTTCCGGTCGGTTCACCGCACCATTGTGCGCCACGCCCCGGTACGCCTGAGCCTCGGGTTATTCCACGCTATCTATGCCCGTATCCCGCTATATCCATATGTACATAAAGGAGAAAGAGGGACAGCGGGGTCGCTAATTTCGCGCGTCAGGACATCCGATAACGGAGGTACGCATGCATGGCTCGGCGCCCCGCCGCCTGACCCGTTTGGCCCCCTTAGTCACCGTGCCGGTCGTGGCCGCGCTGCTGCCCGCGACGGCCGCCGTCGCCCAGGGCGCCGAGCCCAAGCCGGTGGTCGTGGCGGCCGCCGACAGCAAGAGCGAGCAGCGCGCGGTGGAGAACTTCTGGACCGAGGCCAAGATGGAGGCCGCCAAGCCGCTCGACGCCCCGGCGGCCAGCGTCCAGCGCTTCGCGAGCGGGGCGGCCGCGTTCCTCGACCTGCCGGACGCCAAGCCCGCCTCGGTCCGGCCGACCCTCACCGCCGAGGCCGCCGCCGGGGAGCCGGCCGCCGCCTCGGCCACCTCCGACGGCGCCCCCTGGAAGGGCGGCGGGGCCGTGGTGACGACCTCGGGCCGGGTCTTCTTCACCGTCGCCTCCGGCTCCGGCGCCGGGAAGAACGCCTCCTGCTCGGGCAACGCCGTGACCAGCGCCAACAAGAGCGTCGTCATCACCGCCGGGCACTGCGTGCGGCTGGGTGGAGCGTTCCACAAGAACTGGGTCTTCGTGCCCGCCTACGACAACGGCCAGCGCCCCTACGGCACCTGGGTGGCCACCACCCTGCTGACCACGCCGCAGTGGAGCCGCAGCGAGGACATGAACCACGACGTGGCGGCGGCCGTGGTGGCCCCGCTCGACGGGGAGTACCTGACCGACGTGGTCGGCGGCCAGGGCATCGCCTTCAACCAGCCCCGGGGCCGCCAGATGTACGCCTTCGGCTTCCCCGCCGCGGCCCCCTACAACGGCTCGACGCTCACCTACTGCAGCGGGCGGGTCTTCGACGACTTCCTGCTCTCCGACGACCTCGGCCTGAACTGCGACATGACCGGCGGGTCGTCCGGCGGCCCCTGGTTCTCCAGCTTCAACGAGAAGACCGGCGCCGGGCTGCTCAACTCGGTGAACAGCTTCAAGTACAACTTCGCCAGTTTCTGGATGTTCGGTCCCTACTTCGGCGGCGAGGCCCAGGCGCTCTACAACACCGCCCAGCGAACCGGGCTCACCTGATTTACCAAAAGTAGTCATACGAACACGGATAGTGGTCCAGAATCTGGGGCCATGACCCCCGTCCTGACCGCGCTGACGCTTGCCCTCGCCTCCCTGCACCCGGCCGCCGTGCCGCCGCCCGACGTCGTCCACCACTGGGCGGCGGCCGCGCCGGCCGGCTACTGGACCGCGGAGCGCATGGCCAAGGCGCTGCCCATCGGGCTGCTGGAAGTCGTCCACACGCTCGCCACGGGCCTGGGCCCGAAGAGCACGCCGAGCCCCAGTGTGACGGGGCCGGAGAGGCGGCGGCACGGCCGTCCGGAGGCGCCCGCGAAGGTGCGGCAGCGGGGTCCGGTGTCCTCGGCGCGGTGGCAGTCCGGCGGCCTGGTGGGGCGGGCGGCCGGACGGGTCTTCCTGACCATGGACGGCGTCGACTTCGTCTGCTCGGCCGCCTCGATCCGGTCGGCCAACCGCGACGTGGTGGTCACCGCCGGGCACTGCGTCAAGGACGGCACCGGCGTGTGGGCCCGCAACTGGGTGTTCGTGCCCGGCTACGACGAGGGCGCCCGCCCGCTGGGCACGTTCTCGGCCCGTCGCATGTTCGTCGCCGGGCCCTGGTCACGCGCCGCCGACGACAGCTACGACGTGGGCATGGTCGCCCTCAACGCGCAGCTCGGCCGCCACGTCAACGACGTCGCGGGCGCACTGGAGATCGGCTTCGGGGTCAAGCGCGGCCAGCAGACCCACGGTTTCGGCTACCCGGCCGACCCGCCCTACGACGGCGAGCGGCTGATGTACTGCGCGGGCGCGGCCCGCCCCGACCCCCACAGCCAGACCCACGACCAGGGGCTCCGGTGCGACCTGACGGCGGGGGCGAGCGGCGGCCCGTGGCTGACCGGCTTCGACGCCGCCACGGGGCGCGGCACGGTGACGTCGGTCAGCAGCTTCAAGTACAGCGACGACAACTCGATGATGTACGGCCCCTACTTCGGCAGCGCCGCCAAGCAGGTGTTCGACATGGCCGAGAAGGCCTAGAGGCTGAACTCGGCCGTGTCGTCGGAGAGGTCCTCGTCGACGATGTCGGCGGCCTTCCGGACGATGAGGGGGTCGGGGGTGCCGACGATCGTGGTGTCCTTGTCGTCGTAGTCGAACAGGCTCAGCACGTAACGCATCGCCTCGACGCGCCCGCGCTTCTTGTCGTTGGACTTGATGACCGTCCAGGGGGCGTCGTCGGTGTCGGTGCTGACGAACATGCGCTCCTTGGCCTGGGTGTACTCGTCCCACTTGTCGAGGGAGGCGATGTCCATCGGCGAGAGCTTCCACTGGCGCACGGGGTCGACCTGGCGGATCACGAACCGGGTGCGCTGCTCGGCGCGGGACACCGAGAACCAGAGTTTCACCAGCTTGATGCCGTCGCGGACGAGAAGCTTCTCGACCAGCGGGGCCTGGATCATGAACTCCTCGTACTGCTCGTCGGTGCAGAAGCCCATGACCCGTTCGACGCCGGCGCGGTTGTACCACGACCGGTCGAACAGGACGATCTCGCCGGCGGCCGGCATGTGGTTGATGTAGCGCTGGAAGTACCAGGAGGTGCGCTCGCGTTCGCTGGGCTTCTCCAGCGCGACCACGGTGGCGCCACGCGGGTTCAGGTGCTCCATGAAGCGCTTGATCGTGCCGCCCTTGCCGGCCGCGTCGCGGCCCTCGAACAGGATGACCAGGCGGCCTCCGGTGTCCTTGAGCCAGTACTGGAGCTTGAGCAGCTCGATCTGGAGCAGGCGTTTCTCGCGCTCGTAGCTGGGGCGCTCGAGGCGCTGGTCGTAGGGGTAGTGCTCACGCCAGGTGTCGACCGGGCTGCCGTCCGAACGCAGCAGCACCGGATCGTCGTCGCCGTCTTCGTCATTGACCCACAACCCCGGGGTGCGGCCCAGGAGGTCCACGACATCGTCCGCCTTCATGGCCGAAGCCTTTACCTAATCAAGGAGACCCAATCCCCTATGCCCGTTTTTGTCACCCAAAATTCGTCAGAGCGTCAGGCCCGTAAGGACCATCACCTTCTCGTACGTGTAGTCGTCCATTGCCGAACGCAGGCCTTCCCGGCCGACGCCGGAGTCCTTCACGCCGCCGTAGGGCATCTGGTCGGCCCGGTACGACGGCACGTCGCCGATGATCACACCGCCCACCTCCAGCTCCCGGTTGGCCTTGAAGGCCAGGTCGAGGCTGCGGGTGAAGACGCCCGCCTGGAGGCCGTACGCCGAGTCGTTGACCTCGGCGAAGGCCGCGTCGGGGCCGTTGACCCGCTGGACGACCAGGACCGGCCCGAAGACCTCCTCGCGCACGACCTTGGCGTCCTTGCGCACGTTGGCGAGCACGGTCGGGGCGTAGGTGGCGCCGTCGCGGGCGCCGCCCGCCAGGACCTTCGCGCCGGCGGCGACCGCCTCGTTCACCCAGGCCTCGACGCGCTCGGCGGCCTCGGCCGAGACGAGCGGCCCGACCTGGGTCTTCTCGTCGGCGGGGTCGCCGGTGACCAGGGCGTTCACGGCCTCGACGAGCCTGCCCTCGAAGGCGTCGGCGACGAGTTCGTCGACGATCACCCGCTGGACGGCGATGCAGCTCTGCCCGGCCTGGTAGTTGGAGAACAGCGCGATCCGGGTCGCGGCCCAGTCGAGGTCGGCGTCGGCCAGCACCACGGCCGCCGCGTTGCCGCCGAGTTCGAGGGTGACGTGCTTGCGGGGGACCTGGTCCATGATCGCGTACCCGACGGGGCTGGAGCCGGTGAAGGACACCACCGGCAGGCGCGGGTCGTCGACCAGCGCGGCGGCCCGGTCGTTGGGCACCGGCAGGATCGAGAACATGCCCTCGGGCAGGTCGGTCTCGGCCAGGATCTCGCCCAGCACCAGCGCCGACAGCGGCGTCTTGGGAGCCGGCTTGACGATCACCGGCGCGCCGACCGCGATGGCCGGGGCGACCTTGTGGGCGACCAGGTTGAGCGGGAAGTTGAACGGTGAGATCGCCAGGATCGGCCCGCGCGGCACCCGGGAGACGTAGGCCATGCGGCCGGTTGCGGCCGCCTCGGTGTCGAGGCGCACCACCTCGCCGCTGAACCGGCGGGTCTCCTCGGCGGCGAAGCGGAAGGTGGAGACCGCCCGGCTCACCTCTCCCCTGGCCCAGAACATCGGCTTGCCGTTCTCACCGCTGATCAGCCGGGCCAGTTCGTCGGCCCGCTCGGCGATCCGCCGCGACACGTGGGCGAGCGCCTCGGCCCGCACGTGGATCGGCAGCGCCGCGGCCTGGCGCGCCACGGCGTGGGCGGCGGCCACCGCCTCCTCGACCTGCTCGGGGGTCGGGACGGACGTCACCCCGACGGTCCGGCCGTCGTGGGAGTTGGTGACGGTCAGCTCGGCCTCTCCCGTCGCGGGACGGCCGGCGATCCAGAAAGGCATGGCAACGCTCATGCAACCGACGCTATGCCACTATCGTGTAACGGGCCTTACTCCGCATCGCACAATCGGCTGCAATCTTCTGGCCATTGCGGACAAGTCCCCATGCTCCAACCCCATGTCACGGTTGCGCCGCAATTTCGGGATGTTTTCCATTGCGGTGCGGTTTGAACGCTGAGTGGCGTGGTTAAGTCAAGGTTCGGGTCCGATGCGAGGGCCCCTTGATGAGAAGGGCTCGTCGCTCATGGCCACGCCGGTCCCGCTCGGATTGCAGGGCGCGTACGCTCTCGGCCAGCGGAGTACCTACGACGAGCTGCGCACCAAACTCCTCGACGTCGCCAGCGAACTGCTGATCAGCGCGGGGCCCGAAAGCCTGACCGTGCGGCGCATCGCCGCCGAGGCCGGGTGCGCCACGACCGTCATCTACACGATGTTCGGCAGCAAAGAGGGCCTGGCCGAGGCGCTCTACCTCGAAGGCTTCGAACGTTTCCGCCGCCGCCTGGCCGCCGTGCCCGCGCGCACCGACCCGTTCGAATACCTCCAGTCGCTCGGCCCGGCCTACCGCGAGGCGGCGCTGGCCGAACCCGGCTACTACAGCCTCATGTTCGAGCGGGCCATCCCGGGCTTCGTCCCGTCGGAGCGGGCCCGGACCCTCGCCCGCGCGGCGCTGAACCTGTTCGACCGGGTGATCGCCGACTGCATCTCGGCCGGCTACCTGACGCCGACCCAGCCCCGCAAGATCGCCGACGCGCTGTGGGCCGCCGCCCAGGGAGCGATATCACTGGAACGTGCCGGTCATCTGCCCGACGCCCAGACCTACACCGTGGTCACCAACGCCACGATCAACCAGTTCGTGGTGGCGAGGGAACACTGAGGGCGATCCACAGTTCAGCTCGCGTGGCCGGGTCGTCGAGGTCGCGGCCGAGGAGTTCGGCGGCCTTCTTCATGCGGTAGCGCAGGGTGTGCCGGTGCACGCCCAGGCGTTGCGCGGCGGCGTCCCAGTGGCCGTTGCAGGCCAGGTAGGCCTGGAGGGACTCCCGCAGGTCACCTCGCTGCTCGTCGAGCGGGGCCAGCAACACGTCGGCGTAGGCGCGCACCGCGCCCGCGTCGAGCAGGCCGAGCAGCCCCTGGCCGGCCAGGTCGGCGAAGCTCAGCTTGCCCCGCCCGGCCCGGTAGGCCCGGACCGCCTGGTCGACGGCCGTCGCGACGCGGCTCAGCGGGCCGGGGAGGCTGATGCCCACCGGTCCGTCGAGAGCGTCCCGCAGGGCCGGCGCCTCCGGCTCGGCGCAGATCACGACGGTCAGGTCGCCGTGGGGGGCGTGGAAGGCCCTGATCGGGCCGCTCTCGGCCACTGCAAGGACCACCACGGGATCGTCCGGCAGGGTCACCCCCACGTCGGCCAGGACCTCGCGGGCCGTCTCGGTCTCCCCCGCGATCAGCAGCCGGAGCACCGCCGAGCGCAGCCGTTCGGGCGCGGCGCCCTGTTCGAGCGCCAGGGTCAGCAGCGAGGCCGCCGCGTTGACGATCGTGTGGGCGATCGGCGTGAACGGATGCCCCGCGCCGACCGCGAAGAAGCCGCGCCCGCCGAGCGGCTGGACCACGACGTTCTCCTCGGGCCCCGCCAGCGCCACGGCCGCCGCGCCGCTCCTGAGCCGGGCGAACTCGCTGCGCAGCCCGGCGGCGCGCTCCTCCGCCTCGGGCGGGGTGGCGTGCCGGACCGTGCCGGTCTCGTCGAGCAGCACCACCCAGCCGCCGAGCTCCCTGGCCAGCCGGTCGGCCACCGAGGCCGCGCCGTCGCCCCGCAGGGCGGCCCTGGTCAGGCGGCCCTGGGCCTCGAAGGCCCCGGTGATCTCCTCGTAGTGTTCGGCGGCCAGCAGGTCGCTGACGGTCTTCCCGATGGCGATGAAGGGCGTCTCCCTGGCCACCTCGACCAGCGGCAACCCGGCGTCGGCCGCCGCCGCGACCAGCTCGTCGGGCACCCGCGCGTGGCTGAGGCCGATGCCGAACCCCAGGCCCGCGACGCCGCGGTCCACGAGCCGGGTGATGTACGGTCGCCACGAGGCCGTCCGCATCCCGGTGGTGAGCACCAGCTCGTCGCCCTCCAGGAACGGCGTTGGGTCCTCCAGCTCGCTCACCGCGACCCAGCGCACCGGGCGGTCGAGCGCGGCCCGTCCGGCCAGCACCCGCAGCCCGGCCATGCCGGTGACCCTGCGCAGGGACGGCGCCACCTATCGGCCCCCTTATTGTCCATTCCGGCACGTGGCGAACCCCGATTCTGCCACGTCGGAGCATCGAGACTTCGCACCGGGGGACGTAACGTCGACCACATGACCACTACAGCCCACGGCGGCCCGGGGCTTCCCCAGGAGCGCCGCCTCGTCACCGAGATCCCCGGCCCCAAGTCGCGCGAGATGTTCACGCGCAAGCAGTCGGCGGTGCCCGCCGGCGTGGGCACCACTCTGCCGGTCTTCGTGACGAAGGCCGGTGGCGGCGTGCTGGTCGACGCCGACGGCAACTCCCTGATCGACTTCGGTTCGGGCATCGCCGTCACCAACGTCGGCAACGCCGCCCCCAAGGTGGTCGAGCGGGTCCGCAACCAGGTGGCCGACTTCACCCACACCTGCTTCATGATCACGCCGTACGAGTCGTACGTCGCCGTCTGCGAGAAGCTGAACGCGATCACCCCGGGTGACCACGAGAAGCGCACGTTCCTGGTCAACAGCGGCGCCGAGGCGGTGGAGAACGCCGTCAAGGTGGCCCGCCTGGCGACCGGCCGCCCGGCGGTGGTCGCCTTCGACCACGGCTACCACGGCCGCACCCTGCTGACCATGACGCTGACGGCGAAGAACATGCCGTACAAGCAGGGCTTCGGGCCCTACGCCCCCGAGGTCTACCGCATGCCGCTCGCCTACCCCTTCCGGTGGCCGGGCGAGAACGTGGCCGAGGAGGCCGCCGCGCAGGCGATCGACCAGATCACCAAGCAGATCGGCGCCGAGAACGTGGCCGCGGTGATCATCGAGCCGATCGCCGGCGAGGGCGGCTTCATCGTGCCGGCCAAGGGCTTCCTGCCGCGGATCGCGGAGTTCTGCAAGGCCAACGGCATCGTCTTCATCGCCGACGAGATCCAGACCGGCTTCGCCCGCACCGGCCAGATGTTCGCCTGCGAGGACGAGGGCATCGTGCCCGACATCATCACCACGGCCAAGGGCATCGCGGGCGGCCTCCCGCTGGCCGCCGTGACCGGCCGGGCCGAGCTCATGGACGCCGTGCACGCCGGCGGCCTGGGCGGCACCTACGGCGGCAACCCGCTGGCCTGCGAGGCGGCTCTGGGCGTGCTGGAGACGATCGAGGAGGAGGGCCTGGTCGAGCGGGCCCGCGCGATCGGCGAGGTGATGCTGCCGCGCCTGCGCGGCCTCCAGGAGCGGTTCGGGATCATCGGGGACGTCCGGGGCCGGGGCGCGATGACGGCGATCGAGCTGGTCGTCCCGGGGACGAAGGACCCGAACCCGGCCGCGGCGTCGGAGATCGCCAAGCGCTGCCACGCCGAGGGGCTCGTGGTGCTGACCGCCGGCACCTACGGCAATGTGCTCCGGTTCCTCCCGCCGTTGGTGATTCCGGACCACCTGCTGGAGGAGGGTTTGACCATCCTCGAGAAAACCGTCAGCGAGGTGTGATTCACCCCAAAAAGGGCACCCGGCTTGTTGCCGAGTGCCCTTTTTGTTGTTGTTCGACCCGTCGGATGTCAGTCATTTAACCCTGACTTGGCGTCGTGCTGGTCGATCACACCAGGTAGTCGCGTTATAACGGTTCCGACACATGACCGAGGAGGCGGACAGGTTTGCTGACGTTCGACCCGGCAGGTCTCACCTCGCTCCAGCGCGACGGAGACGCCTGTGTGGTCTGCCACAAGAAATGGCCTCGCCCCCGCGTCCGAGTCGGCCGGTTGCCCGACGACACCACCGTCCACGCGTGTGACGAGTGCGCCGAAGCCCTGTTGCCGGTCGTGCCCAGACGCCGTGAGCGACAGCTCACTGCTCGCGGAGCGCCCAAGGAGAGCCGTAGTCGTTGAGCAGGTCGAGGAACGGCACCGCGTCGAAGGCCTCCGGGCCGAGCACGCCCTTGCCCTTCCACACCCCGTTGGCGAGCAGTTCCAGCGCGACGACCGGGTGCACCGCGGTCTGCCACACGACGGCCTGACAACCGTACTCACGCATCGACCACTCGTTGTCGACCACGTGGTAGAGGTAGACCTCGCGCGCCCGGCCGTCCTTGCCGACGCCCTTGACCCAGGTGCCGGCGCAGGTCTTGCCGCGCATGCGGTCGCCGAGGGTCGAGGGGTCGGGCAGCGAGGCGGCCACGACGTCGCGGGGTGACACGTCCAGGCCCTTCACCTTCACGGTGCCGGGCGAGTCGAGGCCGAGCTTGCGCAGCGTCTTCAGGACCTCGATGAACTCGTTGCCGAGGCCGTACTTGAAGGTCACGCGGCGGGTGTCGACCCACCGGGGCACCAGCAGCACCTCTTCGTGCTCGACGTTCACGCACTCCACCGGGCCGATGCCCTCGGGGAAGTCGAACACCTCCGGCTCGCTGAACGGCTCGGTGGTGTGCCAGCGGCCGTCCTCCCAGACGATCGGGGGGTTCAGGCACTCCTCGATGGTGGTCCAGATGGAGAAGGTCGGGGCGAAGTCGTAGCCGTCGACGCGCAGGTTGGAGCCGTCACGGATGCCGATCTCCTCGATGGTCTCGAAGAGGTGGTCGGCGGCGTAGCGGGCGAACACGTCGGCCAGGCCGGGCTCGACGCCCATGCCCACGAGGGCGAGCTGGTCGCGCTCCTCCCACTTGCCGGCGAGGGCGAACTGGTCGTCGCCGAGCTTCACGCCGGGCACTTCGTAGGGGCGCTGGGGGTGGCGGGCGCTGAGCGACATCGCCATGTCGAGGTAGGTCACTCCGGCGTTCAGCGCGGCCGTGAACAGCGGCATGTCGAAGCGCGGGTCGACGGCGTTGAACAGCACGTCGCACTCGTGGGCCCGCAGGGCCGCCTCGACCTCGGCCGCGTTCGAGGCGTCGAGTCCGATCGCCGAGAAACGGGGGTCTTCGATCCGGGCACATGCGGAAACGGCCCGGTTCACGTCGTAATCGGCAACAACGATGTGGTCGTAGAAACTGCGCCGGGAGGCGATGGCCACCATGGCCGAACCCACGCCACCAGCGCCGACAAGGAGGATCCGCATGGAGAGCAGGCTAACAGCTGACTGACTGACCATTCAATAAGATGGGCGAATTCGACTGGTCCACCAATCAGCGAACTGACGGCCCTACTCCTCCTTGAGGGAGTCCCAGGCCTTGATCCAGTCTTCGTAGGCGGTGCACGCCCCCGCCTCGCCGCCGCAGTCGAGGGCCGGGAAGGTGGCGAACACCACACCCTTGTCCCGGTGCTCGTCGCACAACCTCTCGACGCGGTCCTGCTTGACGGCCTCGCCGGGCGGGGGGTCGTCAGAGATCTTGTACGTGCACGCCTTCGGGTTCGCCGGAGCGGTGCCCGTCCACCACGCGACCTCGCGCTGCACGTCGGGCCGCACCGACCATTCGAGCCAGCTCTCGGCGCACGAGGGATGGGCCGCCCGCGCGGAGACCATCCACGACATGACCCAGCCGGTGGCCGGGCCCGCGGCCCGGGTGACGTCGAGCCCCGCCTCGGCCATGCCGCCCAGCACGTAGGGCGTGGACTGGGCCATCGTCGCCCCGCCCGCGAACCCCTCGATCACCTGGATCGGGTCGCGCCAGTAGGACCGGCCGTCCTTCTTCTTCTCCAGCAGCGCCACGGCCTCACTGAGCTGCGCCGGGCTGAGCTGGTAGGGGTTGTCGAAGCCGAGCGACAGGGCGGCGTCGGCGATGGTCAGCGGGGTGTCGCGGAGCAGCACCGGCCCGTCGGCGTCGAAGACCGACCCCTTCGCGCCGTCCTTCACCGCCACGACGGTGGTGTCCCACACGTAGGGCACGCCGTGGTCGCCGACCAGTTCGCGCGTCCACTTCGGCAGCCCGGAGTATCCGGCGACCTTCCCGGTGTCGATCCGGGCCGCGCCCCCGTCGGCCACCAGCTTCCCGGCCAGGTCGGGCCCGGCCGCCACGACGTCGAAGGTGTCGACGTTGACGGGGTTGCCGGCGACGTACTCCCACGGCCGGTAGGTCACCCGGCAGCCGCTCTCACGCTCGAACGGCGCGACCCAGTTGACCTTCCGGTCGTTGCCGCCCCACTCGACGAAGCCCCGGGGCGCCAGGACGGTGAGCGCGCCCTCACCGCCGCCGGACGCGGTCGGCGACGGCGAGGCGCTGCGCGACGGCGACGGGGTGGCGGACGGCGTCTTCGACGCCGCGTTCGCGGAGGCGGAGGAGGACGGGGCGGGCGCGGAGGCGACCTGCTGACCACACGCGGCCAGCAGCAGAACGGCGGCCCCGGCGAGGGCGGTGAGACGACGCGACGCCAACGATCCTCCACGGCCTGGAACCGGACTCCCCGGAAGCCTACTCGCAGGTCCTAGGACCAATATCCGAGTGAGTTCTGTCGGCGGGCGTCCGTAGAGTCGAGCCCATGAGCTCCACCCTGTTCCCGTCACCCTGCTCCACCGGCGCCGTCCATCGGCGGCCCCTCGCATGAGCGCGCCCGCCTCCGCACCCTCCGGCGTCGTCGAAGACGCTCCGCTCGACCGCACCGCGATCGCCGTCATCGTGCTGGCCTGTCTCGGCCAGTTCATGGTCGTGCTCGACGTGTCGATCGTGAACGTGGCGCTCCCCGCCATGCGCGCCGAGCTCGGCTTCACCGAGACCGGGCTCCAGTGGGTGGTCAACGCCTACGCGCTCACCTTCGCCGGGCTCATGTTGCTCGGCGGCAGGGCGGCCGACCTGTTCGGCCGCAAGCGCGTCTTCCTCACCGGCGTCTCGGTGTTCGCGCTGGCCAGCCTGCTGGGCGGGCTGGCGGCCGACCCAGGGCTGCTGATCGCGGCCCGGGTCCTGCAGGGCGTCGGCGCGGCCGTGCTGGCCCCGACCACCCTCACCATCCTGACCACCACCTTCTCCGAGGGGCCGCGCCGCACCGCCGCCATCTCGGCGTGGAACGCCGTCGGCGCGGCCGGGGGCGCGGCGGGCGGCATCCTCGGCGGCACCCTCACCGAGCTGCTGTCCTGGCGCTGGACGCTGCTGATCAACGTGCCGATCGGGCTGGCCATCGTGGTCACCGGCCTGCGGGTGATCGCGCGCGACCGGCCCGAGGGCTCGGCCCGGCTCGACCTGCCCGGCGCGGCGCTGGTCACCGCCGCGCTGACGGCCATCGCCTACGGCACGGTCGAGACCCACGAACACGGCTGGGGGTCACCGGTCGCGCTGGTGCCGCTGGTCCTGGGCGTGCTCGGACTCGGCGTGTTCGTCCTGGTCGAGAAGAGGACCGCGAGCCCGCTGGTGCCGCTCTCGCTGCTGACCCGGCGCACGGTCGCCGGCACCACGATCATCCAGGTGCTGTCCGGGGCGATCTTCTTCGCGATGTGGTACTTCCTGTCGATCCACATGCAGGGCGACCTCGGCTACACGCCGATGACGGCCGGGCTCGCGTTCCTGCCCCACGCGCTCACCCTCATCGCCACCGGGCGGCTCGCGCCGCTGCTGCTGCGCCGCATGACGCCGCGCACGCTCCTGATCGGCGCGACGGTCGTCGGCATCGCCGGCATGCTGCTGCAGTCGGCCGTGCTCGACGGCTACGTGCTGGGCATCCTGGTCCCGGGCGTGCTGATGTGCGCGGGCGCCGGCATGGCGTTCACCCCGCTGGTCGTGCTGGCGACCAACGGGGTGCAGCGGTCGGAGTCGGGCCTGGTGTCCGGCATCCTCGGCGCCTCCCGGCAGGTGGGCGGCTCGCTCGGCCTGGCGGCCCTGGCCACGGTCGCGGCCACCATGGCCACCCCGGAGGCCGGCTACGGCGCCGTCTTCCTGATCGGCGCCGTGCTGATGGCGATCAGCATCGTCGTGGCGCTGGTCGTCCTGCCCAGCCGCGCGGCGACGAGGCGGGCCGACCAGGCCGCGGCGTCGTCCTAGCCGTTCGTCGGGAAACCCAGGTTCACGCCCCCGTGGGAGGGGTCGAGCCACCGTGAGGTGACGACCTTCCCTCGGGTGTAGAAGTGCACGCCCTCGACGCCGTGCACGTGGGTGTCGCCGAAGAGGCTGGCCTTCCAGCCGCCGAAGCTGTAGAAGGCCATCGGGACCGGGATCGGCACGTTCACGCCGACCATGCCGACCTCGACCTCGTTCTGGAAGCGCCGGGCGGCGCCGCCGTCGTTGGTGAAGATGGCGGTGCCGTTGCCGTACTCTCCCTCGTTGATCAGGGTCAGGCCCTCCTCGTAGGAGGCCACCCTGACCACCGAGAGGACCGGGCCGAAGATCTCCTCGCGGTGGGTGCGGGAGCCGGGCGGCACGTGGTCGATGACGGTGGGGCCGAGCCAGAAGCCGTCGCCGTCGGGGAGGTTCTCCCGGCCGTCCACGACGATCTTGCCTTCGCCGAGGTCGAGGTAGGAGGCGACCTTGTCGCGGTGGACCCTGGTGACCAGGGCGCCCATCTCCGAGGCGGGGTCGTCGCCGGGGCCGATCTTGATCCTGCGGGCCCGCGACGCGATCTTCTCGACCAGTTCGTCGCCGATCGGGTCGACGGCCAGCACGACCGAGATGGCCATGCAGCGCTCGCCCGCCGAGCCGAAGCCCGCCGACACGGCCGAGTCGGCGACCAGGTCGAGGTCGGCGTCCGGGAGCACCAGCATGTGGTTCTTCGCGCCGCCCAGCGCCTGCACGCGCTTGCCGTTGGCGGTGCCGGTCTCGTAGACGTACCGGGCGATCGGGGTCGAGCCGACGAAGCTGACCGCCTTCACGTCGGGGTGCGCGAGCAGCCGGTCGACGGCGACCTTGTCGCCCTGCACGACGTTGAAGACGCCGTCGGGCAGGCCCGCCTGCTTCCACAACTCGGCGATCAGCAGCGACGCCGACGGGTCGCGCTCCGACGGCTTCAGGACGAACGTGTTGCCGCAGGCGACGGCGACCGGGAACATCCACATCGGCACCATGGCCGGGAAGTTGAACGGGGTGATCCCGGCGACGACGCCGAGCGGCTGGCGGATCGAGAACGAGTCGACGTTGGTCGAGACGTTCTCCGAGAAGCCGCCCTTCAGCAGGTGCGGGATGCCGCAGGCGAACTCGACGACCTCCAGGCCGCGCGCGACCTCGCCGAGGGCGTCGGAGTGCACCTTGCCGTGTTCGGCCGAGATGAGGGCGGCGAGGGCGTCGCGGTTGGCGTACAGGAGCTCCCGGAATCGGAAGAGCACGTGGGCGCGCTTGACCAGCGAGGCGTCGCGCCAGGCGGGGAAGGCGGCCTTCGCGGCGGCGACGGCGGCGTCGACGTCGTCAGCGGAGGCCAGCGCCACCTGGGCGCTCACCGAGCCGGTCGCCGGGTTGTAGACGTCGCCGGACCGGTCGGAATCGCGCGGGACTCCGCCGATCCAGTGGGTGATGCGCTTCATGACTTCTCCAGTGCGGTCACGACGGCTCCCGGGCGGATCACAGGTTCTCCAGGGCCGTCACGATGATGCCCAGGCCTTCGCGGGCCTCCTCCTCGGTCAGGGTGAGGGGCGGGGCCATGCGGATGGTGTGGCCGTAGAGGCCGCCCTTGCCCGCGAGCAGGCCGAGCTTCTTCGTCTCTTCCATGAACGTGGCGGCCAGCTCGGGCGACGGTGAACCGTCCGGGCCGACCAGCTCGACGGCGAACATCAGGCCCTTGCCGCGCACGTCGCCGACCACCGGCAGGCGCGGCGCGGCCTCGCGCAGGCCCTCGATGATGATGGCGCCGGTCTTCGCCGCGTTGGCCTGGAGGTCGTGGTCGAGCACGTAGTCGAGGGTGGCGTTGGCGGCGGCCATGGCGACCGGGTTGCCGCCGAAGGTGGCCAGGCCGACGGCGTGCAGGTTGTCCATCAGGTCGCCGCGCGCGACGACGCCGCCGACGGCGAAGCCGTTGCCCAGGCCCTTGGCGAAGGTCATCATGTCGGGGGTCACGCCGTGGTTCTGGATGCCGAAGAACGCCGATCCGGTACGCCCCCAGCCCGTCTGCACCTCATCGGAGATGAACAGGATGCCCTGCTCGTCGAGCACCTCGCGGTAGGCGCGGAACAGCCCGTCGGGGGCCATGGTGAACCCGCCGACGCCCTGGATCGGCTCGGCGATGAGCGCGGCGACGTCGCCGCCGACGGCGGTGGCCAGCACGTGCCGGAGGTCGTCGACGCAGGCCGCGATGTACTGCTCGTCGTTCATGCCCCTGAACTGGGTCAGGTGCCGGTCGGCGCCGTGCAGGAAGTGCACGTTGAGCGGCGAGAGCGAGTTGTTCTTCCACGACCGGTTCGAGGTGACCGCGACGGTGCCGAACGACCGGCCGTGGTAGCTCTGCCGCATCGCGAGAACCTGGTCGGTCTTGCGGGCGTAGGTGGCCAGCAGCAGGGCGGTCTCGTTGGCCTCGGTGCCGGAGTTGGTGAAGAAGACCTTGGCGTCCGGGATGCCCGACAGGCGGGCGATCTTCTCGGCCAGCTCGACCTGGCCGCGCAGCAGGTAGACGGTCGAGGTGTGCACGACGCCGGTGGCGATCTGGCGCTCCACGGCGTCGCGGACCTCGGCGACGTCGTACCCGATCATGTTGGTCAGGATGCCGGCGAAGAAGTCGAGGTAGGACTTCCCGTTCGCGTCGACGACGCGGTTGCCCTTACCGCTGACGATCTCGACGGGCTCGTTGTAGTAGAGGGCCAGCCAGTTGGGCATCACCGCGCGGTGGCGGGCAAGAAGGTCCGACATGCCTTGAGTATCCCGGCTCACAGGGGCGAGCCATACCCACATCATGTCGGACCATCCACGCGTTCCCTTACATCTTGACGGGCTCGGCGACCGGCTCGGCGGCGGGCGCCTTCCTGGGCAGCACCAGCACTGCGACGAGCGCCGCGAGCAGCGAGAACCCGGCTCCCACCCACGAGCCGATCGACATCGCCGACAGGAACGACTCCTTGCCCTGCCGCACCAGTTCGGCGACGCCGCTGTCGAGGGCCGCGCTGATCGACTCCCGCGCCGCGGCCGGCGTGTCGTCCGGCATCGCCGCCGTGTACGCCGCCGCCAGCACACTGCCCAGCACGGCGATCGACAGGGCGGCCCCCACCTGCTGCACCGTGTCGTTCAGCGCCGAGCCGACCCCGGCGTGCTGGGGCGGGACCGCCCCCATCAGGGTCGCGTAGGCCGCCGGACCGGCCAGGCCGCCGCCCACCCCCATGATGACCAGGCAGGCGATGAGGAAGCCGTAGCCGTCGTCGACGTCGAGCGTGGAGAGCAGGCCGAAACCGCCGGCCAGCACGATCAGCCCCGACACGATCAGCGCCCGGTTGGACGCCTTCTTGCCGAGGGCCGCCCCCACGCCGCTGAAGACGAGGGACGCCAGCACGTAGGGCACGAGGGCGAGACCGGCGGTGAGGGGCTCGTACCCGAGGACGAACTGCAGGTACTGCGTGAGCGCCAGCATGAGCGCGCCCGCGCCGAACGCGAGCAGCACGATCGAGAACGACGCCCCGGAGAACGACCGGTTCCGGAACAGCTCCAGCGGCAGCAGCGGATGCGCGGCCCGGCGCTCCCAGAGGATGAATCCGACGATCGCCAGCACCGCCACCGCCGACATCAGCGGATCGAAGCCGTGCTGCGGCAGCATGATCACGACCCAGACGGCGGAGCTCAGGCCGATGATCGAGAGCAGCACGCCGACCGGGTCGAAGCCCCGCGGCTCGCCCTTGGACTCGGGCATCAGGACCAGCGCGGCGATGATCGCGACGATCGCGATAGGGACGTTCAGGAGGAAGACCGAGCCCCAGTAGTAGTTGTGCAGCAGGAAGCCGCCCAGGGTCGGGCCGGCGATCATGCCGATGGTGGCGACCGCGCCCCAGGCCGCGATGGCGGTGCGGCGCTCGTCCTCGTCGAAGACGGTGATGAGGATCGACAGCGTCGACGGCATCATGAACGAGCCGCCCACCCCCATGAGCACCCGCGCCCCGATGAGGTGCCAGGGCTCGGTCGACACCATGGCCAGCGTGGAGGCCGCGCCGAAGATCACCAGGCCGAAGACGAGGGCCTTGCGGCGTCCGTAGCGGTCGGAGAGGGATCCGGCGGTCAGCAGCAGCCCCGCGAAGACGAGGATGTAGCCGTCGATGATCCACTGGACGTCGGCGGGCGTGGCGCCGAGGTCGCGCATGAGCGCCGGGATGGCCAGGTTCAGCACGGTGTTGTCCACCACCAGAACCAGCACGGCGAGACAGAGGGCGACGAGAATCCACCAACGCCTGGGGTCTCGTACAGTGTTCGAGGTCACTCGCACACTGTACGACGATTCTCGAACGGTGTGCGAGAGATTTACTGTGGAGGGATGCCGGAACAGCGCTTCACCAGCGTGTGGACGCGGGAGCACAAGCCGCGCCGCGCGCAGCAGGGCCTCAGCCGCGAGCAGATCGTGCGGGCGACGGTCGAGCTGCTCGACGCCGAGGGCATGGAGTCGCTCAGCATGCGCAAGCTCGGCGCCAAGCTCGGCGCCGGGGCCACCAGCCTCTACTGGCACGTCGCCAACAAGAACGAACTGCTCGAACTGGCCATGGACGAGGTCTTCGGCGCGGTCCGCATCCCGGCGTCCGACAGCTGGCGGGAGGTGGTCGGCAACGTGGCCTGGGGGCTGCGCGCCGCGATCTTGGCCCACCCGTGGTTCACCTTCGTGCTGGGCTCGCTCCCCGCGCTCGGCCCCAACGCCATGAACTGCTCGGCCACGCTCTGCGCCGCCCTGGCGCGTGCGGGCTTCCAGAAGCACGACATCGACTACGCCGGGGCGGCGGTGCTGTCGTACACCGTCGGCGCCACCGCGCCCGAAGCGGCCTACACCTCGGCCCTCAAGAGGCGGGGTATCACCATGGAACAGGCCCAGAGAGATCTGGCCCCGGCCGTGGAGAAGGTCGCACGCGCCCACCCCGAGGTCCATGCGCGCTTCCAAGAGGCCGTCGAGAGCACGATCGATCCGCTCGCCCACCGGCAGCTCGCGTTCGACTTCGGCCTGGTCTCGATGCTCGACGGCCTGGCCATGCGGCTTCCCAAAAGCGCCGATATGTCATCAAATCACCAGACACATTGACACACTGAGCGACTACGCTCGCTGACATGCTCCCCACCGTCGCTGACGTGCTCTCGCTCGACACGGTCCGGCGTGGCGACCCTGCCGTGGTGGCGGGCGCCGACCGGCTGAACGGGCGGGTGCGCTGGGTTCACGTGGGCGAGATCACCGACATCGCCCCCCTGCTGCGCGGCGGCGAGCTGGTGCTCACCACCGGCGTGGCGCTGCCGCCCGAGCCCGACAAGCTGGCCGACTACGTGGCCGACCTCGCCCAGGTGGGCGCCTCGGGCCTGGTCGTCGAACTGGGCCGCCGGTTCGTGCGCGAACTGCCCGCCGCCGTGGTCAGGGCGGCCGAGGACCACGGGCTGCCGCTGGTCACGCTGGCCCGCGAGACGCCGTTCGTGCAGATCACCGAGTCCGTCCACAACATGATCATCGACTCGCAGATCCAGGAGCTGCGGGCCTCCGAGCAGCTCCACGAGATCTTCACCGAGCTCTCGGTCGAGGGCGCGTCGCCGGCCGAGGTGCTCGCCCAGGTGGCCCGCTTCTCCGGCCGCCCGGTCATGCTGGAGAACCTGGCCCACCAGGTGCTCGCCTGCGACTCGGCCGGCCAGGACGTCGGCGCGCTGCTGGCGAGCTGGGAGACCCGCTCCCGGGCGGTCGACCCCGAGGGCCGCACCGCCTACGACGAGGCCGCCGGCTGGCTGGTCACCGTGGTCGGCGCCCGGGGCCAGGACTGGGGCCGGCTGATCCTGCTCGCCGACGGCCCGCCGGGGCCACGCGACATCGTGCTGGCCGAACGGGCCGCGACCACCCTCGCTCTCGGACGTCTCCTCGAACGCCACCAGCTCTCCCTGGAGCGCCAGGCCCACGGCACGATCCTCACCGGCATCCTCAGCCACGCCTACGCCGACCCCGACGAGGCCGCCGCCCGTGCCCGCGCGGTGGGCGTGCCGCTGACCGGACGCAAGCTGGTCAGCGTCGTGATCAGGCCGACCACACCCGGCGAGGGCACCTTCGACGAACAGGCCCGGCTCGCCGACCTGGCCGACCTCACCGCCGCCGCCTGCCGCGACGCCCGGCTGCCCGCCCTGGTGGGCGCGCTCGACCAGGCCCACGTCGGCGTGCTGCTCCCGCTGCCGCCCCGGGTCGGCGCCGAGGCCGCCCTCACGACGCTGGCCGAGCGGCTCCGCGCCGCCGGGGCCGTGCTCGCCGCCGGCTCGACGGTCGACTCCATCCGTGACGTACGCCGCAGCTTCCTCGAAGCCGAACAGGTCGCCGACGTGGCCGTCCGCCAGCACGACGGCCGCCCCTACTACCGCCTGCCCGACCTGCGCCTGCGAGGGCTGCTGCACCTGCTGCGCGACGACGCCCGGCTGCAGACCTTCGCCGAGCGGGAGCTCGGCCCGCTGCTGGCCCACGACGCCCAGCGCAACTCCGACCTGACCCGCATCCTGCGCATCTACCTGGAGGCGGGCCGCAACAAGGCGGTCGCCGCCCAGCGCGCCCACCTGTCGCGGCCGGCCTTCTACGACCGCCTGCGCCGCCTGGAACGGGTGTTGTCGACCGACCTCGACGACGTCGACTCCTGCCTGTCGCTGCACGTCGCGCTGCTGGCGCTCGAATCGTTCCGGGAGACCCGGTGAGGGCCCGCGACTTCGGCATCGTGATCGGGACCTTCCCCACCGGTGCGCACAACGCCGTCACCGACGTGCCGGGGGTGAAGGTCGGCCACACCACGCTCGTCTCGGGCGCGTCGGTCCGGACCGGCGTGACGGTCATCCTGCCGCACGACGGCGACACCTTCGCCGAGCCGGTGTTCGCCGGATACCACTGGCTCAACGGCAACGGCGAGCTGACCGGCCTGGCCTACGTACGGGAACTGGGCATGCTGGCCTCCCCCATCGGCCTGACCAGCACCGGGTCGGTCGGCGTGGTCCGCGACGCCCTGTCGGCCCTCGATCCCGGCGGCCAGGGCTGGTCGCTGCCCGTGGTCGGGGAGACCTGGGACGGCTCCCTGAACGACATCACCGGCCGCCACGTGACCGCCGAGCACGTGGTCGAGGCGTTCGCGTCGGCGTCCACGGGCCCGGTCGCGGAGGGCGCGGCCGGAGGCGGGACCGGGATGATCTGCCACGGCTTCAAGGGCGGTGCGGGCACCGCCTCCCGGGTCGCCGGCGGATACACGGTCGGCGTCTACGTGCAGGCCAACCACGGGCACCGCGAGCGGCTCACCGTGAACGGCGTCAACGTCGGCCGTCGTCTCGGCGCCTCGGAGGTCCCCCACGAGGGCGCCGGGTCGATCATCGGCGTCGTGGCCACCGACGCGCCGCTGCTGCCGCACCAGTGCGCCCGCCTGGCCAGGCGCGCCGGGCTCGGCGTCGGGCGCACGGGCGGCGCGGGCGAGAACTCCAGCGGCGACGGCTTCCTCTGTTTCAGCGTGGGCAACCGCAACCTGCCGGTGAACGTGCTCGGCGCGGAGGTCCCGCCGACCTACCAGGTGACCGTCATGGCCGACGACCACCTCGACCCGCTCTACCACGCCGTCATCGAGGCCACCGAGGAGGCCATCGTCAACGCGCTCGTCGCCGGAGACACGATGACCGGTTTCAACGGCCTGACCGTCGAGGGCCTCGACGGCGCCCGGCTGGCGTCTCTCCTCCCCGCGACAAGGTGAGATAAGGATTCGTTTCCACCAGGTGTAAAACCTGCCCCACCCCACGAACCGGGCATTCCGGGTTCACCCTCCGGGACATGATTGTCTCGCTACGTGACGATAACCGAGTCCGAGACACCGCCCCGCGCCTTCCCCGCCCCCGACCACCGCGCGATCGTCCGCGCCCTGTCGGCGCGCTTCCCCCACTGGAGCATCTGGTACGGCTCCGCCACCGGCCACTACTGGGGCCTGCGCCGCTTCGACGACGGGCGGATCGGATTCATCGAGGCGCTTTCCCCGCAGGAGTTCGTCCGTCAGGCGACGACCGGGTATTGACCAGGCGAAATACTCAATTCAGTCGAGATTTCTCATACCGATTGGCGTGTTTCGCCCACTTATAAGCGCCATTCTCGCCACGATGGTCACTCACGACCACTATTGGGGAGAGACCATATGAGAGGCCGTCTGACCGTCGCAATTACCGCGCTGGCATCCGTTTTGCCGGTTATGCCGGTTTTTGCCGACAGCCAGAAGACCGCGGGACTGCCGTCGTCGAGCTTTCCGCTGGGGGTTCCCGGCCTTGCGAAGACGACCTCGAAGATGGTCATACCGGGCATCGAATACATCACCTTGCGCCACGGCACGAACAAGGACGGCTACACCGTCAGCGTGCTGGCCGGGGCGAACGACGCGTACACCCAGCGCACGGCGGAGAAGCAGGCCCTGGCCGTCCAGATGGCGGGGTTCGAACCGGTGGTGGTGAAGTTCACCCGGCCGGCGATCGCCGACTTCCCCGCGCAGGACTACTGGATGGTCCGCGTCGGCCAGTGGCCCCTGAGCGCGAAGAAGGAGGCCGACAAGGTCGTCAAGGAGCTCAAGGAGGCCGGGATCAGCGCCAAGGCCGACTACACGGGCGACGACGGCTTCGTCACCGCGGGCCCCTGGTCGATGAAGATCCTGATGGTCGACCCGAGGTCGTTCCGCGGCAGCTTCGCCGCCAGCCTCGGCAAGAAGACGGCCGTCCGGGAACGCGTCACCGACATGGCCAAGGGCGCGGGCGCCGTCGCCGGCGTCAACGGGGGCTTCTTCGACATCCACACGGGCGCCGCCTACCGGGGTGACCCCACGGGCATCTCGGTCGTCGGCGGCAAACTGCTCAGCGAGGCCGTCGAGGGCCGTACGGCGGTGGTCCTGAAGGGCCGCACCGCCCGCATCACCGAACTCAAGTCGTCGGTGAACGTCGCCGCCGGCGGCGCGATGGCCCCCGTCGCGGGGGTGAACCGGGTCGGCAGGGACGGCGAGCTCGTCCTCTACACCGAGGAGTTCGGCGCCAGCACCCCCAAGGTCGGCGCCACCGAGGTCGTCATCGACCCCGACGGCGTCGTCACGGCGGTCCGCTCGCCCGGCGCCAAGATCATGAAGGGCATGCGGGTGCTCCAGGGCGTCGGAGCCGGCGCCGACTGGCTCGCCGCCTACGCCCAGGAGGGCGGCAAGGTCCAGCTCAAGACCACGGTCACCGACCTGCGCAGGAAGCGGACCGTTCCGCTGACCCCCGACACCCACATCGTGGGCGGCGGCGTGGGCCTGGTGAAGAACGGCAAGACCTGGATCACCGCCGCCACTGACGGCATGGCCAACATCAACATGATCGTCCGCCGCCACCCGCGCACCCTCGCGGGCGTGACGAGGAACGGCAAACTGATCCTGGCCGTCGTCGACGGCCGCGCCCCCGGCCAGACCGTCGGCGCCTCCTTCCACGAGGCCGCCCGCGTCATGCAGTGGCTGGGCGCACGCGACGCCATCAACCTCGACGGCGGCGGCTCCAGCGCCATGGTCGTCAAGGGCAAGGTCGTCAACAAGCCCTCCGACGGCGCCGAGCGCGCGGTCGGCGACGCCCTGCTGATCAGGCCGTAGTGCGCAACTTGGCGATCATCTCGTCATCGCACGACGCCCAGAACTGACCGACGACGTCTTCGAGGTGGTCGAACGAGGCCGCCTCGAAGAGCACGTCCTGGTACTTGGTGATGTCGTAGACCGTCGTGCCCATGACGGTGACGTCGAGGGGCCGGATGTCCATCCCCCGGAACTCCTCGATCTCGCCGTACGAGCTGAGGATGCCGGCCCCGTAGGCCTTCAGCTCGCGCCCCTCCCGCATCACCCCGAACTCCAGGGTGAACCAGAAGACCTTGGAGACGAACTCCAGCGCCTCGGCCGTCTCGACCCTGCGCGCCGCCTGCCCCGCGAGCCGGTAGAGCGCCGCGAACCGCTCTGACGCGAGCGTGTTGCCGTGCCCGATGACCTCGTGGATGACGTCGGGCTCCGGGGTGTAGAACGGCACCGAGTGATGCCGGATGTACTGCGTCGAGTGGAAGAACGAGTCCGCCAGCACGCTGTAGAACTCCCGCAGCGGCACCAGCCCCGCAGCCGGGATGTAGCGGAACCCGGTCAGCGGCCTCAGCAGCTCACTGACCTCTTCGAGCTGCGGGATACGGTCCTTCGGCAGCCCCAGCGCCTCGGCGGCGTCGAGGAACTCGGAGACGGCGTACTTCCGGTGCTTGGCGGCCAGCTCCCGGGTCACCAGAGACCAGACCTCGTGCTCCTCCTCGGAGTACTCGGCGTGCGGGATGGGCTCCCCTCGCGTGTAACCCACGGCGAGCCCGGCGATGGCGTTGCGACGCGCCCGATATACGGGGTCGGCGAACCCCGGGTGGCTCTTGGCCAGCTCAACGGTGACGGACCCGTCCTCGTTGGCGGCGACAGGAGCGAAGTACTGCGCTTCCTCAAACATCTACAAATGACAACAAGAGGGGAGGCAGAAGAGCAAGTATCCGCAGCTCAACCTGGACAATCCGGCCAGTTTGCCTGGCGGATGAGCGTGCGGACTGGACAGATTGCCGGGTGCGCGGAGGGTCGGGTTTGGCACGACTCCCGGCGGGAGCGATCGATGCGGACCGGCCGCCGGCATGGGGCTGGTGTTACTTGAGGGACAGGGCACACAGGCGAGGCTTGGTGCGCGAGACCAACGGGGACTTCGCGGTCGGCCCGAGGGCCGGAGGAACAGCGCACGGGGCCGGGCGAGCGACCAGGTGACGTAGCCGCACCTCGTCGGCACTCGGCCAGCCTCGCTTGTCGGGAATGAGGCCCGGGCCACCACCGGCGGGGGCCGGCCGACGTGGCCGAACCCCGCAAACAACGGCCGCGGTCACGCCTCATCGATCGGCCTGGGAAACGCAGAAAGCCCGGCCGAATGGCCGGGCATCGTCCCGTGAAACGTCGAAGGCCCCGATCAAATAGATCGGGGCCTCCGGTATAAAGATTGTCCGGCGGTGTCCTACTCTCCCACACCGTCCCCGGTGCAGTACCATCGGCGCTGGAGGGCTTAACTTCCGGGTTCGGAATGTAACCGGGTGTTTCCCCTCCGCCATAACCGCCGTAACTCTACTAGGCTGTTTGCAGCCTGAGAGTTGCATAGTCGACGCGAACATTTATGGTCAAGTCCTCGGCCTATTAGTACCGGTCAGCTCCACACATTACTGTGCTTCCACTCCCGGCCTATCAACCCGGTCGTCTACCGGGGGCCTTACCC
>NZ_WXEW01000005.1:0-611175 GCF_009901565.1 Herbidospora solisilvae
ACACGGAGGAAACAGTGCACACGATCGGCAAGCTGCTCGCCGGGACCGTTCTGGCCGGCGTCGTGGCCACGGGGGTTGCTATCGCACCGGCCGCCTCGGCATCCGCCGCCACCACCACCACCGCCACCGCCTCGGCCGCCCAGGCCCAGGCCGGCTCCAGCTGGGACCGCTTCGAACGCGGCGACGGCCGGTTCGACTACCGGTGGGGCAAGAGCGGCGGCCGCTACTGGCTCGACTTCAAGATCTGGGACCGCGACCACGACGACCGCGACTACAGCTTCTTCGACGTCTACTACAAGGACCGCGGCAAGTGGTTCTTCCACAAGCGCTACAGCACCAAGAGCTTCCTGTCCAAGCACATCGTCTTCGGCAAGCACGTCGACGACTTCCGCGTCCGCGGCGGCTACGGCCACAACGGCGACTTCGGCTGGAGCGGCTGGCACCACCGCTAACCGTCGATCCGAAAGCCCGGACCGGAATGGTCCGAGCCTAAGGAGGCCGAAGAAAGTCAAACGGCCAACCAGGCGAAGCCGTAAAGAAAAGAAGAGCTTGTCACCCGAGCGAAGCGAGGGGGGAGCGCGAGGGGCAAAGCCCTTCGCAAGATCCGGAGCGAAGCGACGCACGGACGCGAAGCGGCCAGGGGGAGCGCGAGGGGGCGAAGCCCTCTCGTATCGGGGGGCTCGGGGGGTCGTCCCCCCGTGTAAACGACGAAGGAGACCGTGGGGCAGATGGCCAAAGGCCATCAACCACAGGTCTCCTACTCTCCGTGTGGGGCTACCAGGACTTGAACCTGGGACCTCTTCCTTATCAGGGAAGCGCTCTAACCGTCTGAGCTATAGCCCCTCGTCAGCCAGCTAGTTTGTGGCGACGGGGTAAAGCTTACCGTGTTCCGCGGTGTGGTCGCACCGCGGAATCACGACTACGACTATTCGGCTTCGGAGAAGGTCACTTCGACGCCGCCCACGAGGTCGGCGCTCAGGTTGTAGATCACGGCCCCGAGAGTGGACAGCGCCGTGATCAGCACCACGTTCACCGCGCCGAGCAGGGCGGTGTAGCCCAGGATGCGCACCGGCTCGAACCAGCTGGCGATGTCGAACGAGGCCGCGGCCCCGCCCTCGCCCTGGGTGAGCTGGTTGACCGCCTGGACGAACGCGTCGAACACGCCCATGGCCGACAGCACCCCGTAGAGCACCGCCACGGCCACGAACAGCACGACGAAGCAGACCAGGGAGACCACGAAGCTGAACTTCATGGCCGACCACGGCTCGACCCGGCGCAGCACCAGATGGGCCTTGCGGGGCGCCCGTCCGGAGGAGTCCTTCGGGGCGGAGGTGGAGATGACGGGCCGTTCGGCCGTCACGGGCTCCACCGGCGAGGGGCGGGACGCGGTCACGATCGGCTCGGGGGCCGAGACCGGCGTGGGCAGGCGGGGCGCCTTGTAGGCGGCCGTCGGCTCGTCGCCGGCCGGGTGCTTCTGGTCGCCGTTGGGCGACTGGGGCCGCGACCACGGCTTGTTGTCGTTGCCCGTGGGGCGGATGCGGACGGTGGAGTCGTCGGTCTTGGGCTCGTCTTTGGGAAGGTCACGGCCGGTCTGGGGCGCCTTGGGCGTCTCCCGCTTGGGAGCCTGGGCAGGCCCCTGCGCCGGAGCCGGGCCCGCGACCTTGGGGGTCTCGGCCGTGTCGTTGTTCTTCTCGTCGTCGATCCGGGCGGATACCCCGTCGCGCATCGACGACGAGGCAGCCGAGGTAGACGCGGGTTTCTTGGCCGCCCCGGTGTTCTTCGTCTTTCCCGAGTTGGTCATTGCTCGTCTCCTGCCCCGTTCTCAGTCTCCACCGCTTCGGCAGTCTCCAACGCTTCGGCGTTCCGGGCTAGGGCCACCACGCTGTCGCCTTCCGCGAGATTCATCAGTCTGACCCCCATCGTCTGGCGGCCGGACTGCTTGATCTCGGCGGCGCTGGTCCTGATCACTCCGCCGGCTGAGGTGATCGCGAAGACTTCGTCTTCGGGTCCCACCATGACCGCTCCGACCAGCTTGCCACGGGCACTGACTATTTTCGCCGTCAGTACGCCCTTTCCACCCCGGCCTTGCAGCGGATAGTGCTCAACCGGTGTGCGCTTCGCATACCCGCCCTCGGTGGCGATAAGCACATCGTCACCATGGCTCATGACATTCATGGCGAGAAGTTCATCTCCGTCGACGAACCGCATACCGATCACGCCGCTGGTGGCCCGGCCCATGGGGCGCAGGGCCTCGTCGGAGGCGGTGAAGCGGATGGCCTGGGCGTTCCGGGAGACCAGCAGGAGGTCGTCCTCCTCGGAGACCAGCCGGGCCGCGATGACCTCGTCGTCGTCCCGGAGGTTGATGGCGATCAGGCCGCCGGACCTCGGGGAGTCGTACTCGGAGAGCCTGGTCTTCTTCACCAGGCCGCTGCGGGTGGCCAGGACGAGGTAGGGCGAGACCTCGTAGTCGCGGAGGTCGAGGACCTCCATGACCCGCTCGTCGGGCTGCATCGCCAGCAGGTTGGCGAGGTGCTGGCCGCGGGCGTCGCGGCCCGAGTCGGGCAGCTCGTAGGCCTTGACCCGGTAGACGCGGCCCTTGTTGGTGAAGAACAGGAGCCAGTGGTGGGTTGTCGTGACGAAGAAGTGCTCGACGATGTCGTCCTGGCGGAGCTGGGCGCCGCGGACGCCCTTGCCGCCGCGCTTCTGCGCCCGGTAGAGGTCGGTGTTGGTGCGCTTGGCGTAGCCGCCGCGGGTGATCGTGACGACCATCTCGTCTTCGGCGATCAGGTCCTCGATGGACATGTCGCCCTCGTACGCGATGATCTCGGTCTTGCGCTCGTCGCCGTAGCGGCTGACGATCTCGCCGAGTTCCTCGCCGACGATCTGGCGCTGCCGCACCGGGCTGGCCAGGATCTCGTTGTACTCGTTGATCTGGACCATCAGGTTCTCGTACTCGTCCTGGATCTGCTGGCGCTCCAGGGCGGCGAGCTTGCGGAGCTGCATGTCCAGGATGGCCTGGGCCTGCGTCTCGTCGATCTCCAGGAGGTCCATGAGGCCCTGCTGGGCGGCCGAGGCCGACGCCGACTGGCGGATCAGGGCGATCACGTCGTCGAGGCGGTCGAGGGCCTTGAGCAGGCCGCGCAGGATGTGGGCCCGCTCCTCGGCCTTGCGCAGCAGGTAGCGGGTCCGGCGGACCACGACCTCGATCTGGTGGCCGATGTAGAACTTGACGAACTGGTCGAGGCGCAGCGTGCGCGGCACGCCGTCGACCAGGGCGAGCATGTTGGCGCCGAACGTGGTCTGCAGCTGGGTGTGCTTGTAGAGGTTGTTCAGCACGACCTTGGCGACCGCGTCGCGCTTGAGCACGACCACGAGGCGCTGGCCGACCCGCGACGACGACTCGTCGCGCACGTCGGCGATGCCGTTGATCTTGCCTTCCTTGACCAGCTCGGCGATCGACAGCGCCAGGTTGTCGGGGTTGACCTGGTAGGGCAGCTCGGTGATCACCAGGCACTGGCGGCCCTTGTTGTCCTCCTCGACCTCGACGACCGCGCGCATCGTGATCGAGCCGCGGCCCGTCCGGTAGGCGTCGTCGATGCCCCGCTTGCCGACGATGAGCGCGCCGGTCGGGAAGTCGGGGCCCTTGACCCGGGCGATCAGCCCTTCGAGGAGCTCTTCGTCAGTGGCCTCGTAGTTCTCCAGCGCCCACCTGACGGCCTCGCCGATCTCCCGCAGGTTGTGGGGCGGGATGTTGGTGGCCATGCCGACCGCGATGCCGGCGGCGCCGTTGACCAGCAGGTTCGGGAACCGCGACGGCAGGACGACGGGCTCCTGCGACCGCCCGTCGTAGTTGGGCTGGAAGTCGACGGTCTCCTTGTCGATGTCGCGCAGCAGCTCCATCGCGATGGGCGCGAGCTTGCACTCGGTGTAGCGCATCGCGGCGGGCATGTCGTTGCCGGGCGACCCGAAGTTGCCCTGGCCGTCGACCAGCGGGTAGCGCAGCGACCACGGCTGGGCCAGGCGGACCAGGGTGTCGTAGATCGAGCTGTCGCCGTGGGGGTGGTAGGAACCCATGACGTCACCGACGACACGGGAGCACTTGAAGTAGCCGCGGTCGGGGCGGTAGCCGCCGTCGAACATGGCGTAGAGCACCCGGCGGTGCACCGGCTTGAGACCGTCGCGCACGTCGGGGAGGGCACGCGAGACGATGACCGACATCGCGTAGTCCATGTAACTGCGCTGCATCTCGGACTGGATGTCCACCGGTTCGATGCGGTCAGCCGGCGGCGGGCCCGGAGGCAGGTTAACTTCCGTCACGTCAATCCTTCACAGGGTGGGGTTCGGCTGCCGCGGTCTAGACGTCGAGGAAGCGCACGTCGCGCGCGTTCCTGATGATGAACTCCCGCCGGGGGGCGACGTCCTCGCCCATGAGGACGCTGAACATCTCGTCGGCCTGGGCGGCGTCGTCGAGGGTGACCTGGAGCAGGATGCGCGTCTCCGGGTTCATCGTGGTCTCCCACAGCTGGTTGGCGTTCATCTCGCCGAGACCCTTGAACCGCTGGATGCCGTCGTGGGCGCGCGGGTCGCGCTTGCCGCGGGCGATGCCCTCTTCGATGATCGCGTCGCGCTCGCGGTCGGAGTAGGCGTAGGACGCGTCCTCGCCCTTCCGGTCCCACTTGATCTTGTAGAGCGGCGGCTGCGAGAGGTAGACGTGACCTGCCTCGATCAGCGGGCGCATGAACCGGAACAGCAGGGTCAGCAGCAGCGTGGTGATGTGCTGACCGTCGACGTCAGCGTCGGCCATCAGGATCAGCTTGTGGTAGCGGAGCTTCGAGATGTCGAACTCGTCGTGTACGCCGGTGCCGAGCGCCGTGATGAGCGACTGGACCTCGGTGTTCTTCAGCACGCGGTCGATGCGCGCCTTCTCGACGTTCAGGATCTTGCCGCGGATGGGCAGGATCGCCTGGAACCGCGAGTCGCGGCCGCCCTTGGCCGAGCCGCCGGCCGAGTTGCCCTCGACGATGAACAGCTCACACTTCTCGGGCTCGCTCCACTGGCAGTCGGCCAGCTTGCCCGGCAGCCCCGAGCCGCTTTCGAGCAGCGACTTGCGGCGGGTCAGGTCACGGGCCTGACGTGCGGCGATGCGGGCGCGGGAGGCCTGGAGCGACTTGCTGATGATCTCCTTGGCCTCGCCCGGGTTGCGCTCGAACCAGTCGCGCAGGTGGTCGTTGCAGGTCTTCTGGACGAACGACTTGGCCTCGGTGTTGCCCAGCTTGGTCTTGGTCTGGCCCTCGAACTGCGGTTCGGCCAGCTTGACCGAGATGATCGCGGTCAGGCCCTCGCGGACGTCGTCGCCGGTGAGGTTGTCGTCCTTGCCCTCCTTGAGGAACTTCTGCTCCCGGGCGTAGCGGTTGACGATGCTCGTCAGCGCGGCGCGGAAGCCCTCCTCGTGAGTGCCGCCCTCGGCGGTGTTGATCGTGTTGGCGAAGGTGTAGACGGACTCGGAGTAGGAGGCGTTCCACTGCATGGCGATCTCGACCGAGATGCCCTCGCCGTGCTCCTCGAAGTCGATGACCGAGTTGTGCACCGACTCCTTCTTGGAGTTCAGGTGGGTGACGAAGTCGGACAGGCCGCCCTCGTAGTGGTAGGTGATCTCGGTCGGCTCGTCTTCGCTGCCGTGGTCGGGGCGTTCGTCCCTGATGACGATCGTGAGGCCCTTGTTGAGGAAGGCCATCTCCTGGAAGCGACGCGAGAGCGTCTCGAAGTTCCAGGTGGTCGTCTCGAAGATGTCGCCGTCGGCCCAGAAGGTGATCGAGGTGCCGGTCTCCTCGGTGGGCTCGCCCTGGATCAGGTCGGTGACGGGCTTGGAGCCGACGTACGACTGACGCCACTCGAAGCCGTCGCGCTTGATCACGGCCTCCAGCCTGGACGACAGCGCGTTGACGACCGAGAGGCCCACGCCGTGGAGACCGCCGGAGACGGCGTAGGACTTGCCGTCGAACTTGCCGCCGGCGTGGAGGACGGTGAGCACGACCTCAAGAGTCGGCTTCTTCTCTGTGGGGTGCTCGGCGACCGGGATGCCCCGGCCGTTGTCCACGACCCGCACGCCGTTGTCGGCGAGCAGGGTGACCTCGATGGTGTCGCAGTATCCGGCCAGGGCCTCGTCGACGGAGTTGTCCACAACCTCGTACACAAGGTGGTGGAGACCACGCTCTCCGGTCGAGCCGATGTACATACCCGGGCGCTTGCGAACCGCCTCAAGACCTTCGAGAACGGTGATTGAGCCTGCGTCGTAGGACAAGTGCGAAATCCTCCTGCCGCGGACACGCGGCAGGAAACATAGGATGGCTGCCTGCCGTGCCCGTCACCGTCGTGAGTGCCCCGATGCGTTCACCCTGGGGAATCGGCTCGCCACGGCCGGGGTGACACGCAAACGGACGTGTCCTTAAGTCCACTTTGATTCTACCGGCTCTCGGAGCCTCAGGTGGCATTGACGGGGGCTGTGATGCCCTCTAATACGATGATCTTGGTTTTGGTGTGACACCCCAGACCCCGGGGTTCAATGCGCCAGACGCGATTTCGGGCCGGTGCAAGACTTTTCCACAACAGACTTGCGGATCTTGTGGAACCTCGCGTCAGCCGAAAGTGTCACCCGGTCCTCGACTCCCCTTCACCCGGATGTGGCCCGCCTGTCGCGGCGGCGCGAGGTTCGGCCCGCGGACCTTCACCGCGGTCACCGTTCCGTCCCCGAGTTCCTCGTTCAGCCTTCTGACCAGGGTCGGAGCGAGCAAGCGCACCTGCGTCGCCCAGGCCGTCGAGTCGGCCGAGACGATGACCTCGCCGTCCTCGAACGCCTCCGGACGGGTGTGCAGGCCGAGCTCGGCCCCGACGATCTCCCGCCAGCGCCCGAAAACCCCGCCGATCGCGACCGGCTCCTCCCACCCCCGGGAGGCCAGCAGGTCCTGGATCGCCGCCCCGAAGAGCATCGGATCGCCGGAGTCGCGCTTGGGGCCGCCCTTCTTCTTCCGGGGTTCGGTACGGGGAAGCTGACCGCGCCGCTGGGCGTCGGCTTTGGCCTGGGCCAGTTTTTCCCGGGCGAGGGCGGCGCCTTTGGCGTTGGACGCCTGCTGCTCCGGGGAGGGCCTGTCAACAGCCTGTGGATAACCGGGCACCTGTGCGTCACCGCGGCTGTGTGGATTCCCCAGGTGTTGTGGATTCACCGGTGCCTGTGGATGGTCGGGCAACCGTCGATCTCCGCGCCCGTGTGGATCAGGGGATTGCCGGCGCCCCCGCTGGCCGCCCCGTTCCTGTGGATGGCCCGGCGACTGCGGGTCCGCATCCTGTGGATATCCACGCCCTTGTGGATTGTCGCGTCCCTGTGGATGGTCACCCGACACGGGTCACGCTCCCCTCGGTGACGTCGAAGCGGGCGCCGCTCAGTTCCCTCGGCACGTCCTCCGCCACCGCCGCCGTGATCAGAACCTGCTCCGCCGGGGCGACGATCTCGGCCAGCCGCCGGCGACGCTGGGCGTCGAGTTCGGCGAACACGTCGTCGAGGATCAGCACCGGATCGCCCCCTTCCGCACGCAGCAGGTCGTAGGCGGCCAGCCGCAGCGCCAGCGCGAACGACCACGACTCCCCGTGGCTGGCGTAGCCGCGCGCCGGCAGCTCCCCGAGCCGCAGCAGCAGATCGTCGCGGTGCGGCCCCACGAGGGTGACCCCCCGTTCGATCTCCTGCGCGCGCGCCTCGGCCAGTGCCTGTCCCAACCGTACGGCGAGTTCCGCGCGGTCCGTCCCCAGGTCGGCGTCGTCTGTGGAAAACCACCGGTAGTCGATCTGCGCGGGCACGGAGCCGGGCGCCAGCTCCGCGTACGCCTTGGCCACCAGCGGCCGCAGGTTTTCCACAAGGTCCAGCCGGGCCGCGAGCAACTCGGCGCCGTGGCGGACCAGGTGGGCGTCCCAGACCTCGAGTGTGGACAACACGTCCCCGGCCCCGGCCGAGGCGAACGCCGCGTCGTCCATCTGCCGCCGGGGGCTTCGGCGGCGGGTCTGGGAGGCCGTCCGGAGCAGGGCGTTGCGCTGTTTGAGCGCGCGGTCGTAGTCGGCCCGGACGCCGGCGAACCGGGGGTGGCGGGCCACGAGGAGGTCGTCCATGAACTTGCGGCGTTCGGACGGGTCGCCCTTCGACAGGGCCAGGTCCTCGGGGGCGAACAGCACGGTCCGCAACACGCCGAGGGCGTCTCTGGCCCGGGACACCGGCGCGCGGTTGACGCGGGCACGGTTGGCCTTGCCCGGGTTTATCTCCAGTTCGACCAGCGCCCGTCTCTGGTCGCGCTCGATCACGGCGCGGATGACGGCCCGGGGGGCGCCGTGGCGTACCAGAGGCGCGTCGGTCGCCACCCGGTGGGAGGCGTGGGAGGCGACGTAACCGATCGCCTCGACCAGGTTGGTCTTGCCCTGCCCGTTGGGCCCGACGAAGGCGGTCACCCCGGGTTCGAGCGCCAGCTCGGCGGTGGGGTAGGACCGGAAGTCCGTCAGCGACAGGTGGGCGGTGAACATGCCGGTAACGGTAACGGGCTCCCGCCGTGGAGCGGGAGCCCGGCCGAGATCAGGAGCCGTTGGCCTCGGGCATGGTGCTGTCGGCCGCGCCCGGGGCGTCGGCGCCCTTCTCGTAGGAGCCCTCGGCGGCCGTGACGGCGTGGCCGCCGAACTGGTTGCGCAGCGCCGCGACCATCTTCATCGCCGGGGAGTCTTCCTGGCGGGAGGCGAAGCGGGCGTAGAGCGCGGCCGTGATGACCGGCAGCGGCACGGCGTGGTCGACCGCCGCCTGGACGGTCCAGCGGCCTTCTCCGGAGTCCTGGGCGTAGCCCTTGAGGTCTTCCAGGCCGGGGTCTTCGTCGAGCGCCCGGGTGAGCAGGTCGAGCAGCCAGGACCGGATGACCGTGCCGTGACGCCAGCTCTTGAACGCTCCGGGGACGTCGGTGACGATGTCGGTGGCCTCGAGCAGCTCCCAGCCCTCGGCGAAGGCCTGCATCATGCCGTATTCGATGCCGTTGTGGACCATCTTCGCGAAGTGGCCGGCGCCGATCGACCCGGCGTGGACGAAGCCGTCCTCGCCCTCGGGCTTGAGCGTGTCGAAGATCGGCTTGAGATGGGCGATGTCTTCGGGGAGCCCCCCGGCCATCAGGGCGTAGCCGTTCTGCAGACCCCACACGCCGCCGGAGACGCCGACGTCGACGAACTTGACGCCCTTCTCGGCGAGCTCCTTGCCGTGCTTCTGGTCGTCGACGTAGTGGGAGTTGCCGCCGTCGATGACGATGTCACCGGCGGAGAGCGCGTCGCCCAGCGACGCGATGGTCGCCCGGGTGGGCTCACCGGCCGGGACCATCACCCAGACGGCGCGCGGCGCCTCCAGACGGTCGACGAGCTCCTTCAGGCTGCCGACGTCGCTGACGTCGGGGTCGCGGTCGTAACCGACGACCTCATGACCACCGCGGCGCAGCCGCTCGGCCATGTTGCCGCCCATCTTGCCCAGGCCGATCATGCCGATCTGCATGAGAGCACCCCCTCAGGGTTCGTCTACGGTCACGCCGACTCGCCTACCCGACCCGAGGGTTGATCATACGGATTCGGTCAGCTTGAGAGCCGAATGGGCATGATCAGGTAGCGGTAGTCGGGTATGCCCCCATCTTCCACAGGTTTTCCACCGGTGAGGATGGCGGGTTTCGTCGAGGTGGTGAACTGCAGGCGAGCAACGTCGGAATCGATCGCGCCGAGGCCTTCGAGCAGGAACTGGTGGTTGAAGGCGATGTTGATCTCACCGCCGTCGAAGTCGACGGGCAGGACTTCCACAGCCTGTGCCTCGTCGCCGCTGCCCGCTTCGAGCACGACCTCGTCGCCCCGGAAGGCCAGCCGGACCGGGGTGTTGCGCTCGGCGACCAGGGCCACACGCTTGACGGCTTCGACGAAGGAGCTGGTGACCAGCTCGGCGCGGGCCGAGAACTCGGTCGGCAGGAGCGAGCGGTATTTCGGGAACTCGGGGTCGAGCAGCCGCGTGGTGGTGCGCCGGCCCCCGCTGCTGAAGCCGATCATGCCCTCGCCGGTGCCGCCCACGGAGCTCAGGGCGATCTCGACCTCGGCGCCGGTGACCAGCGACTTGGCGGTGTCGGCGAGCGTGCGGCCCGGGATCATCGCGATGGCCTGGAAGTCGGGCTGGTCGGGCTGCCACTTGAGCTCGCGGACGGCCAGCCGGTAGCGGTCGGTCGCGGCCAGCGTGACCGTGTCGCCGTCGATCTCCATCCGGACGCCGGTCAGCATCGGCAGGGTGTCGTCCTTGCCGGCGGCGGTGGCCACCTGGGCGACGGCCGAGGCGAAGACGTCGCTGCCGACCCGGCCCGCGGCCGGCGGCATGGCCGGGAGCGAGGGATAGTCCTCCACCGGCATCGTCAGCAGGGTGAACCGGGCGGTGCCACAGGTCACGACCGCCTTGGCGCCTTCCACCACGAAATCCACAGGCTGTGCGGGAAGGGCGCGGGTGATCTCGGCGAGCAGGCGGCCCGAGACCAGCACCACGCCGGACTCGCCGGTCTGCAGGTCGAGGGTCACCTCGGCGGAGACCTCGTAGTCGAACCCCGAGAGCTTGAGCTGCTGGTCGTCGGTGACCTCGAGGCGCATGCCGGCGAGGACGGGCACCGACGGCCGGGCGGGGAGGCTGCGTGCCGTCCACGCGACGGCTTCGGCGAGCACGTCTCGGTCGACCCGGAACATCACGTGGATCAGCCTCCTGTGGTGGGTAGGGACGGCGTCGGGCGGTGATGGCTGGGGGGCGGCGACGCGGTGACGCGAGGTGTGACTGCCCATCTTCGTCGCTTGCCGGGAGGTGTCAACTCCAGGATTTTTTGCTCCGCGCCGAGCCCGAAGGTTGCTCTTGACTTTCCTCTAGGTAGAGATATCAGCCGTCTTAATAGGCGCTGTGGAAATGTGGAAGAACCCCTATAACTGCAGGTCAGGGGCCGATTTTCTGTCCACAGGACCTGTGGACAGCCTGGGGATTACGCACCGCGTGCTGGGGATAACTTTTAGTTACCCACAGGCCGTCCACAGGTTTGCACCCAGTTATCCACCGGTTACCCACAGCTTATCCACAGGTTCTCCACATGAGACACGCCCGACACGGAGTGTGTTTTTTCCACTACCCACAGGTCATCCACAGCGTGTCCACAGGTTATCCACCGCTGGAGGGGGGCTTATCCCCAGGTTTTCCACAGGCTTGTCCACAGCCCGGTGTGGCCTGTTGATCTATGAGTTTCCAGCGAGCGCGGAATTACACCTGTGTTCCGTGATCCACAGAGTTATCCACAGGCTGTGAATCAAGAGGTGCGCGCGCGCTGCTTGATCCGGGTCGTCAGCTCGTTGACCTGGTTGTACATCGAGCGCCGCTCGGCCATCAGGGAGCGGATCTTCCGCTCGCTGTGCATAACAGTGGTGTGGTCACGGCCGCCGAACTGGGCGCCGATCTTCGGCAGCGAGAGGTCGGTGAGCTCCCGGGCCAGGTACATGGCGATCTGACGGGCCACCACGAGGGCCCGCGAGCGCGATCCGCCGCACAGGTCGTCGAGTGAGACGCCGAAGTACTCCGCGGTCGTGGACATGATGAGCGCGATCGTGATCTCGGTGCTGGAGCTGTCCTCGGTGATGAGGTCCTTCAGCACGATCTCGGTCAGCCCGATGTCGACCGACTGCCGGTTGAGCGACGCGAAGGCCGTCACCCTTATTAGTGCGCCTTCGAGTTCACGGATGTTGGTGGCGATCCGGCTGGCGATGTACTCCAGCACGTCGGGCGGCGCGGCCAGGCCCTCCTGGATCGCCTTCTTCCGGAGGATCGCGATGCGGGTCTCGAGCTCGGGCGGCTGCACGTCGGTGATCAACCCCCACTCGAAGCGGTTGCGGAGCCGGTCCTCCAGCGTGACGAGCTGCTTCGGCGCCCGGTCGCTGGAGATCACGATCTGCTTGCTGCTGTTGTGGAGGGTGTTGAAGGTGTGGAAGAACTCCTCCTGCGTCTGCTCCTTGCCTTCAAGGAACTGGATGTCGTCCACGAGGAGGATGTCCACAGCCCGGAAGCGCGCCCGGAACCCGTCGGCCTTGTGGTCGCGGATGCTGTTGATGAAGTCGTTGGTGAACTCCTCGGAGCTCACGTACCGGACCCGCGCACCTTCATAAAGGCTCTGCGCGTAGTGACCGATCGCATGGAGAAGGTGCGTCTTCCCCAGCCCCGAGTCCCCATAGATGAAGAGTGGGTTGTACGCCTTCGCCGGCGCCTCGGCCACCGCGACCGCCGCCGCGTGGGCGAACCGGTTGCTCGCGCCGATGACGAACGTCTCAAAGGTGTACTTGGCGTTCAGCCGCGCGGGCTCACCCGGCTTGCCCCCGGACGGACGAGGAGGAGCCTTGTCGTTCTTCTCCTCACCCTGTGGATATTGCGTGTACGGCTGCTCGGCAGGCGGCGGCGCACCTGGGACTCCCTGTGGGCGACCCTGTGGAAAATCGGCCTGCTGCTCTGTGGACTCCTGACGAAACCCCTGGCCGAAGCCCTGCGGAGATTGCACAGGCTGTTGAAAGCCATGATCCCCAGCCTGGGGAAAACTTCCGGAACCGGTGTTCTGGGGATAACCGCCGGGTGTCCCGCCCTGGGGAAAACCACCCGACGGGCTGCTCTGGGGAAACCCGGGCGTCCCGGTCTGGGGAAAAGCCGGACCGCCACTCTGGGGAAAACCACCCGGGCGGCCGTAGTTCTGCTGCTTCGGCTCCGCCTGCGTCGCCGTCGGGTCGACCATCACGGCGATCCGGACCGGCCGGCCGAACTCCTGCGACAGCGCCTGCATGATGAGCGGCCGCAGCCGCACCTCGATGACCTCTTTGGCGAAGTCGTTGGGGGCGGCCAGCAGGATCGTGTCGTTGATCAGCCCTGACGGCTGCGTCATCTGCAGAAACGCCCGCTGCTGACCCGAAACTCCCTGATCGAGGAGTGTGGTGAGCGCTCTCGCCCACAACTGGTTGAGGTCGACGCCGTCCACCGTTCGACACTCCTCCCTGACGCGGTCCCCATTGATCGCTCGCCGCGTGTCGTTATCCACACCCGCCCTGCCCGGTCTGGTCCCGGTGGCGCCGGCCCCCGCTGCGAGTTTCCACAGAAGATCCACAGGAGATCCACAGGTGCTCTGGGTGTGGAGGGAAGGCCTGGACGCCTGACAGTAGCGGTGTGCGCGACCTGCGTTCAAGACGTTGTCCACAGCCTACTGGCACCCGTTGCCCACAGGATGTGGATGACCAAGGGCCGTGTGGATAACTCCACAGCCTGTGGAAAACTAGGGGTGCCGGTTTGACCATTCGGGCGTGTACCCCGTAACGTGACCCGGTCGGCTTTCTCGGGACGGCTCTTTCGCATGCCCTGTGCCCGGTGGGCCGTAAACTTTGGTCTAATCGCCCTAACGACAGGGCACATCTAGCCTGGAGCCCATCGTGAGCAAGCGTACTTTCCAGCCGAACAACCGCCGCCGCGCGAAGACCCACGGTTTCCGGCTCCGCATGCGCACCCGCGCCGGCCGCGCCATCCTGGCCGCCCGCCGCCGCAAGGGCCGTCACGACCTCACCGTCTGACCGGCACTTCGTAGCAGCCCCGCCCGCCGTCACCTCTGACGGCGGGCTACTTGTTAAGGAAGTAACCGGTGCTCCCGCCCGCTTCCCGCATGCGCAAAGGCGAGGAGTTCGCCGAGGCGATCCGGCGCGGGCGACGCGCCGGAAGGCCCTCCCTGGTCGTCCACTTCACCACTGTGGAGGCCGACGAGACCCCGATCGTGGGGTTCGTCGTCAGTAAGGCCGTGGGTGACGCGGTGACCAGGAACAGGGTCAAACGGAGACTCAGACACCTGATGCGGGCACGTCTGCACCTCCTTCCGAGAGGTAGCCTGCTGGTGGTACGCGCCAACCCACCGGCCGCGTCCGCGCGCAGCGAGCACCTGGCCGCCGATCTCGATGTCGCGCTCCAGCGACTGATCCGGCGGCCGCGGGATGGACGGTCATGACAACCGAGCAGCCCCAGCCGGTCACGCCGGTCTCGACGGCTGCCCGCGTATTGATCGTCCCGATCAGGTTCTACCGGGCGTTCGTCAGTCCCCTCCTGGGGCCTCGATGCCGCTTCTATCCCTCTTGCAGCGCGTACGGTCTCGAGGCGATCGCCGTGCACGGGGCGCTGCGCGGGGTGTGGTTGACCATCCGTCGCATCGGCCGATGCCATCCCTTCCACCCCGGCGGGTTCGATCCCGTGCCCCCTCGACCCCACGACAAGCAAGGGAGCTAGCTCGGTGGAGCTGTCCTGGCTGAACTGGCTGTATACGGCCATCGCCTGGGTGATCACCCATATCCACAACTTCTACAGCCTCGTCCTCAGCCCCGACAACGGGCTGAACTGGGCGCTGACCATCATCACGCTGACCGTGCTGATGCGAATCCTGATCTTCCCGCTCTTCCTGAAGCAGATGCGCTCCTCGAAGAAGATGCAGGAACTCGCGCCCAAGGTTCAGGATCTGCGCAAGCGTTACAAGAACGACAAGCAGCGCATGAACCAAGAGGTCATGCGCGTCTACCAGGAAGCGGGCGCGAACCCGCTGGGCGGCTGTCTGCCGGTCATCGCGCAGTTCCCGATCTTCATCTCGATGTTCACGGTGCTGAACGCGATGGCCCACGGCCAGCCCCGCTTCGGCATGACTCAGGAACTCGTCGACAGCGCCCGCGCCGCCCACATCTTCGGCGCCCCGCTCCCGGCCACGTTCTTCACCAGCGGCGCCGACATCGAGAAGTACGGCGCCGACCCGGTCGTCGCCAAGATCGTCCTGGTCATCTTCGTGGCGATCTCGTCGCTGACGACGTTCCTGACCGTCCGGCAGAGCGTGACCCGCTCGATGGCGCAGATGCCGGACAACCCCATGGCGCAGCAGCAGAAGATCCTGATGTACATCTCGCCGCTGTTCGCCGTGTTCTCCCTGAACTTCCCGCTGGGCCTGATCCTCTACTGGGTCACCACCAACGTGTGGACCCTCGGCCAGCAGCACTGGTTCTACAGCCGCAACCCGATGCCGCAGTTCGACGCCAAGGGCAACCTGATCCCCGTCGAGGTCAAGCCGGGATTCTTCGCGCGCTTCCGCAAGACCCCGCCCGCGCCCGAGAAGCCGGCGGAGCCAGAGCCTAAGATCGTCCGTCAGCAGCCGACGCGGCAACCACGTAGCAAGCGGACCGGCAGCAAGAAGTCGTGAGAGGGAGTTCCCACGTGACCGAAGCCGAGGAGACCGCCAAGGCGGCTCCGAGCGTCGCCGCCCTGGAGCAGGAGGGCGAGATCGCCGCCGACTATGTCGAGGGGCTGCTCGACATAGCCGACCTCGACGGCGACATCGACATGGACGTCGAGGGCGACCGCGCACTCGTCTCCGTGATCGGCCTCAAGGGCGGCGACCTGGTCGGCCCAGGAGGTGAGGTCCTGGAGGCACTCCAGGAACTGACCCGCCTGGCCGTCCACCGGCAGACCGGCGAACGTTCGCGGCTCATGCTCGACGTCTCCGGATACCGCGAGCGCCGCCGCGCGGAACTCACCAAGATCGGCATGGCCGCCGTCGACGAGGTCAAGGCGTCGGGCGAGCCGAAGGCCCTCAAGCCGATGACGCCGTTCGAGCGTAAGGTCATCCACGACGCCGTCGCCGCCGCCGGCCTGCGCAGCGAGTCAGAGGGGGAGGAGCCCCGGCGTTTCGTCGTGGTCCTGCCCGCCTGACACTCCAGCCTGTGGAAACCGCCGCCCGTCCCGGGTCGGCGGTTTTCTTTGTCTGTACGGCTTACGCCTGGGCTTTTGGCCAGCCGCGCACTGTTGTCCACAGGACACACACCGGAGTATCCACAGGTTTATCCACAGGCTTCATGGTCGTCGTCCACCGCCCGATACCCTACGAGGGATGACCGAAGAAATGAGCAACCAGCAGCCTCCCGAAGCCGCCAACGCGGTGTTCGCGGGCGAGGCCTTGGCCCAGGCGGAAACCTATGCCTCCCTGCTGGCCGGGCCGGGGGTGGTGCGTGGGCTGCTCGGCCCTCGGGAAGTCCCCCGGATCTGGGATCGCCACCTGTTGAACTGCGCCGTGATCGCCGAAGCGGTGCCGCCCGACGTGAAACTCGTCGACATCGGCTCGGGCGCGGGCCTGCCGGGCATCGTCCTGGCGATCGTCCGCCCCGACGTGACGGTGACCCTCCTCGAACCGTTGCTCAGACGCACCGTTTTCCTCGAAGAGTGCGTGGAGACCCTCAAGTTGCAGAACGTCGAGGTGCTCCGCGGCCGCGCCGAGGAACTGAAGGGCAAACGCACCTTCGACGTCGCCACCGCCAGGGCCGTCGCCCCTCTCGATCGCCTGCTCACCTGGTCGCTCCCTCTGCTCCGCGAGGGCGGAGAACTGCTGGCGATGAAGGGTGAACGAGCTGCCGAAGAATTGGCGGGCGCCGACGCCCGATTGTCCGCTCACGGGGCAAAGACGGCCGAGCTTGTCACGGTCGGGCGCGGTAAAGTCGATCCGCCTGCAACTCTGGTCCGCGTCATCGCCGGCGCCGGTTCACGAGCTGCACAGCGCCGACGTAAGAGGTGATCGACGTCGGGCCGGGAACGATCGAACGACCTGTTGAATCAACCCGGGACGACCCGAAAGACTCGCGGCGACGCGACGAGCGCGGCCTGATGGGGGTGGGGCCGCACTCCCGCTCCGAACCACCGGCCACGGCCGGTCGAAAGGACGACCAAGGTGTCCCAGCCCCCACTAAGCCCCGGTGATTCCCCGCTGGTTCGAGAGGCACTGAGTTCTGTGGTTTCACGTGAAACAGCCGCGCCCGGCAAGCCGGCCGCCGACGGCCCCGTCGGATACTCCGCTCGCCGCGACGGCGACTGGCCACGCCCGCCCAAGACCCGAGTGATCTGCATTTGCAACCAGAAGGGCGGAGTGGGCAAGACGACCAGCGCCGTCAACCTGGCCGCGGCCCTCTCGATGCACGGTCTGCGGGTCCTCGTGGTCGACCTCGACCCGCAGGGCAACGCCTCGACGGCTTTGGCCACCGAACACCGAGCCGGGACACCTTCCATTTATCAGGTCCTCGTGGAAGACCTCCCGATGGAGTCGATCGTGACCCAGGTCCCGGACATGCCGGGCCTGTTCTGCGCTCCCGCCACTCTCGACCTGGCCGGCGCGGAGATCGAACTGGTGCCGATGGTGGGCCGCGAGACCCGGTTGAGGCGCGCGTTCGCGGCGTACGAATCGGCGCAGATGGACTACATCCTGATCGACTGCCCGCCCTCGCTCGGCCTGCTGACGGTCAACGCCCTGGCCGCGGCACAGGAAGTCTTGATCCCCATCCAGTGCGAGTACTACGCCCTGGAAGGCCTGACCCAGCTCTTGCAGAACGTCGAACTGGTCCGCGTCCACCTGAACCAGACCCTCAACGTGTCGACCATCCTGCTGACGATGTACGACGGCCGCACCCGCCTGGCTTCCCAAGTGGCCGAGGAGGTCCGCTCCCACTTCGGCGCCACCGTGGTCGACGCGGTGATCCCCCGGAGCGTCCGGGTGTCCGAGGCGCCCAGTTATGGACAGTCGGTCATGACCTACGACCCGGGTTCGAGCGGTGCGATGGCCTACATGGACGCGGCACGAGAGATCGCCTACCGCGGTGCCGCTGTCGCGGAAGCGTGAACCTGTAGCCTCTTACAATCGTGCGCGGCGTTTGAGAGACGACGCGGCGTTTCGGTACGACGGGCTGACGGAGATCAGCCATGCGGCGTTTCGGTGCGGGTGAGGAGCAAGGGTGAGTCAGCAGCGTCGGGGGCTCGGCAAGGGTCTGGGAGCCCTCATCCCCACCGGCCCCATCGTCGACCCGTCGGTCGTCGGCGTGCCGGCCCCCAGCCCACCGGGTGACCGGGACCTGATCCCGGTAGCCGGGGCCTACTTCCACGAGATCGCCCTCACCCAGATCATCCCGAACCGCCGCCAGCCCCGAACCGTCTTCGACGACGACCGCATCCGCGAGCTGGCCGACTCGATCCTGGAAGTCGGCCTCCTCCAGCCGATCGTCGTCCGCGCCGCCGGCGTCGACGAAGACGGCAAAGACCAGTTCGAATTGATCATGGGCGAACGCCGCCTGCGCGCCAGCCGCCTGGCCGCGCTGGAGCGCATCCCCGCGATCGTCCGCAGCACCGGCGACGACGAGATGCTGCGAGAGGCCCTGATCGAGAACCTCCAGCGAGAGCAGCTCAACTCCCTGGAAGAAGGCGCCGCCTACCGCCAGCTCCTCGACGACTTCGGCGCCACCCACGAGCAACTGGCCAAGAAGATCGGCCGCTCCCGCTCCCACATCACCAACACCCTGCGCCTGCTCAATCTGCCGCCGAACGTCCAGCGCCGCCTGGCGGCCGGCTCGATCACCCCCGGCCACGCGAGGGCCTTGTTGTCCCTGGACAACCCGGAGGCGCAGGAGCGCCTGGCGACCCGGATCGTCCAGGAGGGCATGACGGTCCGGACGGTCGAGGAGATCGTCTCAATGGGGGAGGCGACCGCCGGGCCCGCCCCGCGGAAGCCGAGAACGAAGCAGCCGGTGGCACCGGCGCTGCGGACGCTGGCGGATCGGCTGTCGGATCACTTCGAGACCAAGGTGAAGGTCGATTTAGGGCGTCGGAAGGGGCGGATCGTGGTGGAGTTCTCCACGATCGACGACCTTGAGCGCATCATCGGAACGATGGCACCGGACGCGGCAAACCAGATGCGAGAGCAGGAGAACGACTAGGTTTCACGTGAAACAGGCTCCCTTGGGCGTGGGTCCGGGGGAGCCTTTGCGTTTGCGGGGATGTCTTGGGGATGGGGGTCGCCAGGCGGTTGCTGGCCTCCAGCTCGAAAGGCGAGTTTCGGTTTCACGTGAAACAGCCTTGGTGCTTCGGGCGTCGGGCGGCTCTGGCGGCTCTATATATGCCACGGCGGTCTAAGGCTTCGTGTGGGGCATGTTGCCAGTAGCGATTAGGCGAGGAGCGGAGTGCCGGTGGACATGGCCTTCTCGCCTCTGGATCGGCCTTCCTCGGGCTCGTCGACATCAGGCTCGCACGGTCAGCAGAGCGTGATCCGCGCCCCTGCTCAACCTGGCACATATGGCTGGATGACCAACCGCGAAGGCTTGCCCATCGGAACAGAGCGGGAAGAGCCGTGCTTTCCGGACCTGCCCCCGCAGCTCTCTGCGCCCTGGACCTTCTTCGATGTGGCACTACAAACCGAGATGGACCGAGACGACGCAGCCACATGAAACGCGGCTCCTCCGTCGTGCTTGCTCGCCTGGGCTAGGTAGGGCGCAATGGCATCCGGCGTTGATGCTCGCACACGCACGGGCTGATCGTTCGGCTTGATCCGCAGGATCAGACCGTGCCCGGCGGATAGGAGTGTTCTCTGTCCCGCTGTGACTGATCTGTTCATGGGCCACGACCAGAGTGGTCGCCCTCTGCTGGCGCTACTGAAGCCATGACGGATGCCTATGCGATTGGGGCGGAGAGCAAGAGAGCTAAACGAGCATCCGTCTGCTACCGCGAAGGCCGCCACCGGCGGCTGGGGCGTGCGCCAAGCCGGCGATCGGATCGCTACCCTCGCCTGCACCCCTTTCGCTAACAAGCCGCCGGATGTTGGAGGGCCAAGTGTGGATCCTGCAGATACGCAGAAGCCCAGCGGATCACTGCTGATGTGTTCAACTATCTGGACTCCATCCGGGAGCCTGCGCCCCTGTAAGACACCTGCGCAATGAGAAGCATGTGATGGTCGGCCAGCACAAGGATGCCTTGCTCTGGTTGGCGCAAGGTTCGTCTCTCGGAGATGAACCGGTGGTGCGTTCTGGCCGCAACACCGATTCATGGGGAAGGATCGACAGTGACTACGGCGGACGCTCGACCTATAAGTCGAGCGAGCATGCTCTACATGCTGGGGTGCTTCTTGATTGGTCCACCGCATTTCACATGAGAGTCAGTAGCCGGCAGGACATGGTGGCGACGATGGGCCGCGCGCTGTGCCACGGCGGCCGGAGCACCCCTATTCACCGAAGACCGACGTCAGTTCGACGACTGGTTTAAGAAGGCGGTTGCGGGACTCAGGTCACGCCGCTGCATTCGAGTCCCGAAACTGCGCGTCGTGATTGCTCTGGCCGATCAGGGGAGACTGGAGCCCGCTCGCGGCGGGAAATGAACCCGGGACCACGACGTGCGAGCAGCGGGTACGCACCGGGAACGCCAGGATCCTGCTGCGGGTCAACTCCACCACGCCGTTGGTAAGGTCTACACCGTCGACCAACGATGGGGACCTTCAGCCATCGCTCAGAGGGCGTCGGAAGCTAATGAAGTGCCGTGTGTGTCTTATGGTTCGCCTCGCGCTTCGCCTCCTCGATAACGCCTTCATGTGCACTCCCTCTGGCCTATGGAGGAAGGCAGTCGATCTGCCCCAGGGCAGATCGATCCCGCTGCCTCAGTAGCTAGTGGCCTCTAGCGCTGCTGCAGTTGCTTTCTGGCAGACCCCACAGCGGCCTGCTCCACATTCCTCCGCGCCTTCTGTTTCTCCGGGAGACTCCGCCTAGCCGGAGCCTCCCGCCGCCGAGGGGCCTGATCAGTGGTCGTCGGCACCCGGCCGTGGGGGATCGCGCCGTCACGAGTGGTCCTGGGGAGAATGTGCCCGGCGCCGAACCCCACCCCGTCGCCGCCACCGTCCTATACAACACCCGAGCCCTCAACTGGATATGCGTGCTGCTCGCCCTCGGCAACCGCTGCTGCGTCCGCCCCCAGGCTCCCGGTTTCACGTGAAACATCGTGAGGAGAATTATTCAGTTGGCGGTGTGCAGAAGAGCACCGGCTCCGCGACGCCCCTGGACAACCGTGTTGCCGACTCGTCTTTAAGTAATCTCCGCCTTGCGGAGAGGCGGCGCGGAGAGGCGGCGCGGAGAGGCGGCGCGGAGAGGCGGCGCGGAGAGGCGGCGCGGAGAGGCGGCGCGGAGAGGCGGCGCGGAGAGGCGGCGCGGAGAGGCGGCGCGGAGAGGCGGCGCGGAGAGGCGGCGCGGAGAGGCGGCGCGGAGAGCGTGGCGCGGAGAGCGTGGCGCGGAGAGCGTGGCGCGGAGAGCGTGGCGCGGAGAGCGTGGCGCGGAGAGCGTGGCGCGGAGAGCGTGGCGCGGAGAGCGTGGCGCGGAGAGCGTGGCGCGGAGAGCGTGGCGAACATCCGGATGGGGCCGGCCGCTCTCCAGCTGGCCCCATCGCGATGTTTCACGTGAAACTAAGCGCCTCGTGCGTAGCCGCGATCAGCGCATCGACATCATCCTCGGTCGTGTCGAAGGCGGTCACCCACCGCACGACTCCCCCGGCCCGATCCCAATGCCCGAACGTGAACCTCTCCATCAGGTACACGATCGCCTTCTCCGGCAGCACCGGAAACACCGCGTTGGACTGAACGTCGTACCGGAACTTCACCACCGAAGCCACCCCGTCAGCCAGCCGGTGTGCCATCGCATTGGCGTGCGAGGCGTTCCGCAGCCACAGGTCACCGCGCAGCAGGGCGGTGATCTGAGGAGAGACGTACCGCATCTTCGACGCGAGCTGCATGCCCTGCTTACGAAGGAAGAGCGCCCCACGCGCCAGCTCCGGCCGCAACACGATCATCGCCTCGGCCCCTAGCGCGCCGTTCTTCGTCGCACCGTAGCTCAGGACGTCCACGCCGACCGCCGTCGTGATGTCAGCCAGGCCGCAGCCGAGTTCGGCGGCCGCGTTGGCCAGCCTGGCTCCGTCCATGTGGAGGAACAGCCCGTTCTCGTGAACGACCTCCGCCAGCGCCGCAATCTCTTCTGGCGTGTAGACCGTCCCGCACTCGGTCACCTGGGAGATGGACACCACCCGAGGCTGCGACAGATGCTCGTTGCCCACCGCGCCGAGCTGGGCGAGCACGTCGCGCGGGCGGAGCTTCCCGTCATCGGTCGCGACGGTGAGCAGCTTCGTCCCGAGAACTCTCTCGGCCGCGCCGGCCTCGTTGCCGTTGATGTGCGCGCTGGCCGGGCAGATCACCCCGTCGTAGGGCCGCAGCATCAACCCCAGCCCCACCACGTTGGCACCCGTCCCGTTGAACATGGCGTAACCCTGCGCCTGCTCGCCGAAGACCTCCCGGACGGCGTCCTCCATGTCGGCCGTCCAGGGATCGCTGCCGTAGGGAAGCGTGTCGCCCTCGTTGGCCGCCACGACCGCCGCCATCACCTCGGGATGAACCCCTGCGTGATTGTCACTACCAAAGCTTTTCGCATGAACCACCTGCCAAGCCTAGGTCAGCGCTCACTCACCCCGATCCCCAGGTCAGACCTGACCGCGACCACAAGTGCAAAACGAAGTAACACCCTTGGATCTGCCGAAGCAATCAAGCCAACCGGTTGAGAGGTTCACGAGATGGCGATCACATTGCTCGGCCAGAGGACGCGGCAGGGGAGCACAGCATGGAGTTGGCGTGAGAACCAAGCGTGGGGAGATGTGAGCGGTGCTTGGTATGGCAGGCAGGCGTGGAAGCCCATCAAAGGCCCGACATGGAACCCCGGCACGGAGCCTGGCACGGAGGCCCGGCGTGGAGGCCCGGCGTGGAGGCCCGGCGTGGAGGCCCGGCATGCAGCCCCCGGCATGCAGCCCCCGCCATGCAGCCCCCGCCATGCAGCCCCCGCCATGCAGCCCCCGCCATGCAGCCCCCGCCATGCAGCCCCCGCCATGCAGCCCCCGCCATGCAGCCCGCTACGAAAACCTGAGATGAGACCCGGTTCCTCCACCCCCGTGGTTACCCCCTGGGTGGAAGAACCGGTATCGCACACCCCGGGTGGCGGTGAGGCGCTGAATTCGCTGCTCGAATGGCAAGATCGTGATCGGCTTCCCAGCATTCCGATGCCGGCCTGGATCATTAGCGCTACCCAACGTCGGCGGCGCCCTCGGTTCTGGGCTGGGCGAGCACACAGTGCGGGGGCACACCCCCTACCGGCTGCCATCCCGAGCCCGGCTTGCTGGCTGGACAAGATAACGCGTAGTTCCCACCGCAGGGCGGGCACCGCAGACCAGCGTCGCCGGATGGCCCGCATCCGGCGACCGCGCTCGCTGCGGTGGCGGGATGCGGGTGGCCGTCAGGGTTTGAGAACGACCTTCTCGCAGTTGTCCTGCTTGTTCTTGAAGATCTCGAAGCCGCGTTCCGCCTCCTCGAGCGGCAGCGTGTGCGTGATGATCCGGGTCGGATCCAGCTCTCCGCTCTCGATGCGCCGCAGCAGCGGCTTCATGTAGCGCTGAACGTGGCACTGCCCGGTACGCAGGGTCAGCGACCGGTTCATCCACGCGCCGACCGGGAACTTGTCCACCAGGCCTCCGTAGACGCCGATCACCGACACCACTCCGCCGCTGCGGCACGACATGATCGCTTGGCGCAGCACGTGCGGGCGGTCGGTCTCCAACCGTACGGCCTGCTTGATCTGGTCGTAGGCGGCGATGTGGGCGCTGCCGTGGGTGGCCTCCAGGCCGACGGCGTCGATGCACTTGTCCGGTCCCCGGCCGCCGGTCAGTTCGAGCAGCCGGGACCGTACGTCGACCTCCTCGAAGTTCACCGGCGTGTGGCCCGCCCGTTCGGCCATCTCCAGCCGGTAGGGCTCCTTGTCGATGGCGATGACCTTGGCGGCGCCGAGTACCCGGGCGCTGTCCATGGCGAACTGGCCGACCGGGCCGGCCCCCCACACGGCCACCACGTCGCTGGGCTGGATGTCGCACATCTCGGCGCCCATGTAGCCGGTGGGCAGGATGTCGGACAGGAACAGCACCTGCTCGTCGGCCACGTCCGACTCAATCTTCAACGGGCCGACGTCGGCGAACGGCACCCGTGCGTACTGGGCCTGACCGCCCGCGAAGCCGCCGGTCAGGTGCGAGTAGCCGAAGATCCCGGCCACCGGGTGGCCGAACATCTTCTCCGCGATCCCGGCGTTGGGATTGGTGTTCTCGCAGCAGGAGTACAGCTCGGCGGCGCAGGCGCCGCACGCGCCGCAGGCGATCGGGAACGGCACGACGACCCGGTCCCCGACGCGCAGCCGCCCCGGATCGACGCCCGGGCCGACCTCGACCACCTCACCCATGAACTCGTGCCCCATGACGTCGCCGTCCTGCATCGTGGGCACGTACCCGTCGACCAGGTGCAGGTCCGAGCCGCAGATCGCGGTGGAGGTGATCCGTACGATGGCATCCCGCTTGTTCAGGATCGTCGGGTCCGGCACGTCACGGACCTCGACCTTGTTGCGGCCCGCCCAGGTGTTCGCCCTCATCGGTCGGCTCCCTTCGTGAGCTCGGATTCCGACAGCGGTTGCGCTGGACGCTGCGGGAACTCCTTGCGGGACTGCTTGCCCCACGGGGCGCCGTCGGACCGGACCACCTCGCCGGTCTCCATGATCTGCTTGAGTCGGCGCAGGTCGTCGTCGAGCTGCTGGTGCGGTTCCTCGCCGAAGTACTTGGCGACCGCTTTGCCGATCGTGCCGCCCGGAATGTCGTACACCAGAACGATGTGCACCTCGGTGCTCACCCCGTCCGGGGCCGGCACGAACCGGACCGTGCCGGCGTTCGGCACGTCGGCGTCGCCGGTCGACCGCCACGCGATCTTTTCGCCGGGCGTCTCGCCGACGATTTCCGCGTCCCACTCGATGTCCTTGCCGAACGGGGCGTTGGCGACCCAATGGCTCGTGCGGTCACCGGTGGTGCGGACCTCCTCGAGGTGTGCCATGAACGTCGGGAGGTTCTCCAGATCACGCCAGAACGCGTAGACCTCCGGTACGGGCTTGCGAATGGTCGTGGTGGCCGTCAGTTCCATGGATTCTCCCCTGCGGACGCCTCGCACGACCAACAGGGAGCGCGCCATGATCCCGACGACGACGCCGATGACAACGACGAGCCGCCGCCGGATGCGCTACCCACGATGGGCGCTGGCCGGCCGAGCGAGATCAGATTTACCGCGTCATCGACGATCCAGGGCGCGGCTGGTTCATACTGGGCCTACCCCTCGAAATGCCACCCAACCCACTCAACCCCGAGCCCAGAAATCACCCGCGACGAGCCGCGATCTCCAGCAACCCGCGGCAGAGCGCCCCCAAATCCTTCCCGGCGGCCTCAGCGGCCATAGGCAGCAGCGAGGTCTCGGTCATCCCGGGAGCCACGTTCACCTCAAGGAACCACGGCTTCCCGTCACCATCCACGATCAGGTCCGTCCGAGACACATCCCGCAACCCCAACGCCGAGTGCGCCGCCACCGCCATGGCCTCACAAGCCGCCCGCGCCTCATCCCCCAGGCGCGCCGGCGCGAAGAACTCCGTCCGTCCGGCCGTGTACCGGGCCGCGTAGTCGTAAGCCCCACCGTCAGGCACGATCTCGACCGGAGGCAGCGCCACCGGCCCCTCCCCCAGGTCCACCACCGATACGGCCACCTCCACGCCCTCGATGTACGCCTCGATCAGCGCCGTGTCCCCATAAGCGAAACACCCCACCATCGCCGCAGGCAGTTCCTCGGCCGACCGCACGATCGACGCCCCCAGCGCCGACCCTCCACGCGAAGGCTTCACGAAGAGCGGCAACCCAAGAGAGTCGACGATCCGCGACAGCACCGCGGAAGCCCCCAGGTCGTGAAAGGTCTCCTTGGGGAGCGACACAGAGTCCGGCGTGTTCAATCCCCACGACCGCACCACGGCCTTCGCGGTCGGCTTGTCGAAGGCCACCCGGCAGGCGTCCGGTGCCGCCCCGACGTAAGGCACCCCGAGGAGCTCCAGGACGGTCCGGATGGCGCCGTCCTCCCCGGCGCCGCCGTGCAGGGTCACGAACACGGCGGTCGGCCGGTCGGCGAGCACGGAGGGGACCAGGGAGGAGTCGGTGTCTCGCGTCTCCACGTCGACACCCTGGGCACGCAGGACTTCGGCCACCCGTCGTCCGGACCGGATGGAGACCTCCCGCTCGTAGGACAGTCCTCCTGCCAGTACGAGCACGTGCCCGAGATCGCTCATAGCCCGGCCTTTCTCCGATTCCTGTACGGCTAGCCCGAACAGGCTAGCCGTACAGAGGATCAGGCGAGGTCTGGACCGGGTGTGTCCACCCCGGAGTGACCGCCCCGGGAGCGGGTGCCGAACATCTCGACCGTGCGGAGCTCTTCCTCGATGACGCCGGCGAGCCGCCGGACGCCTTCGCGGATGCGGTCGGGCTGCGGGTAGCAGTACGACAACCGCATGTGCCTTGACCCCGAGCCGTCAGCGTAGAAGCCCGTGCCGGGGACGAAGGCGACGCGTTTGTCCACAGCCTGGGGAAGCATGGCCTTCGAGTTGAGGCCCTCGGGGAGGGTCATCCACACGAAGAAGCCGCCGGCCGGCTTCGTCCAGGTGCAGCCCTCGGGCATCAGCGTCTCCAGGGCGCCGAGGAGGGCGTCGCGGCGTTCGCGGTAGAGCTCGCGGAAGGTCTTGATCTGCTCGCGCCACGGCTGGGTCGCCAGGTATTGGCCGACGGCCAGCTGGGTGAACGTCGAGTGGGACAACACGGCCGACTCCATGGCCAGCACGAGCTTCTGGCGGATCGCGTGGGGCGCCAGGGCCCAGCCGACCCGGAAGCCCGGGGCCAGGGTCTTGGAGAACGACCCCAGGTAGACCACCCCGTCGGGGTCGTCGGCGCGCAGGGCGCGGAGCGGCTCGCCGTCGAAGCCGAGCATGCCGTAGGGGTTGTCCTCCACGACCAGGATTCCGGCCTTCTGGCAGATCTCCAGGACCTGGCGGCGGCGGACCAGGTTCAGGGTCACGCCGGCCGGGTTCTGGAAGGTCGGGATCGTGTAGAGGAACTTGATGCGCTGGCCGGAGGCCTGGAGCGCGTAGATCGTCTGGGCCAGGGACTCGGGAATGAGGCCCTGGTCGTCCATGGCGATGTGGACGACCTTGGCCTGGTAGGCCGAGAAGGTGCCCAGGGCGCCGACGTAGGACGGACCTTCGGCGAGGACGATGTCGCCGGGGTCGACGAAGATGCGGGTGATCAGATCGAGCGCCTGCTGCGAGCCCACCGTGACGACGACGTCGTCGGCGCCCGCGTCGATGCCCTCCATGCGCATGACCTCGCAGATCTGCTCGCGCAGTGCGGGGTCACCCTGGCCCGAGCCGTACTGGAGCGCTTCGGGACCGCGGCGGTTGACGAGGTCGGCGACCAGTTCGCCGACCACGTCGAGGGGGAGCGCCGTGACGTAGGGCATGCCGCCGGCCAGCGAGACCACTTCGGGACGCGAGGCGACGGCGAACAGAGCTCGGATCTCGGAGGCGACCATCCCGGTAGCTCGTGCGGCGTACCGATCGACGTAGGCATCGATGCGTGACCCGTGGGTCGCGGGTGTCCGACCGTGATCCGTCTCATTCGTCACGGTCCACCTCCGTTTCATAGGCGTTAATTCAGAGGGTAAGGCAGTCGGGTGAACGGACCGCAATCGGTATCAGCATGAGAGAAGCGCCGCGTGCTGCGCGCCGAATTCCTGTTCGGACCGGGAGCACCGGCTACTATTCCAGCAAAACTGCCGGGACCAATGCCGGGAATAGGGGCGTCACGTGTCGCGTCGGCTGGCCAGCATCACGCTCGACAATCTTGATGACCTGCCGCGCAGGTGTCGTAATTGCGTGTTCTGGGAGCTTGACCCCATGGGGGGCGAGCGGGCCGCCCAGGCCGGTGATCCCGGCTTGGAGAAGGAGGCCTGGGTCTCCGCCACGCTGCTGGAGTGGGGCTCCTGCGGCAAGATCGCTTATGTCGACGGGGTGGCCGCGGGGTTCGTCCTGTACGCGCCGCCGCTCTACGTGCCGAGATCGGTGGCTTTTCCGACGTCGCCGGTGAGTTCCGACGCCGTTCTGCTGATGACGGCCCACATCATTCCGGAGTTCTCCGGCGGCGGGCTCGGGCGCATGCTCGTGCAGGGCGTGGCGAAAGATCTCACCCGCCGGGGTGTACGTGCCATCGAGGCCTTCGGCGACCTGAAATGGGAGCAGGCGGGGGCGTGTGTGATGCCGGCCGACTATCTGCTGTCGGTGGGCTTCAAGACCGTCCGGCCGCACCTGCGGTTCCCGCGCCTGCGGCTGGAACTGAAGACTGCCGTCTCGTGGCGTGAGGACGTCGAGGTGGCCCTTGAACGGCTTCTCGGCTCCATGAGCCCCGAACGGGCTCTGCGGCCCGTCTGAAACGATCTGAGGGCCGTACAGCCCAAACAGAAAGCCCTCCCCGGAGGGAGGGCTTCCGAAACTAGATCACGCCGTCGAGTTCGCGGAGCAGCATGGCCTTCGGCTTGGCGCCGATGATCTGCTTGACGACCTCGCCGCCCTTGTAGACGTTCATCGTCGGGATCTGCAGGATGCCGTAGTCACGCGCGATGTCGGGGTTCTCGTCGATGTTGAGCTTCACGACGGTCAGCTTGTCGGCGTGCTCGTTCGCGATCTCCTGGAGGATCGGCGCGACCTGGCGGCACGGCCCGCACCACTCGGCCCAGAAGTCGACGATGACCGGCTTGTCGCTCTGCAGGACCTCGGACGCGAAGTCCTTGGTGGTGACGTTCTTGACGGTGCCCACGATGGCTCTCCTTGTGTTGGTTTGAAACTATTCCTGGTCGGTGAGCCAGCGTTCCGCGTCGAGCGACGCGGCGCAGCCCGTGCCCGCCGCGGTGATGGCCTGGCGGTAGGTGTGGTCGACGACGTCGCCACAGGCGAACACGCCGGGGATGTTGGTCTTGGTGGTGGGCGACTCGACCTTGATGTAGCCCTCGTCGTCGAGGTCGATCTGGCCCGCCACGATCGTGCTGCGCGGGTCGTGGCCGATCGCCAGGAACAGGCCGGTCGCGTCGACGGTCGACTCCTCGCCCGTCTTGACGTTGCGGACCCGCACGCCGGAGACCTTGGCGTCGCCCAGCACGTCGACGACCTCGCTGTCCCAGAGGAAGCGGATCTTCTCGTTGTTGAACGCCCGCTCCTGCATGATCTTGCTGGCGCGCAGCTCGCCGCGGCGGTGCACGACGGTGACCGACCGGGCGAACCGGGTCAGGAAGGTGGCCTCCTCCATGGCGGTGTCGCCGCCGCCGACGACCACGATGTCCTGGTCGCGGAAGAAGAAGCCGTCACACGTGGCACACCACGAGACGCCCTTGCCGGACAGCCGCTTCTCGTTGACCAGGCCGAGCTCGCGGTAGCCGGAGCCGGTGGCCAGGATGACGGCCTTGGCGTAGTAGGTGTCGGTGTAGGTCTTGACGACTTTGGGGTTGGCGTTCAGGTCGACCTCGACGACGTCGTCGGCGACCAGTTCGGCGCCGAACCGCTCGGCCTGCTTGCGCAGGTTGTCCATGAGGTCGGGGCCCATGATGCCGTCGGGGAACCCGGGGAAGTTCTCCACGTCGGTGGTGTTCATGAGGGCGCCGCCGGCGGTCACCGAGCCCTCGAAGACGAGTGGACGTAGATCGGCGCGGGCGGAATAGACGGCCGCCGTGTAGCCGGCCGGGCCCGACCCGATGATGATCACGTTACGGACGTCGCTCAACGCTCTGCCTCTCATTTCCTGTCTGCACGGGCGTCAACAGATCCTAGGCGTCGGCGATTCCCGCCACACATGACAAGGCCCCGCGGTATTCCACGGGGCCCTGGTCGGTCGGGACTCAGTTCCAGGTCGCGAGACCCTCGGGACGCAGGCTGTGGCAGTTGGGGCCGACCACGACCACGCGGACCGCGTTGATCGTCTTGTCCTCCCAGAAGGCCATGATGGTGGCGTCCTGGCCGTTGTAGAAGGCCCGGTCGACGGCTATCGGCTGGCGGTCGAGCTCGTTGGCCTTGCGGGCCACGCACTTGTCGGTCTGCTCGTCGCTGTTGCTGCCGGTGCCGGGCTCGGGACCGAAGTAGCCGAGCAGCGGCCCGTTGAGCTCGCGCGAGGTGTAGTTGTGCCCGCTGGCCCGGACGGCCCACGCGGACTCCGCCGTCTTCAGCGGCGACTTCTCGGGCGAGACGGCGGGTCCGGCCACGGGCGACACGGCCCCGCCGTCACCCGATCCGGACGCCACGAGCTGCGTGGCCAGGCCGACCCCGCCGAAGACCACGGCGGCAGCGGCGGCGGCCGCGACCGGCATCGCCCACGCGCGGCTGCGGGTTCTGGTCTTCTTCCTGGACGCGGCCAGCGGCACCACGGGCGCGATCTCGACCACAGGCGCGGGCTCGGCGGGCTGCTCCCAGGGCGAGTCCTTCATGATCTCGTCCCAGTCGGGCGTCTCGACAAGGCGGAGGCCGCCCCGCTCCGCCTCGGCCTCAAGGGCCCGGTCGATGCGCATCGCGACGCCCAGCGGCATCGCGGTCACCGGGACGGCGGAGAGGAGTTCGCGAACGGCGGCCAGACCGGCGAGGCTCTCCCCGCAGGCGTCGCAGATCGCGAGATGCGACCGGACCTCCAGGGCCGTCGCGTCGTCGAGGAGGCCCTCGGCGAGCTCAGCCAGGATCTCCAGGTCGTAGTGCGTGTCACCCGTCACGAAGTTGTGCTCCCTTCGGGGATGAGACGCGAGTGAGGTCGGATCGGTTCCGCAGATGCGAAAGAATCGGGGCAAGTTTGGCGCGCCCCCGCGCACATCGACTCTTCACCGTTCCGGCCGGAACGTCCAGTACCGCGGCGGCGTCCTCGACCGAGTAGCCCATCATGTCGACGAGCACCAGAGCGGCCCTCTGATCGGCCGGCAGCAGCTTCAGCGCGGCCGTGACCTCGAGAGACACCTCGCGCTCGGCGGTCTGGTCGGGCAGCGGCATGTCGCGCTCGGCGGCCTCGATGAGCTCGTCGTCGGCGACCGGGCGGACCGATTTCCGGCGCATACGGTCAAGACAGGCGTTCACCACGATGCGGTGCAGCCACGTGGTGACGGCGGCGTCGCCCCGGAAGCTCTCGGCCTTGCGGTAGGCGGACACGAAGGCGTCCTGGACCGCGTCGGCGGCTTCGTCGGGGTCGCCGAGCGTCCGGAGCGCGACGGCCCACATGCGGTCGCGGTGGCGCTTGACGATCTCGCTGAACGCCGTGGTGTCGCCCTCGATGTGACGGGTCAGCAAATCGGCATCACTCAGCGCCGGCCGACCGGAGAGGTCGGTCGGTGGGGGAATGTCTGGCGGCGAGGTCACTGGTCTGCCGATCCCGAGGGGTTCACGTGCACGATGGTGCCACCATACTTCCCTCTGGGAACGGCAAAGTGCGTAAACCAGATCAAACCAGCCTGGTCATTCTTTGACGCCCATCAGCTTCACGTCGCGGATCATGGTCCGGAAGCCATTGTTGTGCGGGGGCAGTTCGGTGAACCAGACGAGCAGGTAGCGGGTGGGCGACGAGCCGTTCAGGTCGAAGGTGACCTTGCCGCTGACGTTCTCGCGGGTGAGGAAGGTCTTCAGGCCGTCGGGCTCGGGAGAGGCGCCGGTACGCAGCTCGACCGTCCCGCCGGAGGCGCCGAAGTCGATCACCGCCTGGGTCAGCCGGGTCTCCTTGCCCAGGTCGAGCAGCAGGCCGACGCCCTCTTTGAGGCGGCCGAAGTCGGGGCCGCCGTAGGTCTCGGAGTGCCAGTCGGTGGTGGCCGAGCCGTCGATGGCCAGGGCGGCCAGCTCGTTGCGCTCCTCGCCGTCGCCGAGCGGGTCGAAGCCGGTCGCCCCGGCGATCTTGACCTCGACGGGCTTGCCGGCGGCTTGGCCCTCTTCACCGGCCGTTGCGCTCGGGGCGGCGGTGGGGACGGCGGGCTCGGTGCCCAGGCTCTTGCCGAGCGTCCAGGCGCCGACGCCGACCACGACCATGGCCAGCAGCACCACGACGGTCAGCACGAACCGCGACAACGCGGGGGAGCGGCGCGGCGCCGGGCGGTGGATCATCGGCGGCATCGGCGGCCGGCCGATGGTGTCGACCGGCTCGGAGCGCAGCTCTACGGCCGGGGGCAGGGTCGAGACGGAGGCGGGGGCCGGGCGGGGCACCTCGGCCAGGGCCTCGGCGACCTCCATCGGGGAGTCCATCGGCTCGACCGACTTCCGCAGCCCGAGGATGCGCGAGGTGATCGTGTCGAGGTAGTTCGGCACGCCCGCGGTGACCTGGCGCGGAGTGCAGTAGTGGGCGTCGTCGACCGGGGCCTCGGGCAGGCCGCAGTCGTCGTCGGGCGAGGGCCAGTGGCCGGTGAGGGCGGCGTACAGGAGACGGCCGAGGCCCTCGGCGTCGGCCTGGGCGCGTTCCTCCTCGGTCAGCCCCTCGGCGGCGTCGAGGATCGCGGCGTCGACGCCGACCCCGAGGACCTTCACGGTGTTCCCGGAGGTCCACATCAGCCGGTTGGGGGTGAGGTTCAGGTGGGCGAGGCCGTGTTCGTGGGCGTGGGCGATGGCCTCGGCGGCCTCGGCGACCAGGGCCGCGCCGCGCTCGGCCTCAAGCGGGCCGGCCGACAGCAGGTCGAGCAGCGACTCGCCGGAGACCCACTCGCTGACGACGTAGGCGACGCCGTCTTCGTCGGCGGCGTCGAAGACCTGGGTGAGCCGGGGGTCGGTGAGCCGGGAGGCGGCCCGTGCGGCGATCACGACCTCGTGCTGACGTTCGAAATCAGGCGAGAACGTGTGTACGGCCACCGGCCGCGCCAGCACCTCGTCGATGGCCTTCCAGAAGGTGGCCCCGGACGACTCGTTCACCCGGTCTTCCAGCCGGAATCGATCAGCGAGACGGGTTCCGGGTTCGACAGTGGACATACTCACGCCGCCGCTCCCAAGAACGGCAGCCGACTCCGGGTGGATCCGCCCACACCTGCTCGCTTCCGCTCGACCTGCCTCTGTGGCGCACCATGCTAGTGCCGCGCCGGTCTTGCCCGCCTTCCCCTTCGGAGTCGCATCAACCGGACCTTAAGCCCCGTTGGCACGGAAACCGTTAGCGTCCTACCCGTCTCGTCACCATTCCAATGATGGACCGCACTTCCTGGACGCCCAGCCGGTGCGCGAGAGCGAGGTAGACGCCGAGCGCGAGACCACCGCCGACGACGAGCACGACCAGCGAGCTGAGCACGCTCACCTCGGTGATCCGCACGCTCCCCCACAACACCGCCAGCGCCACGAGGGCGGCCGGGATCGCCGCGAGGTACATGCGCATCAGCCCCGAGGCGACAGCCCGCCCGCCGAGTCCGCCGACCCGCCGCGACGCCAGCACCCACGTGAGGACGCACGCCAGAACGTACGTCACTGTGAACGAACCCGCCAAACCCATGACAACCAGCTCGGGCGGGACAGTGAAGTACAAAGTAAGACCGATCGCCGCATTGACCAGGACGTTCGCCCCCGCGATCACCGCCGGGGTGCGGGTGTCGCCGAAACTGTAGAAAACCCGCAGCAGCAACTGGAAGACCGAGAACGGCACCAGCGCCAGACCGAACACCTGGAGCACGTTGCCGATGTAGATCGCCTGCTCGACCGAGACCGCCCCCCGGCCGAAGATCAGCACCGTCACCGAGGGGCCGAGCACCATCAGCAGCAGCCCGGCGGGCACGATCAGGGCGCTGACGGTCCGCACCCCGCCCGCGAACTCCTGACGGGCCGAGACGAAGTCCTTGTCGTGCACGAACCGGCTCAGCCGGGGGAGCAGGGCGGTGATCACGGAGACCGCGATGATCCCGTACGGCAGCTGGAAGAGCTGGAAGGCGTAGGAGTAGGGCGTGAGGCCCCGGCCGTGCACGCCCTCCTCCGCGGCGGCGGCGCCGGCCCCGACGGCCAGGTTGGTGGTGATCACGAAGCCGACCTGGTTGATCACCGTGAAGGCCAGCGCGCCCGCGCCGAGCCGGGCCATCTCCCCCAGGCCCGCGTTGCGCAGGTCGAACCTCGGCCGGAACCGCACCCCGGCCCGCAGCAGCGCGACGACCAGCACGAACGCCTGGGCCACGATGCCGGCCGTGGTGCCGAGCCCGAGCAGCACCAGATCGACATGGGTGACCTGGCCGATCTCCGACGGGCCGCCGCTCAGCAGGTAGGCCGCCGCGACGCCGATGACCACGACGTTGTTGAGCACCGGGGCCCACATCGGGGCGGCGAACCGGTCGCGGGCGTTCAGGATGGCCCCGGCCACGGCGCCCACGCCGAAGAAGGCGATCTGGGGGAGGATGAACTGCGCCATCGTCACGGCCGCGGTGACGCCCTCGGGGGGCAGCTTGTCGGCGTACAGGAGCACGAGGGGCCGGGCCAGCACGACGGCGACGATCGCGACGGCGGTGAGGCCGAGGGCGGCGATGGTCAGCAGCCGCTGTTCGTAGGCGGCTCCCCCGTCGGCGTCGGTCTTCTGCCGACGCACGATCGCCGGCACCACCACGCTGCTCAGCACGCCGGTGATCAGCAGGTCGAGCAGCACGAAGGGGATCGTGTAGGCCACGTTGTAGGCGTCGCCGAGGATCGCCGTGCCGATGGCCGAGGCCAGGATGGCGGTCCGGAGGAAACCGGTCACACGGGAGACCAGCGTGCCCGCCGCCATGATCGCGCTCGCGCGCAGCATCCGGCTCATCGATCAGCTCCTTGATCCACCCGGCCTACAGCGAGACGAGGCTACGCCCCCTGGGGCTCCTCCTGCTCCACGGGCATCTGCACGGGCGCCGGGAAGACGGGGTCCTTGCGCTGATGGCGGCGCAGCAGCCGCATGACGACGGCGGCCAGCATGATGGTCACCGCCACGCCGACGATCACCAGGGCGATGCCGGTGTAGCCGGTGGCGGAGATGACGATCTCGGTCGGCTTGCCGTATTTGCGGCCGTCGGCGGTCAGCAGCTGCACGTCGAAGGCGGCCTTGCCGTGGTCGGCGGGCACCACGACGGGGATCTCGTAGGTGCCGGCCTTCCCGGCCTGGACCTCGGCCTGCTCCTCGACGAACACTCCGCCCCGGGCGTCGACCTGGAGCTGGTCGGGATCGCGCGACCTGACCTCGAGGTTGAACTTCACGTTCTCGCGGAGGGTGTTGCGCACCGTCACCAGGATGCGGCCGTTGGTGCCGGCCACCGCGAACGGGTCGTCGGCGCCGACGATGAAGACGCGGTCCATCTGCTTGGTGATCGACGAGTTGAGCTGCCTGGCGAACGCGGGCGCCTTCTTGCCGCCCCGCCACGACGCCGAGGTCAGCCGCAGCACCGCCCGGTCGTAGGTGCGCTGCCCGCTCGTCGGCAGCGCCATCGCGACCTCGGCGGTCCGGGCCAGCCGGCGGACCCCGCTCATGTACGACTTGGGCAACTCCGCCTGCCGCGCCTGCGGCGGGTAGACCAGGTCGCCCACGGAGGCGTTCTTGGCCGGCCTGATCGAGGCCAGCGGCACGTCGCGCACCCACGGCAGCGGCTTGAGCAGCGCGGCCATGAACGTCGGGTCGGGGTTCCACAGGTGGTTCGACGGCATCGCGATCAGCGGCGCGGCCCGGTTGGCCGTGAGCCCGTTCATGGCGGTCTCGGCGATGTAGCGCTGCCGGGCCGCCACGGTCGCCCCGGCCGCCCGGCCGTCGGTGCCGAGCAGCCCGCTGAGCACCGGATCGGCCGTCTGCACGATCACCGGCCCGCTCACCGTGTCGACCACCCCGGCCGATCCGGCCAGCGCCGCGGTCGCCTGGGGCGGCACCGCGGCCTGGGCCAGCAGCACCGTGTCGACGCCGTTGACGGCCAGCGCGTCGAGGGTGTCGCGGTCGATCACCCCGCCGACCGGCCAGATCGTGGACGTGGTCGCCGACCCCACCTTGAGGAGCTGGTTGGTGGCGAACGAGCCGACCAGGAGCGCCGTGGGGGTGGTCGTGTCGAGCCCGTTGTGGACGATCGCGCCGAGGTCGGCGTCGGCGTAGGGCATCGCCATGACGGGGTTGTCGGCCAGTGCCGACCGCAGGGAGGTCACCCATTCGGCGCCCTGGGCCACGGCCTCCTTGGCGGCGCCGTCGAGGTAGTAGGGCCGCGACACCCGCTGGGCGTCGTCGAGCACCGAGCCGTCGACGAACCAGGTGGTGGTCTCGTCGGTCGCGGTGGCCAGCGCGAGCAGGTTGTTGAGGCGGCCGTCGCCGAACAGGTCGTCGTCGATGAACGTCTGGTCGTCGGCGCGCTTCGGCTGCGCGGTCAGCGGGAGGGCCAGCGCGAGCCGGGTCGGCTTCACGGCGGTGCCCTTGGGGACGTACGTGAGGAAGGTGCGCTCGACGCCGACGACCTGCCCGGTGGCGCCGTCGACGGCCTCCACCTCCAGCGGGTAGACGCCGGGCTGGGAGATGCTGAGCTCGGCCGGTGACAGGGAGAGCGTGAACGGCAGCTTGCCCGACCCGTCGACCTGGGTCGCCTGCACCTTCGTCCGCCACGAGTTCGTGAAGACCGTCTGGCCGGTGACGTAGGCGGCGATGTCGGCGCGGGAGGTGAAGGGGCGGCCGGCGGCGTATCTGATCTGGACGCGGACGAAGCTCTGCGGGGTGCCGGTGACGGCGCCGGCGATGGTGATCGTCTGGTCGGGCCGGGTGGGGGACTCGGGGCTGAACTCACTCAGCGTGACCGGGTCGGCCGCACGCGCGGTGGCCGCCGCCGCTGTAGGGGCCGCCGGGATCGCCAGGCCCGCACCGGCGAGCAGAAAGGCGAACAAGACGGGACCGAGGCGACGCACGCCCTGAATGCTATAGGCCCCGGCCATATGGCCGTTGTCAGCTTGCCAGGCCGTGACCGGCGAGCTCCACGGGCTTTCCCGAGGCCAGGGGGAAGAGATGCACAGCGCGTAGTCGCAGCGCTGTCATGCGTTCACCCGTCGCGGTGTGCACGAACACGTCGGGGTCGGTGGCGTCGACCAGCCGCCGGTCGATCAGCAGGGTGAGCTTCTCGGGCAGCAGCAGCGGGCACACCAGCCCGGCCGCGTAGTCGGTGACCGCGTTGACCGTGTAGGAGGAGGCGGGCCTGACCCGTTCGGCGCCTAACGCGGCGGCGATCACGCTGGGCCGTGGTCTGCGGGCCACTGAGCTGATGACGGCGACGGGTTCGCGGCAGCCGCGGGTGGTCACCTCGAACACGGTGACGGTCACGCAGGTCTCGGGCGGGACTCCCAGCACCTCGGGCAGCTCGTCGGCGGAAGTCAGGACGCGCGGAAGCCGTACGATTTCATGGTGGATTTGACGGGCGAGGAGCCAGCGATGGATCGCGAGGGCGTCCTGCATGTGGTCTGCTCCTTTTCGCGGCCCCCGACAGATCTGCACTGAACGTAGCCTGCTGATCGCCATAGGTGTATTAGCCCAGTGGCACCTGTTCCGTAACCGAAGGACCTACCCAGCTTGTCCCCTACAAACCCGATAGAGAACGCTCTGGCCGACCTGCTCCGCCGGATCGAACCCGTCGCCCACGAACTGGGCGACCTGTTCGCCAAACACGGCCACGAGCTGGCCCTCGTGGGCGGGCCGGTGCGCGACGTGCTGCTCGGCCGGTCGGGGGCCGACCTCGACTTCACCACCGACGCACGACCTGAACGCGTTCTGGAGATCGTGCGCGACTGGGGCGACGCCATCTGGACGATCGGCATCGACTTCGGCACGGTCGGCGTACGCAAGGGCGACTGGCAGCTCGAGATCACGACCTACCGCAGCGAGTCGTACGACCCCAAGTCGCGCAAGCCCGAGGTCGTCTACGGCGACACGCTCGAAGCCGACCTGGCCCGGCGTGACTTCGCGGTCAACGCGATGGCCGTCCGGCTGCCGAGCCGGGAGTTCGTCGACCCCCACGGGGGCCTGGGCGACCTGGCCCGCAAGGTGCTGCGCACGCCCGGCACGCCGGAGCAGTCGTTCGACGACGACCCGCTGCGCATGCTGCGCGCGGCCCGGTTCGCCTCGCAGCTCGGGTTCACCGTCGACCCCGACGCGCTCCGGGCGATGACCGAGATGGCCGACCGCATCGAGATCGTCTCGGCCGAGCGCATCCAGGCCGAGCTCGACAAGCTGATCTGCGGCGCCCACCCGCGCGAGGGCCTGAGCATCCTGGTCGAGACGGGCCTGGCCGACCACGTCCTGCCCGAGCTGCCCAAGCTGCGCCTGGAGATCGACGAGCACCACCGTCACAAGGACGTCTACGAGCACACGCTGATCGTGCTCGACCAGGCCATCGCCCAGGAGGTCGGCGGCCCCGACCGGGTGCTGCGCTGGGCCGCGCTGCTCCACGACATCGGCAAGCCCAAGACCCGCCGGAACGAGCCCGGCAACCGGGTCTCCTTCCACCACCACGAGGTCGTCGGCGCCCAGATGGCCAAGCGCCGCCTGACCGCCCTGCGGTTCCCCAAGGAGGTGACCTCCGACGTCGCCCGCCTGGTCGAGCTGCACCTGCGCTTCCACGGCTACGGCACCGGCGAGTGGACCGACAGCGCGGTGCGCCGCTACGTCCGCGACGCCGACCACCTGCTCGACCGGCTCCACAAGCTGACCAGGGCCGACTGCACCACCCGCAACAAGCGCAAGGCCGCCGCCCTGGCCCGCACCTACGACCATCTCGAAGAGCGCATCGCCAAGCTGGCCGAAGAGGAGGAGCTGGCCAAGATCCGGCCCGAGCTCGACGGCAACGAGATCCAGGAGATCCTGGGCATCCCGCCGGGGCCGATGATCGGCAGGGCCTACAAGTTCCTGCTCGACCTGCGGATGGACGAGGGCGTGCTGGGCAAGGACGTCGCCCGCGCCCGTCTCCTGGAGTGGGCGGCCGCGCAGTGAACCTGGCCGGGCTCGACGCCAAGCACGTCTGGCACCCCTACGCGACCGTGCCGCCCGCCGTGCCCACCCACGTGGTGGAGAGCGCCGAAGGGGTGCGCCTCAGGCTCGCCGACGGCCGCGAGGTCATCGACGGCATGTCGTCGTGGTGGGCGGCCATCCACGGCTACCGGGTGCCCGAGATCGACGCCGCGATCACCGGCCAGCTCGGCCGGATGGCCCACGTGATGTTCGGCGGGCTCACCCACGAGCCGGCGATCCTGCTGGCCGAGCGGCTGGCCGCGATGACCGGCTACGAGAAGGTCTTCCTGGCCGACTCGGGCAGCGTCGCGGTCGAGGTCGCGATCAAGATGGCCGTCCAGGCGACCGGGAAGCGGCGCCTGCTGACGGTCCGGGGCGGCTACCACGGCGACACGTTCGGCTGCATGTCGGTCTGCGACCCGGTCAACGGGATGCACCACGTCTTCTCCGGCGCGGTGGCCGAGCAGGTCTTCGCGCCGGTGCCGCCGCTGGGCTACGACGCCCCGGTCGACCCGGCCTACCTCGACGAGGTCGACCGGCTGGCGGGTGATCCGGCGGTCGGCGCGATGATCCTGGAGCCGGTCGTCCAGGGGGCCGGCGGGATGCGGTTCTACAACCCGGCCTACCTGCGGGCGTTCCGGGAGATCTGCGACCGCCACGGCCTGCTGCTGATCGCCGACGAGATCGCCACCGGCTTCGGCCGCTCGGGCACCCTCTTCGGCTGCGACCACGCCGGGATCAGGGCCGACATCGTCACCGTGGGCAAGGCCCTGACCGGCGGCTACCTCACCATGGCCGCCACCCTCACCACACCCGAGATCGCCGAGCGCATCGGGCTGCTGATGCACGGGCCGACGTACATGGGCAACCCGCTGGCCGCCGCCGCGGCCGGCGCCTCGCTCGACCTGCTGGCCGCCCGCCCGTGGCGCGCGGAGGTCGCCCTGATCGAGGAGACCCTGCGCAAGGGCCTGGCTGCGGCCCAGGCCTCGGTGGCCGACGTACGCGTCCTCGGCGCCATCGGCGTCATCGAGTGTCACCGGCCGGTCGATATGAAGAAGGCGCAGGACGCCGCGCTCGACCACGGCGTCTGGCTGCGCCCCTTCGGAAAGCTCGTCTACGCGATGCCGCCCTACGCCTGCACCGAGGCGGAGGTGGCGACCATCGCCGCGGCGATGGTCGCGGCCGTCACGACTTGAGGGTGAGCGGCTCCGCCTGCCGGACGACCGGAAGCACGGCCAGCCGGTAGGCGCCCGCCGCCACCAGGTAGAGCACGGTGATCAGGGTCAGCACGAAGAACGACCGGCCGTCGGGCGGCAGCAGCAGGGCCGAGATCGAGACGCCGGCCACCATCATGCCGTTGAACAGCAGGTCGTAGATCGAGAAGACCCGCCCCCGGTAGGCGTCGGCGATGCCGCGCTGGACGACGACGTCGGTGCAGATCTTGCCGCTCTGGCCCAGCACGCCGGTGACGAACCCGGTGATCAGGAAGCCCCACTGCTGGAACGGCGCGCACAGCAGGAACTCCAGCACCCCGCACACGGCCAGGCTGATCGGGATCCACGTCTCGATCCGAAAGCGCTGGGTCGCCCAGGGCGTCAGGAACGCCGCCGCGAAGTAGCCCAGTCCCGACGTGGCCACCACGCCGCTGAGGGCCATGAGCCCCAGCTCGGCGTCGGTGGTGAAGTAGTAGCGGTAGAGCATCAGCACCATGCCGAGCGACATGCCGTAGAGGACCCGGTGGGCGGCCATGCTCCCGAGGGCCGCCGCGGGGCCGCGCCGATGCGCGATGTAACGCACGCCGTCGACCAGCCCGCTGAGGACGTGACGCACGGCGTCGCGGGCCTGTGGCCGGTCGGGGTCGAACGACGGGCCGAGCAGCTGCCGGCTCATCTGACGGGCGATCAGCGCGCTGGAGGCGAAGATCACGCCGGAGATGAGCAGGATCCCGGCCGTGCCGAAGTGTTCGGGCCCGAAGAGCCACCGGAGCCCGAAGCCGACGCCCGCCCCCACGAACGTCACGACCGTCCCGGAGGTCGGCGTGACCGCGTTCGCGATCATGAGCGTGTCTTTGGGCACGACGTGGGGCAGGGAGGCCCCCAGCGCCGCGAGGAAGAACCGGTTGACGCCCAGCACGCCGAACGCCGTGGCGTAGAAGATCCAGTCGGGGGCCTGCACCGCGACGACGATCGCGGACAGGAACAGGAGGACGGCTCTGACCAGCGGGCCGATGACCAGGATCTGCCGCCGCGACCATCGGTCGATGAACACCCCGGCGAAGGGCCCGATGATCGAGTAGGGCAGCAGAAGCACCGCGAACGCGGCCGCGACGTCGGCGACCGACGTCTGCTTCTCGGGACTGAAGAAGGCGTATCCGGCGACCGCGAGCTGGAAGATCCCGTCGGAGAACTGCGAGACCAGGCGGGTGCCGAAAAGCCGTCGGAAGTCCCTGCCTCGCAGCACGACACGAAGATCTGAGACGTAGGACACGCCCGTCAGCCTACGCGTGGCCCGAGCCTGGGACATCAGGGTCATCCCGGATAGGGCAGAACCGGAACGGAAGAGACCGTAGTCTCATTGCGTGACGAACGATGAACACGTCGTGCTTGTTGACCCGGCGGGCAACGCGGTGGGCACCGCCCCCAAGTCCTCGGTCCACGGCACGCACACCCCCCTGCACATGGCCTTCTCCAGCTACGTCTTCGACGCGTCGGGCAACGTGCTGCTCACCCGCCGCGCCGACCACAAGATCACCTGGCCCGGGGTGCTGACCAACAGCTGCTGTGGTCACCCGCTGCCCGGTGAGGGTCTTCCGTCGGCCGTGATTCGCCGGCTGTCCCATGAGCTTTCGCTGACCGTTTCCTCGGTCGACCTGCTGCTGCCCCGCTTCTCCTACCGCGCGGTCATGCCCGACGGCACGGTCGAGCACGAACTGTGCCCGGTCTACCGCGCTCTGGTGGGCGAGGAGCCGACGGCCAACCCCGACGAGGTCGGCAGCGTCCTGTGGATGCCGTGGAAGGAGTTCTCCGACCGAGTGCTGGCGGGCGAGCTGGAGATCTCCCCGTGGGCCACCGAGCAGCTCCCCCAGCTCGTCGCCCTAGGTCCCGACCCCCTCACGTGGCCGGTGGCCGACCCGGGGGAGCTTCCCGCGGCCGTACGCGACCTGTAGAAAGCCGAAGGGCCCCGGGAAGTCCCGGGGCCCTTCGACTGTGGTCTAGCGCTCGACCTCGCCGCGGATGAACTTCTCCACCGCGTCGCGGGCGTCGTCGTCGGAGTACTGCTCCGGCGGCGACTTCATGAAGTAGGAGGACGCAGACAGGATCGGCCCGCCGATGCCCCGGTCGAGGGCGATCTTGGCGGCCCTGACCGCGTCGATGATGACGCCGGCGGAGTTGGGCGAGTCCCACACCTCGAGCTTGTATTCGAGGTTGAGCGGGGTGTCGCCGAACGAGCGGCCTTCAAGGCGCACGTAGGCCCACTTGCGGTCGTCGAGCCACGGCACGTGGTCGGACGGGCCGATGTGCACGTCGGCCTTGGCCATCTCGTGCGGGATCTGCGAGGTGACCGACTGGGTCTTGGAGATCTTCTTCGACTGGAGGCGCTTGCGCTCCAGCATGTTCATGAAGTCCATGTTCCCGCCGAAGTTGAGCTGGTAGGTGCGCAGCAGCTCGACCCCGCGGTCTTCGAACAGCTTGGCCATCACGCGGTGGGTGATGGTGGCGCCGACCTGCGACTTGATGTCGTCGCCGACGATCGGCACGCCGGCCTCGGTGAACTTCGCGGCCCACTCGGGGTCGGAGGCGATGAAGACCGGCAGCGCGTTGACGAACGCCACCTTGGCGTCGATGGCGCACTGGGCGTAGAACCGGTCGGCCTCTTCCGAGCCCACCGGCAGGTAGGAGACGAGCACGTCGACGCGGGCGTCCTTGAGCACCTGGACCACGTCGACCGGATGGTCGTCGGACTCCTGGATGATCTCGCGGTAGTACTCACCGAGACCGTCGAAGGTGTGCCCACGCTGGACGGTCACGCCAAGCGGCGGCACGTCGCAGATCTGGATGGTGTTGTTCTCGGACGCGACGATCGCCTCCGAGAGGTCACGGCCGACCTTCTTCGCGTCAACGTCGAACGCGGCCACGAACTCGACATCACCGACGTGGTAGTCGCCGAACTGGACGTGCATGAGGCCCGGCACACGGATGGCCGGGTCGGCGTCCTTGTAGTAGTGGACGCCCTGCACCAGTGAGGCGGCGCAGTTCCCCACACCTACGATGGCTACGCGCACCGAACCCATCGCACTCGCTCCTTTGGATCGTTATTCACCGGAATCGGGACGATCGCCCCGTTCTGATTGGTTTTTATCGGCGGCTTGCGCCCGTTCAGTGTTGATCAACTCGTTGAGCCAGCGGACCTCACGTTCCACCGACTCCAGGCCGTGCCGCTGCAGCTCAAGGGTGTAGCTGTCGAGCCGCTCACGGGTCCGGGCCAGGGCCGTGCGGACGTTTTCCATTCGTTCCTCCAGGCGGCTGCGCCGCCCTTCGAGGATCCGCAGGCGCACTTCGGCCTCCGTGTGACGGAAGAACGCGAAGTGGATGCCGAAGCTCTCGTCCTCCCAGGAAGAGGGACCCGCCTGGGTCAGCAACTCCTGGAGCCGTTCCTTGCCCTCGGCGGTGAGCTTGTAGACGATCTTCGATCGGCGGCCGAGGACCACGTCGTCCGGCGGCTCCTCCTCGACGATCAGGCCGTCGGTGAGCAAACCCTTCAAACACGGGTAGAGCGAGCCGTAGGAGAACGCGCGGAACATCCCGAGCAGGGTGTTGAGGCGCTTGCGCAGCTCGTAACCGTGCAGCGGGTTCTCGTGGAGTGAGCCGAGGACGGCGAGCTCCAGGACCCCGCTTCTGGACCCGGTCACTGGAACCACCTCCCGCGCGCTCCGGAGTATTCATGGCTGATGTATCGAGCTGATACATCAGCAGGATACGTCGGCTCGCTATAGCGTGCAACGCGAGGTGCCGTCTACCCGGCGGAGCGGTCAACGGTTGGGCACGATTTGGCAAAGGGACGTAATCTTGCGCACATGTGGTCACAGCGGACGGGAGTGGCAGGAGGGTCGATGCGGCCCGGAACCATGCCCACACGCTGGGTAAAAGCCCGGTCAGCAAGGGCCCCGATGGCCCATGAATCCGGCGAATACCCCGACGGGGCGCCGGAGACCTGTCAAGGTTGTGACCGGAACCGTCTGGTGGTCTCGTACGTCCTCGGGACAGACGCCGAGTAGACGTCGACGAGCATTCCCACGAACTTTGACGAGGACGCGTGAGTAACAGCAGCTATGGCCCGGGACAGACGGGCGGCCCCGCGGAGGGTGCCGGTCGTGGGCCCCGACCTGGGCGGCGCCGTCGCTCGCCCGAAGAATCGGCTCCTCCTCAGGCGCCGCAGGCACCGCCGCGACAGCCGGTGACCGGCGGCTGGGGCGCGCCACCCGCGCAGCCCCCCGCCCCCCGGCCCGGCCCGCCCGGCCGCCGGCAGGAGGCCGCCTTCGAGGACACCGCCTCCATGGGCGCCGTCCCCCCGCCCGCAGGCCCCCGCCAGCCGGGCCCCGGTCAGCCGGGCACCGGCCAGATGGGTCAGCCCACCCGCATAGGCCGCCCACCAGGCGGGCCAGGTGGACCCGGCGGAAACCTGCCCTTTCCTCAGGGCCCGCGGCCTGCCGCTCCCCCCGGCGCCACGGGCGCCCTCCAGCGCCCCGCCGAGGGTGAGGCGACCCAGATGATGGGCGCGGGTGCCAGTGCCGGTGGCGGTCGCCGCCGCCGGGGCGGTCCGCCCCAGCCCCTGCCCGGAGGCGGGCCCGGCGGCCCCGGTGGTCCGAAGGGGCCCGACGACTTCGACGACGATGACGACGAGCCGCGCCGCCGCACCGGCTGGCGCCGCTTCGTGCCGAGCTGGAAGATCGTCGTGGCCGGTGTCACGGTGGTCGTCGCCGGTGTGTTCGGGATGATCGCGATCGCGTACGCGAACACCCCCGTCCCCGACAAGAACGACGCGCAGGCCGAGGCGCTGGCCCAGGGCTCCACCGTCTACTACTCCGACGGCAAGACCCCGATCGCCCACCTGGGCACCAAGCGCGTCATCGTCGACATCTCCAAGATCTCCCCCTTGCTGCAGGACGCGGTCATCGCGATCGAGAACGACACCTTCCGCGAGGACTCGGGCATCTCCATCCCGGCCATGTTCCGGTCGGTGTGGATGACCGCCACCGGCCAGCAGCTCCAGGGCGCCTCGACGATCACCCAGCAGATGGCCCGCAACTACTACGACGGGCTGAGCCAGGACGTCTCGGTCAAGCGAAAGGTCATGGAGATCTTCGTCGCAGTGAAGATCAACAAGACCATGGAGAAGGACGAGATCCTCGAGCAGTACCTGAACACCATCAACTTCGGCCGGGCCTACGGCATCGAGGCCGCCGCGCAGGCCTACTTCGGCAAGAAGGTGACCGCCGCCAAGCTCGACGTGAACCAGGCGGCCTACCTGGCGGCCCGCGTGCAGACCCCGAGCTGGTCGGCCGACGAGCCCGCGCTCCAGTCGCGCTTCAAGGACGTCGTCAATGCCATGGCCAAGCTCGACCCGGCCAAGTACGGCAACCTGCCGCAGACCGCCAAGTTCCCCAAGACCATCAAAGACCCCAACCTCAACGAGATGGGCGGTCTGAAGGGCTACATGGTCTCCGTGGCCATGCACGAGCTCAAGGAGCGCGGCCTCAAGGAAGACGCCATCCAGAGCGGCGGCTACAAGATCGTCACGACCTTCGACAAGCGGCTCATGCAGACGGCCCAGAAGGTCGTCAAGAACGTCATGCGCAGCGTGCCCAACAGCCGCGAGGTGCACGCCAGCCTGGCGGCCGTCGACCCGACCAACGGCCGGGTGATCGCCTTCTACGGCGGCGACGACTACGTCAAGGACAACTGGAACGAGCCCTTCGACTCCGCCAAGCAGGCCGCCTCGGCGTTCAAGCCCTACGTGCTGGCCGCCTGGCTCGACGCCGGCTACAGCCTGAACAGCTGGCTGCCCGGCAACAAGACCGTGCCGGAGGTCATCCCCGGCCAGGCCGTCGGCGGTTTCAAGAACGACCACGGCGGCCCGTCGGCGGTCAACGCGATCACCGCGACCTCGGCCTCGGTCAACACCGCGTACGTCTCGATGGCCTACAAGCTCGACCAGGACGCCGGGAAGATCGGCGAACTCGACCCCGTGAAGCAGATCGTGCTCGACGCCGGGTTCTCCGAAGACCGCATGACCAAGGACATCGACGAGCACCACTACCAGTTCTCGATCGGCTCGGCCCCCGTCACCGCGGTGGAGCAGGCCGCCGGCTACTCGATCTTCGCCAACGCCGGCAAGCACGTGAACTACCACGTGATCAAGGGCGTCTACCAGGGCAAGGAACTCGTCCACCCGGAGCGCAAGCCGGTCAAGCAGGTCATCTCGCCCGAGGCGTCCGCCGACGCGGTCGTCGCGCTGGAGGAGGTCCTCAAGTCGGGCACGGCCGGGGGCCAGGGCATCGGCCGCCCGGCCGGCGGCAAGACCGGTACGAACAACGAGGAGAAGGAGGCCTGGTTCGTCGGGTTCACCCCGCAGGTCTCCACCGCCGTCGGCATGTACCGCGAGGAGTGCCGCACCAAGTCCGGCAAGGTCGTCCCGCCGGTGAACGCCCGCTGCCCCTACTGGAAGGGCAAGTCGCCGGAGAACAGCGACCCCAAGTTCACGATGACCAACCCGTACAGCACCCCCTTCGAGGTGTCGCTCGGCTTCGCCGGTGCCAGCTTCCCCACCCGCATCTGGCGGGAGTTCATGCTGGAGGCCCACAAGAACAAGCCGGTCGCGCAGTTCCCGCCGAAGGCCGGGGTCGGGGCCCCCCAGGACATCGTGCCCAGCCCGACCCCGACGCCCAAGCCCGAGGACGAGGTCGTCGAGGAGCCGACCCTTCCGTGGGAGGACGACGGCGGCCCCGGCGAGAGCGAGTGCTTCCCCGGTGCGCCGGAGTGCGAGGTCGACATCCCCGACGCGGGCGGCGAGGTTCCCGTCGATCCGTTCAGCTCGCCGGTGACGCCGACGCAGCCGCAGGCGCCCCCGGCGCAGTCTCGCCAATCCGCCCGATAGACAAGTGACGGGGTGTCGCAGGTACAGTGCGACACCCCGACACCTGATCGAATGGCCTCATGATGACCCGGACGACAGAAGCCCCCGGGCCGCGCGCGGCGGTCGTGAACGGACTCATTCCGTATGTGCCTCTGGGGCTGCTGGCCTCGTTGGGCGCGATCCTGGCCTATTACTGGAAGTCCGCCTGCCGGTTCGGCGGGGCGTGGAACTCCGGGATCGATCAGTACACGAACTTCTGCTACACCGACATCTATCCGCTCTGGTTCGCCCGCGGCCTGAATGAAGGAAAGATCCCTTACATTCAGGGAGACGTCGAATATCCCGTCGGAATCGGCGGGATCATGGAGCTGGTGCGCCGCCTGTCGTTCGGCGACGCGGTCCGCTTCTACGACCTCACCGTGATCATCATGGGCGCCTGCCTGGTGGTCGGCGTCCTGTGCATGGCCGCGCTGGCCGGGCCCACCCGCAAGTGGGACGCCCTCTGGTACGCCCTGGCGCCGGCGGTCATCCTGTCGGCGTACATCAACTGGGACCTGGCCGCCGGAGCGCTCGCGCTCGGCGGGCTGCTCGCCTGGGCCCGCGACCGCCACTACCTCGCCGGGGCGCTGCTGGCCCTGGCGGTGGCGACCAAGTTCTACCCGCTGATGTTCCTCGGGGCGTTGTTCCTGCTGACCGTGCGCACCGCCAAGTGGGCGCCGTTCCTGAAGATGCTGGGCGCGGCGGTCGGCGTTTGGCTGCTCGCCAACGGGCCGATCATGCTGGCCAGCTTCGACGGCTGGAAGCGCTTCTACACCTTCAGCAGCGAGCGCGGCGTCGACTGGGGCGGCCTGTGGTTCTTCTTCCAGAAGTACCAATGGGGCGTGCTGGCCGACGGCGAGCACCTGAACCTGATGGCGATGATCGCGGTGGGCGTGCTCCTGCTCGGCATCGCGATCCTCACCCTCGCGGCCCCCACCCGGCCCCGGCTGATGCAGATCTGCTTCCTGGCGCTGGCCGCGTTCATGGTGACCAACAAGGTCTGGTCGCCCCAGTACGTGTTGTGGCTGATGCCCTTCGCGGTGCTCGCCCGGCCGAAGTGGCCCTCGCTCGCGGTGTGGCAGGTCACCGAGGTCTGGTACTTCTTCGCCATCTGGCTCTACTTCGTCGGCATGGACCCCAACCACTCCGCGCAGGGCATCGGCGACGGGCCCTACTTCCTGGCCGTCTGGGCGCGGGCGCTGGCGGTCATCGCGCTGATGGTGCTGGTCGTGCTCGACATCCTGATGCCCGACCGCGACGTGGTCAGGGTCGCCGGGATCGACGACCAGGCGGGCGGGGTGTTCGACGGGGCGCCTGACCGGTTCGTGCTCTTCCGCCGGGCCACCACGACCGAAGCGAGCTGAGATGCGATACGCCGCCCCGGTGTGGCTGCTGACCCGTGCCCTGCTCTTCCTGGCCGCGATGCAGATCATTCCGGTGGGCTTCCCGATGTCGTTCGAGAACGACATCCGGCTCTACTCCGACTGGTCCGACGTCCTGCTCACCGGGCAGTTCCCGGACAACGACGAGAAGTGGCAGTACCCCCCGTTCGCGGCCATCCCGATGCTGGCGCCGCACCTGCTGCCGTTCTTCGACTACCTGGTGTCGTTCTTCCTCATCGCGATCCTGTGCGACCTGGGGATCCTGCTGCTGATCTGGCGGTTCTGCCGGCGTACCGGCGGCGGCGAGGGAGCGGTCTGGGCGTGGGTGGTCGGGCCGGTCCTGCTGGGGCCGCTGCTGATCGCCCGCTACGACCTGATGGTGGCGATCTTCGCGGTGGCGGCGCTGACGGCGTCCACCGACCCGGCGGTCCGGGGCGCGCTGATCGGCATCGGGTTCTCGATCAAGGTGTGGCCGATCGCGCTGCTGGCCGGGTTGCGCCGGTGGCGTGAACTGCTCACCGGGAGCGCCTCCGCGGCAGCCGCCACTGTGATCGCCTGCGGTGCGACCGCGCTGGTCATGCCCAACGCGCTCGACTTCCTCACCGCCCAGCAGGAACGCGGCCTCCAGGTCGAGTCGATGGCGGCGACGCCGTTCGTGCTGCTGCGCGCCCTGGGCCTGTGGGACGGCTTCTCCACCTACCAGCACGGCGCGATGGAGCTCGCCGGCACCGGCGTCGACACCGCCATCAGGATCGCCGTGCTGGCCACCCCGGTCGCGGCCGTGCTGCTCGTCGTGTGGTGGTTGCGGGCCCACCCGACCGAGGCCACGTTCTACGACGCGGCGCTGACGACCGTGCTGCTGCTCGTGGTGACCAGCCGAGTGCTCTCACCCCAGTACATGATCTGGCTCATCGGCCTGGCCGCCGTGGTGTTCTCGGTGCCGAAGTCGAGCCAGAAGCCGGTCGCGTGGTTACTGCTGGCGGCCACGCTGCTGACCGGGATCACCTATCCGTGGGTCGAGGAACACTACTCGTGGAAGGGCGAACTGCCCGGCACCCTCGTGTTGAGCGCCCGCAACCTGCTGCTGCTGATGGCCGCGGTGTTGTCGTTCAGGAGATTGTGGACGAGCACACGGCGCCCCCCGGCCGAAGACGACGCGGGGGACCGGGAACTGCACACCGTACCCACTTCTTGAGCGCGGGAATCCGCAGACTTTATCCACAGGCTGTGGATTAAAGGTTCTTCCTGAGGAAGGCGATGTCGTCGGCCTGGCCCTCGCCCGGCGTCTCCACCACGATCGGGGCGCCCGCCTGACGGCAGATCTCCAGGATGAGCTCCGGATCGATCTGCCCGTGGCCCAGGTTGGCGTGGCGGTCGGCGCCCGAGTCGAACGCGTCACGCGAGTCGTTGCAGTGCACCACGTCGATGCGGCCGGTGATCGCCATGACCCGGTCGACGATGCCCTCCAGGTTCTCCCCGGCGGCATGGGCGTGACAGGTGTCGAGGCAGAACCCGATCTTCTCGGGCTCGCGGGCCTTCGCGGTCACCGCGTCCCACAGCCGGGCGATCGTGTCGAGGTGGCGGGTCATGGCGTTGTCGCCCCCGGCCGTGTTCTCGATCAGGACGGGGATCGGGCAGTCCATCCGCTCGAACACCTTGGCCCAGTTGTCGAACCCCTTCTGCGGGTCCTCCCCCTTGTTCAGGTGGCCGCCGTGCACGATCAGCCCGGTCGCGCCGAGCTCGGCGGCGGCCTTGAGCTGGCCCTCCAGCAGCTTGCGGCTGGGGATGCGGATGCGGTTGTTCGTCGTGGCGACGTTGACCAGATAGGGCGCGTGGACGAGGACCTGCACGTCGGACTCGCGGATCGCGTCGGCGCTCGCCGGCATGACCGGGCCCTTGAACCCCTGCGGATCACCGAGGAAGAACTGCACCACCTCGGCCTCACGGGCGGCGGCGTGGGCCAGCGGGTCGTCCTGGTCGACATGAGCTCCGATTCGCACCATGAGACGAGCCTAAGCGAGCCGCGATCGGCCGGAGGCCGATCGCGGCTCGCGCCTGGAATCTGCCCAGAAACAGGCGCTTTTCGATTGCGTTTCGAAGGTGATCGTCCGGGCAGTCGCGATGGCGGTTGACGCGCCCTGCGTCTCGCGCGTCACGACAAAAGGAGACGACATGCGCTACCGGGTCGGGAGTTTCATCCTGCTGATCTACATCCTGGTCGGCATTTACGTGGCGTGGGTCTACGACTACCTCACGCCCGGCATTCTTCGTGACATCGCCGAGGCACTTCTTTCGATCTTCCTGTGGTTCCTGGTCCTGCTCGGCGTCGACCTGCATATCGGTAAATGACGTTCATGAAAAAGGCCGCAGACGTGCTGCGGCCTTTTTCTTTTGTACGTGGACGTCTAGATGAATCCGCCGTGGGCGATGCCCAGCCCGGCGCCGACGAACGACCCCACGATGCCCATGATGTTGAACACCCGCTGGGGCGTGGTCACCGAGATGAACTGGGAGAACAGCCCAGTGAAGAAGCCGACCGCGCCCAGCCACGACGCGGGCACGTGGAGGACCACGATGAACCCGAAGATGAAGGCGAGGACGCCGATCGTGAACACCGAAAGACACAGGGTGTTCTGCAGCCGATGGTGTCGGCCGTCGGTGTTCAGCGTGAGTTTTCGCGGCTGGCCCGCGATGGGATCCAAGATGTGTGGCATAAGCGCCACCCCCTTCTCCTGCCTTCCACCGTTGATTCCCGGACCGGACCGGACACAACCGCGGCCCTGGTAGCCTTGACAGGCTGCGTCTGCTAAGGACGCGCGTCCTCCTGTCACGGCAAGGCGTCGTGGCCGCAGAGTCCAGAGGAGGTTGGATTCCGCATGCGTCGATACGAGATGATGGTCATCCTCGACCCGTCCCTCGATGAGCGCACCGTGCAGCCCTCACTCGACCAGTTCCTCGCCGTCGTCCGCAACGACGGTGGCACCGTGGAGAAGGTCGAAGTCTGGGGCCGTCGCCGGCTGTCCTACGACATCGACAAGAAGTCCGAGGGCATCTACGCCGTCGTCGACCTCTCTGCCGAGCCGGCCACGGTCAAGGAGCTGGACCGTCAGCTCAACCTGAACGAGGGCATTCTTCGTACGAAGGTGCTGCGTCCCGAACTTCACTGACGTTTTGTCGGAGCCTGGCTTTACGCTGGGCGACTAATACGTCGGCGGGATACGAAAGGCTACGACCGATGGCAGCAGGCGACACCACAATCACCATCGTCGGCAACCTTGTCGACGACCCCGAGCTCCGCTTCACGCCCACGGGGCAGGCGGTGGCCCGGTTCCGCATCGCGTCCACTCCGCGGTTCCTCGACAAGCAGACCAACGAGTGGAAAGACGGCGAGGGCCTGTTCCTCACCTGCAACGTCTGGCGTCAGGCGGCGGAGAACGTCGCCGAGAGCCTCCAGCGCGGCATGCGGGTGATCGTGCAGGGCCGGCTGCGCCAGCGGTCGTACGAAACCAAGGAAGGCGAGAAGCGCACCGTCTACGAGGTCGAGGTCGACGAGGTCGGCCCCTCGCTGCGCAACGCCACCGCCAAGGTCAACAAGACCGCCCGCCAGGGCGGAGGGGGCGGCGGCGGCTTCGGCGGCCCCGCCAACGACCCGTGGGCCAGCGCGTCCCCGGCCCCGTCGGGAGGCGGCGGCTACCAGGGCGGCGGCAACAGCGGTGGCGGCGGCTACGGCGGCGGCCCCCAGGGCGGCGGCTTCGGCGGCGACTTCAGCGACGAACCGCCTTTCTAAATCCATATACAAACACCGAGCGACCATTCCCGCCTCGCGCGGGGCTCTGAAAGGAGCACCACGATGGCCAAGCCGGCACTGCGCAAGCCCAAGAAGAAGGTTTGCCTGTTCTGCCACGACAAGATTTCCTACGTCGACTACAAGGACACGGGCCTGCTGCGGAAGTTCATTTCCGACCGCGGCAAGATCCGCGCCCGCCGGGTGACGGGCAACTGCACCCAGCACCAGCGCGACGTCGCCACCGCGATCAAGAACGCTCGCGAGATGGCGCTGCTGCCCTACACCTCCACCGCGCGCTAAGAAAGGAGCCTTGGGAAAATGAAGCTCATTCTGACCACTGAGGTCTCCGGCCTCGGCGCCCCTGGCGACATCGTCGAGGTCAAGAACGGCTACGGCCGCAACTACCTCATCCCGCGCCAGTACGCGATCCTGTGGACGCGCGGCGCCGAGACCCAGATCGCCTCGATCAAGAAGGCGCGCGACGCCCGCGAGATCCGCGACCTGGGCACCGCCAAGGAGGTCGCCGGCCAGCTCGGCGCCCTGAAGGTCAAGCTGAAGACCAAGGCCGGCGCTTCGGGCCGCCTCTTCGGCTCGATCACCACGGGCGACATCGCCGACGCCGTCAAGGCGGCCGGCGGCCCGACCCTCGACCGCCGTCGCATCGTCATCGACAACGCGATCAAGACCACCGGCACCCACCGGGTCAGCGTCAAGCTGCACCCCGAGGTCGCCGCCGCGGTCGACATCGAGGTCCTGGCCGGCTAGTCCGGCCACACGCGAAGCCCTTTCCGGCCAGGCCGGAGGGGGCTTCGTCGTGTCCGAGCCGCCGACGGGGGTCAGAGGGCGCGTGATCTTGGCACCCTTGGCCCTGTCACCAGCCACTTCGAGCCGTATGCCCGGGTGCCCAGCGTGATCAACCGGGCCGCCATCCAGACGCCGATGGCCAGCCACAACCCGGCCAGGCTGCTCGCCATCAGTGCGAAGGGCAGGAAGGCGATCGTGGTCGCCACCGCCGCCCACGCCAGGTAACGCTGGTCCCCGGCGCCGATCAGCACCCCGTCCAGGACGAACACCACCCCCGCCGGCGGTTGCTGGACGGCCGCGATCCAGATGATCGAGGCGAGCGCGGCGGTGACGGAGGGGTCGGCGTCGAACAGGGCGGGCACGAGCGGCCCGGCGGCCAGCAGCGCGAGGCCGAGCACAACGCCCGAGCCGATGCCCCACAACGTCATCCGCCAGGTCGCCCGCCGGGCCGCCGTCAGTGCGCCCGCGCCGAGCTGACGGCCGATGATGGCCTGACCGGCGATCGCGATGGCGTCCAGCGCGTAGGCGAGCAGGGTCCAGATCTGAAACATGATCCCGTGGGCGGCCACCTGGGCGGTGCCCATGCGGGCCGCCATCACGGTTGCCACGACGAGCACGACGCGCAGGCACAACGTGCGGATGAGGATGGCGATCCCGGCCAGGCCCGAGGCCTTGATGCCGGAGACGTCGGGCCGGAGCGACGCGCCCTCCCTGCGGGCACCCCGCACCACCATGACCAGGTAGGTCACCGCCATGAGCGTCTGCGCGGCGGCCGTGCCGGAGGCGGAACCGGCCAGCCCCCAGTCGAGTCCCAGGACGAACCACGCGTTCAGCGCCGCGTTGAGCGCGAATCCCCCGACGGAGACGACCAGGGGAGTCAGGGTGTCCTGGAGGCCGCGCAGCACCCCCGTACCGGCGAGGACCAGCAGCATCCCCGGAGCGCCGAGCAGGCTGACGCGCAGATAGGTCACCGCGTCGTCGACGATGCCCGGTTCGGCCCCCACGAGGCCGACCAGCCAGGGCGCCAGCGGCCAGCAGACCACGACGACGGCCAGCCCGAGTGCCGCCGCCAGCCACAGGCCGTCCATCCCGCCCTGGACGGCCTCCCGCCGCGCCCCCGCCCCGATCCGCCGCGCGACGGCGGCGGTGGTTCCATAGGCGAGGAACACGCACAGGTTGACCATCGTCGCCAGAATCGTGCCCGCGACACTGAGGGCGCCGAGCGCCTCGGTGCCGAGCCGCCCGACGATGGCGTAGTCGGCGAGCAGGAAGAGGGGTTCGGCGACGAGCGCCGCGAACGCGGGGACGGCGAGCCGGAGGATCTCGCGATCGTCGGGGGACATGGAAGTCATTCTGCCGGGACCAAAAAAACTTCTATCCACAGGGGGTGGATAACATCTCCGCAGCTCACAGGGTTATCCACAGACGTGTGGAAAGGTTATACACAGGCTAATCCCCAAGCTGCCCACACCCTGGAGGCCTTCGTCCACAGGTTGTCCACAGAGTTATCCACAGGCCTGCGTTGCTGATGGCGTGAGGTGGCGGGAAACTGTCGGAGGCGTCATCTACAACTGGGGGTGGGTGCGAGCGAGGGGGAGGGCCAAGTGAGCGTCGTCGACTTCTCCGGAGGGCCTTCCGAACCGTCCTTCGAACGCACCCCGCCGCACAACATCGAGGCCGAGCAGTCCGTCCTCGGCGGCATGATCCTCTCAAAAGACGCCATCGCCGACGTCGTCGAAGTCCTCCGCGCCGACGACTTCTACCGCCCGGCCCACCAGATCATCTACGAGATCATCACCGACCTCTACGGCCGCGGCGAACCCGCCGACGCCGTCACGGTCTTCAACGACCTGCAGCGACGCGGCGAGGTCGGCCGCGTAGGAGGCGGCGCCTACCTCCACACCCTGACCGCCGTCGTCCCCACCGCCGCCAACGCGGGCTACTACGCGAAGATCGTGCGCGAACAGGCGGTGCTCCGCCGCCTGATCGAGGCCGGCACCCGCATCGTCTCCTACGGCTACGGCGGCCAGAACGAAGAGGTCGACGACCTGGTCGACCGCGCCCAGGCCGAGATCTACAAGGTCACCGAGCGCCGCACGTCCGAAGACTATCTGCCGCTCTCCGAGATCATGCCGGGCGCCCTCGACGAGATCGAGGCCATCGGCAGCCGGGGCGGCCAGATGGTCGGCGTCCCCACGGGCTTCCAGGACCTCGACGCCCTGACCAACGGCCTCCACCCGGGCCAGATGATCGTCGTCGCCGCCCGTCCGGCCATCGGCAAGGCCCTGGCCCTCGACACACCCCTCCCCACTCCGACCGGCTGGACCACCATGGGCGAGGTCGCCGTGGGAGACCAGTTGATCGGCGCCGATGGCAAGCCGACCACGGTGGTGGCCGCGACCGAGATCCTCGAAGACCGGCCGTGCTACGAGGTCGAGTTCAGCGACGGCACGGTCATCGTCGCCGATGCGCACCACCAGTGGCTGACCAGAACCCGCCGCGACCGGCGCAACGGCCTGCCGGGGTCCGTGGTGACGACCGAGCAGATCGCCGAGACCCTCCGCCACCCGGCGGCCGACCGGCGGCTCAACCACGCGGTGCCGGTCGCCTCGGGAGCGGTTCTTCCCGAGGCTGAGCTGCCGGTGCCGCCCTACACGCTGGGGATCTGGCTGGGCGACGGCAGCAGCGCCTCGGCGCAGTACACCAGCGCCGACCCCGAGATCGCCCGGCACATCGAGGCCGAGGGCCTGCGTGTGGTCCAGGCCGGAGATTCGTTGCGCTACCGCATCCAGTGCCAGGCGTGCCGTGACCATCACGGCACCCTGCAGGCGGTGCTGCGCAGCATCGGCGTGCTCAACGACAAGCACATCCCGGCCGTCTACCTGCGGGCGTCCGAGGACCAGCGCCGGGCGTTGCTGGCCGGGCTGCTCGACACCGACGGTTATGTCAACAAGACCGGGACCGTCCAGCTCGCGCTGACCAACCGCCGGTTGGCCGAAGGTTCCTGGGAACTGGTGCTCAGCCTCGGCTACAAGGCGACCTGGACCGAGAAGCCGGTGCCGGGCCGCAGCGTGGAGTCGTCGACCAGCTACATCATCACCTTCACGCCCGCCGACCGCGTGTTCCGGCTCGACCGCAAGGCCGTCCGTCAGACCCTTCGCGACCACCCGTCGACGCGGTTGCGATACATCACCGATGTCCGGCCGGTGACCAGTGTGCCTGTGAGGTGTGTGGAGGTCGACAACGACGACCATCTCTACCTCGCCGGTCGCACCTGGATCCCCACCCACAACTCGACCCTGGGCCTCGACTTCGCCAGGTCCGCGGCGATCAAGCACAACATGACCACCGCGATCTTCTCTCTGGAAATGTCGCGCAACGAGATCACCATGCGTCTGCTGTCGGCCGAAGCCAGGGTCGCCCTCCACGCCATGCGCTCCGGCATGATGAACGACGACGACTGGACCCGCATGGCCCGCCGCATGGGCGAGGTCGCGCAGGCGCCGCTGTTCATCGACGACTCCCCCAACATGTCGATGATGGAGATCCGGGCCAAGTGCCGGCGGCTCAAGCAGCGCAACGACCTCAAGTTCGTGATCGTCGACTACCTCCAGCTGATGAGCTCCCCGAAGAAGACCGAGAGCCGTCAGCAGGAAGTGTCGGAGCTGTCACGTGCGCTGAAGCTGCTGGCGAAGGAGCTAGAGGTCCCGGTCATCGCGATCTCCCAGCTCAACCGTGGTCCCGAGCAGCGAACCGACAAGCGGCCTCAGGTCAGCGACCTTCGCGAGTCGGGCTGTCTCACCGCGGCGAGCCGGATCCTGCGAGCCGACAACGGTCAGGAGGTCAGTCTCGGAGAGCTGATCGAGTCGGGGGCCCAGGACATCCCCGTATGGTCACTCGACGACCGGCTCAAGCTCGTGCCGCGCACCATGACCCACGTCTTCAGTAGCGGCGTCAAGCCGGTGTTCCGCGTTCGGATGACGTCGGGCCGGGAGATCGAGGCAACCGCCAATCATCCCTTCCTCACCTACGACGGCTGGCACGCCCTGGAGACGCTGTCTCCCGGAACGAGAGTCTCGGTGCTCCGGCATGTGCCGCCCCCGCTGGAACTCAAGGCGCTCGACACGGACGAAGTGGTCCTGCTCGCACACATGATCGGTGACGGTTCGTTCGTGAAAGGGCAGCCGATCCGCTATGCGTCCAAAGACGAGGCCAACCTGGCTGCGGTGACCGAGGCGGCGGCCCGCCGTTTCGGCATCACCGCCGTTCGCGACGAGTATGAGGCGGCTCGGTGCACGAGCCTCCGTCTTCCGGCGCCCTTCCACCTGACCCATGGCAGGCGGAATCCCATCGCGGCATGGCTCGACCAGCTCAATCTGTTCGGTCTGCGCAGCCATGAGAAGTTCGTCCCTGATCCGTTGTTCGCCGCGCCGAAGGAGCAGCTCGCCCTGTTCCTCAGACACCTGTGGGCCACCGACGGATGTGTCTGGTGGGACCGGAGGGCCGGGCAGGCGCGGATCTACTACGCCTCCACCAGCCGCAGGCTGATCGACGACGTGGCTCGGCTGTTGCTGCGTTTCAACGTGATGACCAGGATCAAGAGTCACCAGAAGCAGGGGCACCGGCCCGGCTACCAGCTTGTGATCTACGGCGCGGAGAACCAGCTCCGGTTCCTCGAGGACATCGGCGTTCATGGTGAACGCCAGGCTCAGGTCCGTCGGTGCTTGACCGAGTTGCGGCCCAAGATCGGCAACACCAACCTCGACACTGTTCCCGTGGGGGTGTGGGACCGGGTTCGCGACATCCTCGCCGAGCGGCGGATCACTCACCGTGAGTTCGCGTTCGCCACGGGGAGTTCCTCCAACGGAAGCGCGATGTGGCGGGCGGCGCCGAGCCGTGAACGGCTCGGCCGCATCGCGACCGTCCTCGACGACGCCGATCTGGAGATCCTCGCGACCAACGACGTCTTCTGGGATGAGATCGCGAGCATTGAGCCGCTCGGGGAGCAGCCCGTCTACGACGCGACTGTGCTCGGCACGCACAACTTCGTCGCCAACGGCATCAACCTGCACAACTCGATCGAGCAGGACGCCGACATGGTCATCCTGCTCCACCGCGAAGACGCCTACGAGCGCGAGTCCCCCCGCGCCGGTGAGGCCGACCTGATCGTGGCCAAGCACCGAAACGGCCCCACCGCGACGGTCACCGTCGCCTTCCAGGGCCACTACTCGCGCTTCGTCGACATGGCCAGTCACTGACCCGTCGTCACAGGGTCAGGACCCTTGCCCCGGTCATCCCTCGCCCGGCTCGGAGAACTGACCCCGCGGTGAAGACGGCCTGTTCGGTGGTGGTCTATCGCAGGCGATCCGCGAACGACCGGGTGACCGCCGCTCGAAAGGCCCGTCGTCTGGACCTGCTCACGCCACCACCCGATAGTGGGTGGCCAAGTGTTCCCCGTCGTACACGTGCAGCGCGAACCCCGGCGGCTGCTCCATCGAGACGGGCGGCCCCGATTCGCTCTCGTAAGGCGTCAGCCCCGTACTGACCACCCCCGGCCCCACCAGCAGCGGCAGCCCGGCGAACGTCGTGGCGGCCGCCGTGTGGGCGTGGCCCGACAGCACCGCCACCACGTTGGAGTGGCGGCCCAGCACCTCCGCCAGTTCGTCTGGGTTCCGCAGCCCGATCCCGTCCACGTAAGGGATGTGCAGCGACGACGCCTGGTGGTGCATCCCGACGAACGCCTGGCCGGGTGCGGTCGAGAGGGTCTCGTCGAGCCAGGCCAGGGTCGAGGGCTCCAGCCGGCCTTCGGCGCGGCCGGGGATGCTCGAGTCGACCAGGACGATGCTGACCGATCCCACCCGCAGCACCTGGTTGACCGGGTCGGAGCCGGAGGAGCCGAGCAGCACCTCGCGGAACGGCTCGCGGGAGTCGTGGTTGCCGGGGCAGATGAGCGTCGGGTGCCTGGTCGTCAGGGTCTTGCGGGCGATCTCGTATTCGGCCGGTGCGCCGTTGTCGGCCACGTCGCCGGTCACGATCACGGCGTCGACGGCGAGGCCGTCGATGTGGCGCATGACCCGTTCGGCGCGTTCGGTGGCGCGGGGGCCTCCGTCGATGTGGGTGTCGCTGACGTGGGCCACGACGATCATCTGGACCTCCTATGCGAGCCGTTCGACGAGGATACGCGCCCGGGCCAGTTGTACCTTGCGGGCCTCGGAGGCGGCGTACCTGATGATCAGAGGGGGTGCCGACAGGTTGAGGACGTCGTCCACGCGGGTCCCGGTTCCTTCGGCGCTGAGGTCGAATCGGTACGCCATCCGCACCCCGCCCGGGCTCTTCACGTCTCCCCACACGGCGCTGTCGTCGGTGAAGAGCTCGACCGCGATGGGGTTGTCCCACTTGATGAACCCGAGGAATCTGAACTGCTCGGTGGCGGTGTATCGGACGACTCCGGGAGTCGACCTGTCCACGTCCTTGACGGCGACCACGATCGGGGAGAGCCCGATGTAGTTCTCCGGGGTCGTCAGGTGGTCGAGAACCACCTTCGGTTCGACGCCGATGTGGAACGTGTTCCGCAACACCTGGTCCGGCACGCTGGGCCTCCGGGGTAGAACGTGATCTTATCTCGCGAATTGTGTCATCACCCGGCGAGTGTGATCGTCGGCGGGAAAGAACGATTCGATGGCCAACTCGGCCACGGTCACGTCAAGGGGCGTGCCGAAGGTCGCCAGGATGCTGAAGAAGCGGAGTTCGCCCGCCTCGTGGCGGAGCCGCATCGGGACGAAGATGTCGCCCGGCCCCGGGAACTCGATCTCCGGTTCGGGCTGGTCACAGGGGTAGTCGCGGAGCTCCTCGTACAGGGAGGTGAGCTCGGGGTCGGCGGTGAAGGCGATCTGGCGGCGCAGGCGGGAGAGCAGGTGGGCCCGCCATTCGCCGTGGTTGACGATGCGCGGGGCCAGGCCCTCCGGGTGGAGGGAGGCGCGGAGCACGTTGGCGGTCAGGTCGGGGTCGATGCCGTCGGCGAGGAGGGCGAGGCCGGCGTTGGCGTCGACGAGGTTCCAGCGCTGGTCGACGACGACCGCCGGGTAGGGCTCGTGGCCGGTGAGGACCTGCCGGATGGCCGCCTGTATGGCGGCCATCCGGGGGTTGGAGAGGGAGGTCTCGCCGTAGACCGGGGCGAAACCGGCCGACAGCAGCAGCCGGTTGCGTTCCCGGAGCGGCAGGTCGAGGCAGTCGGCGATGCGCAGGATCATCTCGCGGCTGGGACGGGCCCGGCCGGTCTCCAGGAAGCTGATGTGCCGGGTGGAGATGTCGGCGGCGACGGACAGGTCGAGCTGGCTGAGCCGGCGGTTCTCCCGCCATCCGCGGAGCAGGGGGCCGACTGAGGTCATCGTCACGTCTCCGAACTTAGGCACTGGCAGGTCATGTGGGCGATTACCCGGCGGGTAATCACGACCAGCGGAAGAACCGGACGGCCGCGACCGCGCCGACCACGCCCCACGCGGCCATCACGACGAGGTGCCGCCACTCCGTGCCGCCCGTGGCCAGCAGGTCGATCATCGCGGCGCCGAAGGCCCCGGACGGCGTGAACTCGGAGATGGTCCGCAACACGCCGGGCATCAGAGCCTGGGGCACCCACATGCCGGCGAAGAAGAGCGAGGGGAAGAAGACCGCCATGCCGAGGCCCTGGACGAGCCGTGAGGTGGGCGCGAGCGCGGCCAGCAGCAGCCCGATGGCGAACGTCGACACCATGCCCAGCAGGAGGGTGCCGGTGAAGGCGAGGGGGGCCTGGGGGAACGGGACGTCGTACACGAGATGGGCCAGGACGAGGATGAGCACGGTGGTCAGCACCGTCATGACGACGTTGAGCACCAGTTGCACGCCGAGGACGGTGCCGGGGCTGACCGGCGTGGTCGACATCCGCTTCAGGATGCCGCGCTCCCGGTAGGTGACCAGCACGGTCGGGAGCAGCGAGAACGCGCAGGTCAGGACCGACAGGATGATCATCACTCCGGGGAGGTGGGTGTCGATCGGCCGTAGCCCGCCAAGTTCGGGGTCGGGCTTCTGGAAGTCGGGGATCGTGCCGCCGAGGATCAGCGTCAGGGCGATGGGGAGGCCGACGGCGAAGAAGATCACTGCGGGTTCGCGCAGGTAGAGCTTGGTTTCGACCAAGGTCAGGCGGCGGACCTGGGGGGTGGTGATGGCCATGTCGGGCAGAGCTCCTTGGGTTGTGGGGGTGGTCATTCGCCGGTGAGGGCGAGGAAGGCGTCGTCCATCGAGCTGGTCTCGGTCTTGAGGTTGCTGATCGCCGAGTCGGGCAGGGCCGTGACGACCGCGCGGAGCACGTTCTGGTCCCCGGTCACGGTCACCTGGCCGGCCTCGACGGTCACCGAGTGCACCTCGGGCAGCGACTTGAGGCTCTCCACCGGCATCGTCGACCGGAAGGTGATGCGCTGCACGCCGCCCGTCCGCGAGATCAGGCCCGCCGGGGTGTCGACGGCGAGGACGGTGCCCGCGGCGATGACCGCGACCCGGTCGCAGAGCCGCTCGATCTCTTCCATGAAGTGGCTGACCAGCAGCACGGTCACCCCGCGCTCCCGGATCCGGCTGATCAGGTCCCAGGTCTCGCGCCGGGCCTGCGGGTCGAGGCCGGTGGTGAGCTCGTCCAGGATCGCGATCCTGGGGTTGCCCACGAGGGCGAGCGCGATCGACAGGCGCTGCCGCTGGCCGCCCGACAACTTGGCGAAGCCCACCTTGGGGTCCAGCCCGACCTCGTCGAGCAGCTCGGTCACCGAGGCGGGGTTGGCGTAGAAGGAGGCGTACAGGTCGAGGGCCTCGCCGACGCGGAGCTTGTCGGGCATGGCGCTCTCCTGGAGCTGCACCCCGACCTGCTGCTTGAGGTCGGCCGCGACGTGGATGGTGCCGCCGTCGGGCTTGCGCAGGCCGGCCACGCATTCGACGGTCGTGGTCTTGCCGGCGCCGTTGCGGCCGACGATCCCGTAGATCTCGCCCTCTTCCACGGAGAACGAGACGTCCTTGACGGCGATCTTGTCGCCGTACTGCTTGCGCAGGTTCTGAACCGTGATGATTGCCATGCCGAGAACGCTAGAAATCCGCGAGCTCCGAGGTAATGCATCTGGTGACCCAGCCGGGGTGGAGGAAACCCCACCCCCCTCGGGCGGCTTCGTGCACTCCCCTCGGGGGCCGCCCGCGGTCACACTGAGACGCATGAAGCAGGTCAGATCGCTCGGTTACGGGCTCGCCATCTCCGCGCTGGTGGTCGTCCAGATCCCGGTCGCGCTGGTGGCGATCCTGGGCGTGCTGGTGTCGACGGTGGCCGGCATGGTGTTCCTGCTGGAGCCGTCGGTACGGCTGATCCGCTTCATGGCCGGCATCGACCGGAACCTGATCCGCCGCTGGGTGGGGGTGGACATCCCCACCCCCTACCGCCCCCGGCCGCCCGCGCTGGTGCGGGCCCGCGACGGCTACTACCACCACAAGGGCAAGCGCTACCGTACGGCGGCCTCGCCGCACATCGACCGGATGCTGGCCTGGGTGATCACCGATCCGGCGACCTGGCGCGAGCTGGTGTGGATCATCCTCGACCCGTGGACCCGGTCGGTGCTGGCCTTCGGCCCGACGTTCGTCATCGGCCTGGGCATCTGGCTGACCTTCGCGGAGGGCCTGTACTGGGGCCTGGCCCTCTCCGTGGTCGCCTTCTTCCTCGCCCCCGCGGCACTGAAGAACTACGCGCTGTACGCCCTGGCCCTGCTCGGCCCCACGGCCAACACCCAGCTCGTCGGGCAGGTCAACAGACTCAACCAGGTCAGGGCCGACCAGCTCGACCTCCAGGCCGCCGAGCTCCGCAGGATCGAACGCGATCTCCACGACGGCGCCCAGGCCCGCATGGTGGCCGTCGGCATGACGATCGGCGCGGCCGAACAACTGCTCGACCACGATCCGGCCGCCGCGAAGGCGTTGCTGGTGAAGGCCAGGGAGTCGTCGGCGACCGCCCTCCAGGAGCTCCGGCAGCTCGTCAGGGGCATCCATCCGCCCGTACTGGCGGAACGGGGTCTCGGCGACGCGATCCGGGCGCTCGCGCTCGACAGCCCGCTCAAGGTGAAGGTCCACGCCGACCTCCTTGAACGGCCGGAGTCGCCGGTCGAGTCGGCGGTCTACTTCGCCGTCAGCGAGTTGCTGGCCAACGCGTCGCGGTACGCGTCCAAGGTGACCATCGACATCAGCCGGCGTGGCCGGGCGCTGCGGGTGACGGTGTCCGACGACGGGCCGGGCGGGGCGAAGGCCGTACCGGGAGGGGGACTGGCCGGCATCGAGCGACGGCTGGCGGCGTTCGACGGGGTGCTGGCCGTGTCGAGCCCGCCCGGCGGCGGCACCACGGCGACCATCGAGGTGCTCGACGCGCTGCCCGGCGACGCGGACGTCGAACCGGTGAACGCGCTGCCGAAGGGCTGGCGCGGCCTGCTCTACGCGCTCTGCTGGAGCCTGTGCTGGTTGCCGCTGTTCCCGCAGGGCCTGGTGTCGACGTTCATGCTGATCTTCCAGCCGGAGGAGCGGTCGTGGTTCCTGGCCCTGCACATGCCGCCGCCGTTCCAGTGGCCCACGGTCGCGTTCATGATCGCGCTCGGCGCCACGATGCTGGCCACCGGTATCCGGCTGAACCCGACGGCGGGTAAGAACCCGGGCGTATGCTGACCGATCATGAGGGTCGTACTCGCCGAAGACCTCCACCTGCTGCGCGAGGGCCTCGTCCACCTGCTCCGCGCCCATGAGTTCGACGTGGTCGCCGCCGTGGAATCGGGCCCCGAACTGCTGAAGGCCCTGGTCGGCCACCGTCCCGACGTCGCCGTCGTCGATGTACGGCTCCCGCCCACCTTCACCGACGAAGGCCTCCAGGCCGCCCTGGCCGCCCGCAAACAGGTCCCGGGCCTGCCGGTGCTGGTGCTCTCGCAGCACGTCCAGCAGCTCTACGCCCGCGAACTGCTCGCCGACGGCACCGGCGGCATCGGCTACCTGCTGAAAGACCGCGTCTTCAACACCGAGCAGTTCATCGACGCGGTGCGCAGGGTGGCCGGAGGCGGCACCGCGATGGACCCCGACGTGATCGCCAAGCTCATGGTCAGCAACGCCCGCAACGAGCCGATCGCCCGCCTGACCCCCCGCGAACGCGAGGTCCTGGAGCTGATGGCCGAAGGCCGGTCGAACGCCGCGATCGGCCAGCGCCTGTTCCTGAGCGAGAGCGCCGTGGGCAAACACACGGCCAGCATCTTCGGCAAACTCGACCTGGCCCCGAGTGATGACGACAATCGGCGGGTATTGGCGGTTCTGGCATACCTCAATGGGCGATGAAGCGAGATGCGAACGGCCGAAGGCCGGGCGTATCTCGCGCTCGGAATCTGCCCGAATGACACGGCGTCGGATTTTGTCGGTAGTGATGGGTAGCGTGTCGTCACTGCCAGTGGTGAGGTCGGAGGTCAACGGTGAAAGTCCAGGTCAACCGCGATGTGCTGGCTGAGGCCGTGGGCTGGTGCGCCCGCATCCTGCCGACTCGTCCGGCGCTGCCGGTGCTGACGGGCCTGCTCCTCGACGCCTCCGGCGACCTGCGCATCTCCGCCTTCGACTACGACGTGTCGGCCAGGGCCGACGTCGACGCCGCGGTCGCCGAGCCGGGGCAGGTGCTGCTGCCCGGCCGGGTGCTGGCCGAGATCGTCCGCAGCCTGCCCGGCGAGGTCGTCGACATCACCACCAGCGGCAACGAAGCGGTGCTGACCTGCGGCAGCGCCGAGTTCGGACTGCTGACCATGCCGGCCGACGACTTCCCCACCCTGCCGCCGATGCCTCCGAAGGTCGGTGCGGTCGGGGGCGCCCTGTTCGCCTCGGCCGTCGCTCAGGTCGCGGTGGCCGCCAGCCGTGACAACACGCTGCCGATGCTGACCGCGATCCGCGTCGACACCGACGGCGTCAACATGACGATGGCGGCGACCGACCGCTACCGCATCGCCGCCCGCGACTTCCTGTGGCATCCCGAAGGCGAGGCGACCACCCACGGCGCGATGATCCCGGCCAAGGTCCTGGTCGACGTCGCCAAGTCGCTGCGTGTCGGCGAGGTGAGTGTCTGCCTCGGCGGCAACGTCGCCGGCTTCGAAAGCGCGGGCAAGTCGACGACGGTCCGCCTTCTCGACGACCAGTTCATCGACTACCGCTCACGGCTGAGCGGCGACTGGGGCATCAGGGCCACGGTCGACGTCCAGCCGTTCCTTGAGGCGATCCGCCGTGTCGCCCTGGTCTCCGGTGCCCATTCGGCCGTACGTCTGTCGTTCTCCCAGGGCCAGGTGCTGATCCAGGCCGCGGGCGACGAGATCGGCCGGGGCGCCGAGGTGATGGGGGCCGACCTCGACGGCGACGACATCCTCATCGCCTTCCAGCCCCACTTCCTGCTCGAAGGCCTGGCCGGGGTCGAGACCGAGCAGGCGGTCATCCACCTCGACTCGCCCACCCGCCCGGCGCTGATCTCCGACGCGGGCGACGACCCGGCCTTCCGCTACCTCGTGATGTCGCTGCGGATCAACTAGTCGAGCTCGCCCGTCTCGGTGAGGGCGATCAGGATGTGCTCCATGCAGGCGTGCCCGGCATGCTCGGCCGCCGTGGCGTCGCCCGAGGCGATCGCCCGGAGAATGCCGTCGTGGGGGATGTAGTTCTGCTCCAGCGAGCCGCCGGCCGCCGCGATGCTCGTGCGCAGCGCCGCCGAGAAGTCGACGTAGAGGTCGATCAGCACCCGGTTGTGGGTGGCCTGCACGACCGCGACGTGGAAGGCCAGGTCGGCCTCGACGAACGCGTCGACGTCGCCCGACGCCCAGGCCTGCTCGCGCCGGGTCAGCGCCGCCTGGATGTTGACGATGTCGCTGTCGCTCCGCCGGGTCGCCGCCAGCCGGGCCGCCTCGACCTCGAGCGCCCGCCTGACTTCCAGGATCTCCAGCTGTTCGGCCGCCCGGAGCCGCCGCGCCATCGCGCCGGACAACTCGCTGACGGCCCTGACGTAGGTGCCGTCGCCCTGACGGCAGTCGAGCAGCCCCGCATGGGTCAGCGCCCGCACGGCTTCACGAACCGTGTTACGCCCCACGCCGAGCTGCTCGGCCAATACGGTCTCGGTCGGGATCTTGGCGTTCAGCTTCCACGACCCCGAAGTGATCTGCTCCTTGAGCTGATCGATCACCTGGTCCACGAGAGACGCCCGCTGCGCCGTACGCAGACTCACAACAGTCCGCCTCCTAAGGGGAAACCAGTCATCCCATGAGTCAATGACTGGTCGACCCTAATTATTCCAGAGCTTCCGGCACAAATCCGGTGCTTGACTTGAGGCAGATTCGTGAGCGCGAGACGCGGCCGGACCTCGGCCGCCCGCGTCTCGCACCGGGCCTATCGCGTGAGCACCGCCGGCGCGACGACCCCCGGCATGTTCGCGTGGACGCCCACCGCTTCGAGCGCCTTACGATACGCCTTCGACTGATCTTCACGGGAACCGGCCTGGCCCCACAGGTCACCCAGCTCACGCCAGGTGCGGGCCGCCTCGCGGTCGGGCGCGGGCCCGGTCGTGGAGAGCAGCTCCTGCGCCTTGCGCAGCTCGGCCGTCGCGCTTTGGGACCGTGCCAAATGGACTTCCGCGAGCACGAGGTAGGCCGTCGCCGGAATCGTGCCCCGAATGCCGACCAGCTGGTCGAGGGCGCGGTTGGCCAGTTCGGCGGCGCCTTCGGTGTCGCCGGAGCGCAGTCGGACCGAGGACATCACGATCAGGCTGCGGGCGTGGTCGAGGTGTTCGGCCGGGAACGCGCCCAGCACCGAACCGGCGGACGCCGCGAGGGCGTTGGCGCGGTCCAGATCGGCGTCTTCGGGGTGGGTGGCTGTGATCTTCGCCCAGGTCATCGCGATGCGGGCCATGCGGACCGCCATGCGCGACGGCCGTCCGGCCGCGATCGCGTCCTCCGCGAGCTGCACCGCGAGCGCCGAGTCCTCCCCTTCTGCGGCGGTCACGCTGGCCTGCCAGAGCGCGAGGATCTCGGTCGTTCGGTCTTCGACCTGCGGCAGCCCATTGGCCACAAGGACGCGGTCGACGAACGGAAGTCCGGTCTCGGTCTCGGCGAGCGCCGCGGCGAGCTCCACGGCGAGTTCGCCCTGGGTCACCCCGAGCGCCTCGACGCGGCTCAGCGCGTGTGCACCCAGGTCGCGGGCGCGGGCGAGGTCGCCGGCCCGGTGGTAACACCGGCAGAGGGCGACGGTGAGGGGCAGCGCGGCCAGGCGCTCGGGGTGGGCGCCGGCCTCCCGCCGCAGTCGTTCGTATGCTTCGACGGCCCGGCCGATGCGGCCCTGCGCCTCAAGGGCGCGGGCACGGCCGAGACGGGCGTGGGCGGCGAGCATGGCGTTGTCCTCGCCGGCCGCCTTGACGATGTCGCTGAATCGGTCGGCCGCCATGGCCGGGTCGCCGTGGTGCAGCTCGAGTTCGGCGTGCCGGAGGCCAAGCTCGGTGTCGATCCGCTGACGCGGCTCTATTCCGTGAAGGAGGAACTCCGTCGTGCAGCCGAGTCGCTCGGCGAGAAGGCGGGCGACGACGGGGGTCGGCGTTCGCTTCCCGGATTCGATGAGAGAGACGTAGCTGTCGGACAGATCGGGCCCAGCGAGCTGGGCCTGGGACATGCGCCTGCTCAGTCGCAGCGCTCGGACGCGGTCGCCTATGGTTCCCTGACTCGGCATCTGTTCTCTCAGGGCAGGGGATTGGTCAATGGTCCCGCCATGATGGCACGAAGCTGTCGAATCGGGTAACCCTCCCGTCAAGAATCCCGAGGGCGAACTATGTTCGCGCCTCGGGAATCCTCGCTGGAAAGCGGCATTTCGGACGTTAGTCGTCCGAGTCGTCCTTGTTCGGGAAGATCATCTGGCAGACCTCGAGGTAAAGGGTCTCGGGGTACGGAATGTAAGGGACAGTCCGCAACGCCTGGTCTTGACCGGCCGATTCCATGACGAATTCCCCGTAGCCCAGAATCCTGCCCATGAGGTCGCGCTGGAAGCTCATGTCGGTGACCTTGCCGAGGGGCATCATCGCCACCTTGCGGGTGATCAGCCCGGTGGCCAGCATCATGCGCTGGGAGGTGACGACGAAGTAGTCGACCGACCACTCCGCCACCTTCCACACGAATCGAATCAGCAGCAGGAGCCAGGCCCACCAGATGATGACAAGGGCCTGGCCGCCGCTTGCGGGGCCGAGCCACTGGCTGGCGAGCCCGGCGATGATCAGGCCGCCGAAGATCTCGGCGACCGGTCGGAGCAACACGGCCGGATGGCGACGAACCATGATGACCTGGTGCTCGTGGGGAAGTAAGTAGCGGTTGACGGAGGACGGGGCGGAGTCCCCGTGGGTGACTAGTCTCATGACAGTCGCGCGAAGAATTGGGCGACTGAGTTGGCGCCGTTGACGACCCCGGTGACCGCGCCGGTCACGGTGTCGGCGGCGTCATGCGGCCGCGACAACAGGTAGAAAGCCACCAGAGCAACAGCTCCCCACTTGAGAATCTTCTTGACCTGCACTGCGGTCACCACTCCCACTGAGTCATAGATTACCCAGGCACCTGGTTCGGTAAAGCGCATAAAGCCGGAACTACCGGCCTCGCTATGACTCCGTCGCGGTAGCGAGAACCTGGAGGTGCCGGCGCGCGATGCGCTCCACCAGCCCGGGATAGGCGTGACCCGTCACTTCCACGGCCCCATGGTGGGCGGCCTGAATACAGCGCGTGACAGTAGAGGCCGGGTGAATTCCGGCGAACTCGTCACGGAGCACGGCCTCGACCTGCTCATACTGACTCATGGCTCTCCCTGGTGCGCGCCCCACGTAACACCGAGTGACGCTAAAGAGACGTCGTCACTACTGTACGTACCCGAGCAGTCACCAAGTGTAACTAATCAGGCGACACCGTAGAGCCGGTCTCCGGCGTCGCCGAGGCCGGGGAGGATGTAGCCCTGGTCGTTGAGCCGCTCGTCGAGACCCGCGGTGACGAGCTTGATGGGGTGGCCGGAGTCCCTGAAGACCGAGTCGAGGTGGGCGATGCCCTCGGGGGCCGCCAGGAGACAGAGCGCGGTCACGTCGACGGCGCCGCGGGAGAAGAGGAACTGGATCGCGGCGGCCAGGGTGCCGCCGGTCGCGAGCATCGGATCGAGCACGAAGCACTGCCGGCCCGACAGGTCGTCGGGCAGCCGGGTGGCGTAGGTGGAGGCCTCAAGGGTCTTCTCGTTGCGGATCATCCCGAGGAAGCCGACCTCGGCCGTGGGGAGCAGCCGCATCATCCCGTCGAGCATGCCGAGGCCGGCCCGCAGGATCGGCACTACCAAAGGTGTGGGACGGGACAGCCGGACGCCCTGGGTGGGAGTGAGGGGCGTCTCCACGGTCACCTCGGTGACGCGCACGTCCCGCGTCGCCTCGTACGCGAGGAGGGTCACCAGTTCGTCGGCCAGCCGCCGGAAGGTCGGCGAGTCGGTCCGCACGTCACGAAGGGTTGTGAGCTTGTGCGAAACGAGCGGGTGGTCAACGACATGGGTCTCCATGGGACAAAAGGTACCGTGAAGCGGAACAGACATCCGAACCCGCCCGGCGGTTTTGATCACAATTTGCGCGACAACCGGACGGGGGTGTCGCGCGTCTGAAACCATTACGGCCGTGATGACAAGCGAGGCGCGGGCGACCGAAGGCCGACCACGGCCCGCGCTCGTGAATCTGCCGCAAGTGACGTCCGTGGAGATCAGATGACAGACGAAGACGTACTTGACTTCGCCATCGTGGTCTACCGCGAAGACGACCACTGGGAGGCCGAAATGCTCCCGGTGGCGCTCACCTCCGACCTCAGGGGCCTGCTCCAGGCGCTCCGCCAGCAGCCGAGCAACGCCGGAACGATTGGCCTGGTCGCCGTGGGGGATGACTTCTTCGTGGCATTACGGGTCTTCGGCGAGCGGGTGAGTGTCTTCCTGTCAGACATCACCGCGTCGTGGGAGTGGCCGCTGGCGCGGCAGGTGCTCGATTTCATCGACGTCCCGGTCCCCGAGGAGGAGGAGCTCGACAGCGTGTTGCCCGCGGGCGACCTGTCGGTCTTCGCCGACCTCGGCCTCGACGAGATGGAGCTGGGCGCCCTGTCGGGCGACCGTGACCTCTACCCCGACGAAGTGTTGTTCAGCATCGCCGCCCGACTCGGATTCCGCGACCCCTTCGAACGCGCCGTCGACGCCATCATCGGCTGAACCTCGGGACCTCGCCATGCCCACGCGAACCAATCTCTTCGCCGCCGCTTTCCTGCGCACCAACGGCCGATGGTCGGGGGCCGAGGTCGACCTGTCCGAGGCCGAGATCGCCGACGACGTCGGCGACGCCGTCGGTGAGGCCCTCGGCCTGACCGGCGACGAGCTCGTGCTGCTCTGCGTCGAGGTCGAAGACGAGTGGTTCGCCCTCGTGCGCTACGAGGGCGACCTCGACCCCCGGGTGTTCCTGTCCGACGCCCAGGCCGGGGCGACCGACCCGCTCGGCGAGCTGTTCGCCGAGCTGGCCGGCATCGCGGTCGACAAGGAGACGCCCGACCTCGGGGTCCGCCCCGGCGGCGACTTCGAGCTGCTGACCGACTTCGGGCTGCGCGCAGAGGAGCTGCTGGAGCTCAGCGTCGAGGAGGGCATGCTGCCCGCCGACGTCCTGTCGGTCGTCGCCGAGCGCCTCGCGTTCGGCGACGAGCTCGACCGGCTCAGGTGATCTTTCCTGTACGACCAGGTGATGGGCCTGGCCCTCGCCGAGGCCCTGGAGGCGTCCCAGCGGGGTGAGGTGCCCGTCGGCGCCGTCGTCGTCTCCGGTGACCGGGTGCTGGCGCGGGCCTCGAACGCGCGGGAGTCCTCCGGCGATCCCACGGCGCACGCCGAGATCCTGGCGCTGCGCGCCGCGGCTGCGGCCCTGGGGGAATGGCGGTTGTCGGGGTGCACCCTCGTGGTGACGCTGGAGCCCTGCACGATGTGCGCGGGGGCCGCCGTGCTGTCGCGGGTCGACCGGATCGTCTACGGGGCCGTCGACGAGAAGGGCGGGGCGGTCGGGTCGTTGTGGGACGTGGTGCGCGACCGGCGGCTCAACCATCGGCCGGAGGTGGTCATGGGCGTACGCGAAGAAGAATGTTCTGCACTGCTTTCGGCGTTCTTCGCCGCAAGGCGCGAGCAGTGACCATTCTCCGGTAAGCTGCTCTGCGGTGGTGTCTCCTAGTGGCCGATGGAGCGCGCCTCGAAAGCGCGTGTAGGGCAACCTACCGTGGGTTCAAATCCCACCACCACCGCCACGCATACGAAGACCCGGTGTGATCATCACACCGGGTCTTTCCGTTTTCCGTCTCAGAGCTCGAGCACGCGCGCGTGCAGCACCGACCGCTGGTGGAGCGCCGCCCGCAGGGCCCGGTGGAGCCCGTCTTCCAGGTAGAGCTCGCCCTCCCACTGCACGACGTGGGGGAAGAGGTCACCGTAGAAGGTGGAGTCCTTGGCCAGCAGCGAGTGCAGGTCGAGGTTGGCCTTGGTGGTGATGAGCGCGTCGAGTCTGACCTGGCGGGGCGGAATCTGCGCCCATTCGCGATGTCCGAGACCGTGCTCGGGGTAAGGGCGTTCGTCGCCGACCAACTTAAAGATCACGCTATGTAGTTTATGAGACGAAGGTGGCCCGGGTCAGATCGACCCTGAGAACGTGTCACATCGTGCGGGATCCCCTGATTTGTAGCCATTCGTGAACCACGTCACCCGCTGCTCCGAGGTGCCGTGGGTGAACGCGTCGGGGTTCACCTGGCCGCCGCTCTTCCGCTGGATGGAGTCGTCGCCGACCGCCGCGGCGGCGTCGAGCGCCTCCTGGATGTCGGCGTCGGTGAAGGGCTTGGCGAAGAAGCCGGTGTCGACGGCGTTCTTGGCCCACACGCCCGCGTAGCAGTCGGCCTGGAGCTCCACCCTGACCGAACCACTGTCGGCGCCCTCGCCGCCGCTCTGTTCGAGGGTGCCGGTGAGATTCTGGACGTGGTGGCCGTACTCGTGGGCGATCACGTACGACTGGGCGAACGGGGTGTTGGCCGCGCCGAGCTGGGATTCGAGCTGGTTGAAGAAGCTCAGGTCGAGGTAGACGTAGCGGTCGGCCGGGCAGTAGAAGGGCCCGACGGCCGAGTCGGCCGTGCCGCACCCGGTCTGCACGCCCTGCTCGAAGAGCGCCGTCTTGGCGTTCTGGTAGCCGTCGACCTTCGTGGCCCAGTAGTCCTGCAGGCTGTTGACGACACCGACGACCCGGCACTGCTCGTCCTGGTCGGCGTCCGCGCCGGTCTTGCACTTCTCACCGAGGTCACTTGACGGCTGGACGCCGGGGTTCTCCGCGCCTCCCCCGCCGGTGATGTCACCGGGGTTGATGCCGAAGATGAGGGCGACGATCAACGCGATGATGCCGGCCGCGCCACCGCCGACCGCAAGCCCGCCACCGGAGATCCCGCCCCGGCCACGGTTCTCGACCTGAGACGAGTCGAGTTGCGCTTGGTCATCGAAATCCATGGGCGCGCTACTGCCCTTCTGATGAGCGATCATGCGGGGATGAGTTCTTCCGAAGAGGCCGGGCGGCTGGCCGAACTCGTGGCCGAGCTGGACCGGCTGCTGAGCGCCGCCCTCACCCACGACGACCCGGAACAGATGCGCGACCCCTTCATGCGCGCGGCCGGGACCCTCACGGAATTCGGGGACGTGGAAGCGGCAGGCGGGCTCTATCGCATCTGGATGAACATCGACGACATCTTCGACGGCTGGCCCGTCGACTACGGGGACGAGACCGACGCGATCGCGATGCGCGAAATCCGCCTGGCGGCCGGCGAATGGCTGGCCACGCCGAAGACGGAGGCCGGAATCTCTGCGTACGTGGACCGGTGGGAAGCCCGGCAGGCCCCTGACGACTGGCCGGATCCGGGTGGGGTTTGGATCGCTGGAGGCTGGGGCGGAGGGCCACGGGGGAACCGGGCGGTGAAGTAAGCCGCATGGCTCGTTGCCCGGCGGGGTGGCGCGGCCGGTTGGCGCCGGTTACGGGGTGAGCCGGGGCGGCGGGCGGTGCTGACCAGGCGGAGCCGTAAGGGAAAAGAAAGAAGGGGCGGGTCGGCTGAGCGACCTGCCCCTTCTGATGGCGGAGGATAGGGGATTTGAACCCCTGATCGGTCTCCCGAAACACGATTTCCAATCGTGCGCCCTAGGCCAACTAGGCGAATCCTCCGCCGAGAAGTTTACATGACTTGGCGCATGCGCCGTCCTTCCGTTCGGAGGGCCGGGCGCAGGTGGTTCGGGTGGCGGCTAGACTGTCCTCGGACCCCTCGCGCGGCGTCATCCTGTGAACCTCCCCAGGGCCGGAAGGCAGCAAGGATAAGCGGGCTCTGGCGGGTGTGCGGGGGGTTCTTTGCTTCCGGTTCTGCTCTCCCCGAGGAGACCGTTCATGAGTCTCGCGCTCTACCGCAAATACCGTCCTGGGACGTTTGCAGAGGTCAAAGGGCAGGAGCACGTCACCGAACCGCTCCGCCAGGCCCTCAGAAGCGGGCGCGTGAACCATGCCTACCTATTCAGCGGCCCTCGTGGATGCGGCAAGACGTCGAGCGCGCGGATCCTCGCCCGGAGCCTCAACTGCGAGCAGGGGCCGACTCCCGATCCCTGTGGCGTCTGCGAGTCGTGTGTCGCGCTGGCCCCGACCGGGCCCGGCCACCTCGACGTGATCGAGATCGACGCCGCCTCTCACGGTGGTGTCGACGACGCGCGTGACCTGCGCGAACGGGCTTTCTTCGCGCCCGTGTCGGCGCGGTTCAAGATTTACATCATCGACGAGGCGCACATGGTGACCCGCGAGGGGTTCAACGCGCTGCTGAAACTCGTCGAGGAGCCTCCGCCGCACCTGAAGTTCGTCTTCGCGACGACGGAGCCCGAGAAGGTCATCGGGACGATCAAGTCGCGCACCCACCACTACCCGTTCCGGCTGATGCCTCCGGCGACGCTGAAAGCGCTCATGGAGGAGATCCTGGCGTCGGAGTCGGTGCCCTACGAGCCCGCGGCCCTGCCGCTGGTCGTCCGCGCCGGGGCCGGCTCGGCCCGGGACTCCCTGTCGATCCTCGACCAACTCCTGGCCGGGGCCGACGAGAACGGGATCACCTACTCCCGCGCGGTGTCCCTGCTCGGATACACCGACGGCGACCTCCTCGACGAGATCGTCGGCGCCTTCGCGCGGCGTGACGGCGGGCAGGTGTTCCAGGCGGTCAACCGGGTGATCGAGGGCGGGCACGACCCCCGGCGCTTCGCGACCGACCTGCTGGAGCGGTTCCGCGACCTGGTGATCCTGGCGAACGTGCCGGAGGCGGCGGCCAACGGCCTGCTCGACCGGCCGGCCGACGAGCTGGAGCGCCTGCAGGGGCAGGCGGCCGCGATGGGGCCCGCGGAGCTGACGCGGGCGGGGGAGATCTTCAATGCGGGGCTGACGGAGATGCGCGGGGCGGCGTCGCCTCGGCTCCTTCTGGAGCTGATGTGCGCCCGCATCCTGCTGCCTGCGGCCGAGGGCGGCGAGGCGGCCATGCTCACCCGTTTGGAGCGGTTGGAGCGTGACGGAGCGCCTCGGGCCGGTGTACAGGCTGCGTCTTATCCGGTGGCTCAGCAGGTGGGGGGCTACGCGGGCGGGCAGTCGGCGGCTCACGGCGGAGGCGTCGGCCAGCCTGGCGTTTACCAGGCTCAGGTCCCGCAGCCTGCTACGAACCAGGGTCAGGCTGCACAGCCCGCGATGCAGCACGGTGTTCCTCAGGGCCAGGCTTCCCACAGCCACACCCCGCAGCCCGGCGCTCAGCAGGGCCAGCCTGGGGCACACCCAGAGGCGCAGAACGGCTCGGTCCAGCAGGCGGGCTCTCCGCAGAGCCAGGCCGGGCAGGCCGAAAGCCAGCCGGGGGCCGGTGGTTCGCCGGCCGCGGACGACTGGCCTGAGACCGTCAAACCCGGCTCGGGCGGACCGGTGCCCAAGCCCGCCGCTCCCCCGGCCGACGACTGGCCCGCCGCCGTCAAGCCCGGCTCCGGTGGCCGGCCCACCGACGTCTCACCCGCCCAGCAGGCCGAAGCCGCTCACGCCCCTCAGGCCGTCGCCGGGGCGGGTGTGGTGGCCCAGATGTGGCCGCAGGTGCTGGAGGCGGTCAAGAACCGGCAGCGGGTCGCCTGGATGATTCTCAACGCCCAGGGCCGCCTGCTCGGGGCAGAGGGCAACGTGGTGACGGTCGGGTTCGAGAAGCCGGGTGACGTCCAGGGCTTCCTGAAGGGCAAGCGTGACGAGGTCGTCGCCGCCGCCCTCGGTGACGTGCTCGGGGGACGCTGGCGGGTCGACGTCGTGGTGGGCGGCACCGGAGGCGGCCAGGCCGCTCGGCCGAGTCAGCCGTCGCCGCCGCCGGCCCCTCCGGTGCAGCCCGCACCGCCGGTGCAGCAGGCCCAGCCTGCGGCACCCCCGCCACCGCCCGCCCATGAGGCCGCCCCGGCGCCCAGGCAGCCGGAGAAGACCGCCACTGACGAGTCGTGGCCCGACGCGCCCACCGACGAGTTCGAGCGTCCGGCCCCACAGGCGAACTACGAGGCCCCGCCGCCCCGGGCGTCCGCTCCTGCGGCGGCCCGGCAGGCGGCCTCCGCGCCCGCCCGGCAGGCCTGGCCGGACGCGGTGCCCTCGCGGGCGAAGAAGTCGGACGTGGACGACGTCGACCCGGACAACGACGCCGACGTCGACACCGACGGCCTCTCAGGCCTGGCCCTGCTCCAGAAGGAACTGGGCGGGCGGGTCATCCAGGAGATCGACCACTCTTAGCCGCTGATCCCCTGAACCACGTCCATCAGGTCGTCGCCGGTCAGGGGGTTCTCGGTGATGCGGACCGTCAGGGCGACCCCGGGTGAGTCGAGCCAGAAGGCCTCGGTCTCCGTCGCCAGGCCGGGGGTGCCGTCCTTCGCGAACTCCTTCAGGTCCCATGTCTCGCGCTCGTCGTATTCGGTCAGGAACTCCCGCAGCGACGGCAGGTCGGTCAGGGCATCGCCGCGCAGCACGGCGACGCGGAGGTCGGCCTGGTGGCCGTCGGGCGTCTCCCGTTCCCAGACGCGGGTCGCGAAGGTCACGTCTTCCCACTCGGACTCGAAATCGCTCACCGAGGGGCCGGCGGCCGCCGGGACGTGGGTGATCGCGAAGCCGTCGAGGGTGCCGCCGTCGCGGCCCGCCGAGCCGCCGGCGGGTGCCGACAGGACGAGGAGGCCGGCCATGAGGATCGTGCCGATCATCGAAGGTTCTCCCTAGCAGGAGTGGGTGAGGCGGACCGACGCAGCCGCGTGGCGGTGGTCCTCCGCCGGGACGATCGACATGATGCGCTCCAGGATCGCGACGTCGTCGTGGCCTCCGCTCGTCTGTGCATAACTCCAAAGGTGGGTCGCGTTGCCCTTGCCCAGGATCTCGGATCTCACGCGGGCTTCCAGTTCGTTCCTTTCGCGGCGGATCTCGAAGGACTCCGACCGGGGCAGCAGCGGGCCCTGGTAGCGGTTGACGACCGTGTCGAGGTCGCCTGTGGACAACGCCCGGCGGACCGTCAGGAGGTCGGCGTCGACCTCGCCGACCAGGCGATAGGGCTTCGCGGCCACGGCGCCGGGGAGCTGGGCGCGGAGCCGGTGGATCTCGGCGCGGATGGTCACGGGGTTGCCGTGGTCGCCGTACAGGAGGAAGGAGAGCTGTTCGGCGTTCAGGCCGCGCGGGTGGGTGGCCAGGAGGGTGAGGATCTCGGCGTGGCGCAGGGAGAGGGGCACGCGCCGGCCGCTGTATTCGGCGAACGGGGCGCCGCCGAGGAGGTTCAGCGACAGCCGGGGCAGGGTGCCGCGCCGGGGGTTGACCAGGTAGGAGTCGCCGAGGAACTCGACGTCGCCCACGTGGCCGTCGGGGAGGACGACCCGGCCGCCCTCGGACGGGAGTGAAACACGTTCCCCCTGGAACCGTTCTCCGGCGATGACCCGGCCGCTGCACGAGACGAGCAGGCCCGAGCGGGCGGCGTGACGGGTGCGGATGCGCTCGTCGCTCTCCCGCATGCGCAGCGCCAGATGGCTCTCGGCGAGCTGGGCGGTGGCGCCGACCAGGGCGACCGTGGCCGGGGGCAGGGATTTCGCGATGCCGCTGATGTCGACGCAGCCCAGCACCGCGCCGGTGTCGGGGTCGACGATCGGGGCGCCCACGCACGACCAGCCGTGGAGGACCTCGATGTGGTGTTGCTCACCGTAGACGCTGGTGGGGACGCCGGCCGCCAGGGCGGTGCCGATGCCGTTGGTGCCGACGACCGACTCCGCCCAGGCGAAACCGTCGGCCAGGCCGATGCCGTCGGCCCGGCGGAGCACCTCGCTGTGGCCGTCGCGCCACAGGACGTTCCCGTCGGCGTCGGTGACCACCATGATGTGGGCCGCCTCGTCGGCGATCTGCAGCAGCGTGTGGCGCAGGAGGGGCACCAGTTCGCGCAGCGGATGGGCGGCGCGGGCGGTCGAGATGTCGGTGTGGTCGTAGACCAGTGGGGCCGCGCGGACGCCGGGGTCGACCCCGGCGGCGAGTGAACGGCGCCATGACGCCGAGATGATCGTGTCGCGAGATCTCACAGGCCCCAACCCTCTCGGATGCTGATCCACAATCTCCAGGAGTAACCGATTGATCGCAACCTGTATGCAACGTTCCGGTGACTACGTTTGGTTCCGCCACCCCGGGCCGCGGCCGACCCGGGGTGGAAAAGGCCGGGTCCCGGACGCTTGGAGGGGGGCCGGGACCCGGCCAGGGCCGCACCAATGAACACGCTCCGTGCTCCGGTGTCAGATGAGCGGCAAACACCGTAGGCTCGTCGGGACGAACTACGTCGCCGGTCGCTGAGGAGCGCACGATTGTGAACCCAGAAGTCAACCTGCAGCAGTTGCTGGAGCAGGCTCAGCTGATGCAGCAGCAGCTCGTCTCGGCGCAGCAGGAGCTCAACGACGCCGAGGTTCAGGGGAGCGCGGGCGGGGGCCTGGTTGTGGCGACCGTCAACGGCAGTGGCGAGCTGCTCGAACTGAAGATCAGCCCGAAGGTCATCGACTCGGGTGACGCCGCCGAGACGGCCGAGACCGTCGCCGATCTGGTCATCGCGGCCGTCCGCGACGCCGTCCGGGCCGCCGGCGAGCTCCAGCAGGAGAAGCTCGGCCCGCTGTCGCAAGGCCTCGGCCAGCTCCCAGGTTTCTGAATATGTACGAAGGCGTCGTCCAGAACCTGATCGACGAGCTGGGCCTGCTGCCCGGCGTCGGTCCCAAGAGCGCGCAGCGCATCGCTTTCCACCTGCTGTCGGCCGACCCTGCCGACGTGAAACGGCTGGCCCATGCCCTTCTCGAGGTCAAGGAGAAGGTGCGGTTCTGCCGCGTGTGCGGCAACGTGGCCTCCGAGGAGGAATGCCGGATCTGCCGCGACCAGCGTCGCGACCCCCACGTCATCTGCGTGGTCGAAGAGTCGAAAGACGTCGTGGCGATCGAGAAGACGCGCGAGTTCCGGGGGCGCTACCACGTGCTGGGGGGCGCGATCAGTCCCATCGACGGGGTCGGACCCGACGATCTCCGGGTGCGCGAGCTGATGGCCCGGCTCGCCGACGGCGAGGTGACCGAGCTCATCCTCGCCACCGATCCGAACCTCGAGGGCGAGGCCACGGCCACCTATCTGGCCCGGCTCGTCAAACCGATGGGTTTAAAGGTCACTCGGCTGGCCAGCGGTCTGCCCGTCGGCGGCGATTTGGAGTACGCCGACGAGGTCACGTTGGGCCGCGCTTTCGAAGGACGGAGACTGCTGGATGTTTGACGACGAGTGGAAGGACCTGGCCGACCGGGTCGCCGGGCACGCCCAGAACTACCTCGACGGCCTGACCCGGCTGGCGGGCGGCGAGGGTGGCAACGCCATCCTGCCGCTGCTGCTCGTGGAGGTCGCCCAGGTCAGCCTGGCCGGTTCCCAGCTCGCCGCCGTGCACGACGTGATCCTGCAGGGCAACGTCGAGCCGGCCCTCAGCGAAGATCCCGACATCGACCCGCTGCGGGTGGCGCTGGCGGCCCGGCTGGGCCCGGTCGACGACTACGCCGAGGTGTTCGACCCCTACAAGGACACCTCGGTGACCCCCTACCGGCTGTCCGACGACCTGACGGCGGTGGCGGCCGACCTGATCCACGGGCTGCGCCACTACAAGGCCGGCCGGCCCCTTGAGGCGATCTGGTGGTGGCAGTACTCCTACTTCAACACCTGGGGCAACCACGCCGGAGCGGCTCTGCGGGCCCTGCAGGCGCTGGTGGCCCACACGCGGCTCGACGTGGCCGAAGAGGTCACTGTGGTCTGAGGGTGTCCACATGCTGGGCTAACTCAGTTGGCCCTCAGAGGCCCGCAGTTAGACTGTGAGCTCCACGTCCTGATTCGTTCGGAGAGATCCAGTGGCGCTCGTTGTCCAGAAGTATGGTGGTTCGTCCGTCGCCGATGCCACGAGCATCAAGCGCGTCGCGCAGCGGATCGTCGCCACGAAAAAAGCGGGCAACGAGGTCGTGGTCGTCGTCTCCGCGATGGGCGACACGACCGACGAGCTCCTCGACCTCGCCCAGCAGGTGTCGCCGCTGCCTCCGGGCCGCGAGCTCGACATGCTGCTGACCTCCGGCGAGCGCATCTCGATGGCGCTGCTCGCGATGGCGATCGCCAACCTGGGTCAGGAGGCGCGCAGCTTCACCGGGTCGCAGGCCGGTGTGATCACCGACTCGATCCACGGCAAGGCGCGCATCATCGACGTGTCGCCCGGCCGGCTGCGCGACGCCCTCGACAAGGGCCACATCGCGATCGTGGCCGGGTTCCAGGGTGTCTCGCAGGACACGAAGGACATCACGACGCTCGGGCGCGGCGGTTCCGACACGACCGCCGTCGCCCTCGCCGCGGCCCTCGGGGCCGACGTGTGCGAGATCTACACCGACGTCGACGGCATCTTCACCGCCGACCCCCGGGTCGCCTCGAAGGCGCGCAAGATCCCCCGCATCTCGTACGAAGAGACCCTCGAGATGGCCGCGTGCGGCGCGAAGATCCTGCACCTGCGCTGCGTGGAATACGCGCGGAGGTTCAACCTCCCCATCCACGTCAGGAGCTCGTTCAGCACCAAGGAAGGCACCTGGGTCACCTCCGACCCCGCGACCGAAGGAACCGAAGTGGAGCAGCCCATCATCTCCGGCGTGGCACACGACCGGAGCGAGGCCAAGATCACCGTTGTCGGCGTGCCCGACAAGGTCGGAGAGGCTGCCGCCATCTTCCGCACGCTGGCCGACGCCGAGATCAACATCGACATGATCGTGCAGAACGTGTCGGCGGCGGCGACGGGCCGGACCGACATCTCCTTCACCCTGCCGACGAGCGACGCCCCCACGGCGCTCACGGCCCTGAAGAAGATGCAGGACCAGGTGGTCTTCGAGACGCTCCTGTTCGACGACCAGATCGGCAAGGTCTCGCTGATCGGCGCGGGCATGCGGTCCCACCCGGGCGTCACCGCCAAGTTCTTCGGCGCGCTCGCCGACGCGGGCGTCAACATCGGGATGATCTCCACCTCGGAGATCCGCATCTCGGTCATCGTCGACCAGGACCAGGTCGACGCGGCGGTCAACGCCGCACACTCGGCGTTCAATCTCGACGCCGACCAGGTTGAAGCTGTGGTTTACGGAGGAACCGGCCGATGAGCACCAAGCCCACCCTCGCCCTCGTCGGTGCGACCGGTGCCGTCGGCACCGTCATGCGCGAGATCATCTCCGGACGGGAGGACATTTACGGCGAGATCCGTCTCGTCGCCTCGGCCCGTTCGGCCGGCAAGGTCCTGCAGGTTCGCGGCGAAGACGTCGTCGTCCAGGCGCTGGCCCCCGAGGTGTTCGACGGCGTCGACATCGCGATCTTCGACGTGCCCGACGAGGTGTCGGCCACCTGGGTGCCGATCGCGGCCGAGCGCGGCGCGACCGTCATCGACAAGTCGGGCACCTTCCGGATGAACCCCCAGGTTCCGCTGGTGGTCCCCGAGGTCAACCCGGGCGACGCCGCCAACCGCCCGCTGGGCATCGTCTCGACCCCCAACTGCACCACCCTGTCGATGATGGCCGCCATGGGCGCCCTCCACGAGGAGTTCGGGCTCAAGGAGCTCGTCGTGGCGTCCTACCAGGCCGTCTCGGGCGCGGGGGTCGCCGGTTCGGCTCGTCTGTACGACGAGGTCGAGGCCCTGGCCGGTGACCGCACCGTCGGCACCACCGCCGGTGACGTGCGCAAGGTCCTGCAGAACAAGCTCGGCGACGGCGACGACACGTTCCCGGCGCCGGTCGCGTTCAACGTCGTGCCGTGGGCGGGCTCGCTCAAGGAAGACGGCTGGGCGTCCGAGGAGCTGAAGCTGCGCAACGAGTCGCGCAAGATCCTCGGCATCCCGACGCTGAAGGTCTCCGCCACCTGCGTACGCGTCCCCGTGATCACCACCCACTCGCTCGCGGTCCACGCGACCTTCGAGCGCGAGATCACCGTGGCCGACGCCCACCGCGTGCTGGAGGCGGCGCCGACCGTCGTGCTGGTCGACGACCCGGCCAACGGCGTCTACCCCATGCCGATCGACGTCGTGGGCACCGACCCGACCTACGTCGGCCGGGTGCGGCAGGCCCTCGACTTCCCCAACACGCTCGACCTGTTCGTGTGTGGCGACAACCTGCGCAAGGGCGCGGCCCTGAACGCGGCCGAGATCGCCGAGCTGATCGTCGCCACCGAATACACCGCCTAGCGGAACAGGATGTCCCAGTGGTCGCTCTCCCGGGCGAACAGGTCCTGCTCGGGAGAGATGTAGAGCTGGGAGCCGTCACCGCGCTTGCCGTGCGGTTCGAGCCTGCGGGTGATGTAGCGGTCGAGGCAACGGTTGGGAGCCAGGTCGATCTTCCAGCCGTTGCCGTGGCTGTAGGTGCCCACGGCGTGCCCGGTCTCAGTGCCGCCGGTCACGATCAGCCGGCAGCCCGACATGCGCTTCAGCTCGATCGTCTTCAGCAGGGTGCCGAGCCTGACGGTGTGCAGCGACGTACAGGTCGGGCGGTGCTTGTCGACGCAGTTGCCGGTGGAGCGCCAGCCGAGGCCCGCCTTCCGTATTCGGTTCATCGCGTAGTTGTGGTGGAGGCGGGTGTTCATCGCTCGACGCCACGTCCAGTAACGGACTTTCAGCCTTCCGGTACGGAACGCGGTGCGCACCCCCTGCGGCGCCTCGACGGGGCGGAAGGTCAACTGCGGTCTGACGCGTTGGGTGTCGGCATCGGCCTTGGGGCCGGGGAGCGTGACCAAGGCGAGAACGGTCAACCCGGCGACACTCCAGCCGGTCGTGCGTTGGGTCATTCTACTTCCCCCATTACTCTCCGTAGCGCGGTGGGGGAGCTTGATCAATGGCTTAACTCCCACGCCTGGGGGTGAGCCACCCTCGGAGAGGCCGAGTATTTGGGGTAACTCGGCCATCATCTGGTGGGTTCATGACCTGACGGGGGCTGGAGACGTACAGTGACCGATGTGCCCAGGTCGAGCAGGGATCTCATCGTGGAGACCGCACTGCGGCTTTTCCGCGAGCGCGGGTACGACGCCACGACAATGCGCGCGATCGCCGCTGAGGCGGGGGTCTCCGTCGGCAGCGCCTATTACTATTTCGCGTCCAAAGAGCAGCTGATCCAGGCCTATTACGACCAGGCCCAGTCGGCGCACGAGGCGGCCAGCCGGGAAATCCTGGCCAGGGAAAGGGCGTTCGCGCCCCGGCTGCACGGCGTGCTCAGCGCGTGGGTACGGGTTTCCGAGCCCTACCACGCGTTCGCGGTGAAATTCTTCAAGCACGCGGCCGAGCCTGACAATCCGCTGAGCCCGTTCAGCGCGGAATCGGCTCCAGCGCGCGATTCCTCGGTGGCGCTCTATCGCGAGGTGGTCGAGGGCTGCGCCGACCGAATGGACTCAGAATTGCGCGCCGAACTGCCCGAACTCCTGTGGTTGTTGTCGATGGGAGTGGTGCTTTTCTGGGTGCACGACACCTCGCCCGGATGTGCACGCACCTACCGGCTCATCGACCGGAGCGTGCCCTTGGTCGATCGTTTGGTCGCGCTTTCCTACCTGCCGGGTTTGCGTGGTGTGACACGAGATTTCATCGAGGTGGTCCGCGAATTGCGGGAATGATCTGATTACTCTCAGTCACATGGTCTGGGTCTTCGGGTTTGTGGCGATTGTCGTGGTGGCCCTGTTCGCCGTGCTGACGTGGTTGCGGCGCAGCGGACGGTCCGACGAGGAGGGCGGCGCCGGTCCGATCGACTTCGCGGTGAACCTGGCTCTTGCGGTGTTCCTCGTGGTCGTGGCCTATGCCGTGGTGTTGTGCCGCGACGCCATCTCGGCCTCCGACGCCGACGTGAGGGCGGAGTCGGAGAGCCTGGTGGAGCTCTACTGGGCGGTGGCCCCGTTGCCGCAGTCCGCTGAGGTGCGGGACCTGGTGCGGGCGTACACGACCCATACCGTCGAACTCGACTGGCCGCGCATGCGGGAAGAGTCCCTCGACCCGCGGACCGGGGTGACGCTCGACTCGCTGCGGACGGCGATGCTCAAACTGCCCGCGACCGATTCCGAACTGCGCGCGGAGGCCCTGGCGCGGGCGGCCGAGGTGTCGCACGCGCGGACGGTCCGGGCGGACAACGCGACGTCCGGACTGGAGTCGGTCTTCATGGTGTCGATGGTGGTGTCCGGGCTGCTGGTGATCGCCCTGCCGTGGGCCCTGCGCCGCCGGCCGACGGTGCCGTCGGTGATCGCCGACGTGGTGCGGGTTGCGACGGTGGTGACCGGGATCGTGGTGATTCATCTGATTTCGCACCCTTATGGGGTGGAGGGCGCGGTGGATCCTGGGCCTCTGAAGGAGGCCCAGGTCCGTTTCGACGAGATCGACCGCTTGCTGCCTAACGGCGGCGCCGCCTGAGCACCGCTCCGGCCGCGACGGCGATCACGGCCGTGAAGAGCACGACCACGACGGCCTGCCGATCGGTCGGGCGATGCGCGGTGGCCGCCTGAGCCATCCGCTTCCGCGCCCGCGCGATCGCACTGTCGGCCAGGGGGAGCGGGTTGATTTGCACTGGGGCGGGGGCTGGTGGTCCTTGGGCGGGGGGAACGGCCGGGGCGGCGGGCCCCTCGGCGGGGGCGGCTGCGGGAGCGGCATCGGGTTCGGCCGCCGGATCGGTACCTGGTTCAGCGGCAGGGCCGGGCTGGGCAAGCGCGTTTGGATTGGTGGGCTGGCCGTGCGCAGGATTCGGCGCAGTGGCTTGGCCTTGGGGCGTTGGCGTCTGTGCTGGCGGCAGCATGGTGGATGGTTTATCCACAGCCGGTCTGTCCACAGCGGAGTTATCCACAGCTGACACAGCTGTTGCGTGCTTATCCACAGGCCGTGCGCCTGGAGCGGGCGATTTCGCGGTCGAATTGTTCGCCGTAGGACGGTATGAGGCACTTCGATCCACAGGCGGAGTAATTGCAGCGGCCCCCTCCGCAGGGGTCCTATCCACAACGGCCGAACCCACAGTGGTCGTATCCCCGGCATCTCTGTCCACAGGGTGCCTGTTCACAGGGGTGGGATCCACAGCCGGCCTGTTCATGGCGGGCCTGTCCACACTCGGGATATTCACAGCTCCGGTTTCCCCAGCGCCGGTTTCTTCGAGGTGGGTTTTCCCCGGGCTCAGTTTCCCAGCGTGGTTTTCCACAGCCTTTGTGTCCACAAGCTGCGCCAAGAGGGTGGTCACCGGGATTCGGATGGTTGGCATCTTCGTCGGCGGGACGTCGATGGCAAGCGTCACTAGTGCCCGGGGAAGAGGGGCGGCGGGGATGTACACAAGCGTCTTCACCGGCACCTGGACCAGAGCGACCGGTCTGATCAGCACGGGAATCGTGACGGGGACCGCCAGGAACGCGGTCGTCGGGGTGCGGGCCACGGGAAGCGGACTCCACGCCGGCTCGGCGGATGGCGACGGCTGGGCCGGGGGCAGAAAACGGGCCAGAACGGCTCGGGGCAGCCGGATGGTTTCGCTTCGTTCGCAGGTCACCTCTGCCAAAGGCCCACGTACTTCCGCGTGACAGGTCGTTCTCACTTCCACCGGGATATCTGCCATTTCTTCGTTCTAGCAGCTCAGAGGCCATTTACCTGACGTACCGAACGGTTGGTATGCTCGTGCCCTCAACCGAAGAGCCGGGAGGGCACTGTGGCGCGCTGGGGAATCACCATCCCGTTCGCGGGGAGCGGTCTCGATCGGGAGCTGATCGCCGAACTGCCTTCTCTCGGTTACACCGACGCCTGGTCGGCCGAGGTCAACGGCAACGACGGGTTCACTCCGCTGGCTCTGGCCGCCGAGTGGGCGCCGGAGTTGCGGCTGGGCACGGCGATCGTCCCGGTCTCGACGCGGGGGCCCGGTCTGCTGGCCATGACGGCGGCTACCCTCGCCGAGCGGGCGCCCGGGCGGTTTCTGCTCGGTATCGGCGCGTCCTCCCCCGCGATCGTCGAGCGGTGGAACGCCGGGGAGTTCGTCAAGCCGTTCGCGCGTACGCGTGACACCCTGCGGTTCCTGCGCAGGGCGCTCGACGGGGAGAAGGTCACCGAGGCCTATGAGACCTTCTCCGTTCAGGGGTTCAAGCTGGAGCGGGCGCCGAAGACGCCGCCGAAGATCGTGCTGGCGGCGCTTCGGCCGCGCATGTTGCGGCTCGCCGCCGCCGAGGCCGATGGTGCGATCACGAACTGGTTGTCTCCGGGTGACGTACAGAAGGTTCGGGGCGAGATCCACGACGAGACCGAGCTGATCGCGCGGCTCTTCATCATCGTCAGCGAGGACGCCGACCGGGTCAGGGCCATCGGGCGGCGGATGATCGCCGGGTATCTCACGGTGCCGGTGTACGCGGCGTTCCACGACTGGCTGGGGCGGGGTGAGGTGCTGCGGCCGATGCACGAGGCGTGGGCGGCCGGTGATCGGGCGGCGGCGTTGAAGGCCATTCCCGACGAGGTGGTCGACGACCTGATCATCCATGGCACGGCGGAGCAGTGCCGGGCGCGGGTGAACGAGTACGTTGAGAACGGCCTCACCACGCCCGTTCTGGCCCCGCTCGACCTCGGTGACCAGCCGATGGACCAAACGGTAAGAAATCTGGCCCCGCAGTAACGGAACCAACGCCGCAAAGTCCTCCGTTATCGGGGCAAATGGCCGGGCAGGGAGGCACTCATGGTCAAGGCACGACGGGCGGCGCAGGCGTACAAGGCCTACCAGGACATCTCCAGGCCCGGCAGCCCCGGGCTGGGCGCCCGCATCCGCGCCCTGCCCCGCATGCTGGCCGGCGCGTTGCGCGGCGACTACCGCGAACTCGGCAAGGGCAAGCTGGCCCTGATGGGCGCGGCGATCCTCTACATCGTGAGCCCGGTCGACGTCGTCCCGGAGGCGCTGTTCCTGGCGCTGGGCGTGGTCGACGACTTCGGTGTGTTCCTGTGGCTGGCGACGTCACTGCTCGGCGAAAGCGGGCGCTACGTGGACTGGGAGCGCCGGAACCTGGCCCTGTCCCCTGAACCGGGAGCCGACCGCCGCCCCTTGGCCTAGAGAAGTCCCTGCTCGGCACGGCTGCAGTCGGCCGCCTTGGGCTCTCCGGCGTCTTAGGCGTTGATGGCCTGACCAAGAGGCCGGCCAGTAGTGGCTTGGCCGCGTCCGGGACCTGGACTGAGGAGCGCAGGAGAGCGAAGCGAACCGGAGCGACGAGGGAAGGCCCGGACTGAAGGCGGCCAAGCCCGCCGCGCCGGAGGCGCGGCCATCAAACAGGTCAGATCTCTTCCATGCGGAGCCACGCCCGTGACGGCAGCGGGTGTCCGAACAGTCGGGCCGCGTTCCCGTAGGCCACCCGTGCGATGTCCGCCGGCGGCAGGTTCCCCAGTCGCCTCGCCACCGACCGCTGGGTGTCCGGCCACGACGACTCCGCCCGGGGATACCCGCTCTCCAGGAGCACGTGTTCCATCCCCACGGCCATGCGCACCCCGCTCAGGGCCGTGTCGTCGAGGGTGCCGAAGAAGAAGTTGCGGCGGAGGACCTCGCTCGGGCGCAGGCCGCCGTCCCAGGCCGATTCGCTCGACACCGGGTGGTCGAGGGCGTAGTCGGCTCGTTCGGCCAGCATGGGGAGCCAGCCCACGCCGCCCTCGACGATGAGGATGCGCAGGGCGGGGAAGCGCAGGGGGATGCCCGACCACAACCAGTCGGCGCAGGCGAACATCGCCGTCGACGGCATCAGGGTCGTGATCGCTTCGATGGGGGTGTCGGGCGAGGGCACGGGGGCCCACGACGAGGCGCCGGTGTGGAGGCAGACGACCGTGCCGGTCTCCTCGCAGGCGGCCAGGAACGGGTCCCAGTGGCCGCTGTGGATCGACGGGAGGCGCAGGCGGGTGGGGAACTCGGGGAAGACCACGGCCTTGAAGCCGCGGGCGGCGTTGGCCTTGATCTCCTTGGCGGCCACCTCGGGGTCGGGGAGCCAGGGGAGCTGGAGGGCGATCACGCGTTCGGGGTAGGTGCCGGCCCATACGTCGACGTGCCAGTCGTTCCAGGCCTTCACCAGGGCTAAGCCCAGGTCTTGGTCGCGGGTGCGGGCGAAGGCGACGCCCGCCTGGGTGGCCAGCATGCCGGGGAAGTTCAGGGCCGCCCAGATTCCGGCACGGTCCATATCCTCGATGCGCGCGTCGACGTCGTAGCAGCCGGGGCGCATGTCGTCGAAGCGGACCGGGTCGAGGGTCCACGCCTCGCGGGGGCGGCCGGCGCCGACGTCGATGCCCGCGGCCGGGTAGGTCGCGCCGCCGTAGCGCCACACCTGGTGGCCGCTGTCGGTGTCGACGACCTTGGGGGCCGCGTCGTGGTATTTGGACGCGAGGCGGTTCTCGAAGAGGTCGGGCGGCTCGATCACGTGATCATCGACTGAGATGATCACAAAATCCCGCCGCCTCGGCTCAGGGTCGGGAAGCAGCGGGGTACTCACAGCATTCAACGTTAGAGCCAAGGAATAACGCCAAACAAGCTGGCAGGTCTCCGGTTGGTATCCGTTCGTCAGGTCACGGCGGGGCTGGTCGCCTCGGACGCCCCACCATTATCGGCACTTTCGCGCCGGTCGTGAAGCTCTCGGCGGATCAGGAGGATCCAGCCGCCGATCGCCACCCCGATGAACAGCCACCACTGCACTCCGTAGGCCAGATTGAGCCCTCCGCCACCACCCGATTCCGGGGCGGGCACGGGTTCGGGGGCTTTTTCCGCGCTCGGCCGCTGTTCGATGAGGTCGACGTACCCGCCGTAGAGGGGGGAGCCGACCAGGCCGGCGATGGGGCGGTCGTCGATCAGGAGGACCTGGCCCGCCGGGAGGCCCTTGCGGTCGATGATGCCGGTCGTCTCGGTGGTCTCGGCCGGGCGCAGGCGGCCCGTCAGTGTCACCTCGCCGCCAGGGGGCGGCGGGACCTCGGGGAGGGTGTCGATGGTCGCGCCGGCCTTGACCCAGCCCCGGTTGACCAGCACGGCGCCGTCGGCGGTCTTGAGCGGGGTGAGGACGTAGAAGCCGACCTGGCTGTTCTGGGTGCGGCGGCGGACCAGCAGCTCGTGGGCGGTGTCGTAGGTGCCGGTGGCGGTGACCCGGCGGAACTTGTCCTTCTCCGGTACGGCCCCGCCCACGCTCGTCAGCGTCTCGACCGGCACCGGAGGCGCGGACAGGTTCGTGGCGTTGCGGTCTTCGGCGGCCGAACGGTCTTCCCACCGGCCGAACTGCCATCGTCCGAGGAAGACGAAGGCCGGGATCACCAGCAGCACGACGACGTGAAGCGCCAGCCAGCGAGGGGTCAGCAGGAACCGGTACACGCCCTACAGACTAAGGACCCTAGGCGGTGCCCTTGACTCTGGATCCCGGTCCGGGCAGCGCGACGGTCTCCCGCGGTCCTCCCACGTGGTGTCCGTCGGCGCAGCGCAGCTCCAGCGTGACGGAGGCGCCGCAGTCGCGGTGGGTGACCAGCAGCGACGGGCCCTCGGGGTCGGCCAGGTAGCGGTCGCCCCACTGGAGCAGCGCGACCAGGATCGGGAAGAGCTCGCGGCCCTTGTCGGTCAGCCGGTATTCGTCACGTTGACGCTGGCCGGGTTCCTGGTAGGGGACCTTGCGCAGGGTGCCCTCGTCGACGAGCCGGGCCAGGCGGGCGCTGAGCACCTGACGGGGGGCGCCCGTGTTGGCCTGGATGTCGGCGAAGCGGCGGACGCCGGCGAAGGCCTCGCGCAGCACCAGGAAGGTCCACTTCTCGCCGAGCACGGCGAGGGTGCGTTCGATGGAGCAGTTGTCCAGCCGGAAGGCGCTTCGCGGCGGATCGGTCATGGCACGCATCGTAAATCATCACTTCCTCTACCCATCTGAGTCTACTTGACATACCCAGCCCGGCAAGAAACCCTGAGTCCATGCAGAGAACTCAGGTGGACATCCGGCCCGCGGGGCCGGATGACGCGGACGGGGTGCGGAAGTTCCTGCTCGACCTCTCGCTGCACACGCAGACGCGCCGTTTCTTCGCCGGGCTCACCCGGCCCACGAACACGCTCGTCACGGCGATGCTGGCCAGGGACGACCGCCGCGACGCCTTATTGGCCACCGTCGACTCCCTGGTGATCGGGCACGCGATGGCCTACCGGAAGGGCGACGAGGCGGAGATCGCGGTCGTGGTGGCGGACGCCTGGCAGGGGCAGGGGGTCGGCTCCCGGTTGATCAGGGAACTGCTCGACCGCGCGACCGGGGTCCGTTGGGTGACCATGGACGTGATGGGAGAGAACCGGCGGGTGCTGGCCATGATCAACAAAGCCTGGCCGGAGGCCGAGATGGCCGTCGAGCACGGGTCGGTTCAGGTCAGAGCGACCCTCGCATTTGCAGAACAAAGCTCTGTTAGGCCACCATTGATGGTGTGAAGAGCGCGAAGATCGGTCGAGACGGGCGGACCAGGATCATGGACGGCGCCCTGCGCCGGTTCAGCCAGGACGGCGTCTCCGCCACCACGCTCGCCAGCCTCCGCGAGGAAAGCGGTGTGAGCGTAGGTAGTTTCTATCACCATTTCGCCAGCAAAGAGCACGTATTCGGGGTGCTCTACGCCGAAACGCTGACGATGTACCAGGAAGCGTTCATCACCCGGCTTCTCGCCAACGACGACGCCCGTGCCGGGATCGAGGCGATCGTCGCCTTCCACATGGAGTGGTGCGGCGAACATCCCGAGCGGGCCCGGCTGCTGATCAGCGAGCGGCCGCCCCGGCGTGAGGAGCCCGGCGGCGCCGAGGTCTCCGAGTCGCGGCGCACCTTCTTCCGCCAGGTCGCCGACTGGTGGAAGCCCCACATGAAGTCGGGGCTGCTCAAGCCGGTCCAGTCGACCATGTGTTACGTGTTGTGGCTCGGCCCGGCCCAGGAGATGTGCCGGTTGTGGTTCGCCGGCGCCCACCAGCCGACTGACGAGGAGATCCGGTCGCTCGCCGAGGCCGCCTGGGCCAGCCTCAGCGGCTGAGCACCCGCCAGGTCCGCTTGTCGAGGGAGATCTCCAGCCGCAGGTCGTGCCGCTGGCGGCGCATGCCCGGCACGGCGATCGTCCGGTGCACCGCGTAGCGCCCCCGGGCCGGGTAGCCGAAGCCCAGCTCCCCCGGCAGCACCCGCAGGTCGTCGCGGTTCCCGCAGGCCGGGCACGTCCACGAGACCAGGTCGCGGCCGCGGTTGTAGTCGTGGCAGGCGCGGAAGTAGTCGTCGGGCCGGAATCGCGAGCCGCACGCCAGGCACGGTATCAGCATGGCAAACTCCCCGATGAGGTTGTCCGGGTGATACGCCCGCCTGCTTGACCGGAACTTGCAAAGCGCTTACGGCGCTAGATTGCTCTGTGTGGACGCACCATCTGACCTGCTCCTACGGCTTCGCGACCGGTTCCACGAGATCGGCTACACGATCGACGGCGTACGCGAGAGGCTCGGCGACACGGCGGCCTCGGCGCTGGCGCGTGAGGAGCTCGTCCCGGCGCTGCGCGCGACGCGTGACGGCGACTCGCTGGGCACCCTGATCCGCCTGTGGTGGCTGGGGGTGCCGGTCAGCACGGCCGCCGCCGACCTGCCGCTGCAGGAGCTGCTGCGCAGCGGGTTGCTGATCAAGGTGGGGGACACCGTCCAGGCCAACGTCCACATCCAGCCCTGGGAGACCGGCGGCTTCGTGGTGTCTGACCGGAAGGTGCGGCCCGGTGATCCGGCCCTGCGGCGTGACCATGTGGTCGGGGCGGGCGGGGCGTCGGCGAACCTCGCGCAACTTGTTTCACGTGAATCCGTCGACCGGGCGCTCGACCTCGGCACCGGGTGCGGGGTGCAGGTGCTCCACCTCGCCGAGCGGGCGAGCGAGATCACGGCGACCGACGTGAACGCCCGCGCGCTCCACCTGGCCCGGCTGAGCTGGGGGCTCTCCGGGGTCACCGGCGTCGAGACGCGCAAGGGCTCGATGTTCGACCCGGTCGCCGGTGAGCGCTACGACCTGATCGTGTCCAATCCTCCGTTCGTGATCTCGCCCGCCGGGCGGCTGACCTACCGCGAGACCGGATACCGGGGCGACGAGTTCTGCCGTGACCTCGTCCGGTTCGCGCCCGCCCACCTGGCCGCCGGGGGCACCTGCCACCTGCTGGCCAACTGGCTTCACGTGCGTGGCGAAGACTGGCGCGACCGCGTCGGCGGCTGGATCTCCGCGACCGGCTGCGACGGCTGGGTGGTGCAGCGCGACGTACAGGATCCGGCCGAGTATGTGGAGTTGTGGTTGCGCGACGCGGCCGAGCAGGGCACCCCGGTCTACCGCGACCGCTACGACGAGTGGCTGGAGTGGTTCGAGGCGCAGGAGGTCGAGGGCGTCGGGTTCGGCTGGATCACCCTCAACGACTCGGGTTCCCTCGATCCCGTCGTACGGATAGAGCAGCTCACCCACCAGGTCGAGCTCCCCGTGGGGGCCTACGTCGACCGGGTCCTCGACGCGATCACCACCGCCCACCGGCTGAGCGACGACGAGCTGCGGAACGTCGCGCTGACCCTGGCCGAGGGCGTGATCGAGGAGCGGGTCGGCCCGCCCGGCGCCGACGACCCGTCGGTGATCCGGCTGCGCCAGACCCGGGGGCTGCGCCGGACGACCGACGTCGGCACCGTCGAGGCGGCGCTGGCCGGGGTCGTCGACGGCGAACTGAAGACCGGACCGCTGCTGGCCGCCATCGGCGAACTCACAGGTAAGCCCGGTCTGGCCGACACCGAGAGCGTGCGCCGGCTGGTGGCCGAGGGGTTCTTCGCAATCGGGCGTTGATCGATCGTCAAGCGCTGCGTCAGAGAGTGAATGCAGGGCGAGGAACCCGGGGGTAGGGACCTCGCCCGGCCCGGCCGGTCGTTTTCAGAGAGGCGGCTGGCGATCACCGAGGCGCACCGTGTGGTTCCCACCGGGCCCCCTAACGCGCCGGGTGAGAGCAGCGACCGGCCGGGCGCTCATGTCCAGTGCGGAAAGGAACCCAGGGTGATCAACCACGTCCGGATGACCAGGCTCGATGACGAACTAGGTCTCGACGCGATCGGCGAGCAGCTTCCGGACGTCGTCCGCCTCGGCCGAACCGAGCCGGATGAAGAGGTCGAGGGCCTTCTCTAGCGCGTCGCGGCTGCGGGTGCGGCTGCCAAGTCCCCGCAGCGCCTTGCCGAGCGCGGTCAGCGACTGGGCCTCCCCGTAGGGATGGGTGATCTCCCGGCTGACCTGGAGGGCCTGCTCGGCGTGCCGGGCGGCCTCCTGGAAACGTCCGGCCTTGGTGAGGGTGGTGGCGAGCCGGTTGCAGACGCGCTGCTCCCAGACCTTCTGGTTGCTGGCGCGGAAGAACTCCAGGCATTCGGCGTGGTGGACGACGGCCTCGTTCAGGCGGCCGACGTACGACAACACCACGCCCAGGTGGTAGCGGGCCCTGGCCACGCCGGGGCCGCTGCCGATCTCGCCGAAGATCTGCAGGCCCTGCTCCGAGACGGCGACCGCGTCGGCGGCCCGGCCGAGCAGCAGCAGGTCGCGGGCCGAGTAGCTGAGCACCAGCGCCTCCCCGGCCAAGTTGCCCAGCTCGCGGTAGACCTTGGTCGCCCGGCCGAACCAGTCGAGCGCCTCCGGGTGCCTGCCGAGTCGCCCGGTCACCACGCCGAGCGCGTTGTAGGTCTCCCCGAGCAGGGCGTGGTCGCCGGTGCGTTCGGCGATCTGCAGCGCGTCCCGGAACTCCTGGTCGGCCTCGGCCAGCCGGTTCACCCCGAACAACATCCGGCCGCGCACGTAGTGGGCACGCAGCCGGGTCGGGTCGTCGCCGGCCTCGACGAGGGCGCGGGTGCGCACGTCGAACTCGCGGGCGAACGCGCCCGCCTCCAGCAGCGGCTCCATCGCGACCAGCAGGTCGGCGGCCGCGGGCAGGTCGGCGCGTGTCTCCGAGGCAGATTCATGGCGCGGGCCGCGACCTGGCCGAGCATGGCGAACAGGTCGTCGGCCTCGGCGGCCAGCCACGCCACCGACTCGTCGGCCGAGCCGAACGTGTGGCCCCGGGTGCCGATGACCGTGAGGTTGTCGGCGACCTTGCTGCCCTCGTACGCCAGCCGGTGGGCCGCGCGGGCCGAGCCCAGGTAGAAGCCGAGCAGCCGGCGCAGCGCCTCGTGGCGGGCCTCGGGGGTCTCGGCGTCCTCGGCCTGGCGGCGGGCGAACAGGCGCAGCAGGTCGTGGAAGCGGTAGCGGCCCGGCGCGGGCGCTTCGAGCAGGCTGACGTCGACCATCGACTCCAGCACGTCCTCGGTCTCGACGGGGCTCAGGTCGAGCACGGCCGCCGCGGCCGGGGTGGAGATGTCGGTGCCGTTGGGCAGCGACAACAACCGGAACGCGCGGGCCTGGCGCGGGTCGAGCTGGCCGTATCCGAGGGCGAAGGTGGCCGAGACGGCCAGGTTGCCGATCTTCAGCTCGTCGAGGCGGCGTCTCTCGTCGGCCAGCCGGGGGACGAGTGAGGCGACCGTCCACGACGGGCGCGAAGCCAGCCGGGCGGCCACGATCCGGACCGCCAGCGGCAGGAAACCGCAGGCCGCGACCACGTCCATGGCGGCGGCGCGTTCGGCGGCGACCCGTTCGGCGCCGGCCACGGCCGAGAACAGGTCCAGCGCCTCGTCGGGTTCCATCACGTCGAGGTCGAGCAGCTTGGCCGCCGGGAGGTCGGCCAGCTTGCCGCGGCTGGTGATGAGCGCGGCGCAGCCGGGGGCGCCGGGCAACAAATGTTCGACCTGGTCGGCGTCGCGCGCGTTGTCGAGCAGCACCAGCATGCGCCGGTCGCCGAGCAGCGAGCGGAACAGCGCGGCGCGGTCGGCCAGGCCGTCGGGGATGACGTCGACGGGGATGCCGAGCGCGCGCAGGAACGCCGCCAGCGCGGTCTCCGGCGGCGTGGGTTCGCGGCCGTAGCCGCGCAGGTCGGCGTAGAGCTGGCCGTCGGGGAAGGTGTCGTGCAGCAGGTGGGCGACGTGCACGGCCAGGGTGGTCTTGCCTACGCCGCCGATGCCGCAGATGGCCGCGATCGGCACGCCGTCGGTCGCGCCCAGCTGGTTGAGCAGGCGGTTCACCAGTGCTTTGCGGCCGGTGAAGTCGGTGACGGCGGCCGGGAGCTGCGCGGGTTTCGGCATCTCGACCACGGGCGTCGGTTCGGCGTGCTCCTCCGATGCCGGTCTGGGCTTCATGACGTACGCGAGCGTCGGGTCGGCGGCCAGCACACGGCGGTGCAGCTCGGTGAGTTCGGCGCCGGGGTCGATGCCGAGTTCCTCGATGAGGGCGTTGCGGGTATCGGTGAAGACGTTGAGCGCCTCGGCCTGCCGGCCGCAGCGGTAGTAGGCAAGCATGAGCTGCGCGCGCAGCCGCTCGCGCAGCGGATGGTCGGCGGTCAGCACCATCAGCTCGGAGATGACCTCGGCGTGCCGGCCGAGTTCGAGGTCGAGGTCCATCAGCGTCTCGACGGCCGCGATGCGGCGTTCGAGCAGCCGTTCGCGCTGCGACTCGGCGTAGGGGCCGACGGCGCCCGCGAGCGGTTCGCCGCTCCACCAGGTCAGGGCCTCGCGTAACGTCTCGGCGGCCCGGTCGGCGTCGCCCGCCTTGCGGGCCGACTCACAGGCGTGCACCGCCTTCTCGAACCGGGCCAGGTCGAAGGCGTCGTCGGGCAGCCTGAGCGCGTAGCCCTTGCCGACCGAGGTGAGCAACTGCGGTGGTGTACGGGGAGAACGATCCGGCTCCAGCGCCGTGCGCAACCGGGAGACGTAGGTGCGCAGCGCGCCCAGCGCCCGGGGCGGCGCCTCCTCGCCCCAGACGGCGTCGATGAGCTCGTTGGGGGTGACCGCGCGGCCCTCGCGCAGCAGCAGCATCGCCAGGATGGACCGCTGCAACGGAGTGCCGAGATCGAGCTCGGCGTCGTCTCGCCAGGCTCTGACGGGTCCAAGTACCGCGAAGCGCAGCTGACCACTCATCAGGAGCCCTCTTCGTACCAATCGGAAGTTTCGCTCGAATGATACGGCGTCAGGTCGCTCGCAATGAGGTCTCAAGGACGGTGAAAGTCCCGTGCAGGCAGGGCGGCCTATCAATGAGGCGTACCCGGAAACGGGGATCGTCCTCACAAACCTGGAGTATCCAATGCGCATCCGCAACGTGCTCGGCGTCGTCGCCACCGCCACCGCCCTCACCATCGGCATGGGCGCGGTCGCCTCGGCCGCCAACGCCGCTCCGCTTTCGTCGAACGACTGGGACTACGACGACGACTGGGGCTACTACTACAGCAACAACGGCAAGGCCAAGGCCAAGGGCTGGATCGACGTCGAGTACGACGACGAGGAGTCCAACACCGTCCGCATCGGCGGCAAGCTCTTCGACCGCGACTACCGGACCGAGCACCAGGGCGGCAAGTGCGGCTACGTCGCCTTCCGCTACGTCTCCTGGGACCACGAGGAGGACGACTGGTCCTCCAGCTACAAGACCTACAAGCAGTGCGGCACCGACGGCTGGAAGAACTTCAAGTTCACCCGCCACGACGTGGCCCAGGTCGAGGTCAAGGTCTGCCAGGTCGGCCTGCACCACAACTTCGCGACCAAGTGCGGCTCCTGGCACGAGATCTACAACGCGTGGGACGACGAGTTCGGCTACACCATCTGATCTTCCACCGATCCATATAGATAGGGGACAATCGCTCCAAAGCGACTGGTGACACGTCACTGGAAAAGCACTTCCGCAGCAACATGAGATGACAGCGGCCGGTGCGGGCGATGGTCACCCGGACACGCAGCGGCCCGCCCTCCGGCATGGGGGCGGGCCGCTCGTTCCGTTTCGGCTCGAAGTAATGGCTGGTCAGGCGGCGTGCGCGTAGTCAAGACGCGCCAGGATCCGTTCTCGTACCGCCGGCCATTCAGAGCGCAGGATCGAGTAATACGCCGTATCTCGGACCGTGTTGTCGGCGCCTCGGCTGTCCGCTCGCCGCACACCGTCGAGGTGTGCGCCGAGGGCCTCGATGGCGGCCCGGGATCGGTTGTTGCGTACGTCTGCCTTGAGAGTTATCCGGTGGACCTGCCACGTCTCGAACGCGTGGGAGAGCAAGAGATACTTGGCCTCCCGGTTGACACCCGTGCCCTGGGCGGAGGCGCCCAGCCAGGTGTAACCGATGTCCGCGACCGACGGGACCTCGCCCACCACGCCTTTGGTACCCGGCGGCCAGGGCATGGGCCCCTGCCAGTACTCCAGGTGCATCAGACGGGTGGCACCGACCACGCGGTCGGTGTGCAGCCACCGGATGGCGAAGGGCATCGTGCGGCCCTCCGCCTGCTCAGCCAGAGCGGCCTCGACGTACGAGACCATCTCCTCCCGGCCTGCGGGAACGCGAGTAAACGAGTACGTCGCGCGGTCCTCGCTCGCCGCGGCGACAAGATCGTCGACGGCCGCGAGGGTGAGCGGTTCCAGGCGCACGAAGCGCCCGGACAGGGTGACAAAAGCGGGCATGAGCACATGATGGGGTCTGGACGACATGTCTGGTGCCAAATGACACACGACATCTTGTGGAACCCCAGGTTGAGCGCCCACCATAGCCATAAAACCGCAGGTCAGAGGTGTTTCTTCGCGGCCTCGCCACGGCCGCCGAGAGTAAAGATTCGACAAAGATCGTCAGCGCGCCGGAGCGGGTGCCAGGAACATCCTCCTTCGAGCTCTCGACGGCTCCTTCGTGGTCAGTCCGCCGAGGGCTTCCTCCAGGTAGTCGAGCGATTCGGCCACCCACGGGAGCGACAGCGGATCGGATCCGTGCAACGCCGCGAGACGCTGTTCGGCGGTCTCGCCGTACAGCAGGGAGGTGGCCACGCGGACCCGCGCCGAACGGGGCTCGTCGCCGAACGCGGTGCCCGGCAGCACGCCGACGCCGTGGCGGTCGAGCAGGGTCCGGGCCAGCTCGTCGGAGCTGTCGAAACCGGGCATCTGCGGATAGAGGTAGAACCCGCCCTGCGGCACGTCCACCTTCGCGCCCGCGCGCGCGAACCGGTCGGCGACCGCGCGGGCCACGGTGGCGTGCAGCCGCCGTGAGTCGTCGATACGTTCCACGATCTCCTCGGGCTCGGCGAACGCGTACGCGGCGGCGTGCTGCACCGGCGCGGCCGGGGCCGACCAGATCTCACTGGCGACCGCGAGCAGCCGCTGGCGCAGCGCCCACCCGCCGGGCGTGTGCGGCAACCGGGCCACGCCGATCCGCCAGCCGCCCAGCGCGAGCGACTTGCTCAGGCCGCTGGTGATGACGGTGCGTTCGGGCGCCACGTCGGCCGGGCTCAGGAACGGGGTGGCGTGCGGGTCGTGCACGAGGTCGCGGTAGATCTCGTCGGAGATGATGACCAAATCGAGCTCGCGGGCGACCTCGGCCAGGCGCCGGACCGTCTCCGGCCGGGCCAGGCGGCCGGTCGGGTTGTCCGGGAGCGTGACGAGCACCGAGCGGACCGTCCGGCCCTGCGCGCGGGCGTGCAGCACCGCCGATCTGACCTGGTCGGGGTCGGGCACCCCGCCCTCGCCGGCCGGGGTCGGCACCAGGATCGGGCGCACCCCCACGATCTCGGCCTGGGCGGCGTAACTCACCCAGCTCGGCATCGGCAGCACCATGTCCCCGGGAGACCTCCACTCGCCCGGGTCGGCGCCGATGGCGACCAGCAGGCCGAACAGCAGCGACTTGCTGCCCGGTCCGCAGACCACCAGGTCGGGGTCGGTCGGCAGCTCACGCCGCGACCAGTAGCCGGCCGCCGCCTCGCGCAGCGCGGCCAGACCCGCGACCTCGCCGTAGCCGTTGCTGGCCCCCGCGTCGGCGAGCCGGGCCAGCAGAGCCGGGTGTACGGGCAGCCCGGCCTCACCGAAAGCCAGGTGCAGCACCCGCTCCCCGGATCTCCGTCTTCGGGCGATGTCTTCGTTCGCGGCCAGAGTCGCCGAAAGTGTGACGTGCATACTGATTCCTCCTGAATGCTGTGGAACGTACCCACCTTGTGTGGGTACGGGCATCAGGACAAGCGAGGCTTTTCGGTGCCGGGCATAAGGAGATCCGATGCTGGATCTGCGGCGTTTGACGTTGTTCTGCGAGTTCGCCCGGAGGGGCAGTATCGCCGCCGCGGCCGCGTCCCTCGGCTACAGCGCGTCGGCGGTGTCGCAGCAGCTCGCGGCCCTGGAACGGGAGGCCGGCGCGGCCCTCATCGACCGGACCAGCCACAGTGCGGAACTCACCGACGCCGGGCGGCGGCTGGTCGTGCACGCCGAACGCATCCTGGCGATGGTCGAGACGGCCGAGTCGGACCTGTCGGCACATGCCGGCACGCCGACCGGGCGGGTCGTCATCACGGCGTTCCCGACCGCCGCCGTCGCCTTCGCGCCCGCGCTCGCCCAGTCGCTGCGGCGGCACAAGCAACTCGCCCTGCGGTTGTCGCAGAGCCGGTCGGGCCGGGGCATGCGCGAGGTCGAGTCGGGCGAGGCCGACATCGCGCTCGTGGACGACTGGTGGGGGCGGGTGCGGCGGCGTGAGACGCTCACCGTGTTCCCGCTGCTGCGCGACCCGCTGGTCCTGGTGGTGCCGCGCAGACATCGGCTGGCCAACCTCGACGAGCCGGTCGACCCCGCCCAGCTGCGCGACGAGGCGTGGATGGCCACCCCCGAGGGCGAGCCGTCCCGCACCGCCGTCGACCGGCTGCTCACCGAGGTCGGCGGCGCGCCGCCCGTGGCCTGGGAGTTCGAGGGCCTCGGTACGATCCTGAGCCTGGTCGCCAAGGGGATAGGGATCGCCGCGGTGCCCGCCCTGTGCCTGGCCGCCGGGGTGCGCGGAGTGGTGGTCAGGGAGTTCCCCGGCGAACCCGTCGAGCGTGTCATCACCGCCGTGGCGCGCGAGTCGTCGGTGCACCGGGCCTCGGTGGCGGCCTCCCTCCGGGCGCTGCACGTCGCCGCCCGCTATCTGGCCAGTGATCTCGGCTATCTGACCCCCACGAACGGGTTCGCCGACTAGGTTTGGCCGGTGCCGTCGTACACACTCGAACGCCTGCTCACCACGGGAAGCAACAAGATCGTCGCCGGGGTCGACGAGGTCGGCCGGGGCGCCTGGGCCGGGCCGGTTTCGGTGTGCGCCGTGGTGACCGACTTCAGCGATCCGCCCGAGGGGCTGACCGACTCCAAGATGCTCGCGCCCGGCCGGCGTGAGGCGATGGTGTCCGTCCTGGAGTCGTGGGTGGTCGGGTTCGGGCACGGCGAGGCCTCGGTCGAGGAGATCGACACCCTCGGGATGACCGAGGCGCTGCGGCGGGCCGCCCGGCGGGCGCTGGAGGCGCTGCCGGTCAAGCCCGACGTGGTGATCCTGGACGGGAAACACGACTACCTCGGCGCGCCGTGGGCGGTGCGCTGCGAGATCAAGGGCGACCTGAACTGCGTGTCGGTGGCGGCGGCGTCGGTGCTGGCGAAGGTGCGGCGCGACCTGTTCATGGCCACCCTCGACGACGTCTACGGGTTCGCCGAGAACGCCGGTTACCCGTCGCCGGCGCACCAGGCCGCGCTGGCCGAACACGGGCCGGGGGAACACCACCGGTTGTCGTGGTCCTACCTCGACGACCTGCCGAAGTGGCGGCACCTGAAGCGGCACCGCGACCCCGCGGTCGGAGAAGGGCAGCTCAGCCTCGGGTTCTGAGCATCTCCTTCAGTTCGCCGATCTCCTTCAACGCCTCGCGGAGCAGCTTCTCTGTGTCGTCGCCGGTGTCGAACCTGCGGCCGAACCAGGAGGCCAGCGTCGCCGTCACCACACCCAGCAGCGCGACGCCGCCGAGCATCAGGGCCGAGCCGATGAGGCGGCCGTCGGGGGTGACGGGATAGGTGTCGCCGTAGCCGGTGGTCGTCATCGTGGTGACGGCCCACCAGGTGGCGTCGCCGAAGGTCAGGATGTTCGCGCCGGGGGCGTCGCGTTCGGCGCGCAGGACCGCGAGGCTGGCGGCCAGGCCGAGCACGACCGTGGTCGTGGCGGTGAAGGTCAGCACCTTGCGCTGGAAGCCGAGCCGCCGTTGCAGCATGCGCAGCGGCATCATCAGCGGCAGCAGGATGACCAGCAGGTCGAGGACGTTGTCTTTGGCGAACGCCTTCTTGTCGCCGGCCCGCACGAAGCGCGTGACGTATTCGGCCAGGAACAACAACCAGCAGCCGAGCTGGGCGAGCCAGCAGGTCAGCTTCCAGTCATAGGGGATGTGCGGGAAGAGGATCGGGGTCGCGTACGCGACCAGGAAGACGCCCGCGAAGACGAGCATTCGCCACTCGGCCCTCATGGCGGTCAAGTCTAAGCGGGCGCCTCTGTTTTTCTGGGCAGGTTCAGAGCGCGAGACACAGCCGGCCTCCGGCCGTCTGTGTCTCGCTTTGCCCTGGTCAACGCGCTACTAGCAGTCGACGAGCTCCGGCTGCTGGTTGAGGATCTGGGCGCGCGCGGTGGTGAAGTCGGCCAGTTCGGCGGTCGCCGACGGGTCGAACACGGCCACGCGGTGGCAGTTCTGGAACGCCAGCTTCACCTGGAAGTGGCGTTCCAGCGCGCCCCGCATGGCGTCACTGGCGAGGCAGCGCAGGAGCTGCCCCCGGGCCGCCTCGTCGGGCGGCGGGACCTGGTTGTCGGCGAAGGTCGCGCCCGACTCGGTCCGCGTTCTGACCAGCTCGCTGATCAGCCCCCATGCGTACGGCAACGAGTCGCGGACGCAGGCCACGAAGGCCGCATCGTCCACGTCACCGGCCCTGGCCTGGTCGAGCAGATCGTTCGGAACGGTCAGCGACATGAGGCTTTCTCCTCTCGGTTGGGGCGTATACGACGTTATGCCAAGGCGGCGTCCCCGAAAATGAATCCGGGATCGATCTGGTCGGCCAGATCCACGCCGGTCGCCTTGTTCGCCCAGGCGCGCGCGTTGCGCAGGTGGAACTCGTGCGCCTGACGGCCGAACTTCGCCCAGTCCTTCTCGGCCGCGTCGACTCGGTCGAGCAGGGTCTGGAGGCCGGCGAGGTTCCCGGGCTCCAGGTCGTTCAGGGTGAAGGCACGGCCTTGTTCCATGGCCCGTACGGCCGGGCTGTGGTCGAGGCAGGTGAGCAGGTCGGGGCCGACCTGGTCGTGCAGGAACGCGCGGTCGTCGGCGGTCTGGACCTTGTTGCCGACCACCGCGACGGCGACGTCGAACTCGGCGGCGTACTCCTGGTACTGCCGGTAGACGCTCACGCCCTGGCGGGTGGGCTCGACCACGAGGAAGGTGACGTCGAACTTGGTGAACATGCCGCTGGCGAACGAGTCGGCCCCGGCGGTCATGTCGACCACGACGTACTCACCCGGACCGTCGACCAGGTGGTTCAGGTAGAGCTCGACCGCGCCGACCTTCGAGTGGTAGCAGGCCACCCCGAGGTCGGTCTCGCTGAAGGGGCCGGTCGCCATCAGGCGCAGGCCCTCGACCTCGACCGACGGGAAGAACGGGTCGTCGAGGGTGAGCAGGCGCGAGCCCCGGCCGGGCGGGGTCGTCTTGACCATGGCCGCCGCCGAGGGGATGCGCGGGTTGTCGCCGCGCAGGTGGTCCTTGATCTCGGTGAGCATGCCGCCGAGCGGACGGGGCTGCTCCGCGCCGAGAACGAGCGCGAGATGCTGGTTGATGTCGGCGTCGATCGCCACGACCCGGGCGCGGGTGGCCACGTAGCGGGCGAAAAGCGAGGAAAGGGTGGTCTTGCCGCTGCCGCCCTTGCCGACGAAGGCAACACGCACGGGTGGTCTCCCTGATCACGATGATGAAAACGATTGTCGTAATCAGTGTGCCATGGATCTTCAGGTCTGCGTGGGCGAGTAGGCCCGGAAGACCCGGAGCAATGTGGGCCGCATGCGGTCCCATTCGGCGGCGGTGGTCGTCCAGGTGAGAACCGTTGTGGTGGTTTCGGTGGAGATGACGCGCCGATATTGGTGGTACGTCTGCCCCTTCACCAGGTGTGTGTCTCGCGCGTTACGAACCTGGCGCCAGGTGAACTCCCAATCGGCCGCCGACCCGAGCTTCGACCCGACGGTCTTCAGGCGCAGTTTCCTGTACGCCTCCACGTTGGGATAGAGGATCGCCTCGGCCTCGTGGAGGGCGGCCAGCGGATCGGTGCCGACCTGGTTCGTCACCTCTATCGACAGGTGACCGCGCTTGCGGGGGTCGACCCACCAGACGGCGTACTCCCCGACGGTGCGTTTCCACGTGCGGGGCGCCATGGCGTGCCAGCCGGCCGGGGAGTCGTAGGGGACCAGCCGGAACCGCAGCGTGTCGACCGGCGAGGGTGACGGCGAGGGCAGCACGACGGGCGCGGTGGTCGGGTCGGTCGCGGCGGTGCGGGTGGTGATGACCGTCGAGTCGGGACGTAACAGCGCCCACCCGCTGACCGCGCCCGCGATGACGACGACGGCCGCGCCGACCGCGATGAACCGCATGCGCGTGCCGCCCCGCACCGGCTTCGGCGCGGGCGGGGCCGACGGCGGCTCGAACGCCGCGAGCAGTTCGTCGGCCGCCTCATGGGACGGACGCCGCTTCGGGTCGCGCGCCAGCAGCGCCGCGAGCACCGGCCGCAGCTCCTCGGGAGCGGCCGACACGTCGACGTCCTTCGCGGGGGTGCGCGGCTTCTCCTGCGGCAGCGCCGGCGGCTTGCCGGTGACCGCGAAATAGAGCGAGGCGCCCAGCGACCACAGGTCGGCGGTCTCCCTGACCGGCGCGTCTGGATCGATGCGTTCCGGCGCCCGGAACGCGGCCGCCGACCGCGCCGAGCTCCACGACTCGCCGTGGGCGGGCGACCGCTCGCCCACCCGCTTGGCGAACACCGGGTCGGCCGCCACCGAGCCCACGCCGAAGTCGGCCAGCACCACCCGGCCGTCATGCCCGACCAGGATGTTCGCGGGCCGCACGTCGCCGTGCCTGACCCCGGCCGCGTGGGCCACCGTGAGGGCGGCGAGGGCGGTCCTGATGACGTACGCGGCCTTGGGCACCTCCAGCGGCCCGTCACTCGCCACGATCCCGTCGAGCGACCTGGAGCGGGCCAGCTCCATGACGACGTACAGCGTGTCGTCCTCTTCTGCGACGTCGAAGACGGAGGCGATGCCGGGGTGCCGCAGCCGCTCGGCCTGCCGCGACTCCCGCGCGATGCGCTGCTGCAGGGCGGTCAGGCGGCTCTCCCGCAACCCGGCGGGGAGCAGCACCTCACGGACGGCCACCGGGCGGTCGAGCAGGTCGTCGTGGCCTTCCCAGACGATGCCCGTGTTGCCCTGGCCGAGCGCCCGGACGAGCCGGTACCGCTTGACTACGAGCTGCCCCGGACTTCCCATAAAGCCTGCCTCTGCACACCCGGGCCTCTATAGGAGTCGGAGTCTTCCACAACTAATGGGGCTTAGGTGAGGTATGTGTCACAGGGTCGGCAAAGACCCTCCGGCGAGGTGGGCCAGGGTCACTCCGGTGAGGACGCGGGTCTCGTTCTCGCGCAGCGCCGCCCAGACCTTCTCCAGCGGCTCGGAGGCGCCGAAGAACGCCTCGTGGTCCTGTGGCACCCCCTCGATCACCACGATGACCTCGGCGAGCGTGATCTGGTCGGCGGGCCGGGCGAGCCAGTAGCCGCCGTCGGGGCCGCGCTGGCTGTGGATCAGTCCCGCGCGGCGCAGTTGCAGCAGGATGTTGTCCAGGAAGCGGCGCGGGATGCGCTGGGCGGTCGAGATGCGTTCCGCCGGGACGGGCCCCGGAGGGGCGGCCGCGAGTTCGGCCGCCGCCCGGAGCGCGTAATGGGTGCGTGCTGACAGGCGCATGCCTGTCAGCCGATCCGCTGGTCCAGACCCCAGCGGCGACGCAGCGCGTTGTCCGCCGCGCCGAAGAGCACGTCGACCACGATGCCGATGAGCAGAATGATGATCATCGTGGCCAGCAGGCGGGCCGAGTCGGCCAGCTCTCGGGCGTAGTGGAGCTGCTCGCCCAGTGAGGGCTGGTTGGCGATGATCACCAGGATCTCGCCCGCCATCAGCGACCGCCACGCGAACGCCCAGCCCTGCTTCAGCCCCGCCAGGAACGACGGCAGCGAGGCGGGCAGGATCAGGTGCCGATAGAGGGAGATCCGCCGCAGCCCGAGCACGTGCCCGGCTCGGAGCAGGATCGGCGGCGTGTAGTCGACGCCGGTGATGAGGCCGTTGGCGATGGACGGCGCCGCACCGAGCACGACCACGAAGGTGATCGCGTTCTCGGTGAGGCCGAACAGCAGGATGGCGAGCGGGAACCAGGCGATCGACGGCATCGTCTGGAGACCGGTGATCAGCGACCCGAACGCCGCCCGGAGCAGCTTGACCCGGGAGACGGCCGCGCCGATGACGACGCCGACCACGATGGCCAGCAGGAAGCCCGACACGGCCCGGCGCATCGTGGTGGCGATGGCGTGCCAGAACTCGCCCTCGCCCAGGCGGGTGCCGAGCTCGCCCAGGGCGGTGACCGGTCCGGCGAAGACGTACTCGGGCCAGAACTCGGCCAGCACGACCGCTTCCCAGATGGCCAGCACGATCGAGACGGCCAGCAGCATGGGCCACACGCGGCCCCAGATCGCGGCCGGGATGTTGCGCTTGGCCTTGACCTGGATCTCGAGCGCGTCGAGACCGGCGATCTGCGCGTTGATCTTTTCGGGGGTGTCAACGGCCATGGCGGCTGACCTCCTCCTTCAGACGGACCGTGATCTCGCCGGCCAGCTTGGCGACCTCGGCCGACTCGGTGCGGCGCGGGCGTTCGAGGTCCACCGTGTAGTCCTCGATGACGGTTCCCGGGCGGCTGGACAGGAGAACCACCCGGTCGCCGAGGCGGACCGCCTCGCGGACGTTGTGGGTGACGAACAGGATCGTGAGGTTGCGCTCGCGCCAGATGCGCTCGAGTTCGTCGTGCAGCAGGTCGCGGGTCATCGCGTCGAGGGCGCCGAACGGTTCGTCCATCAGCAGGACGTCGGCCTCCTGGGCGAGCGCGCGGGCGAGGGAGACGCGCTGGCGCATGCCGCCGGACAGTTCGTGGGGGCGCTTCTTGGCGAAGCCGCCGAGGTGGACGACGTCGAGGAGCTCGGCCGCCCGCTCCCTGCGCTTCCTGCGGTCGAGCGAGCGTAGCGCCAGCTCGACGTTGCCCGTGACGGTCAGCCAGGGGAACAGGGCGGGTTCCTGGAACATCATGGCGATCTGCCTGCCGCCGGTCTCGATGGTCCCGGCGGTCGGCCGGTCGAGGCCCGCGACGAGGTTGAGCATGGTGCTCTTGCCGCACCCCGACGCGCCGAGGAGACAGACGAACTCGCCCTGCGCCGCCGTCAGGGAGACCTGGTCGAGGGCGAGGAGGCTGGTGGGGCCCCGGCCGTACACCTTGGAGACGGCGTCCAGCCGGACGGCGGGCGCGGGGCCCTCCGTCCGGCCGTGGCCGAGCTCCTGGGTAGGAGCTGTCACTTGTCGCTCACCGCCGTCTCGCCCTTGGCGGCCAGGATCCCGTTGAGCGTGGTCAGGTCGTAGATGCCGTTCAGGTCGATCGGCTTCAGCAGGCCCACCTTGATGGCGTGGTCGGCGCTGCCGACCAGCGAGGAGGCGATCGGGTCGTTGGTGAACGTGATGTTCTTCAGCGCCGCGTCGAGCACCTCGGGCTTGAGCGGCTTGCCGGTCAGCTTCTCGAGCTGCGCGTTGACCGCCGTGGCCGCCCCGGCCGGGTCGGAGTTGATGAAGGCGGTCGACTCGACGTGGCCCTCGATCAGCTTCTTGACCAGGTCGGGGTGCTCCTTGGCCCACTCCTGCCGGACGATCAGGTGGGTGATCACGAACTGCTTGTTCGGCCACAGGTCGCGCTCGTCGATCAGGACCTTGCCGCCGCTCTCCTGTATCAGGCGGCTGGCGAAGGGCTCGGGCACCCACGCGCCGTCGATGTCACCGGTGGCGAAGGTCTGCAGGGTCAGCGAGTTCTCCTGCGGCACGATCGACACCTCGCCGCCGCCCTTGGTGTCGGTCTTGATGCCCTTCTCGTCCAGGTAGTAGCGGAGCGCGACGTCCTGGGTGTTGCCGAGCTGCGGGGTGGCGACCTTCTTGCCCTTGAGGTCCTCGATGCTGTTGATCTCGGGCTTCACGACCAGGTAGACGCCCCCCGACGCCGCCCCGGCCACGATCTTGATCGCCTGGCCCTTCGACTTCTCCCACGCGTTGATCGCGGGGTTCGGGCCGATGTAGGTCGCGTCGATGGCCCCCGAGAAGACCGCCTCGATGGCGGCGGGACCGGCGTTGAAGGTGCTCGTCTTGAGGGTGACGTTGTCGCCCAGAGCCTTGGTGAAGTAGCCCTTCTCGACGCCGACGAGGGCGGTCGAGTGGGTGATGTTGGGGAAGAACCCGAGCCGGAGCTCGCTCTTCTCCGCAGGTGCCCCGCCGGCGGGAGCGGAGGCGCCCCCATCGGCGGTCGTACCGCCCCCGCCGCAGGCGGCCGCGAGCGAGGTGACCATCACCGCGGCCAGCGCGGCGACTACCCCGCGAACCCTGCGAGCCTTCATACGCTTCTCCCTGATTCCTACTTAATAAGTCGGGTTAGGCAGTATTAAAGAGCGATCCAAGATTCCCGTCAAGCCCGGTAGGTTTTTGGACATCATGCAAACGTCTATGAGTCGTCTATATACTTACTGTGACTCTGAAGGGACGATGTGTGAGCCTTATAAGCTGTCATGAGATCGCTCGATCGGAGGTGAGGGACGTGGGTGCGGGACGCGAGGATCGTGAATACTCGCTCGACCACGGCCCTCACGGGATCGCGGATCTGGATCGCATGCCAAGGGACGCGCGCTACGAACTCGTCAACGGATGGATTGTGATGTCCCCCTGGCCTGGCATGCGCCACGACTATGTCGTGAAGAAACTCGTGCGAATCCTGGATTCGGCCATCGAGTCCGCCGGAACTGACCTCTACGTCAACGGCCCTGTCGACATGTACACGGTGAGAGGTCTACGAGTACCTGACATAGCGGTGGCTGACTGGGCGAGTGTGCGCCAAGGGCTGGAAGACGACGAGCGTGCCCATTCGCCGCACAGCATCAAGCTGGTGATCGAGGTGATCTCCCGAAACAGTGGCAGCGAGCGTACCGACCGATATGAGAAGGCCGTCGAGTATGCGGCTTCCGGAGTGCAGGAATACTGGGTCGTCGACACCCATCCGACGGTGAACATCACCCGATACGCTCTGGCGTCCGGCTACCTGACCTATCACCGGTTGGAAAGAGTGTTCGCCGGAGCCGTCTTCAAGTCGGAGACGCCGGTACCGATCGAGTTCGATCCGGCCGTGCTCTTGGAGGCGTGAGCAAGGCGATCGCCGGATCTCAGGCGCAGGACTCGTCGAGGTCGATCGGCTTGTCGGCCTTCGCCTTCGGCTTGGCGGCCGGGGTGGCCGCCACCGGACGGGTGCGTTCGCCCAGTGCCTCGGCGACCTTCTCTTTGATCAGGTCCCAATCCGGGTTGCCGGTCCGGATCAGCGGCGGCACGAACTGGAGGCTGGTGATGTCGGCCTCCTTGACCTTCGGGGTCAGGTCGATCAGGTCGGGCACCAGACTGCGCGGGATGTCGGTCGAGACGTAGCGCTTGGTCGCGTCCGCGATGCGTTCGAAGCCGCGCAGCACCTTCAGCGGGTCGGCCTGGTCGGCGACCGCGTTCAGCAGGCACTTCTGCCGGCCCATGCGCTGGTAGTCGTCGCTGTCGGTGCGGGAGCGGCCGAACCACAGGGCCTCGGTGCCGTTCAGCCGCCGGGTGCCGGCCTTGATGAGGCCCTCGCGGTAGGCGCCGAACACGATGTCGTGCCGCACCGTCACGGTGACGCCGCCCATGGCGTTGATGATCTGGGCGAAGCCGCGCATGTCGACCATCGCGTAGTAGTCGACGTCGAGGCCGAGGATGTCGCCGACCGTCGACTTCAGCAGGTCGGCGCCGGACCGCCCCTGGTCTTCGCCCCACTGGAAGACCTCGTTCAGCAGCGCGGCCGCGGGGAAGCCGTCGACCGGCACGTTCTGCAGGTTGCGCGGCAGCGAGAACAGGACCGACTCCCCCGTCCGGGTGTCGACCGACGCCACCGTCATGCTGTCGGTCCGGGCGCCGGGCCGGTTCTTGGCCGCGTCGGCGCCGACGAGCAGGATGTTCAGGCGTTCGCGGCCCGCCCAGGGGTCGGCCGCCACGGGGGCCGCGACCTCGGGGGCCGGGTCGTCGGCGACGAAGACCGTGCTGACGACCTCGTTCGACACGTACGCCAGCCGCGACGCGTAGCCCAGCGGCGCGGCCACCAGCACGCAGAGCCCGGCGACGGCGAGCAGGGGAAGGCCGAAGCGGGTCCGCCGGGGGCGGATCACCAGCCACGACCAGACGATGACGCCCGCCCACACGACGGCCAGCGCGACCCCGGCGGCGACGACGAGGTCAAGCCGCCGTAGCGCCAGCGTCGGCGCGTTGCCGAGGACCGTCACCGCGGCCGACAGCAGGGTCAGCCACACGGCCGCGAGGGCCAGGCCGGTGCGCACCCGGCCGGTCCAGATGTGCGCGACTCCCCACAGGAGCGTCGAAGCGAGCGTCAGGGCCAACGCCCTGCGCAGGCTCCGGTTTTCGCGCATGACGTCCCGTATGCCCTATTCGATGCGGGTTTAACGTGTCGTGCAGGTGTCGTGGGTCGCGTCGAAGCCCTCGACGTCTTCGATCGTGGTCTTCGGTTCCTTGAGGCCCTGGTAGTCGGCGCCGAGCACCAGGACGACCTGCTGTGTCGTGCCGTTCCGCACGTTGAACGTGGTCGACTTCACCAGTTCGCGGAACACCCGCGCCGCCCGCGTCTGGCCGTTCGGGGTGTACTTCACGAACGTCTTCGCGTAGGGCTTGGGCGCGTCCTCCACGCCGAGGATGTGGTAGCCGCGCTGCTCCAGGATCGCCGCCACGTTCGTGGCCAGGCCCGAGCGGCCCGAGCCGTTCTGCACGAGCACGTGGATCTGGCTCTTGGGGATCTTCTGCTCGCCCGTGTCGACCTTGGAGGTGAGCTGGTCTTTGGCGACCATCGTGAACAGGCTCTTGGCCTGCGGCTGCACCCACTCGACCCGGCCGGGGCTGGTCAGCGAGTAGTGCCACGGCGTGGTGATGAAGCGGATCGAACCGGCCTTCAGGCCCTCGGCGCTCAGCGCCAGGTCCTTCAGCACCGACGGGGTCAGCTCGGGGTCGGTGGTGATCGACTTGGTCACGGCGTCGAGCAGGGCCAGCAGCGCGCCGGGGTTGGTGAGGGTCTCGCCGCTCATCGCCTTCTTCGCCATCGAGGCCAGGAACATCTGCTGGCGCTGGATGCGGCCGATGTCGGAGCCGTCGCCGAGGCTGTAGCGGGCGCGGACGTACCCGAGGCTCTGTTCCCCGTTGAGGGTCTGCTTGCCGGGCGCGAGGGTGAGCAGGGCCTTCTTGTCTTTGATCCCCGGTTCCGGTACGCAGACCGGCACGCCCCCCAGCGCGTCGACCATGGCCTTGAAGCCGGTGAAGTCGACCTTCACGTAGTGGTCGATGTGGATTTTGGTGAGCGTCTCGATCGTCTTCCACGTGCAGCCGATGCCGCCCGAGTTGAACGACTCGTTGATCATGCCGACGTGGGCGTTCTGGCCGGGGAATCCCTTCCTGGCCGGGCAGGCCGGCAACTGGACGAGGGAGTCGCGCGGGAAGCTGATCAACGTGGCGCCGTCGCGCTTGGGGGAGATGTGGGCCAGGATGATCGTGTCGGTGCGCTCTCCGGCGAAGGAGCCATAGCGGGCGTTCGCGCCGTTGCGCTGGTCGGAGCCCACGATGAGCACGTTCAGCGCTGGATTGATCTTGTCGGGCCGGTGCCCCAGGTCGGACGTCGGGACCGACTCGTGCTTGACGTTCGTGGTGACCTTCACGTAGCCGGTGACCACGAAGCTCGCCGCCCCGACCACGACGCCCATCACGGCCGCGACCAGCACCTGCACCCACGCGACCCACAGGCGGCGGGGCCGTTCTGGCAGCGGCGGCGGAACCAGCCTTGGACGCACGTCGATCTGACTCAACGCCCTACCCCCGGGGGAAACGATCCGGGGCCACCCCCCGGTCACCGCTGCAAAGTGTAACGACGAATCCCCTAATGCCCGGCCGAAACCGGCGGTCCGGTGCTTCCGCGAGGATTCAGACTGGCCGCCCGGTCTTCGAACGAACCGGGCTCGGAGCCGTCGATCAGGTCGAGCAGCATCCGCGCGGCGTGTGCCCCATAGGCCGGGATGTCCCTGGTCAGGGCGGTCAGCGGGGGGCGTACGACCTGAGAGAGGGGCGAGTCGTCCCAGGCCACGATCGACAGGTCGGCGGGCACGGCCAGGCCCATCTCCTGGGCGACCGAGAGGCCGGCGACGGCCATGATGTCGTTGTCGTAGACGATCGCGGTGGGCCTGACCCGAGACGACAGCAGCCGCCGCGTGGCCCGCGCGCCCTCCTCGCCCGTGTAGTCGGTGTGCACGACCGGGCAGTCGTCGAGCCCGGCGCAGGCGCGGGCGAACTCGCGGTCGCGCAGTGTGGTGTGGACGAGTTTCGGTAGGCCCGCAATTCGGGCGATCCGGCGGTGGCCGAGGGCGGTGAGGTAGTCGACGGTCTCGCGTACCGGGGCGCCCTCGTCGGACCAGACCGGCACCAGCGAGCCAGCCCCCGACGGATCGCCGATGACGACGACCGGCATGCCGAGCTCCTCCATGACCGGGACACGCGGGTCGTCGACGTGCAGGTCGACCAGGAACGCGCCGTCGATGCGGCCCTCGCCCCACCAGCGCTGGTGGACGGCGATCTCGCCGTCGTGGTCGCCGACGACCTGGAGCATGAGCGCGAAGTCGCGGGCCGACAACTCGGCCTCCAGGCCGCTGATCAGCTCCATGAAGAACGGTTCCATGCCGAGGATGCGGGCCGGACGGCACAACGCCAGGCCGATCGCGTTGGCGCGGGCGCCGTTCAGCGCGCGGGCGGCGCTGTTCGGTCGCCAGCCGATTTCATCGGCTATCGCAAGAATGCGTCGCCGGGTCGACTCCGATACACCGGGTTGCCCGTTGAGCGCGTAGGACACCGCACCCTTCGAAACCCCCGCCTGACGTGCGATATCAGAGATCGTCGGTCTTTTCACGAACCCACCCCGTCGTGCGACTTAACTGGTTCAGCGTATATCAGGCTATTGACACCCCCGTCATGTGGATTTTACGGTCTCGGTACTTATCCGGTTCAGCCATGAATCACGCATTGGGAGTCCTCTTGGGAGCGCTCCCAACACGTCGGCCGGGGCTCCCACCGGCCGGCCCATCGGGGTTGGCCAGCAGGTGTGTGGATGCAAGGAGAAGAGACGATGCGGAACCGCGCTACCCGGTTTCTGATCCCCATCGTGGCGGCGGGCTTACTCGCGGCCGCGTGTACGAGTGGCGGCACTCCCACTCCGGCCCCGGGAGCGTCGGCGCCGGCCGCACCGGCTCCCGCCGCCGAAGGCGGCGCCTTCCCCCGGAACGAGACCCTCTACACGAGCGGCACCCAGTGGGGCCCGCCCGCGAACTTCAACCCCATCCGTGAGTGGGACTCCGCGACCGGCACCAAGGGCCTGGTCTACGAGACGCTGTTCCACTTCGACCCGGTCGCCGGGAAGCTCAACCCGTGGCTGGCCGCGAGCGGCGCGTGGGTCGACGACACGACGTACGAGGTCAAGCTGCGTCCGAACATCACCTGGTCGGACGGCAAGCCGTTCACCGCCGAGGACGTCAAGTTCACCTTCGAGCTCGGCAAGATGGAGACGATCCCCTACCACAACCTGTGGAACTGGCTCTCGGCCGTCGAGGCGCCCGACGCCTCGACCGTGAAGTTCACCTTCTCCAAGGCCAACTACCAGCAGTGGGACTTCAACATCTACAGCCGGTCGATCGTGCCCAAGCACATCTGGGAGGGACGCTCCGAGAAGGACGTGCTGGACGGGATCAACGAGAACCCCGTCGGCACCGGCGCGTACAAGTACCACAGCCACGACCAGGACCGCGTCGCGTGGGTGAAGAACGACACCTGGTGGGGCAAGGCGCAGCTCAACCTCGACCCGAAGCCGAAGTACATCGTCGACATCGTCAACTCCTCCAACGAGGTGGCGATGGGCCTGCTGCTGCAGAAGGGCCTCGACCTCTCCAACAACTTCCTGCCTGGCGCGGCCAACCTGGTCACCGGCAACTTCGGCATCAGCACGTACTACCCCGAGCCGCCCTACATGCTCTCGGCCAACACCGCCTGGCTGGTGCCCAACACCACCAAGAAGCCGCTGAACGACGCCGCGTTCCGCAAGGCGCTGGCCACCTCGGTCGACGTGAAGAAGATCGTCGAGGGCGTGTACGGCAACCTGGTCAAGCCCGCCAGCCCGACCGGCCTGCTGCCGCAGTGGGACCAGTTCGTCGACCAGGCGGTCGTCGGCCAGAAGGGCTTCGCCTTCGACACCGACAAGGCCAAGCAGATGCTCGCCTCCGCCGGTTACAAGGACGGCAACGGCGACGGCATGGTCGAGAACAAGGACGGCTCGCCGATCGCGCTCAAGCTGATCGTGCCGGCCGGATGGACCGACTGGATGGAGGCCATCCGGGTCATCGCCACCGGCGCCAAGGCCGCGGGCATCAACGTCGAGGCCGAGTTCCCCGACTACAACGCCCTCGTCGAGGCGCGCAACACGGGCAAGTTCGACCTGGTCATCAACAACGAGCGCCAGCTCTCGAACTCGCCGTACACCTACTTCGAGTACGTCTTCCAGCTCCCCGTCCAGGCCCAGCAGAACACCGTGAACTTCGGCCGGTACGAGAACGAGGAGGCCTGGAAGCTGGTGCAGCAGCTCGACGGCACCAAGACCGACGACATCGAGGGCATGAAGAAGGTCGCCTCGCAGCTTGAGGGCATCATGCTCGACGAGATGCCGGTCATCCCGCTCTGGTACAACGGCCTCTGGTCGCAGGTCAGCAGCAGCGTGTGGAAGAACTGGCCCTCCAGCGAGGGCAGCGCGCCCAAGTCGGCGCCCACGATGTGGCGTAACTGGCTCGAGCTCGGCGGCTTCGAGTCGCTCGCGGCGCTGCAGCCGGTCGCTCCCTAGTCAACCCGTCTCGGCCCTCCCCGGCGCTGCGAAGCCGGGGAGGGCCTCCCTAGGGAGAACCCCTCTTGCGTCGCTATTTCGGCAGGAAACTGCTCATCTACGGGCTGACCTTCTTCATGGCCGTGACCGTGAACTGGCTGGTGCCGCGCCTCATGCCGGGTGACCCGGTCGCGAGCATGCTGGCCCGGGCGCGGGTCGCGCAGCCGGAGGCCCAGGAAGCCCTGCGTGTCTACTACAACAACCTGTTCGGCTTCGACCTCCCCTGGTGGCAGCAGTACCTGAACTCCTGGGGGTCCCTGTTCCGCGGCGACTTCGGGATCAGCCTGTGGGCGTTCCCGACTCCGGTCGCCGACCTGCTCACCCGGGCGGTGCCCTACTCGCTGGCGCTGCTCATCCCGTCGATCCTGCTGAGCTGGGTGGTCGGGAACCGGCTCGGCGCGCTCGCCGCGCGCCGCAAGGTGCTGGACAACACGGTCCTGCCGGTCTCGTACGTGCTGACCGCCACCCCCTACCTCTGGCTGGCCGCCCTGATGGCCTGGGGATTCGGCGTCGTGTGGGGGATCTTCCCGGTGGCCGGCGGCTACAGCTTCTCGATGACGCCCTCGTTGACGTGGGCGTTCCTCGTCGACCTGTTCTGGCACTGGTTGTTGCCGTTCGCGTCGTTGTTCCTGGTCGCGCTCGGCGGCTGGGCGATCGGCATGCGCAACGTGATCATCTACGAGCTCGAATCCGACTACGCCAACTACATGTCGGCGCTGGGCGCCCCGCAGAAGCTCATCCGGCGCTACGCCTTCCGCAACGCCGTGCTGCCGCAGATCACCGGTCTGGCGCTGCAACTCGGTGTGCTGGTCGCGGGCGCGCTGGTAACGGAGATCGTCTTCTCCTATCCGGGCCTCGGGTCGCTGATCCTGGCGGCCATCCAGAACAAGGACTTCTTCCTGCTCCAGGGCGCGTTCCTGTTCATCGTGCTGGGCGTGCTGATCGCAAACTTCATCATCGACGTGGTGTATGTGATCGTCGATCCCCGTACGCGAGTCGGAATGGCGGGTGCCGCGGCATGAAGACGGAGGCGCTCTACTTCGCGGTCCGCAACACGAAGCTGCTGGTCGGGGCCGGGATCATCCTGGTCCTGCTGGGCATCGGCGTGATCGGGCCGTTCTTCATCGACAAGCCCCCGACCGAGTACGTCGGCATGCAGATGCAGCCGCCCGGCGGGGAGTACTGGCTCGGCACCAACACGTTCGGGCAGGACCTGTGGGCCCAGTTCGTGCACGGCCTGCGCACCACGTTCCTGGTCGGCGCGCTCGGCGGGGGCATCGCGGCGGTCATCGGCATGGTCGTCGGGTTCCTGGCGGGCTACAAGGGCGGCTGGATCGACGAGATCCTCAACATGCTCACCAACATCGTCCTGGTGCTGCCGACGCTGGCCGTGCTGTTCATCCTGAACGCCTACATCGGCGTCCGGAGCGCCGGCATGCAGGCCCTGTTCATCGGGCTGACGCAGTGGCCGTGGGCGGCCCGGTCGATCCGCGCCCAGACCTTCTCGCTGCGCGGACGCGACTTCGTCGACCTGGCCCGGCTCAGCGGGGTGGGGTCGGGCCGCATCATCATGCGCGAGATCGCCCCGAACATGAGCTCCTACCTGCTGCTCACCTTCATCCTGCTGTTCGGCGGCTCGATCCTGATCGCCTCGTCGCTCGACTTCATCGGCCTCGGCCCGACCGACGCCGTCTCCCTCGGGCTGATGCTGCAACAGGCCCACCAGTGGAGCGCGATGCACCTGGGCCTGTGGTGGTGGTTCGTCCCACCCGGGGCCGGCATCACCCTCATCGTCGGCGCCCTGTACGTCGCCAACGTCGGCCTCGACGAGGTGTTCAACCCCAAGCTGAGGGAGCTCTAGATGACCCTGGAAGTGGACGACCTCAGGGTCTACTACCGGACCCTGAAGGGCGACGTCCAAGCCCTCGACGGGGTGTCCTTCGGCCTCCGCGACGGCGAGATCCTGGGCCTCGCGGGGGAGTCGGGCTGCGGCAAGACCACCCTCGGCAAGGCGCTGATCCGGCTCGACGGCCGGATGAAGCACGTCGGCGGCAGCGTCACCCTCGACGGCCAGGTGCTCCCGATCGGCGACGACGTCAAGATGAACCCCTACCGGTTCAAGCAGGTCTCGCTCATCCCGCAGTACTCGATGAGCGCGATGAACCCGACCCGCAAGATCGGCCGCATGGTCCGGGAACTGCTCGAATCGCGCCGGGAGAAGCTCGACCTCGACGAGCTGCACAGCCGCCTCGACCTCGTCGAGCTGCCGAGACACGTCCTGGGGAAGTACCCGATCGAGTTGTCCGGCGGCATGAAGCAGCGCATGGTCATGGTCATCTCGACCCTGCTCAACCCGTCGCTGCTGATCGCCGACGAGATCACCTCGGCCCTCGACGTCTCCACCCAGAAGGCCGTCGTCACCACGCTGAAGGGCTTCCGCGACCGCGGTTTCGTGAAGTCGATGATCTTCATCACCCACGACATCTCGCTGACCAACCAGCTCGCCGACACGATCATGGTCATGTACGCCGGGAAGCTGGCCGAGAAGGCCCCCGCCTCGACCGTGGTGAACGCGCCGAAACACCCGTACACCCAGCTGCTGATCTCGTCGTTGCCCGAGGTCGGGGTGCGGTACGCCGACAAGCGCCTCACCGGCATCCCCGGGAACCCGCCGTCGCTGCTCAAGCCCGAGCCCGGATGCCGGTTCCGGGACCGCTGCCCGCTGGCGTTCGAGAAGTGTGCCGAGGACCCGCCGCCGGTCGAGGTCGAGAAGGACCACGTCGTCGCCTGCTGGAAGGCCGCCTGATGCTGAAACTCGACGGGGTCACCAAGGTCTACCGGATCGGCGCGTTCGGCGGGCAGACCATGACGGCGGTCGACGACGCCGGTTTCGAGATCAAGCCGGGCGAGGTGGTCTCGCTGATCGGCGAGAGCGGCAGCGGCAAGAGCACGATCGGCAAGATGGTGCTCCGGCTGCTCCCGCCGACGTCCGGGACGATCTCCATCGACGGCCGCGACGTGCGCTCGATCGGCAGGCGCGACTACTACCGCAAGGTCCAGGGCGTCTTCCAGGACCCGTTCAGCTCCTACAACCCGGTCTTCAAGGCCGACCGGGTCTTCGCGATGATCCGCCAGGTCTACTTCAAGGGCGTGCCCGACAAGGAGTGGACCGCGAAGATCGAGGCCGCCCTCGACGCCGTCCGGCTCAGCCCGGGGGCGGTGCTGAACAAGTTCCCCCACCAGTTGTCCGGCGGCCAGCTCCAGCGCCTCCTGATCGCGCGGGCGCTGCTGCTCGACATCGAGTACCTGGTCGCCGACGAGATCATCTCGATGCTCGACGCGTCCACCCGCATCGACGTGCTGAACCTGCTGGCCGACCTCAAACAGCGGGGTCTCGGGGTGCTGTTCATCACCCACGACCTGGCGCTGGGCAACTACATCAGTGAGCGGACGGTCGTGCTCCACAAGGGAAGGATCGTGGAGTACGGACCCACCGACGCCGTCTTCGAGCAGCCGGAGCACGCTTATACGAGGAAGCTGCTGGCGTCGGTGCCGCAACTGCACACGAAATGGGAGGACGCGTCGTGATCAGGACGCTGCACGAAGGATGGACCGTCACGGCCGTCTCGTCGACCGGGCAACCGCGCCCGGTCGTGGCGGGACTGCCGGCGACGGTGCCGGGATGCGTGCACACCGACCTGCTCGACGCGGGGATCATCCCCGACCCCTACCTCGACGACAACGAGAACCGGCTCAAGTGGATCGGGCGCACCGACTGGTCGTACGAGACGTCCTTCGACTGGACCGACCCCGGCGACCAGCGGGCCGACCTCGTCTGCGAGGGCCTCGACACGGCCGCGACGGTGATCCTCAACGGCGTCCAGATCGGCCAGACCGCCAACCAGCACCGCGTCTACCGCTTCCCGGCCCGGCACCTGCTGCGCGAGGGGAGGAACACGCTGAAGGTGCTGTTCGAGGCCCCCTACGGCTACGCCGAGAAGCAGCGGGCCGCGCTCGGCGACCGGCCCGGCGCCTACAACGAGCCCTACCAGTTCATCCGGAAGATGGCCTGCAACTTCGGCTGGGACTGGGGCCCGACCGTGGTCACCTCGGGCATCTGGCGGCCCATCTACCTGGAGACCTGGTCGTCGGCCCGCCTCGCGGAGGTCCGCCCGCTGGTGACCCTCGACGGCCGCGACGGCAAGGTCCGCGTGCACGTCACCGTCGACCGCGCCGCCCAGGCGCCGCTCACCGTGACCGCGTCCGTCGCCGGGGTCGAAGACCGGGTACGCCTGGCGCCCGGCGAACGCACCGCCGTCATCACCCTGACCGTGCCCGAGCCCGACCTGTGGTGGCCGCGCGGCTACGGCGAACAGCCGCTCTACACGCTGACCGTGACCGCAGGCGACAGCGTGTGGTCGCGCGAGATCGGCTTCCGGTCGGTGACGCTGGAGCGCGAGGCCTTCCGGCTGATCGTGAACGGTCAGCCGGTGTTCATGAAGGGCTTCAACTGGATTCCCGACGACTGCTTCCCCAACCGGGTCACCCGGGAGCGGGTCGCCGAACGTTTCCACCAGGCTGTGGACACCGGCGCGAACACGCTGCGGGTGTGGGGCGGCGGCCTCTACGAGAGCGAGGACTTCTACGCCCAGGCCGACGCCCTCGGCGTGCTGGTCTGGCAGGACTTCCCGTTCGCCTGCGCCGCCTACCCCGAGGAGGGCCCGTTCCGGGCCGAGGTCGAGGCGGAGGCCCGCCAGCAGGTCACCCGCCTGTCGAGCCACCCCTCACTCGTCCTGTGGTGCGGCAACAACGAGAACATCGAGGGGCACGCCGACTGGGGCTGGCAGGACACCCTCGACGGCCGTAGCTGGGGCGCCGGGTTCTACTTCGACCTGCTCCCCAAGATCGTCGCCGACCTCGACCCGACACGTCCCTACTGGCCGGGCTCCCCCTATTCGGGCAGCCCGGACGCCCCGCCGAACGACCCGTCGCGCGGCACCACCCACATCTGGACCGTCTGGAACCGCGAGGACTACACCTTCTACGGCACCTACACGCCGCGCTTCGTCGCCGAGTTCGGCTTCCAGGGCCCGCCCGCGTGGGCGACGCTGCGCCGCGCCGTCTCCGACGAGCCGCTGACGCCGACGTCCAGAGGCGTCGTACACCACCAGAAGGCCCACGACGGCAACGGGAAACTGCTGCGCGGCCTCGGCGACCACCTGCCGCAACCGCGCAACTTCGACGACTGGCACTACTACACCCAGCTCAACCAGGCCCACGCGATGGCCTTCGGGGTCGAGCGCTTCCGCTCGCTGATGCCCTACTGCATGGGCACGATCGTCTGGCAGCTCAACGACTGCTGGCCCGTCACGTCGTGGTCCGCCGTCGACGGCGACGGCCGCAGGAAGCCGCTCTGGTACGCCCTCCGCCGCAGCTTCGCCGACCGTCTCGTCACCTTCCAGGACCCGGAAACCGTCGCCGTCGTCAACGACACCTCCGATGAATGGCAGGCGGAACTGGTTGTGGTCCGGTTGACTGTGCACGGTGAGGAACTGGCACGGGAACGTTTCCCGGTGCGCCTGGCGGCCCGGTCGGCGATGACCGTCCCGCTGCCGGCCTCGATGGCGCCGGGCGACCCGTCGAAGGAGCTCGTGAGCGCCTCCGTCGGCGACCTCCGGGCCCTCCGGTTCCCCGCCGACGAACTGCCGCAGGCGTCCTACGAGGTGACGACAGAGCAGATCGGCGATGGTGTACGGGTCGAGGTCACGGCCCGCACCCTGGTCCGCGACCTGGCCCTGTTCCCCGACCGCCTCGACCCGGCGGCGGTCGTCGACGACATGCTCGTCACCCTGCTCCCCGGCGAGACCGCGACCTTCGTCGTGACCGGGAAGGATCTCGGCCCGGAGGCGCTGACCGCCTATCCGGTGCTCCGCTGCGTCAACGAATAGACAGGGGAATCATGACCGTCTTGGCGATAGACATCGGAGGTACGAAGTTCGCCGCCGCGACGGTCGAACCCACGGGAGCGATCACCGCCAAGCTGGAGATGCCGGTCGGCCCCGACCCCACGGCCACGCTGAAGGACATCGTGGCGCGCATCGTCGTCCCGGGGCTGATCTCCGAGGAGGGCCTGACCGGCGTCGGGATCGGCTCGGCGGGGCCGCTCGACGCGGTGCGGGGCACGGTGAGCCCGGTCAACATCTCGGTCTGGCGGGACTTCCCGCTGGTCAAGACGGTGGCCCAGCTGCTGCCCGGGGTGCCGGTGCACCTCGCCGGCGACGGCCAGCTGATGGCGCTGGGCGAGTGGTGGCGGGGCCGGTTCTCGGCCGGGGCGCTGCTCGGGATCGTGGTGTCGACCGGCATCGGCGGCGGGCTGGTGTTCGAGGGACAGCCGCACCTCGGGCCCACCGGGAACGCCGGGCACATCGGGCACATCCGGGCCGGTGAGGGCTGGGAGCCGTGCCGGTGCGGGGCCGTCGGGTGCGTGGAGACGATCGCGTCGGGCCCGTCGATGGTGCGGTGGGCGCTGGCCAACGGCTGGCAGCAGGCGGTGGAGCCGACCTTCTGGGCCGGACGGCCGGTCGACGCCAAGGCGCTGGCCGCCGACGCCAAACGCGGCGTCGCGGTGGCCGTGGAGGCGTTCGACCGGGCCGCGGGCGCGCTGGCCACCGCGATCCTCACGACGGCGGCCCTCTTCGACGTGGACAACGTGGTCGTCGGAGGCGGGGTGGCCGCCGCCGGGACGACGTTGCTGACCCCGCTGCGGCGAGCGGTGGCCGACCAGGCCGGGCTCGGCTTCCTCCGCCGCCTGAAGGTCGAGCCGACCAGCCTCGGCCGCGACGCCGGGCTGCTCGGGGCGGCGGCCCTGGCACTCGGACGAGAGTGACATCCTGTTCACCGGAGGACGACCACACCGACTCACGAGGACGTAGACAACGTGGACCTGCTCACCAACCCGATCAAGGACTACGGATGGGGTTCCCGCACGGCCATCGCCGCGCTCACCGGCCGTACCGCGACCGGACCCGAGGCGGAGATGTGGCTCGGGGCACATCCGTCCGGCCCCTCGCGGTTGACGCGGGACGGCGTGGAACACGCCCTCGACGAGGTCATCGCCGCCGACCCCGCCGGTGAGCTGGGGCCCGAGGTCGTCGAGCGGTTCGGCGAGCGGCTGCCCTACCTGATGAAGCTCATCGCAGTCGACGCCGCCCTCTCCATGCAGGTCCACCCCACCCTCGACCAGGCGGCCGACGGGTTCGCGCGGGGCGACCGGAACTACTCCGACCCGTGGCCGAAGCCCGAGATGATCGTCGCGCTGACCCCGTTCTCCGCGCTGGCCGGTTTCCGGCCCGGCCCCGAGGCGGCGGCCCTGTTGGCGGCCCTCGAGCTGCCCGCCCTTCAGCCGGTGGTCGACCGGCTGGCCGCCGGCGACGTGCTCGGCGCGCTGCGGGTGCTGCTCGAATGGCCCGCCGACGAGCGGCCCGCGCTGGTCGCCGACGTGGTGCGGGCGTCGTGCGACCCGCTGGTGGCGACCCTCGCGGAGACCTACCCGGCCGACCCCGCCGTGCTGGCGCCGCTGCTCATGCGGCACCACGAACTGGCTCCCGGCCAGGCCATCTACCTGGGCGCGGGGGTGCTGCACGCCTACCTCAGCGGGTTCGGCGTCGAGATCATGGGCAGCTCCGACAACGTGCTGCGGGCCGGGCTGACGCCCAAGCCCATCGACATCGAAGAGCTGCTGCGCATCACCGACCCCGACGAGCAGCCCGCCGAGATCACCCCCGTCGGCGACCTCTACCTGCCCCACTGCCCCGAGTTCCAGCTGCGCCGCTTCGTCCCCGGCGAGGGCCGCACCCTCCCGGGCGGGGTGCCCCGGATCGCGGTGTGTGTTGAGGGCACGGTCGTGCTCGCCGGCGAGACCAAGCTGCGCCCCGGCGACTCGGCCTTCCACGCCGCCTCGGCGGGCACCTTCGAGGTGTCCGGCCAGGGCGTCGTCTTCGTGGCCGAGCCGCGCCAGAGCTAGCGTGCGGCGGCGACGACCTCGATCTCGAAGCCGTCGCCGCTCACCACGTGGCCGGGCCGGACCTTGAAGCGCTTGCGCAGCTCGACCTCGCCGTCGACCAGCACGTAGCCCTCGGCGACCATGTATTTGGCCTCGCCGCCGCTCTCCGCGATGGACAGATATTTCAGCAGGTCACAGAGCGGGATGAACTCGTCATCCAGTTCAAAGGTCTCGCGCACCTCCCCAGCATAGGGAGGGTCAGCGGTCGCCCGCCCAGACGAACAGGGCGGCGCCGCTCAGCAGCAGCCCGGCGCAGCACGCCACGGTGCGCAGGTGGTTCCACGGCGCCCACTTCGGCGCGAACTCGGCCCAGACCCGCGCGGCCCGTGCCGGATCGGTGATCTCCCCCGCCGCGAGCAGCGCGTTGTTCAACGGGACGTTCACGATCGCCGTCGGCACGAACGAGCCGAGCACGTAGACGGCGGTGGCCGCGAAGAAGAGCAGCGCCGCACCGCGGTGACCCGAACCCAGCAGCAGCACCCCGGCGAGGGCCGCGACCAGGGGCGCCCCGATGAACGAGGCGAAGAACAGCGGGTTGAGGATCTTGACGTTGATCTGCTGCATCGCGGCGACCGCGTGATCGGCCCGCGAGGCGTTGAGCCCCGGGATGACCGACACCGAATAGGCGTAGAACAACCCGGCGATGTTGCCCATCAGCAGCAACGCGAGCCCGGCGACGAAAGCGGTGAGCACGAACATGACAACCTCCCGTTTGATTGCCGCGGGCGGGCTTGGCCGCTTTCAGTCCGGGCCTTCCCTCGTCGCTCCGGTTCGCTTCGCTCTCCTGCGCTCCTCAGTCCAGGTCCCGGACGCGGCCAAGCCACGACTGGTCGGCCTCACGACCAAGTCAGACGGTAAAGAAGGGAGATGTCCCCGCGTATCCGACTGGGGGTTGGACATGTCTCCGACCACAGGGGGAAGCCGGGGTGCCGCGTGATCTTTTGTTTGGTGTTCGTGCTGGTCACGGTGGCCTGGTATCTCCTCCGGGGGGTTTCGCGGTGGTCGCCGAGAGCACGGCGGGCCGTTGGGATCGGGTCGCCCTACACGCGGTTCCTGCATCAGTGGGTGCTCTCGGCGCCCGCCACGTTCACCTATGTCGTGGTGTTCACGAGTTCGACGATTCTGCAGCGGACGGGGCCGCCGGATCTGATCGACGTGCTGACGACCTTTCAGAGCACCAATCTGGCGCGGTTGTCCGACAATCCGCTCGTAGTGCTCGCGGACAGCGCGCTCTGGGTCTCGGACCGGGGGGCGTTCCTGGCCTTCTACATGATCGTGTACGCCACCGTCGTCGCCTGGGCCGAGCAGCGCTACGGGACGCCGCGCATCATCGTCATCGGGCTCTGCGGGCACGTGTTCGGGTCGCTGCTGACGGCGTTCGTGGAGTATCACGCCATCACCAACGGGCTGGCTCCGGCGCGGCTGGCCGTCTCCACCGACGTCGGGGTCAGTTACATCATGGTCGCCGGGGTGGTGGCCGCCGTGGTCCTGATGCGGGGGCGGTGGCGGGCCGTCGGGGTCATCACGCTGACGCTGGGCGTCGGAGCGCCGATCGTGATCAGCCGGAGCGTCTGGGACCTGGGGCATCTGCTGGCCACGATCTGCGGTCTGGTGGCCGCGCTGATCTGCCTGCGGGTCGCGCCGCCGCGTACACCACCCGCTTTTGACCTGGGAAAATGGGGTATGTCCCCTTCGTCGCCGGTCTTGGGGGGAAACGATGGCGCGGGGTGACGTGCCGCGGGTGGCGTCCATCGTGTTGACGGTGCTGGCGGTCTACTCGGCGGCGATCGCCATCGTGCCGCCGCTGCGCGAGATGGCACGGCCGCTGACCGCGCTGGTCGACGACTTCGCCGTTCCGCTGACGCCCAACCTGGCCTACGCCGCCTTCCTCGGGCTGCTCGCCGGGGCGCTGGCGCGGCGCAAGCGGGTGGCGTGGCGGTTGCTGGTGCTGCTGCTGGCGTTCTCGGTGCTGCTCAGCGTGATAGCCACGCCGCTGGTGGCGATCGCGCCGATGGCGGAGATACCCGACCAAGGACGGCTGCTCAGCGAGGTGCTGGTCTCCGGGGCGATCGCGCTGATCCTGATCGGCTATCTGTGGTGGGGACGGGCCGAGTTCTTCGCCAAGACGCAACCCGCGTCGTTCCGCAAGGCCACCGCCACGCTCATCGCGCTGCTCGGGGTGTCCTACGTCGTGGGCTTCCTGCTGACGATCTTCTTCCCGGGCGACCTGATGCGGTCGGCCCGCGCGATCTGGGTGCTCAGCCGGGTGCTCGGCGGGGTGATCGAGGTCGAGGACTACGGCCATCCGCCGGCCTGGGTCGCGTTCCTGATCGGGCTGATGAGCGCCGTCGCGCTGCTGGTGGCGTTCGGCGTGCTGTTCCGGTCGCAGCGGCAGCGGGCCGTGCTCGCGCCCGGCGACGAGGAGCGGCTCCGGGCGCTGCTGGGCGAACGCGACTCGCTGGCCTACTTCGCCACCCGGCGCGACCGCAGCGTCATCTTCTCGCCGAGCGGCAAGGCCGCGGTGTCGTTCCGGGTGGTCAACGGGGTCACCCTCGCGGGCGGCGACCCGCTGGGCGACCCCGAGGCGTGGGACCACGCGATCAAGGCGTGGATCGGCCAGGCCCGCGAGTTCGGCTGGACCCCGGCCGCCATCGGCTGCGGCGCCGAAGGGGCCAGGGCCTACCAGCGGGCCGGCCTGAAGGTGCTCGAACTCGGCGACGAGGCCGTCATCGAGGTCAAGAGGTTCAGCCTGCAGGGCCGGGAGATGCGCGGCGTCCGCCAGGCGGCCAACCGGGTCGAACGGGCCGGCTACCAGCTCCGGGTCCGCCGCCACGGCGACATCGCCCCCGAGGAGATGCGGCTGATCAGCCGGCGCGCCGACGCCTGGCGCGACACCGAGACCGAACGCGGGTTCTCGATGGCCCTCGGCCGTCTCGGCGACCCGCTCGACGCGAACTGCGTGCTGGTCGAGAGCCTCAGCAGGGACGGGGACGAGGCGGCGCTGTTGTCGTTCGTGCCGTGGGGCGAGCGGGGGCTCTCGCTCGACCTGATGCGCCGTGACCGGACGGCGGAGAACGGCCTGGTCGAGTTCATGGTCGCCGGGCTGGTCAGGAACGCCGGCTGGCTCGGGGTCGAACGGGTCTCGCTCAACTTCGCGGTCTTCCGGTCGGCCTTCGAGGAGGGCGCGAGGATGGGCGCCGGCCCGGTGATCCGGGCCTGGCGGCGCACCTTGTTGTTCCTGTCACGCTGGTGGCAGCTCGAAGCGCTCTACCGGGCCAACGTGAAGTATCACCCCGAGTGGGTGCCCCGCTTCCTCGCGTACGGGGACACCCGCGACCTCGTCAGGGTGGGCATCGCCTCGGCCATCGCCGAAGGCTTCTTCAAGCCGCCGACGCTGCCCCGGATGCTCAGCTCTGCACGAACACCGACCGCCAGTTCGGCTGCTCCAGGTAGCGACGCAGCTCGACCAGGCCGCTGAGCCAGCCGGCCCACCCGGCGTAGGGGGGCTGGGCCGCGTCGAACCCGCTCGTCACGAACGTCAGGGTGGTCCTGCCGCCGGAGCCCTCGAGCTCCCAGCTCGTCACCATGTTGCCCCAGTCGATCGTCGACGCGGTCGGCTCCAGCGTGACGATCTTCGCCGCGTAGTCGCCGGCCGCCTCGAAGCCGCCCATCGCGAACCGGCCGCCGACCTCGGGCTCGATCTCGATCGGGTAGCCGAACCACGCGGTGGCCTGCGCGGAGTCGGTCAGCGCGGTGTAGACGCGGTCGGCCGGGGCGTCGATCTCCAGCGTGGCGGAGAACGCGCCGACCTTGGCCGTGTAGTCGACCTTCGGGCCGAGCGTGCGGCCCTCGACGTGGTCGGCCAGGTTGCCGAGCGCCAGCGCCCAGAAGGTCTCCAGTGCGGCGAGCGGGCTCGGGCTGCCCGAGAAGACGAGCGAGCGGTCGAAGTGGGACTGGACCACCGCGACCACGGTCTCCCCGTCGGTCTCGGTGAGCCGGATCTCGGTCGTGGTCTCGGTGCCGTCGAGCGTCCAGGCGAACTTGATCAGGTCGTCGGCGACCTCCAGCACACGCTGGTGGGGAGCGTCGCCGTCCAGGGTGTGGCGGCCCCAGAAGTCGTACCGCTCGGGCAGGTCGACCTCGGCGTGCTCGGCGAACCAGACGCGCAGCTCGGCGGGGTCGGTCAGGGCGTGGAACACGGTCTTGAGCGGGGCCTGGATCCGGACGGCCGTGAGGGGGGACTGGGTCATGACTCTTCTCCTTGCTGGTTCGGGTAACAGGCCACGACGAGCTTGAAAGGGTCGCCTTCAGCACCGCCGTACTTCGTGAACAGTCGTTGCAGGGTTTCCTGGAGCTCGGCCAGGAACTCCGGCCGTCGCTCCGTCGGGACGCGGATGTCGCCCGAGACGCCGATCGACGGCAGCTCGGGGACCGATCGGTCGAGTGCGGCGATGTCGGCCTGGACCTCTTCGACCAGGTCGAGGAGGTGGCCCAGGCTCAGCTCGTCGCGGGCCCGGCCCAGGCCGATGTGGCCGACGAGCCGGGGTGAAAGCCAGTAGGAGCGGGCGGTGGCCTGGTAGATGCCCTCGGAGATGCCGCGCACCTTCCGTTCGGACACCTGCTCGACCAGCCCGGCCTCCACCAGGCGTTTCACGTGGTAGTAGACCCGCTGCGGGGTCTGCGCCAAGATCGCGCCCACTTCGCCGCAGGTGCGCGGCTCGGCGAGCTGCCGCAGCACGTCGATGCGCTGTGGCTTGAGCAGGGCCTCGGCCTGCTCGATCTGTTCCAGGTACAGGACGTCTCTCATCGCAAAAATAAGTTTGTACGTAAAAAACTCCCTTGTCAATGGGGCGCGAAACCGTGATGCGGAGCGAGAGGGTGTCCCCCTAAAGTGCCCACCGTGGAACAAACCGACCGCAAAGCGCTCATCGCCGCGGGGGTGACCGTGGTGCTCTGGGCGTCCGCGTTCGTCGCCATCAGGCACGCCGTGCTCTCGTACTCCCCCGGAGCCCTCGCCCTCGGGCGGATGCTCGCCGGATCGCTGACCCTCCTGGTCATCCTGCTGGCCCGGCGCGAAGGGCTGCCCCCACGTGCGGCCTGGCCGGGGATCGTCGTCTCCGGCGTGCTCTGGTTCGGGATCTACATGATCGCCCTCAACTGGGGCGAGCAGGAGGTCGACGCCGGGACGGCCGCCATGGTCGTCAACATCGGGCCGATCATCATCGCCCTGCTGTCGGGGCTGTTCCTCGGCGAGGGGTTCCCACGTCGCCTGCTCATCGGCATGGCCGTGTCGTTCACCGGCGCGGTCGTGGTCGGCTACTCCATGTCGGAGGGCGGCGGGGCCTCGGTGCTCGGTGTGGCGCTCTGTGTGGTGGCCGCGCTGACCTGGGCGATCGCGACGATCGTGCAGAAACCCGCGCTGCGGCACGCCTCCGCGCTCCAGGTGACCACCTTCGGCTGCCTCATCGGCGCGGTCACCTGCCTGCCGTTCGCCGGGCAGCTCATCGGCCAGGCCGCCGACGCGCCGCTGTCGGCCACGCTGAACCTGGTCTACCTCGGCGTTTTCCCAACGGCGTTGGCCTTCACGACCTGGGCTTACGCCCTGGCGCGGACGACGGCGGGGAAGATGGGCGCCACCACCTACGTGGTGCCGGCGATCGTGATCGTGATGGCCTGGGTGGTCCTGGGGGAGACCCCGACCTGGCTGGCCCTGGCGGGCGGCGCGCTCTGCCTGGCCGGTGTGGCCGTCTCCCGGCGGAGAACGGCCTGATCATCTCTCTGTCGCGAGTGAATTTCTCACGCGACGGAATGCGTGATCGTGCCCGAATAAGAACCCGCGACCGCCGATGACGGAACTCTGACAATTACTGTCGGATTCCACGCGACCGTGGTGTTTCCCACCGCCAGAGTCACGCTGAACGCCGTGTGCGTGCCCGTGAGGGCGATCGCGTTCGCGGCGGTGAGCTGGCCCGGAGTGAACACACCCGTGCCCGATACGGTGGTCGCCGGGCCCGACCAGTAGGAGATGTTGGGCCTGGAGATCGTGGACGTGTTGCCGCCGACCGTGGTCGTGAAGTTGGTCGTGCTCACCGTGGCCGTGTAGCTGACCTGGACCGCCGAGCCACGGGTGTCGGCGACGGTGACCGTGCCGAGCTGGGCCGACAACTGGCCTCCGATGGTGGTGCTGCCGAGCGCTCTGGACGTGGGAACGGTGATGGCAAGACCGGCGTTGGCCGCCCGTTTCGCCGAACCTTCCCGCCATCTGCCGGACTCTCGACGGGGTGCCGGGCGTGCCGGGGACGGCGGGCCACTTCGGGTCGACTCCTCCTGAGTGGCGACCAGGACGCCGCCCATGGTCCCGCCCTCTCCGCCTTCCTCCGCCACGGCGGGGGCGGCCGTCACGACGGCGGCGACCACGGTTAGCAGGACCGCCGTCACGCGTGGTCTCAGGGTGTCCTCCGGGCCCGTCGCCAGATGAGGTAACCACCGCCCGTCACGGTGAGCGCCCCCGCTGCGACGAGCAGGGCGGTCGTCGAGGGAAAGCCGGTGCTGCTCTGTTTCACGACGGCCGTCGTGTCGCGGGCGACGGGGAACGTCACCGTCCCACTCGCGGTTCTGGTGGTACGTCCGCTCGTCAGCTCCAGGTCCGCCTTCCACGGCCCCATGGGCAGCGAGGGATCGAGGAGGACCTCGACCTGCCCCACGTCCTGGGGCGCCAAGGTCACGCCGCTGGTCACCGGGAACGGTCCGGCCGACGTGCCGCCGGGGCCCTCCGAGAGCCGCAGTTCACCACTCATGTCGACGGCCCGCCGGCCGGTGTTGGTGACCTGCGCATCCAGGCGCGGCTTCCCCGCCGGGTCGCGGCTCGCCCAGATCTTGTCGACGCGGAAGTCGGTCGGCGGTTCGCCGCCGGTCCCGACGTCGAGGTAGACACGGATGCCCACCCGGTTGTTGACCTGGACGTTGTGTTGCCCGGTCGCCGAGGAGCGGGCCTCGGCCCACATGACGGCGTACCGCTCGCCCTTCCAGGCGGTCCGGGGCACGCGGATGGTGGCCTTGAGCATTCGTTCGCCGCCTGGAGGCAGCGTCACGGCCGGGTGGTCGAACGAGATCCACGACGACAACTCGTTGCGCGTCTGTTCCGGCAGGAAGCCGAACTTCTTCTGCCTGATCTCGGCCCCGGCCGCGTACAACCACAATGTCTGGGGTCTCGCGGAGGTGTTGTTCACGGCGAACCGCCGGTGGATCACGGTCCCCGGCTTCACGTGGTCGACGATGTAGGCCCGCGCGCGTGGATCGTCGGCCCTGTCCTCTGGCGCCTCGACGAGCCGGATCCCGATCAGCCCCTCCGGCTTCGCGTCCGCCCGGCCGGTCAGGGCGGGGAGGGCGAGCAGCACCAGGAGAGGCGCGATCAGGATCCGATGGAAAGCGGCGCGGTCACGCGACCGAATGGGTCACCGTCCCCGTGTACGTGCCGGCGACCGCGGAGTTCGGGATGGTGACGCGAAGGGTCGGGTTCCAGGTGACCGTGTTGTTGCCGACCAGCGCGGCCGCGGTGAACGCCGTGACCTGGCCGGTGAGCGGCGCGGCCAGCTGCACGGTGAGCTGGCCGGGTGCGAAGGTGCCGACGCCGCTGGTCGCGGTGGCCGCGCCCGACGCGTAGGCGGCGTCGGCCTTCGGGATCGTCTCGTTCGCGGTGCCGCCACCTGTGGTGAAATCGGTCGAGGTGACACCGGCGGTCCACGAGCCGAGCAGCGTGCCGCGCAGGTCGGTGACCGTGACCGGGCCGATCGTGCCCTGAAGGGTGGTGTCCGAGGCGCTGTTGCCCAAGTTGATGCTCGCCGGGGCGCTGATGGTGAGCGCGCCGCCCTGGATCGTGAAGGTCACAGTGGTGTCGGCGGCCTGCGCCGGGGCAACGGAACCGATCAGCAGCGCCATGGCCATGCCGATCACATATTTGAGAAGCCGCATCGGTCATCCTCACATCGCCCGGAAACACCGGGTTGCGAACAAGTCAGCGCGAGCGTAGATCGCTGACGAGCCGCCCCCGGCGCTCCGCGCGCAGGTCAGAGGAGATCTTGACCATCCGCTGGGTCACCGCAGGGTGGTCACCCTGTAGTGAGCTCGGGCAGCACCTTCGCGCCGAACGTCTCGATGAACCGGGTCTGCTCCTTGCCCACGTGGTGCAGGTAGACCTCGTCGAATCCGGCGTCGGCGTACCCGCGCAGCCAGTCGGCGTGCCGCGAGGTGTCGGCGGACACGAAGACCGACTTGGCGACCTCCTCGGGGGTGACGAACCGGGCCACGCTGTCGAACATCTCCATGGTGTCGAAGTCCCAGCTCCCGGGCGGGCCGACCACGTTCGACCGCCACTGGTCGTGCGCGGTCGCGAGGGCCTCCTCCTCACTCGGCGCCCAGCTCAGATGCACCTGTACGGCCGCCGGCCCCCGCCCGCCCGCCTCGCGGTAGGCGTCCAGGACCTCCTTCGACTTGGGGCTGTTCACCGTGATCAGCCCGTCGGCCCACTCCGCGACCCACCTGGCGGTCTCCACACTGACCGCCGCGCCGATCAGCTTCGGCGGCTCCGCCGGGAGCGACCACACCCTGGCCCGGTCGACGGTGACGAGCCCGTCGTGGGTGACCTCCTCGCCGTTCAGCAGGGCCCTGATCACGTCGACGCACTCGCGCAGCCGCTGCTGCCGGATTTCCTTGCGCGGCCACCGGTCACCGGTGACGTGCTCGTTCGACGCCTCGCCGGAGCCGAGCGCGGCCCAGAAACGGCCCGGGAACATCGCCGCGAGCGTCCCGATCGCCTGCGCGACGATCGCCGGGTGGTAACGCTGGCCGGGCGCGTTCACCACGCCGAACCGCAACGTGGTGGCCTGCAGCGCGGCGCCCAGCCATGACCACGCGAACCCCGACTCGCCCTGCCGGGCGCTCCAGGGCGCGATGTGGTCGGAGCACATCGCCATCGCGAAGCCGGCCTCGTCGGCGAGGCGGACGGCGTCCAGAAGATCACTGGGGGAAACCTGCTCATGGGAGGCGTGAAAGCCATAGATCGCCATGCCTATCGACTACCCCGGCAAGTCATCCGCTATCGGGCGTAAAGCGGGCAGCTCTATGGTGGGCGCATGTCCTCAAGATCACTGTTGACCGGCGCCGCGTTGACCGCGACCGCCCTGCTCACCGTCGCGGCCCCGGCCGCCCAGGCGGCGGCACCCGCCCCCGCCACCGTCGCGAAGAACGTGTTCAAGGGCTTCGTCGCGAAGGACAGGAAGGCGATGCTGAAGTGGGCCGCCCCCGACGCGGTCGACAAGCTCCTCAAGTACAAGTTCCGCACCCCCGACAAGTTCGCCGGCTGCACGGCCGCTGGAACGTGCCGATACGTCCACACGAGCGTGAAGGTGCCGGGCGACCTCAACGGCATCCTCATGGTCGTCAAGGGCTCCCGGGTGACCGCGGTCTACACCTCGCAGCACGTCACCTCGCCGTCGACGGTCGCGAAGACCTTCTACCGGTACTGGCAGCTCGGCGCCAAGACCCGCGCCCGCGAGATCGCCACCGCCGGGGCCATCAAGACCCGCTTCGCGGTCAAGTACGACCCGACCGGCGTGCCCTACCACAGGCAGGGCTGCTCCAAGGAGACGAAGGGCTACAGCTGCGCCTACTCCTACGAGGGCGGCGCCATGTTCCTGCACGTGCGGGGCACGAAGGCGGCCGGCTACTACGTGAACTCCGTGAGTTACATCGCCGACTGAAAAGGCATATAGGTCCCGTCTCGGCCGACGGGACCATGCACAGACCCGGTTTGGGTCGGCACGCTGGGTGTCCGGCAACTCTCCCGAAAGGGGAGTCCCATGGACACGCTCATGCCCGTCCTGTTCATCCTCGCCGTGATCCTCCTCGTGTACGGCGCGGCGCAACGCAACCCGCTCAGGAAGTGCCCTCGCTGCGGAGGCAAGGGCACTCTCCCGTCGAGTGTGTTCGAAGGCCGCTACCGGATCTGCCCCCGCTGCGACCGCAAGGGCGAGATCGGCGGCTAGCGAACCTCGTCCCTCGTCATCCGCGTGCTCCGCGGCGTTTCGCCGCTCGGTCGAGTGCCCAGATGTAGTACCAGGGGCCGCTGCGGATCGCGCGGAGGCTGTTCTGGTTCATCGCCTGGATGACGCCCCACAGCCCGCCCGTCGCGCCGAGGATGCCCAGCGCGGGCAGGAGCGCCGGCCCGTGGACGGCCACGAGCGTGGCGCTCACCGTGCCCACGACGGCCCCGCTCGCGGCGACCGCCCGGGTGCTCCGGACCCTCGCCATCTCGTCACGGCAGTCGAGGATGTGCCCCTCGATCTCAAGGCCGATCCTGGCCAGTTCCCGCTCGGACTGGACGGCGTCATGCGCCTGGTCGAGTCTGGCGAGCGTCTGGCGCAGGTGGTTGCGGAGACGTTCGTAGGACCCGAACTCCTCGACGGTGATCTTGCCGAAATCGCGCAGACCGACCCCGTCGATGAACGGCAGGTCCATCTCCAGGATCGGCCGGACGACTCTGCTCTTGACCGGCCTGTCACCGGAGACCTCGATCGCCCGGCGCCCCTCGACGAGAAAGTCGATCACGTTCTTGTGCTTGACCGGCTTCGTCTTGCCGACGGCGCGTCCGTCCTCCAGACGTTGGGTGCGGACACTGTAGCTGGGCAGATACCACGCGAGTCCGGCCCGCAGCAGGGGCTCGGCGTCTCTGATCCAGGTTCCGAGACGCGCGAGGTCGGGCGTGGTGAATCCGACGTACCGGTCGTCCCAGGCCTCGGCGTATCCGTCCCTCTTCCGGGACCCCTCCGCCACGCCGAAGTAGTTCGTCGGCATGTCGCCCAGATTCGGCTTGTCGGAGCTGTATCGGTGAATTTCGTGGTACTTCCCGCGCCAGTCGTCCGACAGCAGCAGCGTGTCGGAGATGAGCGAGACGCGCTTGGTGATCAGGTCGAAGGAGCCCCGCCGGACGCCGAGACCGACGTCGAACGTGTGGTTGCCGATTCCGGCGCGGTCGGTCAGCGTGGCCCTGTGGTCGTCCCAGAAGTAGACGGCGTACCGCCGCGCGACCTCCTCCGGGGGATCCTGAGGAGACACATGGCGGTAGAACCGCCGCATGTGCTTGGCGATGACATGATCCTGAACGCCTCCGCGCCGCCACGGCCACATCCATCAAGCGTAGATTCTGCGGACCTTGGCCGGCAGGGCGCTCCCACGGCCCCGCCGACCAAGGTCACGACCAGCGATCAGCGCACGTACACGTTGGGCCTGGCCGGGGTCGCCATCCCGTCGCCGATGAAGAAACTCGGGTGGGGCGGCTGGTTGTAGGCGGTGTTCTGCCAGGCCAGCGCGGCGCGGTACATCGGGTCGTGCAGCAGCGTGTGGATCTTCACGCCGGTGACCGTGGGCGTCGAGTAGACGCGCAGCGCCCGGTTGTCGCTGGTCGGCCAGATCACCTCTTCGCGCCAGTCGCCGAGGATGTCGCCCGACAACGACGGGGTCGCCTTGGTGCCGTTGTTGGAGTGCACGCCCGAAGCGGTCAGCAGGCGGGTGTCGCCGCCGGTGCCGTACTTGTCGATGCGCACGTCGTCGAGGAGTTCGCGTACGGGATCGGCGTCCCACCAGGCCAGGAAGTTGATCGACGAGGGCTCCCGGCCCAGGCTCGCGCCGGTCGGCGACCGGAGCGTGGTGTCGCGCGCCGACCACGACTCGGCCCCCGCGCTGCCGGCCCACACGTCGGCCGAGACGCCGCGGCCGTTGTCGCCGCCCGAGGCGGTCTGCCAGAGGATCTGGCCGGTCCGTGCATCGGCCATCCACGAGCCCGGCTTCGAGGTGTCCTCGCTGACCTTGAAGATCTCCAGGCCCTGCCGCGCCGGATTCAGGTCGCCGACGTGCAGCGCGTCGCCGTGGCCGAGGCCGGTGCTGTAGAGGCCCGAGCCGTTGTCGTTGATGACGGCGGCGCCGAAGACGATCTCGTCGCGGCCGTCGGCGTCCACGTCGGCGATGGAGAGCTGGTGGTTGCCCTGGCCCGCGTAGGAGGTGGCGTTGTTGGAGTCGAAGGTCCACCGGCGGGTGAGCGAGCCGTTGCGGAAGTCCCAGGCCACCACGACCGCCCGGGTGTAGTAGCCCCGGGACATGATCAGCGAGGGGCGCTGGCCGTCGAGGTAGGCCGTACCGGCCAGGAACCGGTCGACCCGGTTGCCGTAGTTGTCGCCCCAGCTGGAGACGGTGCCGCGTCCCGGGAGGTAGTCGACGGTCGACATCGCGGCGCCCGTCTGGCCGTTGAACATGGTCAGGAACTCGGGCCCGGAGAGCACGTAGCCGCCGGAGTTCACGTAGTTCGCCGACGCGTTGCCGATCACGGTACCCCGGCCGTCGACGGTCCCGTCGGCGGTCTTCATGGCGACCTCGGCGCGGCCGTCGCCGTCGTAGTCGTACACCTGGAACTGCGTGTAGTGCGCCCCGGCGCGGATGTTGCGGCCGAGGTTGATCCGCCACAGGCGGGTGCCGTCGAGCTTGACGCCGTCGACGTAGACCGGGGACGTGACGCCCGACTGGGAGTTGTCCTTGGCGTCGTTCGGCTCCCACTTCAGGACCAGGTCGACGCGGCCGTCACCGTCGAGGTCGCCGACGCCGGCGTCGTTGGCGGTGTAGTTGGAACTCGGCGGCGTGATCGGGACGTCCAGGTAGCCGTTGGCGAACCTCAGCGAGGTCTCCGAGCTCGGCCCCTCCACGCCGCCGGTCACGGCCCTGATCGTGTACGTCGCGTCGGACGCCGCCCCGCTGTCCAGGTAGTTCGTGGAGTTGGAGACGGTGGCCACGCGGGTGCCCGACCGGTAGACGTTGAACGAGGTGTCCCTGGCCTCGGTGCCGAGCAGCCGCCACGACACGAGGTTCGCGCTGCCGCTGCGGACCGAGATGACGCCGCGGTCGAGGTCCTCGACCTGCTTCGCGCCACTCGGCGTGGGCTTGGGCGTGGGCGTGGGTGTCGGGGTGGGTGTGGGAGTCGGCGTCGGCGTAGGTGTCGGGGTCGGAGTCGGGGTGGGGGTCGGCGTCGGGCTGGGCTGGGGGCCGTTGCAGGGGACGCCGTTGAGCACGAAGTTCGTGGGCGCGGGGTTGTTGGTGCCGCTCATCGAGGCGTTGAAGCCGAACGCGGCCGAGGCTCCCGTCCCCAGCTGGCCGTTGTAGCCGGCGTCGTCCGCCGTCACGTTGGCGCCGCTCTGGGTGAGCGCGGTGTTCCACGCCTGGGTGATCTGCTGCCCGGCGGTGAACGTCCAGGTCAGCCGCCATCCGTCGATGGGGTCGCCGAGGTTGTTGACGGTGACGGTGGTGGAGAAGCCGCCAGGCCACGACGTGCCGACGGAGTAGTCGATCCGACAGGCCACGGCGGCCTTGGCCGGACCCTGCCAGGCGACCGCGGCGACCAGCAGCCCTGCCGCGATGAGGGCGAAACGTTTCATAGCCGGTCCAATCTGGGGGAGCGTCAGGCCCAGAACGTAGAAATCCCGACTCAATTGGTCAACGATCGCCGACTTCGCCGTAATGTCATCCGAGGTCGTGACTGAAACGTTCAGATCGGCCGATTCGGACTCATGGGCCCCATGTCCATTTTTGATTGGCGGCCGGACCGCACGAGAAAGCCTGATCTGTCGGCACACGGCGCACCTGTCGGGCGGGGCCGACAATGGCCGACCCTTCGCCGGGATATCCGGATTTAGCCAGCGTACCGGCCCCGAAAAAAGGGACACAAGCCCACATCGCGGCGCTCGAATTTTTTCTTCGGAAGTTTGTTTACAGGCCCGATCGCCGGGGGTAGTTCAGGGGTGTCACTAAATAAGGCGCCACCCCCCGGGGCGAAAATCAAATGAGCTCGATATTTGTGGGGGTGTGTTGTGAGCAGGCTGATCGGCAGAACATGGGCGGTTCTCGTCTCGCTCGCCTTCGCCGTCATCGGATTGTTCGTTCCCGCAGGTACGGCTCTTGCCCTGTCGGTGACGCCGGTGCCGGACGTGGTGGTCGACACTGAGGAGACCGTCGCGGGACGCATCAATCTACCGCGGTGGCCCGGCGATCTCGCGCCGGGCGGAGATGCCACGGTGACGCGGACGATAAAAACAACGAGAAATTATCTGCTCGTCGAATTCGTGCCGGTGATTCTGGTCAGAGATAATCGGCCGGTTCAGGTATACGGCGCGTGGCGGCTGCCAACCTCCGCCCACGTCGCCGGCACCCCCGCACACCGGGCCCGCGCACCGCCTCACACCTGAGCCGAACCAGCGACTTACCGCGAAAAGAGATCACGATTGGCGTGCCCCCACCAACGGGGGCACAGCGGTACCTTTTCTCCCCGCGAAGCTAGAAGGAATCGAACTCCGGCGCGTCTCCATGCCGCCGGTGGCCCCGTTCCGCACCTCGCTCGGCGTGGCGACCGTCTTTTGACGTCCTGCCGCCCCGCGTGGTGACCGGCGGTGCCGAGGGGCGGGGCGAACGCGTGGCCATGGCTGAGCCGCGCCACAGCCCCGAACACCCTCCCTTCCTGCGCGACGAGATGACCACTGGGGATGACCACTGCGAAGGAGTGGACAGGCCTCTGAGAGCATCGGGTTACCAACGACCGATGTCAGGAGATCCCTGTGGCCGTCGACCGGCTCCTCCCCACCCCGGAGGCCCGTGACCTGCTCGACCTCACCCGTGATGTGGCGGACAAGGAACTGCTGCCCATCGTGGACCGGCACGAGCGCGCCGAGACCTATCCCGAGGGCCTGTTCGCGACACTCGGCGCGGCCGGCCTGCTGAGCCTCCCCTACCCGGAGGAGTACGGCGGCGGTGGCCAGCCCTACGAGGTCTACCTCCAGGTGCTCGAAGAACTCGCCGCGCGCTGGGCGGCGGTGGCCGTGGCGGTGAGCGTGCACTCGTTGTCGTGCCATCCCCTGGCGACGTTCGGCACCCCCGAGCAGATCGAACGCTGGTTGCCCGACATGCTCGCCGGCGACCTCGTCGGCGGCTACAGCCTCTCCGAACCCCAGGCCGGCTCCGACGCCGCCGCCCTGACCTGCCGCGCCACCCGCGTCGCCGACGGCTACGAGATCAACGGCGCGAAGGCGTGGATCACCCACGGCGGCCGCGCCGACTTCTACGCCCTGTTCGCCCGGACGGGCGAGCAGTCGATCTCCTGTTTCCTCGCACCGGGCCAGGTCGACGGCCTGACCTTCGGCAAGCCCGAAGAGAAGATGGGCCTGCACGCCGTCCCCACGACCAGCGCCCACTGGGACGGCGCGATCCTGCCCGCCGACCGGTTGATCGGCGCCGAGGGCCAGGGACTCCAGATCGCCTTCAGCGCCCTCGACTCGGGCCGCCTCGGCATCGCCGCCTGCGCGACCGGCCTGGCCCAGGCCGCCCTCGACGCCGCGGTCTCCTACGCGAAGGAACGCACCACCTTCGGCAAGCGCATCATCGACCACCAGGGACTCGGCTTCCTGCTCGCCGACATGGCCGCGGCCGTCGACTCGGCCCGCGCGACGTACGTCGACGCCGCGCGGCGCAAGGACGCGGGCCTGCCGTTCTCCAGGCAGGCGTCGGTGGCGAAGCTCGTGGCGACGGACGCGGCGATGAAGGTGACGACCGACGCGGTCCAGGTGTTCGGCGGATACGGGTACACGCGCGAGTTCCCGGTGGAGAGGTACATGCGCGAGGCGAAGATCATGCAGATCTTCGAGGGCACCAACCAGATCCAGCGATTGGTCATCGCGAGAGGCCTGGCCCGCTAACCGCGATGGAGCCGGGAACGGACCTCCGCGACGAACCGGGGGACCCTGCATTTCTCAAGTGAGGACAGGACGTCTTCGACAGTCATCGCGGGGTGCGGCGGTCTGCCGGTCGCCGCGGCCTGGTCCTTGACCACATTGAGGATCACGGCCGGGGCGGACTCCAGTTCGTGAAGCAGGAAGGTGTCGGGGTCGAGCGGCTCGACGTCCCATGGTCGGCAGGCGGCGCGGGCGAAGTCGCGCAGATTGAACGTGACGATCGCGTCGGCGTGCCCGCGCACGGCGGCCGCCAGCACATGTCGGTCTTTGGGATGGTTCGCCATGGAACGTTCCAGAGATTCCCAGCCCGTCACCATCGCTTCCGGAAACGCGCTCTGGACGAGTGACAACATCCGCGCCACCTTCGGCTCGGGCATTCCTTTGCGGATCAGGGCCTTCTGGGCCTCCGCCAGGATGCGCTCGCTCCATAACGGCTGGTAGGTGCCGGCCTCCGCGAGCCGCAGAAGGGTGTCACGCAGGGCGTTCGGATACAGAACGCATGCGTCCAGGATGGCGGAGAATGGCACGCGGACAGCATATGTACATTTCAGGAAAGCGTCTTAGGAATCGTCTGACGGCTTGTCGTATGTGCCCGCTTCTATGGATTCCTGAGTGAGTTCATCCAAGATGCGGCGCCGTTCGACACGTCGCTTTTCCTGATATATCAGGACATCTCGGAGCTTCACGCGCCGATGTGCTCCCGGACGGTCGGTCGCCCGTTCGTACGGGATTTCGCGGCTTTCGAGGAGCTTGACGAAAGTCGGCCGGGAGATTCCGAGAAGTTCGGCGGCCTGGTAGGTCGACAACGTCGTGTGCTGCGGCGCGACCGTCACGGCCAGACCCTGCGACAGCGCCTCGGCCACTTTCAGCAGAGCGTCGTAGACGGGAAGCGGCAACGGCAGTCGGGGCGAACCGTCTGGGCCGGTCAGGAGGGCCGGGCGGTCGGCGACCGGGCGTCCTCGCCTGTGTAGTTCCGCAACGAGATCGACTATGGCGGCCTGGTTTCCAGGATCTTCATCGGGGAGGAATGTCCTGGTGTCACCGGCGGCCAAAGATGTGTCGCCCATCCGAGACCTCCGTCACCTCATGCTGCCGTAGCCGGAACTCTACCCTGAAACGAAAATATCGAAAACGTAATTGGTGAATTCTGTTGGAACACCCGGATTGTGAATTCGCTTGATCTTGTTTTCAGCCGGGTAGCGGGGGCGACAGGTCCCAGACGCGGATCGACTCGTCGCGGCCGCCCGTGACGGCGACCGGTTTTCCGCCGACCGTGCCGAACGCCGCGCAGTACACGCGGTCGGTGTGCCCCTCCAGCGGGCCGCCGAGTTCGGCGCCGGCGGTCAGGTCCCAGACGCGGGCGGTCTTGTCCTCGCTGGCGGTGATCGCGATCGGCTTTCCGTCCGACTCGCCCAGGGCCACGCCCCACACCCAGCTCGTGTGGCCGGTCAGCGGGGTGCCGAGAGTCGTGCGGGTCGTCAGGTCCCAGAGGCGGGCGGTCTTGTCCTCGCCGCCCGTCACGGCGATGGGCCTGCCGTCGAGTTCGCCGATCTCGACTGATCTGGCCCAGCCGATGTGGCCGGTCATCGGCTCGCCGAGTTGTTTTCTCGTGGTCAGGTCCCAGACCCGGACCCAGCCCTCGTCGCCGGTGCTGACGACGATCGGGACGCCGTTCGCCTCGGCCAGCGCGACCGCCCAGACGGCGCCCGTGGTGCCGGTCATGGGCTCGCCGATCTGCTCGCCGCTGTGCAGGTCCCAGACGCGGACGGTGCCGTCGACGCCGCCGCTGACCGCGATGGGGTCGCCGTTCAGCGTGCCGATGTCGACGCCCTTGACGCCGCCCTCGTGGCCGAGCATCGGGTTGCTCATCTGGGTGCCGTTGCGGAGGTCCCAGATGCGCAGTGAGCCGTCGTCGGCGGCGGTGACGGCGATCTCGGTGCCGTCGAGCAGGCCGACGGCGACGTCTCTGACCCACTTCTCGTGGCCGGTCATGGCGTACAGCTCGGAGCCGGTGTTCAGATCGACGACGCGGACCGTGTTGTCGTCGCCGCCGCTCACCGCCGTCGGCACCCCGTCGATGTCGATGAAGCCGATGTTGCGGACGTCGTCTTCCTGGACGTCGACCGGGCCGCCCACCGGGCGGCCGAAGGTGACCGGGGCGGGGGTCAGCGTGGTGCCCATGCGGGCGCCCTCGCCGGTCGTGGCGGTGTCTCCGTCGGGCCAGAGTTGCCAGGTCAGGATGCCGCCGGCCACCGCGACCGCCAGGGCGCCGGCCAGCCAGGCCGGTTTGCGGTTCTTCACCGGGGGCGCGAGCGGCATGGTCTCGACCGCGAACTCGTCGCCCGTCAGGGCCTTGACCAGGTCGGGGGCCGTCGGGCGGAGTGCCGGGTTCTTGTTCAGGGCCTGCTCGATCAGCGGCTTGAGGCCCGCGGGCACGCCGTCGAGTTGTGGCTCGCGGTTCATGATGGCGTTGATGATCTGCGGCACGGTCGTGCCGGGGAAGGCGCGTCTGCCGGTCGCGGCGAAGGCCATCGTGGCCGCCCACGCGAAGACGTCGGCGGCGGGGGTGACCTCGCCGTGCTCGATCTGCTCGGGGGCCATGTAGCCGGGGGTGCCGATCGAGCCCGACATCGTCGCGGTGTGGTCGAGGGCGCGGGAGATGCCGAAGTCGATCACGACGGGGCCTTCCGGGCCCATCAGCACGTTGCTGGGCTTGAAGTCGCGGTGCACGATCCCGGCCCGGTGGATGGCCGCCAGCGCGGTCGCGGTCGCCACGGCCAGGCGTTCGAGGCCGCCGCCCGTGCGGGGGCCTTCCTGCTGCACCACGTGGTGGAGGGAGGCGCCGGGCACGAACTCGCTCACGATGTAGGGCCGGTCGCCGAAGACGCCCATGTCGAGCACGCGGGCGGTGCAGAACGGGGCGACCCGGCGGGCCATCTCGACCTCGCGCAGGAAGCGACGGCGGTGGTCGGCGTCTTTCGACAGTTCGTCGTGGAGGACCTTCAGCGCGACCGGGGTGCCGTCGGGGGTCTCGGCGCGGTAGACCGCGCCCTGGCCGCCGTGTCCGATGCGGTGGAGGATGCGATAGGTGTCGATCGACGCCGGTATGCCAGGCTCCGCGTTCACGACCTCATGATAGGAGCGGTCCACCGAACCGCAGGATCACGATTCGGCCAGCCCCCCGCAGGCAGCGGCCGGGCGGAGAGGTGGATGCGGCGGGCGATCTCGCGGTTCCGCGGACGCTCCCCCGACGAGCCGAAGGCGCGCGGTCGGATCCGTGTGAACGCGGGTGAGAACGCACACGCTGGTTCACACGGCACCCCCGGATAGTCGGAGACGTCACGAAGACAGAAGTCCAAGAGGGGGACATCACAATGAGCGAGTCCGTTAAGGCTCTGATCGCCCAGGCGCGCGCGCAGATCGACAACCTGCCGGTCGACGAGGTCGCCAAGGCGGTCGAGGCCGGCGGCGTCACGCTGGTCGACCTGCGGGAGCCGGGCGAGGTGGAGAAGGAGGGCACCATCCCGGGGGCCGTCCTCGCTCCCAGGGGGATGCTCGAGTTCTACGCCGACCCGTCCAGCCCGTACCACCGCGCCGAGTTCGACCCGGCCGGCACCGTGATCCTGTTCTGCGCCTCCGGCGGCCGGTCGGCGCTGGCCGCCCGGACGCTCCAGTCGCTGGGCTACCAGGACGTCGCCCACCTCGACGGCGGGTTGAAGGCCTGGAAGGACGCGGGCCGTCCGACCACCCACGAGAACTGAAAGTGGATCTGGGCCGATGCCGTCCGTCAATGTGAGAGTAGTCGGAGACGGCGGCTAGGCCGGGGAGGGAGCGGGCTCATGGTGTCGATCCGGCTGCTCGGACCGCCGGTCGTCGAGATCGGCGGCCGGCCGGCCAAGCCGCCGCGCGGCCGGAAGGCGTGGGCCCTGCTCGCCTATCTGCTGCTGGCCGAACGGCCGCCCAGCCGCAAACGCCTCGCCGAGCTGCTGTTCGGCGACGCCGACGACCCGCTGGGCGCGCTGCGCTGGACGCTGGCCGAACTGCGCCGCTCGCTGGGCCTCAAGGAGTCCCTGTCGGGTGATCCGGTGCGCACCGACTTCGGGGAGGACGTCACGGTCGACGTGCGCGTCCTGCTCGACCAGGACGCCGATCCGGCGCCGCTGCTCGAACTCGGGGGAGAGCTGCTGGAGGGTGTGCACCTCGCGTCCTCCCTCGAGTTCGAGTCCTGGCTCCTGGTGGCCCGCCACCGGGTGGCGGGGATGATCGAGGCCCGGCTCCGGCAGGCCGCCGCCCGGCTGCTCGCGGCCGGCCGGGCGAAAGAGGCGGTCGTGTACGCCGCCCGAGCGGTCGAGCACAACCCGCTCGACGAGGGCAACCACGAGCTGCTGGTGCGCAGCCTCACCATGGCCGGCGACCGGGCCGCCGCGCTGAAGCAGGTCTCCGTGTGCGAAGACCTGATGCGGCGAGAGCTGGGCGTGCGCACGTCGCCCGCGTTGCGGGAAGCGGCCACGGTCGGCTCCGACTCGCCGATGTTGCCGCCGCTCAGCGGCCGGGCCGCCGCGATCAGCCAGCTCAACGCGGGCCGGGCCGCGATCACGGCGGGGGCCGTGGCGGCCGGCGTCCAGTGTCTGCGCACGGCGGTCGCCGAGGCCTCCCGGACGGGGGACGCGGCGCTGAAGGCGCGGGCCTACTGCGCGCTCGGCAGCGCCCTCGTCCACGCCCTCCAGGGGCGCGACGAGGAGGGCTCGCTGGCGCTGCACGAGGCGATCCTGCACGCGGTCGCCTCGGGCGACCGGTCGGTCGCGGTGACCGCCCACAAGGAACTCGGCTTCGTCGAGGTCAAGGCGGGCCGGCGGACCGCCGCCACGATGTGGCTGACCAAGGCCGCCGAGATGGCGCAGACCGACGCGGAGATGGCGGCGGTCTGCGGGGTGCTCGGCCAGAACACCTCCGACCAGGGCGACTACCGCGCCGCGATCGGGCATCTGGAGGAGTCGATCGAGCGGGCCGCCCGCTGTGGCGACCACAAGCAGCACGCCTGGTCGTTGTCGATCCTCGGACGCGTGCACCTGATGCGCGACGAACGCTCCCAGGCCCACGCGGTGCTCCGGCGTTCGCTGGAGCTGACCGAGGAGCAGCGCTGGATGGCGTTCCTGCCGTGGCCGACCGCGCTCCATGCCGAGATCGACCTGCGCATGGGCGACGTCGAGGCCGCCGCCGACGGCCTCGAACGGGCGTGGGTGCTGGCCTGTCAGGTCGAGGACCCGTGCTGGGAGGGGACTGCGGCACGGGGGCTCGGCCTGCTCAGCCGCGACCGGGGCGACCACACGGCCGCCTTCCGCTGGTTCGGCCAGGCGACCGACAGCTGCAACCGGCTGCCCGACCGCTACCAGTGGGTGCACGCCAACGTGCTCGACGCGACGATCACCTGCGCGCTCGACGCCGGCGACACCGAGCGGGCCCGCCCGCTCGTGACCACACTGGGATCCCTGGCGGCCCGGTGCGACATGCGCGAATGGGTCGTCCGGGCCCATCTGCACAACGCCCGTCTCGGGGACCGGACGGCGCTCGCCTCCGCGCGGATGCTCGGAGCGGGGATCGACAACCCCGCCCTCGCCGCGCTGCTTCGTTAGGAAACAGGGGAAATGTACGATTCGACGGCCTGGATGCTGGTCGACGAGGGGTGGGGCCGCCGCGCGGTCGACTTCGCGACGCTCAGCGAACCGGGGAACTGCAGAGAATACGTCGCCATGCACCAGCATCTCGGTGTGGGCGACGGCGACCGCATACTCGACGTCGCCTGCGGCGCGGGGCTGGCCCTGGAACTGGCCGCCGTCCGGGGCGCCCGGTGCGCGGGCATCGACGCCTCGGCCCGGCTGGTCGCGGTGGCCCGCGACCGCAACCCCGGCGCGGACGTCCGTGTCGGCGACATGCACGACCTCCCCTGGGACGACGCGTCGTTCGACGCCGTGACCAGCTTCCGCGGGGTCTGGGGCACCACGCCGCTGGCGCTGCGGGAGATCCACCGGGTGCTGAAGCCCGGCGGCCGGGTGGGGCTGACCGTGTGGGGGCACATCAAGAAGTCACCCGGCGCGTGGGCGCTGGAGCCGTTCCGGCTGGCCGCGCCGCCGAAGGTCGACAACCAGCGGAACATGGTCGCCCTCGGGCGTCCGGGGGCCGGTGAGCAGGTGCTGGAGGCGTTCGGGTTCGCCGACGTGCGGCGGGTGACGGTGCCGTTCGCGTGGGAGTTCGCCGACCCGGCGACCTACGCGCGGGCACTGGCGTCGACCGGGCCGGCGTACGAGGCGATTCAGAACGTCGGCGAGGACGCGTTCACCGCCGCCGCGATCAAGGGGGCGAGCGAACGGCTGCGGGCCGGTCTGCCGCTCCGGGCGAGCGTCGACGTGGTCGGCTATCTGGCCCGGAAGGAGGCGTGATGAGCAGCTTCCTGGCCGACGTGGAGGCCGACCCGGCGGAGGCCGAGGTCGATCTCAAGGAGTTCGGCTACGTCATGAACGCCACCCGCTTCTGGGGCTACCGGCCCGAGGTGGCCGAGGGCATCTTCGGCCTGGCCAGAGAGGTCACGCGCGGGATGCCGCTGCGGCTGCGGGGCATCATGGTGGCCGCCTGCGCGGTCGCCTACGGGAACTCCTACTGCGCGTTGTCGTGGGGCAACAAGCTCGCCGTCTGGGCCGACCCGGAAACGGCGGTCTCGGTGCTCACGGGCTCCGACGCCGACCTGACCGAGGCCGAGCGTGCCGTCGCCGCGTGGACCCGCAAGATCACCCGGCGGCCCCACGCGACCACCGAGGCCGACGTCGGGGAGTTGCGGGCCGCCGGGTTCACCGACGCGCAGATCTTCGACATCACGACGTTCGTGGCGCTCCGGATCGCCTTCTCCACGGTCAACGACGCCCTCGGCCTGCGGCCGGACGCACAGTTGCGCACCACCACACCCGAGGGCATCCTCGCGGCGGTCGACTTCGGCCGCCCGATCGCCGACTAGACCGACCCGACCAGCCGGGCCTCGACGCTGCGCAACATCTCCTCAGCCGTGGTCCGGGGGAGGTAGGCGGTGTCGGCGATGAGGCTCAACTGGCCGGTGCCGGGGTCGGTGCCGACGGTGAAGAACACCTTGAACCTGACGCCCGGCCAGGCGTTCTTGGTGTACGTCCTGGTGTGCGCCACCGACAGGTCGGCCTCGGGCGGGAGGGCCGGCCAGCCGGGGGCGGCCCGGCGGTCGTTGAAGAAGGCGTCCAGGTCGTGCCCGCCCGCCTTCTCGCGCATCGCCGTCATCGCGAACGGGTCGTAGTGGGCGTTGCGGTAGGCCTGGAGGGCGGCCCGATGGGTGGTGCGGCAGAACTCGGGGAAGTCGCGCTCCCGCAGGTCGAGCACGATCAGGGCGTCCTGGCCGACCGTGCCGACCATGCCCCGGGTCCGGGCGTCGCGGCGGTTGTTGTGCACGAGCTGCATGACCACCCGTGACCGCGCGCTGACCTCGCCCAGCTCCCCGGCGCAGGCGGCCAGGAGCACGCTGGTCGAGCTGACCGCCAGCCGGCTCGACAAGCGGGTGGCGGCCACCGCCAGCGCGGGCGACTCCATGGTGACCTCGATGAACCGGGGGTCCTCGGGTTCGCCCGGCGGATGGTCGAAGACCTCCAGCGGGGCGTCGGCGAGCACGTCGCGCCAGTAGGAGATCGACCGCGCCGACCGGGCCTGCCAGGCGTCGGAGGCCTCCAATCCGGCCTGGTCGCGCGGCTGCCAGGCCACCGGCGGCGGCGCGACCCCCTTCAGCAGGGACTTCCACTCCTCGGCCAGCAGGGCGAGGGCGTGGTAGTCGACCGCCAGGTGGGTGAAGACGCAGGCCAGGGCGAACGGGCGGCCGTTCTTGACCACGACCGCGCAGCGCAGCGGCCATTCGGCGCCGTGGTCGAAGACGGTGTGCGCCATCTCGCCCGCCACCCGCTCGGCGACCCGGAGCCCGCGTTCCGGGCCGGCCTCGACCAGGTCGATCTCCAGCACGCCCTCGCGGAGGATCCGCTGCCCGGCGTCGGAGAAGGTGGTCCGCAGGGCCTCGTGCCGTTCGATCAGCACCCGCAGCGCGTCGAGCACCTGGGGCAGTTCCCGGCGGCCGTACACCGGGAACACGAACGGGCAGTTCAGGTAGTTCTGGCTGTCGCCCATCAGGTGGACGGCCCGCCACATCAGCCGCTGGCCCCAGGTCAGCGGCGCCTCCCCCTCTGTGGCGCCATTGAACTCGATCTTCATTTCAGCGCCGCGACTAGGGTGTCGACGTCCTCGAACGACGACAGGTCGCCGCTGAGGTCGATCTCCAGGCCGAAGACGTCCTCGATGGTGTCGATCAGGCTGATCCTGGCCAGCGACGTCAGGCCGAGCGCCGACAACGTGTGCCGTCCGGCCAGCACCTCGCCGGGGCTGATCACGCCGCCGGACGCGTCCGCGATCATCCCGGCCAGCCGCACCCTGAGCTCTTCGGTCATGCCATCTCCAGATCGAGCAGTTTCTCGACGGCCAGTGCCGGCCCGGCCACGGTGGGCCGTTCCAAGACCGTCCTCATCGGTACGTTCAACGCCAACGCCTCCCTCGACCGCGCCGGCGACCAGGCGTTCCAGGAACTCGATGGTGCCGTCGTCGCGGTATCGGGCCAGGTCGCCGGTCCGGTAGAGGCGGTCGCCCGGGGCCCCGAACGGGTCGTTCACGAAGCGTTCGGCGGTCAGCTCGGGCCGCCACCGATAGCCGGGGGCCACCCCCGCGCCGCCGACGCACAACTCACCCGGCGTCCCGACCGGCACCAGCCTGAGCCGGTCGTCGAGCAGGCGGATGGTGGTGTTGGCGATCGGCCGCCCGATGGAGTCGTCGTCGGAGAAGGTGCTCCAGATCGTCGTCTCGGTCGAGCCGTAGACGTTCACCACCCGGCCGAACCGCTGCCGGAGTTCGGCCGCCAGGGACGCGGGCAGCGCCTCCCCGCCCGTCAGCGCCGTCACGCCGGAGATCCCGCCCGGCAGCAGCAGCCGCCAGACCGAGGGCCTCGCCTGCACGAACGTCACGCCCTGTGTCTTCGCCAGATCGGCGAGGGCCTTCGGGTTCCGTACGGCCCCCGCCCCCGCGACGACCACCCGGCCGCCGGTGATCAGCGGCAGGTAGAACTCCAGCGCCGAACTGTCGAACGCGGGTGAAGCGAGCGCGAGCCAGCGGTCGTCCGGGCCCGACCCGAGCAGGTCCCGCATCGCCAGCAGCAGGTTCGCCAGGTTCCCGTGGGTGATCTCGACGCCCTGGGGCCGCCCGGTCGAGTCCGAGGTGTAGACGACGTAGGCGAGGTCGTCGGGCGAGGTCAGCCGCAGGTAGCCCTCGTGGTCGTCGGCGCGTGCGTCGGTCAGCACGAGCTTCGGCTGCGCGTCCGCCAGGATCAGGTCGAGGCGCTCGGCCGGATGCCCGGGATCCAGCGGCAGGTACGCCGCCCCCGCGCGCTGCACGGCCAGCAGCGCGACCAGCAGGTCGTCGGAGCGGGGGATCCGGACCGCCACGAGGTCGCCGGGGCCGATGCCGAGCCGCCGGAGGCGTCCGGCCAGCCGCCCGGCGGCCATGTCGAGCTCGGCGTAGGTCAGCGTGCGGTCGTCGCACCAGACCGCGACCGCGTGGGGGGTCGTCCGCACCTGCGCCGCGAACAACTCGGGCAGCGTGACCGGCGGGTAGGCGACGCCGGTGTCGTTCCAGGTGACGAGTAATTTCTCCCGGTCGGCGTCCGGGACGACGTCGAGCTCTCCGACGGCGTCGGCCCGCCGGTCCCCTTCACCGAACGTGATCTCCGCCTGCTCGGGAAGCGTGAGGTTTCGGTCAACCCGCACGGCCACCACCGTTTCGAAATATTTCGAGCCACCGTGAACCCGGTCAGGGGGCACGGAAAGTGACAGCTTGCCCAGGCAGGACAAGCAGTGAAATTTCTCGTATCGGCAGGATAGGCAACCTCAGCGGGAAACGACAGAGAAATGTTTGAGACGTTATTCCGAAACTTTCAAGGTTCCGAGGGTATGCCCGCAAGATGGACTTCGACGGGCAGGGCTGGGCCCAGATCGGTGAACTGGCCCTCGCCATGGTGCTCTCGGCCGCGATCGGCCTGGAACGCGAACGCCGCCAGCACGGCGCGGGGTTGCGCACCCACACGCTGGTCGGCGTGGGCGCCGCACTCTTCATGATCGTCTCGAAATACGGCTTCACCGACGTGCTGAGCGATGAGGTCCTGCTCGACCCGTCCCGGGTCGCCGCGCAGATCGTGTCGGGCATCGGGTTCATCGGCGGCGGGCTGATCTTCGTCCGGCGCGACATCGTGCGGGGGCTGACGACCGCGGCGGTGGTCTGGGTGACCACGGCGGTCGGCATGGCCGCGGGGGCCGGGCTCTGGGTGCTGGCCGTGGCCGTGACGGCGGGCCACTTCCTGATCATCCTGGGACTCCCGCCGCTGGCGGCCCTGCTCCCGCGCTCCAAGTTCGAGGAGACCCAGCTCCGGCTGACCTATGTCGACGGCAAGGGCGTGCTGCGGCAGATCCTCACGACCTGCGGCGACCGTGATTGGTCGGTCAGGCAGATGACCGTCGACCGGGAGACCCGCCCGGGGACCGTTTCGATCCGCATCGTTCTCCAAGGCGGGGGGTCGATCCCCGCGCTGACCCTGGCGCTGACCGACCTCGAGGGAGTGCTCGCGGTGTCGACGGAGGAACCGGACCTGTAGCCGTCAGCCCCGGGCGAAGTTCTCGCCCATCTCCGCGAGGCTGGCCTGGAGCACCTCGCCCAGCGGACGGGACTCGCGCTCGTCGAGCCACACCACGATCGCGACGCGCAGCGCCGCCAGGAAGGCCGCCGCCAGCACCCGCGGGCGCAGCGTGTGGTCTTCTAGGCCCTCGCGGGCGGCGACCTCGACGGCGATCTCCTGTTCCAGCAGCGCCTGGTTGGCGAGCTGACGGGCGAGCAGCGCCGGATGGCGGCGGGCCAGCCGGGTGCGCATCGCCCACTCGCGGTCGGCCTCCTTGCCCTGGTCCTCGTAGAGCTCGGCGGAGGCGCGGCAGAGCGCGGGCCAGGCGCGTTCGCCGGGCGGGCGGCGGCGGATGCGCTCGACGAGTTCCTGGATGCGCTGTTCCTCGCCGTAGAGGACGGCGTCCTCCTTGCCGGCGAAGTAGTTGGAGAACGTCCGACGGGAGATGTTGGCGGCGTCGGCGACGGCCTCGACGGTCACCGCGTCGAAGCCCAGCTCCACGGTCAGCCGCAGCGCCGCCTCGTGGACGGCCTGCCGGGTCTCGGCCTTCTTCCGTTCTCTCAGTCCCACAAGGGGCACCCTACTGTGCGCGCAAATTTGCGCAATGGGTAAAGTTGCCGTGTGAGCAAAACTTCTCGGCACGTCCTGGAGGCGCTCAGCGGCCTCCTGCTCGTGCTCTTCGTCGCGATGATCTCCAGCACGATCGTCTCGGTCGCGCTCCCGCAGATCATCACGGCGCTGAAGGGCACGCAGTCGCAGTACACCTGGGTCGTCACCGCCTCTCTGCTGACCGCGACGGCGACCACTCCGGTCTGGGGTCGCCTCGCCGACCTCTACAACAAGAAGACCCTCCTGCAGATCGCCGTCGGCCTGTTCCTCATCGGCTCGCTGGCCTGCGGCTTCGCGCAGAACACCGCGCAGCTCATCGGCTTCCGGGCGGTCCAGGGGCTCGGCATGGGCGCCCTCCAGGTGCTGGTCCAGGTGATCATCGCGGCGATGATCCCGCCCAAGGAGCGCGGCAGGTACAACGGCTACCTGGGCGGCGTGATGGCCGTGGCGACCGTCGGCGGCCCGCTGCTGGGCGGCGTCATCGCCGACACCTCGTGGCTCGGCTGGCGCTGGTGCTTCTGGATCGCGGTGCCGTTCTGCGTGGTCGCGTGGGCCCTGCTGTTCAAGACCCTCAAGGTCGAGACCGTCCGGCGCGACGTGACCGTCGACTACGCCGGGGCGGGCCTCATCGCGGCCGGCGTCAGCGTGCTGCTCGTGTGGATCACCTTCGTCGGCAACTCGTTCGACTGGATCTCCTGGCAGACCGCCGCCATGGTCGGCGGCTCGGTCGTCCTGCTCGGCCTGGCCACCTTCGTGGAGGCGCGGGTCAAGGACCCGGTCGTCCCGCTGCACGTCATCAGGCAGCGCACCCCCGCCCTGGCCATCCTCGCCAGCCTCGCGGTCGGCATGGCGATGTTCGGCGGCGCGGTCTTCCTCGGGCAGTACTACCAGGTCGGCCGCGGCTTCACGCCCACCGAGGCCGGGCTGATGACGATCCCGATGATGGCCGGCGTGCTGCTCTCCTCGGCGATCTCGGGCCAGATCATCTCCCGCACCGGCAGGGTCCGCCCGTGGATCGTCTCGGGCGCGGTGATCCTCACCGTCGGCTTCCTCGGCCTCTCGCGGATCGACCACACCACCTCGATCTGGTGGATCATCCCGGCGATGGTCCTGGTCGGCGCCGGCGTCGGCATGTCCATGCAGAACCTGGTACTGGCCCTGCAGAACACCGTCGCCCTGCACGACCTGGGCGCCGCCAGCGGCGCGATCACCTTCTTCCGCTCCCTCGGCGGCACCATCGGCGTCTCGGTCCTCGGCGCGATCCTGGCCGACCAGGTCGCCGAGAACGCGGTCCGCAACCCGCTCCCGGTGGCCTTCGCCGACGCGACCGGCCACATCTTCCTGGTGTCGGCCGCCATCGCCGCCCTCGGCGTGGTCGCGACGTTGTTCTTCCGCCCGGCCCCGCTGCGCGAGACCGTGGAGAAGGAGGAGCCCCCGGTTCCGGCAGGCGTCTAGGGACGCTCGCCGACGCCCGTCGCGACCTCCTCGATCCGTCCCCGCAGGCCCCGGTCGGGCTTGAGCGGCTCGGTGTCCATGCCCGCGCCCTCGCGCAGCCCGGACAGGAAGTCCAGGAGCGCCTCGGGGGCGGCGTGCCGCGGCGTCCAGTCGAGCTCCTCGCGGGCGCGCCTGGTGTCCATCAGCGGGATGTGGAGGGCGATGTCCAGCATCCCCGGCGTGGCCGGGATCAGCCGCAGGCGCCAGGCGGCGGCGACCGCGGCGCGGGCCAGTGAGATCGGCACCGGGATCAGCCGGGCGTCGAGGAGCTCCGCCAGGGTGGGCATGTCGAGCACCGGTTCGGCCGCGATGTTGAACGCGCCCTTGACGGGCTGGGTGGCGGCCAGGTGGAAGGCCCGCGCGGCGTCGTCGGTGTGCAGGATCTGGAGCCGCAGCCCCGGGATGTCCGGGATCAGCGGGACTCCGCCCGCCCTCGGCGTGAACGGGCCGCCGAACAGCCGGCGCTGCTCCGAGGCGGCCTCGCGCTTGAAGATGAACCCGGGCCGCATCCGCACCACGCGGGTGCTGGGGTGTTCGAGCTCGAAGACGTCGAGCACCCGTTCCAGGTAGGCCTTCTCGCGGCCGTAGGGGGCCGCCGGCCAGCCGTGGGTGGGCCAGCTCTCGTCCACGGGACCGCCGCCGGGCGAGTAGGCGCCGACGGACGACGCGTACACCAGCTTGGGCACCCCGGCCTCGGCGACGGCGTTGAAGACGCGGATGCCGCCGAGCACGTTGTTGCGCCAGGTCAGGATCGGCCGCCGCATCGGCTGGAACAACCAGGCGAGGTGGATGACCGCGTCCGCGCCGGAGAAGATGTCCTGCAGGTCGTCGGTGGAGATGTCGGCGGCCCGGAACGTGGTCTTCGGGCCGCCCTCCCATCTGGGCTGCCTACGGGCCACCCCCACGATCGTGGTGACCTTGGGATCCGACTCCAGGGCCGCGATGAGGCTCGTGCCGACGTTACCCGTTGCTCCAACCACGACTACTCGCATATCGGGCGAATGCCCCAAAGGGTGCCAGCGAAACTACACCTCCGCGGTCAGGCCCTCCCCCATCGGAAACCAGGTCAAGGGCAGCTGAGCTTGGACGATGCCCTCCCGGCCGTCCAGGAAGTGCGACCAGCCCTCCCAGTGGACCGCGAAGACGTTGGCCGGAGCCATGTCGCCGAGCAGGGTCACCGCGTCACGGCCCGTCATCGTGTAGCGCAGCGGGCCGGTGATCGGGAACCGCACGCCGCCCAGATGGAGGACGACCGTGCCGGGCCTCAGCCTGCGGGCGGTCTCGCGGAGCGGGGCGTACAGGACGGTGTCTCCCGTGATCCACAACGGGCCGTGGGTCTGACCGGGCCATTCGAGGGCGAACCCGATGACGTCGCCGACGATGGGGTGGCTCAGCGGCGGACCGTGCCGGCAGGGGGTGGCGGTGATCGTGACGTCGTTCAGGCGGGTGCTCTCGCCGGGGCGGAGCCCGGTGCCCCCGATCCGGGCGGCCCCCGAGTGGGTGGTGATCACCAGCGGGACGTCCTTGAGGAAGGCCCGTCCGGCGGCGTCGAGGTTGTCGTCGTGGTGGTCGTGGCTGAGCAGCACCGCGTCGACCGGCCCGATCTCCTCGGGTGTGAGCGCCGGTCCGGCGACCTTGGTCGACGAGGTGCCCCAGCCGAAGTCGTAACGCCGGCCGGGCGCGTCGAAGGTCGGATCGGTCAGCAACCGGAGACCCTCGAACTCGACGAGTAACGTCGGGCCGCCGACATGGGTGAATGTGACCTCCGTCATGCCTCGTATTTTGGCGTTCCGGACATGTCCGGCGGGAGTCCCCGGCTCCGACGTATCGGGTGAGCGAAGGGAGAACAGATCATGAAATACATGATCATGCTGTACGGCTCACAGCGTGACTTCGACGCCATGGCGACCGGCGGCCCCGAGGTGGCCGAGATGCACGCGTTCATGGAGAAGTGGAACAACGACCTGGTCGAGTCGGGCGAGTTCGTCGACGCCAAGGGCCTGTCGGCGCCCGTCCACACGCGCCGCGTCTCGATGAAGGCCGGAGTGCCGGTCGTCACCGAGGGCCCCTACCCGGAGACCCAGGAGGTGCTGGTCGGCTACACGATCGTCGAGTGCGCCGGCATCGACCGCGCCACCGAGATCGCCGCCCGGCTCGCCCACACGCCCGGCCAGCAGGCCGAGGGGCAGTACGTCGACGTGCGGCCGATCATGGAGCAGTTCGACGACATGTTCGAATGACGGACCATCCCGGCGTGGAGGACCTGCTGCGCGAGCACGCGCCGCAGGTCCTCGCCGCGCTGGTGCGCCGCTACGGCCACTTCGACACGGCCGAGGACGCCGTCCAGGAGGCGCTCCTGGCCGCCGCCACCCAGTGGCCGGCCGACGGGGTGCCCGGCAACCCGAAGGCGTGGCTGATCACCGTCGCCGCCCGCCGCCTGACCGACCTGCTGCGCAGCCAGCGGGCCCGCCGCGAGCGCGAGGAGGCGGTGGCCCGCTGGACCCCCGTGCCGGCCGACCCGCCCGCCGCCGGAGACGACACGCTGGTGCTGCTGTTCATGTGCTGCCACCCGGCGTTGTCCCCGGCGTCGCAGATCGCCCTGACCCTGCGCGCCGTCGGCGGCCTGACCACGGCGGAGATCGCCCGCGCCTTCCTGGTCCCCGAGGCGACCATGACCCGGCGCATCACCCGGGCGAAACAGGCCGTCAAGGAGAGCGGCCAGCCCTTCGGCCTGCCCCGCGACCGCGCCGACCGTCTGGGCGTGGTCCTGCACGTGCTCTACCTGATCTTCAACGAGGGCTACGCGACCACCTCGGGCCCCGACCTCCAGCGGGTCGAGCTGGCCCGTGAGGCGATCAGGCTGACCCGCATGCTCCGCCGGACCCTGCCGCACGACGGCGAGGTGGCGGGGCTCCTGGCCCTCATGCTGCTCACCGACGCCCGCCGCGCCGCCCGCACCGGCCCCGGCGGCGCCCTGATCCCCATGGACGAACAGGACCGCTCCCTCTGGGACCGGGCGCGGATCGCCGAAGGCGTCGCCCTGCTCGAAGAGGCCCTCCGGCGCGGCGAACCGGGCCCCTACCAGCTCCAGGCCGCCATCGCCGCCCTCCACGACGAGGCTTCGACGCCCGCCGAGACCGACTGGCCCCAGATCCGCGCCCTGTACGACGTCCTCTACGAGATGACCCCCACCCCGGTCGTGGCCCTGAACCGGGTGGTCGCCCTGGCCATGAGCGAGGGCCCGGCCGCCGGCCTGGCGGCCCTGGAGGCGATCGCGCCGGTCGACCACCGCGTGCTGGGCGTCCGCGCCCACCTGCTGGAGCTGACCGGCGACCTCCCGGCGGCGCATAAGGCCTACCTCGAAGCCGCGGAGGCGTCGACGAGCCTGCCGCGCCAGCGCTACTTCCAGCACAAGGCCACCCGCCTTGACGGCAGAGGCTAAAGACTTTAGCTTTGGAGCTATGAGCATTAGCTATGTGGAGCGTGAGGGCGGCCGGATCGCCTACGAGGTCGACGGCGACGGCCCCCTGGTCGTCCTGGCCCACGGGATGGGCGACAGCCGGAAGGCCTTCCGGTTCCTCGCGCCGAAGCTGGTCGCGGCCGGTTACCGGGTCGCCTCCGTCGACCTGCGCGGCCACGGCGACTCGTCCACCGGCTGGGCCTCCTACACGCGCACCGACACCGCGAACGACCTCCTCGCGCTGATCAGGGAGCTCGGCGGCCCGGCCGTCGTCGTGGGCCACTCGTTCGCCGGAGGGTCGGCGACGATCGCGGCCGTCGACGCGCCCGAGCTGGTCTCGGCCGTCGTGCTGGTCGGGCCGTTCACGCGGGCGCAGAAGACGGACTTCGGGGCCCTGCTGCGCAACGGGCACCACCGGCGCGGGATCATGCTGCTGATGGCGACCGCTGTCCTGCGCAGCGGGAAGATGTGGAAGAAGTACCTCGACCACGCCTACCCGGGCCCCAAGCCCGCCGACTGGCAGGCCTACCTGACCGCTCTGGAGACCACGCTGCACATGGACGTCGTGGCGAAGATGGGCATGAACCCGCCGGTCGACGCCGACAAGAAGCTGCCCCTGCTCAAGGCCCCCGCGCTGGTCGTCATGGGTGACCGCGACCCCGACTGGGGCGACCCGAGGGCCGAGGCCGAGGGGATCGTCGCGACCATGCAGGCGGGGGCCGTCACGATGATCCCGGGCGCCGGGCACTACCCCCACGCCCAGTTCCCCGACCGGGTCGCCGAGGTCGTGCTGCCGTTCCTCGCGGAGCACACGCGTGGCTAGGGCGGGCCTGACGCCCGAGATCGTCGTCGACCACGCGATGGCGATCGTCGACGAGCACGGCCCGGCCGCCGTCACCCTGTCGGCGGTCGCGGCCAGGGCGGGCGTCGCCACGCCCTCGCTCTACAAGCACGTGCGCAACCTGGCCGAGCTCACCGAACTGGTGTCGATCAGGGTGATGGACCAGCTCGCCGAGCGCGGCTTCGCCGCCGTCGCCGGCCGGTCGGGCGAAGACGCCCTGCGCGCCTACGCCGACGCCTGGCGCGGCTACGTGAAAGACCATCCGGGCCGCTACGCCGCCATGATCCAGACCGCGTCGCCGGAACTGTCGAAGGCCGGCCAGAAGCTCGTGGACATCACGCTGGCCGCACTGCGGTCGTACGGGCTCGAAGGCGAGCAGGCCATCCACGCCACCCGCGCCTTCCGCGCCGCCGTCCACGGGTTCGTCACCATAGAGGCGGTCGGCGGTTTCGGTCTGCCGTACGCCATCGACGAGAGCTACCACCGGCTGATCGGGATGGTGATCGCGGGCCTGCCGAAACCCGTGTGACAAGATCGCCCCATGTGTCACAGCACCGACAGCAGGCCGCCCGCGCCGCCGGTGGCCGGGGCGGTCGCCTCTCATGAGCAGACCACGCTGACCAGCGAAGACGGCACCCGCTTCCTGGCCTACCGGGCCGAACCCGCCGAGCCCAACGGCCGCTCGGTGATCATCCTGCCGGACATCCGCGGCCTCCACCCCTACTACCGCGACCTGGCCGTCCGGTTCGCCGAGGCGGGTTTCCACACCATCGCCATCGACTATTTCGGCCGCACCGCCGAAACCGACGATCGCGGCGAAGGCTTCGAGTTTCAGCCCCACGTCGCCCAGGTCACCCCGGAACAGGTCGACATGGACGTCGCCGCCGCCCGGGCCGAGCTGCCCGCGCCGGTGTTCACCGTGGGCTTCTGCTTCGGCGGCTCCCACTCATGGCGGCTGGGCGCCCACGGCAGCGGCCTGGCCGGCGCGATCGGCTTCTACGGCGCCATCGGCCGCATCGGCGAGGTGCCCGCCACGCCCGGCGCCCCGATCCTGCTGCTGCGCGGCGGCGCCGACACGGCGTCCACCCCCGAGGAGTTCGACGGCTTCACCGCCGCACTCGACGCCGCGGGCACACCCAACAGGTCTGTCATTTATGACGGCGCCCCCCACTCTTTCTTCGACCGTTCGTTCGCCGAATGGGCCGAGGCCTGCGACGACGCCTGGCGCCAGATCATGGCGTTCACGACCGATCACGCCCAGTAAGAGAAATGTCACTGAGGGTGTCATCGTGGCCGCTCGCCCGGGTTGGTGACCATCAAGGTCCCCCCACCCGTGAAGGGAGTGGCCCGATGGCTACCAAGTTTCAGTACCGCAAGATCACCGGTGTCTTCCGCGCGATGGACGTCGACGGCGACGGCTACCTGACCGAGTCCGACTTCGAGGCGCTGGCGAGCCGGTGGGCGGCGATCCAGGGGCAGCCCAAGGGCCGCATCTACGCGATCATGATGAACTGGTGGGCCACCCTCCTCACCGCCGACCGCGACGGCGACGAACGGGTCACCCTCGACGACGTGATGCTGATCGTCGACCGCCTCAACGAGATGCCCCACGCGATGGCCACCACGGCCCTGTCGATGTTCGACGCGGTCGACGTGAACGGCGACGGCATGATCTCGGCCCGGGAGTACAACCAGCTCATCGTGGGGTGGACCGGCGTGCCGACCGACACCGACGACATCTTCGACGAACTCGACGGCGACGGCGACGGTTACCTGTCCCGCACCGAATTCGGGGAGTTGTGGGCCGAGTTCTGGTCGGGCGACGACCAGCGGGCGTCGGGGTCGCTGGTGTTCGGTCGGATCGACGTGCCGGCGCGCTGAGTTGCGAGAATGGCGCGGTGCCGCGCGAACTCGAAGACCTCCCCTACGCCCCCTACCTCGAGCCCCTGACCGGCGGTCTCGAACGGGAGGGCGACTACGACGGCGTCCACCTCCGTGACGCCACGCTCGACGACGTCAACACGGTCGGCGCCCGGTTCATGGAGTCGGCGGTCCAGCAGGTCACGATCAACGACGGCCGCATGGACCGGACCCGCTACAACGACGTCTGGTTCCACACCGTCCGGTGGATCGGGGTGAACCTCGCCGAGACCGACTGGTTCGACGTCGAGGTGATCTCCAGCGCCATGTCGGGCGTGCCGATGTTCGGTTCGAAGGTCCACCAGGTGGTCTTCCACAACTGCAAGCTCGACTCGGTCAACCTGCGGTCGGCCACGCTGCGCAACGTCACTTTCGACGACTGCCTGCTGCGTGAGGTCGACTTCGCCGGGGCGACCCTCAAGGAGGTGTCGTTCCCGGGGTCGGAGCTGGAGGAGGTCCGGTTCGACAAGGCCCAGCTCGCCAAGGTCGACTTCCGGGGGGCGCGCAGCCTCGGGATCGCCGACGGCCTGGAGTCGCTCCGCGGCGCGACGATCTCGATGAGCCAGCTATTCGACCTTGCCCCACGTATGGCTCAGTCGCTGGGCATCTCCGTACGCGATTGACCGGCGGTCCAGGTGCCGGGCCACGATGAACACAACGATCGCGACGACCAGCAGCGGGATGCCCTTGGCGAAGGTCGAGTCGGAGAGCAGGGGCGAGTCCCACCAGGCGTGCATCAGCATGGCGAGGATCCAGGCCGAGACGGCCACCGTCACGCGTGCGGCGAGGGTCCGGTCGGTGCGCGCGATGGCGTAGGCCAGGCCCGCTCCGGCGACCGCGGTCATCGCCCAGTGGCTCCACCAGGCCGAATACACCAGACGGGCGAACAGGGACTGCACGGTGTCGCCGCTCTGCTGGATGCCGCCGGTCGCGATGATGGTGTTGAAGACGTACAGGAAATCTTCGACGATCTGGAAACCCAGGCCGACGATCGCGCCGTAGCCGAACCCGGCCAGCGCGCCCGACATGACCCACGGGGCGATCAGCGCGATCAGGGCCACTCCGGCGAGTTTCGCGGTCTCCTCGTCGAGGGGCGCGACGATGGCGTCGGCCCAGCGGTCGGCGAAGAGGGGGCTGGTGGTCTTGGTGAGCAGGGAGCTGAACGCCGTGTTGGCCAGGAAGGCGACGCCGAAGGCGGCCAGGCCGCCCCAGGCCAGGGCCATCCACGAATAGCCGATCGGCGCCGCGCGGAGCGGCCGGACGCGGGTGAACAACCAGAACGCGGCGAGCAGCACCGGCACCAGCACGCACAACGCGATCATGGTGCCGATCGTGAACACCCGGGCCTGCGGGACCAGTGTCGTGTTGATCAGCAGGAGGCCCGCGACGACGCCGAGCAGCCAGACCCAGAAGGCGGGGCGGCCGGTCACTGCGGGCCTCCGGCGAACTTGATCGAGGCGATCATCTGGCTGATGTCGTCGCGGTGGGCGGCGACGGCGGCCGCGTCGCCGCCCACCAGGACGCTCGCACCCTGCTGAGGGGCGGCGAAGACGGCCTGGGTGCCGGTGCGGTCGTCCAAGGTGATCATCCCGACGAGGCCGGGAACCCCCTGCACGGTCTGGATCGGGGTGGGGCTCTCGGCTCTGACGGGCACCCCCTGCGCCTTGAAGATCAGGTGCTGGCCGGCCCAGAGCTCCTGCGGAGACGCCGACTCGACGTCGATCGCTCCGAGCTGGACGGTCGCCCCGCCGCTGACCAGCGTCACCGACTCCGACAACGACGACGCGCTCTCGTCGAGCGACCATCCGGCGGGCACCAGCATGGAGACGGGGCGTGAGCCGCCGTCGAACGCCTGGCCGACCCCGATGACCGTGCCCGCTCTGAGCGGCACCGCGACGTCGGCGACGACGGAGTTGGCCAGCGGCAGGCCGATGGCCAGGATGCCGAGTATCACCAGGATCGCGATCGATCCGGGCCATCCGGTGCGCGACATGAGACCCCTATGAGAACAGGGGGGATTCCCGACTCATAACCGGCTACGTCAGAACAAAACCTGCTTCCCGGGCGAGCTGGAGCTCTTCCCGGGTCTCGACCACCAGGACCGGCACCCCGTCGGTGCTGATCAGGCCGTCGTCGGTACGGTTGCCACCCACCGGCTCCCGCACCCCCAGCAGGCCTAGGCGGCGGCAGACACCCTCACGGACCTCCGGCTGGTCCCACCCGATCTCGCCGGTGAAGACGAGGGCGTCGAGGCGGTCGAGCGAGGTCGCGGCGGCGGCGATCTCACGGGCGACGCGGTGGCAGTAGACGTCGAGGGTGAACGTGTCGCCCGCCTTGACCAGGTCGCGGGTGTCGCCGGAGAAGCCGTCCGAGAGGCCCAGCAGCCCGGAGTGCCGCTCCAGCCCGTCACGCAGCTCGGCGAGGGTGAGCCGCCCGTCGAGCAGCCAGAGCAGCATGCCGGGGTCGACGCTGCCAGACCGTCTGCTCATCGGGACGCCCTCCAGGGGCGTGAAGCCCATCGAGGTGTCCATCGACCGGCCGTCGCGGACGGCGCAGACCGAGGCGCCGCCGCCCAGGTGGCACATGACGAGCTGGGACGCCTCGACCAGCTCGCCGGCCCGGCGCAGCGCGTGGGCGTAGGAGAGGCCGTGGAAGCCGTACCGGCGCAGGCCGAAGCGGGCCCGCCAGTCGGCGGGGAGCGGATAGGTCCAGGCCACCTCGGGCATCCCGGCGTGGAAGGCGGTGTCAGGGCAGAGCACCTGCGGGACGTCGGGCAGTGCTTCCAGCGATGCCCTGACCAGTTTCAGGGCGGGCGGCAGATGCAGCGGGGCGAGGTCGGCGATCTCCGAGAGGCGGTCGACCAGCTTCGGGGTGGCCCGCACGGGCTCCCGTACGATCGGCCCGCCGTGCACCAGCCGATGAGAGATCGCGTCGGGTCTCTCGTCGAGGAACTCCAGGAGCGCGTCGGCCGAGGTCGGGGCCTGTTCCACATGGTGCTTGGCGAGCACCTCGCCGCCCGGGGAGACGAGGTGGAGCTGGAGACTCGATGAACCGGCGTTGACCGTCAGAACATTCACAACGAGGACACTTCCCCGCGAAGCCGGGTAGAGACCCCGAATGGATGCACTGCAGCAGGTCTCCGCGTACTGGCGTGCCGCCAACTATCTTTCGGCAGGGCAGATCTATCTGCTGGACAACCCGCTGCTGACCGAGCCGCTGCGCCCGGAGCACATCAAGCCGCGTCTGCTGGGCCACTGGGGCACCACGCCGGGGCTCAACTTCGTCTTCGCCCACCTGAACCGGATCATCACCGAGCGCGACCAGGACATGATCTACATCGCCGGCCCCGGACACGGCGGTCCGGCGACCGTGGCGCACGCCTGGCTGGAGGGCACCTACAGCGAGCTCTATCCCGACGTCTCCCAGGACGCCGCCGGGATGCGCCGCCTGTTCCGCCAGTTCTCCTTCCCCGGCGGCATCCCCAGCCACGCCGCCCCCGAGACGCCCGGGTCGATCCACGAGGGCGGTGAGCTGGGCTATTCACTGGCGCACGCCTACGGCGCCGCCTTCGACAACCCCGACCTGGTGGTGGCCTGTGTGATCGGCGACGGCGAGGCCGAGACCGGCCCGCTGGCCGCGAGCTGGCACTCGAACAAGTTCCGGCACCCTCGCAAGGACGGGGCCGTGCTGCCGATCCTCCACCTCAACGGGTACAAGATCGCCAACCCGTCGTTCCTGGCCCGCATCCCCCCGGCCGAGCTGGCCAAGCTTATGGAGGGCTACGGCTACCGCCCCTACGTCGTCGAGGGCCACGACCCCGACCAGGTGCACCCCCTGATGGCGAGCACCCTCGATGCCGTCTTCAACGAGATCGCGACCCGGCCCGAGCACCTCCCGATGATCATCCTCAAGACCCCGAAGGGGTGGACGGGCCCCAAGGAGGTCGACGGCAAGCCCGTCGAGGGCACGTGGCGGGCCCACCAGGTGCCGCTCTCCGAGGTCCGCGGCAACGACGAACACCGGGAGCAGCTCCGGGAGTGGATGGCGTCGTACCGGCCGGAAGAGCTGTTCGACGAGACCGGCCGGCCCTATCCCGAGGTCGTCGGGCTGGTGCCGAAGGGCGCGCGGAGGATGAGCGCCAACCCGCACGCCAACGGGGGAGAGCTGCTCCGGCCGCTCGTGCTGCCCGACTTCCGCGACTACGCCGTGGCGATCGACAAGCCGGGCACCGCCTCGACCTCGCCGACGCAGGTGCTCGGCGGCTTCCTGCGCGACGTCATCGCGGCCAACCCGCACTCGTTCCGGCTGCTGGGCCCCGACGAGACCGCCTCCAACCGGCTCCAGGCCGTCTACGAGGCGACCGGGAAGGAGTGGCAGGCGGCGATGTTGCCGACCGACGAGAACCTCCGGCCCGGCGGGCGGGTCATGGAGGTGCTGTCGGAGCACCTGTGCCAGGGCTGGCTGGAGGGCTACCTGCTGACCGGCCGGCACGGGTTGTTCAACTGCTACGAGGCGTTCATCCACATCGTCGACGCGATGTTCAACCAGCACGCCAAGTGGCTCGACACCGCCCGCGAGATCCCGTGGCGGCGGCCGGTGGCCTCGCTCAACTACCTGTTGTCGTCGCACGTCTGGCGGCAGGACCACAACGGGTTCACCCACCAGGATCCGGGCTTCCTCGACGTCGTGCTGAACAAGAAGGCGAGCGTCGTGCGGGTCTACCTGCCGCCGGACGCCAACACGCTGCTCTCGGTCGCCGACCACTGCCTCCGGTCGCGTGACTACGTCAACGTGATCGTCGCCGGGAAGCAGCCGGTGCTCGACCTGTTCGGCCGGGAGGAGGCCGTCACCCACTGCACCCGCGGCCTCGGCATCATCGACTGGGCCTCCAATGACGCCGGGCACGAACCTGACGTGGTGCTGGCCTGCGCGGGCGACGTCCCGACGCTGGAGACCCTCGCCGCCGTCTCGCTGCTCCGGGAGAAACTGCCCGCCCTGCGGGTACGCGTCATCAACGTCGTCGACCTGATGCGCCTGCAGCCGCCGGCCGCGCACCCCCACGGCCTGCCCGACGCCGAGTTCGACGCCCTGTTCACCACCGACAAGCCGGTCATCTTCAACTTCCACGGCTACCCGTGGCTGATCCACCGGCTGACCTACAAACGGCACGGCCACGACAACTTCCACGTGCGCGGCTACCGCGAGGAGGGCACCACCACCACCCCGTTCGACATGGCCATGCTCAACGGCATCGACCGGTTCCACCTGGTCAGAGACGTGATCGACCGGGTGGAGGGGCTCGGGGTCCGGTACGCCGCGCTGCGCCAGGAGATGACCGACGCGCGGCTGCGGGCGCGTTCCTACACCCGTGAACACGGGGAGGACGCGCCCGAGATCCGCGACTGGACCTTCTAGGCGAAGACCGTTTCGGGCTTGCGGGCCCGTGCCGCGACCACCGTCCCGGCCAGGGCCGCTCCCACCACCGGGATGAACAGGGCGGCGTGCAGCGACCCGGTCGCGTAGACCGCGGTGGCGGCCGAGACGCCGAGCGCCATGCCGAACTGGAAGCAGCTGTAGAGCAGGCCGCCGGCCACACCGTGCTCCCGTTCGGCCACGCCGTCGGTCGCCGCGATCGTGTACGGCCCGTAGGCCAGCGCGAACGCCACCCCGACCAGCAGCAGCGCGGGCAACATCATCAGTGCCGCCTGGTCGATGCCGGTGGGCAGGAAGAGCAGGTAGGCGACCGCGCCCACGGCCGCGCCGCCGAGGATGACCCGGACCGTGCCGTACTTCCTGATCAGCCACGGCGTGACGGTCGGGCCGAGAATGGCGTCGACGCCCATCGTGGCCATGATCAGCCCGGTCTCCAGGGTCGACCAGCCGCGCTCCTCCTGCAGGTGCAGGGTGACCAGGAACTGGAAGGAGGAGAACGCGGCCATGAACAGGACGGCGCTGACGTTGGTCCGGGCGAGCGTGCCGGTCTTCAGCAGGCCGAGCCGCACCAACGGGTGGGGCGCCCGGCGTTCGATGGCGACGAACGCGGCGACCAGCGCGAACGCGGCGGCGAAGACGGGCACCGCCCACAGGTCGGGATGCTCCAGCCGGACCACTCCATAGATGAGCAGCAACATCGCGCCGGTCACGGTGAACGCCCCGGCGAGGTCGAAGCGGCCCTCGGCGCGCTCGCCGTTGTCGCGGATCAGCGGGATCGCCGCCGCGAGCAGCAACGAGGCGAAGATGACCGGCGCGAAGAACACCCACCGCCAGCCGAACGTGGTCAGCACGCCCCCGGTGACCATGCCGAGCGAGTATCCGGCGCCGCCGACCGCGCCGTAGATGATCAGAGCGCGGTTGCGTAACGTGCCCTCGGCGAAGTTGTTCGTGATCAGCGACAGCCCGGCCGGGGCGATGAACGCCGCCGCGACCCCCGTGACGAACCGCGCCAGCAGCAACATCCACCCCTCGGTAGCCAGCCCGCCCAGGCCGCTGAAGACGACGAAGATGCCCAGCCAGAGCAGGAACATCCGCCGGCGGCCCAGCATGTCGGCGGCCCGCCCTCCCAGCAAAATGAACCCGCCGAACCCGAGCACGTAGGCCGAGACCACGCCGCTCAGCACCCCCGTCGACAACCCGAGATCGGCCCTGATGGCCGGAAGGGCGACGTTCAGCAGAGCGACGTCGACGCCTTCCATGAAAATCGTTCCGCACAGCACAAAAAGCACGCCCCACGTGCGCATGTGTGGCCCCCTGAGTCGGTTACCTCTTGTAAGCGACTCCATCCTGGGTAACCATGGCGAGCTATGGAAGACGGGACTTTTTTGACACCCGGTCACTGTGGAGATACCGGCCCCGACTACGACGCATTCCAATGGGACAGCCGCGAAGACTGCGAAGTGCGGCAGATTCTCGACCGCATCGCCGACAAGTGGTCGCTGCTGGTGATCGCGCTCCTCGACAACAAGACGATGCGTTTCACCGAGCTGAAGCGGGAGATCGACGGCATCAGCCAGCGCATGCTCGCCCGCACCCTGCGCCACCTCGAACGCGACGGCCTGGTCAAACGCACCGTCTTCCCCGTCGTGCCCCCCCGGGTCGACTACGAGCTGACCCCGCTCGGCGAGAGCCTGCACGAGACGATCCAGGCCCTGGTGACCTGGACCGAGGCCCACCAGACCCAGATCGCCGCCGCTCGCGAGAACTACGACCGCCTGGTCGGTGAATCCGCTCCGGGATGATCTGGGCCAGCCGCGTGGCTATTGGCTGCCTTTGTCAATTCCTTGCGGGTGGCCGCCTATCGTCGGACGTGTGGAGATGAACGCCTGGGTGGTGGCCCGGCCGGGCACGCTGGAGTTCACCCGGCTGCCGGTTCCCGTGCCGAGGCCCGGCGAAGTGCTCGTCAAGGTCGAGGTCTGCGGCGTGTGCCGTACCGACCTGCATCTTCTCGAAGGCGACCTCGCCGTCCACCGGCCGCGGACCGTGCCCGGTCACGAGGCGGTCGGGCGGATCGTGGACACCGGTGAACGCGTCGGGGTGGCGTGGTTGCGGTCGACCGACGGGACCTGCCGTTACTGCCGTCGCGGGAACGAGAATCTGTGCCCGTATTCGACGTACACGGGATGGGACGCCGACGGCGGTTACGCCGAATATCTCGTCGCGCCGCGCGACTACGTCTATCCGCTGCCCGAGAACTATCCGGCCGAGAAACTCGCGCCGCTGTTGTGCGCCGGGATCATCGGCTACCGCTCGCTGCTGCGGGCCGACCTGCCCCCCGGCGGGCGGCTCGGCGTCTACGGGTTCGGCGCGTCCGCCCACCTGACCGCTCAGGTCGCCATCGAGCAGGGGGCGACCGTCCATGTGCTGACCCGGTCGGAGGAGGCGCGGCGGCTCGCCCTCGAACTCGGCGCGGCCTCCGCCCGCGGCGCCTACGACCAGCCGCCCGAGAAGCTCGACGCCGCGATCCTGTTCGCGCCGGTGGGCGACCTGGTGCCGGCCGCGCTCGAAGCCCTCGACCGGGGCGGCACCCTCGCCGTCGCCGGCATCCACCTGACCGACATCCCGGTCCTGAACTACGACCGGCACCTGTTCCAGGAGCGCGACCTGCGCTCGGTGACGGCCAACACCCGCGCCGACGGCCGCGCCTTCCTGGAGTTCGTCGCCGAGCACCCGCTCACCGTCGAGACCACGCCCTACCCCCTCGACCAGGCCGACCGGGCGCTCAGAGACCTGGCGGCCGACCGAGTGAATGGGGCCGCGGTGTTGAATGTCGCCCCGTGACCCAGGCCGCCGACGCCCCGAGCACCGTGCTGAGCACCACTGCCAGCACCGTGGCCTGGGCGTGGGTGGGGACCCAACCGGCACTCCAGGCCTCGAACGGGGCAATGATGACGAACCAGGTCAGCCCGGCCGTGGCCAGGCCGACCGGCAGGATCCACAGAGGCGGCCGGGCCATGACGGCGAAGAACATCATCAAGGCGAAGGCCGCCAGCGGGAGCGCCAGCGCGGTGGCCAGCACCCCGACATCGGGATAGAGCGGGGCGTATCCCCCTGAGATGATGTCGTGGAACTGCGCCCGGGGGGCCAGCCAGAACCACGCGGCCACCCAGCCGACCGCCACACCGACGGTGAACCCGATCGTGCGAATGCCCGTCCCCAACACGAAAAGCCCGACCACGACCGCGATGAACAGGGCGTTCTGGGGGAGGGCGGCGTCGTAACGACCGGGGGCGTCGGTGGGCACCGTGCCGGCCGGACTGATCTCGTAGTCCTTGATGCCGATCCTGCGCCAGGTCCCGGCGGCGTCGCGGACCGCGACCCCGTCGGCCCCGTTGGCGACGACGACCAGGCCGGGGATCGCCGAGACGCTGAGCGACTCCACCGGCTGGATGTCCTCGGGCTCGTCGGGCGGGTAGGCCCGGACCAGCCGGTCCTGCACCTCCGGGGAGACCTCCCACGCGGTCGTCCAGGCCCCGCCGCCCGTCGACTCCTCGACCTTCAGACGCCCGGGGACGACGCGGAGACAATGATCACCGGCACAGGAGGACGCCGTGGGGGTACTCCGGACGGCGCCCGTCCACTCCTCCCAGGTGACCCCGTCGCGGGTCAGGTAGGCCCGGGAGACGTGGCGCTCGTCGCTCTTGAGCTGGACGATGATCCCACCGTCGCGCACCTCGGTGGCGAACGCCATGGGCGGCACATAGGGCAACTCGGGACTGGTCGCCGTGATCGCGAGCACGGCGGCCGGGGTCAGTAGCACCACGACGGTCCGCCCCACGGGCACGGGGTGCCGGGAGGCGAGCCAGGCGACGTACAGGGCGGGCAGGGTCAGCAGGTCGGTCGGGTCGGCGAGGATCACCGAGGGCCCCCAGGCCAGCGACCACGCCTCGGAGGCCAGCCACGCCCCGGTCTCCGAGGCCTTGACCAGCGTGAACCCGACGCCGGTGACCGCGATCGAGAGCCAGGGCCGGCGGAGCACCAGGTCGAGCACGGCGGGCAGCAGGATCAGCCCGGCGACGTCGCTGAGCTTCCCGGTGACCACCCCGGGCCAGGTGTGTTTCAGCAGGTGGTCGTTGACGACCAGCACGACCAGGGCCAGCACGGTCAGCGGATGACCGATCCACGATGCCCGTCTCATCGACGCCCGCCTTTCAGGTAGCCGGTGACCATCCCCGCCGCCGTCACCAGCGTGAAGGCGGCCAGGGCCGCCCGACCGGCGTCGGTGTAGAAGTCCAGTGCACCCGCGCTCCAGGCGGCGTAGGGCGCCAGCACCGCCGACCCGGCCACCAGCCCGGTGACCAGGCTCACCACGATCAGCCGCCAAGGCGGCCCGGCCCGGCTGATGCCCCAGGACAACAATCCGGTCCCTGCCACCATGAGCAGGAGCGCGGGCGGCATCCCGAGAAAACCCAACGTCGAGTCCACCATGCTCAGGCCGAATCGCAGGCCCAGGAGCAGCACGGCCCCGCCGATCACGATCGGCCAGTTGCGGGCGCCCGCGAGCAGCGCCAGCAACGCGGCGGCCAGCGCCCCCAGCGCCACGAGGTCGGTCACGTCGTAACGGCCCGGCGTGGTCAACGGCACCGCGCTGGAGGCCCGCAAGCCGTCCGGACCGACGCCGAGCCGGTGCCAGGCGCCCTGGGCGTCCCGCAGGGCGATGCCGTCGGCGCCGTTGGCGACCACCACCAGCCGTTCAGTCACCGCCACCGCCAACGACTCCACCGGCTCGGGGTGGCCGAACGGCGGATCGGGATGGCGGCGGACGAGACGGTCCCTGGCCTCGTCGGGGATCTCCCAGACGGTCGTCCAGCGCCCACCCCGGATCTCCTCGACGCGCAGGTGGCCGCGCATGACCCGGAAACAGGCCGCGCCGTGGCAGTCCCGGGGCGTCCGTTCGGCCCACCCGTTCTGGATCCACTTGTCCCAGGCGATCCCGTCGCGGGTCCGGTAGGAGATCAGGTCGTCGCCCATGCCGTATCCGCCCTTGGTGTGGACGACGATCTCGTCCCCGGCCGCCTCGACGGCGTAGGCGCTGTACGGCCAGTCATACTCCGCGGCGCTCGTCGCGGCCACCGCCAGTACTGCGGGCGGGACGACGAGGAACACCACCGCCTTGTGCACGGAGACCGGATGCCGGTACGCCCACCAGGCCGCCCAGAGCGCCGGCAGCGCCAGCAGGTCGGTCGGGTCGGCGAGCACCTTGGACGGCCCCCATACCGCCGTCCACGCCTCGGAGGCCAGCCACGCGCCGGTCGCGGTCGTCTTGACCAGCGTGAACCCGACGCCGGTGACGGCGATGGAGACCTTCGCGCGCCCGACCACCAGATCGAGCAGCGCGGGGAAGAGGACCAGCCCGGCGACGTCGCTCAGCTTCCCGGTCACGAGCCCGGGCCAGGCGGCTTTCAGCACATGGTCGTTGACGACGAGAACGACCATGGCCAGCACGGTCAGGGGCTGGCCGATCCAGGTATGCCGCACCACTTAAGGGAACGCGCCAAACCCGGTGAAACCGATACCCGTGATCGTTTTGGGACCGGATCGTACGTACGCCGATGCCCGGCCCAGGTGCCCGAAAGGCTTTCGCCGACACTCTGTGACCACATCGGAACGGTCCCGGGTATTTGCCGAGGTGGGGCATTTCCGACATCATCTGGGGGTTAGTCACGTACGACCCCGGAGGCTCCCTCATGCACCGTTCCTCGCTACTCCTGGCGGCCGGTGTGCTCATCCTCGCGACCGCCTGCGCCCCCGAAGAGACGGCCACGCCCCCGGCGGCGGCCCCCAGCGGGACGGCTTCGGCCGCCGACGCGTGCGCGAAGGAGAGCCTCAAGCTCATCACGCCCGGCAAGCTGACCATCGGCACCGACAAGCCCGCGTACGAGCCCTGGTTCAAGGACGACGACCCCGCCAACGGGCAGGGCTTCGAGGGCGCGGTCGCCGCGGCCGTCGCCAAAGGGCTCGGGTTCACGCCGCAGGAGGTCGCCTGGGAGACCGTGCCGTTCGACTCCTCGTTCGCGCCCGGGCCGAAGAAGTTCGACTTCGACATCAACCAGATCTCCATCACGCCCGAGCGGGCCAAGGCGGTCGACTTCTCCGAGGGCTACTACACGGTCAAGCAGGCCGTCGTGACGCTCGGCGACTCGAAGTTCGCCGCCGCGGCGAACCTCGCGGCGCTGAAGGACGCCAAGATCGGCGTACAGGTCGGGACGACCGCGCTGAGCGCGGTGCGCGAGGTCATCCAGCCCGGCGTCGACCCGAGCGTCTTCAACCAGCAGATCGACGCCGTCAATGCGCTGAAGAACGAGCAGATCGACGCCATCGTGGTCGACCTGCCGACCGCGTTCTACGTCACCGCTGCCCAGGTCGAGGGGTCGAAGATCGTCGGGCAGTTCGCCTCGTCGAGCGGCGCCCCCGAGGAGTTCGGGCTGCTCTTCGAGAAGGGCAACACCCTCGTGAGCTGCGTCAACAAGGCGCTGGCCGAGCTCAAGTCGTCGGGTGAACTGGCCAAGATCGAGCAGCAGTGGCTGACCGCGGCCGCGGGCGCGCCCGAACTGTCGTGACGACCACCTGGGTCAAGAGCGACCGCCAGAAGGAGCGCGAGAAACTCCTGAGGGCCCAGGGACGGCGATCGTTGTCGGCGGCGACGATCTCGACGATCGCCGTGGTGGGCTTGGTCGTCGTCGGGCTGTACGCCTCGCCGGGCTGGCCCCGGGTCAGGGAGACGTTCTTCAGCTGGGACGCCATGGTCACGGCGCTGCCCGACATCCTCCAGGGCTTCCTGCTGAACGTGACGATCTTCCTGATCGCCGAGCCGGTCGTCTTGCTGCTCGGGCTCGGGGTGGCGCTGCTGCGCGGGCTGCGGTCGCCGGTGTTCTTCCCGCTCCGGGTGCTGGCCGCCCTCTACACCGACGTCTTCCGCGGCATCCCGGTCGTGTTGATGATCTTCCTGGTCGGGTTCGGCGTCCCAGCGCTCCGGCTCCAAGGGGTGCCGAACGATCCGGTGGTGCTCGGGACGATCGGGCTGATCCTGTCGTACACCTCCTACGTCGCCGAGGTGTTCCGATCGGGGATCGACTCCATCCACCCCAGTCAGCGGTCAGCCGCGCGGTCGCTCGGGCTGTCGCACGGGCAGACGATGCGGTACGTCGTCGTCCCGCAGGCCGTCCGCCGGGTGATTCCACCGCTGCTGAACGACTTCGCGTCGCTCCAGAAGGACACCGCCCTCGTCGCGTTGCTCGGCCCGCTGGAGGCGCTGCGGCAGGCGCAGATCCACGCGGGCGAGATGTTCAACTACACCCCCTACGTCGCCGCCGCGCTGCTGTTCGTGGCGCTCACGGTGCCGATGGCCCGCTTCACCGACCACCTGGCCGCCCGCGCGGCACGTCAGCGCGGAGGCGCGGCATGACCCTCCTCACGATCGACGGGGTCTGGAAGCGGTACGGGGACCACGACGTCCTCAAGGGCGTCGACCTGACCGTCGACTCCCACGAGGTCGTCTGCCTCATCGGCGCCTCCGGCTCCGGCAAGTCGACCCTGCTGCGCTGCGTGAACCTGCTGGAGACCGTCGACGACGGCGCGATCACCCTCGACGGTGTAGAGCTCACCGACGTCCGGGCCGACCCCGACGACGTGCGGAAGCGGATCGGGATCGTCTTCCAGGCCTACAACCTCTTCCCGCACATGACCGTGCTCGACAACATCACCCTCGCGCCCCGGAAGGTGCACGGCGTCGGCCGCGCCCAGGCCGAGGAGCAGGCGCGCGAGCTGCTGACCCGGTTCGGGCTGGAGTCGAAGGCCCGCGACTACCCCGACCGGCTGTCGGGCGGCCAGCAGCAGCGGGTGGCGATCATCCGGGCCATCGCGACGCAGCCCCGGCTGCTGCTGCTCGACGAGGTGACCTCGGCGCTCGACCCGACGCTGGTCAACGAGGTGCTCGGGGTGATCAGGGAGCTCAAGGCGTCGGGCATGACCATGATCCTGGCCACCCACGAGATGGGCTTCGCCCGCGACATCGCCGACACGGTCTGCTTCCTGGCCGACGGGGTGCTGCTGGAGCGGGGTCATCCCGACCAGATCTTCGGCGCGCCGAAGCACCCGCGCACCCGCGAGTTCCTGTCGCGCACGTGACCGGATCGGTCCGGGGCGGGACCCGATCCGGCCTGTTCTCCCGGTGTCCGGGCAGGTCAGACTGGTGGGCATGAGCCGAGCGCTGATCGTCATCGATGTCCAGGAATCCTTTCGCGCCCGCCCCGAGTGGGACCTGATCGGCAACCCCAAGATCGCCGAGCCGGTCAACCGGCTGGTCCGGGCGGCCCGCTCTAAGGGCGACCTCGTCGTCTGGGTGCTGCACGAGGAGGAGGGCAGCGGCGGGGTGTTCGACCCCGCGTCGGGGCACGTCACACTGCTGTCCGAGCTCGACCAGCCGGTGGCGGGGGAGCCGATCCTGCGCAAGTCGGCCCACAACGCGTTCACCACGACCAACCTCCAGCAGCGGCTCGTCGAGGCCGGGGTGCGGGAGCTGGTGGTGTGCGGGATCCGTACCGAGCAGTGTGTGGAGACCACCGCCCGCCTCGCCAGCGACCTGGGCTATCAGGTCGTCTTCGTGAGCGACGCGACCACCACCGAGGGCGTCGGCGGCTTCTCCCCTGACGAGATCGTCGCCCGCACCGAGGCGGTGCTCCGCGACCGCTTCGCCCGCATCGCGACGGTGTCCGAGCTGGTATGACCCTGGTCGTCTTCGCCCTGGTCGACGGCGTGCACCTGCTCGACCTGGCCGGTCCGGCCCAGGTGTTCGACACGGCCGGCTACCGCCTGGCCTACGTCGCCGACCACCCGCAGGTCATGACCGCCCAGGGCCTGCCCCTCGTGGCCGGGCAGGAGTGGCCCGCTCTGGGCGTGGACGATCTGGTCGTGGTGCCCGGCTGGCGTGGCGAGACCCGTCTCTCCGACCGCCTGCTCGCGGGTCTCAGGCGACACCACGAGTCGGGCGGCGTGGTGGCGAGCGTCTGCGCCGGGGCCCGCGCGCTCGGCGCGGCCGGCCTGCTCGACGGCCGCCGCTGCACCACCCACCACGACCTCCAGGACGACCTGGCCCGCCGCCACCCGAGGGCCACCGTCGTCCGCGACGTGCTGTTCACCGTGGACGACCGCGTCATCACCTCGGCCGGCATCGCCAGCGGCGTCGACCTGGCCCTCCACGTGGTCGCGACCCGCCACGGCCCGGCCAGGGCCGCCCAGGTGGCCCGCGAGATGGTCGTCTACGCCCGCCGCAACGGCACGGAACCGCAGGCCAGCGCCATGCTCCGGCACCGCAACCACCTCGACGACACCGTCCACGAGGTCCAGGACCTGATCGACACCCGCTTCACCGAACCCCTGCCGCTGTCCCGCCTGGCCGCCCACGCGGGCGTCAGCGAACGCACGCTGACCCGGCTGTTCACCCGCGCCACCGGCCTCACCCCCTTGCGTTACCAGCAGGCGCTCCGGATGGAACACGCCGAACATTTGATCGGCCACGGCACGACGGTCGAGGCGGCGGCGAGAGAGTCCGGCTTCGACGACGCCCGCATGCTCCGCCGCCTCAGGGCTCGATCAAGCCGGCCCTGATCGCGTAGCGGGTCAGGTCGAGCCGGTCGCTCATGCCCAGCTTGGCCAGGATGTTGGCGCGGTGGCGGTCGACCGTCTTCGGGCTGATGACCAGGGTCTCGGCGATGGCCTTCGCGCTGTTGCCCTCGGCGATCAGCTTGACGATCTCCTCCTCGCGCGGGGTGAGTATCTGGTCGGGCAGCGCCTCGCCCCGCCGGTGGCGGTGGAGGTAGTCGCGGATCAGCGCGGTGACCGCGCCCGGGTAGAGGAACGGCTCGCCGCGTACGGCGGCCCGGCAGGCCTCGATGAGGTCGCGGTCGGCGACCGACTTCAGCACGTAACCCGAGGCGCCGGCCTTGAGCGACTCGAAGAAGTACTGCTCGTTGTCGTACATCGACAGGATCAGGATGCGGATGCCCGGCCACCGCCGGGAGATCTCCCTGGCGGCCTGGAGGCCGGTCATCCGGGGCATCGCGATGTCGAGGACGGCCAGGTCGACGTCCTCGTCCCGGCAGGCGTCGACCGCCTCCGCCCCGTCGGCGGCCTCGGCGACGACCTCCAGGTCGGGTTCGGCGTCGAGGATCAGGCGCACCCCCCGGCGCACCAGCGCGTGGTCGTCGGCCAGCAGGATCCGCGTCATCCGATCACCCCGGGTATCGTCAGCGTGACCTCGGTGCCCTGCTCCGACGTCACGGTCAGGCGGGCGCCGATCAGCAGCGCCCGTTCCTGCATACCCCGCATCCCGGCCCCGTCGGCACGCGCGCCGCCGACTCCGTCGTCTGCGATCTTCAGGACCAGGTCGCGGCCGTCGGGACGGAGCGTGAGCCGGACCGACGAGGCCTTGGAGTGGCGTACCACGTTCGTGAGGCTCTCCTGGGCGATGCGGTAGATGACCAGTTCGACCTCGGGACTGAGCGGCGGCAGCGCCTCGATCCGGCGGGTGACGTCGACGGCGGGGGCCACGTCGGCCGTCAGGGCGGTCAGCGCGCTGTGCAGGCCGAGGTCCTCCAGCACCCCCGGGCGCAGCCGCCGGGCGACCTGCCTGACCTCGTCGAGGCTGCCCCGGACGGTGTCTCTGACCAGTTGCAGTTCCTCCGACAACTCGGCGGGGGCGCGGTCGGCGACCCGCTTCAGGCCGAGCAGCGCCACGGTCAGGCTCTGGCCGATCTCGTCGTGCAGCTCGCGGGCGATGCGCTGGCGTTCGTTCTCCTGGGCGGCCAGGGCGTGCGCGCTGGCCGACGACCGTTCGGTCTCCAGCCGTCCGAGCATCGTGTTGAAGGAGTCGATCAGGTAGGTCAGATCGCCGTTCCCCCGGTCGACCGCCCGGTCGTGGGTGTGCAGATCGACGCGGTGCATGAGGGCCGTGAGGGTGGTGAGCGGGGCCAGGCTGCGCCGCAGGAGCAGCGCGTTGGTGACCAGGATGATGGCCAGCCCCGCTCCCAGCACCAGGATCTCGCGGAGCAGGACCGGCGAGGACACCGTCGCGGGCGAGAACGCCAGCGCGAGCGTGCCGATCGTGAACACCGCGCCGTTGATCACGCACAGTCGCCAGAACAAGGGCCCCATGACTCCAGGTTGGCAAGGCTTGTCTGTTCTGTCCATGCAGGCTGCGCCGCCCCGAAGATGGGTGTCAGACCCCATAGTCGGACAAAAGGTTAGAGGGAAGACTGAAGGCGTTCCCAACTCCGGAGGTGACAGGCCGTGACCGAAATCTACGCGCCCTACCGTCCGGCGCGAGTGGATGGTGACATGCAAGCGCGCGACATCGCCGCGACCCTGCCGACCGTGACCTCGACCGACCCGGTCGTGCGCGCGGTTCGGATCATGGTCCTCAACCGGCTCCCCGGCCTCATCGTGGTCGACGGCCAGAGCCGGCCCTGGACGGTGCTGCCGGGTACGCAGGTACTGCGGCTGGCGATACCGCTGAGCATCCACGAGGACCCCGCCCTGGCGCGGACGCTGGATGAGACCCAGGCCGATGTGTTCTGGCAGGAGATCGGCAACCTGACCGTGGGCGACTGCCTGCCCAAACCCGTGGCCCGACCCGTGACCGTCCCGATGGGGGCGACGCTGCTGGAGATCGCCGCGCTGATGGCGCGGGCCCGCAGCCCGCTGGTGGCGGTGGTCCGCGACGACGGCACACTCCATGGCGCGATCACGCTCGAACGTCTGCTGATCAGCCTGTCCATCTGAGGCCTGACGTTTTCCGACTTGGGCGCCGGCGGCCGCGACTGTGCGGGCGGTCCCCGCCGGCGCCCAACCCCTCACCTGCCCGGAGGTCGTTTTCGCATGCCCACCGTTCCGCTGGCCAGGCCGGGATGAGCGCGATCCTCGCCGTCGCCGTCTTCGTGATCGCGTTCTACTTCATCGCCACGGAGAAGGCGAACAAGGTCAAGGTCGTTCTCATCGCCGCCGGGGTCATGACCGTCCTCGGATTCGCGCCCGGAGCGGAAGTGTTCTTCTCCGAGCACTCCGGCGTCGACTGGAACGTCATCTTCCTGCTGCTCGGCATGATGATCATCGTCGGGGTGGTCAAGCAGACCGGGTTGTTCGACTATCTGGCCATCTGGGCGGCGAAACGGTCACTCGGGCGGCCGTACCGGCTGATGGTCATGTTGATGGCCATCACGGCCGTCGCCTCGCCGTTCCTCGACAACGTCACCACGATCATGCTGGTCGCTCCGGTGACGGTGATGGTCTGCAACCGGCTGCGCATTCCGGCCCAGCCCTACCTGATCGCCGAGATCCTCGCCTCGAACATCGGCGGCGCCGCCACCCTGATCGGCGACCCGCCCAACATCATCATCGGCAGCCGCGCGGGCCTGACCTTCAACGACTTCCTGATCCACATGGCCCCGGCCGTCGTCGTGATCTTCGTGGCGTTCGTGCTGCTCACGTATCCGCTGTTCCGCAAGTCCTTCGAATACCACCCTGAGCACGTCGCGGCCGTCATGGCCCTCCAGGAGAGGCGCGCCATCACCGACACGCGGCTCCTGATCAAGTCGCTGGCGGTGCTGGGCGGCGTGGTGGTCGCGTTCGGGCTGCACTCGGTCGTCCACGTCCAGCCGTCGATCGTCGCCTTGGTGGGCGCCGGCGTCATGCTGCTGGTCACCAAGGTCGATCTGTCCGACGTGCTCAAAGAGGTCGAATGGCCCACGCTGGTCTTCTTCATGGGCCTGTTCGTGATGGTCGCCGGTCTCACCCACACCGGGGCGATCCGGGCGATCGGCGAGTGGACCGTGGACCTGTTCGGCCAGAACCACTTCGCCGCCGCCACGTCACTGCTGTTCGGCTCGGCCGTGCTGGGGGCGTTCTTCGACAACATCCCGTACGTCGCCACGATGGCCCCCGTGGTCGAGGGCATGGCCGCCGCCGCCCCCGACCCGCAGACCTCGCAGGCCCTGTGGTGGTCGTTCGCCTTCGGCGCCGACTTCGGGGGCAACGGCACGGCCGTCGCGGCCAGCGCCAACGTGGTCGCCATCGGCATCGCCGCCCGGACGGGCAACCCGATCTCCTTCTGGCAGTTCACCCGCTACGGGATCGTGGTGACCCTGCTCAGCACGACCATGGCGTGGGCGTACATCTGGCTTCGCTACTTCTGACGGTCCCTGCCGTGCGCCACGGGGCAGCCCTTGGCGGCGTACAGGAGGAACTGGGTCGACTCCTCGGCGGAGAAGTTGTCGTCGGAACCGATCACCAGGGTGCACTCACCGGTCTTCAGACGCGGCCCCCAGGCCAGGCTCTCCAGGTTCTGCGTGGGCTCGGGCCGGTTGATGTCGAGGACCAGCGTCTTGCGGACCGGCCGGTAGAGCATGCGGGTCATCAGGCTGTCGCGGTGCAGGATGTTGGTCGCGCCGCGCAGGTCGATCTCGTAGAGCCGCACCCGGTAGTTGACGCCCTCGATCCACGACCGCTCCAGCGCCAGGTAGCGGTGGTCGTCGATGGCCAGCAGCTCCGACACCCCGCTGTCGGTGGCGCCCGTCGCCGGGATCGGGGCGGCGGGCAGCTTCTCGATCGGGTAGGCGTACTGGGCGCGGACCCGTCCCTCGCGGTTCCACACGGTGATGCGGGCGGGGGCGCCGCCGTCGACGGCCGGCGGGGTGCCGTCCTCGAAGCGCGGCCCCTCGACGATCGCGGTGATCCGGCGCTTGGTCAGCGTCAGGCCCTCGATGCCGAAGTTGCGGCGCGGCCCCCGGTTCTCGTCGGTCAGCAGCAGGTTGTCGGGCAGCTGGAGGCCTCGCACGTGCTCGCCCTGCCGGTTGACCCAGCGGATGAACTGCTGCGACAGCGGGATGGCGGTGTTCTGCGGGTCGGGCCGGTCACCCTCGCTCGACCAGACGAGCTTGCGGGTCAGCGGGTCCCAGCGGATGCTCTCCGGGTCGGCCGAGTCGGGCTGCGCGTAGGCGGGGTAGGGCGAGCCGTCGGGCCGCTTCAGGGTGTAGACGCTCTTGAGCGAGACCCCGCGGAACTCACCGGTCCGCTTGTTGATGTCGAGTTTCCCGGTGTAGAACCGGGCCGGCTGGTAGCGCCAGCGGTCGTCGGAGATGAAATACCAGGTCCCGGTGGCCGGGTCGCGGTCGATCCCGGAGATCCCGCCGAACGTGGTGCCCTCGACCTGGGTCAGGTGCGGCAACCGCTGCTCACCGAGGAACCGGGTGATCCGGAAGTCCGGCCGGTCGGCCGCCAGGGCGGGCGGGGCCAGGCCGATCAGGGCCATGGCCATCAGGGCGATCCGGGCAAGATGGTGTCGCACGATTCTCCTCGTCCCCCGAACAATTCGATCGGGGTCATGAGATCGCGTACGACGGCACAAGTCACGCGTGGAGATCCGGGCGTGCTTCCGCAATTCTCCGCAATTCGCGCCTAGCGGGACGGTTCCTTGACCTTCCCCTGATACTCACGGGAGTTCGGCGAACCGCTCCACGTCGTCGGTGCGCCCGGAGATCAGGATCACGTCGCCGTAGGAGAGCTCGGTGTCGGCGGTGGCGTACGTGAAATTCTCGTTCGGACTCTTCACGGCCACCACCGTGACCCCGTATTTGCGCCGCAGGTTCGACTCCCCGAGGGGGCGTCCCACGTATTCGCGCGGCGGGCGCGTCTTGCAGAGCGCGAAGTCGTCGTCGACCTGCATGTAGTCGAGCATGCGCCCGCTCACCAGCCGCGCCACCCGCTCGCCCATGTCGTTGTCGGGGAACACCACGTGGTGGACGCCGATGCGGCGCAGGATCTGGCCGTGCTGCTTGGTGATGGCCTTGGCCCAGATGTCCTCGATCTCCATCTCGACCAGCAGGGCGGCGGTCAGGATGCTGGCCTCCAGGCCGGTGCCGATCGCGACCACGGCCCGGTAGAAGTCGGGCACCCCGAGCTGCCGCAGCGCCTCCAGGTCGGTCGCGTCGGCGGTCGCCACGTGGGTGATGCTCCCGGCCAGGTGCTGCACGGTCTTGGGGTTGTTGTCGATGGCCAGCACCTCGGTGCCCCGGCGGGTGAGTTCGAGAGCCAGCGAGCTCCCGAACCGCCCCAGGCCGATCACCACGACGGCGTCGCTCTTGTCAGCCAACGATCACACGCTCCTCGGGAAGTTCGTAACGGCGGGTGCGTTCCTTCAGCGCCAGCGCCGAGCCAAGGGTGAGGGGTCCGATGCGCCCGATGAACATCAGGATCAGCAGCAGCACCTGCCCCGCCTGCGGCAGATCAGCCGTGATGCCGGTCGACAGGCCCACCACGCCGGTGGCCGACACGACCTCGAAGAGCACCTCGCCCAGCGGGTGGGGGCTGATCACCAGCAGCACGTACGTCGACACGGCCACCAGCGCCGCGCTCATCGCCGTGATGACGATCGCCTGCCGCTGCACCGACGACGACAACCGCCGGTGCCCGACGTTGACGTGGTTCTCGCCGCGCATCTCGGCCCACACGACCAGGATGATGAGCCCGAAGGTGGTCACCTTGATCCCGCCGGCCGTGCCCGCGCTGCCGCCGCCGATGAACATCAGCAGCTCGGTGGCCAGCCAGCTCGACGGCTCCATCGAGGCGATGTCGATGCTGTTGAACCCGCCCGACCGCGGCATCACGGCGGTGAAGAACGCCGCCAGCAGCTTCCCGGGATCGTCGAGCGCGCCCAGCGTCTTCGGGTTGTGCCATTCGGCCGACAGGAAGACGAGCGTCCCGCCGGCCAGCAGGATGGTCGTGACGAACAGGGTGATCCGGGTCAGCACAGACCAGCGGCCGGGGTGCCGCCAGATCCGCACCAGCTCGAAGATGACGGGGAAGCCCAGGCCGCCGACGATGACCGCGACGGCGATGGTCAGGCAGATCCACGGATCGGTGGCGAACCTGATCAGGCCGTCGGGCCACAGGGCGAAACCGGCGTTGTTGAACGCCGAGATCGCATGGAAGAAGCCCAGGTAGGCGCCGCGCAGCACGGGCTCGTCGTAGGTGACGACGAACCGGACGGTCAGGATCGTGCCGGCGACCGTCTCGCAGAGCAGGCTGAACAACACGACGTTGCGGACCACCCGCCGCACGTCGCTCATGTTCATCGCGCGCGTCTCCACCTGCGCGATCATCTGGGTGCGCAGCTTCAGCCGCCGCGCGATCAGGACGGTGAACAGGGTGGCCAGAGTCATGATCCCGAGGCCGCCCATCTTGATGAGCGCGGCGATCACGATCTCGCCGAACACCGACCAGTGGGCCGCGGTGTCGACCATGACCAGGCCGGTCACGCAGGCCGCCGAGGTGGCGGTGAACAGGGCCGGCATCAGCCCGGGTGAGGTGCCCGACGTCGTGGCGACGGGCAGCGACAGCAGCAGGGTGCCGACCAGGATGGCGAGGCCGAACCCGCCGACGACCACCCGAGCGGGATGGTGAAAGATCGACGGTCGGCGGACGCGCCGCGCCGTTAACAACCCAGCCATTGGAGAAACGCCTCCGGGAGCACGGCGTGATCGGCCCCCACGCTAACAGCAACCGCCGGGTTAGGGTGGATCGCATGGCTCCCCGGCACGCATCCACCTTCGGCTGGTCCATGAGCGTGGTCCTGCGACGCTGGCAGCAGTTCGCCGACGAGACCTTCAAAGACCTCCCCCACGGTGCCCGCGGGTTCAACCTGTTGTCGGTGGTGGTGCACGAGGAGGTCCGCACCCAGGGCGCGCTCGCGACCAGGCTGGCCGTCGATCGGACCGTCCTGACCTATGTGATCGACGACCTGGAGAAGGCCGGGCTGATCGAGCGTCAGCCCGACCCGCGCGACCGGCGGGCCCGCCGGATCGTCGCGACCGAGCAGGGCCGCAAGGTCCAGGCCGAGGGCGAGGAGCGGATGGCCGACGCAGAGGAGCAGGTGCTCGGCGGCCTCACGGAAGACCAGCGGGAGGTCTTCCGCGAGTGCGCCGACCGCGCCGCGGAGGCGATCTACAACGCCTCTCCCGGCGCCGATCTGTGCGGGCCGTAGGTCAGGCGTACAGGAACCAGAACCACTGGTTGCCGCCCATGGTCTGGTAGACGCAGCGGTAGCTGGTCCACCAGCCCCACTGGATGCCCAGGTTGCCGCCGTTGTAGCAGTCGGCCTGGAGGTAGTAGGCGTACCGGATGCTGTCGGCCTGCGCGGGCGCGGCGGTGACGGAGACGGTGAGGAACACGCCGCTCACGAGAGCGGCCGAGGCGAGCAGTTTGCGCATGGTGGTCCTCCTGGGGAGTGGGGGCCGGCACCCGGAATATCGCACCGGCTCCGGCCGTCTCCCAGGTGTGCGCCCCGGTGACGGGCGGCGACCTCGCAGGATCGTGTCCCGCACGTGAAACCTTCAGCGGATCTTGTAGGTCTGACATATCGTCCAAACCGGAGGAATGATGCAGACCACTCTCATTCGGCTGGACCACTTACCGGCCGGCGAGCGGTTCGACTTCTGGTGGGAGGCCGTCGCCCAGTCCGTGGTGTCGGTGGACGCCGCCAGCGCCCAGGCCGCCGACTTCTGGGCCGAGATGACCGCCGTCGACCTCGGCCTGGTCCAGATCTCCCGGGTGCGCTCGGCGGAGTTCGAGGCCCGCCGGACCACCCGGCGCATCCGCCAGTCGGACCCGGAGTTCTACCAGCTCAACTACACCGTGAGCGGCAGGTCGGGCCTGGAGCAGCAGGGCCGCCAGTGCTCGCTGAGCACCGGCGACTTCACCCTGTACGACACCTCGCGGCCCTTCCACGCCTGGTCGGTGGCCACCCCGAGCCAGCCGCCCCACGGCATCGTGGTCCAGTTCCCGCACCGCGCCATCCCGCTGCCGACAACCACGGTCGAACGCCTGCTCTGCCGGCCGATCCCCGGCCGCACCGGCGTCAACGGCCGGCTCGCCGGCCTGCTCATGCGGCTCGCCGGCCCCCGGCCCGCCCCAGCCCCGCTGACCACGACCATCCTGGAACTGATCACCGTCCTGCTGGCCGACCACGCCGGCGTCGCCAAGCCCGGGGACATCCCGCTGATCCGGGTCCAGGCCTTCGTCGAGGACCACCTGCCCGACTCCGGCCTGTCTCCCGCCTCGATCGCCCACGCCCACCACATGTCGCTGCGCAACCTCCAGCGCCTCTTCGAGCGCCAGGGCCTCACCGCGGCGAACTGGATCCGCGACCGCCGCCTGGCCCGCGCCCGCCGCGACCTGGCCGACCCGCGCTGCGACAACCTGGCGGTCCGGTCGATCGGGGCCCGCTGGGGATTCCAGAACGACGCCCACTTCAACCGGACGTTCCGGGCGGCCTACGGGGTGTCGCCGGGGGCCTACCGGACGGGCCTGCGCTCGACTCTCACACGGTGAGAGGGTCCAGGCTGGTCCCGTGCGCCACTGCGAGACCACGACCCTGGGGGTGCTGCTCCGGCACGAAGGGCTCGATCTGTCCGAACCGATGATGTTCGGGCTCGGTTCGGGATTGTCCTTCGTCTATTGGGACAGCAAGGCGATGCCGGTCCCCTTCCTGGGCGGCCGGGTCAGGCCGTTCGACCTCACCAGGAACCTGACCACCCGGCTGGGCCTCACCCTGCGGGTCGAGGAGACCACCTCGCCCGCCAAGGCGTGGCGGAACGTGGCGACCTCCCTCGACGCCGGGCGCCCGGTCGGGCTGCAGCTCGACTGCTACCACCTGGAGTACTTCCGGTCGAAGATCCACTTCGGTGGCCACGTCGTCGCCGCCCACGGCTACGACGAGCACGACGTCCACCTGATCGACACCGACCAGCAGGGCGGGCGGGTCCGCACCAGCCGCGCCGGCCTGGCCCTGGCGCGGGCCGAACGCGGCCCGATGACCGCCAGGAACCGCTCGTTCACCATCGAGATGCCGGAGACCGCGGCGCCCTGGCGGGACCGGATCGTCCCGGCGATCAGAGACTGCGCCGAGGCCTTCCTCGCCGCGCCCATCACGAACCTCGGCCACCGCGGCATCGGAAAGGCCGCGAAGCTGGTGCCGAAATGGCGGCTGCCGGCCGAAGACCGGCGGCAGGTGGCCCTCCTCATGGAGCGGGCCGGAACCGGCGGCGCGCTGTTCCGCAACCTCTACCGCGACTTCCTCGGCGAGTGCCTGGAGACGGTCGACCGTCCGGAGATCCGCACCGCCCACGAGCTGTACGCCGAGGCCGCGGCCCGGTGGACCGAAGTGGCCGCGCTGATCGAGCAGGGGCGTCTCGACGGTGCGGGCGCCGTTCTCGGCGACCTCGCCCGCATGGAGGAGACCGCCATGCGGGCGCTGCGGCGGATGTAGCACCGGTCACGAACCCCTCAAGCTTGTTCCTCCTGTGGCGATATGTGGTTGTTTGTCCGGGTTGCTGGGGATGGGGGACCTGTTCGGGAAGGGATGAGCGATGGGCACGCCGAAGGAGCCGTTCGCGCGGCTGATCCGGGAACTGGCCGGCCTTCTCCTGGCCCTCGTCGAACGCGCCCCCGCCGGGGAGTCGCCGATCGTCGTCCGGGAACGGCCGAACGCGAACGTCGCCCGGCCGGTACGCCGCCTCACCCGCCCCGAGGGAGAAACGACCACCAGGGAGAGGTAACTCATGACGGTGCAGCCTGTGGGAAGCCGACCGGGAGGCGGCGTTCAGAAGGGCTCCTCCGGCAGCGGCCTGGCCGACGTCATCGACACGATCCTGGACAAGGGGCTCGTCATCGACGCCTATGTCAGCGTCTCGCTGATCGGCATCGAGATCCTGAGCATCGACGCCCGGATCGTCGTGGCGAGCGTGGACACCTACCTGCGTTTCGCCGAGGCGACGAACCGGCTCGACCTCACGAAGTCCCGGAAGCCGGGGCTGCCCGAGGTCGTCCAGACCGTCACGAGCGGCGGAGGCGGCCAGCAGGCCCCCCAGCCCGAGCAGCTCGAACAGCTCGAACAGACCAAGGAACGCAGCCCGCTGGAGGCCGCCGGCGACAAGCTGAGCGACTTCTCCGATGCGGTTCCCCGCCAGAGCAGGCAGGAGGGCTGACATGGACCAGTCGGCGACCTACATCTACGGCGTCGTCCCGCAGGACATCGAGGTCGACGCCGAGGCCACCGGGGTGGGCGACCCGCCCGCGCCCATCACGTCGATCCGGCACGGCAAGATCGCCGCTCTGGTGAGCGACGTCAGTCCCGGCCGTCCGCTGGGCACGCCCAAGGACCTGTACGCCCACGAGCAGCTCCTCAACGCCACCGCCGCCGAGGTGCCCGTGCTGCCGATCCGCTTCGGCGCCGTGCTGGCCAGCCGCGAGGCCGTCGTCGAGGAGTTCCTGGCCCCGTACCACGACGAGTTCGCCGCCGCCCTCACCGAACTGGAGGGCCGCTCCCAGTTCGTGATCAAGGGACGCTTCGTCGAGGAGACGGTGCTCGGCGAGATCCTGGCCGAGAACCCCGAGGCGGCCCAGCTCCGCGAGGAGATCAGCACGCTGCCCGAGGACGCCGCCCGCGACCACCGCATCCGCCTCGGCGAGATCATCAACCAGTCGATCGAGGCCAAACGCGACGCCGACACGGCCGCCATGTGGGACCAGGTCGAACCCGTCACCGTCATGCAGACCGTCCGCCCGCCGTCGCACGAGCTCGACGCCGTGCACATGGCCGTACTGGTCGAAAACACTCGGCAGGACGACCTGGACCGCGCCGTCGAGGACCTCGCACGCAAGTGGGCCGACCAGGTCACGCTGAGCCTGTTCGGCCCAATGGCGCCGTACGACTTCATCGTCTCGCAAGAGCAGGACGGCGAGTGATGGGCCTGTTCACCTCGATCCTGGAACTGCCGCTGGCCCCGGTCAAAGGCGTGATCAGGCTGGGCGAACTGCTCCGCGACGAGGCCGAGCGCAAGATGCGCGACCCGACGGTGGCCAGGCGCGAACTGGAGCAGATCGAGGCGGCCCAGGCCGCGGGCGAGCTCACCGAGGAGGAGGCGTCCGAGGCGATGAACGCGGTCCTGCAGCGCATGATGCCGCCGGAGGGAGAGTGACCGATGGGCACCCTGACGGCCGTGACCGCAGGGGAGGCCGGAGTCAAGCTGATCTCCGGCCTCACCTCGAAGGAGGCGGAGGGCGTCACCCTCGTCGAACCGGCGGAGTCAGGCTGGCTGGTCGTCGTCGAGGTCGTCGAGGACCGCCGCATCCCCTCCTCCGGCGACATCCTGGCGCTGTACGAGGCCGACCTCGACAAGGAGGGCAACCTGCTGTCGTACCGCAGAAAGGCCAGGTACCGCCGAGGCACGGGAGGTTGATGAGATGACCGACGGCTCCCGCTACGCGCCGTCCGTACGCCCCGGCTCCCAGCCCGCCGCGCGCCGGGAACCCGCCAACCTCGGCGACATCCTCGAACGCGTCCTCGACCGGGGCGTGGTCATCGCGGGCGACATCCGCGTGAACCTGCTCGACATCGAACTGCTCACGATCAAACTCCGCCTGGTGATCGCCTCGGTCGACACGGCCAAGGAGATGGGCATCGACTGGTGGGAACACGACCCGTGGCTGACCGGCGACAGCAAGGCCCTCCAGGACGAGAACCGCCGCCTCCGCGCGCGCCTGGACGCCCTGGAGAACCGGTCACTCGAATCGGGAGACCACCATGACTGACACCGGCACCTACCTGTACGCCGTGACCGAGGAGACCCCTTCTCCCGGCCTGGAAGGCCTGCACGGCGTCGCCGACACCGAGGTGCGGACCATCCCGTGCGAAGGCCTGGTCGCCTATGTGAGCACCGTCCCGCTCGACCAGTTCGGCGCCGAACCGCTGAGACGGTCGATGGAAGACCTCGACTGGCTCAGCGAGACGGCCGGAGCCCACCACCACGTGGTGGAGGAGGTCGCGGACCGAGCACCCGTGGCGCCCGTTCGCCTGGTGACCGTGTATCGCGGCGACGAACAGGTGAAAGACCTGCTTCGGGCGCGCCATGACGATTTCGTGGACGTCCTCTCCAGCGTCGCCGGGCGGCGGGAGTGGGGCGTGAAGGCGTATGTCGACCTCAGCGCCCCCGGACCTGCCCAGACGGCGCCTTCGCTCGGCGGCCCGGGGACGGCCTACCTGAAGCGGCGCCAGGCCGGCCTGCGCAGCCGCGAGGAGGCGTGGCGACAGGCCGCCTCGGAGGCGGAGCGGCTCCACGAGACGTTGTCGTCGATCGCGGTCGCCAGCCATCGGCATCGTGCCCAGGACCCCGAGCTGTCCGGGCGCAAGGAGGCGATGCTGCTCAACGGGGCCTACCTCGTCGAGAGGTCCCGCGACGACGAGTTCCTGAAGACGGTCGACGACCTGCGCGACCGCGGCGTGGAGATCGAGCTGACCGGGCCCTGGGCGCCCTACTCCTTCACCGACCTGGAGGTGCGCGGTGACGGTTGACGGCCCCCGCGGCGCCGCCCTGGCCGAACAGGGGCGGCTTCCCGCCGAGCGGGTGGCCCTTGTCGACCTGCTGGACCGGTTGCTGGCGGGGGGCGTGGTGGTCAGCGGGGACCTGGTGTTGTCCATCGCGGACATCGACCTGGTGCGGATCTCGCTGCGGGTTCTGATCATGTCGGTGCGCGAGAACCTGGGGGAGGCATGAGCGAGCCTGTGCGGACTGCGCGGATGCGGATTCAGGCCGATTCCGAGGCCATGGAGCGGGATCTGTCTCGGTTGGTGCTGACGTTGGTGGAGCTGGTGCGGCAGCTGGTGGAGCGTCAGGCCATTCGGCGGATGGAGCAGACGGATCTGACGGATGAGCAGATCGAGGTGCTGGGGTTGACGTTGATGCGGCTGGAGGAGGCCATGACGGAGGTGTGTGAACGGTTCGGGCTTTCACCCTCTGAGCTCAACTTGGATCTCGGGCCGCTGGGGACGTTGCTGCCGCAGGAATAAGGCGGCCGGCCGAGCACGCACACTCGGGTCGCTCCTCGGCCCAGGAGCTCTGTCCGTCCTCGGTCAGCAATCGCTCGCCATCTCCGCGGGGCCCCGCAGGCATCCCCGCTCACGGAGGCCGTCGTCGGCGGGGCCACAACACCGCGGCCAGCGGGTCAGCCGTTCCCGCTCTTCTCCGCAGGCCACAACACGGTGCGCACGTCGTGGGGCAACCGGGCGAGCAGATGCATGACCGGCGCTTCGGAGAGCTCCCCGCAGAGGAATTCCGTGACCGCGGGAGCGAGCTTCGGGACGTCGTGGAGGGCGATGCGGCCGGAACGGGCGAAGAATTCGATGAACTCCTCTCGGCTGCGGCGGATCGGCACCCGGTTGGGGTCCCAGCCGTTGTAGTACACCCCGCGCAGCAGATCGGGCAGTTGCGCGGCGAAATTGGCCCCGTTCTGGACGGTCAGCCCGTCCCTGACGGCGTGCAGCCAGGCCCTCAGCACTCGCTGGGAGAAGTCACGATCTTCGGTGCCGATCGCCTCGGAGAGGTGCGCCAGCCACCGATTGGTGGTCTGGACGGTGTGCTCGATGCTCTGTACTCGTGTGTGCGACATTGTCTCCCCCGGGATGTCGTGTCGCCCTCACCGGCTCGGATGATCTCAGGCGCGAAACGGCCAGGTGGTTTCCCCTGTTCATCCCCTCACCTTCGCTTCTTACCCAGCCGGAAGACGGTCGGTGAACCAGTCACGCGCCAGGCCGGCGACGATTTCCAGCGCCCCGGGCTCCACGAACAGGTGAGTGGCGTCAGGGACGATCTCCAGGCGGTTCTCGCAGCGCAACCGCTGCCGCGCCCACCGGTTGAGATCGAGCACCGATTCGTCCCTGCCGCCCACGATCAGCAACGTCGCCGCCCGCACCGCCGGCAGACACGGCCCCGCCAGATCGGGCCGTCCGCCCCGGGACACGACGGCGGCCACCTGGTTGCCCGGCTCCGCCGCCGCCCGCAACGCGGCCGCCGCCCCGGTGCTGGCCCCGAAGTAGCCGATCGGCAACCCCGCCACCCGAGGCTCGTCAGCCAGCCAGGTCGTCACCCGCCCGAGCCGCCCGGCCAGCACTTCGATGTCGAACACGTTGAGGCGATCATGCTCCTCGTCGACCGTGAGCAGGTCGAAAAGGAAGGTGGCCAAGCCCGCCTGATTGAGCACCGAGGCCACGTACCGGTTGCGCGGACTGTGCCGGCTGCTGCCGCTCCCGTGCACGAACGCCACCACACCCACGGCGTTCTCCGGGACGACGAGCCGCCCCGGCAGGCGGAGGGGGCCGACGTCCACCATCACGTCCAGCTGATCGGAAGCCCGCCGCAGCAGCTCGACCACCTGCTGGTCGGTGGTCTGCGTGAAATCCGAGTAGCAGACGCCGATGCCCCAAAGAGCCGAGGGCGTCTCCAGGCAGATCACCTCATCGGCGTCCTGACGCAGCCTCGCGAGCACGTCCGGAGTGCCGACCGGAACCGCCAGGACCACACGCGCGGCGCCGTGCGCCCGAGCCACCTGGCAGGCGGCCCGAGCCGTGCCTCCCGTGGCGACCCCGTCGTCCACGATGACGACCGTCCGGCCCGCCAGATCGAGCGGCCCCCGATCGGGCCGGAAGCGGCGCGCCCGAGCCTGCACCTCCTGCCGCTCACGCTCCTCCACGATCGCCATGTCCTTCTCCGTCACACCGGTCACTCGTACGACCGCCGGGTTGACCACGCGTACGCCGCCCTCACCGATCGCGCCGAACCCGAGCTCGGGTTGGACCGGCACCCCCAGCTTGCGGACCACGATCACATCCAGCGGCGCACCCAAACCCCGCGCCACCTCGAACGCCACGGGCACACCACCCCGAGGCAACCCGAGGACGACCGGCTTCTCCTCGACAAGCCCGGCCAGACGTTCCGCCAGCCGAACACCGGCATCATGACGATCGACGAACATCGCCATAACCGCCTCCTCAGCATTTCCCCGTGCGCCCCGCGTCGGTGACGAAGGCCCCCTCCTCCCACCATTAGGCCTCGGAGAGCACAGTGAGCAGGGTTCAAGGGCCCAGTTCGCGAGCGGCAGACGAACGCGTGCGATTTTCGATGTCCGTACGAACGGCGACCCGGCTACCGGCGACCTCGACGCTTGCCGGTAGCACCGGGGTGGTCAAGAAGTCATGCGCCCATGGGGACCCGAAAGGACTTTGGCTGGTCGAGGGTGCCGCCTTGGGCACTTTCTTGATCGGCGAGTGAACGTGGGCGAGGCTTCGGTAAGCGTTGAGGGCCCGTGTCCAAGGAGGACCATGCGTTACTGGCTGCTGACCTGGAATCCCAAGACCTTCGACCTGGCCGCCGCTCGTCGAGATGGCCAGCCGATCGGAGACTGGCGAGTGGGAAGGTTCCGTGACGAACTCCAGGCAGGTGATCGCTTCCTCTTCTGGCGCTCGGGCAGCGGTGGCATCGCGGCACTCGGACGGATCGGTGGCGCGCCGGTGTTCAAGCCGGTGCCATCCCCGGACTACTGGACCGAGGTACCTGAGCAGGCCTGGTTCGTGCCGATCGAGGTTGAGCAGTGGCTGGATGTCGACATCACCTTCGGGCAGCTTCGAGCCGACAAGCGGTTCGATGGAATGGGTTTCATCAGGATGCCTGGGGCGGCCAACCCTCACCCGGTCACCGAGGCGCAGTGGGAAGCCTTCATGTCTCGCCTCTGAGCGCCGAATTGGCCGGACCTGCTGGGCAGATGCAAAAGCCTGCCCAGGGGATCCCTGGACAGCTTTTCGTGCCCATCTGCGAGAGCGTGCCGGAATGCCTGACGCCGCACCCCTGTCCCGGGCGGACGTCCGCGCTCTCGCGGCGGCCACCTATCACCGTGCCCGGAGGCCAAGGCCAAGATCTACGCCTACCTCGGCCTGCTCGGGGCAACAAAAAGTCCTGGTCGGCTCTTCGGCTGACCAGGACTCCATGGGATTACGGTTTGTGTCCGAGGGGGGACTTGAACCCCCATGCCCATCACTGGGCACTAGCACCTCAAGCTAGCGCGTCTGCCTATTCCGCCACCCGGACCGGTGACCCACACACGGAACGTCTTCCCCGCGTCGGCTGTTAAAGGTTAGCACTCCCCGCCGCGTGGTTCATCCCGAGATCCAACCGGCAGGATGGGAAGCGCAAGCCGAACCACGCTCTGGAGGAACGCCATGACCGCCGTCACCGGCGAGAACGACGTCGTCACCCTGTGCCAGGAACTCATCCGCATCGACTCCACGAACGCGGGCGACAACCGCGGGCCGGGGGAACGTGAGGCGGCGGAGTACGTAGCGGCAAAGCTGGACGAAGTCGGGATCGAGGCCACGATCCTGGAAAGCGATCACAAGCGGGCGAATGTCATCGCCCGGATCGAGGGCACCAACCCCGGCCGTGAGGGTCTGATTCTCCACGGTCACCTCGACGTCGTCCCGTTCCGTGCCGAGGACTGGCGGCATCATCCTCTGTCGGGGGAGATCGCCGACGGGTGCGTCTGGGGGCGGGGGGCGGTGGACATGAAGGACATGGACGCCATGATCCTCGCGACCGTCCGCAAGCGGCTGCGGGAGGGGCGACGGCCAGAGCGGGACGTCCTCCTCATCTTCACCGCCGACGAGGAGGCCGGCGGCAGCTACGGCGCGCAGTGGCTCGTCGACAAGCATCCGCACCTCTTCGAGGGGGCCACCGAGGCCATCGGCGAGGTGGGCGGGTTCAGTGTCACGCTGGCCGATGACAAGCGGCTCTACCTCATCGAGGCCGCGGAGAAGGGCATCGCCTGGATGAAGCTGACCGCCACGGGGCGGGCCGGCCACGGGTCGATGCTCAACCACGAGAACGCCATCACCGAGCTCTCCGAGGCGCTCGCCCGGCTGGGGCGGTACGAGTGGCCGATCCGGATCACCCCTACGGTCAGCTCCTTCTTCAAGGAGGCCTTCGACATCGAGATCGAGGCCGAGAGCGCCGAGGCGGCCGTGGCCAAGCTCGGGCCGCTCGCCCGGATGATCGGCGCCACGCTGCGCAACACGACCAACCCGACGATGCTCGAGTCGGGATACAAGGCCAACGTCATCCCCCAGACCGCGACCGCCCGGGTCGACGGCCGCTTCCTGCCCGGCCAGGAGGAGGAGTTCTTCCAGACCGTGGACGAGCTCCTCGGGCCCAACGTCACGCGCGAGTTCGACTACCACGACATCGCGGTCGAGACCTCGTTCGACGGGCGGCTGGTCAAGGCCATGGCCGACGCGCTCGAACACGAGGACCCGGGGGCGAAGGCCGTGCCCTACATGCTCTCCGGCGGCACCGACCTCAAGGCGTTCAGCCGGCTGGGAATTCGCGGATTCGGGTTCGCTCCGCTCAAGCTGCCCGCTGACCTGGACTTCTCTGGGATGTTCCATGGCGTGGACGAGAGGGTGCCGGTCGATTCGCTCCAGTTTGGGGTGCGGGTGCTTGATCGGTTCCTTGACTTCTCCTGAGGAACGGCTTGCGATCACTTGGCGTGGCTGTAAAGTTACTCCGCGTTGAGGGGTTGATCCGCACTGGGCGGCTCGACGGCACCTGGGAGGTCGCGTGTTCCGCATGCCGAGTGTTCAGCGAGGGGCGTTCGCGTCCGTCGCTGACCGGCGTGAGGGCGCGGCCGTCCCGGCCGGGAGCCGGGAAGCTCGGATGGCGCGGTTCGCGGCCGGTTCCCGGCTGAGTCGCCTTATGGTCGTCGGCGGTCTGATCGTCGTCGGCTGGGTGCTCGGAGTGGTCTTCGGGTTCGCCGGTGAGGCACACGCCTCCACCGGCACCGTCCCCTCACCTGTCGTCGCCGGGTCGGTGCAGGTCACCGACGGGTTCCCCACGGCGGGCGACGCGCAGGCCATGGCCGGGCGCAACGTCGACGGGCTCACCAGCTCGTCCACGCCGGTCGCGCCTCCTCCTGCCTCCGCCGAACACTCTCAGGGCAACGGGCTCGTTCCCCCGAACGGCGGCGGTTCCATCCTTTTCGGGGATGTCGCTCGGTCCTTCTCCGGCCCGCGGCCCGCGGCCCTGCCTGTTCCCATGGCGGCCGTGCTTCCCCCGGTCGTCCGCACAGCGGCGGACGACCCTTCTTTCTCCCCTGACTGATCCCGCGATCCGGCGATCGGTCTCGCCTGAGCCCTGACTCTTCCCCGTCAGGCAGGCATCTCCTTCTCCGCGCGGAAGTCGCGGAATTCCCCAATCCTCGTGACGCTCCATGGCTCCGCTGTGCCTTCGGCCAGGAGTTCTTCTGTCACGAGTTGTCAGGTACCCCCAGAACAAATGGAGTTTTCATCATGCGAACGTGGGCGAAGGGCTCTGCCCCCGCGGCTCTCCTCGCGGCCGGCGTCATGGCCCTCGGCACGGGGACCGCTGTCGCCGACACCGACGGACAGAGCTCGATCGGTGGCGGCAACCAGGTCAACCTGCCGGTGTCCCTCCCGATCGACCTGAGCGGCAACGCCGTCGGGGTCGCGGGCGGCTCGACCGCCACGTCGAAGGGCGGCGCGTCCGTCGACAACAGCAACACCTCCGGCAAGGGCATCCAGGGCAACACCTCCGGCAAGAGCAGCGTCCTGGGCGGAAACCAGGTGAACGCGCCGGTCAGCGCGCCGATCAACGCCTGTGGCAACGCGATCGCGCTGTTCGGCAACTCCGACGCCGGGTGCAAGGGCGGCTCGGAGGTCAAGACGTCGGGCCACGGCGGCGCCGGCAAGAACACCACCAACGGCGACCACAGCCTGCTCGGCGGCAACCAGGTCACTGCGCCGATCAGCGCCCCGATCAACGCGTGCGGCAACGCGGTGGCCATCTTCGGCGACGCCGTCGCGGGCTGCAAGGGCGGTTCGACCGTCAAGAACACCGGCGCCGGGCCCGGCGGCAACTCCACGTCCGGCCGCTCGGCCGCGCTCGGCGGCAACCAGGTCATCGCGCCGGTCAGCGCGCCGATCAACGTCTGCGGTGTCACCGTCGCGGTCTTCGGCGACGCGTTCTCGGGCTGCAAGGGCGGCTCGACCTCGACCAACGGCGACCCCGGGCCGAAATACCAGCACGGTCCGGGCAAGCCCGGCTCGACCGGCAACGACACCGACGGCCGGTTCGGCGCCGGCAGCGGCAACCAGGTGATCGCCCCGGTCAACCTGCCCGTCAACGTCTGCGGCAACGCCATCGGGGGCGCGCTGGCCGGATGCAAGGGCGGTTCCGAGGCGGTCAACACCACGCCCGGCACCGGCGCGGGCGGCAACACCACCGACGGCCGGTCCGGGGTCGTGGCGGGCAACCAGATCGTGGCGCCGATCACCGCGCCGATCAACATCTGCGGCAACGCGGTCGCCCTGTTCGGCGAGGCCTTCGCCGGGTGCAAGGGCGGCGCCACGGCCAAGAACGGCGGCAAGGGCGCCGGGGGCAACACCACCTCGGGCCGGTCGGGCGTCGTCGCGGGCAACCAGGTCATCGCGCCGATCACCGCGCCGATCAACGCGTGCGGCAACGCCGTCGCGGCGGCGGGCGGGGCCGAGGCCCACTGCACCGGTGAGGTCTCCGCCGAAGGCGGGCCCGGCGGCGGTGGCAACAGGACCAACGGCAAGTCCGGCGTGCTCGCCGGGAACCAGATCATCGCGCCGATCACGGCGCCCATCAACGCGTGCGGCAACGCGGTCGCCGGGCTGGGCGACGCCGCCGCCGGGTGCCTCGGCGGCAGCCGGGTCGGCCGTTCGGTCCACCACACCAGCGGCGACGGCTACGACAACCTGACCCAGAGCTGGGGCAAGGTCGACGCGGCCGAGACCTCCGGCCCGCTGCCCGCCCTGCCGGCGATGAGCTCGGCCCGTCAGCTCACCAAGATGAGCGCCGCCGGTCTGCCGCTGGTCGGCGACCTGCCCGGCATGCTCGGCCTCCCGGCGCTGCCGGGTCTCCCCGGCGCTCCGGCCGTCCCGGCCGCGGCCGGTGGCAAGAAGGCTCCCGCCAAGAACGCGCAGGCCAGCCCGCTGGCCCCGGTCACCGGCGCGGCCCAGGGCCTGCCGGTCGCGGGTTCGCTCGGTTCGGCCGCCTCGGCCCTGCCCGTCAGCGGGCTCGGCCTGATGAGCGCCGCCCAGCCCGACTCGATCACCGGCATGAACGCGGGTTCGCTGGCCGCTCTGCTGCTGGGCGCCATGTTCGCCGCCTCGGCCACCCTGTTCGCCGGCGCCCGCCGCCTGCGCTTCGGTCGCCGCAAGTAACGCCGCAAGTAAGAACGTGCCGCCGCCGTCAGGCGGTGAGTCAACAAGGTGTCTCCCCCGGCCGGGCGGTTCCCGCTGGGGGAGGCGGGAAAGCTTTGCCCGTCTCGGGGGCGCGGCCCGGGGCGGGCAAAGCCATGTTTAAAGGGTGCTGACCGCGCGTATGATCTTCCGTCGCAGCCAGACCCTGCGGCTGCCGTCGGAATAGAGGCGCAGACGGTGGAGTTCCCAATGGCCGTATTCGGCATGTTCCGTCAGGAGTTGACGAGCCGCTTCACGCGAGGTTCCGCGTGGAAGGAAGAGCTCCATGTAGGAGTAGTCGAGCACAGCGATTAGTCTCCCGTTGGGGACGGTGGAGTCCGATGGGCTCTATTCTGCGTCCTCGTGGGATAACGGGTCCAGGTGGTTACAGACCGGGGCCCACCCGGGTAGCCCGAGGGGGAGGGCCGCTCGTGACGGGTTACCGTGAAAGGCCCACACCGACGGGGAAAAGCAGCGAACAGCGAGGTAGGTAGCAGCGTGCCAGCGAACAACGGCAACGCCGGCGGAACCCGCCTGGTGATCGTCGAGTCGCCCGCCAAGGCGAAGACGATCGCCGGGTACCTCGGGCGCGGTTACGTCGTCGAGTCCAGCATCGGCCACATCCGCGATCTTCCGGGGAAGGGCGACACGATCCCCGAGGAGTACGCGAGCCAGGCCTGGGCCAAGCTCGGCGTGAACGTCGACGACGACTTCGAGCCGCTCTACATCGTGAACAGCGACAAGAAGTCGCAGGTCTCGAAGCTGAAGCAGCTCCTCAAAGAGGCCGACGAGCTCTACCTCGCCACTGACGAAGACCGCGAGGGCGAGGCCATCGCGTGGCACCTGCGTGAGGTGCTGAAGCCGAAGGTGCCCGTCCACCGGATGGTGTTCCACGAGATCACCCCGCAGGCGATCCGCGACGCCGTGGCCAATCCGCGCGACCTCAACCTTCGCCTGGTCGACGCTCAGGAGACCCGGCGCATCCTCGACCGTCTCTACGGCTTCGAGGTCAGCCCGGTCCTGTGGAAGAAGGTCAAGCAGGGGCTCTCCGCGGGCCGCGTGCAGTCGGTCGCGACGCGGCTGGTGGTCGAGCGGGAGCGTGACCGCATCGCGTTCACCAGCGCCTCCTACTGGGACCTCTCCGCCGTTTTCGACACCGGGCTCGACAGTGACGATCCCAGCCGGTTCGGCGCCACTTTGCTGTCGGTCGCGGGCAAGCGGGTCGCCCAGGGCCGCGACTTCGGCTCCGACGGCCTGCTGACCAGGCAAGACGTGCTCCATCTCGACCAGGCCGCCGCCACCGCGCTGGCCGGTCGGCTGAACGGGGCCTCTTATTCGGTACGTTCGGTCGAGCGCAAGCCGTACACGAGAAAGCCCTATGCGCCGTTCCGGACGACCACCCTCCAGCAGGAGGCGAGCCGGAAGCTGGGGTTCTCGGCGAAGTTCACCATGCAGGTGGCCCAGAAGCTCTACGAGAACGGGTTCATCACCTACATGCGTACCGACAGCATCACGCTGTCGGAGACCGCCGTCGCGGCCGCGCGGGCGCAGGCGATCAAGCTCTACGGCTCGGCCTACGTCCCCGACAAGCCGAGGGTGTACGCCAGCAAGGTCAAGAACGCGCAGGAGGCCCACGAGGCGATCCGCCCGTCGGGTGAGGAGTTCCGCACCCCCGGCGAGACCGGGCTCTCCGGCGACATGTTCCGCCTCTACGAGCTCATCTGGCAGCGCACCGTCGCCTCCCAGATGAAAGACGCCGAGGGCGAGTCGGTCTCGGTCCGCGTCCTGGCCGACCGCGAGCAGGCCGAGTTCAGCGCGACCGGCCGCACCATCACGTTCTACGGATTCCTGAAGGCCTACGTCGAAGGCGCCGACGACCCGTCGACCGACCGCGACGACTCCGAGAAGCGGCTGCCGAACCTCACCGAGGGCCAGGCGGTCAACGTCCTGGAGCTCGCGCCGGCCGGCCACGCGACCAAGCCGCCCGCCCGCTACACCGAGGCGTCGCTGGTCAAGGAGCTGGAAGACCGCGAGATCGGCCGGCCGTCGACCTACGCGTCGATCATCGGGACGATCCTGGAACGCGGCTACGTGTTCAAGAAGGGCACCGCGCTGGTGCCGTCGTTCCTGGCCTTCGCCGTGGTCAACCTGCTGGAGCAACACTTCGGCAACCTGGTCGACTACGACTTCACGGCCGAGATGGAGAAGGTCCTCGACGACATCGCCAACGACCGCGCCGAGCGGGTGCCGGAACTGCGGCGCTTCTACTTCGGCGACGGCGGCGACGGTGACGAAGGTCTGAAAGACCTGGTCAGCGACCTGGGCAACATCGACGCCAAGGAGATCAGCTCGTTCCCGATCAAGGGAACCGACATCGTGATCCGGGTGGGCCGCTACGGCACCTACCTCGACCGCGAGGGCGCGAAGGTCAACGTGCCCAGCGACGTCACGCCCGACGAGCTGACCGCCGAGAAGGCCGAAGAACTGTTCGCCCAGCCCTCCAGCGCGCGCGAGCTGGGCACCGACCCGGTGACCGGCCACGCGATCTGGGTACGCAACGGGCCCTACGGCCACTACGTGACCGAGGTGCTCCCCGAGGACGCGCCGGCCGCCGACGCCCCGAAGAAGCGGGTGAAGAAGGCCGACCAGCCGAAGCCGCGCATCAGCTCGCTGTTCAAGTCGATGGATCCCGAGACGATCACCCTCGACGACGCGCTGCGGCTGCTGACGATCCCCCGCGTGATCGGGGAGATCGACGGCGAGGAGGTCGTCGCCCACAACGGCAAGTTCGGTCCCTACATCAAGAAGGGCACCGACTCCCGGTCGCTGACGGCCGAGGAGGAGCTGCTCACGATGACGATCGAGCAGGCCAAGGAGGTGTTCGCGCAGCCGAAGCAGCGGGGCCGCAGGGCCGCCGCCGCGCCGCTGCGCGAACTGGGCGAAGACCCGGCGTCGAAGAAGCCGGTCGTGGTGAAGGAAGGCCGTTTCGGGCCCTATGTGACCGACGGCGAGACCAACGCGTCGCTGCGCAAGGGCGACACGGTCGAGGACATCACGATCGAGCGGGCGGCCGAGCTGCTCGCCGACCGGCGTGAGAAGGCCCCGGTGAAGAAGGCGCCCGCCAAGAAGGCTCCGGCGAAGAAGGCGACCACGGCGAAGGCCACCGCCACGAAGGCCAAGACGGCGGCGGCGAAGTCGACCACCTCGAAGCCGACGGCCCGGGCGAACACCAAGGCGAAATAGCCGTTTCACAACGTGTCAGCCTGCGCGGTTCGCCGCGCAGGCGGCGGTTGTCCACAGGCGACAGGTTGTCCACAGGCGGCTCTCCCGGCTGCGCCGCGCGGGTTCTTTGCTCGTAGCATGAGCGCGGTCCGATAGGGGGTACGCGTGGGTTTTCTCGTCGTCGTGTTCGGCGTGGTCTTCGCCGTCCACTACTACCTCTACCGGCGGCTGATCCGGTCGACGACGCTGCCGGGGCGGGCCAGAAGGGCCCTGACCGGCGGGTTGATCGTGCTGCTCGGGCTGCTGCTGGTGGCCTTGGTGGGCAGCCGCGTGTCGTCGTCGTGGGTCGTCCACGTGCTGGCCTGGCCCGGGTTCATCTGGGTCGCGGTCATGTTCTACCTGACGCTGATCTGCCTCGTGCTGGAGATCCCCCGGCTGATCCTCAACCGCCGTTTCAAGGGCGACCCGGTCAAGGAGGCGCCGCCGCCCAAGGTCATCCCGGCCACGGTGGGGTCGACGTTCGGGCCGAAGAAGATCGAGATCGAGGTCGAAGACGTCGTCGAACCGCCCGAGCGGCCCGACCGGCGGCTGTTCATCAACCGCGCGGCCGCCGTCGCGGCCGGGGTCGGGGCCGGCACGATCGTCGGCTTCGGCCTGAAGTCGGGGCTGGGCGCCCCAGTCATCGAGAAGGTGCGGATCTCGCTGCCCGACTTCGCCGGCGGCATGCGGGTCGCCCTGGTCAGCGACATCCACCTCGGGCCGCTGACGGGCATCGGCCACACCGAGCGCATCGTCGAGCTGATCAACACGCTGAAGGCCGACTTCGTCGCCATCGTCGGCGACCTGGTCGACGGGCCGGTCAGCGAACTCGGCCCGCTGGCCGCCCCGCTCCAGCACATCCGGCCGCAGACCTACTTCGTGACCGGCAACCACGAGTACTACCTGGCCGACGGGCCCGAGCCGTGGATCGACCTCCTCGGCGGATACGGCATCAAGACCCTCGTCAACGAGCGGGTGACGATCCAGGGCGAACACGGCAACCTCACGCTGGCCGGGGTCAACGACGTCACGGGCGACACCGTGCGCCACGGCCCCGATCTGGAGCTCGCGCTCCACGGGCGGCCCGAGGGGGTGCCGACGATCCTGCTGGCCCACCAGCCCGTCATCGGCCTGGAGGCGGCGAAGGCCGGGGTCGACCTCCAACTGTCCGGCCACACCCACGGCGGGCAGATGGTGCCGTTCGACCGCATCGTGCCGCTCCAGCAGCCGGTCGTCAGGGGCCTGGGCAAGATCGGCGACATGCCCATCTACGTCACCCGGGGGGCCGGGTTCTGGGGGCCGCCGGTCCGTGTCGGGGCACCGCCGGAGATCACCCTGATCGAGCTGACGTGAAGCCCCGGCGCTTGGTTGGCGCTCCCGCCGAAGTGGTGGCCAAAGCGCATGACTACTGCGGCACCACGCGGTTCGTAATACCCTCAGGCGATGAGCAGCCGGGGCAAACCGGCCTGCTCCAGCCCCCCACCCGCAGCGAGCACCTGGATACGCTGACACCATGAGCACCCCCGGCCGGGCCCGCAAGCCCTCCCACGTGCTGGCCATCGCTCCGTTCCGCCGCCTGTGGACCGCGATGTCCGTCGGCGGGCTGGGTGACTGGCTGGCCCTGATCACGCTGACCGCCCTGGCCGGGACGCTCACGCAAGGAGACGGCTACCCGACGCAGAGCCTGGTGATCGGCGGGGTCTTCCTTGCCAAGCTGCTCCCGGCCGTCCTGCTGGGGCCGCTGGCCGGGTTGCTGGTCTCCAAGGTCGACTGGCGGCTGGCGATGGCCGCGGCCGACGCGGTGCGGTTCGTGGTGGTCCTGCTGGCGCTGCTGATCGGCGGCCACCAGTGGCTCATCCTGGCGATGTTCCTGATCGAGTGCGCGTCCCTGGTGTGGGGCGCGGGGCGCGACGCCGCGGTCTCCGGGCTGGTGCCGGCCGACCGGCGGGCCGACGCCGATCGGGTCGGCCTGCTCGCCTGGTATGCCATGGCGCCCGTCGCCGCCTTCCTGTTCGCCCTGGTGGCAGGCCTGGTCAACGTGATCACCGCGATCGTGCCCGGCTTCGGACTGGGCGCCGGGAAGATCATGATCGTGGTGGCCGGGATCTGCTACCTCGCCACCGCCGCGCTGGTGTTCACCCTCGATCTGCGCAACGCGGGCGGGGCCCCCAGGCCGTCGGTGCTGACCCAGCTCGCCGACGGATGGCGGCTCGCGACGGCGAACAGGGCCGTCAAGCGGCTCTACGTCGGCATGATCGGCGTGTTCGCCGCGGTCTCCATCGTGGTGGCCGTCGGGCGGGCCTACGTCGGGGTGCTCGGCGGCGGCGACGCCGGATACGCCACGGTGTTCTGCGCCGTCTTCGTGGGGGCGGCCGTGGGGTCCTTCTTCGGGCTGCGGTGGCTGACGGAGTTGTCGCGCAGGCGGTTCTTCGGGCTCTCGATCATCATGGCCGGGGTGACGGTCGCCGCCGTCGGGCTGATCCACAACCTGGTGCTCGTGGCCGTGCTGACCTTCGTCTCCGGGGTGTTCGCCGGCATCGCCTGGATCATCGGCTTCACCATGATCGAGGCCGAGTCCGAGGGGCGGCGGCCGGTCGACTTCCTCCACGCCGCCGCCCGGGTCGTGTTCCTGGGCGTGGTCGCCGTGGCGGCGCTCGTGGGCGGGTTCTTCGGCGAACACGAACTGGTGCTCAACGGGCTGGTCTACACGTTCGACGGGGCCAACCTGGTGCTGCTCGTCGGGGCCGTGGCGGCCGTGGTGATCGGCGTCCTGTCGCTGCGGCGGCTCGACGACCGGCCCGAGGTGCCGCTGCGGGTCGACCTGCTGGCCGCGCTGCGCGGCGAGCGGTTCGCGCCCGAGCCCCAGGAAGAGGCGCCGGGCACGTTCATCGCCTTCGAGGGCGGCGAGGGGTCGGGCAAGACCACTCAGTCGCGGCTGCTGGCCATCTGGCTGCGCGACCAGGGGTTCGACGTCGTCCAGACCCGGGAGCCGGGGTCGACCAAGGTCGGCATGCGGCTGCGGGCCATCCTGCTCGACTCCACCCACCAGGGCCTGTCGGCCCACGCCGAGACGCTTCTCTACGCCGCCGACCGGGCCGAACACGTCGAGAAGGTGATCAGGCCGGCGCTGGAGCGCGGGTCGATGGTGGTCTGCGACCGCTACGTCGACTCGTCACTGGCCTACCAGGGGGCCGGGCGGGTCCTCGGGACCGACGAGGTCGCCCAGGTCAACCAGTGGGCCACCGGCGGGCTGGTGCCCCATCTGACCGTGCTGGTCGACGTGCCCCCGTCGGTGGGGCTGCGGCGGCACGCCCACCCCGCCGACCGGATCGAGTCGGAGCCGCTCGACTTCCACGAGCGGGTGCGCTCGGAGTTCCGCGCCCTGGCCGCCCGCGAACCCGAGCGCTACTTCGTCGTCGACGGCACGCTCAGCCAGTCTGAGGTGTCCCGGTTGATCCAGGATCGGGTCCGCGAGGTGCTGCCCGACCCCGTGCCCCGGGAGACCGAGGCCAACACCGGAACGATGCCCGCGATCAGGGACTAGCCTTTCCGGGTGGACGTGTTCGATGACCTCGTCGGCCAGGAGCAGGCCGCGACGGTCCTGCGCCGGGCCGCCGCCGCTGCCGCCGAGGTGCTCGCCGGGGGCCGCGGCGCGGGCATGACCCACGCATGGCTCTTCACCGGCCCGCCCGGCTCCGGGCGCTTCGACGCCGCCAAGGCCTTCGCCGCCGCCCTGCTCTGCCCCGACCGGGGGTGCGGCCACTGCGACGCGTGCCACCAGGTGATGATCGGCTCCCACCCCGACCTGGAGTCCGTCCGGCCCCAGGGGCTCTCCTACGGCGTCAAGCAGACCCGCGAGCTGATCCTCCGGGCCGCCGGGCGGTCGACGATGGGCCGCTGGCGGGTGGTGCTGTTCGACGACGCCGACCGGGCGACCGAGCAGGCGGCCAACGCCCTCCTGAAGGCCATCGAGGAGCCGCCGCCGCGCACGGTCTGGCTGCTCTGCGCGCCGGCCCCCGACGACATGATCATCACCATCCGGTCGCGCTGCCGAGTGGTGACCCTGGTGACACCGTCGAGCCAGGCGGTGGCCCACGCCCTCGTGACCAGAGACAATGTGGCTCCCGGAGTGGCCGAGTCGGTGGCGCGGGCGGCTCAGGGCGACCTGGCCAGGGCCCGGCGGCTGGCGCTCGACGAGTCGGCGAGGGGGCGGCGCGAGGCCGTACTGTCGATCCCCAAGAGCCTGACCAACGTCGGCGAGTGCATCGCCGCTGCCGAGAAGCTCGTGAAGACCGCCGACGAAGACGCCGCGGCGGCCACGGCCGAGCTCAACGAGACCGAGATCGCCGAACTGCGGGCGATCTACGGCGAGGGCTCGACCGGGAAGGGCCTGAACAAGGGGCTGGTCAGGGGCGGCGCGGGGGCGCTGAAGGAGCTGGAGACGGCGCAGAAGTCCCGGGCGACCCGGATCAAGCGCGAGTCGCTCGACACGGCGCTGCTCGACCTGATGGCGTTCTACCGCGACGTGCTGGCCGTGCAGTTCGGGGCGCCGGTCGAGCTGGCCAACGGCGACCGGCGGGCCGAACTCGAAGCCGCGGCTCGGGCCTCGCGGCCCGAGGAGACGCTGAAGCGCACCCAGGCGATCATGCAGTGCCGCGAACGACTCGCGGCCAACGTCAACCCGCAGATCGCGGTCGAGGCGCTCACCCTGGCTCTGTGGAAACCGGTCGGCTGAGACGAGCAACCTCGGAAGGTTCTGTACGTCTCTGAAGCATGCAGGCCGAAACGGTGGACATCGCCCTCTCCTCCGGTGACCGAGATGAGGCGATCAGCCGCCTCTACGAGGAGCATGCGCTCGGGCTGACCAAGCTGGCCCTGATCATGGTCGGTGACCGGGAGAGCGCCGAGGACGCCGTCCAGGACGCCTTTCTGGGGCTGCACCGGCGGTGGCGGCTGCTTCGTGATCCGGCCGCGGCCGTGCCCTATCTGCGTAGTTCGGTGCTGAACAACGCGCGCAGCGTGCTGCGGCGAAGACGGTTGCCGTCGTGGTTCGCGGGGGCCTACGACCCACCCGTCTGGTCGGCGGAGTCGGCGGCCTTACTCGGGGCCGAACGCCGGGAGGTCCTGGAGGCCCTGCATCGGCTGCCGCAGCGGCAGCGGGAGGCGCTGGTGCTGCGGTATTACGCCGAACTGTCGGAGGAGGAGACCGCCCAGGCGATGGGGGTCAGCAGGGGGACCGTGAAGTCCACGACCTCCCGGGCGCTCGACGCGCTGGGTCGCATTCTTGGAGAGAACGCATGAACGACGTCATTTCCCGCCTGAAGGACGCGACGACCGCCGCCGGTGACACGATCTCCGAAGTTCCTCCGCTACGTCTGGAGCAGGCTCGTAAGGGCTTTCTGGTGCCCGTGGCGGCGGCGCTGGCGGTCGGGCTGGCGATCGCCGGGAGCGTGGTGATGACGCGGGGCGGGCTGAACCAGACGGCGGCGGGCACGGCGGCCCCTCGGTTCATCGTGGAGGCCAGGGAGCAGTCGGAGGTGATCGTCCGAGGGGTGACGGACGGAGCCGAGCTGGACCGGGTCGGCGCGATGACGGGGTGGCTCTACCGGAGCGTCCAGGCCGCGCCGGACAATCGCACCTTCTACGCCTTGCTGAACGGGCCCGCGTTCTGCTCCAGCAGGATCGTGCGATTCACCGTGGACGACGCCGGGCGGGCCGGTGAGCTGGCCGACGTGCCGGTACGCCCCGCGGCCCGCAGCAGGATCAGCGCGTTCGCGGTGAGCGGTGACGGGACGAAGGTGGTCTTCGGGACGGTGCCCTGTGTGCGCCGCGACGACGAGGGCCGCGGCTTCCTCGTGGTCGCCGACGCCCAGTCGGGGGAGGGGCGGCGGTTCCAGGTCAAGGCGGGGTCGGGGTTCACGTCGATCTCCACGAGCGACGACGGCTCACAGATCGCGTACACGACGATGCCGGCGGGCCGGACGATGACGGTCTCGGAACCGGCGGTGGTGGTGGGCTCACCATCGGCGCCGCCCCGGGTCGCGCCGTCGGGAGCGCCGACACCGGCTTCGAGCGTCGCGCCTCCGCCGACACCGGTCTCGGGCGCCGCGCCTGCGCCGACACCGGCTCCGAGCGCCGCATCTGCGCTGTCACCGGCTCCGAGCGTCGCGCCTCCGCCGACTCCGACGCCGGTTCCGGCTCCGAGCGGCGTGCCTACGGCGTTCATATCCGTGCCGCCGAGCGGGGTGGCCGCGCCTTCGGGTGGGGCGCCGGAGGATGTGGTGATCGTGCCGATGCCCACGCCCATGGCGTCTGGCAACGTGGTGATCGTGGTCCCCTCTCCCGGGCCGTCGCCGAGTGGCGGGATCGTCGTCTATTCCGCGCCCACGGCCGTGCCGCCCACCCTGGGCACGCTGGAAGGGGTCAGTTCGTGCCGTTTCTTCGCGCTTCGAGAAGACGTGCAGATCCCGGTCAACCAGTTGCGCGTGGTCGACTGCGCCGATTCGCCCGAGGTCTACGTGCTCGACGCCGACGAACCCGGGGATCCGCCCCGGCGCGTGGTGTTGTCAGGTGAGCTCGACGGGACGAGGGTCCATTTCTACGGGGTGCGCATGTCGCCCGACGGCACGCGGCTGATCGCCGGGGTGAGCACCGGGATGACCCGGCTGGACGACCCCCAGGCCGCGATCATGACGTTCGACCCGGCCGGTGAGGAACCGGCCGAGGTCCTCTACCGGGGCCGGGCCTGGTTGCGGGTCCTCGACCTGGCCGCCGGCGGGAGTCGTGTGCTCGTCCAGAGCGAACAGGAGATCGGGGAGGTCTCCGGGGACACGTACCGGAAGGTGATGGACATTCCCGGCCGTGTCATGGACGGAGTGGTTGCCTGGTAAAGAGGGCGCGTAGGGTGGCGGGAAGGCGCAACCACACGAGGAGGCCGGGCTCCCTTGGGCATGATGATGGCCGTGAGCTTCACCCGATACGGGCGGTTGTACTACCTCGACCCGGGTGGCCACTCTCCGAAGGTGGGCGATCGGGTGCTCGTGCCGACCGACGCCGGTTTCGAGGTCGCCGAGACGATTTGGGCCCCCCAATGGGTCTCGGAAGACGTCGACGGCCTGCCCGTCTGCGGCGGCCTCGCCGGTGAGGAGCACCTGACCCGCGACGAGGCCAACAAGCGCCGCCGCGCCGAGGCCCGGAGCGTGTCCAAGCGCCTGATCAAGCGCCACGACCTGCCGATGAAGGTGGTCGGCGTCGACTACATCGACGCCGACAACGTCTACACGGTCTACTTCTCGGCCCCCCACCGGGTCGACTTCCGCGCGCTGGTCCGCGACCTGGCCCGCAACCTGCGCGCCCGCGTCGAGCTCCGCCAGATCGGCCCCCGCGACGAGGCCCGGCTGCAGGGCGGCATCGGCCCGTGCGGGCGCGATCTGTGCTGCGCCACCTTCCTGAAGGACTTCGAACCCGTTTCGGTACGCATGGCGAAAGACCAGGACCTCCCGGTCAACCCGTTGCGGATCGCGGGGGCGTGCGGCCGCCTGATGTGCTGCCTGAAGTTCGAGCACCCGCTCTACCAGGAGTTTCGTGCCGGGGCGCCCCGGGTGGGCCTGACCGTCGACACGCCCGAGGGCGCCGGGGTCGTCGTGGGCCACAACGTGCCGTCCGACTCGGTGATCGTGCGGCTCAACGACGGCGGCCGGCGGTGCGCGTGCTCCAAGGCGAGTGTGTGCGGCCCGCGGAAGGCGTACGAAGAAACCTACGAATCGTCGTGAGGCGGCTGCTGCTGGCGCTGGCGCTGCTGGCGGCCGGGTGTTCGGCGCCGGAGGCGTCGTCGTCGCCGCCCGATCAGGCGCTGTCGTGGACGCCCTGCCATGAGGGCCTTCAGTGCGCGACTCTGGCCGTACCGCTCGACTATGACCGCCCCGACGGCGAGAAGATCGAGATCGCCGTCGCGAAGCTCCCGGCCACCGGCGACCGCATCGGGTCGTTGCTGATCAACCCGGGCGGCCCGGGAGGGTCGGGCATCGAATACGTACGTGACTCGCCCGTCTCCGACAAGCTCCGCCAGCGGTTCGACCTGGTCGGCTTCGACCCCCGGGGCGTGGGCGAGTCCACGCCGCTGCGCTGCCTGTCGGAGCCCGAGGTGGAGTCCTACCTGTCGCTCGACATGACCCCCGACACCCCTGAGGAGGAGGCGGCCATGGTCGCCGGGGCGAAGAAGTTCGCCGCCGGCTGCCAGAAGAACGCCGGCTCACTCCTGGCCCACGTGGGCACCGCCGACGCGGCCCGCGACATGGACGTGCTGCGCGAGGCCCTGGGCGACGAGAAGCTGACTTACCTGGGCAAGTCCTACGGAACCTACCTCGGCGCGGTCTACGCGCAACTGTTCCCCGACCGGGTGCGCGCGCTGGTGCTCGACGGGGCGATCGACCCCCGGATTTCGGCGCTCGAACTCAACGAGGTGCAGGCCAAGGGGTTCGAGGTGGCGATGCGGGCCTTCGTGGCAGACTGCTTCACCACCGACGACTGCCCCTTCTCCTCCCGCACGGTCGAGGGCGCTCTCGACGAGATCTCCCGGTTGTTGCAGCGCGCTGACCTGCTGCCTTTGCGGAACCAGACCGACTCCCGGGTGATCAACGACACGTGGGCGGCCTTCGGGGTGATCACGCCGCTTTACGATCGCGGGTCGTGGGAGATCCTGCGGGGGGCGCTCCGGGAGGCCTTCGCCGGAGACGGCACCCAGTTGTTGCGGATGGCCGACGTGCTGCTGGGGCGGCGGATCGACGGATCGTGGACGAACCAGACGGAGGCCAACAAGGCGGTCAACTGCGTCGATCACGCTTATCCGGCTGAGGTGGCCGATTACGAGTCGGCGGCCAAGGAGGCGGCCGAGGTGGCGCCGCGGTTCGGGCAGTTCGTGATGTGGGACAGTCTCGCCTGCGCGTACTGGCCTTCGCGGTCGGCGGAGGCCGACCTGAAGATCAACGCGGCTGGGGCGGCGCCCATTCTCGTCGTGGGGACCACGCGGGATCCGGCCACTCCGTATGAATGGGCCGAGGCGCTGGCTTCCGAGCTGGAATCGGGGGTTCTGCTGTCTTATGACGGGGACGGGCATACGGCCTATCAGACCGGGTCGACGTGCGTGGACGGGGCTGTGGACGGGTACCTGACCGATCTTGTGGTGCCCGAGGAGGGCACTCGGTGTTGATCGTGGGCGCGGAGTGGGGGGCGGAGGCTGTACAGTAGGACTGCTGCTTGTCAGCATGCCGCCTTAGCTCAGTCGGCCAGAGCGACGCACTCGTAATGCGTAGGTCTGGGGTTCGATTCCCCAAGGCGGCTCTCTCGGAACGGCCCGTGGTTGACGCCCCTTCGGGGCGGCTTTCACGGGCCGTTCCTCGTTTCTACGGGGGGCGACCCCCGAACCCCCGATACGAGAGGGCTGCGCCCCCTCGCGCTCCCCCTGGCCGCTTCGCGTCCTCGCATCGCTGGCGCTCTGGGTCGCTGCGCTCCTGGCGAAGGGCTTCGCCCCTCGCGCTCCCTGACATGGCCTCGCTTCGCTCGGGCTGCGCTCGCTTCGCTCGATTTCGATCTTGGGCAGGTCTCGTCGGTTCCACGTGGAGGTAGCCCCGATGGATGTGATGTCCGGAGGGGACGGGCATCGTCCCCTCCGGAGGTCCGCATCGTTTACGAGGCGTAGACCTCGAACTCCGAGACCTGGCCCGCGGGCCAGCCGGTGTTCGCGGTGATGGTCAGGCGCAGGTAGCGCCTGCTGGTGGCCGGGAAGGTGATGGTGGCCGTGTTCCCGGTGGCCGGGTTGAAGGTGTACGCCGCCGAGCCGATGACGTTGGTGAAGGTGGTTCCGTCTGTGCTGCCGAGGACGGTGAGCGTCTGGGTGCGGGTGGCCCAAGCGGTGGCCGGGGGCAGCTTGAGGACGATGCGGCCGACGCTGACCGAGGAGCCGAGGTCGACGGTGATCGACTGCGGGAAGGCGTTGTTGACCGACTCCCAGTAGGTGCCGGCGTTCCCGTCCACGGCGTTGCCGGACGCGTAGGTCTGCACGTGGCTGGTTTCGGTGGTCGGCCGGCCCTGCGCCAGGTTGCTGACCGGAACCGCGGCGCCGGTGCCGCTGAGGGCGACGGTCAGCGGGCCGTTCGGGTCGTTGCTGGCGACGCTCAGGGTGCCCGTGCGGGTGCCCGTCGTGGTCGGGGTGAAGGTGACGTTGACCGTGCAGGACGCGCCGGCGGCCAGCGAGGAACCGCAGGTCTTGGTCTGCGCGAAGTCACCGCTGGTGGCGACCGTGCCGAGCGTCGCCGTCCCGGTGCCGGTGTTGGTGACCGTGACGGCCTGCGCGGGGCTGGTGCTGCCGACGGTCCTTGAGGCGAACGACAGGCTGGCGGGAGAGGCCGTCAGGTTCACGGTCGGCGGCTGGTCGCCGCCGCCCGGGAAGATCTGGAACTCCGCGACCTGCGCCGCGGGCCAGCCGGTGTTGGCGGTGAAGTTCAGCCGGACGTACCGCGTGCTGGCGGTGGTCAGCGGGATCGTGACGGAGTTGCCCGTCGCGGGGTTGAAGGCGTAGGGGGCCGATGGCTTGAGCGTGGTCCACGTCGTGCCGTCGGTGCTGCCCTGGACCGACAGGGTCTGGGTCCTGGTCGCCCATGCCGCGGGCGGGGGCAGCTTCAGCGTGATCGAGCCGATGCTCTGCGTGGAGCGCAGGTCGGCCTGGAGCCACTGCGGGAAGGCGTTGTTCGCCGACTCCCAGTAGGTGGCGGTGTTGTCGTCGTTGGCGTTGGTCTGCGGGTAGCCGCCCGAGGAACTGCCGGCGGTCATCGCGGCGCCGAGGGCGAGGTTGGTGGTCGAGGTGACGGCGCTGCCGGACAGTGCCACCGACAGGGGGCCGTTCTCGTCGTTGCTCGCCACCCTGAGCGTGCCCGTGCGGGTGCCCGTCGCGGTCGGGGTGAAGGTGACGTTGACCGTGCAGGACGCGCCGGCGGCCAGGGTGGCGCCGCAGGTGTTGGTCTGCGCGTAGTCACCGGTGACGGTGACTACGCTCAGGGTCGCGGCGGCGCTGCCGGTGTTGGTGACGGTGACCGCCTGCGGCGGGCTGGTCGTGCCGGTGGTGCGGGTCCCGAAGGACAGGCCGGTGGGGTTGGCGCTCAGGGTGACGCCGTTGACGCTCCTGCTGACGAAGTCGGTCCAGTTGACGTTGATCAGCGCGCCGGTGTCGGTGCTGCCCGCCGACCTGCGGACGACGAAGTACAGCGGCCCGCTGGTCGTGGGCGGGTTGGTGAGCGTGACCGGGAAGTTCTGGTAGGTCTGCCAGCCGCCGGTGCCGGTCACCGTGGCCCTGCCGACCAGCGGACCGTTCACGGCGCCCGACCGGATCTCGATCGTGCCTCCGGCCGAGCCCGAGGCCGCGCGGAAGGTCAGGCGCTCGATCGCCGACAGGTTGACCGGGTCGTGGCTCCAGTAGTCGCCGTCCTCGATGGCGGTGAGGTTGTGGAAGCCGCCCTGCGTGTCGGAGGTCGTCTCCACCCGCGCACCGGGGTCGCCGGCGCCGGTGCCGTCGGGGGCGCGCCCCGTCGCCGTGTAGAACTCGGCCTGCTTGTGCTTGGGCTGCAGCAGCACCTGCGCCCTGGTGGTCAGCGGACCGGAGGATCCGGTGCCGCCCTGGTCGGTGTAACTGGCCTCCAGCACATAAAAGACGTTGTCGCCGTCGCTGTGCCCAGAGGACAGGGTGGTCTGGACGGTGCCCGAGCAGCCGGTGTACTGGTCGAGCGGGTGGCCGTGCGAGTCGTGCCCCAGGAAGGCCTGGAGCTTGACGTTCGCGCAGTTGACCGTGCCGTCTTCGGGGTCGGTGACCGTGACGGTGAAGTTCACCCGGTCGCCGAAGTTGAAGAAGCCGCCGTTGGGCGGCAGATTGAACCTCACCGTGGGCGCGGTGTTGCCGGCCACGATCGGCACGTTGGCGGTGGCGGTCGTGCCGCCCTGGTCCTTCACGGTCAGCACGGCGGTGAAGTTCCCCGCCGTGGTGTAGGTGTGCGTGGGGTTCGCCTGAGTGGAGTCGACGCTGCCGTTGCCGTCGAAGTCCCAGGCGTAGGTGAGCGGCGTCCCGTCGGGGTCGGCGGATCCGGCGCTGGAGAACTGCACGGTCAGCGGCACGGGCCCGGCGGTCTTGTCGGCCTTGGCCTGGGCGGTCGGCGCCCGGTCGCCCTTCGTGTAGTCGATCCGGTAGATGCCGGAGTCGGTGTTGTTGCCGCCGAAGCCCGAGCCCCACTCGATGACGTACAGCGCACCGTCGGGGCCGAACTTCATGTCCATCGGCTTCTTGAAGCTCATCGTGCCCAGCAGGGGGTTGATGTCGACCAGTTGCGACCCGTCGGCGCTGAGCTGGAAGGAGTACAGGCGGTTCTGGTTCCACTCGCCGAAGACGGCCTTGCCGTCCCAGTAGGCGGGCCACTTGCGGGCCGACACCAGCGCCGGGTCGTAGCGGTAGGCGGGCCCGGCATGGGGTGCGCCGCCGCCGCCGAGTTCGGGGAACGCGGGGTCGGCGGAGTAGTGGTAGTAGACCGTGGCGGCCTTGGCCGCGGGCAGGTCGGTGATGCCGGTGTTGTTGGGCGAGTCGTTCTTCGGCGCCGCGCAGTTGAACGGCTGCTTGGAGGTGTTCGTCGCGAAGTCGAAGTCGACGTAGGCCTTGTTGTTGCCGACGCAGTAGGGCCAGCCGTAGAACCCCGGACCGTTGAGGATGTCCCACTCGACCGTGTTCTCCGGGCCACGGGTGGCGCTGGGCTGGCCGGCGTCCGGGCCGTAATTGGCGACCAGCAGCTTGTGCGTCTTGGGGTCGATGCCGATCCGGAAGGGGTTGCGCAGACCCATCGCGTAGATCTCCGGGCGGGTCTTCGGCGTGCCCGGCGGGAACATGTTGCCTGCGGGGATGGTGTAGGTGCCGTCCGGCTCGGGGTGGATGCGCAGCACCTTGCCGCGCAGGTCGTTGGAGTTGGCCGAGGTGCCCTGGGCGTCCCAGCTCGACCGCCCGGCGCGCTCGTCGATGGGGGTGTAGCCGTCGGAGGCGAAGGGGTTGGTGTTGTCGCCGTTGGCGAGCCACAGGTCGCCGGTGGCCTTGTCGAACACCATGCCGCCCCCGTGGTGGCAGCACTCCGCCCGCTGGACCGGCACCTCCAGCACGACCTTCTCGCTGGCGAAGTCGAGCGTCAGGTCTGGCCTGACGGTGAAGCGCGACAGCCGGTCCACGGCGGTGGACTGGGGCGAGTAGTACAGGTACATCCAGCGGTTGGTGGCGAACGCCGGGTCGAGGACCATTCCCAGCAGGCCGCTCTCGTTGGCGTTGAAGACGTTCAGGTGACCGGAGGTGACCACACCGCCGCCCGGCTTGACCGCTTTGACGTCACCGCTCAGGTCGATGTAGAAGACGGTGCCGTCCGCGGCGACGTCCAGCATCATCGGGTTGGAGGTGTTGTCGTCAATGGTGACCTTGGCGAACGACGAGCCCAGGCTCGCCGAGCAGTCGGCCGGCGCCACGCCCGCGGCGGTCTGCAGGCCGCCCAGCAGCATCTTCAGGAAGTTGGGCTCGGCGAAGGACTCGTCGGTGTGGCCCAGCGCGGTGTACCAGGAGCGGCCGCCGTCGTAGTTCTGGCACCAGGTGGTGGGGTGGTCGGCGCCCATCGTGCCGCCGCTGTAGCTGGTCTCGTCCAGGGAGGTCAGGACGTGGACCGCGGCACGCGGGTTGGTGCGGAAGTCGTACCACTCGTCGGTGCGGGTCCAGCGGGCGGGCAGCCCGGCCGTGGAGGGGTGCGCGGGGTCCTCGACCTTGACGACGGCCTGCTGCGGCGCGGGGTGCTGCTTGAAGTAGGCGCCGACCAGATTGCCGTACCAGGACCAGTCGTACTCGGTGTCCGAGGCCGCGTGCACGCCGGCGTACCCGCCGCCGCCCTTGATGTACTGCTCGAAGGCGGTCTGCTGGGTGGCGTTCAGCACGTCACCCGTAGTGGAAAGAAAGACCACGACCTGGTATTTGGCCAGGTTGGCCGCGGTGAAGGCGGCGGAGTCCTCGGTGACGTCGACCGTGAAGCCCTGTTCCTGGCCGAGTTGCCTGATGGCGGCGATGCCCGCCGGGATGGAGGTGTGCCGGAAGCCGGCGGTCTTGGAGAAGACCAGCGCGGCGAACGGCGGTCCGGCGGCGGCCTGCGCCGGACTCACCTGGGAGGGGATGAGGAGGGTGGAGACGAGCAGCAGCAGGGCGGTGAGAATTCTTCTCATGCCGCACCTCGCGCGCTGCGCAGGTGAACGTCCATGTGCATGTGCATGTCGACCTGACCTCACAGCTCAGTCAGGCAAGGCGCGCGCCGCCACGCTGATTGCCCTGGGGGTGATTCGAGGGTCGGAGTGTGCCGACTCCGTCGTGCTGTCGAACGGTTGTAGGACGTGCCAGGAGCAGCACATTTACGCGGCGGACGCTAGCCAATGCGGTTTTAACACGTTCATGCCAGGCGTGTATAGACACGAGATGACCCGAGGCCGCGCTTGAGCGTTTCTCGAAAAACCCCGAAGTTACCGGTCGCGCCATTCGCGACAGCGGCCGAGGAAAGGACTTGTCCCGAAGGCCTGGGTCAACGTTCCCGAATGGCGGCGAGTGCCGTGGTCAGGTCGGGATGGACGGGGAGCCAGTCGGCCATGCCCGTCAGCCAGAGCACACGGGTGCGGCGGGGGTCCCCGCCGTAAACGGAGAGCATGCCGCCGTTCTCACGGGCGGCGCGATGCTGGTCGCTGATCGTGCCGAGACCGCCGGAGTCGAGGAACGTCACCCCCGACAGGTCAAGAATGAGTCGTGTGCCGGGGGCGGCCAACGCCTCGCTCAGCGCGGCGGCGAGAATCGATCTCGTCACTGCGTCGATCTCACCTTCGGGCGCCAGAACGCCGATCCCGCCCTCCCGCCGGGACGAAATGTGCAAGCGGGTCTTCATTGAACGCGCCTCTCCGAGGGGTCGCCGATGGCACTGTCCCCCCGAGCCCACTGTAGGACAGACTGCAACGAGGAGGTGCTAGTGGCAGAGCAGGCGGCGGCGCGCGCCATGAACGCCGTCCTCATGAGCGGTGGCGTGACCGGGGCCATGATCGCGGCGCAGGACTGGTCCGGCACCGCGCTCGGCCCCGTCGACACCTGGCCCGCCGGCCTGCGCGGCGTGTTGGAAGTGAGCCTGGGCAGCGAGATTCCCGTGTTCGTCTTCTGGGGGCCCGACCTCACCCACCTCTATAACGACGCGTTCATACCGATTCTTGGTGAGAAGCATCCGTCGGCGCTCGGCGCGCCCGCGGAGGAGACGTGGCGTGAGGTGTGGGACGTCCTGGGGCCCACGCTCAATGGAGTCGTGACGAGCGGGCGAGCCGCTCGCGTCGAAGACCTGTTGGTGATCACCAGCCGCCACGGATCTCCCGAGGAGACCTACTTCACCTTTACCTGCGGACCTGCCAGAGACGCCTCCGGCGCGGTTGCCGGCGTTTTCGGCGTCGTCAGGGAAACCACCGCCGAGGTGCTCGGCGACCGCCGTAGGGCGATCTTGCACCGGCTCGCCGAGCGCACCATGACCGCGGTCTCGGCGGCCGACGCGGCCGAGACCGCCGCCGAGGTGTTCAGCGGCCACCCGATCGACATTCCGTTCGCACTGATCTACCTGCTCGCGCCTGATCGCAGCATCGCGACCCTGGCCGGTGCCGCCGGGCTACGTCCCGGGGGCCGGTTGAGCCCACTCACCGTCGACCTCGCCGCGTCCGAGACGGCCTGGCCGCTCGCTGCCGCGCTCAACGGCGCGGTGGTGGCTCCTTGCCCGCCGAGCCCGGAGCTGCCGCCTGCCCGTGCGGGCTTCGACCCCGTCGGGCACGCCCTTGTCCTGCCTCTCGGCTCGTCCGGGATCCTTGTGGCCGGGCTCCACAGCGGACGCCCGCTCGACGACGACCACCGCACCTTCCTCGACATGGTCGGTGGTCTGGTCGCCGCTGCCCTCGGCAACGCCGCCGCGTTCGACCACGAGCGCCGGCGCGCGGAGGCCGGCTCGCGGTTCCTGGGGGACGTCAGTCACGAGCTGCGCACCCCGCTCACCCTCATGCTGAGCCCGCTGGCAGATGTTCTCGCCGATTCGACCGGGCCCCATCCGCGTGACCGCGACGGTGTCGAGCTGGCGTACCGGAACGCACTGCGACAGCTCAACCTGGTGAACGAACTGCTCGACTTCTCGCGCGCCGACGCCGGAGCCGTCGAGCCGAGGCCGCAGGCGGTCGATCTGGCCCGGCTCACCTCCCAGCTGGCGGACCTGTTCCGTCCGGCGATCAGCCACAGCGGTCTCACCTTCGACGTCGACTGCCCGCCACTCCCTCAGCCGGTGTCGGTCGACCGCGGCATGTGGGAGAAGATCGTCCTCAACCTGCTGTCGAACGCGTTCACGTTCACCTTCGAAGGCGGCGTGCGGGTTTCGCTCGGCCTCGACCATGAGGGATCGGTACGGCTCCAAGTCGCCGACACCGGGACCGGGATCCCACCCGAGGAAGTGGGCCGTCTGTTCGAGCGCTTCCACCAGGTGCCCGGAGGAAGGTCCCGCAGCGCTGAGGGCAGCGGAATCGGGTTGTCGCTGGTCCGGGAACTCGTCGAGCTGCTCAAGGGGAGCATCGACGTGACCAGTGAGCCGGGCGTGGGCAGCGTGTTCACGGTGACGATTCCCTTCGAGCCCGTCAAGGGGGCCGTGGAGCCGTATACGGCCACGCCGGAAACGGCGGCCTTCATCGAAGAGGCGACGAGCTGGACGGCGGGACAGCCGCCCGTCGAGCCTGGTCCGGTCGAGGTGCTCGTCGTCGACGACAGCGCCGACATGCGCGCCTATCTGACCCGGGTCCTGGCGCCCCACTGGCGCATCCACGCCGTCGCCGACGGCCGACGTGCGCTCGACTTCCTGGAGGCCGCGCAGTCGCCACCCGAGCTGGTCCTGACCGACGTGATGATGCCCGACCTCGACGGGTTCGCACTCCTCAAGGCCATCCGCGCCGCCGATCGCCTTCGCGGCATCCCCGTGATCATGGTGTCGGCACGCGCCGGTCAGGAAGCCGTGATCGAGGGGCTGGACGCCGACGCCGACGACTACCTGGTCAAACCGTTCACCAGCGCCGAACTGATCGCCCGCGTGCGCACCAACCTGACGACCGCGCGCAGCCGCCGCCATGCGGCAGACCGGATCAGGGCCCTCTCAGCGGTCGCCCAGAAGCTCAGCGGCAGTCTCCAACCCCGTCACGTCGCCGAGATCCTCGCCGAACACCTGGTTCCCGACTACTCCGACGGCTGCTCGGTGTGGTTGCCCACCGAGGACGATCCGGAGGCGCTTCGCCTCGCCCATCTCGCCACGGGGCCGAGGCTGTCTCCGGAGTCGCGCCACGCCCTGTCGGAACCCGGGGAGGCGACCGCCGGTACGCTCGACCTCCCGTTCGAATACGCGGACGCGACCGGACAGCGGACCGCGATGTTGCGGCTCGCCTCCTCCTCGTTGGGGTTCGACGAGCGGGTCTGGCTACGTGAACTGCTCGACGTGGCCGGGTCGGCGCTGACCAACGCCGCGAGCTACCGTCATGAGCACGGCATCGCCCTGCAACTCCAGCAGTCCCTGCTGCCCATGGCCCTGCCGGTGTCCAAACGGTACAAACTGGCTTCCCGCTACCGCGCCGGCGCCGCAGGACATCAGGTCGGCGGCGACTGGTACGACGCCTTCCACCTGCCCGACGGACGGCTCGGCCTGACGATCGGCGACGTGATCGGCAACGGCATCCAGGCCGCCGCCCTGATGGGCCGGGTACGCAGCGCCATGCGGGCCTACGTCCTGGAGGGCATGCCGCCCGCGAGGGCGATGGAGAAGGTCAACATCTTTCTCGAGAGCGTCGGACGGAACCAGTTCACCACCGCGTTCTCCGCCGTGTACGACCTGGAGACCCGCTGGCTCGAGTTCGCCAACGCCGGCCACCTTCCCCCCGTCCTCGTCGCCGGCGGAGAGGCCGAACTCCTCGACGTACGTCCCAACCTGTGCCTCGGTCTGCAGACGACGTTCACCTACACCGGCCAGCGGGTGCGGCTGGCGCCCGGGTCGACGCTCCTGCTCTACACCGACGGCCTCGTCGAGCGCCGTGACGAGTTCCTCGACGACCGGCTCGCGCGACTCCGCGACGCCTTCGCGGGCTTCTCCGGAAGCCACGACGAGATCTGCGATCACGCCCTCAGGGCGATGTCGGTCCCCACCCAGCACGCCGACGACGACATCGCGCTGCTGACCCTGTCCGTCTGAGGTCGCGGCCGTCAGGCCATCCCCATCCGGGTGCGCATGCGCACGGTCGACCGTCCGACGCGTCGGGATATGACCACTTCGTCGCAGATCTGGTGGATGAGCCACAGGCCGCGCCCGCCACCCTTCGACGGCGGCGGTGGCGGCCCGGCTCGCAGGTGCGCCGCCGTCAGCTCGCCCTTCTCGTCGCTGACCTCGATGACCAGGTCGGTGCCGTCACACCACATCGTCAGCTCGCCGCGGCCCCCACCGTGTTCGATGACGTTGACCACTGCTTCGTGGACGGCGAGTGCGAGATCTTCGAGCCGTTCACCGGAAAGGCCCGCCAGCCGCGCGCCGCGCTTCACGTGTTCTCGCAGTGTGCTGTAGTCGTCGCTGATGGCCCACCGCTCGAAATTCGCTCGTGGCATCGGCTCCGACCTCCCCGCGGCAGTGCCGCTCTGTGCTTCTATCCTCATTCGGCGCGTTGATACGCGCGGACGGGTCAAAGCACTGCCCGGCCGAACCTTCGGGACATGGACGCGATCCCCAGGTGAGTGACCACCTTGTCACCGCGTGATGGGTGCTGTCGAGACCGTAGCGTGACAGACCTGTTCGTACACGGTCACCGCGCCTGTGGCGTCGTCACCGCAAGGCTGACGCGATCGCGAAGGCGCGTTTGACGTACTCCCACACCTCCTCGTCGACCAGCCCTTTCGTGGCCTGCGCAGCTCCTTGGGCGTCGAGCTTGGCGTACATCGACGACAGCACCGAGAGATCACCGCCCGCTATGTCGCGGGCCACCGCGCTCCACCGTCCGGCGAGTTCCTGGACGCGGGGGTCGGCCGGATCGACCTCCTCGGCCACGCATGCGCGCAGCTCTTCGACCACGTCGGCCAGGGCGGACCGCCAGGTGGCGAGCTTGTCGGAATCGTGCCGCCGGCGTAGGCGGGCGAGTTGCTCGGGACTGAACCCGCTGGACTGGGTCATGGTCTTCATCACCTCGATCAGTTGTCCCGCCGATGGCAGGGGAGCCAGGCGCAGCAGGCCGGCCAGGAGCCGGCGCAGCCGCTGTGCGTCGGCGATGCGGGTTTCCACGCGGGCGAGCTGTTCTCGCACCATGGGGGCGAGGTCGGGCTCCTCGTCGAGCGCGCGGGCGATCTCCGGAAGGGGGATGCCGAGTTCACGCATCGCGACGATGCGATAGAGGCGGCGCACGTCCTCCTCGCCGTAGCGGCGATGGCCGGAGGCGGAACGCTCGATGGGCGGCAGCAGCCCGATGTCCTCGAAGTGCCGCAGCGCCCGTGCCGTCAGGCCGGTGACGGCGGTGAGTTCGCCGATCCTCCAGTGCCGTATCTCCACGGTGGCGACGTTAGAACTTCACGTCGCGTCAGGTGCAAGCCTTGTCAGGCGGTGGCGTAGTCGGACAGGGCGGGCTCCAGCAGGTCGAAGGCCCGGGTGGCTTCGGCGGCGACGGTCTGGGCGATCTCGTCGTTGGAGCGACCGGCGATGGTGAGCGTCTGGATGCGGTTGAACAACACGCGGTGGACGGTGCCGAGCAGGCCGGCGGCGGTCTGGACGGTGATGTCGTCGGGCCGGCCGCCGGTGGTCTCGGCCAGGGCCCGTGCCAGGTGGTGTTCCCGCTGGTCGTGCAGGCCGCGCAGGCAGGCGCTCAGGGTCGGGCTGTCGGCGATCATGCGGGCGAACTGCGGGCCGGAGAACCCGGCTACCGGGTCCTCGGCGGCCACGACGTCGTGCTCGCCCGTGGCATCGAGGTGCTGCCGCCCGAGCAGCGGGACCAGCGGGCCGGCGGCGTGATCCTGGCCTTCACCCTCGACGGCGGCCTGCGGGAACAGGAACAGCGGCTGCGCGACGCCGTCGTCGAGCCGCCGTGGGGAATGCGGTTGAGCGGTTCGATCCAGCTCGGGGTGCACGCGGTCGTGCGGGGCCGGGGATGGCTCTGGACGGACACTCCCGGCAGCGCGGTGGAGCTCTCGCCCGGGACCGTGGTGCTGGTGCGCGGCGGGCCCGACCACTACGTCGGAGACCAGCCGGGCGCCCACTGCGTGGGACCGGAGGAGTTCGGGGCCCGGCATCCGCTGACGGAGGCCGGGTGAGAGCCCCCGGGCCACGGTCTTCCTGTGCGGCGCCTACCGGTTCTCCGGCGAGGTCGGCAGCGCGCTGCTCGACGCACTGCCCCAGGTCATGACCTTGACCCCGGCGCTCGACGACCCCTCCGGGACGTGATCACCCTGCTGTCCCGCGAGCTCGGCAGGACCCAGCCCGCCCAGCAGATCGTGCTCGACCGGCTGCTCGACCTGCTTCTCGTGCTCGCCATCCGCGGTGACTTCGAGCAGAACACGACCGCGCCGCGTTGGTACCGGGCGTCGGCCGATCCTCGGCTGGGCGCCGTGTTGCGGGCCATGCACGAGAACGCGGCACACCCGTGGACGGTGCCGGAACCGGCCGCGATCAGCGGGTTGTCGCGAGCCGCCTTCGCGCGGGCCTTCCAGGAGAAACCCGATCAGGCGCCGATGCGCTACCTGACCGAGTGGCGCATGACCCTCGCCCGCGACCACCTGCGTGACGGCGACCTGAGCCTGCGCGCGTCGCCGAGGCCGTCGGCTACGCCTCACCGTTCGCCTTCACCGCCGCCTTCCGCCGCCACCACGCCAGCCCGCCGGAGTCTGGCGGAAGGCGGAGCAGACGGCCGCCGCGGTTCACCGGCCGGCCCGGCTCCACTCGGCGAGCCCGCGCAGCCCCTCCTCCGATGGCAAGCCCGTGGCCGCCGGCTGGCCTTCTTCCGCGACCCGTGGGGGGAACATGATCGGACTCTCGGAGGCCCTGCCCGGTGCGGGCGCCTGACGTCCGATCGTTTGCCTGGACATTACGGGTCCGTGCCCAGGTCTGCGTGGTAATGCGCCCTATCATCGAGGTTTCTATGTTGCGGGCGTTCTTCAGGACCGAGGCGGGCAGCACGAGTGTGCTGCTCGGGGCTACCCTTGCGGCGCTGCTGTGGGCCAACTCCCCGTGGGGCGACACCTACGAGGCGTTCTGGCACCTTCAGGCCGGGTTGTCCTTCGGCGACGCCGTCTTCTCGCTCGATCTGCGTCACTGGGTCAACGACGGGCTCATGACGCTGTTCTTCTTCCTCATCGGTCTGGAGATCTCCTACGAGGTGCGTCTCGGCCAGCTCACCGACCGGCGGCTGCTGGCCGTCCCGGCGGTCGCCGCGTTCGGGGGGCTCGTCGTGCCGGCGGTGGTCTACCTGGCGTTGAACGCGGGCGGGCCGGGGGTGGGCGGCTGGGGGGTGCCGATCGCCACCGACACGGCGTTCGTGCTGGGGGTGCTGGCCGTCGTGGGGGCACGCTGTCCCGAGCCGTTGCGGGCGTTCCTGCTGACGCTCGCGATCGTGGACGACGTGCTGGCCATCATCGTCATCGCCGTCTTCTACACCGAGGACCTGTCGATGGCGTCGCTGTTCACCGCGGCGGCGCTGCTGGCCGCGATCGTGATGCTGCGCTGGTTGAGGATCTGGCGGGCGCCGGCGTACATCGTGCTGGGGTTCGCGTTGTGGGTGGCGACGCTGGAGAGCGGGGTGCATCCCACGTTGATCGGCATCGCGCTCGGGGTGCTGGTCTTCGTGTACGCGCCCAGCGACTACAAGCTGCTGACGGCGGGAGAGGCCGTCCACGAGTTCACCGCCGACCCCAGCGCCCGGGGGGCCCGCAGGGCGGCGCGGAAGGTGCAGGCGGCGGTCTCGGTGAACGAGCGGCTGCAGCTCAGGATCAGCCCGTGGAGCAGCTACCTGATCGTGCCGGTGTTCGCGCTGGCCAACGCGGGGGTGGTGCTCGACGCCGAGTCGCTGCGGCGGGCGGTCACCTCGCCGATCACCATCGGCGTCGTGCTCGGGCTGCTGCTGGGCAAGTTCGCCGGCATCGCGTTCGGCACGTGGTTGCCGCTGCGGCTGAAGTGGGGGGTGCTGCCGGGCAACCTGGTGTGGGGACAGCTGCTCGGCGGCGCGGCCGTCTCGGGCATCGGGTTCACGGTGTCGTTGTTCATCGTCGGGCTGGCGTTCGACGATCCGGCCGTGCAGAGCCAGGCCAAGATCGGCATCCTGGCAGGCTCGTCGTTGTCCGCGCTGACCGGGTGGTTGATCTTCAGGATGGCCTGGGACAGGGGCGGCGTGTGCGCGCCGCCGGAGGCGGACCTCGAACCGGTCGAGGAGGTGCCGGTCGTGCTCTCCGAGCCGGTCGGCCCCGGCGACCACGTGCGCGGCCCGGCCGTCCACAAGGTCACGATCGTGGAGTACGGCGACTTCGAGTGCCCCTACTGCGGACGCCTCCACCCGATTTTGGAGGAACTGCTCGCCAGGCACCGGACGACCCGGCTGGTGTTCCGCCACTTCCCGCTGCGCACCATCCACCCCAGGGCGGTGCCGGCCGCGCTGGCGGCCGAGGGAGCGGCGGCCGACGGGAAGTTCTGGGAGATGCACGACATCCTGTTCGCCAACCAGCGTTTCCTGACCGACGGCGACCTGGCCCGCTACGCCGCCGACATCGGGGTCGAGCCCTGGCCGGACGTGCCGGCCCGGCTCGCCAGGATCGGGCACGACGAGGAGACCGGCCGGGCCAGCGGAGTGCGCGGCACCCCGACCTTGTTCATCAACGGCCTGCGCTACCAGGGCGGCATGGACCTGGAGTCGATCAGCCGGGCGATCAGGGAGGCCGAGCGGCAACCCTGACCGTCAGGCTTGTTCACCCTCCGGTCTGCTCACCACGTGGGCGTCGGGTCCGGGGAACACCAGGGACTCGTGGTCGTCGCCCGTCCAGCGCACCAGGTAGGGAGGAGAGCCGTCCGGGTGGCGCACCTCGGTGATGACGCCGATCTTCCGGGGCTCGTGGTCGCTGCTGCCCTCGACGATCAGCCGGTCTCCCATAGCGGCCTTCATCGTGTTCTCCTTTCTCGACGCGCCTTCTCATCCATCGTCCGTCCGGGCGCGCCCACGGCCTATGCGGTGGACGCCAAGAGACCGGAAAATGCCGTCGGCAGAAGGACAAAGCCCTTTGTGGCGGCCGCGACCGGCGGACGAAAGTGGAAGGAAGACCCGAAGAAGGACACGAGACATGGTTCCGATCATCGTCGTGGGCGTGGACGGATCAAGTCCTTCGCTCGCGGCCGTGCAGTACGCGGCCGAGGACGCCGCACGCAGGCACGCCGCTCTGCGGATCATCCACGCGCGGTCGGCGGCCGTCCGGGACGCCGAGCTCAACGCCGTACAGGAGAGACACCACCAGGAGGTGCTCGCCGAAGCGCAGCGGCGGGCCTGGGAGTGCGCCCCGGACATCCGGATCAGCGCCCAGCTCGTCGTGGGACCACCCGCCGAACGCCTGAGAGAGGCGGCGCACGACGCCGACGAGGTCGTGATCGGCAGCCGCGGCAAGGGCGGCTTCGCGGGCTTGATCCTCGGCTCGGTCAGCCTGTCGATGGTGGGTCACATCCCCGGACCGGTCGTCGTCGTCCGCAAGCCCGCCCAGCGGATCTACGGAAAACTCGTCGTCGGGTACGACGGAGGCGACGAGTCGGAGACGGCGCTGGAGTTCGCCTTCGCCGAGGCCGACCGGCGCGGCGCCCGCCTCAAGCTCGTGTACGCGTGGGAGCCGCCGTCGTTCGCGGCCTCCGCCGTCGTCTACGGAGCGCTGCTCCAGCAACTGTTCGACGAGCGCATCACCTCCGTCTGGCAGCAACTCGCGCCGTGGACGCTGAAGTACCCCCACATCCCGGTCGAACGCCTGGCCACCTGCGGTCACCCCGTCTTCCTGCTGTCGGAGGAGTCCCGCACGGCGGATCTGGTGATCGTCGGCTCACGCGGGCGGGGCACGTTCGCCTCGACCGCCCTCGGCTCGGTCGGCCACGGCCTGCTGCACCGCGCGCACTGCCCGGTCGCCGTCGTCGCGGAGGAGGGCCGGCGATAGGTCAGCTCAGTTCAGCCGGAAGACGGTGAGCACCGCCGCGTGGTCGGAGGTCCAGGAGGCGCCCTCCCCGACGGCTTCGCTGGACAGGACGGTGAGGGGACCCCTGTAGTGGATGAAGTCGATGCGGTCCTGGGGCTCCGGTTCGCCGGTGTGGGAGTCGTAGCCGTAGCCGCCGGTGAAGGTTTTGAAGACGGGCGACCAGGTGGTGCCGGGGTGGGTCGACGGGTTGGGATTGGCCTGGCGGTAGGAGTCGACGAGCCCCGCGCCGGCCGGGGCCGTGGACGTCGGCCACGGGACGGAGCCGTAGCCGCAGCGGGACGTCGCGGGCGTCCAGTCGAGGTGGCTGGGCGCGTTGAAGTCGCCGGTCAGCAGCACCGGGGTGGTCGCCGAGGCCGAGAGGTCGGCGGACATGGCCGTGAGGATGGTGTTGATCTGGCCGGTGCGGCCCGAAGAGGCCTCTCGGTTGAGGAGCTGCTTGACGGTCATCCTGCCGAAGCAGGCGTCGTACGGGCCGTAGGGGGTGTAGCCGAGGTGGGCGCTCCAGAGGCGCAGGGAGCGGGCACCGAGGTCGATCCTGGCGGCGACGGCGCTGCCCGCGACGGTCGGCGTGGTGCCGGTGATCGGATAGCGGCTGAGGACCGCGGTGTCGGAGTTCTGGAAGTACGACCAGCCGAGGGCCGACGCGAGGGCCTGGGCGGCGGAGCCCTCGTTCTCCTGGATACCGACGACGTCGACGTCGCGTTCGAGCAGGAACCTGAGCTGCTTCTCGAAGCCGTCCGCCACCCGGGTGCCGCCGTGCCAAAGGTTCCAGCTCAGCGCCCTGAACTGCGGCACCAGCACGCCCGACTGGACGCGGACCGTCACGGTCGCGTCGGCCGTGCCGGAGGCGGTGGTGGCCCTGATCCCCACGACGGCGTCGCCCGCGGTGGTCGGCGTCCCGGTGACGGCGCCCGAGGACGACACCGAAACCCAGGCGGGACCGGAGGTCTTGGCGAAGGTCAGGCCGGTGACGTCGCCCTGCACGAGCCCGCCGACGGTCGCCGAATAGGCGGCGCCCGCCTTGGCGTTGCGCAGCGTGAACCGTGAGGCCGGGAAACGCGGCGGGGTGTCTGAGGTGATCCGCAGCGAGACGGGCTGGGCGAGCCAGGTGTACCCGTCGTCGAACAGGTAGAAGATCTTGTAGTTCCCGGCGGCGAGTCCCGTGGTCGGCAGGGTGCCGGTGCCGGTGGCGGACGGGGCGTACACCCACTTGAGGGAGGGGCCGACGTAGGTCTCGCCGACGGGCCCGTTGCCGGGGTCGCGGTAGAGGCCGACCCAGTTCTTGGTGTTGGGCCGGGAGGTGGCGTAGCCGAACCGGATGTCGGCGCCGACCGTGACTGACGGCGACGCGACCGTCAGCGTCCCGTCAGCGGCGGCGTCGGCGGGCTGGACGGGCAGGGTGAGGGCCGCGACGGCCAGCACCAGGGCGAGCAGTCTTCGCATGCCGTGATCGTCCGCAGGCGGCGTGCCCACCGGGTGACATCGCGGTCGCGCCGAACCGAACCACGGCCCAACACTGGGCGGCCCCACTACTACGTGGTACTGTTTACCAGTACTCGGTGCTACTAAGTACCGACGGAGGTGAGGATCCTCGATGGACGACCTGACGGAGATGTTGAAGGGCACGCTGGAGGGCTGCGTGCTGGAGATCATCGGCAGCGAGGAGACCTACGGCTACGCCATCACACGCCGGCTGAACGACCTCGGCTTCACCGACGTCGTCGAAGGGACGGTCTACACCATCCTGCTGCGGCTGGAGAAGAAGGGGCTCGTGCAGGTCACGAAACGGCCGTCCGGGGTGGGACCGCCCCGCAAGTTCTACACGCTCAACGCGGCCGGACGCGGCGAGCTCGCGACGTTCTGGGCGAAGTGGGAGTACGTCACCTCGCGGATCGAGAAGCTCAGGGAAGGCGGGAGATGAACCTCTGGGACACCGTGACGGGCAACGACCTCACCAGGGAGTGGAAGACGTTCGCGGCCCGCGCCGGGAAACTGCCCGCCGACTGTCAGGCGGCGTGGGAGCAGATCCAAGGCCATCTCTTCCTCTACGGAGACTTCACGGGCCGGAACCTGATGCCGATCCTCGACGGCGCTCTGGGGCTGCTCGAAGAGACGGCGGCCGACGGGCGGACCGTCCACGAGGTGCTGGGCGACGACATCCCCGGCTTCTGCGCGGCGCTCGCCGGCGGAGAGGGGGCCCGCACGTTCCGCGACCGGTGGCGGGCGCAGCTGAACAGGAACGTGGCGAGGAAACTGGGGCGGCTAGGAGGCTGACGTGGGCATTCAGGACATTATCGAGGGCAAGCGGCAGTGGCGGGCGCATGTGGCGCGGGTCAAGGCGCTGCCGCCCGACTACCAGATCGTCTACAAGGAGATGCAGCGTTACTTCTTCAAGGTCGGCCCGGTCGAGTTGCACGACGGGACCCTGCTCTCGGGGATCCTCGACTTCTTCGAGGAGGGGGTCACCGAGGGCAAGGGGGTCCTGGAGCTCACCGGTGACGACGTCGCGGCCTTCTGTGACGACCTGATCAAGGACTCGCGCACCTACGCGGAGATCTACCAGGAGTCCATCGGCGGAACCGCGTGACACTGCGTTCGGAACGGCCGGCGGCCGCGGGCGTCGTGCTCGCGGGCGGGCGGTCCAGCCGGATGGGACGCCCCAAGGCCTGGCTGGAGTGGCACGGCTCGACCCTGCTCCACCGGGCCGCCGCGGTCCTCGCCCGGTCGGTCGCCGGTCCGGTCGTCGTGGTGGCCGCCCCCGGGCAGGAGCTGCCGCCGCTGCCCCCCGACGTCTCGGTGGTCGAGGACCCCGTCGAGGGGCTGGGGCCCATGCAGGGGCTGGCGGCAGGGCTCGCGGCGGTGGCCGACCGGGCCGGGGCGGCGTTCGTGTGCTCCACCGACATGCCGTTCCTCCACCCGGCCTTCGTCCGCCGCGTGCTGCGCGCCCTGCCCGCCGGGGCGGACGTCGTGCTCCCGGTGGCCCGGGGTTTCCGGCAACCGCTGGCCGCCGCCTACCGGACCTCCCTGGCCCGGCTGATCGACGACCTCCTGGCCGAGGGCGACCTCCGGCCCGGCATGCTCTTCAAGCACTGCGAGGTCGTCCAGCTCGACGACGGGCAGTTGCTGGCCGACGCCGAACTGGCCCGGCTCGACCCGGCGCTGGAGAGCGTGGTGAACGTCAACTCCCCCGACGACTACGCGATGGCGCGTGCGCGGCCGCAGCCCGAGATCGTGGTGGAGCACGACCGCCGGCCGCACCGGGTCCGGTCCGCCACCCTCGGGGCCGCCGCGACCGCCGTCGGGCTCGGCCTGCACCGCGACGTGGTGGTCACCCTCAACGGCGATCGGGTGACCCCCGACGAGTGGCTGCCTCTGGTGACAGGGGACACCGTCACTTTCTGAGCGCTGGTCGCGCTGATCTTCCAGCAGCCCCGGCTGGCCGTCGACCCCCGGCCCACCCTGCGCGAGATCGCCGAAGAGCCCCTCCACGCCACCGGCCGGCGCCGGCGTCCTCGCCGTCACCCACGACGAGGAGCTGACCCACCGCCCGGAGGCCTCACCGTGCGCATGTCGTAAGTCTTCATTCACTGGTCACCGGCTGGTCGCACACCCGCTGACCGCGCCTGGCTGAATGTGACCGCTCGCTCTTCCGGGGCCGCGACACTCCACCTGAAGATCACGAGTCGGAAATGGTTGGCTTCGTGCAGGAGATCGCGTGAACTTCCCCACCCGTGCGCGGGCGGGCCTCGCCGGGCCCGCCTCCGCGCACCCCTTCGGCGTGCTGCGGGCGCGGCGCCGGAGGAGGCCGGCATGACGGGCCTGAACGGCATCGACAGCCGGTTCGTCGCGTTCTTCGACGGCGGCGGGGCCTTCTGGCTGGCCCTGGCCATCGCCCTGGGCGTCGGCGCGATGCACGCCGTCGCGCCCGGCCACGGCAAGAGCGTCACCGCCGCCTATCTGGTCGGCACCCACGGCCGTTACCGCGACGCGGTCCGGCTCGGCGTCATCGTGGCGGTCATGCACACGTTCTCCGTGCTGGTGCTGGCCCTGCTCTGGGTCGGCGTCTCCGGGGTCGCCGGAGTGGGCACGGAGTCGATCACCGCCTGGATGCAGGTGGTGGCCGCCGTCGTCGTGATCGGGGTCGGTATCCACCTCGCCGTCCGCCACCTCCGCCGGCGGGTGCACGTCCACAACCACGGGCACGGACATGGCCACGGACATGGCCACGGACATGGGCACGGGCACGAGGCCACCGACCCTTGGTCGCGCAAGGGGCTCATCGCGCTGGCCCTGTCCGGAGGGCTGCTGCCGTCGCCGTCGGCCTTCATCGTGCTGGTCAGCGGGCTGCTCACCGGGCGGGCGCTCGACGCGGTCGTGCTGGTCCTGGTGTTCGGGTTCGGCATGGCCTGCACGCTGACCGCGGTGGGCGTCGCCACGATCCGGGGCCACGGCCTGCTCACGCGCGGGATTCGAGGCCGTTCGGCGGCAGCCGCCGTGTCGGCGTGGACGCCGGTGGTGGCGGGCGTCGCCGTCACGATCGCCGGCTGTCTCTACCTGGCGGGCGCGGTCTCCGTCCTGGCCGCCTAGCGTCAGACGTCGGTGATCAGGGAGTTCAGCACGGCCTCCCCGTCGACCTTGGTGGTCAGGCCGTAGCGGCGGGTGCTGTCGAGGGAGCCGAGGCCGAGCAGTTCGGCGACCAGAACCGGGTCCCGGCCGTCGCGGACCAGCTGGGCGGCGAAGGTGTGGCGGAGGATCAGCGGGTTGACCGGCTCGTCGGGGTCGGCGAAACCGGCGATGACGTCGCGGGCCGCGCGGTCGCTCAGGCGCCGGCCCCGGTGGTTGAGGAACAGTGCCGGTTCGGCGTCGGCGCCCTTCCACCCGGCGCGGGCCTCCAGCCAGGCGGTCAGCACCTGGCGCAGATCGGGGTGGAGGGGCATCCGGCGGGACCGGCCACCGGCCCGGACGGTCAGGCCGTCGGGAGCGACGTCGCCCGCGTCGAGGCCGACGACCTCGGAGATCCGCAGCCCGGCGAGGTAGGGCAGCAGGGCGATGGCCCGGTCGCGGGGGTTCGCGGTGAGCCTGACCCGGCCGAGGTAGCGGCGGATGCGCGGGCCGTCGAGGGTGCGGGGGACCGGATGGCGGACCGAGCGTTCGCGGCGGATCTCCGGCCGGCCGACGCCGCGGCGGGCGTAGAAGTCGTCGAGGGCCGACAGGTAGGTGTCGATCGTGGTGGGGGCCCGATCGGCGCTCTTGAGGTGGCCGCAGAAGGCGCTCACTGCTCCGGCCGCCGTCGCCGGGTCGGTCAGCGGGTCGCCGTCGAAGGTCCGCCCGGTCAGCCACGACAGGTATGCGCGCAGGCGGGAGAGGTATTTGGCCTTGGTGGAGCCGGCCAGGGAGGCGGGTTCCAGCGCGGCCGCGTAACCGGCCAGCGCGGTCGCCAGCTCGGCCGACAGCAGGACCGTTCGAGACCGGGTCTTTCCGCTTGCCACGCCTTAAGTCTACTTCCGGAAACACGACATACCGGAAGTCCTGGGATATGGTGAAGAGACCGAGGACTTTTCGAGCGTTGGCACTCAGGTCGGCGTCGCCCCCGGCGAACCATGACCGAGTCACCCCGGGTACGGGGCCTTCGGCCGTCTATACGACTCACGAGGAAGTTCCGTCATGACCGTGCTGGGAACCACGGCGCCCACGATCCTCCACCTGTCCGGGGACATCGACGTCTGCACCACACCCGACATCCGCCGGCGGATTCTCGGCGCCCTCGACCAGACCGTCGAGGTGCTCATCCTGGACCTGTCCGAGGTGACCTTCTGCGGCGCCGGGGGGCTCGGCCTGCTGCTGCACGCCCAGGGCAGGGCCCGATCGCGGGGCGTGACCCTGGCGTTGACCCGCCTCACCCCGCAGATGACCAGACTGCTGGAGATCACCGAGCTGAGCGACCGCTTCCCGATCCTGGCCGAGAAGTAGCCCGGCCAGGACCGTGAAGGCCCGGGTCCTCCCGTCGTGTCACTTCGCGTGGTCGAGGGCCCAGTCGAGGACTTCGTCGGCGATGGCCTCCCAGCCGGGGGCGGCGGGGAGCAGGTGCGGGTAGCCCTCGTAGTGCTTGAGCTCGGTGATCGTCTTGGACTTGTAGTGCTTGGCGTTGGATGCCTGGACGGCCGGAGGCATGATGTGGTCCTCACTGGCCGACACGAACAGCAGCGGGGCGCGGTCGTCGTTGTGGTAGTCGACGGCGACGGCCTGCTTGCCGGGCTGGAAGTTGGCCAGGACGCTGTCCCACAGGATGCGGCCCGAGACGGGGATGGAGTAGCGCTCGTAGAGGGCGCGCGACTCGTCTTCGGGGAAGGTGTTGGTGAAGGCGTACCTCCACTGGTCGTACTCGATCGGCACGGCCTTGTGGTGGTTGGCCGGGCTCTTGAGGACCGGGAAGGTCGACTTGACCTGGCTGAGCGGGACCACCCGCACGCCCTCGGTCGGGGCCGAGCACAGTGCGACCCCGGCCGCGCCGTAACCGTGGTCGAGCAGGATCTGGGTGAACGCGCCGCCGGCCGAGTGGCCGATGATGATCGGCTTGCTGTCCAGGCCGTCGAGGATCTTCTCGAACTTCTCGATGATCTGCGGGACGCGCAGGTCGACGATCGGCGTCGGGTCGGCGCGCAGGGCCTCGACCTCGACCTCGAAGCCGGGATAGCCGGGGGCCAGCACACGGAAGCCCTTGGCCTCGTAGCGTTTGACCCAGTGTTCCCAGCTCCGGGGTGTTACCCAGAAGCCGTGGACGAGGACGATCGTGTCGGGTCTCATGTCGGTCGGTCTCCATTCGGTGTGGGCGTTCTCAGCCCGTGTCTTCGAGGACTTCTTTGAGCTGGCGGCGGGAGCTCACGCCGAGCTTGCGGAAGATCTTGCGCAGGTGGTAGTCGACCGTGCTGACCGACAGGAAGAGCTGCGCGGCGATCTCGGGGTTGGTGGCGCCGCCCCTGGCCAGGACGGCGATGGTCAGCTCGTGGGGGGTGAGGTCGGAGCCGGGGCCGCCCGAGCGGGCGCGGGGTTGCTCGCCGGTGGCGGCGAGTTCCGTCCGGGCGCGGGCGGCGAAGCCCACCAGGCCGTTGCGCTCGAAGATCGTGAGCGCGGCGCGCAGCTGGTGGCGGGCGTCGCGGCGCCGTCTGCGGCGGCGCAGCCATTCGCCGTACAGCAGGTGCGCGCGGCCCAGGTCACCTGGCGCGCGCAGGCCGCCGAGGAGGTCCAGCGCCCGCCGGTACAGCGGTTCGGCGTGGTCGCCGTCGGCCAGGAGGGCCTCGGAGTAGGCCAGCACGCCCAGCGCGCGGGGCGCGCCGCTGGCGGTGGCGCGGTGGGTCAGGGTCTCCAGCGTCTCCTCGGCCAGGATCCGGTCGCCCGAGCGGAGCGCCGCCTCGACCAGGTCGGGCAGCAGGCGGGAGTGCACGGCCATGTCGTCGCCGTCGACCAGCGTGCGCAGGAGGGCGCCCGCCTGGGCGTACTCGCCCCGGCTCAGTGCGATCAGCGCCCGGCCGACGCGGCCCTGCGCCTCCACCGCGCCCGCCCCGAGCGCGGCCGAGGCCTCCATCGTGCGGGCGAGCCGGGTCTCCAGGTCGCCGACCTCGCGCCGGGCCAGCAGTTCGGGATGGCGGTAGACCTCCCACAGGTCCTCGCTGGCGCCCATCGCCGAACGGATCTGGTGGCACTGGACGATCAGCGCGTCGGCCCGGTCGAGGTCGCCCAGGACGGTCTCCTGCATCGACCAGGCGTACAGCGACGCGTCGAGGCTGAACAGGGAGCCCGTCCGGCGGGCCACCTCGCCGGCCCGCCGGATGACGGCTCGCTGGGTGTCGTCGTCCCACAGGACCATGACCAGCGTGGTCGTCAGGATGGACTTGAGCAGGACCTCGTCGTCGGAGGTCGCCGGGTCGAGCACCCGTTCGGCCGCGCGCCGCAGGTGGGGGACGGCCGCCTCGTAGCCGTCCAGGACCAGGACGGCGAAGGACGTGAGCACCGGGTCGGTGGTGTCCAGCGCCCGCGCCGCCTCGGCGATCTCGGTGAGGCTGGTGCCGGTCGTCAGGTGTCCGGAGGTCACCGCCCGTTCGGCGGCCCGCAGCACCGCGTCGCTCGCCAGGTCGGGGGCGGCTCCGGCGAACGCGCGGGCGGCCTCCATGAACACCGCGGGGGCGGTGCCGAAGGCGCCCGGCAGGCCCAGCGAGTGGGACGCGCCGCCCCGCACGATCAGGGCGCGGCCCCGCGTGACGTCGTCGAGGGCGTCGTGGTCGAGGGTGTCGAGCAAGGTAAGGGCCTGCACGGGCGCGCCGCCGATGAAGGCGGCCTCGGCGGCGGCGACCCGCCGCCGGTCGCGGCGCGGGCCCCGGGGGGTGAGTTCGGCGGCCCTGGCCAGGTAGGCGGCCCGTGCGGCGAAGCCGCCGCGCGCGCCCGCCCGGTCGGCGGAGCGTTCGAGCTCGGCCGCCACCCGCTCGTCGGGGAGCAGGCACGCGGCGGCCAGGTGCCAGGCCCGCCGGTCGACGTCGGCCGGGCGTGTGGTCGCCTCGGCCAGCGCGCGGTGGGCCTGCCGGCGCGCCACGCTGGTCGCGCCGCCGTAGACGGCCGAGCGGATCAGGGGATGGCGGAACGCCGCGGTGACGCCCACGCAGAGCAGCCGGGCCGACTCGGCCGGGCCGGTCGCCGCCTGCCGCAGTCCCAAGGTGTCGGCCGCGGCGGTGATGTAGCCCAGGTCGCCGCCCGGTTCCGCGGCGGCCAGCAGCAACCAGGCCTGCGTGTCCGGCGGCAGGTCGCGCACCTGCCGGAGGTAGAGCTCCTCCAGCCTGCTGCCGATCGGCAGCGGGTCAGGCAGCGAACGGCCGCCGCTGAGCTGCTCCGGCGACAACTCCCGGCCCAGGTCGCTGAGGGCGAGCGGGTTGCCCGCCGTGGCGGCGACGATCCGGACGGCCACCCGTTCGTCGAGGGTGCCCCCGACGGTCGCGCGCAGCAGCTCCAGCGCCTCCGGCTCGGGCAGCCCGGTCACCTCGGTCACCGGCAGCCCGGCCAGGCCCGGCAGTTCGGCCCGCATGGCGAAGACCAGCCCGATGCCCTCGGCGTAGGCCCGGCGGGCCACGAAGGCCAGCACCGTCAGCGACTCGCCGTCGAGCCACTCCGCGTCGTCGACGCAGACGAGGATCGGCCGGTCGGCGGTCACGTCGGCCAGCATGCTCAGCGTGGCCAGGCCGACCAGGAACCGGTCCGGAGGCGGCCCCTCGGCCAGCCCGAACGCCACCCGCAGGGCACCGGCCTGCGTGGGCATCAGCCGGTCGTGCCGGTCGAGGAACGGGATCAGCAGGCGGTGCAGCGCGGCGTACGCGAACGCCGCCTCCTCCCGCACCCCCGCCACGCGGACGACCCTGGCCGAGTGCGACGCCTTCTCCGCGGCGTAGTCGAGCAGCACGGTCTTGCCGATGCCGGCGTCACCACGCAGCAGGAGCACGCCGCTGAAGCCGTCGCCGAGGGTGGCGACCAGACCGTCGAGCGCCGCGCGCTCCTCGGCGCGTCCGACGATCACACTGTCGATCACACCGTCGATCACACTGCCGATCACACTGGGCGTGCCGCCCGGCACCATGCTCAGCACCCTTCCCGAAGCGCCGACTCCCGGCGTCAGCGACGCTATGCGCCGTCGCCGCCGGGCGGCATCCGTCAGCCGACGTACGCTGACGGACCCAGGGCGTCGCGCAGTTGCCCGCGCGCGGTGATGCCGAGCTTGCGGAACAGCCGGTAGAGGTGGGTGCTGACGGTGCGGTGCGACAGGTAGAGCTGCTGGCCGATCTCCCGGTTCGACAACCCGCCCGCCGCCAGCCGGGCGATGTGCAGCTCCTGGGGCGTCAGCCGGTCGATCCCGCTGGAGACGCGCAGGTCGCTGACCTCGCCCGCGGCCCGCAGCTCCTGCCGGGCCTTCTCGCCCCACGCGAGCAGGCCGAGCGCGTCGAAGGCGTCGCGCGCGGTGCGCAGCGGCACCCGCGCCTCCTGGATCCGGCGGCGGCGCCGCAACCAGACCCCGTAGGCGAAGGTCAGCCGGGCCCGGCCGATGGGCAGGGCCGACTGGTCGGCGTTGAGAGCCTCCCGGTACAGACCTTCGGCGTCGGCGTCGTCGGCCAGCAGCGCCCGCGCGTGGCGCAGGCCATGGTGCAGAAGAGGGACGGGGGTGCGCCGGCCGAGCTCCTCCGCCTCGGCGACCAACGACGTGACCTCCTCCCGGTGGGCGGGCAGCGCCGCCTCGACCAGGTCGGTGAGGGCCCACAACCGGGTCACCGGATGGAAGGCGACGTCGGTGGGGTCGAACAGCCGCCGCAAGTGGGCGTAGGCGTCCTCGTGCCGGCCGGCGCAGAGCGCGATCACGCCCCGGGCGTGCTCGATGAGCGCCACATTGGAGCTGTTGGCGCGGGCTCCGAGCGCACGCTCGCCCTCCGCCGCCAGGGCGAGGCCGTGCGTCTCCTCGCCCCGGAACGCCGCGATCATCGCCTGCCCGACGTAGGCGGAGGTCTGCCAGCGGGCCTGGCCGGTCTCCCGGGCCAGCCGCTCGGCCTCCTCGGCGGCCAGCAGCGCGCCGGGCAGGTCGCCGCCGTAGATCAGACTCCACATGAGCGAGACCAGGGCCTGGGCCAGCAGCCCCAGCCGTCCTTGTGCCCGCAGATCGGCGACGGCCGCGTTGAGGAACGGCATCGCCAGGTCGTAGGCGCCCACCGCGCCCCCCGCCACGCCGAGGATGCGCGCGACGGGGGCCTCGAAGCGTGTGTCGCGCAGGCTCTCCAGGCGTTCGATCACCAGGCCGCCGCTCTCGATGGGGCTGACGGTGGCGAGGATCTGCAGCAGCTCCGGGTCGTGGGGGCCGGTGGCCAGGCGTTCGGCCAGGGTGACGACGCGTTGCCGCAGCTCCCAGCCGGAGTCGGTCCACCAGCAGCGCAGCGCGGCGGCGCGCAGGAAGTTGAGCGCGAGCGTGCGGTCGGCGACGTTCTCGGCGGCGGCGATGAGCCGCAGGATGCGGGGTGGTCCCTCGTTGCGGTTCTCCTCCAGCACCTCCTTCAGCCAGGCCAGCCGCGCCTGCTGGCGTTCGCCCTCCAGCTCGGGTTCGGCCAGCGCGATCAGCTCGGCGATCTGGCCGGTCCGGCCCAGCTCGAAGGAGAGTTCGGCGGCGCGCAGCAGCCGTTCGACCCGGTCGCCGGGGTCCTCGCTCACCTCGGCGGCGCGGCGCAGCGCCGACACCGCCACGGTGATCGCGCCGCGCCGCCGGGCCCGGTCGGCGACCTGGTCCAGCTCGGCGGCGACCGAGTCGTCCTGGTGGGCGATGGCGGCGGCGCGGTGCCAGGTTCTGCGGTCGGGGTTGCCGGCGTGCACCTCGGCCAGCGCGGCGTGCACGGCCAGGCGGTCGGCGGGCCCGGCCTTCTGGTAGATGGCCGAGCGCACCAGCGGGTGGTGGAAGTGGACGCCGTCGGAGTCGGACCTGACCAGCCCGGCCTCCACGGCGGGGATCAGCGCGTGGGCGGTCGTCCCGGCGCCCGAGACGATGGCGGCGGCCTTCAGCGCGGCGGTCAGGTCAGGCTCGTCGTTGGCGGCGGCCAGCAGCAGCAGCCGGGTGCCGGGCGGCAGCAGCGCCAGGCGGGCGGCGAAGGCGCGCTCCAGACGTGCGGTCAGCGGCAGGAACTCCACGTTGCCGGTGCTCGCCGCCGCCAGCGCCCGGGGCAGTTCGACCAGCGCCAGCGGGTTGCCCGCCGCCTCGGCCAGCACCCGCCAGCGCATGCCCACCGGGAGCGCGGGGGCCCGCGAGTCGAGCAGCGCCCCGGCGTCGTGCGGCCCCAGCCCGGAGAGCCGCAACTCGGCCAGGTCGCTGTCGTCGAGGCTGGTGGGGTGGCCGTCGCGCACGGCCAGCAGCAGCACGATCGGTTCCGACCGCACCCGTCTGGCCACGAAGCCGAGCACTTCGGTGGTGGGCCGGTCGAGCCACTGCACGTCGTCCACGATCATCAGGAGCGGCCGCTGGGCGGCCGCCTCGCCGAGCAGGTTGAGCACGGCGAGCGCGATGAGGAACGGTTCGGGGGAGCTCACGTCCACCATGCCGAAGGCGCCCAGCAGGGCGTCGCGCTGCCGGACGGGCAGGTCGTCGGCGGATCCGAGCAGCGGATGCACGAGCTGGTAGAGCCCCGCGAACGGCAGGTGCGTCTCGCTCTGGACGCCGGAGGTGCTCGACACCGTCACCTCGCCCGCCCGCGCGCGGGCCGCCGCGACCGCCAGCAGCGCCGACTTGCCGATCCCGGGCGCGCCGCGCACGACCAGCGCGTCACCCTGCGCCCGGATGCCGTCGACGAGCGCTTCGAGGCGCGCGGTCTCGGCGCCGCGCCCGATCAAGGAGTTCACTGGCCGGCTCCTCCCAAGATCGCCATGCAATTGTCTCAGACATACGTCACGTGACGAATGTCCGAAGCGCTGACTCCTCTTAAGGTCAACCGTCATGCGCAGACCCGTGCTGGAGCCCGCCGCGAGAGCGCTGGCCGACGCCACCGCCCAGCCGCCCTTCCTGTACGGCATGCCGCCCGAAGAGGCCCGCACCGCCATCCGCGACCTCCAGCGCCCCGAGATGCTGGTGCCGGGCGTCACCCGGGAACACCTCGACGACGCCAATCTGACGATCTTCCGCCCGGAGGGCGCCCCCGGCCCGCTCGCCGTCGTGGTCTACCTGCACGGCGGCTGGGTCTTCGGCGGAGAGCACAGCCACGGCCGGCTGGCCCGCGAACTGGCACTGGGCTCCGGCGCGGCCGTGGCGTTCGTCCACTACAGCCGCTCGCCCGAGGCCCGCCACCCCGTGGCCCTCCACGAGACCCGCGCCGCCCTCGACTGGCTGCGCGTGCACGGCCGCGCCCACGACCTGGACGCCACCCGCATCGCCGTCGCCGGGGACGCCGAAGGCGGCGCGCTGGCCGCCGCGCTGGCCCTGCTCGACCGGAAGGGCCTGGCCGGGCAACTGCTGCTGTGTCCCGCCACCGACGCCTCGTTCGACACCGGCTCCTACCGGGAGTTCGCCGAGGGCTACTTCCTGCGCGCCGCCGACATGCGCCAGGCCTGGGACCAGTACCTCGCCGACCCGGCGCACCGTACGGAGACGACCGCCAGCCCCCTGCGGGCCCCGGCCCAGGAACTGGCCCGGCTCCCGGCCGCCCTGGTCATCACGGCCGAGGCCGACGTGCTGCGGGACGAGGGCGAGGCCTACGCGGCCCGGATGCGCGCGGCCGGCGCCACGGCCACCTCCGTACGCTACGACGGGGTGATCCACGGGTTCGTCGTGCTCAACGCGCTGCGTGGCACCCACGCCGCCGCGATGGCCATCGACCAGGCCGGGCGCTTCCTGGCCCACATCCTGCAGAGGAAGTGATCATGACCGCGAAACGGGTCGTCAGCGCCGCCGTGGTGGGCAGCGTGGTGGAGTGGTACGACTTCGCCCTCTTCGGGCTGGCCGCCGCACTCGTCTTCAACGACCAGTTCTTCCCGGCCGGCAGCCCGGTCGCGGGCACACTCGGCGCCATGGCCGCCTTCGCCGTGGGTTTCGTCGCCCGGCCGATCGGCGGCGCGGTGTTCAGCCACTTCGGCGACCGGGTGGGCCGCAAGCCGATGCTCGCCGCCACGTTGCTGCTGATGGGCGTGGCCACGGCGGGCATCGGGCTGCTGCCCACCTACGAGACGGCCGGCGTCCTGGCCCCGATCCTGCTCGTGGTGCTGCGGCTGGCGCAGGGGTTCGGCGCGGGCGCGGAGTACGCCGGCGCGCTGGTCGTGGCGGCCGAGGCCGGCGAGCCGCGGCGGCGCGGGCTCTGGGCCTCGCTGCCCGGGATGGGGGTGGCCATCGGCATGCTGCTGGCCACGCTCGTGTTCACGGCGGTGTCGGCGCTGCCGGACTTCCACGCGTGGGCCTGGCGCATCCCGTTCCTGCTCAGCCTCGCCGGGGTGGTCGTCGGCCTCTACGTCAGGTCGCGGCTGCCGGAGTCGGAGGTGTTCGAGCGGGAGCGCCGGCGCGGGGTGAGCCGCTTCCCCATGCTGGAGGTGCTGCGGCGGCAGCCGCGCAGCGTGCTCATCGCCTTCTTCGCCACCGCGCCGTACAGCGCGATGGGCTACCTCATCCAGGTGTTCGTGTTGTCGTACGTCAGCGGGACGCTCGGCGTCTCCCCGACGGTGGGCCTGATCGCGAACGTCGCGTCGTCGGGCCTGTCGATCGTGACCGGCCCGCTGTTCGGCCTGCTCAGCGATCGGGTGGGGCGGCGTCCGGTCTTCCTCGGCGGGGCGCTGCTGCTCCTGCTGTTCTCGTTCCCGATGTTCTGGCTCGTGGACACCCGACATCCGGTGCTCATCGTGCTCTCGGTGGCGTTCGCGTACGGGATCGGCATCTCCGCCATGTTCGCCGCGCAGGCCGCGCTGTTCGCCGAGTTGTTCGACACCCGCTACCGGTACAGCGGCATCGCCGTCGTGCGTGAATGGGCGGCGGCGCTGGTCAGCGGCCCGGCTCCGCTGGTGGCCACGGCCCTGGCCGGGGCGGCGGGCGGCGCGTCGTGGCCGATCTCGATCCTGATGGCGGGCTGCGCGCTGGTCTGCGTCACCGCGGTCGTGTTCGCCCCGGAGACCCGTGAGCGTGACCTGAACGAGCCCATGAGCCGGATGGGACCGGTCCGGTCCCATCCGGCGTCGGCGGGTCACAGGTAGACGTACCAGGCGCGCGAGGGGTGGCTGTCGCAGGTGAACTGCACGAGCGGCACGTTCGGGGCGGTGGAGACGCCGCCCGAGACGGTCAGGCACTTGCCCGTCTGCACGTTCTGGAGTTTGTAGAGGCCCGGCGTCCCGGTGTAGTTCAGGTACCAGGAGCGCGAGTTGTGGTTGTCGCAGTCGAACTGGACGATCGGCAGGTTGTTGTCGGTGGAGACGCCGCCGGCGGGGGTGAGGCACTTGCCGGTGTAGACGTTCTGGATCTTGACGCCGCCGCCGACGCCGGGGGCGAGGGTCCAGCGGCGTGAGCCGTGGCCGTCGCAGTAGTACTGGACCGCCGGCACGTTGTTGGCCGTGGAGACGCCGCCCGAGATGGTGGCGCACAACGCGGTCTGCTGGTTCTGGACGTAGTAGCCGACGGACGCCTGGGCGGCCGGGACCGTCGCCAGGGCGACGCCGGCCACGGCCGCGAACGCCACACCGGCGCGAGCGAGGTTGCGGAGCATGGGTCTCTCCCGTTCTGGATGGGACTGGGTGAGACCAGGTTGCGAGCTTTTGGCACGGTCCACATGAGTAGGCCCATACGCAACCGCCCTACCTCCGGGCGAGGCCGCCGAACAGGGCGATCGTGCGGTCGTGGTCGTCGGGGCGGCCGACCGGGAAGACGATCAGCTCGGTGGCCCCGGCGTCGGCGAAGCGGCCGACCGCCTTCTCGACGGCGGTCTCGTCACCGGCGACGAGGGTGTCGCCGGGGCCCGACGAGCCCTGCCGGTCGAGCAGCCCGCGGAAGGTGGGGAGGGCCGCGGCGTGGCGGAAGTCCGCGTCCACGCGCTCCCGGGCGCCCTCGACGTCGGAGGTCACCGTCGCGAGCAGCCCGACGGCGATGCGGGGCGCGGGGCGGCCCGCCGCGGCGGCGGTGACGATGGGGACCGCGACCTCGTCGAGGAACCGGGGCGTCGTCCACATGGTGAGCGCGCCGTCGGCCCGTTCGCCGGCCAGAGCGAGCATGCGGGGGCCGTTCGCGGCGAGCAGCAGGCCGGGCGGGGCCGTCGCGGGGGCGCTGACGCCGCCGACCGCCGTGACCGACGGGCCGTGAACGTCGACCTGCTCGCCCCGCAGGACCGGGCCGAGGATCTCCAGGATCTCCCGCGAGTGGCGTACGGGCGGCTGCCAGGTGAGGCCGTAGCGGCTCTCGACGACCGGCTGATGGCTCGGGCCGACGCCGAGCGTCAGCCGCCCGCCGGTCGCGGCCTGGGTGGTGAGCGCCTGGGCGGCCAGGGCGAGGGGGTGGCGCGGGTGGGTGCCCACGACGGATGTGGCCAGGTCGATGCCGGGGGCGCGGTCGCCCAGCGCGGCGAACACCGTCAGGGGGTCCCATCCGCCGTGTTCGCCCAGCCAGAAGCGGGAGAAGCCGTGCGCCGCCGCGCGCTCGATCTCGGCCAGGAGTTCGGGGACGGGCCCGGCGCCATAGCTCGACAGTCCGATTTCCATGCGGTCCCTCCGAGTTATTCGGGGCGGTCGTTCCGTTTGGCACTATAGCGGAACGTTCGCCCCGCTTATCTGGGGGTGAGGCCGGCCCTGATCAGCGGGTAGAGGCGCTCGGCCTGCTCGCCGCGGAAGCGCCGCATCGCCTGGAGGCCGACGATCAGGGTCTTGACGTCGTCGACGTCGACGTCGGGGCGCACGGTGCCCGCCCGCTGGCCCCGGGCGAGCATGTCGGCCATCAGGGTGGTGAACTCCCGCTCGGCCTCGGGCAGCGAGGTGGCCAGGTCGAAGCCGCTGCCCGCGAAGGCCTCGGTGAGCCCCAGGTCGGTCGCGCCCTGTTCGGCCAGATGGAAGAGGAAGGCGTAGAGGCCCTCCCCGGGGTCGGTCGCCGCCTGGTCGCGGGCCCGTTCGACGACCTGCCGCAGCCGGTCGGCCACGATCGCCTGGAACAGCGCCTCCTTGGTGGGGAAGTGGCGGTAGATCGTGCCCGCGCCCACCCCGGCGCGGCGGGCGATCTCGTCGATCGGCACGCCCGCGCCCTCTTCGGCGAAGGTCTCGTAGGCGACCCGCAACACGCGGGCGCGGTTGCGGGCGGCGTCCGCGCGCAGCGGCCGGTCGTTCTCGGTCACAGGGTCCTCCTCGACAAACGGGGCGAGCGTTCCGGTATGGTGCTAACCGGAACGAGCGTCCCGATTGTATCTGGAGGACCCATGCCCCCACGGCGCTGGACCGCCGCCGACGTGCCCGACCAACGGGGGCGGGTGGCCGTGATCACCGGCGGCAACACCGGTATCGGCTTCGAGACCGCCAAAGTGCTCGCCGCGCGGGGGGCATCCGTCGTCCTCGCCGTGCGCGACGCGGACAAGGGCAAGCAGGCGGCGGCGGAGATCACCGCGGCCCATCCCGAGGCGGACGTCACAGTGCAACGCCTCGACCTGGCCTCGCTGGCGTCGGTGCGCGCCGCCGCCGGCGAGCTGCGGGCCGCCCACGACCGCGTCGACCTGCTGGTCAACAACGCGGGCATCATGTACACCCCGCGCAGGACCACGGCCGACGGCTTCGAGCTGCAGTTCGGCACCAACCATCTGGGCCACTTCGCCCTCACCGGGCTGCTGCTCGACCTGATGCTGCCGGTCCGCGGCTCCCGCGTGGTCACCGTCAGCAGCGCGGGCCACCGGCAGGGCGGCCCGATCGACTTCGCCGACCTCGACTGGACCAAGCGCGACTACAGCCGGGTCGCCGCGTACGGCAACTCCAAACTGGCGAACCTGATGTTCACCTACGAACTCCAGCGGCGGCTCGCCGGCACCGGGACCGTCGCCGTCGCGGCCCATCCCGGCGGCGCGGACACCGGAGGGTCCCGCACCTCGGTGTCGCTCCAGCCCTTCTACTTCCGGGCCTTCTTCATGCTGGTCCGGCCGTTCCTGATCCAGTCGGCCGAGATGGGGGCGCTGCCCTCGCTGCGCGCCGCGACCGACCCGGACGTCCAGGGAGGCCAGTACTTCGGCCCGGAGGGGTTCCAGGAGAGCAGGGGACACCCGAAGGTGGTGCGATCGAGCCCGCAGTCGTACGACGTCGCGGCCCAGCGCCGGTTGTGGTCGTCGTCAGAGGAGCTGACCGGGGTGCGGTTCCCCGTGTGATCCTTCGAGGGCCTCGGTGTAGCGGCGGGCGATGGTGCGGACGTGCGCGACCAGTTCGGGCGGGCCGTCGACGCGGAAGTCCATCATCAGCATGCTGAGGTAGATGGCGATGGTCTCCAGGGCGTCCGCGCCGGTCACCAGCACGCTGGTGCGGGAGTCGACGGCCTCGACGAAGCCGACGGCCGGGTTGATGCGGGCGATGACGGTCTCGGCCGGGGCCAGGACGGTCACGCGGGCCTGGACCTTCCAGCCGGTCTGCGCGACCTCGCGCAGGACGAAGGCGACGAGGTCGTCGTCGGGCAGGGTGCGGGCGGCGAACCGGCGCGACCCCGGCCGCACGAGCGACAGACCGGCCACCGGCAGCGCCCGCCAGGTGTGCGAGAAGAGGTCGTAGGCGACCAGGAACCAGCGCCGCCGCCAGCTGATCAGACGGTAGGGCTCCACCTCGATCTCGGCGCCGGCGTGCGCCGCCAGCAGGGTCGCGCCGTCGCGGATCGCGCTCGCCACGACGGTGAGAGTGGCGGCCGGCACGGGGGCGTCGGGTTCCCGGGAGCCGACCGTGGCGGGCCCCACCGCGGTGGCCGACCGCAACGCCGACACCTTTCGCTGGAGGTGCCTGGGCAGGATGCGCTGGAGCTTGGCGAGCGCCCGGGTGAGGCTGGCGTCGATGTCGGCGATGCCGCTGGAGCCGTCTTCGGCCAGGCCGACGGCGACCGCCACGGCCACCGCCTCGTCGTCGTCGAGCAGCAGCGGGGGCATCGTCGCGCCCTGACCCAGCCGGTATCCGCCCACCGCGCCACGCGTGGCGTGCACCGGATAGCCGAGTTCGCGCAGGCGCTGGATGTCCTGCCGAAGGGTGCGTTCGGTTACGCCGAGGCGTTCGGCCAGCTCACGGCCGGTCTGCGACCGATCTTGCAGCAGGGAGAGGAGGCGGAGCACGCGGGTCGTCGTCGGAGCCATCTCGTCCTCGGAACTATTAGGAAGGAATCTAGCCTAATGGGCCCATAGCCTTTTCTCATCAGCACGAACGAGATCGAAAGGCGTACACGATGAACGCTCGTGAGGTTCTGGCCACCTCCTTCCTGGCTCTCGAGAACACCGTCGCCGGTGTGCGCGACGACCAGTGGGACGCCGCCACCCCGTGCTCCGAGTGGACGGTCGCCCAGGTCGTCCAGCACGCCGCGGCCGACCAGCTCGTGTGGGCGGGGGCGCTCGGCGTCGGCCCCGGCCCGGCCTACGACCCCTTCTCGCCCTCCGGCACGATCGACGGCACCGCGGCGGAGCTGGTGAAGAACGCCGTCGAGGTGGGGCGGGCGGCATGGGCCACGGTGCCCGACGACGCCGCGACCGTGCCGACGCCGCTGCCCCACGGCGAGCTGCCGACCTCGGTCGCCATGGTGATGTGCGCCCTCGACGCCGCCGTGCACGCCTGGGACGTCGCGGTCGCCACGGGCCAGTCGTCGCCGCTCGGGGAGGAGTTGGCCGGCCACCTGCTCGCCGCCGCGCGGCAGATCGTCGAACCGCTGCGCCAGTGGGGCGCCTACGCCCCCGTCGTCGAGGCCGCCGGCGACCCGTCGGGCACCCCGGTCGCCGACGAGCTGCTCCGCTACCTCGGCCGCACCCCCGCGTAACCGTTCACTCCGGCGGGGCGTCCATCGGCTCGGCGGCCAGGGCCGCCGCGACCGACACCAGGTTGGCGGCCATGGTGCGGCCGGTCTTGGCGGACCAGTCGTGGCCGCGCTGGTCGTCGAGGTAGTCGGGGCCCGCGCCGGGGCCCAGGTGCCAGTACGTCCAGGCCTGGCCGGGGATCGTGAAGCCGATGTCGATCAGGGCCCCGCAGATCTCGCTGATGACGTGGTGGGCGCCGTCCTCGTTGCCGGTGTTCACCACCCCCGCCACCCGGTTGTACGCCACCGGCCGCCCCTCGTCGTCGGTCTCGGAGATCATGGCGTCCATCCGCTCGATCACCCGCTGGGCGACCGACGACGGGTGGCCGACCCAGGTGGGGCTGGCGATGACGAGGATCTCCGATTCGAGCACCTTGGCGTGGACGGCGGGCCAGTCGTCCCCCGGCCGCAGGTCGGTCGCGACACCCGGCAGCAGGTTCAGGTCGACCGCGCGTACCGTCTCGACCTCCACGCCTCTGCGGCCGAGCTCGGCGATGACGACGTCGGCGAGGGCCTGGGTGTTGGACGGCGCGGGTGACGGCTTGAGCGTGCAGTTGATGACCAGTGCTTTCATCGTGACCCCATCTGTTCGTAGCGTGATCGTCGGTAGTCAGCTGCCCACTGATGGGTTCCTGACCCACATTGGGGCATGACAGCCGTATGGCGAACGAAGTCTTCGAATTCGAGTTCGACGACCGTTACCGGCGGCTCCTGGGGCTCCTCGGGCTCCGCCCCGACACGTGCCGGGTGGTGGTGGGCGACGACGACGTCCGGGTGACGTTCGGGCCCTGGAAGGCGGCGACCGACCTCGGCAACCTGGCCGGCGTCGAGCTGAGCGGGCCCTACTCGGCGATCAAGGCCATCGGGCCCCGGGTCTCACTCGCCGACCGGGGGCTGACCTTCGGCACCGCCACACGGCAGGGCGTCTGCCTCAGATTCCGCCGCCCGATCGGGCCGCTGCGTCATCCCGGGCTCACGGTCACGGTGGCCGACCCGAAGGGGCTGATGGAACGACTGCTCGCGCGGGCTCCGGGTAGCGGAGGTCCATGACCCAGCCTCCCGTGCCCGACCGCCCCACCCAAGTGCTCAGACGTTCCTGGTGGCAGGTGCTGCGGCGGACGGTCGCGGAGTTCCAGGACGACAAGATCACCGACTGGGCCGCGGCGCTGACCTACTACGCGATCCTGTCGATCTTCCCGGCCCTGCTGGCCGTGGTGTCGCTGCTGGGACTGTTCGGACAGTCGGCCACGGGGACGATCTCCGAGAACCTCGGCGCCGTCGCGCCGGAACCGGTCCGCGAGATCATCGACACCGTGCTCGGGGCGCTGCAGGACAACCGGGGCGCGGCCGGGATCGCCACCGTCATCGGCCTCGCCGTCGCGCTCTGGTCGGCGTCGGGCTACGTCGGGGCGTTCATGCGGGCCGCCAACATCATGTACGAGATGCCGGAGGGCCGCCCCATCTGGAAGACCCTGCCGCTCCGGCTGGGCATCACGGCGGTGCTGGTCGTCATGATGGCCGCGGGCGCGGTGGCCGTGGTGTTCACCGGCGGCCTGGCCGAGCAGGCCGGGCGGGTGCTGGGCGTCGGCGAGACCGGGCTGGCGATCTGGAACATCGCGAAGTGGCCGGTCCTGGCGGTCGTCGTCATCTTCGTGCTGGCGCTGCTCTACTGGTTCGCGCCCAACGTCGAGCATCCGGGCTTCCGGTGGATCACGCCCGGCAGCACCGTGGCGGTCATCGGCTGGATCGTCGCCTCGGGCCTGTTCGGCTTCTACGTGGCGAACTTCGGGTCGTACAGCAAGACGTACGCGACGCTGGCCGGGGTCGTGGTGTTCCTCATCTGGTTGTGGATCACCAACATCGCGGTGCTGCTCGGGGTGGAGTTCGACGCGGAGATCGCCAGGGGGCGGGCCATCGCGGCCGGGCAGCCCGCCGACCAGGAGCCCTACGTCGAGCCGCGAGACACCCGCAAGCTCTAGATCTCCCGGGCGATGAGGCGTTCGGCCACCTCCCTGAGCTTCATGTGGGCGTTCTGGGAGGTGCGGCGCAGCTCGGCGAAGGCCTGCTCGGCGTCCACCCCGAGCGCCTGCATGATCATGCCTTTGGCCTGCTCGATCGTCTCCCTGCCCTCCATGGTCTGGCGGAGCTGGCGGACCTCCCGCTCGTGCTGCTCGCCGGTCTCGGCGAAGGTCGACAACCACGCCGCCTGCCGGGCCAGCGAGGCGACGAACGGGGCGACCGGCTCGCCGGGCTCGCCCGGACGCAGGCCGTAGACGGTGATCACGGCGGTCGCCCCGGGGCCGCGCCCGGCCGCCGCCACGCAGGCGCGCAGCCCCCGGGCCAGCGCCTCGCGCCCCAGCCGCGTCCAGCGCGGCTCGTGGACGAGGTCGGACACCCGCACCGGGTGCTCCGAGCGCAGGGCGTGCAGGCCCGGTCCGTCGTCGAGGAAGTGTTCCAGCTCGACCAGTTCCCCCAGTTCCGGGTGGGAGGCCACCAGCACCGTCTCCACGCCGGCCCGGGGCCAGAGCGCCATCGTCGCCCCGCATCCGCCCGTCACGGCCGCCGCCTCGTCGGCCAGCGCGGTGAGCACGTCCACTCGCATCAGGTCTCCATCACAGGCAGTCGCCGGCCGGGAGCAGTTCGGCCCGCATGTTCCGCTCCATCATGCGCAGGGCCGCTTCGCCGAGGTCGTCGTGGATGGCCGCCACCGCGTCGACCGCCACCCTGACCGAGAACTCCCGCACGTAGGCGTCGAGCGCGCTGTAGAGCACGCACTGCTCGGTCACCTGACCGGCCAGGACGACCGTCTCGATGCCCTCGCGGTTCAGCGCGTACTCCAGCGGGGTGCCGTAGAAGACGCTGTGGCGCACCTTCGGCAGGAACGCGAAGTTGCCCGGCGGCACCAGCGGCTGCACCAGGTCGGGACGTTTCCCCGCCAGGGCCCGCCGGACCAGATCGTCGCGGCTGGCGCTGAAGTCGCCGTGGTTGTCGTTCACGAAGATCAACTCCACGTCGGCGCGCCTGGCCTTGTCGATCAGCCGGACGATCGGGTCGATCGTCGTCTCCACGTTGGCGGCCAGCGCCTCGGCGTCCTCATGGTCGTAGGTGTTGAGCACGTCCATCACGACCACCGCCGTCGTGGTGCCGCTCATGAGGCCGTCCGTTCCACGCGGCGCATCGCCTGGGCGTAGGCGTGCACGGTGTCTCGCGCCACCCGGTCCCAGCCGTAGCGGGTGCTCGCGCGGTCGGCTCCGGCGATCCCGAACGAGTCGCGCTGCAGGGGGTCGTCCAGCAGCCGCCGGACCGCGCCGGCGACGGCGGTCGGCCGGCGCGGCGGCACCAGCAGGCCCGTCACCTCGTTGACGACGGTGTCCTTCTGGCCGCCGACCGCCGACGCGATCACCGGCACCCCACAGGCCATCGCCTCCAGCACGACCATGCCGAAGGGCTCGTACCAGGGCACGCACACCACGGCGGCGGCCGAGCGCATCAGATCGGGCACGTCCTCTCTGGCTACCTGGCCGATGAAGGTCACCCGGTCGGCCACGTCCACCCGTTCGGCCTCGGCCCGCAACCGGGTCGCCTCCTCGTCGCGGTCGAGGTCGCCGACCGGCCGGCCCCCGCCGACGACCAGATCGGCCTCCGGCACGTACGGCAGCGCCTGGATGACCGTGTCGACGCCCTTGCGCGGCACCAGCCGCCCGATCGACAACAACCGGGGGCGCTCCGGGCGCTCGCCGGGCACGCCGGGACGGAACAGGCCGAGGTCGACCCCGCACGGCACCACGCGGGCCCGATGGCGGGGCACCCCCATCCGGGCCAGCTCGTCGACCTCGTCGGGACAGGTGGAGATGATCACGTCGGCGGCGCGGCCGATGGCCGTCTCGGCGGCGATGCGCTCGGCCGGGCTGGTGTCGGCCGCGCCCTGGTGGCGGCGCTTGACCGTGCCGAGCGCGTGGAAGGTGTGCGCGACCGGCACGCCCAGCCGTCCGGCGGCGCCGAGGGTGGCCAGGCCGCTCATCCAGAAGTGGCTGTGCGCGACGTCGGGGCGTTCGAAGGCCCACTGCTCCCGCAACCAGGAGGCGAAGTCGGGCACCCACGGCAGGATGTCGTCCTTCGGGATCGGCTCCGGCGGCCCGGCCGGCACGTGGGCGACCGTGACGCCGGACCCGAACGGCACCCGTTCGGGCAACCCGGGATCGTCTCTGCGGGTGTAGACGGTGACCTCGTGGCCGAGCGCCGCGATCGCGGTCGCCAGCGCCGCGACGTGGACGTTCTGGCCGCCCGCGTCCGGGGTGCCCAGCCCGGCCAGCGGGCTGGCGTGCTCGGAAACCATCGCGATCCTCATCGCACCACCTCCTTGAGCAGCCGGTCCCAGTCGGCGAGGAACCGGTCGAGTCCGTAGCGGTCGAGGGCCGCCGCGCGGGCCGCCTCACCCGCGTGGCGGGCGAGGACGGGGTCGGCGGCGAACTGCCGCGCCGCCTCGGCGAGCCGGTCGGGATCGGTGGACAACACGCCCGCCTCAGGCGGCACCGCCTCCCCGGCCTCGGTCGAGGCGACCGCGACGACGGGCATGCCGAGGGCCATGGCCTCCAGCAGCGACAGGCCGAGCGAGGTCCATCGGTAGGGGTGGACGTAGACCCGCCGCCGCGCCAGCTCGGTGAGCATGCGGTCGTGGGGCAGGTCGCCCTGGCCGTTCTCCAGGGTCTCGGTGCCGATGCCGAAGACGTCCACGGGGGCGAAGAGCGGCAGCAGGTCGGTGCCGGCCACCCGGGTCCGGCGGATCGGCTCGTTGATCACGGCGGCGGCCCGGGGGAGCTCGCCGGTGTAGCGCATCCCGGGGTCGGGGATGCCGTGCTCGATCACCGTGGTGGCGGCGTCGCCGTTGTCCCAGAACAGGCGGTTGAAGTGGGTGACGTGCACGAGCGGCCCGCCCTCGCCGGCCATGGGATGGCGGGTCTTCACGTCGGGCGGGGTGTTGTGCTCGACGTACACCCACGGTACGTCGCGGCCCAGCCAGCGGCGGGCCAGCTCCAACTCGTCGGGGCGTTGCAGGACGACGACGTCCACGTGTTCGTCGCGCAGTCGCTCGGGGGCGACCTCGCGGGCGCCGGCGGGCCAGTCGTAGGTGCGGGCGCGGCCCCGGCCGTAGGGGCCGCGGTCGGGGGTGACCGGGACCAGGTAGTCGTGCGGGCCGTGCACGAACGCCGTCATCCACGAGCCGTGCACGTGCCAGGCCAGGATCCTCATCGCATGACCTCCTTCATCGCCTCGTACACCTCGGCCGGGCCGACCGAGCTCAGGCACGGGTGCCCGGCGACCGGGCAGACCGTGGCCCGGGTCCCGGCGCAGGCCGCCCCCTGGTCGCCGAGCAGCCGGTGCGGCACGCCGTAGGGCGCCCAGCGCACGGCGGGCACCGTCGGCGCGAACAGCGACACCACCGGCGTCCCGACGGCGGCGGCGAGGTGGGCGGGGCCGGTGTTCCCGGCCACCACCACCCGCGCGCCGGCCAGCACCCCGGCCAGCTCGGCCAGGGTCGTGCCGCCGCCCAGGTCGACGCCGTGCCGCCCGGCCACCCGGGCCGTCAGCTCACGTTCGCCCGGGGAGCCGGTCACCACCACCGGATGGCCGTGCCGGGCGAGCAGGCCGACCAGCTCGGCGCAGTGGCCGGGCGGCCAGGCGCGCGCGGGCACCGAGGTACCCGGGTGCACCACGAGATAACCGGGAGGCAGGCCGGGATCGGGCAGCGGCCGCCGGACCGCCAGCCCGGTGCCGCGGGCCGGATAGCCCGCCGCCGTGGTCAGGCTGAGGGCACGTTCGGTCTCGGGGATGTCGTCGGGCACCCGGTGCCGCAAGTCGAGCAGCGAGCCGGGGTAGTCGTCGCTGATCGCGCCGATCCACGGCACCCCGGCCATCCGCAGCAGCAGCGCCAGCGGCAGCGGCGACTGGTGGAACGAGGTGAAGATCAGCGCCCGGTCGACGTCGTCGACCGTCTTGACCAGCAGCCGCAGGTGCTCCGGGTCGACCGGATCGGGTTCCGGCTCGATCCAGGGCGCCGGCCACTCCAGCACCCGGTCGACGCCCGGCAGCAGGTCGGCGGCCGAGCGCCCGCGCGGGCCCGCCAGCAGGGTCACCCGGGCCGCCCCCGCCGCCACTGCGCGGACCGCCGGGCCCATGAGCAGCACGTCCCCGACGCTGTCGAGGCGGGCCAGCAGGACGTGTGCGCTCATCCCTTCGACAACTCCCGTTCCTCCGCGAACCAGCGGATCGTGCGGCGCAGCCCCACCGTGGCCGGGACCGCCGGCCGCCAGCCGAGCCGGGCGGCGGCCAGCGAGGTGTCCGGGCAGCGCCGGTGCGGGTCGTCGACCGGGCGGCCGACGTAGGTGATCGGGGAGGAGGACCCGGCCAGGTCGCGGATCTCGCGGGCCAGCTCCGTCATGGTCGTCTCGGCCGGGTTGCCGATGTTCACGGGGCCGGCGAAGTCGCTGTCGGCCAGAGCGAGGATGCCGGTGACCGTGTCGTCGACGTAGCAGATCGACCGGGTCTGCTCGCCGGTGCCGGTGACCGTGATCGGCTCCCCGGCCAGGGCCTGGCGGATGAACGTCGGGATGGCGCGGCCGTCGTGGGGGCGCATGCGCGGGCCGTAGGTGTTGAAGATGCGGACGATCGCGGTGTCCATGTCGTGGGCGTGGCCGTAGGCGGTGGTGAGCGACTCGCCGAACCGTTTGGCCTCGTCGTACACGCTGCGCGGGCCGACCGGGTTGACGTTGCCCCAGTAGTCCTCCCGCTGCGGGTGCTCCAGCGGGTCGCCGTAGACCTCGCTGGTGGACGCCAGCACGAACCGCGCGCCCTTCTCCCGGGCCAGGCCGAGCGTGTGGAGGGTGCCGGTGCTGCCGACCTTGAGGGTCTCGACGGGATAGGCGAGGTAGTCGGCCGGGGAGGCGGCCGACGCGAAATGGAGCACCAGGTCGACCGGCCCGGAGACGTGCAGGAAGTCGGTGACGTCGCAGTCGACCATCCGGAAGCCCGGCCGCTCCATCAGATGGGCGAGGTTCTCGGGGTCGCCGGTGAGCAGGTTGTCGAGGCAGACCACCTCGTCGCCCCGGTCGAGCAGCCGCTCGCACAGGTAGGAGCCGAGGAACCCGGCCCCGCCGGTCACGACGGTCCTCATGCGACACTCACCTCCAGTCGGTCCCGGGCCGCGCCCAGCACCTCGGTCACCGTGATCTCCAGAAGTCCCGGGTCGGGGGCCCGGCCGTGCGGATCGCCCGCGCGGCCGTGCCAGATGACCCGGTGCGGCCCCGGCGGCGGCCCCCAGAGCGACGGGGGCGTGGGACCGAACAGCACCACCGAGGGGGTGCCGTAGGCCGCGGCGAGATGGGCCACGCCGGTGTCGCCGCAGATCACCAGCCGGGCCCGGCGCACCAGGCCGGCCAGCTCGGTCAGCGTCGGCGTCAGCACCGGCAGGCCGCCGGCGACCTGCCGGGCCAGGTCCGTCTCGCCCGGTCCGGCGGTCACCACCACGGGCCGTCCTTCCGCGTTCAGCGCGGCGGCCACGTCGGCGAACCGCTCCGGCGGCCAGCGGCGGGCGGGGAAGGCCGCGCCGGGGTGGACGACGATCGGCCCGCCGCCCTCGTGCGCGCCGAGCCGGAGGTCGGCCGGGTCGGCGGGGATGCCGTACCGGCCGAGCAGGTCGCACCATCGGGCGACCTCGTGCGCGGCCGGATTCCACGGCGGCCCCGTGGTGTGGCTGATCAGCAGGCGCGGCCCGGCCGCGCGCAGCGCCGCGACGCTCTCGGGGCCCCGGCCGTGCAGGTTGACCGCGACGTCGCAGCCGGTCACCGGCACCGGGCCGGGCCCGCGCACGTCGAGCCACGCGTCGGCCTCCCCGCCCAGCAGCTCCCGGTACGCCTCCGGCGCCGCCAGCACCAGACGGTGCCCGGGAAAGGCCCGCCGCAGGGCACGCAGCGCGGGCAGCCCGGTGAGCAGGTCGCCGAGCCCCAGGCCGCGCAGCACCAGCAGGTCTAGGGCCACGAGGTCTCCATCGAGTGGCACACGACCAGTTCCCGCACCTCACACCCAGGCGGCTGGGACAACGCGAACACGACCGCCTCGGCGACGTCCTCGGGCCGGTTGAGCTGGGCGTCCGGGCCTGGTTTGTACTGCTCGGGGCGGCCGTCGAAGAAGCTGGTGCTCATGCCGCCGGGGATCAGCAGCGTCACGCCCACCGTCCCGGCCAGCTCGGCCGCCAGCGCGCGGGTGAACCCGACGACGCCGAACTTGCTCGCGCAGTAGGCCGTGGCGTCGCCGACGGCCTTGATCCCGAGCGTGGAGGCGCAGGTCACCACCCGTCCCCGGCTCTCGACCAGGTAGGGCAGCGCGGCCCGCACCACGGCGGCCGTGCCGAACAGGTTGACCTTCACGACGTGTTCCCACTTTCCGCCCGGCACGTCGGCGAGCGCGCCGCAGGCGTCGGTCCCGGCGGCGGTGAAGACGCCGTCGAGCCCGCCCGCCCGCGCGGCCAGCGACCGGACCGCGGCCTCGGTCGCGTGGCTGTCGGCCAGGTCGGCGCGGACGTGCTCGAACTCGTCGGGCACCGCGCGGTCGATGACCAGAGGACGCCCGCCCGCCTTGGCGACGGCCCGCGCGGTGGCCAGCCCGAGGCCGGACGCGCCCCCGGTGATCAGGATGTTTCCCAGCATCGATGTTCCTTCCAGAGATCGGGCCGTCGGGCGGCGGCGGTGATGAGCCGGGTGGTCGAGCGTTCGGGCACCGTGTCGAGCAGCACCAGTTCGGCGCCGACGTCGGCCAGCACCGCCGACTCGGGCAGCGCCCGGCCCGCGTAGTCGGAGCCCTTGACCCACACGTGGGGCCGCAGGGCGCGGATGACCTCGGCCGGGGTGTCCTCGTCGAACACGACGACGCCGTCGACGTCCTCCAGGGCGTTCAGCACGGCCGTCCGGTCGTCCTGCCGGGAGACCGGGCGGCCCTTGCCCTTGAGGCGGCGGACCGACAGGTCGGAGTTGAGGCAGACGACCAGCAGGTCGCCCAGCTCGCGGGCCCGGCGCAGGAGGCTGACGTGACCGGCGTGCAGCAGGTCGAAGCAGCCGCCCGTGGCGACCACCCGGCCGCCCGCCCGGCGCACCCGGTCGGCCCGGCGCAGCACGTCGGCGTCGCCCTCGGGCGCGGAGGCCGGGATCGTCGCGACGCCCCCGTCCGAGACGAAGGCGGTGGCCGCGGCGGTCGCCGCGACGGCGGCCTCCGCGCAGGTCGCGCCGCCGAGCAGGGCGGCCGCCGCGGCGGTGGCGAACCGGTCGCCCGCGCCGCAGGTGTCGCCGCTCGTGACACGCCCCGGTGCGGGCACGTGGAAGCCCCCGTCGCCGGAGTGGAAACGCGCGCCCCGCGCGCCCAGGGTGACCGCCACCGCCTCCCCGCCGAGCATGGCCAGCAGGCGGCGGGCCGCCTCGGCGGGCGGGCAGGCCCCGGTCAGGGCGACGGTCTCGGCCAGGTTCGGGGTGACCATGGTGCACTCGGGCGGCAGCGGGCCGCGCGGATGCGGGTCCCAGACCACGGGTTTGTCCGTCAGTCCCGGCAGCAGCTTCGCCACCAGGTCGGCGGCGCCGCGGCCGTAGTCGGAGACGAGGATCGCCCCCGCCCGCCGCAGCACCGGCAGCGCCCGGTCGGTCAGGTCCCCGGCCACGCCGTCTCCCGAGTCGAGCCGGGCCACGGTCGCGCCGCCCACCCTGATCCGGGTCTTGCGCACGGTCGTGCCGCGCATGGGCAGCGGGACCACCATCAGGTGGCGGGCCAGCAGGCGGTGCAGCAGGCGGCCGTCCGGGTCGTCGCCGAGCGGCGTGACCAGCACGACCTGCGCGCCGTCGGCCGCCGCCAGCAGCGCGGCCAGCCCGGCCCCGCCCGGCCGGACCCGTTCCGACACGTCCTCGACGACGGGCGCTCCCGAGTCGGGCGCGACCCGGTCGCTGCGCCCGTCGAGATCGCAGTCGAGCAGGGTGTCGCCGATGACGACCAGAGGACCGGTCACGACAGCGCCTCCTCGATCGCCTCGCAGAGCAGGTGCACCAGCACCAGATGGACCTCCTGGACGACGCACGGGCTGGACGAGAACACCGAGATGGCGTCGTCGCAGAGGTCGGCCAGGTCGTTCGGCGGCGGCCCGGTCAGCGCCCAGGCCATCAGCCCGCCGTCGCGGGCCGTCCTGGCGGCGGCCAGCACGTTGGCGCTGGCCCCGCTCGTGGACAGGGCGATCAGCACGTCGCCCGGCCGGCCGTGCGCCCGCACCTGGCGGGCGAAGACCTCCTCCGGGCCGTAGTCGTTGACGATCGCCGTGGTCGACGAGGTGTCGGCGTGCAGGGCGATGGCCGCGTAGGGCCTGCGGTCGGCCCGGAACCGGCCGACGAGTTCGGCGGTCAGGTGTTGCGCCTCGGCCGCCGACCCGCCGTTGCCGCAGGCCAGCAGGCGGCCCCCGTCGTCGAGGACCCCGGCCAGCTTGCGACCCCATATGCGGACGCGGGCCGTCTCGTGTTCCAGCCGGTTCAGCGTGGCGGTCAGATCGTTCAGGTGCGGATGCACGCGCCTCCCCCTTTCACTCGGACCCGCAGTTCGCCGCCCAGCCGGTGGAGGCAGGCGGCGGGTGGTATCAGCACGCTGGTCGCGGCCATGCGCAGCACCTCGGACGGGGTTCTCGGCCCCGGCGCGATCCGGCTCCACGCGAACCGGGCGGTCAGCGCCGCCCAGCCCGCGAACGCCGCCTTGGCGGCGGGTCTCCCGCGCCAGGCCAGCACGGCGGCGGTCAGCCCGAGCGCCGTGGTCAGCAGGTGAGCGCGCAACCGGCCGGGCCCGCCGACGCGGGAGCGCCAGCCGGGGCCGTGGACGCGGCGCATCAGCGCGTCGTCGGCGTTGCCGCGCTGCCGTCGCACGCTGGCCCAGAAACCTTCGTCCCGCACAGGGTGGACGGTGGTCCGCACGCCGGTGACCAGCCGGTACCCGGCGGCGGTCAGCCGCAGGGCGAGGTCGGCGTCTTCCCGGTAGGCACGCGGGAACCGTTCGTCGAAGCCGCCCACGGCGGCCAGGGCGCTGCGCCGGAACGCCATGTCGGCGGTGATCCACCGGGCGGTGGCCAGGCCCGCGGTGTTGCGTTCGGCGTCGGTGGGCGGCCGGGTCCCGTCGAGCGGCACCACGATCCGGCCCTGCGAACCCGCCACCTCAGGCGGCAGACCGCGCAGGTCGGCGCCGATCTTCTCGGCCCAGTCAGGCCCCGGCAGCACGTCGTCGTCGAGGAAGACGACCCACTCCGAGGAGGCCGCGCGCCACCCCTGGTTACGCGCCGCCGCCGGGCCCCGGCCGCCCGAGGGCAGGATCACGAGCGTCGCCGACGGCTCCCCGACGGGCAGCGGACCGGCGCCCGGCCTCGCCCGGTCGTCGACGACGACGAGTTGAAAACGTTCCGGCACCGCCTCGGCGACCGCGCGCAGGGTCGCCCGGCCGACGGTCGGGATCACAACGGTGATCTCGGGGTCGCTCATACCGACCTCCGCACCAGGAACGGCCCGATGGCCAGCACGTCGACCGGCGCGGAGCCGAAGCACTCCAGGGCGTCGCGCGGATCGTCGACCATGGGCCGCCCGGCCGTGTTCAGCGACGTGTTGACGATGACCGGCAGCCCGGTCAGCGACTCGAAGGCGTTGAGCACGGAGGCCATGAGCGGGTCGCGCCCCGCCGACACCGTCTGGATGCGGGCCGTCCCGTCGACGTGCACCACGGCCGGGATCCGGTCGCGCCACACGGGGGCGACGTCGTGCACGAACAGCATGTACGGGCTGGGCACCGGCCCCCGCGAGAAGATCTCGGCGGCCCGGTTCTCCAGCACCATGGGCGCGACCGGCCGGAACTGCTCCCGGCCCTTCACGTCGTTGAGCCGTTCGGTGTTGCGCAGGTTGCCCGGGTGGGCCAGCAGCGAGCGGCGGCCCAGCGCGCGGGGGCCGTATTCGCTGCGCCCCTGGAACCAGGCCACGATCCGGTCCTGGGCCAAAGCGTCGGCCACCGCGACCGCGATGTCGGGAGGTCGTGAATAGGGGATCTGGGCCACGTCGAGCCAGGCCGCCAGTTCGGCGTCGGTGAACCCCCGGCCCAGGTCGGCGCCCGGCATCGGGGCGACCGGGTCGCCGTAGGTCTTGGCCAGGTGGAGCGCGCCGCCCAGGGCGGTGCCCGAGTCGCCGGCCGCCGGCTGCACCCACACCTCGCGGAACGGGCTGCGGTCGAACAGGCGGGTGTTGGCCACGCAGTTCAGCGCCACGCCCCCGGCCAGAGCGAGCCGGTCGAGGCCGGTGCGGTCGTGCAGCCAGGCGGCCAGGTCGAGCAGCACCTCCTCCAGCCGGGCCTGGACGCTGGCCGCCAGGTCGGCGTGCTCGCCGTTCCAGGCGCCGCCGCGCTGGACCTGCTTGGCGAAGACGTTCCAGTCGATGGGGCCGATGTGGAAGCCGCCGTCGCCGGTCGCGCCGATCAGCTCGCGGAGCGCGGGGAGGTGTTTCGGCGTGCCGTAGGAGGCCATCGCCATGACCTTGTACTCGTCGCTGGAGCGCAGGAAGCCGAGGTGCTCGGTGACGTCTTCGTACATGAGCCCGAGGGAGTGCGGCAGCGTCTGGCTCGCCAGGATGGTCAGCTCGCCGTCGCGGTAGGCGCCCGCCAGGTGGGAGACCGCCTCGCCGCGGCCGTCGCAGACCAGCACCGCGCAGTCGCCGAACGGCGCGGCCAGCCCGGCCGAGGCGGCGTGGGCGATGTGGTGGGGGACGAACTTCACCTGCGCCGGGTCGAGTCCCGGCAACGCGGTCGCCAAGAAGGCGGGGGCCCGCACGGCGTAGGCGGTGCGCAGCATCTCCCAGGCGCCGTCCTGGCCGGGCCCGTTCTCCACCACCAGGGCGGGATCGTAGGAGTAGGCCACCCCGTCGAGGTCCTCGGGCCGCAGCCCGGCCTTCTCCAGGCACCAGGTGGCCGCCATCTCGGGCAGCTCCCAGGCCGAGAACGCCAAGGGCCGTTTGCCGTGTTTCCTCCTGCTGAAACGCTCCTCTTCTGCGGCGGCGACGGTACGCCCGTCGACCACCAGCGCGGCGGAAGGGTCATGGAAGATCGCGTTGATTCCCAGAAATCTCATGGGACCCGCTTTCGCGTGGAGAACACCACTCGAGAAGCGCTCCTCCGAGTAGCGCTTCACCAGCGTCTGAAACGACCGCACCTGGTTTGGCGGCGTTGACATTTCCGGCCTGGGTCACGGGTAGCGCGAGATCATGCGCGCGATTCTGTTCGACCGGGATGGCACCCTGATTGTCGACCTCCCCTACAACAACGACGCCAAACGTGTGATCCCGATGCCCGGCGCGCGGGCCGCCCTCGATCGCCTGCGAGCGGCGGGGGTACCGATCGGGGTGATCACCAACCAGTCGGGGGTGGCCAGGGGCCTCATCACTCTCGGTGAACTTTCCGAAGTCAACGATCGAGTGGAGGAACTTCTCGGCCCGTTCGACGTGTGGGAGGTCTGCGTCCACGACGAGACCGACGGATGCCCCTGCCGGAAACCCGAGCCCGGCATGGTCCTGTCGGCCGCGCGGCGGCTGGGCGTGCCGCCGGCCGAGTGTGTGGTCATCGGCGACATCGGCCGCGACATGGAGGCCGCTCGGGCCGCCGGGGCGCGGGGCATCCTCGTGCCGACGGCCGTCACCAAGATCGGCGAGATCAGGGCGGCCGAACACGTCGCGCCCGATCTCCCGGCCGCGGTCGAGGCGGCGCTCGCTTTTCAACCGCCGTGACAGGGGCAGCGGGGCTGTGACGGAAGGAGTGGCCATGACCACCGCACGCGAGATCATGACCCCGAACGCGGAGTGCGTGAACTCCGATCAGACCATCGCCGAGGCAGCGGAGAAGATGCTCAGCCTCGACGTGGGATCCCTGCCGATCTGCGGCGAGGACAACCGGCTCCAGGGCATGCTGACCGACCGCGACATCGTGGTGAAGGTCATCGCCCAGGGCCGCGACCCGAAGTCGTGCCTGGCCGGTGAGCTGGGCGGGAACGAGGTCGTGACCATCGGCGCCGACGACGACGCCCGCGAGGTCCTGCGGACCATGGGCTCCCACAAGGTCCGCCGGCTGCCCGTGATCGACGGGCACACCCTGGTGGGCATGGTCGCCCTGGCCGACGTCGCCCGGGCCGTGCCCGACGCGACGGTCGGCGACCTGATGGACGCCCTCACCACCGACTGACCCTCTTCGAACTCTGGAGACGAGATGAGCCAGACCGTCATCGACCTGATCATGGCCGACCACCGCGACGTCGAGCAGCTCTTCGAGCGGCTCAAGCAGGAGCGGGAGAACCGCCCCGCCCTGGTGGCCGAACTGGCCGCCAAGTTCGTCGCGCACGCCCGCGCCGAGGAGAGCCACGTCTACTCCGCGCTGGCCCAGGCCGCGCCGAGCGAACGCGGCGAGGTCCACCACGGCACCGAGGAACATCACGAGGCCGAGGAACTGCTGGCCGCGCTGATGGCGGCCGATCCCGACAAGGCGGAGTTCACATCGGTTCTGGAGCAGATGGAGAAGGCCGTCAAGCACCACGTCGAGGAGGAGGAGAGCGACATCCTCCCCGTCCTGGCCAAGGCCGTGCCCGGCGACAAGCTGGTCCGGCTGGGCCGGGTGTTCAGCGAGGCCAAGGCGGCGGAACTGGCCAGGCCGCCGAAGCCGCGTGGTCGTACCAAGGAGGAATTGCTCGAACAGGCCAAGGAGAAGAACATCGAGGGCTACAGCTCGATGACGAAGGACCAACTCTTGGCCGCGCTGGGCGAATGACTCAGCCGGCGGGCTTCTCCCAGGTCAGGAGGTAACGCCAGAAGACGAGCCGCCGCACCCGCACGCCGGGGAGCAGTTCGGCGGCTTCGCGGGCGACCTCCCGGGTGGTGAGCGGCGGGTTCAGGACCATGGGCATGGCCGCGTGGGCGGCGTCCTTGGCGAACCCGCCGCCGCCGTTCAGCAGCCGTCTCGCCAGGAACACCGCACCGAGCGCCCGGTGCCCGGTCGCCGCGGCGAGTTCGGCGGGCAGTTCCCTGAGCAGGTCGCGCCGGGGCAACGCGATCGCGGCCAGCACCCCGCCGGGCCGCAGCGCCGCCGCCAGGATCGGCAGCACCTCCTCCAGCGGCATGTGGTGCAGCGCGCAGATCGAGAAGATCGCGTCGTAGTCCTTGCCCGGCAGCGGATCGGTCAGGACGTCGCCGAGCACCCAGGTGACGTTGCCGAGGTCACGCCCGGCGGCCTCCTCGATCATCTCCGGCGAGCGGTCGAGGCCGTCGACCCGGGCGGCACGCGAGGCCAGCTCGGCCGCGAAGGCCCCGGAGCCGCAGCCGACGTCGAGCACCTTCCGGGGGTCCGGCGGGAGGTGGCGGAGCAGGAGCCGGTGGTAATAGGCGTTGTGATCCCAGTCGAGCACAGCCAGAGGCTAGCCCAGCACTTTGAGTAAAGGCGTACTCAAGCCCACGGCAAGGCCCCCGGCGCATCATGACCGCATGAAAAGCCTCGTCCTCCTCGGCGCGCCCGCTCTGGTGGTCGCCGCACTCGCCCTGCCCGCCGCCCCCGCGTCGGCGACCACATCGGCGGCCTGCGCCGACGCCGACCTCGTCTACCGCGAGAAGTCCGAATTCCCCGACACTCCCCGGGGCCGCCTTGACCACATGATGCAGGACAGCAAGATCGAGCAGGCGGTCCTGTGCCTGGTCAACACCGAGCGCACCGTCAGGGGGCTGCAGCCCGTGAAGCGGTACATCGGCCTGCGCGGCAGGCCGGTGGCGCTGCGCAGCGCCACCACGAAGCAGGTCCTGGCCGCCGTGCGGATCCGCTGGTGGGGGACGGTCGCCCAGGTCGGCGACTGCACGCCGCTCAAGTCGGACCCCTCGCGCTGCGACGTCCACATCAACCCGGAGACCGGCACCGACCCCGCCGCCCGCGCGAAGGCGGCCGGCTACTGCCGGACGGGCACCTCGTGGGCCGTCGGCGAGAACGCCTACCTCGGCTGGGGCCGCGCCTTCGTCACCCCGCGCGCGGCCGTGACCTGGTGGATGGGCAGCCCGCCGCACCGCGCGACCATCCTCACGCCCGGCTACACCGAGATGTACACCCGGGCCGCCTACGGCAGCGCCGATCCCTCGGTGTCGGCTACTCCCGCGATGACCTACGTCCAGATGTTCGGCCGCTGTAGCTAGGGGTTCAGGACGCAGAACTCGTGACCCTCCGGGTCGGTCAGACACGACCACTCGACCTCGCCCTGACCGAGGTCGAGATCGGCGGCCCCCAGCCCCCGCAGCCGGGCCACCTCCGCCGCCCGGTCGGCACCGGGGAGCGGCAGCAGGTCGAGGTGGACGCGGTCGGGCGCGGTCTTCGGCTCCGGCGTACGGAGGAAGTCGAGAAAGGGCCCGGCGCCCGTGGCGGAGCGCAGCACGGCGTGGTCGTCGGTGACCCGATGGAGGGTCCAGCCGAGCGCCTCCCCCCAGAACCGCGCCATGGCGCGTGGGTCGGCGCAGTCGACCACGATGGCGGCGATCGGCCCGGTGTCACGGTAGACCTCACGGGGCTCCAGGACGCAGAACTCGTTGCCCTCGGGGTCGGCGAGCACCGTCCACGGCGCCTCGCCCTGGCCGATGTCGGCGGGCGTCGCGCCCAGCGCCTTGAGACGCGCGACCAGCTCGGCCTGGTGGGCGGCGGAGGTGGTGGCGAGATCGAGGTGCACCCGGTTCTTCGCCGCCGTCTTGCCTTCCGGCACGGGCACGACGTCGACGCCGACGAACACGGGGTCGGGCCAGACGAGGCCGCCGGGCGGTCCGACGTAGGTGGTCACGCCGGGGTGGTAGGCGGTCCACCCGAGCGCTTCGGCCCAGAACCGGCCGACCGCCGCGGCGTCGAGGGCCTTGATGTTCACCTGCGCGGGTCGCAACGCCATGGCGCGATCTTATGTACCGTCCACCGGAGCCCGAAATATTTAGATTCACGCCTTTCGATGCATTGGTCACCAGTGCCGGTTAAATAATATTTTGAGGTCTTTCTCGGAAGTCATTTCTGTATCGATTGCGATTCTCGCCACACCGTTGCGCTCTTTCTGCCTAATGTGCCTTGTCCTACTACGAAGGGTGGAAGACCGTGAGCGAGCAGGTGGCGCCGTTGATCGGCGGTCCGGCCATTGACCCTCGTGATCTCCCTGCGGCATCGACGAAAAAGGCTCCGGCCGTACGGGCGACGCCCAAATGGGAGAGCGAAGCACGCGATCGCGTCCGAACAGCCGTGCGACGCTTTTCCAAGCCGCTCGGGGATCTCGTGGCGAGAGACGCGAACGAGGGAGACACCCGTCTCCTGATCACGGACTTCCTGTGCGAGGGCCTCGGCTACGACAAGTACGAAGATCTGACCACGGAATACCAGGTCAAGGGCGAGTTCGCCGACTACGGCATCCGCATCGACAAGCAGCTCATCGCCTTCATCGAAGTGAAGCGCTGCAGCCAGAAGCTCAACATCAAGCACTTGCGTCAAGTGCAGATGTACGCGGTCAACGAAGGGGTCGAATGGATGATCCTTTCGAACGGGCAGGTCTGGCAGGTCTATCACATGACCGCCGGCCTGCCCGTGATCATTGATTTGGCCCTGGAAGTGGATCTCCTGGGAGACGCCGGCCTCGCGGCGAAAACCGATTCCCTTTTCTATCTCACCAAAGAAGCCTTCAAGCGGCGGCTTATCGACGACCTTTGGAAGGCCAGGGCGGCGACTTCACCCCGCGTTCTGGCCCAGGTCATCTCCTCCGACGTGGTCGTCGACGCCGTGCGTAAGGAACTTCGCCGCCAGACGGGCTACAACGCGGATTCGTCCGAGATCCATCGAGTGCTGCGTGAGGAGGTCCTCCGGCCGGACACCCTGTCGTGATCGAGGGCGGCGCGATCAGTCGTGCTCCGGTCCCGCGCCGAAGAACAGGTCGCGGTTGGTTCTGACGTACTGTTCGACGGTTTGCGGGCGCTTTCCGGTGATCTTCTCGATGACGTCGTCGGTGCCGGCCAGCAGGCCGTTGCGGTAGTCGATCGCCACCGACTCCAGATGCTGGATGAGGTGCTCCGGGCTGCCCGCTTTCCGCAGCGTGTCGGCGTAGGCCTCGGTGGTGATGGGCTCGTAGCGGACCGGGATGCCCAGCGTCTCCGACATGATCTCCGCGATCTCGTGGTGGTTGAGCTCGACCGGGCCGAACAGCGAGTACGACCGGCCGATGTGGTCGGCCGGGTCGGTCAGGATGGTGGAGATCACGCGGGCCTGGTCGGCGGCGGCGATGGGGGCGTGGCGGCCGTCGCCGAAGGGCAGGCGCAGGACGCCGCTGCCGTCGATGAACTGCCAGTTGATCGGCAGCCATTCGGCGAAGAACGTCGGCCGCAGGTGCACGGCGCCCACCGGGGCCCAGTCGAATACCCGCTCGCCGAGCCAGTGCTGGCGGGCGGCCTTGCTGGCGGCTTCCCGGCGGGCGGGGGTCTGCGACATGTTGACCACGACCTCGAGGCCGCTTTCGGCGCCGGTCTGGGCGAAGATCGTGGTCGCCTCGACGAGGCCGGGGAGGATCGGGTAGACGAAATAGGCCCGGCGGACGTCGTCGAGGGCGTGGGCGACGGCGTCGAGGTCGAGCAGGTCACCGGTGACGATCTCGGCGCCCTGTTTCGACAACCAGGCCGACCGGTCGTCTTCGCGGTGGACCATGGCGCGGACGCGCAGGCCCCTGTCGAGCAGGTCGCCGACCACCTGGGCGCCCGTCTTGCCGGTCGCGCCGGTGACCAGGATCGGGTTGTCGCTCATCGATGCCTCCCACGTCACGACGATGGGGCTCCTTCTCACCCTAAGCGCCATGCGGGACGACGGCCCTGACGCCGTCTTGACGTCCACGGGCGCGGACCATGCCGTTTGCTGAGACGCCGTGCCGCACACTGAACGGCGTGACCGACGAAGAAGAGACGGGCGGCCGGCGGATGGCCGACCACTGGTGGTGGCGGCCCGGCTGGCGGGTGGGGCGGCGCGGCTACGCCTGGCATCTCACCTTCCGGAACAGCCCCGACGTGCACCGCCTCGCCGCCGTCTACCGGCAGGGGCTGGCCGGGGTGCGGGAGCTCGACCCGGTGCCCGACGCGTCGCTGCATCTGACCATGCAGCAGGTCGGGTTCGTCGACGAGGTCACCGGCGACCAGGTGAAGGCGATGGTCGAGGCCGCCGCCCGGCGGCTCGCGCTGCTGCCCGCCTTCGACATCGAGCTGGGCCGGCCGGTGATCACCCGCGAGGCGGTCCGCTGGGACCCGGTTCCGGCCGCGCCCGTGGTGGCGGTGCGGCTGGCGATCAGGCAGGCGATGGCCGAGGTGTGGCCGCAGGTGCCGGGCCGCGAGGAGGGCTTCGTCCCGCACATCTCGATCGCCTACAGCAACGCGCCGGTGCCCTACGCGACCGTCGCCGCCGCCCTCGCGGCGATCGACGCGCCCCCGGCGCGCGCCCGCGTCGAAAAGGCCGACCTGATCGTCATCCACCGGGACCAGCGCATGTACGAGTGGACCGAACACGCTGCCGTGTGAACCGGTTCTCCGCCACGTTTTCCGGGTAGCCGGACATCCGGTTCCCCACGAGAAGGATCAGGCCATGGGCATGTCGGCGGCTGAACAGCGCATCCTGACGGAGATCGAACACTCCCTGCGCACGAACGACCGGGCCTTCGCGACCCGGATCGACCGCATGAACGCCGCGCAGGCGACCGGCCGCAGTCCCAAGTGGACCGCCACGGCCGGGACGGTGCTGGTGGTGGCGGGGATCATGACGGGGCTCATGGTGGCCGTGGTCGTGCTGGCCGCCTTCCACATCTAGTCGAGGCCGGTTCGGCCCTCGGCCCAGTACGCCTTGCCGAAGACCTTCCCCGGGGCGGGCGTCCAGCCGCCGGCCGCGCGCCTGACCGGGCCCACGGTCGCGGCGTCGCCGGTGACGACCAGGTCGTAGGCGCCCGTTCCGGCGGCGGCGAGCAGGTCACGGCGGTCGGCGGTCTTCGGCACGACCGTCGCGGTCACCCCGAGCCCGGCCAGGACCTTCGTGTACTCGGCGGGGTCGGTCGCCTCCAGCAGGTAGGTGACGCCGTCCGGCCGGGTCTGCCCGAGCGCGGCGGCCAGGCCGACGCTGGTCTCGTCGCCGACGAACACCACCTGGGACGCGACCCCGGTCAGGTCGATCGAGCGGCGGGGGCCGAACAGCTCGCAGGCGTCGCCGGGCGTCACCCGGTCGAACCAGCGCGCGGCCGGTCCGGCGCCGTGGACGTAGGCGACCAGCGAGACCGTGCCCTCGGCGGTGTCCCACCCGAACGGGGTGTAGGTGCGCCTGGTCATCGTGCCGCGGTCGGTGCGGAGCTGGACCTTGCAGCCCGGCGTCCACGGCGCGGTCCGGAAGCGGTCGGACCGGAGTTCGACTCTCACGAAGTGCTCCGACAGCGCCGTCTTCGCGGTGACGACCGCCTGGGTGAAGAAGGCCCCGCTGGCGAGGTCGGCGAGCCGTTCGGTGATCCGTGCCATGGCGCCCGACTCTAGCGTCACCGCGCCGCCGGTTGGCGCCCCCGGTTCCACCACAGGGACAGGCCCGCTCCGGCGAACGTCAGCAGCGTGCCGAGCAGCACGAACCAGACCGTCGTCTCCCGCTCGGCCCGGTGCAGGCCGATCTCGCTGGGCAGGTCGGTCAGGACGTCGGTGAGCTGCCCGGCGTCCTCGGCGCGGAAGTACTTGCCGCCGGTCGTGTCGGCGACCGCGGTGAGGGTCTCCTCGTCGATCTGCATGACCCGGCGCAGTCCGCTGTCGTCGCCCCAGCGGCCGAAGCCTCCGCCGCCGCCCCGCCAGTTGTCTCCGCTGACCTGGTCGGCGGTGCACACCATGGCGGCCGGTTCGGTGGTGCCGAAGCCGATCGTGAAGACCCGCAGGCGGCGGGCGGCGGCCTGTTCGGCGGCGGTGATCGGGTCGACGCCGGTGGTGTTGGAGCCGTCGGTGAGCACCACGATCGTGTCGGGCTGGAAGTCGCCCGGCGCGGCCGGGGCGTTCAGGTCGACGCCGGTCTCGGTGACGTCGGTGTTGTACTCGGCGATCGTGTCGATCGAGGTGAGGATCGCCTGGCCGATCGCGGTGCCGCGGGAGGTGCGCAGGCCGTCGACGGCGTCGAGGAGCTGATCCTTGTCGGTGGTCGGGGGGACGAGCAGGCCCGCGATGCCGGCGAAGGCGACCAGGCCGATGCGGGTGCCGTCGTCGCTCTGCTCGATGAACGCGCGGGCGGCCTCGCTGGCCGCCGTCAGGCGGTTGGGCTCGACGTCGGTCGAGCACATGGAGCCCGACGCGTCCATGGCCAGGATGATCGAGGTGTTGTCGGCCGGCACCGTGACCATGGCCTGCGGGCGGGTGAGGCTGAAGCCGATCAGCAGCAGTCCGACGAGGAACAGCGCGACCGGGACCCGGCGCCGCCACGCGCTGCGGCCGGGGATCGCCGCGCGGATCAGCCCGACGCTGGAGACGACGATCGCGGAGCGTTTGCGGCGGCGGTTGAACCACCAGCGCGCCAGCAGGAGCAGCGGCACGACCAGTAGCGCGAGCAGGGCCAGGGGCCAGCTGAGCGACATCAGACGATCCTCCCGTGCCAGCGGGTGCCGAGCAGGCCGCCCAGGGTGAGCAGCAGCAGCCCGGCTCCGGCGAACGGAGCGGTCAGTTCTAGGGGCTCTTTCTTCATGGTCAGCCGCAGGTCGATGGCGTCGGCCGAGGCGGCCAGCGCCTGCGCGTCGGCGGCCTCGTGGTACTTGCCGCCGGTGACCTGGGCGACCGAGGAGAGTAGCTCCGCGTCGAGCGCGGTGGCCAGCCGGAAGCCGTCGACCTCGACGGTCGAGCCCCGGGCGGTGCCGACGCCGACGGTCTGGACGCGCACTCCCGACGCCGCCGCGAGCTCGGCCGCCGCCGCGACGTCGGGGCCGCCCGTCTCCTGGCCGTCGGAGAAGACGACGATCGTCGCCTCGGGGAAGTAGCCGAGGCTCTGCGGCTGCTGCCCCTCTTCCGGCAGCGCGACCGGCTTGCCGGTGATCGTGCCGAGCCCGACGAGGATGGCCCGGCCGAGCGAGGTGCCGCCGCTCGCCCCCGCCCGGCCGATCGCGGCCAGGACCGCGCCGTGGTCGTCGGTCGGGGCCTGGGTGAGCAGCGCCTGGTCGCCGAAGAGGATGACCCCGATGTCCACCGAGGACGGCTGCCTGTCGACGAAGCCCTTGGCGGCGGCCTGCGCGGCGGCCAGCCGGGAGGGCCGCACGTCGTCGGCCTTCATGCTGTTGGAGACGTCGAAGGCGAGCAGCACGGTGCCCGAGATGCGCGGCACGCTGACCTCGGCCTGCGGGCGGGCCAGCCCGGTCAGCAGGATCGGCAGGGCCGCGAGGAGGAGGGCGTACGGGAGGTGCCGGCGTAAGCCGCCGCCGGCCAGGCCGGCGAAACCGGCCGCCGCCAGGGTGGCGTTGCGCCGCTTCTGCACGGCGACGTAGGCCGCCACCGCGCCGATCGTGAGCAGCAGGGCCAGTACGAGCACGAGGGGCTGGTCGAAGGTCACCGGGCCCTCCGTCCACGCACGAGGCCGAGCAGGGTGGCCACCAGGTCATGGTCCGTCGTGACGCGGTGGGCGTCGACCCCCGCCCTGCGCATGGCGTCGGCGAGCTCGGCCTCCCGTGCCGAGACCTGTTCCGCCAGCCGTCCGCGCAGCAGCGGGTCGCTGGAGTCGACGAGCAGCTGTTCGCCGGTCTCGGCGTCCTCGACCACGATGAGGCCGAGGTCGGGCAGGTCGAGCTCCGACGGGTCGACGACGCGGACGACCACGACCTCGTGCCGGTGGGCGAGCATGCCCAGCGGCCTCTCCCAGCCGGGGTCGCCGATGAAGTCGGACATGACGACGACGAGGCTGCGCTGCCGGATCGTCGCGGCGGCCAGCCGCAACATCCCGGCCAGGTCGGTGGTCGCCTTCGCGAACGCCGACTCCCGCATCAGGTCCCTGGCCAGGCGGAGGACCTGGTCCCGCCCGGTGCGCGGGGGGATCAGGCGGTGCTCGGTGTTGTCGTACAGGATCGCGCCGACCTTGTTGCCGCCGCGGGAGACGATGCGGGCGATGCTGACCGCCAGGTCGGTGGCGGCCTGGGTCTTCCCTGCCCGCATCGAGGCCGAGCGGTCGACGACCAGCCAGGCGGTCATCTCCCGGTCTTCGGTGTAGAGGCGCACGAAGGGCTCGTCGAGCCGCGCGGTGACGTTCCAGTCGATGTGCCGGACGTCGTCTTCGGGCAGGTAGCCGCGCAGGTCGGTGAAGTCGATGCCGGCGCCGCGCCACACCGTGCGGTAGGCGCCCTGGAGCCGGCCGTCGAGCCGTCTGCTCAGCCGCCACTCCAGGCGGCGCAGCAGCCGGTCGGGCGGGGTGGCCATCGGTCAGCGTCCCCGGCCGGCCGGCCTCGGCACCGGCAGGTTCGCCAGGATCTTCGACAGGATCAGGTCGGCCGTCACGTCGTCGGACAGGGCCTCGTAGGACAGGACCAGCCGGTGCCGGAACACGTCGAGGGCGAGGTCGAGGAGGTCCTCCGGTACGACGTACTCCCGCCCCCGGAGGTAGGCGAGCGCGCGGCCCGCGAGCACCAGGTTGATCGACGCGCGCGGGCTGGCGCCGTAGGTGACGTATCTGGCCAGGTCGTGCTGGCCGACGCGGGAGGGGTCGCGGCTGGCGTGGGCGAGCTGGACGGAGTATTCGATCAGCGACGGGTCGACGTAGACCTGGTCGGCCTCCTGCTGGAGGTCCCTCAGGTTCTCGGGTTCGATGATCTTCTGGATGGCGGCCGTGCGGGTGAGGGCCCGTTCGACGACCACGAACTCCTCGGTCGTGCTCGGGTAGCCGACCAGGACCTTCATCATGAACCGGTCGACCTGCGCCTCCGGCAGCGGATAGACGCCCTCGTTCTCGATCGGGTTCTGGGTGGCCATGACCAGGAACGGGTTCGGCACCCGGTGGGTGTCGCGGCCGATGGTGACCTGGCGTTCCTGCATGACCTCCAGCAGGGCGCTCTGCACCTTCGCCGGGGCCCGGTTGATCTCGTCGGCCAGCAGCAGGTTGGTGAACACCGGCCCGAGCTGGACCTGGAACTCGCCGCTCGGCTGGTGGTAGACGCGGGTGCCGACGATGTCGGCGGGCACCAGGTCGGGGGTGAACTGCACCCGGCGGAAGTCGCCGCCCATCGCCTCGGCCAGCGACTTCACGGCCAGCGTCTTGGCGAGGCCGGGCACGCCCTCGACGAGGATGTGCCCCCGCGCCAGCAGCGCGACGAGCATGCGCTCCAGGAGGGCGTCCTGGCCGACGATGGTCTTCTTGACCTCGTACAGGAGCTTCTCGATCGGGCCGGACGGCACGGTCTCGGGGTCGTTCCAACTCACGGGGGAGGGTCCTTCCTCACAGGGGCGGGGCCGGGCCGTCGCCGATCGCGGTGCCGATGGGCATGGCGAAGCCGATCCCGATGAACGTGCCGGCGTCGGTGGGGTTCGCGAGGGAGACGACGATGCCGATCACCTGGCCTCGGTCGTTGACGAGCGGGCCGCCGGAGCTGCCCGGGTTGACCGTCGCGTCGAACTGGATGTGCCCCTCGGTGCCCGCGACCTCGCGGTTCAGGCCCGAGACCACGCCGGTGCTGGTGCTGAGGGTGAGCCCGAGCGGGTTGCCGATCGCGACGACGTCGTCGCCGACCTGGGCTCCGCCGCCGAGCGTGGCGGGCACGAGCGTGCCGGGGAGTCTCTCCGGCAGGAGGGTCGCGATGTCCTTCTTCGCATCGCTGGCCGCGACCTTGGCCGGCGTCCGGCTGCCGTCGGTGTAGGCGACCTCGATGGACGAGGCCCCGGCCACCACGTGGGCGGCGGTGAGGATGGTGCCGTCGGCGTTGGCGATGACGCCGGTGCCGATGGCCGAGGTGGTCATGCTGGCGTGATCGGACTCGTCACGCTTGGTCTCGATGCGGACGATGGACGGCAGGAGCGTCTGGTAGACCTCGACGGCGGATAACGGGGTGTCGGAGGGGGACGGTGACGGGCTCGGGGCGGCGGTTTCCGGTACGTCGCCTCCGCGGAAGAGGACCATCGCGGTGATCACCACGGCCCAGACCACGGCGGCCGCGACGAGCAACCATGACTTCGGCCCTTTGGTCATGAACCGACGGTACGTGCGAGTCCTGAAAACTTCCTTAAAGGGCGCCCTTGGGGTGTCTGATCGTTTTCACGGCATCCCGGCGCCGTCGGCGATCGCCTTCAGCGCGGCCAGGTGACGCGCGAACGCCGCGTGCCCCTCGGGGGTGAGCTTGAGCCAGGTGCGCGGGCGTTTGCCCAGGTAGCCCTTGACCACCTCGACGTATCCGGCCTTCTCCAGCGTGGTGACGTGCTTCGACAGGGTGGGGTCGGTGACCTCGACGGCGTCGCGCACGAACGCGAACTCGACCTCGCCGGCCGCCGACAGGACGGCGACGACGGACATCCGGACCGGCGAGTGGATGATCTCGTCGAGATCGTGGCGGGGATGGCTCACGCGGCCCGGCTCTCCACGTGGGCGCCGACGAAGAAGGGGGCCGCCACGGCCGCCGCGCCGACGAGCGCGACCAGGGGTTCGCCGTGCCAGCCGGCCAGCACGAGGACGAGCACGTAACCGACGTGCAGCAGCATCCCGGCCACCAGCGAGACGGAGTAGCGGCGGAGGTAGCCGCGCGGCCTGACGCTCTGCCGGCTCGCGTACCAGCCCACCCACGCCGCGCAGATCGCGGCCCAGGCGGCGGGGAGGAACGTCCAGGCGCCGGACGTGAACGCCGTCGTGAACTCGGTCGCGAACAACACGCCGCCCAGCGCGAGCAGGACGGTCACGGGCCACCTGCCCGCGGCGCGCACCGTCTCCCGATGCGCCTCGGCCGCCCGCAGGACGGCGGCCGCCTCATCTCGATCCATGGTTGGATGATGGCAACTACTTTCCATGTTGGCAAGTAGTTTCCGGTCAGCAGGTGCCGAGCATGTCGCGGAGGGCCGACTTCTCCCTCGGGGTGACCGACAGGCGGTAGTGGTGTTTCACGGTGATCCAGTCGCGGGCGTACACGCACCAGTACGCCCGCACCGGAGGCCGCCAGTTGGCCGGGCTGTGGCCGCCCTTGGCCAGGTTGACCGCCTCGCTCACCGCGACCAGTTCGGGCCGGGTCAGGTCGTGGGCGAAGGCGTGCCGCCGGGCGGGGCTCCAGCGCCACGCCCCCGAGATCCACGCGTTGGCGAGCGGCACCACGTGGTCGACGTCGAGGTGCGCGGTGTCGGTCAGGGTCCGGTCGTCGTAGGGGCTGTACCAGCGCCCTTCGGTGCCGCCGCACTCCTCCCCGGTGCCGGGCGAGAGGTCGCTGCGCAGCAGGACCCGCTGGCGGGTGTCGCAACCCGCGACTCCGTCGCGCCGCCAGCCGGTCATGAACTTCGAGCGCTCGTAGCGGGCGAGGACCAGGGCGCTGGCGGGCTTCACCTGGAGCCGCTCCAGCGCCGTGCGGGCGGGGAGCGTGCCGGCCTGGGCCGGCAGGGTGGCGGAGACGAGCAGGGCGGTCATGAGAACGGCGGTCATGACCGAGGCGATACCCCGTGATTACTCAGAGTAGTCGGCTGGCCGTCCGGATCGGGCCGCGCTTTACGGTGCCCTCACAAGCTATCTTCTACATTGAGTAAAAGTTCAGTGGAGGGAGCGGGCCATGGGGAATGTCCGTACCAAGGTCGCGGCGATGCGGGAGAAGGACCGGCGGGCCGCCGCCCAGCGCCGGGCGCGGCTGGTCTCGGTGGGTGTGGTCGGGCTGTTCGTCGTGGTCATCGCCGGGCTCCTGGTGTTCGACCGGGTCCAGACCGCCTCGGCCGACGGGAGTCACGTCCGGGAGGACAGCCACGTGTTGTCGAAGGCGGCCGACGGGAAGGTGACGCTGGTCGAGTTCCTCGACTTCGAGTGTGAGGCGTGCCGGGCCTACTTCCCGGTCGTGGAGGAACTGCGGAAGAAGTACGAGGGACGGGTCACGTTCGTGGCGCGCTACTTCCCGATCCCCAGCCACTTCAACGCCGAACGCGCCGCCCGCGCGGTCGAGGCCGCCGCCCAGCAGGGGCGGTTCGAGGACATGTACAAGCGCATGTTCGAGACCCAGCAGCAGTGGGGCGAGAAGCGGGTGCCGGCCGACCCGCTGTTCCGGACCTTCGCCGAGGAGCTCAAGCTCGACCTGGCCGCCTGGGACAAGGCCTACGCCGACCCCGCCACGCTGGCGCGCATCCGCAAGGACCAGTCCGACGGCGAGGCCTTGGGCGTGAGCGGCACGCCGACCTTCTTCCTCAACGAGCAGAAGATCCAGCCGGAGTCGGCTGAGGCGTTCGAGGCGGCGCTCGATGCGGCCCTGGCCGGTTGACCGGGCCACCGCGAGGTGGTTGCTGGGCGGCGGCCTGATCGGGCTGGTCGCCGCGTTCGTCCTGACGGTCGAGAAGATCGCGCTGCTGAAGGACCCGTCGTACGTCCCGACGTGCAGCATCAACCCGCTGCTGTCGTGTGGCTCGATCATGAAGACGGCACAGGCCGAGGTGTTCGGCTTCCCGAACCCGCTGCTCGGGATCGCCGGGTTCGCCGTCGTGGCGTGCGTCGGGACGGTGCTGCTGACCGGCGCGGAACTGCCGTCGTGGTTCGGCTGGTCGGTGCGCGGCGGGTTGCTGCTCGGGCTGCTGTTCGTGCACTGGCTCATCTACCAGAGCCTGTACGTCATCGGCGCGCTCTGCCCCTACTGCATGGTCGTCTGGGCGGTCATGATCCCGATGTTCGTCTACGGCTGGTCGCGCAGCCCCTACCGGATCCTGATGGTGACGGCGTGGTACCTGCTGATCATCGCCCTGATCCTGCTCAGGTTCTGGAGTCTGGTACGCATGTGAGCAGGTCGGCCGACGGGTGGCAGTCCCACACCAGCCACGGCGCGACCAGCACCGCCACCGGCCCGCTGAGCACGAGCAGCGCCGACGAGTAGACCAGCACCGACACCCACCACACCGCCTGACGGCCCCGGGCCAGCAGGCGGCGGACCCGCTCGACCACCCCGGCGTCGGCGACGCCCAGCCCGCCGGCGGGGGCCGGGGCCGTCATCGCGACCAGGGCGCGGGCCAGCGGGATCGGGTCGCGGGCGTGGTCGTCGGCGATCATCTCCAGCAGCACCGCCACGGCCTGCCGGGCGGTGCGGGCGAACGGCAACCAGGCGAACGCCTTGGCCAGCGCCACGAACGGCAGCAGCACCAGATCGTGGCGGCCCTTCGCGTGGGCGCGTTCGTGTCTCAGCACGGCCTGGAGCTCGGCCGTCGACAACGAGTCGATGGCCCCCTGGCTGAGCACCACCCGGCCGCCCGCTCCCGGCACGCAGTAGGCGAGGCGGCGGGCGCTCGGGAGGACGTACACGTCGGAATCGGGGAGGTGCTCCGCCGCCACGTCGACCAGCAGCCGCTGGCGGCGGCGTTCGGCCAGTGCGACCACGGCCGCCCTCGCCGTGTGGGCCGTCAGCCAGACCAGCACCCCGGCCGACCAGGCCAGCGCGGCGAACTCGGCCCAGCCCAGGCCGTGGAAGCCGTGCCCCCACGCCAGCTGGCGGACGAAGGTGTGCATGCCGTGCGGGAAGACGGCGTCGAGCGGGGCGACCGCCGCCACCAGCCCGGCGGTGATCACGCCGAGCCCGGCCGACAGGGCGACGGCCTGCCAGAGCGCCAGCGCCGCACGGGGGTGCCGCCACGTCCATTCGGCCTTCGCCAGCCGCGACGCGAAGCTCATCGGCAGCAGCGCGACCAGGGCCGACAGTAACCACGGGGTCATCGGGAGTCCCTCGCGTCGAGGGCCTCGCGTAGCGCCGCGGCGACCTCGGGGGAGACCGTGCCGACGAACCGCTGCACGGCCCCTTCGAGGTCGCCCGCCTCGTCGAGGGCGGCCCGCATCGCCTCGGCGACGACGGCGTCCTTGTCGACGGCGGCCCGGTAGAGGTGGGCGCGGCCGACCCGCTCACGGGACACCAGGCCCTTGCGGGTCAGCCGCACCAGCACGGTCAGGACCGTGGTGGTCGCCGGTTGCGACGGCAATTCCGCCGCCAGGTCGTGGGCGAAGACCCCGTCGGGGTGTTCCCACAGGGCGTCCATGATCGAGCTCTCGAGAGTGCCCAGCCGTGCCATGCCCTACAGAGTACGCAAACCGGGTCTCTAGGCGGGGGCGCCGTCACCGGATCGGCGCACGCGGTAGCGCAGGTGCGTGACGCCGGTGCCCTCGACCACCCTGACCGGTCCCTCGAACTGGACCGGCGCGATGCCGAGGTCGGCGAACAGCGGGGTGCCGCCGCCGAGCAGCACCGGCACGAGCTCCACGCCGACCTCGTCCAGCAGCCCCGCCTCCAGCGCCTGGCGGGCCATCTGGCCGCCGTTGACCACGACGTCCTTGCCGCCCGCGAGCTCCTTCGCCTTCGCCACGGCCGCCTCGATGCCCTCGTCGACGAACACGAAGTTCGGCCGCTCCTCCGGGACGCGGTGCGTCAGCACGACCACCGGGACGCCCATCGGGTGCATGCCGCCCCACGCGTCGGTCATGTCGTAGAGGTGACGGCCGACGACCAGGGCGCCGATGCCGCCGTGCTCCTCGGCCATCAGGTCGGCGCTGGCGCGCGACAGGCGCAGCGGCGGAACGTTCGGGCTGGCGCCGACGACCTCGACGTCGCCGTTGCCGTACCACTGGAACAGCAGGTCGAAGCCGCTGTCGCCCGGGCCGGCGATGAAGCCGTCGAGGGACATCGTGCCGCCGGTGATGACCTTGCCCATTTTTGGTGTCTCCTTCGGATTCTTGGTCTTCCGTCAACGCGTCGTCCGGGTTGCCGTGGTTTCGACATCGGGTCTCCAAAAATTTTTTATCCGGGCATACCGGCCACCCGATCGGAGGTTGGCCCAGGTGTGCGAGCGATGGGGGGATCGGGAGCATGTGTGGAATCACCGGCTGGGTGGACTACGAGCGCGATCTGACGGGAGCACGGGAGATCGCGCAGGCCATGACCGACACGATGAGCTGCCGGGGGCCCGACGACGAGGGGCTCTGGCTCTCTCCGCACGCCGCGATCGGGCACCGGCGCCTCGCCATCATCGACCTCGCCGGAGGACGGCAGCCGATGATCGCCGAGGCCGACGGGCGCGACCTGGCGGTGCTCACCTACAGCGGTGAGGTCTACAACTTCCAGGAGCTCCGCGACGAGCTGGTCTCGCGGGGGCACTCGTTCCGGACGTACAGCGACACCGAAGTCGTGCTCCACGCCTACCTGGAGTGGGGCGAGGACCTCGCCGAACACCTGAACGGCATGTTCGCGTTCGCCGTCTGGGACACCCGGAAGGAGGAGCTGATCCTGGTCCGCGACCGGATGGGGATCAAGCCGCTCTACTACTACCCGACCCACGACGGGGTGCTGTTCGGATCGGAGCCGAAGGCGATCCTGGCCAACCCGATGGCCGAGCGGGTCGTCGACGCCGACGGGCTGCGCGAGATGCTCGCGTTCGTGAAGACGCCCGAGGTGGCGATCTTCAAGGGCATGTACGAGGTCCGCCCCGGCCAGATCGTCAAGATCCGCCGGGAGGGCGTCACCAAGCGCCGGTACTGGCGGCTCACGTCGTACGAGCACACCGACGACATCCCGGCCACGGTGCTGAACGTGCGCGGGCTGCTCGACGACATCATCGCCCGCCAGCTCATCAGCGACGTGCCGCTGTGCACGCTGCTGTCGGGCGGGCTCGACTCCAGCGCGGTGACCGCGCTGGCCGCGCACGACCTGAAGGCGCAGGGGCTCGGCAGGGTCCGGTCGTTCTCGGTCGACTTCACCGGCTACACCGAGAACTTCAAGCCCGACGCCGCCCGCTCGACACCCGACGGGCCCTACGCCCACGACCTGGTGCGGCACGTCGGGTCGGACCACACCGACATCGTGCTCGACTCGGCCGACCTGATCGACCCGGCCGTCCGGGCGGCGGTGCTGCGCGCACGTGACCTGCCGGTCGGCATGGGCGACATGGACACCTCGCTCTACCTGCTGTTCCGCGCGATCCGCAGCCACTCCACGGTGGCCCTGTCGGGTGAGTCGGCCGACGAGGTGTTCGGCGGCTACCAGTGGTTCCACGACCCGAAGGCCGTCAACGCCGACACCTTCCCGTGGCTGGCCGTCGGCGACGTCGTGGGCCAGCTGAACCTGGACCTGGTCGACCAGGACCTGCTGCGGATGCTCGACATCCCCGGCTACCAGGCCGACAGCTACCACGACGCGATGGCCGAGGTGCCGCGCGTTCCCGGCGAGACCGGGCTGCAGGCGCGGATGCGGGAGATCAGCTACTTCAACCTGACCCGGTTCGTGCAGATGCTGCTCGACCGCAAGGACCGCATGAGCATGGCCGTCGGGCTGGAGGTCCGCGTGCCCTTCTGCGACCACCGCCTCGTCACCTACGTCTTCAACGCGCCCTGGGCGATGAAGACGTTCGACGGCCGGGAGAAGAGCCTGCTCCGCGCGGCCTGCGCCGACATCCTGCCCGACTCGATCCTGCGCCGGGTCAAGTCGCCCTACCCCTCGACGCAGGACCCGACCTACGGGGTCGCGCTCCGCGACGCCGCGCGCGAGCTGCTGCGCGGCGACTACCTGCCGAGCCAGGAGATCATGGACCTCGTCGACGCCCGCAGGCTGGTGAGCCGGTCCGACGGCCGGCCCCTGCCGAGGCCGCCGCTGGAGCGGCTGCTCCAGCTCGACGCCTGGCTGAAGGACTACGAGGTCAAGGTGAGCGTCTGAACCGGCGACGGGTCAGCACGATCAGCGCGGCGCCCTCCAGCGACGCGACCGCGCCCGCGAGGGCGAGGACCAGGAGGGCGTCGCCGTTCATCCCGGTGAAGGGCAACTCCTCGGGCTTGGCCCCGGTGACGGCGGAATCGCGGTCGGCCTGCGAATCACCGTGGACACCGGAATCACGCTCGGCCCGCGAATCCCCGTGAACGCCGGAATCGCGCTGTGCGCCGGAATCGCCGTTCACCCCGTAATTGCGGTTGATGTCCGAGTTGTCTGATCCGGTCTCGAAGTTCAGGCCGTCCACATTGCCCTGAATGCCGTCGACGTGATGGTTCACCGGCTTTCCCCGGTGCCCGTCCGGCTCGGCCGGGGGGTCCACGGGATCCGTGGTTCCGTCGGGGGGCAGCACCCTGATCGAGACCCCTGTCGAGCCCGGACCCTCCGTCGCCAGCGCGGCTGCCGGCGTGACGGCCGCGAACATCAGTCCCGCCAGCGCGGCGATGCTTTTTCTCATTTCTCCCCCGTATATCACTGCCCTCCGGCCCATATACCCAATTGGGGGAAGTAAGGCGCATCGGGGGAAGCTTTACGGAATACCACCCCGCCGAAAACCATGAATGGAGAGTAGGAATCCACGGACGATCTAGAGCAGTGCTCTTGGCGGTCGATTGACTACCTTCTCGAATTGATCGCTATGGGGGGCATTGCGGATGGTCAATTCGGTTCGGGGCGGCACGGCGGGATTCCTCGTCGTGTTGTGTCTTTTCTTGACCCAAGGCACACCGGTTCGGGCGGCCGAACCCGAGCCCGCCTTCTCGATGCAGGTCACGCCGACCCGGCTGGTCGTCCCGGCGGCGGGGACCTCCGAGCACCGGTTCGACGTGACCAACAAGGGCCGGGAGACGTTCCAGGTCACCGTCGAGAAATCCGACTTCGTCGCCGGTGAGTCGGGAGCGATGCGATTCCAGCCGGGCGCGCCCCACGCGGCGGCGGCCTGGGCCGAGGTGGAGCCGGCCCAGGTGACGGTGCCGCCGGGGGAGACCCGGCCGGTGACGCTGCGGGTGGTCGTGCCGGAGAGCCCGGAGCCCGGCGACCACCAGTTCGCGGTCATCTTCAAGGTTCCGGCGGCGAAGACCACGGCGAACATCCGGATCAACCGGGGCATCGCCGCGCCGGTGTTCGTCACCGTGCCCGGGGCGATCGACAGGTCGGCCGAGGTCGCCGACCTCCAGGCGCCGGGGTTCGTGCTCGGCGGGCCGGTGCCGATCACCGCGCGGATCCGCAGCACCGGCACGGCGCACCGGGACTTCCGGGGGCTGGAGCGTCTCAAAATCCAGGCCGGCGGATCGGAGCTGCCGTTCCCCGACTTCACGGTCGTGCGGGGTGCCACCCGCGAGGTGGCGGCCACCTGGGACCCGCCGCTCGTCTGCTTCTGCGACGTGACCGTGGCGGTCCCCGGGGGGAACACCCGGACGGTCCAGGTGGTCGTCTTCCCGCTGCACCTGGTCGTCGCTCTCGTCGCCGTCGTGATGGGCGGCGTGCTGATCTGGGTCGTCGTCCGGCACCGGTACCGGCGCCGGGTCGAGTCGGCCGCGCGTGAGCTGGCGGGGAGTCGCAGCCGTGTTTAAGCGGGTGCTCGCCGTCGTCCTTGTCGCGACGGCCGTCCACATCCCCACGTCGGTGTCGCACGCCGCCGGGTCGATCCTGTTCGTGCAGCCGTTCCAGAACAACACGATCGACCCGGCCTATCCGGTGTCGATCCCGGCGCTGCCGGCGGGTTCCAGCGGTACGAACGCCGCGTGCCTGTCGGCGGCCGGGAACACCACCGGGACCGGGCTGCGGAGTTGCACCACCTCGACCGACACCAACGGTTCAGGTGTGCTGCGGCTGACGAGCGCGGTCACCAACCAGCAGGGCGGGCTCTTCGGCGCCACGTCGGTGCCCACCTCGCAGGGCCTCCACGTGACGTTCAACATGCACCAGTACGGCGGCGGCGGAGCCGACGGCCTGGCGTTCGTCGCCGCGGCGGTCGATCCGGCCAACCCGCTGCCACCGGCCAACATCGGCCGGTCGGGCGGCGCGCTGGGCTACACGTCGTTCTCGTCGGGGGTGGGTCTGGCCAACGCCTATCTCGGCATCGGGTTCGACGTGTACGGCAACTTCAGCAACTCCGCCTACCAGGGCAGCGGTTGCACGAACCCGGCCTACATCTCGACCACCGGCACCGTCCCGGGTCAGGTCGTGGTGCGCGGGCCCGGCACCGGCACCGTCGGCTACTGCGCTCTGAACAGCACGGCCACCTCGACCAGTTCTGCGGCGCTGAGGCTGCGTGGCCCCACGCGGCCGTCCTCCACGGTGCCGGTCGAGATCGCGATCAACCCGACGTCGACAGCGCTGACCACCAACTCCGGCCTGACGGTCGCGGCGGACAGCTACCTGGTGTCCTTCGCTCCGGTCGGCGGCACCGTACGCACCCTGACGGGCACGCTTCCCACGGTCCCGCCCACCCTCTATCCGTCGTCCACGTGGACGACCCCGGCCGGCATTCCCCGGCAGTTGGCGTTCGGCTGGGTCGCCTCCACCGGCAGCATCACCGACTTCCACGAGATCGACAACGTCGTGGTGAACAGCCTCAATCCGGTGCCCGACCTGAACGTGACGCAGACCAGCTACAACGGGACGGCGCCCAAACCCGGCGATCCGGTGACCTACACGGTCTCGCCCTCGGTGTCGGCGACGGGCGCGGCGGAGACGCTGCCGGTCTCGGTGACCGAGACGCTCCCGGCCGGCGTGGTTCCGGTCGGCGCGTTCGGCAACGGCTGGGTCTGCGGGGCGCCGTCCGGCCAGAAGATCACTTGTACCAACTCCGGCACTCCGTTCGCCAGCGGCACGACCCTGCCGCCGATCACCGTCGTCGGCATCGTCACCGGAAACTCGGTGACGCCGTCGACCGTCCAGAACGGTTCGACGGTGACGGTCTCCTCCAACGACGGCAACCCGGGCATCGCGACCACCACCACGGCGGGCACGATCCCGGCGGCGCCGTCGGGCATCAGCCTGTCGACCACCAGCGGCACCATCGCGGGCGGCGGGACCGTGACCGTGAGCGGGTCGAACCTGGGCGGCGCGACCGCCATCGAGATCGGCACCACCGCCGAGCAACAGGCCGGCACGCCGGTCGTGCTGCTGCCGTGCTCCAGCGTGATCACCACGAACTGCTTCGTCGCGAACGCCAACGGCACGCTGACGATCCCGTCGATGCCGTCGCGTTCCTCCGCGGCGGCCGTGACCGTGACGGTGGTGACCCAGGGCGTGGCCGGGGCCGCCGCCTACACCTACACCTCCGCGCCCGGCACGCCGGCCGCGCCCACCGCGACGGCGGGCGCGACCAGCGCGACCGTGACGTGGACGGCGCCCTCTCCGAACGGCAGCCCGATCACGGGCTACGTCGTCACGCCCTATCTGAACGGCGTCGCGCAGACGCCGATCTCCTATCCGTCCACCGCGACGACGCAGACGCTCACCGGCCTGACGGCCGGCGCCTCCTACACCTTCACCGTCGCGGCCGTGAACGCCATCGGGACCGGAACGGCCAGCCCGCAGTCGAACACGGTGGTGCCCTACACCGTTCCGGGGCGGCCGACGATCACCTCCGCGACGGCGGGAGACCTGTCGGCCACGCTGACCTGGTCTCCTCCCGCGTCCAACGGCGGCAGCGCTATCACCGGCTACGTCGTCACGCCCTATCTCAACGGGGTGGCGCAGACGCCGGTCTCCTATCCGTCCACCGCGACCACGCAGACCGTGACCGGGCTGACGGCGGGGGCGTCGTACACCTTCACGGTCGCGGCGGTGAACGCGGCGGGCACGGGGTTGCCGTCGACGGTGTCCACGACCGTGACGCCGAACGCCAACCCGCAGCTCACCTTCGGGCCGCCGCCGGGCGGGCAGGTGAACGTCGCCTACAGCGTGCCGCTGACGATGACAGGCGGCACCGCGCCGATCACCTGGTCGGTAAGCGCCGGATCGTTGCCGCCGGGGGTGACGCTCAACCCGTCGACCGGCCTGCTGTCGGGCACGCCGACGTCGGCGGGCACCTACAGCTTCACCGTCAGGATCGTCGACGCGAGCGGGCAGAGCGACACCCGGGCGGCGACGGTGACGATCGTGCCGCCTCCCGTCCTGACCATCCCGTCGCCACCGGCCGCGCAGGTGGCCGTGGCCTACAACCTCCCGCTGTCGGTGTCGGGCGGCACCGGCCCCTACACCTACTCGCTCGTCTCGGGCACGCTGCCGCCGGGGCTGACGCTGAACACCACGACGGGCCTGATCTCGGGCACCCCGACGTCGCAGGGGACCTTCGCCTTCACGGTGAGGGTCACCGACGCGAACGGGCAGAGCGACACCAGGTCGGGGTCGATCACGGTGGGAGCCGGGCCGCTGGTCATCACCAAGTCGGCCAACCAGTCGGCCGCGGTGCCGGGGTCCACCGTCTCGTACACGATCACCGTGGCGAACACCGGCCCGTCGGCCTTCACGGGGGTCACCCTGAGCGACCCGCTGGCCGACGTGCTCGACGACGCCGCCTACAACGGCGACCTCGCCGCCACGCTCGGGACCGCGTCGTTCGCCGGGCAGAACGTCACCTGGACCGGCGACCTGGCCGCCGGGGGGACCGCGACGATCACCTACTCGGTGACCGTCGGGACGGGCGGGAACGGCATCCTGACCGACACGGTCTCCTCGCCCACCTCGGGCACCAACTGCGCGGTGTCGAGCGGTGACAGCCGCTGCCGGTCGACGGTCACGCTGCAGGCGCTCGTGATCAGCAAGACCGCCGACACGGCGAATCCCACGCCGGGGGCGACCGTGAACTACACGGTCACGGTCACCAACACGGGGAAGACGGCGTACTCCCCGGCCACGTTCTCCGACGCGCTCGCCGGAGTGCTCGACGACGCGACGTACAACAACGACGCGGCGGCGACCTCGGGCACCGTGACCTACGGTGCACCGACGTTGTCGTGGTCGGGCAACCTGCCCGCGGGCGCGTCGGCCACCATCACCTACTCGGTGACGGTCCGCGACCCCGACTCCGGTGACCGCTCGCTGACCAACACGGTGACCTCGGCCAGCCCGGGGAACAACTGCCCGTGCACGAGCAGCGTCACGACGCTGGTGCCGCGGCTCACCGTCACCACCGCCACCGACGTGTCGAGCACGACGCCCACCGGCGTGGTGCGCTACACGGTGACCGCCACCAACACCGGGCAGACGACCTATCCGGCGGCGAACTTCACGCTCGCGCTGGCAGGAGACGCGACCTACGCCAACGACGCCACCGCCACCTCGGGCAACCTGACGCTGAACCCGAACGGGACGATCACCTGGACCGGCCCGCTCGCGCCCGGCCAGTCGGTGACCGCCACCGCGTCGGTCACCGTGAACAACCCCGCCACGGGCACGCTGACCAGCAACGTCACCTCCACGACGGCCGGCCTGAACTGCGTGTCGTGTACGACCTCCGTGCCGATCCTGCAACCGCAGCTCACCCTGACGAAGACCGCGAGCTCCCCGACCGTCACACCCGGCGACACGGTCACCTACACGATCACCGCCGCCAACACCGGCCAGACGCCCTACCAGGGCGCGACCTTCACCGAGTCGCTGGCGGGCGTGCTCAGCGATGCCGTCTACAACGGCGACGCCGCGGCCACCGCCGGCACGGTCTCCTACAACGCCCCGGCGCTGTCGTGGACGGGCGACCTCGCGGTGGGGGCCACGGCGACGGTCACCTACACGGTGACCGTGAAGAACCCCGACCCCGGTGACCGCCTCATGATCAACACAGTGGTGTCGCCGACGCTGGGCAGCACCTGCCCGCAGGGGTCGTCGAACCCGAACTGCACCGCCGTGGTGAATGTGCTCGTGCCCGGCCTGTCGATCACCCGGCAGGCCGACCGGACCACCGCCGTCCAGGGCGACGTGATCCGCTACACGATCACGGCCGAGAACACCGGCCAGACGCCCTACACCGGGGCGAGCCTGACCGACCAGCTGGCCCAGCTCCTCGACGACGCCGTCTTCAACGGAGACGCCGCCGCCACGTCGGGAACGGTGTCGTACACCGCGCCGAACCTGACCTGGACGGGCGACCTCGCGGTCGGCGCGACCACGACGATCACCTATTCGGTGACGGTCCGCGACCCCGACCCCGGCGACGGGCTGATCACCGGCACAGTCGTCTCGACCGATCCCGGGTCGACCTGCCCGACCGGCTGCTCGTCGACGGTACGCCTGTCCCGGCTCGCGCTGAGCCAGGCCTACACCGAGACGAGCACCACTCCGGGCTCGGTCATCCGCCTGAATGCCACCTTCACCAACACGGGCCAGACGCCCTACACGGGCCTCACCGTGTCGGCATCCAGCCTGGACGTGATCGACGACGCCGTTCCGAACGGCGACCAGGTGGCCAGCTCGGGGAACCTCGTGCTGGGGCCGACCGGCATCAACTGGACGGGCGACATCCCCGTCGGCGGCACGGTGACCGTCACCGGGACGCTGACCGTGAAGAACCCCGACACCGGTAACAAGATCATGCGGGGTACGCTCGTCTCCGACGCGCCGGGCAGCTCCTGCCCGACCGGCGGCACGAATCCGGCCTGCACCGCGCGGATCGACGTGCTGATCCCGGCCCTGACGATCACCACCACGCCCGACACCACCACCCAGGTGCCCGGAGGCGTCGTCCAGTACACGACGACGATCACCAACAGCGGCCAGACGCCCTACACCGCGATCACCGTCTCCAACGACCTGACCGGCCTGCTCGACGACGCCGTCTACAACGGCGACGCGTCGGCCACCGCGGGCACAGCCGTCTTCGTCACGCCGCAACTGCACTGGACGGGCGACCTCGCCGTCGGCGCCACCGCGATCGTGACCTACAGCGTGACCGTGCGCGACCCCGACCCGGGCGACAAGCAGCTCATCAACGCGGTGACCTCGGCCGAGCCGGGCAGCACGTGCGTCTCGGCCTGCACGTCGCGGGTGGTCGTGCTGACTCCGGCGCTGACCGTGGCGACCTCGGCCGACCGGCAGACCGCCGTTCCGGGCGACACCGTCACCTTCACCACGACGATCACCAACACCGGCCAGACGTCCTACACGGGCACCACCGCGCTCACCGACCTGGCGGGGCTGCTCGACGACGCCGCGTACGGCGGTGACGCCGTCGCCACGTCGGGGTCGGTCGCCTACACGGCGCCCACGCTCACCTGGACCGGGGACCTCGCCGTCGGCGCCAGTACGACGATCACCTTCACGGCGGTCGTCGACAACCCCGACCTGGGCGACAAGCGGCTGACCGCGGTGACCACCTCGGCCGCACAGGGCGCCAACTGCCCGGCGGGAGCGGCCGATCCGCCGTGCGCGGTCACCGTGGTGGTCACCGACGCCACCGATCTCACCTTCACCAAGACGGCCGACCCGTCGTCGGTGGTGCGGGGCGGGGTCGTGACGTACACGATCACCGTGGCCAACACCGCCGCCACGACCTATGTGGGGGCGACCTTCACCGACCCGCTGACGGAAGTGCTGGACGACGCGTCGTACAACGGCGACCTGGCCGCGACGTCGGGCACCGCCGATTTCACCTCGCCGAACGTGACCTGGACGGGGAACGTCCCGGCCGGGGGCACGGTGACCGTCACCTACTCGGTGACGGTCAATCCGGCGGGCGGTTCGGGCGACGACCTGCTCACCGGTACGCTCACCTCCCCCTCGCCGGGAGACAACTGCCCGGCCGGGGGCACCGACCCGCGCTGCTCGGCCACGGTCACCGTGTCGGAGCTGCGGATCGCCGCGTCTTCCAGCGCCGCCAGCGTCAAGCCGGGGCAGACTATGCAGCTCACCACCGTGTTCACCAACACCGGGCAGACGCCCTACTACGGGATCAGTGTGACGATCCCCGCCGGCGGCTTCGTCGGCGACATCACGCCGACCGGCGAGCAGACGGTCACCTCGGGGACGTTGTGGGTCGAGGGTCCCAACCTGATGTGGACGGGCGACATTCCCGTCGGCGGCAGCGTCACGGTGTCGGCGGTGTTCATCGTCGACTCGCCGCCGACCGGAGACCGGCGCATCGTCACCCGGCTGACGTCCGCCGCGCCGGGCTCCAACTGCCCGGTGGGCGGCACCGACCCGGCGTGCGCGATCGACGTGCCCGTGCTGCTGCCGCAGCTCACCATCGCCAAGACGGCAGACCGTGCGGTGGCCCAGCCGGGCGACGTGGTGGCGTACACGATCACGATCGCCAACACCGGCGAGACGCCCTACACGGGAATCAGCGTTTACGACCCGCTGGAGGGCGCGCTCGACGACGCCGTGTACGGCGCGGACGCCGCCGCCACGACCGGATCGGTGGACTTCGCCGACTCGGCGCTGAGCTGGACCGGGGACCTGGCGGTCGGGGCGTCGGCGACGGTGACGTACACGATGACCGTGCGGTCGCCCGATCCGGGCGACAAGATCATGGCCAACACGGTGACGTCGGACGCCGAAGGGGTGTCGTGCGCGGCGTGCACGAGCAACGTCCAGGTGCTCACCCCGGCGCTGACGATCGTGAAGTCGGCGAGCCCGGAATCGACGACGCCGGGCGGGACGGTGACCTACACGGTCACGGTCGCCAACACCGGGCAGACGAACTATCCGGCGGCGACGTTCACCGACGCGCTGGCGGGGGTGCTCGACGACGCCGTCTACAACGGCGACGGAAGCGCCACGAGGGGGACCGTCGACGTGTCGGCCGGCGAGTTCGCCTGGACGGGCGCGCTGGCCCCCGGCCAGACGGCGACGGTCACCTACTCGGTCACCGTCCGCAGCCCCGACCCGGGCGACCGGATGTTGTCGAGCCGGATCACCTCACCGACGGTCGGGAGCAACTGCGGGACCGACCCGCGCTGCGAGACCGACGTGCCGGTGGCGGTGTTCACCGTCGCCACCGCCGCCGACCGGACGGTCGCGTTGCCGGGAGACGTCGTGCGCTACACGGTGACGGCGACCAACAACGGCCGCACCACCTTCACACCGGCCGACTTCACGCTGTCGCTGGCCGGCGCGCTGGCGAACGCCCAGTACAACAACGACGCGGTGGTCAGCAGCGGCACCCTGACGTTCAACCTCGACGACTCGGTCACCTGGAACGGCCCGCTGGCCCCCGGCGAGTCGGTCACCGCTACGGCCTCGATCACCGTGATCGACCCGGGCGGCGACGGCGGCACGCTGACCAGCGAAGTCACCTCGACGACCCCGGGCCTCGACTGCCAGGCCTGCACGACCGCGGTCACCGTCCTCGTCCCGGAACTGAGCCTGACCACGGTCGCCGACCGGGAGACCGCGACCCCGGGCGACGTCGTGACCTACACGATCACCGCCAGGAACACCGGCGAGGCGCCCTACCAGGACGCCACCTGGAGCACGTCACTGATCGGCGTGCTCAGCGACGCCGACTACGACGACGACGCCACCGCGACCTCGGGCGTGGTCGACTACGCCGAGCCGACGTTGTCGTGGACCGGCGACCTGGCCGTGGGCGCGGTCGCCACGGTCACCTTCTCGGTGCGGATCAAGGACCCGGATCCGGGCGACGGCCGGCTCACCCAGCAGGTCGTGTCGCCGACGACAGGCGCGACCTGTCCGGGCGGCCCGTCGTGCTCGACGACCGTGCGGGTGCTGACGCCGCAGCTCACGATCACCAAGCGGGCCGACGCGGCGAGCATCGTCGCCGGTGGCATCGTGACCTACACCGTGACGGTCGCCAACACGGGGCAGACGCCGTACACGGGGGCGACCTACACCGACCCGATCGGAGGGGCGATCTACGGCGGCGACGCCTGGGCGTCCACGGGCTTCGTCTCGCCCGTCGACGGCGAGCTGATCTGGACGGGCGACCTGACGGAGGGCGCGACCGCGACCGTCACCTACTCGGTGCGGATCGACCCGGCGGCCGGGAACGGCTCTCTGGCCACCACGATCACGTCGCCCACCCGTGGCTCCAACTGTGCGGTGGGCTCGGCCGACCCGCGCTGCTCGACGACCATCACCGTGCTCGCCCAGAGCATCGCCGTGGCCGACCTGACCACGAGCTTCACGCTGACCGGCCCGCCCGACACCACCCAGCGGGGCGACGGCATCGTGACGATGAACGTCATCACCAACAGCCCGACCGGCTACACGGTGACCGTGCGGTCGTCGGCGTCCGCGCTGACCTCGCCGGTCACCGGCGCCTCGATCCCGATCTCCGCGCTGAAGGTGCGGTCACCCGAGACGTCCGGGTTCGAGCCGCTGTCGGCGACGACGCCGATCGTGGTGCACCGGCAGCCGGGACCGTCGGCGCAAATCGGGGATTCACTCTCGAATGATTATGAGGTGGATATTCCATTTGTCCCGACAGGAAGCTATTCGGTGATCCTCGACTACATTGCCAGCACATCGTGAGTTTAACTGCGGGAAAACGCGGTGATCATGGCTGTCGAGGTTAATTGAAAGGGATGGCACAAATGCCTGACATGAAAATCGTGTGCGCGGCCTTCGCCTGCGTCGCGGGCGTGCTGCACGCCGTGCCCGCCGCCGCCGACACGGCCACCGGCAACACCGAGGCGGTCGTCGTGGTCACCGACGAGATCACGCTCACCGAGCTGACCCCGTCGTTCACCCTGACCGGCGTGCCGGGAGCGGTCGTGACCACCGGATCCCCGGTGACCATGCGCGTGACCACGAACAACTTCGCCGGCTACACCGTCACGGTGCAACCGACGACGCCCAACCTGCTGCCGTCGATCGCCGGCAGCACCGACGTCATCCCGGCCTCGCTGCTGGAGGTGAGCGGGCCGGCGCAGGCCGGTACATTCACCCCGCTGGACCCGGGAACGCCGGTCGTCGTCGACACCAAGGCGTCGGCGTCGGCGCCCACGGGCGACATCATCGCGAACAACTACCGCATCACTGTTCCGTTCGTCCGCCCCGACACCTACACGGGCACGCTGAATTACATCGCCACCACGCTCTGAGGCCGGAAGAATGGCCGGCGGAATATCCGTCCGCCGGCCTCTGGGGGGACCATGGCGTTTTGGGGAAAAGCCGCGGGAATAATCGCCGTACTGCTCGTCGCGGCGCCGGCCGCGCACGCGAAACCGAAGGCCCAGCTGACCATCGCGGTCGAGGGCGGCAGTGATTCGATCAAGCAGGGTCAGCGGCTGACGTACACGACGACGGTGGTCAACACCGGCGCCGGCGACGCCAGGTCTCTCGACATCAGCCAGACGATCGATCCCGGCCTGACGCTGGTCTCCTCGTCGCCGTCGGGGAAGGCGGCCGACGGCCGGGTGCACTGGATCCACCCGCTGAAGGCCGGCGAGACCGTGACGTTCAGCGTGACCATGGACGTGAAGCGGCTGACGCCGGGCCTCAAGCGCCTGGCCGTGGTCTCCTGCGCGGCCCGCGAGGGCGAGGCGCGGCCGCTGGTGTGCGCGACCGACTCGGCCCCCGTGGCCGCCCCCGCGCCGGTGGCCATGAAGACCCAGGGGTCGTCGGCGCCGCTGACCTGGGGGGTGGGCGCCGCCCTCCTGGCGGTGCTCGGCGTGCTCGTCTGGCGCCGCCGGCTCAGCGCTACGCGCTGAGCGACGTCAGGTAACCCTTCAGCACCCGCTTGAGCTCGGCGACCTCGGCCGGGCGCTCCTCCTCGGGCGCCGCCGCCACGAGCGGCGTCATGGCCTGGAAGACGCGCACCAGCACCCGCGCGCTCCGCGCCCGGTCGGCCGGGGCCAGCCCCGGCACCCGGGCGTCGAGGATCGACTCGACCTGCCCGAGCATCGCCGCCTGGATCGGCCGCGACGACTCGGCGAGCGCCGACGGCATGTCGGGCCGGGCGAACAGCGCCTTGAACCCGGGGTTGGCGAGGTTGAACGCCACCAGCGGGTCGACCACCCGGTCGAGCAACTCGTCGAGGTCCATTCCGGCGACGTCGGCCTCGCCGAACGCCGAGCCGTGGGCGGCGCGCATGTCGGCCACGAACCGGCCGGCCAGCGCGCTCGCCACCGCCTCCTTGCTCGGGAAGAACTGGTAGAGCGACCCCGGCGAGATGCCGGCCCGCGCGGCGATGGCGTTCGTGGACGCCTTCTCGTAGCCCAGTTCGGCGAAGGCGTCGGCCGCCGCGTCGAGGATCTCGGCCATCCGCCGCTCACCGCGCGCCTGCCGGCGTCGCTCCATCGCGATCTCCCTTGAAAATGCGAGCGACCGCTCGTATTGTTCAAAACGCGAGCGATTGCTCGCAAAGAATCCTACCAAGGGGATCGATTCGCCGTGCCCGGAGCCAGATGGGTGCTCGTCCTGGGCGTCCTGATCACGCTCGCCGCCGGGGCCGTCGCCGCCGGAACGCTCGACGCCCTGTCGCTCAACCGCTTCGAGGCCCCCGGCTCGGAGTCGATGCGGGCCAAGGAGGCGCTCGCCGATCGGTTCGGCACCGGCAGCCCCAACCTGGCCCTCCTCGTCACCGCCCGGCAGGGCACCGTCGACGACCCCGAGGTGGCCGAGGCGGGCCGGGAACTGACCCGCGAACTCGCCGCCCGGGTGGGGGACGCCTGGTCGTACTGGACCCGAGGGTCGGCCACCCTGCGCAGCCGGGACGCCCGCCAGGCGCTCGTGCTCGCCTGGATCCCCGGCGACGCCGACACGGTGCGCCGGACCGTGCTGCCCGCGCTGGTCCCGTCGTTCACCCGCGACGGGCCGCTGGTCAGGGTCGAGGTCGGCGGCGGAGACGAGGTGTTCCGGCAGGTCATGGAGCAGGCCAGGGCCGACTTCCTGCGTGCCGAGCTGGTCGTGCTGCCGATGGTCCTGCTGCTGCTCTGGCTGGTCTACCGCAGGTTCGCCGCCGCCCTCGTCACCCTCGCCGTCGGCATCGCGGCCGTGGCCGGGTCGCTGGCGCTCATCCGGGTGGTGACGCTGTTCACCGACGTCTCGACCTTCGCCGCCAACCTCGCCCTCGTCATGGGCGTCGGCCTCGGCGTCGACTACGGCCTGTTCGTCGTCTTCCGGTTCCGTGAGGAGCTCGGCCGGGGCGCGGAGGTGGCCGAGGCGGTCGCCCGGACCGTCCGGACCGCCGGGCGGACCGTCCTGTTCAGCGGCGTCACCGTCGCCGCCGCGCTCGCGGTCCTGCTCGCCTTCCCGTTCCCGTTCCTCCGGTCGTTCGGCTACGCCGGCCTCGCTGTCGTCGCCGCCGCCGTTCCCGGCGCGACGGTGCTGCTCCCCGCCGCGCTGCGGCTGCTGGGCCACTGGGTCACCCGGCGTCGTGCCGCCCCGCCCTCGGTCTTCTGGGGCGAGGTGGCCACTCGGGTCATGCGCCGGCCGTTCTTACTCGGCGGGGCCGCGCTGGCGCTCGTCCTGCTGCTCGGCTCGCCGTTCCTGGGCATCAGGTTCGGTCTGCCCGACGACCGCGTGCTGCCCGAGTCGGCCCCGGCCCGCCAGCTCTACGACCAGGTCAGAGCCGGGTTCCCGGTGGAGGAGGCGGACGCCGTCCAGGTCGTGGCCCCGGGCGGGAGCCTGACGGCCGCCTACGCGGCGGAGTTGTCCCGGATCGAGGGCGTCGCACGGGTCGACTCCGCCGCGGGGTCCTTCACCGGCGGGCGGCCGGTCGAGGCCCCCGGCGGGACCCGGTACGCCGCCGGAGGCGCGAGCCGGTTGTCGGTGGTGGCCTCCGGCGACCGGCTGGGCCTGGTCGCCGACATCCGGGCCGTGGCGGCTCCCGTCGAGGTGGTCGTCGGCGGCTATCCGGCCGAGCTGACCGACTACCGTGACGGCGTCGTCGGCCGCCTGCCGCTGGTCGCCGGGCTGATCGTGCTGGTCACGTGTGTGGTGTTGTTCGTGATGAGCGGCAGCCTCGTGGCCCCGCTGAAGGCGGCCGTGCTGAACCTGCTCAGCCTCTCGGTCATGTTCGGCGCGCTGGTCTTCCTCTTCCAGGACAGAACGGGCAGCATCGAGCCCAGCATCCCGATCCTGATGTTCTGCGTCGCCTACGCCCTGTCCATGGACTACGAGGTCTTCCTGCTCTCCCGGATCAAGGAGGAGTACGACCGCACCGGTGACGTCGTGAGCTCCGTACCGAACGGGATCGCGCGGAGCGCGCCGCTCGTCACCGCGGCGGCCGCGATCCTGGCGGCCTCCTTCGCCGTGTACGCCACCTCCGGCGTCGTCTTCCTCCAGATGCTCGGCGTCGGGATGGCCCTCGCGGTCGTGGTCGACGCGACGATCATCAGAGGGGTGCTGCTGCCCGCCGCGATGGCGCTGGCCGGGCAGGCGAACTGGTGGGCGCCACGATCACTGAGAAGGAGAGGCCGCTGATCCGCATCGGGATCTTCCTGGTCGGCGCGCTGTTCCCCGGCCAGACCTCCGGCGAGGTGCTGCGGAACACCGTCGAGACCGTCGTCGCCGCCGAACGGGCCGGTTTCCACGACGCCTGGCTCGCCGAACACCACTTCATGTCCTACGGCGTGATCCCCTCGGCCGTCACGCTGGCGGGGGTGGCCCTGGGCCGCACGTCGCGCATCCACGTCGGGACGGCGGTGAGCGTGTTGTCCACCCGCCACCCGGTCGCCCTCGCCGAGGAGGCCGCGATCCTGCACCACACCTCGGGCGGCCGGTTCGAACTCGGTGTGGGCCGGGGCGGGCCCTGGGTCGACCTGGAGGTCTTCGGCACCGGCCTGCCCCGGTTCGACCGGGGCTTCGCCGAGTCCCTCGACCTGCTCAGCGCGGCGCTGACCCGGGAGAGCGTCTCGGCCGACGGGGAGTTCTTCCGCTTCCGCGAGGTGCCGATGACGCCCTCGCCGCCGAGACTGCGCCCGGTCGTCGCCTGCACCTCCGGCGAGACCGCCGACGTGGCCGCCGCGCGCGGCCTGCCGATGTTGCTGGGCATGCACGTCGGCGACGACGAGAAGGCCGCCATGCTCGCCCGATACCAGGACCGGGCGATGCCCAGGTGTTCGCCGCCGCGCGCGCAGACGCTGACGGCCGAGCAGATCGCGGCCGCCGACACGGCGTCGGCTGACCACGTCGGGGCCGCCGTCGGTTTCGTCGCCGACACGACCGAGGACGCGGTCGCCGAGCTCAAGAGGGCCATGCCCCGATGGCTGCGCCCCGGCCTGGCCGGTTACGTCCCGGTCGACGGCCGCCCGCGCGCCGCCCGCGACGTCGACGCCTACGTCGACCTGCTCTGCCGCATCCACCCGGTCGGCTCGCCGGAGCACTGCGTGCGGGTCATGCGCGAGACGCTGCGGACGACCGGCCTGACCCGGCTGATCCTCCTGGTGGAGGGCGCGGGCGACCACCGCAGGACGCTGGAGAACGTGGCCAGGCTCGGCCGGGAGGTTCTGCCGCACGTGTCCGGGGCGTGAACTCGAGATTGCCTATAAAAGAGGTAGGTAAAGTTGCCTATCCTGGGGGCATGACTCCCGTCATCGTGGTCGTGGGCGGTGGGGCCAGTGGCACCCTGGCCGCCGTTCACCTGCTGCACAACGCACGCACCCGCCGTCTCCCGCTGCGCGTCGTGCTGATCGACCGGTACGCCCGGCACGGTCTCGGTCAGGCCTACTCCACCACCGACCCCGCCCATCTCCTCAACGCCGCAGCGGCGAAGATGAGCGCCCTCCAGCACGACCCCGACGACTTCGTCCGCTGGGCCAGGGCGCCGGAGTGCGCCTTCCTGCCCCGGCAGACCTACGGCCACTACCTGCGCGAGGTTCTGGAACGTGCCCAGGACGGGTCCGAGCGCACCGTCCAGCGGATCACCGGCGAGGTCGCGGCGGTCTCGCGGCGGCCCTACCGGGTGGGCCTCGCCGACGGGCGGCGCTTCGACGCCGACGCGATCGTGCTGGCCACCGGCAACGCCGCCCCGGGGCTGCGGCTGCCCGGCGAACGATGTACCAACGACCCGTGGGCGGTGGGCGCGCTCGGCGAGGTCGCCGACGGCGACGTGCTCGTCGTCGGCACCGGCCTGACCATGGTCGACATGGCCGTCACGCTCAGCCGCGTGCCCGGCCGCACGGTCTACGCGGTGTCGCGGCACGGCCTGCTGCCCCGCGTGCACGTCGAGGGGCCGGTGATCCCCCGCCACGTCACGCTGCCCGAAGGGCCGCTGACCCTGCGGGTGCTCTTCCGGGCGGTGCGCGAGGCGGCCTCCGACGACGACTGGCGGGGCGTGGTCGACGGGCTGCGCCCCCGGGTGCCGGAAGTGTGGTCCCGGCTCCCGCTGAAGGAGCAGCGCCGGTTCCTGGCGCTGGCGGCGCGCCACTGGGAGATCCACCGGCACCGGATCCCGCCCGTCACCGCCGCGAGGATCCAGAGCCTGCGGTCGTCGGGCCGGCTGAAGGTGCTGAGCGGCTGCGTCGACGGGGTGACCCCCCGCGCCGACGGGGTGACGGTGCACCTGAAAGACCGCGACCTGCCCGTCTCCTGGGTGGTCAACGCCACCGGGCCCGGTTCGGTCTGCGCCCGCGACCCGCTGCTGACCCGGCTCATGGGCGACGGCCTGGTGCGGGCCGACCGGCTCGGGCTCGGCGTGGAGGCCGACGCGCGCGGCCGCCTCGTCGACGCCGTCGGCCGCGCCGACGACCGGCTCGTCACCCTCGGGCCGGTGCTGAGGGGCAGCCGCTACGAGACCACGGCCGTCCCCGAAATCCGCGGTCAGGCCGCGACACTCGCCCCCCACGTCATCGACGCGATCGCGCGCTGGCCAAGTGTGATCTAGATCACATAAGCGAATTGTGTGTTCACTGCGTCTTAATAGCGGGGAAATCACACATTTCAAAGGGGAAAATGTTGCCGATTTCGGGAGCTTTACGACGGGCGGTCATCCGACTCCTGGAGAAACGCGATCAGCGACGGGCCAGAAACGCGCCACCGCCCGACACTCGCGAGATCCGCATTCTCCTGCTCCACGCCTACGGCTTGGGCGGCACCATCAGAACGGTCTTCAACCTGGCCGCCCACCTGGCCGAACGGCATGACGTCGAGATCGTCAGCGTCGTACGCGAACTCCCGGAATTCTTCTTCGAACCGCCGCCCGGCGTGCGCATCACCTATCTGGACGATCGGGTGAACGGCAGAAAAGGGGTGCTCAACCGCTTCCGCAGCCGCCTGACGCCGCCCGACGAGGCCGCCGCCCACTGGTTCACCCTGAAGACCGACCTCGCCCTGGCCCGCTACATCCGCAGCCGCCGCGGCGGGGTCCTCATCGGCACCCGTCCGGCCCTCAACCTGCTGATCGCCCGGTTCGCCGGACCCGAGGTGATCACCATCGGCCAGGAGCACGCGAACCTCCCCTCGCACGGCGAGGAGACCACCAAGCAGATCGTCCGCCGCTACGGCCGCCTGACCGCCGTGGCCACGCTCACCGAGACCGACCTGCGGTCGTACCGGAAGGCCCTGAAGAAGCGCCCGGCCCACCTGGTCCGGATCCCGAACGCGGTGCCCAAGCTGAACGCCGCCACGGCGCGGCGCCCCGGGCCGGTCGTGGTGGCGATCGGGCGGCTGGCCCACGTCAAGGGCTACGACCTGCTGATCCGTGCCTGGGCGCACGTCCACCGCGTCCACCCCGAGTGGGAGTTGCGCATCTACGGCTCGGGCCCCCGCCACGACAAGCTCCAGGCGTCGATCGAGAAGAAGGAGCTGACCGGCTGCGTGCGCCTCATGGGCCCGGCCACCGACGTGGGCGCGGTGCTGGCCGAGGCGTCGATCAACGTGCTCAGCAGCCGCCGCGAGGGCATGCCGATGACCATCCTGGAGGCCATGAGCGTGGGCGTCCCGGTCGTCGCCTACGACTGCCCGACGGGCCCGGCCGAGATCATCACCGACGGCCACAACGGCCTGCTCGTGCCGGCCGGCAAGATCCACGCCATGGCCGACGCCATCGGCCGCCTCATCGTCGACCCCGATCTGCGCGGCCACCTGGCCGAGAACGGCCTGGTCACGGCCAAGGAGTACGACATCGCCGCGATCGGCCCCCAGTGGGAGGAGCTGCTCACCGCGTGCTCAGCGGCGTCTCCTCGGCCAGACGGGACAGTTTCTCCGGGTTCCTGACGTAGTAGACCTCGGTGATCAGGCCGTCCTCGACGCGCATGGACATCAGCCCGTCGAGGACGCCGTCGAGGTAGGCGAGGAAGGCGGGGCAGCCGTTGGCCTCGACCGGTTCCAGCGTCATCATCGCGCCGTAGGAGCGGAGGATGCCCGCGTAGAAGCGGATCATCTTGTCCGCGCCCACGAGGGGCCGGTGCATGGCCTGGACGTTGCCGCCGCCGTCGGCCAGCAGCACGACGTCGGGGGCCAGCAGGTCGAGCAGGCCCTGCGGGTTCCCGGTCTCGATCGCCTGCCGGAAGGCGGCCATCGCGTCTCTGGTCTGCGTCTGGCTGGGCACGCCGCGAGGGCGGCGGGCGGCCACGTGGGCGCGGGCGCGGTGGGCGATCTGCCGGACCGCCGCCTGGGTCTTGCCGACGGCCTCGGCGACCTCGGCGTACTCGAAGTCGAAGACCTCGCGGAGCACGAAGACGGCCCGCTCGGTCGGGGTGAGGGTCTCCAGGACCAGCAGCATCGCCGTCGACAGGCTGTCGGCCAGTTCGACGTCCTCGGCGACGTCGGGGGCGGTCAGCAGGGGTTCGGGCAACCACGGGCCGAAATAGGTCTCCTTGCGGCGGCCCAGGACGCGCAGCCGCCCGAGGGCCTGCCGGGTGGCGATGGTGACCAGATAGGCGCGCTGGTCGCGGACCGCCGAGAGGTCCACGCCGGTCCACTTCAGCCACGTCTCCTGGACGACGTCCTCGGCGTCGGCGGCCGAGCCCAGCAACTCGTAGGCGACCGTGAAGAGCAGGGTGCGGTGGGCGACGAAGATCTCCGTCGCGGAATCGGTCATATCCATGAGATGCCGGAACCGGTCGTTTCGTGACATGTCACAAAGAAGTCGCGCCGAGCGTCTCCTGTCCGAGGCAGTCGAGACAAGGAGACGGCAATGCAGATCGTGGTGATCGGAGCCGGATACGCGGGCACCTACGCGGCGAACATCCTGGCCAGGAAGACCAAGGCCGACATCACAGTGGTCAACCCGCGTGGCCACTTCGTCGAGCGCGTGCGCCTGCACCAGCGGGTGTCGGGCACCTCCCCGGCGCACGCCCCGCTCACGTCGATGCTGCGCGCCGGGATCACGACCAGGATCGGGACGGTCGAGAAGATCGGCGACGGGCTCGTCACGCTCGACGACGGCGCCTCGCTCGAATTCGACCTCGCGGTGCTGGCCGTCGGCAGCACGGCCCAGCCCATGCCGGGCACCATCCCCGCGGGCACCTGGGAGGGCGCGGAACAGGCGCGCGCCGCGCTCGCCACGCTGCACTCCGGGGCGGTCGTCACGGTGATCGGCGGCGGCCCGACGGGCATCGAGACGGCGGCCGAGATCGCCGCCGCTCGCCCTGATCTGCGGGTCCGCCTCGTGGGCACCGCGGTCGCCGGCGGCTTCGCCGAAGGAGCGCGGCGCCGGGTGCGCGCCGGGCTCGACCGGCTCAAGGTGGAGGTCGTCGAAGACGGCGTCACGGCGGTGGCCGACGGGCAGGTCGTGCTCCGGTCCGGTACGGCTCTCGCCACCGACCTCACCCTGTGGGGCATCGTCTCGGGCGTCCCCGACCTCGCCGCGCGCAGCGGCCTGACCGTCGACGAGGAGGGCCGCCTCGTCGTCGACGAGTTCCTGCGCAGCGTCGACGACCCGCGGGTCTTCGCCGCCGGCGACTGCGCGGCCGTGCCGGGGGCGCGGATGTCCTGCCAGGCCTCGGAGCCCCAGGGCGCCACGGCGGCCCTCAACGTGGCACGGACGATCCAGGGCCGCGAGCTGACCCCGCACGTCGTGCGGTTCGTCGCCGTCTGCGTGAGCCTCGGCCGGGCGGACGCGGTGGCCCAGCTCACCCACTTCGACGACTCTCCTCGCCGGGCCTACCTGGCCGGACGCACCGGGGCGGTGCTCAAGGAGCAGGTCACGCGGGGCACCGTCTTCGGGGCGAAGGCGGGTATCCCGTTCAGATAACTCGAAATACATCCGATCTGTGAGCCGCAACGACGGGATCAACCGGTCAGGAACTCACCGATAGTCGAGGAAACATCGGATGCCAAGCCTTGTTTCAGGGTTGTTTCGATGCTATTTCCTTGACTTGACCCCCCTCACCTGACCGGAGGACCCGTGCGCCGAAGATTATGCACCGCCGGATTGGCGGTGTTCGCCATGGTGGCCGGTATGACCGCTGTCACCCAGACGCAGGCGTCCGCGCTGGCCCTGCCGCCCACCGACGACCTGACCCTCTGGTACAACTCCCCGGCCACCAACTGGGAGACGCAGGCCCTCCCGATCGGCAACGGCCCGCTGGGCGCCAAGGTGTTCGGCGGCGTCGCCTCCGAGCAACTCCAGTTCAACGAGAAGACCCTGTGGACCGGCGGCCCCGGCGCGCAGGGCGGCTACAACCACGGCAACTGGACCTCGCCCCGCCCGGGGGCCATCGACAACATCCAGGCGCAGATCGACCAGCAGGGCCGGATCACTCCTCAGACCGTGGCCAACGCTCTCGGCCAGGGCAAGACGAACTTCGGCTCCTACCAGACCTTCGGCGACCTGTTCCTCGACTTCGCCAACCCGCCCACCAGCACCAGCGAATACCGCCGCGAGCTCAGCCTCCGCGAGGCCATCGCGCGCGTCGGCTACACGGCGGGCGGCGTCGAGTACACCCGCGAGTACTTCGCCAGCAACCCCGGCAACGTGATCGTGGCCCGCATCTCGGCCAATCAGACTGGCCGGGTGTCGTTCACGCTGCGGCACACCTCGCCGCGCAACGACAAGACGGTCACCGCCTCGAACGGGCGGCTCACCATCAAGGGCACGCTGGCCAACAACGGGCTCAAGTTCGAGGGCCAGGTCCAGGTGGTCAACCAGGGCGGCACGCGCACGGACGCCGGTGACCGTGTCACCGTCACCGGCGCCAACAGCGTGCTGCTGGTCCTGTCGGCCGGCACGAACTACTCCGACGTCTACCCGACCTACCGGGGGGCCGACCCGGCCGCCGGGGTCACCTCACGGGTGACGACGGCCGCGGCCAAGAGCTGGGACGAACTGAAGGCCGCCCACCTGGCCGACTACAAGAACCTGTTCGACCGGGTGAAGCTGAACATCGGCCAGACCAACCCGACCGTGCCGACCAACACGCTGCGCGCCAACTACACCGGCGGTTCGTCGACGCAGGACCGGGCGCTGGAGGCGATGTTCTTCGCGTACGGCCGCTACCTGCTCATCTCCTCCTCGCGGGAGAACGACATCCTCCCCGCCAACCTGCAGGGCGTGTGGAACAACGTGGTGAACCCACCGTGGGACGCCGACTACCACGTCAACATCAACCTGCAGATGAACTACTGGCCGGCCGAGCAGACGAACCTCCGCGAGACCACCAGGCCCTACGACCGCTACGTGAACTCGATGGTCGCCCCCGGCCGGGTCACCGCCCAGAACATGTACGGCGCCCGCGGCTGGGTGGTCAACAACGAGACCAACCCCTACGGCTTCACCGGCGTGCACAACTACCCGCAGTCGTTCTGGTTCCCCGAGGCCGCCGCCTGGACGACCCAGCACCTCTACGACAGCTACCGCTTCAACGGCGACGTCAACTACCTGCGTGACACCGCCTACCCGGCGATCAAGGGCGCGGCCGAGTTCTGGCTCGACTTCCTGCACGTCGACCCGCGTGACAACCGCCTGGTGGTCTCGCCGTCGTACTCCCCGGAGAACGGCGACTTCTCGGCCGGCGCGTCGATGTCGCAGCAGATCGTGCGCGAGGTCTTCACCAACGCCCTGGCCGCCGCCCGCACCCTGGGCGTCGACACCGCGCTCCAGAACGAGCTGACCACCGCCCTGTCGCGGCTCGACCCGGGCCTGCGCATCGGCCGCTGGGGCCAGCTCCAGGAGTGGAAGACCGACTGGGACTCCCAGACCGACACCCACCGCCACGTCTCCCACCTGTTCGCGCTGCACCCGAGCAACCAGATCCTTCCGGGCACGGCCGAGGCCGGCGCCGCCCGCGTCTCGCTGAACGCGCGCGGCGACGGCGGCACCGGCTGGTCGAAGGCCTGGAAGATCAACTTCTGGGCACGTCTCCTCGACGGCAACCGCGCCCACAAGCTGCTGTCGGAGCAGCTCAAGTCGTCCACCCTCGACAACCTGTGGGACACCCACCCGCCGTTCCAGATCGACGGCAACTTCGGCGCGACCTCCGGCGTCGCCGAGATGCTCCTGCAGAGCCAGCACGACACCGTGCACGTGCTGCCCGCCCTGCCGTCGACCTGGGCCAACGGCTCGGTGACGGGCCTGAAGGCACGCGGCGACATCACCGTCGACACGACGTGGAAGTCGGGCGCGGCCGAGACGATCACCCTGCGGACCGCCCGGACCAACCCGATCAAGGTCCGCACCGCCGCCGCCACGGGCACCTACGCGGTCAAGGACGAGACCGACGCGACCGTCACCGCCACCCGGACCGGCGACACGCTGAGCTGGAACGCGACCGCCGGGAAGACGTACACGATCAGCTTCACCACGGGCGGCGGCACCACCCAGACCGTCGAGGGGGAGGCGTTCACCTCGCAGTCGGGCGTCCAGCCCGCCGGGCACGCCACCGCCAGCGGCGGCCAGACCGTCGGCTACATCGACAACGGCGACTGGGCGGCCTACTCGCAGGTCAGCACCGCGGGCCTGCGCACCTTCAGCGCCCGGGTCTCCTCGGGCGGCCCCGGCGGCACGATCACGATCAGGGCCGGATCGCCGACCGGGACCGTGCTCGGGTCGGTAGCGGTCGCGCCCACCGGAAGCTGGGACACGTTCACGACCGTGTCGACGACGTTGACCGGGACCGGCTCCGGCCCGCTCCACCTGGTCTTCTCCGGCGGGGCGGGCAGCCTGCTCGACGTCGACACCATCACGGTGTCGACCACCGGCGGCGGCCCCCAGCCGGTGACCGTGCAGGGTGAGGCCTGGACCTCGATGAGCGGCGTGCAGCAGGCCGACCATCCGAGCGCCCAGGGCGGATACTCGGTCGGCTACATCGACAACGGCGACTGGACGGCCTATTCGGGGGTGAACACCTCGGGCCTGCGCAACTTCAGCGCCCGGGTGTCATCGGCCGGGGCCGGCGGCACCATCCAGATCAGGTCGGGCTCGCAGACCGGCACGCTGCTCGGCTCGGTCGCGGTGGCGCCCACGGGCGGCTGGGACACCCACGTGACCGTCTCCACGACGCTGACCGGATCGGCCTCCGGGCCGCTCTACCTGGTCTTCACGGGAGGCGCGGGCTCCCTGTTCGACGTGGACTCCTTCACGGTGTCCTGACGTGAAAGGGGCGTCCCGGGCGGGGCGCCCCTTTCCTACTTCTCCGTACGGACCAGCTCCGGCCGGAAGGCGATGATCAGGCCGAGCGTGGCGTAACCGACCAGCAGGTGCGTCGCGCCGACCACGTCGCCCACCTCCGGGCCCAGGATGCCCATGGCCGGGATCGTCACCACGGCCCAGCTCTCGGCGACCACCGGCCACACGCGGGCCAGGCCGCGCCAGCGCCCGGCGAAGGCGACCTTGATCCCGATCACGAACATGCCGAGCATCGAGAGCGGCCAGAAGACGTCGAGGATCGCCAGCCAGTCGGCGTCGCGCTGGCCGGGCAGGAGGGCGTGCAGCAGGCTCCAGACCATCGCCGGCACCAGCAGCACCCGCTCGACCTGCAACATGCCGCGGGCCAGTCGGCTCGTGCCGGTCGCCCGGGTGCGGATCATGAGGGCCAGCAGGCACATCAGCCCGAACTGGAAGGCCAGCCCGCCGAGGTCGGTGAGCTTCCAGCCCAGGTCGGTGGTCGGCTGGAAGCCGTAGAAGAGGCTGGCGGCCGACCAGACCAGCGCGCCCGACGACAGACCCAGGGCCAGTCTGCGGATGGTGGTCTCGGTCTCGGTGGGGGCGGCGGTGAGGGTCATCGTGCGTCCTTCGTCTCTCGGGAACGACGACCATGCTGCGGATCGGGCGGCCCGGACCGTCAGGGCACGGCGTCCTGTTCCGGTGCCCGGTACAAATGGGACACGAGTCCTAGGGACTTCGCTGACCTGCTGCGGGACACTTTCCTGGTGCGGAAGGTGCTCTTCGCGGTCGCGGTGGCCGCCCTGCCCGCCGCGGCCCTCATCGACGTACGGGTCCCGGCGGCCCATCGCGCCGGGCTGGCCCTCCAGCCGGGCGCGTTCGACGCGCTGGCCGGGATCGCGCTGGCGACGGCCGGAATGGTCGTGCTCGGCAGGTTCCCCCGGCACGCGCTCGGCCGGCTGATGTCGGTGTTCGGCGCCTGGTGGGCGCTCGACGGGCTGGCGTCGTCGTGGCTGGCGTACTCGACGCTCGAAGGACTGCCGGGCGACTCGGCGGCCTTCCTGATCTACCAGCGCTTCGGCGCGGGCCTCCTGCTGCTGTTGCCGCTGCTCCTGCTGCTGTTCCCCGAGGGGAGGCTGCCGACGGGCCGGTGGCGGGCAGTCTCGTATGTCAGCCTGGGCCTGACGAGCCTGCTGCCGCTGGCGTTGGTGGCGGCGCCGTCGCGGATCGCCCAGGCCACCTCCGAACCGGGCCCGATTCCCGCGGCCCTGCGAAGCGTCGACCTCGACCTGCTCTATCTGCCGCTGCCCGACGAGGTCTGGACCGTCGTGTTGCGGGTGGCCCAGCTCTGCGTGCCGCTGAGCCTGGTCGCGCCGTTCGTCGTGGTCGTCCGGCGCTACCGCGCGTCGGCCGGGCTCGACCGGGCGCGGTTGCGCTGGCTGGTCTGGGCGGGCGTGGTCGACCTCATGGTCATGCTGACGTTCCGGCTGCTGCCGGGTTCGTGGACGGCGATCGGCCTCACGGTCGGCGTCGTCCTCACCGCCGCGGCGGTCGCGGTCGGCGTCGTCCGGCCCGACCTGGTCGACGTCGACCGCCTGCTCGGCGGAACCGTCGTGTACGCCCTCCTGCTGGCCCTGACCTTCGTGCTCGACCTGGTCGTGCTGGGCAGCGCCGGGCAGTACCTCGGCTCCCGCCTGAACGACGGCGAACGCCTGGTAATCGCCGTGTTCGCGGTCGCCATCGGCTACGCGCAACTGCGCCACCGGTTGCAGCGGCTGGTCCGCCGCTGGGTCGTGGGCGACCGCGACGACCCCTACCACGTGGTCTCCGGCCTGGCCGAGCGGCTGGAGGCGACCGACGACTCCGAGGCGCAGCTCCTCACGCTGGCCCGCACGGTCAGGCGGGCGTTCCGGACGTCGTACGTCGGCGTCGAGATCACCGACGCGCTCCTGGTCGAAGACGGCGAACGCCCGGCGGAGACCCGGGCGCTGCCCATCGCCTACCGGGGAGAACGCGTCGGCCGGCTGGTGCTGCCCGCCCGGGTCACCCGCCCGACGTCGGGCGACGAACGGCTGCTCGCCGACGTGATCCGCCAGGCCGCGGCGGCGGCGCGGGCCGTCCACCTGGCGGAGGAGCTGCAACGCGGCCGGGAGAGAATCGTCTCGGCCGTCGAGGACGAACGCCGCCGCCTGCGCCGAGAGCTCCACGACGGCCTCGGCCCGACCCTGGCCGCCGTCGCCGCCCGCATCGACATGGCCAGGATCACCGCCCGCCGCTCCGGCGACGACGCCGACCAGATCCTCGGCCAGGCCCGCCAGGAGCTCACCGGCCTGCTCGCCGAGGTCAGACGCCTGGTCCACGGCCTGCGGCCCCCGGCACTCGACGACGTCGGCCTGGTCGGGGCCATCCGCCAGCTCGCCCCCGACCTCACGATGCGGGTGGAGGAACACGGCGACCTGACGGGCCTGCCCGCGGCGGTCGAGGTGGCCGCCTACCGGATCGCCGCCGAGGCCGTCACGAACGTCCGCCGCCACGCCCGCGCCACGACCTGCACGGTGACCCTCATCCGCGCCGACGGCGTCCTGAACGTCGAGATCACCGACGACGGCGTCGGCCTGGGAACGGCCACGACGACCGGCGTGGGCCTGGTGTCCATGCGCGAACGCGCCGCCGAACTCGGCGGCACCTGTGAGATCGCCCCGATGGAGCCGAGAGGGACCCGCGTGCTGACGAGCCTGCCCGCCCGCGACGAGGTGACGGTATGACCATCAGGGTCCTGGTCGTCGACGACCACCCGGTGTTCCGCGAGGGCTTCGCCGCCCTGCTGGGCAGCATCGACGAGATCGACGTCATCGGCACCGCCGCGAACGGCGCCGAAGCGGTGACCCGGGCGGTTCGGGAGGAGCCCGACGTGATCGTCATGGACGTCTCGATGCCCGAGATGGACGGCATCGAGGCCACCCGCCGCGTCCTGGCCGACCGCCCGGAGACCGGCGTGGTCGTCCTGACCATGTCGGAGGAGGACGGCACCATCTTCGACGCCCTCCGCGCCGGCGCCCGCGGCTACCTGCTGAAGGGCGCCGAACCCGACGAGGTCGTGCGCGCCATCACGACGGTGGCCGGGGGAGGCGTCGTCTTCGGCGCCGTCCTCGCCGGCCGCATCGCCGACTTCCTCGCCCCGCGCCCCCCGGCCACCTCGGGCGAGACCTTCCCGACCCTGACGGCCCGGGAGCACGAGATCCTCGACCTGGTGGCCGCCGGCCTGTCGAACGGCCAGATCGCCGCCCGCCTCTTCCTGTCCCAGAAGACCGTCCGCAACCACGTGTACGCGGTCATGGGCAAACTCCAGGCGGCCGACCGTGCCGAGGCCATCATCCGAGCGAGAGACGCCGGCCTCGGCCGCTAGCCGGCTACCAGCGGTTCCCGATCTGGGGAGCGATCAGTTCGTCGTAGATCTCGTTGACCGCGGCCAGGGTCTCGCCGCTCAGGGGTGCGAGGTCGGCGGCGGCGCTGTTCGAGCGGGCCTGGCCCGGGTTGCTGGCGCCCGGGATGATAGCGCTCACACCCGGCTGGTCGATGATCCAGCGCAGGGCGAACTGGGCCATCGTGGCGCCCTCGGGGACCAGCGGGGCCAGGCGGCGGACCGCTTCCAGGCCCGTCTCGAAATCGACGCCCGAGAACGTCTCGCCGACGTCGAAGGCCGCGCCGTGGCGGTTGTAGTTGCGGTGGTCGTTCTCCGGGAAGGTCGTGGCGGTGTCGTACCGGCCGGAGAGGAGGCCGCTCGCCAGCGGGACCCGGGCGATGATGCCGACCCCGGCCTCGCGGGCGGCGGGCAGCACCTCCGCGAGCGGGCCGAGGCGCAGCATGTTCAGGATGATCTGCACGCTGGCCACGCCCGGACGGGCGATCGCCTTCAGGGCCTCCTCGCGGGTCTCCACGCTGACCGCGTAGTTCTTCATGCGGCCCTCGGCGACCATGGTGTCGAGCGCGTCGAAGACCTCGTCGCTCGAGTAGACCGGCGTGGGCGGGCAGTGCAGCTGGACCAGGTCGAGGGTGTCGACGCCCAGGTTCTGCCGCGACCGGTCGTTCCAGGCGCGGAAGTTGTCGAGGTTGTAGTTCTCGGGGGTCTGCTCGACCCGGCGGCCCATCTTGGTCGCCACCAGGATGTCGGGGTGGTCCTTGATGAAGCGGCCGATGAACTGCTCGCTGCGGCCGTCGCCGTAGACGTCGGCGGTGTCGAAGAAGTCGACGCCCGTCTCTACGGCGGTCTCCAGGACGGCGAAGGCGGTCTCCTCGCTGACGTCGCCCCAGTCGGCGCCGAGCTGCCAGGTGCCGAGGCCGACCACGGACACGTCACGGCCGGTCCGGCCGAGTCTGCGGTGTTCCACGTCTTTCCTTCCATAGTGGAATCTGCAGGTCCGAGACTAGTCACCCGAGATCAGGGCTTCCGACTCCAGGACGTCGGCGACGACGTGGTCGGCCCCGGAGCCGTGCGGTTCCCGGGTGATCCAGATCGTGCGCAGCCCGGCCGCCCGGCCGCCCTCGATGTCGGCGGCGTGGTTGTCGCCCACCATCCAGCCGCCGCCCGCCAGGGGCAGGCCGCACCGCTTGGCGGCGATCTCGAAGAGGGCCACGTCGGGTTTCCTGATCCCCTCGACCCCGGCCACGGCGAACCCGTCGACCGCGTCGGCCAGCCCGGTGGCGCGGAGTTTGCCGAGCTGGTTGTCGGCCATGCCGTTGGCCACGATCCCGACCTTCCACCCGGCGGCCCGCAGCCGGGCCAGCATGGCCAGCACCTCAGGCCGGCACTCGACCAACTCCGGCATCCGGGCCCGGTAGGCGGCCCAAAGTTCCTCGGCGGACGGGGCGAGGTCGAAGTGATACTTGATCCACCGGAACATCAGGTCCCGGTGGGGGATGTCCAGATCGAGCAGCCACCGCACCCCGTCGTCACCCAGGCCGTGGATTCCGGCGAACTCGGCGGCCCAGGCGCCGAACGCCCCGTCGAGATCGATGAGCGTGTTGTCCATGTCGAACAGGACCAGCCGTTGCACGCGGCCGACTCTATAGAGGTTCATGACCGCGCGACTCGCCGCGAGGTCATGGCAACGGCGACCTGGTGACGTCATGATCACGTTCGCCGGACCACGGGGGCCCGGCGGGAACGTGAGGAATGACCGATGAGCTGGGTTCTGGCCGCCTTTCTGCTGGCCGAGGTGCCGGGGGTGCCGACCGTCGCCGAGGCGCTCGACCGATTGGAGACGCTGGAGGTCGCCGAGGAGCGGAACGCGTCCACCTATGACCGGGTGCTGTTCCCCCACTGGTCGACCGTGGCGGGCACCTGCAACACCCGTGAGACCGTGCTCCGGCGCGACGGGGTCGGCGTCGTCACCGACGAGGCCTGCCGGGCGGTGTCCGGCACGTGGCACAGCCCGTACGACGGCGCGATCTGGACCATGGCCGCCGACGTGGACATCGACCACATGGTCCCGCTCAAGGAGGCGTGGCGGTCGGGGGCCTGGGCGTGGACGACCGAGAAGCGGCGCCGGTTCGCCAACGATCTGGACGGGCCGCAGCTCTGGGCGGTGACCGACAACGTCAACCAGGCCAAGGGCGACAAGGACCCCTCGGATTGGAAACCGCCGCTGCGGGACTTCCAGTGCGTGTACGCGAAGTCCTGGATCGCCGTCAAGCACGCGTACACGCTGACTTTGCAGGCCGAGGAGAAGACGGCGCTCCTGGACATGCTGCTCACCTGCTGAGGCAACGACTCGGAAAAATGCCTTCAAACCGCCACGAACAGGTTGTTAGTTTCGGCAGAAAGGGGGGTGGTTGTGTTGACCAGTGCCCGGGAGGTCAAAGACCGCTGCATCGAGGCCTACAACCGGCACGACATCGGCGCGATGTTGCGGGAGTTCTCGCCCGCGGGTGTCCTGGTCACGCCGACGGGCATCCAGGAGGGCCGGGAGCAGGTCGCCTGGTACTACGCCCACTGGTTCGCGGCGTTCTCGGATCTGAAGGTGACCGCGTGGATGTTGCCGACGTCCTGCGACCCGGCCGTCACCGAGTTCACGATCACCGGCACCCATGACGGGCCGTTCCTGCTCGTCGACGGAGCGGAACTGCCCGCCACGGGGCGGCGGATCGCGCTGCGCGGGGTGTCGGTCTGCACGATCGAGGACGGCCTGATCGTCACCGACCGCGACTACTACGACCAGCTGGAGCTCTACAGCCAGCTCGGGCTGCCGGTGGGCGTGGGGGTCTCTTCCTAGACCGCCGGGGCGGGTTTGCGCGCCTCGACGACCACGGGGAACGGCCGGGGATAGGGGGCGCCCACGCCGAACTGGCCCGCGAGGGTGTCGGCGAAGGCGGCCGCGATGCGCAGTTCGCCCTGGCCGTTGGGGTGGGTGCCGTCCCAGGTGTGGGCCGAGGCGACGAACTCGGCGTGGGTGGCGGCGATGACGATCGGGGAGCGCGCGGTCGTCATGTCGCCGGCGGTGAGGATCAACCGGCGGTTGAACTCCGACACGCGCGCGTTGAACTCGGGGTCGACGGACGCCCGGTGGGTGTCGAGGACCGTGCCCAGGACGATCTTCACGTCGTGGTTGCCGGTTCTGGCGTTGGAGATGAAGGCCCGCAGGTTGGCCTCGTTCTGGTCGGCGGAGTGGCCGTACCAGAAGAGGTCGTTGATCCCCAGCAGGACCAGCAGGTATTCGGGCCGGTGGGCGGCCACCTTCTGGGCGATCTCCGCCATCTCCAGGCAGTAGGGGCGGCCCCACTGGGCGTTGTGGTCGGGGTCGAAGTCGGGGTCGGCGTAGGCGTCGTCGCCGTCGCCGGGCTCGGGGGTGGCGATGGCGTCGAGGTCGTTGCGGGGGCCGACGAAGTCGAGGGTGACGCCGTGGTTCTTGAGGTGCTTGAACAGCCGGTAGCGCCAGGTCCAGTCGCCGCTGCTGCCGTGGCTGATGGAGTCGCCGACGATCATCAAGGTGACAACGCTCATAATCACTGAATGTAGCTGTATGAACACGGTTCGTCATTCAGGAGTTGTCATGCTGCCGCTGCACATGCGCCGTCAGGAGTTCGACCCGCACCCCGATCTGACCGGGCTGATCCACCAAGAGGGGCTCGCCCGGGTCCCGACGCTCTACGGCGGACCGGAGGCGTGGCTGGTCACCCGCTACGACGAGGTGCGCGACGTGCTGCGCGACCCCGAGACGTTCAGCAACGCGCTCAGCCTCAACCTGCGCTTCCCCGACCTGCCGGAGCCGACCCCGGAGGAGGAGGTCCAGATGCGCGCGGGCGCGATGCTCATGATGGACCCGCCCGAACACACCCGGCTGCGGCGGATGCTGACGCCCGAGTTCACGATGCGGCGCATCCGCCGCCTGGAGCCTCGGGTGACGGAGATCGTGCACGACCATCTCGACGCGATGGAGGCCAAGGGGCCGCCGGCCGACCTGGTCACCGACTTCGCCATGCCGGTTCCCTCGCTGGTCATCTGCGAACTGCTGGGCGTGCCCTACCAGGACCGGGCGGCCTTCCAGGAACGGACCGCCACGATGATGGACATCGCCTGCCCGCCCGAGAAGCGGCTCGCCGCGCAGCGGGAGGCCCGCGACTACATGGCCGACCTGGTCGCGCGGCACACCGCGACCCCCGGCGACGACCTGCTCGGCATGCTCATCCGGGAACACGACCTGGAGATCGACGAGCTCATCGGGATCGGCGGGCTGCTGCTGATCGCGGGCCACGAGACGACTGCCAACATGCTCGGACTGGGCACGCTCGCCCTGCTCCGCAACCCCGACCAGCTCGCCGGCTTGCCCGACGACGTCGACGGCGCGGTCGAGGAGCTGCTGCGTTACCTCAGCATCCTGCACGCCGGGGTGGCCAAGGTCGCCACCCGCGACGTCGAGCTCTCCGGCACGAAGATCCGCGAGGGCGACGTCGTGGTGGTCTCGCTCCCGGCCGCCAACCGCGACCCCGCCTTCGCCGAGCACCCCGACCGGCTCGACATCGGCCGGGAGAACCACGCGCACGTCGCCTTCGGCTACGGCGCGCACCACTGCCTGGGCGCGCCGCTGGCGCGCATGGAGATGCGCATCGCCTACCCCGCGCTGTTCGCCCGGTTCCCGGGCCTGCGCGAGACCGGGCCGGGCGCGGTGTTCCGGTCGCACCACTTCGTGTACGGGCTCTCGACGCTTCCCGTCGCCTGGTAGGCGGCGCCGAGAGCCCGAAACTTTCAGCCCACCCGGCAGGAGACGGTCGGCCAGGTGCTGTTGCCGTTGCGCATGATCGTCACGCCCCAGTTGTTGCCGCTGCCGTTCGGGCGTGCGGTCAGCGTCTGGGCGTTGGGGTAGCTCGCGGAGATGTTCCACGTCGAGCTGATCTTCGAAGGCGACGGTACGTTCATCGTCACCGTCCAGTTGTTCGAGCCGGTGACCGAGACGTTCAGGTTGTAGCGGTCACTCCACGACTGGCCCGCCGAGAGGCTGGCCGTGCACGAGCCCCCGCCGCCGGTCGGGGTGACGGTCGGCGTGGGGTTCGGGCTGGGGTTTCCGCCGGTCGGGGCCACCGCGCGGCCGGTGGAGGTGGAGATCATGCCGGCGCAGAGGTTGCGGCTGGCCAGGTTCTGGGCGATCTGCGGGATGGCGTTCACGGTGGTGGCGTAGCCGTCGTGCATGAGGATGACCTGGCCGTTCTGCAGGCGGCCGGCCGCCTGGACGATGGCCGAGGTGCTGGCGCCGTTCCAGTCCTGGGAATCGACGTCCCATAGCACCTCGGTCAGGCCGAGCTGCTGCGCGATCGAGCGCACGGTCGCATTGGTCTCGCCGTAGGGCGGGCGGAACAGGCGCGGGGCGGTGCCGGTGGCCGACTGGATGGCGGTCTGGGTGCGGGAGAGTTCCGACTGGATCTGCGAGCTGCTCATCTGGGTCAGGTGCGGATGAGTGTAGCTGTGGTTCGCGACCCACATCCCGGCGTTGACCTGGGCGCGGACCAACGCGGGGTTGGCGGCGGCGTTCTGGCCGGTGTTGAACATGGTGGCCCGGAGGCCGGCGTTGCGCAGCGCGTTCAGCAGGGTGTTGGTGTTGCCTCCTGGGCCGTCGTCGTAGGTCAGGCCGACGTAGCCGGCGCTGCAGTCGGCGGCCTTCGCCGGGACGGAGACGAGCGCTCCGGCCAGGGCGACTGCCGCGGTGATCAGGATGGTTCTCAGACGCATCGCGAAACCTCCGGGTGGCGTGCGGTTACCGACGCATTCTGAGAACGTGTCCCGAAAATTGTCAATGTGTAACAGAAAGTTTCGGGGCTTGACGGGAGCGGGACGTCCGACGCACGATCATCGTGCCTTCTGGTCAGGAGGAGGCTTTCCGTTCACCGCTCCCGAGCCAGGTGTTTGTGATGCCGAAAATCCTCCTGCGCGCCGCGTCCCTGCTGGTGCTGGCGCCGCTCCTCACTCCGACCGCCGCCCACGCCGACCCGCCCGCGCCCGTCCCGGTGACCGTGAACGCCAGGGCCGGGCTCGCCGTCGTACCCGAAACCGGAATCGGCGCCAACCACGCCATCTGGGACACCACCCTGGGTTCCAACGAGACCGCCGACCTGCTCAAGGACGCCGGGGTGCAGCTCGTGCGCTACCCCGGCGGGTCCTACTCGGACATCTACCACTGGGAGACGCACACCGCCCCCGGCGGCTACGTCGCGCCCAACACCGACTTCGACACGTTCATGGCGGGCGCCCGGCGGACCGGCGCGGTGCCGATGATCACCGCGAACTACGGCACCGGCACCGCCGAGGAGGCCGCGGGCTGGGTCGAGTACGCCAACGTCACCAAGGGCTACGGCGTCAAGTACTGGGAGATCGGCAACGAGAACTACGGCAACGGCCGCTACGGCACCCCCTGGGAGGCCGACAACCGTGCGGACAAGAGCCCGGCCGAGTACGCCCGCCAGGTGGTCGCCTACGCCGACGCCATGAAGGCCGTCGACCCGACCATCAAGATCGGCGCCGTGCTGACCACGCCGGGCGAGTGGCCCGACGCCATCACGGCCTCCGGCGACGCCGGGCCGTGGAACCAGGTCGTCCTCACCAACGCCGCCGCGAAGATCGACTTCGTCATCCTGCACTGGTACCCGGGCGCGACCAACCGCACCGACCGCATCGCCGACATGGTCCAGCTCGCCAAGGAGCAGGTCGCCAGATACACCGGCCGCTCCGACATCGGCATCGCCATGACCGAGTTCAACACCGGCAGCAGCGCCAACGGCGCGACCACCCAGCCCGGCGCGGTCGCCGCCGCCGACTCCTACGCCCAGCTGCTGGCGGCCGGGGTGTTCTCGGTCGACTGGTGGAACGTCCACAACGGCATCGGCGCGATCAGCCAGGTCGCCGGCCACACCGACTACGGCGACTTCGGCCTGCTGTCGAGCGCCGGCTGCACCAGCGACGGCACCGTCTGCGAACCGGCGTTCAACACCCCCTTCGCCCCCTACTTCGCCCTCCAGATGATGAGCAGATTCGTCCGCCCCGGCGACCAGTTCGTGAAGGCGACGAGCGGCGACCCCGCCGTCGTCGCGCACGCCGCCCGCCGCACCAACGGCGATCTGGCGGTCATGCTGCTCAACACCTCCCACGACACCGCCCACACGGTCAGCCTCGGCTACCAGGGCTTCACCCCGTCGGCCGCCGCCCCCACGGGCTGGCTGCACACCAACGGCGCGACCGCGTTGTCCCCCACGCCCTCCACGACCCTGGCCCCGCTGTCGATGACGACCTTCGTGGTCAAGGCGTCGTCGAACCCGTCCGGCCTGCCGGGACGCCCCGGCCAGCCGGTCGTCTCCGCCGTCACCGGCACCACCGCCACCGTCACCTGGCCCGCCGCCACGGCCGGATCCCGGCCGATCAGCAAGTACGAGCTCCACAACCAGGCCGGCGGCCAGCTCGGCGAGACCACCGGCACCACCCTAAACCTGACCAACCTGACCCCGAACACCCGCTACGTCCTCAACGTGATCACCCGCGACGCCGGCGGCGGCACCTCCCGCCCGTCGGTCCCGCTGGTCTTCACCACCGGCAACCCCGCTCCGGGCGGCTGCAAGGTGACCTTCACCGACGCGTCGAACTGGGGCAACGGCTACGTCGGCTCGCTCGACGTCACCAACCTCGGCGACCCGATCGACGGCTGGACCCTGACGTTCACCTGGCCCCGCCACTGGCAGAGCCTCGGAAGCGGCTGGAACGGGACGTGGACCCAGTCGGGCCAGACCGTGACGGTGACCAACGCCGACTTCAACAAGACCATGGCGACGGGCAGCACGATCAACATCGGGTACGTGGGGAACTACTCCGGCCCGAACGTCTACCCGACCGGCTTCAAGCTCAACGGCCGCGTCTGCGGCTGACCCCCGGCGACCTGGGCCGCCCGGTTCTCCGGGCGGCCCAGTCTGAATCGGCGAAACGGCGTCTCCCCGGAAATCGGGGGTGACCATCCATCGCCAAAGTATGATTTTCGTATGAGCGAAACGAAGAAGCGGATCACCGTCACGGTGGATCACGCGCTCAACGACTTCGCCGAGCGCATGGTCGAGACCGGACGCGCCGCGTCGGTCAGCGCGGTCGTCTCGACGGCTCTGGCCGCCCTGCACGCCCGGGAGCTGCGGGGGGCCAAGGCGTGGCAGGACAAGCTCGACGAGGCCGCCGCCGACCCGACCGTCCGGGAGAAGGTCGACCGGATGATGGCCTCGGTGCACCGCCAGCTTCGTGAGCAGGGACTCCCTGGCCCCGGTGCCGCGTGACCCACGTCCCGACTCCGTGGGTGCTGGATGTCAGCGTTATGGACGAGGTCGCCCGAGGCGACACCCAGTTGATCACGTTCATTCAGCGTTGTGACGGCATCGGGCAGCCACTCGTCGTCCCATCTCTGGCGTTGGCCGGAGTCGCGGCGTCAGCGCACCACGACACCGACGCCGAAGATCTGCTGACCGGCGTGGTGAGTCTGGACATGGTCACGGTCGCACCGCTCAAGGGCGTGGAACAGGGTTTCCGCCTGGCCCGCGTCACCTCCGTCACGGGCCTGGACCCGTGGGACGGACACGTCGCGGCCATCGCCGACGCGAGCGTCTGCCCGATCTTGACCGTCGACGCCGAAAAGTGGCAGGGCCCGTCCAAGGCACTGGAGCATCCGCTTCACATCATCGAGATCACCGAAGACCCCGAATGACCGGCGGCGAGTGGCATGACCTGCCGTGGGACGCCACGACCATGGAGACCGCCGCCTGGTGATCAGCCGGGGTCGAGCCGCGGAGGATGATCTCCGTCGGCAGGTGATCATGGCGAACAGCATCTGAGCCGCCGTGCGGCGAAGGAGCGGTCGTCGAAGCCGGTGCCGCCACGTCGTCGGGGACGCGCAGGCCCAGGCTGTGGGCGGCGCCCCTGATCCCGGCGGCGACGCCCAGAACCGCTCCTGCCTCCGACGCGTCCGCTGACGCCGAGCGTATTCACCACCCGATGGAATGTGCGCCGGCGCTCGCGGAGAGTGCCGCCGTCGGGTGGCAGAAGCTGGGCTCGGCGGCCGACGCGGAACGGACGTGCGGCTGAATGAGGCGTCTGCTGGTGGCGCTGGCCCTGATGGCGACCGCGGGGAGCTCGCTCGAATGGAAGGCCGTCTACCTGGTGAAGAACCGGGACCACACGGTCCGGGTCTACGACACCGGCGGCGCGGCCGTCACCGGTGTCATCAGGTTGCCGGGGGTCGGCAGGGTGCTGCGCGTCGCCGCCGCCGATGAGGGCTTCCACGTGGTGACCGAGGCGGTGGAGTATGGACCGGACTCCTACTTCCGATTACGGCCACCCCGCTACGAACCCGAGCCGGCCGACATCCTGGCCGGACACGGTCTGGCGGTCACCCGCGACGGAACCAGGGCCGCCTACATGACCGGCGCCCCCGAGCACCCCACCCTGGTCATCCGCGACCTGCGGACCGGGCGCCAGACGACCACGAAGTCCGACCCGGTGATGCGGCTGACCTGGACCCCCGACGGGAGACGACTGCTCCTCTCGACCATTCCCGTCTGCGACGACACGAGTGACTGCGTGTTCCCGGAGACGCTCCGCTTCCACGACTCCGAAAGACCCGTGAAGACGTTCAGGACCATCACCGCCGCTCCCGTGGTCACCGGTGACCTGATCCTGGTGCCCAAGCGGGGCGGGATCATCGAGCACTACTCACACGACGGCAGACTCCTGCGCCGCGTGCGCACACCGGGAGAGATCGCCCAGATCTCCGTCAGGGCCGGCCGGCTGCTGGTCGTCGTCGCCGAAGACCGCATGTGGCCCGGTCGCGGAACCCGGCTCGTCACCGGTCCGCTGACCGGCGGCGAGTGGCATGACCTGCCGTGGGACGCCACGACCATGGAGACCGCCGCCTGGTGATCAGTCCTCCCTCGCCGGGGTCGAGCCGCGGAGGATGATCTCCGTCGGCAGGATGACCTTGCGTGGGGCCGGGCCGCCGCTGATCATGGCGAACAGCATCTGGGCCGCCGTGCGGCCGATGTCGTCCAGGGGCATTCTGACCGTCGTCAGGGTCGGGGTCGTGCGGGCGGCGAAGGAGCGGTCGTCGAAGCCGGTGACCGCCACGTCGTCGGGCACGCGCAGGCCCAGGCTGTGGGCGGCGTCCATCACCCCGGCGGCGATCGTGTCGGAGCCGCAGACCACGCCCGTCGGTCTCGACGGGTCGCCCAGGATCTTGAGCGCTTCGGCGGTGGCGGCGTCGGTGTCGAACGGCACGCGGATCTCGCGGGCCGAGGTCACGGCGTCGCCCGCCGCCTGGACGCACTTCCAGAAGCCCGCCGAACGGAGTTTGCACGCCGACACGTGGGCCGGGCCGTTGAGCAGCACGAGTTCACGGCGGCCGGTGTCGAGCATCAGCCGGGTCAGGTCGTGGGCGGCCGAGTCGTGGTCGGAGTCGACCCAGCCGACGCCCTCGCGGTTGGTGCGGTGGCCGATCAGCACGGTCGGGGCGCCGATGCCGGTGAGCTGCTTGATCAGGGGGTCTCGGGGGCCGGCCGCCGGGAGGACCACCCCGTCGACCCGTCGCCGGGTGACCGTGTCGACCACGTGGGCGGCCTTCTCGGCCGACTGGGTCAGCAGCAGGATGTCGTAGCCGGCGCGTTCGGCGGCGTCGCCCAGGGCTCCGATCAGGGCCGGATAGATCGGGTGCATGACGACCTCGGAGGCGTGCAGCGGGAAGACGACGGCGAGGGTCTGGCTGCGCCCGGTCGAGAGCATGCGGGCGGTCGGGTCGACCTGGAACCGGTGCTCTTCGATGATCTGCTGGATGCGCTGCCGGGTCTCCTGGCCGACCCCGGCCTGGCCGTTCATCGTGCGGGAGACGGTTCCGGCGGAGACGCCCGCCAGGGCCGCTATGTCCCTGATTGTCAGCTTTCCTTCCTTTTTGACGTTGATCATCCCCTTGTAAGAAACGTGGACGTAACCTCTTGTGCTCCACCTCGGCAAGGTTCACTATACAACGCAACCGGTTGCGTAAACCGGTTGCGTAACCGAGGAAGGATCCTGCCTTGACTGATCTGGGGATCGGCATCGTCGGACTGCACAACCACTACCACGCGTATCCCTTCGCCGACTATCTACGGCGCGGCGTCGACGGCCTCCGCCTGGTCGGGGTCGCGGACGAGCGGGCCGACCTGGCCAAGGAGTTCGCGGCCCAGTACTGCGACGGCGACTGGACGACCGACTACGAGCAGCTCATCCGCCGTGACGACGTGGACGCGGTGATCGTCACCTCCTACACGTCGGCGCACGCCGACCACGTGGAGCTCGCGGCGGCGGCGGGCAAGCACGTGCTGCTCGACAAGCCCATCGCGACCACCATGGCCGACGCGCGGCGGATCGTCGCGGCGAGCGGCCAGGTCAAGGTGATGATGGCCTACCTGCTGCGTTATCTGCCGGCCTACCGGAAGGTGCTCGACCAGGTCCGGCAGGGGGCGGTCGGCGACCTGGTGTCGGGGTTCTACTCGATCCGGTTCCCGGTCGGAGCGATCACCGACAGCCCGAACACCGACACCCAGGGCTGGTACGCCGACCCGGTGCGCGGCGGTGGCGGCGGGTTCCTCGACCACGGCGTGCACTTCACCGACTTCTTCCGCTGGTTCTTCGGCCAGGACGCCGTCTCGGTCACCGCCCACATCGGCTCGCTGACCTACAAGGACCTGGGCGTCGAGGACTACGGGATCGCGACGTACACGATGGACGGCGGCGCGATCGTGACGGTGGAGAGCACCTGGCACGCCCCCGACTACTTCGGCCCCCTGTCGAGCCCCGACCACGCGTCGCTGAGCGGCACCCGGGGCGAGATCGAACTGCACTACCAGAAGAGCCCGCAGGTGGAGGTCCAGGGCGTCGACGACCCGTGGAAGGGCCGGCACTACTTCGACCTGGTCGGCGAGGAGCGCTACGAGGCCTGCTACCGCGACCTGCTGGTCGCCTTCCGCGACTGGGTGAACGGCGCCGAGCTCCGCGACCTCGACGGGGTGCCCACGGCCGAGGACGGGCTGAAGGCCCTGGAGATGATCATCGGCGCCTACGAGTCCCACGAGACCGGCCGCCGCGTCTCCCTGCCCCTCGGGGAGGACACCAAGTGACCGTCAACGTCGCCCTCATCGGTGCGGGGCGGATCGCCCGGGTCCACGCCAACGCCTACCGGGGTGTCTCGGGCGGCCGGCTGGTGGCGTGCACCGATCCCGTCGAGGCCGCCGCGCGGAGCCTCGCGAAGGACTTCGACATCGAGGTCGCCCCGAGCATGGAGGCGATCCTGGACAACCCCGACATCGACGCCGTGCTGATCGCCTCGCCGAACGCGCTGCACCCCGACCAGACCGTCGCCGCCCTCAAGGCGGGCAAGCACGTCTTCTGCCAGAAGCCCATCGCCCTGACGCTGGAGGAGGCCGACCGGGTGGTCGCCGAGGCCGCCACGGTCGACCGGATCCTCCAGTACGGCTTCATGCTCCGCTTCACCCCGCCGATGCCGCAGCTCAGGCAGCGGATCACCGACGGCGAGCTGGGCACCCTGATCGCCACCCGCGCGGCCGTGTTCGGCTGGGAGCCCACCGGCGACTGGTTCTACGACCCGGCCCAGGGCGGCGGGGTCATCCTCGACACCCTCGTCCACTTCGCCGACCTGATCCTCTGGTTGTTCGGCCCGGCCGAGAAGGTCTACACCGACGGCGGCGCCTACGTGCTCGACGGGGCCAAGCGCTTCGGCAGCCCCGACAACGCCACCGTCCAGGTGCGCCACTCGACCGGCGTGGTCACCTCCATGTACGTCACCTGGACCGCCGGACACGGCAACTTCACCATCGAGACCTACGGTTCGGCCGGCAGCGCCGCGGTCGACCTGGTCAGCTCCCAGATCACCCGCACCTTCAGCCGGGACAAGGGCTTCGGTTTCCCCGACCTGGTGTGGGACTACGGCTACCGGGGCGAGCAGCAGCACTTCGTCGACCGGATCGCCGGGACGGCGACGGAGGTGATCGGCGGCGGCGTCGTCGAGGCCCGCGACGCGCTCGCCCTGTGCCTGGCCGCCCAGCGGTCCCTGGACGAGGCCAGGGTGGTGACCTTCCCATGACCATCGGAGTCGTGGTGGTCGGCGCCGGTTTCTGGGCCACCCAGATGCACCTGCCGGCCCTGGCCCGGATTCCCGGAGTGAAGATCACCGGCGTGGTGGCGACCAGCAGGGAATCGGCGGAGAAGGCCGCCGCCCCCTACGGCGCCCGTGCCTACACCGACCCGGACGAGGCGGTCCAGGACGCCGACGTCGTCGACGTCGTGGCCCCGCCGGACGTCCACCTGCCCGCGGTGAAGACCGCCGCCCGCCACGGCAAGCATGCGATCTGCATAAAGCCGCTCGCGCGCAGCCTCGACGAGGCCGACGAGATGCTCGCGGCGGTCGAAGCGGCCGGGACCCGGCTCTTCTACGCCGAGAACGTGCCGTTCATCCCCGCCGTGCAGGAGGCGAAGAAGGCCGTCGACGCCGGACGGATCGGGGAGGTCTTCCGGGTCAAGGCGTGCGAGGGCATCGGGAGGCCCCACTCCGACTGGTTCTTCGATCCGGTGCGCAGCGGCGGCGGGGCGATGCTCGACATGGCCGTCCACAGCCTGGAATTTTGCCGATTCTTCGCGAACGCCCCGATCACCAGTGTCTATGCGGATGCGGACACCTATGTGTGGGGCGACCGGACCTCCGCCGAGGACACCGCCCTGCTCACCGTTCGCTTCGGCAACGGGGTTCTCGGCCAGTGCGAGGACAGCTGGAGCCTGGCGGGCGCGATGGACTCCCGTTTTGAGGTTTTCGGCACCGAGGGCCGTATCCTCATCGACAACCTGCACAGACAGCCGTTGCAGGTCGTCGGCGCGACGGGGTGGTCGTTCCCCCTGCCGATTCCGGGGCTGCTCGCCGACGGGCACCTCGACATGCTGACCCATTTCACCAACTGCATCCGGACCGGCGAGCCCTCGGTCTCCGAGGGCCGGGTCGGCCGGGACGTCCTGGCGGTCGTCGACGCGGCGACCCGATCCCTGGCCAGCGGGCGCCGGGAGAACGTACACCACCAATCTGAAGGGCAGTCGTCATGATCCGGGTCGGGATGATCAGTTGGGCCCACGTCCACGCGGAGTTCCGGGCCAAGGCGCTGAGCGAGATCCCCGGCGTCGAGGTGGTCGCGATCTCCGACGATGACGTGGCGCGCGGCCGGGCGGCGGCTGAGCGATGGGGCGTCGCGGACTTCCACGAAGACTGGCGTGACCTCGTCAAACGGCCAGACGTCGACATCGTCATGGTGCACTCCGAGAACTCGCGGCACCGCGACCAGGTGATCGCGGCGGCCGAGGCCGGCAAGCACGTCTTCTGTGAGAAGCCCGTCGCGACGAAGACGGAGGACGCCAGAGCCATGGCCGAGGCCGTCCGGAGAGCGGGGGTGGACGGCACCGCCGCCTTCGTCAGCCGCTTCAGCAAGGAGGCCGACCGGGCGAAGAAGATCGTCGAATCGGGCGTGCTCGGGAAGGTCCTGCTGACCCGGAGCTTCATCGGCCTGGCGGGGATCGCCGAGATCGGCTGCCCGCCCGACATGGCCGAGTGGATGAACGACCCCGTGCTCGGCGGTGGCGGCGCCTGGATCGACGAGGGATCCCACGGCGTCGACCTGCTGCGCTGGCTCGTCGGCGACATCACCGAGGTCACCGCGATGACCGCCAACCGGAACAAGCCCGGCCTCGACGGCGAGGACATCGCGGTCGCGCTGGCCCGCTACGCCGACGGCGGTCTCGCCGAGATCGGCACGGTCTGGAGCCTGTCGGCCGACATCGGCATGCGGAACTCCCTGGAGATCTACGGGACCGAGGGCACGCTCGTCATGCGCGCCACCGACCCGTTCCCCCGGGTGGAGGTCTACCGGTCGGGCGACGACCCCCTCTACCGGGGCTGGACCACGCCGCACATCGAACCCGACGTCAGCGAGCCGCACGACTACGGCTCGTGGCCGCCTCACGTGCACCACTACAAGCGGGAGGTCGCCTCCTACGTCAACCGCGTCCAGCACGGACTGCGGCCCTTCGGTCCCACGCTCGACGACGGCCTGGCCTGCCTGGCCGTCATCGAGGCGGGCTACGCCTCCGCCGCCTCGGGGGGCACGGCGGTGCCAGTGAAACACCTTTGAGTAAGGAGATGCCCGATGTCTCGACGATCCCCCCGGTGGCCGATAGCCCTCTTCACCGCACTGACTCTGACCGCCTGTGGTTCCACCGGCGGCTCCACCACCACCGGCGACCCGAACGCCGCGCCCGCCCAGCCCGGCGGCCCCATGGGGAAGTTCCCCGGCGCGAAGCTCGTGCTCTCCCGGTGGGCGGGCGACCCCTGGACCAGCGGGCAGAAGGAGGCCGCCGCCGAATGGTCGGCGGCCACCGGCGGCACCCTCGACCTCGACGCCGTCCCCTATGAGAACCTGCACGACAAGCAGGCCCTGACCCTGTCGGGGGCGGGCGGCTACGACATCCTCTACGTCCACCCGAGCTGGTTCGGCGAGTTCGCCAAGGCCGGGCACCTGGCCCCGATCGACAACTACCTCGCCGACGCGAAGCGCAACCCGAGCGGCTACTCCGCCGCCTCGTTCCTGCCCAACGTGCTGGCCCAGGGCGCATACGACGGCAAGCAGTACTGCGTGCCCGACTTCGTGTCGACGACGCTGGTGGCCTACCGGAAGGACGTCTTCGAGGCGGCCGGCATCCCCGCGCCGAAGACCCTCGACGACGTCGCGGCGGCGGCCTCGGCGCTGAACGGCAAGGATGGGATGGCCGGCATCGCCATCCCCGGCAAACGCGCCGGGGCGGTCGCCGACATCATGGGCTCCCTGCTCACCGCGCAGGACAACTGGTGGTACGGCGCCGACCAGAAGACCACCCTCGACCGCGCGAAGGCGGCCAAGGCCGTCGACTTCTACGTCAAGGCCGCCAAGGCGGCGCCCAGCGGCGTGCTCAACTTCCACGTGGACGAGGCCGCGACGGCCGCCGCCCAGGGCAAGGCCGCGATGATCATCTCGACGACCCCCTCGCTCCAGGCGCTGGAGGACCCGGCCAAGTCGGCCACCGCCGGCAAGTGGGGCTACGCGCCGATGCAGTTCACCGACGGGAAACCGGCGGGCGAGCTCATCTACTGGAACTGGTGCATCGCGGCCGGTTCGAAGCACCAGGACGCCGCCTACTCGTTCCTCCAGTGGTACACCAGCGGCGCGCAGCAGGCGAAGGTGGCGCTGGCCGCCGCCACCGCCGGCGCGACCAAGGACTTCTACACCAACGCCGACGTGCAGGCGAAGCTGCCGTTCCTGACCGCCATGAACGAGGCGCTGACCACGTCGAACCCGCAGCCCAGTCTGCCCTCGTGGCCCAAGGCGCAGGACCGGATCGAGCTCGCCGTCCAGGAGGCCGTCCAAGGGAAGCTCACGCCCGACCAGGCGGCCGACGCGATGGTCCGGGCCGTCCAGGAGACGCTGGGCGGTTGACCGAGCAGCGGGCCCGGAGGCCGGCCGGGCCCGCTCACCACGGGAGAAGGCATGCGAAACAAGGGACTGGGGCACTGGATGCTGGCCCCGGCGCTGCTCCTGCTGCTCGCGTTGATAATCGTGCCGCTGCTCTATTCGGCCGGTTTGTCGGCGTACAGCTGGAATCTGACCGACATCGACCTGCCCAAGCAGTTCACCGGGCTGGCCAACTACACCAAGCTGTTCGGCGATCCGACCGTGGGCACGGCGGTCCTCAACACGGTGATCTACGTGGTGTTCGCGGTGGGGATCGAGCTCGTGCTCGGGTTCGTCGTCGCCGCGGCGCTGTTCGAGATGACCAAGGGGCGCAAGCTCGCGAACGCGCTGATCCTGCTGCCGATGATCATCGCCCCGGTCATCACGGCGCTGCTCTGGCGCTACCTGCTCGACCCGCAGTTCGGGCTGGTCGCCCAGCTCACCGGCACCTCGATCGGGTGGTTCGGGGAGGCGAACCTCGCGCTGCCCGCGCTGATCGCCGTGGACGTCTGGCAGTGGACGCCCTTCGTCATCCTCATCCTGCACGCCGGGATGTTGTCGATCGGTCAGGAGCAGTTCGAGGCCGCCTCGATCGACGGCGCCGGGCGGCCCACCGTCTACCGGCGGATCGTGATCCCGGCGATCGTGCCGCAGATCATGATCGTGCTGCTGTTCCGCACGATGGACACCTATCGGATCTTCGACACGGTGTTCGTGCTGACCAAGGGCGGTCCGGGGCTCTCGACCGAGACCATCGGGCTCTATACGTACCGGACCGGGTTCTCCTATTTCGACATGGGTTACGCCATGGCGCTGAGCATCTTCATCCTCGTCACGGTCGTGATCATTTCGAGCTTCTACATCAGGCTGCTGCGGCGGCGGGAGGTGCTGCGATGAGACGGCGAGACTGGTGGGTCGTCGGGAGCTACGCCGTCGTCGGGCTGTTCCTGCTCTGGGTGCTGGTGCCGATCGTCACGGTGGCGCTGAACTCCGTCAAATCGCCGCAGGACATCTTCTCCTCCTCGCCGACGTTGTCCTTCACCCCGACCGGCGACAACTACGGGAAGGTGCTCGGCGAGCTGAGCTTCCAGACCTTCCTGGTCAACAGCACGATCGTGGCCCTCGGCAGCACGCTGCTGTCGGTCGTCGTCGGGGTGCCGGCCGCCTACGCGCTGGCCCGGCTCCCGGTGCGCGGCCGGGAGTGGTGGGCCTGGCTGATCCTGTTCACCCGCATGGTGCCCGCCGTCGCGCTCGTGGTGCCGATGTTCGTGATCTTCCAGCGGCTCCAGCTGCTGGGCACGTACACCGCGCTCGTCGCCGCGCACACCACGTTCAACCTGCCGATCGTCATCTGGATGATGCGGTCGTTCTTCGAGGAGCTCCCGCGTGACCTGGAGGAGGCGGCGCAGGTCGACGGGAGCGGGCGGTTCGGCGCGTTCCTGCGGGTCGCGCTGCCGTTGACCTCACCCGGGCTGGCCGCGACGGGGGTGCTCTGCCTGCTGTTCTCGTGGAACGAGTTCCTGTTCGCGCTCGTGTTGTCAGGCCGCGAGACGCAGACGACGCCGATCGGCGTGGCCTCGTTCATCGGCACGGTCTCGGTCGACTGGGGCGGCAGTTCGGCCGCCGCCGTGCTCGCCATGATCCCCGTCTTCGTGCTGGGGCTGGCGGCCCAGCGGTTCCTCGTACGCGGCCTGACCTTCGGAGCAGTGAAAGGATGACCATGATCATCGGCGCCCAGTACTACCGGCCGCCCAACCCCCCGCGCGCCGACTGGGACCGCGACCTCGGCCGGATGCGCGCGGCCGGGCTCGACACGGTGAAGTTCTGGGCGTGCTGGAGCTGGCTGAACCCGGCCCCGGGGGAGTTCGACTTCACCGACCTCGACGAGCTGATGGACCTGGCCGCCGGGCACGGGCTCGGCGTGGTGATCAACACCATCCTGGAGAACGCGCCCTACTGGCTGGAGGAACGGCTCCCGCACGCCCGGTACGTCGACCACGAAGGCCGCGCGATCCGGCTGACGGCCGCGATGAACACCCCGGGCGGCGGCTGGCCGGGGCTCTGCTTCGACGACGAGGAGGTGTGGACGGCGGCCACGGCCTTCCTGGAGGCACTGGTGAGCCGCTACCGGAACCATCCGGCCCTGCGCTTCTGGGACGTGTGGAACGAACCCCACCTGGAGCCGGCCTCGTATTTCCCGGACCGGATTTTCTGCTACTGCCCGGCCTCGCTCGCCCGGTTCGAGACGTGGCTGCGCGCCCGCTATTCGCTCACGGAACTGAACACGGCCTGGTCACGGCGGTATTCGTCCTGGGACCAGGTCGCCCCGCCGCGGGTGTTCGAGGCGGTGCCCGACATGATCGACTGGCGGGAGCACTGGTTCGCCAATATCGCGGGATGGCTCGACCGGCGTTGTGAGATCGTGCGCGCGGCCGATCCGGACACGCCGGTCATGACCCACGTGGCGCTCAGCGGCTTCACCGGCCAGCTCGCGACCCACACGCTCGACGAGTTCGACCTGACGGGTCCCGTCGACCTCTTCGGCACGTCCAGCTTCCCGACCTGGCTGATGGGCGACGACCCGGTCGAGCACCTGTTCAACCTCGACGCGGCCCGGGGAGCCGCCGCCGGGAAACCCTTCTGGCAGGCCGAACTCCAGGGCGGCCGGGGCCGGCGCGACGGCTACCGCAGCACCGGACACCCGGCCGCCGACACCGTGGGCCTGTGGATGTGGAACTCGATCGCCTCCGGGGCGACGGGCGTCGTCTTCTGGCAGTGGCGGCCCGAACTCCTCGGCCCGGAAAGCCCCGGGTACGGGTTGTGCGCTCCCGACGGCTCGCCGACCGACCGGGTGAAGGCGGTCACCGACTTCGCCTCGGCGGTGCGGGACCTGGGCGAGGTCGTGCCCGAGCCCGGCCGGACCGGCCTGCTGGTCTCCCGGCGCTCCGCCCTGCAGGCCTTCGCCACCGACCGGGGCATGGACCTCTACCGGGACGCCGTGATGGGGGCCTACCGGCTGCTCTGCGACGCGGACGTGCCGGTCGAGATCCTCCACGACACCCGGGACATCCCCGACCACATCGAGGCGATCTACTGGCCGATGCCGTCGGTCGCTTCTGCCGGCCTGGCACGGGCCCTTGAGGCGTTCGTCGCCCGGGGCGGTGTGCTCGTGGCCGAGGCGGCACCCGGCGAATACGCCCCGAACGGCGCGCGACTGCCACGCATCGCACTGGAAGACCTGTTCGGCGTGCGCCACCTGGACGCCGGCCTGGCCGACGGGGAAATCGACTTCGCCGGTGTCGCGCTGCCCACCTGCTGGCAGCGCGACCACCTGGAACCGGCCGGCGCGGAGGTGCTGGCGTCCTTCGCCGACGGCTCCCCGGCGATCACCCGCCACGGCACCGCCGTGCTGGCCGGGACGTACTTCTCGCTGGCTTACGGGCGGAAGGCCGACGCTGCGCTGCGGTCGGCGGTGTGCGGCCTGCTCGGCGCCACCCCGGGCACGCCCGGCCTCTACACCCGGCCCGTGACGGTCAAGGGCCGCCCCGCCGTCGTCGCGGTCAACTGGACCCACGAGGACCTGGAGACCCGCGTGGGGGAGGTGACGATCACCGTCCCGGCCAGGAGCGGTCAGATCAGTTCCGTCAGGTGAGAGCCACAGCTCCTCGCGCCCGACGGCGTCTGCCGGGTCACCCCTTGGGCAACCACACCCGCATCGTCGCGGGACCGTGGTTGCCCCACTGGTAGTAGGGGCGCAGCCGCAGACTGATCGCCTCGGCCTCGGCTCGCGGGCGCGGGCCGTACGGCCAGGGCTGGTCTTCGGCCGAGGTCAGGGTGGCCGAGACCGCGATCTCCTCGTCGACGACCTCGGAGGCGCGGGAGGTGTCGACCGTGATCCGGGTCAGCGGCGGCTGGTCGCCGGGGGACTCGGCGCAGTAGACGAGCGGGCCGCGTTCGACCGCGACGCAGCCGCGCAGCGCGTCGATGCGGGGGTCGGGTTCGACCCAGCGCGGGGTCATCCGCAGGTCGACCGAGACCTCCTCGCCCGGCGCCCAGACGCGGCACCATTCGGCGGTGCCGCCGCCGGCCCAGATCGGCAGCCGCAACGACAACACCCGCAGCCGGTCGGGCGCCTGGACCACCCGCAGGGTCGCGGCGCCCCGCCAGGGCATCTCGGTGTCCACCTCCACCACGAAGCCGTCGTGCTCGACGCGGGCCGAGGTCGGGTGGTGGAGCTGCAACCCGGCGTCGGTGCCGGTCGCGACGTAGGCGGGCAGGGCGGCGAAGGTGCGCGCCAGGTTGGTGGGGCAGCAGGACACCGCTCGCCAGGAGGCCCGCAGTCCGCCGTCCGCGCGCGGGCTGACTCCCGATGTGACCTCTCCGGCGACTCTGACCTGCAGCGGGTTATAGAACCCGACCGCTCCGGGCAGGAAGAACGCGGTACGGAAGAAGCCGACCCTCGGCCGGCGGTCCTGCACCAGCAGCGCCAGCCCGAGCGCCACGGCCGAGAGCAGGATCGTGATGATCACCGTGTACCTCAGAGTGAACAGCACCGAGTCGAGGAACAGCGGGTCGTCGGGGATCTTCGTGTAGTCGGCCGGGAAGTTGGGCCTGGCCGGGCCCAGCAGCGGCCACCTGCGCAGCGACATGACCACGACGAGCACCAGCGGCGCGACGAACAGCACCGCCACGATGACCGCCGTGGGAGCGGCGTACGCCCACCCGGCCAGCGCGGCCGCGCCGGGGGCGGTTGAAGACGGACTGCTCACTGGGTGAGCGACTGGTTGAGGGTCTCGTTGAGTTCTGGCAACTTCGCGACGTCCCCGAACAGCGCCTCACGGGCGAACCGCAACCACGGCCCCTGCGGGTCGTTGTACGTCTCGCCGAACTTCAGCGCGTAGGGCGTCTGGCCCTTGCCCACCAGCGAGTTGATCAGCACCACGCGCGGGTCCTCGGCCGCCGCCGCGATGGTGCTGCACGCTGACCCCGAGGTTGACGCGGTGTTCTGCGGCAGCGACCAGATCGCGGCCGGGTTCGTGGAGGCCGCCAGGGAGCGCGGCCGGCGCATCCCCGAGGACATCGCCGTCGTCGGCTACGACAACTGGGAGGTGCTGGCCGCCGAGAGCCGCCCCCCGCTGACCACCATCGACCCCAACCTGGAGGTGCTCGGCCGCACGGCGGCCCAGCATCTGTTCGCGGCCATCGACGGCCGTGCCACCCCGGGAGTGCACCGCATGCCGGTACAGCTCGTCATCCGCGACTCCACCTGATCCTCGCACCGCCACCCGGGTGGAACCCGCCCGCGAACCTCGTCAACCCGCTCAATCAGGTGTGGTCGCACGTCGGGAGCACCTACGGGAACCTCTACGGCTTCCGCAACTACAACCGGGGTTACGTGAACTACTGCGTTCGCTGGGACTCCCCGGCGTCGGTGACCGCCGCCCAGCGCGACGCCATCCACGCCGCCTTGCAGCGGCAGTTCAAGAAGTGGATGGACGTCATGGCCGGGCACCACGCCTGGCCGTACACCGACATGCCGGTACGGGTGGCCGGCTGGGCCGTCAGGGACCGGGCGCAACTCCAGTGGACCGACAACTCCGTCGACGTCTACGTGGGCGACATCCGCGAGAACGCGCCGCAGTGCGCTCCGCCGTGCGGGCGGTTCTTCACGCCCAGCTGGATAGACGTTGAGGTTGATCGCCTGCAGGACGCGGCCCTCCAGGCGAGTTCGCAGATGGGTTCGGTGAATCTGGGAACATGGCCTAATCGGAAGCCTTTTTCTCCGTCGTACCGCGACGATTGACCGGCCTACCCATTCGTTGCGCTGGGTGCTGCGACTTTTTCACGTGCGATCCGCCGGGCCGTTCGAGTGGTCCAGAAGACTGTGGCGGAGCATTACAGGTAGCCGCGCAGTAGGGCGTGCGCCCGCGTGGCCTGGCGTTGAAATGACCGCCGAAGTTCTTTCCTGTGGCCGTTCGACTCGGCCAATGTCTGTCGAGCCGTGTATCGAGGCCTAGCGGAAAATGTCCTCCAGCCGCTCCACCGAAATCGCGCGTTGTGCCCAGACCTCAAGTTTGTCGGGGTCGGTGCACTCGGCGATCTGCGCACGCATCTCGGCGGTCAGCACGAAACCGCGATGTTCGGCGGTGAACAGCAGCATCTTGCGGAAGGTCTCGGCCTGGCCGGCCGCGTAGTTCGTCACCGCGACGATGCTGTGGCGTTCGGGCTCGATCATCGTCATGAGAGTCTCCAGCTCCCTCTTCGCGGCCTCAGACAGACGCTTGGCCACGTACTCAACGTACACGACGGTCTTGGACGGCTCGATGGCGTTCAACGCGTGGACGACGGCTTCGAGCACGTCACGGTTGTGATCTCCGTGAACCGCGCCGGACAGCACGGCCAACTCGGGCGACTCACGGGCGACCTGGGGGTCGGTGATCATGGGGACGGCGTCGGGGCCGATCACCAGTGGGGTCAGGGTCAGGCCGGGATGGCCGATCGGGATGGGGGCGGTGTAGCGGCGGGCGGTTTTGCGGTCGGGGGCGTACACCACCAGGGTGGTCGGGCACCGGCGGCGGGCCCAGAGGTTGGCGACGTAGGGAAACCAGTCGTAGACCTTGTCCTTTTCGAAGCGCAGCTGGACTTCGACGATGACGGCCATGACGACCTTGTCGCCGTCGAGGAGGAGCACCACCGAATCGCAGTGGTGCTCGGTCACCTTCGTCTCGTTCAGCGCGGAGGAGTCGACACGCAGGGAGGTGTGTTTCGGGGGATCGACTCCTAATTCGCTGAGAAATCGGGTGACGAGGGAGGGGGAATCCCGGATGAGCTCCAGGGGGACCTCGTGCTCGGTTGACACCATGGCGAGGAATTTACCTCAGCCGAATCGAACTGCCGATCGAACATTTCCCTCGAAATTCGGGTCAATCCCACCAATTCACGAGTGAAATATTACGGGCGCCCGCTAAGCCGTCTGCCCACCGTCAAGCGGAATCCGGGCCCCGTTCAAATACCCCGATTCGTCCCCCGCCAGGAACACCGCCATGTCGGCGACGTCCTCCACCGTCCCGATCCGCCGAGACGGGATCGCCTCCAGGTCGACATGTTCGCGGGCGGCCAGCGACATCGGCGCGTCCACGATGGGCAGCGTCAACGCGTTCGCCGTCAGCCCGTAAGGCCCGTACTCGTGCGCCCACGTCTGCGTCAGGTTCTCCAGCGCGGCCTTGCTGGCGTTGTAAACGGACGCCCCCGGCCACGCCCGCGTCACCCCGATGCTGGAGATGTTCACGATCCGCCCACCGGGCTTCCTGATCAAGTACGGCACCACGTCCCGCGTCACCAGGAACGCCGCCCGGAAGTTGAGCCCCACGATCCGGTCGAAGTCGTCGTCGGTCACCTGGTCGGTCACCGTGTCCCCGAACGCGGCGGCGTTGTTGACCAGCACGTCCAGCCCGCCCTGCGCCTCGACGGCGGCGACGAGGGTGGCGCGGGTCTCGGCCGAGGTCAGGTCACCCGGCACGAACGTGGCGCCCTCGATCTCCGCGGCGATCCGTTCCCCGAGGTCGGCCCGGCGGCCGGTGAGCACCACGGTCGCCCCTTCGGCGCCGAAGCGCCGCGCGATGCCCTCGCCGATCCCCGAGGTGCCGCCGGTGACGAGTGCGATTTTCCCTGAAAGTCTCATGACTCCGACGCTAGAAGCGGAGCGTTCATAAGATCAAAGACCGTTTCTCAATGCGTGGATAAGCTGAACGCATGAACTTCGAGCTGCGCCATCTGGAGGGCTTCGTCGCCCTGGCCGAGGAGCTCCACTTCGCCCGCGCCGCCGAACGCCTCCACATCGCCCAACCGGCCCTGTCCCAGCAGATCCAGAAGCTGGAGTCGGTCCTGGGCGTGCAGCTCCTCATCAGGGAGAAACGCCGCACTCGCCTCACTCACGTGGGGGAGCTGTTCCTGGTCGAAGCCCGCCGCACCCTCGTTCAGGCGAAGACCGCGCAGGCCGTCGCCGACCGGGCCAGACGTGGTGAGTCGGGCCGGTTGAGGGTGGCGTACATGCCGACGACCTCGTCGGGCCCCTTCCTGGCCATGCTCGCCGACTTCCGCGACCGGCACGCCGGAATCGAGGTCGACCTGCTCGAACTCCCGCTGGGCACCACGAGCCAGCCGCCGGACGTGGACGTCGCCTTCATCTCCCGGATCGGCAGCATCGACTGCCCCGAGGGGGCGATCCTCTCGGTCGAACCGTTCATCGCGGCCCTCCCGGCGAAACACCGCCTGGCGTCCCACGCGGTCATCGAGATCGCCGACCTGGCCGACGACCCGTTCGTCTTCCTCGACCTGGCCGACTGCGCCGAATGGGCCCAGACGGTCCACGACATGTGCACGACGGCCGGCTTCCGCCCCCGCGTCACCCACCGCGTCTGCCAGGTCTCCACCCAGCTCATGAGCGTCGCGGCCGGGCTGGGCGTCGCCCTGGTCCCGGCCTCGACGGAAGGCCTGCGAAGGGAGGGCGTGGCCTTCGTCCCGCTGAAGGGGCCGACGGCGAAGGTCACCGGAGCGGCCCTGTGGAGCGGCTCCGACTCGTCACCCGTCCTGGCGAGGTTCGTCGCGAGCCTGCGCACGGAAGACGTTCGCGGCGTGCCAGGCGAAGTAGTCCCTGCTTGAGCCGGTCCACGCCGCGACCGGGCGACCGGCCAGGCGGCGGGCGTGCTCGTTCAGGTGGGGGTGCCCGAGGAGCTCCGGGCTGAGCTCGACCACGCCGTCGTCCGAGATCCCGATGTAGCCGTGCTCGTAGAGGCTGTCGCAGCCCAGCGTGCAGGCCAGCATGGCGACGTTGTCGAGGTCACGCCGCTCCCGCTCGTCACACGCGGTGCGCTTCTTGATGTGTGCCGCCACGAGGAGGCGTTCCGGCAACTCGGCGCCGCATAGGGCGCACTGCGACGCGCCCCGGGCCAGCAGCAGACGGCGCAGCACATGCTGTTCGCCACGTCGCAGGACCACCACGTCATAGCCCAGCTTGCCGGTGTAGGCGGTGCGCCGGCGGGCCTCGACCGCCGGGGCCGTCGTGCCGAGGCCGACGGCTGTCAGCAGAGGGCGCTCGTCGGTGCCGTCGAAGTGGTCGAGCAGCAGCCGGTCGACGGCGGTGCTCACGGCCAGCCGGGAACCGGCGAACAACTGGTGGCTTTCCTCGGTCAGGCCGCCCGTGGTCCCGGGGTGGGTGTTGAGCCATCTCAGCCGGGGGTCACCGTGCTTGCCCTTGGCAGGCGGGGTCGCCGACAGCTCCCATAATCCGCTTCCGGCCAGGGCGAGGAACGGCAGGTGGGCGTTCTTGGGGGAGTCGGTCGGGTGGCCGAAGTCGTCGATCAGGGATGCGATCACGGTTCGCGCCTCCCGCCAGGGGACCTGGCGCGCCTTGCCCTCCACGGCGCGGCCGATCGCCCACAACAGCGTGAGGGGCTGGTGGCGCTTGCTGGTGCCGTCCGGAGAACGCTGGACGTTCAGCGCGTCGAGCGTCAGGAGCATCTTCTCGACCGGGCTTTCCACGTCTCCGGACAGGTCCCTGGCCAGCAGCTCAGGGGTGTATCCCGGCACCGCCACCCGCAGTCGCAGGCGTTTGCGTTCGTTGCCCGACTTCCTGGCGTCCGGATGCATGCCGATCCGGCCCTGCTTCCTGGTCAGGAGCAGGCGGATCTCCTCGTCACTCGCCGTCGTGGTCGCGAGCGGCAGCGGCGCGTCGATCAGCCGCCGGTCGGCCTCGCTCAGCGAGGCGGTCTGCGCCGAGTCGACGAGTGCGTCCTCGATCACCGCGCCGAGTTCTCTGAGCCGGGAGATGAGCAGGACGAGGGCCCGGGTGTAATCGGAGTTCCGGGATGCGCCGGTCTTCGTCTTCCCACCGGCGCTCTCAAGGATGATCGCCAGGAGATCGCCGTCCTGCTCCACCGACCAGGCGGCGTTCAGTACGGTGCCGTCGAGCTCCGTCAGCTGCATGGGAGTCGATTTTCCCGGAAAGGGCCGTGCGGCGAAATCCCACACGGCCCTTTCGTGTACTAGCGGCGAGGTCTGGGCTGGACGTGCGGCGGGCCCGCGAACACCAGATCAGACTTGATCGAGTTGTAAGCCCGCTTCGGCTGGTAGTTCTCGTCGTACAGCGTCGCCAGGCCCTCCGGCGGGTCGGTGAACCACGTCGGCACCCACGAGTGCTTGTCCGTGAAGCCCCACACCGTGTACGACAGACAGTTCCGGTTCAGCAGGCACGCCTGCAGCAGCACGCTGAAGTTCGACGCCGACGCCTGCAGGCGCGGGTTGATCTCGTTGGAGTCCCCGGCCTGCACCCCGGCCGTCATCTGGCTCCGCACGTCGACCTCGGTGAACGCCGACACCATGCCGAGGTCCGAGAACGCGTCCAGGACCTCCTTCACCTGGAAGGCGTCGAAGTTCCCGTACTGCGTCCCCAGGTGCCCCTGGGAGCCGAAGCCGTCGATCGGCACGCCCTGGGCGCGCAGGTTCTTGATCAGGTTGTAGATGAACCACACCTTGTCGGAGGGGCCCCGGTCGCCGAAGGCCTCCATGTTGTAGTCGTTGTAGAAGAGCAGCGCGTGGGGGTCGGCGGCGCGGGCCCAGCGGAAGGCGTCGGCGATGTAGGTCGGGCCGAGGTTCTGGGCCCAGAAGCCCTTCAGGTGGATCTCCGACGGGCTGTCCCACGGGTCGCTGGCGGCCTCGTTGACGACGTCCCACTGCCAGATCTTGCCCTTGTAGCGCTTCACCACGGTCGTGATGTGCTTCTTCAGCAGGTCGCGCAGCTCGGTCTTGGAGATCGTGCCGTTGGCGACGCCCTCGGTCAGCCACGCCGGGAGCTGGTTGTGCCACACGAGCACGTGCCCGCGGACCTTCTGGTTGTTCTTCTTCGCGAAGTCGATCAACGCGTCGGCGGGGCCCCAGTTGTAGGTGCCGCGTGTGGGTTCGAGGCTCTCCCACTTCATGGCGTTCTCGTGGGTGACGCTGCTGAACTGCTGGGTGGCGATGGCCTTGTACTGGGGTTCGGCCAGGGCGTCGTTGCTGATGGCGGTGCCGATCGCCAGGTTGTGCCGGGCGGCCAGGGCCTTCAGGCTCTGGTCCTGTACGGCCGGAGGCCGGCCGTTGGCCGACACGGGTCCCTGGCTGAGCACAGCCACGAGTCCGAGCGCCGTGGCCGCGATGACCACCAGTCGTCTCATCGAACTCTCTCCTTTGGGGGGTCAGGCTCCAAAATGTTTCGGAGATGTTCCGAAACCGGATGCTAACCGTGTCGGGCAAAGTGAGAAAGACCCAGTTTGAAACGCCGAAAAGTTTCGATGGTATTGACAGCCGGGGCGTTTGTTAAACTAGGCGGCAGGTCGAGAGGCGCTGCAACGGGCTGGTCAACGCCCGCCACGCTCGGCTGGAACCACCCCGACAAGGTCGCCTCTTCCATCGTTCGGAGGAGGCTCAGTGGATCTTCGTCAGCTGCTCGCCGACCGGGTCGCGGTGCTCGACGGCGCCTGGGGAACCATGCTCCAGGGCGCCGGGCTCACCCCCGCCGACTATGGCGACGAGCGCTACGCGGGCGACCCCGACATGCTCAACGTGACCCGGCCCGACGTGATCCTCGACGTCCACCGGCAATATCTCGCCGCCGGCGCCGACATCACCACGACCAACACCTTCACCGCCACCAGCTTCGGGCAGGCCGACTACGGCGCCGAGCAGTTCGTGCGGGAGCAGAACCTCCAGGGTGCGCGGCTGGCGCGGCAGGCGGCCGACGAGTTCGGCGGGCGGTTCGTCGCCGGCTCGGTCGGGCCCCTCAACGTCACGCTCTCGCTCTCGCCGAAGGTCGACGACCCGGCCTACCGGGCGGTCACGTTCGACCAGGTCAAGGCGGCCTACGTCGAGCAGATCGCGGCGCTCGCCGAGGGCGGGGTCGACCTGCTGCTGATCGAGACGATCTTCGACACGCTCAACTGCAAGGCGGCCATCGCCGCCGCCCGCGAGGTCGCGCCGCACCTGCCGCTGTGGATCTCGGTCACCATCGTCGACCTGAGCGGGCGCACCCTCTCCGGGCAGACCGTCGAGGCCTTCTGGCGGTCGATCGAGGCCGCCGAACCGCTGGTCGTCGGGGTCAACTGCTCGCTGGGCGCGACCGAGATGCGGCCCCACGTGGCCGAGCTCTCGAAGATCGCGGGGGTGTACGTCGCCAGCCACCCCAACGCCGGCCTGCCCAACGCGTTCGGCGGCTACGACCAGACGCCCGAGGAGACCGGCGCGCTGCTCGGCGAGTTCGCCCGGCAGGGCATGGTCAACATCGCCGGCGGGTGCTGCGGCACCACCCCGGCCCACATCGCCAAGATCGCCGAGGCCGTGCGAGGCCTCAAGCCGCGTGTGGTGCCCACTCCCGAGAAGGCCACCCGGTTCTCCGGTCTTGAGCCGTTCGCGATCGGGCCCGACACCGGGTTCGTCATGATCGGCGAGCGCACCAACGTGACCGGTTCGGCCAAGTTCCGGCGGCTCATCGAGGGCAACGACCACCAGGCGGCCGTCGACGTCGCGCTGGAGCAGGTGCGCGGCGGCGCCAACCTGCTCGACGTCAACATGGACGCCGACCTGCTCGACAGCGAGCAGGCCATGACCACCTTCCTGAACCTGATCGCGACCGAGCCCGAGGTGGCCCGGGTCCCGATCATGGTCGACAGCTCGAAGTGGTCGGTGCTCGAAGCCGGGCTCAAGTGCGTCCAGGGCAAGGGCGTGGTCAACTCGATCAGCCTGAAGGAGGGCGAGGAGGTCTTCCTCGACCACGCCCGGCAGATCAAGAACTACGGCGCCGGCGTCGTCGTGATGGCCTTCGACGAGCAGGGCCAGGCCGACACGACCGAGCGCAAGGTCGCGATCTGCGCCCGCGCCTACGACCTGCTCACCCAGCGGGCCGGGTTCGCGGCCGAGGACATCATCTTCGACCCCAACGTGCTGGCCGTGGCGACCGGCATCAGTGAGCACAACGCGTACGCGAAGAACTTCATCGACGCCCTCCCGCTGATCAAGGAACGCTGCCCCGGAGTCCGGATCAGCGGCGGCATCTCGAACCTGTCGTTCTCGTTCCGGGGCAACGACGTCGTCCGCGAGGCCATGCACTCGGCGTTCCTGTTCCACGCCGTCAAGGCGGGGCTCGACATGGGCATCGTCAACGCCGGGCAGCTCGCGGTCTACCAGGACATCCCCGCCGAGCTCCTGGAACTCGTCGAAGACGTGATCTTCGACCGGCGTGAGGACGCCACCGACCGGCTCGTCTCCTACGCCGAGACGGTCAAGGGCAGCGGCACCGCCCGGACCGTCGACCTCTCCTGGCGCGAGGCGCCGGTCGAGGAGCGGCTCGCGCACGCGCTCGTCCACGGGATCGTCGACTTCATCGTCGAGGACACCGAGGAGGCGCGGCAGAAGTCGGCTCGGCCGCTCGACGTCATCGAGGGGCCGCTGATGGACGGCATGAAGATCGTCGGCGACCTCTTCGGCAGCGGCAAGATGTTCCTGCCGCAGGTCGTCAAGAGCGCCCGGGTGATGAAGCGCTCGGTCGCCTACCTCGAACCGTTCATGGAGCAGGACAAGTCCGAGACCGGCCAGGGCACGGTGGTGCTGGCGACGGTGAAGGGCGACGTCCACGACATCGGCAAGAACATCGTCGGGGTCGTGCTGGGCTGCAACAACTACAAGGTCATCGACCTGGGCGTGATGGTCCCCGCGGCCAAGATCCTCGAAGTCGCCGAGGCCGAGGGCGCCGACGTGATCGGCCTGTCCGGCCTGATCACGCCCTCGCTCGACGAGATGGTGTCGGTGGCCGCCGAGATGTCCCAGCGCGGCATGTCCACGCCGCTGCTGATCGGTGGCGCGACCACCTCCAAGCAGCACACCGCGGTCCGCATCGCGCCCGCCTACGACGCCCTCACCCTGCACGTGCTCGACGCCTCGCGCGTCGTCGGCGTGGTGTCCGACCTGCTCGACCCGGCGCGGGCCAAGGAACTGGCGATCAGGTCCAAGGCCGACCAGGCGCGGCTGCGCGAGCAGCACGAGACCCGCATCCGGCAGCCGCTGCTGTCGCTGAGCAAGATCCGGGCCAACCGCACCGCCGTCTCCTACGACGACCTGCCGGTCCCCGAGTTCACCGGGGTGCGCCGGGTGAGCCCCTCGATCGCCGAGCTGCGCGAGTTCGTCGACTGGCAGTTCCTCGGCCTGGCCTGGGGCCTCAAGGGCAAGTACCCCGCGATCCTGGAGCGGCCCGAGGCGCGCGAACTCTACGACGACGCGTTCGCCATGCTCGACCAGATCATCGCCGACGGCTCCTTCCGGGCCGAAGGGGTCTACGGCTTCTGGCCGGCCCACTCCGAGGGCGACGACATCGTCATCGGCGACCGCCGGTTCCCGATGTTGCGGCAGCAGACCCAGAAGCCCGAAGGACGCCCCAACCGGTGCCTGGCCGACTGGGTGGCCCCCGAGGGCGATCACATGGGCGGCTTCGCCGTGGCCATCCAAGGCGCCGAGGCCCTGTCGGCCCGCTACGAGGCCGACAACGACGACTACAAGTCGATCATGGTGAAGGCGCTGGCCGACCGCCTGGCCGAGGCGTTCGCCGAGTGGATCCACCTCAAGGCCCGCCGCGAGTGGTTCGAGCCCGGCGCCGAGCCCGCGCTCGAAGACCTGCACGCCGAGAAGTTCCGCGGCATCCGCCCGGCGCTCGGCTACCCGGCCACCCCCGACCACAGCGAGAAGCGCGACCTGTTCGAGCTGCTCGGGGCCGACGAGGTGGGCATCGGCCTGACCGAGTCCTACGCGATGACCCCGGCGGCGGCGGTCAGCGGCCTGATCCTGCAGCACCCCGACGCCCGCTACTTCACGGTCGGCCGTCTCGACAAGGACCAGATCCACGACTACGCCGCCCGGCGGGGCATGCCGGTCGACGAGGTGGAGCGCTGGTTGCGCCCCAACCTCGCCTACGAGCCCTAAAGAGCCCCGGACTCCTTCTGACGGCCGCCGAGGTGCTGGTTCGGGCACCTCGGCGGCCGTCGTTCAGGCCGTGGCCGGGCCGGGCGTCGCGGATGGTTCACTCATCCGCGTGCTCCATGGGGAACGAGTGGTGCTCGTGGGCGATCTGCCACGCCCCGTCGATCTTCTTGAGCCCGAAGGTGAGACGCAGCCGCGCCGGGCCGTCGTCGGCGGCGGCGGCGCAGCGGGCCAGGGCGTACGCGAACGCCACATCGGTCCCTTCGACGACGTCGAGCGACTCAAGCTCGAAGACCGCGCCCGAGCGCTGCCACTCGAAGAACTCGGGCCAGGTGGTCCGGTAGGCGTCGAGGCCGTAGACCCCCTCGTAGGGAGGGGGCACGTCGAACATGGCCACGTCGTCGGTGTGGTGGGCGGTGACCTGCTCCAGGTCGCCCTCGTGGGCTGCGCGGGCCCAGGTCTCGATCAGCTTGCGGATGTCATCCATACCTCTACAACCCGCAGAACTTCACGAATTCGTCGCCGATGAACGAGACGACCGAGGATATTTTGGCGCCACGGAAGACGAGGATGTCGAGGCTGGCGGGAAGCTCCACGCCGTCGTCGATCACGTAGGTGACCCAGACCTTCGGCGAGGCGGTCGGCACGAACCGCCAGCCGTACTGGAGCGGCCCATCGGCCAGGAACTTCCGGATCTCCGCGTGACCGTGGTAGCGCTCGTCGAACGGCGGCATCGTGAACCGGGCGTCGTCGGTGAGCATCGAGACGATCGCCTCCAGGTCGCCGGCGGTCCAGGCCTCGGCGTAGCGGGCGGCGGCCTCCCGCTGCCCCTCCTCGCCGAGCGAGTCCTGTTCGGCGAGGACCGCCCGTGCCCGCCTGACCGCGCTGTGCACGGCGGCAGGCGAGGTCCCGAGCATGTCGGCGGCCTCGCGGGCCGAATAGCCGAGCACGTCGCGCAGCAGCAGCGCGGCCCGCTGCGTCGGGGTCAGGTGGTGGATGGCGGCCACGAAGGCCAGCTCGACGCTCTCCCGGACGAGCACCTGCGCCTCGGCGCTGTCGACGAACATCGGGGGGCCGAGCTCGACCGGTTGCTTCCGCTGCCCGATGAGGGTCAGCGCCCGGTTGGTCGCGATCTTGTAGAGCCAGGGCCGCAACGAGCCCTCGAACCCGTCGAGGTTGCGCCAGGCCCGCTGGAGGGTCTCCTGTACGGCGTCCTCGGCGTCGTCCATGGAGCCGAGCAGGCGGTAGCAGTGGGCCCGTAACTCGTCGCGGTAGCCGGCGACTTCCTCGAAAGACGTCACCCCGCCGATTCTGCCGAACCGGCGGGGTGCGGGACGGGCGTCAGTCGCCCAGGTTGATCCCTCCGAGGACCTTCGGCGCGAAGCTGAAGTCGGCGTCCTCCAGGTCCAGCACGTACTTCTCGGCCGGAGCGTCGATCCAGACCTTCTTGCCCCAGTTGGTCAGGTGGGTGTCGGAGGCCAGCACGACCTTCTGGGTGTTCTTCGCGCTTGGCGACTCGAGCTCGTCACGGGTCGTGATACGGCGGATCAGGCCGTCCTTCGTGCCGATGTACAACTTCCAGTTGGTCGTCCACAACAACGGATAGTCGGGCAGGCCGAGGTCGAGCTTGATCTTGCCGGCGTAGACCGTGGTCGCCACCCCGTCGACGACGCCGCCCGGCTTCTTCGACGTCGTCGTCTTCAGCAGCGTGCGCAGCTCCTGGGGCGACAGGACGTTGACGGCCGTGCTGCCCAGCCCCGACGCGTTGCCCTTGCCCTTGAGCCGGAGCCAGCTCTTGCCCGGGGGCATGTCGAAGAAGTCGACGAGCCCGCCGCTCATGTAGGTCGCGCCCTTGAGGCTGATCGTCTGGGACGAGGCGTCGGGGAACTCGCCGAACAGGTCGGTGAACTCCTTCGGCAGCTCACCGTCGGCGGAGCTGGTGGCGATGGTGTTGCTCGCCGTCACCCGCGAGCGGCCGAACTGCAGGTCGCCGTAGGTCCGGCTCTTGAATCCCAGCGAAGGGGTCAGCTTGCTGACCGAGTTGAAGTGGACGCCGCGGGCGCTCGTGAGCTGCGCCGCCAGCGCCGCCACCGGATCTGCCGCCTTGGCCTGCGCCGCCCCCGTGGTCAGCGCGGTCACCATGACGAACGCCGCGGCGGTCGCGATTAATCGCCTCATTGTTGTGTGCCACCCCGTTGGTTGTGATGTGCCGGTAACCCTGTCCTATCCGGACAGGGTTATCAAGCGGACGTTACGAAATCGGTTCTATTAGCTAGTCGAGGTGACGAATCGCTGGTCAGGGGCGTAAATCCAGACCTGCTTGCCCCATTCCGAGAGATGGGTGTCGCGGACCGTGCGGTCTTTTCCATCCTTATTCGCCGTGTCACTCGTGACCCGCCGAATCAGACCGTCACCGCCGATCCAGACTTTCCAGTCCGTCACACGGGTCTTCCCGCGTATGCGGCCTTCGTAGACCGTCGTCGACACCCCGTCGAGGACGCCCCCAGCGGATTTCTTCTTCGCCGATTTCAGCAGTGCACCGATCTCCGCCACCGAGAGCGCGTGGACGGCGGGGTCGTCGAGCCCCGCGGCCGTCACGTCGCGCTTCAGCTTCCATCCGCCGTTGTCGTCGTCGTGGTAGACGTCGTCGCCGACCCAGATGGTCTCGCTGATGTTCTCGTGCCGCTCTTCCTGCGTGGCGGTGGGTCCGAGGACCCGCTCCACGATGGCGCGGTTGGCCTTCACCCGGGACCATCCGAACTGGAGGTCACCATAGATCTTGTAGGTGGCGTCGTCGGTTCTCTGCACCGTCTCGTAGTGCACCCCGTGGGCGCTTTCGAGTCTGGCCGCGAGTGCCTGGAGGGGGTCGGCGGGCGCGGCGGCGGCCGGGGTGGCGAGAACCGTGCCCACCATGGCCGCACTCCCGGCGAATGCGATTAATCGCCTCATGGCGGACAGCGTATTGGTGCGAAGTCCTCAGGTGTTGAACTTCCTGACCGTTATCACGAAACCTTCACATCAGACGCCGTCGCCGAGGTCGGTGAGCACGTCGCGCAGCAGGTCGGCGAGGGCACGCAGGCGTTCGGGCGGGACGGGCGACAGCAGCTCCCGATGGGCCTTCGTGGTCTCCAGCGCGAGCTGTTCCGACTTGGCCACGCCTTCGGGGGTGAGCCGGACCCACGACGACCGGCCGTCGGCCGGATCGGGTTCGCGGTCGACCAGCCCGGCCGACTGGAGCCGCTGGAGGATGTTGCTGGTGCCGCCCGTGGTGAGCATCAGGTGGTTCGCCAGGCCGCTCGGCTTGAGGCGGTAGGGCGGGCCCTCGCGGCGGAGGGTGGCGAGCACGTCGAAATCGGCGTAGGTCAGACCGTGGGCGCCCAGGACGCGGGCGGTGACCTCCTCGATCATCCCCTTCAGCCGGGCCGACCGTTTGACGATCTCCAGTTCGGTCGTGGCGGCCTCGGGCAGCTCGGCCCGCCACCTGGTGATCATCTCGTCCACACGGTCCATGGCTTGAGTCTAGATGCCTTGGCTGATAGCTTTCTAAAAAGCTTTCTCGAAAGGAATCTTGTCATGCGTACCCTCATCACCAACGCGACCCTGCTCGACACCGACCCGCAGCCCCGCGTCGTCGACGGCGACCTGCTCATCGAAGACGGGCGCATCGCCGCCGTCGGCCGCGGCCTGAGCGCCGACCACGTCGTCGACGCGGAGCGGGCGATCGTCATGCCCGGCCTGGTCGACGCCCACAGACATGTCTGGCAGAGCGTGCTGAGATCGCTGAACCCCGACGCGACGCTCGGCGAATACCTCGACCTCGTGCTCGGCCGGCTCGGGCCCTCCTTCACCGAGGACGACGTCCACGCCGCCAACCACTGGGGCGCGCTCGACGCCCTCGACGCCGGGATCACCACCCTGTACGACTGGTCGCACGTCCCCCACCCGGAGGCGGCGCTCGACGGACTGGCACGGGCGGGCGTGCGGGCCGTGTTCGCCCACCCCGACCGCGAGGCGCTGACCCGGCTGCGCCCTCCGGCGCACGTCACTCTGGCCCTGGCCGCCACCGGTCCCGTCTACGGGCCGGTCGAGGAGGCCGTACAGGACTGGAAGACGGCTCGTGAGATGGGCCTGCACATCAGCCTGCACGCCACGGGGACGGGCGCGGTGGAGAGCATGCACCGGCACGGGCTGCTCGGGCCCGACGTGATGGTCGTGCACGGCAACGGCTTCACCGACCGGGCCCTGCGCATGATGGCCGACGCGGGCACCACCGCCACGGTCACCCCGGCCGTGGAGGCCCAGATGGGGCACGGCGCCGCGGAGACCACCAGGTTCCGGGCCGGCGGGATCGCGACCGGGCTCGGGGTCGACACCGTCGTCACCGTGCCCGGCGACCTGTTCTCGGTCATGCGGGCCGCGCTGCCGGGCACTCCGGCGGCCGAGGTGCTGAGGATGGCGACCATCGAGGGCGCCCGCGCCATCGGGCTCGACCGGGAGATCGGCTCGCTCGCGCCCGGCAAGCACGCCGACCTGGTCATGATCTCCACTGACACGCCCGGAATGGCGCCGGTGGGCGACCCGGTGCGGGCGGTCGTGGGGTCGGCGGGCCGGGCCGACGTGCGGGCCGTCTTCGTGTCGGGCCGCCGCGTCGAGACGACCTCGGCGCGGGCCAGGGAGCGGGCCGAGGAGGTCAGGGCCCGGCTGACCGCCTAGGAGTGGCCGCCGTGCTCGGCCGTCTCGACGTGCCCGCCGAGGCGGGGGACCAGCCCGGTCAGCTCCTTCTCCGGGCCGACGACGACCCAGCGGGTGCCGACGAGGTAGGTGCCGCCGTAGGCCTGGGCCCCCTTCAGCCAGTCGGTCTGGTTCTTGTCGGCCGCGAAGGTCAGCACCACCGACTGGTAGGTCGGGGCGGCGCACATCGCCTGGCGCATGTCGGGCTGCTTGCCCTGGATCTCCGGCGTGCAGCCGATGACGCCGGTGATCTCCTCCAGGGTGTGCGCCGGGGCGACCGCGTGGTGGCCGGTGGCCTGGGACTCAGCGCCCCCGATGGCCCACCAGATCACGGGGATCGCCGCCAGCGCGAGGATCGGCAGCGTCCAGCGTCTGGTCACGACTAGCGGCATGACCGTCCTCCTTCTTCGGTGAGAGCCGCGCCGTCGCGACGGCGACGGCCGCGATCGCGGCGTAGATCAGGGCGCCGAGCCACTGGTCGCCCACGGGCAACCAGGTGATGTCGCCGAGTTGCGAATACCAGCCCCGGCCCTGGTCGGGGCCGAGCAGCAGATAGAGGGCGACCAGCGCCTGGGTCCCGGCCATGACCGGCCAGATCCCACTGCAGATGGTCGTGTACGCCGCCACGGCCAGCCCCAGCAGCACGAGCAGCCGGACCGCCGGCACCGACTGCGACAACTCGAACAGCGGCGTGGTGAACAGGGCGAGCGAGGGCACCGTCGCGGTCACCAGGCCCAGCCAGGCCGGTGGCCGCCACGGCCGCCACGCCATCGCCAGCATGGCCGGGACCAGCACGCCCACGATCGCCCACTGCACGAGCTGCGCCGACACCATCGCGCGGGCGTAGGTGCCCAGGCCGCCCACGGTCGCGTAGGCGAACAGGGCCAGGCCCGCCGCCCACATCACCGGACGCCGCCGGTCGGACCAGCGGAAGTAGGCCGCGCAGGCGAGCGCGACGGCCAGCAGCAGGATCGGGTCGGGCCGCCACTCGGTGACGAACCGTCCGGGAGCCAGGATCGGCAGGTAGAAGCCCAGCACGCCGTGGGCCGGCGACTCCCCGGGCGGCGGCGGGGTGCGCGAGAGCGCCACGGCCAGACCCATCGTGGCGGCCATCAGCACGACCTCCCCGGCGGCCAGCCGCAGGAAGGGACGCCTGGTGGTGGTGAAGGCCGCGATGGTGCGGGTCCGGTGGCGCAGGCCGAACCACCCCAGCGCGCCCATCGCGGCCAGCTTGAGGAGCACGAGCACGCCGTACTCCGACGTCCAGAGCAGCTCAACCCGGCCCAGCCGCACCCACGCGTTCAGCAGGCCCGACAGGGCGACCGTCACGTAACACCACAGGGCGAGCGTGCTGAACCGCTCGACCGCCCTGACCGGCGCGCCCCGCATGAACACCAGCAGCCCGAACAGCCCGCCGACCCACAGGACCACCCCGCCGAGGTGGACGAGCAGGCTCGACACCGCGAAGTCGTGGTCGACGGCCGAGGCGGAGTGGCCCGCGTAGGCGGGCGGCAGCACCGCGGCCACCGCCACGGCGAGCAGCACCCACGGCCGCCCCCGCGCCACGAGGCTCAGGAGGACGATCGCGAGCGCCAGGACGTACACGACCAGGAACGACAGGCCCTGCGGGACGTACAGGACGAAGGTCGAGAGCATGCCCGACCGCAGCGCTTCGAGCACCGGCGCGCCGACGAAGTCCGACAGCGTGAGCAGCACGGTCGCCGCCGCGCTGCCCGCCCATGCCAGCGCCCAGCGGGGGACCGCCCGCGCCACGACGTCCTTTTCGCCGAGCAGCACCGCCGCCAGCAGCGACCCGACCGTGCCGACCGCGCACAGGTCGTGGACCAGCCGCATGATCGGCAGCCCCCACGTGGTGAAGGCGCCCGGCGACGGGAGCCCCCGGATGGCGGGCAGGTCACGCGGCCCGCCGAACAACTGGACGAGCACGAGGGCGCCCAGCCCCGCGGCCAGGGCCAGCGCGCACACGAGCACGGGTCGCCTCACGCCCGGAGATACGCCGCCCGGCGCGATCGGGTTCGGCCAACGAAAAGGTAACAATGTGCGATGCCTGCCGCCGACCGGTCCGCGCCCGCATTGAGCTGCGCTTTTCCGCCACGCACAGTGGAGGCATGGTGACCTCCTACCGCGAAGTCGTCGACCGCATCTACACCCTGGCCCGGTTACATGCGCTGTCGGTCAGATGGCGCGAAACGACGACGGCGAGTCGCCTACTCTTGCTGTACGACGGAACCGAGGTGGTCGTGGGGCGGTCGTTGGTCCCGATACGGAACATCACCCGTGCGGCTCTTGACGACGTCGAGCACGACCTTGAACACGTCTTCGGAAGGGGCTGGTTGCGGTGACCACCGCCGTCCACCGGCTGACCGTCAGGGTCAGCAGGGAACGTGCTCTCGACCGGGACGTCGAGGTCTGGTACGCCCGCCCGGTGGATGCCCCGATCCGCTCCGGCGTGTCGGCCGAGACCCTGACCGAGCTCCGCGAGGCCGTCGACGGCGTGAAGCACTTCATCCTCGACGTGTCCGCCGACACCCTGGTCGAGGTCGACTACCACTACGACCTCCCGGGCGTCTCGCCCGAGGTGTGGCAGGCCCACCGCGAACTGCTCGCCCACCTCGACAAGGCCGGTCTGTCGGCCGCCGACAGGGCGGCCCTGCTCGCGGGGTGACCCGGGTGTTTCACGTGAAGCCGAGTCGCCGTCTGATCTCCGTGATCTGCTTCGGCGTCGTGCGGCAGCAGCCGCCCACGTGGGTCGCGCCCGTCCAGTCGCCGACGGGGAAGTCGTCGCCCACACCCTCCCATGTGCGCTCCTGGGCGTTCCAGGTCTCGCCCGAGTTCGGGTAGACGACCCGCGCCCCCAGCGTGATCAGGTTGGCGATGTATGCCGGGTTGGTGCAGTTGGCCCCGACCGGCACGTCCATGGCGGCGGCGGCTTCAATGAACGGGGTTCCGTCGCTGATGGTGTGGTCGTCGCGGCACGAGAAGCTGATCCAGCCGTCGACACCGGTCTCGTGGAAGAGGCGCAGCAGCGCTCTGGCCTCGGGCAGCGAGGGGATGGTCTCGGCCACCACCAGGTCGGCGCCCGCCCCGGCCAGCAGGTGGAAGCGGTCGCGGTGCCAGGTGTACAGCTCGTCTTCGGTCAGGCCGCCGTAGTCGCCCGTGTACTCCTGGCCGTCGGCCAGGTAGGCGCCGTAGGGCCCGACGCTGGCCGCGACCAGGCCCGCGCCGTGTTCGTCGCGGGCCTGCCGGGCCAGCTCGACCGACGACACGATCAGCGCCTTGGCCTCGGCGACGGACGCGCCGTGCCGGGTGAAGCCCTCGACCGTCGCCTGGTAGCTGGCCGTCGTCGCGACGTCGGCCCCGGCGGCGTAGAAGTCGAGGTGGGCCCGGCGGATCACGCCGGGGTCGTCGGACAGGAGCCGGGCCGACCAGAGGTCGTCGCTCAGGTCGGCGCCGAGGGTCTCCAGATGGGTCGCGAGCCCGCCGTCGAGGATCATGCGAGCGCCTGCATGACGGGCGTGTAGACGCGGGAGACGTCGGTGGTCATCGGGGTGCCGTATTCCATGATGGTCGTGCTGAAGGCGGGGGTGAGGCCGTGGTCGCGGGCCCAGCGCGCGGCGGCGGGCAGGAACGCCTCGACGCGGATCGGGCCGGTCGCCTCGGCGGCCAGGTCGGAGAGCAGGTCTTCGGCGTCGGCGGCCGACGCCGCCACCACCGGGCCGAGGATGGTCATGTGGCCGTTGTGCCAGGAGGCGCCGAAGCCGCCCTCGGTCACCCGGAAGCTCTCGCAGAAGCCCGGCAGCCGCGCGAACAACTCGGCCCGGGGAGCGCCGTAGACCTCCTCGTCGAGCTTGACGACCGCCGCGAGGTCGGTCAGTTCCGCGGTGCGCCGGGACGCCGTGCCGGTGAACGTGCCGGTGTAGACGTCGCAGACGCCGGTCGCGCGGAAGCCGAGGCGTTCGTACAGGGGGCGGCCGTAGGCGGTGGCGGTCAGGGTCGCGGTGTCGGTGCCGGCCACGTCGAGGGCGTGGCGCATCAGCCGGCCGCCGAGGCCCTGGCGTTCGTAGCGGCGGGCCACCAGCATCATGCTGATCGCGGTCACGCGGGTGCCGAACCGGACCAGCGCGACCGTGGCCGCCAGGCCGTCGCCGTCGGGGGCGTCGACGCCGTGGACCTCGCCGATCTCGTAGAGGAGACGGCACTTCTCGCGTTCGGGCGTCCAGTCGCGCTGGACCGCGAGGTCGAGGAAGTCGTCGAGCCGGTCGACGCCGAGCCGGTGGATCGAAAACGTCATTCGTCAATCAATCGGTCGAAATAGACACGGTCCGCACCCGGGCCATCGTAGTCGGCGATCGGTTCGCTCACGCGGAACCCCATCGCGGTGTGGAAGGCGATCGAGCGTGTGTTGCGCGGCGAGGTGATCGCGGCGACGCGGGTCCGGCCGGCCGAGTGGACCAGGGAGAAGAAACGTCGGTAGAGCTCGCGCCCCACGCCGCTGCGCCGGAAGGTCGGGGCGACCCCGACGTAGTGGATGTACGCGAGGTCGCGCTGCCCCTGCGAGAGGAAGCCGACGAGGAAGGCCACGAGGTGGCCGTGGGCGTACACGACGAAGCTCGTGTTGTGGAAGTGGTCGAGGAACAGACGCGTCAGCCCACCCTGGACCGGCGCGCCCCACCACTCGTCGACGACCGCCTTGATGGCGTCGTAGTCGGAAGGTTTCGCCGGGCGAACCTCTATCTCGGACACGACCCTATTGTGGGGCGCATGCGACAGATCAGGGCCAACGACCTCGGGGTGGCGGCGATCAGCTTCGTCGAAGGGGTGCGCGACGGCCGCCCGTGGGCCGACTACCTGGAGGTGATCGGCCCCGGCGCCGTCGAGGTGATCCTGACGCAGCTCAAGGGCTGGGCGGTCTCCACCGACGTCGACCTCGGCCGCGAACTCCTCGCGCGGGGCGCCCGCAGGCTCCGGCACGCCCACTCCATGTACGCCGACCTCACGGCCCTCCCCTCCGCCCCCGGCACCCCGCCCGAGGGGGTGCGGTTCACCACGGTCGACCGCTCGCCGGAGGACATCTATCCCGCCATCAGCGCGGCCTACCCGCCCGGCCACGTCGACCACCACGCGCACGACCGCGACCAGGCCATCGCGACCGAGCTGATCCCGCTCCTCGACGGCACCATGGTCGGCCCGCTGATGCCGTGCAGCGCGCTGGCCGTGAACGACGCGGGCGCGGTCGTCGCGGGCGTGTTCGTGAACGACTTCAAGACCGTCCCGTGGGTGACCGAGGTCTTCCGCCACCCCGGCCTGTCGGTCCCGGGCACCGGCGGGCGGCTGCTCCGGCACGTGCAGCTCAAGGCCGCCGCCGACGGGCTCGACCGGCTGGGCCTGGCCGTCAGCGACGGCAACCCGGCCCAGCGGGTCTACAGCCGGCTCGGGTTCGCCGTCACCCACACCTCGTTCACCGTGGTGATCGGAGAAAGTCCCTGACCGCCCGCTCGTAGGCGTCGGGGTCGACGTTCCACGACCCGGTGTGGCCGCCGCCCTTGGTCTCGACCAGCGTGGTGAGGTCGGGCCTGGCCCGCGCGAACGCCTGCGCCCGGTCGACCGGCACGGTCGCGTCGTCGTGGTCGACGAAGATCAGGATCGGCAGGTCGAACTCGGCGGCGTGCTCGACGTGGTCGAGGTCGTCGAAGCTCAGCCCGGTACGGGCCATGATCACCCACTGGCCGACCGTGGTGAGGAAACCGGGCACCCCCATCTGCCGCGCGCCCAGCGCGATCGGCGAACGCCAGTCGAGGACCGGGCTGTCGAGGATCAGCGCCGTGACGCCCGCGCCGGGCAGCCGCCTGGCGGTCATCGCGGAGATGCCGCCACCCATCGACCAGCCGTAGAGGACGAACTTCTTCGCGCCATGGCTGCGCGCGTAGTCCATGGCCGCCCGAACGTCCTCCCACTCGGTGTCGCCGAGGTGGAACCGGCCGTCGGGGCTCGCCGGGGCGCTCTCGTCGTTGCGGTAGGTGATCGCGAGCACCGGATGGCCCAGGTCGTGGAGCGTGGGCAGGATGCGCAGCGCCTCGCCTCGGCCGCCGTTGCGGCCGTGCACCGCGATCACCCACGTGTCCGACGTGCCCTCGGTCCGCCAGGCGGGGAACACGCCCAGCGGCGACTCCACCCCGACCTCCTCGTAGGGCACCCCGACCGACTCGGGGGTGCCCGCACCCCACATCCAGCGGTCGAGATAGGCCGACACGCCCGGCCGCAGGTCGCCGCTGCGCACCTTCTCCACTTCGCGGGTGACCGTGCCGGCCCCGACGGAGATCGCCTCGCCGAGCACCGCGTTGCCGCCGGCCCAGGTCAGGCCGTAGGTCCCCGGCGCGTCGGTGTCGCCGCCGCCCTTCAGCGTGACCTGGCCGTCGCCGACGGCGGTGACCTCGATCGGATAGTTCGAGGTGTGGACGGGATCGATCACGAGACCCGAGTAGTAATAGCCGGCCGCGCCCAGGGCGAGCGCCACGACGACGACCGTGCCGGTCGTGCCCAGCAGCACGCGGCGCCGCCATTTCGTCCGCATGGGTGCAATTTATACGTGGGCCTAGCATCGCTGGCATGGAAAAGCACGAGACCAGAGCCTTCTTCGCGGCCCGCGCCGCGACCTGGGACGACACGTTCCCCGACGACGGCCCGGCCTTCGCCGCGGCCATCGCGCACCTGGGGCTGCGACCCGGCCAGGTCGCTCTGGACGCGGGCTGCGGCACCGGCCGCGCGATGCCGTTGCTGCGCGAGCACACCGGTCGGGTCGTGGGGGTGGACCTGACGCCGGAGATGGCCTCCAAGGCTCGGGAACGCGGGCCGGCGCTGATCGGCGACGCCTCCGAACTGCCCTTCGCCGACGCGACGATCGGCGGCATCCTGGCCGCCGGTCTGATCGGTCACCTGGGCGACGCCCGGGTGACGCTGCTGGAGTTCGCCCGCGTCGCCCGCCCGGAGGCCCGGCTGGCCCTGTTCCATCCGGTCGGCCGCGCCGTGCTCGCGGCCCGGCGGGGCCGCGAACTGTCGCCGGACGACATCCGCGCCGAACACCGGATCACCCCGCTGCTCCGGGCCACCGGCTGGGAACCGGTGCACTTCCACGACGACGACGACCACTACCTGGCCGTGGCGCGCAGGGCCGCCTAGACGTCGGCCGCCGACGCCGGAGCGGCCGGTTGGCGCCGGACACGGCGCGGGCGGAGCCGTAAACGGATGACCTCGCAGAAGCGAGGCTATCGCTCGATTAGTGTGGCAATTGCGACGCATCCACGTAATCTTGGAAGGATTCCTCCGGTAGGGAGTGCTCGGTGCTGAAGCGTCTGGTCGTCGTCGTGTCGATGTTCGTGCTCGCGGCCTGCGGGTCGTCGTCGGCGCCCGCCGAGACCGAGCTGACGGTCTTCGCGGCGGCGTCGCTCACCGGGACCTTCACCGAACTCGGCAAGCGGTTCGAGGCCGCGAATCCCGGCACGAAGGTGACCTTCAACTTCGGCTCCAGTGCCACGTTGGCCCAGCAGATCACCCAGGGCGCGCCCGCCGGCGTGTTCGCCGCCGCTTCGCCTGCGACGATGAAGACCGTGGCCGACGCCGGCCTCGCGGGCACGCCGACCGTGTTCGTGAAGAACAAGCTGGAGATCGCGGTGCCGCCGGACAACCCCGCCAAGGTCGAGAACCTCAAGGACCTGACCGATCCCGAGGTCAAGGTCGCCCTGTGCGCCGAGCAGGTGCCGTGCGGCGCCGCCGCCGTCAAGGCGCTCGACGCGGCCGGGCTGAAGGTCACGCCGGTCACGCTGGAGCAGGACGTCAAGGCCACCCTCACCAAGGTCGAACTCGGCGAGGTCGACGCGGCGCTCGTCTACAGGACCGACGTCATCGCCTCCGCCGGGAAGGTCACCGGCATCCCGTTCCCCGAGGCCGACCAGGCGGTCAACGACTACCCGATCGCCACCCTGAAGGACGCCTCGCCCCTCGCTCGGCGGTTCGTCGACCTCGTGTTGTCCAAGCAGGGCGAGGACGTGCTGACGAAGGCCGGATTCGAAGCGCCGTGAGAAGCCGTGTCCCCTGGCTGCTGGTCGTCCCGGCCGTACTGGGGATGGCGTTCCTCGTCCTGCCGCTGGCGGGGCTGCTCGTCCGGGCGCCGTGGTCGACGTTGCCGCAGCGGCTCTCCGAACCCCAGGTGCTGGAGGCGCTGCGGTTGTCGCTGGTCACCGCGTCCGTCGCGACGGCGGTCTGCCTGGTGCTCGGGGTGCCGCTGGCGTGGTTGCTGGCCCGCACCGACTTCCCCGGCCGCCGGCTCCTTCGTGCGCTGGTGACCGTGCCGCTGGTGCTGCCGCCGGTGGTCGGCGGGGTGGCGCTGCTGCTGGTGCTCGGGCGGCGCGGGCTGGTCGGGCAGTGGCTGGAGTCGGTGTCCGGGTTCTCGTTGCCGTTCACGACGGCCGGGGTGGTCGTCGCGGAGGCGTTCGTGGCGATGCCGTTCCTGGTCATCGCGGTCGAGGGGGCGCTGCGCGCGGCCGACGTGCGTTACGAGGAGGCCGCCGCGACCCTGGGCGCCTCCCGTTTCACCGTGTTCCGCCGGGTGACGCTGCCGCTGGTCGCGCCCGGCGTGCTGGCCGGGGCGGTGCTCTGCTGGGCGCGGGCCCTGGGGGAGTTCGGCGCGACGATCACGTTCGCGGGCAACTTTCCGGGCCGCACCCAGACGATGCCGCTGGCCGTCTACCTCGCGCTGGAGACCGAGCCCGAGGCGGCGATCGTGCTCAGCCTGGTGCTGCTGGCCGTGTCGGTGTTCATCCTGGTCGCGTTGCGCGACCGGTGGGTGGGGGCGGCGGCATGACGCTGCGCGCCCGGATCGTGGTGCGACGACCGGCCTTCCGGCTCGACCTCGACCTGACGGTCGGCCGCGGTGAGGTCGTCACGCTGCTCGGCCCCAACGGCGCCGGCAAGACGACGGCCCTGCGTGCCCTCGCCGGTCTGATCCCGCTGACCGAGGGGTCGATCGAGCTCGACGGTGTGCGCATCGAGCGTGAACCGGCCGAGCGGCGTCCCGTCGGCGTCGTCTTCCAGGACTACCTGCTCTTCCCCCACCTGTCCGCGCTCGACAACGTCGCCTTCGGCCCCCGCTGTCAGGGGAGGTCGAAGGCCGAGGCCCGGTCGCTGGCCCGGGAACTGCTCGACCGCATGGGGCTCGCGGAGTTCTCCTCGGTACGCCCCCGCCGCCTCTCCGGCGGACAGGCCCAGCGGGTGGCCCTGGCCCGCGCCCTCGCGGTCGAGCCGCGCCTGCTGCTGCTCGACGAGCCGCTGGCCGCCCTCGACGCCCACACCCGCCTGGAGATCCGCTCCGAGCTCCGCCGCCGCCTGACCGGCTTCGACGGCGCGACCGTGCTGGTCACCCACGATCCGCTCGACGCGATGGTGCTGGCCGACCGGCTCGTGGTCGTCGAGAACGGCGCGGTGGTCCAGGAGGGCACGCCGGCGGAGATCGCCCGCCGTCCCCGGACCGACTACGTGGCCCGGCTCGTCGGCCTCAACCTCTTCCGGGGTGAGGGCGACGGCGACCGGGTGAGGGTCGGCGACCTGGTCTTCGCCGCCGAGGAACGGGTGAGCGGCCCGGCGTTCGTGGCGTTCGCGCCGGGCGCGGTGGCGCTCTACCGCACCCGTCCCGACGGCAGCCCCCGCAACCTGTGGGAAGGCCGGATCGACGGCATCGAACGGCACGGCGACCACATCCGCGTCCACGTCGACGGCCCGGTGCCGGTCGCCGCCGACGTCACCCCGGCCGCCGTGGCCGAGCTCGACCTCACGCCCGGCCGTCGCATCTGGGTCTCGGTCAAGGCCACCGAGACGCACGCCTACCCGGCCTGAAGCACCTCGTCGGCGAGCCGCTCGGCGGCGTCCGGACGACCGTGCAGCCGCGCCTGGGCGGCGAGCGCCGCACGGTGTGCGGGGTCGGCCAGCAGCGGGGCGACCGCCGCCTGCAGCTTCTCGGGCGTCACCTCGCCGAGCAGCGCGACCGCGGCCCCGGCCCGCTCCAGATAGGAGGCGTTGTGGGCCTGCTCGTTCCCGGCCGAGGTGGCCAGCGGGATCAGCACGGCCGCCTTGCCGAGCGCCGTGACCTCGGCGATGGTGCCGGCGCCACTGCGGGAGACCACCACGTCGGCGAGCGCCAGCACGTCGGGCAGCTCCGCGCCCACGAAGCCCTTGACCTGGTAGCGGGCCGCCAGGGCGGGCGGCAGGGTGCGCGCCGCGGCGGCGACCTGCTCCTCCTCGGCCGGGCCGCACTGGTGGATGACGTTCGCCCGCTCCAGCAACCACGGCAGGATCGCGGTGACGAGCCCGTTGATCTGGCGGGCCCCCTGGGCGCCGCCGGTGACGTACACGGTCGGCAGGGCGCGGTCGAAGCCGTCGACCGGCGCGCGGTCGGCCCGACCGGTGAGCACCTCGGCCCTGACGGGGTTGCCGGTCACCACGGCCCGTCTGCGGGCCGGGCCTGACAGCAGCTCCAGCGACGCCTCGGCCGTCACCGCGACGCGGGCCGCGCCCCGGGCGAGCACCCGGTTGGCCAGCCCGAGCCGGACCGTCTGCTCGTGGATGACCAGCGGCACCCGGCACACCCGCGCCGCCACGCCGACCGGCACCGCGACGTAGCCACCGGTGCCCAGCACCACGTCGGGACGGAACCGGCGCACGATCGAGACGGCCTGGAAGACCCCGAGCGGCACCCGGAACATGTCGCGCACGTTCTCGGCCGACACCATCCCCAGCACGCTCCGGGCCCGGCGCACCTTGCCCGTCGCCACCGGGGCGAACGGGATGCCCTCGGCGGTGGCGACCCGCTCCTCCAGGCTCCCGGCCGCGCCGACCCAGAGCACCTCCAGCCGCCCGCCGGTCCGGGCCCGCAGCGCCCGGACGGTGGTCAGCGCCGGGAAGGTGTGCCCGCCGGTGCCGCCCCCGGAGACGATCAGGCGGAACGGTTCTGCCTCGAAGATCACGACCTGGGACGATAGCAGTCAGATCCGCCAGAGTCGGTCATCGGCCCGGATCCCTGTCCGGGTGGTTCTCGGCTCGCAGAATGGACGAACGGCGGCCACCAGCGCAGGCGGCCGCCGTCCGTCGGGTCGGTCACTCCTCTTCGAAGACGTCCTCGAAGACCTCTTCCACGACCTCGCCGAGGATCATGCCGCCGACGACGCCCGCCGCGGCCCCGGCGACCACGCCGCCCATGCCCATGCCGCCACCGTGGCTGTAGTGACCGCCGTGGTGGCCGTAGGAGCGCTGGGCCAGCCAGTCACCGAAGACCGACGTCCAGTCGGTGCTCAGGGCCTCCTGGTGGGTGGTGGGGAAGCGGCCGATCGTGTCGTGGCCGCCTTCGATCACGATCTCCAGGTGGTGGGGGTCGGAGATGAAGGTCACCTCGATCTCGCCGTACTGGTGGGAGGTGAACTCGATCTCCTGGTAGAACGGCAGCGTCTGGCGGGAGCCGGCGATGTGCCCGGCCTCCAGGTCGGCCGAGCGGAAGTGGAATCCCAGCCGCGACAGCGACTCCAGCACGTGCACCTGCGCGGGCAGCGGCGCGACCTCGATCATGTCGAGGTCGCCCTTGTCGACCGCCTTGGCGATGGCCAGTTCGGTGCGCACGCCGACCGCCATGCCGCGCAGGCCCTCGCTGATCGGCGTCTCCCACGGCACCGGGAGCTGGAACGGGATCGTCCGCTCCTCGCCGGTCCGGAGGGTGAACGGCCCGGAGACCGGGAATCCGAAGAACTCGCGCAACCCGCTGCTCTCGCCTTCGCTGTGCTCGATCTCGACGCGGGCGACGAGGCTGAGGGTGATGTGCTCGATCTCCGCGTCGACCTCTCCACCCTTGATCCGCACCTCGCCGGAAAGGGCGCCGCCGGGCTGGGTGCGGGGGGTGTGCAGAACGGTGTCCACCGAGGGGGCGCCGACGCCGAATGCGCTCAGCATCCGTTTGAAGACCACGATTTCTCCTGTCGAGTTGGACGTCTCGGCCGCACGCCAGAACGCTCAGCGGCGGCGTACGGTTCCGCGTTCGAGAAGAAGATCGAGTTTGGCGTGGAGTGCGGCGACCTCTTCGCGAAGTTCGACCAGCTCGGCCTGGGCCAGCTCCTCCGACGGCGACGGTTCGGCGTCGTTCATGGCGTTGACCACGACGGCGATGAAGAGATTCAGGGCGACGAAAGTCGAGATCAGGATGTACGAGATGAAGAACACCCAGGCCCACGGCTTGTGCTCCATGACCTCCTTGGCGACCGTGCCCCAGTCGTCGCCGGTCATGATCTGGAACAGGGTGAACAGCGAGTCGGGCAGCTCGTCGAACCGCACGGGCGCGATCTCGCCGAACAGCTTGGTCGCGATCACGGCCGCGATGTAGATCATCAGGAGCAGCAGCCCGATGATCGACGCCATCCCCGGCACGGCCGTGAGCAGCGCGCTCACCACCCGCCGCATGCTCGGCACGGCCGACACCAGTCGCAGCGCGCGCAGGATGCGCAGCGCCCGGAGCACCGATGTCGGCCCGGACGCGGGGACCAGCGCGACCACCACGATGATCAGGTCGAACCAGTTCCACGGGTCGGTGAAGAAGTCGCGGCGGTAGGCGTAGAGGCGGGCGAGGATCTCGACGGCGAAGACGGCCAGGGCGATGTGGTCGATCGTGACGAGCAACCAGCCCACCTGGGCCATGAGGGTGGCGCTGGTCTCGCAGCCGATGGTTATGGCGTTGACGACGATGAGGACGACGACGGCACGCTGGACGGCCGGGCGTTCGAGGAACCGGCGAACACGTTCATGTCTGGCTAATTCCACGCGAAAGATCATCCCACCGGACGGGTCGGTCAACCCTGCCGGGTCAGAGCGCGGAGCCGCCGCCGTCCACGGGCACCACGGCCCCGGTCATGTACGACGCCTTGTCGGACGCCAAAAACGCCACCACCTCGGCGATCTCCTTGGGCGCCGCGGCGCGGTGCAGCATCGTGCCCTCGTCGAACTCCTTGGCCCGCTCGCCCAGGCTGTGGTACATCGAGGTCTCCACCGGGCCGGGCGCGACGGCGTTGACCCGCACGCCCCGGTCGGCGAACTCGGCCGCCCAGGTGCGGGTGAGCTCGTTGATGGCGGCCTTGGTGGCGCCGTACACCGACAGGAACGGCACGGCCACCACGGCGGCGATGGTCGAGATGTTCACGATCGCGCCGCGCCCGCGCTCCATCATCCCGGGGACCAGCGCCTGGGTGAGGAAGTAGGGCGCCCTGAGGTTGAGCGCGAGGGTCTTCTCGAAGACCTCGGGATCCTGGCCGACGGTCGCGGAGACCGGCGCCATCCCGGCGTTGTTGACGAGAACGTCGACGTCGCCCGCCTCGGCGGCCAGGTCATGGAGCTCGTCGAGGTCGGTCAGGTCGGCGGGCACGAACCTGGCCGAGCCCCCGTTCTGCACGATGTCGTCGACGACCATGGCGCCCTTGGCGGCGTCGCGCCCGGACACGATCACGTCGTCGCCCTGGGCGCCGAAGACACGGGCGCTCTCGGCGCCGATGCCCTCGGTGGACCCGGTGATAAGCACAGATCTCATAACAGACATAACCGGCAAATCGGTCAGCTCAGTTCCGTCCGGATAAGTGTTGGCACCCGATCTCCCGTCTCAATACCCTCGACCGCATGGCCCACGTCGAGATCGCCCATATCACCCATGTCCTGCCCGACGGCCGGCCATTGCTCAACGACGTCTCCTTCCGCATCGGCGAAGGCGTCAAGGCCGCCCTCGTGGGCCCCAACGGCGCGGGCAAGACGACGCTCATGCGGCTGATCGCGGGCGACCTCCAGGCGGTCGAGGGCACGGTCGCCAGTTCCGGCGGCCTCGGTGTGATGCGCCAGTTCATCGGCAGCATCCGCGACGGCCGGACCGTCCACGACCTGCTCCTGTCGGTCGCCCCGACCCGCGTCAGAGACGCCGCCGAGCACCTCGCCAAGATCGAGCTCCTGATGATGGAGCGCGACGACGAGAAGACGCAGATGCGCTACGCGCAGGCGATCACCGACTACACCGACGCGGGCGGTTACGACATCGAGGTCCTCTGGGACACCTGCACGATGGCGGCGCTGGGCATCCCGTACGACAACTGCAAGTACCGCGAGGTCAACACCCTCAGCGGCGGGGAGCAGAAACGGCTGGTCCTGGAGGCCCTGCTGCGCGGCCCCGATCAGGTCCTCCTCCTCGACGAGCCCGACAACTACCTCGACGTGCCGGGCAAGCAGTGGCTGGAGCAGGTCCTCCGGGAGACCCCGAAGACGGTCCTGCTGGTCTCGCACGACCGCCAGCTCCTCGCCAACGCCGCCGACCGCATCGTCACGGTCGAGTCGGGCAACATCTGGGTGCACGGCGGCGGCTTCACCACCTACGCCCAGGCCCGCAGGGAGCGCAACGAGCGCCTCGACGAGCTGCGCAGGCGCTGGGACGAGGAGCACGCCAAGCTGAAGCGCCTGGTCAACATGCTCAAGCAGAAGGCCACCTACAACGACGGCATGTCGGCCGCCTACCACGCGGCCCAGACCCGGCTCCGCAAGTTCGAGGAGGCGGGCCCGCCCGAGATGGCGGCCAAAGACCAGAACATCAACATGCGGCTGCGCGGCGGCCGCACCGGCAAGCGGGCGGTCATCTGCGAAGGCCTGGAGCTGACCGGCCTGATGAAGCCGTTCGACCTGGAGGTCTGGTACGGCGAACGGGTGGCCGTGCTGGGCTCCAACGGCTCCGGGAAGTCCCACTTCCTGCGGCTCCTCGGCGGCGAGGAGGTCGCCCACACCGGCGTCGCCCGGCTGGGCGCCCGGGTCGTCCCCGGGCACTTCGCCCAGACCCACTCGCATCCCGAGCTGATGAAGCGCACCCCGTGCGAGATCGTGATGACCGAGCACGCCCGGCTGAAGAACGAGGCCATGAAGATCCTGGCCCGCTACGAGCTGGCCGGGACCATCGCCGAGCAGCGCTTCGAGACCCTGTCGGGCGGCCAGCAGGCCCGTCTCCAGATCCTCCTGCTGGAGTTGTCGGGCGCGACGCTGCTGCTGCTCGACGAGCCGACCGACAACCTCGACCTGGCCAGCGCCGAGGCGCTCCAGGAGGGCCTCGACGCCTTCGACGGGACCGTCATGGCGGTCACCCACGACCGCTGGTTCGCCGCCGACTTCGACCGCTACCTCGTCTTCGGCGCCGATGGGAAGGTCTACGAATCGTCAGAGCCCGTCTGGGACGAGGGGCGGGTCGTCCGCGCGCGTTAAAGATTGGGTCCGCTGTTGGCGGGTCGAGGTGAACGGGGCCGCACGTACGCGTTATCACGGCCTGGTGACGCACCGTATGACAGCCCTGGCCCTGTCGTTCCTCTCCGTGACGCTCCTGGTCTCCGGGTGCTCGGGGGACGAGGAGACCAAGAAGACCGAACTCGCCCCGCTCGCACTGAAGGAGCAGACCTCCTCGGTCGTGCAGGCCAGCGGGGGCTACCTGGTCAACTGGGCCGCCGTGCTCAACAACGGCAACAAGTGGCACTTCGGCGAGAACGCGGTCGCCACGATCACCGGGAAGGACGCCGCCGGCAAGGAGGTCGTCCGGATGGAGCAGCCGCTCGACGCGGTCGCGCCCGGCGGGTCGCTGGCGTTCACCGGTGAGGCGCTGGCGGTCGAGAAGCCGGTCAGCGTCAAGATCGACTACAAGCCGGCCTCGTGGCACCAGGCGGCGCGGGTGCCGTCGGCGTACAAGACGTTCCCGGTGACCCGGGTGTCGACCGAGAAGCTGGGCGCCTCGTCCTACCTGATCACCGGCTACGTCGAGTCGCCCTACACGCGGCCGGCCGGGAGCCTGGTGGTGACGGGGCTGCTGCGCGACGCCGCTGGCAAGCTGATCGGCGGGGGCACCGCCTTCGTCGACGACGTGCGGCCGGGGGCGAGCCGCCGGTTCATCATCACGGTCGAGAGCGTCAGCGCCGGGGTCGCCGCCGCCACCGCCGTCACGGCGCGCACGTGGGGCGCCACCGCCAAGCCCTACGAGGACCTGGCCGCCGGCGGGGCCGCGCCGATCTTCACCCAGGCCCCCAAGACCGCGCCGTTCGCCAAGGACCGGGGCTACACCGTCATCACCGAACAGAAGCCGTGAACCGCTGAGGTTACGGTAATGGCATGACCACCCCCCGTATCGTCCTGTTCGGCGCCACCGGCTACACCGGGCGGCTCACGGCGAAGGCGCTGGTCGCGCTGGGCGCCGAGCCTCTCCTGGCCGGGCGGGACCCCGCCCGGCTGGCGGATCTCGCCGCCTCGCTGCCGGGCACGCCGCCCACGGCGGTGGCCGACGCGACCAGGCCGCGCTCGGTGGCGCGCCTGCTCGAACCCGGCGACGTGCTGGTCTCCACGGTGGGACCGTTCCTGCGGTGGGGCGACGCGGCGGTCATGGCGGCCGTCGAGGCGGGCGCGGTCTACCTCGACTCGACCGGCGAACCGCCGTTCGTCAAGCGCGTCTTCCAGCGCCACGGCCCCGAGGCGGCCGCGGCGGGCGCGACCCTGATCCCCGCCTTCGGGTACGACTACGTCCCCGGCAACCTCGCCGCCGCCCTCGCCCTCCGTAAGGCCGGCAACGACGCGGTCCGGGTCGACGTGGGCTACTTCCTGCGCGGCAACGTGGCCAAGAGGGCCAGTGCCGGAACCCGCGCCTCCGCGCTGAGCATGATCCTCGAACCCATGTACGGTTTCCGCGACGGCCGCATCGTCCGAGAGACGGGCCGGACCCGGGCCTTCGCCTTCGGCGCGCGCAGACGTCACGGCATCGCCATGGGGGCCAGCGAACACTTCGCCCTGCCGCGCACCCACCCCCGGCTGCGCGAGGTCAACGTCTACCTGGGCTGGCTCGGCGGCCTGACCCGCGCGGCCGGCGTCTTCGCGAGGGCCACCCCGATCCTGAGGGCGCTGCCCGGGTCGAGGCGGCTCATGGCGGCCATGGCCGAGCGGGCGGCCCGCTCGGCGAACCAGGAGGCCCAGCCGATCGCCTCCCAGACCATCGCCGAGGCCTACGCCCACGACGGCACCCTCCTCGCCACCGTCCGCCTCAACGGCGGCGACCCCTACGACCTCACCGCCAGGCTGCTCGCCTGGGGCGCGACGAACGCCCTGGTCGGCGGGGTGGGCGGCATCGGCGCGCTCGGCCCGGCCGAGGCGTTCGGCCTCGACGCGCTCACCGAGGGGTGCGCGTCCGTCGGGCTGACTCCGTGAATCACCAAGAAACCGCGCGTCGCGGAGGTATCACTCAGCGTTCGTGATATTCCCCCGAATAAGGCTCGATCTTTCTTCCGGGGGCGATTGCCATGAAGAACCTCAAAGTACGGCCTACACCGCGATTCGGGCGTGGCACCGCCTCCACGAAGGACCTCATGACCTCCTGGGCCCTCGTCGAGGCGGCGGTGGCGCGGCGCGACGCCCCGTACACCTCGGTCGTCTGGACCGCCCGGCTCGGCTACCTCTCGCTCCCGCTGCTGTTCCTGGGCGGCGTGGGCGTCTTCCTGGCGATCGGCGCACTGGTCATGGGCGTGCGGGCGCTGCGCGAGATCGCCGACGACCACCCCCGGTCGATCAACCGGGGCGTGGTCGAGACCGCCATGGTCTGCGCCGGGGTGACCCTCGCGCTGGGCGCCTCGGCCGCAGCCGCGGCGGGCCTGGCGATCGTGGCCGGCGGGCTGGCGTGAGACCTCGCCCATGGGCTGGGGCGGTGTCTTACAGGCGGATTCGCCGCGCGTGCCACGGCCGTGCTCCGGCCGTCCGGGTCTCGCTGGCCCTCGCCATCGTGGTGGCGCTCGGCTGCGGGCCGGTCAGCCACGTCGAACCGCCCCCGCCGAAGCCGGTGCCGAAGGTCCTGGTGATCGGCGTGGACGGGGTGCGCACCGACCGCGTGCTCACCACCGGGGCGACCTATCTGCGCGCCCTGATGAGCGAGGGCCTCTACGCCACCGGGCAACTCGATCTGGCCCCCGGCGTGAAATCGCTGAGCGGCCCGGCGTGGTCGACCATTCTCACCGGCGTCAATCCGGAAAAGCATGGCGTACGCGACAACACCTTTGCCGGACGCCAATACACGAGATATCCCGATTTCCTGACCCGGCTGGAAAGGTTGCGGCCCGACCTCGACACCCTGGCGGTCACCCTCTGGCGGACCTTCTTCGACACCGGCCTGCTCCACCAGGTCGACTGGCACGCCACCCTGCGCCCCGGCGTCGACTACGCCGAACACCTCAAAGACGAGATGATCATCCGCCGGATGACCGACCTGATCTCCCGCCACCGGGTCGACGTCGTCTTCCTGCACCTGGTCAACCCCGACAAGGTGGCCCACAAGCACGGGCCTCTCGGCCCCGAGTACGTCACCGCGCTCGACACCATGGACCTCGGCATCGGGCGCCTCGTCGACGCCGTCAGGCGGCGGCCGACGTACCGGAACGAGAAGTGGTCGGTCATCGTGGTGACCGACCACGGGCACCGCGACGAGGGCGGCCACGGCGGCCTCTCGCCGGAGGAGCTCCAGATCTTCCTGCTCGCCGCGGGCCCCGGAATCCGGCACGAACGCCGCCACGAGGCGAAACTCGTGGACGTCGCGCCGACCGTTTTCGCCCAATTGGGGATGCGAATTCCGGCCGACTTCGAAGGCGTTCCGCTCGGTGGAGAATTGCCGGGAAAATAGCGGCGGAGAATGCAACGGAAAGCCTGAACTCCAAGTTACGGATCCATTACCTTCGGTGACATGACCGATCGCGATCTGGTTCAGGCCCTGCGCGCCCGCGATCCGGGTGCTCTCGCGGCTCTCTACGACGCCCACGCCGAAGGCGTCTATCGCTTCTGCTGGTTCATGCTCGGCCCCGAGGGCGCCCAGGTGGCCTTACGCGACACGATGATCGCCGCCGAGGCCCACGTCGACGCCCTGCGCGACCCCGACCGCCTCTACGTCTGGCTGCTCGCGCTGGCCCGCGCCGAGTGCCGCCGCAGATGGCAGGCCGGTTCGCCGGCCGAACCCGAGGAGGCCCCCGACGCCGCCGCCTGGCACGCCGTCCACGGCCTGCCCCCGGACGACCGGGAGATCCTCGAACTGTCCCTGCGCCACGGCCTGGCCGCCGCCGACCTGGGCACGGTGCTCGGGCTGAGCGCCCGCCACGCCGAGGCCCTGCGCGAGTCGGCCTCGCTCCGGCTGCAGGACGCGATCACCGCCGAGGTGCTGGCCCGCCGCGACCCCGGCGACTGCCCGGCCCGGTCGGTCCTGGTCGCCGACGCCGAGGGCGGCGACCCCGACGAACGTCGCGCCCGCGTGGTCAACCACATCTTCAGCTGCGAGACCTGCCGCCCCCACCGGGCCCGCCAGGTCTCGGCCGGCAAGGTCTTCGCCCTGCTGCCCCTCCCGGTCATGCCCGACACGGTCCGCGTACGGGTGATGAGCTGCTTCATCGACCCCGAGCTGCTGGCCTACCGCCGCTACGTCGCCCGCCGGGCCGGGCCCCTCGATCCCGACGGCTTCCCCGGCACCCGGGTCCGGCGCGGGCGCCACCTGGCCGTGGGCGCGCTGGCCGCCGTGGCCGCCGCGGCCGTGGTGGTCGTGCTGGTCATGCAGGTCACCGGTGAGCCGATGGAGAACCGCGCCGGCGTGGCCGCGCCGACCGCCCGGCTCTACACCCCCGCCGCGACGGTCAGCGACTATCCGCCGAAGGTGCCGCCCAAGGTGCCGCCGCCGGTCCGCACCCTCGACCCCGTCGAGGAGTCGCCGGAGAGCGCGACGGCCCGTCCCCGCCCGACCGTGCTCGGCGTCCGCTACCCCAGGCCCGCCCGCGCCGTGGTGCCCCGACCGCGTCCCACCAGGACCGCCCAGGGCGAACCTCCGCACACCCGCCCGCCGGGCCCCCGCCCGTCGCCGACCCCGGTCGCCACGGTGACCCCGGCGCCCGAACCGGTCGACCTCGAACTGGCCTCCACCACCCAGACCGACGACAGCGACCATGAGCACGAGCACGTGAAGGACGAACGCCATGGCCGCCGACGGCTTTGCCGTTCGTGATCGCCGGGTCTACCCCGATCTGCCGCCCGCGCGCCTGGCCGATCTCGTCACCAAGGCCCACGAGGCGGCCTGGCCGGTCTGGCTCGACCCGGGGCCCCGGATGCTCCGCGACGTGCTCGACCTCAGCCGCCTCCAGGCCGCCAGGGCCCTGGCCATCCTGACCTGGCTGGCCGAGGCCCACACCCCCGACGACGTCGCCTGGCTGCTCTCCCCGCGCCGCCTGACCGGCCCCCGCCAGGACCGCATGTACGGCGAGGCCGCCCGCCTCCCCGACCCCGTGCTCAACCTGGTCGTCGCCAACTGGACGTGGGTGCAGAGCACCCCCCACGGCGGCAGGGTCACCGCCCCCTACCTGGCCGGCACCGCCTACCCCGACGACGGCTATGCCGCCGCCCACGCCGCCATCACCCTGGCGCAGATCCACGAACGCCACCCGGAGGCCCGTCCGGCCCTGTCGGTCGCGTGGGCGGCCTGCCGGACCGCCGCCGACTGGTGCAAGGCGGCCGAACTGAGGGCCACCCACGGCGGCGACGCCCCGGTCTTCGCCTATCCGCGCGGCCCCGACCCGGTGACCACGGGCATGCGCCCCTGGATCGCGCGGTTGCTGAAACTCATGTGAACGTATTTGCAATTGGGGCCGGTGTTCCTTGAGTGACCTGCGGGAATGGGCTTGCGCATGCCGAATCGCAGGTCACGGGCGCTGCCCGCGACACTCGTGGTCGCGGGTCTGCTGGCCGGGACGCCGGGCGCGGCCGCCGCGACGCCGGGCCCCCGCGACACGATCAGCGCGCAGGTCCGGGAGCTCGCCCGCCACCAGGTGAAGCTGGCGCGGGCCAAGGAGCGCCGCCGCGAGCTCGTCAGAGACGCCGAACGCCTCATCGAGGCCTACAACGGCGAGCTCGTCACGGTACGGCGGGCCCAGGCCGAGCACGCCGAGGTCACCAGTGACCTGAAGACGGCGGAGCAGGCCGTCGAGGAGGCCAGGAGCCGGGCCGCCGCCCTCGCCGCGGACGCCTACGGCGTCGACCTCGCCAACCCGATGATGGCCCTGCCGGGCGCCCCCGACGCGTTGATGCGCCGGGCCAGCCTGGTCACCCAGATCGGCGACGAGCGCGCGGCCGTCATCGACCGCCTCGACGACAGCCGCGAGGTGCTCCGGATCCTGCAGAACCAGGCCGCCGACATGCTCGACGAGGCCCATCGGGCCGCGGCGGAGGCCGAGCGTCTCAAAACGGCGGCGGAGGAGGCCGTGAAGACGCAACTGGCGGAGACCAGGGAACTGCGCAGGGAGCAGCGGGAGATCGAGGAGCGGCTCGACCTGGCCGGGTTCCGGCTCGGGGCCGCCAGGGCGGCTCCCGCCTGGGCGCTCACCGCCGGGGGCGCCGGTGGGGAGGCGGCCCGGTGGGCGCTGGCCCAGCTCGGCAAGCCCTACGTGTGGGCGGCCGACGGCCCGGAGAGCTTCGACTGCTCAGGCTTGACGATGCGGGCCTGGGAACGGGCCGGGGTGCCCCTCGACCACTGGACCGGCACGCAGTGGACCGCCGGGCCGCACGTCGAGTCCGACGACCTGCGCCCCGGCGACCTGGTCTTCTTCGGCGACCCGATCCACCACGTCGGCCTGTTCATCGGACGCGGCCTGATGGTCCACGCCCCCCAGACGGGAGACGTGGTCCGCATCGCGTCGATGTGGCGGCCCGACTACGTCGGCGCCACGAGACCGGGCTGAATCAGTGCTTGGCGCGCTTGTAGGAGCGCTCGATCTCGGCCTCGGCCTCGGTCCGGCCGACCCAGTTGGCGCCCTCGACCGACTTGCCGGGCTCGAGGTCCTTGTAGACCTCGAAGAAGTGCTGGATCTCCAGCCGGTCGAACTCCGGGACATGGTGGATGTCGCGGATGTGCTCCTGGCGGGGGTCACGTGAGGGAACGCAGAGGACCTTGTCGTCGCCGCCCTTCTCGTCGGTCATCCGGAACATCCCGACGGCGCGACAGCGGATGAGACACCCGGGGAAGGTCGGTTCCTGGAGGAGGACGAGGGCGTCGAGGGGGTCGCCGTCCTCGCCGAGGGTGTTCTCGATGAAGCCGTAGTCGGCAGGGTACTGAGTGGACGTGAAGAGCATCCGGTCGAGTCTGATCCGGCCGGTCTCATGATCCACCTCATATTTGTTGCGTTGCCCTTTGGGTATCTCAACGACAACGTCGAACTCCACTGCCATTTCCTCCGCTCAAGCCATCCGAGTGGTCCCGGAGTGGCGTTAGTGTCTCGTAGGCGTAACTAGGGAGAGGTCACGTGGTGCGACGCGAGCGTTGGGTGGTTGTCGCCACCCTCGCGCTGCTACAGATGTTCGTCATCGCCGCTGGCGTCTACCTCGTGGTCAACGGCACCGAGCGGATTCCGATACAGGCCGCGGCCCCCAAACCGGCCCCCACACCGATCGTCACGGCACCGCCTGTTCTGGTCGCCGCGCTCGACGGCCCTCTCCCGGCTAAGAGTACTTTGACCACCCTCCTTCGTGACGCCATGGGTGACCCGGGAATCGGTGGCAAGGTCGCAGGTACCGTCATCGACACCGAAACCGGGCAAACGCTGTTCGATGAGGGTTCGACCACCGCGCTGACCCCGGCGTCCACCACCAAAGTGGTCACCGGCGCCGCGGCGCTGGCCTCGATCGGCGCCGATGTGACGTTCGCCACGACGGTCGTCCAGACCGCCCCCGGCAAGATCGTTCTGGTCGGCGGCGGCGATCCGACCCTGGCCGGACCCAAGGCCGACCCCCGCGACCACTATCCGCGCGCGGCCAGCCTCCAGACGCTGGCCTCCCGCACCGCCAAGGCCCTGAAGGCCGCCGGGGTCAAGTCGGTCACCCTGTCCTACGACGCCTCGCTCTTCCAGGGCCCGGTGACCGCCCCCGGCTGGAAGCCGACCTACGTGCCCGAGGGCAGCGCCTCCCCGGTGACCGCGCTGGCCATCGACGAGGGCCGCGTGGTGCCCCGCCAGGACGCCCCGCGCTCGGCGAACCCGCCGGCCGACGCGTCCAGGGCGTTCGGCGACCTCCTCGCCAAATACGGCATCAAGGTCGGCAAGACCATCAAGCCCGTCAAGGCCGCGCAGCCCGGCCAGGAGCTCGCCCGGGTCGAGTCGGCCCCGGTCTACGCCCTGGTCGAGCGCATGCTCACCGAGAGCGACAACGACCTGGCCGAGGCGCTGGGCCGCCACGTGGCCATCGCCGAGAAGCAGCCCCACACCTACGCCGGCCAGGCCAAGGCCTACCGGGCTGTGCTGACCCGCCTCGGCGTCACACAGGGCGTGGAGGTCCACGACGGCAGCGGCCTGTCGACCGCCAACAAGATCACCCCGGCGGCGCTGGCGAAACTCGTCGCGCTCGGCGCCTCCCCGCAACACCCACAGCTCCACTCGCTGATCAGCGGAATGCCGGTCGCCGGCTTCACCGGCACCCTCCACGGCCGCTACGGCGACGGCGACTCGAAGGCCGGCGCCGGATTGGTCCGGGCCAAGACGGGCACGCTCGACGGAGTGAACACACTGACGGGCCTGGTCCACACCGCCGACGGAAGGCTGCTGAGCTTCGCGTTCATGGCCAACGGCGTCACCGACCCCGGCAAGACCGTCAAGGCGCTCGACCGGCTGGCGACCCTGGTCTCGCGCGCCGCCTGAACCGACGACATACGGTGGTGAACATGCAGGTGATCGACTGGGATCTCGCCGTCGCTACCGGAGTCCGGCTCGTCCGCCCGGGGCCACAGGTGAGTCGTGAAGAGGCCAGACAGGCCGTCAGCGAGCTTCGGCGCCTGTCGCGCGAGGCCGAGGTCCACGTCAAGGAGTTCACCGGGATCGACTCGGCGCCTCCTGAGGAGGCCACCGTCGTCGACCGCCCCGGCTGGATCCGGGCCAACGTCGAGGGGTTCAAGGTCGTCCTCGAACCGCTGTCCGAGAAGGTCGGCAACATGCCGGCCATCGTCAGCGCCGTCGGCTCCCGGATCACCGGCGTCGAGGTGGGCGCCGTCCTGGCCTTCCTGGCCAGCCGGGTCCTCGGGCAGTACGAACTGTTCCTGCCGCCCGACCCCGAGGGCAACGCCCCGACCGGCCGCCTCACCCTGGTGGCCCCCAACATCGTCAACACCGAGCGCGAGCTGCGTGTCGACCCGCGCGACTTCCGCCTCTGGGTCTGCCTCCACGAGGAGACCCACCGGGTCCAGTTCACCGGCGTCCCGTGGTTGCGCGAGTACCTCCAGGCCCAGATGAAGGAGTTCCTCACGATCTCCGACATGGACCTGTCGACCCTCCTCGGCCGCATGCGCGACGTGACCGACGCGGTCGCCGACGCCTTCCGCGGCGGCGAGGGCAACCTGATCGAGGCCATCCAGACCCCCGAGCAGAAGGCCGTGCTCGACCGGGTGACCGCCGTGATGACCCTGGTCGAGGGCCACGGCGACTACGTGATGGACGCCGTCGGCCCCAGCGTGGTGCCCTCGGTGGCCGACATCCGGGCCAAGTTCCAGCAGCGGCGCGCGGGCGGCTCCCGCGTCGACCAGGTGATCCGCCGCCTGCTCGGCGTCGACCTGAAGATGAAGCAGTACGCCGAGGGCTCCACCTTCGTGACCACCGTGGTCCAGGAGGCCGGCATGGACGGCTTCAACCGGGTCTGGACCTCCCCCGAGACCCTGCCCACCCGCCAGGAGATCGCCGATCCCCACGCGTGGATGCGCCGGGTCCTCGCTACCAACACGCTGGAGCCCGACCACAAGTCCGCCTGATGGGTCCTCATCCGGCGGTCGCCGACGTCCGCCGCGCGATCCGCGAATCGCTCTCCGACCTCGACGAGGGCAGCCTGGTGCTCGTCGCCTGCAGCGGCGGCGCCGACTCCCTGGCCCTGGCCGCCTGCCTCGGCTTCGTCGCTCCGCGACTCGGCCTCCGCGCCGGGCTGGTCACCGTCGACCACGACCTCCAGCCCGGTTCCCGGTCAAGAGCCGATGATCTTGTACGGCTCTCGCCCAGCCTGGGCCTCGACGTCGCCGAGGCGGTGACGGTCCAGGTCGGCACCCTGGGAGGCCCCGAGGCGGCGGCCCGGATCGCCCGCTACGCCGCCCTCGACGAGGTGTCGGCCCGCCTCGGAGCCGTCGTCCTGCTGGGCCACACCCGCGACGACCAGGCCGAGACCGTGCTGCTGCGACTGGCCCGCGGCAGCGGTGCCCGCTCGCTCTCGGGGATGGCCGAGGTCTCGGGCGTCTACCGGCGGCCGCTGCTGGGCGTCAGCCGTACCAGAACCGAGGAGGCCTGCGCGGCGCTCGGCCTCATCCCCTGGCACGACCCCCACAACGACGACCCGAGGTTCACCCGGGTCAAGGTGCGGCAAACCCTGCTGCCCCTCCTGGAGTCCGACCTCGGCCCCGGCATCGCCGACGCACTGGCCCGCACCGCCCGGCTCTGCCGCGACGACGCCGACGCCCTCGACGACTGGGCCGACCGCGTCTACGCCGAAGCGAGAGACCTCGGCACCGGCCTGTCCACCGCCCTGCTCGCCGAACTGCCCGCCGCCGTACGCCGCCGGGTGATCCACCGGGCCGCTGTCGCCGCCGGGTCGCCGCCCTCGGCGCTCGCGGCCGTGCACATCGAGGAGGCCGAGCGGCTGATCACCCGCTGGACGGGGCAGAAGGGGGTGGACCTACCCGGAGGGGTGGGTGTGGTGCGCCGATATGGCAGGCTGATGTTCACCAGCTCCCTCTCGTAAGGAATTCGCAGGTGGACGCAGCCGACATGGGCAGAGACCTGTCCAAGGTCCTCATCTCCGAGGACGAGCTCCAGACCAAGATCAGGGAACTCGCCGGGAAGATCGACGCCGACTACGCGGGCCACGAACTGCTCATCGTCGGGGTGCTGAAGGGCGCCGTCATGGTGATGGCCGACCTCGCCCGCGCGCTCCACGTGCCGGTCCAGATGGACTGGATGGCGGTGTCGTCCTACGGCGCGGGCACCAAGTCGTCGGGTGTGGTGCGGGTGCTGAAAGACCTCGACACCGACATCGCGGGCCGTCACGTGCTGGTCGTCGAGGACATCATCGACTCGGGCCTGACTCTGTCGTGGCTGCTCAACAACCTCCAGTCGCGCAACCCGGCGTCCGTGGAGATCTGCACCCTCCTCCGCAAGCCCGACGCGGTGAAGGTCCCCCTTGACGTCAAATACGTGGGATTCGACATCCCCAACGAGTTCGTCATCGGCTACGGGCTCGACTACGCCGAGCGCTATCGAAACCTCCCATTCATCGGCACTCTGGCGCCACATGTCTATGGCGGCGAATAAGCCCTGAGCGAAGTGGCCCCTCCGGAGGCTTGATATTTGCTCTCCGCGAAGGGAACACGCCTGTCCCTGACGTACGTTGGATGAGCAATGCCCGAGCCTGCCGGGCGGTGACCCTCACCGGCGGCTCGGTGTACCTTCTGATAACCCGGGGGCGGCCCTGGGTAGTCAGAAGGAGCGGCAAAGGGTGCCGCGACCCCCTTTACCCAAAGGGGGCCAGGCCTTGGTCAGGAAGGGACGGGCCCGCCGGGGTTCCGCATCGGATGGATCTCAAGCGATTTACACGTGGGCCACTGCTGTGGATCCTGGGCATCGTCGTGCTTCTGCTGCTCGTCACGACGTTGATGAACACCGGCGGCAATTACACCACCGCCGACACCTCCACTGTTCTCCAGCAGATCAACAGCGGCAATGTGGTCAGCGCCAAAGTGACCGACAGAGACCAGGTCGCGCAGGTGACCCTGGCCAAGCCCATTCAGGTCGGCACCAAGTCGACCGACCGCATCCAGGCCTCCTGGGTGACCGGTCAGGGCGTTCAGATCACCGAGGCCCTCGCGAAGGCGAACCCGAAGAACGGGTGGACGGTCGAGGTTCCCAAGGAGAACTTCTTCGTCACCCTGCTGTTGAGTTTCCTGCCGATCATCCTGATCGTGCTCTTCTTCTTGTTCTTCCTGAACCAGATGCAGGGCGGCGGCTCCCGGGTGATGAACTTCGGCAAGTCGAAGGCCAAGCTCATCACGAAGGACACCCCCAAGACCACGTTCGCCGACGTGGCCGGCGCCGACGAGGCCATCGAGGAACTCCACGAGATCAAGGAGTTCCTGCAGGCACCCGCGAAGTTCCAGGCCATCGGCGCCAAGATCCCCAAGGGCGTCCTGCTCTACGGCCCGCCCGGAACCGGTAAGACGCTGCTCGCCAGGGCCGTCGCCGGCGAGGCCGGGGTGCCGTTCTACTCGATCTCCGGCTCCGACTTCGTCGAGATGTTCGTGGGTGTCGGCGCGAGCCGCGTCCGCGACCTGTTCGAGCAGGCCAAGGCCAACGCCCCCGCCATCATCTTCATCGACGAGATCGACGCCGTCGGCCGTCACCGAGGCGCGGGCCTCGGCGGTGGTCACGACGAGCGCGAGCAGACCCTGAACCAGCTCCTCGTCGAGATGGACGGCTTCGACGTCAAGGGCGGCGTGATCCTCATCGCCGCGACGAACCGGCCCGACATCCTCGACCCCGCGCTGCTGCGTCCCGGCCGGTTCGACCGGCAGGTCACCGTCGACCGTCCCGACCTCGAGGGCCGCAAGGGCATCCTCAAGGTCCACGGCCGCGGCAAGCCGTTCGACGACAGCGTCGACCTCGACGTCATCGCCCGCCGCACGCCCGGCTTCACCGGCGCCGACCTGGCCAACGTGATCAACGAGGCGGCGCTGCTGACCGCCCGCCAGGACAAGAAGCTCATCACGATGGAGATCCTCGAAGAGTCGATCGACCGCGTGATGGCCGGCCCCGAGCGCAAGTCGCGGGTCATGTCCGACCAGGAGAAGAAGATCATCGCCTACCACGAGGGCGGCCACGCCCTGGTGGCCCACGCGCTGCCCAACTCCGACCCGGTCCACAAGATCACGATCCTGTCGCGCGGCCGCGCCCTCGGTTACACGATGACGCTGCCGATGGAAGACAAGTTCCTGGCCACCCGCTCCGAGATGAACGACCAGCTCGCGATGCTGCTGGGCGGACGCACGGCCGAGGAGCTCGTCTTCCACGAGCCCACGACCGGCGCGTCCAACGACATCGAGAAGGCGACCTCCATCGCCCGCCGCATGGTCACCGAATACGGCATGAGCGAGAAGCTCGGCGCCCGCAAGTTCGGCTCCGGCAACGGCGAGGTCTTCCTCGGCCGCGAGATGGGCCACGAGCGCGACTACTCCGAGCAGATCGCGTCGTCGATCGACGACGAGGTCCGCCGCCTGATCGAGTCGGCACACGACGCGGCCTGGGAGATCCTGGTTGAATACCGTGACGTGCTCGACAACCTGGTCCTGGAGCTGATGGAGAAGGAGACCCTGTCCCGCGAGCAGGTGCTGGAGATCTTCAGCCCGATCGTGGTCAGGGAGAAGCGCCCCTCCTACGCCGGCTACGGCAAGCGGCTGCCCTCCGACCGTCCTCCGGTGATCACTCCCAAGGAGGTCGCGGCGGCCAACGGCCACGGCACCCCCGCCATCGCGTCCGGCAACGGCTCCCCTGTGGCGCAGCCCGCCCCCCAAAAGGACGAGGCGTAAAAACAGTGGTTGGCAAGCCTCTCCAGGTCGACAGCGCCCGGATCGAAGCGGCCGTACGCGAGATTCTGATCGCGATCGGCGAAGATCCGGGCCGTGAGGGCCTGGTCGAGACCCCGGCGCGCGTCGCCCGAGCCTACGCGGAGCAGTTCGCGGGGCTCGGGCAGAAGCCGGAAGACGTCCTCACCACGGTGTTCGACGCCGACCACGACGAGATGGTCCTGGTGCGCGACATCGAGATCTACTCCACGTGCGAACACCACCTGGTGCCCTTCCACGGGGTGGCCCACATCGGCTACATCCCCAACGACAAGGGCCAGGTGACGGGGCTGTCCAAGCTGGCCCGGCTGGCCGACCTCTACGCCCGCAGGCCCCAGGTTCAGGAGCGGCTGACCTCCCAGGTCGCCGACGCCCTCATGGAGGTCCTGAAGCCCCGTGGCGCGATCGTGGTCATCGAGGCCGAGCACATGTGCATGACCATGCGCGGCGTCCGCAAACCGGGCGCGAAGACGATCACCTCGGCGGTCCGCGGCATCTTCCGCGAAGACGACAAGACCCGCGCCGAGGCGATGTCCCTGATCATCGGCCGCTAGTTTTCGATCGTTATCCACAGGTGCCCCCCGGGCGGCGGATCGTGCTGCCGGAACGCCTAGGCTTGATCCCGATCGACCACATGAGGAGCCGTTGATGAGCGCGTTCACCGTGCCGGGGCTGCCCGACGCCGGGCGCTGCCTCGTCATGGGCGTGGTCAACGTCACCCCCGACTCCTTCTCCGACGGCGGTCGCTGGTTCGACCCCGAGATCGCCATCGCCCACGGGCTCGCCCTGGTCGAGCAGGGCGCCGACATCGTCGACGTGGGCGGCGAGTCGACCCGTCCCGGGGCCGCGCGGGTCTCCCTCGACGAGGAACTGCGCCGGGTCGAGCCGGTGATCCGCGCCCTGTCCGCCGAGGGTGTGGCCGTGAGCGTCGACACGATGCGCGCCGAGGTCGCCGAGGTGGCCGTGGCCGCCGGGGCCCGGCTGGTCAACGATGTGAGCGGCGGCCTGGCCGACCCCGTGATGCCCCGGGTGGTGGCCGCCTCCGGCGTCGCCTATGTGGTCATGCACTGGCGGGGCCACAGCAGAGACATGGAGAGCCGGGCCATCTACGGCGATGTGGTCACCGAGGTGAGCGAGGAGCTGCGCAAGCGCGTCGACTCGGTGCTCGCCGAAGGTGTCCGCGAGGAGCAGCTGATCCTCGACCCCGGCCTGGGGTTCTCCAAGCAGGCCGACCACAACTGGGCGCTCCTGGCCGGTCTCGACCGGCTTCAGGAGCTGGGCCGTCCCCTGATCATCGGGGCGTCCCGCAAACGTTTCCTCGGCCGGCTGCTCGCCGGTCCCGACGGCGAACCCCGCCCGTTCGCCGAGAACGACGACGCGACCCTGGCGGTCACGGCGCTCGCCGCCCGAGACGGCGCCTGGTGCGTTCGCGTCCACGACGTCCGACCCAACGCCGACGCCGTACGGGTTGCCGCGGCGTGGAGGACAGCCGATGAAAGAGGTTGAAGACCTCAACCAGGCCTTTTACGCCGCGATCGAGAGCGCCGACCTGGATCGGATGTCGGAGATCTGGGTGGAGGACGTGCCCGACCACCTGGTGGCGATGTGCGTCCATCCCGGGTGGCCGATGTTGTCCGGGCGTGGCGAGGTGCTGCGGTCGTGGGCGCTGATCATGGCCAACACGCCTTATATCCAGTTTGTGCTCACTGACGTACAGACGACGGTTTTAGGGAATGTCGCGGTGCTGACCTGCGCAGAGAACATCCTCACGGCGGCCGACGCCGAAGACGTGGGAGACACCGGGTTCGCGGCCGGGCGGGTGGTGGCGACCAACACCTTCGTGAAGACGGCCGGCGGCTGGCGGTTGTGGCACCACCACGGCTCGCCGGTGCTGCAGACGAGCGACGACGACGAAGAGGAAGAGACGTCCTGACCTGGGGCACCACCTAGAGGGTGCTTGACGCCTGTGCTGCTCCGTGCGGAGGCAGGTACTCCGACGGCGCGAGACGAGGTCCCAGACGCGGATGGTGTTCAGAGGTAGTCGGGCCAGAACGGGACGGTGGCTCGGGGTGCCCAAGCCGGAGGTCGACGCCGTAGTAGATGATGTCGCCGCCCCATATCGACAGCACGGGGTGGCCGAAGGTGCCGTGTCCTGCGTGCAGGAACCTGTGCGCATACACGGGGACCATCCGGGGCGTCCCGGCCAAGTGCGACCGTGCGAGGTCCACGGCCGCGTCGCCGGAATCCGGCCGCTCGCCCCAGGCGGGGTGCCAGTGCCCGTGCCGGACGTCGTGGAGCAGGAAGTCGGTCGGCCAGTCGAGGTGTCGGCGGAGGTCGCCGGAGTCGCCAGTCCGGCCATGGTCTTCCCCAGGCGTAGCTGGTGCCTGGCTCCTCTTCCCGTGGTTCGTGGACGGGCAGTCCGGCGGCGAGGAAGGCTCGGTGGTCGTCGGCGAACTCGAAACCGTATTCGTGCTCGATGCGAGCGAATCCCGCGTCGGTGAGGCCCTTCTCGATCACGCAGTTCAGTTGGGTCAGGCGCTGCGCGGCTCGTCTGCCAAGCCGGGCCGCCCCCGCGCTGATCATGTTCGGACCGTATCGCCCATGCCCGGCCGGCGGGCGGGTGTCGTTCGGTGGAATGTGCGTTCGGGTGGGGGGCGTTGTGATCGGCGGAATCGGTTGGTTGTAGAAAGTGATCTCGGACGTGGGATCGGTGCGGAGGTGTCGTGGGCCTCGATACGGTGAGCCTGAAAGGGCTTCGGGCCAGGGGGCGGCATGGTTGCCTGCCCGCTGAGCGTGAGCTGGGACAGGAGTTCGTCGTCGACGCGACGCTGTTCCTCGACGTGAGGCCGGCGGCGGCCGGTGACGATCTGAGCAAGACCGTCGACTACGGGGCGCTGGCGCTGGAGCTGGTGGCCGTGGTCGAGGGGGAGCCGGTCGATCTCATCGAGACGCTGGCCGAGCGGCTGGCCGCGGTCTGTCTGCGCCATGAGCTGGTGGAGAATGTCGAGCTCAGTGTGCACAAGCCGGCGGCGCCGATTCCGTTGCCGTTCGACGACGTGGTGGTGACGGTCAGGAGGTCGCGGTGAGGGTCGTCTTCTCGCTGGGCTCCAACCTCGGGCGGCGGATGGACTATCTGCAGAGCGGCCTCGACGCGCTGTTCGACGCGCCCGGCATGTCGTTCGTGGCGCTCTCGCCGGTCTACGAGACCGACCCCGTCGGCGGGCCCTCCCAGGGGGCCTACCTGAACGCCGTCGTCATCGCCGAGACCTCGCTCGACCCTCGCACCCTGCTCGACCGGGCGCTCGGGGTGGAGGACGCGTTCGGGCGGGTCCGGAAGGAGCGCTGGGGGCCGCGCACGCTGGACGTCGACATCATCATGGTCGGCAACCTGATGTCCGACGAGGCCGAGCTGACCCTGCCCCATCCGCGTGCCCACGAGAGGGCCTTCGTGCTGGTGCCGTGGGCGCAGGCCGACGCCTCGGCGGTGCTGCCGGGGCGCGGGTCGGTGGCGGCGCTGCTGGCCGGTCTCGACCAGAGCGGCGTGCGGCTCCGGGCCGACCTGTCGCTGCAACCCCCGCTTTAGGAGTCGTGTCGTGAAGCCCAGCAATCCCGGTCTGCTCGTCGGCGTCGTGGTCGTCTTCGCCGTCGTGACCTGGGCGTTTCTGCAGGGCGCCTACGCGAGTCTGCCGCAGGTGCCCTGGACGGCCATTCCGACGTTCCTGCTGCTGGCGATCGGCGAGGCGTACACGGGGTGGCTGACCCGGGGGCGGATCATGCGGAAGGAGGACACCACCCCGCCCGAGCCGCTGGTGGTGGCGCGGCTGGCCGCGCTGGCCAAGGCGACCGCCCTCGCGGGGGCGGCGTTCGCGGGGGTGTTCGCCGGGTTCTTCATCCACACCCTGGGGATGTTCGACATCCCCGGGCCACGGCAGGACGCGCTCGTGTCGGCGGGGTCGCTGATCTCGGCGGTCCTGCTCGTCTGCGCGGCGCTGTTCCTGGAGTTCTGCTGCCGGATCCCGGACGACAAGCACAACCAGAACCAGCGGCCCGCCTGATCACTTGTCGATGTCGCCCACGACGAAGAACATCGAGCCCAGGATGGCGACCATGTCGGCGACCAGGTGGCCGGGCAGCATCTCCCTCAGCACCTGGATGTTGTTGAAGCTGGCGCTGCGCAGCTTCAGCCGCCACGGGGTCTTCTCGCCCCGGCTGACCAGGTAGTAGCCGTTGATGCCCAGCGGGCTCTCCGTCCAGGCGTAGGTGTGGCCTTCGGGCACCTTCAGGATCTTGGGCAGCCGCTGGTTGATCGGGCCCGGCGGCAGGTCGGCGAGCCGGTCGAGGCAGGCGTCGGCGAGGTCCAGCGAGACCTTGACCTGGTCGAACAGGACCTCGAAGCGGGCGTGGCAGTCGCCCGCCTCCCGGGTCACGACCTTCACGGGAAGCTCGCCGTAGGCCAGGTAGGGGTCGTCGCGGCGCAGGTCCCAGTCGACGCCGGAGGCACGGGCGATGGGGCCGCTGACGCCGTACTGGCGGATCGTCTCGGGGGTCAGGACGCCGACACCCCGGGTGCGGGCCAGGAAGATCTCGTTGCCGGAGATCAGGTTCTCGATGTCGGGGAGGCGGCGGCGGACGTCGGCGACCGCCTGGCGGGTGCGGGACATCCAGCCTTCGGGGAGTTCCTCCTTCAGGCCGCCGACGCGGTTGAACATGTAGTGCATGCGGCCACCGGAGATCTCCTCCATGACCGCCTGGAGGGTCTCGCGCTCGCGGAAGGCGTAGAAGAGCGGGGTGATGGCGCCCAGTTCGAGGGGGTAGCTGCCGAGGAACATCAGGTGGTTCAGCACGCGGTTCAGCTCGGCCAGCAGTGTGCGGGCCCAGACCGCGCGTACGGGGACCTCCATGCCGAGCATTCGCTCGACCGCGATGACCACGCCGAGTTCGTTGGCGAAGGCCGAGAGCCAGTCGTGGCGGTTGGCCAGCACGATGATCTGGCGGTAGTCGCGGACCTCGAAGAGTTTCTCGGCGCCGCGGTGCATGTAGCCGATGATCGGTTCGGCGGTGCCGATGCGTTCGCCGTCGAGGGTGAGGCGGAGCCGCAGCACCCCGTGGGTCGACGGGTGTTGCGGGCCGATGTTGAGGATCATGTCCTCGGTCGCGAGCTCTTTGGCGCCCGCGCCCATGCCGACCACGATCTCGCTCATGGTGTCATCGTGCCACGACCCGTTTAGCATGTGAAATGTGCGGTTTGACCCTTGGAACCCGGATTTCGTGGCCCATCCTTACGACGTCTACGCCGATCTGCGCGCCGACGGGCCGGTTCACTACTTCGACAAGACCGACCAATATCTGATCCCGCGCTACGAGGACGTCAACGCCCTGCTGCGGGATCGCCGCCTCGGGCGGTCGTACCTCCATCTCGAAGACCACTCCGTCTTCGGGCACGAGCCGGAGCCGGAGTTCCAGGAGCCGTTCTGGCGGGTCGTGCGGGCGGGCATGCTCGACGTCGAGCCGCCCGTCCACACGCGGCTGCGGCGGCTGGTGTCCAAGGCGTTCACGCCGCGCATGGTCGAGGGGCTGCGGCCCCGGATCAGGGTGATGGCCGCCGAATTGGCCGACGCCCTGGCCGCCAAGGGCGGCGGCGACCTGATCGCCGAGGTCGCCGAGCCGCTGCCGGTGACGGTGATCGCCGAGATGCTGGGCGTGCCCGAGCAGGACCGCCCCTGTCTGCGGCCCTGGTCGGCCGACATCTGCGGCATGTACGAGCTCAACCCGTCCCTCGAAGCGCAGCACACCGCCGCGCGGGCGGCCGAGGAGTTCGCGTCCTACCTGCGCGACCTCGCCCGCGTCCGGGCCGAGAACCCCGGCGACGACCTGATCAGCGCGCTGACCCAGGTCGGGCTCACCGATGACGAGCTGATCGGCACCTGCGTGCTGCTGCTCAACGCCGGGCACGAGGCGACGGTCAACGTGACCGGCAACGGCTGGTGGTCGCTGTTCCGCAACCCCGGCGAGCTGGAGCGGCTGCGCCAGGACCGGTCGCTGCTGCCGACGGCGGTCGAGGAGATGATGCGCTGGGACACGCCGCTGCAGATGTTCGAGCGGTGGGTGCTGGAGGACATCGAGGTCGGCGGCACTCCGATCCCGCGCGGCAGCGAGGTCGCCCTGCTGTTCGGCTCGGCCAACCGCGACCCGTCGGTGTTCGCCGAACCCGACCGGTTCGACGCCGGGCGCAGCGACAATCCACACATCTCGTTCGGGGCGGGCATCCACTTCTGCCTGGGCGCGCCGCTGGCCCGCATCGAGCTCATCGAGTCGTTCGGCGCGCTGCTGGACCGGGGGATCGACCTGGTGGAAGAGCCGACGTGGAAACCCGGCTACGTGATCCGCGGCCTCACCGAACTGCGGGTCTCCACAAGCTGATTCCGTTACGGCTCCGCCCACCCCGCACCGACCACCGCCCCCGGCACCCGCCGCATCCGGCGCTCCGCAGCCGCTCCCGGCCCACATCCAACGACCACGGGATCCCGGTTATCCACAGGCTGTGGACAACCGGGATCCCGTGGTCAGTGCGTGGCGGGCGCCGACTTGGTCAACGCGGCCACCAGCGGCGCCGTCAACCGCGCCGCGAGCGGCCCGAAGGCGGCCAGGATCAGCACATAAGCCGCGGCGAGTGGTCCCAGGTCGGGATGGGCCCCGGCCGCGACCGCCAGACCGGCGATGACGATGTTGAACTCGCCCCGGGGGATGAGCGCGATGCCGGCGCGCACCCGTCCGGCCTTGCCGATGCCGGCGCGGCGGGCCGCGAAGGCGCCCGTGGCGAGCTTGGTCACCATGCTGACGAAGGCCAGGATCGCGGCCAGCCACAACACCGGAACGATCTTCGCGGGGTCGGTCTGGAGACCGAAGAACACGAAGAACACGGCCGCGAACAGGTCTCTGATGGGCATCAGGAGCGCCCGGGCGTCGTGGGCCAGCTCGCCCGACAACGCGATGCCGACCAGGAACGCGCCGACCGCCGCCGAGACCTGGAGCTGCTGGGCCAGACCGGCGACCAGCATGGCCAGGCCGATGACCTTGAGCAGCAGCACCTCGGAGTTCGGGCTGGCGACGAACTTCTCGATCCAGTCGCCGAACTTCAGCGCCACGACCAGAACCACCGTCACGGTCGCCAGGGCGATCGCGACCGTGAGTGCGCCGCTCAGCAGCGACACCCCGGCCAGCAGGGCCGTCAGGATGGGCAGGTAGAGCGCCATCGTCAGGTCTTCGAACACCAGCAGCGACAACACGACCGGCGTCTCGCGGTTACCGATCCAGCCCAGGTCCGACAGGACCTTCGCGGTGATGCCCGACGACGTCGCGTAGGTGACGCCGCCCATCGCGACCGCCGCGACCGGGCCCCAGCCGAGCAGCAGCGCGGCGATCACGCCGGGGGCCGCGTTGAGGATCAGGTCGACCAGGCCGCTGGGCGCGTTGCTCTTGAGGCTGGTCATGAGCTCGTCGGCGTTGTACTCCAGGCCCAGGGTGAGCAGCAGGAGGATCACGCCCAGTTCGGCGCCGGTGGCGATGAACTCCTCGCTGGTCGCGAGCGGCAGGATGCCGCCCGTGCCGAAGGCGAGGCCGGCGACGAGGTAGAGGGGGATCGGCGAGATGCCGACACGGAGGGCCAGGGCCCCGAGGATGCCGAGCGCGAGAATGACCCCGCCGAGCTCGAGGAAAAGTATCGCGGTGTGGTGCACGCGCCCTACCCGTCAGCCAGGATGTCGGCGACCGCCGCGGTGTTCTCGGCGTCGCCGACCACCACGACCACGTCTCCGGCCCGGAACCCGAAATCGGGCGTCGGGCTGGCGTGCACCTGATCACCGCGCACCACGGCCACCACGGAGGCGCCGGTGCGGGTGCGGATGCGGGCGTCTCCGAGCGTGCGGCCCTCGTAGGGGGAGCTCGGGGTCACCGGGATCTGCACGCTGACCAGGCCTTCGACCTCGCGGTGAAGGGCGTTGAGACGCTGGACGATGCGGGGAGCGCCGAGGAGCTCGACGAGGGCGTCGGCCTCCTCGTCGGTGAGCTGCACGCTCTCACATGCCCGATCAGGATCGTCGCGGTCGTAGATGATCAGATCGCGTCTGCCGGAACGGTGCGACACGATTCCGATGCGACGACCTGTGTGGGTCGTGAACTCGTGTTTGAGGCCGATTCCTGGCAATGCGGTCTGCTCGATCTCCACGCCCTTTACCGTACCTGTTCTAACCAGCCGAAACCTCCCAGCCCTCGAGGGTCGATGAGCTCGGCTTCGGCCGAGGCGCGGGCCAGCGCGCGGAGGTAGCCGGGCGGGTCTTCCGAGGCCAGCGCCAGCGGCGGGCGGGCGCCGGTCAGGCCCAGGTCGCGCAGGGCCTCGCGCTGGGTGGTGAGCAGGCCCTCCCCCCGGGCGCAGGCGTCGAGGGCGACGTGGGCGGTGATGTCACAGGTGCCGTCCGGTACGGGGGGCACCGCGTGGCCGTCGCGGTAACCGGTCAGGGTGCCCAGAGCGGGGCGGTCGGCCAGGGTGTGGGCGTAGTCGACGGCGACGCACGTGCCGCGCGAGAGGCGGGCGAGCAGGGCGTCCCACGCCTCGTCGCGCGGCCGGCCGATCTCGGCCCGCAGTCCGACGCGGGGGAGCGGCCACCAGGCGGCGAGCCAGGCGAGGTCGGCGGGGTCGGTGAGCAGGGGCCCCAGGCGCTCCGCGCCGGTCTCAGGGTCGACCAGGACGACCCGGGGGCCGTCGTGGGTCTGCTCGACCACGTCGAGCGGCACGTTGTCGAGCCACTCGTTCGCCACGACCAGGCCGGTGATCTCGGCGGGGGGCTCGCCGGCCCACTCGATCTCCGCGGGGAGATCGGCCGGCCGCGGCGCCACCTCGACCGCGGTCACCCGGAGCCGGGCGTCGCCGAACGCCGCCAGCACCCCCGCCGCCAGGCGCCCGTCACCGGCCCCCATGTCGACGAAGTCGAGCCGCGCCGGACGCCCGAGCCGCGCGTCGACCCGGCCGAGCAGCCGCGCCACCGCCTCGGCGAAGATCGGGGAGGCGTGGACGGACGTGCGGAAATGCGCCGAAGGGCGCTCCTTCAGGTAGAACCCGCCGGCTCCGTAGAGCGCCCGATGGGTCGCCTCCCGCCACGAAACCCACATCCGCACGACCTTACCCACGAAGCGGTGTCCGAATGTGGACACTCGTGATCGCCGCGACCCCCCGACCCTTACGGCTTCCAGTAACTCCCCGCCGTTACTCTGGCGGTCGGGAGGACGGCATGGACACAAGCGATCGCCCCGCGCGGCTCAGCGTGGGGGTGCTCGGAGCCGGACGGGTGGGTTCCGTTCTCGGTGCCGCTTTGGCCCAGGCGGGACACCGGGTGGTGGCCGCCAGCGGGGTATCCGACGCGTCCCGGCGGCGGGCCGACGACCTGCTGGGCGTCGAGCTGAGCAGACCCGACGAGGTCATGCGCAGGGCCGAACTGATCCTTTTGACGGTGCCCGACGACGTGCTGCCCGGCCTGGTGTCGGGGCTCGCGGCCACCGGCGCCGACCTGCGCGGCAAGCTGCTGATGCACGCCAGCGGGGCCTACGGCCTGGGCGTGCTGCAGCCCGCGACCGACGTGGGCGCGCTGCCGCTGGCGCTCCACCCGGTGATGACCTTCACCGGGCGCGGCGACGACTTCGGCCGGCTGAACGGCTGCACCTTCGGGGTGACCGCGCCCGACCAGCTGCGGCCGGTGGCCGAGGCGCTGGTGATCGAGATGGGCGGCGAGCCGGTCTGGATCAACGACCGCGACCGCCCGCTCTACCACGCGGCCGTCGCGGGGGCGGCCAACCACATGGTCACCCTCATCGCCGAGTCGCAGGACCTGCTGTCGCGCATCGGGGTCGAGCACCCCGGCCGGATGCTGGGGCCGCTGCTCGGGGCCGCGCTCGACAACGTGCTGCGGCTGGGCATCACCGGGCTGACCGGGCCGGTCGTCCGGGGAGACGCCGAGACGGTGCGCAAACACGTCGACGCCCTGATCCTGGCGGCGCCGGAGGCGGCCGACGCGTACATCGCGCTGGCCCGGCTGACCGCCGACCGCGCCCTGGCCGCGGGCCTGTTGAAGCCCGAGGCGGCCGAACGGCTCCTCGACGCGCTGGGAGGCAACATATGGACCTGACGGTCGCCGGGAACCGCGCGGAGCTGGCGGCCGCGCGTCGGCCCGGCACCTACGCGCTGGTGCCCACGATGGGCGCCCTGCACGACGGGCACCGGTCGCTGATCCGGCTGGCCCACGAGCAGGCCAACCACGTGATCGTCAGCGTCTTCGTCAACCCGCTCCAGTTCGGGCCGGGCGAGGACTTCGGGCGTTATCCCCGCACCTTCGACCACGACCTCGAAGTGTGCGGCGAAGAGGGTGTGAGCGTGGTGTTCGCGCCCGCGGTCGAGGACATGTACCTGCCCGACCGGCAGGTCTCGGTGTCGGCCGGGGCGATGGGGACGGTCGCCGAGGGCGCGTTCCGGCCGGGGCACTTCGACGGAGTGCTTACGGTGGTGCTGAAGCTGTTCAACCTGACCCGGCCCGACGTGGCCGTGTTCGGCCAGAAGGACGCCCAGCAGCTCGCCCTGATCCGCCGGATGGTCGCCGACCTCGACGTGCCGGTGACGATCGTCGCGGGTCAGACGGTGCGCGAACCCGACGGCCTGGCCCTGTCGAGCCGCAACCGCTACCTGTCGGCCGACGACCGGGCCACCGCGCTCTACCTGTCCAAGGCGCTCAGGGCGGGGGCGGCCAACCCCCACCGGGCCAAGGAGGCCGCGAAGGCGGTGCTCGAAGAGGCCGCCCGGCTCAAGCCCCCGCTGCTGCTCGACTACCTGACGCTGGCCGACCCCGCCACGTTCGACGAGGTCCCCGCGGGCCACCGGGGGGAGGCGATCCTCGCGGTGGCGGCCAAGGTCGGGACGACCCGCCTGATCGACAACGTTGTGGTGACTGTCTGAAGGGATTGCGATGCTCAGGACCATGCTCACGGCCAAGATCCACCGGGCCACCGTGACCCAGGCCGACCTCCACTACGTGGGGTCCCTGACGGTCGACGAAGACCTGCTGGACGCGGCCGGCCTGCTGCCCGGTGAGCAGGTCCACGTCGTCGACGTCGACAACGGGGCGCGGCTTGTGACGTACACCATTCCGGGCCCCCGGGGCTCGGGGGTCATCGGCATCAACGGGGCCGCCGCCCGCCTGGTCTCGCCGGGAGATCTGGTGATCATCATCGCGTACGGGCAGCTCACCGACGCCGAGGCGCGGGTGTTCACGCCCAGGGTGGTACACGTCGACCGCGACAACCGCATCGTCGATCTGGGCACGGATTTGGCCGAAACGTTGCTTCCCGGTTTGGAAAGGGGCGACGAAGTGACCACCCGGGGATGAGCCCTTCGATCGCGGGCGTTATCGTCATATTGACGAAAGGGGCTCGCGATGACCGACACCACCCTCCCCCGCAGACTGACCGCGCCGCCTCCCGGCTGGACGACGTCCGCCGACGTGGTCGTGGTCGGCTCCGGGATCGCGGGCCTGACCGTGGCGCTGCGCTACACCGAGCTCTCCCCGGCCGGTCGTGTGCTCGTCGTCACCAAAGACGTCCTGTCGGCCGGATCGACCCAGTGGGCCCAGGGCGGCATCGCCGCCGTGCTCGCCCCCGGCGACACCCCTGACGAGCACCTGAGCGACACCCTCCTGGCCGGGGCCGGGCTATGCGACGAGGAGGCGGTGCGGGTCCTGGTCACCGAGGGCCCCGACGCGCTCAAGCGCCTCATGGAGCACGGCGCCCGCTTCGACCGCGACGACCGGGGCGAGCTCCAGCTCACCCGCGAGGGCGGCCACCGCCGCAACCGGATCGTGCACGCCGGCGGCGACGCAACCGGCGCCGAGGTCCAGCGGGCCCTCATCGAGGCGGCCGGCCAGGAGCCGCGCATCGAGATCATCGAACACGCGCTGGTCCTCGACCTGCTCACCGACGCCCAGGGCCGGGCCTGCGGCATCACCCTCCACGTCATGGGCGAGGGCGCCCGCGACGGCGTGGGCGCGGTCAGGGCGGGCGCGGTGGTCCTGGCGAGCGGCGGCATGGGCCAGGTGTACGCCTCCACGACCAACCCCCTGGTCTCCACCGGCGACGGGGTGGCGCTGGCGCTGCGCGCCGGGGCGGTGGTCCGCGACCTGGAGTTCGTCCAGTTCCATCCGACGGTCCTGTGGCTCGGCCACGAGTCGACCGGTCAGCAGCCGCTCGTCAGCGAGGCGGTCAGGGGCGAGGGCGCGGTGCTCGTCGACTCCGCCGGCGAACGCTTCATGCTCGGCGTGCACGAACTGGCCGACCTCGCCCCCCGTGACGTCGTGGCCAAGGCGATCATGCGGCGGATGGCCGAGACCGGCGACGACCACGTTTACCTCGACGCGCGGAGCTTCGGCGAGGAGAAGTGGCAGGCCCGCTTCCCCACGATCCTGGCGATCTGCCGGGAGCACGGCATCGACCCGGTGACCGAGCCGATCCCGGTCGCTCCGGCCGCCCACTACGCCAGCGGCGGCGTGCGCACCGACCTGTTCGGCCGCACCAGCGTGCCCGGCCTCTACGCGTGCGGCGAGACGGCGTGCACGGGGGTCCACGGGGCCAACCGCCTGGCGTCCAACTCCCTGCTCGAAGGGCTCGTGTACGCCGAACGCATCGCCTCCGATCTGATCACCCCCCGCGGGGAGCCGGGGCCCGACGTCTTCGACGGACGGAGCGGACTCGTCGACCCGCGCACGCGCGGCCGGGTCCAGGCGTTCATGAGCCGGGGCGCCGGGGTACTGCGGAGCGTGGAGAGCCTCTCCGGAGTCGCCAAGGCGCTGCGCGACGCGCAGTGGACCCCGATCGCCGTCGAGCCCTGTCTGGAGGCGTGGGAGGCGACCAACCTGCACACCGTGGCCACCGCCCTGACGCGGGCCGCCGCGGCCCGGCAGGAGACGCGGGGCTCCCACTGGCGGGAGGACTTCCCCGACCGCCGTGACGACACGTGGCTCGGCCACCTCGACATCACGCTCACCGAGAAGGGCGAACTGGTCATGGAGCACGTACCGCACGTCAGCGCCGACGCCGACCTGCTGGCCGCCGGGCTCGACCCGGCCGAGATCCACACCCTCATCGAGACCGCCTTCCGCGAGGACCTGGCGACCGGCGAGGACGTCACCTCGGCCGCCACGATCCCGGCCGGGCAGAAGGCCGTCGGCGACATCGTGGCCCGCCGCTCCGGCGTGGTCGCCGGATTGCCGGTCGCCGCCGCCGCGTTCCGCCACGCCGGCCTGGAGGTCGAGCTCCGCGCCAAGGACGGCGACCAGGTCTGCTACGGCGACGTGCTGATGACCGTCAGGGGCGAGACCAGGGAGCTCCTCACGGTCGAGCGCACCGCGCTGAACCTGCTCACCCACCTGTCGGGCGTCGCCACCGCCACCGCCCAGTGGGTGAAGGCGATCGACGGCACCGGCGCCCGGGTCAGAGACACCCGCAAGACCCACCCGGGCCTGCGCTCCCTGGAGAAGTACGCCGTCCGCTGCGGCGGCGGCGTCAACCACCGCATCGGCCTCTACGACGCCGCCCTGATCAAGGACAACCACGTCGTGGCCGCCGGCGGCGTCGCCGAGGCTTTCCGCGCGGTGCGCAAGGCCTACCCCGGCCTCCCGATCGAGGTCGAGGTCGACCGCATCGACCAGATCGAGCCGGTGCTCGCCGAGGGCGCCGAGGAGATCCTGCTCGACAACTTCACCGTGCCGCAGCTCAAGGAGGCCGTGGAGCTGGTCGCCGGGCGCGCCCGCCTGGAGTCGAGCGGCGGCCTGACCCTCGACACCGCGCGGGCGGTGGCCGAGACCGGAGTCGACTTCCTGGCCGTCGGAGCGCTGACCCATTCGTCCCCCGCGCTCGATATTGCACTAGATCTTCGTGGTGCATAATCGGGGCATGCTCCTCACCATCGACGTCAGCAACACCCACACGGTGCTTGGCCTGTTCGAAGGTGAAGAGGTCATCGAGCACTGGCGCATCGCCACCGACGCCCGCCGGACGGCCGACGAGCTCGCGGTGATCCTCCAGGGGTTGCTGGCTCAGTCGGCCATCCTCAAGAACACCGACATCTCGGGCATCTCCATCTGCTCGACCGTGCCCTCGGTCCTCAACGAGATGCGCGAGATGTCCCGCCGCTACTACGGCGACGTGACCTCGGTGGTCGTGGAGCCCGGCGTCCGCACGGGGGTGCCCGTGCGGATGGACAACCCGAAAGAGGTCGGCAGCGACCGCATCGTCAACGCGCTGGCCGCCATCAGCCTGTTCGGCGGCCCCTGCGTGGTCGTCGACTTCGGCACCGCGACCTCGTTCGACGCCGTCTCCGCGAGGGGTGAGTACGTCGGCGCGGTGACCGCCCCCGGGCTGGAGATCAGCGTCGACGCGCTGGCCGAGGCGGGCGCCCAGCTCCACAAGGTCGAGCTCGTCCGGCCCCGCTCGGTGATCGCCAAGAACACCGTCGAGGCCCTCCAGTCGGGCATCATCTACGGCTTCGCCGGGCTGGTCGACGGCATCGTCGACCGCATGACGGCCGAGCTCGCCGCCGACCCCGACGAGGTGACCGTCGTCGCGACCGGCCCCGGGGCGCCCCTGGTGGTCAGCGAGGCGCGCACGATCGACGTACACGAACCCTGGCTCACCCTCATCGGCCTGCGGCTGGTCTACGCCCGAAACACCGCCTAAACGCCGCTAATCTGTAGTGCCGTGAGCGAAGAGCTGAACGAGCTTCCGGAGCAGATGCGCGTCCGCCGCGAAAAGCTGGACCGTCTGATCTCCGAAGGCGTCGACCCCTATCCGGTGAACTACCCGCGGACCGCGACCAACGCGGAGGTCCGCGCGAAACACGCCGGCCTCGAGGCGGGCGCCGCGACCGGCGAGACCGTCGGCGTGGCCGGTCGCGTGATGCTCTCCCGGATCGGCGGCAAGCTCTGCTTCGCGACCATCCGCGACGGCTCGGGCGACCTCCAGATCATGTTGTCGCTCGACCGGCTCGGCGAAGAGTCGCTGGCGGCCTGGAAGCGCGACGTCGACCTGGGCGACCACGTCGGCATCACCGGCGAGGTCATCACCTCCAAGCGCGGCGAGCTGTCGATCATGGCCGACTCGTGGGCGATCACCGCCAAGTGCCTGCGCCCGCTGCCCGAGAAGCACGCCGGGCTCAGCGACCCCGAGGCCCGTGTCCGGCTGCGCTACGTCGACCTCATCGTCAACGACGAGGCCCGCAAGATGGCCCACATCCGCAGCGCCACCGTGCGCGCGGTGCGCGACTTCTGGCACGAAGAGGGCTACCTCGAGGTCGAGACGCCGATGTTGCAGCCGATCCACGGCGGCGCGGCGGCCCGGCCGTTCAAGACCCACATCAACGCCTACGACATGGAGCTCTACCTTCGCATCGCGATCGAGCTCTATCTCAAGCGGCTGGTCGTCGGCGGCATCGAGAAGGTCTTCGAGATCAACCGCAACTTCCGCAACGAGGGCGCCGACTCGACCCACAACCCCGAGTTCACCATGCTCGAGGCCTACGGCACCTACCTCGACTACAACGACATGGCCGACCTGACCCAGCGCATGTACCAGAAGGCCGTCGTGGCCGCGCTCGGCACCAGCGTCGTCCGCCACGGCGACCAGGAGATCGACCTCGGCCTGGCCGAGTGGCCGCGGATCACCCTCTACGGCTCGGTCTCCCAGGCCCTCGGTGAGGAGATCACCACCGAGACGCCGCTTGAGGCGCTGCGGAAGCTGGCCGACCGGCGCGAGATCCACTGGGACCCGAAATGGGGCCAGGGCAAGCTCGTGCAGGAGATCTTCGAGGCGCTCGTCGAGCACACCCTCGTCCAGCCCACGTTCGTGATGGACTATCCGCTGGAGACCTCCCCGCTGACCCGTCAGCACCGGGAGAATCCGCTGCTGACCGAGAAGTGGGATTTGATCGGCTTCGGCACCGAGCTCGGCACCGCCTACTCGGAGCTGGTCGACCCGATCGAGCAGCGCCGCCGCCTCACCGAGCAGTCGATCCTGGCGGCCGGCGGCGACGCCGAGGCGATGCAGCTCGACGAGGACTTCCTGCAGGCCCTGGAGTACGCGATGCCCCCCACAGGCGGTATGGGAGCGGGCATCGACCGCATGATCATGGCCTTCACGGGAAAAAACATTCGCGAAACAATCCTGTTCCCGCTGGTACGCCCCAGCCATTGATTTCACGTTCAGCAGCAGGTGAGGCCCCCACGGAACGTGGGGGCCTTGTGTTACCAGGCCTTCACATACGCCTGAGCGTGTCAATACCGCTGCTTGACGTCCTTTCTCCCCGACGTTTACCTTCCCTGAGGGGTGGCGAGAATCATCCGTCGTGGGAGAGGGGCTCACGATGTCAGTTTCCGAGACCGAGCGCGTCGGCCTGACCGACGACGAGTTGCTGCTGCTGGCCGAACTGGCCAAGGGCGTGACCGTCGACCGTGTCGGGCGAAGCCTTGATGTCAGCGGCCGGACGGTTCGTCGTCGGCTGCGCGGCATCTGCGACCGCATCGGCGTCGCCACCGCCATCGAGGCCGTCGCATGGGCGGCCCGACGGCGTTTGATTTAGTCGGCGATCCTCACGGCACCCGCGAACGGCCTGTTGCCGATCGCCGCGACCCGCACGACGTCACCCGTGCGAGGAGCGTGGATCATGTAGCCCCCTCCGATGTAGAGGCCCACATGGTGCAGGTCGTTGTAGAAGAACACCAGGTCGCCCGGGCGCATGTCTTCGCGTGAGACGTGCGTGCCCGCCGTCCACTGGCTGCCGGTGTAGTGGGGGATGCTGATGCCGACCGTGGCGTAGGCCGCCATGATGAGGCCGGAGCAGTCGTAGGAGTTGGGGCCTTCGGCGCCCCACACGTAGGGCTTGAGCTGCTGGGTGAGCGCCCACCTGACCGCCTGGGCGGCCTTGCCGTCGCCGACGACCGGCAGGCTGAGCCGCTTCGCCACCGACACCTGGCCGGCGACCTGGGCGTACAGCCGGCTCTCGGTCTTCTTGATCAGGCCGCGGATCGTGTTCTCGCGCTTGTCGAGGCTCTTGATGAGCTTGCTCACCTCGTCCTGGCGGGCCTTGGCGCTGACGCGCGCCCGCTCGGCGGCCTTGCGCGCCTTGGTGAGCTGGACGACCTCCTCGCCGCTCTGCAACTGGAGCGCGTAGGTCGTGGAGGCGACGTCCATGTAGGCGTCGGGATTGGGGGCGTTCATCAGCGAGATCCCGCTGGCGCCGCCGGTCATGTAGGCGTTGGTGGCGAACACCATCGCGCGCTTGCGGCGGGCCTCCAGATCGGCCTCGCTCGTGTCGAGCGTCTTCTTGGCCGCCGCGGCCGAGCGCTTGGCCTCGTCGAGCCTGACGCGCTCACCGTTGTACTGCTCGGTGAGCGACTCGATCTCCTCGTGCAACTTCTCGACCTCGGCGGTGAGCTCTTTCAGCGTGGGCTCGGGGTCGGCGGTGGCGGAGACCACCGGGGCGCAGATGGTGATGAGGGCCAGCGCCGAGCCCACGAACACGACCCTGCGGACGGTTCGACGAAACAACCATGCTCCTTCCAGAGGGCCTGCCGGGTTAGCTGACGGGTTCGGACGGAAGCAGCCCTACCTTGCGGATTCACCCCGTCGGGCCGCGCGGAGGCGGCCCGGGTGGTTCCCCGGCTCCTCCGCCTCAGGCGGAGGACTCGGCCGCCTGGACATTAGTGCACGTCATGTTCGTGCTCAACCGGAACTGCGATTTCTGTCTAGGTTCGACAACCGAACAATCACGGACAGATCACGCAAGAGACCACTGTAACCCAGGTGACCACGGGGGTTTCGGTCGCCACGTGTGACCGGGAGCTTCGTCGATTTGTGCGAGACCGTTAAGGTCCTTGCATGGTCAAGGTCCGCCGCGCGCGTACCCCCGACGTCCGGGCGATCCGCCGGTTCGTCGACTCCTACTCCGGGTCGGGTCCCCGGCTGCTCAAGAAGAGCACCGTCACGCTCTATGAGGACGTCCAGGAGTTCTGGGTGGCCGAGCTCGACGGCGCGGTGGTGGGCTGCGGCGCGCTCCACGTGTTGTGGGAGGACCTGGCCGAGATCCGGACCGTCGCGGTCGACCCGGCCTGCCGCGGCATGGGCATCGGCCACGAGATCGTCGGGGCCCTCATCGCGACCGCGCGCGAACTCGGGGTGCGCCGCGTCTTCTGCCTCACCTTCGAGGTCCCGTTCTTCGAACGCCACGGCTTCCGGGAGATCAACGGCACCCCCGTCTCTCCCGAGGTGTACGCCGAACTGCTCGCCTCCTACGACGAAGGCGTCGCGGAATTCCTCGATCTTGAACATGTGAAACCCAACACTTTGGGCAATACACGCATGATCCTGCACTTGGAACCGCGTGCTTGACGGTGGTCATAACGGGCCGGGAAGGTGACTGTAGATCCGGCTATCGATACTTTTGGCTATGTCAAGCGTGCGTGTCTCACGTGTACCGCATGCGTACTCGAAGTGAGGTGACACGGTGAGCGCCCAGCCGCCATACCGCCCGGACGACCGTGAAGGGCAGCAAGGCCAGGACAAGCCCGCGCAGGACTATGACCCGGACATGACGATCGTGAGCCGTAACCCCACCGGGGGTACCGGCCAGCAGCCCGTCTACGGCCAGCAGCAACAGGGCTACGACCCCTACGCCCAGCAGGGCCAGCAGGGCCAGCAGGGATACGGTCAGCAGCCCCAGCAGGGATACCCGCAGCAGGGCTACGGCCAGCAGCCGGGTTACGGCCAGCAGCCTCAGCAGGGCTACGGGCAGCAGCAGCCCGGCTATGGGCAGCAGCCTGGTTACGGCCAGCAGCCCGGTTATGGGCAGCAGCCCCAGCAGGGCTACGGGCAGCAGCCTGGCTATGGGCAGCAGCCCCAGCAGGGCTACGGCGAGCAGCCCGGCTATGGGCAGCAGCAGCCCGGATACGGCCAGCAGCCCGGCTATGGGCAGCAGCCTCAGCAGGGCTACGGCCAGCAGCCGGGTTACGGTCAGCAACCCCAGCAGGGCTACGGCGAGCAGCCCGGCTATGGACAGCAGCAGCCCGGATACGGTCAGCAGCCCCAGCAGGGCTACGGCCAGCAGCAGGCCCCGTCATACCAGCAGCAGCCCGGCTACCCCGGCCAGCCCCAGGGCACCTACGGCCAGCAGCAGTACTCCGCCCCCGCCTACAACCCCGGCTACCCGGCCCACGCCCTTCCCCCGGGCGTGCCGGCCCCCCTCGCCGACTGGTGGCAGCGGCTCGTGGCCCGCATCGTCGACGGCCTCATCATCGGCGTCGTGTTCGCCGTGTTGTCGTTCGCCATCACGGCCCTGGTGGTCACGCAGCCGTCGTTCAACCCCGACGACCTGACGTCGCTCGAGGGCAGCGGGTTCACCCTCGCGACGATCCTGATCACGCTCGTGAGCGCCACGGCCTGGTTCGCGTACGAGTTCTTCATGCTGAAGTCGCGCGGACAGACCCTCGGAAAGATCGTCATGGGAATCCGCGTCATTCCGGTGGGCGGCGCCCTCTCGACGCCCGGACTTTCCGTCGAGACCGCCGGCAAGCGCGCGGCCGTCATGTACGGCCCGCAGTTCATCCGCGCGTTGGCGATTGTTCCGGTGGTGGGCCCCATCATCAACCTTGTGGCGGGCCTGTTCTCGCTCCTGAACGTTCTGTGGCTGCTCTGGGACAAGCCTCTGCAGCAGGCGCTTCATGACAAGGTGGCGAATACGATCGTCGTCAAGGTCAAGTAGTGACATAGCGCATCGAACTAACGGTGCCCGGGGTCGATGGATCGCGCCATCGGCCCCGTTTCATGTACACAGCGTGTTCGGTCCGTTCTATCCGAAATAACTTCCTAAAGCGGTAAGCGGTTGGTGCTAGCGTGCCTTGGGACCATGAACACTCATGTCCCCACTTAGAAGTGACGAGAGGTAACCAATGCACCCGGAACCGCCCCCCGGTCAGAACCCATATGGTTCCGTCCCGCCGCCGCAGCAAGGCGGTTACCCCCCGCCCCAGGGTTACCCGCCGCAGGGCGGTTACCCTCCGCCGCAGCAGGGCGGCGGATACCCCCCTCAGGGTGGATACCCGCCCCAGGGTGGATATGGTGCGCCCCAGGGTTCGCAGGGTTATGGCGCACCGCAGGGTTATGACGCCGCCCCCGCATATGGCACGCCGAAGGGCGCGCCCCTTCCTCCCGGAGTTCCGGCGCCTCTTGCCGAGTGGTGGCAGCGTTTGGTCGCCCGCATCATCGACGGCCTAATCCTGGGCGTCGTGGTCAACCTGCTTATCGGCAACCTGATCACCGGCGCGTTCACCACGACGACGACCAGCGAGGTCGCCGGCATTACGCTCGAGATCCCGTCGGTCTCGTTCGTCGGCCTTCTGATCCAGGCCGTGGTCTCCTTCCTGCTGTACGCCGCGTACGAGTTCTTCCAGATCTCGCGCGACGGTCAGACAATCGGCAAGAAGGTTATGAAGATCCGGATCGTTAAGCTCGGCCACCCCGCCATGGGCGGCATCGACGCCGAAAGCTCCATCAAGCGCATCGGCGTCATGTGGGGCCCGCAGCTGCTGGCGTTCAACACGATCCTCAGCTTCATCGGCGGCGTGTTCAGCCTGGTCAACGTGCTGTGGCCGCTGTGGGACAAGCCCCTGCAGCAGGCGATTCACGACAAGGTCGCCGGAACTGTGGTGGTCAAGCTCTGAGGCCCGCGGAAGCGTTCCAAACAGAGGGGCGGTCGCTCGGCGACCGCCCCTCTCGCTTTTCATCGGTACGATTCATAAGCATCGGGTAAGCGGCCTGACCACCCCGCGCGACCCACCGGTCACGGACTCCGCTATCGTCAGGGACGTCGCCGTGGCCCATCTGACACGAAAGCCCCGATTTCATAGGGGTTCCCGGCGTTTTCCCAGGGAAGGAGTGAGGTCGAATGTCAGAGGTATTGTCCGCCCTCATACCACCTCTCGTAGTCGGTGCGGCGGTCGTCTACGGCGTCGTAAAGTTGCTGCGTTCTGATGCGGCGGGGCTCCGGGGAAGGCACGAACCGGACGAGAAGTCTTCCGACAACGCCTGAACCTGAACGCCTCCTGGGAATCGTGAATTGTCAGCGGCGGAAACCGGGTATATGTTTGGCTGACGAATCAAACTTTGCTCTGCGAAAGGATTGCCGGATGGCCAAGCACACGCAGGTGATTCTCATCGACGATCTCGATGGCGGCGAGGCCAATGAGACTGTCACCTTCGCGCTTGACGGCACGTCATATGAGATTGACCTCAGCGACTCGAACGCCAAGAAGCTCCGCGAAGCGGTCCTGCCTTTCGTCAACGGTGCCCGTCGTGCGGAATCGACTCCTTCACGTGGCCGTCGTCGTGGCGGCGGTGGCTCGCAGCGCGCGATGACCCGCGAGAAGAGCGCGGAGATCCGCGCCTGGGCCAAGGCGAACAACCACCCCGTGAGCGAGCGCGGCCGCATTGCCGCCTCGATCGTGGAGGCCTACGAAGCGGCTCACTAAGTGCCGGGACACGGACGGCACAGACGGCCGTGGCTCGCGCGTTGTGAACCCGCATCAAAATCACGAGACGCGGACGGCGCCTGCCGGCCGCGGCTCGCGCACGTGAACCTTCCTCGAATACGGGAGACGCGGACGACCGAAGGCCGTCCGGGGTTCACGCTGCCAATCTGTCCCAAAGAAGCGATCGTGCGGTTATACCGGTCGCCGGGCGTCCTGAAGTCGACGGGATGTCACGGCCATCGGGATGATCGCACGATCGTGTTTTGTGTCACATAAACGTCGTTCGCTTGCGGCGTATCGGGAACACCGCACCCTCCGGCAGTAGTTGGATGGAGGGTGAACGCCCTGCGCCCGGGGAACGCCTACTCCAATAGACTTGACTGTTCTCCGTGCCGGGGCTGGCATGCGGAACGACGGAGCCGGAACTCCCGGTCCGCCCGACCGCTCGTGAGGAGCGACGAATGTTCGAGAGGTTCACCGACCGTGCGCGGCGGGTGGTCGTCCTGGCCCAAGAAGAGGCCCGGATGCTCAACCACAACTACATCGGTACGGAGCACATTCTTCTTGGTCTGATCCATGAGGGTGAAGGTGTGGCGGCCAAGGCTCTCGAGAGCCTGGGCATCAGCCTTGAGGGGGTGCGCCAGCAGGTCGAGGAGATCATCGGCCAGGGCCAGTCGGCCCCGTCGGGGCACATTCCCTTCACGCCCCGTGCCAAGAAGGTCCTTGAGCTGTCGTTGCGTGAGGCGTTGCAGCTCGGTCACAACTACATCGGGACCGAGCACATCCTGCTGGGCCTGATCCGTGAGGGCGAGGGTGTCGCCGCTCAGGTTCTGGTGAAGCTGGGCGCCGACCTGAACCGGGTCCGCCAGCAGGTGATCCAGTTGCTGCACGGCTACCAGGGCAAGGAGCCGGCGGCCGCGGGCGGCCCCCAGGAGGCCGCGCCGTCCACGTCACTCGTTCTCGACCAGTTCGGCCGCAACCTCACGCAGGCCGCTCGCGAAGGCAAGCTCGACCCGGTCATCGGGCGCGAGAAGGAGATCGAGCGGGTCATGCAGGTGCTGTCCCGCCGCACCAAGAACAACCCCGTCCTGGTGGGTGAGCCCGGCGTCGGCAAGACCGCCGTCGTCGAGGGCCTGTCGCAGAAGATCGTCAAGGGCGAGGTGCCCGAGACGCTCAAGGACAAGCAGCTCTACACCCTCGACCTGGGCGCGCTGGTGGCGGGCAGCCGCTACCGCGGTGACTTCGAAGAGCGCCTGAAGAAGGTGCTCAAGGAGATCCGCACCCGCGGCGACATCATCCTGTTCATCGACGAGCTCCACACCCTGGTGGGTGCGGGCGCGGCCGAGGGCGCCATCGACGCCGCCAGCATCCTCAAGCCGATGCTGGCCCGTGGTGAGCTGCAGACCATTGGCGCCACGACGCTCGACGAGTACCGCAAGCACCTGGAGAAGGACGCCGCGCTGGAGCGTCGTTTCCAGCCGATCCAGGTCGCCGAGCCCAGCCTCAGCCACACGATCGAGATCCTCAAGGGTCTGCGTGACCGCTACGAGGCCCACCACCGCGTCTCGATCACCGACGGCGCGCTCGTGGCCGCGGCGACGCTGGCCGACCGGTACATCTCCGACCGGTTCTTGCCCGACAAGGCGATCGACCTGATCGACGAGGCCGGCTCGCGCATGCGCATCCGCCGCATGACCGCGCCCCCGGACCTCCGGGAGTACGACGAGAAGATCGCCGTCGTCCGCCGCGACAAGGAATCGGCGATCGACGCGCAGGACTTCGAGAAGGCCGCCGCGCTCCGCGACTCCGAGAAGCAGCTCATGCTCAAGCGTGAGCGCCGCGAGAAGGAGTGGAAGGCCGGCGACATGGACGTCGTCGCCGAGGTCACCGAGGAGCTCATCGCCGAGGTGCTCGCGACCGCCACGGGCATCCCGGTCTTCAAGCTGACCGAGGAGGAGTCCCAGCGCCTGCTGCGCATGGAGGACGAACTCCACAAGCGCATCATCGGCCAGGACGACGCCATCAAGGGCCTGTCGCGGGCGATCCGGCGTACCCGCGCCGGTCTGAAGGACCCGCGCCGTCCCGGTGGCTCGTTCATCTTCGCCGGTCCGTCGGGTGTCGGTAAGACCGAGCTGTCGAAGGCGCTGGCGGAGTTCCTGTTCGGCGACGAAGACGCGCTGATCATGCTGGACATGTCGGAGTTCATGGAGAAGCACACCGTCTCCCGGCTGTTCGGTTCGCCTCCCGGCTACGTCGGTTACGAGGAGGGCGGGCAGCTGACCGAGAAGGTGCGGCGCAAGCCGTTCTCGGTGGTGCTGTTCGACGAGATCGAGAAGGCCCATCCCGACATCTTCAACAGCCTGCTGCAGATCCTGGAGGACGGTCGCCTGACCGACGCCCAGGGCCGGGTGGTCGACTTCAAGAACACGGTCATCATCATGACCACCAACCTCGGCACCCGTGACATCAGCAAGGGCATCGGGGTCGGGTTCGCCAAGAACAACGACGTCGAGGGCAACTACGACCGGATGAAGGCCAAGGTTCAGGAGGAGCTCAAGCAGCACTTCCGGCCCGAGTTCCTCAACCGCGTCGACGACACCGTCGTCTTCCACCAGCTGACGATGACCGAGATCATCCGCATCGTCGACCTGATGCTGGCCCAGGTCGACGCGCGCCTGAAGGACCGGGACATGGGCCTGGAGCTGACCCCGGCCGCCAAGCAGGTGCTCGCCGACCGTGGTTACGACCCGGTGCTCGGCGCCCGGCCGCTGCGCCGGACCATCCAGCGTGAGCTGGAGGACTCGTTGTCGGAGAAGATCCTCTACGGCGAGCTGCGTCCCGGCCAGGTCGTCAAGGTCGACGTGGAGGGTGAGGGCGAGGCCGCCAAGTTCACCTTCGTCGGCGAGGCGAAGGCCGAAGGCGTGCCCGACAGCGCCGCCGCGATCGTCGACGCGATTACCAAGGGCGCGTAGGCATCACGTTTCACCAGCGGGCCGTCCCTCCGGGGGCGGCCCGCTGTTTTACGTTCACGTCACAACTGGGTGAAGTGACGTGGCAGCGCCACCAAAGGTAGTACTACACTGCGTAGAGCGAAGGGACGTCCTCCTGCAGGCGTACCTCCGAATCAACTGCGGGGTGGACGCTCCGGAGTGCCGTACGACGGCATGCTTCGGAATCCCGGCGTCCCGGGACTCAGGGCCCATGTGCTCAGGACAACTGACATGGGTGGATTTGAGTCGGACCTTTGGAGGCATCGATGCGGCTGCGCCACGACGACGGAACCGTCGTCCACCTGGCCTACAACGCGGGCGTTCACCCGGCGGAAGACCTGGAGAACCTGATCGCCCACCTGACCCGCTACGCCGTTCCGGTCCGGAAGAAGCTCGGCGTCGACCGCCTGGGCATCGGCCTCTGGCTGGCGCCCACGGTCGCCGACCACCTCGTCTCCGACCGGATCGAACTGGTCCGCCTCCGGCGGTCGCTGGAGGAGCGCGGCCTGGAGGTGGTGAGCCTCAACGGAACCGGAGGCCGCCACCAGGAGACGCCCGGCCCCGACTGGGCCAAGCCGGAGCGCTACCGCTACACGATGTCGCTGGCCAAGATCCTCGCCTTCCTGCTGCCGGAAGACGTCCGGTTCGGTTCGATCTCCACGATTCCGATCGGCTGGCGCCGCGACTGGCCCGCCGACCTCCACGCCATCGCCTCCCGACGGCTGGAGCGCCTGTCACGTGAACTGCGCGGCATCTACAGCGTGACCGGCAAGCACATCCGGGTCGGCTTCGAGCCGTGGCCCGGCTGCGTGCTGGAGACGACCGAGCAGGCCCTGGAGCGGGTCTGCGGCATCGACTCCGAACACCTCGGGGTGTGCCTGGACGCCTGTCATTTGACCTGTGGCGGCGCGGAGGAGGCCGGGAAGGCCCTGCGTGGTCTGGCGCAGGCGGGGGCGCCTGTGGTCAAACTGGGGCACGTACACAACAACATGGACGAGATCCCCAACACGCTCAACGCGCTGTTGTCGGGCGCGGTGCACGGCAGCGCCCATCTTGAGGTCGAGGCCCACGAGTGGGTCGCCCCGAAGACGAAGGGCCCGGCCGCCCTGGTGGCCCGCCTGGCCGACGACCTCGACTGGACCAGGCGCAACCTGACGGCGTTGGGTCTGAAGCTCGCCGCCTGATCCTTCCCGGGAGGTTGCGGTGCCGCCGAACCTCGACGCCTATGTGTGGGTCGCCGATCCGCAGCCGAGCCTGCTCGGCGGGTTCATCGCGCGCTACGCGGCCGAGGGCGGCCACAGCGCGCGTCACCTGGCGGCGTTCCGGCGTGCCTATGTCCTGGGAGAGGCCGACGGCGACGACTCGGCCTTGCTCGACGAACTGCGTTCCGGCGACGGTTCGTTCACCCTCTACCTCAAGGGCCGAGGGCCGCAGGACCCGATCATCGCCCTCACCTGCGAAGGCGCCGCTGTTCTCGGCCTCAGCGTCCACGCCGAAGACGATCTACCCCTGGTGATCGCCCAGGCGGAGCAGCTTCTCGATCGTCTCCGTGAGGAACTCTCCGCTGAAGCGGGGATCGCTGGTGTCGAGCTGCCACCACCGCGCAACCGCGCCGAGTGGGACGAGCAGGACCCCACGGTCCTGCTGCGCTTCCCGGATCCCGCCGGACGAACGTCGCGTCAGCCGGGTAGGGCGTAGAGGTCGTCGTCGACCAGTTCGGCCAGGCCGTCGGCCAGCAGGCCGTCCAGAGCGCGTTCTCGCTGGACCGCGTCGGCCCACACCGCGTCGAGCAGCGCCTTCTCCACCGGTCCCGGCGCGTCGCGCAGGACGGCCAGGAGGCGGCCGCGGCACTGGCGGTCGGTCCCGGCGTAGGTCTGGCCCTTGCGCTCCGGGCCGTCGTGGGCGGGTTTTCCGGCCAGCAGCCAGGCGCAGCGGGAGGCGACCGGGCAGTCGGCACAGCGGGGCGAGCGGGCGGTGCAGATGAGGGCACCGAGTTCCATGACCGCCACGGCCCAGCGGGGGGCGCCCACAGGCGGGATCAGCGACTCGGCCAGGCGCTTCTCGGCGGTGGTGGTCGCCTTGGGGGGATACTCCTCGCCGCGGATCGTGCGGGCCAGAACACGGCGGACGTTCGTGTCGAGGACGGCGTGGCTCTTCCCGTAGGCGAAGCTGGCGACCGCGGCGGCCGTGTAGTCGCCGATGCCGGGGAGGGTGCGGAGTTCGTCGTAGGTGGCGGGGACCGTACCGGAGAAATCGGCCGTGATCGCCTTGGCGCAGGCGTGCAGGTTCAGCGCCCGCCGGGGGTAGCCGAGGCGGCCCCAGTGCCGCACCGCCTCGCCCGGCGCCTCCTTGGCGAGGGCCTCGGGGGTCGGCCAGCGGGCCATCCACTCCTCCCAGATCGGGAGGACACGCACCACGGGCGTCTGCTGGAGCATGATCTCGCTGACCAGGATGCCCCACGGGGTCGCCTCGGGGCGGCGCCAGGGGAGGTCGCGGTTGTGCTCGGCATACCAGTCGAGGATGGGGGAGTGAAGCGGATGAGCCACGTTTCGGCACTGTAGTTGACCTCGCTCCCCGGCGAGGCGCGTAAGCCGAGACCATCGAGTCTATTAATACTGTGAGTATGGATCCGGACACCTTCCGTGGTGAGGTAGTCGAGGGCCCGGACGTCTACTGGCGGCGCCGAGTGCTGGTGCTGACCGGCGTGCTCGTCGTGGGGGCCGTCATCGCCTGGGCCTTTACGAACGGCCCCGACACGCCGCTGGCCGGCACCGCCCCCGCCAAGGGCGCGTCCGACGCGTTGATCGTCTCGCTGCCCTCACCATCCGCCCCGAGCCCTTCTTCCTCCGGTACGCCCACACCTTCGGCCACCCCGTCACCGACACGCGCACCGGCCAAACGCGACAGCGACACCTGCGACCCGAAGGACCTGGTCGTCAACCTGACCGCCGGCCGCGAGGTCTACACGGGCGCCGACCGCCCCGGCTTCATGCTGACCGTCGTCAACACGGCCAAGAACCCGTGCAAGGTGGATGTCGGCCCCCGGGCCCTGGAGATGCGCATCACCTCGGGCCCGGCCCGCATCTGGTCGACCGCCGACTGCGTCAGCGGCTCAGGCGTCGACCGCCAGATCTTGAAACGCGGCATCCCCTACGTCCGCTCGATCGAATGGGACCGCAACCGCTCAGGCGACTCCTGCACAGCAAGGTCAAGCGTCGCAGGCAAAGGCACCTACGTGGCAACAGCCAGGTCAGGCAGCCTGCGCAGCAAAAGGAACGTCTTCCACCTGAGATAGGTCGTATGGCCCCGCGAGGGCGCGCCCCCGTCTGGACTGAGGAGCGCAGGAGAGCGAAGCGAACCGGAGCGACGAGGGAAGACGGGGGCTGAAAGCGCCCGAGCCGCCGCGCCGAAGGCGCGGCAATTTCACACGTAACGTTCCAAGATCGAAGACTCCGCCAGCCGGGACAGACCCTCCCGCACGCTGCGTGCCCTCGTCTCGCCGACCCCGCCGACCATCTGCAGGTCGACGATGCTGGCGGCGAGGAGTTTCTGCAGGCCGCCGAAGTGGTCGACCAGCCGGTTGACGATCGACGCCGGCAGGCGGGGCACCCGGGCCAGCAGCCGGAACCCCCGGGGGCTCACCGGCGAGTCGAGGGCCTCGGGGCCGGTGCTGCCGAGGATGCCGGCCACCCTTGACAGGTCGAGCAGGTCGGTCGAGCTGAGGTCGTCGAGCTCCCGCAGGGCGTCGCTGAAGCCGCGCTGCTTGGGGCCGAGGGCGTCGGGCAGGTAGTCGCGGACGATGAACGCGCGGTCGTCTTCGACCCCGGCCACCAGTTCGTCGAGCTGCAGGGAGATCAGGCGGCCGTCGGTGCCGAGTTCGACGACGTAGCCCTCGATCTCGCGGGCGATGCGCCGGACCATCTCCATGCGCTGCACGGCCGCGACCATGTCGCGCACGGTCACCAGGTCTTCGATCTCCAGTGCCGAGAGGGTGCCGGAGACCTCGTCGAGGCGCTGCTTGTAGCGCTCGAGGGTGGCCAGCGCCTGGTTGGCCTTCGACAGGATCGCGGCCGACTCTTCGAGCACGTGTCTGACACCGTCGAGGTAGACGGCGATGATGCGCATGGATTTGCTGATCGCGACGACCGGGTAGCCGGTCTGGCGGGCGACCCGCTGGGCGGTGCGGTGGCGGGTGCCCGACTCGTCGGTGGGCACGCCGGGATCGGGAACCAGGTGGACGGCGGCCCGCAGGATGCGGTGATCGCCCTCGCCGAGCACGATCGCCCCGTCCATCTTGGCGAGTTCGCGCAGGCCCGTCGCGGTGAACTCGACGTCGAGCTGGAAACCTCCGGTGCACAGCTCTTCGACGGTCGGGTCGTATCCCAGCACGATCAGACCGCCGGTATGGCCCCGGAGGATGCGTTCGAGCCCGTCGCGCAACATGGTTCCCGGGGCGAGCGTCGCCAGGACGGCGCGCCTGCGCTCGTCGGCTTGTTTGTCGTTTTGCACGTAAGTGACCCCCGCTGGTTCACACGGCTACTACGCAGTTTACCGACGTAACGGCCTCCTCACCGGATGTGTGTCAGAGCGTCCCAGACGTTCTCGGCCTCGGTGACGGTGAATCCGGGGGCGAAGGTCGAGGTTCGCAGCGGTTCGCGGACGGCGACGACCTCGCCCCGGCGGCTTCTCGTCGGCGGATCGATGCGGGGCGGGGTGACGGTCTCCATCGAGCCGGCCGGGACCAGCGCGCGGGTGAAGCCCAGGCGGGCGGCCTCGGCGAGGCGGCGACGGACCTCCCGGACCGGCCGCAGCTCTCCGGCCAGGCCGACCTCGCCCATCGCGATCAGGCCCTGGGGGAGCGGGTTGTCTCCGGCGGCGCTGACGACCGAGAGCATGAGGGCCAGGTCGACGGCCGGGTCGGTGAGGCGGATGCCGCCGACGGTGGCGGTGAAGACGTCACACCGGCCGATCTTGGCGTTGAGGCGGCGCTCCATGACGGCCAGGACCATCGCGACGCGGTAGGAGTCGAGGCCCGATGACGTGCGCCGGGGCTGGGGAGCCTCGGTGGGGCCGACGAGCGCCTGGAGCTCTGCGGGGATGGGTCGGGTGCCCTCGATCGTCACGGTCACGCAGGTGCCCGGCACGGGCTCGGGGTGGCGGGAGACGAACAGGCCGCTCGGGTCGGTGATGCCGGTGATGCCCTTCTCGTGCAGGTCGAAGCAGCCGACCTCCTCGATCGGGCCGAACCTGTTCTTGATCGCGCGGACCATGCGCAACCGCGAGTTGCGGTCGCCCTCGAAGTGGAGGACGACGTCGACGAGGTGTTCCAGCACCCGCGGCCCGGCGATCGAGCCGTCTTTGGTGACGTGGCCGACCAGGACGGTCGCCATGCCGCGCTCCTTGGCCAGCCGGACCAGGTTCCCGGCGACCTCGCGGACCTGGGTGACCCCGCCCGGCACCCCGGTCGCGTCGGCGGAGCCGATCGTCTGGACGGAGTCGACGATCAGGAGCCGAGGGTTGACCTTCTCGACGTGGGTGACCAGAGCGCCCAGATCGGTCTCGGCGGCCAGGTAGAGGTTGTCGACCACGGCGCCGATGCGGTCGGCCCGCATGCGCACCTGCGACGCGGACTCCTCACCGGTCACGTAGAGCACGGTCTCGCGCCGTCCCGCGTGGGCGGCCGCCTCCAGCAGCAGCGTCGACTTCCCGATGCCCGGCTCCCCGGCCAGCAGCACCACGGCCCCCGGCACCAGCCCGCCCCCGAGCACCCGGTCGAGCTCGCTCACCCCGGTTGGCCTGGCGTGTGCCACCTCGGCCTTGACCTGCCCGATCGGGATGGCCGGCGAGGTGATCGCCCCCGCCTTGACCTCGGTCACCCCGGCCCGGACCCCGGCCTCCTCGACCGTGCCCCACGCCTGGCACTCCCCGCACCGGCCGACCCACTTGACGGTCACCCAGCCGCACTCGCCACACCGATAGGACACCTTGGTCGCTTTAGCCACGAGCCGCAGGCTACCGGCGCCCCCCGACAGATTCCGCCTAGAAGAGCCGCCATCTCAGGATGTTCGGGTAGGCGAGCTCCAGGCCTTCCGTCTCGCGGATGGCCGCTTTGGCGACCGTGTGGGTGAACTCGATCTTCAGGACCGCTTCCAGATCGGCTCGCCGTTCGAAGAGCATCCGCAGGTCGAGTTCCTGCCGGGACCACCCCTGGCGGGCCCAGAAGGCCTCCACGGCCTCCGGGGAGTAGGTGGGCACCGTCGCCTGGAACCAGCGGCCGAAGGACCCCCGGGTCGCGTCGAGGTCGACGACGAAGGCCGCGCCGCCCTTGCGCACCACCCGTGACAACTCGGCCAGGCCGGGTTCGCAGCCGGGGCCGAAGAAGTAGGCCCAGCGGGCCATCGCGACGTCCACGGAGTGGTCGGGGAGGGGGATCTCCTGGGCGGTCGCCGTGTGAACCGTCACATTCGGCACCCGAGCGCAGCGCCGGCGGGCCAGGGCGGCCAGGTCGCCGTGGGGTTCGACGCCGATCACCGACGACGCCTCCAGGGCCAGGGCGGGCAGGTGGTAGCCCGTGCCGCAGCCGATGTCCAGGACCGTCGCGCCGGTCCAGGGGCGGAGGGCGCGCATCGCCGATTCGACCCGCCGGTCGGGGTCGACCGCGTGGTTCTCCAGTTCGTAGACGGCGGGGGCGTTCCAGATGTTGGGGCTGGGCACGGCGCCCTTGACGATGCTGGCCATGACGCAACCCTAGGTTCGCCTCGACCGGACACACGCCCGCTTAGGCTGGCAGGGTGAGCAAGAGTCGTGGCGAGCGTACATATATCGGAAGGAGCGAGGTCGTCCGGGTGCCCAATGCGAAGATCGCGTTGTCGACCGCATCGGTCTATCCCGAGCGAACCCCCGACGCCTTCGAGCTCGCGGCACGCCTGGGTTACGACGGCGTCGAGATCATGGTCGGGCAGGATCCGGTCAGTCAGGACGTCGACGTGCTCCAGCGTCTCCGCGACCACTACGAGCTGCCCATCGTGGCGATCCACGCGCCCTGTCTGCTGGTCACCCAGCGCGTGTGGGGCAAGGACCCGTGGCTCAAGCTGCGCAAGGCCCAGGCCGCCGCCGAGCGGCTGGGCGCCGGCACCGTCGTGGTGCATCCCCCTTTCCGCTGGCAGCGTGACTACGCCCGGGACTTCGAGATCGGGCTGGCCCGCATGCGCGACGAGACCGACGTGGTCTTCGCGGTCGAGAACATGTTCCCCCTCCGGGCCCGGGGCAACGAGGTCGTGCCCTACTCGCCCGACTGGAACCCCCTCGACTACGACTTCCCCCACGTCACCCTCGACCTGTCCCACACGGCGGTGTCCGGGTCGGACGCCATGGAGATGGCCACCAAGCTGGGCGACCGGCTGGCCCACCTCCACCTGGCCGACGGCATCGGCACCACGAACAAGGACGAACATCTCGTACCGGGACGAGGCAACCAGCCCTGCGCTCCCATGCTGGAGCGCCTCGCCAACGCGGGCTATGGTGGGCTGATCGTGCTGGAGATCAACACGCGGAGGGCGGCGACCCGCACCGAGCGGATCGACGACCTGGCCGAGGCGCTGGCCTTCGCCCGGCTCAACTTCGCCGCCTCGTCCGCGAGGAAATGAGCGCTACAACCCCATGAGTCACCTGGTCTTCGACGCGCCCAGGGTGGCCGAGGCGTACGACGCGGCCCGACCGGAATATCCCGCCGCGCTCTACGACGCCCTGTCCGAACTGTCCGGCACGACGCTCGACGGCGCCACCGTGGTCGACGTCGGCGCCGGGACCGGCATCTCCTCCCGTGGCATGCAGCGGCGGGGCGCCCGGGTGGTGGCCGCCGATCTGGCCGGGCACATGCTGGCCTATCACGACGGCGCCTCCGTCCTGGCCGACGGCAACGTGCTGCCCTTCCGCGACGGCTCGGCCGACCTGGTGACCTACGCCCAGGCGTGGCACTGGCTCGACCCGGTGCGGTCGATCAAGGAGGCGAGGAGGGTCAGCCGGAGGGCGGTCGCCGGATGGTGGAACTCCGTCGACACCGGCAAGGCCGCCTGGCTGGCCGAATGCCAGATCAGGCTGTCCGACGTGCCGGGTTACACCGGGCCCGAGGGCCGGGACCTGCCGGCCATCGCGCGGGCGATGACCGAGGGCGGGCTCGACGTCCGCGACCGGTGGGTCCACTGGACCCGCCACGTGGGGCTCGACGTGTTCCTGACCAACCTGCGCTCCCACTCCTACATGGCCCGGCTCGACCCGGCCAGGGCCGACGAGCTGATCGAGCGCGAGCGGGCGGAACTCCTGCGGGTCTGCCCTGGTGGTGATCTTGTCGTGCCGATGCGCGTTTACCTCGCGGTCGGCCGGAAAGAGCCCGCCGGATGACGGAACAGCGGCGGCGCAGGCCCGGCAGGAGGCCCGGATCCCTCGACACCCGGGGTGAGATCATCACCGCGGCCCGGGGGGTCTTCGCGGAGAAGGGGTTCGACAAGGCGACGGTCCGGGGCATCGCCCGTGAGGCGAACGTCGACCCGGCCCTGGTCCACCACTACTTCGACACGAAGGAGGGCCTGTTCGTCGCGGCCATGCGGTTCCCGGTCGAGCCGAGCGTGGCGGTGCCGATGATCCTGGCCGGGCCCCGCGAGGAGCTGGGGGAGCGGCTGATCCGGTTCATCCTGACGGTCGCCTCCGACGAGGACCGGCGGGCGCCGATCATCGCGATGATCCGGTCGGCGATGTCGAACGAGCAGGCGGCCACGATGGTGCGCGAGTTCCTCGGGGAGGCGGTGCTTCAGCGGCTCGCCCAGGGGCTGGGCGTCGATCCGATCAGGATCGAGGCGGCGTTCGGGCAGATGATCGGCGTGGTGATGCTGCGGTATATCGTCAAGATCGAGCCGATCGCGTCGGCGACGCCCGATGAGCTGGTCGCCCTGCTCGCGCCCACGTTGCAGCGATATGTCGACCCCTGACGGAGCGCCTTCTAGAGGTTTGTTCTAGGGTCTGATTATGGTGACCACGATGGCGATGAGGAGGCCCCAGTGTTGCTGGTCTGCATAATCGGGCTGCTGATGACGGCGCTGACGATCGCGGTGGTGGCCAGGCGGGTGGGCTTCCTCTATCGGCTCGCCACCGTCGGCGAACCGGCGCCCGAACGTATCGAATACGCCCGCGCGAACATCGGGGCCGAGCTGAAGGCCCAGCTCGTCGAGGTGTTCGGGCAGAAGAAGCTGCTCAAGTGGACGCCCTCGGGCATTGCCCACTTCTTTGTCATGTGGGCGTTTTTCATTCTTTTGACCGTTTATGTGGAAGCCTATGGCGCGATGATCCAGGGCGCCATCACCGGGCGGCCCGACTTCCACATCCCGCTGATCGGCCGCTGGCCGGTGCTGGGCTTCCTGCAGGACTTCATCGCCCTGGCGGCGCTGCTCGGCCTGGTCGCCTTCGCCGTGATCCGGATCAGGAACGCCCCCTCGAAGCTCGGCCGCGACTCCCGCTTCTCCGGGTCTCACCTGGGCGGCGCGTGGCTGATCCTCTTCATGATCTTCAACATCATCTGGTCGTTGTTCCTGTTCCGGGCCGCCGCGATCAACACCGGCAACTTCCCCTACGAGTCAGGGGCCTTCGTCTCCGAACTCGTGGCGCGGATCCTGCCGACCTCGTCACTGCTGGAAGAGATCGCGCTGCTGCTGCACATCGGCCTGATGCTGGTCTTCGCGGTGATCGTGGTCAACTCCAAGCACCTGCACATCTTCACCGCCCCGCTGAACGTGTTGTTCTCGCGGCGTCCCGACGGGCTGGGCGCGGCCCAGGAGATGCGCAGCGGCGGCAAGGTGCTCGACTTCGAGGAGGCCGACCCCGAGACCGACGTCTTCGGCCGCGGCAAGATCGAGGAGACCAGCTGGAAGGGCTTCCTCGACTTCTACACGTGCACCGAGTGCGGCCGCTGCCAGTCGCAGTGCCCGGCGTGGAACACCGACAAGCCGCTGTCGCCCAAGATGCTCATCCTCGACCAGCGTGACCACGCCTTCGCGGTCGCGCCCTACCTGCTGATGAGCGAGGAGCAGCGCGCCCACGCCGGTCAGGACGTGCTGGCCCTGCTGGAGAAGCCGCTCGTCGGCGAGCAGGGCGTCATCCACCCCGACGTGCTCTGGTCGTGCACCAACTGCGGCGCCTGCGTCGAGCAGTGCCCGGTCGACATCGAGCACATCGACCACATCCTCGACATGCGCCGTTACCAGGTCATGATCGAGTCGGCCTTCCCGTCGGAGGCCGGCGTGATGCTGAAGAACCTCGAGAACAAGGGCAACCCGTGGGGCATGCCCGAGATGAAGCGGGCCGAGTGGATCGAGGAGCTCGACTTCGAGGTCGAGATCGTCGACGAGAAGATGCCCGAAGACACCGAATACCTGTTCTGGGTCGGCTGCGCGGGCGCTCTTGAGGACCGGGCGAAGAAGACCACCAAGGCGGTCGCCGAACTGCTGCACATCGCGGGCGTCAAGTTCGCGGTGCTCGGCCCGATGGAGGCCTGCACCGGCGACCCGGCCCGCCGCCTGGGCATGGAGTTCCTGTTCAACATGCTGGCCCAGCAGAACATCGAGACGCTCAACGAGGCCGGGGTCAAGAAGATCGTGGCCACCTGCCCTCACTGCTTCAACACCCTGGCCAACGAGTATCCGCAGCTCGGCGGGCACTTCGAGGTCGTACACCACACGCAGTTGCTCTCTCATCTGGTCGACACCGGGAAGCTGACCCCGATCACGCCGATCGAGGAGAAGATCACCTACCACGACCCGTGCTTCCTCGGGCGGCACAACAAGGTCTACTCGCAGCCGCGCGACATCATGGCCAAGGTGCCCGGCGTCACGACGCAGGAGATGCACCGCCACAAGGACCGCGGCTTCTGCTGCGGCGCCGGCGGCGCGCGGATGTGGATGGAGGAGCGCATCGGCAAGCGCATCAACACCGAGCGGGTCGACGAGGCGCTCACCACCGATCCCGACACGGTTTCCACCGCCTGCCCGTTCTGTCTGGTGATGCTCGGCGACGCGATCAACGAGAAGAAGACCACCGGCAAGGCGAAGGAGACTTTGGAGGTCGTCGACGTGGCCCAGCTCTTGATCAAATCCATCAAGGGCTGACTCTTCTGTTGATCGGTTGTCGAATCCGCTGGTCAGGGCCACATGCGCGCCATGCTCTTCTCCACATAACGGGAGAATCACGGTAACCTCAACGTTGGCTCAATCAACGGGGAGGGGGCTGAACGGTGGGTGTGGTCGTCACAGACGCGGAAGTAACTCTTGCCGACGTGCTCTCCCTGCGGATGGCGATCGATCATCCGCTGGAGGCGGGCACGCATCTGGTGCTCCGGCACCGCGGCACCGGCTCGGAACGGAAGGTGCGGCTCGGGACCCCGGGCCGCCCCGCCAACGACGCCACCGTCGCCGTCTCGCTGGCCGGGTTGAAGCTCACCCCCGGCCGCTGGGACGCCTACCTCCAGCAGAGCGGCCCGCGCACCCGCATGCAGAGCGTCGACCCGGGCTTCTCGCTCGACCGCCTCGACGCCTACGCGCTCGGCCGTCGGACCATGTCCTACCGCGCCTACCGCACCCGCAACGGCTTCCTGGCCATCAAGATCGCCGATGCCGAGCCGGTCGCCGACGTGCGGGCGGTCTGGTTCCGCGAGGGCCGGTTCGAGGTGACGGGGCTGCTGGCGTACACGGGGCTGGGAGACGACGACCAGCACCACCGCGCCCGGCTCTCCCTGAAGCACAGTGACGCCACCGTGACCGCGACGGCCACAGTCCAGGGTGTACGGTTCCACGCCGCGCTCTCCCTGTGCGACGTCCTGGCCGCCACCCCCGACTCAGAGGGGGTGTGGGAGCCCTCCCTCGAAGTAGACGGGGTCGACGGCCCGATGGCTTTGGGAGCGCTCCTCGACGACGTGGAGGGCAAACGCCGCCGCGTCCACTACCCGGCGACGAAGATCGACGGTGTCCCGATCAAGCCGAGCTTCTCGCCCGCCGACCATCTCCGGCTCGAGGTGGGCGCGGCGTGAAGATCACCTTCCTGGTGCCGTCCGCGTACGGTATGCGCGGTGACATACGGGCGATGCTGAACCTCGCGGCCGCCCTGACGAGCGGGCACCAGGTCGAGGTGGTCAGCGTCAAGCGCACCAGGGACGCCCCGTTCTTCCCCGTCGACCCCGCGATCAGGCTGCGCTGGCTGGTCGACGCCCGGCCCGGCCGCCACCTGCTGCCGCGCGGCCAGGTGCGCACCGAGGTGGCCCTCTGGCGGGCGCTGCGCGCGATCCGCTCCGACGTGCTGGTCACCGCCCGGCCCAGCCTGAGCGTGCAGTCGGCCCGTTACGCCCCCCGCGAGGTGGTCAGGATCGCCCGCGAGTGGACGCGGCCGGCCGTGCCGACCCCCGTCCAGCGTTTCTACCCGCGCCTCGACGCCGTGGTGACCAGCACCGACGCCGGCCGAGGCGAGTGGACCCGGCTGCTCGACGACGAGCTCAGCGTGCACACCATCCCCGACCCGCTGCCCAAGGGCCCGTGGCCGAGATCGCGCATGGACAACCGGATCATCAGCGCCGGGGGCCGGTGGGTGTCCGACAAGGCGTTCGACCGGCTGATCAGGGCGTTCGCGATGGTCGCCGACAAGCGGCCCGACTGGCGGTTGCGTCTCTACGGCGCCGGCTCGGAGGAGAAGCGGCTGCGCGCCCTCGTCGCCGAGCTCAGCCTGCACAACCACGTCTACTTCATGGGCACCACCCCTGACCTGCCCGGCGAGTTCGCCAAGGCGTCGATCGTGGCGGTTCCGTCGCGCCACGAGGTGCTCGGCATGACCGTGAACGAGGCGCTCAGCACGGGGGTGCCCATCGTGGGCTTCGACGGGCCGAAAGGGCTGGCCCAGTTCGTGCGGCCCGGGGTCGACAGCGTGCTGGTCAGCGAGGGGGCCGGGGAGGTCGAGGCCTACGCGGGGGCGCTGCTCTCGCTGGTCGACGACGAGCGCAAACGGATGACGCTGGCCGCCGGGGCGCTCGAATCGGCCACGCAGCGCGCCGCCACCGCCATCGCCGCCCGCTGGCAGGATCTGATGTATGGTTTGCGCTCCAGGGCCTGACCCCCGGGGAATAACAGATCCCGAGCCCCCAAATCCGGAAGCCCGGGATCGTGATCTTCAGCTTCAGCGACTCGCCGAAGTCCGCAACCCGAGCGCGTTGTCGAGCTCCTCCAAGGTCAGTCGGTCATCCGTGAAGTTGACGGCCTCCAGAACCTCGGCGTAAAGCGCGATTTCGTCCAACGCGACACGGTCATGGACCCGGGAGTCCAAGTCGTCGTGCCCCACCGCGTCGTCCTTCCTTCCGCAGCCCACACCCTCTTCGAGGTTACGTCCGCGTCGGTTTCGGCGACATGGCCCATCGGGACCATTCCCGCCGCCGGACCCCCCTCGACTAACCATTTCCCGCTAAGCGCGATCACAATTCGGTCAATTTCCCAAGGTGGGTGGGACCTGATTGCTAAAGGATGATTTGTCGGTCTTTCCGGGGTAAGGGGGATCTGGCGGTCAGGAGTGGTACAACCACTCCGAGGTGATCTCCGAGACGGGCCTTCCGGGCATCCGCAACGGTGAAGGAACCGTGTCGTCGCGCTCGTGAATCAACTTCCCAGAGACGGCCGAAGCAGACGGGAATCCTCTTTCCGGCACCGCCCTGCCGATCATGGCAGACCATGCCAGACCTGTGGCGTAGGCCGCGCCGAGCAGTGTCGAGGCGGCCTCGCGGCCCGGCGGGGCGAGGACGTCGGGCAGCGCGCCCTCCACGGGCCACAGGGCCCTCAGCGGATGGGCCGAATCGTCAAGGGCCTCTCGCACGGCCCGGCGCACCTCGTCGTCGAGCAGGGGGAAGACATCTGTCACCTGAGCGTCAGCCACCGTTGACAGGTCACAGGCGAGGAGGCTCCCGGCGGCCAGGCGCGGGTCGACGCCCCGCCCGGCCAGGTAGCCCAGTGCCTCGGTCAGGTCGTAGAAGGTGTGCTGGAAGTGGTCCTTCGGGGCGGTCTCGTGGATGGTCGTACTGGTCAGATGGGGTGGCAACCGGTGCAGCCAGTGTCTGGCCAGGTCTGACCCCCGGTCGGCGTGGCCGTGGTCGAGCCAGGGCTGGCGCAGCAGGGGCTCGATCATGACCGTGAGGGCCTGGGCCCGCGGCCGGAAGCGCGGGTCGTCGCTCAGCACGGTCGCCACCTCCGCCGCCAGCCCGGCCAGGCGCAGCGCCGTCTCGTGGGCTCCGGCGGCCAGCCTCTCTCTGTACGGCTCCAGCACCGCCTCCAGCCGCACCCCCGGCAACCACCTGACCCAGTCGTCGCCCGGCAGCGGCCTGCCCAGGAACTCGCCGAACATGGTCAGCAGCTGCTCGTTGCCGTCGAAGGCCGGCGCGTAGGCGCACCACATGACGACGCCCCACACCACCGCGACGGGCGAGGTCACCTCGGGGGCGAACAGGTCTTTGAGGGGGCCGGGGACGAGCGGGAAGTCCTCCTGGCTCAGCCCCCGGTGGGCCGCCAGGATCGCCCTGATCCGCTCGGCGACCTCCGGCAGCACGTCGGGCCCCACGAACCCCTGCGTCGACCCCCGGTCGGCCGCGAAGTCGGGCCCCTGCGGCACCAGCCACCACGGGATGGCGGGATTGACGCGTACACACGTGTTGCGCACCCCGTGCTCGGCCGGGGGCGGCGCGAGCATCCACTGGCCGTCGGCGTCGCGCCGGTACCAGCGTGCGCCCAGCCCGAAGATCCAGCAGGAGCCGTCGTGGGCCGACAGCCCACGGCGGGCGAGCGCCTCGGCGCGTGCCTCCATCGGGCGAAGCGACCACCGCGGGTCGGCCACCATCGCCCGGACGTCCTGCTCCACGGCCGCGAAACCGTCAAACTGCACGAGCCACATGCTAGAACATGTGAAACTTTCACCCACCTGAGCTGGATAAATGGCTCTGAGCTGGGGGACTCGCGGCACAACCTCTTGGCATGTCCGCTGTTGTTCCACTTCGATGGTCTTCGTGACGGAGACCCAGCAGGCCAAAACCGACGCGGACCAGCCGGAGAACGCTCCCACCGCGAGGCGGAGATGGCTCGGGCAACCGGGCGACCTGACCGCCCTGGGCATCTGGTTCTTCTGGCACGTCGCGACGTACATCTACATGGTCCTGGCCGCCCCCGGCCGGACCGAGGCGCCTCTTCTCGACCGGCTGACGCCCTGGGACGCCGAGAACTTCATCACGATCGCCCAATACGGCTACGACGGCGCGCCCGGGATGACCGACGCGCCCAAACTGGTGGCGTTCTTCCCCGGGTTGCCGCTGCTGCTGCGCGACCTGAACTGGCTGGTGCCCAACTACGACCTGCTGATCGTGCTCGTGTCGGTCGTGGGGAGCGCGGTGGTCGCCGTGTTCCTGTCGCGGCTGAGCGAGTCGTACAAGGAGGGGACCGGCACCTGGACGGTGCTGGCGTTCTTCCTGTCGCCGTTCGCGGTGTTCATGTGGGCGGGCTACTCCGAGGCCCCGTTCCTGGCGCTGGCGATCCCGGCCTGGCTGCTGGCGCGGCAGGGCCGCTGGGAGTGGGCGGCCGTCTGCGCGGCGTTCGCCTCGTCGATCCGGATCACCGGGTTGTTCCTCGCGCTCGGCCTGGCGGTCATGTTCCTGGTCTCCGAGAACGGGCTGCGCGCCGACTGGCGGAAGATCTTCTGGCTCGTGGTGCCGGGGTTGCCGGTGCTGGCGTACATGATCTTCCTGAAGATGCGGGTCGGCGACTGGATGGCCTGGAACGCCGCCCAGGCCCAGTACTGGGGGCGCTACCCCGTGAGCCCCCAGGAGGTGCTGGTCAACACCTGGAACCGGTCGCTGGAGGAGCCGGTGCTCGCGACGTCGTATCGTGAGGAGATAATCGCGGCGTTCGTGCTGGTCATCCTGATCGTCTGGCAGCTGGTGCGGCGGAAATGGGCGGAGTTGGCCTACCTGGCGCCCCAGGCCGTCGCGTTGCTGGCGATGTCCTCGTTCTACATGTCGGTCGGGCGGGCATCGTTGTTGTGGTGGCCGCTCTACATCGGGGTCGGCATCGCCGCGGCGCGCAACAAATGGGCGTTCATGGCGTATGTCGCGGTGGCGGCGCCGGTCATGGCGATCAATATAGGAAACTTCACCACGGGGGCCTGGGTTGGCTGAGGTGTTCGCTCTGGACGACGACCTGCCGTCGATCGATCCGACGGCCTGGATCGCGCCGGGCGCGGTCGTGGCCGGCCGCGTCCGCGTCGGCACGCACGCGAACGTCTGGTACGGCAGCGTGCTACGGGGAGACGACGAGTCCATCGAGGTCGGCGCGCAGTGCAACGTCCAGGACCTGTGCTGCATCCACGCCGACCCCGGCTTCCCGGCGGTCCTCGAACCGAGGGTCAGCGTGGGCCACAAGGCGGTCGTCCACGGCGCATACGTGGAGACCGGCGCCCTGATCGGCATCGGCGCCATCCTCCTGAACGGCGCCTACATCGGCGCCGGCACGCTGGTGGCCGCGGGAGCGCTCGTGACGCCGGGCAAGAAGTTCCCCGGAGGAGTGCTGCTGGCGGGATCCCCAGCGAAGATCATCCGGGATCTCGACGAAGACGACGTCGCGACCTTCGCCGAGACCCCCGACCGCTACATGGACAAGGCCCGCCGCCACGCACGTGCCCGGCGCTGGTGAGCTGACTACCTGGTGGCGCGGTCGGCCGCGGTGACGAGGTCGGCGGCGGCGTCCGCGTGCGAGACCAGGACCAGGTGCGAGGCGCCCTTGATCTCGCTGGTGTGCGCTCCGGCGCGCTTGGCCATGAACTTCTGGGCCGCGGTCGGGATGGCCTGGTCGGCGCCCGCCACGAGGTACCACGAGGGGATCTTCTTCCACGCCGACACCGTGGCCTTGGCGTCGAGCGCGGCGTAGGAGACCGGACGCTGGGTCGCGGCGATCAGTGCGGTGTCACGGGCGGGCAGGTCGGCGGCCACGGCGGCGCGGAACTTGGCCGGGTCGACGTAGACGTCGGTGCCGCCCGGGTAGTCGCGGGTGAGGAGGCTGGTGGGCAGCTGGCTGCCCGGGAACCTGCCGGTCAGGTCGAGCGCCGACTCGCCCACCTCGGGGACGTACCCGGCGACGTACACCAGCGCCTTGACGTTGGCGTGGCCGTCGGCCGCGCTGCTGATGACCGAGCCGCCATAGGAGTGGCCGACCAGGATCACCGGCCCCGGGACGGTGGAGATGACGCTCGACACGTAGTCGGAGTCCCCCTGGAGGTCGCGGAGGGGGTTGGCGGGCGCGATCACCGGATAGCCGGCCGCCTGAAGCCGGGCGACGACCTTGGTCCAGCTCGACGCGTCGGCGAACGCGCCGTGGACCAGGATGACGGTGGGTTTGGCGGCATGGTGGCCGGTCGTGGCCGAGGCGGGCGTGGTCATGGCGGGGACCATCGCGGCGAGCGCGACGGCGGCCAGCAGGAGCCTTTTTGGCATGACGTTCTCCAAGCGGAAGACGGGTAACTGCGGCCTAAGCTAGGAACGGGCCCGTTTGGGCGGCATGCGTCACCTGACTGCGTCACCGACTGTGGTCGGTTGGACAGGGCCCTCTATTCGAAGCGAAAATGTTCACATATGCCACCAGAGCTGTCGCAAGAGGTACTTTTCGGGCGTGAGTTCGAGCAGGGACGTCTCGCCAATCTTGTGGACGGTGTCCGCGAAAGCGGTGCGGCGCTCCTGGTCCGAGGCGACGCCGGGATCGGCAAGTCGGCCCTCCTGCTCGACATGGCCGGGACAGCCGCCGCGCGGGGCCTGCGGATCCTGCGCACGTCCGGGGCGCAGGCCGAGACGCACATGCCGTTCGCCGGTCTGCACCAGCTCCTGCTGCCGCTCCGGGCCGGGATCGCGGCGCTGCCCGCTCCGCAGCGCGACGCCCTGGGAGCGGCGTTCGGGCTGGTCGACGCCCCGACGCCCGACGTCTTCCCCGTCGCCCTGGGCACGCTGAACCTCCTGATTGAGGCGCCCGTGCTCGTGCTGGTCGAGGACGCGCACTGGCTCGACCGGCCGAGCGCCGAAGTGCTCGCGTTCGTCGCCCGCCGGCTGGAATCCGAGCCGATCGTGCTGGTGGCCGCGCTCCGCGACGGGTCGCAGAGCCCGCTGGAGGCCGCCGGGCTGCCGGAGCTGGTCCTCGACCGGCTCGACGACGACGCCGCCACCGCCTTGCTGGAGGCCCGCAGCCCCACCCTGACGCCGGAGACACGCGCGCGGGTGCTCCGGGAGGCGGCGGGCAACCCGCTGGCCCTCGTCGAGCTGCCGATCGCCATGGAGACGCTGCGGCCGCAGCCGGGACGGCTTCCGCTGACGGCCCGGCTGGAACAGACCTTCACCGCCCGGATGTCGGGGCTGCCGCCCGCCACCCGGACCCTGCTGCTGGTCGCCGCGGTCAACGACGGGACCGCGTTGTGCGAGGCGCTGGACGCCACCACGCTGATCCTGGGCACGGAGGTGACGGCCGACGACCTCGCGCCCGCGGTGGCCGCCCGGCTGGTCGACGTCCACGAGACCGTGGTCTGGTTCCGCCACCCGCTCATGCGCTCGGCTATCCAGCAGGAGGCCAGCCGGTCCCGGCGGCACGCGGCGCACGCCGCCCTGGCCGACGTCCTGGCCGATCAGCCCGACCGCAACCGCTGGCACCGGGCGGCCTCGACCAACCGTCCCGACGAGGAGATGGCGGCCGAGCTGGAGACGGCGGCCCGCCGGGCGCGGCGGCGGGGAGACCTGCTGTCGGGCGTCGAGGGCCTCGAACGCGCCGCCCGCCTCAGCGAGGATCCCGGGCAACGGCGGGAACGCCTGGTCCGGGCGGCCGAATGGGGCGCGGAGGCGGGCCGCCGCGACCTGGCCACCCGGCTGGTCACCGAGGCCGAGCCCTGGACGTTGTCGCTGCGGCAGCGCGCCCGGGTCGTGTGGATACGGGAGAGCTTCGAAGAGGACGTCCGCGACGACGACGCGGCGGTGCGGTCCCTGGTCGAGCTCGCCCAGGCCGTGGCGAAGGAGGGCGAGCTCGACCTGGCGCTGAAGCTGCTGTCGAGCGCGTCCCTGCGGTGTTTCTGGGCCCACACCGACGCGGAGTCGCGGGACCTCGTCGTCGCCGCGGCCGAGAGCCTGCCCGTCGACGAGCACGACGGGTGGTTGTTGTCGATCCTGGCGTTCGCGGCCCCGATCGAGCGCGGCCGGGTGGTGATCGAGCGGCTCGGCCGGTTGGCGGCCGACCGGCCCGGCGGCTGGCGGGCGGCCCGGCTGCTCGGCAGTTCGGCGCTGATGGTGGGGGCCTTCGACCTGTCGGAGGAGTTCTGCGCCCTGTCACTGCCGCGGCTGCGCGTGCAGGGTCGGCTCAGCCATCTGTGCCGCGACCTCGGGGCGCAGGCCTGGAGCGCCTCCCGGCTGGCCGATCTCGGCGTGGCGATGTCCGCCGCCGAGGAGGCCGCCCGGCTCGCCCAGGAGGCGTCCCTGCCGCTGATGTACGCCATGGCGCACGCCTCCGGTGCCGTTGTCGCCGCGTTGCGCGGAAACCAGGACCGGATGGAGGGCCTCGCCGCGGTGGCCGAGCAGGCGGCCCTGCCCATCGGGGCGCGTCCGGTGCTGGCCACCGTGCAGCACGCGCGCGGGCTCGCCGCCCTCGGCGAGGGGCGCTACGCCGACGCGTACGACCAGCTGCGCCGGATCCACGACCCCGCCGATCCCGCCTTCCACCCGGCCCTGCGCTGCTTCAGCGTGGCCGAGCTCGCGGACGCCGCGACCCACTGCGGCCAGGGCCACACGATCGCCGGAATCGTGGCGGAAATGGAGGAGGTGGCCCGCGTCACCCCGTCGCCCGCCCTGCACGCCGACCTGCGCTACACCCGGGCCGTGCTGGCGGACGAGGCCGTCGCCGAGTCCTTGTTCGCCGCAGCGCTCGATGCGGACCTGCGCCGGCTGCCCTTCGTCCGGGCGCGGGTGCAGCTGGCCTACGGCGAATGGTTGCGCCGGAGGCGGCGGATGGCCGAGTCGCGGGCGCCGCTGCGCACGGCCAGGGAGACCTTCGACGCGCTCGGTGTCATTCCGTGGAGCGAGCGGGCCTGGCAGGAGCTGCGCGCCTCCGGCGAGAGCGGACGCCGCCGCACCGGCGACGCCCGCGACGTCCTCACCGCCCAGGAGCTCCAGATCGCCCGGATGGCGGCCGACGGCCTGACCAACCGGGAGATCGGCGAGAAGCTCTTCATGTCCCACCGGACCGTCGGCTCACACCTCTACCGGATCTTCCCCAAGCTGGAGATCACCTCGCGATCGGCGCTGGCCGCGGCCCTGCGCGAACGTGGGGAGGACTGACGAAACCGTCTGTTCAATGGCGACACATATGTCGCCTTGGTCATGGCGCGGGCGCGCCCGCGTCTGGACTGAGGAGCGCAGGAGAGCGAAGCGAACCGTAGTGACGAGGGAAGACGCGGGCTGAAGGCGCCCGCGCCCGCCGAGCCGGAGGCTCGGCCGAATAACAGGGTTCGGGTTGCGCCCCGCCGCCGATAGCAGGAAAGTCGTGTCTTGATACGTCTTCCCGCCATCTCCCCCAAGGCTCTTCATGACGAACCAGACTGACAGTTTCCCCGACCTCATGAGCGACGACTCGTTCGAAGTCGTCATGCGTGGATACAGCCGCCGCCAGGTGCACGACTACATGATCCGCACCCGGAACCAGATTCGTGATCTTGAGGAGCGTCTGGCACGTACCATCGACCAAGCCGAGCAGAGCCGGCTGGAGCTCGCCGAGGCTCGCCGGAAGCTGACCGAGGCTCCGCAGAGCCCCGACGAGCTGGGTGAGCGGCTGAGCCAGATCCTCAAGCTGGCCCACGAAGAGGCCCGTGCCAACAAGGAGGCCTCGGAGAGCGCGGCCTCGCAGATGCGCGACCAGGCGGCGACCGAGGCCGAGCGCGTGGTGTCGACGGCGCGGGAGCAGGCCGACTCCATAAGGGCGGCGGCGCAGGAGGAGGCCGAGCGGCGCATCCACGACGCGACGGCGTCGGCCGAGCGGCTGCTGGCGCAGGCCGGGGCCGAGGCGGAGGAGAAGGTGGCGACGGCCAACGCCGAGGCCGAGGAGACGTTGCGGGACGCGCGGGCCGAGGCAGACCGGCGGGTGACCGCCGCGACGCTGGAGGCCGAGAAGCTGGTGGCCGACGCCAACGCGGTGGCGGAGCGGACCTTGACTTCGGCCAAGCAGCGTGCGGGTCACCTTGACGAGCACACCGGCCGGCGTGTGGTCTATCTGACCGACACCCACACCGAGGTGATGCGCCGCCTGAACGAGATCGGCGCCGTGCTGGGCGACCTGCTGCACCGTGAGCAGGCCGCCGGTCCGCTGATCGATGAGGCGTCGGTGTTGCCGCCGGCTCCGTCGATCGACGAGGAGCTCCCGGTCGAGCGGGCCGAGGAGGAGGAAGAGGACGAGGTTCCGGCGTCGGCCGCGCAGCCGGCAGCCGCGCCTTCCCCGGCCGCCGCCGGTCCCGCTGTGCTGGTCGATCAGGCCGCCGAGGAGGATGACTCCGAAGACGAGCACGTGATCGTCGATCACGACCCGGCCGTCGCGGCCGCGCCGGTGGACCTGCGACGCGGGCTGCCTCCGATGGATGCCCGCGGCGCGTGAATGTGGAGATGGGCCCGCCAATGGGGTGGCGGCGGGCCCACCGCCGATCGAGAGCGGGGACGGCTGCCGGCCGTTCCCGCTGTTCAGCTCCGGCCGGCGTCGTCGGCGGCCGGTGTGGTGCCCCGTGAGAGCGCCTCGTCGTTGGCTGGCACCAGTGGAAAGCGCCCCCACGGGGGTCTGTGGTTATCGGTGTATGAGAAAGCGGAAGCCTCCGCCCCCGATAGGGTCGGAGGCTTCCGCGCTTCGGTGGGCATCAAGGATCCGCCGTGTTGGCACGTTCCTCCTGGTCGCGTAACAACTGGCGTAATCCTTCCGGCTCGTCCGCGTCGATGGTCATCGCGCAGCCGGCCTCCCGCTGAGCGGAACTCAGGGGATGGTGGCGGGTTGCCCACCACCGTCCCGCATCGCTCCGCCAGATAGTCCATTCCGGATACTCGCGGGCAATTTCGGCAAGATGCCGGTCAAAGGACATCTGCCCACCTTTCCCTCGCCGAGCCGCCCCGGGTGTACCCCGATCTCCTTGACGTCTCCCTATCAAGGTGCGGGACATCTCTAGAGAAGACAAGATCCTGGGAGGACAGGTCCACCTATCGTCCGATTTTTCAAGTTGAACTACGCATCGAAGTCGTACTGGAGTACATACGACGCGGCGTCGAGTGTCATCTCGTTCAGCTCAACCGGTATGCCTCCCGAGGTGTACGCCGTGCGCACCACGACGATGATCGGGTTCCCCGGCGGCAGATGGAGGAGTTCGGCCTCCTGGGGCTGCGGCATCCGGGCGCGTAACTCCTCGGTGAAGTGGGCCGGAAGGTAGCCGAGGTCGCCCAGGCGGGCGTAGACGCCGCCGGGGCCGGTGTCGGGCAGGGTGATGGCGGTTCCCTCCACCAGGTCGGCGGGGAAGTGGGAGACGGCCAGCTGGACGGGCCTGCCGTCCACGTTGTAGCGCCTCCGGCGGATCCAGACCTCGTCGACGTCGAGGACGCGCCCGATGTCCTCGCTCGCCGGCAACCGTTCGATGTGGACCTCGTCCACCGTGTAGGCACGCCCCCGGGTGTCGGAATCCCAGATCGCCCGCCCCTGCCCCCACTGTTCACGGGACAGACGTCGTGACCCATGCCGTCTGATGGGCCGAAAGAGTCTCACGTATACCCCCGAACCTCGCCGCGGAACAGCCAGGCCCTCATTGATGAGTACGGCCAGCGCCTGCCGTGCGGTGGCGCGCGCGATGCCGTACTCGGTCATGAGGGCGTTTTCGCCCGGTAGCCGCTCCCCATCGCGGAGTTCGCCGGACAGGATCTGCGTGCGCAGCCGGTCGGCGATACGCCGGTAAATGGGGGGCTCGTGATGCACCGGGGACTCGGTCACGTTTGATCACCCTCTGTCACCAACGGGGGGTTAGCGTCTCCAGAGAACTTGCCCCGTCTTGTCCACGATCGCACAGAGAGAATGGTTGGTCCCGAGCCTAATTTGAGCGGATCGTGCCCCTGTGGCGATCTTCAGCGGTTAGTGCAGCCCGTTACCCTGGAACGGTCCTAGCCGCTATTCACCCGGCCCACCAACGCTGCGTCATGACCGCAGCCAGGACCGCGCCCGTCGTGTTCAGCAGGATGTCATCGACTGACGACACACGGTGGAGCTCCAGGCCGTATTGAAGTAACTCGACGGTAAGAGATCCGGCCGCCGCGACGGCCGCGACGATCTTCAAACGAGCCAACTTTTGAGACCTGAGGGGCAAAAGCGCGCCCAGTGCGGCGAACACCAGCAGATTGCCTCCGACCTGCACGAACGCCGTCCCGGCCGGTCCCGTCACTACCTGTGCAAGATCGTGAAACGGGACCAGACCGACCGCCCGGTCAGGAGCCGAGGGGTCACCGGGAGTGAGGATCATCCAGAGCCAGGGCGCCGTGCCGATGACGATGAAGACGTCCGCGTACGCCGTCCGCGCAGGTTCCGGGTGGTTGGAACGCTCCCGGAACCGAGTGAGCAGGTGAGCGACACCCCATCCGACGGGAATGGTCAAGAGGGTGGCGATGACGACATGTCCCCATAGATCCCACGCCAGCAACATGACTGTGTCCTTTTTGGCATCCATCGGGCCGGTTGTTCCGGACACCCCATGGCACTTGCGGTCAGGGCTAAATGCGACAAAAACCTTAGCCGTAAACGGTCACCAGAAGGTGGCCCCTTGGGAAGCCGACCCTTGGTGACGCATTGGGCTGCCGAGTCAGGATATTTCTGGAGATGATGTCTGGCATGAGCATCACCCGCGCCGGCTGTGCCGCGCTCGACTCCGCCGACCCCCTTCGCGGTTTCCGTGCGGAGTTCGTCCTGCCGGAGAACGTGGTCTACATGCTCGGCAACTCGCTCGGCGCGTTGCCGCGGCGCACGATCGAGGCCGTCTCCCACACGGTCACCGCCGAATGGGGACGTGACCTGGGGCAGAGCTGGAACACCGCCGGATGGTGGGACCTGCCGGAGGTGATCGGCGACCGGATCGGGAACCTGATCGGCGCCGGGCCCGGCACGGTGCTCACGGGCGAGTCGACCTCGATCTCGATCTTCAAAGTGATGTCGGCCGCCGTCCGGCTGCGTCCGGGCCGCCGGACCGTCGTCGTGGAGTCGGAGGGCTTTCCGACCGATCGGTACGCCGTCCAGGGGCTCGTGGCGGGCTTCGACCTGAACGTGCGAGATTTCGGTCCCGACGATTCGCTCGCCGACGTCCTCGACGACGACGTCGCCGTGGTGCTGCTGTCCCACGTCGACTACCGGACCGGCGCGCTGCGCGACCTGGCCGCCGACACCGCGTCGGTGCACGCCTCTGGGGCGCTGGCTATTTGGGACCTCTGCCACAGCGCCGGGGCGCTGCCCGTCGAGGTGGGCGCGGCCGACTTCGCGGTCGGGTGCACGTACAAATATCTGAACGGCGGGCCCGGAGCGCCGGCCTATCTCTACTGCGCGCCCGCGCACCTGGCGGAGGCCGAGCCGGTGCTGCGCGGCTGGCACGGGCACGCCGCGCCCTTCGCCTTCGAGGCCGACTACCGGCCCGCCGACGGTGTCCGCCGCTTCGCCGCCGGAACTCCGCCGATCCTGTCGATGAGCGCGCTCGCCGCGTCGCTGGACCTGTGGGAGAAGGTCGACATCAGGTCGGTGCGGGCCAAGAGCGTCGCGCTGACCGAATTGTTCATCGCGCTGACCGAGCCCCTCGGGCTCGACCTGGCGACCCCGCGCGACCCGGCCGGACGCGGCAGCCAGATCAGCTTCCGGCACGAGCACGGCTATCCGATCATGCGGGCCCTGCTCGACCACGGGGTGCACGGCGACTTCCGCGCCCCCGACATCATGCGGTTCGGGTTCACCCCGCTCTACCTGCGCTACGTCGACGTGTACGACGCCGCCGACACCCTCGCCGAGATCATCGGCAAGGGCATCTGGCGGGACGAGCGTTATCAGCGCCGGGTGACGGTCACCTAACGCGTCTTGGCCTTGTCGGCGACGATCTCGGCGGCCAGGGCGACGCACTCGGCGCAGATCCGGCCGCCTTCGCCGTAGACCATGTGCAGGTGTGGGTTCGGCGGCTTGCGGCAGAACGAGCAGGCCGCCGCGCGCCGCGTCTTGCGGGCCGAGAACGGGTGGGTGAAGTTGCGGGTGAAGCGCTTACGCGCGGCCTGCTTCGACACGCCGAGGCGGTCGCCGATGGCCGTCCAGGAGGTGCCCGCGGCGCGGGCGTCGCGGACCGCCAGATCGATCAGGGCGTCGGCGTCGCGGGTCATCTCCTGGCTCAGCTCGTTGGCTGCGGCCAGGGTGTCCAGCGGGTCAGAGGGGTTGGCCGCGCGTTTGCGTGCGCGGGCGAGTAACTCTGATGGCTCCATATCGACAACATTAGGTTGTCATCTGGGTCAGAGCAACTTGCCGAGCCGTTTCGGCGCGACGAGCCGGTAGCTCTCCTCGACCCAGTCCTGGAGCACGTCGAACTCGGGCAGATCGCTCGCGTAGGGGACGGTCACCCAGCCGGCCCGGCCCAGGCCGTAACGGCTCGGGATGGCGCCCGGCACGCTCAGCGCGTGTCCGTGGGCGACGACCAGCTTCACGCCGAAGCCGGTCCCATGCTCCGGAGAGCCGAGGAACAGGAAGATCTTCTTGTTCACCTTGACGACGGCGTCGTCCTCCCAGGGGAAGTCCTCGAACGCCTCGGGCAGGGTGAGGGCGTACGCGCGGAGTTCGGCTCGGATACTCATGGGCTACTCACCGGTAACTTGGGATGTGGGGCTCAGGCCCGGCCCCGGGCTGGGCCTCCAGCATTGCCCCATGAGCAAATCCGTGCCAAGTAAGACCACATCCGCGTATTTCGCGCAGTCCGTCATCTCGTTCGGGCTGGCGCTCGGCGCCCTCACGCTGGGGGTCGCCTACCTGCCCGTCGACCCCTGGATCAGGTCGTTCTTCGCCGTCGGCGTCTTCTATCTGGTGACCGCGTCGTTCACGCTGGCCAAGGTGATCCGCGACCGGCAGGAGGAGTCGGCCGTGGTGGCCCGGGTCGACCAGGCGAGACTCGACCGGCTCCTCGCTGAGCACGATCCTTATCAGAGCTGACGGGCTCAGGTGTACTTGCTCTGCGCGCCACGGACGTAGACCGGCTCGCCCGACTGGACCATGGCGTAGATGATCTTCGAGGTGTGGATCGGAATCCGGATGCATCCATGTGAGGCCGGATATTTGGGAACCTCCGAGGATCCGTGCATGGCGATGCCGCCGTTGAAGTAGATCGAGTTGAACATCGTGCCGAGCGGGCTCGTCGTCCAGCCCGGCGCCCGCGTCCCCGCCCGGAAGTCGCCGACGGGAGTGCGGGCGAAGCCGCAGTGACCGTTGTCGCAGTACGACCGGTTCGCGCCCGTCGAGATGTGGGTGGTCAGATCGGGCTTGCCGTCCCGCCAGACGGTGAGCAGCTGCCGCCGGACGTCGATCTCGACCCGGTCGGTGGCCCTGGGGCGGACCAGCGGCTTGACGCGCCGCGGGTGGCGCAGCGCCCACATGGTGTCCCGGTCGATGCGGTTGGTCATGCGCAGGCCGTTGACCTTCTGGAAGGCCCAGACGGCGTAACGGGTGGTCTCGCCGTAACGGCCGTCGTCGACGCCGGAGTCGAAGCCGAGTTCGCGCAGGCGCTGCTTCATGGCGCGGATCTGGTGACTCTTGTCGCCGAACTTCATGACCTCGATACGACGCGGTCGTTGACGCTCGTGCCGCTGGTGGCCGACCTGGTGGGCGTGGTGCGTGCCGGCGTGGTGCCCGTGGTGGGCGTTCGGGTGCCCGTGGTGGCGGGCGTGGGCGTCGTGGTGGCGGCCATGCGTTTCGTGGCGGCGGCCGTGGGCGTCGTGATGCCTGCCATGCGTGTCGTGGTGGCGGCCGTCGAGCATGTCGTGGCGACCGTGCATGTCGTGGTGGCGGGCCTCCATGTCGTGATGGCGAATGTCCAGGTCGTGATGGCGGGTGTCCACGTCGTGACGTCTGTCGTCCATGTTGTGATGCCTGCCATGCGTGTCGCGGTGGCGGCCGTCATGCATGTCGTGGTGGCGGCCGTGTGCGCGGTCGCCGTGCATGTCGTGATGTCGCGGGTGCCCGTCATGGTGGCGGTCGTGCGCGTCCGGGCGGTCGGTGTAGTGGAAACGCATGTGCCGGCGGCCGTCAGGGTCTCTGCGGGGCGACATCGAGCGCCGGTGATTCGCCTCGGAGTGGTGGTGGCCGAGGACCGTGCGCCCGTTCGTGGTGCCGTGGGCCGCGCGCTGGACGGCCGCGCCGGTGAGCGCGCGCCCGGCCGTCGTGGTCGCGGCCACGCGTCGTTGCGCCACGCCGTTGGCCGCGCGCCGTTGTGCCGCCGTCAGAGCGGCGTGCTGGGCGGCCGTGTGGCGGGTGGCGGTGTACCGGGCCGCGTGCCGCTGGAGTGCGGCGGAGGCCGCGCGCTGCTGGGCCGTGCTCAGGGCCGCGAGCTGCTGGAGTGCGGCGTGGGCCGCGCGTTGCTGGGCCGTGCCCAGGGCCGCGCGCCGCGGCACGACGGCGGAGGCCGCGCGCTGGTTGTGCGTGCTCTGGGCCGCGTGGCGGTGGGCCGCCGCCCAGGCGGCGTGCTGGTTGGTCGTGCCGGTGACCGTGTGCCGGGCGGCTGTGCCGAGGGCCGGCTGCCGGTTGGCCGTGCCGTGCGCGCGGGTCGCAACAGGGCGCCGGTCCCGTGTGTGGTCACGGTGCACGGTCGGGCGCCCGTGCTGCTTGTTCTCCTGTACGTGCTTGTGCTGCCTGTCTTTCACGGCTTGGTTGCCGTGCTTTCTATCCGCCGAGTCGGCGAAGGCCGCCGACCCGGTGATCAGCGCCAGCCCGAATCCGAGGCCGACGACCATATATGTCCGCATGGGGGCGAAATTCCCACGGAGATCCCCGGACAGACCGGACTTAGGCGATCTTGATGGAAAGATGATCTTTTAATAGGCGAGTGCCTTTGTCTTGGCGCTCGGCGCCAGCATCGTCTCCTGGAACTTCGGGAACGCCACTGTGCGCGGGTCGCCGTCACTGGTGTAGCGCTCGCCCGGGTTCTCCTTCAGCCAGTCGAGCCACCCCGTCGAGCAGAACTTCGCGCAGTCGCCCTTCTTGTCCATCGACCGGATCCGCGGGATGCCCAGCGGGTCGAACGCTCCGCTGAACGGTGACTGGGCCGGCATGTAGCCCGCCAGGAACACGCCGGAGTAGTTGTACTTCACCCCCTTGTCGGAGCCCTTGAGCGCCCACTCCTTGGTCTTCGGCTGGTTGCCGTAGGGGAGGGCGAAGGTGACGACCTCGCCGCCGTTGAGGTCGGTGATCAGCTTGTGCCCGGCGGTGACCTCGTCGAGCACGACCTGCTTGGGCTTGCCCATCAGGTTGGTGTGGTCTTTCGTGTGGTTGCCCAGTTCCATGCCGTGCTGCTTCAGCCAGGAGACGATCTGCGCCTGCTCGGCCGGGCTGCTCTTGCCGAACATGTCGCGCGTCACATAGAACGTCGCCACCGGGCGGAAGCCCGGGTACTTCGCGCCCGCCTCCAGCAGGATCGCCACCGCGGTGTCCTTGGCCGGGGTGCCGGTCCCGTCCAGGGTGACCTGCGACGGCGACGAGTCGTCGAAGGTCAGCACGACCGGGTGCTTCCCGGCCGGAATGTCGATCTTCCCGGTCACGTACTCGGCGGCGGTGATCGGCACGTAGCCTTCCTTGGCCAGCCGTTCGAGTTCGGTGCGGAACTGCTTCGGCGTGCGGTCGTCCTGCGTGGTCGGGTTCTCGATGATGCGGTGGTACATCAGGACCGGGATCTGACCCAGTTCGTTGGCCTTGACCGCCTTCGCGTTGGCCGCGCTCACCGGCTTGATGGCCGCCGGTTTGACCTCAACCGCCGTAGCGGGCTTCTGGCCTTGGTTGGCGCCACATGCCACACACCCGGCCAGCACGATCAATCCGACAGTCGCCGCGGCTCTCATCTCTGGTGCCCCTCCGATAAGTCATGTCATTGACACGGAGAGTGATCCCCTTTGGTGAGGGCGAAGACGGCTAAGAGATTTTAAAGTTCACGTACAGGGCGAAATGTGGCATTCGGGATGCCGGTGGCGAGGGGGGCGAAGTGTCACCGCCGGCATCCCGTCCGCCATCGTGAAGACGCCACCGGCCATGCCCCTGACCTCGGGCGGCGAATCACGATGACGCGCTGATCCGCTCCTCTCCGGAGTAGACGTTCATGGAGCGGCCACGCACGAACCCGAGCAGGGTCAACCCGGACTCGGCGGCCAGTTCCACCGCCAAGCTTGACGGCGCCGACACCGCGGCCAGCACCGGAACGCCCGCCATGACGGCCTTCTGGACGAGTTCGAACGAGGCCCTGCCCGACACCATGAGCGCCGTTTGCCGAAGGGGCAGCCGGTCGTCTCGCAGCGCCCATCCGACCAGCTTGTCGACCGCGTTGTGGCGGCCGACGTCCTCCCTGACAGCCAGCGCCCGGCCGGTCGGCGTGAACAACCCGGCGGCGTGCAGGCCGCCGGTCCGGTCGAACACCTTCTGGGCGGTACGCAGCCTCTCGGGCAACTCGGCGATGACCTCTTCGGAGAACGTGACGTCGTCGGGGGCGACGTCCCAGCGGGCGACCGTCCGGACCGCGTCGAGCGAGGCCTTGCCGCAGACCCCGCACGACGAGGTCGTGTAGAAGTTGCGCTCCAGGGAGGTGGCCGGCGGCCTCACGCCGGTCGTGAGCCGCACGTCGAGCACGTTGTAGGTGTTCTGGCCGTTCTCCAGGGCCCCCGCGCAGTAGCGGATGGCCTCGATGTCGCTCGCCTTGCCGATGACGCCCTCGCTGACGAGGAACCCGGCGGCGAGGTCGAAGTCGTCGCCGGGGGTGCGCATCGTGATGGTGAGCGGCTTGCCGTTGAGCCGGATCTCCAGCGGCTCCTCGGCGGCCAGGACGTCGACCCGGTGGGCGTGCCCGGTCTCCCGCAGTCGCAGGATGCGCCGCTGGACGGTGACCCTACCCATCGGAGGCCACGTTCTGGACGTGCTGGAAGCCGAACCGCCCCTTGATGCACAGGTTGCCGTGGGTCACCGGGTTGTCGTGGGGAGAGGTGACCTTCACGATCGTGTTGTCCTGCACGTGGAGGGTCAGGTTGCAGCCCACACCGCAGTAGCTGCAGATCGTGGTGGTCTGGGTCTGGCGCTCCTCGTCCCAGGTGCCGGCCTCGCGCATGTCGAACTCGTTCTTGAACGACAACGCGCCCGTCGGGCAGACCTCGACGCAGTTGCCGCAGAACACGCAGGCCGAGTCGGTCAGCGGGGCGTCGAACTCGGTGGAGATCGTGGCGTCGAAGCCGCGCCCGGCCACCGAGATGGCGAAGGAGTTCTGCCACTGCTCGCCGCACGCGTCGACGCACTTGTAGCACAGGATGCACTTGGCGTAGTCGCGCACGTAGAGGTCGTTGTCGACCTTCGGGGGCTCGGCCACCGTCGCGGCGTCTTCGCCGAAGCGGGCCGGGTCGGCGCCGTATTCGGCCATCCACTCCTTGGCGTTCGGGGTGGTCGACAGGTCGACGGAGGAGCCGAGCAGCTCCAGCACCACCTTGCGGCTGTGGCGGGCGCGGTCGGAGTCGGTCTTCACGACCATGCCGGGCTCGGCCTTGCGTGAGCACGCCGGGGCGAGGGTGCGGGCGCCCTCGACCTCGACGACGCAGACCCGGCAGGCGTTCTTCGGGTTGAGGGTGTCGCCGTAACAGAGGGTCGGGATGTCCTTTCCGGCCGACTGGCAGGCGTCGAGCAGGGTGTCGCCTTCGGGGACGCGCATCGCCTCGCCGTCGACGGTGATCTCGATGAGCCGCCGTGGCGGACGCAGGGGGACGCTCATGAGCTCTCCTTAGCCGTGAACACTCCAAGCCGGTCGATGGCTGATTCGACGGCGTTCCAGGCGGTCTGGCCCAGGCCGCAGATCGAGGCGTCGCGCATGGCCTGGCCCACCTCCCGCAATAGCAGCAGGTCGCCCTCGCTGCGCCGCTTGGAGAGCCGGTGGAGGGCCTCCTCCTGGCGGACGGTGCCGACCCGGCAGGGCACGCACTGACCGCACGACTCGTCGCGGAAGAACTCGGCGATGCGCAGCAGCACGCCGGGCAGCTCGACCGTGTCGTTCAGCACCAGCACGACCCCGGAGCCGAGCGTGGCCCCGGCCGCGCGGGTGCCCTCGAAGGTCAGCGGGATGTCGAGCTCGTCGGCCCGCACGAACGCCCCGGCCGCGCCGCCGAGCAGCACCGCCCGCAGCTCACCGGTCGCACCCCCGGCGAGGTCGAGCAGGTCGCGCAGGCTGGCGCCGAACGGGACCTCGTAGATGCCCGGCCGCTCGACCGTGCCCGAGACGCAGAACAACTTGGTGCCGGTGGACGACGAGGTGCCGACGGCCGCGTAGGCGGCGGCGCCCATCTCCAGGATGTGCGGCACGTTGACCAGGGTCTCGACGTTGTTGACCACCGTGGGCTTGCCGAACAGGCCCTTCTCCACCGGGAACGGGGGCTTGGTGCGGGGCTCCCCCCGGAAGCCCTCGATCGAGTTGAAGATCGCGGTTTCCTCGCCGCAGATGTAGGCCCCCGCGCCGCGCCGGATCTCGATGTCGAACGAGAACCCCTGGCCGAGGATGTCGTCGCCCAGCAACCCCCGCGACCGCGCGACCGTGATCGCGTTCTCCAGCCGCTTGAGCGCGCGCGGGTATTCGCCCCGGATGTAGAGGTAGCCGAGGGTGCAGCCGTTGGCGTAACCCGCGATCGTCATGGCCTCGATCAGGGCGAACGGGTCGCCCTCCATCAGCACCCGGTCTTTGAAGGTGCCCGGCTCGCTCTCGTCGGCGTTGCAGACGAGGTAGTGGGGACGGTCGAGCTGCCGCGCGGTCGCCTCCCACTTGCGGCCCGTCGGGAAGGCCGCGCCGCCCCGCCCGACGAGCCCCGACTCCAGCACCTCGCGGATGACCCCGGTGGGGCCGAGCTCGAAGGCCCGGCGCAGGCCGGTGTAGCCGCCGGTCGCCCGGTAGTCGTCGAGGCTCAGGGGGTCGACGACACCGATGCGCCTGAGCAGGACCAGCTCGCCGGACCCAGGCGACCGGCCGCCGTCACCCGGAAGGACATCCGGGCCCGTCTGCGAAATCGTCCCGGAACCCAAACTCGAACCCTCAGCGGGACCCAAATCCGAACCCAGAGTCGAGCCTGGAGCCGGAGCCGAACCTGAACCCGGAGCGGGAGACGAAACCGCAGCCGGGACCGGCCGTGGGGTCGCCGGTCCGTGCGGCTGGGCTTGTGGCACTGCGGCTTCGACCGGAGGTTCCTCTGTCGTGGCCGGCCATTCCTGCCCGACGGCGCACGGCCCGTAGACCGCGTTCGTCGGGGGATCGCCCGCCTCGATCGCCAACGCGGCGGGAGCACGTTCGCACAGACCCAGGCACGGGCTCGGCTGCCAGGACACTCCGGGCGGGCCGAAGCGCTCCTCGACGTCGCGGCGGACCGCCTCGGCGCCCTTGGCGGCGCACGCGAGGTCGGTGCAGACGTGGAGCACCCGCGCCTGGCGGGGCTTGACGGAGAACAGCGAGTAGAAGGTCGCCACCGAATAGGCCTCGGCGGGCGGGATCGTCAGACGGCGGCAGATGTAGTCGAGCGCGCCCTCGCTGATCCAGCCCACCCGGTCGTTGACCGCGTGGAGGGCGGGCAGCAGCAGGTCGCGGCGGTCGCGTGCCACCCGGGGGGCCTGCGTGGCGAAGCGCAGGTCGAACTCGGTGCGGTCGCCGCCGTCCCAGGCGGACGAGGGCGCTCCGAGGAGCGCGTCGACGGCGGCGCGCTCCTCGGCGGTCGGTTCGGCGTCGCGGAACCGAAGATCCATGCGTCGGTCACCCGGCCTTCGCGGGAACGAGGCGGTCGATGCGCACCGCCGCGGCCTTGAACTCCGCCGTCCCGGCGATCGGGCAGGTCGCCTCGATCGTCAGGGCGTTGGTGTCGACCTCGTCGGGGAAGTGCATCGTCATGAACACCAGGCCCGGACGCAGCGCCGGGTCGATGTAGACCGGGGCCACGACGGTGCCCCGCCGCGAGGAGATGCGGACCTCCTCGCCCGCGGTGACGCCCAGCGTGGCGGCGTCTTCGGGGGACAGTTCGATGTTCTCGCCGCGCCGCAGCGGCGAGGCGAAGCCGGAGCTCTGCACCCCCGTGTTGTAGGAGTCGAGGCGGCGGCCGGTGGTCAGCCGGAACGGGTATTCGTCGTCGAGCAGGTCGACCGGTGGCGAGTGGCGCAGGATCGCGAACGGCGCCGGTCTCCCGCGTCTGTCGGGGTCGGTCTCCCACAGGCGGCCGTGGAGGAACGGGGGTTCGAGCTCCTCGGTCGAGGGGCACGGCCACTGGATGCCCTGGTGTTCGGCCAGCCGCTCGTAGGTCATGCCGTAGTGGGCGGGCGAGACCGAACGCAGTTCGTCCCAGACCTCTTCGGCGCCGGAGTAGTTCCAGTCGTGGCCGAGCCGGCGGGCCAGCTCGCACAGGATCCAGATGTCGTCGCGGGCCTCGCCCGGCGGCACCAGCGCGGCACGCACCCGCTGGACGCGGCGCTCGCTGTTGGTGAAGGTGCCGTCGGACTCGCACCAGGCCGCCCCGGCGGGCAGCACCACGTCGGCCATCTGGGCCGTCTTGGTCAGGAAGATGTCCTGGACGACGAGGTGGTCAAGCATGCTGAGCCGCTTGACGCAGCTCAGCGAGTCGGCCTCGGACTGGACCGGGTTCTCGCCGATGAGGTAGCAGGTGGTGACCTCGCCCTCGGCCATGGCCTCGAGCATCTCGGTCAGGTTGAGGCCGTAGCGGGGCTGGATGGGCGCCTGCCAGGCCGCTTCGAAGCGGGCCCGGATCGCGGGGTCGAGGATGTCCTGGAAGCCGGGGAGACGGTTGGGGATGGCGCCCATGTCCCCGCCGCCCTGCACGTTGTTCTGGCCGCGCAGCGGCGACAGCCCCGAGCCGTAGCGGCCGACGTGGCCGGTCAGCAGGGACAGGTTGATGAGGGCGCGCACGTTGTCGGTGGCGTTGTGGTGTTCGGTGATGCCGAGGGTCCACACCAGCTGCGCGCGGTCGGCGCGGGCGTAGGCGTGGGCCATCTCGCGGATCGCCTCGGCGGGCACGCCGGTGACCTGCTCGGCCGCCGACAACGTCCACGGTTCGACGCTGGCGGCGTATTCGGCGAAGCCCTCGGTGGCGCGCTCGATGAACGTCGTGTTGTGGAGACCGGCGTGGATGATCTCGCGGGCGACGGCGTGGGCGAGCGGGATGTCGGTGCCGACGTTGAGGCCCAGCCAGCGGTCGGCCCACTGGGCGGTGCCGGTCCGGCGGGGGTCGACGGCGAACATCCTGGCGCCCTTGCGGATGCCCTTGAGGACGTGCTGGAAGAAGATGGGGTGGGCGTTGCGGGCCGCCGAACCCCACATGAGGATCACGTCGGCGTCTTCGACCTCCTGGTAGGAGGAGGTGCCGCCGCCGCTGCCGAAGACGGCCGACAGGCCCGCCACGCTCGGGGCGTGGCAGGTGCGGTTGCACGAGTCGACGTTGTTGGTGCCGATGACCACGCGGGTGAACTTCTGGCCGATGTAGTTCATCTCGTTGGTCGACCGGGCGCACGACAACATGGCGAAGGCGTTGGGCCCGTGGGCCGCCACGTTGCGCCGGAAGCCCTCGGCCGCACGATCGAGCGCCTCTTCCCACGTGGCCCGCCGCAGCACACCGTTCTCGCGCACCAGGGGATGGGTCAGCCGGTCGTAGTGCTCGGTCTTCTTCCGCTTCATCGACCTCATCCTTTCGTATTCTGTATGCAGACTACGGTATGTTGGCTCATGCTGCGCCGACAAGCCGGGTCTGGGTGTCGAGCAGATCGGTGACGGCGTGGATGGCCCGCAGCGTGGGCACCGGCGTCTCGGTCAGGTCGGCCAGCTCGACCACGGCCGAGAGCAGCACGTCGAGTTCGAGGGGCTTGCCCTTCTCCAGGTCCTGGAGCGTGGAGGTCTTGTGCTCGCCGGCCTTCTCGGCCCCGGCGAGCCGCCGCTCGATCGAGATGTGGGGGTTGCAGCCGACCGCCTGGGCGACCGCGACCGTCTCTTCCATCATGGTTCTGACCAGCTCGCGGGCGCCCGTGTGGCGGCAGATGCCCGCCATCGTCGCGCGGGCGAGCGCGCTGATCGGGTTGAACGCGACGTTGCCCATCAGCTTGACCCAGATGTCTTTGCGCAGATCGGCTTCTACCGGGCATTTGAGGTCGCCGGCGACCATGGCGTTGCTGAACTCGACGCACCGGGGGGACAACTCCCCGCTGGGCTCGCCGATGGAGAAGCGGGTTCCTTCGAGGTGGCGGATCACGCCGGGGGCCTCGATCTCGGTGGCGGCGTAGACGACGCAGCCGATGGCGCGCTCCAGCGGGAGCGCCTCGGTCACTGAGCCGCCGGGGTCGACGCTCTCGATGCGGTAGCCGTCGTAGGGGCCGCCGAGCCGGTGGAAGTACCACCACGGGATGCCGTTCTGGGCGGCGATGAGGCTGGTGGACTCGTGGAGCATGGGCGCGATCATCTGACCGGCCGCGGCGTAGGAGTTGGCCTTCAGGCCGAGGAAGACGTGGTCGACGGGGCCGACCTCGTGGGGATCGTCGGTGGTGTGCGGGTGGGCGGTGAAGTCGCCGCGCGGGCTGAGCACGCGCACGCCTGACTTCCGCATGGCCGCGAGATGCTCCCCGCGGGCTATCAGATGCACCTCGACGCCGGCGCGATGCAGGGCGGCCCCCACATACGCGCCGATGGCGCCGGCGCCAAGAACAGCGACCTTCACACTAGCTCCGTTCTCGCGTCGACAGTGCATTCGGTATACGGTATGGCAACGGCGTCGTCAAGGAGGTCGACCGATGACCGTGCTGTCGCATACCCGGCCCGAATCCGCCGCCGGGCACGCCGATCTGCCGTGGGATCGAGCCCGCCGGCTCGCCGCCGCGGCGACGTTGCCGCTGGTCGCGGCCGAGGTCCCGCTGTCCTCCGCCCACGGCCGCCGGTTGGCCGCCGCGCTGCGCGCGCTCGTGGCCCTGCCGGGCGCCGACGTGTCGGCGATGGACGGCTACGCGGTCGGCGGCCCCGGCCCGTGGCACGTCGTCGGCGGCGTGCTGGCCGGGGGCTCGCCCTTCCCTCGGGAGCTCGGTCCCGGCGAGGCCGTGGAGATCGCCACGGGGGCGGCCGTGCCCGCCGGGGCCGTGTGCGTGGTGCCGTACGAAAAGACGGAACAGGCCGGGCTGCTGGTCAGCGGGCACTGTGAGCCGGGCAGGCACATCAGGCGGCGGGGGGAGAACGTCTCCGAGGGAGAGGTCGTGCTGACCTCGGGGGCGCTCGTCACGCCCGCCGTGCTCGGGCTGGCCGCCGGGCTCGGCCACGACACCCTGTGGGTGCGGCCACGGCCGATCGTGTCGGTGCTGGTCACCGGCGACGAGGTGGTGGGCTCGGGGGTGCCGGGAGCGGGGTTCGTGCGCGACGCCGTGGGGCCGATGTTGTCGCCGTTGATCGCCGCGGCCGACGGCGAGGCGCTGCCGCCGCGTCGCCTGCCCGACGGGGCCGAGGTGTTGGAGGCCGCTCTGGGGGAACCGGGGGCCGACGTCGTTGTGGTCTGCGGCGCGTCGTCGAAGGGGCCGGCCGATCACCTGCGCGGAGTGCTCGGCCGGCTCGGCGCGGCGGTCCTGGTCGACGGCGTCGCGGTGCGGCCCGGCCATCCGCAGGCCCTCGCCCGGTTGCCGGGAGGGCGGCTGGTGGTCGGGCTGCCCGGCAATCCGTTCGCGGCTCTGGCGGCAGCGCTGACGCTGCTGCTGCCGGTGCTGCGCGCGCTCGACGGGCGGCCCGAGCCCGAAGGCGAGCTCAGCACCCTCGCCGGGCCGGTGCGCGCCCATCCGCGCGACACCCGCCTGGTGCCGGTCTGGAGATCGGCGCGCGGCGCGATCCCAGTGGGCCACGACCAGCCCGGGTCGCTGCGAGGGGCGGCGATGGCCGACGCCCTGGCCGTGGTCCCGCCCGGCTGGGAGGGCGGCCCGGTGGAGCTCCTCGCGCTGCCCGCCCGGTAACCGGTTCGAAATCTTGTAACCCGCCGGAAAGGTATGGACATCCTCGGAAGCCGGGGGTAACCATGTTCCTCATACGGTATGCAGTATGGCGTAGACGCAAAGCAGAAACGTCTTTGAGAGGACGGCCCTGATGACGGAACCAGCCCCGGACCAGATCTCCGGTGGTCACCTGGTCGCTAAGGCGCTCAAGGCGGAGGGGATCGACGTGATCTTCACCCTCTGCGGCGGCCACATCATCGACATCTACGACGGCTGTGTCGACGAGGGCATCGACGTGATCGACGTGCGCCACGAGCAGGTCGCCGCCCACGCGGCCGACGGCTACGCGCGCATCACCGGCAAACCCGGTTGCGCCGTGGTCACCGCGGGTCCCGGCACCACCGACGCGGTGACGGGGGTGGCCAACGCCTTCCGCGCCGAGAGCCCGATGTTGCTCATCGGCGGCCAGGGCGCCCTGAGCCAGCACAAGATGGGCTCGCTGCAGGACCTGCCCCACGTCGACATGATGACCCCGATCACCAAGTTCGCCGCGACGGTGCCCTCGACCGAGCGGGTGGCCGACATCGTGTCGATGGCGTTCCGCGAGTGCTACAACGGCGCGCCGGGCCCGTCGTTCCTCGAGATCCCGCGCGACGTGCTCGACGCCAGCGTCCCGGTGGCCAAGGCCCGCATCCCCCAGGCCGGCCGTTACCGCGCCTCCACCCGCCAGGCCGGCGACCCCGAGGCGATCGAGCGCCTGGCCGACCTGCTCGTCCACTCAGAGAAGCCCTGCGTGCTGCTCGGCAGCCAGGTCTGGACGACGCGCGGCACCGACGCCGCGATCGACTTCGTCCGCGCCCTCAACGTGCCCGCCTACATGAACGGCAGCGGCCGGGGCACCCTCCCGCCCGGCGACCCCCACCACTTCCAGCTCTCGCGGCGCTACGCCTTCAACGAGGCCGACCTCATCATCATCGTCGGCACCCCGTTCGACTTCCGCATGGGCTACGGCAAGCGGCTGTCCAGCACGGCCAACGTCGTGCAGATCGACCTCGACTACCGCACCGTCGGCAAGAACCGCGACATCGACCTCGGCATCGTCGGCGACGCGGGGCTCATCCTGGCCGCCGCCGCGCAGGCCGCCTCCGGCCGGGTCGACAACGGCGCCGCCAAGCGCAAGGAGTGGATCGAGGAGCTGCGCGCGGTCGAGACCCAGGCCTTCGAGAAGCGGCTCCCGCGCCAGCTCTCGGCGGCCGCGCCGATCGACCCCTACCGGCTGGTCCACGAGATCAACGAGTTCATCACCGAAGACACCATCTACATCGGCGACGGCGGCGACATCGTCACCTTCTCCGGCCAGGTCGTGCAGCCCAAGTCGCCCGGCCACTGGATGGACCCGGGCCCCCTCGGCACCCTCGGCGTCGGCGTCGCCTTCGCGATGGCCGCCAAGTACGCCGAGCCCGACAAGGAGGTGCTGTGCCTGTTCGGCGACGGCGCCTTCTCCCTCACCGGGTGGGACTTCGAGACGATGGTCCGCTTCGACCTGCCGTTCATCGGCGTCATCGGCAACAACTCGTCGATGAACCAGATCCGCTACGGCCAGGCCGCCAAATACGGGCAGGACCGCGGCCGCGTCGGCAACACCCTCGGCGACGTCCGCTACGACGAGTTCGCCCGCATGCTCGGCGGCTACGGCGAAGAGGTCCGCGACCCCGCCGACATCCGCCCGGCGCTGGAGCGCGCCCGCGAGTCGGGCAAGCCCGCGCTGATCAACGTGTGGGTCGACCCCGACGTCTACGCCCCCGGGACCATGAACCAGACGATGTACAAGTAGGGAGCGGCATGCCCAAGGCCTTGGAGGGCGTGCGCGTCCTCGACATGACCCATGTGCAGTCGGGCCCGTCCGCGACGCAGCTGCTCGCGTGGCTCGGCGCCGACGTCGTCAAGCTGGAGGCCCCCACCGGCGACATCACCCGGAGCCAGCTGCGTGACCTGCCCGGAGTCGACAGCCTCTACTTCACGATGCTCAACTGCAACAAGCGCTCCATCACGCTGAACATGAAGAGCGAGCGCGGCAAGGAGCTGTTCGTCAAGCTCGTGCAGGAGTCCGACGTCCTGGTCGAGAACTTCGGCCCCGGCGCGGTCGACCGCATGGGCTTCCCCTGGGAGCGGCTCCAGGAGCTCAACCCCCGCCTCATCTACGCCTCCATCAAGGGCTTCGGCGGCGGGAAGTACGCCAAGTTCAAGGCCTACGAGGTGATCGCCCAGGCGATGGGCGGCTCGATGGCCACCACCGGGTTCGAAGAGGGCCCGCCGCTGGCCACCGGCGCGCAGATCGGCGACTCCGGCACCGGCGTCCACGCCGTCGCCGGCATCCTGGCCGCGCTCTACCAGCGCGAGTCCACCGGCCAGGGGCAGCGGGTGCAGGTCGCCATGCAGCACGCCGTGCTCAACCTGTGCCGGGTCAAGCTGCGCGACCAGCAGCGGCTGGCCCACGGCCCCCTCAAGGAGTATCCGAACCGGACCTTCAGCACCGAGGTGCCCCGGTCAGGCAACGCCTCCGGCGGCGGTCAGCCGGGCTGGGCGGTCAGGTGCGCGCCCGGCGGGCCCAACGACTACATCTACGTCATCGTCCAGCCGGTCGGCTGGAAGCCCGTCTCCGAGATCATCGGCCGCCCCGAGCTGGCCGACGACCCCGAGTGGGCCACCCCAGAGGCGCGGCTCAACAAGCTCGACAAGATGTTCCAGCTGATCGAAGAGTGGTCGAGCCAGCACGACAAATGGACCGTCCTCGACCGGCTCAACGCGGCCAACGTGCCGTGCGGGCCCATCCTGTCCACCGCCGAGCTCATCGACGACGAGTCGCTGCGCGCCGAGGGCGCGGTCGTCACCGTCCCCCATCCCACCCGGGGCGACTTCACGACGGTCGGCAGCCCCCTTCAGCTCTCCGACTCCCCGGTCGACATCACGACGCCGCCGCTGCTCGGAGAGCACAACGACGAGATCTACACGCGGCTCGGAGTAACGGCCGAGGAGCTGGCCGAGCTGAAGACGAACGGAGTGATCTGAGATGTCGGCAGAAGTCCGGGAGATCCTGGACAAGGCACGGGCCGAAGGGCGCACCGCGCTCACCGCCCCCGAGGGCAAGCTCGTCTGCAACGCCTACGGGATCGCCACCCCGGGTGAGGGCCTGGCGACGTCGGCCGACCACGCCGTCGAGCTGGCCACCTCGATCGGGTTCCCGGTCGTGCTGAAGATCGTCTCCCCGGACATCCTGCACAAGACCGAGGCCGGCGGCGTCCTGGTGGGCGTGGGCTCGGCCGAGGCCGTGCGCGCCGGCTACGACCAGATCATCGCCAACGCCCAGGCCTACGACGCCGGGGCCGTCATCGACGGCGTCCAGGTGCAGCAGATGGTCGGCGGCGGACACGAGGTGATCATCGGCGCGGTGACCGATCCGACCTTCGGCAAGGTGGTCGCGTTCGGCCTCGGCGGAACGTTGGTCGAAGTGTTAAAGGACGTGACCTTCCGGCTCGCCCCCCTAACAGTGCATGATTCCCTGGCGATGCTGGACGACATCAAGGCGGCCGAGGTGCTGCGTGGGGCCCGCGGAGCCGCACCGGCCGACCGGGCGGCTCTGTCGACCATGATCGAACGCGTCGGCGCGCTGGTCGCCGACTTCCCCGAGATCGCCGAGGTCGACCTCAACCCCGTCTTCGCGTCCGCGAACGGCGCCGTGGCCGCCGACGTGCGCATCATCCTGTCGGCCGAACCGCCGGTGGAGACCCCGCGCATCCCGCGCGAGGAGATCCTCGCCAAGATGAACCGCATCTTCCACCCCCGCGCCGTCGCCGTCATCGGCGCCTCCGGCGAGACCGGGAAGATCGGCAACTCGGTCATGCGCAATCTGATCAACGGCGGCTTCCGGGGCAACATCTACCCGATCAACCCGAAGTCCTCCGAGATCCTCGGGTTACCCGCCTACCCGAGCATCGCCGACGTGCCCGGCGAGATCGACGTCGCGGTCTTCGCCATCCCGGCCGCGTTCGTGCCGGCCGCCCTGGAGGCCGCGGGGGAGAAGGGCGTCGCCGGCGCCATCATGATCCCTTCCGGCTTCGCCGAGACCGGCAACGTCGAGGGCCAGCAGGAGGTCGTCGAGATCGCCCGCAAGCACGGCGTACGCATGCTGGGCCCCAACATCTACGGCTACTACTACACCCCCGAGAACCTCTGCGCGACCTTCTGCACCCCCTACGACGTGCAAGGACACGTCGCGCTGACCTCCCAGAGCGGCGGCATCGGGATGGCGATCCTGGGCTTCAGCCGCACCACCCGGATGGGCGTCTCCGCGATCGTCGGAGTCGGCAACAAGGCCGACGTCGACGAAGACGACCTCCTCACCTTCTTCGAGCAGGACGACAACACCAAGTGCGTCGCCATGCACCTCGAAGACCTCAAAGACGGCCGCGGCTTCGTCGAGGCGGTCCAGCGGGTCGTCAGGGAGAAGCCGGTGATCGTGCTGAAGGCGGGCCGGACCGCCATGGGCGCGAAGGCCGCCGGATCCCACACCGGCGCGCTCGCCGGTGACGACAAGGTCTACGACGACATCCTCCGGCACGCCGGTGTGGTCCGTGCCCCCGGGCTCAACGACATGCTGGAATACGCGCGATCCCTGCCGATCATGCCGACCCCGCAGGGAGAGAACGTCGTGATCATCACCGGGGCGGGCGGCTCCGGTGTCCTCCTCTCCGACGCCTGCGTCGACAACGGGCTGACCCTCATGGAGATCCCGCCCGACCTCGACGAGGCGTTCCGCGCCTACATCCCGCCGTTCGGAGCGGCGGGCAACCCGATCGACATCACGGGCGGCGAGCCGCCCTCGACCTACGAGAACACCCTCAGGCTGGGCCTCACCGACCCCCGGATCCACGCGCTCGTGCTCGGTTACTGGCACACCATCGTCACCCCCCCGATGGTCTTCGCCGAACTGGTCGCGCGCGTCGTGGCCGAGGAAAGGGCCAAGGGCAACCACAAGCCGGTCGTCGCGTCACTGGCCGGTGACACCGAGGTCGAAGAGGCCTGCGAATACCTCTTCGACCACGGCGTGGTCGCCTACCCCTACACCACGGAGAAGCCCGTGGCCGTGCTCGGCGCGAAATACCGCTGGGCCAGGGCGGCAGGGCTCATGCCCGGCTGACGCACCACCCGCACCACCACCGCGGCGGCCCGCCGCACCTGAGCACGGCGGGCCGGCGCACGACGCTCCGGTCACCAGGGCCGGAGACCCAAGAGGGGGGCGAATCGGGGACAGGCGGGACCAATCAACTCCCGAGGAGGTCCATACGTGGACACGTCAAGTACACCGGCGACCGAACCCACGGCTGCCACCGCAGGACAAGAAGAGAAAGTGTGGCGGGCGGGCAAGCTTGAGCCGATGCCCATCCGCACCCTGCCCGACGCGCCCCCGTCGGTGCACATCCTCGGGCCCACCGTGTTCCTCGTCGCTCTCGGCGTGGGCATGGGCGAGTCGTACATGTGGCCCCGGCTGGTGCTGCTGTTCGGGCCGGAGATCCGCTGGCTGTTCCTCGTCGGCGTGACCCTGCAGGCCGTCGTCATGCTGGAGATGGCCCGCTACGCCATGGCGACCGGCGAGAGCATCTTCTTCGGCGCGGCGCGCGTCTTCAAGCCGCTGATGTGGTTCTTCTTCGTCGTCGCGATAGCCGTCTACATCTGGCCGGGCCACCTGTCGGCGGGCGCGGCGGCGTTCGAGGAGATAACCGGCATCCCATGGACAGTGACCGCGGTATGCGGCCTGCTCCTGGTCGGGGTGGTGTTCAGCCTCGCCAAGGTCATCTACAGCCTGCTCGAAAGCCTGCTGTCGATCCTGATCGGGGCGCTGGTCATCGGCACCGCGATCGTCGCGGCCATGGTCGGCACCTGGGGCGACGTCACCAGCACCGTCGCCGGCATGTTCGCCATCGGCTACATCCCCGACGGGGCGCTGTCGGCGGCGTGGTTCCCGGTGATCGTGGGATCGATCGCCTTCGCCGGTCCGTCCGGAATGCAGCAGATGTGGTACACCCTGCACCTGCGTGACTCCGGCGCCGGCATGGGCGCGCACATCCCGCAGATCCGCGGCCTGCGCCACGCGGGCGAGGAAGAGCAGATGCCCTCACGGGGCTTCATGTTCGACACGAGCAACCCCGAGGAGATGAAGAAGTGGCGCGGCTGGCGCCGCTGGGTCACCTTCGACGCGTTACTGCTCTTCTGGGGCGTCACCATGCTGGTCACCATCTCCTTCACGGTGATCGCGCAGGCGGCGACGCGGCAGACGCCGGGCGTCAAGGAGATCATCGAGAACGGCGAGCGCGAGGCCGCCCTGTCGGCCATGGCCGACTCGTTCGCCTCGGCGGGCAGCTCGGTCCTCGGCGTCATCTTCCTCGGCTTCATCTCGCTCATCGGTCTGAACGCGACCCTCGGCCTGTTCGACTCGTTCTCGCGCGGCCAGGCCGACATGACCTACCACTTCGTCAAGGGCGCCAAGAAGATGCGCATGTCGCACCTCTACGCGGCCTTCCTGTGGGGCGTCATCGCGTTCGGCATCCTGATCCTGCTGTTCGGCCCGGCCGACGGACCGAGCGGCATCCTCGACACGCTGGCGTTCCTGTCGACGTTCGCCATGGGCGCCTACTGCGTGACACTGCTCCTGGTCAACAACCGCATGCTGCCGAAACCGATCCGGCCCAAGTGGTGGTCGAACCTGATCATCGGCTTCGGCGCCGTGTTCTACCTCGGCATGCTGCTCTACAGCCTCTTCGCCTACGGCGTCGTGGTCGGCTGACATGGCGCCCGACCGACCCTCCATCCGGCACGCCGTGGAGCTCGCCCTCCCCGGCTTCGCGATCGGAGCCGTCGGCGGCGCCATGGCCGGCGGGCTGACCCTCATCGCAGGGCAGCCCGCCGGTTGGGCCGCCGTCTCGGCGCTCACGCTCGCCCTTCCGCTGGGCCTGTTCGGCGGCCTCTTCAGCACCCTGTGCGGGCTCGGCGGCCCGTTCCGGCCGGGCCTGTTCGCCCCGGCCGGGCTGTTCTGGCTGCTGGCCTTCCCGCTCTCCCGGCTGACCCAGGAGGTCGGCACCGGACTCGTCATCGACGGCCAGGTCGTCCTCGCGGGCGGCGTGGCGGGCTTCCTCGCCTATCAGGCGCTGGTCAGCCTGGGTTTCGCGATCGGTTTCGTCTGGCTCCACGAACGGCTCATGCCCCATTGGCTGATCCGGTTGGCAGGACGCAACCCCGTGGCGCGTACCCTGCTTCAGCGCTATATCGAGCACGCCGAGGCCCTCGACCACCAACGCCGTAACCGGAAGGCACGTGGAAAGGGCCAGACGAAAGGAGTCCGATGAACCTTCCCGCCTGGGTCTGGGTGGCCACGGTCGCGGGATTCGCCCTCGTGCTCGCGTTCGACTTCTGGCTGGTCGCACGCAACCCGCATGAACCGTCTTTCCGCGAGTGCGTCAGCTGGGTCCTGTTCTACGTGGGCCTGGCCGTCGTGTTCGGCATCGGCCTCTGGGTCCTGTGGGGCGGCGACCACGGCGGAGAGTTCTTCGCCGGATGGATCACCGAATACTCACTGAGCGTCGACAACCTGTTCGTCTTCCTCATAATCATGAGCCGGTTCCAGGTGCCGCGGAAGTATCGCCAGAAGGTGCTGCTGATCGGCATCATCATCGCCCTGTTCATGCGGGGCGGCTTCATCGCCGCCGGCGCCGGGGCGATCTCCCGGTTCGACTGGCTGTTCTACATCTTCGGCGCCTTCCTGATCTACACGGCGTGGAAGCTGATCGGCCACGAGGAGGAGGAGGCCGAGTTCTCCGAGAACATCGCCCTGCGCACCGTCCGCCGGGTGCTGCCCTCGACCGACAAGTACCACGGCGCCGCGATGACCGCCCGCGTCAACGGGCGCCGCGTGGTGACCCCGATGCTCATCGTCATGGTGGCCATCGGCACCACCGACCTGTTGTTCGCCCTCGACTCGATCCCGGCCATCTTCGGCCTCACCCGCGAGCCCTACATCGTGTTCACCGCCAACGCGTTCGCGCTGATGGGCCTGCGCCAGCTCTTCTTCCTGATCGGCGGCCTGCTCGACCGGCTCGTCTACCTGAGCAAGGGCCTGTCGGTCGTGCTCGCCTTCATCGGCGTGAAGCTGATCCTGGAGGCCCTGCACCACGACGGCGTCTCGTGGGCGCCCGAGGTGCCGATCGCGGTCAGTCTCGGCGTGATCATCGGGACCCTGGTCGTGACCACCATCGCCAGCCTGATCAAGACCCGCATGGACGACCGCCGCGCCGCGGCCGAACCCCCTGCCCCGAAGGACGACGCGGGCGAGGAGGACCGCCAGAAGGCCGACATCGACAGCTGACACCGCTTCACCCGGCCTCCGTGGTTCTCTCCACGGGGGCCGTCTCACCTCTGTGCATCACTGTTGGGTTTCGCCCCCGGATGACGTCGGACTTCGGCGTGGATCACACGCGTCAGCCCGACGCCGGAGGCATGGGGGCGGGTCAGCGCTGCTCGGCCTTGACGGGCTCGGTGGCCCACTGGCGAACGTGGCTCTCGACGCCATCGGCGGAACGCGCCTTGCGCAGCGCGCTGGCCAGGCCCAGCCCGATCGGGCGGCCGTCGGCCGAGGCGCCCAGCGGGCCCTCGAAGGCGCGCAGCTTCTCGAAGAACGACTTCATGCGAATACACCTCCTTCGGGGTCTGTCTCCACTACCCCGGAAGGTCCCGGGGAATCTGAGGGCGCCGGCTGCCCGGTGTGGGCGACCGGCGGGGTCATGGGGTGGTGGCCCGTTCGGTCTCCGGAATCGATGGTCGGGGACATCGTGACCGGTGACGTCGTGCCGTGGTGCGGAACAGCTTGGCGGCTTTCCATATCCGGAAGCCCTGCCAAGTTTTCCGGTGTGGTATTAGCGCCGGGTTTCACGCGTGGAAACACTGCGGTGATTCTGGGAATTCCCGGTTCTTTGTTCTGCCAGAAACGCATTACGGCAGGAAGCAGTCACAAAGTATCGCTCCGTGCCCATGGCTGAACGAAAGTCCAGTCGTTCACTGGGCCGGCTGGATGCCGTCAGGCGTCGGCCGGATCACGCCTGGAGCACGCTGCACAGGCCCTGCGGTTCGGTGCCCGGACGGTTCGCTGCCCGTCGATGAGCGACTGTCGCCGTAGGTCGATGTCCGACCGGCATCGGTCTCGCGATCGGCCCCGCATTTCGCCGAGGCGGTCTGCGGAAGAAAACATCTCTTTCGCCGCTCGGGCAGCGCGTAGCGAACGGTCGTGCTTTACGCCGGCGTGTGAATGTCGCCGTTCAGAAGTGAGCGGCTGCGTTAGAGGCCGGCCATTCTTTCCTTCCCCGGACTGGCTCGCCCGGCGCCGGTTCAGCCGGATACCGCGCGCGGCCGCCGGCGGCGGATGGGAGCCGGGGGCTCCTCCACCGGGTTCTGGGCGCGGGACTCCAGGTAGGACTGACGCGTGTGTTCGGTGTGGCGGCGCATGATGTCGGCGGCGACGTCCTCGTCGCCGGCCTCGATCGCGTCGATCAGCGCCGCGTGCTCCTCCCACGAGGCCCGGCCGCGGTGGCGGGCCACGGGGGTGTGATACCAGCGCACCCGGCGGGCGACCTGTGAGGTCAGGTCGGCCAGGACGCGGTTGCCCGACATGTTCACCACGGCGGTGTGGAGCTCGCTGTTCGCGGCGACGGCGGCGTCGACGTCGTCGGCCACGCAGGCGGCCAGACCCCGGTTGCAGATGTCGCGCAGGTCGGAGATGTCGGTTTTGTCTGGGTTGCGGGCGGCCAGGCGGGCCGACTCGGCTTCCAGAAGCGTGCGGACGGCGAGGAGCTGGTCGGCTTCCTCGACCGTGGGGGAGTGGACATAGGCGCCGTGACCGGGCCGCAGATCGACCCAGCCCTCGCCGCTCAGCAACTGAAGGGCCTCTCTGACCGGCTGGCGGGAGACGCCGAGGTTGTCGGCAAGTTCGTTCTCGACCAGGTGCTGACCCGGCTTCAAGCTGCCGATGATGATGAGCTCGAGGATCCTCTCCAAAACGCTCTCCCGCAGGGTTGTGGGACGAACGATCTTCGCGGTGGAGCCCTGGTTGGCCAGCATCGGGTTTCTCAACTCCTGGAAACGACCACTCAAAATGTTTGTCGTCGACTGCCTACAGCATACATTCTTGACATTATCGCTGGCCGTGACATCGCTCACATCGGCCCGCCGGAACTCGTAATGGTCTTTACAGCGACGGCGCGGGAAGAGTGGCGGGCACTCCCGGCCGTCGCAGGGTGGTGCAGAGCAGCGCGGTCGTGGCCGCGATGAGGGTCGCCGCCACGAATACGGGCGCCCCGGTGCTGGTCGCCAGGCCGGGCAGCGCCGTGATCGCCAGGCCCACCCCGGCCGGGCCCGCGACCGCCTTGGCCGTGTAGACCAGGCCGTGGATCCCGTGGACGCGGTCTTCGCCGAAGTACTCCCGCACGAGCGCCGCGATGAGTGGATAGATCGCGCCGCCGCCCAGGCCCGCCGGGATCGCGGCCACCACCGCGACCATGTGGGCTGCGGCCACTGCGGCGGCGACGGCCAGCATGCCCTGGGCCAGCGCCAGCAACACCAGGGCCGAGGCCAGCACCTTCACGCGGCCGAAGCGCTCGGCCAGGGGCACCGCCGCCGCCCGGCCGGCGCCGGTGAGGGCCAGCAGGACGGCCAGGGCGAGCCATGGGGGCGTGGGGCCGAGGAAGGCCAGGGCGATCACGTCGAAGATCGCGACGGCCCCCGCGCCGACGAGGATCACGGTCAGCACGACCAGCGTGGGGGTGCGGACCGCCTCGCCCAGTGAGAACTGACGAGCCGCGCGAGGTTGCCGGTGCAGCACCCGCCGGTCGAGGGCCCACGCGCGCGGGTCGATCTCCGGGGGCCACCAGTTGGCGGGCGGGGTGTGAAGGACCGCCGCGGCCCAGGCGATCGCGGCCAGGCCGAAACCGGCCATGACGGGCCATAAGCGTAAGTCGAGGGTGAGCGGAAGCGCGCTGCACGAATAGGCGCCGGTCACGAAGGCGACCCGCACCCCCGGTCGTTCGGGATACCAGCGGGCGATGGTCTCGGTGCAGGCGGCGTAGACGAGCCCGGCCCCGGTGCCGCCCAGCAGGCCGTAACCCACCAGCAGCAGGACGCCCGGAGCGGTCAGCGACGGGACGGCCAGGGCGCAGAGGAGGGCGCCGAGCCAGAGGGCGACGCGGACGCCGACGACCCCGCGCGCGAGCAGGCGGGTCGCGGGCAGCGCGACGGCGGCCTGGCAGGTGAGCCAGACCGCCAACGGAAGCAGGACCTCGGCGGCTGAGACGCCGTGGGCGCGGGCGATCGACGGCGCGAGGGCGGCGTAGCCGTATTGCATCGGGCCGACCGCCGCCATGGCCGCCATGGCCGGCCACAGCATCGCCGACCTTGGGCGCCCGGTGATCTGGGGGGCCGTCGGGCCCACCTGGTAGAGCCGTCCGCGCCAGTCTCTGACTTCCAATGTATCCTGCATACCGTATGGAATATCCCAAGCAACGCCTCTTGTCGAGAGGGGTTTACGACCTCACTTCCATACGGTATACCGTCTACAAGATGCGTTGAGGGAGGCCCGATGGACCTGTTCGAGCACCAGGCGAAGGAGCTGTTCGCGCGCTACGGCGTTCCCGTCCCCGAAGGGGCGGTGGCGGCGACGCCTGAGGAGGCGCGCGCCATCGCCGCCGAGCTGGCCGGGCCGGTCGTGGTCAAGGCCCAGGTGAAGACGGGCGGTCGCGGCAAAGCCGGCGGCATCAAGCCCGCTCCCGGCCCGGCCGCGGCGGAAGACGCCGCACGCGCGATCCTCGGGATGGACATCAAGGGTCACCTGACCCGGCGTGTCCTCGTCGAGGTGGCCAACGTGCCGGTCGAGGAGTATTACGCGGCCTTCCTGGTCGATCGCGCGGCCGGGTCGTTCCTGGCGATGTGCTCGGCCTCGGGCGGCATGGAGATCGAAGAGCTGGCGGCCACCGATCCAACCGCGCTGGTCAAGGTGCCGATCGACCCGCTGCGCGGGCTCGACCACGAGACGGCGACCTTCATCGTCACCGAGGCGGGGCTGCCCGCCGACGTCGCCGGAGAGGCGGCCGACATCCTCGTCGGCTTATGGAAGGTGATGGCCGGTGAAGACGCCGTGCTCGTCGAGGTCAACCCGCTGGCCCGCACCGCCGACGGCCGCGTGCTCGCGCTCGACGGCAAGGTAACGCTCGACGAGAACGCCGACTACCGGCACGAACGCCCCGCCGACGAGACCGTGGGCGGCGACGATCTCGAGAGCCGGGCCAAGGCCAAGGGCCTCAACTACGTCAAGCTCGACGGGTCCGTCGGCGTGATCGGCAACGGCGCGGGGCTCGTCATGAGCACCCTCGACGTCGTCGCGCAGGCCGGCGCCAAGCCCGCCAACTTCCTCGACATCGGCGGTGGCGCCTCCGCCCAGGTCATGGCCGACGGCCTCGGCGTCATCCTGTCCGACCCCGACGTGAAATCGGTGCTGGTCAACGTCTTCGGCGGGATCACCGCCTGCGACGCGGTGGCCGACGGCATCGTGGCCGCCCTCGCCACGCTCGGCGAGCAGGGTGCGACCCACCCGATCGTGGTGCGGCTCGACGGCAACAACGCCGAGGCGGGCCGCCGGATCCTCGATCAGGCCGCACACCCCGCCGTCCGGCAGGTCCCGACCATGGACGGCGCCGCCGAAGAGGCGGCCAGGCTGGCCAACGCGGCCGCGTGAGGAGACACCCAGAATGTCGATCTTCCTGAGCAAGGACAGCCGCGTCGTCGTGCAGGGCATGACCGGCGCCGAAGGCGGCAGGCACACCGCCCGCATGGTCACGGCGGGCACCAACGTCGTGGCCGGGGTGACGCCGGGCAAGGGTGGGCAGGTCCACCAGGGCATCCCGGTGTTCTCGTCGGTCGCCGAGGCGATGGATTCGACCGGTGCCGACGTGTCGGTGGTGTTCGTGCCGCCGCGGTTCACCAAGGGCGCGGTCCTCGAGGCGGTCGACGCCGGGATCGGGTTGTGCGTGGTGATCACCGAAGGTGTTCCGGTACACGACAGTCTTGAGTTCCTGACCCTGGCCAGGCAGAGCACGACCCGGATCATCGGGCCCAACTGCCCCGGCCTGATCTCGCCCGGCGCCTCCAACGCCGGGATCATCCCGGCCGACATCACCGCGCCCGGGCGCATCGGCCTGGTCTCCAAGTCGGGCACCCTCACCTACCAGCTCATGTACGAGCTCCGCGACATCGGCTTCTCCACAGCTGTGGGCATCGGCGGCGACCCGGTCATCGGCACCACCCACATCGACTGTCTCCGCGCCTTCCAAGACGACCCCGACACCGACGCGATCGTCATGATCGGCGAGATCGGCGGCGACGCCGAAGAACGGGCCGCCGCCTACATCGAGAAACACGTCACCAAGCCGGTCGTCGCCTACGTCGCCGGGTTCACCGCGCCCGAGGGCAAGACGATGGGCCACGCGGGCGCGATCATCTCCGGCTCGGCGGGCACCGCCCAGGCCAAGAAAGAGGCCCTGGAGAAGGTCGGCGTCAGCGTCGGCCGCACCCCCAGCGAGACCGCCCGGCTCATGCGCGCGCTGCTGGAGGCCGCATGAGCACGCTCCGCTACAGCGTCAACCTGTCGATCCTGTTCACCGAGCTGCCGCTGCTCGAACGCTTCGAGGCCGCGGCCAAGGCCGGGTTCGACGCCGTCGAGTTGTGGTGGCCGTTCGACGGTCCGCAACCGTCCGAGCTGGAGCTCGACCGGTTGCGGACGGCCATCACCGACGCCGGGGTGCGGCTCGTCGGGCTCAACTTCGACGCGGGCGACATGGCCGGGGGCGACCGCGGGCTGGTCTCCTCCCCGAGCGGGTCGGCGCGGTTCCGGGCCAACGTCGAGGTCGCCGTGGGGCTGGCCGAGTCGCTCGGGTGCCGGCGGCTCAACGCGCTCTACGGCAACGCCGAACCCGACATGTCCGTCGAGGTCCACCGGGCCATCGCGGTGGAGAACCTGCTCTACGCCGCCGAGGTGGCCGACCAGGCCGGGGCGATGGTGCTGGTCGAGGCGCTCAACTCCTACGAGAGCCCGGCCTACCCGATCGTCTCGTCCGAGGAGGCGTTCCGGCTGCTCGACCAGGTGGGCGTGGCCAACGTCGGGTTCCTGGCCGATCTCTACCACCTCCACCGCATGGGTGAAGACGTGCTCGACCTGATCGGCCGCCAGTGGGAGCGGTTCGGTCACGTGCAGATCGCCGACGATCCGGGGCGGGGGCAGCCGGGCACCGGTGCCATGCCCTACGACCGGATCCTCGCGCGGCTGGCGGCCACCGGCTACGACGGCCACGTGGGCCTGGAATACCGTCCGGTCGGCCCGAGTGCCGACAGTTTCGGCTGGAGGAACGGATGAACATCGGCTTCATCGGCCTCGGCATCATGGGCACGCCCATGGCCGCCAACCTGGTCCGGGCCGGGCACACCGTGGTCGGCTACGACGTCAGCACCACCCGGCTCGACGAACTGGCCGAGCTCGGCGCAAAGGCCGCGGCGAGCATCGGCGAGGCGGTCTCGCAGGCCCATGTGGTGATCACCATGCTGCCCGACTCCCCGCAGGTCGAGGAGGTCGTCTTCGGCGAGGGCGGCGTGCTCGAATACGCCCCCGCCGGGCTGCTCCTGATCGACATGAGCACCATCCGTCCTGAGACCTCGCGCCGGGTCGCGCAGGCGGCGGCGGTGAAGGGCGTGCACGCCATCGACGCGCCGGTGAGCGGCGGGGAGAAGGGCGCGGTCGACGGCACCCTGTCGATCATGATCGGGGGCCGGACCGAAGACGTCGAGTCGGCCCGGGAGATCCTGCGGGTGCTCGGCACCACGATCGTCCACGTCGGGCCCGCCGGGGCGGGGCAGACCGTCAAGGCCGCCAACCAGCTCGTCGTCGGCGGCGTCTACGCCCTGGTCGCCGAGGCGATCGTGCTGCTGGAGGCCTCGGGCGTCGACCCGAAGGCGGGCCTCGACGTGCTCGCGGGCGGTCTGGCCGGGTCGCGGATCCTGGAGCTCAAGCGCCACTCCATGATCGAGCGCAGCTTCCAGCCGGGGTTCCGCATCGACCTTCACCACAAGGACATGGGCATCGCCACCGCCGCGGCCCGCGAGGCCGGTGTCGCGCTGCCCATGACCGCGCTGGTCGCCCAGCTCATCGCGGCGGCCAGGGCCCAGGGCCACGGCGCGCTCGACCACTCCGCCCTGCTGAAAGTGATCGAAAGGATCAATTCGTGAAGCGGATCCCCTGCATGGAGGCGGCCGTCGCGGTGATGGAGAGCGAAGGCGTCGACACCGTCTTCGGCATCCCGGGCGCGGCGATCCTGCCGCTCTACGCGGCCCTGCAGCACAGCTCGATCAAGCACATCACGGTCCGCCACGAAGAGGGCGGCACCCACGCCGCCGACGGCTGGGCGCGCGTCACGGGGAACGTCGGCGTCTGCATCGGCACCTCCGGTCCGGCCGGCACCAACATGATCACCGGGCTCTACACGGCGATGGCCGACTCGATCCCGATGATCTGCATCACCGGTCAGGCGCAGAAGAGCAAGCTCCACCAGGAGTCGTTCCAGGCGGTCGACATCGTCGAGATCGCCAGGCCGGTCACCAAGTGGGCGGTCCAGCTCAAGGAGCCCGCGCAGGCCGCGTGGGTGTTCCGCGAGGCGTTCCGCATCGCCCGGTCGGGGCGGCCGGGGCCGGTCCTGATCGACCTGCCGATCGACGTCCAGCGCGGCACCTGCCTCTACGACCCCGAGCTCGACGCGCCGCTGCCCGTCGACGTGCCGCAGCCCTTACCGAAGGCCGTCGCGGCGGCGGTCGACATGCTGTCGGTCGCCGAGCGCCCGCTGATCCTCGCGGGTGGCGGCGTCGTCATCGCCGACGCCTCGACCGAGCTGCGCGCACTGGCCGAACACCTCCAGGTGCCGGTGCAGGTCACCCTGATGGGCAAGGGCGCGTTCCCCGAAGATCATCCGCTGTTCGCCGGCATGGCGGGCATCCAGACCCAGACCCGGTGGGGCAACGCGGCGTTCCTCGAGAGCGACCTGGTGCTGGCGGTCGGCGCCCGCTTCGGCGACCGGCACACCGGCGACCTCGACGTCTACCGCAAGGGCCGCCAGTTCATCCACGTCGACATCGAGCCGACCCAGATCGGCCGGGTCTTCGAGCCCGACCTCGGGGTTGTCGGGCACGCCCGGCCGACGCTGGCGGCGATGGCCTGCGAGGCGCAGAGCCGCGGCAAGGCCCGGCGTCCGTCGGCGTGGGCCCACCGGGTCGGCGAACTGCGGCGCACCCTGCCGCGCCGCGACGACTTCGACGAGGTGCCGATCAAGCCGCCGCGGGTGTTCCGCGAGCTCAACGAGTTCTACGGCCCCGACACGACCTTCGTGACCGCCATCGGGCTCTACCAGATCTGGTCGGGCCAGTTCCAGAAGACCTACCTGCCGCGCCGCTACCTCGTCTGCGGCCAGGCCGGGCCGCTGGGCTGGGAGGTGCCGGCGGCGATGGGCGTGAAGTGCGCCCACCCCGACCGCGAGGTCGTCGTGGTCGTCGGCGACTACTCCTTCCAGTTCCTGATGGAAGAGGTCGCGGTCGCCGCGCAATACCAGATCCCGTTCGTCATCGTCATGATCAACAACGAATATCTGGGGCTCATCCGGCAGGCCGAGATCCCCTACGACATGAACTTCGCCGTCGACCTCCACTACGGCGAGGGCGGCATCGACCACGTCAAGGCCATGGAGGCCTTCGGCTGCCCGGCCCGCCGCGTCGAGGAGCCCGGCGACATCCGGCCCGCCCTCGAATGGGCCACCGCCGAAGCCCACCGGTCACGGCTTCCGGTGCTGGTCGAGGTCATGGTCGAACGCGAGGCCAACGCCGCGATGGGCCCCTCGCTCGACGCCATCAAGGAGTTCGAGCCGCTGCCCGTGCTGGCCGAAGACATCGACTGGTCCGACTGAGAGGGACGACAGCCATGCCGCTCATGCTCAAGCCGGGCACGGCCTGGTCCGACGCCTACGGCCGCTGTGCCGACCTGGCCCCCGAGGCGTTCAACGACGACCGGGTGCTCAACCACTGGGGAGGCATCTGGCACCGCGACGGCCGCACCACCCCCGCCGTCACCCCGGTCGACGGCACGACCATCGCCGGCCCGCCCCGCCTCGACCGCTCGGCCGCCGCGCGGGCCGTCCACGCGGCCGTCGACGAACACCGCCGCTGGCGGCACACCCCCGTGGCCGAACGCGCCGCGCGGGTGTCGGCCGCGCTCGACGCGATGGAGGCCCATCGCGACCTGCTGTCGCTGCTGCTGGTCTGGGAGATCGGCAAACCGTGGAAACTCGCGACCGCCGACGTCGACCGGTGCATCGAGGGCGTCCGCTGGTATGTCGACGAGATCGCCCGCATGACCGACGGCCGCGTGCCGCTGGCCGGTCCGGTCTCCAACATCGCGAGCTGGAACTACCCGATGAGCGTGCTCATGCACGCCATGCTGGTGCAGGTCCTGGCCGGCAACGGCGCGATCGCCAAGACCCCCACCGACGGCGGCCTGTCGTGCCTGACGCTGGCCACCGCGCTGGCCGTGCGCGAAGGACTTCCGCTGACCCTCGTGTCGGGGAGCGGGTCGGAGCTGTCACGGGTGCTGGTGCGCGGCCAGGAGATCGGCTGCGTGTCCTTCGTCGGCGGCCGCGACACCGGCGGCCAGGTCGCCACGTCGCTCGCCGACCTCGGGCGGCGGCACATCCTCGAACAGGAGGGCCTCAACTGCTGGGGGGTCTGGGAATACAGCGACTGGGCCACCCTGACCGGCCAGATCCGCAAGACCTACGACTACGCCAAGCAGCGGTGCACGGCCTACCCGCGCTTCGTCGTGCAGCGGTCGGCGTTCGACCACTTCCTGGCCGCCTACCTGCCCGCCGTGCAGGGCGTGCGCTTCGGCCACCCCCTCGCCGTCGAGTCGGCCGACGACCCGCTGCCGGAGCTCGACTTCGGGCCGCTTATCAACAACGCCAAGGTGAAAGACCTGGCCGACCAGGTCGACGAGGCGATCTCCAAGGGCGGCGTGCCACTGTTCCGGGGAGCGCTGGATGACGGGCGGTTCCTGCCCGGGCAGGACATCTCGGCCTACATGGCCCCGGTGGCGATCCTCACGCCGCCCCGCTCCTCGCCCCTGTTCCACGCGGAGCCCTTCGGCCCGGTCGACACGGTGGTGCTCGTCGACACCGAGGCCGAACTGCTGGCGGCGATGAACGCCAGCAACGGGGCGCTGGTGGCGACCATCTCGTGCGACGACACCCGAACCGCCACGCGGCTCGCCTCCGAGGTGCGGGCCTTCAAGGTCGGCCACAACACGCCCCGTTCGCGGGGCGACCGGGAGGAGCTGTTCGGCGGGTTCGGCGGGTCGTGGCGGGGGGCGTTCGTGGGGGGTGAGCTGCTGGTCCGCGCGGTGACGCAGGGGCCTGCCGATGAACGGTTACCGGGCAACTTCGGGAACCAGACGCTGCTGCCGGCGTAGGAGGCGTGGCCTGGCGGCGGGGTGCAACGGCTCGGGGCCGACACCGCCGCCAGGCCACTCGACGCGGTTGTCGATGGGGTTTCGCCCAGCCCCGGCCGCCTTGGCGGCCCGCCCAGGCCGCCTTCGCCGTCGGCAGCGCCGCCAGGCCGACCCCGCCGCGGCGTCGGGTGTTGGTTCGCGCTGCTCTTCGCCGGAGCTCAGGGGCGCGACCGCTTTCCGTTACGGCTTCGCCTGGTCGGCGCCCCCCGCCGTTCGGGGGGCGGTTGGTGGCGGGCGGCAACCGGCCGTTTCGATTCGCGCCGTTTCGGGTCACTTCACGTTGCCAGAGGGTTCTCGCATCACCTGGCCGGGGCTGCGGCCTGACTACCACGCCAGGTAGGCCGGGGGTTCTCGGCCCTCCCAGACGAGACGTTGCGGAAGATCGAGGTCGCCGGTCGCCTCCGGGTTCTCGATCAGGGGCCGTAGGTCCACGCGCACGATCTGGTAGGTGCTGTCGCCAGTGAGGTCGTCCACCTGCTGGAAGTTCTCCGTTCCGACCAACAGGGCCGTGCTGGTCGCGTCCACGGCCGTCGACAGGATGCGGCCTCGGACCGTGAAGGCGGTGGCCAGCTTTCCGGTACCCCGGTGCACGCTGATCGTGTGTTGCTCCAAGGTGGACTCGTTCGTGAGGTGGCGGCCGTCGGGCAGCAGTGTCGTCACCGTGCCTGGCGAGTCGGGGTCGACGTTGAATCGTCCAGGTGCGCCGGTGTTCGTGTTCAGGGTGTCTCCCCCGCGGAGGAGGAGCTCAGTGGAGGAGCTCCACATGAGGCCGTTCGGGGACTGGCTCGGCCATTCGCGGTCGGGGGCGACCACGCCTGTGAAGTAGTGATTCGTGTCGACCGCCCGGCCGTAGGCGACCCGGCCCTCGGGCGAGACGGCCACTGCGGTGACGACGCCTTTGAGGGGTGGAGTGATGCTCTCGCGCAGCATGGCCTTCCCGTCGGCGTTCACGGTGAGGCGGTAGAGGCGGGAGTTCCGGCCGCGGGGGCCGAGGGCGGACACGACGTAGTGGCCGGGTTCGCGGTCGCGGGTGGCGGCGGTGTACGTCGCGAACTCCAGCGACCTCGGGTGCCACACCACGTCGGTGACCTTGCCGGTCGTCAGGTCGACGACGTAGAGCTCGCTGGTGCCGTCGTTCCAGGTCTTCCACTGGCCGTAGGAGCCGAGGAGGGCGTACCGATGAGTTCCGTCGGCCGCGAGGGCGGGACCTCGATAGATCTTGGCGACGCGGTCGCCGACGATCGGCTGTGCGGCGATGACCAGCACGGCGGCCAGCGGCAGGGCGACGATCGACCAGCTGGGCCGGACCCTCCCGGCGACCGCGCCGGCCACCAAGATCGGCATGATGGGGCTCGTCGCCCAGGTGAGGAGGACTCCCAGGCTCATCGACCGGGGGGTGATGCCGAACTGGCGCATGAGGCACTCGTCCGGCGGGACCGGGTTGAGGTCCAGGGACATCAGGACGGTGGTGGTGAGTGCCACGACGAAGGCCCAGCGGGCTGCCCTCAGATGGGTTTCGTCGGTGCCGTTCTTCCTCAGGGCCAGGGCGGGGAGCAGGAAGAGGAGCGGCAACGTCCAGGAAAAGGTGTCGCCCAGATCGTGGATGAAGTATTCGACGCGGTCGATCGTCGTCGGTTCGTCGAAGAACCCTGTGGGGCAGGCGATGGGGGCGACGACGTATCCGGGCGCCCAGCGCACCAACGCGAACAGCGCGGAGTACAGGACGGGAAGGGCCGCGGCGACGACGGCGATCCACCACCAGAACGTCGGATTGCGCCAGGGGGAGGACGTGAGGTCCCGTAAGCCGATGGGCACTCCCGTACCTTAGCGATCACCTGCCATCACATTGATCGCGTCGCCTCTTCGGTAGCGGAGAAGGCGGGCCGACATGGACCTCTGGCCGTTCGCCGTCGTGACAAGATCCGGCCTCTTCGCAGGTACGAGGTGTCTCGCCGGGCCTGGTGAGTGGTCGGCATCGTGCATGTCGTTGCTCCGATGCCTCCACCGCACGTGAGAACCCGGCGAAGCCGCCCCGCTGGAACTCGTCCCCCGCGTAGCTCGTCGCCACGTTCAGAATCCCATCGGGTTCTCCGGGATGTCGGCCTTCGCGTAGATCTGGTGCGTCACGCCGTTCTTGAAGACCTTCAGGTCGACCAGTTCCAGCCCCAGCCGCTCCCCGTCGTCGAACAGCCGCTTCTTGCCCTCGCCCACGATGATGGGGTGGACCAGCAGCCGCAGCTCGTCGAGCAGCCCCTGCCGCAGCAGCCACATCACCAGCGTCCCGCTCCCGGTGATCGAGATGTCCTTCCCCTCGGACGCCTTCAGCTCGCGGATCTGCGCCGCCACGTCACCGGAGATGATCGACGAGTCGGCCCAGGTCGTCTCGGTCAGGGTCGTCGACACGACGTACTTGCGGACGTTGTTGATGAAGCTGGAGAACGGCACCTCCGGGCCCTGCTCGGGCCAGTAGCTCTGGAAGTCGGTGAAGGTGCGGCGGCCGAACAGGACCGTGTCGGCGTTGGCGACGGTGCTCTCGACCGCTTCGCCCATCTCGTCGTTGAAGTAGGGGAAGTGCCACTGGTCGGGGGCCTCCACGACGCCGTCGAGGGAGATGAAGAGGCCCGAGATGATCTTCCGCATGTCTGCTCCTTGAGAGGTGGTCCCCTTTCCGGGGGCCGGTGCCCTTAGCCTTTCACCGACAACTTTTATTGTCAAGAAAAACTGAGTGTTCGGCTGTGCTCCCGTGTTAGGTTCCGGCGCGGACCACCCCCACGACAGGTCACCGTCATGCGCCTCTACCTGCTCATCCGCGCCGTCGCCGGGTTCGCCATGGCCTGCGCGTTCACCCTCCAGCTCGTCTACCAGGCCCAGGTCGCGGGCCTGGGGCCGCTCGAACTCGTACTGGCCGGGACGGTTTTCGAAGTGGTGATCTTCGCGGCGCAGGTGCCGACCGGGGTGCTGGCCGACCTGCACAGCCGCAAGTGGTCGGTGATCATCGGGTACGCCCTCATCGGGGCCGGCACCCTCGTCGAGGGGCTCGTGCCGGCGTTTCCGGCCATCTTGGCCGGGTCCGCCCTCATGGGGGTCGGCTACACGTGCGTCGAAGGGGCCGAGGAGGCCTGGGTGGCGGGCGAGCTCGGCGACGGCGCCTCACGGGCGTTCACCCGGGGAGCCCAGGTGAGCCAGGCAGCGACGATCGCGGGCATCGTCGCGTCGGTCGGCCTGGCGTCCATGGAATTGCGGATTCCGCTGCTCGTCGGGGGAGGGCTGCTGGTCCTGCTGGCGGCGGTGCTGGTCGTCGTCATGCGGGAGTCGCCGTTCGAGAAGGTCAGCGCGCCGCGCGAGCACCTGTCGGCGTCGATCAGGGAAGTGCGACGGCGGCCCGCCCTCTGGTTCCTGATGGCCGCCGTGGCGAGCACCGCCTTCGCCGCCGAGGGCATCGACCGGCTCACCCAGCTGCACTTCACCGAGGCGTTCGGTACGCCCCTGGTCTGGTTCGGCGTCATCTCCATCGGGGCCATGTTCGCGGCCATCGTCCTCACGCAGCTGGCCGACGGCAGCGGGATGCGGGGACTCGTCATCCTGCAGGCGGGGGCGGCCGTCTGTGCGCTCGCGCTGGCCGCCTCGGAGTGGTTCTGGCTCGCGGCGGCGGCGTCCGTGCTGCTGAGCGCTGCGCGGGAGGCCGCGCGGCCCACGATGATCACGTGGGTGACCGAGCACACCGAGCCGGGGAGCCGGGCGACCGTGCTCTCGTTCCTCGGCCAGACCGACGCCGCCGGTGAACTCGCCGGTGGGCCGCCGCTCGGGCTGATGGCGGAGCGGTTCGGGATCAGGGTGGCGCTCCTCGGCGCGGCCGGGGCGCTGGCGGTCGCGGTGCCCTTTCTGAGACTGGCTCTGGCGCGGCGGGGTGTGACCAAGTAGAACTTCTTCTGAGGCTTGAGAAAAGTGTCCCAGGTCCAGGGAGCGCTCTCTGGACGTCAGGTTATTTGCCCCTCGATAGGCAGGTTGATGAGCTCGTCTCGGGGTCCGATCGCGAGAGAGGCTTCTCGCGAGAGGGAGCCGGATCCGTTGATCGGGGTCGGTGGGTCGCTCGCCGGTTACGGGAGGTCGCATGAGGCGTTCGGCAACGGCGTCTCCTCGCACTCCAGTCGGAACGTGGATTCGACTGCGACATCGGGGCCGAGGAAGCCGAACGTGAGGGTCACACCATGGCCCCGTCTTCCTCGGCGGAACCGGTGGCAACGACGTGGGGCCCCGGTCGTGGGCTCCCACGGCATGAGCACCGTCGTCAGTTATCCGTGATGCGGCGGCCGGTGCGGTCGGGCAAGACCGTGCCGGTCTTCACGGGAAGCGGGCGTGCGGAACCCGGGAGGCGGACTGGGCATGGGCCGCCTCCCGGGCGGTGCCGGAGTATTCAGAGGGCCTGTCTCCCGGGCGATGCGGTCGTTTGTAGGTCCGCCTCTGGGCGGGCCGAACGTCCGGCCTCCCCGGCGGTTCCGCACGTCCACAGCCCCGCCTGCCCCCCGCCAAAACGTCGGTCGTCCACGAGAAGATGACCGCGTCCCGGGTGGGAGGGCGTCGGGTGTTCGCCCCCGTCTCTCTCGGGCACAAATCGGATCATGGCCATGGTTGAGCCCCACGACATCCGGTCCCTGCTCGCCTCCGAGATTCCCGACGCCGCGATGGTCGTCGATGACGGGCGGGTGCGCATCGTCAGCGAAGAGCATGCCGATCACGGCGCTGTCGTGGTCACCAAGCAGACGCTCGTCGACAAGCTCGACGCCGGGGGCATGTCCCCCGACGAGCTCACCGACGACCACGTCAAGCACATGGCGAAGGCGCTCGATCAGATCGCTCATAAACCCGGCGTTTAGCCTCGCTGCCGTCATTCGGCCTTTTCGGGTGATTTACTCGCGGTTGCGACACTCCAGCCGTGAAGATCGTGCGGCTCGCCAACTTCGTCACGGCAACCTCTGGTGGGTTGCGTACCGCACTGGCCGAGCTCGGGGCGGGATACGCCGCCGCGGGGCATGAGCCGTTCCTCATCGTCCCCGGGTCGATCGCGTCGGTCCGGGAGTCGGAGGCGGGGCTCGTCATCACCCTTCCCGGGCGGATCGTGCCGGGGACGGGCGGCTATCAGGTCATCACCGCGCGCGGGGCGGTGCGGCGGGTGCTCGACCAGATCAAGCCCGACCGGATCGAGGTCTCCGACCGGTCGACGCTGCGGTGGACCGGGCGGTGGGCGCGGGAGCGCGGCGTCGGGTCGGTCATGGTGTCGCACGAGAGCCTGGCGGCGCTGCTGCCGCCGCTCGCCGATCCGCTGAACAGGGCGACCGCGCGGGCGTACGACACCGTCGTCTGCACGACCAATTGGGCGGCGGCGGAGTTCCGGCGGATCGGTGCGCCGAACGTCACGCATGTTCCCCTCGGGGTGGACCTCGACCGGTTCACCCCCGGCAACTTCGATCAGGCGGTCCGTGACCGGCTGGCACGCCCGGACGAGGTGCTGCTGGTGCTCTGCTCCCGGTTGTCGATCGAGAAGAGACCCCACCGGGCCGTCGACGCCCTCGCGGAACTGCGGCGGCGCGGGGTGAACGCGGTGCTCGCGGTGGCGGGCGAGGGGCCGCTGCGGGCCCGGCTGGAACGCCGGGCCGAAGGGCTGCCGGTCAGGTTCCTCGGGCATCTCACCGACCGGGCCGGTCTCGCCGCCCTGCTGGCGACCGCCGACATCGCCGTCGCCCCGGGGCCGGCCGAGACGTTCGGGCTGGCCGCGCTGGAGGCGCTGGCCTCCGGGACTCCGGTGGTGGCCGATCGGCGCAGCGCCCTCGGGGAGGTCATCGGCCGTGCGGGGAGATGCGTCTTCGGTCATCCCGGGGCGTACGCCGACGCCGTGCAGGATCTGCTCGGCCACGACGACCGCCGGGAGCCGGCGCGGCGACGCGCCGAACGCTTCAGCTGGGCCGCTTCGGTGGCCGGATTCCTGAAGGTGCACTCGACATGAGGGTCGTCGTCATCTCCGAATCGTTCCTGCCCCAGGTCAACGGGGTGACGAACTCCGTCTGCCGCCTGCTCGACCACCTCGCCGCCAACGGCCACGAGGCGCTCGTCATGGCTCCCGACCCTGGACCGGCCAGCTACGCGGGCTTTCCCGTCGTGGCCACGCCGGCCCTCGCCCTGCCCTTCTATCGCGACTTCCGCGCCGGGCTGCCGAGCCGGCTGGTGCTGCGCACGTTGCAGCGGTTCCGGCCGGACATCATCCATCTCGCCTCCCCGGCGGTGCTCGGCGCGTCGGGGATCCGGGCCGCGGCCCGTCTCGGCATTCCCGCCGTCGCGGTGTTCCAGACCGATCTGGCGGGCTTCGCCCGTCAGTACGGGTTGCGCGTCGCGGGGCCGTTCATCTGGCGGCGCCTGCGCGCCATCCACGGGGCGGCGGCCCGCACCCTCGCCCCGTCGAGCGCGACGCTGAACGAGTTGCGCGCCAACGGCATCCCGCGCCTGGCCCGCTGGGGGCGCGGCGTCGACCTGACCGGGTTCCATCCCGGGCGGCGTTCCGACCCGCTGCGCCGCAGGCTGGCGCCCGGCGGCGAGGTCGTCGTCGGGTACGTCGGCCGGGTGGCCGCCGACAAGCGGGTGCACCTGCTGGCCGGGGTCGCCGACATCCCGGGCGTGAAACTCGTGGTCGTGGGGGACGGGCCGGCCAGGGAGGCGCTCGGGAAGCTCATCCCGCGGGCCGTCTTCACCGGGCTCAAGACCGGGCCGGACCTGCACGAACTGGTCGCCTCGTTCGACGTGTTCGTGCATCCGGGCGGCAACGAGACCTTCTCCCAGGCGGTCCAGGAGGCGCTCGCCTCCGGGGTGCCGGTGGTGGCGGCGGCCGCGGGTGGACCGCTCGATCTGGTCCGCGACGGCCGTACCGGACTGCTCTACAAGGCCGACGAGCCCGCCGCGATGCGCGGCGCGGTCGAACGGCTGGTCGGCGACGCCGAATTGCGGCGGCGGATGGGGGAGGCGGCGCGGGCGTCGGTCGAAGACCGGACCTGGAACGCCGTCTGCGCGGAACTTCTCACGCACTACCGGGAGGTGCTGCTCGAATCGGGCAGGCGTGACGACCTAGTGTTGACGGATGGCCAAGGGTGAGGAACGTGACGGCGTCGAGCTGAGCAATCTCGACGCCGAGCTCTTCGACGGCGCGAACGCGACCAAGCGCGACCTGATCGACTACCTCGACGCCGTCTCGGCGCGCATGTTGCCGGGCCTGCGCGACCGGCCGCTGTCGGTCATGCGGGTCAGGCCCGGCCAGCCGCCCTTCATGCAGAAGAACCTGCCCAAGTACGCCCCCGCGTGGATCCGCACCGAGGAGATCTGGGCCGAGGCGTCCAAGCGCGAGGTGCGCTACCCGGTCTGCGACGACCGGCGCACCCTGCTCTGGTTCGGCAACCAGCGTGCCGTCGAGTACCACGCGCAGCTCTACCGGTCGTCCGGCGAGCCGCACCAGACCCACCTGGTCCTCGACCTCGACCCGCCCGAGGGCGCGGGCTTCGACGTGGTGGTGGAGGCGGCCTCGCTGGTACGTCAGGCGCTCGCCGACGACGGGCTCGAAGCGGCGGTGAAGACGAGCGGCTCGAAGGGCGTGCACATCCTGGTGCCGCTGGCCGGGGCCCCCTCGTTCGAGGACGTGGCCGCCGCCACCCGCGCCCTGGCGGTCCGGGCGGAGAAGCTGGGGCCCGAGATCGCGACGACCGCGTTCATCCGCGAAGACCGGGAGGGCAAGGTCTTCCTCGACTCGACCCGCGCCGGAGGCGCGACCATCGTCGCGGCCTACTCGCCCCGGATCCGGCCCGGTGCGCCGGTCTCCCACCCGGTGGCCTGGGACGACCTGGAGTCGGTCACCCCCGCCGACTTCACCATCAAGACCCCCCTTCCGGACGAGGACCTGTGGGCCGCCCTGATGCCCGAGCCGCAGACCCTGCCCGCTGACCTGATCGAGCACGGCCACACGATCCCGGTGGCCCGGGTGCAGGCCATGCACGAGGGCAAACGCCGGGCCAAGGCCCGCCGCGAGAGCTGACTTCAGTCGGCCAGCCAGTGGCCGTGGAAGCCGCGCGGCACCCGGCGGGGCAGGTGCACCGAGGCGACGTGGCCGAGGTCGTGGGCGTCGAGGACGAGCAGGTCGGAGCCGGCGTCGGTGTCGACGATGGAGACGAGCCAGCCGTCGTCCTCCGCGTCGCCCCGGGGTACGAAGACCGCCTCGCCCGGGCCGTCGGCCGCGCGGACGTCCACCGCCCCGGAGGTCAGGTCGTACTTGACGATCTCGCCGCCGGTCACCGCGTAGACGTAGCGGCTCGTGCGGCCCGTGTGGGCGTCGTTGATCGTCGGGAACTCGACGCGCCGGTCGTCGAGCTCCTCCTCCTTCGCGGTGGTGCCGGAGATCGTCCAGCGGTGCAGCCGTGAGCCGACCGTCTCGTGGGCGGGGTTGGCGGTGCCGCTGATGTGGCCCCACATGCCGGTGAAGGTCCCCGGCGAGTAGCGGACCGCGTCGACGACGATGTTGCCGGTGGCGTCCTCGCGGGCGTTGCCGACGTGGAAGACGTAGCAGGGGTCGACGTCGACCCAGGTCACCGGGCCGCCCGACTTGGGCATGTAGCCGATGCGGGCGCCGTAGCCGTCGTCCCAGCGGTAGGGCAGGCCCTGGCCCTTGAACGCCAGGTCGAGGTCGAACACGACCGGCAGGTCGAGCCAGACCACGTGGTTCTCGGTGATCGCGAAGTCGTGCATCATGGTCGGCCCGGGGACGGGGATCTCCCGGCTCTCGACCAGGACGCCGTCCTTCGACAGGCGGTGGTAGGTCAGGTAGGGCGCGAAGAAGCCGTAGCCGAAGAAGAACAGGTCGCCGGTGACCGGGTCCTCCTTCGGGTGGGCCGTCATCGCCGTGGTGAGCCGGCCGCCGAAGTCGACCGGGCCGAGGGTGTCGAGTTCGGGGCTCATCTCGTAGGGGAGCCCGGCCTCCACCAGCGCGAAGATCCGGTCGGCGTGCCGGATGACGTTGGTGTTGGCCGGGACGGCGGCCAGGTCGAGCACGCCCTGGTCGTCGACGAGCCGGGCGCCCTCGGTGAGGCGGGTGGTCTTGACCCAGCGGTTGCGGTACCACTCGGCCCGGCCGTTCCTGAGCCGGACGCCGTGGATCATGCCGTCGCCGGCGAACCAGTGGCCGGGGTCCTGGCCGGGCAGCGGGTTGGGGCCGTTGCGGAAGTAACGTCCGGTCAGCTCGGGCGGCAGGGCGCCGGTGACGGGAAGGTCGAACGCCTCGATCTCGTCGGGCACCGGTGCGAGCTGCCCTTCCAGGTACGTCTTGCCCATGTCGCGCTCCTCTGACATTCCAGTAGTGACATGTCGAAGGTAGACGTTCCATTCGTGACATGTCAACGCATACAGGTAGAGTGCCGGACATGAGCCTGCGCCACGCCCTGCTCGGTTTGTTGTCCGAAGGTCCCGCCAGCGGTTACGACCTGCTGAAGCTCTTCGAGAACTCACTGGCGAACGTGTGGCCCGCCACCCAGAGCCAGCTCTACGGGGAACTGGGCCGCCTCGCCGACGCCGGGCTGATCACGGTGCGGTCGGAGGGCGCTCGTGGGCGCAAGGAGTACGCCGTCACCGAGGCCGGCCGCGAGGAGCTGCGCCACTGGCTGCTCGACGTGAAGCCCGCGCCGATCCGGCGCTACGAGATGCTGCTGCGGGTCTTCTTCTTCGGTCAGATCTCCACCGACGACGCCATCGCCTACCTGCGCGAACAGCAGCAGGCGGCCGAGGCCGCGGCCGAGCACCTGGCCGAGGTCGGCAAGATGATCGCGCACCACCAGGACAACTTCACCGTCTACGGACGGCTGGCCCTCGAATGGGGCGTGCGCTCCAACCGTCTCCACCAGGAATGGGCCGAGTGGGCCATCGGGGAGGTCAAGGCCCACGATCCCACGGCGAACACCGAGCCGTGCGACCCGAGCTGATCAGCCCAGGATCCTGCGCAGACGTTCCCTGGCTGGGCCGCGCAGCCGCGACAACCAGCGGGTCAGCACCGTCGCGCCGAAGCCCTCGACCAGCACCTTCTCCTCGTGGGGCGTCAGGTCGCCCTCCAGGCGTTCCGCCACCGCGGGGAGCAGGTCGTCGGCGAACGGGGCCGCCCTGCGGAGCACCAGGTCGCGGCTGACGTTCTGCTCGACCCAGTCGGGCGGGGCGTTCACGTAGCCGCCCAGCGGGCCGGCGATCATCCGCCGCAGCGCCGGCACGCAGCGCGGGTCGCCCTGCTTCACCAGCACGCACATCGCGATCTCGCCCAGGTCGGGATCGTCGGCGAGTTCGGCCACCCGGTCGAGGTAGCCCGGTTCGTCGATCCAGGCCACGATGTTCCGCAGCGCCGCCTGCCGCACGCTGAAGTCGGGGTGGTCGGTCAGCGCGAGAACCAGCGGCCCGAGCGGGCGGCCGTGGTCGCTCTGCGCGGCCAGTCCGGCCGCCTCCCAGCAGCAGGCCGCCGGCGGGCGCTTGCGGCTGAGCAGGATGGTCAGCAGGTGGCCCAGCGCCTCGGGGCGGCAGCGCAGCCGCTCGCACACCACCCCGGTCACGGTGTCCCATTCGGGGTCCATCCACGGCAGCCGCTCGGCGCAGTTCGCCACGCCGTTCTCGGCACACAGGGCCATTTCGGCGATCGACGCGTCGTCGGTCTCGCCCGCGCGGATCAGCAGCCCGAACGCCGCGCCGAAGCGCAGTTCCGGATGCTCCGAGCGCAGGTGCGCGCGTACGAACGGAACCTGGGCGGGGTGCCGCGACAGCGCGACCAGGGTCGCCATCCCGGCGGCCATGTCGGGCTCGACCTCCATGTGGCCGCGCAGCACCGGGCCGAGGGCGGGGTCCGAGACGTACGAGAGCACGAAGGCCACCACCCGTCGCAGCCCGGGCGACGGGTGGTCGAGCAGGTCGAGCAGCCGTGGCACGTCGCACGTCACGGCGGCCAGCCGCGCCGGCCAGGGCCCGGAGGGCGAGGCGTCGACCTCGTCGGCGAGCCAGCGCAGGCCGGCCGCGCTCGCGGTGCCAGGTTCGTCGCCCGAGGTGCCGAAGTCACGGACGACGTCGTCGGCGGCGAACACGCTATGTCGCGGCGAAGTAGGCGGCCATGACCTGCGAGTGCAGGGGGAACGCCAGCTCTTGCGGCTCCTTCACGACCAGCCACTCGGAGGTCTCCGGAGTGGGGGCGAACACCGGGAGGTCCGTGCTCGACAGGGCGGGGCCCCGGCCGAAGACGAGGACCGTGCCGTCAGGGGCGCTGAGCACGTCGAACAGCGTCACGTCGGCGGCGGAGACCGTGATGCCGGTCTCCTCGAACAGCTCACGCGCGGCGGCCTGCTGCCACGACTCGCCGATGTCGATGAAGCCGCCCGGCAGGGCGAGCTGCCCGAGCCGGGGTTCGATCGCCCGCCGGATGACGAGCAGGCCCTCGTCGACCGGCAGCACCATGACGGCCACCGGCAGCGGGTTCTGGTAGGAGGTGTTGCCGCAGGCGGCGCAGAGGCGGGGCCAGGGCTGGTCGAGCGCGTAGGAGGCGCCGCAGAAGGTGCAGTGTGAGTTCCGGATCGCCACGTGCTGAGCGTATCCGGAAAAGGTGCAGGATAGCCGGGTGAACGCGGGCACCGTCGGTCAGGCCATCGGCCTTTTCGCCATTACCAATGTGGACGATCTGGTGCTGATCGCCCTCTTCTTCCCCCAGACCACGGCACTGCGCATCGTTCTGGGGCAATATCTCGGATTCGCGGCGATCCTCGCCGTCTCGGTGGTGGTCTCGATCGGCGCGGCGGCGCTGCCCGGCGACCTCGTCCGGTGGCTCGGGCTGATCCCGCTCGCACTGGGCCTCAAGGCGCTGTGGGGGCTCAGGAATGACGACGACTCCCCGGAGAAGGCCCCTACGGGCATCCTCGCCATCGCCGGCATCACCTTCGCCAACGGCGGCGACAACATCGGCGTGTACGTCCCCGTCTTCGCCACCCAGGGCGTCGTCGTCTACGTGGTGGTCTTCCTGGTCATGGTGGCCGTGCTCTGCCTGGCCGGCCGGTTCCTGGCCACCCGGCCCGTCGTCGCGAGGGCCCTGGCGAGATGGGGGCACGTCCTCTTCCCGGTCGTCCTCATCGGCATCGGGATCTTCATCCTCGTGGCGCATACATGATGACGAGGACCCCCAGCAGGCAGACGCCCGCGCCGATCAGGTCCCACCGGTCGGGCCGGAAGCCGTCGAAGACGATGCCCCACAGCAGCGACCCGGCCACGAACACCCCGCCGTACGCGGCCAGCACCCGCCCGAACTCGGCCGAGGGCTGGAGCGTCGCGACGAACCCGTAGATCCCGAGCACGATCACTCCGGCCCCGGCCCAGACGAGCCCGCGGTCTTCGCGGACCCCCTGCCAGACCAGCCACGCGCCGCCGATCTCGGCCACGGCGGCGAGGGCGAACAGCACCAGGGAACGGACGATCGTCACCCCGGCGACTGTAGCTACTTCCTGGTCGAGTACGAGTGGGCGCCCGCCCCGGCGAGATGCCCGCCCTCGACGATCAGGTACTCCTCACGGATCGGCCGGCCCTCGAAGAAGCACTCCAGGATCTCCCGCGTGCCCGCCGCGTAGCGGGTCTGGGCCGACAGCGAGGAGCCCGACATGTGCGGCGTCATCCCGTGGTGCGGCATGGTGCGCCACGGGTGGTCGGGCGGCGCCGGCTGCGGGTACCACACGTCGCCCGCGTAGCCGGCGAGCTGACCGCTCTGCAGGGCGCGCACGATCGCGTCGCGGTCGGCGATGCGGGCGCGGGCGGTGTTGATCAGGTACGCCCCGCGCTTCATGGTCGACAGCAGTTCCTCGCCGAACAGCCCCTCGGTCTCCGGGTGGAGCGGCGCGTTGATCGTGACGACGTCGCACACCGGGACCATGTCGGCGGTGCTCTCGTGCCAGGTCAGGTTGAGGCTCTCCTCGACCTCACGGGGCAGCCGGTAGCGGTCGGTGTAGTGGAGGTGGACGTCGAACGGCGCCAGCCGCTTCAGCACGGCCAGCCCGATGCGGCCCGCCGCGACCGTGCCGACGTGCATGCCCTCGAGGTCGTACGACCGCTTGACGACGTCGGCGATGTTCCAGCCGCCCTCCTTGACGACCTCCCAGGCGGGCAGGTAGTCCCGGACCAGCGACAGGATCATCATCACGACGTGCTCGGCGACGCTGATGCTGTTGGAGTAGGTGACCTCGGCGACCGTGACGCCCTTTTCCACGGCCGCGTCGAGGTCGGTGTGGTCGGACCCGATGCCGGCCGTGATGACCAGCTTGAGGTTGCGCGCCTTCTCGAACCGCTCCGGCGTCATGTACGCCGGCCAGAACGGCTGCGAGATCACGACGTCGGCGTCGGGCAGCTCGCGGTCGAACGTCGAGTCGACGCCGTCCTTGTCGGAGGTGACGACCAGCATGTGGCCGTTGTCCTCCAGGTACTTGCGGAGACCGAGCTCCCCCGAGACGCTGCCGAGCAGCACGCCGGGGGCGAAGTCGATCGCCGAGGGGGTCGGCAGGGTCTGCCCGCCGGGATAGCCGCTCAGTTCCGGCAATCCGTCGCGCGCGTATTCCTTCGGGTAGCCGTCGACCGGGTCGTCGTAGAGCACACACAGGACCTTGGCCATGGGTTATCGCCTCTCGTCCGTCAGGGGGGTGGTCTAAGACCAGCTAAGAGGCGGCTTTATACCAGGTCAAAGCGTATGTCCCTATCGTCGATAGGCCCTGCCTATCGGGCCAGGTGGTTGCGGAGCGTGGCGTCGAGGGTGACGCGGAGGTCCAGGCCGCGGGCGACGTCGAGCAGCGCCCGCACCACGACCGGCTGCGGTGACCGCTCGGCGGTGACCAGCCCGATCTGGGGCGACTTCGGCGGCGTCTCCATCGGGATGATCCGCATGCCGTCGGGGACGCCGATCATGTGCAGCCACGCGTGGGCGATCACGCTCGACCAGCGGTGGGTGGCGACGTGCGCGAACAGGGCCGACACGCTGTCGGTTTCGATCGCCGGGACCACCGCCGCCCCGGCGTCGTGGAACAGGTCGTCGAGGATGCGGCGGTTGCGCATCTCCTGGCCGAGCAGGCAGAGCGGGAGCGCCGCCACCTCCGTCCAGCGGGCCCTCGGGCGGTCGGCCAGTTCGCCGTCGTCGGGGGTGAGCAGCAGGTAGCGCTCCTCGTAGAGCGGGATGGCCCGCTCGCCGTCCTCGCCGTCGAGGTAGGTGAGGGCGGCGTCGATCTCGAAGTCGGTCAGCCGCCGGTGGATCTCCCGCGACGACAGGCTGCTCAGGGAGATGCGCGCGTGCGGGTGGCGTGCGCAGAAGGGGGTGGTGAGCAGTGACGCGGCCGCGAGAGCGGTGGGGATGGCGCCGAGCCGGAGTGTGCCGGAGACGCCGGCCCGCATCTGGTCGAGGTCGTCGCGCAGGCCGTCGAGGTCGGCGAGGATGCGGTGGGCCCACAGGAGCACCCGCTCGCCCTCCTCGGTCAGGCCGGTGAACCGGCGGCCCCTGCTGACCAGGGTGACGTCGAGGTCGGTTTCGAGGCGGCGGATGCCCGCCGACAGCGAGGGCTGGGAGACGTGGCAGGCCTCGGCGGCGCGCGCGAAGTGGCGTTCGCGGGCCAGCGCGACGAGATATTGCAGCTCACGGAGCAGCATGCCCCCAACCTAAGCTGCCAGGCCGACGCGCGATCGTCGGCTGTCCACAGACTCGCTCGTCGCCCGGTGGAAACGTCGGTCGCCGGGAGAACGATGGCCCCGTCCCGGGTGGGTGGGCCGGGGCCATCATTCGTCTGTCAGAAACCCTGGGACAGGCGGTAGTAGGCCTGGTTCCAGCGCAGTTCCTTGGTGAACTGGCGAATGGTGGTGTTCGCGTCGATCAGGAGGAGCTCCACGCCCAGCATGTCGGCGAAGTCGTGCAGTTCCTCCGTGCCCACCGCCGCCGACAACACCGTGTGGTGCGGCGCCCCGGCGGTCAGCCACGACTCCGAGGAGGTGCGCAGGTCGGGGCGGGGCTTCCAGACGGCGCGGGCGACCGGGAGGTTGGGGAGGGCCTCCAGCGGCTCGACCACGTCGATCTCGTTGGCGATCAGGCGGAAGCGCTCGCCCATGTCGGCCAGGCCGATGACGACCGCGGGGCCGGGGGCCGCGTCGAAGACCAGGCGGACCGGGTCCTCCCGGCCGCCGATGCCGAGCGGGTGGATCTCGCACGACGGCTTCCCGGCGGCGATGCTCGGGCAGACCTCCAGCATGTGGGCGCCGAGGATCAGCTCCTCGTTCGGCGTCAGGTGGTAGGTGTAGTCCTCCATGAACGAGGTGCCGCCCCCGGGCACCATCGCCTTCAGCGTCCTGAGCAGGACCGAGGTCTTCCAGTCGCCCTCGCCGCCGAAGCCGTAGCCGTCGGCCATCAGGCGCTGCACCGCCAGGCCGGGGAGCTGGCGCAGGCCGCCGAGGTCCTCGAAGTTGGTGGTGAACGCCTTGAAGCCGCCCTCGGTCAGGAAGGTCCGCAGGCCCAGCTCGATGCGGGCGGCGTACCGCAGCGAGTCGTGCCGGGCGCCCTCGCTGCGCAGTTCGGCGGCGACGTCGTAGAGCTCCTCGTACTCCTTCACCAGGGCGGTCACGTCGGCGTCGGACTGGGCGTCGACCACCGCGACCAGGTCGTTCACGCCGTAGGTGTTCACCGAGACGCCGAAGCGGAGCTGGGCCTCGACCTTGTCGCCCTCGGTCACCGCCACGTCGCGCATGTTGTCGCCGAACCGGGCCAGCTTCAGCGAGCCGACCTCGGCCCGCCCGGCCGCCGCGCGCGCCCACGCCGAGATCCGCTCGGCCACCGCCGGGTCGGAGACGTGACCGGTGACGGTCTTGCGGGCCACCCCCAGGCGCGACTGCACGTAGCCGAACTCGCGGTCGCCGTGGGCGGCCTGGTTCAGGTTCATGAAGTCCATGTCGATGGTCGCCCACGGCAACTCGCGGTTGGCCTGCGTGTGCAGGTGCAGCAGCGGCTTGCGCAGGGCGTCCAGGCCGGCGATCCACATCTTCGCGGGGGAGAAGGTGTGCATCCAGGCGATGACGCCGCCGCACTCGTCGTCGGCGTTGGCGGCGAGCATCACGTTGCGGATGGACGTCGCGTCGAGGAGGACCGGCTTCCACTCCAGGTCGAACGGCAGGGCGTGGCCCAACTCCGTCGCGATCGCCCGCGACTGGTCGGCGACCTGGGCAAGCGTCTCGTCTCCGTAGAGGGACTGGCTGCCGGTCAGGAACCACAGTTTCACTTGGAACTCCTCTGTCCGTAGACGTTCTGGTAGCGGTCGTACAGAGCGTCGATGTGTTTCGGCTCGATGGGGATGACGGAGCCGAGCTGGCGGGCGACGTGCACGGTCCGGGCGACGTCCTCGCACATCACGGCCGCCTTGACGGCGGCCTTGGGGGTGGCGCCGATGGTGAAGACCCCGTGGTTCTGCATCAGGACCGCCGGGGAGCGGTGGCCCTTCAGGGTGTCGACGAGACCGCGGCCGATGTCGTCGCCGCCGATCAGCGCGAACGGGCCGACGGGGATCTCGCCGCCGAACTCGTCGGCCATCGCCGTCAGGACGCAGGGGATCGCCTCGCCGCGGGCGGCCCAGGCGGAGGCGTAGGTGGAGTGGGTGTGGACCACGCCGCCGACCTCGGGCATGTGGCGGTAGACGTAGGCGTGCGCGGCGGTGTCGCTGGAGGGCGCGTAGTCGCCCTCGACCAGGTTGCCGTCGAGGTCGCAGACCACCATCGACTCGGGGGTCAGGTCGTCGTAGGAGACGCCGCTGGGCTTGATGACGAACAGGTCCTCGCCCGGGATCCGGCCGGAGACGTTCCCCGCCGTCCAGGCGACCAGGCCGTACCTGACCAGTTCCGCGTGCAGGGCGCAGACGGTCTTCCTCACTTGGACGCCTCGTTCCGGATCGCGCGCAGCCGGTGGAGCACGGCCCCGTCGGCGAAGTGGTCGTGCAGGACGCGGTATTCGGCGTAGAGCCGGTCGTAGGCCGCGGCCCGCTCGGGGTCGGGGGTGTAGGCGTCCGCGATCCGCTTGCCCATCGCCGCCGCCGCCGAGGGGATGTCGGGGTAGGCCCCGGCCGCCACCGCGGCGTGGATGGCCGAGCCCAGCGCCGGGCCCTGGTCGGAGTCGATCACCGACAGCGGCTTGCGCAGCACGTCGGCGTAGGTCTGCATCAGGAAGGCGTTCTTCAGCAGCCCGCCGGCGACCACGAGCTCGTCGACCGGCACGCCGGACGCCTCGAAGGTCTCCACGATGACGCGGCAGCCGAACGCGGTCGACTCCAGCAGCGCCCGGTAGACCTCCTCCGGCTTGGTGGACAACGTCTGACCCACGACCACTCCCGAAAGATCGTGGTCGACGAGGACCGACCGGTTGCCGCCGAACCAGTCGAGCGCGACCAGTCCGTGCGCGCCGACGGCCTGCCCGGCCGCCAGCGACGTCAGATGCTCGTGGACCGAGACGCCCGCCTCGGCGGCGTCGGCCACGTAGGAGGCGGGCACGTAGTTGTCGACGAACCAGGCGAAGATGTCGCCGACGGCCGACTGCCCGGCCTCGTAGCCCCACAGGCCTGGAACGATCCCGTCGCGCACCACGCCGCACATGCCGGGGACCTCGGCCAGGTTCTCCCCGTTCATGACCAGGCACGTCGAGGTGCCCATGATCGCGACCATCTGGCCGGGCCGCACGGCGTCGGCCGCGGCGGCCGTCACGTGGGCGTCGACGTTGCCGACCGCGACCGCGATGCCCTCGGGCAGCCCGGTCCACTCGGCGCCCTTGGCCGACAACGAGCCCGCCCGTCCGCCCAGCGGCGCCAGCTCCGAACCGAGCTTGGCGGTGAAGCCGGCGAACTCGGGGTTCAGCGCGGCCAGGAACTCCTCGGAGGGGTAGGCGCCGTCCTGGTGGATGGCCTTGTATCCGGCGGTGCAGACGTTGCGGGTCTCGACGCCGCTGAGCTCCCAGATGATCCAGTCGGCGGCCTCGATCCAGCGGTCGGCCAGCGCGTAGAGCTCCGGGTCCTCCTCAAGGAGCTGGAGGCCCTTGGCGAAGGCCCATTCCGAGGAGATCTTGCCGCCGTACCGGGGCAACCACGGCTCGCCGCGCTCGGCGGCCAGGGTGTTGATCCGGTCGGCGTGGGACTGGGCCGCGTGGTGCTTCCACAACTTGGGCCAGGCGTGCGGCCGGTCGGGGTAGCGGTCGCTGAGGGGCGTCCCGTCGGCCAGGGCGGGCAGGATCGTGCAGGCGGTGAAGTCGGTGGCGATGCCGATCACCTCCGACGGTGCCACCCCGGCCGTCTCCACCGCCTTGGGCACGGCGATGCGCAGCACGTCGCGCCAGTCGTCGGGCGATTGGAGCGCCCAGTCGGGGGTAGGGCCGGAGATCACCCCCTGGGCGTATTCATGGACGGCGGAGCCGAGCTCGGCCCCGTCCCGCACCCGGACCACCACGGCCCGGCCGGAAAGGGTGCCGTAGTCGACTCCCACCACGTACCTGTCATCGTTCACGCGAGACTCCTGTCGTCACAATGAGGCGCTGGAGAAGGATGAAGACCAGGAGCAGGAGACCGATAACGATCTTGGTCCACCACGAGCTGAGGGTGCCCTCGAAGCTGATGACCGTCTGGATCAGTCCGAGCACGAGCACACCGAGAACCGTCCCGAGCAGGTAGCCCGAGCCGCCGGTCAGCAGCGTGCCGCCGATGACGACCGCCGCGATGGCGTCGAGCTCCATGCCGACGGCGTGCAGGCCGTAGCCGGAGAGCATGTAGAACGAGAGCAGCAGGCCGCCGAGCGCGGAGCACAGGCCGCTGATGGTGTAGACGGCGATCTTGGTCCGGGCCACCGGAAGGCCCATGAGCAGCGCCGACTGCTCGTTGCCGCCGACCGCGTAGACGTTCCTCCCCAGGCGCGTGTAGTGCAGCGTGTACGTCGCCACGAGCACCACCGCCAGCGCGATCAGCACCGTGGGGGAGATCCAGAGCTCGGGGGCGAGGTCGATGCGCGTCTGCGCGATGGCCGTGAAGGTCGGGTCGTTGATCGGGATCGAGTCGGTGCCGATCGTGTAGCACAGGCCCCGGGCCAGGAACATCCCGGCGAGGGTCACGATGAACGGCTGGATCTCGAAGTAGTGGATGATCGCGCCCATCGCCGCGCCGAGCACCCCGCCGATCGCCAGGACCAGCAGGATCACCAGGAAGGACGGTGTCGACGGCAGCAGGGAGGCCGCGATCATCGTGGTCAGCGCCACCACCGAGCCGACCGACAGGTCGATGCCCCCGGTGAGGATGACGAAGGTCATGCCGACGGCCACGACCAGCAGGAACGCGTTGTCGATGAAGACGTTCAGGATGATCTGGCCGGTCGCGAAGCCCTCGTAGCGGATGCCGCCTGCGGTGAACATCGCGATGAACAGCGCCCCGGTGACCAGGACGGGCAGGTAGTTGCGCGGCAGCCGGCCGGGCAACTGGCGCGGGAGTGCCAGGGTTTTCACGTGCGGACCGTCACTTTCTCCCCGGCGGGCACCGTCGGCGGGGCCGGTTTTCTACGGGATCGGAAGACCTTGGCCCGGAACGCCGGCGACTGGAGCAGGCAGACGATCGTCACGACGAGCGCCTTGAACAGCAGCGTCGTCTCCGGCGGCACGCCGAGGGAGTAGATCGTCGTGGTCAGGGTCTGGATGATGAGAGCGCCCAGCACCGTGCCGCCGAGGGAGAACCGGCCCCCGGCCAGCGAGGTGCCGCCGATGACGACGGCCAGGATGGCGTCGAGCTCGATCCACAGGCCGGCGTTGTTGCCGTCGGCGCTGGACACGTTGGAGCTGATCATCAGGCCGGCGATGCCGGCGCAGAGGGCGCAGAAGGCGTACACGACGATCAGCAGGCCGTGGGACCGGATGCCCGACAGGCGGCTCGCCTCGGCGTTGCCGCCGACCGACTCGATCAGCAGGCCGAGCGCCAGCCGCCGGGTGACGAAGGCGATCAGCGCCAGCACGACGGCCACGATGATGATGCCGAACGGCAGCGTCAGCCAGTAGCCGCCACCGATGAGCTTGTAGGGGTCGCTGTTGATCGTGATGATCTGGCCGTCGGTGATGAGCTGGGCCAGGCCGCGTCCGGCGACCATCAGGATCAGCGTCGCGATGATCGGCTGGATGCCGACGATCGCGACCAGGAAGCCGTTGCCGACGCCCAGCGCGACGGCCAGCCCGAGGGCGATGCCGATCGCGCCGAGGACGCCGCCGATCGAGTCCTGCGACGGGAGGGTGCTGATCTGCAGGCACGCCATCGCGCCGGCGATGGCCACCACCGAGCCGACCGACAGGTCGATGCCCTTGGTCGCGATGACCAGCGTCATGCCCAGGGCCACCAGGATGAGCGGGGCGCCGAACCGGAAGATGTCGATCAGGCTGCCGTAGAGGTGGCCGTCCTTGATCTCGATCTGGAAGAAGTGGTCGGTGAAGATCAGGTTGACCAGGAGGAGGGCGACCAGGATGCCCGCCGGCCAGGCGAGGCGCTTCATTTCGCTCCCCCGCTCGCGATCGTCTCCATGAGCACGTCCGTCGTCAGGGTGTCGTCGTTGGGCAACTCGGCGACCAGCCGCCGGTCGCGGAGCACGGCGACCTTGTGGCTGAGCCGCAGCACCTCGTCGAGCTCGGCGGAGATGAACAACACGGCCATCCCGCCGTCGGAGAGCTCGACGACCAGCTTCTGGATCTCGGCCTTGGCGCCGACGTCGATGCCGCGGGTGGGTTCGTCGAGGATGAGCAGGCGCGGTTCGAGGATGAGCCAGCGGGCCAGCAGCACCTTCTGCTGGTTGCCGCCGGACAGGTTCCTGATGAGCATCTCCGGGTTGTCCGGCCGGATGTTCAGCGCCTTGATGTACTTGGCGACCAGTTCGTCCTGCTTCTTGCGGGGCACCGGGCGGCTCCAGCCGCGGCGGGCCTGCAGGGCCAGGATGAGGTTCTCCCGTACGGTCAGCTCCGGGATCAGGCCCTCTTCGCGCCGGTTCTCCGAGCAGAACGCCACGCCCCGGGCCATCGCGCCGCGCGGGGTGCGCAGGGTGACCTGGTCGCCGCCGATGCGCAGGGTGCCGGTCGCGGCGTGGTCGGCGCCGAACAGCAGCCGGGCGATCTCGGTGCGGCCCGAGCCGAGCAGTCCGGCCAGGCCGACGACCTCGCCCTCGCGGATGGTCAGCGAGAAGGGCGCCACCCGGCCGCCGAGCTCGGTGGCCTCCACGAGCGTGTCGGAGGTGCGGGCCGGCGGGCGTTCGTCGAGGCGCTCCAGCTCGGCCAGCTCGCGGCCGATCATCTTGCCGACCAGTTCGACCTGGGGGAGTTCGGCGGTGACGTACTCGCCGACGAGACGGCCGTTGCGCAGGATGGTCATGCGGTCGGCGATCTCGTAGATCTGGTCGAGGAAGTGCGACACGAACAGGATCGCGATGCCCTGTTCCTTCAGGCGGCGCATCACCCGGAAGAGCTGCGCGACCTCGCCGGCGTCGAGGGAGGACGTCGGCTCGTCGAGGATGAGCACCCGGGCGTCCACGTCGATGGCCCGCGCGATGGCGACCATCTGCTGGATCGCCAGCGAGTAGTGGCTCAGCGGCTTGGCGACGTCGATCGCCAGGTCGAGCCGGGTGAGCAGTTCGGCGGCCCGGCGGCGCATCTCGCGCCAGCGGATGCGGCCGAACCGGCGGGGCTCGCGCCCGATGAAGACGTTCTCGGCGACCGACAGGTTCGGGCAGAGGTTGACCTCTTGGTAGACCGTGCTGATGCCGGCCTTCTGGGCCTCCAGCGGGCCGGTGAAGGCCACCCGGTCACCGGCCAGCTCGATCTCTCCGCTGTCGATCGAGTAGACGCCGGTCAGCACCTTGATCAGGGTCGACTTCCCGGCCCCGTTCTCGCCCATGAGGGCGTGCACCTCACCGGGCAGCAGCCGGAAGTCCACGCCGTCCAGGGCCCGGACGCCCGGGAACTCCTTGCCGATCCCGGTCATCCGCAGGATCGCTTCAGCCATGCGCCATCCTCAATTTCTGGCCTTCGATTGGAAAAGGGGCCGTCCCGATCTCAGGGCGGGACGGCCCCCGGCTCCTAGTACTGGCGGGTCGGCAGGGCCTGCTTGGCCTGCTCCTGGGTGAAGGTGGTCTCCTCGGTGACGACCCGGTCGGGCACCGTCTCACCGGCGAGGACCTTCTTGGCCAGGTCCATCAGCTGCGGGCCGAGCAGCGGGGAGCACTCGACGATGTAGTTGATCTTTCCGTCGGCGAGCGCCTGCATGCCGTCCTTGACGGCGTCCACCGTGATGATCTTGATGTCCTTGCCGGGCACCTTGCCCGCGCCCTCGATCGCCTCGATGGCGCCCAGGCCCATGTCGTCGTTGTGCGCGTAGAGCACGTCGATGTCCGGGTGGGCCTTCAGGAAGGCGTCCATGACCTCCTTGCCCTTGGCGCGGGTGAAGTCGCCGCTCTGGGAGGCGATCACCTTGAACTTGGGGTCGGCGCCGATGACCTCGGCGAAGCCCGACTTGCGGTCGTTGGCGGGGGCCGAGCCGGTGGTGCCCTGGAGCTCGACGATGTTCACGTCGCCGGTCTCGGAGGCGTACTGCTCGACCAGCCACTGGCCGGCCTTCTTGCCTTCTTCGACGAAGTCGGACCCGAGGAAGGTCTTGTACAGCGTCTTGTCGGCCGAGTCGACCGCGCGGTCGGTCAGGATGACCGGGATGTTCGCGGCTTTGGCCTCCTGGAGGACGGTGTCCCAGCCGGACTCGACCACCGGAGAGAAGGCGATGACGTCGACCTTCTGCTGGATGTACGACCGGATCGCCTTGATCTGGTTCTCCTGCTTCTGCTGCGCGTCGGAGAACTTGAGGTCGATCCCGGCCGCCTTGGCCGACTCCTGCACCGACTTGGTGTTGGCGGTGCGCCAGCCACTCTCGGCGCCCACCTGAGCGAAGCCCATGGTGATCGTCGAGTCGCCGCCACCGCTGGCAGCGGGGGCGCCGCCGTCGGCCGTCGTCTCGCCGCCACCGCCGCACGCGGTCGCGAGCACGCCGACCGCCACCAGAGCCATGATCTTCTTGAACAAGGCCAAGTCCCTTCCGTATTTGTTAGCGCTCACACAATTTGCCCGGCCGGGAATCAGAGTGAAGCTTGGTCTGCCGTGTCGACTGTGAGCGTTAACATAGACGAGCGTCAAGAGTCCGCCTCGTCACGGTACGGTCACATGCGCTGAACCGACTTGTGAGTCATGGCGCCGTAGGCGAGAGACACCACGACGACCAGCACGGGAAAGGCGATTCCGGCCAGCAGGCCGGTGCTCAGCCCCCCGCCGGTCGCGTCCGCCACGGCGCCCGTGGTCCACGGTCCGACCGCCGCGCCGAGGTCGCCGAAGACGGCCAGCACGCCGAACATCGCCGCGCCGCCGAGCGGGAACCGCGCCGACGCCAGGCTGAAGGTGCCCGGCCAGAGCAGGCTCACCGCGAACCCGCAGAGCGCGCAGCCCACGAAGGCCAGCACGGGGTTGGACGACAGGCTCGCGAGCAGGTAGCAGAGCGTCGCCAGCGCGCCCGAGAAGACCATCGCCGGCACCAGGGGGATCTTCTCCCCGAACAACCCGTAGATGATGCGCCCGACGCCCATCAGCACCGCGAAGAGGCACGGCCCGGCCAGGTCGCCCCAGACCTTCGAGGCCCCGAGCCCTTCCTCGGCGAACAACGACGACCACTGCGACATCGTCAGCTCCGACGCGCCCGCCGCCAGCATCAGCACCATGGCGGCGATGAACGCGGGCGTCCGGAACAGCGACATGAGCGAGGTGCGGTGCGCGTCGGGCACGGTCTCGGGCATCGGCACCCGCAGGAACGCCACCAGGTTCGCCAGCGGCACCAGCGCCCAGATCAGCGGCAGCACGTACCAGGCCTCGCGGCCGATCCCGGCCAGCAGCAGGGTCGACCCAGCGACCACCGCCACCTGTCCCCAGCAGTAGAAGGAGTGCAGCAGGCTCATCGCCGCCGCCTTGCCCTCCTGGGGCGCGGGCAGCGCGTCCACGACCGGGCTGACCAGCACCTCCAGCAACCCGCCGCCGATGGCGTAGACGACCACCGCGACGCACAACCCGATGTACGGCGTCGGCGCGACGAACGGCGCCACCGCGAGCAGCACCAGCCCGGCCGCCGACATCACGTGGGCCAGCACGAGCGGCCCCCGGTAGCCGAGCCGGTCGACGTAGCGCACCGCGATGACGTCGGTCAGCAACTGGGCGCCGAAGTTGAGCAGCACCAGACGTCCGAGCATTTCGAGCGGCAGCCCGTAGGCGGTCTGGAACACGATGAACAGCAGAGGGGCCAGGTTGTTCACGATGGCCTGGGTGACGTAGCCGGTGTAGCAGGCCCAGCGCGTAGCCGTGTAGGACACCCGAAACCCTCCGAAGGCGACAGAAATCACCCGATGTTAGTGGAAGGTTCCGGGTACGCAGAAGGGCCGCGCACCCCCGAAGGGATACGCGGCCCCCTGGCCTTCAGCCGTCAGCTCTCATGAACCCAAGTCGGAGACTCAGGTGGCCATGCGGAGCGGAGGCGTCTGGTTGGTCCACGCGGTGCAGTTCGCCGGGTAGGCCGGCGGACCCAGCGGGTCACCAGGAGCGAAGTAGCCCCCGACGACCGGGACGGGCAGACCGACGGTGCAGATCGTCCGGTGAATGTCACCGGTGGTGGTCTGAACCGAGATGTGCAGGTACGGGATCAGAGCGTCGATGATGACCTCTGACGACACCGACTGCACGTTGGCCGGGTAGCCGGGCAGCCCGGACAGGTTGTGCCACATCGGCGTCGTCCGCGGGTCGCGGATCCACGTCTCGCCGTTGGGCCGGACCGACACCTGGAGGGTGTCCAGGAGCAGCGGCGACAGCGAAATCGCGGTCCCCGCCCCAGGTCCCGCCGGACCCTGCGGACCGGCCGGACCTGCCGGACCCTGCGGACCGGCGGGGCCGGTCGCGCCGGTCGCACCGGTGGCACCGGTCGCGCCGGTCGCACCCGCCGGACCAGCAGGACCAGCCGGGCCCGCGGGTCCAACCAGACCCTGGGGGCCCGCCGGACCGGCCGGGCCGGTCGGACCTTCCGGACCAACCGGGCCCACAGGTCCGGTCAGACCCTGGGGACCCGCCGGACCGGCCGGGCCGGTCTCACCGGGAGCACCCGCCGGGCCACCCGGGCCCGCGGGCCCGATCGGACCCTGGGGGCCCGCCGGACCGGCCGGGCCGGTCGCACCAGGCGTGCCGGGCGTACCCTGCGGTCCAGCGGGGCCCGCCGGACCGGTGGCACCCTCCGGACCCGCCGGACCCACAGGTCCGACCGGGCCGACCGGGCCGACCGGGCCGATCAGACCCGTCTCACCGATCGGACCCTGGGGACCGACCGGACCCTGCGGTCCAGCCGGGCCCGAGGGGCCCGCCGGGCCCTGGGCACCGTTCGTCCCCGCAGGACCCTGAGGTCCAGCCGGGCCCGCGGGGCCCTGAGGACCCTGCGGTCCAACCGGGCCGGCCGGGCCACCCGCCGGTCCCGCCGGACCCTGCGGACCGACCGGACCCGAAGGTCCGAACGGGCCACGGGGCCCCATCGGTCCCATCGGGCCACGCGGACCCATCGGGCCACGCGGGCCGCGGATGATGACGGGCTTCTTCCAGCGCGGGTCGTCGTGCCACCCCGCCACACTCTGTGCCCGCATCGGGGCCGTGGAGTTGACGGGCACGTTAGGGTTTTGGGCCCCCTGCTGAGTGCCGGGAACCAGCGCGCCCTGGTCGCCCTGCGGACCCTGCGGCGTGGCGACCTGCGGCTGCGGCTGCTGCGGCTGCTGGTTGTCGTCCCAGTCGCCCTGCCGGTTGTCGTCCCAGTCACCCTGCTGGTTGTTGTCCCAGCCGCCCTGCTGGTTGTTGTCCCAGCCGTTCGGCTCGTTGTCCCAGCCGCGGTCGTTGTTGTCGTCCCAGCCGCGGTCGTGGTGGCCGTGGTGGCCGTGCTCGTGGTGACCGTGCTCGTGGTGGCCGTGGTGGTGGCCGTGGTGGTCTTCCTCTTCGTGGTGGTGGCGGTGCTTCTTCTTGTGGTGCTTGTGGTGCTCTTCGAAGCGGTGGTGGTCCCGGCGGTGGTGGTGCCGCTCGTGCACGTGGTGGTGGTGGTTGCAGCGGTCGTGGAAGCCGTGGCCCCAGTCGCCGTCGCCGCCCCAGCCACCGGTCGCGCCCCAGCCGCCCTCGTCGTCGCTCCAGCCGCCGCCGTCGCCGTCCCAGCCGTGGTGGCCGTGGTGGCCGTGGTGGTGGCCGTCGTCACAGTGGTGGTGCGAACGGTGGACGAAGTGCTGGCGGTGGTGACGGTGGAAGAAGCGGTGGTGCCTGTGGTGGTGGTGGCGGAAGCGCTTGATCACCTTGATCTTGACGCGCTTCAGCGGCCGCTTCTCCTTGTACTTCCAGTCGACCCAGCCGATGTTGTCGCTGAGCATGCTCGCGCCGGTGCCGACGGAGCTGGTGGCGCTGACGCCGGTGGCGCCGGTGAGAACCAGGCCGCTCGCCGCCACGGCGACGGCGAGCGCCTTGGCGCCGCGGACGGCGCGGCGACCGAGCTCGCGCCCTTTATCCTGAAAAGTCATGTCAGTCCATGCTCTTTGGTACGTGCATCCGAATTACGGGACCTGAATTGATTCCGTAATGTTGAGTAGGGTGCCCGGCGTACCAAAAAGCGAAAAGCTGGACATAGCTAACTAACGTAAACGACTTTCTATTGCGCAGGAAAAGCGCCGACGTTCTGACATGAGAGGACGTTCGTCATCGTCTCGCGGACTTCGCTGGCCGGATCGCTCAAATCCTCGGCCGTGACCCCCCTGAGCGCCGTCCGCAGACGCGTCAGATCGGCGGTGAGCACGGGGTTCGCGCGATCGGACACGTCGCTGAGGCGACCGGCCACCAGGCCGTCGATGGTGTTGAGCGTGTCGACGAGATTCGGACTTTTCGGATCAATCTTCTGAATCTGGGCGACGATTTCGACGGCGGCTTCGCAGGGTGTCCGGCTATCTGTCCAAAACAGGACGTATAACCCCAGGCCCGACATGACTAATATGACGGAAATTGCGACGGCGACGCGGGGCATGGGCACTCCGAATGACGAGGGAACACGCCACAGGATGCCGTGAATAGGGGAAAGGTTGTCTTCCCATGACGAATACGTTGGAGTTCCTGGAATTGCCCCTGCCGACATTTCCGGATTTGTCGTGACGTAACGGCTTGACCTGGAGCGCGGTCCAGCACCCACACTCGGTCGCGACGACGGGAGGAACACATGAGATACCGCACGATCGGCACCACGCCCGCGACCCGGCGCGAGGTGAGCGTGTTGTCGCTGGGGGCGATGCTGTTCGGCTCGGTGACCGACGAGGCGACCAGTTTCGCGATCCTCGACCGGTTCGTGGAGGCGGGCGGCACCTTCATCGACACCTCGGGCAACTACGCCTTCTGGACCGACGGGAGCCAGGGCGGCCACAGCGAGGAACTGATCGGCCGCTGGCGCAGGTCGCGGGGGGTGGGCGACGAGATCGTGATCGCCACCAAGGTCGGCGCCCGGCCGCTGGCCCCCGGCACGAGCTACACCGACAACGCCGAGGGGCTGTCGGCGAAGGTGATCCGCGAGTCGGCCGAACGCAGCATGGAGCGGATGGGCCTCGACCGGATCGACGTCCTCTACTCGCACATCGAGGACCACCGCACCCCGGTCGAGGAGACCGTCGAGGGCTTCGCCGCCCTGGTCGCCGAGGGGCTGGTCGGCATGCTCGGCGTCAGCAACCACGCCGCCTGGCGGGTCGAGCGGGCCCGCGCCCTGGCCAGGCAGCGGGGGCTGCCCGGCTACGAGATCCTCCAGTACGCCCACAGTTACGTCCGCCCCCGGGTGGACATCCCCGACGCGCTGTTCCGCGACGGCAACCTCGGGGCGGCGGGGCCCGACCTGGTGACGTACATGAGGGAGGAGCGGGAGCTCGTGCTGGTGGCCTACTCGCCGCTGATGTCGGGCCGCTACACGCGGACCGACAAGGAGTTCCCGCCCGAGTTCCGGCACCCCGGCACGGAGGCCCGGCTCGCGAAGGTCCGCGAGATCGCCACCGAGACCGGGGCGACCGCGAACCAGGTCGTGCTGGCCTGGCAGATGGGGCACGAGGTGCCGATCATCCCGCTGGCGGGCGCCTCGTCGGTGGCCCAGCTGGAGGAGAACCTGGCGGCCGTCGACCTGGTGCTGACGGCAGAGCAGCGGGCGGCGCTCGACGCGACCCACTAGCTAGCCTGGGGGAATGCGCAAGATCATGATCACCTCGGCGGTGTCGCTCGACGGCTACATGGAAGGGCCGGGCCGGGACATCTCCTGGCACCGGGTGGACGCCGAGCTGCACCGCCACCTCAACGAACTGCTCGCTCCGCTGAGCGCCTTCATCGACGGGCGGGTCACCCACCAGCTGATGGCCGACTACTGGCCGACCGCCGCCGACGACCCGGCGGCCTCCCGGGAGGTCGCCGACTTCGCCGAGATCTGGCTCTCCAAGAAGAAGTACGTCTTCTCCCGCACCCTGGAGGAGAGCCGCTGGAACACCGAGGTGGTGCGGAAGTTCGACCCCGAGTGGGTCAGGGAGCTGAAGGCCACCTCGGGAGCCGGCATGGCGGTCGGCGGGGCGAACCTGATGGCGCAGTTCATGCGCCACGACTTGATCGACGAATACCGGCTCTACCTCAACCCGGTCGTCGTCGGGGGCGGCACCCCGCTGTTCCCGCCCGGCCTCACGATGGACCTGCGGCTGATCGAGACGCGGCCGTTCGGCCAGGGGGTGGTCGAGCTGACCTACCGGCCGGGCCCGAACAGGTCGTAGAGGGCGACGAGCAGCGCGGCCGCCACGAAGCCGGCCGAGGTGAGCATGGCGATCTGGAAGCTCTCCGCCCAGTCGCCGCGCGAGCTCGCCAGGTGGGCGAAGTAGACCGCGCCGACGCCCGCGATCCCGGCCGCCGACCCGATCCGCTGCCAGGTCTGCAGCACGCCCCCCGCGCTGCCCGCCCGCCTGACCGGCACGTGGCTGAGCGTGAGGGTCTGGTTGGGCGAGATGACGAGCCCGCTGCCGATGCCCGACAGCAGCAGCGGCCCGGCCGCCGCCCATCCGGCGTGCCGCCCGGGGACCTCGTGCACGGCCAGCATCGTGGCCACGAACCCGACGGCCACGATGAACAGCCCCCACGCGACCATGGCCCGGCCGTAGCGGTGCACCAGCCGCCCGCTGACCCCCGAGGCGATGCCCGAGCCGATCGCGAACGGGACCGAGGCGATGCCGGCCATCAGCGCCGAATACCCCAGGCCGTTCTGCAGGAACAGGGTGAACACGAAGAAGATCGCGGTGAACCCGGCGAAGTAGAGCACGCCGATCAGCCCGCCGAGGGTGAACGCCCGCGACCGGAACAGGTCCATGTGGACCAGCGGCTCGATCCGCCGGGCCGCCCGCAGCTCCCACCACCCGAACCCGGCCAGCACGGCCATCCCGGCCGGGACCAGCAGCCACTTCGCCCCGCCCGGCCACTGCTGGTTCTGCAGGAACGGCAGCAGGACCAGCAGCAGCCCGGTGGCCAGCAGCAGCACGCCGACCGGGTCGAAGCCGGGCTTCAGCGTGCGGCGCAGGTTCTCGGCGGGCAGCATGCGCAGCGCGAAGGGCAACGACAGCAGGCCGATCGGCAGGTTGACGTAGAAGACCCAGCGCCAGCCGTTCTCCTCGCCGAAGATCTGGATCAGCACACCGCCCAGCAGCGGGCCGACGGCGGTGGACAGGCCGATCACCGCGCCGAGGTAGCCGAAGGCCCGGCCGCGCTCCGACCCCTGGAACATCTCCTGGATGTAGCCGCTGACCTGCGGCATCATCAGGGCTCCCGCGGCCCCCTGCACCAGCCGGGCGATGATCAGCCACCACTCGTTCTGGGCCGCGCCGCAGGCCGCGCTCGCGGCGGTGAACAACACGACGCCCCACATGAACACCGCCCGGCGGCTGCGCGCGTCGCCCAGCCGCCCGCCGGGGATGAGGGCGAGGCCGAAGGTGAGGGCGTATCCGGAGACCACCCACTGGAGGCCGCTGTCGCTGGCGCCGATCCCCGCCTGGATGTCGGGGAGCGCGACGTTGACGATCGAGACGTCCAGCAGCGTCATGAACGCCGGGACGAGACAGACGGCCAGTGCGCGCCAGCGACGGGGATTCATACCCCGTCCAGTGCCCCTGCCAGGGGATTCACCAACCCTCCGCGAGGGTGCGGGCCAGGGCGGCGGCGAAGAACGCGGCGCTGTCCTCCGTCAGCACCATCGGCGGCTTGATCTTCAGGATGTTCAGGTGGTCGCCGGTCGGCTGCACGACCACGCCCAGCTCCAGCATGCGCTCGCAGATCGCCGAGGTCTCCTCGGTGGCCGGGGAGCCGTCGGGCCGGTTCAGCTCGACGCCCATGTAGAGGCCCAGGCCGTGCACCGCGCCGATGATCGGGTGTTCGGCGGCCAGCGCCTCCATGAGGTCGCGCAGGCGGTCGCCGACCCGGGCGGCGTTGGCCTGGAGGCCCTCCTCCTCGATGACGTCGAGCACGGTCATGCCGGTGACGCAGCTGACCGGGCTGCCGCCGGCGCTGGAGAAGAAGTAGCCGACCCTGCGGTAGGTCTCGGCGATCTCCCTGGTCGTGATGACCGCGCCCAGCGGATGGCCGTTGCCCATGGCCTTGGCGATCGTGATCACGTCGGGGACGACGCCCTGCTGCTCGAAGCCCCAGAAGTGGCGGCCGAGTCGGCCGTAGCCGACCTGGACCTCGTCGGCGACGCACAGACCGCCCTTCGCGCGCACCTCGGCGTAGAGGGCGGCGAGGTAGCCGTCGGGCAGCGGGATGCCGCCCGCGTTGCCGTAGAAGGCCTCGGCGATGAAGCCCGCCGGTTCGCCGACCATGGCCAGGGCCTTGGCGAGCGCGTCGGGGTCGCGGTGCGGGGCCGGGACCGGGCGCACCCAGGCCGGGCGGGTCGCCATCGCGTTGGGGTTGTCGGCCGTGGAGGTGCTGACGGCGTCGGAGGCCATCGTCCAGCCGTGGTAGGCCTCGGCGACGCAGAGCATCTCCTCGCGGCCGGTGGCGACCTGGACCAGCCGCAGCGCGAGGTCCACCGCCTCGGAACCGCTGTTGACCAGGAACACCGTGTCGAGCGGGTCGGGGGCCAGGTCGGCCAGCCGCCGGGAGAACTCGGCGATGGCGCGGTAGTTGAACCGCGAGTTGGTGTTCAGCAGGGCGAGCTGCCTCGACACCGCCTCGGTGAGGCGCGGGTGGGCGTGGCCGATCGCGGCGACGTTGTTCACCATGTCGAGGTAGGCGCGGCCGTTCACGTCGACGAGGTGCTGCCGCCAGCCGCGCTCGATCCGGGGCGGGTCGGCGTAGTAGTGCTCCTGGACGTCGGCGAGGGCGTCGCGGGAGAAGGCGGCCGGTTCGGGGGCCGGGCCGATGCCGAAGAGGGCGCCGGGGTCGGGGCAGACCGCCCTCCAGGCGGCCGACTCCTCGGGGGTGACGAAGGCCGGGGGTTCAAGGTCCCGTACTGAGCACAGGGTCGCGTAGACCGGACCGGAGACGGCGCCGATCTGGTCGCCGGCGCGGACCGGGCCCTCCCACATCTCGACCCCGCTCAGCCGCAGGTCGAGGGTGGCGCCCCGCAGCACCCCCAGATGCACGTCGCCGTCGAACGGCGCGTGCACCGGGGTGCCCGCCGGGAGCCGCGACTCGACGCCGAGCGGGACCGTCGCGGGCGCGTCGAAGGAGTGGACCCGGGTCTCGGTCAGCCGAGGTTCGCTGGCCCGGTGGGCGACGCCCTCTTCCGGCGTGTACGTCTCCAGCACCCCGCCCGGCAGATCGCTGGTCACCGACAGGTCCCGCACCGGCAGCACCGGCACGATCGGCGCTCCGGCGAACCGGGCCGGGGGAGTCTCCCGGAACGCCGCCTCGGCCACCTCGAACGGCAGGCTGAGCGCGGTCTCGAAGGCGCGGAACTCGGCGTCCTGCCGCTCGGTCGCGTAGTCGTTGTCGGGCTCCAGCAGCGCCTGGTGCACCCCGCTGACCACCAGCACCGCCGTGCGCGCCACGATCGCCGGCCAGAGCGCGGCCAGCTCGTCGCCGGTCAGCGGCACCACCCGCTGGAAGGCGCGCACCGTCGGGAGGATCGCGAGCGGCCGTTCCGGCGCGTGGTGCAGCAGCGACGCGCAGGTCACCGCCAGTTCGCCGACGATCCAGCCGTGCCCGAGGTCGCCGAAGTCGATCACCCCTTCGGGCACCGGACGCCCGTCGGGACCGATCGAGCAGACCACGTTGTCGTCGGTGAGGTCGCCGTGGATCGCCTGCGTCCGCAGGTTCCCGGCCAGGGCGTCGAGCCGGTCGCAGGCCTGGTCGGCGGCCCGGCGCACCAGGTCCCGGCCGGTCGACAACGAGCCGATCATCTGGTCGATCTCGGTCCGGGCCCGGCGCAGGTCCCATTGGGAGACGCGGTCGAACCCGGGATGGTCGAGGTCGGCCAGGTTCGCCACGAGCCGCCCGGCCAGGTCGCCGAGCCGGGCGACGACCACGGGCGCGAGATAGGCGTGGTCGATCAGGGGCGTGCCCGGCACGAACGTCAGCAGCCGCGCCCGCAACCCGTCGCCGAACCGGGCCACGTATCCGCCGCCGACGGCGGGCCGCGGTTCGGGCACGCTCATCCTGTCCCTGAGGTGGAGCAGGGCGGCGTCCTGGGCGTCGAGTTCGGCGTCGGTGAAGCCGGCGTTGGCGACCTTCAGCAGGAACCGGCCGTCGACGACGAAGTTGCGGTCCTGGTTGCTGCCGACCTCCCTGACCTCGCCTCGGACGCCGAAGAAGGTGTCCGCGATCTCTCGGGCCTGGTCGAGGGGGACAGCAGGACGGACGACGTTCATGTGCCGACATTTCCGGTCATGTCGCCCAGTCTCGCATCGCCCGACAAACCGAAGTGATTGAAGTTGTCACCGTTTCGGTAGATAGCTCTTCTTTGCCGGATCGGCGAGCATAAGGCGGCCGATTCGGGGGCCGTCGATGGAGGGGATTTCCCGCGTGCGTAGCGATGCTTCGATCCCGAGCTATGAACGACTCTTCGGAGAACTCGATCTGCGGACGGGAGACGAGGCGCGCTCGGTCTACTCGCCCGCGGCCTATCTGACCGATCTGCTCACCTTCCTGCAGGAGACCTTCCACGGTGACTCCGACGTGGGCTCGCTGCTGCGCCGCCGCCCCGGCATCGGGGAGATCCCGCTCGACGAGGAGAACACCACCACGACGGTGCCCTACCTCGACATCGTCAACGAGGTGCTGGAGGCGCTGGTCGGCGACGACCCCTACGAGAAGCTGGCCGACCGCGACTTCAAGCACCCGCTCGCGCTGCCGTTCTCGCTCGACGCGGCCCGGTTCACCACCTACCTGCGCCACCTGGGCGTCGACCCGGTCGAGTTCTACCGGCTGTTCGCCGCCACGGTCGACCGCGACCGGGTCACCCGCGACTACCTCGGGCTGACCGAGGCCGACGTCCACGTCATCACCACCCCGCGCACCGACGCGGCCGGACTGGCCGCCGCTTACGGGCTCGACGGCGAGCCGATCTCGGTGCTGCACGACGTCGAGCGTTTCCTGGAGGCCACCTCCCTCACCGGCGCGGAGCTGACCGAGCTCCTCTACGGCGACCCTGACCTGGAACGTTCCCTCTCGGGCACCTTCGTCCACCAGGGCGCCGTGGTCGAGGTCGGCGAAGACGGCCGGACGCTGGCGCTCCGCGACGGCGGCGCCGTGCCCGACATGTGGCTCGACCGGGCCCACCGTTTCATCCGGCTGGCGAAGAAGACCGGCCTGTCGTTCACCGACCTCGACCGGGTCGTCGGCGCCTTCACCTCGGTCCTGGAGGCCGAGACGTTACGCGCGGTGGCCGCCGCCGCCCATCTGCACCGCACCCACGACGTCCCGTTCGACCTGGTCGAGACGCTGACCACCCGCACCCTCCCGGCCGAGGTCGGCGACCTGCCGCGTCCGGCCGGTGACATCCTCGCCCCGCAGAACCGGACGTTCCGCCGCGAATTGGCACGTTCCATCGATATGGCCGAGTCGGAACTGGTCGAGACCGTCCGCCGGTTCCGCGACCGCTACGCCGGGCCGCTGGAGGAGAGCCCGTTCGACCGGGAGATCAGCCGGGCCTCGGTGGTCGTGCTCCACCGGGTGGCAAGGCTGACCGGGCACCTCGGGCTGTCGGTGGCCGAGCTGTTCGCCGTGCTGACCGCGCTGGAGAACGACCCCGCCATCGAGCGCCACTCGACCTTCCCGGTGCTGCCGGTGCTGAGGCCCGCGTCGGCCGACGTCCACCGGATGCTCGAACGCGACGACGACCCCGTCTCCTCGCTCTGGCTGGCCCAGACCCTCGTCGAGGTGGTGGCCTGGATGCGGTCGTGGGGGTTCGCGGGGGAGGACCTCACGGGCATCCTCGGCGAACCGGCCACGCCCGAGTCGGAGGCCGAGCAGGCCGAGGTCGTCGCCTCGATCGCCGACCAGTTCGCGGCCGTCGCGCTGACCCCGGAGGCGCTGGGCTCCGACCGGTTCGACGAGCGGGCCGGACGGGTGATCCACGAGGCCCTGGCGACCTATCGCGACGGCGTGGTCTCCCCGCACGACCCCCGCCTGCTGCGGCTCGACCCGGCGGCCGTCGCCACCGCCGCCTACCACGCGGTCGACCGGCTCGGCGTGCTGGCCGCGGGCGACTTCGAAGGGCTCGGGCTGGCCGACCGGCTGACGTCCAAGATCTTCGCCAACCTGGTGACCCGGGGCATCCTGCGGCCCGACGGCCTGCTCGCCACCGAAGACCTGCCCGACCGGCTCACGCTCGCCGGCGACTTCGCCGCCCACCGCGACGAGTTGTTCACCGTGATCGCCGGGCTGGAGAGCGCCTTCTACCCCTCCGACCTGGCGAGCGCGTTGCCGCAGCTGACCGAGGCCGAGCGGACCGAGCTCTACGACAACCTGGTCCACAACGGCCACCTCGGCGACGAGGGCGACCTCACCGACCCCGAGTTCTTCGCCGACCCGGCCAACGTGACCGAGTTCCGGGTCAACGCGCCGCTCGACGACGTGGCCCCCGCCGTGCTCGCGCTGCTGAAAGCCCGGGTGTCGGCCTACCGGGAGGCCAGGATCGCGCTCGACCCCGCCGCCTTCGCCGAGCTGAGGCTGACCGCCGAGCAGCTCGACTCGCTGGCCCAGAGCCTGCGCTTCAACGGCTTCGTCGACGCCGACCTGTGCTTCACCGACAAGGCGGCGCTCGCCGGGCTCGACGTCGCCGACTTCGGGATCGCGCTGGAGTTCTATCCCCTCCGCAGGGTCGTGCTCGACGCGATCAAGGCCCAGCTGGCCGCCGCCAAGGCCGAGATGCACCTGGTCACCCCCGAGGACTTCGCCGCCCTCGCCGACGAGGCCATGGCGGCCCGCGTCGTGCACCGGCTCGAAGGGCCGATCACCCGTGACGGGCGCATCCACGAGGAACTGCGCGGTGAGCTCGACGACGCCGAGGGCACCATCGACCTGGGCGAGGGCTTCACCGACGGAGACGGGGAACTGGTCTTCGAGCGGGTCGCGGCGCTGACACGGGCCCAGGCGCCCTACCGGATCGACCTGGACGCCCTGACCGAGCTGGGCTTCGACGACGACGAGCGGCCCCGGCTGGTCGAGATGCTGGTCGAGGCCGGGCACCTGACGCCGTCGCTGGCCGTCCCGGAGGCGCGGCTCGGCTACTTCCGGCAGGTCACCAGCGCGCTCGACTTCACCCTGCCGGGCGTCGACGACTACGCCAAAGACGTCTTCTTCGTGCTGCACGCCACCGCCAAGGAGCAGCTCGCCGCGATCGTCGAGATCGCCGCCACCCTCGGCGACCTCGCCGACCGTCAGCACCGCACGCTGCTCAACGTGCTCCAGGACGTCTTCGGGGTGTCCTCGCAGGTCGTCGAGGCCATCGGCGCGGCGGTCGCCCCCGGCGCGCTCGACGTGCTGGTCGCCCCGGCCGTCGCAGGACCCGCAGGGGGATCGGCAGGGCCCGACTTCCGCCGGGTCTACCGGCGGCTGCGCCGGTTCGCCCGGCTGGCGGCCAAGCTCGGCCTCGACGTCGACGAGGTCACCGTCGCCTTCCGCGACCAGGACCTGGCCGGGAAGTTCCCCGAGCCGCTGGCACTGCCGCGCGGCGTCGACCGCTTCGACGCCCTGCTGACCGGTCACGACGGCCTGATCCTGCTGTTCCGGGGCGGCTCCTACTGGACCTACTCCGCCGGTCACGAGCTCACCGACCAGCGGCCGAAGCCGCTCACCGAGTTGTCGCCCCGGTTCTCCGGGATGACCGCGATCGACGCCGCGTTCACCCGCGACGGCGCCGACTGGCTGATCGGCCGGGGCGACGACGGGAGGTCGCACGCCTTCACCCGCGCGAAGGGCGAGAAACGCTGGGCTCCCAAGGCTCAGACCTGGGGCGCGGTGCGCAACGGCTTCACGGCACCCAAGAAGATCGACGGCGCCTACGTCGACGCCGAGGGCCGCACCCACCTGTTCACCGGCGACCAGTACCTGCGCTACTCCGCCGACGGCCCGTTCACCGTGGCCGACGAGGGCTTCCCGAGGTCGATCGCCGAATGGTGGCAGGGCGACACCCCACTGCCCGAACGCTTCCGCGACGCCGTCGACGCCGTCTTCCACGGCCACGACGGCCGCACCCACGTCTTCTCCGGAGACCGGACCTTCGACGGCCGGCAGGAGCAGCCGATCACCGAACGCTGGGGCCTGATCCGCAACACCTTCGACGGCGCGACCCACGTCGACGCGGCCTACGCCGACGCGCAGGGCTACCTGCTGTTCGCCGGCAACCAGGTGATCCGCTACACCGACAACCCCGAGAACGACGAGGTCCGGGTCGCCGACGGCTATCCGCAGCGGATCGAGACCTGGTGGCCGGGCCTGCCGGTCAGGTTCGAGAGCGCCGTCGAGGCGGCGTTCGCGGTCGGCGACACCGTCCACCTGTTCAAAGACGGCCAGACCGTCTCGCTGCCCGGCGGCCAGACCCGCGCGACCGCCGACGTCTGGGGCGTGCCGAACGAGGCGCTGCCCGGTGGCCGGGTCGACGCCGCGTTCGTCGGACTCGACGGCAAGACCTACCTGTTCAGCGGTGACCGGTACATCCGCTACTCCTCGGCCGACTACTCGGTCGTCGACCCCGGCTACCCGAGGGCGATCGAGGGCGACTGGGGCGGGCTCGACCGGGTCGACGCCGCGTTCGTCATGGACGGCTCCGCCCACCTGTTCGGGCCGGTCGGCCTGATCCTCGACCTGCCCGCCGACTACGAGGCCGAGCTCGCCGACGGCAACTGCTCGCCCGCCCTGCGCCGCCGCCTCCAGGCCCACGGCGTCACCGTGGGCGCCACCGCGCCCGTGACCGGGGCGTCCCCGCAGTGGCAGGTCGTCGCCGAGGGGAACATCCGGCTGACCATCCGCCGGGTCGGCGACCGGATCAAGGTGTACGGCGACGACACCCCCTTCTACGTCCGCTACTCCACCCGCGACTACACCCGGCCCGACGAGGGCTATCCGAAGCCGCTGGCGGAGAACTGGCTGAACCTGCCCGACTCGTTCGGCTCGATCGACGCCGTCTTCACCGGCCGCGACAACGAGACCTGCCTGTTCAGCGGCGGTCACTTCGCCGTCTTCGACAACCGCCACCGCTGGTGGTCGGAGCCGAGGCCGCTGGGCGACCGGTGGGACAGCATCCCGTTCGAGACGGTCGACGCCGCCTTCGTCGGCAAGGACGGCAAGACCTACGTCTTCTCCGGCCCCGAGTACGTGCGCTACTCCACCGCCGACTACACCGAGATCGACGACCGCTATCCGGCGACGACGGCCAACTTCTGGGGCAACGTCGTCAACACGATCCAGCGCACCGGCCGGGTCGACGCCACGCTGGTCGTCGACGTGACCGAGAAGGCCGACGGGATCGAGTCGACGCACACCTACACCTATCTCTTCTCCGGCGCGCAGTACGTCCGCTACCGCGACCACGACTACGGCCACATCGAGTTCGGCTACCCGAAGGCGTTGTCGTCGCTGAGGTCGGAGCCGAGGCTGCAGGCGCTGACGGCCGACCTCGACGGCGTCGACGCGGCCTTCGCCGACGGGCGGACCGTCTACCTGTTCCGGGGCGACCGGTGGCACGCGGTGTCCGACTCGCTCACCCGCTCGTACCCGATTCCCGGCATCACGGCGGCCTACGTCGACCACGGCTCGGTCATGGTGCAGACCTCGGCCGGGTGGCGGCGGCAGCACGCCCTCGAAGGGCCCGCGTTCAGCGCCGAGACCCGGCCGCTCGCGCTGCGGGCCGTGCCGGCCGACTACCGGACCGGCCTCGACGCCGTGCTGACCGGGGCCGACGGCAACGTCTACCTGTTCAAGGGGCCGATGTGCTTCAACACGGCCATCGGCAAGGACTACCCGCTCGACGAGGAGTGGGGCCGCCCGCGCAACACCATCTACCAGGACAACGCGGTCGACGCCGCGTTCGTCGGCCGCGACGGGCGCACCTACCTCTTCTCCGGCGACCAGTTCGTCGTCTACGGCGACTCGCCCGACGTGATCGACGGCGAACCCCGGCTCATCGCCGACCACTGGGGCGGGCTGACCGGCGTGGCGCTGGCCTACTACCGCGACGGCAAGACCTACGTGTTCGAGCGGCCGGACGCGTCGGGCATGATGCGGCACCTCGTCTACTCCGGCGACGAGGGGGCGTACACCACCCCCGACCCCGGCTACCCGGCGCTGACCGACGAGACGTTCTGGAAGGCGCCCGACGGGTTCCCGATGCCCGACGCGGTGATCTTCGAGGGCGACACGATGGTGCTGCTCGCCGGGGAGCGCTGCGTGCAGTTCAGCGAGGCGACCGGGCTCTGGTCCTACCCCCGGCCGATCGAGCGGGTGTGGCGCGGCTTCTCCGTCGCGACCGGCGACCGGCTCCGGTCGGCGTTCACCGGCGCCGACGGCGCGACGTACTTCTTCTTCACCGAGACCTACACCCGCTACGCCGACCGCGCCTTCTCCGCGCCGGAGGAGATCCGGTCGCGGTGGGGCCGGTCGGTCAACCCGTTCGGCTCCCGCGTCGACGCGGCCGTGGTCTTCGGCGGGCACACCTACGTGTTCGGGGGAGCGCAGTACGTCCGCTACACCGGCGACGGATACCGCTACACCGACCCGGGTTACCCGAAGCCGATCTCCGTCGAACTGCGCCGGGAGGCGGCGTTCGCCGGGCTGCCGGAGGCGTTCGAGGACGCCGTGCTGGGCGGCCCCGTGACGGCGGCGGTGGCCCACGGCCGCACCGCGCATCTCGTCGTCGGCGACACCGTGTTCGCGGTGTCGACGGCGCTGACCGCGACCTACCCGCTCGGGCTGCTCGGCCGGGTCCGCAACACCGTGGCCGACCGGGGGAAGGTGGACGCCGCGCTGGTCCGGGACCGGCACACCTATCTGTTCTCCGGCGACCAGTACGTGCGCTACACCGGCGGCGACTACCTCTACATCGACGAGGGTTTCCCGCGCACGATCGCGGGCGACTGGGACCTGCCCGCCGACTTCCAGGACGGGGTGGACGCCGCGTTCCTGCGGGAGGGCGTCGTGCACTTCTTCAAGGGCGGCGAATTCGTCGCCGGGACCGTGCTCGGCGACGTCGCCGCGACGTTCGGGAAGATCCGCAACGACTTCGCCGACGGCTCGGTCGTCGACGCGGCGTTCGTCTCGGCGCGGGGCGAGCTGTACGTGTTCCGGGGCGCCCAGTACGTCCGCTACTCCACGGCCGAGCTGAAACACGCCGACGAGGGCTTCCCCCGCACGATCCGCGACGACTTCGGCGACCTGCCCCGCACGTTCGAAGAGGGCGTCACCGGCGCGTTCACGCTGGGCGAGGCCACCTACCTGGTCAAGCACGACGAATACGTGCGCTACTCCGGCCGTCTCGACGTGGTCGACCGCACCTTCCCGCAACTGTTCCGGCACCGCTGGTCGGACGCCGCCGACTACCGCCTCTCCGACGTCCACACGATCACCGAGTTCGCCGACCTGGCCCGCCGTCACAGCGGGCTGGCGGAACTGCTGGCCAAGGGCGCGGCGGAGCCGTACGAGAAGCTGGCCGAGATCTTCCCCTGGGACGTCGAGGAACTGCGCTGGGCCAAGCGCAACGCCGGCCTGATCACCGAGTTCCCGGCCGAGGACGAACGGTTCGAGATCGAGTTCCTGCTCAAGCTGGTGCGCCTCTTCGCGGTGGCCGCCAAGACCGGCGCCGGGCCCTCGAAGCTCCACGGCGCCACCGCCGACACCCTGGAGGCGCTGCTGCCCGAGGCCGTCGTGCCCCTCGCGCACGACGACCTCAACGTGCTGAAACGCGACGCGCTGGTCCCGGCGGTGCTGCACCTGCACCCCGAACTGGCCACCGCCGCCGAGATCTACGAGCACGCCCTCATCGACGTCGCGATGGGCAAGGAGGGCGTGACCTCGCGCATCCGCGAGGCCATCGCCGCCACCCAGCTCTACCTGCACCGCTACCTGCTCGACCTGGAGGAGCTGTCCTCCGAGGAGGACGTCAAGCCGAGGCTGCGCACCTGGTGGACGTGGCTGAAGAACTACCGGATCTGGGAGGCCAACCGGAAGGTCTTCCTCTACCCGGAGAACTACATCCGCCCCGAGCTGCGCGACACCAAGACCCCGGCGTTCAAGGAACTGGAGGACGACCTCCTCCAGGGCGAGATCACCGCCGAGTCGGTGCAGCGCGCCTACAAGCGCTACCTCGACGAGTACACCGAGGTCAGCCGCCTGGCCATCGCCGGCGCCTACGTCTACAGGGCCGACGACGACGCCGAGGGCACCCGCCAGCTCGTGCTGTTCGGCCGCACCCGCACCGAGCCGCGCCGGTGGTACTTCCGCGAGGCCGAGTTCCGCGACGGCGAGCGCCTGTCGGCGAGCTGGGAGCCGTGGTCGCGCGTCGACGTGCAGATCGAGGCCGAACAGGTGCACCCCGTGCACGCCTTCGGCCGGGTCTTCGTCTTCTGGACGATCGTCGAGTCGGTCGCCCCCGAAGACACCGGCAAGACCGTCATCACCACCACGACCAAGGGTGACGAGCAGAACGTCTCGGCCCCGCCGCCCAAGAAGCGGGTCAGGGTCTGCTACTCCTTCCAGAACCTCAACCGCGAGTGGGTCGCCCCGCAGACCCTCCCGGCGGGCGCCCTGCACGACGGCGTGATCGTCGTCGACGAACTGACGGTGCGGGCGTCGTCGACCGTGCCGGGCAAGGGCACCCACGACTCGATCGTGGTCTCCGCCGCCTACCGGGCCGCGGGCGTCGGTTTCACCACGTCACACGCGCTCACTCCCGAGTTGTACGCCCTCCCGATCGAGGCCCCGGCCGCCCTGCCCCGCCCGATCGAGCTCGGCAAGGTGTTCGCCGAGGCGGTCGGCGGCCTGATCCCGTTCAACATGCCGGCCGAGTCGACCGACGGTGCGTGGTTCAGCGTCGACCACAAGGGCGGCAGCTTCCTGGTCCGCCCGATCACCGCCGACCCCGGCGAGGACGCGCAGGTCCTGCCGCTGAAGGAGAACACCCACCGGCTGCCCGGCCAGGGCGGCGACCGGACCGGCGCGGCCCAGTGGACCAAGATCGACGCCGGGTTCCAGCGCGGGGACTCCCGTTACTACTTCAACGGCCCCGACTTCGTCGTCATCAAGCCCAGCGGCCCGATCCGCACCACCACGGAGAAGATCGCCGACCGGTGGGGCGACGTGGGCGACTCGGAACTGTCCCGGACCGGCCGGGTCGACGCGGTCCTGGTGCGCGACGGCCACTACTTCATCTTCACGGGCGCGGAGTACTACCGCTTCACCGGCCTCAACCGCATGGACCTCGGCTATCCGAAACTCATCAGGGACAACCCCGACGGCCTGCCCAAGTGGAACTCGATCAACGTCGCGTTCACGATGGGCGGCACCGAGTACTTCATCAACGGCTCCGATCTGATCACTCGCGACGTCGAGTCGGGCCTGTTCTCCACGCCCACCAAGGTGGCGAGCCAATGGGGCACCAAGTCGCGGGTGCAGGCCGCCCTCACGCGGGACACCACGCTCTTCCTGATCTTCGACTCCACGTACGCGAAGTACTCCGACGTCGGTCAGCACAGCCCCGACAAGGACTATCCGCGCGACCTCAAGGGCAACCCCGACCTGCTCCCCGGCGACCGCAAGATCAGGTCGGCGATCGACATGGCCGGCACCCCCTACTACTTCGGCGACGACACCTACACCACCGGCACCGACACCACGCCCCGGCCGACCCGGCCCCTCGGCCGTGTGTCGACCGGGCTCAACCTGGGCGCGTCGATCGACGTCGCCTACGTCGACGGCGACCACCTCTACCTGGTCAGCGGCCTGGAGCTGTTCCGCTACACGATGACCGGCAACGACATCCCGGCGGTCGCCGACGCGGGCTACCCGAAGACCCTGCCGCAGAAGATCGACGCGACCTTCAAACGCGGCGACCAGCGCTACGTCTTCGCCGGAGCCGACTACACGGCGATCCCGGCCGACAAGGAGCTCACCGCGATCAAGGACTTCGTCCCGATCGAGGGCAACTGGCGGTCGCTGCCGCCCGACTTCGTCGGCACCTACACCGGCGCCATGGACACCGACGCGGAGCTCATCCTGTTCCTCGGCGTCAACTTCGCCGTCAACCCGAAGGGCGGCGTGCTGGAGCGGCCCTACGAGTGGGCCTCGGTGCCGCACGAGATCGTCCGGCTCACCTCCAGCACCGCGTTCGAACTGAACCGCCGCCTGCTGGTCGGCGGCGTCCCGGCGCTGCTCGCGCCGGAGACCCAAGAGATCGACGAACTGCCCTCCTTCAGCACCTCCGACTCCGGCACCACCGTCATCAAGGTGCTCGACGACCTGGCGGGCGTGCCGGCCAGCAGCCACATCGACTTCCAGAGCGCCAACGGCCGCTACTACTGGGAGATCTTCTTCCACGCGCCGATGCTCATCGCCCAGGCGCTCAACGCGGCCCAGCGCTTCGAGGACGCCAAACGCTGGTACGAGTACGTCTTCGACCCCACCGAGCCGGAGCGTTACTGGCGCTTCCTGCCGTTCCTCGCGATCGACCTGCGGGCGCTCGTCGAGGGTTGCCGGATCGACCTGCGCAACCTGCCCGCGCAGGTGGGCGTGGACATGGCCCCGATCCTGGCCGACCTGGAGAGGCTGGCCCCGCTGTTCGACCACGCCCGCGCGTGCACCCCCGACGACCTGACCCTCCTCGACGGCCTGGCCGACCGGGTGCAGCCGTTCGCGACGCACGAGCGGCTCCGCGAGAAGGTCGGCATGATCGCCCGCCTGGACCGCCAGTACGACCTCATGGGCGACCGGGGCGCGCTGCTGAAGGCCTACCTCGACGACCCGTTCGACCCGCACGCCATCGCCGCGCTGCGGCCCACCGCCTACCGGCGGGCGGTCGTGATGGCCTACGTCGACAACCTGCTCGACTGGGGCGACCTGCTGTTCCGGCAGTACACGATGGAGTCGGTCGACGAGGCGCGGATGCTCTACATCCTCGCCTACGACCTGCTCGGCGACCGGCCGCAGGGCGTCGGGCGGCGGCGCCTGCCGGACGTGCGGTCCTACAAGCAGCTCGGTCAGGTCGAGGAGGACGACCCCTACGCCGAGCGGGTCACGGCGGGCGGCAGCCTGCTCGACGGCATGGGCGCCATCCACCGGGGCGTGGCCGACGGCTACTTCTTCATCCCCGGCAACGCCGTGCTCGGCGAGTACTGGGACCGCGTCGAAGACCGGCTGCGCAAGATCAGGGCCTCGCTCGACATCCTGGGCGTGAGCCGTCCGCTGCCGCTGTTCGAGCCGCCCGCCGACGTGATGGCGCTGGTCAGAGGGGCCGCCGCCGGGCTCACCCCCGACCAGGTCAGTGCCGGGCTGGCGGGGCCGGTGCCGCACTACCGGTTCGGCTTCCTGCACCGCAAGGCGCAGGACCTCGTCGACCGGCTGCGCGCCTTCGGCGGCGAACTGCTCAGCGTGCTCGAACGCCGCGACGCCGAGGAGCTGTCGATCCTGCAGAACCGGCAGGAGGCCGGCATCCGGCAGATGACCCGGGCCGTGCGCGAGGCGCAGGTCGAGGTGGCGACCGAGTACCTCGCCCAGATGGAGGCCTCCCGCGAGGCGGCCGAGGCGCGGCAGAAGTACTACGAGAAGCAGATCGCCGACGGGCTGACCTCGCTCCAGCGTTCGCAGCTCGACATCATGACGGCCGCCGCCGCCACCCACCTGACGGGCGCGGGCCTGAAGGTCGGCGCGGCCATCGCCTTCGCCGCCCCGCAGGTGCTGGCCGGTCCGTTCATCCTCGGCACGATGATCGGCGGCGAGCAGGTCGGCAAGGTCATGGAGACCGGCGCCGAGATCGCCGAGGCGCTCGGCGAGGGCCTCAGCGTGCTGGGTGAGCTCTACGGGGTGCGCGTCGAACAGGAACGCCAGGAAGACGAGTGGGCCTACCAGGTCATGCTCGCCAAGGCCGACCACCGCGAACTGGGCCACCAGGTCGCCTCGGCGCGGGCCCAGCTCGCGCAGGCCCAGCGCGACCTGGAGATCATCGACCAGGAGATCGCCGACCTGGAGGCGGTCGCCACCTTCCTCACGGGCAAGTTCACCAACGCCGAGCTCTACCAGTGGCAGGCCGGCCGCCTGGCCCAGATGTACTTCGCCGGCTACGGCCTCGCCCACGACATCGCGAAGGCGGCCGAACGCGCCTACCAGTACGAACAGGGCGTCAGCGACTCGTTCATCCAGCCCGTCTACTGGGAGAGCCGACGCTCGGGTCTGCTCGCCGGGGAGGCGCTCGGCGTCGCCCTCGAACGGCTCGGCCACGCCTATGTCTCCAACGACGAGCGGGGCTTCGAGATCACCAAGCGGATCTCGCTGCTCCAGCTCGACCCGCTGGCCGTGCTCAACCTGAAGAACGACGGCCGCTGCGAGTTCGCCCTCACCGAGGCGCTGTTCGACCGCGACTTCCCCGGCCACTACAAGCGCCGCATCAAGACCGTCTCGGTCGTCTTCGACGGTCCCGAGGGCCCGCTGGAGGTGAACGCCGTGCTCACCCAGACCGGGCACAAGACGGTGCTCACCCCCGACCCGAAGGCCGTGCGCTACCTGCTCGACGGCAAGGGCGACGCGCCCGCCTCGATCCGCTCCGACTGGCGGCCGAGCCAGCAGATCGCCCTGTCGGACACCGAGCAGCACCGCGACAACAACGGCCTGTTCGAGCTCCGTTTCGACGACGAGCGCTACCTCCCCTTCGAGGGCACCGGCGCGGTCTCGACGTGGAAGATGGAGGCCACCGGCCGCCGCCCGTGGGACCTGTTCGACGTGACGCTCCTGGTCAAGTACACCGCCGAACAGGGCGGCGACGTCTTCGCCAACGCGGTCAGGGGCATGCGCAAGCCGTACGCCGCGGCCCGCTACGTCGACGTCGCCGGGGAGTTCGCGAGCGAGTGGGAGGAGTTCACCGGCGGAGGTGACCTGGTGCTGCCGCTGACGCCGGAGATGTTCCCCGACATCGTCGGCGTCCAGCTCACCGGCCTGTACGCCCGCTACGAACTGGCCGACTGGGGTTCGGCCCGGCTCCTGCACGGCGGCCAGGTCGTCAACGACGGGACCATGCTCCGCATCCCCGGCCTGCGGGCCGAGGAGCTGACCTTCACCGCCGACGGCGACCGCGAGGCCCTGGTCAACGTGGGGCTCATCCTGACGTACCGCGCGATCTGATCGAGGCCGGACGTGAAGAAGAGGACGAACAAGAGGCAGAAGACGAGCTCGGCCCAGGATGTCCAGCCGAGCTCGTCGTTGCCGTCGGCATCCCAACCGCCGCAGCGGAAGTCCACCGCCACCAAGACCACACCCGCCCGCCTCTCCACCGGGACGGGCACGAAGGCGACTCCGCCCACGAAGCCGACCGCAGGTACGAAACGGAAGGAGTCCGACACCAGAAAGACGTCGTCCGAGGGCGCCCGCAAGAAACAGGCGACCGAAACCACCAGGGTCGCGCGTCCGGACCCGGTCATGGAAGACCTGACCTTCACTTATCCCGGCCTGAGCACGGTCAAGAAGGGTGGCGAAGGCGCCTTCATCGATGCGCGGCTCAAGCTGCTGAGTGGCAGCGATACCGACGACGGCACCGCCTTCGTGGCCGCACACGGCAAGGACGATCCCGGTGCCGTCGAATGGCTCATGCGCGCGGTGTGCGTCTTCTCGGAGAACGCCGAGGTCATGATCGAAGCGGGTATGACGTTCGGCCCGGTCATCCCCCGCCTCCTCAAGCAGGCCACGCATCCGGGCCGGAAGCCCTTCGACGCTCTGAGCAGGGACCTCGAGAAGCAGGCGCTCCAGGTCAGCGGATGGACCAAGGGGATCCTCCTCTGGAATCTGAAGCCCCCGTCGCCGGAATCACTGGAGAAGCTGCAGAGCATCTACTACTCGAAATCTCGTGCCACGACCACGACCACGACCATGGCTCTCGACGTGCCCCAGATCGGCCCTCTCGACAAGGCAGTGCTCCGCACGCAGTTGTGGACCAGCCTCGAAGAACTCCTCGACAACCACAACAAGGGCTGGGCGCAGACCGAAGAACGCTCCATCCGGGAGATCAGGCTGGTCGCGAACGTCATCCAGGACGTTGTGGAACTCGCCTTCGGCAAGTTCGTCCTGGCGAGACCCGACAGCCCCTACCACTCCGGGTTCAAATACTCCGACAAGATCGTCAGCACCACGAGCCGAGACGTGAGCCCGAAGGCGCTGAAGAACTTCCTGAAGAACCGTTCGGACGTCGTCGGCAACGACAAGAACTCGGCCGTGTACGAAAAGGCGAACTATGACCCCGGACGCCGCGAAGACGTCGAGGCCCGGGACGCGATCTTGGACGAAATGGTCAAATCCAGTGCGTTACGGAAGAAGGTGGTCAGGGCGGTCCAGACGAACGGGGCGCACAGTCCCGGCACGGGCACCATCTACGTCCAGCCCTTCATCTCGACGCAGGGCAAGAAAACCGACGAGCTCTGGCAGCAGTCCCGCACCATGATGCACGAGTTCCTGCACTTCCTCACGCACCCGCAGTTCAGGAAGGTGGCGGGGAGCATCGACCAGCGGCAGGTCATGATCGAGGGCGTCACCGACCTGCTCACCGCCCTGATGTTCCGCAGGTTCGTCGACATCGTGCGCCAGGCTCCGGCCCTCACCCGAATAGTCCTGGGCGGCCTGCCCTTCGCGGCGCCGCCCGAGCGTCTGTTCCAGGTGGGCTACCGCAGTGCGGGAACCAAAGCGGGGCAGATCTTCGACGAGGTCGGGTTCGAGAACATCGAGGCGGCCTACTTCCTCGGGGCCACGACGTACATCGGCGTGGAAAAGAAGAAGAAGGAGAAGAAGACCGAGGAGATGGAGGTCCTGTGAGCCTCAGGAAGACCAAACGCGACGCGCTCGCGGAGGGCCCCACGCTCGACGACCGGCTCGCCGCCGAGGACGTCGAGCAGCTGTTCCGCGACCTGGAGTCGCAGGTACGCGGGGACGACACCGGCTACCCGTCCCGCTGGGGCGACGTGGCGGACGCCGACCCGGCCGAACGGCGATGGGTCGTGCACGGTCTCGACCTGCTGGCCCGCAACGCCGACGGCGCCGGTCCCGGTTTCTCCGGACCCCGGGCGGCCTCCCTGATCGTCGACCGGGCCCGATGGCGGCGCTTCGAACCGGGCGCGCCGCGCTTCGAGGAGGAGGTCATGTCGGTCAGCGGCTGGCTGGAGGCGGCCCTCACGTCCTCCCTCGCCCTGCCCGGCGCCGCCGCGCTGACCCGGCTGGCGGAGATCCACGGCCGCGCCCCGTCCGGTGGGGTGTTCGACGCGGCGGCGCTGACCACATCGGTGCTGCCGGGGCTGAAGGCCGAACTCGCCGGGGAGTCGCTCTGGTGGGAGGCCTCGTCCGAACCGGAGGACCTGTCGTGGATGGAGTCGGTCGCCGCGTCCATCCAGCGGTTCGTCCGTGATCAGGGGCCGTCGTTCCCCACGGCCAACGTCGCGGGCCCGCTGTACGACGGCTTCGACTACGCCGCGAGCGTCATCGACGCCCGCGCGGCCGACGACGACGAGGACGCCCGGCTGGCCTTCCTGCGGCGGCGCGCCCACCTGACCGGCGCCCTCTATTCGGCCGGATACGACCACGCCCGGCCCGATCACCGGGAAAGCCTCGACGACCTGCTCGACGGATGGCTCGCCGACGACCCTGAACTCGACGACCTGGCCGGCCTCCTGCTCGGGAACTCGCCGTCCCACGAGGCGGGGGAGCGCACCTACGTCCACCTGCCGGCCCACGTGCCCACCGGGGCGTGGGGGCCGAGGGAGTCGTGGCGGCCCCACCTCCACGCGCTGATGGTGCACGAGTTCGTCCACGTCCTGGCCCACCCCGACTTCACCGAGGCGACAGAGGCCGCCGCCCGCGGCCCGCTCCTGGCGGAGGGGATCGCCGACCTGCTCACCGCCGACCTCCTCGACGCCCTGACGCCCGGTCAGGTGTGGACCATCCACGGGTCGGCAGCGGAGATCCGCGACCTGGCCGGGGCCGACCAGGTGAAAGCGGCCTACTACCTCGGCCGCGTCGACTTCATCGGTCTCGACTAGGAGAGAGCTGGACCTGCGTGTTCAACAAGAAGAAGTCGAAGAAGAAGCAGAAGGCCCCGGCGCGCCCCACCCAGGGCCCGCCGGTCCAGGCCCCGGCCAACCAGGTCGCGTGGAACCGCACCGTTCCGGCTCCCGCCTTCGACGGCCCCGCCCATGACTTCATCCAGCGCCGCCCGACGCCCAGGATCCCCGTGGAGATCCCCGCGGACATCGAGTTCGACGTCGACTTCGACCTCGAAAGGGATCTCTCCTCCGACGCCGACGGCGGCCCGATCGACGAGTTCACCCTCGGCCTCGACGCCGATTTCGACACCGGCTTCGACACCGACGTCGCCCCCGTCGAGACCGTCCCCCAGATCACGACGACCACGACCCGGCCCACCCTGACCTCGGCACGGGCGCGCTCCCCTCGCGGCTCGCTCGACGACGAGACGCGGGTGAAACTCGACTACCTGCGTGACCTCGACTTCTTCCACACCCTGTGGGAGTACTTCTACGACCCGCGGACCGGAGAGATCCGGCCGGACCGCAACCCCAAGCGGGTCTACGGCCTGATGAGCGCCGACCTGACCGACCAGACCTATCTGGCCACGCCCATCGATCCCGCCGAGGTCCAGGAGTTCGTCGACCTCGGCGTCCAGAGCACCGTCTACTTCTGCGCGCCCCAGGAGTACGAAGGCGACCTGGAGACCGCGCTCATTCTGGGCGACTACCTCCATGTGATGAACACCGTCGTCTTCTTCAAGGAGGCCGACCTCCACCGGCGGATGCGGCGTCTGGTCGTCAACGTGCGGTCACAACAGACCGCCCTGCTCCTGGCCAAGAAGTTGTCCCTGGTCTTCGCCGACGGGGAGATCGGCGCCAACTTCGTCAAGTTCAAGGTGCTCCTCCAGTCCACCAAGACCGACGACCCGCCCAAATACGACAAGCTGGTGCTCTACTACCTCGTCGGCGACGACCCCGGCGACCGCTCCGACGTCGTCGGGAGCAGGCTCCTGGCCAAGGTCAGGGACGGCGTCCCGCCCGGTGAGGGCGAGATGAACATGAGTCCCTTCTACTCCCGGGTGGCCTATTTCGTGGGGTGGGCGGAGGAGCCCAAGCACAACATGCCAGGCGGCCCGACGGACGACAGCTTCACCCAGAGCCGCGCCAGGATCGTCCAGTCGGTGATCGAGAACACTCCTGTGGTGGGCACCCCGAAGGAGCTGGCGGTAAAGGTGTACCAGGCCATCGAGAACGCCGGGCTCCCGTGGAAGTCCCCGCACCGCCACGAGGATCCCAGCTAGAGGCCGAGGTACTCGGTCCGGCCGAAGAAGAACGCCACCTTCAGCCGGTCGGACCCGAGCTCCTCCAGCAGCGCCGCCGCCGGGCCGTCGCCGGGCGGGGCGCCCTCGCCGTATTCGGCGGTGAACAGGGCGACCAGGTCCTCCTCCAGCCGTCCGGCCCGCTCGCGGAACCCCGGATGGGCCAGCACGTGGAGGAAGGCGTGGGTCAGCAGGGCCCGGTCCGCCGCCGGGACGAAGACCTCCCGCCCCGGGCCGTGGGAGGCGTCCCGGGTGATCAGCCGCCCGACCCGGCCGGCCAGGCCGGGGTCGGAGTCGAGCACGGCCGGGTCGCCGCCGAGCATGGTCACATAGGCGGCCCGCGCCGCCGCGCCGCCGGGCAGCTCGACGGAGTCGCGGACGCGGGAGCCCAGGTCGTAACCGTCGTAGAGCGGGCCCTCGTAGCGGTTGCCGGGGAACTCGGCCCGGAGCGCGGCCTGCACGACGGCGCCCAGGTCGGCGGCGGCCAGCGGGTCGAGCCGGCCTTCGGGGGCGGCGGCGAGGCGGCGGTCGACCTCCTCGGAGATCCACTCATGGCCGGCCGGTACGACGGACAGATCGGCGGGCTCCGGCACGGTGAGCGTGGCGGGGAAGACCGCCTCGGTCCAGCCGCTCACCGCCAGCACCTCGCGCTCGAAGGCGGCCTCGCCCGGTTCGGCGGTGTGGCGGCGGGCGTGGCCGACCAGCCGGGCCACGGCGGGTGTGCGCTGGTAGTCGCCCGGGTTGCGGGTCAGCAGGTGGAGGGCGTGGATCAGCCAGGCCTGCTGGGGCAGGGACATGGCGGCGACGTCGATCCAGTGGGAGCCGAACGGGCCCTGGCCCAGCAGTTCGGCCTCCAGCGACCGGAACGCCGCCTCGGCGCCGTCGCGCAGTCGCTCGGCCAGGCTCGGGGGCTCGGTGCCGCGCTTGGTCTTGGTCAGCGCCATCTGCGGTCCTCGGGGGGTGGGATCACTGCGGGTCCATGATCGCCAGGCGTCTGACGTCGCCGAGGAAGTAGCCGATCGCCACGTTGCCCCGGCCGAGCACCTTGGTGATCTGCTGTGCGTCGGCGCCGTCCTGGCCGTAGCCGACCTTGAGGTAGGCGTCGGGGGCGGGCGTCCACGGCGTGCCGGGGCCGAGGATCAGGTCCCGCACCTCCTGGTCGGCGGCGGCGCGGTCGGACAGCCGCTGCAGCACCAACGCGGTGAACACCTCGACGAAGCCCTCCTTGAGGATCTGCGGCTGGTGGACGTGCTGGGCGGCGTCGACCACATTGGGGTGGGTGATCCGGTGCATGAACTCGTGGATCATGGTGCGCGTCATCCGCCACCGCCACTCCGCCCGTGACTGCACGGCCGGGTTCGGATAGCAGGGCAGCAGGTAGGTCATGCCGTCGGCCGCCGCGTGTTGCGGCGTGTGGTTGATCAGCCGGCCCACCTTCCGGGCGAAGTCGGCGTCGCTCAGCAGGTCGGCGTAGATCTGCCGGAGCGCCTCCTGGTCGGCCGTCCGGCCCGGGTGGTAGTTCGCCGCCGTCATGGGCGCCTCGTAGGCGGGGTCGCGCCCGACGCGGGTGCCCCGGTTCTCCATCCAGCCGAGCAGTCCGTCGTGGTCGACGGTCACCTCCTCGGAACTGGTCAGACAACCCGAGTAGGGGACGCCGTAGAGGGGACCGTCGGCGTATGCCAGCGGGAAGGGGGCCAGCACTTCGCAGACGAATCTCTCCAGGAAGTCGGCGATGCGCCGTATCTCGGTGAAGTCGACCCGTTCGAGCCGCTCGCCGGGTGGTGGGTCCCACGGCCTGAGCTGCTGGTCGAGCACCCTGGTCAGGGCCTTTCGCAGCCCGGCGCGCAGCAGCTCCGGGTCCAGGGGCCCGATGACCTGCGGCCGGCCCGGCAGCCCGCCCGGGAAGTAGAGCCTGTTGAGCGCCGTGAGAATCTGCGGCCTCACCGCCATCGGGACGGCGCACAACGAGGCCTGCATCCAGCCGCCGCACAACACGACCTCGTTGACGAACCCGTCGCCGGGCGTGCCCGGCGGAGTGAGCACACCGCGCCGGACCACCTTGATCAGCCGCCGCACGACCGTGGGCAGGTCGACGCCCAGCTCGGTCAGCTTCCCGGCGTTCGCGCCGTAGATCGTCAACGCCCGCACCAGCCATGCCAGCTGGCTCGGGGTGAACGTCTCCGCCAGCCGCTGGCCGAGGTCGGCGTTGGTCTGGCCGAGCGCCGCGCAGAGCTGCTGGAGAGAGCCGGCCATCCCGACGCGGTTCAGCAGCGCCGAGGTGTTCCGGTAGTCGATCCGGACGACGATCGAGGTGCCGGGGTAGGCGTGGTCACGCGTCGCCTGCTCCAGCACGGGCAGCGGGTCGATCTCCTGGATCTCGATCGTCTCGGCGGGCGCCTCGAAGTAGACCGGCTGCGGTTCGCTCCTGCCGACCGGCGAGCGGCTGCGGGACTTCCTCATGCAGGACCGTTCCAAACCCATGGGGAGACGGCTGTGATCTTGGTGGGGGCACGGCTTCATGCTCCACCACTGATCACGGCCGTCAAACTAACCCATAGGCGATAAGTCCGTCCCTTACGCCTGCCCGCAGAGCGCTGTGACGGTGACGGTGACGGTGCCGTTGGTGTTGTTCACCGGGAACAGGACGCTCACGGCGTCGTCGAGCGGCCCGCCGGTCTGGGAGAAGAGACGCGCCCAGGCGACCGAATGGGGGTTGAGCAGGGCGACGTACTGGGCCGAGACCTGGTAGTCGGAGTCGAGCAGCACCTTGCCGGAAGGGCACTTGGCGATGGTCGTGCCGGCCGTGTTGGCGGGGAACCTGTTGGTCGCGACGACCTTCTGCAACCCGGCGACGCCATCGGCTCCCCGCTCACCCCGCGGCCCCTGATCGCCCTTCGCCCCCTGAGCGCCGGGGAGCCCTTGCTCTCCTCGCGGTCCCGTCGCGCCCTGCGGTCCCGCCTCTCCTCGCGGCCCCGTCGCGCCCTGCGGTCCCGCCTCTCCTCGCGGCCCCGTTTCTCCTCGCGATCCCGCCTCTCCTTGCGGTCCCGTCGCGCCCTGTGGCCCCGGCGCTCCTTGTGGTCCGCTTTCTCCTTGTGGTCCGGTCTCTCCTTGCGGTCCGGTCTCTCCTTGCGGTCCGGCGTCTCCTTGCGGTCCCGGGTCTCCCTTCGGACCAGTGGGGCCCTGTGGTCCGGCCGGACCCTGCGCGCCTGCCGGACCCTGCGCGCCGGTGCGGCCCATCGGGCCGGTGGGGCCGGTCTGGTTCCAGGTGATCTGCTGGTAGCCCATCGGGCACGTGTCGCCGGGCGGCTCGGTCGGCAGCGGCCGCAACATCGTCTGCTCGATCGGCCCCGGCACGCGGAGCACCCCGTCGGCCCCGACACAGGCCGTGATCCGCATGTCGTCGGCCACCGCGACCGCCACCCCGGCCCCGCCCGCGACCAGCCCGGCGGTGATGCCCACGGCCAGCCACATCGCCCGTTCCCTACCGCGACGCATGTCGTCTCCCCTGTCGAAGGTGGTGTTCCACGCTAGGGAGGGGCAGGGCGGGAGGACGTCCCCCTGGCGGATCGGGAAGGTCATCCGGCAGGGGGATCTCGTCGCTCTCGTTCAGCTCTGGGCGGGGGCCAGCCGGTCGCGCAGGCGGCGGCACTCGCGGGTGAAGCGGCTCCGGCCCGTGCGCGCCGCGAGGGCGGTGATCTCGGGGATCTCGCCGGTCGCCCCGATCCACGACGCGACCTCGGTCGCGAAGGCGACCGCCTCCGACTGGGGGGTGGTGGCGCGCTCACCCGCGCGGGGCAGCAGGTGGGGCAGCAGCCCGCGCAGGACGGCCCACACCTGGTGGGGTGCGCCCTCCTGGGCCAGCTCGGACAGGGCGGCGACCAGCGGGCGGATGCCCGATCGCGCCCGCCTGACCAGTTCGCCGAGTTGACGGCCGAGGGCCTCGACGGGGAGCGCGCCCTGCGCGGCGAGGTCGAGCAGCAGCCCGACCATCGGGTCGTCCCGGTCGCGGTCGACCAGGAGGAGGCCGAGGACGACGGCGGACGCGTCGCCCAGCGGGCCGTCGGCGGCGGCGCAGCGGCGGAAGGCGGCGACGGTGAGGCGCTGGTAGTGCCACGGCCCGGTGACCTGCGCCAGGCAGTTGGCCGAGGCCACCTCGCGGTGCGAGGGCACCATCGGGGCGTACCAGTCCGGGTGGCGGGCGAACTCGTCGGAGACGTGCCGGCCGGGCTGCGCCAGCATGACCTCGTCGATCAGCCGGTCGCCCGTGGGAGCCGCGAGCCGCAGCAGAGGCCGCACGCGGACGTGGTCGCCCTCCCCGGTCCATTCGACGCCGGTGACCGGGTCGGGCAGTCCGTCGCCGGCCAGCCACCCGGCCGCCGCCCGCGCCGCCGCCGAGCCGACCTTGGCGGCCCGTTCCGCCGCCGCCGGGTGGGCGCCCCTCGGCAGGCGCATCAGCGCCTGGGCCAGGTCGGCCGGGAGCGGTTCACGCCCGGCTTCGGCGCAGGTCTCCAGCCGGTCGACCAGGACCTCCGGGTCGAGGTGGCCGTTGTCGAGAGTCGGGGTCGCCAGCAGGACGGGCGGGAGCACGTCGTCGCGCAGGGCGTCGTACAACTCACTGAAGCGGTGCAACAAGAACAGGTGCAGCGGCGTCACCCGCCGAAGTTCTGGCAAGCGCTCGGTGCCGCGGGTCTTCACCGAAGGGTCGTCGGCCAGGCCGAGCACCGCCTCCGGCAGGTAACCCGTGAACCCGTAGGTCAGCCCGCGTCCGCGCCCAACCCTCTCTTCAAGGACCATCTCGTCTTCGTCGGGTGCGGCGTACACCCGCAGCTGCATGACCTGGTGGTCCCACGGCCAGGATTCGGCGGGAGGTTCCTCCGGCGCCCACCCAGGGGTGATCAGCTCGGCCGACAGGGCCTCCATCCAGTCGCGGGGATCGGCCCATACCCAGGACCGGTGCCACCAGTGGTCGCGGCGTCTCAGTGAGCTGCGGAGCGCGGCGCGGTCGCGGGTGGCGTCGCGGGTGAAGGCGGCGAGCCAGCGTTCGGTGCCGATCCACGTCGAGACCGGCTCGCGGACGGCCGACGACGACGGTTCCGGGAACGGCTTCGGCGCGGGGACCGCGGGCAGCGGCGGGAACGTCACGGCGGGCGCGGGCTCCTCGAACGAGGGTTCGCCGGAGAAGCGGGTCGTCAGGAGGGCGGCCAGATCGGCGGGCAGGGCCGCGATCCCGTCGGCGACCAGCGAGCCGTCGGTCACGTGTTTGAGCGTCAGGTCGACCGCTCTCGACTGGACGTCGAACGACGTGTGCCCGTAGGCGGTCACCAGCGCCGGGCCGAACTCGGCCGCCGCCGACGGGGTGCGCTTCAGTTCGGCGTCGAGCCAGCGCAGGCCGATCGTGGCCAGTTTGGCCTCGGCGCGGAACGTCAGCGACTCGACCGCCTCGACCAGGTCGGCGCGGTCGATCGGGAACACGGCCTTGACCTGCCTGGCGGCGAGTTCGGCCACCGGACCGGGCGAGGAGGGCAGCAGCCGCAGGTAGTCGCGCAGCCGGCCCGCGGTCTCCTCGGGGGTCGGGGCGAGCAGGTCGTGGAGGCGGACGAAGAAGCGCAGGTCCTGCGCCTCGCCGCCGCGCAGGAAGCGGCTGACGCAGCCGTCGATGGCCTGGTCGCGGGGGACGTCTCTGCGCACCCGGGCCAGCCAGCGGGTGGGGGCGGGGGTCAGGCGTTCGTCGCGCAGTTCGCGGCCGGCGCCCTCGGCGTCGAAGACCCGCAGGAGGAGGGCCGACGTCAGGGGGTCGTTGGGATGGGTCATCATCCGCAACCACGCCACCACCAGCGGGTCGTGGTCGGGAGGCTCGGCGCCGGAGGCGCGCAGCAGAGCCACCGCCAGGGGCGCGATGCGGTCGTCCGGACGGCGGATGCGGCGCGCGAGCCGTACGGCGACGTCCTGCTGCCACTCGACCGGGCGGGACGCGGCGACCCTGACGGCGTCGGCGACGTTGAGACCGAGGGCCCGGCGGCGGTTGACGTCGCGGCCCGTGACGAACGAGACGGCGGCGGCCGGGCCGGTGATGGTGCCGAGCCCGGCCAGCAGCAGCGCGGTGGCCAGGCCGTCGAGCATCTCGTCGATCTCGAAGCCCTCGTCCCACGCGCGCTCCCAGTCGGCGGCGTAGTCGCGCCGCGCGAGCTCGGCCGTCTTCTCGGCGCGCAGGTCTTTCACCAGGCCGGGTAACGCGCGGCCGATCTCGCCGCGTTCGGCCTCGGTCAGGGTGAGCAGGCGCCTGCCGAGCTCGTGGACCTGGTTGCGCCGGATCAGGTCGAGGATCTGCCTCACGGCGTGACCTCCACGTCGCCGCTGCAGAACCTGAGGGCGGAAAGGGTCCGTTCGCGGGACGTCGGAAGCCCGGGAGTCGCTGAGGTCATGTCCCCGGACCTTAGGCACACCGACCGACAAACTCGGAGAACGCCAAGGCCGATTCACCGGAGCCGATTCTCTCGGAAAATCCCCCGAATCCCGTCATGGCGGTTGGCTAGTTTGGAGGGCACACAGGGGAGGTCGGAAATGCAGCACATGCGTGTGTCCGACGCGGAGCGCGACCGCGCCTGCGCCGTTCTGCGTGAGCACTACGCCGTCGGGCGGCTCGACGACCAGGAACTCTCGACCCGGCTCGCGGCCGCGCAGACCGCGGTGACGTGGGGAGACCTCAACGAGCTGATACGCGACCTGCCACCGATCCCGGGCATGCCCCTGATGCCCTCGGCCCATTCCTACACGCCGCCCCCGCCTCCTCCCCAAGTGACCTACGCGCCTCCCGTCCACTATCCGCCGCAGCAGGTCCGCGACGTGGGCAGGGCCTACCGGACCGCGGCCTGGGTCAGCTTCGCCCTCGGGTTCGCGAGTTTCGGGCTCATGTGGATCCCGGCGCTGGTCTTCGCCGTGCTCGGCAGCCGGGCCAGGGAACGGGGCCGCGAAGACCGCAACACGGGCAAGATCATCGCCGTCGTGACCGGCGCCGCGCTGCTGTTCACCCTGGTGGCGCTGCCCGCCGCGTTCGACGATGACGACGACGGCGACGACTGGTCGTCGGAGTCGATCGAGGCGCCGCCGCCGGTGGAGTTCGACGACGAATCCGACGTCCACGAGGTCGTGATGAAGGTGGTCGCCGACCGGCCCGACGCGACCGCCGCCGACTTACTGATGAACGCCGAGGGCAGCGAGGTGGCCTCCGGCAAGGGCGTGGTGCTGCCCTTCGTGAAGGAGCTCGACCTCGCCGGCCTCGACGACCTGAACGTGGAGGCCGAGGCGGTCGACGGTGTGAGGCTGACCTGCCAGATCACCGTCGACGGCGTGGTCGTGGCCGAGGGCAGGCCCGATTCCGGCGACGGCGGCTGCACCGCCGCCTACAGCGGTTGACCCTTCCGGTACCGGGTCAGCCAGCGGTCGATCTCGGCGAGCGGCGCGGGGTCGACCGCGTAGAGCCGCCGTGCCCCGTCGACCCGCACGGTCGCGAACTTGTTCTCGCGCAGCACCCGGAGGTGCTGCGACACGGCCGGCTGACTGATGCCGAACTCGGCCTGGACGACCGCGCCCACCTCCCCGGCGGGTTGTTCCCCACCGGCGAGCAGTTCGAGGATCCGCCGCCTGACGGGATCTCCCAGGACGTCGAAGGCGTGCATCCGACTACCTTATATAAGTGACCACTGATACGGACCGCCTGCCCTTCCCCGCCGACCCGACCCCGGAGCAGCGGGCCGCGATCGACCGCATCACGGCGGGCCCGCGCGGCGGCGTCTCCGGCCCGTTCGTGCCGTTGTTGCGCAGCCCCGAGCTGATGACGCGGCTGCAGCTCGTCGGGGAGACGATCCGGTTCGGCGGCGTGCTCGACGAGGACCTCGTCGAGGTGGTCGTGCTCACCGTGGCCCGGCACTGGGACCAGCCCTACGAGTGGGCCTTCCACCACCCGATCGCCCTGGCCAAGGGCGTGCCGCCCGCCGACGTCGAGGCCGTCGGCAGAGCCGAGCGCCCGTCGGACGGCCGCCTGGCCGTGATGTGGGACGTGGTCGACGAACTGCAGCGTACGAAGGACGTCTCCGACGCCACGTACGCCGAGGCGGTGGCGGTCTTCGGCGAGGAGCGGGTGGTCGCGGCGGTCGCCACGGCCGGCTACTACACGACGCTGGCCATGGTGATGAACACCGCGCGCACGCCGCCGCCCGAGGGTCTCAGCGCCGCACTCCCGGAGGCCACACCCCCACGTTGAGGAAGCGGTGGGCGTACGAATAGGCCACGAGCTGACTTCGGTTGGAGCAGGCGAACTGGTCGAGGAGTTTGCTGATGCGTTCGGCCACGGTGTGCCGGCTGAGGTGCATCTCGCGGGCGATCCGGGTGGTGGTGTAACCCCGGGCCAGCATGACGATCAGCCATCGGTCGCGATCATTGATCAGGTCGTCGTACGCAAGATCCATTAATGAACTCCTCGCGTGATCGCTTGCGTTTCGAGCGTAGGTTCGCGCGCTTAACCGTCGGTATTGCCAGGCCTTGCGGCCGGTTTGCCCGTCAGGATCGACGTGTAGAGCCGCTTGAGTACGGGGCTGGGGTCGATGCCCAGCTCTCCGGCCAGGCGGCGGCGGACCGCCTCGAACTGGGCGAGCGCCTCGGGCGCCCGGCCGCAGCCCGCCAGGGCGGTCATCCGGGCGGCGATCAGGCGTTCGCGGGCGGGGAAGAAGGCGGCCAGGTCGTCGAGCCGGCTCAGCACCTCGACGAAGGCGCCGCGTTCGATCTGGAGCTCGGCCCAGTCCTCGTTCACCGCCAGGTGGAGGTCGGTGCAGCGGGCCACCGTCTCGTCGATCAGGGGCACCCCGGCGAACTCGGCCAGCGGGCGGCCCCGCCACAGGTCGAGGGCCCGGTCGAGCAGGTGGAGGGCCGCGTCGCCCGCACCGCGGCGGCGCATCTCGCGTCCGGCCGCCGCGAGGTCGCGGAAGTGGAGCAGGTCGAGCTCGTCGCGGCGGGCGTCCAGGCGGTAGCCCCAGCCCTCGAAGGCGATGCGGTCGCCGAGGCGTTTGCGCAGCTCCGAGACGTACACCTGGAGGTTCTTGCGGGCCGTGGCCGGGGGGCGGCCCTCCCACAGGGCGTCGATGAGGTGGTCGGTCGGGATCACCTCGTTCGGGTTCGACAGCAGGATCGCCGCCAGCAGGCGCGACTTCCTGGCGCTGATCTGCACGGGCACGCCGCCGACGCGGAGGTCGAGCGGCCCGAGCACGCGGGCGTCGAGAGCCGTGGCCCGGCCGCCCAGCAGGAGGAAGCCCGACAGGTCGACGCGGGTGTTCTCGCGGTGCAGCCGCCGGACCATCGCGAGCGTGGCCATCGAGACGTCGTCGACGCCGGCCTTCGACTCGAACCAGCGCCAGTCGCCGTCGGGGTTGACCTCCAGGAACACCGGCCCGTCGCCGGTGAGCAGGAAGTCGAAGGCGCCGTAGCGCAGCCCCCACAACTCGGCCAGGCGGTGCACGGCCTCGGCCACCTCCGGGGGCGCCGCGACGGGCGTGACCGTCACGGAGTCCTCGTCGCGCCAGATCGCCGCGGGTGACGGCTTGTCGACCCGGAAGGCCCGGATCTCGCCGTCCACGTGGTAGACCCGCAGTTCGGCGGTGTGCTCGACGTACTCCTGGACGATCATCGGCACGTCCCGGGCGCGGAAGGCGGTGCGCTCGCCGATCTCGGGGAAGACGCCTTCCAGCAGGTTCGGCTCGGCCTCCACGAAGTGCCTGCTCAGCGCCTTGACGACGATCTTGCGGCTGGGGAGGGCGGCGCTGCCCGGGTCGGTGGTGACGATCGTGCGCGGCACCCGGACGCCGGCCTTGGCCGCGCCGTCGAGCTGGGCCAGCCTGCCGGGGTCGAGGCCGTCGGGGATGCGTACCGAGGAGAGGGCCGTCACCTGGTCGACCAGGGCGACCCATGACTCGGCGCGGAACAGGGCGTGGGCCTCCTTCTCGCCGCACAGCCCGAAGTGCCGCACCCACACGACCGTCGGCAGGATGCGGCGGCCGTCGATGGTCAGGGAGCCGTCCTCGTGGCGGGTCAGGTCGGCGACCGAACCGGCGTCGATGCGCACGCTCGGCACGCCCAGGGTGCGCAGGCCGCGTTGCAGCCCGGCGAACTCGCCCATGCCCGCGCGGTCGGCCAGCACCACGCACGGCAGCACGGTCCGGGGATCGTCGTCGTCGGGCAGCCGCCAGCTCACGCCGCGCGCCGCCACCGGCATCCGCAGGGTGTAGGAGCCCGTGTCCATGGGCCGATGGTCTGCGTACGCGGCCGGGAGACACAATCAGGCCTCTGCCGTTCGGCATAAGCCCACTTTCGTGGGGTTGTCCGGCCCACTGATCACCGGCCCATACTCAAGCCATGAGTGACGTGGTGACGGCCACGGGGCTTACCAAGCAGTACAAGGGCATGAACCGGCCCGCGGTCGACGACGTGTCGTTCGACATCGCGCCAGGCGAGACCTGCGGACTGCTCGGCCCCAACGGCGCCGGTAAGACGAGTCTCATCAAATTGATCTGCGGTGTCACCGCCCCTACCTCCGGGGACGTCCGCGTGTTCGGCGTGGACCCGATTCGCCAGCCGGTGGAGGCCAAGAGCGGCATCGGCGCGATGCACCAGACCGCGCCGTTCGACATGATGTTGCCCGCCCTCGACAACCTGCACATCGCCGCCAGGTTCCGCGGCCTGAAATGGCGTGCGGTCGAGCCGTGGGCGATGGAGGTGGCCGGGTTCCTGGGCCTCACCGAGGCCCTCGACCGCATGTGCTTCCAGCTCTCCGGCGGCCAGCGCCAGCGCCTCCAGCTGGTCAGGGCGCTGCTCAGCATCCCCCGGCTGCTGATCCTCGACGAGCCGTCGGCCGGTCTCGACGTCGCCGGCCGCCGCCAGGTCGAGAAGTTCGTCACCTGGCTGCGCGAGGAGCACGGCGTCACCATCCTGTGGACCACCCACCACATCGAGGAGCTGGAGCGCAACTGCCAGCGGGTCCTGGTCATCAACAAGGGCCAGGTGGTCAGGTTCGCCAAGCCGCGCGAGATCGTCGAGGAGTTCGGCAGCACCCACGTGCAGGTCAGCGTGGAGGACGAGCCGGCCCGGCTGCTGGTGGAGGACTGGGCGCGGGGCGCGGGCCACGAGATCTCGACGGGCGAGAACGAGGTGCGCATCCACGGGGCCAAGGCCCAGGAGGTGCTGCCCGCGCTGGCCGGTCTCGCGGTGACGGGCGTGTCGACCGTGTCCGACTCCCTCGAAGAGGCGTTCCTGCGGATGACGGAGAAGGTGACCGCGTGAGCACCCCGGCCGACCTGCTGACGTTCGAGCACAAGCCGCCGCCGCCCGGGACCGCGCGGCAGGCCGACCTGGGGGCCGTGGTCTACCGCGAGTGGGCGCTGCTGGCCCGCAACCGGGTCTACCTGATCCTCGGCCTGGCCCCGATGCTCATCTACCTGCTGCTGGTCAACACCTCGCTGAGCAACCTGGTGCAGACGGTGGAGTACAAGGGGCTGGCCGTCGGGTTCGCGGTGTTCCTGCTGCCGATGACGCTGGGCATGTCGGTGGTCAGCGCGGCCGGCACCTCGGCCATGGCGATCTTCCAGGAGGAGATGAGCGGGGTGGCGACGCAACTCTGGTCGTACCCGCTGAGAAGGTCGCGGTTCCTGATGGGCAAGATGATCGCCGGTGTGTCGCTGGTGCTCGGGCAGAGCCTGCTGGGCCTCATCGCGGCGGTGCTGATCTTCGAGTTCCCGTTCGACCTGGAGGGCTGGCTGGCCCTGCTGGTGACGCTGGCGCTGGCGTCGCTGGCCATCAACGGGCTCTACCTGGCGGCGGCCATCACGGTCACCGACTACCAGGCCTTCATGGTCGGGTCGAACCTGTCGCTGCCGGTGCTCGTGTTCAGCGCGCCGTCGATGTACACCTACGACAGCATGCCGACGGTCCTGCAGTGGTTCTCCCACGTCAACCCGCTCACCTACGCCATCAACGGCATGCGCGACGCCAGTCTGTTCGGCTTCGCGGAGGCCGGGCGCGACATGGCGATCCTGGCCGTGATGGCGATCGTCGGCTACACGATCGGCGGCCGGGCGCTGCTGAACCGGGCCCGCAACATCTGATTCCCGAGGGGGCGAGACGATGTCCAGAACGACGTGGCTGCAGTCGGCCGCCGACGCCTCGAAGGTGCTGTTACCCGGCACCGACCGGGCGGTCGGACCGGCCCGGACGCTGGAGATGGCCGGGCGGGCCGCCCCGCTGGTCGGGATCACCCGGGTGGCCGACATCACCCGGCTCGACCACATCGGCATCCCGACGTTCCAGGCGATCCGGCCGGCGTCCCGCACGCTGGCGGTCTCGCAGGGCAAGGGGGTCACCCCCGACCTGGCGAGACTGTCGGCGATGATGGAGTCGATCGAGCTCTGGCACGCCGAGCAGCCCATGCCCGCCCACACCGTCTCGCCCCCGAGGGAACTCGACCTCGGCTACGACGTGGCGGCGCTGCCGCTGTCGTCCCCGACCGTCCTGCACGAGGGCCTGCCCATCGCCTGGGTGCCCGGCCGGTCGCTCGTCGACGGAAGTGAGACCCTGGTTCCCCGCGACACGGTCGCGTTCCGGCTGACCCGGAAGACGGGCTGGAACGCCCCGGTGTTCTTCGAGTCGACCAACGGCCTGGCCAGCGGCAACACCCTCGTCGAGGCGACCCTGCACGCGCTCTACGAGGTGGTCGAACGCGACGCCGTCACCGCCTGGCTGACGGGCCGCGACAAGGGCGAGCTCGTCGACGCCCTGTCGATCGGCTCACCGGTGATCGACGTGCTCTGCGAGCTGATGGCCCGCGCCCGCGTCACGATGGAGTGCCGCTCGGTGCCCTCGCCCACCGGGCTGTCGGTCTTCGTCGTCAGGATCACCTGCGACGACTACCCGCCGCCCTTCATGGGGTACGGCTGCCACCTCAGCGCCGAGATCGCCCTGTCCCGGGCCATCACCGAGGCGGCGCAGTCGCGGCTGGCCTACATCTCGGGCGCCCGCGACGACCTCAAGGCGGGCGCGCAGCGGCAACTGGCGAGCGAATATCCGGCGCTGGTCGAAGGCGGGGCCGGCATCCAGGAGGCGCCCGCGCGCGGCAGCCTCGTCGACGACCTGGACGACGTCGTGAAACGCGCCGCCGTCGCCTTCGGGCACGCGCCCATGGTGGCCGACCTGACCCGCGCGGACATCGGCGTGCCGGTGGCCCGCGTGCTGGCCCCCGGCAGCCGCGTCATCCCGGAGGTGTTCTGATGAAGGTGGTCGTCTACACGGGGCCGACCCTGTCGGCCGACGACGTGCACGCCGTGCTGCCCGAGGCCCGGGTCGTGCCGCCCGCCGCACGCGGTGACCTGCTCAAGGAGGAGTGGAGCCCCGACGACACCGCCGTCATCATCGACGGCTACTACCGCGAGCGGCTCTCCGTCGGGCACAAGGAGATCCTCTGGCTGCTCAACGAGGGGGTGCACGTCATCGGCGCGGCCTCGATGGGCGCGCTGCGGGCGGCCGAGCTGGCCCCGTTCGGGATGACCGGCGTGGGCGAGGTCTACGAGATGTTCTCCTCCGGCGTGGTCGACGGCGACGACGAGGTCGCCGTGCTGCACGGCCCGGCCGAGCACGGCTATCCGGCGGGCACGGTCGCCCTGGTCAACCTCCGTCACGGGGTGGCCCGGGGGACCGTCGACGCCGGGGCGGGCGAACGCATCGTCGCCGCCGCCAAGGCCCGGCCGTTCACGCACCGGTCGTGGGAGGAGCTGGAAGAGGCGGTCGATCCGGCCGACCGGGGGGCGCTGGCCGTACTGAGAGAAGAGAAGTGGGACGTCAAGCGGCTCGACGCCCTGGCGGCCCTCGACGCGGTCGCCGGGCCCAGAACCGATGTCGCCGGTGCCTGGTCGGCCGACATCGCGCTGACCGGGATCACCCACTACGAGGCGCTGAAGTGGCGCTCGGCTCGCGACCTCGACGTCATGAACGCCGCGAGGCTGTTCGCGCCGGAGTATCCGGAGGTGCACGCGTCGGTGCTCGCCGAGCTGCTGGCCGGGTTCGGCGGCGAGGCCCACGCGCGGGAGAAGCTCGGCGTCTACGGCGACGAGATGCCCCCCGAGCTGGGGAGATGGCTCTCGCCCGAGGAGCACGCGCTCGACCTGCCCGAGCGGCTGCGCCTCGTGATGATCCGGGTCTGGCCGGTCTGGCAGTCGGAGGACTGGCGGCGGGTGGTGCTCGACCGGCTGCGGCGGCACCCGAAGTGGCCCGAGTGGAGCGAGCTCGTCGACGCCGCCGAGACGGCGCGGGCCACGGCCAGAGCGGCCACGCCGCCGCCGGAGTTCTGCGCGCGGTTGTTCCTGCGGCACTGGAAGACCGCGCCGCCGCACGTCGAGATGGCCCGGCGCGGCTTCTACGGCATGGACGACCTCGGCCGCACCGTCACGCCGTTCTTCCCCCTGGACGCCCAGCGGAGACGCTGATGCGCATCCCGCGCGCGGATCCCCACCCGGCCCTCCGCCGGATGCGCGAGGAGACGCCGGTCGTCAAGATCGACGGGGCCTGGTACCTCACCCGGTACGCCGACGTGCAGCGGGCCCTGCTCGACCCGGCGATCGGGCGGCAGGTGGTGGTGCACGAGGGCGTGGACGACCCGCTCGCCATGGTGCGCCGGAACATGTTCAACCTCGACCCGCCCGACCACACCCGGCTGCGGCGGCTGATGGCCCCCGCGTTCGGGCCGCGCACGGTCGCCCGGCTCGACCGGCGCATCGGCGAGATCACCGCCGAGCTGGTCGCGGGCCTCGACGGCGAGGTCGACGTGATCGAACAGCTCGCGCTGCCGCTGCCGATCCTGGTGATGGCCGACCTCATCGGCTTCCCCGCGGCGGACGCGGCCCGGCTCCGGGTCTGGAGCGACGCGATGTTGCGCAGCTACCACGCGCCGAGGATCAGGGTGGCCGGGCTGGCCTTCGTGCGCTACATCGAGAAGCGCGTCGCCGAACGGCGCGAGCAGCCGCGCGGCGACCTGCTCACCCACCTGGCGCTGAGCCCCGAACTCGACCACGAGGAGCTCGTGTCGAGCGTGTTCCAGCTGGTCATGGCGGGCGACGAGACGACGGTCAACCTGATCGGCAACGGCGTGCTGGAACTGCTGCGGCATCCCGGGCAACTGCGCAGGCTGCGTGCGGACCCCGGGCTGATCGGCTCGGCCGTCGAGGAGGTCATGCGGTTCAACGGGCCGGTCGGGCACTCCCGCCCGCTCTACGCGCTCACCGACGTGACCTTCGGCGACGTGGTCGTCCCCAAGGGCGACATGATCGTCCCGGTGCTGCTGGCCGCCAACCGCGACCCGGCGGTCTTCCCCGACCCCGACGTGTTCGACGTCGCCCGCACCCCCAACCGGCATCTCGGCCTCGGCCACGGCATCCACTTCTGCCTGGGCGCGGCGCTGGCCCGGCTCCAGGCGCGGGCCGCGATCGGCGCGCTGGTCCGCCGCCCGCTACAGCTGGCCGCCGACCCCGCCGATCTGGAGTGGACCCCCGACCTGTTCATCCACGGCGTGCGCCGCCTTCCCCTGCGAGTGGGCCCATGAAGAATCTCTCGGCCATGGCCTTCGGCTTCGCCGGTTCCCAGATCCTGTACGCCGCCACGAAGCTCGGCCTGCCTGACGTGCTGGCCCGAGGACCGATCGACCCCGGGACCCTGGCCGGTCAGGTGGGGGCCGACCCCGGAACGCTGCGCCGCCTGCTGCGTGCGCTGGTCGTGCTCGACGTGGCCGTCGAGATCCCGCCGGACCGCTACGCCCTGTCGGCCTTCGGCCAGCCGCTGCGCACGGGCCACCCGCGGTCGATCAGGTCGAGTGTGCTGCTCCTCGGCGACCCGGCCACCTGGCGGGCGTGGGGCGCGCTGACGGAGTCGGTGCGGACCGGCGAGACGGCCTGGGAACACGTCCACGGAAAGCCGCTCTTCGAGTACCTCGCCGGCTCGCCGAACCTCTCGGCCGTCTTCAACACCGCCATGCGCGAGGGCACCGGCCAGGTCGCCGACCTCATCACGTTCGACTTCGCGGGGCGGACCGTCGTGGACGTGGGCGGCGGGAACGGCACCCTCCTGGCGTCGATCCTGGCGCGCACCCCCGACGCGCGGGGTGTGCTCTTCGACTCGGCCGAGGGGGCCGCCGACGCCCCGCGGGTGCTGGCGGAGGTCGCCGGCCGGTGCCGGATCGAGCACGGCGACTTCTTCGACGCGGTGCCCGAGGGCGACGTCATCGTCCTCAAGGGCATCCTGCACGACTGGGACGACGACACCTGCGTCCGGCTGCTCCAGGGGTGCCGCAAAGCGTTGCGGCCGGGCGGGCGGTTGCTGGTCGTCGAGCCGGTCATGCCCGAGCGCCTCACCGCGGAGGAGGCGCCGGGAGTGGTGATGAGCGACGTCGCGATGCTCGTCTACACAGGGGGCCGCGAACGCACCCGGGCGGAGTTCGCCGCCGTGCTGGCCGCCGCCGGTTTCACGTTGACGCGGGTCGGCGAGCGTCTGGGCGGGTCGCCGATCAGGGTCGTGGAGGCGGCCGGAGACTGAGCCGCATGAGTATGCCGCCCCTGAGGGCGGCTCTCATGAGTAAGTGCGCTGCTCTGGTGAGCATTTTCATATGCGCGCATTCTGTGCCTGTGTTGCAGAAACGGGCAATCCAGGTGGTCAGGTGACACATCAGGCCGAATTGGCCCTCTCGGTCGAGGCGATGCCCGTCAGGGTGGTCGTCGGCGATCCGGACCGGGGGGTTCGGGCCAGACTCAGAGGATCGCTGCACATGGGCAACGGCGTCCACGTCGTCGGCGAGGCCGGCGCCGGGACCCGGCTGAGCGACCTGGTCGCCCGCCAGCGGCCCCGGGTGGTGGTGGTCAGCGCCGCGCTGATCGACTCCGGGGTCGACTTCGCCCTCGCGGTCGAGGCGCTGACGCGGTGCCGCAGCCACGTCGTGCTGGTCGCCGACGACCTCGACGAGGAGCTGCTCGGCCGGGCGCTGCGGGAGGGGGTCGGCGGGTTCGTGCACCGCCCGTCGCTCTTCGCCGAGATCGTGCCGGCGATCCGGCTGGTCGCGGCCGGGCACACGTTCATCTCCACGGCGATGATCACCAGGCTCAGAGACCGCATCGCGGGCGCGATGACCGGGGTCGACCACCACCTGGCCGCGCTCACCCGCCGGGAGGCCGAGGTGCTCGCCCTGGTCGCCACCGGCCTGTCGAACGCCCAGATCGCCGACCGGCTGGGCATCGGGGCCGGGACCGTGCGGTCACACCTGGCCAGGATCCTCGACAAGCTCCAGGCGGCCAACCGCGCCCACGCGGTCGGCATCGCCTACGAGCTGGGCTTCATCGCGCCCAGGCGAACTGGCTGATCGCCTGCTCGGCGGTCAGCGGCTCCACCGGGTCGTCGACCATGGCCCGGAAGACGGCGTGGTGGTCGCGGACGGCCGGGATGAGCGCCTGGCCGTGAAAGAGCTCGGCGGCCAGGCCGGGACTGCTCAGCATCGCCCGGCCCACCTTGGCGTCGCCGCCCTTGCGCGGCGCGGCCACCGCCATCCGCCACGACCGGTCGGCCACCTCGGCGACGGCCCGCTGACTCGGGCCCTCCTCGGCGATCCGCACCGCGGTCATGGCGGCGACGGACATGCCGTGCGAGTAGACCGGGTTGACGGTGACGACGCTGTCGCCGACGGCCAGGAAGCCCTCCGGGAGCGTGACGTCCTCGAAGCGGCGACGGCGGTTGGCGGTGTCGTGGCAGGGGCGGATCGGGCCGACGGGCTTCGCCTTCGCGATCAGGTCGGCGATGACGGGATCCCTGAGCTCTCGCGCGTACGCGAGGAAGCCCGCCTCGTCGAGAGGGGGGTCGCCGGTCATCGTGACGATCCACCGGCCGCCCTCGATGGGGAACAGGGTGCCGCCCCTGGCCGGGGTGTACTTCGGATGGACCATAACGGCGGGGATGTCGCCGGGCCCCTCGTAGAGGCGGGTGGCGTAGGAGACGCCGGAGGGCACGCTGACCTCTTCCACGGGGGAGACCCCCAGCGCGGCCAGCCAGCCGGGAGCCTGGGATCGGCGCCCGGTCGCGTCGACGACGAGATCAGCCCTGACCGATCCCGTTCGGGCGATCTGCGGCAGGTCGCTGAGGGGCGTGCCGGTTGTGGTGCGGAGTTCCGCGAGCCTGCCCGCGTGGCCCCTTCCCGGTCTTCTGATCTCGGCGCTGATGTGGACGCCGGTGACCTTCCCCGCGTCGCCGGTCAGCCCGGTCGCGGTCACCCCTTGGACGACCTCGATGCCGGCGTGTCTTCTGACCACCTCGTCCAGGAGGGGTCTGCTGCAGGCGATCAGGTCGGCCTCGGTGCGGACGCGGTGGAACCAGCCCTCGCCGGAGAAGATCAGGCAGTCGCCGGGCATGTTGCGGCGGTGGGCGCCCGCGTCCAGGAGGTCGTCCACGACCCCGGGCAGGAGCCGGTCCAGGGCGCGGATGCCGCCCGTCACCAGCACGTGGTTGTGGTGGGACTGCGGCAGCCCCCGCCTCGGGCGGGGGCTCGCCGGGTAGTGGTCGGTCTCCAGGACCACGACCTCGTCCGCGTGCCGGGTCAGCGCGACGGCGGCCAGCACCCCGGCCAGCCCGCCGCCCAGGACCACCACACGGGTCATCACGCCTCTTCGAGGAGCATGCCGTTCTCGACCATCGAGCCGATGAACTGGTTGACCTCGGTCACGATGCGGCGGCTCACCGCGTCGTTGCCGCGCGCGTAGGCGCGGGACATGGACAGGGCGATGGGCTCACGCTCGCCGGCCTGCTCGACCATCATCCAGATCTTGGAACCGGTCTCGTTCAGGGTCGAGAACGCGCCGGTCTCGGTGTGGTAGAGCGACACGCCGTCGGCGGTCTCCTGCCAGATCACGGCGTCGCTGATCGTCAGAGCCATGGTCATACCTCGCTTAAACAGGCGTGATGGGGAGCAGCTTGCCGACCTTGACGGGCTCGCGCATCGGCGGGACGTAACGCGTCCAGTCGTCGAAGACGGGGTGGATCGTGTCGTCGGCCACCAGGCGCGGGGTCGTCATGACGTCGTTGTTCCTGGCCAGTTCCGCGCCGGTGGCGCCCGACTCCAGCCAGAGCTGGGTGGCGATGCCGTGGCGCAGGATCCGGCACTGGTGGCGGCTGTTGCGCTTGATGTCGAGCGACTCGGCCATGTGGGAGGCCCGGCAGCCGCCGCCGCACGACGCCTTGATGTAGCAGCGGGCGCAGTCGGCGTGGTACTCGCCGCCGAGCACCGAGCTGGTGCGCATCTCCTTGAGCACCGGCGCGCCGAAGATCTCGGCCAGCGACTGCTCGCGCACGTTGCCCGCGTAGTGCTCGTGGCCGGTGACCAGCTTGCACGGGTAGACGTCGCCGAGCGAGTTGATGTAGATCTCGTTGCCGCCCATGCCGCAGTTGGCCTTCACGGCACACGGGCCGAGCGGCCGGGGGCCGTCGGGGCTGAGCTTGCCGGCCGCCGGGGAGGTCCACGCGATCTCCTGGATCCGCATGTGGTCCTGCCACCCGAAGTCGGCCTTGTCGGTCACGCCCCGGCCGAGCTTGTTGTGGTACATCAGCCGGATGCTGTGGACCTCCAGCCCCTCGATGAACTGGGCGAAGTCCTCAAGCTCGTCGATGTTCTCCGACGTCACGATGTGGTTGATCTTCGGAATGACGCCGACCTGGTTCAGCAGCCGAAGCGCCTTGTGGGTCTTGGCGAACGAGCCCGCGCCGCGGGTGCGGTCGTGGGTCTCGGCGGTGCCGCCGTCGACGCTCACGGTGACCGAGTTGAACAGGTCGGCGAACCGCTGCGCCGTCTCCAGCTTCCTGATCATCGTCGCGTTGGTGACGATGTTGCACTTCAGGCCCAGCGACCTGGCGTGCTCGACGATCTGGAAGAGGTCCTTGCGGAGCATCGGCTCGCCGCCGGTGAAGATGACGTACTCGGCGCCGAACTCGGCGATCTCCTCGATCAGGCGCAGCGACTCGTCGGTCTTCAGCTCGTTCGGCAGGCACTTCTCCGACGAGGCGTAGCAGTAGGGGCAGCGCAGGTTGCAGCCGTCGGTGATCGCGTAGTAGGCCTGCTTGAGCTTCGGCTCCTGGAAGGCCACGTTCGGGCGGTGGCCGTCGTAGTAGACGACGTAGTTCAGGATCAGCTTGGCGAGGGCCTTCTCGTTCTCCAGCGTCTCGTCGAGGGGAAGGGCACGGGCCAGCGCCGTCAGCACGCCGAACTCCCGCGACGTCAGCACCACCCGGCCGCCCGAGTGCGGGTTGACCACGAGACGTCTGTCGTCGTGGACGAAATAGGTGAGGCCCTCGGGGACCTCGAACAGGGCGCGGTTCTTGACCAGCTTCCCCGGCATGTCGCTCTCCCTCCCTCGTCACCGCGTGGACGCGGCCCCGCTTTCGGCGTCCGGGGCCGCGTCCGCGAACTGGTGGTGCCTAGTTGGCCGCGCCGGAGCCGGAGCCCGACCAGGCGCCGCAGAGGCAGTCGGCCGCGGCGGCCATGGTGTGGGCGACGACCTCGGGCTCGGACCACTCGCCGTCGGCGCTCGCACCGGCGGAGACGCCGGCCAGCACGCCCGGGAGGGCGTTCGGCAGCTTGTCCTTGAGGGAGATGAGCAGGTCGACCTCTTCACGGGTCAGGGTGGCGAACGCCTCCTCGACCTCGGCGGCGAGCTGGGAGTTGAGAATGCCGGCCTGACGCAGTTCCTCAGTGGGATCGAAGGACATGCCTTCACCTCTCTAGCGATCGGGTTGCGTTGCGAGTCGAGTATGTGCCGGTGACGCGCGGGCCGGACAACCCCACAAATGTGGGCTGACGTGCGGAAAAGAACCCACGAATGTGGGGTGGCCGATCGTCTGGTGCGCTTTCAGACTTACGCGAAAGCGGACTTTTCAGACGCGACGCGGTGAGGACGAGTGATGAACAGAACCGGTTCGGGGGCGTACGACGCACTGGCCGACCTACGTGCCGCAGGGCACCCGATCGACCTACTCGACGAGCGGCAGCGCGACGTGTTCGCCTCGCTCAACCAGACCGAGGTCACCCTGCTCAACTCGATCAAACGACGTCTCGACGACGTCGCGCCCGAAGTTGAGGGCCAGGAATTGAAGCTGGTCTGAGCATGCAGGGGTCGAGGCCGGCTCGTCGTCACATCGTGGTCCTGTTCATCGACCTGTCCGGGTCGACCGAACTCGCGGAGCGTCTCGACCCCGAGCTGCTCATGCAGATCCTGGAGCGCTACTACGCGGGATGCAGAGAGGCGATCTTCGCCAACGGCGGCGTGATCGAGAAGTACATCGGCGACGCCATCATGGCCGTCTTCGGCATCCCCCTCAGCCGCGAGGACGACGCGCTGCGCGCCGTGCTCGCCGCCCACGGCGCGATGCGATCGGTGTACGAGCTGGCCGACCAGCTGGAGCGGACCGTCGGCGTCCGCATCGGGGCGCACGTCGGGGTGGCGTTCGGCGAGGTCATGGTAGTCGGCAACACCGGCACCGACGTCCGCGTGATCGGCGACACGGTCAACACGGCCGCTCGCATCCAGTCGGCCGCCAAGGAGGGCGAGATCCTCCTCGGCGACGACGTCGCCCGGCTGGTGCGCCAGCACGCCGTCATGGAGGAGGTCCCGCCGCTCACGCTGAAGGGCAAGAAGGACCCGGTCCGCGCCTGGCGGTTGATCGACGTCGAGCCCGACCGCGCGGGCGACGCGGGCGCCGACACCGTCCCCCTGATCGGCCGCGACGAGGAGCTCGCCCAGCTCACCCGCCTGCACGAACGCGTGATCAGGGAACGGTTGTGCGGGATGGCGACCCTGCTGGGCGTGCCGGGCATCGGCAAGTCACGGCTGGTGCGCGAGTTCCTGCACCGGCTGCCGCCGGGCGTGCGGGTGCTGACCGGGCGCTGCCCCTCCTACGGCATCGGCGCCACCTACCGCCCGATCGCCGAGATGCTCGAAGACGTCAACGGCGACTGGCCCGCCGTCGCGGCGGCGGTCGGCCCCGACGGGGAGCGCACGCTGCGCGCGCTGGCGGGCAACGGCCAGACCCCCGGCGTCGCCGAGATCGCCCGCGCGGTCCGCAGCTTCCTGGAGGTGATGGCCGACAACCGCCCGCTCGTGGTGGTGCTCGACAACCTCCAGTGGGCCGAGCCGACGTTGCTGGAACTGGTCGACGACTGCGTGGCGTGGCTGACCGACGTGCCGGTGCTGTTCGTCTGCGTGGCCCGGCCGGAGATCTACGAGCTGCGTCCCGGCTGGGGCGGCGGCATGGCCTGCGGGATGTCGCTGGAGCTCGGGCCGCTGAGCGGCGCGGACGTCGCGCGGCTCGTCCAGGAGCTCTGCGCCGAACGCGTCGAGGTCATGGCGCACGCCGACGAGGCCCTGCACTGGCGGGTCGCCGCCAGCAGCGACGGCAACCCGCTGTTCGCCGAGCTGATGCTGGAGACCCTGACCGAGGGCGACGGTTCGCTGCCGCCCACCATCACCGCGCTGCTGGGCGCCCGGCTCGACCGGCTCGGCGGCGACGAACGCGAGGTGCTGGAGCGGGCCGCGACCATCGGCCAGATGTTCACCCTCGGCCAGGTCGAGATGCTCGGCCCGGACCTCTCCTCGGGGACCCCGTCGGGGCCGGTCCGCAGCCTCCAGCGCGACCGCCTGGTCAGACGGGGCTCCCAGCCGGGCGCCTTCGAGTTCACCCAGACCCTCACCCGCGAGACCGTCTACTCGCTGACCAGCAAGGAACAGCGCGCCGACTGGCACCGTCGCCTCGCCGACTGGCTCGGCGAGCAGGAGGCCGCCGACGACACCCCGTTCCGCAGCTGGACCTCCGGCGACATCAGCCGCCACCTGCTCGCCGCCTGCCGCTTCACCCGCGAGGTGCGCCCGTTCGACCCGCTGCTCGACGAGCTCACCGACCGCGCCGCCACCGCGCTGATCCGCGACGGCGGCGAGGCCCTGCACCGCAGGGACCTTCCGGCCGCCATCGCCCTGCTCGAACGCGGCCGCGAGATCCTGCCCAAGGGCCGGGAGGAGCACCGCCGCCTGGCGATCCTGATCAGCGACGCCGAACTGGCGAGGGGAGAGGCCGGGAAGGCCGCCGCCGCCCTCGACGCCGCCGAGGAGATGCTCCCCGGCGACCCGCGCACCGCGCTGACCTGCACGATCCAGCGTGAGATGCTGGGCCTGCGCACCGGCCGGGGCACCGACCCCGAGGCGCTGCGCGACCGGCTCGAACAGGACGACGATCTCAGCTGGTGCCGCTTCCACCAGCTGGAAGCGTGGACGCACATCGACGCCGGCCGTTTCGGCGCCGCCGACCAGGCGCTGCGCGATGGGGTGGCCCGCGCCCGCGCGATGGGGGACCGATACGAGGAGGACCGCCTCCTGGGCGGCCTGTGCGAGCTGGTCCAGTGGTCGCCGACGCCGGTCGGCGAAGGGCTCGTGTTGTGCGCCGACCTGCTGGAGCGGTTCGTCGGCGACCGCGCGCTGCTCGTCCCGGTCCTGCTCACCAAGGCCCGGCTGCTCGGTCTCTCCGGCGGCCTGGCCGAAGCCCGCGAGACCCTCGACACCGCCGCCCACTATGTCGACGAACTCGACCTGGGCCTGCCCGCCATCGCGGTCACCCAGGTCCGCGGCCTGGTCGAGTCGCTGGCCGGCGACCACGAGAAGGCGCGCGCGCTGTTCCGCGACGCCGCGGCGGCCCTGCACGCGGCCGGGCACGGCGGCGCCGCCGCCACCCTGGAGATCTACGCCGCCCGCGAGACCCTTCGCATGGGCGACTCCGGCCTGGCCGCGCGGGAACTCGATCGCCGCGAGGGCCCCCGCCAGCTCCGGGGCGAGGTCACCGCCCTCGCCCTGCGGGCCGCCGTCGCCGCCCGATCGGCCGATCATCCGGAAGCCCTGCGCCTCGCCGACCGTGCCGCCGAGCTGGTCGCGGCCACGGACGATCTCTGCCTGCGTGGCGACGTCCTCGTCGAGGTCGCCCAGGTCCGGCGGGCCGCCGGGCGGGACCCGTCCGGCGCGCTCCGCGACGCGCTCGACGCCTACGACGACAAAGGGGCGAGCCTGCTCGCCCACCGGACCCGCGACCTGCTGGGGGACCTGTGACCCTGACGCCGACCAACTCCCCGCTGCCGCCCTGGCGGCGGGGCCAGCGCGACCACTTCCCCGGAGTGCCGGCCTGGGGGCTGGCGACCCGCCGGGCCGCGCCGGAACCCTTCGAGATCAGCCGCCTGGAGTCGGTCGACAAGGAGTGGGCCTACGGCGGCGCCGACGGCACCGGCGTGCGGGTCTGCGTGCTGGACACCGGCGTCCAGGCCGATCATCCGCACGTCGGCGGACTGGAGGCGTCCTACCAGGTGGTCGCCGACGACAACGGGAAGTCATCGGTCGCCGAATGTGAGCCGCACGACCCGGCCGGGCACGGCACCGCCTGCGCCTCGGTGATCCGCCAGGTCGCGCCGGGCGCCTCGATCAGCTCGCTGCGGGTGCTCACCGACGGCAAGAACGGCAGCGGCGACGCGCTGCTGACCGGCCTGCGGTGGGCGATCGAGGCCGGCTTCGACGTGATCAACATGAGCCTGTCGACGACGAAGTCGGACTTCCGGCACACCCTCCAGGAGCTCGCCGACCAGGCCTACTTCCGGCGCTGCCTGCTGGTGGCCGCCGCGCACAACATGCCGGTGCTCAGCTTCCCGTGGACGTTCTCCTCGGTGGTCAGCGTGGCCAGCCACGACCAGGCCGACCCGATGACCTACTTCTACAACCCGTCGCCACCCGCCGAGTTCCACGCCCGGGGCGTCAGGGTCCCGGTGGCCTGGGCGGGCGGGAAGGTGGTGCGCAGCACCGGCAACAGCTTCGCCGCCCCGCACATCGCCGGGATCTGCGCGCTCATCCTGAGCAAACACCCCTGGCTGACGCCGTTCCAGCTCAAGACCGTGCTCTATCTCGCCGCGGACAACACTGCGGACACCATCGCGCAGAACGGAGAGCCTGATGTCCTCTGAGGACTTCGACAGCACCGAACGCAAGTTGCTGCAGTCGATCGTGGAGGTGGCCCGCCACATGTTCGGCGCGGCCGCCGCGTCGATCTTCCTGGTCGACCCCGAGACCGGTGAGCTGGTCTTCGAGGCCGTCTCCGGCGAGGGGGAGAAGGAACTGGTCGGCAGCCGCTTCCCGGCCGGGACGGGCATCGCCGGCTGGGTCGCCACCAGCGGCCAGCCCATGGTCGCCGACGACCTCAAGACGACCACCTTCGACCAGGACGCCGCCGAGTCCACCGGCTACGTGCCCGCCACGATCATGGCGGCCCCGCTGATCCGGTTCGAGGAGTGCGTGGGCGTGCTGGAGGTGCTCGACCGGGCCGAGTCGCGCAGCGACCTCGACGACATCGAGCTGCTGGGCATGTTCGCCACCCAGGCCGCCTGTGGCCTGGAGTTCCTGCTCCGGGTCAGGCACAGCGAGCCGCGCGCCCAGATCGACCCGCAGGTGGTGCTGCGGCGGCTGAGCGACCGCCCGCCCACCGGCGACGGCCCCCGCGACGTCGCGGCGCTGAAGCTGCTGGCCCTCGCCGACGAACTGCTCGCCCTCTAAATACCTTCGCCGATGCCTTCCGGCAATGACCGAATTGCGCCAGATTTCTGACATTTCTTGACATGGCGGCAGTCAGTCAAGCTCTCGTCTACTCGAATCGTCAACGCGGCATTCGAAGGGACGAAATGGGACCTGACGCGCGCCCCAGAAGTTCATGGCCGCTCGTCGGACGCGCCGCCGCCCTGCGTGTCGTCACCGAATCGGCGGCGCAGCCGGACGTCGAAGGCGTCGTGGTCGTCGGCCCGCCGGGGGTGGGCCGCACCCGCCTGGTCAAGGAGGCGGCGACGCGGCTGACGGCCGCGGGTCACCCCGTCTCCTCGGCGACCGGCACCCGCGCGGCCGGCACGATCCCCCTCGGGGCTCTGCTCCACCTGGCCCCGCCGGGGGACGCGCTCGGCACCTTCTCCCGGATCGTGGCCCGGTTCGGCGCCCCCGGCGGAAGGCGGCCGGTGCTGGTGGTCGACGACGCCCACCTGCTCGACTCGGCCTCCGCCGCGCTGGTGTACCAACTCGCCGTGCACACCCGCACGTTCGTGGTGCTGACCGTCCGCCAGGGCCAGGCCGTGCCCGACGTGGTCACCGCGTTGTGGAAGGAACGGGTCGCCCGCCGGGTCGAGCTCGGCCCCCTCGGCGACGACGAGATCGACACCCTGCTCGAACGCGGCCTCGGCGGCCCCCTCGACGCGGTCACCCGCCGCAGCCTGCGCCGCCTGTCGGCGGGCAACCCCCTGGTCCTGTACGAACTGGTGCAGTCGGCCCTGGAGGGAGGGTCTCTCCGCACGGTCGACGGCCTGTGGCACCTGGAGGGGCAGCTGCGGGTCACCGGCCGGCTCGGCGACCTCATCGAGGCCCAGATGGACGTCGACGACGCCGCCGTGCTGAGCGTCTTGGAGGTGCTGGCCTGCAAGGAGCCGCTCAGCCAGCCCGTGGTGGAGTCGATCACCGGCCACACGGCCGTCGTCGAGGCCGAACGCCGCGGGCTCGTCATGCTCGAACGCTCCGGCCAGCGCATCCAGGCCCGGCTCACCATCCCGGCGTACGCGGGGGTGATCAGGGCGCGGATGCCCCGGGCGCGGCACCGGGCGATCTGGGAGAGCCTGGCCGAGTCGCTGGCCAAGACCCCGCGCCGCCGCGCCGACGACGCCCTCGAACTGGCCGTCTCCCGGCAACGCGCCGGCCTCGGCTCCTCGGTCGGGGAACTGCTCGCGGGGGCCCGCCAGGCGGCCGAGCACCTGGAGTTCGACATGGCCGAACGGCTCGCCATGGCCACCCGGGAGGCCGGCGGAGGCGTCGACGCCGACCTGACGCTGGCCGAGGTGCTGGCCTGGCAGGGCCGCTACGAGGCGGCGGCCGGGATCCTGCCCGAACCGGAGGAGTGCGCCGACGAGGAGAGCGCCGACCGCCGGGCGATGCTGCAGGAACGTATCGACTACTGGCACCGCGAGGCCGCCCCGGCCGGGGGCCACCCGCCCGGAGAACGCGCCGCCGAGGCGGTGTCGACCTGGATCGTGCTGCTGGAGGGCAACGTAGCCCGCTCGATCGCGGTCGGCACCGCGTTGCTGGCCCTGCCCGACCCGCAGCTCCCGCCCCGCGCCGTCACCTGGGCCGCGACGGCCGTCATGGTGGCCGCGGGCCTCACGGGCGATCGGCGGCTCGTCGACCAGGCCGCCGCCACCGGGCTCGGCGTCGCGGTCGAGCACCGCAACACCCTGCCGAGGGCCGAGGCGCAGGTGCGCAGCGTGCGGTGCGTGGCGCTGGTGCTCTCGGGCGCGCTCGTCGACGCCGCCGCCGCCGTCGAGGCCGGCTACCAGGAGGCGGTCCAGACCCAGCTCCCGCAGACGGTCGGCATCTGGACGGGCCTGCGCGGCATCGTCGCCAAGGCCCAGGGCCGGATGACCCTGGCCCAGCAGGCGCTCCGCGAGTCGATCGTGCTGCTCGAAGGCCACGACCCGCTCCGGCTCCAACGCCTCTACCTGTCGGAGCTGGTCGGCGCCCACGCCATGGCGGGCGACACCGCCGGGGCCGACCAGTGGCTGACCCGCATGGAGGAGACCCCGGCCCCGCCCGGCGCCCTGGTCGACCCGTGGATCAACCGCAACCGCGCCTGGGCCGCCGTCGCCGCCTCCGACCTGCCGCTCGCCGCCGAACGTGCCCTCACCGCCGCGAAGGAGGCCCGCAGGGCCGGCGCGCCCCTGCTGGAGGCGCACGCCCTGGCCGACGCCTGCCGGATGGGCGCCGCCGGCGCGGCCCGCGACCGCCTGGCCGAACTCGCCGTCACCACCCCGACCCCGGTGACCAGGGCGTTCGCCGCCATGGCCGCCGCCCACGCGGCCGAGGACCCCGACCTGCTGCTGGAATCGGCCGCGACGCTGGCCCGCCTCGGACACACGCTGGCCGGGGCCGAGTGCGCCGCGACCTCCTACCGGTTACTCGTGGCGGCCGGACGCCGGACGGCCGCCACCAGCGCGCAGACGCTGGCAAGAGAACTGCTGACCGACTGCGGCGGGGCGAGGACGCCACAGTCGGACCTGTCAGGGGGCGACTCCACGCTGACGCCCCGGGAGCTCCAGATCGCCAAGCTGGTGGCGTCGGGCCTGTCGGGCCGCGCCGTCGCCGACCGGCTCGACCTGTCCCTGCGGACGGTCAACAACCACCTGGGCCGGGTCTACACGAAACTCGGGGTGTCGGGACGGCAGGCACTGGCGCAGGTGCTCGGCTCGACCGAGGCGTGAGGCCGGTCGGCCGGCCCGGTCTGGCAGACGTCCACAACCGGGTTGTTCGGGCGTTTTGCCCACGTATCACCCCCCGCTCCGGGGCGGTGCCCCGGCGCATGCGAGCATGTCCGGGGTGAAAGCGCGACCGCAGGTCATGACCCCGGGTCTGACGTTCCTCTTCGCCGTCGCCGGAGGCGCGGCGGTCGGCAACCTCTACTGGGCCCAGCCCCTTCTCGACTTCATCGCCGCCGATCTGCACGCCGCCACGGCGAGCGCCGGGCTGCTGGTGACGGCCACGCAGGTCGGTTACGCCGTGGGCATCCTGCTCTTCGTCCCGCTGGGCGACGTGCTCAACCGGCGCAGGCTGATCCCGGTGATGCTGGTGGTGTCGGCGGTGATGCTGGTGCTCTGCGCGCTGGCCCCGACGTTCGGTCTGCTGCTGGGCGCGATCACGCTGATGGGGATCACGACCGTGGCCGGGCAGCTGCTCACCCCGCTGGCCGGCGACCTGGCCGACCCGGCCCGGCGCGGCCACGTGGTCGGGGCCGTGACGTCGGGCATCCTGACGGGCATCCTGCTCAGCCGGACGATCAGCGGCCTGGTCGCGGAGTTCGCCGGTTGGCGCACCATCTTCCTCGCGGCGTCGGTCCTGGCCCTGGTTCTGGCGCTGCTGCTCTACCGGGCGCTCCCCGACCTGGAGCCCAAGACCCGGCTGCCCTATCACCGCCTGATCGTGTCGGTGTTCTCGTCGATCCGCCACGAGCGTGTGGTCCGGTGGACCCTCGCCCTGTCCTGCACGGGCTTCGCGATCTTCACCATGTTCTGGACGTCCCTGACCTTCCTGCTGAGCGCCCCGCCCTTCGACTATCCGGTCTCGGTGATCGGCCTGTTCGGCCTGGCGGGCCTGACCGGCGCCCTCGCGGCCCAGCGGGCGGGCCGCCTGCACGACCGGGGCTGGTCGCTGCCCGCGACCGGGATCGGCTGGGTGGTGATTTTGCTGTCGTTCGGCCTCGCCTGGTTCGCGGGGCGGTCGGTGGTGCTCGTCCTGCTGGTCGTGGTGCTGGTCGACGCGGGCATGCAGGGCCTCAACATCCTGAACCAGACGCGGATCTTCGCGGTGTCGCACGAGGCCCGCAGCCGGCTGAACACCGCCTTCGTGACGGGCAACTTCGTGGGCGGCGCGATCGGCTCGGCGGCGGCCTCGGTGTTGTGGTCGGCAGGGGAGTGGCGGGCGGTGTGCCTGGCGGGGATGGTCGCGTCGGCCGTCGCCCTGGCGATCTGGGCCGTCGGCAGGCGCGGCGCCCTGGTCGTTACCCCCTCGTGACGGGCGAACTTCCTACGCCGTAGCGTATGTCGCCGTTTCCCCGGTTTTCCCTCTCGTACGCCTTTGTCGACTGTCATTGAACGGCATCGTGCGACGTCCCCAGGGAAATCAAACCCAACATCGCACACAACCTCCGCAAACCACCGTCAAATCGGCACATATCGCTCGCAATCCCGTCCCGACAAGAAAAAAGTAGAACTATAAACCAACGTCGGGACAATCCAGAGGAGAAGCCCATGGACGGAAAGCGGCGAGTCGCGATGACGGGGGCGGGGTTCCTCGGAGCGACGGCCCTGATCCTTGGCCCGGTGTCGGCGGCGTCGACCGCCGAGGCCGCGACCCCGGCGACCACGACGGCGGTCAGCACGTCGGCGAGCGTGTTCCCGTCCCATGACCGCTGGGACGGCTACGGTCACCACAAGCACCACAAGCATCACAAGCACTACAACAACTACAGCAACTACTACAAGCACCACCACAACCACTACTACGGCTGGTGGTACTGAGGGGAGTCTCCGCCGCCCGGGTGATCGCCCGGGCGGCGGATCTCGTCCGGCGAGGGCCGGTGGCATAAGGGCCGCGTAAGCGCTTTACCAACTCGTGATGGGCTGCACCCGCGCCCGCCAGGGGCTTCCCGAACATTCTCCTCATTCGCCCCCAATAACCCCCCATGTAGGCCGCACTTGGACGTAGCCCAATAAGCCGTACATAAAAGCACCCCCTCAACCGGCTCCCAGAACCTCGCCCCTCTCCCGTCAAATGAACGCCACGCCCTCTCGCGCCGCTTGCCGGTCGTCGGAAAGCCTGGAGGGGCAAGCCAGGCGAATCCTAGGAGGAGAAGCCATGAACGGTAAGCGAGTCGCGACGGTGGGGGCGGGAGTCCTCGGTGCGGCGGCCCTGGTCCTGGGGCCCATCTCAGCGGCGGATGCCGAGACGGCCACCACCGCGACTACTACCGCGGTGAGCACGGTCGCCCAGCCCGCGTCCACGACCTACGACGACTGGGACTACTGGGACGACGATTACTACTACGACGACTACTACTACGACGACTACTACTACGACGACTACTACTACGACGACTGGGACGACTGGGACGGCTACGTCGTCGAGGAGTACTACTACTGGGACTAGCCACTAGTGGCTCCCGCCTCCACCGCCCGGGTCATCACCCGGGCGGTGCAGGTTTCTCCGGGACCCTATTCGAGCGGGCCGCCCATCGAGGCCAGCAACTGCTGCATCCGGTCGATCTCGATGCGCTGGTCGGAGTCGACGTGGGTGGCGAAGACGTAGGTCTCGGTCTCCTGGCCGCCGTCGGCGGCGAACAACTTCTCCACCATCTCCAGCGCGCCCATGTGGTGGGCGATCATGAACTGGGTGAAGAGGCGGTCGAACTCGCCGTCCTTCGCCTTCTCCAGCCGGTCGAACTGGGCCTCGGTCAGCATCCCGGGCATCAGCTCGCCGGCCCCGTGGCCGTGGTCGGTCGACGGCACCTCCTGCCCCCGGGACGTCAGCCACTTCCGCATCTGCGTCATCTCGTCCTCCTGCGTGGACGAGATGCGCTCCGCGATCAGGGTCACGTCGCGGTTCTTGGTGCGCGAGGGCACGAGCGAGGTCATCCGGAGCGCCTGCCCGTGGTGGGGGATCATCCCCTGGAAGAAGATCACGTCGGCGGCGGTGAACGGGACCTCGCTGACAGAGGGCACGGCAGTGCCCGGGAGCGTCTTGGCGTCCTGGCCGGGGGCGCCGGGCTGGACGACGATCGGTGCGTTCGGGGCCGGAGGCGGGGCGTCCTCGCTGCAACCGGCGAGGACCAGGCCGGAGAACAGCAGTAACACGCTCAGTCGACGCAATTGGCTCATGGTGTGGGGCTGCTTCCGCTGTACCGTCGGCATCTGTCCGGAGAAGTAGATATGTCTACGTATAGAACATCAAGACCCTTTCGGTTACGGTACGCGGTGAAATACCACATAGGACCGCCGCCCTGAAACCCAGAGCGCGGTACCCCCTGAAGGGACGGCCCCTTGCGACTACGCACTCTCGGGGTCATCGCCGCTGCCGGAGCGTTAGTGGCGGGCTTCCTGCCCACCGCCGCTCAGGCCGCCGATGATCCGCGTGTCGGGCTCGGAGCCGGCTGGCTGGACGCACAGTCCGCCGCCAGCGGCCTCGAACTGACCAAGCACAACGACAAGCCCGCCGGGTTCGTCAACCCCGACAGCCCGGGCAGCTCCTCGTTCGCCAACTCCGACCTGGCGTTCAGCGGGAACTACGCCTTCGCGGGCAACTACCACGGGTTCAACATCTACGACATCAGCACCGGCGCCGATCCGGTGCTGAAGACGTCGGTGGTGTGCCCGGGTGGTCAGGGTGACCTGTCCGTCTACGAGAACCTGCTGTTCATGTCGGTCGAGGAGACCCGCGGCCGCCTCGACTGCGGCACGCAGGGCGCTCCCGGCACCGTGAACGCCGAGCGCTTCCGCGGCGTCCGCGTCTTCGACATCAGCGACATCAACGCCCCCAAGCAGGTGGCGGCCGTGCAGACCTGCCGTGGTTCGCACACCCACACGGTCGTGACCAGCCCCAAGGACAAGAAGAACGTCTACGTCTACGTCCAGGGCACCTCCAGTGTCCGGTCCGGTGACGAGCTGGCCGGCTGCGCCAACACCGCCGCGACCGACCCGAACACCTCCCTGTGGCGGATCGAGGTCATCAAGGTCCCGCTGAAGAACCCGGAGACCGCCGCCGTCGTGGCCCAGCCGCGCCTGTTCGCCAACCCGGAGACCGGCGCGATCGACGGCCTGCAGAACACCCCGCCGACGGCGCAGCACCCGTCGGGCACGAACTGGTCGCCCCGCCCCGTGACCAACCAGTGCCACGACATCACCGCGTACCCGGAGATCGGGCTGGCCGCCGGCGCCTGCGCGGGCAACGGCATCCTGCTCGACATCAAGGACCCGGAGAACCCCAAGCGCCTGGACGCGGTCGCCGACCCGAACTACGCCTACTGGCACTCGGCGACCTTCAACAACGACGGCACCAAGGTCGTCTTCACCGACGAGTGGGGCGGTGGCTCCGGCGCCCGCTGCCGTGTCACCGACCAGCCGTCGTGGGGTGCCAACTCCATCTACAACATCGTGGACGGCAAGCTGGTGTTCCAGAGCTACTACAAGCTCCCGGCGCCCCAGACGACCGCCGAGAACTGCGTGGCCCACAACGGCTCGCTGGTCCCGATCCCCGGTCGCGACATCATGGTGCAGGCGTGGTACCAGGGCGGCATCTCGCTCTGGGACTTCACCGACTCGGCCAACCCGAAGGAGCTCGGCTACTTCGACCGCGGCCCGGTGAACGCCTCGGCGCTCGTCCTCGGCGGCTTCTGGTCGGCGTACTGGTACAACGGCCAGATCTACGGCACCGAGATCGCGCGTGGTTTCGACGCCTTCAAGCTGGTCCCGACCACCGCCGTCGCGGCGGAGGAGATCGAGGCCGCCAAGGCGGTCAAGCTGAACCTGTTCAACGCGCAGGGTCAGCCGCGTCTGTCGTGGGAGTCGAGCTTCGAGCTCGTCCGCGCCTACCAGGTGCAGGCCGAGCGCGCCGGTCTGGACAAGCTCCAGGCCAAGGCCGTCGACGCCCTGATCGACGAGGCCCAGCGTCTGAAGGACCGTCACAAGAAGCTCCTGGCTTCGGTGGCCCTGAAGACCGCCGCCGCGCTGCTGAAGAAGTCCGACCCGGCGCAGGCCCGGCTCCAGTCGGCCCTGAACGACCTGGCGAAGACCGTCCTCAAGGGTGGCAGGTAGTCCCTGAGTAAGTGATCGACGTGGGCGGGTCCTCCTCGGGGGCCCGCCCGTTCACATGAAGTTTTCTTGATCGGGCCTGCTGCCGCGCATACGCTCCGGACGAGCGAACGGAAAGTGTGCGGCATGGCCAAGATGTTCGACACCTCGCTGCGGATCGACGCGGCCGGGCCACCTGGGATCCCGATCGTCAACAACCTCCGGTTCCTCCGGCACAACGCCTGGTACGCCCTCGACCGCGTCGCCACTCGGTTCCCGGGCCCCGTCGTCCCGCTCACCGGTGGAAACGGGTCGGTCGTGCTGCTCCGTGGCGAGGAGGGCGCGCGTGCCTACTTCACCGAGAACGACGTGTTCGAGCGGCTCAGCGACGGCATCTTCGCCCTGCCGAAGGGCCGCCCCTGGTCGAAGATGTTCGACGCGGTCATCACCTTCAACGGCGACCGGCACCGCCGCTCCCGCCGCCTGCTCATGCCCATCACGCACAAGAACGCGATGGACCACTACGCGACGGTCTTCGCCGAGACGCTGCGACGGTCCCGCTTCGCGGGGGACGACGGCGAGCCGTTCGACATGGCGGCCGAGTTCCTCGACATCACCCGCGCCAACATGCTGGTCTGCCTGCTCGGCATCGAGGTGAACGACGCCAACGTCCGGCTGGCCGGCGACGTGGCGCGGTTGCTCCGGGCGTTCCAGAACCCGCTGGTGCTGCTGTTCCCCAGCGAGGCCGCGTGGACCCCGCACGGCCGCTGGTTACGCGACCTCGCCTCGGTCTACGACCGGCTGGAACTGCTCATCGAGCGCAAACGAGCCGACGACCCCCGGCGCGACGCCCTGTCGATCCTCTGCCACACCGTCGACGAGAACGGCGACCGGCTCAGCACCCCGGAGATCGCCGGCGAACTGCACGGCCTCTTCGCGGCCGGCTTCGAGACCACCGCCATGTCGATGACCTGGGCCCTGCTGACGATCCTCGGCACCCCCGGCCCGGTGCCCGGCACCGAGCACGACCTCGACGCGGCCGTCCGCGAGTCGCAGCGGCTGCTCCCGACCGTCCCGTTCAGCCTGCCGCGCCGGGTGGCCCGTGACATCCGGGTCGGGCCCACCGTGGTCCCGAAGGGCGCGCTCGCGTTCGCCGCGCCGGTGCTGGAGCACCACGACCCGGCGTCCTTCCCCGACCCCGGGGTGTACCGCCCCGACCGCTGGACCGGCGCGAAGTTCTCCCCCTACGCCTTCCTGCCCTACGGCGTCGGCCAGCGCCGCTGCCTGGGCGCGTCGTTCGCCGACCTCCAGATCCGCACCACCCTGGGCCTGATGCGGTGGCCGTCGCTGCTCACCACCGAGGTCGACTACGTCATCAGGTCGGGCGCGACGGCGTTCCCGGGGAAACCCGTGTACGTACGGACCGGGCCGCACACCCCCGCTCCCGGTCCGGTGACCGGGAGCGTGCGACGCCTCTGGGCGGCCTAGACGAGTAGTTCCAAAATTGCACAGTTCTCAGACGTGGGGAGGGTGTCCAACATCGGGTTGTGACGACCGAATTAGACACCCTCTTAACGGCACTGTACGTGCACATCGATGACCGGCTGAAGACCCGGCGGCGCCGTGGACGGCCGCCGTGGCTGACCGATGCCGAACTGCTCACCCTGGCCGTGGCCCAGGCCATCCTGGGATTCCATGGCGAAGCCCGATGGCTGCGCTTTGCTCACGCCCACCTGCGCGGCATGTTCCCCTACCTGCCCCAGCGGCCGGGCTACAACAAGCGCCTTCGCGCGGCGTTACCGCTGGCCAAACAGATGATCCGGTCACTGGCCGCCGACACCGACCTGTGGGCCGACCGGTGCTGGATCGTGGACTCCACCCCGGTGGAGTGCGTCCGCTCCCGGCCTGCCGTGCTGCGCTCGGACCTGGCCGGCTGGGCGGGCTACGGCTACTGCCACTCCCACTCGCGCTTCTACTGGGGGCTCAAGCTTCATCTGATCTGCACCCCGGCCGGTCTGCCGATCGCCTGGGCACTGGCTGACCCGAAGGTCGATGAACGCCAGGTGCTGATGGCGATCTGCGATCTGGAACCGCATCTGATCGCCGCCCGGCCCGGACTGCTGATCCTGGCCGACAAGGGCTAAATCGCCGCCGAACTCGACAGGTTCCTGGCCGCCCGGGGTGTCAGCCTGCTGCGGCCTTCCTACCGCAACCGCGGCGCGCCTCGTCCGGGAGAGCCGCTGCTCAAGACGGTCCGGCAGCTGATCGAGTCCGTCAACGACACCTTGAAAGGCCAGCTGGGTCTCGAACAGCACGGCGGCCGGAGCATTGAGGGCGTGGGTGTCCGGGTGGCTCAGCGGATTCTGGCGCTGACCTGCGCGATCTGGCACAACCGCAGCACAGGAGCGCCAATTGCTAGATCCTTGATCGCGTACGACCACTGAGCCATTCGGAACTACTCGTCTAGACGAACGCGCTCTCGCCGGTGACGGCCCGTCCGACGATCAAAGTGTTGATCTCGCGGGTGCCCTCGTAGCTGTAGATGGCCTCGGAGTCGGCGACGAAGCGGCCCATGCCGTAGTCGAGCACGATCCCGTTCCCGGCCATGATCTCCCGGCCCCACCCGACGGCCTCGCGCATCCGGGCCGTGCAGAACGCCTTGGCCAGCGCCGAGTGCTCGTCGCGGTAGACCCCGTCGTCCTGGAGTTGCGCCAGGCGTACCACCATGCCGAGAGAGCTGGTCACGTTGCCGAGCATGCGCACGAGCAGATCCTGCACGAGCTGGAACGACGCGATGGGCCGCCCGAACTGCTCGCGCTCCTTCGAGTACGCCAGCGCCCGCTCGTAGGGGCCGATCATGCACCCGACGGCCTGCCAGGCGACGCCGCCCCGCGTCTGCCGCAGGATCGTCGCGGTGTCCTTGAACGAGGAGGCCCCGGCCAGCCGGTTCTCCTCCGGCACGAGCACGTTCTCCAGCGTGATGTCGGCGTTCTGGACGGTCCGCAGGGCGATCTTGTTCTCGATCTTCGTGGCGGTGAACCCGGGGGAGCCCCGGTCGACCACGAATCCCTTGACCTGCCCGTCGCCCTCGTCCTTGGCCCACACGATGACGTAGTCGGCGAACGTCGCGTTGCCGATCCAGCGTTTGGCCCCGTTGAGCACCCAGGTGTCGCCCTCACGCCGGGCGGTGGTGCGGAGCCCCGCGGCGACGTCGGATCCGCCGGTCGGCTCGGTCAGCGCGAAGGCGCCGATCTTCTCCATCGCGGCCATACGCGGCAACCAGCGCTCCCGCTGCTCCTCGGAGCCCAGCCGGGCGACGCTGCCCATGGCCAGGCCCGCGTGCACCCCGAAGAAGGTGCCCCACGACGGGTCGACCCGGTTCATCTCCAAGACGACGAAACCGGTCAGCAGGCTGCGCGCGCCCCGGAAAGCGAGGCCCGCGACGTCGAGTTTGGCGAACTCGGGCACGAGCTGGTGTGGGAACTCGGCCCTGGTCCACTGGTCGTCGGCGATCGGCGCGACCCGATCGGCCATGAACTCGCGTACCCGCTCGATCGTCTGCTTCTCATCCCCGTCGAGCAGGTCGGCGTACGCATAGAGATCCCCGTTCGTCATGCCTCACCCTTGCCCGGGGGGCATGCGGCGTAACGAGGGTCAGCGCGCGGCGCTGCCGTCGGGGAGCAGCAGGCCGAGGTCCTCGAACAACACGACGCCGTTGCACAGCAGGCTCCAGCCCTGTTCCGGGTGGGCCGCCACGACGTGGGCGGAAACGCGGTCGGAGGCGTCGGGGGACGGACACTTGGGCTGATGCTGACACATCATCGCGACCTCTCAGGTGGGCTCCTGGATCACCAAACGAATGAATCCGCGGATTTGCGCCCGCTCTTCCTACTTTGGACACCTAAAGAGTGACCTAAGCCACTATCACTTCGCTTTCCGTCCGCTGTACGCGGATTGCAGGCCCCGCCCGGGGCAGTTGCGCGCACATGACGCGCGTCGTGGTGTTCGTCATGGCCGTCGCCATGGGCCTGTGGGGCCTCGACCGGGGCTCGATGTGGCAGGACGAGGCGACCACCTACGCCATCGCGAGCCGCTCCCTCGGCGACCTCTTCACCACCCTGGGCAACGTGGACGCCGTCCACGGCCTCTACTACCTGATCGTGCACGCCGTGCTGCTCCTCCCGGGCGACCCGGAGGTGCTGATCCGCCTTCCGTCGGTGCTCGCCACCGGCCTGGCCGCGCTCGCCGTCGCGGGTGCCGCCCGGCGGATGCGCGGCAGCGGCCTCGCGGCGGGCGCGGCCTACGCGCTGCTGCCCGTCGTGTCCCATTACGCCCAAGAGGGCCGCTCACCCGCTCTGGTGTGCGCCGCGGTGGCGTGGGCGATGTACGCGCTCGTACGGCGATCCTGGGTCGGGTACGCCGTCGCGGTGACCGTGGCGGCCTACCTGAACCTGACGTCGCTGCTCGTGCTGGCGGCGTTCGCGGTGCCCGGCCTGCTCGTCGACCGGCGCCGGTGGCTGATCGCCTCGGCGGCGGCCCTCGCGGCGAGTGTGCCGCTGATCCTGGTCGCCTATCCGCAGAGCGCGCAGGTGGCCCGGCTGACCCCGCCGACCTGGACCGACGCCGCCGACCTGGTGACCGGCTTCGCCGGCTGGACCGTCGTGCTCGCGCTGCTCGCACTGTTCCGCGGCGGCCCGCTGCGGGTGGTGGCGCTGCCGCTGGCGGTCGTCCCGCCCGCGTCGCTGTTGCTGTTGTCGCAGGTCAAGCCCTACTACGAAGAACGCTATGTGCTGTACGCCGTCATCGGCCTCGCCCTGCTGATCGGCTCGGCCGTCGACGGGATCGCGAGGCTGGCCCGCCCGGCCGTGGCCGTCCCGGCCGCCGCCGCGACGCTGGCGGTCGTGCTGCTCCCGGCGCTGCCCGCCCAGGCGGCGACCCGCCGGCTCGACTCCCGTCCCGACGACCCGGCCGCCGTCGCGAAACTCATGGGCCAGCTGGCGCTGCCGGGCGACACGGTCGTCTACCTGCCGTCGATCCGGCGGCTGGTCGCCGAGGCCTACCCGGCGCAGTTCGGCGCGGTGCGCGACGTCGCGCTGAAGGAGAGCGGGGCCGAGTCGGGGACGCTGGCCGGACGGGAACGGCCCGCCCACGAGATCAGACTCGGCGACCGGGTCTGGACGGTCAGCCGCAACTACCCCAAACCCGCCGACCTCGACTCGGAGCAGGACCGGGCCAAGCAGCTCATGCTGCACTACAACTACAAGAAGGGACCGGTCTACCGGGTGCTCGGCTACGCGATCCGGCTATACGTCCGGCGCGAACCCGCGCAGCATCATGCCCTGGCCCCGTGACCGGTGCACGTTGTCGGCCGGTTCGTCCTCCGGGTCGCGGAACTGCACCAGGAACGTGGTGCGGTCTTCGCCGGAGGTGTTCACCCCCGACCCGTGCACCAGCAGGTAGCTGAGGAACAACACGTCACCGGCCTCGGCCTCGACCGGGACCGCCGACGACAGCGGCCACTCGTCGAGCGGCAGGTGCCAGCCGCCCTCCTCGACGTGGGGGAGCGGGCCGCGCCTGTGGCTGCCGGGCACCACCCGTACACAGCCCTTCTCCTCGGGGGCGTCGTCGAAGTGGAAGATGGCGGCGGCCATCGTGTGGCGGGTGTGCGGGAAGTGCGCGGCGTCCTGGTGCATCGGGAACGGCGAGCCGCGCTCGGCCGGCTTGACGAAGATCTTCGTGTGGTGGAGCTGGACGTTGGGCGAGCCCACGACCTCGGCGGCCACGTCGGTGAACCGGGGGTCGACGATGAGCCGGGAGAACACGGCGGCGTGGAACTGGGCGTCGTGACAGTGCCGCAGCTCGGTGTGCCGTTCGGTCAGCTTCCGGGCCACCGCCCACGTGGGGTCGACCGCCCGGAGCCGGGAGATCAGCTCGTGCGTCTCCCGGCGGCAGGCCGCCGCCTCTTCTGGGGTGATCAGCCCCTTGACCAGCACGTATCCGTTCTCGCGGTAGAAGTCGATCACGTGAGGGCCCGTGCGGTGCGCGGCAGCAGCACGAACGCGCCCAGGTAGAGCAGACCGGCCACGATCAGCAGCGAGTTGTAGCCGAGCATCAGGGCGGCGTATTCGAGACAACCGCCGACCATCGCGCCGAGCAGGTTGGCGCCGAAGGCGGTGGTCGAGTCGTCGGTCTCGGTGAAGCGCTTGGCGAACACCACGTTGGCCGCGAAGATCGGCAGGAACGCGATGGCCACCGCCACCGGGATGCGCAGCGCCAGCGGCAACGACAACAACCACGAGTTCGGCACGAGCCAGCCGACGACCAGGCCGACCGCGATCACGCCGTACATGACCGGAAGGGACGGGGTGCGGAAGCGGCGCGTCACCTCGACCGCGGCGAGCACCGCGACCAGGACGCCCGCGAAGACGATCGCGTTCACCACCCAGGTGGTGCCGAACAGCAGCGCGAAGCCGGTGATGCTCTTGGTCTCCAGCAGCATGAAGCCGACACCGAGCAGGAACAGGTCGGCGTAGGGCCGCATCTGCCGGAACGGCCCCGCCACGACCCGCACCGCCAACACGCTGACCAGCAGGATCAGGCCCAGGGCGAAGATGTAGAGCGACGGGATCGACGTGGTGCTCAGGTAGAGGAACGGCCGGTCGTCGCTGGTCGGCGCGGGGGTGCCGGCCGCGGCGCCGCCCCACTCGCCGGCGCACGCCTGGTCGGCGGGGGTGAGCCCCGCGGTGATGACGGCCTGGCCGCCCCAGCCGGTGAAGTCGACGCACGGCTTGTGCCCGAACGCCGCCTGCGCGGTCGACGCGAGCCGGTCGATCAGCCAGGTCTCGCGGTAGTAGTTGTACATCGAGAACGCGCCACCCGGCTTCAGGTGCTCCTTCGCCGCCTCCATGGCCTGCTCGGTGAACAGGTAGCTCTCCAGCCGCAGGGAGCTCGCGCCCGACACCAGGGTCAGCGAGTCGGGCAGGGCGAAGAGGATGAGGTCGTACTTCTTGTCGGTGCGCTCCAGGAAGGCGCGGCCGTCGTTGATGTGGGTGGTCACGCGCGGGTCGGAGTAGGGCTTGTCGGGGTGGAACTCACCGCCGAGCTGGCGCAGCTTCGGGTCGATCTCGACCGCGTCGACGTGCTTGGCGCCCTTCAGCAACGAGATCGCGACGTCGGTGCCGCTGCCCGCGCCGACGATCAGCACGTCGTCGAGCCGCTGGCCCGCGGCGGCGACGGAGCGCTGGTAGGGCATGCCGTACTGCTGCTCCCACTCCAGCCGCTTGGCCGCCGGGATCGCCTGCTGGTGGGGGATGCCGTTGACCTGGATGTCCAGGACGTCGACGCCCTGCTGCTGGAACGCCTTGGTGGTGACCTTGTAGTAGGGCGACCAGAGGGCCCCGGCGGAGAAGGTCTCGATGGCCAGCGCCGTGATGACGAGCAGCGCGGGAACGGCCAGCAGGGCTCCGGTGAGCAGGCCCTGCGGGCGCATCACCACGAAGTAGCCGATCGCGACCACGAGCCCCCACGCCAGCGGCGGCGCGCTCAGGAACGACAGCAGCGTGAACAGCCCGATGCCGCAGAGCGACCCGACGAGGTCCCACCGGTAGGCCTCAAGCCGGTCGAGCTTCGGGAAACACTGGCCGACCAACTCGGCCGGCCCCATCAGCACCAGCGCGACCACCACGAAGATGACCGGCAGGATCAGCCAGGCCGGCGGCCCGCTCGTCTCCAGGCTGGTGAAGTAGAGGATGCCGGTCGCCTCCCGGTTGACGTGCACCGGGAAGAAGCTGATGACCAGCACCAGCACGGCCAGCAGGACCGGCGAGTAGTAGGGCTGCCGTTTCGTGCGCCCCACCCGCAGGAACCCGAGCCCGATCCCGAGGAACGACCCGAGCAGCACGAAGTTGGTGAAATAACTCAGATGGACGACGTTGGACCCGGTCCATCGGATGAGCGACAACTCCAGGAAGAGCATCAACCCACTCGCCACGACGAGGCGCGGTCGCACCGCGAGCCAGTGGCGGGGTTCGTTGTCGTCCTGACGGGCGGGGGCTTCCTGCTGGACTGTCACCTGGGGCACGTTAGCGAACCGGTCAAAGTGTGACCAGTCTCTCTGAATCGTTCAGTTGCTTTCTGGAGATTTCCCAGTTCGGGCGGCAGGGCCGAAGCATCACCGTTGTCCTTGACAACGAGTTAGGAGACGTTGGGCGCTCCCCCACACCTCTCCTAGGAGGAGCACGTGCACACGCTCTCCCGGACCCTACTCGCGGCCCTGGCAGCCCTGGCACTCCTCGCCACAGCACTCGTCGCGACCGCGAACGCCCACGGCTCCGTCACCGACCCGCCGAGCCGCAACTACGGCTGCTGGCAGCGCTGGGGCACTGACCACCAGAACCCGGCGATGGCCCAGCAGGACCCGATGTGCTATCAGGCCTGGCAGTACGACGTCCAGGCCATGTGGAACTGGAACGGCCTCTACCGCGAACAGGTGGCGGGCAACCACCAGGCCGCCGTCCCCGACGGCCAGCTCTGCAGCGGCGGCCGCACCTTCAACGGCCGCTACAACGCCATGGACACCCTCGGCGCGTGGAAGACCGTCGACAAGCCCACCCGCTTCACCCTGAACATGTACGACCAGGCCGTCCACGGCGCCGACTACATCCGCGTGTACGCCACCAAGCAGGGCTTCAACGCGTTGACGACGCCACTGAAGTGGAGCGACCTCGAACTGGTCGGTCAGGTGGGCCGCGTGCCGACCGGCGCGACCACCCCCGTCGAGGTGAACGCCCCTGGCCGCTCGGGCCGCCACATCGTGTTCACGGTCTGGCAGGCCAGCCACATGGACCAGTCGTACTACTTCTGCAGCGACGTGAACTTCGTCGGCGGCAACCCCAGCCCGACCCCGACCCCCACGCCGACCCCGACCCCCACGCCGACCCCGACCCCCACCCCGACGCCCACCCCCACCCCGACGCCGACTCCCACCCCGACGCCCACGCCCACCCCGAACCCGGGCCAGGGCTGCTCGGCGGCCTACAAGGTGGCCTCGACGTGGGGCGGCGGCTTCCAGGCCGACGTGACGGTGACGGCCGGTTCGTCGCCCATCTCCGGCTGGCAGGTGAACTGGACGTGGCCGAGCGGCCAGTCCATCAGCCAGTCGTGGAGCGCGACGGTCACGAGTAGCGGTTCCAGCGTGACGGCGCGGAACGTGGCGTACAACGGCTCGCTGGGCGCGGGCGCGTCGGCGACCTTTGGCTTCCTCGCCTCGGGCAACTCCAGCAGCGCACCCACGGTGACCTGCCGGACCGTCTGACTTTGAGCCCGCCCGCCCGCCGGTCTGGCGGGCGGGCTCACCTGTCGCCGTCGACCACCAGCAGATCGTTCAGCGCCGCGATGACGAGCGCGGAGGTGTCCGGCCGTGAGAGGGCGTCAGGCAGGAGAGACGGCCTTCTGGCGAAATTCGCCGCTGCCAGATCCGCTCTCATGGTCGACCACTTCGGGAGAGATTCAAGGCTTTCGGCCAGCTTCATCAGCCGATCAGGCGATGCTCCTCTGTTGCGCATCCATTCGAAATTCACTGAGAGGACGGACCTGGTCTGCCCGGTGTAGACGCTCCACACGGCCGCTTCGTCGAAACCGAGGCTGAACCATGCCGTGACCGACGGGTAGGCGCCTTCCCCGAAGTAGTAGCCGCGGAAAGACGGATGGCTTTCGGCGTGACGGTAGACGTCGAGCAAGGTGCCCGCCACGTCGGGAGGGCAATAATCCTCCAGCGCATTCAGAAAGCTGCTCTCATCCCACTTACTCGTCCCTCGAACTTTGGGGCCCTGGGTCGGCTGCGCCGGTACGGTGCCGAGTGAACCGACGTCGGCCGGGGCGGTGTCGTAGTCGACGGCGGGTAGCGGGTCGCCCAAAGCCAGCAAGATGGCGATGGCGACGGACTCGAGAGAGTCGATGGTCTCTTCGGCGTCGGAGGCCGTGATGTGTTTCCGCTTCCCGGGCCGTTCCGGATCATGGTCGGCCGTGTGTGCGATGTTGTTCCGGCGCCAGGCGATCTCCCTGAGGAGACCCCGCACCCCGTCGGCGTTGACGGGCGAACGGGGATCCTGGTCGGTGAGGACCTTCGCGACCGTGGGCCACAAGTTGACCGTGCTGACGTAGCCGAACCCTTCCTTGATCTTGTCTGGGTTCTGGAAGGTCATGAACGCGAACACCTGGTCGAGGTGGGCGCGGAAGGTCTCGGCCAGGGGCGCTTCATGGTGGTGAACCCGTTCGAACAACTCCACGGGCATGGACAGGTTGCTGAACTTGGGCGGACGGGGTGTTCCAGGTCGAAGCGCGAGGGCCACGCCCCGGTCGACGATCTCTCGGGTGACCCAGTGGTCCAGCGCCGCGACCGCCTGTGTCCACGCCGCACGGTAGAGATCCGATACATCGAAGGCGCCCACTCCGAGTCGTTCCAGGTTGCGGCCACCGTGCACCAGTTCCCGGGCATATCCGAGGTTCTGCTGGAACTGCCGGAAGGGGCCGGGGGGAACGTCCGGATCCGAGTGAAGACGGCGGAGCCGAAACTGCCGGGTCAATTCGCCGAAAAGGTTATGGGCGTCCGGAATTTCGTCCAGTTTCTGGACGCCCACGTCGGTGATGGACCAGCCGTTTCTCGTCACCGTCCACCCCAGCGCCGCGGCTTCGCCGAAATGGAAACCCAGTTCCGTCCACGAGCGCGTCCGGCCGTCCACATCTCGCCGGGCCAGCGCCTCACGCACGTCATTCGGCCGCATCGGCTGACCGGCGTCGCGAAGGATCTCCAAGGCGATGCGAAACGGAGCGGAATACGCGGAGAAAGACATGAGAGCTCCGTACTGGTTCAACAAGCGGTTACCAGTAGAAGTCCTATAACGCGTTAATAGGTTCTGTCTCGGGTTTCCATACGAGCCCGCAGCCGTTGCGGCGGTGTGGCAGGCCCTATCTCATGGCGAGGATGAGTCGCCCCGAGACGCCGCCGGCCTCCATGCGCGCATGGGTGTCGGCGGCGCGGTCGAGCGGATAGGTCTCGACGGCGAGCTTGATCGAGCCGTCGGCGACGGCCGCCATCGCCTCGGCGGCGGCCGGGGCGGCCGAAGCCGGGGTTCGCTGCAGGAACATGCCGACGGCGAAGCCGACGATGCCCCTGTTGCCGAACCACAACGTGTTGCTGTCGATCGTGTGGCCGGAGCGGTCGGCGCTGCCCACGGCCACCAGCCTTCCCATGTCGGCGAGCAGGCCCAGCGCTCGCCCGCGCAGTTCCCCGCCCACCGGGTCGATCACGACGTCGAACTCCGGAGCGTCCAGGGAGTCGAACAGGACCGCCCGGTCGAAGCCCAGCCGTTCCGCCTCGGCGATCCGGGCCGCCGACCGGACCGTGCCGACCACCTCGCGAGCGCCGAGGCGTTTGGCGATGGCGGGGAAGACGGAGGCGAGGGCGCCGGTCGCGCCGGTGACCAGCACCTTCGCGTCAGGAGGCAGCGTGATCGCCCTGGTCAGGGCCAGTACGGCGGTGGTCGCGTTGGGCAGGGCGGCGACGGCCTGCGCCGGGTCCAGGCCGTCCGGGAGGCGGAAGGTGGCCGCGGCCGGGGCGATCATCACCTCGGCGTAGCCGCCGCCCGTGGCGATCGAGAGGGTCGCGACGCGGTCGCCGGGGCGCAGCGTGGTCACGCCCGCGCCGACGGCGCGGACCGTGCCCGCGGCCTCGATCCCGGGGGTGTACGGCGGCTGCATCGGCAGGCCGTGACCGGCGAAGTCGCCGCGCCGGATCAGCACGTCGATCAGGCCGACGGCGGCGTGGGTCACGTCGATGGCGACCTCGCCCTCGCCCGGCACGGGGACCGGCAGTTCGGCCGGTTCGAGGACGTCGGGGGCGCCGTAGCGGGTCACGCGGACAGCCTTCATGGCGATCTCTCCAGGTGGCGTGGCGGATGAGGAGTCAGACGGAGGCGTGCCAGGCGCCGAGCAGGCGCAGCGCGCCCGCCGACGGTGAGCCGGGGTCGGCGTGGAACATGACGAGGGTCTGCTCCGGGTCGCCGGCGGCGGTGAACGTCTCGTAGTTCAGGGTCAGCTCGCCCACGACGGGATGGCGGAAACGTTTCCTGCCGTCGGCGTGGCGGACGACCGCGTGCTCGTTCCACACCTGGCGGAACAGGGCGCTGGCGTGGGTGAGCTCGTCGACGAGCGGGGTGAGCTCCGGGTCGTCGGGGTGGGCTCCGGCGTACAGGCGCAGGACGGCCACCACGCTGCGGGCGACCTCGGGCCACTCAGGGTAGAGGTCCTTCGCCGCCGGGTCGAGCAGGATGAAGCGGGCCAGGTTGCGGCCGGTGAATCCGGCGTACAGGGCCGTGAAGAGGGTGTTGGACGCCAGGACGTCGGTCCGGCGGCCCTGGATCATCGCGGGCACGTGGTCGAGCGTGGCCAGCAGGTTGCGCAGGCCGGGGCTGACGCGCTGGCGCGGCAGCGGCTCCCGGCGCATGATCACGCCGGTCTCGGCGGCGACGAGGTCCCAGAGGTGGGCGCGTTCGGTCTCGTCGAGCCGGAGCGCCCTGGCCAGCGCCTCCCACACCGAGCGGGAGACGCCGCGGGCGAGCCCGCGCTCCAGCTTGACGTAGTAGTCGACGCTGACGCCCGCGAGGCTCGCGACCTCCTCGCGGCGCAGGCCGGGCACACGGCGGGGGCGGACGTCGGCCGGAAGGCCCGCCGCTTCCGGGGTGATCCGGTCGCGGCGGGCTCGAAGGAACTCACCGACTGCCATGTGTTCAGGCTAGGCACGCCGGTCCGGGAAGGGACCGGTGAGAGGGGTACCGCTGGACCCCCTCAGAGCTGGATCGACTTGACCTCCAGGAACTCCTCCAGCCCGAAGCGGCCGAACTCGCGGCCGTTGCCCGACTGGCGGTAGCCGCCGAAGGGGGCGAGCGCGTTCCAGTGACCGCCGTTGACGTCGACCTGGCCGGCCCGGATGCGCCGCGCGAGCGCGCGGGCCTCCTCGTCGGGGCCGAAGACGCCGCTGGTCAGGCCATAGGTGGTGCCGTTGGCGATGGCCACGGCCTCCTCGGCGTCCCGGTAGGGGATGATCGTCAGCACCGGGCCGAAGATCTCCTCCTGGGCGACGGCCGAGGCGGGGTCGACGTCGGCGAAGATCGTGGGGCGGACGTAGGCGCCCTTCTCCAGCGGCCGTCCGGTGCCGCCGAAGACCAGGCGGGCGCCGTCGGCGATGCCGCGCTCGATGTAGCCGTGCACCTTGTCGCGGTGCTGCTCCGACGCCATCGGGCCGATCATCGTGGTCTCCAGGAGAGGATCCCCGACGGTGTAGGTCTCCGCGACCGCCACCACACGCTCGACGATCTCCTCCTGAAGGTGGACGGGCACCAGCAGCCGGGGCCACGAGCCGCAGACCTGGCCGCCGTTGGTGAAGGACATGGCCACGCCGTGGGGGACGGCCACGTCGAGGTCGGCGCCGTCGAGGATCACGTTGGCGCCCTTGCCGCCCAGTTCCAGGGCGACCCGCTTGACCGTCTCGGCGGCCACCGAGCCGATGCGGCGGCCGGCCCTGGTCGAGCCGGTGAAGGAGATCATGTCGATGCCGGGGTGGGCGGAGATCGCCTCGCCGACGACGTCGCCGGTGCCGTACACGACGTTGAAGACGCCGGCCGGGAGGCCGGCCTCGGCGGCGATCTCGGCCAGGACCCGCGCGGTGAGCGGCGCGATCTCCGACGGCTTCCAGACGACCGTGTCGCCCGCGACCAGCGCCGGGGCGAGTTTGGAGACGATCTGCTGGAGCGGGAAGTTCCACGGCGTGATCGCGCCGACGACGCCGATCGGCTCGCGCACGACCAGCGAGGTGCCGATCTCCTCGGTCCAGGCGAAGCTCTCCGCCAGGGCGGCGAACGACTGGGCGACGGCCACCGGGAACTGGATCTGCGCCGTGCGGGCCAGGCTGACCGGAGCGCCCATCTCGGCGGTGATGAGGGCGGCGAGTTCGTCGGTACGGGCGGCGATGCCCGCCCCGATGCGGCCCACGACCGCCGCCCGGTCGAGGGGGTCGGTCGCGGCCCAGGCGGGGAGGGCGGCACGGGCGGCGGCCACCGCCCGGTCGACGTCGGCGGCGGTACCCGCGGGCACCTCGGCGACCATGTCGCCGGTGGCGGGGTTGAACACGGGGATGGTTGTCATGCCATCGAACCTGCCGGGTGCGGGAGGCCGCATCCAGGGACGAAGTGTCCGTGGCTGCGCGGAATCACCCCAGGTCCGGAGGTTGTTGAGCAGAACATGCAACGGGCCCGACTCGCCGACTTCCTGCGCACCCGGCGCGAGGCGCTCCAGCCCGAGGACGTGGGCCTGCCGCGCGGCTCGCGGCGCCGGACGGGCGGGCTGCGCCGCGAGGAGGTCGCCGCCCTGTCGGCCATGTCGACCGACTACTACAGCCGGATCGAGCAGCAGCGCGGCCCGCAGCCGTCGGAGCAGATGCTGGCCGCCATCGCCCGCGCCCTGCGCCTCACCGACCAGGAACGCGACCACCTGCTCCGCCTGGGCGGATACGCCGTCCGGCCGCGCGTGAAGGCCGTGCGGAGCGTCAACCCCGGCATGCAGCGCATCTTCGAAAACCTCCCGGCCGACGCCGCCGCGCTCGTCGTGAGCGACCTGGGCGAGACCCTCCGCCAGACCCCGCTGGCCCGCGAACTCCTCGGCGACGGCCTCGCGTACGAGGGCCTGTCGGCCAGCCTCCACTACCGGTGGTTCGACGATCCGGCCGTACGAAGGATTCATCCGGCCGACGACCACGCCACCGTGGGCCGGGAACTGGTCGCCGATCTTCTCCGGATCCACACGCGGGACGGCGAGAACTCCCGCGCGGGCGATATCGTACGGACCCTGCTGGCCCGCAGCCCCGAGTTCGCCGCGCTCTGGCGTGAGCATCCGGTGCCCGGTCCGGCCTGCGCCAGGAAGCGGTTCACGCACCCTGAGACGGGTGCGCTCGACCTCGACTGCCAGACGCTGGTCGATCCCGACCAGAGCCAGTCGCTGCTCGTCTACACCGCCCCAGCCGGCTCAGTGGCCGCCCAGAAGCTCAGGCGGATTGGTTTGCACGGGTAGCCAAACTAAAGGGTTGCGCTCCCGACGGTGCTGAACGCCTCATTTTGTAACGGTCCAGTTACGCGGTGCACAACGCTGTGACCTGCGCATTTTCGTCGATGTCAACTCGTTACCCGTTCACACGGTGCGCTCCAGACACGTGCGTGTTACAAACCTCATTAATTGATTGCCGAGACAAATGAAAGGCGGTGACCGCGTGACGCATCCACACCGCAGCGCCCGCGCGGCCGGCACCGCCCTGCCGAGCAGCGCACCGATGCTCCGGCAGACCAACCTTTCTCTCGTCTTACGCCACCTGCGTGATCACCCGGCGCAATCCCGGGCCGACGTCGCGGACGCCACCGGCCTGCACCGGGCCACGGTCTCCAACCTGGTGGCCGAGCTCCTCGACCGGCGACTCGTCCGGGAGACCGGCACCGAGCACGCCGGCGCGATCGGCCGCCCGCGGCGGCCCGTCACACTGGACGGCGCCCACGTCGGCGCGCTGGGTTTGGAGATCAATGTCGACTACATCTCCGCGCACGGGTCCGACCTCAGCGGCCGGGTCCTCGTCGAACGGCGGATCGCCTTCGACGCGATGGCCGGCGGCCCCGATCTCTCCCTGCGCCAGCTCGGCCGAGTGGCTCTGGAGGCCGTCGAGGCGATGAAGACGGCCGGGGCCACGCCCGCCGGGCTGAGCGTGGCGGTCCCCGGTCTGGTCGACGTGGCGAATGGCGTCGTCACCCTCGCCCCGAACCTGGGCTGGCACGATCTACCCCTGGCCGCGCGGCTCTCCGCGGCCCTCGGACCGTGGCGTGTCCCCGTCACGGTCGACAACGACGCGAACCTCGCGGCGCTGGCCGAACACACCTCCGGTGTCGCCGCGGGCACGTCCCACCTCGTTTACCTGACGGGCGAGGTCGGCGTGGGCGGCGGCATCGTGCTCGACGGGAAGCTGCTCCGCGGCGCGGACGGCTTCTCCGGCGAGATCGGCCACCTGCCGGTCGATCCGGGCGGTTCCCGCTGTGGTTGCGGGAGGCACGGCTGCCTGGAGACCAAGGTGGGGCTCGCTGCCCTCATGAAGGCAGCACACCCGGAGACCTCGCTCCCGGCCTCCGACCCGGAGGAGCGGGCGATCGAGATCGCCAGAGGACTGACCGCGGGTGACAGCCGGATGGCTGAGGCGGTCGCCCAGGTGGGCAAGTGGCTCGGGCTCGGCGGCTCGATCCTCGCCAACCTGTTCAACCCGCGTGTCATCGTCGTCGGCGGTTACTTCGCCACGCTCGCCGAATGGCTGCTTCCCCCCGCACAGGCCGAACTGGAACGGCTGGTCGTGGCGCGATCAGCCAGCCAGTGCCGGTTCGTCGCCTCCGACCTCGGTTTCGGCGCCGCCGCACGCGGCGCCGCGAGCGTGGTCGTCAATCGGCTCATCGACCATCCGACCATGATCCCTGAACCGATCCCCCGGCTGGCGCCTCACTGACGGCGCCGGCCCCCACAAGCCTGGAGGTGGCACCCTCCAGCCCGTGCAGTACCGCAACACCCCCCATGTAACACAAGTGGCACCAGCGAGGCGGCGCTCGCTTGCCTGACATCCCCAGTCAGGAAAGGGATTCCCCATGTCACCACGTTCTCGAACGTGGGCCAGGCTCTCCGAGATCCTGCCTTTCAAGAGAAAAATCTCCCTGCGCCGGACCGTGGCGGTCGCGTCGGCAGCCCTCATGCTGCCCATGCCCGTCCTGGCCTTCTCCGCTGCTCCGGCCAGCGCAGCCGCTGAACCCGAGTTCAAGGTCCTCGTCTTCTCCAAGACGACCGGTTTCCGGCACGACGCGATCCCGGACGCGATCGCGGCGATCCAGAAGCTCGGCACCGAGAACAACTTCGCGGTCGACGTGACGGAGGACAGCGCCCAGTTCACTGACGCCAACCTGGCGCAGTACAAGGCCGTCATCTTCAACTCGACCACCGGCGACCCGGTGAGCACGGCGGACCAGAAGGCCGCTTTCGAGCGTTACATCAAGGCCGGCGGCGGCTTCGTGGGCATCCACGCCGCCTCCGACGGCGGTTACAGCTGGGACTGGTACCGGCAGCTGGTCGGCGCGTACTTCAAGTCGCACCCCGCCATCCAGCAGGCCACGGTCGTCAACGAGGACAAGGCGCACCCGTCGACCTCGCACCTGCCGACCTCGTGGACCCGGACCGACGAGTGGTACGACTTCCAGGCGAACCCGCGTAACGCGGTGCACGTCCTGCAGTCGCTGAACCAGAAGTCGTACACCGGCTCCACCCAGGGCATCGACCACCCGATCTCCTGGTGTCAGGACTTCGACGGCGGCCGTTCCTGGTACACCGGCCTTGGTCACACCAAGGAAAGCTACGTCGAGGCCAACTTCACCAAGATGCTGCTCGGTGGTATCCGTACCGCCGCCGGCGTGGAGAAGGCCGACTGCTCCGCCTCCCTGACCGGGAGCTACGAGAAGGTCGCCCTCGACACCAACACGTCGAACCCGATGATGACCGACATCGCCAAGGACGGGCGGGTCTTCTACATCGACCGTCTCGGTGACGTCAAGATCATCAAGCCCTCCGGTGGCACTGTCACCGCCGGCAAGATGAACGTCTTCACCGCGAACGAGTCGGGCCTCCTCGGCCTGGCGCTCGACCGGAACTTCGACACCACCAACTGGGTGTACCTGTTCTACTCCCCGGCCACCGGCGGCAACGTCGACCGGCTGAGCCGCTTCACCGTCGTGGGCGACGCGATCGACTTCTCCTCGGAGAAGGTCATCCTCAACGTCCCCGTCCAGCGGGCCGAGTGCTGCCACCACGGCGGCGGCATGCTCATGGACCACAAGACGGGTGACCTGTGGCTGGGCACCGGTGACAACACCAACCCGTTCGCCTCCAACGGCTACACGCCGATCGACGAGGGCAGCGGCCGTTCCGCCTGGGACGCCCAGCGTTCCTCGGGCAACACGAACGACCTGAGCGGCAAGGTGCTGCGCATCACCCCGCAGCCCGACGGCACCTACACCATCCCCGCGGGCAACCTGTTCCCGCCGGGCACCGAGAAGACCAAGCCCGAGATCTACGGCATGGGCTTCCGTAACCCGTTCCGCATCGGCATCGACCCGAAGACCGGCAACGTCATGGTCGCCGACTACGGACCCGACGCCGGCTCCGCGAGTGCCACCCGCGGACCGCGCGGCACGGTCGAGTGGAACGCGCTCTCCGCGCCCGGCAACTACGGCTGGCCGTACTGCGTGGGCAACAACACGCCCTACATCGACTACAACTTCCAGACCTCGACGTCGGGCTCGGCGTTCAACTGCGCCGCGCCGGTCAACGAGTCGCCGAACAACACCGGTCTGACCAACCTCCCGGCCGCCAAGGCCGCGAGCATCTGGTACACCAGCGCGGTCGACCAGAACAACTTCCCCGAGCTCAACGGCGGCGCGCCGATGGCCGGTCCGGTCTACCGCTACGACGAGGCGCTCGCCTCGCCGGTGAAGTGGCCGGCTTACTGGGATGGCAAGGCCATCTTCGGTGAGTGGAACAACAACACGCTGTTCTCGTTCCAGATGAACGACGCCGGCACCCAGCAGATCAAGATCAACCGGATCCTGCGCGACATGGGCTTCATCCGGCCCATGGACATCAAGTTCGGTTACGACGGCGCGCTGTACCTGGTCGAGTGGGGTTCGGGCTTCGGCGGCGACAACGCCGACTCCGGCATCTACCGCATCGAGTACGTCAAGGGCGTCCGCCCGCCGATCGCGAAGATCACCGCTGACAAGACCGACGGCCCGGCTCCGCTGACCGTCAACTTCTCCAGCGAGGGTTCGCGCGACCCCGACGGCAACCCCATCACCATCGAGTGGGACTTCAACGACGACGGCACGGTCGACTCGACCGCCGCCAACCCCTCGTACACCTACACCACGGCCGGCAACTACAGCGCCGTCCTGACGGTGAAGAACGCCGAGGGCGTCGCCGCGCACGCCAACGTCCCGATCGTGGTCGGCAACACCCGCCCGGTCGTGAACATCACCGTGCCCCCGCAGGGTGGTTTCTTCGAGTTCGGCGACCAGGTGAAGTACACGATCACGGTCTCCGACGCCGAGGACGGCACGATCGACTGCACCAAGGTGCAGCTGCAGGCCTACCTGGGCCACGACAGCCACGGTCACCCGCTCGACCAGAAGGCCGGTTGTGAGGGCACCATCCAGACGCTGTCGGACAGCGGCCACGGCATCGACGACAACCTGTACTACATCCTCGAGGCGACCTACGCCGACAAGGGTGGCCAGGGTGGCGCCGGTTCGCTGACCGGCCGTTCGGAGATCATCCTCCAGCCGAAGCGCAAGCAGGCCGAGCACTTCACCGAGACCGGCCGGGTTGAGGGCGGCACCGGCACGGACACCCCCGGTGTCCAGTCGGAGACCACCACCGACCCGCTGGGCGGCAACCAGAACATCGGCTTCACCAACGACGGTGACTTCTGGGCCTACAACCCGGTGAACCTGTCGGGCATCGACTCGGTCAGCCTCCGCGTCTCGTCCGCCGGCCCCGGCGGCACGGTGCAGATCAAGACCGGCAACCCCAACACGGGCACCCTGGTCGGTTCGGTCGACATCACCCCCACGGGTGGCTGGCAGACCTTCAAGGACGTCTCGGTCCCGCTGACCAACGTCCCGACGACCACCGCTCCGCTGTACTTCATCGTCCGCAAGCCGGCCTCCGCCGGTAACGGCGACTACCTGCTCAACTTCAACTGGGTCGACTTCGTCGGCAAGGGCGTCACCGACAACCAGCGTCCGACGGTCACCGCGACCGGCACCCCGCTGACCGGCACCGCGCCGCTGCAGGTGGCCTTCACCTCCACCGCGACCGACCCCGACGGCAACACCCCGCTCACGTACAAGTGGAACTTCGGCGTCACCGGCGCCCCCCAGCCCACCACCGCGAACGCGAGCTACACCTACAACGCGCCCGGCACCTACGTCGCCACCGTCACGGTGACCGACGCCAAGGGCTCGTCGAACACCGCCTCGGTCAACGTCAAGGTCGAAGCGCCGAACGTCACCTGCTTCTCGGGCCGCTCGGACGACTTCCTCGGCAGCGACCTCAACCGCAACCGCTGGTCGGTTCTCCGTGAGAACCAGGACCTCAAGGTCGTGGACGGCTCGCTGGTCATCCCGACCTCGCTGACCGACATCTACGGCACCAACAACGACACGCCGGTCACCAACATCGTGCTCCAGCCGCTCCCCTCGGGTGCCTGGACCGCGACCGCCAAGGTCACCATGCGCGCCGACCAGCAGTACCAGCAGGCCGGTCTGGTCGTGTACGGCGACGACGACAACTACGCAAAGATGGTCATCCAGGGTCGTGCCGCGAACGCCACGCCTGACCACGCGCAGCGTATCTTCCAGTTCATCCGCGAAGAGGCGGGCGTTCCCAACGAGGTCACGGCGAGCAACACCGCCAACCTCGGAGACGCCTTCCCGGACACGTTCTACGTCCGGTTCTCCAGCAACGGCAGCAACCTGAACGCCTCCTACTCGGCCGACGGCACCACCTTCACGGCGATGTCGGAGACCAAGCAGCTGGCCGGCATCACCAACCCGCGCATCGGCCTCGCGTCCTTCGCGAACACCGGTCAGCGCGCGGTCGTGGACGCCAAGTTCGACTGGTTCAGCATCACGCCGGACGACACCGCCGGTAACATCGACCCGAACGACGACTTCAACGGCACCACGATCGACCCCTGCCGCTGGAACGCCATCGTCCGTCCGGACTCCACCACCGCCAAGGTCACCGGCGGCAACCTGGAGCTCACCACCGTCACCGGCGACATCTACGGCACCGGCAACTCCGGTACGAAGAACTTCATCCTCCAGACCGCGCCCACGGGCGACTGGACCCTGGAGACGAAGGTCGACGCCTCGGCGCTGAGCGAGCAGTACCAGCAGGGCGGCCTGATGGTGTACACCGACGACGACAACTACGTGAAGTTCGACCTGCTCACCACCAACGCGCCCGGCGCGACCGTGGTGCGTGGCGTCGAGCTGCGTAGCGAGGTCGCCGGCACCGTCCAGAACCCGCAGCCCAACGCCAACCCGGGCACCGGTGTGGTCTGGCTGCGCCTGAAGAAGACCGGCACGGTCTTCCAGGGTTCGTACTCGACCAACGGCACCACCTGGACCGACATGTCGGCGACCGTCAGCAACACCGCGGTCGGCACTCCGAAGATCGGTGTCTACACCATCGGCACCAACCAGCAGGCTGCGAAGACGGTCAAGTTCGACTACTTCACGCTGACCAAGCCGACTGTGGCCGACACCACCGCTCCCACCACCACCGCCACCACCACCCCGACGGCGCCCAACGCCGCCGGCTGGTACACCTCCGCGGTTCTGGTCAACCTCGCCGCCACCGACAACTCGGGTGGCAGCGGCGTCGACAAGACCGAGTACCAGATCGACGGCGGCGCCTGGACCACGTACACCACCGCGTTCTCGGTCGCCGGCGACGGCAACCACACCGTGAACTACCGGTCGGTGGACAAGGCCGGCAACACCGAGACCGCCAAGTCGCTCGCGCTGAAGCTCGACGTGACCGCTCCCGTCACCACCGCGGACTTCCTCCCGGTGAGCCAGGACACGGTCCCGGTGACCCTCGCGGCGACCGACGCCACCTCGGGTGTCGAGAAGATCGAGTACGCCCTCGACGGGGGCGCCTGGACCGCCTACACCGCTGCGGTCAACGTCAGCGGCGTCGGCGAGCACCAGCTCCAGTACCGCGCCACCGACAAGGCCGGCAACGTCGAGGAGACCAAGGCCGCCACCATCAAGATCGAGGAGACCGAGCCGACCATCCTCATCTCCGGTGTGTCCGAGGGCGCCTCGTACGGTGACAGCACCAACGTCACCATCGCGTGGGAGGTGGCGGGCACCGGCATCAAGACGGTGACCGGCACGCTCGACGGCCAGCCCGTCACGTCCGGCTCGGTCCAGGAGCTCTACCGCCTGGCCCTCGGTGAGCACACGCTCACCGTGGACGTCACCACCAACGCGGGTGGCACCTACTCGCAGTCCGTCAAGTTCAAGACCACCACCTCGACCGATGACATCTCGGCCCTGATCTCGCGCTTCAAGGACGCCGGTCAGCTGACCGCGACCGCGGCCGCGAAGCTTCAGGACGACATCAACAAGGTCATGGTGTCGGAGGACAAGGAGCGCGAGCGCGACCAGGTCAAGATCGTCAAGAAGCTCACCCGCTTCATCGAGGCGGTCAACGACCCGAAGGTCGTGAACAACGCCGTCGTGAAGGCCACGTTCATCCGTGACGCCAACGCGCTGATCGTTGCGAACGGCGGCAACCCGGTCTAACCGGTAGTCGCAGTACAACCTTGATAGAGGGTGCCCCGCGCGCCGTTGTGCGCGCGGGGCACCCGTGTTTTGTAAGGCAGATGAAGGGACCCCCACGAATGAACAAGGCACTGAGGTACGCCCTGGCCGTCGTGCTGGCCGGTCTCGGCCTGCTGCTCGGCGCGCAGCAGGCCATGGCCGCGGCGGACGGCCCGATCAAGCTCGAGGTCGCCGGCGACGGCGGCCGCAACGTGAACGTTTTGGTGACCTGGAAGAAGGACGGCACCCCCGTCACCGACGTGGTCGCCGCGACCCTGTTCGCGGAGAGCGCCGACGGCAGCCGTACCTTCGGCCCCGTGCCGCTGATGTCGGCCCCCGAGGGCCAGAACCTCTACAACCCGTCCGAGCCCCTGCCGGACGGCGAGTGGAAGGTCACCGTGAAGGCCACGAAGCCGAGCAAGGCCCAGGCCTCCATCAAGGTGACCTCGGGCGAGGTCGCCAACGTGCCCACGACCGAACCGCTGACGACGGCCAAGATGGCCGAGCGCGCGGCGGCGGCCGACGAGAGCGCCTCGGAACTCCCGCTGCTCCAGATCGGCATCATCGGCGGCGCGGTCGTGGCCGCGGTCGTGGTGTTCTTCGTGCTGGTCCGAAGCCGGCGCGCGCCGGTGCGTTAGACGCAGGCGCGATCTCCGGAGGGTGACGCCTCGTGCGTCAGGCACGAGGCGTCACGCCGGAGGGCACGTCGTCGGGCGAGACGTCACACCTGCCGTCGGCGTCGGCGGTCGCGAGCAGGACGAAGGGGGAGTGCGCGCGCTCTGGGCGGTGGTCACGCATCACGGCAGGTGAGGGCCGATGCCCCGCTCGTAGGACTCCTGGTCGCCGAAGTCGCCGGCCGTCAGCCAGTCGCCGCCCGACAGGTCGACGGGACAACCCGCCAGCTTCAGCCGGTGGGCCAGCCGGGTCCGGAACAGCACGTCGTCGGAGACGGTCACGAAGTTGCGCGCGTCGATGTCGCTGATCGGCCGCATCGCGCCGAACGTCAGCACGACCAGGTGCCTCGGCCGCAGCGCGTACGCCATGCCGAGTTCGATCAGCACGTTCGGGCGGGCCTGGGAGACCGGGCGCTCCGGCCCGAAGTCGGGGTGCAGGTGGACCACGTCGTCGGGCGTCATCAGCACCACGATCGCCTGGACGTACGGCATGGTCTGGAGCAGCACGTCGCCGATGTACGGCCACGGCTGCCCGCCCGTCCGCGCGACCAGCGTCTCCCAGTCCAGCGGACGCAGGTCGAGCGCCCGGAGCAGCGTGAAGACGGCGTCGCGGGCCTGGAGGTCGCGCCCGTGCACGACGAACACGTCCCGGCCGCCCACCTCGGGCACGACGACGGCCGGGTCGATCGAGTCGTGCAGGTACCGTGCGTCGTCGTCGAGCCGTTCGACCAGAGACCTCGCCAGTTCGGCGTCGTCGGCGAACGGGCCGCCCTGGAGCAGCAGCGGGGACACGTCGAACGACCGGAGCATGTTGTCGGCCGCGATGTCCACGCTGCGCCGCATCCGGCGGATGTCGCCCACCCGCCGCCCGACGTCGAAGGTGCCGGGCACCGGCCGCCCGCCGCCCTCGCGGAGCCAGACGCCCAGCTCGTAGCGCATCGTGGCGGCGTGCAGGAGATACCTGGCCAGCGGCGGGATCTGGGGGGTGCCCCGGCTCCAGACGAAGGAGCCGGCGATCGGGTCGTCGTCGAAGGCGATGAGGAAGCGGCGGGTCCGGCGGTAGTCGACGTCTCCGCCGCGCTCCCAGATCGCCAGGCCCTCCGACGTCGTCACCGGGCCGATCCAGTGGGGCTCCGACCGGACCCCGCCGCCGTGGGCGAGGAAGAGCCGGGCCTCGCCGAGAAAGTCGCGGTGGCCGACCACCTCCGACCATTCGGCGTCCCAGGTCTGCCAGTCACCCCCGGTCAGCCCCACCGACAGGACGAACACGCCGTGGTGGACCCGCACGATCGCCTGGCAGTCACCCCGCCCCGCCGCGGCGAGCGCCGCCTCGGCCCCCGCCGGATAGCCGCTCGCCACGGGCACCTCAAGGGGCAGGTCGAGGATCTTCTCGGTCAGCCCGAACGCCTTCCGGCACGCCGCCCACAGCTGGCGGAAGGCGGGGGCCGATTCGAGGGTGGCGTACAGATGGACGACGAACTGCTGCTCCACGGCGCTCACTTCTTCGGGCCGGACAACGCGTGGACCAGCTGGTTCAATCGTTCCCGCACGGGTGGAGGCGGCGGCACGACCGGCGTTGAGCCGATCGTGTCCCGGCGCCCGGGGGTCACCCGCCACTGGGCGATGTCGGTGACGAGGTCGAGTAAGTCGTCGTGTGCGTCGGTCACAGTCTTTCGATCGGCGCGGGGCTACCCGGCGTTTCGCAGGGCCGCCTCGACCGCCTCGCGCACGCGGGCGTCCTCGCGCTCCTTGCGCCGCGACCGTCGCCCCCGCATCACCACGAACCAGCCCGCCACGACCGCGGCGAGCACCACCAGCAGGGCGAGCTGGGTCCACGGCAGCGCCCACGCGCCGGTGGTGGCCAGCACCGGGTCGAGCGAGGTCGTCGCGCCCGACGCGTCGGTCAGCAATGGCATGACGACCGTCGTCGCGGCCAGCCGGAACGCCGGGACCACGCTCTTCACCGGGACCGACATCCGCCAGGTCTCACCGGGCAGCAGTTCCGGGGAGCCCGCGATGTCGCCGGCGTCGGACGACAACCAGCCGAACGGGCCGGCCACCGACATGGTCTGCTTGGCCGACAGCACCGCGTTGCCGGTGTTGTGGAGCGTGTAGCTGATGGTGGCGTCGCCCGGCGCGAAGGGGTTGAAGGTCCCTGAGTAGTGCATCTTCACGTCTTCGACGGTCAGGCCGGGCTTGAGCTCGCCGCTGACGCGGAGCTTGATGCGGATGCCGAGCCGCCGGTCGACGTTGATGCCCTCGGCGGTCGCCTCCTGGGTCAGGGAGGTCAGGACGCCGCCCACGTAGTCGCCGGGCGGGGCGTTGCTGGGCACGTTCACCGAGAACGGGATCCGGGCCGACCTGCCCGGCTCGATCGTCACGGACGCGCGGCCGGCGTGCACCCAGGCGCCGACGCCGATCGACTTCTTGTCCTTGGCCAGCAGGTCGAGCCGGCCGGTGTCGGTGGTGTAGCCGTCGGCGGCGTACACCGACAACGTCAGGGGGGTCTTGCCCCGGTTGGCGACGAGCAGGCCGTCGTCCAGGCGGGCGCCGGGGTTGATCGAGTACGTGTAGCTGGAGCGGTCGGCCCCGAAGCCGTTGGCGTCGGTCCGGACCGTCCAGGCGACGTCGCCGTCGGCGGCGAGCACGGGGGCGGCCGGAAGCACGATGATCGCGCAGGCGGAGAACAGGGCCAGGGCGGTACGGAACAGGCGCATCTCGGATCCTTCGCAAGGTGAGCGCCCGATCCGGGACGCCCACCCCGCACTCAAGGGACTAGCTGGACAACGCGGTGATGGTCAGGGTGGCGCGGTAGCCACCGGTCTCCACGTCGCCGGGGATCTTCAGGGTCAGGTCGGCGCCGAGCTTGGCGACGCCCTTCGGGTGACCCTGGTCGGCCGAGCCGAGGCCGCGCGACTTCGCGAGACCCTGGCCCTGGTCGTCGAACCCGGACACGACCGGGTTGCCGGCGCGGGCGCCGGCGCCCGCCTCGACGACCTTCGGGGTCCAGCCCAGGTACGAGCCGGCGAAGGTCTTGGCGCCGTCGCTGAAGTCGCTGACGCTGGCCGAGATCGACCAGGGGGCCTGCGAACGACGGTTGTCGGACACGACGATCGGGTTGATCGAACCGGCGGCCTCGAAGTGGTCGCCGTTCTTCTCCTCGGCGGTGCCGAGGTCGACCAGGCCGTTGTAGCCGTCGATGGTCCAGCCGAACTCACCCGGGGCGGCGTTCGGCACGTCGACCGAGAGGGCCTGGCCCTCGCCGTTGTAGGGGTGCACGGTGACCTTGTCGACGGTGGAGCCGACCGGCTTGGCCGCCGGGTCGTTGTCGCAGGACACGCCCTTCTCGACCGCCGCGTTCGGGGCCGCGCAGGTGCCGCTGCGGAGGTTCTCCACCACGAGCTTGTCCTTGCGGACGCCGACCTTGACGTAGGTCCGCACGTGCTCCTGGTTCTGCACTGAGTTGTACCAGTACGTCGAGGGGTTCAGCGGGTCGGGGCCGTTGCCGGCGCCGGAGCTGGGCTGGTCGGTCTTCGGGGCGGAGATGTCGTAGTACTTCGAACCCGAGGCCGAGTTCGAGGTGATGTACAGGACGCCGCCGGGACCGGCCGTGACCTCGGCCGCGCCGGGCTGCTCGTCGGGGTTGGCCTTCTCGCTGTTCTTGATCAGGTACGACCGCGAGTAGCTGTGGTCGTGACCCTGCAGCACCAGGTCCACACCGAGGCTGGAGAACGCGGTCGGGAAATCGACCCGCCGCAGCTTGGCGTCTCCGTCCTGGGCGTGCGCCGCCGGCGAGTAGATGGCGTGGTGGAAGACGAGCACCTTCCACTTTGCCTCGTTGCCGTGCTGGTTGATGACGTCGGTCACGTACTTCACGTGGGCCGCGTCACCGCCGCCGCCCTGGGAGGTGGCGTAACTGTTGCTGTTGATGTCGATGAACAGGACGTCCTTGTAGATGAACCAGTAGTTCCCGCCGGACGTGTTCGACGCGGGGTTGCCGTTGCCGTAGAGCGGGCCCGACCGGTCCGTGTTGGGCACGGTGAAGTGCTGCTCGTACGCCTTGCTGCCGACGTCGTGGTTGCCGATGGTGGCCACCCACGGGTACCGGCGCAGGCCGTCGGGCGCGAGGAAGGCGTCCCACTGCGTCTCGGTGCCGGCGGTCTCGACCTGGTCGCCGCCCGAGACGAGCAGCTCGGCGTCGGGGTTGGCGGCGGTCGCGACGTTCACGGTGTCGACCCAGCCGGCCTGGTCCTTGGCGAGGTCGCCGGAGGAGCCGATCTGCGGGTCGCCGAAGAACAGGAAGTCGTAGTCGCCCTCGAAGCTCTGCGTCTTGAACGCGTAGACGGGCGACCAGTTGTCGTCGGCGCCCACCCGGTAGGAGTAGGCGGTCGACTCCTTGAGGTTCGTGATGGTGGCGTGCCGGTTGAACCTGCCACCCGAAACGTTCGCCCCGCCGACGGCGTCGAAGGTGGCGGGGTTGGCCGGGAACTCGCCGTTGACGACCTGCTCGGTCGGCGCGACCTGCACCTTCTGCGCAGTGTCGGCCGAGGAGTACCAGGTCACGGTCCGCTGGGCCTGGTCGGCGCCGACGCCTAGCACGATGCCGGTGAGCGTGGCGGCGTCCGCGGCGGCCGCGGGCACCGTGGCGCTGCTCAGGGCCACAGCCAGGCCCAGGAGCGCCGCGGTGGCGCCGGTGGCCACTCGTGTCACTAATGTCATTGCTTGTTCCTTATGTCGCAAAATGTTGCACAAGCGGCAGAAATGGTGTCGCTGTCCGGTTAACCGATCATTACGACCGGTTTACTGGGTTATGGACTGTTCCAGAAGGTCCGCTCGAAGAACCAGATCAGGCCCATGACGGCCACCCCCGCCGCGACCAGGCCGGTCGCCCAGCGCCCGGCGACGGGGGACCGCCGCCGCAGCAGGCTCAGCAGAGGGAAGATCAGCACGATGAGGCCCAGCTGAACGGCCTCGATGCCGACGTTGAAGACGAGCAGCGACCACAGCAGCGTCCACGACCAGGCTTCCTGGATGCCGAGCGCGCCGGCGAACCCGAGCCCGTGCACGAGCCCGAACAGGAAGACCACGCCGAGACGGACCGCGCCGGAACGATCCAGGTGGTCGCCGAGCGCGACCGGACGCCGGAGCTGCCACAGGTGCCAGGCGGCCACGACGGCGATCGACACCGCGATGACCGGCTCGACCAGGCTCGCGGGCACGCTCACGACGCCGAGGGCGGCCAGCAGGAACGTGACCGAGTGGGCCAGCGTGAAGCTGGTCGCGACCAGCACCACCTCGCGCAGCCTGCGTGACCCGGCGATCAGGGCCAGCAGGAACAACACGTGGTCGAGGCCGAACAGCAGATGCTCGGCGCCCAGTAGGAAGAACTCGGCGAACCGCGCGTACCAGGGCAGCGCCGTCGAGAACGACGGGTTGGCCGCGTCGAGTGCGGCGCTGCCGGAGATCCCGCCCAGCTCGTAGGTGACGATCGTCTTGGTGTCCCTGACGAACGTCTCGGCGTCGGGGAAGAGCGTGCTGCGCACCTCGTGCTCGCCGGCCTCCGGGCAGGTCCAGTCGAGGAGCAGGGTCGCGTACGGCACGCCCTCGCGCCCGCCGATCGTGAAGCCGCCCGACCTCGCCGGTGCACAGGCGGCGCCCTCGGCGGTGACCGCGAACCGCTTGGTGACGTAGGCGACGGCGGTGTCGGCGTACCGGTCGAGCGCGGCGGCCTGGGCTTCGCCGTTGTGGGCCTCGAAGGCGGCGGTGCCGTCCTGGAACAGGGCGTCGTTCTTCTCGGCGTCGGCCGCGGAGACGACGTAGAGGTCGTACTCGAGCTCCAGCTTCGTGCGGATGTGGCCCCCCTCGCCGGCGGTGACGTCGACGTACACGGTCGAGGTGAAGCCGTGGGCGGCGGCCGGGGCGACGCAGGCCAGCAGGGTGACGGCCGCCGCGACGAGCCCGAGGGCGACCCGGCGGACTGGATGGGACATGTGACTCCTTATGTGACGAAGGAGCACGTTCCTCGCCATATGTGAACAGGAGTCGAACGGATCGCTAAATAACCGCAGAACCACCCTGACAACTACAAAACGGAAAAAACGGGATAGCAGGATGTACGCGCACCACCCGTTCCACCCCGGAGGACGATCGTCTTGCTCCGCATCGCCGCCCTGGCGGCCGTACTACTGCTGCTGACCGGTTGCGGCGCGGACTGGTCCGAACCCCACCCCGCGCCCAGCGCGGTCGGCGCGCTGGGCCCGGGGTTCTTCGCCGCGCCCCCCCACCCCGAGGCGACCATCACGCCCGCGCCCGGCTCGTGGGACGCGGTCCGCCCGTCGGGCGGCTACCGCGTCGTCCTGGTCACCTCCGGCGCCGACGCCCCCACGAAGAACCTGGTCGCGGCGGTCGAGGAGTGGGCCGGCGAGGTGGACGCCGACCTGCGGACCGTCGCGATCACCCATCCGCACGACCTGGTCCCCGGCATCACCAGGGCGCTGGACCTCAAGCCCGACCTCATCGTCAGCGCGGGCAACGACCTGATCGACCCGCTGGCCCTGGTGACCGCCAGCCACCTGTCGCAGCGGTTCCTCGTCGTGGGGGCCGAACTGGCCGAGCCGACCCACAACGTGACGTCGGTCGACTGGGCGGGGGCGTCGTTCCGGGGGGAGGGGCTGGGGGCGTCGTCGACGTACGACCCGGCGTCGTTCACGCCGGAAAGGTGCGCCTCCGCGATCAGGGCGGGTGTGGCGGCTGTGCTGAACGGTTTGACGGGAATAGTCGTGTGGTTGTGAATTGGCCGTATATTTCGGTATAAGATAGGCGTGATGAATGACCGTTGCGTGACCGTGAGGTGGCCTTTAGTATTGGCGGCGGACAGGGGATCGCTTTTATTTTCGGGGGCCTCATTGTGCATTCTCATGCCTATGGAAGACGTACCGAATAGTGAATTCGGCGAATTCCAGGAGGGGGCTTGATGTCCGAGTCGAGCGAAACTCCGTCAGGGCGGTTGCCGGGCCCGACCGGCCTGGGCACCTCCGCACTCCGGGTCCCCGCCGCCGAGCCGCCTGAGATCCCGGCGCTCGTCGACGGGCACCAGCCGCCCACGCCCTCACTCGATCCGACTCTGGTCGTCCGCCGCTACGGCCTCACCCCGCTGCCCTACCGCGAGAGGGAATGGGGCGACGGCAGCCATCCGCCGCTCTACGTGCCGGAGACGGTGCGGGTCGACGACGCCCTGGGTGAGGAGGTCAACCGCCGCCTGGTCGCGTGGGCCGAGAGCGTCGGCCTCCACGAGGGCCGCATCGACACCTTCCGCGACACCGGGTTCGGCCGCCTGGCCACCCTCGCCCACGCCGACACCGACGAACCCGACCTGATCCTGATCGCCGCCCAGATGAACGCCGCCTGGTGGGCCGCCGACGACTACTACGCCGACGAGACCGACCTGGGCGCCACCCCGACCGAGCTGCCGCCCCGATTGGCGCTGGTCACGTCGGCGATGGACCCGCCGCCCCCGGCCGGCGCCTACACCGAGCAGCTCGAAGAGGCGATCAACGCCGACCCGGTGCTGCGCGCCCTCCGGTCGGCCACCGCCCACCTGAGCCGCCACGCCACCCCGTCGCAGGTGATGCGGGCCTGCAACATCACCTCGCAGATGTTCGTGAGCTGGACCGCCTACGCCGCCTGGCGCTACTTCGAGGCGCCGCCTCCGGTGTGGCGTTACCTGGCCGCCCGGCAGCACGACAGCTTCTACACGTCGATGGTGCTCATCGACGTCGTGGGCGAATACGCCCTCCCCGCCGACCTCTTCGCCGACCGGCGGTTCCACACGGCGCTCATGCAGGCCGGGACCGCCAGCGTCCTCGTCAACGACCTCTACTCGGCGGAGAAGGAGGCCGCCGACGAACTGCCCGACTCCAACGTGGTGCTGCTCATCGCCGCGGAGGAGAAATGCTCGATACGCGAGGCGACCGAACGGACCGTTGCCCTCCACAACGACTTCGTCCGGGGTTTCGAAGCCAGCCAGAAATCACTGGCCGCCGTCCCTTCCACGGAACTCCAGCGTTTCCTGCGCGGCGCCCAGGCATGGATGGCCGGCTGTCTCGAATGGCACGGATCCAGCGACAGGTACAGATAGCGAAAGGAAATTCGTTCGGTGACCATCACCCAAAGCGATTACCAGCGCTCCGTGGCTGATTATTGGAACACCGAGAAAAACCCAGTGAATCTCCGCCTGGGCGAGGTCGACGGCATCTACCACCATCACTACGGCATCGGCGACGTCGACTGGTCGGTCTTGGAGGGACCGAAGGAGACCCGCGACGAGCGCATGACCAGGGAGCTCCACCGTCTGGAGTCGGCCCAGTCCGACTTCCTGCTGAGCCACCTGGGTGAGATCAAACCGCACCACCGCCTCCTCGACGCCGGCTCGGGCCGCGGCGGCTCGTCGCTGGTCGCCAATCTCCGGTACGGCTGCCACGTCGACGGCATCTCCATCTCGGAATCGCAGGTCGACTTCGCCAACGAACAGGCGAAGCTGCGCGGCGTCGACGACCGGGTGCGCTTCCACCTGCGCAACATGCTCGACACCGGCTTCGAGTCCGGCTCCTACCAGGCGATCTGGAACAACGAGAGCACCATGTACGTCGAGCTCGCCCTCCTGTTCCGGGAGCACTCGCGCCTGCTGGCGCGCGGCGGGCGCTACGTCACCATCACCGGCTGCTACAACGACGCCTACGGCCTGCCGTCGAAGGCGATCAGCCAGATCAACGCCCACTACATCTGCGACATCCATCCGCGCAGCCAGTACTTCCGCGAGATGGCCAACAACCGGCTGGTGCCCGTCAGCGTCGTCGACCTGACGGCGGCCACCATCCCCTACTGGGAGCTGCGGGCCAAGTCCCACCTGGTGACCGGGATCGAGGAGGCGTTCCTGAACGCCTACAAGAACGGCAGCTTCCAGTACCTGCTGATCGCCGCCGACCGCGTCTGACCTGAGCAACCGAGGGCTCCGGATCCCCCTGCCGGAGCCCTTAGTGTTGCCCGGATGAACTCCTGGCGCGAGGTCCGCCGTCACCTCAACACCAACCGCCACGCTCTGGCCCGGCGGGCCGACCTGCTCTACCCCGACCTGCCCCGGGTGGGCTCCACCCACCTGCTGACCCGCCCGGCCTGGGCGCTGCCCGAACCCCTCGACCTGCACGAGGTCGTGCTGCGCTGGACGGAGGAGACCCCGCCGGTGCCGGTGCCGGACGGGATGACCTACGCCGAGGCGATGACCACCTTCGACAAGCCGAAGCTCTTCGAGAACCGCACCTGCTACCGGCTGCTCGACGTGAGCTGGCCGGAGCTGACCTTCACCCGGGGCATGTACTTCGACGCGGTCAACGTCGGCGAGGCCATCGCCCACGAGTTCGCCGCCGCGGACCTCGCCGGGGGTCCTGATATCGCCGTCGACTTGTCCTCCCGGCGGCTGGTGCCCGATCCGACCGACTTGCGGGACCGGCCCGCGCATCCGGCGATCTCGATGCTGACCCTGCGGCACGACCGCGAGACCGGCGAGACCACCTTCGTGCTCCACTGGCGTGACCCCGCGCTGGTCGCCCACGGCGGGGGACTGTTCCAGGTCATGCCGGTCGGGGTGTTCCAGCCGTCGGCGGAGAGCCCGCAGGCGGAAAGGGCCGACTTCGACCTGTGGAAGTGCGTGGTCCGCGAGTACGCCGAGGAGTTCCTCGGGCGTCCGGAGCACTACGGCCCGGAGTTCGACTACGAGACCTGGCCGCTCTACCGGCGGCTGACCGACGCCCGCGAGAGCGGCGACCTGCGGTCAATGGTCCTAGGGATCGGCGTCGACCCGCTGACCTTCGCCACCGACATCCTCGCCGTCACCGTCATCGAGGCACGCACCTTCGACGCCGTATTCGGCGCGATGACCGGCGCGAACGCCGAGGGGCACGCGACGATGGGGGTCCCGTTCGACGAGGAGTCGGCCGGCCGGTACGTCACCCGCGAGCCCATGCAGGCCGCCGGTGCCGCCGTGCTCGAACTCGCCTGGGGGCACCTTCGGGGCAGTCGGTCGATCTTCGCCAGACAGATATTGCGAGGTCAACAGGGGTATACCCGGGGCTGACGGGGTGGTCGGCGACACGGTGAGCGGGCCGGGGCCACGAGAGGGGATCCATGGAAGACCAACCTCCGGCGGCCTTGACGCCGATGGCGACCTACGCGTTCAGGATGTACGTGGCGGGGCGAAGCCGGCGGTCGCAGGCAGCCGAAGAGAACCTGCGCGCCCTGTGTGACTTCTATCTGCCCGGCTGCCACGAGATCGAGATCGTCGACGCCACCGAACAACCGGCTCTCGCCGAAGAGGAGCGGATCCTGGCCACCCCGATCGTGATCAGGAAGAGTCCGCTGCCCGGCTATCGGGTGATCGGAGACTTGTCCGACCGCTCCCGGGCCGCCTTCCTGCTCGGTCTCCCCGACAGCGGCCGGCCGTCACCGGAAGGGCAGCGGCTATGACGGACAGGCCCACGATCCAGCGGATCCTGACCGGGATCAGCGGCTTCGACGACATCGCCGTCGGAGGGCTGCCGGCCAGCCGGTCCACGCTGGTCTCCGGCACGACCGGCAGTGGGAAGACGCTGTTCGCCCTGGAGTTCCTCGCCCGGGGGATCTCCGGGTTCGACCAGCCCGGCGTGTTCATCACCTTCGACGAGCGTCCCGGCGATCTTCGTGTCAACGCCCGCTCCCTCGGCTTCGACATCGCGCGCTGGGAGGCCGAGGGCAGGTGGATGTTCGTCGACGCCTCGCTGGAGGCCGGTGAGCAGACGCCCACCGTCGGGACCTACGACCTGGGCGCGCTGACCGCCCGCATCGCGCACGCCGTGCGTCAGATCGGCGCCCGGCGGGTCTCCCTCGACTCACTCGGCTCGGTCTTCACCCGGTTCGCCGACCAAGATCTCGTCCGCCGGGAGCTCTACCGGCTCGCCGGGATGCTGGACTCGCTCGAGATCACCTCGGTCATCACCACCGAACGCGACGCCGACTACAACGGCGTCACCCGGCAGGGCGTCGAGGAGTTCGTGTTCGACAACGTCGTGATCCTGCGGCACGTGATCCGGGGCGAACGGCGCCACCGGACGGTGGAGATCGTCAAGTTCCGCGGCGCCACCCACCGGACCGGAGAGTGGCTGTTCACCATCGACCCGGAAGACGGCCTGGTCGTCATTCCGGTGGCGTTCCTCGCACCGCGCGACCGGGCCTCCAGCGAGCGTGTCTCCACCGGCAACACCGAACTCGACGCGATGGTCGGCGGCGGGGTCTTCCGGGACGCGGTCGTCCTGCTCATCGGGTCGCACGGCGGCGGGAAGACCCTGGCGGCCCTGCAGTTCGCCGACGCGGCCTACCGGGCGGGGGAGCGCTGCCTGTTCCACGCCTTCGACGAGACACGCGGTCAGCTGGGCCGAAACGCCGCAGGCTGGGGGCTCGACCTGGACGTCATGGAGGCGTCGGGGCTGCTCCGGGTGGCCGCCACCTATTCGGAAGTCGCCTCGGTGGAAGACCACTTCCTGCGTATCCGCAGGGACATCGCGGATTTCGCGCCCGCCCGGCTCGTCATCGACGGCATCTCCGCGCTCGAACGGCGGGCGACGCCCCGCACGCTTCTGGACTTCGTCATCGCGCTGGGCGGGGTGGTGCGCGAGCGCGAGATCACGACCCTGTTCACCTCCGCCCCGACCGCCCGGGGAACCTCGCCGATCATGGAGATCGCCGGCATCACCGACGTGACGCTGGTGCTCCGGCACATCGAGGGGCCGGGCACGGTCCGGCGTGCCATCGCCGTCATGCAGACGCGGGGCTCGGCCCACGACCGCGCCATCCGTGAGGTCGCCATCGACGACACCGGCATGCACGTCGGCGATCCCTATCCCGGCATCCTCCGTCTGCTGCCGGACGCCCCCGTACCGCCAAGCGACCGGGAGGAATGATGAGTGAGCCACCGCCCGAGTCCGGGCGGGCCGCCAGGGTCATGGCCGCGCTGGCCGACGGGATCATCGCCGTCGACGAGGCGGGGACGATCCGCATCTGCAACCCCGCCGCCGAGGAACTCCTCGGCCGTTCGGCGAACGAGCTCATCGGCACCCCCTTCGGCTACCCCGTCGTCAACGGCGAATCGACCGAGATCGACCTGGTGCTGCCCGGTGGCCGGACCCGGGTGGTCGAGATGCGCGCCACCACCGCGACGCTCGTGGGAGAGCCGCTGCACGTCGCCGCCTTGCGCGACGTCACCATCAGGCATGAGGCCGAGCAGGAGATGGAGGCCGAACTCGAACGCAACAGCATGGTGATCGCCGTGGTCGCCCACGAGGTCCGCAACCCGCTGACGGGGATCGGCATGCTGGTCGACATGTTGCGGGAGCCCGAGGAGACGTTCACCGACCAGGAGCGCACCGACGTCCTCGACCAGATCGCCGACCGCACGTCCCGGCTCCAGTCCCTGGTCAAGAAGCTCCTCACGGTCGCGAAGATCGACGCGCAGGCGGTGCGGGCCATGGTGGAGCCGGTCCCGGTCCTGGAGCTGATCCTGGAACGCCTGGCCGAGTTCGCCGACCGGCCCAACGTGAACGTGACGTGCGACCCCCACGTCCGGGTGCTGGCCGACCGCAGTGAGTTGTCGGAGATCCTGATCAACTATCTGGAGAACGCCTTCCGCTACGGTGCTCCGCCGTTCGAGATCCACGTGGCCGGGCGGGACGGGGCCGTGGAGATCCGGGTGTGCGACCACGGCCCCGGCGTGCCGGAGGCGTTCCGGCCGAGGTTGTTCGAGCGCTTCAGCCGCGAGTCGCGCAGCCGCAGGGAGAGCAAGGGTTCGGGGCTGGGCCTCTGGATCGTCCGGAGTCTGGCCCAGGCCAATGGCGGTGAGGCCTATTTCGAGCCGGGCGACCAGGGAGGCTCCTGCTTCTGCGTACGCCTGCCCGAGGCGCCCCCGACCTGAACGCCGACCGACCTAGCAAGATTTCCTTACCGCATCCAGTCCTTGCTCGATTTCGTCATCCTGTTACGTTGATGACGCCCTGAGTTTTCGGTAAGACGCAAGGAAGGAACTTTCGTTGCTCCGTAAGCGCATCGCCGCCGCGATGGGAGCGGTCGCGGCGGCCGCCGCCGTGCCGCTCGTCCTGTTCGCCGGGCCGGCCCAGGCGAACCCGACCACCCCCTACATGTGTCCGTGGTCGATCGTCGACGACACCAACACCGCGCGCTGGATCCACTCGTGGGTCCAGGGCTACGGTCAGATCATCTGCCACTACAACGCCACCGCGACCATCAGCTGCCGCTGGAACGCCTACAACGGCGACCAGTGGTGGGGCTGGACCAATCCCTCGTTCTGCCCGCCCCGCGCCATCCCGACCACGCCGTAGTCCTCCGAGCGACGCTCCGGACCGAGAGCGTCCCCGCCGGGAGACCGGCGGCCGGTCCGGGCCACGCGGAAGCCCTGCTCAGGGGAGTGGCGGCCGCCAGCTCGATCAGCGGTCGCGGGGGACGTAGGACGGCGTGCGCAGGAACACGAACAGTCCGATCACCATGAGCAGGATCGAGGCCACGAACAACAGGACACTGCCGGGAACCCCGCCGGCCTCGTCGTCGGAGATCGTCGCCATCGGCGGCGCCGAGACGGTCACCAGCGCGGGACTGGGGGGCATCAGCAGGTCGGCGGACTTCCGCGCCGACTCCTGGGGATCCATTCCGGCGGGTCCCGTCTGCCACTCCTCGACCAGTTGCGCGGAGACACCCGTCAGGCTCGCCTCGGCGCTGGGCGGCAGGTCCTTGCCGAGCACGTGGATCGTGCGCGACGGCAGCACCTCGTCCAGCAGGGGGGACCGCTCGAAGGTCAGCGGCAGGCCCGACGGCAGGACCGCCATGACGACGTCTCCCTTCTCGAGAGCGCCGACGATGTCCTTCTGCGACATCCGCGTCACCTTGAGGCGCGGGTAGGCGGCCTTCAGCCTGTCCTCGTCGGAGAAATCGGTGCGGACCGCGACGACGCCGTCGTCGGCGTTGAGCTCGTCCGGCAGGTCGTCCGCCTTGATCTTGTCCGCGTTGAAGATCAGCGTGTTGCGGACCGCGGGAGGGGTCAGCAGCACCTGGTAGCCGGGGTAGCTCGCCGTGCTGGCGGTGATCACGAGGTGGGGGCGGTCCCGGTTGAGATCGGTGAACTCCCGCACTTCCGAGTGGTAGTTCTGGTTACGCAACATCTGGGCGTAGATGTCGGCCAGATAGCGGTCGCTCTGTTCGGCGTGGACGGTGATCGACTGCCGGACCTCCGTGACGACGGGCGTCGCGGTGTCGACCGGCGGGGCCACGTCCTCCGGGCCCGCGAAGAGGCCGATCATGGAGTAGAAGAACAATCCCAGGCCGATCGCGAGCGCCGACCCGCTGACGACGTATTTCACGTTGCCGGGCAATATGCGCTGCAACCAGGATCTTTCGCCGCGCATCGCCCTGATGACGCTCTTGACCTGCTTCGGCGTGGCCGAGTTCCGCAACAACGCGTCGGCGATCTCCGTCCGGCAGGTGTCGGAGGTGAAGGCCGCCCTCGCCACCTCCGTGTAGCGAGGTTCCGGGTGCGGGAACGTGCCGAAGGGGGCCTCGAAGCAGTTGTGGTCGAGCATGGCGGACTGAAGGATCATCCGGTCCGCGCGGGTCTCGATGGCGTTGAGCAGCTCTCGGAGCCGGACGGCCACCTCCGAGTCCTGCGTCGCCATGCGGAGCGACCCGACCAGCCTGGTGATCGGCGGGCGTTCGGGCACGAGCAGCGGGGGCGGCTGCTTCGGAAGGGTGTCGCGTTCCCGGGGTTCCTCGGGGACGACCCGCGAGGCCCGTTCGGCGTCCGGCAGCGCGCAGTCCTCCAGCAGGTTGCGCGCCTTGAGACAGCCCGTCTCGTCGAACGAGATGGGGGAGGTCTTCTCCGCGAGCCGCTCCACGAGCTCCCGGGGCGGCACCCGGTGACCGCTCAGCAGGGCGGCGTACTCGCGGGCCAGCGGCTCGGCGGCGGGTATGGGCGCGCCCTGCCGCCACGTGACGACGTGGGTGCCCTCGGCGGCGTGCTTGGCGAACGACAACCTGATCTTGTGGCCCGCGGTCGCGCTGACCCAGGTGGCGGCGGTCAGCCGGGTGCGCATCCCGTAGGGGAGCAGCGCCGCCACCTCGTCGACGAACCGCAGGCGCTCGATCATCGGGACGCCGTCTGCGCCGAGCACGCACACGTGCTTGCCGGTCATCAGGAGCGCGGCGGCGCTGGTCGCGTCGCCGTAGAGCCCGTCGTCCGGGGGAAGGGGGGCGTGGGCGCGGACCGCGACGGTGGGGGGCCGGGTGTCGGCGAGGTCCTTGAAGGCGTCGTACAGGGCCTCGTAGCTGATCCGCTGTCCGGCGAGCCGGTCGTAGGGGATGTAGTACCAGCGGGTGCGGTAGATCTTTCGGTTGGTGCCGTCGCGATGGCCCGACCACTCGTTCTGCAGGGCGAGCACGACGTAGTAGGAGATCCCTTCGTCCGGCTGCCGGGTGGCGGCGAAGGCGATCGTCACCTGGGGCTGGTCGCCCGTGGCGCCGGTCGCGTAGCGGCTCCTGATCTCGTCGAAGATGCCGAGGCTGAGGCCGTCGCTGTGGCTCAGCACCTCGTAGTCGTTGTAGCTGCCCGGCGGTTTGCCCTCCAGCGCCCACTCGTAGTCGACGGTCACGTGGCGGACGGTCACGGGGCTGTCGGTCATCGCGACCGCCCCTGCCGGGACAGGCGCTCACCGAGCCACAACATCGGTTCCACCACGTTGATCGGATAGACGGGGCCCCGGATCCGCAGCGCGGCGTGGTCGGACTCGTCGGGGATCAGGTTCAGGTAGTCGTTCCAGTCGAACGTCTCGGTCTGCGGGTTGACGTAGAAGCCGATCGAGGAGGTCACGTAGAACTTGATGTGGCTCTCGTGGAAGAACTTGTCGAGTGAATTGATCACCATGTCGGCGGTGCCGGTGGCCGAGACCCGGGAGAGCTGGCCGAACAGGTCGCGCGCCTCGTCGCTGCCGACGCGCGGGAAACGGTGCCGGTCGTCCAGCTCGATCAGGCCGCGCTTCTGCGCGGTCTGCAGGACCCGGGGGTCGTCGAACTTGGTGATGCACACCGCGATGTGGTGGGGCAGTTTGCCGCCGATGAACTCGTTGCTCTCCAGCATCTTCTCGGCCAGCCGGTTCAGCGGGCCGTGGAGGTGGTCGTAGGCGTCGCCGACCTCGAACTCCCGGATCGGGTCGAAGAGGAACACGATGCCGCGGCTCTGGGTGAGGTTGGCCATCAGCTCCTCCTGCCGTTCCTCGGCGCCCCCTGTCGGGCCGCCGCGTTTGCCGGGGGCGAAGTGGCCGCCGGGCGCGTCGACCATGGTCAGCCCGATCGTGGTGGACGCGCGTTTCGACTGCCGCCGGAACAGGCTCCGCTGCGCCGGGCCGATCAGCGCCCACTGGAAGGTCTCCAGGGCGGTGCTGGCCTCGGGGAACTCCTTGCCCGAGGTCAGCGCGCTGGTCATCTCGGTCAGGTAGGCGGTGGACTCCGGGTTCTGCCCGATGATCTTCCAGTCGTCCTCGCGGCGGTTCAGCGCGATGGACAGCGCGGCCAGCAGTGTCGTCTTGCCACTACCGGGAGCGCCCCACATGGCGATGTGGTGGCGGGGCGATTCGGGCTGCATGGGTTCAGTACTCCACGTCGATCAGGGGGAACGGGACAGGGACGGCATCGGAGACGAGCCCGAGACCGGAGATGAGCCCTCGGATGTCGAGCGCGTCGAAGTTGGCCAGCGCCGCCGATCCGAGCTGCCGCCACACCCGCGGCAGCCGGTCTCCGTACTGGTAGTCGACGATCGCGCCGAAGACGACGTGCCGCGACTGCTCCAGGCGGATGGCGACGGCCCGCCAGTCGTGCCGGTGGGGGCAGGGCAGCACCCGGGAGGTGTCGAGTTTCGGCGGGTGCGGCGGCCGGTCGCCGATGGTGAGCAGCGCGACCGACGACGCCGGGTCGCGGGAGAGCCGGCGATCGACGGTGACCAGCATGTCCTCGACCTGGGCGGCGTGCGGATGGTAGGGGTAGCCCTGGGTGATCGCGCCGCGTTCCTCCAGCTCGTCGAGGGCGTCCTGGGCGGCGGCGACGTCGACCCGCCAGGCGCGCACCTCGACGGGGGAGTCCTTCACCGCCCGGTCGAACGAGTGGGCCCCGTACGCCACCACCGACACCGACAGGCCGGGCCGGCCCGACAACGTCGAGACCACCTGACGGGCCCGCCCCACCCGCTCGGCCACCTTCTCCTCGGCCCCGCAGACCTCGATCGCGCAGATGAGGTGTCCCGCGTCGGAGGGGCGCACGGGCAGCCGGGCCGGGATCTCGTCGATCAGCTCCGCCCAGCCCCGGTGGTCGTCGGTCAGCGGCGGCAGACCGCTGAATTGCACCCGGCCGGGCCGCCGGAGTTCGGCGGTGACGTTGTAGGTCCCGGGGTGGAGCGCCCCGGACGCCACCGACAGCAGCAGCGGCTCCTGCCCCTGCCAGGTGACCACTGCGAACGCGGTGCCGTTGGGGCCGCCCTGTTCGCAGTGGAGCGTCATCGTCATGGTCGCGCCGGGCCGGGCCTGCACCGGGAACAGCGGCACCGTCGCGAGTTCCAGGGTCCCGTCGGGACGGGGGCGTAAGACCACCAGGTCGTAGGAGCGGGTCAGCGGATCGTCGCGCAGCACCTCGGTGATCACCGCGGCGACGGAGGCGTCGACGCGCAGCGTCGGCGCGTCGGGACGGGCCGCCCGCAGCCACTCGAAGGCCTCGTCGGCCTGGGAGCCGCCCAGCGAGGAGCAGACGAGCAGCGTGTCGTCGCCGGGGTCGACGTCGGCCGCCCGGAGCAGGGCCGCGCGCTCCTGGCCGAGCTCGGTCCACGACGAGTGCCATCGGCGCCCGCGCGGCACCCCGTGGTCGTCACGGATGATCTTGAACGAGGTGAGCCCGTCGGCGGCCACCTCCACCACGCTCAGCCTGCCGCTCCCGGGGAGACCCGCCACGGCCTTGGCGAGCGCCTTACGAAGAAGATCGTTGTCGGGGTCGGGCACCGGGTGCGCCTCCGAGGGGTGTCGTCAATTGTGGAGTGTCGTTAACGGGGTCGGGACGGCGCCGTAAATAGGCGTCCCGATTACGCGAAGGTCCCGGTTTAAAGCGAAGTGCGATAATGCAGATAGGCTAGCGGGGGTTGGCCGTGACTGCGAGGATCTAGACCCAGCACAGAACGTGAGCTTCACGGGTGGGGAAAACATGAGGCGCTTTCTGATCGCGTTATCCGGGGCGCGGCCTGATGTCCTGGCACGGTGTAAAGGCGAGACCGCGAAATTCGAGGGCGTCGGCGGCGCGGTGCTGACCACGGCGGTGATCGCCGTGATCTCGATGTGTTTCGCCCTGGTGAGCGCCCTCGACGTCAGCGTCTGGCTGGCGGTGCCGACCGCGCTGGTCTGGGGCCTGATGATCCTGAGCCTCGACCGGTGGCTGGTCACCACGATGCGCAGCGACAGCCCGCGCCGTTTCGCGCTGGCGGTGCCGCGTCTTCTCATGGCCGTCCTGCTCGGGGCCGTCGTCTCGACGCCATTGGTACTGCAAATCTTCAAATCGGAAATTGACGCACAAATCGTAGAAATCAAGCAGCAGCGTGCCGAGGAGTTCGCGCGGGAGCAGAACCAGGGCACGATGGGCAAAAGCGTCGACGAGCTGCGCGCCGATGTGGCCCGGCTGCAGCAGGTGATTTCGTCCGGCGGAGACGTTCCGGTCGATCTCTCGCAGGACGCGAAGATCAAATCACTTCAGGCCGATCGGGCGACTGCGGAGAAACAGGCAGACAAGCACTACAAGGAATGGCAGTGCCAGCTCTACGGCGGCGCCGGCTGCACGAAGAAGGGCGACGGCCCCCTCGCGCAGAGCAGCAAGAAGGCCTACGACCGGAGCCAGGCGCGCATCGCCGACCTGAACCGGCAGATCGAGACCCGCAAAGAGGAGCTCACCGCCGCCGGCGCCGACGCGAAGGAGAGCCGGCTGGCCAGCGCCCGCGAGGCGCTCCCGAAGGCGCAGGAGCAGCTCGACCTCGCGGTGCAGCGCCAGTCCGACCTGCAGGCCGTCTTCGACGAGGAGAACCTCGTCACCGACGGACTGCTGATCCGGCTCCAGGCCCTCAACGAGGTCACCGGCAAGGACACCACCCTCAGCACCGCCCGGATCGTGCTGTTCCTGCTGTTCCTGCTGATCGAGTGCCTGCCGGTGACGATCAAGCTGATGATGCGGCCGGGCAACTACGAAAGGGTGCTCGCCCTCGCGGAGAAGGACGAATACCGCAAGGCCCGCAGCGCCTTCAACGAGGGAGGCCCTCAGGGCGAGGGCGGCGAACCCGACCCGGGCGGGTCGTGGAACGTGTGGGGCGTCTGGTCCCGGCCGTCCGACACGGGCGACAACTGGAGGTCGCCGGGCCCGCGTGGCCCCAACGGCACCACCGTGGAAGACCGCCCCGAACCCGTGGCCGGCATGCGCGACGACGACGCCCTGCGCCGGATGAACGACACCCGGGCCGCCCGCCTGTCCAGCATCGACCGCCCCGGCGGTGTGGAACTCCTGCCCGACGACGACCACTGACAGCGGGATGATCAAAGGTAGATACGAGCTGATCCGCCAGCTCGGCGCAGGTGGCATGGGCACCGTGTGGGTGGCCCGCGACACCATGCTCGGCCGGAAGGTGGCGCTCAAGCGCATCACCCTGTCCGGCCACAAGGAGGCCGTCGAGACCCAGCGCCAGCGCGCGCTGCGGGAGGCGAGGGCCGCCGCGTCGGTCCACCACCCGGCGGTGGTCCCCGTCCACGACTGGTTCCTCGACGACGACGGCACCCCGTGGATCGTGATGGCCTACATCGAGGGCGCCACGCTGGAAGAGTGGATGGAGCGCGGCCCGCTTACCGAACACGAGGTGGCCACGCTGGCCCGCCAGGTACTGGGCGGCCTGATGGCCGTCCACCGGGTGGGCGTGCTCCACCGTGACATCAAGCCCGCGAACATCGTGGTCACCCGCGACGGGCACGTGTGCCTGGTCGACTTCGGCATCGCCCGCATCGTCGGCGAGACCGGCGTGACCGCGACTGGCCTGCTCCTCGGGACGGTCGAATACATGGCCCCCGAACGGGTCAACGACCGCGCCCAGTCCCCGGCGGCCGACCTGTGGTCGTTCGGCGTGACCTTCATCCACGCCCTGGAGGGCCACTCGCCGTTCCGGCGCAGCACCTTCCCCGCCACCTTCATGGCCATTTTGAACGACCCCCTGCCGCCCCCGCGCCGCCCCGGTCCCCTGTACGACGCCCTGACGGCCGTGCTGCCCAAGGATCCGGGGCGCCGCGTCTCCGCCGAAACACTGGCCGCCCGGCTCGACAGGATCCTCGCCCCGCAGCTTCCCGCATATGGCCGGCGCGGCCGGGCGGCCTCCGGGCGATCGGACGGGGACGCGCGGGGCGGCTCGGGCCGGCCCGCGCAGCCGGACCCTCGTGCGCAGGGCGCGCCGAGGCGGTCTGACCCTCAGGCCCAGCGTGGTTCGGCCGATCCCGGCCGATCGGCTCCCGGCCCGGGTGCGCCTGTACAGCCGGACCCTCGTGCGCGGGGCGAGTCCGCTGCGGCCAGGCGACCGGAGCCTCAGGAACAGGGCGGCCGGGCGGCCTCCGGGCGATCGGACCCTGGCGCGCAGGGCGGCTCGGGCGGGTCGGCACAGCCAGGGCCTCGTGCGCAGGGCGAGGAAGGGGCGTTCAGGCAGCCAGGCCTTGAGGCTCAGCACGCTCAGGCGGGTCCCGGGCGATCGCATCCTGGCCTGAGGGATGGTTCGGGCGCGCCTGAGCAGCTGAGGTCTTACTCGCAGGGCGAGAAAGGGGCGTTCAAGGAGCCGGGCCCCGAAGCTCAGGGCGGCCGATCGGGCTCTGGCGCGCGGGGTGGCTCGGGGGCCGGGCAGCCGGGGTCTCGTGCGCAGGGCGAGTCTGGCGCTTCCAGGCAGTCGGACCCTCAAGCGCAGCGTGGCTCCGCCGCGCCCAGGCAGTCGGAGTCTCGTGCGCAACGAGATCCGGGCACGCCCAGGCAGTCCGGGCCTCGTGCCCAACGAGATCCGGGTGCGCCCGGGCAGGCTGGTCCTTCCCCGCGCCGTGGTCCGGTCCCGCGCGGAGAGGCCGTCCCCCCTGGGCGAGGTGGTCGCCGCGACCCCGCCGCCGACGGGCCGCCCGTGTCCGTCAAGAGGATGGAACCGCGGGGAGCGGCCGAGGCACTCGACGACCTGGTGACGACTCGCCCCCACGACGTGGCCGCGACCCTGAAAGCCCTGCCGGCTGAGCGGGCCGGGCGCATTCTGGGCCTCATGCGCCCGGATGGTGCGGCGGCGGTGCTGGGGATCCTGCCCCCCGACCAGGGCGTGCGTCTTCTCTTGCACACGGGTGAGCGCACGGCCGGGGCGTTGCTCGGTGTGCTCGGCGTCACCGTGGCGGCGACGCGCCTCCTTGAGGGCATGACTCTGGCCCGGGCCTGTGACGTGCTGGAGCATGTGCCGCCGGCCGTGACCGCCGGCCTGCTCAAGGCGTCGTCGGACGGCCGGTCGGGCCGCCTGCTCAAGGGCCTCAGCCCCGCGACCAAGGCCAAGATCGCCGAGACCGGCTGATCGGTGCCCGTGGCCTCGGTTCGGGCAGCCCGGGGTCCTGAGCGGTTCAGTTGCCGCGGACGACGATGTCGCCGTACGACGTGACCGCCCGGATGTCGACCGTGAGGTTCCCGTCGAACTTCTGCCGGAGGTCGCGCAGGGTGCCGTGACCCGTGGTCGCCTCGAGCCCCGCCGAGACGCCCGCCGCGACGCCGACCTCGATCGTCCCGGCGCTGGTCTTCAGGTCGAGCAGGCCGCTGACGGCCTCGGCGACGCGGATGTCGCCTTGGGCGGTGTCGGCGATGACGGGCCCGTCGACGGTGCCGAGGGAGATGTCGCCCTTGGCGGTCTGGATCCGGCCGCCGGCGAGGCGGCCCTCGGTCCGGAAGTCGGTGGCCATGCCGCTGCCCTCGATCGCCGACCCGGCGGGCAGCTCGACGGTCACCTCGACCGAGCCGCTCCTGCCGAACTTGGGACCATCGGGCGCCCTGACCTCCAGGACACCGCCGGTGAACGCGACGGTGGTCTGCTCGGCCGCCTTGGCGTCGACCGCGCCGCCGGGGTTGCTCGGCCGGACGTTCACGACGGTGTCGGCGCGGTCGCCGGCGACGATCCGGACGAGACCCATCGGGACGGTGATCTGGGCGGTGACGGCCTGGGGGGTGTCGAACTTCTGCATGGTGTGCTCCGTGGGCGTTCGCTGTGTTTCTGACATTGGAAAGGCTAAGTTGCGTTCGCGTATCCTTCAACTGGCTCGTTGCATAAAATGAGCATCTACGCATGTCACAGTGCTGAAATCATTGCAATGGTTCTGTGCCTGAATGCAATGCGACGCCATCTCGTGTTGCAATGACCTGGTGTGAAGGTCATAATCGGCAACGGCGGATGCGGTCGAGGGAAGGGGCGGGCCGGATGCCCGGAGGAAGACTCAGTCAGCAGGAGCGTCAGCAGATCGCCGCAGGGCTCGCCGACGGGCTGGCCTACGCAGAGATCGCCCGGGGGTTGGGCCGGCCCACGTCGACCGTCACCCGTGAGGTCATGCGCAACGGCGGGCCGACCGCCTACCGTGCCGAGATGGCCCACCGGGCCACCGAACGCCGCGCCCACCGCCGCAGGCGGTCACCCGCCGGCGCTCCGGCGGCGGCGCCCGACGCCTACGGGCGTGATCCCGAGGCCGTCCGCGACTTCGAGGAGGCGTTCACGACCTCGTTCGTCGAGTCGGGGCTGCCGCGCATGATGTCGCGCATCCTGGCCTGCCTCTACGTCAGCGACAGCGGCGGGATGACAGCGGCCGAACTGGTCCGCCGGCTCCAGGTCAGCCCGGCCTCCGTGTCCAAGTCCATCGCCTTCCTGGAAGGCCGGGCCCTCGTCCGGCGTGAACGTCGGGACGACCGCCGCGAGCGCTACGTCGTCGACCTCGACCTCTGGTATCAGTCGATGCTGGCCAGCGCCCGCGCGAACGACCGCGTCGTCGTGGCGGCGCGCCAAGGGGTCGAGGTGATGGGGCGGGACACTCCGGCGGGGCAACGGCTGGAGTCGGTGGCCCGCTTCATGGACCACGTCACCAACGATCTGATCCGCTCGACCCTGCAGTGGCGGCCGATCCTCTTCCCCGACAACGCCGGGAAACTGTCAGACGGCGTCGAGTGACAACCCGATGACGTCGAGGACATGGGCGACCCGTTCGCTGGGTTTCTCGAAGACGAGGTCGTGGCCCCGGTCGCGGACGGTCGCGCGGGCGCGCATCAGGCCGAAGATGCCGGTCGAGTCCATGAAGTCGACGTCGGCGAGGTTCACCCTCAGGCGACTGCGGCCCTCCACCATCAGCAGGAGGAAGTCGTAGAGGTCGAAGATCGATGTTATGTCGATGTCGCCGCCCACGTGGACGACGATCGCGGCGTCGCGTTTTCGTACGCTGAGCCGGAGGTTCATCTCTGGTCCCGGGTCAGACGACCATCAGCGTCCTGGTGTGCTGGTAAACGCCGCATACCCCCGCAAAACGCCCGCAAACCTGCGTTGATCACAGAGGGCGGGGTAGGGCGCACACATGACTAAAAAGGACGAACCATCCAAAGGTGACGAAGTCACGTGGAAGAGCCACGGTCAGACCGTCCACGGCAAGGTCGAGAAGAAGATCACCAAGCGGACCGAGGAGTCGGGCCGCACGGTCGACGCCTCGCCGGACGAGCCGCAGTACCGCGTGCGCAGCGACAAGAGCGGGCGGACCGCCGTACACAAGCCGGAGGCGCTCGATGACGACGGGTGATGAGGACTTCGACGGAGCCGTCAACATGACGGCCGCCGAACTGGAGAAGTGGCTCGGCACCGACGAGTCCAAGAGCGTCGGCCAGAAGACCGGCGGCGGCGAGTCGACCGGCCACGAGTCGGGCCGCAAGATCGTCGCGATCCTGCGCAAGCGCAAGGGCGAGCTCACCGACGCCGACCGGGCGCACATGCGCAAGGTGACCGGCTACGTCCGCCGCCACCTGGCCCAGCGCCCGAGCGGCGACGTCAGCGGCACGCCGTGGCGCTACTCGCTCATGAACTGGGGGCACGACCCGGAGAAAGCACGATCTTGATCGCCCCGTCGCGCTTCTTCTGGAACGTCTCGTACGCCTGCGGCGCCTGTTCCAGCGGGAGCCTGTGGGTGGTCAGGTCCATGACACCGAGCGGGTCGGACTCGTCGGTGACCAGGGGCATCAGGTCGTCGATCCAGCGTTTGACGTGAGCCTGGCCCATGCGCAGCGTGATGCCCTTGTCGAACAGCTTGAGCATGGGCATCGGGTCGCTCATGCCGGCGTACACGCCGGAGATCGAGACGGTGCCGCCGCGGCGGACCGCGTCGAAGGCGGTGTAGAGCGCGCTCAGGCGGTCGACGCCGGCCGTCGACATGAGCGGGGCGGCGAGCTTGCCGGGCAGGAGGGTGGTCATGGTCTGGGCGGCCTTGGCCACGGGCGAGCCGTGCGCCTCCATGCCGACCGCGTCGATCACCGAGTCGGCGCCGCGCCCGCCCGTCATGTCGAGGATCCGTGCCTGCACGTTGCCGGCCTCGGAGGCGTCGACGGTCTCGACGCCGTGGCGGCGGGCCATCTCCAGCCGCTCGGGCACGCCGTCGACGCCGATCACACGATGGCCGAGGTGGCGGGCGATGCGGGCGCACATCTGGCCGATCGGGCCGAGGCCGAGCACCGCCACCGAACCGCCCTCGGGCACGTCGGCGAAGGCGACCGCCTGCCAGGCCGTGGGCAGCACGTCCGAGAGGAAGAGGAACCGCTCGTCGGGCGGGCCCTCGGGCACCTTGATCGGGCCGAACTGGGCCTGCGGCACCCGCAGATACTCGGCCTGGCCGCCGGGGACCTGGCCGTAGAGCTTGGTGTAGCCGAACAGGGCGGCGCCCTTGCCCTGCTCGCGGACCTGGGTGGTCTCGCACTGGGCGTACAGCCGCTGGTCGCAGGTGTGGCAGTGGCCGCAGGAGATGTTGAACGGGATCACCACGCGGTCGCCCGGTTCGATGTGGGTGACCTCGGGGCCGACCTCCTCGACGACGCCCATGGGCTCGTGGCCCAGGATGTCGCCCTCCTCGATGAACGGGCCGAACAGTTCGTACAGGTGCAGGTCGGAGCCGCAGATCGCAGTCGAGGTGACCTTGATGATCGCGTCGTTCGGCTCCTTGATCGCCGGGTCGGGGACCTCGTCGACGCGGACGTCGCGCTTGCCGTGCCAGGTGACTGCCTTCATGATCTGCTCCCTTGGATTCGGAACCCCCTTTATTCGCCGTGCCCCCCTTCGAAAACCGCTAACGGATCGAATCCCGGGTAGTGCGGGGCGCATGAAGCGACTGGCCGTTCTCCTGCTGGTCGCGATCTCCGCCTGTGGTGGGGTGGGGTCGTCCACCTCCGGCTTCACCACCATGGGGTTCGGCCTGCCCGACGAGATCGCGACCACCCGTGTGGACGCCTTCAAGAAGGCCCACCCCGACATCCCGGTGACGATCAACCAGGGGCAGTTCGACGAGCAGGCGTTCCTGTCGTCGGTCGCCTCCGGCAACCCGGCCGACGTGGTCTACCTGCCCCGCGAGAAGATCGGCGGGTACGCCGCCCGGGGCGCCCTCCAGCCCATCGGCGGCTGCATCGGCGAACAGGCCATCCCGACCGGCGACTACTACCCGGCGGCGGCCGCCCAGGTCCAGCTCCAGGGCCAGTGGTACGGCATCCCCGAGTTCTACAACTCCGTCGTCCTGGTCGTGAACGACAAGGCGGCGAAGGACGCCGGCGTCGACCCGGCGAAGATCGACACCAGCGACTGGGACGCCCTGGCCGACCTGGCCGCGAAGATGACCAAGACGTCCGGCGGCACCATCGAACGGCTCGGCCTCCACCCCAAGCTGCCCGAGTTCCTCCCTCTCTGGGCCAAGGCCAACGGCGCCGACCTGCTCAGCGCCGACGGCACGACGCCCCACCTCGACGACCCGAAGGTCGCCGAGGCACTGGAGTACGCCGCGAAGCTGATCGCAGACCAGGGCGGCTGGAAGCGGGTGAAGGCCTTCGCCGACACCTTCGACTACTTCGGCGCGGGCAACCCCTTCGCCAAGGACCAGCTCGGCATGCTGCTCACCGAGCAGTTCGTCGTGGCGGCCATGGCGGGCGTCGACCCCGACGCGGAGATCACCGTCCTGCCGTTCCTGGGCCGCGACGGCCAGCCGGTCAACAGCGTCGGCGGCAACGCCTGGGCGGTGCCCAAGGGGGCCAAGAACCCCGAAGCGGCCTGCGTGTGGATGAAGGAGATGACCTCCACCGAGACGTGGATCGCGGCGGCCCGGGCCCGCCAGGCCAAACGGTCGGCCGAGGGCAAGGTCAACATCGGCACGTACACGGGGAACATGAAGGCCGACGACGTGATCTTCAGGGAGATCGTCAAGCCGTCGGGCCGCCGCGCCTACGACGACGCCGTCACGGTGATCCGCTCGGTGCAGCAGGCCGGTTTCACCGTCCCGCCGTCGCGGGCCGCGGCCGAGTTCACCACCGCCTACCAGCAGGCGGCGACCCGGGTCCTCCAGGGCGCCCAGCCGGCCGCCGACTCGCTCCGTCAGGCGCAGGCCGAGGCGGTCAAGGCGCTGGGCCCGTGAGGACGGGGGAGACGCGGTGGGCGTACACGTTCCTGCTGCCCTGGATCATCGGGCTGGTGCTGTTCCAGGCCGGGCCGATGATCGCCAGCGCGGTGCTCTCGTTCACCGACTACGACCTCATCGGGGCACCCGAGTTCGTCGGGCTCGACAACTACGCCGCCCTGGCCGCCGACCCGAGGGTGGCCCGCGCCATCGAGAACACGCTGCTCTACACCGTGATCCACGTGCCGCTGGCCTGCGTGCTCGCGCTCGGGCTGGCGCTGCTGCTCAACCAGGTCACCGGCCGGGCCGCCGGGGTGTTCCGCACGGTCTTCTACCTGCCGTCGATGACCCCCACCGTGGCGGTCGGGGTGCTGTTCCTGTTCCTGCTGAACGGCCAGGCCGGGCTGCTCAACGAGGTGCTGGGCGTGTTCGGGATCGAGGGCCCGCAGTGGACGAGCGATCCCGACTGGATGTTGCCCGGCATCGTGATCATGTCGCTGTGGAACCTGGGCGCGAGCACGATCGTGTTGTTCGCGGCGCTGCGCAACGTGCCGCGTGAGCTGACCGAGGCCGCCATGATCGACGGCGCGGGCAGTTGGCAGCGGTTCCGGCACATCACCCTGCCGATGATCAGTGCCGCGCTGTTCTTCGTGGTGATCGTCGACACGATCGCCGCGCTGCAGATGTTCGACCAGGTCTACACGATGTACTTCGGCACCTCGCAGGCCCAGCAGACCACCGGGGACGCCGCCCTGTTCTACGTCGTCTACCTGTTCCAGCAGGGCTTCCAGTACCTCCACATGGGCTACGCCTCCGCGCTGGCCTGGTTGCTGTTCGCCGTGATCGCCGTGATCACGTTCATTCAGATCAAGGTCGGTGACCGTCTGGTGCACTACGAATGACCGCCCGCCGGATCTTCCCCCTGATGCTCCTGGGCGCGGCCTCGGCGATCTTCCTCTACCCGTTCGTCTGGCTGGTCTTCGCCTCGCTGCGCCCGCGCGACCTCACCTTCTCCGGGCAACTGCCGATCCCGTTCCGCCCGCAGAGCTACGCCGATGTGTGGGACGCCGCGCCCATGCTGACGTGGCTGCTCAACTCGGTCGTCGTCGGCGTCGCGGCGGCCCTGGCGGTGACGGTGTCGAGCGCGTTCGTGGCCTTCGGGTTCGCCTACTTCCGGTTCCCCGGCCGGGGGGTCATGTTCGCGAGCGTGCTCGGCACGATGATGCTCCCGGCGGCGGTGACGCTGGTGCCGACGTACCTGATCTGGAACTCCGTCGGGCTGACCGGCACGCAGGTGCCGCTGTGGGCGGGCAACCTGTTCGGCTCGGCCTTCTACATCTTCCTGCTCCGCCAGTTCATGCTCGGCCTGCCCCGCTACGTCTTCGAGGCGGCGCGGGTCGACGGGGCGTCATACTTGGGGCTGTTCTGGAAGATCGCGGTGCCGCTGTCGCGCCCGGCGCTGATCATCGCGTTCATCTTCGAGCTCAAGGCGAGCTGGTTCGACCTGATGAAGCCGCTGATCTACCTCCAGGACGCCGAGCTGTTCACCCTGCCGCGCGGGTTGAAGGCCGTGGTCGACCAGTTCTACCAGGGCGGCGACCCGAAATGGGAGATCGTGCTAGCGGCAAGCGTGGTGACCACGCTGCCGCTGATCGTGGTCTTCTTCTTCGGGCAGCGCTACTTCCTCCAGGGCATCGCCACCACCGGCCGCCGGTGAGGCCTCAGCTCACCAGCGCCTGGGTCGCCGAGTCCTTCAGCCGGGCGTTGGCCCAGCGGAGCTGGCGGAGCGTGTCCGGGTGGCACCGCTGGGCGAGCGACAGCAGATCGGCCCGCCGCGCGCCCTGGGCGGCCTGGGCCAGCAGCTCCCAGTCGGCCGACACCCCGGCCGCCAGCCGGTAGAGATAACGGAAGTCGGCCAGCAGCAGCACCGAGGGCTCCCGGTGGCCGAGCCACTCGGCGTCGGCGGCGGACAACTCCGCCCAGACCTCCGGGGCGGCCGCCTGGAGTTCGGGCGTCCGGCCGGTCTTGGTGCGTGTGGAACTGGTAGAGCGAGCGGCCGGTGGTCAACCAGAACGGGAAGTCGTCGCCGGGCGACTCGTGCGGGGCGACGTACTCGGCCGCCCGGATGACCGCCCTGCCCTCGGGGTTCAGCGCGCGGTAGTCGGTGGCCTCGAACGGGGCGCCGGTGATCAGGTCGCGGCCGTAGGTCTCGCAGTAGTCGGGATCGGCCGGGAACTCGCCGCCCGCGTAGAGCCGCTCCGTGCCGTCGGGCCGCTCGTCGGTGCAGGGCCACTGCACGCCGCCCGCGCGGAGCCTCTCGTACGTCAGCCCGCTGTAGTCGCACGGGCGGCCCCGGGAGCACTCCTTCCAGGCCTCGAACGCGCCCTCGGGGTCGTGCCACTTGACCAGGGGCGCGCCGTCACGGTCGGTCAGGTCGAGCCGGGCGGCGAACTCGACCAGGATGTCCAGGTCCGATCGGGCCACCCCGGGAGGCTCGACGGCCTGCTCCGACAGGTGGACGGTCCGGTCGGTGTTGGTGAAGGCGCCGGTCTTCTCGCCCCAGGCGGCGGCCGGGAGCACCACGTCGGCCAGGTCGGTGGTCTCGGTCGGGAAGAGGTCCTGGACGACCAGGAACAGGTCCTCCCTGGAAAGGATCTCCCGGATGCGGCGCAGCTCCGGCAGCGAGACGGCGGGGTTGGTGCCGATGACGTACAGGAACCTGATCGAGCCCTCCTCCGCGTAGCGGAAGATCTGCATGGCGTGGGTCGGCGGCGAGTAGCTCGGGATGTCCAGCGGTTCGATGTTCCAGATCCGCGCCAGGTCGGCGACGTGCGCGGGGTTCGACCAGTTCCGGAAGCCGGGCAGGTCGCCGTCGGCGCCGCACTCGCGGTTGTTCTGCGCAGTCGGCTGGCCGTTCATCTGGAGCACGCCGCAACCGGGCCGGCCGAGCATGCCGCGCACCAAATGGACGTTGTTGACCTGCACCGCCGCGGCGGTGGCCTGGTTGGCCTGGTAGAAGCCCTGCAGCACGGTCGACAGCAGCCGCTCGGCGGTGCCGATCAGCTCGGCGGCCCGGCGCAGGTCGTCTTCGGGCACCTCGCAGATCAGCGCGGCCTTCTCCAGCGGGTAGTCGGAGACCACGCGCCGCAGCTCGTCGAAGCCGACCGTGTGGGCGTCGATGTAGGCCTGGTCGATCCACCCGTTCTCGATGATCTCGTGCAGCAGGCCGTTCATCAGGGCCACGTTGCTGCCCGGCCGGTTGGCCAGGTGGAGGGTCGCGGCCTCGGCGACGGGCGTCGTCCGGGGATCGACGCAGATCACGGCCGGGGGACGGGGCCCGGCCAGCCGGTCGAGGATGCGGCTCCACGTGACGGTCTGGGTGGCGGCCATGTTGTGGCCGTAGAGGCAGATGACGTCGGCGTGGTCGATGTCGGCGTAACTGCCCGGCTGGCCGTCGCAGCCGAACGACTCCTTCAGGGCCGCCGCCGCGGTCGCGGTACACAGGCGGGTGTTGCCGTCGACGTGGTTGGTGCCCAGGCCGCCGTGGGCGATCAGGCCGAGGGTGTAGTACTCCTCCAGGAAGAGCTGGCCGCTCGTGTAGAAGGCGAGCGCGCTCGGCCCCTGCTCGTCGAGCAGCTCCCGCACCCGGCCGGTCACCCGGCCCAGCGCGGTGTCCCAGCTCGCCTCGACCAGACGGCCGTTCTCCCTGACCAGCGGCCTGGTGAGGCGGTCGGGGGAGTTGTTGGCCTGCCAGCCGAACAGGTCCTTCGGATCGACCCGGCCGTGGTTGACCCGGTCGCCGGCCCGGCCCCGGACCCCGGCGATGCGGCCGTCCTTGACCGCGATCTCCAGGCCGTCGCCGTTGCTGTGCAGGACCGCGGCGCTCGGCACCCAGAAGTCGACGTCGCCGGGTTCCAGCCCGTCGGCCAGGTGACAGTCGACCCGCACCGGCCACGGTTCGCCCGGACCGTAGGGGGTGCGGGCTCCCCACGGGTCGGCGATCCGGCCGGTCGTCATTCGATTGCGCATGTCAGTCGCCTCACCTGTCATGTCTCTTGTGCGGATCGAGGGCGTCCAGGGACCGGCGGGCCGTCTCCACCCGCGAGGGCAGGGTGCGGCGCCGGGCCAGGGCGCGCGGCAGCCGCGTGACGGCCTCGCCCAGCCCCCGCCACCCCGCCGGGCCCGTGTGCGCCATCGTCAGGGCGGCGCGGGCCACGACCGCCCAGGGCCGCCGCAGCACGGCGGTGAGCAGGGCGTTGCGGCCCACGAGGATCTGCCGCCGGAGGGGGTCGCGGACCGGAGAGGGGTGGTGGTGGGCCACCACCTCCTCGACGTAGGACAACCCCCAGCCGGCCGCGGCGAGGTCCAGGGCGAGCCGCTCCTCCTCGCCCATGAAGAAGATCACGTCGTCGAAGCCGTCGGCGGCCAGGAACGCGTTCCGCCGCACCATCGCGCCGCACGCGAGGAACCCCAGAACGCTGGGGCCCGGAAGATCGGGTGCGCGCGGCAGCGGTGACCGGGCCATCTCCGCGCAGACCGGGTCGACGACCTCGCCGGACCCGACCAGCACCCGGGCCGCGAGCACGGCCAGGCGCGGAGAGGCGTCCATGAGGTCGGCGCCCCGCGTCAGCGCGCCCGGCTCCCACCACGAGTCGTCGTCGGCGAAGGCGACGTAGGGCGTGGTGGCGAGCCGCACCCCGATGTTGCGGGCGCCGGCGCCGAGGTTCTCGCCCGCTTCGACGAGCCGATGGTGCGGGAAGCGGGCCCGGATCATGGCGGCGCTGCCGTCGGTCGAGCCGTTGTCGACCACGATGACGGGCGAACCGTGGTGGGGGAGCGAGCGCTCCAGTTCGGCACGACGGTCACGGGTGACCACGACCACCGTCACCCGCGCGTCGTCGACTGTCATCGCCGCTCCCCCGGACCTGAGGTCAGCCCTCGCTCACGGCCTTGCTCACCGCGTTGGGCCCGTCGTACTCCCGATCGGGAATGGACTGCAGCGCCTTGACGGTCGTGTCGTCGGCTCCATGGGAGCGGGCCGCGTCGACCAGATCGCCGCGCCGGGCCGGATAGTCGACACCCGACAGGTCCTTCTGCAACTGGATCGGATTCGGTTTCGCCGCCATCTCCTTCTCCTTCCTCCACTGGGGACCGCCGGGTTCAGCGGTCCACGCGCAGGCTGGGCACCGGGTGCGGTACTCGTGTCCCGACTTCACGGCGTCTGACCAGCTCCGCCGCCAGGCGCAGGTGTTCCAGCTCCATGTTCAGGTGGAGCTCCAAAACGGAAGCACCTTTCGGTGATCGCTCATGAATCGGCTCCGGCTCCGCCGGTCCAGCCGATGAAGGGGGCGCATTGTTCGGCCCGTTGCGAAGCTACCCGGGGTCTCCTGGGTGCTAACGCGTCGTTTGCGATGGGTTCAGCCGGGTATGGCGGGTTGTCAGCACAACAGTCGCGCTGCCGAGCACTTCCTGTCTGTCCACAGGAGAGCTCATGAGGACTCATACGCCATCCCGGACCACGTCCCCGCTCCGACAGGCCGCGTTGATACTCGGCGTGGTGTTCCTGCTGGTGGGGATCCTCGGCTTCATTCCCGGCATCACCACCAACTACGACACGATGCAGTTCGCCGGCCACCACTCGCAGGCGATGCTGCTCGGCGTCTTCCAGGTGTCGGTCCTGCACAACATCGTCCACCTGCTGTTCGGCGTCTGGGGCCTGGCGGCCTACCGGACCTGGAACGCCTCCCGCGCCTTCCTCGTCGGCGGCGGGGTGATCTATCTGCTCCTGTTCCTGTACGGTCTGCTGATCGACCGCGCGAGCGGCGCCAACTTCGTCCCGCTCAACACGGCCGACAACTGGCTGCACCTGGCTCTGGGCGTCGTCATGATCGCCCTCGGCCTGGGCCTGTCCCGGCCGTCACTGGCCGGAAACCGGACGTGAGCTCATGGACGGCGCATCGGGGGTCCGGTTCATCGGGAACGCCACCACGCTGATCAGCCACGACGGCTTCACCATCCTGACCGACCCCAACTTCCTGCACCGAGGCGAACGCGCCCACCTGGGCTACGGCCTGACCACCCGGCGGCTGCGCGACCCCGCGATCGACATCGCGGAGTTGCCGCCGCTGGACGCGGTCGTCCTCTCACACATGCACGGCGACCACTGGGACCACGTGGCGAGCGACGGCCTGGACAAGGACCTGCCGATCCTCACCACGGGACACGCCGCCCGCCGCCTGCACCGCGAGGGCTTCGGCAACGCGCGCGGCCTGCGCGCCTGGCGCGACCACGAGCTGCGCAAGGGCGACCACTCGCTCACGGTCACCGCCCTGCCCGCCCGGCACGCGCCCGGCCCGGCGCAGTACCTGCTGCCGCCGGTCATGGGCAGCATGCTGGAGTTCTCCGGCCCCGACGACCGGGTCGACCTGCGCATCCACATCAGCGGGGACACCCTGCTCGACCCGAGGCTCGGCCAGATCGCCACCCGCTTCCCGGACATCGACCTGGCCATCGTCCACCTGGGCGGCACGAGGATCCTCGGCATGATGCTGGTCACCATGGACGCCGAACAGGGCACCGAGTGGGTCAGGCTGATCGACCCGCGCGAGGTGCTGCCGATCCACTACGACGACTACGACGTCTTCACCTCGTCGCTAGAGGACTTCCACGACCGCATGGACGAGGCGGGCCTGGCCGACCGCATCCGCTACGTCGACCGCGGCGAGACCTACCCGATCGGCCACCGAACGGGGGCCGACGGCAACATCGGACGAACCCATTACTAGAGCCGCCATTCTGGAATTATCTGTTAATTTTCAGAGGCGTATTTCCGATTCACGCGTCGGCGGGCTGCAGTGCCTGCTCGCTCGCCTGGCGCACTCGTTCGATCTGCGCCTCGGTGACGTTGAGGGCGCCGAATTGCTTGACCGCCTGGTAGTAGGTCCAGGCGACGCCGTTGCAGGTGTTGCGGGGCACGGTGGAGTAGCCCGCGCAGACCTGCTTCATGTCGAAGTAGAACGCGTCGTCGACACGCGCCTTGTTCGCCGGGAACTGGCCCACGGCCTTGTAGTTGCGGTAGCCGAAGTCGTGGCGGCGGCACGGCATCCGGAAGTCGAAGCCGAGCGGCTGGTCGGGGCTGGTGGAGCACAGGTCGGTCGACCAGTCGAAACCGTAGTCGGCCCAGGCGCCCTGGTTCTGCCAGGCGGCCCGCCAGCTGCCGGCGCTCGCGGAGGTGGGCTGGCTGAAGGTGGAGAGTGCGGAAAGCTTTTGCTGCAATGTCACCGCCTGTGCGGGAAATGTTAATCCGATTAATGTGGCGAGGGAGGGGGCGACGATCGCGACGGCTCGCTTGACCATGAGCTCTGCCTTTGTCCGTGAGGAGACATGCCGAAGTCCAACGATGCGGCGAAATCGTCCCCGGTGCCGGAACAGATCTGCATCAAGATCGGCCTGAACATTCACAGAACATCGCCATTTACAATCTGACATGTCTGTTGTCAGCCGATCGACGGGCGGGGCGAGACCGTCAGGAGCCGCGGCTACGCCGCGCCACCCGGGGGAGTGAAGAGGCCGAAGAGGTTGCCCGCCGGGTCGCGGACGTAGGCGTTGGCCGGGCCCGACTCCGACGCCTCATGCCGGGCGACCACCGTGCCGCCCAGTCGTTCGACCGTCGCGCACGTCTGGGCGACGTCCCGCACCGCGACCGTGAACACCGCGTGCCCCGGCATGGCGCCGTCCGTCGCCATGATGCCTCCCGTGGGGGCGGTCGCGCCCGCGGCGGTGATCAGCCTGTAGTCCATTCCCGCCGCGGCGCCCTTTTCGTCCTTGACCGCGCGCCAGCCGAACACCTCACCGTAGAAGGTCTGGGCGGCGTCCGGGTCGGCGGTCGCGATCTCGAACCAAGCCACGGTTCCCCACATCGTCATGGTCGTCTCCTCTTGTCGTTGACCTGCGTGCGCCCACCTTCGCAGGCCATGGCGACACCCTTATGTCGGGGTTTTTCCGGTCATGACGAAAGTCTTACGCCGGGCCCCGCGAAGCCCGCCGGGCTCGCCGGATTCCGTAGCGTCGCGGGCATGCGCGTACTCGTCACCGGAGGAGCCGGGTTCATCGGCTCGCACGTCGTCACCGCCCTGACCGCCGCCGGCCATGAACCGGTCGTGTTCGACGCCCTGGTCCCAGCCGTCCACCCCGACGCGGAGTTCGTCCGGGGAGACGTGCGGGACGCGGCGGCGGTGGCAGAGGTGCTGCGCGGGGTGGACGTGGTCTGTCACCAGGCGGCCATGGTCGGGCTCGGCACGGACTTCGGCGACGCGCCCGACTACGTGTCGTGCAACGACCTGGGCACCGCCGTGCTCCTGGCCGCGATGGCGCGCGCGGGGGTGACCCGGCTGGTTCAGGCGGGATCCATGGTCGTTTACGGAGAGGGCCGTTACACCTGTGCGGTCCACGGCGTGGTGCGGCCCGGTCCCCGGGCGGTCGCCGACCTGGCGGCGGGGCGGTTCGAGCCCCGCTGCCCGCGTTGCGGCGCCGGGCTGCTTCCCGGCCTGGTCTCCGAGGATGCGCCGGTCGATCCGCGCAACGTCTACGCCACCACCAAACTCGCCCAGGAACACCTGGCCGCCTCGTGGGCGCGGGCGACCGGCGGCCGGGCGGTGTCGCTGCGCTATCACAACGTCTACGGGCCGGGCATGCCCAGGGACACCCCCTACGCCGGGGTGGCCTCGTTCTTCCGGTCGGCGCTGGAGCGCGGCGAGGCGCCCACGGTCTTCGAGGACGGCGGGCAGCGCCGCGACTTCGTCCACGTGGGAGACGTCGCGCGGGCCAACGTGGCGGCGCTCACCACCATCGAGGGAGCGGGCCACACCGCCTACAACGTCGGCAGCGGCGACCCGCACACGGTCGGTGAGATGGCCGCCGCCCTGGCCGAGGCGTTCGGCGGGCCGATGCCGGTCGTCACGGGCGACTACCGGCTGGGCGACGTGCGGCACGTCACCGCCGACTCCTCCCGGGCGCGCGCGGCGCTGGGCTGGAAGCCGGAGGTGGCGTTCGCCGACGGGGTCGCGGAGTTCGCCCGCGCTCCCCTCAGGTCACCAGCGGCAGGGTGACCTCGAACCGGCAACCACCCGGCACGTTGCGCACGTCCGCCCGTCCCGCGTGGGCCTCGACGATGCCGCGCACGATCGCCAGCCCGAGCCCGGCCCCGGCGGGCGGGGTGCGGGCGGCGGTGCCGCGCCAGCCGGTGTCGAAGACCCGGGGCAGGTCGTCGGCCGGGATGCCGCCGCACGCGTCGGTGACCGCCAGGACCGCGCTGTCGCCGCGCCGGGTGGCGCTCACCGCGACCGTGCCGTCGGCCGGGGTGTGCCTGATGGCGTTGACCAGCAGGTTGGCCAGCACACGGGTCATCTCCTTGCCGTCGACCTCCACCGGCACGTGGTCGATCTCCTCGCCCACCAGCCGCACCCCGCGCTCGTCGGCCAGCGGCCCGGCCCCCAGCAGCGCGTCGGCGGCCAGGTCGCGCAGCGACATCCGGCTCGGCACGGGGGTGAACGCCCCCGCGTGGATGCGCGACAACTCGAACAGGTCGCCGACCATCGCGGTCAGCCGCTCGACCTCGGCCCGGATCTGCCGGTGGTAACGGCCCGGATCGGCGGCGACGCCGTCTTCCAGGGCCTCGGCCATCGCGCGCAGGCCGGTGAGCGGGGTGCGCAGGTCGTGGGAGATCCAGGCGACCAGCTCACGCCGCGACGCCTCAAGCGCCCTCTCCCGCTGCCGGGAGGCGGCCAGCTTCTCGCTGGTGGCGGCCAGTTCCCGGGCGAGGTCATCCAGTTCGGCGGTGGCCGGGGCGGCAGGCGCGGCGAAGTCGCCGCCGTCGCCGAAGTCGCGGGCGGCCCGCGCCAGGTCGCGGCTGCGGGCGACCACCCACCGGCCCAGCACCAGCGCGGTCGCCAGCGACACCACGGCGGCCATCGCGACCACCAGCGTCATCACCCAGAGGTCGTGGGGCGACAGGAACATCGCCCAGGCGACCGACAGCGTCCCGGCGAGCATGGCGGTGACCGCGACGACCGCCACCACGATCAGCGAGACGGCCACCGAACGCCGCCGCAGGAACATCAGCACGCCCGCCCCCGCGAGCCCGGCCAGCGCCGCCCCGCCGAGCGCGAACAACGCGATGAGCAGCACGTCCTTCATTCCGGCCGCCCCTGATCGAACCCGGGGTCGAAGCGGTAGCCGACCCCCCACACCGTGTGGATCAGACGGGGCTGGGCCGGATCGTCCTCGATCTTGCCGCGCAACCGTCTGACGTGGACGGTCACCGTCGACAGGTCGCCGAAGTCCCACCCCCACACCTCCCGCATCAGCTCCTCGCGGGTGTGCGCCCGATAGGGATGCGACAGGAAGTGGGCCAGCAGGTCGAACTCACGCAACGTCAGCGCCAGCTCGACCCCGTCCTTGGCGGCGCGGTGCGTCTCCGGGTCGAGCGTGATCCCGGCCGCGCCCAGCGGCCCGCGCACGGCCGGGACGGCCGCCCGGCTGCGCCGCAGCACCGACTCGACGCGCAGCACCAGCTCACGGGGGCTGAACGGTTTGGTGACGTAGTCGTCGGCGCCCACCTCCAGCCCGGCGATCCGGTCGTCCTCCTCGCCCCGGGCGGTCAGCATGATCACCGGGACGGGGCTCGCGGCGCGCAGCCGCCGGCAGACCTCCAGCCCGTCGAGGCCGGGCAGCATCAGGTCGAGCACCACCAGGTCGGGCCCGCCCCCGAGGGCGCGGTCGAGCCCGGTGGGGCCGTCGGCGGCCCGGTCGACGGTGTGGCCGGCGCGCAGCAGGTAGTCGGAGACGACACCGGCGACGGTCGGGTCGTCCTCCACGACCAGGATCCTCATGAGCCCAGCCTGACATCTGAGAGCAGGCATAACGGACGGCGTCCGCGTTTCGTAAGGACTCCACGGCCGAAATCCGGCCCGGTTCTTCCTACGGTGGCGGGTGTGATCCAACCAACAGTGGACGTCGTGCTGCCCTGTCTGGACGAGGCCGAGGCCCTGCCGTGGGTGCTGGAACGCATCCCGCCCGGGTGGCGCGCCCTCGTCGTGGACAACGGGTCGACCGACGGATCGGCCGAGATCGCCCGCTCCCTGGGCGCGACCGTGGTGCCTGAGTCCCGGCGCGGGTTCGGGGCGGCCTGTCACGCGGGGCTCGTGGCGGCGACGGCGGACGTCGTCTGTTTCTGCGACTGTGACGCCTCGCTCGATCCAGGGCTGCTGACGGGGTTCGTACAGAAGCTGGAAGCAGGCGACGACCTGGTGCTGGGACGCCGCCGCCCGAAGTCGCGCGGGGTGTGGCCCGCGCACGCGCGGGCCGGGAACCGGGTGTTGTCGCATCTCGTCAGACGCCGGACCGGCGTGCGGCTCAGGGACCTCGGCCCGCTGCGGGCGGCCCGGCGCGAGGCGCTGCTCAAGCTGGACCTCACCGACCGGCGCAGCGGCTACCCGCTGGAGATGGTGGTGCGCGCCGCCGACGAGGGCTGGCGCATCCGCGAGGTCGACGTGCCCTACCTGCCCCGCAGCGGGAAGTCCAAGGTCACCGGCACCTGGCGGGGAACGTTCCAGGCGGTCATGGACATGCGGAAGGTGCTGGCCCGATGACGACCCTGCTCGTGATCGCCAAGGAGCCGGTGCCGGGCCGGGTGAAGACCCGGCTGACCCCGCCGTTCACCCCGTCCGAGGCGGCGGCGCTGGCCGAGGCGTCCCTGGCCGACACCCTCTCCGCGCTGATGGACACACCGGCCGACCGCCGGGTGCTCGTGCTCGACGGCTCTCCCGGCCCCTGGACGCCACCGGGCCTGGAGATCCGGCCGCAGTGCGGCGGAGGCCTGGACGAACGCCTGGCCGCCGCGTTCGCCGCCTGCGCCGGGCCGGCCCTGCTGATCGGCATGGACACCCCGCAGGTCACCCCCGGTCTGCTCGAACCCGCCCTGGATTTCAGCCGGTACGACGCCTGGTTCGGCCCGGCCGACGACGGCGGCTTCTGGGCCCTCGGCCTCCGGGACCCCGACCCGGCGCTGCTGCTCGGCGTGCCGATGTCGGTGCCGCAGACCGGCTCCGCGCAACGCGCCCGGTTACGGCACCTGAAGGTCGGCGAACTCCCGGCCCTGCGCGACGTCGACACCGCCGCCGACGCCCGGGAAGTGGCCGCCCAGGCGCCCTGGACCCGGTTCGCCCGAGCACACCTGGCACTCTCGGCGGCCCTGCGGTGACCTGGCACGACGACCCTTATGCCCTCGCCCTGCGGGCCGGACGCGGCCCGCTGTTCCTGCGCCGCGCGGACGGCAGGCGGTTCCCCCTCGACGTCGAGCGCTGGTGCGCGGTCGCGGACGCCGCTGACTGGTCGGTGCTGGCGCGGTGCCGAGGTGCGGTCCTGGACGTCGGCTGCGGGCCCGGCCGCCTGGTCGCCGCCCTGGCCGAACAGGGCCACCGCACGCTCGGCGTCGACATCAGCCCGGCGGCCGTCGCCGGAACACGCAGCCGGGGCGGCATGGCCCTGTGCCGGTCGGTGTTCGACCCGCTTCCGGGGGCGGGCCGCTGGACCACGGCCCTGCTCGTCGACGGCAACATCGGCATCGGCGGCGACCCGGTCGCCCTGCTGCGCCGCATGGCCGAACTGACCGCCCCGAACGGCCGGTTGATCGCCGAGGCCGACCCCGTCGAGGTGGACGACCACCACGAGGTCCGCCTCGACGACGGCCGTGGCGGTCTCGGCGCCCCGTTCCGCTGGGCCAGGGTCGGCCCGGCGGCCCTCGTGAGACACGCCGCCACGGCGGGCTGGTCGCCCGTCGACGACTGGTCGGTCGCCGGACGACGGTTCGTCGAACTGGTCAGCGCCGACGCCGGACCAGCACCAGCACGACCGCGACCACGGCGACTGCAACCAGGCAGATCAGCAGGTTGAGCCCGTAGGGCTGGGCGAGCAGGGTCGGGTTCGGCGGCGGGCCGGGGCGCAGCAGCACGGGCACCGTGATCAGGACGAGCGCCCCCATGGTGATCAGTGCCCCGCGCACCACCGCCCGGTCGGGCAACCGCGCCACCAGCAACCCGGCCAGCAGGACCAAGGGGCCGATGACGACGTCGTGCAGGGCGATCGCGCCGGCGAACCCGACGACGACGCCCCACAGTCCCGGCAGCGGCAGCAGGAGGAACAGTCCGACCGTGATCAGCGCGACCCCGGCCGCGCCCAGCGTGATCCTCACAGCACCTCCAGCCGGGAGACCCACTTGGTCTGCAATACACCCGGCCGGTTGGGAGCGATGATCCGAGCCGGATAACCGTGGTCGAGCGAGAGCACCTCGTCGTTGAGGCGCAGCGCGAGGAGGGTCTGGGGGTCGTCGGCGTACGGGGCGGGCATCGCCGTGGTCCGGTAGTAGCCCCACACCTCCATCGACGTCACCCGCACCGCCGTGCCCGGCGGTATGCCCGCCCGTGCCAGCAGGTCGCGGATCGGCACGCCGGTCCACCAGGCGTCGACGCTCCATCCTTCGACGCAGGCGATCGGCAGGCGCACCCGCCGCTGCGGCAGGGCGGTCAGCTCCGCCAGGCTGATCCGGTACGGGGCCGGCCCGCCCACCTCCAGCGCCCAGTCCGCGGCCGAGGCGTGGGTGACCTGGGCGGCGGCGGCCGTCCGGTTGACGGGCACACCCTGGGTCGCGTTGTCGGGGTTGCGGGGCGCGAGCAGGTCGAAGGCGCGCAACGGGGTGAACGCCTGCCCGACGGTCGTCAGGGTGACGGCGCCCACGGCCGCGCCGACCCCGGCGAGCAGGGCCCGGCGGTCGGCCGCGTCCACGTCGGACGTCTTCCTCCTCCAGTGGGCTCTGATCAGCGGCGCCTTCACGGCCAGGTGGAGCAGCAGCGACCCGGCCACGATCCAGGCGACGGCGTAGTGGGCCTGGGTGAACGAGAACGGCCACGGATACCACTGCAAGATGTTGATCAGCCCGGTGAACAGCTCGAACACCGTCGCGGCGACGAGCAGGGCGATCGTCAGCCGCTCGACCAGGTGGGTGAGCGACCGGAACGGCGGCCAGGCGAACAGCCGGGGGTAGACCGTCCACAGTTTCGCCATGACCAGGACGATCGCCGCCAGCCCCGAGGCGACGTGCAATCCCTGCGTCAGCCGGTAGCCCCACACGGGCCGGGTCGGCAGCAGACCGGCCGCCCAGCCGGGCGGGTGCTGGAGGACGTGGCTGATCAGCCCGGTCAGGAAGCACACGACGATCGCCGCCCCGAGCCAGCGGCCGATCGCCACGGCGGTGCGGGGGTCGTGCAACCGCCCTCTGAACTGCGGAAGCGCGGATCTCATGGCTCCCATGCAACCGCGCCGCGGCCCCGATCAGAGGGGCCGGACACCTTACGAAACCCGGACGTCCGGCCGCACGGGGATCTCTTCTGGCGGCGCGCGGGCCAGGGTGGCGGAGTGAGGCTCACCGTCGTCCTGCTCGCCGCCCTGGTCGCCGCCGTGGCCTGTGCGGTCACCCGTGCCGGGCAACTCGCCGACCCGGCCGGCCTGACCGCCTGGTACGCCGTGTGCTGGGTGCTGTTCGCGGCGGCGGCGTGGTCGCTGCGCCGCGTGCCCGCCCGCCGGGCCGCCGCGCTGGTGATCGCGGGCGGCCTCGCCGTAGGGGCGACCGGTCTCCTGGACGGCCCCCGGACCAGCACCGACTCCTACCGCTACGCCTGGGACGGCCGCGTCCAGGCCGCCGGCGTCTCCCCCTACGACCATCCTCCGGCCGACCGCGCCCTGACCGACCTGCGCGACGAATGGTTGTTCCCGGATCGCTCCGTCTGCTCCCAGACCTACCTGTCGTGGCTCCCGGAGGGCGGCTGCACCCGCATCAACCGCCCCACCGTGCCGACCATCTATCCACCGGTGGCCGAGGCCTACTTCCTGGCCGTGCACACGCTGTCGCCCTCTGGCTCCCGCAACAAACCGCTGCAGCTCGGCGGCCTGCTGCTGGCCCTGGCGACGACGTCGCTGCTGGTCCGCGTCGCCGGGGCCCGAGCCGCGTCCCTGTGGGCGTGGTGCCCGGCGGTGCCGGTCGAGGCGGTCAACAACGCCCACGCCGACGTGCTCGCCGTCCTGCTGGCCGTCGCCGGGATCGTGGTCGTGGCCCGCCGCCGCGTCGCCGGGGGAGCGCTGCTGGGCGCGGCCGTCGCCGCGAAGTTCCTGCCCGCGCTGCTGCTGCCCGGCGTTCTTTCCCGGGTACGCCGACCGCGCGACGCCCTGGCGGTCCTCGTGCCGGCTGGGGCGGTGGTGGCAGCCGCCTACCTGCCCTACCTGCTGGCCTCGAAGGCGTCGGTGTTCGGCTACCTCGCCGGATACACGGCCGAAGAGGGCTACCAGGACGCCTCCGACGGCCGCTACTCCCTCGTCAGATGGTTGCTCCCCGACGCCTGGGCGTTGCCGGTCGTCGTCGTGGTGATGGGCTGCGTGGCGGCGTACACGATGATCAAAGGCGACCCCGAACGGCCCTGGACCGGCGCGCTGACCGTCACGGGCACCGCCTTCCTGCTGCTCACCCCCGGCTACTCCTGGTACGCCCTGCTGGTCGTCGCCCTGGTCGCGCTCGACGGGCGGTGGGAATGGCTCGGCGTCGCCGCGGCCGGGGCGGTCGCCTACGTGACCGACATGGGCACGGCCGCCTACGCGGCCGCCGCCCTGCTCGTCGCCGGGGTGACCTGGTGTCGCGCAGTCGCCCGCGGGGTAGATCAACGCCGCGCTGCGACAGCCGACGCCGGGGGACGGGAAAGCCAGGGATGACTGGTGATCTCCCTCATCACCCGTGCGGAACCTGCGGACGACTGACCGGATTTTGCACGACCGATAACCGGTCGAAACACCCGCCGGTCACTGTGGAGCCACATCCGAGCCCCCCGAGAGCTCGTGCCACGGATGGGAGTTCACCATTTCCACCAACCACTGGAGCTCGGCGAGCCGCCGCAGCCTGCTGGCCGCCGGCCTGGCCGCGACCTTCGCGGCCACCCTCCCCGCCCCCGCCAAGGCGTCGCCCGGTGACAAGGGCCACCCGAAACCCGTGAAGTGGGACCACCACCTCAGATCCACCCCGGACAAACTGCACTGGGGCGGCTACCCGATCGGCTGGACCCCCGGCCTCACGATGAGGTCAGGCCAGACCGTCCGCGTCGACACCCTCTCCCACCAGGGCTTCACCAACCCCGCCATCCACCCGCACGACTACTTCGGCGCCTTCGGGGTGAACCCGAAGGAGATCCTCCCCGACGGCATCGCCTTCTGGCAGACCCTCCCCGAACGCGAGGCCACCGGCAGACGGTACGGCGGCCACGTCCTGACCGGCCCCATCTACGTCGAAGGCGCGGAGCCGGGCGACACCATCGCGATCGACATCCTGGACGTCGACACCCGGGTCCCCTACGGCTTCAACAACACCGCCCCGACCGGCGGCGTCATGGCGACGTTCTACCCGGGTTGGCGCGAGGGCGACCAGGGCCTCGACATCCCCGCCGTCATCCCGCCCGACCTCCCGGCCGGCGTCTGGCCCGACGTCCGCACCCACCTTTACCGGACCGGCATGCACCGCGGCGAAGAGGTCGTCTTCTTCGCCGACGACATCATCATCCCGACCCACAAGTTCATGGGCATCATCGCGGTCGCCTCGCCCACCGGCGAGTTCATCGGCAACACCGAGAACGAGCCGCCACCCGCCACCGGCGTGCAGAACTCGACGCCTCCGGGCAAGTTCGGCGGCAACATGGACGTCCGCGACCTCAACGTCGGCACGACCCTCTACCTGCCGGTCTTCCAGCCGGGAGCGCAGATCTTCATCGGCGACCCGCACAGCTGCCAGGGCGACGGCGAGGTCAGCGGCACGGCGGTCGAACACTCGCTGTCCGGGACGTTCCGCATCACCGTGATCAAGAACACGACGACCGAACTGCCGTGGGCCGAGACCGACGACCACTGGATCATGATGGGCATCCACTGGGACCTCGACCGGGCGATGCGGATCGCGGTCGAGAAGACCGTGGACTTCCTGGTCACGACCCAAGGGCTGACCGTACCGAAGGCCTACTCGTTCGCCTCGATCGCGGTGAACTACCACAACGCCGAGGTCGTCGACCGGACGCAGGTGGTGACCGGCTACATCCCGAAGAACGTCTTCAAGGGCCGCCGGCGCTGAACCGGGGCGATCGGGTGCGGTCCTGACGGGGTGGCGGAGCGGATTCGCTTCGCCATGCCCCCAGACCCCGGTGAGCCCAGATTGATCGCCGGGAAGACGATCAACTTGCCGACCTGTGGGCAGCACCGAAGTTCTCGCCGACCCGGAAGCGGTCGCGTCCCTATTCGGAGGTGCCTGACATGGCCGTGTTCGAGCTGATCTGCTACCTGATCGCGTTCGTTCTCTTCGTCCTCGCCGCGCTCAACGTCGGCGCCCGCTTCAACCTGATGGCGGCCGGACTCGCGGCAGCCGTCCTGCCGACCCTGGTCGAGGCGTTCAACGCTCTGAACTGAGGAGCCGTTTCGAGAAAGCTCTCCAAGAGAGGGATCGCTTCTTGCGGCCGCCCACGAGCCGGCGTAATCCGCTCGCCGGCTCAATGGACGGTGTATTCGATTCTGTACGGATAGACGGCGCTCGGCCGGTGTGCGACGCGGAAAGCGGAATCACCGATGAGCGACCGTGAATCACCGGCCAGGCGACAGGGTCCGCACGGTGGTTCACGGAATCGCCGTCTTCGTTTCCCGACGGCACGGACTGTCGACTCCGCGTGATACGTGCTACCGTCAATTTCAGCCGCAGTTGTGATTTCCGAAAACTTCAGGTGCCTCACCGGGTTTCATGCCGGTGACGGCACTTTTGTATTTCTGGAGCTTTTCCAGATGGGGTGATCACCGTAGGTGGAGAACATCGTCCCGGCGTGAGGCGCTCCGTGAAGGTGGCCCTGCTCGGGCCGATCGCCTGGCGTACGCCTCCGCTTCATTACGGTCCGTGGGAGCAGGTGACGAGCCTGCTCGCCGAAGGGCTCGTCGCCCGGGGGGTCGAGGTGACCCTGTTCGCCACCCTCGACTCGGTCACGTCGGGGTCGCTCGACGGAGTGTGTCCGCACGGGTATGCCGACGATCCACGGCTCGACGGACGCGTGTGGGAGGCGATGCACGTCGCCCACGCGCTGGGGCGTTCGGCCGAGTTCGATCTCGTCCACAATCATCTCGACTGGTTGCCCCTGGCCTTCGCCGGTCAGTGCCGTGCCCCGCTGCTCACCACCGTCCACGGCTTCTCCGGAAAGGGCATCCTGCCCGCCTATGCGCGGGCACGATCGGCCTACGTGTCCATCTCGGACGCCGACCGTGCGCCGGAACTGGATTACGTCGCCACCGTCCACCACGGCATCGATCTCGACGCCCTCCCCTTCTCCGCCGAGGGCGGTTCCCGGCTCATCAGTTTCGGCCGCGTTCATCCCGACAAGGGAACGCACACCGCGATCGAGATCGCCCGGCGGGCGGGCATGCCGCTGACCATCTGCGGAATCGTCCAGGACGAGCGGTATTTCGAGGAGCGGATCGCTCCGATGGTCGACGGGGAACAGGTGCGGTTCCTCGGATCGGTCGGCCCAGAGCGGCGTGGCGAGATCCTCGGCGGCGGCGCCGCCCTCCTGCATCCCATCGACTTCGACGAACCGTTCGGCCTGTCGGTGGTCGAGGCGATGGCCTGCGGAACGCCCGTCATCGCCTACCGCCGCGGCTCCATGGCCGAGGTCGTGGACCAGGGTGTGACGGGCTTTCTGGTGGATTCACTCGACGAGGCCGTCGCCGCGGTGGCGCGCGTCGGGACGATCGATCGTGTGGGCTGCCGGGCGCGGGCGGAACACAGATTCAGCGTGCACAAAATGGTCACTAATTATCTGCGGGTATATGATGAATTGTTAGGACGTCGATAACGTCTCGCAATGTCGTTTCTGCCGCAGATCCCGCCATCGCCGAGGATCGCGGCAGCCGGGCACCCGCACGAGGGCGGGCCCCCGGTGACAGGCTCGCGAATTCATCGCCCAGGCGACGTACAGCCCTCTTCATCGAGCGAGCCCGCACGACATGCATCCTGGTGTGGGCGCTACTGGAAGGCATGACAGTTGGCCTGCACATATGGCTTTCTCAGTACCCATCCGCCCACCCGCTGCGGGCTGGCGACCTTCAACTCCGCGCTGGCCGCCCATCTCGGCGGCGGCGGAATCGTCCGGGTCACCGCGGACGGCGACGACGCACGGCCCCGGCCCGGAGTCGTGCACACCTGGGCCGCGGAAGCGCCCGACGGATGGAGCGCGGCGGCTTCCGCCCTGGAGAACTTCGACGTGGCGGTCGTCCAGCACGAATACGGCATCTATCCGGGGCCGGACGGCCAGGATGTCCTGCCGTTGCTGCGGTCGCTGGCCGTGCCCAGCGTCGTGGTGCTGCACACCGTCCTGACCAGGCCCACGTACCGGCAGAGGGTGCTGCTCGAGGAGATCGTGGCCGCCGCCGGCGCCGTCGTGACCATGACCGACACCGCGCGTGGCCGGTTGCTGGCGGGCTATCACGTCGACCCCGACAAGGTTCACCTCATTCCCCATGGAACCGCCGACCACAGGCGGGTGCCCGCCCGGCGACTGTCCCGGCCCCATCTGCTGACCTGGGGGTTGCTGGGTCCCGGCAAGGGCATCGAGTGGGCGGTGCGCGCGCTGGCGCTCCTCGACGAGGTGTCGCCGATCTACACCATCGCCGGCCGGACCCACCCCAAGGTGCTGGAGGCCGAGGGCGAGTCCTACCGCGACGGTCTGCGTGAGATCGCCGACGTCCTCGGCGTGTCCGCGTCCGTCCGGCACGACCCCGTCTACCTGGACCAGGATTCGCTGAGCCGGCTCGTGCGTTCGGCGGACGTCGTCGTGCTGCCCTACGACTCGGCGGAACAGGTCACCTCGGGTGTGCTCATCGAGGCCGTCGCCGCGGGCGTGCCCGTGGTCGCCACCTCGTTCCCGCACGCCGTGGAGCTGCTCACGGGTGGTCCGGGGCTGCTGGTGCCCCACCGTGACCCCGCCGCGCTCGCCGCCGCCGTACGCCGTGTCCTCAGGGAGCCCGGGCTGGCCGCCGAGCTCGTCGGGCGGACACCCGCCCTTGCTCCGACCCTGATGTGGCCCGCGGTCGCCGCCCGGTACGCCGGCCTGGCCGGGTCACTGCTCGCCGGGCGATCGGCCGCGATGTCGCCATGACCACCTTCACATCGGATTACCGGCACCTGATCCGGCTGAGCGACGACACCGGTCTGTTCGAGCACGCGCGGCACGCCGTCGTCCGCCGCCATCACGGCTACTGCACCGACGACGTCGCCCGCGGCCTGGTCGTCGTCAGCCGGGAACCCCGCCCATCCCGTCGGCTGATCCGCTTGTCGGAGTGTTACCTGACCTTTCTCACCCACGCCCAAGACGACTCCGGCGCGTTCCGCAACCGCCTGGGGTTCGATCGGCGCTGGCGCGACCATCCGGGGCTCGGCGACTGGTGGGGCCGGGCCATGTGGGGCCTGGGCACCGCCGCCGCCCGCGACGCCTCCCCATGGATCCGGGAGGAAGCCCTGTCCGCCTTCGCAGCGGGAGCCGGGCGGCGCTCCTCGCACCTTCGTGCCATGGCCTTCGCGGGGCTGGGCGCGGCGGAGGTCCTGCGAGCCGCCCCGGACAGCGCCGTGGCCGCGGCCCTGCTGACGGACGCCGCCGAGGCCGTCGGCATGTCCGCGGAGGATCCCTCCTGGCCCTGGCCTCAGCCCCACCTGACGTACGCCAACGCCGCGCTCGCCGAAGTGCTCATCGCGGCCGGGGACCTGAGCGGCGACCGGCACCTGCTCGACAGAGGTCTGCGGCTGCTCACCTGGCTCTGCGGCGTCCAGACGAGGGACGGCCGGTTCTCGGTCGTGCCCACCGCCGGCTGGCGCCGGGACGGACCGCGAGACCGCTACGACCAGCAGCCGATCGAGGTGGCCGCACTGGCCGACGCCTGCGCCGCCGCCGCGCTCGCCACCGGCGACCCTTCGTGGCTGGACGAGGTGCGGCGGGCCGCAGGCTGGTTCTACGGCGCCAACGACGCGAATGCCCTGATGTGGGACCCGGTCACCGGGGGCGGCTACGACGGCCTGACCGGCCACGGCCCCAACCTCAACCAGGGCGCGGAGTCCACCATCGCCCTGATCTCCACGATGCAGCACGCCCGGACGCTGCCGTGACCGCCGGAGACCTGGCCACCCGGCTCGCTCCGGCCATCGCCCCCGACCCGGGCAGAGTGATCGTCAAGCTCTTCGTGCCGGGCGAGGACGCCGCGATCACCCGGACGCGGGCCGCCGCGCTCATCTCGCGGATCATGCTCCTCGACGAGGACACGGCCGTGGACCTGCTCCGTGCCACGCTGCTCCGGTTCGGCGGCCGGCACCATGATCTGGAGGCGATCTTCGCCCATCACCACGACCTGGTCCGCCATCGGGTCCCCCGGCACGCCGAGTTGTCCCTGCCCGCCCGCCTCCTGGTGGGCGCTTATTTCAGCCACGAATACGCCGTGGAGGGCGCCGCGCTGTGCAACCCCTCGATGGTGCCGCACCCCGACCAGACCGGCCTGGACCCCGGCCGGCTCCGGGTGGCGATCAGCCTGCGGCAGATCGGCGAGGGGCACCTGTCGTCCATCGGCTTCGCCACGGCCGTGCTCGGCCCCGGGTCCGATCTGCTCCTCACCGACCGGGGCGGACCTCTGTCGGTCGGGCGCAGGCACTCGACGCGGCATCGGCGTGACCTGCTCGCGGGCGGGCTCTCCGACGACGCGAGGGACAACGAGGTCTCGGCCGCCATGCTGGACTCCATGCCGGAACGCTTCACCGACGACGACTTCGAGCGGGCGATCGCCCGGCTGCCCGCCGAACTGCTCACCCGCACCACCACGCGGCGGACGCTGGAGGAACTGCGCCGGGCGACGAGCTCCGACTACGCGGTGACCTTCCCCGAAGACCTCCCCCTCCACCGGCGGGTGCTCTGGCCGGCGACCGCGGCCGAGAGCAACGGCATGGAGGACGCGCGGTTCGTGCGGGTGTGCGACGAGGAGGGCCGGCCGTCGTACCGGGCCACCTACACCGCCTACGACGGGCGGCACATCCACTCTCACCTGATCGCCAGCGATGACCTGCGCCATTTCGAGATCACCCCGATGCGCGGTCCGGCCTCGGCCAACAAGGGCATGGCGCTGTTCCCCCGGCCGGTGGGGGGAAGAGAACTGGCCCTGTGCCGCTCCGACGGCGAGACCGTCGGTCTCAGCACGCTCGGCCCCGACCACACCTGGCGAGCGCCGGTCCCGCTCCACCGTCCCCGCCGCGGCTGGGAACTGGTCCAGGTGGGCAACTGCGGATCACCCATCGAGACGGAGTTCGGCTGGCTCGTCCTGACCCATGGCGTCGGACCCATGCGCGACTACGCCCTCGGCGCCCTGCTGCTCGACTCCCGGGAGCCGCACCGCGTGATCGGCGAACTGCCCGGCGCGCTGCTCACCGCCGACGCGACCGAACGCGAAGGCTACGTCCCCAACGTCGTCTACTCCTGTGGAGGTCTTCTGCACGCCGGTGCCGTGTGGCTGCCCTACGGAGCGAGCGACACCCGCGTCGGGTTCGCCCGAGTGCCGCTGGACGAACTGATCGAGGCCATGCGCCCCCGCTAGAGGTCGTCACGGCAGTGCCAGGCGCAGGACGCGCTTCCACACCGAGCCCACCTGGCGGGCCAGGGAATCGGAGGTGTAGGCGAGGCCGTACCGGTCGCACAGGGCCCGGACCCGGGGGGCGATCTCGGCGTAGCGGTTGCTGGGCAGGTCGGGGAACAGGTGGTGTTCGATCTGGTGGCCCAGGTTGCCGCTCATGATGTGGAACAGCCGGCCGCCGTCGATGTTGCAGGAGCCGAGAAGCTGGCGGACATACCATTCGCCGCGGGTCTCGCCGTCGAGGCGGTCCTCGGTGAAGAACTCGGCTCCGGCCGGGAAGTGGCCGCAGAAGATGATGGTGTGCGCCCACACGTTGCGGGCCAGGTTCGCGGTCAGGTTGGCCAGCAGGGCGGGCAGGAAGGCCGGGCCGGCCAGCAGCGGGAAGGCGACGTAGTCCTTGACGACCTGGCGTCGTACCTTGCGGGCGACCACGCCCAGCTGGGCCAGGACGTCCGCCGGAGTCTTCTCCCCGGACGGGACGCGTTCGAGTTCGAGGTCGTAGATCGCGATGCCGTATTCGAAGAAGAGCGCGAGCAGCACGTTGTAGAAGGGCTGGGCCAGGTAGATCGGACGCCAGTCCTGTTCGGGGGTGATCCGCATCGCGGAGTAGCCGATGTCCCGATCCTTGCCGAGCACGTTGGTCCAGGTGTGGTGGACGAAGTTGTGCGAGTGCTTCCACAGGTCGGCCGGGCAGACGATGTCCCATTCCCAGGTGGTGGAGTGGATCTTCGGGTCGCGCATCCAGTCCCACTGCCCGTGCAGGACGTTGTGGCCGATCTCCATGTTCTCCAGGATCTTCGCGGTGGCCAGCGCCGCCGTCCCGGCGAGCCAGGCGGGTGGCAGCCAGGAGGCCAGCAGCATCACCCGGCCGCCCACTTCCAGCCTGCGCTGGACGGCGATGACGTCGCGGATGTAGCGGGCGTCCCGGTCGCCGAGGTCGGCCAGTACCTCCTCCCGGATCTTGTCCAGCTCGCGGCCGAACTCCTCGACGTCGTCCAGGGTGAGATGCGCTGTGGCGGTCATGTGCGTTCCTCTCAGAGCTCCAGTTCGAGTGGGCCAGCGGCGGCTGACACGCAGGTCTGGATCAGGTCGCCGGCGTCGCCGTGGACCAGGCCGGAGCGCAGGTCGCGGACCCGGCCGGAGCGCAGGGGGGCCACGCAGGTGTGGCAGATGCCCATACGGCAGCCACTGGGCATGAGGACTCCCGCGTTCTCGCCGACCGTCAGCAGCGGCGTCGCGCCGTCGGCGTCGGTCTCCCGGCCGGTCGTAGTGAAACGCACGCGACCTCCCGCGGCGCCGGCGGCCGACGCCGCCGGAAGGAGGGATTCGGTGAAACGTTCGATGCGCAGCCGCCGCGCCGGGCCGGGCCACTGGGCCGCGAGTTCGTCGAGCATTCCAGGCGGGCCGCAGGCCCAGACGGCACGCTGCGTCCAATCGGGGCAGAGCCCGGCAAGGTCCGCCGGCCTGAGCCGGCCCGCGCTCCGCGTGTGCCGTTCATGCAGCCGCAGGTACGGTGACCGCGCGGCCAGCCGCCGGAGCCGGTCACCGAAGATGACCTCCTGCGGTGTGGGCGCCGAGTGGATCAGAACCACGTCGGGCGGCCGGTGTCCGGCGTCGGCCGCGATCTCCTCGGACAGCAGGCTGCCCAGCATGGCCATCACCGGGGTGATGCCGCTGCCGGCGGTCAGGAACAGCAGGCGCGGCGGTGTGGGCTCGGGGACCACGAACACGCCGTCCGGTCCGGCCAGCCTGACGATCGTTCCTGGAGTGATGCTCCTCGCGAGGTGACGGGAGACGAACCCGCCCGGGGTCGCCTTGACCGTGATGGTGATGCGGCCGTCCGGCCGGTGCGGGGGCGAGGACAGCGAGTAGGTCCGCCAGTGGCGCCGCCCTTCGATGTCGACACCGATGCGGACCCATTGACCTGGGAGATGTGCCCGCCAGCCGCGCCCGGGGCGGATCACCAGGGTGGTCGCGTCGGCCGTCTCCGGATGAACCCCTTCGACCCGGCCCCGCAGCTCGCCGGCCGGCCAGAGCGGATCCAGCAGGCTCAGGTAGTCCTCGGGCGACAACGGCGTCGACAACCACCGGCCGGCCTCGGCCAGCGGCCGCAGAACCCACGGCAACATGACGGTCATGACGCGGTGGTCGCCTTTCTCGGCACGGCGGGTCCTGGATGATCACCTGGGTTATCCCCGCCGGTCCATCAAGGGGTCGTCACCGCTGGCCCCGTAACACGTACATTCGCCCGAACCCGGTCATCGCCGTGGGTGATGGGCTCAGCTCGGATCGCCTGTTTCCATCGGGTGGCCGAGCGCCTTGACTGGGAGTGATCAGTCGGCGCAGCTCGCGTCGCTGTCACCGTGAGGGGGTCGTCGTGACCCTGAACACACCTGGGACGCACGCGACCGATCGCGCCGGCCTGAACGGTCAGGTTCCGCGCTGCGATCACGTCGACCAGCTACCGGCCGCGGGGCCCGGGCCACTCATATGCGAGGAATGCCTGGCCCTGGGCCGGCAGTGGGCACGCTTGCTGGTGTGCCTGACCTGCGGGTGGGTGGCCTGCTCAGACGATTCGCAGGGCGGTCACGCACGCGCCCACTACCAGGAGACCGACCATCCGGTGGTCGCCGCCCTGGAACCAGGTTCGACATGGCGGTGGTGCTACGTGCACCGCCGGACGGTATAGACGGAAAGTTGACTCATGAGCATCGACAACCTGGCGGCGGAACACCGCCAGGACTACGACGGCACATCGCCCTTCCCCGGTGCGGAAGAGCACATTCCCGCTGGGCGGACCCAGATGAGCCTGACGGCGGCGATCGTGATCGTGCCGTTCGTCGCCCTCGCTGTCGCGATCTTCCTGGCGTGGGGGCGGGGGATCACGCTCACCGATCTGGCGCTCGCCGCAGGTCTCTACGTGTTCACCGGGCTCGGGGTGACGGTCGGCTTCCACCGGCTGCTCACCCACGGCTCCTTCACCGCCCGGCCCTGGTTGCGCGTGGCGCTGGCGGTCGCCGGATCCATGGCCTTCCAGGGGAACGTGATCGACTGGGTGGCGGTGCACCGGCGCCATCACGCCTTCACCGACCGGCCGGGCGATCCGCACTCTCCCTACCGGTACGGCACTGATCTCCGTGGGCAGCTCCGCGGGCTCGCCCACGCCCACCTGGGCTGGCTGTTCGCCAAGGACACGACCCCGGCCGAGCGCTACGCTCCGGACATGGTGGCCGATCCGGCCATGAACCGGGTCGCCCGTGCCTTTCCCGCGTTGTGCGCGCTGTCCCTGGTGCTGCCTTTCGCGGCGGGATGGGCGATCACCGGCTCTCTGTACGGCGGCCTCACGGCCTTCCTCTGGGCCGGGCTGATCCGCGTCGCGCTGTTGCAGCACGTCACCTGGAGCGTCAACTCCCTGTGCCATGTGATCGGCGACAGGCCGTTCAAAACCCGCCGCCACGACCGCTCGACCAATCTGTGGCCGCTGGCGCTGCTGTCGTTCGGCGAAAGCTGGCACAACGGTCACCACAGTGAGCCCACCTGCGCCCGGCACGGCATAGACCGCCTCCAGATCGACCCGTCCGCCGGAGTGATCCGCTTGTTCGAGCGGTTCGGCTGGGTGGGGAACGTGCACTGGCCCGAACGCGAACGCCTTCAGCGCCGCCGCGCCGGTTGAACCGAATGAGTCCCGCCTGGGCGGGAAGTGGTGCCGGTATGGAGCTACGCCAGCTGCGCTATTTCGTGACGCTGGCCGAAGAGCTGCATTTCGGCCGGGCGGCCGCCCGCGAGCACATCGTCCAGTCCGCGCTGAGCCAGCAGATCCAGAGGCTGGAGCGCGAGCTGGGCGTACGGCTGCTCGATCGCACCACGCACCACGTCGGCCTGACCCCGGCGGGCGAGGCCTTCCTCGTCGAGGCGCGGCAGATTCTCGACCACGTGGGCCGGGCCGGACAGGCCGCGCGCGGGGCCGTCGCCCCGTCACCCACGCTGCGCGTCGGCATCATCGACGCCGGCTATGACTCCATGCCGCAGATCCTGCGCGAACTCCAGCTCGGTCATCCCGGCATCACGATCCACCAGGTCGAAGCGGGCACTCCCGAGCAATACCGGCAACTGGCCGACGGCCGGCTGGACATCGGCATCGGACCCGCCTCCCAACCCCCGCCCAGGGTGAGGTCGGAGCTCATCAGGCTCGATCCGCTCGGTGTGCTGGTACCCGACGATCATCGCTTCGCCGGGCTCGACGCCGTATCCGTCGCCGCTCTCTCCGGCGAACTCCTGCTGATCGGTGAAGAGACGCAGACCCCGGAGCTCAACCAGTTCGTCGTCGCGCTGTGCCGTTCGGCCGGGTTCGCGCCCACCATCTACGAGGGCACCGTCGAGAGCTCTCGCGCCGCCGCCGACCTTGTCCTCCAGCGCCGCTGCCTCTACTGCGTGCCCTCCTCCTTCCGCACCTCCAACAGACCGGGCACCAGTTGGCGGCCCCTGACCCAACCCGCCACCCACTACTCGTGGTCACTGCTGTGGCACGAGGCGAACTTCTCTCCACACATCGCCACCGTCGTCAGCACCGCCCGGCGGCTGGCCGATCGGCTCGGCTGGATGGAACCCGTCGTCCCGGCGGTCGCGGAACCACGGTGATTATCGCTGAATTCTATAACGGGCGCCGAATTTGGTGACGGTATTTTTCTCGCCGGCCTTCGAAGAAGGCGTACGATAAAAGAACCGAGGATATTTCGTGCGTTGGCATTCAAGTCGGCGCCACCCGCGGCGATGAACGTTTCCGGCCCGTGTTCAGGGCCTGACAGGCCAGGCGACGATGATGACAGCGCTCCTTTCCGAGCCCCGGATCAGCCTGAATCCCCTCCTCGACCGAAAGGGGACCGTCGACGGGGCGTGGTGGCCCAACACCCGGGACGCCGCGGCTGAACTGCCCGGCCTCATCTCCGCCGTCGACCGGTGGCTCGGCAGGGCCGTCTTGCGGGTGGGCCTGCAGTTGCAGGCATGGGACAACATCCCGCACCGCATCCCGGCACCCGGCCGCCAGGTCAGAGTCGGCTGGTTCCGCAGTGGCGATCCCAACCTGATCGTTTTGAACATCGCGGGAACCGAGCCCGTCACTCTGTTGGTGATCCCCGCCGGCACCCCGCAGGGCGAGGCCGTCGCCGCGCTCGCCGCCGCCGCCGCGGGAACGGTCGGCGTCCGCCCCGCTGACATCCTCCACCCCCCAGGCGAGGGCACTTCGGATCGTGACGGCTCGCTCTGCTGGGAGAACGAGGGCGGCCACGTCGCCGGTCCCAAACCTGTGCGACCCGCCACATCGGCCTGATCTGACCGAGATCAGCGCACGGCGGCAGCGGAGGCTGATGGAACAGCAACGGACGGCGAGAGTGTGGGGACTGATCTTCGCCCATGCCCGCGCGGACGGTCGGCCTATTTCCATCGACACGATCTGCCACGCGTGTGCCGACGCTTTCGGCGCCACCGGGGTGACGATCGCCCTCACCGGGGACCTGGCGGCGTACGAACCGGTCTCCGCGACGAGTCCCGCCGCCCAGTTGTCCGCCGATCTCCAGGTCACGTTCGGAGAGGGCCCCGGCCTGGCCGCGCTGGCCGACCGGCGTACCGTGCTGGTCCCCGATCTGGACGCGGCGGAGACCGTCACGCGGTGGCCGGTGTTCGCCCCGGCGGCCGTCAAGGCCGGCATCCGGTCGGTGCACGTCTTCCCGCTGCTGCTCGGCGCGATCACGATCGGCGTGCTGGAGATCAACCACGCCACTTCCCGGCTGCTGCTCCCCGATGAGATCGGCGACTCGCTGATCTTCGCCGACGCTGCCCTGCTCATCCAGACCCATCAGCTCGTCCACCTCGGCGCCGACCCGGCCGATCCGCGACTCGGGCAGGTGGAGCGGTGGGCGGAGGTACACCAGGCGACCGGCATGGTCGCCGCCCAGATCGACGCCGATCTGACCACCGCTTTCGTCCGGCTCCGCGCCCACGCCTACGTCTCGGGGCGCAGCCTGCGTGAGGTGGCGCACGACGTGGTGGCGCGAACGCTGCGGCTGGAACCGTGGATGGACAATCGAGAGAGTGAGGACTGAGGCAGGTGACAGAGATGCTCTACCGAAGAGCGGCACAGGTTTTCGTCGAACTCGCCGACACCCTGGTGGCCGAATTCGACGTCATCGACTTCCTGCAGTCATTGGCCGAACGCGCCGTCGAGATCTTCGATGTGGACGCCGCCGGAATCGTCCTGGCCGATCCGCGCGGCACCCTGACCCTGGTCGCCGCCTCCAGCGAGGAGGTGCGGCTGCTCGAGTTGTTCCAGTTGCAGGAAGAGGAGGGCGCCTGCTTCGACTGCTACCGTAGCGGCACCGCGGTGACCTGCGCCGATCTGTCGGCCGACCTGTCGCGGTGGCCGATGTTCTCGGCCACCGCGCGCGAACTCGGCTTCTCGGCGGTGCACGCCTTCCCGCTGCGGCTGCGTGATCAGGTGCTCGGCGCGATAGGCCTGTTCAACGCCGGTCCCGGTGGGCTGTCGGACGACACCCTCACCGTGGCGCAGGCGCTGGCCGACGTGGCCACGATCGGCATCCTGAACGAGCGCACACTGCGCGAGCACCGGGTGATCACCGAGCAGCTCCATTTCGCGCTGAACAGCCGGGTACTCCTCGAACAGGCCAAGGGCATGCTCGCGGAGCGGGCCCAGATCGAGGTCGGCGCGGCCTTCGCCATCCTGCGCAAGTACGCCCGCGACCACAACAGAACGCTGTCGTCGGTCGCCCGGGAACTGATCGACAACCGAGGGGGGATGACCGACCTCATCGCTGCGGCGACGAAACCCGCCGACTGATCATTCAGGGAGCCATACTCTCTTCGACGTGGGCGTCATTCGCCCCCATGTCCACCGTGTACGGGCCGAACTTGGGCCAGCCGGTGCGAACGAGGACCCGGTGCAGCCATCCGGACACCGAGACGATCTGCGCGCGGCCGTTCCGCTGTGCGCTCTCCAGGGTGCGCAGGCTCTCCACGTCGATGAAACTGATCCCGCCCAGATCGAGACAGGGCGGCCCGTCGTCTCGCCGCACCGCGGTCAGCGCCGCCATCACCGCGACCATGCCCCGGTAGTCCAGCTCGCCGTCCACCCGCACACCCGACCCAGCGGTCAGGGGGGTGATGCGCATGCTTTCGTCGTGGTGCTCGAGAAACGCCCCGATGTCCATTGTCCGTCCTTCGCGTGTTTGAACACCAAGCCGCAGGGACTGGACGGCACGAACAGCGTCGCGTATCCGCTCCGGTTGGACGGTGCGACGCATTTCAATAATGAGCGTACGCCTCATATGGGGTCGAAGAGCTCCTGGTAACCCTAATAACCCCCGAAAACGAGGCCCAACTCATCACCGCGGACGCAAAGAGGCCCGCACCGGCGAGCGGAGACCGGCGCGGGCCTAGCGGGTTCGGTGACCTGTGGACTGCCCCTCGACGACGGCGTCCTCACGGGCCTCGATGATCCGTTTGAGCTGACGCAGCCGTTCTGTGGATTTGCCGCCGGCAGCCCGCATGGCGACCTCCGCGCCTCGCCCACCGGGGGCGGGCGACACCCGGATCAGGTGCTTTCCCGCGAGCCGGACGAGGGCCGCGGGTCTGTCGGGGCCCGTCAGCTCCTCGGGTTCACACTCAATGGTGAGCGTGAACCACCTGCTGGAACCGGGCCCGCGCGACGAACTCAGCAGCCGACGCGCGATGAGCGCGACGCCGATACCCGCCGCCACTGCGGCGAGCCCTTTCACGCCCGTGCCCGGTGCGGGTGACGCGACAGCAGGACGCCCAGCGCGATCATGACGACGCCCAGGACGAAGTGCAGCCAGTCGTCAGCGGTGTTCAGAGGCACGAAGTTGGCGGCGCTCTCCTGACTGACGATGAGGCCGTACACCCACAGGATGAGGTAGATGATGCCGCCGCCGATGAGGAAGAGGCGGGCGCTGTCCCAGGTGCGCGCCATCGCGATGCCGGCGACGCCGAAGATCAGGTGGACGATGTTGTGGAGCACCGACACCTGGAAGAGCCCGAACAGCATGGCCATCGACTCGTGGCCCGCGGCCCCCATGGAGTTGTACTGGGTCGTGATCCCCGGGATGAAGCCGAGGATACCGACGATCAGGAAGACGACACCGACCGCGAGAGACGCCTGCTGGAGGCGGGTGCGGGTGAGTTCTGCCCGTGTACTGGTCATGATCTTCTCCTGGAGGTTCATGTTCCCTGTGGCGCTGCGGTTGACGGCGGCATGCAAAGGGTGCGTTCTCATCCATCGCTCGTGCGGCGAGATGGAATGTGCGGCGCCATGGCGCCGAAGGGTTGGGCGAAGCGGCGGCCCTGACGGCGTGCACCGCTCGTATGTGTTCGGACAGTGTTCCCGAGTGGCCCTGCCCAACGACTCCGCACCGGAAACAGCTCCTCCGGGTCCCCCGTGGGCGGTGCCGGGCGGTTTCGGAGTTCTGCCCCGGCGCGATCGCCGCCGGGGCCTGGGGCTTCCTCTAGTGCTGGTCGCTTAACCGGGAGGTCTGCTCCTCGGCGTGCTCCCTGCGCCGCGTCGGGCGCCGACTCCTTGACGTGCTGGACGGCATCCCGCGCCGTCGAGCCGGCCTCCTTGCCGAGCGTCTGGGCCGACTCCTTCAGTGCGGTGACCACCGGCTCGACGTACTCGCCGACCTGCTCTTCGACCTGGCGGGCGGTGCGGCGCTCGGCGATGGTCTGCGGGATGAGCACGGCGGCCAGAGCGCCCGCGCCGAACGCGATCAGCCCCGCGGCCATCGGGTTGCCCCGCACCGTGCGCCTCGCCGCGCCGGGCGCGGCCTTGACGGTGCCGGTGGCGCTCGACAGGTTCTGCCGCATGCCGCCCCCGGCCTTCTCAGTGGTCCCCATGACACGCTCCGTAAGGTCGCGGGTCCTGTCGCGGATGCCGTCGGCGCGTCGTCTGATGATCTGCCGGGGCTGGTCTTCTCCGTGAGCCGGTCGACGTCCTCGCCTTCAGTTCTTCAGATCGCGTGCCCATCGAGCGTCCTCCTTGAGGGTCCGTACGGTCTCCTCGGACACGGGGTTGACCTCGCGCATCCTGGTCCTGCCGAGGACGAACATCGCGGCGGCCGCGGCCCCCACAACAGGGCGACGACGAGCCCCGCCCACCCGGCGTCGATGACGCTGTCCAGCGCCCACACCAGGGCGAGGCTCAGGAACAGGGCGGTCATCCAGCCGGCGACCCCGGCGCCGCCGAACAGGCCGGCGGCTTTGCCGGCCTTGGCGACGCGCGGCCATGAAGCCCGCCGCGATCGCACCGACCAGGAACAGACCGGGCCGCCTGCGGGCGAAGTCCTACGCGTCGGAGGCGGCGCCGCCGATCCCTCGGTTCTCCAGGTAGTCGGCTGCCTTATGCCCGGTGCCCGCGACCTGCCGCAGCACGCCGTGCACCGGGCTGTCGGGCTTGCCGCCGTCGGTCATCGTGGTCAGGTCGTCGGTCCAGGTGCGAACACCCTGTGCCGCGCCGCGGCTCTGCGTGTCCGCCTGCTCACGGATACGTCCGCGCAGCTGACCGACCGCCTGGCCGGCCTGGGTGCGCATCTCGCCGCCGACGTCGCGGACCTGCTCCCTCGCCTCGGACGCGGTGTCGGCGGCCGCGTTCCAGGCACGTTATAGGGTGCCTGGATCGTGGCCAGTCGTGCCGGATCTCGGATACTCACTCACTACCGGCTCCTTTGCCGTTGCGACCGGTAACCATCCCGTCTGCCCGTCCAACCCCCTTCCAACCTGATGTGATCACACGGATATCCGTACGGTCATCGATTGGCGGCATCCCGTGCTCGGGGATTTCCGCGGGTAGACGCCGTGGTCTGCACCGATGGAGATCACGTCGGCTGAGCGACGGCTCAGCAGGGGGGCGTGACTGCTCTGGCGCTCACCCCCGTGGGATCGGCCGGTCGCCGATCCCGTGGTAGCCAGGCCCCTGAACATGACGGCCGCGGCTTCGCGCACTCGCCCTGATGGGTCCGCCCTGTCGCGTACATCCAGACGAGTGAAACGCCCTCGGCGTGCGATGCCGCCCTGGCGCTGTCTGTGTGACGAAACGACGGGTGCAGTCCTGGGCTCCGGCGGAAGCCGGGGCGGCACCTTCAGCGAAAGGACGCGTCAGCCCGTCGTCCGGAAGCCGCCCACGGACGGCACGGGAGCGGGGGCGAGCGGAACGTCGTCGTGGGCGTTCTTCGGGTTCCGGTAGTCGTCGAGGAAACCGCCATGCCTGGGGTACTCGCGATCACCTTGATGGCCGCGGTCACCGAAGTCACCGAGGTCCCCGAGATCGCCGGAGTCTTCTCGGTCGCCCTCACCGCCAAAGTCGCGCTCGGGAGCACCCTCATCGTCAAGGTCGCCTTCGGGAGCGCCCTCATCGGCAAGGTCGTCCTCGTCAAGGTCGTCCTCGTCGTCCTCGTCTCCGTTGTCGTCCGGCGGAATCGGTGTAAGCGTCGGCGTCGAGGTCGGAGTTGAGGTCGGCGTCGAGGTCGGAGTTGAGGTCGGAGTTGAGGTCGGAGTTGAGGTCGGAGTTGAGGTCGGAGTTGAGGTCGGAGTTGAGGTCGGAGTTGAGGTCGGAGTTGAGGTCGGAGTTGAGGTCGGAGTTGAGGTCGGAGTTGAGGTCGGAGTTGAGGTC
>NZ_WXEW01000005.1:611185-685112 GCF_009901565.1 Herbidospora solisilvae
AGGTCGGAGTTGAGGTCGGAGTTGAGGTCGGAGTTGAGGTCGGAGTTGAGGTCGGAGTTGAGGTCGGAGTTGAGGTCGGAGTTGAGGTCGGAGTTGAGGTCGGAGTTGAGGTCGGAGTTGAGGTCGGCGTCGGAGTAGGCGTCGGGGTGAGTGTCGGAGTCGGAGTCGGAGTAGGCGTCGGAGTAGGCGTCGGGGTGGGCGTCGGCGTGGGGGTGGGTGTAGGCGTGGGGGTGGGTGTAGGAGTCGGAGTAGACGTGGGTGTAGACGTCGGGGTGGGCGTCGGCGTCGGTGTCGGGGCGCAGATGGTCCTGGTGATGACGTTGGTGTCGAGGGTGACGGAGCCGTTGAGGGCCAGGGCCCGCCCCATGATCGTGGTGCCGGTGGTCGCGGTGATCGACGTCAGGGCCAGGATGTTGCCGACGAAGGTGGAGCCGGTGCCCAGCACAGCGGAGCTGCCGACCTGCCAGAACACGTTGCAGGCCTGGGCGCCGTTGATGAGGTTGACGCTGGAGGCCGACGCGGTGGTGAGCGCCGAACCGATCTGGAAGATCCAGACGGCCGACGGGTCACCCTGGGCGTCGAGGGTGAGGGTCCCGGTCAGGCCGGCCGAGCTCGTGGCGTTGTAGACGCCCGCGACGAGAGTCTGCCCGCCGAGGTCGCCGACGATGGGGCCGTCCGGCGCCCGCCCGGCGGCGTCGTTGTAGGCGGTGACCAGGTCGTTCTGGGCCTGGAGCGCGACGTTGTCGGCGGCGTGCTGGGTCCCGTTGATGATGCCGGGCGGAAAGCCGACGATCGCCGCGCCGGGGCTCACGCCCACGTCCCCGGTGATCACGCTGGGGCCGGTGTTGGTGACCGTCTGACCGCCCAGCACGGCGAAGGCGAGCGTCGTGCCCAGACCCACGGGGGCCGGGGCGGCGTCCGCGGAACGCGGGATGGTGAAGAGCACCAGCAAGGGGGCGAGTACGGCGATCGCCACCACCCAGAGGAGTCCCGGTTGGGCTGGCAAGCGCCTGCGAGTGAATACGTCTTTCACGCGAAATATCTCTCTAATCGGCATATGTCGCAAATCGGCATTCCAGTGGCATTTGGGCGTTATAAGTAGCCCGTACCAAAAGAACGCCGCGTGGGATAATGGACAATCGACAGCTTACGTAGCGGCCGAGTCGATTTCCGGGCAGGAATCGATTGGCCGACGAGAAGAACTGCTCATTTCTCCGCCATGTGCGAGGAAACCGTGGGAAATAAATGCGGGCGGCCCCCACGCCTGACGTCATATTCACCGGACCGCGACCTAAACTCGGCCTCCGAAGTCGGCCCGAATGCCAGCGGGAGTTCTCCTTGCACGACAGAACCAGATTCAGCCCGCTGGGAAACGCGATCACCGTCCTGGCCGTGACACTGGCCGTCGGCGCCTGCGGAACGACGGTCCCCACGCCACCGGCTGTCGCACCGCCACCGCCGTCTGCGGTCCTGCCGGAACCGGTCCCGTCCGATCGGATGGCCGAGCTGCCGCTCACCACGACCTACACGACTCTTCCGGCCGCGCCCCGGGACCCGGCGCCGACCGATCCCACCAGTGGGCTGGTGCTGCATCCGACGACGACGCAGGTGGTGTACGCCCACCCGGGCGGCCCACCCGTCGCGAGACTGCCGGTGACCCAGCTCAAGAGCCCCACCTGGGTGCCGGTGATCGCGACGCGACCGGGATGGGAGCAGGTGCTGCTCCCGAGCCGCCCGAACGGATCGGCCGGATGGATCTACGTCGGCGGCGGAGGGGTGCAGAAGGCACGCAGCCCCTATCGAGTGGAGGTCGAGACGGCCACCCGCACCCTCACCGTCCACCACTCCGGCCGGAAACTGGGGTCATGGAAGGTGGCCGTGGGCGCACCCGAGACGCCCACCCCCATCGGCAGGACCTTCGTCCTCGCGGCGGTGTCGCCGACCTACCCGGGCTACGGCTCCCTCGTGCTCCCCCTGGGAACGCATTCGACCACCCTGCACACCTTCGACGACGGACCGGCGACCGTCGCCATGCACGGCTGGCAGGACCAGGAGATCTTCGGGCAGCCGGTCAGCCACGGGTGCATCCGGCTACCCGACGCGGCGCTGCGTGTGATGTCGCGCGTCCCCTTGGGCACTCCCGTCCTCATCTCCTGACCAGCCCACGGGCTGCCGAGAGCGGCCTCTCCTCCACCGCTCGGAGGCGCCGCCGAACGAGTCCCGAGCACGACCATATCCCTTCACGGTCAGGCGACAGACGTGTCCGGTCGTCGGTGGCCCGGCTGGCGGCGCGTGATCTGATGGCGTCGTGCCGGGAGTTCCGGTGAGCGCTCAGTGCGCGGCCGGGTGACTCGGCCATTGGTGGTCCATTGTGGAGAGCGGCTGTTGCCGACTCAGGCATATCGAGACCCACGTCATGTGAAGCGAGGCCCTTCCAAGGTGCGCGAGGGGCGGAGCCCTTCGCCAAGAGTGCAGCGAGGTAGCCGCTTGGCATGGTACGAACTCGCGAACTCGGCAAGAGACGTCGCAAACGCACAAGGTAGGTATTCAGATTGCTCCGAGCGGACGCCGATGGCTCCCCGTGCCACAGCCGCTCGATGAGACGCCCCTTTCTGTCACCTCATAACAGCTCTGGCGGTTTTCCTCAGTGGTGTCACACGGTTCGCGCTGGCAATCACCTTTTATCTCGCCGTGTCTGAGCTGACTCGACCACGGCGTACATCGACTCACGCCGGCCATGACACCTCGCGAAGGCGGTGCATAAGTCGCACTCCCAGGTGCCGAACGTCTTGTGGTGGGGCTGGTGGCCCGGCTCCAGGACGTTGAAGTCGCCGGCGATGGCGATCGGGCGGATCACCGCGAGGTCGTCCGCCATTTTCGGCAGATAGGCCGTCACCGCATTCTGAAGGCGCGCTTGTCGCCGTGGCGGCGATCTTTGTGGTCGCGGGAGGGTACGTACAGCCCAATATTTTCGCGAGCGAAGCGAGCTCCATCCGAGCGCAGCGAGGCCTTTCCAGGGAGCGCGAGGGGCGGAGCCCTTCGCAAGGAGCGCAGCGACCCAGAGCGACAGCGATGTCGGGCCGCGACAGCGGCCAGGGGGAGCGTGAGGGGGCGAAGCCCCCTGACATCGGGGGGTTCGGGGGGTCGTCCCCCCGTAGAAAAAGGAACGGCTTGTGACAGCCGCCCGAAGGGCGTCAACCACAAGCCGTGACGAAAGTGGGGCGCCAGGGATTCGAACCCTGAACCTACGGATTAAAAGTCCGGAGCTCTGCCGTTGAGCTAGCACCCCTCGTCTGCAGGGTACAGCGATCGTCTCACCGGAGCGAAGCAGTTCCCTGTGATCAGCCTACCGGCCGCCTCACCGATATGCCGCCACCCCGGTCAGCGCCTCTCCGAGCACCAGCGTGTGAATCTCCTGCGTCCCCTCGTACGTCAGCACCGACTCCAGGTTGTTCATGTGCCGGATGACCGGATACTCCAGCGTCACCCCGTTGGCCCCGAGAATCGACCGGGCCTCCCGTGCCACGTCGAGCGCCGCCCGCACGTTGGCCAGCTTCCCGAAGGAGACCTGCTGCGGCCGCAACGCCCCGGCGTCCTTAAGGGCCCCGAGATGCAAAGCGGTCAACCCCGCCTGCCCCAAAGCCACCGCCATCCACGCCAGTTTCTCCTGCGTGAGCTGGAACCCCGCGATCGGCTTCCCGAACTGCACCCGCGTCTTCGCGTACTCGAGCGCAGCCTCGAAACACGCCCGACCAGCCCCCACGACCCCCCAGAGGATCCCGAACCGAGCCTCCGACAGACACGACAGCGGCCCCTTGAGCCCCACCACGTCCAAAACGGAAGAAGCAGGCACCCGCACGTCATCGAAGTACAGCGAAGACGTCACCGAGGCCCGGAGCGACAACTTCCGGTGGATCAGCGGAGCCGAGAACCCGGGAGACGACGTCGGCACCACGAACCCACGAATGCCGCCGTCCGTTTGGGCCCACACCACGGCCACGTCGGCCACCGAGCCGTTGGTGATCCACATCTTCGACCCGTTGAGGATCCAGTCCCCGGAGGGGTCCTGCTTGGCGTAGGTCTTCATGTTCGCCGGGTCCGACCCGTGGTCGGGCTCGGTCAGCCCGAAGCACCCGATGGCCGTCCCGGCCGCCAGCGATGGGAGCCATTCCTCTTTCAGAGCGGCCGACCCGTACTTCCAGATGGGGAACATCGCCAGTGACCCCTGGACCGACACGAACGACCGCAGCCCCGAGTCGCCTGCCTCCAGTTCCCGGCACGCCACTCCGTAGGAGACGGCGTCGAGGCCGGCGCAGCCGTAGCCGGTCAGGTGCATGCCCAGCATGCCGAGAGAGCCCAGCACGGGGCCCAGCTCCCGGGCCGGGAAGGTCCCCTCTTCGAACCACGTCGCCACGTCCGGGAGGACGTGTTCCCTGACGAACCCCTGAGCCGTGTCCCTGACCAGTCGCTGGTCCGCGGTCAGCCGGTCGTCGAGGTTGAGAAGGTCCATGATTGCAGCGTATCGGGGCGGCGTCGGGGTAGGGCCAGGGGGAATCCCGATGTGCCATAGACGACAAAAGGGGCACGCTATGGACATGAACGAGATACAGCCCAGTGGACACGTCAAGCAGCTACGCCGGACTCGCAACGGCCGGATCGTCGCCGGGGTCTGCTCCGGGGTCGGTCAGTACATCGGCATCGACCCGAACATCCTGCGGATCGTTCTCGCGGTCGCGTCGTTCTTCGGCGGCCTCGGTGTCGGCATCTACGCCGTCGCCTGGCTCCTGATCCCGAGCGAGGAGAAGAACGCTTCGATCGTCCAGGACCTCATCGAGAAGAACAAGGACAACCCGACCTGGCTCGACGCCAAGGCCAAGGCGCAGGAGGGGTGGGCCAAGGCGACCAAGTCGCACAACGGCCACAAGACGTCGGCCACGCCGGTCGACCCTTACACCACCCACCCGTACGCCCAGACGAAGCAGCCGAACGACTGATCACGAGGTGTGCACCTTGGCGATGATCTCCGTTCGGGATTCCGTCCACGCGATGGCCAGGATGGCCGCGGCGCTCAGCCCGGCCACCCCGGCCAGCGCCACGACCGGTTCCGGGCCGAGGATCTGCGCGAGCGCGCCGCCGATGAGGATGCCCACACCCTGTGAGGCCAGCAGGCCTGACTGGACCAGGCCGAACGCCTGACCCCGTCGTTCGGGGGGCACACACTGGACGAAGGCGGCGTTGGCCGCGAGCTGGTATGCGCCTCCCACGCCGGACAGGACCCACAACACCAGCACGATCTCCAACGGCGGGCGCATGGCGCACACGACCAGCGGAGCGCAGGTCAGCATGGCCATCCAGCCCATCGTCTTGAGACGGGTGCTGGGATTGACGAACCTGCTGAAAAGGAACGCCCCGAGGACCGTGCCGGTCGGCATGGCGGCCATGAGCAGGCCCGTGATCACGGGCACCGGGAGACCGCCGTCGTCGAGTTCGGCCGCGTAGGGGACCGCGATTCCCTCGGGCAGCACGTAGAAGCCGCACAACCACGCGAAGAGCACGAGGGTGCGCAGCCGCCGGTCGCCGAAGACCAGGCGGGCGCCCGCGGCGGTCATCGTCCACATCGACGGCTTTCCGCCGTCGGCCGACACGGTCGCCGATCTGCGGCTCACCCCGGCGACGATGATGAGCGCCGAGGCCAGGAACGTGGCGCAGTCGAGCGCCAGCGCCCTATAGGGGCCCAGGCCCGCGATGACGGCCCCGCCCGCGGCGAATCCGAGCATCTGGACGGCCTGGTTCGTCATGTTCTGCAGGGCGCTGCCGGCGACGTATCGATCGCCTTCGAGGATCTCGGGCAGCAGCGCGGCCCGCGCGGCCGAGAACGGCGCGCTGAGCAGCACCACCAGGAAGACCAGCACGCACAACACCGGGAACGGGGTGCCCGGGATCGCCATGATCGCGACCATGAGGGCGCGCAGGATGTCGCAGACCAGCATGACCCGGCGGCGCGGGTAGCGGTCGGCGAGGCCGGCCAGCAGCGGGCCGCCCAGGATCGGCGGCAGGTAGGTCAGCGCGTAGACGGCCGCCGTGGCGAGCGCCGACTGGGTGCGGTTGAACACCAGGACCGCCAGGGCGACCTGCGCGAGCTGGTCGCCGAGCAGGGACAACCCCTGGCCGAGCCACAGCGCCCGGAATTCCTTGATTGCGATGACTTCGCCGTATGTCGCTTGGCGCTCCGCTGGACGGCGGTGTTTCCCCGGCAGTTTTCCGGGCTTCGTGGCCGCCATTTCTCTCCGCTGGGCTCAGGCCGTAGCTGACACACTGTGTTCAGTATGTCACCTACAGTGCCTATAGCGCTCGCGAATCGCAACCTCGCGACTACCACCCGAGGTCGTGGAGGCGGTCGTCGTCGATGCCGAAGTGGTGGGCGATCTCGTGGACCACCGTGATCTGAACCTCTTCGACGACGTCAGCCTCGGTTTCACAGATTGCCAAGGTCGGATTCCGGTAGATCTCGATGCGGTCGGGAAGCACTCCTGAGTACCACTCGCCCCGCTCCGTGAGTGGAATGCCGGTGTAGAGACCGAGGAGGCCAGTTTCGGGCGGATCGTCCACGACCACGACGACGACGTTGTCCATGACTTTGGCCAGATCGGGCGGGATCAGGTCGAGTGCCTCGGCCACGAGCTCCTCGAACTTGCTCCTCGAGACGTCGATCACACGTCAAATCTACTTCCCCGTGGTTTTCGGGTAGACAGGAAGGAACGTGGATTTGCCGAAGTGGGGGGAATCCGTGGTCCGGTTTCTTCGAGGCCGGTTCATACGGTTTCTGACAGTCGTCGTCGTCGCCCTGGCCGGGGCCTGGCTGGGGCTTTTGTTCGGCGCGTCCGTACAGACGCCCATCGGCCCCGCCGACATCAACATGGCTCTGCGGCCCTCCTTCGACGGCGGCACGGTCGTCGACGTGCGGCCCCTGGGAACGCTCCGGTTCGACACCCACTCGGGGCCGGTGCAGCTCAACCTGAGCATCGAGGCGGTCCATCCCGAGGCCGCCGAGCAGATCCTGCAGAACCCCCGCTGGGCCGACCGGCTGCCCGAGACCATCGAGACCGACCTGATGGGCGGCGTACAGGATCTGCTGGTGAGGGCCGCGGTCGGCGCGGTGCTCGCCGGCTTCCTGGGCGGGCTGATCGTCTTCCGCGACGTCTTCCGCGGCCTGTGGAGCGGCCTGGGCTCGATCCTGCTGGTCGGCGCGATGGCCGTCACGGCCGCGCTGAGCTTCAACCCCCAGGCGATCGCCGAGCCCCGCTACACGGGCCTGCTGACCGGCGTGCCGTCACTGGTGGGCAACGCCCAGTCGATCGTCACCAAGTTCTCCGAATACCGGGGCCAGCTGGCCAAGCTCGTCACGAACATCAGCCGCCTGTACGAAGCGGGCTCGACCCTCCCCATCTACGATCCCGACCCCGACACGATCAGGGTGCTGCACATCTCCGACCTGCACATCTACCCGCCGGGCTGGAACGTGGTCCGCTCCCTGATCGACCAGTTCAAGATCAACCTGGTCATCGACACCGGCGACATCAGCGACCACGGCACCAAGATCGAGAACTCCTTCGTCGAGGAGATCGGCGACCTGGGCATCCCCTACGTGTTCGTGCGGGGCAACCACGACTCCATGGAGACCCAGAAGGCGGTCGCCAAGCAGAAGAACGCGATCGTCCTGGACGACCGGGTCGCCGAGGTCGAGGGCCTGCGCATCTACGGCATCGGAGATCCGCGTTTCACCCCCGACAAGTCGGTCGAGGGCGACGAGAGCCCCGAGTCCCTGGCCGCCCTCGGGCGTGAGAAGGCCGCCGGCGTCGCGCCGCCCGAGTGGCCGCGCTCGTCGTCGACCACGGCGCCGCAGCGCTCTCCGGTCGATCTGGTGGCCGTCCACGACCCGACCATCGGGCGGGCCTTCTACGGGTCGGTCTCGCTGGTCCTGGCCGGGCACGTCCACGCCCGCTCGACCGAGTTGTCCCCGACCGGGACCCGGCTGATGGTCCAGGGGTCGACCGGCGGAGCGGGCCTGCGGGGCCTCGAACACGACGAGCCCACGCCACTCCAGGCCTCGGTTCTCTACTTCAGCAAGGACACCCACAGGCTCCAGGCCTGGGACGACATCACCGTCGGAGGGCTCGGGGAGCAACGTATCGCCGTGGAGCGGCAAATCGAGGCCGCGCCAGGTCGTACAATTTTCCCTGTGCCAGGGAACGCCCCGTCCCCGACGGGAACGATCACTGACACACCGTCGCCGGTCGCTTTGGCACAGAGGGCAAACGTCCCCTATGCTTCAGAGGTCCCCGACGGAGCGCGGTAAGGACAGAGAGAAATCTCTGCGCCCCCATCGTCTAGCGGCCTAGGACACCGCCCTTTCAAGGCGGCGGCACGGGTTCGAATCCCGTTGGGGGCACGGAAGGGCCAGGAAAACGGCAGGTCGAAGACCTCCGAAGAACTGGTAAGCTACAAAAGCCGAAAGCGAAACGCCGGAAGCGAAGTAGCAAAGCAAGGTCCTGTAGAGCAGTTTGGAGTGCTCGCCACCCTGTCAAGGTGGAGGTCGCGGGTTCAAGTCCCGTCAGGACCGCTTGGGTCAGGTAGCTCAGTTGGTACGAGCGACCGCCTGAAAAGCGGTAGGTCGGCGGTTCGACCCCGCCCCTGACCACATCTCTTGAAGTGCAGCAACGCCCAATCCAAGATCTCTGGATTGGGCGTTTGTCGTTGCTGCGTGTCTAACTGCGTGACTAAGAGTTCTTGGGAACGCTCGGGAAGATGCGATCCATGGCCTTGGCGCCGTCCTCCATGACGGGCCGGATCTGGTGCCGGTAGACCAGCTCGGTAACCGCCGTCCCGTGATGGCCTACGAGCCTGGCGATGTTCTCCAGGGGCATCCCGGAGTCGGAGAGCAGGGAGACGAACGTGTGCCGGAGTTCGCGCGGGGTCCACTCGTCTCCGCAGAGTCCCGCCCTGTCGAAGATGATGCTCACGTCCCGCTCGACGTTGTTCACGTCCAAGGGCGTACCGGTGCGCGTACAGAACACCAGGTCGTTGTCGTGCCAGCTCTCGCCCGCCTTCTGGCGTGCCTGGTCCTGACGAACACGGTGGGCGCGGAGGGCCTCCACACAGCGCAATGGCATGGCGAGAGTCCGGCGAGACTTCTTGGTCTTGGTGTCCCCACCGTCGCGCACGGAACGCCAGACCATGATGGAGGGCGGAACGCCGTCCTCGGGTCGGCCTTCCAGATCCACATGAGACCACTGGAGGGCGCGTAGTTCCTCGGTTCGGGCGCCGATCAGGATGGAGAGCACCACATAGGCGTGCAGAGTGGCACTTTCCGCCGCTTCCAGTACGGCAATCGCTTGGGTCAGCGTGAGCGCCTTGGACGGCCGACCGGGGCGGCCTTCCGGTATTTCCGCCAGGGCGACCACATTTCGTTTGACCAGGTCCCTTGCTTGCGCCTTTTTGATCGATCGATTGAGAAGGGAATGCAGGATTTGAAGGGATCGCGTGCTGAGTTTTCCCCTACGGTCCGCGAGCCATTTCTCTACATCTTCGACCTTGAGGTCTCGAAGCTTCCGGGCACCGAGACCAGGGATAACGTGATTGTCCACGTAACCCCGATACATGGTGACGGTCTTTTCGGAACGGCCTCCGAGTCCGTGAGCCATCCAGTATGTGACGGCGTCCTTGACGGTGTAATCCGCCGGCGCGATGGCTAAGCCGTCTTCGTAGTCGCGAAGCACCTCCTTGAGCTTGGTCTTGGCCTCGGTCTTCGTCTTACCACTTCCGCGTTTGACGATGCGCTTCCCGGTGGGGTCGTATCCCAGGCTTGCGGTGGCGATCCAGCGTTCTCGCTTGGCGTCCCAGTGCAGGCCGCCGTCTCCTCTACTGCGTCGTTTGGTCATCAAGCGGCTTCCTTGGCTTCCTTCTCCAGTAGGGCGATGTAGTCGTGAAGGGCGTTGGCGGGAATGAGGCGGGCGCGACCCTGCCGGACCGTGCGCAGTCGTCCGCATCTGATCTGGTCATAAAGGACGGTCCGGCTCATGCTGAGTACGCGCATCGCATGGGAGACGCGGTAGAGCAGTTGGTCCGGGTCGAGTTGGATGCTGGTGTGCGTTTTGGTGGTCATGGTCTGGCTGCCTTCCGGGTGCGGTCGTCAGGTGCCGTGCGTTGCGGGGAGGGCTGAAACATCTCCGCATCTCCGCATCTCCGCAAAAGAGGTTCTGACCTGGGGCGATGCATGCGGAGATAGAGATTTCCCGATTGGCCCATCTCCGCAAACGGCGTCCATCTCCGCAGGAAGTGCGGAGATGCGGAGATGTGCGGAGATGGCAGATCGGCTACTCCGCAGACGTTTATGCTGGTCAACGGCGTTTGCGGAGATGCGGAGATCTCCGCAAACGGCGTCCATCTCCGCAGGAAGTGCGGAGATGCGGAGATGTGCGGAGATGGCAGATCGGCTACTCCGCAGACGTTTATGCTGGTCAACGGCGTTTGCGGAGATGCGGAGATGTTTCAGCGGTTGGAAGGGGCCGGAGCGGTGTGGCACTCGACCCAGAACACGTTCCGATCGCCTCGGTCGTTCTTGGCGGAACGGATCACGTAGTTGCCGCGCCAGCGTCCGATCTGGCCGGTCAGTAGCCGTCCGAGGGCGAGCGCGTTGGGCATGCGGCCGGTGGCGGTGGTGATGAACTGGCCGTCCCATGCGTCGTCCTCACCGAACCCGGTCTGCTTGGGTTCGCCGGACCGGCGCAGGTCGGCGGCGGTCATGGGCTGGCTGCCGTGCCGAGCGTGCCAACAGGACAGGAAGCCCCGCCAGCGGGTTTCGTCTTCGTCGATGTCGCGGATGTCGGCGGCGTTGGCCAGGAACCCGTCAACGCTGTGGTGAGCCAGGAACCCGCCCAGGGCTTGCGCCCACGGGGTGAACTGACGCATCGAGACCGTAGAGGCGCGGGGGGCGCCACGGTTGGTCCAGTCCAGAACCAGGACCAGCAGATGCCACAACACGGTGAGCTGGTTGGCAGGCACGGTGATCCACTGGTCCAGATGCGGGATGCCGAACCGGGTTTGGTCCCGTTGCTCAGGCCGCGGCATGTTCGGGTCCAAGTGGACGCGGACGGTCCGGGATGCCATGTCCCCGCCGACCTGGAGGTTGTTGCCGGTGGCCATCCACAGCCGGTCGTTGACGGTGGCGATGTTCCGGGATGCTCCAAGCTGCCGGTCAGACCACACGCCGGCCGTAACGAGCAACGCCAGGGTGGCCGAGTCGATGACGGTTCCCTCGGCCAGGTTGTCCCACACGACCACCCCGACCTGTTCGGACAGAACCGCGGTGATGCTCTTGCGTAGTTCCTCTTCGGCATACGGCCAGGGCATGACGCGCTGGCCGTAGAGCATGCCGGGGCCGCCGGTCAGGATGCTTTTCCCGGAGGCGGGCATGGTCGCGTCGATCAGCGCGAACGGGGTCAGGCTGCGGGTGTAGTGCCGCAGGATCGGGGTCGCCAACAGCGCCAGGTAGTTGGCGCGGTCAGCCGCGGTGGCCCACGGGAAGTCCCGCAGAAACCGGTTCAGCAGGAAGTCCCGAGCCTGATGTACCTGCTCTGCGGTCGGGTGGTCGGGCACCGGCGGCAGCGCGACCTTGGCGGCCAGGTAGAGACCCGTGTCGGGGTCATAGCCGGGGCGCTGCAACAGGGTGCCGTCGCGGCGCAGGACCGGCGCCCCGATCACGCCGCGCAGCGCGGGCACGTCGGGCCAGGTCTTGCCCGCCAGGACCGAGGAGAGGATCTCCCGCGGCGGGGTGACCTCCTCCTCCATCGTCTCCATGCCACCGGTGCCGTCTTTGCGGGAGCGCAGCCGGTAGACGTAGGCGTGTTCGGCCAGCAGCCCAGCCAAGGTGGCGGGGGTCAGCGGGCTTGCCGCGACCGGCAACGGCGAATCCTCATCCGCCGCGGGGCTGGCCTGCCCGCCGGAGATGGTCTCCATGTGGACCAGCGCGCCGGCGGACACGTAGGTGTCAGGCAGCAGCCGGTCCACCAAAGCGCCCTTGAGAACGCGGATGGTCTCCGGGCCGGACCCGACGCGCAGCCGTGACGAGTCCTTCATGCCGCCACGCTCCGGGGCCGCCTGGCGCCAGCCCTCAGACCAGACGCGATGGTCCGATGCGCTTCCCCGGTTTGCTGGCCGACCTGCTCGGCAGCAGAGGCCAGCCAGGCGGTCACGTCAGCCTCGGGCAGCGCCCCGCCGGCGACCAGTTGCCCGAGGGCGACCGAGGCGAGGTAGAGCGCGTTGTTGTGGCCGTCGGCGGGAGAGTCGGTCACGCGCGCCAACTCGGCGCCGATCGCGGCGCGGAGATAGGCGCCGTACCGGTCGGCGCTGACCAACGGCACGGTGACCGGTCGCTGCGGAGGCAGCGGCGCGGGCGTGAGGCGTTCGGCCAGCCATACCGGTAACGGGGCCGGCGGCGTGCGGTTGATGACCTCGTACGGGCCGGTGCCGTCGGGCAGGTCGACGAAGCTGCCGGGGCCGACGACGTACCCGCCGGTGGCGCGGGTGTCGATTTTCCAGCCCAGCCCGTTGCCGTCCTCGCCACGGGTGTTGCCCAGCGTGAGGCCGTCGGGGGCGGTGAAGTACAGGTGCAGTCCGCCGCGGCGGGTGGTCACGGTGAAGGTGTCGAACGGCAAGGGCTGTCCGGCGCGCTCGCAGATGACGGCCAGCACGTCGGCGCCATCGGTCACGCCCGGCAGGTCCCAGGGGATCGGGGGGCGAAGCCCCTCCTTCTCGGGTTTGTCGAGGTCGACGACCACGAGCCGGGAGGGGCCGCAGGCGATGCCGACGTTGTACGGGGTTCGGGTCCACCACCGGCGGATGACGTCGGGGTCGGTGGTGTTGCGCTCCTTCCACGGCCAGTCTTTGAGCGGGTACTTGCCGCGCGGGGTGAGCGGGAAGACGTGCCAGCCCTTGGCGGCGGCGGCCAGCGCGTAGCGCAGGACGGGGTTCACGGTCGGGGTGCTCCTTCCGGCATGAGGTGCGGAGTGCCGGTAGCGGCGTACGGGGATGCCCGCCTGTTCGGCCAGGTGGGCGGTGTGGCTCGCGCCGGGGCTGTGGTCGCGGATGAAGGCGACGCAGAGATCGGCGCCGGCGGCGACCATGGCGGCGTTGCGGCGCGGTCCGGCGGCTTTGCCATGGGTGTCCCAGTCCGCGGGGTGGCGTTCGACCCGTCCACCCCAGCCGGTCCAGATGCGTTCGGCGATGGCGTCGGCGCCGTGCGGGCATGCCCCACTGACCAGGGTTGCCGTCCCGTCGCCCCAGACGGAGGCCAGGGCGGTGCGGATGGTCGTGGGGCATCTCCACGTGCGCGACCCAGTGATCAGGACCCTCACTCGGGGCGCCCGGGCGTGGCCAGGTCGGGCGGCAGGCAGGGCGGGGTGGGCTGGCCGTCGTAGTTGTTGCGGGTGGTGCCGTCCGGCAGGCGCCATTCGGTCCACCACCGGCGCCCGTACGGGGAAGGGCGCTTCTGCGCCCGGGTGCCGCACCGCCGGCAGGTGGCGTGGTACTTGTCGTGATGGGTCCAACGGTGCCGGGCCGGGGTCGTGGCTTTCCGCGCGTCCTCGCGGTCCTGTTCGCCGGCGGTCTGGTTGGGGTCGCGGCGGGCGGTCGGGGATTTCATGCGGGTGTTTCCTCCGGTTTGGGTGTCTGAGGCGCTGAGAGCGCCTCAGACGGCTTTTGATCTATGTCCGTGTATTTGAGCAAGCGTTTGCTTGTCTCGACCGCTAGAGCCCTCTCAGCCCCGCCCGGTTCCGGTCTTGCGCAGCGCGCCGGGGGCGTGTTCATCGCAGCGGGGGCCGCACGGGTAGGGCCGGGTGGGAAGCGCTCCGCACGGTCTTGAGCCGTAGTTGCAGGGGCCGTGTAGCCCACTGCTCGGGCGGGGTGGCGGTTTCATCGGGTGCCGTCGCGATGCAGCCGGCGGAAGTGGACGTACAGGCGCCAGCCCAGACGGGGCCGTAGGCCGGTGCCGTCGCAGGGGCGGCAGGCGTGGCGCCGGCGGCCGGACGGGCAGCGTCGGCAGGGCTTCCACGGCTTGGCCGCACACATCGCGACGTAACCGAGAGTGATCAGCGGTAGGCAGAGGACTAGCAGGGCAATGACGGTGGCCATCAGGGCCTCCAGGGCCGTTCCGGGGGTTTTCGCAGGCCAGCGTCTAGACGCTAGATCGCTGGCAGGAAGCGGTTTAGAGGTCTAGGTGAGCCTCTAGACCTAGAGGGGGTGGCCTCTAGATCTAGAGGCGATCCACGGGCTAGGAAGCCGCCTCAGTTGCCCGCTTCTTATCACGGTGCGTGACAGCGTTGAGGATGTCGTCGCGGGCGATGCCGATGCGGTTGGCGCCTTTGCCGCCACCTTCGGGGGTGCCCCACACCTGCATGGTCTTGATGCCGTAGGGCTTGAGTGCGGTGGTGAGCTGGCCGGTCTTGGCGCCGCCTTCCAGGTCGGCCCACGGGCCGTAGATTTCGGGCCGCAGTTCGGCGAGCCGGTCGACAACCAGTTCGTTCCACACCTTCGCTTCGGCGGTCGGGACCACGGCCAGGATGTCGGCCAGCAGGTCGAAGGTGGGGGTGACCTGTTCGGGTCGCTGTCCGGCGGCGTGGCCGGTCAGCATCCCGGCGCCGGACCGCAGGGCGTGCGCCCGGTCGGCGATCTTCTGGGTTGCGGCGGTGTCGAGGTAGGCCGTCTTGACCACCTTGGGCATCGAGGTCGCACCGACCAGGTAACCGGTCCCGGCGTCACCGCCATCCTTGGGCGGTCCCGGAACGAACAACGTGGCGCGGATGCCGTTCTTGTAGGCCGAGGTGCCCAGGATCATGTCGTTCTCGATCTGGCCGGCCACCCGAAGGCAGAACCGGATGCTCACGTTGGCGCTGATTCCGGTGGGAAGGCTGTCCTTGTCGGGGCGCTGGGTGGCCAGGATCAGCACCACGCCCAGCGCGCGACCGAGCTTGATGATGAACTCGGCGTCATCCCCGGCCTTGTCGCCGTACTCGGGGTGGGCGAACAGGTTCTGACACTCATCGAAGATGGCCACCAGCGGGTGAAGGCCAAGGGAACGCATGTCGGCGATCTGCCGGGTGACCTTCTTGTCCGGGCACAGGTCCGGCGGCAGGGCCTTGAGCGCGGCGGCGCGGCGCATGACCTCCTTGCGCAGCAACGTGAGGGAGTCGGCGGCGTAGGCGATGGCCTCGTCCTCGATGCCGGACACGTACCGGTGGCAGTTCTGCTCGTGCGGGTCGAGGTCGCCGGTGCCCTTGAGTTCGTGAATCCACAGCTCGACGCTCGGGTCCAGCGCCGCGCCAGAGGCCAGCACCCGGACCGAGGCGGTCTTGCCCTGGCCGGGCTGGGAGCCCATCAGAACGTTGTGCTCGATGACCGGCACGGTCACGGCGCGTCCGCGCGGGTCGGACCCGAACGGGATGCCCTTGAACACGTCGTGCCTTGCGGCCTTGACCAGGGGCGACTTCACGACCGTCTTGGACAGGTCCTTGTCCCCGACCCACAGGATCAGGCGGCCTTCGTGGATCGTGTTGTCGCCCTCGGGCCAGATGCAGCCCAACGGCCGGCGCAGCGCCGATGCCATCCGGTCGCGCTTGTCCATCACGTCGGCCACGGTCACGCCGTAGGGCAGGTCGATGTCGGCCCGCCAGCCGGGGCCGTCGCGGGTGATGGGGGCCACGAACCGGATGGCGTCCTTGGGGTTCTTCGTCATGGCCGAGTTGATGCCGGAGATGCCCAGCACGGTCAGCGACCGGATCACGATGTCGCTGGTCAGCTTCTCGACCGCAGACGGGACGACGGCGCGTTCGATCAGAGGCCGGTCGGCGGGCTTGCCGATGATGCCCAGCACCGCGACGATCGCGGCCAGGGCCGCCCACTGGACCATGGTGGGCTGGTTGGCCACGATGACGGCCAGGATCAGCAGCGTGAGCACGGTCAGACCGGCGACCCAGACGCGCAGCCGGACACGGGCGTCACGCTGCCGGGACAGCTTCAGGTAGGCCTCGGGGTCGGCCTTCTGCACGGTCGCCATCCGGACCGGCTGGCCTTCCAGGTCGAAGGTCCACCGGATGAACCCGCCGACCAGCCGGAAGAAACCGCGGGGTGCCCGGACGGCCATTCGGCCCGCGTAGAGGGGGGTTCGGGTGAGCTGGTAGCCGGACACGTGCAGGTAGTGCCAGCCGACCCACCGCAGCGTGTCGACGGCCTCGGTGCGCGAGCGCAGCCACGTCGGGACGATCGGCTGACGGGTCCGCGCCTTGGCTTCCAGGTCGGTCCGCCAGTCCGGCAGGTCGTGCCCCGGCTGGTCGACGAACACCACCTGGCCTTCCAGGACGGCGGTCGTCCCGTCGCCAGCGGCTACCTCGGCGGTGCCGTCGGTGGTGGCGTTGCTGCGGTCGGGCGTGCCGTTCGGGTGGCGGCCGGCTCGGGCGCTCTCGATCGGAACGACGGCGGCGCCGCCGGTCAGGACGTCCGGGCGGTCCGAACGGGGGTCTGGCGTGGGCGCTTCTACGGGGGTGGGCGGGTCATGCCTCATGATGGGGTCACCTCGTGCTCTTTGGCGGGTGTGGGGTTGCGGGGCACGGCCGGTGTCTTGGCGGATTCGGCCGTGCCCCAGGTGCCGCTCGGGGCGGTCTTACGGGTGGGGTAGGTCAGGCGGGACGGCGTCACGAATGGGCCTCGGTGTCGCGGGTCCGGCGACGGGGCGTGCAGCAGGTGCAGCGGTGGGCGGCCATGTGCGCCTGAATCTCGCCCTCGACGCGGCGCCGGGTGAGGTGGTACCGCAGGCAGGTGAAAAGCACCAGGACGATGCACGGGATGGTCACCACCGCGCCCGTGATGAGCATGCCGGGCAGGATCATGCCTGCCGGAGGGATAAGCATGAGCGGATTCATGGGTTACCTCACTTAGGGTCGGCGAGAAGGTCGCGAAGGGTGCGGGCGTCATCCATGCCGCAGGACAGGACACGCCGGATCTGGTAGGCGCTGGGAGAGGCGGGAAGCCTGCCCTCGGCGGTGAGGGTCTCGGCGCGGGCGAGAAGGTCGGGGATGTTCGCCCCGTACGTAAGCCCGGTAAGGGGACGGTTCCGGCGGTCCGTGGTGAAGTCCAGGGCGGCGAACGCGGCCAGGATGTGCGGCAGCGCGGTCACGACGGCCACGGCCACGATGGGGCCGATCAGGTGCAGCATCAAGCGCGGGAAGGAGAACGTGTCGGCGACGCCGGGCAGGTAGGGGAAGGCGTTCATGCCCACGGTCAGAACCAGGAACAGGTGCTCGATCCGGACCAGGGTCTTGGAGCGGATGGGTTGGCCGAGGGTGGCCATGTAGGCGCGGGCGCCGACGACGACCAGCAGCGTGATGGACATGAACGGCTCGACGAACCAGGCGAACAGCCATCCGGGCGACCAGGCGGGGGCGCCGTCGGCGGCGAAGTGCTGCACGCCAGCGGTGGACCAGGCCAGCGCCAGCGCCAGCCCGACCATCGCGCCGGCGACCAGCAGGCGCCGCATCCGCGCTGCCGACCAAGCGCGCATGGCCGGGTCTTGGGCGAGTGCGTGCAGCCGGGCCGCTTCGTGCGCCGCACGCTGCCGGCGGCGAACCTTGGGGCTGTCGAGCATGAGCGGGGTCTGGTCGGCCTGGAGTTCGGCCAGTAGCCGGGCTTCGGCGACCTGTTCCCGCAGCCGCTCTACCCGGCGGGTCATCCCCTGATCGGCCTCGCCGGCGGGGTCGGGGTCCGGCGCGGTCGGCGACGTGTGCGCCTTGTCGTCGGAGGGGGTGACCGTCCGGGGCAGGTGGGCGATGGTGGCCAGTTCGGCGCGGGGAACACGCTCGGAGATGCCGACGTAGTCGGGCAGGTCGGGGCCGTCGTCGGCGGGGTCGGAGAACGGGATGGTCAGCGGGGTCGTCACGGATGGCTCCTTTGCAGGTCTGGGGGTGGCGGCGGCGGTCAGGCGGCCAGTGGTTCGACGGTCTCGGGGCCGTAGGCGCAGTTCAGGCAGGTACCGAGGTGGCGCGGCAGGACGTAGCCGGCGTCCTTGCGGCAGTCGGGGCAGGTTCGGCGGGCGGCGTTGGCCTTGGCGAGCGCGGCCAACTGGCGCGGGGTGGCGGTGCGCTTGGGGAGCGCGAACCGGACGTCGTACAGGAAGGCGACGCGGACGCCGGGGGCGCCGTGTCGGTGGGAACGCCACATGACCTGTGCCTGCACGTCCTGGCCGCCGGGGCGTAGCCCGCGGGCGGCCAGCTGGCGCAGGGTCAGCAGGTGGGGCGGGGCGATCCGCCAGGGGTAGGTGGGGATGCCGTACCGGTTGCCGGTCGGGTCGAAGAACGTGGCGCGGATGCGGCTCATGCGCGGGTACCGCCCTTCCGCAGTCGGGGCAGGTCGGCGTACACGCACATCTGGACGGCCAGGACCGCGATGATGACCAGCTCGACCAGCGATGCGGCGATCAGCAGCGGGGAGGGCTGCCCGGCGATCCAGACCACGATCAGGCCGGTCAGGGAGGGCAGGCAGAACGCCAGCAGATTGACCGTGAGCTGTAACCACTTGCGGGAACGGCGCCGGGTGTCGCGCTGGTGGTCGTTCTCCCAGCCGAACAGGGCGCTGCCGTCGAGGTCGGCGGCGGCGGTCAGGCGCGGGGTGAGGTCCTCGCGGATGTACCGGCCGATCATCGTGACCATGTGGTCGGCGCACAGGTGCGTCCAGCCGAGCACGACGCCCGTGATCGGGAGCACCAGCAGCAGGTACAGGCGGCCGGCGGAGGCGGTCACGGCGGCGATGGCGGCGATCGAGGTCAGTTGGGCGTACAGCAGGTTGTCGCGGAAGCCGATGCGCGAGATCTGCTCAGACTTGAGCCGGTCGTACTCGGCCGCATGCAGCGTGACCGCGCGTTCGGCGCGGGTATCGGCGGCGTTGTCGGTGATGCTCACTTGCTCACGCTCCGAGGGGTGTCAGCCGCAGTTGCGGCAGGTGGTCGACGAACGGGGGTTGACGGCGCCGCAGATACACACCCAGGTCGAGGCGGTACCGGGCGGCAGCCACAGGCCACGCAGGCGCCAGCGGCGGGGCTTCACGACGCGACCGCCGGACGGGACAAGGCGGCCAGTTCCTGAGCGGTTAAGCCCGCCCAGATCCCGACCTCGGGCCGGAGAATCAGGGCGGTGGCCAGACAGCGCAATCGGACGGGGCATTCGGCGCACACGCTCTTGGCGACGTCCTCGCGCGCCTCGCGCTCCTGCGGAGACTCTCCGACGTCGGGGTCGGGACCGGTGTGCAGCTCGGGGTCAGCGCACGCGGCGCTATCGGCGACCTCCGTCGGCAGCTCGTCGGTGAGCTCATCCAGCAGTCGGAGCGCCGGGTGCGATCGGATCACGGGGAGCGGGGCGCCCGTGGTGGGGCGGGTCATGACGGTGAAACTCCTTGGATGGGTTCGGGCAGGAAGGGCACGAGTCGCGCTCATGCGGGCCGCCTTTTTGCGGGAGGCGGTGGCCCATTTCGTCGCTATTGAGTTCTCAAAAGATCAGGTGCAACAGCCCGTCGGGCGCGCGGCTTGCGCCGCCTTCCCAGGTCTTCCGACTGTGCAATCTCCCCTAGCCGTCTACTCGTCTAGAGGAGTTGCTCTATATGTATCTCAGACTCGTCTAGAGGAGTCAAGCCCTACCGGGCAGGGAGTTGATACGACAGGACGTAGGCGTCGCTCGACATCACGGTGTCGCACACCTCGACAGCCTGACCATCGTCCGCGTAGGCCGTACGGATGAGGTGGAAGACCGGAATGCCGGGTGCAAGCTTGAGTGCCTTGACCTCGTCCCGGAGTGGCATCCGGGAACGGATCTCCTCGTCAAAATGATCGAGTCGATACCCCAACTCTTCAAGGCGCGCATAGATGCCGCCGGGGCCGCTGTTGGGATGGGTGATCTGGGTGCCTTGCGCGATGTGGGCAGGAATGTAGGAAACCGCAGTCTCGACGGGGTGATCATTGATCAGGTAGCGCCGGGATCTCACAATCACGCTTTGCCCTGCCGGCAAACCGAGCCGCTTCGCCACCTCGGCGGATGCTTCCTGTTCGCTGATTTGGATGGAGTCAACGGAAGGTCTGCCGCCGGACTCTTCTGTCTCGGCGATGAAGGCAGCCTTACCCTGTTCGCGATGACGCCGGGCGAACCTGTCGGACGCCAAGCGTCGAACCTGGGGACGCGAACGGACGAAGACTCCCTTGCCGTGTTCGGCGACTGTCAAGCCTTCGCTCTGTAGGAGTTGTAGCGCGTTGCGGATGGTCATACGGGCAACGCCGTAATGCGTCATGAGCTGGCTCTCGGAGGGCACCTTGGATCCTGGAGGGAGTGCAGGGCCGTTCATGGCTTCCCGGAGATGGTCGGCGATCTGCTTGAAGACCGGCCGGTCAGATACCGGGTCGAGACCAGGAAGTCCAATGTCGGTCATGCCCTACTCCTCCACTCGTACATACGTGTACTACGGTGAGTCTAGCTGTACCGATGAATCGCCGGAGGGCGACCATGAACCAGGACAATCGTCACTCAGTGAGTGTTGCCGGTGTCGTCATCGATGCTGACGGACGCGCTCTCTTGATCCAGCGGCGTGATAATGGCCATTGGGAAGCGCCGGGTGGGGTGCTGGAGCGCGACGAAGACATTACAACCGGTCTACGCAGGGAAGTACGTGAAGAGACGGGGCTGGAAATCGAGGCGGAAGCATTGACGGGTGTCTACAAGCACATGACTCGGGGAATCGTCGCCCTTGTCTTTCGCTGTCGTGCAGTGTCTGGAACCTTGACCGCTAATGACGAGTCCCGAGCGTTCCGTTGGGTGACCGCTGATGAGGTCACTTCGGTAGCTTCCGAGGCATTCGCGATCCGTGTACTTGATGCAATGAAGAGTGCGGGTCGGCCTGCCATTCGCCAACACGACGGCGTCCACCTGATCGGGTCATCCGCCTAACGATTACTGACGGACGTTGGCATACTTCCACGGACGACCATGGATGTTCGGTCACTTGACAGTACTCGACCCCTAAGCGGAACGTGCGGAAGCATGACGGTGCTTGTTGGCTTCGCCTCAAACGATCGGCTCTCGCCCATCGACTTGAATGTCTAAACTCACGGATCGCGCAGTACTGTAGACGCGAACTCTTCGGTACGCTGCCTGATGATTTCGGGAGTCCATGTACTGTATCCCAGCACTTGCATACTCCGGGGAAAATCGCTGACCTTGTCTGCCAGATATGTTTTCTTCTTGTCCTCAAATTCCTTATTGCTGGCCTTAGAGTTTTTGCTCTTTGAGAGCAGGACCAAATTGCCGACGGAGTCTACGAGTTCGGCTTGTTCTTGTGCTGTGAAGAGGGATTCCCATTCACTGCCCGCCTTGGGGTGCTGAGGAAGAATGTGCTCTATTGACCTAGCCGTAAAATGCCTCTTGTGGTCTAGTTCGCTTGCCACTATCTCGGCACGAACCAAGAGATACTTGGCGTGGCTTGTGTTGTAGAAGTTAGATTGTCGGCACGCTTTCAAGATGTTTGCAGTATCGACCTTTATGGCCTCGATGACTGCAGAAGCGTCTTTAGCCTGATCGATTGTCTTTAGGATGGACGTGTATACGCCGTAGCGCTCATCCTTTCGCGTTCCCAGAACCCAGTGATCCAAGTAGGTCTTTTCTAATTCGAGAACAAAGGCGTATAGATTGTCTTTCTGGAACTTCTTTGCAAATAAAAGTGCGCAGGCTTTCCATTCGGATGCAGGGAAGTAGGTGACCATAGCCTCCATGAGAGAGTGATATTGAACGTGAGGGTTGGATCCTTCGTCGAGGATGTCTCGATCAATAAACAATCCGTCGTAGAGGTCGACATACCCATCCAGCACGTCCATGAACTGTATTCCGCGCTGCAGGGAGCCATCCTTGCCGAAGATCTTTTCGGTAAATTCCTTATGTAGATCGTATTGGGTTTTCTCCTTGACATAAATTAGGCGGAGAAGATGAAAGATGTGCTCGAATTCAACCTCTCCTAACCGCTGCTCCATTGCTTCCCATTGATGGGCGTAATGTGTCCTTGAGTCGGCCGAAGGGATGGCTCTTGGGTCGAGATTGTATGCCTTAAGGACATCGATGCGACGGAGTTGTTTTCCTCGATCATTCACAACAGTAAAAAGACGAAATGCGTCCTCGAAAGAGTCGGTAGCCAGATATATAACCATACACTTTTGAGTTATGAATATTGCAAAATCGGCCAGCTTTTGGGGGGACATTTTGCGGAGCTTCGCCGAAAAAATAAGGCGGGCGGACTCGTACCGCTTCCCTATCGTATCTTTCTCGTCGAGATTGGGTAGTGATTGATTCGTTCCACCCTTGGTGCTAATCATGGCATTAAATACGGATTGGTCTTTAACCTGCAATCTGTTTCTCGAAGGGACTGCGTCGAGCTTCTTTGCGGTCTGAAAGATCTTATCGTGCAGCTCTGCCGCAATGTCACTTTCTTCGCTAGGAAGGGCGTCTCGCATGCATGCAAAAAGGATGCAGAGAGCGGTTAGGCGCTGTTGTCCGTCAACGACATCGTATTGTGATTCCCCGCTCTTGTGAAGAACTAAAGTTCCTAGAAAGTAAGGTTCATCCCAACCCGCAGATTCCAGATCATCAATCAAGTTGTTGAAGTTCTCGTCATCCCACAAGAATGGCCTTTGGTATTCGGGAATTCGAAAAAAGAAATCCTGAGAGAATAATTTCGTCAAGGCAACCGTGGCGCTGTCGAGCTTCGCCATGTCCCTACACCCCACTTTCATCGATCCGTCATCGTATAGTAACGGTGAGGTAGAAGGCTATGTCCCGCTTTTGAAGGCGCAGGTGACACCCGGGAGTGGGGTTGCCGATGCGGACGTGTCACCCTCGATTACGCGAGTACGGGCGCCGAGTGTAGAGCGCCACTACACAAGTTGGGGTAAGCGGCTCCCTGCCCTGCGGCTTGCAGATCTTCCGCCGTATGGCTAGGCGAATATGCGGTGACGCGGTCACAGGGATAAGCGTTTTCGCTGTTCAGGGCCTCGGAGGTAGCAGAATACAAATCTGCTGCCGTGACCTGAGGCGTGCCTCGCCTCGGGACTGTCGTAGTAGTCAAGGCTGTCGGTCCTCGTGGCATGATGCACGTCATGCCACGATCTTTCGGACATATCGCCGGCCAGCCTGTCGGTTCGACATACGGCAGCAGAAAAGAGGTCCGCGATGCCGGGGTGCACCTTCCTCTCATAGCGGGCATCTCGGGTACCGCTGCCGAGGGGACCGACTCCATCGTGGTCTCGGGCGGATATCCCGACGATGAGGACTATGGCGACGTCATCGTCTACACCGGGCACGGCGGGCGCGACGCGAACACGGGCAAGCAGATCAGAGACCAGGAGATCAGCGCGCCCGGCAACGCCGGGCTGCTTCGCAGCCACCTTGACGGATTGCCGGTCCGTGTGGTGCGAGGAGCTCACAAGGACTCACCCCACGCACCGAACGTTGGCTACCGGTACGACGGGCTCTACCAAGTCGATTCCTACGCGGCCAAAGTAGGCATCGAGGGGTACCGCATCTGGCGATTCACGCTCACCAAACTGAAAGATGAGCAGATCTCCACGCCGCCGGCCGTAGCACCACAGGCAGTTGTCCACCCACGGGTGGCAAACCCGGCTCCTGTTCTCACGACCACAGTGCAGCGACTGGTTCGCAACAGCTCTGTCGTCCAGCACGTGAAGGCATGGCACGAGCATCAATGCCAAGTCTGCGGACTGGCGATCCAGGTAGCAACGGGCTTCTACAGCGAAGGCGCCCACATCCGCGGCTTGGGCCAACCCCACCACGGCCCGGACGTCGAAGAGAACGTGCTGTGCCTATGCCCCAATGATCACGTGCGGTTTGACAATGGTGCTATCTATCTGACCGATGATCTCAAAGTCATCGATGCCCTGACCGGCGTCACGATCGCTGCACTTCGCGTTCACCCACTACATCAGATCAATGTGACTTACGTCGCTTACCACCGTGCGCAGTGGACAGTAGGAACGCCGCGGAATGAGCCCTGAGGTTGCCCCTGGGCGGTCCTCCGGATGGGGGCGGCAAGGGCTGGCTGCGTGACGAACTGCGTGACAACCGAGGCGGACGCTGGCGTACGTCCACGGACGCTGACGGACGGACATCCGCTGGTCAGCGCGTCAAGGCTCAATGGTGGGAACGTGGGTTCGACTGCCTGAAAAGCGGTAGGTCGGCGGTTCGACCCCGCCCCTGACCACATCTCTTAAGCAGTAGGGACGCCCAATCCAAGATTTCTGGATTGGGCGTTTGTCGTTTCCGGGGGGACGCTCGGGAAGACGCGGGCCGTGACCGTCGACGCCCGGGCCGGAATTGCCGTCGGTAGAGCAATCCGGGGCATTCCGGAGCCGCACAGCAGGGACACGAGGCACGGCGCACGGGCGTCCGCTGGTCTCCGCGGAGTCCGCGCTCTGTCGAAGATGTCGGCGTGACGGCCGCATGGCCCTCCACGGCCCGACGACCGATCCGGGGGAGTCGATGCTCATGTCCCGCTCGAACGTTGCTCACGTCGTGCCGATTGGGGTGCACTCGCTTTTCCGGCACGGTGTGCGGGCGCCACGATCCACTGCGGCTCTGTAACCCACCCGCGAAGGTCGAAAGCTTCAGCCTGATCGTCACGAGCCGACACCGGCTCCTACGACGCGGCAAAAGCGGTCACCGCACTGGATGGGTGCGGAGGGCCTCCACGCAGCGCAGGGGTGCGCCGCCGTCACTTGGTCTCGGCGGCGCCGGCGTACACGAGGGAATGCCGCACATGATCCCCCATGTGCGGCATTCTTTGCGGCTCTCGCTCACACGATATTGACGTACGTTTCCGTCTTATTCTTCTTCTTACCGTGCTTGTCCCACTTGTCGTGCTTCTTGTACTTCTTCTTGGTGTGCTTCTCCCACTTGCCCTTCTTGCCGTGTTTATTCCACTTCCCCTTCTTCTTGTCTTTCTTCTTGTGAGGAGGATCCTTCTTGGCGGGTGACGGGTTCGTCGGTGTCATCGTCGAGGCACTCGCCGCATACTGCGCGGTCGAGGCGGGAGACGTCGAGACCCCGGCGGCCGCCTGCTGAGCGGCCATGGCCGGCGACACCGGCGCGAGCAATATGGCCGACCCTCCGAGGACTCCCGCACTCCACCGCGCGATTCGCTTACCGTTCATAAGCGTCTCCTCCCGTGTTCGCCTGACGCTGGTGATACACCTCCATCGTTCGCATCGCCGAAGAACAGCGTCCAGGCGTCACGAAGGAGATTTGCCCATGCGCGGGCGCGCGCTAGGCGCGGGCGTTTGCGCGGGCATTCACAATGCCGATCAGGCATACCGTCGTTTGGAGCGCCCCGTGCTCCGCCCTCAGGGAAACGGCCGGGAATTGCCGCTCGTCGTGCTCCTGCGGACATGCCGACGGTGGCATAGGTAAAGCCGCCGCCCGGGACATCTCCGGCCGGCGGGCGTCGGATCAGCCGACTCTCGGCTCGTTCGCGCTGAAGGTGTCGCACGATCGGGCGTCCCGCGACTCGAAGCCGCGGGTGAACCACGCCTCCCGGTTGCGCGGGGAGCCGTGGCTGCCGTTGATGCCGCCCCCGTCGTCGTCGAGGGTCATCATGCGCCGCAGGTCCCGCAGGTCGGAGGCGGGCCGGTTCAGGGACTTCCAGGCGCTGCCCATGAACACCCCGGCCAGGCACTCCGACTGCAGTTCGACGCGCCGGGAGCGCTCCAGTTCCTCGTCCTGGCCGGAGGTGGGCAGGTTGACCTCCGCCCACAGGATGCCCGTCATGTGCTGGACGTGGTGGCCGTATTCGTGGGCGGCCAGCAGGAAGGTGCTGAGGTCGTGGGGCGTGGCCAGCAGGCGCTGGTCGAGCAGGATGTCGAAGCGGCGGTCGGCGGGGCAGTACTGGCCCTGGATGCCCTGCCGCCACATCACCCCGCACCGGACCTCGCGCCGGTTGACGAAGCCCACGGTCGCCGGGGGCATCGGCACGCCCACCCGGCCCATCAGATCGGCCCAGGCGGTGTTCATGCAGTCGACGAGCGACCGGACGTACTTCCTGGTCAGGTCACGGTTGCCGACGGCGACGGGTTTCTCGGGGCACTCGACCTCGGCCATCTGGCCGGCCCGGTAGAGCAGGTTGCCGGTCAGCACGGGGTCGTCGACCGGGTAGGCCGTGCCGCCCAGCAGCAGGAGCGAGACGAGGAGAGCGCGCATCTATGCCACCTTGCCGGGCTTGGAGGTCCAGGTGTTGCACGATTTGGGGTCGCGGGACTCGAATCCACGGGTGAACCAGGCCACCGTGTTCTTTCCCTTGCCGTGATCACGGACGCTCCGGGTTTCGTCCCCGTTTCGCCGGAGCAGGTCCTTGAGTTCGTTCACGTCGCTCTTCGGCCGGCCCAGTGAGGCGAAGGCGCTGGACATGAACACGCCCGCCAGGCACTCAACCTGGAGTTCCACTCGCCGTTGGAGTTCGGTCCTCTCAAGACCCCCACTCGAGACGTGTCTCCACTCGGCGTAGAGGATTCCCGTGCTGTTCTGGACGTGGGGTCCGAACTCGTGAGCCGCGATGTTCATCCAGAGAAGGTCACCGGCGTAGCCGAGCAGGTTCCGGTCCAGTTCGACGATGTAGCCGTACTCGTCCGGGCAGTACAGGGCGGCGGCCTCGGGCCATGGGCTGCCGCAGACGTCCTCCGGCCCGTTGATGAAGCCGACATGCGGTTCCGTCAGAGGCAGGCCGACCTTCTTCAGTTGAGCCCGCCATGCCTTCGTGAGGCACTTGTTCACGGTCTTGAAGTATTTCCTGGCCTGGGGCCGGCTCATCGACGACACCGGCGACTCACGGCACGTGACGGTGGCCATCTTTCCCGTTCGATAGAGCGGGTTGTCGGTGAGTACCGCGCTCTCGACGGGATAGCCCGCCACGACGGTCGCCGCCAGGGTCAGGTGGAGTAACACGTCAGGCCACCTTGGCGGAGGTGGCGGTCCAGGTGTTGCAGGCCCCGGGTCTGCGGGTCGCGAAGCCCCTGTCGAGCCAGGTCAGCACGCTCTTGCCCCGGCCGTGGGTGCGGCTGTGGCCGGTGCCGTCGAGTTCGCGCAGGTACTGCCAGTCGGCGTCGCTGCGGCCCAGCGTCGGCCAGACGGCGCCGAAGAAGACGCCGGCCAGGCATTCGGCCTGGAGTTCGTTGCGGCGGATCTGCTGGTAGAGCTCGGCTTTGGAGTGGTAGGGGTGGGTGCGGTACGCGTCGGCCAGGCCCGTCAGGTTCTGCAGGTGGTGGCCGAACTCGTGGGCGATCACCAGGTAGAGGTAGAGGTTCGACGAGTCGGCCAGGGCGTCCCGGTCGAGCAGCACCATGAAGCGGTGCTGGGAGTCGCAGTAGCGGCCGGCGGCGTCGCCCCACTTGCGGCCGCAGAACGCCTTCGGCCTGGCCTGGAAGTCGATCTTGACCGGCGCGAAGGGCAGGCCGTTCCTGCGGAAGTGCGCTCCCCAGGCCTCGTTGAGGCAGGTCGTCACCGTCGTCGCGTAGCGGCGGGCCGAGGCCGCGTCGCCGTCGCGTAACGGGGGTTCGGGGCAGTCGACCGGTGCGAGCCGGCCCGTTCGGTAGAGCGCGTTCTGGGTGAGGACGCGGTCGTCGATCGGGTAGGCGGACGCCGGGGCCGCTCCCACGACCAGCAGCGAGGCGAGGACGGTGACGAATGGGGTTAAACGCACACAGTGATCCTAGGTGGGACACCGGCGGTCATGCCTGGTTGATGAAGGAGGCCACCTCCTTCGGATGACTCAGCATGGGCATGTGGCCGGCCGGGATCTCGCCCGTCACGGCGCCTGGCAGGCGGTCGGCGACCACGCGGCGCATGAAGTCGATGGGGAAGAAGCGGTCCTCCGTACAGAACAGGAACCGCACCGGCACGTCGGGCCACGGCTGACCAGGGGTGTTGAACGGGGTGAACGACTGGTCGCGGGACGCGGCGTCGCCGATCGCGATGCCCTCGGGGTCGACGCCGTTGTAGAAGACGGCCTTCTCGTCGGAGGAGTCGACGCCCAGGGCGTTGTGGCCGGTGGCCTCCCACCATTCGCCGCCGGTCTCGCCGGGCCTGGGCACCATCGCGGTGATGAGCACGATCGCGCGCGCCGGGACGCGGGCGGCGACCAGGGGAGCGGTCAGGCCGCCCAGCGAGTGGGCCACCACGACGACGTCTTCCCGGTCGCCGACGGCCTCGACGGCCAGGTCGGCGTATTCGGCCACGCCCGCCGACGGGTCGGCGGTCGGCAGATCGAGGGCGATCACCTCGCCGTCGAGCAGGGGGACCAGCCGGCTCCAGTAGCCGGGCCCGGCGCCGCCGCCGGGAATTAGAACGTTAGTACGCATGTGCCTACCCTATGGTGGGCACATGCTCTCGCGGCGTGCTTTCCTGGCCGGGGCCCTGCTGCCGGCGTCCGGAGGTCGCGATGACGCCTGGCCGGCGCTGGAGCGCAACTGGGCGGATGTCTCGTCGCGGGGTGAGCCGTGGTCGCCGGAACACGCCATGGCCAGGGAGTTCCGGCTGACGGGCGATCCGGCGCTGAAGAGGAGGGTCGCCGAGACGATCGGCCGGGGAGTGCGCGAGGCCTACCACGCCGGTGCGGTCAAGACCGGGAACTGGTGGAACTGGGAGATCGGGGTGCCCAAGCGGCTGCTCGACCTCGCGATCCTCGTCGGCCACCGCGACGACGGCCTGATCGAGGCGGTCGACCACTTCGTCCGGCCGTGGCGGCTGCTGTTCTACCGGGGCACCAGCACCGCAGCCAACCGCACTGACCTGTGCCTGGTCACGCTGCTCAACGGCATCCTGTCGCGCGACCCGCGGAAGATCTCCCGCGCCGCCGAGGCGCTCTCCCCGGTCTTCCGGTACGTCACGAGCGGCGACGGCCTCTACCGCGACGGTTCCTTCATCCAGCACTCGACCGTCCCCTACCAGGGCACCTACGGGGTGTCGATGCTCCACGGGATCGGCGCGATCCTCAGAACGCTGTGCGGCACCCCGTGGGAGATCACCGATCCCGCCCTGGGGAACGTCTTCGCCGCCGTCGAACACTCCTTCCTGCCCTTCCTCCACGAGGGCCGGATGATGGACCTGGTCAGCGGGCGGGCGATCGCGCGCAAGCCACACGGAGACCGGAGAAGGGCCCGTGCGTTCACCGACGCGCTCGACCTGCTCGGAGAGTCGGCCTCCGCATCACAACGGGCCCGCTGGCGCGAACTGATCGCGAACCCGCCCACCGGCCACCGGCTGATGCCCGCCGGCGCCCGCGCGGTCCACCGCCGAGAGGGCTGGACGGCCGCGCTCAGCATGTCCTCCCACCGGGTCGCCCACTACGAGCACGGCAACGGCGAGAACCTGCGCGGCTGGCACACCGGCGCCGGGATGCTCTATTGGTGGGGCGAAGGCCACGGCGACCACTACTCGGGCGACTTCTGGCACACCGTCGACCCCTACCGCCTGCCCGGCACGACGGTCTCCACCAAACGCCTGCCCGACGGCGCGGGCGGCGCCTGGGGCGAGAACTGCCCGCCCGCGCGGTGGGTCGGCGGGGCGTCCGACGGCGTCCACGCCACGGTCGGCCAGCACCTCTTCGGCCTCGAAAGCACCCTGGAGGCCCGCAAGTCGTGGATCTTCCTCGACGACATGGTGGTCTGCCTGGGCGCGGGCATCACCTGCCGCGACGGGGTGCCGGTCGAGACGGTCGTCGACAACCGCCGCACCCACGCCCGGCTGACCCTCGGCGACGGCTGGGCCCACCTGGAGGGCCACGGCGGCTACCTCTTCGACGGCTCGGTCCGCGTGCGGCAGGACGAATACACCACGCTCTGGTTCGACCACGGCACCGACCCGACCGACGCCCGCTACGTCTACGCGCTGCTGCCCAACGCCGACCTGGCCGCCACGAAGGCGGCCCGCGTCACCGTCGTGGCCAACACGCCCGCCCAGCAGGGCGTCACCGCGGGTGACCTGACCGCCGTGAACTTCTGGCGGCCCGGCACGGTCGCCGGCATCACGGTCACCGAGCCGTCGGCGATCCTCTACCGGCCCGGCCACTTCCTGGTCGCCGAATCGCAGGGTTGACCAACGGTTCGGGCGAAAAACCTGGGTTTGGCTAGTCGCGATCAAGAGAGCCCACTACGCTTGGCCAGCAGTGAATCCGCCGTGTGTCCGCGGGCCTTTTCTCATTTCATTGGGGTGGCTACGTGTCGGGGCCCGGCGTTGAGTTCCTGCTCGCCAATGTGCTGCAAGGTGTCGCCGACCTGTCCGGGGTCGACGGGGCCGCCCTTCGCCTGCTCGACGACACCGATCGGCTCCGCATGGTCGGAGCGACCGACGAAGACGGCTGGGTCCTCGAGCGCGCGGGCTGTTCGGCCCTGTCCGTTCCCCTGATCGAGGGCCGGGAAGTCATCGGGGAGCTCACCCTCTACACGCACGAGCGTCACGAGTGGAGCCGTTCCGAGGTGGAAAAAGGCGCGCGTCTGGGCGAGCTCGTCGTCGTCGCTCTCGAAGCCATGGCCGGGGGCAGGACTGAGTCCTCCGCCTCTGGGCAGGTGAGATGACCACGAAGCTACCTCTCCACGACCGCGCCGGCGCACAGGTGAGGTTCACGGGAGGATACGGAATGACCCATATCGATCCAGAAGCGCTCGTCGCGAGCCTGCGGCGAATGCAGAAGGCCGCTCCGGCGACCGGGATCGTGCACCACCTTGAGCGGATCGTCCAGGTCGTCGACCGGATCTTCGGATATTCCGGGGCCGGCCTGATGTTCGCCGACCCCGATCGCATCCTGCGATACCTGTTCGCCACCGACGAGGCGGGACGCAGCCTCGAACACGCCCAGGCGACCGTCCAGGCGGGGCCCTGTGTGGCCGCGTACACGACCGACGGCGCCGTGACCACGTACGACGTCCGGAAGGACGACCGCTGGCCCGATCTCGCGCCGCTCCTGCACCCCGACGTGCGGGCCGTCGCGGGGGTGCCGGTGCGTCTCGGCGGAGAGCCCGTCGGAACGCTCAACGTCTACCAGGACACCACCCACGACTGGGAGGAGTCCGACACCGAGGCGCTGCACGCCTACGCGCACGTGATCGAGCAGGTCATCGCCGCCGCCGTGGAGGCGGAGGAGAAGTCCCAGCTCGCCGACCAGCTCCAATACGCACTCGACTACCGCGTGGTCATCGAACGGGCCATCGGCTACCTGATGGGAAAGCACGACCTGACCGCCAGCCAGGCCTTCACGGGCCTGCGGAAACAGGCCAGGGACAGTCGCCGGAGGGTTGCCGATCTGGCCGCCGAACTGCTCGGGGAACAGGGTCGTGGAGATCCGGACCACGCGATCTGATCTGATGACCACGATCATCATGCAAGGTGATCTCGACGTCTTCGGCGCCGTGGAACTCCGCCGCGCCGTCTGGAGGGCCGGACGGGCCGCGCATCTGCGGCTCGACCTGGCCAAGGTGACGTTCATCGACGTCGCGGGCGCCCGGACGCTGCTCTGGGCGCACCGCAGGGCCCGCGGGCGGGTCTCCATCGCGAACCCGCCCGACGGGGTGCTCCGGCTGCTGCGGCTGCTCGACTTCGACCGGTACCTCGAAATGGATACGCTGGCCGGTGATGTCGTACCGAATGCTCTTCACCTGGGTCCTGCGCCGTACCGACGCGGAGAAGATCCACCATCTGACGATCCGTCTGCTGGCGACCCTGTCGGTCCTGCCGGTCGTGAAGCGGATCCTCCACGCCGTGCTGGCCCCCCGTGACGAGTCCCTGCGTGTCCAGGCGTTCGGGGTGCACTTCCCGACGCCCTTCGGGCTCGCCGCAGGCTTCGACAAGAACGCCGAGTGCGTCCCGGCGCTGGCCGCGCTCGGGTTCGGCCACGTCGAGGTCGGCACGATCACGGCCCACGCCCAGCCCGGCAACGCGCGGCCGCGCCTGTTCCGGCTGGTGCCGGAGAAGGCGATCATCAACCGGATGGGCTTCAACAACGAGGGCGCCAAGGCGGCCGCCCGCCGGTTGAAGCGGGTCCGCGGGGTGCCCGCCGTGGTCGGGGTGAACATCGGCAAGACCAAGGTCGTCCCCGAAGAGGAGGCCACCCGCGACTACGTCGCCAGCGCCAAGGTCCTCGCGGGCCTGGCCGACTACCTGGTCGTGAACGTCTCCTCGCCCAACACCCCCGGCCTGCGCAACCTCCAGGCCGTCGACCTGCTGCGCCCCCTGCTGACCGAGGTCAAGGCGGTCGCCGGGCGCACGCCGCTGCTGGTGAAGATCGCCCCCGACCTGGCCGACGAGGACGTCGACGAGGTCGCCGAGCTCGCCGCCGAACTGGGCCTGGCCGGCATCATCGCGACCAACACCACGATCAGCCGCGCGGGCGTCTCCAGCACCGAGACCGGCGGCCTGTCCGGCCGCCCGCTGAAAGACCGGTCGCTGGAGGTGCTGCGCCGCCTCCACGCCAAGGTCGGCGACCGCCTCGTGCTGGTCTCCGTGGGCGGCGTGGAAGACGTCGACGACGTCTGGGAGCGCCTGCTGGCCGGCGCCACGCTGGTCCAGGGCTACACCGGCCTCATCTACGGCGGCCCGCTGTGGGCCTTCGACATCAACCGGCAGCTGGCCCGCCGGTTGAAGCGCCACGGTCTGTCTTCGGTACGCGACCTACATGCTCGGGCGGGTCGAGTCGGCTGACAACGTCAGCTCGTCGAGATGGCGCATGACGGCGGCCACGTCGACCCGGCCCGGCGTGTGGGGGCGTGACCGCTGCCACGGCCGGGGTCCGTCGAGCGGGCGGTAGCCGACGCCCGCCGCGTCAAGGCGGCCGAGATGGCGTTCCAGGCGGCCCGGGAAGTCCGGCCCGGCCGGGTGGCCCGTCCAGGCGATCTCGGCCATGGCGCAGCCCCGCGGCCACGCCTTGTAGTCGAGGGTGCGGCCGTCGGGGATGTACTCCGACCAGAGCTGGAACTGCGCGCCCAGGTAGCCCGAGACGTCGAAGGCGGCGACGTCGGCCACGGTGATCGTCTCGCCCAGTGCGGCCGGTTCGCCGGCCGAGGCCGCCTCGGCGTAGTCGAAGTAGAGCGGGAACACCGGCGTGAGCACCACGTCGTGGCCCGCGGCGGCGGCCCGCCGGGCGACGTTCATGCCGCGCCAGGGCATCACGATCGTGTCCTCGCGCAGCATGCCGCTGACGAACGCCTCGTCCCACACCACCGCCCGGCTGCCCCGCTCGGCCAGCAGGTCGGCCAGCCGCCGCAGGAACCAGGCGTGCAGGTCTGCGGGCGTGGCCAGGCCCTGGGCGTGCCGGAAGGCGGTGATCTCGGTGGAGGCGGCCCAGGCGTCCAGCACACACTCGTCGCCGCCGATGTGGAAGAACGGGGTCTCGCCGAGCGCGCCGAGGATCTCGTCGAACACCGTGGCCAGGAAGTCGATCGTCTTGGGCAGCGGGGCGAGGATCGCGGGGGAGATGCCCCAGCGCTCCAGGACCGTGTGCCGCTGCGACGGGTCGGCCCCGAACTCCGGGTAGGCGGCCAGGATCGCCGAGGCGTGGCCCGGAACGTCGATCTCCGGCACGACCGTGACCGCCCGCTGCCGGGCATAGGCCGCGATCTCCCGCAGATCGTCGAGCGTGTAGAAGCCGCCGTGGGGGATTCCGTCGTAGGCGTCCGGCTCGCCCTTGCGGGAGGTGATCGTCTGGGCGCGGTGGGAGCCGATCTCGTGCAGGCGCGGGTAGGCCCGCGACTCGACCCGCCAGCCCTGGTCGTCGGCCAGGTGGAGGTGGAGCCGGTTGAGCTTGTGCATCGCCAGCAGGTCGATCATGCGCAGCACGTCGTGCTTGGGCAGGAAGTGCCGGGAGACGTCCAGGTGCGCGCCACGCCATGAGAGCGCCGGAGCGTCCTCGACACGGACGCAGGGGACGTCATATCCGGAAAGTGGGGAAACGGCGCGGAAGACGTCGTCAGGGAGCAACTGGCGCAATGTCTGCGCGGCGTAGAAGGCGCCCGCCGCGTCGCCCGCGACGATCTCGACGCCGTCGGCCGTCACGGTCAGGGTGGACGACTCGGGGGCGCCGTGGCGGCGTACCGAAACCGGGTGGTCACCGACGACGGGGCCCAGGGCCGCGAGCGCCCGCAGGACCGGTTCGGCGAGGTCCCCGGCGACGCCGAAACCGGGCGCCAGCGGGAACGCGCCCGGGAGAGGTTCGACGGACCGGGGGGCAGGCAGGAACTGGTGCATGCCCTCGATCATGGATTACTTCAGATAGGTCTGGAAGCTGCTCGCCAGCGCCTCGGCGAGGTCCTGCCGCCACGAGGAGCTCTTCATCTTGGCGGCGTCGCCGGCGTTGCGCATGTTGCCCGACTCGATGAAGACCTTCGGCACCGTCGACAGGTTCAGGCCGCCGAGGTCGGAGCGGTAGTCGAGGGCGTTCTTGCCGATGTAGTTGGCATAGGGCATGCCGGTCTGCTTCTTCACCGCGTTGCGCACGGCGAGGCCGAGCTTGGCCGACTTGGCGACCACCGGATCGACCGGGCCGTTGATCTTCTTCGGCATGATGACGTGGAAGCCGTGACTGGTCGAGCCGGCGCCGTCGGCGTGGATCGAGATGGCCAGGTCGGCCTTGGCCTTGTTGCCGATCGCGGCGCGCTGGGTGATGCACGGCCCGACGCCGGTGTTGTCGTCACGGGTCAGCTTGACCGTGGCGCCCTCGGCCCGCAGGAGCTTGGCGAGGCGGACCGAGACGTCCCAGGTGAACGCGGCCTCGGAGTAGCCGTCGTTGGTCGCGGTGCCGGTCGTGTCGCAGGCCTTCTTCTGGGTCAGCACGTCGACCTGCTTGTTGATGACGTCGGGGCGCTTGTAGTTGCCGCCGTTGTGACCCGGGTCGATCACGACGACCTTGCCCGCGAGCGGTTTCGCGGGAGCCTGCGCGGGGGCGGCGACCGCTTCAGCAGTGCTCTTCTGAACGGCGGCCGGGGCGGACTCGGCACCCGCGGCCACCCCGCCACCGCACGCGGCAGTCCCCAGACCGATCACGGCCAGAGCGGCGGCGGCGAGCGCCGGACGAGTCTTCATCACGGTGGTTCCTCTCGCAGGCGGGCACTACAAGCACCCAACCTACGCGTTCCCTGCCCGTGACCTGGCCGTTATGTGGGTAAAGGATGCAGATCACCCGGAGCTCGGGCCCTGGATCTGCAGCAGGGCCGCCAGTTCGCGGGCCTCCTCGGCGTCGAGGCCGAGGACGACCCGGGGCCGTCCCCACGGGTGGTCGATCGAATGCGCCACGTAGCTGGCCACGGATTCGTCGCCCGTTTCGCCGTGGCCCCGCGAGTGCCGCCAGTGGCCCCAGGCCCGTTCGAGTTCGGCCGCCGCGCGCTGGGCACAGGAGACCAACTCTGGATCACGCATTGAATTCCCCCAGATCTCTACCGTCCGGCGTCGTGGCCCGAGTCAACACGGACCGTGACCCGACGCCGGACCGGTTGACCTAGCTTTGGGAATCCTTTGGCGCGGGACCAGTGCTGCGGCGGGTGATGAGCTGCGGGGTCACCTGGCGCAGGCGGGAGTTCTTGCCCGGCTCGGAGATCCGGTCGCTGAGCAGCGCGGCGGCCGAGCGGCCCATCGCGCGGCGCGGCTGGTCGACCGACGTCAGCGAGATGTGGTGGACGGCGGCCAGGTGGGTGTTGTCGTAGCCGACGACCGACAGGTCTTCGGGGACCCGCAGCCCGAGCTCGCTGGCGGCGGTGAGCACCCCGAGGGCGACGACGTCGTTGGCGGCGAAGATGGCGGTCGGCCGGGGGTCGCGCTCGAGCAGGGCCATCGCCGCGCGGCGGCCGCCCTCCTCGGTGAAGTCGCCGTGCTCGACCATGATGTACGGCGCCAGCGCGTGACGGCGCATCGCCACCAGATAACCCTCGCAGCGGCAGCGGGCCGCGGAGGAGGGGGTGCCCTCGATGTGGGCGATCCGGCGGTGTCCGAGCTCGACCAGATGGTCGACCGCCAGACGCGCGCCGAGCTGGTCGTCGTCGACGACGATGTCGACGCTCTCGAGGTCGACGTCGCGTTCTCCGACGACGACGGTGGGCGTGTAGGCGGCGGCCTCGGCCAGCGTGTCGCTGGAGGGGGCGACACCCAGCAGCACCAGCCCGTCGACGCGCAGTTCGAGGAAGGCCTCGACGGCTTCGTCCTCGAACGCCGGGTCGAAGCGGCCGGAGCCGATGAGCAGCCGCAGGCCCTCGCCGTGGAGGCTCTCCTGGAGGCCGTCGAGGAACTCGGCGTAGAACGGGTTGTGCAGGTCGGCGACGAGGGCGCCGACGAGATGCGTGCGGCCTTCGACGAGACTGCGGGCGACGGCGTTGGGCCGGTATCCCAGCTCTCTGGCCGCCTGCAGAACCGCCTCACGGCGATGTTCGCTCACATGAGGTGAGCCGCGAAGGACCAGCGAGACCAGGGACTTAGAGACGCCCGCGCGCTCGGCTACGTTGCGAATCGTCGGCCGTGGCCGTGGACTGAATCCGTCGAGTCCGGTTGGTCCGGGTACCGCGATGTCGCGCCGGGCAGTGGTCTGCATGGACGGTCCTGACATGGTTCTCCCCACGATGCGCGGATGTGCACCTGCCAAGAAGAACGATCGAGAGCCGAATAAGGTACGGCCGAGTTGTCTCGATCCTTGAGAAAGCTGTCAGGACGGAGCGGGAGGGGCCACGGAACCGGTTGGGGTTGGCGCCGGGCGGGCGGCGCCTTTCCACACCCCTACTGCAGGTGTGCGGCTGTTGGACGCGCTCACTGACGCGAGCGCGCCATCCCCCTCGTGGTTGCGACCCCCCGCTGCGTTACTCCGAACGCTGCTGCGGAATGCCCGCCAGCAGCGCCCTCACCTCGGTCTCCCGGTAACGCCGGTGCCCACCGAGCGTGCGGATGGACGTCAACTTGCCGGCCTTCGCCCACCGCGTGACGGTCTTGGGGTCGACCCGGAACATCGTTGCGACCTCCGCCGGGGTGAGCAGTGGCTCGGCCTCGGGTGTACGAGCTGACATTTGTGCGGCCTCTCCTCCGTGTGGACCGGCGACAGCGATCCTGCGACTTATATCTGCGCTTGTCACGGGATGTCCCTCAATGATCCATAACGTGCGGTTTCACGGACCATTTGCGGCATCACCCGATGTGACCATACAGCCACGTAGCGCGATTGGCGAGCCCTCTGGGCACAACGTCTCGACCACGTGTTGATGTCACGCTCGGTGATTCTAGCGACACGTTTCGTGGTATCGCAGTGAAAACGGCAAACTACTCAGTTCGCAGTTGTGAGATCGTGCATCTCCTGACCCAACGTTGCAGGTCAGCGTCGAGTGATTACGGTCAGTTAGCCGATTCGAGGCTCTGCACTGACCGCCATCGGAGGATCACGCGCTGGTACATGGCGAAGGCAAGTTCTTCCTGACCGTTGTCCAAACCCGTGAGAGCGGCGGCCAGCTCGGCCACCGACTGGTCGGCCTGAAGGGTCGCGTCGTCCATGAGGTGGACGATGCCGCCGTAGTCGAGCTCCACCAGCGAGTGGGGGTGGAACTCCTCCAGCCAGCGGCCCACCTCCTCGACGTCGGTCAGCGTGTCGACGTCGCCCACGTGGCGGCGGATGACCACCAGGGCGCGGGCGACCCGCTTCCTGGCTTGGGCCATCGAGGTGACGTAGAGCATGTTCCTGGCCGGGGCCATGGTCATCCCGGTCGACGACTCGGGCTCCTGCTCGCCGTTCAGGACCAGCCAGCGCTCGGCGGAGTCGAACGGCACGAACCAGGGCGTCGGGACGTGCCAGGTGCTGGTCATGATGTGCGTGCGCAGCGACGGCTCACCGCGCTTGAAGGCGTCGAACTCGTCGGCGGTGCGCTCGGCGACCGGCGGGGGCACGAAGCGGTCGGCCAGCTTGGTCGGCAGGCTGCCCCGCCAGGAGGCGAACGCCAGCCACGACCGCAGCCGGGTCTGCCACGGGCAGACGTAGAGGACGCCGTCGACCCGGCGCAGATAGGCGTTGTGACTCTCCGCCGCCGGCGCCGGGGCGGGTGGGACCCGCAACAGCCGGCGTATCGACTCCTCGTGCTCCACCGCGAGGGCGCCCGCGCGGCGGGGCCGCCGCGGATTCTGGGCATAGGCGTTCCACCGAAGGCGATCCTGCTCGGAGAAGGCGCTCAGCGGCTCATAGACGCGGAGATACGCGGCGTAGGGCAGCACAACGGCATCGTGCCATGCCACGCCGCGTAACGCATTGGGCGGCGTTCCGTAATCCATGATCGTCGCTACGCTGGAAGGTGGAACCGCCGCAACGGAGCGGCGGACAGAGACGATCAGGAGTCACCAAAGTGACCGACGTCTTCGGGCTCTCCCACAAGGACCAGACCCGTCACGAACAGGTCGTGTTCTGCGCCGACGACAAGTCAGGCCTCTACGCGATCATCGCCGTCCACAACACCGCCCTCGGCCCCGGCCTGGGTGGAACACGTTTCTATCCCTACCCCGACGAATCCGCCGCGCTGGCCGACGTGCTGAACCTGTCGCGGGCGATGGCGTACAAGAACGCGCTCGCCGGCCTCGACCACGGCGGCGGCAAAGCGGTGATCATCGGTGACCCCGCGACCGACAAGTCCGAGGCCCTGCTGCGGGCCTACGGCAGGTTCGTCCAGTCGCTCGGCGGCCGCTACTACACCGCCTGCGACGTGGGCACCTACAGCGAGGACATGGACGTCATCGCCCGCGAGTGCTCCTACGTCACCGGCCGCACCCCGGCCAACGGCGGCGCCGGCGACAGCTCGATCCTCACCGCCTACGGCGTCTACCAGGGCATGCGGGCCGCCGCCCGGCACGCCTTCGGCGAGACCTCGCTGCGCGGGCGCCGGGTCGGCGTCGAGGGGGTCGGCAAGGTCGGTCACCGGCTGGTGGAACACATTCTCGACGAGGGCGGCGAGGTCGTGGTCTGCGACGTCGACGAACTCGCGGTCGGCCGGATCCGCCAGCGGCACCCGCAGGTCGAGGTCGTCTCCGACGCCGCGGCCCTGAAGCGGAGCGACATCGACGTGTACGCCCCCTGCGCCCTCGGCGGCGCCCTCGACGACACGGTGGTGGCCGAGCTCCGGGCGAAGATCGTCTGCGGCGGCGCCAACAACCAGCTCGCCCACCCCGGGGTCGAGAAGCAACTCGCCGACCGCGGCATCCTCTACGCCCCCGACTACGTGGTGAATTCGGGGGGAGTGATCCAGGTCGCTGATGAGATCGCCGGATTCGACATGGACAGGGCGAGGGCGCGGGCGGGTCAGATCTTCGACACGACCCTGAAAATCTTCGCCATCGCCGACGACGAAGGCGTTCCACCGGCCGTCGCAGCAGATAGGCTGGCGGAGCGCAGAATGTCGGAAGTCGGGCGGCTTAGGGGTATTTGGCTGGGCCGGTGACCGCCGACGCGCATACGGCGTACCGAGCGGGGCGCAAAACAGGTACGGTTGTAGGCGAACGAATGGCTGACGTCCAAAGTCAGGTGGCGTCAGTGCGTGGTGCGTTAGCGACGAGGGGTCGGGCACGACCCCGCATGAGGGGGTCGAGCCAATGGGGCGCGGCCGAGCCAAGGCCAAGCAGGTCAAGGTTGCCCGCCAGCTGAAGTACAACAGCGGCGGCACCGATCTTGAGCGCCTGCGCGCGGAGCTCGGAGTCGAGGAACATGTCGATTCCGACCGCACAGACGAGCACGACCCTTATGACGAGTTGGCCGAGCGGTACGCCGACTACGCCAACGTCGATGACGAGGATGATGAGGACGACTCCTCATCCGGGGGCCGTCGTTGAGCGGCACCTGACCCAGCGTTGATCACGCCCGGCGCGGTTCGCCACGCCGGGTGTTTTCCGCGCGACCTCGTGAGGGTCCCGCGCTCCGGGTGACCGGAGTGCATACAGTCATTTCCATACGAGACCGAGAGCGCCGCCCGGTGGCAACCAACCACCAGGCGGCCTTTCGTGTTTCCCCCTCAGCGGTACCGCGCTTCGCCCGTGCCCGGCAAGATCTCGCCGAGCACCCACGACGGCACGCCCCGGGTGGCGAGGAGTTCCAGCGCCCTGTCGGCGTCTTCCGCCGGGACGATCGCGGCCATGCCGACGCCCAGGTTGAAGGTCTTGTCGAGCTCGGCCAGCGGGACCTTCCCGGCCTCGCCGAGGACCGTGAAGACCGGCGGGACCGTCCACGACGAGCGGTCGAGGACGGCGTCGACACTCCCGGGCAGCGAGCGGGCCAGGTTGGCGGTCAGGCCGCCGCCGGTGATGTGGGCGTAGGCCCGCACCGGCACGTGGCGGGTCAGGGCCAGGCAGTCGAGCGAGTAGATCCGGGTCGGTTCGAGCAGCTCCTCGCCGAGGGTGCGGCCGAACTCGGGGATCTGCGACTCCAGGCCCAGGCCCGCCGTCTTGATGATGTGGCGGACCAGCGAGTAGCCGTTGGAGTGCACCCCCGACGACGCCATCGCCAGCACGACGTCGCCCGCGCGGACCCGGTCGGGACCGAGCAGCTCGTCGGCCTCGACCACGCCGGTTCCGGCGCCCGCGAGGTCGTAGTCGTCGGGGCCCATCGCGCCCGGGTGTTCGGCGGTCTCGCCGCCGACCAGGGCGCAGCCGGCCTGGCGGCAGCCCTCGGCGACGCCTCCGACGATCTCGGCGACGCGCTCGGGCACCACCTTGCCGCAGGCGATGTAGTCGGTCATGAACAGCGGTTCGGCGCCGCAGACCACCAGGTCGTCGACGACCATGCCGACCAGGTCGATGCCGATCGTGTCGTGCTTGCCGAGCCTGGACGCCAGCATGACCTTGGTGCCGACCCCGTCGGTGGAGGTCGCCAGCAGCGGGCGGCGGTATTTCAGCAGGGCCGACACGTCGAACAGGCCCGCGAACCCGCTGGCGTCGTCGACCACCTCAGGGCGCCGGGAGCGGGCCACCTTCGACTTCATCAGCTCGACGGCGCGGTCACCGGCCTCGATGTCGACACCGGCGGCGGCGTACGAGGTCATGCGCGGGCCTCCAGGACGTACTTGCCGACCTTGTCCTGGTCGATCGGGATGGGGTAGCTGCCGTCGAAGCAGGCCCGGCAGAGCTTCTGGGCCGGGATGGTGGTGGCCTCGGTGAGGCCCTCCATCGAGATGTAGCCGAGGGAGTCGGCGCCCAGGTGCTCGCGGATCTCCTCGACGTTCATCGAACCGGCCAGCAACTCGGCGCGGGTGGCGAAGTCGATGCCGTAGAAGCAGGGCCAGGCCACCGGCGGTGCCGAGATGCGCACGTGGACCTCGGTCGCCCCGGCCTCGCGCAGCATCTTCACGATCGCCCGCTGGGTGTTGCCGCGCACGATCGTGTCGTCGACGACCACCAGGCGCTTGCCCTGGACGATCTCCTTCAGCGGGTTCAGCTTCAGCCGGATGCCGAGCTGGCGGATCGTCTGGGACGGCTGGATGAAGGTCCGGCCGACGTAGGAGTTCTTCACCAGCCCCTGGCCGTAGGGGATGCCGCTCTGCTCGGCGTAGCCGATCGCGGCCGGGGTGCCCGACTCGGGGGTCGGGATCACCAGGTCGGCGTCGACGGGGTGTTCGCGGGCCAGCCGGCGGCCGACCTCGACCCGGGTCGCCTGGACGCCGCGCCCGGCGATCGTGGTGTCGGGGCGGGCCAGGTAGACGTATTCGAACAGGCAGCCCTTGGGGTCGGCCGGGGCGAACCGCTGCGACTTGACCCCGCGCTCGTCGATGGTGAGGAGCTCACCCGGCTCGACCTCGCGCTGGAACGTCGCGCCGACGATGTCGAGGGCGGCCGTCTCGGAGGCCACCACCCAGCCGCGCTCCAGACGGCCCAGGACGAGCGGACGGATGCCCTGGGGGTCTCTGGCCGCGTAGAGCGTCTTCTCGTCCATGAAGACGAGTGAGTAGGCGCCGCGCACCATCGGCAGCAGCCGGGCGGCCGCCTCGTCGATCGGCTCGGAGCGGTCCTTGGCCAGGATCGCGGTGAGGATCTCGCTGTCGGTGGTGGCCCTGATGGTGCCGGGGGCCACCCGCTCGGCGAGCTCGCCGGTGTTGATCAGGTTGCCGTTGTGGGCCAGCGCGAGGCCGCCCACGTCGGTCGAGCTCAGTGTGGGCTGCGCGTTCTCCCACACACTCGAACCGGTGGTGGAGTAGCGGCAGTGCCCGATGGCCAGGTGTCCCTTGAGGGTGCCGAGAATCGACTCGTCGAAGACCTGGGCCACCAGGCCCATGTCTTTGTAGACGAGGATGCGGCTGCCCTCGCTGACCGCGATGCCCGCGGACTCCTGGCCGCGGTGCTGCAACGCGTACAGCCCGTAGTAGGTGAGTTTGGAGACGTCCTCCCCCGGAGCCCAGACACCGAAGACGCCACAGGCGTCTTTGGGGCCTTGGTCGAGGGGGTCAAGGTCATGGCTCAGATGGCCGTCGCCCTTCAGCACATGCTTGAGTCTATTTCGGCCTCTCGGCTGCTCGAACCCCCGGGTGGGCTGAACCCGGCGAAACGATCACCAGTGCTTTGCCGTGTCGGCCGCCGTACCCCCGGCCCCGCAGGGGAAGTGAGAGGAACATGACCACTCCTGACGAGCCGAGGGACGACCAGCCCAAGCGGCGCATGCCCTGGGACGTTCCGCCCGAACAGGCCCCGGGCAGGCCGTCGCCGGACGCCGAGGACACCGCGGTCTTCAGTGCCGAGCACCACCCCGGCGGCTCCCTCGGCCCTGACCCCGGCCGACGGGAGGACCGGCCTGAGGATCGACCGGAGAACCAGCCGGGGCACCGCGCGGAGATGCCGCCCGAGGGCCCGCCGCCCTATCGGCCGTCGCCGGCCCAGCCGGGCCCCTCCGGGCAGAGCGCCTACCAGCCGACCTCCTACCCGCAGGCGCCCTATCCCGCGGGGCCCTACGGCGAGAAGCCGCCGTCCAAGGGCGGGCTGGGCACGGCCGCGCTGGTGCTCGGCATCGTGGCGATCGTGCTGCTGCTGGTCTGCGGCCTCGGGCTGCTGGTGGCGGTGGCCGGTGTGATCGTCGGCATCATCGCGATCGCGAAGCGGTCGAACAAGGGGCGGGCCGTCGTCGGCCTGATCCTGAGCATCCTGACGCTGGTGATAGGCGCGATCATCATCGGCGTGGTGGTCAACTGGGCCAACCAGAACAACATCGCGGAGTGTTTCGACACCCGGCTCCACCCGACGCAGGAGTCGTCGCAGCAGTGCGTCCAGCGGAAGATCAACGCGCCGATCGAGGAGGGCGGCTACTAGACGAGCGGGACGAGCGGGAGGTAGGGCGACAGGTCGGCCCGGCCGCCGCTCGCCCTGACGCGCCCGTCGGCCACGGCCGCCGGCCAGCCCTCACGGCCGGTGGCCAGCGTGATCCACGTGTGGGGGTCGGTCTCGACGACGTTCGGGGGAGTGCCTCTGGTGTGCCGGGGCCCCTCGACGCACTGGACGGCGGCGAACGGCGGCACCCGCACCTCCACGGTCCGGCCGGGCGCCCTCGCCACGAGCTCGTCGAGCAGGTAGCGCACGGCCGCGCGCAGCGCCTCGCGCTGGGGCGCCGTCTCCCCGCCGTACGCCGACACCACCGCCGCCACCACGGCCGGACCCGCGGCGTGGTCGGGGCCGTCGAACGGCGGCAGGCCGAGATCCGCCAACTGGGCGTCGAGAACTGCGCGAACGCGGGCGGGGTCCTGGCGGCGGGGCGGCATGTGCCCATTGTGGCGTGTGGGGATCGTTCACCGGCGTGGTGGTCGACGTTCACCTTCACTTCGGTCGCCGACAATACGGTCCGGGCGGGGACCTGCGCCGTCTGGGCCGTTCCCCCGATCCCGCGCGACCCTTTTGGAGGAGCTGTGACGAACCCGTCACCGCGTCGATCCCTGCCGCTGCTGACGCCGGCCCACCCGGGCGGCCGCAGCGCCATGACCTGCAAATACCGCTGTGGCGACGCCTGTTTCCACGACGTGCCCAACACCAGTGAGAACGCCTACTTCGGTGACGTCGTCGCCGACATGTCCCGCCGTGGCGCGCTGCGCGCCGGCGCGCTGGGCGCGCTGGTCCTGTCGGCCGGCGTCGTCGGCGCCGCCGCGACCCCCGCCGCCGCCGACGACAAGTTCACCCTCGACTGGTGGAACAAGGGCGGCAACTGGCACAACGGCGGCGCCCACCCCTACAAGGGCGGCCTGACCTTCACGCCGGTCGCGCCGAACACCAACGACCAGGTCACCGTGCCCAACGGCTACGAGTCGGCGGTCGTGGTCCGGTGGGGCGACCCGGTCCTCCCGGGTGCGCCGGCGTTCGACTTCGAGGCCCAGACGCCCGACGCGCAGGCCAGGCAGTTCGGCTACAACTGCGACTTCGTGACGCTGTTCCAGTTCGGCCGCGACCGCGGGCTGCTGTGGGTGAACCACGAGTACACCAACGAAGAGCTGATGTTCCGCGGCTACACCAACGGCGACAACGCCACCCCCGAGCAGATCGCCATCGCGATGAACGCCCACGGCGGTTCGGTGGTCGAGGTCCGGCGGCGCGGCAACACCGGCCGCTGGGAACTCGTCACCGCGGGCCCGCGCCGCTACAACCGCCGCATCACGGCCCACACCGAGATGCGGTTCACCGGCCCGGCCGCCGGTTCCAGCCTGCTGAAGACCGCCGCCGACCCGAGCGGCCGCGTCGTCAAGGGCATGCTGAACAACTGCGCCGGCGGCACCACCCCGTGGGGCACCGTGCTGACCGCCGAGGAGAACTTCAACCAGTACTTCGTGAACGCCGGCAAGGCCCCCGCGGAGGCCCAGGCCGGGCTGACCCGCTACGCCTTCCCCGCCGCGCTCGGCGGCCGCCGCTGGGACCGCGTCGACGAGCGCTTCGACCTGTCGAAGCACCCCAACGAGGCCAACCGCTTCGGCTGGATCGTCGAGATCGACCCGACCGACCCCGACTCGACCCCGATCAAGCGCACCGCGCTCGGCCGGATGGCCCACGAGGCGGCCACCACGACCATCAGCCGGGACGGCCGGCTGGTCGCGTACATGGGTGACGACTCGCGGTTCGAGTACATCTACAAGTTCGTGTCGAAGGACCGCTACGTCCCGGGCAACGACCGCCACAACCGGACGCTGCTCGACAACGGCACCCTCTACGTCGCCCAGTTCACCGGCGACAGCCCGGCCGCCGAGATCGACGGCACCGGCAAGCTGCCCACGGACAAGGCGTTCGACGGCGTCGGCAAGTGGATCCCGCTGGTCAGCGGCACCAGGTCGTACGTCGCGGGGATGACCGCCGAGCAGGTCCTGGTCTTCACCCGCCTGGCCGCCGACAAGGTCGGCGCGACCAAGATGGACCGCCCGGAGGACATGGAGCGCAACCCGGTCACGGGCACCGTGTTCGTGGCCCTGACCAACAACACCGCGCGCACCTCCGGCCCCGACGAGGCCAACCCGCGCCTCAACAACAAGCACGGCCACATCCTGGAGATCGCCGAGAACCGCGACGACGCCGCGGCGCTGACCTTCGCGTGGACGCTGCCGCTGGTCTGCGGCGACCCCAACGACCCGGGCACCTACTTCGGCGGCTTCGACAAGACCAAGGTCTCGCCGATCTCCTGCCCCGACAACGTGACCTTCGACAAGGACGGCAACCTCTGGATCTCCACGGACGGCAACGCCCTGGGGACCCACGACGGCCTGTTCGCCGTGCCGGTCCGGGGCAAGGACAAGGGCCACGTCCGCCAGTTCCTCACGATGCCCAAGGGCGCCGAGTGCTGCGGCCCGCTGGTCTCGGAGGACCAGCGGTCGGTCTTCGTCGCCGTGCAGCACCCGGGTGAGGGCACCGGCGCCTCGCCGGCCGCCCCGATCTCCCACTTCCCCGACGGCGGGACCTCGCAGCCCCGTCCGTCGGTCGTGGTGGCCTGGCACAAGCACGGCAAGAAGATCGGCAGCTAGACCAGCGCCGGGTCCCGGTGGTCCTCGGTGACCGTCTCGACGGTCCGGTCCTTGCGGAGGGCGTAGAGGGCGACCGGGACCCCGGCCGCGACGATCGCCGCGGCGATGAGCAGCGTGAACTGGTAGGCGTCCAGGAACGCGGTCATCGTCGGGGCGGTCTGGCGGGCGTTCAGGACCGCGCCGAGGATGGTGATCCCGAGCAGTCCGAAGACCTCGCGGGAGACGTTGAGCGTGCCCGAGGCGACTCCGGCCCGGTCGGCGGGCACCGCGCCGATGATCACGTCGGTCAGCGGCACCAGCATGCCGCCGCCCGCGCCGAAGACCAGGAACCAGGGCAGCAGGTCGAGATAGGCCGAGCCCGCGCCGGTGCTCGACAGGCCCGCCATCGCGACGACCATCAGGGCGAGCCCGGCGGCGACCGACGGCCCGGTGCCGATGCGCCGCGCCAGTTGCGGCGAGAAGACCGCGACGGCCGCCATGAGCAGCGCCATCGGCACGAAGCCCGCCCCGGCCTCGGTCGGGCTGAAGCCGAGCGCGCTCTGCAGGTAGATCGCGGTGAAGAAGTAGATCCCGAACACGCCGAACGCCCACAGGCCCATCGACAGCAGGCCGCCGCTGAACACGCGTGAGCGGAACAGACGCAGGTCGATCATGGGCTCGCGGCTGCGCCACTCGATCGTCAGGAACGCCGCGAACGCGACGGCGGCCACCGCGAACGAGCCCAGGATGAGCCCGGAGGTCCAGCCCTCGCCTTCGCCCTCGATGAGCGCGAAGGTCAGCGCGAACAGCGCGATCGAGGAGCTGAGCACGCCCGGCACGTCGATCCGGATTCCTCGGCTCCGGGTGCCGGCCGGCAGGGCGACGGCGGCGATCACGGCCACCGCGACGCCGATGGGCAGGTTGATCAGGAAGATCCAGCCCCAGCTGATGTTCTCGCTGAGCACGCCGCCGGTCAGCGGCCCGACGGCCAGCGCCAGCGCGGAGACGGCGCCCCAGATGCCCACGGCCGTGGCGCGTTCGCGCGCGTCGACGAACGTGGCCCTGATCAGCGCCAGCGACGTGGGCGTCACCAGGGCGGCGCCCACCCCCTGCGCGACCCGCGCCGCGATCAGCGTCTCCTGCGACCCGGCCAGCCCGGCGGCGACCGAGGAGGCGGTGAACACGGCCAGGCCGATGAAGAACATGACCCGCAGGCCGAAGACGTCGGCCAGCCGTCCGCCGGCCAGCAGCAGCCCGGCGAAGGCCAGGATGTAGCCGCTCACGATCCATTCGAGCCCGGCGAGCGTCAGCCCCAGGTCCTGCTCGATCGTCGGCAGCGCGACGTTGACCACGTTGTTGTCGAGGTAGGTCATGAACGTCGCCAGCGACACGGCCGCCAGCACCCACCATCTTGATCGCATTCCTCAGGCCCCCTATACGGAGTACTTGTACGGCGTACATGTACAGTGCATAGCTCAGCTTGTACGTCGTATAGTTGTCAAGTGGCACCTGAGAAGCTGAGCCGGGAATCAGTCGTCGAACGGGCCATCGACCTGATCGACGCCGAAGGGCTCGAAGCCGTCACCGTGCGGCGGCTCGCCCAGTTGCTCGGCGTCACGCCGATGGCGCTCTACTGGCATTTCAAGAACAAGGACGAACTGCTCGCGGGCGTGGCCGACCATCTGCTCGCACAGATCCTCGCCGAGGTCACCGACGAGCCCGCCTGGCACGTCCAGGTCCGGGGCGTGGTCGAGCGGCTGGTCGCGCTGCTCGACCGGCACCCGGCGCTGGCGACCCTGCTCCACACGGTCGACAAGCACCGCGTCGACAGCTTCAACGTCGCCACCAACATGGCCCTCGACCTGCTCCGCCGGGGCGGCTTCACCGTCCAGGAGGGCTTCCTGGTCTCGTCCTACCTGCTGTCCGGGGTCATCGGCCTGGTCGGCGGCGCGCCGGTCTGCCCGACGCCGCTCAGCCCCGCCGAGGCGCGCGAATGGCGGCGGCGCAAGCGCCTGGAACTGGAGAACCTGTCGGCCGAGCGGTTCCCCCTGCTGATGGAGTTCGCCAAGACCTGGGAAGACGAGACCGACGTGGCCGCCTACTACAGGTACGGCGTCGACCTGCTCATGGCCGGGGTCGAGACGATGGCCGCGCGAGCGCGGCGCACAGAGCCCCCACGAGACTGACGCAGAACAGCGCCGCGTACGTCACCCGGAAGCCCTCCATCAGCTGCTCCACCGCCGAAGGCGAGAGCAGCGACAACGTCGCCTGGTAGACCTGCGCCCGGATCTCCGGCGTGACCGCCCCGGTCAGCAGGGTCAGCGTGGTCGCCACGCTGAGCGACGTGCCGATGTTCTGGATGGTCAGCCGGAACCCGTTGACCACCCCGAGGCTGCCCGGCGGGAGCAGGTTCATGATCTGGGTGGTGTTCCCGGTCAGGAAGGTCCCGTTCCCGCATCCGGCCAGGAACAGCCCGGCCGCGATCACCGGATAGGACGCCTCGGTCGACAGCGCCAGCACCGCCAGCCCGGACGCCGCGAGCACCGCTCCGCCCACCGACACCGCGTAGGCCCCCAGCCGCCGCGCCAGCGCCCCGGCGACGGGGGAGGCGAGCGCCATGCCCACCGGCACCGGCAGGATCGCCAGCCCGGCCTGGAGCGCGTCGACCCCGCGCGCCGCCTGGAAGTACAGCCCCGCCAGCAGGATCAGCGACGAGCGCGCCAGCGCCGCGCAGAACGAGGCCAGGTTGGAGAACACCAGCAGCGGCGCCCCGAACAGGGCGCCGTTGAGGATGGGGTTGGCGGCCCGGCGCTCCACCACGAACAGGACCGGCGCCAGCGCCGCCGCGACCACCAGGCCGGCGAGCGAGCCCTCGGTCACCGCGTAGAGCGCGGCCGACAGCAGCGCGAAGATCACCAGGTTTCCGGCGGCGTCGATCGGCGCCCGTCGTGGCGGGCTCCCCGGCCGCAGGATGAGGAGCCCGGCGACCAGCGCCAGCAGCCCGGCCGGCACGTTCACCCAGAAGATCCACCGCCACCCGAGCGTGTCGGCGATCAGCCCGCCCAGCGTCGGCCCAGTGAGCTGCGCGATCGACAGGGTGCCGATGTAGACGCCCATGCCCTGGCCGAGCCGGTCGGGCGGGAAGGCGTCGGTGATGATGACCGTCCCGTTGGCGAGGATCATCGCGGCGCCGATGGCCTGCAGCGCCCGCATCGCGATCAGCACGCCCACGTCGGGGGCCAGCCCGGCCAGCGCCGAGGCGGCGGTGAAGAGGGCGAACCCGGTCAGGTAGACCCCGCGCCGCCCCAGCAGGTCGGCCACCCGGCCGAAGAACACCAGGGTCGCCGTGTTCACCAGCATGAACGACAACAGGATCCAGTTCGACGCGAACGGCGACGCGTGGAAGTGGCGGACGACGACGGGTAACGCGACGTTCAGCGTGCTGCCCGACATGCCGATGAGGATCAGCCCGAGACTGGTGACCAGGCAGACCCGCCACGCATACCTCACCGGGCTCTCTTGCGCAGCCCGTCCAGGTCGTAGATGATCACGCGGCGGCGGCCGGTCTCGATCAGGCCCCGGTCGCGCAGGCTCCTGAGGGCCTTGCTGACGGCCTCGCGGGAGGCGCCGGTCCAGCCCGCCAGTTCGTCCTGCGAGAGCGGCAGCATGACCCTCACGCCGCCGGGGGTCTGCTCGCCGTAGCGTTCGGCCAGCTCGACCAGGCGGGTGGCGACCCGGCCCGTGGTGTCGAACGCGCCGTATTCGACCCGCTTGCGGTCGGCGTCGCGCAGGCGGCCGGTGATGAGCTGGAGGAGCAGCACGGCGATGCGGCCGTGTTCGCGCAGGAACGAGGCGAAGTCGCGGACCACGATGGCCTCGATGGGCTCCAGCGCGGTGACGGTGCCCGAGCGGGGGCCGCCGTCGACGGCCGACATGTCGCCCAGCAGGGCGCCGGGCCCGCGTACCGCCAGCACGACCTCGGTGCCGCCCGCCGTGTGGGACGACACCTTCACCCGCCCCGAGGTCAGCACGATGACCCAGTCGTTGGTGTCGCCCTCGGTCATGACGGTCTCGCCGCGCTCCCACTGCCGGGGCCGCCCGGCGGCCCGGAGGTCGGCGATCTCCTCGGCGGTGAGGAGGGCCAGGAACTCTCCCGGCTCCGGTGATTTCATGGCGTCCAGTCTTGGGTCAAGCATGGTCGTTCGTAAAATCGATCTCGACGCTGCGCAGGACGTACGCGTGCACGGTGTGCTCCTTGCCCTTGAGCGACAGGTCGCCCAGCGAGACGACGTCGGCCGGGCCGAGCAGGTCGTAGGTCGACTGCCCGATCACGACCGATCCCGGTTCGGCCAGCGCCTGGAGCCGGGCCGCGACGTTGACCGCGTCTCCCATCGCGTTGAAGCCGCGGAACTCGGGGCTGCCGATGTTGCCGACCAGCGCCGGGCCGGTGTTGACGCCCACCCGGAACTTGGGCCACTCGACCTCCGACAGCAGCCCGGCCTCCTGCTCGCGCAGCACCTCGGCCGACACCCGGGCCGCCGCCCGCTGCATCTCCAGGCCCGCCTGCGCGGCCCGCCGCGCGTGGTCGGCCTGCGGCGCGGGCGCGTTGAACAGGGCCAGCAGGGCGTCGCCGACGAACTGCACGATCGTGCCGCCGTTGCCGAGGATGCACGGCACCGCCGCGGTGTGGAAGCGGTTCAGCATGTCGACGATCTCGCCGGGGGAGACCTTCTCGGAGAACGTGGTGAACCCGCGCAGGTCGGCGAACAGCGCGGTGACCTCGGTCAGCGAACCGCCGAGCGCGGCCTTGTTGGGGTCGGCGAGCAGGCTCTTGGCGACGTCGGGCGACATGTAGGCGCGGAAGAGGGTCTCCAGCTCGGCGTACAGCCGGGCGTTCTCCAGGCTGATGGACAGCTGGGTGGCCAGCGTGGCGGCCAGGGCGGCGTCCTGGGAGGTATGACCCACCGGCACGGCCAGCGCGCCCGCCAGGTGGCCCTTCACGGTCAGCGGGTGCACCACCGAGCCGGACATCTCGACCGGCGACCCACTGGTCAGCGTGGCCATCTCCTGGGTCGTCAGGGTGGGCGCGCCGCGCGCGCCGAGCGGGGTCAGCGCGCCGTCGCTCATGACGCTCACCCGCACGTCCCCGTACGCCTCCCTGACCCGCCGCAGCGATTCCGACAGCAGCTCCGACTCGGGCAGCCCGACCCGGGCCCGGCCGCCGACCTCGACGAGCGCGCCCAGCCGCTCCGACAACTCCCGCTCGTTCGCCAGGGCCGCGCCGGCCTTGTCGAGCACCGCGGCCTGGCCCTCGGTCAGCTTGAACCGCCCGGCCAGCCGCGTGGCGACCGGCACCCCCGACTCGGTCCGGCGGCGCAGATGGGAGACCAGCTCTTCGAGGGCCTCCTCGTACTGGGCCTGGATGCGCCGGGCGGTCGCCGACAGGGTGACCGCGTCGAACAGGCCGCTGCTGGAGCCCTCACGCCGGAACTGGATGTACGCCGAGTAGGCCACGAAGAAGAACGCCAGCGTCAGCAGCACGTGCCAGAGCCACCAGGAGATCGCCCAGTTGCGGTGCTCGATCCCGGCGATCATCACCTCGGCCAGCAGCGCGTAGGCGGTGATCAGGGAGATCAGCACGGCGGCGGGCCGCTTGCGGTGCAGGCGGAACATCATGACGGCGGCGGCGACGTACAGGAAGACCCCGATCAGCCCCCAGAAACCGAGGCCGACCCCGCCGGGCGGGAGCTTGTCGGTCAGCGGCGTCAGGCCCGGCACCAGCGACGCGACGCCCCAGGCGACCAGCAGCACACCCACCGCGATGCGCAGCGGGAGCTGGAGCTTCAGCACCGTCTCGCCCTGCCGGTCGTTCAGCGGCAGGCCCGACAGGAAGGCGAACACCGAGGCGATCATGAGGCCGACCGGGTGGGCCAGGTCGAAGCCGACCGTCGCGCCCGGGAGGATGACGGCCGGGGTGGTCAGCGCGTGGAGGGTGAAGAACCCGGCGCTGCTCAGGAAGACCAGCGAGACCAGCAGGAGCCGGGCGTCCCTCCGCCGCGCCGACGCCTGGCTGATCAGCACCCCGAGCACCAGGTTCATCCCGGCAACCACCAGGACCAGCCAGAAGTGGCTGGGGTTGTGCTGCCAGACGTGGTCGAGGTCGACCGTGTGCGGGTCCTCGTCCACGGGGTGGGCCAGCAGCAACCACAGGCCGAGCATCGGCACGATCAGGTGAATGAACCAGACGACCCCACGCACCGGCTGCGTCGCCGGCGGCAGGAAGGGGTCTTGGTCGTTCGAGGTCACGGAGATCCTCCGGAGGTCAGCCTTGGGCTTGAAGTGCGGGTTCCTCCCGAACGGTGCTGATTATTCCGCTGCCTGGGAGCGCGGCCAACGCGAAGAGGCCATACCAGGGATTAATACGCGTTCACCGATGCGAAGACGTGATGTTCCGCTGACATCCAACGGCGCACCTTGCTCGTCTATCTCTCTGTCACCTGGTGTAACAGGCGTTGGGGTCGTGGGGGCCTCGATGCCGTGCACATGACAGAGCCCCTCCGGATCGGCGCCGGAGGGGCTCTTTATTTCTGTACGAGATTGGTCAGCCGAACACGCCGGGAAGCGTGGCCTCGTGGGACATGCGCAGTTCGGCGACCGTGGCCTCCAGCACGCCCTCGACGACCAGGCTGTCGCCGCCGGTCTCGCCGAGGCCGTAGCAGGGCACGTCGAGGCGGGCGCACAGGTCGGTCAGCGCCTCGAAGTGCTCGGGCTTCAGGCAGACCAGCGCCCGCGCCGTCGACTCGGAGAACAGGTCGACGAACGCGTCGTCGCCCGGCAGGGAGACGGTCGCGCCGACACCGTGGGCCAGGCAGGCTTCGGCGAGCGCGATGCCGAGACCGCCGTCGGACAGGTCGTGGGACCCTTCGAGCAGGCCCTGCTTCGACGCCTCGGTCAGCACGGTCGCCAGGTCGCGTTCGGCCTCCAGGTTCACCCGGGGCGGCAGCCCGCCCAGGTGGTCGTGGGCGACGTGGGCCCACTCCGACCCGCCGAACTCGTCGTAGGTCGCGCCCAGCAGCACCACCCGCAGGCCCGCCGCCGGGAAGCCCGACCGCACGCGCTTCGCGACGTCGTCGATCACGCCCAGCACGCCCACCACGGGAGTCGGGTTGATCGCCGCCGAACCGGTCTGGTTGTAGAACGACACGTTGCCGCCGGTCACCGGCACGCCCAGGGTCTTGCACGCGTCGGCCAGGCCGCGCACGGCCTCGGCGAACTGCCACATGACCTCGGGGTCTTCGGGCGAGCCGAAGTTGAGGCAGTTGGTCACCGCGAGCGGGGTCGCCCCGGTCACGGCCACGTTCCGGTAGGCCTCCGACAGCGCCAGCTGCGCGCCCGCGTAGGGGTCGAGCTTGGCGTAGCGCCCGTTGCCGTCGGTCGCCAGGGCGATGCCCCGGGTGGTCTCCTCGGCGCCCGGCATGACCTCGCTGACCCGCAGCAGCCCGGCGTCGGCCGGCTGGGCGAGCACGGTGTTGCCGCGCACGTAGCGGTCGTACTGGGAGGTCACCCACTCGCGGGACGAGAGGTTCGCCGACGCGATGAGCTGGAGCAGGGTGGTCCGCAGGTCGGACGGGCGCTCCAGCGAGTCGGGGGTGTCGAGGTTCAGGTCGTGCTGGCCCAGCGGCTCGTGGAAGGGCCGCTCGTAGACGGGGCCCTCGTCGGCGGCGGTGCCCGGCGGGATGTCGACGATCACTTCGCCGTCCCACGTCATGACCAGGCGGCCGGTGTCGGTCACCTCGCCGATGACGGTCGCCGGGACGTCCCACTTCGCGCAGATCGCCAGGAACGCGTCGATGTCGCCGGGCGTGACCACGGCCATCATGCGTTCCTGCGACTCGCTCATCAGGATCTCCTCGGGCCGCAGCGTGGGGTCGCGCAGCGGGACGAGGTTGAGGTCGACGGTCATGCCGCCGGTGCCCTTGGCCGCGAGCTCGGTGGTCGCGCAGGACACCCCGGCCGCGCCGAGGTCCTGGATGCCGACGACCACGTCGGCCTGGTAGAGCTCCAGGCAGCACTCGATCAGCAGCTTCTCCATGAACGGGTCGCCGACCTGGACGGCCGGCCGCTTGGCCTGCGACTCGTCCTCGAAGGTCGCCGAGGCGAGCACCGAGGCGCCGCCGATGCCGTCGGCGCCGGTCCGGGCGCCGAACAGGATGACCTTGTTGCCCGGCCCGGGGGCGGTGGCCAGCTTGATCTGGTCTTTGCGCAGCAGGCCCACGCACAGCGCGTTGACCAGCGGGTTGCCGATGTAGCAGGGGTCGAAGACGACCTCGCCGCCGATGTTCGGCAGGCCCAGGCAGTTGCCGTAGTGGGAGATGCCCTCGACCACGCCCGGCAGCACCCGGCGGGTGTCACCCTGGTCGAGCCCGCCGAACCGCAGCGAGTCCATCACCGCGACCGGCCGCGCGCCCATCGACATGATGTCGCGGACGATGCCGCCGACCCCGGTGGCCGCGCCCTGGTGGGGCTCCACGTAAGAGGGGTGGTTGTGCGACTCGATCTTGAAGGTGGCCGCCCAGCCGTCGCCGATGTCGACGACGCCGGCGTTCTCGCCCATGCCGACCAGCAGCGCCTCGGACTTGGGGGCCTTGGTGCCGAACTGCCGCAGGTGCACCTTCGACGACTTGTACGAGCAGTGCTCGCTCCACATGACCGAGTAGATGGCCAGCTCGGAGCCGGTCGGGCGGCGGCCGAGGATGGCCACCACCCGGTCGTACTCGTCCTGCTTCATGCCGAGCTCGGCGAACGGCATGCGCTCGTCGGGGGTCTGCGCGGCCCGCTTGACGGTGTCGAGGCTCACGCGTTCACCAGCTTCCGGACGATGGAGGAGAAGAAGCCGCGCCCGTCGACGCCGGGGGCGCCGGTCAGCTCTTCGACGGCGTGCTCGGGGTGGGGCATCAGGCCCACCACGTTGCCGGCCTCGTTGGTGATGCCGGCGATGTCGTTGAGCGAGCCGTTGGGGTTGGAGCCGGCGTAGCGGAAGACGACCCGGCCGGTCGCTTCGAGCTCGGCCAGCGTCTCGGCGTCGGCGACGTAGCGGCCCTCGCCGTGCTTGACCGGGAGGGTGATCTCCTGGCCTTCGGCGAAGTCGGTCGTCCAGGCGGTCGAGGCGTTGTCGACCCTGATGCGCTGGTCGCGGCAGACGTAGTGGAGACCCGCGTTGCGGACCAGGGCGCCCGGCAGCAGGTGGGCCTCGCAGAGGATCTGGAAGCCGTTGCAGGTGCCCAGCACCGGCAGTCCCGCCTGGGCGGCGGGGATCAGTTCGGTCATCAGGGGTGCGAATCGGGAGATGGCCCCGCACCGGAGGTAGTCGCCGTAGGAGAACCCGCCGGGGAGGAAGACCGCGTCCACCCCCTTGAGGTCGTGGTCGGCGTGCCACAGGGGCACGGCCTCGGCACCGGCCAGCCGCAGCGCCCGCGCCGCGTCCTGGTCGTCGAGTGTTCCGGGAAAGGTGACGACGCCCACCCGCATGGTCCGAAGTCCTCCAATGCGCACGCGAAGCCTCCGGCTCTTGTCCGGCGGTCTCTGGCGGTACGCCTCAGGTTATCGGACCACGTGGGATGGGTTAACGCGGGTCAGACAGCAGCCAGTTCGCGGTCTTTGGCCATGGATAGGGCGATGGCGTCGTGGTCCCAGTCGAGTTCCTTGCAGAGGCGCACGGTGGTGCCGCTGCCAGGAGTGATGTCGAAGGAGATCTCGTCGACCACGGCCTGCATGATGAGGATGCCGCGTCCGTTCTCGACCTCGCCTGAGGGGTAGCGCTGCGGGATCGCGGTGAGCCCGCGACCGCCGTCTACCACACGGAGCTCGCAACGGCCGTCGTCTATGGCCGCTTCGACCTGGTAGCGGGCCGACGGCCCGCCGTGCCGCACCGCGTTGGCGCACGCCTCGGAGGTGGCGAGGAGGATGTCGGACACACAGTCCTCCGTCACGCCGAGCGAACGAAGGGCGTCTCCGATCACGCGACGGACCATCGGGATGCCGATCGCATCCCTTGGCAAAGCGAGCGAGAACTCGATGTCCACGGGGTTCCCTCCCCGGTCGTCGTAGGTACCTAAGCAGAGCTTCCCTGTGAGATGAGGGCTAACCGCAAAATGACGCTCTTGTTATTTAGGTTGACCTGGATGCCGGTTTACGGATGGCAGATGAGGCCCTTGTCACGCTTTGCGTAGCTCGGGCCGACGGGAATGTGCTGTTTTACCCCTCGACGCGGACGACGAAGTCCTCGATCACCGTGTTGGCCAGCAGGGTTTCGGCCATCTTCCTGACCTCGGCGATCGCCGCGTCGTCGGCCGGGCCGTCGAGTTCGACCTCGAAACGCTTGCCCTGACGGACGTCCGAAACGCCCGAGAACCCCAGCCGGGGGAGCGCGCGGGCGATGGCCTGACCCTGCGGGTCGAGGATCTCCGGCTTGAGCATGACATCGACGATCACGCGCGCCACTTGGGGTGCCTCCTGATGTGGGGACGGAGCTCGGGGATGGAGAGTGAGCGCGACAAGCTTATCCACAGGCTGTGGATGGTGTGGCGGCAGGTCGGAGGGGAACCGGAAAGGTGTGGAGCAGGGTGTGGAGGCGGACAGTGATGTCTGCCACTATGTCCGCAAGCGCGGACGTTCCACCACCAAACGGGACGAAAGCGTCTAGACCTGGCCGAAACATGATGGAAACCCCATTCATGTACGGCCCCGAACGCAGGAGTGGCACATGACTGCCCCTACGGCACCCCCGGAACTCGTCCAGCTCCTCACACCCGAAGGTGAGCGGATCGAGCATCCCGACTATGACATCGACCTGACGGCCGAGGAGGTCCGGTCGCTCTACCGCGACCTCGTCCTCGTGCGCCGGGTCGACCTGGAAGCGGTCGCCCTCCAGCGGCAGGGCGAGCTCGGGTTGTGGGCCTCGCTGCTCGGGCAGGAGGCGGCCCAGGTCGGATCGGGCCGCGCGCTGACCGACGCCGACATGGCCTTCCCCACCTACCGCGAACACGGCGTCGCCTGGTGCCGCGGGGTCGACCCGCTCCACCTGCTCGGCCTGTTCCGCGGCGTCAACCACGGCGGGTGGGACCCCTACGAGCACAACTTCCACCTCTACACGATCGTCATCGGCTCGCAGACCCTCCACTCGGTCGGCTACGCCATGGGCATCCAGCGCGACGGCGCCGAGGCCGCCACGATCGTCTACTTCGGCGACGGCGCCACCTCCCAGGGTGACGTGAACGAGGCCTTCATCTGGGCGTCCGTCTTCAACGCGCCGGTCGTGTTCTTCTGCCAGAACAACCAGTGGGCCATCTCCGAGCCGCTGGAGAAGCAGTCGAAGATCCCCCTCTACAAGCGGGCCAGCGGGTTCGGCTTCCCCGGCATCCGGGTCGACGGCAACGACGTCTTCGCCTGCCTGGCGGTCACCCGGGCGGCGCTGCGCAACGCGCGCGAGGGCCAGGGCCCGACGCTGGTCGAGGCCTTCACCTACCGCATGGGCGCCCACACCACCTCCGACGACCCGACCCGCTACCGGGTCGCCGACGAGCTGGAGGCCTGGAAGCTCAAAGACCCGATCGAGCGCGTGAAGGCCTACCTTTTCAAGAACCAGCTCGCCGACCAGGAGTTCTTCGACAAGATCGACGCCGAGGCCGACCTGCTCGGCAAGGACCTGCGGGCCCGTTGCCTCGCCCTCCCCGACCCCCAGCCCGGCGCGATCTTCGACCACGTCTACGCCGAGCCCCACGCCCTCCTCGCCGAGGAGCGCGAGCAGTTCACGACCTACCTGGCCGGTTTCGAGGGGGCCCAGTGACCACTCTGACCTTGGCGAAGGCCCTCAACGAGGGGCTTCGCGCGGCGATGGACGCCGACTCGAAGGTACTCGTCATGGGCGAGGACGTCGGCAAGCTCGGCGGCGTGTTCCGGGTCACCGACGGCCTGCAGAAGGACTTCGGCGAAGACCGGGTCATCGACACCCCCCTCGCCGAGTCGGGCATCATCGGCACCGCCATCGGCCTCGCGCTCCGGGGCTACCGCCCGGTCTGCGAGATCCAGTTCGACGGCTTCGTCTTCCCGGCCGCCGACCAGATCATCACCCAGCTCGCCAAGATGCCGCTGCGCTCCCTGGGCAAGATCAAACTTCCGGTGGTCGTACGCATCCCCTGCGGCGGCGGCATCGGCGCGGTCGAGCACCACAGCGAGTCCCCCGAGAGCTACTTCACCCACACGGCCGGCCTGCGCGTGGTGGCCTGCTCGAACCCGGTCGACGCCTACACCATGATCCAAGACGCGGTGCGCTGCGACGACCCCGTGGTGTTCTTCGAGCCCAAGCGCCGCTACTGGGACAAGGCCGACGTCGAGTTCGGCGCCCCCGGCCTGCCGCTCGACCGGGCCCGCGTGGCCCGTGAGGGCGACGACGTCACCCTCGTCGCCTACGGCCCCATGGTGAAGACCTGCCTGGAGGCCGCGGCGGCGGCCGAGGAAGACGGGCGGTCGGTCGGCGTCATCGACCTGCGTTCCCTCAACCCGCTCGACATGCCCGTCGTCCGCGACGCGGTCAACCGCACCGGCCGGTGCGTGGTCGTCCACGAGGCGCCGGTCTTCAGCGGCCTCGGCGGCGAGATCGCGGCCCGGGTGACCGAGCAGTGCTTCTACCGGCTCGAGGCGCCGGTCCTGCGGGTGGGCGGATTCTCCACGCCCTATCCGCCGTCGCGGCTGGAAGACCACTACCTGCCCGACCTCGACCGCATCCTCGAAGCCGTCGACCGCGTCTTCGGCTACTAGGAGCGCAACGGATGAAACGTGACTTCAAGCTGCCCGACGTGGGCGAGGGCCTGACCGAGGCCGAGATCGTCCGGTGGCACGTCGCCGTCGGCGACACCGTGAAGGTCAACCAGATCGTCGTCGAGATCGAGACCGCCAAAGCGGTCGTCGAGTTGCCCTCTCCCTACGAGGGCGAAGTGGCCGCCATCCTGGCCGCCGAGGGCGAGACGGTCGACGTGGGCCGCGTCATCATCACCGTCGACGACGCGACCGAAGAGGCCCTGACCGAGAGCCTGGTCCCAGAGGAGCCCCAGAAACGCGAACCGGTGCTGGTCGGCTACGGGGTGAAGCAGGGGCCCAGCAAGCGCAGGGCCAGGAAGGGACACGCGGGTTCGGGGGCCCCGGCCCCGGCTCCGGCTCCGGAGAAGCCCGCGCCGGTGCAGCCTGCTCCGGCTCCCGCGCGGCCTGGCTCCAACGGCTCGGCTCATCGGGTGGCCGTGCTGGCGAAGCCGCCCGTCCGGAAGCTGGCCAAGGACCTGGGCGTCGACCTCGCCGACGTCGCGCCCACCGGGCCCAACGGGTCGATCACCCGCGACGACGTGCTGGCCGCGCAGGTCGCGCCGGTCGTCCCGCTGGTGGTGGAGGAGCAGGAGCTCATCCCGGTACGCGGGGTCCGCAAGGCCACCGCCGCCGCGATGGTGGCCAGCGCCTTCACCGCGCCCCACGTCACCGAGTTCCTCCAGGTCGACGTCACCGAGACGATGAACGCCGTCCGCCGGCTGCGCGAGCAGCCCGACTTCGCCGGCGTCAAGGTGTCGCCGCTGCTGCTGGTGGCCAAGGCGCTGGTGACCGCGATGAAGCGGCACCCCCACGCCAACTCCACCTGGACCGACGAGGCGATCATCCTCAAGAAGTCGGTCAACCTGGGCATCGCGGCGGCCACCGAGCGCGGCCTGATCGTGCCGAACGTCAAAGACGCCCAGGCGCTCTCGCTGGTCGACCTCGCCAGGGCGCTCAACGACCTGACCGACCGGGCCAGGGCCGGGAAGTGCACCCCGGCCGAGATGTCCGGCGGCACCGTCACGATCACCAACGTCGGCGTCTTCGGCATCGACGCCGGCACCCCGATCCTCAACCCGGGCGAGTCGGCGATCCTGGCGTTCGGCCAGATCAGAGACATGCCGTGGGTGGTCGACGGGCAGATCGCGGTGCGCAAGGTCACCACGCTCGCGTTGTCGTTCGACCACCGGGTGATCGACGGCGAACTGGGCTCCTACGTGCTCAGAGACATCGGCGCGATGCTGGAGGACCCGCTGCGCATGCTGGCCTGGGCGTAGCACAAGAGTCCTGCAAGTCGGCACCAGTGATCCTCAAGTGACTGCTCCTACCGTCGGAGGCGGGTTCCCGTCGGGGGTGTGCCGCACATCCCCGGTGCCCCGGGAGCCCGCTGATCGTCGCGCGGCGAGGCGGCGCCGGGCCCCCTCGGAAGGGCCTCGCCGCGCGGCACGGTTCGCCGAGAGGAGCAGAAGTCAGTGATCACGGGATCGGGCGCCGACTGCCTCGTCCGGGTCGACGCGGTTCACCTGCCGATCGCGGAAGCCGTCACGATGGTCCGCCAGTTCTCCCACCGTGACCGTGCGGTCCACGACGAGATCGTCGACTACTGCCTGATCAGGGCAGAGATGCTCGCCGACGTCGAACCGCTCACCGAAGACGACCTCCGTGCCGCCGCCGACGAGTTCCGCGACGGCGTGCCCCTGCGCGACCGGGCCGAGACCCTGGCGTGGGTGGCCGAGATGGGCATGTCCGGCGGCCAGTTCGAGAGCTTCATCACCCTGATCGCCCGCCGCCGCCGATTCCGCCGCCGCAAGGAGGAGGAGCTGGCGCCCGATTATCTGGCCCGCCACCTCGACGACTTCGACCAGGTCAGGGCCATGTGGGTGACCAGCACCCAGCCGGTCAACGGCGAGATCTTGCGTGGCCTGGGCGGGCTGCTCGGCTGCCCGGAGGCCGCCGTCGTGGTCGGCACCCGCCGGGCCCACGCGCTGCCGGCCCCGCTGCGGCACGCCCCGCGCGACACCTTGATCGGCCCGGTGCCCTTCGAGAACGGCTATCTGACCGGCCTCGTACTGGAGCGCCGCCCGGCGGTGAACGACGCCGACACCCTGGCCTTGGCCGGGCGGCTGGCCTTCGCCGAGTGGCTCGCGGCCCGCAGGGAGCAGGCCTCCATCGAGTGGCACTGGACGACGTCCTAGGCTGGCGCCCATGTTCCGTCACATTGTGCTGCTGCGCTGGGTCGACGAGGCCACCGAGGACCAGAAGGCCGCCGTCGTCGCCGGGCTGGAGACGCTCCCGGCCAACATTCCAGAGATCAAGAACTACGTCATCGGCACCGATGCCAAGATCAACGAGGGAAACTCCGATCTTGGCATCGTCGCCGACTTCGACTCGGCCGACGACTATGTCGTCTACCGCGACCACCCGGTCCACCTGAAGGTGGTCGCCGACTTCATCAAGCCGATCCTGGCGGGCCGGGCGGCGGTGCAGTTCCCGCTGGGTTAAAAAGCGCTCTCCGGCAGGTCCATCAGCTCCTGCGTGGTCGCCGTGAGCATGCGGCGCTCCGACGCGATGCGGGGCAGCACGTTGCCGGCGAAGAAGGTCGCCGCGGCGACCTTGCCGGCGTAGAAGTCGTCGTCCTGGGACTCCAGTGCCTTGAGGGCGATCTCGGCCTGCCGGAGCAGCAGCCATCCGATGAGCAGGTCGCCGAGGGCCATCAGGAACCGGGTGGTGTTGAGGCCGACCTTGTAGACCTCCTTCGGCGACTCCAGCGACGAGATCGCCCAGCCGGCCATGACGTCGGCCATCGCCCTGACCTCGCCGGCGGCCTCGCCGAGCAGGCCGCGCTCGACCTTGAGGCGGCCGTTGCCGGCCTCGGAGTCGGCGAACGCCTTGATCTGGCCGAGGATCTCGCCCAGGGCGGCGCCCTGGTTGCGCAGGATCTTGCGGAAGAACAGGTCCAGGCCCTGGATCGCCGTGGTGCCCTCGTAGAGGGAGTCGATCTTGGCGTCGCGGATGTACTGCTCGATCGGGTAGTCCTGCAGGAAGCCGGACCCGCCGAGGGTCTGCAGCGACCGGGCCAGCATCTCGTAGGAGCGCTCGGAGCCGACGCCCTTGACCACCGGCAGCAGCAGGTCGTTGATCGCCTCGGCCATCTCGTCGCGGCGGCCCTCGGCCGTGGCGACCTGGATGGAATCCTGGAAGGTGGCCGTGTAGAGCACCAGCGCGCGCATGCCCTCGGCGTAGGCCTTCTGGAGCATCAGCTCGCGGCGGACGTCGGGGTGGGCCGTGATGGGCACGCGCGGGGCGGTCTTGTCGGCCATCTTGGTCAGGTCGGCGCCCTGGAGGCGGTTCTTGGCGTAGTCGAGGGCGTTGAGGTAGCCCGTGGAGAGCGTGGCGATGGCCTTGGTGCCGACCATCATGCGGGCGTTCTCGATCACCGTGAACATCTGGCGGATGCCCTCATGGACGTCGCCGACCAGGTAGCCGATGGCCGGGTGCTTGTCGCCGAAGGTGAGTTCGCAGGTCGTGGAGACCTTCAGGCCCATCTTCTTCTCGACGTTGGTGACGTAGACGCCGTTGCGCTCCTTGAGCTCGCCGGTCTCCAGGTCGACCAGGAACTTGGGCACCAGGAACAGCGACAGGCCCTTGGTGCCGGGGCCGTGGCCCTCGGGGCGGGCCAGCACGAGGTGGAAGATGTTCTCGGCCATGTCGTGCTCGGCGCTGGTGATGAAGCGCTTGACGCCCTCGATGTGCCAGGTGCCGTCGTCCTGCCGCGTCGCCTTGGTGCGCCCGGCGCCGACGTCGGAGCCCGCGTCGGGCTCGGTGAGGACCATGGTGGAGCCCCAGCGGCGGTCGACGGCGAGCTGGGCGAACCTCTTCTGCTCCTCGGTGCCCAGGTGGTAGAGCACGTGGGCGAACTGCGGCCCGCAGGCGAACATCCACACGGCGGGGTTGGCGCCCAGCACCATCTCGGCGACGGCCCAGCTCAGGGAACGCGGACCGGGGGTGCCGCCCAGCTCAGGCTGGAGCTCCAGACGCCACCACTCGGCGTCGACCCAGGCGTTGTACGACTCCACGAAGCTCTTGGGCATCGTCACGGTGCCCGTGGCGGGGTCGAAGACCGGCGGGTTGCGGTCGGCGTCGGTGAACGAGGCGGCCAGCGGCCCCTCGGCCAGCCGCACGACCTCGTCGAGGATCGCGTGGGCGGTCTCCTCGTCGATCTCCGCGAACGGCCCGGTGCCGAAGAGTTCACCCCGGTTGAAGACCTCGAAGAGGTTGAACTCCAGATCGCGGATGTTGCTCTTGTAGTGGCCCATCACCGCTCCTCCGATACGAGTGCTACTGATGAGTAACTCTACCGGAATGCTACCCGTCAGTAACCCCCCGAAAGCGGTTATTTCGCACTCTGAGACGACAGTGCGCCGGGCCGCGGACGCGACCCGGCGCACGATCCGCCACCTGCTAGTTCTTCACGGCCCGCCCGCGCATGGTGGTGGCCACGATCGCGGTCAGCAGGTAGATCCACGCGCCGCCCCAGGCGGCGTCCCAGGCGGCGCCGAAGACCCCGTCGCCGTCGAGCACGAGCTCGATCGGGTACATCAGGATCGCGGCGCCGGCCGCCGGGTAGAGCGAGAAGCGCCACGGGTGGCGCAGCGACCAGTTCCTGGCCTGCCGGGTGACCCGGTCGCCGGTGTCGGGCTTGGAGATCGCGCCGATGGCGGCGACGAGAGTGAACAGGGTGACCCCCACGCCCAGCGCCCAGGCCAGGTCGGCCGATCCGGTGATGAGTCCGAGGAGCAGGCTGGCCGTCGCGACCGCCCCGCCGGTGACGGCCGCGGCCTTCCAGGGCGCGCCACGCAGGGCCGCGCCGGCGAGCGACATCTCGTCGCGTCGAGTCAGTTCGTTCATGTATCAAGAGTGCCTAATCGGGCGCTTTGCCCACATCGGGGAAGCCCCTGACCGCTCCCTGAGGCATCCTGGACCCCATGTCCGCAAGCCACCACCCGACCTTCCGGCCGGCCACCCGCGACGACGTGCCGCGCATCGTCGACCTGCTGGCCGACGACGAGATCTCCCGGTCCCGGGGCCACCTCGCGCCCGTCGGCCCGGGACACTGGGCCGCCTACGACGCCATCGAGGCCGACCCGCGCAACGAGATCGTGGTCGCCGAGGTCGACGGCGAGGTGGTCGGGACGATGCAGCTCACGTACATCCCCGGGTTGTCCCGCGACGGCGCCGAGCGGGCGCAGGTCGAGGCGGTCCGGGTCGCGTCCACCCACCGGGGCAGGGGGCTCGGCCGGGCCTTCATGACGTGGGCGGTGGCCCGGGCGCACGAGCGGGGATGCCGCATCGTGCAGCTGACCACCGACAAGCGGCGGCCCGACGCCCACCGGTTCTACGCCTCGCTCGGCTTCACCCCGAGCCACGAGGGGTTCAAGCTACTGGGCTGATCTCCACCAGGTTGTCGTGGTAGACGGGACCGTTGCCCAGGTCGGCGTCGCGCTCCTCGACCACGGCGTTGGCGTTGGCGCCCCCGCTGAGCTTGGGCCAGTGGCCCTTCGGCGAGGCGGCCACCCCCGGACGGACCTTGTCGGAGACCTCCACGTACGCCTCGAACGCGCCGAACTCGTTCGAGACCCTGGCCCGGGACCCCGAGACCAGGCCCCGGGGTTCGGCGTCCCGAGGGTTGACCACCACGGTCGGGCCCTTCGAGCGTCTGAGCAGCTCCGGGTTGTTGGCGAAGATCGTGTTCAGGAACGTGTGGGAGGCCGGGGTGATCAGGGTCAGCCTCCCGTCCTTCCGGGTGCGGGCGCTCAGGGACGGCACGTAGGTGGCGACCCGCGGCAGGCCCGCCTGCTCGGCCAGGTCGGAGACGAACTCCAGCTTTCCGCTCGGGGTGGGGAAGCCGTTCGTGAACGGGACGAAGGGGTCGGCCACGTCGAGGCGGGCCCAGCCGCGCTTGCGCAGCTCGTCGAGCTGGATCGTGGGGGTGCCCTCCAGCAGTTCGGCGGCGATCTCCAGGTCGGTGGCGTACAGGGCCGGTTCGGTCAGGCCCATGCGGTGGGCCAGGCGGCGGAAGGTCTCGGTGGTCGACAGGGCCTCGCCCGCCGGGGGGACGGCGGGTTCGTTCCACATCAGGTACATGTGGCCGTAGCCCTCGTGCAGGTCGAGGTGCTCGATCTGCATGGTCGCCGGGAGCACGACGTCGGCGTAGTCGACGGTGTCGGTGGGGAACTGCTCCATGACCACGGTGAACAGATCCTCGCGCAGCAGCTTCCGCCGGATCCGGTTCTGGTCGGAGGTGGAGCCCATCGGGTTGGCGCCGTACACCCACAGGCACTTGACCGACTCGTCGAGGCCGTCGGCGAGGCGGGTCATCGTGAGGCTGCGCACCGGGTGGGGCAGGAGTTCGGGGCGGTGGTCGACCTTGAGCGGGACGTGGGCCGAGGTCGAGAAGGCCACCCCGCCGCCGGGATGACGCCAGTCGCCGGTCACGCCGGGGATGCAGGCGATCAGCCGCATCGCCGAGCCGCCGCCCTCGTGGCGCTGCAGGCCCATCGTGGCGCGGATGCCGGTCGGGCGGGTGTGCGCGAGACGGCGGCCGAGGGCGCGGATGTCGTCTTCGGGCAGGCCGGTGATCTCGGCGACCCGTGACGGGGGGAACTGGAGGATCTCGGCCCGGAACTCGTCCCAGCCGAGCGTGTGGTTCTCCAGGTAGTCGCGGTCTTCTGCGCCTTCTTCCAGGACGACGTACAGGAGACCGAGCGCCAGCGCCCCGTCGGTGCCCGGGGCGATGGGGAGGTGCTCGTCGGCCTGCTCGGCGGTCCGGGTCCGGATCGGGTCGATCGCGACGATGTGCGCGCCGTCGGCGCGGGCGTCCTGGATGAACTTCCACAGGTGGTGGCCTGAGGTCAGGGTGTTGGTGCCCCAGAGCAGGATCAGCTTGGAGAGGGCGAACGTCTCCGGGTCCATGCCTCCCGGGGTGCCCAGCGTCAGCCGCAGGCCCTCGTTCCCGGCCCGCGAGCAGATGTTCATGTTGTGGAAGGAGGCCCCGAGGGCGTTCCAGAACCGCCGCCCGGCCATGCCCGACTCGCCCTGGACGAACCCGAGCGTGCCGGTGCCCTGGTAGGGCCAGATGGCCTCGCCGCCGTGGGTGTCGACGATCTCCCGAAGCCTGGTGGCGAGGATGTCGAGGGCCTCGTCCCAGCTGATGCGCTCGAACTGCCCGGAGCCCTTCGGCCCCACCCGCTTCATCGGATGCAGGATCCGCTCAGGCGAGGCCGCGTGCTCCAGATAGCGGTTCACCTTCACGCAGAGCGCGCCCCGCGTGTAGGGCTGCTCCTTGTTGCCCCGCAACGAGGTGGCTTTTCCGTCCTGTACGGTCACCACCCACGAGCACGTATCCGGACAATCAAGGGGACATGCCCCCAGAACCCGCAATTCCATCCCGTCATCGTACGGGGCGGTCGGTGAAGGCGAGCTGTTCCACGATGTAGGCGACCGCGTCCGCGCTCACGTCCAGGACCTGCCGGTTCACGTTCTCGATAGTGTCGCAGGCCTTGTGGTAGCAGGGGTCGAACACGCGGTTCGCGGTCCCGCCGTACACCGCCGCCTGCTCGGGGGTCTTGATGCTGTCGGCGCCGGTGAAGATGCCCCCGGCCGGGATGCCGGCCTTCACGAACGGCCCGTAGTCCGACCGGCCGTCGAACGCGACCTCCTCCGAGGACAGCCCGCGCAGCCGGTAGAACTCGGTGGCGGCCTCCTCGATCGCGTTGTCGCTGTCGTAGACGCCGTTGCCGTGGTTCTCGGTGGCGACCATGTCGAGGTTGACGTACCCGGCGATCTTCGCCTTCTCCTCCGCCGACAGGTTCTTCACGTAGTGGGTCGAGCCGACCAGCCCGACCTCCTCGGCCCCCCAGAACGCGAACCTGACCGCCCGGTCGGGCCGCATCCGGGCCATCTGCTCGGCGATCTCCAGCACCACCCCGACCCCCGAGCCGTTGTCGTTGATCCCCGGCCCCGCCTCGACCGAGTCGAGATGGGCCCCCAGGATCAGCACGTCGTCGGGGTCTCCCTGGCCGGTCTGCGCGATCACGTTCCGGGTGACCTTCATGGTGGACGTGGTGTTCGTCTCCACCGTGACCGGGCCCTCGATCGCGGCGTCCTGGGCGACGCCGACCACCGGCAGCGGCGTACCGGGCTCGCCCAGCGACCCCTTCAGCTCACCCGGCCGCGAGTTGACCACGATGAGCGCGCCCGCCCCGGCCCTCGCGGCCCGGTCGGCCTTCACCCGGAACGAGCAGCCGCCGCGTTCGGCGACCGCGATCGAGCCCTGCCGGAACCCGGTCCAGTCGGTGGACAGGCAGCCCGTGCCGGTCTCCTGGACCGGCCCGGAGACCCGGCCCGACGGGGAGAACGCGAAGGTCGCCGCGTCGACCGGGCCGGCGGCCGTGGTCAGCACCGCCGGGCTCACCTCGCGGTGGTGCGGCAGCGTGAACGGCTGCGAGGTCACCTGGTAACCCGCGGCGGTCAGCACCCGCTCGACGTACTGCGCGGAGGCCTCGTAACCGGCGGTGCCGACCGCCCGGTTGCCGTGCTGGTTGCCTATTTCGGCCAGGACTTGAACGTGGGCGAAGACGTTGGGTTCGGTGACCGCCTCGTCCAGCCCCGGGTCGGCCGACATACCCGTCGTTGTCAGCACCAGAGCCGCAGATACCACAATGCGCACAGTTTCCCCCTTGATGAACGGGCCGGGGGAAGGCGGCACCAGACTGGCAGCCACACGAGGTTTCAGGCCACGTTCGAGGGTTACGGCGCGTCGGCGCGAAACGGGCCGCGATCCATAGACTCGACCAGGAGGGGGACTCCGGGGTCAGGTCGCTGTGCCGTGACTTTCGATTGTGGACACTGGCAACAAAGATCGCAGACAATCACGGTGGTGAGGGGCATCAAGGAAAAGGACGACTCTCTGACGTCCCCGGACTCCGGGGTCGTCCTCGTCGTGGAGCCCCTGCTGCCCCAGCGCATCCGGCGTCCGTCCGACCTGCTCCGGATGCTGATGACGCTGCTGGCGATCACCGCCGTGATCCTGCTCGCCCTGGTCGCCCAGCGCACCCTCAACGGGCTGGAGACCGACGTCCAGGCCGGCACCGGCCGGGCGCCCGAATGGATCTCCTCGATCGCCGGGTTGCTGGGCGGGGTCGCCGTGCTGGCCGTGCCGGTCGCCTTCGCCGTCGAGCGGGTGTTCCACCGCGACGGCATGCGGGTCGCCCAGGGGCTGATCGCGGCGATCCTGGCGCTGCTGCTCTCGTACACCCTCGGCGAGTGGATGGTCACCTCGGGCCCCGCCGAACTGCGCACCCTTCTCACCGGCGACCGCGACGTCGAACCGCTCAACACGGTGCTCACCCCGGTGATCGCCTACGCGACCGCGGTGCGGATGTCGCGACGACCACGCTGGCGGGCGCTGCTCTGGGTCGCGCTGGTCTTCGACTTCTTCGCGCTGTTCACCTCCGCCAAGATCACCATGCTGGGCGCGATAGTGACCTACCTGGTCGGGCTGTTCGTCGGCTTCGTCACGCTCTACGGCGTCGGCAGCGCCAACACCCGCCCGCCCGGCAGCGCCGTGGTGGCCGCGCTCAAACGGCTCGGCTTCGCCATCGTCAGCGCCCGCCGCATCGACGACGACAGCTCCGGCAGCCGCCGCTACATCGTCGGCCTGGCCGACACCACCCGGTTGTCGGTGACCGTTCTCGACCGCGACCGCCAGGTCGCCGGGGTCGTGTACCGCCTGTGGCGGCGGTTGCGCCTCAACAGCGAGACCCGCAGAAGAGCCATCCGCTCCCTGCGCGCCGAACTGGAGCGCGAGGCGCTCATGGCCTACGCCGCCCAGGCCGCCGGCGCCAGGACCCCCCGCCTGCTCGGCACCAGCGAGGTCGGCACCGAGGCGGCCCTGCTGGCCTACGAACACGTCGACAGCCGCCCCATCCAGGACCTCCCCGACGACGACCTCGACGACGGGCTGCTGCTCCAGATGTGGGAACAGGTGCGCCTGCTCCACGCCCGCCGCCTGGCCCATCGCCACCTGACCGGCGAGTCGATCCACCTCGCGGTCGACGGCCACATCCTCCTGGTCGACGCCCGGTCCGGCGAGATCGCCGCCGGAGACCTCCTCCTGCGGCTCGACGTCGCGCAGCTGCTGGCCTACCTGGGTCTGAGGGTCGGAGCGGAACGTGCCGTCAAGACCGGCGCGGCCGTCCTGGGCGACGACACCATCGCGGCGGCGCTGCCGCTGCTCCAGCGCATCGCGCTGGCCCGCGACACCCGGGCCGCGGCCGGCAAGGACAAGAACCTGCTGCCCGCGCTGCGCGAGCAGATCGTCGCGCTCAAACCGCAGGCCACCGTCGAGCCGGTGCGGCTGGAACGCTTCCGGCCGCGCACGCTCGTCACGATCATCGCCAGCACCCTGGCCGCCTACATCCTGTTGTCCCAGCTCAGCCAGATCAACCTGGTGTCGATGCTGACCACGGCCGACTGGGCCTGGGGCGGGGTCGCCCTGGTGGCCGCCGCCCTCAGCTACGTCGCTGCCGCCTCGGTGGTGCGCGGCTTCGTGCCCGAACCCCTGCCCTTCGGGCGGACGGTGCTGGTCCAGCTCGCCTCGTCGTTCGTGAAGCTGGTCGCCCCGGCCGCCGTGGGCGGCGTCGCGATCAACACGCGCTACCTGCAGAAACGCGACATCCCATCCGGCAAGGCGCTGTCCAGCGTGGGCGCCAGCCAGCTCATCGGCCTGGCCTCCCACATCACGCTGCTGCTGCTGGCCGGTTATCTCACCGGCACCCAGGCCGCGCCCTCGCTGACGCCCTCGCGAGGGCTTTTGATCACGTTGCTGGCGAGCGCCACCGTCATGGTGGTCATCCTGGCCATCCCGCCGCTGCGGCGGATCGTGTCCAAACGGGTGCGCGCCCTGTTCAGCGGGGTGGTGCCGAGGCTCCTCGACGTGCTCCAGTCACCCAGCAAGATCATCGAAGCGGTGACCGGCACGGTCATGGTGACCGTCTGCTTCGTCATCTGCCTGGTCGCCTGCGTGAAGGCGTTCGGCGGTGAGCTCAGCATCACCGCCGTCGCCGTCGTCTTCCTGGCCGGGAACGCCATCGGCTCGGCGGCCCCGACCCCGGGAGGCCTCGGCGCTGTCGAGGCCTCCCTCATCTTCGGCCTGACGGTGGCCGGGCTGCCCAAGGAGACCGCCACCTCCGCCGTCCTGCTGTTCCGCGTCCTCACCTTCTGGCTTCCGGTGCTGCCCGGATGGGCCGCCTTCACCTGGCTCCAGCGCAAGGACGCCCTCTGACTACGCGTCGCTGCTGCGCTTCCACAGGTTGATGCCGGCCTCGACCGCGTCCTTGTCGATCGCGTCGAGCTCGTCGGCCGAGAACTCCAGGTTCTTGACCGAGTCGAGGCTGTCGTCGAGCTGCTTGACGCTGCTCGCCCCGATCAGCACCGAGGTCACCCGCTTGTCGCGCTGCGCCCACGCGAGGGCGAGCTGCGCCAGCGTCTGACCCCGGCTCTTGGCCAGCTCGTTGAGGGTGCGGATGTGCCGCAGGGTCTCCTCGGTCAGCAGGTCGGGGCTGAGCGACTTGCCCTGCGAGGCCCGCGACCCCTCCGGCACGCCGTTGAGGTAGCGGTCGGTCAGCATGCCCTGCGCCAGCGGGGAGAACGCGATGCAGCCGACGCCCAGGTCACCCAGGGTGTCGAGCAGCCCACCCTCGATCCACCGGTTGAGCATCGAGTAGGACGGCTGGTGGATCAGCAGCGGCGTGCCCATCGACTTCAGGATCTCGTACGCCTCCACCGTGCGCTCCGGCGAGTAGGACGAGATGCCCGCGTACAGCGCCCGGCCCGACCGGACCGCCGTGTCGAGCGCCCCCATGGTCTCCTCAAGAGGGGTCTCCGGGTCGAACCGGTGGCTGTAGAAGATGTCGACGTAGTCGACGCCCATCCGCTTCAGCGACTGGTCGAGGCTGGCCAGCACGTACTTGCGCGACCCCCACTCGCCATAGGGCCCCGGCCACATGTCGTAACCGGCCTTCGTCGACAGGATCAGCTCGTCACGGTACGGCCTGAAGTCCTGGGCGAAGATCGTCCCGAAGTTCTTCTCCGCCGAGCCGTAGGGCGGCCCGTAGTTGTTGGCCAGGTCGAAGTGGGTCACCCCGCGATCGAACGCGCGGCGCAGGATCGCCCGCTGCGACTCGATCGGCTTGTCGTCGCCGAAGTTGTGCCAGAGCCCCAGCGAGACCGCCGGCAGCTTCAGCCCACTCCGCCCGGTCCGGTTGTACGGCATCGGCCCATAGCGGTCGGCGGCGGCGACATACGTCATTCGGTCACTCCCAGTCGGTCGAGAATCCAGGACAGCGTGAACGCCTCCTCGTGCCACGCGTCGTAGCGCCCGCTGCGACCCCCGTGCCCGGCCCCCATCTCGGTCTTCAACAGGAACGGCCCGCCCTTGGCGGTGGCGCGCAACCGCGCGATCCACTTGGCCGGTTCGTGGTAGAAGACCCGGGTGTCGTTGAACGAGGTGATCGCGAGTATCGGGGGATACGTCACGTCACGCACATTCTCGTAGGGCGAGTACGACTTCATGTACTCGTACACCTCCGGGTTGTGCAACGGGTCGCCCCACTCGTCCCACTCGATCACCGTCAGCGGCAGCGACGGGTCGAGGATGGTGTTCAGCGCGTCGACGAACGGCACCTCGGCGACGATCCCGGCGAAGTCCTCGGGGGCGAGGTTGGCCACCGCGCCCATCAGCAGGCCGCCCGCGCTGCCGCCCCGGGCCACGACCGCGCTCGACCAGGTGCCGCGCAGGTGCCTGGCCACGGCGACGAAGTCGGTGAAGGTGTTCTTCTTCTGGAAGAACTTGCCCTCCTCGTACCACCGGCGGCCCATCTCGCCGCCGCCCCTGACGTGGGCGACCGCGAAGACCAGGCCGCGGTCGAGCAGCGAGAGCCGGGCCACCGAGAAGTAGGGGTCGATCGAGGTCTCGTAGCTGCCGTAGCCGTAGAGGAGTGTGGGCGCCTTCTTCGGGGTGCCCTTCCTGGCCACGATCGAGATCGGGATCCTGGTGCCGTCGTCGGCGACGGCCCACTCGCGGAACTGCTCGTAGTCGTCGGGGTCGTAGCCGCCCAGGACCGGCCGCCGGCGCAGCAGGATCAGTTCGCGGGACCGGAGGTCGTAGTCGTACACCGAAGGCGGCGTGACCATCGAGGTGTAGCCGAGCCTGAGCCGGTTGGTGACGTATTCGGCGTTTCCGCTCGGCGCCACGTCGTAGAGCGGCTCGGGCCACTCGATCTCGTAGGGGTCCTGGTCTCCCGGCAGGATCCGGATGCCGGTGAGGCCGTCTCTTCTGAAGTGGACGACCAGATGCGACTCGAAGGCGTCGACGTCGAGCAGGCGCGTGGTGTCCTGGTGGGGGATCAGCGGAGTCCAGGCCGCCGGGTCGGCGACCGGGGCGCTGGCGAGCTCGAAGTTCTCGGCGTTCTCGTTGTGCAGGATCAGGAAGCGCTCGCCCTGGTGGTCGAGGTGGTATTCGAGGCCCGTCTCCCGCGGCCTGACCACCTGGAACTCGCCGGCCGGGTTGAGCGCGTCGAGGAACCAGACCTCGCTGGTGATCTTGCTGTGCGCGTTGAGGAGCAGGTAGCGCTCGCTGCGCGACAACCCGATGCCGACCCAGAACCGCTCGTCGGCCTCGTGGTAGACCTCGACGTCGTCGGCCTGCCCGAGCGTGTGGCGGTGCACCTTGTCGGGCCGCCAGGCGTCGTCGACCGTGGTGTAGAAGAACGTGCTGCCGTCTTTCGACCAGGCGCCGCCGTAGAAGATGCCGGTGATCTCGTCGGGCAGCAGCTCACCCGTGCCGAGGTCCTTGAAGCGCAGGGTGAACCGCTCGTCGCCCGCGAAGTCGGTCGAGTACGCCAGCATCGTGCCGTCGGGGCTGACCCTGCTCACCCCGAGGGCGAAGTGGGGACTGTCGCCGGCCAGCTCGTTCCCGTCGAGGATGACCTGCTCGTTCTCGAGCGTCTGGCCCGGCTCGACCGTCGGGGGGTCTTCCCCTTCGGCCGGTACGCGGCACTGGATGCCGTACTGCTTTCCTTCCTCGGTACGGGAGTAGTACCACCAGGCCCCGAGACGGGCCGGGACCGAGAGGTCGGTCTCCAGCGTCCGGCCCTTGATCTCCTGGAAGATGGTGTCGGCCAGGGGCTTCAGGCGTCCGGTGACCTGCTGGGTGAAGACGTTCTCCGCCTCCAGGTAGGCGACGACGTCGGGGTCGTCCTTCTTCGCGAGCCAGGCGTACTCGTCGATCACGGTGTCGCCGTGATGCGTACGCTCAACAGGGTCTTTCTTCGCCGTAGGTGGCTGCTCACTACTCACCCGGTCGAGTCTAGGCACCCGGCTTCCCGGATCTCCGGGCCTCGTTGATCTCCGTGTGCCCGTCCGACCTGCCGGGGAATGAATCGGCGGGTGTCGTCGTTGAAACTGGTCCGACGGCCTCTGAGAGGCTGCTAATCTTGAGGAGTCGGGGACGCCCCCGGCAGACCCCCTCCAACATCCACCCGGGGAACCGGGCGATTTGACATCGCCGGGGACGCGGGTAAGTTAGAGGGGTTGCTCTTCGGCAGGAACCGGGAAAAACGTCGAATTTGACACTAACCGGAACCGCTGAAAAGATAAAGGCACAACAGCAAGACAAAAGAAAAACAAAAGCAAGTCCGTTTCTTGAGAACTCAACAGTGTGCTAAAAGCCAGTGCATGATGCACAACCCCGTCATTTGATGACGGATTCCTTTGGTTGACATTCATGTGAATGTTGGCCAGGAAAAATTCTGCAGACATTGTTTGGAGAGTTTGATCCTGGCTCAGGACGAACGCTGGCGGCGTGCTTAACACATGCAAGTCGAGCGGAAAGGCCCTTCGGGGTACTCGAGCGGCGAACGGGTGAGTAACACGTGAGTAACCTGCCCC
>NZ_WXEW01000006.1 GCF_009901565.1 Herbidospora solisilvae
TGTTACTCACCCGTTCGCCGCTCGAGTACCCCGAAGGGCCTTTCCGCTCGACTTGCATGTGTTAAGCACGCCGCCAGCGTTCGTCCTGAGCCAGGATCAAACTCTCCAAACAATGTCTGCAGAATTTCTCCTGGCCAACATTCACATGAATGTCAACCAAAGGAATCCGTCATCAAATGACGGGGTTGTGCATCATGCACTGGCTTTTAGCACACTGTTGAGTTCTCAAGAAACGGACTTGCTTTTGTTTTTTCTTTTGTCTTGCTGTTGTGCCTTTATCTTTTCAGCGTTTCCCGCTAGTGTCAAACTCGGCACTTTCTTGCGGTTCCTGCTGAAGAGCAACCCCTCCAACTTAGCCAGGTTCCAGGCGATGTCAAATCGACCGGATTTCCGGATCTTGTTGAGTGGAGTTTGCCGAACCAGGTCGACGAGTTAAAGATTAACAGCTCACCGGAGTGCTTCCGCACGGCCACGAGGTCATGGCTCGGTCAGTTGATCGCCAACAGTGGATCTCCGCCGGTCAGCGGGGTAGGAACCGCTCATGATCGAGCTGCCGCGCGCACTGGTCGTCCTGCTGACCGCGGCGGCGGCGGTCGTGACACTGGCCGGAATCCAGGCCGTGGGTTCGATTGCCGGTCCGGTGATGCTGGCGCTGGTGCTCGTCGTGGCGGTGGCGCCCATCCGGGGTCTGCTGGAGAGGAAGGGCGCGCCGACCTGGCTTCAGGTGGCGGTTCCCTTTCTCGTCGTGCTGCTGGTGCTCGCCGGGATGCTGGCGATCGTCGCGGTGGCGGCGACGCAGCTGGCGACGATCGCGCCCACGTACACCGACAAGTTCGCCGCGCTGGCGGCGGAGGCGCGGGCCTTCGCGGCCGGGATCGGGTTGGGGGCCGACCAGATCGACAAGGCGATCGACTCCTTTGATCCCAGCCGGTTGCTGCCGGTCGCGCAGGGGTTGCTCGCGGGGGCGCTGGGGGCCGGGTCGGCGCTGTTCCTGATCGTGGTGTTGTCGCTGACGATGAACCTCGACGCGCCGGCGTTCACCCGGATCCTGCGGGTCGCCAAGGTCGAGCGGCCCGAGCTGCACGGGGCGCTGACCACCTTCGCGTCGCGGATCCGGCGCTATCTGCTGGTCTCCACCGTGTTCGGGATCATCTGCGCGGTGCTCGACGTGATCGCGCTGATCGTCCTCAGCGTGCCGCTGCCACTGCTCTGGGGCATCCTCGCGCTGATCACGAACTATGTGCCGAACATCGGCTTCATCCTCGGGCTGCTGCCGCCGGCGCTGCTCGCGCTGCTGGACGGGGGGTTCTCGACGATGTTGCTGGTGATCCTCGCCTACATCGTGATCAACGTGGTGGTGCAGTCGTTCGTGCAGCCGAAGTTCCTCGGCGACGCCGTCGGGTTGTCGACCACGATGACGATGGTGTCGCTGATCGTGTGGGCCTTCGTGATCGGGCCGCTGGGGGCGCTGCTGGCGATTCCGCTCTCGCTGCTGGTGCGGGCGCTGGTCATCGACAGCGATCCTGCTGCCCGGTTCGCCCGAGCGCTGGTTTCGGGAGAAGCGCCTCCGCAGGGGCGTACCCCGGCATAGGGTCACGGCGTGCGCAGATGGGACATCGATGAGCGGCAGACCGGGATCGCCGACGGCACGGCGATGGATCCGCAGGTCCAGACCCTCCTGGCGTCGATGCGCCGCGACGGCTGGGTGACCGAGGAGCCGGAGGTCCACCTGCTGCCGCACCTGAGGAAGGCGTGCGGCGACCGGTGGCGGATCGTGCGTGACCGGCTCCTCGACGACGGGGTGTACGAGCTGACGCTGACGCTCGAAGAGGAGCTGTCAGGTGTCGCGCTGCACCGCGCCGCTGTCGGACTTCTCACGGCCGTCGCCGAGCCGGTCTTCTTCGTCCGGCAGAGCGAGCCCCGGGTCTTCGACTGCGTCACGGGGGTGCTCGACGGCGACCCGCCCGGGTTCAAGAGTCACGGGCACCTGGTCCGCCTGATCGTCGAATGACCGGCGGGCCCACGGCATCGCGGCGATGAGCAGCGGGAACAGGACGATCGAGCTGATCGCCCACGGCGCGTGCAGGGCGCCCCAGTCCTGGCCGCGGAACTGGGTCAGCACCAGATAGCCGGTCGCGGCCCACAACGAGCTGCCGATGATCGCCGGCCAGGCCCACTTGGTGGGGCGGGCGACCAGGAACGGCATGAACCAGAGCAGATACTGCGCGCCCAGGCGCGGCGTCACGACCATGAAGCCCAGCAGGATCGCGATCGACACGTCGATCGGGTCGGCCTTGCGCCACCACCACAGGCAGAACGCGGCCACGGCGTAGATCATGTACTGGCCGACGACGAGCTTCCACGGCGTGAGGTCCCAGTTGCCGCCGTTGATCACGGCGGTCCAGCCCCAGTCGCCGGTGATCGGCCGCACGTCGCTCGGCCGCAGGCTGATCTCCTTGAGCACGTCGACGAGCTGGTCCCAGCGCACCCAGCCGCCGAGCGGCATGGTCAGCAGCACGAGGATCGGCGGCACGGCCACCGCCAGCCCCGACACGATCCGCGCCCGCACCCCCGGCAGGAACATCAACATGCCCGGCACCAGGATCACGGGCCAGCTCTTGGCGCACAGCGCCAGCCCCATGAGCAGACCGGCGTAGACGGCGCGGCGGGTCACCCCTGCGGCGTCGCGCGTGAGGAGGCTGCGCACCATCCGGTCGGGCCGGTCGAGCAGCGGCTCGCTCCCCCGGAACTCCCCCGGCCCCCGCGCCACCACGTAGGCGGCCACGGCGAAGACCAGCGAAACCGGTTCGACCTGCCCGTGGACCGACGCGACCAGGACCGCGAGGGGGTTGCAGGCGTACTGGAAGGCGCGGAGCCGCTGCTGCCCGCCGCCCGCCAGCCTGCCGACGAGCGGGATCAGCGCCAGGTCGGCGACGACGGTGACGAGCCGTCCGGCGATCTCCCACGGGATGCCCAGCCACATCAGCGACCCGTAGACATAGGGGATCGCGGGCAGGAAGTGCCATCCGCTGTTGACCGGGTTGCGCCCTTCGAGGATCGCCTCACCGGCCGGGCGGAAGCTGTTCACGAAGTCGATCGGCTGCCACGAGTCGGCGGCGGAGAATGCCATGATCAGCACCCGGACCACGACGCCGACGCCGAGGATCGCCAGGAGTGAGGGTTGCCACCCCCTCCGCTGGGCGAGGACCGCGAGCACGACACCGGTGACGAGAAGGATTCCCGTGGGGATTGCGTAGTCCATGACGCGCCAACCTTAGCCATTCCCCGTGACATAGGAGGGCCCCGCGACAGACTGGCGATCCCGCCGTCGTCTCGTCCCGCGCCGCACTCCGGGCCAGATCCGGCTTCCGTTACGGCTCCGCCCACCCCGGCCCCGCCCGCCGCTCCCGGCCCACGCCGCGTCCGGCGCCGGCCCCCGCTCCCGCCTCGCCCCGTGACGACATGAGAGATGACATGAAGAAGGCGGTGCCGCACCCCGGCGTCCCGGCATGGGTACGGCACCGCCTTCAGCCTCCGAGGCGGCTCAGAAGCCCGCGGTGATTCTGGTGAAGTCCCAGTTCGACTGACTGATGCCGGAGCAGTTCGACACCACGCCGCCACCCGGGCAGGGGCGGTCGCGGTTGACCGACCAGGTCGCGAAGCGGGTCAGGCCGCGCTGGACGGCGTAGTCGCGGATCGCCGTCCAGGCCGCGGGGGTGGTGGTCTCCAGCTGGTCGGAGAGGCCGACCATGCCCGAGATGCCCATCTTCGCGTAGGCCTGTGCGTCGGTGTAGCCGTACGCCGATTTCAGCACGTTCTTCAGGCCCTCGGACGCGTTGATCGTGTCCTGCTGGATGTTCGAGCTGCCGAAGTCGAACGTCATGATCGTGAAGTTGTCGATCGGCACCGCCAGGGCCCTCGCCTGGTTGATCAGGCGCACGCCGTGGGAGGTCGGGCCGCTCGTGGACGTCCCGAAGGTGACCGCGATCTTGATGTTCGGGTTGTTCTGCTTGACGATCTTGAGGCCGTTCAGGATGCGGTCCTGGACGGTGTAGTTCTCGAACTCGTCGGTGTTCTCGATGTCGAAGTCGACCACGGCCGGCCCGGTGGCGTTGATCACCGTCTGGACGGCCTGCGCGTAGGCCTGCGGCGTCGAGCAGTTCGGCCCGAGCTTGTTGCCCGACCAGCCGCCGAACGAGACCTGGATCGACCCGCCGGCCGCCTTGATCGCGTTGATGGCGTTGATGTCGGCCGCGTTGTTGAGCGGGCGGTTGCCGTCCCAGGCCGGGTTGCAGCCGCCGGACGACAGGATGAAGGCCATGGTGAACGACTTCACCCCGGTCGCCGCCATCACCGAGGCGGGCGCGGGCGGGTCGCCCCAGCCCATGTAGAGGTAGGGCGCGCCGGGCATGCGCGGGCCGCCGGTCGGGCAGCCCGTCGTGGAGCCGGTGACCGAGCCGGACGAGGACGATTCACCCACGTTGTTGTACGCCCTCACGACATAGGTCTTGGAGGTGCACGCCGCGATCCCGGAGATGGTCGCCGAGGTGCCGGTGACCTGCGCGCGCTGGGTCGAGCCCTCGTACACGCGATAGCCCACGACCGTGCCCGAGGACGCGCCCCACGAGAGCGAGATCGACGAGCCGGTCGTACCGGTCACCGTCGGGGTGCCGGGGGTGCCCGGGGTGCCGGGCGGGTTGGTCGGGCCGCCGGCGCAGGGCGCGCCGTTCAGGGTGCAGTTGGCGGGCGCGGCCGAGCCGGGTGAGGCGATGAAGCCGAAGCTGGCGGTGCCGCCGGGCGGGATGGAGCCGTTCCAGCCGACGTTGCTGAGGGTGAAGCGCTGGCCGCTGCGGGAGAGCACTGCGTCCCACTGGGAGCTGACGTTGCCGCCCGAGGGCAGGTCGAAGGCGACCGACCAGCCGTTGATGGTCGAGGTGGTGCCGTTGGTGATGACGTACTTGCCCTCGAAGCCGGACCCCCATTCGGAGGTCTTGGTGAAGACGGCGGTGGCGGGGGCGGCGTGGGCGGGGGTGGCGACGAGGACACCCGCGAAGGCGATGGAGGCCGCGAGGAGCACGCGTAAGCGTTTCATCGGAACAGGTCCTATCCGAGCGCGTTGAGGTAGGAGCGGTGGCTGCGGGAGAACTCGAAGTTGTTGAACCGGTCCCAGTTGATCGACCAGGTCATCAGACCCCGGAGGTTCGGGTAGACGCCGCGCGGCCGGTAGGGGCCGCAGTTGACGCCCTTGGCCAGGCAGTCGAACGCCTTCTGCACCTCGGCCACGGTGGTGAAGCCGTTGCCGGCCTGCGGTGAGGACGGCAGGCCGATGGCGACCTGGTCTTGCCGCAGCGCGGGGAAGACGTTGTTCGTGTTGCCCTGGATCGGGAACCCGGCGAGCAGCATGTCGGTCATCGCGACGTGGAAGTCGTGGCCGCCCATCGTGTGGTACTGGTTGTCCAGGCCCATGATCGGCCCGGAGTTGTAGTCCTGCACGTGGAGCAGGGTCAGGTCGTTCCGCATCGCGTGGATGACCGGGAGGTAGGCGGCCGCGCGCGGGTCGGCGCCGCCCCACTGGCCCGAGCCGTAGAACTGGTAGCCGAGCTGGACGAAGAACGTCTCCGGAGCCATGGTCAGGATGAAACGGCTCCCGTAACGGGCCTTCAGCGAGCGCAGCGCCGCGATCAGGTTGACGATCACGGGGGTGGTCGGGTTGCGGAAGTCGGTGTCACCGGCGTTCAGCGACAGGCTGTGGCCCTCGAAGTCGATGTCGAGACCGTCGAGGCCGTACTTGTCGATGATGGCGCCGACCGACTGGACGAACTTGTCGCGCGCGGCCGTGGTCGTGAGCTGCACCTGGCCGTTCTGGCCGCCGATCGAGATCAGCACCTTCTTGCCGGCCTGCTGCTTGGCTCGGATGGCGGCGATGAACTGCGCCTCGGTCTCCACGTTGGGGCACTCGGCGACCGGGCACTGGGTGAAGCGGATGTCGCCCGAGGTGACCGAGGTCGGCTCGCCGAACGACAGGTTGATGACGTCCCACTCGTTCGGCACGTCGGCCATCCGCGTGTAGCCGGAGCCGTTGGCGAACGAGGCGTGCAGGTAGCCGACCATGACCCGCTTGGGCAGGCCCGTGGGCGGCGGCGGCACGCTGCCGACGACGGCGGTGACCGTGTTCGACTTCGCCGACTCACCGGCGGCGTTGACCGCGCTGACCTGGTAGCCGTAGGTCCCGGCGGCGGGCCGGTCGGTGTATGTCGTGCCGGTCGGTGAGGAGATGAGCGCACCACCGCGGTAGACGCGGTATCCCGTGGCGCCGGAGACGGCGGGCCACGACAGGTTCACGTCGGTGGTGGTCTGGCTGAGCGACAGGACCGGCGCCGCCGGGGGCTGCGGTCCCGGCGGGTTGCCGCCGGGACCGTCGAGCACGACGTCGTCGGCGTAGTAGGTGCCCTGGCCGTACCAGCCGTTCAGGTAGATCGTCACGGAGGTCTGGGAGGCGCCGGTGGTGAAGGTCCGGGTGAGCTGGGCCCAGGTCGCCCCGGGCGCGGCCCAGGTCTCGGAGAACCCGATCGCGCCGAGGAAGACGTAGGGGCCGCGCACCCACGCCGAGAGCGTGTAGGCGGTGTTCGGCTGGACGGTCACGGTCTGGGAGCACCGGGCGAAGTCGCTGCCCGCCGGGGTGGCGGCCAGGGCCCCGGAGCCCGAACGGACGGGGGTGGTGACGGCCTGGGCGCCCGAGGAGCAGGTCCAGCCGGTCAGGCCCGACTCGAAGCCGGGGTTGGTGGCGATGTTGGCGGCCTGGGCGGGCGACGCCACGAAGGCGCCGCCCAGCACGAGGGCCGCGGCTGCTATGAGGCTGCGGATCTTCATCTACGGCAGGGTGTTCAGGTGGGGGCGGACGGTGCGGGAGAAGTTCCAGTTGTTGCTGGCGTCCCAGTTGATCGACCAGGTCATCGCGCCCCGGATGCCCGGGTAGGCGCGCGGCGGCACGAAGCTGCCGCAGTTGGTCCGGGTCGCCAGGCACGTGAGGGCCTGGTTGACCATCGACGGGGCGACCACGCCGCCGCCGGCCGCGCCGGGACCGGCCGGGAGGCCGAGGGCGACCTGGTCGTCGCGCAGGCCGTTCTCGAGCTGGATGCAGGCGAGGGCGGTCAGGAAGTTGATCGAGCCCTGGCCGTAGGCGAAGGCCTGGTCGCAGCCGAGCATCGAGCCGGAGTTGTAGTACTGCATGTGGACGACCGTCAGGATGTCCTTGATGGCCAGGGCCAGCTTGAAGTACTCCATGCCGGTCGACTGCATGTCGATCGTCTGCGGCGCCATCGTGATGATCAGCGACGAGCCGACGCGGCTGCGGAGCTGGCGCAGCGCCTCGCCCATCCACTGGGCGTTGAGGCCGTTCTCCAGGTCGATGTCGACGCCGTCGAAGCCGTAGTTCTGCATCACCGAGTAGACCGAGTCGGCGAACTGGGCCGCGGCGGCGCTGCTGGCGACCTGCACGCGGCCGGTCTCGCCGCCGACCGAGATGATGACCTTCTTGCCGCGCGCCTTCAGGGCCTGGATGTCGGCCTTGAACTGGGCCTCGGTGTAGCCGCCGACGGCGGTGGCCAGACCCGGGTCGAGGGCGAAGGTGACCTGGCCGGGGGTGCTGGTGGCCTCGGCGAACGCGACGGCGATCAGGTCGTACTCGTTCGGCACCGCCGAGAGCTTCAGCTCGGTGGCGGGGTTGACGAAGTTGTGCCAGTAGCCGGTCAGGAAGTGCTTGGGCAGCGGCCCGATCGGGCAGCCGGTGGTGGAGCCGCTCACGGCGTCGCTGGCGACCGACTCACCCTGCGCGTTGTAGGCCTTGACCGTGTACGTCTTCGCGGTGCACGCCGCCAGTCCCGAGACGGTGGCGCTGGTGCCGGTGACCTGCGCGCGCTGGGTGGCGCCCTCGTACACGCGGTAGCCGGTGACGGTGCCCGACGAGGCGCCCCAGCTCAGCGAGATCGACGAACCGGTGGTGCCGGTGACCGACGGGGTGCCCGGCTTGCCGGGCACGCCCGGCTGCGGCGACGGTGAGGGTGACGGGGAGGGCGAGGGGTTGGTGCCGCCGCCGCAGGACACGCCGTTGATGGTGCAGTTGGCCGGGGTCGCGCCGCCGGGGCTGGCGATGAAGCCGAAGCTCACCGAGCCGCCGACCGGGATGGTGCCGTTCCAGCCGACGTTTCCGAAGGTGAAGCGCTGGCCGTTGCGGGTGAGGGTGGCGTCCCACTGGGAGCTGACCGCGCCGCCGGCGGGCAGGTCGAAGGCGAGCGACCAGCCGTTGACCACGGTGGGGCCGCTGTTGGTGATGACGTACTTGCCCTCGAACGCCGACCCCCACGAGGAGGTCTTGGTGAAGGTCGCGGTCGCGGCGGCGCTGGCCGGGCTCGCGGCGAAGGGGATCACGACGAAGGCGAGCGCGAGCGAGAAGACCGCCGTCAGCGTTCGCCAGACATACCTACGTTGCATGTCACAACCTCGGGTGAGGGGGGTGGGAGGACAGGCTGTGGATGCGTCCGGTGACTTGACGCTGTGAGTGGGAGCTTCTTTTAGTAAAGTTTCCTAAGAGTTGTGGGGATCGTAGCCCGCCGATCCCCCCGTCACAAGGCCCATCCCGTTATCCGGTGAAACATGACGAAACCGCCCCGGAACCCCGAGGCGGTCTATGTCAAAAGGTGTCAGTCCACCCTGTCAGTCACAGGGTCAGTCAAGGCCGTGTTCCACCTTGTACTCCCGCCAGAGGTCGATCAGTTTCGGCAGGGCCTCGTGGATGAACTTGAAGTATTCGTTCATCGTCTGGACCCGGCGGGCGGCCGGGGTGTCCTCACCCAGCGCCAGCGCGACCTCCTCGGCCATGTTGGCCAGCGTGATGAAGAGGTCGTTCTTCAGGGCCGTCGCCTCGTACCAGGGGTTGTCCGGCAGCCGGTAGACGTCGCTGCGGGAGCCGAGTTGCGGCTCCTTCTCCAGCATCGCCACCTGCATCAGGTAACGCACCGCGCCCGACACCGCCGCCGGGCTCACCGCCAGGCGCTCACCGATCTGGCCGGCCGTGAGCGCGTCTTCGTCGGCGGTCATCACCGTCATCAGCACCCGTGCGGCCATGCGCGGGAAACCCCAGCTCGTGAACACCATGGCCATCCGCTCGGTGGCCATCCGCACCTGTTCCTCGTCTCGCATCCACCCTCCCCGCCAAAATATATACGCGTTTCATACGGGTCATAGATTTCACAAGTTTGTGAAATGAGCGTACGGTCCGAACCATGGAAAACGCCATCCTGGTGTCCGGCCTCCACAAAACCTTCGGCCGGACGCACGCGCTCAACGGACTCGACCTCACGGTCAGGACCGGGGAGGTGCACGGTTTTCTGGGCCCGAACGGATCGGGGAAGTCGACCACGATCCGTGTCCTCCTCGGGCTGCTGCGCGCCGACTCCGGGTCGGCCCGCCTGCTGGGCGGCGACCCGTGGAAGGACGCCACCGCGCTCCACCGCCGCCTCGCCTACGTGCCCGGGGACGTCACCCTGTGGCCGAACCTGTCGGGCGGGGAGGTCATCGACCTGCTCGGCCGGCTGCGCGGCGGGCTGAACCCCAAGCGCCGCGCCGAACTGCTGGAGCGCTTCGACCTCGACCCGCGCAAGAAGGGCCGCGCCTACTCCAAGGGCAACCGGCAGAAGGTCGCCCTGGTCGCGGCGCTCGCCTCGGACGTGGAGCTGCTCATCCTCGACGAGCCCACCTCGGGCCTGGACCCCCTGATGGAGGAGGTCTTCCGGGAGTGCGTCGCCGAGGAGAAGACGTCGGGCCGCACGGTCCTGCTGTCGAGCCACATCCTGGCCGAGGTCGAGCAGCTCTGCGACCGGGTGAGCATCATCAGGAACGGCCAGACCGTCGAGAGCGGCACCCTGACCGACCTGCGCCACCTGACCCGCACGTCGATCAGCGCCGACCTGGCCACCCCCCTCACGTCGATCCCCGGCGTGCACGACCTGGTCGTCGACGGCACCCGCGTGCGCTTCGAGGTCGACACCGACCGGCTCGACGAGACGCTCAAGCACCTCACGACGGCGGGGATCCGCAGCCTCACCTCCCAGCCGCCCACTCTCGAAGAGCTCTTCATGCGTCACTACCAGGGGGCGGCACGATGACCGGCGTCCGGCACCTGATCCGCCTGATCCTGCGGCGCGACCGGGTGCTCCTCCCCCTGTGGGTGCTGATTCTGGCCGCCCTCCCGGCCGTGTACGCGGCCAGCTTCGCCGAGCTCACCCCCACCGAGGAGTCGCGCCTGCTCTACGCGCGCACCACGGCGGGCATCCCGTCGATCGAGGCGATGCTGGGCCCGGTCTACGGCCACAGCGTCGAGGCCCTGGCCACCCAGCGGGCCGGGCTGACCCTGCTGATCGTCGCGCTGATCAACGTGCTGGTGGTGATCCGGCACACCCGCGCCGAGGAGGACGCCGGGCGGCGCGAACTGGTCGCCGCGACCGTCGTCGGACGGCACGCCCCGCTCGCCGCCGCGCTGATCGTGGCGGCCTGCGCCGACCTGGTGATCGGCCTGCTGACGGCGGCCTTCCTGGGCTTCTCGGGCGGTTCGCTGCTGCTGGGCATGTCGGTGGCGTCGGCCGGGATCGTGTTCGCCGCCGTCGGCGCGGTGGCCGCGCAGCTCACCGAGAACGCCGGACCGGCACGCGGGCTGGCGCTGGCCGCGCTCGGCGTGGCCTACCTGGTCAGGGCGGCCGGCGACGCGACCGGCTCGGATCTGTCGTGGGCCTCGCCGCTGGCGTGGAGCCAGTACACCAAGGCGTTCGCGGGCGACGACTGGCGGCCCCTGCTGGCCTCACTCGGCCTGACGGCCGTGCTTGCCGTGGCGGCCGGATGGTTGTCGGTCCGCCGCGACGTGGGCGGCGGCCTCCTGCCGACGCGGCTCGGCCCGGCCGGTTCGACCTCGCTGACCGGCCCGTTCGCCCTGGCGTGGCGGCTGCAGCGAGGGCTGCTGATCGGCTGGAGCACCGGCTTCCTGGTCTTCGGACTGGCCTTCGGCGGCGCCACCTCGGGCGCGGCCGAGGCGTTCCGCGATAACGCGGAGCTGGCCGAGCTGTTCGCCCGCCTGGGCGGCGGGGCCTCGCTCACCGACACGTTCATCGCCACCCTGTTCGGCATCGCGGCCATCGCCGCCGCCGCGTACGGGATCCAGGCGGCGTCGCGGATGCGCGCCGAGGAGAGCGCGATGCGGGCCGAACCGGTGCTGGCGACCGCGACCGCGCGGGTGCCGTGGGCGCTCGGTCACGTCGTCTTCGCGGTGATCGGCCCGGTCGTGGCGCTGTTCATGATCGGCGTGGGTCTCGGACTCAGCTTCGGCGCGGACGTCGGCGACATGGGCCAGGTCCCGAGGCTGATCGGCGCGGCGCTGGCGCAGGCTCCGGCGGCGGCCACCCTGACGGGCCTGACGGTCGCCCTGTTCGGCCTGCTGCCCCGGTTGTCGGCGGTGGCGTGGGGGATCCTGGCGATCTGCCTGCTGCTGGGACAGATCGGCGCACTGCTCCAGCTCAGCGAGGCCGTACTCGACCTGTCGCCGTTCACCCACACGCCCCGCCTCCCCGGCGGCGAGGTGACCGCGCTTCCGCTGGTCGTGCTCGCCCTGGTGGCCGTGGCCCTGACGGCGGCGGGCCTGTGGGGCTTCCGCCGCCGCGACGTCGGGGTGTGAAGCTACCGGCAGGGTGACGCCCCGAACAAGGGGCGTCACCCTCAGGCACGTTCCAACCGGTTGTGACCTACATCACACGGTGAAGCCGCTGAAGAGCAGCAGCGCCAGCCCGAGCGCGAGCACCAGGTTGAGCACCGCGGCCGAGGCGAACACGGCGACCGGCCGCCAGCCGGCCTCGCGGAGCGAGCTGACCTTGAACTCCAGGCCGATGCTGACGAAGGCCAGGATCAGGAACCACACCCGCAGGTCGTTGGCGACCGCGATGACCTCCTTGCCCTCGGCGCCGGAGACCGTGCCGAGATACCAGGTGGCGATCACCGAGGCGGCCACGAACCCGAGCACGAACTTCGGGAACCGGGTCCAGAACTCCCCGATTCCCGGCGCCCTGGCGCCCGGGGCCCGCTCGACCCGGAAGGCGAACCACGCGGTCAGCGCGATCACCACGACCCCGATCAGCGCGTTCTGGGTGACCTTGACGATCGAGGCGACCGCGAGGGCGTCCTCGCCGACCAGCGCGCCGGCCGCGGTCACGGCGGCGGTGGTGTCGATGTTGCCGCCGATCCAGGCCCCCGCGACCTCGTCGGTCAGCCCGAACACCGAGGCCAGCCACGGCACCAGGAAGATCGACGGCAGCGCGAACGCGATCACCAGGCTGGCCGTGTAGGCGAGCTGCTCCTTCCGTGCCTGTACGGCCCCCGCCGCCGCGATGGCCGCGCTCACCCCGCAGATCGACACCGCGGCCGACAACAACGCGCGCAGCTTGTCGTCGAGCCCGAGCCGCCCCGCCAGCCACCAGGTGAAGAGGAAAACGCTGGAGATGAGCAGGATGCCCTGGATGATGGCGGGCCCGGCGGCGGTGACGATCACCTTGAGGTTGATGGACGCCCCGAGCAGCACGAGCCCGGTCTTGATGAAGAACTCGGTCCGGAAGCCGCCCTCCAGCCGCTCCCGCCACCCGGTGGCGGTGAGGACCGCGTTGCCGATGAGCCCGAGGACGATGGCGTAGACGGGATATTCGACGGCCTTGGCGACGTCGCCCTCGAACCAGACGGGGACGTTCTTCTCCAGGAACCGGGTGGCCGCGCCGAGCACCAGCACGACGACGACGCCGAGGACGACGTTGGTTCGCACGGACGCCTGGGTCTGGGTCATGGGATCAGCCCCGGCGGTATGACGCCGATGATGACGAGCACGAGCAGGACGAGCCCGATGAGGGTGGCGGCCCAGTCCTCGTTGAACTGGGTCCGGCTCTCCTGCCGAGTGGGGGGTTCGGTCATGATTTCATACTAAACATATAGGAATTACGGGTAAAGCAGCAGGAGTATCGTGACCGCGTGTTCTTCGGCATCACCGACATATGGACCTATGTCATCGGCGCGTTCCTGATCGTCCTCCTCCCCGGCCCGAACTCCCTGTTCGTGCTCTCCACCGCCGCCCAGCGCGGCGTCCGCGACGCCTACCGCGCGGCGGCCGGCGTCTTCATCGGCGACTCGGTGCTCATGTTCGCCTCGGCGGCGGGCGCGGCCTCGCTGCTCATGTCCAACGAGCTGGTCTTCACGGTCGTGAAGTACGCGGGCGCCGCCTACCTCGCGTACATCGGGCTCTCGATGATCTGGGGCGCGTGGCGGAACCGGTCCGTCACCGGCGAGGTCGAGACGCCCGCGCTCTCCCCCGACCCGTTCCGCAAGGCGCTGATCATCAGCCTGCTGAACCCCAAGGCGATCCTGTTCTTCGTGTCGTTCTTCATCCAGTTCGTCGACCACACCTACGCGGCCCCGGCGCTGTCGTTCCTGATCCTGGGCGCGATCCTGCAGGTGTTCTCGGTGCTCTACCTGTCGGCGCTGATCTTCGGCGGGACGTTCCTGGCCGGGCAGTTCCGGCGGCGCAGGGTGCTGTCGGCGGGGCTGACGACCGGTGTGGGCGCGGTGTTCGTGGGCTTCGGGGCGAAGCTGGCGACGACGAGCCTCTAGACCGGCCGCCCCGTCACCTCCCAGACCGCCTTGACCTTCCCGCAGGAGCCGCCGCCCTTCGTCTCCAGGCGGGCGTCGAACTCGGTGACGAACCACCGCCCCGCTCCGGGGTCGAAGGCGGCCCGGGTCGGGGTGAAGGAGAACCTCCAGCAGCCGCCGGCGACGGCGACCTTCTTCCGGCGGGACCCGTCGTACGAGACGCACAGGCCGCCGGCGCACGGCTCGACGGTGACCCGCTTCGCCGGCGGGCACCCGGCCGGGCCGGCGCAGCGGGTGTTCGCCAGGTCGACCACGATCTTCTCGCGGACGGTCGCGCCGGACAGGGTGGCGGCGGAGACGGTCCCCTTGGTCTGGTAGACCTCGATCGTGTCGCGCAGCCCGGCGACCTTGGCGCGGGCGACCAGCGTCTGGGCGACAACCAGGGCGGCCAGCACGCAGACGAGCGCGACGAGCACGCGGGCGCGCGTCATGCCAGCGACACGAGCACGAGCCCGGCCATCGCCAGGGCGACGATCACGGCCACGACCGGCACCAGCCACACCGGCAGGGCGGGCCGGGGCACGACCGGCGGAGGCGGCGGCGCGGCCGGTTCGACCGTGGTGGCCGTCGGGATGCGCGGGATGCGCAGCTCCCGGGTGTCCTCGGCGGGTTCGGCCCAGAAGTCCGTCCGGGGATCGAAGGCGTCCCGGTCGTGGGTGGCGACCGGGATCCACCGCCCGCCGATCGCGATGCCGCGGTGGTGCCAGTGCAGCGCCCCGCCGCCCTCGGCCGCCAGCCGGTGGCAGCGGTCGGAGGCCGCCGCCGAGGTGAAGCAGAGCAGCACGAGTTCGCTCTCGGCGCTCACCTCGAACCCGATCCCGCCCGGCCAGCGAAAGCTGCGCGGCCGGGCCGCGCCGTCCATGGCCACCCACGCGCCGCGCAGCTCCCCCGCGCCGAACTCCGCCGAGCGGCTCAGCGCCCGGACGTAGTCGTCGTCCGACGGCCAGGCGACCAGGTCAGCTGGCATAGACGACCCGCCCCGGGGTCTCGACGCCGTGCACGCTCGACCACGCCCGCACGCACGCCAGCACCTGGCCGGGCCGGTCCGGATAGTGGACGGCGATGTCGTGGCGGGTCAGGTCGTCGGCCGCGCGGTAGCGGCCGGGCGGGAACTTGACCGTGCCCGCACCCGAGTCGAGCGCGGCGTCCGACAGGGCGTCGTTGCAGGCGGCCCGCCACTCGCCCCACCAGGAGTCCTCCGGCGCGGGCGGCAGGTGCACCACCGAGCAGAGCGCCTCGTGCAGGCGGACCACCGACTCCAGCCACGGGCCCGAGTGCCTCCGCCGGGCGGCGACCTCCGCAAGGCGGCTGTTCAGGTGCCCGACGTAGCCGGTCCGGACGGCCGGTTCGGCCAGGCCGCGCAGGCCGGAGAACTCCAGCGCCTGGAGGCAGTGGTGCAGCGCGGGGTCGAGCCCGGCCAGCACCGGCACCATCGCCGCGAAGGCCGCCATCTCGGCCGGGACGGGACCGGTGGCCGTCGGCGCGCCGGCGGTGGAGACCGCCAGGCCGGGCGCGACCACACGCCCGTCGACCTTCAGCGACGGGATCAGGCGCTCGTCCTTGGGCCCGGGCAGGGTGACCGCCGCCCCGGGCCGGCCGAGCCGGGCCCTGGACCGCACGGCGGCCTCCTCTGCGGCCCGGCGCACCAGGTCGGCCTCCCGCCGGGACAACCGCAGCGCGTCGAGGTGGACGGCGGTCCACAACGCGCCCGCGTCCTGCTCGGGCGTGGTCGAGCCGGGCGCCATCCGCTCGGCCAGGTCGCGCAGGTCGTCCCGCAGCGGGGTGCTCGTCACCGCGACCGGCCGCTCCGCCGCCGGGACCGCCAGCAGGGCGGCGAGGTCGGCGGCCAGTTCCGCCGTCCCCGGGCCGGCCGGCAGGTCGTCCAGGGCCGCGCGCAGCCCGGTCAGGAAACCCCGGGTCAGCGTGGCGGGGGCGGTCCCGGCCTGGGCCAGGACCGCGCGCAGCGTCTCCTCCAGCGCCATCAGTGGCCGCCGGTGAACGGGTTGAGCTTCTCGTCGACGTCGGGGTCGCCCGGCGTCATCGCGACGCTGAACACCGACCCGGGGTCGGCGACCACGTCGGCCGGGGACCTGGCCTCCCGGAAGCGCACGTAACCGGGCTCCACGGTCAGCCTGCCCTCGGAGTCGAGCACGGGCACCATGTCGGCGCCGAGCAGCCCCGCCTTGGGAGCGCGTACGGATTCGCCGATCTGGGTCAGGGCGTCGGGACGGCCGGGCACGGGCGTGTAGAAGGTCCAGAGCCCGTCGCCGGGCACGTCCTTGGGCAGCGGCCGGCCGATGAGACCGGCGGCGTGGCGGCCGTTGTCGGTCAGCAGGCGCTCGGTCAGCACCGTCCCGGCCGCGAAGATCGGCTGCGGGGCCGAGGCAAGGCCGCCCGCCGTGTACGGGTTGACCACGATGTCCCGCTGGAGCACGAAGCGGCCCGCCTCGTCCTTGGCCACCAGGCCGCAGGTGGCCGGGGCGGAGCCGAAGCGGGGGGCGTACACGGGACCGGACTGGTGGCAGAAGTGGGCGGTGACCAGTTCCCGCTCGTTCACCTCGAAGGTCACCATGACCTGGCGGTACCAGTCGGCCTGCTGCTCGGCGGGCACCCGCCCGTCGAGCAGGCCGTGCGTGCTCAGGTGGCTCCACAGGCTGCGCTCCTCCTCGACCGCGAACGGCTGGCGGTAGATCGCCATGTCCTGCGGCACGGGGATCCAGTCGCCGTGGCGGCGGCGGCCCTCGATCTCGCCGTCGACCTGGATGCGGTCGAACCGCTCGCCGACCTGGAAGATCGGGAACAGCTGCCCGCCGGTGGCGTCGAAGACGAGGGTGTTGGGGAGCGCGTGGAACAGGTTGTCCACGTCGATGTAGAGCTCCGTCAGGCCGCGCCGCACCCGCTGGGTCGCCTGGGAGGCGCTGGCGTAGCCCTTCTGCCGCACGTGCTCGGCCCAGCAGGCGCCGATGGAGGTGCCGGTCTTGGCGAAGACGGGGTCGTACACGACGTCGAGGGGGTTCCAGTTCACGTGGTCGCCGGCCTGCGCGAACGTCTCCAGCAGGACCCGGCGCACCTGCGGCAGCGCCGACGTGCCGCCGGAGATGACGACCTTGTCCAGGACGTCGGGCACGCCCTTCTCATCGCGGCCCAGCCGCCGCTTGACCACGCTGAGGGCGATGGCGAAGGCGTCCCTGACCACCTCCTCGATGATCCGGTTGATCTCCTCCTGCTTGACGACCACCTCGGCGGGCTCGGTGATCTCGCGGGCCCGGCCCTCCAGCTGGAGCAGCTCGGGCACCCGGCGGACCACATAGTCGCCCTCGTGCGTGGACTGCTGGCGTTTGGCCAGGTCGGCCTGGCTCCACAGGCGCCGGAACCGCTCCTCGGCGGCGTGCCGGTCACCGGCGGCGCTCGCCCAGCGGGTCGGCACCACCTTCTCGATCAGGTCGGCCCTGCGCTGCTCGGCGTCGGAGTCGGCGGCCGGGGCCAGCAGCGAGCCGGGGTGGTAGACGCCGCCGGTCAGGTAGCCGGGGTACTCCTCGCGCACCAGCCGGGGCGAGCGGGTCAGCACCGCGTCGGCCAGCAGCGCCTTCAGGTGCTTGAAGACGCCCAGCGTGATGCGGTCGCCGCCGAGCTGGGCCCGGCCCGCCTTCGCCAGCACGGCGGGCCGCAGCGCGTAGTAGCGGCCCTGGACCCGCTCGTCGCGGCCGGTCCCGTAGACGGTCTGGTCGAACAGGGTGATGCCGAGCAGCGCGATGTCGGTGGTGCCGCCGCCGATGTCGACGACCAGGATGTTGCGGTGCCACTGCTTGTCGCCCACCCGCCGGGTGTGCGCCCGGAACGCCTCGATGCCGACCGCCTGGTCGCCGGCGAAGTCGCGCATCAGGTAGAACATCGCGGCGGCGGTCGCCTCGTCGTAGGCGGTCACGACCTGGCGCATGCCGATGCGGCGGGCCAGCCGTTCGACGTCCTGGCGGATGCGCGGCGGCGACACCGTCGGGTAGGTCACGACCGCGTGGGTGATCGGCTTGGTCGACACCTCGTCGGGATGGTCGTGGCAGTACTTGGCGACCTTCTCGGTCATCAGGCCCGCCCAGGCGGCGGCGATCACGTCGTCGGGCGTCACCGGGTGGCCCGCCGGCAGGCCCGGCAGCGACCGGGAGGAGCCGATGAACTGCTTGAGGCTGCGCTGCGACCGGACCTCCGGCGCCAGCGGCTCGGCCGATCCGCCGGACCGGCGCCCGTCGGCCGCCATGCTGACGGTCAGCGGGTCGAGCCCGTGGACGGCGATCTCGCTGTCGATCGTCTCCTCCCCCGCGTGCAGCGGGATCCTGATCATGCGCTGCTCCCGGATCGGCGGCACGTCGAAGGCCGCGCGGTAGAGACCCTGGAGCGCCTGGGAAACGATGGGCTGCCGCACCTGGGCGGCCTGGCGCTCCATCGTCAGCAGCAGCCGGTAGAGCCCCGCCCCACTGGTGGAGGTGTCGTTGTCGAGCACGGCCCTGGCCGCCTGGAGCGGGTCGGCGGTCCCTCCGGCGGTCGCCAGGGTGCTCCCGGTGGCGGCCAGGAAACGCTGCCAGCTCTGGCCGTCGAGCCCGAACCCGGCGTGCCCGTCGAAGCGCAGGGTCAGCTCCCGGCGCAGCACCTCCCGCTGGGAGGGCGGGAAGCCGATCAGGGCGTGCTGACGGCGCTGGTCGAACAGGGTGATCGAGGTCGTGCTCGTGCCGTAGTCCAGGGCGATCCAGCCGCTGTTGGCGTCGAGGTCGGGGCGGGACTCGGGGGTGACGGTGACGCGGCTCTCTGCCATGCGGCGGTTCCCGCCCTCGTACTCGTAGGTGATGGTCCAGGTGAGGACGGCCGGTTCGGCGGGCGCGTCCGAGGGCTCGGCCGACACCGGTCCGAGCAGCCGCCAGGCGCTGCCGCCCCGCACGCTCAGGCCGCCGGGGGGCACCCGAGGCGTCCAGCGGGTGGCGAGCGCCCCGGCGGGTTCGACGGTGATCTCCCTGATGACGGCGTCCCGCTCGGGGACGACGATCGGGAGGGGCAGCGGTCCGGGCACCCGGACCTCGGTCACGCGGCCGCCGTCGGGGCCGGCGAGGTAGAGCTCCATCTACGCGCCCCGCTTCCAGTCGGCGAACCGGGCGAACCCGAGGTTGACGCCGCCGCTGGGGTAGGCGGCGCGGAGTTTGCGCAGCTCCTCCAGCAGCGGGGCGCCCTTGGCCTGCGCGGGGCGTCGGACGACGTCGGCGCGGATCTGCTCCAGGATGTCCTCCAGGGTCTCCAGGCCCGATCTGATCTGGGCGTCGGCCAGCGGGCGCAGGGCGTCGAGCCAGCCCCGCACCACCATGTCGGCGGCGTCGACGACCTGCTGGCGGAGCCGGATCACGTGGACGGGGTGCAGCTGGTGCACGAACCAGGCGTCTTCGGCGGGCCGGTCGTCGTGGGGGATCGACCAGGCGAACCGGTGGGGGCGGCGCATCGGGAAGGCGTGCTCGACGCCGCCCGTGTCGGGGCGGGGCAGGTCGGCGGCGGCGTTGGTCAGGATGCCGCGCCACTCGGCGGGCCGGATCAGCGCGGCCAGCGTCTCGCGCTCCTGGTCGGGCAGGTCCACGGCGGCCAGCCGGCGGCGCAGGTCGTCGGTGACGAGGGTCTGCGCCTTGGCCAGCACCGCCTGCTCCCACCGGACCAGCGCCAGGTTCCGGGAGGTCGCGTAGACCTCGTGGCAGACCGTGGTGAAGGGGCCGACGAACTCCTCGGTCGACTCGGGCCCGGCCCGCAGTTCGGTGCCGGTCGCCGTGGACATGATCGCCCACCACTGGGGCCAGGCGAAGACGCGGGCGATGAGGTCGGCGCGGATCTCGTCCATCAGGGAGGGGTTGCCGCCGCCGAGCGTCTCGGCCAGCAGCGGCGGCAGGTCGGCCTTGAGGCTGCTCAGCACGGTCTTGACCTGGTTCACCAGGTTCTCCGCCTCCGCGCCGGCCGAGGCGAAGACGGTCCGGGAGGCCTGGTCGAGCGCGGCCTCCAGATCGCCTTCGGCCAGGTCGAGGGCGGCGCGCTCCTTCATGACCCGGCTGTGGCGGGCGGTGAGGCCGTAGCCGGCCAGCCGGTCGGCCAGCCGGTTCAGGACCAGCTCCTTGCCGCCGTCGCGGGCGGCCTCGGTCAGCAGGGTCCGCAACCGGCTCGACTGCGGCAACCCGGCGGCGACCGACCCCGCGGCCGCGACGACCCTGACCGCCTCCCCGACCCGGTTGTCGAGCGACCCTGAGAGACCCATGTGGTCGAGGGCCACCAGCCCTGAGTAGAAGAAGGGGTCGTCGTCGGGGTTGAGCCTCCCGGCGGTGTCGAGCAGCTTGCGCAGGGTCGGCACCTGGTCGAGCACCTCGTCGTCGGACTGCGCCTGGCGCAGCGCCGCCGTCTCGAACCGCCTGATGTCCTGGACGTCGCCGAGGTTGCCCACCCCCACCAGCACCCGCCCGCGCCGGTCAGCGGGATAGACCTCGCGGAGCAGCGAGGTCAGCTCGTCGGAGGCCATGCCGTCGGGGTTGCCGCCCTTGAGCAGGGCGATCACGGTGTCCATGTCGGGCAGCAGCGTCCTGGTGAGCGTCAGGTCACGCTCGCCGGAGATGTCGTTGAGGAAGCCGGGGAAGTCGTAGACGACCATGCGGTCCTTGGAGACCTCGTGGTTCCACGACGCGTCGCCGAGCAGCCGGTCGAGGTCGAGCACCTCGGGGGCGACCTCGACGGTCACCGCGATGTGGTCGACGATCCAGAAGGGGTCGGGCTCGGAGACCGGCCGCCGCTCGGAGATCAGCAGCAGGTCGTCCGCCTCGGCCTGCGAGACGCCCGGCCGCGCGCCGAGCCGGCTCCCGAACTCCCTGACGGCCAGCGCGACGGCCACGAGCTGGGCCGACAGGCGGCGGACCTGGTTGGGGGCCTGGTCGGCGTACGTCCGGTGCCAGCGGAGCAGAGCCTGGCCGTCGCCGTCGCGGGCGGCGGCCTCCCAGACGGCCTGTTCGAACCCGGCGGCGGCCGGGCCCGACAGGGTGCGGCCGGCGGCGTGCAGCTCCTGCCCGATCGACTCGCGGCGCTGGGCGGCGGCGGTCTCGGTGAGGTAGCTCGCGTGCCGGCCGGTGATGACCGTGCGGGTGCCGGAGGGCCCCTGGCGCACCCAGTAGGCGGTGACGTTGCCCGTCGTGGGCTGGTCACCGATGAGCAGGCCCTCCAGGCCGAGCAGGGAGGCGATGAACATCGTCTTGCCGGCGCTGAACTCGCCGAGCACGCCGAGCTGGTAGGGGCGCCGGGTGGCGTCGAGCAGCCGGCCCGCCTGGTCGCGGGCGCGGGCCACGGCCGGGCCGAGCTCGTCGGGCAGATCGGGGTTCTCCAGCAGGCGGCGGACGCCGGCGGCGTACTCCTCCCCCGTGCGGATGTCCTGTCTCATGTGCTCGACCGTCACGTGGTCCCTCCTGGCTGCGGCTACGTCCACCTCAGCGGAGCGGCCGCCTTCCTGGCATCAGGGACAAGCCGGATAAAGGGCCGAGAACGCCCTGTTGTCCTGAGGGTTAGATCCCTCTAACTCAGCCGATGTCCCTTAGGGGGTAAGCCCGACCACCCTTAGGGGTCGGGTACTGTAACGAATCGGCCACGGCCTCCCAAACTGGTTTTCACACTCCAGCCCAGGGGTAGGCGCGGAAGCTTTAGCGTCGGTGCTCCGACGCCTGAAGGAGCAGCATGAACCACCCTCAATTCACCCTGCCGAGGCTGACCGCCCTGTTCCGGCAGGCGATCCCGCGGCTGCTCGAAGGGGTGGTCGCGCCGATGGTGGTCTTCTACACCTTCTTCGCGCTCCTCGGCCTGATCGGCGGCCTGGTCGCGGTCACCACCTGGGTGTACCTGGGCATCGTCTACCGGCTGATCCGCCGCCACCCGGTGCCCGGCACCATGCTGCTGGCCGCCATCGCGGTCACGGCGCGCGGGCTGATCAGCGCGTGGACGGGCGACTGGGTGGTCTACTTCATCCAGCCGGAGATCGGCACCGTCTGCATCGCGCTGGCGTTCCTGGCCTCGGTGCGCCTCAACAAGCCGCTGGTCCAGAAGCTCACGCTCGACTACATCCACCTGCCGGCGTTCATCCTGAAGCACGAGCGGATGCGGCAGTTCTTCGCCCGCATCACCCTGCTGTGGGCGTTCGTGCTGATGTGCAACTCGGCGGTCAGCATCTGGCTGGTGCTGCACCAGAGCCTGGAGGGCTACCTCCTGGTTCGCACCGCCGCCGTCGCGGCGATCACCGGGGTGGCGTTCGCGGGGTCGGTGTGGGCGTTCAAGCGGGTGCTCCACCGGATGCACGCCGAGCCCGCCGCTTGACCTGAGCTCCTGCGGGCAGGGGTTCGCCATGAGCACTCTGACCCGGTATCGCTGGCCCGCCCTCCTCGTGTTCGCACTGGCCGTGGCCCTGGTCGCGGTGACCGGCGGGCTCGCGGCCTCGAACGCGGGGGCCGTCTACGCCCGGCTCGACCTGCCCTCGTGGGCGCCGCCGCAGTGGTTGTTCGGGCCGGTCTGGACGGTCCTCTACGCGCTGATCGCGATCTCCGGCTGGCTGGTCTGGCAGTCGCGCGGGCTCGACCGGTCCTTCACCCCCTACGTCGTCCAGCTCGTGCTCAACGCACTCTGGACGCCGCTCTTCTTCGGCGCGGGGCTCTTCGGGGCGGCGTTCGCCGACATCACGCTGTTGTGGGTGGCGATCGTGGTGACCATCGTGATGTTCCTGCGCAGGCACCGCGTCGCGGGCTGGCTGCTGGTGCCCTATCTGCTCTGGGTGACCTTCGCCGCCGCGCTCAACCTGTCGATCTGGCTGGCGAACTAGCCGAACGTCTCGTCCCTGGCCGCGTCGAGGGCCAGCAGGGTGGCCCCGAGCAGCACCGGGTTGTCGGCGACCGTGCTCGCCGTGACCTCCACGGGGACCGGGCAGATCTCCTCGACGGCGTGCTGGACGCGTACCGCCAGCTCTGATCCTCCCTGGTGGCCCACGCCGCCGCCCAGCACGACCAGGCCCGGGTCGACCACCTCGACGATCGCGGCGACGCCCAGCGCGACCCGTTCGGCCAGCACGTCGACGGGGGCGTCGAAGACGAGGTCGTGCAGGTCACCGCCGCGCAGCGGGAGGAAGCCGACCTCACCCGCCGCGCCCGAGACGCCCCGGCGCAGCTTGTGGTCGAGGACCAGCGCGCCGCCCGTGCCCGAGTCGAGCCACAACAGGGCGAAGTCGGCGCGGCCCACCGCCGCCCCGGCGCGGTGCTCGGCGATGGCCGCGAGGTTGACCTCGTTCTCGATCACCACGCGGGCGCCCAGTTCCCGCTGTTCGGCGTGGCCGTCGCGGGAGCCGTGGCCGGGGGCGCCGACGACGACGGTGTGCAGCGGGCCGCGCGCCACCGCCCGGACGGCCGCCACGATGCCGGGCCGGCCCCGCAGTTCCGCCTCGCCGACCGTCTCGCCCGCCAGGTCGGCGCAGACCGCGCTCACGTGACCCGGGCGCACGTCGATGCCGACCACGTGAGCACGCGCCGCCGCGACCCGCCAGAGGCGGGCGTTGGGGCCGCGCCGGTCGGCGCCGGTCTCGCCGGCCGGTTCGATCAACCGAGCGTCGTGGAGCCGTTCGACCAGGTCGGAGACCGACGGGCGGGACAGGCCGGTCAGCTCGCGCAGTTGCGGGGCCGTCAGGGGGCCCATCTCGACCAGCAGGTCGAGCGCCATCCGGTCGTTGATCGCCCGGGCGGTGCGGGGGGTCGCCTTAATCATCAGGAAGCCTAACTGTTAATTTGATCGTACCCCCTCGACAACGGAGTACGACATGCGTCGCGCGATCTCACTGGTCTTCCTCAGCCACGGAATGGTGGCGGGAAGCTGGTCCACGCGCATCCCCTGGATCCAGGAGCACCTGGGTCTGTCGGCCACCACCCTCGGTCTCGTCCTGCTGGCCACGGCGGCCGGGTCGGTCGCCGGCCTGCTCGCCGCCGGGCCGCTGCTGGCCCGGTTCGGGGCGCGGGACGCCACCGCGATCCTCGTCCCGATCTACTGCCTCACCCTCGGGCTGCCCGCCCTGTCCCCCAGTGTCCCCGTTCTCTGCCTGACCCTCGCCCTCTACGGGGCGATGGCCGGGACCTCCAACGTCGCCGTCAACGCCGAGGCGTCCGGCATCGAGAAGGCCGCGGGTCAGCCGATCATGACCCGGCTGCACGGCATGTGGTCGGTCGGCATGCTGGCCGGGGCCGGCATCGGCGCCCTGGCCGCCTCCTTCGCGGTCGCCGCGCCGCTCCACCTGGCCGCCGTCGCGGTCGTGACGGCCGGCGCCGCCCTGCTGTCGGCCCGGTCCCTTCCCGTACGCCCCTCCGCGCCCGCCCCCGAACGACGGCTCGGCCTGCCGTCCCGGCCGGTGGTCGCGATCGGGCTGGTGGCCTTCTGCTCCTCCTTCGCCGAGAGCTCCGTGGTCAACTGGTCGGGCATCTACGTGCGCGACGTGACCGGGGCCGACGCCGTGGCGGCGGCGCTGGCCTACGTCGCCTTCGCCTGCACCTCGGCGTTCTCGCGGCTGGGCTCGGTCGCGGTGATCGTCCGGCTCGGGATCGTGACGACGGTCCGGGCCGGCGCGCTGACCGCGCTCGCCGGGGGCCTGCTGGCCGTGCTCGCACCGCTGACCTGGGTGGCCGCCCTCGGGTTCGCGCTGATCGGGCTCGGCCTGGCCACCGTCGTGCCGCAGTCGTTCAGCGCCGCCGCCGACGCCGCGCCCACCCCCGGGGAGGGCGTCTCGGGCATCGCCATGATGACGCTGTTCGCCGGGCTCGGCGGGCCCACCCTCTTCGGCGTGGTCGCCGACGCGTTCTCTCCCCGTGTCTCGTTCCTGCTGGTCACCGCGGCCGTCGCGGCCATCGCCCTGGCGGCGCCGGTGCTGCGTCCACGAGTATCGGCACCTGTCCCCGTCCCGGCGTGAAAGGAAGTCTCTTGTCTCTCGGAACCGCTCTTGTCACCGGTGCCAGCCGCGGGCTCGGCGCCGTCATCGCCGAACGGCTCGCCGCCGACGGATGGCACGTCCTGCTCAACTACGCCCACGACACGGCCGGGGCCACCGCCGTCGCCGACCGGGTGCGCGCCCGGGGCCACTCGATCGAGATCTCCCGCTTCGACGTCACCTCCGAGGAGCAGGTCGCCGCGGCGCTGGCCGCCGCCGGGCCCGTCGCGGTCGTGGTCAACAACGCCACCGGCCCGCAGCCGGAGATCCCCGTCGAGGACCTGACCTGGGACGACCACCTCGACCAGCTCAGGTTCTTCGTCAAGGCGCCGCTGCTGATCCTGCAGGCGGTGCTGCCCGCCATGAAGGCCGCCGGGACCGGCCGGATCATCAACATCGGCAGCGAGGTCGCCGACCTGGGCAACCCCGAGTTCAGCCAGTACGTCTCCGCGAAGATGGCCATGCACGGCCTGACCCGGTCGTGGGCCCGCGCCCTCGGGCCCCACGGGATCACGGTCAACACCGTCGAGCCCGGCTGGATCCCGGTCGAACGCCACGCCACCGTCGCGGCCGAGAACTACGAGACGTACCGGAACAGCCTCGCGCTCCCCCACATGGGCACACCCGCCGACGTGGCCGACACGGTGGCCTTCTTCGCCTCCGACGCCTCCCGGTTCGTCACCGGGCAGCGCATCGCGGTCAACGGCGGCAAGACCATGAGCTGAGATGCGGCATTCGCCCGGGGTCGCCCCAGGGATGACCGGTCGGCATCTCAGGGGCGATCCCGGATGGATCTCCCTCCCGTTTGAACCAGGCTGCGGTTAGCAGTCAGGCACGACAGCGGAAATCTCCCACGAGTTCCCGAACCGGACGCCATTTCGCGGCGTTCCGGCCACCGTGCCATGGCTTCATCCAGGGGAGAGGAGTCCGCACCATGACCATGCTCGCGGCAGCGCCGTCGGCGGCCGTAGCCCTCGTCGGTTCGCTCTTCTTCGCCCTCGGCGCCGCCCTCCAGCAGCACGTCGCGGCCACCGGCAACGAGCCCCGCATGCGGGTGCTGCTGCGCCGGCCGCGCTGGCTGCTCGGCGGGGCGGTGATCGCCGCGGGCGGCCTGCTGCACGTCTACGCCCTGAGCATCGGCCCGCTGACGATCGTGCAGCCCATGGGTGTCGCCAGTCTGCTCTTCGCCCTTCCCATCGCCGCCGCACTGCACGGACGCAGGACGTCCAGGAACGAGCTGGCGGCGGGGGCGATGGTCGCGATCGGCCTGATCGCGCTGGTCCTGATGGTTCCGGTGCCGACCCGGCCACCGAGCATGACCGCCGCCGAGGTCACCCTGATGCTGAGCCTGGCGGGCGCCGCCGCCCTGATCTGCCTGGCCGCCGCCGCCCGGATCGGCCCGCCGGGGCGCACCGCCCTGCTGGCCGTCTCCGCCGGTGTCATGTACGGCGCCGCCTCCACCCTGATGCGGGTCGTCGCCGACGGCTGGCCCGCCCAGTTGTGGTTCCTCCTGGCCCTCCCGATCCCGCTGGTCGCGGCGCTGATGCTGCTCCAGAAGGCGTACGCGATCGGGCACTTCGGGGTGGCCTTCGCGGCGTTGCAGGTCACCGACCCGGTGACCGCGGTGTCCTTCGGCGCGTTGCTGCTCGGTGAACCCCTTCCCGCCAACGGACTGGCGGCGACGGCGGCCGCGGCCCTCGCGGCGGCCGGCACGGTCGCGCTCGCCAGAACCACCCCCCTGTCAAGGTGAACGGAGCCCCCATGAGCCTCACCCTCGCCGAGGCGTCCGTCGCGCACTCGCGCCCCCGCCGGGTGCTGATCGCGACCGACACCTACCCGCCGGACGTCAACGGCGCCGCCTACTTCACCCACCGCCTGGCCTCGGGCCTGGCGGCGCGGGGGACGGAGGTCCACGTCGTGTGCAGCTCCGACGACGGACCCCCGGTAACCGACGTGATCGAGGGGGTGCTCGTGCACCGGCTCCGGTCGGCCCGCCTGCTGGTCCACCCGACGATGCGGTTCACCGTCCCGGCCGGGCTCGGCCGCACCATGGACCGGCTGGTCCGGCGGATCGCGCCCGACGTCGTGCACACCCAGGGCCACTTCGTGGTCGGCCGCTCGGCCGTGGCCGCCGCCAAGCGGGCCGGGCTGCCCGTGGTCGCCACCAACCACTTCATGCCGGACAACCTCTTCCAGTTCACCGGGGTGCCCAACCGGCTCCGTCGCCGCGTCGGCGAGCTGGCGTGGAAGGACCTCAACCGGATCTTCGAGCGGGCCGACCACGTCACCACGCCGACCCCGCTGGCCGCCGAGTTGCTGGCGGCCAAGGGCCTGCGCAAGAAGGTCGAGCCGGTGTCGTGCGGCATCGACCTGTCCCGGTTCCGCCCGCAGCCGCAGACCTGGGCCCGCCGCCGGTTCGGCGTGCCGGAGCGTCCGACCATCCTGTTCGTCGGCCGCCTCGACGAGGAGAAGCACCTCGAAGAGATCGTGCTGGCGCTGCCGAAGCTGCACAACGACCTCGACTGCCAGGCCGTCTTCGTCGGCCAGGGCAACCGCCGCGAGGCGCTGGAGAGGCTGGCCCACCGGGTCGGCGCCGGCGACCACGTGAGGTTCCTGGGCTTCGTCGAGGACGCCGACCTCCCCCAGGCGTACGCCGTCGCCGACGTGTTCTGCATGCCCGGCACGGCCGAACTTCAGAGCATCGCCACCCTGGAGGCGATGGCGAGCGGCCTGCCGGTCGTCGCCGCCGACGCGATGGCGCTGCCGCACCTCGTCGAGGGCAACGGCCACCTCTACACGCCCGGGGACGTCTCCGAGCTGGCCCGGCACCTCTCCTCGATCCTCACCCAGCCCGAGGAACGCGCCGCGATGTCGAAGGCGAGCCTGGCTCTGGCCGCGACCCACACGCACGAGCAGTCGCTGGCCCGTTTCGAGTCGATCTACGGGGAACTCGTGCACCGCGCACCCATATCCGCTGTCCACTGAACGGGGGACCAATGATCCTGATGGCCACGGCGGGCCCGGCGACGGCCCTGCTGCTGATGCTGGCCCTGCACGTCTTCTTCCCCGACCTCATCAGCCCGATGACGGGCCTGCTGAGCGACTACGCCGTGACGAACACGGCGACCGAGACCCTCTTCGCCCTCGGCATGATGGCCCTGGCCGCCGGGTGCGTGGCCACGGCCTGGTCCCTGACCGAACCCGACCCCTCGCGGACGGCGGCCACCCGCGTCCTGCTGATCGTCGCGGCGGCCGGGCTGGTGCTCGCCACCATCTTCCCGACCGACCTGTCGGCCGACGTGACCAGCCTGGCCGGGGAGATCCACCGCTGGTCGACGGCCGTGGTCTTCACCTCGCTGCCGGTGGCCGGCTGGATCCTGACGCGGCGGGGGCCGCTCGGGGCCGTCGGCGTGCTGGCCCGGGTGAGCGGGGCCGTCCTGGCCGCCTACCTGCTGAGCCACCCGACGTCGCCGGTGTCGGCGCTGATCGGCGGCGAGGCCTACTTCGGCCTGCTGGAGCGGGTCGTGGTGGTGCTGGAGATCCTGCTGGTGATCGCCCTGGCGACCGCGGGCAAGGTCGCGCAGCGGGCGGTCGCCCCCGCGCAGCGGCCGGAACACGCGCTGAACGGCTGACCCTTTCACCGCCCCTTTTTCCCCAGAAAGGGGCGGTGCCTCATTTCCGGCATTTGTTACAGCATGACCGGCTCGACGTATTCGATCGCGGCGAACTCGGCCGAATCCGCGAATCCGGCATCGGCGGCGATGGATACTCCCGTTCATGGGACACGCGCCGATCGCCACCCGGATCACGGCCGCCGCCTGCGGAATCGCGGCCGCCGCGACCTGGGCGTTCGCAAATCCGGACTTATCCGGAAAATACCTCGGACCGGTCAGCATATTCGCCGGATTCGCCGCTTCGGCCCTTTTCATCATCGGGCTTCGCGGCAAACCAGAATTCCTGCCGTTCGCCATCGCCGGATTCGCCCTGACGGTCACGGGCCTCGTCATCTCCCTCGTGCGGCAGACCGGGTTCGCTCCCCCGGTCGCCGCCGTGACGCGGGCGCCGCTCGCCGTCAACTACGGGATGGTGCACATCACCCGGCCGGTCGACGGCGGCTTCAGCCCAACCTGTACGACCGTCACCGGCACCGCCATCCCGCCCGGGGCCGGGAAGTTGTGGCTGGTCGTCGGCGGCGCGGTCGTCCGCGAACTGACCACCGGCGACGACGGCGGCTGGCGGGTGCCGGTCCGCGTCGGGGCCGACGACCCGCGCGACGCCGACCGCGAGTACGACATCCGGGTCTACTGGGTGCCCGCCGGGAGCCGGCCGCCGGCGATCCCCGCGCAGGGGCGTGTGCTCGACGAGATCACCGTCGTGAAGGACCCCGCCAGACTGGCCTGTGTGTCCCCGGAGCCGACAAACGCTGACACTCCGGGGTAAAGGAATCCCAAGAACGGCCTGATCACGCCTCAAAATCGGCTAATGTCCGGTCATGTTCGAGGCTCGTATCCAGACCGTCGCCGGGACCGTCCCGGTCAGTTCCGTCGAAGGCCCGGTGCTCCCCTGGGAGACCCTGCGGGCCGACACCCGCTGGGGCGTCGGGGTCGAGTCCGATCCGGAGCGCTGGCTGGACGAAGAGGGCCACGTCACCGCCGAGCTGACCCGCCTCAACCGGGAGTTCGGCCTGTCGCTGATCGTCGACCACACCGGCCTCGGCATGGGACGCGACACCACCGCCCTCACCCGCATGGCCGCGGGCAGCCGGGTCGCGATCGTCGCCGCCACCGGCTTCGGCGCCGAACCCTTCGCCGGTGAGCTGATCAAGCGCGCCGGGGTCGACGACCTCACCGGGGACCTGCTGCGGGAGATCGGCGTCGGGCTCGACGGGACCTCCGCCCGGCCCGGCCTCATCATCGCCGCCGCCCACGACGAGACGCCCACCCCGGCCGAGGAGCGGGCGACGGTGGCCGCCGCCCGCGCGTCGCTCCGGACCGACCTGCCCGTCGCGGCGTCCGGGCTGGCGCTGCTGGAGACGCTGCTGCACCACCGGGTGCCGCCGCAGCGGGTCAACGTCAGGACCGCCGACCCGCTGACCCAGCGCAAGATCTGCGAGACCGGCGCCTACGTCACGGTCACCTGCCCCGACGACGTGTTCACCCTGCTCGACGCCGGGCACGGCGAGCGGGTGCTGTTCACCTCGGGGGTCTCCCGCCGCGACCAGCTCGGCCCCTACGGCGGCGAGGGCTACGCGAAGTTGTTCGACGTCGAGGGCGTGCCCGACCTGGTCACCCGTGTGAACCCCGTGCGGTGGCTGGCAGGTGGACGCTGAGGAACTCGCCCACGGCCTCGACCGCCTGGGTGACGTAGGGCTCGGTGTCGTAGAGGTCGACGTGCTGCTTCGCGTCGAGCCAGACCAGCTTCCGCGGCTCCGACAGACGGGCGTGCACCTCGTGGGCGCCCTCGGGGGCGCAGTAGGCGTCGACCACGCCGTGGACCAGCAGCGCCGGTTTCGGTGACAGGAAGTCGGCGCCCATCATGTTGTCCACCGTGATCAGCTCGCGCAACGAGGCCCTCGTCACCTCGTTGACCCAGCCGGGGGTCTGACCGCGGGCGGTGCCGTAGTACTGGAACGGCTCGTCGCCGGCCATCGCGGCGTCGGGGCCGCCGACCGCCGGAACGTACTCGGGCCGCGCCCCGAGGTCCTGCCGCTCCAGCACCTCGGTGAAGGACTTCAGGGCGCCGGGCCACCAGTCGCCGGTCCGCATCGTGTAGGGGCTGTTGTAGCCGCCCGCGATGCCGACGAACACCCGCACGCGGGGGTCGAAGGCGGCGAACTTCAGCGCGTAGCCGCCACCGAGGCAGATGCCGACCGCCCCGATGGCGTCGGCGCGCACCTCGGGGCGGGACCGCACGTAGCTCACGGCGGCGCGCAGGTCCTCCAGCTTGCCCTGGGGGTCTTCGTGCCGCCGGGGCTGGCCGTCGGACTCACCCCAGTTCCGGTGGTCGAAGGCCAGCGTGACGTAGCCGAGATCGGTGAGGCGGGCGGCGTACAGGCCCGTGACCTGTTCTTTCACCCCGGTGAAGGGGCCGGTGAAGACGAGCGCCGGATGGGGGCCCGGGCCCGTCGGCACCCTCAGCTCGCCTGCGAGCCGGAGGGTGCCTGCGGTGAACTCGACTCTCATTCCCTCAGTGTTGACGTAAAGATCTCATGAGTCGAATCCCAGCCCGAGCCGGTCGAGGGTACGCAGCCACATGTTGCGGCGCCCGCCGTTCGCGTCGGCCCGGGCCAGCGACCACCGGGTCAGCTGGATCACCCCCGACCTGACGGGCTCTGGCGGGAACGGCACCGGCTTCTGGCGCACCATGTCGAGCCGCGTCCGTTCGGTGTCGCGCCCGTCGAGGAGGTCGAGCATGACGTTGGCGCCGAAGCGGGTGGCCGCCACGCCGAGGCCGGTGTAGCCGACGGCGTAGGCCAGCCGGGTGCCGTAGCCGGTGCCGAAGAACGCCGAGAAGCGGCTGCACGTGTCGATGACGCCGCCCCACTTGTGGGAGAACCGCACGTCCTCCAGCTGGGGGAAGGTCTCGTAGAAGTGCTCGGCCAGCGTGTGGAAGGTGGTGTCGCGCTGGTCGTAGGTCGGGCGGACCCGGCCGCCGTTGTAGTAGACGGCGTCGTAGCCGCCCCACAGGATGCTGTTGTCGTCGGTCAGCCGGTAGTAGTGGAACTGGTTGGCCGAGTCGCCCATGCCCTGCCGGTTCTTCCAGCCGATCGAGTCGAGCTGCGCCTCGGTGAGCGGCTCGGTCATCAGGGCGTAGTCGTAGACGGGGACGACGTAGTACTTGAGCCGCCGCAGCAGGGGCGAGAACACGCCGGTGCCCAGCGCCACCCGGCGGGCGCGAACGGTGCCGTACATCGACTTGAGCTGCAACGACGGGCCGAGCGAGGAGATCTCGCGGACCGGCGAGTGCTCGTACATGCGCACCCCGAGCTTCAGGCACGCCTGCCGCAGGCCCCACGCGAGCCGGGCCGGGTCGATCATGGCGCACTCGCCGCGCTCCCAGACGCCGGCGATGTAGGTCGGGGAGTTGACCTCGGCCCGCACCTCGTCCTGGTCGAGGTACTGGATGTCCATGCCGAGCTCACGGCCGATCGTGTGGATCTCGCGCATCTCGTCGATCTGCCACTGCTCGGTGGCGACGTTCATCTCGCCGGTCCGCTCGAAGGAGCAGTCGATGCCGTAGCGCTTGATCGTCTCTTCGATCTCGTTGAAGTTCTCGATGCCCATCCGGTGGAGATCGGCGATCTCGTAGGGCCACCGCTCCAGGCCGTTGCCGAGCCCGTGGGTCAGGCTCGCGTGGCAGAAACCGCCGTTGCGGCCGGTCGCCGCCCAGCCGACCGTCTGTCCCTCCAGCAGGACGACGTCGCGTCTGGGGTCGCGCTCCTTGGCCAGCAGGGCCGTCCACAGACCGGAGAACCCGCCGCCGACGATGGCCAGGTCGGCCGTGGTGTGGCCGAACAGCCGCGGCAGCGTCTCGGGCTCCAGGGGGTCTTCGTGCAGCCAGTAGGGCTTGCGCTCGGCGTCGGCGAGCGCGCGTCGCGGATCCATCATCGCCTCAAAACTGGTTCGTCACCGGCGGGGATCCCGACAATTTTTCTCGTGCACCTCATCATCAAGGCCTCTTTCTTGGGGGTACGGAAAATCCCGGCATGACGGAATGACAAGCCGGTGGAGGAAACGCCGATCGGCCCCGGAGCACGACTCGACGGGGCTCAAGAGATCAGATCAGGTGGGGGCGGCGGTCACGCCGGGCTCGCGCCGAATCAGAACGGCGCGAGCGGAGTGGTGCGGGCACTTGCCCTTCGCGGTGCTAGGAGTGCGGCTGTGCGAGGGGGTCACACATTTCACGTCCCTTTAGTGGGTCGTCTTCCTGCGGGCGGATATTGCGTTGGCGACGGCGAGCAGGACGCCTATACCAAAGATAAGGGTTCCCATGACGTTCACCTGTGGCGGGATGCCCACCTTCACGGCGCCCACGATCCACAGGGGGAACGTCTGGGTCGAGCCGTTGACGAAGCTCGTCACGACGTAGTCGTCGATCGACAGGGCGAAGGCGAGCATCGCGCCCGCCGCCACGCCGGGCATGATCGAGGGGAGGGTGACCAGCCGGAACGTGGTCCACGTGCCGGCGCCCAGGTCACGGGCGGCCTCCTCCAATGAGGGGTCGAGGCCGACCACCCGCGCGCGCACCGTCACGACGACGAAGGCGAGCGAGAAGAGCGTGTGCGCGATGATGATCGTGGTGTGGCCGCGCGGGGCGTTGCCCGACACGAACAGCGACAGCAGCGAGGCGCCCATGACGAGCTCGGGCGTGCTGATCGCGGCGAAGATCAGGAAGTCGGTGACGCCCTTGCCGCGGAAGCGGTAGCGGCCGACGGCCAGGCCCAGCAGGGTGCCGAGCACGGTGGCCAGGACGGTGCTGATCACCGCGATCACCAGCGAGTTGACCAGCGCCTCGGTCAGGCCGTCGATGGCGAACAACTGCTGGTACCACTTGAACGTGAACCCCTGCCAGGAGGTGTTCGACTTCGACTGCTTGTCGTTGAACCCGAACAGGATCATCACGGCGATGGGCGAGGCCAGCCACAGGATGATCAGCCAGGTGTACAGATAGAGGGCTTTGTCCCCCAGCCGGGTTCTCATCTGGCCGCCGCCTCCAGCACGTTCTCGGTTCCGAGGGCACGCGCGTAGATGAAGATGCCGATCAGGAGCACGGCCATCAGGGTGAACGAGATCGCCGACGCCGTCGGGTAGTTGCTGTTGACCATGTACTCGGTCTGCACGATGTTGCCGATCATCGTGTTCGACGTGCCGCCGAGGATCTGCGCGTTGATCGGGTCGGCCGTGGCCGGCACGAACGTCATCAGGACCCCGGCGAACACGCCGGGCAGCGACAGCGGCAGGACCACCCTGCGGAACGTGGAGAAGCGCGAGGCGTAGAGGTCGTAGGAGGCCTCGATGACGCGGGGGTCGACCCGCTCCAGCGCGACGTAGATCGGCAGGATCATGAACGGCAGGAAGTTGTAGACCAGGCCGCCGATGACCGCCACCGTCGTGGCCAGCACGTGGAAGTCCTCCGGCAGCACGCCCCAGCCCTTCAGCGTGCCGAACAGGATGCCGTCGTCGGCCAGCAGGAAGCCCCACGAGATCGTCCGGAGCACGAACGACACGAAGAAGGGCAGCAGCAGGAGGAACAGGAACATGGACTTGCGGTGCCCGGCCTTGAAGGCGATCCAGTACGCCACCGGATAGCCGAGCACCAGCATGATCACGGTCGCGACGCCGCCGTACACCAGGGAGCGCACGAACTGGGTGCTGTACTTGGCGATCGCGTCCGAATAGTTGGAGACGCTGAACGTCTGTGAGAACCCGTCGATGAGGTTGCCCGTGGTCAGCGACACCGAGGCCATGGCCACAATGGGCACGACCAGGAAGATGGCCAGCCACAACCACGCGGGCAGGGCGAGCCAGTAAGGCGTCCAGCGTCTCATTCGATCAGCCCTGGGTGATGGTCTGGAAGAGGCCGTTGTAGACCGGCTCGTCGGCGTTGGTGAGGGTGCGGTAGGGCCGCAGCTTGGCGTAGTCGGCCTCGGTCGGGAAGATGAGCGGGCTCTCGGCCAGCGCCTTGGAGTCGTCGTCACTCTTCGCGGCCAGGATCTGCTGCACGCCGGGCACCGGGGTGACGTACTGGATGTAGGACGTCAGCTCGGCGGCGATCTCGGGCTTGTACAGGAAGTCCATCAGCATCAGCGCGTCGACCGGGTTGGCGGCGCCCTTCGGGATGGCCATGTTGTCGATCCAGATCGTGCCGCCCTCCTGGGGCACCACGAACTTGACCGGCTCCCCGGCGAGCTGGCGCTGGAACACGTCGCCCGACCAGGCCATGCTGATCCAGATGTCTCCCTTGGCGACGGCGTCGATGTAGTCCTGGGCGTAGTACTTGCGCACGATGCCCTGGTCGCGCTGCTCCTTGAGTTTGGCGGCGGCCTTCTCCCAGTCGGCCTGGGTCGACTTGTCGGGGTCGACGCCGACGGCGAACATGCCGAAGTTGCCGATCTCCTGGGCGTCGGCCATCATGCCGACCTTGCCCTCGTACTTCTTGTCGAACATCGACTGGATGCTGGTGATGTCCTCGTCGACGTACTTGGTGTTGTACGCGATGCCCGTGACACCGGCCTGGTAGGGGATCGTGTACGTGTTGTTCGCGTCGTAGGCCGGGTTCTTGTACGACGCCCCGGCGTTGGCGGCGAAGTTGGGCAGCTGCTTGTGGTCGAGCGCGGTCAGGTAGCCGAGCTGGATCATCTTGCCGAGGTGGACGCCGTTGGTCATCACGACGATGTCGTAGCCGAGCGGCTGCCCGGCCCGGAGCTGCGGCTCCGACTTGCCGAAGAACTCGGCGTTCTCCTGGATGACTTCCTTGTACTCGTACGAGATCCCGGTCGCCTGCTGGAACTGCTTCAGCGGGCCCTGGTCCTCGGGCATGTACTCGGGCCAGTTGGCGAAGACGACCCGGCCGTTCTTCTTCTGCGTGGACCAGAAGTCGGCGACGGCGCTGGGAGAGGGCGCCGCCGCCTTCTGGCCCTGCACGCCGCAGGCGGCCAGGGCGAGCCCGGCGGCCGAGTAACCGGCGAAGCGGAGGGCGTCACGGCGGGAGTATCGGGACTGCGTCATACCGCGCAGGAGGGGATTGTTCATCGAAGCTCCGAGGGGGTTTCTATCTGGACGTAGCTGAAGTTATCCGCAAAATTCCCCCGCTTACGACAACGTGTAAGAGTGCTGCGGACGCCACGAGAGCCACACCGTGTCGCCGCGCTCCGCCGTCGTCGAGCTGTCGATGGCGTTCTGCTGGAAGACGGTGATCTCCGTGCCGTCGGCCAGCGCCACCGCGTAGCTGTTGTAGGTGCCGAGATAGGTGAGCTCGCCCACGGTGCCCTTGACCAGGCTCAGCCCGGCCTCGGGCTGCTCGGTCGAGATCGTGATCTTCTCCGGCCGAACGGTCAGGTCGACGGTGTCCCCCGCCGCCGCCTGCCCGGGTACGAGGATGCGGTCCTGCTCGCCGAGCCGGACCACCAGCAGGTCGCCGTCGACGGCGTCCACGGTGCCCGACAGCAGGTTCGAGGTCCCGATGAACCCGGCCACGAACTTCGACGCCGGCCTCTCGTAGATCTCGCGCGGGTCGGCGAGCTGCTCGACCAGGCCGTCGTTCATGACGGCGATCCGGTCGCTCATCGTGAGCGCCTCGGACTGGTCGTGGGTCACGTAGACGAAGGTGATGCCCACCTCGCGCTGGATGCGCTTGAGCTCGGTCTGCATCTGCTGGCGCAGCTTCAGGTCGAGGGCGCCCAGCGGCTCGTCGAGCAGCAGCGCCCGGGGCCGGTTGACCAGCGCGCGGGCCAGCGCCACCCGCTGCTGCTGGCCGCCGGACATCTCGCGTGGACGCCGCTTCTCGCGGCCCGTGAGGTCGACGATCTCCAGGATGTCGCCCACCCGCTGCTTGATCTCGGCCTCGGCCACCTTCTTGCGGCGCAGTCCGAACGCGACGTTCTCCCACACGTTCATGTGCGGGAACAGCGCGTACGACTGGAAGACCATGTTGATGTCGCGCTTGTTGGGCGGGACGTTGGTGACGTCCTGCCCGAGGAGCTTGACGAGGCCCTTCGTTGGCTCCTCGAACCCCGCGATCATGCGCATCGTCGTCGTCTTGCCGCAGCCGGACGGGCCGAGGAGGGAGAAGAACTCACCCTCCCCGATCGTCAGGCTGACACCTTTTACCGCCTGAACCGTCTCGCCGTGCGCGAGGTATTCCTTGACGACGCCGTCAAGCTCGATGGCGGGGACATCCTCGGGCATATCACCTCTCGCTTCATTCTGGGCAGATTCAGAACGCGAGACACAGCCGGCCTCCGGCCGGCCGCGTCTCGCTTGTCATTCGCCGATGTAGTGCATGACGTGCTTCACGCGGGTGTAGTCGTGCAGGCCGAAGACCGACAGGTCCTTGCCGTACCCGGAGTGCTTGAAGCCGCCGTGGGGCATCTCCGACACGAAGGGGATGTGGGTGTTGACCCACACGACCCCGAAGTCGAGCCGCTTCGACATGCGCATCGCGCGGCCGTGGTCGGAGGTCCAGACGGAGCCCGACAGGCCGTACTGCACGCCGTTGGCCTTGGCCAGGGCGTCGGCCTCGTCGGTGAAGGTCTGGACGGTGATGACCGGGCCGAAGACCTCGGTCTGGATCATCTCGTCGTCCTGCTTCAGGCCGTCGACCACGGTCGGGGCGAAGAAGTAGCCCGCCTCGCCGACCCGCTCGCCGCCCGTGAGCACGGTGGCGTGCTCGGGGAGGCGCTCGAAGAAGCCCTGCACCCGGGCGAGCTGGTTGGGGTTGTTGAGCGGGCCGTAGAAGGCGTCCTCGCCGGTGCCGGTGACGGTCGCGGCGGCGGCCTCCTTGAGGGCCTCGGCGAACTCGGCGTGGATCGACTCCTGGACGAGCACGCGGCAGGCCGCGGTGCAGTCCTGCCCGGCGTTGTAGAGGCCCGCGCCGGCGATGGCCTCGGCGGTGGCCTTGATGTCCTTGACGTCGTCGAAGACCACGACCGGGGCCTTGCCGCCCAGCTCCAGGTGGACCCGCTTGAGGTCGTCGGCCGCGCTCTTGGCGACGGCCATGCCCGCGCCGACCGAGCCGGTGATGGCGACCATCGAGGCGGTCGGGTGGGAGACGACCAGCGAGCCGGTCTCGCGGTCGCCGGTGACGACGTTGAAGACGCCGGCCGGGAGCACGTCGCCGATGATCTCGGCGAGCTTGACGGTGGAGACCGGGGTGGTGTCCGACGGCTTCAGCACGATCGTGTTGCCCGCGGCCAGCGCCGGGGCGATCTTCCAGACGGCCATCATCATCGGGTAGTTCCACGGCGTGACCTGGCCGATGACGCCGACCGGCTCGTGCCGGATGACCGAGGTGTGCTCGGCGAGGAACTCCCCGGCCGTCGGGCCCTCCAGCGTGCGCGCCGCGCCCGCGAAGAAGCGGAAGTGGTCGGCCGCGACCGGGGTCTCGTCCTCGCTCATGCGGGCGTAGGGCTTGCCGGTGTTGCGGCACTCGGCCTGGTTGATCTCGTCCGCGCGCGCCTCGATGGCGTCGGCTATCTTCAACAGCAGGTTCGCACGCTCACCCGGAGTCGTCTGTCCCCAGGTCTCGAACGCCGCCGCGGCGGCCTCGTAGGCCGCGTCGACGTCCTCCTGTCCGGACAGGGGGGCCTGCGCGTAGACCTCGCCGGTGCTCGGGTCGACCACGTCGGAGAAGCGCCCGCTCCGGGCGTCGACGAACTTCCCGTTGATGTAGTTCTGCAGGCGGGTGGTCACTTCGACCTCCTGTGAAGGTGTTCAAAGTTGTCGCGACTCTGACAGACATATCAGACAACGACAAGGGATTTCGTAGCGAAAGATATCAAATTGCTACGGAATCGCTTGACAAGGGACGCTGAACTGACAACATGTCGCACCTAGGCGGCAACATGTCGGAAACATGAAGGGCTTATGCGGGGATGACCACGCCGAAGGTTCGGACCACCAGGAACGGCCCCGTGGTGCTCGACGAGATCTCCAAGCAGATCGTCGAGCAACTGCAGGCCGACGGCCGCAAACCGTACGCCGCCATCGGGAAGGCCGTCGGGCTCTCCGAGGCGGCCGTCCGCCAGCGCGTCCAGCGCCTGCTCGACGCCGGTGTCATGCAGATCGTGGCGGTAACCGACCCGCTCACCCTGGGGTTCCCCCGGCAGGCCATGATCGGCATCAAGTGCGAAGGCGACCTGGAGGCCGTCGCCGACGAGCTCGGCTCGATCGAAGAGGTCGACTACGTCGTCCTGACGGCCGGCTCGCTCGACATCATGGTCGAGGTCGTGTGTGAGGGCGATCAACACCTCCTGGAAATTCTTGGCAAAATCCGGGCGATCCCTGCGGTCAGGGCCACCGAGACCTTTGTCTACCTGAAGCTGCACAAACAAACGTACTCCTGGGGAACCCACTGACCGCACCTTCCCGGCACGCCTGAAAGGCGTCTGTGCGGGTAGCGACGGCGGCCATGAGCAGCATGCCCGCGTTCAAGGTCGCGCAGTTACCCGAGCCCCAGCCGCTCCGCCGCGTCCTCGGTCCTGGAGTGATCGCGGCCGGGGTCGGGCTCGCCTCGGGTGAGTTCGTCATCTGGCCCTACATCTCCGCCAACGTCGGCCTGGTGTTCCTGTGGGCGGCCGTCGTCGGGGTGGTGGCGCAGTTCTTCCTGAACATGGAGATCGAGCGCTACACCCTGGCCACCGGGGAGACCGCGCTCACCGGGTTCTCGCGGCTGGGGCGCCACTGGGGGATCGTGTTCGCCCTGATGGCGCTGCTGGCCAACATCTGGCCGGGGTGGGCCACCTCCAGCGCCACCGTGTTCACCTACGCGGTCGGCCAGGGGAACGTCACGGTCATCGCGGTCATCGAGCTCGTGATCATCGGGATCGCGCTGACCCTCTCCCCCGTCGTCTACCGGACCGTCGAGGCCACCCAGTTCGTCAAGGTCGCGGCCGTGCTCGTGTTCCTGGTCGTCGCGCTGTTCGTGGCGATCTCGGGAGAGGCGTACCGGGGACTGGGCGAGGCGGTGACGAGCATCGGGACGGTGCCCAGCCAGCTCGGCACGGCGCTGGTGCTGGGCGCGCTGGCCTTCGCGGGGGCGGGCGGCGGGCAGAACCTCGTGCAGAGCAACTGGGTCCGCGACAAGAACATGGGCATGGGCGCCCGGATCCCCCGGCTGGTCTCGCCGGTGACCGGAGAGGACCAGGCCGCGCCCGCCACCGGCTACACCTTCGAGCCGACCGAGGAGAACCTGTCGCGGTGGCGGAGCTGGTGGAAGGTGGCCAACGCCGAGCAGCTCGTCTCGTTCGTCGCGATCACCATCTTCACGATCTTCCTGATGTCGATGCTGGCCTACTCGACCGTCTTCGGCTCGGGCGCCACCAACGACATCACCTTCCTCAAGGCCGAGGGCGAGGTGCTGAACCAGCGGCTGAGCTGGTTCGGCACGTTCTTCTGGGCCATCGGCGCGTTGTCGCTGTTCGCCGCGTCGATGGGCATCTGCGACTACGTCGGGCGGATGGTCGCCGACGTGGTGAAGACCGTCTACCTGCCCGCCTCGGCGCGGTGGACGGAGAGCCGGATCTACTCGCTCGTCGTCTGGTTCATGGTGATCTTCGGGATCGTGATGCTGACCATCGGCTTCGACCAGCCGATCACGCTGCTGGTGATCTCCTCCAGCGTCGGCGGGATCATGATGTTCGTCTATTCGGCGCTGCTGGCCGTCCTCAACCGGAAGATGTTGCCCCAGGCGATCAGGATCCGCGGCTACCGCATGGTCGCGGTGCTGCTGGCCTTCGGTTTCTTCGGGTTCTTCTCGGTGCTCACGCTGATCGACCAGATCGGCAAGCTGACCGGCTGAGGGCGGGCCCCTTCCCGGCGGCCCGCCCCCGTGCGCGCTACAGCGCGGGCTTCTTGGCCGTGTACAGCCACTTCTTGAACAGCGGGCCGAGGTCCTTGCCGCTGAGCTCCTCGGCGAGCGCGATGAAGTCCTTGGTGGTGGCGGTCTCGTGCCGGTTGCGGGCCGCCCACTCCTTCAGCAGGCCGAAGAAGGTCTCGTCGCCGATCTCGGTGCGCAGGGCGTGGACGGTCATCGCGCCGCGCAGGTAGATCGCCTCCCAGTCGAACATGTTCTTCTTGCCGGGGGCGCCGGTCTTGACGTCCCAGAACTTTCCGGTGTTCTTGTAGTACTTGTCGAAGGTCGTCTGGGCCTTCGGGCCGTTGTGGGTCTCCTCGTAGAGCCACTCGGCGTAGCTGGCCAGGCCCTCGTTCAGCCAGATGTCGTTCCACGACTCCAGGCCGACGCTGTTGCCGAACCACTGGTGCGCGATCTCGTGCACGATCAGCAGGTCGTCGCTGGCGTCGCCGTCGTAGACCGGGCGGCCCTGGGTCTCCAGGGCGTAGTGGACGTCGAGCTTGTCGGCGATGCCGCCGGTCGAGTCGAACGGGTAGGGGCCGAAGTGCTCGACGCCCCACTTCGTCGCCTCGGCGGTCTCCTTGTGGAGGTGCTTGGAGGTCTTGGCCAGGGCGGGGTCGTAGGCGGTGATGTTCAGGACGCCCCCGGCCGTGCCCTCGCTGACCTTGTACTTGCCGATCGCGATCATGGCCAGGTAGGGGGCCATGGGCTGCTTCATCTTCCAGCGGGAGACGACGTAGCCCTTCTTGACCCGGACGATGCCGGAGTTCTGCGGCTCGCCGTTGGCCAGCACCGTCAGGCCGACGGGGGCGCTGATCTCGTAGGAGAAGGTCGCCTTGTCGCGCGGGGTGTCGTTGGCGGGGAACCAGGTGCGGGCGCCGTCGGGCTGGGAGACGACGACGGCGCCGTCCTTGGTGCGGATGAACCCGGTGACGCCGAGGTCGGAGTCGTCGACCGGCTTCGGGGTGCCGTCGTACTCGACGACCACCGTGAACGAGGCCTCGTCGTCGATGACCTTCTTCGGGGTGACGGTCAGCTCCTGGCCCTTGCGGGACCACTTGGCCTTCTTCCCGTCGACGGCGACCGACCGGACGGTGAGCCCCGACAGGTCGAGGTTGAAGCGCGACAGGCCCTTGGTGGCCTTGGCGGTGATCGTCGCGGTGGAGTCGAGCCGGCCGGACTTGGGGGTGTAGCGCAGCTTCAGGTCGTAGTGCTGGACGTCGTAACCGCCGTTGCCGGCGTGCGGAAAGTAGGGGTCGCCCACACCGGAGGAGCCCGGGGAGTGGGCGTCGGCCCATGCCGGGGCTGAGGGGGCGACTAACGCGGCCACCGCGAGCAGCGCCGCGCCGGAGATTCGTGTGCGAAGCATGCCGCACATTATCGAGATGAATCCGGCAACGGACACAATCAACCTAATATCGGTGAAGTGCGTGCGACGAACGTCTCCTTCCGTTACCGGCGAGGCGATCCCTGGGTGCTCTCCGACGCCTCCCTCGACCTCGCCCCCGGCTCGGTGGCCGAGATCACCGGGCCCAACGGCACCGGCAAGTCGACCCTCCTGCGACTGCTCGCGGGCCTGCTGCGGCCGGTCAGGGGCCGGATCGAGGAGCGTCCGGCGGTCATCGGCTACGCCCCCGAACGGTTCCCCTCGGCCCAGCCGTTCACCGTGGCGGCCTACCTGCGGCACATGGCGGCGGTCCGCCGGGTGGCCGTGCCCGAGGAGCTGACCGCGCGGCTCGGCATGGACCACCTGCTCGGCCAGAAGCTGCCCGACCTGTCGAAGGGCAGCGCCCACAAGGTCGGCCTCGCCCAGGCCCTCGCCGGGGAGCCGGGACTGCTGATCCTCGACGAGCCGTTCGCCGGGCTCGACGCGACGGCCCGAGCCGAACTGTCGGTGATCGTCGCCGAGGTCGCCGCGCGTGGCGGCATCGTCGTCGCCAGCGACCACCAGGGCGACCTCCGGTCGGTGCCGGGCGTGACCCGTTACGAGGTGCGCGACGGGAAGATCGCCGAAGCCGTTCCGATCGTCGTGGACGATCCCCTGACCACCCTGACGATCAAGCTGCCGCAGTCGAAGGCGGACGCGCTGGCGGCCCGGCTGCGGGCGGAAGGCCACGAGGTCTCATGATTCCCCTGGTCACGTTCCGGCTCTCGGGCTATGTCCGGTCGCACCGGATCTTCCAGCCCGTGCTCGGGTTGCTCGCCGTGCTGTCGATCATCTACGCCACCGGGGTGCCCGCCGGCGGCGAACTCCCCAGCTACTCCGACTCGGCCGGCATCCTGATGCTGGTCTTCGCGTGGGCGGCCCGGGGCCTGCTCGACAACGAGCCCGACGAACAGCGCCTCATCGCGATCACCGCCGTGGGCCGCCGCCGCGAACTCGTGGCCGGGCTGCTCGCGGCGCTGCTGCTGACCGGCGCGCTGGCACTGGTCGCCGTGGTGTTCCCGCTGTTCGTGGGCTTCGCCGAGACGCCCGGCGGGGCCGACCTCGGCTACGGCGCCGGGCTGCACCTGCTGGCCGTGCTGGCCGGGACCGCTCTGGGCGCGCTGACGAGCCGCCCGGTGCTGGCCTCCCCCGCCGCCTCGGCCGCCGTGCTGGTCGGCGGCTACATGGCGATCCTGCTGCTCAGCTCGGCCGGCCCGTGGGCGTCGGTGCCGGTCCTCGACTGGATGAACGCCGCCCACCACCACGAACTGCCCGACCGGCTGGGGGTCATCGTGGCCTCGGCGCTGGCCTGGAGCGCGGCCGGGCTGGCCGGTTACGCGGCGGTGCGCCGGGTCAGGGGTTAGCCGCGGCGAGCTGGCCGCAGGCGCCGTCGATCTCACGTCCCCGGGTGTCGCGGACCGTCACCGCGACCCCGTGGGACTCCAGCCGCCGGACGAAGGCCCGTTCGTCCTCCGGCCGGGAGGCCGTCCACTTCGAGCCCGGGGTCGGGTTGAGCGGGATCAGGTTGACGTGGACGAGCTTGCCCTTGAGCAGCTTCCCGAGCAGGTCGGCCCGCCACTCCTGGTCGTTGACGTCCTTGATGAGGGCGTACTCGATCGAGACCCGGCGCTTGGTCTTGGCGGCGTAGTCCCAGGCCGCGCCGAGGACCTCGGCCACCTTCCAGCGCGTGTTGATCGGGACCAGCGTGTCGCGCAGCTCGTCGTCGGGGGCGTGGAGCGAGACGGCCAGCGTCACCGGCAGGCCCTCGTTCGACAACTTCTCGATCGCCGGGACGAGGCCGACCGTGGAGACGGTCACGCCGCGCGCGGAGATGCCCAGGCCCTCGGGCGACGGGTCGACCATACGGTGGACCGCGCCGATCACGGCCTTGTAGTTGGCCATGGGCTCGCCCATGCCCATGAAGACGATGTTGCTGACCCGGCCGGGCCCGCCCGGCACCTCGCCCCTGGCCAGCGCCCGCTGCCCGGCGACGACCTGCTCGACGATCTCGGCGGTCGACATGTTGCGGGTCAGCCCGGCCTGGCCGGTCGCGCAGAACGGGCAGTTCATGCCACAGCCGGCCTGCGAGGAGACGCACATCGTGACCCGGTCGGGGTAGCGCATCATGACCGACTCGACCAGGGAGCCGTCGAACAGCTTCCAGAGGGTCTTGCGGGTCATGCCGTCGTCGCAGGTGATCTCACGGACCGAGGTCAGCAGCGACGGCAGCAGCTGGCCGAGCGTCTCGCGGGAGGCGGCCGGAAGGTCGGTCATGTCATCCGGCGACTCGGTCAGCTTGGCGAAGTAGTGGCGCGAGAGCTGGTCGGCCCGGAACGGCTTCTCACCGAGTTCCGCGACGGCGGCACGGCGCTCGGCCATGGTCAGGTCGGCCAGATGGCGCTGCGGCTTCGCCCGTCGCGGTGCGACGAACGTGAGCTGACCGGCCTTGGGGGCGGCCTCGGACATAACGAACCCTCACGATCTCAAAACGACGACTGCTCTTACGGCCGGGCGGCACCGGGCTTAGAGTCCTGATCTGGGAGGTGAGGCGTGGACAGCACCATCGTGCTCACCAGCACCAATCCCTACGGGAGCCGCGTCCTTACCGTCGAGCGCGATCAGGTGTCCTCGGTAGCTTACCTGCGCGACCCGGCCGGATCCGTCCGTGGAGCCGTCTGGCTCGGCAACCACGTGACGGCCCCGATGTCACTCGACCTCGCCCGTCTCAACACCGGCCGCCCCCCGGTCATGCCCAGAGCGGGCACCCGCCGCCCTTTCGGCACCGCCCACCTCGACGCGGCCCGGCTGCGCGTGTTGTGGTTCGAGGAGGGCGACGGCGTCGCCCTCTACGACGACGAGGGCCTGCTGGCCGTCATCCCCGGCTGGGCCGATCTGGAACGCGGCATGCCCGGCTACGCGCGCGACGCGGTCGGCGAGTGGCCGTTCGCCTGGGCGTTGTCGGAGGCGCTCGAAGGCCTGAGCCCCCGGGTCGCCAAGGCCGAGGCCTACTGGCAGTGGCGGGCCGGCGAGGCGTCGTGGGCGTCGTTCCAGCAGTTCGTCATGGGCCACCTCGACGGGCGGCTGGGCCCTCCGGGCCGGTTCTGGGACGCGAGCGGCGGCCGGTTGCCCGCCCTCGGGGTCACCGAGCGCCCGCCCGCCTACGGCCGCGACTTCACGGTCCTGTCGACGGTCGGGATGAGTTGCCAGCGCATGCCCTCGGCCGAGCTCTACGACACCCCGACCCGCGTCGAACTCGCCGTCGCCACCCGGGGCGACCCCCGGTCGGCGGCCCGGTTGTTCCTCTGGCTGGGCCAGTATCCGTGGCGCTCGGTCACCTGGCTCGGCGACGGCCACACGGCCCGCTGGTATCACCAGCCCGGCACCTTCCCGATACCCGGCGGCTACGAAGGTGTGATGATGCTGGCGGCGCCGCACGGCCTGCCCGACCTGTCGGGGTTCCAGGTCGCCGGAGACGTGGTGCGGTGGCTCTGGCTGGTCCCGGTGACCGACGGCGAGCTCAAGGTCGCCGCCGAGCGCGGCCACGACGTCATCGCGGCGCGGCTGAGCGCCGCTCACCGCATCTAGCGGACGAAGGCCGCCAGCAGCAGCCAGCAGGGCACCAGCGTGAACAGCAGGGAGTCGATGCGGTCCATCATGCCGCCGTGGCCCGGCAGCACCGAGCCCATGTCCTTGACGCCGAGGTCGCGCTTGATGACGGACTCGATCAGGTCGCCCACCGTGGCGCAGATCACGACCACGGCGCCGAGCAGCGCGCCCTGCCAGATCTGACCCTTCAGCAACCAGGCGACCAGCCAGCCGCCGACCGCGACGCAGGCGATGGCCGAACCGGCGAAGCCCTCCCAGGTCTTCTTCGGGCTGATGATCGACATCTTGTGGCGGCCGAAGAGGACCCCGGCGGCGTACCCGCCGATGTCGGAGGAGGCCGTCACGGCCACGAAGATGAGCGCCCGGTTGGCGCCGTCGGGCGGCGCCAGCAGCAGGCCGACGAACCCGGCGAACAGCGCCGGGTAGACCGCCATGAACACCGTCGCCGTGGCGTCGCGGACGAACCCGTCGGACCCCTGGAACAGCCGCCACCCCAGCACGCCCATGACGGTGATCGCGAAGATGCCGAGGAACACCCCCGGCCCGAAGTAGTAGGCACCGGACACCATCGCCGCCATGCCCGCCAGCACGGGGACCAGCGGCACGTGGATGTCGCGGGTGGCCAGCCCCTTCACCAGCTCGTGCATCCCCACGCCGACGGCGGCGATGACGACCACGAGGAACGCGGGCTTGTACAGGTAGAGCGATCCGAGGATCACCGCCGCCAGCCCGAGCGCGGACGCGATCGCCGCCGGCAGGTTCCGGCCGGTACGGCTCCCGCCCGCCGGGGGTGACACCGTTCCGTCCAAGATGTCCTACTCCCTACATGCGCGCGATCCCTGCCCCTTGCGTCATCGGGGCAAGGATCGCGATGGTGCTCGTCAGACTTCGAGCAGCTCGGCTTCCTTGTGCTTGAGCAGCTCGTCGATCTTGGCGACGTGCTTCTGGGTCAGGTCGTCGAGCTCCTTCACCGCGCGGTGGACCTCGTCTTCGCCCGCCTCGCTGTCCTTGACGAGCTTGTCGAGCACTTCCTTGGCGTGGCGCCGGATGTTCCGGATGGACACGCGGCTGTTCTCGGCCTTGGTTCGGGCGATCTTGATGTATTCCTTGCGGCGCTCACCCGAGAGCTCGGGGAACACCACGCGGATGACGTTGCCGTCGTTGCCGGGGTTGACGCCCAGGTCGCTGTCGCGGATCGCCTTCTCGATGGCGCTCATCGAGCCCTTGTCGTAGGGCTGCACCAGCACCATGCGCGCCTCGGGGACGTGGAAGGAGGCGAGCTGCTGGACCGGGGTCAGCGACCCGTAGTAGTCAACATTGATCTTGTTGAACATCGCGGGGGTGACCCGGCCGGTGCGGATGGCCGCGAAGTCCTCCTTCGCGACGGTCACCGCCTTGTCCATCTTCTCTTCGGCCTCGAAGAGGGTTTCCTCGATCACTGTTGGCTCCCTATTTCCCTGCCGGACTCACCAGCGTGCCGATCTTCTCTCCGCGGACCGCCCGCAGGATGTTGCCTTCGCCCATCAGCTCGAACACCACGATGGGCAGGCCGTTGTCCTTGCACAGGCTGATGGCCGTGGCGTCCATCACCGCGAGGTCACGTGTGAGGACCTCGCCGTATTCGAGCCGGTCGAACCGGACCGCGTCGGGGTTCTTCCGGGGGTCGGCGTCGTAGACGCCGTCGACCTGGGTGCCCTTGAGCAGGGCCTCCGCGCCGATCTCCAGCGCGCGCTGGGCGGCGCAGGTGTCGGTGGAGAAGAAGGGCGAGCCCAGCCCGGCCCCGAAGATGACCACGCGGCCCTTCTCCAGGTGGCGGATCGCCCGGCGGGGCAGGAACGGCTCGGCGACCTGCTGCATCGTGATGGCGGTCTGCACGCGCGTTTCCACGCCGCGCTTCTCCAGGAAGTCCTGCAGCGCGAGACAGTTGATGACGGTGCCCAGCATGCCCATGTAGTCGGCGCGGGCCCGGTCCATGCCGCGCTCGGACAACGCGGCGCCCCGGAACATGTTGCCGCCGCCGACGACCACCGAGACCTGGACGCCGTCACGGACCGCCTCCGCGATCGAGTCGGCGATCTTGGCCACGACTACCGGGTCGATGCCGAGGGAATCCCCGCCGGCGAACGCCTCGCCGGAAAGCTTCAGCATGACCCGCTTCCAGCGCAGCGGCCCGTCATACGACGAAGCCGCCGGGGCGGGTTCGGTGTTCTCCTGCACGGCGGCGGCCTCCTCAGTGGATTTCGGGCTGAACAGGTCGTCCCGCATGATTACGGGACGACCTCGGGTGACAGCCCCAGACTATGCCTGGCCGACCTTGAAGCGGGTGAAGGCCAGGACCTTGACGCCGGCCTCGTCCGCGTACTTCTTGATCGACTTCTTGTTGTCCTTCACGAACGCCTGCTGGAGCAGCGTGAAGTCCTTGTACCAGCCGTTGACGCGACCCTCGACGATCTTGGCGATCGCGGCCTCGGGCTTGCCCTCCTCGCGGGTCATCTCCTCGAAGAGCGCGCGCTCCTTCTCGATGACCTCGGCGGGCACGGCGTCGGCGTCGAGGTACTTCGGCGCCATCGCGGCGGCGTGCTGCGCGATGTCCTTGGCGACCTCGGCGTTGGCCGAGTCGAGCTGGACCAGGACGCCCACGGCCGGCGGCAGCTGCGGGTCGGTCTTGTGCATGTAGGCGCCGATGTAGCCGCCCTCCAGCACCGAGAAGCGACGGATCTCGATCTTCTCGCCGAGCGCCGCGTTGGTCTCGTCGAGCAGCTCCTTGACGGTCTTGCCGTCGAGCTTGGACTCGAGCAGCTCGGCCACGTCGGCCGGCTTGGTCGCGAGGATGTGGGCGACGACCTGGGCGGCCACTTCCTGGAAGCGCTCGCCCTTGGCGACGAAGTCGGTCTCGCAGTTGAGCTCAAGGAGGGCGGCGGACGAGTCGCCGTCCTGCTTGAGGGCGACCAGGCCGTTGGAGGCGGTGCGGGCCTCGCGCTTGCCGACGTCCTTGGCGCCCTTGAGACGCAGGAGCTCGACCGCGCGGTCGAAGTCGCCCTCGGACTCCTCCAGCGCCTTCTTGCAGTCCATCATGCCGGCGGCCGTCAGCTCGCGAAGCCGCTTGACGTCGGCCATGTTCACGGAAGCCATTGTCATTTCCTCATGGGTTTCGTCGTGGAGCGGGTGGACGTGTCATCGTGCCGACACGCCCACCCGGAAGAGCTTTGGGGAAGGACTACGCCTTCGACTCGTCACCGTCGGCCGGGGCCTCCGGCGACTCGGCGGCGGGGGCCTCGGCGGCGGGCGCCTCGGCAGCGGCCTCGGCCGGGGTCTCAGCCGCGGCCTCGGCGGCGGGGGTGCCCTCGAGCAGCTCGCGCTCCCACTCGGCCAGCGGCTCGGCCGCGGCCACACCGGCCGGCTTGTCGTCGCCGCCGCGCGAGGCGCCGGCGCGGGTCATGAGACCGTCGGCGACCGCGTCGGCGATCACCCGGGTCAGCAGGCTGACGGCGCGGATGGCGTCGTCGTTGCCCGGGATCGGGTAGTCGACCTCGTCGGGGTCGCAGTTGGTGTCGAGGATCGCGACGACCGGGATGCCGAGCTTCTTGGCCTCGGAGATCCCGATGTGCTCCTTCTTGGTGTCCACGACCCAGACCGCGCTCGGGACGCGGGACATGTCCCGGATGCCGCCGAGGGTGCGCTCGAGCTTCTCCTTCTCACGACGGCGGAGCAGCAGCTCCTTCTTCGTGAGGCCGGAGGCGGCGACGTTCTCGAAGTCGAGCTCCTCGAGCTCCTTCAGGCGCTGGAGCCTCTTGTGGACGGTCGAGAAGTTGGTCAGCATGCCGCCGAGCCAGCGCTGGTTCACGTAGGGCATGCCCACGCGCGCCGCCTGCTCGGCGATCGACTCCTGCGCCTGCTTCTTGGTGCCGATGAACATGATCGTGCCGCCGTGGGCGACCGTCTCCTTGACGAAGTCGTAGGCCCTGTCGATGTAGGACAGCGACTTCTGGAGGTCGATGATGTAGATGCCGTTGCGCTCGGTGAAGATGAAGCGCTTCATCTTCGGGTTCCACCGGCGGGTCTGGTGGCCGAAGTGAACGCCGCTCTCCAGGAGCTGTCGCATGGTGACGACGGGGGTGGCCATGAAATGGTCCTCCACGATCTCGGTTATACGCACGGGCCGGCGGCCCGCGCCCTGACGCCCCGAACCGTTCCAGCCGCCTTACCGGCGGACCGAGAGGACGTTTCGTGAACGGGCGTGCGAATTCGGCCTCACCAACGGAGACCACCGGACAGTCTACCCGGAACCGGTGGACGACTTGACCTGCCCGCGCACCCGGGCGGGCCCTCAGGACCTCTTCGGGGCCCGGGGGAAGATCCGCAGCTGGAACTCCGTGACGCGCGCGCCGTTGGGGGCGGTCTCCGGGTCGCGGTCGGCGATGCGGTAGGGGGCGACGAGCTCGTCGACGCGCCCGGCCAGGGCGCGGATCTCGTCGGGGTCCATGTAGAGGACCATGTGGGCGAGCCGGGTGGCCTGACGCCAGTCGGCCGACTCCCGCGACGACTGGGCCAGGTACTCCGACAGGCGACGGGACGCCTCGTCGAGGACGGTCTGGATGACGGCGCTCTGGGCGGCGAGCAGCTCGGCGGTGAGCTCGCCGCTCTCGGGGTCTTTCATGCCCCAGCCCTTCTGGAGCGCCCGCCACACGCGCTCGCGGCCGTCGCCCCGCGCCGGCGCCTCCTCGATGAGGCCGTGCTTGGCGAGGGTGCGCAGGTGGTAGCTGCACGCGCTCGGGGACAACCCGGCGACCTCGGCGCACTCGGTGGCCGTCGCCGGGCCCTCCTCCTGGAGCCGGCCGAGGATCGCCAGCCTCGCCGGGTGGGCCATGGCGCGCAGCAGCCCGACGTCGTCGGTGACCATCCGATGGCTCTTCATGGGGCTCCACGGTAGGGCGTCGGCAGATGTGAAGCATTGCCTTCATAACTCTGAAAGAGTACTTTCATAAATATGATCCCCCTCCGCCGTCAGCGCGACTACCGCCTCCTCTGGTCCGCCCGGGCCGTCACCGAAGCCGGCAGCGAGGTCTCCCGCCTGGCCGTCCCGCTCACCGCCGTCACCCTGCTCGCCGCCTCGCCGATGGAGATGGGCGTGCTCACCGCCGCCGCCTCTCTGCCGTTCCTCTTCGTCGGCCTCCCCGTCGGGGTCTGGGCCGACCGCGTCCGCCGCCGCCGCCCGGTCCTGGTGCTGTGTGAACTGATCTCCGGTACGGCCGTCGCGACGGTCCCCGTCGCCTGGCTGCTCGGCCTGCTGACCGTCCACTGGCTGATCGGCGTCGCCCTGGTGGTCGGCGCCTGCACGGTGACCTTCCGGAACTTCACCATGCCCCACCTGACCAGCGTCGTCGCCGAACCGCAGCGGACCGAGGCCATCGCCGGCATGCAGTCGGTCTTCTCCATCGCCCAGCTCGGCGGCCCGGGCCTGGCGGGCGTCCTGGTGAGCGTGTTGTCGGCGCCGCTGGCCCTCGTGGTGAACGCCGTGACGTTCGTGACCTCGGCCCTGCTCCTGCGCTCGATCCGCGCCGAGGAGCCGCCCCGCCCGGCCTCCCCGAGACGGTCGCTGCGGCGCGAGGTCGCCGAGGGCATGTCCGCGCTGGCCCGCCACCCGGTCCTGCGGGCGCTGGCCCTGTGCGGGATGACGGTCAATCTGTTCGCCGCCGCCCAGCTCGCCGTCTACGTCCTGTACGCCGTCCACGTGCTCGGGCTGCCGGGCGGGCTCGTCGGGATCATGATGATGGGCTTCGGCGCCGGCGGGCTCGTGGGGGCGTTCGTGGCCCCCACGTTGTCGCGGCGTTATGGAGGCCCGGCGGTGCTGCTCGGGGCCGTGTTGTTCTTCCCGCTCGGGTTCCTGGTCATGGCGGCCGTGAGCGGCCCTGTGTGGTGGTGCGTGCTGCTGATCGGCGCGGCCGAGGCCGTGGTGGGCGTGGCCGTGGTCTGCTTCAGCGTGTGCTCCGGGGCGATGTCGTTGCAGGAGACGGCCCCCGGGCTGATCGGCCGGGTGAACGCCTCGATCAACTTCCTGACGCAGGGCGCGCTGGGGATCGGCGGCCTGCTCGGCGGGGTGGCGGGAGAACTCCTGGGCCTGCGGCCGGCGATGTGGGCGTGCTTCGCGGGTGCGCTGCTGACCATCCCGTGCCTGTGGTTGTCGCCGCTGGTGGGCCAGGTCACCAGACGGGCTCGTGCTCCCCGGGACGCGGCGGAGGCGACCACGCTGGAGGACGCCCGGCGATGAGACCGGGTGGCCTGACGAAGGTGTAGCCGTCGCGCGTCTCCAGCAGGTCGTCCACCTCGGGTTCGCCGCCGGGCGGAGTGCGGCCCAGGGTGTCGAGCCAGTGGGCGGTGGCGGCGAGCGAGAGGGTCGCGTGCCACGACCCGCCCTCCCGCCGTCGTCGGAGCAGCCCTGCGGCCGCCGCGAAGGCGGCCAGATAGCCGGTGGCGTGGTCGAGCGCCTGACACGGCAGCGGACCCGCTTCGGCCACGATCCCCGTCGCCGTCTGCACGAGGCTGTCGAACCCGCGCCGCCCCAGCCACGGCCCCGGCCCGTAGGCGGAGACGTCCACCACGACGAGACCGGGCCGCAGCCGGAAGAGATCGGCCGTCCCGAACCCGAGCCGGTCGAGCGCCCCCGGGCGATAGCCCCGGATGACGACGTCGGCCCCCCTGACGAGCTCCCTGAGCCGTTCGGCGTCGGCGGGCAGATCGACGAGGCACGACCGCTTCCCGGCGGCCGTCTCCAGCACCAGCCCCGGAACCTCGGGGATCCGGCTCCCGCAGACGTGCATGACCTCGGCCCCGCGCGAGGCGAGGAACCGGCTCGCGACCGGCCCCGCGATCACCCGGGTCAGGTCGACCACCCGCATCCCCGTCTCGCCCGGCGGCGGCCCGGGAAGCCGGTCGAGCGTGAGCAGCGGCCGCCCGGCCACCACCCGCCCGTGCGGGTGCCGCGCCCATTCGCGCCCGCTCCGCATCGCGGCCGCGCATCCCCCAGCCCGGGTGACCGTCTCCTCGATCTCCAGGCCTGTACGTGTTGTGCACGCCCTCTCCACCTCCTCCCTGGTGGCGTTCAGGGGCAGGCCGAGAGCGACCAGCGCCGCGTCCCGATGGTGGTCGAAGTTGGCGTGGATCCTGACCCGGCCGTCGGCGCAGGCGTAGTCACCGCTGAGCGGCGCCCACAGCGGGATCGCCTCGTCGCCGATCCGGAAGTGCCGCTCACTGCGGAAGGCGACGGCGGCGTGCCTCACGTCGACCTCCGCCCGCCCGTGCTCCCCGGTCAGCGCCGCGACGGCCGCCGTCGCCGCCCCGACGGCGGCCGCGGCGGCGGTCCCGATGCGGAACGGCGAGGGCATTACCGGCTCCCGGCCGGTGACCGTGACGTGGCCGAGGTCCACCCCGGCGAGCCGCCCCAGCTCCCTGATGACGTCGCCGGTCATCGCATCCCCATGTCGTCTCTCATCTGATGGCGGGCCAAGGGGCCGCACGGAAGCTCGCGACTCCTCATCTCCGGCCATACGTGCGACGGGTTTCCGCAGGATGACGTGGCCGGTCATCGCATCCCATGTCGTCTCTCATCTGATGGCGGGCCAAGGGGCCGCACGGAAGCTCGCGACTCCTCATCTCCGGCCATACGTGCGACGGGTTTCCGCAGGATGACGTGGCCGGTCATCGCATCCCATGTCGTCTCTCATCTGGTGGCGGGCCAAGGGGCCGCGCGGAAGCTCGCGACTCCTCACCTACGGCCATACGTGGGACGGGTTTTTCCACAGACGGTCGCCGGGGAGTCGCCGAGCGCGACGATTTCGCCAAGCTGTGGTCCATGTTGTTCCCAGCTTCCATGGCGCTCGTGATCGCGGCCCAGTGGGGGTGGCCCTTGGCGGGCGAACCCCGGCCCGTCCGCCTCTTCACTCCCCCGCCGGAACGCTGGTTGTCCGGCCATCGCGGGGTCGACCTGCCCGCGGTGGCAGGACAGGAGGTGCTGGCGGCCGGCGAGGGGGTGGTGACGGTGGCCCGCGAGGTGGCCGGGCGCGGGGTGGTGACCGTGACGCATGCCGACGGGCTGCGGACGACGTACCTGCCGGTCGACGCGACCGTGACCGAGGGGCAGCGGGTGCGGACGGGCGAGGTGCTGGGGAGGGTGGGCGGGCCTGATGGGCACTGTCCGGCGACGTGCCTGCACTGGGGGCTGGTGAGCGGAGACCTCTATCTGGATCCGCTGCTCCTGCTGGGCCTGGGCCAGGTCAGGCTGCTGCCGAGCTGACGTGTCGCGGCGAGTGCTCAGGGATCAAGCCCGGGGGTGGGCCTGCTGGTAGGCGGCCCTGAGGCGCTCGATCGAGACGTGCGTGTAGATCTGGGTGGTGCCCAGAGAGGCGTGGCCGAGCAGTTCCTGCACACTGCGGAGATCGGCGCCGCCTTCCAGGAGATGGGTGGCGGCCGTGTGGCGCAGGCCGTGGGGTCCCATGTCGGGCACCCCCGCCGCGCCCAGCCGGGCGTGCACCACTCGCCGCACGGCGGTCTGGTCGATGCGACCGCCCCTGACGCCGAGGAACAGCGCCGCGCCGGAGCGCCCGCCGACGAGGCTCGGCCTCCCGCGTACGCACCAGGCGTCCACCGCGTCGAGCGCGGGCATTCCCAGCGGCACGACCCGCTCCCTGCCGCCTTTGCCGAGGACGCGGATGGTGCGCCGCTCCCGGTCGACGTCGTCCACGTCGAGTCCGCAGAGTTCGCCGACCCGGATTCCGGTGGCGTAGAGCACCTCCAGGAGAGCCTGATCCCGGAGCTCCTTCGCCACGACGAGGGGGTCGTCGTGGACCGGCTCCGAATCGCTGCCCGAGACCGGCCTCGCCTGGCGAGAAGAATCGTGGGAAGCGGTCCCCCCACTGCCGGAAACGAGCCCCCCATCACGAGAAGAACCGTGAGAAGCGGTCCCCCCACTCCTAGAGACCGGCCCTCCATGGCCAAAAGAACCGGGGGAAGCGCTCCACCCGCTGCCCGAGACCGGCCCTCCACGGCCAGAAGCGTCGTGGGAAGCGGTCCCCCCACTGCCGGAGACCGCCCCTCCACGGCCAGAAGAACCGTGGGAAGCGGTCCACCCACTCCCAGAGACCGGCCCTCCATGACCAGAAGAACCGTGGGAAGCGGTCCGCCCGCTGCTGGAAAGCGGCCCCTCACCCTCCCAAGCAGGGGGAGCCGGCCGAAAACCGAGATCGTCGCCGGCGACGGGAGGGCCGTCAGATCCAGCGGCCGCCTGGGCTGCGCCAAACCGCGGATCCAGCATCCGGATCGCTTCGGCCTGGTCAAGGACCTTCGGCAGGGTGCGTCTGGCCTTGGCGGTGCCGAGGAGGAGGCCCGGGTCGGCCGTCAGCCAGCCCGCGCGGTGGCAGAAGGCCGTGAATGACCGGGCGCAGGCGGTGCGGCGGGCCAGGGTCGCGCGGGATTTGCCCGTCTCGTGTTGCTCGCCCAGCCAGTCGCGCAGGACCCGCACGTCGATCAGTTCGACCCGGTCGACGCCCACGTCGATGAGGTGGTCCGCCAGGGACGACATGTCGCCCATGTAGGCCCGCACGGTGTTGGCCGCCAGGCCGCGTTCGACCCGGAGGTGGCGTTCGAAGGCCTGGATCGCGTCCTCAAGATCTCCCGACATATCCGTCTATCTTCCCCTTCCTCTGGCGGTCAGCCGCCAGCCGTTCCCCTCCCGCTTCAGGTAGCCGCCGGCCTCCAGGTTGCCCAGGCAGCCCAGTGCCGCCGGCAGGGGCAGACCGGCCTTGAGCGCCACCTCTGCCGGGCCGATCACGGCCGCCCCGCCCGGCATCGCGTCGAGGACGCGCTTGGACTCCAGGCTGAGCAGGTCGCGACGGGTGACCGCGCCTCGGGGGATGGGGGCGATGTCGTCTCCGGCCTGGCCGACCTGTTCCAGGATCTCGTCGGCCGACGTCACGCACACGGCTTTTCCGAGACGGATCAGGTTGTTGCAGCCGACCGAGACGTCGCTCGTCACCGGGCCCGGTATGGCCATCAGCTGCCGGTTCAGCTGGAAGGCGTGGTGAGCGGTGTTCAGCGCGCCCGAGCGCGGGGCGGCCTGCACGACCACGGTCCCCCGCGACAGCGCCGCGATGACGCGGTTGCGGACGAGGAAGCGTAACCGCGTCGGGTTCACCCCCGGCGGCGATTCGCTGATCACCAGGCCCTCCTCACGGATGGCGGCGAACAGCTCCTGGTGGGCGGCCGGATAGGGGACGTCCACGCCGCAGGCCAGGATCGCGACCGTCGGCGACGGACCCGCCAGGCAGCCTCGGTGGGCGGCGGCGTCGATGCCGTACGCGCCCCCGGAGACCACCGAGTAGCCCCGGTCGGACAGGCGGCAGGCCAGTTCGGAGGCCACGTTGACCCCGTAGGCGCTGGCCGCCCGCGACCCGACCAGTGCGATCGAGCGGGCGCAGGCCCGGCGTAGATCGCCGTTGCCGTCCACCCAGAGGCCGGTCGGACGGGCGTCGCGCAGGTCGTCGAGTTGCTCCGGCCAGTCGGGGTCGCCGGGGACGACGAAGCGGAACCGCGCCAGGTCGTCGTCGGGGTCGCCGGCGGCGAGGGCCCTCATCCGCCAGGCCGCCGCCTTGCGTTCGTCGACCCCCTCCAGGGTCCCGGCGCGGATCCCGGCCAACACGGCCTCCGCGCCGTGAGCGGCGATCTGGCGGCCCATGGTCTCGTCGCCGGTCTCGGCGATCCGGGTCAAGGCCGCGCGTGCGGCCCGGTCACCGGTCACAGTTCCTCTCCCATCCACATCGTGAGTGCCAGTGAGATCTCGTCGGCCGACGGCCGGGGACGCCGGCTGATGTCGGCGATCGTCCAGGCCACCCGGAGCACGCGGTCGACCCCGCGGGCACTGAGGGTGCCCAGGTCGACGGCCCGGTGCAGCGGGGCCAGCACGTTGTGGTCGAGGCGCCATCCGCCGTGCAGCAGCGACGAGGGGACCTCGGCGTTCAGCCGCCACGGGGTGCCGGACAGGCGCCGGGCCGCACGTTCCCGGGCCTCCACGACCCGCTCGGCGACGGTGGCGCTGGATTCGGTGAGCGCGCGGTCGGCGAGGAGTTCGGCCCGGGTGGGGGGCGAGAGCCGTACCTTCACGTCGACCCGGTCGAGCAGCGGCCCCGACAGACGGGACAGATAGCGCCGCCGGACGGCCGGGGTGCAGGTGCAGAACCGCCCGGCTTCGCCGCTGAGCCCGCACGGGCAGGGGTTGGCGGCCAGCGCCAGCGTGAAGCGGGCCGGGAACGTCACCGAGCCGCTCGCCCGCGAGACCGTGACCTGGCCCGACTCGACCGGCTGGCGCAGCGAGTCGAGCACCCTGGCCGGGAACTCCGGCGCCTCGTCGAGGAACAGGATGCCGCGATGCGCCAGCGACACCGCGCCGGGCCGGATCTGGCCCGTCCCGCCGCCGATCACGGCCGCCGCCGAGGCGGTGTGGTGGGGCGCGACGAACGGCGGCCGGGCCAGCAGGGGACGGCCGGTGGGAAGGGTGCCGGCGATGGAGTGGATCGCGGTGACCTCGAGGGCCTGTTCACGGTCGAGCGGCGGGATGATCGTGGTCAGCCGCTCGGCCAGCATGGTCTTGCCGGTCCCCGGCGGGCCCAGGAACCACAGGTTGTGACCCCCGGCCGCGCAGATCTCCAGAGCGCACCGCCCCTGCGCCTGACCTGCGACGTCGGCCAGATCGAGCGTCTTCTCCTCGGCCGGGACGGCGAGCTCCATCGGATCGAAGTAGGGCGCCCGCGCCCGCGCCTCGCCCTCCCGCAGAATCGCCACGAGCTCTCCCAGTGACGCCACGGGCAGCACCGCCAGCTCCGGCACGAGGGCCGCCTCGGCGGCGTTGGCCGCCGGCACGACCATCGTGCGCGCCCCGGCGGCGACCGCCGCGAGCGCGGCCGGCAGGACCCCGCGGACCGGCCGCACCCGCCCGTCGAGGCCCAGCTCGCCGAGGAAGAACGGCTCGGCGATCCGCTCGGGCGGCACCATCCCCGCCGCGCCCAGCACGGCCATGGCGATGGCCAGGTCGAAGGACGAGCCTTTCTTGGGCAGCGAGGCCGGGGAGAGCGAGACGGTCACGCGGGCGTCGGGCCAGTCGAACCTGCTGTTCAGCAGGGCCGACCTGACCCGGTCCCTGGCCTCACTGATCGCCGTGTCGAGCAACCCGATGAAGTGGGTCCCGACCAGCCCCCGTCCGACATCGGCCTCGACCTCGACGGTATGCCCGGCCACCCCGACCAGCGCGGCGGACCGCGTACGTGCAACAGGCATCGAACACCCCTCACGCCTTCCACCGAAGGCGACCCCCACGATCAACCAAAAGAAACAGCCCCGTCAGAACACAGGGAAGAAGATCCTCGGCAAGAACCGAAACCCGGCAGCCGCCGCCGTGACGGCTTCCTACGACGCCCGCGTCCCATCGCGAGTCACCGACGGCAAGGGCCGCCCCGAAGACCGGCGGCATCGCCTACGACCTGGCGTTCCTGGCCCCGCGTCATCAGAACACCTTCTTCTCGTGCCGGACCGAGAAGGCTTACGGGCGCCTCCAACACCACCACGTCGATCCGCACCGACGCGCCTTGCACGACGCCCCACACGGTCTGCCCCATCGCGGTTCTCTGCGGGCTACGGTCCCCGACCCCCAAGGAGGGCGGTGACCGCGAGCCGATCACGGCCACCGGCAGCATCGCCCGCGAGCTGGTACCCCTCACCCCGCGTCATCAGAACACCCCCTTCTCGTGCCGGATCGAGAAGGTCCCCGCGAACCCGTCCAGCGCCACCACGTCGATCCGCACTGACGCGAACCGCTCGTCCTGCCCCGCCAGCCACCGCGCCCCCAGCCGCCGCAGCCGCGCCAGCTTCGCCTCCGTCACCGACGCGAACGCCGACCCACAGGCCGAGGAAGACCGCGTTCGCACCTCCACCACCACCAGCACCGCACCGTCCCGGGCGACGATGTCGATCTCGCCCTCCCGGCACCGCCAGTTCCGGGCGAGGATCTCCATCCCCTCGCCCACCAGATAACCGGCGGCCAGCTCCTCGCCGGCCCGCCCGAGCTCGTCCTTCGCCGCTCCCATGCGGCCAACGGTGGCAGGCCCGACCAGGCCTCGACCGTCCCGCCCGACCGCCTGTGGACAACCACCGCCCTGTGGAAAAGCGAAGGGGCCGGGCCCGCAGGAAGCGGACCCGGCCCCGGGAAGCGTGCGCCTCAGCTCGAGAAGCCCTCCTTCGGCATCTCCAGGTCAGGCTTGGCGAGCTCTTCGACGTTCACGTCCTTGAACGTCACCACGCGTACGTTCTTCACGAATCTCGCCGGTCGATACATGTCCCACACCCATGCGTCCTGCATCTTCACGTCGAAGAAGACTTCGCCGTTCTCGGCGGTGCGCACCTCCATGTCGACCGAGTTCGTCAGGTAGAACCGACGTTCGGTTTCGACGACGTACGTGAACAGACCGACCACATCGCGGTACTCGCGGTAGAGCTGCAGCTCCATCTCGGTCTCGTACTTCTCGAGATCCTCCGCGCTCATTCCGGCCCTCCTGTTCCCAACCCCGTTTCGGCCCCTGGTTCATTCTCCCGCATCCTCATACCCGGCATCGTCCGAGCCACTGTCACGAACGAGAACCGATGGTGCTGGCTTGGCCCGTGGTGCGCGAGGGCGGCTCTGTGGTCTCTGGTCACATATCCCTTGTGCCCCGCGAAACCGTATTGGGGGAATGATTCGTGCAGGGTTGTCATCATGCGGTCCCGGGTCACCTTCGCGACGATGGACGCGGCCGCTATGCAGGCGGCCACCTGGTCGCCCTTCCAAACGGCGAGTGAGGGCGCCGGGAGGCCGGGGACCGGGAATCCGTCGGTCAGGATGTATCCGGGTGTGAGACCCAACCCGGCGACCGCGCGGCGCATTCCCGCCACGTTGCACTTGTGGAGGCCGCGCTGGTCGATCTCGGCGGGCGGGATGACGACGACGCTGACGGCCTTCGCGGTCGCCATGATCCTGGCGTAGTGCTCCTCGCGGCGGGCCTCGGTCAGCAGTTTGGAGTCGTTGAGGCCGTCGAGCTCACGTCCGAGCACCACCGCGGCGACCACCAGCGGGCCGGCGCAGGCGCCGCGACCCGCTTCGTCGACGCCGGCGACGGGCTTGAGGCCCCGGCGGGCCAGGGCGCGCTCGTAGCCGTAGAGGCCGGAGTCACGGCGGACCACGCTCGGGCGCGGACGGTAAGCGACTGTCATGACAGAAGCAGCGTACGCCCCATCACCGGACGTTGGAGAAGGTGTCCGGCCGCGATATGAATGTGAGCCGGTCAAGCGGCCAATAACGGGCGAAGGCGAAGCCGATGACGTCGTCTTCGGAGATCGTTCCCTTGAACTCGTCGTCGATGTAGGACCGGGAGTCCATCGAGTTGGACCGGTGGTCTCCCATCAGCCACAGGCGTCCCGCGGGCACCTTCACCTCGAAGGTACGGCCGGCGTAGTCGCCGGGATAGAGGTACTTGCCCTCTTCCTCGATCGGGGTGCCGTTGACCGTGATGCGGCGCTGGGCGTCGCAGCACTTCACGGTGTCGCCGCCCTTGCCGATGACCCGCTTGATCGTGTCCTCGCCGTCCCAGCCCTTGAAGACCACGATGTCGCCGCGGTCGATGGAACCGAACTGGAGGACCACCACCCGGTCGTTGACCAGGAGGGTGTTCTCCATCGACTCCGACGGGATCCAGAACGACCGCATGACGAAGAAGTGGACCAGGAGGGCGACGACGATGCCGCCGATCGTGAAGGTGATCGTCTCCCGGAGGGCTGACTTCTTCTTTTTCTCCGGCTTGCCGGATTCCTCGGGCTTGCCGGAGGCGTTGGTCTCTTCTTCTGCGACGGCCACGGGAGCGAAGACTACCGCTTGACGCGTATGCGGCGCCTAAGGGCCAGGAGCGGGAAGGCACCCGCGAAGCCCAGCAGCAGCGGGGCCGCGCCCGCCGCGGCGGCCAGGCCCTTCTGGCTGAACGTCTCGGGGATCGGCAGGATCCCGGCCCGGTCGAACGGCCAGACCTTCACGAACGCACGGCCGATGACCTGGTCGATCGGGATGGCGCCGCCACCCGGGTCGCCGCCGTGGGCGCGCGAGTCGAGCGAGACGGAGCGGTGGTCGCCCATGACCCACAGGCGGCCGGGCGGAACCTCGATCTCGAAGTTGCCCAGTGACGGAACGTCACCGGGGTAGAGGTAGCTCTCTTCGTCGAGGGGCACCCCGTTGACGGTGATGCGGCCCCCCTGGCCCTCGTCGCAGCACTTGACCTTGTCGCCGGGGACGCCGATGACCCGCTTGATGTAGTCCTTCTCGCCGGGGACCACGCCGAACGCGGTGCCGACCCAGCGGAAGAACCCGGCGACCGGGTTGGCGGGCGGGTCGAACTGGACCTCGCCGGCCCAGGAGTCGACGCCGGAGAAGACGACGATGTCGCCGCGCTCGATGTCGCGCACGCGGTAGACGAGCTTGTTGACCAGGACCCGGTCGTTCTTCAGGAGCGTGTTCTCCATCGACTCCGACGGGATGTAGAACGCCTGGACCACGAACGACTTGATGAGCAGGGCGAGCACCAGCGCGACCACGATCAGCACGGGCAGTTCACGCCAGAACGAGCCGCCCTTTTTGTCTTTGCCGGGCTTGGCGTTCTGATGGGTGTCTTCGGCGACCACGTCCACCCCGTCCTGGTCTGGGAAGTCAAGAGATGCGGCGCGCCCGCGCGTGCCTAGACGAGCCTAAATCATGGTCACAGTACGCGACGTCGCCGACTCGGCTTCCAGGCGCAAAACTGCGAAAGCCCGTGCCGGTCAGGCACGGGCTTGCAGGGAAATGCCGCTTTACTTCGCGGGCAGGGCGTCGCGGCGCTCGCGGATGCGGGCGGCCTTGCCGCGCAGGTCACGCATGTAGTAGAGCTTGGCGCGGCGGACGTCGCCACGGGTCACCAGCGTGATCTTCTCGATGACCGGGCTGTGCACCGGGAAGGTCCGCTCGACGCCGACGCCGTAGCTGATCTTGCGAACGGTGAACGTCTCACGGAGGCCACCGTTCTGGCGGCGCAGCACGAAGCCCTTGAAGACCTGGATTCGGGAGCGGTTGCCTTCGACGACGCGGACGTGCACTTCCAGCGTGTCACCGGGGCGGAACGCCGGGATGTCGCTGCGGAGGGCAGCCTTCTCGAGCTCCTGGATCTGCGTGTGCATGACTGAGGTTCCTCATCAGTTGAGAGAGCACCCGGAGGTCCGTCCGTCCCCTGTGAGGCGGGGCGTCGAGAAGGACGCGGGCACGACTAACCTGCGAACGGCAGGCATTCAGCGCTTCAGTCTGCCACAGGATCGCCATCGGCGCGAAACGACTCGATCGCCTTGAGATCGGCCTTCGACAACTCCCCGCGCTCCAGCAGTTCCGGGCGTTTGCGGAAGGTGCGGCGCAGCGCCTCGTCCCGGCGCCAGCGGGCGATCTTGCCGTGGTGGCCCGAGAGCAACACTTCCGGCACCTCGTGGCCGCGCCACACGGGCGGTTTGGTGAACACCGGGCCTTCGAGCAGGTTCTCCATGGCCCCCGGCGCGAACGAGTCGTCGACGGCAGACACGGCGTTGCCGAGCACTCCGGGCAGCAGCCGGGCGACGGCCTCGACCATAACCAGCACGGCCGCCTCGCCCCCGGCCAGCACGTAGTCGCCGATGGAGACCTCGTCGAGCCGCAGGCGGGAGCCGTACTCGATCATGACCCGGCTGTCGATGCCCTCGTAGCGGGCCGGCGCGAACAACAACCACGGCTCGGCGGCGTATTCGAGCGCCACGGCCTGGGTGAACGGCCGCCCGCTCGGGGTGGGCACGATCATCCGGGGCAGGCCCTCGCCGCTCGCGACCACGTCGTCGATGGCCGCGCCCCAGATCTCGGGCTTCATGACCATGCCGGGGCCGCCCCCGTAGGGGGTGTCGTCGACGGTCTTGTGGACGTCGTGCGCCCATTCCCGCAACTGGTGGAGGCGCACGTCGAGGATGCCCTTGGCCCGCGCCTTGCCCATCAGCGAGACGTCGAGGGGCGCGAAGTACTCGGGGAAGATCGAGATGACGTCGATGCGCATGTCAGGCGTCGAGGTCGAACAGGCCCGGAGGCGCGGAGACGACCAGCCGCCCGGCCGCGAGGTCGACGTCGGGCACCAGCGCCTTCACGAACGGGACGTAGGCGTCGTCGCGGCCGGGCCGCTTGACCACCAGCAGGTCCTGCCCGTGGTGCAGGACGTCGGTCACCTCGCCGAGACGCTCCCCCTCGGGGTTCACCACGGCCAGCCCGATGAGCTGGTGGTCGTGGAACTCGTCGGGGTCGTCGGAGGGCGGGATCTCGGCCGAGTCGATGACGAGCATCGTGTCGCGCAGGGCCTCGGCGGCCTCCCGCCCGTCGACCCCGTCGAGCGACAGCAGCAGGATGCCCTTGTGCCAGCGGGCGTGGCGGACCGTGAGCGGCCCCCGGGAGGCCGGGTCGGTGGCCAGCCGCGTGCCGGGCGCGAACCGCTCCCCCGGCTCGTCGGTGCGGACCTCGACGGTCACCTCACCGCGGACGCCGTGGGGGCGGCCGATCCGGCCGACGACGAGCTGCATAAGGAAGTTCTCCAGAAACGACGATCCCGGGAGACCGTGAGGTCCCCCGGGATGACGGGCTGCTTTCAGCGAAGCTGCTTTCAGCGGGCTTCGTTCAGGTCGACCAGGTCGACCCGGACGTACTTGCCGTCGGACAGGGCGTTGACGACGGTGCGCAACGCCTTGGCCGTGCGGCCCCCGCGCCCGATGACCTTGCCGAGGTCATCGGGGTGGACCCGCACCTCCAGGACACGCCCGGTGCGGATCTTCCGCGCGCGAACGCGGACCTCGTCGGGATGTTCGACGATGCCCTTCACCAGGTGCTCGAGGGCCTCCTCGAGCACGTCAGGCCTCGGTTTCCGAGGTGGGCTCGGCGGGCGCCTCGGCGGCGGTCTCGGCCTTGGGCTCGGCCTTCTTCGACTTCCGCGGCGTGGTGGCGGCGCCGGTGTCGGCCGACAGGGCCTCCTTGGCGGCGGCCTCGTAGGCGGCGTGGCGGTCGGCCGCGGGCTCGGCGACGAGCAGCGGAGCCGGAGCGGCCTCGCCCTTGAACTTCTGCCAGTCACCGGTCAGCTTGAAGAGCTTCAGGACCGGGTCGGTCGGCTGCGCGCCGACACCCAGCCAGTACTGCGCCCGCTCGGAGTTGACCTCGATGCGCGAGGGGTGCTCCTTCGGGTGGTACAGCCCGATCTCCTCGATCGCACGGCCGTCACGCTTGGTGCGGCTGTCGGCGACGACGATGCGGTACTGCGGGTTGCGGATCATGCCGAGCCGCTTGAGCTTGATCTTGACTGCCACGGGTGTGGTCTCTCCTGCTTCAAAAATGGATGAGCGGCGTCACATCGAGTGGGGCACGAGGTGGCGGCCACTCCAGGGACAGGCGCGGAGGCGGGGATTAGAGGGCGCCCGCCGGACCACGATGTTCCAACATGACATTGTGCCAGATCTGAGCGGCTACTTCTGCCCGGGCAGCTTGAACTTCGACGGGTCGAAGCCCGGCGGCAGCTCCAGGCCCTTCGGCAGCTTGCCGGGGCCGAGGTTGCCCAGCATGCCGCCCGGCTGCTTGGCCGGCGCGTCGGCGGCGGGCTCCTTCGGCAGGCCGGCCTTGCGCGGGTCGCCGCTCACGCGCCGGCCCTTCTTCGGCTTGGCCTGCTTCTGGTTGCGCTTGCCTCCCGGCATGCCGGGGATGCCGATGCCCTGCGACATGCGCTTCATCATCTTCTGCGCCTCGAAGAAGCGGGTCACCAGGTTGTTGACCTCGGTGACGCTCACGCCGGAGCCGCGCGCGATGCGGGCCCGGCGGGAACCGTTGATGATCTTCGGTTCGGACCGCTCGCCCGGGGTCATCGACCGGATGATGGCGGCGACCCGGTCGAGGTCCTTGTCGTCGACCTGGTTGAGCTGGTCGCGCATCTGGCCCATGCCGGGCATCATGCCGAGCAGGTTCTTGATGGGGCCCATGCGGCGGACCATCATCATCTGCTCGAGGAAGTCGTCGAGGGTGAAGTCGTCGCCCGAGGCCAGCTTGCCGGCCATCTTGGCGGCCTCGGCCTCGTCGAACGTGCGCTGCGCCTGCTCGATCAGGGTGAGGATGTCACCCATGTCGAGGATCCGGCCCGCCATGCGGTCGGGGTGGAAGGCGTCGAAGTCCTCGAGCTTCTCACCCGTGGACGCGAACATGATCGGGCGGCCGGTGATGTGGCGCACCGACAGGGCCGCGCCGCCGCGGGCGTCGCCGTCGAGCTTGGTGAGGACGACCCCGTCGAAGCCGACCCCGTCCATAAACGCCTGCGCCGTGGTGACGGCGTCCTGGCCGATCATGGCGTCGACCACGAACAGGACCTCGTCGGGGCTGACCGCGTCGCGGATGTCGGCGGCCTGGGCCATCAGCTCCTGGTCGATGCCCAGGCGGCCGGCGGTGTCGATGATGACGACGTCGTGCTGCTGACGACGGGCGTGGTCGATCGACTGGCGGGCCACCTGGACCGGGTCGCCGACGCCGTTGCCCGGTTCGGGCGCGTAGACGGCGACGCCGGCGCGCTCGGCCATCACCGAGAGCTGCTGCACCGCGTTGGGCCGCTGGAGGTCACAGGCCACCAGGAGCGGCACGTGGTTCTGGTCGCGCAGCCACCGGGCCAGCTTGCCGGCCAGGGTGGTCTTACCGGCGCCCTGGAGACCCGCGAGCATGATGACCGTCGGCGGGGTCTTGGCCAGGCGCAGGCGGCGGGTCTCGCCGCCGAGGATCTCGATCAGCTCGTCGTTGACGATCTTCACGACCTGCTGCGCCGGGTTCAGCGCCTGTGAGACCTCGGCTCCCCGGGCCCGCTCTTTGACGTGGGCCACGAAGTCCTTGACCACCGGCAGCGCTACGTCTGCCTCGAGCAGGGCGATGCGGATCTCACGGCAGGTCGCGTCGATGTCGGCGTCGGAAAGCCTGCCCTTGGACCGGAGCGAGGAGAAGACCGAAGTCAGCCGGTCGGAAAGCGTCTCGAACACGTGATTGGCCAGCCTCGAAGGGAATCGTCGTGGATCAGGGGACTACCCCCGGCCCCCCAAGCCTATCCGCTCACCAGCGAGGACCGCCCACACGCGAGGTGAGCGCGTGCTCCACCAGCGTGATCAGGGCGTTCTTCACCGAATCGCGGGACCGGGCGTCCGTGCGGACGATCGGGACGTGGGCGGAGAGGGTGAGCGCCTCCCTGATCTCGTCCTCGGCATGGGGGTAGAGGCCGTTGAAGCCGTTGATGCCCACGATGAACGGGAGCTGGGCCTCCTCGAAGTAGTCCACCGCGGGGAAGCTGTCGGCCAGCCGCCGCGTGTCCACCAAGACGATCGCGCCGATGGCGCCTCTGACCAAGTCGTCCCACATGAACCAGAAACGGTGCTGACCAGGGGTGCCGAACAGGTAGAGGATCAGATCCTCGTCCAACGACACCCGGCCGAAGTCCATGGCCACCGTCGTCGTGGTCTTGTGTGGTGTCAAACCGACGTCGTCGATGTCCTTGGAGGCGTCGGTCATCACCGCCTCGGTCGTCAGCGGGACGATCTCGGAGACCGCCCCGACGAAGGTGGTCTTGCCCACACCGAAACCACCCGCCACAACAATCTTCGTCGAGGTCAGGCCGCGGCTCGCGCCGCCGCCGTGACTATAGACGTCGAAGTCCACTGAGCACCCTTTCCAACAAGCCCAAGTCCGGCATCCCTGCGTCCAACTGCGGCTGGTGCACGTGCACCAGGCCCTCGGCGACCATGTCCGCGATCACCACGCGGATCACCCCGAGCGGGATGTGCAGCAGCGCCGACACCTCCGCCACCGACCGCACCTGACGGCACAGGGAGCTGATCGCCCGGTACTCCGGCGGCCGCTGGGACAGGTCGTGCTGCAGCGACGTGGCCGACGACACCAGCGCCTCCAGCGCGAGCTGCATGCGCGGTGTCGTGCGGCCGCCGGTGACGGTGAAGGGGCGGACCGGCGAGGCCGGCTCCGGGCGCGGTGGCGGCTGGCCGCCCCCGTAGGGCGGCGACCCCCACGAGTCCATGGTCATCTCCTCGGGTTGGAAGCCTGGAGTTCCGCCCTGACCGCGGGCGTGAGTACCTGACCGGCACGCTCGACGAACAGCGTCATCTGGTAGGCGACCAATCCCATGTCGCAGTCGGCCGCCGCCAGCACCGACAGACAGGAGCCGTCGCTGATCGACATGATCAGCAACAGTCCGCGCTGCATCTCCACGACGGTCTGCGTGACCGGGCCTCCCTCGAACACCCGGGAGGCGCCCTGGGTCAGCGAGATCAACCCGGCCGCGACCGCCGCGAGCTGGTCGGCGCGGTCCTTCGGGAATCCGTCCGAGTAGGCCAGCGGAAGGCCGTCGGACGAGACGACGACGGTGTGGGCGACGCCCGGCACCGACATCACGAAGTCGTTGATCAGCCAGTTGATGCCGCGGGCGGCCTGGCTCATCTCTCTCACGCTGGTCATTCCCCTCTTCCTGGGTAACCCTCGTCCTCGCTGATCTCACCCCGGGCCACGGCCCGGCCCTGGCGTACGCCGTACTGCAGGCTGGAGAGCCGGCTTCTGGCGCGGTCGGGGGAGAGCGACGGCGGTGGCGAGGCGGCCGCCTGCCGCCCCGGCTCGGCGGAGCCGGGGACCAGGTTGGCCTTGGGTACGCGCTTGGGCAGGCCGGCGGAGGTGCTGGCCTCGAACTGGGGCTGCTGGATCGCCGCGGCGACCCCCCACGCGGAGTCGGCCTTGGACTCCTTCCAGGCGTCCTCTGCCTTGGTCTCCTCGGCGGGCTTCTTGAACCACGCGGACTCGACCGAGGCGAAGATCGGCAGGAACTCCTCGGGACGGTCCTGCCCGGCGGGTTCCCGGACCGCGGGCAGCGGGCCGGTGACGTCGGCGTCCCGTTCGCTCAGGCCCGACAGGCCGCCCAGGGCCGAGTCGAACTTGCGCCGGGGCAGCGGGTTTCCTGGCTGCTGCGGCATCGGGGGCGGCGGGCCGAACATCGAGGGCTGACCTCCCGGAACGCCGTTCGGCCCGGTCTGCGCCGACCCCTGCTGCCGGGGCGGCGGGCCGAACATCGACGGCTGCGGACCCGTGTGCTGGGGACCGGTGTGCTGCGGACCCGTGTGTTGCGGCCCGGCGTGCTGGGGGCCGGTGTGCTGGGGTCCCGTGTGCTGCGGACCCGTGTGGTGGGAGGGCGGCGGGGGCTGGGTGTTGTACGGGCCCGTCGACGGTCCCAGCGGACCGGGCGACGGCAGCGCGGGCCGTCCACCGGTCGAGCCGAGCTGCGGCGTGCCCCAGCCGCCGGTGGTCTCGTGCTGCGGCGGCATCTGGGGCAGCTGGCCCTTGGGGGTCCAGGTGGGGGCGTACCCGCCGCTGCCGAAGTGCGGACTCTGCTGGACCGCGCTCGGCGGCACGGCGATCAGCGACTCGGGCAGCAGCACCATCGCGGTCAGGCCGCCGCCGTCGTGGTTGCGGATCTGCACGCGGATGCCGTTGCGCAGCGCGAGCCGGCCGACCACGAACAGGCCCATTCGGCGGGACACCGACACGTCCACGACCGGCGGGTTGGCCAGCCGCCAGTTCGTGGCGCCGATCTCGTCGGGGCTCATGCCGATGCCGGAGTCGGTCACCGACACCATCACTCCCCCACCGTCTATGCGGTTGCCCGAGACGATGACGCGGGTGTCGCGGGCGGAGAACGACAGGGCGTTCTCGACCAGCTCGGCGAGCAGGTGGATGACGTCGTTGACGGCCTGGCCGGCCAGCGCGACCTCGCCCGGCACGTTGATGACGACGCGCTCGTAGCCCTCGACCTCCGAGAGCGAGGCGCGCACGACGTCGGTGACCTCCACCGGCTGGCTCCACCGGCGGGCGGGTTCCTGGCCCGCGAGGACCAGGAGGTTCTCCGAGTTGCGGCGCATGCGCGTCGCCAGGTGGTCGAGCTTGAACAGGTTGGCCAGCCGGGCCTCGTCCTGCTCGCCCTGCTCCAGGCCGTCGATCAGGGCGATCTGCCGCTCCACCAGCGTCTGGGTACGGCGGGAGAGGTTGACGAACATCGCGCTGATGTTGCTGCGCAGCCGCGACTCGTCACCCGCCAGCCGGACCGCCTCGCGGTGGACCTCGTCGAAGGCCCGCGCCACTTCACCGATCTCGTCGGCGCTGCTGACGCCGATGGGGGCGACGTGCGGGACCGATTCGTGCGCGGCGTCGGACTCGCGCAGGCGCTGGACCAGGTCGGGCAGCCGGTGCCCGGCGATCTCCAGGGCCTCCGACCGCAGCCGCCGCAGCGGCGTGGTCAGCGAGCGGGCCATTCCGGTGGTGATGAGCAGCACCAGCGCCAGGATGACCACGACGACCAGGATGTTGACCAGGGCGCCGCGCTGGTCGGCGGCGGCCAGCGTGTCGGCCCGCTGCACGACCGAGGCGACCAGCTGCTTCTCGACCTCGTACATCCGGACGATGCCGAAGCTGCTGGACTCGAACCAGATCTCCGAGTCCTCGCCGGGGGTGCCGTCGAGGTTGACGAGCTGACGGTCGAGGCGGATGCGCTCCATCGCCGAACCGCGCAGGAACTCGGCCTGGTCGACGCGGCTGCCGGTCACGGTGTCGGCGTACAGCTGCCGTTCGGCCGGGGTGGCCGCGGCGCGGAACGCGGCGATCTCGCTCTCGAACCGCTTGCGGGCGGCGGTCACCGCGTCGAGCTCGATCGGGGTGAAGTTGCGCATCTCGATGCCGAGGGCGAGCAGGCCACGCATGATCGACTGCTCGTTCTTGGCACGGGCCAGCGCGGTCAGCGCGGCGGCGGTGCCGTCGATGGACTCGTCGGTGCCGGCCTGGCCGACCTCTTCGTAGAAGCGCAGGAGGTCGCCGATGACCAGGGAGTACTTCTCCAGCGCGGGCAGCGCGGGCAGCTGGGTCTTGATGGTGATCTCGCGGAGGTTGGGGAGCTCGGAAAGGCGGCCGTCGACCCGCGTCAGCTTCTCTTTACCGAGGTCACCAAGAGATCCTTCGATCTCCGGTACGCGCTCTAGCACCTTTTCGGCGAGCACGTCCACTTTGTTCTGTTGTGCGTCGATTAGGTTGAGATCGGACTCTTGGCTTCGTTTGTTCACGATGTACGGGACTGTCAAATCCCGTTCGAGTTCGATCTCCTGGATGAGTTCGCCCAGCGTTCCGGTGAACGCGGCGATGTCACTCACCCGCTGATATTCCGCGGCACTGGTAACCGCGCTGATGACGCGCATGGCGCCGAGAACGACCGCCGCGACGGTCGGAATCATGATCAGTGCGATAAGGCGGTTACGCACCCGCCAGTTGTGCAACGCCATCCGACCGGATGTCGTGTCCCGATGCGCGGCCGGCTCCCTCGGGGGTTCCGGCGGCGCTTCGGGCGCGGTGCGGTGATCACGTTCGATCGTTGCCGTCCTCACAGGCCGCACCCTTCCGATAAAAGAAATTTCAATTTTCTTCGGGATACCTCCCATAAGCCAGGGGCAATTGGAGCATATGACTAGGAGGTCCACCAATAGTCACATTGGTTTTGGACCGGTCCAGAGATGACGATTCATCACATACTTGCCGCCGCGCTGGTCAACGCCCGCCCCGATCCCGAGATCGAGCCCCGCCGATCGCTGGACCGGTCCAAACGCCCACTACTTCTGTTAACCCCCCAAAAGTCACAGGACCTTATTTATTTACAAGTTTGGTGACATAGTGCTCTTATTCCTGTTGAGGGTGATTTCGAACCGATACAGTCTTCGCCGTCGCCCGCCGGGCCCCGCGATCTTCGGCCATGGGCGGGTTGCTTCCCCCCATCTAAGGAGACTCAACCTATGAGGCGCCTATTTGCGGGCCGGACGCTCATCGTGGGCGTGCTGGCCGCGTTGACTCTTTCGGCCTGCGGCACCGGCGAGCCCGACAACAGCGCCACCGGCGGTTCCGGCGGCCTGGAGAAGAGCGCGCTGACGATCGGCGTCGTGGCCGTGCCCGACGCCGCCCCCATCCAGATCGCCCTGGACCGCGGCTTCTTCAAGGAAGAAGGCCTCGACGTCAAGATCTCCGTCGAGGTCGGCGGCGCCGCCGCCACGCCCAAGCTCGTCGCGGGCCAGCTCGACGCCATGCTCGGCAACTACGTCGCGCTGTTCCTCGCGCAGCAGGCCGGCGCCGGCAAGTTCAAGGTGGTGGCCGACAGCTACCAGGCCGCCCCCGACAACTTCGTCATCATGGCCAAGGGTGACAACGCCGCCATCAACACCGCGGCCGACCTCGCGGGCAAGAAGATCGCCGTGAACACCCTGAACGCGATCGGCACCCTCGCGGTGACCGCGACCGCCAAGGTCGCCGGCGTCACGATCAACGAGAAGGAGCAGTACGTCCCCATGCCGCTGCCCGAGATGGGCGCGGCGCTGGAGACCGGCACCGTCGACGCGATCTGGGTCGCCGAACCGTTCATCTCGGCCAACGCCAAGGCCGGCGCCAAGAAGGTCGCCGACAGCATGGCCGGCCCGCTGGAGAACTTCCCCATCGCCGGCTGGGTGATGACCGAGAAGTTCACCAGCGAGAACCCCAAGACGGTCGCCGCCTTCCAGCGCGCCCTGGCCAAGGCGCAGAACCTGGCCGCCTCCGACCGCAAGGTCGTGGAGGAGGCGCTGCCGAAGTACACGAAGATCGACGCCGCCACCGCCGCCGTCATCGCGCTCGGCACCTACTCCACCTCGCTGAGCGAGGCCCGTCTCCAGCGGGTCGCCGACACGCTGACGGAGTACGGCATGATCCCGGCCGGCTTCGACGTGAAGGCCCTGATGACGTCGCCCGCCCCCGCGCAGTGACGACGTGCCGAAGGTAAACGGGGCGAGTCTGCTCCGCGGTCTCATCGGGACCGCGGGGCTGCTCGTCGTTCTGGAGGCGGCCGGCCGGCTGGGTGCGTGGGACACCGAGAGGCTGCCCCTCGTCTCCACCGTCCTGCTGCGGGCCGGCGAACTGCTGGCCGACCCCGAGTTCCTCGTCAGCGCCCGGTCGAGCCTGACCACGTGGGCGCTGGCGCTGCTGGTGACGATCGCGATCGCCGTGCCGGCCGGGCTGCTGCTCGGCATGGTCAAACCCGCCGAGGTGGCGGTGCGGCCGCTGATCGAGTTCCTGCGGCCGATCCCCTCGGTCGCGCTGATCCCCCTGGTCATCCTGCTCTACTCGGAGACCACCCACATGCGGATCACGGTCGCGGTGTACGCCGCCCTGTGGCCCGTGCTCATCAACACCATCTACGGCGTGCGCGACATCGACCCGCTGGCCAAGGAGACCCTGCGCAGCTTCGGCTTCGGTCCCGGATCGGTCGCCTACCGGGTGGTGCTGCCGGGCGCCGCGCCCTTCATCGCCACCGGCATCCGGCTGGCCGCCTCGGTCGCGATCGTCCTGGTCGTGACGTCGGAACTGATCGCCGGCGGCATCGAGGGCATCGGCGTCTACATCACCATCGCGGCGAGCGGCAACCGGCTCGACCTGATGATCGGCGCCACCATCCTGGTCGGCCTGTTCGGCATCCTGGTCAACGCGCTGCTCGTGGCCGGCGAGAACCGGTTGTTCCGGTGGCACCGCGCCAGAGCGGGGGCCGCCACGTGAGACGAGCGACCTCCGGCGTGCTCCGGTTCTGGATCGTGCCCGTGACGCTGGTGTTGTGGGAACTGCTCACCCGGATGGCCGGATCGCCGTTCTTCCCCCCGCCCAGCCGGATCGCGGGCCAGTTCTACGACATGTGGCTGAGCGGCCCCGTCTCCCAGCTCCTGCTGACCGACAGCGCGCTCGACACCTTCGGGCCCAGCCTGGGCCGGCTGCTCGCCGGCTGGACCATCGCCGGCGTGCTGGGCATCGCCCTCGGGGTGGCCCTCGGCCGCATCCGCGGCCTGGCCGATTACACCGACCCGGTGCTGCAGTTCCTGCGTGCCCTGCCGCCGCCGCTGCTGGTGCCCATCTTCTTCGTGCTGTTCAAGGTCGGCACCCCCACGCAGCTCGCCGTCATCGTCTTCGGCGTCATCTGGCCGGTGCTGGTCAACACGACCGACGGCGTCCGCGCGGTCGACAAGGGCTTCCTGGAGACCGCACGGGTCTTCCAGTTCAGCCGGTACGACATCCTCCGCCGCGTCATCCTGCCCTCGGCCATGCCGAAGATCTTCGCGGGCCTCCGGCTGAGCCTGTCGCTGGCGCTGATCCTGATGGTGGTGTCGGAACTCGTCGGCAGCAACAGCGGCATCGGCTACAGCCTGCTCTACGCGCAGCAGTCCTACGACTACGCCGGGGTCTGGGCGCACATCGTCCTGCTCGGCGTGCTCGGCCTGCTGTTCAACGCCCTGTTCCTCGTCGCCGAGGGCCGCGTCCTGTCCTGGCACGCCAACGCCAGGCGCAACGTTTAGGAAGATCCGGTGCTTGAGTTAGTCGATCTGAGCCACACCTACGGCTCCTACCGGGCCATCGACCGCGTCAACCTGAAGGTCGCCCAGGGCGAGGTGGTCTGCATCGTCGGGCCGTCGGGCTGCGGCAAGTCGACCCTGCTGCGGTCGATCGCGGGGCTGATCAAACCCACCGGCGGCAACGTCCTGCTCGACGGCAGGCCCGTCGACGGCAGCCCCGAGAACCTGGCCGTGGTCTTCCAGGACTACAGCCGCTCGCTCTACCCGTGGATGTCGGCGCTGGCCAACGTCGGCCTGCCGCTGCGCCGCCGGGGCCTGGACAAGAAGCGGCGCGAGGCCGCCGCCATGGCCGCCCTCGAACAGGTCGGCCTGGCCGGGGCCGCGGCCAAGTTCCCGTGGGAGATGTCCGGCGGCATGCAGCAGCGGGTGTCGATCGCCCGCGCGCTCGCCTACCAGCCGAAGCTGCTGCTGATGGACGAGCCCTTCGGCTCGGTCGACGCGCAGACCCGCGAGGAGCTGGAGGACCTGACCCTCCGCGTCTGCGCCCACCACGGCATGACCATCCTGCTGATCACCCACGACGTCGACGAGAGCGTCTACGTCGGCGACCGCGTCGTGGTGCTCAGCAAGGCCCCGGGAACGGTGGTGGGCGACCTGCCCGTCCAGCTCCCCGGGCCGCGCGACCAGATCCACACCCGTGAACTCGACGCCTTCGTCCGGCTCCGCGCCGAAGTCGGCCGTCTCGTCCGCGGCATGACCCCTCACCGAAACGGAGTGGAGACCAGGTGACCCAGAACGACCCGGCCGCCCCGGTATGGGAAGCGATCTACGGGATCTCCCGCTTCGCCGCCCTCGCCACGATGGCGGAGCTGGGCTGCGCCGACCATCTCGCGGCCGGCCCGCTGACGGCTGACGTGCTGGCCGAGCGCTGCGGCGCCGACCCGCTGTCGCTGCACCGGACGCTGCGTGAGGTGGCGTCGATGGGCTTCCTGCGCACCGTCCCCGAAGGATACGAGCTCACCGAGTCGGGCCACCTGCTGCGCGAGGACGTGCCAGGTTCGGTCCGTTCGGCCGTGCGCATGGTCGGCGAGGAGGCCTTCTGGTACGCCATGGGCCGGCTCCCGCAGACGGTGCGCACCGGGAAGAGCGCCTTCAAGGAGAAGTTCGGCCACGTCTACGAGTACGTCGGCCGCAATCCCGAGATCGCGGTGCTGTTCGACCACTACATGACGATCCGCGCCGAGCCCTTCGCCTCCGGCCTGGCCGACAACTACGACCTGAGCGGCGCCCGGAAGGTCATCGACCTGGGCGGCGGGCGCGGGCACATCCTGGGCGCGCTGCTCACGGCCAACCCGCACCTGCAGGGCGTGCTGTTCGACCTGGAGCGGGTGCTCGGCAACGGGCGGGACGCGCTCACCGAGGCGGGCCTCGCCGACCGCTGCGAGTTCGTCGTCGGCGACTTCTTCGCCGGCATCCCGAGCGGCCCGGACGTGTTCCTGCTGGCCAACGTCATCCACAACTGGAGCGACGAGGACAGCGTGCGGATCCTGCGCAACGTCCGGGCGGCCATGCCCGACGACGGACGGGTGCTGATCCTGGAGATCGTGCTGAGCGACGACGACTCGCCCCACGTGGGCAAGGACGGCGACATCCGGATGTTGTCGCTGTCGGGCGGCGGCATGGAGCGCACGCCCGCCGAGTATCAGACGCTGCTGGAGAAGAGCGGCCTCACCACGGCGCGGATCCTGCCGCTTCCCGGGTGGGCCAGCGTCATCGAGGCCGTACCCGTTTAAGACGGGACCGGGGTCCCCGGCTAGCGCTGCCAGCCGGGGACCGCGACCCGCATCGTCAAAGCGTGTTCCACCAGGGTGATGAGCGTGTTCTTCACCGAGTCACGGGACCGCGCGTCGGTGCGCACGATCGGGGTGTGCGGCGACAGCGACAACGCCTCGCGCACCTCGTTCTCCCCGTGGGGGAAGCTGCCGTCGAACCCGTTGATGCCGATCACGAAGGGGAGCTGCGCCTCCTCGAAGTAGTCGACGGCCGGGAAGCTGTCGGCGAGGCGGCGCGTGTCGACCAGCACGACGGCGCCGATGGCGCCCCGCACCAGGTCGTCCCACATGAACCAGAAGCGGTGCTGACCGGGCGTGCCGAACAGGTAGAGGATCAGATCCTGGTCGAGCGACACCCGGCCGAAGTCCATCGCCACGGTCGTGGTGGTCTTGTGCGGGGTCAGGCCGACGTCGTCGATGCCCTCCGACGCGTCGGTCATCACCGCCTCGGTCGTGAGCGGCACGATCTCCGACACCGCACCGACGAATGTCGTCTTGCCGACGCCGAAGCCACCCGCCACGACGATCTTCGTCGAGGTCAGGCCCCGGCTAGAGCCTGCGAAGTCCACTGAGCACCCTTTCCAACAAACCCAGATCCGGCTTACCCGCGTCGAGCTGCGGCTGGTGCACCTGCACCAGGCCCTCCGCCGCCATGTCGGCGATGACCACCCGCGTCACGCCCAGGGGCATGCGCAGCATTGCCGAGATCTCCGCGACCGACCTGACCTGACGGCAGAGCGACGTGATCGCCTGCCGTTCCGGGGGCATGGTCGAGAGGTCCACGTGCGCCGCTATGACAGAGGAGACGAGTGCCTCCATGGCGAGCTGAACTCGCGGGGCCGTGCGCCCACCGGTCACCGCATAGGGGCGCACCAGCGAACTTTGCTCCGCCGGGGGCTCACCTGTCCAGCCGCCTGCCACGGCGACCTCCTAATCTCGATCAACGGGGGTGGGAAGCCTGGAGCTCGGCGCGGACGGCCGGGGTCAGGACCTGACCCGCCCGCTCGACCAGCAGCGTCATCTGGTAGGCCACCAGACCCATGTCACAGTCGGCCGCGGCGAGCACGGCCAGACAGGAACCATCGCTGATCGACATGATCAACAGCAGCCCACGCTGCATCTCGACCACGGTCTGCGTCACGGCTCCACCCTCGAAGACCCGCGAGGCGCCCTGCGTCAAGGAGATCAGCCCGGCGGCCACGGCCGCGAGCTGGTCGGCGCGGTCCTTCGGGAATCCCTCCGAGAACGCCAGGGGCAACCCGTCAGCGGAGACCACAACCGTGTGCGCCACGCCGGGCACGTTGTTCACGAAGTCTGTGATCAGCCAATTGACGCCGCGAGCGGCCTGGCTCATTTCCCTCATGCCTCATCCTTATCGGTCTCTTGACCCTGACCCTGGGCGGGGTTTGCCCCGGGCCAACCCTGCTCCTCGCTGATGTCTCCCCTCGCCACCGCGCGGCCCTGGCGTACGCCGGCCTGGAAGCTGGCCAGGCGGTTGCGCACGCGATCGGGCGACAGCGACGGCGCGGGAGCCACCGGCACGGGAGCCGAGGACGCGGCCAGATCGGCCGAGCCCGGCACCAGGTTGGCCTTGGGCACCCGCTTCGGCAGGCCGGACGAGGTGATTCCGCCGAGTGAGGGCTCGGCCGCCGCCTGGGCGGCCTGCCAGCCGGCGTCCACCGCGGGGGACGACCACGCGGTGCGCTCACCGGGGCTCTCGTCGTCACCGGGAACCTCGGGCTGGTCCGGCGCGCGCCGGAACCAGTCGGACTCCACGGCGGCGAAGATCGGCAGGAACTCGTCGATCTCGTCGAGGGGCGAGTTGCGGACCGCGGGAAGCGGTCCGGTGTTGTCGACATCAGGTTCGAAGGGCCCGCGCTGCGCGGGCGTGCCCGGCCAGGAACCGTTCTCGGCCGGTCCGCCGGGCCATGCGGGGGTGCCGACGCCGGGCGTCTGGCCCGGCCACGGCGTGTCGTTGGCACCCGGATGCGGGTAGCCGCCCGACGGGAAGCCGCCCATGGTGTGACCACCGGTGTCGAAGCCACCCCGCTGGTCGTAGGCGGGCGGCTCGAAGGCGCCGCTGTCGAGCGGGCCGCGGGCGAACGCGTTGCGGTCGAACGGACCGGTGTCGGTCGGGCTCGGACCGCCGCCGAACATCCGCGGGCCGGTGTCGAAGGAGCCCCGCTCCGGCATGGGCGCGAAGGGGTCGCGCTCCGGCTGGTCGAAGGGGTTGCGCTGCGTGGCGGGCGGCCCTGCGGGGGGCCCGGCGGGAGGCAGGGTGTTGGCCGGGGGGTTGTCGAAGGGGTTGCGCTGCGGGAGCTGGCCGAACGAGGAGTCGAACGGCGTGCCCCCGGTGGTGCTGCCCCACGGGTCGGGCGGCCCGTCGCTGCCGAAGGGCCGGGGCGCCGTCTCGAACGGGGTCGGGCTGGCCAGCGCGGGCTGCTGCCCGAACGCGACGGGGGCCGGCGTGCCGAACGAACCGGTCGGCGAACCGGGCAGCCCGGGCTGGGCGTTGGCGGGCAGGCCCTGCTGCGGGGCGCCGGGGAAGGCGCCGGCGGGCTGGGCGAGCAGGCTCTCGGGCAGCAGCACCATCGCGGTGAGGCCGCCGACGTCCTGCTGGCGGAGCTGGACGCGGATGCCGTGGCGCAGGGCCAGGCGGCCGACCACGAACAGGCCCATCCGGCGCGACACCGACACGTCGACGACCGGCGGGTTGGCCAGGCGCCAGTTGGCGGCGGCGAGCTCGTCGCCGGTCATGCCGATGCCGACGTCACTTACGGAGATCATCAGACCGCCGCCGTCGATGCGGTTGCTCGACACGGTGACGCGGGTCTCGCGCGGGGAGAAGGAGATGGCGTTCTCGACCAGCTCGGCGATGAGGTGGACGACGTCGTTGACGGACTGACCGACGACGGCCGCGCCCGACTGCACCTGGATGGCGACGCGTTCGTAGTTCTCGACCTCGGAGAGGGAGGCGCGGACGACGTCGACGATCGGGACCGGCTGGCCCCAGCGGCGGGCGGGTTCCTGGCCGGCGAGGACCAGGAGGTTCTCGGAGTTGCGGCGCATGCGCGTCGCCAGGTGGTCGAGCTTGAACAGGTTGCCCAGTCGCGTCTCGTCCTGCTCGCCCTGCTCCAGGCCGTCGATGAGGGACAGCTGGCGTTCCACCAGCGTCTGGGTGCGGCGGGAGAGGTTGACGAACATCGAGTTGACGTTGCTCCGCAGGCGGGCTTCGTCACCGGCCAGCCGGATCGCCTCGCGGTGGACCTCGTCGAAGGCGCGCGCCACTTCACCGATCTCGTCGGAGGTGGTGACGCCGATCGGGGTGACCACGGGCAGGTCGGCGGCCTCACCGGACTCGCGCAGCTTCTGGACCGTGTCGGGAAGCCGCGAACCGGCGATCTCCAGCGCCTCGCGGCGCAGGCGGCGCAGCGGCCGGGTGAGCGAACCGGCGACCAGGGTGGTGATGACGAGGACCACGAGCAGCAGGACCACGATCAGCACACCGGACACGATGGCGCTGCGCTGCTCGGCGTCCTGGAGGGTGACCGACTGGTTGACGACCGAGTCGCCGACCCGCTTCTCGACCTCGCGCATCAGGTCGATGGTCGCGGTGGTCGAGTCGAACCAGCGCTGCAGGTCGTCGTTGCGGGTGCGGTCGAGGTCCTGGATGGCTCCGTTGAACTGGCGGAGCTGGGCGAGGGCGGCGGCGCGCATCGAGTGGGCGCGCTCGGTCATCTCGCCCCTGACCGTCTGGCGGTAGAACGAGTTGTCGGCCGGCGAGGCCTCGCTCTGGAAGATCGCGAGCTCGGCGTCCTGCGAGCGGCCGGCGCTCAGGAAGTCGGACAGGTCGTCGTAGTCGAACCTGACGTTGCGCTGCTGCGGCCGGCTCGCGAGCGTGATGGCCAGCAGGCCGCGGCTCTTGGAGATGTCTTCTTTGGCGCGGGTGAAGGCGGCCAGGGCGGTGGTGTCGGCGAACAGGCGTTCGTCGGAGCCGGCGGAGCGGATCAGGTCTTCGTGGAGCGAGGTGAGCTCCGAGATCATCGTCGTGTACATCACGATGGCCGCTCGGGCGGGCACGCTGTCGTTCTCGAGGACGCCTTCACGGAGACCGGGCAGACCCCGGAGCCATCCGGCGATCTTCGCGGCCCGGCTGAGCACACGGGCCGAGTGGCTGGAGTCGAGCGACTGGAGCGTGGCAACCGCCTTGCCGGAAAGCACGTCGACGTCGCCCGAGACCTTCTGGACCTCGTCGAACCGGCTGTTCCTGCGGCCGTCCTGGATGAACAGGGCCGTGTAGTCACGTTCCTTGGCCAGCTCGTGGTTCAGCTCGTCGAGCTGGACCACGAGCCGCGCGACCTCGGTCAGTCTCCGGTACTCGGCGGAGGTGTTGATCGCGGAGGTGAGCTGCACCGCCGCGAAGATGACACCGACCACCGTCGGGAGCAGGATCAGGGCGACGAGACGGGACCGCACCCGCCAGTTTCCCAGCCGCATGAACGCGGCCCCTGGAGCTTTGGCGGCGGGGGCGGGCGCCGCCTTCTCCTGCACGCCTGCCTCGATGCCGAGGCCACCTCTCGGGTCGTGCGTTGTCACTGGCTTTTACAACCTCTCGCCTGTCACACCTGTTGCCCTCTATGGCACCAGAAATTGGAACACACTGTTACCAGATCAGCGAATTACGCCTGGCTCGCCGAATCGGACATTCAGTGCGATTGGTGCTTATTACTTGGCCGCGACCTTCTCGATGACGTCCGCGGCCACGCGGAGGCCGTCTCGGCGGCGGAGCTCCTCCCCCTTCGCGGCCAGGTCGGCGCGGAGGGCGGAGTCGCCGAGCAGGCGGTCGACGGCCCCGATGAGCTCCTCGTCGGAGAACTTGTAGGTGTCCAGCCGGACGCCGTAGCCCTTCTCGTCGACACGCTGGGCGTTGTCGTACTGGTCCCAGAACAGGGGCAGCACGATCATCGGCTTGCCGAAGTGCAGCGCCTCGGTGGTGGTGTTGTTGCCGCCGTGGGTGATGACGAGGTCCACCAGCGGGATGATCTTCGTCTGGGGGACGAACTCGGCGCCCCACATGTTGGAGGCCAACTCGATCTCCTCGTGGAGGGGGCCCTTGGAGACGATGTACTGATGCGGCGTACGCGACAGCACGTCGATCACCCGGCGCATCAGCTCGACGTCGGCCGAGCCGAGCGAACCGAGCGAGAAGTAGATCAGCGCGTTGTCACCGCGCTCGAACGGCAACGTGAAGTCTTCGTCCGTCTCGCGTACCGACGAATCCAACCGGGTCCACGAAGGCCCGAGCGGGCGCTCGACAGTGTAGTCGAGGAATTCGGGGTAAACGTAGAGATTGGCGTCACCCTCGTGGATGAAGTCGAGGTCCGGGAGCGGCGGGGCGCCCTGCTCCACGACCCACTCGTTGAACGCCGTCCAGATCTCGCGGTGGGTGCGGTCGTACTCCTCGTTGAACTCCTTCCACCCCTCACCGGTGGCCGGGAGACCCGAGAAGACCGGGGCGACGCCCTCGCCGCGCATCTCCAGCGGGTTGCACGACATGATGCGCACGAACGGCACGCCCGCGGTGAGCAGCGCGGGGAAGGTGATGACGTTGTCCTCGACGATGACGTCGGGCTTCACCCGCTCGATGATCGCCTTGAGCTGGGGCTCGCAGTACTTGGCGCCGTCGATGAGGGCGTCCCAGATCGGCTTGGTGACCGTCTCGAGCTGCTCCTGCGTCGACTTGCGGTATTCGGGCGCGGTGTCGCGGATGAAGTCCTTCCAGAACTGGCCCGCGTCCTGCTCCTCGGCGTCGTCGGCCGGCGGGGCGAGGTCGACCAGGTCCTCCTCGAACCCGAGGGCGGTCAGCTTGCCCTTCCACGACGCCTCGGCCGCGAACACCACACGGTGGCCGCGCTTGAGCAGGACGTCTCCGATGCCGATGCAGTTGTTGGTGGGCCCGTACGCGCTCTCCGGCATGAACAGGACGGTCAGCGGCTTCTCAGCAGACATTGGGGTTCTCTTCTCGCGGTAAACGATCGTTCCAACGCTCGCGGCGAAAAGCGGCGAAGCCCCCGGGGACTCCGCCGCGGTGCCCGTCACAGCGTCACTGCGCGGCGGTGACCTCGGTCGACAGGGTCGTGTACTTCACCGAGTCGGCGCCCAGGTCGATGATCGACTCGCCCTGCAGCAGGTCGGCCGGCGTGTACTTCAGCGGCTCGTTCGAGGCGAGGACCTCGGCCGGGATCTTCTCCATCGCGGCCTTGTTGGGAACCTTGTAGAGGATGTTCTGGGCGGCCCAGCCGTGCTGCTCCGGGTCGAGGATGAAGTTGATGAAGGCGTGCGCGGCTTCCTTGTTCTTGGACGCCTTCAGGATCACCATCGTGTCCACCCAGAGGTCGCTGCCCTCCTTGGGCACGACGAAGCCGACGTTGGGCTCACCGGTGGGGCACCAGCCGTCCCAGGCCTCGGCCATGACGGCCTCGCCCTTGGTGACCTTGGCGCCGAAGTCGGTGTCGTCGAAGGCCAGCAGCTTGGGCTTGGCGGCCTCCAGCATCTCCTTGGCCTTGGCGATCACGGCGTCGTCGGTGGTGTTGATCGACGCGTTCATGGCCTTGAGGGCGGGCAGCGCGAGCCAGCGCTCGGTGGTCATGAGGGTGATCTTCTTCTCGTACTCCGGCTTCGGCTTGAGAAGATCGTTCCAGCTCGTGGGAGCGGGCTTCACCAGGTCGGTCCGGTAGCAGATGCCGGTCGTGCCCCAGGTGTAGGGAACCGAGAAGTTGTTGCCCTTGTCGTAGGACAGGTTCGAGGCCTCGGGGTAGAGGTTCGCGAGGTTCGGGATGAGCTCCTTGTGCAGGGGCTCCAGCAGGCCTGCCTCGTTGAGGGCCTGGGCGTACTGACCCGACACGAAGGCCACGTCGAAGCCCTCACCCTTGGAGGCCGTGATCTTCGCCATCGCGGTCTCGTTGGTGTCGTGAATGGCCTTCTTGATGGTGAAGCCGAGCTTCTCCTTGACGCGCTTGTCCAGATCCTCGGGGCTGTAACCGTCCCAGATCGTGAAGGTGAGGCTCTGCTTGGTGAGATTGGCGTTCGGGTCGAGCTGCGCGGCGGTGGCGCTCGGCGCGGTGCCCTCCGCCGTGTTGGCGGAGTTGGAGCCGCCACACGCGGCCAGGGCGAGGACAAGGCCGGCGGCGGTGACAACAGCCGGCAGATGACGGGTGTGCCGGATTCGGGACACGACCGCTACTCCTTCTGAAATTTGCCTGGTGGCCTGCAGGGGGGCAGACCAAAGGGGGAGTGTTGCAGTACGTATCAACACAGATCAAGACTTTTCAGGACATTGTTAGCTGGACGTTCACACTTCGATTTGAAGGATGCTTCAGCATCCTGTCAACCAGTGAAATGGGACTCCAACTCACAAACATCCACAAACCACCACAACCCGGACAAAAACATGGGCCACCTGCCGGGGACAGATGGCCCTCAATGCCCGTGAGGTGCGGATTGTTCCCGATCAGTATTGCCGACCGTATGCGGAACGTACGGTCAGTACGTACTCAACAAGGGTGATCAGGGTGGACTTGACGGCTTCGCGGGACCGCGCGTCCGTCCGCACGATGGGCACGTGCGGCTGCAGCGACAGGGCCTCGCGAATCTGCTCCTCGGCGTGCATGAACACGCCGTCCCACCCGTTCAGCGCCACGACGAACGGAAGCTGCGCCTCCTCGAAGTAGTCGATCGCCGGGAAGCTGTCGGCAAGCCTGCGGCTGTCGACCAGAACGACCGCGCCGATCGCGCCGCGGACCAGATCGTCCCACATGAACCAGAACCTGTGCTGCCCGGGGGTTCCGAACAGGTAAAGGATGAGGTCCTGATCGAGCGAGAGACGACCGAAGTCCATGGCCACCGTGGTGGTCGTCTTCTCGGGCGTGAGCCCGAGGTCGTCGATCCCCGCGCTGGCGTCGGTCATGACGGCCTCGGTCGTCAGCGGAAGGATCTCCGAGACGGCGCCGACGAACGTCGTCTTGCCCACGCCGAAACCACCCGCCACGACGATCTTCGTCGAGGTCAGGCCGCGACTAGAGCCTGCGAAGTCCACTGAGCACCCTTTCGAGCAAGTTAAGGTCGGGCTGACCAGAGCTGATGAGCTGTGGCATGTGCAGTCGCACCAGCCCTTCGTCGGCCATGTCGGCGATCAGCACCCGTGCCACCCCGAGGGGGACCCGGAGCAGCGCGGAGATCTCCGCGACCGATCGCACGGATCGGCAGAGCGTCATGATCGCCTCCTGCTCGGGGCCGAGCAGGGAGTAGTCATCGCCCATCATGGTCGCCGTGGAGACCAGCGTCTCCATCGCCAGATGGTAACGCGGCTCGGCGCGTCCTCCGGTGACGGCGTAAGGACGGAAAAGGGGTTCGTCCTCGGTCCCCTCACCCGCGCGCATCGGGCATCACCGCCGCGCCGAGTGCAGCTCGGCACGCAGAGCCGGGGTCAGCGCCTGTCCGGCGCGCTCCACCAGAAGGGTCATCTGGTACGCGACAAGGCCCAGATCACAATCGTGTGACGCCAGTACCGCGAGGGCCGAACCGTCACTGATCGACATCACCATGAGCAGTCCGCGCTGCATCTCCACGACGGTCTGCCGGACCGTGCCGCCCTCGAACACCCGGGAGGCGCCGGTGGTCAGGGAGGCCAGGCCGGCCGCCACCGCGGCCAGCTGGTCGGCCCGGTCGGGCGGGAACCCGTTGGAGTGGGCCAGGCGCAGGCCGTCGGCCGAGACCACGACCGCGTGCGCCACCCCTGGGGTGCCTGCCACGAAGTCGGTGATCAGCCAGTCGAACCTGCTGGCGTCGACACTGAGCTCAGTCACGAGCCCTCCTCCTCATTACCCGTGCCTTCCTGCGTCCTTTCGGCCCGCCCTCGGCGTACGCCCTGCTGGAAACTGGACAGCCGGTCGCGTACGGCCTCGGGCGACACCTGGGGCCGGGGTGACTCCGGCGGCGGCGTGCCCCTTCCTCCCTGGGGCTGCGTCCCGACGGAACCCGGCACCAGGTTGGCACGAGGCGTCCGCTTCGGGAGCCCCGACTGTGTGACGCCCCCCGAAGCCGGTTCGTTGGCCGCACGGGCCGCCTGGAAGCCCTGATCGGCATGCCGGCCCCAGGGACTCGCCCCAGGCGTCACAGGGGCATCTGGAGCCCCAGGAGCGACGGGGGCGGCGGGCGGCTCCGGCCGGGTGAACCAGGCCGACGACTCGACCGACGCGAAGATCGGCAGGAACTCGTCCCCCCGCTCCAGCGGCGTGTCGGCCACCGGCCGCCCGACGGCCGGCGCCGCCGGTGCCCCGAGGACGGGGAACGTGCCCGAGTGCTCGGGCAACGGGGGCGCGAGCGGCGTCGGCTGGGTGTCCCCGGTGGGCGGCCGCAACCGCCCGGTCTCCCCGGCCGGACCACCGAGCCCGGCGGGACCGCCGGGTCCGGTCGGACCCGGCTGGCCGATCCGGGCGATCGGCCCGGTCGAGTTGGCCGGGTTGACGGGGCCGGTCGAGTTGGGCGAACCGATCCGGCCCGTCAAGCTGGGCAAGCCAGTCGGGCCCGTCGAATTGGGCAAGCCAGTCGGGCCCGTCGAATTGGGCAAGCCAGTCGGGCCAGTTGAGTTGGGCGAACCAGTCGGGCCCGTCGAGTTGGGCGAACCGATCGGGCCGGTCGAGTTGGCCGGGCCGGCGGGGTTCGGCGGGTTCGTCGGGTGGCGGCGTTCGAAGCCGGGGAAGGTCCCACCCGGAGGCTGGCTCTGGCGGGGCACCCGGCCCCCAGGTGGCGCGAATGAGTCGTCGGCCGGAGTGCGGGGCGACGGTGGCTTGCGCTGAGGCAGCCCGCCTGGTCCGGCCGCGACGGGACCGGTCGCGTGGGAACCCGTGCCGAAGGAGCCCGACGCCACCGGGCCCGTGGTGACCGGGCCCGTGTTCGCCGGGCCGGGGGTGAACGGGCCGGTCGAGAGGGCGGGCAGCGGGCCGGTGGGGAGTTCCGGGCGGGGCCGGGTCATCTGGGGCTGCTGGGGGGGCTGGGCGGGGGCGTCGGCGTTGCTGATGAGCTCGGCCGGGAACAGCACCATCGCGATGATGCCGGTGCTGTCGCCGCGCCGGAGCTGGACCCGGATGCCGTGGCGTCCGGCCAGGCGGCCGACCACGAACAGGCCCATGCGGCGGGAGACCGAGACGTCCACGACCGGCGGCTCGGCCAGCCGGGTGTTGATCTCCAGCAGTTCGTCGGGGCTGAGCCCCATGCCGTTGTCGGTGATGGCCAGCAGCACCGCGCCGCCCTCGATCGGGCTGCTCGACACGATGACCTTGGTGCTGGGCGGCGAGAACGAGATTGCGTTCTCGACCAGCTCGGCCACCAGGTGGACGACGTCGTTGGCGGCGTGCCCGGCGATGGCCGGCGAGCGGTGGACCCGCACGGTCACCCGCTCGTAGTCCTCGACCTCCGACAACGAGGCGCGCACGACGTCCACCAGCCGGGCCGGGGAGCTGCGCTTGCGCGCGGTCTCGTGCCCGGCCAAGACCAGCAGGTTCTCGGAGTTGCGGCGCATGCGGGTGGCGAGGTGGTCGAGCTTGAACAGGTCGGCCAGGCGGGCGCCGTCCTGTTCGCCGCGCTCCAGGCCGTCGATCAGCGAGATCTGGCGTTCGACCAGGGTCTGGGTGCGCCGCGACAGGTTGACGAACATCGCGTTGACGTTGTTGCGCAGCCGGGACTCCTCGCCCGCCAGCTTGACCGCCTGGAGGTGGACCTCGTCGAAGGCCTGGGCGACCTCGCCGATCTCGTCCTGGTTGTCGCCCGCGATGGGCTGCACCGCCGGGGAGGTGTCGCCGGTCTCCGACTCGCGCATGCGGCGCACGATCTCCGGCAGCCGGTTGCCCGCGATGTCCAGCGCCTCGGCGCGCAGCCGCCGCAGCGGGCGCACCATCGAGCGGGCGATCAGCACGGTCGTGACCAGGACCAGCAGGATCAGCGCGAGGATCAGCGCGCCGGCCACGATGGCACTGCGGCGCTCGGTCGAGCGCAGGTCGTCGGCGCGGGTCCGCAGCGCGGTCGCCACCTGGGCCTCGACCTTGGAGATCGCGTCGAGCACGGTGCCGTTGTCGCGGAACCAGTCCTGCGCGGTCAGCACCCGGCCGGGGATCGGCTTCAGCGGCTGGTTGCGCGAGCCGAGGGCGACCGCCCAGGCCTTGGCCATCTCGACGTCGGTGCTCGCCTTGCTGATCCGGGCGGCGTGGAAGGCCTGGAACTGGGCCGTGTTCGCCTCGGCGTTGAAGGCGCTCTCGTACGTCTCCTGCCGCGACCACGAGCCCAGGAAGCGCTGGAGGTCGTCGGGGGTGAACGACTGGCGGGGCTCCAGGAGCTCGCCGACCATGATGGCCCGCTGCTGCGAGGCCTCGTCCTTGACGTGGGCCAGCGCGCTGAGCGCGCGGGAGGCGGAGACCACGCCGGGGTCGTCGCTGAGTTCGCCGAGGTCGTCGTGCAGGCGCAGGACGGTGGCGATGGTGCCGCCGTACTCGAAGAAGACCGAGGTCCTCGGGTCGTCATCGCGCTCGGCGGCGTGACTGTCGGCCACCGTCTCCAGGCGGTTGAGCACCTGGCGGGCGTCCTCGACGACACGCGGCCCGAACGACGCGTCGACGGCGCGGAGGTCGGCGGCGGACTTCTTGATCAGACTGTCGACGACCAGCTTCTGTTCGGACAGCGTGTCCTGGTGCTGGCGGATCGTCTCGTCGGCGTTGCGCAGCGCGCTCTGCACGCCGATCAGGCCGTCGAGCCAGGCTCTGTGGTCGCGTTCGGCCGCCAGTTGCTGCGCGAGCTCCCGCAGGCGACCGGCGTACTCCGCCGCGGTCGCCGTCCGCTCGTAGGCGGACAGGCTGTCTACCGAACCGGCGACCCGCATGCTGGCCAGGATGACCGCGATGAGCGTCGGCGCGAGGATCAGGGCGGTGAGCCTTGTGGGCACCCGCCAGTTGCGCAGCGCGAAACGGCTTGCCCGCTTGTGAGTGGACACCGGCCCCCGCCATTCGTACTTGACAAAAAGCCCTTCACGCTCCTGACAGCGCGAAGTGACATAGCCATACAAGCGGGCACAATTCGACCACAAGGTCATGATCAGCCACGGGGTTACCCATCGCCGAGGACAGAATCGTTACCAAGTGGTAAGTGGACTGAAGCACTCAAACATGATCAACGCAGTGCAGAAAGGACATGCTCCCTCACCTGAGCACGTTGCACCTCATCGGTGATGGGGCGCCCGGCCCGGTCGACCACGTAGAAGACGTCGACCGCCTCGGCTCCCAGAGTCTCCACTCTGGCCGCCTTGACGTCCAGGCCGCAGTCGCCGAAGGCACGGCCAATCTTCCACAGCAGGCCGGGCCGGTCGTGGGCGCGGACCTCGACGACGGTCGCGGTGTTCGAGGCGTCGTCGACCAGGGTCACCCGGGGCGGCGCGACCGGCACGCGGGGCGGGCGCAGCGAGCGGGTGCGGCGGGCCAGCCGCTGTTCGATGTCCAGGCGCCCGGCGAGCACCAGGCGCAGATCGGCCTCCAGCGTGGCGGGATCGGGCGGGGAGCCGTATTCGGGCACCACCGCGAACTCGATGACGGCCGTCGACCCGGCCGAGGCCGCCGACGCCGACCGCACCACCATGCGGTGGGCGGCCAGCACCCCGGCGGCCCGCCAGAGCAGGCCCGGCCGGTCGGGGGCGACCACGGTGACCGCTCCCCCGTTGACGCGGATCGCGCCGCCGCCGTGCCGGGCCAGCGACGCCTGCTCGGCCGACAGGGCGGGCGCGGGCGCGGGCGGGGTGCCCGCGAGCGCCGACCTGACCCGCCTGACCAGGTCGGAGACCAGGCTGGCCTTCCAGGAGTTCCAGGCGGCCGGGCCAGTGGCCAGGCCGTCGGCCACGGCCAGGGCGGCGAGCAGTTCGAGCACCTCGTGGGAGCCGACCGCCTCGGCCACCCGGGAGATCGTCACCGGGTCGTCGAGGTCGCGCCGGGTCGCCGTCTCGGGCAGCAGCAGGTGATGGCGCACCATCGTGGCCAGCACCTCGACGTCGGCGGACGGCAGCCCCATGCGGGCGGCGATGTCGCGGACGACCACCTCGCCGGTGGTCGAGTGGTCGCCGGGCCAGCCCTTGCCGATGTCGTGCAGCAGCGCACCGATGAGCAGCAGGTCGGGCCGGGCCACCTCGCGGGTGAACGCGGCGGCCCCGGCGACGGTCTCGATCAGGTGCCGGTCGACCGTGTAGGTGTGGATCGGGTTGCGCTGCGGCCGGTGGCGGACCCGCTCCCAGTCGGGGATCAGGCGTACCAGCACCCCCGCCTGGTCGAGCTCCTCCCAGACGGGCACGGCCGCGCGCCCGGCCCCGAGCAGCCCCACCAGCGCGTCGCGCGCCTCGTCGGGCCAGGGCACCGGCAGCGCCGGCGACTGGGCGGCCAGCGCCGACACCGTGGCGGGCGCCAGCGGCAGCCCGGCCTCGGCCGCCGCGGCGGCGGCCCGCAGCACCAGCACGGGATCGTTGCGCGGGTTCACCCCGCGCGCCAGCACGACCTCTCCCCCGTGCTCGACCACGCCGTCGGCCAGCGGACGCCGCCCGCGCGGCGCCGGCCCGGACAACAACCGGTCGACGGTACGCCACGTCGCGTCGAAGGAGTGGGCGATCGTGCGCCCGGCCTCGGCCAGGCGGCGCATCAGCGCCTCGGCGTCGAGCAGCCCGAGGGTGCCCGCCACGGCGTCCTGTTCCTGGAGCACCAGGCGGTCGGTGCCGCGCGCGGTCACCAGGTGGAGGCCGTGGCGGATGTCGAGCAGCAGTTCGTGGGCCTCCCGGACCCGCGGCCCCGGCGCGGAGGCCACCCACGCGGCGGCCACGGCCTGCATCGCCTGGACGTCGCGGATCCCGCCGCGGGCGTCCTTGAGGTCGGGCTCGAGCAGGAAGGCCAGCTCGCCCGAGGAGTCGGCGCGTTTGTCGGCCGACTCCCGTAGCTCGGCCAGCCGGCGCCGGGAGTCGGACCGCCATTCGGCCAGCACCGCCTCCCGCGCGGCGCGGGTCAGCTCGGGGTCGCCTGCGACGTGGCGGGCCTGGATCAGGCCGAGCACGGCCTTGAGGTCCTCGCGCGAGACCTTGACGGCCTCGTCGACGGTCCGGACCGAGTGGTCGAGGCCGACCCCGGAGTCCCAGATGGGATACCAGATCCGGTCGGCGATCTGGGCGACGTCGTCACGCCCGTTGTGGAGCAGGACGATATCGAGGTCGCTGCCGGGCGCCAGCTCCCCGCGCCCCAGGCTCCCGACCGCGACGAGCGCGACCCCGCTGAGGGGGCCGCGCTCTGTACCCCGTGAATCAGGGCCACGTGTCTCGGGGTCGAGCAGCCCGCCCTTTCCGTTCCGCTGACTTACGGCGGTCCGGAGCAGGTCCGTGAGCCACCGGTCGATGTCCGCCGCCCGTTCCTTACGGGCGGCGGCGAACGAGCGAGCTTCCCCTCTCATCATCCGGTTACAGCGCCTCCGGGCCGCGTTCCCCGGTACGGACTCTCACGACCGTGTCCACGGGGACCGACCAGACCTTGCCGTCACCGATCTTGCCGGTCTGGGCGGCCTTGACGATGACGTCGATGACGTCCTCGGCGTCGTCCTCCTCGGTCAGCACCTCGACGCGCACCTTGGGAACCAGGTCGACCTGGTACTCGGCGCCGCGGTAGACCTCGGTGTGGCCCTTCTGGCGGCCGTAGCCGCTGGCCTCACTGATGGTGATGCCCTTCACGCCGAACTGCTCCAGCGCCGCCTTGACGTCGTCGAGCTTGAACGGCTTGATGATGGCCGTGATCAGCTTCATGCGTCCACCTTCTTCGCCTCGGCCGGAACGGCCGGCCCGTTGAGCGAGGACACGCCCGAGGAGTGAATGGTGCCGAGGTCGTAACCAGTCTCGGCGTGGGTCGTGATGTCGATGCCGGTGACCTCGTCTTCCTGGGTGACCCGGAAGCCCATGGTCTTGTCGATGATCTTACCGATCACATACGTGACGATGAAGGAGTAACCACCGACCGCCACCGGGCCGAGTACCTGGAGGCCCAGCTGCGACCAGCCGCCTCCGTAGAACAGACCCTTCTGCTGTCCGTCGAGGAACGGGTAGGCGGCCACGAAGCCCAGCGCCACGGCGCCGATGACACCGCCGACCAGGTGCACGCCGACCACGTCGAGCGAGTCGTCGAAGCCGAACTTGTACTTGAAGCCGACGGCGTAGGCGCAGATCGCACCGGCGAGCAGACCGATGACGGCGGCCGCCCAGACGTCCACGAAACCACACGCGGGGGTGATCGCGACCAGACCGGCCACGGCGCCGGAGGCGACGCCGAGGGTGGTGGCGTGACCATCGCGGAGCTTCTCGACCACGAGCCAGGCGCCGGCGGCGATGGCGGTGGCGACCTGGGTGTTCATGAAGGCGAGACCGGCCGTGGCGTCGGCGGCGAGCTCGGAGCCCGCGTTGAAGCCGAACCAGCCGAACCACAGGAGGCCGACGCCGAGGAGGACCAGCGTCAGGTTGTGCGGACGCATCGGCTCCTTGCGCCAGCCGGAGCGCTTGCCGAGGACCAGCGCCAGCGCCAGAGCGGCCGCACCGGCGTTGATGTGGACGACGGTACCGCCCGCGAAGTCCTCGATGCCCAGCGTGGTGAGCCAGCCGCCGCCCCACACCCAGTGGGCCACGGGGAAGTAGACCAGGGTGGCCCAGATGACGGTGAAGACCACCCAGGCGCCGAACTTGGCGCGGTCGGCGATCGCACCGCTGATCAGGGCGACCGTGATGATCGCAAAGGTGAGCTGGAAGGCGGAGAACACCATCATCGGGAAGGTGTCGTTATAGGCAGCCTCGTTGACGCCCATCAAACCGACGTTGTCGAGTCCGCCGACAAGCTTGTTGAGGAAGCCCGAGCCGTCACCGACGGCGTCGAACGCGAGGGAGTAGCCGTAGGCCACCCACGCGATCGTCACCGTGATGATGGACACGAACGACATCATCATCATGTTCAGGACGCTCTTGGCCCTGGTCATGCCCCCGTAGAAGAACGCGAGTCCCGGAGTCATGAGCAGCACGAGCGCCGTGCTCACGAGCATCCAGGCAGTGGAGCCGCTATCGATCTTCATTCGATGCGACCCTCCTTCCAATTGGCGTGTGGCCGGTTATCACTTGCGCAGTGGGCTTCACCAAGGGCGTCATCGACCGGCTCGCGCACTGACACGTAGTCGTAGGGGAAGAGGTGAGCTTCCTCTCCCGTGCACGCCAGGGTGTTCTTCCGCCGTTTCAGGTCGCGACCCTGCATGTTTCACATCTGTGAAACTCGCCACATGCGTGTTTCGGGCATGTTTCGGACGCTACGTACACCAAAAAAGCGCCTGCCGGTAAACCGGCAGGCGCTCCATGAGCTGGTAAAACTACGCGGCGGCGTGGGCCATCTTGCGCAGACGGGCCAGCGCGTCACGTTCCAGGCGGCGGGCCCGGTCGCGGCCGATGCCGTATCTTTCGCCCACTTCCGTCAGCGTGTGTTCACGCCCGTCGACCAGGCCGTAACGCCAGCGCAGCATCTCGCTGGCCTGACCCTCCAGGCCGGTCAGCCAGTGCTCCAGGCGCTCGCGGTCGAGGGTGGCCAGGGCCTGCTCCTCGGGGTCGGCCCACGACTCGTCGGCGATCATGTCGCCCAGCTCGGTCTCGTCCTCGTCGCCCACGCCCAGTTGCAGCGACACCGGGTCGGAGGCCCAGCGGCGCAGCTCGCGAACCCGCTCGATCGGCAGGTCGAGCACGTTGGCGAGGTCGTCGTCGGTCGGCTCGGCGTCGAACTCGGCGAGCATGTCGCGGCGCACCCGCATCAGGCGGGTCATCTGCTCGCCGGCGTGGGTGGGCAGGCGCACCGGGCGGGCCTGCTCGTGGATGGCCCGGCCGACCGACTGGCGGATCCACCACGTCGCATAGGTCGAAAACTTGTAACCCCGGCGGTAATCGAATTTCTCGACCGCCCTCACCAGGCCCAGGTTCCCCTCTTGCACCAAATCGATGAGCGGCATTCCGCGCCCGGAGTATTTCCGGGCCACCGCCACCACCAGGCGCAGGTTCGCCTGGATGAACTCGTCTTTGGCGCGGCGCCCCGATACCGCGATCCGTTCGAGTTCCTCGTCGAGCGCGTCGGAGACCTTCGGCTCCGGGTCGCCCGAGTCGAGCAGCTGCTCGGCGAACAGCCCCGCCTCGATTCTCTTGGCGAGCTCGACCTCCTGCTCTGCGCTCAGGAGCGGAACGCGCCCGATCTCCGCCAGGTAGGTTCCCAGCAGGTCACGATCCGCGACTTCCTGCGTCCTGTTCCCCGTCGCCATTCAAGGCACCTCGTTCCGCAGCGCGAACACCCTCGTCCTGAACGTGCCAACGGCTGGATCAGGGCAAAGATTCCCTCAAGAGATACGCCAGCAGAATGGTTTTCGATTCCTCCTATAGGAGGATGCGCATCTCTTTATCGCGAAATCTCACACTACCCGCCTACCGGCCTGCCACACCTGGGTGACCAACGGGACACCGGGACGGTAGGCCAGGTGCACATAGGAGGCCGCTTCGAGGATGACCAGGTCGGCCCGCGCGCCCGGCCGGATCACCCCGACGTCGGCCCGGCGCAGCGCCGCCGCCCCGCCCGCCGTCGCGGCCCTGACCGCCTCGGCCGGGGTCATGCCCATCTCCCGTACGGCCAGCGCCACGCAGAACGGCATCGACGAGGTGAACGAGGAACCGGGGTTGCAGTCGGTCGCCAGCGCCACCGTGACCCCGGCGTCGAGCAGCCGGCGGGCCTCCGGATAGGGCGAGCGGGTGGAGAACTCCGCGCCCGGGAGAAGGGTGGCCACCACCCCGGCGTCGGCCAGCATGCCGACGTCCTCGGGGGTGAGGTGGGTGCAGTGGTCGGCCGAGGCCGCGCCGAGCTCGCAGGCCAGCCGGACGCCGGGGCCCTCGCCGAGCTGGTTGGCGTGCACCCGCACGCCCAGCCCGGCCGCCTTCCCGGCGGTGAGGATCTCGCGGCTCTGGGCCTCGTCGAAGGCGCCCCGCTCGCAGAAGACGTCGATCCACTTGGCGTGGGGCGCGCATTCGGCGAGCATCGGCCCGGCGACCAGGCGGGTGTACTCGTCGGCGTCGGTCCCGGGCGGCACGACGTGGGCGCCCAGGAAGGTCGACTCCTCGGTGAACGCCCGCGCCACCTCCAGGGAGCGCCTCTCGTCGCCGGTGGTCAGGCCGTAGCCGCTCTTGATCTCGACCGTGGTGGTGCCCTGGACGGTCATCTCGTGCACCAGCCCGGCGGTCCGGGCGGCCAGCTCCGGAGTGGTCGCCGCCCTCGTCGCGGCGACCGTGGTCCGGATGCCCCCGGCGGTGTAGCGCTCCCCGGCCATCCGGGCGGCGAACTCGGCCGTGCGGTCGCCCGCGAAGACCAGGTGGGCGTGGCTGTCGACGAACCCGGGGAGCACGGCCCGGCCGCGGACGTCGACGCGGTGGTCGGCGGCCGGGGCGCGGGCGGCTTCGCCCACCCAGGCGATCTCGGCGCCGTCGACCACCACCGCCGCCTTGTCGATCTCCTCACGGTCCTGGTCGGCCGTGAAAAGCAGCCCGATGTCATAGAAGAGCGTCGCGCTCATTCAGCACTCGCAATCACGTCAGCCGCGGACCGCGCCGATGGCGTCGCGCAGCAGGTGGCCCACCTCGCCGATCACGTGACGGCCGGAGCCGACGATCCGCCGGCCGCCCGACACGACGGACACGACGTCGGCGCCCGTCGCCGCGAACACCACCGATTCCACTGCCGAACGGGCGGTCGCGCCAGCCGTACGGACGGAGTCGAGCCGGACCGTGACCAGATCGGCCCAGGCCCCCGGGCAGAGCTGGCCGCCGTCGGGGAAGCCGAGGGAGGTGTGGCCGGCCAGGGTGGCGGCGGTGAGCAGTTCGTCGGCCCGCCAGTGGCCGCGTTCGCCGCTGACGATGCGCTCGCCGAGTTCGACGGCGCGGGCCTCCTCGAAGAGGTCGACCACGGCGTGGCTGTCGGAGCCGAGCGTGATGGGGCTCCCGGCCAGGTGGAGGCGGCGGGTGGCGCAGACGCCGTCGGCCAAGTCGCGTTCGGTGGTCGGGCAGACGCAGACGTGGGTGCCGGAGCCGCCGAGGAGGGCGACGTCCTCGTCGGAGACGTGGGTGGCGTGCACGGCCGTCGACCTCGGGCCGAGCGCGCCGGCCTCGTGCAGGACCCGGACCGGGGAGGCGGCGTAGGCGGCGACACACTGATCGTTCTCGGCGGGCTGCTCGGAGACGTGGGCGTGCAGCGGACCGGCGTGGTGGTGGGTGAACTCGACCACGGTGGGCATCTGCTCGGGGCGCATGGCCCGCACCGAGTGGATGGCGGCGCCGATCTCGACGTCATCGGCCCCGGCGTACGCCCCGGCGAGCCGGTCGGCGCGTTCGGCCCACTCCTGGACGGTGCCGTCGCCGAACCGGGTCTGCGCCCCCTCCAGGGGAGCCCCGAAGCCGCCGCTCAGATAACAGGTGTCGAGCAGGGCCAGCCGCACCCCGGCGTCGCGGGCGGCCCGGACGAGCGCGTGGCCCATCTCGTTGGGGTCGTCGTAGCGCACGCCGCCGGGGCCGTGGTGGAGGTAGTGGAACTCGCCCACCGCCGTGATCCCGGCCAGGGCCATCTCGGCGTAGGCGGCGCGGGCCAGGTGGTAGTAGGTGTCGGGGTCGAGGCGGCCGGCGACGGCGTACATCTGCTCGCGCCAGGTCCAGAAGCTGCCCCTGCCGACCTGGGTGTGGCCGCGCAGGGCGCGGTGGAAGGCGTGGGAGTGGGCGTTGGCCATGCCGGGGATGGTCAGGCCTTCGAGGATCTCGCCCTCCGGGGGCACACCCTGCTTGACCTCGGAGATCCGGCGGCCCTCGACGTCGATCCGCACCCCTTCGGCGACCGCGCCGCCGACCAGGGCCAGCTCGCACCAGTACGTCTCCATCACGACCCGCCCCCGGTCAGGTCGGCCAGCACGGCGGCCAGCGCGATCACGCCGGAGACGCAGTCGCGCGGTTCGGCGAACTCGCCGGGCGCGTGGGAGACCCCGGTGGGGTTGCGGACGAACAACATCGCGGTCGGCACCCCGGCGGAGGCCAGGATGCCGGCGTCGTGCCCGGCGGCGGTCGGCAGGATCGGCGCGGGGTGGCCGTCGAGGCCGGCCACGCAGGCGACGCGGGTGCGCAGCACCTCGTCGAAGGTGACCTCGGGCGTCCACGACTCCTCGGTGACGTCGGCGCCGGCCGCGAGTTCGGTCACCAGGGCGCGGACCTTCTCGGTCTCCGGGCCCCGGGCGTCGAGCCAGGCGGTGACCAGCGACGGGATCGCGTTGGCGTTGTTGGGCTCGACCCTCACCTTGCCGAAGGTGGCGCGCACGCCGTGGGCCTCGGCCTGGGTTCGGGCGGCCAGCACGGCGTGGGCGTAGGCGAGCATCGGATCGTCGCGGTCTTCGAAGGCGGTGGTGCCGGCGTGATCGGCCGTGCCGCGGAAGTCGAAACGCCAGCGCCCGTGGGGCCAGATGGCGCTGGCCACCCCGACCGGGGCCTCCAGGGCGCGGCCCTGCTCGACGTGGAGCTCCACGAAGACCCCGACGCGGGCGAGGGTCTCGTCGTCGCGGCCGAGGCGGCCCGGCTGGCGACCCCGGGCGGTGAGCACCTCGTCGAGGCTGTGGCCCTGCTCGTCGCGCAGGCTCCGGGCGCGGTCGGGGTCGAGGACGCCGGTCAGCAGCCGCGAGCCGATGCAGGGCACCCCGAACCGGGCGCCCTCCTCGTCGGTGAAGCAGGCGACCGCGATCGGACGGTCGGGCTGGAAGCCGTCACCCCGGAGCAGATCGATCGCCTCGAACGCCGACGCCACGCCGAGCGGCCCATCGAACGCGCCGCCTTCGCGGACCGAGTCGAGATGGCTCCCCGTGACCAGTCCCGGGCCCTGGACCGACGGGTCGCCCCACCACGCCCACAGGTTGCCGTTGCGGTCTTCGTGGCTGGTCAGGCCCCGTTTCGCGGCTTGGTGGGTGAACCATTCGCGCAACTCCATGTCGGCGGACGACCAGGCGTCACGCCGGTAGCCCCCGGTGCGCGGGTTTCTGCCGATCTGCTCGATGTCCGCCAGCATCCCTCCACCCTACTGAATGGCTCCATTCAGTCCAGGGAGGGCTACCCTGACCCGGTGAGTTTCGATGTCAGCGTGGTCGTTCGTTACCGCAAGGCGGTCACCTACGGCATGCACGCCCTGCTGGCGGCCCTCGAAGCTGCGCCTCCGGCGGTGAACTTCGAGATCCGGTACGCCACCAGCGCCGAGGAGACGGCGATCCAGATCGGCCAGGCCGACGCCGACCGGGTGCTGGTGCTCTGGTCCTTCTACTCGCCCGATTTCCCGTTAATGACGGCCGAACTGGCCGAAGTCAGGGCGCTCAGCCACCGAGACGACGTCGTCCACGTCGCGGGCGGCGTACACGCCACCGCGGAACCCCAGCAGGTCATCGACGCGGGCTGGGACGTCGCCGCGATCGGCGAGGGGGAGACCACGATCATCTCCCTGGTCGCAGAACCCGATCTGCGCAAGGTGCCGGGCCTGGCGATCCGCGACCACGACGGGATCGCGCTCCGCACCCCGGGCGCGCCGCAGCTGCCGCTCGACGCCTTCCCCTCGTTCCCGGCCGGCCGGGCCGGTCCCATCGAGATCACCCGCGGCTGCCGCTACACCTGCAAGTTCTGCCAGACCCCGTTCATGTTCGGGGCCCAGTTCCGGCACCGCTCGGTCGAGAGCGTGCGCGACCACGTGCGGCGGATGGCCGCCAGGGGCCTGCGGGACGTCCGGTTCATCACCCCGACCTCGCTCAGCTACGGCAGCCAGACCGCCGATCCCGACCTCGGCAAGGTCGAGGAGCTGCTGGTGGCGTGCAAGGAGGAGGCGCCCGCCGACGGCCGGGTGTTCTTCGGCAGCTTCCCCTCGGAGATCCGCCCCGAGCACGTGACGCCCGAGGCGATGCGCATGCTCCGCCGCTACGTCGCCAACGACAACATCATCATCGGCGCCCAGTCGGGCTCCGACCGCATCCTGACCGCCTCGGGCCGCGGCCACGGCGCCGCGCCGGTGCTCGACGCCGCCAGGATCGCGATCGACTTCGGATTCCGCCCCAACGTCGACTTCATCTTCGGCATGCCGGGCGAGACCGAAGACGACCAGAAGGCGTCGTTGAAACTCGCCTCCGACCTGGCCGACCTCGGCGCCCGCATCCACACCCACACCTTCATGCCGCTGCCCGGCACCCCGTGGCGCGACGCCGAACCGGCGCTGATCCCGCTGACCACCTCGACCGAGCTCGACCGCCTGGCCCAGCGCGGCGACGCCTACGGCCACTGGCGCAAGCAGGCCGAACACGCCCAGGTGCTGGCCGAGACGGCCAGGCAGTATCCGCGCCGAACACCGCGCCGCCGTGTCTGACGGGGCGTCTAGCGCGGCCTGACGACGACCTCGGTCAGGTGGGCGTCGGCCGGTGCGGTCACCGCCGCGACCACGGCCTTGGCGACCGACTCGGCCTTCAGGTAGCGGTGCGGCTCGTAGTCGCCGCCCTCCTGCCGCCGGACCCCGCGCTGCATGTCGGTGTCGATGCGCCCGGGGTAGACGGTCGTGACCCGCAACTCCGGCTCCTCCTGGCGCAGCACGTCGGCGTAGGCGCGCAGCGCCCACTTGCTGGCGGCGTAGGAGCCCCAGTCGGGGTTGGCGTTGCGCCCGGCGCCGGAGTTGACCAGCACGACCTGCCCCTTCGCCGCCCGCAGCGAGGGCAGCAGCAGCCGGGTCAGCTCGGCCACGGCGAAGACGTTGACCTCGAAGGTCTCCCGCCAGACGCGGATCGGCGTCTCCCCCACCGCCCCCAGCGTGACGACCCCGGCGCTGTGCACGAGCAGGTCGATGCGCCCGAGCCCCTCGACGTCGCGCTGGGTGATCTCGGTCAGCTCGACGGGGAACGGCCGCGCGTCGAGCTCCTTGCAGATCTCGTCGAGCTTCCCGCCACCCCGTCCGCCGAGGATCAGGTCGTAGGCAGGCGCGAGGGCCCGCGCGACGGCGGCCCCGAGGCCGCGAGAACCGCCCGTGATCAGGGCGACAGGTCGATCACTCATGCGGATCACCTTAGTTGCGGGATCGCCGCGCATCCCGTCCCGCCGTCCGTGGCTGAAAGGCCTTCTTTCCGTTACGGCTCCGCCTGGCCGGCCGTCCGACCTCCTCTGGCCGAAACGCCTTGTGGCGATACTCAAATTTGTATATAAGTTTGAGCATGTCCTCCACACGGGTTCTGATCCTCGGCACTCTGCTCGACGGGCCGCTGCACGGCTATGAGGTGCGGCGGCGTCTCGAACTGTGGGGGGCCGCCTACTGGGCCAACGTCGCCTACGGGTCGATCTACCACGGGCTGGCCAAGATGGCCGGCGAAGGGCTGCTCGCCGTCGTCGAGCAGGGCAAGGGCGGCAAGACCGTCTACGAGATCACCGACGAGGGGCGGGAGGAGTTCCGGCGGGAGCTGCTCGCCTACTGGTGGGAGGTCAAGCCGATCGTCGACCCGTTCCAGGTCGCGCTCACGTTCATGAACCGGCTGTCCTCCGCCGAACTGGTCACGGCCATGGAGTCGCGCGCCGAGCAGTTGCGGGCCTCCGTCTCGATGACCGAACGCGCCATCGGCCTCAAGCAGGACTTTGGCGCCCCCCGCCACGTCGACGAGTGTTTCCGGCTCAACGCCGCCCAGCTCCGGGCGCAGCTCGACTGGATCGAGGGCGCGGTCGGGCGGGTCCGGAGCGGCGAGTTGCCGTAAATCGGTTGACCCTGACCCGGCGTCATCCCCGACGCTGGGTCCTTCCCCCTGATCGAGAACGGGTTTCCGAATGATCATTGAAGCGCACGGGTTGCGCAAGACCTTCCACGCCAAACGTGGCCGAGGCAAGACCGAGGAGGTCGAGGCCGTCCGGGGCATCGACCTGGAGGTCCAGAAGGGCGAGATCTTCGCGGCGCTCGGCCCCAACGGCGCCGGCAAGACCACGACCGTACGCATGCTCGCCACCTTCATCGCCCCCACCGCGGGCACCGCCCGGGTGGCCGGGTTCGACGTGGTGAAGGAGGCCGCCAGGGTCCGCGAGAACATCGGCTACGTCAGCCAGGCCGGCGGCGTCGACGAGAACAACCCGGGCATCGACCAGCTCCTGCTGGCCGGCCGCATCGCCGGGTTGTCGAAGAAGCAGGCCCTGGCCCGCGCCGACGAGCTGCTGGCCGCCTTCAGCCTGACCGAGATCGCGCGCCGCCCGGCCCGCACCCTGTCGGGCGGCCAGAAGCGCCGGTTCTCGATCGCGCTCGGCCTGGTCACCGCTCCCCCACTGGTGTTCCTCGACGAGCCGACGACCGGGCTCGACCCGCAGAACCGGGCCAACCTCTGGGACGAGGTGCGCGCCCTCCGCGACCGGGGCACCAGCGTCCTGCTCACCACCCACTACCTCGACGAGGCCGACGCGCTCTGCGACCGGCTCGTCATCATCGACAACGGGACCGTCGTCGCCGAGGGCACCCCCGCCTCGCTGAAGAAGGAGGTCGCGGGCGACGTCGTCACGCTGAAGCTCAAGGGCGTCGACGACGCGGCCGAGGTGCTGCGCGCGCAGTCCTACGTCAAGGAGGTCCGGACCGAGGAGGGCCTGCTGCGGGCCTACCTCGACGACGGCGAGCACGGGCTGCCCCACCTGCTGCGCGTGCTCGAAGAGCGCGGCCTCACCCTGGAGTCGATCTCGCTCGACCGGGCGACCCTCGACGACGTCTTCCTCCGCCACACGGGCCGATCCCTGAGAGATGCCGCATGATCCGCCAGACCTCCCTCTTCCTGGGCTACGAGCTCCGCTTCCTGCTGCGCAACCCGGTGTGGCCGCTGTTCGGCATCATGCAGCCGGTGCTCTACCTCGTGTTCTTCGCGCCGCTGCTCGGCAGGACCACCTCCAGCGGGTCGATGCCCGAGGTGCTGGCCATGTTCACGCCCGGTTCGATGATGATGATCGCGCTGTTCGGCTCGTTGTTCGCCGGGTTCGGCATGATCAACGAGACCCGGAACGGAGTGCTCGAACGCCTGGCCGTCTCCCCCGCCTGGCCGCCCGCGATCATCCTGGGCCGGGTCGCCAAGGACATGCTGGTGCTGGTCGTCCAGGCCATCCTGGTCATGGGCGTGGCCATCCTGATGGGCCTGCGCATCGGCCTGCCCGAGTTCCTCATCATGCTGCTGCTGATGGCGGTGACCGGCCTGTTCGCGGCCAGCCTCTCCTACGGCCTGGCCCTCGCCATCAAGGACGAGAACGGCGTCTCGCAGCTCGTGCAGTTCTTCGCGATGCCGCTGACCCTGATCGCGGGCCTGTTCCTGCCCGTCTCGCTCGGCCCCGACTGGCTCCAGACCCTCGCCCGGTTCAACCCGCTCTACTACGGCGTGGAGGCCGGCCGGTCGCTGTTCCGCGGCGACCTCGGCGACTCCACCATCCCGATCGCGTTCGCGCTGCTCATCGGCCTCGCCCTGATCACGCTCGTGTGGTCGATGCGGTCGCTGCGCCGCCTGGCCGCCTGATCGGGCTACAGGAAGATCCCGCCCCGCTCGGTCATGCGTTCGTGGTCGTCGAGGCGGGCCCGGGTCCGCAGCGGCGCGGCGTCGGCCATGGCCTCCACCAGGAGCATCGCCAGGGCCAGCGGCGCCACGTGTGAGTCGAACACCAGCCGTTCCCCCACCGGCGCGTCGAGCACGACGTCGGCGGGGAACGGCACCTCCGGCCGGTCGGTGATCACGGCGATCGACAGGCCCAGCTCACGCGCCTCGGTCAGGGCCGCCGCCGCCTCGGCCGGGTAGCGCGGGAGCACCACCGCGAGCAACCAGCCCGCCCCGGCCCGGCGGGCGGCGTGAAGGCCGTCGGCCAGCTCGGACCCGCCGTGGGTGAACAGGCGCACGTCGGGGTGGATGCGCCGGGCGAAGTAGGCGAACGTCGTGGCCAGGCCGCTGGAGACGCGCAGGCCGAGGATCGGCAGCGGTTCGCTCGCGGCCAGGGCCGCGCCGACCTCGCCGACGGTCTGCGTCAGCGGGCCGATGCGGTCGCGCAGGGAGCGCAGGTTGCCGATCTCGGTGTCGAGCGCGTCGGGGCCCGCCTCGACCCTGGGCGGCGGGCCGCCCAGGACGAGCGGGCGCAGCGCGTGGCGCAGCTCCGGATATCCGGCGAAGCCGAGCGCCGCGGCGAAGCGGGTCACCGACGGCTGGCTCACCCCGGCCCGGTCGGCCAGCTCCACGCTCGACAGGAAGATCGCTTCGTGGAGGTGTTCGCCCAGGTAATGGGCGATACGGCGCTGCGCCGGGGAGAGACGGCGACCGTCGAGGAGGCGTTCGAGACCGTCGACCACGCGTCAATTCTCCCGCATCGGCACCCGGACCCCCGTATCGGCCGCCACTTCGGCCGCTTCGGCGTAGCCGGCGTCGACGTGGCGGATGACGCCCATGCCCGGGTCGTTGGTGAGCACCCGGTTCAGCTTCTCGGCGGCCAGCGAGGTGCCGTCGGCGACGGTGACCTGCCCGGCGTGGATGGAGCGGCCGATGCCGACGCCGCCGCCGTGGTGGATCGACACCCACGACGCGCCCGAGGCGACGTTCACCATGGCGTTGAGCAGAGGCCAGTCGGCGATGGCGTCCGAGCCGTCGAGCATGCCCTCGGTCTCGCGGTAGGGAGAGGCGACGCTGCCGCAGTCGAGGTGGTCGCGGCCGATGACGACCGGGGCCTGGAGCACGCCGTCGGCGACCATCTGGTTGAAGCGTTCGCCGGCCTTGTCGCGCTCGCCGTAGCCGAGCCAGCAGATGCGCGCCGGCAGGCCCTGGAAGTGCACCTTCTCCCCGGCCAGCCGGATCCACCGGGCGAGCGGCTCGTTGTCGGGGAACAGGTCGAGGATCGCCTTGTCGGTGGCGGCGATGTCGCGCGGGTCGCCGCTGAGGGCGGCCCACCGGAACGGGCCCTTGCCCTCGCAGAACAGAGGGCGGATGTACGCCGGCACGAAGCCCGGGAAGGCGAACGCGCGCGAGTAGCCCGCCAGCTGTGCCTCGCCGCGGATCGAGTTGCCGTAGTCGAAGACCTCCGCGCCGGCGTCGAGGAAACCGACCATGGCCTCGACGTGGCGGGCCATCGACTCGCGGGCCCTGACGGTGAAGCCCGCCGGGTCCTTCTCGCGTTCGGCGGCCATGTCGGCGAAGGCGACGCCCCTCGGCAGGTACATGAGCGGGTCGTGGGCGGAGGTCTGGTCGGTGACGACGTCGATCTCGGCGCCCATGGCCAGCAGCTCGGGCAGCGCGTCGGCGGCGTTCGCCTCGACCCCGATGCTCAGCGGCCGGCGCTGGTCGCGGGCCTCGTAGGCCAGCCGCAGCGCCTCCGCCAGCGACCCGGCCCGCACGTCGAGGTAGCGGTGTTCGATGCGCCGCTCGATCGACCGGGGGTCGCAGTCGACGCAGATCGCCACGCCGCCGTTCATCGTCACGGCCAGCGGCTGGGCGCCGCCCATGCCGCCGAGCCCGGCGGTGAGGGTGATGGTCCCGGCCAGCGTGCCGCCGAAGCGCTTGGCGGCGACGGCGGCGAAGGTCTCGTAGGTGCCCTGGAGGATGCCCTGGGTGCCGATGTAAATCCACGAACCGGCGGTCATCTGGCCGTACATGGTGAGTCCCGCGGCCTCCAGGCGGCGGAACTCCTCCCAGTTCGCCCAGTCGGGCACCAGGTTGGAGTTGGCGATGAGGACCCGCGGCGCCCACTCGTGGGTGCGCATGACGCCGACCGGGCGGCCCGACTGCACGAGCAGGGTCTCGTCGGCGTCGAGGGTGGTGAGGGTCCGGGTGATCGCCTGGAACGAGGGCCAGTCACGGGCCGCCTTGCCCGAGCCGCCGTAGACGACGAGCTGTTCGGGGTGTTCGGCCACCTCGGGGTCGAGGTTGTTCTGGATCATCCGGAGCGCGGCCTCCTGGGGCCAGCCCTTGGCGGTCAAGGTCGTGCCGCGGGGGCTCCGCACAGTCGGCATGGGGCACTCTCCTGAATGAGACTATTCACGTCGTCTCCCGCAGGATACGGCGGCGAGAGTCGGAGGGGCACCCCGGCGTCCCGGGGCACCCCTCCCGGACGCGACCGCACGTACGCGTTTGACCCGGGTCCGGCTCTGTGGCGAAGGAGAGGCTCCGCTCATTGCGGGGTGCCCCCGATCCGCTCCGGTCATCTCCCCCGCGGGGAAAAGCTCCGGCTAGGAGTTGACCAGGAACTGGGTGGCCGCCAGTTCGCGGTAGAGGTCGTCTTGGGCGATCAGCTCGTCGTGGGTGCCGCTGGCCCTGACGCGACCGGCCTCCATGACGATGATCCGGTCGGCGCCGGTGACCGTCGACAGGCGGTGGGCGATGACCAGGACGGTCGTCTCGCGGGCCACCTCGGCGATGACCTCGCGCAGCCGCAGCTCGTTGACGGCGTCGAGCTGCGAGGTGGCCTCGTCGAGGAGGAGCAGCCTCGGGCGGCGGAGCAGCGCGCGGGCGATGGCGACGCGCTGCCGTTCGCCCCCCGACAACAGGACGCCGCGGTGGCCGACCTGGGTCTCCAGCCCTTCTGGCAGCCGCTCGACCAGGTCGTCGAGCCGCGTGCGGGCCAGCGCGCGCCGGATCTCCTCCTCGGTCACGCCGGGGGCGGCGAAGGTGAGGTTCTCCCGGAGGGTGCCGTCGAGCACCGGGGCGTCCTGCTCGACGTAGCCGACGGCGGCCCGCAGGTCGGGCAGGTGCCAGTCGGCGAGGTCGGTCCCGCCGACGGCGATGCGCCCCGAATCCGGCTCGTAGAACCGCTCGACCAGGCCGAACACGGTCGACTTGCCCGCGCCCGACGGGCCGACCAGGGCCGACAGGCGGCCGGCGGGGGCCTCGAAGCTGACGCCGTGGTGCACGATCGGGCGGTCGTCGCCGTAGCGGAAGACGACGTCCTCGAAGACCACCCCGACCGGCACGCCGGTGGTCTGGCCCTGGGTCGCGGCCGGTTCGACCGGCAGGTCGTCGATCTCCCTGATCCGCGTCAGCGCGGCCAGGCCGTTCTGCAGCTGGGTGGCCGCCTGCACCATCTGGCCGAGCGGCGCCACCAGGAAGAACAGGTAGAGCAGGAACGCGATCAGGGTGGCGATGGTCATCGCGCCGCTCGCCACCCGGGCGCCGCCGACCGCGAGCACCACCAGGAAGGCGAGCTGGACCGACAACCAGGCGGTGGTGCCGGCGATCGACTGGTAGGCCGAGGAGCGCACGCCCCGGTCGCGGGCCTTCCTGGCGGCGGCCTCGATGACGGCGATCTCGCGGGCCTCGGCGCCGGAGGCCTTGACCGTACGGAACGCCTGGAGAGCCCGGTCGAGCGCCGAGCCCATGTCGCCCAGCGCCTCCTGGGCGCGGAGGGAGGCCGCGCGGATGCGCGGGAGCAGCAGCGACCCGAGCCCGCCGACCCCCGCCACCACCCCGAGGGTGACCACCAGCAGCACCCAGTCCATGACACCCATCAGCACGGCCGCCCCGGTGAACAGCACGGCGGAGCCGACCGCGCCGACCAGTCCGTCGGTGGTGACGGTACGCAGCAGCGTCGTGTCGGAGGTGACGCGCGCCAGCAGGTCACCGGGCTTGAGCCGGTCGACCTCGGGCACCCGCAGCCGGAGCACCCGGTCGACGAGCCGCACCCGCGCGGACAACACGATGCCCTCGCCCATCCGCTCCAGCACGAACTGCCCGAGCGCCGAGATCGACGCGCCGAGGAGCACCACGACCGAGAGCAGTAACACAGGCCCGAGCACGCTCTCCCCGGCCCCGAACCGGTCGATCACCGCACGGACGAACAGCGGCATCACCAGTCCCCCGGCCGAACCGGCGAGCGTGAGCAGTCCGGCGAACACGAGCGTGCGCCGGTGTGGTTTGACGAGATCTCCGAGCATCTGCCAGGACGACGTCACGGTTTGCCCCCTTGGGACGTCAATGAAAGTTGACGACGTCAATCTAGGTTGACAGCAAAGAAAGTGTCAACACGCCTTGACGGGAATTGAAGCTTTCATCCCATCCTGTTCGGCCACCTCGGACTTCGGCTCCTCCCGGAGGTGGATTCCTGTACACCGCGCACGCCTCCCCCGACTCTGGGGTGCACGCTCCTTAACCGGTTCATGGAAAGGTCCACGAAATGAGACGACAATGCGCGCTGGCATGCGCGGCCGTCCTCACCCTCATCGCGTCGCTTCTGGTCGCCGCCTCCCCCGCCCAGGCCGCCGTGGGTCTGCGGGTCAGCGGCCGCAACATCGTGGAGGCCAACGGCAGCGTCTTCGTCATCCGGGGCACCAGCCACGCGCACACCTGGTACACGACCCAGACGAGCTCGATCGCCAACATCAAGGCCAAGGGCGCCAACGCGGTCCGCGTTGTGCTCAGCGGCGGGCGCTGGCCCGCCAACGGCCCCTCCGACGTCGCCAACGTCATCTCCCTGTGCAAGGCCAGCAAGCTGATCTGCATCCTGGAGAACCACGACACGACCGGCTTCGGCGAGCAGAGCGGCTCGGTCAGCCTCGACGCGGCGGTCGACTACTGGATCTCCCTCCAGAGCGTGCTGACCGGCGAGGAGAACAACGTCATCATCAACATCGGCAACGAGCCGATCGGCAACAACGCGGTGACGCCGGGCTGGACCCAGGCCACCTCGGCCGCCGTCCAGCGCATGCGCACCGCCGGCTTCCAGCACCTGCTCATGGTGGACGCCCCCAACTGGGGCCAGGACTGGTCGTTCACGATGCGCGACAACGCCGCGACCGTCGCCGCCGCCGACCCCCAGCGCAACACGGTCTTCTCAGTGCACATGTACGGCGTCTTCGACACCGCCGCCGAGATCACCTCCTACCTGAACGCCTTCCAGACCGCCGGATTGCCGCTGGTCATCGGCGAGTTCGGGTTCAACCACTCGGACGGCAACCCCGACGAGGACACGATCATGGCCGAGGCCGAGGCCCGCGGGATCGGCTACCTGGGCTGGTCGTGGTCCGGCAACGGCGGCGGCGTCGAGTACCTCGACCAGGTCACCAACTTCAACCCCAACCAGCTGACCTCGTGGGGCACCCGGCTGTTCAACGGCGCGAACGGCATCGCGTCCACGGCCGAGGAGTGCACGATGTGCGGCGGCGGCACCCCGCCGGTCGACACCACCCCGCCCACCACGCCGGGCACCCCGACGGCGTCGTCGATCACCTCGACCGGCGCCTCGCTCTCGTGGACGGCCTCCACCGACTCGGGCGGCTCGGGCCTGGCCGGGTACAACGTCTACCGCTCCAACGGCACCCAGCTCGGCACCTCCACGACCAACTCGCTGGCCCTGACCGGGCTGACGCCCTCGACCGCTTACACGGTTTATGTCCGGGCCCGCGACGGGGCCGGGAACCTGTCGGCCAACTCGTCGTCGGTCACGTTCACCACCACCGGCGGCACGTCCGGCGGCTGCACCGCGACCGGGACCGTGCAGAGCCAGTGGGGCAACGGCTACGTCGTCCAGCCGGTGACCGTGACCAACGGGACCACGGCGCGGACCTCGTGGACGGTCACCTTCACGCTGCCCGCCGGGCACACCCTGTCGGGCTCGTGGAACGCCAACGTCAGCGTCTCGGGCCAGACGGTCACCGCGACCAGCATGGGCTACAACGGCGCCCTCGGCTCCGGCGCGAGCACGTCGTTCGGGTTCCAGGTGTCGCGGCCCAACGGGAACACCGCGACGGTGACGTCGTACACCTGCGCGTAGGTCTTTTCGAAACCGGCACCAATCCGATCGTGGCGATGGGGCGAATAGGCGGGCGAGGACTCCGGCCGGACCCTCCCGAACCGTCCCATCGTCCCGAGAGGACCTCATCGTCATGGAGCTCCGGATCACCCCGCGATCGCTGGTCGCCGTGGGGGTGGCGGGCGCCCTCGCCGCCGCGTCGTTCGTCATCCTCCGGCCGGAGGCCCCCAGCGCCTCCTCCCACCGCGAGGCCCCGCTGATCGCGGGCGACCCGCGCAACGACAACACCGACGTGTACGCCTTCACCAGCCCCGACAAACAGGACACGGTCACGCTGCTGGCCAACTGGATCCCGTTCGAGGAGCCGAACGGCGGGCCGAACTTCTACTTCTTCGACGTGAACTCGCGCTACAACATCAAGATCGACAACAACGGCGACGCCCGGCCCGACGTCGTCTACCAGTGGACGTTCAAGAACGTCGACAAGCGCGGGAACTCCACGTTCCTCTTCAACAACGGCCCGGTCACGTCGCTGAACGACCCCAACCTGCTGTTCCGGCAGACGTACACGCTCAGGAAGATCACCCACCGCGGGGCGACGGTCATCGGCACCGGGACGGTGGCCCCCAGCAACACGGGCCGCGCCTCGATGCCCGACTACGCCGCGCTCCGGGCCCAGGCCGTCGACCGCGTCAAGGGCGGCGGCAGGCAGTTCGCCGGCCAGTCGGACGAGGCGTTCTTCCTCGACCTGCGCGTCTTCGACCTGCTCTACGGCGGCGACCTGTCGGAGGTCGGCCAGGACACCACCCGCGGCTACAACGTGCACACGCTCGCGCTGCAGGTGCCCAAGAAGGAGATCGCCCTGCGCGGCGACGTGTCGCGCAACCCGGTCGTCGGGATCTGGGCCACCACCGACAAGTGGTCGCCGAAGGGCTACGTGCAGGTGTCGCGCCTCGGCCAGCCGCTGGTCAACGAGGTCGTCGTGCCGGCGGGCCTCAAGGACGCCTTCAACTCGATCAGCCCCGACAAGGACGCCTCGATCCCCGAGGTCGTCAAGCGGGTCACCGACCCCGAGCTGCCGAAACTGCTGGAGGCGATCTACGGCCTGAAGGCGCCCGCGACCCCGCGGAACGACCTGGTCGAGATCTTCCTGACCGGCATCGCCAAGGGCAACGGCCCGATCAAGGCCGACCTCAACTCGCAGACGCTCAACAAGGACGCCGGGAAGCTGCGTCCGGCCGAGATGCTGCGGCTGAACATGGCCGTGCCGGTGACGGCGAACCCGAACCGTCTCGGCGTGCTCGGCGGCGACCTCCAGGGTTTCCCGAACGGTCGGCGGCTCGGCGACGACGTGGTCGACATCGCGCTCCAGGCCATGGCCGGCGCGGCACAGACCGGCAGGCTGGTGCCCGCGCTGGCGGCCGGCGACAAGGTCGACGCCAACGACCAGCCCGCGCTGTCGACGTTCCCGTACATCCCCGGCCCGAGCAACGTGGCCGTGAACCGGGCCTTCTCCGGCTCCTGATCCCGCCCGGCCGCCGCCGCGCCCTCTCCGCGGCGGCGCCCCTTCCTCTTCCTCTGGAGTCCTCGCCATGCGTTTCCTCAAGCGCGGCGGCGTGGCGCTGGCCGGGATCGTCGCCATCACGGCCGCCGCCATGCTCCTCCCGCGTCCCTCCGCCGACGTGACCGGGGTCGCGTCGGACCCGTTGCAGGAACGGCTGCGCCGGCTGCCCGGCGACTACGTCGGCTGGGCCACGCTGGGCTCGGTCTACGTCGACAGGGCCCGGCTGACCGGCGACCCGAGCTGGTACGGCAAGGCCGAACAGGCCGTGGCCAGGTCGTTGCGGGTCCGTCCGGGCAACCCGGCGGGCCTGACCGGCCGGGCCGCCCTGGAAGCCGGCCGCCACGAGTTCACCCAGGCCGCCGCGACCGCGAAGCAGGCCATCGCGGCCAACCCCTACGGCGCTCCGGCCTACGGGGTGCTGGCCGACTCCTACCACCAACTCGGCCGCTACGCCGAGGCCACCGAGGCGATCGACGACATGATGGGCCTGGCGCCCGGGGTGTCGTCGTTCACCCGCGCCTCCTACGACGCCGAACTGCGCGGCGACACGACGACCGCGCGCAAGATGCTCGAACACGCCCGGCGCGACGCCTACCAGCCCGCCGACGTCGCCTTCTGCGAGCACTACCTGGGCGAACTCGCGCTCCGCCAGGGCCGCTACGCCGAGGCCCGCACGCACTACGCGAAGGCGCTGACCGCCGACCCGTCGTTCGACCCCGCCCACGCGGGCCTGGCCCGGGTCACCGCCCTGTCGGGCGACCTGGAGCAGGCCGCCTCCCTGTACGCCGCCGTCACCGCCCGCCTGCCCCTCACCCAGACGTTGGTCGAGCAGGGCGAGGTGCTGAAGGCGCTCGGCCGCGCCCCGGGTTGGACGACGCTGACCGCCCAGCGCGAACTGATGCGCCTCAACGGGGTGCGCGACGACCTCACCTGGGCGGAGTTCGAAGCCGACCACGGCTCCCCGGCCGCCGCCGTGACGTACGCGAAGGCCGAATACGCCCGTAACCCGAACGTCGTCGCCGCCGACGCCCTGGCCTGGGCCCTGCACCGCGCGGGCCGCTCCGCCGAGGCGCTCCCCCACGCCAAGGAGGCCACGGCGACCGGCTGGCGCAACGCCCTGGTCATGCACCACCGCGCCGAGATCGAGAAGGCACTGGGCCTGAAGACCCGCTCGGCGTCGCTGGTCCGCGACTACAACCCGCGGTTCACCCCCGCGCTCCCCGCCCTCCAGAGGTCATCATGAAGATCGTGCCCGCCGTCCTCGCCGGCCTGGCGGCCTTCGTGGCCCTGGCCCCGGCGGCCCTGGCCCACCCGCTGGGCAACTTCACCGTGAACCACTACAACGGCCTGCGCCTGTACGCCTCCCACGTGGAGAACACCGCCGTCGTCGACGTGGCCGAACTCCCGACCCTGCAAGGAGACCGCCCGACCTGCGAGGGGGTCGCCGCCGCCCAGACCCTGGAGGTGGACGGCCGCCGGGCGGCGTGGCGCGTGGTGGAGAGCGACCTGACCCACCCCGACGGCCAGGGCGGCCTGAAGACCACCCGCCTCGTGTGCGAACTGCGCGCCGATGCGCCCCCGGCCGGGACCATCACCTTCACCGACGCCCACGACGCCGACCGGATCGGCTGGCGCGAGATCACCGTCTCCTCCCGGGAGGTGCGGGTCACGCCGCCCGAGGTCCCCGCCACGAGCGTCAGCGACGAACTCCGCACCTACCCCGACGACCTGCTGTCCTCCCCCCTCGACCAGCGGACGGTGAGCGTGACGGTGAACCCGTCCGGCGTCCTCCCCGTCCCGGCGGGCGTCACCGCCCCCGGCCCGATCGGCGACTGGCTCGACACCCTGGACCGGACCTTCACCGACCTGGTCGGGACCGACGACCTGACCGTGGGGGTCGGCCTGCTGGGCGTGGCGCTGGCCCTGATCCTGGGGGCGGGGCACGCGCTGATCCCCGGCCACGGGAAGACCATCATGGCCGCCTACCTGGCCGGCCGCCGGGGACGGCCCCGGGACGCGCTGGCGGTGGGCTTCACGGTGACGGCCACCCACACGGCGGGTGTGCTGGTCGTGGGGCTGACGTTGACGGCGGTGTCGTCGTTGTCGGGGGACCGGCTGCTGACGTGGCTGGGCGTGGCCAGCGGAGCCCTGGTCACGGCGATCGGCCTCCGCCTTCTCCAGACCGCCATAAGAGGCGACTCCCCAAATCACGGACACGGCCATGGGCACGGCCACGGGCATGGGCATGGGCACGCCCATGAGGACGGGCATCACCACCTTCACGACCAGGAAGTCCGCAGGCTCTCCGGCCATGCCCACATCGATGCCACCACACCGAATAACGAAATTTCGGGACATGCGGTCGCGGTCTTCGACCAGGTGGAAACCTCATCCGCCAAGCCCTCCCGAGCGGGCCTGATCGGCATGGGCATCGCCGGCGGCCTGGTCCCCAGCCCGTCGGCGCTGGTCGTCCTCCTGGGCGCGGTCGCCCTTGGCCGGACCTGGTTCGGCGTGGCGCTGGTCCTCGCCTACGGCGCCGGCATGGCCGCCACGCTCACGGCCACCGGCCTCCTCCTGGTCAGGCTCGCCGACCGCGCGGAAGCCCTGCTCAACCTCGGCCGCCTCGCCACGACGGCCACCCGGCTGGCGCCGATCGCCACCGCCCTGATCGTCGTCGTCCTGGGCCTGGGCCTGGCTCTCCGTTCACTGAACTGAGCAGTGACAGCAACGTTTCGGCGACCAGCCGATATCACGGCCTACGTACAAGGTTCGACTTTGGAGACTGCGCGGTTCGGCACTGGATCATATTTCACAACGACCGCACCCGATTCGTTCCGCTCTCCGAATCGCGCGAATATCTCATCGTACGAGACCACCCGAGAATCCGCCCCCGCACTCAGATATTGTCCATTGCGACCGACGATGACCAGGTATTCTCCGATCCCCTCTGGAGAGTCGAAAGAGGTCTCCTCACAAGAGGCGATGTCAAACCTCCAGTTTTTCACCGCCTTCGCTCCCACCTTCATTAGCGTGTACACCCGCACCGGCGAAGTGTTCTCATTCTTCACCTTCAGCCGGATGACACCGTCCTCCGCGAAGAGGCCGTAGCTGACGCGGCCGGCGAAGGCCAACAGATTTCGGGATTCCTCACCCCACCACTGCCGCTGTTGGAGATGATCTGTCTGCTCCAACTGCTTCCTGGTCAACTCCAGCTGCCGTTCGCCCAACTCGTGGCTCATGACAGAGAAATACGCCTGAACGAAGACGGCCACCACGGCGCTCAGCCCGGCGGCAGCCGTGCCGATATTGGCGAGGCCGACTTTGTCCACTCGCGCGCACCTCGCCCGCAAGCGGCCCCAAAGGCCAAACCGAGGACGCTCGTCGATCGATTCAGTCACGCAGAAGCTCCGTGATCAGCGGGGACGACGCCCCCTGCAGGCTCTTTTCGCCGACATGATCTCCAACTATTACAAAATCGGCAAAACGACCTCAGAAATCTGCACAGGTTTCTGTATAGTTTTCGTATGACCATCCTGCATGACCCAACGGAGCTGACCGTCACCGAGGCCGCGCAGCGCGGAGTGGCCCGGCTCGTCGCCGATGCCGAGCAGGGCACCGATCTCGTGGTGACACGCCGCCATGAGCCGGTGGCCGTCGTCGTCGGGGTGCGGCGGCTGGCCGAACTGGAGGCCGCCGCCGCGGATCTCCACGATCTCGCGCTGGTGCTGGCCCGCCACGTCACCGACGGCGGGAACCGGACCCCGCTCGACGAGGTGATCGCCGCCTTCGGTCACACGCGCGAGTCGCTGGCCGCCCTGCCGGAGGAAGACTAGGCGTGGCCGAGGTCGTCTTCATCGACGCCGCGATCGACGACCTGCGGCGCATCGGCCCCGACGTGGCGCCGAAGATCCTCAAGAAGATCCTTCTGCTCGCCGAGAACCCCGAGGCCGGATATCCGCCAGGTGGGGAACTGACCGGCTACCGCAAGCTGGTGGCCGGCCGGAACACCTGGCGCATCGTCTATCGCGTCACCGACGACAAGACCGTCGAGATCTGCGAGATCTGGGCCGTGGGCGAACGTGCCAACGGTGAGATCTACGCCGAAGCGGTCGCGCGGGTCCGGGACGCCGGTGACGAACGTCCCGAGGTGACGCGGCTGCGCGGGGTCATCGAGCAACTGGGTGCGCTGGCCGACTTCGTGGTGACCCCGGAACCGCCCCGCGAGCCGGTGCCCCGGTGGCTGGCCGACCGGCTGATCCACACCGTCGGGATGTCCCGCGAGGCGGTCGCGGCCCTCGACCTCGAAGAGGCCGTCGACGCCTGGGCCGATTTCCGGTCCCGCCCGAGCTGAACCTAGGAGATGGGGTGGTTGGCGTGGATCAGGTCGTCGGAATCGTAGGCGGTCTTGACCGCTCGCAGCCGTGCCGCCACCTCCGGCGCGTCGAACCGTCCCCGTGACCGTTCCGCGAAGTTGCGGTACCCCGTCGCCGCCTCCCAAGGCGACATCGCTGTCCGGAGTTCGTCCAGAACCGCATGTACAGCCACCACGCTCGCCGCGTCGGGCGTGATCCCCGCCGCGAACAGCGCGAACTCGGCGTCGAGGCCGTCGACGGCGCCGCCTCGGACGATGCCCGGTCGCAGCGCTCCCCCGAGGTGGCGCAGTTCGACCGACAGCAGGGGCAGGTCGCGGCCGGCGCCGGTCATGCCGAGGAACGCGGCCAGGGCCCCGGACGGCAGGCCCGACAACAACATCCCGTCGCCGGCGGCGGGCACCGGGTAGGGCGGGTCCATGTGCAGGAGGTGCAGGTCGGCGACGGCGGTCGTGCCGCAGGTGTCGAGTTCGGGGGCGAGGGCCCGCAGCGGGGCGAGCAGGGCGTCGGCCTGCGGCGCGGGCAGGTCGCAGACCGCCTCGATCGCCACCAGGGAGCGGCCCCGCAGCGGTTCGGGCAGGTCGGGGAGGGGTGGGAGGCGGAGCATGCGGCCGAGCGAGGTGACCTGGTCGGGCACGTCGTCGACCCAGCGGCGCCAGGCCGAGAGGACCGTCGGGGCCTGCTCGATCGGCCAGGCGAGCAGGCCCGCCTGGGTCTCGGTCATCGGGAAGAGGCGGAACTCCAGGGCCGTCACGACACCGGCGACGCCGCCGCCGCGCAGGGCCCAGAACAGGTCGGGGTGGGTGTCGGCGTCGGCCCTGACGAGGGTGCCGTCGGCCAGGACCACGTCGGCGGCCACCACCTGGTTGGACGCCAGGCCGTGGGAGCGGGCGAACCACGACACCCCGCCGCCGAGGGTGTAGCCGACGACGCCGACGTCCGCGGCGCTTCCGGCCAGGGCCATCAGGCCGTATTTGGCGGCGGCGTCGGTGAGCTGGAGCCAGCGCACCCCGGCTCCGACGCGGGCGATCCTGGTCAGCGGGTCGATGGCGATCTCGCCGAGGAGGTCGGTGCGCAGCAGGATGGTGCGGTTCAGCTCGCCCAGCGGGGCCGCGTTGTGGCCGGTGCCCTGGGGGGCCACGCGCAGGCCCGCCCGGCGGGCGGCCAGGACGGTCGCGGAGACGTCCTGGGCCGAGGCGGCGAAGACGACGGCCGCGGGCTGCTGGTCGACGGCGAGTTGCCAGGCCATCCGGGCGGTGTGCCAGTCGGGGTCGTGCGGGAGCACCAGGCGTCCGTGCAGTTCGCCGGGGAAGTCCATGAAGAGCCAACTCCTTGGGAAGGTGATCGGCTCCGACCATAGAAATCCGGCTATGTCCCTATCTGCGGCTAATTACGGACAGTGCACCTTGCCACTCACCAGTCGGTGTCGCCCTCCTCGGGGCGGCGCAGGCGGATGTCCTCGGCCCAGGCCAGCGCCCAGGCGCGGATCTCGCGGGGCAGCGGCATCATCTCGGCCGCGTCGAGGCGGTCGGCGAGTTCCTCGGCCGCGAAGTCGTCGAGGTGGGCGCGGCCCATCGTCTCGAGTTCCCGGTACGAGTAGAGCGCCCGCACCGAGGCCACGTTCACCACGTCTTCGGCGGTGCCTCGTTCGTGCAGGTCGCGCATGGCCAGCCCGGTGGCGTCGAGCAGCGAGACCACCGGGGTGCCGTCGATCTCCTCGACGGGCTCGGCCAGGTCCTCGCGGAGCAGGTCGACCGCGCAGGTCTGCTCGGTCACGGGGTCGTGCGCGGTCAGCCGGGTCGCGCGCGCCGAGATCTCCTCGACCGCGACGTCGAAACCGGCCCGGTGCAGCGACTCGGTCGCGTGCCAGGCCGGTTCGACGAGCTTGACGGTGGTGGCCAGCCGCAGTTCGCCCGTGCCGGCGTCGGGGTGCGCCGCGCGCATGCCGTGCAGGCGGAGCGCCGGCCCTCCGATGAGGGCCAGGTCGAGGCGCGCGGGGCGGATGGCGGCCAGGATGCGGTCGGGAAAGACGCCCAGGAAGGTCACCCGCCCAAGTATCACCGGTACCTGCGGCGGATCTCGTTGGCGACGGCCCGGATGCGGTCCTGGGTGCGGAGCAGTTTCGCCTCGGCCTGCTCGGTGCGGCCCGCGGCCACCATCCGGCGGTCGCCGGTGCGCCGCCCGATCTCCTGCTTGGCTCTGGCCTTCATCTCACGGAGTTTCGCGTAGAGTCCCATGGTGTTGCGGACTGCCCGGTCAAGGGCCCGGCTAACCCATGTGCCGCCCCGACACGAACTCCTGCACGGCGATCTTCGCCTTGATGACCGGACGCCGCCAGCGCTCCTCCCGGTGCAGCGCCTTGGCGAGTTTGCCCGGCCGGCCCCCGTAGAACCAGCGGGCCCACGGCGATCCGGGACGGGCGAGGCGAACCGCGCCGACGTACCCGAAGACCGGCACGAACACCCCGAGCAGGCCCGACCAGATCTTCCCCTTGAGCAGGGTGACGACGGCGAACACGAGGTTGACGACCAGGACCAGGACGGCGAGCCAGAAGTCGCCGGTGACGTCGTCCCACCCCAGCGGCCGGGCCCCCAGGAGCAGCAGGCCCGTCACGGCGATGGCGACGAAGACGGCGTCGACCGAGGTGCGGCCCGCCTCGGCCCAGTAGACGTCGCGCAGGTGCAGGAGCAGCGCGAACTCGTCGAGGACGAGCCCCGACCCGATCCCGAACAGCGCCGCCGTGACGGCGATCCAGCCCTCGGCGGCCGGGCCGAGCAGCAGCGCGGTCACGCCGCTGGCCATCATCAGGATCACGCCGAACACGACGTGGTGGACGTGCGTCTCGCCCACGCTGACGTTCTTGAACCACCACCGGGCCTGGGCCCGGATCAGCCGCACGTTGATGCGCGTGAAGACGAACGTCACGATCAACGCCACGAAGAAGCAGAACAGCGGCAGCCGGTGGGTGTCGACCACGGCCCGCTGGAAAACCTCACCCATCGGCACGCCCCCCGGGCCGACTCTACCCAGGTGATCTCCTCAGGCCAGGAACCCGCGCAGCAGCGCGGCCGTCCCTTCGAGGTGCTCGGCCACCGCCCGCGAGGCGCCGTCGGGGTCGCCCGCCAGGATCGCCGACACGATCGCCTGGTGCTGCACGGCCGCGTGGGCGATGTTCGGCCCGAGCACCGGAATGGCGTTGAGCAGGTCGGTGACCCGCAGCCGCGCGTCGGCGCACGCCGCGGCGAGCAGCGGCGAGCCGGTCAGCTCGGCGATCGACAGGTGGAAGGCGGTGTCGAGCCGGCGGTAGTCGGCGGGGGCGGCGTCGTTCACCTCCGACAGGCGGCGCAGCAGCACGGCCCGCTGGGACGGGTCGAGGCTCGTGGTGGCCAGGATCTGCGCGGCGCCGCACTCGACGGCCATCCGGAAGGTCAGCGCGTCGGCCAGGTCGCCCGCGCCCATCTGGTTGACCGCCTCGGCGAGGTCGCCGTCCGACGGGTCGGGCGGCAGGTAGAGGACGAACGCGCCGCCGTAGCGTCCGCGCCGCACGTCGAGGTAGCCGGCCTCCTGCAGCGACCGGATGGCCTCGCGCAGGGTGACGCGGCTGATGCCCAGGTGGACGGCGAGATCACGCTCCGACGGCAGCCGCTCCCCATGGGGGACGACCCCCAGCTTGATGGCCTGGAGCAGGCGTTCGACGGTCTCCTCGAACGCGTTCCCGGCCCGGACCGGACGCAACAGAGATCCGAGTTGTGTTTCTTTCACCCCACCCTCCCCAGTTGGGCTTCCCATTGGTATTTTTTCATACCGTAGAAGGTGAGGCGCGGTGTGCTGACGGTCGACGAACTACGGGCAGAGGTGCAGGCGGGCCGGATCGACACCGTCCTGCTCGCCGTGACGGACATGCAGGGCCGGCTCCAGGGCAAACGCCTGTCGGCGCGGCACTTCCTCGACGAGGTCCTCCACCACGCCGCCGAGGGCTGCAACTACCTGCTGGCCGTCGACGTGGAGATGAACACGGTCGGCGGATACGCGATGTCGTCGTGGGAGCACGGCTACGGCGACTTCGTCATGAAGCCCGACCTGGCCACGCTGAGACGGGTCCCGTGGCAGGAGGGCACCGCCCTGCTGCTGGCCGACCTGGTCTGGGAGGACGGCTCCGACGTCGTCCCGAGCCCGCGGCAGATCCTGAAGCGGCAGACCGCCCGGCTGGCCGAACGCGGCTGGACCGCCTTCGTCGGCACCGAACTGGAGTTCTGCGTCTACCGCACCAGCTATGAGGACGCCTGGCGGTCCGGCTACCGCGACCTCGTCCCCGGCAACCTCTACAACGTCGACTACTCCCTGCTCGGCACGGCCCGGGTGGAACCGCTGCTGCGCCGCATCCGTCTCAGCATGGAGGGCGCCGGCCTGTACGTGGAGTCGGCCAAGGGCGAATGCAACCTTGGTCAACATGAGATCGCTTTCAAGTACGCCGACGCCCTCACCACCTGCGACAACCACTCCGTCTACAAGAACGGGGCCAAGGAGATCGCGGCCGAGGAGGGCATGTCCCTCACGTTCATGGCCAAGCCGAACCAGCGCGAGGGCAACTCCTGCCACGTCCACATCTCGCTGAGAGACGCCGACGGCACGCCGGTGATGGCCGGCGACGGCCCCCACGGCCTGTCGAAGACCGGCGAGCACTTCATCGCCGGCCAGCTCAGGGCGATGCGCGAGTTCACCCTCCTGTACGCCCCCAACATCAACTCCTACAAGCGCTTCGTGGCCGGCTCCTTCGCCCCCACGGCCGTCAAGTGGGGCGTGGACAACCGGACCTGCTCGCTGCGCCTGGTCGGCCACGGCGGCTCGCTCCGCATCGAGAACCGGGTGCCCGGCGGCGACGTCAACCCCTACCTGGCCGTCTCGGCCCTCATCGCGGCGGGCCTGGCGGGCATCGACGACGAACTCCCGCTGGAGGAGGCCTTCACCGGCAACGCGTACGCCTCGGGCGCCGACACGGTCCCCTCGACGCTGCGTGACGCGTTGGCGGTGTTCGAGGGCTCTACGCTCGCCAGGGACGCCTTCGGCGACGAGGTCGTCGACCACTACGCGAACAACGCCCGGGTCGAGCTGGCCGCCTTCGACGCGGCGGTCACCGACTGGGAGCTCTATCGGGGGTTCGAACGGCTGTGAAGATCATCAATCCGGCCACGGAGCAGGTCCTGGCCGACGTGGAGCTGGCCGACCCCGCCGAAGTAGACCGAGTGGTCGAGCGGGCGCGAAGGGCGTACCGGACCTGGAAAGAGGTCGCGCCCGGCGAGCGGGCCCGCCTGCTGCGCGCCTTCGCCACGCTGGTCGAGGAGCACGCCGAGGAGCTCGCGCGGCTGGAGATCGCCAACGCCGGGCACACCGTGGGCAACGCCCGCTGGGAGGCCGGCAACGTCCGTGACGTGCTGAACTTCTACGCCGGGGCGCCCGAGCGCAACCACGGCAAGCAGATCCCGGTGCCGGGCGGCGTCGACCTCACCTTCCAGGAGCCGCTGGGCGTGGTCGGGGTCATCGTGCCGTGGAACTTCCCCATGGTGATCATGATGTGGGGCGCCGCCCCGGCGCTCGCGGCGGGCAACACCGTCGTCGTGAAGCCCGCCGAGTGGACCCCGCTGACCGCGTCGCGGCTGGCCGAGCTGGCTCTCGCGGCCGGTCTCCCCGAGGGGGTGCTCCAGGTCGTGCCCGGGGCGGGAGAGGTCGCGGGCGCCCGCCTGGTCGAGCACCCCGACGTCGCCAAGATCGTGTTCACCGGCTCGACCGAGGTCGGCAAGCTGATCGCCGAGCGGGCGGCGCGGCAGGTCAAACGGGTGACGCTGGAGCTGGGCGGCAAGTCCGCCAACATCGTGTTCGCCGATTCCGACCTGGAGAAGGCCGCCGCGTCGGCCCCGATGGCCGTCTTCGACAACAGCGGCCAGGACTGCTGCGCCCGATCGCGCATCCTGGTGGAGCGTTCCGTCCACGACGAGTTCCTCGCCCGGCTCACCGAGGCCGTGAAGGCGATCAGGACGGGCGACCCCACGGCTGAGGACACCCAGATGGGCCCGCTGGTCAGCGCCGAACACCTCGCCCGGGTGCGCTCCTACGTGTCGGACCCCTACTTCCAGGGCAGTTGCCCCGAAGGCCCCGGCTACTGGTTCCCGCCGACGATCCTCACCGGCGACGACGACCCGGCCTACCGCGACGAGGTCTTCGGCCCGGTCGTGTCGGTGGTCCCGTTCGACGACGAGCACGACGCCGTCGCCAGGGCCAACGACACGCCCTACGGCCTGTCGGGCTCCATCTGGACCCGCGACGTCGGCCGGGCGTTCCGGGTCGCGCGCGCCGTCGAGGCGGGGAACCTCAGCGTCAACTCCCACTCGTCGGTGCGCTACTGGACGCCCTTCGGCGGCTTCAAGCAGTCGGGCCTGGGCCGTGAACTCGGCCCCGACGCGCTGGCCGCCTTCACCGAGACCAAGAACGTCTTCATCGCAACGGATTAGGAACCACATGCAACGCTTGCAGGACCGGGTCGCCGTCATCACCGGCGCCGCCGGGGGAATCGGGCTGGCGACCGCGCGCCGGTTCGCCGAAGAGGGCGCCAAACTCGTCCTCGCCGACCTCGACGAGGAGGCGGGCCGCAGCGCCGCCGAGGAGGTCGGCGGCCTGTTCGTCAGGGCCGACGTGTCGCAGGAAGACGACGTGGTCCGGATGTTCGCCACGGCGTTCGACGAGTTCGGCAGCGTCGACATCGCGTTCAACAACGCCGGGATCTCCCCCGCCGACGACGACTCGATCCTGACCACCGGCATGGACGCCTGGCGGCGCGTGCAGGAGGTCAACCTGACCAGCGTCTACCTGTGCTGCAAGCACGCGATCCCCTACATGCAGAGGCAGGGCAAGGGGTCGATCATCAACACCGCCTCGTTCGTGGCGGTCATGGGGTCGGCGACCTCGCAGATCTCCTACACCGCGTCCAAGGGCGGGGTGCTGGCGATGACCCGGGAGCTGGGTGTGCAGTTCGCGCGCGAGGGCATCCGGGTCAACGCGTTGTGCCCCGGCCCGGTCGACACGCCGCTGCTGCGCGAGTTGTTCGCCAAGGACCCCGAGCGGGCGCAGCGCCGCCTGGTGCACGTGCCGCTCGGCCGGTTCGCGCGGGCCGAGGAGATCGCCGCCGCCGTGGCGTTCCTGGCCTCCGACGACGCGTCGTTCGTCACCGCCGCCGAGTTCCTCGTCGACGGCGGCATCTCCGGGGCGTACGTGACGCCCCTGTGAGGCCCGTGATCGGTATCACGTGTTACGCCGAACCCGCGCGTTTCACGGTCTGGGACACCCCCGCGGCCCTGCTGCCGTGGGACTACGTCAGGCACGTCGAACGGGCCGGCGGGCAGCCGGTGATCCTGCCGCCCGCCGGCGACCCGGGCGAGCTCGTCGACCGTCTCGACGGCCTGATCCTGGCCGGGGGCGGCGACATCGACCCCGGCCGTTACGGCGGCGTGCGGCACCCGAAGACGGGACACGTCAGGGACTTCCGCGACGACGCGGAGTTCTCCCTCGTCAAGGCCGCGCTCCAGGCCCGGATTCCGCTGCTGGGCATCTGCCGGGGCCTCCAGGTGCTCAACGTGGCGCTGGGCGGCACGCTGGTCCAGCACCTGCCCGACGTGTGCGGCACCGACCGCCACTCCCCCGCGCCGGGGGTCTACGGCCGGGTCCCGGTACGTCTGGGAGAGCCGCTGCGACGGCTCTACGGCACCGCGGAGATCACGCCCGCCCACTACCACCACCAGGCCGTCGACCGCCTGGCGCCGGGCCTGGAACCGATCGCCCGCGCCGACGACGGCACGATCGAGGCCGTCAGGCTCGACGACACCGTGTGGGCGGTGCAGTGGCATCCGGAGGCCGACGAGGAGGCGCCGGTGTTCGGGTCCTTCGTCACCCGCGCCGGGTTTCGTCCGGCCATACGGGGCAGATAGGCTGACCGCACACCATTGATCCCGCGCGGGAGAGCGCCCTGGCAGCCGGCCAGGGACCCTGAAGGAGCAAGCCCTCCCCGCGAACCTCTCAAGGCAAAGGACCGTGCGGGCGAGGTGTCCTCTGGAAAGCAGGCCGGTGGCCTCGCCGAAGGTGAAAGTCCGGCAAAACTCGGGCGAAGCTCTCAGGCACCCATGACAGAGGGGGAGGATGCTGACATCCGACCTTATTCGAGGTGCGCTTCATGTCCCGACCGACCCCGCTGCACGAGGTGCACAAGAGCCTCGGCGCGACCCTGACCGACTTCGCCGGTTGGCTGATGCCGCTGCGCTACGGAAGTGAGTCGGCCGAGCACACCGCCGTCCGCACCGCCGCGGGGCTGTTCGACCTGTCCCACATGGGCGAGATCCACGTGACCGGGGCGGGCGCGGCCGACGCCCTCGACTACGCGCTGGTCGGCAACCTGGGCGCCCTGGAGCCGGGCCGGGCCCGCTACACGATGATGTGCGAGGCCGACGGCGGCATCGTCGACGACCTGATCGTCTACCGGCTCGCGCCGGAGGAGTTCATGGTCTGCGCCAACGCCTCCAACTACCTTCGGGTCGCCCGGGAGCTCACCGACCGCGCGAAGGCCTTCGACGCCGTGGTCGACGACCGCTCCGACGCCTACGCGCTGCTGGCCGTCCAGGGCCCGCGCTCCCAGGAGATCGTCGCCAAGCTCACCGACGCCGACCTGGCCAACCTCAAGTACTACACCGGCCTCCCGGGCACGGTCGCGGGCGTCGACGCCCTGATCGCCCGCACCGGCTACACCGGCGAAGACGGCTTCGAGCTGTTCGTCGCGGCCGACGACGCGGTGGAACTGTGGGGCGCGCTCATGGAGGCCGGGGCCGCCGAGGGCCTGGTGCCCGCCGGGCTGAGCGCCCGCGACACCCTGCGGCTCGAGGCCGGCATGCCGCTGTACGGCAACGAGCTCACCTCGGCCACCACGCCCATGGACGCCGGTCTGGGCAGAGTCGTGCGCTTCGACAAGCAGGGCGACTTCGTCGGCCGTGCCGCGCTCGACGGGGCCGAACCGGCGAAGCGCCTGGTCGGCCTGGTGATGAAGGGCCGCCGCGTGCCCCGCCACGGCTTCGCCGTCGTCGACGCCGACGGCGCCGTGGTCGGCGAGGTCACCAGCGGGGCCCCGTCGCCGTCGATCGGCCGTCCGATCGCGATGGCCTATGTGACCGCCACCCCCGCCGCCGTGGACATCCGCGGCTCCCACGAACCGGTCGACGTCGTTGACCTGCCTTTCTACAGGAGGAAGAAGTGAGCAGCATTCCCGACGAGCTCAGCTACACCAAGGAGCACGAGTGGGTGGCCGGGCTCGATGACGGTCTGACCGTCACGGTGGGAATCACCGCCTACGCGTCCGAGCAGCTCGGCGACGTCGTGTACGTCCAGCCGCCGGAGGTCGGGTCGAACATCGAGCTGGGCGACGCGGTGGGCGAGGTCGAGTCGACCAAGTCGGTCAGCGACATCTACGCCCCGGTGAGCGGCGAGGTCACCGCGGTCAACTCGACGGTCGTCGACGACCCCTCGCTGGTCAACAGCGACCCCTACGGCGACGGCTGGTTGTTCCAGGTGCGCATCACCGGCACCCCCGACGACCTGCTCACCGCCGAGGAGTACACCGCCCTGATCTCCGGCGACAGCTGATCGTCCGCCCATGGCGATCAGCGTCTTCGACCTGTTCAAGGTGGGCATCGGGCCGTCCAGTTCACACACGGGCGGCCCGATGGCGGCCGCGCACAAGTTCGCGCGCGGCCTGCTGCACGACGGTCTCCTGGAGAAGACCGTGCGGGTGCAGGTCATCCTCTACGGCTCCCTCGGTCTGACCGGCAAGGGCCACGGCAGCGACAAGGCCGTGCTGCTGGGTCTGTCCGGCGAGAAGCCCGAGCTCGTCGACGTCGACGCGGTCGACGGCAAGCTGGCCGCGATGCGCGCGGCCGGCACGGTGTCGCTGATGGGGCAGCGTTCGGTCCCGTTCACGGTCGGCGACGACCTGGTGTTCGAGCGGAAGGTCTCGTTGCCCCACCACCCCAACGGCATGCGGTTCACGGCGTGGGGCGACAGCGGCGACGTGCTGCGGGAGAAGGTCTACTACTCGGTCGGCGGCGGGTTCGTCGTCGACGAGAACGCCACCGGCGCCGACCGCATCAAGCCCGACGACACCCCGCTCCCCCATCCGTTCACCACGGCCGGTGAGCTGCTGGCGCAGTGCGCCGAGACGGGTCTGTCGATCTCGGGGCTGATGATGGCCAACGAGCGGGCCTTCGGCCGTACCGAGGAGCAGATCAAGTCGCAGCTGCTGCACCTGTGGCGGGTCATGGACGAGTGCGTGCGGCGCGGGTCGTCGCGTGAGGGCGTGCTGCCGGGCGGGCTGAAGGTGAAGCGCCGGGCCCACCAGCTCCAGCGCCGCCTCCAGAGCGAACCGGCCGACGGCGACCCGCTCCAGGCGATGGACTGGGTGACACTGTTCGCGCTGGCCGTCAACGAGGAGAACGCGGCGGGCGGGCGCATCGTGACCGCGCCGACCAACGGCGCGGCCGGCATCGTCCCGGCGGTGTTGTCCTACTACACCCGGTTCATCCCGGGCGCGGACGACGACGCGGTGGTGCGGTTCCTGCTCACGGCGGGCGCGGTCGGCGTGCTCTTCAAGGAGAACGCCTCCATCTCGGGCGCGGAGGTCGGCTGCCAGGGCGAGGTCGGGTCGGCCTGCTCGATGGCGGCGGCCGGGCTGACCGAGGTGCTGGGCGGCACGCCGGAACAGGTGGAGAACGCGGCCGAGATCGGCATCGAGCACAACCTGGGGCTGACCTGCGACCCGATCGGGGGGCTGGTGCAGATCCCGTGCATCGAGCGGAACGCGGTCGCGTCGGTGAAGGCCATCGCGGCGGCCCGGATCGCGCTGCGCGGCGACGGAAGGCACTTCGTGTCGCTCGACAAGGCCATCAAGACGATGCGCGACACCGGGCGGGACATGCACGCCAAGTACAAGGAGACCAGCCGCGGCGGGCTCGCGGTGAACGTCATCGAGTGCTGAGAAAGTCGTGGGTGTTCCCGTTGGGACTGGCGGCGAAACCCCGACAGTGCTGAAATGTCCACCGGAAAGGCGGTGGACATCATTTCCGCAGGCAAGTTCGTCCGGACGCACTGGCTCTTCCTCGCCCTGCTGATGTCGGGGATTGTGATCCGGGTCATCGCGAGCCTGGGTTACCGTCCCGCGTTGTGGTTCTGGGCCGACTCGTTCTCCTACCTGAGCTCGGCCCTGGACCTGCGCCCGCTGGAGTCGCGGCCCTCGGGGTATTCGCTGTTCCTCGCGCCGTTCCACTCGGTGGTCGCCCTCATCACGGTGCAGCACCTGCTCGGGCTGGGCATCGCCGTCTGCCTGTACGCCGTCCTGCGCAAACGCACCTTCCTGCCGGCCTGGGCCGCCGCCCTGGCGACGGCGCCGGTGCTGCTGGACGCCTACCAGCTCCAGCTCGAACACCTCGTGATGGCCGACCTGCTGTTCACGTTCCTCGTGGTGGCGGCGGTGACGCTGCTCCTGCTCAACCCGCGCAGCTGGGTCATGGTGATCGCCGCCTTCCTGCTGCTGGCGTTCTCGGCGACGACCCGCACACTCGGCCTGCCGCTGATCGGGGTGGCGGCGGTGTGGCTGCTGGTCGCGCGGGCGGGCTGGCGGCGGGTGGTGGCCGGGGCGGGCGCGGCGGGGGTCGCGGTGGCCGGATACGCCTTCTGGTACAACGCCGCCTACGGCAGTTTCGGCCTGGGCAGCAGCAGCGTGTGGTTGTGGTCGCGGACGATGACCTTCGCCGACTGCGGCCGGATGAACCCGCCGGAGGACCTGAAGGTCCTGTGCCCCGACATCGGCCCCCGGCTGGCCGCCCCCGCCTACATCTGGGATCCCCAGTCGCCGATCATGAAGACCGGCAAGCAGCGTGACGAGATGGCCTCGGAGTTCTCGATGCTGGCCCTGCGCAGCCAGCCGCTCGACTTCCTGATGACCGGCCTCGGCGACGCGATGTGGGCGTTCCGCTGGGAGCGGGTGGTCTATCCCTCCCCCGGCACCCAGAGCGCCTACGTGTTCCCCGAATACGTGAAACCGCTCACCGACAAGCTCGCCTCGGCCGGGCGGTCGGCCCCGCAACTGATGGTCGAATACCAGGGCAGCCGCGCCGACACCCAGGTGGCCGAGCCGTTCGCGTCGTGGACGCGCGCCTACCAGCAGCACGTCTACCTGCGCGGCCCCCTGCTCGCGGCGATCTTCGTCGGCACGTTCCTGGTGATGATCATCCGGTTCCGGGCGGCGACCCTGCTGCCGCTCGGGTTCGCGCTCACCCTCCTGCTGCTGCCCCCACTGGTCGCCGCCTTCGACCACCGGTACGTCGTCCCGGTCGTGCCGCTCGCCTGCCTGGCGGCGGCGTGCGCGGTGGGGTGGCGGTCACCCGCGGCGAACGTGCAGCGTGACCAGGACCGGAAAGAGCGTGTCCCGGCCCGCCGCGCCGCGCACGCGTGACACCCCCTCGGTGTCGATCCGGGAGACCACCTCGTCGAGGGGGGCGCCGGGGAGGCAGCGTACCGAGATCCGGAGCTTCTCCTCGCCCACGGCCCGGACAGTGATCTTGTCGACCCCGGGCAGGTCCTTGAGCACCATGGCCAGCGTCGCGGTGCCGTAGCCGTGCCGCACCCCGTCCTTGCCCAGCCCGAGCGAGCACACCAGCCAGCGGGCGGCGACGAACACCAGCAGCACGACCAGCGCGGCGGCGACCGACCGGGCCCACGGGTGCGCGGTGAACGCGGCCAGTTCCCCGATCTTGTAGTCGCCCCGCGCGTCGGACGCGAACAGGACGTAGTTCCCGCCGGTCACCAGCACGACGCCGACGGCCGCCAGCCCGAGACGGTCGCCGTAGGGGGTGCGCATCTTCTCCGGCACCTGCATTCCGACACTCCTCATGAGCTCTTCCGGCGCAGCCGGACGACAACCTCGTGACGGCCGTGGACACCCAGGCCCTCCAGCCGGTCGCCGACGGCGGCGCCGACCTCCTTGAGCAGCCCTCCGGTCCGGCTCCCCCTGGTCAGCACGATCACCTCGATCTGCCCCCGGCGCAGCCGCACGAAGGCCAGGTCGACCCCCGAGACGGTCATCGCCACGGCGACCAGCGTGCGCTTCAGCCCTGCCCGGGTCAGCCCCAGGACGAGCCCGTCGTCGCCCACCTCCAGGGGAACCAGGCGGGGACGGCCCGGGATCATCGCCAGCAGCAGCAGCGCGGTCCCGCTCACCACCATCAGCGACCCCGTCAGCGCGACCAGCGGCTCGCCCCAGGCCAGGCCGAGCACGCCGGGCAGCCCCGACCAGCCCGTCGGCCATCCGGCGAACGCGCACACCATCTCGCCCACCAGCGCCGTGCCCAGCACCACCAGGGCGCCCGCGACCCCTGCGCCCGCCGGGGTCCGCCCCGGCCGCAGGGCCCGCATGGCCGTGCGGCGGCGGGCCCGGCGGCGGTCCTTGGTCGTCCGGATCTCGTCTACCGCGCTCATGGTCACCCAGGGATACACGGCCGGAGGGCCGCGATCAGCGCGCCGGGCCCGGATGACTCGATCTTGTGACAGGTTTTGCCGGGCAAATATGAAACATGCTCACAAAAGGCTAGAGTGCTGCCCATGAGCGACCGGCAGCGATACGACCGGGCCACGTCCCATCTCGACCCCCCGCTGGCCGTCGTCGACCTCGACGCGATGGCCGCCAACGCCCGGTCGATGACCGAACGGGCCGCCGGCACCCCGATCAGGGTCGCGTCGAAGTCGATCCGCTCTCGCGAGGTGCTCCGGCGTGTCCTCGACCTGCCCGGTTACCGGGGGATCATGGCGTTCACCCTGCCCGAGGCCCTGTGGCTGGCCTCCAGCGGCTTCCGCGACATCCTGGTCGCCTACCCGACCACCGACCGCGCCGCCGTGGCCGCCCTCGCCGCCGACGAGCGCCTGAGCCGCGAGATCACCCTCATGGTCGACTCGCCCGAGCAGTTCCCCCTGCTGACCGGCCGTCACCCCATCCGGGTCTGTCTCGACATCGACGCCGGTTACGTCGTGGGCCGCTTCCGCGCCGGGGCGCTGCGCTCACCCGTCCGCACCCCGGAACAGGCCGCCGACCTGGCGAGGCTCATCGGCAAGAACCCGTCGCTGCGACTGGTCGGCCTGATGGCCTACGAGGCGCAGATCGCCGGCCTCGGCGACCGCATCCCCGGCCCCTACGGGGTGGCCGTCCGGTTCGTCCAGCGCCGCTCGCGCCGGGAACTGGCCGCCCGGCGGGCCGCCGTCGTCGAGGCGGTGCGCGAGGTGACCGACCTGGAGTTCGTCAACGGCGGCGGCACCGGCAGCATCGAGACCACCGCGCGGGAGCTCGCGATCACCGAGGTGGCCGCCGGATCGGGCTTCTACCACCCGACCCTCTTCGACCGGTACAGCAACTTCACCGGCCGCCCCGCGGCCCTCTTCGCCCTCCCGGTCGTCCGCCGCCCCGGCCCCGGCGTCGTGACCGTCCTCGGCGGCGGCTACCCCGCCTCGGGCGCGGGCCCCGGCCGGGCGGCCGTCCCCCACCTGCCCGAAGGCCTGCGCCACAACGGCGACGAGGGCGGCGGCGAGGTCCAGACCCCGCTCCACGGCCGCGCCGCCGACGAACTCAAGGTCGGCGACCGGGTGTGGTTCCGCCACGCGAAGGCGGGCGAACTCTGCGAACGCTTCGACACCCTGCACCTGATCGAGGGCGACCGGGTGACCGCCACGGCCCCCACCTACCGGGGCGAGGGCCAGACCTTTCTTTGAGTTACGGCTCCGCCCGCCCGGCCCCGCCCGCCGCCTCCGCACCTCCCCGCGGGCGGCGGCGACCGGCCGCGCCCGGCCCGCCCCTAACGCCTCCGGCGACGCCGCATGATCACGATGACCGCCCCGACGGCGACCGCCACGCCGAGCCCGATCAGCACCGGCGCGATGGGGGACGCCGGGTAGTCGTCGTCCCACGGCTCGTCGGCCGCCGGACGGTGCCCATTGGGGCTCTGCGCCTGCCCCACCATGTCTCCTATGGTCGACACGACCTGCTCGGTCTGCGCCTTGACCTGGGACTTCACCTTGGCCACACTGCGTCCGGCGACCTTCTTGGGGCTGACCCGGTCGGCGATCGCGTCGACCGTCTTGGCCAGTTCGGCGCGAGTGCGCTCTATGCGCCGCTCGAGGGTGTCCGGATCCGGCTCGGCCATGGGGTCGCCTCCTGTCACAGGGTGTGTTCGATCAAGTCTGCCAGGTGCGGGCCGCGCATCCCGCAGCGGCCGAACCGGTAGTTTGTTCGCGTCGAGACACACCGCAACGGAGGCGACATGACCCAGCGACTCGAACCCGGCGACGCCGCCCCCGGCTTCACCCTGACCAGCGCCGACGGCGACGACGTGTCGCTCGACTCACTCCACGGCAAGCGAGTCGTGCTCTACTTCTACCCAGCGGCGATGACTCCAGGCTGCACCAAGCAGGCCTGCGACTTCCGCGACAACCTGGCCGCGCTCACCGGCAAGGGCATCACCGTCCTCGGCGTCTCGAAGGACAAACCCGCCAAGCTCCGCCAGTTCGCCGAACGCGACGCGCTGACCTTCCCGCTGCTGTCCGACGAAGACCTGGAAGTCCACAAGGCGTACGGCGTCTACGGCGAGAAGCAGAACTACGGCAAGACCATCATGGGCGTGATCAGGTCGACCTTCGTGATCGACCCCGACGGGAAGATCGAAAAGGCCTTCTACAACGTCCGCGCGACCGGACACGTGGCCCGGCTGCTGAAGGAACTCGGGGTTTCCTGATGCCCGACGGCGGGAGGTAGGATCACTTCCGCCCAGCGGGGTTGTAGCCCAATTGGCAGAGGCACATGACTTAGGATCATGCCAGCGCGGGTTCGAGTCCCGCCAACCCCACTCGCTCGGGACGGCTCGTGGGCGGCGCCTTCGGCGCCTTTCGCGAGCCGTGCCTCGCCTCACCCGGGGGGACGACCCCCCGAACCCCCCGATACGAGAGGGCTTCGCCCCCTCGCGCTCCCCCTGGTCCGCTCTCGCGGCCCCGGCGTCGCTTCGCTCCGGGTCGCTGCGCTCCTGGCGAAGGGCTCCGCCCCTCGCGCTCCCTGGAGGGCCTCGCTTCGCTCGGATCGTTCTCGCTTCGCTCGCACTGATCTCGGAGCATGGAGCCGCTTGCCCCTCTGCTGTTTCAGCGGGCGCTCACATGGCTTCTCAACAGTCCGTCGGCTCTCGGTCCAGGGCCTTCAGTCTTTTGGCGATCTCGGTCACGTCATCGAGTTCGCCGGTGGTGACGGCGATGACCACGTTCTCGGCGGCGTCGGCGTCCGTACCGACGAGGATCTAGCCGTTCGTACCGAGTTGCGGTCCCACTCTCAGGACGGCTGTCACTCACTGTCGTACTTCCACGTCTTGAGTTTGAGTCGTTTCTTCGACGTGCCCGGGAAGACCACGACCAGGTGCTCCTCGTCTCCCCCGTTGAGCCGCACGTAGACGCGCAACCGGTAGCGGCCCTTTCCTTCGATCGCCAGGTTCGGCATCGGGGCGTTGGCACCCACGTCGCCGCCGCCCGCCTCGGGCACGGTCAGGTGACCGTGGGGGGTGGTGATCGGGACCTCGGTGACCTGGTCCCAGCCGGCCAGCCTCAGTGGGGGTGCGGTGCGGAAGGCCTTCACGGTGAGGCACAGGTCGATGACGTCCTCGATGTGCCCGACGAGCACCGAACTGCCGGCCACGCCGACCTGCGCGTCGTCGTCGTAGAGCCTCTCGATCGCCTGCTCCGCCAGCGTCTCGCCGCGGTCGTCCTTCGGGTCGTGGACGTAGTAGCCGTAGTCGCCGTCGGCGAACAGGGAGTAGTTGGCGGTGGCCTGGACGACGCCCTTCGTCCGGGGCCAGGGGTCTCGACACCGGGCGTTCAGCTCGGCGATGTAGGCCTCGTTCGCGGCCTCGTCCTCGTCGGACGAGCGCAGCAGGTCGGGCTGGGTCGCACCGACGATCTCCGGGCAGACGTAGACGAGGTCCGACGAGTCCACCCCCCACGAGGCCCGCTCGCTCCCGGCCCGCCGCAGCAGCGCCTCCTGCTCCTCGCGGTCCCTCGTCCGGCACAACTCCCGCCCGTACGCGAGGATCTGCTGGTCGGACACGGTGTCCGGGAACATGGGTGGCACTCCGCCCATCTGGTCCCGGGCCCGGCACAGGAACGCGTCGTCGCGTTCTTCGGGTTTGAGGTCGCCGAAGGGCCCGAACTCGTAGCAGCCCATCGACCAGCCGCTGAAGGTGGTGCGCGGAGTGGACTCCGGCGGGATCAAAGCGACGACCGGCAGCACGACCACGGCCGCCACCGCGACACGGATCAGCCGCTGCCGCGCGGGCGGAAGCGGCTCCGCGGGGAGGCCTCCGGCGGGCATCTCACGGGCGGTCCCCGCGAGCCACACGACGTGCACGAGCGCCACCGCGTCGATGAAGATCGTGAAAACCAGGCTGTCGCTCTCGAAACCTCCGGACAGGTACTGGAGCGGGAACACCAGCAGGTAGCTGTTCAACGACAACCAGCCGGCGGTCAGCGTGCCTCGGCTCCACCGGCCGTCGCGATGCTGCCCGACGAGCGTGAGGACGGTCTCCAGCAGGCCACACACGATCAAGCCGATTCCGACGACCATGCCCGGCCCGAGTTCGGGCAGGTCGAGCTCGTCGAGCACCTCGTTGACCATCCCGGCCACCATGACCGCGAACAACGCTCCGGCCGCCGCACGCAACACCCAGGACCGCCAGCGGATGACGAGCAGGTAGAGGACGTAGATCGTGCTCCACAGGACGATGCAGAACACCAGGTCGACCATGTCCGACAGCAGCCCCAGCGGAAACCACAACACGAGGATGTACGCCACCGCCAGGTACAGCAGCCACCGCAGCGCCCTCTCCCTGCGGTCGAGCGGTCCCGGCGCGGGCACGCGGAGGATCAGCCACAGCAGCGTGGCCTTCACCACGGCCGCCACGATCAGCACCGCCTTCGCCGTGGCGTCGAGACCGTCAGGTGCGTAGAACTCCAGAAGGCTGGGGTGCGTCCATTCGACGGCCACCCAGAGCACGTCGTCGCTGAACACCACGCCCACGGCCGCCGCCGCCAGAACCAGTCCTACTACTGCAATCCTGAAAATCCGCCATAAAAGCATGGGACGCGATCTTAGCGGGGTATGGACGTACCGGCGGACATCTGCAATTTCCGGGCAACGGCGACACTATCGCGTCAGACCGCCATGCTCACGGGGGGTCCACGCGCAGGTGGCGATCACCTCCGGAAGAGATCCGGCACGCCCCCTTATTGCATATTCGGGCTATTCACCGTCAATATCCGTCATTGGCCGACGAGAATGCCGCAGCGTATTTCACTTCCCAGCGGAAAACCGCCTTTGCGAAACCTCGGCCGCTTCACGACGGCCCTCGGCTCACCGCCGTGTCACCCGCCCACCCTTCGCGACCGTCCCCACACGGAAGCGGAGGCAGGCAGGGTCGCCGCCGCGATTTGCCCTCGGTAAACCGATCGGTTTACGCTGACCGGAAACAGACCTGTTTACCGGAGGTTCCCATGAAGATCCAAGACGCGACCGTGCTGGTCACCGGTGCCAACCGGGGCATCGGGAAGGCCCTGGCCGAAGAGGCGCTGGCGCGCGGGGCGCGCAAGGTCTACGCCGCCGCACGCAATCCCGAGGCCGTCACCACGCCCGGCGTCGTGCCCGTCGAACTCGACATCACCGACCCCGCCCAGATCGCCGAGCTCGCGGAGCGGCTCACCGACGTCGACGTCGTCGTCAACAACGCCGGCGTCACGCTCGGCACCTCGATCGTGAATGACGACCTCGAGAAGATCCGCCGGGAGATGGAGGTCAACTACTTCGGGCCCCTGCAGGTCAGCCGCGCCTTCGCGGCCACACTGACCGCCCGTGAGGGTCATCTGCTGATCGTCAACTCGGCGCTGTCGTGGGCCGTCGTCCCGGGCACCTCCTCCTACGCGGCCACGAAGGCCGCCTCGTGGATGCTGGCCAACGGGCTGCGCCTGGAGCTGTCGCCCAAGGTCGGCGTGACCAGCCTCCACGTCGGATACGTCGACACCGACATGGCCGCGCACGTCACCGGCGACAAGGTGGCGCCGGACGAGGTCGCCCGCGAGGCGTTCGACGGCATCGAGAGCGGCGCCATGGAGGTGCTCGTCGACGGTACGGCCCGGCAGGTCAAGTCGGCGCTGTCGCTCGACCCCAGCGCCATCTACGGGAGCTGAGCGTCGAGCAGGGTCCGCACGGCGGTCAGCAGGCTCTCGGGCATGGGCTCCTTGCGGACCGACGCGTAGGTCATCGCGCCGTCGAAGAGCATCATCAGCTGTTCGCCCAGCTGGCCGGGGTCGGCGGCCCCGGCCAGCCGGGCCTCCGCCTCGAAGTGGGCCTGCATCTTCTTCTTGTACGCCACCGCGGCCACCCGCACCGGATGCGCGGGGTCGCGGATCTCGGCCGCCGTGTTCAGGACGGGGCAACCCGGATAGTCGTCGATCTCCGACTGGCGGCGGGCCGTGGCGAACAGCGCCATGATGCGCTCGGCGGGCGGCAGGCCGGCGTCGGCGGGCGGCAGCAGGTCGGCCAGGACGCAGCTCATCTCCTCGGCCAGGTAGGCCTCGATGAGGTCGTCTTTGGTGCGGAAGCGCTGGTAGAGGCTGCGCTTGGAGACCCCGGCCGTCTCCGACAGCAGGTCGACGCCGGTCACGTTGATGCCCCGGCCGTTGAACAACCGGCGGGCACTGGTGAGCACACGGTCGCGTACGTCGTCGGAGGGGATCGTCTCTGCCATGGCGCCAAGTCTAGCTTGTGGGGAAACAGATGGGTTTACTCCGCGTCGCAGGCGTCGATGGCCTGGAGGATGTCCTCGGAGCACTGGTGCAGGGAGTCAAGCCGGCTCTCGTCGAGGGCGTCGATCACGAGCTTCCGCACCGTCGCGACGTGACCCGGCGCCAGCTTCACGAGGTGGGCGTAGCCCTCGTCGGTCAGGATGGCGTTGGTGAACCGGCCGTCACAGGGGTCGGGCTCGCGCCGGACCAGACCACGCTTCTCCAGCCGCCGCATCAGGTGTGACAACCGCGACAACTCGGAGTTGACCAGCACGGCCAGGCCGCTCATGCGCATGGTCCGGTCAGGGGCGTCGGACAGCCCGGCCAGCACGTGGTATTCGACGAAGTTGAGCCCGCCCTCGCGCTGGAGCTGCTCCTCCAGGGCTGCGGGCAAGCGGGCCAGCATGAGGCTGAACGACCGCCACGCCGCCAGTTCGCCGCTGCTCAGCCAGCGCACCCCGTCTGTTGTGGTCATGCTCACAGTCTAGGCTATGACTTGAACGTTCATGTAATCGCGGTCTAGTCTCAACTCATTGAAACTTCAACTTCTGAGGAGTACGAGATGAGCAAGCTGAAGATCGCGGTGATCCTCGGCAGCACCCGCCCCGGCCGCAACGGCAAGGCGGTGGCCGACTGGGTCATGACCCGGGCCAAGGACCGCACCGGCGCCGACTACGAGCTCGTCGACCTGGCCGACCACCCGCTCCCCCACCTCGACGAGGCCTACCCGCCGAGCTTCGGCAACTACTCCGGCGACCACACCAAGGCGTGGGCGGCCACCATCGACTCCTACGACGGCTTCGTGTTCGTCACGCCGGAGTACAACCACTCGACCTCGGGCGTCCTGAAGAACGCCATCGACTACCTCTACAAGGAGTGGAACAACAAGGCCGCCGGGTTCGTCTCGTACGGCTCCCTCGGCGGCGCGCGCGCCATCGAGCACCTGCGCGCGATGCTCAGCGAGCTCCAGGTCGCCCACGTGCGGCAGCAGGTCTCGTTCTCGCTGTTCCACGACTTCGAGAACTTCTCGGTCTTCCAGCCGTCGCAGATCCACGACGCCTCGGCCGACACCCTGTTCGACCAGCTCGAGTCGTGGGCGGGGGCCCTGCGTCAGGTGCGGGCGGGCGTGGCCGCCTGAACGGCTTACGAGCGGGGGAACTCGCAGCGGAAACCGGTGTCGGTCCGCTCGCAGAACCGGGGGAGGTTCTGCCGCGGACCGGGCTGGTCGACGACCACCCCGAACGGCGGCCGCTCGTCCCGCCAGGGCTGATCGACCGCGACCACGAGAAGGGCGCCGAGGATGACGCCCACCAGCCCCGCGGCCAGCAGGGCGACCACACCGAACCGGCGACGGGGGGCCGGTCCGGAAGCGGAGACGGTACGCCATCCGGGGGCGTCCCATCCGGCCCCGCCGGGTCCGAAGGCGTATCCGGCGGGCGCCGTCTTCGCGGCGGCGGGACCGCCGAACCGATAACGGGGCGGCGGAGGCGAGGCGAAACTGCCCGCCCGGGGCGCGCCGGCCTCGGGGGAACCCGAACCATGGCGATCGGCACTGGAAGGGCTCGCGCCCAAGGCCCCGGCACCGGCCGGGCCGGCCGGGGCGGAAGGACCCGCGTCCACGGAACCGGCCGCCGGGGAACCCGCGCCAGAGCGGGCCGGTCCGAGAGAATCGATGTCAGAAGAACCAGCAGGGCCGTTTTGGGGGCTCGCGCCGAAGGCCCCTGCCCGCGACGGGTCAGGAGCGGTGGCCGTGCCATGAGGGCTTGCGCCGAAGGCGCCGGTGCCCGGGGCGTCCACTGTCGGGATCTCCCTTGTAGGGGAGTCGGCCGGGTCGCGCGGCGCTGTGTTCGTGTCCTCAGTGCCGCGCGGCCCGGCGTCGTGATCCGTCATCGCGAATCGTTTCTCCCTAACACCCCAAGGATGCAGCTCCCGGGATTCATACTGCCCGGTCGCCCGTAAGAGGCGCGTAAGCACCACTCAGACTGCGACCTGGGTCGTAGGGCCGAATCCGCCGCTAGGCGGACCGTGCCGGGAACTGCGCATACGTACTCTTGAGGCGTGCTCGGCAAGCTACGCGCCCTCAGGCGGCGGCACCCCGCGTGGATCGACACGCTGATGGTGACGCCGCTGCTGCTGTACTGCCTGCTGAGCGCGCCCGACATCGGCGCCGGGCTCGACATCACCGGCGGCGAGGGCATCGGGACCTGGGGCGTGCTCGGGCTCTCGGCCCTGCTGGTCGGGCCGCTGTTCTGGCGGCGGCGGTTCCCGCTCGCGGTGATGGCGCTCGTCTCGGGCGTCAGTCTCCTCCAGTGGCTCGGCGACGTCGCGGCGATCCCGGCCAACCTCGCCGTGCTGGTGGCGATGTTCACGGTCGCGGCGTCCTGCTCGCTGCCGTGGGCGGTCGCCGCGGGCGCGGTGGCCGAGCTCGGGACCGGCATGGTGCTGAGCGACTGGGGCGAGCTCGACGTCGAGATCTTCCTGAACGCCTCGGTGTTCGTGGTCGCGATCTGGATCGGCGGCATCTACGTCAACATGCGGCGGCGCTTCGTGGAGAACCTGGTCGAACGGGCCGAACGCGCCGAGAGGGAGCGCGACCAGCAGGCGCTCATCGCCACCGCCGCCGAACGCGCCCGGATCGCGCGCGAGCTGCACGACGTCGTCGCCCACAACGTCAGCGTCATCGTGGTCCAGGCCGACGGGGCCGGGTTCGCCATCGACAACGACCCCGACCAGGCCAAACGGGCCGTCGAGGCGATCTCGGCGACCGGGCGGCAGGCGCTCGCCGAGATGCGGCGGCTGGTCGGGGTGCTGCGCGACGACGGGGCGCGGTCGGAGGAGTACGCGCCCCAGCCGGGGCTCGGGCAGCTCGACGAGCTGGTACGCCAGGTGCGCGCGTCCGGGCTGCCGGTGGACATCCGGGTGGAGGGCACGCCCGATCATCTCGCGGAAGGACTACAGCTGGTGATCTACCGGATCGTCCAGGAGGCCCTGACCAACACCCTCAAACACGGCGGGCCCGGGGTGAAGGCCACGGTCCAGGTCGTCTACGGCCCCCGCGACGTGCTGCTGCGCATCGCCGACGACGGCCGGGGCGCCGCCTCGGCCACGGGCGAGGGCGGCCATGGCCTCATCGGCATGCGGGAACGCGTCTCCATGTACGGCGGCGACGTCCACGCCGCTCCCAAGCCCGGCGGCGGCTTCCTCGTGGTGGCGCGCATCCCGGCGGGGGGCCCGCGATGATCCGGGTGATCCTGGTCGACGACCAGGAGCTGGTCAGGGCCGGGTTCCGCATGGTGCTGGGCGCGCAGCCCGACATCGAGGTGGCCGGCGAGGCCGGCGACGGGGCCGCCGCCGTCGAGCTGGTCAAGGGCGGCGTGGTCGCCGACGTCGTGCTGATGGACGTGCGGATGCCGCGCATGGACGGGGTCGAGGCCACCCGGCTGATCACCTCGTTGCCGAACCCGCCCAAGGTCCTCATCCTCACCACGTTCGACCTCGACGAATACGCCTTCGCGGCGATCCGGTCGGGCGCGTCGGGCTTCCTGCTGAAGGACGTGCCCCCGGCCGACCTGCTGAGTGCGATCAGGTCGGTGCACGACGGCGACGCCGTGGTGGCCCCGTCGACCACGCGGCGGCTGCTCGACCTCGTCTCCGCCTACCTGCCCGAGGCGCCCACCGCCCCGGAGCCCGACGGCCTGACCGCCCGCGAGCGGGAGGTGCTCGTCCACGTGGCGCGGGGGCTCTCCAACGCCGAGATCGCCACCCGGCTCACCCTCGCCGAGGCCACGGTGAAGACCCACCTGGGCCGGATCCTGGCCAAGCTGGAGCTGCGCGACCGGGCGCAGGTGGTGGTCTACGCCTACGAGACCGGGATGGTCGGCCGAAAGTCTGACCCGCGGCTACCTCCCCGGTAGCAACAGGGGCCCCGGAGGCGACCCCAGAACCACGGGAAGGCCGTCCCGGCGACCGAAGAAAAGCCGGGGGCGCGTCAATAGCGTTGCTGACCATGACGATGACTACCGACGTCCGCGCCGCCGTGGTGGCACGGGGGCTCAGCAAGATTTACGGCCAGGGCGACGCCGCCGTCCACGCGCTGCGCGGCATCGACGTGAGCTTCGCCACGGGGGCGTTCACGGCGATCATGGGGCCGTCGGGGTCGGGCAAGTCCACCCTGATGCACTGCCTGGCCGGGCTCGACACGGTCAGCTCGGGCCATGTGCACATCGGCGACGCCGACATCACGACCCTGTCCGACAAGCAGCTCACGCTGCTGCGCCGCGAGCGCATCGGGTTCGTGTTCCAGGCCTTCAACCTGCTGCCCACCCTGACCGCCCTGCAGAACATCCGCCTGCCGCTGGAGATCGCCGGGCGGCAGGCCGATCAGGTCCTGATGGACCGCGTGGTCGAGACCGTGGGATTGCGCGACCGCCTTACCCACAAGCCGAGCCAGCTCTCGGGCGGCCAGCAGCAGCGGGTGGCGGTGGCCCGCGCCCTCATCAGCAAGCCGCAGGTGATCTTCGCCGACGAGCCCACCGGCAACCTCGACTCCCGCAGCGGGGCCGAGGTCCTGTCGTTCCTCCGCCGGTCGGTGCGCGAACTCGGCCAGACCATCGTGATGGTCACCCACGACCCGCTGGCCGCCTCCTACGCCGACCGCGTGGTGTTCCTCCGCGACGGGCTGCTGGTCAGCGAAGTGACCCAGCCGACCCCGCAGAGCGTGCACGACATGCTGCTGAAGCTGGAGGCCTGAGCCGTGCTGCGCACCACGCTGGCCGGGCTGGTGGCACACCGGCTCCGGCTGCTGCTCACCTCGCTGGCCATCACCCTCGGCGTCGGCTTCATCGCGGGCACGTTCGTGCTGACCGACACCATCGAGCAGGGCTTCCGCCAGCTCTTCACGGCCGACGCCGACAAGGTCGCCGTCGCCGTGACCCCCAAGGACGAGAACATCCCGGAAGAGGTGCTGGCCAAGCTGAAGACCCTGCCCGGCGTGGCCGGCGCGCAGGGGCTCGTGCGGGGCACCGCGCCGCTGCTCGACAGGTCGGGCCGGGCCGCCGGGTCCACCGCGACGAGCGGCGTCTCCGTCGTCGCCGGGCCGCTCGACCGGACGAACTACGTCAGCGGCCACGCCCCGGCCGGCCCCGGTGAGGCCGTGCTCGACGAGAACACCGCGCGCACGCGGCAGTTCCAGGTCGGCGACACGATCACCGTGCTCGACCTCGCCGAGAAACGGCGCCAGTTCTCCCTGGTCGGCATCATCGACGTGGGCGTCGACCAGAGCCTCGCCTTCACCGGCGCGGTCGGGTTCGACACCGCGACCGCGCTGGAGATGACCGGCGCGAAGGGCTACCACGAGGTCGACCTGGCCGCCGCGGCCGGGGTCTCCCCCGAGACGCTCAAGAAGGCGGTGTCGGAGGCGCTCGGGCAGACGTACACGATCAGGACCGGTGAGGAACTGGCCCAGAGGCTGGCCGCCGAGAGCAACCTGGAGCTCGACTACCTGGTGCTCGTGCTGCTGCTGTTCGGGTGCGTGGCGATGTTCGTGGCGGCGCTGGTCATCTACAACACCTTCAACATCCTGGTCGCCCAGCGGACCCGCGAGATGGCGCTGCTGCGCTGCATCGGGGCGACTCGCGGACAGGTGTTCCGGTCGATCCTGCTGGAGTCGGCGATCGTCGGGCTGATCTCGTCGGCCCTGGGCTTGCTGGTCGGGCTCGGGCTGGGCGCGCTCGCGCTCAACGTGATGGGGCGCTTCGACGCTCCCGTCCCGGCCGGCGCGAGTCTCGCGCTGACGCCGCGCACGATCGTGCTCGGGCTGGTCGTCGGGCTGCTGGTGACCGTGGTCGCGGCGGTGCTGCCGGCCCGCGGGGCGACCCGGGTGGCGCCGATCGCGGCGCTGCGCAGCCAGGTCGAGGAGCAGACGTTCCGCGCGGGGCTGGTCCGGTCCATCGTCGCCGGGCTGCTGCTGGCGGGCGGGCTCGGGCTCACCGCCGTGGCGATCTGGGTGCTCGACGGGGACGCCGGGCTGCTGACCGCGATGGGCGGCGGCGCGGTGTTCTTCCTCGGCGTGATCGTGATCGGGCCGATCCTGATGAGCCCGCTCAGCGCGTTCGCCGGATGGGTGCCGCGCAAGGTCTTCGGCGTGCCCGGGCGGCTCGCCGTCGACAACTCCCGCCGCAACCCGAAGCGGGCCGCGACCACGACGGTCGCGCTGACCATCGGCGTCACCCTGATGACCCTCATCTCGGTGATCACCGCCAGCACCCGCGAGACGGTCGTCGGCAGCCTCGACGAGCAGTTCCCGGTCGACTTCATGATCACCGCGCAGTACGGCCGCGAGGACGGCACGCCCCTTCTGCCCTCCGAGGTGCCCGCGACGCTGCGCGCGCTGCCCGAGGCCGGGCTGGTCGCCGAACTCCGGCAGATCGACCACGGCGGCGTCACCGTCGGCACCCTCCCCGACGGCGCGGCCTTCCGGCCGGAGGTCCGCTCCGGCTCGCTCGCCGCCCTCGGCCCCGGCGCCGTCGCGCTGTCCGAGAACCAGGCCAAGGACCTGGGTGTACGGGTCGGCGACACCGTCCCCCTCGACACCACCGAGGCCGGGAAGGTCGACCTCAAGGTGGTGGCCGTGATCGCCGACGGCAGCTTCAACCAGGCGCTGCCCTACACGGTCACCCTGCCCGACTTCGAGAAGTACTACGGAACGGTCGGCCCGGCCCGGGTCTACGTCAAGGCCAAGGACCCCGCCGCCGCCGACGCCGCCCGCCGGGCCGTCGAGTCGGCGCTGGTCGCCTACCCGACCGCGCAGCTCTCCAGCGCCGCCGAGGTGCGCGGCGAGTTCGACGAGGCCTTCGACATGATGTTCACGATCTTCGCCGCGCTGCTCGGGCTGGCGATCCTGATCTCCCTGCTCGGCATCGCCAACACCCTGTCGTTGTCGGTGCACGAACGCACCCGCGAGTCGGCGCTGCTGCGCGCCCTCGGCCTCACCCGGCCGCAGCTGCGCGGCATGCTCTCGATCGAGGCGCTGGTGCTGGGTCTGGTCGGGGCGATGGTCGGCGTCGTCATCGGCGTCGCCTTCGGGTGGGCGGCGCTCCAGACGATCCCGAACGAGACCGTCTTCGTCGTGCCGGTCGGCCAGGTGCTGCTCTATCTGGTGCTGTCGGCGCTGGCCGGGATGCTCGCGGCGGTGCTGCCCGCCCGCCGGGCGGCCAACGCCTCCATCGTGGGGTCACTCGCCTCCAGTTAGCGGGGAACGTGGTCGGGCCACTGCTCGGCCACGAACTCCGGCGCCAGCAGGGGGCGGACGGCCAGTTCGCCGGTACGCCGGTCGATGACGATGCAGCCGCCCCCCACGGTCGCCGGCAGGACGCTCGGGTCCTCCGGCTCGTCGTCTCTGGCCCAGGCCACGAATCCGTCGTCGAAGGCGTAGACGGCGACCTCGGTGGAGCGGGCCCGCCCCCCGTTGAACCATTCTTCGGCCAGCGCGCGGGCGGTGTCCGGGCTCACACCCGCTGACCCGCGCGGTCGAGGACCACGCAGAAGACCCCCGTCACGTTCTCGTACGGCGGCTCGATGGCCATGTGTCCCCGCTGTGCGTCGATCCACAGCACCTCCCCCATTGAGTTCACGGCGTTCCACGCGTGGCTGCCCCCCTGGGGCCAGCGTGTGATGAGCACGGTCGCGGCGCCGTGCCCGGCCGACCGCAACCGCCCGGCCACCACCGCGTAGGCGCGGCGGCCCTGCCCGACGTACTCGAAACGATGGCCGAGCCACTGCTCGGCCCTGGCCACCCCGCCCGCCTCACCCGAGAGGACGGGTTTGCCGACCCGGTCGTATTCGGGCTGGCGGGCCGCCGCGACGACGGGTTCGCCGTGCCACGACGACATGACCGACAGGGCGCAGTCGATGGCGTTGGTCGACCGGAACGGGTCGTCGGTCGGCCCTTCGGCGTTGATCAACCGGATCCAGGTGCCGCGCGGATCGGGAAACCTGCCGCTCAACGCCTCGGCGAGATCTCGTTGTGCCTGCGGGTCGGGTCTCGCCAGCCCGCCCGGCACCCCGTAGGGCCGCGACTGCTCCAGCGGGCGCGGCCGAGCCGCCCGGTCGAACCAGTCGTCGCCCGCCGGCGGCAACCGGGACGGCAGCGGGGACGGCCGCGGATCGAGGGACGGCGCGGGGATCTCGGCGGCCTTCTCGTAGTCACGCCACCGGCGCCCGTCACCGGTGACGACGGGATTGTAGACGCCGGTCGGCAACCGCCACCGGGACTGACGCTCGGCCATCGACCCCTTCCCTTCGATGTGACCGATCGTAAGGGGGCGACTCCGTTGAGCAACCGGCTTTCCCGAATCCTGCCGTTCAGGTGGTCTCGATGAGAACCCGGTGGTAGCCGGTGGCGCCGTTCGGCTCCGGCGGGGCGCCGCGGTTGGTCTGCGTCTCGCCGGTCGCGTCGGTGGCCCGGCACGACAGCGTGTGCAGGCCGCTGGTGAGGTCGACGTCGATCGTCCACTGCCGCCAGGTGTCCGGTCCCGGCACCTCGGCCAGCCGCGCCTCCTGCCACGGCCCGTCGTCGACCTTGACCTCGACCTTCGCGATGCCCTTGGTCTGCGCCCAGGCGACCCCGGCGATGACGTTGCGGCCCGGCTTGGTCTTGTTGCGCGGGGTGTCGATGCGCGACTGCGTCTTGATGGGCCCCTTGGCGTCCCAGCCCCGGTCGGTCCAGTACGCCGTCTCCTGGTCGAACCGGGTCACGTTGACGTCGACGACCCACTTGGTGGCCGAGACGTAGCCATAGAGGCCCGGCACGACCTGCCGGACCGGGAAGCCGTGCGCGACCGGGAGCGGCTCGCCGTTCATGGCGAACGCGAACAGGGCGTCGCGGCCGTCCATGACGACCTCGACCGGGGTGCCCGCCGTCCAGCCGTCGGCGCTGGTCGACAGCAGCATGTCGGCGCCGGCCTTGATCCCGGCCTCGCGCAGCACCCCGGCCATGGCCACGCCGAGCCAGCGGGCGTTGCCGACGTAGGGGCCGCCGACCGGGTTGGAGACGCACGTCAGCGTGAGGTCGGCCTCGACGATGGGGCGTTTCAGCAACTCGGCGAAGCTGAGCTCGATGGGCCGCTCGACCATGCCGTGGATCTTCAGCGACCACGTGTTCGGGTCGACGTTGGGCAGCGCGAGGGCGGTGTCGACCCGGTAGAAGTCGTGGTTGGGCGTGACGAACGGCGCCAGGTTCGGGATCTTGAAGTCGACCCCAGCGGGCAGCGGCGGCAGCGGCTTGGCCGGTTTCGGCAGCGCGGCCGCGACCTGCGCCCGCTCCGCGGCGACGTCGTTGCGACCGCCCAGCCAGACCCCGGCCGCGCCGGTGACCACGGCGACCCCGGCCCCGGTCGCGACGCCGGTGAACAGACTGCGCCGGTCGATGGTCCTGAGCCGGTCACCGGCCAGCATGACCGGCGGCTGCTCCAGCGGTGCGGGGTGCGATTCAGCCGTTTCCCGGATCGGTTCCGCGACCTCGACCGGTTCGAGCCGCCGGAAGATCCGGGACAACGTGGCCGCGCCGGCCCAGGCGGCGAGCAGCGACGGGAGCACGTCGAGCATGCCCGCGTCGGGACGCGTGGCCGCCGCCCAGGCGCCGACGACGCCGAACACCAGCAGGGCCAGCCGCCCGTAGCCGACCCGGATCCGGGCCAGCACCCCGAACCCCGCCGCCAGCAGGGCGATCACCACGAAGATCCCGCCGATGAGGACGGTCTTGTCGTTCTCGCCGAAGGTCGCGATGGCCCAGTTCTTGAGCCACGAAGGGGACAGGTCGACGGCCGCGCCGCCGACCGCCACCACGGGTGAGGAGTCTCCGCCGATGACGCCGGCCGCGAGCTGGCCGACGCCGACCGCCACGGCGGCGGCGGTCAGCCCGGCGAGTGCCGCAGCCCAGGAGGGCGCGGTCGAGCGAGATGTCACATAAGGATCCTACGAACGCCCTGTTCGTACGGGAGCCCCAAGTTCTTACGAAACCGAGAACACCTCGGCCAGCACCGGCACCATCGCCCGCATCGAGATGCCGCGATGGGAGATCGCGTCCTTCTCGGCGGGGGGCATCTCGGCGGTCGTGCGGGTCTCGCCGTCGGGGACGAAGATCGGGTCATAGCCGAACCCCATGGTGCCCCGGGGCGCCCGGATCACGTGGCCGTGCATGACCCCCTCGACCACCCGTTCCTCGCCCGACGGCAGCGCGAGGGCCGCCACGCAGGCGAAGTGGGCCTGGCGGCGGTCGTCGGGCACGTCGTTGATCTGGGCCAGCAGCAGATCGAGGTTGGCCTTGTCGTCGCCGTGGCCACCCGACCAGCGGGCCGAGAAGATGCCGGGCATGCCGTTGAGGGCGTCGACGCACAGGCCCGAGTCGTCGGCGATGCAGGGCAGGCCGCTCTGCCGGGCCACGGTGTGAGCCTTGAGCAGCGCGTTCTCGGCGAAGGTCAGACCCGTCTCGGCGACGTCGCCGATCTCGGGGAAGGCCTCCAGGCCGACGAGCTCGATCGGCAGCGCGGCCTCTTCGAGGATGCGCCGCAGTTCGGCGATCTTGCCCTGGTTGCGGGTGGCGAGGAGCAGCTTGGTCATGCGAGCGCGGCCTTCTGGAGTTCGGTCAGCTCGGCGCAGCCGAGCGTGGCCAGGTCGAGCAGTTCGTTGAGGGTCGCGCGGTCGAACGGCGCGCCCTCGGCGGTGCCCTGCACCTCGACGAACGCGCCCTTGCCGGTCATCACGACGTTCATGTCGGTCTCGGCCTTGACGTCCTCGACGTAGCAGAGGTCGAGCAGCGGGGTGGTGCCGACGATGCCGACCGAGACGGCGGCGACCGAGTCGACCAGCGGGTCGCCGGGGCACATGCGCTTCTTGCGCATCCAGGCGATGGCGTCGGCCAGCGCGACGTAGGCGCCGGTGATCGCGGCCGTGCGGGTGCCGCCGTCGGCCTGGAGCACGTCGCAGTCGAGCACGATCGAGTTCTCGCCGAGCGCCTTGTAGTCGACGCAGGCCCGCAGGGACCGGCCGATCAGCCGGGAGATCTCGTGGGTCCGGCCGCCGATCTTGCCGCGAACCGACTCGCGCTCACCGCGGGTGTTGGTGGCGCGCGGCAACATCGCGTATTCGGCGGTCACCCAGCCGAGGCCGCTGCCCTTGCGCCAGCGCGGCACCCCGCTCTCGACGGAGGCGGCGCAGAGCACCTTCGTGCCGCCGAATTCGACCAGGACCGACCCCTCGGCGTGGGCCAGCCAGTTCCGCGTGATCGTCACCGGCCGGAGCTGGTCGGGCGAACGTCCATCAGTGCGAGCCATGGGCCTCACCCTAGGTCATAGACCGCACCGGATCGGGCCAACTCGATCTCGCCCGAATAGCCGCCCCGGTCGGCGTCGGCGCGGACGCGCGCGTCGTCGTGCCAGGGCACCAGGTGGGTGAGGACCAGCCTCCCGGCCCCGGCCTTGGCGGCGTGCTCGGCCGCCTGGCGGCCGGTCAGGTGGAGGTCGGGCGGGTTGCCGGGCCCGTCGAGGAACGAGGCCTCGCAGAGCAGCAGGTCGGTGTCGCCGGCCAGGCCGACGAGGGCGTCGCACTCGCCGGTGTCGGCCGAGTAGGTGACCGAGCGGCCGCCGTGGGCGACGCGCAGGCCGTAGGTCTCCACGGGGTGGTTGACCAGGGCCGCGGTGACCTGGAAGGGGCCGATCTCGAACGTGCCCGGCGACAGCGCCGTGAAGTCGAAGGCGGTCTCCATCGTGGGCTCCTGCGGCATCCCGTAGGCGGCGTTCAACCGCGCGGGGGCCATGGCGGGGGCGTACACGGGGATCTTGGGGAAGGGGGCGCCGGGGCCGTAGCTGCGGACGACGTGGTAGCCGCACATATCGAGGCAGTGGTCGGCGTGCAGGTGGGACAGGCAGATCGCGTCGATCTCGAACGGGCTGACGTGACGCTGCAGCGCGCCCAGGGACCCGTTGCCGAAGTCGACCAGCATCCGGAAGCCCTCGGCCTCGTACAGATAGCAGGACGACGGGCTCGCCGGGCCGGGGAAGCTGCCGGAGCAGCCGACGACGGTCAGTTTCACGCTGTTCCTCCGAACACGGGCGCGGCCAGTTCGACCGCCTGGATCTCCGGCCCGAGGAACCGCCGCCCGAGGGTCTCGAACAGCAGGGTGTCGCCGGTCGTGCCGAACCGGTGGGCGGGCACGCCCGAGGCCCGCACCAGGCCTCGGTCGCGCAGCACCCGGAAGACGTCTTTGGCGGTCTCCTCGGCGCTCGACACGAGCGTGACGCCGTCGCCGGCGACGTAGGAGATCGCGCCGAGCAGCAGCGGATAGTGGGTGCACCCGAGGATGAGGGTGTCGCAGCCGGCGTCGAGGATGGGCGTCAGGTATTCGCGCACCGCCTCGATGACGGCCTCGCTCTCGGTCTCGCCCCGTTCGACGAACTCGACCAGACGCGGCGCGGCGACCCCGACCAGCTCGACGTGGGGCGCGGCGGCGAAGGCGTCCTGGTAGGCCATCGAGGCGATGGTGGCCTGGGTGCCGATCACCCCGACCTTCCCGTTGCGGGTCGCCGACGCCGCCCGCCGGGTGGCCGGCTGGATGACCTCGACGACCGGCACCCGGTAGCGCTCGCGCGCGTCGCGCAGCACCGCCGCGCTGGCCGTGTTGCACGCGATCACGAGCATCTTGACGTCGTGGGACACCAGATGGTCGAGCAGCTCAAGGGCGTAGGACCTGACCTCGGCGATGCGCTTGGGGCCGTAGGGCTGGCGGGCCGTGTCGGCGACGTAGAAGACCGGTTCGTTGGGCAACTGGTCGATGATCGCGCGGGCTACGGTCAGCCCTCCGAAACCGCTGTCGAAGATCCCGATGGACCCCTGACCATAACTCTCCACCACGGAGTCAGCTTATGGCCGATCATGCGGCACGTCCCCGTGACACCGAGCACACTCTTCAGCCGCGTCCCACCCTCGCGAGCTGCCGCGACTGCGCGACGAGGCGTCCGGTGGAGTCCCACACCTCGGCGTCCTCGTCGAACCAGCCGTCGCCGACCATCCGCCCGGAGGCGAGGACGGTGAGCCAGCCGGGGGCCGGCAGGGCGCGCAGGTGCCAGGTGAGCTCGACCGTCGGGGCCCAGCCGCGCAGGCCCGCGCTGAAGACCACCGGGGGCAGCGCGTCGACCGCCAGGGCCAGCACGTACGGGTCGGGCTCCTGGCCGTGCCGCAGCCGGAAGTAGGCGCGCGACTCGGGGCGGCCGGTCGGCTCGCCGGTCAGCCAGCCGACGGTGGGCGGGTCGAACAGCAGCTCCATCTGGCCGTTCAGGTACATGTTCGACTCGGGCTTGGGCTCGGGCAGCGGCAGGCAGGCCTCGGGCGGCGGCATCGTGTGGGACGGCTCGCCCAGGTAGACCGGCTCGGCCAGCGGGTCGAGGGTCGCGGTGGTGACCAGCGTCTCCAGGATCGGGCCGTCGGCGCCGACCAGCGAGGCGCGGCTGATCGTCGTCGTCTTGCCCGTCTTCACCTGCTCGACCGTCACCCGGGCCGGGCCCGGCCGCCCGGACCGCAGGAACTGGGCGCCGGTCGAGACGGGGTGCTCGTGCGGGGAGTCGTCGACCGCCGCCCGCAGCAGCACGGCCATCAGATATCCGCCGTTCAGCGGGCCGCCGACCGAGTAGCCCTCGTCGAGGCACACGTCGTAGACGCCCTCGCCGACCCGGACCGCCCGGGTCGCCTCCCCGAAACCGCTCAACGCACCCTCCCGAATGTTGTTCTGGAACACTGTATCTTGACTGGTCCATAGCCGTCCGTACAGGGAGATCCGGGCATTCACCGGCCATGACGGGACGGGAACTGATCGGTCAGTGCGTTTGGGACGTGCGCGGGGTGTGGGTCGGTCACGTGGTGGACGTGCGCATGGTCACCGGCAGCCGCAACCCGTTCAAGAAGAGCGCCGAACCCGAGACCGCCGGGCTGGTCGTGTCGGCCACCCGGGCGCAGTTCCTCCTCGGCGTGCACCGCGACGCGAGCGGCCGGGTCAACGGCACCCTGCAGCAACTCACCCGGCTCCTGTACGCCCGCAGCCTGGTCGTCCCCTGGGATCTGGTGGAAACCAGCGATACAGGAGAAGTGCACCTCAAAGAGCCGAAAGATGTCCTTAAGCGCCAATAGTCAAGAAGGCTGCAAGCGATTCGCTACCGGCACGGCATACTTTCAGACTCGTCGGAGATCACCCCACTTTGCGAGTTGACCCCATGCCTGCCGAGAACCCCCCCGGTTTCCCCTTTGACGTCAGCGGCGGAGACCCGGACCGGACCATCAACTACCGCACGCCGCAGCAGCAGCCGCAGCCGCACGTAGAGCCGACCCGGATCGACTTCGGCGGCACCCAGCAGATGTACGCCCCCCAGCAGCCCCCGCAGCAGGGCCAGTGGCGCCAGCCCGAGGAACTGGGCTACGACCTGCCCCCCGTGGTGCACGCCCCCGTCCAGAAGCGCGGCCCCAAGGGCGCCATCATCGCCGTGATCGTCGCCGTGCTCGTCGGCCTGGTCGGCGGCGGCGGCGTGTGGGCCTTCTCCGCCCTGAGCGGCGGCGGCGCGCAGCCCGCCGAGGTGCTCCCGGCCGGCGCCCTCGCCTACGCCCGGATCGACCTCGACCCGGCCGCCAACCAGAAGCTGGCCCTGTTCGGCATCGCCCGCAAGTTCACCGCCACCAAGGACGCCTTCTCCGGCGACGACCCGCGTGAGGCCCTCTTCAAGGCCATCTCCTCGGACAACGAGAACTTCAAGGACATCGACTACGCGGCCGACATCGAGCCCTGGCTCGGCGACCGCATCGGCTTCGCCGTCATGCCCGGCAAGGACGCGAACGAGCCCGGCTTCGCCCTCGCGATCCAGGTGAAGGACGCCAACGCGGCCCGCGCCGGCATCGCCAAGCTCGACGCCGGCTCCGGCACCAAGACCGGCATGGTCATCCGCGGCGACTACGCCATCGTCTCCCCCACCCAGGCGGAGGCCGACAGGTACGCCACCGGCCCCACCTTGGCCGAGTCGGCCAACTTCACCGCCGACATGGAGGCCCTCGGCGAGCCGGGTGTGCTCTCCTTCTGGGGCGACCTCGGCCAGCTCGCCGCGATGGGCGGCGCCCAGGTCGCCGACCCGGCCCTGACCGACCAGCTGAAGAACGGCCGCTTCGCGGGGGCGCTGCGGTTCGACGGCTCCTACGCGGAACTCGCCGCCATCACCCGCGGCGTCAAGAGCCCGGTCACCGTGCAGACCAGCCCGGTGAAGCTGGGCGAGCTGCCCGACACCACCGCCGGGGCGCTGGCCATCTCCGGCCTCGGCGAGGGCGTCAAGGGCGGCTGGGATCAGATCGTGAAGTCGGTGGAGAGCACCGGCGGCGGCGCCCAGTTCAGCCAGTTCGTCACCCAGGCCCAGCAGCAGTTCGGCCTGACCCTGCCCGACGACCTGGCCACCCTGCTCGGCGACAGCATCACCGTCGCGATCGACTCGCAGGGCCTCGACGGCAACATGCCGAACGCTGGCGCCGTGCTGGCCACCGACCCGGCCAAGGCCGGCGAGGTGCTGACCAAGGTCGAGCAGGCGCTCGCCGTCGCCGGTCAGCCGCTCCAGCTCGCCAAGGCCCCCGGCGAGGGCAAGCTGGTCGTGGCCACCAACCAGGACTACGCGAACAAGCTCGCCGCCGGCGGCACGCTGGCCGACAGCGAGACCTTCCAGACCGCGGTCCCGAACGCCGACTCGGCCGGGTTCGGACTCTTCGTCGACCTCGACAAGATCGAGAACCTCTACCTGCAGGGCATGTCGGAGGAGGACAAGGCCAACCTCCAGGTGCTCCGCGCGGTGGGCATGAGCGGCGGAACATCGGGGAGCGACGCGAACTTCTCCCTGCGCGTGCTGTTCAATTGACATAAGGGAAGGGCCCCGCCTCAACTCTCAGGGAGGCGGGGCCCTTCTCGTGTATCTGCGGGTCAGGCCCAGAGTTGCCCTTCGAGGCGGTCTTCGGCCTCGTCGAGGGTGCCCTCGTAGGCGCCGGTCGACAGGTACTTCCAGCCGCCGTCGGCGACCACGAACACGATGTCGGCCCGCTCCCCCTCCTGCACGGCCTTGCGGCCCATGCCGATGGCGGCGTGGAGGGCGCAGCCGGTGGAGATGCCGGCGAAGATGCCCTCGGTGGCCAGCAGCTCACGCGTGCGCTTGAGGGCGTCGGCCGAGGTCACCGAGTAGCGGGTGGTCAGCACCGACTCGTCGTAGATCTCCGGGATGAAGCCCTCGTCGACGTTGCGCAGGCCGTAGACGAGCTCGCCGTAGCGGGGCTCGGCGGCCACGATCTTGACGTCGGGCTTGTGCTCCCGCAGGTAGCGGCCGACGCCCATGAGGGTGCCGGTCGTGCCCAGGCCCGCCACGAAGTGGGTGACCGTCGGCAGGTCGTCGAGGATCTCGGGACCGGTCGACTCGTAGTGGGAGCGCCAGTTGGCCGGGTTGCCGTACTGGTAGAGCATGATCCAGTCGGGGTGTTCGGCCGCCAGGCCCTTGGCCACCCGGACCGCCTCGTTGGAGCCGCCCGCCGCGGGCGACGAGATGATCTCGGCGCCGTACATGCGCAGCAGCTGGCGGCGCTCCTCGGAGGTGTTCTCGGGCATGACGCAGATCAGCTTGTAACCCTTGAGCCGGGCCGACATCGCCAGCGAGATGCCGGTGTTGCCGGAGGTCGGTTCGAGGATCGTGCAGCCGGGGGTGAGCACCCCGTCCTTCTCGGCCTGCTCGATCATCCACAGGGCGGGCCGGTCTTTGATCGAGCCGGTCGGGTTGCGGTCTTCGAGCTTGGCCCAGATCCGCACGTCAGGCGACGGCGAGAGGCGGGGCAGCCCGACGAGCGGGGTGCGGCCGACCGACTCGATCAGCGAGTCGAAGCGCATGGGTGATCAGCCACCGGCGACGGCGGGGAGCACGGTGACCGTGTCGCCGTCGGAGACGGGGGTGCCGAGCCCGCCGAGGAACCGGACGTCCTCGTCGTTGAGGTAGACGTTCACGAACCGGCGGAGCTTGTCGTTCTCGACGAGCCGGGCCTTGATCCCCGGGTGCCGGGCCTCCAGGTCGCCGATCAGCTCTTCGATCGTGGCGCCGGAGGCGTCGACGGCCTTGGCGCCGTCGGTGTAGGTGCGCAGGATGGTCGGGATGCGGACCTCGATGGCCATGTCTCGTTCTCTCTTCTCGTCTTCAGGTCTGTGGTGTACGGGGAAATGTGAACGTCAATGACAGTCGTAGACCACGACGGAAGGAGAGTGCGCGAAGAGGTACGGTTGCACGCCCAGGGACATGACATCCATTTTAAACGCCCGGTTCCAGGATCTTTACGTCCTCCTCCTCGATCACGCCGTCGACGATCCGGAACGACCGGAACTGGGCGAGCGCGGTGGAGTAGAGGACGTAGTGGGCGCCCGGCTCCGACGCGTAGGAGACGTCGGTGCGCGAGGGGTAGGCCTCGGTGGCCGTGTGGGAGTGGTAGATCACGACGGGCTCTTCGTCGTTGTCGTCCATCTCACGCCAGACGCGGAACTGCTCCATCGAGTCGAACCGGTAGAACGTGGGAGAGCGCTCGGCGTTCTCCATCGGGACGAACCGCTCGGGCACGCCGGCCCGCCCGGCGATGACGCCGCAGGCCTCGTCGGGATGGTCCGCCGTCGCGTGGGCGATGATCCGGTCGACCAGTTCGCGCGAGATCGTCAGCATGGTCGCGAACCTACCAAAGGGCCTGGACGAGGGTGTCCTGCAGGTAGGTCAGCCAGTCGTAGGTGACGAAGGCCGGGTAGCGGGGGTCGTCGTCGCCCATCCCGGCGATCTCCTCGTGGGTGTCCTCGGTGACCTCAAGACGTACACCCAGCACCAGCCGGAGGTCGTTGAGGGCGCGCAACCAGGCCTGGGCCTGTTCGGTGGTCAGCGTCACCTGGCCGCCGGCGGCGGTCTCGATCAGCGTGAGCGCGTCGGCCCGCTTGGCGTCGCGCAGATCGCCCTCGGTGTAGCGGCGGAACTCGGCGGAGGCGGCGTCGTCGTCGGCGTAGGCCGACGGGAAGAGCCGCGCGAGCACCGGATCGGTCGGCTCGGTGGCGGGCCCGATGCGCAGCGCCCGCTCCAGCGGGTCGTCGCCGGTCTCCCCCGGCTCGACCACGTCGAGCACCATCGAGGCCACCAGCGACCGGAGCACGCCGGCCTCGGCCGCGTCGAGATGGACCGACACGCCCTCGCGCGTCGCCCTGAAACCGTGACCCATCAGCCGTCCTTCTGCAGGGTCGCCCAGAGGCCGTAGGAGTGGAGGGTCTGGACGTCGCGCTCCATCTCCTCCCGCGTGCCGCTCGACACGACGGCCCTGCCCTTGTGGTGGACGTCGAGCATGAGCTTCTCGGCCTTCTCCCGGGCGTAGCCGAAGACGCTCTGGAAGACATAGGTCACATAGGACATGAGGTTGACCGGGTCATTCCAGACGATGGTCACCCACGGCAAATCTGGGCGAACGTCAGCTTTCGGACGCTCAACCTCGATCGGAGCGGTGCTACCCACATCCCCAATCCTGCCTCACCGCGGTCGTACTCTCGACTCGTGCAAACGTCCATGAGCTCGGCCTTGCTAACAGACATGTATGAGTTGACCATGTTGCGGGCGGCGCTGGCCGGCGGCACCGCCCATCGCCGGGCGGTGTTCGAGGTCTTCGCCCGCCGCCTCCCCGCGGGCCGCCGCTACGGCGTCGTCGCAGGCACCGGCCGGGTCCTCGCCGCCATCGAGGAGTTCCGCTTCGGCGACCCGGAGCTGGAGTTCCTGGAAGACGTCGTCGACCCGCCGACCCTGTCGTTCCTCGCCGACTTCCGTTTCTCCGGGGATGTGTACGGCTACCGCGAAGGTGAGACGTACTACCCGGGCTCCCCGATCATGGTCGTCGAGGGCACCTTCGCCGAGGCGGTGGTCCTGGAGACGGTGATCCTGTCGATCCTCAACCACGACTGCGCGATCGCCTCGGCCGCCTCCCGCATGACCCGCGCGGCCCAGGGACGCCCGCTGATCGAGATGGGCTCCCGCCGCACCCACGAGAGGGCGGCCGTCGCCGCCGCCCGCGCCGCCTACCTGTGCGGCTTCGCGACCACCTCCAACCTCCAGGCCGGCCGCGAGTACGGCATCCCGACGGCCGGCACCAGCGCCCACGCCTTCACCCTGCTCCACGACTCGGAGGAGGCCGCCTTCCGCTCCCAGATCGACGCCCTCGGGCCGTCGACGACCCTGCTGGTCGACACCTATTCGGTGGAGGAGGCCGTGCGGACCGCCGTGAAGCTGGCCGGCGGCGACCTGGGCGCGGTCCGGATCGACTCGGGCGACCTGGGCGTGGTCGCCATCGAGGTCAGGCGCCAGCTCGACTCCCTCGGCGCCGACCGCACCCGGATCGTGGTGACGGGCGACCTCGACGAACACGCCATCGCCGCCCTGGCCGTGGCCCCCGTCGACGGCTACGGCGTCGGGACGAAACTGGTGACCGGCTCGGGCGCCCCCACGGCGAACCTGGTCTACAAACTGGTCGACCGCGAGGACCTGACCGGGACCATGAAGCCGGTCGCCAAGACCTCGGTGGGCAAGCCGAGCCGGGGCGGCCGCAAGTGGGCCTACCGTTCCCTGGAGGACGGGGTCGCGGTCGAGGAGATCGTCTCCAACCGCCCCGACGACTCCCTCGGCCGCCCGCTGCTCGCCCACCTGGTCAGCGGCGGCGAGATCATCGGCCGCGAGCCCCTGGACGACGCCCGCGCCCGGCATCACGAGTCGATGCGTGAATTGCCGCAAATCGCCCATAGTCTGTCGCCGGGCGACCCGGCTGTGCCTACTATTTTCTCCTGATCGCGGGAGAGCGGCGCATGAGGACGACGCCGGTCTCCCGCGATCTTCTAGATTGGGACGTATGACCACCGCGCTTGTGATCGTCGACGTGCAGAACGACTTCTGCGAGGGCGGCAGCCTGGCCGTGACCGGCGGCGCGGGCGTGGCCGCGGCCATCAGCGTCCACGTGGCGCGGGGCGACTACGACCACGTGGTGGCCACCCGCGACTACCACGTCGACCCGGGCGCCCACTTCGCCCTCGACCCCGACTTCATGACGACCTGGCCCGCCCACTGCGTTGTGGGGACCACCGGGGCGGAGTTCCACCAGAACCTCGACACCGAGCCCATCGAGGAGATCTTCAGCAAGGGCACGCACGCGGCCGCCTACAGCGGGTTCGAGGGGCACTCCTCCGACGGGGTCGCGCTGGCCTCGTGGTTGCGGACCCGCGGGGTGTCCCGGGTCGACGTGGTGGGGATCGCGACCGACCACTGCGTGCGGGCCACGGCGATCGACGCGCGGGCACAGGGGTTCGACGTGCGGGTGCTGCTCGACCTGACGGCGGGCGTGATGCCGGTCACGACGGAGGCGGCGATGACCGAGATGGCGGCGGCCGGGGTGGAACTGACGGGCCACCCGATCGTGGCGGACGACCCCGAGGACTGACACCCGGGGTCGAGCTCACGGGCCGTCCGATCGTGGCGGACAACCCCAAGAACTGACACCCCGGCGTCGGGCGGCCGAGGTGGCACCGACGGGCCGCCCAATCATGGCGATCCGATTCCGAAGACCGAGACCCCGAGGTCGGCGTCGGGCGGCCAAGGCCGCCCGAAATTTCGGCATATCGAACCACGATCTGCGCAACGGACGGGACGACGGACCGGGTTCTCGGCTTCGGGTTGCCATTGCGCAACGTAGGGATACGCTTACCTGGCGTAATATCGTCTAGGTCGGCGGCTGGTCATGTTTGCTCTTGCTCTTGGTGTGTCGTGGTTGGTGCTGACGCCTGTCTGCGTCTGGTTGCTCTTCGGGATCGGTCAGCCGCTCCGCAACCGCCTCGGCGCCGTCGCGGGGATCGTCGCCCTCGAAGGCGCGACGATCGTCATGGCGTCCACCGGGCACCACCCCGAACCGCCGCCCGTGGCGGCGATCATGTCTCCGCGCCCGGTGCCGTCGCCAACCGAGTCGGCCTGTCCGGTCCGGCTTCCCCATCCGGATGAGGTACGCCTCTCCCGCACCCACGTCACCATCCTGTGGCCCGCCGTCATCGGCGAGTGCGAGACGGCGGCGGTCGTGCTGGGCGAGAAGGGCAACCGCCTGCGGGTGTGGGTGCACGAAGGCGCCCTGGTCGGAAACCACCGGGCGTCGGTGGTCCCGGTCAACATCGACGGCCGCACGGCGTTCGTCGACGTCGCCCGCAAACTGGCCCGGCACCGCTGGGTCGCGGTCGACGGCCGCAGCGGCGAACGCATCCCGACGATCACCCACGGCTGACCTGACCGCGGCCCGGCCACGGACAAGAAAATGCCGGGATCGTTGCACAAACCGACGTCCTCAGCTTCATGATCGGTACTGGCAACCAGGCGGGAAAGGGCGACCGTGGTGTGAAGGTGACGATGGTGAGCGTCGCGGCCAGACCCGGCCGTGTGAACGAGGACTTCACCGGAGCCACCCCCACGGCGGCCGTCCTGGTGGACGGCGCCGGCATCCCCGGCGCCGAGTCGACCTGCCGACACGGAGTGGCCTGGTATGCCCACACGTTGGGCGGCAGCCTCCTCTCCCTGTTGTCACTCACTCCGGGTTCGAGCCTTCCCGCGCTCCTCGCCGAGGCCATCACGCAGGTGACGGACGTGCACCGGCACACCTGCGACGTGACGAACCCCATCAGCCCGTCGGCGGCCGTGGCCGTGCTGCGGGTGTCGGACGGCGATCTCGACCACCTGGTTCTGGGTGACGCGGTCGTCGCCCTCGACCGACCCGCCGGCCCACCGATCGTCACCACGGACCCTCGCGAGCTGAGCGTCAGCCGCACCTATGAACCCACGCTGGCGGCCGCCACCCCGGGGAGCGACGAGTACAACCGCATCCTGGCCGACCTGCGCGCCCGCCGAAACCAGCCGGGCGGCTTCTGGGTGGCCAAGGACGACCCGCGAGCGGCGGACGAGGCGGTCACCGGGCGCCACTCCGTCTCGGAGTTGTCCGCCGCCGTCCTGCTCAGCAACGGCGCCGGCCGGATCGTGGACCCCTTCGGTCTCACCGGCTGGCCACAGGCCCTCGCCGTGCTGGCGTCGAACGGACCCGCCGCACTCGTCGACCAGGTCCGGCGGGCGGAAGCAGAACACGCGACGAGGCCGGACGACGCCACCATCGCCTACTGCACCGACCTCGGCGGCCCCTGAGCGCACGTGCACACCGATGCCGCGGTCGGCGGTGGGGTCGCGCGCGGGAGGTGGTCCAACCGCAACCGTCGCCCACTCGGCAGCCCAATGCGCGAACGCCCCACTCCCTACGGCACCCCGCGCACGTACTCGACCTGGTCGATCAGCCCGCCCTCGCCGAAGTCGTGGCGCCGGCTCTCTCCCGACTCGACGAACCCCGTCTTCCGGTAGAACCGCCGCGACTGCGGCGTGTCCCGGAACGTCCACAGATGGACCGACCCGAACCCGTCGCGCTCCATCCGCGACAACGTCGCCGCCATCAGCGCCGCCGCGATTCCCGACCCCCACCCGTCGGGATGACCGTAGAAGCCGTAGATCTCCGCGGCGGAAGCCCAGTGAGCGGAGGGGCCGAAGTAGGAGAACGCCAGCGGGCGCTCCTCAAGGCGGGCCAGGAGAACCGTCTCGGCCCCCTCGGCCAGCACCGCGTGCCACTTCCCCCGCCGGTGGGCCACCGCCTTCTCGTAGAAAGACGGCTCGAAGAACGGCTCGTAGACGATCCAGCCCGCGGCGTGGATCTCCCCTAACGCGTCGCCGTCGTCGGCCCGCGCCACCCCGATCTCGATCGTCATTTACGCCCGGCCGCCCACTTGCGGATCATCGCGATGCGCTCGCGGATCTGGTCGGCGGTCGCCTGCGCGATGGCCGGCCCGCCGCACGACCGCCGCAGCTCGGCGTGGATGACGCCGTGGGGCTGCCCGGTGCGGTGGTTCCACGCCCCGACCAGCCCGTTGAGCTCCTTGCGCAGTTCGGCGATCTGCTCGTGGGGGGCCAGCTCGGGCGGCGCGGCCTTGGGCTTCTTCCTGGCGGCCGCCTGCTGGTCGGCCTGCCGCTTGCGCAGCAGCGAGGCCACCTGTTCGGGCTCCAGGAGGCCGGGGAGCCCGAGGAAGTCTTCTTCTTCGGGGGAACCGGCGGCGGCGGCCGTGCCGAACTCTCCGCCGTCGTAGAGGACCCGGTCGAAGGTCGCCGACGCTTCCAGCGTCTGGAAGGGCAGTTCGTCGCCGAGCGTGTCGGGTTGTTTCTGCTCGCGCTGGGCCTGCTCCAGGAGCAGGTCGTCGAGGCCGTCTTCGTCGCGTTTGCGGCCCAGGACGTGGTCGCGCTCGGCCTCCATCTCGGCCGCGAAGCTGAGCAGCAGCGGCACCGACGGGACGAACACCGACGCCGTCTCGCCGCGTTTGCGCATGCGCACGAAACGCCCGATGGCCTGCGCGAAGAACAGCGGCGTGGAGATGCTGGTGGCGTAGATGCCGACGGCCAGGCGCGGGATGTCGACGCCTTCTGACACCATGCGGACCGCCACCAGCCAGCGCTGCTGCGACGCGCTGAACTCCTTGATCTTGGCGGACGCCCCGGGGTCGTCGGACAACACGACCGTCGCGCCCTCGCCCGTCACCGCGCGCAGGTGTTTGGCGTAGGCGCGGGCCGCCTCGTGGTCGGTGGCGATGATGAGGCCGCCCGCATCGGGCATGCCGCGCCGGACCTCGGTGAGGCGGCGGTCGGCGGCCTGGATGACCTGGCGGATCCAGTCGCCCTTCGGGTCGAGGGCGGCCCGCCAGGCCTGGCCGAGCTGGTCTTTGGTCAGCGGGGTGCCGAGGGTGGCGGTGATCTCGTCGCCGGCGCGGGTGCGCCACTTCATCTCGCCGCTGTAGGCGAGGAAGATGACCGGCCGCACGACGCCGTCGGCCAGCGCGGGCCCGTAGCCGTAGCTGTAGTCGGAGACGCTGCGCAGCGCGCCCTCGGCGTCTTCGGTGTAGCCGACGAACGGGATGGGGTTGTCGTCGGAGCGGAACGGGGTGCCGGTCAGCTGCAGGCGGCGGGTGGCCGGTTCGAACGCCTCGCGCACGCCGTCGCCCCACGACTTGGCGTCGCCCGCGTGGTGGATCTCGTCGAAGATGACGAGCGTCTTGCGCGCCTCGGTGCGGGCGCGGTGGAGCGCGGGATGCATCGCGACCTGGGCGTAGGTCACCGCGACGCCCGTGTAGTCGCGCGAGGTGACGCCCTGGCTGTTCTTGAACTCGGGGTCGATGCCGATGCCGACCCGGCCCGCGGCGTCGGCCCACTGGCGCTTGAGGTGTTCGGTCGGCGTGACGATCGTCACGGCCTTGATGACGCCCCGGCTCAGCAGTTCGCTCGCGATGCGCAGCGCGTAGGTGGTCTTACCGGCGCCCGGGGTCGCGACCGTCAGGAAGTCGCGCGGTTCGCGGGTGAAGTAGAGGTCGAACGCCTCCTGCTGCCACGCGCGCAGCTTCGGGGCGGTGCCCCACGCGGCGCGGTCGGGATATGACGGCGACAGGTGGGACGCGGCCGACGTGCTCACGCGCGCCTCCCGCCGGTCACTCGGACATTGCCGTATCTATCGGTTCCCCTCACGTGGCCACAGACTAGCCGGACCCACCGACAAGACGTGCCGAGGCCGCGAGATCCTCGCCATCGTCGCTGGTAAGTGTTATCGCGCGCCCGTCATGATCGTGTCTATCTCGCGCCGCGCGGCGGGGTCGTCGGGGTGTGCGAGGCCCAGCATCACGACGCTGCGGGCCTCTTCCGCGGTGAGCACGGTCACCCGCAGGAAGGCCGGCTGGTTCACCACGTCGCGGTACCCGGCCCGCACCGCGCGGGTGTGGCCGGTGCGTCCGCCGATCTCGACCTTCTTGTCCTCCACGACGTCGATCGTGTCGCCGTGCAGCAGCAGCCGCGAGTAGGTCTCGGCCAGTTTCAGCAGCGCGGGGCGCGGATCGGCCGCGTCGAGCTTCTCTCCCGGACGGGCCATCACCGTGGCGCGGTCGTCGTTGACGGCGACCGAGGTGAACCCGGTGACGGGCGCGAGCGCGCCCTCGTGCCAGCCCGCCGGGATCGGGTAGGTGAGCCCGGCCAGCCGGTCGGTGACCAGCACCGTTTCGGCCACCGTCTCGACCGGGGCCTCGGGACGGTTCAGCACGAAGAACACCACGCCCCCGATGACCGCCCCCGCGCCGAGGGACACCAGCGCGATCAGCAGGAGCCGGCGCAGCCTGCGGGGGATGCGGCGCGGCGGTGGAGCGGGCGTGCCGTACCAGCGGGCCGAAGGGGGCAGATCGTCGGCGTGGTCGGTGGGCGGCCAGACCCTCCGCTCGTCCATGCCGCCAAGTCAGTCACGCCGGAGCCCCAGCCGTCAACAAAGATCACGTTTTCGCTATCAGGACAAGAGCCTCGTTCCGTTACGGCTCCGCCCACCCCGGCCCCGCCCGCCGCCCCGGATGAAGGCCGCATCCGGCGCTCACCGGCCCCGCGGGCCGGCCGCCGAAACGGCTCAGCCCCGCCCGCGCGGCAGGAACAACGAGGCGGCCATCCCCGTATAGGGCCGAGGGGGCGCGATCGGCGCCTGGCCCGCCTGGGTGCCGAGCAGCCCGGCCACCATGCTCGACCGCGTCTGCGCCCCCGCGACGCCACCCCGGTAGGTCACCCACGCCCGCCGCATCCGCAGCCCCTGTCCGGCGGTGAACTGGTTCATGCAGCGGTCGTGCGCGTAGTCCATGAAGTTGTGGATCGGGTCCTCGCCGGGCGCCGTGCACGAGTCGCGCCTCTCGGGGCAGCCCTCGGTCGGCGTGGCCTGGAACGGGGTGTCGTCGACGGAGTCGCCCGGTTCGGAGCAGCCGTTCTCGAAGGTGTGGACGAGGCCCAGCCAGTGGCCGATCTCGTGGACGCCGGTGAAGCCCAGGCTGAAGTTGCGCAGCGCCCCACCGGGCAGGGTGCGCCAGTCGATGACCACGCCGTCCTGGCTGGGGTTGCCGGCGTACCAGTTGGGATAGGTCGCATAACCCAGCACGAGTTCGCTGAGCTGGGAGATGTACAGGTTGAGGGTCTCCGAGCCACCCCTGCGCAGGCCGGACTTCATGGGGTCTTCCATGCCGAGCGGGTTGCGGAACCAGTCGCGGTTCTCGGTGCGGGTGATGCCGCGCAGCGCGAACCGCACGCCCGTGTCGGCGCCGCCGTAGCCGCCCGCGTAGGCCCGGTTGAGCACGTTGACCTGCTCGCGGACCGCGGCGTCGGGCGCGCCGGTCTGGCCGTCGGTCAGCACGTGCACCCACAGCGGCACGGTCACCGTCGCGGGGATCGGCCCGGGGTGGTTGCGCAGGGCCGCGTTCATCTGGGCGAACTCGGTGGCCGTCAGCGGCCGTGGCTCGGCGCGGCCGGACGTGCGAGCGGGCGACGGGCAGTCGTGGTCATGCGCGTGGTCGTGCCCGTGGTCATGCGCCTGGTCGTGGTCCGCGCCTTCGGCGGGTGGGCCCAGCAGTGAAAAAACGCATGCCAAAGAGACGGCGAGAAGACGCCGGGCCATTCGATTCCCCCGATGCGACCGGTCCGGACCAGGGTTCGAACGCTAGCCGCATCGGAGTCGATCAAGGTGGAGTGACACCCGTCACTTGTCGTCGCCCGACTCACCCTTGGGGAGACCCTCGTAGATCTCCTTGCATTCGGGGCAGACGGGATATTTCTTGGGATCACGGCTGGGCACCCACACCTTGCCGCAGATCGCCCGGACCGGCGCACCCGTGATGTAGCTCTCGGTGACCTTGTTCCGGTCGGCGTAGTGGCTGAACCGCTCGTGGTCGCCGTCGCCGCCGTGGGACGTGCGCGGGACGACCTCGGTCTTCTGGTCGGGAAGAATCTTCGTACTGCTCACGGAAACCGAGTCTACAAACTTGGATGGCCCCCACCCCAAAGTGAGACGCTGTGAATCTGCCTCAAAACAGGAGATGGGAGCCATCGTTTGGGAGTTTCTCAGCCGATGTGCACCGCGGCGCCCTCGGTCTTGCGGCCCGCCTTCACGAGCAGGGCGATGACCGCCGCGAAGACCGCCACGCCGGCGCTGACCTCGAAGCCGAGGTGGAGGCCGTCCATGAACGACAGGTGGGAGGCGTTGGTGACCGCGCCGGCGATCTGCTCGGGCAGGCCCTGGGGGGCGGCGCCGTAGGAGGCGGCGTCCTTGAGGCCGGCGAGCTGGTCCGGGGGGAACGCCTGGGCGGCGGGGCCGAGGTAGCCCTCGTACACCGAGGAGACCTTCGCGGCGACGATCGCGCCGAGGATCGCGGTGCCCAGCGCGCCGCCGACCTGCATGGCCGACTGCTGGAGGCCGCCCGCGACACCCGAGAGCTCCTCGGGGGCGTTGCCGACGATGATCTCGGTGGCGCCGACGAAGACGGGCGACAGGCCGAAGGCCAGCAGCACGAACGGGATGGCGCTGTCGACGAACGTCGCGTCGATCGACAGGCGCGACATCAGGAACATCGCGACGGCGGTGATGAGCATGCCGCCCGAGATCATGATCCGCGGCCCGAGCTTGCCGATGAGGAACCCGGCCAGCGGCGAGGCGACGATCATGCCGGCGCTCATCGGCAGCATGCGCAGGCCCGACTCCAGCGGCGACAACCCGTGGACGCCCTGGAAGAAGAAGGTCAGGAAGAACATCGCGCCGAACATGGAGAACGCGGTGAGGATCATCAGGGTCGTCCCGACCGAGAACGACGCGTTGCGGAACAGGCCCAGCGGCAGCAGCGGCTGGGAGACCCGGCTCTGCCACCAGAGGAACGCGACGAGGAAGATCACGGCGACGGCGAGGGAGACCAGGGTGCCGGTGTCGCCCCAACCCCACTCGGGGGCCTTGATGATCGCCCAGACCAGCGAGAACATCATGATCGACAGCAGCACGACGCCCAGCCAGTCGACCTTCGAGAGGTACTTGGCCTTGCTCTCGCTCAGCGCCCACCAGCCGACCGCCAGGGCGATGACGCCGACGGGCACGTTGATGAAGAACACCGACTGCCAGCTGACGTGCTCGACCAGCAGGCCGCCCACGATCGGGCCGGCCGCCGACGACAGGCCGATGATGCCGCCCCAGGCGCCCATCGCCATGTTGAGCCGGTCGCCGGGGAAGGCCATGCGCAGCAGCGCGAGGGCGGCGGGCTGGAGCAGCGCGCCGAAGAGGCCCTGGAGCACGCGGAAGGCGATCAGCGGGCCGATCGACGAGGTGAGGCCGATCGCCAGCGAGGTCAGCGCGAAGCCGACGACGCCGATCAGGAACACCCGCTTGTGCCCGAAGATGTCACCGAGCTTGCCGGCGGTGATGAGGAAGACCGCCAGGGCCAGCAGATATCCGCTGGTGACCCACTGGAGGTCGGCGAGCGAGGCCTGGAGTTCGGCCCCGATGACCGGGTTGGCGATGGCGACGACGGTGCCGTCGAGCATCACCATGATCACGCCGAGCGAGACGGCCAGCAGGGTCAGCCACGGACGAGCTGGACCGGCTTCGCCTTGCGCCTCCTTCGGCAGGGCGGTGGTCTGTGACATAACGGGTTCTCCCCCGGATAGAAAGTCAACGCGACGTAGATTATGTCAGTCCATGACAGATGACAAAGTGTTTTATCCGACATATCCTGACAACTGGCAGATGGTGAACTGAATGTTTCGAGGAGGTGACAGGGGTGGGTCTGCGTGAGCGCAAGAAGCTCAAGACACGCGTCGCGCTCATCGACGCGGCCCTCGACCTGTTCCTGGAGCAGGGTTACGAGTCGACGACGATCGACCAGATCGCCGCGGCGGTCGACGTGTCGCCCCGCACGTTCTTCCGCTACTTCGGCTCGAAGGAGGACGTGGCGCTCGCCCCCGCCACCGACGCGCAGGACGTATTTCTATCGGAGCTCCACGACCGTCCCGGAACCGAGTCCCCCTTTACGGCGCTGGCGCAGGCCATGCGGGCCGCGGTGGCGCTGCTGCGCGACGGCGAGCCGGAGGACAAGCAGCGCTTCCTCAAGGCCAGACAGGTGGTGGAGGCGACCCCGACCATCTTCGCGGGCCAGATGCGCCTGATGCTGGCCAACGAACAGCGCATCCTGGAAGAGGTGGCCAGACGCCGGGGGGCCGACGACCTGCGCAGCCAGTTCGTGACGGCGACCTTCACGAGCACGATCAGAGTGGGCCTGGAGAACTGCACGCTCGAGGAGCTGAGCGACCTCGACGGCATGACCAAACGCCTGGAAGACACCTTCGCCCTGGTCGACGAACTGATGGTGGCCGGCTGGGACCGCTGACGGGGACTTTCCACAGGGCCCGGCGGACGCCCCGGAAACGTCGGCCACCGGGGCGAGGATGCTCCGACCCCGGGTGGGCGGGCCGGCCCTTGGCCCCAGCACCGCTGCAGCATGTCGGCCGCCGCACTGCGGCACACCTCCGGAAACGTCGGTCCGGTGAGCGATGATGCGTCTGGCCGGGGGCGGGCTGAGCGGCCTCCGGGCATCACTTCGGCACCGCGCGGCAGCACACCCGGAACGCCGCGGCGTATCCGCTTCCGGCTTCGGCGGTCAGTTCTGGGACGGGTCGTCGGGGTAGCTGGCGACGAAGGCCAGTTCGCCCGGCTGCCTTCTGAGGACCGTCCGCCACAACGACGACGGGTCCGGGTGGAAGGTGTCGCCCGGTTCGGAGTCGACGATGTACCAGGCGCCCTGGGCGACCTCGCCGGCGAGTTGCCCATGGGTCCAGCCGGCATAGCCGGCGAAGATCCGCATCTGGGAGATCTCGCCCGCCAGGATCTCGGGGGGCGCGTCGAGGTCGACGGTGCCGAGGCGGGAGACGCCCCGGCGGCCGGTGTGGAGGCGGCGCCAGCCGAGGGGTTCGGCGCCGCTCATGACGACGGCGAGGGCCAGGGCGCTGTCGGTCTGCACGGGGCCGCCCTCGAACAGCACCGACGGGCCGGTCACCAGAGGATCCCAGGTGGGGAGGACCGACGTGACGCTGATGTCGCTGGGCCTGTTGATCACCACACCGAGCGTGCCGCCGTCTTCGTCGTGCTCCAGGATGAGCACGACACTACGCCGGAAGTTCGGGTCGTCGAGCAGTGGCGTCGCCACCAGCAGCCCACCGACGTAGATCGACTCCGCCATACCCTCCATCATGCGACAGGAAGGCCGATTCGCGCACGTCACCCCACCCCGTTACTCTGAGTTACGAAATTGAGGGACATGGGAACTCTCCGTACCAGAAGGATCTTGGCCGAGGGGGACCCGTGGGACAGACGACACCGGCACGCAGGGCGTTCGCGCTGCTCGCCGCACCGATGGCGGCGGCGCTGCTGCTGCCCAGCCGGGCGGACGCGGCCCCGCCTCCGCTGCAGGTGAGATACGAGAAGATCGACTGCGAAACCGGCGAGGTCCTGGTCAGCATCACCAACCCGGGCCCCGACGCCCACGAGTTCACCCTCTACCGCGACGACGACGTCATCGCCCGCGGCCGGTCGGCGGCCAACGAGACCGTCGAGGAGTCGGTCCGGATCACCCGGAGCGCCCGCCTCAAGGTCCACGGCGACGGCGAACAGGTCTCCGAACGCTGGATCGACGCCTGCCGCCCCGCCGCCACCACCCGCACGGCCGGCCTCCAGAAACAGGACGGCCAGGGTGCCGACGACGTCCACCACGGCCTGTTCGACTTCGGCAAGTGGGGCCAGGAACGCGGCGAAGGCGGCGACCGCCAGCACGGCCTGTTCGACTTCGACAAATGGGGCCAGGAACGCGGCGAAGGCGGCGACCGCCACCACGGCCTCTTCGACTTCGACAAATGGGGCCAGGAACGCGGCGAAGGCGGCGACCGCCACCACGGCCTCTTCGACTTCGACAAATGGGGCCAAGGCCACCACGACCACGGCGAACGCCACCACGGCCTCTTCGACTTCGGCAAGTGGGGACAGGACCACCACGACCACCACGACCATCACGGCGGGTGGTGGGACCGGGGCGACCGGCCTCACGGCGTCTGGTGGAACCGCGAGGAGCACAACTGGTGGGACCGCGACCACCATCACCCCCACGACAACTGGTGGGACCGCGACGACCACCACGGCGGCTGGTGGGGCCGCGAAGACGACCACGGCCCCGACCACGGGGGCTGGGCCGAACGCGACGCCGAGAACATCGGCTGGTGGAACCGCGACCGCGTCCACGACGCGGACGTGCTCCCCTATACCGGCCCGCCCGCCGACCTGTGGGGCAAGGTCGCCACAGCGGGCGGCCTGGTCATCATGGGCGGCGTCTTCTGGTGGCTGGCCCGCGTCTGGCCCCGCCGCACCTTCCCCGTGACCCTGCGCTAGACGAAAACGGCCCGGCTGGAATCCCAGACCGGGCCGTAACGCGCCGGGGTATCAGCCCCACACTAGAAGGCCGACCCCGCAAGACCGTCAGCGCCAAGACCGTCAGCCCGCAAAGGCCATCAGCCGCAGGTCCACGCACGCAAGGGCGTCTCCGCTGGGTCATCGCGCGCAACCCCATCCATCCGAAACGCCGTCACACGCAAAGCCACCAGCCGCAGGGACATCGCGCGCAACCCCGTCCATCCGAAACGCCGTCACACGCAAGGCGTCAGCAGGCGCGCCACGACCCCCAGGCCCGAGCCGGCCTACGCCTCGGTGAAGCCCCGGGCCTTGCCGCCCGCCGACTCGCGGACCGCCGCCGCGACCGCGCCCGCCACGTCGGGGTGGAACACGCTGGGCACGATGTAGTTGGGGCCGAGTTCCTCCGGTGACACCACCGCCGCCAGGGCGCGGGCCGCCGCCAGGAGCATCTCCTGGGTCACCCCGTCGGCCTGGGCGTCGAGCAGGCCGCGGAAGACGCCGGGGAAGGCGAGCACGTTGTTGATCTGGTTGGGGTAGTCGGACCGGCCGGTCGCCACGACCGCCGCGTGTTCGCGCGCGTCGTCGGGGGAGACCTCGGGCTCGGGGTTGGCCAGGGCGAACACGACCGCGTCGGAGTTCATCGTCGCGATGTCGTCGCCGGTCAGGATGCCGGGGGCGGACACGCCGATGAACACGTCGGCGCCCTTGACGGCGCCGCGCAGGTCTTCGCTGTAGCCCTCGGCGTTGGTGTGCTCGGCGATCCAGCGCAGCGACTCGTCGAGGTCGTCGCGGCCCTGGTGGACGGCGCCGAGGTAGTCGCACACGATGACGTTCCGCGCCCCGGCGGCGAGCAGCAGGCGGAGCACGGCGGTGCCGGCCGCGCCGGCGCCGGCGAGGGTGATGCGGACCTCGGACAGCTCCTTCTTCACGACCCGCAGCGCGTTGGTGAGCGCGGCCAGCACGACGATCGCGGTGCCGTGCTGGTCGTCGTGGAAGACCGGGATGTCGACCAGTTCGCGCAGGCGGCGCTCGATCTCGAAGCAGCGGGGCGCCGAGATGTCTTCGAGGTTGATGCCGCCGAAGCCGGGCGAGATGGCCCGCACGATCTCGACGATCTGGTCGGCGTCCTGGGTGTCGAGGCAGATCGGCCACGCGTCGATGCCGGCGAACCGCTTGAACAGGGCCGCCTTGCCCTCCATCACGGGGAGGGCGGCGGCGGGGCCGATGTTGCCGAGGCCGAGCACGGCGGAGCCGTCGGTCACGACGGCGACCGAGTTGCGTTTGATCGTCAGGCGCCGGGCGTCTTCGGGGTTGCGGGCGATCGCCATCGAGACCCGGGCGACGCCCGGCGTGTAGGCCATCGAGAGTTCGTCGCGGTTGCGCAGCGGCACCTTCGACTGCATCTCGATCTTGCCGCCGAGGTGCATCAGGAAGGTGCGGTCGGAGACCTTGTGGATCGCCACGTCCTCGACCTCGCCCAGGCGGTCGACGATCGCCTGGGCGTGGTCGGTGTCACGGGCGGCGCAGGTCACGTCGATGCGCAGCTTCTCATGCCCGGCGTTGGTCACGTCGAGGGCGGTGACGACGCCACCGGCGTTCTCGACCGCATGGGTGAGCTGGCTCACCGCCTTGCCCCCTGCGGGCACTTCCAGACGGACGGTGATCGAATAGGACACGCTCGGCACGGTAGCCACGTCAATCCGCTCCTTTGCGCATTGGGTGTGCGTCCAATCGTGCCACCATCCAGCAGGTGATATGCCCGGTTCAGAAGAGCGCGGAGGCGAGGCCGCGGCGTGCCTTGGCCACCGACGGGTCGTCGGCGGGCAGGGTCTCGAACAGGCTCAGGAGGTGGACGCGGGCCTTGTCGCGGTCGTCTCCGGCGGTCCGGCGGACCACGGCGATGAGCCGGTCGAAGGCGGCGTCGACCTGACCGCCGAGCAGTTCGACGTCGGCGGCCTGAAGTTGCAGCGCCACGTCGGCGGGATCGGCGGCGGCCCGCTTCAGCACGTCGGCGGGGTCGAGGTCGAGGGTGCGGCTGAGCAGGCCGACCCCGGCCAGGCCGATCTTGGCCTCCTCGTTGCCGGGCTGGCGGGCGAGCAGCCGCTGGAAGGCCTGGGCCGCGGCGTCGAGGTCGCCGTCTTCGATCGCCATGTCGGCGGCGAGCAGGTCGGGGTCGACCGCCGGTTCCTGCGGGGTGGCCTCGTCGTCGCCGGGCGGCGGCAGCGCCACGCCGAGCTGCTCGAAGACCTGGGCGATGGCCTGGCGGAGCTGCGGCTCGGACAGCGGGCCCTCGAACAGCGGCATGAGCTGCCCCTGGAAGGCCAGGTAGACGGTGGGGATGGCGCGCATGCGCAGTGCCTGGGCCAGCTCGGGGTTGGCCTCGACGTCGACCCTGGCCAGCAACCAGGCGCCCTTGGCCTCGCCGGCGAGCTTCTCGATCGCGCGGCTGAACTCCTGCACCTGGGCGGCCCGCGGCACCGTCGCCTCGACGACGATCGGCACCCCCATCGAGCGTTCCACGACCTCGGTCGTGAAGGTCGCGGCCGTAGCGTCGATGATCTCGGGCGCCGCGCCGGGGGCGGCCGGGTTCTGCGCGGCGGCCTCCCGCCGGGCCTGCGCGTCGAGGGCCTGCTTACGGGCGCCGAGGTCGATGGCGCCGTAGAGCGATCCGGGTCGAGAGAAGTCCGCTGCCATAAGGCCAATCCTGCCGCATCGGCGAGGGCTCCCACTCCGCACCCCGCAAAACCTCTTCTCCGTTACGGCTCCGCCCACCCCGGCCCCCTCCCGCCGCCCGGGGCGCCCGCCGTCCATGGCGTCCAGGACCGCGGGAGCCGGCCGCCGTCACGACGGGCAGACGGGGCCGGAGATCAGAACCGGGGCGGTTCGGTGTAGGTGCCCCACTCCTCCCGCAGGACGTCGCAGATCTCTCCGAGGGTGGCCTCGCGGCGGGCGCACTCGATCATGGGCGGCACCATGTTGCCGGTCCCCCGGGCGACCTCGACGAGCTCGCGCAGGGAGGCGTCCACGGCGGCCTGGTCGCGGGCGGCGCGCCGGGCGGCGAGCACCCGGTTCTGCTCCTTCTCCACCTCGTGGCTGATCCGCAGGATCTCCAGCGGCTCCTCGGTCGTGGCGGTGTGGCAGTTGACCCCGACGATCTTCTTCTCGCCCTTCTCCAGCTTGCGCTGGTAGTCGAAGGCGGCCTCGGCGATCTCCGACATGAACCACCCGTCTTCGATGCCCCGCAGGATGCCGCCGGTCATCGTGCCGTCGGGCCCCATCTCGCGGATCTTCGTGAAGATCGCCTCGGCCTCCTCCTCCAGGCGGTCGGTGAGCGCCTCGACGTACCAGGAGCCGCCGAGGGGGTCGGCCACGTTGACGACCTCGGTCTCCTCCATGATCACCTGCTGGGTGCGCAACGCGATCTCGGCGGCCTTGGCCGAGGGCAGGGCGAGCACCTCGTCGAGCGCGTTGGTGTGGAGCGACTGGGTGCCGCCGAGCACGGCCGCCAGCGCCTCGACGGCGGTCCGGACGATGTTGTTGTCGGGCTGCTGCGCGGTCAGCGACACCCCGGCCGTCTGGGTGTGGAAGCGCAGCCACTGCGCCTTCTCCGACTTGGCGCCGTAGACGTCGCGCATCCAGCGGGCCCAGATCCGGCGCGCGGCCCGGAACTTGGCGATCTCCTCGAAGAAGTCGATGTGGGCGTCGAAGAAGAACGACAGGCCGGGGGCGAACACGTCGACGTCGAGCCCTCGGGACAGGCCGAGCTCGACGTAGCCGAACCCGTCGGCGAGGGTGAACGCCAGCTCCTGCGCGGCCGTCGACCCGGCCTCGCGGATGTGGTAGCCGGAGACCGAAAGGGGCTTGTAGGCGGGGATCTCGGCGGCGCAGTACTCCATCAGGTCGCCGATGAGGCGCAGGTGGGGCTCGGGGGCGAACAGCCACTCCTTCTGCGCGATGTACTCCTTGAAGATGTCGGTCTGCAGGGTGCCGTTGAGGGCCCGCGCGGGCACCCCCTGGCGTTCGGCGGCGACGACGTACATGCAGAAGATCGGCACCGCCGGGCCGCTGATGGTCATCGACGTCGTGACGTCGCCGAGCGGGATGCCCTCGAACAGCAGGTCCATGTCGAGGGCGCTGTCGATCGCCACGCCGCAGTGGCCGACCTCGCCGAGCGAGCGGGCGTCGTCGGAGTCGCGGCCCATCAGGGTCGGCATGTCGAAGGCGACCGACAGGCCGCCGCCGCCCGCGCCGAGGATCATCTTGTAGCGCTCGTTGGTCTGCCGGGCGTTGCCGAAGCCGGCGAACTGGCGGATGGTCCAGGGGCGGCCCCGGTAGCCGGTCGGGTGGAGGCCGCGGGTGAAGGGGAACTCGCCCGGCCAGCCGATCCGCCCGAACCGGGGATCGGGGGCCTCCGGGCCGTAGACCGGGTCGACCGGCAGCCCCGACAGGGTGCGGAATTCGCGGTCGCGTTTCGGGGCCGCGTCGAACCTCGCCTGCCACCGCGCCCGGCCGGAGTTGATCTCGTCCATGTGACCTCCCGAGCAGATACTAGGACGTCCTACTAGTTATCGCCACAGTTGGATAGATCAACACCTCAATGTCACACATTGGTAGCGAAATTCCACAGACCTATGACTCCGGGCTGACATCACCAAATATGAGCTGCGTCCCAATCTGCCTACAGGGAGGTGGCAGTGAAGCGCAGCATCGTCATCGCGTCCGCTGTGGTGTTAACCGCGGCGGCGCTGACGGCGCCCGCCACGACGGCGCAGGCCCAGGTGCCGACCGTCGCGGCCGACACCGCAAGTGAGTACGTCGTCCTTTACAAGGAGGGCGCCGACACCGCCGAGGCCCAGAAGGCCGTCCAGGCGGCCGGCGGCACCGTCGTGAAGGTCAACACCGCCGTCGGCCTCGCCACGGTCAGCACCACCAACGCCGGCTTCGCGACCGCCGTCACGGCCAGCCCGCTGATCAAGGGGGTCGCCCACAACCGGGTGATCGGCCATGCCCCCGAGGTCAACGCCCGTGCCAAGGCCGCGCTCAAGAAGGCCGTCGAGTCGCGCGCCGTCGAGAAGGAAGGCCGCAACCACGGCGGCCAGGTCAACAAGAAGTGGGGCAAGAAGCCCTCCGCCGAGCCGCTCGACGAGGCCCAGTGGGACCTCGACCAGATGAAGGCCAACGAGGCGCACAAGTACGAGACCGGCGACAAGCGGGTCCTCGTCGGCATCCTCGACACCGGCGTCGACGGCACCCACCCCGACATCGCGCCCAACTTCAGCAACCGGCTGAGCCGCAACTTCACCACCGACATCCCGGTCGACGCCAACGGCGACCCGATCGACGGTCCGTGTGAGGACGAGCCCGACCAGTCGTGCAACGACCCGGCGAACGTCGACGAAGACGGCCACGGCACCCACGTCGCCTCGTCGATCGCCTCGCCGCTGAACAAGCTGGGCATCGCGGGCGTGGCCCCGAACGTGACGATCGTCAACATCCGGGCCGGCCAGGACTCGGGCTACTTCTTCCTGCAGCCCTCGGTCGACGCCCTCACCTACGCCGGCGACATCGGCGTCGACGTGGTCAACATGAGCTACTACATCGACCCGTGGCTCTTCAACTGCGTCGACAACCCGGCCGACTCCCCCGCCAACCGCGCGGAGCAGGCGACCATCATCGAGGCCACCCAGCGGGCGCTGAACTACGCGCACCGCAAGGGCGTCACCCTGGTGGGCGCGGCCGGCAACGAGGCGATCGACTACACCAAGACCAACGTCGACTCGGGCAGCCCCGACTTCGCCAGCGAGCCGGGCGAGGTCGCCTACGACCGGACGATCCCGCCGAGCTGCGTCTCGATGCCCGGCGAGGGCGAGCACGTCATCTCCGTCTCCTCGACGGGCATCAGCAAGCGCAAGTCGTACTACTCCAGCTACGGCAACGGGTACATCGACGTCGCGGCCCCCGGCGGCGACACCTACGACACGCCGGGCAACACCCGTGACGTCACCAGGGCGACCCTGTCGGCCTACCCCGAGTCGCTGGCCCGCGCCAACGAGGAGATCGACGAGAACGGCGTCCCGACGGTCGACTACGTGGTGCGCGACTGCAAGGGCTCGACCTGCGCCTACTACCAGTACCTCCAGGGCACCTCGATGGCCTCGCCGCGCGCCGCCGGCGTCGCCGCCCTGATCGTCAGCAAGTACGGCCACGCCCAGCGGGGCGGCGGCTTCGGCCTCAACCCCGACGTGGTGGAGGCCCGCCTGAAGGCGAGCGCGGTCAAGACGCCGTGCCCGCCCGGCGGCAGCTACACCTACACCCGGCACCTGCCGGCCGGCAACACCGTGACCGCGACGCACATCTGTGAGGGCAACACCCTCCGGAACGGCTTCTACGGTTCCGGCATCGTGAACGCGCTCAAGGCCGTGGGCCACTAAGCCCCGTCAGCCTTCGAAGAGGGCCCGTTCCGCCACCGCGGGGCGGGCCCTTCCCGATGCCCGGCCGCTCCGCTAGTGGGCGGGCGAGTCGCTTCCGGCGTGGAAGTCACCGGCCGCGACGCGGAGAGTCCGCAGGTTGTCGAACATCTCCTTGAGTGCCGTCTCGTCGTACATGCCGAGACCGAAGTCTGCCCCCATCAGGTCGGCCGTGGCCCCGCGCACGGCCGCGCGCCCCGCGTCGGTGATCTCGGCCAGGACGCCGCGCCCGTCGTTGGGGTTGCGCATGCGCCGGACCAGGCCCGCCTTCTCGAGGCGGTCGACGGTGTTGGTCACGCTCGTCGGGTGGACCATGAGCCGTTCGCCGATCTTCGACAGCGGCAGCGCGCCGGTCCGGCTGAAGGTGAGCAGCACCAGCGCCTCGTAGCGGGCGAAGGTCAAGTCATAGGGCTTGAGCAGCGCGTCCAGTTGCGCGATAAGGATCTGGTGGGCTCTCATGATCGAGGTGACCGCGGCCATGGCGGACGACGGACCGAACCGCTCTCGCCAGGTCTCGGCGGCCCGCTCGATGGGGTCGAACGGCAGGTTGAGGGGCACGCGCCTACCGTAGCGCGGCGATAGTCCGGTTTGGGACTTCACGGACCGTGACCAAACTCAGTCCTTGACCAGAAGAAGCACCCCCCAAACATTACGCTCCGTTATGGTTATCGGGGTTCGACGGGGGGTCCTACATGGGGCGTGAGCACAAGGGCGTGTCACGCGAGGAGCTGAAGCAGAGCGCGGTCGTGACGGTGACCGTGCTGCTCGCCCTCGGTCTGGTGACGGCCTGGACGGTGCTCATCCCCGGGGTGATGGCCTGGGACAACATCGTGATCGCTGTGATCGGCTCGGTCCGGCTGACCGGCCCGGTGGCGTGCGCGTTCGCGGCCTGGGTGGCGGTGCGCAAACGCCGGTCGAAGAACCGCCCCGAGTCGTGGCGGGTGCTGAAGGCCCCGCTGGCGATCCTCGCGGTGGTGACCGGCTCGTTCGGGGCGACCGTGATGGTGTTGTCGCTGCGCGCCGTCGCCGACGAGCAGGCCGGGAGGCTGCTGCCCAGCGGCCTGGCCATGGGCGCCGCGGGGCTGGTGCTCTACGTCGTCCTCGGCTGGATCATCGGCTGGCTGATCCCCTATCCGATCACGCCCATGCTCGCCGGCTTCACCGTCTACGCGGTCTTCACCTGGATCTCCGCCCGCACCACCTGGGCCGACCGGCTCGCGCCGGGCACCCGCGAGCCCTACGACCTGTTCGAGGGCCTCAGCACCACCGCGTTCGTCGACCAGACGCTCTGGCTGCTGGGCATCAGCCTGGCCCTGCTCATGGGCTGGACGGCCGCGGTGACCCGCCACTCGGTGGCGCTGGCGGCGGCGATGGTGGCGGTGCTGACCGCCGGGGTCGGGGTGGCCCGGCTGGTGGCCGACCACCGTCCCCATCCGGGCCAGGTCGCCTACTCGTGCCAGGACTGGCCGATCACGGTGTGCGTCCACCCCGGCTTGAGAGACGGTCTCCCCGAGCTGGGCACCACCTTCACCGGCATCGCGGCCCGCCTGAGCGGCACCCCGGCGGCCTTCCACCGGGTCGAGCAGCACTCCCGCAAGACCGACGAGACCCTCCAGGGCGGGGTGGTCCCGATCCACGTCGACGACCTCGACACCGGCTACGCCGACCGCGCCGCCCGCGAGTTCGTCGAGCGCCTGTCCCGGCCGTGCCCGGCGCAGCGGTCGGCCGGTTACCGCGAGATCGTGCTGGCCTGGTTGCGCGGCGAACCGCTCCCGCCGGGCGACTACCCCGAACACCAGACGGCCTCGGCCTGGTTCGCGGTGCTCACCGAACAGCAGCGGCGTGAGTGGCTGCGCATGTACTACGCCGACTTCGCCAACTGCCGTCTGCAGGCCGCCCACTTCGGCGCGGCGGCCTACACCCATCCCGTGCCGAGCCCGACGGTGATGTCTGGCCCGCAGGCGAGGTGAAACGGCGGGCTTTGCGGGAAGATGTCCCACCGTGACCGGACAGACTCGCGCACCGCTCGCTCACCCGGCCCCCGTGCGGCGCGGCCCCCGCCGCGCCTGGCGCTGGCTCGCCGGGTTGTTGTTCGCCGCGCTGCTGCTCGTGGTGGGCGGCCGGCTGGCCTGGACGTGGCTCGACCCGTTCGGGGAGCAGAACATCGACCGCAGCCAGCCCGCGCTGCTCCAGTCGATCCAGAACATGAGCCGCTACCAGGCGGCCACCGGCAACTTCCAGGTCATCGTCGACCTGGAGAAGGACGCCGCCTTCCTGCCCGACGCCGTCAAGGGCACCCGCACCCTGTTCGTCGGCGCCGGCACGGTCGACGCCTACGTCGAGTTCGGCGGCCTCACCGGCGAGGCGATCACGGTCTCGGAGGACCGCAAGTCGGTGACCGTGACCCTGCCGCACGCCGCGCTGGAGAAGCCCAGCCTCGACAACAGCCGCTCCTACGTCTACGCGCAGGAACGCGGCCTCATCGACCGCGCCCAGGACTTCCTGTCGTCGAACCCGCCCGACCAGAAGGAGCTCTACCTGCTGGCCGAGAAGAAGATCACCGAGGCGGCCACCGCCAGCGACCTGCGCAACCGCGCCGACCAGAACACCAAGGCCGCCGTCGAGGGCATGCTCAAGGCCCTCGGCTTCACCGACATCACGGTGAAATTCGGTCCCCAGCCATAAGGGGTGACGAGGCCTCCGGCCCGGAGGCCTCGTTCGCCCGCTAGAGGTAGCCCCACTTCTGAGCGACGTCGCGGAGCATCTCGGGCACCTCTTCGGGGGCCGGCAGCTCGCGGCCCGGCTGGACCCTCCCGCTCTGGATCTTGTCGCGCCAGTCGCCGATGCCCTTGGTGAAGTCGGTCGGCTTGTTGTGGCGGCCGTAGTCGAGCATCCCGTCTTCGAACGGGATGCTCAGCGTGGCGCAGAGCGCCCGCAGTTCGTTCTCGGGGTCGGCGGTCAGCCTCTCGTAGGTGATCTCGTGGCCGGGCAGGCGGTGGCGGGCCTCCTCCAGGTACTTCATGTACTGGAAGGTGTGTCGCACCGCCTCGTGCATCGGCCGCTTGACCGGGTCGGCCTCGTGCCACGAACGGGCGATCGAGAGCGGGTGGCGCAACAGGAAGACGAATCGCGCGTCGGGCCAGCAGATCGACAGGCGCTTCCACGCGAACACGTTGCTCGGGGTCTTCTCCACCAGGGTCGGTTTGCCCGAGCGCACCAGCTCCCGGTGCAGCAGCCGGTCCCACAGCAGATGTTCGACGTCACTCTGGTTGTGGCCGAGCGCCACGACGGCCTGGCGGACCGGGTCGGTGTTCAGGTTGGTCGAGATGCGCCGGAAGTGGGTCTCGATGGGCGAGTGCAACTGGGAGTGGCTGTTCATCATCGACCGCAGCAGGGTCGACCCCGAGCGGGGCGGCGACAGGATGAACACGGGCGCGCGCAACAACCGGTCTGCTTCGAGGTCGGTCGGGGGACGCGCGACGTCGCCCTCAAGACGTGCCGGCATCGGAGTCCCCATCGGCTTCGGCGACGGAGCCGGCCGGGTGGGCAACTTCTGACGCTGGATCGTGTACCCGGTCACGCCCTCAAGGGTCGTATTGACCACTTGCTTCCACTTCATGGCTGGCAACGTAGGGACACCAAGTTAATCGAGGGTTAACTTCGACTGGGAAACTTCGAAGACCGTCAAAGCTCCGCAATCAAATCGTCAGCCGCAGTATAAGGGTCGGCGAGGCCGTCCAACACGTCTTGCGCGAGGCGATATAGCCGCAGGTCACTGGCCGGATCGCCGAATCTGTCCCGCAATGCGCGAAGTGCCGCCGCGGTGATTTCGTCGCGGGCCCGCGCGAGCCTTCTGGCCCTTCCCTCTCCCGTTTCACCCAGATGACGCGCGTGGTCGTCGAGCGCTTTCAGGAGGTCGCCGATTCCCTCCTCCCGGACGGCCACCGTCGACACCACCGGAGGCCGCCAGGAGCCGCCGCCGAGCGCGATCATGTTGCGCAGATCGCGCACCGTCGACTGGGCGCCGTCGCGGTCGGCCTTGTTGACCACGAACACGTCGGCGATCTCCAGGATGCCCGCCTTGGCGGCCTGCACGCCGTCGCCCATGCCGGGGGCCAGCAGCACGATCGTGGTGTCGGCGAGGGCGCGGACGTCCACCTCCGCCTGCCCGACCCCCACGGTCTCGACCAGGACGACGTCGAACCCGGCCGCGTCGAGCACCCGCAGCGCCTGCGGCACCGCCCACGACAACCCGCCCAGGTGACCGCGCGTCGCCATCGACCGGATGAAGACGCCGTCGTCGAGCGCGTGGTCCTGCATGCGCACCCGGTCGCCGAGCAGCGCGCCGCCGGTGAACGGCGACGACGGGTCGACGGCCAGCACGCCCACCCTCTCGCCCCGCGCACGCAGCGCCTTGACGAGCGCGGCCGTCGAGGTCGACTTGCCGACGCCCGGCGACCCGGTCAGGCCGACGACCCGGGCCCGGCCCGGCGCCCTCAGCTGCTTGGCCGCCTCCCGCAGCTCGGCGTCGGAGCCGCTCTCGACCAGCGAGATGAGGCGCGCGACGGCACGGACGTTGCCGGCGCGCACCTTCCCGACGAGGTCGTTCACGCGGGGACGCGGATGATCAGGGCGTCGCCCTGTCCGCCGCCGCCGCACAGGCCCGCCGCCCCGAGGCCGCCGCCCCGGCGGCGCAGCTCGTGGGCCAGGGCCAGCACGATCCGGGCGCCCGAGGCGCCGATGGGGTGGCCGAGCGCGATGCCGCCGCCGTTCACGTTCACCTTGTCGAGGGAGAGCCCCAGCTCCTTGGCCGACTGGATGACGACCTGGGCGAAGGCCTCGTTGATCTCGACGAGGTCGAGGTCATCGGCCGTGAGGCCCTGCTTGGCCAGCGCCTGGGCGATGGCGTTGGCCGGCTGCGACTGCAGCGAGTTGTCGGGGCCCGCGACGTTGCCGTGGGCGCCGATCTCGGCCAGCCAGGTCAGGCCCAGCTCCTCGGCCTTGGCCTTCGACATGACGACGACCGCGACCGCGCCGTCGGAGATCTGCGAGGCCGAACCGGCGGTGATGGTGCCGTCCTTGGTGAAGGCGGGACGCAGTCTCGCCAGCTTCTCGGCCGTGGTGTCGGGGCGCACGCCCTCGTCGGCCGTGAAGTCGTCGACGGCGACGATCTCGTCGTCGAAGACGCCGTTCTTGATGGCGGCGGCGGCGAGCTGGTGGGACCGGGCGGCGAAGGCGTCCTGGTCCTCGCGGGAGATCTTGAGGCGGGCGTTGTGGCGCTCGGTCGACTCGCCCATGGCGATCTGGTCGTAGGCGTCGGTGAGGCCGTCGAAGGCCATCGAGTCGAGCACCTCGGCCGTGCCGTACTTGACGCCCTTCCGCAGTCCCGGCAGGAGGTGGGGCGCGTTGGACATCGATTCCATGCCGCCGGCGACGACGATGTCAAACTCACCGGCGCGGATGAGCTGGTCGGCCAGGGCGATCGCGTCGAGGCCCGACAGGCAGACCTTGTTGATCGTGAGCGACGGCACGCTCATCGGGATGCCGGCCTTCACGGCGGCCTGACGCGACGGAAGCTGCCCCGCGCCTGCCTGGAGGACCTGCCCCATGATCACGTACTGTACGTCGGAAGGGGCGACACCGGCCCGCTGAAGTGCGGCCTCGATGGCGACGCCGCCGAGTTCGACGGCGGTCATACCGGAGAGGGCGCCGAGCAAGCGGCCGATCGGCGTGCGAGCTCCGGCGACGATGACGGAACCGGACATTGGAGGGCCTCCTACGCGATATGGGGGCGACGGTGTCACCATACCCAGCAGCGTTCAGCGGATAGTCAAGGAGGGCCGGGCAATGTTTCTGCGGATCGACCACGTGGGCATCGCGTGTCACAACCTCGAGGAGAAGATCGGGTTCTACGAGTCGACGTTCGGGCTCGTCGTGGTGAGCCGCGAGGTCAACGAGGCCCAGGGCGTGCGCGAGGCGATGCTCCACGTGGCCGACGGCGAGGGCGGGACGAGCTACGTGCAACTGCTGGAACCCCTGAGCCCTGAGACGGCCGTCGGCAAGTTCCTGGCGAAGCGCGGCGAGGGGGTGCACCACATCGGTTACGGGGTGGAAGACGTGAGCAAGGCAATGGCGGAAATCGCCGCAAAAGGTGTCAGATTGATTGACGAACGCCCACGTCACGGCTCTATGGGTGCCTCAATCGCGTTTCTCCACCCCAAGGATGTGGGAGGAGTGCTGACAGAGCTGGTCGAGGCTCCGAGGCAGTAATGGAACGTAAGAAAGGTTCATACGTAACAAGTCGCGCAGAAAGTCCGTGGAGGCCTCCAACGGCGCACGCTCGGAGTACGCTGGCCTTCCACCGGACGTGGATCCCACCCTATTGGGCTCCTCGCCTCGGATGTCCCAAACCCCCCGTCCGGCCCGTGTAGCCGTCTCGACAACCCAGGATCGAGCCTCATGCAGTCCGACATCGATGCCCAGCTCAACAATTTCTTCGAAGACGCCCCCTCCCGGGAATTCGACGTGGTGCTTCGCGGCTATGACCGGCACCAGGTCCACGACCACTTGAAGCAGCTCGACACCGATTTGCGGCAGGCGCGCGAGCAGGTCGGCTCGCTCCAGCGCGAGTTGTCCGACTCGCAGCGTCAGTTGCAGGAGCAGGAGCGTCCGACCTACTCGGGCCTCGGCGCCCGGATCGAGCAGCTCCTTCGTCTCGCTGAAGAGCAGGCCACCGAACTGGTGCAGGCGGCACGGTCGGAGGCCAACGAGATCAAGGCCGCCGCCAAGGTCGACGCCGCCGACACCCGGGCCGCCGCCGAGAACGAGGCCGCCGAGAAGCGGGCGCTCGCGACGCGTGAGGCCGACGAGATGCGCACGGCCGCCGAGCGCGACGCCGAGGAGATCCGGGGCACGGCCAAGCGTGAGGCCGACGAGCTGACCAACACGACGGAGCGCGAGGTCGCCAAGCAGCGCGCCACCGCCGACCACGAGGTCGCCGAGAAGCGCGCCGACGCCGAGCGCGAGATCGCCAAGCTGCGCACCACCACCGAGCGTGAGGTCGCCCAGCTCCGCGCCAGCACCAAGCGCGAGCGCGACGAGATCCTCACCACCGCCAAGCGCCAGGCCGACGAGATGCGCGCCCAGGCCCAGCGGGTGCTCGAGGAGTCCGAGGCCAAGCGCGCCCAGGACGAGGCCGAGTTCGAGATCCAGCTCGCCAGCCGCCGCGAGGAGGCCGAGCGCCAGGAGGCCGAGCGCCACGCCACCGCGCAGGCCAACACCCAGAAGCTGGTCGCCGAGGCCGAGCAGCGCGCGGCCACCGCCGAGCAGCGCGCCACCAAGGCCACCCAGCAGGCCGAGCAGACCCGGCGCGAGGCCGACACCCACGCCAAGCAGCTGCTCGCCAACGCCCGCAAGAACGCCGACCAGCTGGTCGCCGAGGCCAAGACGAGCGCCGAGTCGATCACGACCGACGCCAAGAACGAGGCCGAGCGCACCCGCACCGCGATGCAGCGCCAGGTCGACGAGCTGACCCGTCAGCGCGACAGCATCACCAGCCACCTCGCCCAGCTCCGCCAGCTGCTCGGCGGCGCCGCCCTGCCCGGCATGGAGCCGGAGCCCGCGCCCGTCGTGGCCGCCCCCGTCAAGCCCGCCCTGTCGGCGGCCCCGCCGGTCGAGCACAAGCCCGTGCCGAAGCCGGCCGAGCCCGTTGCCGCCAAGGCCGACGACGACGCGGAGTGGTGGCAGGAGTAACCACTCGGCATCGACTCGGGGCGAACGGCTGCAGGACATGAGAAGGGCCCGGCGGGTTTCCCGCCGGGCCTTTTCTCGTCGGTACGACCGGCGGCGCGGCCGGTCGGCGCCGGCTGCGGCGCGGACCGAAGGCGGCGGGCGGCGCCGGCCGGGCGGAGCCGTAACGGAAGATTCAGATCCAGCCCTTGCGCGCGGCCTGCACCCCCGCCTGGAAGCGGCCCGTGGCGCCCAGCCTGTTCAGCAGGGTGGCGATGCGGCGGCGCAGGGTGCGCTCCGACATGCCGAGCTGGCGCAGGATCGCCTCGTCCTTCATGCCGACCGCGAGCAGTTCGAGGATCTGCCGGTCGGCGCCGTCGATCGCGCCGGTGCCGTTGCCCCACACCGGGGAGGCCTCGCGCCACAGGGTCTCGAAGAGGGCGACGAGGGCGTTGGTGAGGGCGCTGCGTCCGACCACGACCGAGGTGAACCGGACGCCTTCCTCCCGGTCGGTGAGCGGCAGCAGGGCGGTGGACCGGTCGACCAGAATGAGCTTGATGGGCACCTCGGCCAGGATCCGGGCCTGCTCCCCCACGGCGGTCACCTGGCGGATCTCGTCAAGCTTCTTGGGGATGTCGAGCACCAGCGAGGAGTAGAGCGCCCGCACCCGCACGCCCCGGGCCAGCGCGGCCGACTCGGCGGCGATGGAGGTGCCGCTGGTGGCGTAGGGCGGGGTGTCGATGGCGAGGATCTCCTCCTGCGCCTGCGCGAGCAGTTCGGCGACCTTGCGCCCGGCCGCGGCGGCCCCTTCGACGACCTCGATGACCCGGCCGGGGTCGGCCCGCAGCAGACCCTCCTGGAAGTCGGTGGCCAGTTCCTCGGCCTCGACGGCGAGCCGGTCGAGCTCGGCCCGGCGGCGCCGGATCGCCGATCCGATGGCCATCCGCGGGTCGGCGGGCCGGAAGCCGGAAAGGGGGTCGGACTCCATGAGACCGGTGTCCTGAAGGCGCGCCAGCGCGGCCCCCACCGTCTCGGGGGAGGACTCCAGGCGCCGGGCCGCCTCGTCCGGCGTGATCTTGGGGTCACGCAGGAGGAGCCGGTAGAGGCGCTCTTCGAGGGAGCTCAGGCCGATGGCTTCCCACATGGGACAACCTTGGCAGATTCCGGTCACTGACCGGTACCGGCCACCGCAAATCGCGCAATCCATGCGGGATTCACGTCATCGTTGAATCGTCTTCAGACCGGTCGCGCCGGTCCTAGAGGGAGGAAGACAGGTTCGGCCGGCGTTGAGGGAGGCGCCGGCCGTTCTTTTTGCCGGCGGATCTGTGAGTCGTTTCACATGGGCGTGTCGATCACCGCGTAGACGACCTTGCCGCCTGTGACGGGCCAGCGATATCCCCACCGCCGGGTCAGCACCCCGACGAGCATGAGCCCCCGGCCGCCGATGTCGTCGGGGCCCGGGTCGAGCAGCCGGGGCGGCAGGCGCTCGCCGTCCCAGACCTCCACGACGACCGCGTCGCCCGAGCGGTAGACACCCAGTCCGACCTGGCCGCCTGGCTCGCTCACCTTCACCGCGTTGGAGATCAGCTCCGCGGTGACCAGCTCGACCGTGCCCGCCAGATCGCCCCGGCCCCAGTGGGCGAGCAGGGCGCCGACACGGTCACGGGCCAGGGCGGCCGACCTCGGATGCGCGGGGAACAATTCGTATCGCGTCGCGACTTCGAGTGCCATGTGCGCATACCACCCGCCCGATCGTAAGCCTCGTTGTACGACATTTGCCTCGAGAATTACATTCCGCCGCTTGCCATATTCCTGAGCGTAAGCATCTCTACACTCGGAGTCAGCGTCCATTCACCGGCTGTCCAGTCGTGTCCGGTCAAGGACAGGACAGCGTTCCCCCCTTACGGCAGGGAGCTGTGCGCACTATGGAGTCATTCGGGGAGGCGCTTCGCCGCCTGAGAGGTGACCTCTCCATTCGTGGCCTCGCCCGCCGGGCCAACTGTTCTCCCAGTTACATCTCCGCGCTCGAATTCGGGAAGAACATCCCGAGTTCGGCTGTGGTGTCGGCCCTGGACGCCGCACTGGGAGCCGGCGGTGAACTGATCAGGCTGCACGACATGGAGGTGGGTCCGACGGAACGACGAGAGGCGCTCGGCCTGATCGGAATCGTGCTGGGGGGCGCGTCCGGGGCCCTTCCAGCGACCGACGGGCTGGAACGTATCCGGATGCTGGTCGAGCGCCGCCTGGGCGGCCCCGACCTGGGGTTCTGGGAAGAGGTGGCGTGGGAACACGCCCACGGCGTCGGCGCCCACCCGGCCACCGACGGAATAGGGCGTCTGTCGGCCGACGTCCTGGCGCTGGAGACCGCGCTCACCCACGTCAAGGGCAACCCGCCCGCCTGGGCGCGGGTGCGCACCCGGTTGCTCTACCTGCTGGCCTACGCGCTCGGCTCGGCCGGGCGGGAGCACGAGTCGCGGCACTGGTGGGCCGCCGCCCGCCGCGCCGCCGTCGCGGCCGGCGACGACATGCGGGCGTTCGTCGTGGCGCAGGAGGCCATCCAGGCCCTGTACGAGAAGAGGCCCCTCACCCTGGTGCTCTCGCGCGCCGGGGAGGCCCTCGCCGGAGACCGGCCGTCGGTGGCGCGCGCCCGCGCCCTGGGCGCGCGGGCCCACGCGAAGGTGCTGCTCGGCGACCTCGCGGCGGCCTACGCCGACCTCGACGAACAGGCCCGCGTCTTCGACCGGCTGCCCGCCGACGTGACCAGCGACGCCGCCTCGGCCGAGGGCTGGCCGGTCACCCGCCTGCTGCACAGCCGCTCGCTCGTCTACACCCTGGCCGGGCATCCCCGCGCCGCCGCCGCCCAGGCCGAGGCCGTCGCGGCCTACCCGTCTGCCGCGGTCAGGCCGATCGCGCAGATCAGGCTGCACGAGGCGATGTCGGCCGTACGCGGCGGCGAGGTCGTGGCCGGCCTCGCGCACGCCGAACAGGCGTTGACCGCCGCGCAATCTGCCGGATATTCCCACTATGTACGGCAACTGGCGACTATGGTCGCGGATCAGGCGCCGGCCGGACACGAGGCACTGCACTCCTTCCGCGACCGGGTCGCCGGCTTACGCGGAGGCATGTCGTGAACGTCATCTTCACCCACCTGACCGGCCCCGACGCGGCCGTCGTCGTCGACGACGACTACACCGCCGTCTACACCCTCATCAGGGCCGAACCCCCGTACAACTCGGGCCCCCTCTACCACCCCGACCGCTATCGCGAACGCACCGGAAACCAGCTCGACCGCCCCGGCTTCACGCTCGTCGCCGTCGAAGACGGAGCGACGCTCGCGGGCTTCGCGTTCGGCTTCACCATGCCGGCCGGCCGCTGGTGGGGCGGCGACACCACCCCCGGCCCGCCGGAGGTCGTCGCGGCCGACAAGTTCGCGGTGATCGAACTGAACCTGCGGGCGGAGTATCGCGGCCGGGGAATCGGCAGACGCCTGCTCGCCGAACTGCTCGACGGCCGCCCTGAACGCTACGCGACGCTGTTGTCGCTGCCCGAGGCCGCCGCCCACGACATCTACGAGCACTGGGGCTGGAAGGTGGCGGGCACCTGCCGACCGGCCCCCGACACGATGCTCGCCGACGTCATGGTGAAGGAGCTGTAGACGCGGGGCTCGATGTGCTCGACGTGGAACGGCCGCGAAGCCGCCACCCCAGACCTGGGCCGAGCTTCACGCGAGTTCGGTCAGGAAGTCCGCGACCGCGCGGTTGAAGGTCTCCGGGGTCTCGATGGCCGACAGGTGGCCGGCCCGGCCGATGACCACCAGGCGGGCGTCGGGGAGGGCCTTCGTCATGGCCTCGGCGTCGCCGACCGGGGTGATCTTGTCTTCGTCGCCCGCGACGACCAGGGCCGGCACGTTCAGGCCACGCAGGGTGTCGAAGGAGTCGGGGCGGGCGGCCATGGCGCGCTGGGCCCAGGCCGCCGCCCTTGCGGGGGCCGAGCCGACCAGGCCGCGCACGCGGCCGACGACCATGCCCCTGCGCTCCAGCGACGTCGTGCCGAGCAGGTTCGGGACCGTGTCGAGGAGGTCGCCGCCGTCGAGGAGCCGTTGAGCGATGGTCTCGCGGTTGGCGGCGGCCTCCGGGGTGTCGGGCGAGGCCTTGGTGTTGGCCAGGATCACCCCCGACAACCGCCCGGGGTGGCGCCGGGCCAGGGCCATCGCCACGTAGCCGCCCATCGACAGGCCGCCGACCACGGCCTTGTCCAGGCCCATGGTGTCGAGGAGCTCGGCCACGTCGTCGGCCATGGCGTCGACCGACGGTTCGTCGTCGCCGAGTGGTGAGCCGCCGAAGCCGCGCAGGTCGGGCGTGACGACGTGGCATCCGGCGGCCAGGCCGCCGCGTTGGGCCAGCCACATCGCCGACGACAGCGGGAAGGCGTGCAGCAGCACGAGGGGGAGGCCGGATCCGGCCGTCCGGGTATACAACCTCACGGGGTCACGGTACTTCGGTGGGCAGGGGCGCCGCCGCCGGGTTCAGCCTCTCGACGATGTGGTTCAGGACGATCCGGACGTACGGCTCCCCCACCCACAGGTGCTTGGCGCCGTCGACGCCGACGACCTCGGCCTGGGGCACCCGCTTGAAGCGGTCGGCCGCCTCGGCGGGGCGCAGATAGTCGTCGAACTCGGGCACCAGGGCGACCAGCGGCCTGCCGAACTCGGCCCAGGCGTCGAGGTCGGCGTCGGTGGCCCGCTTGAGCGGCGGCGACAGCAGGATCGCGCCCTCGACGAGCGGGTCGCGGCCCCACCTCAGCGCCAGTTCGGTGCCGAACGACCAGCCGAGCAGCCACGGCCGGGGCAGGTCGTTGAACTCGGCGAACTCCAGCGCGGCGGCGACGTCGAGCCGCTCGCCGACGCCCTCTTCGAACGCGCCCTGGGAGGTGCCGCGCTCGGAGGAGGTGCCCCGGGTGTTGAACCGCAACACCGCGACGTCGGCCAGGGCGGGCAGCCGGAACGACGCCTTGCGCAGCACGTGGCTGTCCATCATGCCGCCGTGGGTCGGCAGCGGGTGGAGACAGATCAGCGTGGCGACCGGTGGCGCGGTCTCGGGCAGCGCCAGCTCACCGACCAGCGTCAGTTCGTCGGCGGTCTGCAGCTCGATGTCGCTGCGGCGGGCCGGCAGCACCGTCGACGCCCGGATCTCCACTGTCGTCGTCTCCTCTTCAGTAGCGGGTGCGGCCGGGGCCGCGGTTGAGGCGGTTGCGCCAGCAGGCGGTGTGCCAGTGGCGGCGCTCCTCCTCGCCGCCGGCCCAGTGGGGCCAGCTCACGATGTGGGGCACACCCGGGCGGATCGACTGGTCGCATCCCGGGCATCGGTAGGGCCGGTCGGCGGAACGGCCGGTGACCGTGCGGACCACCCAGTCGCCGTCGGCCGCCTCTTCGACGCGGTCGATCCCGGCAGGGCGGATCGGCCCTTTGGGGGACTCGTCGGCTCGGCGGGCACGGCGGGGGCTCATACGTCCTATTCTTCCAGCTCGGGGAAATCGTCGAGCGACCGCGTCCGGAGGGCGGCGATGGTCTCGAACGGCCCCGACCGATAGCCGCAGCCCAGCTTCATCGCCTCGTCGATGTCGTCCTGGGAGGCGTAACCGCTGCGGAACATCTCGACGGCGTCGACCAGGTAGGGCCGCAGCAGCACCATGGCGTCGAACCCCTCCTCCGTGCCCGGCTTGCCGTCGTAGAAGCCGCCGCCCGTCTTGCGGCCCAGGCGGCCCCGGGCGACCAGGTCGGCGAGCACCTTGGCCGGTTCGTGCCGGGGGTCGCCGCCGTCGCGGTGCAGCACGCCGCAGATCTCGTACGCCGTGTCGAGCCCGATCAGGTCGAGCAGCACGAACGGGCCCATCGGCAGCCCGGCCTGGACGACCATCGCCGTGTCGATCGCCTCCTTGGAGGCCACTCCCCGATCGAGCAACTGACAGGCGTGGTTGAGATAGCCGAGCAGCAGCCGGTTGACCACGAACCCCGGACGGTCGCCCACCACGACCGGGCGCTTGCCGATCCTGCGGGCCAGGGCCGCGACGTCGTCGGTGACGGTGCTGTCGGCCGTGCCGACCACCTCGACCAGCCGCATGACCGGGGCCGGGTTGAAGAAGTGCATGCCCACGACCCGCGACGGGCGGCCGGTGTGCCGGGCGATCTCGGTGACGCTCAGGGACGAGGTGTTGGTGGCGAGGATCGCCGACGGCTTGCAGACGCGGTCGAGGTCGGCGAACAAGGGAAGCTTGAGCTCCATGAGCTCGGGGATCGCCTCGACGACCAGGTCGGCGTCGGCGAAGGCGGCCCGGTCGGTGGACAGGGTGATCCGCGCCAGGATCGCCTCCTGCTCCTCCGGACTGAGTTTCCCCTTGTCGACGGCCCGGCCGGTCGACCTCTCCAGGTGCCCGCGCCCCCGGGCCAGCGCCGCCTCGTCGGCCTCCACGCCGACGACCGCGAGCCCCGCGCGGGCGAAGACCTCGGCGATGCCCGCCCCCATCGTGCCGAGCCCGGCAACCCCAACCGTCTCCACGAGACCACCTCCGGCTCCGAGTCTCCCAGAGCCGCTTTCGCCGGTAAGGTTCGGGCATGCGGCTGGTCATCGCGCGATGCAGCGTGGATTACGTGGGACGGTTGACGGCACACCTGCCGATGGCGCCCAGGCTCATCCTCATCAAGGCCGACGGCAGCGTGTCGATCCACTGCGACGACCGCGCCTTCAAGCCCCTCAACTGGATGAACCCGCCTTGCAAGATCCGTGAGGACGAAGGCATCTGGACGGTCACCCACAACAAGACCGGCGAGAAGCTGATCCTCACGATGGACGAGATCATGCACGACTCCAAGCACGAGCTCGGCGTCGACCCCGGCCTGCAGAAAGACGGCGTGGAGGCCCACCTCCAGGAGCTCCTGGCCGAGCACATCACCACGCTCGGCCCGGGCTACACGCTGGTCCGGCGTGAATACATGACCGCGATCGGCCCGGTAGACATCCTCTGCCGCGACCAGAGCGGCGCGACGGTCGCCGTCGAGATCAAGCGCCGGGGCGAGATCGACGGCGTCGAGCAGCTCACCCGCTACCTCGAACTGCTCAACCGCGACCCCCTGCTCGCGCCGGTACGCGGCGTCTTCGCCGCCCAGGAGATCAAGCCCCAGGCCAAGGTGCTGGCCATGGACCGCGGCATCGACTGCGTGACCCTCGACTACGACGGCCTGCGCGGCATCGAGCCCGAGAACCCCACGCTCTTCTGACGCGTCATAGGGGAATGATCAGACGACTGGCCCCGCTGCTCGCCCTGACGATCGCCGCCTGCGGCACCGCGACCCCGGGCGCGGGCGGCGAGGTGCGGGTCGAGGCGCCCGACTATCCGGTCACCACGCTCGTGGTGCACGGCACGGCCGCCCCCGACAAGCCGACCAAGGCCGAGTTACAGGACCTCACCCGCTCGGCCGAGCAGTCGGGCGAGAAGCTGGAGACCCTGCTCCGCAAATACCGGGGATACACCACCTTCCAGGCCCTGGTTTCCCAATTGGCCACCGACCAGCCGGAGCTGTACGTCAGCGCGGGCTACGTCGATGACGGCCCGGCCGACGTGTGGCTGCGGCTGACGCGTGAGCCCGACCGTCCCCTCCTCGACCGGATCCGGGCCACGCCCTACGACGTGGAGGTCCAATACGGAACCCCGCTCGGCTCCGCCGCCCTCGTGAAGATCAAGGAAAGGATGTTCGGCGTCGTCGGCGACTTCCCGGGGATCCGAGGCGGCAGCGCCGGGGTCGATCCACGGGACGACTCGATCAGGATCCGCTACGCGATCGAAGAGGGCGCGACCGTCGACGAGGCCGAGCTGAGAGACGCCGCCCTCCAAGCGGGCGGCGGCGCGGGGAACATCCCCGTGGACGTGGTCTTCGTCAACGATCCGGCCTCCGTCCGGGAGCCGCTGGGAGGATCGAGGCCCGACCGGACGACCCCCGCCGTCCTCCGTTCGGACGACAACCCGGTCGGCCGGTCGTAGGTCCCGTGGATCACGGGTTTTCGCGACATTTGATCCATGACGACAGCGATCCACGTTCGCGGCCTGACCAAGCGTTACGGTGAGGTCCAGGCCGTCGGGGGCCTGGACCTCGACATACACACCGGCGAGGTGTTCGCCATCCTCGGCCCCAACGGCGCCGGGAAGTCCACCACGGTGGAGATCCTCGAGGGCTACCGCAAGCGCGACGGCGGCGAGGTCTCCGTGCTCGGCGTCGATCCGGGCCACGCGACGAGCGCGTGGCGGGCCAGGGTCGGCATCGTGCTGCAGACCGCCAACGACGCCGCCGAGCTCACCGTCCGTGAGACGGTCCGCCACTTCGCCCGCTACTACCCGCACAGCAAGGACCCCGACGAGGTCATCGCCAAGGTCGGGCTGAGCGAGAAGGCCGGGGCCCGCATCCGCCAGCTCTCCGGCGGCCAGCGCCGGAGGGTCGACGTCGCCCTGGGCATCGTCGGGCGTCCCGAACTGGTCTTCCTCGACGAGCCCACGACCGGCTTCGACCCGGAGGCCCGCCGGCAGTTCTGGGACCTGATCAGGTCGCTGGCCGCCGAGGGCACCACGATCGTGCTGACCACCCACTACCTCGACGAGGCCGAGGCGCTCGCCGACCGGGTCGCGGTCATCGCGAAGGGCCGCATCGTCGCCGAGGGCACCCCTCACACGCTGGGCGGGCGGGCCACCGCCAGCGCCCGGGTCACGTGGGCCGACGGCTACGCCGAGACCGACACCCCCACCGCGCTGGTGCGCACCCTCGCCGAGAAGTACGACGGCGAGATCCCCGGCCTGCAGATCGTGCGGCCCTCACTCGAAGACGTCTACCTGGACCTGATCGGGGGCACGGAATGACCGCCACACTGAACATCGGCCTGGCCCGCGCGTCGCTGGAGACCAAGCTCTTCTTCCGCCAGCGCGACGCCGTCATCTTCACCTTCTCCTTCCCGATCATCCTGCTGGTCCTGTTCGGGTCGATCTTCGAGGGCGACCTGGAGGGCACCGGCATCACGGTCGCCCAGCTCTACTCGGCCGGCCTGATCGGCGCGGGCGTGATGGGCGTGGCGTTCCAGAACCTCGCGATCGGCATCGCCATCGACCGCGACGACGGCACGCTGAAGCGCCTGGCGGGCACGCCGATGCCGCGCGCGGCCTACTTCGTCGGGAAGCTGGTCAGCTCGCTGGTGCTCGCGGTGATCGAGGTGGCGCTGCTGCTGGCGGTCGCGGTGCTCCTGTTCGACCTCGAACTTCCCACCGACCCCGCCCGGTGGGCGACACTGGCCTGGGTGCTCACGCTCGGCCTGGCCGGCGCGGCCCTCCTGGGGATCGCGGTGAGCAGCCTGCCGCGCAACGCCAAGAGCGCCGCCGCGGTGGTCTCCATGCCCTACGTGCTGCTCCAGTTCATCTCCGGTGTCTACATCCCCTTCACGGAGCTTCCCTCATGGCTGAACGACGTCGCGGCGATCTTCCCGCTGAAGTGGATGTGCCAGGGTCTGCGGTCGGTGTTCCTGGGCGACGCGGGGGCGGCGCTGGAACTGACGGGGTCCTACGAGCTGCCGAAGGTGGCGCTGGTGCTGGGGCTCTGGCTGGTGGGCGGGCTGGTGCTCTGCCTGGCGACGTTCCGGTGGACCAACCGCGGCGAAGGCTGAGGTCCTTCATGGGCAGGCGGCCCGAGGTGCGGGCCGCCTTCCCCGAGGAGACCAACGCCTGGGAGTCCTTCCGCGGCTGGGAGATCCTGTTCGGCCTGGCCTGGACGACGGCCCTCCTCTTCGTCGTGTACGAGGAGGAGGCCTCCCCCGTGGAACGGGCCGTCACCATCGGCCTCATGCTCAGCTGCGCGGCCGCCTACCTGCTCATGGGCCGCAAGCTGATCATCGGCGACGAGGAGGACAGCCCCCGGGCGATCCTCTACATCGCCCTGCTCTGCCTGGCGTTCATCCCGGCGACGCTGATCGTGCCGAACGCGTCGTTCGGTCTGTTCACGTTGTGCCCGCAGGTGTTCATGCTGCTCAGCGGCCGGCTGGCCGCCGCGGCGGTGGTGCTGCTCAACATGTCCCCGGCCTTGTGGTTCATCCGGCAGACCGACCTGGCCGTCCCCGACCTGGTCAGGTTCACCGGCACCACCCTGATCGCGATGACCTTCTCGCTGGTGTTCGGGCCGTGGATAACACGGATCATCCGCCAGAGCGCCGAGCGGGCCGACCTGATCCGGCAGCTGGAGGCGAGCAGGGCCGAGGTCGAACGGTTGTCGATCGAGAAGGGCGCGCTGACCGAGCGCGAACGGCTCGCCGGGGAGATCCACGACACGATCGCCCAGGGGTTCACCAGCATCATCATGCTCATCCAGGCCGCGCAGGCCGGTCGCGACCCGGCGCGGCATCTGGGTCTGGCCGTGCAGACGGCCCGGGAGAACCTGGCTGAGGCCCGCGCGCTGGTCGCGGCGCTCAGCCCGGCGCCGCTCGACGGCTCCACCCTCGACGACGCGCTGCGGCGGCTCTCGCTGCGGTTGTCGGAGGAGATCGGCGTGGAGGTGACGCACGCGGTCGAGGGCGAGTCGCGCAAGCTGCCGCCGAGCAGCGAGGTCGTGCTGATCAGGACGACCCAGGAGGCGCTGGCCAACATCCGCAAGCACGCCGGGGCGTCCTCGGTCCGGGTCGTGGTGGGATATGGCCGTAATGACGTCACTTTGACCGTCGCGGACGACGGCGTCGGCTTCGATCCGGCCGCCTCCAACGGGTTCGGGCTGCGCGGCATGCGCGCCCGGATCGAACAGCAGGGCGGGCGCCTGGACGTCGTCAGCGCGCCCGGAGAAGGGGCGTCGCTGAACGTGACGCTGCCGATGGGAGAGAGATGATCCGGCTCATGATCGTCGACGATCACCCCGTGGTCCGCGAGGGCCTGCGCGGGATGATCGACGGCCATGAAGGCATCACCGTGGTCGGCGAGGCCGGCTCGGGCGACGAGGCCGTCGTCCGGGCCCGCGACCTCACGCCCGACGTGGTGCTGATGGACCTGCGCATGCCCGGCGGCGACGGCGTGGGCGCGACCAGCCGGATCCTCGTGGGGCAGCCGGGCGTCCGGGTGATCGTGCTGACCACGTACGAGACCGATCAGGACATCGTGCGGGCCGTCGAGGCGGGCGCGGCCGGTTACCTGTTGAAGGACACCTCGCGCGCCGATCTGCTGGGCGCGATCAAGGCCGCCGCGCGGGGCGAGACGGTGCTCTCCCCCAGCGTGGCGACCAGGCTGGTGACGCGAATGAGAGCGCCCGTAATCGAGTCGCTGTCACCCCGGGAGACCGAGGTACTGTCTTTGGTGGCGCGCGGACTGACCAACGCCGAGATCGGGCGGGAGTTGTTCATCAGCGAGACCACCGTGAAGACCCACCTGCTGCGGGTGTTCGGCAAGCTGGGCGTCTCCGACCGCACCGCCGCCGTCACCACCGCGCTCAACCGGGGTCTGCTTTAGTGGCGTCCGATAACCAACTTGCATAAAAGAAGCTAATTTCCCGATACTTCCGTTAAAAAGATCTTGCGTCCATAATGGTGCCTTCTGGGGGGCCGGACGGCGAGGTGAAACGGTGACGGGACGAGAATATCGGGGGATGTCGGCGGCCGAACGGGTCGCCGACCGCCGGGAGCGGCTCATCAACGCCGCTTACGGCCTGTTCGCCAATCCCGGCTTCCACGCGACGACGATCGAGCGGCTCTGCTCGACCGCCCACATCTCCAACCGGGCGTTCTACGAGTGCTTCTCCGGCCGCGAGGAGCTGATGCGGGCCGTCTACGAACGCTGCGTCGACGACACCCTGAACGCGGTGGGCGCCGCCATCGAGAACGCCCCGCCCACCCTGGAAGGCCGCATCGTCGCCGGCATCACCGAGTACGTGCGCTACGTGACGCTCGACGTGCGCCGCGCCCGCATCATGCACTTAGAGGTGCGCCGCGCGGGCGACGTGCTGTCGGGGTCGCGGCAGAAGGCGGTCGCCGGGTTCACCCACATGATCGAGAGCTCGCTCAAGGGGCTCCAGGAAGAGCTGCCCGCCGAGCTCCACCTGCTGGCGCTGGCCTTGATAGGGGCGCTCACGGAGCTGCTCATCGAATGGGTCCTGTCGGACGACCGGCCGGAGAAGGACCTGCTGGTCGCCACCGCCGTCCACGTGTTCCGGCGGTCGTTCCAGGCCTGACCGCGCATCCGCGGTCCCTGGCCCACCTGTAGTAGGGAGCGGGCCAGGGACCGCAATATGTGAACACCGGGACCGGCGCCCCGGAGCGGGCGAAACGAGATCACGTTCCGTAGTCACACCATGACACAGAAAGCCGCCACGGGCCCGGAACGACCCGTCAGATCCAGCCCATGTCCTGAGCCGTCCGGATCGCCCCGATCCGGTTGACCGCGCCCAGCTTGGCGATCGCGTTGGACAGGTAGTTGCGCACCGTGCCCTCGCTGAGGTGCAGCGACGCGGCGATCTCGCTCACCGACGCGCCCGAGGCGGCCAGCGCGAGCGCGTCGCGTTCGCGCTCGGTCAGCGGCGACTCCCCGGCCATCATCGCCGAGGCGGCCATCTCGGGATCGAGGTAACGGCCGCCGGCGTGCACCTTCCGGATCGCGGCGGCCAGTTCCTCGGCGGAGGCGTCCTTGGGGACGAAGCCGCGCACCCCCGCGGCCAGCGCGCGCCGCAGGTAGCCGGGGCGGCCGAAGCTGGTGAGGATCAGCATCGCCTGGCCGGGCATCGACTCGGCGACGGTCAGGCCGTCCATGCCGGGCATCTCGACGTCGAGCACGAGCACGTCGGGCCGGTGCTCGGCCACGGCGGGCCCCACGAGGTCGCCCCTGCCGACCTGGACCACGACGGTGATGTCGGGCTCCAGGTCGAGCAGGGTGGCGATGGCCTGCCTGATGAGCTGCTGATCGTCGGCCAGCAGGACTCTGATCACGGCCGGCCCGCCAGCGCGGGTTCCTTCGCCGTCGGCGCGACCGCCCGCAGGACGAAACCGCCCTTCCTGTCGGGCTCGGCCGTCAGCTTCCCGCCGACGGCGCCGAGCCGTTCGGCCAGCCCGGCCAGGCCGCTGCCCTCGCCGTTCTTGACGGCGTCCTTCTGCACGCCGTTGTTGCGCACCTCCAGGATCGTCTCCTCCGGCGTGAGCCGCAGGGTGATCTCGCAGGTGGTGGCGGTGCTGTGGCGGAGCACGTTGGTGACGGCCTCGCGGACCACCCAGGCGAACACCGGGGCGGTCTCGCCGGGGGCGTCGCGGTAGGGCAGCTTGAGGTCGCAGGTGATGCCGGCCGCCTCCAGCACCCCCCGCACGCTGGCCAGTTCGGCGGCCAGGTCGAGCTGGCGATACCCCTTGACGGCCTCGCGCAGCTCGCGCAGGGCGGTGCGGGCCAGGCCGCGCACCTCGGCCATCTCGGCGCTCGCCGGGCTGTCGCCGCCGAGCCGGACGGCCAGTTCGCTCTTGACCGCGATGGCCGAGAGCTGGTGCCCGACCAGGTCGTGGAGGTCACGGGCGAACCGCAGGCGCTCCTCGGCGACCGCCAGGCGGGCCTGCGCCTCGCGGCCCTCGTGGGCCTCCTCGGCGATGTGCCAGATCCACACCCACAGGCGGTTGGCCCAGGGCAGCGTCCCGCACATGAGGGCGGTGTAGAGGAAGGAGCCGACGACGATCCCGGCCCGGGTGGCCGGGTCGGTCTCGGCCGTGAACTCGATCATCCGATAGGCGTTGAGCGGCCACATCACCACCAGGGTGGTGACCGCCATGATCCAGGCGGTGCGGGCCCGCACCCCGACCGAGGCGACCGACAACCAGGCGAAGGAGACGAACGACCACGAGGTCGGGGCGCCGGTGCCGAGGACCGCCACCACCACCGCGATGCCGGCGCCGGCCACCAGCTCACGCTGGGCGTAGCGCCGGTCGAGGATGGCTCTGGTGACGCGGAGGAACAGCACGCTGAACACGACGAGGAGGGCCACCGAGGGGCCGAGCCGCCACCACTCGACCGGCCCGGCCTCCTGCTCCGCGAGCAGGCCGATGCCGAGGACGAACCAGACCAGCCCAAGAGTCGTGTTGAGCGTCCAGTAGACGACTCGCCGGACTCTTTTGATCGCTTTGTCCATCATGGCCTGCCCCATCTTAGGTGGGTCACTTCGTGCGGAGAACCTCGGAGACCTTCAACCGCCTGCCGGTACGCAGCACCGCGCGCTCATAGATGCGCCCGCCCACCATCAGCACCGCCGCGACCGCGACGACCATGAGGGCGCCCGACAGCAGGATCGCCCAGAGGGCCACGTCCGAGGCGGCCATCCGCACGGGCATGACCATCGAGGAGAACGGCGGCACGAACGAGAGGATCTCCGACACCGGGTGCCCGGGGTTGGCCGAGGCGAAGAACGACACCCCGTACGAGATCAGGAAGAGCAGCATCATCGGCTGCAGCACGTTGCCGACCTCCTCCTGCCGCGACACCAGGGACGCGAGCGACCCGGCGAGGACGGCGAAGAAGGCGTAACCGAGAATCCACCAGACCACGGCGTTGACCACGATGCCGGCCATCCCGGGCGGGAAGTCGGCGGCGAACCCCGAGAGGAACGCGCCGACGAGCCCGGCCGCCACCACCGCCACGAGGTTGATGAACCCGACGACGCCGAGCCCGAGGATCTTGCCGCCGAGCAGTTGCCACGGCCTGATCGAGATGAGCAGGATCTCGACGATCCGGCTGCCCTTCTCCTCCACCACGCCCATGGCGACGGTCATGACCGCACTTATGATCATGAAGAACAGCAGCAGCACGACCACGTTCGCGATGCCCTGCCGGGCCGCCTCATAGCGGGTGTCGGCCCCGACCGACTGGACCTGAAGCGGCGTCACGGTCACCCCGGCCGCGCCGATCTGCGCCTCCCGGTTCGCGCTCTGCAGCAGCAGCCCGAGCTCGTCGTCGATCTCGCCGTTGGTCAGCACCCGCGTACCGTCGACGAGCGCGACGTCGACGTCGCCGTCAAGGACCGCCGTCGTGGCGGCCCGCTCGTCGGGATAGGTCTTCCACGTGATCTTCGCCTCGGGGGCGAGCGCCTGGACGGCCAGTTCCTGACCGCCAACCCGGCCGAGGTTGTACTCGTCGGGCCCGCCGAACAGCTTGGGCGCGAACGCGATGCCACCGACCAGCAGCGCCGAGACGATCAGGCCGATGACGAACGCCCGCGTTCTGACCTGGGTGCGGATCTCCCGCCCGGCCACCATCAACAGACCGTTCACGCCACTGCCTCCCTGAAGATCTCGACCAGCGTGGGCCGCTCGACGCCGAAGAACTCGACGTGGCCCGCTTCGACGGCCCTCCGCAGGACCGCCTGGTCGTCACCCCCGACGACCGTCAGCACGTCGCGGTCGCCGTCCTTGCTCAGCTCACCCGGCAGGCCGTCGGCCCAGCCCGGCTTGGGCTCGCGGACGACCACCCGCAGCCGCCGCCCCTCGGCGTCGCGCAGCTCGTCGACCGTCCCGCTCGCCACCATGCTCCCGGCCGAGACGATCCCGACGGCGTCGCAGAGCCGCTCGACCAGTTCGAGCTGGTGGCTGGAGAAGATGACCGGCACGCCCCCGCGCGCCCGCTCGTGCAGCACCTCGGCCAGCACGTCGACCGCGATCGGGTCGAGCCCCGAGAACGGCTCGTCGAGGATGAGCAGCTCCGGGTCGTGGATGAGGGCGACGGCGAGCTGCACCCGCTGCTGGTTGCCGAGCGAGAGCGACTCGACGGTGTCGTTGACCCGCTCGGTCAGCCCGAGCCGCCCGATGAGCGCGTCCCGCGCCTTGCCGACCGCCCCCGCGTCGAGCCCGTGCAGCCGCCCGAAGTAGTCGATCTGCTCCCCGACCCGCATCTTCTGGTAGAGCCCGCGCTCCTCCGGCATGTAGCCGAAGGTCCGCCGCTCGGCGAAGGTCAGCGGACGCCCGTTCCAGATCACCTCGCCCTCGTCGGCCTGGAGGACGCCCATGACGATGCGCATCGTCGTCGTCTTGCCGGCCCCGTTGGCGCCCACGAAGCCGAACATCTGCCCGGCGGGGACCGCGAAGCTCACCCCGTCGAGGGCCACCTTCCCGGCCCCGAACACCTTGCGCAAACCCCTGATCTCCAACATGGCACCATCCTGGCTTTACCCGCCGATGACGCGTAGACGTGGATATCAGCGGCTTGCCGGGGATTCCGCAGCCGATCGGGATGACATTTGCCACATGGCTACGCTTGGCCGCATGACGCCTGACCACAACGACCAGCCGGTCGTGCTGTCGAAGATCTACACGAAGACCGGCGACGACGGCACGACCGCCCTCGGCGACATGTCCCGCACCGCGAAGACCGACCCCCGCCTGGCGGCCTACGCGGACGTGGAGGAGGCCAACGCGGCCATCGGCGTCGCCCTGGCCATGGGCAACCCGCCGGAGGAGATCGGGGCGGTGCTGCTGCGCGTCCAGAACGAGATGTTCGACGTGGGGGCCGACCTGTGCACCCCGGTCGTGCCCGACGCCGAGTTCCCCCCGCTGCGGGTCGAGGCCTCCTATGTGGAGTGGCTGGAGTCGCAGTGCGACGAGTTCAACGCCCGGCTGAAGCCGCTGCGGTCGTTCATCCTGCCGGGCGGTTCACCGGGAACCGCGCTGCTGCACGTGGCCCGCACGGCCGTCCGGCGGGCCGAACGCTCGACGTGGGCGGCGCTCGCGGCCCACGACGACATGAACCCGCTGACGGCGACGTATCTGAACCGGCTGAGCGACCTGCTGTTCATCCTGTGCCGGGTGTCGTCGGACGGCAACGAGATCCTGTGGAAGCCGGGCGGCACCCGCTGACATGCTGCCCAGGAACCGGATCGGCAACTTACTCGCCACCGGGATCGCCTCGGGTGCGGCGGCCTGGGGCGCGGTCGGCGCCTGGACCGCCCTCACGGTCGGTAACTACCCGTGGAACCAGTGGATCCCGTTCGCCAACGGCGTGAGCAAGGGCGTCGTCCTCGGCCTGCTCGCCGGCGGCGCCGCCGCGGTCGCGGCGGCCACGGGCGCGAGAACCTGGATCGTCTTTTTGACCGCGTTCGCGGGCGGCGTCTGGCACGGCACCTACAACGACGTCCAGGGCTCACCGGCGCCGATCATCTACTACGTGCCCGCGATGCCTGCCGACGAGTGGTTCGGCACGACGATGCTGGTCCACTGGGCGACCAAAGAGGTCCCGCCGGCCGTGGTGTGCGCGGCGGCGATCACCCTGCTGGCGGCGCGCGGCCACCGCCGGGCCCAGTCCATCGGCGCGGGCTCGGCCCTCGTGCTCACGGCCATCGCGCTCTTCCTCATCCCCGTGATCGCCGCGGACCTGGCACCGACGGTCCAGGGCAACGGCCAGCACGTCAACCAGGGCGCCTATGCCCATCTCCGGTGCTGGTTCATCGCGCTGCCTGTCCTGGTGGCGGGGGCACGCAGGCTGGCGGTGGCCTTCGCGACCTGGAACCTAGACGGCGTCGAGGTGGGCGCTCGGCGGGGCTGACTCCAGCCAGGCCAGGAAGCCCGTCAGCGCGTCTTCGCTCATCGCCAGGCTGATCGCGCCGGCTTCGACCGTCCAGTAACCCTCCGGGCCCTCGCCCGCCTCAAGAGGGCGGCGGCGGGAAACGACGAGGCCGCGCCTCGCAATCGCGTGGCGCGGCCTCAGACGGATTCCGGCGAAAGGCACCCAGTGGAGCTCTCCTCCGGCGTAGCGGGCTACTCCGCTCTGCCATTTCCGGGAGCCGGTTCGTACACAACAGACGACCGTCCCCCGGCGCGAGGCCAGGGCGACGACACGAACGCAGAACAGGGCAGCGAGCAGAGCCAACCCTATGAGTAGCTCCACCGCTGCCCCTCCTTCTGAAACTCAGACCTCTTCGCCGGCCGCCCGGAGGCGGGCCGCGTTGCGCTTGGCCTCCAGCTGGGCGTCCGCGTCGTCCTGGCTGGACTCGATCGCGGCCTGGGCCCGCTGGAGAGCGTCCTTCGCCGCCGCCACGTCGACCTCGGAACCGAGCTCGGCCGCTTCGGCGAGGACGGACACTTCGTTGGCGGCGACCGAGATGAAGCCTCCGTGCACGGCCGCGACCAGGTCGGCGTTGCCGTCACGCTTCACGCGAAGCACGCCACCCTCGACGAGGACGCCGATAACGGGCGCGTGATTCGGCATAATACCGATCTCGCCCTCGACGGTCTTGGCAATCACCATGTCGGCTTCGCCAGACCAGATCTCACGCTCCGGTGAGACCACGCCCACCTGCAGCTTTGCCATCTCTTCCCTCCAAGAACACCGGCGCGGCCCGGAGGCCGCGCCGGCGCCGCATGATTAGCGGGTCAGTTCCTTCGCCTTGGCGATGGCCTGCTCGATGCCGCCGACCATGAAGAACGCCTGCTCGGGCAGGTGGTCGTACTCACCCGCGCACAGGCCCTTGAAGGAGGCGATGGTCTCGTCCAGCGGGACGAACTCGCCGGGCTGACCGGTGAACGCCTCGGCGGCGTACATCGGGTGGGACAGGAAACGCTCGATGCGGCGGGCCCGCTGAACGGTGACCTTGTCCTCTTCGGAGAGCTCGTCGATGCCCAGGATGGCGATGATGTCCTGCAGTTCCTTGTACTTCTGCAGGATCCGCTTGGTCTCCTGGGCCACCGCGTAGTGCTCCTCGCCGACCACGGTCGGGTCGAGGATGCGGGAGGTGGAGTCGAGCGGGTCGACCGCCGGGTAGATGCCCTTCTCGGAGATCGGACGGGACAGAACCGTCTGAGCGTCGAGGTGGGCGAACGCGTTGTGCGGGGCCGGGTCGGTGATGTCGTCGGCGGGCACGTAGATCGCCTGCATCGAGGTGATCGAGTGACCACGCGTCGAGGTGATGCGCTCCTGGAGCACACCCATCTCGTCGGCCAGCGTCGGCTGGTAACCCACGGCGGAGGGCATGCGGCCGAGCAGCGTGGAGACCTCGGAACCGGCCTGAGTGAAGCGGAAGATGTTGTCGATGAAGAGCAGCACGTCCTGCTTCTGCACGTCGCGGAAGTACTCCGCCATCGTCAGGGCCGACAGCGCCACGCGCAGACGGGTGCCCGGGGGCTCGTCCATCTGGCCGAAGACGAGGGCGGTGTCCTTGAGAACGCCGGCCTCCTCCATTTCGAGCCAGAGGTCGTTGCCCTCACGGGTGCGCTCGCCGACGCCCGCGAAGCACGAGGTGCCCGAGAACTTCAGCGCGACTCGACGGATCATCTCCTGGATCAGAACCGTCTTGCCGACGCCCGCGCCGCCGAACAGACCGATCTTCCCACCCTTCACGTAGGGGGTGAGGAGGTCGATGACCTTGATGCCGGTGGGCAGCATCTCGGTGCGCGACTCGAGCTGGTCGAAGGCGGGAGAGGGGCGGTGGATGCCCCACTTCTCGCTGACCTTGAGGGAGGCCGTCGGCACGTCGAGCGACTCGCCGAGGGCGTTCCACACGTGGCCCTTGACGACGTCGCCGACCGGCACCGAGATCGGCGCGCCGGAGTCGGACACCGCCGCGCCGCGGACCAGGCCGTCGGTGGGCTGCATGGAGATGGCCCGGACCAGGTTGTCGCCCAGGTGCTGGGCGACCTCCAGGGTCAGGGTCTTGGACTGCGACTCGCCCTCGACCTCGAGGGTTACGTCGACGTTCAGGGCGTTGTAGATGTCCGGCATCGCCTCGACGGGGAACTCCACGTCGACGACGGGACCGGTGACACGGGCGACACGGCCCACGCCGGTCTCAACAGTCTGTGCGGTCATTTCACTCTTTCCCCGCGGCGGCGTCGGCCAGCGCGTTGGCGCCACCGACGATCTCGCTGATTTCCTGGGTGATCTCCGCCTGGCGAACCTGGTTCATCTGCTGGGTGAAGACCCGGATGAGCTCGTTGGCGTTGTCGGTCGCGGACTTCATCGCGCGGCGCCGGCTGGCCTCTTCGGAGGCGGCCGACTGCAGCAGCGCGGAGAAGATGCGCGATTCCACGTAGCGCGGCAGCAGCGAGTCGAGCACGGCACCGGCCGAGGGCTCGAACTCGAAGTAGGGCAGCGGGCCGTCCTTGGGCGCCTCGGTCGTCTCGACGACCTCCAGCGGCAGGATGCGGTTCACCACCACGTTCTGCGTCAGCATCGAGACGAACTCGGTCGAGACGATGTGGATCTCGTCGATCCCGTCTTCGGCCTTGAACGACTCGATCAGCGCGTCGGCGATCTCCTTGGCGTCGCTGTACGACGGACGACGGGAGAAGCCCACCCACTGACCGCCCATCTCGCGATGGCGGAAGGCGTGCCAGCCCACGCCCTTGCGTCCGGAGACGAAGGGCGTGACCTGGATGCCGCGTGACTCCAGCAGGCCGCGCAGGGCCTCGGCCTCGCGCAGCAGGTTGGCGTTGAAGCCGCCGCAGAAGCCGCTGTCACTGGTGATGATCAGCACACCGGCGCGGGCCGGGTTCTCCTTGGCCACCGTGAGCGGGTGGTCGACGGAGGAGGTGTTGCTGACGACGCCGGTGACGGCGCGGGTGATCTCCCGCTCGTAGGGCACGGCCGCCTGCATGCGCTGCTGCGCCTTGACGATGCGCGACGAGGCGATGAGCTCCTGCGCGCGGGTGATCTTCGCCGTGGACTTGACCGACTTGATCCGCCGCCGCAGCAGTCTGAGCTGGGCGCCCATCGGCTACTTCACCTCAGGCTTCCGGACGTGCTTGACGATCTTCTCCTGGCCGACCTCGTCGGCGCCGAGCGGGGCCACCGGCTCGTCCTTGACCAGCAGGTCGCCGGAGGAGGTGGTGAAGCCCTTCTTGAACTCGGTGATCGAGTCCTTCAGCACGGTGACGGTGTCGTCGGTGAGCTCACCGCTCTCGCGGATGCCGTCGAAGACGCCCTTCTGGGTGCTGCCGACGTAGTCGAGGAACTCCGACTCGAAGCGGCGGATGTCCTCGAGGGGAACCTCGTCGAGCTCACCGGAGGTGCCCGCCCACACCGAGACGACCTGCTTCTCGGCCGGGAACGGGGAGAACTGCGGCTGCTTGAGCAGCTCGACGAGGCGGGCGCCGCGCTCCAACTGGGCGCGGGAGGCCGCGTCGAGGTCGGACGCGAAGGCGGCGAACGCCTCCAGGTCGCGGTACTGCGACAGGGACAGACGGAGCGTGCCGGCCACCTTGCGCATCGCCTTGATCTGCGCCGAGCCGCCGACTCGGGAGACCGAGACACCGACGTTGATCGCCGGGCGGACGCCGGCGTTGAACAGGTCGGTCTCCAGGAAGCACTGGCCGTCGGTGATGGAGATGACGTTGGTCGGGATGAACGCCGAGACGTCGTTGCCCTTGGTCTCGATGATCGGCAGACCGGTCATCGAGCCGCCGCCCATGTCGGCCGAGAGCTTGGCGCAGCGCTCGAGCAGACGCGAGTGCAAGTAGAAGACGTCACCGGGGAACGCCTCACGGCCCGGCGGACGACGCAGCAGCAGCGACACGGCGCGGTAGGCGTCGGCCTGCTTGGTCAGGTCGTCGAAGATGATGAGGACGTGCTTGCCCTGGTACATCCAGTGCTGGCCGATGGCCGAACCGGTGTAGGGGGCGAGGTACTTGAAGCCCGCGGCGTCGGACGCCGGAGCGGCCACGATGGTGGTGTACTCCATCGCGCCGGCCTCTTCGAGGCGGCCCTTCACCTGGGCGATCGTCGAGCCCTTCTGGCCGACGGCGACGTAGACGCAGCGGACCTGCTTCTCGGGGTCGCCGGAGAGCCAGTTCTCCTTCTGGTTGAGGATCGTGTCGACCGCGATGGCCGTCTTGCCCGTGCCGCGGTCACCGATGATCAGCTGGCGCTGGCCACGGCCGATCGGCGTCATGGCGTCGATCGCCTTGAGGCCGGTCTGCAGCGGCTGCTTCACCGGCTGCCGCTGAACCACGGACGGCGCCTGGGTCTCGAGGGCACGACGGCCCTCGGCCTCGATCGCGCCCTTGCCGTCGAGGGGGTTGCCCAGCGGGTCGACGACGCGGCCCATGAACCCGTCGCCCACCGGGACCGAGAGGACCTGGCCGGTGCGGCGCACCGACTGGCCTTCCTCGATCTTGCTGAAGTCGCCCAGAATAACGACACCGATCTCCCGGACGTCCAGGTTCAGTGCCAGGCCACGCGTGCCGTCCTCGAACTCGAGCAGCTCGTTCGCCATCGTCGAGGGAAGGCCGGAGACATGGGCGATACCGTCGCCACAGTCGACGACGGTCCCGATCTCCTCACGTGCCGCGCCTTCCGGCTCGTACGCCTGGACGAAGCGCTCAAGCGCGTCCCGGATCTCGTCCGGCCGGATCGTCAGCTCCGCCATCTCTTCCTGTCTCCCTATTCGCCTAGCCGGCCAACCGGCGGCGGACTTCTTCAATACGTGCGGCGATGGTGGTGTCGATGATCTCGTCCCCGATCTTGATCGAGAACCCACCGAGCACCTTCGGGTCCACCTCGACATTCAGGTGGACGTCACGGCCGTAGGTGGCCCGCAGCCAGTTCGCCAGCCGCTGCTTCTGCGCGTCGGACAGCAGCACCGCGCTGGTGACGACCGCCACCAGTCGCTGCCGCTGGAGGGCGACGAGGCGGCCGAACTCCTCCAGGCCTCGTTCCAGGCTACGTCCGCGCGGGTGTGCGGCGACCTGGGAGACGAGACGCAGGGTGGTCGGCGCGACCTTGGCCCCGAGCAGGTCGGCGAGGAGCGACTCCTTGCCGGTCGCGGCCGGGTCGGCCAGCGCGCGGCGCAGGTCGGGGTTGGCGGCGAGGATGCGGCCGAACCGGAACAGTTCGTCTTCGACGTCGTCGAGACGGCCGGCCCCTTCGGCCTCGCTCGCGGCGGCGATCACGCCGAGCCGCTCCACGGCGTCGGCGAGGTCACCGGAGCGCGACCACTTGGCCTCGACCGCGGCCACCGTCGTCTCCATCGCCGCCGCCGAGACCTTGCCCTCGAGCAGGGCGCGGATGGTCTGCGCCTTCTGCTCGGCCGGACGCGACGGGTCGGAGAGCGAACGGCGCAGACCGGGCTCCCGGTCGAAGAGCGAGGCGACCGCGAAGAGCTCGTCGGCCAGCGTGCCCAGGTCGGCCGACCCGGCCACGCTGTTGAAACGCTCCTCGACGTCGACCAGAGAGGTCCTGCTCAGGCCCTGCATCAGCGGACCGCCGTCGTCCCGGAGCCCTCGAGCTCCTCGAGGAACCGGTCGACGACGCGACGCTGGCGGGCCTCGTCCTCCAGCGACTCGCCGACGATGCGGCCGGCGAGGTCGGTCGACAGGCGGCCGATCTCGGAACGCAGCTGCGCGAGCGCCTGCGCCTTGTCGGCCTCGATCTGGGCGTGGGCGGCCTCGACGATGCGCCGGGCCTCGGCCTGGGCCTCCTCGCGGAGTTCGGCCTTGATCTGCGCGCCCTGCTCACGAGCCTCCTCGCGGAGGCGGGCAGCCTCCTGGCGGGCCTCGGCGAGCTGGTCGCGGTACTGCTGGAGTGTTGCCTGAGCCTCGGCCTGGGCGTTCTCCGCCTTTTGCAGACCGCCTTCGATGGCCTCGGTGCGCTCGGCCAGCGTCTTCTGAATGCGCGGGGTGAGGATCTTACCGACGACGATGAAGACGAGCAGGAACGCGAGACCACCGATGACCAGCTCGTAGTCGTGCGGGATAAGCGGATTGTTCGCCTCCGCCGCCAGCACCTTAGCTGCCAGAGTCATGGGCGCAGCCTTCCGTCAGATGGGTTAACGCGTCAGCCGTAGATGAACGGCGCGACGAGACCGATGAGGGCGAGAGCCTCGGTCAGAACGAAGCCGAGCAGCATGTTCTGACGGATGAGGCCGTACGCCTCGGGCTGGCGGGCGATGGCCTGCACGCCCTGGCCGAAGATGATGCCCACGCCGACGCCGGGGCCGATCGCCGCGAGGCCGTAACCGATCGCGCCGATGTTGCCGGAGACTTCAGCGAGAACGCTCATTGCGGTTTCCTTTACTGGTCGGCCGGTGAGCTGTCTTGCTCACCGGTCTGGTCACGTCAGTGGGATGGTTCAGTGGTCCGCGTGCAGCGAGCCGCCGATGTACATCGCGGCCAGCATCGTGAAGAGGAACGCCTGCAGGAACTGGATGAAGATCTCGAAGCCGGTCATGATCGTCGTCATGACCACGCCCACCAGCCCGAGCGGCGCACCAAGCGGGGTGAGCTGCTCGAAGAGGAAGTGGAAGCCGACGCTCGCGAAGAAGGCCAGGATGAGGTGGCCGGCGAACATGTTCGCGAACAGTCGGACCGCGTGGGTGAACGGCGCGAGAACGAGGTTCGAAATGAGCTCCAGCGGCGCCATCAGCACGTACACGGGCTTCGGCAGGCCGGGCGGGAACATCATGTTCTTGAAGTAGCCGAGACCGCCCTGGTGCTTGATGCCCAGGTAGATCTTGATCACGTAGACGGTGACCGCGAAGATGATCGGGTAGGCGATGTGGGAGTTCACCGGGATCTGCAGCACCGGGATCACACCGAAGAAGTTCCACAGCAGGATCAGCAGGAACAGCGAGAGCAGCAGCGGCATCCAGCGTTCGGCGTCCTTGCCCAGGAACGGGCGGGCGCACTGGTCGCGCACGAACGTGTAGCCGTATTCACCGATGTTCTGGATGCCGCGCGGCACCAGCTTCGGCTTGGCGAAAGCGGTCCAGGCGAGCACGCAGATGATCAGGGCACCGATGACCGCCAGGATGACGGGCTTGGTGAGCCAGACGGGCGCCCCGGAGTAAAGCGGGGGGAAATCGAAGATCTCCGGCCCGGGAGCCTGGAATTCTCCGTCAGCGGCGAGGAGCGTCAGCGTAGTCACGCGGCGTTCCCTTCAACGTCGTGGACCATCATTGGAAGAATCAGAGCTTGTGCGGGCGCGTTCAGCGGCCGTGCTTGAGGTAGACGAGCCAGCAGGCCAGCCCTACCCCGATAACCACACCTATGGGGATGAACGCGTGCACGCCCGTCCAATGGCTCAGCAACCAGCCGAGGCCACCCCAAAGCAGCATTCCCGACAGCAGATAGCTGGGTACTGACCAGGCGGCGTCGGCGAAGTCGCGGCCGTCGTCCTCGGGCCTGCGCTGCTTCTCGCTCATCGCGGGCACGACGATAGCAGGCACCGCAAGGACTAGTCATATCGGACCCCATCAGTTCCCCTGACCGGGAACTTTGGAGTCCGGTTCGACGTACAGGAGCTTCAGCTTCATGAAGCCGCGCATCTCGCCGAACGTCCACACCACGGTGAGGACGATCACACTCCAAGCGAATGCCTTGGGGTCGAAGACGGTGGTCGTCTCGAATGCCCTGAGTGTGATCATGATAGCGATCACCTTGACGAGATAGCTCAAAACGGCCGAGGCGAACATGGCCATCGGCGAGATGCGGCCCGCCCAGGTGACCACGATGAGCCCGACGGTGAAGAAGGCGGCCACCAGGCCCAGCGCGATGACGGCGCCGAGCGCGCCCGTGAATCCGGCGAAGATCGCCGACACGATGGCCGCGATCACCCCCACCGCCACCGTTGGCACGGCGGCGCCCTTCAGAACGCGCACGTCGTTGGCCTGCATGGACGACTCCAGAACATGTTGTCAACCGAGCGTTTGCTTCGCCCAGACTATGGGCTGCTGTTAGTGAAAGCTATCACAAGCTCCGCGACACAGGCTTTACCTGGCTTTTCGCGGCGAATTCACCCGATTGTCGCCGGGGGATGGTTCGCCGGCGGGCCCCCCGGGCGGTCGGCGGCGTGCGCCCCCTTGCGCCCCTTCGGCCTCGACAACACCACCAGCACCGCGATCGCGACGACGCTGATCAGCGGGAACAGGATGAGCGGCACCCCTTCGAGCGACAGGCCCACGATCGTGAACGCGAAGATGAACGTCCACGCGTACATGATCAGGACGCTCCGCCGGTGGGAGTGGCCGATGTCGAGCAGCCGGTGGTGCAGGTGCCCCCGGTCGGGCGCGAACGGCGACAGACCTTCGCTCGTACGCCGGATCACCGCCATGATCAGGTCGGTCAGCGGCAACACGACCACCGCCAGCGGCAGCAGCGGCAGGACCAGCGCGAACCGGTTGACGTCGAGCGCGGTCGTCGGCACCGACGACGTGATGGTCACCAGCGAGGTGGCCAGGACCAGCCCGATCAGCATCGAGCCGGTGTCGCCCATGAAGATCTTGGCCGGGTTGAAGTTGTGGGGCAGGAAACCGAGACACATGCCGACCAGCAGGGCCGCGACCACGGCGGTCAGGTTGATGCGGGTCTGCTGCTGGTCCTGTGACAACACCATGGAGTAGACCAGTGTGGCCATCGCCGCGATGCCGACGATGCCGGCCGCCAGGCCGTCGAGCCCGTCGACGAAGTTGACCGCGTTGATGGCGACCACCACGACCAGGATCGTCATCACGGCCTGCAGGTTCGAGTCGAGGAACACGTTGCCGCCCATGCTCTCGGGCAGCGGCAACGACCGCAGCGACACCCCGTAGTAGACCAGCAGGCCGCCGGCGGCGACCTGGCCGCCCAGCTTGACCAGGGCGTCCATGCCCAGCCAGTCGTCGAGGAAGCCGGTCACCACGATCAGCCCACCGGCGGCGAGCAGCGCGATCGTGGTCTGACCGGACTGTTCGCCGGCCAGCGCCGACCCGACCCACGGCAGGTGGGAGGCGGCCAGCAGCCCGGCGGCCATGCCGCCGAACATGGCCAGGCCACCCAGCCGGGGTGTCGGCACCTTGTGCACGTCGCGTTCCCGGACCTCGGGAGCGGCGCCGATGCGCAACGCGAAGGCCCGGACCGGAGGCACCAGCAGGTAGGTGACAACGGCAGTGACAAGGCCCACGAAGAAGTATTCGCGCACGGCACCAGTTTCCCGGATCAACGGACCAGTTGAGACGGGCGAAATACCCACACCATCTCTTTGCGACGACGCTAGCGCAGCTTTACGAGTAGGCGTGCGGCGCGCCGGCCTTGCTCGGCACCCAACGGGGGGTGTCGGCGGCCTCGTCGCTGATCGAGGTGAGCACGGCCTGCCGGTAGAGCCCCAGGCGGGTGCGCCATTCGGAGATCTGCTCGACATACCGTTTCGCGACGGGGGCATCCCACGTGTCGGGGCTCCTGGCCAGCGTGTACGGCCGGTCGAGCAACGTCGAAATCTTCTCCATCAACGGCATGACCTGGAACCACAGGTCGACCAGGCGCTGGTATTCGGGGTTGAACACCCAGGTCGTCGCCTGGCCGCCCGGGATCAGCAGGTCGTTCCCGTTCGCGGCGGGCGGGGTCTCCCCCGGCTGCAGCGGCCGGGGCGCGGGTGGGTCGAGATAGCTCATCGGATCTCCTTACGCGGGCTGACCGGGGGCGACGGAACCGGCGGGGCCGTCGGGCTCGATGTCCTCGGGCACCCATTCGCCCGTGCCCCACTCCCCTGCCGGTACGGAGACACTCGGCATGTCGACCGGCTCGATCTGTGCGTGGACGTCCATCAGGGCGAGGATCGCCTCGTCCGAGACCGGTTTCGCCGGCGCGGAGAGAACGTCACCGGGCTGCTCGGCGGCCAGCCGCCTGGGGTCGGATTGGTCTGGACCATCACCCGCGGCCCCCGGCGCCGGGCCCGCGCCCTGGCCGGGTCCGCCACCGGCGGGCCCCTGCCCGGGACCGCCCTCCGAACCGGCCCCCATGGACGGCGTCTCCTGCGGCCCGATCTGGTCGTCGAACCCGAACAGGGCACGAAGTGCCTGGTCGGAGATGGTGTCAGCCGGCGCCCACAGGACGTCACCGGCCTGCTCGGCGGCGAGCCGCCTCGGGTCGAAGTCGCCGCCGGCCTGGCTTGCCGAGGGGGTCTGGGGGGCTGACGCGGAATGGTCTGAACCATTGTCGGAGGGGGCGTGGCCGGGGCCGCCTTCGGTCCCCGATCCTCCGCCGGTCATGGACGGCATCTCCTGCGGACCGATCTGGGAGTCGATGTTCAGCAGCGCGCCGAGGGCCTGGTCGGAGATCGGCTTGGCCGGGGCGGACAGGACGTCACCGGGCTGCTCGGCGGCCAGCTTCTTGGGATCGATTTCAGCCTGACCGGCCGAACCGCCGTGATCCCCGGATCCGGCCTGACCTGCGGGGCTGGACTGATCGGCGGTGCCGGGCTGGCCGGCAGACCCCGGCTGACCCGCCGCACCGTAGTGGCCGTCGGCCGACAGACCGGCGGGGCCGTAGTGAGCCATGGTCGGGCCGGTCGTGAGCCCCGCCTGCCCAGTGGTCGAACCATTCGCCGCCGGATTGTTACCGCCCTGCGGGCCGCACTGACCCTCTTTTCCGCCTTGCTGGCCGGATGAGTCGCCCGGATTGCCGGTCTGCTGGGCACCGCCGTCGTTTCCGCTCTGCGAGCCCGAAGGACCACTGCTGTGCGAGTTGCCCGAGTTCCCACCGGCAGACGTCTGCTGAGAGCCGCCGTCGTTTCCGCCCTGCGAGCCGGAATAACCACCGCTGTGCGGGTTGCCCGAGTTTCCACCGGCAGACGTCTGCTGGGAGCCGCCGTCGTTCGGGCCATGACCGGCTGCCCCCGGGTTGCCGCCTGCGCCCGAGGCCGAGCCGCTCCCGTCGGTGACCGTCGGCATGCCCTGGGGGCCGATCTGCGAGTCGTTGTTCAGCAGGGTGCCGAGGGCCTGGTCGGAGATCGGGTTGGCCGGGGCGGAGAGCACGTCGCCGGGCTGGGCGGCGGCCAGGGCCTTCGGGTCGACGGCGTCGCCGCTCACCAGCGTGGTGTCCGCCGGCAGTTGAGGGGCGGAGGCGAGGAAGGGGTCTTCCGTCACGTTGTCGGCGGCCGTGCCCACATACGCGCCCATCGGGTCGCCGGGGGCCAGGCCCGGTTGCGGCGCGGGCTGGGTCACGGGGTTGCTCTTGAGATAGGGGTCTTCCGTGACGTTGTCGGCCGCCGTGCCCACATACGCGCCCATCGGGTCGCCGGGGGCCAGGCCCGGCTGGGGAGCGGGCTGGGCGGCGGCGGGGTTGTTCTTGAGGAACGGGTCTTCGGTGACGTTGTCGGCCGCCGTGCCCACGTAGGGGCCCATGGGGTCGCCCGGGTCGAGGCCCGGCTGGGGTGCGGGGTGTTTGACCGTGGGCTCCAGCGGTTCGACGTAGCCGGGCTTGCCGTCGGGCTGGGGGCCGCCGGAGGGTTGCGTACCGGCGGGTTGGGCGGTGTCGTCGATCGGGCGGACCACGTCGAGGTCCTGGTTGAGGGGGTAGGACACCACCTTGGTCCCGTCGACGTCGAGCACGACCCGGCCCTTCGTCTGGTCGATGTCGTCGGGATGGTCCTTCTTCGGGGTGTCGATCGGCTCCTGCTTCGGAGGAGGCGTCTCGCCCTTCGGCGGCGGGGTCTCGCCCTCGCTCTTCTTGGGCGGCGGGTCCGAGTCGCCCCTGTTCGGGGCGGAGGTCTCGGTGTCGCCCTTCTTCGGCGGCTCGGTCTCGGTGTCGCTCTTCTTGGGCGGCGGGTCCGAGTCGCCCCTGTTCGGGGCGGAGGTCTCGGTGTCGCTCTTCTTCGGAGGTTCCGTCTCGCCCGCCGGCTTCTTCGGAGGTTCCGGGTCGCCGGACGGCTGCTTGGGTGGTTCGGTCTCCCCGGCCGGTTTCTTCGGCGGCGGTTCGGTCTCGCCCGCCGTCGGCTTGGGGGCGGGGTTGGCGTCGCCGGACGTCGTCGGGTTGGGCTGGGTGCGCGGTTCGCGTTCGCGCTTCTCCAAAAGGGCCAGGCGGGCGGTGACGTCCTTGTCCATTTCGGCGATGGCGTCGGCCACCGCCGACGGACGGTAGGTCACCGCGGCGGGCACGCCCGCGTTGCGGACCGTGGTGGTCGCCTTGGCCTCGATGGTCTCCATCTCCTTGGCCGCGCGTCGAAGCTCGGCCAGGAGATCGCGGACCAGTTTGGGGTCCATCCCATCGATCTTGGGCATGCGCCAGCCTCCCGGGGTCGAAAACCTCGACTCACGCTAGGCCGCCACGCCCCCGGTGACCCGGTGCGATAGCCAGACGGTATGGATCTACTCCTCGGTCGCGAGGTACCCCACGACGCCCCGGAGCTTGTCGACCGGGATCCCGCCCTTGCGCAGCACGCGGGGCACCGAGGTGGTCAGGTCGAGGATGGTCGACGGGGTGTTGTCGTTGCACGGCCCCGCGTCGAGGTAGACGGCCACCGACTGGCCCAGCTGCTCCTCGGCCTCGGCCGCCGTGGTGGCGGGCGGGTTGCCCGAGCGGTTGGCGCTGGAGACGGCCATCGGGCCGGTCTCCTTGAGCAGGTCGAGGGCCACCTGGTGGAGCGGCATGCGGATGGCCACGGTGCCCTTGGTCTCGCCGAGGTCCCACTTGAGCGAGCGGTTGGCCTTGAAGACGAGCGTCAGCGGGCCCGGCCAGAAGGCGTCGATGAGGTCCTGGCCATGGGTGCCGAGCGACTCGACCAGCGCACCGGCGGCCCGGACGGTGCCGACGAGGACGGGCACCGGCATGTCGGGGCCGCGGCCCTTGGCGGTCAGCAGGGCCCGCACGGCCGAGGGCGTGAAGGCGTCGGCGCCGATGCCGTAGACGGTGTCGGTCGGGAGGACGATCAGGTCGCCGGCTCTGATGACCGACGCGGCGTCGATGAGGCCCGACTCGCGCTCGCCGGGGTTGGAACAGAGGTATCGGCGGGTCATGTGATCTCCCTTGTCACTCCAGGCCGAACTTGGCCGTCACGAAGCGGTCGCGGCCGGTCAGATCCTGACGCAGGCGGGCGTCGCGCCAGCCGTTGCTCTCAGGGAACAACCAGTAGACCGCGTTGCCCTGCTCGTCGGCGTGCTCCACCGCGACCAGGCCACCGGGGCGCAGGAGCCGGCGGGCCGTGGCCTCGACCGCCCGGACCTCTCCCAGGCCGTCGTCGCCCGAACCGTAGAGGGCACGGCGAGGATCGTAGTCGCGCACCTCGGGGTCGCGCGGCACCGCCCCCGGCGGGATGTAGGGCGGGTTGCTGATGACCAGGTCGACCTGGCCTTCGAGCTCGGGCAGGCAGTCGGCCAGGTCCTCCGGGTGGAGGGAGGTGCGGCCCTGGCCGTGTTCGAGGATGTTGCGCTTGGCCCAGCGGTAGGCGGCCGGGTCGATCTCCACGGCGTGCACCTGCGCGAGCGCGACCTCCTGGGCGATCGACAACGCGATCGCGCCCGATCCGGTGCCGAGGTCGACCACGATCGGGGAGGCGACGTCCATCTCGTTGAGGCGGTCGATGGCCCAGCCGACCACGACCTCGGTCTCCGGCCGGGGGATGAACACCCCGGGGCCGACCTCGAGCGACAGGTAGCGGAAGAAGGCGCGGCCGGTGATGTGCTGCAGCGGCTCGCGCGACTCCCTCCTGGAGACCCCCTCCCAGAAGAGGGCGTCGAACTCGGAGTCCTTCACCGTGTGGAGGGTGCCGCGGGTCACGCCGTGGACGAACGCCGCGATCTCCTCGGCGTCGGCGCGCGGCGACGGCACACCTGCCTCGGCGAGCCGGGCGGTGGCCAGCGCTATCTCGTCCAGGAGGAAGGTCATGGGCTCAGGTCGCGGCGGCGGCGAGCTTCTCTGCCAGTTCGGCGTCGAGCAGGGCCTGGATCACCGCGTCGAGGTCGCCGTCGAGCACCTGGTCGAGGTTGTAGGCCTTGAACCCGACCCGGTGGTCGGAGATGCGGTTCTCGGGGTAGTTGTAGGTGCGCACCCGCTCGGACCGGTCCACGGTGCGGACCTGCGACTTGCGCTCGGCCATCGCGGCGGCGTTGGCCTCCTCCTCGGCGATGGCCTGCAGCCGCGCCCGGAGGATGCGCATCGCCGACTCCTTGTTCTGGAGCTGGCTCTTCTCGTTCTGGCACGACACCACGACGCCGGTCGGGATGTGGGTGATGCGCACCGCCGAGTCGGTCGTGTTGACGCTCTGGCCGCCGGGACCGCTGGAGCGGTAGACGTCGATCCGCAGGTCGTTGGGGTCGATCTGGACGTCGACCTCCTCGGCCTCGGGGTAGACGAGCACCCCGGCGGCGGAGGTGTGGATGCGCCCCTGCGACTCGGTCGCGGGCACCCGCTGCACCCGGTGGACGCCGCCCTCGAACTTGAGCCGCCCCCAGGCGCCTTCGCGGCCCTTGATGGCGACCGTGACGTCCTTGTAGCCGCCCAGATCCGAATGCTGGGCGTCGATGATCTCGGTCTTGTAGCCGACGCGTTCGGCGTACCGCAGATACATGCGGAGCAGGTCGCCGGCGAACAACATGGACTCCTGGCCGCCTTCGCCGGCCTTGATCTCCATGATGATGTCTTTGTCGTCGTTGGGGTCGCGGGGCACCAGCAGGTGGCGCAGCCGCTCCTCCAGCGCGGGGACGCGCGCCTCCAGCTCGGCCGCCTCCTCGGCGAACGAGGGGTCTTCGCCGGCGAGTTCGCGGGCCGCCTTGATGTCGTCGCGCACCTGGCCGAGCTCGCGGTAGGTGCCGACGATCGGCGTGAGCTGGGCGTAACGCTTCCCGAACTGCCTGGCCTTCGCCTGGTCGGCGTGCACCGCCGGGTCGGCGAGCTTCAGCTCGAGATCGGCGTATTCGCTGATGAGCTCGTCGAGGTTCACCGCGCGTCCCCTCCTGCTGGTCGAATCGAGTAGGCCCTTTCACCACGAACGCCGACCCGGGCGCGCCCCCTGCGAGAGAAGGACGGTTCCGAGCCGGCGTCTGGGAAGGAGCTACTTGCCCGCGGCCTTCTTGCCGAACCGGGCCTCGAAGCGCGCCACACGGCCGCCCGTGTCGAGGATCTTCTGCTTGCCCGTGTAGAACGGGTGGCACGCCGAGCAGACGTCGGCGTGAATCGCGCCGTTCTTGGCGGTGCTGCGCGTGGTGAACGTGTTACCGCACGAACACGTCACATTGGTGACGACGTACGTGGGGTGGATGTCGGCCTTCATACCTTTTTCCTCTCCGGGGCGCGGTCGCCGGATCGCCTCTGTCAGCCTGGAGACCAGGGGGGCGGGAACCGGAACCGCAACGGTTCGGCTACCAGTGTGCCAGATCGGAGAACCGTCCCAGGCCATGGCGCATTCCCGGGGTCGTCGCCGAACGATGCCTGGGAAGTCCGTGAGAAGGTCACCGCGCATGTGGACTGGTCACAGGGGCCCCACTAGGCTCGCCCTGCTCAAACCCGAGCTTTTCCCTCAAAATTACCTTAGTTAGGGGATTCGATGAGGAAAGGCCTGCGACTGCTCATTGCAGGCGCCAGCGGGGTGGCACTCTTCGCCAGCGGTGTGGCCATCGCCGCCTCCCCCGCTTCAGCTGTGACCGTCACGGTGACGAACGGCGTCGTCAACGACACCTTCATCCCGCCGGTCTCTCAGGACACCATGTCGTTCTCGTTCGATCTGGCCGGCGCCTATCACGAGAAGTTCGGCGACTCCTGGTCTCCCAAGTACAAGATCTGGGCGCGGGTCACCCCCGACTACAACCCCGGCGCCGGAGTCACGGTGAACTGGCGCACCGCCAACGTCACCCAGCTCGCCAAGGTCACCACTCAGCCCGGCGCGACCTCGAGGGTCACCGGCAGCTTCACCGTGCAGAACAACGACAAGCCCGGTGACCGCTGGAGGCTGCAGATCTCGGCCGAGCCGATCGCCGCGCCGACCCAGGCGTCTCCGTCGCCTTCTCCCACCGCGACGGCCGCGCCGGACACCTGGCAGGAAGTGAAGACCTTCACGGTCACCCCGGCCACCCGGGTCTCCAACGTCGGCATCGACCCGAACCCCGTCGTGCTCAAGGGCGCGACCGACGTCGGCTTCAGCGCGACGATCGAGAAGTTCGGCGGCGAGACGCTCAAGCAGGTGCGCGCGCTGCACCCGTCGAGTGGCGAGTACTACTCGCTCGGCACCTCGCTCGAGGGCGACGACAAGAGCTACTACAACTTCGTGACCATGGGCACCGACGCTCCGGCCGGTGACTGGCAGATCAAGTTCACGATCACGCGCGGCACGAAGACCTACGCCTTCACCAAGGGCTTCAAGGTCAGCAAGACCTCCGCCCCGGCCTCGAAGGCCAAGTCGAAGATCACGATGTCCATCTCGCCGACCAAGGTGAAGAAGGGCAAGTACATCAAGGTCTACGGCAAGGTCTACCGCGGCGTTAAGTCGTGGGGTCCGTGGAAGAAGAAGATCCTCAAGCTGTACTTCAAGAAGAAGGGCACCAAGAGCTGGAAGTTCGTCAGCTACGTGGGCGCCAACAACTCCGGCAAGTACAGCAAGACGGTCAAGCCCAAGTACGACGGCTGGTACCGGATGGCGGCGACCTCGACGTCGGCCACGAAGTCCTCGTACTCGCCGTACAAGCTCGTCGACGTTCGCTGATCCTGTACGGCTTGCGCCACCAACCCCTGGCGCAGGCCGTACAGGCGACGAATGGGCCCATGTGTGCACACGTGGGCCCATGTCACGTTATTCTCACAAGCTCTATTTTCTCCCAATACTCACTCATGTAAGGGGCCTTACATGCGCAAGAGCCTGCGGCTCATGGTTGCGGCCGCCACGGGGGCGGTGCTCTTCGCCACCGGCGGGATCGTCGCCGCCTCGCCCGCTTTCGCCGCCGGGTCCGTGTCGGCGACCGGTACCGACTTCGCGGACCTGTTCATCCCGCCGAGCGGGAGTGACAAGATCACCTTCAAGATCAAGGCCACCGACGTCTACGCGGCGCCGGACAAGCCCGGCAAGATCCACGTGCAGTTCCTGAAGCCAGACGAGGCGGAGTCGGGGACGCCCCACGCGGGCACCGCGGCGGACATCCCGACCTCGACGGCCACCCCCGCCCCCACCGGTGACGTCACCGTCGCGGCCTCCATCCCGCTCTCGGCGAGCGACAAGCCGGGCACCTGGAAGTACCGCACGGCCTTCACCGCGAACGGCGTGACGGCCGCACCGACCTTCACGAACCCCTGGCAGTCGATCACCGTCGCCACGGCGACCCGGGTGACCTCGGCGAACGTCGACCCCGACCCGGTCGTGCTGAAGAAGAGCGAAGAGGTCGACGTCTTCGCCAACTTCAAGCTTGAGAAGTACGGCGACGAGAAGGTCACCAACGTCCGCTACGAGCACTCCTCGGGCGACTACTACACGCTGCCCACCGGCCTCGAGGCCGACGACAGCTACCACGGCTCTGCCTCCTTCGACTACCAGGCCCCCGCGGGCTCCTGGCAGCTGAAGGTCACCGTCACGCGTGGCTCCAAGACCTACAGCTTCGTCAAGGGCTTCTCGGTCAAGGGCGCCTCCGCGGCGGCCAAGGCCAAGTCGAAGATCACGATCGCCGTCTCGCCCGCGAAGGTGAAGAAGGGCAAGACGGTCAAGATCTACGGCACGGTCTACCGCGGCACCAGCAAGTGGGGCGCGTGGTCCAAGAAGATCCTCAAGCTCTACTTCAAGAAGAAGGGCACCAAGACCTGGAAGTTCGTCGGCTACGTGGGCGCCAACTCGACGGGCAAGTACAGCAAGACCGTCAAGCCCAAGTACGACGGCTACTGGCGTCTCCAGGCGACCAGCACCAGCGCGACCAACTCGTCGCTGTCGCCGTACAAGCTGGTCGACGTCCGCTGACGTCCTCCGGCTGAACCAAGGCTTCTACGAGAAAGGGGCGTCCCGCACGGGGCGCCCCTTTTCCGTGCCTGCCCAAAGGGGCGGGCTTCGCCTGGAGTCGCCTCAGAGCCGATGCGGACGCGGGGCGGCTGGGCGATGCCTGACCTCTTGACGACGCGAGCCGTTTTCCACAGGGAGTGGCGAGCTGGGCGGCAACGTCGGTCCGGGCGGCGAAACTGGCGTGGCTCCCGGGTGGGCGGGCTCACGAGCGGCCGCCCAAGAGGATCACCGAAGCGATCGACATGCCGCCGACGAGCTGACCAGGCCGGCGGCAGCCTTTCCACAGGGCTTGGCCACGTCCCGCCAGACGTCAGTCGTGCGGACAAGACTGGCCCGAACCCGGGTGGGCGGGCCCCGGAGCGGCACCCGGCCCAAGATGCGCACCTCCCCAGCGGCCACTCCTCGCACACCTGACAACCCAGGCGACAGCCTCTCCACAGGGCTTGACCACGTCCCGCCAGACGTCAGTCGTAAGGACAAGAGTGACCCCGAATCCGGGTGGGCGGGCCCCGGAAAGGCACCCAACCCAAGATGCGCACCTCCCAAGCGGCCAACTCCTCCCACACCTGACGACCAGGTTGGCGACGTACGTCCCTCAGGGCTTGGCAGTGTCCGCAGAGCCTCAGAAGCGCAGGCGAGTGCGAACCCATCGCGAGTTTGGCGGGCCCCTGAACGGCAGCTCAGCCAGGGCGCGCACCGGAATCAGGTCCTCCGGGGCGGCCGAGGACGTCCACGTAGCGCATGGCGAGAGGGTGTTCGTGGTGGGACGTACACATCGCACCCCGCAACCAGGTCGCACACCACGGATGCAGCGACTCCTCGCCGACCTGACGACCCTGGCTCGCGGCCGAAGCCGGCGACAGCGTTTTCCACAAGGCTTGGTCCCCACGGGCGAAAGTGTCAGCCGCGCGGACGAAGATGACCTGGCCCCCGGGTGGGTGGGCCCCGACTTCAAGCGGCCGACATAGGGTTGCATCGTCTTGATCGCCACACATGACCGCGTCCGTCGCAAAGGCCGAACGTCGAGCCCGCTCGTCCCCACGCGTCCCTATTGCCTCTTCGCGCCAAACTTCTCCGCCGTTTCGGCGGGCACCACGCGCGACCGGTTGGCGCCGGATGCGGCGAGGAATGAGCGGCGGGCGGTGCCGGGGTGGGCGGAGCCGTAACGGATGGAAAGATTTCAGGGCCGGTGCCCGAGATAGGCCAGAACTGCGAGAACACGCCGGTGGTCGTCGGGCGCCGGGTCGAGGGCGAGCTTCAGGAAGATGCTGGAGATGTGTTTCTCCACCGCGCCCTCCGAGACGACCAGGCGGGCGGCGATGGCGCTGTTGGAGCGGCCTTCGGCCATGAGGGCCAGGACCTCGGTCTCGCGGCCGGTCAGGCGTTCGTGGGGCAGCCGGCGGCGGCCCAGGAGTTGGACCACCACGTCCGGGTCGATCACCGCGCCCCCTGAGGCGACCCTCCTCACCGCGTCGAGGAACTCGGCCACTTCGGCCACCCGCTCCTTGAGCAGGTAGCCGACCGCCTGCGCGCCGGCGCCGAGCAGGTCGGTGGCGTAGCGCTCCTCGACATACTGCGACAACACCAGGATCGGGAAACCGGGGCGCCGCGACCGGATCTCCAGGGCGGCGCGCAGGCCCTCGTCGGTGTGGGAGGGGGGCATGCGCACGTCGACGACGGCCAGGTCAGGGTTGTGTACGTCGACCGCCTCGACCAGCGACGGGCCGTCGCCCACCGCGGCGACGGTCTCGATGCCGCCGTCGGCCAGGAGCCGGGACAGGCCCTCGCGCAGCAGCACCGAGTCTTCGGCGATCACGACACGCATGCCGTCACCATACGCAGGGCAGCTCGGCCCTGATGAGGGTGGGACCTCCGGGCGGGCTGTCGACGGTGAGGACGCCGTCGATGGTGGCCGCCCGGTCGGCCAGGCCGTTGAGGCCCCCACCTGGGCGGACGACGGCTCCCCCGACGCCGTTGTCGGCGATCTCGACGACGACCCTGTCGGCCGCTCTGCTCACTTTCACCTTCGCCTCGGTGGCCTCCGAGTATTTGGCCATGTTGGTGAGGGCCTCCGCCACGACGAAGTAGGCGATGCTCTCGACGGCGGCCGGGGGGCGGTCGGTGATCTCGACGGTGACCTCGACCCGCACGGGGGCGCGGGCGGCCAGGGACGAGAGGGCGGCGTCCAGGCCCCTGTCGGTGAGGATGGCCGGGTAGATGCCTCGGGCCAGGTCTCTGAGCTCGGCTATCGCCGCTTTCGCGCCCGCCGCGGCGCTCTCGACCAGGATTCTGGCCTGTACGGGGTCGTCGTCGAACTTGGCCTGGGCGCGGCCCAGATCGAGGGCGACCGACAGGAGGCGCTGCTGGGCGCCGTCGTGGAGGTCGCGTTCGATGCGGCGGCGTTCGGCCTCGGCGGCGTTCACGCCCCGGGCCCGGCTGGCCCTCAGATCCTCGTTGCGGGCCAGGAGCAGCGTGCGGTCATCGGTGCCCAGGAGCGCCCGCGCCACCCAGCCGTGGGCCAGTGCGGCGCCTCTGAGGGCGTACAGGGACGCGACCAGGGAGACCACGCCGACCAGCATGACCAGCACGGCCTCCGGGACGGTCGACACCTCGACGAACCAGGCCGTCATGGTGCGGTCGGTCAGGACGAGCGGCAACGGGAGGGCGAGGAGCTCCAGGCCCAGCGACCACAGGCCGAAGACGACGAAGAACTCCAGCAGGCCCAGGGGGCAGAGCAGCAGGACGTAGCCGAGGTCCTTCCAGGTGGCCGGGTCGACGAAGAGCCACCGCAGGTGGGCGTAGAGGCCGCCGTCGGGGCGGGGGCGGTAGGGGTCGGGGATGTCGACACCGAGCGTCCAGCGCACGAACCGGCGCTCCGCGAAGGCAACGGCCCGCCAGAGCAGGATCAGCACCGCCAGCATGGGCAGCCCGACCCAGATCAGGACCAGGACCAGCGAGAGCGGCAACGCCAGGCCCAGGCCGACGAAACAGGCGGTGCCCACGGCGGGGGCGACGACGAAGTAGGGCGCCGCCTTCCACGTGACCGGGTCGACGGCGATGCCCAGGGGGCCCCATGGGCCGAAGGGGACCCTGTCCCGCAACCTTCGCTCCATGCGTCGAGGATGCCAAAGTGCAGGCCGCCGAGGGTATGGAGCGAACGGGGTGGGGCTAACCCCCCGATTTGCCCCTTGATGTCAGACATGACCGCGACGGATCCCTTTGCTCCTGGAAACGGGTCCGGTCTCACGGCGGCCGGCGTAGCCGCACCGCCCTCCAGGGCGCATAGGCGTATACCGCCCTGCCGGGCGGCTGTGCAGCCAGGACGAAGCGATGAAGGTCAGTGCCGAACCGAGATCCTCTTCTCCTTCTGTGCCGATCTCCGCGGCTTGACAATCGGTCCATGAGCGATCGTTCCGGCCTCTTACTCGGGCTGCCGTTCTTGGTGATGACCGTGGCCGCGTGTGTGCCCGTTCTCGGCGACCCCATGCCGCGGCCCGTGGGGCTCGGCCTGGCCGACGACGGCCGGGTCAAGGTGGTGGTCGCGTTGTGTCCCGGTGAACGGATCGCGTCGGTGACGGTGAGCGACTGGATGACGTCGACGCCGGTGTGGCGGGTCTCCCGGCCGTCGGGGCCCGGTGACCGGATCACGGTCGGCGACTCGCGGGGGTTCGCGACGGTCGACATACCGATGACCACGCCCCTGCCGGAGATCTTCAATGTGTCGGTCGGCCTGACGGACGGGCTCGGCTTCGGGTCCGCTTCCACCGTCGAGGAGATCGGCCGGGCGGGCGCGCGTATGGGGGTCTTCATGGACGCCGACGGGAACACCGTCACCGAGGACGAGTTCCGGGAGCGGGTGGCCGGCGAATACTGCTGATCGCATGGCGTCGTCGCGGCGATGGGCGGGCGCGGCCGGTTGGCGCCGGTTACGGCGGGATTCGGGGGCGGCGGGCGGGGCAGGGTGGGCGAGAGCCGTAACGGAAGCAAGAAAAAAGACCCCGGACGGGGTCCGGGGTCTTTTTCCCGGCGATCGCGGAGATCGCCGTGTGAGCTTCAGGTCAAGGGCTAGTCGCGGTCGTTGCTGACGGTGGTCTTCTGGACCTGCATCAGGAACTCGACGTTGCTCTTGGTCTCCTTCATCTTCTCCAGGAGGAGCTCCAGGGCCTGCTGCATGTCGAGTGCGTGGAGCACGCGGCGCAGCTTCCAGATGACCTGGAGTTCGTCCTTGCCCATGAGGATCTCTTCCTTGCGGGTGCCGGACGCGTCGACGTCGACCGCGGGGAAGATGCGCTTGTCGGCCAGGGAGCGGTTGAGCTTGAGCTCCATGTTGCCGGTGCCCTTGAACTCCTCGAAGATGACCTCGTCCATCTTCGAGCCGGTCTCGACCAGGGCCGTCGCCAGGATCGTCAGCGAGCCGCCGTTCTCGATGTTGCGGGCGGCGCCGAAGAAGCGCTTGGGCGGGTAGAGGGCCGTGGAGTCGACACCACCCGACAGGATGCGGCCCGACGCGGGGGCGGCCAGGTTGTAGGCGCGGCCCAGGCGGGTGATCGAGTCGAGCAGGACGACCACGTCGTGGCCCAGCTCCACGAGGCGCTTGGCGCGCTCGATGGCCAGCTCGGCGACGGTGGTGTGGTCTTCGGCCGGGCGGTCGAAGGTCGAGTGGATGACCTCGCCCTTGACCGACCGCTGCATGTCGGTGACCTCTTCCGGACGCTCGTCCACAAGGACGACCATCAGGTGGCACTCGGGGTTGTTGCGGGTGATCGCGTTGGCGATGGCCTGGAGGACCATCGTCTTGCCGGCCTTCGGCGGCGACACGATCAGGCCGCGCTGGCCCTTGCCGATCGGGCTGACCAGGTCGATGATCCGCGTGGTCATGATGTTGGGCTCGGTCTCCAGCCGCAGGCGCTCCTGCGGGTAGAGGGGCGTGAGCTTGTTGAAGTCGGGGCGCTGGCGGGCCTGCTCGGGCTCCATGCCGTTGACGGTGTCGAGGCGGACCAGCGCGTTGAACTTCTCGCGGCGCTCGCCGTCGCGCGGCTGGCGGACGGCGCCGGTGATGACGTCGCCCTTGCGCAGGCCGTTGCGGCGGATCTGGGCCAGCGAGACGTAGACGTCGTTGGCGCCGGGCAGGTAGCCGCTGGTGCGGACGAACGCGTAGTTGTCGAGGATGTCGAGGATGCCGGCGATCGGGATCAGGACGTCGTCGTCGCTGACCACGGGCTCGCTGGCGTCGCCGAAACGGTCGCGGCCGCGGCGGTTGCGCTCGCGGAAGCGGCCACGACGGCCGCGCGGGTCGTCGTCCTGCGGGCCGCCCTGGCCGGGACCGCCCTGGTTCTGGCCCTGGTCCTGGCGGGTGTCCTGCTGGCGGTCCTGGCGGTTGTCCTGGCGGTCGTTGCGGCCCCCACGGTCGCCACGCTCGTTGCGGTCGCCCCGGTCCTGACGGTCCTGGCGGTCACCGCGCTCGCTGCGGTCCTGACGGTCGCCGCGGTCCTGGCGGTCGCCACGGTCGCCGCGCTCACGGCGCTCGCCGCGCTCCCCGCGGCCACGGCGCTCGCGGCGGTCGCCGCGCTGCTCACGGCCTTCGGACGGGGCCTCGGACTGCTCCACGACGGTCGGGGTCGTCTGCACCGTAGGCTCGAGGGATGCCGGCGGGGCGGATTCGACACGCTCTGCGGGAGCCTCGGCCGGGGCCTCGGCGGGCGCCGCGGCGGCGGCGCGGGAGGAACGTTCCCGACGGGCTCGGGCGGGCCGCTCAGCCGGGGCGGCTTCCGCCTTGGGCTCGCTCTTGGGCTCGGGCTTGCTCTCCGCGGCGGGCTGCGCCGCCGCCCCCTGCTTCTCCTGGATGGCCGCGATGAGCTGGCTCTTCCGCATACGGCCGGTGCCGCTGATGCCGAGACCGGAGGCCATCGCCTGCAGTTCGGGGAGCACCATGGCCGACAGGCCGGTGCCGGAGCGGCGACGGCGCGCGGTCGTGGGGGCGTCGCCGACGGGTGCGTCGGCGAGGAGTTCGGTGGTGTCGCTCAACTAAGGGTCCTTCCCAGGGGTCGGGCGCCGGACTGTCTGATTCCGCCGTCCCGGTTATGCGACCCGGCGGGACAGACCGGGTCGGGCTTCGTGGATCTCGTGCGGTCGAGCCGGGTGCCGAGAATCACGAGCGGCAGGCTTCCAGGGGAGACCCCCTGGGATGCCACGACCGACCAGATGTCGAGGTGGCTCGAACGCGCATGTCTCCGAACACGCCACCCCCTGCCGCGTCGGCGGATGGAGGAGGTGAGTTCAGGGAAATCGCCACGGCGGCTTCGGCTGTGCGAGGAACCGCGATGTACGAATGACAAGCACGCACCCAACACGGGGGCACCTGGTGCGGCTATCAGCCTAACATCACCGGCGCACACAGCTATTCCCTGAAGGTCGAAGAGGCATCAGCGTGTCTCGGGAAACTGAACGGTCGCACCGGAAGGGTCGACGTTCAGTGGCTGGATTTGCCAGTCGATACCCACTTCGGGCTCGATCAAATCCTGCGTATCCGGCGTGGAAAACGCAAGAACCGTGGGACCCGCTCCCGAAACGACCGCGGGGACCCCTTTCGACCGCAGACGTTCTACCAGATCGGCGGTCCGCGGCATGGCGGGCGCGCGGTATCGCTGGTGGAGACGGTCTTCGGTGGCGGCCAGCAGCACCGAGCCGTCCGGCTCGGCGGTCAGCGCGGCGACCAGCAGCGCGGCCCGGCCCGCGTTCGCGGCGGCGTCGGAATGCGGGACTTGATCCGGAAGAAGCCCGCGTGCCTCTTCTGTGGACAACCGGAACGGGGGTATCAGGACCACCGGCCGGATGCCGGGGTGGGGAACGAGCCTGCGCACCCCGGAGTCCCAGGAGATCGTCAGCCCGCCGCGCAGGCAGGGCGCGACGTTGTCGGGGTGGCCCTCGATGGCGGTGGCCAGCGCGAGGGTCTTGTCGTCGTCGAAGACCGCGCCCGACAGCCGCTCGGCCAGCGCGCGGGCGGCCAGGATGCCGGCCACGATCGCGGCCGACGACGAGCCCAGGCCGCGCGCGTGGGGGATCCGGTTGACGCAGGTCAGCCGGATCCCTTCGGGCTGCGCGACGCCGATCTCGTCGAAGGTGCGGCGCATCGTCCGCACGATCAGGTGCCCCTCGCCGGTGTCGACCTCCCCGGCTCCCTCGCCTTCGACCTCGACGGCCGTCGGGTGACCCCCAATCGAGGCCGTCACCTCGTCGTGGAGGTCGAGGGCCAGGCCGAGGGTGTCGAATCCGGGGCCGAGGTTGGCGCTGGTCGCCGGTGTGCGCACCAGAACGGTCAAAGGGTGCTCCCGCAGATCAGGCGAGTTCGAGTGCGGCCGCCGCCGCGTAGGCGTCGATCGGGATGGTCACGGGCGCGGGACCACCGAGATCTGCCGTCACCACAGGGTGGGTCTTTCGCATTCCGCGCCTCATGCCAGTTCCAGTGCGGCCGCCGCCGCGTAGGCGTCGATCGGGATGGTCACGGGCGCGGGCGCGCCCGAGATCGCCCAATCAGGGTCTTTCAACCCGTTGCCGGTGACCGTGCAGACCACCCGCTGGCCCGGCTGGAGCAGGCCCTGCTCGTGGGCCTGGAGCAGGCCGGCGACGCTGGCGGCCGAGGCGAGCTCGACGAACACGCCCTCGCCCTGGGCCAGCAGCTTGTAGGCGGCGGCGATCTGGCGGTCGGTGACCGCCTGGATCACGCCGCCCGACTCGTCGCGGGCCGCCTCGGCGAGCTTCCACGACGCCGGGTTGCCGATGCGGATGGCGGTGGCGATGGTGTGGGGGTGGGTGACCGGCGAGCCGTTGACGATCGGCGCCGAACCGCTGGCCTGGAAGCCGAACATCTTCGGCGGCTTCGCGGCGTATTCCTGGTAGCCCATCCAGTAGGCGGAGATGTTGCCCGCGTTGCCGACCGGGATGCAGTGGACGTCGGGCGCGGCGCCCAGGGCGTCGACGATCTCGAAGGCGGCCGTCTTCTGGCCCTGGAGGCGGTGCGGATTCACCGAGTTGACCAGCGCGATCGGGTAGTTCTCGGCGAGCTTCTTGGTCATCTCGAGGCAGTCGTCGAAGGACCCCTCGACCTGGAGCAGCTTCGCGCCGTGGACGAGCGCCTGGGCCAGCTTGCCCATCGCGATCTTGCCGCGCGGCACGAGCACGGCGCAGGTGAGCCCGGCGCGCACGGCGTAGGCCGCCGCCGAGGCCGAGGTGTTGCCGGTGGAGGCGCAGATGACGGCCTGGGCGCCCTCTTCGACGGCCTTGCTGATGGCCACGGTCATGCCGCGGTCTTTGAAGCTGCCCGTCGGGTTGAGACCCTCGACCTTGAGGTACACCTCGCAGCCGACCAGCGCGGAGACCTTCGGCGCCGGCACCAGCGGCGTGCCGCCTTCGAGAAGGGTGACCACGGGCGTCGTCGCGCTCACGGGAAGCCGGTCGCGGTATTCCTCGATGAGTCCACGCCAAACCCTGGACATGCGGATCCTCCATGTCACCTGCGTTATCGGGCACCGAGTCTACGGGCAAACGTTCGAGATCCGGGATTCGGCGTCCGCCAGGTGGGACGACCACCCGAATACGGGGTAGCGCGCCCTTTTTGTCCGCCTAATACGCTCTCAGGAATCTGCCAGGGAGGTTGACTATTGTCGATCACCGTTCCGCAGCAGACCGGCGTACGCGTGAAGGAGATGGCATCGTGACGGGCACCGCCGCCCGGCCCCGGATCCGCCACAACGACTACTCGCCGCTGTCGCCGCCGGAGGCCGGCCACTGGGCGCCGCGCCTCCCGGTCAGCGTGGTCATCCCGGCCCACGGCAACCAGGCGCTCGTCGACCTCACCCTGGCCGCCCTGTCGGCGCAGACCTATCCCGCCCATCTGACCGAGGTCGTCGTGGTCGACGACGGGAGCCTGCCGCCGCTGCGGCTGCCGGAAATCCGGCCGGAGAACACCCGGGTCATCCGCTCGGGGCCCGGCGGCTGGGGGCCCGCGTTCGCGCTGAACGCCGGGATCGCCGTCACCGAGGGCACGGTCGTGCAGCGGCTCGACGCCGACATGGTCGTCTACCGCGACCACCTGGAACGGCTGCTGCGCTGGCACCACCTGACCGACTACCTGGTCACGATCGGCGCCAAGGTCTTCGTCGAGCCGCCCGTGCTCACCCCCGAGCAGGTCGCCGAGGCGGTGGCCGCCGACCGGATTGGCGAGCTGATCGACCTGTCGGCCGCGACGCCGAGCAGCACCGAGCGCACCATCCTGCGGCTCGACGGCATGAAGAAGAGCCGCAACCCCTACCACGTCGTCACCGGCCCGACCCTGTCGCTGCACCGCACCCTGCTGGAGGCGGTCGGCGGGCTCGACGCCGAGGTGCACCGGGGCGAGGACACCGAGTTCGCCTACCGGCTGGCCCAAGGCGGCGCGGTGTTCGTGCCCGACCTGTCGGCGAAGGCCGTCCACATGGGGGTGCCGGCCCAGAAGCGCAACCGGGCGGCCATCGTGAAGGCCGTCGAGCCCTATCACGCGCAGCGCATCCCGCTCCGCCGTGACCTGCGCAAACAGCGGGGGCGTACGTGGCACACGCCGTACGTCGAAGTGGTGTTCGACGTGTCGAAGGCGAGCGAGCGGGAGGTGCGCGAGGCCGTCGAGTCGGCGCTGACCGGGTCGATCACCGACGTGCGGGTGCTGCTCATCGGGCCGTGGTCGTCGATCAGGACGGGGCGCGGCGAGGCCATGGCGGGCCAGGAGTTCGAGTTGCGGCTGATCAGCGAGAGCATGCGCGGCGACCCCCGGGTCCACCTGGCCGACACGGCCCCGGCGACGGCCTTTCCCGTCCCGTTCCGCTACCGCGGGTCGGTGCACGCGCCGCTCGCCTTCGAGACCCTCGAACGCATGACACGGACGATGACAGACGGCCGGCTGGGCGTCCTGGTGACCGAATCCCCCGCCGGGACCGAGGCCGTGATGGAACGCACCGAAGCGGTTTCGCGCGCCCTGCTGCTGGCCGGTCCTCGCGAAACCCCCCACGATGTCATCCGCCAGACACACGGGGTCAGGCGGACTCCTCCCGCGGTCTTCTGGCCCGGTCCCGATCCCGGCTCCGACGTGCCCCAGGAGAAGCGGCGAGGGCTAGGGTTGTTTCGCCGTTTGACGTCATGACATGTCGATTCAACGGCAAGATTTCAGCATTCCCGCCAACGAATCATGAGAGATCTTCCAATAGAATCCCGATCCATTCCTTGTTGACACGGAGGCTGACAAAAGATGCCCACGCTCCGCCGTCTGGCGATGCTCGGCGCAGCAGCCGGAACGGTCGTCCTGGCCGCCCTCGCCGCCCTCGTCCTGATGGGCGCGCTTCCCGTGGCCGACGCCCTGTCGCTGGTGCTGTCGGGGGCATGCCTGGCCGCGCTGGCGCTGGTGCTGTTCAGCGTGCGGCGGCTCGACGGCAAGACCCAGCGGATCGACACCCGCGTGAAGAAGCTCGAGACCAACCTCGCCCGCGTCACCGACACACTGGGCACGGTCTCCGCTGAGCTGGCCGAGGCCTCCCGGCTGCTGGCCGAGGGCGCGGCCCGCCGTGACGACGACCTGCGCGCGGTGCTGGCCGCCCTCGGCGAAGACCGCGTCAACGCGATGTTCCTGCGCAACGAGGTCGAGGCAGAAATCAAGGAGATCCGCCGCATCACCGGGGCGCCGCCCCGGGTGAGGACCGATGTGGGCGAGCGTTGACGGCACGGGTCAGGCACAACGACTGGAGCTCCCTGCGTCCGGCGCCGCTGGGCGCCTGGACCCCGCGTCTGTCCGTCAGCGTCGTCATCCCGGCCTACCAGTGTCAGGACGCCCTTGACCGCACCCTCGCCGCGCTGGCGGCGCAGAGCTACCCGGCCGACCTGACCGAGGTCGTCGTCGCCGACGACGGCAGCACGCCCGCGCTGAGGCTCCCGCCGCTGGCGCCCCACCGGACCAGGATCGTCCGGGTGCCCGCCGGTTCGTGGGGACGCGGGGCCGCCCGGCAGACCGGGGCCTCGGCCGCCTCCGGCGACGTGATCCACTGGCTCGACGCCGACATGCTGCTCGACCGCGAGCACGTCGAGGCCCACATGCGCTGGCACCACCTGGCCGAATACCTGGTCGTGCACGGCACGATCCGGTTCGTCTCCGCCGAGCACCCCTCCCCCGGCCACGTCTACGCCGAGGTCGCCGCCGGGCGGTCGGCCAACCTGTTCCCGGGGGCGGACGTCCACCCTCATGTGTGGCTGGAGAAGACGCTTTCCGAGACGCGGCACCTGCGCGACGCGCGGTCGAACCCGTCGCGGCTGCACTCCGGCGCCACCACCTCGGTGCGGGCGGCCATGCTGGCGCGGGCGGGCGGCGTCGACGTGACGATGAACATGGGTGAGGACACCGAGCTCGGTTATCGGCTGACCCAGGCCGGGGCCGTGTTCATCCCCGACGCCGAAGCGCTGAGCTGGCACGTCGGCAAGTCGACCGTGATGCTCCGGGAGAAGGAGGTGCACCGGCACAACTGGACCCTGTTCGCCGACCGCATCCCCGACCTCCGCTGGTTGCGCACCCATCCACGGCGGGTCTACTCGGTCCCGTACGTCGAGGTGGTCGTCGCCGCCACCACCTACGAGGAGACCCGGGGCACCGTCGACAGCGCCCTGGCCGGGACGATCCACGACCTCTCGGTCACCATCGAGGGCCCCTGGCAGGAGCTGCCCACCGGCCGTCGGGCCTCGCTCGACGAGCCGATGCTCGACCTGCGGCTGCTCGGCAACCTCTACGCCGGCGAACCCCGCGTGAACCGCGCGGTGCGGGCCCCCTACCGGCTGACCCTCCCGGCGGGCTGGTCGCTCGGCGCCGACAGCGTGGCCCGGCTGGTCAAGCTCGCCGAGACGCAGGGCCACGGGCTGGTCTGCGCCGCCCTCGCCGAGACCCACGACGGCGTGGCGACGGCCCGCCTGGAGCGGACGGCCGCCTACAACCGGGCCCGGCTGTTCCCCGGCGAGGACCCCGACGACGTGGTCGACGAGCTGTTCGGCGCCCACTGGGTCGACGGGGGCGAGTTCGGCATCGTGCCGCTGGAGGAGGCCGAGCCGATCAAGGGCGACGCGCAGACCTGGCGGGCCCTGGCCGAGAAGCACAAGGCGGAGGCGCGCAAGCACCGTGCCGAGGCCGAACGGTGGAAGGCGGAGGCCGCGAAGCTCGCCGCCCAGCCGCCGGCCAAGCGGCGATGGAGGGGCCGATGACGACCTACCGGATCGGCTTCGACGAGGGCGACGACGACCTCGACGGCGATCTCCACCTCGATCCGGAGGCCGAGGTCGCCGAGGTGACGGTGCTCGCCAAGACCCCGACCGACCTGCGCCGGGCGATGACGCTGCAGGCGGCGCTGCCCAGGGCGGCGAAGGTGTCGGTGGTGGTCGCCGAGGCGCCCCACTGGTTCACCGCGCCGAACCCGTCCCTCACCCCGGCCCACCGGTGGCGGGCGCTGACCGAGGTCCGCACGTTCAAGAAGGGCGCCGGCTGGCAGGTCGACGTGACCTTCAACGCCCCGACGCCCTCGGGCCGGGTGGTGGCGGCCGTGGCCCGCGCGTTCGCCGGGAACCGGCTGGAGGCCGTCGCCTCGCCGGTGCCGGTGCTGGCCGGTCCGGGCGCGGCCCACTGGCGGCCGGGCGACCCCAACGCGGCCCTGGCCGACCCGGCGGGCCCGGTGCCGATCCGCATCGGCGCGCCCGCCGGTGACCTGGTGGTGCGCACCGACGCGTCGGCCCCCTGGGCCGGCGACGCCGTGGTCGTCGACCGGCCCGGCTCGCCGAGCTGGGAGGAGATCGGGCGTCCCGGCGGCGAGCGGCTGCTGGCGTCCGGGCTGACCGATCCCGCGCTGGTGCCGCCCGTCGACGACCGGTCGGTCAATCCGATCGGGTTCGTCAGCGTGCCGACGCAGGGGGTCGGGGAGCTCACCGTCGCCGACGACGCCTGGGTGATCCGGTACGACGGCGCGGTCCTCACCCGGATCGCGAGGTCGGGCGCGGTGACCGTCGTGGACGTCAACCGGGTCCGCAAGCTGCGCGGCGTCACGATCGACTGGCGGCGCGCCCACACGCTGGGCAGCACGGGCCCGCTGACCGCCGTCAGGATCGTGGCCGGGCTGGCCGCGGCCGGGGTGCCGCTGACGTGCGACCACGTCCCGGCGTGGGCGGGGGCGCTCGGCCCGGGGCTGGTCGCCCTGCTGGGCGACGCCCCGGAGGGCGTGCTCGACGACGACCTGACCCGCGAGGAGCACAGCATCCGGCTTCGGCGGCGGGCGCTGCGCGACCACGGGGTGAAGGAGCGCTGGGCGCGGCTCGGCGCGGTCGGGTCGTATCTGCCGACCACCTCGATCCTGCTGGCCACGCGGCGGCCCGACCAGGTGGCGTTCGCCCTAGAACAGGCCGGACGCCAGCGCGAGGCCGACCTCGAAGTCGTGCTGGCGCTGCACGGCGTGCCCCGCGAGCACCCCGGGGTCGCGGCGGCGATCGAGAAGTTCGACCGGCCGCTGACGGTCTACCAGGCGCCGCACGCCCAGACCTTCGGGTCGGTGCTGAACGCCGCCGCCGAGCGGGCCTCCGGCTCGATGCTGCTGAAGATGGACGACGACGACTGGTACGGCCCCGACTTCCTGGCCGACCTGCTGCTCGCCCACTCCTACAGCGGCGCCGACGTGATGGGCACCTCGCCGGAGTTCGTGTATCTGGCGGCCATCGACGTGACCGTCCACCACCAGCAGATCACCGAACAGGTCACCAACTTCATCGCCGGCGGGACGATCCTGGCGACCCGCTCGGCCTTCGACGCGGTGGGCGGCTTCCGCCCGCTGCCCCGATCGGTCGACACCCAGTTCCAGCACGCCGTCCAGGCCGCCGGGGGGACCATCTACCGGGGTCACGGCCTCGGCTACATCCTGCGGCGGGGCAAGGCCACCGAGCACACCTGGCGGGAGCCGATCGGCACCTTCCTCAAACGCAACAAGCGGCAGTGGCGCGGGTTCCGGCCCAACGCCCTGATGGAGCTCCCGGGAGGCAGGTCATGACGGCTCGCGTGCCCCGCAACGACTACGGCGTGCTGGTGCCGCCGTGTGCCGGCTCCTGGCGACCCGGCAAGACCGTGTCGGTCGTCATCCCGGCCCGCGACTGCCAGCCGAAACTCGACCTGACGCTGGCCGCGCTGGCCGCGCAGGACTACCCGGCCCACCTCATGGAGGTGATCGTCGTCAACGACGGCGGGCCCCTCTCGGTGCCGCCGGGGGTGCGGCTGGTGCCCAACGAGGGCTGGGGCATCGCCTGGGCGGTCCGCACCGGGTTCGGCCACGCCACCGGCGAGGTCGTGTTGCGGCTCGACGCCGACGTGGTGCCCTCGCGCGGCCACGTCAGCGCCCACATGCGGTGGCACCACGCGGCCGACTACCTGGTGGTGCTGGGCTCGCTCCGGTTCACCACCTCGGAGTCCGACCTGCCGCCGGCGGCGGAGCTCGCCCAGGCCGTCCGCGAGGGGCGGGAGGGCGCCCTGTTCGAGGAGTGCGAGGGCCACGCCTGGTGGCACAAGCTCGTCGACGAGCACGACGGTCTCCGGAAGGCCCCCAGCCCGGTGCTGCACCGCCTCCACGTCGGGGCCAGCGTCTCCCAGCACCACGCCCTGTGGACGCAGGCCGGCGGCATCGACACCTCGCTCGTGCTGGCCGAGGACACCGATCTCGGCTACCGGCTCACCCAGGCGGGCGCGGTGTTCGTGCCCGAGCTCGACGCGCCGGCCTGGCATCTCGGCCGGTCGACGCTGATGCGGCGGCAGCCTGAGGTCAAGCGCTACAACGCGCCGTTCGTCGCCGACCGCATCCCCTACCGGCGTTTCCTGCGCACCGAAGGCGGCCGCCAGTGGCTGGTGCCCTACGTCGACGTGGTCGTCGACACCCGGGGCGCGAGCTACGAGAACGTGCGCGGCACGGCCGACGCGGCGCTGGTCAGCACGCTGCCCGACGTGCGGGTGACCCTGGTGGGCGACTGGCCCGAACTGCACGACGGCCGGCGCTCCGCCTTCGACGACCCGATGCTCGACGCCCGGCTGATCAAGGGCGGCTACGAGCACGACGGCCGGGTCCGCCTCGTCGAGGACCCTGGCCCGACGTCGGCGCCGGCCCCCTTCCGGCTGGTCTGCCCGCCCGGCTGGACGGTCGCCGCCGAGACCCTGGCCACCCTGATCGCCAAGGCCGACACGGCCGACCTCGGGCTGCTGCACATCGCGCTGACCGAGACCCACGAGGGCATCGTCACCGCCCGGCTCGAACGCACGTCCGCCGTCGCCCGCGCCCATCACGTCATCAAGGACGGCGAGGAGTTCGACGACGTCGTCCACGAGCTGTACGGCTCCGAATGGCTCGACGGCGAGGAGCTGGGGTTCGGCGTGGTCGACACCCGCGTCAAGCCGCCCATCGTGAGCCGGAACACCGAGGCGGCCCACTGGCGGGCCCTGGCCATCGACCGCAAGATCGCCGCCGGGCGGCTGGAGAAGCAGGTCCACGCGCTGGAACGGCAGGTCGCCGCCCTGGAGAAGAAGGCCGCCAAGAGCACCGCCGACACGGCCCGATGGCGGGCGAAAGCGGAGAACTGGCGGGTGCAGACGGTGCGGTTGCAACGGAGCGGCGAGCGCACGGTGTTCAAGCGCGCGTTGCGCAAGGCCCGGCGGCTGCTGGGCTGATGACCCTCACGGTGAGTCGCGGCCTCCCGGTGCGGGAGGCCGCTCGTGGCCATGGCCCCTGGGTCGGCCTGATCGTCCTGATCGCGGCCGCCGGATACGGCCTCGTCGGCTACCTGGAGCTGCGCGGCATGCGGGCCGGGGTGCTCGACCTCGCGATCTTCGACCAGGGCGTGCGGAGCTACTCGGAGTTCCGGCTGCCCGAGTCGGTGACCAAGGAGTATCTCGACGGCTTCCACGACGAGGACTTCTCGCTGCTGGGCGACCACTGGTCGCCGATCCTGGCGCTGCTCGCGCCGCTCTACTGGCTCAACGACGGCCCGTTGTCGCTGCTCGTCGCGCAGGGGGTGCTGTTCGCGCTGGCCGTGCCGCCGCTGTGGATGTTCACCCGCCGCCGCCTCGGCGCCGCCGCCGCGCATCTGGTGTCGGTCGCGTACGTCGTCTGCTGGCCGGTCGCCCAGGCCGTCGAGTTCGACTTCCACGAGGTGGCGTTCGCGCCGCCGCTGATCGCGTGGATGGTCGAGCGGCACGACGCCGGCCGGATCCGCGCCGCGCTGGTCATGGGCGGCCTGCTGCTGCTCACCAAAGAGGACATGGGCCTGGTCGTCGCCGGGTTCGGGCTCTACCTGGCGGCCCGGGGCCGGTGGAGGGCCGGAGTTCTGCTGGTCGGGGGCGGGGTGGTGGCCGTGCTGGTGGCGACCAAGGTGCTCATCCCGTTCTTCGGCGGCCGCGACGGCTTCTACTGGCGTTACGAGGACCTGGGCGACGGGCCGTTCGCGGCCCTCGTCCACGTGTTGACGCATCCGCTGCAGACGCTGGCCCTGGTGGGCAGCCCGCCGGAGAAGCTCGTCACGATGGGCTGGTTGCTGCTGATGGTGCTGGGGGCGTGCCTGCTGTCGCCGCTGGCGCTGCTGTCGCTGCCGCTGCTGGCCGAGCGCATGTTGTCGTCGTATCCCCACTGGTGGGGGGTGGAGTTCCACTACAACGCGTTCCTGGCGATCCCGCTGTTCCTGGCCGCCGTCGACGGGATCACCCGGTTCGGGCCCCGGGTGAGGGTGACATGGGCGGCCGGGGTGCTGGTGACCGGGCTGGTCACGGCGCCGATGTTCGCGTACGGGCCGATCTTGACGACCGAACTGGGCCCCGAGCCGGCCTATGTGGCGGTCGCCCGCAGGGCGGTCGCGGCGGTGCCGCCGGGGCCGATGGTCGCGGCGGCGCTGCCGGTGGGGGCGAGCCTGACGGCGCGCAACCCGGTCATCCTGTGGCAGCCGGAGCCCGACTACGAGAACCCGCCGTGGATCGTGGCCTTCACCCGCTGGAAGACCACGCCGTTCGACCGCGTCGAAGACCAGGTGGCCGAGGTGGCGCGGCTCCGCTCCACGGGCTATGCGACGGTCTTCGACGAGGGCGGCTTCGTCGTCCTGCGCAGGTCCTAGAACTCTTCCCAGGTCGACTTGTCGGGGACCGGGCGGGACTTCCCGCCGATGACGTCTTCGAGGGGGCGGACCGTCGTGCCGTGCTTCTTGCGGGCGTCGAGCCAGGTCAGGAAGTCGTCGAGCAGCTTCTCGGTGGTCGAGTAGTCGCCGCAGACGCGGGCGCAGACCTTGTGGACCACCACCGGGAGCAGCCCCCCGCCGGCCCGTTCGGCCGTGACGACCTGCTTCTTGAGGTCGTTGAGGGTGGTGTCGTAGTTGACCGAGCCGTGGGTGCGGATCGAGTAGAGCATCGCGGGCCGCATCGACTCGACCGGCGCGCAGTAGTCGCACGCGCTGAGGGCCAGGCCGCCGACGGTGCGGGCGGCGTTGTAGCCGCAGAAGCGGGCGGCGTGCTGGGAGTCGCCGTTGTTCGCGCCGAAGGGGTAGGCGAACGTGGTGACCGGGATCTTGAGCTTGAGGAGGGCGGCCCGGTCGGCGCAGATGTCGACCCGCTGGTCGATGGCGGGCAGGTCGGTCAGCCGCACGTGGTGGAGGGTGTGACCGCCGATCTTGTGGCCCTGCCGGGCGAGCGCGCGGACCTGGCCGACGCTGAGTTTTCCCTTGGTGTTCAGGTCGCCGCTGTTGATGTAGAACGTTCCGCGTACACCGTGTGAATCGAGGATCTTCGCGGCGGTGAAGTGGGTGGCGTCCCCGTCGTCGAAGCCGAGTGCGACGACCGTCTTGACCTTGGCTTTCGGGCGGGCGGCCTGCGCGGGCACGGTGACCAGCAGCATCGGAAGGAGCGTTCCCAACAGGACGCCCACTGCTCCTAAGCGGAGCGAAGACCGCATGACCGACTCCTGTCATCAAGGTGGTGGGAAGGGGACCAGGCTAGCGGCTAATGCCCCCGAAACCGGCTGCTAGACGCAATCGGTACACACGCATCACTTCGGGCGGATCATGGTGATCCAGGTCGGTTTGCCGTTGCTACTGGCCAGAACGTGCCGGTCCCACTCTTCGGCGCCCTTCGGCGGCGTCTTCTGGCTGAGGGTGGCGACGACGCCGGGGATGCCCTCGGCCGCCTCGGCGACCGACTCCCCGGGTTTCACGATGCGGACCTCACAGCCGGTCAGGAACTGGTGGGCCGGGTTGACGGAGACGCCCACGAGGGTGCAGGGCCGGGTGACCCCGGCGGCGATCATTTTCTGCACGAACGCCGCCTGGAACTGCCGGAGCGGGTAGTCCTGCCCCTTCACCCCGGCGAACGCCGTGAACTGGACGACCAGGTAGGCGGCCAGCAGGACCGCGAACGGCGGCCGGAACCGCGCCGCCGTCGCGGCGGCGGGGATCATCAGCAGGGCGTAGGCCGGGAGCAGGAACCGGGGGGCGGCGTAGTCGACCAGGAACAGATAGGGCGCGGCCATCGCGAAACCCGCCAGCAGCGGGACGGGATGGCGTCGGGCCGAGACGAGCGCCAGCGCGGGGAGGGCGAGCCACCAGATCAGCAGGTAGGGCCTGTCCAGCGGGATGTCGCACGGCCGGCAGAAGGCGGGCCCGCTGGCGGCCTTGAACTCGTACCAGAATCCGGGCGCGGGCGCGATCCCGCCCTGCACCTCCCCCGCCGCCGCCCACCGCTGGAGCAGCGACCCGAAGCTCGTGTACGCCTCCACCACCCACGGCACCGACCCCAGCGCGGCCGCGACGAGGATGGTCGCGGCGGCGGCCCACCTCCGCCACAGCAGCGCGGCCGGCCCGGCGACCACCCCCAGCCAGAGCACGTCGCTCGGCCGCAGCATCGCCACCCCGGCGAACCCGGCCGCGAGGCCCGCGTAGCCCCACGCGGACGGCGACTCCCGGACGGCCAGCAACGATCCGATCGCCAGCACCGCGCCGAAGGCGACGTAGAGGTTGGGCATGACCTGCGGGCCGTACCAGACGCTCACCCAGAGCGTGGCGAACAACCCGGCGGCCAGGACGAGCACCTTGGGCGTGAGCAGCCTCGTCCACGGCAGGAACGCCAGGAACAGGCCCGCCGACGCCAGGACCATCATCCACCAGCGGATCGCCACCGGATCGGTGGTGATCTGGACGATCGGCGCGACCAGCCAGGTCACGCCCCTGGCCCGGGGGGCGGAGAAGACGGCGTCGGGCACCCCCGGGGCGACCTGGCTCGTGTAGACGGCCTCGTCCCATTCGAGGGTCATGTCCGCCGGGACCAGCAGCGCCTGCAACACCAGGTATCCCAGCGCGACCAGGCCGAGCAGGGGGACGGGACGGGCGAGCACCGTCTTACCTTGGCGTAAGCGCCGCAAGGGGCGCAAACGACGCCCTGGGACGGCCGCCGAGGCGGGGGTCGGGGCCTGCTCGCCGCTGGAGGTCGCCCCGTGGTCGGCGGCGCTCGGGTCCGAACGCCGCCGTCACACCGGCGACCCGAAGGTCAGGGCGCTTCGTCGCCTTCGACGCGCATGACACTCGCCACCGCGCGGACGATGTCGAGCTCGCGCAGGCCCTCGACCGTCGCCGACAGCGCCGCGTCGGAGGCCCGGTGGGTGACCAGGACGAGCTGGGCGTCGTCGCCCCGGCCCTCCTGGCGGACGGTCTGGATCGACACGTCGTGGCGGGAGAACATCTCGGCCACGGTCGCGAGCACGCCCGGCTTGTCGGCCACGTCGAGCGACACGTGGTAGCGCGTCACCGTCTCGCCCATGGGGTGGACCGCCAGGTCGGCGTAGACGGACTCGGACGGGCCGCGGGTGCCGGCGATGCGGTTGCGCGCGACCGCGACGATGTCGCCCAGCACGGCGGAGGCGGTCGGCGCGCCGCCCGCGCCGGCGCCGTAGAACATGAGGCGGCCCGCCGACTCGGCCTCGACGAACACGGCGTTGTAGGCCTCGCGCACCCCGGCCAGCGGGTGGGTGCGCGGGATCATCGCCGGATGCACCCGAACGCCGATCGACCGGCCGTCGTCGGAGCGGGCGCAGATGGCCAGCAGCTTGATGACGTAGCCCATGGCCTTGGCCGAGGCGACGTCGGAGGCGGAGACCCCGGTGATGCCCTCGCGGTGGACGTCGGCGGCGGTGACCCGGCTGTGGAAGGCGATCCCGGCCAGGATGGCGGCCTTGGCGGCGGCGTCGAAGCCCTCGATGTCGGCGGTCGGGTCGGCCTCGGCGTAGCCGAGCGACTGGGCCTCCTCCAGCGCGTCGGTGAACGAGGCGCCGGTGGAGTCCATCTTGTCGAGGATGTAGTTGGTCGTGCCGTTGACGATGCCGAGCACCCGGTGGACCCGGTCGCCGGCCAGCGACTCGCGCAGCGGGCGGATCAGCGGGATCGCCCCGGCCACGGCGGCCTCGAAGTAGAGGTCGGCCTGGTTGGCGGCGTGGAGGGTCGCGCCGTCTTCGGCCAGCAGGGCCTTGTTGGCCGAGACGATCGACTTGCCCTCGGCCATGGCGGCCAGGATCAGGCCGCGGGCGGGCTCGATGCCGCCGATCACCTCGACGACGACGTCGACGTCGGGGCGGGTGACCAGGGCGTGGGCGTCGGTGGTGAGCAGCTCGGGGTCGAGGTCGACGTCGCGCTTGCGGCTCATCTTCCGGACGGCCACCCCGGCCAGCTCCAGCGGGGCGCCCACCCGGGCGGCCAGGTCGTCGGCCTGCTCCTGGAGCAGGCGGGCGACCTGGGAGCCGACGACGCCGCAGCCGAGCAGCGCCACTTTGACGGGTTTACTCACAGCTGCCCCCTGAGCAAGTCTTCTTCGGTCTCGCGCGCCACGATGACTCGTGCCTTGCCGCCGGCGACCGCGACGACCGCGGGCTTGGGCAGGTAGTTGTAGTTGCTGGCCAGCGACCGGCAGTAGGCGCCGGTGCCGGCCACCGCGATCAGGTCGCCGGGCACCAGGTCGGCGGGGAGGTAGAGGTCGCGGACCACGATGTCGCCGCTCTCGCAGTGCTTGCCGACCAGGCGCGACAACATCGGCTGGGCGGTGCTCTCGCGGGAGGCCAGGCGGGCGGTGTAGTCGGCGCCGTAGAGGGCGGTGCGGACGTTGTCGCTCATGCCGCCGTCGACCGAGACGTAGGTGCGCAGGCCTTCGACGTCCTTGACCGTGCCGACCTCGTAGAGGGTGACCCCGGCGGTGCCGACGATCGAGCGGCCCGGCTCGACGGTGAGGCGCGGGACCGGCAGGCCCTTGCCCCGGCAGACGGTCGAAACGATCTCGCGCAGCGCGTCGGCGATGACCTTCATGTCGGGCGACTCGTCGCCGTCGACGTAGGGGATGCCGTAGCCGCCGCCGAGATCGAGCTCGGGCAGCTCGACGCCGTGCTCGTCGCGGATCTGCACCAGCAGGGTGGCCAGCCGCCGGGCGGCGACCTCGAACCCGGCGGTGTCGGTGATCTGGGAGCCGATGTGGCTGTGGAGGCCGACGAGCTCCAGCGACGGCATCGCGAGGATGCGGCGGGCCGCCTCGGCGGCGGCGCCGCTGCTCAGCGACAGGCCGAACTTCTGGTCGTCGTGGGCGGTGGCGATGAACTCGTGGGTGTGCGCCTCGACGCCGACCGTGACGCGGATCAGGACCTTGGGCCGCGCGCCGTGCTTCTCGGCCAGGTAGCCGAGGCGGGCGATCTCCTCGAAGGAGTCGACGACGACGTGGCCGACCCCGACCGTGACGGCCTTCTCGAGCTCGGCGATCGACTTGTTGTTGCCGTGCATGGTGATGCGGTCGGGCGGGAAGCCGACGCTCAGCGCGACGGCGAGCTCACCGGCGCTGCACACGTCGAGGCCGAGGCCCTCCTGCATGATCCACCGGGCGACCTCGCGGCACAGGAACGCCTTGCCGGCGTAGTGGACCTCGCCGTCGTGGAAGGCCTGCCGGAAGTCGACGGCGCGGGCCCGGAAGTCGTGCTCGTCGAGGACGTAGAGCGGCGTTCCGAACTCTTTCGCCAGGTCACGGACGTCGAGCCCGCCGATCGTGAGCGATCCCGCAATCCGCTCGGACGTTCGCGGCCAGATGACCGGGTCGATGGAGTTCAGGTCGGCGGGCGCGTGGGGAGGCCGGTCCTCCGGGAGCACCTCGGCATGCCGGTCACCGGCGGGATGGGCGAATCGACTCACCCGAAGCAGGCTATCCGACTTGAGGTGTCTCCCGAGACAGGTGCTCACGTAGCGAGACGTGACGAAAAGTGGAAATTCGGTCGTCTGACGGCATCATGCCCGGAAGATCTCTTAAATCCTTTCCGGCAGCCGCTCCGCGCTGATCGCCGCGAGCACGGCGGCGACCGCGTCGCCGGTCGCCACCCGCGCCGCCGACGCGCCCGTGAACGCCGCGTCCCCCCTTGGCAGGGGGTTCGCGGCCTCGAACGCGTCGTGATAACGCGCGGCGAGGTGCTCGGCGAAGGTCTTCCACTTTCCTTTACGGCTCCGCCTCCGACTGGGCAGTTCCGCGAGCAGCCGCACCACGGCCCTCCACTCGGCGGGCAGCGACTCCCACTCGGGGTCGGCGGTGCCGGCCCACCGGCGGGCCCAGCGGGCGCGGGCGAACGCGTAGCGGACCACGAAGCCGGGGTTGGCCCAGGTGCGGGGGAAGTCGGGCCAGGTCTCGGCGGCCAGATTTTCCGGAACCTTGGCGATCTGGTCCCAGGGATACTCCCCGACGACCAGCTCGCCCCGGACGAGATAGGTGGCCTCACTGGCCCAGTCGCCGACCGGGATCATCCGGGGATCCGGCCGACCACGCGGGCGTACATCCGGGTCGGCGCCACCGCGGCCGTCAGGAAGCCCGGCAGGGCCGGCAGGTCGACGGCGTAGCGCTGGAGGTCGGTGTAGAGCGCGTCGGCGGTCGGCGGGCGCTGGTCGGGCGACTTCTCCAGCAGCGCCCCGACCAGGTCGGCCAGCCCGGCCGGGATGTCGCGGACCCTCGGCGGGCGCTCCTTGACCTGGCGTTCGTAGACGGCGTAGTCGGTCGGGCCGGTGAAGAGCTGGCGGCCGGTGAGCATCTCGTGCAGCACGCAGCCGAGGGCGTAGAGGTCGCTGCGGGGGTCGGCCACGCCGCGTTTGATCTGCTCGGGGGCCATGTAGGCGGGCGTGCCGAGGATCTGGCCGGTCCGGGTGAACTGCCCGGCGTCGGCCTCCCGCAGGATGGCGAGGCCGAAGTCGAGCACCTTGACGGTGCCGTCGGGGCAGAGCATCAGGTTGGTCGGCTTGAGGTCGCGGTGGCAGATCGAGAGCGCGTGGGCGGCCGACAGGACGGCGCAGGCCTGGGCGGCGATGGCGGCGGCCCACGGGACGGGCAGCGGCCCGTGCTCGCTGACCACGTCGGCCACGGTGACGCCCTCGATGAACTGCATCACCTGGAAGAGCCGCTGCTCGTGGGTGCCGAAGTCGTAGAGGACGGGCGCGCCGGGGTGGTCGAGCCGGGCCAGGATGCGGGCCTCGCGGATGAACCGGCGTTCCAGCTCCCGGTCGGGCCCGCCGGGGGGACGGAGGAACTTGACCGCCACCTTGCGGTCGAGATGTCTGTCGTGGCCGCCGTAGACGGCGCCCATCCCGCCCTGGCCGAGCGGGAGGTCGTCCAGTTCATAGCGGTCACCGATGACCATGCGGCAACTTTATTGCAGATGTCCGGCCGCCAGACCGTCCAAAGCGAGGCGGATGAGTTCCTGGCCGCGTTTCCCCGCCTCGTGGAGGGCGGTGTCGAGGTCGGCGAGGCGGCGGAAGGAGGCGCCGTATTCGCGCTGTTCGGCCAGGGGCAGCCGGGGGACCTTGGTGCGGCGGGCGTCGAGGCGGCTGGCGCCGCGGGACAGGCTCGAACCGGCGCGCAGGAAGCCGGCCAGGAAGTCGGCGTCGAGGCGCGCGGGGTCGACGCGGTAGAGGGTGAGCTGGGGGCCGAGGGCCCAGCCGGGTTCGTGGACGACCCGGACCAGGCCGGTCGGGGTGGCGACCACGTCACCGGGCTCGATCATGACCAGGCCGGGGCCGGGCTCGGCCCAGCCGGTGGGCGGGCCGCCGCCGGCCAGGTCGTCGGCCGTCAGCACGGGCTGGTCGCCCGCACCCAGGCGGGCCGAGGAGTGGTGGATGGCCAGCGAACCGCCCCTGGCCAGCTCGGCGATGGTCGTCATGGGCGGCTCGCGGGGCGGGTCGACCGGCGCGAGCGCGGGCAGGGCGCCGGTCAGGCCGTCGACGGCGGCGGTGAAGCGGGCGCGGGCGCCCGCGTAGTCGGGCGGCCCGGCGGTGGCGCCGAAGCGCAGCGGGCTGACGTCGACCTCGTCGTCGAGCAGGTCGAGCACGCTCGTGCCGCCCCTGCCGGTGCGCTGGAACTCGCGCCAGGCCGGTTCGACCGAGCCGAGGTCGCCCGCGGCGTCGAAGAGCAGCACCCGCGACGGCGCGCGCTCGCCGGGCTCGGGGCGGCGCAGCAGCCAGACGTCGCTGGTCCCGGCCGCGATCACGGCCCGCAACGCGCCGGCTCTGAGCAGGTTCGACCGGATGCGGCGGCCCGGACGGCGCGCGGCGGCGGCCGGGGGCATCAGGACGGTCACCGTGCCGCCGGGACGCACCCGGGACAGGCAGTGCTGCACCCAGGCCAGCTCGGGTTCGCCGCGCGGCGGCAGGCCGAACTCCCAGCGCGGGTCGGCGGTGAGCTCCTCGTAGCCCCAGGTCCGCTCGTTGAAGGGCGGGTCGCAGACGACCGCGTCGGCGCCGCCCGGCAGCCGGTCGGCACGCAGCGAGTCGCCGGTGTGGACGGTCGCCGCGATGCCCCGCATCCGCAGCCGGGTGGCCGTGATGCGGGCGGCGGAGCCGGAGACGTCCTGGCCGCGCGCGGCCTTGGCGGTGAGCAGCAGCGTGCCGAGGCCGCAGGCGGGGTCGAGCAGCACCCCGCCGCCCGACAGGCGCACCATCAGGTCGGCCAGGTCGGGCGGGGTGACCGCCAGCTGGCGCGAGTGGGCCTCGACGTAGCGCTCGCAGAGGAACTCGAAGGCCTCCAGCCGCCCGCGCTCCTCGGCCAGCCCGGCGACGAGCTGGGTGACCTCGCGGGGCAACGCCGACGGACGCCCTTCGAGGAAATCGCCCGCGGCCGCCACCAGCTCCCCTAGCCTCAGGTCATCGCCGCTGGCCCGGAGACGCTGCCAGGCCAGGTCGGCGGCCGACAAGGAGAACGGCTTGCCGTTGCGGCGCAGCCAGTTCTCGACCTCGGTCAGCGAGAACAGCGGGCTGGCGGCGGTACCGCCGACCGGCTGGGGGAAGTCGTCGTGACGGCGACGCCAGTTGGACACCGCGGCCCGGCCGACGTCGGCGAGGCGGGCGATGTCACCGGCGTTCACGTAAGTCACGTGGTTACTCTACACGAAGCGTCCACTTGTGAAGTGCTTCAACCAATGTTTTACTGTGGACATGAACCACAGCACGCTGGGCCTCCGGTACGCCGCCCGCTCCGACGTCGGCCGGCGCCGCCCGGAGAACGAGGACGCTGCCTACGCCAGCCCTCGCCTGCTCGTCGTCGCCGACGGCATGGGCGGCCACAACTACGGCCAGGTGGCCAGCGCGACCGCGATCCGCGTGCTGTCCGGCGCCCACCTGGACGGCGACCCCGTGGTCGCGCTCGAAGGCGCCATCCAGCAGGCGGCGCAGACCCTGAAGGGCATGGCCGACGCCAACCCCGCGCTCAACGGCATGGGCACCACGCTGACCGCGATGTTGTTCGACGGCAGCGGCTTCGCGCTGGCCCACGTGGGCGACTCGCGCGGCTACATGCTGCGCGACGGCGTGCTCTACCAGATCACCCACGACCACACGCTCGTGCAGTCGCTCGTCGACGACGGCCGGATGACCCCCGAGCAGGCGGCCGAGCACCCGCGCCGGTCGATGCTGATGCGGGCGCTGGAGAGCACCGGCAACGTGAGCCCCGACGTGTCGCGCCGGGCCGCCTTCGCGGGCGACCGCTACCTGCTGTGCTCCGACGGCCTGGCGGGCGTGGTCTCGCCCGAGACGCTGCACGAGCTGCTCACCTCCGTCGCCGACCTCGAGCAACTGGTCACGACCCTCGTCGACCTGGCCAACCGGGGCGGCGGCCCCGACAACATCACCTGTGTCGTGGCCGACGTCGTGGCGGGCTGGAGCGGCGACGGACATCCCATCATGGTCGGGTCGGCGTCCGCCGATCAAGACGCGCGGCTAGATCAGGGCGAGGGGGCCGGCGGGGACGTACCCCTCCAGACGAGCTGAGCCGAACAGGCGGCCCTCCGCGCGGGCGCGCACGCACACGTAGGAGAAGCGGTCGCCCGAGTAGACCCGGATCCCGCCGGAGCGGCACTGCCGCATCAGCGTCTCGTCCCACTCCTCGCTGAGGTCGGCGATGCCCAGGTCCACCAGCACCGACCGGCGGGACACGATCGTGCCGCCGCCGAGTTCGGGCAGGAAGCGGAATTCGGCGTCGGGCTGGCGCAGCAGGGTCGCCCCGGCCGCGTGGGCGTAGAACGCGGCCTTGCCGACGATCTCGGTCTCGACCTCGGCGAACCGGCGCAGCGAGTCGGCCAGGTAGTGCTCGCCGTAGAGGTCGCGCGGGTCGATGACGGCCACGTAGTCGCCGTCGGCCAGCAGCAGCGCGTGGGCCAGCGCCGCCCCCCGGGTCGACATCGGCGTCGACCGGACCACCAGCTCGGGCAGCACGCCCTTGTTGTAGCCCTCCTCCCGGGCCTGTTCTTGAGGCAGATTCCCGGCGCGAGCCACGGCCGGCCTTCGGCCGTCCGCGTCTCGCTTCATCGCCTGCCGGGCCGTCTTCTCGACCACCCCCGCGTCGACGCCCTCGGCCACCACGACGAGCTGGTCGGGCCGCCGGCGCTGGCCGACGATCTGCGTCACCGCCTGGTCGAGCTCCATCTGGTCGCGTACGGCCACCAGCGCCGTCACCACCTGGGTGTTGCGCACGTCGGGCAGCCCGACGGCGGAGAACACCGGCTCCAGCCGGGCGGTGACCGGGACGGTGGCCCGCCAGGCCAGGTGGGCGCGGCGGTCGCGCTCCTGCGGGTCGGCGGCGAGTTCGGCGGCGCCGGTGGCGACGACCGGGGTGCCGCAGGCCTCGATCTCGGCGATCTCGCGGTCGCTCGCGTCGGGCCCGGCCACGACCACCTCGACCTTGCGCACGGCGGTCAGGAAGTCGTCGTAGCTGGTCTTGTCGTCGCCCTGGGCGGGCAGCGGGTCGCCGCCCTCGGCGGTGCCGAGCGTGGCGACGCCGCCGGTCCGGCCGCCCTCGGCGCGGAAGGTGTTGTGCACCCGGGGCTGCACGCTGTGCGGCAGCACCAGCACGCGGTCGTGCCGCAGCGCCGCCCGCCACTCGCGGGCCCGCTGCTCGGTGGTGGCGAGCACCAGGTCGAACAGCTCGGCGACCGGCACGGCCTTGCCGAGCGAGCCGCCCGAGTGCCAGAAGACGGTCTTGATCCCGCGTTTCTTGCACGCCTCCACCAGGTCGCGCAGCGCCCGGTCCTTCCCGGCCATCGAGTCGAGCCAGCGCCCGCCGTTGCCCTGGCGCGGCCCGGCGTGCAGCGACTCGACGAACAACATCGAGGGCCGGTAGGTGTCGAGCATCGTCGCCCAGTTCTCCGGGCCGAAGTTGGTGACCTGGCGCCATTCGTACCGGAGCAGGGCCTCGGTCCGGCGGTCGACGATCGCCGCGACCGTCATGTAGGGCCGGGTCAGCGGCCCCTTCGGCACGGCGAAGTACTCGGTGAGCGGGGTGGAGAACAGGGGCGCGCGGGGGTCGGGCTCGACCGGCGGGGCCTTGGTCTCGGCGGCCGGGGGCTGGACCGCGGGCTTCTCGACCGGGAAGTCGGTGCGCTTGGGGGCCTTGCCCGCGTTCGGGGAGGAGGCCCGCACCGCGCGGGCGACCGAACCGGGCTTCTTGGCCTGGACCGCCTCCCCTATCTTGATCCAGCGGTTGCCCTGGAGCTTGGCCAGTTTCCACTCGGCCACGGCCGTCTGGTACTTCTGCTCGGCCAGTTGCTTGGCGAGCTGGGTGATCTGGCGGTCGGCCTGCTTCTCGACCGCCTTGCGGGCCGCCTCTGCGTCGCGGGCCCGGGTGAGAGCCTCGGCCTCGGTGCGGGCGGCCTCGTCCAGCCGGGCCTGGTAGTCGGCGAGCAGACGGGCCAGCTCGGCGGCGCCCTCGGCCTTCTCGACCGCCTGTGCCAGCGCCCGCCGCAGGCTCTCCAGCTCACTCATAAACGCCCACTCCTCCAGGTAACGGCGACAGTCACCATAATCTCAGATCATGGTCTACCTGCATGGAAACCGTCATTAAGGCACCAAGAGTCCATCTGACGTCCGTAAACTCGTCGGAAACCACCGATCGGGGAGGGACCTGAGGTGCGCAAGGGAGAGTGGCCGTCGTTCCGGGCCAGGCCGTACGTCTGTGGCGCCTTCGGGCCGTTCTCCCAGGAGCGGCTCGACCTGCTGGCCCGGTCGGGACCCACCGTGGAGACCGCCTACGTCACCCGTGACGCCGCCGTGTTGTCGTCGGGCCCGCTCACCATGTACGACTCCTCGCCCACCATGGCCGCCTTCTCGTGGGGCGACCGCACCCCGATCGCGGGCGGCGACTGGCTCCACGTGGCCGAGCACTACGAGGCCCCCGGCTTCATCGACGAGCCGTCGTCGGTCACCCTGCACACCGGCGCGTTCGGGCTGATCGACGTCTACTACCTGACCGACGGCGACGCGGTCTACTTCTCGGGCCTGATCGAGCCGCTGCTCGCCCTCGCGCGCAAGCCCTACGTGGTGAACTGGAACGCCTGGGCGGCGATCCTCAAGCTGACGTACCCGCTGCTCGAAGACACCCCCTACGCCGAGGTCAGGCGCCTCCCGGGGGCGACCGCGTTGTCGTGGTCGCGCGACCGGCGGCGGTTGTCGGTCGACAAGCGGGCCCCCCGCTGGGTGCGCGAGGAGCCGTTCGACCACGGGGTGACCGCCCACGACATCGTCAGCCTGCTGCACGAGTCGCTGAAGCCGTACGAGAAGGTGCTGGTGCCCGTCAGCGGCGGCTACGACTCCCGGCTGCTCGCGAGCGTGGCCGTGGCGCAGGGCAAGGACGTCGTCTCGTGGACGACCAGCCCCGACGACGGCCTCGACAACGACATCGACTTCGCGGTCGCGGTCACCCGCGAGCTCGGCATCCCCCACCGGGTCATCGACCAGAACGCGGCCGACTTCCCGGCCGAGGCCCTGTGGGCCGCCCGCAGGCTGGAGTTCCTGACCAGCCACCACGCCTGGTACTCGCCGTTCGCCCGCGAGGTCCACGAGGGCGGCCGTCCCGTGGTCGACGGCCTGGCCGGCGGCCCCCTGATGAAGAACTTCCTGATGTCGGCCGCCGCGGCGGCCACCACCCCGCTGGAACGCCGCCAGGCGCTGCTCAAGTCGATGACCACCGGCGACGCCCACATCCCGGTGCTCGGCGAGGGCGCGCTGGCCTGGATGGACGACGTCGTCGAGACCACCTTCGCGCAGGCCGTCTCGATGCTGAACGGCCACCGGAGCGAACTGGCCCTGAGCGTGCTGCACACCCGCACCGCCCGGGGCATCGCCCGCTCCCCCGTCAACCTCGTCGGCCCCGAGGCCACCCCGGTCTTCCCGTTCCTGCACCCCGGCTTCTTCGACGCCGCCCTGTCGGTGCCGGTCGGCCGCAAGGAGGGCGGGAAGTTCTACCGGGAGATCCTGTGGGCGGCCAACCCCCGCGTGGCCTCGCTGCCGTCGACCAACGGCGGCCTGCCGCACCGCCGCGTGCCGCTGCGCTCGGCCTCGGTCTGGGCGCGCGAGTGGAACCACACGATGCTCCGCCGGGTGGCCCGCGTCCCGGGACTGCTGTCGCCCCAGATGGCCGACGTGGTCGAGGCCGGGCCCGACGCGCTGGCCGCGTTCGGGTCGTGGAACTCGCGGTTCTGGCTGCGCGGGCTGGTGCTCTTCGGAGCCTGGCTCACCGACTACGACGAGGTCCTGGGCGATCTCACGCCTCCGTGGAGCGCCCGTTAGACCACGCGGAGTAGTCGTCTGACAACCGACGGAAAGCCCGCAGTAAGGGCTACGTAACCGTTCTTTGTCAGGGGCTACCGGGTGGTACCTTCTCCGGAAGGCCGCGCTGAGCTGCGGACATACCCAAATTTCTTTCCCCGTGGAGCGAGGTCTGATGACTGCGGCTGCGCCCTGCCCTGAACCCGTGTCAGAGCCCATTGAGGAATACGAGGTCCAGGACCCCGCCTGGTACAAGAAGGCCGTCTTCTACGAGATCCTCGTCCGCGGCTTCCACGATTCCAACGGCGACGGCACCGGCGACCTGCGCGGCCTGGCCGGCAAGCTCGACTACCTCCAGTGGCTCGGCGTCGACTGCCTGTGGCTCCTTCCCCTGTACGAGTCCCCGCTCCGCGACGGCGGCTACGACATCAGCGACTACCTCAAGATCCTCCCGGAGTTCGGCGACCTGTCCGACTTCGTGAACCTGATCGAGGCGGCCCACGAGCGCGGCCTGCGCGTCATCACCGACCTGGTGATGAACCACACCAGCGACCGCCACCCCTGGTTCCAGGCCTCCCGCCACGACCCCACGGGCCCCTACGGCGACTTCTACGTCTGGACCGACGACCCCACGACGTACGAGGGCGTGCCGATCATCTTCGTCGGCGCCGAAGAGTCGAACTGGACCTACGACCCGGTCCGCGGCCAGTACTACTGGCACCGCTTCTTCCACCACCAGCCCGACCTCAACTACGACAACCCGGCCGTCCAGGAGGCCATGCTGGAGGTCCTGCGCTTCTGGCTGGACCTCGGCGTCGACGGCTTCCGGCTCGACGCGGTGCCCTACCTGTTCGAGCGCGAGGGCACCCAGTGCTCCGGCCTGCCCGAGACCCACGCCTACCTCAAGCGGGTCCGCGCCGAGGTCGACCGCCTCTACCCCGACCGGGTGCTCCTGGCCGAGGCCAACGGCTGGCCCGAGGACGTCGTCGAGTACTTCGGCGACCCGTCGGTCGGCGGCGACGAGTGCCACATGGCCTTCCACTTCCCCCTCATGCCGCGCATCTTCATGGCCGTGCGGCGCGAGTCCCGCGAGCCGATCTCCGAGATCATGTCGCGCACCCCCAAGCTGCCCGAGACCGGCCAGTGGGGCATCTTCCTCCGCAACCACGACGAGCTCACCCTCGAGACCGTCACCGAGGAGGAGCGCGACTACATGCACGCCGAATACGCCAAGGACCCGCGCATGCGCGCCTACCTCGGCATCCGGCGCCGCCTCGCCCCCCTGCTGGAGAACGACCGCGACCAGATCGAGCTGTTCACCGCGCTGCTGCTGTCGATGCCGGGCTCCCCGGTCATGTACTACGGCGACGAGATCGGCATGGGCGACAACATCTGGCTGGAGGACCGCGACGCCGTCCGCACCCCCATGCAGTGGAGCCCCGACCGCAACGCCGGCTTCTCCAAGGCCGACCCCGGCCGCCTCTACCTGCCGACGGTCATGGACCCGATCTACGGCTACCAGGCCGTCAACGTCGAGGCCCAGCTCAAGAACCCCAGCTCGCTGCTCCACTTCACCCGCCGGATGCTCCAGATCCGCCGCGAGCACCCCGTCTTCGGCACCGGCGACTACATCGAGTTGTGGTCGCACAACCCCGCCATCCTCGCCTTCCTCCGCGAGGACGGCGACGACCGGGTGCTGTGCGTCAACAACATGTCCCGCCACCCGCAGCCGGTCGAACTCGACCTGCGCCGCTTCATGGGCATGACCCCCGTCGAGTGCCGGGGCGGCGTGCCGTTCCCGGTGATCGGCGATCTGCCCTACCTGCTGACGCTGCCCTCCCACGGCTTCTTCTGGTTCTCGCTCACCGAGCGGGAGGACTAGGCTTTCGCGGCATGGCAGGCCGTCCCTTAAACGAGTTGGTGGAACCCGGTTGGGCGAAGGCCCTCGAACCGGTCGCGGACAAGATCGCCGAGATGGGCGACTTCCTCCGCAATGAGATCGCGGAAGGCAGGCAGTACCTTCCCGCGGGCGAGAACGTCCTGCGGGCCTTCAAGCAGCCCTTCGCCGACGTGCGGGTGCTCATCATGGGCCAGGACCCCTATCCGACCCCCGGGCACCCCATCGGGCTGAGCTTCTCGGTGGCCGCCGACGTCCGGCCGATCCCCGGAAGCCTCCGCAACATCTACACCGAGCTGATGGAGGACCTGGGTCTGCCCAAGCCCTCCAACGGCGACCTGACCCCGTGGACCGAGAACGGGGTCCTGCTCCTCAACCGCGTCCTGACGGTGATGCCGGGCAAGCCGGCCTCCCACCGGGGCAAGGGCTGGGAGGAGGTCACCGAACAGGCCATCAAGGCGCTCGTCGAGCGCGGCGGCCCGCTGGTGGCGATCCTGTGGGGCCGCGACGCCCGGAACCTGCGCCCCATGCTGGGCCAGGTCCCGTGCATCGAGTCGGCCCACCCGAGCCCGCTGTCGGCCCGGAGCGGCTTCTTCGGCTCCAAGCCGTTCAGCAAGGCCAACGAGATGCTGGAACGGCAGGGCGCGACGCCTGTCGACTGGAAACTCCCCTAGGATCTGCGACCATGAGCGATGTTACGGATACCGCACGCTATCTCCGTCTCACGGTGGATCTCGTGGTTGAAGTCACCGATGTCGGCGCCCTTCAGGCCGCCGCGCTGAAGGAGATCCGCAGCCCGGAGTCCGACCTCGAGGAGTCCGAGCGCCAGGAGCAGATCGACCTGGTGAACGCGGACGAGACGGGCGCCGCCGCCCTGCAGTGGCTGATCGAGCCCGACCACGTGCTCAGTCTCGTCGAGCACATCGACGAGGTCGAGCCGCGTGAGGCGATGCTGGGTGTCGAGCCGTCAGACGGCGCCCTCGACGACGAAGAAGACGAAGAGCACGACCACGACCACGTGTGAGCCGCCACCTGTCAGACGGGCTCCAGCTTCCGGTGGGGCCCGTCGGGCAGGGTCACCCTGATCTCGTCTCCCGGGCGGATCTCGCCGCCCGTCACGACGACGCCCATGATCCCGGCCTTGCGCACGACCTCGCCGTCGGCGTCGCGGCCGAGCACCTCCTTCATGAGGCCCTGCTGGAACCCGTCGATCTGGGCGCACGGGTTGCGCAGGCCCGTCACCTCGACGACCGCCTCCGGGCCGAGGCGCAGCAGGGTGCCCGCGGGCAGGCCGAGCAGGTCGACGCCCCGTGTGGTGACGTTCTCGCCGATCTGGCCGGGCGCCACGGTGAAGCCCCGCTCCGCGAGCTCCTCGAAGAGTTCGGCGTGGATGAGGTGGACCTGGCGCAGGTTGGGGGCGCCGGGGGTGCGGGCCATCCGGCTGCGGTGGCGCACCGTCTCGCCGTAGTGGGCGTCGCCTTCGACGCCGAGCCCGGCGATCAGCCGGATGACGCCCTCGTTGGGCTTGCTGAAGGTGTACTGCGCCGATCTGCTGACCGCTTCGATGAAGCCCACCCGACATCCTTCCCTGGACGGCCGTTACGGGACGATTGTCCCATTCCGCTACTTGTCGAGCATGACGTACACGCCCAGCAGGACGCCGGCGATCACGAGCACGAAGCAGACGCCGCCCGCGACGCGGCCCACCGTCCGGCCCGAGGACAGGCCGATCAGGCCGACCGAGAACAGGGCGGCGATGCCGACGCCGCCGACGAGGGAGGCCACCATGACCCGCCACAGGGCGTCTGTGTCGATCCAGCTCATACCGGTGTCCCCACCTGGGTGGGCGTGCCACTGCCGACCCATTCGTCGTTGACGTTCCCGGCGTTGACGGCCGTCTTCCTGGAGGCCAGGTAGAGCAGGGCGGCGAAGACCACGGCCGCCGTGAAGACCACGATCACGCCGAGGGCGCCGCCGATGAGGTGGGCCGCGCCGAAAGCGACCGCCCCGACCAGGGCCGCCGCCGGGAGGGTGATCAGCCAGGCGAGGCCCATGCGGGCCGCGACGCTCCAGCGGACCTGGGCGAGCCGCTTGCCGAGGCCGGCGCCGATCACCGAGCCGGTGCACACCTGGGTGGTGGAGAGGGGAAAGCCGAAGTGGGTGGAGGTCAGGATGACCGTCGCCGACGAGGTCTCGGCCGCGAAGCCCTGCGGGGTCTCGATCTCGGTCAGGCCCTTGCCGAGGGTGCGGATGACCCGCCAGCCGCCGATGTAGGTGCCGGCGGCGATGGCGGTGGCGCTGCACACGACCACCCAGAACGGGGTGCCGGCGTGCTGGGTGATGGTGCCGTTGGCGATCAGGGCGAGGGTGATGATGCCCATCGTCTTCTGGGCGTCGTTGGTGCCGTGGGCGAGCGACACCAGGGAGGCCGAGCCGATCTGGCCGATCTTGAAGCCCTTGGTGCGGGTCTTCTCGGCGACCTGCCTGGTCAGGACGTACACGAGGAAGGTGCCGACGGTGGCGACCGCGATGGCGGCGACCGGCGCGAGCACGGCCGGGATGATGACATGGGACATCAGGCCCTCTCCCTTGACGGCCTTGATGCCCGACGCGAGCAAGGTGGCGCCGACCACGCCGCCGATCAGGGCGTGTGAGGAGCTCGACGGAATGCCGTAGTACCAGGTGATCAGGTTCCAGGCGAGGCCGCCGACCAGTCCGGCGAAGACGACCGTGAGGGTGATCGCCCCGCTGTCGACGATGCCGTTGGCGATCGTGGCCGCCACCTTCAGCGACAGGAAGGCGCCGACGAAGTTCAGCACCGCGGACAACGCGACCGCGACCTTGGGTTTCAGCGCTCCCGTGGCGATCGAGGTGGCCATCGCGTTCGCCGTGTCGTGGAAGCCGTTGGTGAAGTCGAACGAGAGTGCCGTGATGACGACCACGATCAGGAGAACCAGGTCACCGTTCATATTCACCGAGATTAGGGTGCGACGCCCGTTCTATGCCTTGAAACAGGTCAATGCCCGATATTTATTTGGGGTCAACCTCGCCAGATGGGTGAGGGGTAGCCGAGGATCGGCGAGGGCGCCCGCCAGGGCTCGTGCAAGGTGGCCGTCGGGACGTTCTCCAGCTCGGGCACGTAGCGGCGGATGTACTCGCCGTCCTTGTCGAACTTCTTGGCCTGGCGGACCGGGCTGAGCATCCGGTAGGGCCGGGTGTCGTTGCCGGTGCCGGCCACCCACTGCCAGTTGCCGTAGTTGTTGGCGACGTCTCCGTCGAGCAGCAGCTCCTCGAAGTGGTCGGCCCCCACGCGCCAGTCGATGCGCAGCGTCTTGGTCAGGAACGAGGCGACGATCAGGCGGGCCCGGTTGTGCATCCACCCTTCGGCGATGAGCTGGCGCATCCCGGCGTCGACGACGGGCACGCCGGTCATGCCCTCGCGCCAGGCGTCCTCGACCTCCTTGTCGTGGCGCCACTCGCCCCGGCCGGGCCGGTAGTCGTCGCGGTTGATCCGCGGGAAGGCGAAGGTCACCTGGGCGTAGAAGTCGCGCCAGCAGAGCTGCCGGACGAACTCCTCCGAGGCCCCCGACCGGGTGGCCAGCTCCAGCGGGGAGACGCAGCCGAACCGCAGGTAGGGGCTGAGCCGGGAGGTGTGGTCGCCGGCCAGGTCGTCGTGGCCGTCGGCGTAGTCGCGCAGGCAGTGGCGGAGCCAGAGGTCGAGGCGGCGGCGCACCTCGCGTTCGCCGCCGGGCAGGTGGGGCCTGCGGCGGGGCGGGGGGATGTCGCCGGGCCGCACCTCGGGCATGGAGATCGTTTCTGGGGTCTCCACGAGCGGCCGCCAGCGGATCTCCGACCAGGCGCGGTAGAAGGGCGTGAAGACCCGGTAGTGGTCGCCCGTGGCGGGCCTGAGCTGGGCGGGCGGGACGATCGTGATGCCGGGGAAGGTCTGGAAGCCGATGTTCTCCCGCGCGAACCGGCCCTCCCTCTTCCTGGCGCGGGCGGTGACGTCGCCGCTGGCGTAGATCGCGGTGGCGCCGGTCGCCGCCGCCACCTTCATCGTCTCCTCGACCACGTCACCGCGCCGGACCATGAGGTCGGCGCCCCGCTCGCGCAGGGACCGGCGCAGGTCTTCGAGGCACTCGGCGAGGAAGCCGGCGCGGCCGCGCGGGGGGATGGCCGGGTCGATCACGAACAGCGGGACCACCTGGCGCGCGTCCTGGCAGGCCTGGTGCAGCGCGGGATGATCGGTGATCCGCAGATCGCGGTTGAAGAGGACAATGATGACTTCCGGCACGACCATACTTTCGTGAACGCCATGTGACCGGTTGCATCCGATCGTCGACCCCCTGCGAAAGCACGGGTGAGGAGGTAGGGGACTGTGCCGGAACGGGAACCGACAGCCCCGAGCTACGGCATAGGCGCGGTGGCCCGGCGCTTCGGCCTGCCCGCCCCCACCCTCCGCACGTGGGACCAGCGCTACGGTCTGGGTCCCAGCCTGCGCACGGCAGGCGGCCACCGGCGCTACACCGAGCTCGATGTGCGCCGGATCGAGGAGATGCACCGCCTGGTGCGGGCCGGCGCACCCGCGGCCGAGGCGGCGGAGGTGGCCCTCAGGATCCTGCGGCCCGGCTCCGCGCCCAGACGCCCGGCGGCCGAGGCTCCGCGCGCGGACGAGAGCCGGTCGCCCGCCGGGTGGGAGGAGCCCCTCTACTCCGTCACCCAGGTCGTGCGGGCCGCGCTGTCCCTCGACTCCTGGTTCGTCACCGCCGCCCTCGACAACTGGCTGCGTGAGCGGGGGGTCGCGCACACCTGGGACCACCTCGTCATCCCGGTCTTCGCCGCGATCTCGCGCCGCCAGGACGACACCGGCGCCGGGATCGACCTGGAGCACCTGTTCTCCGAACGGGTGCTTGCCGCCCTCGCGCCGCTGGTCGAGCGGCCCGCCGCGCCGGTCCATCCGCGCCCGGTCCTGCTGGCCTGCGCCGAGGAGGAGCAGCACAGCCTGCCCCTGTTCGCGCTGGCCGCCGCGCTGACGGTGGAGCACCGCGTGGAGTGCCGGGTCATGGGGGCCCGGATGCCCTACGACGCCCTCGCCGACGCCATCCGGCGGCTCGCCCCTGCCGCGGTGTTCCTGTGGTCCCACCAGGCCGGCACCGGCGACCCGGCGCCGCTGGCCGGGCTGCCCAGGCTGCGCCCCGCCGCCGCCGTCTTCGTGGGCGGGCCCGGGTGGGGCGATCTCCCTGCGGGCGTCGTCCACCTGCGATCTCTTGACGACGCCATCACGTCGATCTGCGCTGTCCTGCGCTGAGCAGGGCATATTCCCGTCGAACCACTTGCACCTCGCGCCCGACCGTGAGTAGGTTTTGAGTAGGTTCTCAACTCGGGGAGGTCGCATGGACGGCGAGGAGATCGCGGTGACGGAGTGCTATCGGAGCCACGCGCCGCTGGTCCGCGGGTACCTGCGGCATTTCGTCCCGCAGCAGGACGTCGAGGACGTGCTGCAGATCGTGTTCGGCGAGGTCTGGCGGTCGCGCCGGCGATACGACCCGAGCCGCAGCCTCGAAGGCTGGGTGCTGGGCATCGCCCGCAACCGGGCCATCGACTACCTGCGGGCCCGCCACCCCGCGACCGTGCCGCTCGACGGGGTGCCCGAGCCGCGTGACCACGCCGACCCGGCCCGCCGGCTCGACGACCGCGACCAGGTGCGCCGCGCCCTGCGGCACCTGCCCGAGGTGCAGCGCGAGGCGATCACGCTGGCCTACTACGGCGACCTGACCCAGCGCGAGATCGCCGAACGCCTCGACGTGCCGCTGGGCACCGTCAAGGCCCGCACCGCGCGGGCGCTGCACAAGCTCTCCATCGTGCTGACCGATGTGCTGACCGAGGCCGCATGAGACCCCGGGTCGGCGTGTCGAGTTGTCTCATCGGGGAGCCGGTCCGGTTCAACGGCGGGCACAGCCGCGACCGCTTCCTGGCCGGCGAGCTCGCCGACCACGTCGACTGGGTGCCGTTCTGCCCCGAGATCGAGGCGGGCCTGGGCACCCCGCGCGAGACGCTCCGCCTGGAGTCGCGCCCGGAGGAGGGCGAGCGGCTGATGCTGCGCAAGAGCCGCGTCGACCTGACCGCGACCATGCGCGAGGTCGCCGGCCGCCGGATCGCCACCCTCGAGGTCGACGGTTACGTCTTCAAGTCGAAGAGCCCCTCGTGCGGCATCCACGGCATCCCCGTGTACGAGGACGACCACCCCGTCCGCCGGACCAGGGGCGTCTTCGCCCAGCGCATCATCGACGCCTACCCGCTGCTGCCCGTGGAGGACGAGGGCCGCCTCAACGACGCCGTGCTCCGCGAGCAGTTCGTCGAGCGGATCTTCGCGCACGCCCGCCTGCGTGTCCTGTTCGAGTCGGACTGGAGGCCGCGCGACCTGGTCGCCTTCCACTCGTGCCACAAGATGCAGCTGCTCGCCCACGACCCCGAGGGCTACCGGGCGGCCGGGCGGGTGGTCTCCCGGGCGGGCAGCGCCCCGAGGGAGGAACTCGAGCGCGACTACACGGTCGCCTTCCAGGGCGCCCTGGCCCGCAAGGCCTCGATCGGCCGCAACGTCAACGCCCTGCACCACTGCCTGGGCATGGTCGGCCACGCGCTCGACGACGCCCGGCGGGCCGACCTGCGGGAAATCATCGCGGCCTACCAGGAGCACCAGGTGGCGATCACCGTGCCGATGACGCTGCTGCTGCACCACGCCAAGGGCGAGGCCGCCGACTACGTGCGCGACCAGACCTTCTTCGCCCCGTTCCCGGCGGATCTAAGGCTCCGCAACCACGTACCAAATTGAACCACTAGCGTTACTTTTGTCAGGGAATGCCGGATTTCATGGCCGACCTTCCCTTCCACGACCAGACCGACTTCGCCGACGCCGACCGGGGCTTCGCCGCCCGCCTCGATCCGGCCCTGATCAGGTCGGCCGACGGCCGGATCGTCTGGAACGCCGACGCCTACCGGTTCCTCGACCACGACACCCCCGGCTCCGCCGACCCGAGCCTGTGGCGGCAGAGCCGCCTGTGCGCCCGGCAGGGCCTGTACGAGGTGACCGACGGCGTCTGGCAGGTCCGCGGCCTCGACCTGTCGAACATGACCCTGATCGAGGGCGAACGCGGCGTGATCGTCGTCGACCCGCTGCTGTCCACCGAATGCGCCGTGGCGGCCCTCGCCCTCTACCGGGGGTACCGGGGGCCCCGGCCGGTCACCGGCGTGATCTACACCCACTCCCACGCCGACCACTACGGCGGCGTGCGCGGCGTCACCGACGGCGCCGGCATCCCGATCATCGCCCCGGCCGGCTTCCTGGAGCACGCCGTCGCCGAGAACGTCTACGCCGGCACCGCCATGGTCCGCCGCGGCGTCTACATGTACGGCCTGGCCCTTCCGATCTCCCCCGAGGGCCAGATCGGCTGCGGCCTGGGCCTGACCGCCTCGCAGGGCACCGTCAGCCTGCTCCCGCCGACGGTCGACGTCACCACGACGGGCCAGCTCGAAACGGTCGACGGGGTCCGGATCGTCTTCCAGCTCACCCCCGGCACCGAGGCCCCGGCGGAGATGAACTTCCTGCTGCCCGAGAGGCACGCCCTGTGCCTGGCCGAGAACGCCACCCACACCCAGCACAACCTCGGCACGCTCCGCGGCGCCCAGGTCAGGGACGCCCGGTCGTGGTCGCGCTACCTCAACCAGGTGCTCGACCTGTTCGTCCCGCACGCCGAGGTCGCCTTCGCCTCCCACCACTGGCCGACCTGGGGCCGGGAACGGATCACGAAGTTCGTCCAGGACCAGAGGGACCTGTACGCCTACCTCCACGACCAGACCCTGCGCCTGATCAACCAGGGCCTCACGGCGGCCGAGATCGCCGAGCGCATCGAGCTGCCGCCCGGCCTGGAGACGGCCTGGAACACCCGCGGCTACTACGGCTCGGCCAGCCACAACGTGAAGGCGATCTACCAGCGCTACCTCGGCTGGTTCGACGGCAACCCCGCCCACCTGTGGGAACACCCGCCGGTCGAGCAGTCGCGACGCTACGTCGAGTGCCTCGGCGGCCCCTCGGCCACCGTCGCGATGGCCACCCGCTACATCCAGGACGGCGACCTGCGGTTCGCCGCCACCCTGCTCAACCACGCCGTCTTCGCCTCCCCCGGCCACGCCGAGGCCCGCCGGAGGCTGACCGAGGTCTACACCCGCCTGGGCCAGAGCGCCGAGAACGGGGTCTGGCGCAACTTCTACCTGACCGCCGCCCTGGAGCTCACCGCCCGCCGCACCTTCCCCGCAGGCGCCGACACGGCCGCCCCCGACGTGCTGACCGCGCTCACCCTCGACCAGCTCCTCGACGCGGTGGCGGTCCGGGTCAACGGCCCGAAGGCGTGGAACGAGAGCCTGTCGATCGACTGGAACCTCACCGACACCGGGGAACTGCGCCGCACCACGTTGTCGAACGGCGCCCTGATCATCGGCCCCGGCGGCCCGGCCGACCTCAGCCTGCGCCTGACCAAACCGGAGTTCCTCGCGGTGCTGAACGGACAGGAGCCGGGCGACCACGAAGGCGACCTGGGCGTGCTCACCCGGCTGCTGAACCTGCTCGACGACCCCGACCCGGGGTTCGCCATCGTCACACCTGGATGATCGCCAGCGACAGCGGCGGCAGGTAGAGGTCCTGGCCGGTCAGGATGATCGCCTCGTCGGAGGCCAGCAGGATCCGGCCCGCGGGCACCCGGATCGGCACCGAGGTCTCCCCCAGGTTGGCCGCGACGCGGATCGAGCCGCGCTCGATCACCACCCAGTGGCGGTCGGCGTCGTAGTCGACCTTGACCAGCTCGAACCGGGGGTCGGCCAGATCGGGGTGGGACTTGCGCAGCGCGATCAGGTCGCGATACCAGCCGAGCAGGGCGGCGTGTTCCTCTTCGGTGTTCTCGGCCCAGTCGAGTTTCGACCGCCGGAACGTCAGTTCGTCCTGCGGATCGGGGGCCTTCCAGTCGTATCCGAAATCGACGAACTCCTTTTCCCTGCGTTCTCCCTCGGTCGAGGAAAGGGCCGGGTCGAAATGGTCGGTGAAGAAATAGAACGGCGTCGAGGCGCCCCATTCCTCACCCATGAAGAGCATCGGAGTAAAGGGCGAGGTCAGCACGAGCCCCGACGCCACCCACAGCTGGTCGACGGTCATCCGGTCGCCGGCCGGGCGGTTGCCGATCTGGTCGTGGTTCTGCGCGCACACCACGAACCGCCATCCGGGCAGCCCCGTCGCCGGGCGGCCGTGGGACCGGCCGCGGAACGACGAGAACGACCCGTCGTGGAAGTAGGCCGAGGTCAGCACCTTGGCCAGCGAGGCCGGGCCGCCGAAGTCGGCGTAGTAGGCGTGGGTCTCCCCCGTCACGTTGGCGTGGACGGCGTGGTGGACGTCGTCGTTCCAGGTGGCGTGCAGGCCGTAGCGGGTGATCAGCCCGGGGTCGTTGAGGTCGGACTCGGCGATCAGCGTCAGCGGGCGGCCCTGGATGGCCGACAGCAGCTCGACCTCGACGGCCAGCTCCTCCAGGAAGTGGACGGCGCGCTTGTCGTGCAGGGCGTGCACGGCGTCGAGCCGCAACCCGTCGATGTGGTAGTCGCGCAGCCACTGGAGGGCGTTGCCGATGAAGTAGCGCCGCACCTCGTCGGAGCGCGGCCCGTCGAGGTTGACCGCGTCGCCCCAGTAGGAGCCCTTGTAGTCGTGTAAATAGGGCCCGAACCTGCCGAGGTAGTTCCCCGACGGGCCCAGGTGGTTGTAGACGACGTCGAGGATGACGCCGATGCCGTTCCGGTGGCAGGCGTCGACGAGGGTCTTCAGCCCGTCGGGGCCGCCGTAGTCCTCCCGCACCGCCCACAGGTCGACGCCGTCGTAGCCCCAGTTCCGCTTCCCCGGTACGGGCGCCACCGGCATGATCTCGATGAAGTCGACGCCCAGGTCGATCAGGTGGTCGAGCTTGGCCACGGCGGCCTCGAAGGTGCCCGCGGGGGTGAACGTGCCGATGTGCAACTCGTAGATCACCGAGCCGCGCAGGTCGCGGCCGCGCCAGTTCTGGTCGCCCCACAGGAAGTGGTCGTGGTCGTAGGCCCGGCTCGGCCCTTCGACGCCGTAGGGCTGGCGGAGGGTGCGCGGGTCGGGGAAGGGGCCCTCGCCGTCGACGTACAGGGTGTAATCGGTGCCGTGGGGCAGGTCGGGGCCGCGCCACCACTCGCCGTCGGCCGTCAGGTCGCGGCGGTCGCCGTCGCTCTCGATCTCGACCCGTTCTGCCGTGGGGGCCCACACCTCGAACATGTTTCAGCTGCCTTCCAGGACGGCGACGGGAAAACGGGAGAGCAGGTGGGCCAGGGGCACCCGGCCGGTGTGTTCGGCCCCGGTCAGCAGGCACCTCCATCGGCCGGGCGGCAACATGATCGTGTCGCCGCCGAACCCGCCACGCCGCTCCAGTGCGGCGGGCAGCCGCGTCGCCACGGCCACCGCCTTGTCACCGCGCGCGAAGGCGACGGCGTTACGCCCCGCCTCGATCGGAACATAGGGTTCATCCGCCGTGAACCGTTTTCTCACACGTAGGCAGGCGGTCACCGTCTGGAGTTTCTGCCCGTCCCAGGTGTCGTCGGGGTCGTCCAGCAGGGCGCGGCGGAACCCGTAGTCGACCGGCCTGCGGTTGTCGGGGTCGACGAGGGAGAAGTCGGTGGTCTCGTTGCCCTGGTAGAGGTCGGGCACGCCCGGCATCAGCAGCTGCACGACCTTCTGGCCCAGCGAGTTGGCGCGGGCGTAGCGGTCGACCACGGCGGTGAAGGAGGCCACCGAGAAGCCGCAGACCTCGACGGCCTTGCGGCAGAAGTCGCGCAGCCCGGCCTCGTAGACCGGGTCGGGCTTGATCCACGAGATCGAGGTCTTCGCCTCGCGGGCCGCCTTGAGCAGGTAGTTCGTGAACCTGTCGACGTCGATCGGCCAGGCCGCCATCAGCGACTGCCAGGCCAGGTAGTCGAGGGCCGGGTCGAACCTGACCTGGCCGCTCCACGACTCGACCGCGTCGGCCCACACGTCGGGCAGCTCCGACAACACGGCCAGCCGGGCCCGCACGTCCTCCGACCGCTTGGTGTCGTGGGTCGAGAGGGTCGTCATGGTCGTGGGGGTCATCACGGCGCAGAAGGCGTGGAACTCCTCCGGGGTGACCGCGAAGTGGTCGGGCTCGCCGCCGACCTCGTTGAGGCAGGCCAGCGGGAACCAGCGGTAGAGGGCGGTGTCCTCGACGCCCTTCGCCATGACCGGGCCGCAGGTCTGCTGGAAGCGGGTCACGGCCTCGGCGGGGCCGTACAGGACCTGGTGGGCGACCCTGGCGACGGCGCCGGGGTCGGTGCGGCGGCCCGCCTCGGCGGCGGCCGTCTCGATGATCCGGACCGCCTCGGCCGACGGGGGTTCGCCGGGGTTCACGTAGGCGCGGTAGACGGGCATCGCGGCCAGCATCTCGATGAGCGCGTCGTGCAGGCCCGGCTCGCCCAGGGCGCTTTCGAGACGGTCGACCTCGCCCTTGAAGAACAGCGACAACACGTGCTTCTTCGCCTCGTAGCGGACCGCGTCGTAGTCGGCGGAGACGCCGGTGCGCTGGGTGAAGGTTGTGATCAGCTTGTCGGCGCCGGCCGGGTCGACGAACAGCCGGGTGATCGCGTTGAGCGCCTCGTAGCCGGTGGTGCCCTCGCAGGGCCAGTCGGCGGGCAGCCGCTCGCGGCCGATGACGATCTTCTCCACCCAGACCGGCACGTCGGTGAAGTCCCGGAGCCGCCGCAGGTAGCCGCGCGGATCGGCCAGGCCGTCGGGGTGGTCGACCCGCAACCCGTCGATCACCCCTTCGTCGATCAGGTCGAGGGTGACCCGGTGGGTGGCCTCGAACACCTCGTTGTCCTCGACCCTGAGGCCGATCAGCGACGAGACGTCGAAGAACCGCCGGTACCCCGGCGGTTCGGTCCACGGCACGAGCCGGTAGTGCTGGGCCGCGAGCAGTTCGTCGAGCGGCAACCCCTCGGTGCCGGGCCGCAGCGGGAACTCGTGGTCCCAGTAACGCAGCACGTCGCCGTCGACCGTGAACTCGGGGTTGTCGCCCAGCACCGGCAGCGCCACCGGGAAGGTCAGGTCGAACCAGGCGGCGTACGGCGACTCGGGCCCGAGCCGCAGCACCGACCAGAGCTGGGCGTTGCCCGACTCGGGCACCGGCACCGTCATGTGGTTGGGCACGATGTCGGCGACGATCCGCAACCCCTGCCCGGCCAGCTTCCGCAGGCCGTCGACGCCGCCGAACTCCGCGCGCACGCGCGAGTGGTCGGTGACGTCGTAGCCGTGTTGCGAACCGGCGACCGCCTGGAGCGTCGGCGACAGGTAGAGGCCGCCGACGCCGAGACGGCGCAGGTAACCGGTCAGCTCGGACAGCTCGCCGAAGCCGAATTCAGGCGTGAGCTGGACACGGTAGGTCGACGTCACGATTGGCCCCTTACCCCGCTCCTCAGCGGGCAGAAACGTCACAAGCGCCGCAGAACCCGCACGGATCGTCCCGCGACGGGCACCGCCTCACCGGCCCGGCACATCCGGGTCCCGGTCGCGATCGGCATGGCCGTGTCGAGCTCGGTCTCCCACATCTCGCCGTAGTCGTCGGGGATGGTGAACTCGATCGCCTCGTAGTGGGCGTTGAAGAGCAGCAGGAACGAGTCGTCGACGATCCGCCGGCCGCGGCTGTCGGGCTCGGTGATCGCCTCGCCGTTCAGGAACACCGCCAGCGCCTTGGCGTAGCCGTTGTTCCAGTCCTGGTCGGTCATCTCGGTGCCCGAGGGGGTCAGCCAGGCGATGTCCGAGAGGGAGTCGCCGGAGCCCCGGACGGGACGGCCGTAGAAGAACCGCCGCCGCCGGAACACGGGGTGTTCGCGGCGCAGCTTGGAGACCCGCCGGGTGAAGTCGAGGAACAACCAGTTCTCGGTCCAGTCGACCCAGGCGATCTCGTTGTCCTGGCAGTAGGCGTTGTTGTTGCCGCCCTGCGTGCGGCCGAGCTCGTCGCCGTGCGAGAGCATCGGCACACCCTGCGACAGGAACAGCGTGGCCAGGAAGTTGCGCTTCTGCTGCTCGCGGAGCTGCGCGACCGGCCCGGTCGCGGGGCCCTCGACCCCGCAGTTCCACGACCGGTTGTCGTTCGCGCCGTCGCGGTTCTCCTCGCCGTTGGCCTCGTTGTGCTTGTCGTTGTACGAGACCAGGTCCTCCAGCGTGAACCCGTCGTGGCACGTGACGAAGTTGATCGAGGCCGCCGGGCGGCGGGAGTCGAGCTGGTAGAGGTCGCTCGACCCGGTGAGCCGGGAGGCGAACTCGGGCAGCCGGGCCGGCTCGCCCCGCCAGACGTCGCGGATGGTGTCGCGGTACTGCCCGTTCCACTCGGTCCAGCGGGCCGGGAAGTTGCCGACCTGGTAGCCGCCGGGACCGACGTCCCAGGGCTCGGCGATCAGCTTGACCTGCGACAACACCGGGTCCTGCTGGACGAGGTCGAAGAAGGCCGACAGCCGGTCGACGTCGTGCAGCTCCCGGGCCAGCGACGAGGCCAGGTCGAACCGGAACCCGTCGACGTGCATCTCGGTGACCCAGTAGCGCAGCGAGTCCATGATCAGCTGCAGCGCGTGGGGCGACCGCATGAGCAGGCTGTTGCCGGTGCCCGTGGTGTCCATGTAGTAGCGGTTGTCGCTCTCGACCAGCCGGTAGTAGTTGGCGTTGTCGATGCCCCGCATGCTGAGCGTCGGCCCGAGGTGGTTGCCCTCGGCCGTGTGGTTGTAGACGACGTCGAGGATGACCTCGATGCCGGCCTCGTGGAGGGCCTTGACCATGGCCTTGAACTCGAGCACCTGCCCGCCGCGCTGCCCCGAGGAGGAGTAGGCGTTGTGGGGGGCGAAGAATCCGATGGTGTTGTAGCCCCAGTAGTTCGACAGGCCGCGCTTCTCGAGGATGTGGTCGGTGACGAACTGGTGGATCGGCATGAGCTCGATCGCCGTGACCCCCAGCGAGGTCAGGTGGTCGATGATCGCCGGGTGGCCGATGGCGGCGTAGCTGCCCTTGATCCGGTCGGGCACCCCCGGGTGCCGGATCGTCAGGCCCCGGACGTGGGCCTCGTAGATGACGGTGTCGTGGTAGGGCGTCTGCGGCGGGCGGTCGTGCCCCCAGCCGAAGAACGGGTTGATGACGACGCTGCGCGGCACGTAGGGCGCCGAGTCGCTGTCGTCGCGGCTGGACGGGTCGCCGAAGGTGTAGCCGTAGACCGCCTGGTCCCAGGTCACGGAGCCTTCGATGGCCTTGGCGTAGGGGTCGATCAGCAGCTTGCGCGGGTTGCAGCGCATGCCCTGCTTCGGGTCGTAGGGGCCGTGGACGCGGTAGCCGTAGCGCTGCCCCGGCTGGATGCCCGGCAGGTAGCAGTGCCAGACGTGGCCCTCCACCTCGGAGAGGGTCACGCGCTCCTCCTCGCCCTCGTCGTCGAACAGGCAGAGGTCCACCCGGTCGGCGACCTCGGAGAAGAGCGCGAAGTTGGTGCCCGCGCCGTCATATGTCGCGCCGAGGGGATAGGGATCCCCCGGCCAGATCTCTCGCATCTTCATATGCTCCATCGCGGGAACTCTCTTTGCCCGCATATCGCGAGTTACTCCCACGGGCCGGGAAAACCTCGGTTTCGTGGAGAAACGGACGCGTTACAAACCAGCAACAACCTGGCAGAACAATCTTGTATGGACAGTAGCGAGGTGCGCTTCCTTGAAGTCCACGGGTACAGGCGGGCCTACCGGATAGCCGGGGCGGGACCGCCTCTGCTGCTGATCCACGGCATCGCCGACAGCTCCGAGACGTGGAAGCCCGTCATCGACATGCTGGCCGAGCACCACACCGTGATCGCCCCCGACCTCCTCGGCCACGGCGAGTCCGACCGCCCCCGCGCCGACTACTCGGTGGCCGCCTACGCCTGCGGCATGCGCGACCTGCTCGGCGTGCTGGGCGTCGACGAGGTGACCGTGGTCGGCCACTCCCTCGGCGGCGGCATCGCGATGCAGTTCGCCTACCAGTTCCCCGAGCGCTGCGAGCGCATGGTCCTGGTGAGCAGCGGCGGCGTCGGCCGCGAGGTCCATCCCCTGCTCCGCCTGGCCACCGGCCCGCTCGCCGCCGAGACCGGCCTGGCCGTCGCCACCTCGGCCCCCGTCCAGCGGCTGGTCCGCCTCGCCGCCCCGCTGCTGAAGCGGGGCCTGCGGATGGGCCCCGACTTCGACCACGTGCTGGCCCGCTACCAGGGGCTGACCAGCATGACGGCCCGTCAGGCGTTCATGCGCACGCTGCGGGCGGGCGTCGACATGCGCGGCCAGGTGATCACCATGCTCGACCGCTGCTACCTGACGGCCGGCATGCCCACCCTGATCATCTGGGGCGCCAACGACACGGTGATCCCGGCCACCCACGCGACCGTCGCCCACCAGGCCATGCCCGGCAGCCGGCTGGCCGTCTTCCCCCAGACCGGCCACTTCCCCCACCACGACCAGCCCGAACGCTTCGTCGAAACCGTCGTCGAGTTCGTCAAGGCGACCCACCCCCAGAGATACGACCAGGAGAAGTGGCGCGAGTTCCTCCGCACCGGCCACACCTTCCCTCCGGAGACCTCCAGCGGCAGCTAGCGCAGCACGTCGAAGGCGAGCCTGACCCGCCGCCCGGTGATCGTCGGGCCGTGGGCCGTCGCGAGGGCGGTCACCTCCATGGCGGCGAGCTGGTCGAGGTACCCGCCGAAGACCACCGGGTCGAGCCAGGCCCGCCAGGGGCTCAGGCCGGTCGCGAAGCGGTCGACCGCCTCCAGGTGCTCGTCGGCGGGCAGGTCGGCGGCGTCGGCCGTGGGGTGGGGCACCACCGCGCCGAAGCAGTCGGCCGACCAGTAGACGCCGGTGCGGCCGTCGTAGAGGCCCAGGGTGGCGGAGGCGTCGAAGAGTGGCGGTCGGACGGCCGTCAACGTGCGGCCGGCCACCGTCCAGGCCTCGCCGTCGCGGATGTGGCGGATCCGGCGGCGCGGGTCGAGCGGCGGGTGGCGCAGGCGGCCGGTCACCAGGGTGGCGCGGGGGCAGGTCTCCAGGGCCGCGGTCAGGTTGCCCACGTGGTCGGCGTCGTCGTGGCTGACGAAGATCCAGCGGACGTCCGCCGGGTCGACCACGGAGAACACGTCCTCGCGCCACTGGTCGCGGTGGACGGCCGAGCCGGTGTCCACCAGCACCGGCTCCCGGCCCGTGATCACCATGGTGTTGACGAAGCCGAACCCGTCGGCGGCCGGGACGAGGCGTGGGACCAGCACGGTGTCGGGGGCGATGCGATGCGGTTCGAGCATGCGGTCCAGCGTCGCGGCTCCGGCTTGGCCGTTTCTTGCCGGGCACTTGGCCGCCGGACCGCTCAGTGCGGCATGCCGGCCCTCCGGGCGAACTCCTCGGCCGATTTCCGCAGCGCGGAGGAGTCACGGCCCAGCACGTCGGCCAGGCGGGCCAGGCAGCGGTCGGCGACCGCCCAGCCGAGCACGCGCCCGGCGCAGACCTCCAGGTGGGGGTAGAGGGCCCGCGCCGCCTCCCGGTCGTCGAAGGCCACGATGAGCTCGGTGAGCAGGTCGGGCACGATCCGGTAGGCGAGGTCGCCGACCATCACGGCGAAGCCGTCGCGCGACAGGGCGGCGAAGATCTCCCTCGACTCCTCCTTCCGGCCGACGTCGAGCAGGAGGGCGCAGCGCAGGACCGTCCACATCTGCTCCTGGTGCTCGATCTCCAGGGCCGCCGCCGAGTCGCCCTCGGCGCGCAGCCGCAGGGCGCGCATCAGGTCGGCGCGTGACTTCGGGCCCCGGCCGCCCTCCGGGTGGGCGCGGGCGGCCTCCGCCGCCTCGGCCTCGGCCCCGGCCAGGTCTCCGAGCATGTAGGCCCTGATCGCCGCCTGCCAGGCCGCCAGGCCCACGAGGGCGGGACGGCGCAGCTCGGTGGCGGTCCGGCGCAACCAGTCGAGGATCGGGCGGCCCTCGTCGAAGCGTCCCTGGGTGAACAGCTCGACGTACCAGGCCTCCTGGACCAGCCATTCGTCGACCAGGTCGACGCCGACGCCGCGCATGCGGGCCAGCAGCGCCGCGCGCTCCTCGACGGGGGCGACGCCCCGCGAGAGGAGTTCGGCCGCGCTCAGCGCCCGCAGCAGCGAGCGGTCGTCGGCGGCCTCCTCGACGGCCTGGGCGGCCAGGGCTCGGCTGGCGTCCATCGGGCGGGTGAAGGCGCCGATGATCGCCGAGGCCGACAGCAGCATGGAGCGCCAGCGCGCGCCGGCCCCGCTCAGGGCCCGGTCGATCCGCTCGACCAGGACGGCGGTGGCGTTCAGCTCCTCGTACATGGCCCAGACCAGGGGGTCGGAGAAGCCCAGCGCCGCGCGGGCGAGGCGTTCGCCGTCACCCAGCTCGTCGGCGACCGCGACGGCCTCGTCCAGAACCGGGTGGACGCGGGAGTTGAGCCCCGCCACGGTCAGTGCCTCGGCCAGCTCGATCAGCAGGTCGCACCGGAGCGCCAGGTCGGTGACGGGCAGCTGGCCCGTGAGGGCCACGGCGTGCTCCAGGTGGACGGCGGCGTCCTCGTGGGCGAACTGGCCGGCGGCGTGCCGGGCGGCGGCGCGGGCGTAGGTGATGGCCTTGGCCGCCATCCCCGAGATGACCAGGCCCTCGCGGTAGTGGTAGGCCAGCTCCCCCGGCTGGGTGCCCCGGCCCTCCAGCACGGCCGCGACCCGGGCGTGCATCCGGCGGCGGCGCAGCGGGGCCAGGCCGTCGCGCAGCACGTCGCGCACGATGTCGTGGCTGAACGAGTAGGTCAGCGACCGCTCGGTCAGCAGCCGGGCCTGGACCGCCGCGTCGAGCACGTCGAGCACCTGGTCCTGGGGTAGGTCGAGCACGTCGAGCAGCACGCCCAGCTCGGTCTCCCGGCCGATCAGCGCGGCGGCGCTCAGCACGTCGTGGGCTCCCGGCGGCAGGGCGGCCAGGCGTCCGCGCAGCACCTCGGCCATCGCGCCCGGGGAGTCGCCCAGGCCGAGGAAGAAGGGGTTGCCGCCGGTCCGGCGCAGCTCCACCCCGGCGCGCAGCGGGTCGCCGCCGGAGCGGGCCAGGTATTCGGCCACCGCGTCCTCGGGCAGCCCGCCCAGGGTCACGCCCTCGACGTGGGGCAGGCGGCGCAGCGCCGCCAGCGCGCGGGCCAGCGGCTCGCCGACCTCGGTGTCCCGGTAGGTCGCCAGCACGGTCAGCCCCGGGCACGACCGGGTGGTGGCCAGGAAGTCGAGCAGGCGCAACGAGGCGGCGTCGGCCCACTGGAGGTCGTCGAGCACGACCACCGCCGGGCCGGCCGCGTTGACCAGGCGGGCGACGGCCTCGTACATGGGGAACTCGCCGGTGGCGGCGGTGATCTCGGCGAGCTCGCCGTCGCGGCCGGTCAGTTCGCGCAGCGCCGTCACCCACGGCCAGAACGGCGGCGCGGCTCCGCCGTCCCAGCACCGCCCGACGACCGCCCGCGCGCCGGTCGCGCGGTGGGCCGCGGCCTCCACCAGGCTCGTCTTGCCGATGCCGGGCTCCCCGGCGACCAGCACGATCCGGTGCCCGGGCGCCTCGACGGCGGCGGCCAGCCGGGCCAGCTCGGCCGAGCGGCCCAGGATCTCCGCCTCCGGGGGCGGCGCGACCAGGCGCACCGGGACCGACGGGGCGAGCGCGGCGTCCTGCGCGAGGATGCGCGCCTCCAGCTCGCGGGTGCGCGGCTCGGGGTCGAGGCCGAGCTCGTCGACGAGCAGCCGCCGCCCCTCGGCGAGCAGCGCGAGCGCGTCGGCCTGGCGTCCGGCCTGGTAGAGGGCGTGCGCGGCGTGTCTTCTGACACGTTCTCTCGTCGGGTACGCCGCCACCAGCCGCACCAGCTCCGGCACCAGCTCCGAACCCCGGCCGAGCGCGAGGTCGGCCTCGTTGGCCTCCTCGACGACGGTCAGCCGCAGCTCGTCGAGCGCGACCCGCTCCTCACGCGCCCAGGGCAGGTTCTCGAACCCGGTCAGCGCGTCGCCGCGCCACTCGCTGAGGGCCAGCCGGAACTCCCGGGCCGCCTTCCCCGCGTCTCCGGCCGCGAGCAGCCGCCGCCCCTCGTCGACCCGCCCGGCCACCCGGCGCAGGTCGACGTCGCCGTCGGCGATGTCGAGGGCGTAGCCGCCGGCCCGCCCCACCAGCACGGCCGCGGCCCCCCGGCGCGACCGGCCCGGTTCGAGCACCCGCCGCAGCTTGGAGATGTACGCCTGGACGGTGTTGACCGCGCTGGCCGGCGGCTCCTCGTCCCACAGGGCGTCGATGATGCGCGTCACGGTCACCGGGCGGGGTGAGGCCAGCAGGCAGAGCGCCAGCACCGACCGTTGTTGGAGCGGTCCGATGTCAAGGGCGGCGCCGTCCGCGCCGATCACCGTGATGGGCCCGAGCACCCGGAATTCCATTGGGGGATGCTACCGAAAAAAGGGCTAATGTCCGGCTCTGCGCAACAACCGGCGTGCCGGTCGCGGACCGGTCGTGCGCAACCAGATCTGGATGGCCGCGCCGCCCAGCGGCGACCGGTCGACCTTGAGGTGGCCGCCCGTCGACTCGGCCAGCCGGCGGGCGATGTCGAGCCCGAGACCGGTCGACCCCGCGCCGCTGTGGCCGCGCTTCAGCGCGCCCGCCGGATCGTCGATGCCCGGCCCGGCGTCGGCGACGAGGATGCCCACCATGCCGGACCCCTGGTGGAGGGTGACGGTGAAGGCGGTCCGTTCGGGGGTGTGCCGGAACACGTTGCCGAGGGTGGCGTCGATGACCGCGCTCAGGTCGGCCGCCGCGACGGGGACCTTGGCGGGCTCCTCGGTGCCGTACAGATCCCAGGGCCTGGCCTGGTCCTCGGCCAGCGCCGACCAGAAGGCCAGCCGCTCCTTCAGCACCGCGGCGGCGTCGCAGCCCTGCACCGGTCGGGAGGGCCGGCGCGCGGTCTCGATGATGGCGTCGACCTCGCGTTCGAGCCGGTCGACCTGCTCGGCGGCCGGGCCGTGGGTGCCGACGTGCAGGCGCAGGGCGGTGAGCGGGGTGCGCAGCCGATGGGACAGGTCGGCGGCGAGTTCCCGCTCGGCCGCGAGCAGCCCGGCGACCTGGTCGGCCATGGTGTTGAAGGCCTGCCCGGCGGCGACCAGCTCGGGCGGCCCGGCCGGGGTGATGCGGACCGACAGGTCTCCGGCGCCGAGCGCGCCCGCGGCCTCGCCCAGCGACCGGGTCGCCTTCACCATCCGCGACCCGAGCCGGTCGGCCACGACCACCGAGCCCGCGACCAGCGCGACGGCCACCCCGGTGAGGACCGCCCAGGAGGCGGCGACCCCTTCGCTGAGGGCGGCGTCGGGGACGTACACCTCGATGACCGCGCTTCTCCCCCGGTCGAGCGCGACCGGTCGGAGCACCGCGAACCCGCCCCCGACCCTGATGGTCTGCGCCCGCGCGGTGGCGAGGTCGACGCCGCCGACCCGCGAGACGCCGACCGAGACGCCGTCGAGGTGGACGGCCAGCCGGCTCGCGCCCCCGGCGGCGGTGCTGGCCAGCGCCGGTTCGAGGCGGTCGGGGTCGGTGGTGACGACGAGCGCCGGGACGATCATGCTGGCCTGGCGTTCGGCGTCGTTGAGCGCCCGGCTCTCGGCGGCCTGCTTGACGGCGGCGGCCAGCGGGACCAGGAACGCGAGCGCGACCATGGCCGTCACGGCGACGGCGACGAGCGCCAGGCTCCTGCGCACTAGACGCTCGGGGCGCTGAGGCGCACTCCGACGCCCCGCACCGTGTGGAGGTAGCGGGGACTCGACGCGCTCTCCCCGAGCTTGCGCCGCAACCATGACAGGTGCACGTCGATCGTCTGGTCGTCGCCGTAGGACTGCCGCCACACCTCGGTCAGCAGTTCCTTCCGCGAGACGACCCGGTCGGGCCGCGCCCCGAGATAGGCCAGCAGGTCGAACTCCCGGCGGGTCAGCTCCAGCGGCCTGCCGTCGAGCGCCGCCTCACGCCGCGCCGGGTCGACGGTCAGCCCGCCGATCCGGATCGCCGCCGTCGCCGGGACGGTCCGCGCCCGCCGCAGCACCGCCTCGATGCGCGCGTTGAGATGGTCGCCGGAGAACGGCTTGACGAGATAGTCGTCCGCGCCGTCCCGCAGCAGCCGCACGATCTCGGCCTCATCGTCACGGGCCGTGGCGATGATGACCGGCACGTCGGAGATGGCCCGCAACATCTTCAGCGCCTCGGCGCCGTCGAGGTCGGGTAAGCCCAGGTCGAGCACGACCACGTCGGGCGGGAAGTGCGCGATGTCGCGCAGCGCGTCGAGAGCGCCACCCGCACTGCGCACGGCGTGGCTGCGGCCCCCCAGATCGCGGATGATCGCCGACCGGACGAACTCGTCGTCCTCCACCACCAGAACCGTCGCCATGGCCCCACACGTTACGACACGTTTCAATGGTCTTTCGGGGATAATGCCGCCATATGCGGGCGATCGGGTACATCGTGGCGTGGTGCGGGGCCACCGCCCTCGCCGTCGGAGTGGCCTGGTTCGGCGTGAGCGGCGTCCTGCGGACCGCCCTCGGCGAAGGAGAACCGCTGACGCCGCTGGTGGTCGCGGCCCCGAACCTGGTCTCGGGAGCCCAGCGCGACCTTCCCCCCGCGCCGGTGGACGAGCCGCCGCCCACCCCGGCCGCCGTGCCCTCTTCCGCCGCCCCTGCGGCGACCCCGGCTCCCCGGCCCAGGAGGAAGCCCGCCGCGAGCAACCGCCCGACGCCCACGCGCACGACCAGCACCCCGGCGCGGGACCCGGTCCCGGCCCCCGCGCCTTCACCGGTCACGGAGGAGAGGCTGCACACCTTCACCCTCAAGGGCGGCCGGGCGACGGTGGCCGTGGGCGAGACCGACTGCCGGATCGTGTCGGCCACACCGGCGGAGGGCTGGGAGCTCAAGACGTGGACGGAGCCGTACTGGCTGCGGATCACGTTCCTCAAGGACAACCAGGAGTCGTCGGCCTTCTGCACGTGGAACGCACTGCCACCGAGGCTAGACACCTACGAGAGGTAGCGGCGGCGCGTAGCGATGAAGGGTTTCCTTCTCCATAGAAAAAGGGCGGCAGGGCCGCCCTTTTCAGCTGGAAGCGCTACTTGAGCGACTTCTGATACCTCTGCAACTCCTTCAGGTGCTTCTGACCCGATTCGGTGATCGCGTTGGCCATCTGGATTCCCGGCCCGTACTCGCCGCCGGCCGCCTCCTCCTCGGCCAGGGCCAGCGCCCCCTTCTGGTGCTTGATCATCAACGCCACGAAACGCTCGTCGAAGGCCGCCCCCGCCGACCCGGCCAGGTCGGCCATCTCCTTGTCCGAGATCAGCCCCGGCATCGGCTTCCCGCGCTCCAGCGGTTCCACCGCCCACTCCGACAACCAGCTCTTCAACGTCGCCACCTCGGGCTCGCGAGCCGCACGGATCTCGGCGGCGAAGTCGCGCACCCACTGGTCACCGGCGGCGGTCGCGGCGAGCCCGGTCAGGTCGTAGGCCTGGAGGTTGTGGGTGATCAACGTCGCGGCGAAGGTCTTGTCCGTCTCGTTGGGCCCGGCGTCGGCGACGACCGCGGGCTCCTCGGTGGCCGTCGGCTCCTCGGCAGCCTCGGTCGCCGGTGGCTCCTGGGTCTCCTGCGACGCCGTCACGGTGGGGATGGCGGCCGCGGAGGAGGAAGCGGCCGGGGAAGGCGTGGCGTCGGTGCCGCTCTCGGCGGAGCACCCGGAGATCAGGGCCATGGCCGCGACGGCGGGCAGGGCGATCCGGCGGAAGGTCGTCATGGGGCGAGACCCTACCGAAACCCACATAAGGGAGTGTTCAGCCAAAGGGCGAAGAGCCACAGACCGGCCAAATCATGCCTCTCACCGCACTCTCCTAACTCTTTCGGTCAAACCATGGTGCGCTTCCGGAGCACGTGTTCTAACCTGCGATCATGCGCAAGTGGGCAGAAAATCGATGAAAGGTTTCATCCACTTGAAACCTCTGTTGACACGCACGAAACAGTGATACGTTCTTGGGAGCGCTCCCAAGCCGCCGCGTAACACACTTCGGGCCTGAGGAGACCGGATGGCCGATCTTCCCACCCTCGCAGAGGTAGCCGCCGCTGCTGGCGTCTCCCCGGCAACCGCTTCCCGAGTCCTGACGGGCTCGGTCAGAGTGACAACAAGCACCAGGCGACAGGTCCACGACGCCATGTCGCGCCTGGGGTACGTCCGCCGGCGAGCCCCCCGGGGTTCCACCGCGCGCCGTACGGACCAGATCGTCGCCGCAGTGGTCTGTGAGCAGACGCCTCGGTTGTTCACCGAGCCGTACTACGCACGACTGCTGTCGGCCGCCGAAGAGGTCTTCGCCGGCCACGGGGTACCCCTCGTGGTCATGACGGCCACTCCGGCGACCGCCGCGATCGCCGCTCCGCCACTGGTGGCGGGGGCTGTCGACGGGGTGCTGCTGATCGGGGCGCGGGCCCGCCACCCGCTCGCCGTGACGCTCGCCGCCTCGGGGATCCCGGTGCGCAGCGCCGGGCGTCCACCGGACGGCGTGGACCTCCCCTACGTCGACATGGACAACCGCGACGGTGGCCGCCAGGCCGCCGAGCACCTGCTGCTGGGCAACCGGCGGGTGATCGCCACGATCGCGGGGCCGCCGACTCTCCCGGCGGCCAGAGACCGGCTCGACGGGTTCCGGGAGACCCTCCGCGACGCGGGGGTCACCGACATGCCCGTCGCGTACGGCGACTTCACCCACGCCTCGGGCGCGCACGCCATGCAATGGCTGCTGCAACGCGCGCCCAGGCTGGACGCGGTGTTCGCCGCGTCCGACGTGATGGCGGCCGGCGCGATCCAGGCGCTGCGGCGGGCCGGGCGCAAGGTGCCCGACGACGTCGCGGTGGTCGGGTTCGACGACGCCCCCATCGCCCGGCACACCTCGCCGACGCTCACCACGGTCCGCCAGCCCGTAGAGGAACAGGCGGCCCTGGCCGCCCGGATGCTCCTCATGGCGCTCGCCGAAGGCGACGCGCCCAAGGGGAACCCCGTCCTGCCCACGGAACTGATCGTCCGTGAATCGACCTGAGCTGGCCGAAGGCGATGTCCTGACCCGTCGCTATCTGCTCCAGGAGCGGATAGCGACGGGCGGCATGTCGGTCATCTGGAAGGCGTTCGACCAGTCTCTCCAGCGGACCGTCGCCATCAAGCTGCTCGACTCGTCCCTCGACGGCGACAATCCCGGCCGGGAACTCATCCGCCGGGAGGCCAGGGCGACGGCCCGGCTGATCCACCCCGACGCCATCGAGGTCTACGACTACGGCGAGACGGTGACCCCCCGGGGACGCCTGGCCGCCTACGTCGTCATGCGCCTCCTGGAGGGCCGGTCCCTGGCCGACCGCCTGGCCGAGGGCCCGCTCCCCTGGGAGGAGGCCGCCGCCACAGCGGCCCGCCTGGCCCTGGTGCTCGCCGCCGCCCACGAACGCGGCATCGTGCACCGGGACGTGACGCCGGAGAACGTCCTGCTCACCCCCGAGGGCGCCAAGCTCCTCGACTTCGGCATCGCCGCGTTCGCCGGCGAGGCCGACGACGAGCTGGTCAAGGACTTCGGCACGCCGCCCTACGTCGCCCCCGAACGCCTCAGGGAGTTACCCGCCGCACCCGCGGTCGACGTCTACTCCCTGGGCGTGCTCCTGTACGAGATGCTCAAGGGCCGGCCGCCCTATCCCGAGACGACCTGGGAGGGCATCGAACAGGCCCGCCGCGACGGCCCTCCCCCGGTCCCCGACGGCGTGCCCGGCCTCCCCTCCGAGATCGCCGCCCTCTGCCGCCGGTGTCTGTCGCCTGACCCGACAGAACGCCCCAGCGCGCGGGAGGTCGCCGCCGCTCTGATGCCCGGCGAGGCCGAACGCGAGCCCGGCTGGGTGAAGTGGGGCGCGGCCGTCGCTGGGGTGCTGGCACTCGGCATCCTGCTCGTCCAGCAGCCGGGCACCCCGGCCGGCCTGGCCGCCGACATCAGCCTGAGCGTGACCCCCACCAGCCAGGCCACCGCGCGCACCCCCGCCGACCACAGCGTCCCCGTCATGGACCCGGCCCCCGAGACGGCCGAGCCCAGGGCTACCGACGCGGGCTCACCGCCGATCGCGGAAGACGAGCCCGAGCATCCGCCGACGAGCCCGCCGCCCCGGCCGACCCCGCGTCCCGGTTCGACGCTGGGCCCCATCCCGCTGGCCAGCCCCGCCCCCGGCGTCCCGACCGTGAAGGCGGCGGCGGCGGAGTTCGACCGCCTGGTGGCCGAGGGCGACAAGTCGGGCCACATCATCGGCTACGCGGCCGACGACCTGCGGCTGGAACTGCGCAACATGATCGCCAACGACGACGCGAACGCGATCGGCAACCTGCGCAGAAAACTCGACGACCGCCTGAGGGAAGAGGTCCTCACCCCGGCCTTCAAGTCCCGCCTGGAAAGAGCCCTCGACCGCCTGTCCGCGGCCTTCGCCGCGAAGGGCGCCTGAGAGCGACCTTCCTCGGACTGGCTTGCGCCTGGCCCAGGGCGGGGTTCTCGCGCGTGTCCCGGCCCCCTGGGTGACCGCCGGGAACAGGCGGCAGGCGTCTACAAGCGGGGTGACTCTCTGCTTCGAAGCCGGCATTGCGACACCGGAGACCCGATCGTGAGGGGTTGCGCCCTCCAGGCGTTCGGGCAGACTCCATGCGCCTAAAGGCCTGCTGAGAACGGTGTCCCAATGCTGAACGAAGGCCCCGCGCCCACCGCCTCCCACAGCCTGGGCATCCGCCTCACGCATGCCGAGACAGACAAGCCTGTACCTCTGCACCGTGCAACCAAGCGCACAGAACAGGCCTCGCCTCCCGCAGCTTGGGCATCCGCTCACACGACGCCGAGGCAGACAAACCTTCGCCCCTCCACCGTGCGACCAAGCATGCGGAACCGCCGAGGGCCGCGTCGTGGACGCGATCTGAACTCGTCCGCCAGGAGACGGGCCTCCGGCTGCGCGATGCCAAGTTCGTCACCGAACCGATCAGCGCCGACCGCTACCTCCGAGGCCTCGCACAACTTGGACGTCCGTCTCACGGCCCGCGGCGCAGAACAAACGCCTCACCTTCCGCGCCGACCCGAAAGCGCGCAGAAGAGGCGGCAGAGCCCGTCCTCCCCATCCCGTTGCCGTGCTCTCAGAAAGTGTCAGCCCCGCACGAGATGCTCGACCCCCAGGGCGGGCGGGCCATTCCCTCCGCCCCGCGAAAAGCCGCGACAATCGCCGGCCAGTCCATCCGCCGGGCCATGCGCCAAAACCCCGTACCGGCCTTCCGGAGTCCACTCTGTGGAACGCCCGCTGGCGGACCTGCGTCCTGACCCGGCAGAGTAAACCCAGATCGTGCGGGCCCCCGCACGTGTCCGCACGATCCGCGATTCCCTCCGCGCAAAACCCGCGATATCCCGTGGGAGCGCTCCCGTCAATGGGAGCGCTCCCAGAATAAGCATGTGTTTCCTCCCCGTATCGCCTCGGTTGCCGGACCCACCCTTCACCTTCCCGCAAGCCTGCCGAATCTTTCGTACGGATTCTGCGCCTTTCATTGGGTAGCCTGCGGGCCCATGAGCGGATTCAAAAAGTTCCTCCTCCGCGGCAACATCGTGGAGTTGGCGGTCGCCGTGGTCATCGGCGCCGCGTTCGGCGGGCTCGTCCAGGCCGTGGTCGCCGACTTCATCACTCCCCTGGTCAAGGCCATCACCGGCGGCGCGGAGCAGAGCTTCGGCGAGCTCAAGTTCACCGTCAACGGCAGCGACTTCGCCTACGGCCACTTCCTCAACACCCTGTTGAGCTTCCTGATCATCGCGGCGGTCGTCTACTGGCTGGTGGTCACCCCCATGACCCGTTTGATCGCCATGTTCGAGAAGGACAAGGTCGCCACGGAGAAGAAGTGCCCGGAGTGTTTAAGCGACGTACCGATCGAGGCCCGCAGGTGTGCCTTCTGCACGAGCGACCTGACCCCGGCGGCGGCGGAGCGGCCGCCCGCGTAAGGGTTCATACATAAGGGCGGCGTAAAAGTTGTAAGCGGCGTGAAAGGCCGCCGCAAGTGGGCTCTCCTAGTGTCCCGTCTTGTCAAAGACAACTAGGAAGGCACTCTCCCAATGAAGACCGCTCGCCTCATCCTCGTCGCCGGTGCGACCTCCCTTCTCATGGGCGTCGCCGCGTGCAGCGGCGGCACGACCGAGGTCTGCAACGAGGCCATGAAGGCGTTCACCGACTACAGCACCAAGGTCGGCCAGGCCGCCGGGAACCTCGACGGGATCAACAGCGAGACCCAGGCCCTCGCCACCCAGCTGAAGGGCCTGGCCGACAAGGCCGACGGCGACCTGAAGTCGTCGCTCACCAAGATGGCCGACACGTGGGCGACCCTCAAGATCGACCCGGCGAACCCGTCGGCGATCACGGAGTTCGCCACCAAGACCTCCGAGGCGACCCAGGAACTCGCCGTCGCCTGCGGCGGCTGACGCCGGCCACACCGCCGGGCCGCCACGACGGCCCGGCGGGGCACATTCTTTCTTCCGTTACGGCTCCGCCCACCACAACCCCGCCCGCCGCCCGAATGCCTCACCGCCCCCGGCGCCAACCGGCCGCGCAGCCCCACCCCGCAACGCCAAGGGACGAACGCCCGGCCCAGGACCGCGAGAAAACAGGGCGGGACCGCCAAGGCCCCGCAAGGGCGCGTGTCTCCGCGAGGGAACAGGTCAGGCCGCGAAAGATTCAGCGGCGCCTCGAACGCGCCAAGGCCGCCCGAACCGGGAATCGGCCGCCCCAGTCGATAACGCCAACAAAAAGGCCCCAGCCAGGCGCACCGGCAGCAGCTCGTCCAGCAACGAATAAAAGCGGCCCCACCAGCCAAAATTCCGGCAGGCGCATATCCCGGCCAGACGACCGGCCGGCGATTCAACCAGCCGGCGGGTCGTCGGACGCTTCACATAGGTCAACCCGAGATCGCCGTACCCATCAAACCGGTACGGCGATCTCGGTGTTTTCCGGACAGTCAGGCTGGGGATCCAGGCCGGGGTGGCATTCCCTGGTGACCCGTCGACTCGGCGCGACGACGGGAGGGACCGAACCGAATCCACCAGGAGACGGAATGGCGGGGGGACTGCGGGAGCCCGGTTCTGGAGGAACCGTCACCCGGGATACATCGGACGTTTTGTAGGAGAAACCACAGATGTCCTACATGTTTCGGGACGATAGATGCGACTTATGATTTTTGTCAACAGAAGTCTGCCGATGGACGAGATTAATTAGCCTCGCCGGGCCCCATGTGACGTTGCACTGTCCGCGACTGCCAGCGGGAACACGCTCCCACACGGTTCGGGAACGGTCCGACCGGGGATCACAACCCGGGTCTGGGCCCGTTGACCACCCTCATATCCCGTAGTAACAATGTCATCGATCAGCTCAAGGGCGGTGGCAGCCTGCGGGTCGACACAGAGTCACAGAGACGTGATCGGCGCACGCGTCCCTCACCGAAGAGGAGTAAGCGTGAGCGACACGCATGCCCAACAAGACTCCCTCCGCCGCACCCTGGGGCTGAACCGGCGTCAGTTCATGGCGGCGACCACCGGCGTGGCCGCGGCCACGGCGCTGCCGCTCGCCCTGCCCGGAACCGCCCAGGCCGAGGAGGTGCCCGTGGCCGACCCCGCCGCCACGGCGCTGCCCGACGACCGGAGCGCCCTGGTGCCCGCCTCGCAGCGGGGCATCATCCTCTACACCGTCCGCGACGCCATCAGCCGTGACCCGAACGCGAGCCCGCACCCCTCGGGCTTCAAGGAGGTCTTCGCGGCCCTCGCGGCGATCGGCTACAAGCAGATCGAGTTCGCCGGTTACACCCAGCACGCCAACTCCGAGGGCGGCAACAACCTCGAGTCGGTCGCCGGCGCGACGTTACTGCGGTCGTGGCTCGACGCCAACGGCCTGCGCGCGCAGGGCAACCACGGCTTCATCCCCGGCTCCTGGCCGCTCAGCACCGCCGACCTCGACCGGTGGAAGCGCACGCTGGAGATCGCCAACATCCTCGGCATGCAGCACGTCGGCACGGGCAACGACCCGACCGGCAGCAACTTCAAGGCCGACTGGGACGTCGCCATCGAGAAGTGGCACGCCCTGGGCGAGCTGGCGACCGCCGCCGGTCTGAAGCTCTACACCCACAACCACGACGCCGCCTACAACTTCCTGCTCGACAGCGGGCCGCTCGACGCCCTGGGCCGGCCGACCCGTTCGTCCGGCATCCGCAAGCTCGAGTACTTCCTCAGCCAGACCGACAAGCACCTGGTCTTCCTGGAGATGGACCTGTTCTGGGCCCACGTCGCCCAGTACAAGTTCAGCAACTACACCGCCGCCGACGGCACCGTGGTGCAGGACATCTTCGACCCGTTCACCCTGATCCGGGAGAACCAGAAGCGCTACCCGCTGTTCCACATCAAGGACGGCAAGGTCAACCCGGCGATCCCCAACGGCTACGACATGGTCCCGCTGGGCACCGGCAACATCAACTACCGGGAGTTCTTCGAGCGGGTCAAGATCCGCGACAAGCACCACCCGATGTACGAGCAGGACAACGCCCCCAACGGCGCCGACCCGGCGCAGTCTCTCGGGCTCGCCCAGCTGAGCTGGAACAACTGGGCCGACATGCGCGAAGACCGGTACTACGAGTAACCGTTCGCCGTTTTCGCAGCCCCGTTTCTCCACCGGACCGCCGCGCGGATCCGCCGTTGCCCCGGCGGGCACGGCGGTCCGGTCATCAATACTCCTCGTCCAAGGAGAAGTACCTTCCATGCAGCGTACCCGAAGGGCGCTGGGGGTCCTCGTGACCGCCCTGGCGCTTCCGTTAGGCATGCTCGGCGCCCCGGCGCAGGCCGCCGACGACCCCGCCGTCACCTGGTCGAACTACGAGAAGATCACCCTCACCAAGAACGTCGGCGAGCCCGTCGACATGGCCGTGCTCCCGGACCTGCGCGTCCTGCACACGGCCCGGACCGGCGACCTCCGCCTGACCGACCCGTCGACCGGCATCACCAAGATCGTCAACACGATCCCGGTCTACAACAACTCCGAGGACGGTCTGCAGACCGTAGCGCTCGACCCCGACTTCGCGACCAACAAGTGGGTGTACCTCTACTACGCCCCGCGCACGATGACCCCGCCCTACGTCGCGACCACCCCGACGGGTTCGGCGCCGAACACGCTGCCGGCGGGCCAGACCGACGCCTACTGGGACCAGTGGAAGGGCTACAACCAGCTCTCCCGGTTCAAGTGGGACGGCGAGAAGCTCGACCTGTCGACCGAGCAGGTCATCATCAAGGTCGAGACCCAGCGCGGCCAGTGCTGCCACGTCGCCGGTGACATCGACTGGGACGCCGACGGCAACCTCTACCTCGGCACCGGTGACAACACCCCGGCCTCCGCGCCGGGCGCCAACGGCTACGCCCCGAACAACGACGCCCCCGGCGTCAACCCGGGCAACGACACCCGTCGCGGCGCCGGCAACAGCAACGACCTGCGGGGCAAGATCCTGCGCATCAAGGTCCAGGCCGACGGCTCGTACACGATCCCGGCCGGGAACCTGTGGCCGGTCGGCACGGAGAAGACCCGTCCGGAAGTCTTCGTGACCGGCGTGCGCAACCCGTTCCGCCTGGACGTCGACCCGGCGACCGGCACCCTGTCGTGGGCCGACTACGGCCCCGACGCCGGCGCGCCGAACCCCGACCGCGGTCCGATGGGCTACGTCGAGTGGAACACCACCCCGACGAACAAGCCGATCAACGCGGGCTGGCCGTACTGCACGGGCAACAACTTCAACTACAACAACTGGAACTTCGCGACCAACACACCGCGTGAGTTCTTCGACTGCGCCGCCGGCCCGATCAGCGGCTCGCGGCACAACACCGGTATCGCGCAGCTTCCGCCGGCCACCCCGGCCGACCTGTACTACGGCGACAACAACACCCACCAGCCGGCCGAGTGGGCGGGTCTGACGGACTTCGACCCGCAGGGTGGCCAGGGCCCGATGGGCGGCCCGATCTACCACTACGACCCCGCGAACCCGTCCGCCCACAAGTTCCCGCAGTACTGGGACGGCAAGGCGTTCTTCGCCGAGTTCTCGCAGGACTACCTGGCGGCCTTCACGCTGGCCGGCCCGGACGGACCGGTCACCAAGATCGAGCAGTTCTTCCCGAACAAGGCGCTGACCCAGGCCGCCATGCCGATCACCGACAGCCCGATCGACATCGAGTTCGGCCCCGACGGCTCGCTCTACGTCCTGGACTACGGCGACGGCTTCTTCCGCGCCAACCCCGACGCCGGTCTCTACCGGATCGACTACTCGCCGGACAACAAGTCGCCGCAGGCGAAGATCAAGACCGACAAGCGCTCGTCGAGCGGCCCGCCGCTGACCGTGAACTTCGACGCCTCGGGCTCGACCGACACCGAGCCGGGCACGCTCACCTACGAGTGGGACGTGGACGGCGACGGCACCTTCGACAAGACCGGCGTGCAGGTCAGCCACACGTACACCACCAACGGCCTGTACTTCGCCCGGCTGAAGGTCACCGACGCGGGCGGCCGCTCGGCGCTGACCTCGGTCGAGGTCTCCGTCGGCAACACCGCACCCGAGGTCAGCGTCAACACGCCGGGCAACGGCGGCTTCTTCGACTGGGGCCAGGCCATCCCGTTCAACCTCTCGGCCACCGACGCCGAAGACGGCCCGAACGCGGTCTGCTCCCGGATGCAGTGGAACTTCGGCCTCGGCCACGACAACCACGCCCACCCGGAGACCCTGGGCACGGGCTGCACCGGCGCCTGGCCGACCCCGGCCAACGCCCCCGAGCACGGTGAGACCGAGAACATCTTCGGCGTCGTCGTGATCTCCTACCGGGACAACGGGGCCAACGGCCTCCCGCCGGCGCTGGGCGAGGCCAGCATCATCCTCAACCCCAAGCTCCAGCAGGCCGAGCACGCCGACATCATCAACGGCGCGGTCGACACCGACGACCCGAACGCCTCGGGCCTCGGCAAGATCACCTCGCTCGACCCCGGTGACTCGATCGCCTGGGACCCGGTGAACTTCGCCGGCATCAACAGCGTGAAGGTCCGCGCCTCCGGCGCCGGCACCCTGTCGCTGCGCTGGAACTCGGCCACGGCCGCGCCGTTCGCCACCGCCACCATCCCGGCCGGCGCCGGCTGGCAGGAGGTCACCACCTCCCTCGCCAACGCCCCGACCGGCACCGGTCAGCTGTACGTCACCTCCACCGGCGGCGTCGAACTGGACTCGTTCACCTACGTCGGCGGCGGCGTGGCCGACACCACCGCCCCGACCGTGACCGCGACGCCGAACCCGGCGCCGAACGCCAACGGGTGGAACGACGGCAACGTCAGCGTCACCGTCGCGGCGACCGACAACGGCACCGTCTCCAGCCGCCAGTACTCCATCAACGGCGGCCAGACCTGGCAGAACGCCAACAACCCGGTCAACATCACCGCCGAGGGCGTGACCACGTTCCTCTACCGCGCCACCGACTCGGGCGGCAACGTCTCCGCGGTCGGCACGCTCACGGTGCGGATCGACAAGACCAACCCGACCGCCGGCGTCACCGGCGTCACCGCCACCGAGTACGGCACGGCCGACGTCGTCACCCCCGTGGTGACCGGCGCCGACGCCCACTCGGGGATCGACACCATGACCGCCACCATCGACGGCGAGCCGGTCACCCCCGGCCAGCCGTTCGAGTTGTGGAAGTTGTCGCTCGGCGAGCACACGCTCGTCGGCACGGTGAAGGACAAGGCCGGCCGCACCACGACCGCCCAGGTCAAGTTCACGGTGACGACCTCGTACGAGGACCTGGAGACGCTGATCCCCCGGCTCCGCGACGCCGGCAAGATCACCGCCAACGGCGCCACGGCGCTGCTGAACCACCTGCGCGACGCGCAGCACAGCCTCAGCCTGAACAAGCCGTCCGCGGCCAGGTCGGAGCTCAACGGCTTCATCCGCACGCTGTCCCAGCGGGACTACGTCAAGGACGCGGAACTGCGCGCGGCCCTCGAAAGGGACGCCAACCAGCTCCTCTCCGAGATCTAGTCCATAACCCTCAGGAAGAAGGTGGGGAGGCCCCCGTGGCCCCCCGCCTTTTTCCATTTCCGGCACGACGAAAGCGGCGAAAGGAGCGCGCGTCCTTCCGCCGCTTTCGCGGTTTCTACACGTCGAATTCGCCGCCCTTCACCCCGTGGACGAACGCGTCCCATTCAGCCGGGGTGAAGGCGAGGATGGGCCCGGTCGGGTTCTTGGAGTCGCGCAGCGCGATGGCGTGGCCCATCAGCGCCACCTCCACGCACTGGTCTCCCTGGCTGTTGGACTTCTCGGCCTTGCGCCAGGTGGCGGCGGAAACGTCGAGGTCGGTGAACTTCACGAGGTCATCTCCTTCTCTGCGGATTCGAGTACTTCCAACGACCGTTCCGGGCTGAGAGCCGCCGCCCGTAGATGGTCGAAGATGTGGGCGCAGCGCCTGAGCTGGTCGGGCGCCTCCAGGTAGAGTTCGCCGCCCGGGTTCTCGAGCAGCACGACCTCCCCGTCGGCGGGTCCGGCGAAGCTGAGGATGCTGAACGGACTGCCCATGCCGAGATAGGCGCCACCACGCAGAGAGAGCACCTGGATCGTGATGTTCGGGCGGTTGGCCAGTTCGTGCAGGTGACGGAGCTGCTCCGCCATCACCCGCGGGCCGCCGACGCGGCGCCAGACGACTCCCTCGTCGAGCACCACCCACATCGCGAAGTCTCGTTGGTCGAGTTTGCGCTGCCGCTGGAGCCGCAGGGCGACCCGGCGGCCGGTGGCCTTCGGGGTCTCCTCTAGAGCGGCGCTGATGACGGCCCGCGCGTAGTCGGCGGTCTGGAGGAGTCCGGGGATGACCACCGATTCGTAGTTGCGCACCGACACGGCCTCCCATTCGAGCCCCACGTAGGGCCCGGGGAGGACGTCACCGTAGGCGTGCCACCAGCCGCGGTCCCCCGCGTCACGGGCGAGGTCGGTCAGGGCGTCCCGGTGGGCGGGGTCGGCGTCGTACAGTTCGAGCAGGTCACGAAGGGTTCTGGCGCGGGGGCGGGTGAGCCCGGTCTCGATGCGGTAGACGGTGGAGAACGCGACACCGAGGTGGCTCGCGACCTCTTCGCGGCTGTAGCCGGATTCGGTGCGCAGGCGGGTCAGTTCACCGGCGAGGCGGCGTAACCGGATCGTCGGCAGTCGCCCAGTTCCCATTTACGAATTACCCCCCAGCCGATTTACTGGTAATGCCGGTGTCACGAAGTCTGCCACGCCGCGTTAGGGACTCCAGGTAATGCGGATTAGTGACGGTGGACATTTCTGCACCGCCGGAGAATCCCAGGTCCTTCTTGGGGTAGCTGGCCTTGCATGAAGCAGATCACGACTGACATTCCCGCGCGGTTAGACCGACTGCCATGGTCGCGTTTCCACTGGCTCGTGCTGCTCGGGCTGGGCACCGTCTGGGTGCTCGACGGTCTCGAGGTCACCATCGTCGGAGTGATCGGGCCCCGGCTGACGAGTGACGCCGGCGGGCTGAACCTGACCGATTCCGAGGTGGGCCTCGCGGCGGGCATCTACGTGCTCGGCGCGTGCCTGGGCGCGCTCTTCTTCGGCCACCTGACCGACCGGTTCGGGCGGAAGAAGTTGTTCCTGGCGACACTGGCCCTCTACCTGGCCGCCACGGTGGCCACGGCGTTCTCGTTCGAGCCCTGGTACTTCTTCCTGTGCCGGTTCTTCACCGGCGCCGGAATCGGGGGTGAGTACGCCGCCATCAACTCGGCCATCGACGAGCTGATCCCGGCCCGGCTCCGGGGCCGCATCGACCTGATCATCAACGGTTCCTACTGGCTGGGCACGGTCTTCGGCGCGCTGGTGGCCATCCCGCTGCTCAACCCGGAGGTGCTGCCCGAGGACGTCGGGTGGCGTGTGCTGTTCGGGCTGGGCGCGATCCTGGGCATCGGCATCCTGCTGATCCGCAGGCTGGTGCCGGAGAGCCCGCGCTGGTTGTTCATCCACGGCAAGGACGAGGAGGCCGAGAGGATCGTCGCCGACATCGAGCGGTCGGTGCACCAGGAGCTGCCGAAGGCCGACCGGCAGATCACCGTCAACCAGCGGGACCACACCCCGCTGTCGGAGGTCGCGATGACGCTGGTGCGGCGTTATCCGCGGCGTACCGTCGTCGGGTTGTCGTTGTTCGTCGGCCAGGCGTTCCTGTACAACTCGATCTTCTTCACCTACGCCCTGGTGCTGGCCACCTTCTTCGGGGTGCCCGACGGCTCGACCCCCTGGTATCTGATCCCCATCGCGATCGGGAACTTCCTGGGGCCGCTGCTGCTGGGCCACTTCTTCGACTCGATCGGACGCCGTCCGTTGATCGCGGGCACCTACGTGCTGTCGGGCCTGTTGCTCGTCGGCACGGCCCTGCTGTTCGACGCCGGGGTCCTCAACGCGATGACGCTGACCGTCTGCTGGATGGTGGTCTTCTTCTTCGCCTCGGCGGGGGCCTCGTCGGCCTACCTGACGGTGTCGGAGATCTTCCCGATGGAGACGCGGGCGCTGGCGATCGCGTTGTTCTACGCGGTCGGCACCGGCCTCGGCGGCATCATCGGGCCGGTGCTGTTCGGCCGGCTGGTGGAGAGCGAGCAGGTCGGGCAGGTGACGGTGGGCTACCTGATCGGCGCGGGGCTGATGGTCGCGGCCGGTCTGGTGCAGTGGTTCCTGGGCGTCGAGGCGGCCCGGCGGTCCCTGGAGGACATCGCCGAGCCGCTCAGCGCTCAGACCATCGACCGCGCCCAGGCGTAGTCGGCCTTGCCGTTGGCATGCCGCCGGACCCGGTCGGCCCGGACGAACGCCTTCGGCACCTTGAACCCGGCGAGCCGAGCGGCGCACGCGCTCTTGAGCGTGGCGTCGTCCGGTTCCCCGGGTTCCCGCGTCTGTACGACGGCCACGACCTCCTGCCCCCACCGCTCGCTGGGCCGCCCGACCACCAGGGCGTCCACGACCCCCTCGACCTCGCGCAGGACGCCCTCCACCTCTTCCGCGAACACCTTCTCGCCCGCCGTGTTGATCACCGTGGCCTCGCGGCCGTGCAGGTCGACGGTGCCGTCCTCGCGCCAGACCGCCCGGTCGCCGGGGACGGCGTACCTGACCCCGTCCACCGTGCGGAAGGTGCGGGCGGTCTTCTCCGGGTCGCCGAGGTAGCCGAGCGGGATCGGGCCCGAGCGGGCCAGCCAGCCCTCCTCCGGGTCGCCGGGGGACAGGACGCGGGTCAGGTCGGCGCTCAGCACGACCGTCCACGGGCCCGCCTCGAACCTCCCGCCGTCCATGCGCACGGCCGAGTTGCCGGTCTCGGAGGAGCCGAGGGTGTCGACGGTCCGCACGCCCGGGATCAGCTCGGCCAGGCGGGCGCGCAGGGCCTCGCCCAGGAAGGCCCCGCTGGTGCCGATCATGCCGAGCCTCAGGTCGTACACCCGGTTCTGGAGCTCTTCCACCAGGGGGCGGGCGAAGGCGTCGCCGACGATGACGGTGCCGGTGACACGCTCGCGTTCCAGGGTGGCCAGCAGACTCGGGGCGTCGAAGCGGTCGACGCGGTCGGCGATGACGACCGTCGAGCCCAGGCACCAGCCGTTGAGGGTGAACCAGACTCCGGTGCCGTGCATGAGGGGCGCGGCGGGAAGGATGCGGCGGCGGCTGGCGGCGGCGTGCTCCACCAGGGCGGCCAGGGACGGGAACGGCGAGCCGTCCCTGCGGCGCACGCCCACCGGGCCGTCGAGCAGGTCGCCGATCCGCCAGACGACCCCCTTGGGCATGCCGGTCGTGCCGCCGGTGTAGATGATGTGGTGGTCGTCGGGCGAGGGGGTGGCCGGCACCGGTTCCGGCGACGCGGCGGCCAGCGCCTCCTCATAGGGGAGGGCTCCGGGCACCAGGGGGTGGCCTGTGTCGTCCGCGACCTGGAGCAGGAGGGCCGACGGCGGCGCCACCTTCGCGACGAGCGGCGCGAAGGCGGCGTGGAAGACCACGACGGCCGGTCCGGCGTCGGCGAACAGGTAGGCCAGTTCGTCGGCCGTGTAGCGGTAGTTGACGTTGAACGGGGTCACCCGGGCCTTGTGGGCGCCGAGCAGGGCCTCCAGGTATTCGGGGCCGTTGTGCAGGTAGACGGCCATCCGCGCGCCGGGGCCGAGCCCGCGCGCGTGCAGCAGGTTGCCCAGCCGCCGGGTGCGCTCGGTCGTCTCCCGCCACGAACAGCGCCGGTCGCGCCACACCAGGCACTCCCGCTCGGGAACCGCCGCCGCGATCGCCTCATGCAGCGTGGCCAGGTCGAACTGGGTCACCGCACGCCCTCCAGAACAATAGTCCAGAACAATCGTCGGCGACCATTCTCACACAAACCGCATGTGTGATTACTTTCGGTCGAATGGGTATGAATGCCATCGATGACCCACATAGGGCCATCAAAGCCACTTTCGGGGGAAAATATGGCTGAAATGCCTCAGAAGCGCCAGCCCAAGGTCTCGGGCAAGGCCAAGCGCGCCACCATCAAGGACCAGCGTGCGGCCAAGCAGGAGAAGCGCGAGGGCGGCGACGGCCGTCCCGAGCGTGAGGGCATGGGGGGCGGTTCGATGGGCAACCGCATGGGCGGTGGGGAGCGCCAGCAGCCGGGGCACTCCTCGCAGCAGCAGCATCAGCAGCGCCAGGGTGGTCAGCACCACTGACCCGCCTAGTGGGGGTCTGAGGTGAAGGCTCGGGGAAGGGGGCGACCCGTTCCCCGGGCCTGTTCCGCTTTCTCAGGGAGGGACGGATGGCGGGCTATCTGCGCTTTCCCACGATCTTCCGCGACGTGGTGGTGTTCGCCGCCGAAGACGACCTCTGGATGGTGCACGCCGACGGCGGCCGGGCCTTCCGGCTGACCGCCGGGGTCGCCGAGGCCGCCTACCCGCGCCTGTCCCCCGACGGCACCCAGATCGCCTTCGTCGGCCGCGAGGAGGGGCCCGAGGAGGTGTACGTCATGCCCGCCGACGGCGGCGCGGCCGAACGCCTCACCTTCCACGGCGCCGACTGCCAGGTCACCGGCTGGGACCCGCACGGCGCGATCGTCTACACCGGCGACGAGGGCCAGCCCTTCCACGGCTACCGCTGGCTGCACCGGGTCGTCCCGGGAGGCGTGCCGGAGCCGCTGCCGTACGGCCCCGCCTCCGCCATCACCTACGGCCCCGGCGGCATCGTGCTCGGCCGCAACACCTCCGACCCGGCCCGCTGGAAGCGCTACCGGGGCGGCACGGTCGGTGACCTGTGGATCGGCGCGCGCCGGTTCCGCCGCCTGATCGCCCTGCCGGGCAACCTCGCCTCGCCCTGCTGGGTGGGCGACCGCGTCTTCTTCCTGTCCGACCACGAGGGGGTCGGCAACGTCTACTCGTGCTCCCCCGACGGCGACGACCTGCGCCGGCACACCGACCACGGCGACTACTACGCCCGCAACCTGTCCTCCGACGGACGCCGGCTGGTCTACCACTGCGGCGCCGAACTGTTCCTGCTCGACCCCGGGGCCGACGAGCCGCGCCGCGTCGACGTGCGGCTCGGCAGCTCGCTGACCCAGCGCAACCGCCGGTTCGTGCCGGCGGCGGCCTACCTCGACAGCGCGACCCTCAGCCCCGACGGCTCCCGGCTGGCCGTCACGACGCGGGGCAAGGCCTTCTCCTTCGCCTGCTGGGAGGGGCCCGTGCTCCAGCACGGGGAGCCCGACGGCGTCCGCTACCGGTTCCTGACCTGGCTCGACGACGAGGGCGAACGGCTGGTCGCGGCGGCCAGCGACGACGGCGACCGCGAGGTGCTGGTCGTGTTGTCCCACGACGGCCCGGTCAGGCTCGACGACGCCGACACCGGCCGGATCACCGAGCTGGAGGTCTCCCCCAGGGGCGACCGGTTCGCCGTCACCAACCACCGCAACGAACTGCTGGTCGTCGAGCTGCACGACGACGGCGCGACGGTGACCGAGGTGGAGGCCAGCCCGTTCGGCGCCATCGAGGACCCGGCGTGGTCGCCCGACGGGACGTGGCTGGCGTACGCGTGCCCGGTCGCCCGGCAGACCACGATCATCAAGCTGTTCAACGCCGAGACCGGCGAGATCGCCCCCGCGACCGACCCCGTGCTGGTCGACCGGCGGCCCGCCTTCGACCCCGAGGGCCGCTACCTCTACTTCATCGGGCAGCGGGTGTTCAACCCGGTCTACGACGAGCTCCAGTTCGACCTGGGTTTCCCGATGGGCACCCGCCCCTACGCCGTGGCGCTGCGCGAGGGGGTCGGGTCGCCGTTCGTGCCCGAACCCCGGCCGCTCGACCACGAGGATCACGAGGAGCCCGACTTCGAGATCCACACCGACGGCCTGCCCCACCGGATCGTGGCCTTCCCCGTCGAGGAGAACCGCTACGAACGCGTCGCGGGCCTCAAGGGCAAGGTCATCTACACCACGACCCCGGTGGTCGGCGACCACGCCTCCACCCTCCACTGCTACGAGTTCGCCAAGCAGAAGGCCGAGGAGCTCGTCTCCGACGTGGCCGACTTCAGCCTCGGCCGCGACCACTCGACCCTGCTCTACCGGTCGGGCGACCGGCTGCGCGTGGTCAAGGCCGGGGAGTCGCCGTCGGAGGACGACGAGAGCGACCGCAACGACGGCTGGATCGACCTCGACCGCGTGAAGGTGTCGGTCGCGCCCGAGGCGGAGTGGCGGCAGATGTTCCGCGAGGCCTGGCGGCTCCAGCGCGAGAACTTCTGGGACGAGGACATGGCCGGCATCGACTGGGACGGCGTCTACGCCCGCTACCTGCCGCTGGTCGACCGGGTCGGCACCCGGGGCGAGTTCTCCGACCTGCTGTGGGAGCTGCTCGGCGAACTCGGCACCTCCCACGCCTTCGAGTCGGGCGGCGAGTACCGCGACCGCCCCCACTACTGGCAGGGCAAACTCGGCGTCGACTGGCTCTACGAGGACGGCCGCTACATCATCGGCCGCATCGTCACCGGCGACCCGTGGGACCCGCTCGCCACCTCGCCGCTCAACCGCCTCGGGGTGGACGCGGCCCCCGGCGACGTCGTCACCGCCATCAACGGGATGCCCGTCGGCCCCGACGCCTCACCCGGCCGGCTGCTGGTGAACCTCGCCGACGAGGAGGTCGAGCTGACCATCGAGCGCGACGACGAATACCACCTCGTGGTCGTCCGGGCCCTCTGCGACGAGCAGCCGGCCCGCTACCGCGACTGGGTCAACGGCAACCGCCGTCTCGTCCACGAGCACACGAACGGCCGCGTCGGCTACGTGCACGTCCCGGACATGGGCCCCGAGGGCTTCGCCGAGTTCCACCGGGGCTTCCTGACCGAATACGACCGCGAGGCCCTCATCGTCGACGTGCGGTTCAACGGCGGGGGGAACGTGTCGGCGCTGCTGCTGGAGAAGTTGTCGCGGCGGCGGCTCGGCTACGACTTCCCGCGCTGGGGCGTGCCCGCGCCCTACCCCGACGAGTCGCCGCGCGGGCCCATCGTGGGGCTCACGAACGAGTGGGCCGGGTCCGACGGAGACATCTTCTGCCACACCTTCAAGCTGCTCGGACTGGGCACCCTGGTCGGAAGGCGGACCTGGGGCGGGGTCGTCGGGGTCTGGCCCCGCCACCGCCTGGCCGACGGGACCTTGACCACGCAGCCCGAGTTCTCCTTCGCCTTCGACGACGTCGGCTGGCGGGTGGAGAACTACGGCGCCGACCCCGACGTGGAGGTCGACATCACCCCCCAGGAGTACGCGATGGGGGTCGACGCCCAGCTCGAACGGGCCGTCGAGATCGCCCTCGACCGCCTCGGCCGGACCCCCGCCCACACCGCCAACCCGGCCGACCGCCCCCGCCGGGTGGTGCCCACGCTGCCGCCCCGGGTGGCCGCCTGGCGGGAAAGCGACGATCGCCGTGGTCGGGGTCGGCTAGCGTAGGCCGGGTGCCGCGCCTGCTACTCGTATCCCTGCTCTTAGTGACCGCCTGTTCCGCCGCGCCCGGTGGCGACGCGGCCGTCGGGAGGACGACCGTCGTGAAGACGGCCGTCGAGAAGGCGGCCGCGGCGAAGACCACGGAGCTCGCGCCGAAGCCGGTCGGCGTGCCCTCCGGCGTCACGACCGGTTATGTCGTGTACGACCGGGTCCAGAAGAAGATCACAGTCAGCAGGAACCCCCACAAGCGCTTCCGGTCCGCCTCCGTCGTGAAGCTGATGATCGCGATCGACCACCTGGAGCGGGTGAAGAAGCCCGACCTGGCGCTGCTCAAGCCGATGTTGCGGGTCAGCGACGACGACGCGGCGACCCGGTTGTGGTCGCTCGGCGGCCAGGGGAAGATCATCCAGCGGGTGGCGAAGAAGCTCAGGCTGACCGACTCGGGCCCGCCCCCGGCCGGCAAGCCGGGCTTCTGGGGCTACACCGCGATCAGCGCGCTCGACATCGCCAAGGTCTACCGCTACATCCTCGAACAGGCCTCCCCCACGGTCCGGAACACGATCATGGGCCAGCTCCGGCAGGCCGGGCCGTGCGGCAGCGACGGCTTCGACCAGTACTTCGGCATCCCGCGCGGCGTCGCCCGGCCGTGGGCGGTGAAGCAGGGCTGGTCCGGCTACGGCACGGTCCCGCCGGTCCGCTGCAAGGGCAACGGCGCGGCCGCCTCCTACACGGCCCCGGCCCCCGTCGACTTCCGCAACGCGGTGCTCCACACGACCGGCGTCGTCGGCTCCGGTGACCGCTACATCGAGGTCATCCTGACCACGCAGACCTCCCGCTGGTCCGACTCCGTCACGAAGATCACCCGGCTGGCCCGGGACGTCCACCGGGCGGCCCTCACCCGATGAGACTGGGACGACGGGTCGCCGAGGCGGCCGAGATCGCGCTGGCGACCCGCAAATACGTGACGGTCGTCGACGTGCTGACGGGCCTGCGCTGGGTCCACCACCGCCACATCGAGAGCTGGCGGCAGGGCCGGGCGGGCTCCCTGGAGGAACTGGCCGCCGTCGACGCCGCCCGCATGACCGACGCGGCGGCGCTGCTGGCCGAATGGGCGGGCGACAAGGGCCTGATCGCCGGGGAGACCGTCTACGTCTCCGGCAGCCGCGACCGCTCGGCGCTGCGCTTCACCCGCGACGGCTCGGAGGAGCAGGAGCGGAACTTCCACCGGCAGTGGATCAGCCCCGCGATGTCCGAGGCGCGCCGCCGCCGCCTGACCGAGACCCAGAACCGCCCGCCCGACCTGCGGGTGCTGGTCCCCCAGGAGCCGTGGCGCTGCGCCGGCTGCCGCGACACCGGCCCCTACCTGATCATGGAAGACGCCTCTCCCCACTGCCTGACCTGCGCCGACATGGACCATCTGGTCATGCTCCCGGCCGGCAACGCGGCCCTCAGCCGCCGTGCCAAGAAGGAGAGCGGCCTGTCGGCCGTCGTCGTCGAGTACAACCCCCGCCGCAAGCGCTTCGAACGACGCGGCGTCCTGGTCGAGGAGGCCGCGCTCGCCCGCGCCGAGGAACTCTGCCTGGAGGACGAGGAACTCCGCGCCCGCCGCCGCGACCGCGACGCCGAACGCCGCGCCCACCAGGACGTCGAGTTCCAGGCCCGGATGGCGGCCGAGATCCTCCGCCTGTTCCCCGGCTGCCCGAGAGCCGACGAGATCGCCGCCCACGCGGCGGTGCGCGGCAGCGGCCGGGTGGGGCGCACGTCGGCGGCCAAGGTCCTCGACGAGTCGGCCATCACGCTGGCGGTGGTGGCCTCGGTCCGCCACAAGGACACGGCCTACGACGAACTGCTGATGAAGGGCGTGCCCCGGATGACGGCGCGGGCCCAGATCCGCGACCGGATCGACGCGGTCCTGGAGTCGTGGCGGGCCGCACCGGTTTAGCGCCGGACCCGGTCGAGCGCCTCTTCGGCCTCCGCTGCCAAGGCGGCGACGAGGTCCTCGGCCGAGGGCAGGTCGCCGATGAGGTCGACGGCCTCCCCGGCCCAGACGGCGGGCGGGACGGCGCCGCTCGCCATCTCGGCCCTGGCCGCCTGCCGGGTCTCCCCCGTGAGCTCGGCCTCCCGGCCGTGCCATCGGTCGATGTACGGGTGCGCGAGGCTGCGCCCGTCGTACTTCTCCGGCCAGTCGACTCCCTTGACGATGTCGAGCACGCTGCTGCGCGCGGTCTGCCCGCCCTGGCTCTCGACGATGGCCTTGCTGATCGCGGAGTCGACGATCGCCTCGGCGGTGGCCTGGAAGCGGGTGCCCAGCAGTGCCCCGGCCGCCCCGAGCACCAGCGCGGCCGCCACCCCGCGCCCGTCGGCGATCCCCCCGGCGGCCAGCACCGGCGTGTCGCCCGCCATGTCGACCACGGTGGGCACGAACGGCAACGTCGAGCGGCCCTTCCGCGCGCCGTGGCCGCCGCTCTCGGTGCCCTGGACCACGATGACGTCGGCCCCGGCGTCCAAGGCCTGCCTGGCCTCGGTCAGGTCGGTGACCTGGATCATCAGCAGCGCCCCGGCCCGCCTGATGGGCTGCAGGAACGGGGTCGGGTCGCCGAACGACAGCAGCACCGCCGCCGGGCCGAACTCCAGGGCGTACTCGACCCCGGCCACGTCGGCCGCCCAGCACACGAACCCGACGCCCCATGGTTCCCGGGTGCTGTGGGCGACGATCGGCAACTCCCGTTCGAGCCAGTCGCGAACGCCGAATCCGCCGCCCACGAACCCGAACCCGCCGCCGCGCGAGACGGCCGCCGCCAACTCCCCACCGGCCGAGAAGGCCATCGGCGCGGACACGATCGGCTGCCGCACCCCGACCAACCTGGTGAAACTCGTCGTCAATGCCATGTGATCATCATGACCCGGCCGGCCTACGAGCCGCCGGGCCGCCACCCCAAGGCCGGACCGAGTCTCGTCGCGATGTCGGTGAGGATCTGGACGTAGTCGTCGTGATCGAAGGTGAACGGCAGCGCGAATGCGACCTCGTCGACCTCCCGGTAGGCGGCGTGGGCGTGCAGGCGCTCGGCGATCTCGTCGGAGGTCCCGACGAGGTCGGGCGCGAACATCATGCGGGCCGGCCCCTGGGGCGACGCGGTCCGGGGCAGGCGCTTCTGGGCGAACTCCAGGTATTTGGCCCGCTGCTCCGGGGTCGCGGAGTCGGTCGGGACGACGACGAGCCCTTGGGAGACACGTGCGCGGTCGCCGTCGGGGTGGGCGGCCCGGAAGGCGCGGATGTGCGACAGTTGCACCTCGGCGAAGTCCTCCGACTCCTCGGCCTTGACCACGCTGCTGGTCAGGAAGTTCATCCCGTTCTCCCCGGCCCACCGGGCCGACCCGAGGCTGGCGCCGCCGTACCAGAGCCGCTTCCCCAGGCCGGGAGAGTGGGGCTGCACCCGGTCGGAGAACACCTCGAACCCGTCGACGCCGCTGAAGCCGGTGACCTTCTCCCCGCGCACGAAGCCGAGCAGCCGCCTGACCCGCTCGTAACTGAAATCCTCGGTGTCGGCGCTGGCCGGGTAGAGCGCGTCCTTGACCTCGTCGTAGCGCATCGGCGGCCCGACGCTGACGCCTGGGTTGAGGCGCCCGCCCGACAGCACGTCGAGGGTCGCCAGGTCTTCGGCCAGCCGCAGCGGGTTCTCCCAGCCCAGCGGGATGACGGCCGTGCCGAGCTCGATGCGGCTGGTCCGCTGGGAGGCCGCCGCCAGCACGGCGACCGGCGAGGAGATGCCGTACTGGAAGTGGCGGTGCCGGACCCAGACGCTGTCGAAGCCCAGGCGCTCGCCCAGTTCGATGATCTCCAGCGTCGACTCGTGGCCCCGGCGCGGGTCGGCCTCGTCGAACAGGCCGATGGTGAGAAAACCCAGCTTGCGCAGAGGTCGCGAGGTCAACGGACACCCCCAGTGGCACGGTAGGAGACCATCCTCCCAGGACCCGTCGGCGTGCTCACTCCGGGGCGGTGTAGCGCTCCTCGACCATGCCCAGTCGTCAGGAGAGCTGCCGTCGGATCTCCGTCAGGGGTTCAGAAGACGTACCTGATCGCTCCCTGCACGCCGGTCGGCGCGAATGCGCCCCGCGAGCGCATCGCTTCCAGCTCCCCCTTCCACGTCTCCTCCCTGCCGTCGACGTAGGCGTAGTGGTCGAAGACGACCCGGAGGGCGATCTCGTCAGGTAGTCGCGGATCTCCTCTGCGGAGCGCCAGGTCATCGGTCCTTCAGGGAGGTGATCGCGCCGCCGAGGCGGTCGGCCAGGTGGGTGATGGCGGAGACGGTCCGGGTCGTCGGGTCGTCGTCCTCGCCGCCCATCGCCTTCGCCCTGCGGTAGGCCGCCTTGACCTCCTCCCACCGGACCTTCTGCTCGTCCGTCAGCACCCCCCGCAGCTCCGCCAGCTTCAGCAGGTTCGCCTCCGCCCCGGAGGTGAGGGTCTGGGCCTCCCCCAGGTAGTGGTCGTCGATGATCGCTTCCAGCTCGGCGTCCGACAGCACCGGCACCACCCGCTGGGCGAGCTTGTTCATGTTCCGGTACGACCCCTGCAACAAGAAGGGAGGTTCGGTCCGGCCGGCGTCGGATTGGGCGGCGGAGGCGATGTAGGCGCGGTTGTTGGCCAGCACCACCTCCTGCAGCCGCAGCATCTTCCGCAGCACGCTGAGGATCTGGTCGAGCTCCACCGTGCTGTACGGATGGGACAGCTGGTCGGCGCTGCCCTCGCCGCGCGCCAGCCGCACCAGCTTCTCGACCTCCCCGTGGTCGGACACGGGGGCCAGCACGGAGTTGGCCGTCAGGGCGTTCTCGATGTAGCTCAGCGCGAACAGGTCGTCCTTGCCGCTCAGCACCTCGCCCAGGTTCCACACGTCGGCCCGGTTGGCCAGCATGTCGGGCACCCGGAACACCTGCCCCGACTCGGTGTACGGGTTGCCGGCCATGCAGACCGCGAATCGTTTGCCCCGCAGGTCATACGTCCGGGCCGTCCCGTTCCACACGCCCTCCATCCGCCGCTGCGCGTCGCACAACGAGATGAACTTCTGCAGCAGCTCAGGCGAGGTGTGCTGGATGTCGTCCAGGTAGAGCAGCACGTTGCTGCCCATCTCCAGGGCGAACGAGATCTTCTCCACCTCCGACCGCGACGTCGCGTCGGGCGCGTCGGCGGGGTCGACGGAGGTCACCTCGTGTCCGAGGGCGGGGCCGTTGACCTTGACGAACACCAGGCCCAGGCGGCTGGCGACGTACTCCATCAAAGTCGTCTTGCCATACCCGGGCGGGGAGATCAGCAGCAGCAATCCCATCCCGTGGTCGAGCTGCTTGGCCAGGTTGTCGCCGATCAGCGGCAGGTACACCTGGTCGATCAAGGCGTTCCGGACGAAGGAGTCCATGACCTTGGGGCGGTATTCGTCCAGGCGCAGGCGTTTCTTCTCCGCGGCGACCAGTTCGGCGCGGCGGCGCTGGTAGTCCCGGTAGGCCGGGACCCGCTCCGCCCGGAAGATCCGGGTGCGGGCCAGGAACTCGTCGAGCCGGATCTTCATCGACCGGCCCTGGATGCGTGGATGCGCGCCGAGCAGTCCTTCGACGACGCCGTCCAACGTGGCGGCCGACTCGTAGCGCGGCAGGTCGCACAGCAGGAGCGAGACGACTTCCGGCGAGACCTCACCCTTGCCGAAAGCGGCCAGCCAGGCCCGCGCGAGCTGGATGCGGGCGGGCAGATCGAGTGTCGACAGTTCGGCGGTGAACGCGGCGAAGCGTTCGGGGCCGAGGGCTTCGCGGAAGGCGTCGAGGAAGGACCGGGCCGCCGTGGAGGTGACGAATCCCGCAGGGGCGGCGGCGAGTTCCTCGATCAGGTAGTCGGCGGCGAGGGAGGCGGGCCCGTCGAGACAACCGTGGGCCTCGATCGCCGAAGCGAGCTCCTCGGCCAGTGCGTTGAGCGCCTCGGTGCCGCCGCCGAACAGTTCCCTGGCCCGGGTGAGGGACTGGGCCCTGATCTCCCAGGTCGCCGAGGGGTTGCCGTGCGCCCAGAAGAACTGCGCCGTCGCACGCGCCGACGGCAGGTGGCGCAGCAGGCCGGCGGCGGCGTGCAGCCGGGTGACGACGTCGAGGATGCGCACGGTGTCGTGGTCGTGCACGCCCCGCTCGTAGCCCTCGTCGTACCGTGAATCCGCCGCCCGGCGGACCGCCTCGGCCACGTCGCCCTCGACGGGGAACAACGACGCCGCCAGGTATTCGGCCCGGTAGACCTCCGTCGTCTCCGACACGAGCAGTTGGTCCCAGAAGGGCCGGGTGTCGTCGAAGCCGGTGACGGGGGCGCGGTAGTCGGTGCCGGTGACGGCGAACGACAACGCGCCCTCGTGGGGCACCAGGGTGAGGTCGAGCGGCTGGGTGTTGACGGCGAAGCGGTGGCGGCCCAGTTTCACGGTGTCGCCGTCGAACAGGTCGGTGCGGTCCCGCAGGGCGCGGCCGGCCTCCTGGCGGGCGGCGCGCACCCGGCCGTCGAGTTCGTCGGCGCGCACGGAGTCGCCGAGTTCCCGCAGGTCGGCGGCGACCGCGCGGAGCTTGGCCACCATCGGGTCGGCGGCGAAGTAGGCGTTGACCTCGTCCAGGGAGGCCAGCGTCGAGGAGCGGCGGCGGACGGTGCCGAGGATGCGGTCGGCCGACTCGGCGAGCCGGTCGGCGCGCCGCGCGCGGTCGTCGAGGAGGGTCTGCTTGCGGGCCGAGAACGCCTCGTAGACCTCCTCGCGTTTGCGTTCGAGCTGCGCGAGGAAGTCGTCGAACTCGCCGAAACGCGACTCCAGGCCTTCGATCTGGAGCAGCAGGCGGCCCAGGCGCTCGTCGCACTTCTCGGGGCTGTCGGCGCCGGTCAGCCCGGCCGTCACGGCCTGGCCGAGCAGGCCGAACTCGGCGGCGAACTCGGCCCGGCCCTCGGCGGCGAGGAGTTCCCTCCGTCGTGCGTCGAGGGTGGCGCGCACGCGGTTGATCTCGGCGAGCACCGCGCCGACCTTCTCCAGGATGACGGTGCGGGCGGTCGCCTCGACCTCCAGCGTGCCGACCACCTCGATCAGCGTCTCAAGGCCGTCGGACTGGGCGGCCAGCCGTTCCGACAGCGGCGCCGCCTCGGCCACGGTCGCGATCGCCTCGGCCTCCTCCGCGAGCGCGGACACCGTGGCGTGGAAGCCGGCGAACGCGTCGTCGCGCTGCAGGTCGGCGACCACTTGGGCGGCGGTCTCCGTGACCTGCTGCCCGACGGCCGAGGCGAGCGCGTCGAGGGCCGGGAGGTCGGCGTACCGGCGCTCGCGCAGTGTCACCAGGTGGCCCTGGGTCTGCCGCAGTTCGGCCAGCCGGGCGACGCCGGTCGAGCGGATCGTGGTGAAACGCTCGTGCGCCTCGGCCACCGCCTGGGCGGCGTCCTCGGTGAGGCGCTGCACGTTCTCGAACTCGTCGAGCACCTGCTCGGCCGTCGCCCGCAGGGCGGCCAGCGGCTCGGCCAGGTCGTGGTCGCCGAGCCAGTGGTAGGCGTCGGAGATGCGGTCGCAGGCGGCGATCAGCGCCTCGAAGACGGCCTGCGCGGGCGCCATCTCGCCGACCATCCGCGCCACGGACAGGCAGTCGGAGACGCCCCTGACCAGCTCGCCGTTGCCGATGCGCTCCAGCGGGCCGGTGCCGACCGGGGTGGCCGACTCGACCGCGAACGGGGTGTCCCACACCTGCATCGGGTGCACCCGCGACGGCTCGTCGGAGGTGCCCCGGAACACCACCAGCGTGCCGTCGTCGAACAACGAGTAGCCGTGGCAGGGCAGCGGGTTGGCGACCTCCTTGCGGATCACGTTGTACGGAAGCAGGAGGTAACGCCCCTCCTCCCGCGCGTGGAAGACGTAGAGCACGTCCTCCTCGCCCCGGATGACCCGCTCGAACTCCAGCGCGGCCACGTCGGTCTCGAACGTCTTGGCCACGCCGGTCGTCAGGTAGTAGCCGCCGGGGAAGATGACGCCCTGGTCCTCGGGCAGCCGCTGGCAGGCCTGCCCGATCCCATCCAGCCTGGTCACGCTCTTGGTACGGGTGTTGAAGACCAGGTAGCGCCAGTCGGTCTCCTTGTAGGGCCGGATCTTGAGCAGGATCAGCGGCCCGACCCGCGCGTGGAACACGTCGGCGTCGGCGAGGCTCTGCAGCCGCTCGGCGACCGGTTCGGAGTAGACGCCCTCCCCCGACTCGGTGTTGTTCTCGACCTTGATGGTCAGGTCGCCGCCGACGGTCTCGACGAACAACTCGCCACCGATGGAGATGTGCGGGTGCCGCCCGAGCACGTGGTCGTCGCGGGTCGTCTCGACCCACTCGAAGTCGTGGGAGGGCGGCAGGACGTGGTCGCGCTCGCCCCGCGAGTCGAGATAGGACAACACGCCGTCGGTGGTCATCGTCCAGCGCAGCACCCGGATGTCCTGCGGCCCGGTCTGGAAGATCGCCAGGAGCTTGCCCTCGATCTTCCGCAGCTGCAGCAGCCGGGTGTCCTTGTAGTAGCGGTAGAGCTCGCCGAAGTCCTTCTCGAAGGCCGGGTCGCCGAACACGCTCTCCGAGTTGGAGAAGGTGAACGCGTCGCCGTCGCGCGAGAAGTGGTGGAAGGAGAACACGTCGGAGACGCTGGTCTGCGGGCGCAGACCGATGAACACGTTGTAGCCGAAGATCATGGTGTCGCCGGCGGAGACCACGTCCCGGGGCACGCAGTTGTTCTCGGTACGGATGCGCTCGGTCCCCACCAGCCGCATCTCCGAGCCGCCGAACACCGCCAGGCGCCGGGTGTTGAGCTCCTCGGCCCGGCCGGCCAGCTCCTTGGCCTGCTCGGCCAGCCGGGCGCGGAGGATCTCGTAGGTGCCGGCGTCGAGTCCCGTCACTTCTCGGCCGGGGTGATCGCCGGGCCGCCGCCGTTCTTCATCAGGGTGGCGAGGAACGCCGACACGGTCATGTCACGCACGGCGCCCGAGTCGACCCCGGACACGATCTTGGCGAGGTCGGCGCTGAGGCTGGCGTCGCCGTTCAGGTAGGGCTCGGCGAGGGTGCGGGCCACCTCGGAGTTCTCGACGAAGCCGTCGATGCTCTTGCCCATGGTGACCGCGCCGACGAGCTTGTCGAAGAAGACGCTGTCGCCGCCGACGATGTCGATGTTGGCCTTCGACAGACCGGCCGACAGGACCTCGGCCTGCGCCTCGGCGACCCTGCGGTGCACCTCGACCCCGGCCAGGCGGATCTCCTTCTCGGCCTCCAGCCGCAGGCGGTACTCCTCGTGGACGCGGCTCGCGTCCGACATCGCGGCCAGCGCGGCGGCCTTCTCGGTGAGACCCTCGGCCTCGGCCTTCAGCTTCTCCCCGACCATCATCGCGGCGGCCACGGCCTTGGCCTGCTCGCCGTCGGCCTCGGCCTTCAGCCGCTCGCGGGTGCCCTCGGCCGACGCCAGGGCCTTCTCGCGCTCGACGATCGCCTCGGCCTTGCCGACCTTCTCGATCGCGGCGGCTTCGCGCTCCTTGACCTGAACTTCGGCCAGGCCGGTCGCGGCGGCCTCGGCCTGCACGCCCTCGGCGAGACGGATCTTGGCGCGGGCGTCGAGCTCGGCGGCCTGCTGGCGCGACTCGGCCAGCACCAGCGCCTCCCGCGCCTTGAACTTGGACGCGGCCTCGGCGGCCTCGGCGGCCTTGATGTCCTTGACCAGGTTCTCCTGCGCCTCGGCCTCGGCGGCGATGATGACCGACTGGCGGGTGCGCTCGGCCTCCTCGATGACGCGCAGGCGCTTGATCTGCTCCTCCTGCTCGGCCACCGTCTTCTCGACCGCGATGCGCTCGCGCATGACCTCGGCGATCGAGCGCTTCTCGACCTCGAGCTCCTTCTCCTTGGCGATGCGCGACAGTTCGGTCTCCCGCTCGCGGGCGATGACCTCCAGCAGGCGGTCCTTCTCGATCCGCTCGCTCTCGATGGCGATCACGCGCTCGCGGTTCTTCTCGGCGACGGCGACCTCGCGGGCCTTGTTCTCGCTCTGGACGCCGATCTGCTCGTCGGTCTTGATGGCCGCGGCCTGGGCCTTGAGGCGCTCCTCGGCGCGCACCCGGGAGATCTCCGCCTCCTCGCGGGCCCGCATGGTCTCGACCTCGCGCTTCTGCTTGATCTCGGCGTCGGCCTGGCGGCGCTCCAGTTCGAGGATGGCCTCCCGGGCGTCGACGTTCTGCCGGGTGATCTCCTTCTCCTCGTTGCGCTGGAACTCGTTGGTCCGCACGTGCTCGATCGCGGTCAGCTCGGTGATCTTGCGGATGCCCTGGGCGTCGAGGATGTTGGCCGGGTCGAGCTTGGACAGCGGGGTCTGCTCCAGGTAGTCGATGGCCGCGTCCTCCAGCGAGTAGCCGTTGAGGTCGGTGCCGATGACGCGGATGATCTGGTCACGGAACTCGTCGCGCTGGGTGTAGAGGTCGACGAAGTCGAGCTGCTTGCCGACGGTCTTGAGCGCCTCGGAGAACTTGGCGTTGAACAGGGCCTGGAGGGTCGACTCGTCGCTGGCGCGGGCGGTGCCGATGGCCTGGGCGACCTTCACGACGTCCTCGGCGGTCTTGTTGACCCGCACGAAGAAGGTGATCTTGATGTCGGCGCGGATGTTGTCACGGCAGATCAGGCCCTCGTGGCCCGATCGCTCGATCTCGATGGTCTTCACCGAGATGTCCATGAACTCGGCCTTGTGCAGCACCGGTAAGACCACGGCGCCGGTGAAGGTGACGTCGACCCGGCGCACCTTCGACACGATCAGGGCCTTGCCCTGCTCGACCTTGCGGAACAACCGGCTGATCACGATCACCAGCGCGATGACGACGATCAGCACGACCGCGATGAGTATGCCGGCTCCCGCCGAGATGACGTCCATGAACTACAGGCCCCCTTCGTAAGGCATGACCCAGAAGAACTCGCCTTCCGCGTCATATTGGAAGATCAGCGCGGCCCCGCCCGCGCGGAAGACGTCGGCGCCGGTCTGGCGCACCTGGATGACCGAGGTCGAGCCGTCGACGGCGCGGATCTCGGCCTGACCGAAGTCGGTGGAGACCGACTGGGTCCTGATGACGCAGATCCGCCCGACGAAGTCGTGCCGTGAGGGCACCTTCTCGGGCGCGGGCGTGAGGCGGCGTACCAGGAACGCGGCCCCGAGGCCCAGAACGAGCGCGGCGGCCAGGACCACCCAGCCGAGCGCGGGCAACACCACGGATCCGGCCAGCGCGGCGAACCAGCCGGCGGCCACGAACCCCGAGACCTCGCCCGCGGGCAGACCGTCGAGGTCGACCACGCCGAAGGCCACGAGCAGCCAGAACCCGATGACGACGATCAGCGCGAAGCTGAACAGGACAGCCGGGAAACCTAATGCGGCGTCCAGGAAATCGCGCAACTTCTATCCCCTTTACGGCATTTGTGCCGCCCCCTCTTGCAAACGTGGAATCTATCAGCGGGGTTCCGCAGGGAATAGGGTCATTTATGCCGTACGCCCCTGCCGCGCGACGGCCCAAATCCCCAACGCCGCCAGCGCGGCGATCTCCGTGAACACCAGCCCGCGCTCGACCGCTCCGAGCCCGACCGGCATGGCCCGCCACCAGGGGATCCCGTCGCGCGCGGCGGTGTAGCCGACCATGGCGATCCCGGCGATCCACACCACGGCCCCGAACCCGAGCGCCGCCGCCACCCTCGCCATCGGGTCGCGCCACGGCCGGGCCAGCAGCAGCACGGCCACCGGCAGGCAGACGAACGCCACCACACTGCCGACGCGGTGGACCGACCCGGAGAACGACGGCCCGACGGACCAGTCGTGCTTGGGGAAGGTCGCCACGATCAGCAGCCCGAGGCTCCACCCGGCCAGGGCCACGAGCCCCAGCGGCCGGGCCCGGCGCTGCGCGACCAGGGTCGCCCCGATGCCCAGCGACCCGAGCGCGATCAGGGCGACCGAGACGCCGAACAACCAGGCGTGCTCGCCGAGCTGGTGTTCGCTGATCGTCCGGCGGGCCAGGTCGATGCCCGAGGAGAACTCAAGGGTCAGGATGGCGGCCGCGGCCACGGTGATGGCACCGAGACCGGCCTGGGCGGGAACGCGCATGCTCTCTAAAATGCCACCATGCTCGTGGTGCAGCGGGTGCTGACTCGCTGGGACAAGGCCGGTCGCGGTGCGGCCGCGGCCACGCTGCGGGGGTCGCTGCCGGATCGGGTGCCGCTGCCGGCCTGCACGGGAGACGCCGTCTTCCACGACGTGACGCTCTCACCACGCGCCGAGACGCTCCGGGAGCTGACCCTGCCCGCGACGGTGGCCGGCCTGCGCATCCATCCCGGCGGCCGGGTGTCCCGGGCCCCCGTGCCCGCCTCCCATCCCCGCGACCGGCGGCCGGTCGACCTGTTCACCCTGGCCCCCGGCCAGCGGGCGCGCTACCGGGCCAACTTCCGCTTCAGCGGTTACAGCCTGGAGTGGTACTACGAACAGTGGACGGTCACGCTCGCCCACGACGTCGGCCTGGAGGGCGGATTCGACCACGAGGTCGACGACCGGGTCAGGCTCTATCCCTGAGGGTCTTCAGGGCGCGGTCGGCGTGGTCGGTCATCACGACCTCGTTGTGGATCACGTCGACGACCCGGAAGTCGGTGTCGATGACGAAGGTGACCCGCCGGGTGACGAACGGCCCGACGGCGACCGAACGGCGTACCCCCATCTGCTTGGCGACCAGACCCTCCTCGTCGGACAGCAGGGGGAAGTCGAGCCGGTTGCCCTCGGCGAACATCTTCTGCCGTTTCACCTTGTCCTTGCTGATCCCGACGCGGACCGCTCCAACGGATGTGAATTCGGCGGCCAGGTCACGGAAGTGACAGGTCTCGGTGGTGCACCCGGACGTCATCGCCGCCGGATAGAAGAAGAGCACCACAGGCCCTTCCTTGAGGAACTCGCTCAGGCGACGGGTCTCCCCGTTCTCGTCCGGAAGCGCGAAGTCCGCGACGAGTTCACCGATTTTCATGCGTCACTTTCTACCAGTGCGGGGTGTCGGGAATCATCTGCCCGCACCACCACATCCGCCCAATCCTGCGGCCGGACCTCCTCGGCGTATCGGTCGAAGGCGGGCAACGTCCATTTCTCCTCGGTACGCCGTTCCAGCGCCTTCTTCGACAGGTTCAGATGGATCGAGAAGTCGATCGGCAACCCCTGCCCGAGGAGCAGCGGCCCGTCGAGGACGACGACGGCGTTCTCCGGGAGCACCTGGTAGGGCGCGCGGGTGGCCCGGTCTCTGACCGGGTCCCACAACGAGGGGATGACCCGGCCGGTGCCGCCGGGTTCGAGCGGCTGGAGGACCTCCCGCGTCAGGCCCTTCACGTCGAGCCAGCCGTCGTAGTAGGAGTCGGGGTCCTGCCGGCCGAACTCGTAGCGGAGCGAGGCGGCTCTGAGGAAGTCGCGGGCCGACACCCTGAGGACGTGGCGGCGGACCCGCAGCCGCTCGGCGATCTTGTCGGCCAGTTCCCACGGCCGGGCCGCGTCGGCGCCGTCGACGGCCACCCGCACCCAGCCGGGCCGTTCCGAGATCGTCTCGGCCAGTTCCGTGACGAGTCCCTCGACGGAGACCGGACGTACACCCACCAGACCATCATGCCCTGCTGACAAGATGGGGGCAGTGCCCCCATGTACGGGGGGCAGCGCCCCCCAATACTGCTGAACGTGAGCGATTCGGCCGACCTTCCGCAGTTCCCCGGTGTCCTGGACACCGTGCGCGCCTGGCTCTCCTCCGCCGATCCCCGGCCGCTGGTGCTGACGGGGCCGCCCGGCAGCGGCACCGCGGCGTTGCTGGCCCGGCTCCGCGAGCACCTCGCCGGAGAGCCGTCCGTCGTCGTCTGCGACGACCTCTGCGACGATCCCGCCCGGTTGCCCGCGCGGCCGGGCCTCCGGGTGATCACCCGGGCCCGCCGCCGGCACGACGGGCCGCTCTCGCTTCCGGTGCGGCCCCTGCGCGGCCACGGCCCCGACAGCGAGGTCGTCCGGCACTTCCTGCGGTGCCTGCGCCGCCGCGACCCGACCGCCGTCGTCGCGGCCGAGGACCTGTCCCAGGTGAGCCAGGTCTGCGCGGCCTCGTTCGGGCTCTCCGCCGACGTCGACCTGCTGGCCGGGCTGGTCGCCCGCTACGGCCTGGCGGCCGTGCGCGACGCGGTCGCCGAGGACCACCAGCGCACCCGGCTGGCCGGGCTGCTCGGCGACGCCCACGGCCACCACGACCTGAGCGGCGACGAGATGGTGGTGCTGGCCTCGATCCTGGCCCTGCCGGGCGGAGCGAGCGAGAACGTGCTGCGCCACTCCTTGCCTCGGTGCGACATCGGCGGGCTGACCGCCTCGCTCGTCGAGCGTGGCCTGGTGGTGCGCGCCGAACCCCGGCGCTGGCACCTGCGAGTGAGCGGCTTCCCGGCGGCGAGCTGGTGCGCCGCGCGACCGGAGGTGTCGCTCGACGCGATCCGCCAGGCGCAGGCCGACTACCTGTCCGGCCAGGTCGCACGGCTGGCCGCCGGCGTCTTCACCGACAACCAGCGGGCCGTGTTCGCCGAGTTCGACCACGAACGTCGCAATCTCAACGCCACCCTCGCCGAACTCGTCGGCGGCGGCCGGTACGCCCAGGCCGTCGCCCTCATGCGGGACGCCCTGCCGTTGCTGGCCCGCACCTCCGGCGTCGCCGGGCTGCTGCCGCACCTGCTGCCGGTCATCCGCAGGTACACACCCGCGACCCCGGCCGAACGGCACACGTTGTCGCGGCTGGCCGTCCGGGTGTTCGCGGCCGGAGGGGAGCAGGAGGCCGCCGCCGTCTGCTTCGACGCGCTGCCGCAGACCGATCCGGACGTGCCGCTGCTGGCGGCCCTCGTGCAGGCCGGGCCCGACCCGGAGGCGCTGGCCGCCTGCGTGCGGACCGCCCGCGACCAGGGTGACGCGGTCCGGCTGGGCGAGTCGGTCGGCGAGTACGTCGCCTGCCTGGTCCGGCTGCGCCGGTTCGACCACGCCGACGCCGAGTGCCGTACCGCCCTGTTCGAGGCGATGTGCGGCGGGGACGACCACGCCGCGGGGTCGTTGCTGCTCTGGCGCGCGGCCGCCGCCACCGCCCTGGCCACCGGCGACGGCCGCCTGTACGTCGAGCGTGCCCTCGCCAAGCTGCTGCCCCTCGGCCCGGCGGCGGCCATGTCGGCGATCAGCGCCGTGCTCGACGGACGCCACCAGCGCGACCTCCAGCAGAGCGCCGTCGACCTGGCGATGGTCGCCGGGTCGCTCGGCCGGGCCTGCGCGGCCGAGTCGGAGCGTCCGGTGGAGGCCGCTTCCCTGCTCGCCGGGCGGATCGGCGTCCGGCCGGTGCGCCGCTGGGTGACGGCGGGAGAGGGGGTCGACCTCGCCGACCTGCTGTGCGAGATCCTCCAGCGCCGGTTCGGCGACGACCCAGCCGCCCCTCGGCCCGTGCTCCAGGGCGGCGTCGACCCGCGGGTGTTGCGGGAACGGTCGCGGCTGACCGCCCGCGAGTCGGAGGTCGCCGGGCTGGTCGCGACCGGCCTGACGAACAAGCAGATCGCCCGCCGGTTGCGCATCTCCGAGTGGACGGTGGTCAACCACCTGCGCCAGGTGATGCGCAAGCTCGACTGCGCCTCCCGGGTCCAGGTCGCGCGCTGGGTGCACGACCTGGAGGCCGGGTCAGCCCGTCTCGAACCGGCCGACGGCGACGGTGTGCAGCAGGGCCGGGTCGACCAGCGAGGCGAAGTCGGCGGTGACGCGGCCGGCGTCCAGCGCGCCCATCAGCCCGAGGTGCCGGTCGACGTACGCCGGGGGGTCGATTCCGCAGGAGAGGAGTTCCGCGTACTGCTGCGTCACGGCCAGGGTCGACTCGTACAGTTCGGGCGCGGCGGCGAGCATGCGGTCCCTGACCCGCGTGACCAGCCCCCCGTCGACGTCACCTTCGCGGAACCGCGTTAACACCCGGGTGATCGCCTCGGCCGCGGCCGGGGCGCGGGCGGCGTCCACGAAGCCGCTGACGACGAACACCCCGCCGGAGAAGAACGGCATGAAACGGGCCTCGATGCCGTAGCTGGCCCCCATCCGGCCGCGCAGTTCGCGGTTGAGCAGCGAGTCGGGGCCGCCGCCGAGCAGCTCGCCCGCGACCCGGGCCGACGGCCAGCGCGGGTCGAGCCGGTCGACCGCGAAGCAGCCGAGCACCAGCCGGGTCTGGGGGCCGCCCCGGCCCGGCCGGTGCGCCCGTCCGGGCCGGTCCGCCGGGAGCGGCGGAACGTCGGCGAGGGGCAGGTCGTCTCCGGCGGGCACGCCGTCGAACGCCTTCGCGGCGGCGTCGGCCGCGCCGGTCCCGGCCAGGTCCCCGGCCACGATCAGGGTCATCCGGGCGGCGCCGGGCACGACGGCCGTGACGTCGTCCAGGGTCAGCGCCCGCCAGGCCTTCTCCGTGCCGCCGAGCGGGCGGCCGTACCGGGAGCCGGGGGCGAGCACCGACTCGTGGATGAGCTTGTTGCCGAGCGCGATCGGGTCGTCGGACTCCATGGCCCGTTCGGCGACGACCTGGCGGCGCAGCGCCTCGAACGAGCGGGTCGTCGGCGTGAAGGGGTGGACCGTCGCGGCCATCGCCTCGAACAGCCGGGGCAGTTCGGCGGCCGGGCAGTCGCCCATGACAATCGGGCCCCGGTGCCCGCACCGCGTGGTGACCATCCCGCCCGCCAGGGCGAGGGCGCCGACGGTCCCGTCGCGGTGGTGCGGCGCGTCGGCGTTGAGCAGCGCGGCGTACGCCGCCACCACCCCCTCGGTCTCCGGGCGTTCGACCGCCGTGGTCGGCAGCCCGATCGACAGGGCGGCGGTGGCGACGTGCCGTCCGGGCATGTCGGCGAGCAGCACCCGCAGGCCGTTGTCCAGCGTGAACGTCTCCGGCTGCGGGAAGCGCCAGGTCACAGGATCCATGAGGGTTCTCCGGCGGCGTGGAAGGCGACGACCGACGGCCGCGCCATCGGCCCGGCGGCCAGCGCGGCCACCTCGGCGTTGGTGACCCGGCGGACGGCGTCGAGGCGCGCGGTGACCCCGGCGGCGTCGCCCGACCAGGCGTGTTCCCGGCACAACTCCTCGGCGAGCGTGCGGGCGGCCCCGAGGACGCCCAGCTGTTCCCTGATCCGCAGGGCCTTGGCGGCGGCCAGCACGTCGGGCGGCAGCCCGTCCCGGGCCACCGCGGCCAGGCGGGCGGCGACGTCCCGTTCGAGCCCGGCCAGGTCGGCCGAGGCCGGGGCCGACAGCTTGACCAGGCCGATCGCGGGCCCGAGCGCGCACCGGGCGTGCTGGCCGAGCGCGCCGAGCAGGCCGGGCCGCGACCCGAGCACCGACCACGGGGCACTGGCCAGGGCCGCCATCACCACCTCGGCCGCGGCCGAACCCGGCGGCAGGGCGAAGGTCAGCCGCACCATGGACGTCGGCTGGCCCTCCTCGACGTCCTCCCGCGCCCCCAGCGGCTCCCCGGTGACCGGCGGCGGGGCCGGCCGCCCCGAAGGCAACCCGGCCAGGTGGTTCCCGGCGATCTCCACGGCCGCGTCGGGGTCGGCCGCGCCGACGACCGACACGACCAGCCGGTCGGCGCCGTAGTGGGCCTCGACGAACGCGGCCACGTCGTCGGGCGTCACGGCGGCGACCTCGGCGGGGTCGCCGACCGGCGGGCGGCCCGCCGGGTGGTCGCGCCCGAAGAGCAACCGCAACCCGCGCCGCAGCCCCGACCCGAACCGGCCGGGTTCGTCGCGTTCGCGGATCTCCTCCAGCACGATCCGGCGGTGCCCGTCCAGCACGTCCTCGCGCACGCCGCGCCGCCCGCGCCGCACCCGGTCGCCGGCCTCGGCCAGCAGCGCCGGGAGGGCCGCCGGCGGGCCGGTCGCCACATAGTTGGTGCACTCGTAGCCGGTCGTGGCGTGCGCCGAGCCGCCCTCGGACATGACGTGCTCGACCACGTGGGCCAGGCCCGACCTGCCGGCGGGGTCGTGCAGGGAGCCCGCGCCGTGCCAGGCGTTGACCGCGACGAAGCCGAGCCCCGGGTCGGGCCGCACGACCAGGGTGGCGCCGCCCGGCAGCCGGCGGGTGAGCAGCCCGTCCATCACGCGCCCACGGGGTCGGGGGCCGCCTGGGCGTGCACGAACGCCTGGTAGGCGGGGCTGGCCGACGACAACGTCCCGTGGTCGCCCACGGCGGTGACCCGCCCGGCGTCGACGACCACGATCGTGTCGGCCGCGGCGACCGTCGAGAGGCGGTGGGTGACCATCACCACGGCCCGGTCGCGGCCCAGGGCGGCGAGCAGGTCGGTGAGCCGCCGTTCGTTGACGCCGTCCATGTGCGCGGTCGGTTCGTCGAGCAGCAGGACCTCGGCGTCGATCAGCAGGGCGCGGGCGATGGAGAGGCGCTGCTCCTCGCCGCCGGACATCTGGTCGCCCGCGCCGAGCACGGCGTCGAGCCCGGCGGGCAGGGCGCGCACGGCCTGTTCCAGGCCGACGTCGCGCAGCGCGGACCACAACTCGTCGTCGGACGGGCTGTCCGACCGGCCCAGCGCCAGGTTCTCGCGCACGCTCATGGACAGGATCGCCGACCCCTGCTCGACCAGGGCGACCCGGCGGCGGACCTCGGCGGTCGGCCACTCCTGGAGGGGCACGCCGAGGAGCTCCACCCGTCCGGCCTCGGTCTCGACGAAGCCCTCGACCACGTTGAGCAGGGTCGACTTGCCCGCCCCCGACGGCCCGACGATCGCGAGCACCCCGGTTCGCGGCACCTCGAGCGACACCCGGTCGAGCACCGGCTTGCCGCCGAGCGACACCTCGACGTCCGAGAGCCGCAACGCGGGCGCGCCCGGCGCCACCTCGGGCGTGCGCGCCGCCCCGGCCGGTTCGGTCTCCGCGCCGAGCACCTCGTCGACCCGCCGCGCGGCCGCCTTGCCGACGGCGATCCGGCCCGCGCCCTGCGCCAGCGCCATCAGCGGGTTGACGAGCTGGAACAGGTACATCAGGAAGGCGATGAACGCCGTGGTCTCCAGCGCGCCCGAGGCCAGCCGCACCCCGCCCACGGCCAGCACGCCGATGATGGCGACCTGCTGGCCCAGGCCCATCAGCGGGCTGATCGCCGCCTGGGCCCGCGCCGAGCGCACCGCCGACGCCGCCGCCTCACCGATCTCGTCCTCCAGCGGGGCGATGGCCCGGTCCTCCGCCCGGTACGCCTTGACCGTCGTCACCATCGTGAACACCGACTGCGCGGCCTGGGCCAGCCGGCCGAGCGCGGCCTGCTGCGCCTCGGCGGCCCGGCGCATGCCCGCCAGGAAGGCCCTGATGGCGATCGCGGCCACGACGAACGTGCCGACCGTCACGGCCAGCATCACCCAGTCGAGGATGCCCATCACGATCAGGTACGCCGTCACCATCACCGCCGACACCGGCATGACCGTGACGCCCGTGTCGGTGATCGCGCGCATCTGGGCGGCGTCCGGCCCCATCCGGGAGACGACCTCGCCCACGCCGATCCGCCGGATCACCGGCACCCGCAACCGCACCGCCCGGCGCACCACGGCCAGGCGCACGTCCTCGATGGCCCGTTCCCCGGCCGCGCTCAGCAGGTAGGACGACCAGCCTCCGGCGAACGCCCCGGCCAGCACGATCACGACGAGCTGCGCCACCGGCCAGACGACGTCGCCGCCCGCCCCGCCGATCACGCCCAGGATGCGGGCGATCAGCAGCGGCGTGACGATCCCGGCCGCGGCCGAGACCAGGGCGAGCACGACGGAGGCGGCCAGCCGGCCGCGCCGCGCCCTAACCGACCGGGACAACAACCCGAGTGTCGGCGACTCCGCCATCGGACCCTCCCCTCGCGCGCACGGCGGCGAAGATCTCGCGCAGGTCGCGCATGCACTCCTCCTGGCCGTACATGTTGTTGACCGAGCTGGGGTTGACGACGACCTCGTCCACACCCAGGTCGTGGTACTTGGCGATCTCGGCGGCGATGTGGTCGGGGTCGCCGTAGACGTACACCCCGGCCTGCACGAGTTCCCTGGCGCCCGACACCGGGTCCGAAGCGTCCACGTCGAGGCCGGCCTTGCGCAGCATGTCGGTGTAGTGGGGGGCCGACAGGTGGCTGATGCTGCCGTACTGGGCCAGCAGGTTGGCCGAACGGCCGGGCCGGGCGACGGCCGCGTGCACGACCGAGACGATGCGCGGCGGCGGCTGCACCCCGGCCGCGCCCTGCGCGACGGCCGGCATGACGACGTCCTCGATGTACTTGAGCGGCGTCAGCCACGTCATCGCCAGGTCGCCGCAGCGGCCGGTGACGCGGGCCATGGCGGGCCGCAGCACCCCCGCGCCGATCTCCACCGGCGGGCAGTCCATCGGCGGCAGCGCGGCGTCGACGGTGAAGTGCTCGCCCCGGTGCCGCACGTGCTCGTTGCGGGCCAGCCTGCGGGCGACGTCGATGAACTCGCCGACGATCGCGGCCGGTTTGGCGTACGGTTCGCCGCGCAGCTGCGTCACGTACTGCGGGTAGGCGGCGCCGTAGCCGATCGCCACCGGCCGCCGCATGAGCCGGGCCAGCGACCGGGCCTGCAACGCCGCGTCATAGGGATGGCGCAGCACGATCAGCCCGACGGCCATGCCGATCGAGATCCGGCAGCCCGTCCCGGCCAGGTAGGCGACCGCCGGGTGGGACTCGATCCGCAACGACTGCCCGAGCCACAACCGCGCCGCGCCGATCTCCTCGGTCAGCCGCCCGTACGGGACGATCGTCTCGGGGTCCGTCGGCTGGTGCGGGAACATGAACGACACCTTGCGCGAGCTCACGACGCCACCTCCACCAGCGGGCTGTCGGCGTTGCGGTGCGGCGCGAGCGGGTCGGCGTTCGCGTCGGCGAGCGCCTCGGCGACGGCCTCGGCCAGGTCGCGGCCGTCGAACAGGTGCCGCGCCACGCCGTCGGCGACCGCCATCGTGCGGTGCTGGCCCAGGCTCATGCGGTCCCATCCGGGCCGGGTGTCGCGGGGCTCCCAGCCGTAGGCGACGCCGTCGGCGATCGGGCTGGTCATCACCGAGTGGGCCGGGTTCAGGCCGGGCAGGTTCCGCACCGCCGCGACGACGCCGCCCACGGCGTGCCACGACTCCTCGGTCAGGTAGACGACGATCGCGTCCCGCCGCGGATACTGGTCGGCCTTCGCCAGCACCTTCGCCCGGTACGTCGCCCCGGCGCCCTCCAACCGGCTCAGCACCGCGTGCCACACGGCGGGGGCCATCGACGGCTCGTCGACGTGCAGGTAGAGCCTCAGCATGTGGCCGCCGGTCTCGTGACCGCCCGCCGAGCCGTTGACCAGGAAGAAGCCCGGAGAGAGCGTCGGCCTGATCGCGGGCAGCTCCAGCGTGGTGCGGGTGCCGATCTCGGGCAGCGGCGTCGGGCTCTCGTCGCCGGGCACCCGCAGGCGCACCCGTCCGACGTCGAACAGCACGTGCCGGCCGAGCGGGCTGTCGATCAGGGCCGACCGCACGACCGCGGGGGTGCGGCTGGTGCGGTGGGGGGTGGCCTCCCGCAGGAGGTCCTCGAAGTCGTAGTCGCGGCGCGGGTCCCACTCGCCGGGCCTGGCGGCCGAGCCGCTGTGCCAGCGGCGGTAGAGCACCGGCCCGAGGTCCTGGCGCAGCCGGGTGCGGTTGTCGCCGGTGACCGTCTCGTCCCCGACGGTCACCGAATGAGTGTCCGGGTCGAGGCGCAGGTCGCCGAGCAGGTGGTCGAGCCGGTCGAGGAGACCCTGGTGGGCGATGGTCATGATCAGTTCTCTCCAAGGCCGATGGTGGGGGCGAACTTCTCCGGCGTCGTGAGCGCGTTGCGGCCGATCCCGGCCATGCCGCGCTCCACCGCGCTGAGCCGCGCGCCGTGCACGGCGCCCGCGAGCAGCCGGTCGAAGAAGTGCCACCCGATGTAGCCGGTGGCCCGCACGGCCAGGCCGTCGTCCGGCCGGGCGACCTCGCGGTAGCCCTGCCAGAAGCGGCGGATGTGCTCGCGCACGGCCGACAGGTGCCGGTCGCCCGCGGCGACGATCGCCGCGTGGGCGGCGCCCGGCGACAGGCCCGTGTCCAGGTCGAGCTCCCGGAACATGCGCGCCACCGCGTGGTGCACGAACTCGCCCGCGAAGCCGCCGACGTCCCGGGCCGGGTCGTGGTGCCGGAACTCCTCCCAGTCGATCACGTAGAGGTCCTCACCCGAGCACAGGAACTGGTCCAGGCGCAGGTCGCCGTGGGTGACGGTGGCGGGCGCGGCGGCCGAGACGCGGTGCAGCGCGGCCAGCGCCTCGACCAGCACGCTGTCGTGCTGGAGCAGCGCCCACGCCTCGACCTCGCCGCCGCTGCAGTTGGCGTAGTCCTCGGGGCTCAGCGCGTAGAAGGCGTTGGCCCGGCGGTCGTCGGCCGACTCGGGCACGTCCTCGGCGCGCGGCAGGGAGTGCACCTCCCCCAGCACCCGGCCCATCCGGTACGCCAGTTCGACGTCGAGCTCCCCGGCAGCCAGCAGGTCGGAGGCGGCGCGGGAGTCCGGCACGTACCCGAAGACAAGCAGGCACTCGTCGGCGTCGGCCCCGTGGAACTCGGGCACCCGCAGTTCGGCCGTCGGGTGGCCGGCGATCAGCCGCTGGAAGGCCAGCACCCGGTTCATCCGGGCGGCGGCGTGCGCGCGGTCCCCCCGCAGGCGCTTGACGAACAGCTCGGGCCCTTCGGCGGTCGGCACCAGCCAGTTGTCGTTGCGGCCGAGGAAGCCGCGCATGCCCTCCACGACGGGCGTGGCCCCGCTCAGCGAGGCGACGGCCTGGACGAACTCCTCCGGACGCGCCACCGGCCGGGCCGCGACCAGCCGGGTCGTCCGTGTTTCCTCTTTCAGGTCCATGCGCCGAAACCTACGGACGCGGAAAGGCCCCGCGACATCCCAGATATGCACCGGCAGCAGGCATATGGCAGTTGCCTGGCAGATCCTTGCCGGTCGGCGTTCCCGAATGGCAGAAACCCGGTGACGAGGGCGCGCAGATTCTCGTCATTCCGCCGGGATCGGCGGCCCTGTTTCCTTTCTTCCGACGAAAGGAGATCTCATGCCCGGCGAACTGATCGCGGGATACGCGAACTACGCCAGCACCGAATCGGTCCTCAGCGAGAACACGACCGCCGAGTGGTGGCCGATCACGTCGTACACCGTCACGCTCTCCACGACGACCACCTCGATCTGGATCTGAGGAGCGCGCCATGTCCGAGCTGATCGCGGGATACGCCAACTACGCCAGCACCGAGTCGCTCCTCCAGGAACACTCCGAGGCCGGTCACTGGACCGAGTGGACCCTCTGGTTCACGGTCACCATGAGCGTCACCCCCACCACGTCCTACTGAACCGCGCTGAAAAAGGAAGACCATGTCCGAGCTGATCGCCGGCTACGCGAATTACGCCTCCACCGAGGCGATCCTCCAGGAACAGGCCGCCGGGCGCGTCCTCGAAGCGGGTCTGTTCTTCTCGGTCACCTTCAGCTTCACCCACAGCAATTCCATCTCCTTCTCCATCTGACAAAAGGAAACGGGAAATGAACGACCTCATCGCCGGTTACGCCAACTACGCCTCCACCGAGGCCATCCTCCAGGAGCGGCAGCTCGCCGCCCGTGAGCCCGAGACGGGCCTGTTCACGCTCACCATCACCATCTCGCTGACCATCACGGTCACGATCAGTCTCTGACCCGGAGGTCCCGATGCACGAGCTCGTCGCCGGTTACGCCAACTACGCCTCGACCGAGGCCCTCCTGCGGGAGCAGCTCTCCGGCCTCGAAGCGGGTTACTACCCGACCATCTTCAGCGTCACCGCGCCGAACTCCGTCACGTTGTCCTGGACCTCGACCCTCTGACCGAAGGGAAACACGCACATGAACGACCTCATCGCCGGATACGCCAACTACGCCTCCACCGAGGCGATCCTGCACGAACGGCAGATCGCGAGCCGCGACGCCGAATCGATCAGCGCGACCGTGACGGTCACCTGGACCCTCACCGTCTCCTGGTCCTACTCCTGGTCCTACTAGGAATCGCGCAGCACCGCGGCGTGTTCCCCCAGCGCCGCCCGGTTGGGGAGCCCGGTCTTGGCCAGCAGGCTGGCCACGTGCTTCTCCACCGTCCGCGGTGAGATGAACAACCGTCGGCCGATCTCGACGTTGCCGAGCCGCTCCGCGAGCAACAGCAGAACCTGGTGCTCACGAACGGTCACGCCGAGGTTGCGCAGTTCGCCGGGCACCCCCTCCCGCCCGGCCCGACGGTACGACACCGCCGCCCCCGCCTGCCGCAGCAACGTCCGGCAGGCCGCCGTCACCGCCGTCACGCCCGCCTCGTGGAAGTGGTCCTCGGCCGCCCGCAACCACACCACCGGCTCGCCCCACCCGTCGGCCAGCGCGGCCTCCGCGACCAGCCGGGCTCCCAGGTGCGCCGCCTGCGGAAACGGCTCCCCGGCCGCCCGCGCCTCCGCCATCGTCCGGCCGGCCGCCGCGTGCTCCCCTCGCCTGCCCAGCAGCACCGCGCGGGCGAGCAGCAGGAAGTGCCGGTTCCACCGCAGTTCGGCGGCCGGGCGCGCGTGCACGGCCGCCCAGTCGTCCAGGGTGAGCTCGCCGGCCAGCGCGCCCAGCAGCACGGCCAGGCCGTAGCGGCCCGTCATGTAGTAGAGCGTGGGATGGTCGTCCTCCCACGCGCGAGCCCTTTCGAGCAACTCCGCCGCCTGTTCGCGGTCCTCCTCCAGCAGGGCGCAGAACGCCTGGCAGAGGCCGTACACGACGGGGGTGTGCAGGCTCTGCTCGCCGCCCCACCTGCGGAATTCGGCCAGGGCGTGCTCCATGGCGTCGCGCCGCCCCTGGTGGGCGGCCAGCGTCGCCTGCGCCATCAGCAGGTACTGCGTGTACGCCGTGTGCCCCAGCCGGATCGTGGTCTCGACGCAGGCGGCGGCGGTCTCGGCGGCGCTCTTGTACTCCGCCCGCAACACCCGCGTCATGACCAGGGACGCCTCCGCGCTGTGGACCAGGCTGATCGCGCCCGCCTGGGTGGCCGCCCGCAGCACCTCCTCAAGCGGCTCGCTCTCCCCGGTACGCATGTTGTGGTTGGCCGCCAGCCGGTACATCGCCCGCAACCGCCACAGGCTCAGCCCGTGCACCTCGGCGATGGCCATCATCCGGGTCAGGCACCGGTCGGGCTCGCCGAACCCGTGCACCCTCGTGAGCATGGCCAGCCGCTCCCACGCCTGGCAGGCCACCTCGGGCAGCGGGATCCGCTCGGCCACCTCGGCGGCCCGTCGCGACAGCGCCTCGGCGGCGGCCATCTCGGCCGGCCCGGCCTCGTTGACGCCGTGGTCGGGGAACAACAACTGCGCCTCGATCACGTCGATCGCGGCGCCGCGCGCCTCGTCGGGCAGGCTCTCCAGCAACCGCCGCACGGCCGCCACGTGGACGCGCCCGGCGGGCAGCTCGCCGATCTCGGCGGCGACCCAGGCCAGTTTGGTGCGCAGGTCGATCTCCTGCCACAGGCCCATCGACAGGTCGTCCGACAAGCCCTCGCGGACCAGCTCAAGCGCCCGGTCGGCCCGGCCGCCCTCGGTCAGCGCGTGCAGCAGCCGCCGCAGCGTGTGGGCCCGGCGCTCGGCGGGCCCGCCCTCCTGGAGCCGGTCGGCCCGTTCGAGCAGGGTCGCCGCGACGTCGGCGGCGCCGCCGTTGAGGTAACGTTCGCCCGCTTCGGCCAGCAGCGCCCCGGCGGTGTGGACCTCCCCGGCCGTCAGGCGCAGGCTCGCGGCGATCTGGAGCCACTCGCCCGGGAGCCCGGGATGCAGGCGTTCGACCGACCGGGCGGCCTGGCGGGCCAGCCGGGCCCGCTCCGCCGGGATCAGCTCCGCCGACAGGGCCTCGGCGGTCAGGGCGTGGCGGAAGGCGTACCACTCGCCGGCCGGTTCGTCGGGCACGACGAGCCGCGCCGTGGTGGCCGCCCGCAGAATCGCCTCGGTCTCCCGGTCGTCCAGGCCGGAGACGTCCTTGATGACCGGCACCGGGAACCGGTTCCCGAACACCGCCCCGGTGAGCAGCAGCTCGTGGGCGGCCGGTACGAGCGTCGCCAGACGCGCCGCGATCCCGCGTGCGCCCGGGTCGTCGTCCAGGGCGTCGACGAACTCCTCGACCAGGTAGGGCACGCCCTCGGTGTCGGCCACGAGCCGGTCCAGCACCTCGGCCGGCAACTCGTCCGGACGTCCCCGGCAGGCCGCGACGAGCCGGCGGGTCTCGCCGGGCGACAGCGGCGGCAACTCGGCGACGTCCGCCACCTGGCGGCGGGCGCAGTCGTCGGCCAGCTTCCGCGCCGGACCGGCGTGCCCGCGCAGGTTCACCAGGAGCAGCGCCGGCACGCCGGCCAGGTTGTCGGCCAGGTACTCGACCACGCCCAGCGTGCCCGGGTCGGCGTCGTGCAGGTCTTCCAGCACCAGCACGCCGCCGCGCGACTCCCGTCCGAGAACGATGAGCAGCCGCAACACGGCCTCGGCGAGGATGACCGCCGACTCCAGCCGCTGCGCGCCTCCCTCCTCCCGCCACTCGGGCACCAGCGTCGTCAACGCCGGCAGGTAGGGCCGCAGCAGCGGGTCGTCGGGCGGCCTGCGCGAGCGGGCGAGCGAGAACAGGGCCTCACTCAGCGGCTTGAACGGAATGTCCGCGCTGACCGCGCTTCCCCGCCCGCGCAGGCTGACCAGCCCCAGGTCACCGGCCTGCCGGAGCACCTCCGACGTCAACCGGGACTTCCCCATGCCGGGATCGCCGACCAGGAAGACGGTTCTCCCGTGACCGTCCCCGACCTGCTTCAGGCACCTGTCGAACAGCGCTTTCTCGGGCTCCCGCCCGATCAGGACCGGCGACCTGGGCACGTTACTTGTGCGACACCGAGACGGGGTTGACGGGGTCGCCCTCCAGTCCGAGCGCGACGGTCGCGCCCGCGGCGGTGTCCGGCGACTTCAGGATCAGGGTCGCCCCGGCGGTCAGCCCCGCCAGCACGAGCGCCCGGGTCACCGGCCTGACGTTCGCCAGCCGCGCGCCGGCCGCGAGCACCGGATTCTGCTCAGTGTTCATCTGCTCTTCGTCACCTCTCGAAAAGGGTGCAGCAACAGCACCGATGGAATCTGCTCGGGCGCGGCCAGCCTGAGCAGACCGTGCCCGATCCCGGCCAGCCCGAGAAGCAGGCCGGGCGTGGAGACGTGGCCGGGGGTGGCACACCGTGCTCCATGGCGGCGCAGGGACGCGAGCACCGACGGGCCCTCGCGTTCCTGGAGTTCGGGGACGTCGAGCCTGCCCACGCGTCCGTGGCACAGGCTGTCGTCGGGCAGGAGCACATGCGGAGGGGCCGTCCGGCGGGCCGGCAACCCGCCGCACCAGGTGTGGGCCTCCACGGGGCCGATCGGGACGTCGAGCCCGTACCGGCCGAGCGCCCAGGCGATGCCGGCCCGCCCGAACGCGAACCCCTCGGGCAGGTCCGGCGGCAGGTCACGGCCGGTCAGCAGGTCGGCGCAGGCCGCCGCGACCGGCTCCGCCCCGATGGCGAGCATCGCCGCCAGGCACCCGGCCAGCCCGTCGTGCACGTCGAGGGCGCTCCGCTCGGAGATCGTCGCCCCGGCCAGCTCGACCGCCCGGCCGGACCACGCGAGCACCTCCGCGTCCCCGAGCAGGCGCCCGATCTGGGTCAGGCCGTACGCCATTCCCCCCAGCCCGCCGAACCCGCCGCACCCCACGATCTCGGCCAGCGACGGCTCGGCGGCAAGGTGGTCGAGCAGCGCGGGCAGCGGGGAGACGGCCTGCCGCGCGGTCTCCAGGAGGTCGCCGCGCCCGGTGACCGTGCCGGCCTGGGCCAGGAACAACGCCACCCCGAGATACCCGGAGGCCAGCCCTCCGCCCAGGGGCATGACGGCGAGCCGGTCGCCGTCGACGGCCTCCAGCCCCAGCCAGTTGACGGCCGCACCCCGGCGGTGCGCGGTGGCGAGCAACTCATCGGCGATCGCGACGGCCGCCGCCAGGTAACCGGCGCGGTGTCCGTCCGGCTGGTCAGGGCGTGGCGGATCGCCATCGACCCCTTTCGGGTCATGGCTCGGGGCCCCCGCCCGCGTTGCCAGTGACGCGCGAATGATCCACTCCTGCTTGCCCCGGTCGGCAGGCCCCAGCCCCGTCAGCTTCTCGGCCACCGATTCACGGCCCGTACGGGCCGACTGCCACGGCACCCCCGTGCCGTCCCCAGCGTAGATCGTAGAGGAGTCAGGTGATGTCCAGAAATAAGGGACATCGCAGGAATTTATGTCCTGGACCTCGAACGGCACCGCCGCCGTCTGGAGGGAATCGTGCCCCGACAGCTCCATGAGCAGGGCATGTGTGCGCTCGCCCGAGTCGTCGAGGGCCGATCGCCATAACAGCTCGGAATAGATTCGGGTGGGCCGCAGGAGCAGTCGCACCCGCATGGGGCCGAACCGGGGGAACAACAACCGGTCCAGGTCCCGCCGACCCTCGGCGACGGCGTCATAGGCCGCGCGGAAGCCGTCGAGCAGGTCGTCCGCGTACGCGGCGGGGTCGGCGGGCCGCCCGTCCAGCCGGGGACGGTTGGCGGCCCCCGCGAACGGAAGCGGCCCCCGCACCGGCCGCATGAGATCGGTGTCGCGGTCCTCCCACCCGATCCCCGAGAAGGCGTGCACGCCGGGCTCGCCGCCCAGCGCCGAGACGTCCTGGACCCCCTGGTCGCCGATCAGCGGCCGGGGCAGGATCGCGGTCGCGTCGACCGAACGCACCAGCGCGTCGTGGGCCGGATCGGCCAGGTCTCCTCCCAGCACCGGATGGAACAGCGTCTCGGCGTCGACCACGACGGGCTGGTCCCCGGCCGCGACGACGTTCTCGAAGTGGAGGTCGATCGTGTCCAGCGTGTACGCCAACGCGAGCAGCGCCCCCATCCGGCGATAGAACCGCGCCACCTCCGCCGCGGACGCACAGGGCCGCGCCTCGGCGAACTCGACCCAGCCATGGCCCTCGCGGGCGACGACCCGCAACGTCCGCAGCCCCAGGCCGGGCACCCGGCCGTTCAGCCAGCCGATCACGGCGTTCAGGCACAGATGCGCCTCGACCGGTCGCGGCCGGTAGACGACCCGGGCGCCCGAGGCGAAGCGCACCACCGACACCGGCCGTCCTCCGGCATGCGGATCACCCGCGGCCGAGAACCCGACCGGTGCCCCCGCGTCCGCGGGCAGCAGGCCGCGCACGGCCGCCTCGTCCTGCCCGAGCCGGTCCAGCAGCTCCGTCGCGTGGCGTAACGCCAGGTCGGCCAGGCCGGCGACGGCCGGATCCGGCGCACGCGCCTCCCGCCTGGCGAAGTCGGCGTACCTCTCCTCCGGAGTCGCCCCGGACAACTCCCCCCGGGACCTGGCCTCGGCCAGCCGTACGGCCAGCCCCGGCGCGGCCCGCTCCGACAACCGGCCCACCAGGTCGGCCGCGAAGGCCTCGGCGAACGCGGCCATCCCGGGGTGGGCGGCCACCAGGCGCTCGGCGGCACGGCGGGCGACGGGTTCGACGACGGTGGCGAAGGGGTGGGTCACGCCCGCGATTATGTCGACCTGGAGTTCCCGATAAGGGGGGCGAACAGGTACGGAAATGGGCGATCTACAGTGGGCGGATGGGCATGGTGAACACGGTCGGGCTGGTCCTGCATCCGCGCCGCGACTCGAAAGAGGCCATCGACACGATCATCGAGTGGGCTCGCGGACGGGGCGTGACGGTGGTCGGGCTGCCCGAGGAGGTCGGGCGGATCGACTGCAGCGCCCTGCCCGTCGGGCCCGCCGAGCTGGCCGCGCGGTCCGACCTGATGGTCAGCCTCGGCGGCGACGGGACCATGTTGCGGGCGATGCGGCTGATCGCGGGGCTGCCGACGCCGGTCCTCGGGGTCAACCTGGGCAAGCTGGGCTTCCTCGCCGAGATCGACGTCGAGGAGCTGCCTCCGGCGCTGACGGCCATCGACGCCCATGAGCACTTCGTCGAGGCGCGGATGGCCGTCCGGACGCTGCTGCCCGACGACGGCGAGGTGCTGGCGTTCAACGACATCGCGCTGGTCCGGCACCCCGGCGACGGGATGGCGGCCGTGGCGGTGTCGGTGGCGGGGCATCCGTTCGTCCGGCTGGCGGCCGACGCGGTGATCGTGGCTACCTCGACCGGGTCGACGGCCTACAGCTTCTCGGCCGGGGGGCCGATCGTCTCGCCCAACGTCGAGGGGTTCCTCGTGGTGCCGGCGGCGGCCCACTCGACGTTCAACCGGGCGCTGGTGTTGTCGGCCGACGAGGAGGTGACGCTGGAGGTGCTGCCGACCAGCGGCCACATCGCGGTCGAGGTCGACGGGACGATCGCCGGGCACCTGTCTCCCGGGCACCGGATCACCGTCACGGCGGTCCGGGCGGCGGCGCGGGTGGTGCGGCTGGGGTCGACGTCCTTCTACGAGCGGGCCCGGCGGAAGCTGCGCGTCAACGGGAGCGCCGAGGTCGACTAGCCGGTCACCTCGTCGAGGCGGGCCAGCAGGTGGCGGCGTTCCGGCTCGCTGCCGACCAGCTCCAGGGCCGCGCGGAACGCCTCCGCCGCCTCGGCCGGACGGCCCAGCCGGCGCAGCAGCTCGCCCCGGGCGGCCGGGTAGACGTGCAGGCTGCGCAGCCGGGGCTCCCCGGCCAGGGCGTCGAGCAGGGCCAGGCCCGCCTCAGGGCCGTCGCGCATGGCCACGGCGACCGCGCGGTTCAGGTCGACCACCGGCGAGGGGGTCAGCGACCGGAGGACGTCGTACAGGCCGACGATCTGGGGCCAGTCGGTGGGCTCCTCGTCGTGCAGCGCGGCGATGGCCGCCTGCACGCCGTAGGGGCCGGGCGGGCCGCCGGTCAGGGCGGTGACGACCAGGGGCTCGCCTTCGTCGATCATGGCGCGGTCCCACAGGGAGCGGTCCTGGTCTTCGAGGAGGACCAGCCCGCCGTCGGGGCCGGTGCGGGCGGCGCGGCGGGCGTGGGTGAGCAGCAGCAGCGCCAGCAGGCCGGTGACCTCGCGTTCGCCCGGCAGCAGGCGGTGCAGGATGCGGGCCAGGCGCAGCGCCTCCTCGGCCAGGTCGTGGCGGACGAGGTCGGGGCCGGCGCTGGCGGCGTAGCCCTCGGTGAAGATCGAGTAGATCGCCTGGAGCACGCCGGGCAGCCGCGAGGGCAGCTCGTGGGGTTCCGGCACGCGGAACGGGATGCGCGCCACGCTGATCTTCTTCTTGGCCCTGACCAGGCGTTTGGCCATGGTCTCCACCGGCACCAGATAGGCCCGCGCCACCTCGGCCGTCGTCAGCCCGGCCAGGTAGCGCAGCGTGAGCGCGCCCCGGTCGGCCTCCGGGAGAGCGGGGTGGGCGCAGGTGAAGAACAGGCGCAGCCGCTCGTCGGGCAGGGCGCCCTCGAAGACCGGCGGCCCGCTCCGGTCGGCCTCGACCTGGAGCAGGGCCAGCCGGGCGGCGTAGGTCTTGTCGCGGCGGAGCCGGTCGACGGCGCGGCGGCGGGCGGTGGTCATCAGCCAGGCCCCCGGGCTGGCCGGGACACCGTCGGCGGGCCAGTGGAGCAGGGCCGCCTCGATCGCCTCGGAGGTCACCTCTTCGGCCAGGTCGAGGTCGCCGAACCGCCGGACGAGCGCGGCCAGCAGCCGGCCGCGCTCCTCACGGAAGATCGCCTCGACCGACGCGTTGACGTCGCCGGTCATGGACGTCAGGTGTACTCGATGATCGGCCGCACCACCATCGAGCCGCCGTATCGGGCGCCGGGACAGCGGGCCGCCCAGTCGGTGGCGGCGTCGAGGTCGGGCACGTCGATGATGTAGTAGCCGCCGAGCACCTCACGGGCCTCGGCGTAGGGGCCGTCGGTGACGACCTTCTCGCCGCCGTCGGTGATGTGGACGGTGGTCGACAACGACGGCTCCCCCAGGGGGTTGCCGTCGACGTGGATGCCGGCGTCGCGCAGCGACTTGTCGTAGTCGGCCCACTCCTGGAGCGTGCAGGCGTCGCTCGCGCCGTGGATCAGCAGCAGGTACTTCATCAGTACACCTCGCATTCCCGCAGCACGATCGCGCCGCCCTCCCACGAGCCGGGGCAGCGGGCCGCCCAGTCGAGGGCGGCCTCCTTGTCGGGGACGTCGAGCACGTAGTAGCCGCCGAGCACCTCCCGGGTCTCGGCGAACGGGCCGTCGGTCACGACCCGCTCGGCGCCGTCGACGCGGACGGTGGTGGCCTGGGCGACGTCGGTGAGGGACTCGCCGGAGACGTAGACGCCGGCCTCCTTGACCGACTTGTCGTAGTCCATCCAGGCCTCGAAGTCGCCCGCCGCGCCGCCGCTGTAGATCAAGAGCATGTATTTCATCGAGCCAACGCTCCTCGGTTCTTGTGGTCTGACGGGATGACGACGAACGGGCCCTCTTCAGATGGACACCGGAGCCAAGAAAATATTCCGCATGCTCACCGTGCACAACGCCGCCCTTCGCGGCCGCTCCGGCCGGTGGTCGCTGACCGCCGAGCGGGGCCGCGTCACCTCGATCCGCCCCGACTCCGGCCCGACCCCCGCCACCCCCTCGCTCGACGCCGAGGGCAACCTGGTCACCGAGCCCTTCGTCGACGCCCACCTCCACCTCTGCAAGGTCCACACGCTCGACCTGGCGGGCGAGGGGCCGCTGGCGGCGTACACGAAGGGCACCATGGGCGCGGCCATGGACGCCATCGACGGCGCCTCGGCCGTGAAGACCCACCAGACCGAGGAGGCCGTCACCGAGCGCGCCCGCTCGGCCCTGGTCGAGTCGGTCCGCCACGGGGTGCGGGCGGTGCAGGCGTTCGCCGACGTCGACCCGGTGGCCGGGCTGACCGGCGTGCGGGCGCTGCTCGCGCTCAAGGAGGAGTTCCGGGAGTTCGTGGACGTCCGGGTCGTCGCCTTCCCCCAAGACGGCCTGCTGAAGGCCCCCGGCACCGAGGAGCTCGTCGAGCGGGCGGTCGACCTGGGCGCCGACGTGGTCGGCGGCATCCCGTGGATCGAGTTCACCGACGCCGACGCCGCCGAGCACGTGCGGCGCATGGTGGCGCTGGCGCGACGCACCGGGAAGAGGGTCGCGATGCTCGTGGACGACGCGGGCGACCCCGGCCTGCGCACCACCGAGACCCTCGCCGCCGAACTCCTCGCCCAGGACATGACCGGCCGGGCGAGCGCCCAGCACGCCCGCGCGATGGCCCTCTACCCCGAGCCCTACCTGCGCCGGCTGACCGCACTGATCACCAAGGCGGGCCTCGGCCTGGTCAGCGATCCCCACACCGGCCCGCTGCACCTGCCCGTCTTCCCGCTGACCGACGCCGGGGTCCCGGTCGCGCTGGGCCAGGACGACATCGAGGACGCCTACTACCCCTTCGGCCGCCACAACCTGCTGGAGGTCGCCTTCCTGGCCGCGCACGTCCTGGGCCCGAGCCGCCTCGACGACCTGTACGACATGATCACCACCACCGCCGCCCAGGTGATCGGCCGGGACCCGGAGGGCCTGAAGGAGGGCGCGGCGGCCGACTTCGTCGTCCTCGACGGCACGACGATCAGGGAGGCGCTGACCCGCCACAACCCGCCCCGGCACGTCGTCGTGGGCGGCCGGGTGGTCGCCTCGACGAAGTCCGCGACCCACTTTCCCGCGTTCCCCGGAAAATCGGCGTAACCCCCTTTATGGTGAGGTCTCGGTGCGGAGTGACGCGTGTACGGACGGTCACCGCAAGAGACCTTTCCCCTGATGGAGGCCCCGTGCAGGCGGACGACCTGGCCGGGCTGGCGACCGACGAGCGGTTCCGCCTGCTCAAAGCACGGTTCCGGCGACTGGCGCTGACGATCGTTGGAGCGTTCCTGGGCTGGTATTTCCTCTACATCGCCCTGTCGGCGTTCGCCCGCGACTTCATGGCCCTGCCCGCGATCGGCAACGTCAACGTCGCGCTGCTGCTCGGGGTGCTGCAGTTCGTCTCGACGTTCGTGCTGGCCTGGCGCTACACCCGGTACGCCCGGCGCAAGCTCGACCCGCTGTCGGCCGAGCTGCGCGACGAGGCCGGCCAGCGCCAGGCCGAACGCGAACGGGAACGCCGCATCCTGGCCGAGCGCCACCGCATCGAGAACTGGACCCGCCGATGACCATCGGGCTGTTCGCCGTCTTCATCGTGATCACACTCGGGGTGACGGTCTGGGCCCGCGTCAACACCAGGGGCACCGACGACTTCTACGCCGGCGGCCGGGCGTTCTCGGGCGCGCAGAACGGCCTGGCCCTCGCCGGCGACTACATGTCGGCGGCGTCGTTCCTCGGCATCGCCGGCATCATCGCGTTGTCGGGCTACGACGGGTTCCTCTACTCGATCGGCTTCCTGGTGGCGTGGCTGCTGACGCTGCTGCTGGTCGAGCTGATGCGCAACGCGGGCCGGTTCACCATGGCCGACGTGCTCTCCTACCGGGTGGGCAGACGGCCGATGGTGCGCACCGCCGCCGCCGTCTCGACGGTGACCGTCTCGGTGTTCTACCTGGTCGCCCAGATGGTCGGCGCGGGCGCGCTGGTGTCGCTGCTGCTCGGCATCCATCCCGGCGAGACGTTCATGGGCATCTCGCCGGAGGCCGCGCAGGTCATCACGATCCTCGTCGTCGGCATGATGATGATCTTCTACGTCAGCTACGGCGGCATGAAGGGCACCACCTGGGTGCAGATCATCAAGGCCGTGCTGCTGATGGCCGGCACCACCGCGCTGACCGTCCTGGTGCTCAGCCGGTTCGGCTTCAACCTGAGCGAGATGCTGGGCGCGGCCGACGCCCGCAGCGGCCGGCCCGGCCAGTTCCTCAACCCCGGCCAGCGCTACGCCAAGGACGCCGACGGCATCGTCGGCAAACTCGACTTCGCCAGCCTGGCGGTCGCGCTGGTGCTCGGCACCGCCGGGCTCCCGCACATCGTCGGCCGGTTCTTCACCGTGCCCGACGCCCGCGCCGCCCGCACGTCGGTGAACTGGGCGATCGGCCTGGTCGGCGCCTTCTACCTGATGACCCTCGCGCTCGGATTCGGGGCGACCGCGCTGGTCGGCCAGGAGGCCATCACCGCGCAGGACCCGTCGGGCAACACCGCCGCGCTGCAACTGGCGCAGGCGGTCGGCGCGTCGGTCGCCGGCCCGGTCGGCGGCGAGATCCTTCTCGCGTTCATCGGCGCGGTGGCGTTCGCGACCATCCTGGCCGTGGTGTCGGGCCTGGTGCTGGCGTCGTCGACCTCGCTGGCCCACGACTTCTTCGGGCACGTGCTGATGTTCGGCAAGCCGAAGGAGTCGCAGGAGGTCGCGGTTGCCCGCTTCTCGGCGTTCGTCATCGGGGTGTTCGCCGTGTTCCTGGCCGTGCTGGTGCGCGACATGAACGTGGCGTTCCTGGTGGCGCTGGCCTTCGCGATGGCCGCCTCGGCGAACCTGCCCGCGATCGTGTTGTCGTTGTTCTGGCGGCGCTTCAACTCGACCGGGGTGGTCTGCGGCGTCTACGGCGGCCTGCTGGGCTCGATCGTCCTGGTGGCGCTGTCACCGGTGGTGTCGGGCGGCCCGCGTTCGCTGCTGCCCTCGCCGGTCGACTTCCACGTGTTCCCGCTGGAGAACCCCGGCCTGGTGTCGATCCCGTTCGCGTTCCTGTGCGCGGTCGCCGGAACCCTCCTGAGCCGGGAGAAGTCCGACCCGGGCCGCTACTCGGAACTGTCGGTGCGCGCCCTCACCGGCGCCGGGGCCCACGGCCAGCCGACGAAGAATGTCGGTGGTGCTCGTTAGCGTGGCGGCATGGGGGTTCCGCGACGAGGTGTTCGCCCGCCACGGCCTCCGGCCCGAGGTGAGTGTGCTCGGGCCGAAGGCGTTCGCGGTGGCGGGTCAGTCGCCCAGAGCCTCCCAGACCTCCCACAGGTGACCGCTGACCGGCTGGTAATAGGCCTTCACCGTGACCGGGCCCGCGTGCCTGATGGCGTTGCGGAAGGCCGTCGCGCTGCACGGCTTGGTGCCGATGCCGGCGTCCTCGTTCGGCACGTTCGCGGTCCAGCCGTCGGAGCAGCTCTTCGTCACGCGGTTGAAACCGAGGTGGGTGTAGCGCAGCTTCACGGCGGCCTTGCCGGGGCGCTTGAACAGCACCGTCCGGTCGTCGACGCGCTTCATCGTGCCGTAGGCGGTGACCGGGTTGGTCGGGACGGCGAGGAACTCGGCGACCGTGGTGAGCGACGGCGTGATGGTGATCTTGACCGGGGCGGGGCCGAGGCTGAGCACGAACTTGAGGTCGAGGGCGTCGCAGTCGGTGGTGCCCAGGCCCTTCTTGTCCTGCCTGATCCGGCCCTCGGTCTCCTTGAGGTCACACGCGGTGGTGATGCGGCGGAAGCGCACGCCGTCGGTGAAGATCCGGCGCTCCTTCGCGCCCGCGACGGTGGTCAGCTGGTAGCGGCGCACGCCGTGCTGCGTCACGAGCCTGGCCTTGGTCGGGGTGATGCGCAGGTGGTTGGAACCGTCCGCCCAGGCGTAGCCGTAGATGGTCTGTGTCTTCGCGGTGGCGGCGGCGGGTGTGGCCATGAGTGTGCTCGCGGCCAGGGCGGTCACGGCGGCGGCGATCAGCGGGCGGGTCATTCGGTTTCCCCCGGGGGTGGTCGGTTCGTGCTGAAAAACGTCTCTCGGGGAGTGGGACTCGCCGATGACGGTGAAAGTTCATGGCCCTCGACGGCCGTGACGCAACTGGAATCGCCCATGGGGGCGGGATGTTCTAGCAATTCGTGGAGGTAATGAGATGTTCACACTGATGGCCGTGCACGCCCATCCCGACGACGAGGTCATGGGGACCGGCGGCACGTTCGCCCACTACGCCGCCCAGGGCGTGCGCACGGTGCTGGTGACGTGCACCAATGGAGAGCAGGGAGACGGGCCCGACGGGGTCAAACCGGGTGAGCCGGGCCACGACGACGAGGCGGTGGCGAAGATCCGGCTGGCGGAGTTGCGCGAGTCGGCCGCCCATCTGGGCATCTCCGACGTGGAACTGCTCGGCTACCGCGACTCGGGCATGGACGGCTGGGACGGCAACCGCCACGAGCGCGCGTTCGCCAACGTCCCGGTCGACGAGGCGGCCGAGCGGCTGGCCGAGCTGATGCGGACCTACCGGCCGCAGGTCGTGGTCACCTACGACGAGAACGGCGGCTACGGCCACCCCGACCACATCCAGGCCCACCGGGTGGCGGCGCGGGCGGTCGAGCTGAGCGGCGTACCGGCGAAGTTCTACTACACCGCGACCCCGCGCAGCTGGATGAAGGACATGTACGACGGCATGGTCGCCGCCGGCATGGAGACCGAGGGCTGGGACGAGTACGAGAGCTGGACCACCCCCGACGAGGAGATCAGCGCGATCCTCGACACCTCGGCCTACGTCGAGCACAAGATCAAGGCGATCACCGCCCACGGCAGCCAGGGCGACAGCGCGTTCTTCCTGGGCCTGCCGCCCGACGTCCAGCGGAGCATGTTCTCCGGTGAGGCCTACACCCTGGTCAGGTCGACGGTCCCGGCCGCCGACGGCGTCGAGGACGACCTGTTCCGCGGGCTCCGTTAGACCTTGCGGCGGGCGCGTTCGGCGTCGACGTTGAGCGCCGCCCGCACCCCCGCCGGATCGGGCGCCACGCCGGTCCGGCGGATGGTCTCCGAGGTGATCTTCCCGGCCTGGAAGACCTTCGTGGCCTGCACGATCGTCTCCGAGCCGAAGTAGAAGGCGACGGCGACCGTCATGAACTGGCGCAGTGTGTCCCAGAACTCCTTGCGGTCGTCGAGCGGGCCGATGACGAACGCGTAGGTGTTCAGCAGCAGCCACGCCACGAACAGCGCGCCCGCCAGGGCGACCCGCATCTTGCGGACCGACGTGTAGAGGCCGAAGAACGCCACGATGCCGGTCAGCGTGACCGTCGCGCCGACGATCCACTGCTCGGTGAGGGTGGTCGGCACCGTCAGCAGGATCCACGACGTGGTGACCAGCGCCGTGAGCAGCAGACCGGTGAAGACCAGGCCGCGTACCGAGACCTCCTCCGCGTCCCGCGTGTCGGTCAGGGAGAACATCGCGGGGCGCGGCGGCTGCACCGGCTCGGCCATGTGGAACGCTCCTGGGCGTCGATGGTCAGGACAGCCCAGTGTCGGGTCGGCCGGTTAACCCGCGGTTACCGCTTTGAATCGGCCGGGCAACCGATCAATCTCACCGGCCCCGGCGGCGTCGACCGATACGGACACCGGCGTACCGGCGACCACGAACCCGTCAGCGGAGAGCGCGCCGAGGGGCGCGCCGGTCATCGGGCGCAGCTCGACCGTGCCGCCGGGCACGTCGGGGTGGAGGCCGAGCGCGGCGTGGGTGATCACCACGGCGGCCGCCGCCGACCAGGCCTGCGGGCGGCAGGAGGCCGGGTAGGGCACCGGGCGGCCGACCGCGTCGCGGGCGTCGCCGGAGAGCAGTTCGGGCAGCCGGTTCTCGAACGGCTCGGCCGCGGCCAGCAGCCCCTCGGCGAGCACGGCGGCCTCGGCGCCGAAGCCGTCGCGGGCCAGGCCGGCGATGACGATCGCGGTGTCGTGCGGCCAGACCGAGCCGCAGTGGTAGGACAGTGGGCTGAAGCCCTTGTCGGCCGACGACATGGTGCGCAGACCGAACCCGGCCGCCATCTCGGGTGAGGCGAGGAAGGAGGCTACCCGGGCCGACTCCTCGTGGTTGAGGATGCCGGTCCCGAGCAGGTGGCCGATGTTGCTGGTCAGCGCATCGACCGGCCGCTTGTCGCGGTCGAGCGCGAGAGCGGGGTAACCGCCCTCGACCCAGAACCGCTCGCGGAACCTGGTGGCCATCGCGGCGGCGTACGCGCGCCAGACGTCGGCGCCGGGGCGGCCGAAGGCGTCCAGGAGCGCGGCGCCCTTGACGGCGGCCTCGTAGGCGTAGCCCTGGACCTCGGCCAGGGCGATGGGCGGTTCGGCCAAGCGTCCGTCGTGGAACCTGACCGAGTCGCCGGAGTCCTTCCATCCCTGGTTGGCCAGGCCGCGCCCGCTGGTGTCGATGTACTCCAGGAAGCCGTCGCCGTCGGGGTCGGCGTCGGTGGCGAGCCAGCTCAGGGCCGCCTCCATGGCCGGGAGCAGCGCCTCGACCTCCCCGTCGGGCAGGCCCCAGCGCCAGGCGTCGTGCAGCAGCGAGATCCACAGCGGGGTGGCGTCGATCGTGCCGTAGTAGGCGGCCGGGAGCCGGAGGCCGTTCACGGGCACCACGAACTCGCCCCTGCGGAGCTCGTGCATGATCTTGCCGGGGGCCTCGCCGGTCAGCGGGTCGTGCCGGACGCCCTGGCGGCGGGCGAGCACCCGCAGGGTGCCCCGCGCCAGGTCGGTGCCGAGCGGCAGCAGCATGCGGGCGGCCCACAGGCTGTCGCGGCCGAACACGGTCAGGAACCACGGCACGCCCGCGCCCAGGAAGGTGTCGCCGGGGTGGCCGGTCTCGGTGAGGCGCAGGCCGGCGAGGTCGTCGAGGCTCTGCGCGAGAAGTGCCGGGATCCGGCGGTCGGCCGCCGCGACCTTCAGCGGAGACCACTCGACCGGGCCGGCAGGGGCCGCCACGACGGCGGCCGGGTCGGTCACCATCACGCGCCAGCACAAGGTCATGGTCCCGCCGGCTTCGAGGGCCACCTCCCAGCGCAGCTCCCGCCCGCGCACCTCGGCCCCCTCCCCCGTCATCGCCACGGTGGTGCCGCCGGAGGTCCAGGTCAGCTCGCCGCCGACCGGGGTGACCGGTTCGGCGTCGTAGCCCGACTTGACGGTCTCGATGGCCGCCAGGTCGCAGTTCACCCGCATCGCCACGGTCATGGCCACGGGCATGGTCGCGGTCGAGGTGATGGTGATCTCCTCGGCCATGCCGTACGCGCGGATCTCGCGCAGCCGGTCGACGCGCACCACCGGGTCGGGCTGCACGTCGCCGAGCCAGCGCGCCAGCGAGGTGAACCGGCTGCGGCCGGGACCGGCGGCGGCGTGCGCGATGGGCTCGGCCTCCCGGCCGTCGATCAGCAGAACCGCCTCCGAGACGACCCGCCGGTCGGCGTGGAAGGTCCCCTGCACCCCGGCCGCCCGTATCTGGCCGTCGGCCCCGCTGAGCGCGCTCGTGGGCGCCATGACGGTGCTGACCAGGTCGTGCAGGAGCGGCTGCAACCGGACGTCGGTGGCGGAGGGGGAGTCGGCAGGCACGCGGTGGTCCTTCACGAAGTTGTGTCTTGACAGATCAAGAGCAGGGGTGCAGATTGCGAAACAATTCCCTAACTTGAACGATCAAATCATGCATTACTTCGGTTTGATCGTTCAACCCCCGAAAGGTACACAGATGGCCGAAAAGGTGACGATCGCCGACGTGGCGCGCGCCGCGGGCGTATCTCGCCAGACGGTCTCCAACACGCTGAACACCCCCGAGGTGGTCCGTGCGGAGACCCGCCGCCGGGTCCTCGACGTCGTCGAGGAGCTCGGCTACCGGGTCAACCAGGCGGCCCGCCAGATGAGGACCGGCCGGTCGCGGCTGATCGCCGCCCGCATCGACCCCGAGCAGGACGGCATCAACGGCTCGGTCGGCGACCGCTTCCTGCACGGCCTCACCGAGACGGCCGCCCGTGAGGGCTACCGGGTGCTGCTCTATACCGCCGACGGCGACGACGCCGAGACCGCCGCCTTCGACGACCTGCTCGGCGCGTACGAGCCCGACGCGTTCGTGCTGATGGCCACCCACCACGGCGACCGGCGCACGAGCTGGCTGGCCGAGCGCGGGGTGCCGTTCGTCACCTTCGGCCGGGCCTGGAGCGACCCGGCCGCCCCGCACTGCTGGGTCGACGTCGACGGCGCCGCCGGCACCGAGGCCGCCACCCGCCACCTGCTCGCCCAGGGCCACCGCCGGATCGGCTTCCTCGGCTGGCCCGAGGGCTCCGGCGTCGGCGACGACCGGCGGGAGGGCTGGCGGCGGGCGCTGGCCGAGGTCGGCCTCGGCGTCACCGGCCTGCACCGCGAGACCGAGGACGACGTCGCCCCCGGCGAACACGCCGCCCGCGACCTGCTCGACCGCGACCCCGGGATCACCGCCCTGGTCTGCGCCAGCGACTCGCTCGCGCTCGGCGCCCTGCACGTCGCGCGCGCCCCCGGCCCCGCCTGGCTCGCGGGCGGCCAGTCCCACCGTCCCGTCGCGGTCGTCGGCTTCGACGACACCCCGGTCGCCAAGGCGATCGGTCTCACGAGTGTCCGCCAGCCGATCGCGGAGGTGGCGTCGAGCTGCCTGCGGCTGCTGGCCACCCGGCTCGACGGAGGCGCGGGGGCGCCTCCGGAGTACCTCCTGCTTCCGCCCTCCCTGGTCGTCCGCGCGTCGGGCTGACCGGTCACCACCCCGAAGAAGAGAAACAAAGGAAACGCGATGAAGCGCAGCAACGTCCGGAAGGCGGCCCTGTCGGCGGCCGTCGGCGCCGTCCTGTTGTCCTCCTCCGCATGCGGCGGCGGCAGTGGTTTCGAGGAGACCGACGACCCGGCCGCGCAGCCGAGCCAGGCCTCGGCCGGCCCCGCCCAGCTGCAGGTTCTCATCGGCTCCTCCGGCGACGCCGAGACCAAGGCGGTGACCGACGCCGCCGCCGCGTGGGGCGCGGCCACCGGCAACACCGCGACCGTGACCCCGGCGCAGGACCTCGGCCAGCAGCTCGGCCAGGCCTTCGCGGGCGACACCCCGCCCGACGTGTTCTACGTGGACGCCGGCCGCTTCGCCGACTACGCCAGCGTCGGCGCGCTGGAGCCGTACGGCGACCGGATCACCAACCCGACCGACTTCTACGAGAGCCTGCGCACCACCTTCACCTTCGACGGCAAGTTCTACTGCGCGCCCAAGGACTTCTCCACCCTGGCGCTCATCGTGAACACCGACCTGTGGAGCAAGGCCGGGCTGACCGACGCCGACATCCCCACCACGTGGGACCAGCTCACCGCGGTCGGCGAGAAGCTGAAGGCCAAGGACATCACCCCGCTGGCGCTGGGCGACACGCGTGACCGGGTGGGCGCGTTCATGGTGCAGGCGGGCGGCTGGATCACCAGCGCCGACGGCAAGACCGCCACGGCCGACTCCCCCGAGAACCTGGAAGCCCTGACGTACGTCCAGAAGCTGGTCAAGGACAAGACCGCCCAGTACCCCAAGCAGCTCAGCGCGGGCTGGGGCGGCGAGGCGTTCGGCAAGGGCAGCGCGGCCATGACGATCGAGGGCAACTGGATCAAGGGCGCGCTGACCAACGACTACCCCGACGTGAAGTACAGCGTCCACGAGCTCCCGGCCGGGCCGGCGGGCAAGGGCACCCTGTCGTTCACCACCTGCTGGGGCATCGCCGCCAAGTCCAAGAACAAGGAGGCGGCCATCAGCTTCGTCGAGGCGATGACCACCGCCGAGCAGCAGATGACCTACGCCAAGGCGTTCGGCGTCATGCCCTCGCGCCAGTCGGCCAAGGACGCCTACACCGCCGAGTTCCCGGACGACGCCCCGTTCGTGAACGGCGCCGAGTACGCCCACGGCCCGGTGAACGCCCCCAAGATGGACAGCGTGCTGGCCGACTTCGACACGGGCATCCAGCAGCTCACCTCCATCGTGCCCAAGACGCTGCTCGAGCGGGTGCAGAAGAACACCCAGGCCGCGCTCGGCAACTAGGCAAGTCTCCGCGTCCGGCACTCATCGGGGAGGGTGCCGGGCGCGGTCGTCCCGCGCAAGAGGAGGTACCGCCCATGCGGCTCTCGGCGAAGGCCAGGGAGAACATCGCGGGCTGGTTGTTCGTCGCCCCGGTGATCGTGATCCTGGGCCTGTTCATGCTGCTGCCGATCCTGATGGCGATGTGGGTCAGCCTCACCGGCTGGAACGGGCAGGGCAGCCCGTTCAAGTCGGGCGTCCCGTTCGTCGGCTTCGACAACTACGCGAGGTTGTTCACCGAAGAGGGGCTGACGCGGCAGGACTTCATGACCAGCGTGCGCAACAACATCTACTACGTCGGCATCGTCGTGCCGGTGCAGACGGTGCTCGCGCTGGGCCTGGCGCTGGTGGTCAACTCGCGGATGCTGAAGGGCAAGGGCTTCTTCCGGGCCGCGTTCTTCTTCCCGTCGGTGACCAGCTCGGTCGCGATCAGCGTGGTCTTCCTGTTCATCTTCGCCAGCTCGGGCGCGGTGAACAACCTGCTGGCGTTCTTCGGGATCCAGGGCCCGCAGTGGTTCGCGGACGCGCGCGGCATCCTGCACCTGGCCCTCGGCGGCCTCGGCCTGGTCGACGTGGACAACCCGCCGGCGTGGCTGACCGGCGGCGGCCCGTTCGGGCTGAGCTGGTGGGAGTGGCTGGCCGGTCCGTCGGTGGCGATGTCGACGATCATGCTCTTGGTCATCTGGACGACCTCGGGAACGTTCATGCTGATGTTCCTGGCCGCCCTCCAGGACATCCCGGTCACCCTCGAAGAGGCCTCGATGCTCGACGGCGCGGGCCGCTGGAAGCGCCTGCGGTACGTCACGCTCCCGATGCTGAAGCCGACCCTGTTCCTGGTCCTGACCATGGGCATCATCGCCACCTGGCAGGTCTTCGACCAGGTGTACGTCATGAGCCAGGGCGCCCCCGGCAAGACGACGCTGACGCCGGCGTACCTGTCCTACACGCAGGCGTTCGACAACTTCGAGTACGGCACCGGGACGGCCATCTCGTTCGTGCTGTTCGCGATCATCGTGCTGTTCACGATCGTGCAGCGGTGGTTGCTGAGGGAAAGGAACGCCTGATGGCCACCGTCAGGGCCGACCACGGGGCGCGGACCGTGGCGTCGACGTTCGTCGGCTACTTCATCCTGATCTTCTTCGCGCTGGTCTTCATCTACCCGTTCGTCATCCAGCTCTCGGCGTCGTTCAAGACCGAGCCGAACGCGGCGCTCAACCCGCTGAACCCGGTGCCCGACCCGTTCGTCACCGACGCCTACCACAAGGTGTTCCTCAGCACCGACATGCCGCTGTGGCTGGGCAACTCGCTCATCGTGACGATCGCGATCACGCTGGGCCGGGTGCTGCTCGACTCGATGGCCGGCTACGCGCTGGCGCGGCTGCGCTTTCGGGGCCGCAAGGCGCTGTTCTCGGCCGTGATCGCCATCCTGGCGGTCCCGGGCGTCGTGTTGTTCATCCCGAAGTTCCTGGTGCTCAAGCAGTTCGGCATGTACGACACGTACACGGCCCTGATCCTGCCGATCATCGCCGACGCGGGCGGCGTGTTCATCATGAAGCAGTTCTTCGAGTCGATCCCCCGCAGCGTGGAGGAGGCGGCCCGGATCGACGGCGCCGGCACGTGGCGCACGTTCTGGTCGGTGGTGCTGCCGATGGGCCGCCCGGCGCTGATCACGCTGACGATCATCTCGTTCCAGAGCTCGTGGAACGAGCTCCCCCACAGCCTCGTGGCGGTGCAGAGCCCCGATCTCTACACGCTGCCGCGAGGCCTGGCGGTGCTGGTCAGCGGATCGCTGGGATCGGGCAACCAGTATCCGCTCAAGCTGGGCGCGGCGGTGCTGGCGACGATCCCGGTCGCGATCATCTTCGTGGTGTTCCAGCGTTACTTCGTGCGCGGCGCCAACGAGGGGGCCGACAAGTAGTACCAGACGGCGAGCTGGACCAGGGCGAGCGTGAGGGCGAAGGGCATCAGCGCCTGCATGCCGACGCCCTGGCCCAGCGCCCCGGCCGTCCACGGCAGCAGCGAGCCGCCGATGACCGACCCGCCGTTGAGCACCCCGATGGCGGTCGGCACCAGCCGGGCCGGCAGCAGCTCGGGCAGGATCGCCATCGTGGTCGGGAACAGCGGGCCGAGGAAGAACCCGAGCAGCACGAACCCGGCCACCGGCACGACGCCGAGCCAGATCAGCACGGTCGAGGCGGCGACGCCGACGCAGCACCAGAGCGTCGTCCGCGCCGGGGTCAGGCCGAGCCTGCTCGCGACGGGGCTGATGACGAACCGGCCCGCGGTGAGCCCGGCCCAGTAGCCGCTGACCGCGTAACCGGCGATCAGGTGGGTCTCCAGGTTGACCTCACGCAGGTAGGAGTAGGCCCAGTTGCCCACCCCGATCTCCACGCCCAAGTAGACCGTGAGGAACACCGACGCGAGCAGGACGTACTTGTTGCGCAGCGCGGTCGGCAGCAGGCCGCGCTCCTTCTCCTCTTTTTCCTGTACGACCCTCTTCGGGAACGTCAGGTAGAAGGCGACCCCCAGGAGGGCGGTCGCCACGGCCAGCCCCCACCAGACGGCCGTCCAGGGGGCGTAGCCGAGGGTCAGCGCCGCGACGGCCGGGCCGGCCAGGGCGCCGACGCCGAAGAAGGCGTGCAGCCGGTTGAGCAGGGTGGCCGCGTCGGGGAGCGCCGCCAGGTGCACGTTCAGCACCGATTCGAGCACCCCCACCCCGTACCCGCAGAAGCCCTGGGCGGCGATCAGCACCCAGAACGACGGCCGCGCCGCCGTGACGACGGCGGCGAGCACGAACACCCCGCTGCCCGCGACGAGCGCCAGCCGCAGCCCCAGCCGCTCGATCAGCGCGCCGTTGGTGAGCCCGGCCAGCAGGAACCCGGCCGAGTTGGTGAAGAAACCGAGCCCGATCAGGGCCTTGTCGACGCCGTAGTCGTCGATCTGCGCGGGTAACAACACCCCGCCGACCGCGGCGCCGATCCCGACGAGGACGAACGCCGCGTAGGAGAGATAAATCGAGGAACGCATCCCAGGGGACCCCATCTGAGAGGAGTGGCGTTGGGAGCGCTCAAGAACATTAACTCAAAAGCCGCCGTTGTTCCTCTTCGATGATCTGGTGCGCGAGCGCCTGTTCCGAGATGTCGACGGCGGCCGGGCTCGACTCGGCCAGATCGCTGCGGCGGGCGTACTCGTCGAAGCTCCGCGTCTTGGCCGCGAGGATCTCCAGCAGCCGCTGGTCGACCGAGTCGACGGCGAGCAGCCGGTGCACCTGGACCTTCCGGGTCTGCCCCATGCGGTGGGCGCGCGCGATGGCCTGGGTCTCGGTCGACGGCTTGAGCTGCGGCTCACAGATGATCACCACGGAGGCGGCCTGGAGGTTCAGCCCCACCCCGCCGGCCACGATCTGGCTCAGCAACACGGCGTGGCCGTCGGCGGCCGAGAACGCGTCGACGAGTTCCTGGCGGCGGTCGGGATCGAGGTCGCCGGTGAGCTTGTGCGGGGTGCCCAGGGTCTGCTCGACGGCGTCGAGCACGTCGCGGAAATAGGAGAACACGATCACCTTCAGCCCGTTGGCCTCGGCGTCCTCGACGAGCTCGGTGAGCCGCTTGAGCTTGGCCGACGTCGCCGGATGGGCGAACGCGGCACGGCGCATCCTCGGGAAGTGCCGGTCGGCGACCGCCTGACGGTAGGCGTCGAGGTCGTCGCCGGAGAACTCGACCCACTCGTCGGCCTCTACCCGGTCGGGCAGCTCGTGCAGGACGTCCTCCTGGTTCCGGCGCAGGTAGGTCGCGGCCACCGACTTGCGGAACGCCTGCGGCCCGCCCCGGCTGATCTCCAGCCCGGGGTCGACGTGGGCGACCAGGGCGCGGAACTCCTCGACGCGGTTCTCCATCGGCGTGCCGGTCAGGAACAGCACCCGCTCGACGACGCGGCACCAGGCGGCCACCGCCCCGGCCCGTTTGGTGGCCGGGTTCTTGACGTAGTGGGCCTCGTCGACGACCAGCATCGCGACGTCGGGCGTGGGCGTCAGCCGGTGGAGCCCGTCGAGCGTGACGACGGCGACGCCGCCCTCCTTCTCCCACTCGTCGAGGGCGGCCTCGCGGCGCGTCCCGTGGATCTTCTGCGCCTTCAGCGTGCTGCGCGTCTCGATCTCGCGCACCCAGTTGACGACGACACTGGCCGGGCAGACGACCAGGAACCGGCTCGCCCCTTCGGCCGCCAGATGGGCGAGCGCGGCGATGGCCTCGATGGACTTGCCGAGCCCCATCTCGTCCCCGATGATCACCCGCTTCTGCGCGAGCGCGAACCGCGCCCCGAACGACTGGTAGCCGCGCAACGACACCCGGCGGAAGGTGTCGTCGAGCGGCTGCGCGTTCACCCGGGCCAGGACGTCGTCGGGCAGCACTCCTTCGGTGACCCGCTCCCCCGCGAGGTCGGCGAGCAGGGCGTAGTAGTCGGCCGACCGGTGCTCGAAATCGGCCCACGCTTCGTGACCACTCGACGGCGGCCGGAGCAGATCGGTGATGGCCTGCGGAAACTCCCTGCCGGCCCGGGTCGCGTCGTCGAGCAGCGCGTCGATCGCCGCGACGGCCTCGTGGGCTTCGGCCCGGCGCCGCCTGCCGGTGGTGACCAGCCGCCACCGGGAACGGGCGGGATGGGCGGCCCTCAGGAGGGGCGTGAGGGTGGCGTCGACGTCACGGGCGGCCCTGACGTGAAAGGGCAACTCGGTCCCCACGTCGAGGAGCCGCTTCAGCGCGACGACGAGGGCCTCGGACATCCAGTCGCCGCGCTCGATCCGCACGCTCGCCAGCTGCCGGGCGGCCTCCTCGATCTGGTCGGCCGCGGCCTTGATCTGCCGGGCGGTCTGCGCGCCGACGCCCGGGAGCTGCTGGAGACGGTAGGCCGACAGGTCGTGGACCTGGAGGACCGTGGTGATGCCGGAACGTTCGAGCATGCCGGTGCGCAGGCGTCCGCCGGTGACGTCCTTGAGCCGGGCGACGGGCATCTGCTCCAGGTCGTCGCGGACGGTGTGCCGGCGGAGGGTGTCGAGGGCGCTGAGGGCCCCGGCCTGGACGGCGGCGTGGTCGGCGAGGAGGGTGCGGGCATTGCGCACCAGGGCCTCCGCGACGCGGCAGAGGTCGTCGGCTTCGCGTACACCCATGATCCCTCCTCTGCCCGGAAAGCTACCGAACAGGCCGGCCCGGTTGGATACGGTGCCGGCCATGACGGAACTCGCGCCCGGCGTCTACGAGAAACTCGTCACTGAAGGATGGCAGCGGCAGCTAACGAAACATGGCGATTTGGCCCAGTCGCGCCGTCTCGATCCGGCCGAGTCGGCCGACGTGCTGACCGCTCATCTCGCCTCGCTGGTCCGGCGGCGGCTGCGCGCCGTGCGGGGCACCGACGAGGAACGGCTCGCGGAGCAACTCGCCATCGCGAACGAGCTGGCCGCGCTCGTCGGCGACCCCGACGACCAGGCGGTCGACGATCTGCTGCTGGCGGTGACGCAGACCCGGACCCCCGACGGGAAGGCGGTGTTCCCCATCCGGCCGAGCACTCCGCTCGGCGCGAGCGCGCTGCTGGTCAACGGGCACGGGCAGCCCAACGTGGGCAGCGAGCTGCGCAAGGAGATCGGCTCGGCCGACCGGATCGACCTGCTGTGCGCGTTCATCCGGTGGCCGGGGGTGCGGATCCTGGAACGCGAGCTGGCCGAGTTCGTGCGCCGGGGTGGCGAGTTACGGGTCATCACCACGACCTACCGGGGGGCGACCGAACGGCGGGCCCTCGATCGGCTGGTGGAGCTGGGAGCGACCGTCAAGATCTCGTACGAGACCAGGACCACCCGCCTGCACGCCAAGGCGTGGTTGTTCCGCCGGATGTCGGGCTACTCGACGGCCTATGTCGGCTCGTCGAACCTGTCGAAGTCGGCGCTGGTCGACGGGCTGGAGTGGAACGTCCGGTTGTCGGCCATGGAGCAGGCCCACCTGCTCGACACGTTCGCGGCCACCTTCGAGGAGTACTGGGCCGATCCGTCGTTCGAGACCTACGACCCGGCCCGCGACCACGACCTGCTCGACCGGGCGCTCGGCCAGCAGCGGTTCGCCGACCGGGAGATCCTCACCACGATCGACGTCCGGCCCTACGGGTACCAGGCCGAGGTGCTGGCCGACCTTTCGGCCGAACGTGCGCTGCACGACCGGTGGCGCAACCTCGTCGTGATGGCGACCGGGACCGGCAAGACGATCGTGTCGGCGCTCGACTACCGGCGGCTGCGGGCCGAGGGCACGGTCGACTCGTTGTTGTTCGTGGCCCACACGAAGGAGATCCTCGGGCAGAGTCGCGAGGTGTTCCGGCAGGTCATGCGGGACGGGTCGTTCGGCGAACTGCTGGTCGACGGGCAGCGGCCCACCGAGTGGCGGCACGTGTTCGCCTCCATCCAGTCGTTGGCCCGGCTCGACCCCTTCGACGCCGACATGGTGATCGTCGACGAGTTCCACCACTCGGCCGCCACGACGTACACGCGGCTGCTCGACCGGATCACGCCGCGGGTGCTGCTCGGGCTGACGGCGACGCCGGAACGCTCCGACGGGCAGGACGTGCTGCACTGGTTCGGCGGGCGGATCGCTTCCGAGCTGCGGTTGTGGGAGGCGATCGAACGGCAGCTGCTCGCGCCGTTCCAGTACTTCGGGGTGCACGACGGCGTCGACCTGGCCGACGTGCCGTGGCGGCGGGGGCAGGGTTATGACCTGGCGTCGTTGAGCGAGGTCTACACCGGCAACGACGCCCGGGTGCGGCTGGTGCTGCGGGCGCTGCGCGACAAGGTGGGCGACCCGCGCGGGATGCGGGCGCTCGGGTTCTGCGTGAGCATCGCGCACGCCGAGTTCATGGCCGCCCGGTTCACCGAGGCGGGCATCCCGGCCGTGGCCGTCACCTCGCGCACGCCCGACCGGGCCGCGGCGATCAGGGCGCTGGCCGAGCGGACCGTCAACGTCGTGTTCACCGTCGACCTGTTCAACGAGGGCGTCGACATCCCGGCGATCGACACGGTGCTGTTCCTGCGGCCGACCGACAGCGCGACGGTGTTCCTGCAGCAGCTTGGGCGAGGGCTGCGGTTGGCCGAGGGCAAGGCGTGCCTGACGGTGCTCGACTTCATCGGCAACCAGCACCGGGAGTTCCGGTTCGACCGGCGGTTCCGGGCGCTGACCGGGGTGCGGCGGACCGACGTGGTCGCCGAGGTCGAGGCGCAGTTTCCCACCCTGCCCGCCGGGTGCCACATCGACCTCGACCGCGAGGTCTCCCGGCTGGTGCTGGCCAATCTGCGGACCACCCTCAGCATGCGCTGGCCGGCCATCGTCTCCGAGCTGCGCCAGTTGCCTGAGGACACCCGTCTGACCGGTTTCCTGGAGGCGACCGGGATCGACCTGGACGACCTCTATCGGGGCAACCGTCTCGGCTGGTCGGACCTCCTCCGGGCCGCCGGGCGCGGGCTCCCGCCGGGGCCTGAGGACAAGCGGATCGGGAACGCCCTGGGGCGGGTCCTGCACGTCGACGACGCCGAACGGCTCGACTTCATCGCCCACGCCGTACGGGGCGGCCCGCCCCGGAGCGTCCGGGAACAGCGGTTGCTGGCGATGTTGCGGACGACCGGCCTCGCCGACCTCCGCGAGCATCCCGACCGGGCCGGGGAACTCCTTGAGCTGACCTCACTGTTGGCCGAGCGCAGGCATCGGGTCACCCACGCCGCCGAGGGCGCGGTTCCGCTGCATGTGCATGCGACGTACACGAAGAACGAGGCTCTCGCCGCCTTCGGGGTCGCCAGGCCGGAACACATGCGGGAGGGGGTGGCCTTCGTGCGCGACGCCCGGGCCGACGTCTTCTTCGTGACCATCGACAAATCCGCCACGCATTATTCGCCGACCACGATGTACGCCGACCGCGCCATCACCGACACCCTGTTCCAATGGGAGTCGCAGTCAGGACTCCGGCGGAACACCCCGACGGCCGACCGTTATCGTTCCGGTGAGACGACGGTGCATCTGTTCATCCGGGAGACAAAACAGGGCGCGCCGCCCTATCTCTACGCCGGGCCGATGACCTACCTGTCCGACGAGGGGGAACGTCCCGTCAGGTTCCGGTGGGAGTTGCGGCATCCGCTGCCGCCGGACGTCTTCCACTTCGCGAAGGTCACCGCCGGATGAAGTGGCCCGTTCTCGTTTCCGTTCACGCTGGGAAATGCACCACTAAGCCGCGAACACCATTTACGGAATCCTCGATTCGGGTGCGGAAAAGTTAGCGTTGTGCGCTCCTTCTCTCCCCATCCAAGGATCCGCATGCATCCCGTTCCCGTCCGCCCCGCCCGCGGGCTCGCCGTCGTGACCACGGTCGCGATCGCCCTCAATCTGCTCGTCGAGGCCGCCGCCGTCTTCGTCAGCCTCGACCTCTACCAGAAGATCGGCGAGGTGATCGCGAGCCCGCTCGACTTCGACGTGGCCGCGGTGACCGAGAGCGCCGAACTCTACGACTTCACCGGCATCCTCCAGGGCGGCACCCTGCTGCTGGCCGGGATCTTCTACTGGGTCTGGCTGTTCCGGGTCCGCACGAACGCCCAAGCTCTGGCGCCGCACGTCAAACAGCGGCTCGGCGGGTTCTGGCTGGTCTTCGGGTGGATCGTCCCGATCGTCTCGTTCTGGTTCCCCAAGCAGATCGTGGACGACATCTGGACCGCCTCCCACCCGCAGCAGCACAAGCCCGGAGGGCTGGTGACGACCTGGTGGGTGACGTGGGTGCTGGCGGTGTTCGGCTCCAACCTGGTCGCCCGGTTCCTGATCGGCGGCTCGGAGCTGCCCGACCTGCGGAACGCCGCGCTGGTGGAGATGCTGGTCTTCCCACTGATCCTGGTGTCCGGGGTCCTCGCCATCGTGGTGGTCAACCGGATCACCTCGTTGCAGAGGCTCCCCCGGCCCGTGGCGCCGTACCTCAACTAGGTCAGTGGCCGGGGTAGCGGTCGCCGGGCGCGCCGCCCGCGGTCATCTCGCTCACGAAGTCGTCGGCGAGCCGCTCGATCGTGTCGCGGCCCTCCACCCGGTCGATCCACGCGGCCGGGATGCGCACGCCCTCGGCGCCGAGCAGGTTGCCGCAGACGGAGCCGGTGGAGTCGCTGTCGCCCGAGTGGTTGACGGCCAGGACGAGCCCCTCGGTGAACGACCCGCCGACGAGGGCGCAGTAGACGCCGATGGCCAGCGCCTCCTCGGCCACCCACGCCTCGCCCAGCGACTCGACCTTCTCCGGCGACGGCGGCCCGGTGTGGGCGAGGGCGACGGCGGCCCGCAGGGCGTCGGCCGTGGCGTCGTCGTCGATGAGCGGGAGCGTGGCCGCGACGGCGTTCTCCAGCGTGGTGTCGTTCACGAGATGGTGGACGATCGCCGCCAGCGCGCCCGCGGAGGCGGCGGCCGTGGGGTGGCCGTGGGTGAGCCGCGAGCATTCGGCCGCCCACGCGTAGGCCTGGCCGACCGGCCACGGGCCGAGCCCGAAGGGGGCCGAGCGCATGACCGTGCCGCAGCCCTTCGAATCGGCGTTGACCTGGCCGCGCAGGCCCGACAGGCACGCGTTGCCGGGGGCGCGACGGGCGTAGAGCCAGGTCTGCTCGCGCAACCAGCCGGTGCGGTGGAGGAGGTCACCCGGGTCGGGCGGGGCGGGGTGGTCCTGGGTGTCGAGCCAGCGCAGGTAGGCGTGCCGGACGACCGAGGGGACGTGAACGTGGCCGCGCTCTCGGTCGCGGACGGAGCCGCGGATGAGGCCCTCGACGGTGAAGAGGGTCATCTGGGTGTCGTCGGTGACCAGGCCGTCGGTCAGGTCGGTGATGCCGCCGGGGCCGTAGTGGGCGCGGATGCGGCCGAGGGAGTCGAACTCGACGGGGGCGCCCAGCGCGTCGCCGACGGCGCCGCCGATAAGACAACCGCGAACACGGCCGGGTTTCATAGGGCCTCCATCAGTAGGGCCGTTCGGGGTGGGCGCGGTTGTACGCGAAGACGATGTGCGGCTCCAGCCGGCCATCGTCCATTTCGTACTTATTCTTCCGGGCCCAGGTGCGGACCTCGTCCGTACCGGCTGTCAGAGCAGTGGGCTCGCGATCCTGAAGGGGGCGACGGCGGTCTCGGCGGGAACGGGTGATGGCGCTGTGCACCAACTCGACGGACTTGCGGGTCTCCTCGACGCCGAGGTCGGCGAGAATCAACTCCGTGAGCTCTGCGACGGTTCGCGTGCGGCCGTCGCTCTCGTAGAAGCGGACGAGTTCGATCAGGTCAGTCGGCTTTTCAGGCGCTTCGTCCGGAACCGGCGACGAACTCTCGGTGTGCACGACGGATGTTCCGACTTCGAGGGGCACCGGAGCCCAGGTCTCGTTCGGCGCGACGGCCGACACGGTCTCGCCGGGGCGGATCTCCAGTTTGTCGAGCGTGTGCCACAGATCGGCCAGCGCGGCTTCCCCAGCGGCGTAGAACTCGCTCTCCCGGATCCGCCAGAACCGCCACCCGGCCCGCTTGAGCTCTCGTTCCCGGTCTTCGTCGCGGCTGATCTGATCAGGGCTGCCGTGCCAGTGGTCGCCGTCGCACTCGACCGCCAAGCGGCCGCGGGCGCCACTGACGACCAGATCGATCCGGCGGCCGTTGACCTCCCACTGCGGCACCACGTGATAGCCGCGTTCGCGGATCTCCAGGTAGACCCGCTGCTCGAACAGCGAGTCGAAAGCGTCGTGCGGCTCGTCCCTGGTCACGCCGGTGAGCAGGTCCGGCCCGAACACCGGCAGCGGATTGCTCATGTACGTCAGCAGCGACCGCCGCAGGTCGTCGACCTTGAGCAGATCGGGGGCCACGGAGTGGAACAACCACATCTGGTCCTTGGCCCGCGAGGCGGCCACGTTGTAGATCCGCTGCATGCGGGTGTCGGTCGCGGCCGGCCGACGTTCGGCGACGACCATGGACAGGAAGATGACGTCACGTTCGTCACCCTGGAAGTCGGGAGCGCTGCCTACCCGGAGTTTTCGGTCGCTGAACTCCTGGAGTCCGATCTCCTCCATGAGCCGCTTCCTGATGAGGTCGACCTGCCCATGGCCCTGGAGGACGACCACCCCGAAGGTCCGACCCTGATATGCGGGGTCGGTCAGGCACTGTTTGATCGTGTCGACGATGGCCTCGGCCTCGCGGGGATTGCGGAGCCTGCTGTCGGTCCCTTCCGTGTATCCGCCCTCAACCCGGACGACTCTCAGCGGGTCGAGCCGGTCGGCACCGTACTGGCGCAACGGGACCAACGGCTCGTCGGCGTAGAACTGCCGGGAGCTGTAACCGATGATCTCGGGCATGCACCGGAAGTGTTCCTTGAGCCGGATCACCGACCCGAAGCGGGTGGACAGGATGTCGAAGAGGCTGGATCCCGGCGTGAGCGTGTTGCGCAGGTAGGGCTCCATGTCCGGCAGGTACATGTCTAGCTTCTGGAAGATCGGTTCGAGTTCCCCGTGACTGATCATCGAGGGCGCGCACTGCTTGTCGTCACCGACGACGATCACCCGAGGCGCGAGCCAGAGCAGGAACAGCGCGTCGATGCCCGCCTGGCTGGCCTCGTCGACGATCACGACGTCGAACGAGTCGCGCCTGGCCGGAATGGTCTCGACGACCTGCTGGAGCGGCATGATCCAGGCGGGCACGGCCCCAATCGAGGCGCGCATCGCCTCCCGGGCGCCGCGACGATAGCGCGCGGCGTATTTCCCGGTGCCCTTGCCGAGCCTGGTCACCTGCTCGCGGTAGGCCCGTAGGGCTTGGGCGTTGTGGCTGGTCATCCGGCTGAGACTCGCCTGCCACGCCTGGGCCGCGGCCAGCTCCGAGATGAGCCGGAGTTGCTTCCTCGTCTCGGCTTCGAGCTCTGCTTCGAGCTTCGCCTCCAAGCCCGGTGTGCGCAGCTCCTCAAAATAGGCGGCGGCCCGGCTCCATGCCCATGCGGCGTCCCATTTGCCGAGCCGGTCAGCCCAGACGGGGTCGGCCGGTGCGCCCTGCATGACTCTTATCAGCCCGGGGTGCGCGGCTCTGATCGGATCACGCAGCTTGTGGGTTCTGGCCAGCTCGTGTACCTCGGTACGAGCGACGTCCAGTCCCGTAAGGGCGGCGCCGTACGCTTCCGCGTCCCGGGCCGACAGCGCGGCGACCGCCCGGACCAGCTCGGGTGGCGCGCAGCCCTGGGCGATGATCGCCTGAAGCCGCGTGGTCAGCGTGGTCAGCGCGTCGGTGGCGCGTACGGCGTCCAGCCTGAGCCGGACGGCCGTCAGCGACGACGAGTAGCTCTCCCAGTCGGCCCGGCTTCTGAGCGGAATCTGCAGACCGGCGCCGCGAAGCGTGCGGGCGGTCGCCGTGATCAGCGTGGCCGCGCGGCGGGATGTGGCGAGTTGCTCGTGCGCGACCGAGTAGCGCGACGACTCCTGGGTGAGGGTGCGCCGCCCGGGGAAGGTGACCTCGGCCATTTCCCAGCCCCGCGACAGTTCGGCGAGGATGACCCGGCCGGTCAGTTCGGCGTACACGATCTTCAACAGGTCGAGGGTTTCTGGGGCCACTCCGCTGACGGCGGTACCGATGAGGACCTTCTCCGCGGCCTTCTGCTGGGCCGACCGCATCAGACGGCCCTTGAGCTTGCCACCGGCGGCCAGGTAGTCGATCAGGGCGCCCGCTGCGGCGTGCTGTGCGGTCAGGCTGCCCGGACCGGTCGGATCGAACTCGGGCAGCGACACGTCCGCGAGTCCCACGGCATCGGCCGCGGCGGCGAGCCGGGCGACCTTGTCCACGTGCTGGAGGAGCTGATCCCACACGGCGGCGTCACGACCGGCGAGTCCGTCCTGGAAGGCGCGGACGGCCCACTCCTCGTCGATCGCGTCGAGGTCGTAGAGGACGTCGGCGATCGCCACCCGTCCTGTCTCCAGTTCCGCGAAAAGCGCGTCTCCACAGGCCGCGAGCTTCTGGGACAGCTCATTCTCCGCCTGGCCAGCTATCTCGTGCGCGTCGGCCTCGGCTCTGATCAAGGTGCGCACGTGGTCAGCGTCCGGCAGACCAGCCGGATCTGGGACGGTCTGCCCGGCGCGGGAGTCACGACTGGACGAGGCCGAGGCCAGCAGGTCAAGCAGCTCGCCGGCTTCCGCCGCCGTCACCGGCGGCTTAGCCGGAGCACCTTTGGGCATCCAGCCAAAGTCGGCCGCCTCGGCCCGGACCTTTCTGACGATGGCGGCCAGGGTGCCCGCGTATCCAGGTGAGACCGCCCCGTGATCGACGGTCTCAGCTTCGCGCAACCGCCTGATTCTCTCTCTCAGCGAGGCGATCAGGGCGCGGTTGGCGCCGAGTTCGCCCCGGAGCCGATCGATCTGCGCGTCCAGCTGCCGCGGTTCATGGTTGTGGAAGCGAGAGGCCAGTTCGTTGACGCTGCCCTCGAGTTCCTGAGAGCCGCCGCGGGTCTGGTCGGTGATGGAGACTGCCAGCTTCCGGACATCCGCTGGAAGTTTGTCACGCAGCACGCGCAACGCCTGCGCCTTCTGACTGGTGACGAGTACCCGTTTGCCATCGGCCAGCAGCGAGGCGAGCAGATTGGCGATGGTGTGAGTCTTGCCGGTGCCGGGCGGGCCTTGGACCACCACGCCGTTGTCGTGGCGCAACCGTTCCATGATCTCGCGTTGCTGGGGGTTGGTGTGCAGCGGAAAGAGAGGCTCCGCGCCCAGACCATCGCCCACACCCTGCTCACGCATGAAACCAAGCCGTTCGGCGGGCTCCAGCGAACTCACGAGCTGAGCCAGGCCCAGCGGCGCGGCGGCGTCCTCGCCTTCGAGTGCGGTAAGCATCTGGTCGTAGTAAGCGATCAACGTGGCGCGGTCTCGTCTTCTCAGCACGAGCGCGGGGGCGTGCCGGACTTCTGCGGTGCCGCCTTCGTCAGTGTGGTCCCAGGTGTCGTAGTAGTCCGCGCCGTAGTCGAAGGCCCGGATGCTCCAATCGCGGAGTATTTCGGAAGCGGCCTGGCCTGGCCCGAACGCCCGTTCACCACTGTGGACCTCTTCTCTGACGATCTGAGTCCGTACGAGGTCGAAGCCTTCGAGATCGTCCAGGAGGTCGCGGTCCTGGAGGTGTCCACGGGCGCCGAGCACCACCTCGACGCGCTGTGTCCGGGGCTCGCGCGCCAACTCGACCGGGGTGACCAGCAGGTGGTTGCGGACCTTCTGGCCGCCGGGGGACTTCCAGGAGAGCAGGCCGACCGCCAGCACCACTTCCAGCTCGTCGTTCTGCTGGGAGAGCCGCTCGGCCCAATCCCACAAGGTGCGGTGCCAGCGGCGCCGCCTGCTCACCAGGCGTTCCTCCCTGGCCCAGGCCTGCCATTTGGGCAGCCATTCCTCATAGGCGGCGACGACGTCATCAGATGCGCCATCGCCCAGAACCGGGGCGTCCATGTCGGCGTCCTTCAGTTCGCTCCGGCGCACCCACCCCTCCAGGGAGTCAGGGACCACGGGGAGGGGTACCGCCGGCGGAGCCATGATGGCGAAGACCGTGGCCCCCGGCTCGGCGTCTTCAGTGACCGTCACCTCGTCAGGGAGCGTTCCAAGCCACTCGACGCCTTCATGCTTGTGGACGTCGCGGATGCGCTTGCGCCGGGCAGACTCGAGTTCACGCAGGAATTGAACAAGGCGAGTGGTTCTGGCGATCAGGTCGGGGTCGCGTGAACTGATGGCCACTGGGCGCTCCTGAATGCGACATCAATGCCCGGACAAGAAAGGACATTCTTGCAGCAACACCGGACACTTCAGCCACAATCGGGTCAGAGTAATGAAATTCAACTGCCGCGCGTTATGGAATAAATTCTCTTGTCATTCCGGGAGAAAGTGCGACCGCAATACCGGCGCGAGCACCTCTCCCGCCACCCCGTGCCACTCCCCCGGCAACGTCAAGCGCGTCGCCCGCGGCAGGTGCCCGGCCGCCAGCGCCGCCATATCGGCCAGCGGCCCCGCGCTTCCCGTGCTGTCGATCACGAGCGCCGGCACGTCCACCGCCCCCAGCAGTTCGGGTGAGGCCGTCTCCAGGAGCAGGCAGTCGTACAGGAGCGTGTGGCCCACCGACCACGCCTCGGCGGGCTGGCCCGCGATGAGCTCGTCGGGCACGCCGATGGCGCGGTTGAAGAACTCGACCGTCGCCCGCCGCCCCTGGGACGTCAGCACGTCGCGGACCGCCGTCGTGAAGGCCGGGTCGGGGTCGAACGACAGCGGCGGCTCGAAGAGGGCGATCTTGGGGACCGGCAGCCCGGCGGCGACGGCGTGCATCGCCAGCAGGCAGCCCGACGACATCCCGTAGAGGTAGGCCGATCCTCCGGCCGCGTCGATGAGCGCGGCCAGGTCGCCGACCTCCTTCTCCACCGTGTACGCCGGGGCGTCGCCGCTCGCGCCGCGACCTCGGCGGTCGTACACGAAGACGGAGAAGTGCTCCGACAGCAGGTCGACCGGGGCGGTGAGCGGGCGGAAGCCGCTGAAGTTGCCCGCCGCGTCGATGACGATGAGGGCGGGGCCGGCGCCGGTGCGCGTGACGGAGATCTCCACTCCGTCAGGGGCGGTGACCATGGGGGAATCCTTCCTCGAACATCGAGGCCAGCACGGCCAGGGCGGCGTCGACCCCGGCCCGGTCGCCCGACAGGATCAGGTCGAACAGCAGGCCGCGCGTGGCGGCCAGGCTCAGGCGGGCGTAGGCGGGGGCCCGGTCCTCCGGCACCCCGGCCGCCACGCACAGGTCCACCAGCGGGGGCAGCCAGCCGTCGATCAGGTCGGCGCGCAGGCCCTCGGTGTGGGGGCGGCCCTGCATGGCGTGGGCGGACAGTTCGAAGAACAGCGGGCCGTAGACGAGCGCCTGGTCGACCAGGCGGTCCCAGTAGACATCCCAGGCGACCCCGGCCAGGGCGTCGCGCTGGCGGGTCTCGACCTCGCGCACCACCTCGGAGAGCAGGCCCTCGCGGGAGCCGAAGTGGTAGATGAGCATGCGGTGGCTGGTGCCGAGGCCGGTCGCGATGGTGCGCAGGCTGGCGTCGCCGACGCCGTGGGCGGCGAAGTAGTCGACCGCCGCGGCCAGCAGTCTGTCACGGGCGTTCACTTCTGGCCTTCAGCCCCTGCCCTTCCTGGTCCAGGTAACGGCGGGTCAGCTTACCGGCCAGCAGGTTCACCAGCGGGGCGAGCGGGCCGGTCTGCTCGATCACCAGGCGGGCGCGGGTGCCGCCGGGTGCCGCCTCGACCTCGTGGACTCCGGCGGTACGCAGCCCCGGCCCCCCGCTGACCCAGGTGAACCGGCGGCCGTCGACGACCTCGGTCACCCGCCAGACCGCCACCGGCAGGCGGGGCTGCCGGATCCGGGCCCTGCTGCCCACGCGGAGCGGGCCCGGGTCGAGCAGGTCGAGCGTGTCGACGGTGGGGGTCCATTCGGGCCAGCGGGCGACGTCGCTGAAGACCTCCCACACGCGGGAGGGCGGCGCGTCGATGACGACAGTGGATTCGTAGCGCATGTACCAAATGGTACAGTCACGGCACGGTGAGCACCACGTTGGCCCGCGCGTGCTCGGTCTCCATGTAGCGGATGGCCTCGACGGTGTCGGCCAGTTCATAGGTGCGGTCGACGGCCGGGACCACGAGGCCGGCGTCGGCGAGTTCGCGCAGGGCGGCCAGGGCGGCCCGGCTCGGCGCCGCCTCCAGAACCACGATGCGGTCCTTGACGAACGGGGCGGCCAGCCGGGCCCGGATGATCAGCCCGAGCGGCCCGAAGAGGCTGCCGCCGCTGAAGACCCCGCCGCCCGAGACGACCAGCGTCCCGCCCGGTACGAGGGCCCTGCGCAGGTCGCGCAGCGACCGGTTGCCGACCAGGTCGAAGACCACGTCGTGCCGGTCGCCGGTCGCGGCGAAGTCCTCCTTCCGGTAGTCGACGACGCGGTCGGCGCCCAGGCTCGCGACCAGGCCGGCGTTCCGGGTGCTGCACACCGCGGTGACCCGCGCGCCGCGGGCCTTGGCGATCTGCACGGCGAACGTGCCGACCCCGCCCGAGGCCCCGTTGACCAGCACCGACTGCCCCTTCTCCACGCCCGCGAGGCCCTGCAGCGCGGTGGTGGCGGCGAGCGGCATCGCGGCGGCCTGCTCGAAGGTGAGGCTCGCCGGCTTGCGGTCGACGAGGCGCGCCGGGACCGCGACGTACTCGGCGAACGCGCCGCCGAACTCGCCGTAGACCTCCTCGCCCGGCTCGAAGCCCTCGCCCGACACGACGACCCCGGCGAAGTCGGTGCCCAGGACCGGCTGCTTGGGGGCACGCAGCCCGAAGCTGAGCCGGGCCAGGTAGGGGTCGCCGCGCAGCACGTGCCAGTCGCGGGCGTTGAGGGAGGCGGCCATGACCTTGACCAGCACCTCCCCCGGTCCGGGGGTGGGCATCGGGACGTCTCTGCACTCCAGGATGTCGGGCGGGCCGTAACGGTCCTGCACAATCGCCTTCACGGGGGTTCCCCTCTCGATAGGTGTACGGCGTACACCTCGACCATAGGTGTACGCTGTACACCCGTCAAGGAGGCGACGACACATTGGCTCGACTCAGCCGGGAACGTGTTCTGGAGGCCGCCGTGGCCCTGGCCGACGAGGCCGGGCTCGACGGGCTGAGCATGCGCCGGCTCGCCACCGAGCTCGGGGTGGTGCCGATGGCGCTCTACAAGCACGTCGCCAACAAGGACGAGCTGCTCGACGGCATCATCGACGCGGTCGTCTCGGAGATCGACCTCGCCCCGGTCGACGGCGACTGGAAACCGGCGATCAGGGGCCGCATCCTGGCCGCGCGTCAGACGCTGCTGCGGCACCCGTGGGCGGCGGGGGCCATCGAGGCGCGGCGCGCTCCGACGCCGGCGGTGCTGGCGTACATGGACTCGATCATCGGCCTGTTCCGGGCGGGCGGGTTCGGCGTCGACCTCGTCCACCACGTGATCCACGCCCTGGGCAGCCGGGTGCTGGGCTTCAGCCAGGAGTTGTTCGACGACAGCCCGACCGACCCCGACGCCCAGGAGAAGGCGGCGCACGCCATGGCCGGGACATATCCGTGGCTGGCGGAGATGGCGTTGCGGGTGGCCCACGACGAGAAGACGGTCGTCGGGTCGGGCTGCGACGACCAGTTCGAGTTCGAGTTCGCGCTCGACCTCCTGCTCGACGGGTTCGAACGCCTGCGACAGGCCGGATGAAGTACGGTTTGTGCCGTGACGTTGCTGGCCGGCCGTTACCGGCTGCTCTCCCGCATCGGCCAGGGCGGCATGGGCGCCGTCTGGCACGCCGTCGACGAGCTCCTGCGCCAGGAGGTCGCCGTCAAGGAGGTCCTGCTCCCCCGCGACCTCGGCGAACCGCAACTGGCCGAGATGCGCGAACGCACCCTCCGCGAGGCGCGGGCCGCAGCCCGGCTGCGGTCACATCCCTCGATCGTGACCGTCCACGACGTCGTGCTGGAGGACGGACGGCCGTGGATCATCATGGAGCTGGTCCGTGGACGGTCGTTGCAGGCGCTCCTCCGGAAGGAGGGGCGGCAGACCCCGGAGCGGGTCGCGGCCATCGGGGTGACCGTGCTCGACGCGCTCGCCGCCGCCCACTCGATGGGCATCCTGCACCGCGACGTGAAACCCGGGAACGTCATGGTCACCGACGACGGGCGGGTGCTGCTGACCGACTTCGGCATCGCCAGCGTCGCCGGTGACGTCAACCTGACCCAGACGGGGCTGGTGTCGGGGTCACCGGGATACATCGCGCCCGAACGGCTGCGCGGCGAGCCCGACGGTCCGCCGTCGGACCTGTGGTCGCTCGCGGCGACGCTCTACACGGCGGTCGAGGGGAACGCGCCGTTCCATCGCGACAACCCGAACGCGGTGATGGCGGCCGTGCTCATGCATGAACCACACCCGATGCGGCGGTCGGGGCCGCTGGGCCAGGTGCTCATGGCGATGCTGGACAAGGACCCGGTCCGCCGGATGCCGGCGGGGCACGCCGCCGCGCTGCTGCGGGACATCGCCGCGGGAGCCGGGGGCACCGCGCCGAAGACGGTGCCGTCGATGCGGCACACGCCGAAGAAGGGCATGGCTCCGGCGTTCGCGGCCGCCGGGCTGGCCGTGCTGGTGGTGGGGGTCGGCGGCGGTGTGCTCTACCTGAACTCCCCCGGCGACGCCGCCGGAACGCCGACCACGCTCACCACGCTGACGACCCCCACGCAGGCCGCGGCCACCCAGTCGGCCGCCAAGCAGCAGAAGGCCGTGCTGACCAGCAACCCCGAGGCGTGTGCCCTGATCACGCCGGCGCAGATCCGCAAACTGCTCGGGACGGCGGCCAAGCAGGAGTTCATGACGAACGACGCCTGCCAGTGGATCACCCCCGGCGGGGAGTACCTCCAGATCCAGAAGGTCCAGCTCGACTCCGAGACCACGGCGCGGCTCACCTTCGACACCAGCCGGGCCACCGAGGAGGACGAGCCCAAGCGCGACCCGGCGACCAGACTCCGGGCCGGCGGGCGGATCGGCGACGCGACCATCGGCTGGACCCGCGACGCCGGGCCGTACAACCAGACCAGGCTGGTGGTCCGCACCGCCAACGTGCAGATGTGGCTCTACTACTCGGGCCCGAAGACGGGATACGGGACCATCGACGCGTTCGCGAAGATCCTCATGGCCTCCCTGCACAAGGCGGGGTGAGATATATCCCGTTGTTCCGGTAGGAATTGTGTAGATATGCTCTGCGTGCACCATCTACGCAGTTCAGAACCGGGACACCATGAAATCAACCCCCGCCATCGCGACCGCAGCCCTTCTCCTTCTCGGCCTCGCGGCGTGCGGCGGAACCGACGCCGCCGAGACCGCCGAGGCCCCGCCGGCCAAGTCGATCATCCTGATCACCCCCAACCCGGTCGGCACCAACAGCTTCCTCCAGCTGGGCGTCAAGGGCGCCGAGGCCGCCGCCAAGGAGCTCGGCGCCTCCTTCAAGCTGTACGAGAGCAAGGACCCCACCTCCATCGCGCAGAACGTCGACGCGGCCGTCCGGGCCAAGCCGACCGTGATCGTGGGCATCAGCTTCTCCTTCGACGACGTGTTCACCACCGTCCCCAAGGCCAACCCCGGCCAGCAGTTCCTCCAGGTCGACTCGTGCGCCAAGGAGCAGGCGCCCAACCTGGCGTGCGTGTCGTTCAAGGAGCACGAGGCGGCCTACCTGGCCGGCGTCGAGGCGGGCCTGCTCTCCAAGAGCGGCCAGATCGGCGTGGTCGCCGCGCTCGACACCCCGTTCATTCACCGCTGGATCGAGCCGTTCTTCGCGGGCGCGACCTCGGTCAAGCCCGCCGCCCAGGGCACCCCGCTCTACGTCGGCGGCAGCAACCCCTTCAGCGACCCGGCCAGGGCCAAGTCACAGGCCCAGACCCTCACCGGACGCGGCGTCGACCTCATCGCGGCGGCGGCCTCCGGCGGCAACCCGGGCGTGTTCGAGGCGGTCGCGGCCTCCGGCGGCAAGGCGTTCGGCGTCGACGTCAACCAGTGCGCGCTGAGCCCCGGCAACGTCGTCGACAACGTCCTCAAGCACGTGGACGTCGCCGAGCACGCCGCCATCAAGGAGATCTTCGACGGCAGGACCGGCGGCGTGAAGGTCTACGGCCTGGCCGAGGGCGGCGTGGGCGTCAACGCCCTCGGCGACGACCTGGCCTCCTCCGGCTGCACGGTCGCGGCCAGCCCCGACGTGGTGGCGAAGGTCAAGCAGACCCGCGACGACATCTTCGCCGGGAAGATCACCGTCGCGGACCCGCTCCAGAGCTGATGTACGCCGCCGAACTCGTCGGAGTGACGAAGCGGTTCGGCCCCGTTCTCGCCAACGACGGCATCGACCTGGCGGTCGCCAGGGGCGAGGTGCACGCCGTGGTCGGGGAGAACGGGGCCGGCAAGTCGACTCTGATGTCGATCCTGTACGGCCTGCACCGCCCCGACGCCGGGGAGGTCCGCCGCGACGGCCACCGGGTCGTCCTGCGCTCCCCCACCGACGCCATCCGCCACGGCCTCGGCATGGTCCACCAGCGGTTCCGCCTGTTCCCCGGCCTGACCGTGGCCGAGAACATCGTGATCGGCGCCGAACCGGTCAGGAAGGGCCGCCTCGACCGCGCCGCCGCGAACGAGGCGGTGGCCGCCCTCTCCGAGCGCTACGGCCTGCGCGCCGACCCGTCGGCCCTGGTCGGCGGCCTGCCGGTGGGGGTGCGCCAGCGGGTGGAGATCCTGCGTGCCCTCTACCGCCACGCCGAGGTGCTCATCCTCGACGAGCCGACCGCCGTGCTGACCCCCGGCGAGACCGAGCGCCTCTTCGAGGTGCTCCGCACGGTCGCCGCCACCGGCGTCTCGATCCTGCTCGTCACCCACAAGCTGTCGGAGGTCCTGGCCGTCGGCGACCGGGTGACCGTGCTCCGCCAGGGCCGGGTGACCGGCCGGTTCACCACGTCGGAGACCGACGCCGACGAGCTGGTCAACGCGATGATCGGCCGCTCGCTCACCCCGCCCGTCCGGCGCCGCGCCCACGCTCCGGCGGGCGATCCGCTCCTGGAGGTGCGCGACCTGACGGTCCGCGACGCCGACGGCGTGGCCCGCCTGTCGGAGGTCTCCTTCACGGTGCGCCCCGGCGAGATCGTCGGCCTCGCGGGCGTGGCGGGCAGCGGCCAGCGCGAACTCATCGACTCGGTGACCGGCCTGCGCGGGGCCGTACCGGAAGTGCTCCTGACCGGCACCCCGGTCAAGGCGGGCCGGGACCCGCGTGTGGCCTACGTGCCGGAGGACCGCCACGGCCGGGCCACCGCACCTGCCATGTCGGTGGCCGAGAACGTCCTGATGGGCGCGCAGCGCGACCTGGCCTCCCGGTGGGCCCTGCCCCGCGCGAAGGTCCGGGCCCGCGCCCGCGACCTGGTCGACCGCTTCTCCATCAGCGCCGCGTCGGTCGACGTCCCGATCGGCGCGTTGTCGGGCGGCAACGCCCAGAAGGCCGTGCTGGCCCGCGAGCTCACCCGCCCGTCGACCGTAGTAGTGGCCGAAGAGCCGACCCAGGGGGTGGACGTGGGCGTGCGCGAACGCGTGCACGACCTGCTGCGCGCCGCCCGCGACGAGGGCGCCGCCGTCCTCCTCCAGTCGAGCGAGCTCTCGGAGCTCCGCGACCTCGCCGACCGCATCCTGGTCCTGTACGAGGGCCGCGTCGTCGCCGAGTTCCCCGGCGACGCCACCGAGAAGGAACTCGGCCGCGCCATGACCGGAGCGACCGGATGACGCCCCACGCGAGGTCCGCACCTCGGAGCGGAGGGTTCGCGTGAGCGCGCCCGCCGTCGCCCACCGCGTGGTGGCCTCCGCGCCCGTCGTGGCGGTGGCCGGGGCGCTTCTGCTGACCACCCTCGTCATGCTGGTGGTCGGCGTCGATCCCGCACTGGCCTATCCGGCGCTGGTCAGAGGGGCCGTTCTCGACGGGAACCTCGAATACACCGTCGCCGCGTTCGTGCCCACGCTCGGCATGGCGCTCGCGTTCGCCCTCCCGCTCCGGGCGGGCGAGTTCAACCTCGGCGGCGACGGTCAGCTCGCCGCAGGCGGGGTCACCGCCGCGGCGGTCGCCCTGCTGGTGCCGCTGCCACCGGGAGCGGCCGTGGTGTTGCCCTTGATCGCAGGCGCGGTCGCGGGTGGGCTGGTGGCCGTGGTCGCCGCGCCGCTCAGCACGCGCCTCGGCATCCCCGCCATCGTCAGCACCCTGCTCATCAGCGCCCCGGCCGTCTCGCTGGCCTCCTACCTGGTGCGGTTCCCGCTGGCCGAACCGAACACCGGCATCGCGCAGACCCCGCCCCTGCCGGACGCGGCCCACCTGCCCGCCCTCGGCGGCAGCGGCTACCTGACGATCGGCCTGCCGCTGATCGCCGCGCTCACCGCCCTGTGGTTGTACGCCGACGGCCGGACCGTCCTCGGCTACGAGATCCGGGCCACCGGCCAGAACCGGGAGTTCGCCCGCTACGGCGGCGTCAGGGTCGGCCGGGTGGCCGCGCTCGCACTGGCGGGCGGGGGCGCGTTCGCGGGGCTCTCGGGCGCGCTGATCGTGCTGGGGCCGCCGCACCGGTTCGTCGACGGCGCGCTGACCGCGCCCGGCTACACCTTCACCGCCGTCGCGGCGGTGCTGCTGGCGAGCGCGCGCCCGGTCGTGGTGCCGCTCACCGTGGCGCTGCTGACGTTCCTCCAGGTCGGCGGCCAGGGCATGGAACGGGAGGCCGGGGTGCCGAGCCAGCTCACCCAGATCGTGCAGGGGCTGATCATCGTGATCGTGGCGGTGCTCGCGACCCTGCGGGCGAGGAGGCCGCGGTGAACGTCTTCGAGTGGTCGTTCCTGGCCGGAGTGCTCACCGCCACCGCGCCGGTGCTGCTGGCCGCGCTCGGCGGGCTGCTCTGCCAGGTCGCGGGCGTGTTCAACATCGCGCTCGAAGGCCAGTTGTTGTGGGGCGCGTTCGTCGCCGTCGTGGTCAGCGACCTGACCGGCAGCGCGTGGACGGGCGTCGCGGGCGCGGTCGCCGCGACCGTGGTGTTCTCGGCGCTGCTGTCGGGGCCTGCGGTGGCGTTGCGGGCCGACCCGATCGTGGTCGCCGTCGGGCTCAACCTGCTCGCCCTCGGGCTGACCGCGTTCCTGATGCGGCAGATCTTCGGCAGCGGCGGCACCTACAGCTCCCCCGAGCTGGCCGGCCTGCCCGACCTGGGCGAACTGGGCCTCGACGTCCCGGTGCTGAGAGAGCAGTCGCCGCTCGTGCCGGTCGCGCTGCTGCTGGTCGCCGTGCTGGCCTTCTGGCTGACCCGGACCAGGTCGGGCCTGCGGCTGCGGGCCGTCGGCCAGCACCTCGACGCCGCCCAGGCCGTCGGCCTGCGCGTCTCGGGTTACCAGCACGGCGTGACGCTGGTCGCGGGCGCGTTGTGCGGGCTCGCGGGGGCGCAGCTCTCGCTCGGCAACGTGACGCTGTTCAGCGAGGGCATGAGCGCCGGTCGCGGCTGGATCGCCGTGGTGGCGGTCATGCTCAGCGGCGTCTACCCCGGGCGGCTGCTGCTGGCCTGCCTGCTGTTCGGCGTCGCCGAGGCGTTCGGGTTCCGGCTCCAGGGCGCGGGCCTGCCGCAGCAGGCGGCCGACGCCGCCCCCTATGTGATCACGCTGGCCGCGCTGGTGCTCGCCGCCGTGGCGCGGCGGCGGAGGAGGTCGTATGAACACGCCTGAACTGGCGAACTCGGTCCGGCTGAGCGGCGACGCGGTGGAGATCCTCGACCGGCGCGTCTACCCGTTCGAGCGGAGGTGGGTGCGCTGCACGACCAGCGACGAGGTCGCCCAGGCGATCAGGGACATGGTCACGCAGAGCTCCGGGCCGCTGTTCGCGACCACGGCCGCGATGGTGCTGGCCGCCCGTGCCGTCCGGCACCGGCCCCGCGACCTGGCCCTGAAGGAACTCCGGGCGGCCGGTGACCGGCTCGTCGCCACCCGCCCCACCAACAACCACATCCGCGACGCCGTCGCCGCGATCCTCGCCGACGTGCACGAGGGAGACCTGGCCGGGCAGGTCGAGGCGGCGGCCGCCGCCCACGACCAGGCCTACCGCGACCGGTCGGCCGCCCTGGGCCGGCACGCCGCCGGCCTGCTGCCCGACGGCTCGACGGTGCTCACCCACTGCTGGGCCGACTACTACCTGATCGCGACCGTCCAGGCCGCCCAGGAGCAGGGCAAGTACCTGGAGTTCGTCTGCACCGAGACGCGCCCCTACCTCCAGGGCGCGCGGCTGACCGCGGCGACCCTGGTCGAGATGGGCTACGAGCCCACGTTGATCACCGACGGCATGGTGGCCGCCGCCCTGGCCAACGGCGTCGCCGACGTCGCCCTGGTCGCGGCCGACCGCGTCACCCTCGACGGCCACGTGATCAACAAGGTCGGCACGCTGGGCGTCGCCCTGGCCGCGAACCGGTTCGGCCGGCCCTTCCACGCGCTGGTCCAGCGCCCCGACCCGCAGGCCCCCACCCCGGCCGACGTGGTGATCGAGCACCGCGACCCCGACGAGGTGCTGCACGTCCTCGGCGTGCGGACCGCCGCCCACGGCGTCACCGGCCACTACCCGGCCTTCGACACGACACCACCTGACCTGGTCACCCGGATCGTCACCGAGAAGGGCGCCTTCCGCCCGGAGAATGTGAGACAAGCACTATGACCAGGCGCATCGTCGTCGACACCGACACGGGCATCGACGACGCCCACACCCTGCTCTACCTGGCGGGCCGACCCGACGCCGAGATCGTGGCGGTCACCTCGGTGTTCGGCAACTGCGTCGAGCCCGACGCCGCCCGCAACATCGCCTACGTCAACCGCCTGCTCGGCCTCGACGTGCCGATCGCCCGGGGCGCGGCCGAGCCGCTCACCGGCACCGCCCACATCGCCGGATACGTGCACGGCAAGGACGGCCTCGGCGACGTCGGCTACGACCGCCCGCTGCCCGAGACCAGCGGGGAGAGCGCCGCCGAACTGCTGGTCCGCCTGGGCCGCGAGCAGCCGGGCGAGCTCGACCTGCTGGCCCTCGGGCCGCTGACCAACCTCGGCCAGGCGCTGCGCCTCGACCCGGAGCTGTTCACCCGCTACCGCTCGGTCGTGCTGATGGGCGGGTCGGGCCCGTACGCGCCGCCCGGCACCCTGCTGATGGTGGACGCGAACATCAACAACGACCCGGAGGCGGCCCGCGCGGTCTTCTCCGCCCCGCGCAACGAACTGGTCATGGTCGGCGTGAACGTCACCGCCACCACGATCCTCGACGAGGTCGCCATCAACGCCCTGCGGGCCGCCGGCACCCCGGTCGCCCGGTTCGCGACCGAGATCCTCGACGCCTACCTGGACTTCTACCAGAACGAGTGGGGCCGGCGGATCATCCCGCTGCACGACCCCCTGGCCGCCGGGATCCTGCTCGACCCCACGTTCGCGACCGCGTCGGCCGACGGGCCGGTTAACGTACGGACCGACGGTTTCCTGGCCAGGGCCAGGCTGATGCGGACCCACGACGGCCTGCCGCCGGCCTTCCCCTACCAGCCCGCCCCGCCCACCAGGGTGGTCACCGAGGTGGACGCGGCCCGCTTCGTCGCCGACTTCGTGGAGGTTCTGACCCGATGAGCTGGATCGTGCTGGACATCGAAGGCACCACGAGCTCGACCGAGTCGGTGCACGTGGGCCTCTACTCCTACGCCCGCTCGCGCCTCGGCCCGTGGATCGACGCCCACCGCGACGACCCCGAGGTCGCCCAGGCGGTGCGGGAGACCGGCGGCGCGACCACCGAGGAGACCGTCGCCGTCCTGCACGGCTGGATGGACGGCGACGTCAAGGCGACCCCGCTGAAGACCCTCCAGGGCCAGATCTGGGCGGCCGGGTTCGCGAGTGGCGACCTGACCTCCCACTTCTTCCCCGACGTCGCGCCCGCGCTGCGCCGGTGGCACGCCCGGGGCAGGCGCCTGGCCGTCTTCTCCTCGGGCGCGGTCTCCAGCCAGCGGCCGTGGTTCCGGCACAGCCCCGACGGCGACCTGTCGGTGCTGATCGAGCACCACTTCGACACGGTCAACGCGGGCCCCAAACGTGAGAGCGCCTCCTACGAGCGCATCGCCGCCACGCTGGAGACCGACGACCTGCTGTTCCTGTCGGACGTACCGGCGGAACTCGACGCCGCGGCGGCGGCCGGATGGCAGGCGATCGGGTTGCGGCGGCCCGGCGAGCCGAGCGAGCGCGCCGACTTCGGCGCCCATCGCGTGGTCACGAGTTTCGAGGAGATCGCATGAACAGGGAGGACGTGCTGGCCGCCGGGGGGCGGCTGGCCGTGGAGGCCGCCCGGTACACCGGGATCGGCTGGATGCGCGGCACCTCCGGCAACCTGTCGGAGGTGGTCTCCCGCGATCCGCTGCGGCTCGCGGTGACCGCGAGCGGCCTCGACAAGGGGGAACTCACCCCGTCTGACATCGCCGTGGTCGGCGAGCGCGGCGAACCGGTCGCGGTGGCGGGCGTCGAGCCGCTGACCCCGTCGGCCGAGGCGGGGCTGCACGCGCGGGTCGCGGCGGTGACCGGCGCCGACGCGATCGTGCACGTCCACGCGCTGAACGCCGTGGTGGCCGCCCATCACTGGCCGCAGGGCGTGGTCCTGAAGGACGTCGAGACCCTCAAGGGCATCGGCCGCCTGGCCCACGACGACGAGGTCGTCATCCCCGTCATCGAGAACAGCCAGGACATGGCCGAGCTCGGCGACCGGTTCGAGGCCGGGTACGACGCGGCGACCCCCGCCGTCATCGTCGCCGACCACGGCCTCTACACGTGGGCGCCCACCCTCCACCGGGCCCGGCACGTCACCGAGTGTGTGGAGTGGCTGCTGGCCTACCGGATCGCCATCCGCTAGCTGAGCAGGTCGCCGACCCGGTCGAACAACTCCCGGCCGGGTTCGGCGGTCAGCAGGTGCCGCGCCGCCCGCAGCGACCGCCTGATCGCCACGGCCCGCTCCACCTCGGGCAGCGTCTCGATGTCGCTGACCCGGGCGAACCCGATGACGCGCCGGGCCGCCTTGGCCGCCCCGAACACCGCGGCGTCCCTGCGCACGGTGGCCAGGTAGCCCTCCAGCACGCCGTCGCCGTAGATCCGCGGGTCGACCCGGTCGGGCCACAGGGCCCGGAACTCGGTCTCGAAGGCCGCCCAGGTCTCCTCGGCCAGCCCGAGCACCCAGCGGGCGTGCGCGTCGTCTCCCTGGACGAAGCCACGCGCCGCCGCGAGCACGTAGTTGCCCCACAGGGCGCCGAGGTCGAAGCCGACCGGCCCGTAGAAGGCGAACTCGACGTCGAACGCCCGGGTCGACCCGGGTTTCACCAGCACCGAGCCGGTGTGCAGGTCGCCGTGGATCAGCGCCTCGGCGCGGGTCATGAACGCGAGCTTGGCCAGCCCGATCGCGGTCCGCACTTCGGGGTCGCCCACGTAGGCGGCCACGTCGGCCTTGGTGGCGGGCAGGATCTTGTTGTGCTCGTGCTCGATGTACGGCTCGGTGAAGACCAGGTCCTCGGTGATCTCGCACAACTCGGGGTTGACCGCGGCGGCCAGGGCGGCCTTGTGCCGATAGTTGCCCAGGCCGAAGACCGAGGTGCCGAAGGCGACCTTGGCGACGTACCGGCCGAGATCGGCGGCGACCCCGTCGGTGCGCACGCCCTCGTTGAGCAGCCCGCGCCAGACCCGGTGGTCCGAGAGGTCCTCCAGGGCGAGGACGTGCCGGTCGTGGTCGACGTCGAGCAGGGCGGGCACGAGACCGGGGGCTACCCGGCCGTGTTCGGCCAGGACGGCGGCCTCGATGCGGTTGCGGTCGGGGGTGATCGGCCAGGCCGGGTCGACCCGGACGTAGGGCATGGACTGCTTGAGCACCACGCCGGGGCCGCCCTCGACCTCCACGGCGAACACGGTGTTCATGTTGCCGTCGCCGATCTCCCGTACCGAGACCGGGTTCGCGAACGCCGCCAGCGCGGGGCGGCTCGCGAGGTAGCCGGGCACGTTGTCGACGGTCAGCAGCTCATAGGCGCTCAACGGAACTCCTGAGGGTGTAGCTCACGACGAGGGCCCCCGCCAGCAGGGCGCCCTGGACGAAGGTCTGGGTGTAGTAGGGGGCGTTCAGCATGGTCATGCCGTTGATCACCACGCCGATGAAGACGGCGCCGACGACGGTGCCGACCGTGTTGGGCCGGTTGGCGCCCAGCACGGCGTAGCCGATCAGCGCCGCCGCCACCGACTGGAGCAGGTAGGGGTCGCCCGCGCCCACGTCGCCCCGGCCCAGACGGGCCGACAACATGATCCCGGCGATGGCCGCGCAGACCCCCGACACGGCGTAGGCGAGCGCCCGGTAGCGGGCCACCCGGATGCCGGCCAGGCGCGCGGCCTCGGCGTTGCCGCCGATGGCGTAGAGGGCGACGCCCCAGCGGGTGCGTTCGAGGAACAGGTAGACGACCACCGCGACCAGCGCGAACACGATGACCGGGACCGGCACCGAGCCGAGCTTGCCGGCCCCGATCCAGGCGAAGCCCTCGGTGTAGCGGCCGGGCGCGGGCGCGCCGTCGACGGTCATGCCGGGGGCCACAGACCTGCCGGAGGTGATGATCAGGGCGAGGCCCTGGAACAGGAACATCGTGCCCAGCGTGGCCACCAGGTCGGGGATGCGCGCGACCACGGTGAGCAGCGCGTTCACCCCCGCGACCAGCAGCCCGGTGAGCAGCCCGGCGACGATCGCGGTGCCGCCGGTGAGGTTGAACCGGACCATGGTCAGCGCGGTCACCATGACGACCGCGCCGACCGCCGCGCCGGCCGACAGGTCGAAGCCGCCCGTGGTCATCGACACGGTCACCCCGAGCGCCACCACCCCGACGATCGCCACCGACTGCAGGATGATCAGCATGTTGGCGTACGAGGCGAAGGCGGGCCGGAGCACCGCGAAGACGACCAGCAGGGCGGCCAGGATGACGAGCAGGCCGTACCGGTAGAGCAGACGGGTCACTGAGCGGCCCAGGGCACCCGGGCGACGTCGGGCGTGGTCAGTTCGGGCACCGCGCCGGTGAGCTGCTCGATGTTGGCGATGCCGCCGTCGCGGAGCTGCTTCTGGGTGACCAGGGCGGGCGGGATCTTCAGCTCGGGGCCGACCGGCTCCCCGGCGACCAGCAGCGCGGCGGCCCGCACCGCGATGCGGCCGACGTTCGACGGGTCGGTCGTGGCGGTCGCCACCCACGGGCTGTTCGGCTCGGTCATGACGCCGATGTCGGCGGTGGAGATGTCCGCGCCGTAGATCTTGATCTGGTCCTGGAGGCCGAGCTCCTTGACCGCGATGGCGGCGCCCTTGGCGAACTCGTCGTACGGCGCGAAGATCGCCTTCACGCCCGGGTTGGCCTGGAGGGCGGCCTTGGCCTGGTCGGCGACGGCCGAGGCGGTCGAGTTGTTGACCACGCCGATCTGGGCGACCTCCTTGATGCCCGGGTTGTCCTTCTTGAACTGCGTCCACACCTCGTTGCGCCGGTCGAGGGGGGCGAAGCCGGAGACGTACACGTAGAGGACGTCGCCGGTCCCCCCGGTGTCGGCCTTCAGCGCGCCCAGCGCCAGCTCGGCGATCTGGTGGTCGTCCTGGGTCAGCGCGACGGCCTCGGGCGTGCCCGGGTCGACGTCGAAGGCGACCAGCGGGACGCCGGCGTCGGCGGCCTTCTTGATGGCGGGCTGGACGGTGTCGGCGAACCCGTGGTCGACGATGATCGCGTCGGCCTTCTGCTGGACGGCCTGCTCCAGGTTGAGCGCCTGCTTGTCGTTGTTGCCGTCGCCGCTGGAGACCTCCAGCGTGATCTTGAGGGCCTGCGCCTCGGCCTGCGCCCCCGCGAGCCACTGCTCGAAGTAGTCACCGGACGAGAGCTGGCGGATGAGAGCGACCCGGACTCCCCCGGCGGCGAACTTCGCCGGGACGGAGACGGCGGGCGAAGCGACCGGCGCCGCCGGAGCGGACGAGGGCGCGGAGGTGGTCGTGGTGGAGGTGCCCTGGGAGCATCCCGCGAGCGCCAGAACGCCCAGGAGGAGGGATGCGCCGAGAAGTCGTGCGTGAATCACACTCGGATGCTAGGCAGGCCTGGGAGTATTGTCCACTTTTCAAGTAGGATTACGCAGATAGCCGCTGATTAGGGACGAAGCCCATGACCTACCTCACCGTGTACACCGACGGCCCGGCCCCCGAGACCCTCCTGCGGACCGAAGACCAGGCCGAGATCGCGACGAGCCTGAAGGAGATCGGCGTCCGCCTGCGCCACTGGGAGATCGTCGACGGCCTCGACGGCGCGAGCTCCGACGACGTCCTGGCCGCCTACCGCGACCAGGTCGCCGCCGTCGTCGCCGAAGAGGGCTACACCTTCGTCGACGTGGCCCGGCTCGGCCCCGACGCCCCCGCCGACGTCGCCGCCGCGGCCCGCGCCAAGTTCCTCAACGAGCACACTCACGACGACGACGAGGTGCGTTTCTTCGTGGCCGGCTCCGGCATCTTCTACCTGCACGTCGACGGCAAAGTGCACGCCGTGTTCTGCGAGCCCGGCGACCTGCTGAGCGTGCCCAAGCAGACCACCCACTGGTTCGACATGGGCACCAGGCCCCACTTCACCGCGATCCGCTTCTTCCACGACGACGACGGCTGGATCGGCGACTTCACCGGCGACGACATCGCCTCGCGCATCCCCGACTACGACACGATCGCGGCCGGCCGCTAGAGGTCGAGCAGCTGCTCGTAGAAGCCGCCGAAGCCGCGCTCGGCGTCGACCAGGTGGACCTCCAGGATCCAGTGGGCCACCCGCCCGGCCTTGTCGACGCGGCGCATCGGGGTCGTGTTGCCCTCGGCGACGTAGGACTCGATGTCGGCGGCGTCGATCTTCTCGTGCGGGAACTCGCCGACGAGATGGCCGGCGTGGATGTGCCCGAGGACCCAGCCGCGCTCCCGGGCGAGCCGGTCGACCTCGGCGAACAGCCGCGCGCCGGTCATCTCGGGGTCGGCGGCGAAGAACCGCCGCCCGGCCTCGAAGACGACGGGCAGGTCGGCGGCGAGCCGGTGCTTCACGGGGTCGTCGCCCAGGACGTAGGTGCGCCCGAGGTCGGCCTCGAACTCCTCGAAGATCGGCCCGAAGTCGCAGAAGACGATGTCGTCGGCCTCGATGACCCGGTTGGGCGGGTTCTCGTGGTAGGGGAGCAGGGTGTTCGGCCCCGACCTGACGACCCGCTTGTGCCAGTGGCGGGTGGTGCCGAACATCTCGTTGGCGAGGTCGCGGACGGCGTCGCTGACGTCCTTCTCGGTCCGGCCGGGGGCGATGAGGCCGCGCGCGACGATCTCGTCGAACAGGGTGATCGCGTTGGCCTGGGCGGTCAGCAGCCGGGTGACCCGGAACTCCTCGGCGGTGGCGGCGTCGACGTACACCCACGCCTTCTCCCCCGACCGCAGGTCGGCCTTGACCCGGAGGTAGTCGTCGACCTCGTAGGCGTCGGCGGCGGCCAGGTCGCCCGGCGTGAGGGTGAAGACCATGCCCTCGACGGTGTCGGCCGGGTCGCCGGACGGGAGGGCGACGGGGTGCTCGTCACTGCCGCTGTCGGCCACGACGGAGGCGTCGGTGATCTTCACCGTCTCCAGGCGGAACCCGAGCAGGGCGTCGGGACGGCCGTCCAGCTCACGGCCGAACCGGGCGAGCTGGACCTGCGGGAGCCGCAGCGTCCCGTAGGAGAAGAGCAGATGATCGGACATGGCGAACCCCCATCACAACGCCGGAGACCGCAGGATACCGGGCGCGGAGAAGGGCCCCGGAGGAATTTCCCGGGGCCCTTCTCAGATCAGTGCTCCGGCATCCAGAGGACCTCACGGACACCGTTCAACGTGCAGGTCATGACCGGGGGGACGGCCCCCCGAAAGGACGGCGGCGCCAGGCCTTCGGGTATTTTCCCCGGATCTCCAGCGGGGGCACCAGGGCGGCGTCCAGGGTGCGGACGTCGATGCTGACCGGCCGGTACGACAGGGTGCGGAGCCGTCTGCCCATGACGGCGTGGGGGCGGTCGACGGTGTCGCGGCGGCCGCTGATGAAGGCCCACTCGTGGGCCGCCGAGCCGAAGTAGACGACCGTCGGGAACGCCGCGATGAAGTTGTGCCACGAGCGGCGCAGGGTGGTCTGCCGCCACATCGTCGGGCAGCCGGCCTGGGTGGAGATGACGCCGCCCGGGGCCAGCGCCCGGGCGCAGAGGCCGAGGAACGTGGAGCTGTAGAGGCGGTCGTGCTGGGCCTGGCCGTCGTCGGTCTCGTCGGGGAGGTCGACGATGATGACGTCCCAGGTGCGGCCGGCCGCGACGGCGGCCTCGACGAAGGCGTAGCCGTCCTCGTAGTGGACGTGGATCGGGCCGTCGTCGCCCTCGGCGGCGGCCAGTTCCTTCTCCGTGTAGCCGTAGGGCAGGCGGCTCGCGCACAACTTCACGGCCTGCTCGTCGATGTCGACGTGGTCGACGCGGCTCGCGCCGCAGGCCACGAGCATCTGGCAGGCGACGCCCTCGCTCGACCCGATGACGAGGCAGCGGTCCACCCGGTCGGCCAGAAGCACCGGCGGGATGGTCAGCGCCTCGTGGTAGACCTCCTGGGTCTGCTCGCTGCTCTGCCGCTCGCCGTTGGCGAACAGGGTGATGCCGTGGGCGGTCCTGGCGAAGTCGAGCGTCTGGAACGGGGTGATCTCGCTGTGGATGACCTCGTCGACGCGCCAGAGCCGTTCCATTCCGTCGGCGATGGGCTCGGCCACCCAGGTGGTGCCGTTGATGGTGATCATGCGGATACCTCCGACGAGAGCGTGTCGCCCCGGCGGATCACCTGCACGGTGACCCGGCCGGGCTGGAGCTCGTGGGTGAGCAGGTCTACCGCGGTACGCGGGTCGGCCGCGCCGCAGGTGAACACGTCGACGAACACGGCGGCGTGTTCCGGGTAGGTGTGCAGCGACGCGTGGGACTCGGCCAGCAGCGCCAGGATGGTGACCCCCTGGGGGACGAACCGGTGCGAGCTCATCTCCAGGATGGTCGCCCCCGACGCGGCCAGCGCCCGCTTGAGCGCGACCTCCAGGTGGGCGAGGTCGTCGAGGAGGCCGGCGTCGACCCCCCGGAGCTCCGCGAGCACGTGGCAGCCGGCGAACTCGCCGATCGCGACGGTCATCGCTCCTCCACGCAGAACGTGGGGAGCGCGGGCAGGCCGTTGACGGCGGCGCAGGAGTAGCTGGAGGTGTAGGCCCCGGCGTCCAGGATCTCCACCACGTCGCCGGGCGCCAGCGCGAGGGGGAGTTCGTACTGGACCCGCTGGTAGATCACGTCGTCGCCGTCGCTGGTCGGCCCGGCCAGCACGACGGGGGCGGTGGGACCGGTCACGCCGGGCGTGCGCAGCCGGTAGGCGATGGCCTCGCGTTCGGTCTCGACCAGGCCGTTGTAGCGGCCGACGTCCAGGAACACCCAGCGCCGGTGGTCGGCGGCCCGCCCTTCCCTGACGGTCACCACCTCCGAGCGGATGATCCCGGCCGCCCCGACCATCGCCCGGCCCGGCTCCAGGAGGAGGCGAGGCCGGTTGCGGCTGCCGAAGTGACGGTTGACCGAGGAGTTGACCGCCTCGCCGAACACCTCGAGCAGCGGCCGGTTCCCGAACGCGGGGCTCGGGCTGTACGAGATGGGCAACCCCCCGCCGAGATTGATCATCGGCAGCTTGACGCCGGCCGGCTCCAGCTGGAGCGCGATCTTGGCCGCCGCCGCGATGCCGACGTCCCAGGCGTCGGGGTTGCACTGCTGGGAGCCGACGTGCCAGGTGAGGCCGAGCGGCCGCAGCCCGTTCGCCGCGGCGTCGGCGAGCAGCTGCGCGGCGGCGTCGGGGTCGCAGCCGAACTTGCCGCCGAACGGCATCACCGCGTCGGGCGGCTCGACCGCGATCCGGCAGAAGACGTTCGACCGGGGCGCCCATCGCGCGATGTGGGCCAGGTCGCGGGGGTTGTCGAAGGCGAAGGTGCGGACTCCGAGCCGGTACGCGGCGGCGATGTCGGCGGCCTTCTTCACCGGGTTGCTGTAACTGAGGAAGCGGCCGGGCACGCCGCGGGACAGGCAGCGCTCGACCTCGCCGATGCTGGCGACGTCGAACCCCGAGCCGAGGTCGAACAGGGTGGAGATCACTTCCGGCGCGGCGTTGGCCTTGACCGCGTAGAGGATGCCGGCGCCGGGGAACGCGGTGGACAGGGCGCGGTAGTTCGCGGCGACCGTCGGCAGGTCGATGAGCAGAGAAGGACTGGGCAGGTGATGGGTTCTGGCGTACGCGCGTGCGCGGAGAATGGCCGGCTCCGGCTGGGGGGACGCGCTCATTGGGCTGACTCTGGGCGGAGGTACGGGTGCAGGGGTTCCATCGGGACTTTCTCCGATTCCGAACTACTACCAATTCAGGCAGGCCCGAGAGTAGTCAAGTACCTTGACACGTTTAGTTGATATCTCTACAAAGCATCGTCGTTGCCGTTCCGTTATCAGCGAAAGCCGGTCGGGTCAGGTGACGAAACCCCTGCTCAGAGCGTCACTCACGACACCGACCGGCTGACACCGGAACGACTTCTCTATACAGATCGCGGTTTTATCCCCGCGCCGCCGAAGCGCCCACCGACTCGGCGAGTTCGCGTAGCGCCCATTCGGAGTGGCTGCCCGGCTCGGCGGCCAGGGACACGAACTTCTGGCCGGTGCCGCTGACCGACAGCACCTCCCACGAGAGGCTGAGGTCGCCCAGCCGGGGATGGCGCAGTTCCTTGATCTCGTTGCCGCGCGCCCGCACCTCGTGCAGGGCCCAGATGCGGCGGAACTCCGCGCTCTGGGCGGTCAGCTCCGCCACCAGGCCGCGCAGGTAGGGGTCGTCGGGATCGGCGGCCACGGCGGTGCGGAGCTGGGCCGTCTTGGCGCGGGCGGCCTTCTCCCAGTCGGGGTAGAAGTCGACCGCGGCCGGGCTGAGATAGATCATCCGCACGCAGTGGTCGATGTGGGTCATGCCCTCGTACAGGGCCTCGAGAAGGGGATTGTGGGCCAGCACCTCGAAGCGGCGGCCCAGCACCAGCGCGGGCGCGTGCCGCGACAGGTTGACCAGGCGCAGCAGACTCGGGCTGACCTGGTCCATGACGCCGGTCTCCACCTGGGGCCGGGCCCAGGGGTGGGCCAGCGAGTAGAGGTACTCGGTGGCGTCGGGGTCCAGTCGCAGCACCCGGGCCAGGGCGCTGAGCACCTGGGCCGAGGGGTTGCGCTCGCGGCCCTGTTCCAGCCGGATGTAGTAGGAGCCGCTCACCCCGGCGAGCATCGCCACCTCCTCCCGCCGCAGCCCCGGTGTGCGGCGCGAGGGGGCGTGCAGGAAACCCGCCTGGGCTGGACTGGTGGACTCACGCCGGGCGCGCAGGAAGTCGCCGAGGAGATTGTTGCTACCGTTGTCCATTTCATCACCATATGTACGAATTAGCGAGCTACTACGGAACCGTCCGCGCACGTCTCGGCGACGGCGCCGAACAGCGGGAGCCACAGCACGAACCGGGCCCCCGCCACGGAGTCCTCCAAGGTCAGCTTGCCGCCGTGGCGGTGGGCGATGTCGCGGGTGATGGCCAGGCCGAGGCCGCTGCCGCCCGCGTCCAGGCGGCGGGCGTCGTCCAGGCGGATGAAGCGTTCGAAGACCCGCTGGCGGTCGGCGGGCGGGATGCCCGGACCGTCGTCGGTGACGGCGACGGCCGCCTGGTCGCCGACCCTGGTGAGGCTGAGCCGGACCGAGGAGACCGCGTGCCGCCGGGCGTTGCCCAGCAGGTTGGTCAGCGCGCGGATGAGCTGGATGCGCGACCCGCAGATCCACATGTGGCCCTCGACGTAGAGCCGGACCGGCACGCCGTGGCCGGTCCGGTTCACCCGGGCGGTCTCCTGGACGAGCAGTTCGGTGAGGTCGACGAGCTCGTGCGGGACGGCGGTCGCCGCGGCGTCCACGCTGGACTGGGCGAGCAGGTCGGTGACGATGGTCTCCAGGCGGTCGACCGAGGCCAGGGCCGCGCGCATGCTGCGCCGCGGATCGTTGTCCTCGGGGTGGTCGAGGGCGTCCTCCAGCTCGGCGCGCAGGCCGGCGAGCGGGTTGCGCAGCTCGTGGGAGGCCAGGGTGGCGAAACCGCGCTGCTGGGCGACCGCCCGCTCCAGGCGGGCGAAGGTGAGGTTGGCGGCCGTGACCAGTTCGGCGATCTCGTCGCTTCCCGGCGGGACGGGCAACCCCCGCCCCAGGTCGTTGGCGGTGATCTTGTCGATGTCGCCGCGGATGGCCTGGATGGGCCGCAGCACCCGGCCCACGGCCCACCAGGTCCCGACTCCGGCGCCGGCGGTCAGCACCAGGCCGAAGCCCATCAGGAGCAGGTCCACGTCGTGCCCCCGGAGCAGCCCGGTGGCGTCGGCGTCCAGGGTGGGGCGGAGGGGCATGACGATCGCGTCCAGCGTGATCAGGACAGCCAGGACGGTCAGGACCAGCAGCAGGGTCGCCGTGGTGCAACGCGTACGGATGGATCGGGACGGATGGACGATGGTCACGTTGACCTCCGGTCGTTCGTTCAACTGGCCGGCAGGGCCAGGCTTCCGAGGAGACTGAGCGCGTGCTCGGAGGGGCTTTCCGGTTCGGCCTGCAGGGCGAGGACACGGTGTCCCGGCAGGCGGGCGACGTCGAGGATGTCGCAGAACAGCGTGAGTTCACCGACCACGGGGTGGCGCAGGCGCTTGACCCGGCGGGCGTCCGACGACAGGTCGTGCCCGGCCCAGATGCGCCGGAAGTCCCCGCTCCGCTCGGTCAGTTCGCCGAGCAGGTCGTCGAGGCCGGGCTGCTCCCCTTCGGCCACGATGGTGTGCAGGACGTCGGTCGCGGCGGCGGCGATGTGCGTCCACTCGGTGAAGAAGTCGGTCGCCGCCGGGTCGAGGAAGACCAGCCGGAACAGGTTGTCGGCGTAGCTCAGCCCGCCCAGCAGCGCGGCGCCGAGATCGTTGGCGACGCGCACGTTCATCAACGGGTCGCAGAGCAGGACGGCCACGTCCTGCCAGTCGTCCATGAGCCGCGCCAGGCACGGATCGGGCGGGAAACTGCTGTTCATGCCACCGAACGTAGACCGGATGCGGACAACCAGGGTGGCCGTGACACACCCAGTCAAAACAGACATAAGGCGCATAAGGTGCCTGTATGGAAACCGACAGAAAGCTCGGCGAGTTCCTCCGGGCCCGGCGCGAGCTCACCCCTCCCGCCCGAGTCGACCTGCCGGACGCCGGATCCCGGCGCACCCCCGGCCTGCGGCGGGAGGAGGTCGCGATGCTGATCGGAGTCAGCACCGACTACTACGTCCGCCTCGAACAGGGACGCGAACGCAACCCCTCCGACCAGGTGATCGCCGCTCTGACGGAGGTCTTCACCCTGGGCGCCGACGCCGTCGCCCACCTGTACGCCCTGGCCCGGGGCCCCTCGCCGGCCGACCCGGACCCCTGCCCGCCGGAGGGCGCCACCGACGAGGTCAGCCCCCACCTGATCCGGCTGATGGACAGCTGGCCCCGCACTCCCGCCTTCGTGATCAACCAGTGCATGGAGACACTCGCCCTGAACCCCTCGGCCACGGCCTTCTACGAACGGGGCCTGCGCCGGAAACCGAAGATCGGCAACAACACGCTGCGGGCGATGTTCCTCGACCCGGTCGCCCGCGAGTTCTACGCCGACTGGGAGTCGACCGCCAGGGCCAAGGTCGCCCACTTCCGCGCCACCGCCGGCCGCAACCTGCACGATCCCCGCGTGTCGGAGCTGGTCGACGAACTGACCGACCTGAGCCCCGAGTTCCGCGACGCCTGGGCCCGCTACGACGTCCAGATCGAACCCGGCCGTCTGCGGCGCTTCCGGCACGAGCTGGTGGGCGAGCTGACGGTCATCACCGAGGTGTTCTCCCTGGCGGGGGCGCCGGGACAGCACCTGATCACCTTCCAGGCGGGCCACGACCGGCACTCGGCGGAGGCGCTGGAGGAGATGTGCCGCGAGGTGACCTGAGCCCGAGGGGCACGGCTCAAGCGGTCGGTCCGGTCGAAACCAGGGGGCGACCCTGGCTTATCGGGGCGGAAAGTCCAGGGTGAACGGATCTCCCGACGGCCCGCAGAATGGCGGTGTCGTCGTCTCAGGTCTGACAAGGAGCTCGGTCATGCGCTTAGCACTCCCACGCGCGCTGATGGCGGCGGTTCTCGCCCTCGCAGCGGTCCTCGTCCCGGCCGGGCCCGCGTCCGCGGGCGTCTGGCAGCTCTCCGACGGCTTCGAACCGGCGTCGAACCCGGCCGCCCGGTGGGCGTTCACCGACCAGGGCGACTGCGACACCCCGTACTTCCAGAGCGTCGGGGTCGCCTCGCCCCGTACCGGCACCGGCATGGCCGGCCTGCGCGTCAGCAACACCGGCGGCTGGTGCGCGATCAGCCGGACCATCGTCCTCACCCCGGTGCCCCTCCACCCCGGCGCCCACTGCGGCGTGGGCGTCTGGCTGGACCTGCGCAACGCCGCGGCGACCTTCAACCTGGAGGTCATCAACCCGGCCGACTGGACCTACATCGCCCTGAAGACGGTCCCGGTGGACCAGACGGTGGCCCCGGGCTGGCGCCTGCACACGGTGAGCTGGACCGCGCAGCGCTCCGACGTCGTGCTGCGGCTGACCGTGGGAAAGGCCTTCAACCACTTGTTCGCCCCACGCGCCGAACTCGACGACCTCGTCGTCCAGTGCGCCTACTGACTCTCCTGGGCGCGTCGGCACACCAGCGCACATGCAAAAGGCCCGCGTTCTCGCGGGCCGGTCATCGTCTCTCACGGTGGATCAGAGGTGCCCCCTGCAAGATTCGAACTTGCGCTCCCGGCTCCGGAGGCCGGTGCTCTATCCCCTGAGCTAAGGGGGCTCAGGAACAACCCTAGGCTACCAGCACTCCACACCGTCTTCGCACACCGTTATGCGACGCGCCCGGGCACACATCCCCCGAAAACCCCGCGCCGACCGCGCCTCCCGGGTAGCCTCGCGGCCGTGGGTGAGGTTTTGGGGCGCGTACTGGTCGTCGACGACGACGAGGTCATCCGGCAGCTGATCGCGGTCAATCTGACCTTGGAGGGCTTCGACGTCTATACGGCCTTCGACGGGCAGGACTGCCTCGACCGGGTCGGGGAGGTCGATCCCGACGTGATCACCCTCGACGTCATGATGCCGCGGCTCGACGGGTGGGAGACGGCCACCAAGCTGCGCACCGACCCGCGCACCACCCACGTCAAGGTCGTGCTGATCACCGCGCGGGCGCAGGAGGACGACAAGCGCAGGGGGCTCGGCATCGGGGTCGACTCCTACCTGACCAAGCCCTTCGACCCGGCCGAGCTGATCCAGGTCGTCAGAGACCTGGCCCTGGCGGCGAAGAGCGGCTCCAGGTCACCGGAGATCTAGCCCTATCGTCGGTGGCATGACCTTCGAACTGGCCCTCTGGCACGAGCCCGAACCGATCTCCAAGGAGGAGGCCCGGGACCGCTACCGCAAGGCCGAGTTGTCCCCGGAGATCAGCCGGGCCCTGGCCGCCGCCCTGCCCTCGGCCACCGTCGACGGCGCTCTGGTGTCGGGGCCCGACGAGGTGATCGACGAGGTGGGGAACGCCGCCTTCGCGTTCGCCCGCGAGCACGGGCTGGTCTGTTACGACGCCCGGCGTCACCTGATCCACAACCGGGAGCCGCTGGGGGCGTACCGAGAAGTGCAGTTGCACACCGGTGACGGCGTCGTCGTGCACGATCCCGATCTCAACCTGGTCAACGACGTGCTGGAGACCCTGTCGGCCGAGAACCCGTTCATGGCGCTGGTCGTCTACGGCGGCCATTTCATCCAGGTCTCCCCCGGCTACGAGGTCGACTTCAAGGAGGGCGGCGTCATCCGGTCGACGACCACGCCCGACCGGGAGCAGGTCCGGCGGATGGTGCTGCTCTACCTGGTGGGCGACCGGTCGTTCCTCGACGCTCATGAGTGGACGGTCCGGGGGTAGTGCCCCGGGCATGGAACTGCGCACCGACCGGGTCGGCCTGCTGCTCGACCAGCTGGAGACCTCTCTCACCTTCACCCGCGACCGCCTCCAGGGCCTGACCGACGACGAGTACTTCTGGGAGCCCTCGCCGGGCAACTCCTGGACGGTCCGGCGGCGGCTCGACGGCGACGTGGACGTCTACGGCAAGGGCGACTGGATCGCCGACTTCAGCCCTCACGAGCCCATTCCGCCGCCCGTCACCAGCGTCGCCTGGCGGATGACGCACCTGCTGGCCTGCTTCGAGATGCGCTGGGACTGGACGTTCGGCAACCGGCGCATGCTCTTCGACGACCTGGAGATCCCCCACACGGCCGACGACGCCCAGAAGCGGCTGTTCGAGAGCATCGAGCGGTGGATGGAGGACGTCGACGGGCTGACGGAGGGGCAGCTCGACACCGTGGGGTTCAGCCAGTTCCCGGCCGGGCTGGACCCCACGGTGCCGTTCATCGCGATCGTGTGGTGGCTGAACCGGGAGTTCGTCCACCACGCGGCCGAGATCGCGCTGCTGCGCGACCTCTACCGGGAGAAGCTGAAGTAGTTGAGGTTGACGAAGTCGGCCGGTTGACCGCTGCTGAAGGTGATGTAGACGGTCTGGGCGCCGGTGACGGGCGAGATGTTGGCCGGGACGGTCCGCCACGACTGCCAGCCGCCGGTGTTCCCCACTGACATCTGGCCGAGCACGGTGCCGGTGGGGCTGCCGAGCCGGACCTGGACGAGCCCGCTCACTCCCCCGGCCGCGCCGGAGGCGACGCGGGCGTTGAACTGGGTCTCACCGGTGAAGTTCACCGAGTAGCGCAGCCAGTCGCCGTTGGAGATGTAGGCGACGTTCTGCCCGCCGCCCGCGTCGGTCGTGGTCTCCAGCTGGGTGCCCTGCTGGGCGGTGTACGACTCGGCCTGGATCACGCCGCCGGTCGGGGGCGACGGAGACGGTGACGGGGACGTGCCGGCGCCGCTCTGCCAGACGGCGACGTAGTCGACCACCATCGGGCGACCGCTGACGGTGGCGGAGGTCGGGGTGCCGAAGCCGGCCACGCCGTTGGGGAAGCCGCCGCCCATCGCCACGTTGAGCAGCAGGAAGTAGCCCGCGTGGCTGGTCATGTTGGTCCAGGTCGTGGCGTCGAACTGGTTCTGGCTGAGGGTGTGGTAGTTGACGCCGTCGACGTACCAGCGGAACTGGTTCGGGGTGATCGAGCGGTCCCACTCGAAGCGGTAGGTGTGGAAGGCCGACTGGCACGACGATCCGGGACAGGCCCTGGCGGCCCCGAGCCCGTTGGTCTCGTTGCAGTTGCCGCCGGGGGTGACGCCGCAGTGGAGCACGCCCCAGACCTGGTTGATCCCGTTGACGTTCTCCATGATGTCGAACTCGCCGATGCCGGGCCAGTTCCAGTAGTTGCCCCGGTAGGGGGCGCCGAGGGCCCAGAACGCGGGCCAGTAGCCGAGCGCCGCGTTGCCGGTCACGTTGGGCATCTGGATGCGGCCCTCGATGCGCAGGATCCGTCCGGCGGCGGGCTTGAAGTCGGCCCGGCGGCTCTCGATGCGGGCGGAGGTCCAGTTCTGGCCGCTGCCGATCGGGGTGATGCGCAGGTTGCCGCTGCCGTCGAGGCTGAGGTTGCTGGTGCTGGAGGTGTAGTTCTGGATCTCTCCGGTGCCCCAGTTGGCGGGGCCGCCGGGGTAGCCGTGGCCGGTGTCGATGATCCAGTTGGCCGACGAGGGCAGGGTGCCGGCCGTGCCGTTGAAGTCGTCGGACCAGACCAGGGTCCAGCCCGAGGGGGTCGAGGGGACGGCGGCGTTGGCGACGCCGATGCACAGGACCGGGACCAGCAGCGCGGCGATCCACCCGATCAGAGAGCGTTTACCGACTCGTAAGGTCACCATGGGAACCTTTCGGGACGTGGGAAGTCGCAGATTGCCGTTACTGTGCGCCCGGCTTCACACGTCGTCAAGGCCCAAGGTGAAGATCCTAGAGAGCGCTCTCCACATTCGGACTCTGAACACGCGCGAGGGCTCCGAGCACTCCGGCGCGCTCCCCCAGTTCACCCTTCACCACGTTGACCGCACGGGCCGCGCTCGGGATGGCCAGGCGGCCGACCACGGCCATGATCGGGTCGATCAGCAGCGGACCGGCCTCGGCGAGCGCCCCGCCGATCACCACCAGGCCCGGGTTGAGGATGTTGCACAGGCTCGCCACCGCGACCCCGAGGTGCCGCCCCGCGTCGGCGATCACCCGGCGGCAGCCGATGTCCCCGCCGTGCGCCAGCTCGACCAGCCGCGACACCGTGACCTGGCCGTGGGTGGGCCGGACCAGGTCGATCAGCTGCTGGCCGCCGGCCAGCGTCTCCAGGCAGCCGCGGTTGCCGCACCGGCACAACCGGCCGTTCTCGTCGATGGTGATGTGGCCGAGCTCCCCGGCCGCCCCGGTGGCGCCCCGGTAGAGCAGGCCGTTGATCAGGATGCTCGCCCCGACCCCCGTGCCGATCTTCATGTACGCCACCTCGCGCCGCCCCTTGGCCGCCCCCCACGTGGCCTCGGCCAGGGCCCCGAGGTTGGCGTCGTTGTCGACCACGACCGGAACGCCAAGACGTCGTCCCAGCTCAGCCGCCGGATCGACGCCGGCCCAGCCCGGCAGTATGGTGCTCGACCCCATGATCCCCGTCTGCGGGTCGATCGGGCCCGGCAGACCGAGCCCGACGGCCTTGATCTCGGTACCGCTCACGCCCGCCCGCTCCAGCAGCCCGATGATCAGGCGTTCGGCCGCCGACAACCCCTCGGGCGCCCTGGCCCCCACGTCGAACGGGATCGCCTCCTCGGCCAGCACGCGGTGGGACCGCTCGGCCAGCGCCACCCGCAGGTGGGAGTGCCCGAAGTCGACGCCGACCACGACCCCGGTCTCCCGGGCCGGGGAGATGAGGTGGCGACGGCCGCCGGCCTGGGAGATCTCCACCAGCCCGGCGTCGCGCAGCTCCCTGACGATGGTCGAGACGGTCGCCGGGGACAGGCCCGTCTGGCGGGCCAGTTGTGCCTGGGTGAGGGCGCCGGACTTACGCACCGTTTCCGTGATCAGGCGGCGGTTGGTCTCCCGCAGAGCCGTCAAGGAGTTGGCCATCGAACGATCTCCCTTGTTCAGGGATTGAACGTACACCTCTTGACGTTCTGGTGGAACAGGTGTTTTCTGAACAGAGAGCGCTCTCAGTCGGTGGAAAGGGGCAGATATGGCCCCCCGTACGTTCAAGGTCATCATGGATGGAGAGGGCAACTACTCCCTCTGCCCCGCCGATCGCGAACCCCCGGACGGATGGGTCGCGACCGGCGTCGACGGCGTGTTCCAGGAACACCTCGACCACGTGGCCGCACTCTGGGGCGTCGACGGGAAGATCGTGTGAGCGAGGTGCAGATGGCCGGAGGCCGGCTGTGGCTCGCGCTGGGAATCTGCCCTGAAGACACGATATGGTCCGGCGGGTGGCTTCCGTCCGCGTCGAGTGCCCGATCTCCGCTTCGCCCGATCACATCTGGGATGTCATCCGTGACGTCGGCGCCGTCCATGAGCGCCTGCTGCCCGGCCGGGTCGCCGGCACGAGAATCGAGGACGGCCGTCGCTATCTGACCTTCCCCGACGGCAACGTGGTCGAGGAGCTGATCGTCGCCGTCGACGACGAGGCGCGCCGCTTCGCCTACGCGGTCGTCGCGGGCGCCCGCCCGCCGCTGGAGCACCACCACGCGTCGTTCGAGGTGACGCCCGACGGCACCCTGGTCTGGACGGCCGACTTCCTGCCCGACACCGCCGCCGCGGAGGTCCGCGTCCGGATGGAGCGCGGCCTGGCCGAGATGGCGGCGGTGATCGCGAAGAGCGCTAGGCCGACTCCCTGACCACCAGTTCCGTCGGCAGGATCACCGACGACTCCCCCGGGTGGAGCAGCAGCCGGGCGAGCTCGCGGCCCATCCGCATCGTCGGCTGCCGGACGGTCGTCAGGGGCGGGTCGGCGAAGGGCGCGGCAGGGACGTCGTCGTAGCCGATCACGGCCACGTCGTCGGGCACCCGGCGGCCGGCCCTCCGCAACGCCTGGAGCGCGCCGAGCGCCATCATGTCGGAGGCCGCGAAGACCGCGTCCAGGCCCGGATCGTCTTCCAGGAGCTGGGTCATGCCCTCGAAGCCGCTGTCGCGGGTGAAGTCGCCGATCGCGATGATCGAGCGGCGGCCGGAGTCGCGCAGCGCGTTCCGGTAGCCGGTCAGCCGGTCGATCCCGGCGACCATGTCGGGCGGCCCGGCGATGGTGGCGATCCGGCGGCGGCCCGACTCCAGCAGGTGCCGCACCGCCGACTCCGCGCCTCCGACGTTGTCGATGTCGACGTACGGGAGCGAGGACCCCGTCAGGGGCCGCCCGCTGCACACCACCGGGATGCCCCGGCGGGCCAGCGCGGCGGGCAGCGGGTCGGCGCCGTGCATCGAGGCGACGATCACCCCGTCGACGTGGCCCGACGTCGTGTAGCGCTCGACCCGCTCGTGGCCCCGCGAGGAACCGGCGAGCATCAGGACGACCTGCTTGTCGGCCGCGTCGGCCTCGGTCGAGACCCCGCGGATGATGCCGGCGAAGGTCGGGTCGTCGGAGAAGACGCGCACCGGCGGCTCGGAGAAGACGAGCGCGATCGAGTCGGCCCGCTGCGTCACCAGCGACCGGGCGGCCTGGTTGGGGACGTACCCGAGCTCCTCGACGGCCCGCTGCACGGCCACGCGGATGTGCTCGGCGACCGTGGTCGAGCCGTTGACGACGCGGGAGACCGTCGCCCGGGAGACCCCGGCACGGGCGGCGACCTTCTCCAGGGTGGGTCTGCTCACGCCAGGCCGTTCCGGCGGATCACCTCGGCGTACCACTTTGCGCTGTCCTTCGGGACGCGCTCCTGGGTGGCGTAGTCGACGTAGACGAGGCCGAAGCGCTTGTCGTATCCGTAGGCCCACTCGAAGTTGTCGAGGAACGACCAGACCAGATAGCCGCGCAGGTCGACGCCCGCCTCGATGGCCGCGTGGGCGGCGCGGAAGTGGGCGTCGAGGAATTCCACGCGCCGCCTGTCGTCGACTCGGCCCCCGATGAGCGTGTCGTCGAAGGCGGCGCCGTTCTCGGTGATCATGAGCGGCACGCCGGGGTAGTCGCGGGACAGGCTCACCAGGAGTTCGGTGAGGCCCGCGGCCTCGATGGGCCAGCCCATGGCGGTCTTCGGACCGTCGGGGACGGGGAAGCCGATGCCCTCGCTGCCCGGGAAGACCGGGTTGGCGGGCTCCCCGGGGCGGGGCTCGGTGAAGGTCGGGTTGTAGTAGTTGACCCCGAGCAGGTCGATCGGCCGGCTGATCAGTTCGAGGTCGCCGTCGCGCACGAACGACCAGTCGGTGAACCGGGAGGCGCGGGCCACCACGTCGGCCGGGTAGACGCCGCGCAGGACCGGGTCGAGGAAGATCCGGTTCATGATGCCGTCGGGCACCGCCACGGCGTCGGGGTCGCTGCCCCGGACCGGCGAGAGCGCGTGGGTGATGCTGATCTGCTTCGCGCCGAGGGCGCGCAGCTCCCCGGTCGCGAGGCCGTGCCCGAGCAGCAGGTGGTGGGCCGCCGCGAAGGAGGCGGCGACGTCGGTGCGGCCGGGGGCGTGGATGCCGGCCGCGTAGCCGAGGAAGGCCGAGCACCACGGCTCGTTCAGGGTCGTCCAGGTCTCCACCCGGTCGCCGAGGCGGCGGAAGACGGCGGCGGAGTATTCGGCGAACCGCTCGGCGGTGTCGCGGTTGGTCCAGCCGCCCCGGTCTTCGAGGGCCTGCGGCAGGTCCCAGTGGTAGAGGGTGACGATCGGGGTGATGCCGGCGGCGTGGAGGTCGTCGACGAGGCGGTCGTAGAAGTCGAGGCCGTGCGGGTTGGCCGGGCCGCTGCCGCTGGGCTGGACGCGCGGCCAGGCGACCGAGAAGCGGTAGGCCGACATGCCGAGCGAGGCCATCAGCGCCACGTCGTCGCGGTGGCGGTGGTAGTGGTCGCAGGCGACCTCGCCGGTGTGGCCCTGGAAGACCTTGCCCGGGGTGGCGCTGAACGTGTCCCAGATGCTCGGGCCGCGTCCCCCTTCGCGGGTGGCCCCCTCGATCTGGTAGGAGGCGGTCGCGGTGCCCCACACGAACCCCTGGGGGAATTCCAGGACCTCCGCCCCCCTCGCCAGATCCGCCGACACGGTCATGCTCGCCGCCCCCACCCGATCGGCTCTCCCTGTGAGAGCGCTCTCAGCCAGCATCCCGGCAAGTCGGCCCACATGTCAACGCGGGGCGGTCATCACACGGTTTTCCGGTGACGGGTGAGGCGTTGTTGACGCATGCTTCACTCTCCGTCAGCGATCCGCACCTGAGAGCGCTCTCTATGATGGCTGCCGAGCGGCCGCCCGCCCGCCCACGGGGACGGTGGTCGCGAGCCGATCCCGGCCCTCCGCCGAGGGGGCGGCGCGGCCCGCCGTCCCTATTTGTTGATACATGCGGAAAAACCCTGACAGGGTCCCGGTGACCGAATCGGAACACAACCGTGGTCGCGCTCCCACCGCCGTCCTCATAACGTGTCCTGAGTTGGCGCTTAGCGCGCTCAATGCCGGGAATGTGACGGTCGACCGCCCGCCCTCCACCGGCTGCGACGTCGCCAGAGAGCGCTCTCCATCATTACGGAACTGTCCAATTCACAATGCGGTAACCGTAATCTCACATGGATTGACACGCCGTCGTAACCGGGGTGAAGCTTCCGGAACCGCTCTCTGATGAGAGTTACTGGAAGAACTTTGGAGGAAGGGTCCATGTCGCTCCTCTCACGACCCGCCCGCTTGTCCGCCGTCGCGGCTGGTTTGGGCTTGGCACTCGTGGCCACCGGCTGCGGCAGCTCCGGCGGCGACTCCGCGGAACCGGCGGCCAGCGCCGGCGGCGGCGACGCGGCGTCCGCCGAATGCGCGCCGTTCACGGAGTACGGCAAGTTCGACGGCACGACGGTGAGCATCTACTCACCGATCCGCGACGCGGAGGCCGACCTGTTCGAGCAGGCCTGGAAGCCCTTCGCCGACTGCACCGGCATCAAGATCACCTATGAGGGCACCGGCGAGTTCGAGGCCCAGATCCAGGTGCGCGCCGACGCCGGCAACCCGCCGGACATCGCGTTCTTCCCGCAGCCCGGTCTCCTTGAGCGCTTCGCGAAGGCCGGCAAGCTGAAGCCCGCCTCCGACAAGGTCAAGACCCTCGCCAACGAGAACTGGTCGCCCGACTGGGTCAAGTACGGCACCGTCGAGAACGTCTTCTACGGCGCGCCGCTGGGCGCCAGCGTGAAGTCGTTCGTGTGGTACTCCCCCTCGATGTTCGCGGAGAAGGGCTGGAAGGTCCCCACCACGTGGGCCGAGCTGATGACCCTGACCGAGACCATCGCGGCCTCCGGCATCAAGCCGTGGTGCGCCGGCATCGAGTCGGGCGACGCCACCGGCTGGCCCGCCACCGACTGGATCGAGGACGTCGTCCTCCGCGACCTCGGCCCCGACGGCTACGACCAGTGGGTCGCCCACGACCTGCCCTTCAACGACCCCAAGATGGTCGCCGCCGTCGACAAGGTCGGCGCGATCCTGAAGAACGACAAGTACGTCAACGGCGGCTACGGCCCCGTGAAGTCGATCGCCTCGACCGCCTTCCAGGAGGGCGGCGTGCCGATCACCGAGGGCCAGTGCGCCCTGCACCGCCAGGCCTCCTTCTACGCCAACTTCTGGCCTGAGGGCACCAAGGTGGCCGAGGACGGCGACGTCTTCGCCTTCTACCTGCCCGGCAACGACGCCTCCAGCAAGCCGGTGCTCGGCGCCGGTGAGTTCGTGGCCGCCTTCGCCGACCGTCCCGAGGTCCAGGCCGTGCAGGCCTACCTCGCCGGCGGCGACTTCCCCAACCGCCGCATGGCGCTCGGCACCTACGTCTCGGCCAACAAGAAGGTCGACGTCAGCAAGGCCCAGAACCCGATCGACAAGCTCTCCATGGAGATGCTGCAGGACCCGAGCACGGTCTTCCGCTTCGACGGGTCCGACCTGATGCCGGCCGCGGTCGGCGCGGGCACCTTCTGGAAGGGCATGACCGACTGGATCAACGGCAAGGACACGAAGTCGACGCTCGACTTCATCGAGGCCTCCTGGCCGAAGAACTGATCTAGGGACCGCTGCCCGGCCCCGGAGCCACGAGCTCCGGGGCCGGGCACATCCGCACCCGGGAGCCTTCCCCATGGACTTCTTCTTCGATTTCGCCGCCGAGGCGCCCAAACTCGTCCAGCTTCTGATCGGCGTCGTCGCGTTCCTGGCCTTCGTCGGCCTCATGCTCCTGCTGCTCGACCGCGCCCCCATGAAGGAACGGTCGTGGGGCCACTCGCTGCTGCTGCTCGGCCCCGCGCTGGTCCTGCTGGCGATCGGCCTGGTGGTGCCGGGCATCCGGACGACCCTGCTCTCGTTCATGAGCGGCGACAGCAGCCAGTTCGTCGGCCTGGACAACTACATCTGGATGTTCACCCAGCCGGAGGCGATCACGGTCCTGCGCAACACCCTCATCTGGGTGCTGCTGGTGCCGTCTCTGGTGACCGCCATCGGGCTCGTGTACGCGGTCGTGGTGGACAAGTCCCGCTTCGAGGCGATCGCCAAGTCGCTGGTGTTCCTGCCGATGGCGATCTCCTTCGTCGGCGCGGGCATCATCTGGCGGTTCGTCTACGCCTACCGTCCCGAGGAGGCCGACCAGATCGGCCTGCTCAACCAGTTCGTGGTCTGGCTCGGCGGCGAACCGCAGCAGTGGTTGCAGAGCGCCCCGACGAACACCCTGTTCCTGATCGTCGTCATGGTGTGGATCCAGGCCGGCTTCGCCACCGTGGTGCTGTCGGCCGCGATCAAGGGCATCCCGTCCGAGATCGTCGAGGCCGCCCGGCTCGACGGCGCGACCCCGCTCCAGATGTTCTTCCGGGTCACGCTCCCCTCGATCCGTCCCGCGCTCGTGGTGGTGCTGGTGACCCAGTCGATCGGCACGCTGAAGCTGTTCGACATCGTCCGCACGATGACGGGCGGCCAGTTCGACACCAGCGTCATCGCCAACGAGATGTACAACCAGGCGTTCCGCTACGGCGAGGCGGGCAAGGGCGCGGCGCTGGCCGTGTTCCTCTTCGTGCTCGTCACCCCCATCGTCGTCTACCAGATCCGCTCGATGCGGCAGCGCCGGGAGGCATGAGCATGACCACCATCGCCCCCGGCATCGCCAAGACGGCCCAGCCGAAGACGGCCGTCGGCCGGGTCCGCAAGCGGCTCTCCGGCCGCGTCGCGAGCCTGATCGCGATCGTCATCGCCCTGCTCTGGACGACCCCGACGTTCGGCCTGTTCCTGTCGTCGTTCCGTCCCGAGGACGACATCAAGCAGACCGGCTGGTGGACGTTCTTCGCCAACCCGCAGCTCACCCTGGAGAACTACCGGGAGGTGCTGTTCGGCAGCTCGTCGTCGTCGGGCCGCCTGGCGTCGTTCCTGATCAACTCGGTCGTGATCACGATCCCGTCGGTGCTGTTCCCGCTGGCGCTGGCCACCTTCGCGGCCTACGCGCTGTCGTGGACGCGGTTCCGCGGCCGTGACTGGGTCTACATCGGGATCTTCGCCCTCCAGGTCGTGCCGCTGCAGATGGCCCTGGTGCCGCTGCTGTCGTTCTTCTCGCAGGGCGTGGAGGTCTTCGGCGTCACGCTGATGCCGGCGTGGAACCTCGAAGGCCCGGGGCAGTTCATCCAGGTCTGGTTCGCCCACACCTGCTTCGCGCTGCCGCTGGGCGTCTTCCTGATCCACAACTTCATGTCGGAACTGCCCGGCGAGCTGATGGAGGCGGCCCGCGTCGACGGCGCCACCCACGGCACGATCCTGCGCAAGGTCGTGCTGCCGCTGGTGGCCCCCGCGCTGGCGGCCTTCGGCATCTTCCAGTTCCTGTGGGTGTGGAACGACCTGCTGGTCGCGCTGATCTTCTCGGGCGGCACCGCCGAGACCGCCCCGATGACGGTACGGCTGGCGCAGATGGCCGGGACCAGAGGAAACGAGTGGCAGCGCCTGACCTCGGGCGCGTTCGTCTCCATGATCATCCCGTTGATCGTGTTCCTGTCCATGCAGCGTTACTTCGTCCGCGGCCTGCTGGCCGGAAGTGTGAAGGGCTAGGGGCCGATATCGTTGTCGTCCGCAACCCGAGCCCCGTAGGAGGGACCCGTTGATGAAGCGCCCCACCTTGGAGGCCGTCGCCGCTCGTGCCGGGGTGTCCCGGGCGACCGTCTCCAGGGTCGTCAACGGCCAGTCCACCGTCGGTCCCGAGATCCGCGACGTGGTGCTGCGCGCCGTCCGTGAGCTGGGCTACGTGCCCAACTCGGCGGCGCGCAGCCTCGTCACGCAGCGGACCGACTCGATCGCGCTGGTGGTGTCGGAGCCGACGACGCGGGTCTTCTCCGACGACCCCATGTTCTCCACCGTCATCCGCTCGGCCAGCGTCGAGCTGGAGGCGGCCGACAAGCAGGTCGTGCTGATGCTGAGCGGCTCGGCCCAGTCCCACGCCCGTGTGGAGCGCTACATCGCCAGCGGTCACGTCGACGGCGTCATGCTGATCTCGATGCACGGCGCCGATCCGCTGCCGGCCGCGATCACCCGCATGGGCGTCCCGGCGGTCTCCTACGGCCGCCCGGCCGTGCCCGTGGCCCTGCCCTACGTCGACAACGACAACGTGGGCGGCGCCGAGAAGGCCGTGAAGCACCTGCTCGAACGCGGCCGTCGCCGGATCGCCACGATCGCCGGGCCGCAGGACATGATCGGCGGGCAGGACCGGCTGACCGGCTACCGCACCGCGCTGCGCGACAGCGACCGCCGCTCGATCGTCGCGGTCGGCGACTTCACCCGCGAGTCGGGTGCGATCGCGATGCGCCAGCTCCTCGAAGACGATCCCCAGCTCGACGCGGTCTTCATCGCCAACGACCTGATGGCCATCGGCGCGATGCAGGCGCTGCGCCAGGCGGGCCGCAGCGTGCCCGACGACGTGGCGATCGTGGGCTTCGACGACATCGAGGCGGCCCGCTACACCGACCCGCCGCTGACCACCGTCCGCCACCCGATCATCGAGCAGGCCGCGGCGATGGTGAAGTTGCTGCTGAGCCTGCTGGAGCGCGGGGAGACCGCCGCCGACCCGGTGATCCTGGAGACGGAACTGGTGGTCCGCGAGTCGGCCTGAGCCCGCATCACCGGTTCCGGCCCGCTTTCCGGCCCTGCCGCATCCATGGCACAGGACCGCGGCCGTCAGCCCGAGAGCGCTCCGTCGATCCGGCTCAGGACCTTCCGCGAAACCAGGCCATAGGCGAAGAAGTCGACTCCCGCCGCGCCGGCCGCCTTGGCCGCCCTGACCTTGGCGGCCAGGCGTTCGGTCGAGTCGACGTCGCGGCGGCGTTCGCCCCAGCCCTCGATGTCGGGCATGCCCGGCCGCAGCACCGCGCGCAGCTCGCGGTCCTTGCCGACCGAGCGGGAGTAGGCGGCCAGGTCGTCTGCGATCCGGGTCGCGTCGCGGGCGTAGGCGAGCACGGCGAACGACGGGACCAGGTCGCCGAGTGCCACCAGGTCGACGCCGATCTGCCAGGCGTCGTGGGCGGCCAGGCCGGCCGTGGGCAGGCCGTCGGCGGCTCCCTTGAGGGCGCCGGTCGCGTCCATGAAGGTGAGCTGCGAGCCCTCCTCGGTGACCGCGGCCGAGACCTCCGCGACCAGCGAGGTCACCGTCTCGGAGCGGGCCCGCGCGTAGGCGACCACCTCGGGGCCCGCGTAGGCGGTCAGCGCCGCGCGGGTGACCTGGCCCTGCGCGGGCGGGTCGCCGTCGAGCACACCGCCGACGATCCGGGCGCACTCCTCGCGGGCCACCTCGGCGTTCACTCCGAGCTGGGTGGCCCGCAGCAGGCAGTGGTGGCAGAAGCACAGGCCCAGGAGGAAGGCGTCCATGGGGCCGAGGGGGATGTAGGAGCGGTCGGCGCCGAACGCCGCGAAGTGGAGGGAGTCGGCCACGACGCTGTCGACGCCCTGGCGGGCCACCGCGCGGGCCAGCCCGACGGCGTAGGCGCGCACGTCGGGGTTGGCCGGGCACAGGTCGGCGGGCGCGCCGCGGTCGCCGAAGCAGTTGCGGACGGTCACCTCGGGGTGGGCCGCCCCGAGGGTCGGGTTGCGCAGGAAGACCGCCCAGCCGTGGAAGGCCAGGCCCCGCGTCCGGCACGCGGCCCGCAGGTCGTCGAGCATCTTGTCGTCGGCGCCCGGCTGGAGCGGCGGCGAGAGCCGCCCGAACAGGTCGGGCGGCGGCGGGAAGTGCACCCCGTCGTGCCGGAGGGTGATCCGGCTGGTGCCGTGGGGGGTGACGTCCGTGGTCTGGTGGACGGCGGCGGCCACGGTCACCCCGGCCACGCCGAGGTCCGTGATCCGGTCGAGCACCGCGTCGACGCCTTCGTCGCGCAGGTCCTCGACGAAGACGTACACCGAAGAATCCACTAACGCCCCTTGTAGGCCACGAAGTCGATTTCCACCAGGATGTTCATGAGCTGCGATCCTACGGTGGTCCTGACCGGATAAGGCTGGGTGAAGTAGGACTTGTACACCTCGTTGTAGGCGGCGAAGTCCTCCTTCAGGTTCTGCAGGTGCACCGTCGACTTGATGACGTCGTCGAAGGTCAGGCCGTGGACGGCGAGCACCGCGCCCAGGTTCCGCATGGTCTGGTGGGTCTGCTCGGCGACGTCGGCGCCGACGATCTCGCCGGTCTCCGGGTCGAGCGGCCCCATGCCGGAGGTGTAGACGAAGTCGCCGACCACGAGCCCCTGCGAGTAGGCGCCGACCGGGGCGGCCCCGTCGGTGGTGCGGATCTCTTCCTTCAATGTCGCTCCTAGAAGTACGTGGTGAGCAGGTCGACCACGACGTGGTCGTCGTCGACGACGGGGATGACGCGCCACTTGTCGAAGGCGGTGCACGGGTGGGAGATGCCGAACCTCAGCACGTCGCCCGGCCGCACGAGGCCGCCGGGGTCGCTGAGATAGGTGTGCTGGTCCTGGAGGCCGGTCACCGTGAGCCCGTCGGGGGCGATCGGGAGATCCAGGTCGTGGGGGATGTCGCGCTTGCCGAGGCCGACGATCGCCAGGCCGGGTTCGGGGGTGGAGACGACCTGGGCGTACACATCCAGCGCGGGTCTCAGCCGGTCGGCGAAAGGGCTCATGCGGGCGTAGTAGCCCTCGTCGTGCCCGATGTAGGCGCCGGGACGCACGATGACCTGGGCGTCCATGCCCGCCAGCTCGTCGGTGACCAGGTCGAAGTAGGAGCTCCCCCCGGCCGAGACGATCGGGGCGCTCAGGTCTTCGGCGAGCCGGCGCAGGTCCTTCAGGTAGGCGGTGACGCCGGCGCGGTCGGGCTGGGTGCCCTCGTAGCCGGACACCCCGGCGAACTCGACGCCGCCGGTGGCGTCGATGAGGGTTTTGAGCGCCTTCGCCTCGTCGAGGGTGCGGCAGCCGGTGCGCCCGCCGGGATGCCCCAGTTCGACGAGGATCCGGAAGCCCTTCCCGGCCAGCAGCTCGACGCCCGTGGGCGAGTCGGCGTAGACGAGCAGTTCCATGTCCTGCCGGGCCAGCCAGTCGACGGCCCTCTCGTCGTAGATCTCGTTGGCGAGCAGGACCCGCTCGACGCCCAGGTTCCGGTAAACCATGACCTGGCTCGCGGTCGCGGCCGTCAGGCCCCAGGCGCCCGCGGCGAGCTGCTTGGCGAACAGCTGCGGTGACATGGTCGTCTTGCCGTGGGGGGCGTGGAGAAGGCCGTGGTCCTGTACGTGTTCCGCCAGCACCCGCACGTTGTGGTCGAGGGCGCTCTCCCGGGCGACCATGAGCGGCCACGTGAACGGGCCGTCGAACAGATGGTGGCGTGCCGCCAGGAACTCCTCCGCCGTGACCGGCTCCGGCTGGACGAATCCCCGTGTGCGCCAGTCGATGGTCATGCCGGAAATGAGCACTCGTGGATCGTATAGGAGGCTACGCCGGTCGCAGGGCCCGGCCGGGGCGGGCTGTGGTCATCTGTCCGTCTTCGAGAACCCGCTCCCCGTTGATCCACACGTCGTCGACGCCCTCGGCGAGCCGGCGGGGGTCGGCGTAGGTGGCCCGGTCGGCGACCTTCTCCGGGTCGACGAGGATCAGGTCGGCCGCCTGGCCGGGGCGGACCAGCCCCCGGTCGAACAGCCGGAACCGGCGGGCCGGGTGGGCGGCCAGGTGCGAGGCGGCCTCCGCCCAGCTCAGATCGGCCTTCTCGCGCACGTGGTGGCCGAGGAAACGGGCGAACGCGCCGTAGGCGCGGGGGTGGGGGTGGCCGCCGACGTGCAGGCCGTCGGAGCCGCCGGTGTGGGCGGGGTGGCGCAGGACGCGGCGGACCGACTCCTCGCCCTCGGGGCCCTCGTCGGGGCGGGCGCTGACGCATCCGGCTTCGAGCTCGGTCTCGACGAGGAGGCGGCGGGCGAACCGCGCCGGGCTCTCGTCCCGCCGCTCGGCGGCTTCGGGGATGGTGAGGCCCTCGGACCATTCGAGGCCCGGGGCGTGGGCGATGGTGAGCCGCTCCCAGGCGTAGTCGAGGTCGAGGTGCTCGATCATCGGCAGGGCGGTCGCCGGGTCTGCCGCCGGCACGTCCTGGGGCAACACGATCATCGCCAGGATCGTGCTGCCCCGCAGGTAGGGGTAGGTGTCGAAGGTCGTGTCGCCCTCCAGCAGCGGGAGCAGCACGTCGGCCGGGCCGTGGAAGTGGGAGACGTGCAGCGGGACGCCGGCCCTCCGGGTGACGTCGAGCGCCTCCTTCATCCCGACCGGCGCCGACTGGCCGTAGCCGCGCATGTGGGTGACGTACGGGAGACCCTGGAGGGGCGCGCACAGGGCGGCGAGCTCGGTGGCGTCGGCGTAGCGGCCGGGCACGTATTCGAGCCCGGTGGACAGGCCCGCCGCGCCCTCGTCGAGCCCTTTCTCCACGATCGAGCGCATCGTGCGGAGTTCGTCCGGGGACGCGGTGGTCTCAGCGGGCCCGAGCACGTCGAAGCGGATCGTTCCGTGCGGGAGCAGGAAGACGCTGTTCAGCGCCGCTCCGTCATGGCTCGCCCTGATCTCGGCCACCGACAGCGGGCCGTCGCCCGGGAAGCCGCCGTTGACGGCGGCGAAGTAGCGACTGGCGTAGTCGAAGGCGGCCCTGGTGGTGGTCGGGGCGAAGGAGAGCCCGTCCTGGCCGAGCACGACCGTGGTGACGCCCTGGCGCAGGTTGGCGAGCTGGAAGCCGGGGTCGTGGACCAGCGCGTCGCCGTGGGAGTGGCAGTCGACCATGCCCGGGAGGACGAGGCGGCCGGTGGCGTCGACGGCGCGGTGGTCGTGCGGCAGCCGCCCGACCGCCGTGACCTTCCCGGCCGAGATCCCGACGTCGGCGCGGAACGGCGGGGCGCCGGTCCCGTCGACGACCCAGCCGTTCGCGATCACCACGTCGAAGGTCACCCGATCAGTATGCGGACCGGTACTTCTCCTCGCACGTCACCGACCTGTCGACCGGATGCGCGGCGAGGATCTCCGCCGCCTGGCGACGGGACAGGTTCCAGCCGTTCCACGGGTCGGGGAAGCGCAGGTCCTGTGTCTCGATCACCTCCTGGAGCACGCAGCTCCTGATCGGCTCGGGAAGCCGGTCGAGTCCCGGGATGGCGTCCGCGCTGAGCCGCCCCAGATAGTGGGCGTCGAGGCGGTCGACGCCCCGTACCGACACCTGGGTCTCGGCCACCTGCGCGTCCGGGTTCCAGACCGCGAAGACCATCAGCGACACGGCCGTGAGCAGCACCAGCGCCTTCGGCAACCACGCCCGCCGCTTGACCAGCCCGCCGACCAGCACCAATACGAACACCGCGGCGATCCACCAGATCGTCGCGCCCACCGATGCGCGCAGCCGGGTGAAGCCGTAGGCGGCCGTGTAGAGGCCGAGCCGGTGCAGCGCCGAGGCCAGGATGACGAGGGTCAGCGCGCACAGCAGCCCCAGCAGGGTCGCCATGATCCACCGGTCGCCCTTGATCATCACGCTGCAGAAGGCCACGATGCACAGGACGAACACGCTGACCGTGATCAGCTCGAAGAAGCCCGACCGGGCGTATTCGGCGAACGTCAGCCCGGCGGTCTCCAGCACCCTGCGGCTGCCGCCGAACAACACCGAGATCTGCACCCCGACGAAGGCGGCGAACAGCAGGTTCACGCCGACCAGCGGGATGACCCACAGGGTGCGGGCCAGGTTGAGCGGGGCGTGGTCGACGCGCGGTTCGGCGACCGGCCGCAGCGCGACCAGGATCGCGGCGGCGGCCAGCACCCCGAAGACGACGAACAGGAAGATCCGCACCGGCAACGTCCCGGCCCACGCGGGCGCCGAGAACAACTCGCGGGCGAACGAGGAGAAGACCGCGTCGGCCGAGACGAACAGCACCCCGAAGACCGCGAGCAGGATCGCGGTGATCCCCAGCGACACCAGGACGGGCAGCAGGCTGCGGCGCTTGAGGATGCGGCGCACCGGCCCGCCCAGGAACCACGGCACCGGGAACACCGCCAGCCCGACCGAGAGCAGCCCCCGGGTCACCCCCGCCCAGCCCCGGCCGCCCGACACCGCCAGCGAGGCGACCGCGAAGGCGGCCAGCAGCGTCAGCCCGACCAGCCAGTCGGCGTCCCGGAACAGCGCGACCGACACCAGCCCGTAGGCGGCGACGGCGTAGGCGACGCTCCAGGCGTTGACGCGGTGCCGGACGGCCGGGGCCACCGCGAGCGTGAGCGCGACCGCGGTCAGCACGACGCCGAGGCCGGTCGGCGCGTAGGGGAAGCAGACGGCCGCGACGAGCCCGGTCCCCGTGGCCGCCGGGAGCACCCAGCGAGGGGTGTCCGGCAGGCTCGGACGAGGGAACAGCGGGGGTGGCGTGTACGCGTCGAACTGGCCGCCCGCCGCCTCCGGCGCCGTCCCCACCCGGCCGCCCAGCGAGGCGCCGGCGGCGATGCCGACGCAGACGAACAGCAGGAACGCCCCGGCTGCCTGGATCTCGGTGTTGGGTCCCGTGCCGAAGAACACGGCCGCGACCGTGCCCGCGAGCAACCCGGCGAGCGCCCCGATGATCGCGCCGACGATGGCCCCGCCGAAGGACGGGCCGGGAGACGGCCCGTCGTTCGTCCCCTGGCGGGATCCGGGCGGGGAGGTGGGGCCGCCGGGAACCGTCTGTCCGCGCGGCACGGGCTGCCGGGCGTCGGGAGGGACCACGACGGGGTGCGGCGAGGTGTCGGCGGTACGGATGGAACCGTCGGACGAGACGTGCGCGGAGACGGCCGCGGACTCCACGGAGACGGCCCGGGCGGCGAGCGGCGCGGTCTCAGACGAGGCCGGTGATGAATCGGTCGAAACTGGCGTGGGATGCGTGGCAGCGGTCGAGACAGCGGGCTCGCCTTGAGGCGCCGCGACTCCGGGTGAAGGTACGGCGGCCCGCGGCTCACCTTGGGGCACCGCGCCTCCCGGTGAAAACGCGGCCGCATCGATCACCTGGGTGACCCGCGCCTCGATCGGCTCCGCCGCCGCGAGTGACGCCGTGGAACCGTTGGCCGAAGAAGTCGTCGGCGAAGAGGCTGCCACCAGCGGTGACCCCCCTGCAGCGGCTCCTACCGTCGAGGCGACTCGTTCGGCCGGTGCCGGTGCCTCCGACGGGGAGGTCCTTCGCAGCAGATCCCCGGGAGACGCCGGAGCCGTTCGTGGATCCGGCGCGACGGCCGAGGTCGCTGGCGGAACGGGTGCTTCTGCGCTGTGCGCGCCGGTGTCCGAGGTCGATGCCGCTCGTCCCGGCGGGTCGGCCTGGGTCGGGTCGGGATTCTTCACGGAACCGGCCTCCGTATCGGTTCGTGATCGACTGGTCGCCGGCACCCGGGCGTGGACCGCGTCCACAGGGGTCCGGCGTTCTTTGACCGCCTTCGGCAGGGTGACCACCATGTGGCAACCCACGCCGTCGGCGACCGCGATGGTCCCCCCGTGGAGTTCGGCGATCTCCTTGGCGATGGCCAGGCCGAGGCCAGCGCCTCCGGCGTCGGCGGCGCGGCCGGCGTCCAGGCGGGAGAAGCGTTCGAAGACCCGCTGGCGGTCGGCGGGCGGGATGCCGGGGCCCTCGTCGGCGACCTCGATCTCGAGGGTGCCGTCGGCCGAGGCGCGGGAGGTCAGGGTGACCGTCCCGCCGGGCGGGCTGTGCCGGACGGCGTTGTCCAGCAGATTCGCCAGCACCTGGGCCAGCAGCGACGGGTCGGCGGTCGTCAGGTGGCGGCCGGGGTCGATCGCGGCGACGACCGTCACGTCGTCGCGGCCCAGTGACGCCTCGCGGACGGCCTGCCCGCCCAGGGCGGCCAGGTCGAACTCCTCGGCCTCGATCGGCCGGGCGCCCGAGTCGAGCCGGGACAGGTCGAGGAGCTGCGCCACGAGGCGGCCGAGGCGCTGGGTCTGGGCGAGGGCGGTGCCGAGGATCTCGGGTTCGGGCGGGGAGACGCCGTCGACCACGTTCTCCAGCACGGCCTGCACCCCCGTGATCGGGGTGCGCAGCTCGTGGCTCACGTTGGCGACCAGCTCCCGGCGCTGCCGGTCGACCTCGGCCAGGTCGGCGGCCATCGCGTTGAAGGCCCTGGCCAGCTCGCCGACCTCGTCGCGGCTGGTGGCGGTGACGCGGAGGCCGTACGACCCCTTGGCGATGGTCTGCGCGGCGGCGGCCATCTCCCGCAGGGGCTTGGTCATGCCCCGGGCCAGCACCTGCATCATGAGCAGCGCCAGGAACACCGCGAAGGCGATCCGGAGGTCGCGGGGCACGCCCCCGTTGATCCCCACCTCGTTCACCACGAACGCGGTCACCACGGCCCCGACCATGACGATCCCGAGTTTGACCTTGATGCGGCCGAGGAAGTCGAGCGGCCTCATGGGCGCACCAGGGCGTACCCGACCCCGTGAACGGTCCGCACCACCTCGGACCCGAGCTTGCGACGCAGCGCCCGCACGTGACTGTCCACGGTCCGGGTCGCCGCCGCCTCGGAGAAGCCCCAGATGTCGGCGAGCAGCCGCTCCCGCTCGTAGACCTGCCCGGGCCGCTCGGCGAGCCGCCTGAGCAGGTCGAACTCGGTCCGGGTGAGCTGCGCCTCGGCTCCGCGCACGAACACCCGCCGCTCGGCCAGGTTGATCTCGATCTCCCCGACCCGCAGCACCGTCTCCTCGGACGCGAGCTGCGCCGCCCGGTCGACCCGCCGCAGCAGGGCGTGGATGCGCGCGACCAGCTCCCGCATGCTGAACGGCTTGGTGATGTAGTCGTCGGCCCCCACGCCGAGCCCGACCAGCACGTCGGTCTCCTCGCCGAGCGCGGTCAGCATGAGGACCGGAACCGGCCGGGCGGCCTGGATCCGCCGGCACACCTCCAACCCGTCCAGTCCCGGCAGCAGCCGGTCGAGCACCACCAGGTCAGGTTCGAAGCGCGCGTACGCGACCAACGCCCCTTCGCCGTCACCGGCGACGCGAACGTCGAACCCTTCCGCCGTCAGCCGGGTCGCGACCGCCGTCGCGATGGTGTCGTCGTCCTCGACGACCAGCACCCGGCGTTGCTGGGGATAAGCCATGCAGGCAGCGTAGAGGCCGGACGTGCAGAGCTTTCGTGGCTTTTTGTGGAGCTTTCGTGCAGGCGATTCTGTCGGTGGCGGGGTCTAGCGTGGGGTCGTGATCGACGTTGACGGGTACCTTCGACGGCTCCGGCTCTCGGCCGGAAAGCCGAGTGTGGACGGGCTTTTCGCGCTGCAGCAGGCACATGTGGAGCGTGTCCCCTACGAGACATTGCCCATCTGGCTGGGCCGGCCCACGAGCGTGGACCCGGCCGAATCGGCCGCCCGGATCGTCGCCGGGCGGGGCGGCTACTGCTTCCATCTGAACGGGGCGCTCTCCGAGCTGCTGTCGGCGCTGGGTTATTCGGTGACCCGGCATTTCGGCGGCGTGCAGGGCTCGGCGGCCGACTCCGCCGGGGCGCGGGGGAACCACCTCGTGCTGACCGTCGACGGGCTGCCGACCGACGAGAACCCCTCTGGTGAGTGGCTGGTCGACGCCGGTCTCGGCGACGCGATCCACTCGCCGATCCCTCTCATCGAGGGGGTCTACGACCAGGGGCCGTTCACCTACCGGCTGCGGCCGTCCGAGGCGGAGCCCGGCGGGTGGCGGCTCGACCACGACCCGCGCGGCAGCTTCGTCGGCATGGACTTCCGCAAGGCGCCGACGGAGATGTCGGCGTTCGAGTCCGAGCACGTACGACTGTCGACGTCGCCGGAGTCGGGGTTCGTGCGCGTGTTCTCCATCCAGCGGCGCGACGCGACGGGGGTCGACGTGGCGCGGGGGCTGGTGCTCACCCGGATCGGCCACGACTCGACGTCGACCACGCTCGACCGGGAGACCGACTATTTCGCCGCTCTGGCCGACGTCTTCGACCTCCATCCGACGGCCGAGGAGCGGGCAATCCTGTGGCCCCAGCTGACGGTAAGCCACGAGAAGTGGCTCGCTACCAGCTACGATTTGTAGGACTACAGTTCTAAGGGCTGCACTCCTACAAAGGGTGGACATGATCGACAAACCTGCTGACATGTTCGACCGCGAGTGGGAGTGGGGCCAGCTCTCCCGGTGGGTGACCAGTTCCCTGGAGCGAGCGAGTCTCGGCGTGATGTCCGGCAGGCGCCGCCAAGGGAAGACATTCATGTTGCAGGCCATCTGCGAAGCGACAGGCGGATTCTATTTCGGCGCCACGGAAAATGTGCCCAGGCAGGAGGCGCTGCGCCAACTCGGAAACGCTGTGGGCGACTACCTGGGATCACCGGGGGTCATACGATTCGAGAACTGGCAGCAGGCGATCGACGGTCTGCTGTCTCTCTCCATGGACCGGCCGATACCTGTCGTTCTGGATGAATTCCCCTACCTGACCGGGGACGCAAAGGAACTTCCCTCAATCATCCAGCATGCTCTGGCGCCACGTCGCAAGCTTCGCCTTGACTCCCGTATCCGGCTGCTGCTCTGTGGCTCTTCTATATCGTTCATGGGCGGACTACTCTCCGGCCAAGCTCCGCTACGTGGCCGAGCCGGGTTCGAGATGGTGCTGCCGTCCTTCAATTTCCGCGTTGCGGCCGACTACTGGGGACTGACTGATCGGCGGCTTGCCGCGCTGGTCTATTTCATCGTCGGTGGCACGCCTGCCTACCGGGCGGAGTTCCTTGAGGACGCCGTCCCCCGCAGCATCGACGACTTCGACAACTGGGTCGTCAATCATGTGCTGAGCCCGGTGAGTCCCCTTTTCCGAGAAGTGCGAATGCTTCTCGCCGAAGATCCCGCGCTTCGTGAGACCGGGCTCTACAGCACCGTCCTGGCCGCGGTCGCGGAGGGGAACAACACTCGAGGCGGCATCGCGAGCCGCATTGAGCGAAAGGCCAGCGACATCTCCCACCACCTCAAAGTGCTTGAGGATGCGGGGATGCTGGTCTCCGACCCCGACCCCTTCCGGGGCAACCGTTCCTACTACCGCATCACCGAACCCCTGGTCCGCTTCCACCACGCGATCATGCGGCCTTTCTGGTCTCAACTCGAAGTCGTGCGGCCCGGCCGTACAGAGCGCATCTGGGCTGCCGCGTCGAAGAACATCTTTCCCAGCCAGGTCGCCGGTCCGGTCTTCGAGCGCATGTGCCGGGTCTGGACTGCCGACATGGCCTCCGACGAGACCGTCGGCGGCATGCCGTCCAAGGTCCTCTCCGGCGTCGTCTACGACTCATCGACCCGCCAGAGCCATGAGGTCGACCTGGCGGCCTTCGGCTCCGGCGGCGAACTCCTCGCGCTGGGCGAGGTGAAGTGGGGAGACGTGATCGGCATGGGCCATCTGGCCCGTCTGGAGAAGGTCGCGGCCGTCCGGCCGGCCCGCCGGTTGCTGCTGTTCAGCGGCGCCGGGTTCATGCCGCAGCTGGAGGAGGCCGCCCGTGAGAGCGGCGGCCGCATCCAGCTCGTCGGCCTCGACCGGCTCTACGAAGGCGACTGAATGCCGCATAGGGTGGCGGCCACCAGGGGGCCGAGGGTCTCCAGGTGGTAGCCGCCCTCCTGCACCGCCACCGTCGGCAGCCCCAGCCCGCCGAGCAGCCGTCCCGTCTCGAAGTAGCCCTCCCGGGTCACCCGCAGCGGGCTCTCCGGATCGTCCGCGGCGGCGTCCACGCCGAGCGAGACCACCAGCGCCTCCGCGCCGAAGGCCTGCGCCGCCTCGCACAACCGGGTCACCCCGGCCAGCCACACCGCGTCCCCCGACTCCGGGGCGACGGGGACGTTCAGGGTCGTCCCGCCGCCGGTCTCGTCGGCGAAGCCCACGTAGTGGGGGAACCAGCCGGCGCCCGGGTCGACGTGCACGCTGCCGTAGAAGACGTCGTCACGGTCCCAGAAGATGGCCTGGGTCCCGTTGCCGTGGTGGGCGTCCACGTCGATGACGGCGACCTTCGCGCACCCCTCGGCCAGCAGCGTCGTCGCGGCGACGGCGGCGTTGTTCAGGTAGCACGAGCCGCCGTAGCCGTCGCGCGTCGCGTGGTGGCCGGGCGGACGGCAGAGGGCGTACACCAGGCCTTCGGAAGACACCCGCCGGGCCGCGGTCCACGCCGCGCCCGCCGCCGTCAGCGCCGCTTCCCAGGTCCCGGGGCCGACCAGGGTCATCGTGTCGTAGGCGTACCGGCCGGCCCGGCCGTGGACGGCGGCGGGCAGCCGGCCCGGCATGCCGCCGAGCATCGCCTCGGTGGGGAAGACGTAGGGCACCACCCGGTCCTGCGGGTAGCCCGCCGCGACCCACTCCCCATACACGTCACGCAGATGCCGGAGCAGGCCTTCGGAGTGGACCGAGGTCAGCGCGCTCCAGGGCGCCTCCTCGGCGGGCACCCACTCAGCGGCGACCGCCTCCCGGATCCGGTGCACCCGTTCGGCCACCTCCGTGCCCGGGGTGCGCAGGCCGATCCAGATCTCCGCCGACGGGTCGTGCCGCAGGGTCGCCGGCGACCAGACGCCGATCACGGGCGGAAGAAGCGGTCGAGCACCCGTACGCCGAACTCCAGCGCGCTGACCGGCACCCGCTCGTCCACGCCGTGGAACATCGCGTTGTAGTCGAACCCCTCGGGCAGCGCCAGCGGCGCGAACCCGTAGGTCACGATGCCGAGCTCGTGGAACGCCTTCGCGTCGGTGCCGCCGCTCATGACGTACGGGACGGGAAGCGCCTCGGGGTCCTCGGCCACCAGGGAGGCGCAGAGCGCGTCGAAGGTGGGGCCGCCGGGGTCGGCCTCGGGGGCGTCCTCGAAGCAGATGAACTCGCGGCTGATCTTCGGGCCCAGCAGGGAGTCGACGGTGGCCAGGAAGTCGTCCCGGGAGCCGGGCAGGAACCGGCCGTCGACCTGGGCGGACGCCGAGCCGGGGATGACGTTGACCTTGTACCCGGCGTCCAGCACCGTCACGTTCGCCGAGTTCCGCAGCACGTGGGCGAACAGCTCGCCGACCTGGCCGAGCCGCCGGGCCTCGCCGTCGAGGTCCGACATGTCCAGCTCGCGGCCGAGCGCCCGGGAGATGCCGTCGAGCATGCTCACCACGCCGGAGGTGAGCTGGATCGGCCACTCGTGGGACGCCAGCCGCGACAACGCGTGGCACATCTCGGCGACCGCGTTGTCGACCGCCCGCAGCGACCCGTGCTGGGCGACCCCCTTCGCGGTCAGCCGCATCCAGGCCATGCCCTGTTCGCCGACGGCCACGGGATAGATGCGGCGTCCGTCGTGGACGACGCAGTAGCCGCCGTCCTCGCTGATCGCCTCGCGCACCCCCTCGAACAGATCGGCGTGCTCGCGCGCCAGGTAGTAGGACCCGTACTCCCCGGTCGCCTCCTCGTCGGCCGTGAAGGCCAGCACGACGTCGCGCGACGGCCGCACCCCGCGCGCCGCCCACTCCCGCACGAGGGCGAGCGTCATCGCGCAGGTGCCCTTCATGTCGACCGCGCCGCGTCCCCACACGACCCCGTCGACGATCTCGCCCGAGAACGGGTGGATCGCCCAGTCGCCGGCCATGGCGGGCACCACGTCGAGGTGGCCGTGGATCAGGAACGGGTCGGCGTCGGAGGAGCCGCGCACGCGGGCGACCACGTTCGACCGGCCCTTCGAGGTCTCCAGGATCGTGGCCGGCACCCCGGCGTCGGAGAGCAGCGTCGCCACGTATTCGGCCGCGCCGCGCTCGCCCCGGCCCCGGTTGTCGCCCTCGTTGGTGGTGTCGATCCTGATCAGATCGGAGCAGATCGTCCCGACGTCGCTCATGGCAGGACACAGGCGGCATGGTGGCCGCGGTCGGCGGGCAGCACGGGCAGGTTCTCCTTCTCGCAACGTTCCGCCAGGTCGGCGGGGAGCCCGGCGGCGTAGGCCGGGCAGCGGGGGCGGAAACGGCAGCCGCCGGGGATGCGCGACGGATCGGGGGCCTCGCCCGTCAGCACGATCGGCTCCTGCCGGGCGATCTCCGGCACGACCGACAGCAGCGCCTTGGTGTACGGATGCCGCGGCGCCGTCAGCACCTCGACCGTGTCGCCGGTCTCGACGATGCGGCCCAGATACATGACCGCCACGCGGTCGGCGATGTTCCACGCCAGCCCGAGATCGTGGGTCACCACCAGCAACGACAACCCGAGTTCGGTCCGCAGCCGGAGCAGCAGCGCCAGGATCTCGCCGCGCACCGAGGCGTCCAGCGACGACACGGGCTCGTCGGCGACCAGCACGTCGGGTTCCAGCACGAGCGCCCCGGCGATCACCACGCGCTGCCGCTGGCCGCCGGACAGTTCGTGCGGGTAGCGGAGGAAGAACCGCTCCGGCGGGCGCAGCCCGGCCTTGGCGAGCGCGGCGGCGACCAGTTCGCGCTCGTCGCCGGGCACCTTGTGGATCCTGAGCCCTTCGGCCACGGCCTCGTAGACGGTGTGGCGGGGGTTCAGCGACCCGCTCGGGTCCTGGAGGACGAGCTGGACGTGCCGCCGGAACTCCTTCAGCCGGCGGTGGTCGAGCGGGCGGCCGGCGCATTCGACGGCGCCGGCGGAGGGGCGTACCAGCCCGAGAAGGGCGCGGGCCAGCGACGACTTGCCGCACCCGGACTCTCCGACCAGCGCGACGATCTCGCCGGAACCGATCTCCAGGTCGACCCCGTCGACCGCGCGGGCCGCGCCGAAGCGGACCTGGACGCCGCGTGCGGCCAGTGCGGTCATGACGCCTCCTCCGCGAGCAGGCAGGCGGCCCGCCGCCCGGCCTCGACCTGGACCAGCTCGACCTCGGCCTCGGCGCACCGGTCGAGGGCGACCGGGCACCGGGGGTGGAACGGGCAGCCCGCCGGGAGGTCGCCCGGATAGGGGGGATCGCCCGCGAGCCCGGCGGGGGCGTAGCGGAACCGGGGGTCGCCGACGCGCGGGAACGCCCCGGCGAGCGCGCCGCTGTAGGGGTGGCGCGAGTCGTCGAACACCACCGAGGCCGGGCCCTCCTCGACGACCTTCCCGGCGTACATGACCGCGACCCGGTCACAGGTGGTGCCGAGCACCGACAGGTCGTGGGAGATCAGCACCAAGGCCAGCCCGAGGTCTCTGACCAGCCCCGACAGCAGTTCCAGCACCTGCGCCTGGACCATCACGTCGAGCGCGGTGGTCGGCTCGTCGGCGATGACGAGCCGGGGGCGGCAGGCCAGCGCGAGCGCGATCATGACCCGCTGCCGCTGGCCGCCGGAGAGCTGGTGGGGGTAGTCGCGGGCGCGCCGGGCCGGCAGCCCGACCTGCTCCAGCAGTTCGCCGACCCGCAGGTCGGCGGCCTTCCGGGACGTCTTGGGCTCGTGCAGGAGGATGGGCTCGGCGATCTGGCGGCCGATGGTCTGCACCGCGTTCAGCGAGTGCAGCGCCCCCTGGAAGACGATCGACGCGGTGGCCCACCTGATGGCACGCAGGCGGCCGAACGACATCCCGTAGACGTCCTCGCCGTCGAGCAGCACCGACCCGCCGACCGTCGCCGACTTCGGCAGCAGCCGCAGCACCGCGTTGGTGATGGTCGACTTGCCGCACCCCGACTCGCCCGCGACGCCGAGCACCTCGCCCGGCGCGACGCTCAGCGAGACCCCGCGCACGGCGGGCACGTCTCCGGCGTAGGTGACCGACAGGTCCCGCAACTCCAGCAGGCTCATGGCCCCTCCCGCAGACGTGGGTTCAGCACGACCTCCAAAGCCCGCCCGACCAGCGTGAACGCCAGCACGACCAGCACCACGCACAGGCCCGGTGGCAGCACGAACCACCATTCGCCGTTCGACATCGCCCCGGTCCCGTAGGCGTTGTCGAGGATGTAGCCCCACGACGGCCGTGTCGGATCGCCGAGCCCGAGGAAGGAGAGCGTCGTCTCCGACAGGATGGCCACCGACACGGTCAAGACCACGTGGGCCAGCACGAGCGGCATCACGTTGGGCAGGATGTGCCGGGTCATCTGGTGCCAGTCGCCGCCGCCGAGCGCCCGCGCCCGTTCCATGTAGGGCCGCTCCCGCACGCTCAGCGTCTGCGCGCAGACCAGCCGGGCGGTGCCGGGCCACGACGTCACCCCGATGACGATGACGATGTTCAGCAGCGAGGCCCCGAGCACGGTGGCCATCACGATGGCCAGCGGCAGGAACGGGATGACCAGGAACCAGTCGGTGAGGCCCATCAGCGTCGAGCGGGCCCAGCCGCCGTAGAACCCGGCCATGATCCCGACGATCGTGCCGATGACGATGGCGATGGCGGTGGCCGCCAGCCCGACGATCAGCGACACCCGGGTGCCGTGGATGAGCAGGGTGAGCACCGACCGGCCGTTCTGGTCGGTGCCGAGCCAGTACTCGGCGGACGGCGCGGCGTGCGCCGGGGCGGTCGCCTTGGTGACGTCGAGCCCGGCGGGGTCGGCCAGCACCGAGGCGAACACGGCGACGAACCCGAAGAGGACCAGGATGCCCAGCCCGGCCAGGGCCGACCGGTGGGAGCGGAAGTCGGCCCAGAACCGGGCCGCCGTGGCGCGCCGCCGCTGCCAGGCGATGGCCGTCACCGGGTGCTCACCCGTGGGTCCAGTACGGCGTACAGCAGGTCCGCCAGCAGTGTGAACACGATCACCCCGAGGGAGAAGAGCAGGAACACCGCCTGCAGCAGGGGGATGTCGGGCCCGCGCAGCGCCTCGGCGGTGAGCAGCCCCAGACCGGGCCAGGAGAAGACGTACTCGACGGTGATGGCCCCGCCGATCACGAAGCCGAGGTTGAGGAAGATGAGCGTCATGGTCGGCAGCAGCGCGTTGGGCACCGCGTGCCGCCGCCTGACCAGGTCTTCGCGCAGGCCCTTGGCGCGGGCCAGCGTCAGGTAGTCCTGCCGCAGTTCGTCGACCAGCGACGCCCGCATGATCGAGGTGTACTCGGCCAGGTAGACGATGGCGAGCGCGGTCACCGGCAGGACCATGTGCCAGAGCGTGTCGACCGAGGTCGCGAGGAATCCCGACACGCCGACCGAGTTGATGCCGCCGCTCGGGAAGAACGGCAGCCACATGATCAGCATCATGCCGACCCAGAACTCCGGCATCGCGTAGAGCGTGTTGGTCGTGCCGGTCGTGATCCGGTCGAACCGCGACCCGCGCCGCCACCCGCTGCGGATGCCGAGCCAGACCCCGGCCAGCGCCGCCACCAGCACGGCCGTGCCGACGAGCAGCACGGTCGGCCAGACCCGTTCGCCGATGATCTCCCAGACCGGCCGGTTGAACCGGGTCGAGTTGATCGCCGAGGCGAACGGGTTGGAGAGGTACTCGACGAACTGCTCGCCCATGGGCCGGTTGAGCTGCTGCCGCAGCCGGATGAGCTGCTCGGGCGACATGTTCCGGCCTCGGGTGTAGAGGCCGATCGGGTCGCCCGGCAGCAGCCGGAACAGGAAGAAGTTGAAGACCACGACGAACAGCAGCGTGCCGATCGACCAGCCGACCTTCTTCAGGACGTAGCCGCGCACCCGCTCACTCCCGGTCGTCGGCGGAGACCGACGAGCGCCGCCGCGTGACCAGGAACACCGCGCCGGCCAGCACGACCACACCGGCCACGATCCCGCCGATCAGCCCGCCGTTGACGCCGCTCGAAGAAGCGGCCTGCGGCTTCTCAGTGGCCGTGACGGGCGCCATCGTCAGATACGAGTGCACGCCGTACTGGAACAACAACGACCCGTCGGGGTCGGGCTGCGGGGTGAAGCCGGTCCAGCGGTCGCTCCGGTAGGCGACCAGGTCGTTGTAGTAGTAGGTGATCGCGTACGCCGCGTCGTCGTAGACCAGCTGCTGCATGCGCTTGGCCAGTTCGGCGCGCTTCGCCTGGTCGGTCTCGCCGGCCTGCTGCTCGTAGAGCTCGTCGTAGGCGGGGTTGCAGTAGAAGGAGTCCGACAGGTCGGCGTAGATCGCGTCGCCGTCCTTGTAGCTGCGCTTGCCGCAGGTGAACACCGACATCTGGTAGTCGGGGTCGGGTTCGACCACCCAGCCCCACTCGAACATGTCGTAGTCGCCCTGGCCGATCACCTCGGTGAGGGTGTCCTCCGACATCACCTTGACGGTGACGTCGATGCCGATCTCCTTCAGCCAGCTCTTCACGAACTCCGCGGTGCTCTGCGAGTCCTGCGACTCCTGTCGCGCGTACAGCCGCAGCGCGAACCGGGTGCCGTCGGCCTTCTTCGGATATCCGGCCGCGTCGAGGAGCTGGTTGGCCTTGGCCAGGTCGAAGTTCTGCGGGACGGGCGGCGTGTAGTGCAGCAGCGGGTAGACCGGCGGGATGAAGGTGTCACCGGGCGATCCGTGCCCGTTGAGCACCCGGTCGACGAGGGTCCGCCGGTCGATGGCGTGCGAGATGGCGAGCCGGACCTGCTTGTTCTTCAGCGCCTCGTGGCCGTCGCCGATCGGAGTGCCGTCGGCCAGGGCCGCGCCGGTGTTGAAGGCGATCTCGTTGAAGCCGGAGTACTCCGAGCTGCGCGTCGTCACCCCGGGCTTGTCCTTGAGCGAGTTGAAGACGTTGCTCTGCAGGTCGTAGGCGAAGTCGATCTCACCCCGGACCAGCGCCTGCGCCTCGGCGTCGGCGTTGGTGAACACCCGGAAGACCAGTTCGTCGAACTTCGGCGCGCCCCGCCAGTAGTTCTTGTTCGCGGCGAACCGGAGGTACTGCCCCTTGCGCCGCTCGACGAGCTGGAAGGGCCCGGAGCCGACGACCGGCTGACCGTTCTGGGGTTCGTTCGCGTACGACTTGACCGCGTCCCCGTCGACGTCCTTCCAGACGTGCTCGGGCAGGATCGGCACGGCCAGCCGTTCCATGATGGGGGTCGGCTTCTTGACGTGCAGGACGAGCGTGGTGTCGTCGGTCGCCTCGGCCTTGTCGATGTTGACGACGTAGTTGCCGTAGTTGGTCTGCTCGAAGTCGCCGTCGATGATCCGGTTGAAGGTGTACGCGGCGTCGCGCGCGGTCAGCGGCTGCCCGTCCGACCACTTCACCCCGGATCTGATCTTGTACGTCCACGACTTCTTGTCCGGCGCCTCGCTGTAGGACTCGGCGAGGGACGGCTGGGGTGAGACGTCCTTGGCGCTGGAGGTGGTCAGGTAGTCGTACATGAGCGCGTAGGTCTCGTAGGCCTCCACGACGATGCCCGTGAACGGGTTCGTGGAGTCGACGTCCGACTGGATCCCGATCGTGAAGGTCACTTTCGGGGCGGCGGGCGTCGGGCTGAGGGGGGTGGACAGGAGCCCTCCGGCGAGTGCGAAGGTCAGTGCTTTGATGACGAAATGGTGCATATCGTCCTCCGGGGGCGGGAGTCGCTCCAAATCGGTACTGTCCTGCCATGACACACCCGGTAGTGCACAAACTGCACGGCATCGAGCGGATCGACGACCACGCCTGGATGAGAGACCCCGTGGCGGTACGAGACGTGCTCATCTCCGAGCGGCGGCGCTACGAGTCCCGGATCGCCCACACCGCCCCCTTTCGGCAGCACCTCGCAGCCATAATGGCTGGACGGACGCCTGAGACTGAGTCTTCAGTCAGTTGGCGTCATGGGGCCTTTGTCTACTACACGCAGATTGACGCCGGAAGAGAGTTCGGCGAATTCAGACGAAAGCGTGATGCTTGCGACCAGGTCCTGCTTGACCTCGACGCGTTCGGCGACTACGTCGAACTGGGTGTGCGCGAGGTGTCGCCCGACGGGCGCTGGCTGGCCTACTCGATCGACGTGACCGGCGACGAGGTCTACGACCTGCGCTTCCGCTCTTTGGAAACGCTGGAGGACCTGCCGGTGAGCATCGCCGGCACCTATTACACGGGCGGCTGGGCCGACGGGTGGTTCTACTACACGGTGGTGGACGAGGTGTACCGCCCCTGCGAGGTGCGCCGCTACGACATCTCCACGGGCGCCGACGAGGTGGTGCTCCGCGAGGGCGACCGCCGGTTCGAGCTGACCGTGCGGGCGACCCGGTCGGGCACCCATCTGCTCATCACCGCCGCCAGCCGTGACACGACCGAGGTGTGGTCGGTGGTCGACGGGGTGCCCGAGTCGGTCGGCGGGCGCTGTCCGGGCGTCGAATACCGCTGCGACGCCACCCTCGACGGCCTGGTGACCTGGACCGACGACGGGCACTCGGAGTTCCGCGTGGTCGGCGTGCCGCCGCTGCCCGGGGAGCGCATCCTGTCGGTCGACTGCTTCGACGGCCACCGGGTGCTGACGCTGCGCCGGGGCGGCGACCCGCTCCTGCGGGTGCTCGGCGACGACGGGACGTCGTACGAGGTGCACCCTCCCGTGCCCTGCGGGCGGATCGCCCTGGTGCACAACGAGGAGTACCTGACCGATTCGGTGATCTTCGAGACGGGGTCGTACAGCGAGCCGACGCAGTGGTGGCGGCTGACGCTGGCGTCCGGCGTACGGAAGCTCCTGAAGGAGAACCCCCGCCACGACGGCTACGTGAGCGAACGCCTCTGGGCCCCCGCCCCGGACGGCGCGCTGATCCCCGTCACGGTGGTGCGCCGCGCCGACGTGCCGCTCGACGGCACCGCCCCCTGCCTGCTCTACGGCTACGGCGCCTACGAGGCGGTCTTCGAGCCGACCTGGGACGCGGCCCTGTCGGCCTTCCTCGACCAGGGCGCGGTCTTCGCGCACGCCCACGTCAGGGGCGGCGGCGAGATGGGCCGCGCCTGGTGGCAGGCCGGCCGCCTGTCCCGCAAGCCGACGACGTTCACCGACCACATCGCCGCCGCCGAGTTCCTGCTCGACGGCCACGTCTCGAAGATCGCCACCCGGGGCCTGTCGGCCGGCGGCCTCCTCCAGGCCGCCGTGTACGGCATGCGCCCCGACCTCTGGGCGGGGGTGGTGGCCGAGGTCCCCTTTGTCGACGTCGTCACCACGATGCTCGACGACACCATCCCCCTGACGGTCAACGAGTGGGAGGAATGGGGCGACCCCCGCCGGTTAGAGGACTTCACCTGGATGCTGGCCTACTCCCCCTACGACAACGTCCCGAGCGGCGACCTGCCGCCGCTGCTGGTGACCGGCGCCGTGAACGACCCACGCGTGCTGGTCCACGAGCCGGCCAAATGGGTGGCCAGGCTCCGCGCGAACGGCGCCGACCCGCTGTTCCGGGTGGAGGTGGAGGACGGCGGCCACTCCGGCCCGACCGGCCGCTACGCCCGCCTTCACTACGAGGCGGAGATCTTCTCCTTCGTCCTGGAGGCGCTGAAGAAGACGTGAACGACCCCGCCCGCGAGCAGCCCCCAGAACGCGGCCCCGACCCCGAGGAAACCGACGCCTGAGGCGGTCACCAGGAAGGTGATGATGGCCGCCTCCCCCTCGACGTTCCTGATGGCCGAGGTCAGCGCCCCGAGCAGGGCCAGCCCCGCCACCCCCTGGATGAGGATCGGCGGCGACTGCACCACGAACGAGGTCGCGACCGCCGCCGACAGCCCGAGGGCGATCATGGCGACCCCCGAGGTGGTGGACGCGATCCAGCGCCGCGCCGGATCGGGCTCGGCGTCCGGCCCGGCCGACAACGCCGCCGAGATGGCGGCGAGGTTGACGGCGTGCCCGCCGAACGGCGACGCGGCGGCCGACGCGATCCCGGTGACCCGCAGCGCCGCCGCCAGCGGAACCCGATAGCCGAACCCCGCCATGACCGCCATCCCCGGCACGTTCTGGGACGCCATGGTCACCAGGAACAGCGGCACCGCGATCGAGACCACCCCCTGGACCGTGAACCGCGGGGCCGTGAACGCGAGTTGCGGCCACCCGGCGTCGACGGGCGCGGCGATGAGCACGACCGCGACCACCAGCGCCGCCGGGACGGCCCACGTCCGGGCGAACCGCATCAGCACCAGCCAGACCAGCACGACCGGGATGGCGAGCGCCGGAACCTGGACGACCGCCTGCACCGGCGCCAGGCACAGGGGCAGCAGCACCCCCGCGAGCATGGCGGCGGCGATCGGCTGCGGGATCGTCGCGATCCACCGCCCGAGCGGCGTGAACAGCCCGGCGACCACGATCAGCGCCGACGAGACGAGGAACGCCCCGACTGCGGTGGCGAACCCGCCCTCGACCGCCCCGGTGGAGGCCAGCAGGGCCGCGCCGGGCGTGGACCAGGCGACGACGATCGGCATCCGATAGCGCAACGAGAGCCACATGGAGCAGGCCCCCACGGCGAGACAGGCCGCGAGCAGCCCGGAGGCGGCCTGGGCCGGGCTCGCCCCCACGGCCTGGAAACCGCCGAGCAGGATCGCGAACGAACTCGCGAACCCGACGACGGCCGTGACGATGCCCGCGACGATGGGCTGGACCATGGGCGTTCCTCCAATCGTTCCGTAAACGGAACGCTTCCCGCGTGAGGGAGGATAGCCGACGTGGACGCCCAAGAGATAGGCCGCCGCCTCCGCGACCTCCGCGAGGCGAAGGGCATGTCGTTGTCGGCCCTGGCCAGGGCGGCCGGGGTGGGGAAGGCGACGATGTCGGGCCTGGAGACCGGGACGCGGAACCCGACCATGGAGACGTTGTGGAAGGTGACGGCGGCCCTGGAGGTCCCCCTGACGGCCCTGCTGTCGTCACCTGCGGTGCTGCCCGACGTGGCCGTCGAGGGGCGGCTGCTCGAATCGTTCACCGACGCGACCGTGACCTACGAGCTCTACCACCTGGTCATCAAGGCGGGCGGCGCGCAGATCTCCCCCGCCCACGGCCCGGGGGTGACCGAACACCTGACGATCTTCAGTGGCGTGGCCGAGGTGGGGCCGGAGGCGTCACCGCTGACGGGCGGGCCGGGCGACCATCTGGTGTGGACGTCGGACACGCCGCACCTCTACGCGGCGAGGGGTCCGGAGGACGTGCAGGCGAGTCTGCTGATCCGCTACCCCTGAAGGGTCTCCCGCAGCTCCCGCTTGAGGATCTTCCCCAGCGAGTTGCGCGGCAGCGCCTCGACGACCTCCAGCCGCTCGGGCAGCTTGTAGGAGGCGATCCCCTGGTCGCGCAGGAACTCCACCAGTGATTCGAGCGTCACCGACGTGTCGGGCTTGGCCACGACCATCGCGCACGCCTTCTCATTCAGCACCGCGTCCGGATATCCCACGATCGCCACCTCGGCCACGGCCGGATGCCCCGCGAGCAGCGCCTCCACCTCGGCCGGCGCGATGTTCATCCCGCCCCGGATGATCAGGTCCTTGGCCCGGTCGACGTACCGCAGATAGCGCCCCTGCGCGAGCTCGAACACGTCGCCCGTGACGAGATACCCGTCGTCGTCGAACGGGTCGGCCTCGGCCGTCCCCGCCAGGTATCCCGCGAACACGGTCGGCCCCGACAGCCGCAGTTCCCCGGGCACCCCTTCCTCGGTGACCTCGATCCCGTCGTGCGAAAACAGCTTCACCGACGTCCCGCCGAGCGTCCCCGGCCACGAGGTGCCGGGAGCGTCGGGACGCGGGAAGTAGCGCGCCCGGTCGTCGGGGTCGGGCATCGTCTCGGGGTCGGAAAGGAGCGCGATCCCCTCGTTCGAGCCGAAGAAGTTGATGATCGCGATCCCGTGCTTCTCCTGCCAGCCGCGCACCATCGGCGGCGGCAGCGGCGCGGATCCCGACCCGATCCGGGTGAGGGACGAGATGTCGAACTGCCCGAGCACCTCGGGCTTGTGCAGCAGCATCGTCAGCAGCGCGGGCGGCGCGAGCGTGTAGGTCACCCGCTCGGAGGCGACCTGGGTCAGGTAGACCGGCAGGTCGAAGGGGTGGTGCTGGATGAGGGCGAAGCCGGTCCGCAACCACGGCATGAAGACGCCGCCGATCCCGGCCATGTTGACCATCGGGAACGGGTTGAGCACCACGTCGGAGGGCCCGAGGCCGACCGCGTCGGCGCAGGTCCAGCCGACCGCGCCCCAGTCGTAGTGGCACCGCGGCACCCCCTTGGGCGTCGCCTCGGTGCCCGACGTCCAGCAGATGGTCACGCAGTCGTTGGGGTCGACGTTCAGCGCGGCGAGGTGGGCGGCGAGCTTCCCGGCGTCGCCGGTGGCGGTCTCCAGGTCGCCGCCCCATTCGAGGACCGTCTCGACCCCGATCTCGTGCACGACCTCCGCCCGGTCGGCCGACGTGACGAACACCGACGCGGAGGCGAGGGGGGTCAGCTGGGCCAGCTCGTAGCGCCGGAACTGTACCGGGAACGGTGTCACGATCGCCCCGACGCGCACCACGGCGAGCACGGTGACGGCCAGCTCGACCGAGTTCGGTAACTGGACGGCCACGACGTCGGAGGCGGTGACCCCGCGGTCGACGAGGACGGCGGCGACCCGGTCGACCTCGGCGTCGAGCTCCTGCCAGGTCAGCCGCTTGACCTCGGAACCGGCCATGAGGGCGGGCTTGTTCGGGGGGTCGGCCACGGCGAGGGCGGCAGGCCGTTCGGCAACGCGAGCCCGCAACATCCCGTCAATGGTGTCGTCAGTCCACCACCCGGCGGAGGTGTAGCGCTCGACGACATCTTTCGCGTGCAGCCTCATACCGGACTCCCGGACTCTTTGATTGTGCCCGGAACATTAGGCAACCCGGTCCCCAGGGTCAACGAGTTTCGGTTGATTCGTGTGGGTTAGGCGGAGGAGATCAGAAAGGAGGCCACGGATGGACCGCCGCACCACCGTCGAGCCGGATCAGGACCTGGACGTGATCACCGTGCTGACCCGTCAGCACGCTCTGATCAGGGATCTGTTCGATGCCGTGGAGCGCAGTCAGCCCGCCGACCGCAGGGAGACCTTCGGGAGGCTGGTGCGGCTGCTGGCCGTACACGAGGAGGCCGAGGAGGTCGTCGTGCACCCGGTCGCGCTGGCCCGCCTGAACGGCGGGGCAGAGATCGTGGCCAACAGGAGGAGGGAGGCAGGGCACGTCAGAGAGCTCATCAGAACCGTCGATCCGGATTCCCCCGATTTCACCCGCGACCTGGAAGTCCTCCGCGCGACGGTGTTCGCGCACGTCACCGCGGAGGAGAGGTACGAGTACGCCGCCCTGGACTCGGTGACCAGCGCGGCCGAACGCCATGTCATGGCCGAAGAGGTGAGGGAGACCTTCAGGCACTGATGTCGAAGTGCACCTCGCGGCGGGCGAGCACGCCGCCGCAGGCGGTGCACAGCAGGACGGGAGCGAGCCCGGCGCCGCAGGACTTGTGAGTGATGTCGAGTGTGGAGCCCGGTGGCGTCGGGAGCTCCCGCTGGGCCCAGGCGACGAGGAACGCGAAGACCTCGAAGAAGGCCAGGCCCCGCTCGGTGAGGCGGTAGCCCGACTCGCAGGTGCGGAAGACGCCGAGGTCGACGAAGCGGCGCAGCCGGTCGGTCAGCACCGACGGCGCGATGCCCATCTCGGCCTGGAAGTCGCCGAACCGCTTCACGCCCAGGAAGGCGGCGGCCAGCACGTGGGTGGACCAGCGGTCGCCCAGGATCTCCATGGCGTCGGGGCAGTAGCCGAGGTAGTCGGGGCGGGGGCCCGCGGTGCGGCGGTGCTGGCGGGGGGCGTGCGCGCTGGCGAAGGTGGCGTTGGGGCCGCGGACGGTGTGGGTGCCGCGGGCGGTCATCACGTTGAGGCAGTGGCCGCAGCCCAGCACGGGGCGCGACTCGTGGCCGCAGACGTCGTGGATGAGCGGGGGCAGCTCGCGGTCGGTCCAGTCGCGTTCCCACGAGTAGATCGCGACCAGCAGCGACCACAGGTCGAGACCGCGCTGGGTGAGCCGGTATTCGTAGCGGATCCGGCCGTTGCGGTAGGCGGCGGTCTCGAAGATCCCGCAGGCCACCAGCTCCTTGAGGCGGGAGGCCAGCACCGATTCGCTGATGCCCAGTTCGTCGCGCCAGCCGGCGAAGGTGCGGACGTGGAGGAGGAAGGCCCGCTGGAGGATCATCAGGACCCACCGGTCGCCGAGGATCGTCAGCGCCCGCCCGATGGGGGTGAGCCGCTCTTCGGCCGGGGCCGAAGGTGGTGCGACCGTCAGGGTGGCCTCAGGCATGAGATTCCTGACAGGTGGTGCTGTGCATGTTTCCCCGCGCTTACTGGATGAACCCGAATATCCCACTCTAAGGGCACATTGACGAGCTGACTTCTTTATCCGTAGCGTCACTGTATGAAAGTTCTGGACGAATCAGGCGAAGACAACCCATACCTCCTGGGGGTGTACGCGCCTGTCCAGGAGGAGCTCACCGCTGACCAGCTGGAAGTCGTCGGCGAGATCCCGAGAGATCTCAACGGCGTCTACCTGCGCAACGGCCCCAACGCCCGCTTCCCCATGCGGGGCCGCTACCACTGGTTCGACGGCGACGGCATGGTGCACGCCGTGCACTTCGAGAACGGCGCCGCCCGCTACCGCAACCGGTGGGTGCGCACGAAGGCGTTCGAGGCCGAGAGCGCGGCCGGCCGGGCGTTGTGGACGGGTGTCATGGAGAACCCCAAGGACAACCCGTTCGGCAACACGCGGGGGCTCAACCTGAAGGACTCCGCCAACACCGACATCGTGTTCCACCAGGGCCGGCTGCTCACGACGTGGTACCTGTGCGGGTCGCCGTACACGATGGACCCCCTGTCGCTGGAGACGCTCGGCGCGCAGACCTTCCTCGACACGCTGACCGGCGACGTGATGGCCCACCCGAAGGTCGACGAACGGACCGGGGAGCTGTTCTGGTTCGACTACGGGCCCAAACCCCCGTTCCTCCGGTACGGGGTGGTCGGCCCCCAGGGCACCGTCGACCACGTGGTCGACCTCGACCTGCCGGGCGCCCGGCTCCCCCACGACATGGCGATCACCGAGAATCACGCGATCCTCATGGACCTGCCGCTGTACCAGGACCTCGACGCCGCCCGCCGGGGGCGCTACAAGCTGACCTTCGACCGGTCGCTGCCGTCGCGGTTCGGGGTGATCCCGAAGCGCGGCCGGGCCGACCAGATCAGGTGGTTCGAGGCCAAGCCCTGCTACATCTACCACGTGGTCAACGCGTGGGAGGAGGGCGGCGAGATCGTCATGGACGTCTGCCGCGTCGCCCGCCCGGCCCCCAGCGGCGGCGGCAGCGTGCTCGCCCGCATGATCAGCTACCTCAAGCTCGACGCCCGCATGTACCGCTACCGCTTCGACCTGACCACGGGCACCACCTCCGAGGAGTACGTCGACGGCGACCACAACACCGAGTTCCCCTCGATCGACCTCCGGACGACCGGCCGCAGGTCCCGCTACGCCTACAACGTCTCCGTCAAACAGGCCCCCACGAACCTCTTCGACGGCCTGGTGAAGTACGACAACCTGACCGGCACGAAGCAGACCTACCACTTCGGCGAGCACCGCTACGGCAGCGAGGCCCCCTTCGCCCCCCGCGACGGCTCGGCCGGGGAGGACGACGGCTACCTGGTCACCTTCGTCACCGACGAGCGGGAGGGCCGCTCCGAGGTCCAGGTCCTGGACGCCTCGGACATCACGAAGGGCCCGGTCGCCCGGGTGCTGCTCCCGCAGCGGGTGCCCCTCGGCTTCCACGCCACCTGGGTACGGTCAGACCAGCTCCCCTGATCGTCCACGAACGAAGAACGGCTCCAGATGCTCAGCGTTTCCCTCGGCCTGTGGCAGGACCGGCCGGCCTCCGACGCCCTGCTCACCGCCAAGGCGGCCGACGACCTCGGCTATCCCGGACTGTGGATCGGCGAGATGGCCACCTACGACGCCTTCGCCCTCGCCACCGCCGTCGGCCTGGCCACCGAACGCATCGCCCTGACCCTCGGCCCCTTCGCGGTCGCGGTCCGCGACCCGATGATGATCGCCATGGGCGTGGCCTCGGTCGCCGACCTGGTCAAGCGGCGCGTCGACGTCGCGATCGGCACCTCCAGCCCGCTCGTGGTCGAGAAGTGGCACGGCCGTCCCCACGCGGGCTCGGCGCGGGCGCTGGCCGAGCAGGTGGAGGTGCTGCGCGGCCTGCTCGACGGCGAGAAGTCGGCGCACGCCCGCTCGTCGGGATATCGGCTCAGGCTCGACCCGCCGCGCTCGACGGTCACGGTCGCCGCCTTCGGCCCGCAGGCGGTGCGGATCGCCGCCACGGCCGACCGCATGGTCCTCAACCTGATCACCCCCGCGTCGGCCGCCCGGCTGATCGGCGACTTCCGGGCCGCGGGCGGCACGCGGGTGACGGCGTGGGTGACCGCCTCCGCGAGCAAGGACGCCGCCGCGATGGAGCAGCTCCGCCGTGGCGTCGTGGGCTACCTGGCCGCCCCCGGCTACGGCGAGATGTTCACCGAGGCCGGGTTCGGCGACGTCGTGGCGTTCGCCCGCACCCGCCCGCACCCCCGGGAGCTGCTCGCCGAGATCCCCGACGAGCTGCTCGAATCGGTCGGGCTGCTCGGCCCCACCGCCGAGAAGCGGCTGGCCGAATATCGGGACGCGGGAGTCGACGAGATAGCCGTGATACCCGCGAGCACCGACGACGACCCCGGCGGGGCCGCGACGCTCAGGGAACTGCAGGCTCTGGGCGCACGTTGAGGATCCATCGTCCAGTATTGAGATGCATCGCGAATGATCCGAAGGGGCCCCCATGTCGCCACTCGCCAAGTACTACGTCGGTGCGGGCATCGGTTCGCTGCTCGCCATCTGGCTGCTGCCCGGACTCATCTCGTTCCTGGTGGTGGTCGGGCTCCTCGGGGCGCCCGTCGTCGCCTGGTTCATGCTCGACGAATCACAGCGGCGGCGCATTCTTCGCCTGCGCCGCCGGGGCATCGGCCGCTAGCTAGGCCGCCGCGACCTGGGCGTGAACCCGGTCGGTGACCCGCCGTTCGAAGTAGAACGACAGGAACGGCACCGTCCCGGCGAGCATCACGCCCAGGATGTAGCCCCACGACCAGCGGGCCTTCAGGCCCAGGTTGATGGTGGCGACCAGATAGACCATGTAGAGGAAGCCGTGGATCGGCGAGATGATCTGCGACGGCCCGGGGATGTCGAACCCGTAGCGCAGGACCATCCCGGTCACGAGCACGAGCAGCATGCAGCCCACGATGTAGGCCATCACTCGAAACGGCTTGAGGGCTGATTCCACGGTCACGTCTCCGGCTCGGGTTCGGGGTCAACAGATCGTACGGTGTGGCGCGCGGTCTCTCTCACGGCGTCGCGGACGAAGTGGAACCACATGTAGACCGCGAACGCCGCGAAGATCCACCATTGGGCCGCGTAGGCCAGGTTGCGCCAGGTCAGCGCGGCCCCCTGGGTGGGGGCGGGCACGGCCACCGGGGTGGCCGACAGGGCGGGCGTCTGCTCGGTGGCCACGACGAAGCCGTCGCGCACGTCGCCCGTCCACAGGTTGATCAGCTCGGCCGTCGAGACCGTGGCGACCTGCCCGGCGGGCAGCGTGCCACCGCGCTGGACCGCGTCGGACTGGTCGGGCGCCCGCAGCCGGCCGGTCACGCTCACCTGACCCGCCGGGACGGCCGCGGCGGGGTCGTCGGGGGAGGCCACCCAGCCGCGTACCACCGGCATGGTCGAGCCGTCGGTGAGGGTCAGCGGGGTGAGCAGCCAGAAACCCTGGCCGGCCGAGGCGCGGCCCCCGGGGGCGGCGACGTCGGGCTCGCGGTCGGCGACCAGAAGCTGCGCGCCGGCGTCGTAGGTGCCGGTCGCGGTGACCCGGCGGCCGATCTCGTCGGCGGTGACGCGCTCACCGGGTTTGCTGAGCTCGGTCAGCGCGACGGGGGCCGGGTCGGCGGCGGCCCGGGGTTGCCCGGAGTCGGTGAAGACGCCGAGCTGCCAGCGGCCGAGCAGGACGAAGGCCACCAGAACCCCGATCACCAGCAGGTGGAGGCCCACCAGCCGGGGAGCGAACAGGGTGCGCAGCATGACTCACAAGGTATCCGCCTTGCACACCGGTCCCGGCCATGGGGCCGGATTCCGCAAAACTAGCAATAACGACATATTGGTGTCTCGTGGGCATGGTGTGTCGCTAGAGTTCGTGACATGTCTGACCCACAGGTTGACCCGGCCGGGAACACGCAGGCCTTCCGCGCCTTCGCCCGCAACCAGGAAGAGGCCGCGCAGGAGGCCCAGCAGCAGGAGTCGTCGCGCCTGCCCCTCTACATCGCCCTGGGCGTCGCCCTGGTGATCGTGGTGGCGGTCGTCGGCTACTTCGCCTTCGTGGCCTAGGAAGACCTCCGCGAGCAGAACCGCCGGCGACCGCGCCCGCCGGCGGTTTTGACATGCCCGGCTAGTCCCGGACGACCAGCGCGCTGCCCCCACCCCGTCGGGTGGGCTCGGCGACGGCCTGGACCTTGCCGTGCCTCAGGAACTCCAGCGCGGTCGCGGCGCCGATCTCCGGGGTGACCGCGAACGTGTGGCCCTTGGCGGTCAGCTCGGCGCCGTAGCGGTCGATGAAGGCCTGCTCGGCCTGGGTCGCCGCGATGTTGCGCTGCGAGGCGCGCGGGGCGGCCACGGCGTCGGGCAGCGACATGCCGAACGTGAAGCGGTTGAGCAGGATCTGCAGGACGGTCGTGATGATCGTCGCGCCGCCGGGCGAGCCGACCGCCAGCAGCGGCCTGCCGTCCTTGAGCACGATCGTCGGGGCCATCGAGGAGCGCGGGCGCTTGCCCGGGGCGGGCAGGTTGGGGTCGTTCGGCGCGGGGCCGAAGCTGAAGTCGGTCAGCTCGTTGTTGAGCAGGAGGCCCCGTCCGGGCACCACGATGCCCGAACCGCCGGTCTGCTCGATGGTGATGTTGTACGCCGCCACGTTGCCCCACCGGTCGGAGGCGACCAGGTGGGTGGTCTCAGGCCCTTCGGGCTGCTGCTCCTTGGTCTCGGGCGCGGGAGCGGGCGCGGCGCAGGGGCCGTAGACGCCGTCGGGCTGACCGGGGGCGGCCGGGTGCGGCAGCGCGGTGTCGCCGATCAGGCAGGCCCGCTCCTTGGCGAAGCCCTCCGACAGGAGCTGCTCCAGCGGGACGTCCACGAACGCCGGGTCGCCGACGTAGGCGTTGCGGTCGGCGAAGGCCAGGCGGCTGGCGTCGAGGTACTCGCTCAGCCCGGCCGGGCCCACGTTCTCCAGGATGTTGAGCGCCTCGCCGACGGTGGAGCCGCCGGAGGACGGCGGGGCCATGCCGTAGACGTCCAGGCCGTTCCAGCGGACCCTGGTCGGCTCGGGGGTGAGCGCCCGGTAGGCCCGCAGGTCGGAGACCTCCATCAGGCCCGGCCGCACGTTCCGGGTCGAGCCGGGGGTGACCGGCGGGTTCTTGACGGTGGCGACGATCTCCTGGCCGAGCTTCCCGCCGTAGAGCCAGGAGGGGCCCCGGTCGGCGAGCTCCTGGTAGGTGCGGGCCAGGTCGGGGTTGCGGAAGGTCGAGCCGACCGGCGGCGGGGCGCCGCCCGGCAGGTAGAGGGCGGCCGTCGAGGTGAAGTCGGCGAAGCGGGCCGCGTTGGCGGCGGTCTGGTCGTGGAAGGTCTGGTCGACGGGGAAACCCCTGCGGGCCAGGTCGACGGAGGGCTTCAGCGCCTTCTTCAGCGAGATCGTGCCGTGGCGGCGCAGCGCCAGGTTCCACTGGGCCACCGAGCCCGGCACGCCGACCGACAGGCCGCTGGTGACGGCCTGGTCGAAGGGGATGCCCTCGAAGGTCGAGGCGGTCATCTTCGCCGGGGCGGTCTCGCGGCCGTCGACGGTGACCACGCGGCGCGACCGCGCGTCGTAGTAGACGATGAAGCCGCCTCCGGCCAGCCCGGCCGAGTAGGGCTCGGTGACCCCGAGCGCGGCGGCTCCGGCGACGACGGCGTCCATGGCGTTCCCACCGTCCTTCAGCACGCCGAGGGCGACCTTGCTGGCCTCCAGGTCGACGGTGGCCACCGCCCCGCCGTAGCCCTCGGCCACGGGTTTCTTCTCCACCTGAGGCCGGGCCTGGGCGGGCGGCGCGACGAGCGCCCCCATGACGACTATCCCGAGCGCGGCGCCTGTGACGCGTCTCATGGTCACCTCCACTTTGCGATCATCCAAGGATGACCGGACATGTCAAGGCCCGGTACGCCCCGAGGTGTAGTGCGGGCTTCCCCCACTGATGGATGTCATGCCCGCTGAGGTCGCCTAACGTGACACCGTGGTCGAGCGCAGAGACGTGGTGCACGCCATCGCCGCGGCGGTGGTGCAGACCGTCGCGTCCGTGGGCGCCCAGTGGGCCCAGCCCGACCGCACCCCGCTCGACTGGCGGGGCTACCTGCTGCTGCTCGTCGGCCCCGCGATGATCCTGGCGATGCGGCGGCGGCCTACCGTGGCGATGGCCGTCACCCTGGTGGCGACCTGGGTGTTCCTGCTGTTCGGCTTCGTCTACGGGCCGGTCTTCCTGACGCCCATCATCATGATCGTCCACACCCTGGTCTCCGGGCACCGGCGGCCGGCCTGGGCGTGGGGCATGGCCACCCTCCTGTTCATGATCGTCTACACGACGTGGCTGGTCTCCGGCCCGCCCCGAGGCTGGTATCACAACCTCGCCGTGGCCGCGTTCCTGTTCCTGGTGCTCACCTTCGCCGAGTGGCTGCGGGCCTTCCGCGAGCGCCGGGCCGAGAAGGCGCAGAAGGCCGCCGAGGAGGAACGCCGGCAGGCCAGCGAGGAGCGGCTGAGCATGGCCCAGGAGCTCCACGACGTGCTGGCGCACAACATCTCGCTCATCCACGTGCAGGCCTCGACCGCGCTGCACCTCATCGAGACCCATCCCGAGCAGGCCCGCAGCGCCCTGTCGACGATCAAGACGGCCTCCAAGGACGTGCTGAGCGAGATGCGCGGCGTGCTCGACGTGCTGCGCGAGGGCGCCCCCCGGAACCCGACCGCCGGGCTCGACCGCCTCGACGACCTGGCCGACCGCAGCTGCCTCGACGTGAAACTCACCCGGACCGGACAGGTCAGGCAGATCCCCCACGGGCCCGACCGGGCCGCTTACCGGATCGTCCAGGAGTCCCTCACCAACGTGACGCGGCACGCCCCCGGCTCGTCGGTGGTGGTCTGCCTCGACTACGGAGACGACACCCTGCGCGTCACGGTCACCGACGACGGCGCCGGGAAGCGCGACGCGGTCACCGACCTGGGCGGCGGCAACGGCATCCCCGGCATGCGCGAACGCGCCTCGGCCCTGGGCGGCTCGCTGACGGCGGGCCCCCACGACGGCGGTTTCCGCGTCGCGGCGACCCTCCCGATCCCCGCCAAGGAGAAGCCATGACCCGGCCCGCCCAAGAAACGACCGTGATCAGGATCCTGCTGGCCGACGACCAGGCCCTCGTCCGGGCCGGGTTCCGGGCGCTGCTCGACGCGCAGGAGGGCATGAAGGTGGTCGCCGAGGCCGGCGACGGGGCCGAGGCGGTGCGGCTGGCCGGGGAGCACTCCCCCGACGTGGTGCTGATGGACATCCGGATGCCCGGCACCGACGGCCTGACGGCCGTGCGGCTGATGCCGCCGGGGCCGAAGGTGGTCATGCTGACCACGTTCGAGCTCGACGAGTACGTCTTCGAGGCGCTGCGCGGCGGCGCGAGCGGCTTCCTGGTCAAGGACACCGAACCGGCCGAGCTCATCCAGGCCGTCAGGGTGGTGGCGGGCGGCGCGGCGCTACTGTCGCCCGGGGTGACCCGGCGGCTGATCGCCGAATACGCGTCGCGGGCGAAGGCGCCGGTCGTGCCGAAGGAGCTCGGCTCGCTCACCGAGCGGGAGCGCGAGGTGCTCGCCCTGGTCGGCAACGGGCTGACCAACGACGAGATCGCCGGGAGGTTGTTCATGTCGCCCGCCACGGCGAAGACCCATGTCAGCCGGGCGATGATGAAGCTCGGGGCGCGCGACCGGGCCCAGCTCGTGGTGATCGCCTACGAATCCGGCCTGGTCAGGCCGGGCTGGACGTGATGAAATAGCCGGGTAAGCGCTTTCCGTACTGGCGGCCAGGTGCGGAGGGAGTGGCATCCGGGCTACTTCTCGCGTCCGGCCGGTCACGTTAGGTTGCGCTGGTGATGGCCTTGTTCGCCGGCGGGGTGGGCGCCGGGCTGCTCGCGGGCTCCGTGTCGTGCACGGCCGTCCAGGGTGGGCTGATCGCGGGGGTCGACCGCATCTGGGCCTTCCTGGCCGGGCGGGCCCTCGTCCATGTCGTGCTGGGCGCGCTGCTGGGTCTCGTCGGCGGAGTGCTGGTGCTCGCGCCGCAGGTCAGAGCCCTTGTGCTGGTCGTCGCGGGGCTGGGTGTGGTGGTGGCGGGGGTCGTGCTGCTGCGCCGTCCGATGGCGTGCCGGCCGCTGACCGGCAGCCCGTTCGCCCGGGGGGCGGCGACGGTTCTGGTGCCCTGCGGGGTGACGCTGAGCACCGAGCTCGTGGCGGTCTCCAGCGGGTCGGCGCTCGCGGGGGCGGCGCTGATGGGCGGGTTCGTGCTGGGGTCGTCTCCGGCGTTCGCCCTGGTGGGGATCGTCTTGAAGCGGCTGGCCCGGTGGGCCGGGGTGCTGGTGATCGCCGCCGGGCTCTTCACCGTCTTCTCCGGCGTACGGCTCGGCGGCTGGCTGCCCGACAGCCCCGCCGTCGCCGCCTCGGCGGGGAACGTGGTCTGGGCGACGCCCGACGGGTTCCGGCCGGCGGCGATCTCGGCTCCGGCCCATCGGGAGATCGTCGTGGTCTTCCGCACCGACCACAACCGGAGCTGCACCACCACGGTCGCGATCGACGGCAGAGACGTCGCCCTGCCGGAGACCGGGCAGGTGACCATAAGGCTGGGCGCGCGGGGGCCGGGGACGGTCCGATACTCGTGCGGCATGGGCATGTTCTCGGGATTCATCAGCATCCGCTGAAGTAAGAAACTGGCAATCACCCTCCGTGACCAGACTGTTACATGCAACTCTGTCCGGCATGACAATGTGGCCTGAGGTGTCGGCCAGGACCGCGCAGGTCCCGCCGCCCCGCCCCGCCGCCGACGGCGAGGGCGACGACCTGCACGCCGCCGCTCAGGCGGGGGACGCCCGCGCGGCCCACCTGCTCGGGCGGCTCTACGCCCAGCGTGGCGACCGCTCGGCGGCCCGCCACTGGTGGGAGCGGGCGGCCGGGGCCGGCAACGTCGACAGCGCCTTCAACCTCGGCAAGTGGCACGAGAAGCACGGCTCGCTCGACGAGGCCCTGCGCTGGTACGAACTGGCCGCCGGAACCGGCGACGCCGAGGCCGCCGCCAACCTGGCCACGTTGCTGCTGGAGCAGAAGGGCGACGCCCCGGCCGCCTTCCACTGGTACGAGACCGCCGCCACCGCCGGGTCGCGGCGGGCGTCCCGGCGGCTGGCGCTGCTCTGCGAGGACGCCGGAGAACTGACGCGGGCCCGTGACTGGCACCGCAGGGCCGCCCTCGACGGCGACCTGACCAGCGCCCACGACCTGGGCTTTCTCGGCTACTCCGGCGGCGAGGAGGGCGACGCGCGCCACTGGTGGGAGTTCGCGGCCCGGGGCGGGCACGCCGAGGCCGCCTACCACCTGGGGTTGCTGCTGCACGCCCTGCGCGACCCCGAGGGCGCCGAGGTGCTCTACCGGCTGGCCTCCCAGCACGACCACCCGGGCGCGGCTTCCCAGCTGGGCAATCTCGCGCTGGCCAGAAGAGACCTCCGCACCGCGCGGGCCTGGTTCGAGCGCGCCGCCGGGACGGGCCGGGTCGACGACCAGCGGATGGCCGGGTTCGTCTGCGTCGAGCTCGACGACGCGCGGGCCGCCTCCCACTGGTTCGGGAGAGCGGCGGCGAGCGGCGACGCCGAGGCGGCGTACAACTTCGGGTTGTTGCTGATCGCCGAGCACGCCGACATGAGCGGCGGCGAGCACTGGTTGCGGCAGGCGGCGGCGCAGGGCCACTACCGGGCGGCGCTGGAGCTGGCCACCCTGCTGACGGCCACCGACCGGGCCATGGAGGCCGAACGGTGGAGCGCCCTGCCGAAGACGCCGGGCTGGGACCGGCCGGCCGAGCCCGAACTGGCCGCGCGGGCCGAACTGGCCGTCGCGGCGGCCGGACGGCGCGGCGAGACCACCCTCGACGTGGCCGAGCTGAGCGAGATCCTCGGCACCTGGGACATGGTCACCCGGCGCCTGCGCGACCCGATCGACCCGATCACGTGGCTGGCCGACAAGAGCGGCCTGCACATCGGGGCGGTCGAGCACCTCGCGGCGGTGCGGGCCACCCTGCTGCGCCCCGGGACCGCCCCCTGGCCCACCCCCACCGAAGTGGAGCGGGTCCTGGAGACGGCCCGTGACCTGCGAAAACGCCTAGGCCTGAGTTAGGCCGCGAGGACCTCGCCGACGGGGGTGTAGGGGAGCTGGTGCGCCACCGCGACCGGCTCGTTGGTGACGAGACCCTGGTGGGTGTTGAGCCCGAGCGCGAGCCCGGCGTCGCCCGCCAGCGCCTTCTTCCAGCCCTGGTCGGCCAGCTTGACCGCGTAGGGCAGGGTGGCGTTGGTGAGGGCGTAGGTGGAGGTGTTGGCCACCGAGCCCGGCATGTTCGCCACGCAGTAGAAGATCGAGTTGTGGACCGTGAAGGTGGGCTCGGCGTGCGTGGTCGGACGGGAGTCCTCGAAGCAGCCGCCCTGGTCGATGGCGATGTCGACGAGCACCGAACCCGGCTTCATGCGGGCCACCAGCGCGTTCGACACCAGCTGGGGGGCCTTGGCGCCCGGGATCAGCACGGCGCCGATCACCAGGTCGGCCTCAAGGCAGGCCTTCTCGATGGCGTACGACGTCGACACCAGGGTCTTGAGGCGGCCCTGGTAGATCGCGTCGATGAAGCGCAGCCGGTCGATGTTGACGTCGAGGATGGTCACCTCGGCGCCCATGCCGACCGCGATCTGCGCGGCGTGCAGGCCGGAGACGCCGCCGCCGATGACGACGACCTTCGCCGGGGCCACGCCGGGCACGCCGCCCGGGAGCACGCCCCGGCCGCCGTTGAAGCGCATCAGGTTGTAGGCCCCCACCTGCGGCGCCAGCCGCCCGGCCACCTCCGACATCGGGGCCAGCAGCGGCAGCGCGCCGCCGACCTGGACCGTCTCGTAGGCGATGGCCGTGGTGCGGCTCTCGAGCAGCGCGTCAGTGCACGGCCGGGAGGCGGCCAGGTGGAGGTAGGTGAAGAGCACCTGGCCCTCGCGGAGCCGGTGGTACTCCTCGGCGATCGGCTCCTTGACCTTCAGGACCATCTCCGACTCGGCCCACACCTCGTCGGCCGAGTCGACGATCTTCGCGCCGGCCGCCAGGTACTCCTCGTCGGGGATGTGCGAGCCGAGGCCCGCGCCGCGCTGGACGTGGACGTCATGGCCGTGACGCACCAGCTCATGGACGCCCGCGGGGGTCGCCGCGACACGATATTCGTGGTTCTTGACCTCGGCGGGCACGCCGATCTTCATCTTCGGGGTTCCTTTCTCAGAGCAGAGCCCAGGCTTCGGTGAGGACTCCGCGAAGGATGGATTCGATTTCGTCGAACTCCTTCTGGCCGCAGATGAGCGGCGGGGCGAGCTGGACCACGGGGTCGCCGCGGTCGTCCGCCCGGCAGTACAGGCCTGCCTCGAACAGCGCCTTGGAGAGGAAGCCCCGGATCAGGCGCTCCGACTCGTCGGCGGTGAAGGTCTCCTTGGTGTTCTTGTCTTTCACGAGCTCGACGCCCCAGAAGAACCCGCTGCCCCGCACATCGCCGACGATGGGCAGGTCGTAGAGCCTCTCCAGGGTGGCGCGGAACGCGCCCTCGTTGCGGGTCACGTGACCCAGCAGGTCTTCGCGCTCGAACAAATCGAGGTTCGCCAGCGCCACGGCCGCCGACACGGGGTGTCCGCCGAACGTGTAGCCGTGGGCGAACATCTCGGTCCCCGACTTGAACGGCTCGAAGAGCCGGTCGGAGCAGATCATCGCTCCAAGTGGAGAATACCCGCTGGTCAGACCCTTCGCGGACGTGATGATGTCCGGTACGTAGTCAAATTTTTCCCCGGCGAACATGGTGCCGAGCCGTCCGTAGGCGCAGATGACCTCGTCCGAGACGAGCAGAACGTCGTACTCGTCGCAGATCTCGCGCAGTCGCTTGAAGTAGCCGGGCGGGGGCGGGAAGCAGCCGCCGGCGTTCTGGACCGGCTCGACGAAGACGGCGGCCACCGTGTCGGGGCCCTCCATCTCGATCGCGCGGGCGACCCGCTCGGCGGCCCAGATGCCGTACTGCTCGGGGGTCATGCCGGGGACGCCGGTGATCTCGTCGGCGCGGTAGTAGTTGGTGTTCGGCACCCGGACCGAGCCCGGCACCAGCGGCTCGAACATCTGCTTGAACAGGGGGATGCCGGTGATCGACAGGGCGCCCTGCGGGGTGCCGTGGTAGGCGATCTGGCGGCTGATGACCTTGTGCTTCAGGGGGCGGCCGGTCAGCTTGAAGTACTGCTTGGCCAGCTTCCAGGCGGTCTCGACGGCCTCGCCGCCGCCTGTGGTGAAGAACACCCGGTTCAGGTCGCCGGGGGTGTGCTCGACCAGCCGGGCAGCGAGCTCCACCGCCTTGGGGTGGGCGTACGACCAGAGCGGGAAGAAGGCCAGTTCCTGCGCCTGCTTGGCGGCCGCCTCGGCGAGTTCACTGCGGCCGTGGCCGGCCTGCACCACGAAGAGGCCGGCGAGGCCGTCGAGGTAGCGCTTTCCGTTGACGTCGTAGATGTAGGCGCCCTCACCCCGCACGATCATGGGGACCTCGGCGTGCTCGTAGGCGCCGTGGCGGGTGAAGTGCATCCAGAGGTTGTCGTGAGCCGCTCTCTGCAGATCTTCGGGGTGCGTCATCTGTACTTCCCTTGGTGTCTGAGCTCCGCTGTCAGTGTGCATTGAATCCCAGACATCTGCCAAGGGAAAACGTGGTTGCAAATTGAAACGGCTTCGGATTCCTCGACTTCTACGTGTAACAGCGACGAAATTCGTCGACCTGTTTGGAGGGGGCAGATTCAAGATCGCGAGCCACGGCCGGCCTTCGGCCGCCCGCGGCTCGCTCCGAGACGCTGTCCGGTTTATGGTTCGATGGGGCGCATGACTCCTGGTGACATCGAAGACGCCGTCGCCGCCGCCATGCCACGCGCGGTGGAGGACCTCAAGGCGCTGGTCTCTATCCCGTCCGTCGCCTTCCCCGGGCATCCCGAGGAGGAGGTGCACCGCGCCGCCGCGGCCGTGGAGTCGCTGCTGCGCGACGCCGGTCTGCCGACCGTGCGGCAGATCCCGGTCGAGGGCAGCTTCCCCGCCGTCTACGCCGAGGCCCCGGCGCCTCCCGGCGCTCCCACCGTGCTCCTGTACGCCCATTACGACGTCCAGCCGCCCGGTGACCCCGCCCTGTGGGACACCCCGGCCTTCGAGCCCACCGAGATCGACGGTGCCGTGTACGGCCGGGGCGCCGCCGACGACAAGTCCGGCATCATCACCCACCTCGCCGCGCTGCGTGCCTTCGACGGCCGCTTCCCCGTGGGCGTGCGGGTAATCATCGAGGGCCAGGAGGAGTACGCCGGCGAGCGCCTGGAGCGGTTCGTCGAGGAGAACCCCGAGCTGGTCCGCGCCGACGCGATCATCGTGGCCGACTGCGGCAACCCCGCCGTCGGCGACCCGGCCGTGACCACCTCGCTGCGCGGCATGGCCGCCGTGACCGTCGAGGTGCGCACCCTCCGCGACGCCCTGCACAGCGGCTCGTTCGGCGGCCCGGCCCCCGACGCGCTGGCGGCGCTGATGCGCATGCTGGTCGCCCTCCACGACGACGACGGCGACGTGCGCGTGCCGGGGCTGGAGAAGGGCGTCTTCGACGGCGACGCGGGCACCGACGAGGAGTTCCGCGCGGGCGCCGGGGTGCTCGACGGGGTCTCCCTGGTCGGCACCGGCTCGATCGCCGACCGCATCTGGGGCTCCTACGCGATCACGGTGACCGGGCTCGACGTGCCGACGGTCTCGGGTGCGGTCAACGCCATCCAGGCGGTCGCGCGGGCCCGGGTGACCATCCGCGTCCCCGCCCAGAACGACCCGAAGACGGCCCTGTCCGACGTGACCGCGTTCCTGGAGGCGCAGACGCCGTGGGGCGCGCACGTCACGTTCTCCGACATCTCGGTCGGCTCGGGCTTCCAGGCCCCGGCGGGCGGCCCGGCCCGTGCGGCCCTCGACCGCGCGATGACCAGGGCGTTCGGCCGCGAGCCGCGCGACGTCGGCCAGGGCGGCGGCATCCCGCTGGTGGCCACCCTCCAGCGGCAGTTCCCCGAGGCCGAGCTGCTCCTGTTCGGCGCCGAGGACGAGGCGGCCCGGATCCACGCGCCCAACGAGCGCGTCGACATCGAGGAGCTCCGCCGCGTGGCCACGGCCGAGGCGCTGTTCCTGCTGGAGTACGGCGCGTCGTAAAGAACTTTGGCGGGTCCCCATTCGTCGGGATAAGTACCGACACATCCGTGGGAGGCCCGTGTGCGCCGTCGATCCCGCCGGTTCTCTGGGGCAGATTCGCAGCGCGAGCCACGGCCGGCCTCCGGCCGTCCGCGGCTCGCTTCGGCCCTCCTGGTCGCCGCCATCGTGGCGGGCGCGGTCGTCGTGGTGGTGCGGACGGTGCACGCCGATCCCGAGTGCACCCCGTCCAAGGCCGGGTTGCGGATCGCGGCCTCCAGCGAGAAGGCCGAGCTGTTACGCCAGATGGCGGCCGGCTACTCCCGCAAGGGCTGCGGGACGGTGACCGTGACGACGATGGCGTCCGGGGCGGCCCTCGACGCGCTGGCCGACGGGTGGACCCGCGCCGACGGAGCGCGGCCCGACGTGTGGAGCCCGGCGGCGTCCGGGTGGCTGACGCTGCTGCGGCAGCGGAGCCGCTCGGCGCCCATCCCGGCCGAGGCCCCCTCGATCGTGAAGACGCCGCTGGTCATCGCGATGCCCGAGCCGATGGCCGAGGCCCTCGGGTGGCCCGAGAAGGCCCTCGGGTGGGGTGACGTGCTGGACCTGGCCTCCTCCGAGCAGGGGTGGGCGCGGCACGGGCACCCAGAGTGGGGGCCCTTCCGGCTCGGCAAGACCCATCCGGGGTTCTCCACCTCGGGGCTGAACGCGACCATCGGGGCGTACGTCGCGGCGACCGGAGTGTCGGGCGACCTGACCACCCGCGACGTCGCCTCGCCGAAGGTTCGGCGGTTCGTCCAGGGGGTGGAGCGGTCGATCGTCCACTACGGCGACACCACGCTCACGTTCCTGTCCAACCTCCAGCGGGCCGACGACGCGGGGGCGGCGATGTCCTACATCTCCGCGGTCACCGTCGAGGAGAAGTCGGTCTGGGACTACAACGAGGGCAACCCGACGGGTGACCCGGCGACGCGGGGACAGCATGACCGGCCCGACGTACCGCTCGTCGCGATCCATCCCAAAGAGGGCACGCTCTTGTCCGACAACCCCTATGCCGTGCTGAAATGGGCCTCCCCCGCCAAGCGGAAGGTGGCGGCCGACTTCCTTGCCTACCTGCGCGCGCCCGCGCAGCAGCGGCGCTTCGCGGAACACGGCTTCCGCGCCCTCGACGACCCCCTGCCGGTGAAGATCCTCCAGGTCCCGGCGCCCAAGGTGCTCGACGCCGTGCTGGCGAGCTGGGCCGAACTGCGCAAGCCGGCCAACGTGCTGATGGTCATGGACGTGTCGGGGTCGATGGAGGCCTCCGCCTCCCGTACGGGCGGATCGAAGCTCGCCCTGGCGCAGTCGGCGGCCAAACGGGCCGTCGGCGACTTCGGGCCCCGCGACCGGGTCGGGTTGTGGTCGTTCTCGACCAAGCGGACGGAACTCGTGCCGATGGCCACCGGCAACCGCGACGACCTGCGGGCCGAGATCGACCGGCTGCGCCCCCAGGGGGCCACCGGTCTCCATGACACGGCGCTGGCGGCGTACCGGCACGTACAGGACCAGGCTCGAAGTGACACCATCGACGCCGTGGTGCTCCTCACCGACGGCCGCGACGAGGTGCAACAGTCGATCACCCTCGACCACCTCCTGAAGGGCCTGCGCGGGCCCCACCCGGTGCGGGTCTTCACCATCGCCTACGGCGCCGACGCCGACCTTGGCACCCTGAAGACCATCTCCGAGACGACCAGGGCGGCCTCCTACGACTCCCGCGACCCCGGCGTCATCGACCGGATCTTCACGGAGGTGATCGCCAATTTCTAGGTTCGCCAACCCGTGGGCGCTGCTGCCGGGCGCGGTCGCGGGCCTCGCCTGCCTGGCCCTGCGCCTGCCCGTCGCGGCGGCCCTCGCCGCGGCGCTGGCAGGCTGGCTGATCTCTGCGTTCCTGTCCACGCCCGAGCCCGCCGAACCCCCCGGCCCTCCGCCGGTCACCGGCGGCAGCCCGGAGGACCACGCCGTGGCCCGCGCCGAACGCGCCGCGGCCACCTTCGCCGAACTCAGCGAGTCGATGCGCGGCCGCCTGCTGGTCGGCCCGGTGGCCTCGATGCGCCCCCAGGTCGACGACACGGTGGCGACCCTGCGGCGGCTGGCCGCCCACACGTCGGTCACGACGGCCGCCCTCGGCCGCCTCGACCCCGGCTTCCTGCGCCAGGAACGCCTGCGCCTGACCCACGCCCGCGAGTCGGCCCGCCCGGAGATCGCGGCCGAACTCGACCGTGCGATCACGGCCCTGACCGCCCAGGAGGAGGTCCACGCCCGCCTGTCGGCGACCAGGGAACGCCTGCTGGTCCGGCTGGAGTCGACGGTCATCGTCCTGGAGGGCCTGGTGGCCCGCGTGATCGAACTGTCGGCCCTGGACGCGACCAGCGGCGCCGACACCCCGACGGCCCTCGACCACCTGACGTCCGACCTGGAACTCACCCGCCAGAGCCTCCACGAACTGGCCCGGGAAACCCACGACGACCTCGACTGACCCGCCTATGCGTTCTCGTGTTCCAGGAGGGCCGTCAGCTCCGCGGGGCCCGCGTTGCCGCCCGAGGCGACGATCGCGACCTTCTTGCCCGCGAAATCCTCGCGCCGCGACAACACCCCCGCCAGCGCCGCCGCGCCCGCGCCCTCGGTCAACGTGTGGGCGTGGGTGAGCATGAGGCGCTGGGCGGCGCGGATCTCCTCGTCGGTGACCAGCAGGAAGTCGGTCAGCAGGTCGCGCATGACCTGCTGCGGGAGCGCGTAGGCCGAGCCGGTCGCCAGGCCGTCCACCCGCGTCTTCATCGGGCGCAGGACCAGTTCGCCGAGCCGCCACGCGTCGTGCGCCGCAGGGGCGGCGGCCGACTGGACGCCGATCACCTGACAGCCGGGGGCCAGCGCCCGCGCCACCAGGCAGGCCGCCGCCGCGCCGGTTCCGCTGCCGACCGGGACGACGATCGCGTCGAGATCCGGCCGCTGGAGGAGGATCTCCAGGTAGAGGGTGCCCACCCCGGCGATGATCTCCGGCTCGTCGGCCGGGCTGATCAGGCGGCGGCCCAGCCGGTCGGCCTCCGCGCGGGCCACGTCCGCCGCCTCGACCATGGTCGCTCCCCCGATGACGACCGTCGCGCCGAGCGCCTCGACGGCGGCGACCTTGGACGGGTTCGGGTTCTCCGGCATCACGATCGCGCACGGCGCCCCGGACAACCGCGCGGCATAGGCGATCGACTGCGCGTGGTTGCCGGTCGAGTAGGCCACCACGCCCCGCGACTGGTCGGGCAGGGCGGCCAGCAGGGTGATCCCGCCGCGCACCTTGAAGGCCCCGATCGGCTGGGTGTTCTCGTGCTTCACCCACAACTCGGCCCCGGCGACCCCGTTGAGGACGGGGTAGCTCCACATCGGCGTCGGAGGGATGTGCCGGGCGAGCAGGGAGGCGGCCTGGAGGATGTCACGCATGTCGGTCATGCCGACCAGCCTGAACCCACCTGCACTGATAGGTCCAATAGGGAAATATCGCGAAATCCATAGATGGTATCGATGTATTCCCGCCATATACCGACGTGGGTAGCATCGATGAGGTGCTCGACCCCGTCCGCCTGAGGGTACTCGTCGCCGTCGCCCGCACCGGCTCGCTGACCGCGGCCGCCAAGGAACTCCACTACGCCCAGCCCTCCGTCAGCCACCACCTGGCCCGGCTGGAGGCCGAGACCGGCGCCAAGCTGCTGCAACGTGTCGGCCGAGGGGTCCGGCTGACCGACGCCGGGCAACTGCTCGCCGACCGCGCCGCCGAGATCCTCGGGCGGCTCGACTCCGCCGCCGCCGAACTGGAGGCGCTCACCCAGCTCAGGGCCGGCCGGGTCAGGCTGGCCGCCTTCCCCTCCGCGCTCGGGACCTTCGTGCCCGAGGCCGGGGTCCGGCTCGCGGAGGCGTACCCGGGCGTGGAGCTGCACATCACCGAGGCCGAGCCGCCCGAGGCGCTGGCGATGATCAGGGCCGGCGAGGCCGACGTCGCGGTGGTCTTCGGATACGGACCGGGCGAGGACCCCGACGTCCGCATCCGCCACCTGTTCGACGACCCCGGCCACCTGGTCTACCTCGACGGGCCCACGCTCACGGACCACCGCGACGGCCAGTGGATCGCCGGATGCGAACGTTGCCGCCGCCATCTGCTCGACGTGTGCGCCAAAGAAGGATTCACCCCGAACATCACCTTCACCACCGACGACTACGTGGCCGTCCAGGCGATGGTCGCGGCCGGGCTCGGCGCGGCGCTGCTGCCGTCGCTGGCCCTGCGCGCCCACCGCGACCCGAGGGTCAGGACCGCCGAACTGCCCGGCTCGGTCAGGCACGTGTACGCCGCCACCTACGGAGCCCCGCCCGACCCCCCGGCCACCCAGGCGCTGCTGGAGGCGCTGGCAAAACCCTTGGCGTGATCAGCGGGTTCGTCCCTATCCTCGCGGCATGCCCGATCTGCCGACGCTCGCCGTCTTCTCCGTCGCCACCCTGGCGCTGCTGCTCGTGCCCGGCCCCGCCGTGGTCTACATCGTCACCCGCAGCGTCGCCCAGGGCCGCGCCGCCGGGATGGTGTCGGTGCTCGGCGTGCACGCCGGATCGCTCGTCCACATCGCCGCCGCCGCGCTGGGCATCAGCGCGATCCTGGCCGCCTCGGCGACGGCGTTCACCATCGTGAAGTACGCCGGCGCCGCCTACCTCGTCTACCTGGGCGTCCGCAAGCTCATGGACCGGACGTCGGCCGCCGAGGCCGTGGTGACCGAAACGCCGAAGGCCCGCCTGTTCGGCGAGGGCTTCGTGGTGAACGTCCTCAACCCGAAGACCGCCATCTTCTTCCTGGCCTTCCTGCCGCAGTTCGCCGACCCGCACGCCGGCCCGCTGGCCCCGCAGATCGTGCTGCTCGGCATGATCTGGGTCGTGCTCGGCATGGCCAGCGACGGAACCTACGCCCTGGCCGCCTCCGCGCTGGCCGGACGCCTGAAGCGGTCGGCGGCGGCCCGGCGGCGGCTCGACGTCGGCAGTGGGGTCGTCTACATCGCCCTGGGCGGGGTGGCCGCGTTCACCGGCGAACCGGGCAAGTAACCGGTTCTGTCGGTGCCGTCCGGCACGATGGCGGCATGATTCACGCGGGCATCACCATCTCCCTCGACGGTTTCGTCTCCGGCCCGAACTGGGGCCCCGGCCGTGGTCTCGGCGACGGCGGCGAACGCCTCCACTACTGGGTGTTCGGCGGGCCGTGGAGCTACGAGAGCCCGTCGTCCGGCCACGACCTCCATCCGGTCGACGCCCAGGTCATCGCCGAGATGAACCAGGCGGGCGCCGCCATCGTCGGGCGCGGCATGTTCGACGCGGCCGGCCAGTGGGGCGGCGAGAACCCGTTCGCCAGCCCGATCTTCGTGCTGACCAACCGCGTCACCGACGACCTGCCGACCGCCTTCACCTACGTCACCGGCGCCGAGGAGGCGCTGCGACAGGCGAGGGAGACGGCGGGCGACCGCCCGATCGGCATCGGCGGCGGCGCCGACGTCATCAGGCAGTATCTCCGGATGGGCGTGGTCGACCGGCTCTCGATCACTATCGCCCCGGTGGTCCTGGGCGGCGGCACCGCCCTGTTCGACGGCACCTTCCAGGCCGACCTCGACCTGGTCGACTGCCGGACCTCACCCCTGGCCACCCACCTGACCTACGACGTCAGACGGTGAACTGCTCGCGAGCCCACCGGTAGTCGGCCTTGCCCGAGGGCGAGCGCACCAGTTCGTCCACGAACGCGTACTGCCGGGGGACCTTGTAGCCCGACAGACGTTCGCGGCAGTGGGTGTCGAGGTCGGTCTCCGTGAGGTCCTTCGTGCGCGGCTCGACGACGGCGGCGACGCGGTGGCCCCAGCGGTCGTCGGGCAGGCCGGTCACGACCGCGTCGAAGACGCCCGGGTGGCCCTTCAACACCGCCTCGACCTCTTCGGGGAAGACCTTCTCGCCGCCGGTGTTGATGCACTGGGAGCCGCGGCCGTAGACGCGGATGGTGCCGTCCTCCTCCACGCGGGCGATGTCGCCGGTGAGCAGCCACTTCACGCCGTCGGCGTCGGTCACGAAGGTTTCGGCGGTCTTCACCGGGTCCTTGTAGTAGCCGTGGGCGATCCGGCCGGTCTTCGCCACGACGCCCATCTCGCCGGGGGCGACGGGGCGCAGCGCGCCGTCCAGGACGGCCATCGTCGCGTTCGGGTTGGGCTGGTATTTCAGGCCCGCCTCGGGTGACGACCCGGCGACCGCCGAGGCGGTGTAGCCCGACTCCGTCGAGCCGAAGCTGTCCATGATCATGACGTTCGGCAGCAGCGCCTGGAGGCGGTCGCGGACCGCGCCGGTCAGGATCGCGCCGGTCGAGCTGAGCACGAACAACGACGACAGGTCGTAGTCGCCGACCTCCAGTGCGTCGGCCAGCGGGACCGCCATCGCGTCGCCGGTGATGGTGATCGACACCACCTTCTCGCGCCCGATCGCGCGCAGCACCGCGTCCGCCTCGAAGCGCGGCACGTAGACCATCGTGGCGCCCATCCAGAACGCGATGAACGTGCCCATCTGCGCCGCGCCGTGCATGAGCGGGGCCGCCGCCATCATGGTGAGCGGCCCGGCGGTGCGGGCCTGCTCGATCACCGCTTCGGGCGTGGTGTGCGGGGGGCCGTAGGGGTTGCCGCCGCCGAAGGCCATGAACAGGTCCTCGTGCGTCCACAACACGCCTTTGGGCAGGCCGGTGGTGCCGCCGGTGTAGATGATGTAGAGGTCGCGCCCGTCGCGCGGGGCGAAGTCGCGTTCCGGAGAGCCCTGGACCGCTTCCGGGTACGGCACCGCGTCCACGATGGCCGAATCGCCCACCGCGATCAGGTGCCGCATCCGGTCGGTCCGCGCCGCGCCGACCCGGTCGTCGAACTCCGAGGAGTAGACCAGGGCGACGATGTCCGAGTCGTCGTACAGGTAACGCAGCTCCGCCGCGACGTAGCGGTAGTTGACGTTCACCGGCACCGCGCGGATCTTCAGGATCGCCAGCAGTGAGGTCACGTATTCGAGCCCGTTGTAGAGGTGGATCCCGACGTGCTCCCCCGGCTGGACGTGCCCGGCGAGGTGGTGGGCCAGCCGGTTGGCGGCGGCGTCGAGTTCGGCGTAGGTGGCCCGGTCGTCGCCGCAGACCACGGCGGTCCGGTCGCCGATCGTGTCGGCCAGGCCCTCGAAGAGGTCGGCGTGGTGGAAGTGCATCGGGCTCATGGCTTCTCCGCTCCGACGATCCACATGGCGAAGAACTGCGCGCCTCCGCCGTACGCGTGCCCGAGGGCCTTCCCGGCCCCCTCGACCTGGTGGTCGCCGGCCATGCCCCGGACCTGGAGCGCGGCCTCGGCGAACCGGATGAGCCCGGAGGCGCCGATCGGGTTGCTCGACAGGACTCCGCCGGAGGCGTTCCACGGGATGTCGCCGTCGAGCGCGGTGGCCCCCGCCTCGGTGAGCTTCCAGCCCTCGTTGACGCCGCAGAAGCCGAGGTTCTCCAGCCACATGGGCTCGTACCAGCTGAACGGCACGTAGACCTCGGCCACGTCGAGGTCGCGGCGCGGGTCGGTCACGCCGGCCTGGCGGTACACGTCCGCGGCGCAGTCGGTCCCGGCCTGCGGGCTGACCGTGTCGCGGCCCGCCCGGAAGATCGGCTCGGAGCGCATCGCGCCGCCGTGCACCCACGCCGGGGTCCCGGTGACCGCCCGCTCCGACGACAACACGATCGCGCACGCGCCGTCGGACGACGGGCAGGTCTCCAGGTAGCGGATCGGCTCCCACAACATGGGCGTCGACTCGACCATGGCCCGGTCGATGCCGGGGATGCGCAGGTGCGCGTAGGGGTTCTTCAGCGCGTTCAGCCGGTCCTTGACCGCGACGAGCGTGCCGATGTGGCCGGGCGCGCCCGACCGCCGCATGTACTCGCGGATGTGCGGGGCGAAGTAGCCGCCCGCCCCCACGACCAGCGACGACGTGAACGGCAGATGGGTGGTCAGCGCCCACGTGGCGTTCGACTCGCTCTGTTTCTCGTACGCCACCACCAGCACCCGGTCGTGCACGCCGCCCTGGATGAGCGAGGCCCCGACCAGTGCCGTGGACCCGCCGACGCTCCCGGCCGTGTGCACCCGCGTCATGGGCTTCCCGGCCGCGCCGAGCGCGTCGGCGAGGTAGGCCTCCGGCATCATGACGCCCTCGAACAGGTCGGGCGCCTTGCCGACGACCACGGCGTCGATGTCGGCGAAGGTGAGCCCGGCGTCCTCCAAGGCGCGCAGCGCCGCCTCCCGGACCAGCCCCGCCATGGAGACGTCCCGGCGCCGGGTCGTGTAGTGGGTCTGGCCGACCCCGATGACCGCGCAACGATTGCCCATCACGACTCCCGGGACAGGACGGCGACGAGGTTGTGCTGGAGGCAGGGCCCGCTGGTGGCGTGGGCGACGGCCCGGGTGGCGGTGCCGTCCATGACCCTGGCGGCGGCCTCGCCGATGCGGATGAGCCCGGTCGCCATGACCGGGTTGGCGGCCAGCGGCCCGCCCGAGGGGTTGATGACCGTGTCGACGGAGAGGCCGAGCGCCTCGGCGAGGATGGTCTCCTCGTGGGCGAACTGGACGTGCAGTTCGGCGACGTCGACAGGGCCCTCGCCGACCCCCGCCGCCGTTGCGGCAGCGGCGGCGGAGGCCGACCGGGCGAGGTCCCTCATGCCCGGATAGTGGGGGTCTATGCGGTGTGCGATGCCGTTGATGTAGGCGAGGTTCGTGCGTTCCCGGAGGAGATCGCCCGCGACCAGCACGATCGCGGCGGCTCCGTCCGTGATCGGGGCCGTTTCCACGGGTTCGGGGAGCTTGAGCGCGTAGGGGTTGGTCTGCGCGGACTCCCAGCTGCGCCTGGCGATGTCCGCGGTCGTCGAGGAGACGGCGCAGCCCTGGAGGCCCGCGTAGGAGAGCTGGTCGAGGCCGAGCGGCGCGAGGTAGTAGGGGTCGAGCTGGAGGGTCATGATCTCGCGCAGGTCGCCCATCGACGACTTGCCGAAGCCGTAGACCAGGGCCGAGTCGACGTCGCCGTGTTGTAATCGCACCCACGCCTCGTAGAGCGCGAAGGCGGCGTCCATCTCGACGTGGCTCTCCTGGATGGGTGGCCACGCGCCGAGCGCGTCGAGGGCCGACACGAACGAGAACGGCGCCCCGGCCAGGTAGTCGCAGCTCCCCGAGCAGGTGAAGCCGAACTCGGTGAGGCCCGACTGTTCGCGTACCGCCCGGATGACCGGCAGGATCAATTCCGGCTCCGACAGGCCCGTGTCGTGGCCGGTGTGCGTGGTCTGCGCGAACGCCGCGACGGCGACCGGTCTCATCACGCCTCCCGTTCCGGCGCGAACCACTTCACGGTCCCGCCCTCGAACACGGCTCTGACGCGCATCCCCACGGTGACCTCCCCGGCCGCCACCGAGCCCAGCAGCGCGATGATCGGGGTGTCGGCCCCGTCGAGCAGGATGTACGCCGACACGAACGGCACCTGCGGCGCGCGCGGGTCGGGCAGGTTGTTGATCGCGAACGTGGTGACCGTGCCCGACGGTCCGACCTCCAGCTCCTCCTCGATGACCGACCCGCACTGCGGGCACGAGAGCCGGTAGGGCACGTAGACGCTCTCGCAGCTCGGGCAGCGGCCCGCGAGGAAGACTTCCCGGGTCAGCGCGTCGAGGTAGCGGGCCAGGGCCGCGCCCGGCGTCACGGTGTACTCGGTCCGCACGTTCGCCACGATCGTGGTCACCTCGGGCACGAAGCACTCCAGGTCGGTGATCGAGCCGACGCGGTCGTGCCGCCAGCGTGGCCAGACCCGTAACCCGGTCCGCATCGCCTTCACCGGAGCGTCGACCGCGTGCACCAGCGCGGTGTCCGCGCCGTCGAGCCGGATGAGCGCCCAGGCGAACGGCCGGTCGAGCGGGTGGTTCTTGCGCGGTTCCTCGACCCAGGTCCACTCGCGGACGGTCCCGGCCGGGCCGACCTCGACGAACTCGTCCGTGACCGGTTCGCCGGTCGCCGGGTCGTACTCCAACGGCGGCACCAGCACCCGCCGGCCCGCCGTGCGGACGCCGACGATGCGGCCGGCCCGCAGCTCGGTGAGGAAACGGCCGATGACCGGCCCGGTCGAGCGCGTGTAGCCGCCCGGGAACTCCAATACGTGGTTGATCTCGGGGTGGGGTTCAGATGGCACTGGCCCGGCCCTCCCAGTAAGGCGCCCGGAGTTTGCGTTTCAGCAGCTTGCCGTTGGGTTCGCGGGGCATCTCGGCGATGAAGTCGATGGTCTTGGGCCACTTCATCGTCGACAGCCGCCCGCGCAGCGAGTCGAGCAGCTCGGCGGCCAGCTCGGGGCCGGGGATCACCCCTTCGGCGGGCTCGACGACCGCCTTGATCTGCTCGCCCCACTCGTCGTCGGGGATGCCGAACACCGCGACGTCGGCGACCTTCGGGTGCACGAGCAGCTCGTTCTCGATCTCGGCCGGGTAGATGTTCGCCCCGCCCGAGATGATCAGGTCGGCCTTGCGGTCGCAGAGGAACAGGAACCCGTCCTCGTCGAGGTAGCCGATGTCGCCGACGGTAAAGAAGTCGCGCAGCCGGTTGGCCCGGGTCTTCTCGGGGTCCCCCTTGTACTCGAACGCGGCGGCGCCCATCTTCATGTAGATGGTCCCGGGAGTGCCCTGCTCGACGGGGTTCATCTCGTCGTCGACGATGAGCAGCTCGCTGATCGGCCAGGCCTTGCCGACCGTGCCGGGGTGCTTCTTCCAGTCCTCCGGGGTGGCGAGGGTGCCGCCGCCCTCGGTGGCGGCGTAGTACTCGTAGACGACGTCGCCCCACCAGTCGAGCATCGCCGCCTTGACCGGCACCGGGCAGGGCGCGGCGGCGTGGATCATCCAGCGCAGCGACGACAGGTCGTAGCGGGCCCGGACCTCCTCCGGCAGCGACAACAACCGCTTGAAGTGGGTCGGGACCAGGTGGGAGTTGGTGACGCGGTAGCGCTCACACAGCCGCAGCGTCTCCTCGGCGTCCCACTTGTCCATCAGCACCAGCGTGTGGCCCATGTGCAGGGCGCTGCCGCCGAACTGGGTGACGGCGGTGTGGTAGGCGGGCGCGGTGACCAGGTGGGCGTTGGGCTGTCCGGGGGTGATGCCGAACAACCTCAGCAGCGACGTCATGAGCTCGGCCATGTCGTCGGGGTCGAGGCCGCTCAGCGCGCGCCGGACCCCTTTGGGGCGTCCGGTCGTCCCGGAGGTGTAGTGCATCGTCGCCCCGGCGGTCCGGTCGGCGGGCAGGTCGGCGGGCCCGGTGGGCGGCGGTGCGAAGCCCTTGACCTCCCCGAAGGCGAAACAGCGCTCCGGCCCGAGCCCGGCCCGGCCGCGTGCCCCTTCGACGGCGAACCTCTCGTCCACGAAGTAGGCCTTGGCCTCGCTGTCCTCGACGATGTACGCGATCTCCGGCCCCGTCAGGTGCCAGTTGACCGGCGTGTAGTACCACCCGGCCTGCAGCGCCGCCAGGTAGAGCACCAGCCCGTCGGCCCCGTTGGGCACCAGCCCGCAGATCCCGTCGCCGGGTCGCAGCCCGAGGTCGCGCAGCCCGTGCACCAGCCCGTTCGCGCGGGCCAGCAGGTCACCGGCCGTGTGCTCGGTGCCGTCGGGATCGACCGCGGCGATCCAGGCGGGGTCGGCCTGCGCGAGCCGCCAGAATCCGAGTGAACTCATGAGCGCTCCTTCCAACCAAGCGCTTGATCTCTGGAGGTCGGCGTCGGACAGTACGTACGTGGAACGCCTGCCGATCAGCACCCCGCACTGCCGCGTCGACCGCGACGGCCACGTCGTGATCGTGACCATGGACCGCCAGGAGGCGCGCAACGCCCTCTCCACCGACATGCTCGTCGGGCTGGCGGAGGCCTGGACGTACATATCCGAACAGGAGGACGTCAGGGTCGGCATCCTGACCGGCGCGAGCGGCACGTTCTGCGCCGGCGCCGACCTCAAGGCCATGGCGAGCCCGAGCGAGGACGAGCACGTCCGCGCCAGGGCCGCCCAGATCCCCAACTACCACTGGCGCGGCCTGCTCCGCGAGGCCATGCCCACCAAACCGATCATCTGCGCCGTCGAGGGCTACGCCGTCGCGGGCGGCACCGAACTGCTGGTCGGCACCGACCTGCGGGTGGTCGCCGAGAGCGCGACGCTGGGCCTGTTCGAGGCCAAGCGCGCGCTGTTCCCGATGGGCGGCAGCGCGATCCGGCTGGCCCGCCAGATCCCCTACGCCTTCGCCATGGACCTGCTGCTCACCGGCCGTCCGGTCGGCGCGCACGAGGCGCAGCGCATGGGCCTGGTCAACCAGGTCGTGCCCGACGGCCAGGCGCTCGAAAGGGCCCGGGAACTGGCCGACGACGTGGCCGCCAGCGGGCCGCTCGCGGTGCGGGCGATCCTGCGGGCCTACCGCGACACGATCGGGCTGCCGGAAGAGGAGGCGCTGAAGGTCTCCGACGCGCTCGGCTGGCCCGTCATCGGCAGCGAGGACGCCAAGGAGGGGGCCCGTGCCTTCCGGGACAAGCGGCCCGCCCGGTTCACCGGTCACTGATGGCCCGCAGCCGGTCCATGGCCTCGATGTAGCCCTCGACGAGGTCGAAGACCACCTGCCTGGCCGGTTTGACGTCGTTCATCGTGCCGATGATCTGACCGGCCGGGAAGGTGGCCAGTTCCTTCGCGTCCGACCGGCCGATCCGCCGCAGCGCGTCGCTGACCAGCATGAACTGCAGCGGCATCGGCAGCGTGCCGGGCGAGTCGGCGGCCTCCCAGGCGTCGGTCCACTTGTTCTTGAGCAGCCGGGCGGGCTTGCCGGTCCACGACCGCGACCTGACGGTGTCGCGGGAGGTCGCCGCGAGGATCTTGTCGCGGGCCGCCGCCGGGGTGTCGGCCTCCTCGACGGTCAGCCAGATCGAGCCCGTCCAGACCCCCTCGGCCCCGAGCGCGAGCCCGGCGGCGACCTGCCGCCCGTCGCCGATGCCCCCGGCGGCCAGCACCGGCACGTCGACCGCGTCGACGACCTGCGGGATCAGCACCATGGTGGAGATCTCGCCGGTGTGCCCGCCGGCCTCGGTGCCCTGCGCCACCACCAGGTCGACCCCGACCTCGACCTGCTTGACGGCGTGCCGGGGCGTGGACGCCAGCGCGGCGACCTTCACGCCCTTGGCATGGGCCATCTCGACCACGTCGGCGGGAGGTGGCCCGAGGGCGTTGGCGAGCAGCGCTATCGGGTGCCTCAGGGCGACCTCGACCTGGGGACGGGCGGTGGCGTCGGTCCAGCCGAGCAGCACCCGCCCGGCCGCGCCGTCCGACTCGGCCACGCCGTGGCGGGCCAGCAGGTCGTCGACGAACTTCCGGTGACCGTCCGGGATCATCCCCTGGAGCCGCCCGACGAGTTCCTCGGGCGCGAACTCCGCACCCTCGTAGGAGGCGGGCATCACGACGTCGACGCCGTAGGGCCTGCCGTCGACGTTGGCGTCGATCCAGGCGAGCTCGGTCTCCAGCTCTTCGGGCGTGAAGTAGAGGGCGCCGAGGACGCCCATGCCCCCGGCCCGGCTGACCGCGGCGACCACGTCGCGGCAGTGACTGAACGCGAAGATCGGGAACTCAAGGCCGAACATGTCGGCCGCGCGGGTCCGCATGTCCCGACGCTACAACCGAACTGCAACCTGTTCCAGGTCTTGAAACAGGCCTGGAACAGGTTTAGGTAACAGGTTCTTACTTACCCGGCTCGGGGTCGCGGGGCAGGCCCAGCATGCGCTCGCCGATGATGTTGAGCTGCACCTCCGTGGTGCCGCCGTAGATCGTCATGGCCCGGGTGGCGAGGATCGCCCGGTTCCAGTAGCCGGCGTCGCCCAGCTTCCAGTCTGCCGCCGTCACCGCGGCCGGGCCGATCAGGTTCACCGCGCATTCGGAGACGTGCTGCGCGTGCGAGGTCGACAGCAGCTTGCGCACCGACGCGTCGGCGCCCGGCTCGGTGCCGGCGAGCTGCTTCAGCGTGACCCGCAACGACAGGGCGTTGATCGAGTGGCCCTCGCAGACGACCTCGGCGAGCTCCTGCCGCTCGACCGGCGTCAGCTCCCGTCCGAGCCGCCCGGCCAGCCCGAGCAGGTCGGGCACCGACGACCCGGTGCCGCCCGACCCCGACGACAACGACACCCGCTCGTTCGACAGCGTGTTGCGGGCCACCTTCCAGCCCTCGTTCACCGCGCCGACCACGAGCTCGTCGGGCACGAACGCGTCGTCGAAGAAGACCTCGTTGAACAGGTTCTCGCCGGTCATCTCGGTCAGCGGCCGGACCGTGACGCCCTCGGCCTTCATGTCGACGATGAAGTAGGTGATGCCGTCGTGCTTGGAGCCCTCGCTGGACGTGCGGGCGATGCAGATGCCCCACTCGGCGACGTGCGCCACGCTGGTCCAGATCTTCTGCCCGTTGAGCCGCCAGCCGCCCTCGACCCGCTCGGCCTTCATCTGGACGTTGGCCAGGTCGGATCCGGCCCCGGGCTCGGAGAACAACTGGCACCAGACGAGCTCCCCGCTGAGGGTGCGGGGCAGGAAACGCTGCTGCTGCTCCTCGGTGCCGTACACGGCGATCGAGGGCACCACCCACGCGCCGATGATCATCTGTGGGAGCTTCAGCCCGGCCGCCTTGATCTCCTGCTGGATCAGCACCTGCTCCAGCGGCGGGGCGTTCCGCCCCCACGGCGCCGGCAGGTGGGGCATCACGAACCCGGCGGCGGCCAGCGCCCGCTTCTGCTCGACCCCCTCCAGCGGGACGATCTCCGCCAGTTCGCCGCGGATGCGCTCGCGCAGCGGCTCGGCGTCTTCGGGCAGGTCGAGCCGCATCTCCCGGCTCACGCCCGCCAGGCTCAGCGTGGCCACCCGCTCCTTCCAGTCGGCCGACGAGCCGGTCAGGGCCCGGATCGTGAGGGCGCGGCGGAAGTAGAGGTGGGCGTCGTGCTCGTAGGTGTAGCCGATGCCGCCGAAGGTCTGGATGGCGTCCTTGGCGCACTGCACGGCCGCGTCGGGGGCGACCACCCCGGCGATCGCCGCCGCGTAGTCGCGCTCGTCGCCGGTGGCGCGGGTGGCGTCCCAGACGGTCGCGCGGGCCTGCTCCAGCACGACGAGCATGCGCGAGAGCTTGTGCTTGATGCCCTGGAACTGGCCGATCGGACGGCCGAACTGGACCCGGACCTTCGCGTAGTCGGCGGCGGCGGCGACGCACCAGGCGGCCACGCCGATGGCGTCGGCGCCCAGCAGCACGGCGGCCAGGTGACGCACGGTCTCGGTGGTCAGGCCGTCGAGGACCCGCGCCTCGGCGTCGGCCAGTTCGACCCGGGCGACCCCCCGGGTGAGGTCGAGCGCCGGGATCGGGGTCACCGTCGCGGCCGAGGCCTCGACGACCACCCACGTGTCCCCGGCCGGGAGCACCAGGATGTCGGCCTCGGCGGCGCCGAGCACCTGTTCGGCCACCCCGGAGACCCGGCCCGTGCCGGTCAGGTTCGCGTCGAGGGCGAGCGCGCCGGTCAGCGACCCGTCGGCCAGGCCCGACAACACCTCGCCGAAGGCCTTGCTGTCGGAGGCGTGGATCGCCGCACCGGCCAGCACGGTCGGCACGTAGGGGCCGGGCGCCATCTTCTCGGCCAGGGCCTCGACCGCCACGGCGGCCTCCAGCAGGCCGTAGCCGGAGCCGCCGACCTCTTCCGGCAGGTGCAGGCCGAGCAGACCCTGGTCGGCGAGGCCGGACCAGAACGGAGGCCGTCCCGCCGGCTCGGCCCGCACGACCTGCGGCGTGATGTGACGCCCCGCCCAGCCCGTCACCGACTCACGCAGCGCTTCGTGCTCTTCGCTCAGCCCGATCGCCATCTGACCCCTCCACACTCGGCAATGTGGACAGAATCATATTCTAGAAGAAGCTTCGAGGCTACCGGGGGCGAAGCGTCTCAAGCAGGACGTTCAGGTCTTTACGCAGCTCTTTCCGCGAATCGGGCACCGAGGCGAAAAGCATCGCGGGCTTCCCCCTGGTCTTCATGAGCGCCACGACGGCCTCGGCGGTCCGGCGCTTGCCCCCGGTCTCCCAGGCCACCCGGTAGCCGAGCAGCCAGCCGGTGCCGTGGCGGGTGCGCTGGGAGGCGGTCCACTGGAACGTGGCCTCGCCGGGCTGGTAGCGGGCGACCGTCCAGCGGGCTGCCCTGGCGGTCAGGGCCCGCCACTGGGCCGCGGTCTTCGGGGTGCCGGGGTCGGCGCCGGGGATCGGGGCGGAGGCGATGACGGCCTGGCCGGCCCGCTGGCGGAACTGGAAGGGGTCGGGTTCGACCCGCTCCCAGGGGGCGGCGAAGGCGGCGTACACGATGCCGGAACGCCGGTCGTCGACGAGGCCGGCGGTGGGCGTGCCGGCGCCGGGATAGGTCGCCAGGGCCTTGCGGACCGGCGGCGCGGGCAGCGTGAGCGGGGTGCGGGCGGGCGCGGGGGCGCTGGGCGCGGAGTCGGCGGCGGGGAGCACGGCCACCTCGCGGACCGGCTCGTCGGCCGAGAACGCGGAGAAGGCGAAGACCACCGCGGCGACCGTGACCAGGGCGGCGAAGACCGTCCACAAGACCCGCGCCCGGTTGCCGGAGGAGGGCGGCGGCGGAGCGGGAGCGGGGGCCGCCTCGGCCTCGGCGGGCGGGCGGTAGACGGGCATCGGGGTGGTTGGCGCGTCGTAGGAGCGTGCCGACGGCCGGGCAGGGGTGCCGAGTTCGTCCGCCATGACGGCAGATTACGTCAATATTCATGATCGAAGCCGGACGATGGCACGCTCCAACGGTGCTGGAATCCGGTGATCCACCTGGGTAGACAGGTGCGCATGGAATTCTCGCCGGTCATCACCCGGATCGCCGTTCTCGCCTGTCTCGCGGCGGCGGCAGGCTGCGCAAACTCGTCACCCGGCACGGCGACGGCGACCCCGTCAGCGGCTCCCACGTCGACCGTGCCGGGCGCGCCGGTGACGCCGGCCCAGCAGGCCCTGGGCCTGGAGTCGCTGTACGAGGACGTCATCCACAAAGTGCTCCCGTCGATCGTGCAGATCACCACCGGGAACGCCCTCGGCTCCGGCATCGTCTTCGACACCCAGGGGCACGTCGTGACCAACGCCCACGTGGTGGGCGACGCCCGTGACTTCGAGGTCACCGTCCCGACCGGAGGCGCGGCGCGCGAGGCCACCCTCGTGAGCTCCTTCCCGGCGGGCGATCTGGCCGTCATCAAGGTCACCGATCCGCGCGGGCTGACCCCGGCGGTCTTCGGCGACTCGTCCAAGCTCCGGGTGGGCCAGATCGTGCTGGCCATGGGCAATCCATTGGGCTTCTCCGGCACGGTCACCACGGGCATCGTGTCGGCGCTCGGCCGGACGATCTCCGGCCCCCGAGAGGGCGGCACGCCGGGCGCCACCATCACCAACGCCGTCCAGACCTCGGCGCCGATCAACCCGGGCAACAGCGGCGGCGCCCTGGTCGACCTGCACGGTCAGGTGATCGGCATCCCGACCCTGGGCGCCAACAATCCGCAGCAGGGCCCCGCCGACGGCATCGGCTTCGCCATCCCGAGCGCGACGGCCACCGACATCACACGGCAGATCGTGCAGAACGGCCGGGTGGTCAACTCCCGCCGGGCCGCCCTGGGTGTGCAGGTGGGGACGGCCATCGGCCGGAACGGAGAGCCGATGGGCGTGCAGGTCGGCGCGGTGACCAGGAACGGCCCGAGCGAGAAGGCCGGGATCCGGACCGGCGACGTCATCACCAGCGTGAACGGCAAGGCCACCGAGGACACCACGACCCTGAGCGAGGTGCTGGCGACGCTGAAGCCGGGTCAGAAGGTGCCGGTCGTGGTGCGCCGCTCGGACGGCTCCGAGACGACCGTGCAGGTGACGCTGGGCGAACTTCCGGGCGGAAGCTGACATTTCCGTGTAAGAAGTTGGGTGTTCGGTCGGGCCGGTTGTTACGGTCGGGCACGTGACACCAGATCTGGACTCCTTCATCGCCGGTCTGCCCAAAGCGGAGCTGCACGTCCACCACGTCGGCTCCGCCTCCCCCCGGGTGGTGGCCGAGCTCGCCGCCCGCCACGAGGGCAGCACCCCCGTGCCCGCCGACCCCGAGCGGCTGGCCGAGTTCTTCACCTTCCGCGACTTCGGCCACTTCATCGAGGTGTACGTCTCGGTCCTCAACCTGATCCGCGACCCCGATGACCTGTGGCAGCTCTTCTACGGGGTGGGCCGCGACCTGGCGGCGCAGAACGCCCGTTACGTCGAGCTGACCGTGACGCCGTACACCCACCTGATCAACGGGTTCGCCGCGGAGCAGTTCTGCGAGATCATCGAGGACGCCCGCGCCCGGGTGCTGCGTGACCACGGCCTGACCTTCAAGTGGATCTTCGACATCCCCGGCGAGCTGGGCCTCCCGGCGGCCGAGAGCACCCTGCGGATCGCCCTCGACCAGCGCCCCGACGGCCTGATCGGCTTCGGCCTCGGCGGCCCGGAGGTCGGCGTGCCGAGGAAGCAGTTCGCCCCCTACTTCGACGCCGCCCGCGCCGAGGGCCTCCACTCGCTCCCGCACGCCGGGGAGACCACCGGCGCCGAGACCGTGTGGGAGGCGCTGCGCGACCTGAAGGCCGAGCGCATCGGGCACGGCATCGGCAGCGCCGGCGACCCCGCCCTGCTGGAGCACCTGGCCGAGAACCGGATCGCGCTGGAGGTCTGCCCGACGTCCAACGTCTGCACCCGCGCCGTCGCCTCGCTGGAGGAGCACCCGCTGCCCGAGCTCGTGAAGGCCGGGGTCCTCGTCACGATCAACAGCGACGACCCGCCCATGTTCGGCACCTCCCTCAACCAGGAGTACGCCGTCGCCGCCCGGCTGTTGGGCCTCGACCACGCGGGAATCGCCGAACTGGCCGGGAACGCGGTCCGGGCGTCGTTCCTGGACGAGGCGGGAAAGCGCGCCCTGCTGTCCGAAATAGCGGACTACGCCCGCCTTTAACGGCGTACGCCGGAATCCGGCTGCGCCGACGATCAAGGGGTCTATGCTGACCAGAGCCGCGACCTCCATTGGAGCCCTGATGTCGGAGCCGAAGAACCTGTTGCCGTGGTCGTCCCCGCGTGAGGAGAACACGCCGCGGATCGACACGTCGATCCCCCATTCGGCCCGCGTGTACGACTACTGGCTCGGCGGCAAGGACAACTTCGAGGCCGACCGCAAGGTCGCCGAGGGCACCGCCGCCGCCGCGCCGGGCATCGTCCAGGGAGCCCGTGACAACCGCGCCTTCCTCGGCCGGGCGGTGCGGTTCCTGGCCGAACAGGGCATCACGCAGTTCCTCGACATCGGCACCGGCATCCCCACCCAGGGCAACACCCACGAGGTCGCCCAGCAGGTCAACCCGGCGGCCAGGATCGCCTACGTCGACAACGACCCCATCGTCATGACCCACGCCCGCGCGCTCCTCCGCAGCACCGGGGAGGGCCGCACCTGCTACGTGGAGGCCGACCTGCGCGCCCCGAAGACGATCCTCGACCACCCCGAGGTCAACGACGTCATCGACTTCCGCGAGCCGGTGGCCCTGGTCATCGTCGGCACCCTGATGTTCATCACCGACGAGGAGGACCCGCCCGGCCTGGTGCGCCAGTACACCGAGGCGCTCGTTCCCGGCAGCTACTTCGCGGTCAGCCACGTGACGGCCGACTTCTTCCCCAAGGCGGTCGGCGACGCCGCCGACGCCTACCGCACGCCCGACCTCGGCTTCACCCCGCGCACCAAGGCGCAGATCAGCGAGTACTTCGAGGGCTTCGAGCTGGTCGAGCCGGGCATGGTGCCGGTCGCGATGTGGCGTCCCGACGAAGACCCCGAGCTGGCCCCCAAGCGCGAGCACGGCGCCTACGGCGCCATCGGCCGCAAGATCTGAACGCCGTTGCCGTAGAGCACGGCCCGGAGCCAGTCGTCACCGAGGTCCAGCCGGACCAGCGCGCCGACCGCCTCCGCGTAGGAGTAGGGGATGTTCGGGAAGTCGCTGCCGAAGAAGACCCGGTCCCGGTAGTCGAGCAGGCGTGACCGTTCGGAGGCCGGAAACGGCCACGCCTTCTCGGTGAACTCGGTGAACGCCATGGTCGTGTCGAGGCCGACCCCGGGAAACCGCCCGGCCAGGTCGAGGAACGCGCCGTATTCGGGCAGCCCCATGTGGGCCACCACGATCCTCAGCCGGGGATGCCTCTCGAGCACCCCGGTGATCGGCCCCGGCCCGGTGAACCGCCCCGGCACCGGCCCCGACCCGCAGTGGGTCACCACCGGCACCCCCGCGTCGGCGATCATCCCCCAGACGTCGTCGAGCAGCGGGTCGCGGGGGTCGTACTCCCCCACTTGCAGATGCGCCTTGAACACCCGGGCCCCGCCGTCCAGAGCCTCCTGTACGTAGCCTCCGGCGGACTCCTCGGGGAAGAACGTCGCCGTGCGGGCGCAGCCGGGGGTGGCGGCGGCGAACTCCCGCGCCCACGCGTTGAGCCAGGCCGCCATGCCGGGCTTGTGGGGGTAGATCATCGAGGTGAAGGCGACCACGCCGAACTCCCGCAACCTCTTCACGTGGTCGTCCGGGTTGTTCCCGTGGGCGATCGGCCAGGGGAACCCGAGATGGGCCTCGGCGCCGGCGAAATAGGCCTGCACCTTGTCGAGCACCCGCTGCGGCATGAAGTGGGTGTGCACGTCGACGATGCCCGGCAGCCCCAGCCCTCGCCAGACCTCCTCCACCGACATGCCGGCCAGTCTGTCAGACGAGGGTGATGCCCCCGTCGACGGTCAGCACCATCCCGGTCGAGTAGTCCTGCGTCATCAGGTAGAGGTAGGCCTTCGCCACGTCCTCGACCTCGCCCACCCGCCCGGCCAGGCTCGTGTCGGCGATCTCCTGGTACATCTCCTCGACGTGCAGCGTGCCCTGCCACAGCGGTGATCTGATCACTCCGGGGGCGACGCAGTTCACCCGTACGGGCGCGAACTCCACCGCCAGCGCCTTCGTCAACGCCTCCAGGGCCCCCGAGATCGACGCCGGCCCCGCCCACCCGAACCCCGGCCGGTCTTTGGCCACCCCCGCCGTCACGGTGATGCTGCCCGAGTCGGGCATCCGGCCGCGTGCGGCCTTCGCGGCGGCCAGCGCGCCGAAGAAGCGGATCTGGAAGTACTCACGGGCCACCGCGATGTCCAGATGCTCGACCGGCGAGATGTAGAGGGGTTCGCCGGCGGTGTAGATGAGATGGTCGAGCCGCCCGATCCGGCCGATGACGTCCTCGATGGCGTCGGGGTCGCTGAAGTCGGCGACGTCCCCCCAGGCGGAGTCGGGCAACTCCTCGAGGGTGCGGCGCACGTTCTCCTCACGCGAGGACACCACGACGACCTCGGCCCCGTGCGCCGCCGCGATCCGGGCGGCCCCGAGTCCGATGCCGGAGGTGCCCCCGAGGAGAACGACCCGTTGCCCGTCCAGTTCCATCTGCATCCCCCTTGACCTGCGCACCCTCGGTTTCTGTCATACCCAGCGGGCAGAATCCGCCTATGAGCAAACCACCAGTCGTATCACCTGAAGAGTGGCAACTTGCCCGCGATAACCTCCTGAAAGCGGAAAAGGAGGCCACAAGGGCGGAAGACGCCCTCGCCGCCCAGCGCCGCCGCCTTCCCATGACCGAGTTCCGCAGCGACTACGTCTTCGAGGGCCCCGACGGCCCCCGAACGCTCCTCGACCTCTTCGAGGGCCGCGACCAGCTGATCGTCTACCAGTTCATGGACAACGGCCCGCGCCACTTCTGCCCCGGCTGCACCAAGTTCACCGACAACGTCCCGGCAGGCGCGCTCGCGTCCCTGGCCGAGAAGGGCGTGAGCTGGGCGACGATCTCCAACATGCCGCTGCAGCAGATCGAGGCCTACAAGGCCGAACGCGGCTGGACCCTGCCGTTCCTGTCGTCGAACGGCACGACGTTCTCCGACGACTGCGGGGCGGGGAGAGGCTTCATGCTGAGCGTCTTCCTCCGCGACGGAGACCGCGTCTACCGGACCTACAACACGACGTCGCGAGGGGTCGACCGCCTGGTCTTCACCCACAACTTCCTCGACCTGACACCATGGGGCCGCCAGGAGGACTGGGAGGACTCGCCGGTGGGCTGGCCCCAGTACCCGACCTACGGCTGACCCACGCCGCCAGAGGCCCTGCCCGGGATTTACTTGATGCACCCCTATGGCACGTACGGTGATCGACCAAGGCGCCGGGCACGTCAGACAAGAAAGACATGGTCGACAGCGCGCTGCGCGAAGTTCTGGAGACCCGTCGCAGGGCCCTGGCGTTGGCACGACTCCGAGAGTCGGCGAAGGAAGGCGCATTCGACCTCGAACTCTTCGAGAACAAGCGGAACTTTCGCCGGTGAAACCCGCGTAGTTTCTCATCGACACCAGCGCACCGGCCCGCTTCATGGCCGGTGACGTCGAACGCCACGGCTGGGATCAGGCCGCCGCCGGCCTGATCGCCACTCGAGTTCTTCTACAACGCCCGCTCCATCGCCGACCGTCAGCGAGGGATCGACTTTGCGACAGGTCTTCGGTCAGCCCCCCGTCGACGACCGCTCCTGCAAGATCCAGGAAGAACTGACCAGGCGCGGCGGCACCACAGCGCGGGCCCGGTCGATCTGGTCGTCGCGGCGGCGGCCGAGATCCAAGGAGGACCCTGCTCCACTGCGACCGCCACTTCGGATGCATCGCGGCCGTCACCGGTCAGGCCACGGCCCCTCGACCGGTAAATGAGACGGGCGCGATAAACAGTTCGCCCCCGCCGTTTCGAACGGCTACGGTTTTCGACATCGGCAGGCCGCTCCACTGAAAGCGAGAAAGGACGATTCCATGAGTCACGAAGCCATCAGCCTTCGCTCGGAGGAATCGCTTCTCCTGCGGCATCGGCGTGTCCCCCGCTGAAACAGCGGAAACGACCACGAAGCCGCCAGGGAGAACCCGGCGGCTTTCTCATTCTCGTCGGGAATTCATGACGATCGCACGTCCGTAGCCCAACGGGAGAGGCGCCGGCCCGAGATGCCGGAGGTCGCGGGTTCGAATCCCGCCGGACGTACCAGGCCGCTCTAGCCCAACGGCAGGAGGCACCGTGCTCAGGACACGGGCAGTCGGGGTTCGAATCCCCGGGGCGGCACGCAGGAAAACGCAGGGCCCGTTGGTCTAGTGGTTAGGACGCCTGACTCTCACTCAGGAGATCACCGGTTCGAATCCGGTACGGGTCACGACAGGCACGCCCCGTTGGTCTAGCGGTCAGGACGCTCGGCTTTCACCCGAGAGAACGCCGGTTCGAATCCGGTACGGGGTACACACTGGCTCCCATGAACGGCACCATCGACAAGATCGCCTGGATCTGCCTCCGCGACGGGAGGATCCTCGGCGTCCGGTCCCACGGCAAGGACGCCTACTACGTCCCCGGCGGCAAGCGCGAACCCGGGGAGAGCGACCTCGACACGCTGGTCAGGGAGGTCCGCGAGGAGCTCACCGTGACGATCCTGCCGGCCACGGCCGCCCTGGTCGGCGTCTTCGAGGCGCCGGCCCACGGTCGCGCCGACGGCGCCACCGTGCAGATCACCTGCTACACCGCCGGCCACGAGGGCGAGCCGGCGCCGGGCGGCGAGATCGCCGAGCTGGCCTGGCTGGCCTACGCCGACCGCGACCGGGTCTCCCCCGCCAACCAGGCCGTCTTCGACCACCTGCACCGGACCGGCCTCCTCCGGTAATCGTAAGGACTATTGCCCGACAGTCCCTGTTACGAGTTGATGTCGCCCCTTGACCCCTCCGAAAGGCCGTCCTATGGTCCTCAGAAAGTTAGGAAGACTTACTAACTTGCCGTGCACGGTGACCGTACCCCCATAACGCCTGGTCATAGGAGGCACCACGTGCGCTCTCTCCCCCTCGCGGCAGCCGGCCTGCTGGCCCTGACGCTGACCGCGTGCACCGCGGGCACCACGGCCCCGCCAGCCCTCGGCGCCAGACCCACGACCACCTCGACCGAGCCCGCCGCCCTGCCCGCCGCCACGCTGGAGTTGTGGCACGGCTTCTCGACCGACGTCGAGACCAAGGCGTTCGAGGACGCCATCGCGGGCTTCACCACGAAGTTCCCGCAGATCAAGGTGGTCGCGAAGAAGGGCATCCAGGACGCCCAGATCACCCAGGCGATCAGGGGTGGCCAGGCGCCCGACGTGGCGGCGTCGTTCACCACCGACAACGTCGCCCAGTGGTGCAAGAGCGGGGCCTTCCAGGACCTCACGCCCGTCATCGCCCAGGACGGCATCGACCTGAACGTGCTCCCGGCGGCGGCGCGGTCGTACACGGAGTTCGAGGGCAGGCGGTGCACGATGCCGCTGCTCGCCGACGCCTACGGCCTCTACTACAACAAGGCCCTGATGAAGGGCGAGCCGCCGCCGAAGACGCTCTCGGAGCTGACCGAGCTGACCAAGAAGCTCACCGTCCGCGACGCCGAGGGGAACATCGAGGTCGCCGGGTTCATCCCGAGCTTCCAGTACTACGAGAACTCCCCCAGCCACCTCGGGCCGATGGTCGGCGCGAAGTGGTACAACGACGACGGCACCTCGGCCATCGGCTCCGACCCGGCCTGGAAGCAGCTGCTCCAGTGGCAGAAGGAGCTCGTCGACTGGTACGGCTACGACAAGCTGGAGAAGTTCCGCAAGGGCCTGGGCGACGAGTGGGGCGCCGAGCACCCCTTCTTCGAGGGCAAGGTCGCGATGGTCCTCGACGGCGAGTGGCGCAACGCCATGATCGCCGCCGACCCCGAGGCCAAGGACCTGGACTACGGCACCGCGCCGCTGCCCGTCGCCGACGACAAGCCCGACCTCTACGGCAGCGGCTTCACCGCCGGCACCGTCATCGGCGTGCCGAAGGGCGCCAAGCACCCGCAGCAGGCCTGGGAGCTGGTCAAATATCTGACCACCGACACCCAGTCGCTGGTGACGCTGTCGAACGCGCTGCGCAACGTGCCCACCACCAAGGCCGCCATGGACCATCCCGACCTGGCCAAGGACGAGCGGTTCGCCACCTTCCTCGACATCTTCGCCCACCCGAAGACCTCGACCCTGCCCGCGAACGTCAACAGCGTCTTCAACCAGGACGCCTTCTCCACCTTCCTGATCGAGTGGGAGAAGGGCGCGGTCAAGGACCTGGACGCCGGCCTCGCCGGGGTCGACAAGCGGATCGACGACAAGATGAAGTTGTCCGGAGGCTGATCGATGGCCTTCACCCGCCGGGAGGGCGCCCGCGCCCTCCTGTGGCTCTCCCCCTGGCTCGTCGGCATCGCGGTCTTCTTCGTCTATCCGCTGGCCTCCACGGTGTACTTCTCCTTCCACCGCTACGACCTGTTCACGCTGGAGTTCATCGGCCTGGACAACTGGCGTTACGCCTTCTCCGACCCGCGCCTGCTGCAGTCGGGGCTCAACACCCTGTGGCTGGTGGTGTTCATGGTTCCGGCGCAGGTGCTCTTCGCGCTGGGTGTGGCGCAGCTGCTGACCAAGATCAAAAGCGGTTCCGGCGTCCTGCGCACGCTGTTCTACCTGCCGTCGCTGGTGCCGACGGTGGCGGGCACGGTCGCCTTCGTCTACCTGCTGAACCCGGCCACCGGCCCGGTCAACCAGGTCCTCGCCTGGATCGGGATCACCGGCCCCGACTGGTTCGGCAGCGCGGCGTGGGCCAAGCCCAGCCTGACCCTGCTGGCCCTGTGGGGCGCGGGCAACACAGTGATGATCTTCCTGGCCGCGCTGCTCGACGTACCGAGGCATCTGTACGAGGCCGCCGCCATCGACGGCGCGGGGGCATGGCGGCAGTTCCGGAACATCACGCTACCGGTCATCTCCCCGGTGCTGATGTTCTCGGCCGTCACCGGCGTGATCTACGCCGTGCAGTACTTCACCCAGGCGATGATCGCCTCCCGGGTCGCCTCGGGCGCGACCGACTCGGCCGGCAGCACGTTCACCCCCGGCTACCCCGACGGCGCGCTGCTCACGCTGCCCCAGCACCTGTTCCACACCGGTTTCCGCGACTGGTCGATGGGCCTGGCCTGCGTGTACGCCATCATGCTGTTCGCCGTCTCGATGGTGTTCACCCTGGTGCTGCTGCGCCAGTTCAACCGGGCGGAGGCGACCTCGTGACGCGCCGCCGCGGCCTGGTCTGGATCGCCCAGCACGCCATCGCCATCGCCCTGGCGCTGATGTTCCTCGGCCCGGTCGTCTTCATCGTGCTCACCGCGCTCATGACCGACGAACAGGCCCTCACCAGCCGCCTGTGGCCCGACCAGTGGAACTGGCACAACTTCGCGGAGGTGTTCGCCCGCTCCGAACTGCTCACCTGGACGGCCAACACCTTCATGTACGCCTCCCTGGCGACGATCTTCATGCTGGCGTCGTCGATCCCGGCGGCGTACGCGCTGTCGCGCTTCCGGTTCCGGGGCGGCAAGGCGGCGTTCCTCGTGGTGATCAGCGCCATGATGCTGCCGCCGCAGGTGGTCGCGGTGCCGATCTACCTGGTGTGGGCGCGGCTCGGGCTGACCGACACCCTGTGGCCGCTGATCCTGCCGATGTTGTTCGGCGACGCCTTCTCGATCTTCCTGCTGCGCCAGTTCCTCATCACGATCCCCCGCGACTACACCGACGCGGCGCGCGTCGACGGCTGCTCCGACGTGCGCATCCTGTTCACCGTCATCCTGCCGATGGCCCGCCCGGCGATCGCCGCGGTGGCGCTGTTCTCGTTCTTCTACTGCTGGAACGACTACTACGGGCCGCTGCTGTACGCCGGTGTCGACCAGGAGGGCTGGACCCTGTCGCTGGGGCTGGCCACCTTCAAGGCCTTCCACAGCGTGCAGTGGAACCTGACCATGGCGGCGACCCTGCTGGTCACCGCGCCGGTGATCGTCCTCTTCCTCTTCGCCCAGAAGGTCTTCATCGAGGGCGTCACGCTGACGGGAGTGAAGGGGTGAGGACGGTGCTCGCGGTCGACGGGGGCAACAGCAAGACCGACCTCGCCCTGGTCGCCGAGGACGGCACGGTGCTCGCCGCCACGCGCACCGGCCCCTTCCTCCCGCAGAGCGCGGGCGTCGCGGCCGCCGTCGACGTGGTCGACCGGGCCGCCCGCGACCTGCTCGGCGGCGTCCCGCCCTACGCCGACGTGCTGGCCGCCTACCTGGCCGGGGCCGACCTCCCGGCCGAGGAGGAGGCGCTGCGCGCGGAGTTCCTGCGGCGCGGGTGCGCCAAGGAGGTGGACGTCGCCAACGACGTCTTCGCGGTGCTGCGCGCCGGGGCATCGCGGCCGTGGGGCGTCGCGGTGGTGTGCGGGGCCGGCATCAACGCCGTCGGCGTCGCCCCGTCGGGCGAGGTGGCGCGGTTCCCGGCGCTCGGCCGGCGGAGCGGCGACTGGGGCGGCGGCGAGGAACTGGCCGACTGGATCCTGTGGCACGCCTCCCGGATGGAGGACGGCCGCGGCCCGGCGACCGCGCTGGCCGACCTGGTCGTCGGCCACTTCGGCACGGCCACCGTCGAAGAAGTGGTGCTGTCACTGCATTTCGGCGATTTGTCCCCGGCTAGGCTGCATGAGCTCGTCCCGGGCCTGTTCACCGTCGCGGCCGGCGGCGACCCGGTGGCCAGGGAGGTGGTCAGCCGCCAGGCCCAGGAGGTCGCCGTGATGGCGCGCGTCTGCCTCGAACGGCTGAACCTCTTGGACGTCGCCACCGAGGTCGTGCTCGGCGGCAGCGTGCTGACGGCGCGGGACCCGTACACGCACCACCTGATCGAAACCGCGATCGGCGCGGGCGCACCACGCGCCACGGTCGTGGTCGGCACCCTCCCCCCGGTCGCGGGCGCCGCCCTGGCCGGACTGGACCTGCTCCACGCGGACGAGTCCGCGCGCATCCGAGTTCGTGAACACTTCAGGAGGAGCGAATGACCAGGCTGTTCCCCGCCGCCCTCGCGCTGGCGCTGGCGACGTCGATGGGCGCCGCCCCGGCATGGGCCGACGTCACCCCCGCCCACGTGCGGGTGGACCAGGTGGGCTTCCTGCCGGGCGAGAGCAAGCACGCCTATCTGATGACGAGCGGCTCCGGCGGCCGCTTCGCCGTGGTCGACCACCGCGGCCGGACCGTGCTCACCGGTCACGCGGGGGCCGACCGGGGCGCCTGGAACAGCGGTTACCCTCACGTCTACGACCTCGACGTCTCGAAGCTGCGCACCCCTGGCCGCTACCGGATCAAGGCCGGCGGCACCACCTCGGCCGAGTTCCAGATCGCCCCCAAGCACAACCCGGCCACCGACATCCTGGGCTTCTTCGGCCTCCAGCGCGACACCACCCACCACAACGACCGGGCGGCGTCCGTCTACGACTGGCCGACGTTCACCGGCCCCGACACCGACCAGATCAAGGGCGAGCTCACCAAGGTCGGCGGCCCGGTCGACGTGGAGGGCGGCTGGTTCGACGCGGGCGACTACCTGAAGTTCACCCACATCCTGTCGTACGTCGACACCCTCCTGTGGGCGGCCCAGCGCGACGGGAAGGTGCACACCCCGGCGCTGCGCGACGAGGCGGCCCACGGCCTGAAGTACCTCGACAAGATGTGGGACGAGAACTCGAAGACCCTCTACATCCAGGTCGGCGTCGGCGCCGGCAACGAGGAGGGCACCTTCATCGGTGACCACGACATCTGGCGCCTCCCCCAGGCCGACGACGTCGACACCGCCGAGGGCCACCAGTTCATCCGCAACCGCCCGGTGTTCCGCGCCGCCGCCCCCGGCCACCCGGTCAGCCCCAACCTCGCCGGCCGCACCGCCGCCGCCTTCGCCCTGGCCGCCCAGCTGGAACCCGACCGCAGGAAGGCCGCCCACCTGCTGGACCAGGCCGCCTCGGTCTACGCGATGGCCAAGACCGAAGACGTCGGACAACTCGTGACCTCGTTGCCGCACGCCTTCTACCCCGAGAGCGTCTGGCGCGACGACATGGAGCTCGGCGCCACCCAGATGACCCTGGCCGCCCAGCGCCTGCGCGACCCGAGGGCCGCCAAGTGGCTGGCCGACGCCGCTCGCTGGGCCCGCGGCTACCTCGACGAGGACCAGGGCGACACCCTCAACCTGTACGACGTCAGCGCCCTCGCCCACACCGACCTGGTCACCGCCATGAGGGCCGCCCGCGCCAGCGGCCTGGCCGTCTCGGAGGCCGACCTGATCGCCGGCCTGAAGGCCCAGCTCGACATCGGCACGGCCCGCGCCGCCAAGGACCCGTTCCGCGCCGGCGCCCAGCACGACGAGTTCGACTCCGTCCCGCACGCCTTCGGCCTGGCCGCCACCACCCACCTCTACCGCAAGGTCACCGGCGACCGCTCCTACGACGCCTTCGGCACCCAGCAGCGCAACTGGAGCCTGGGCGCCAACCCGTGGGGCGTCTCCTTCGTGGCCGGCGCGGGCGCCAACTCCATCGCCTGCCCGCACCACCAGATCGCCAACATCACCGGCAAGCCCGCCAAGGGCGCGGTCGTGAACGGCCCCAACAGCGCCGACCTCTTCGAGGACGGCCTCGGCGGCCACTTCGACGAGATGCCCCCCTGCCCGCCCAACGGCGTCGACGTCTACCACGAGTTCACCGGCCACGGCAGCCGCTTCGTCGACGACGTCCGCTCCTGGCAGGCCTCCGAACCGGCCGACGATTTCGCCGCGATCGCGCTGTACGCTTTGACCCTCACATCGTCATGATCATCGCCGCGGAGATGAAGTGAAGCCTCCCCTTCACGGGACCCCCAGCCTGATGCGCGCGATCAACGAAGGCCGGGCCCTGCGGGTCCTGCTCGAACGCGGCCCGCTGACCCGTCCCGAGATCGGCGAGCTCACCGGCCTCTCCAAACCGACGGCCTTCCAGCTCCTGGCCCGCCTCCAAGAGGCGGGCCTGGTGGTCGCCGACGGCATCCGCGCCGGCCAGCCCGGCCCGACGGCCGAGATCTACCGCATCAACCCCGACGCGGCGTATGTGGCGGCCCTGGACGTGACGCACGACCGCATCAGCGCCCAGATCGCCGACCTCACCGGCACGATCAGGGGCGAACACACCATCACCCTGACCGAAGGAGTGCGCGCCCCGCTGGTCGACCGCCTGAGGGCGGCGATCGACGCGGCCGGACCCCCCGGCCCCCTGCGCCGGATCGTGATCGGCGTCCAGGGCGCCGTCGACCCCACCACCGGCCTGCTGTCCTACGCCACCGACGAGGACCTGCCCGGCTGGCGCATCCCCGACCTGCTCCCGACGCTGCGCGAAGGCCTGGGCACGGAAGTCGACGTGGAGAACGACGTCAACCTCGTGGCCCTGGCCGAACAGGCCCACGGCGCGGCCACCGACTTCTCCGACTTCGTCCTGCTGTGGGCCGACGAGGGCCTCGGCTCGGCCCTGGTCATAGGGGGCCGCCTGCACCGGGGCTTCTTCGGCGGCGCGGGCGAAGTGGGCTACATGCCCACACCGGGCGTAACCACCGCCCGCGACGGCGGCCGCTTCGGCCACCACGGCTACCAGGCCCTGGTGGGCGGCCCAGCGGTCCACGACCTGCTGCGCACCTACGGCGTGGAGGCCCCCGACTTCCGCCGCGCCGTGTCCGCCGCGGTCACCCTGGCCGAGGGCACCGACCGCGCGGCGGAAGAGGCCCGCGCGGGCCTGCGCCTGGTGGCCTCACGGCTGGCGGTGGGCCTGGCGGCCATCGCCTCGGTCGTCGACCCGGGGTTGGTCGTACTGACGGGCGACCTGCCAGCGGCGGGCGGGGAACTGCTGCGCGACCTGGTCGAACGGGAGCTGCACGCGCTGACGCACTCACGGCCGCAGGTGCGGTTGTCGGCGCTGGAGGGGAATCCGGTGCTGGCGGGGGCGCTGGAGCTGGGGCTGACGGTGGTTAGAGAGGAACTGTTCGAGGGCGTGCTTGTGAGCCGCTCGTAGGCCATCTGGAGCCCGTTGTCCACCTCGCGCCCGTCTCACAGACCGGTTCCCTCAAGGGGATCATGAGACAGCTCTTGATCGATATCGGCGTCCAGATCCGCGCGTAACTCGTCAACATCAAGCGCGCCGGCACCAGCGAAGATCGCCAATGCCTCGCCCACCGGAACGGCACGCCGACGCGTGATCGGGCCAACATCGGCAAGCGGCTCACCATTGATCGTCATACAAGCCACTCCCTGAGTCGCTGACGAAATGCGCGGAGGCCGATTCGATTCATAGAAGCGAGATTTCCAGAGAACGCGGGGCCATTCGCCGGAGACCGCAACTGGGCGGCGGCCGGCGTTACCCCACGCGGCCTCGGGTCAGTCTGCGGCTTGCGTCCGTATCTCCGCGAGCCGTTCGATCACGGTCTCGGCGAGCTCGCGAAATTCGGCGCGACATTTCTGCACATAGGTCTGTGTGCTGCCGATGGCCCCGTCTGCCGCTTTGAGATCGAACATCGGCTTGCGGGCGTCGTGGGCAAGGGGCATCAGGCTTTGGTAGTTCCGTAGCGTCGCGATCTCATGCGACCGATGATCGGATCGCCGTTCATCGAGCACCGATTCGGCGAAAACCGAGGGAATGCGCTCCAGCCAGCGCCGGTAGGCCTTGACAGGCCGGTCCAGACGCATGGTCGGCTGCATGATCACATAGCCGAGAGGCCGCATGTCACCAGAAGGAGCGGGGATCGTCTTCGGCACCCTCGGCGACACGGTCTGCTGCCAGGTGGAGCGCCACGCTCGCAAAGTGGGACCGAGGTTTCGCAGACCCCGAAGAGAGAACAGGTCCGCGGCAAGAGGCATCAGTACACTGTCCGCCGCAAGGAGTGCGGCCCGGTTGATGGCGCCCAAGTTAGGCCCGACGTCGATAAGGACGATGTCGGCATTCACCTTGCGGGCGGCGTCATCGATGATCCGGTAGAAGGCCGTGGTCGTCCGGATGGCGGCGGGATCACCCGTGAAGCAGTTCGGCCAGGCGGCGGAGAGCTTGTCTTCGAACGCGCTCAGTTCAAGGTCTCCCGGGACGAGCCAGAGACCATCGGTGATACTGATCGGCGCGTGAAAGGCGACGTCACCGAGACCTTCCATGATCGGTCTCACCGCGGCCGCGACCGTCCCGGCATCCCGGGTGACCCTGGGAAAGAGCACGTTGATAAGAGTCTGCTGCGTCGTGCCCCAAGCTGAGATCTCCGGTTCCCCCCAGAGCGTGGCGAGTTCCGGCTCGTCCAGGAACGCAGAAGTCAGGTTGGCCTGTGGGTCCAGATCCACGGCCAGCACTCGACGCCCAAGGCGCTGAAGCATGTGGGCCAGATGGTAGGTGAGCGTCGTCTTGCCGACGCCTCCCTTGTTGTTGAAGAGCGCCACCGAGATCATTTTGCTCTCCTCAACGTCACCGACCACGACGATTCGTCGACGACGAACTCCGCGGGAGGATTGCCGTTGGCCTCCAGCGACGCCTGTATCCGGCCGATCCCCCGCCCGAACCGGTTGACGTAGCCCAGTGATTTCATCGCCGCAGCGAGCGACGGGTTCCGGTAGTCACTGACCCTGTCGAAGTTGTCGGCGCGCACCTGCCCGTAAGGTCCACCCGGGTTGGTGATCTCGATACGGTCGGCGAACCAGAGGACACGCACGGGCGCGTAGGAAGTCTCATAGTTGCGGTGCATGACGGCGTTCATGCAGGCCTCGCGCAGCGCGGCGAGTGGGTAGTCGGGCCGCTGCACTTCCCGGAAGCCCTGGTCGTCCACCACCTGGGTGTGCAGGTGACCGCGGAACAGCGCGTCAAGACGACCGCCCAGGTCGACTATGTTGGACCGCAGTTCTTGGTCGTCAGCGATCGCGGCTTCCAGGCCCAGGCCGTCATACCGCACGAACTGCAGGTAGGCGCCCGGGATGAAACCACCCGGGTTGAACCCGAGAACGAGCAACCCCAGCACAGTCGGCGTGGCCGTCAGGTCAGCCATGCGCAGGCTCGCGAGTTGGTGCTCTTGCGGACGTCCGTTCTCCTCGATGACATCGGCAGAGACTACGGACGGCAGGTAGGTGGACCGGAACAGCACCAGATCGAGGTCCTCCAACGTGCTGCCCGGTACGCTCCGCCCGTCGAACGGACCGTCGAGGGATCGACGGCGCTCGGCCAGCACCCGCTCATCCTCCCGGGTTGCCCTGCGTGTCGTCGGCCCCGGCCGCACCCAGACGACGCCGTCATATCGCACGGGCGGAGTCGCCGAAGCCTTCACGTGAATCCGGATCACCGGCCGGCTCTTGTACGTGGCCCTCTCCACGGTCATCGACGGCCGGTCCAGGATCTGGCCGCTGTCGCGGTATTCAGTCAGCCTCAGCAGTTCCCGATCACTGGTGTCCAAGACGAGAACCGGCTCACCGTGATCATCCACTCCGATGAGCAGGTCCCCACCGCCACGCCCGCACAGATCGTTGGCGAGCGCGCAGATCGCCTGGCCGATCTTGTCGCGACTGGACGCGGACAGCTTGAACTCCAGAACGGTGCTCTCTCTGTCACCAAGCTCGTCAACGAGATCAGTCGTCATGCCAGTCATTGTGCCGCCCAGCCACAGTCCACCGGATCAAAGAGCCCCGTTTCCTGGGCCAGCCCCGCCGGATTGGCTCGAAGCAGACAACGTGGGATTGGCCGGACTCGGCTTCGCGCCCGGCCAGGCAAAAGAGCGGAGTCCAGAAGCCAGGGTTCCACGAGCCTCCGCGGAACCTGACCCAGACCATATGGTCAAGGCCCGGTACCGGCATCACCTCAGCTTCGACGTTCCGCACTGGAGTCGACAGTCTCACCGGAGTCCGTGCCGAAGAAGCCCACGCTCTCCACTGAAAGCATGATCATCTGTATGCCGGAGGTTAGCGCATGGAGACGGAACCTAGGTATGCACTCCGCACCCACATATTGAGATGCCCAAAGAGAGAAGAACCACCAAAAATCCCGCCAAACTCCAGGCCTGCCCCTAAACACACGCGAGCGAAGCGAGCACGACCCGAGCGAAGCGAGGCCTGTCCAGGGAGCGCGAGGGGCGGAGCCCTTCGCCAGGGAGCGACAGCGACCCCGGAGCAAAGCGACGCAAGGGGCGCGAAAGCGCACCAGGGGGAGCGCGAGGGGGCGAAGCCCTCTCGTATCGGGGGGTTCGGGGGGTCGTCCCCCCGTCTGCACAACGGCGAAATGGCCCATGGCAGCCGCCCCGAAGGGGCGTCAACCATGGGCCATCCATTTCGCCAGTGGAGGTGGCGGGAATCGAACCCGCGTCCTTCAGCACCGAGTCAGGGCTTCTCCGGGCGCAGCCTGTTTAACGTTTTCTCAGCCCCGGCGCTCTCACAGGCGAGTCGCCGACGGGCTCATCCGCTGTTTGATTTCCCACCTTCCCCCGCGGCCGGCGAAGATGGTGGAGCCTCCTAGCGATGCCAGATCCCGGGCCGGAGGCGGACCCGGGCTGACACGGTTTAACTCGTCTGCTTAGGCAGCGAGAGCCAGGGAACCCTGGCTAACCGAAGTGGCCTTGGTATTGGCACTTATTTGTTCGCGGACACAGTGTTAGCGAGGTTATGTCCGCCGTCCTCGGCCCGCTTCCCCTGGCTTGTAATGCCAAAGTCGAAACCGGTCACCCCCTGTGCAGTTGTCAAACCCGTCCGCGCAAGCGTCCGGACACCGCAACTTTACCCGTACAACCACCCCGCCGCGAACACGTATTCCCTCATGGCGCGAGCGCGCCGAAGAACGACCCGGCCACGGCGGGGGCGGCACCGGGCACGCCGGTCTCGACCATGACGGCGATGGCGATGTCGCCCTGCCAGCCGACGAACCAGGAAAGCTGGCGGCGCTGCTTCTTCTCGGTGAAGCCGACGTGGGAGGCGACGCCGTAGACCTCGGCCCCGGCGACCGAGGCGGCCTTGGCGGAGCCGCTGGTCACTCCGGCCCGCATGAGGGTGCGGAGCGTGGCGACGCGCCCGGGGTCGAGGTTGACCGGCTTGGGCGGGGCGGCGGGGGTGACGACCTCGGAGCTGACGTCGGGCAGGGCGGGGCTGCTGACGAGGACGGGCGGGCGCCAGGTGCCCGACTGGACGGCCGCGGCGACCAGGGCCATCGCGAGGGGGCTGACCTGGACGCTGGTGCCGGCGATGACCTTGGCACGGGTGGCGTCGGTGGCGGGGGCGGGGACGTGGCCGCTGTGGCCGGGGAGTGGAAGGGTCCAGTCGGCGCCGATGCCGAACTGCTGGGCGCTGAGGAGCAGGTCGTCGCTCTTGACCATGCGGGCCAGGGAGGCCAGGGCGGTGACGCAGCCGTGGGCGAAGTCGGCCTCGAAGGTGGGGGCGGCGGCGGTGACGCCGACCTGCTGGAAGCGGGCGCCGCCCACGGTACGGTCGGCGGTGCAGGGGATCTTCGCCTGGGTGTCGAGGTCGTTCTTGAGCAGCGCGTCGGTGGAGACGATGGAGAACGCCGTGCCGGGCGGGAACTTGCCGGCGAGGGCGTCTTTCTGCTGGTGGAGGCCCTTGGTCGCGATGGCGCGGATCTCACCGGTGGAGGCCTGGACGGCCACCAGCGCGGCCGGCTGGGAACCGGCGACGGCCAGGTCGGCGGCCTGCTGCATGGCGGTGTCGAGGGTGGTGCGGACCGGGGTGTTCTTGCGGCCGGGCCACGACTTGAGCTCCTTGACCTGCTCCCACGTCTTGGTGTCGAGGATGACGACACGGGTCTCGGTGGAGCCGGTGAGCTGGTCCTGGTAGGCCTTCTGGAGGCCGTCGCGGCCGACGGTGTCACCGGCCCGCTGGGGGCCGCCGAGCTGCTGCTCGCTCTCGGGGGTGACGGCGTTGACGCGGCCGACGATCTGGGCGGGCGACTTGGGGGCGACCGGCGGGTGGACCTCGGCGATGGTGAGACCGGTGATCGCCTTGAGCTTGGGGGCCAGCTCGCGGTACTTGTTCGGGCCGAAGGTGGCGAGCTGGACCGCGTCGGTCGGCGGAGCCGACAGGATGCGGCTGAGCAGGCGGTCCTGCGCGAACCCGGTGATCTTGGAGAGCTCCTCGCAGACCTTGGCCGGGTCGGTCAGGTTGGCGGGGATCACTTGGGCGACGAACTGGGTGTCGTCTTCCTGGAGGGTGTCGCCGTTGCGGTCGATGATCGGCTGGCGGCCCTCGGGGTCGATCTTCACGGCGAGCCGCTGGCCCTCGTGGAGGTCGGGGTGGACGACCTCGGGCGACCAGTGCACCTTCCACCGGCCGTCGATCAGCCGCAGCGGGAGCACGCTGTCGTACTCCCACAGCGGGTTGTTCTCGCCCAGGTTGACCTCGGCGGAGAAGTCGGCCGACGCCGTGTCGCCCTCGCGGTTGATGGTGCCGAGCGCGAAGCGGATCGAGGCGGCGTCGAGGTGGAGGCTGGCGTCGCCGAGCGCCTTCACCACGGTGGCGGGGTCGGCGTCGGCCCGGCGGGCGGCCATCTCGTAGTCGCCGGTCTGCCAGCCGACGAGAAAGTCGCGGATCGCCTCGTGGGGGGACGGCTCCTCGAAGCAGGCGGTCAGGCCGGGCGCCAGAAGCGCCAGCGTGAGCGCCAACCGAAGGGGACGACGGGCGGTCACGGCCTAGCGGCCCCCTTTGCGCCGGATCGCGCTCGACATGGCCCGCTGCATATCCCGGTTGTCCTGCTTCTCACGGAGGGTCTGGCGCTTGTCGTAGTCCTTCTTACCGCGGGCGATGCCGACCTCGATCTTGGCCCGGCCGTCTTTGAAGTAGAGGGCCAGGGGGATCAGGGTGAGGCCCTTCTCCTTCAGCGTCGCGTGGATCTTGCCGATCTCCTTGCGGTGCAGGAGCAGCTTGCGCTTGCGCTTGGAGGCGTGGTTCGTCCAGGTGCCCTGGGCGTATTCGGGGATGTGGACGTTGTAGAGCCACGCCTCGTCCTCCTCGACGGCGGCGAAGCCGTCGGTGAGGTTGGCGCGGCCCTCGCGCAGTGACTTCACCTCGGTGCCGGTCAGGACCAGACCGGCCTCGTAGGTGTCTTCGATGAAGTATTCGTGACGGGCACGTTTGTTCTGGGCGATGACCTTGCGCCCGGTCTCACGAGGCATGGCAAGAGCCTACCGGCGGCTCGTCACACCCGCAGATAGCGGCGGAGCGTGATGAACGAGGCGAGGATACAGATGATCACGCCGATGGCCATCGTGCCGGAGATGATCCCGGCGACGGTGTTCCAGCCGAGGGCCTCCGGGATGAAGTTCTGGATGCTGTCGAAGATCAGCAGCTTGCTGGTGATCAGCATGACGGCGGCCAGGACACCGCCGATCAGGCCGGCGATGACACCCTCGAGGACGAACGGCAACTGGATGTAGACGTTGGAGGCGCCCACCAGCCGCATGATGCCGGTCTCGCGGCGGCGGTTGAAGGCCGACAGCCGGACCGTGTTGCCGATCAGCAGGGTGGCGGCGAAGACCATCGCGAAGGCGACCGACAGGGCCATCCACTGGAGCTTGTCCATGAAGCCGAAGTAGCTGTCGAGCAGCTGGCGCTGGTTGACGATGTTGGAGACGCCGGCCTGGCCGGTCAGCTCCTCGGTCACCGCCGCCGACTGGTCGGGGTCCCCCAGCTTGACCCGGAACGACTCCGGCATGTCCTCGACCTTGAGGAAGGAGGCGAACACGTTGTTCGACTGGTTGTCGAGGAAGTTCTTGTAGGCCGTGGCGGAGTCTTCGAAGATCACCTCTTCGACCTGCGGCATGCCCTTGATGACGGCCTCGAGAGCCGTCTTCTGCTCCTCGGAGATGCCCTTCTTGTCCGTGCACGGCTCGAAGGGGGAGTTCTCCTTGCACAGGTAGACCGAGAGCTCGACCTTGTCGGACCAGTAGCTGGTCATGCTCGAGACCTGTGAGTTGATCATCAGCCCGATGCCGAGCAGCGCCATGCCGACGGCAACGGTCACGATGACCGCGATGGTCATCGTGAGGTTGCGACGGAGGCCGATCCAGACCTCGGAGAAGATGAAATTCGCCCGCATGCTTCCTTCTTAGTAAGCCTGGCCGTAGACACCCCGCGACTGGTCGCGGACGATCTTGCCATCCTCCAGCTCCACCACACGCTTGCGCATGGAGTCCACGATGGCGGCGTCGTGCGTCGCCATGAGGACGGTGGTGCCGGTCCTGTTGATGCGGTCGAGCACCTTCATGATGCCGATGCTCGTCGCGGGGTCGATGTTTCCCGTCGGCTCGTCGGCCAGCAGGATCATCGGTCGGTTGACGAAGGCCCGCGCCATGGCCACCCGCTGCTGCTCGCCGCCCGACAGCTCGTCGGGCATGCGGTGGGCCTTACCTTCGAGGCCGACCAGCTCGATGACCTCGGGGACGACCTTGCGGATGAAACGGCGCGGCTTGCCGATGACCTCAAGGGCGAACGCCACGTTCTCGTAGACGTTCTTGTTGGGCAGCAGCCGGAAGTCCTGGAAGACGCATCCGATGCGGCGCCGGAGGTGGGGCACCTTGAAGTTGGACAGCTTGGAGAGGTCCTTGCCGGCGACGTGGATCGCGCCGGAGTTGGGCCGCTCCTCTTTGAGGACCAGGCGGAGGAACGTCGACTTTCCCGAACCCGACGGCCCCACGAGGAACACGAACTCGCCCTTGTCGACATCGACCGAGACATGGTCGAGCGCGGGGCGATTCTGGTTCACATAGACCTTGGTGACATTATCGAAATGGATCACGGGCGCATCACGGCATGCCAGTCTAGGGGGCGGGGGACATCCATACCGGAGTGCGCCGGTCTCTTTGCTCCAGATCGACTTCCGGTTGGACCAGAGCTCAGTCTAGGGGTAACACTGGCATGGAACGTCCATAACGGAAACAAAACGATTAGGGCATAGGTAAAGGGCCGATGAGCTGCGAACACTTGGTATGCGCCGCGTGCGCCGCACCTGTGGTGGAGGGTCGCTGCCCCTCCTGCCGTGCCGCCAGGGAGAAGATGCACCAGCACGGATTCCTGGGATTGCCACCTCTTCTGGTGGCCCTTGTGATAGTGCTCGCCCTCGCCCTGACGGCGCTGAAGGTCGCCTACAGCTGACCTATTCCTGGCCCGACTCCTGGCGGCGCATCCAGCGGATCTCGCCTTCGATGAACCCGTCGAGGTCGCCGTCGAGCACCGCCGTCGGGTTGCCGGCCTCGACCCCCGTGCGCAGGTCTTTGACGATCTGGTAGGGGTGCAGCACGTAGTTGCGGATCTGGGTGCCCCAGGAGCTGGTGGACTCGCCGCGCAGCTCGCTCATCGCGGCGGCCTCCTCCTGCCGCTTGCGCTCCAGGAGCTTGGCCTGGAGGACGGCCATCGCCGAAGCGCGGTTCTGCAGCTGCGACCGCTCGTTCTGGCACGACACCACGATGCCCGTCGGCAGGTGGGTGATGCGCACCGCCGAGTCGGTGGTGTTGACGCCCTGGCCGCCGGGGCCCGACGACCGGTAGACGTCGACCCGCAGGTCGTCTTCGTTGATGTCGATGTGGTCGGTCTGCTCGACCACGGGCACGATGTCGACCCCGGCGAAGGAGGTCTGGCGGCGGCCCTGGTTGTCGAAGGGGCTGATGCGGACCAGCCGGTGGGTGCCGTGCTCGCCGCGCAGGGTGCCGTAGGCGTAGGGCGCCTTGACCGTGAAGGTGGCGCTCTTGATACCGGCCTCTTCGGCGTAGGAGGTGTCGTAGACCTCGGTGCCGTAGCCCTTGCGCTCGGCCCAGCGCAGGTACATGCGCAGCAGCATCTCGGCCCAGTCGGCCGCGTCGACGCCGCCGGCCTGGGAGTTGATCGTCACCAGGGCCTCGCGGGCGTCGTATTCGCCGGACAGGAGGGTGCGGACCTCCATGGCGCCGATGTCGGTCCGCAGGGAGGCCAGTTCCTTGTCGGCCTCGGCCAGCGTGTCGTCGTCGCCCTCTTCTGCGGCCAGTTCGTAGAGGACCTTGAGGTCTTCCAGCCGGGAGGCCAGCCCTTCGACCCGGTTCACCTCGCCCTGGAGGTGGGAGAGCTTGCTCGTGACCTTCTGGGCGGCTTCGGGGTCGTTCCACAGGTCGGGTGCCGCGGCCTGTTCGCCCAGCTCGGCGATCTGCTTGCGCAGGCTGTCGAGGTCGAGCACGTCCTGAATGCTGTTCAGGGTGCCGGTAAGCTCGTTGATCTCTTCTGCTGGATCGATGGCTGCCACGTTTCTAAAGGGTACGCGAACACCGGACCGACTCAGGTACGGTCCCTTTTGCACAAGGGAGGGGGATTCACCATGCGCCGAGCGCTGATCCTTCCCCTGGCGATCTCGCTGCTGGCGGCGTGCACGACCAAGAGCCCGGCGCCCAGGCCGAGCCCGGTCGCGGCCACCACGAAGCCCTCCCCCAGCCCGGCCCCGCCCGCCCTCACCCTCGACGAGGCGGCCAGGGCGGCCGACGTCTTCCTCGGCGCCGACGACGTGATCAGGAGCATGGGCGACGGCCGGATGGCCCTCGACCGGGCCAGAGACGGCCAGGACCCGCTCGTGCTGGCCGAATATCGGTCATCCGAAAACAGGCCCATCCGATACTCCTGGGGACCGCGCAGACTGATCGTGCCGCGCCTGCAGAAGGGGGTCACGCCGTGGTTCGCGGCGGTGGCCGAGCGGCGCCACGGCAAGGTGAAGCAGACCGCGATCATGACGTTCATGAAGGAGGGCGAGTTCTGGCAGCGCGGGCTCACCACCCTGCTGAACAGCGGCGCGGTCCTGCCCGAGATCGCCGAGGACGCCGAGGGCTACGCCGTCTCCCTCGACGCCCGCGACCAGTCGATCGCGATCAGCCCCAACCTGCTGGGCCCCCTTCACGCGACCGTCGCCGAGGAGGGCCCCGACGGGTTCACCTCCGACCTGATCGAAGAGGGCCCGCTGACCAAGGGCTTCTACGACGACATCCGCGCGCAGGAGTCCGTCTACCTGAGCCGGGGCTTCGACTACATCTCGATCTTCGCCGCCGCCGCGTCCTACCCGGTGCAGGCGGTCCGCACCGCCGACGGGGGCGGCCTGGTCTTCTACACGCTGACCCGGACCACCACCTACATCCCGGAGGTCCTCTTCGCCGAGGGGTCGAGCCTGCCGATCCCCGACGACGCCAAGTGGGACCTGACCAACCCCATGATCGTCAGAGACCGGCGGATCCAGGAGACCCAGCAGTTCCTGGCGCTGGTCCCGCCCCGCACCTCAAGGGCGCGGGCCGAGATCATCGCCTACGACGGCCGGATCACCCAGGCCAGCGCTACGGAGTAGCGCGCGGCAGGCCGCTGGTGGCGACCAGGGTCCTGATCGCGCGCAGCGCCACCGACAGGGTCGCCAGGTCGAAGACGTCGCTCTCCCAGATCTCCGACAGGGTCTGCCGCGACCGGGTCACCGCCGCCTCGTTGGCCTCCGACCAGCGGGCCAGCCGCTCCTCGGGCGCCTCGCCCGGCTTGCTGTGCACCAGCACGTCGTGGGTGAGGCTGGCGTGGGCGGCGTAGAGGTCGTCGCGGAGCGCCGAGCGGGCCATCGTGTTCCACCGGCTGTCGCGCGGCAGCGCGATCACGCGTTCACGCAGGCGGGCGAGCTGGACGCGGTCGGCCAGGTCGAAGTAGACCTCGGCCACCTCGCTGACCGGCCGGTCGGTGGCGACCGCGATCTCGACCAGGTCGAAGGTCGAGTAGGCCGGCACCATCGCGGCCACCCGCTCGGCCAGCTCGTCGGGCACGCCGCGGCCGATGAAGTGGTCGCGGCGCTCCTCGAAGGCGGTCAGGTCGGGACCGGTCAGGAGCTTGGGCAGGTTCGGCAGCAGGGCGGCGCCGTCGGCGAAGAACCGGGCCGAGGCGGCCAGGTCGAGCGGCGGGCGGCGGTTGTTGAGCAACCAGCGGGTGCCGCGCTCCGACAACTTGCGGCCTTCGAGCAGCATGGCGAGCTGGGTGTCGACGCCGACCCGGTTCTCCAGGCCCTCGACCTGGCGGCGGAACGCGGGCAGGTCGAAGACCTGCCGGGTCACCAGGTAGGCCCGCGCGATGTCGGGCGTGGAGACGCCCAGCTCCTCGTGGAACCGGAAGACGAAGCTGGTGCCGCCGTTGTTGACCAGGTCGTTGGTGACGCCGGTGGTGATGATCTCCCGCCGCAGCGGGTGACCGTCCATGAAGGTCTGGTACGACTCCCGCAACGCCGACGGGAAGTAGGAGATCAGCCATTCGCGCAGCGCCGGGTCGTCGGGCAGGTCGCTGGCGAGCACCTCCTGGTCGACCACCAGCTTGGTGTAGGCCAGCAGCACCGAGAACTCCGGCGCGGTCAGCCCGAGCCCGGCCTGGCGGCGTTCGGCCAGCACCTTGTCGGAGGGCAGGAACTCCAGCGCCCGGTTGAGCTGCCCCTGCCGCTCCAGCCGCCGCAGGTAGCGGGTGTGGATGTGCAGCATCTCGGCGGCCTGCTTGCGGGCCGCGGCGAGCACCACGTTCTGGGCGTGGTTGTCGCGCAGCACCAGGTCGCCGACCTCGCCGGTCATCTGGGCCAGCAGCCCGTTGCGCTGCTTCTCGGTCAGGTCGCCCTCGCGGACCGCCTCGTCGAGGAGGATCTTGATGTTGACCTCGTGGTCGGAGGTGTCGACCCCGGCCGAGTTGTCGATGAAGTCGGTGTTGACCAGGCCGCCGCGCAGCGCGAACTCGATGCGGGCGAGCTGGGTGAAGCCGAGGTTGCCGCCCTCGCCGATGACCTTGCAGCGCAGGTCGGCCGCGTTGACCCGCAGCCCGTCGTTGGCCTTGTCGCCGACGTCGGCGTTCGACTCGGCGGCGGCCTTGACGTAGGTGCCGATGCCGCCGTTCCACAGCAGGTCGACCGGGGCCCGGAGGATGGCGCTGATCAGGTCGTTCGGAGCCAGTGAGCTGACGGCGGCGTCGATGCCGAGCGCGCTCCGCATCTGCGGGGAGACCGGGATCGACTTGGCGGTACGCGGCCACACCCCGCCCCCGGTGGAGATCAGGTCGCGGTCGTAGTCGTCCCACGAGCTGCGCGGCAGGGCGAACAGGCGCTCGCGTTCGGCGAAGCCGCGGGCGGCGTCGGGGTCGGGGTCGACGAAGACGTGACGGTGGTCGAAGGCGGCCACCAGGCGGATGTGCCGCGAGAGCAGCATGCCGTTGCCGAACACGTCGCCCGACATGTCGCCGATGCCGGCGACGGTGAAGTCGGTGGTCTGGGTGTCGACCCCGAGGGTGCGGAAGTGGTACTTGACCGACTCCCACGCGCCCCGGGCGGTGATGCCCATGGCCTTGTGGTCGTAGCCGACCGAGCCGCCGGAGGCGAACGCGTCGCCCAGCCAGAAGCCGTAGTCCTTGGCCACGCCGTTGGCGATGTCGGAGAACGTCGCGGTGCCCTTGTCGGCGGCCACCACGAGGTAGGTGTCGTCGCCGTCGTGGCGCACCACGTCGGCGGGCGGCACGACCTCGCCGTGGACCAGGTTGTCGGTCACGTCGAGCAGTCCGGAGATGAACTGCCGGTAGCAGGCGATGCCCTCGGCGAGGAACTCCTCGCGGCCGCCCTGCGGCGGGTGCTTGACGACGAAGCCGCCCTTCGACCCGGTCGGCACGATCACGGTGTTCTTCACCATCTGCGCCTTGACCAGGCCGAGGATCTCGGTCCGGAAGTCCTCCATGCGGTCGGACCAGCGCAGCCCTCCTCGGGCCACCTTGCCGAAGCGCAGGTGCACGCCCTCGACGCGCCGTCCGTACACGAAGATCTCGAACTTGGGCCTCGGGAGGGGCAGCACGCTGATCGCCTGAGGGTCGAACTTCAGTGAGGTGTACGGCTTGCGCCGGCCCTCGGCGTCGTGCTGGAAGAAGTTGGTGCGCAGCGTCGCGCTGACGCATTCGAGGTAGGCCCGCAGGATGCGGTCCTCGTCGAGCGAGGCGACCTCGTCGAGGGAGGCCAGCACCTCCTCGCGCAGCGCGGCCGACATGTCCTCGCGGGAGGTCTCCGGCAGGCGCGGGTCGAGCCGGGCCTCGAACAGGCGCACCAGCAGACGGGCCAGCCGCAGGTTCCCGAGCAGCGTCTTCTCGATGTAGTCCTGTGAGAAGGTGGCCCCGGCCTGGCGCAGGTACTTGGCGTAGGCGCGCAGCACCTCGGCCTGCTCCCAGGTCATGCCGGCGGCGAGCACGAGCGCGTTGAAGCCGTCGTTCTCGACCTGGCCCTTCCACAGGGCGGCGAAGGCGTCCTGGAACAGGCGCTTGAAGTCGTCGGCGGGCAGCTCCGCCGACCGGGTGTAGCGCAGCCCGAAGTCGTAGATCCAGGCGTCCTTGGTGCGCGGGTCGTTGTCGCGGTCGACCTGGTAGGGCCGCTCGTCCACGACCTCGACGCCCATGCGCGCGAGCAGCGGCAGCACGTGGGACAGGGAGATCGCCGCGCCCAGGCGGTAGAGCTTGAACCGCCACTCCCCCTCGGCCGCGTCGAGCGGCTCGTAGAGGTTCATGGCGATGTCGTCGGCGTCGTCGTCGCTGAGCTGTTCGAGGCGCTTGAGGTCGGCGACGGCGGCGCGGGCCGGGAAGTCGGCCTTGTAGCCCTCGGGGAAGGCGACGCTGTAGCGGCGGGTCAGGCCCGGCACGTCGGCCTCGTCGCACAGGTCGGCGATGGCGGCGGCGAGGTCGTCCTCCCAGGTGCGGGTGGCGGCGGTGACCTTGGCCTCCAGGGCGTCGGCGTCGACGCCCTCGGTGGTCAGCGGCACGCCGCGCTCGCCGCGGATGACGACGTGGAGCCGGGCCAGCGCCGACTCGCCGATCATCGCGCTGTAGTCGAGGGTGTGCCCGCCCAGGGCCTTCATCAGCAGGTCCTGGATCTGCAGACGGACCTTGGTGGTGTAGCGGTCGCGCGGCAGGTAGATCAGGCAGGAGATGTAGCGGCCGTAGTCGTCGCGGCGCAGGAACAGCTTGACCTGCTTGCGCTCGCGCAGCCGCAGCACGCCGAGGGCGATCGGCACCAGCTCGTCGGCGGAGATCTGGAACAGCTCCGCGCGCGGGTAGGTCTCCAGGATCTCGATGAGGTCCTTGCCGTCGTGGCTGTCGGGCGTGAGCCCCGCCTTCTCCAGCACGGCGGCCAGCTTGCGGCGCAGCAGCGGCACCCGGGAGATCGACTCGTTGTAGGCGACGTGGGTGAACAGGCCGAGGAAGCGGCGCTCGCCGACCACCTCGCCCTCGGGCGAGAAGAGCTTCACCCCGACGTAGTCGAGGTAGGCGGGGCGCGAGACGGTGGCCCGGCTGTTGGCCTTGGTGACGATCAGCACCTGCTTCTCGCGGGCCTTGGCGCGCAGCTCCGGCGGCATCGCGGCGAAGCTGCCCGAGCCCGCCCGGTCGGGGCGCAGCACGCCGAGGCCGGTGCCCGGCTGGGAGGTCAGCGTGTCGTCCTCTTCGAGCCGGTATTCGCGGTAGCCGAGGAAGGTGAAGTGGCCGTCGGCCAGCCAGTGGAGCAGCTCCAGGCTGTCTTCTACCTCGCCGGGGTCGAGCGGCGGCGGGTTGACCGCCAGGTCGTCGGCGGTGGAGACGGCCAGGGCGCGCATCTTGGCCTGGTCTTCGACCGCGCCGCGCACGTCGTCGAGGACACGCAGCAGGTCGGATTCGAGGAGGCGGCGGGCGACCGGGTCGGTCTGGCGGTCGATCTCGATGTACATCCACGACTCGGCCAGGGTGAGCCCGGTGACGTCCATCTCGTCGGGCCCGAGGAGCCGGCCGGTCATGTCGCGGCGCACCCGCATCTGGGGGTGGACGATCAGACCGGTGCCGAGGTCGTGCCGTTCGATCTCGTTGGTGACCGAGTCGACCAGGTAGGGCATGTCGTCGGTGACGATCTGGACCACCGAGTCGCCGAGGTCGCACCCGTGGTCGTCGGGGGCCTGGGGAAGCACCCGCACCAGCGCCCTGCCCTGCGGCCGGACCGCGGCGAGCCTGCGGTGGGCCAGCGCCGGACCATAGATATCGGCGGGGTCACGGTCGGCGAGGTCGTCGGGCGGGACGTTGCGGTAGAACTCCCGCAGATAGTCGAGAACGTCGGCGTCGGCGTCGCCGCACGCGGCGGCGGCCGCGCGGAGCAGGTCGTCGAGTTCCCCGGCCGGATCGAGCGGCATCGCGGTCCTCACTCCTTTGTGAGCTGGTGCGAGTTGTGTGAGGGGCCCTCACGTCGGCCGCGGAAGAGGAGGGCGGTCGTGTCAGCATCGCACAGCGCTTCCCGTGAAAGCGGTGATAGATCCACGACACGGGGACGCGACCTCTGGGGCGGGACACCACCGGTCACCGTTGACCGGGGCACTGGGCCACCATCTCTATGGGGCAGATACACAACACGAGCCACGATCGGCCGGCGGCCGCCCGCGTCACGTGTCCATTGGGCAGATACAAAAGACGAGCCACGATCGGCCTTCGGCCGTTCGCGTCTCGTCTCCGATAACAGCCGAAAACACCGCAGCCGTCAAACTCGTGGTCGACGGCCGCGGTGTCAGGTCACGCGGATCAGTTGGCTCGCTCCGATGAGGACTTCACTCCATCGAGCAGGCCGGGGAGCTCGGACATGGTCTTGAGCTCCTGCCGGCACCGCTCACACGCGTCGAGGTGGCGTTCGAAGGCCTCGACGTCGCCGTCGTCAAGCACCCCGAGGGCGTAGGCCGCCACTTCGTGGTGTGACGACTCGGACATCAGCTGGCCACTCCCCTCTCCTTCAGGACCCCGCGGAGGGAACGCAGAGCGTAGTACAGCCTCGATTTCACAGTACCCGGAGGTATCCCCAGTATCACTGCTGCCTCGTTAACCGTACGGTCCCGCAAGTATGTCTGTTCGATAACTTCTCGGTGATCGGCGCTGAGGCCGCGCAAGGCGTCGGCGACGACGATGGCCGCCAGGGTCTTGTCGGCGTCGTCGGGCACCGCGATGCTGTCCGCCTCGGGTGGTTCCACCTCCCGAGGACGGACACCGCGGCGGCGGCGTCCGTCGATCACGATGCGGCGAGAGACGGTGAGGAGCCATGCCCAGAGCAGACTCCTCTCCCATGTCAGTTTCGCCGCGTTACGCCAGGCACGAAGCAACGTCTCCTGAACGACGTCCTCCGCCCACTGAAGGTCGTTGCCGGTCGTCTGCCTGACCTGACGGAGCAACGGACCACCGAACTCGTTATAGAGCTCCCTGATCAGACGATCATCCCAATCAGGGCCTGCTTCGGGGTCCAGACGCTCGAACCGGCTGTCGAGTTGTCGGCGCACAGGCCACATATTTGCATCAGCCTTTGTGGCCTGTACACAACTCTGACAACTCTCGTCATTTCTAACTATTCCTGAACCATCCGTACCAAGGCCGCGTACCTCCCCCCGAAAGAGAGGAGGCGCCATGCGGTTCCGGTTCGGGGAACTGGTGGTCTTCGCGGTTTTCCTGTTCGCGGCGGCCGTCGCCGTCATCGTCGTCGTGCCTCAGGAGCAGGCGACGGCGCAGCAGGGTTTCACTTCGACGCGGTGGGGCCCGTTGAGCCCCGCCGACAGGGACTTCCTCGTGAAGGTGCGCTGGGCGGGGCTCTGGGAGATCCCCGCCGGCCGCTGGGCGCAGGAGCGCTCGACCAACGAGAAGGTCAAGATCGCGGGCAATCACCTGATGGTCGACCACGCCAAGCTCGACGAGGCGGTCCGCGCGGAGGCCGCCGCACTGGGCGTGCTGCTCCCGAACGAACCCAACCCCGACCAGCAGCGCTGGCTGGGTGAGATGTCGAACGCGACCGGCGCCCAGTTCGACCAGATCTTCGCCGACCGGCTGCGGGCCGCCCACGGCAAGGTCTTCGCCACGGTCGCCGCGATCCGCGCCGGGACGCGGAACGAGAGGATCCGCGCCTTCGCCGCGGAGGCCAACGTGGTCGTCATGAAGCACATGCGTGTGCTTGAGGAGACCGGCCTGGTCGACTACTCCGCGCTCCCGGTCCCGCCGGTCTAACCAGGAGGAACAGAAGAACATGCGTAAACGCGCCCTCGCCATGGCGGGAGCTCTGCTGGCCGGGTCCCTGATCCTGCCGAGCTTCCCCACGCCGGCCTTCGCGGCCTGCGACCCACGCATCGGCGGCGCCGAGTGCGACGCACTCGGCCCGGCCCTGAGCGACTTCGTCGACATCCGCCGCGTCGGCCGTGCCAATGGCGTCGTCGCAGGTGGCGGCTCGTTCACCTCGCAGTGTGGCCGCAACGAGAGAGGGCACCGCAACTCCGACAACCACATCGTCGCGCCGGGTGTGACCAACGGCGCGCACCACGTCCACGACTACGTGGGCAACGTCACCACCAACGGGTTCTCCACCGACCAGTCGCTCGCCGCCGGCGGCACGACCTGCCGCAACGGCGACCGGTCCGCCTACTTCTGGCCCATCCTCCGCCTCCGGCCGGACCTGAGGCTGCAGGGCCAGAACAACAACCAGAACAACCAGCGGCAGCAACAGCAGCAGCAGGACCCCAACCAGCAGCAACAGCAGGACCCGAACCAGCAACAGCAGGACCCCAACCAGCAGCAACAGCAGGACCCGAACCAGCAACAGCAGGATCCCAACCAGCAGCAGGACCCGAACCAGCAGCAGGACCCCTCCGCCCCGCCCCAGCAGCAGCAACAGCAGCAGCAGCAGGGCGACCAGGCCACTCCCAACGATCAAGCCGTCAATGACCAGGCTGCGCAGCAAGGCGACCAGTCCGTCAATGACCAGGCGGGGAACACCGGCCAGGAACAGCAGGCGAACGCCGGCAACGGCACGGCGCAGAGCTTCAGCAGGCAGCAGCCCCAGCCGCAGAACCAGAGCCGCTTCGGCAACCGCGGAAACAACGGCGGGAACAACAACGGAGGAAACAACAACGGCGGGAACAACGGCGGCCAGCAGCCCCAGCCCGGACAGACCGGCCAGCCTCCACGGCCCGGCCAGGACGGTTCGGAGATCGGCGGCTTCGCGGACGGCAACGTCGGCCAGATCCTGACCCCCCGTGCGGTCCAGCTCCAGTTCCGCGGCAACCGGTTCAGCCGGGTCGTCGCGATGCCCCGCTTCCTGCGGGTGATCACCGGTGACGCCAAGGCGGCCACCAACGGCCCCGCCAACGCGCGGGCGCAGTGGACCTGCTCCGGCTTCCAGAACCGGGCTTCCGACAAGTATCCGATCTGTCCGAGAGGCAGCCTCGTGATGCGCATCCTGGACTTCCCGAGCTGCTGGGACGGCCAGAACACCGACAGCGCCAACCACCGGACGCACATCGTGTTCCCCGACCAGAGCGGCCGCTGCCCCCAGGGCACCCAGGCCGTGCCCCAGCTGCGCATGACCCTGGCCTACGCGGTGCCGCAGGGCGCCAGCTTCGCCGTGGACGCGTTCCCCGAGCAGAAGCACAGCCCGATCACCGACCACGCCGACTTCCACAACGTCATGCCCAACAACCTCATGAACTTCATGGTGCAGTGCATCAACCGTAATCGCCGCTGCTGACGGGCGGCCCAAGAGCCCTCGGTAGATCCCCCCTGACCGGAGGAATCAGTGTCAAAAAGGCGGGCTCATCGGCGATCCGAACGCTTCGACCTCCAGAAACGAGGCGTTCGGATCGTCCTGGGCTCTCTCGCGTTCACCATCATGGCCGGATCCCTGCTCGGCGCCCGTCTGGGCCTGAGCACCCAGGTCCTGCTGATGGCGCAGGAGTTCCTCACGTTCTACGCGGGCGTCTTCTCGCTCGTGGCGCTCACCGCGACCGTCGGACTCGGACTGCTCACGTCCGAGCGCATGATCCTGCCGATCAGGTGGCGGGTCCGGGCGCAACTCGTGCACCGGGGCGCCGCCCTGATCGGGGTCGGCTTCCTGGTCGTCCACATCGGCATGAAGATCGCGGCCGGGCTGGTCCCGTCGTACGGGTCGGTGATTCCCACCACCAACCTGGCGGTGGGGGCCGGCGCCGTGGCGTCGGACCTGTTCATCGTGATCGTCGCCACCGGGGTGATGCGCGGCCGGTTCGCCATGGCCGTCCGCCCCTGGATCTGGCGGGCCCTGCATGATCTGGCCTATCTGGCCTGGCCCGTCTCGATCCTGCACGGCCTGGCGGCCGGACGTGCCCCGGCGCCCTGGGTGGCGTGGAGCTACATCCTCTGCATCGTCGCCGTCGGCACCGCCCTCATGATCCGCGCGATCGTCTCGCTCCGGCCGAAGACGACCATGCAGGACGAGATGGAGGAGCTGCCGATGCCGCAGGAGGACGCCAAGCGCAAGACGAACAGGCTGGCCGAGCGCGAGCAGGCCGTCCAGCCACAGAAGCTGAGGAGGGTTGTCTAAGACATGATTCCCTACCGCGTCTCCAAGATCCGCAGGCTCGGTCCGGCCCGGCTCACCGCCGGTCTCGACGAGCACCGCCGGATGGACCTCGACACGCACTACGAGATCCACGGCAAACTCGACGGCCAGTCCGTCGACTCACTGATCTCGCTGGCTGAAGAGGTCGACCTGCGGGGACGCGGTGGGGCGGCCTTCCCGTTCGCGCGCAAGCTCAGGGCCGTCCAGGCCAACGCGCGCAACTCCGACACCGTCGTGCTGGTCAACGCCGCAGAGGGCGAGCCGGCCAGCATGAAGGACAAGATGCTGCTCACCCGCAAGCCGCACCTCGTGCTCGAGGGCGCGCTGCTGGCGGCCAGTGCGCTGGACGCCAAAGAGGTGGTCATCGCCACCCCCGCGGGTGAGCTGGCGGAGGGCTCGATGCGCGCGGCCGTGGCCGAGCGCGGGCTCATCGGATACGTCCGGGTGGCCGGCATCCAGGAGCGGTTCATCTCCGGCGAGGGCGGGTCCCTCGTCCGGGCGGTCAACGGCGAACTGGGCCAGCCGTCCGGGCGGAAGGTCCGGACCAGCGACGCCGGGGTGCGCGGACTGCCCACCCTGCTGTCGAACACCGAGACGTTCGCCCAGCTCGCGCTGCTCGCCGAGCTGGGCCCGGAGTTGTACGGCTCCGTCGGCACCGTGCAGGAGCCCGGCACGACCCTGCTCAGCGTGAGCGGGTCGGTGAAGTCGCCGTCGGTCGTGGAGGTCACGCCCGGGGTGCCGCTGGCCCAGGTGCTCGACATGTGCGAGGCGGACGTCGGCGACGGCGTGCTCATCGGCGGCTACCACGGCAAGTGGCTCAGCGCGGCCGACGCCTACGGCGCGATCGTCTCGCGCCGTGGCATGCAGCAGGCGGGCGGTGAGCTCGGCGCGGGCATCATCGTGCCGCTGGGCCCGGACACGTGTCCCCTCGGGGAGACGGTCCGGGTCGCCGCCTACCTCGCCCAGCAGTCGTCGGGCCAGTGCGGCCCGTGCCGCATCGGCCTGCCGGCCCTCGCGCGGGCCCTGTCGGAGCTCACCATGGGCGACCCGCAGGCCCACGACCTGGTGAAGTCGGCCGCCACCGCGGTCAAGGGCCGCGGCGCGTGCTTCCACCCCGACGGGACGACCCGGTTCGTGCTGTCGGCGCTGGAGGCCTTCGCCGAGGACGTCGACGAGCACATCATCAACGGCTCGTGCGGCCGGGGCGTGAAGAACACCCTGCCGATGCCGATCACCGAGGCCAGCGACGTGCGGCTGGTGGTCGACTGGACCCGCTGCCAGGGCCACGGCCTGTGCGCCCACCTCATGCCCGACCTGGTGAAACTCGACCACCACGGCTTCCCGGTGTTCATGGACTCGCCGGTCCCGGCGTGGGCCAAGAGCGAGGCGCAGCGGGCGGTCGAGATGTGCCCGGCGCTGGCGCTCCGAGTCGACTCCCGGAAGTGACCGGTTCGTTATCCACGCGGTCGTCTCACGAGGTAGTACCAACCCTCGGGGAGTGATGTGCAGTGGATCGTCGTGAATTCCTGTCCGCGGCGGCGCTCGCGCCGTTCGCGGGCGCGGCGCCCGACTGGGCGGCGCTGGACAGGGCGTTGAAGGGCCGTCTCGTACGGCCCGGCGACGCCTCCTACGCCACCGCGAAACGCGTCTTCAACGTGGCCTTCGACACCGCGACCCCCCGGGCCGTCGCCTACTGCGCCACCCCCGCCGACGTGGCGGCCTGCGTGGGCTTCGCCCGCCGCAACGGCCTGGTGGTGCACCCCAGGTCGGGCGGCCACTCCTACGCCGGCTGGTCGACCGGCTCGGGCCTGGTCGTGGACGTCTCGCAGCTCAAGGCCGTGAAGCTCGCCGGCGGCCTGGCGACGGTCGGGTCGGGGGCCAAGCTCATCGACGTCTACTCCACGCTGGCCAAGAGCGGCGTCAGCATCCCGGCGGGCTCCTGCCCGACGGTCGGGGTGGCCGGGCTCACGCTGGGCGGCGGGATCGGGGTCGTCGCGCGCCGCCACGGGCTGACGATCGACGTGCTGAAGGCCGTGTCGCTGGTCACCGCCGACGGAAAGCTCATCACGGCCTCGGCCGGCAGTCACCCCGAACTCTTCTGGGCGCTGCGCGGAGGCGGCGGCGGGAACTTCGGCATCGCCACCTCCTTCACCTACCAGACCCACCCCGTCCAGGACGTCACCGTGTTCACGATGCGGTGGCCGTGGTCGCAGGCGTTCGCCGTGGTGAAGAAGTGGCAGAAATGGGCCCCGGGGGCGCCCGACGCGCTGTGGTCGAATCTGCACCTCTCCCAGGACCCGGGGCGGTCCGTCTCCGTCACCGGGCTCTATTTGGGCTCCAGATCGCGGTGTGAGGCCCTCCTGAAGGGTTTCCCGCCGTCGACACGGACGGTCAGGTCGATGAGTTACCTTCAGGCGATGTACTTCATGGCCGGGTGCTCGACCCTGGAGGCCTGCCACACCGGGCCGCGCGACCGGTTCAGCGCCAGTTCCCATTTCGCGTACACGGAGATGAGCGACGCGACCATCAAAGCGCTCATCGCCCAGGTGGGCCGGGCCGGGCGGCACACCGTCCTGATCGACGCGCTGGGCGGGGCGGTCGGCCGGGTGGCCCCGGGCGCGACCGCGTTCCCGCACCGGAAGGCGCTGTTCAGCCTCCAGTACTACGCCCACTTCGACGGCGCGAGCGCCTGGGTCCGCTCGGCCCGCGACGCGATGACGCCGCGGCTCGGACGGCACGCCTACGTTAACTATCCCGATATGGCCCTGAAGGACTACAAGGCCCAGTACTACGGCGCCAACGCCGCCCGCCTGGCGGCGGTGAAGAAGGTCTACGATCCGGCCGGCTTCTTCAGGCATCCGCAAGGGGTCTGAAGAAGGCGAGCACCTCGGGGTTGGCCATCGCGTCCGGGTTGGCGGCCTGCTCGACCGGCACCCCCTGGAGGATCTTGCGCACCGGCACTTCGAGCTTCTTGCCCGACAGGGTGCGCGGGATCCCCGGCACGGCCGCGATCTCGTCGGGCACGTGGCGCGGCGACAACTCGGTGCGCAGGGCCGCCTTCAGCTCCTTGACGAGGGTCTCGTCGAGGTCGTGCCCCTCGGCGAGGGCGATGTAGAGCAGCAGACGGCCCTCCTGGCCGAGCCGGCCGGTGTCGATGACGAGGCTGTCGGCGACGGCGTCGAAACGCTCGACCACGCGGTAGAACTCGCTGGTGCCCATCCGCACCCCGCCCCGGTTGAGGGTCGAGTCGGAGCGGCCGTAGATGACGCTGCCGCCGTCGGGCAGGATCTTGATCCAGTCGCCGTGCCGCCAGACGCCGGGGTACTCCTCGAAGTACGACTCGCGGTAGCGGCGGCCGTCGGGGTCGTTCCAGAACATGACCGGCATCGAGGGCATCGGCGCGGTGATGACCAGCTCGCCGACCTCGTCGGTGACCGGGTGTCCCGACGGGTCGAACGCCTCGACCCGCGCGCCCAGCGAGCGGCACGGGATGACGCCCGCGCGGACCGGCAGGGTCCTGACCGCGCCGACGAACCCGGTGCAGACGTCGGTGCCGCCGGAGAACGAGCCGAGCTGGACCTCGCGCGACACGTCGGAGTAGACCCAGGCGAAGCCCTCGGGCGGCAGGGGCGAGCCGGTCGAGCCGACGCCCTTCAGCGCCTCCAGCCCGGCGGGCTTCAGGCCGGCCTTCATCGAGGCGACGATGTAGGGCGCGCCGGTGCCGAAGTAGGTCACGCCCTCGTCGGCGACGAGGTCCCAGAGGGCGCCGGTCGAGGGGTGGGCGGCCGAGCCGTCGTACAGGACGACCGTCGCGCCGACCAGCAGGCCGCCGATGAGGTAGTTCCACATCATCCAGCCGGTGGTGGTGTACCAGAAGAACCGGTCGCCCTCGCCGAGGTCCTGGTGGAAGGTGAGCGACTTCAGGTGTTCCACGACGATGCCGCCGTGGCCGTGCACGATGGGCTTGGGCAGCCCGGTCGTGCCGGAGGAGTAGAGCACCCAGAGCGGGTGGTCGAAGGGCACCCGGTCGAAGGCCAGGTCACCGGGCCGGGTGAAGGAGTCCCACTCGGCGACCCTGACGGTCGCGTTGAGCGAGGGCAGCCGCGCGGCGATGTCGGCGACCACGTCGGTCCGGTCGAAGTGCCTGCCGTTGTAGGTGTAGCCGTCGACGGCGATCAGGACCTTCGGCTCGATCTGGGTGAACCGGTCGATGATCGCCGGGGCCCCGAAGTCGGGCGAGCACGACGACCAGATCGCCCCCAGCGACGCGGTGGCCAGGAACGCGATCAGCGCCTCGGGGATGTTCGGGAGATATCCGGCGACCCGGTCGCCCATTCCCACCCCGAGCCGGACGAGCCCGGCCCGCGCTCTCGCGACTTCGTCGCGCAACTCCCCGAGCGTGTACGTCCGCCGCCCGCCCGTTTCATCCCGAAATATCACCGCAAGGCGGTCGGACGGACCTTTCAGCGCATTTTCCGCATAATTAATAGTGCTACCGGCAAACCACTGTGTTTGCGGCATATCTCCGGAAATAACCGGACCATTCCCGCGGTCCCCGACGACGCCGAAGTAATCCCAGACGGCGGTCCAGAAAGCGGCGGGGTCCTCGACCGACCACGACCACAACCCGTCATAGGAGCCGGGCCGGCCGACCGCCTCCTGGAAACGGGTGATCCGGGCATCCCGGATGACCTCGGCCGATGGGACCCAGAGCACGTCGCCTTCGCTAACCATGGCCCCATCCTGCTGCGAGGTCAGGGGGATGTCACTGTCGGCCCCCCACATAACGGTCGGTCAGCCGGGCCACCGCGGCGACCACCTCGGAGGCGTTCGTCAGGTCGGGCAGCACGATGTCTGCCCCGGCCTCGGTGAGCTCGGCGGCGGTCGACCGGCCCGAGGCGACCGCGATCATCGCCGCGCCCGCGATCCGGGCGGCCTGCACGTCACGGGTCGAGTCGCCGATCAGGACGGCCTCGAAGGGGGCGCGGTACTTCTCCTTGGCCCGGCCCTGGGCGACCTGGAGGAGGCTGGCCTTGGGGTAGACCTCCTCGCCGTAGCCGCCGACCTCGAAGTCGACGTACTTGTGCAGGCCGAAGGCCATCAGCTTGTGGATGGCGTTCGACTTGATCGTGCCGGTCAGCACCGACTGGACCGTGCCGTCGAGGCGGGAGACGGCGTGCAGGGCGTCCTTGGCGCCGGGCATCGCCCGGCCCTCCTTGGCGAGCCGCTTGCGCCGGTCGCCGAACGACCGGGCCAGGGCCTCGATGAACCTCGGCAGGTGGCTGTCGTCGACCGCGATGCCGTTGATCGCCAGCGTCTCGAAGATGATCTCCGAGTCGGGCCGTCCCATCGCGGGCGCCAGCTTCACGAGCGGACGCCCGGTGACCGCGCGGAACGCCTCGGCGTAGGCGTCCCGGGTGACGATCGTGACGTCGACCAGGGTCAGGTCGACGTTCCAGAGGACGAGTCGGCGGTCGATGGCTGCCTCCGGGAGGAAAGTGGGAGTTCGCCCAAGGGTAGGGCCCTCTGCCCTCAATCGGGTCAGATCAGATCCATTGCGTCTGAAAGCGAGTCGACGACCGGGAAGCCCAGCGCGGCGAGCTCGGCGCGGCTGGTCATGCCGCCGGTGTAGAGGATTGCGCGGGCCCCGACGTGCTGCGCCGCGACGCCGTCGTCGACGCTGTCGCCGATCACCACGACCGTGGCGGGGTCGAGGTCGAGGGCCTTGACGTGGGCCTCCATGTGGTCGGCCTTGTGGTCGGCGCGGCCCGACGGGCGCAGGCCGTCGACCCGGGTGAAATGGTGGTCGATGCCGAACTCGGTGATCTTGGGGACCAGCCGTTCGTGCTGCCACATCGACAACAACGACTGGCTGCGGCCCGAGTCGCCCCAGGCGGTGAGGCTGGCGACCGCGCCCTCGGCCAGGAGGCAGGCCTCCATGAGCCGGTGGTAGTGGTCGTGGAAGCCCTTGTCGAGCAGCTCCCACTCGCCCTCTTCGAGGGCCCGGCCGATGATGCGTTCGTACGCGACCCAGATCGGGCGGCAGTAGACGCTGCGGAACCCGTCGAGGTCGATGGGGGCCACCCCGTAGGGGCGGAAGATCTCGTTGGTGGCGCTCACGACGGCGTCGGAGTCGTGAAAGAGGGTGCCGTTCCAGTCCCAGACGATGTGTGTCATAAGAGCCCCAGGTTATCCAAGGACGTCGGGGATCTCCTGGGTGGCGTACCAGAGCAGTTCGTGGGCCTCGGCGCCGTCGACGGTGAACTGGGCGTCGTCGTCGCCGGCGTCGGCCGCCTTCAGCGCCAGCGCGGCGGCCTCGACGTCGGGCACCGCCGACTCCTCGTCGACGTGGGCCGCCTGGATCAGCCGCATCGGGACCGGCGCGCCGAGCCTGACCCGGCCGCGCTCGGCGACGTCGGGGCTGACCTGGACGTCGGCGTCGGGCACGTCGGCCGCGATCACCACCCGGCGGGCGGGGGCCGTCACGCCGTCGGCGAGGTCGGCCGCGATCATCCGCAACGACGCGCGGGCCGCCTCCGTGAGGGCCACGTATTCGAGCTCCTCGGTGTCGCCGGAGACGTACCACTCCACGAGTGCGGGCGTCACGGCGAAACCGGTCAGCGGCGCGGGGCCCAGCTCACCCGCGGCGGCCGTGCGGGCCAGCGCGGAGAGCGTGCACGGAAGGTAGACACGCATGCGACGAGTGTGCCAGCAAGTCACGGAAGGGCGCGCAACGGCACCTTCAGCAGCGTCTCCAGTTCGGCGATGGTGGAGTCGGCGTGGGTGTGCAGGATGCCGGTGAAGCCCAGCTCCCGCGCGGCGACGATGTTGCCCTCGATGTCGTCGATGAAGACGCACTCCGACGGTTCGAGCCCGACCAGGCCGACGGCGTGGGCGAAGATGCGCGGCTCCGGCTTGCGCATGCCGACCTCGCCCGAGATGACGACGGCGTCGAACGCCTCGTCCCAGCCGGTGCGGTCGTACTCGTTGCCCCACGAGTTGGACACCAGACAGGTCTTGTACCCGGCCTTGCGGGCCCTGCGGAGCATCTCGAACATCGCCTCGACCGGCAGGAACCCGGCGAACATCCGGGTCAGCAGCCCTTCGGCGACCGGCGGGACCCCGTCGAGCGTGCGCAACTCGGCGGCCAGGCCGGTCTCGAAGGCCAGCGCGGTGATCTCCCCGCGCTCCAGCGTGTGGATCGGGTTCTCGGCGCCGCCGCCGTACGCCGCCGTGATGAGGCCGCGCATGACGTCGCGGTAGTGGTCGGCGTCGATGTTGTCGCCGACCAGCCACGTGTTGATGGACTCGGCCATGCTCGTGGTGAGCACTCCGGCCCAGTCGATTAGCACCCCTTTGACCGTCATGTGGTCAAAGGGTAGTCATTTCGCGGCGGTGCTGATCCGCCGGGCCACGGCCCGGTGCTCGCTGGTCTTCATGAGCTTCACGGCCTCGGCCGGGGTCGGGAAGGTGCGCGGGCTGTCGAGGCGGAACTCCCGCTTGAGGTGGAGGACGCGCTCGACCGACTGGTTCAGCCGGGTCGCGCTGATGCGGCCCGACTCCACCGCCGCGAGGACCGCGTCGCGCGCCACGTCGAAGTCGGGCGGCATGAGCAGGATGTCGGCCCCGGCCAGGATTGCCCGGACGGCCACCTCGCCGTCGCCGTACTTCTTGCGCACGCCGTCCATGTTCAGCGCGTCGGTGAAGACGACGCCGTCGAAGCCGAGCTCGCCGCGGAGCACCCCGGTGAGGATCTTCTTCGACAGGGTGGCCGGGTCGCCCGACGGGTCGAGCGCGGGCATCACGATGTGGGCGCTCATGACGGCGTCGACGTCGTTGGCGATGGCCTCCTTGAACGGCGGCGCGTCGAGCTTCTCCCACTCCTCGCGGGTGTGGTCGATGACCGGCAGCGAGGTGTGGCTGTCGACGTTGGTGTCGCCGTGGCCCGGGAAGTGCTTCACCGTCGCGGCGACCCCGCCGTCGCGGAAGCCCTGCACGGCCGCGCCGACCATGTCGGCGACCTTCTCCGGATCGTTCCCGTAGGCGCGCGGCCCGATGACCGGGTTGTTCGGGTTGACGTTCACGTCGGCGACCGGCGCGAAGTCCAGCGAGATGCCGAGCGCGTTGAGCTCCTCGGCGGTGACCCGGGCCGCGTCGCGGGCGTTGCGCAGGTCGCCGGTCTGGCCGATCACCGAGGCGCCGGGCATCTCGGTGACGATGCCCTTGAGCCGGGAGACGATGCCGTTCTCCTGGTCGACGCCGATCAGCAGCGGCACCTTCCCGGCCGCCGAGCGCAGCCCGGCGGTGAACGTGGCGACCTGGCGGGCGCTCTGGATGTTGCCCGTGCCGGGGAACAGGATCACCCCGCCCAGGTGGTACTTCCTGATCACCTCGGCCGGGCTGCCGACGCCGTAGCGGGCCAGGTTCTCCTGGTGGGCCGCTCTGGCCGACGAGCCGTAGAGGACCGGCATGAGGAGCTGGCCGACCTTCTCCTCGACCGTCAGCTCCGCCGTCGGATCTTCAGTGGGAGACGGCGACGGGGGAGGAGGCGGGGCGACGACCGTGGTCGTCGGGGAACTGGGGAGAGCGGTGCGTGGCGGAGTGGTCGAACACCCCGCCACCACGACGAGCAGACCGGCGCCGAGCAGCGCCCTGTGGAGGGACACCTCAGACACCGTAGTGGTTAGAGGCCCAGATCACCCAGGCCGGTCAGGCAGGCCCTGGCCGCCTCCTTCGCCTCGGACGCGCCCGGTGCCGACCGGGCGGCGTCGGCCGCCGCGCGGCACTGGTCGAGGGTGTGCCGGGCCAGCGACGCGCGCACCCACGGCAGCGCGGGGGCGCCCATCGACAACGACGTCACCCCCAGTCCGACCAGCACACAGGCCAGCACCGGGTCGGCGCCGGCCTCGCCGCAGACGCCGCAGCCCTTCCCGGCCGCGCCCGCCGCCCCGGCGGCCAGCGCGATCAGGTCGAGCACCGCCGGGTGCCACGGATCCTGCAGCTCGGAGACGCCGGCGACCTGGCGGTCGGCGGCCATGGCGTACTGGGTGAGGTCGTTGGTGCCGATCGAGAAGAAGTCGACCACCTTGGCCAGGTCGCGGGCGCGCAGCGCGGCCGACGGCACCTCGATCATGATGCCGGCGGTCTCCAGCCCGGCCGCGTGGCAGGCCTCGGCGAACCAGGCCGCCTCGGCGACGGTCGCCACCATCGGGGCCATGACGTAGGGGATCGCCTCGGTGCCCTCGGCGGCGCGGGCCAGCGCGCCGAGCTGGGCGGCCATCATGTCGGGGTGGCGGCGGAACATGCGCAGGCCGCGTTCGCCGAGGGCCGGGTTGGGCTCCTCGCCGGGCGGCGGCAGGAAGGCCAGCGGCTTGTCGGCGCCCGCGTCGAGGGTGCGGACCACCACCCGGCCGCCGGGGAACGCGTCGAACACGGCGCGGTAGGCGGCCTGCTGCTCCTCCTCCGAGGGGGCGTCGGCGCGGTCGAGGAAGAGGAACTCGGTGCGGTAGAGGCCGACGCCCTCGGCGCCGTTGGCCAATGCGGCTTCGAGGTCCTTCGGGCCGCCGACGTTGGCGAGCAGCGGGACGGGGTGCCCGTCGGCGGTGGCGCCGGGCCCGCTCGTGCCCGACAGCGCCTCGGCGCGGGCCCGCGCGGTCGCGACGGCGGCCTGCGCGGCGGCGGGCTCGGGCTCGATGACGACCTCGCCGGTCGCGCCGTCGACCAGCAGCAGCGTGCCCTGCACGAGGGCGGTCGCGCCCGCGCAGCCGACGACGGCCGGCACGCCCATGGCGCGGGCCAGGATCGCGGTGTGACTGGTCGGCCCGCCGTCTTCGGTGACGAAGGCGGCGACCAGGTTCCGGTCCAGCAGCGCGGTGTCGGCCGGGGCCAGGTCACGGGCCACCAGGATGTACGGCTCCGCCGCGTCGCCCGGCACCCCCGGCATCGGCGCCCCGGTCAGCCGGGCGACGGCGCGGTCGCGGATGTCGTCGAGGTCGGCGACGCGCTCCCCCAGGTATCCCCCGGCGGCGGCCAGCAGGTCGCGGTAGGCGCCGAAGGCCTCGTACACGGCCCTCTCACCGGAGACCCCCGCGTCGACCAGTTCGTCGACGCCGTCGGCCAGGCCGGGGTCGCGGGCCATCATCGCCTGGGCCGACAGCACCTCGGCGGCCTCTCCCCCGGCGCGCTCGCCGCGGGCCTCCAGGTCGGCGGCCACCTCTTCGAGCGCGGCCTGGACGCGGGCCTTCTCGGCCGCGGCGTCGCCGTCGTGGACGGCGCCCTTCGGGGGCTCGGGGATCGAGCCGACGAGCAGGTGGGCGGCGGCGTAGCCGGTGCCGGGGCTGACCCCGGAGCCCTTGAGCGTGGTGGCCATCAGGGCGCCCCGGCGATCGAGGCGAGTTCGTCGAGCAGCTCCTCGGCGCCGTCGCCTTCGGTGCTGATGGTGATGGCGTCGCCCTTCTTCACGTCGAGTGCCAGCACCGACAGGATGCTCTTGGCGTTGACCGGCGCGCCGTCGCCCTTGGCGACGGTCACGGTGGCCGGCGATCTGGTCGCGGTCTGCACGAACGTGGCGGCCGGACGGGCGTGCAGGCCCACCTCCGCCTCGACGATGAGCCTTCGTTGCGGCACGCTGCCTCCTCAGGGTCCGGCGGTCCGGACCACTCATCCAAACACCCGTTTGGGGTCAATGCCAGTCGAAGAGGGGATCGCCCGCTTCGACCGGTCCGCTCACCACGCCGGAGACGCTCTCCGGCCCGGCGTCCAGGGCGATCACCGGACAGACCGGCGAATACCCCTCCTCGTCGACGGCATGCGGGTGCCAGGCGACGACCGGTTGCCCGGCCGTGACGAGGTCGCCTTCCACCACCAGCAGCTCGAAGCCGGCGCCGCGCAGCTTCACGGTGTCGACCCCGAGATGGGTCAGCACGCCCCGGCCGTCGTCGCCGACGACGATGTAGGCGTGCGGATGCAGCTTGACCAGCCGCCCGGCGATCGGCGCGACCGCGACCTGCGGCCCCCGCGCCGGGTCGACGGCCGCCCCCGGGCCCACCATGGCCTGCGAGAACACGGGGTCGGGCACGGCCGGGAGCCCGACCACGCGGCCGTTCACCGGAGAGTGGACGGTCGTCAAGCGGAGTCCAGCAGGTCGTCGATGTCGCTGGCGATCGTGTCGGCCTCCGGCCCGACGACGACCTGCACGACGTTCCCGGTGACCATCACGCCGTGCGCGCCCGCCCGCTTGAGGACGTCATGGTCGACCTTGGAGGCGTCCCGCACCTCGGTGCGGAGCCGCGTGATGCAGGGCTCCACCTCGATGATGTTGGCCGGCCCGCCCAGTGCCGCGACGATCTTTGCCGCATCCGCCATGACGCCTCCCTCTGGATCTCTGGCCGAACCCTACTCGTCGGTCTGGGTGACCTTGTTCAGCCCGCGGGGGGCGTCGGGGTCGTACCCGAGCCGGCGCGCCAGCGCCTCGGTGAGCAGCTGGCCGGGCACGATCAGCCCCAGCGGCGCCACCCATTCGGGCAGGTCGGGACCGTTGAGCGAGGCCGTGGAGGCGCTCGCGAGCGCGTGGCCGCCGCCGACGCCGTAGGCCGCCGCGCCCGCGCCGGTCACCCGCTCGGCCAGCGCGATCGTGCCCGGCAGGGTCGGCCCCTCGCCGGCGGCGACCAGGATCGCCGGGGTGTCGGCGTCGACGACCGCGATCGGCCCGTGCAGCAGGTCGGCGTAGGACAGGCCCATGGCGTGCAGGTAGCAGGCCTCCTTGAGCTTCAGCGCCAGTTCGAGCGCGGTCGAGAAGGCCAGCCCGCGCCCCGACACGACCACGCCCGGCTTGTCGGCCAGGCCCTCGACCAGGGCGTCGAGGTCGCCCGGGTCCTCGATGAGCTTCTGGATCGCGTCGGGCGCCTTCTGGAGATCGTCCTTGTGGACGTCGGCGCCGAGGCCCAGCGCCAGCACCGCCATGGCCGCCAGCTGGGTCGTGTACGTCTTGGTCGCCGGCACCGCCTTCTCCTCGCCCGCCACCGTGCACAGGGCGAGGTCGGCGGCCTGGGCCAGCGGGCTCTGCTCGCCGCCGTTGGTGATGGCCACGGTCTTGGCGCCGCAGTCGCGGGCCCAGTCGAGGGTCTCGACGATCTCCTCGGTCCGCCCCGACTGCGAGACGGCCACCGCGAGCACGCCGTCGAGGTCAATCCTGCGGCGGTAGGTTGTGGCGATGGACGGCGCGGCCAGCGCCGCCATCCGCCCGGCGTGTGACTCGATCAGGTAGCGGCCGTAGATCGCGGCGTTGTCCGAGGTGCCGCGGGCGATGAACAACAGGTGGCGGGTCTGTCCGGCGAGAGAGGTGACTTCGGGGATTCGGGGGAGCAGGGCGTCCAGCGTGGCGCGCAGGGCGGCCGGCTGTTCGGCGATCTCACTGCGCATCTTCGTCGTCGTCACGTGCCCATCCTGTAATCGGTCCGTACGTTGACAGACATTTCGGCGGTGTGGTCTAGTCCGGACTAGACCAGTACGAACCATAACAAAGCGGAGAGGGGAGGCGACAGTGGCCGGCATCGACGCCCGGGGGACCGGCGCCACGATCGACCCCGACAGCCCAGTCCCGAAGTACTTCCAGCTCCGCGAGATCATCCTCGACCTCATCGAGAGCAACGAGTTGCCCATCGGCGCGGCGATCCCGTCGGAACGGGAGCTCTGCCAGCGCTTCGGCCTCTCCCGCATGACGGTACGCCAGGCGGTGGATCACCTGGTCAGCGAGGGGCGGCTGCACCGCGTGCCGGGGAAGGGCACCTTCGTCGCCCGCCCGAAGATCGAGCTGGCCCTCCAGCTCACCTCGTTCAGCGACGACATGCGCGCCCGCGGCCTGGAGCCCGGCAGCCGCGACCTCGACCGGCGGGTGGTCCGGGCCAGCGCCCACCTGGCCCGCGAGCTCGGCATCGCCCCGGGTGACGAAGTTCACTTCATCGAACGCCTCCGCACCGCCGACGGCGAGCCCCTGGCGATCGAACGCGCCCACATCCCCCTGGCCCTCGCCCCCGACCTGGAGAGTTACGACCTTTCCGGCCGATCCCTGTACGCGCTCCTGGAGTCCCGGTACGGTCTGATCCTCGACGCCGGGGAACTCACGATCGACGGCGGAATCGCCGACCCGAGCGACGCCGACCTGCTGAAACTCCCGCGCGGCGGAGCCGTCCTGCTGCTCTCCCGCCGGTCCTACGCCGGTGGTGTCTGCGCCGAGCTGGGCGTGTCGACCTACCGGGCCGACCGTTACCAGCTCCGTACACTCCTGGAGCCACGGCGGGCCTAGAGACCCGGGAGGAACGATGGCCGCCACGATGACCGTGTTGTCGCGGATCGGGCGCTCCCTCATGCTCCCGATCGCGGCCCTCCCGGCCGCGGCGATCCTGCTCCGGATCGGCCAGGACGACCTGCTCGGCCGCACCTCCGACGAGACCCTCGACAAGGTCGCCCGGATCGTCGGCGGCGCGGGCGGCGCCCTGTTCGACGCCCTGCCCCTGCTGTTCGCCATCGGGGTGGCCGTCGGCTTCGCCCGGAAGTCCGACGGCTCGACCGCCCTGGCCGCCGTGGTGGGCTACCTGGTCTGGGACCGGGTCACCCACCTGATGTTCTTCGACTCCTCGCTGCGCCCCCGCGTCGCCCAGACCGTGGTGACCGCCGGCACCCCCGCCGAGACCCTCAACCTGGCCGCCGCCAACCCCACCGGAGTGCTGGGCGGCATCCTGATGGGCCTGGTGACCGGCCTGCTGTGGCAGCGCTACCACCGGATCAAGCTGCCCGCCTGGCTGGCCTTCTTCGGCGGACGCCGCTTCGTCCCCATCCTGACCGCCCTGGCCGGGCTGCTCCTGGGGGTGCTGTTCGGCCTGATCTGGCCCCCGATCGGCCAGGCGCTGTCGTCGTTCGGCGACTGGCTGGCGACCCACTCGACACTCGGGGCCGGCATCTACGGCGTGGTGAACCGGGCCCTGATCCCGCTGGGCATGCACCACTTCGTGAACTCGATCGTGTGGTTCACCGTGCCCGAGTGCACCGTCGGCGGCGTCCACACGGCGGGCGACCTGAACTGCTACTTCGCCGGCCAGGACGGCGCGGGCGCGTTCATGGCCGGGTTCTTCCCCGTGATGATGTTCGGCCTCCCGGCGGCGGCCATCGCCATCTGGCGGGCCGCTCCCCCGCACCGCCGCAACGCGGTCGGGTCCATCATGATCTCCGCCGCGCTGGTGTCGTTCGTGACCGGCATCACCGAGCCGATCGAGTTCGCCTTCATCTTCGTGGCGCCCGTCCTCTTCGTGGTGCACGCCCTGCTCACCGGGTTGTCGATGGCCCTGGTGGCCGGGCTGGGCGGGCGGCTGGGCTTCGGCTTCTCGGGCGGCGCGATCGATGCGGCCCTCAACGCGACCAAGGACAACACCCACGGCTTCGCGCTGATCATGGCCATCGGGGTCGTCTACTTCGTGGTCTACTACGCGGTCTTCACGTTCCTGATCAGGCGCCTGAACATCATGACCCCGGGCCGCGACCCCGAGTCGGACCTGGACACCACGACCTGACCCGGATTCCGGACTCGCACTGTCAGTTGAAGTGACCATCGCCGGATCGTCCGCCGGTCCATACCAACCTGGCCGCTTCTATCGGCATGTATGCCGATCCGGCCGCCCCGGTGCGACGGGAAACCTACGGTCGCGTATCCGAGCGCTCCGCCCGAAACCTCTATCAGGTGTCCCTAACCACCGACGTCCCGGAGCCTCGATGCCTCTCCCCCGGCTCGCCCCGATCCCCACGCCCGACCCCATGTACGCCCACCTGGCGGACGTCCACCCGCTCGTCCCCCGTGCCGAAGAACCGCCGCGCCACCCGGGCCCTCTGACGCACGGGTCCCTGGCCCTGGCCGCCGAGCTTCCCTCACCGGCCCCCGACGAGCGGCGGTTGCGCGCCCTGGCCCAGGCGCTGGCCGAGATCCTGGCCGGACGCCGCCCGCCGCAGACCGTCCAGACCCGGCTGAGCGCGCCGGCCTACGCGAGCCTCCTGCGCGCCGGGAAGATGATCGACAGCACCCGCCCGCCGTGGGTGGGCGTGCCCCGCGTCCAGCACCCGAACGACGACACCGTGGAGATGTGCGCCCTGGTCCGCTGCACCCCGCGCAGCCGCGTCCTGGCGGCCCGGCTGGAGCGCCGCGGCGTGCAGTGGGTGCTGACGGAGTTCGAAACGGCTTGACCCTGTCTGGGCCGCTGTGCGCCGCCTGGCGAACCAAGCCGGCGCATGGCGGCTGTCCCTCGGACAGGCGAAAGCCCTCTCCTTCACGATGAAGGAGAGGGCTCTGGCTTGGTGAGGTCAGGCGGTCGCGTTCTTCGGGTCGCCGTGGCAGCGCTTGAACTTCTTGCCCGAGCCGCAGGGGCACGGGGCGTTGCGCTCGACGTTGCCGTAGTTGGCGCGCTGTTCCGGGGTCGAGCGGCGGACCTCGACCTCGCCGTCTTCGCCGGGGCCCGAGTAGCTCATCTGCTGCGGGCGGCGGAGGGCGTTGGCGATGATCGAGCCGGCCTCGGCCACGGCCGCGTTGGGCTGGGCGCCCGCCTCGTAGGAGATCGGGCTCTCCGCGACCGGCTGCGGGGGCTGGTAGCGGAACAGGAAGTTGACCGAGTTCTCCTTGATGCCCTCGAGCATCGCGGCGAACATGTCGTAGCCCTCGCGCTGGTATTCGATCAGCGGGTCGCGCTGGGCGTAGGCGCGGAGGGCGATGCCCTCCTGGAGGTAGTCCATCTCGTAGAGGTGCTCGCGCCACTTGCGGTCGAGCACGTCGAGGATGACGCGGCGCTCGGCGTCGCGCAGGACCTCGGCGCCGAACTCCTCCTCGCGCTTGCGGTAGGCGGCCAGGATGTCGGCCTTGACCCGCTCTTCGAGCAGCGCGGCGTCGATGCCCTCACGGCCACCGGCCTCCTCGGCCAGGTCGTCGATCTTGAGGGAGATCGGGTAGAGCTGGCGGAAGGCGTTCCAGAGCTTGTCGAGGTCCCACTCTTCGGCGAAGCCCTCGGAGGTGGCGCCCTTCACGTAGCCGCTGACGACGTCTTCGATGAAGGTGTTGACCTGGTCGTGGAGGTCGGCGCCCTCGAGGACCTTCTGGCGCTCGGCGTAGATCACCTTGCGCTGGCGGTTCATGACCTCGTCGTACTTGAGGACGTTCTTGCGGATCTCGAAGTTCTGCTGCTCGACCTGGTGCTGGGCCGAGGCGATCGCCTTGGACACGATGCCCGACTCGATCGGCTGGTCTTCGGGGATGTTCAGCCGCGTCATGATCATCTCGACCCGGGCCGAGTTGAACAGGCGCATCAGGTCGTCTTCGAGCGACAGGTAGAAGCGCGACTCGCCGGGGTCGCCCTGACGGCCGGACCGGCCGCGCAGCTGGTTGTCGATGCGGCGGGACTCGTGGCGCTCGGTGCCCAGGACGTAGAGGCCGCCGAGGGCGGTGACCTCCTCGTGCTCGGCCTTGACGGCTTCCTTGGCCTTCTCCAGCGCCTCGGCCCAGGCCTTCTCGTATTCCTCGGCGGTCTCGACCGGGTCGAGGCCGCGGCTGCGGAGTTCGAGGTCGGCGCGGAACTCGGGGTTGCCGCCGAGCATGATGTCGGTGCCTCGACCGGCCATGTTGGTGGCGACGGTGACGGCGCCCTTGCGGCCCGCCTCGGCGATGATCGCGGCCTCACGCGCGTGGTTCTTCGCGTTCAGCACCTCGTGGCGGACGCCCTTGTGCTTGAGCATCCGCGACAGCCGCTCGGACTTCTCGACGGAGGTGGTGCCGACGAGGACCGGCTGACCGGCCTCGTAGCGCTCCTTGATGTCGTTGACGACCGCCATGAACTTGGCGTCTTCGCTCTTGTAGACCACGTCGGACTGGTCTTTGCGGATCATCGGCCGGTTCGTCGGGATCGGCACGACGCCCAGCTTGTAGGTCTGGTGGAACTCGTTGGCCTCGGTGGCCGCGGTGCCGGTCATGCCGGACAGCGTGGTGTAGAGGCGGAAGTAGTTCTGGAGGGTGATCGTGGCGAGAGTCTGGTTCTCGTCCTTGATCTTCACGCCTTCCTTGGCCTCGATGGCCTGGTGCATGCCCTCGTTGTAGCGGCGGCCGTGGAGGACGCGGCCGGTGAACTCGTCGACGATCAGGACCTCGCCGTCGACGACGATGTAGTCCTTGTCCTTCTTGAACAGTTCCTTCGCCTTGAGGGCGTTGTTGAGGAACTGGACGAGGTGGGTGTGCTCGGGCTTGTAAAGGTTGTCGATGCCCAGCAGGTCTTCGACCTTCTCGACGCCCGCCTCGAGGATGCCGACCGTGCGCTTCTTCTCGTCGACGACGTAGTCGCCGGTGCTCTCGGTGCCGTCCTTGCCCTCGACGCCCTTGCGGAGGCGGGGGACGATCTTGGCGAACTCGGAGTACCACTTGCCGGACTGCTCGCCGGGACCGGAGATGATCAGCGGGGTGCGGGCCTCGTCGATCAGGATCGAGTCGACCTCGTCGACGACGGCGAAGTTGTGGCCGCGCTGGACGAGCTCCTCGATCGACCACGCCATGTTGTCGCGCAGGTAGTCGAAGCCGAACTCGTTGTTGGTGCCGTAGGTGATGTCGGCGGCGTACTGCCGGCGGCGCTCGTCGGACGGCATGTTGGCGAGGATGCAGCCGACTTCGAGGCCGAGGAAGCGGTGGACGCGGCCCATGGTCTCGGAGTCGCGCTTGGCCAGGTAGTCGTTGACCGTGACGACGTGGACGCCCTTGCCGGAGATGGCGTTGAGGTAGGCCGGGAGAGTACAGGTGAGGGTCTTGCCCTCACCGGTGCGCATCTCGGAGATGTTCCCCATGTGGAGGTTGGCGCCGCCCATGATCTGCACGTCGAAGTGGCGCTGGCCCAGCACCCGGCGCGCCGCCTCGCGGACCACCGCGAAGGCCTCCGGCAGCAGGTCGTCGAGGGACTCGCCCTCGGCGTGGCGATCGCGGAACTCCTGGGTCTGTGCCCGCAACTCCTCGTCGGAAAGGCTCTTGAAGTCCTCTTCAATGGAGTTGACCTGCTCGGCGATACGCTTCAACTTCCGCAGCGTCTTGCCTTCGCCGGCGCGGAGAATCTTGTCGAGAATGGCTGCCACTTTTGTAAAGCTCCTCGCAGGTCTGAGGACGAGACACACTTCCCCTGTGCCATGGTAGGCCGTTCGACCACCAGACACAGCCACCACGGGATTCAGCGGGGAGCGGCGCGGCGGACCGGGGGACGGGGTCGATAGGCTCAACCCTGTCAAACGTAGGGAGACCGTCCGGTGTTCCGGTCAGGAACACACAGGGCGCGAGTCGGGTAGGGCGGAATGGCAGAGACCTCACACCAGGGAAGCCACGCGGGCAGCGCGAAGTCGTGGGTGGCGGTGACGACGATCCTGATCGGCACGATCATCAGCGGCGCAGGCCTCACCGGCCTGGGCGCCGACACGTCCAACTGGACCATGGTCTGGGTGGGCGTCGGCGTGTCGGCCGTGGGCGCGGTGCTCGCCCTGGTCTTCGACGTCTTCTCCGACGTCGTGATCGACGCCCCGCGCGTCATGGACGCCCGCGACCACCACAGCCCCTTCGAGCACTGAGCCGAATTGTCGGTCCGCCCGACTACAGTCGGCCGGATGGACCTCACGGCCGATGAAGCACGGCGGCTGATCCTGCGCGCCCAGGGGTTCCTGGGCGCCGGGGGCCGCAAGGGCGGCCCTTCGGGCATGTTGCGCCGTCTGGGCGCCGTGCAGCTCGACACGATCTCGGTGCTGGCCCGCTCCCACGAGCTGGTGGCCTATGCCCGCCTGGGCGCGATCGGCCGCCCGGCGGTCGAGCAGGCCTACTGGAGCGGGTCGGCCTTCGAATACTGGTGCCACGCCGCCTGCATCCTGCCCATCGAACACTGGCCGGTCTACGCCTTCCGCCGCCGCGCCTACCGCGAACGCAGGTTCCGCTGGCACGAGGTGCCCGCCACGGTGGGCGACATCCTGGAGCGGGTGCGCCGCGACGGCCCCCTGACCACCGGAGACATCGGCGGCGCCAAGAAGGGCGGGCCGTGGTGGGACTGGTCCGACGCCAAGATCTCCATCGAGTTCCTGCTCGACGTCGGCGACGTGGTCTGCGTGCGGCGCGAGGGCTGGCGCCGCGTCTACGACCTGGCCGAACGCGCGATCCCCGCCGAGCACCGGGAGATCGACCTGACCGACGAAGAGTGCGTGACCCGGCTGACCTCGATCGCGGGCCGGTCCCTGGCCGTGGCGACCAGGGCCGACCTGGTCGACTACACGAGGGTCCGGGACAAACACGCCGCGATGCTCGACGACGCCCTGCTCAGCGGCGCGAGCGGGCTGGTCCCGGTGACGGTGGCGGGCTGGCCGGCGGCCCGCAGGGGCGGCCCCAACGCCTGGGCCGACCCCGAGGCGCTGGCCCTGGGCGAGGCGCGAGGCCGCCACCGCACCACCCTGCTCAGCCCTTTCGACTCCCTGATCTGGGAACGGGCCCGCGCGGAACGTGTCTTCGGCATGGCCCACCGCCTGGAGGCCTACGTCCCGAAGGAGAAGCGTGTCCACGGCTACTTCGCGATGCCGGTCCTCCACGGCGGCAAGCTGATCGCCCGGGTCGACCCCGCCCGCGAGGGCACCACCCTGGTCGCCCGGCGGGTCACCCTGGAGCCCGGCGTGAAGAAGCTCGACGCCGTCGAAGAGGCCCTGCGCGAGGCGGCGACCTGGGTCGGCTGCACGGGCCTGCGCATCGAGGAGATCAGGTGATCTCGAGCAGGCGTTCCCTGACCGCGTAGACGACCGCTTCCATCCGGCTGTGCAGTTGCAGCTTCTCCAGGATGTTGCGGACGTGGTTCTTGACCGTGTTCTCGGAGATGAAGAGTTCCTTCGCGATTTCGCGGTTGTTCATCCCCTTCGCCACCAGCCGGAGCACTTCCATCTCTCGGTCGGTCAGGCGGGGCACCGGAAGCTGGGGCGGCCGTTCGGCCTCTTTGCGGCTGATGCTGGCGAACTCGGTGATCAGCTTGGTCGCCATGGCGGGATTGATGAACGACTGCCCGCTGTGCACTCCCCTGACCGCGTCGGGGACCTCGTCGATCTGCACGTCTTTCAGCAGGTAGCCGGTCGCGCCGGCCTTGAAGGCCTCGAAGAGGTCCTCCTCCTCGTCGGAGGCGGTGAGCATGATGATGCGGGTCGTCGGCATGCTCTCCTTGATCGCCCTGGTCGCCTCGATGCCGTCGCGTCTGGGCATCCGCACGTCCATCAGCACGACGTCGGGCAGCAGCTTCTCGGCGAGCGCCACGGCCTCCTGACCGTCGCTCGCCTCACCGGCGACCTCGATGTCCGCTTCGGCCTGGAGGGCCAGCACCAGGCTGCGGCGGATCAGCGAGTGATCGTCGACGATCAGCACACGGATCGGCTCACCGCGCCCGGTGGGGCGGCTTGCGTCGTCTCGCACGCTGCGGTCACTCACAGCTCCTCCTCGTCGGGGGGCCAGGTAGCTGGATCGCCATCATGACATGGCTTCCGCTACTGGCGAGGATCTCGCACGCCATGCGCCCCGCACCGGGCGGGGCGCATGGTCGTTCAGGTTGGAAGGGGTGGCGCGAATCAGCCCTCGACGAGCCGCAACACGCCGTAGTCGTATCCGCGACGCCGATATACGACGCTCGGGTGGCCGCATTCTTTGTCACGGAAGAGGAAGAAATCGTGGCCGACCAGTTCCATCTCCAGCAGGGCCTGGTCGATGGTGATGGCGTCGGACTGGTGGAACTTCTCGCGGACGACGAGGGGGCCGTCGCCGTCCTGCTCTATCGGGATGATGGGTTCGGTGTAGCCGTTGTCTGGCTTCTGCGGCGGGATGTAGTCGTCGTGGAGCAGTTCCGGCTCGGGCTGCTTCGCCACCGGTTCGCCCAGGCCGCCGTTGTCGGCCAGGGTCGCGGTGAACTCGGCCACCGACGGAGGGCAGTTCTTCCCGTGATGGATCTTGCGGCGGTCGCTCAGCCGCCGCAGGCGCGATTCCAGCTTGCCCAGAGCGATTTCGAGCGCGGCGAACCGGTCGTCTGCCGCCGCCTCGGCCCGGACCGCCGGGCCCTTGGAGTGGATGGTGAGTTCCACCCTCTCCCTCTGGTCGCTCATCCTGGGGTTCTTCTCTCGCGAGACCTCTACGTCAACCCGGATGAGTCGGTTGTCCAGTCGCTCGATCTTGGCCAGCTTGGAAGTCACGTGATCGCGGAAACGGTCGCTCACTCCGGTGTGCCGTCCCTTGACGATGATGTCCACGCAAAAGCCCCCTTCGCCTATCGACTGACATGAAGGAGCACCCGTTCGGCCGACCTGGTCTTCGTCCCCACATCCGCCTGCTGAGGGGTTCGCAGCTCCACGCCACTACTGCCCTTCTCTTCTGGCAAGAATCATCTGGATTCCTGGGAAGGCAGGTCTTACCTCTAAGCCGCACCGTGATCGGTCGACCAAGAGTCGCCTTACGTGGACCGTTTCGCCTGCGGCTGGCATCGGCTAGCCAGGCCGAACCCCGGTGGGGACTCGGTCCGGCGCAACCACGGACCCGAACGGGTGCCATGTCCTGAACGCTAGTCGCTGACCGGCCGTATGTCAGCCGCGAGCCACGCCAAAGGATCACTTTCGGTGATTTTTCCTGGGGACGCGGAGGCGTTCGGGGGCATCGAGGCAGGCGGGGCGGGGTGCCGGACCCCCTGGTCAAGGCGCTCCCGATCTGGGCGTTCACGGGTTTCCCGACACCCGGTTGTCACTCCGAGGCCAGGTCGTTATTTGACTGTTTCTTTACCCAGAGTGATGTCGGCGAATTTGTGACCGCCGGGCGTGTCGCATGACCGGCACCCGTTTTCGGGTCGCCGCAACCGTGACCGCGAAGGCGGTCTGGGCACCCGCGGCACGCAGCGCGCGGGCCGCCTCGGCGAGCGTCGCACCGGTGGTGACCACGTCGTCGACCAGCACGACCCGGCCCTTCGGCACGGCTCCGGAGGTGAACGCCCCGGCCAGGTTGGCGGCCCGCTGAGCGGAGGTCAGGCCCGACTGGTCGGCGACCTTCCGGGCGGGCCGCAACACCGGCGCCACCGTCACGTGGGCGCCTCCGGCGCGCAACCGCCTGGCCGCGACCTCGGCGATCCGGCGTACCGGATCATGGCCTTTTGCTCTTCTCGACCGGCGGGTGCTGGGCACCGGGACCAGCACCAGCGGGCCCGCCTCCAGCGGCAGGCGGGCGAGGGCGCCGGCCAGGCAGGCGCCCAGCGCGGTGCCGAGCGCGGTGCGGCCGCGCTCCTTGTACGCGATCAGCACCCGCCGGGCCACCCCGTCGTAACCGGCGGCGGCCCAGCACTCGGGCAGGCCGTCGGGGGGCGCCTCGGGCAGGTGGGGGTGGGGCGCGGCGGTCAGTTCGGCGGCGCATCCCGCGCAGACCAGGGCCCCCCGGCCGCCGCAACCGGCGCACCGAGGGGGGACGAGCAGATCGAGCACCGCGTCGAGCACGCGGACCACCATGACACTCCCTGCCGACACTGACGAAAGTTCACCCCAGAGGGTAGGCGGGGAAGCTGGAGCCGTCGTCGACGAGGGTGGTCCACTTCTTGCCGTCCCACACCGTGATGGCGCCGTTCTCGTCGCTGGCCAGGATGCGCGAATCGGTGCTCGTGATGGACGTGAGGCGCTTGGACAGCTCGATCGGGGTCTTCTCGTCGCCGTCCATGATCGGGTAGGCTGCCAGAGCCTGCTGGGGGCCGTTCGGGGAGTCCTTCTCGGTCAGCACCAGCAGGGTGGTGGCGTCTCGCCACGCCACATCGATGATCTTCTGGCCCTCCTCCGCGGGCACCAGGGTCTCCATCGCGCCGACCCGATAGGTCGGGCCGCGCACGATCGAGCCTATCTGAACGGTCGGCCCCGCCCCGTTGTCGGCGACGACCGCGACCCTGACCCCGTCACGGGCCACCCTGAACGCGGTCACGTCGGCGTTCTCCAGCTCGGGGGCCAGCACGGGCGACTGGTGGCCGGCCGTGGTGGCGTGCCAGACCTGCGACTTGCCGCCGGCCGTCTCGACTGCCCAGACCTGGCCCTCGCGGTCCCACGACGGCGGGGTGAGGCGGCCCTGGGCGTTGATCCAGCGCTGCCACGGGCTGCCGGCCACCAGCTGGGTGACCCAGATGCCCGTCTCGTCGCCCATCAGGGCGGCCACCTGGTCGCGGCCCTCGGCGGAGACCGCACCGTGGTTGAACGGCCGGGTCGGCTGCCCGGCCGCGCCGAGCACCGCCGCCGGCTGCTCCTCGTCCTTGGCCGCGACCCGGAACATCCGGCCGTCGCGGACGAAGTATCCGGCGGCGTCGCCGGTGATCACCGACGGGTTGTAGGTCGGGTATTCGGTCGGCTTGAACCGCATGCCGCCGCCCGGGAACGCCTCGCCGTTGACGAGGATCTCGATGTAGCGCCCGCCGACCCGGTCGGCACCCAGCGACCAGGCGAGCTGCGCCTTCATCGCCTTGATGCGGTCGGGGCTGTTGCGCAGGCCCGCGATCGCCGACGAGAAGTCGACGTAGAGCGTGTCGCCCTCGATCTCGATGCCGTTGAGCTCGGTGCCCTTGGGGAAGACGTTCTCGACCGCGCCGGCCAGCGGGCCCGTCGGGCCCCTCAGCAGGGTCCGGATGAGCGACTCGGGCAGGCCACGGCTGGGGTCGATCGGCACCCGCACCCGGTCGGCCACCAGGCCGTTGAACGACGGGTTCGGGAAGTAGACCTCCACGGGGGCGTACGCCCTCGTGAGGTCGGCGCGGAGCAGGATCAGGCCCTGGGGGGCCTCGGCGATGCGCCACTCGCCGTTGACCCGGACCAGCGTGAACGCCTCGTCGAGCGTGCCCTCGGAGGCCGCGCGGTAGCGGCCGCCCGCCTCCAGGGTGCCGACCTGGCGGCCCTTGAACGACACGACGAACTTCTCGGCGTCCTCTTCGGGCAGGTCGTCGGCGAAGCGGCAGTCGCAGACCCGCGTCGCGGCGGCCCAGGGTTGCCAGGTGGCCGCCGCCGCGCCGGTCAGGTACTGCCGGGCGATCTTGCGCTCGGGGTCGTCGAAGCTGGCCATCGCGGCCTGGAAGCCGCGCACGATCTCCACGGCGGTCGCGTCGGGCCGGGGCGGGGAGGCCAGGATCCGGACGTAGGTCTGGCTGAGGATGTCGCCCCCGCGCTCGTCCTCGCTGGCCGTGGGCGGGTTGCCGCTGGCCGGCACGATCGTGCAGCCCGTGAGGGTGGCGAGCGTCGCCACCAGCGTCAGAACCCGTCTCCTAGTCGACATCGAACACCCCCGACTCCCCCGCGGCGGCCGACAACACGGGCGTGGCGTGCCCGCGCCAGGTCCGGCGCATCTCGACCTCCGGCGGCACCAGCGGCAGCGGAGAGCCCTTCAGCACGCTCCCGGCCGTACGCGGCAGCGAGAGCCGGAACTGGGTGCCCTCGCCCGGCGAGCCCCAGGCCTGGAGCCAGCCGCCGTGCAGGATCGCGTCCTCGCGGGAGATGGCCAGGCCGAGGCCGGTGCCGCCGATGGTGCGGGCGCGGGACGGGTCGGCCCGCCAGAAGCGGTCGAAGACCATGTTCTCCTCGCCCGGCCGCAGGCCGACGCCGTGGTCGCGGACGGCCACGGCCACCGCGTCGCGGTCGGCGCCGAGGGTGACCACGATGTCCTTGCCCTCGCCGTGCTCGATCGCGTTGAACAGCAGGTTGCGCAGGATGCGCTCGATCCGCCGGGTGTCGCACTCGGCCATGCACGGTTCGGTGGGCAGCCTCAGCTCGAAGCGGGTGGCGTGACGTTCGGCCAGGGCCTCGGAGTCGCCGACCGCGCGCAGCACGACGTCGCGCATGTCGACCGACTCGAGGTCGAGGGTGGCCGCGCCGGCGTCGTAGCGGCTGATCTCCAGCAGGTCGGCCAGCATCGACTCGAACCGTTCGAGCTGGGCCTGCATGAGCTCGGCCGAGCGGGCGGCCATCGGGTCGAAGTCCTCGCGGGCGTCGTACAGGAGGTCGGCGGCCATGCGGACGGTGGTCAGCGGGGTGCGCAGCTCGTGGGAGACGTCGGAGACGAACTGGCGCTGCACCTGGGAGAGCTCCTCGAGCTGGTGGATCTTGAGCGCGAGGTTGGAGGCCATCTCGTTGAACGAGGTGGCGAGGCGGGCGAGGTCGTCTTCGCCCCGGACCTTCAGGCGCTCTTCGAGGCGGCCGGACGCCAGCCGCTCGGCGGCCTGGCGGGCCAGCCGCACGGGGGTGACGACCTGGCGGGTGACCAGCGAGGCGATGGCGGCCAGCAGCAGCACCAGGCCGGCGCCGACCAGCACGAGCAGTTGGAGGACCGAGCTGAGGGTCTCCTCCTCCTCGTTGAGCGGGAACAGGTGGTAGACCTCGTAGGTGCCGTTGACGCCGCCGAAGACCCGCGAGCCGATGACCAGCCCCGACACGGTCTCACCGGTCAGGTAGCGCAGCGGGCTGTAGCGCGACTCCGTCTGGTCGGTGGTGTCGGTGCGCACCTGCTGCCGGAACCCCCGCGGCACGCTCTTGTTGGCGTCGATGTTGAGGGTCGCCCGGTCCTGGCCGACGATGCTGTCGTTGAAGATGACCACCGCGTAGCGTGCCCCGGCGCGCTGGGCCAGCACGTTGATGGCCTGGTCGGCGGGGTCGAGCGGGACCTGCGTGTCGGGGTCGGACTGCTCGCCCGCGTCGGGCTCGCCGTTGCCCGCCAGGTAGTCGGAGACGGTCAGCACGTTGGCGCGGGCCTCGGCGGTGGCGGCGTCGGTCCGGCCGGCCAGCATCGTCTTGTTGATCGACTGGAACAGGAAGACGCCCAGCACGGCCACGACGACCATCGAGATCAGCATGGTGGAGGTGACCACCCGCATCTGGAGGGAGCGCCGCCAGGCCGAGCGCGCCCTGCCCGCGATGCGCCGAGCACGGCGACGGACCCCCCGGGCGATCTGCCGGGGGGTCCGTCGGGGCCGTGGCTTGGGCATTCAGATCAGAGGGGCGGGATCAGGCTGGACCGGCTTTGTAGCCGACGCCGCGGACCGTCACGACGATCTCGGGGTGCTCGGGGTCCTTCTCGATCTTCGCGCGGAGCCGCTGCACGTGGACGTTGACCAGTCGCGTGTCGGCGGCGTGGCGGTAGCCCCAGACCTGCTCCAGCAGCACCTCACGGGTGAACACCTGGCGCGGCTTGCGGGCCAGCGCGACGAGCAGGTCGAACTCCAGCGGCGTGAGGTTGATCGTCTCGTCGAACCGCTTGACCGAGTGTCCGGCGACATCGATCGTGATGTCTCCTATCTGCAGGATCTCGGGGGTCGGCTCGTCGGTGCGGCGCAGCCGGGCGCGGACGCGGGCCACGAGCTCCTTGGGCTTGAAGGGCTTGACGATGTAGTCGTCGGCGCCCGACTCGAGGCCCAGCACGACGTCGATGGTGTCGCTCTTGGCGGTGAGCATCACGATCGGGACGCCCGACTCGGCGCGGATGCGCCGGCAGACGTCGATGCCGTCGGCGCCGGGCAGCATCAGGTCGAGCAGGACGAGATCAGGGCGGGTGTCGCGGAACGCGTCGAGCGCCTTGTCGCCGTCTGACACGAAGGACGGTTCGAAACCCTCCCCGCGCAAGACGATGCCGAGCATCTCGGCGAGAGCGGCGTCGTCGTCGACGACCAGCACGCGTCCTTTCATGGCCCCTCATTCGTTACTTCGGCGCAGCTAAGGAGGTATTTGGGCGATTTATCGGAAGGTTACCCGTGACCCTGCGGTGGATGAAACACGACCGTGACAAAGGACGAAGTTTAGGCCCAAATAGCTGGCCGTGCCGCTACCGTAACGAGAATCCCAAGAACAGGTCACGTTCCAAGTGTGCTCCACGCGGACCCGCGGCGGGCGTTCGTCACGCCGAGACGAGCCCGGACAGGCGCGGGCGGGCAACGCGGAAGGAGCCACCCATGACCGCCAGGGCACTCATCATGCCAGGATTGGGACATGACAGACGGCCCCGGCGATCGTGAGCAGCCACCTCCCGGCTGGTCGCCCCAGCAACCGCCCGCCTACGGTGCGCCCGGCCCCTGGGCCGACCCCAACGCCCCCGGCTCCTATCCGCCGCCCGGTGGTCATCCGCCGCCCGGCGGCTACCCGCCCCCGCCGCCTCCCCCGCCCGGCGGCCACTACGGCGGCGGTTACCACGGCGGCGGCCACTACGGCGCGCCGGTGCTCAAGCCCGGCATCATCCCGCTGCGGCCGCTCCAGATGGGCGACATGTACAACGGCGCGGTGTCGTTCATCCGGGCCAACCCGAAGGCGACGCTGGGGTTGTCGGCACTGGTGGTGACGGTCGCCGAGATCATCACCCTGGCGATCCAGCTCCCGATGTTCGGCGCCGTCGCCGACATCGCGCTGATCACCCCCGAGGCGGCCGAGGCCGACCCCGACGCCATTCTCGGCCCGGTGTTCGCGTTCCTGGGCAGCGCGCTGCTGGGCGGCGTCGTGACCGCGGTGGCCATGGTGGTGCTGACCGGCATGCTCACCGGGATCATCGGCCGGTCGGTCTTCGGCGAGCAGATCTCCATCGGCCAGGCCTGGGACATCGTCAAAGGCCGGATCCTGCCGCTGGTCGGGCTGGCACTGCTGCAGGCGCTGATCGTGTTCGGCGTCTTCCTGGTGCCGGTCTTCCTGGTCGCCCTGCTGGGCGCTGCCGGGTTGCCGACCGGGGCGGTGGTGCTGCTCGCGCTGGTCCTGTTCACCGGCGGCGTCTGCCTCGCGGTGTTCCTCTACACCAAGCTCAGCCTGGCCGGTCCGGCGATCGTGCTGGAGGGCATCGGCGTCGGCACCGCGATGAGCCGGTCGTTCCGGCTGGTCAAGGGCGACTTCTGGCGGGTCTTCGGCATCCTGCTGCTGACCGCGGTCGTGGTCGGCCTGGTCGCCGCGGCGGTCTCGGCGCCGTTCTCGCTCCTCACCTCGTTCGGCGACCCCGCCGCGACGCTCAGCACCGAGCAGTTCTATGTGGGCGCCGTCCTCGCCGGCGTCGGCGCGATCATCGCCGGCACCATCACCAACCCGTTCTCCGCCGGGGTCACCACTCTCCTGTACGCCGACCGCCGCATGCGCGCCGAGGCGTTCGACCTGGTTCTCCAGACCGAGGCCGTGGAGCGCCAGCAGGGCGCGCCGGGCACCGCCCCCGAGAACCTGTGGCGCCCGCGCAACCCCTGGTCATGAGTCGATGGTCATAGACGTCCCCGTCGAGATCGGCCGGGAGGCCGCCAGAGAGGCCGCCCTCCGGGAGCTCGCCGACCCGGCCTACCCGAAGCCGTCGTGGCTCGACCGGGTGCTCGACCGGGTCTGGCAGTTCATCACCGAGCTGATCGCGCGGGCCGAGGGGGTCCCCGGCGGGTGGTTGTCCCTGACGGTGCTCGTGCTGATCCTCGCGGTCATCGTGGTCGTGCTGGTGCGGGCGGCCCGGAAGGCGCCCCGCACCCGGCGGCCGGGCGACGACGGCCTGTTCGGGGAGACCCGGTTGTCGGCCGCCGAACACCGGGCCCTGGCCGAGCGCCACGCCGCGGCTGGGGAGTGGGCGCGGGCGATCCGGGAACGTCTCCGCGCCGTCGCCCGTGAGCTGGAGGAACGCACGATCGTGGAACCCATGCCGGGGCGTACGGCCGGTGAGCTGGCCGCCGAGGCGGGCGGGGCGCTGCCCGCGCTGGCCGCCGACCTCGACCGGGGCGCCCGGACGTTCGCCGACGTCACCTACGGCGGGCGTCCGGGCACCCCCGAGGGGTACGCCGTGCTCACCGAGCTCGACACGGCGGTCCGCGGGGCGAAAGCGACACTGCGATGACGTCCATCACCCCGACGATCACCGACCGGTGGCGCTCGTGGCGCGGCGTGGTGGGGGCGCTGGTCCTGATCGTGCTCGCGGCCACGCTGATCGTGCTGCTGGGCGGCTCCCGCAACGGCGGGCGGCTCGACATCGAGGCGACCACGCCCTCGGGCGCCCGCGCGCTGGCCGAGCTGCTGCGCGCGCAGGGCGTCGAGGTGAACCAGGTGACGACGTTCGACGACGCCGTCGAGCAGGCCGAGGGCTCGCTGCTGGTGGTGGCCCGGCCCGAGTTCCTGGCCGACCCCGCCAGGCTGGCCGAGCTGGCCGGCCGGCCGGGGGCCCGGCTGCTGATCGCGCCCACCGAGCCGGTGCTGCGCGCGCTGGCGCCCGGCGTGACCGCCCTCCCCGGCTCCCCCGAGACGGTCCGGAAGCCCGGCTGCGGCCTGAAGGCGGCCGTGCTGGCCGGGGACGCCCTCGTCGGCGGCTCGACCTTCGGCGACGCCACCTGCTACGGCGGCACGGTCGCCGTCGTCGGCGACACGACCCTGGTCGCGTCGGGCTCGTTCCTGACGAACGGGAAACTGGCGGAGAACGGCAACGCCGCGCTGGCGATGAACCTGGCCGGCACCCACCAGAGGGTCACCTGGTTCGCCCCCCGCGCCCCTCTCGGGGCGCCCGAGGGCGGCGAGAAGTCCATCGAGCAGCTGATCCCGGCGAACGTCGGCTGGTTCACCTGGGCGCTGGTCCTGGCGGTGCTGCTCACCGCCCTGTGGCGGGGCCGCCGCCTCGGGCCGGTGGTCGAGGAGCGGCTGCCGGTGGTCGTCCGGGCCGCCGAGACCGTCGAGGGACGGGGCCGGCTCTACCGCGCCCGCGCGGCCCGCGACCGGGCGGCGCTGGCGCTGCGCGAGGCCGCCCTGGCGCGGATGACCCCCCGGCTGGGGCTCACCGCGACGGCCGGCGAGAACGAGATCGTCACGGCGGTGGCCGCCCGGACCGGGCAGGATGGCGGACAGGTTCGCCGGACCCTCTACGGCGACGCCCCCGGCGGAGACGCCGCACTGGTCGCCCTCGCACGCGACCTCGACACCATCGAAAGGCAGGTACTGGACTCGTGACGACACCTGACGCCTCCAGGGAGGCGCTGGCGGCGCTGCGCGCGGAGGTCGCCAAGGCCGTGGTCGGGCAGGACGCGGTGGTCTCCGGTCTGGTGATCGCGCTGCTCTGCCGGGGGCACGTGCTGCTCGAAGGCGTGCCGGGTGTGGCCAAGACGCTGCTGGTGCGGACGCTGGCCACGGCGCTGTCGGTCGACTTCAAGCGGGTGCAGTTCACCCCCGACCTGATGCCGGGCGACGTGACCGGGTCGCTGGTCTACGACGCGCGCACCGCCGAGTTCGAGTTCCGGTCGGGGCCGGTGTTCACCAACCTGCTGCTGGCCGACGAGATCAACCGCACCCCGCCGAAGACCCAGGCCGCCCTGCTGGAGGCCATGGAGGAGCGCCAGGTCAGCGTCGACGGCATGCCGCGGCCGCTGCCCGACCCGTTCATCGTGGCGGCGACCCAGAACCCGGTGGAGTACGAGGGCACCTACCAGCTCCCCGAGGCGCAGCTCGACCGCTTCCTGCTGAAGCTGACCGTGCCGCTGCCCGGCCGCGACGACGAGATCGCGGTGCTGCGGCGGCACGCCGAGGGCTTCGACCCGCGCGACCTGTCCCACGTGAAGCCGGTGGCGAGCGCGCAGGACCTCGCGGCCGGCCGGGCGGCGGTCGCCGAGACCCACGTGTCGCCCGAGGTGCTCGCCTACGTCGTCGACCTGGCCAGGGCGACCCGGCAGTCGCCGTCGCTGGGCCTTGGCGTCTCGCCGCGCGGCGCGACCGCGCTGCTGGCGGCGGCCCGCGCCTGGGGCTGGTTGTCGGGGCGCGACTACGTGACGCCCGACGACGTGAAGGCGCTGGCCCGGCCCGCGTTGCGGCACCGGGTGCAGCTCCGTCCTGAGGCCGAGCTGGAGGGCGCGACCGCCGACGGGGTGCTCGACGGCATCCTGGCGTCCGTCCCCGTGCCGCGCTGATGGCGCTGACCGGGCGGGCCGCGCTGCTGGCGGTCGCGGGGGCGCTCGTCGTGCTCGCCGCGCCCGCGCCCGCTCTCGCGTTCTGGCTGGTCGTCGCGGTGATCGTGCTGGCCGTCGGGGTCGACCTGGCGCTGGCGGGCAGTGTGCGGGCGTTGCGGTTCGAGCGCTCCGACGACCAGCGGGTACGTCTCGGCGAGAGCGCCGAGGTCACCCTGCTGGTGGCCAATCCGGGCCGCCGCCGGGTGCGCGGCGTGCTGCGCGACGCCTGGTCCCCGAGCACCCGTCCGGCCCCCAGGGAGCACGAGGTCGACGTCCCGGCCGGGCAGCGCCGCCGGGTGACCACCACCCTGCGTCCGCTCCGCAGGGGCGATTTCACGGCCGCCGCGGTGACGGTGCGGGCGCTGGGCCCGCTCGGCGTGGCGGCCCGGCAGGGCTCCCACCGGGTCGACGGGCGGATCAGGGTGCTGCCGCCGTTCCTGTCCCGCCGTCACCTGCCGGCCAAGCTGGCCCGGCTGCGGGCGATCGAGGGGCTGAACCCGGTCCAGATCCGCGGCCAGGGCACCGAGTTCGACTCGCTGCGCGAGTACGTCGTCGGCGACGACGTCCGCTCGATCGACTGGCGGGCCACCGCGCGCCGGGCCGACGTCGTGGTGCGCACCTGGCGGCCCGAACGCGACCGGCGGGTGCTGATCGTCCTGGACACCGGCCGCACCTCGGCCGGGCGGGTGGGCGTCGACCCGGCGTCGGGCGACCCGAGCGGCTGGCCGCGGCTCGACTGGGGCATGGACGCCGCCCTGCTGCTGGCCGCCCTGTGCGCGCGGGCGGGTGACCGGGTCGACTTCCTCGCCTACGACCGGGCGGTCCGGGCCCAGGTGACCGGCGGCGGCCGGGGCGACCTGCTGCCCGGCCTGGTGACCGCGATGGCGCCGCTGGAGCCGGAACTCGTCGAGGCCGACGCCCACGGGATGGTGGCCGCCGTGCTGGCCCGCGCGCGGCGGCGCTGCCTGGTGGTCGTGCTGACCGACCTCAACGCGACCGCGCTCGACGAGGGCCTGCTGCCGGTCCTCCCCCAGCTCTCCTCCCGGCACCTGGTGCTGCTGGCCGCCGTGGCCGACCCCCGGGTGGCGGCGCTGGCGGCCGGGCGCGACGGCGCGGCCGAGGTGTTCGAGGCGGCGGCGGCCGAACGTCAGCGGGTGGAGCGCCGCCAGGTGACCGCGCGGCTGCGCCGTCACGGGGTCGAGGTCGTCGACGCCCTGCCGGGCGACCTGGCCTCGGCGCTGGCCGACGCCTACCTGAACCTGAAGGCCGCGGGCCGCCTCTAGGCCGTCGGCACGTGGTCGGGGGCGTCGGCGATGTCGCCCGTCTCGCCGGCTCGCGCGGCGCGGCGGCCGTAGCGGACGACGTACAGCAGGAAGAGGATCTCGGCGGCGGCGCCGATCGAGATCCGGGCCCAGGTCGGCAGCGGCGAGGGGGTGACGAGGGCCTCGATGAGGCCCGAGACCAGCAGCACCACCGCCAGCCCGAGCACGACGGCGACCACCGCGCGGCCCTGTTCGGCGAGCACCTGCGCGCGGGGGCGCGGGCCCGGCGCGATCAGCGACCAGCCGACCCGCATGCCCGCCCCGGCGGCCAGGAACACCGCCGTGAGCTCCAGCAGCCCGTGGGGCGTGATCAGCCCGAAGAACACGTCGCCGCGCCCCGAGTCGATCATGATGCCGCCGATCAGCCCGACGTTGGCGGCGTTCTGGAAGAGGATGTACGGGATCAGCACGCCCCCGATCACCGACGAGGCGACGCACTGGGCGGCCACCCACGCGTTGTTCACCCACACGTGCGTGGCGAACGACCCGGCCGGGTTGGCGCTGTAGTAGTCGGCGAAGTCGTGCTCGACCAGCTGCCTGATCTCCTCGGGGGTGCCCATGGCGGCCCGCACGTCGGGGTTGACCGCCACCCACACCCCCACCGCCACCGCGACGACCGACGACGCCACGGCCGCGCCGAGCCACCACCGCCACGACCGGTAGCAGACCACCGGGAAGGAGACCGTCCAGAACCGGAGGAACTCCCGCCAGGCGGGCGCGTGGGCGCCGGTGACGGCCGACCGCGACCGGGCCACCAGGGCGGACAGCCGGCCGGTCAGCACGCCGTCGCGGGACACCGAACGGGCGATCGACAGGTGGGTGGACACCCGCTGATAGAGCTCGACGAGTTCGTCGACCTCGGGGCCGGTCAGCTTCCGCCGCCTCTTCACCAGGTCGTCGAGCCGGTCCCAGGTCGGCTGGTGGGCGGCTCGGAAGGCGTCGATGTCCACGATCGCGAGCCTAGTAGGGTCAGGACATGTCCGATGTGCCGCGCCCCGACGTCGTGACCGGCGACGCCGTGGCGCTCGACGTGCCGCTGGCGCAGTTGCCGATCCGGGTGGTCGCCTTCCTGCTCGACCTGGTCGTGCAGATCGTGCTGCTGGTGGGGGCGCTGCTGCTGATCGCGTTCGCCGCGGGCGACATCGACGAGTCGCTGGCCACCGCCCTGATCATCGTCTCGATCGTGGCGGTCGTGGTCGGCTACCCGGTGACCTTCGAGACCCTGTCGCGGGGTCGCAGCCTCGGCAAGATGGCCCTCGGCCTGCGGGTGGTCGCCGACGACGGCGGGCCCGAGCGGTTCCGGCAGGCGTTCTTCCGCGGCCTGACGGCCGTCGTCGAGATCTACATGCTGACCGGCGCCCCGGCGGTGATCTGCGCGCTGGCCAACCAGAAGGGCAAGCGGCTCGGCGACCTGTTCGGCGGCACGGTCGTGATCTCGGAACGGGCGCCGAAGGAGACCGGGCCCCCGCCCGAGATGCCGCCGCAGCTCGCCGCCTGGGCGGCCACGCTGGAGCTGACCGGCCTCACCGACGACCTGGCGACCGTGTCACGGCAGTACCTGACCCGGCTGCCGGAGCTCTCGCCGATCGCCGCCCACGAGATGGGTTTGCGGATCGCCTCGCAGGTCTCCGCCCGCGTGCAACCCCCGCCCCCACCTGGGGTTCCGCCCTACGCCTACCTGGCCGCCGTGCTCGCCGAACGCCGCCGCCGCGACATCGCGAGGTTTAGCCAAAGACGGCAGGGGCAGTTGTGACGAACGCAGGCATGGGGCACGCCTGCAGTGGGGTTGGGCGGGTACGTCCGGAGCGCAGAGGGAGAGGCGAACCGGTCGTACCCGCCCGTCATCTCGGCTCAGGTGACTGGCCTTGAGCGAACCGAGTGATATGACCGTAGTACGGCAGATTGCCGGTATCCATGGGGTAACACAACTGTTTCTACGAACCTGAACGCCAGCTGTGCAGGTAGGCCTCTTGATCGGCGGTCAGCCCGTCGATCGTGATCCCCGCCGCCGCCAGCTTCAGCCCCGCCACCCGCGCGTCGATCCCGTCGGGCACGTCGTAGACCCCCGGCTTGAGCGAGGCGTGCTCGGCCGCCAGCCAGGCCACCGTGAGCGCCTGGGCGGAGAACGACATGTCCATCACCGCCGCCGGATGCCCCTCGGCCGCCGCCAGGTTGACCAGCCGGCCCTCGGCCAGCAGCAGCAACCGCCGGCCGTTCACGACGAACTCGTCGGTGTTGGGCCGCACCTGGTAGTGGACCTCCTCGGCCATGGACTCCAGGGCGCGCACGTCGATCTCGACGTCGAAGTGGCCCGCGTTGGCCAGGATCGCGCCGTCCTTCATGAGGGCCAGGTGCTCGGCCCTGATGACGTCGCGGTTGCCGGTGACCGTCACGAACACGTCCCCGATCGCGGCGGCCTCGGCCATCGTGGCCACGCCGTAGCCCTGGAGCGAGGCGTCGAGCGCCTTCACCGGGTCGATCTCGGTCACCACCACCCGCGCGCCCAGGCCCTTGGCCCGCTCGGCCACCCCCCGGCCGCAGTAGCCGAAGCCGGCCACCACGACCGTCCGGCCCGCCAGCAGGGTGTTGGTGGCCCGCATGATGCCGTCGAGCGTCGACTGGCCGGTGCCGTAGCGGTTGTCGAACATCCGCTTGGTGCGGGTGTCGTTCACCGCCACCATCGGGAACCTCAGCGCCCCCTCGGCGGCCATCTGACGCAACCGGATGATCCCGGTCGTGGTCTCCTCGCAACCGCCCTTGACCACCAGGTCGGAACGTTCGGTGTGCAGGATGTTGACCAGGTCGCAGCCGTCGTCGAGCACGATGTCGGGCCCGATGTCGAGGGCCCGGTGGATGTGCCGGTAGTAGGTGTCGCGGTCGACCCCCGCCCTGGCGTGCACGGCGATGCCGTAGCCGGCCAGGGCAGCGGCGACGTCGTCCTGGGTCGAGAGCGGGTTGGAGGCGGCCAGCGCGATGTCCGCGCCGCCCGCCTTCAGCGCGCCCATGAGCACCGCCGTCTCGGCCGTGACGTGGAGGCAGGCGGCGACCTTCAGCCCGTCGAGCGGGCGGTCGCCGCCGAACCCCGCGCCGATCGCGGTGAGCACCGGCATGGCGCGCGACGCCCACCCGATCCGGCGCTCACCGGCCTCGGCCAGCACGGCATCCATGATCAGTAGCGGTAGTGGTCGGGCTTGTAGGGGCCCTCGACGTCGACGCCGATGTACTCCGCCTGCTTCTTGGTCAGCGTGGTCAGCTTCACGCCGAGCGCGTCGAGGTGGAGACGGGCGACCTTCTCGTCGAGGTGCTTGGGCAGCACGTACACGCCGATCGGGTAGGCGTCGGTCTTGGTGAACAGCTCGATCTGCGCGATCACCTGGTTGGTGAAGGAGTTCGACATGACGAACGAGGGGTGGCCGGTGGCGCAGCCCAGGTTCATCAGGCGGCCCTCGGCCAGCACGATGATCTGCTTGCCGTCGGGCCAGCTCCAGGTGTGGACCTGGGGCTTGACCTCCTCCTTCACGATGCCCGGGATGCGGGCGAGGCCGGCCATGTCGATCTCGTTGTCGAAGTGGCCGATGTTGGACACGATCGCGTTGTGCTTCATCTGCGCCATGTGCTCGGCGGTGATGATGCCGAAGTTGCCGGTCGTGGTGACGAAGATGTCGGCGATGCCGACGACGTCCTCCAGGGTGGTGACCTGGAAGCCGTCCATCGCGGCCTGGAGGGCGCAGATGGGGTCGATCTCGGTCACGATGACGCGGGCGCCCTGGCCGCGCAGCGCGTCGGCGCAGCCCTTGCCGACGTCGCCGTAGCCGGCGACCACGGCCACCTTGCCGCCGATCAGCACGTCGGTGGCGCGGTTGAGGCCGTCGATCACCGAGTGGCGGCAGCCGTACTTGTTGTCGAACTTCGACTTGGTGACCGAGTCGTTCACGTTGATGGCCGGGAAGAGCAGCTGGCCGTTGTTGAACATCTCGTAGAGGCGGTGGACACCGGTGGTGGTCTCCTCGGTGACGCCCTTGATCGCCTCGGCGGTCTTGGTCCAGCGCTGGTCGTCGTTGACCGTGCGGCGGAGCAGGTCGAGGATGATGCCCCACTCCTCGGGGTCGTCTTCGGAGGCGGTCGGCACGACGCCGCCGGCCTTCTCGAACTCGGCGCCCTTGTGGACGAGCAGGGTGGCGTCGCCACCGTCGTCGAGGATCATGTTGGGGCCGGTGCCGTCAGGCCACTGCAGGGCCTGGTCGGTGCACCACCAGTACTCCTCCAGCGTCTCGCCCTTCCAGGCGAACACCGGCACGCCCTTGGGCTCCTCGACGGTCCCCTCGGGGCCGACGACGACCGCGGCGGCGGCGTGGTCCTGCGTGGAGAAGATGTTGCACGAGACCCAGCGCACGTCGGCGCCGAGGGCGACCAGCGTCTCGATCAGGACGGCGGTCTGGATGGTCATGTGCAGCGAGCCCATGATCTTCGCGCCCCGGAGCGGCTGGGAGGCGGCGAACTCCTTGCGCGTCGCCATCAGGCCCGGCATCTCGTGCTCGGCGAGGCGGATCTCCTTGCGGCCGAAGTCCGCGAGCGACAGGTCGGCGACCTTGAAGTCCATCTTGGGGTGTCCCCTCTCGTAGCGTCCTCTGCCACTGTAGGGCCGAACACCACCTACGAGCGCCGAACCTGACACAAGAATGTAAGAATAGGCGTATGCGCATCACGGAGGCCGCCGCCAAATTGGGCATGTCGCCCAGAATGCTGCGATATCGGGAGGCCCTGGGGCTACTCCCGCCCGTCCGCGATCTCGGTTCCCACCGCCGCTTCGGCGACGAGGAACTCGCCGCCGTCACCCAGGCGATGGAGCTGGAGAAGCGGTTCGACGTCTCGCCCGGCGAACTCGCCTTCGCGCTGCGGGCACTGTCGGAGCCGGTCGTCGCCCAGGCCGTGAGAGACCTGGGCGTGCGGATCGGGCGCATCCAGGCGCCCCGCAGGGCGCTGGACTTCGAGAAGGAGAAGGCGCTACGACTGCTGCGCGGTCGTTGACGACGACGCGTCGATGGCCGGTTCGAGGTAGATGATCCGGGCGATCGGCACGGCCGCGCGGACCCGCTGCTCGGCCTCGTCGATGCCCCGGGCGACCTCGGCGGCGGTGTCGTCGTGCTCGACGGCGATCTTGGCGGCGACGAGCAGCTCCTCGGGGCCGACGTGGAGGGTGCGCATGTGGATGACCCGGGTCACCTCGGGCGCGCTCTGCAGGGCCTCGCGGATCTGGGCGTCGATCTCGGGGCCGGCGCTCTCGCCGATCAGCAGCGACTTGGTCTCGATGGCCAGCACGATCGCGATCGCGCCGAGCAGCACGCCGATCATGATGGTGCCGATGCCGTCCCACACGGGGTTGCCGGTGACCACGGCCATGGTGACGCCGAAGAGGGCGAAGATCAGACCGAGCAGCGCGCCCAGGTCTTCGAGCACGATGACCGGCAGCTCGGGCGACTTCGACCGGCGGATGAACTGCCACCAGGTCAGGTTGCCCTTGTGCGGCAGCGACTCCTTGATCGCGGTCCGGAACGAGAACGCCTCGGCGATGATCGCGAAGATCAGCACGCCGAACGCCCACTGCGGGGTGCTGAGGTCTTCGGGGGCCTGGATCTTGTGGATGCCCTCGTAGAGGGAGAACAGCGCGCCGATCGTGAACAGCACGACCGCCACCACGAACGAGTAGAAGTAGCGCTCACGGCCGTAGCCGAACGGGTGCTGTTCGGTGCGCTCCCTGGCCGCCCGCTTGCCGCCGAGCAGCAGCAGCGCCTGGTTCCCCGAGTCGGCCACGGAGTGGACCGCCTCGGCGATCATGGACGACGATCCGGTGAACAGGTAGGCGACGAACTTCGCCGCCGCGATCGACAGGTTGGCGACCAACGCCGCGACGATCGCCTTCGTTCCGCCACTGGCGCTCACGATGACACTCCCTCAGTTTTCGGCCAAAAGATCCTAACGGGCAATTCTGGCCTTCAACTCCCGGACCGCGCTCACCGGAGTGGGATCGATTCCATAACCAAGTGCCAGATAGACGCTGGCGAAGTCGGCCAGCCCGATCAGCGTCGCCAGCCGTTCAAGTGGATGACGCCCCTCGGCCATCAGCTCCGACACCCGCACGTCGCGGGTTTCGGCCAGCCGTACCGTGGTGCCGCGGGTGCGGGTCTCGCGTTCGTCCTCGTCGGTGTCGCGGAGCACGAACAGCCGCAGCTGGCGGCCCTGCGTGTCGGCGAAGATGTCGCGCTCGGCGAGCGGGCCGTCGAAGGCGGCCACCTGGTTGTGGGCGGCCTCGGGCAGCTCGCCGAAGATCGCCGGGTATTTGGCGTTCTCGTTGAGCTGGTGGACCAGCCGGTGGGCGGCCACGATCGGCAACGCCGAGGAGCCCCACACCATCGGCACCGACTCGGCCAGCTCCATGGCCAGCGTCTTGCCGGGGTTGATGAACGTGTCGCTCGACGGCCGGCACCGGTGGGCCAGGTCTTCGAGCAGGGTGGCGGTGGATTCGTACACCGGCTCGGGGACGTCGGCCAGGCCCAGCGACGACGCCGCCACGATGAGCGGGACCGTCAGCGCCCACAGCGCCGCGCGGGCGTGGCCCTGCGCGGCGTCGACCGGGACGAACGACGCCCCGCGCTGCGTGCACAGCGCCTGGAGCGGCGAGCCGGGGCGGCCGACGCCGACCAGGCGGCAGCCGCGCCGGGCGGCCTCCCAGGCCAGCCCGAGGGTCTCCTCGGTGGCCCCGGAGGCCGACACGGCGAACACCAAATCGTTGGCGCCGATCCAGCCGGGCAGCCGGTGGCCGCTCGCGGTCGTGACCGGGATCGGCGCGCCGTTGCCGCAGATCGCCCTGAGGATCTCGCCCGAGACGCCGCTGACGCCCATGCCGAGCGTCACGATCGCCCTCGGGCGGCCCTCGGTGGCGACCACCCCCACGCCCGCCTCGGCGGCCAGCCGGCGGCCGGTGCGGACCTGGGCGGCCGCCGAGGCGACCGCGGGAAGCATGCCCGAGGGATCGGCCGCGACCAGATGGGCCTGGTCGTCGAGCAGCTCAGGCTCCCAGATCATGCCTTCCGTGCCTCGTCGACCAGCAGCACGGGAATGTCGTCGCGGACCGGGTAGACCAGGCCGCAGCTCGCGGAGGTGCAGGCCAGTTCGTCGGCCTCGGCCCGGAGCGGGGACTTGCACGCCGGGCAGGCCAGGATCTCCAGCAGCCAGTCGTCGATCTTCAAATCCCTCGAACCTCTTTCAGAACGTCGTCGCGCACGCCGGCCATGGTCACCTCGTCGTCGCCCTCGGCGTTGAGCCGGAGCAGCGGTTCGGTGTTGGACGGGCGCAGGTTGAACCACCAGGTCGGACCGGTGACGGTCAGGCCGTCCAGCTCATCGAAGGTAACACCCTCGCGGGACCCGAACACCTCGCGCACCTTGGCGGTGGCGGCGGCCTGGTCGGCCACCGTGCTGTTGATCTCGCCGGAGGCCGAATAGCGCGCGTAGGCGGCCAGCACCTCCGACAGGGGGCGGTCCTGCTCGCCGAGGGCGGCCAGCACGTGGAGGGCGGCCAGCATGCCCGAGTCGGCGTACCAGAAGTCGCGGAAGTAGTAGTGGGCGGAGTGTTCGCCGCCGAAGACGGCGCCGGTCCGGGCCATCTCGGCCTTGATGAAGGAGTGGCCGACGCGGGTGCGGACGGGCACCCCGCCGTTCTCCTTGATGATCTCGGGGACGCCGCGCGAGGTGATCAGGTTGTGGATGACCGTGGCCCCGGGGTTCTTGGCCAGCTCGCGCGCCGCCACCAGCGCGGTGATCGTCGACGGGGAGACCGAGGCGCCCTTCTCGTCGATCACCCAGCAGCGGTCGGCGTCGCCGTCGAAGGCGATGCCGAGGTCGGCCCCGTGCTCCACCACGGCCTTCTGCAGGTCGACCAGGTTGGCCGGCTCGATCGGGTTGGCCTCGTGGTTGGGGAAGGAGCCGTCGAGCTCGAAGTAGAGCGGCACGAGGTCGACCGGCAGCCCGGCGAACACCTCGGGCACGGTGTGGCCGCCCATGCCGTTGCCGGCGTCGACGACGACCTTCAGCGGCCGGATGGCCGACAGGTCGACGAGCGACTTCAGGTGGGCCGCGTAACCGGGCAGCATGTCCTGGGTGGTGACGCTCCCGGTCGGATCGGCCACCGGGACGCCCAGCAGCCCGATCGCACGGTCGCGGATCTCGGTCAGGCCCGTCTGCGAGCCGATCGGCACGGCGCCCGCGCGGCACATCTTCATGCCGTTGTACTGCGCCGGGTTGTGGCTGGCGGTGAACATGACGCCCGGCAGGTTCAGGGTGCCGCTGGCGTAGTAGAGCAGGTCGGTGGAGCCCAGTCCGGCGTTGATCACATCGGCGCCCCGGGAGGTCGCGCCGCGGGCGAAGGCCGCCGCGAGTGGGCCGGAGGACTCCCGCATGTCGTGGGCGATCACGATCCGATCGGCCCCCACCACCTCCGCGAAGGCCGCCCCCACGGCCTCGGCGATCTCCTCGTCGAACTCGTCCGGTACGACACCGCGTACGTCATACGCCTTGAAGATCTTGGCGAGGTCGCCCAATTCCGCCCCTATATGTCGCAGATCCCTAGGGTTGGAAGCCTAGTGGCCGCGCGCCTTCAGCGGTCGCGATTGGACTTGAGGACCCGGAGGTGACCACGACGGCCCACCTCGACGGCCTGGCCGGTCGGCTCGCCCGGCGCGGGGGCCGGACGGGCGGCCTCGCGGACGGCGTTGGCCAGCGCCTCGAGGTCGTCTCCGGACGGCGCGCCCGGCTCATAGGGCAGCCGCACGACCTCCCAGCCGCGGGGCGCGGTGAGCCGCTCGGCGTGCTCCGCGCACAGGTCATAGCAGTGCGGCTCGACGTACGTCGCCAGAGGGCCAAGAACCGCGGTCGAGTCGGCGTAAACGTACGTGAGTGTGAAGACGGCAGGCTGCCTGCAGGCGGTACGGGAACAGCTGCGGACGGGGCTCACGGAGGGACCGTATCCGGTCCGCCCGCACATTGCCACCACCCCGCCCCTCTTAACGAGCGTGTCGCCACAATCCGGACACCACCTGAACACGGCCCGAGCCCTAAGCTGACCTGATGACTCCTCGACGACGGGACCGCCACGGGCGGGGCATGCGGGGCCCCCTCGCGCCGTCCCACGTGCCGATCGCCAAGTCGCGCGGCGAGCGGTTCGACGACCTCGTGCTCGACGCCGTCGACCGGCTGCGCGTGCGATGGGCCAAGGAGCTGGCGGCGGTCGACTTCGGCGTCGAGGAGGTGCCCCCGGTCGCCGAGCTCCTCGACGGCCCGGCGCGGCTGGCCTCCGACCCGATCCCGTTCGGCCGGGCCGAACCGGCGCTGCGCGGCGACCCGGCGATGGTCGTGGTCTACCGGCGCCCGCTGGAGGCGCGCGCCCGCGACCGCGAGAGCCTGGCCGCGCTGGTGCACACCGTCGTGGTCGAGCAGGTCTCCACGCTCCTGGGGCTCACCCCCGAACAGGTCGACCCCGGCTACGACGGCTGAGACAGCACCGCCGACGGCTGCTCGGCGACCGGCGGCACGAGCGTCCAGGTGCGCGCCACGGCCAGCGGCTGGGCGGTGACGAGCTGCCCGCCCGCGGCGCGCTCCTCCATCACCCGCCCGCCGTAGACGGGCCCGGAACCCGTCTTCGGCATGACGACCACGCTGAAGCCCTTGGCCGGGCCCTTCAGGATGATCTCCTTGGTACGGGCGGCGGGGATCGCCACCTCGATCGGGTCGGGCGCCTTCCCCTCGCGCGGCAGCAGCGTCACGGTGACGTCGGCGGCGGCGTCGGGCGCGCTCAGGATCAGCCGTGAGGTGACGGTCTTGGTCGAGCGGGCGTCGGCCACGACGCTGCCGAGGTCGATCGGCGGCGCCCCGGCGGTGAAGGCGACGTCGGTCCGGCCGCCGGTGCCGACGATCTTCAGCCCGGCGACCACGGGGGTCTCCGAGGTCAGCACGATCGCGGCGGGCTGGCCGGTCACCCCGGTCGACAGGTCGAGGGTGACGACCGATCCGGCGGGCACCTCGACGGTCTCGCGGTTCTCCAGGGCGTAGGAGCCGTCTTTCAGCACGGCCTTGACGTGGACCACGGCGTCCGACTCGCCGGGGGCGGCGACGTAGAGCTCGCGGCGGCCGGCGCTCCCGGGCAGGCCCGGCACCACGACGCGCCCGGCCGGCGCGGTGGTCTGCGGCAGCCAGTCGACGCCCTCGGAGGTGGCCGCCTCGACGGCGGCCGCGACCCGGCCCCGGCCGGTCGACACGTTCAGCGCCATGACCAGCGGCGACGGCGCGACCTTCTTGAGGTCGACGACGCGGTGCTCGCCCGGTTTGAGCAGCAGGCCGCTGGCCCGGTCGGCGATGACCTGGCCCTCGCCCGAGTAGACGACCAGCGCCACGTCGGCGGGGGCCGACTCGACGTTGGCGAGGTGGAGTCTGAGGTCTCCGGCGGCCGGGCCGGGCCCGACGAACCAGGCGTCGGCGCCGGGGTCGACGCACCGCACCCCCGCCAGGCCGCGGGCCTCGCCGCTCAGCGCGCGCCGGGTCTGGGCGGCCTCCAGCCCGGAGGCCATCGCGCCGGTCGCGTGCACCCGCATGGGGTCGGTGCCGGAGGCCATGGTCTTCTGCCAGAGCTTGCCGGGCTCGTCGACGGTGGCCGGCTCGTCGCCGTCCTCGATGAGGGTCTGGCCCGTGCCCTGCGCGTTGGGCGGGGTGACGGCGGTGACCGTGGCGCCGCCCGGGTCGGGGCAGACCGTGGAGACGGCCGCGATGGGCGCCCGCACCGGTTCGGCCTTCACCGGGGCGGCGGGGGCCGGGCGGCTGACGAAGGCGACGCCGTAGACCGCGCCCAGCGCGATCAGCACCAGCGCCAGCATGCCGAACCGGTTCTCGATGAGCCGTCTCACGCCGCCACCCGCTCCCGACCGGCCGGGATCTCCTCGATCGCCTCGGTTTCGGCGGTACGCGCCCCCGGCGCCGCCAGGATCAGCACGATCACCACGAGCGCCCCCTGCCCGTAGAGCCACCATCGGTGCCACGCGTCGCCGGCCGGGGGTCTTTCCGGGGTGACCGGCCCGGTCATCCGCCAGAGTCCGGCCCGGTCCGTGAGGGTGACCCGGGCCATGGTCGGCTCGGAGTCGAGGGCCCGCCGCAGGGCCGGGTCGATCGGCGCCGGGACGCTGACGAACGCGATGCCCCGCCCGGCCAGCGCGGCCGCGTCGCCGCCGCCCCGGCCGGAGGCCAGCCCCGCCACCGCGTCGGTGAAATCGGAGCCGTAGGCGGCCCGTTCGGACTCGCCGATCACCGGGATGCGGCCGTGCAGGACCGTGTACGTGAGCCCCGTGTCCGCGGTCCGGATCAGCAGCGTGCCCTGACCGGGCTTCGACTGCGCCTCGGCGATGGCCGGGAGCGGCGAGCGCACGTTCCGCCGGAGCGGCCCGTCGGCCTGGTCCATGATCCACAACGTGGCGGCGGCGACCGGGGTGGCGAAGGCGACCAGCACGATCAGGAACGCGCCCGCCTTCCGCAGCCCATCGGCCCTGCGGAACTCGGCGACGCGGTGGGCGGCCAGCGCGGTCGACACCAGCAGCCCGGTGGCGGCGAAGGCCAGCGGCACCCCGGGCCAGGTCGACATGCGGCTGACCACGGTCGCCGCCAGCACGCCGACGATCGCCACGCCCCATCCGACGGCCACGATGAACTGGTGGCGGCGCAGCAGCAGCGCGCCCAGGGCGACGGCGAGCAGCCCCGCGGTGGCCCAGATCGGCGGCGTGCCGGGCCCGCCCGGGTTGAGGGTGAGCAGCGCCTCGGGGGCCAGCCGGGGCGAGGAGGTCATCGGCAGCCCGGCCTCGCGCAGGATGCGGACCGGGTCCTGGACGATCGTGGCCAGCCACGGCCCGAGCAGGATCAGCGGGACGCCCAGGGCGATGAGCAGGTTCCCGCCGACCCCGCGCCGGACTCCCCCGAACGACAGGGCGGCGAGCAGGCCGAGGACGGCGACGAAGACGTACAGGATCGGGGCGAACGCGGTGCCCACGGCCAGCAGCAGGCCCAGCCCCCAGGCCGCACGGCGGGCCGGTTTCCGTGTGTCGGCCAGCACCTTCGTGGCGAGCGAGGCGTAGACGGGCAGCAGGATGAACACCACCGCCGAGCCGATCCGCCCGGCCGCCACCACGCCGGTCGCGACCGGGAGCAGGGCGTAGGTGGCCGCCATCCACACCCGGGCGGGCCGGTAGGAGACGAAGCTCCTGGTCGCCAGGTAGGCGCTCAGTCCCGACAGCGGCACGCAGCCCAGCAGCAGGATCGACACCGCCAGCCAGGTCTTGCCGAAGGCGACGGTCGACAACACCGCCAGCACCGCGACGTAGGGCGGCGCCCACTCGCCGGTGTAGAACGCCCACAGGTCGGAGGCCCCGCCGGCGACCGGCACCAGCGCGCCGCCGCCGAGCATGCCCCCGGTCAGCAGGTCGCGCTCGGCCGCGACGGCGACCGCCGTGAGCAGCACGAACAGCCGCACGCCGGGACTGGCGAAGGCGCGCCGCAGGAACCCGTCGTCGTCGTTGAGCAGTTCGTCGCCCTCTTCGGCGCCCGGTTGCTGGACGGCGTGGTGACGGCCGGCCGAGTCCATCGGGCCACCGCCCGACAGCTGGTTCTGCACCATCTCCCAGGCCCGCCGGAACGCCAGGCTCGGCGGGCTGAACATGGGTTTGACCAGCCGATATCCGGCCCTGCTGCCCTTGCGCGCCTTCCTGGCCCGGCGCAGCCGCAGCGGATGGAACAACACCGAGCCGATCGCGGCGAGCTCGTCGACGGCGTGCGCGGGCTGCTTGGCGACCAGGAACAACACGGTACGGATCAGCGACCCGACCGTGTTGCGGACCAGCGACCAGAGCATCGTCCAGAACGGCAGGTTCGCCATCAGCACGAACAGCGAATAACGCCGGGCCAGCCGCCGGGGGTGGTCGTCGCTGGCGGCGATGCGGCGGCGGCGCTTGGACGACGCCTCTGCGTGCCAGGCCACCGCGGCGGTCACCGCCAGCACCCGGTGCCCGGCGGCGCGGGCCCGCCAGCAGAAGTCGAGGTCGTCGCGGAACAGCGGGAGCCGGGCGTCGAGGCCGCCGAGCTCGTCCCAGACGTCGCGGCGGATCAGCATCCCGGCCGACGACACCGCCAGCACGTCGCGTACGCCCCGGGGCTCGGCGTCGTGCTGGCCCTGGTCGTATTCGCGCGCCTCCAGCCCGGTCTCGCGGCGGCCCGAGCGGGCGACCGTGACGCCGACCTCCAGCAGCAGCTTCCGGTCGAGCCAGTCGCGCAGTTTCGGACCCAGAACGGCGGTCTCGGGGTACTCGTCGGCGGCGTGGAGCAGGAACTCCAGCGCGCGGGCGTCGGGAGCGCAGTCGTCGTGGAGCAACCAGATCCACTCGGTGTCGCCGGGCGCCTTCGGAAGCCGCCGGACGACCTCGTGGACGGCCTCGGCGAACCCGCTGCCCCGCGGCATCTGCACGACGCTGTGTTTGCCGAACGCCTCGCCGAGCAGGTCACGGCTGCCGTCGCGGCTGCCGTTGTCGACCCCGACCCCCCGGTCGACCGGCCGGGTCTGCGCGAGCACCGCCCGGAGGGTGTCCCGGAGCCAACGGGAGCCATCATGGGCGACCACGATCGCGGTGACCGAGTGCACGGGGGGATCCTTGGGGGTATGTGCGGCTTTTGCGCGCCAACACTACGGCACCCCGCACCGGCCACCGACCCAAATGACAAGCGGAGGCCACAAATGTGACCCCCGCGTGTCGCTTCCGGCTAGTGCCCGGCTATAGGTGTCAAACGGCCTGGCGCTTCATGCGTCGGCGCTCGCGCTCCGACAGTCCGCCCCAGATTCCGAATCGTTCGTCGTGTTCCAACGCGTACTCAAGGCACTCCGCGCGCACTTCACACGCGCGGCACACCTTCTTCGCCTCTCGGGTGGAGCCGCCCTTTTCTGGAAAGAACGCCTCCGGGTCGGTCTGAGCGCACAATGCGCGCTCCTGCCAGCCCAGATCTTCACCGTCGAGCGCCTGTGCGATGACCAGCTCGGTCACGGCACACCTCCCTGTCGCCCGCCCGTCACCAACCCCGAAAGTTGGTGCCCCCCTATGGACGCCCTCCCCTTACCCACCTCGGAGAAGGCGTAACAACATGGCTGTAATTACACGCGTGTAAGTCGTGCCCCGTCAAGCGCCATGGGGATACCGGGGGGATACCAGGGGAAAGGGCCGGTCTTGTCAGACCCGGCTCGGATCAACGATCCCGGCGGTCCGGACTGTACCAATGAGCGGTGGCGTCCGAATCGAGGGATGCCGGATCGGCAGGAAGACCTTCCCCTGTCTTTGCCGGGCGGTAGATGGCGACCGGGTCGATCGGGTCGAGCAGGTCCTCGGCGCGGAGCGGGTCGCTCAGCGGGTCGCCCTGGTAACGCTGCGGCCGGGCCGGAGGCTGGCCGAAGGGGTTGCTCTGGCGGTAGGCGTCGGGCTGCTGCTGGTAGCTCTGCGCCTGCTGGTAGGCCTGGGCGAGCTGCTGCTCCCTTATGTCGCCCTCGTAGCCGGGGTCGTAGGGGGCGCCGTAGACGGGGGGCTGGGTCGCGTAGGCGCTCTCGCGGGCCGGGGGCTCGTAGCTCGGTTCGAGCACCGGAGCGCCGTAGACCGTCTCGTTCGTGGCCACGTCGTAGCCCGGCTCCCGGCCGGAGACCGCGCGGACGGAGCTGTCGAACGGCGTCTCGATGACGGGAGGACGCGGGGCGGGAGGAGCCTCCGCCGCCGGGGGCTCGTAGGCCTGGCGGGCGAACTGCGGGCCCGAGAAGCCGGAGAACGGCGAGGAGTCCCAGGAGGCGGGGGTGTCGTCGTAGACCGGCTCGGGGTAGTCGTACGGCTCGGCGCGCTGGGCGGCCGGGGCGACGGGCGTCACCGGCGGGAGCGGGGTCTCCTCGACGACCTGCTGGCCCGCGTAGCCGTTCTGGTCGAAGACCGGGCCCTGCGGGTAGGGCGAGTAGTCGGGCTCGGCCGGCAGGTTCTGCACGGGATGGGCGTCGCCCGTCTGCGGGAACGGGATGGCCGGGGGGACCACGGAGAGCCGCCGCGACTTCTTCGGCTTGACCGCGCCCGCCGGCAGCGGGGACACCATGGTCAGCACATAGACCAGCGCGAGGCCGGTGAGGGCGAAGGTCGGCACGCCGAGGAGCAGCGTCTCGAGCTTGCCGCCGAACCCGAGCCCGCTGAACAGGGAGCCGAGCAGGCTGATCGCGCCGAAGAGCGTGGCGACGGCGAGGGTGCCGGCGCCGCCCATGGTGATGAGGCCGCTCTTGGGGGTGGGGGCGCCGCCGAAGCGGGTGGAGAGGAGGACCGCGCCGAGGACCAGCGCGGCGTTGACCGGGGAGGTCAGTTCCGACAGGGCGACGACCGACCGGATGCCGAACTCGGCCGCTCCCCCGAGCGGTGAGGAGTCGCCGAAGACGAGTCGGACGACGCCGACCAGAACGGTCGTGCCCGCGGCTGCCACAAGGAGCCACGCGGCGGGCTCTCGGAGCCTCACCGGGTCAACCTTCACCACAGTTACCCCCAGGAATTCATGCGGCTTATGGGAACTGAGTTTTGCATATGCCTGACATGGATGCCCGGCGACCCATCAATCTCGCGTTTCGCATGGAATGCCAGACTGTCAGGCATGCGCATCGTGTCCCTCGCGGGCGGAATCGGCGGGGCCCGCTTCCTCCGCGGCCTCAAGGCGGCCGCTCCCGGATCCGACATCACCGTCATCGGCAACACCGGCGACGACATCACCCTGTTCGGGCTGCGGGTGTGCCCCGACCTCGACACCGTGATGTACACGCTCGGCGGCGGCATCAACGAGGAGCAGGGCTGGGGCCGCGCGGATGAAACGTTCACCGTGAAAGAGGAGCTGGCCGCCTACGGCATGCAGCCCCAGTGGTTCGGCCTGGGCGACCGCGACTTCGCCACCCACATCGTGCGCTCGCAGATGCTCGCGGCCGGTTACCCCCTGTCGGCGGTGACCGAGGCGTTGTGCGACCGCTGGCGGCCGGGCGTGCGCCTGCTGCCCATGACCGACGACCAGACCGAGACCCACGTCGTGATCGAAGACGAGCGGGGCCGCCGCGCGGTGCACTTCCAGGAGTGGTGGGTGCGTCTGCGCGCGTCCACGCCCGCCCTGGAGATCGCCCTGGTCGGAGCCGCGTCGGCGACGCCGGCGCCCGGGGTGCTGGAGGCGCTGGAGCGGGCCGACGTGGTGATCCTGCCGCCGTCGAACCCGGTGGTGAGCGTCGGGACGATCCTCCAGATCCCCGGCATCCGCGAGGCGGTGGCCGCCAAGACCGTGGTCGGGGTCTCCCCCATCATCGGCGGCGCGCCCGTGCGGGGCATGGCCGACGCGTGCCTGACCGCGATCGGCGTGCAGACCTCGGCGCAGGGCGTGCTGGAGCTCTACGGCGCCGACCTGCTCGACGGGTGGCTGGTCGCCGAAGAGGACGCGGCCACCTCGCTGGAGGGTGTGGCCGTGGAGGCCCGGCCTCTGCTGATGTCCTCCCCCGAGGCGACGCGCGATCTGGCCGCCGCGGCGCTCGACCTGGCCGGGAAGGTGGCGGCGTGATCACGATCAGCGGGGTGCAGGGGCTGCCCGAGATCGGCTACGGCGACGACATCCCGGCCCTGGTCGCCAAGGCCGTCCCCGGCCTGGCCGACGGCGACGTGGTCGTCGTCACCTCGAAGATCGTGAGCAAGGCCGAGGGCCGGGTGGTCCGGGCCGACGACCGCTCGGGGGCCATCGAGGCCGAGACGGTCCGGGTGGTCGCGCGGCGCGGCGACACCGTCATCTCCCAGACGCGGCACGGCTACGTGATGGCGGCGGCCGGGGTCGACGCGTCCAACACCGCGCCGGGGACCGTGCTGCTGCTGCCCGAGGACCCCGACGCGTCGGCGTCGGCGATCCGGCGGCGGCTGGCCGAGCTCGCCGGGGTGCGGGTCGGCGTGATCGTCTCGGACACCTTCGGACGCCCGTGGCGGAACGGCCTGACCGACGTCGCGCTGGGCGCCTCGGGCGTCTGGCCGCTCGACGACCTGCGCGGCACCACCGACGCCTACGGCAACCCGCTGAACGCCACGGTCACCGCCCTGATCGACGAGATCGCGGCGGCGGCCGAACTGGTGAAGGGCAAGCTGAGCGGGGTCCCGGTGGCCGTGGTCTCGGGCCTGGGCCACCTGGTGACCGACGCCGACGGCCCCGGCGGGGCCGCGCTGATCCGCCCCGCCGACCAGGACCTGTTCCGCTACGGCTCGGCCGACGTCGTGTTCGCCCGGCGCACCATCAGGAGGTTCTCCGGCGAGGCGGTCGACGGCGCCGCCGTCCGCCGCGCGGTCGCCGCCGCCATCTCGGCCCCGGCGCCCCACCACACGACGCCGTGGCGGTTCGTGCTGCTGGAGACCGCGGCGGCCCGGCTCGCGCTGGTCGACGCCATGCGCGAGGCGTGGATCGCCGACCTGCGCGGCGACGGGTTCACCGAGGAGTCGATCGCCAAGCGGATCAAGCGCGGCGACGTGCTGCGCGACGCGCCCTACCTGGCGGTGCCGTGCCTGGTCATGGACGGCTCCCACACCTACCGCGACGACCGCCGCAACACCTCCGAGCGGGAGATGTTCGTGGTCGCGACGGGGGCCGGGGTGCAGAACTTCCTGGTCCAGCTCGCGGTCGAGGGGCTGGGGTCGGCGTGGGTGTCGTCCACGATGTTCTGCCGCCCGGTGGTCCGGGAGGTCCTGAACCTCCCGGACACCTGGGACCCGATGGGCGCGGTGGCCATCGGCCACGCGGCCGAACCGCCGAGGCAGCGCCCGCCGAGGTCGGCCGAGGACTTCTACGTCACCCGCTGAACCGGGTCAGGAACCGAGGCTCCAAACCCGGAGGGTGTTGTCGAGCCCGCCGGACACCACGATCGGCGCCCCGTCCAGCCGCCCGAACGTGACGGCGTAGACGTCGTCGGCGTGGCCCGTCAGGGCCACGCCGCGGCGTGCGCCCTTGGCGAGGTCCCACACCTGGACCGTGTCGTCGCTCCCGCCGGACACCGCGACCGGGACGCCGTCGACCTCCCCGAACGCCAGAGCCAGGACGCTTCCGTCGTGGCCCGCCAAGGTCGGACCGACCCGCCGGCCGCTGACCAGGTCCCACACCCGGACGCCGCCGTCGGATCCGCCGGACACCACGACCGGCACCCCGTCAATCTGCCCGAACGCCATCGTGTACGCGCTCTCGACGTCGGCGCCGAGAGCGCGGTCATGCCAGTCGCGGGAGCGGGGATCCCACACCCGCGACCGGCCCGTGCTCCCGCCGGACACGATGACCGAAGCCCCGTCGACCTCCCCGACCCCCACCGCGACGACGCTGCCGATGTCGCCCTCCACGGCGGGGTCGCGCTGCTCGTTCCTGACCAGATCCCACACCCGGACCGTGCCGTCGGTCCCGCCGGACACCGCGACCGGCACGCCGTCGACCTCCCCGAACGCCACCGCGGTGACGCTGTCGGTATGACCCTCCAAAGCGGGTCCGAGCTGCGTGCCCTTGGCGAGGTCCCACACCCGGACCGTGCCGTCGGTCCCGCCGGACACCGCGACCGGAACGCCGTCGACCTCCCCGAACGCCACCGCCAGGACATCGCCGGTGTGACCGGACAGGAGGGGACCACGCTGCTCGCCACGAGCCAGATCCCACACGCGAACATGGTGGTCGCTTCCCCCGGACACCGCGACCGGGACGCCGGCCACCTGCCCGAACGCCACCGCGCGGACATCGCTCTCGTGGTCATCGAGCGGGCGTCCGACCAACGCGCCGAAGGGCGCGCGGACGGGATGAGACGGCTGTTTCGGCTCCGGGTTCTCCGCCGCCGTCGTCGCGATCGTGAGGCCCACCAGCAGGACGCCCGCCAGCAGGGCCGCGGCCGCCATCCGCGCCCGGGCCTTACGGTGCCGCGAGATGTCCCGGCCCGGTTCGGCCGGGCCGATCGCGGACAGGTCGTCCCCGACCTCCTCCAGAGCGGCCGCCTCACGTTCCAGGGCGTGGTCGACCCGGCGCAGGATCTCCTCGGCGACCCGCTGGTCGTCCTCCCCCATCAGCTCCCGGGCGGTGATGACCGGAACCGGCAGATCGGCACGCGGGGACTTCCCCTTCCCGGTTCGCCCGGCCAGTTCGGCCAGCCGCCGGCGCGCGTCGGCCGCCCGCTCGTCGGCCTGCGCGCGGAGCCGTTCGGACTCGTCGAGCCGCCGCTGCACCTCTCCGTGGAGCCGTTCGGTGTCGGCCAGCCGCTGCCGGGCCGAGCGCAGATCGTCGTGCAGCCGCTCGACCTCGGCCCTCAGCCGCCGGCGTTCCCGATCGTCGGCCGTGACGGCCGCGGCCAGCCGTTCGCGGGCCGCCAGATCGTCGCGCAGCGCCTGGCGTTCCGCCGCCAGCCTGATGGCGGCCTCGCCCAGGCGCTCGCGCATCTCCAGGAGCCCGGCGCCCAGTGCGTCCTGGCGGACCATCGACCGTTCGACGCGGTCGGAGGCCTCGCCGATGGTGCGGACCAGTTCGTCCAGCGCGCCGCCCGCGTCGGCCTCGGCCGGTCGCCGGGAGCGGACCCAGTCGGCCACCAGGACCAGCACGGGAAGCAGACCCAGCAACGACACGAGCTGGGCGATGTCCGCCAGGACGTCCAGCTGCCACCAGATCAGCAGGAATCTCACGGACGCGACGGACACGGCCGTGACCACTCCGGTCACAACCCACCGCCACCACCGACGCGACATGATCCTAGTTTCGGGTCAGCCGTCCGGCCGTACACGGTTTGTGACCACTTCGCGACTCAGTTCACCACGGGCAGCACCCGTCGCACACTGGCGCACACCCCGTCGCTCGCCTCCGCCGCCGCCCGGCGTTCGGGTGACGGGGTGCCGTACTCGGTCGTCCGCTGCCGGAGGGGACGGCCGCTGAGCTCGACCATGGCGCGCAGTTCGGAGATGGTCTTGTACGACCCGTTCTCCGACCCCGCCATCCGGCTGATGGTCTCCTCCATCAGGGTCCCGCCGATGTCGTTCACGCCCCCGGCCAGCACCTGGCGGCACAGGTCGTCCTGGAGCTTCACCCACGAGCACTGGATGTTGCCGATCGCGCCGTGCAGCAGCAGCCGGGACACCGCGTGGACGGCGCGGTTCTCGGCGGCCGTCGGCCCCGGGCGGGCGATGCCGGCCAGGTAGATCGGGGCGCTGTGGTGCACGAACGGGAGCAGCACGAACTCGCTGAAGCCGCCCGTCTCCTCCTGGAGCCGCCGGATCAGCCGGATGTGTTTCACCCAGTGGGCGTGGGTGTCGACGTGGCCGTACATCATCGTCGAGGTCGTCGGGATGCCCACCCGGTGGGCCGTGGTGATGACGTCGATCCACTCGCGGGCGGGCAGTTTGCCCTTGGTGAGCACCCAGCGGACGTCGTCGTCGAGGATCTCGGCCGCCGTGCCGGGCAGGGAGTCGACGCCGGCCTCGCGGGCGCCGGTCAGCCAGTCTTCGATCGACAGGTTCATCCGGCTGGCGCCGTTGATGACCTCCATCGGGGAGAAGGCGTGCACGTGGATGTCCGGTGTGCGGGCCTTCACCGCGCGCGCGATGTCGAAGTAGGCGCTGCCGGGCAGGTCGGGGTGGATGCCGCCCTGCATGCACACCTCGGTCGCACCGGCCGCCCAGGCCTCCTCGGCGCGGTCGGCGACCTGGTCGAGGCTCAGGGTGTAGGCGTCGGCGTCGGTGCGGCGCTGGGCGAAGGCGCAGAAGCGGCAGCCCGTGTAGCAGACGTTGGTGAAGTTGATGTTCCGGTTGACGACGTAGGTGACGTCGTCGCCGTTGACCTCGCGGCGCAGGCCGTCGGCCAGCGCGCACAGTTCGTCGAGCGCCTCGCCGGTCAGGTTCAGCAGCGCCTCGGCCTGGGCGTCGGTCAGCGCCAGCGGGTCGCGGGCGGCCTGGCGGAGGGCCTCGGCGCCGTCGCCCGTCATCGACACGGCCGTGGGGAGGCGGTCCTTCAGCGCGTCCCAGTCGCCGTAGACGTGGTCGAAGTCGTCACGGCGGTCGTGGGTGCGGCCCGTGGTGTCGACCTCGGTGTGCAGGTCGACCCGGCCCGACGGGGTGAAGCCGCCGTCGGGCTCCTGCCACGGCCGGGGTTCGGGCCGCACGTCGAGGGCCATGCCGTCGGGCCCGGCCAGCGCCGCCACGTGGGCGCTCAGGCGGGGGTCGAGCCAGGGTTCGCCGGCCCGGACGTACTCGGGGTAGATCGTCAGGCGTTCGCGCAGGTCGAAGCCGGATTCCGCGGTGCGTTCCGCGAGGGCGTCGATCATCGGCCACGGGCGTTCGGGATTCACGTGGTCGGGGGTCAGCGGGGAGACGCCGCCCCAGTCGTCGATGCCGGCGCGGATCATCAGGGCGTACTCGTCGCCGATGAGGTTCGGCGGGGCCTGCACGCGCATGCGGGGCCCCAGCACCATGCGGGTCACCGCGATCGTCGCGGCGAGTTCCTGCAGGTCGGCGTCGGGCAGGCCGCGCATCGCGGTGTCGGGCTTGGCGCGGAAGTTCTGCACGATCACCTCCTGGACGCCGCCGTACTCGCGCGCCACCCGGCGGATCGCGAAGATCGACTCGGCCCGGTCGAGGATCGTCTCGCCGATGCCGATCAGGATGCCGGTGGTGAACGGCACGTTCGAGCGGCCGGCGTCCTCCAGAACACGCAGGCGGACGGCCGGGTCCTTGTCGGGCGAGCCGTAGTGGGCGCCGCCCTTCTCGGTGAACAGGGCCGTCGAGGTCGTCTCCAGCATCATGCCCATCGACGGCGCGACCGGCTTGAGCCGCTGGAAGTCGCGCCAGGTCAGCACGCCCGGGTTGAGGTGGGGCAGCAAGCCGGTCTCCTCCAGCACCCGGATCGCCATGGCGCGCACATAGGAGAGGGTGTCGTCGTAGCCGTGGGCGTCGAGCCACTCGCGGGCGGCCGGCCAGCGATCCTCGGGGCGGTCGCCCAGGGTGAACAGGGCCTCCTTGCAGCCCATCGCCGCGCCCTCACGGGCGATGGCCAGCACCTCGTCGGGAGACAGGAACGCGCTCGGCAGCTTGGCGGGGGCGGTCGCGAAGGTGCAGTAACCGCAGCGGTCGCGGCACAACCGCGTGAGGGGGATGAAGACCTTGCGGCTGTAGGTGATCACTCCGGGGCGGCCCGCCGCCTCCAGTCCCGCGTCACGCACGCGGGAGGCGTGGTCGAGCAGGGCGTCGAGGTCGGCGCCGCGGGCCTCCAGGAGAATGGCCGCCTCGGCCACGTCGATCGTCTTGCCGTCGCGCGCGCGTGCCAGCGCCCGCCGCATTGCTGCCGTCATACCTGCACACTACGTTGATCAGAAATTGCGGTAGTCGCGGGGAGCCATGCGCGGGCCCCGGCCCGGCGGGCGGCGCCCGCTCAGCTCGATCAGGCGGACCACCCGGTGGCGGTGCCCGGCGAAGGGTTCGAGCAGCCGCAGCATGCCCTCGTCGTCGGTCTTCTCCCCGGTGAGGGCGAAGCCGACCAGCCCGGGGATGTGGTAGTCGCCCACGCTGGGGGCGTCGGCGTCGCCCCAGACCCGCTGGCGGATCTCGGCGGAGGTCCAGACGCCGATGCCGGGCAGGGCCCGGAGCAGGCGGTCGGCCTCCCATGTGGTGCTCGCCGTCTCCAGCTTCCCCTCGTGGCGGGCCGCGTTGACGATCGTGCGGGCCCGTACGGCCTCCGCCCCCGCCCGGTGCCAGTCCCACGACGGCACGAGCCGCCAGGTGCCGGGCGACGGCGGCACCCTGAGCCCTTCGGGGCCGGGCCCGGGAGCGGGGTCGCCGTATTTGCGGACCAGCCAGCGCCAGGCCCGGAACGCCTCCCGGCCCACCACCTTCTGCTCCAGCACGGCGGGCACCAGCGCCTCGAAGACCCTCCCGGCCCGGCCGATCCGCATCCCGGAGGCGTGTTGGTGCAGCCCTTTCAGGAACCCGGCGACCGGGTCGTCGCCCATCGCGTCGAGCAGCGCGCCGAACCCGGCCGGGTCGTCGGCGGCGCCGAGCAGGTCGGGCATCGTCTCCAGGAGCCATTCGGCCCCGAGCCCCCACGCCATGCCGTGGACCTGACCCGCGACGACGGAGATCCGGAGCGTTCCCGGGCCTTCGGGGGTCCGGCAGGCACGCCAGAGCGCCCCGTCGGGCGTGGTCTGCCAGACGGGGTCTCCCGAGCCGTGCCGGTGCGGCGCCACCGTCAGCCCCAGGTTCAGCGGGCCGTCGGGGCGCCAACTTCGTTCAGGCATCGCTGGAGAATCTCACCGCGCATTCCGGCAGGTCGACGCCGGGCCACACCCGGGCTCCCGCCGTCAGTTCGTTCCGCGCCCCGATGGACGCCCCGTCGCCGACGACCGTCTCGCGCACCACCACCCCCTCGGCGATCGTGGCGCCCGCCCCGATCACCGAGTCGATCACCGTCGCGCCGGGCGCGATGGCGGCGTCGTCGGCCACCACGCTACCGCGCACGGTCGCCCCGGCCCCCACGGCGGCCCTGGCCCCGATGACCGAACCGCCCGTGACCTTGGCCTCGGGCGAGACGGTCGCGCCGTCGAGCACCAGGGCCTCCCCCGGTGCGCCCGGGAGGGCGGGGGAGGCGAGGAGGCCGCGTACGAGATCGGCGGAGCCCTGGACGAACGCCGCCGGAGTGCCCACGTCGAGCCAGTAGGAGGAGTCGGCGAAGCCCATGACCGTGTGGCCCGACTCGATGAGGCCGGGGAAGGTCTGCCGCTCGACCGAGACGACCTCGCCGGCCGGGATCGTGTCGATGACCGACCGCGTGAAGACGTAACAACCGGCGTTGATCCGGTTCGTCACGGGGTTGGGGGTCTTCTCCAGGAACGCCGTCACCCGGCCCCGCTCGTCGGTCGGCACGCAGCCGAACCGCGACGGGTCGTCGACCTCGGTGAGATGGAGCGTGACGGCGGCGTCGCTCTCGACGTGCCGGGCGATCTGGGCGGTGATGTCGTGGCCCGACAGGATGTCGCCGTTGAGCACCAGCACCGGCGCGTCGCCGGAGACGGTCAGCCCCTCGGCCGCGTTGCGGATCGCGCCGCCGGTGCCGAGCGGGCTCTCCTCGGTCATGTAGACGATCTCCAGCCCGAACGCCGACCCGTCGCCGAAGGCGTCGGCGAACATCTCGGCCTTGTAGGACGTCGCGAAGACGATCCGGGTCACCCCGCAGGCCCGCGCCTTGGCGAGCTGGTGGGCGAGGAACGGCACGCCCGCGGTGGGCAGCAGCGGTTTGGGGGTGAAGAGGGTCAGCGGGCGTAGCCGCGTCCCCTGCCCGCCGACCAGGAGAATCGCCTCAAGCTGACCGGGTTGGGGCAAAGAAGGCTCCGTCACATGGGCGAGGCTAACTCAATGTTCCGTCGCACGCTGATAGGAAACCAGATGTGCGTGAGCGGACATCTGCCACGTGAATTCACGGCTTCTCGCGAGCCCCGCGGCGCCCAATTCGACCCGTCTGGCGGGTGAATCGAGCAGCGTCCGCAGCGCCGCCCCGATGCTGTCGGAATCGGGTTCGGTGTACGCCACCGCGTCCCCGCCGACCTCCGGGAGAGACGTGCGCTGGGTCGTCAGAACCGGGGCGCCGCACGCCATCGCCTCCAGCACGGGCATGCCGAACCCCTCACACCGCGACGGGAACGCCGCCGCCAGCGCGCCGCCGTAGAACCCGGCCAGGTCGCCGAACGGCAGGTAGCCGGTCCGCACCACCGTGACGCCCTCGGGCAGCGACCGCATGGCCGCCTCGACCTCCCGGCCGCTCTCGGCCGGCCCGGCGATGACCAGGGCGGGCGGGTTCTCCCGGCCCTCGACGGCCTTGGCGAAGCCCCTGATCAGGTTGGGCGCGTTCTTACGTGGCTCGGCCGGGCCGACGAAGGCGATGTAGGGACGGCCGTGGATGCCGAGGCGGCTCGTCACCCGGCGGATCTCGGCCTCGGCCGGCGGGTGGAACAGGTCGGGGTCGACGCCGTGGTAGGCGACGTCGATGCGGGTCGGGTCGGCGCCGACGACCCGGATGAGCTCGTCGCGGGTGGCCTTGGACGGGGTGATCACCCGGCGGGCGGCCCGGACGGCGGTCTTGGTGGCCGAGCGGAAGAAGGCGGCGCGGTCGGACTCGTACTGGTCGGCCTCGGTGAAGCAGGCGACGTCGTGCACGGTCACCACACTCGGCACCTCGGAGCGCAGCGGCACCGAGTAGAAGGGGGCGTGGATCACGTCGGCGCCGACCTTCTGGGCCAGCAGCGGCACCCCGGTCTGCTCCCAGACGAGGCGGGCGCCGCGGTTGGCGATGGCGTGGGGGCCGGGCACGATCGTCGCGCCGGGGGCGAGACGGGCGTACCGTTCGGCGTCGGCCCGCTGGCAGACGATGACCAGGTCGGCGCCCTGGCGGTCGAGCGCGGCGAGCAGTCCGTCGACGTATCGGATCAGGGCGCCTCGGTCGGCCGGTACGGCCGCGGCGTCAACGAGCACTCGGGGTTTCAAGAGATCGCTCCCCTCAACGCGCGGCGAAGGAAGAACGTGACGGAAGGCCCCGCTTTCCCTCGCCCTTGTGTCTCACTGTAGGCCGCCTGGAATGCCCATCTTGAGCGAAATCACACGATTCGCCGTGTTCCAGAAACGGATTCCGTAGCTATTCCACGGTTATTTCCGTTTTGCGGGCCCGCCAACCCGCGAAGGCGGCACAGACCAGATCACCTGCCGAGACCACCACCCGCGACACCAGCGCCGCCGCGATGGCCGACCCCTGGTCGAGCACCGGGGCCAGCGCCGCGACCATGGCGACCTCCCGCACCCCCGCCCCGGCCGGGGCCAGCACGAACACGAACCCCAGGCACCAGGCGAGCGCGAACGCCCCGAAGCTGAGCACGACGGCCCTCGGCCCGGTCGCCCCCAGCCCGTGGACGATCACCGCGAGCTGCGCCCCGTAGGCGGCCCACCCGGCGAAGGCCCACCCGGTGGAGGTCAGCACCCCCCGGGTGGTCAACGGCCGTTCCAGCGGCGGCCGCCTGAGCAGCCTGAACCCCAGGTTCAGCACCCCGTTGACGACCTTGGGATGCAGCCCGACCGCGAGCACCGGCAGCAGGAGCAGCAACCAGGCGTACCCCGCCACCGAGTCACCCGCGAACGCGGGCAGCGTGGCGACGGCGACCAGCAGCCCGGTCGCCAGATAGATCGGGTACGTCAGGAAGAACGCCGCCGCGCTCCTGGATCGCGGGATGCCGTGGTCCTTGCCCATCTCCATCTGGGCCAGCACGGGCCAGACCGAGCCGGGGATGTACTTCCCGAGCTGTCCGATGAAGAAGATCTTCGCGGCGTCGGTGAGCCGGAGCGGCGACCCGAGATCGGCCAGCAGCGCCCGCCACATGAGCATCCCGGCCAGCAGCGCCCCGACGACCGCGACCAGCGACACCCCGAGCACCGCCCACGAGAGCCGGGCCAGCCCGGCGCTGATGGCGTCCCACTGGGACACGACCGCCCAGACCCCGAATCCGAGCGCGACGGCGAGAAACCCGAACCGGACGACCCTCTTGATCACCGACTTACCCGACGGCACCACCTCTGAGGTCTCGCCGAGATCCGGACTGGACCGAGACTCGCGAGAACCGTCTGGTCCGCTTGCGCCGTCCTCTGTCACGCCGGATTTGTCAGACCTTTTCACGACGCCGAGGTTCGGGTCGGCACCGACTCAGGCGGCTGGGGCAACGCCATGCCCGCCGGGCGGCGCGCGGTCTTGGTCGCCACCCAGATATAGGTGGGCACGATCGGCAGCAGGGCCCGCAACGCCGGCCGGGGCGTCTTCTCCAGGGTCGCCTTCACCGCCTTCCCCGCCGCGCCCGCGAACAACTCGCCGCCGGCGAAGGCCTCGGGCGTCGCCAGGACCGGGAAGGTGTAGTCCCACACGTGGAAGTCGCCCAGCATGCGCCGCAGGCCGCCGCGCGTCCGGAAGCGCTCGTAGTAGTTGTCGGCCCGCCCGAACGCCCGGACGTACCGGTCGGCCGCGCGGGGCGGCAGGTAGGAGAGGAACGGCAGTTTGTAGTGGGGTTCCATGATCCCCAGGCGGTTCCCGAGGCCCAGGTAGAGCACGCCGTCGTCGGCCAGCACCCGGTGCATGTCGGCGATCACCGCGTCAGGGTCGACGACGTGCTCGTAGATGTGGTTGAAGACCAGGACGTCGACGGAGCCGTCGGGGAACGGCAACCGGGTCCCGTCGCCGCACACGAACGCCACCCGCTCGCCGAACCGCCCGGCGGCCTTGCGCAGGCCAGGGACGTCGATGTCGATGCCGAAGGTGTGCCGGGCCCCGGCCAGGGCCAGTTCGTCGGCGATGAAACCGGCCGAGCAGCCGATGTCGGCGACGGTCAGGCCCTCAAGGGGGCGTTCGCCGCGGCCCAGGAAGTGGGCCAGCACCGCGATGATCTTGGCGGCCTTGCGGCGGCGCTTGGCCTCGTCGAGCATCGCCGACTGGAACTCGGAGTACTCCAGTTGCGCGGCGCGTTCGGTGCCCACGGGCGTCCTTCCTCTTGCTGAACCTGCCGGCCGGTCAGAGCGCGGCCAGATAGGCGGACCAGTACGGCTCGGGGTCGACCGCCTTGACCCCCGCCCGGAGACGCTCCGGGGTGCCCGGTTCGTAGAACCGGCGCAGGGCGTCGGCGAGGGCGTCGGCGGAGCCCGGTTCGACCAGCAGGCCGTCGACGTCGTCGGTCACATTGTCGGCCAACGCGCCGACTCGTGTGGCGATGACCGGGACCCCGTGTTCGTGCCCGAGCCACACGTTCTGGGAGGCGGTCGCCGACCGGTAGGGCAGCACGAGCGCGTCGGCCCCGGCGAACAGCTTGGGCACGTCGTCGGCGGGCACGTACCCGGGGCGCAACTCGACCCGGTCGGCCAGGCCGAGCTCCCGGATCAGCGCCGTGGTCGTCTCGGCGCCGCCCCAGAACTCCCCGGCCACGGTCAGGTTCACGCCGGGGACCTGGGCCAGCGCGCGGAGCAGCAGGTCGAGGCCCTTGTACGGCCGCACGATGCCGAAGAACAACAACCGCCGGTTCAACCCGCCCTCGCCGGTGACCCCGGCCGACGGCAGGTGCGGCGGCAGGGGCGCGACCTTCACGAACGGCTGGCCGAGCTCCCGTGCCAGCGCCCCCTGCGCCTCCGAGTGGGCCAGCACGCCGTCGACCCGCCTGAGCAGCGCCTTCATCAACGGCCGATCGTAGGGCTTGGGTTCGTGCGGCAGGACGTTGTGGCAGAGCGCGACCACGCGGGCCTGGCGGCGCAGGCCGTACAGGATGCCGAGATAGGGCGGCACCTGGACCGGGCTCAGCACGGTGAGGATCACCAGGTCGGCGCCGCGCAGGCGGCGGCCGCAGGCGACCCAGCCGTCGGGACGCCGCCAGTCGAGCGAACGCCGGGTGCCCGGGAAGGGTTCGCCCTCGGGGGTGTCGATGGTCTGCACGCCCGGATAGAGGAACGACGGATACTGCGCCTTCCACGACTCGATCACGACGTCGTGCCCGGCCCGCGCCAGGCGGTGGGCGAGCTCGGTCGTGTGCTGGGCGCCGCCGCCCTTGTAGGGGAAGGTCGGCCCGACGATCGCGACGCGCATCACTCGGTGCCGCGGGATCGCACGATCAGGTCGGCCAGCAGCGCCACCGAGCCGATGAGCATGCCGGACAGGAAGACCACGATGGCGTTGCTGGTCAGGTAGAAGCCGTAGTTGACCACGTCGTAGGCGCCCTTGACCAGGCCGATCCCGACCAGCCACAGGGCCGGCGGCATGAGCACCTTGAGCGGGTTGAAGTACATGATCATCCGCAGCACCTGCAGGATGTAGCGGTAGGCGTCGCCGAAGAAGCTGAACTTCGACTTGCCGGCCCGCTTGGCGTAGTCGATCGGCAGGTAGTAGACGTCGTGCTGGTTCGACAGGAACGCCAGGGTGATCGTCGTGACGCACGAGAACCCGGGCGGCAGCAGCCGCAGGTAGGGCTTGGCGACCGACTTGCGGAACGCCCGCAGGCCCGAGTTGAGGTCGGGGATCTTCTGCCCGGCCAGCCGCTCGGCGACCTTGCGGATCACCCACTTGGCCGGCACCCGGAGCACCTTGTGGGAGCCCTCCTCGGTGGTGCGGGCGCCCACGACCTGGTCGATCGTCGGGTCCTTCTCCAGGATCTGGACGAGGTCGGGGATGCGCTCGTTCGGGTAGGTCATGTCGGCGTCGGTCCACACGACGATCTCGCCGCGGGCCTCCTGCGACCCGATGCGCCGGACCGTGCCCGAGCCGCCGTTGCGGTGGAAGGCGCGGATCCGCATGTTCGGGAACCGCGGCGCCGCCTCACGCAACCGGTCGAGGGTGGCGTCGGTCGAGCAGTCGTCGACGGCGACCAGCTCGTAGGTGTAACCCGAGGAGTCCATGGCCGCGCTGATGCGCTCGACCTCGTCGATCACATGGTCCTGCTCGTTGTAGCAGGGCAGCACGATCGTGACGTAGGGGTTGTCGCTCACCACTGGTCCACTCTCCGGGGGCATGTCCACGTCGGAAGAGGGTACTCTGCCCAGTCGCACGCCGACCGCACATCACGGCATGGCGAGCCACACATCGACGCTCAGCGACCACGTCCCGTCAGGCGCCTTGACGAGAGAACGCTCGTCCTGGCGGGTCCGCAGGGCCATGACCTGCCGGGGCGTGCCGTAGGCGGTGAGCTGGCCGGGCTCGGCCGCGAGCAGCACGGGGCGATGCGTTCTGGCGATGATCCTGCGCACATCCGCTTCGAGCGGGACGTTCTCCCCTTCCGGGTAGGCGACCCTGGCCGTCGGGAAGCCGCACTGGCCCCTGACCACCTGGGTGAGCCGGTCGCCGGTGACCCGCTCGACGATCAGGACCGTCGAGCCGTCGGGGATCGCGTCGCACATCTTCTGTACGGCGGCCAGCTCCCCCCGCTCGATCGGGGTGAACGCGGTGCCGATCGAGGTGATGACCGGCGGGACGACCAGCAGCGCGGCGGTCGCCCAGACCGGCAGCCGCCGCGCGCCCCAGACCGCCAGCAGGATCAGCCCCGGGATGATCACCGGGACCAGCCGACGGGCGGCGAACGGATGGTCGGCCGTGATGGCCGGGCGGTAGAGCGTGGTGACGGTGGTCCACAGGATGATCGCCGTCGGCAGCAACCACGGTTTCTCCATCTTCCGCATCAGCGTGACCGCGCCGAAGACGGCCAGGAGGAGGGCCGGGAGGCCGACGTACCAGATGACCCAGTAGAGCGAGTTCTCGTAATAGAGACGTGTGGGGTCGATCGGGAGCCCGTTGGCCTTCTGCACCGCCCCGATCATCTGGGCGGTGAGCGCGTCCTCCGGGTTGGTCACCGGTCTCTTCACCGTCTCGACCAGCGGCCTGACCGCGAGGGCGAGCACCCCGAGCACCACCCCGGCCGCCGCGACGTTCGGCAACCACCGAGGGACCTTCTTCACGAACGGCGCGACGGCCAGCACGACCGCGCAGACGGCCAGCAGCGGCAGCAACGAGCCGCTCAGGTAGTCGAAGTAGGGCCGCGACAACACGAATCCCGCGCCGAACCCGATCCCGCCGCCGACGACCGCCCCGGCCAGCAGCCTGCGCTGCGCGACGACGCCGAAGACGAGCACCGGCAGGATGTCCCGCAGCCCGTCGATCCTGATCAGCAGGGCCAGCCCGAACACCAGCCCGGCGAGGAACATCCGCCGCCCGGCCAGCACCAGCGCGAGCCCGCCGAACAGCAGCACCAGCGAGGGGATCTCGCTGAAGGTGGTCCGCGAGGTGTAGAGGATCGGCAGCGCGACCGCGAACGCCAGCGCCCCGATCCAGGCCGACCGCGCGTTCACGAGCCGGGCGGTGACCCCCCCGACGGTCAGCACGGCCAGCGCGCCGAGCAGCGCCGGGGTGAACCCGGAGGCGTAGAGGATCGGCGCGCCCGGCATGAACTGCGGCACGATCGCGCCGTCGTGGGCGTAGAACCCCATGCTCGCGAAGCGCAGCGCCTCGTCGGGGCCGCCGAACGCCTCCGTCCCCGGCGGGATCGGCAGCCCGCCGTGGTTTCGCAACCAGATGGCGTACTGCTGGTAGGTGGCCGGGTCGCGGCGCACGATGTACTGCTGCGAGGCGTAGAGGGTGTTGAACACCCCCGAGGCGGCGGCGACCAGGAACACCGACCCGGCCTGCCACCACGTCGACTCGACCGTGTCCTTCGGCCACCCCGCCCAGACGAACAGCGCCGCCGCCGGAATCCCGACCAGGGCCATCTGCCAGACGCCGAACCAGCCCAGGAAGACCAGCGCCAGCCCCGCCAGCAGCCAGCCCGACAAGGCCAGCGCGGGCAGCACCGACCCGACGGCCAGCAGCCGTCCCGGTGACAGGTCGATCCTCAGCGCGCGAATGGGCCAGAGCCTAGCGGTGTACCGTGGCCGGGCGACGCGCCCCTCCGACCGGCCCTGACCTGGAGCCAGATGAACGACCACCGCCCACCCCGCCCGGCTCCCCCGGCGCCGGGCCGCGTGCCGGCCGTCGCGCCGGAACACCCGCGCTCCGTGGAAAAGCGAGGCGCGGCCGGCCGCCTTGGCGCCGTGCCGCGGGTCTCTCGGTCGGTTGTGTTCCTTTGGCCGGTCGCGTGACCGCTGAGGACGTGAGCGCCGAGCGCCCGGCCCCGCCCGCGACGCCGTCTCGGATACGCCGGGGGCTGGCATGGGTGCGGGAGAACCCCTGGTTCTCCGGGGTGTTCGGCGTCGGGCTGCTGCTGCGGGTGCTGGCCGTGGTCGGTTATCAGCCGGCGCTGTGGTTTCCCGACACCTACACCTATGTCGTGACGGCGATCCGGCCCCGGCCCGATCTCGTCAGACCGGCCGGGTACTCCTTCTTCCTCCGATTGTTCGAGCTGTTCCACAGTTTCGGGCTGGTCGTGGTCGTCCAGCATCTGCTGGGGCTCGCCACCGCCGTGCTGATCTACACCGCGATCCGGCGCAGGGTCCTCGGGGCGGTCGCGGCGGCGGTGGTGCTGCTGGACGCGTACCAGATCCAGCTCGAACACCTGCTCGTCTCCGACACGCTCTTCCTGTTCCTCGTCGTCGCGGCGACCGTGCTGGCGCTCAGGCCGGTCACCTGGCGCACGGCACTCGCGGTCGGGCTGCTGCTGGCGGGGGCGACGATCACCCGGACCGCCGGGTTGCCGCTGATCCTCGTCTTCCTGGTCCTGTACGGATGGCGCGCCCGCCGGCTGACCGTGGTCTTCGCGGCCGGGGCGCTGCTGCCCGTCGTCGCCTACGGGGTGTGGTTCCACGCGGCCCACGACCGGGTCGGAATCGTGGGGGCCAACGGGGCCTTCCTTTACGTCCGCGTCATGCCCTTCGCCGAATGTCAGGTCATGAAGCCGCCCGCCGACCTCGCCGTGCTCTGCGACGACCGCGACCCGAGGCCGCCCGCCCAGGACTACGTCTGGGACGACACCTCTCCGCTGGTCAGGCTGCCCGGCGAGACGTTCACGGCCGAGAACGACGCCCTCGCGCAGCGGTTCGCGCTGCTCGCCATCGCCCGCCAGCCGGGCGACTACCTCGCGGCGGTGGCCCGGGACCTGGTCAGGGCGTTCGAGCCGGGCCGGCCGGTCTACCCGAACCCCGAGGTGTACGCCGCCTACGAATTCCCCGTCACGGTTCCGGCCGAACCACCGACAAAGGACACGCTCGGGGTCGAACTCGCCCGCCGATACGAGAACGGGCCGATATCCACGCAAGTGATCGAACCTGTGGCGGGCTGGCTCCGTACCTATCAGAGTGTGCTGGCGCTACCGGGGCCGCTGCTCCTGCTCGTCCTGCTCGTTCCCGTCATCGCGACGCGGCGTTCGGACGTCCTCATTCCATGGGCGCTCGCATGGGCGCTCCTGGTCGTCCCGGCCGCCACGGCGGTCTTCGACTACCGGTACGTCCTGCCCGCCGCCCCCCTGGCGTTCATGGCCGCCGCGCTGGCCCTTCCACCTGCGACGTCAGTGAAATGCAAGTAAAGCTCAGTACAACCGCATACCGTGAAATGTCCGCAAATGAGTATGCTGTCCGCCAGCCCAAATCGGAGATCGCTGGGCCGGGCGACCGCATCGTGACCTAATCTCGAAGGCGCAATGAGCGAGCGAATCATTCACGACGCCTCTGCCTTCGACACGTTTTCAGTCGAGGAGACGGTATGAGCGACCACCGGCACGTCCCCTCGTCCGACCAACCCGGTTGGGGCACCGGTGCTTACTCCTATGGCGGCGGCAACCCCGGCGTCCCGCAGCAGCCCGCGTTCGAGCCGCCGCCCATGTACGCCGAGCAGTCCTCCCGCCGCCGCGAGACCGAGGGCGACCCCGACTTCGACGAGCACCGCTGGGGCGTCGGCGACCGCTGGGACGATGACGACGACGAGCCGCGCCGGTTCCGCTGGCTGAAGCGCCGCAAGAACGACGACGGAGACGACGTCGACGACGCCCCCGTCCCGGTCGGCGCCGCTCCGACGGCCGCCCCGGCCCAGCAGGCGGCCTACACCGCGCCGGTCGCGGGCATGGGCATGGGCGCGCCGCCCGGTCCCCCGCCGCAGGCCCCCGGCAAGGGCGGCGCGGGTGGTGGCGGCCGGGCGAGACCGGGCCTCGGCGCGCTGGGCTGGGTGAGCGTGGTGCTCACCACCGTGCTGGTGGCCGGCAGCCTGACCGCCTACACGGTCTACCGCCGCACGCTCGGCAACATCCAGACCACCAACGTCACCGACGCCCTGGGCGCCAATCGTCCGCAGAACCAGACCGGCGCGCTCAACGTGCTGCTGGTTGGCTCCGACACCCGCGAGGGCGACAACGCCCGCTACGGCCAGAAGGCGGCCCGCGAGGACCACACGGAGCGCACCGACACGATCATGCTGCTGCACGTGTCGCCGCAGCGCGACCAGGCCCGGCTGATCAGCTTCCCGCGTGACTCGATGGTGCAGATCCCGGCGTGCGAGAACGCGCAGACCGGGCAGGAGATGCCGGCCCAGCTCGGAATGATCAACTCGGCCTTCAACCTGGGCGGCATCGTGTGCACGATCCGCACGATCGAGTCGCTCACCCAGATCCGCATCGACCACTTCATCAAGGTCGACTTCACCGGCTTCAAGAACATCGTCAACGCGCTCGGCGGCATCGAGATCTGCCTGCCGCAGGCGGTGAACGACCGCGCCTCCAAGCTCGTGCTCCCGGCCGGCCGCCAGCTCGTGAAGGGCGAGGCCGCGCTCGGCTACGTCCGCATCCGCAAGATCGGCAACGGCAGCGACCTGGAGCGCATCAAGCGTCAGCAGGTCTTCCTCTCGCAGGTCGTGAAGAAGGCCACCAGCAGCGACCTGATCGGCGACCTGCCGAAGCTCGCCGAGTTCATCGGCGCCGCGACCGGCTCGGTCGAGATGGACGACCAGCTCAACACCGAGACGCTGATCCAGATCGCGCAGAGCGCCCAGAAGCTGACGGCCAAGGGCTTCAAGGCGATGACCGTGCCGGTCGAGGCCTACGTGGCCGACTCCAACCGGGTGCAGTGGAAGCAGCCGCAGGCCGACAACCTGTTCGCGGCGATCCGCACCGACAGCGCGGTCTCCACGGCCGCCCCGACCCCGCCTCCGTCGGCAGCGCCCGCCGAGGGCGGCTCGAACGAGGGCGGCGGCGAGGCCAAGCCGTCCGCGCCGCCGGCGCCGAAGCCGACCGAGGCCGCGCAGGTGCGGGTCCAGGTCGTGAACGGCACCAACACGACCGGCAAGGCCAGCGAGGTCGCCGAGGCGCTGACCGCGCAGGGCTTCAAGGTCACCCAGATCGGCGACGGCCGCAAGGCCGACGGCTCCGACCAGGAGACCACCTCCGTCGCCTACAAGGGCGAGGGCTGGGAGGGCTCCAAGCTCCTCATCGCGTCGCTGCTGAAGACGGTCGACCCGTCGACGACGCCGCTGCCGGTCGCCAACGTCAAGCCGTTCACGCCGACGACCCCCCCGCCGGGCAAGCCGAAGAAGGCCGTCGGCCCGATCATCCAGCTCGTCGTGGGCAAGGACTTCGGCGGCGTCAAGGTCCCGCTTTCGGCGGCCGAAGACGAGTCGACGGTCGACGCGAACACCGACATCTGCGCGACCTGATCCCCGGTTTTCGAGAGGTTTTTCGGTCGCAGGAGGGCTGATTTTGGGATTTCCCGGAGATTCCGCCCTCCTGCGACATCCCGCCGACAAGAACGTTAAGGTGGGGTGTCCGGCCTGGGCGCCCCGGTCTCCCGTCTGCCACCCTGGGGGCGTTTGTCAGGCCTCGTCTGGTTCCGCCCTCTGACAGATAGCTGAGCGTTCTTCCGTGAGTGACACGTGAGCGACATCCGAAACCGCCCCCCGGTTCCGAATCCGGACGCTGAAGACGCACCAACGGGGGTGATGGGCCGGATCACCGACGACACCCACCTCGACCTCCCCGCCATCCAGGGCGACCCCTTGGCCCCCGGCCAGCCGGTCGACACGCACGACCCGTCGATGACCAGCCCCCAGCGAGTGGTCGACCTCGGCAGCGGCCCCCACGCCCATGGGGTGCACTCGACCGGGCCGCAGCAGGTCCCGCAGAACCCCTACGCCTCGGGCGGCCACCTGGCCGACTCCTTCGCGCCCCAGAAGCCCGGCCCGGACGCCCCCTTCCCCGGCCCTTTTGACGGGCCGGGCGCGACCGTAACCCCCGGCTCCGGAAACCTCGGGCGCTTCCCCGGCCAGCCGGGTTCCCCCTCGGGGACGGGCGCGTTCGGCATGCCCGGCGCCTTCCCCGGCACCGGCGCCCCAGGCACCCCCGGCACCACCGGCTCCTTCCCGGGTAGCGGCGCACCCGGTGGCGGGCCGCTGGCCGCGCCGACCCAGACCTCCGCCGACCCGCTGCCGCAGCGCAAGCCCCGGGACCGGCGGCCCCAGAAGGAAGACGCGCCCGCCGAGGGGTTCGACTACTTCGGCGGCGGTGGCGCCAAACCCGCGCAGCCGCACCACCCGCAGACGGCCACCCGCATCCCCCACACGCCCGACCCGCACCAGGGTCAGCGCATCCCGCACGCCCAGCAGGCGCCGCCCGGCGTGGGGCAGGTCGACTACCCCGACCCGCCCGCCGACTGGAGCCCCTGGCAGCGGCGGCGTTCGCCCTACGACCCGCCGTCGGCGCCGCTGCCCACGCAGCCGCCCGGCTTCGAGAACTTCCAGACCGACACCTTCGCCGCCGTCGGCTCCCAGACGGGCGGCCACGCCGGAAGCACGACGGGCGGCTTCCCCGAGTCCCCGTCCATGCCGCTCCCGGCGTGGGCCGCGAACCCGCCGACGACGGCACCGCCGGCGTACCGGGAGGAAGAGGAGCCCAGCCCGGCCAAGAAGCCGCGGTCGCACCACCTCGACAACGTCAAGTTCGTGCTGATCGCGCTCGTCATCTCCAGCCACGCGCTCCGTGACACGGTGGGCGCCGACGCGGCGAACAAGGCCGGGTACATCTGGGCCTTCGCGTTCCACATGCCGCTGTTCGTCATGATCAGCGGCTACCTGTCGCGTAACTTCTGGGACTCCCGGGGCAAGGTCAACAAGCTCGTCGACACGATCCTCATCCCCTATGTGATCGTGGAGGTCGGCTACGCCCTGCTGCGCTGGGGCCTGGGCGGCAAGTGGTCGCTGACCATCACCGACCCGGCCTGGCTCAACTGGTATCTGGTCGCGCTGCTGCTGTGGCGGGTGACGGTCCCGGTGTGGAAGCGGGTGCGCTGGCCGTTCACGGTCGCGGTCGTGGTCTACCTGCTCTCGGGCTTCTCGCAGCTCGAACAGGACTTCAGCATGGACCGGTTCTTCGGCCTGCTGCCCTTCTTCGTGCTCGGCATGGTCCTCAAGCCGGAGCACTTCGAGTGGCTGCACAAGTCGTGGGTGCGCATGATCGGCGCGTTCGTCCTGGCGGCCTGGACGGCCGCCGCGATCGTGCTCGCGCCGCGGCTCGGGCTGAAGATCTTCTACAACCGGTACAGCTACGCCGACCTCAACATGAACGACTGGTGGTACGCCCTCGGTTTCCGCCTGGCGTTCCTGGTCGGCGTGCTGGCGTTGTGCTTCTCCGTGCTGGCGATCATCCCCAAGCGGGAGACCTGGTTCAGCGACCTCGGCGTCCGGACCCTGTACGCCTACCTCCTCCACGGCATCCCGATCCTGATCCTGAAGGACTTCGGGTTACTGAAGCTGGAGTGGCTCGAAGGACCGCTGGGCACCCTGGCGATCATCGCGAGCTCCTTCGTACTGGCGATAATCCTCTGCCTGCCGATCACCCGGTCCATCTTCAAGTGGCTGCTCGAACCACGCCTGACCTGGCTCTACCGGAAACCGCAGGCGGAAGTTCAGCCGTAGTTCGGCTGCGGTTAACGCTCCGCATCCGGGCATGTCGGACCTGGCGGTCAGCCTCGCTGCATGAAGGTATGTGTCGGCACGGTCGTCCACCATCCGGAGGACGCCCGGATCATGCACCGGCAGATCCGGGCGCTGCTTGACGCGGGTCACCAGGTCACCTACGTGGCGCCGTTCACGCACTGCAACGTGACGCCGCAGCCCGAGATCCGGGCCATCGACGTGCCCCGGGCCGTCGGGCTGCACCGGGCCAAGGCGCTGCGCGCGGCGCGGAGCGCCCTGAAGCGGGGCTGCGCCGACGCCGATCTTCTGCTGGTGCACGACATAGAGCTGCTCCTGGCGCTGCCGAGGCGGCGTCCGGTGACGGTGTGGGACGTGCACGAGGACACGGTGGCCGCGCTGGAGGCGAAGCCGTACCTGCCGGACTTCGCGCGCAGCACGCTCCCGCCGCTGCTGCGCAACCTGGAGGCGCGCGCGGAGCGCCGCCTGCACCTGATCCTGGCCGAGGAGTCCTACCGGTCCCGGTTCGCCGCCGACCACCCGGTGGTGCCCAACCACACCTATGTCGCCGAGACCGCCCCGCCCCCGCCGGGTGAGTCGCGGGTGGTGTACGTCGGCCACATCTCCGCGGCGCGCGGCGCCGCCGAGATGGTCGAGCTGGCGCGGCTGCTGCGGCCCCACGGCATCAGGCTCGACCTGATCGGCCCCGCCGACGCCGACGTGCGGCCGATGCTGCGCGACGCCCAGCGCACCGGCCTGCTCGACTGGTTCGGCTACGTCCCCAACCGGCACGCCCTGCGCATGGCCCAGGGCGCGCTGGCCGGTCTGTCGCTGCTGCACGACGTTCCGAACTACCGCGAGTCGACGCCGACCAAGGTGATCGAGTACATGGCCCAGGGCGTGCCCGTCATCACGACGCCGCTGCCCAAGGCCGTGGAGGCGATGAAGGGCTGCGGCGCCGTCGTCCCGTTCGGCGACGTGGACGCCGCCTACCGGGCGGTGCTGGAACTGCGCGACGACCCCGCGCGCCGCGCGAAGGCCTCCGCCGACGGCCACGCCGAGGCACGCGCCGCCTACCACTGGCCCGACCGGGCGCCCGAGTTCGTGTCCCTCCTGGAGAACTGGGCCGCGGCCCGCGGCCGGGTGACCGTTCCGGGCGGGCACCGCGCCGTGGCGGTCTGAGACTGTACGGGTCGGCCTCCGCGTTGATGTACTGGGGTTATGGCTAGCCATCTCATCCAGGGCCGCCGGGTGGACCTTCCGGTGGAGGTCAGGGACGCGGCGGCGGGCGCGGCGACCTATCTCGTGCGGGCCGACGCGGCCCGTGCGGTGATCGCCTACTCGGGGCTCGACGTGACCGAGATCCTCCCGGGGAAGGCGCTGTGCACGCTCGTCTTCGCCGAGTACAAGGACTCCGACCTGGGGGCCTATCACGAGTTCGGGGTCGTCTTCTGGGTCCGTCCACCCGAGGCCGGGCCACCGCCCCGCCGGTCGGCGCGGGCGGGGGTGCTCGACATCCGGGAGAGCGGGTCGGCGGCGTTCGTGCACTGGTTGCCGGTCGACCAGACGTTCACGCTGGAGGCGGGCCGGGAGATCTGGGGCTTCCCGAAGGAACTGGCCGACATCGACGTCCGCCAGACGAGCCCCTACAAGCGTTGTGTGCTGCGCAAGGACGGGCGGCTGGTGCTCGACCTGCTGATCCGGCCGGGGGTGCCGCTGCCGAACGCCGGGTTGCCGGCGCTGGAGGCGTTCGCGCACCGCGACGGCGGGACCCGCCGGACCGGTTGGGGTGTGCGGGCGTCCGGGGTCAGGGCCCGGCCGGGTGGCGCGCTGATCCGGCTGGGCAACCATCCGATCGCCAAGGAGCTCAGCGAGCTCGGGCTGCCGAAGCGGGCGCTGGCCACCATGACGGCGGCGCACGTGTCGATGAGCTTCGGCGAGGCGTTCTAACCGGCCGCTAGACGATGGGCGGGCGGCCGAGCTTGAGCATGTGCCAGGCCGTCCGCCACGCCATCGGGCGGCGTTCGCCCGCCGGCTCGCGCCAGCCTTCGGCGAAGCCGCGGAACCAGGCGCGCAGCGCGAACGGCGAGCGGTCGCGGATGAGCGTCAGCAACATCCAGTTGCCCAGGTAGAGCAGCACCAGCGGCCACGGCAGGTTGCGCCGGGCCAGCCAGACGCGGTTGCGCGCGTTGAGCCGGTAGAAGTCGGCGTGGCGGGTGGGCAGCACGAGGGGGTGGAACATGACGGTCTGGGCGTCGTACTCGATCCGGTAGCCCTCGCCGAGCAGCCGCCAGGCCAGGTCGGTCTCTTCGTGGGCGTAGAAGAACTTCTCCGGCAGGCCGCCGACCTGGAGGAACGCCGACCGCCTGATGGCGCAGGCGCCGCCGAGGAAGGTCGTCACGGGCGAGCTGCGCTCGGGGTCGCCGGCCCGCAGGCGGGGCACGTGGCGGCGCTGCACGACCCCGGCGTCGGGGTCCATCACCCGGAAGGAGATCACGGCCAGGTCGGGCTCGGCGGCGAACCGTTCGCGGATGTGCGCGGCGACCTTGTCGTTGGCGTACCAGCCGTCGTCGTCGAGGAAGAGCACGACGTCGCCCGAGCATTCCTGCACGCCCCGGTTGCGCCCTTCGGGGATGCCGACGTTGTGGGCGAGGCGGACGGTCTTGACGGTGGCCGAGGAACCGGGCAGCGGTTCCACCGAGAGCGGCGGAACCTCGACCCCGTTGCCCACAATGACCACTTCGATATCACCGTCGACCTGCGTCAACGCCGATTCGACCGCGCGGTCGAGCTCCGGAATGCGATTACCCATCGTGAGGATGACACAGGAAATCTTCATGCGTCATCGCCCCGGCACGAGGTGGGAGACACACGATTTCATGATCACCGAGTCTATTTGGGCGGGCAAATCCGGACTAAGCGTATCGGAACCAGCGGCGAACACCCACCAAACACGAAGTGTCCGGGCAAGAGAGATCGCCGCAAAACTCAAGCGAGCCGCCGTGAGGCGAGAATGCTCACCAGGTGCAGAATAAGTTGCACTCCGGCGATGATCGCGCACGCCACGACGAGAATCCTCGTCGCCGGGAACCAGAAGTCGAGAACAGCCGCGACCACCACGATAAGTGACAACTCGACCGCTTGGATCACCCGGTGGAAGCGTAGCGCCGCCGCCGCCCGCCGGGCCATCGCCAGCTTGCGCGACTGGAACTGGGTCGCCGACACCTCGGTCGCCGCGACCAGCCCCGAGCGGGCCCGCGCGACGTCGACCAGGTCGGTCTCCGACTTGATCAGGATCGCGCCCAGTGCGGCGGCGAAGCCGAGCACGGTGTACCAGTCGGGCCACGTCTCGGAGGCCCGGAAGCCGAGCCCGATGAGGATCGCCGCCTCGGCGAAGTAGTGGCCCACCCGGTCGAGGTAGACCCCGGTCAGCGAGGTGCGCCCGGTCCACCGGGCCAGCTCGCCGTCGGAGCAGTCGAGCAGCAGGTAGACCTGCACCAGCAGGGCCGCCAGCACGGCCGCGGCCAGGCCCGGCAGCACCAGCACCGCGCCCGCCGCCACCCCGGTCACGATCATCAGGCCGGTGACCTGGTTGGGCGTGATGGGGGTGCGGGCCAGCGCCCAGGTGACGTAGATCGACAGCTTGCGCATGTAGAGCAGGCCCGCCCAGTGTTCCCCGTTGCGGCGCTCCAGGGTCATCTCGGGCTGCGCCTTGGCGCGGACCTCAGCGACCGACGGCGTGGACATAACCCTCAACTCGATCACGGATCTCGCCCTCGGTCAGGCGGAGATGCTCAAGGATGGTGTAACGACCCGGACGGGTCGACGGCGCGAGCGCGATCGCCTCGGCGAACTGCTCGGTCGTCAGGCCCACGTCGAGGTGGGTGACCGGCAGGTCGTGGCGGCGCAGGCAGTCGACGATCTGACCCAGCCGGGCCGCGTCGTCGCGCAGGTGGAAACAGAACGCGGCGCCGATGCCGGCCAGCTCGCCGTGGTTGGAGGTGCCGGGGAAAAGCTGATCCACGGCATGCAGGATCTCATGATCGCCGCCACTCGAAGGACGGCTTGACCCGGCTATGACCATCGACATTCCGGAAAGGATCAAAGCCTCCGCCAAGACGGTCAGGAACGCGTCGGACTCGACGGAGTCGGCGCGCCCCATGACGGCCTCGGCGGCCGTGCGGGCCATGGAACAGGCCAGCCCGTCGATCGGCTCGCCGCGCTCGGCGTTGCCGAGCTGCCAGTCTTCGATCGCCGACAGGTTGCTGATCACGTCGCCGACGCCCGAGCGCACCAGCGCCTGGGGGGCGTCGTGGACGAAGTCGAGGTCGACCATGATCGCCAGCGGCATCGGCACGCCGAACGAGCCCTTGCCGCTCTCGTGGGTGAGCGAGGCCACCGGTGAGCAGATGCCGTCGTGGGCCAGGTTGGTCGCCACCGCGACCATGGGGATGCCGGCCAGCGAGGCGGCGTATTTCGCCGCGTCGATGGTCTTGCCGCCGCCGATGCCCACCAGCGCCTCGTAGGCGCCCTTGCGCAGGTCGGCGCCGAGCGAGACGGCCGCGTCGACCGAGCCGTCGGGCACCCGGAAGACCTCGGCGTCACCCAGCGAGGGCGCGATGACCTCGGTGATGCGGTCGCCCAGGCCCGCGCCCACGGCCACCGCCACCCGCCCGGAGGTCGCCACCCGGCTGTCGGCCAGCAGCGACCCGAGCTGCGCGATCGCGCCCCGGCGCACCTCCATGGTGATGGGTGCGGGGAGCATCCTCGCCAGAATCGGCATGTGCCCCCCTCTCAGTAGGTCGCGGCGATGAGGCGGGCCTTGGCGAGGTCGTCGTGGTTGTCGACCTCCACCCACTGCACGTCGCCGATCGGCGCGACGTGGATGGTCTCGCCGCGCTCGACCATCTCCTGGTAACCGTCTTCGTAGTAGAGCTGGGGGTCGCGCTCGAAGGTGGTGCGCAGCGCGTCGGCCAGGCGCTCGGCGGCGCCCGGCCGGATGAGGGTGGCGCCGATGTACTCGCCGTAGGCCTCGGAGGGGTCCATCAGCTTGGTGATGCGCTTGAGCTGTTCGCCGCCGAGGGTGACCTTCATCTCCTCGTCGCCCAGCGTCTTCACGTCGTCGACCGCGAGCAGCACGTCACTGGTCTCGGGGGCGTTCAGCAGGGTGTGCTCGACCGAGACGGGGTGGACGGTGTCGCCGTTGACCAGCAGCACACCGTGGGAGAAGTAGTCGCGGGCGCACCAGAGGGAGTAGGCGTTGTTCCACTCTTCGGCCTTGTCGTTGAAGACCAGGGTGAGGTTGACGCCGTGGCGGTCTTCGAGCGCCGCCTTGAGGTCGACGACGGCCTGCGCCTGATATCCCACGATCACCACGACCTCGCGGAGGTCAACCGCGGCGAGGTTGCCCAGGGCGATGTCCAGGATCGTCGTCTCCCCGTCGACCGGCACCAGCGCCTTGGGCAGAGTGTCGGTGTAGGGCCTTAGACGGCGGCCGGCTCCGGCGGCCAGCACCATTCCCAGCAACGTGCGCTCCTTGGGGTCGAACTGCGTGTAACCCCACAGGTTAGTTGCCAACCGGACCTGATCGTGTAATCCGAATGAGGGCTGTTGTTCAGATTAATCGTTGATGCCGAGATTGGCGGCCTCCGTACCGGAACGCGGAGCCGCCAGCCAGCAGGTCACGCTCTCCCAGCCGAACATGCCCCACAGGTAGAGCGCGAGGAGCACGAACACCGCCGTCACCCCGTCGAACCACGCGCCCGCGGCGACCACGAGCATGCGGCCCTCCCAGCCGAACCCGGCCGCCGCGAGCCAGGCGGGCGGGTAGACGTGCTGACGCACCCGGTAGACGAGGTCGTAATGGTGGAAAAGGATAGCGCCGAGAAGCAGGAAGATGATCACCGGGGGCACCCCGTGGGCGAACCCGACCGACGCCACGAAGCCATACTCGGTGACGCGCAGGATCGGCGGCACCAGCCAGTCGAGCCGGCCGTCGTGGCGGTGGGAGGAGCCCGGCCCGGCCAGCAGCAGCGCGACCGCCGGGGCGAACACGGCCAGGCCGTCGGCGCCCGCGACGCCGAGGGTGAGCAGCACCCCGGTCACGAACATGCCCGCCAGGGCCGGTGGCAGCGGCGGGATCTGGCCGGAGACCATCGTGCCCATCGCGGCCGACAGCGGGCCGTCGTCGCGGTAGGCGACCACGTGACCGGCGGGCACCGGAGACAGGTGAGTCGTCGTCATCAGAGCGACCTCGCGATCCGTCCGGTGAGTGTGTAGAGAGCGGCGATCCCGCCCCAGACCAGCAGGGCGACGAACGTGACGTAGGCGTTGAAGAACGCGGCCGTGACCGCGATGAGGGCCATGCGCTCACCGATCGGCAGCACCACGATCTTCTTGGCCCACCGGGTGGCGGTGCCCTTCTCCAGCTTGCCCGCCAGTTGCACCAGCCGGGCCCCGTCGGCCGCCACGGCCAGCGAGCGCCGCGAGTTGCCCCACGCCGAGCCCACCCTCGCGGCGTCGGCGACGGCTCCGGCGTACGAGAAATCGATCATGTGGCGGACCGCCTGGAGCAACATCGCGGCCACCGCCAGCGCCCAAATGTTCTGCGGCCCCGTGGGCCCGCCGACGATGCCCCCGGTATAGCCGACGGCCAGCCCGACGTAGACCACGTACTCCTTGACGCGGTCGAACGTCGCGTCGAGCCAGGCGCCGATCGGGCTGAACCGGCGCGTGTAGCGGGCCAGCTGCCCGTCGACGCAGTCGAGCACGAACGACAGGTAGAGCGCGACCGCCCCGGCGAGCTGGGCGGCCCGGGTCCCGGTGGAGAACCAGATGGCGGCCATCACCGCCAGGCCGACCGAGATGCCGGTCACGCCGTTGGGCGTCAGCCGCAACCAGGCCGCGGCCTTCACGACGTGGCGCGACCAGGTGCTGACGGCGTAGGTGGCGAAGAAGCCGTCGTCCTGTTTGACGGCGGCGTCGAGCCGGGCGCGTTCCTCGTCGACCGCGCCGAGACGGCCGAACGCCGCGTCGGCGGCCTCCTGCCCGGTCACCCGTTCGGCGTGCAGGACGCCGAGCGGGACCGCCGCGACCGGCACGCCCGAGCGCACCAGCCCGGCCAGCAGCAGGTCAGCGGCCTCGTCGTCGCGCGCGTCGCCGAGCAGTTCGTCGGCGGCCAGGTCGCTCAGCTCGGCGGCGACCGCGGCCAGGCGCGGCAGGTCGGGGGCGCCCACCTGGAGCACGCCGCGGAAGGTGGCGTTGGGCCCGACGAGCTGGTGGAAGGAGTTCCCGGCCGCCGCGACGCGGTCGTTCTCGACCCTGACGGGGCTGCCGCCGGGGCCGGGCTCGCCCGCGGCGACCAGCGCGCCGGTGCCCCGCGCCGGGTGTTCCAGGAGTGCGGCGATGGCCTCGGTGTGGGCGACCACGTCACCTGAGATGATGGCCAGCGGCGCGGAGCCGGCCCGGGCCACGACGGCGATCTCCCTGAGGTCGTCGGCGAGGTGGCCGCCCGCGTGGCCGACCACTCTGACCGCGACCGGGATTGAGGTGAGCTGTTCGGTGAGCCGTCCGAGCACGGTGCCCCCGTCGCAGGCCAGCCGGGCCGCGGGGGTGTTGGCGAGCACGACCGCCACGGTCTGCGTGACGGACTGAACCTGCATGTCAGACCCCACTTCCGTCGACGCCCGCGCTAACCCGAAAAGTAACCGAGTGATCACTAATGGGCAATCACCGTGGCGGGTATGGTGCGGGCGGGGAGGATCAAGATGATCGAATCACGGTTGCGCACGGTCGGCGTCGTCCTGGCCGGAGGCGTCGGGCAGCGGGTGGGGCTCAACACGCCGAAGCAGCTCCTCAAGATCGCGGGCCGGACCATCCTGGAGCACACCCTCGCCGTCTTCGACGGCCACCCCGACGTCGACGAGGTCGTCGTGCTGATGACCCCGGGGTTCGGCGACGAGGTGCGGGCGCTCGTGGAGCGTAACGGTTTCACGAAGGTCAGCAAGGTGATCGACGGTGGAACCAGCCGGACCGAGTCGACCTGGCTGGCCCTTTCCGCCCTGGGAGACGAGGAATGTGACGTCCTCCTCCACGACGCCGTGCGGCCCCTGATCGAGCCCCGCATCATCGCCGCGTGCGTCGAGAAGCTGCAGGAGTTCCAGGCGGTCGACGTCGCGATCCCGTCGAGCGACACCGTGGTGGTGGCCGTGCCGGGGCCGTCAGGCGAGATCATCCGTGACATCCCCGACCGGTCGGGGCTGCGCCGCGGACAGACCCCGCAGTGCTTCCGGCTGTCGGTGATCCGCGACGCCTACCGGCGCGCGCTGGCCGACCCCGACTTCGACCGGCGGCCCGCCACCGACGACTGCGGCGTCATGCTGCGCTACCGCCCCGACGTGCCGATCGCGATCGTGCCCGGCAGCGAGCACAACATGAAGGTGACCCATCCGGTCGACGTCTACATCGCCGACAAGCTGTTCCAGCTCGCCGCGGCCACCCCGCCCGACCCGCAGCCCGGCCTCGACCTCACCGGCAAGGTGATGGTCGTCTTCGGCGGCTCCTACGGCATCGGCGCCGACGTCGTCGACCTGGCCCGCAAGCACGGCGCCGACACCCACGTCTTCTCCCGCACCGCCGGCGGGGTCGCGGTGCAGGACCCGGCCGCGGTGGCCGAGGCCCTCCGGGCGGTGCACGCCGCCACCGGCCGCATCGACTTCGTCGTCAACACCGCCGCCGTGCTGCACATGGGCAAGCTGGCCGACACCGACGCCGCGACCGTCGAGGAGACGGTCGCCGTCAACTACCTGGGCCCCGTCAACGTGGCGAGGGCCGCGTTCGGATACCTCGCCGAGACGCGCGGCCACCTGCTGCTCTACACCTCCTCCTCCTACACGCGCGGCCGGGCCGACTACAGCCTCTACTCCTCGGCCAAGGCCGCCGTCGTGAACCTCACCCAGGCGCTGGCCGACGAGTGGGCGCCCCAGGGCATCCGGGTCAACTGCGTCAACCCCGAACGCACCGCCACGCCGATGCGGCAGCGCGCGTTCGGCGACGAACCGCCGACGTCGCTGCTGTCCCCCTACGCCGTGGCTGAGACCAGCATCGATGTGCTGGTGTCCCCTTTGACCGGACAGGTGATCGATGTGCGGCTGACTGGGTAACCCCCCTCTATGGGGAAGAAAGTCCTGGTCACGGGCGTTCTGCTGGCCTCGTGCCCAGTGCTGGTGACGGCCGCGCTCGCGCCGTCGCCATGGTTGTTCGCCGCCGCCGTGCTCGTGTCGTACGCCGCCGAACCGGTGCTGCCGAAGGCGGCGGCCGACCGGCTCAGCCGGGTGCACCTCGGGGTGACGGTCCGGTTCCTGGCCCGCGAGGTGGCGGCGGTGCTGCTGCTGGCCCGGCTGGGCCTGCCGTTCGTGCTCCTGGCGGGCGGGCTGTTCGTCTTCCACGCCATGCGGGCGACCCAGACCGGGCTGGCGTTGTGCCTGCACCGCTGGCACCACCTGCGGCCGGTCGAGTCGCGCAACCTCCAGGTCGCGCTGCCGGAGGCGCCGCCCGCCCGGCTGCTCGGGCAGCGCGGCACCCGGCTGCTCTGCTTCGACGTCCCGCCGGTCGTGCTGGCGGCGGTCGCCGGTCTCACCGGCGAGACCTGGCCGGCCGTCGCGGGAATCGCGGTGACGCTGACCGCCATGACGGTGGTGACGGTCGTGCTCGGGCTGCGGCTCCGCGGCGCCGCGCCGGTGGCCGACCGCCGCCGCGTCATCCATCTCGTGGACGAACGGGTCAGGGCCTACGACCCCGAGGTCATCCTGTACTTCTCCGGCGCGGCCAACGCCGTCTACCAGGCCTCGATGTGGCTGCCGGTCCTGGAGGCGCTGCCCCGGCGGTCGATCGTGGTGCTGCGCGAACGGCCGCTGTTCACCGCGCTGGCCCCGACGTCGCTGCCGGTGCTGTGCATCCCCTCGGCGGTCGACATGATGAACTTCCGCGGGCTCGACAGCGCGCGGGTGGCGCTGTTCGCCGCCAACGTCGGCAACAACATCCACATGCTCCGGGTGCCGGGCGTGGTGAGCGTGTTCGTCGGCCACGGCGACAGCGACAAGGAGGCGTCGTTCAACCCGTACACGAAGGTCTACGACCAGGTCTGGGTGGCCGGGCCGGCCGGCCGCGACCGCTACCGGCGGGCCGGCGTCGGGGTGCGCGACGAAGTGATCGTCGAGGTGGGGCGGCCGCAGCTGGCCGGGATCAGCGAGAAGGGGCCGCAGACGCGGTCGGTTCTCTACGCGCCCACGTGGGAGGGCTGGACCGACGACCTGTTCCACAGTTCGGTGGCGGCGATGGGGCCCCATCTGGTCGACGCGCTGCTCGCCGAAGGGGTCAGGGTCGTCTACAAGCCCCATCCGCTGACCGGCCACCGCTCGATGACGGTCCGCCGCGCGCACGGCGCGATCATGGCGCGGCTGCGCCGCGAACACCCCGACGCGGGCACGGTGGTCCTGGGCCCCGAGCCGAGCCTGTACGACTGCTTCAACGACGCCGACCTGCTGATCAGCGACATCTCGAGTGTGGTCGCCGACTTCACGGCGTCGGGCAAGCCCTATGTCGTCACCAACGTCGCCGCCCGGGACCGGGCCGAGTTCGTCACCCGTTATCCGTCGGCCGGCGCGGCCTACCTGCTCTCGGAGGACCTGCGGGAGCTGCCCGAGATCCTGGCCCAGTTGTCGAAGGGGCCGGGCGAGGACGAACTCGCCGAAGCCCGCCGCGCCCTGCGCGCTCACCTGCTCGGCGACGGCGAACCGATGGCCCGGTTCGCCGCGGCCGTCGAGGACGCCTACGAGCAGGGGCTAATGAAGCAGGTCCTGTAGCCCGACCGTCTCGTGCTTCTTGCGCAGCCGCTTCGGGCTGGTGATGAAGCCGGTGCCCCACGACAGGTGCATGGCGGCGTAGACGACCGGGAGGCGGACCAGCGCGGCCGGTTCGAGGTCACGGCCGGTCAGCACCGAACCGGCGACGATGGCCAGCGCGTAACCCGCCGGGACGACGAACGCGGGCGGCCAGAAGAAGCCGGCGACCAGGCCGAGCACGATCAGCGAGACCGCGATCGGCGGGGCCAGGTAGCGGAGGTTGATGGTGCCCTGGTGGGTGCGGGCCACCACCCGCCGCCAGCGGCCGTAGTGGAAGTACTGACTGGCGAGGGCTCTGACGGTGGCGCGCGGCCGGTAGGAGACCCGCATCTTCGGCTGGAACCACACCAGGCCGCCGGTCTCGCGGATGCGGTGGTTCATCTCCCAGTCCTGCGCGCGCTGGAAGTGTTCGTCGTAGCCGCCGACCCGCTCCAGCGCGGTGCGCCGGAACACACCCAGATAGACGGTGTCGGCCGGGCCGCCCTCGCCGCCGACGTGGAACGCGGCGTTGCCGACCCCGATCTTGGAGGTCATCGCGCGCGCGACCGCCTTCTCGAACGGGCTGACCCCCTCGGCGGCCATGATGCCGCCGACGTTGTCGGCGCCGGTCTGCTGGAGCGTCTCCACGGCGGTGCGGACGTAGTCGCGGGGCAGCATGGCGTGCCCGTCGACCCGGGCCACCACCTCGCCCTTGGAGGCGTTGATGGCGGCGTTGAGCGCATGGGGGGTGCGGCCCGTCGGGTTGGGCACGATGGTCACCCGGGAGTCGGCCGCGGCGATCGAATCGGCGACCTCCTGCGTGCGGTCGCGGGAGGGGCCGACTGCCAGGACGACGTCGATCGGGCCCGCATAGTCCTGGTCGAGGACCTGCTGGACCGCTTCGCGTAGATGCCGCTCTTCGTTGAGCACCGGCATGATGACGGAGACCGCGGGGGGCGCGTCGAGGAAGGGGTTCATGGCTGCGCTCACGCTACTGTACGAGGGGGCGTGGACGGCAACCTCGAAGGGGGAGCGCGTGGAGGACTCGGGTGTTCACGTGGGCGGAGACGCCTACGGAGGGGTCCGGGTAGCAGCTCCCCGCAAAGGCCGCCGGCACCGCCGGGCGAGCATGCGCTCCATCGTCGTCACCGGCACCCTGTCGAGCCTGGTGCTGGTCGGCTCGGGCCTCGCCTGGGCGCTGCCCAACTACGTCTCCGGCCGCATCACCTCGGTCGACGCCGGCACCGCCGGTTCGGCCACCCGCGGCGCGATGAACATCCTCCTGGTGGGCGTCGACAAGCGCGACGACCTGTCGCGCCGCCAGCAGAACCAGCTCCACCTGGGCCGCGAGGTCGGGCAGCGCACCGACACGATGATGGTCGTGCACGTCTCGGAAGACCACAAGAAGGTGACAGTGGTCTCGCTCCCGCGTGACACGTGGACCGAGATCCCGGGCCAGGGCACCCACAAGATCAACAGCGCCTACCAGTTCGGCGGCGCGAAGCTCGCCGTCCGGGCGGTGCAGCAGGCCACCGGCATGCGCATCAACCACTACGTCGAGGTCAACGTGCTGGGCTTCATCGACGTGGTCGACTCGCTCGGCGGCATCACGGTCTGCACGCCGGTCCCGATCAACGACGACAAGACCAAGCTCGTCCTGACGGCAGGCACCCACAACCTCGACGGCGTCAACGCCCTCGCGTACGCCCGCACGCGCGCCACCGCCCGCTCCGACCTCGACCGCATCGACCGCCAGCAGCAGGTCATCTCGGCCATGTTGCAGCAGGCGCTGAGCGGCGGCACGCTCACCAACCCGGCCAAGCTGGGCGCCCTGGTCAACTCAACGCTGCGCACCCTCACGGTCGACGACGAGTTGTCCGGCAACATGCTCGACCTGGCCACCCAGCTCAAAGACGTGTCGACCGACGACGTGTCGTTCGCGACCGTGCCGATCGCCGACGTCAACTACACGACCCCGACGGGCGAGTCGGCGGTGCTCTGGGACAAGGCGGCCGCCGCCGAGATGTTCCGCCGCATCGACAACGACGAAGACCTCGCCAAGCCGGCCAAGCCGTCGCCGTCGGCGACACCTTCGGCCACGGCGTCCGCGACCCCGACGCTGAGCCGGTCGGCCCCGCTGTCGGTGCCGCCGAACCGCATCCGGCTGAAGGTCCTCAACGGCACCCTCGTCACGGGTCTGGGCGCCCGCACCCGCGACGCACTGCTCGGCGCGGGCTTCCTGGTGCCCGAGCAGGCGGGCGACACCGGCCGCCGCGACTACCAGAACACGGTGATCCGCTACGCCGCCGGCCGTGAGGACTCCGCCCGCACGGTCGCCGCCGCGCTGCCCGGGGCCGAGATGCGCCAGGTCGACGTCGAGGGCATCGAGGTCATCATCGGCACCGAGAACCACGACGTAGAGAAGGTGACCGTGCCGACGGCCGCGCCGACCCCGTCGAAGGCGCCGACCCCGGCGGCCCGCACGGCGACGCAGAACATCTGCAAGCCTCAGGCGTGAACATACTCGTTGACCACTACGCCTGACGCGTAGGGCGTGCTGCGCTCCAGCCGGAACGCGCGCGGGGCGTAGGGGGCGGCGAACAGCGGCGGGCCGTCCTGGAGCACGACCGGGTTGACCTTGAGAACCATCCGGTCGATCTCGTCGGCGAGCGCGCCGGCGAGCAGGCCGCCGCCGCAGAGCCAGATGCCGGTGCCCTCCTCCTTCTTCAGCCGCCGCACGACCTCCACCGGGTCCTCTCCGGTGAGGGCGATGCCGTCGGCGACGTCGGCGGGGCCCCGGGTGCGGGAGAAGACGTACTGGCGGGTGTGCGGATAGGGGTCGCGGGTGTGCGCGAAGCCCGCGGCGTAGGTGTTCCAGCCCATCAGGGTCGTGTCGAAGCGCGACCCGTCGGCGGTGAGGCCGAGCATGCGCAGCCCGACGTCGGAGAGGGTGTCGCGGTAGTCGCGCTTGATCATCTCGATGTGGTCGCCCTCGACCGGGAACGCCGAGAAGTCGTCGGCGGGACCGGAGATCCGGCCGTCGAGCGAGACGGCGACGTAATAGGTGAGCTCTCGCATCCGTTCTCCAACCACAGCAGTTGTAGTGATTGACGAGAATATACTACAGCCGTCGTGGTTGCGCTACTCTCGACCGCATGGCACGGAACTCGGGACGACGAGCGGAGCTGGCCGACGCCGGCATCAGGGTGCTGGCCCGGGAGGGCTCGCGGGGTCTCACCCACCGGGCGGTCGACGCCGAGTGCGGGGCCCCCACCGGAACGGCCTCCAACTACTTCCGCTCCCGCGCCGACCTGCTCGAAGGGCTGGTCGCCCGGATCGGCGAACGCTTCGCGCCCGATCCCGAGGTGGTGGCCGAACTCGCCTCCCACCCGCCCGACCGCGCCTCCTTCGCCCGCCACGTGCGCGACATCGTGCGCCGGCTGAGCGCCCACCCCGAGGTCACGCTGGCCTGGTTCGAGCTGCGGCTGGAGGCGGCCCGGCGGCCCGAGGTCGCCGACCTGATGCGGGGCGTGCTGCTGGAGGGCTTCCGCGCCGACGTCGCCTACAACCAGGCCGCCGGGCTGCCCGGCGGCAAGGCGGAGATCGCGCTGTTCCACTACGCCGTCGACGGCCTGCTGCTCGACCGGCTGACCGTCCCGATCGACCCCGAGACCTCCACCGACGCGGTGGTCGAGGCGCTGGTCGAGGGGCTGCTCTAGTCGAAGTCGGTGCCCCGGCTCACCTTCTCCCAGGCCAGCGCCTCGGCCTGCGCGCGGGCGTACGCGCCGAGGACGTTGTCGGCCGCGTCGTTGCCGAGCGCCAGGCGCAGCGGCGTGTGCTCCGCGTCGAGCGCCCACAGGATCGCGGCGGCGGCCTTGGCCGGGTCGCCCGGTTGCGCGCCGTCGGTAGCGGGCAGGCCGGTCCGCAGCGGGCCGGTGATCGGGTCGTACGCGGCGATCCGCGGCGAGTGGAGCAGCGCCGACGGCCCGGCGAACGAGGTCCGGAAGGCCCCCGGCTCGACGATCAGCACCTTGATCCCGAACGGGGCGACCTCGCCGTGCAGCGCCTCCGACCAGCCCTCCAGGGCGAACTTGCTCGCCGAGTAGCCGCCGACGCCCGGGAACGACATGCGCCCGCCCATGCTGCTCAGCTGCACGATCGCGCCCGTGCCCCGGTCCCGCATCTGCGGCAGGACCGCCCGGGTGAGCGCGGCCGGGCCGAAGAAGTGCAGGTCCATGAGGTCGCGCAGCTCGGCGTCGGTGGTCTCCTCGGCGGCGCCCACGAGGCCGCGTCCCGCGTTGTTGACCAACACGTCGATCCTGCCGTGCCAGAGCAGCGCCTCGGCGACGGCCCCGGCGATCCGCGACCGGTCGGTCACGTCCAGGGCGACGGGGTGGACGTTCGGGTGAGGGGCGATCTCCCCGGGACGCCGGGCGGCGGCCACGACCAGGTCCCCGGCCGCAACGGCGGCCTCGGTCAGGGCCCGCCCGAAGCCCGAATTGGCGCCGGTGATCATCCAGATGCGGTTCGTCATGGCATCCGTTATGGCGGCCGGACCGGCCAGGCGTCCAAGACACGTCGGCGGCCGGGCGATAAGCGGCGCTTATGATCGCAGGATGGAGCTTCGCCAGCTGCGTTATCTGGTGACCATCGCCGAGACCGGCAACCTGGGCCGCGCCGCCGAGAGGCTCTACGTCAGCCAGCCCGCCCTGTCGCAGACGGTCCGGGCCCTGGAGGGCGAACTGGGGGTGCGCCTCTTCGACCGCCACCCCGGCGGGGTCTCCCCCACGGCCGTCGGGCGCGACGTCGTCGAGGCGGCCCGGCGCACGCTCGCGGCGGCCGAGGGGGTGCGGGCCGCGGCGGCCCGCGTGTTGCGGGTGGGGTTCGAGGCCAGCGGCGCGGGCGACCTGACCAGCCGGGTCAGGGCCGAGTTCGCGCGCCGCCACCCGGAGGCGCGCCTGGAGCCGAAACGCTACGACTGGGGCGGCGAGGCGGAGGCGCTGCGGGCGGGCCTGGTCGACGTGGCGTTCGTCTGGTTGCCCGCCGACCTGACCGGGTTCGCCCACGAGGTCGTCCACCGGGAGCCCCGGGTCGTCGGGCTGCCCGAGAACCACCGGCTCGCCGGGCGCGCCGGCCTGACCGTCATGGACGTCGCCGACGAACCCCTCATGTGGACCGAACGGGCCCCGCGCGAATGGGTCGACTGGTGGGCGGTGAACCCGCGTCCCGACGGGTCGGCGCCGAAGTGGGGGCCGACCAACGACAACGTCGAGGAGATGCTCGACCAGGTCGCCGACGGGGTGGCCGTCTGCTTCGGCCCGGCCAGCATGGCGCGCTACTACACCCGGCCCGGCCTGGTGTGGGTGCCGCTGGTCGGCGCCGAACCGCTGCGGGTGGCGCTGGCGTGGCCCGCCGGTTCGGCGAATCCGCTGGTCGCCGCGTTCGTCGCGGTGGTGCGGGAGCTCAGTCGTCCGTGACGACGGTACGCGGCACGTCGCCCTCGCAGTGGGTCTCCACCTCGGCCTCGGCCTCGCCCCGCTCGAACTTGACCTTGGCGTGGCCGCCGGGGCCCGGTTCGACGTCGTCGGTCTGCCAGCCCTGGGCGGGCGTCCACGAGGTGAGCTGCGCGCGGCCGGCCGTACAGGACACGACGACCGTGCCCCCTTCGGTGGAGACGACGCGGCTCGCCGTGGCGGCGGCCGAGGGGCGGGGCGTCGGCGAACCGACCGGCGGCGCGGGCAGCGCGAGTTCGCGGCGGACCGCCTCGGCCGAGAGCGCCTGGTCGCCCGGCCCGCGGAACGCGCCGCCGAAGGAGCCGATGACGACCAGCCCGGCGACGGTCGCCGCGAGCGCCGCGACCACCCAGCCGGCGACCGCGAAGACGAGACGCCGATCCATGCCGCCCACCATCCCTCTCCCTGCCTTCTGTCTGGGCTAAGGCCGGGTTAACGCGACGCTAAGGCCCATCGCCACCGAACCGGACATTGACTAACGTGTCGGGCACCATGGCGAGTCTGCTGCTCATCGAAGACGACGTGACGATCCGGACCGCGCTGGTCCGCGCCCTCCGCGGCAAGGGACACGCCGTCGCGGCGGCGTCGTCCGCGCTCGACGGGCTGCGGATGGCCCTCGACGACCGCCCCGACCTGGTCGTGCTGGACCTGGGCCTGCCCGACCTCGACGGCGCCGAACTGCTGCGCATGCTGCGCGCGGTGTCGGCGGTGCCGGTCATCGTGGCGACGGCCCGCGACGGCGACGCCGAGTCGGTCCGGGTGCTGGACGCCGGGGCCGACGACTACCTGGTCAAGCCGTTCACGGCGGCCCAGCTCGACGCGCGGGTGCGGGCGGTGCTGCGGCGCACCGGGTCGGCGCCGGGCGACCCGACCGTGACGGTCGGCGGCCTGCGCGTCGACCCGCGCGGCCGGGAGGCGCTGCTCGACGGCCGCACGCTCGACCTGACCCCGCGCGAGTTCGACCTGCTGCTCTACCTGGCCTCGCGGGCCGGGCAGGTGGTGACGAAACGGGAACTCCTCATCGAGGTGTGGCAACTGCCGTACGGCGGCACCGACAAGACGGTCGACGTCCACCTGTCGTGGTTGCGCCGGAAACTGGGTGAGACCGCCCAGGAACCCCGCTACCTGCACACCATGCGCGGAGTCGGGGTCAAGCTGGTGTCGCCGTGAGGAGCCGGCTCGCGCTGCTGGTGGCCGCGACGACCTCCCTGGTCCTGGTCGCCATGCTGGTGCCGCTGGCGCTGCTCGTGCGGGCGACCGCCGAGAACAACGCGATCACGCAGGCCACCGCCGAGGCGCAGTCGGTCGGCGCGGTGATCGGCACCGTCGACGAGGCGACGCTGGCCCTGGCCGTCAGCCGCGCCGAGGCGGCGGGCGGGCACGACGTCGCGGTCTTCCCGCCCGGCGCCCGGCCGGTCTCCGAGGCCGTCGAACTGGCCCGGCGCGGCCGCAGCTTCACCGCCGTCTCCCCCGGCGGCGGCCGTGAGGTCCTGGTCGCGGTGCAGGGGCCGGGCGGCACGAGCGTGGTCCAGGTCGTGCTGACCCCCGGCGACCTGACCCGCGGCGTCGGCGAGACCTGGCTCGGGCTGCTGCTGCTCGGGGTGGTCCTGATCGGGCTCGGGGTGGCCCTCGCCGACCGGCTGGCGGTCGCCATCACCCGCCCGATGACCGCGCTGGCCCGCGTGTCCCACCGGCTGGCCGGAGGCGACCTGGAGGCCCGCGCGGTGCCGGGCGGGCCGCCGGAGGTGCGCTCGGCCGGGCTGGCGCTCAACCATCTCGCCGGCCGCATCGGCGAGCTGCTGGCCGAGGAGCGCGAGACGGTCGCCGACATCTCCCACCGGCTCAGGACTCCGCTGACCGGGCTCCGCCTGGAGGCCGAGTCGCTGCGCGACCCGGCCGAAGCCGACCGCATCGCCGCCCGCGTCGACGCGCTGGAGAAGGCGGTGACCTCGGTGATCCTCGACGCCCGGCGGCGCACCCGGGAGAAGGGTTCGTGCGACGCGGCCATGGTGGTGCGCGAGCGGGCCGAATTCTGGTCGGTGCTGGCCGAGGAGCAGGAACGCGCCTTCTCCGTGACGGTCCCGCCCGGCCCCGTCGAGGTGCCCGTCTCGGCCCCCGACCTGGCGGCGGCCCTCGACGCGCTGTTCGAGAACGTGTTCGCCCACACCGACGAAGGGGTCTCCTTCTCGGTACGCCTGACGCCCCGCGACCTGGTCGTGGAGGACGACGGCCCCGGCTTCGGCCCGGCCGCGCTGGAACGCGGGCACAGCGGAGCCGGGTCGACCGGGCTGGGCCTGGACATCGTGCGCCGGACCGTGCCGAAGACGCGTCTGGAGAGGTCCCCCGGCGGCGGCGCGCGGGTGGTGCTGACGTTAGTGACGTCTTAGCGTGCCGCTATCCGCCTTCCGGCGAGTCTGAGGGCATGAGAATCCGATACGCACTGGCCGCCGCGGTCACCGTCCTGGGCCTGACCGCCGCCGCCACCCCCGCCGTCGCCGCCACGACCGCCGCCGTCACCAAGGCGCAGGCCGTGAAGATCGCGAAGAAGAAGGTGCCCGGCGCGTACGTGAACGAGGTCGAGCGCGAGTACGAGCACGGCCGGCGCACGTGGAAGATCGAGCTGGAGAAGGGGAACTGGGAGTACGACGTCTACGTCGCCGTCTCGGACGGCCGCATCGTCAAGTTCACCCGCGACTACGACGACTGACACCCTCGACGCCACCTGAGCCGCCATCCACACTGGGAGCATGCCGAGCCCACGGTTGATCGGAGAACGGTTCAACCTGCCGTTGGTCCTTGACCGGCTCCCCGCCCCCGACGCCCACTCTCCGGACAATCCGGTGCTCATCAGCGTCTTCGCCGAAGACCAGGCCGACCGGGTCGGCACCGCCCCGGCCGAGGGCCGCCCCGACCGCGACCGGGCCCGCCGGGCCAAGGTGATGCGGCTGCTGGGGAGTGGGCACGTGCGGTCGCCGCGCGACTACTACAACGCGGCGATGGTCCTGCAGCACTCTTATCTGGTGGAGCACTTCCACCTGGGGCACGTGCTGGCCCGGCTGAGCGCGCTGGCCGGATACGGCCCGGCCAAGTGGCTGGCGGCGGCGGCGATGGACCGCTGGCTGATGCACCAGGGCCTGCCGCAGCACTACGGCACCCAGTACGTCGAGGACGGCGAGGGGTTCCGGTTGTGGGACGTCGAACCCGGGACGACCGACGAGGAGAGGGCCGAATGGAATGTGCCGCCACTCGGCGAGGCGGTGCGAATGGCGGCCGAGTTCCCCGTCTGAGGCCCCCTCAGGCGGCCTTCTTCTCCGTTCCCCGCTTCCGATAGGCCGCCGGCGACACCCCGTACTCCTCCAGGAAGACCCGCGAGAAGTGCGAGCACGACCGGAACCCCCAGCGCTGCGCGATGACCCCCACGGGCACCCCCGCCATCCCCGGCGAACCCAGTTCGTCGCGGCACTTCTCCAGCCGCCGCGACCGGATGTACCGCGCCGCCGACAGCCCCCTGGCCTCGAACATGCGGTAGAGCCCGCGAATCGATAAGTAGTGCGCCGCGGCGATGGTGGGCGGGCAGAGGTCCGGGTCCCCGAGGCGGTGGTCGATGTAGGCGACGATGCGTGCCATCAGGTGATCATCCATGGTCATCCGTGACATGTGGCCCAACGTAGGACGCGCCTGTATAGCCGCCGTATATTGGGCGGCCCGCCGCGCCTTGACCGCACCCATGATCGCAGCTGGTCAAACCCTTGTCCGTGCCCATCTGTGCCGGTTTGCGGCCACGGGGATAAGCACGTCATGTGCCGCCTCTTCGGGTTGTCCGCCGCCCCGCACCGCACCAAGGCCACGTTCTGGCTCCTGGAGGCCCCCGACTCCCTGACCGCCCAGAGCCACCGCGACCCCGACGGCGCCGGCCTCGGCTTCTACGACCACGGCGCGGCCCACACCCACAAGGCCCCGATCGCCGCCTACGAGGACCGCTGCTTCGCCCACGAGGCGAAGGAGGAGTGCTCGGCGACCTTCATCGCGCACGTCCGCTACGCCTCGACCGGCGGGCTGGAGCGGAAGAACACCCACCCCTTCAAGCAGGACAACCGGCTGTTCGCGCACAACGGCGTCGTCGAGGGCCTCGACCGGCTGGAGGCCGAGCTGGGCCCCGACCGGAGACTGGTCGAGGGCGACACCGACTCCGAACGGGTCTTCGCGCTCATCACCCGGGAGATCCGCGCCAACGGCGGCGACGTCAGCGCGGCGATCGTCTCGGCGGCCCGCTGGATCGCGGAGGAACTCCCTCTGTACGCGCTCAACCTGATTCTCATATCGGACACGCAAATGTGGGCGCTGCGTTATCCGGAAACCCATGAGTTGTACGTCCTGGAACGCCGTGGCGGCCTTCTCTGCCATGAGGGGACCGGCGGCAGAATCAGGGTGGTAAGCGCCGACCTGGCCGACCGGCAATGCGTCGTGGTGGCCAGTGAGCGAATGGACGACGACCCCGGCTGGCGTCTCCTGGAACCGGGCGAACTCCTGCACGCCGACCGGAGATCGGCCGTGCACAGGAACCTCGTGCTGCCCGACCCGCCGCGTCATCAGATGACTTTGCGGGATCTGCGTCCGGAAGCGGCGGCCTCACAACACGGCGCGTGACTCTCCACTGATCCGCCGCTGACACGTTCCGCGCGGTCCTCCAGCCCGTCAGCTCGTGAGGATCACCAGCTCCTGCGTGGCGCGGGTCATGGCGACGTACCGATCGACCGCCCCCTCGATGCCCTCGCCGAACCTGTCGGGGTCGACCAGCACGACCAGGTCGAACTCCAGGCCCTTCGACAGTTCGGGCGTCAGCGACCGCACCCGGGCGGTCGGCCGGAAGTCCGGGTCGCCGATCACGCAGGCGATGCCGTCGCCCTGCCAGGCGTCGAGCACCGAGGCCAGCTCCGACGCCGCGCCGTGGCGGACGGGGAGGCCGCCCGTCCGGATCGAGGTCGGCACGTTGGCGTCGGGCAGGGCCGCCCGGATCACCGGCTCGGCCTCGGCCATGATCTCCTCCGGGGTGCGGTAGTTGACCGTGAGCCGGGCCAGGGTGACGCGGTCGAGGCCGATGCGGCGCAGGCGCTCCTCCCAGGTTTCGGTGAAGCCGTGGCGGGCCTGGGCCCGGTCGCCGACGATCGTGAAGCTCCGCGACGGGCAGCGCAGCAGCAGCATCTGCCACTCGGCGTCGGTGAGCTCCTGGGCCTCGTCGACGACGACGTGCGCGAACGGACCGGCGAGCACGTCGGGTTCGACGCCGGGGGCCACGGTCTCGTCGACCAGGGCGTCTCGCATGTCCTGGTTGTGGAACATGGTGATCAGGCCCTCGCCGTCGTCGTCGGTGTCGAGCAGGCGGTCGATGACGTGGCCGGTGCGCTCCCGTTCGACCGCGATGGCGGCCTGCTGGCGGCGCTTGATCGCGGCGGCCTCCGGGTCGCCGAGCCGCTGCCGGGCGGCGTCGAGGAGGGGCAGGTCGGAGACGGTCCAGGCCTGGGCATCCGGCCGCTGGAGCAGGCGGATCTGCTCGACCGTCAACCAGGGGGCGCACAGGCGCAGGTAGGCCGGGACGGTCCACAGGTCGCCGACCAGATCGGCGGCCTCGATCAGCGGCCAGGCCCGGTTGAACGTCTTGACCAGCTCGCGGTCCTGGAGCAGCGAGCGGCGGACCATGTCGCGGGAGGCGTCGCCCTCGTACTTGTCGGTCAGGATCGTGAGCAGTTCCTGCCAGATGACGTCGCGCGCCTCGTTGTGGGGGGTGTCGGGGTCGGGGGCGTCGAAGGCCTCGGCCCAGTCGTCGGGGCTCAGCCAGATCTTCGCGTCGGTGACCTCCATGCCCTTGTCGGGCCGGTTCTCGTAGAACCGCACGGCGGGTTCGATGGCCTTGACCATCTCGGCCGAGGCCTTGAGGCGGGCGACCTCCGGGTCGGTCTCGGTCGTGGCGGTCGCGCCCTCCTTGACCAGGTCGCGCAAGGTGCAGGTCCGCACCCCCTCCTCGCCGAGGCTGGGCAGCACGTCGGCCACATAGGCCAGATAGTGCTGGTGGGGCCCGATGAAGAGCACGCCGCCCCGGTGGTGGCCGAGTCGCGGGTCGGAGTAGAGCAGGTAGGCCGACCGGTGCAGGGCGACGACCGTCTTGCCGGTGCCGGGCCCGCCGTCGACGACGAGCGCGCCGCGTGACGACGCGCGGATGATGGCGTCCTGGTCGGCCTGGATGGTGCCCAGCACGTCGCGCATGCGGCCCGAGCGGTTGCCGCCCAGGCTGGCGATGAAGGCCGACTGGTCGTCGAGGGCGGCGGCGTGGCCGTCGAAACCGTCCTGGGTGAAGACCTCGTCCCAGTAGTCGCTGATCCGCCCGGCGGTCCAGCGGTAGCGGCGGCGGCTCGCCAGGCCCATGGGGTTGGCGTGGGTGGCCCCGAAGAAGGGCTCGGCGGCGGGTGAGCGCCAGTCGAGCAGCAGTCGCCGCCCGGAGCTGTCGGTCAGTCCCAGGCGGCCGATGTAGACGGGCTCCTGGTCGTCTTCCGCGACCATGTGGCCGAGGCACAGGTCGAGGCCGAAGCGGCGCAGGGCGCGGAGGCGGGCGGTCAGCCGGTGCACCTCCTGGTCGCGGTCGAACGCCGCGCGCCCCTGGCCGCCCGGGGCCCTGCGCTCGGCGTCGAGACGGTCGGACAGGTCGGTGATCGACCGGTGGAGGCTCTCCGCGATGGCGGCGAAGTGCTTCTCGTCGCGGGCGATCAGGGCCGGGTCGGCCTTGGGCGACAGATGGTCGGGCAGGTCGAACGCACTGGTGGTCAGTGGATTCACGTCTGCGTCCCCCGGTTTTCGCAGATTGTGGGCTTGGCCGGACGATTCTGCGGCATGACGGGGGGCTTGTGGCAAGCCCGGGGCTGCGCTATAGGTTGAAAGTGGAGGGGCCTAGGAGGGCGTCCTGGGCAGGCGCAGCACGAACCGGGCCCCACGCTCGCTGTCCTGGATCGTCAGGCTCCCGCCGTGCGCTTCGGCGATCTCCCGCGCGATGGACAGGCCCAGCCCCGTTCCGCCCGCGTCGCGCGCCCGTGAGGCGTCCAGCCGGGTGAACCGGTCGAAGACGATCTCCCGGTGCTCGGGCGCGATCCCGGCCCCGTCGTCGATCACCTCAAGGGTGGCGCAGGTCGCGTCGCCCCGCACCCGCACGGTGATCTGCGAGGTCGCGTGGCGTTCGGCGTTGTCGAGCAGATTGCCCAGGACCCGGGTGATGCGCAACCGGTCGCAGTCGACCCGGACGTTCTCGGCCAGGTCGGTGACGATCTTCTTCCGGTACGCCCGGCGCTTCAGCTCCCCGCCGACCAGGGCGCCGAGATCGGTCGGCGAGCGGTCGACCGGCGCGCGGGCGTCGAGCCGGGCCAGGGTCAGCAGGTCGGTCACGATGGCCTGGAGCCGTTCGACCCCGGCGAGGACCTCCGTGCTCATCGTCGGCCAGTCGGTGCTGTCGGGGTGCATCAGCGCCTCCTCCAGCTGGGCCCGCATGGCCGTGATGGGGGTGCGCAGGTCGTGGGAGGCGTCCTGGGTGAAGCGGCGGAGCTGCTGGTAGGCGACCTCCAGCCGGTCGAGGGTGGCGTTCACCGTCTCGGCGAGGAGCTGGATCTCCTCGTACTTGTTCGACACCGGGACCCGGCGGTCGAGGCCGGTGGCGGTGATCTCGGCCATCCGCATGCGGATGGCGTTCACGGGGGCCAGGGCCTTGGTGAGGTCGCGGAAGGTCCAGGCGGTCAGCACCGAGATCACCAGCAGCGACACCCCGACCGCCGTGACGATGGAGGTGACGCTCCCGTACCAGGCGACCACGGGCAGCGCCATGTAGAGCAGCCAGAACCCGCCCGGCTGGTAGACCTTGTACGACAACACGGTCGCGCATCCGTGCAGCCCCGCCGGCGGGCACAACGTGCGCTCCGCCCGCACGCTCGCGCGGTCGGCGTGGAAGTCGGCCATCGGGCCCTTGCCCGCCAGTTGGGGGGTGGCCGCCACGACGTGCCCATGGGCGTCCACCACCTGCACGGCGTTGACGGAGTCGTCCTTCAGCGTCTTCGGCAGCGGGCCCTCGCGGATGAGCGGGACCACGTGGCCCCACGTCAGGGTGGCCCGCGCCTGGACGCTGTCCATCTCCTTGTAGCCTGCGAACAGCAGGAAGAGGACACTGACCCCGACGCACACCAGGGTCGTCACCAGGGCGGTCGCCACGGTCCTCCGGACTCGGAAAGCTCGCGTCATCCAAAGCCCCTTCTGCTTCGCGGAAAGGGAACGCGAAAAGGCCGGTCGAGCCTCTGCCCGAAGTCGGCCGGTGAGCTGTCAGGTGATCGCGCGGTCTTTTCCGCTGTTTGCGAGAGGCGTCCGGGCCGAGGCCGGAGTCGCGGGAGACCTCGACGGCGATTCTCTGGGGAGGCGGACGACCTCGTTTCTCACTTTGAGTCTATGACGCGAAGTTCACCCGGCCAAAACCTGTTCTGGCAGGTGAGGGCGGTGAATCCCGCCAAGCCCTACGCCTGGCGGGGTTCACGTTGGGCAAAGTTTTTACTCCTCGATCGTTTGCTAGACACCGGTCCGAAAATCATGGACGGTTCAGGGCGCCACCTTGATGATCGTCCTGCCGGGCGCGGCGGACTTGCGCGCGTATGCGTCGGCCGCCTCGGCCAGCGGGCGCACCTCGCCCACCAGTACGCTCAGCCGTCCGTCCCTGACCCGCTGGACGAGGTCGGCCAGCCGGGCGCGGTCGGGTTCGACGACGAAGAACAGCGCCCGCCCGTCCTTGGGCCGCACGTCCGGCGGCATGGCGACGCTGACCAGGGTGCCGCCCGGACGGACCAGCTCGGCCGACCGGGCCAGCACCTCGCCGCCGATGACGTCGAACACCACGTCGACCTCACCGGCGTCCCGCACGTCCTCGGCGTCGAGGTCGAAGAAGCTCTGCGCCCCCAGACCCAGCACGAGCTCGCGGTCGCGGGCCCGGCCGGTGGCGACCACGACGGCGCCCGCCTCCCGCGCGAGCTGGACCGCGATCGAGCCGACGGCCCCGGCGGCGCCGCTGATCAGGACGGTCTGCCCGGTCGTGAGACGGGCGTGGTCGAACAGCCCCTGCCACGCGGTGAGGCCGGAGATGGGCAGCGCGGCGGCCACGGTGTGGTCGACGTCGGCCGGGACCGGCGCGAGGTTGCGGGCCTCCACGGCGATGAACTCGGCCAGCGACCCGTTCCTGGCCCAGTCGGTCAGCCCGAACACCCGCTGGCCCACGGTCAGGCCGGTGGTCCCGTAGCCGAGCTCGACCACGACCCCCGACATCTCGTGGCCGGGGATGGTGGGCGTGCGGTCGCGACCGGCCCGGTCGGTCCACGTCGCCGGCCAGTCGAGCTCCCCGCGGGTGAACCCGGCGGCGTGCACGCGCACGATGACGTCGTTCTCGGCCGCGTGGGGATAGGGCATCTCGGCCGGCGTCAGGCCGCCGGCCCCGGCGTCGCGCTCCCGCGCGATGACGGCGCGCATCAGCTCGGCCAGGGGGAGTTCAGGATGCGCTCGACCGTCGTCGTCCGCCGGAAGCCGGGGACGAAGTGTTCGAGCACATCGGCGTTGACGGTCCCGAACGTGGTCTCCGGGCGGTCCTTCTGCCCGTCGACGTACACCCGCAGGAACTCGTTCTTGAAGTCGCCCCGGGGGTGGGCGGCGAGAATCTCCTCGAGCTGGCCGTGGGCGAACCCGTCGAGGCCGAAGCCGACCACGTCGGTCAGCACGCCGAGGTGGGTGGCCGCGATCTCCGGGGCCATCCGGCCGGGCACTCCCGGGGTGGTGTGCAGGGCGATGGCCGTCCAGACCGTGTCGGCCGCGGCCGCGGAGAAGCCCCGCTCCGCGAGGAAGGCCCGCGCGTGGTCGGCGCCGTCGACCTCGAAACGCTGCTCCTCCTCGGAGAAGGGCGTCCGCAGGCCGGTGTCGTGGAACATGGCCGCGAGGTAGAGCAGTTCCGGATCGGGTTTCACGCCGAGCCGGTTGGCGTGGATCAGCCCGAAGAAGAAGACCCGCCGGGAGTGGTGGTAGATGAGGGGACCGGTCATATCCTGAGCGATCTTGGTCGCCTCGGCGACCGCCGTCGTCTCAGGAATTTCCAGCCCCGCGATGGCCTCTGGCATCGCCGTTGACCCTTTCAGCCGTGGAAGGAATGTCCGTTTCCATGCTGCCTGCGGATCGGTCCGCGGCGCCGCCCTTATCCGGCCAGAAATCACTCATATACCGACAAACAGGCAACTTCTTCTCGCCGGGAAGCGGAGACACCTGTTGAGGCGCCTTGACGGCGCCGTTTCCGCCGTCAGTTGTTAGAGTTCCTGCCAGGTGAGCCGGGAAGTCTGGTCGGCACAGTCTTTGCCGTCTGCGAAAGGCCGGCCCCGTGCGTGCTCGCGATCTGCTCACCGACTTCCCCACCGTCACCCTCGACACCCCGATCAGGGAGACCGCCCGGCTGATGGCCGAGCTCCATCTCGCCGGGCTGATCGTGCTGAACGAGGACGGTCTCCCGCACAGCGTCCTGCCGGGGACCCAGGTTCTCGCGCTCGCGGTGCCCGGCTACTGCCAGGACGACCCGGCGCTGGCGCGCGTCGTCGACGAGGCACACGCCGACCGCTTCCTTCACGACGTCGGCGACCGAACCGTGCGCGACGCGCTGCCGCCACAACCGAAAGAGCTTCCCGTGACCGATCCCGACGCCACGATCCTGGAGGTGGCCGCGCTGATGGCCCGTACCCGCAGTCCGCTGGTCGCGGTCGTGGACCAGGATCGTTATCTCGGGGCGATCACTCTCACGGTGCTGTTCGACCGGGTCTCCGGCGCGTGAGCGCCCTCGCCTGGGTGTCGCTGGCGGTCTTCCTGGGCGTCTACGCCCTGATCGCCACCGAGCGCGTCCATCGGGTGGCCGCCGCGCTCGGCGGGGCGGGGATCATGCTCGGCATCCACGCCACCGACGCCGGGGCGGCGTTCTTCTCCGAGGAGACGGGGATCGACTGGAACGTCGTGTTCCTGCTGCTCGGCATGATGGTCATCGTCGGGGTGCTGAAACAGACGGGCGTCTTCGAATACCTGGCCATCTGGGCGGCCAAACGCGCCAAGGGCCGCCCCTATCGGCTGATGGTGCTGCTGGTCCTGATCACCGCCGGGGCCTCGGCGCTGCTCGACAACGTGACGACGGTGCTGCTGATCGCGCCGGTCACCTTCCTGGTGTGCGCGCGGCTGGGGTTGTCGGCGGTGCCCTATCTGATCGCCGAGGCGCTGGCCTCCAACATCGGCGGCGCGGCCACGCTGGTGGGCGACCCGCCGAACATCATCATCGCCAGCCGGGCCGGCCTGTCGTTCAACGACTTCCTGGTCCACATGGCCCCCATGGTGGTGGTCCTGGTCGTCGTGTTCCTCGGCCTGTGCCGGGTGCTGTTCCGCAAGGCGTTCGTGTACGACGAACAGCGCGCCGCCGAGATCATGCAGCTCGACGAACGGGAGGCCATCTCCGACCGTCGCCTGCTCTGGCAGAGCCTCGTGGTGCTCGGCCTGGTCCTGGTGGCGTTCGTGCTGCACCCGGTGCTGCACTACGAACCCTCGGTCGTCGCGATCCTGGGAGCCGGGATCCTGGTGGCCGCCACGAAGGTCACCACGGAAGAGGCCATCGCCGAGGTCGAGTGGCCGACCCTCGTCTTCTTCGTCGGACTGTTCGTCATGGTCGGCGCCCTGGTCGAGACCGGCGTCATCGGCCAGGTCTCCCGCCTGGCGGTCGAGGCCACCGAGGGCCGTCTCGGGCTGGCCACGATGGTCATGTTGTGGGGCTCGGCCGGGATCTCGGCGATCGTCGACAACATCCCGTACGTCGCCACGATGAGCCCCATCGCCGCCGATCTGGTCCAGGCCAACGGCGGCAACGAGCACGCCCAGGTGCTCTGGTGGGCGCTGGCCTTCGGCGCGGACCTGGGCGGCAACGCCACCGCCGTCGGGGCCGCCGCCAACGTGGTCGTGATCGGCATCGCCGCCCGCAACGGCCAGCCGATCAGCTTCTGGACGTTCACCAAGTACGGCCTGGTCGTCACCGTGGTCACGGTCGCGCTGGTCACGCCCTACCTGTGGCTGCGGTACCTGATCTAAAAGAGCGGCCTCACTCGTAGCAGTCGGGGACGCCGTCGCCGTCGGAGTCGCGGGTCTCGGCCTCGTGCAACCGCCGGTAGACGCGGGCCCGCATCCGCAGGATCACCGTCGCGACCAGGGCGGCGGCCAGCGACCCGGCCAGCACCGCGACCTTGACCCCGCTCTGCCCGTCGAAGGCCAGCTCGCCGATGAGCAGGGAGACGGTGAAGCCGATCCCGGCCAGCACCGACAGGCCCACCAGGTCGATCCAGGCCAGGCCCTCGTCCAGGCTCGCCCGGGTGAAACGGGCCACCAGCCAGGTGGCCAGCAGGATGCCGACCGGCTTGCCCACCACCAGACCGGCGACCACGCCCAGGGCGATCGGGTCGCTCAGGGTGCCGGCCAGACCGCTGAGGCCGCCGAGCGTGACACCGGCGGAGAAGAAGGCGAAGACCGGCACCGCGATCCCGGCGGAGATCGGCCGGAACCGGTGCTCGAAGTGCTCGGCCAGCCCCGGGCCCTCCCCGCCGTCGCGGCGGGGCACCGGGACGGTCAGCGCGAGCAGCACCCCGGCCACCGTGGCGTGCACGCCCGAGGCGTGCACCAGCGCCCAGGTGGCGAACGCCAGCGGCAGCAGCACCCACCAGGTGCACACCCGCCGCCGTACCAGCACGGCGAAGACCGCCAGCGGCGCCAGGGCCGCCAGCAGCGGCAGGACCGACAGGTGGGCGGTGTAGAAGACGGCGATGATGACGATGGCGATCAGGTCGTCGACCACCGCCAGCGTCAGCAGGAACGTGCGCAGCCCGGCGGGCAGGTTCCGGCCGACGACGGCCAGCACGGCCAGGGCGAAGGCGATGTCGGTGGCGGTCGGGATCGCCCACCCTCGTGCTCCGGCCTCGCCCGCGATGGCCAGGTAGAGCAGAGCCGGGATCAGCACCCCGCCGAACGCCGCCGCCACGGGCACGGCCGCGCGGCGGACGTCGCTCAGGTCACCGGCGACGAACTCGCGTTTGAGCTCCAGCCCGGCCACGAAGAAGAAGATCGCCAGCAGGCCGTCGGCCGCCCAGGTGGCCAGGTCGAGGTTCAGGTGCAGCACGGCGGGGCCGACCTCGATCGCGCCGAGGTCCCGATAGGCCTGCGCCCACGGGGAGTTGGCCCACACCATCGCGGCCAGGGCCGCCACCAGCAACAACGCGCCGCCGATGGTCTCCTTGCGCAGGATGTCGGCGATACGCCTGGCCTCGGGCCAGGTGCTGCGGTCGAACAGTCGAGGGGCACGACGAATCTCGGTGCCGGGCATGGAACTCCGCTCTGCTAGCAGGAACGCGACAGCTTCCGCCGACCAGACTTCCCGGCACACCTTCGCTGATCGTATCAATACGCCCACCAGGGGACGCTTGGCGCTGTCCTGCATCCCCGCCGCCGCGAAGGCCCAGATCGGCGGTGATCTCTACGAGGTGGTCACCACGCCCAAGGGGGTCCGGCTGCTGATCGGCGACGTCCAGGGCAAAGGACTGGCGTCCGTCGAGACGGCCGCCTGGGTGCTCGGGGCCTTCCGCGAGGCGGCCTACGAGGAGGACGACCTTTCCGGGCTCGGCGAGCGCCTGGAGACCAGCCTCGCCCGGCATCTGAGCGGAGAGACGTTCGTGACCGCCGTCATCGCCGAAGCCCACGACGGCGAGATCTCCGTCTTGAACTGCGGGCATCCCCCGCCCTTGGTGATCCGCCACGACGGGCGGGCCGTGCTGCTCGAACCCGAAGAAGACGGCCTTCCCCTCGGCCTGGCCGCGCTGGGGCTCCCCGGCCCCAAACCGTTGCGGGTGCCGTTCACCCAAGGCGACCAGATGCTCCTGTACACCGACGGCGTGATCGAAGCCCGCGACGGAACCGGGGCCTTCTACCCGTTGAGCGACCGCCTCGCCCTGCTCGGCCACACCGATCCCCAGAGAGCACTGGACGATCTGCGGGCCGACCTTCTCGACCACGTCGGCGGTCCGCTGCCCGACGACGCGGCCATGCTGCTGGTCGGACAGTAATACGCGGCGTCATGAAGGCGTCACCTTGAACGCCGCGAGCGTCGTGGCCGCGATGTATCCCGCAGCTTGATCGGCAGGAAGGCGACCGGCGTTGATCTCGTCCGCGGCGTAGTTCATGACGCTGTGCATCACGCCGACCAGCCACTCGGTGGGTAGGTCCGTCCGGAAGACCCCCTCGTCCCGGCCGCGCTCCACGAGCTTCTGAACACGCTCCGCCGGCCCGGCGTGCAGCTCACGGATCCTGCTGGGAGGCAGCACACTTTGCGCGGCCGTCAGTAGCGACCTGGACCGATCGACCAGTTGCCAGCTCGAATCGATCAGCCTGGTCAGAGCGGCACCTGGACCACCCGTGAGATCGACGTCGTCGAGACTGAAATCGCCCTGCTCGATGGCGTGCCCGAGGGCGGCGGCGGCTCAGCGGTCGGCGTCCTGCTCGGTGGCGTGCTCACCGGCGGGCCGAGCTGGGAGTGGGTCTTCTACGTCAACGTACCGATCGGAGTGATCGTCTTCATCGGGCTCACCCGGACACTGCCCACCGAACCGCCGACCGGTTCGCGGGTACGCCTGGACGTCCCCGGCGCCCTGCTGGTCACCGCCGGCACCGGAACGGCGATCTACGGGTTGATCGGCGCCGGCGACCGAGGATGGGTCTCGGCGGCGACGCTCGGCCTGCTGGCCGGGGCCGTCATCCTGTACGCCGTCTTCGTCGTCGTCCAGCGCACCAGCCGTTCACCACTGATGGACCTGGGCATCCTCACCCGGCGTCCGGTGACCTCCGGCATCTTCCTCATCCTGGTGGCCACCGCCCTGATGATCTCCGTGTTCTTCCTCGGCTCCTTCTACCTGCAGCACCACGAAGGATTCGGCGCCCTGCAGACCGGTCTGCTGTTCCTTCCGGTGGCGGTGGCCACGATCATCGGCGCCCAAGCCGCCGGACGACTCGTCGGCAGCGCCGGCGCCCGCCCGACAGCGGTGGCGAGCATGCTGATCGCGGCTGTCGGGCTCGCGGTTCCGGCGTTTCTCCAAGGGCCGATGCCGGTGGTCATCGGGGTCAGCCTCGGCGCGGCGGGCATCGGCGCCGCCTTCGTCGCGTCCTCGACGACGGCACTCTCGCAGGTCGCCCACCACGAGGCCGGCCTTGCATCCGGGCTGCTCAGCACCTTCCACGAGTTCGGCGCCTCACTCGGTGTCGCCGTGGTCTCCAGCATCGCCGCCGCGAGTCTGGCCGGCAGCACCGACGTCGGCTTCTCCCAGGCGTTCACCTTCGCGGCCGTCACCGCCGCCGTATCGGCCGTGCTCGCCCTGCTCATCGTGCCCACCGTGCGGCCGGCGGTCGCCGATTCAATCTAGTTGTATGACACAACCAGATAGTTGTATGGTCGAACCATGGCGGATGAGCGCGACCTCCAGGACGCCGTGGCCCGGTTCGTCCGGGCATTCGGATTGCATCATCCCGACCAGACCCCATGCGGTCGGCCCGTCCCTGTCTCGGAGGCACACGCGCTGGGCGAACTGGCCCGCGACGGCGCGCTGCGGCAAAGCGAGCTGAGCCGGCGGCTGCGCCTGGAGAAGAGCACCACCAGCAGACTCGTCACGCAACTGATCAACCGCGGCTGGGCCGAACGCGGCCCGGCTCCGGACGACGGGCGCGGCGTGCTGGTCCAGCTCACCGCCGCCGGAACCGCAGCCGCCGAGCAACTGGCCAAGGCCAGAGCGGCGCGCTTCTCCTCGATCCTGGAACGCGTGCCCGACGGCGAACGTGCCGGTGTCCTGCACGCACTGGAAATCCTCACGGAGGCAATCGATGAACCTTAGGAGGCGACGTGTTCCGCTGCTGCTGGCGGGCCTTGCGGTCATCGCCGCCGCGTCGGCCGGATACGCCTTGAGCAGTCAGAGCGACCAAAGGGAAGCGCGGGCGCTGGCAGACCGTCAGGCGGAGGTCGCGGCCAGGAGCCGTCAGGTGATGCCGTTCGACCTGGAGCGGACCACGCACCGCTTCGACAAGACCGGCACGGGTGGCCTGCAGACCGTGACGGCGAAAGACCCCGGCGACGCCCCGCAGGTGAAGCTCATCCGTGCACACCTGTCCGAGGAGGTCACCCGCTTCAGCAAGGGCGATTTCGGCGACCCGGCGTCCATCCACGGCGGCCAGATGCCCGGACTCTCCGCGTTGGAGGAAGGTCACGACCGGATCGACGTCCGTTACGCGGAGGCTTCCGCCGGAGCGCAGATCACCTACACCACCTCTGACCCAGCCCTCATCTCGGCGCTGCACGCCTGGTTCGACGCCCAGGTCACCGACCATGGGCAGCACGCCGAACACGAATGATCCACCGCTCACCGCCGATCTTCGGCGCGGACCCGCGGATCTCCCCGTATACCCTACCCCGGTAAGGTTCTTCCCCTCTCGTCGCGCCTCTGCTGCGACGGCCAAAGGAGAAATCCATGCTCGACGCCACCCCGCCCGTACACCGCTCCCTGTTCCTGCACGCGCCGATCCGGCGCGGACCCCGCGTCGTGCTGCAACAGATGCTCGCGCTGGTCGACGACGACACCCCCGCCGACGGCTCCGACGGCCCGGTCGCGGTGCTGGAACGACGGCTGGCCAACCTGCTCGGCAAGGAGAGCGCGCTGTTCTTCCCCAGCGGCACGATGGCCCAGCAGACCGCGCTGCGGGTGCACGCCGACCGGCGCGGGCGCCGCACGTTCGCCGCCCATCCCTACTCGCATCTTGAGGTGTGGGAGGAGCAGGGCTACAACGCGGTCCACGGCCTGCGGCTGCGCCGTACCGGCGACCCCAACGAACTGATCACCACCGCCGACCTGGCCGCGATCGGCGAGCCCCTCGCGGCCGCCGTCTGGGAACTGCCCCAGCGCGACCTCGGCGGCCTGCTGCCCACCTGGGACGATCTGCGCGAACAGGTCTCCCTGGTAAGGGCGACCGGCGCCGCCGCGCACCTGGACGGCGCCCGGTTGTGGGAGGCCCAGAGCTACTACCGGCGCCCGTTCGACGAGATCGCCGCCCTGTTCGACACGGTCTACGTCTCGCTCTACAAAAGCCTCCAGGGTGTACGCGGCGCCGTACTCGCCGCCGACACCGCCACCATCGACGTCGCCCGCGTGTGGCGGCAGCGACTCGGCGGCGGCATCCGCGACGCCTGGCCTCTAGCCCTGGCGGCGCTGGTCCACCTCGACACGCTGGCCGATCTCATGCCCGCCTACCGCGATCACGCGATCGCCATCGCCGCCGCCGTCAACGCCGACGGAGCCGCACGAGCCCACCCCGACCCGCCGCAGACCCCGCTGTTCCACATCCACCTACCGGCCGACCGACGCTCAGTCGATCAGGCAGGTGACGCGCTGCTCGCCGAGACCGGAATCCAGCTGTGGGGCCGGGTGCGCTCCTCCCCCGACCCCGGCCGATGCTCCTTCGAGGTGAGCGTCGGCGAGAACGCCATGGACTTCACCCCTGACGAGGTGGTCGCCCTGATCCACCAGGTGCTCGACCGCGCCACCCCCCGCTCTCACCCGCGCGAGTGACCTGGTGGGACATGAACATCACCTGGTTGTGCACATCGCGCCCACCGAGGCCGAGGGGGAGTACGCCGCGCACGGCTCACCCCGGCGGCAATGGCCCGGGGGAGCCGGCTTCGATCCCGCGCTGGTCGACTGCGTAGGCGAAGAAGCCGACGACCTGAACCGCCGGCGCACCTGGTGGGCCCGACAAGCCCGTCACCGGCCCTCGACCACCCCGGTCGGCGCGTTCTCTCCAGGTGGCGACTCGCCTCTCGGCGTCCCCGAATGGGTCGCCGGCCTGACGAGATGTGTGTCTGCTACTCGCCGGTCGAGGTCTGAACATCGACGTGCTCGGCGTGGAACAACCCTTCGGACAGCAGGCGGCGGACGTGCTCGTCGGCCGCGCTGTAGTAGACGAACGTGCCCTCCCGCCGCCCCTTGACCAGCCCGGCCAGCCGGAGCTTGGCCAGGTGCTGGCTGACGGTCGAGGGTGCCGCGTCGGCTAGCTCGGCCAGGCAGGCGACCGACGACTCTCCCTGCAGCAACGCCCAGAGGATCTTGATCCGGGTCGGGTCGGACAACATCCGGAACGACTCGGCGGCGAGGTGCACCTGTTCCTCGGTCGGCATGTCGAAATCAGGCAACGAGGTGTGCATCCCACCAGCATAATTCATCATCTTCCTGTATTCATACCTTCGTGACTACGCATATACGCTGGTGACGTGACAACAGGACTCGCGACGTCTGCACCCGTCGTGTCGGCACATCCCACGACGTGGTGGCGGTCCGGCGCGGGCGCGCTGCCGGAAGTCCGGTGGGCCATCGCGGCGACCACGCTGTTCGCCGTCGGCGGCCTCCTCCAGGTGGCGGGCGCTCCCTCGTGGACGTGGTGGTCCCTCTACCTCGCCTGTTACGCCGCCGGAGGATGGGAACCCGGCCTGGCCGGGCTGAGGGCGCTCCGGGAACGGACCTTGGACGTCGACCTGCTCATGGTCGCCGCGGCCATCGGCGCCGCCGCGCTCGGCCAGGTCTTCGACGGCGCCCTGCTGATCGTCATCTTCGCCACCTCCGGCGCCCTGGAGGCCGTGGCGACCAAGCGCACCGAGGATTCCGTCCGTAGCCTGCTGAACCTGGCCCCCGAGCAGGCCAGCCGCCTGGACGGCACCGGCCAGGAGGAGATCGTCCGGGCCGCCGACCTGACCGTCGGCGACGTCATCCTGGTACGGCCCGGGGAGCGCATCGGCGGCGACGGCCACGTCATCGCCGGAGCGAGCGACGTCGACCAGGCCACCATCACCGGCGAGAGCCTGCCCGTCGACAAACAACCTGGCGACGAGGTGTTCGCCGGAACCCTTAACGGCACAGGCGCGCTCCACGTCCAGGTCACCCGCCCGGCCGAGGAGAGTGTGATCGCCCGCATCGTCGCGATGGTCGAGCAGGCCGGCGCGACCAAGGCCAAGACCCAGTTGTTCATCGAGAAGGTCGAGCAGCGCTACTCCGTCGCCATGGTCGCCGCCACGGTGGCCCTGTTCGCGCTGCCCCTGTTCTGGGGCACGCCCGTACAGGACAGCCTGATCCGGGCCATGACCTTCATGATCGTCGCCTCGCCCTGCGCCGTCGTGCTGGCCACCATGCCGCCCCTGCTCGCCGCCATCGCCACCGCCGGACGCCACGGCGTGCTCGTGAAGTCGGCGATCGTGATGGAGCAGCTCGCCGACGTCACCCGGGTCGCCTTCGACAAGACCGGCACCCTCACCGAGGGCCGGCCCCATCTCGCCGAGATTCAGCCGTTGCCCGGGAACACCCTGGAGCGGCGAGATCTCCTGGCGATGGCCGCAGCCGTGGAACAAGGCTCGGAACATCCCCTCGGACGGGCGATAGTGACCGCCGCGCGCGAGCAGGGCCTGGCGTTTCCCCCCGTCACCGACTTCGTGGCGCTGCCCGGCCAAGGCGTGCGAGCGCGTGTCGACGGGCGGCCGGTCGAACTCGGCAAGCCCGGCCGTCCGGAATCCGGCGACTCGGGGCACAGCGTCGTGGTGATGACGATCGACGGCCGCCCGGTGGCCCGGTTCGCACTGGCCGACCGCGTCCGCCCGGCCGCCGCGCCCACCGTCGCCCGTGTGCGAGCCCTGACGGGCACTGAACCTGTCCTGCTCACCGGAGACAATTCCCAAGCCGCCGCCCACCTGGCCGCGCAGGCCGGCATCACCGACGTCCGCGCGAGCCTGCTACCGGAGGACAAGGTGGAGGCCGTCCGTGATCTGGAACGGCAGGGCGACCGGGTGGCGCTGGTCGGAGACGGCGTCAACGACGCCCCCGCCCTGGCCACCGCGCACACCGGGATCGCCATGGGCCGCACCGGCTCCGACCTGGCCCTGGACACCGCCGACGTGGTCGTGACCCACGACGACCTGGGCACCGTCCCGGCCGTGCTCGCCCTGGCCCGCCGCGCCCGCCGCATCGTCATGGCCAACCTCTGCATCGCCGCGACGTTCATCGTCGTCCTGGTCGCCTGGGACCTGTTCGGCGACCTGCCACTTCCCCTCGGCGTGGCCGGGCATGAAGGCTCGACGATCATCGTCGGCCTCAATGGGCTCCGCCTGCTCCGGGATGCCGCCTGGCGCAGAACCGGGTCGATATCCTCAGTTGTGTGAGGCGTGGAGCGCAGAGGACGCCGTGTTCCCTCGGGACGCGTTGCTCCGCCGTGCTCGTGCTCGCCGTCCTCTCGGGCCTGCTGGCCATGCACCACCTGACCTTTTCGGTCACCGGCCACGGTCACGCGGCTGCGACGGCGTCTGCGGCTCACCAGCATGTGAAGTCGGCCTGCCATCACAACCAGACCGATCCGGCCACGTGCCTGACGCACGCTGTCCTGTGCTGCGCGACCACCATCGGCAAGGGCGGTCCAACGCCGCCGACGCTGAGCGCGTCGGTCATCGGCCTCCTTCCCGTGACCGTGCCATCGGCGATCCTGCCCGAGGGCGTACGGGATGGTCGCGCGCCGCCGGATCCGATCTCCCTCCAGGTTCTGCGCATATAAGGGCCGACCAGCCGCGATTCTCAGAGTCCGCGGCTCTTCGTCATGGCCATGATCAGTACGCGCAGAGAGTCACTCGCCCATGAACACGCACCACATCAGTCGCCGCCGGGTGTCGCTGGCCGCAGCCACCGCGGCGCTGGCGATCGGGATCACCGCCTGCGGTGGCGGCGAGCCCTCCGGGACCACCCACACGACGGGGACCACTTCCGCGCAGAGCCCGGCCGCCGTTGTCGCCACGGCGAGCAAGACGCCGATGGATCACAACGCTGCGGACGTCGCCTTCGCGCAAGGCATGATCCCCCATCACCGCCAAGCGGTGGCCATGTCCGAACTGGCCGCCACACGCGCGGCCTCGGCCGAGGTCAAGGAGTTGGCCACGGAGATCAGCGAGGCACAGCAGCCGGAGATCGACACGATGTCCGGTTGGCTCACCATGTGGGGTCAGCCGGTCCCCCAAGACATGCCCGGCATGGACCACTCCGGGCACGAGGGCATGCCGGGGATGATGACCCCCGAGGAGATGAACGACCTCGCCGGCAGCTCCGGCAAGGCGTTCGACACCGCGTTCCTGGAGATGATGATCAAGCATCACGAGGGCGCCGTCACCATGGCGAGAGCCGAACTCTCGGCCGGGTTCTACCCGCCCGCCAAGAGCATGGCCGAGACCATCATCGCCACCCAGAGCGCCGAAATCGCGCACATGAAGGAGCTTCTGGGCTCCATGTGATCAGTTGCCGGAGCCCGCGTGGCGGGCTCCGGCAACACCATGCGTGGGGAATAGATACCCCACAGGGGTATGTTGGAGCGTGCGGCCTGAACACCAAGCCATGAAGGAAGGGACCTGACCGGCATGGAGCACTCATCCGCACACCATGTGCATTCCGACGCCCCGTCGCACGAGCCGTCCGGCCACGCATCCCACGAGGGCCACGGCGGGCACGGAGATCACGTCGCCCGGTTCCGGCGGCTCTTCTGGATCATGCTCGTCCTGGCGATTCCCACCGTTCTCAGCTCCGGGATGTTCGCCATGATCGCCGGGTATCACCTGCCGGATCATTCGGCGATCGGCTGGGTCTCACCCGTACTCGGCAGCGTGATGTACGTCTGGGGCGGTCAGCCCTTCCTGACCGGAGCGGTCGATGAGCTTCGGTCGCGCCGGCCAGGCATGATGTTGCTGATCGGCCTGGCGATCACCGTGGCGTTCGTCTCTTCGCTGGGCGCGTCACTCGGCCTGCTCGATCACCAGCTGGACTTCTGGTGGGAGCTGGCGCTGCTGATCGTCATCATGCTGCTGGGCCACTGGATCGAGATGCGGTCTCTGGCCCAGACCACGTCCGCGCTCGATTCTCTCGCGGCCCTGCTGCCCGACGAGGCGGAGCGGGTCGAAGGAGACCAGACGGTGCCCGTCCGACCTGCCGATCTGCGGCTCGAGGACGTCGTCGTCATCCGCCCGGGTGGCCGCGTCCCGGCTGACGGGGTCGTCGTCAGCGGCTCGGCCAGCATGGACGAGTCCATGATCACCGGCGAGTCGCGGACCGTGCGCCGGTCGGAGGGGGACAAGGTCGTCGCCGGAACCGTGGCGACCGACTCGGGCCTGCGTGTACAGGTGACGGCCGTCGGAGACGACACGGCGCTCGCGGGCATTCAGCGCCTGGTCACCGACGCGCAGAACTCCTCGTCGCGGGCACAGCGCATCGCCGACACCGCCGCCGCGTGGTTGTTCTGGTTCGCTCTGGGGGCGGGCGTCATCACGGCGGCCGTCTGGTCGCTCGCGGGCGCTCCCGACGAGGCGGTCATCCGGACGATCACGGTGCTGGTGATCGCCTGCCCCCATGCCCTCGGGCTGGCCATTCCGCTCGTCGTCTCGATCGCGACCGAACGGGCCGCGCGCGGTGGTGTCCTGGTGAAGGACCGGCTGGCGCTCGAAAGCATGCGGGCCGTCGACACCGTGCTATTCGACAAGACCGGCACGCTGACCCGGGGCGAGCCCAGGGTGATCGCCGTCGAACCCGCCGACGGGCACACGGTCGGGGAAGTGCTGTCCCTGGCCGCGGCGGCCGAAGAAGACAGCGAACACCCCCTGGCCCGGGCGATCGTGTCGGGGGCGAAGGAGCACGGAGCACCCATCGCCGCCGCCCACGACTTCGAGTCGTCACCCGCCGTCGGCGTCGCGGCCACCGTCGACGGGAGGCGGGTCCAGGTGGGCGGCCCGAACCTGCTGGAGCGGGAAGACGTCCGGGAACTCGGCGTCGCGGACGAATGGCGGTCGCACGGTTCGACGATCCTGCACGTCCTGGCGGACGGCCAGGTCGTCGGCGCGCTGCAACTGGCCGACGAGATCCGGCCGGAGTCCCGCCACGCCGTGGCGGCCCTTCGGCGCCGCGGCGTGCGGGTCGTCATGATCACAGGGGATGCCGAGGCGGTCGCCCGGTCGGTGGCCGACGAACTCGGCATCGACCGGTACTTCGCCGGCGTCCGTCCCGAAGACAAGTCCGACAAGGTCGAGGAGTTGCAGAACGAGGGCCGCCGGGTCGCGATGGTCGGAGACGGCGTCAACGACGCCCCCGCCCTCGCCCAGGCCGACGTGGGCATCGCGATCGGCGCGGGCACCGACGTCGCCATCGCGTCGGCAGGGGTCATCCTCGCGAGCGACGACCCGCGATCGGTCCTGTCGGTCATCGACCTGTCCCATGCGGGCTTCCGCAAGATGAAGCAGAACCTGTGGTGGGCGGCCGGCTACAACCTGATCTCCGTCCCGCTCGCCGCGGGGGTGCTGGCGCCGGTCGGGTTCGTGATGCCGATGTCGGTCGGCGCGATCCTCATGTCGCTCTCCACGATCGTGGTGGCACTCAACGCGCAGTTGCTGCGTCGCCTCGACCTCCGGCCTGAGGCGCTCACGCCGGCCAGGGAGGGCGGCGACGGTCATCGACTCCCCTTCGGCGGATAGACACGGAGTGCCGCCTCCAGCGCCACGGCCTCTTCGGGAGTGAGCCGCTCCAGGAAGTGGACCAGGGTCGCCGCCGGGTTGGCACCCGACGCGAGAACCTCACGCATCAGTTGGGCGGTGTACGCCTCCTTGGAGGCGACCGGCTCGTAGATATAGGCACGGCCCACCGGCTCCCGACGGAGCAGCCCCTTGGTGTGCAGGTTGTCCATCACCGTCATCACGGTGGTGTACGCGATCTCCCGATCCTTACGAAGATCATCTAGAACGAACCGCACCGACGCCGGCCGACGATAAGACCACAGCCGGTCCATGATCACGGCTTCCAGGTCTCCCAGGCCCCGCATCGCCCGCATCGTCTCGGCCCCCCTGATCCCGTGATGCTAACTGGGGTCGTAGTCGGAGTCTCCATTGATACCTTCCGGCATCAATCCGGCCATACAGATCACGGATCTTCTGTACCATTTCGTGACCCCGATCTACGAGGAGACTTAGTAGTGCCCTTACGGACGCGCGGCAGACACCTCCAGTTGATCGCGGGCGGTCTCGCGCTCACCGTTCTGGCCAGCCCGAGCCAGGTCGCCGCCGAGCCACGTCCCACGCTCGCCCAGGTCCGCGCCAAGCTCGTCAAGCTCAACGAACAGGCCGACGAGGTGGTCGAGCAGTACAACCAGGCCGAAGAGGCGGTCGCCGCGGCCGACAAGAAGTACCGGTCGCTCAACGCGACCTTGAAGAAGAAGAACGAGCACCTCGACGCCCTCAAGCGGCAGCTGGTGTCCCTCGCGGTGGGCAGCTTCCAGACCGGCGGGTTCGCCGGCGCCCGGATGTTCGCCTCTCCTGACAACAGTGATCAGGCGCTGGGCCAGATGCTCCTGGTCGATCAGATCGCCCGCACCCAGAGTGAGGTGCTGCGCGCGTACGAGGCGACGTCGGTGGAGCTTCGCGAGCAACGCGACGAGGCCAAGGTCGTGCTGACCGAGGCGGACGCCGCACGAGACAAGGTGGGGCGGGAGAAGAAGAAGGTCGAAGGGCTCATCCGCGAGCAGACCAAGCTGCTCAGGCGGCTCAACACCTATCGGGTCGGCAACCCCAACGGCTCCGGGGTCAAGTACACGGGTTCGGCCTCTGGCGATGCCCGGACCGCGCTGCAGTTCGCCTTCGCCCAGATCGGCAAGCCCTACCAGTACGGAGCCGAGGGGCCGGGATCCTGGGACTGCTCCGGCCTCACCCAGGCCGCATGGGCGAGCGCGGGGGTCCAGCTTCCCCGCACGACGTACACGCAATGGGCGTGGGGAGCGAGCCGGCGCGTCTCGCTCGACGCGCTCCAGCCCGGCGACCTGCTGTTCAGCAACGGGCTGGGACACATGGGGATGTACGCGGGCGACGGCAAGATGGTTCACGCCCCCCAGACGGGCGACGTGGTCAAAGTGGTCGACCTCGACACATACTGGCGCGGGCGCCTGCTGGGCGCCGTACGCCCCTGATCGTCCGATCTGACCGCTGTGGGGCTGACCTCACGTCAGCAGGAGCGACCCCAGCCCCAGAAGCGCGCAGACACCCAGGATGCGCAACATCGGCCAGCGCAGCACGAAGGTGAGCACGAACGCGATCACGGTGATGATCAACCCCACCGGGTTCAGGCTCGACGGATCGGGGGTCAGCACCTCGACCGGTCCCCAGGTCCGGATCTCGGTCGTGCCGAACAGGGTGTGCAGGGCGAAGTAGACGGCCAGGTTCGCGATCACCCCCACGACGGCGGCGGTGATCCCGGTCAGGGCGGAGCTGATCGCCGTGTTGTGGCGCAACCGCTCGACGTACGGCGCTCCCAGGAAGATGAACAGGAAGCACGGGACGAAGGTCACCCACGTGGTGAGCAACGCGCCGAGCAGCGCCGCGGCCCAGGGGGTCAGCTCGCCGGGATCGCGGTAGGCGCCGAGGAACGCCACGAACTGCACCACCATGATCAGTGGGCCGGGCGTCGACTCCGCCAGAGCGAGCCCGCGCACCATCTCCCCCGGCGAGAGCCATCCGTACGTCTCCACCGCCTGCTGGGCGACGAACGCCAGCACGGCGTAGGCGCCGCCGAACGTGATCAGCGCGGCCCCCGAGAAGAACAGGCCCTGGGTGGTGAAGACACTGTCCGCACCCGTGAGCAGGGCGACCAGCGCCACCGGCGACCACCAGGCCACCAGCCCCACGGCGAGGATCCGCGTGGCCGAGCGCCAGCCGGGCCGCGCGTCGTGCAGCGCGTCGTCGGAGATCAACGGCGCCGGTCCGCCGTCACCTCCATGTCCGCCACCGGACGTGAACACCGAAGGCTTGAACCTGTGGACCGTCCAGCCGACAGCGGCGGCCGCGACGATCACGATCGGAAAGGGAACCGCGAACAAGGCCAGGGCCACGAAGGCGGCGACGGCGGTCACGATCAGCACCGGATGGGTGAGCGAACGTCTGGCGACCCGGATGACGGCCTGCGCGACGATGGCCAGCACGGCCGGGGCGATCCCCGCGAACAGGGCGGTGACGATCGCGGTGTCCTGCCAGATGACGTAGACCGCCGAAAGGGCGAGCAAGGCGAGCATGCCCGGCAGCACGAACAGCACCCCGGCCACCAGTCCGCCTCGGGTGCCGTTGAGCAGCCACCCGACGTAGATGGCGAGCTGCTGCGCCTCCGGGCCGGGCAGCAGCATGCAGTAGCTCAGCGCATGGTTGAAGCGCCGCTGGCCGATCCAGCGTTTCTCCTCCACCAGCGTCCGCTGCATGACGGCGATCTGACCGGCCGGGCCGCCGAAGGTCTGCAGGCTGATCAGGAACCAGGCGCGAACGGCCGCGCCGAACGGGATGACGTCGACGGAGTCCTTGCCTTCCGTCGCAGTCGTCGGCTTTCTCATCGTCTGCCTCCGGCTCAGGCGGTCGGGCGGCCGAGCAGCAGGGCCCGGCGGTAGTACTCGTACAGTCCGTCGAAGAGCGCCGCGCCGATCTCGATGACACGCTCGTCGGAACTGGTCATGGACAGACCACGCAGCAGGACGTCCAGCCCCGGCGCTTCCGGCGCGTCATAGCGCTCGTCGTCGATGTCGGCCTCGTGGACGAGCTCCGCGATCTTCCACAGCACCGGATCGGCGAGGTCGTGGCGGCGGAGAATCGTCTCGAAGGTGCAGTCGCCTCCGTGGTGAGAAAGATCCGCGCCGCGCATGTCGAACGGCACCGCGTCTTCCGGGACGTTCGCGAGGTCGTCGGCGAAGACGAACTCCGCCTCGCTGTCGACATGACGGCGGATCAGCCAGGCGCACGCGGCGCGGTCGATGTGCACTCCCGTGCGGGTCGCCCATCTCATTCGGCCTCCTCCAACTCGGTTTCCTCCTGCTGGACCAGGGCCCGAACGGCCTGACGGGCGGTCTCCCGCTCGGCCGGGGGGAAGAAGTCGCGCCGGTTGACCCGCCGCACCTCGGCACGAAGACGAGCCGCGATGCGGGAGCGTTCACCGGGGGATGCGTCGAGGGCGGCTCCGGCCTGATCGATCAGCGCCCGGTATTCCAGGACGCGATCGGCCTGCATCGCCGTGGCTATCGCCTGTTCCTGTGCGGCGGTCGCGGGCGTGGCCGTCCAGACCGTCGCGGTCCCGTTGTTCTCGATGACCTGCTCGGCGATCCAGCCCAGCTGCTCGGCGGTACGGGCGTCGGCCGGCAGGGCGACCAGACCGTCACCGAGCCGCGCGACCCCGAGTCTCTCCAGCTTGCGCCACACCGCGATCCTCGGCGTGGAGGGTTGCCGCGGCATCTTGTACGCGAGCAGTACCCATTTCCCGACACCTCCGGCATCGCCCACGTAACCATGGTTACAGAAACCGTGGTTACCGGCAAACACGCGATCCGCGTGATCACTACGGCCCTGGCAAAGGCGCGGCCACCGTACACACCGACCCCGATCGCGACCACGAAGCCCGGCAGCAGCTGGGGCCCTGGTTCCATCATCACCTACCCTGCTGAACACTGTGTTCGGAAAGGGGACGCCATGGATCGGCGGGTGCGCAGGACGCGGGATCTGCTGCGCCGGGCGCTGCTCGATCTGATTCTGGAGAAGGGGTACGACCGCATCACCGTCCAAGATGTCATCGATCGGGCTGATGTCGGGAGGTCGACTTTCTACGCGCACTTCACCGACAAGGACGACCTGCTGCTGAGCGGCCTGGAGGAGATGTCGGTCACCCTTGAGGAGCAGATGCGGCGGCATCTCGAAGGCGGCGACCCGAATCCGGTGCTGGCCGCGTTCCGGCACGCCGACCAGCACCGCCACCTCTGGAAGGCGCTGGCCGGGAAACGCGGCGCCGAGGTGATGCGCGACGGCGTGCGGCGGCGGATCTACGACATCGGCCTGCGGCGACTCCACAGCGTGCTGCCCGAGGGCGGGCCGCCGCACGAGGTGACCTTCGAGTTCCTGATGAGTTCCCTGGTCGGGCTGCTGACCTGGTGGATCGACGAGGACCGGCCGTACACGCCCGAGCAGATGGCCGACATGTACATGCGGCTGGCCATCTCCAGCGTCCACGGCGCCTATGACGTTTCGGGACAGTTCTGGAAATCCGTTCAGTAGCGAACGGATCGGCTTCTTTGTCGGTTGACCTGCGGATTCACCACAATCGAACATCGTGTTCACTAACTGATGCGATGTTCGAGGAGAGGTATGTCCGTCATCGACGTCCGTGAGGTCGTCAAGTCGTACGGCGCCTTCACCGCGCTGCACGGCGTGGACCTGAAGGTGCACGCGGGTGAGTTCCTGGCCGTGGTCGGCCGATCCGGGAGCGGGAAGTCGACGCTCATCAACATGATCACCGGCATCGACCGGCCGACCAGTGGTGAGGTGCACGTCGCGGGGGCCGCCGTCCACACCATGTCCGAGAACGAACTCGCCGGCTGGCGCGGCCGGAACATAGGAGTGGTCTTCCAGTTCTTCCAGCTCCTGCCGACGCTGACCGTCGCCGAGAACGTCATGCTGCCGATGGACTTCTGCGGCACCTATCCGGGCTCCCGCAAGCCGCGGGCGCTCGACCTGCTCGAACGGGTCGGCATCGCCGACCAGGCCGGCAAACTGCCCGCCGAGCTCTCCGGCGGCCAGCAGCAGCGCGCCGCCATCGCGCGGGCGCTGGCGAACGAGCCGCCGTTACTCGTGGCCGACGAGCCGACCGGCAACCTCGACTCGGCGACCGCCACGGCCGTGCTCGAACTCTTCGCGGGCATCGCCGCCGACGGCACGACCGTCGTCATGGTCACCCACGGGCGGGAGGCGGCGCCGTACATCACCGCGACCGTCGAACTCGCGGACGGCCGCGTTGTCTAGCCCGCGCTGGAACAAGGCGCATCGCGACCTGGTCCTCGCGGCGGGGCGGATGAGCCTGCTCGTGGTCGCCATCGCCGCAGGTATCAGCGGCGTGGGCTCCGTCCTCGGGACCAACGGCATCGTCACCCGGGAGATCGACGCCAACTACCTGGGCACCCGGCCCGCCGCCGCGACCTTCGACCTCGATCGGGTGGATCCCGCCCTCGTCGACCGGGTGCGCACCTGGCCGGGAGTCACCGACGCGGAGGCCCGCGCCACCGTCACGGCCCGCCTCCGGCTCGGACCCGACGAGTGGCGCACGCTGCTGCTGACCGTGGTGCCCGACTTCACCACCATGCGCCTGGCCACCGTCACCCATGAGAGCGGATCCTGGCCGCCACCCGCCGGGACGATGCTGCTCGAACGCAGCGCCCGTGAGATGGTTCCGCCGGGAACCCTGGAAGTGCGCCTGCCGGGTGGGACGATCCGGCCGCTGACCGTGTCAGGGGTGGTGCACGATCCTTCCCTGGCCCCGGCCTGGCAGGAACGGTCGGCCTATGGCTACGTCACGCCGGAGACGCTCGCCGGGCTGGGCGGATCCCCCGTACTGGACGAACTGAAGATCCGCACCGAGGCCACGGACCGAGCCGGGATCGAGGCGGTCGCCCGCGACCTGTCGGCATGGCTCAGCGCTCAGGGGCGCGAGGTGCACGAGGTCCAGGTGCCGCCGCCCGGCAAGCACCCCCACTCCTCGCAGATGACCGCGGTCATGACGATGCTGCTGGTCTTCGCCCTGCTCGGCCTGGCCCTCGCCGCGGTGCTGACCGCCACGGTGATCGGCGGGCTGATGGCACAGCAGATCCGCCAGCTCGGCGTCATGAAGGCGATCGGCGCCCGCACCGGTCAGATCGCCGGCCTGTACCTCGCCCAGGTCTTCCTCCTCGGCCTGATCGCCACCCTGATCTCGCTGCCGCTGGGCACCCTGGCAGCGCGCACCTACGCGGGCCTCGTCGCCGAACTGCTCAACCTCGAACTCGGCAGCCTGACGATCCCGTGGTGGGTGTACGCGGTGCAGATCGCCGCCGGACTCCTCGTGCCACCGCTGTTCGCCGCCATCCCGATCGTCCGGGCGGCCAGGGTGACGGTCAGGGAGGCGATCAGCGACTTCGGGGTGCGGAACGAGACCGTGTCGGCCCGGATCACCGGGCTCAACCGAGTGCTGCTGCTCGCGGTCCGCAACACCTTCCGCCGCCGGGGCCGGCTGCTGCTCACCCTCGGCCTGCTCTCGGCGGGAGGGGCGCTGTTCCTGGCCGGGCTCAACGTGGCCGCCGCCTGGCAGCGCACGGCCGACGAGGGCATGGCCTCCCGCCACTACGACCTCGACATCCGCCTGACCACCCCCGACCCCGCGTTGACCTCGGCGATCACTGCCCTTCCTGGCGTGCGAACCGTCGAGACCTGGGGCTACGCCCCGGCCTCCGCGCAGACCGGGATCGCCTCCACCTACCCCGACGGCGGACACGGCAGCTTCACCATCCGGGGCGTGCCCGAGGCGACGACCCTGCTCGACTTCACCCTCGTCGAAGGCCGGATGCTGCGCCCCGGGGACATCGACGCCGCCGTGCTCAACTCCCTGGCCGGGCCGGCCAAGGTCGGCGACACGGTCACCTACAGCGTTGACGGCAAGCCGACGACCTGGCGCGTCGTCGGGCTGGTTCGCGAGATCGGCAACCCCGCCACCGCCTACGTCACCAGGGCCGCGTTCGAGCAGAGAGTCGGCCCGAGCCGGGTGTTGCGGGTGGCCACCGATGACGTCCCGGCCGTCGGGGCCGCGCTTCGCGAGGCCGACGTCGAGGCGGCCACCCAGTCGACCGCCGAACTCGCCGCCGCCGTCGACGGCCACGTCTTCGTATTGATCGGCGCGCTCATCGCGCTCGCCGTCGTGATGGCCGTGGTGGGCGTGCTCGGCCTGGCCGCCGCCACCGGAACGGGCGTCATCGAGCGCACCCGCGAGTTCGCCGTCATGCGCGCCATCGGCGCGAGCCCGTCCACGGTGACGAGGATCGTGCTCGGCGAGACCGTCGTCGTCGGCCTGCTGAGCTGGGTCGTCGCCGCCGTCTTGGCGGTGCCGTTGAGCTGGGCCATCGGCTCGCTGCTCGGCAGCCTCGCCTTCCGGCTTCCGCTCACGCTGACGATCTCACCGCTCGCGCTCGCGTTGTGGCTGGTCATCGCCGTCGCCGGCTCGGCACTGGCCGGTACGGCTCCCGCCCGCCGCGCCTCCTCACTCACTGTCCGTCAAGCTCTCGCCTACGTCTGAGGACCTGTCATGCGCAGAAGAACCCTGATCGTCTGGGGCGTCGTCGTGGTGGTCGTACTGGGGCTGATCCTGGCCGCGCAATCGCTCGACCTGCACGGTTTGCTCCGGGAGATGCACGGCTAGCCGACTACCCTCTGTACATTTCTGCCCGAAACCCCGCCGCAGCCCACCCTCGGCGGGGTTCGCCGTTCAGGCCCTACTTGAGGAGCTGACGCGCCATCACCATGCGCTGGATCTGGTTGGTCCCTTCGTAGATCTGGGTGATCTTCTCCCCGGGAACCGACCATCTGGCAAGAGGCCTCGATCAAGCTCGTGAGCAGGGCGAACGCTTGTGGGGCGCTTCATCTTCTTTGGCTATCTTCCAGCCTTCCGCGGAACAGCCACGGAACAGACCATGATCGATAAGCCAGCAATCCGGCCAACGGCCAAAGCACGCCGTCCACACGTTCTGTGATGGCGCCACCCGCCCGCCATCGGTTCGACTGTCCCCGCGACGCGCGTACATCCGTGGGGCGCCTCAGGTTCCTTCACCGGTTTGAAGGGCGTAGCCCAGGAACCTCAGACCTACGCATTACGAGCCTCCGGATCCTCAGTGAAGGCAGTCCGCTCAAGCTCGTTACTGTCCAAATCCGCTGGTCAGAGCAGAGGCGGGCTCTGACGGTCACGCGCGGGCACAGGCGAACTGCAACGGGAACTGCAACGGCAGCGAAGGCTAGGAAGCTTGATCGTACGGTTGATCTCTGCGCCACTCGTTGGGCCCGATCGCACGCACGACTCCGCCGGCCTGCCACCCCGACAACAGCCACACCTGACTCAGCTCGGGGGGAAGCTGCGGAGGCAGGAGCGGTAGATCGATCCCGAAGGCGAGGCCGTCGTACACCGGAAAGCTGAAAGCCGATGGTCGAACGTGAAGGAATAGATGACGTTCCGCCAGGCCGGTGGCCATGAGCTTCCTGATCTTCGCTTGCACCGTTGGGGTTTGTAGCTGACGAGCTAATTCGTCGGGCAACGGCTGGATGCCGTCGTGAAGAAACCCGCCTAAGCTGCGGGTGAAAATGAACGCACCTGGTTTTCGGCGGTGGAGCGCGTCTTCGCCACTCGCGATCACCGAGCCGAACACACCCATCAGCCGCTCATTGACGGCCTCATCCCAGATCGCACGATAGTCGAAGGTCTTTCGACTCTCTCGCTCCAAGTCCAGGAGGACCCTGTCGAGGAGGCGCAGATCAGCGGGATGGAAGTTCGGCGGAACCTGGACATACCACAAGCACATCAAGCCATCGACCGCACGTCGGTGCCCTCGGTTGTTCAGGTAGCCCGCGATTGCCTCGTCTTCGGCTCCGATCGAGGAGATCTCCAATGCGGCTGTCCGCCCATCTGAGAAGTGGATCAGGCCGTCAACAGCCGATTGCCTGCCCTTCAGGTCGTATGCCTCGACCTCGACACCCAAAACACGGCTGACCACCTGCAACGCGAAGACTTCTTCTTTTCGCAGATCACTCATCGTCTGACCATCTCCCAACTACATGACCACGCCATCATGCTCTCTAGACCTATACGCAATGGCAGAAACCCTCGACGGGGACAAGAGGCGGAGCTCCAACATTTCTTACCTGGAGAGGCATCCCGCCGCAACAAAAGCCTGATCATTTGCGATGTCGCCTCTAAGGAGGTAAGTGCCAACGGCGGGCAGCCAGCGACAATGGAGCTAGGTTTTGTCGGCGCAAGTCGTCCAGCCCGTGACTACCGCTTCTTGAAGGTCACGGATAGGGATACACCGTCCATCGAGATGTCGATTCGGATGGTGTCGATTGATACGCCAGAGAGCGAGTTCGGGGGTAGCCCGCCTACCGCTCAGGCCGCCCTCAATCCAGCCAGGACCCGTATGCAAGACGGCACTTACGACGCCCTTCCGGAAGATCTTCGCGATTATCTCATCACTCGCCTTACTCCCGACGCGCTCAACGCCATTTGACGGCGGGGAAACTGGCGGCTGAGGCGCACAAGGCGATGGTCAGCACGCGGCTTACCCGGCCGGACGGATCACAGCGCAAATTGGCCGTCATCGCAACTGGAGAACTTGTGGAAAATCAGGCGTTGGCGCAATGTCGCGTGCAACCCGTGTCGCCATATCGCGATCACCGCCATACTTCTCGGCGACCGCACCGCAGGCTGAGGTGGTCGTCGGCTCGATGTGCCGGAAACTCACGTCCCGTGCTCGACTTCGCGTTGAGGAAGGCGGGCGCGCGCCACGCTGGCCCGCGCGGGACGCAGCCGACCCGACTGATCAAGCCAACGCACGGCCAGCGCACAGGCCACTCCCACGGCAGCCAGCCCCCACCAGGGAAGACCCGGCAGGCCCGACTGCCCGCTGAAGTCGAGCAGGGCGCCGGTGAGGAGGTTCCCCACCGCGATTCCGATCCCGGACAAGGTGTTGTACAGACCGTAATAGGTGCCCATCATCTGGTCACCACCCAGGTTGGCGATGGTCGACATCTCGAAGGGGTAAACGATCATGGTAGCTACGGTGAGCAGCGCCGTCGTCACCAGGATGGGGGCTACAGCGATGACGTATTCCCACCCCCCGGTGACTGTGGCGTGGCGAGTCGAAGCTGCGACAGCGATGGGAACAAATGCGATTCCCATCAGGAACAGGCCGTGAACCATGGCCTGGCCGGGCGTCCAGCGAGCCTTCACCCACCTCGTAACGTGCACCTGACCGATCATCGACAGGCCGCCGGACAGCACGAAGAGCAAAGTGACGCCCAACTCTCCTCCCGTGGCTCGCCGCACCTCGATGGGCAGGCCGAGGTACACCTGGAAGTTGAGAATGTAGGAACCGATCAAAGCCAGGGAGAAGAGCATGAAGGCGCGGTTTCCCAGCGCCTGACGCCAGTCGCTGAGCATCGACCCTGCGGCCCCGGCCCGGCTGCCGCGTCTGTTGGGCAGAGCCCGCACCTGAGCCAGCGCCAAGATCGCAAAGAGCCCGGCCGCTACCAGGCAGGTGATGCGGAAGGCGAAGCCCTGCAGCAGCAACCCGATCAGTGGTCCGATCAGGATGCCGGTTTGGTAGAAGACGTTGAATATGGCGAACGCGTCCACTTTGCGTTCCCCTGCCTCTTGAGCCAGGTAGGCGCGTGCGGCCGGGTTGAAGAAGGCTCCCGCGAGCCCCGTCAAGGCCGAGGCCAGAATCAGAGCCGGCACCGCCTCGACCAGACCGAGCAGGGCGAATCCGACCGTACGAAGAGCCAGCCCGGTGAGGATCATCGGCTTGTAGCCGATCCGGTCGGCGAGACTTCCGCCGACCAGGAACAAGCCCTGCTGGCTCAGGTTGCGTACACCAAGGATCAGCCCGGTCAACCACACCGCCAGGCCCACGTCCCCGGTCAGATACGTGGCCAGATACGGCATCAGCATGTAGAAGCCGATGTTGATGGTGAGCTGGTTGATCAGGAGCAACCGGATCGGCCGGTCGAACGATCTCACCTGGGCGAGGGTCGCCTTCACGTCGGCTCCCCCATCGCTGAAGGCATGCCCTGGTTTTCCGCCAGCGGATCCGTCACCGCAGTACAGCGGGTCCACCGCTCCACCTCGGCCGCGTCACACCTCGAGATCAGGTCTGGTTCCGGCTCCGGCTTGCGGTGGAGAAGATCGTGGTCATGGCAGTAGCCGTCGTTGTAGATCGTGTCGAAATAGCGCTCCGGACCATCAGGGAAGACCGCGGCGATGCGGGTGCCGGCCGGTTCGGTCCTGGCGAGCCAGGAGGCCACAAGCGCGACGGCGCCGACACTCCATCCGCCGGTGGCATACCTGATGGCACCGAGTCGCCGACAGCCCCATACCGCCTCGGCTGGAGCAACCCAGTGCACCTCGCTGAACAGCTCGTAGGCGACGTTGCGCGGATGGATGCTGCTGCCCAGGCCGCGCATGAGTCGTGCTCTTGGAGGCTGGCCGAAGATCGTCGAACCGACCGTGTCGACGCCCACGAGACGCACTCCTGGGCAGAGCTCCCGTAGCGTGCGGAACGTTCCAGCGCTATGGCCGCCGGTGCCGACACTGCAGACGAGCACATCGACCTGGCCGAGCTGAGCGGCCAGTTCCTCGGCCAGGGCGCCATACGCGGCGACGTTGTCGGGATTGCTGTACTGGTCAGGGCAATAGGACCCAGGGCGCGCATCCAGAAGCTGCCGAACCCTCTGCCGCCGTGCCTCCTGCCAGCCCCCCTCAGGGTGCGGCTCGGTGACGAGTTCCACCCGGGCCCCGTAGGTGCGGAGCAGTCTGTGAACCAGCGGCTCCAGGCCTGGATCGGTGACAAGCGTCACCGGGTGTCTGTGGATCATCCCGGCGAGGGCCAGGCCCAGGCCGAGCGTGCCGCTGGTCGACTCGACGATGTGCCTGCCCGGCTCCAGCTCGCCGCGCGTTTTCGCCTCGGCGATCATGTGAAGGCCCGGCCGGTCTTTGATGCCACCAGGGTTATAGCTCTCGAGCTTCGCCCAGAAGCCACGCTCACCCCCGGACCATATTTCCGGCACCCACAGAACCGGGGTATTGCCGACCAGGTCCGCCAAAGAGCCGCGCGTCTGTATGCGCACGTCGTTCATGAAGTTCCTCGTTCACTGGGGACTGCGGATGGATCGACAAGGCGTCAGCCGCGCGCCGGTGTTGGGGCTCTCGGAAGAGTCCACTCCGAAATCACGCAGCTGACGCCGGGCGCTCTACACCCGTGTCATGCACAGCAAATTGAGGAGATGCACGCCAAAGGGCGGCAAGAGGTCGAACCCGGCGTCGAAGACCAGGCGTGTGGCCCCCAGTGCCGATTTCTCGATCGCAGGAAGCTTAATCAGCAGCGGTTGCTCGTCGGGCGACCGCAGTGGCGACACCAAGCCGCGATGATCTGCCCCCGACTGCGCCGTGTCTTCGCATGACCCATGGTCATGCGAACCGGGCGCAGGATCAGGGTGATGATCGACGACCGCTGTCGTGGAGAGAGAGGTGGCCGCATCTAGCGATGATTCAGCCTGAGCATGGGGCCCAACGCCACAGAGAATCACGGTGAACAGGAGGATGGCAGAGAGCACACTAAGCAAGGCACTAGAAGCGCCCCGGCATCGGGTCGCGAACAAACAGCTCCTAGCAGCCACTCGACCAGGCTATATGACTGAATGTGCAAAGTTGGTCAGCCATAAGTAAATGACGTTGCCTCGGCGTGAGGGCTTCGCTCACAAGCCGGGGTGTGGAGGTCCAGACGGGTTGCCGAACGAGCGGCGGCGGCGATGAGCAAATGAGCGGCCAGCGTCTGGCCGCCGTCGAGCTCCACGCGAAGCCGCCGACCTCCGCTTCGACGGCGACCACCCAGGTGCGGGTAGGCATCTCACCAAGCCGTGGATGTGGTGGCCGATGCCCACCAGGCACGGCTGGCGAGTGACCATCCGCACGCTGGAAGGCCAGACGCGATGGTCGCCGGCGCGACGCAGCCCGGGAAGTCGAACCTGGCCAACGCGCTGATAGTGGCCGGCCCCCAGCCGATGTGCCGGCGCTGGCAGAGGTGGTGGTCGCGGTCGGCCGGCTCATGGACTCGCTGCCAGAGGTGGCCGAACTCGATCTCAACCCCGTGATCGTGACCACGACCGGCGCGGTCGTCGTGGACGCCCGGATCCGGCTCGCGCCCGCCGGCCCCCTCCCTCGCCCTATATCCGCAAGCTGCGCTGAGGGAACGGGCCCGGCAATGTGCCGGGATCTCACGGAGGATGCCCATATGGGCCAAAAATGTGCAGGTCATCTGGTCGCGGCGGATTCGATGGGCACATGCTTCGGATAAGGGGACCCGAGCAGGGTTGCGGTGAGAGCCGTTGAGGGACGTACACCGGCTGAGGGCGTGAGCATGATGACGGGGAACGCGGAAGAGCCGCAGCAGGCCTCCGTCTTTGGGGCACGTCTGCGCCTGGGCGACGAACTGAACCGGATAGCCGAACAGTTGAGCTCCCTGGCCCGTGCCCAGGACCGTCTCAATGACATGTACGAGGCCGTGCTGAGCCGGGACATAGATCTGTCGGTCGTGCTGGAGCTGATCGTCTCGACCGCGACGAACCTGGTCGGTGCTCGCTACGGCGCGCTCGGCGTGCTCGACGAGACAGGCGAACGCCTCGGACTGTTCGTGCCCATGGGGCTGTCGGAGCAGGAACGGGCCGATCTGGCCGGCACGCCGCTACCGCGCGGACGCGGCCTGCTCGGCCACCTGATCACCCACCCTGAGCCCCTGCGTGTCGACGACATCGACGCCCACCCGGAATCGGCGGGTTTCCCGCCCGGCCATCCGCCGATGCGGACCCTGCTGGGAGCCCCGATCATCATCCGGGGCGAGATCTACGGGAACCTGTACGTCTCCGAGCGGCTCGACGGGCGGCCCTTCGACGCCCACGACGAAAGCCTGATCGTCGCACTGGCCGGCGCGGCCGCCCTCGCGATCGACGACGCCCGCCTGTACGAGGAGAACCGCCGGGACGCCGAGCACTTCCAGCGACTCCTGCTTCCACGGCTGCCCGAACACCTGCACCCGTTCTCCGTCGCCGCCGCCTACCGCCCGGCGTGCAAGCCGAGCCGGGTGGGCGGAGACTGGTACGACGTCATGCCCGCCCCCGGCCAGGCGTGCGCTGCGATCATCGGTGACGTGGTCGGGCACGACCTCCAGGCCGCCGCCGCCATGACGCAGATCCGCAACATGCTGCGTGCCCTGCTGTACGACCACCGCACCTCACCGCGAGCCGTCCTGACCCGCCTCGACCGCACGGTCCAAGCGATCACCGACAACCCTGTGACCACCGCGTGCCTGGCCCGTATCGAACCGGCCCGCCAAGGCTGGACGCTGCGGTGGAGCACGGCGGGTCACCCACCGCCTCTGCTGCTCATTCCCGGCCGGCCTCCCTGCTATCTGCACAGCAATCCCGACCTGCCTCTCGGCGTCGACGTCACTCAGCCGCGCCACAACCACACCCGGCTCCTGCCTCCGGGAACCACGGTGGTCTTCTTCACCGACGGGCTCGTGGAGGACCGGCTGCGGCCCCTCGACGAGGGGTTGGCCCGCCTGGCCGCCCTCGCCGCCGCTGATGCCGACCTGCCGGTGCACGACCTGGTGACGACGCTGATCGATGAGCATCCCGGCGACGGCCAGGACGACATGGCCATCCTCGCGATCCGCACCCCGCCGGCCTGACCCAGAGGGCGGCCCGGTGATCAGGGGCGCTTTTTACGAAACGAGTCCCTGATGTAGGACTTTCATCCCTGTCGCGAGGAAATGGCCACTCTTATGCCGGATAGGGAGTGACGACAAGGATGGACCGATCGGGGCGGACCACGCCCGGCAGGGGTGAGCTGACCTTCCTGGGCGGCGTGGGAACGGTGACGGGCAGCAAGTTCCTGCTCGCTCTACCGCAGGGAGGCCGCGTTCTCCTGGACTGCGGGCTCTTTCAGGGCGGGCGGGCCTTGCGGCAGCGGAACTGGGACAGCTTCCCGATTCCGGCGGAATCGCTGTCGGCGATCGTGCTCAGCCACGCACACCTTGATCATTGCGGTTATCTGCCCGCGCTGGTGCGTCAGGGTTTCGGCGGGCCGGTGCACGCCACCCCCGACACCGCGCGACTGGCGGCGATCGTGCTGCGGGACAGCGCGAAGCTGATGGCCGACGAGGCCGAGCACGCCAACACCCATGGCTGGTCGAGGCACCGTCCCGCGCTCCCGCTGTATGAGGAGAAGGACGTCGAGAAGGCCCTGGAGCTGATGGCGCCGACAGAGCACGGGCAGGCCGTCGACCTGGACGGCGCGGAACTTCGCCTGCATCGGGCCGGACACATCCTCGGCTCCTCGTGGAGCGAGGTCACTCTCACCGACGGGACGGTGCTGGTTCACAGCGGCGATCTGGGACGTCCCGTCCACCCGTTGCTCAAGCCGCCGGAACCCTGCCCGCACGCCGACACCATGTTGATCGAGTCGACGTACGGCAACCGGCGTCACAACGACGCCGACACCCTGATGGCGATGGCCGCGGCCGTCAACCGGACGGTGCGCCGTGGCGGCTCGGTCCTCATCCCGGCCTTCGCCGTCGACCGCACCGAGGTGATCATCTACCGGCTCCACCAGTTGCGCCAAGCGGGCGCGATCGCCGAGGTTCCAGTCTTCGTGGACAGTCCCATGGGGCTGTCGGCCAGAGACGTCTATCTGCGCGCGATCGCCGGCGGCTCGGCGGAACTGCGTCCCGAAGTGACCCGGGACGTGCTGGATCCGGGCTGGCTGCGGGAGCTACGTACCGTCGAGGAGTCGATGAGCGTGAACGAGCCCGCCAAGCCCTGCGTCATCATCTCGGCCTCCGGCATGGCCAGTGGCGGCCGGGTGGTGCATCATCTGCGCCATCTGCTTCCAGATCCGCGCATGACCGTCCTCGTCGTCGGGTTCGCCGCGCTGGGGACACGCTCACGTTCCCTCGTCGACGGCGCCTCCTCGTTGGAGATCCACGGCGACCACGTTCCGGTGCGGGCGGAGATCGTGAACCTGCCGGGATTCTCCGTGCATTCCGACGCCGAGGAAACTCTCGCCTGGCTGCGCCACCTCCAGCAGCGGCCGCGGATGACCTATGTCGTCCACGGCGAGCCCGAAGCGGCCGCCACCTTGCGGGGTCGGATCGAGCGCGAGCTCGGCTGGCGAGCGGCCACTGCCTGCCCGGATGAGAGCGTCCCTCTGTAGGCCGACGGGCGGCGGGACCAGACCCGATGGTTGCGCGGGACCTTCGACTCTGCCCTGCCCGGCCGGACCGGACGAACGTGAGGACGAGGAGCCCACCCTTCGAGGAACGGGGGAAGCATCATGGAGGCGATGATCTATCAAGGTCCCGGCCGGCGGTCCTGGGACGAGGTGCCCGATCCCGTGATCACCGACCCCGCCGACGCGGTCGTCCAGGTGGACGCAGTGACCATCTGCGGCACCGATCTGCACATTCTCAAGGGTGACGTGCCGGAGGTGAGGCCGGGGCGGGTCCTCGGTCACGAAGCCGTGGGGACCGTCGTGGCGGCCGGCCCCGCCGTCACCACCCTGCGCCCCGGTGACCGTGTCCTGGTGTCCTGCATCTCCGCCTGTGGACGCTGCCGCTACTGCCGCACGGGAATGTTCGGGCAGTGCCTGGGCGGCGGCGGATGGGTGCTGGGGCACCTGATCGACGGAACGCAGGCCGAGTACGTGCGGATACCGTTCGCCGACACCTCCGCCTACCGGCTGCCCGACAGCGTCGCCGACCGGGCCGCTCTCCTGCTTGCCGACATTCTGCCCACGGCCTTCGAGGTCGGGGTGCGCAACGGCGGAGTACGGCCCGGAGACTCCGTGCTCATCGTGGGGGCCGGGCCCATCGGCTTGGCCGCCGTCACCACGGCCCGGCTGCTCACCCCGGCCCACATCGTGGTCGTGGACCCCGCAGGACCACGGCGGGAGGCCGCCAAGACGATGGGCGCGGACGTAGCCGTGGGAACGCCCGAGGACGCCGAGAAGGTGGTCGCCGAGCTGACCGGTGGCCTGGGCGCCGACGTCACCATCGAGGCGGTGGGTGTTCCCGAGACCTTCGAACTGTGCGCCCGTCTCGTGAGGCCAGGCGGCCGCGTGGCCAACGTGGGAGTGCACGGCACCCCGGCGACGCTGCATCTGGAACACCTGTGGATGAGGGACGTGACCATCACCACCGGACTGGTCGACACCTGCTCGACGCCCGATCTGCTCAAGATGGTCGCCGCGGGACGTCTGGACACCTCCGGTTTCGTCACGCACGAGTTCGCGCTTTCCGACATGGAGGCGGCGTACCGGACGTTCGCCGATCCCGCCTCCACCGGAGCTCTCAAGATCGCCGCGTTCCGCGACGGGTTCCGTGATGAGCCGGCCGCCTGACCTCAGCCGGGAGGCCGACCCGTGCGAACCGCTGCCGCGGCTGCTGGCCGACCTGGGCACCGGGCCCGGCGGCCTGTCCGAGCGGGAGGCGGCCCGCCGCCTTGTCGCCTACGGGCCCAACGAGGTGAGCCGCCGGGAGCGCGCGTCCTTGGCACACGATGCGGTCGTCCAGCTTGTGCATCCTCTGGCGCTGCTGTTGTGGGGCGCGGGAGCCCTCGCGTTCGTGGCCGGAACGCCGGTCCTCGGCTGGGCCATTCTGGCCGTCGTCGCGCTCAACGCGGTCTTCGCCCTCCTCCAGGAACGTCAGGCGGAGCAGGCGGTCGAGGAACTGGCCCGATATCTCCCCGACCGCGCCCGGGTGGTGCGCGACGGAACGGAGCGGACCCTGGACGCCGGCGAGCTGGTGCGCGGAGATCTGCTGCTCCTCGATGAGGGCGACAAGGTGCCGGCCGACGCGCGCCTGGTCGAGGGGTCGCTGGAGATCGACCTGTCGATGCTGACCGGGGAGTCGGCCCCGGTGGACCGGGTGGCGGCCGAATCCGAGAAGGGGTTGCCGGCCCTCAGGGAGCCGAACCTGGTCTTCAGCGGCACCATGTGCACGGGCGGGCAGGCCAAGGGGGTCGTGTACGCCACCGGCGGCCACACGGAGCTGGGCCGCATCGCCGCCCTCAGCCAGCGCACCCGCCGTGAGACCAGCCCGCTGGAACGCCAGGTGCAGCGGGCCGCCTGGCTGATCGCCGCCGTCGCGGTCGGGATGGGGATCGCGTTCCTGCTGGTGGGGGCGCTGGCCGGGCTGCCGCTGGCGGACGCGCTCATGTTCGCGATCGGGCTGCTGGTGGCCAACGTACCTGAAGGGCTCCTGCCCACGATCACACTCGCGCTGGCCGTCGGGGTACGGGTGCTGGCCCGGCAGGGGGCGGTGGTCAAACGGCTCAGCGCGGTCGAGACCCTGGGCTCGACCGACGTGATCTGCACCGACAAGACCGGCACCCTGACGGCCAACCGGATGCGGCTGAGGGCCGTCTGGACGCTCCACGACGGCGAACGCCCGGCCGAGGCCGGCACCGGCGAACTGGGCCGAGCGGCGGCCGAATGCACGACCGTCGATCGCGATGAGCATGGACTGGTCGGCGACCCGACCGAGATCGCGCTGGTGGAGGGCTGCACCCACTGGGCCGAAGGGCAGGAGGGTGGGACAGCGGGCCGGGACGCCCGCCGGGCCGCCTTGTTCCGGTTCGACGCCCGGCGACGACTGATGTCGGTGGTGACCACCGATGCCGACCGGATGACGGTGGTCGTGAAGGGCGCCCCGGAGGCGGTGCTGCCCCTTGTGACCGATCCGCCGGTGGCCGACCCTGCCCGCCAGCGGGTCCTTTCGGCCGTCGCGAACATGGCCGGTCGAGGGCTGCGGGTCCTGGCCGTCGCGGCGCGGGATCTCGGACCGGGGCCAGAACCCGGGCGGGAACCGCGCCGCCGGCAGGACGCCGAACGGGACCTGCGCCTGCTGGGCCTGGTCGGCTTGTACGACCCGCCCCGTCCCGAGGTCGCCGACGCGGTGCGGCGCTGCCATACCGCAGGGCTGCGTGTGCATGTGGTGACCGGCGACAACGGCATCACCGCGGCGGCGGTGGCCCGGGAGGTCGGCATCGGGAGGCCGGAACTGGTGACGGTGGCCGACTCCGAGACCCTCGACGACGCCGCGCTGGACCGGCTGCTGGCCGGTGAGGCCGAGGTCGTCTTCGCCCGGTCCTCACCGGAGACCAAGCTGAAGATCGCCGACGCCCTGCGCGCCCAGGGCCGGATCGTGGCGATGACCGGCGACGGCGCCAACGACGCTCCGGCGCTGCGCCGGGCCGACATCGGGGTGGCCATGGGGCGGTCGGGCACCGGTGTGGCCCGTGAGGCGGCCACCATGGTGCTGACCGACGACAGCTTCGCCACCATCGTCACGGCGATCGAGTCGGGGCGGCGGGTCTACGACAACGTCCGCAAGTTCATCGTGTACATCTTCGCCCACGCCGTACCGGAGATCGTGCCGTTCCTGGTGTTCGCGCTGAGCGGCGGCGCTGTGCCGATTCCGCTGACGGTGGTCCAGATCCTCGCCATCGACCTGGGTACCGACACCCTGCCGGCGCTGGCGCTGGGCCGTGAACCGGCCGAACCCGGGATCATGTCCCGGCCGCCACGGTCCCGGTCGCAGGGCGTCGTCTCGGGGCGGATGCTGCTGCGGGCCTGGGGCACCATCGGCGTGCTCTCCGCGATCCTGACGATGACCGCCTTCTTCTACGTGTTGTGGCGGGCCGGTTGGCGACCCGGCGCCCCGACCGGCGTGGGCGCCCCACTACACCACGCCTACCTGACCGCCACGACCGCGACCTTCGCGGGCCTGGTGGCCTGCCAGGTCGGCACCGCCATGGCGGCCCGGACGGAGCACGCCTCGCTACGCCAGGTAGGCCTGTTCACCAATCCGATGCTGTTGGCCGGCATCGCCTTTGAGCTGGCCTTCACCGCCGCGTTGATCTACCTTCCACCGGTCCAACGACTGCTCGGCACCGCGGCGCTCCCCCTTGACGTCCTGCTGCTCATCATGTGCTTCCCCCTCCTCATCTGGGGTTCGGACGAGCTCCGGCGGTGGGCGGACCGGCGCCGGCACCGTCCGCATGGTGAGATGGAGACAGGAGACGACCGAGGAGGGGGCACCCCATGAGCTCGATCATCGTCGCCGGAGCCGACGGGTCCGCACCCGCGCTCGCCGCCGTCGAATACGCCGCCCACGACGCGCTCCGGCGGGGCGGAGAGCTTCGGATCGTCCACGTCAGGGAGCCGTGGGTGGGCTCCCGGCTCAGAGAACTCGACGCGGTCGAGACCAGGTATGGCGTACAGGTTCTGACCACCGCCGAACAGCGAGCCCGCGCTTGCTCACCCGACCTGGCCGTGACCACTCACCTGGCCACCGGTGACGTCGTCAACCGGTTGAAGGACGAGGCCGGAAGAGCCGATGCGCTCGTCATCGGCTCCAGCGGCATGGGCGGCTTCACCGGCATGATCCTCGGATCGACCAGCCTGGGCCTCGCGGGACATGTCCTCGGCCCGGTCATCGTGGTGCGCGAGGTCCCCTCCGGCACGCATGCGAAGGTCGTGGTCGGCTACGACGGGACCGAGGACGCCGACGTGGCGCTGGAGTTCGCCTTCGCCGAGGCCGAACGCCGCGGCGCACGTCTGGAGGCGGTGTACGCCTGGCGGTCGCCGTCATTCTCGTCCCTGAGCACCGCATACGAAGACCTGATTCACTGCGTGTACGACGAGCACACCGATTTCGTGCGCCAGAAGTTCGTTGCCCGGCACGCCGAACACCCTCACGTGATCAGTGAGCACATCGGGGTGCGCGGGCACCCGGTGCGGGTCCTGTCGGAGGAGTCACGTATGGCCGACCTGGTGGTCGTCGGCTCACGCGGTCTGGGCTCGCTCGTAGCGGCCACGATGGGGTCGGTCGGCCACGGTTTGCTGCACCACGCCCTCTGCCCGGTCGCGATCGTGTCGGCCGAGGCGACCGCCGGAATGTAGCCAGGCCGTGGCGACGTACCTCTTACAGGGGGTGGAATCACATGGGTGTCAAGGTCGAGGAGGTCATGACCCGACAGGTGATCTCGGTGCTGGAGGACACCTGCTTCAAGCAGGTCGCCGCCGAACTTCTCGAGCACGAGGTGGCGACCGTCCCCGTGCTGAACGCCCGGGGCTGCGTGTCGGGCGTGATCTCGGAGGCGGATCTGCTGCGCACCGAGGAGTTCCGGGGCGGCCACATGCCCGTCACTTCCCATGTCACCTGGCGCGCGGCGGGCACCAAGGCGGGTGACTTGATGTCGGCTCCGGCGATCACCGTCACGCCGGAGACATCGGTGACGGTGGCGGCCCGCATCATGAACGGCTGCGGGGTCAAGAGCCTTCCGGTGGTGGCCGCCGACGGGCGCCTGGTCGGCATCGTCAGCCGCCACGACGTGCTGAAGGTGTTCGTACGCCCCGACGCCGACCTGGAACTCCAGATCCGGACCGAGGTACTGAACCGATCCTTGTGGATGGACGCGACACGGGTCCATGTCGCCGTCGCCGACGGTGTGGTCACGCTTACCGGGCGGATGTGCCTGCGGCGGGACGCAGTGATCGCGACCTGGATGACCCGGCAGGTCAACGGGGTCATCGATGTGATCAACGAGATCGAGTGGGACCGGGACCTCGGCTGAGGAGCCATGGGTGCGGCGCAGGGTGCCAGGACGCGGTGCCCATGAGACCGACGGCCGACGGGTCGGCCCGGTCGGTCACTGACTCCGCTTGGCCGCGGTGCCGGGGACGGGGGCCAGGCGCACTGCGGTCACCTTGTACTCCGGGCACGAGGTGATGGTGTCCGCATGGGCGGAGGTCAAAATGTTGACCCCACTTGAGGGGAAGTGGAAGGCGCAGAAGACCTGTCCGGGCACCATTTCGTCGCTCAGCTTCACGGTCAGCGTAGCGCGGCCTCGCCGGCTCTCCACGGTGACCGGGTGACCGTCGCGAAGCCCGTACCTGGCGGCGTCGGCCGGATGCACGTCGAGCCGGTCGGTCCCGTCGAGCCGGATGTTGTCCGTGCGCCGGGTCATGCCGCCGGAGTTGTAGTGGGCCCAGCGCCGTCCGGTCACCAGGATCACCGGGTAGTGGTCGTCGGGGCTCTCGCCCGGCGGGAGATAGGGGCAGGCGGCCAGTTTCGCCCGCCCATCAGGGGTGGCGAAGCGCTCTTTGTAGAGTTTGGCCTCACCGGGGCAATCGGAGTCGGGGCACGGCCACGCGACGGCGCCCTCCCGATCCAGTCGCTCATGGGACACCCCCGCGAACAGGGGCGCCACCCGGCCACATTCGGCCAGCGCCTCGGCCGGTGTCCGGCAGCCCAGATCGACGTCAAGCGCAGAGGCCATGGCGTGCACGATCGCGAAGTCGGTCTTGGCTTCTCCCGGTGGGGTCAGGGCGGGACGCACCCGCTGGAATCGGCGGTCGAAGTTGACGAAGGTGCCGTCCTTCTCCAGCCAGGACGCCACCGGGAGCACGACATGGGCGCGCTGGGCGGTCTGGGACAGGAACAGCTCCTGGCAGACGACGAGGGAGCAGGCGTCCAGCGCCTCGGCGACCCGAGTGCCGTCCGGGTCGGTGGCGCACACGTCCTCTCCCATGATCCACAGCGCCTTGAGCGTTCCCGCGCGAGCGGCGGCGAACATCTCCGGGATGCGCATCCCGGGCCGGGTCGGCACCGGCGCCCCCCACACATGTTCGGCCCTGGCCCGGGCGAGCGGATCGGTCACCTTGCCGTACCCGGGCAGGATGTCGGGCAGCGCGCCCATGTCCGAGGCGCCCTGCACGTTGTTCTGGCCGCGCAGCGGGTTGATCCCGAAGCCGCGCTCCGTGCCGACCGCACCGCGCAGGATCGCCAGGTTGGCCAGGGCGCGCACTCCGTCGGTGCCGTGCAGGTGCTCGGTGACCCCGAGCCCGTAGATGATCGCCGGTCGCTCGGCCCGCCCGTAGAGCCGGGCCACGGCGACCAGATCCTCGGCGGGAACGCCGGTCAGGGCCTCCACCCGATCCGGAGGATAGCCGGTGAGCAGATCGAGGAGTTCCGGCAGGCCGTCGGCGCGGCGGCGCAGGAACTCCTCATCGGCCAGGCCTTCGGCCCAGAGGGTGTGCGCCAGCCCGTGGAACAGGGCGACGTTGGTGCCGGGCCGGGGCCGCAGGTGCACGTCGGCGTAGCGGGCCAGCCCGACGGTCCTGGGGTCGGCGACGATCAGCCGCGTCCCGCGCAGGACCTTCTGCAGGAGCCGCGCGCCGACCACCGGGTGGGCCTCGACCGGGTTGGCGCCCACCACCAGCAGGCAGTCGGCCGTCTCTACGTCGTCGAACGTGTCGGTTCCACCCGACAGGCCGAACGCGGCGATGAGTCCGGCGGACGAGGGGGCGTGGCAGAGCCGGGAACAGTTGTCGATGTTGTTGGTGCCGATGGCCACCCGCATGAACTTCTGGGCAAGATAGTTTTCCTCATTGGTGGCCCTTGCCGAAGAGATCGCCGCCACGGCGTCAGGACCGCCCGCGGCGACGGCGTCCCGCAGGCCACGCGCGATGTACTCCAGGGCCTCCTTCCAGGTCACCGGCTCAAGTCGCCCGTCGCGACGAAGCAACGGCCGGGTCAGGCGTTCGGGAGATCCCAGGAAGCCGTGCGCGAAGCGGCCCTTGACGCAGGCGTGCCCCCGGTTGACCGGGCCGTTGTGGTCCGGCAGGACGGCCGCCACCTGATCGTCACGGGTGAGCACCTCCAGTGAACAGCCGACGCCGCAGTAACCGCACGTGGTCACCGTGCGCTCCGCTGCCGCCGGGCCGCCGAGCGGGAGTCCGGGCTCGGTGAGCGCGCCGGTGGGACAGGTGTCGACGCAGCCGCCACAGGCGACACAGTCGGACTCCGCCCATGGTCCACCCGTGCCGGGAGCTACGACCGTGTCGGCACCCCGACCGGTCAGAGTCAGCGCGAAGGTGCCCTGAACCTCGTTGCACATGCGCACGCACCGGCCGCAGGCGATGCACAGATCTCGATCCAGGTGGACGTAGGGGTGGCTGTCGTCGCGGCCCCGACCGCCGTGCCCTTGGGCGGTCTGCGGTGCGATCCCCATCTCATGGCAGACGCGGGCCAGCTCGCGGCCGTCCACCCCGCCGTCCAGCGCGCGAGGCGGCAAGGCCGCGACGATCACCTGAACGGCTTCGCGGCGCAGCGCCTGCAATTCCCCGGCGGCGACCTCGACCACCGCGCCGTCGACGGCCGGGCTCACACAGGCGGCCACGATGTCCCCGCCCGACCTCACCAGGCAGGCGCGGCAGGAGCCCGCCGGGGTCAGCCGATCGTCATGGCACAGCGTGGGCAACTCGACGCCGGCCAGGCGTACCGCCGCCAGCAGCGAGTCGCCCTGGGCCGGCCGGACGGTGACACCGTCGACCTCGACTAGCACGGATTCCACCCCTCCAGCTCGTCCCCATAGGCACGGGCGAGGCTGCGAACGGCGGCGGGCACCCGCCGCCCGAAGGCGCACAGGCTCGCCTGTCCCATCACCCGAAGCAGCCGCGCGTACTCCTCGCCGGCGGGCCCCCCGGAAGAGGCGATCTCCAGACCGCGACGAGAACCGGCCCGGCACGGCGAGCAGGCTCCGCAGCTCTCGGCGGCGACGAATTCCCACACGTGCCGCAGCACCTCCAGAGGATGGAGGCGCTGGTCGAAGGCGACGAGACCGGCGTGTCCGAGCGCCGCGCCGCGGCTGGTCAGGTCGGCGTCGGTGAGCGGCACGTCCATCTGTCCGGGACCCAGGAAGCCGCCCAGCGGCCCGCCCACCTGCACAACGCTCAGTTGTGCCCCCTCGCGCAGGCCGCCGCCCAGGTTGCTGACGATGTCGGCTACCGGGGTGCCCAGTTCGACCTCGTAGCAGCCGGGCCGGGCGAACCGTTCGGAGAGGCAAACCAGCTTCGTGCCGGTCTCGGTCCGCCTACCCCGGCGGGCGTACGCGCCGCCGCCCCGCTGCACGATCCACGGGATCGCCGCCAGCGTCTCGACGTTGTTGACCACGGTGGGGGCGTCCCACAGTCCCTGCTTCGTCGGATAGGGCGGCCGGGGCCGGGCACAGCCGCGCCCTCCTTCCAGCGCGGCGATCAGGGCGGTCTCCTCGCCGGCCACATAGGATCCGGCTCCCTCGGCCACCTCGATGTCGAGATCCAGATCGCTGCCGTGGACTCGTCGCCCCAGATGCCCGTCCTCATAGGCCTCCCGCACCGCGGCCCGCATCCGGGCCAGCGCCTGCGGATACTCCGAGCGCACCAGCACCACGGCGCGACGGGCCCCGCAGGCCAGGCAGGCCAATGCCAGCCCTTCCAGCACACGCGCCGGATCGGCCTCCATCAGCAGCCGGTCGGCGTAGGAGCCGGGGTCGCCCTCGTCGCCGTTGGCGACCACCACGGTGTCGGGCGAGCGGCTGGTGGCCGCCCACTTGGCGGCCACAGGGAAACCCGCTCCTCCACGCCCCCGCAGCCCTGAGGCTGCCACTTCGGCCTGGATCTGCTCAGGGGTGCGCACTCCCACCGTTTCCGGCCACACCTGCCAGGCGGACTCCCCGGCGACGACGCCGGCGAGCACCACGGGATCGCCAGTGGCGTCGGCGGCCGGAATCGGTGGAGCCAGCGGCGGTACCCGGCCGGCGAGTTGGTCGGCGACGTCCGGGCCGGCACAAGGGGTTTCGCCGTCGAGACAGGCGGGGCCCGCGTAGCAGTAACCCAGGCAACGGACTGTCTGCAGTGATACCCGCCGGTCGGGGCCGACGCTGTCGGCGGCGACCCCGAGCGTGCTCTCGACCTCGGCCAGGTGACGGCCGGCGCGGGCGGCGAAGCATGCCGCGGCGGTGCAGATCCGCACGTGACGGCGGCCGTGCCGGGCGGCGAGATCGGCGTAGAAGGTGGCCGGGCCCAGCCCGGCCGCCGCCGGGAGCCCGACCCGCCGTGCGACCTCGGGGGCCCATGAGTCAGGGCCGTCCGGCGAATCAGCGGCAGACCTGGCCAAGGCCTCCATCAGCCGGACACCAGGACGCGCACGCCGGCTGGCCAGCGCGCGCAAGGCGTCGAAACGATCGACCGCACCCATATCCTCATCATGAGCCTGCCGCCTGCGGCCCATCAGGTCACATGGTCGATCCAGGAAGGACTTTTGGCGCTCAAACCGCCCTCAGCCGACCCTTGGTTGACGTCGAGGCGCCGCCGGATACTCCATCGATCCGGCAGCATGCACGTCCTCTTTGTAAGTTCTCGCAGCCCTCACATCCACACGCCAACGCCCGCGAAGCAGTGGTTCCCGAGACCACCCATTCCGCTACGGCGACGCCGGCAGGCCCGGGACCAGGACGGCATCGTGGGGACGGCGATCCGGTCCGGCATCTCGGCGACCGAGAGGGCGACGCCGAGAAGCACCCCGTACAGGATGTCGAAGATCAGCGCGCTCCGGCAGGTGGCCGAGGCGAGGATGAACTCGCTGTGGCGGAACGCCAGCGGGCGGCGGAATTCGCCGAGGTCTATGAGGCGGGTCGCGGCGAAGATGACGATGGCGCCGAGCGCGGTCGACGACTCGGGGCCGATGGACCGGCCACGGTGAACCGGGCGAGCAGATCCTCCGCAGCCACGTTCGCCGGTAATTCCACAGATCGACGATGACTATGGACGCATGAATCATGACCGTCAGTGTCGCATTCATGGTGAGGCCAAGGTCTCTCCTCAAAGGGCCCCCGCCTCTGCCGCCCGCTTGGCCGCAGAGAGACAGTGGAACTGAAGCGAGAAAGCGCGGGTGAGAGGGATGACCACGATGAACGGGGTCGTCGTCGCCTACGACGGCTCAGATTTCGCGATGCAGGCCCTGGACTGGGCCATGGACGAGGCCGAGATGCGGAAGCTGCCGCTCACCGTCGCCCACGCCTGGCACTGGCCATACGGCGAGGCGTCCGACGAGGCCAAGGATCATCTGCGCCGGGCCGCCGATCACGTGCTCTGGCACGGCGTCTCGTGCGCGCGGGCTACCAGCGCGGTGACGGAAGTCAAAGGGGAGTTGTGGAAGGGGTCGGCCAACGACCAGCTCGTGGCCCTGTCCGGGGCGGCCGACCTGCTCGTGGTCGGTTCCCGGGGGTTGAGCCGGGTCCCGTCCATGATGATCGGCTCGGTCGCCTGCCACGTCGCCGCCTACGCCGCCTGCCCGGCCCTGGTCGTACGCGGACCTGGCCCGATTCCCGCCCCGCTCCACCCGGGCCCCGTCGTCGTGGGAGTCGATGGAACCCCCGGCGGCAGAGCCCGGCCGGTGGTCGAGTTCGCCTTCGCAGAGGCCGCACTCCGGCAGCTTCCGCTGGTGGCGGTCCGGTGTGGCCTGACCGCCCCGTCGTTCGGCACCTCGATGGCGCTGGTCCCCGACCTGACCCTGGCGGAGGAGGAGCTCGGCGAGGCACTCACCGCCTGGCAGGAGCGCTATCCGGAGGTCCGGGTCAGCGCCAGGGTCACCCTCGACGCCCCACGTGAGGCCCTGACCAGCCTGTCGAAGCAGGCCGGGCTCATCGTGGTGGGGCGCCGCCGCTTCGGCCACCTGGGTTCGACCGCCGACCCGGTGCTCCGGCACGCCGCCTGCGCCGTCGCCGTCGTCGCGATGGCCGACTGACCACGCCGTGTAAGGAGAACGATCGTGAGTTCGACCATCATCGTGGGCGTCGACGGATCGGCGCCCTCACTCGCCGCCGTGGAGTACGCGGCGCGCGACGCGGCCCGCAGGAACGCCGCGCTGCGGATCATCCACGTCTGGCCGCCCCTCACCATGGGCGACCGGGAGATACACCAGACCGAGCACCGCCACCACGAAGACATCGTCGCCGAGGCCCAGCGACGGGCCTGGGACTGCGCCCCGGACATCGAGATCAGCACCCAACTGATCAGGGGTGACGTCACCGACCGGCTCGGCCGCGAGGCGATGGGCGCCGACGAGGTCGTGATCGGCAGCCGCGGCCGAGGCGGCTTCGCCGGCCTGATCCTCGGATCGGTCGGCCTGGCCCTCGCCGGTCACACGGCGGCCCCCCTCGTGGTCGTCCGCACCTCTCCCCGGCACACCTACGGCGAGCTGATCGCCGGTTACGACGGAAGCGAGGAGGCGGAGACGGCCCTCGACTTCGCCTTCGCCGAGGCCGAACGGCGCGAAGCCCGGCTCAAGCTCGTGTACGCCTGGCAACCGCCACCCCTTGCTGGCTCGGCCGCCGGCTACGCCGCGCTGGTCCAGCGAATGTTCGACGAACAGATGACCTTCGTCTGGCAGCAGCTCGCGCCCTGGGCCGAGAAGTTCCCCCAGGTCCCGATCGAGCACACGGGTGTCTGTGGTCATCCGGTCTACGTCCTGTCGGAGGAGTCCCGCACGGCCGATCTCGTGATCGTCGGTTCCCGCCGACGGGGAGTCATCCGCTCGGCCGCTCTGGGATCGGTCGGATACGGCCTGCTGCACCGGGCCCACTGCCCGGTCGCCATCGTCACCGACAAGGAGGACAGGAAATGATCGACCCGACGACGCTCGCCGCCAGGGACGTCATGACACGGGTGGTCGTCACGGTCACCCCGGACGAGTCTCCGATCATGGCCTGGGAACTCATGCGCAAAGGCGGCATCCACCACATCCCGGTCGTCGGCCCCAGCCGCTGGCCACACGGGATCCTCTCGATGCAGGACATCGCTACGAGTTGCTCGGGCACGCTGGCCGACCTGTCCCGCCGCAGGGTGGGCGACCTCATCAAATCGAATCTCACGCCGCGCGTCCCGCTCGACCGGCCGCTCTCCGGCGTGGCCGCCGTGATGCTCGACTCCGGCCACGACGCCGTCCCGGTGGTCGACGAGCAGTGCCGGGCGGTCGGCGTGATCACCACGGTCGACATCCTCCGCGCCGTCGCCGGCCGGATCACGCCGGAACCCGGCACGGCGAGTGACGTCCACCCGGCGTTGTTCCGGGTGGAACCGGTGACCTGACCTAGGAAAGGACCTCCACCAGGGGGCGGCGGTAGGAGAGGGTCGTGCCGAGCGGGTAACCCAGCCGCAGCACGACCTGCGGGTACTCGCCGGAGCACAACTTCTGACGGAGGAAGTCGCGCAGCTGCGGATACTCCAGGAGCTGGGTGTGGAAGGCGGCCTGGACGCCTCGGGAGGAGGCATACAGGAGAATCGACTCCAGCGCCTGCCCTGCCTGGACCCAGTCGATCCGCTCGTCACCGGTCGTGGTGATCGCCGCCACCACTCCGGTCACCCCGGCCGGCTCGTCTTCGGTGCCCCAGCCCTGGCCCCGGCTGTAGTCCCGCTGCGGAAACTCCGGATGGCTCTCTGGGGTCCGCCGAGGGTAGGCGTCGGCGGGCACGCCGTCGCGGCGCGGACTCCCGGGACGCAGCCCCCACCGGATCATCTCCAGCTCGAACTCCGGATCCCGCTCCTGCAACTCCTGCGCCACCGTGGTCAATGCCCCGAGGATCCGCACGTCGCCCGGCGACCTGAACGGGATCAGCCGGACGTTCTGCATGGCGGCCAGCGCCGTCAGCGAGTCGATCAGGTCATCGGGGACGGGCCGCTCGGCGAAGCCACCTCGGTGGGTGCGCCGCCGCGGGATCTCCTCCCGAACGATCCTTACCTCCTCACAGGGCGGCTCCGCCGGGCCGACGCGCACTGTGGCGACCAGGCCCGGGCGGTCGGGATCGGGCAGCGTCCTGACCTGCGGCTGATGGCCCATCGCCCGGACGACCGTCCGCATGTTGAACAGCGCCGCGCCGCAACTGATCGTCAACTGCCGTCCCTGCGGATCGCTGACGGGAAGCCGGCGATCGGCGTCGGCGCGGAGACTGATCTCCTTCCCGGCGATGGCGAAGGACCACGGCTGGGAGTTGTGGATCGACGGCGCCCACGTCGCCGCTTCCACCACCGTCTCCAAACCGGCCTCCGGTTCGCCGGACGGAACCGAGGGCACGGTCGAGGGCAGGGCGAGATCGCAGTTGACCTCCACGACACCATCGATACCCCGGAGGGCTTCGATGAGACGGGGGACCGGCGTTCCGGCAGGGACGGGCCCGGCCACACCGACGACGCCCTCGCCGACGGTGATCGAGAGAGTGTCAGGATCGAGATCGGTGACGTCCCGGATCACCGTGACGACCTCTTCACGCACCTCATCAGCCAGATGGGTGAGGATGGGCACCACGTCCGCCTGCGCCACGACGCCCGCGATCTTCCCGTCGTCGGGATGCACGACGGGCAACTGCTCCACATCGTGGATGTACATGAGCCGCGCCGCTTCCCTGACGGTGACGTCGGGTGTCACCGTGACAGCCGGTGTGGTCATCAGATCGCCAGCGGTCAACCTGGGACTCCGCCCTTTGCCGGAACGCAGGTCGGCCTCCGATACGACACCCAACGGGCGGTTGTCGCCATCGACGACCGTGACCTGCTTGATCCCGTACTTGTCCATCGCCGACGCGATCTCTGCACGACGCGTCCCCCGCCGTACCGCGACTGCGGTCTGGCCCATCACCTGTCCGACCTTGATCGGCATGGGACCACCCTTCAGCACCGCCGCCCCATTTCTCGGATGGGCGGAAGGTAGAATAAGGAGTAGTTTCTTTCTTCCTTCCTAGCAGACCACAGTCGGCCGGATGAAATCCGGGCAGGAGAGGAGACCCATTGAGTGCGATGCGTGATTCCGGTCCGAGCACTCTGGAAGAACTGAGCGAAAAGGAGTGCCTTCAGCTCGCCGAGCAGGGCGGAATCGGCCGGGTGGCCTTTGGCGGGGCAGTGGTAGGCCCGACGGTATTCCCGGTTAATTACCGGTTGATCAATGGTCAGGTTGTGTTCCGCATTCGCAAAGGCGGAACCATGGATGAGAGTATTTCATCGGGAATCGACGATGTGGAAGTGAAGATCGCCTTTCAGATCGACCATATCGACGAGCGGAACCGCAACGGATGGAGTGTCCTGATCCAGGGTCCTGCCCATCACGTTTCAGAGAGTGAGCTGTCGGCAACGGGCGCTGACGACGTCGACTCCTGGGCTGGGGACAGCCGTGACCACTACATCCGTATCGCACCTCAACGCGTGACCGGCCGCAGAATAAACCGGATCTAGGTTTGGAGCCGGAGCGCGTGTCCGTACGACGCCCCCGGTGAACCAGGTGGCGTCAGCCGCGTGGTGCCGTACACAGAGCCGTTGGCGCAATGTCGCGTGCAACCGTGTCGCCGTATCGCGATCACCGCCATATTCCCGGCGACCGCACCGCGGGCTGAGGTGGTCGTCGGCGCCGATGCGCCGGAGGTTCACGTCCCGTGCTCGACTTCGCGTTGAGGAAGGCGGGCGCGCGCCACGCCGGTGTCGATGGAAGTCGTGGAGGGGCACCCGGTCGACGTCCCGCGCAACGCCGCCGAGCGGGCCGAACTCCTGATAGTCGGATCACGCGGCCAGGGCGCCCTGGCCGGAATGGTTTTGGGGTCCGTCAGCCAGGCCCTGCCGCGCGTCGCCCCCTGCCCCCTCGCCGTTGTCCGCACGCGGCGATGAGGTGGGGGCGAGCGAGCGGTGTCGGAACCGAGCCGGGAGTCCGATGATGACCACACGAAGTTCCGAACACCATGGGCTCTCCACCCGTGAGGCGGCGGTCCTGCTGAAGCGGGAAGGCCCCAACCTGCCGCCGCAGCAGCCCCCGACACCCTTGTGGCGGCGGATCGCCGGGCAGATGAAGGATCCGCTGATCCTCGTCCTGCTCGTGGCCGCCGCCCTGACCGCCGCCACCCGGGACTGGGCCGACATGAGCGTGATCCTGCTGGTGGTCGTGGTCAACACCACCGTCGGGGTGGTGCAGGAGGTACGCGCCGACCGGGCCATCACCGCCCTCTCGCGGCTCACCGCCCCATCCGCCCGGGTGGTCAGAGACGGCGCCCAGACTCCGGTCCCGGCGGCCGAGGTGGTGCGGGGCGACCTGCTGGTGCTGGCCGAGGGGGACGTGATCCCCGCCGACGCGGTAGTGGTGGAGTCGGCCGGGCTGCTGGTGGACGAGTCGGCCCTGACCGGGGAGTCCGTGTCGATCGACAAGGGCGACGGCGACCCCCTGTCGGCGGGGACCATGGTGGTGCGGGGGCGAAGCACGGCCGAGGTCACGGCGATCGGGGCCGCGAGCGCCGTCGGCCGCATCGCCTCGATGATGGGCGAGAAGGCGGCGCTGACGCCGCTCCAACGCCGGCTGGCAGACGTCGGACGCGTGCTCGCCGCGGTCGCGGTGGCGCTGTGCGCCCTGGTGCTGGCCCTGGGCCTGCTGCGCGGCCAGCCGGTGGAATTGATGGTGGTGACCGCGATCAGCCTCGTCGTCGCCGCCGTACCCGAATCCCTGCCGGCCGTGGTCACCCTGAGCCTCGCGCTGGGCGCCCGGCGGATGACCACGCGGTCGGCGCTGGTGCGCCGCCTGCACGCGGTGGAGACCCTGGGCTCGGTGACCCTGCTGGCCACCGACAAGACCGGCACCCTCACCGAGGGCCGGATGGTGGTCCGCCAGATGTGGACCCCCGCCGGAGGAGCGCTGCTCACCGGCTCCGGCTACGCGCCGCAAGGCGAGATCCGCCCCTCCCCCGGCACGACCGCCGCCGACTTCACCGACCTGGCGACCGCGGCGGCCCTGTGCAACGACGCCACGCTCGTCCACGACGCCGATGGCCGGTGGGAGGCGCTGGGCGACCCGACCGAGGCCGCCCTGCTGGCCGCCGCCGCCAAACTGGGCCTGGACCACGCCGGACTCCGGCGCCGGTTCCCGAGGGTCGGCGAACTGCCCTTCGACAGCGACCGCAAGCGCATGACCACCGCACACCGACTGCCCGACGGCCGGACCCGGGTGATCTGCAAAGGCGCCCCCGAAGTGCTGCTCCATCCCCCGCTGCTCGGCGACGCGCCGGAGCCGCTGGAACGCGCGGCCGCGGAGGCCGACCGGCTCGCCCGCGCGGGCTACCGGGTGCTGGCGGTCGCGGGGGCCGACCTCGACGGAACGCCTGCGCGCGTCGAGGAGCGCGGCCTGCGCCTGATCGGCCTGGTGGCGATGCTCGACCCGCCGAGGCGGGAGGCCGCCGACGCCGTGACCTCCTGCCGCAGGGCCGGGATCCGGCCGCTGCTGATCACCGGCGACCACCCGGGAACCGCCCGCGCCATCGCCGTGGAGCTGGGCATCGTCGACCACGACGGCTCGGTCGCCGACTGCCGCGAGACAGACGCCCACCGGCAGGACGCCACCGTCTACGCCCGCGCCACCCCCGCCCAGAAACTGGACATCATCCGGCGCCTGCGCGACCGCGGCGAGGTGCTGGCCATGACGGGCGATGGGGTCAACGACGGTCCCGCCCTGCGGCACGCCGACATCGGGGTGGCCATGGGCCGCCGGGGCACCGAAGTCGCCCGGCAGGCCGCCGACCTGGTACTCGCCGACGACAACCTGACCACCGTGGTCGCCGCCGTCCAGGAGGGCAGGCGCGTCTACGCCAACATCCGCCGCTTCCTCGTGTACGGCCTGTCCGGCGGGGCCGCGGAAATCGCCGTGATGCTGCTGGGCCCCTTCCTCGGCCTGCCGCTGCCGCTGCTGCCCGCCCAGATCCTGTGGATCAACCTGCTCACCCACGGGCTGCCCGGCGTGGCCCTGGGCGGCGAGCCCGCCACGCCCGGCTCCATGGACGCCCCGCCGCGCCCTCCGAGGGAGAGCATCCTCGGGGCGGGCCTGTGGCAGCGCGTGGTCCGCATCGCCGCGGTGCTCACCGCCGTGACACTCGGCGTCGCGGTCTGGGCCGCCCACACCGGCCGCCCCTGGCAGAGCATGGCCTTCCTGGCCCTGGGCACGGCACAGCTCGGTGTCGCCCTCGGCTCTCGCACGCGGCCCGGCACCCGGGCCAATCCGCTGCTGCCGATCGCCGTCGCGGGCGCGCTCGCGCTCCAGCTGGCCGGGCTGTACCTCCCACCCCTGCGCGACCTTCTGGGTACCCAGCCCTTGACCTCCGGTGACCTGATGATCGTGCTGGCGGTATCAGTGCTGGGCTACGCCGCAGTGCGACTCGACCGGGTCGTCCATCCCGGGCACCGACCGGAGTCCAGAGTGCATGCGGCTGATCGGTGCCGGGAATCGGCGGGGGGACCTTCAAAAGGGGCGGGGTGCCCACGGTGTTCCCGGTGGATTCCCCGCGCGCACGTTGAACAGCACTCGCACCGTCCATGCGAACCACACACCTCACCGAGGCGCTTCTCAGATGAACATCCTGGCGCCCAAGGGAATTGAGGCTCCCGTGATCGGCCGCCCAGAGATCTGATTCCTGCCCCACCTGCGCGCTCCGATGGCGGACCACCCCTGGCGAGCGATGCCTTCACCTCGGGGTACGAGCCGATGTGGCGCGTGAGCACGGGCGCTGGCGGCATCCCCGGCGCTACCTGCGGCTACGGCCGGGCATGCCACTCGAAGCGGCACCGCACGGTACGGCGTTGGAGACGTGAAGACCGGTAGGAGGCTTGCCCATAGGCTGTCGACATGATCCGTGCCGTTGTTTTCGATGTCGGCGAATGCCTGGTCGACGAAAGCCGCGAATACGGCACCTGGGCCGATTGGCTCGGCGTCCCCCGCCATACCTTCAGCGCCATGTTCGGTGCGATCATCGCCCAGGGCCGCGACTACCGTGACACCTTCCAGGTCTTCCGTCCCGGCTTCGACCTCTACGAACAGCGCGAAGCCCGCGCCGCCGCCGGGCAGCCGGAGACCTTCGGCGAAGATGACCTCTACGAAGATGTCCGCCCCGCCCTGGCCGAACTCCGCGCCGATGGCCTGTGGCTGGGCATCGCCGGCAATCAGACCGTCCGGGCCGGGCGCATTCTCCGCACCCTGTTCTCGGAGGACGTCGACCTCATCGGCACCTCGGACGACTGGGGCGCGTCCAAGCCGGACCCGGAGTTCTTCAAGCGGGTCGCCGATGTGGTCCCCTTCGAGATGGACGAGATCCTCTACGTCGGTGACCGCCTGGACAACGACATCCTCCCGGCCACGACCGCCGGAATGCCCACGGCCCTGATTCGCCGTGGGCCTTGGGGCACGATCCAGCAATCCCACCCCGACGCCGACCGCATCCCGTCCATCCGCATCGACTCGCTGGGTGAGCTGCCAGGAAAGATCCGGGCCTTCAACGCTGAAGCGCGTTGACCGTGGTGCGCCATTCGTACAGACGGTCGTCGAGCTCCATCACGCAGTCCAGGTCGGACCACTGATCCATGGACCGGCGCAGGTCCCGGACACGCTCCATGCCCGCCGCGTACCAGGTGACCGCGAGCTGATCCAGCGCTTCGATGGCCCGTGCGCAAGCCGCTTCGGCATGTCCTTCGGCCGCCTCCACAGCGGCAAGGTCGCCGAGCACGACGGTGCGCTGTTTGCGCTCCTCGTCGGAGAGCTGCTCCAGGACCGCCAGCAGAGTCGCTCTGGCCTGCGGGAAGTGACCGGCCTTGAGCTGCGTGTTCCCCTTGAAGGCCGCCAGGCGCACCGGCGAGAAGCAGTCGAACCACTCGGGCAGCGGTCCGTCAGCCGCGTCGGCCAGTGCCTCCTCTCCCCGGCTGATCGACTTCAGGGCCTCGCGGTGTTTCCCGCATCGCGTCCCGCACTCCGCCCCCACGGCGTGAAGCCAGGCTGTGAACTGGGCCGGTACGCCCTCCGCCCGGCGCGCGTAAACGCGGGCGGCGCGTAGCCGTTCCGCTGCGGCTTCCCGTTCGCCGGCCCATCCGGGCACGAACGCCGAGTGCGCGAGGATGGCCGATCCGAGAAGCTGGTTGTCCGCCGCTCCGGCCGCCTGGAGGGCCTCGACGAAATGGCCCTCTGCGTCGTCTGGCTGTCGGAGGTCGAAGAACTCGATACGCCCCACGAGCAGCAACGACTCGGCCAACGCGGCGGCGAGGGTGTGCCGCGGCGCGCCGGCCATCTCGCTGAGCAACTGGGCCGCGGCCCCATGCTGCAATGGTCCTCGCCTACGAAGAGGCCGGCGTGGAGGCAGAACGCCGGCAAGGTCCTCTTCGCTGATGTGGCCAGACGGTGGGTGGACTCACGCATCGTCGACCCCGCCACCAAGATCAGATACGAGTACATCTATCGCCTCCACGTCGCTCCCACCTTCGACAAGCGACAGGTGAAGAGCATCCTTCCGTCGCAGATCCAGGGATGGATCAGCGAGCTGAACGAGCGCTACGGCCCGTCGACGATCGAGACTTCGTTTCTTGTCCTGCAGGGCGTTCTCGAACTGGCCGTCGCGGACGAGGCGATCAAGAAAAACCCCGCCCGATCGTCGATCGTCCAAGTCCCCAAACGGTCTGGGGAAGAGCTGACCGCATGGGCAGACGAGAGAGTCCACGGCATCATCCACGCCCACCAGGAGTTCTTCCGGCTGGTGCCGATCATCGCCGCGTCGTGCGGCCTCCGGCAGGGCGAAATCTTCGGCCTCGCCCTGGAGGACATCGACTTTGAAGGGCAGGTGTTCCAGGTCCGGCGCCAGATCAAGAAGCTGGGCAGCGATCACGTTTTCGCTTTGCCGAAGAACGACCGTGAGCGCGTCGTTCCCTTGCCGGAATGGACCGCCGATGCGATCAGACGTCATGTGGCGGCCTTCCCGCCGCTGACCTGCTCTCTGCCCTGGGAGAAGCTCAACGGCAAAGTGCAGACCCACAACCTGCTCGTCCGGTGGACCGACGACCGGTTCATCAGAGCGCGGATCTACAGCGAACTGATCTGGAAACCCGCCTTGGTGGCTGCGGGCGTCATCCCCGCGCCGACGAAGGACGCCAACAGCCGGACCCGTTTTGCCACGTCACGCAAAGAGGGCCTCCACCAGCTCCGCCACTACTACGCGAGCGTGATGCTCGCCGGCGCCGTCTCCGTCAAGGAACTCGCCGAGTACCTCGGCCACGCTGACCCAGGCTTCACTCTCCGTGTCTACGCCCACCTGATGCCCGGCCCCCACGACCGGGCCCGCAAGGCGATCGACGACCGCCTGTTCCGCCCTCGTCTCATCTCTCACGGAACAGGCACGGAACAGTGATCGTTTAGGTCGCCTGAGCCGAACCACGAAACCCCGCCGCAGGAACATCCTGGGCGGGGTTTTCGCTGTTCAACGGCTATTTAAGGAGCTGCCTAGCCATCACCATCCGCTGGATCTGATTGGTCCCCTCGTAGATCTGCGTGATCTTGGCGTCGCGCATCATGCGCTCCACCGGATAGTCCCGCGTGTACCCATACCCCCCGAGCAACTGCACGGCGTCGGTGGTGATCTCCATCGCCGCGTCGGAAGCCGCCGTCTTGGCCGCCGAGGAGAAGAACGTCAGGTCCTTGACCGGGGTGCCGTGCATGGCCAGCTCCGACTTGGCCGCCGCCGCGTAGGTGAGCTGCCGCGCCGCCTCCAGCTTCATCGCCATGTCGGCGATCATGAACTGGACGCCCTGGAAGTCGCCGATGGCCTTGCCGAACTGCCGCCGCTCCTTGACGTAGCCGATGGCGAAGTCGAGCGCCCCCTGGGCGATGCCGAGGGCCTGCGCGGCGATGGTGATGCGGGTGTGGTCGAGGGTCGCCAGGGCGGTCTTGAAGCCGGTGCCGGGCGCGCCGATCATGCGGGAGGCGGGGATGCGCACGTTCTCCAGGATCACCTGGCGGGTCGGCGACCCCTTGATGCCGAGCTTCTTCTCCTTGGGCCCGAACGAGACGCCCTCGTCGGCCTTCTCGACCACGAACGCGGAGATGCCCCGCGCCCCGGCCGACGGGTCGGTCACCGCCATGACGGTGTAGTACTCCGAGACGCCCGCGTTGGTGATCCAGGTCTTCACGCCGTCGAGCACGTAGGAGTCGCCGTCGGCCACGGCGCGGGTGCGCATCGCGGCGGCGTCGGAGCCGGCCTCGGCCTCGGAGAGGGCGTAGGAGAACATCGCCTCGCCCCGGGCGACGGCGGGCAGGTAGGCCGCCTTGAGCTCCGCGGACGCCGACAGCAGCAGCGGCACCGTGCCGAGCTTGTTGACCGCGGGGATGAGCGAGGAGGACGCGCAGACCCGGGCCACCTCCTCGATGACGATCACCGCCGCGAGCGCGTCGGCCCCCGCCCCGCCGTACTCCTCGGGCACGTGGACGGCGTGGAAGTCGGCCGCGACGAGGTCTTTGTAGGAGTCTTCGGGGAACTCCTCGTTCTCGTCGGCCGCGGCGGCACGCGGGGCGATCTTCTCTTCGGCCAGGGCCCGGACCGCCTCGCGGAGCATGTCGTGCTCCTCCGCCGGCGCGTACAGAGGAAAGCTCATGTAGGGATTCTAGGACGTCCAACTATCGCAGCGGGCGGTCTGCCCCCGATAGCCTCAGGTAACATCACACACCCTGATAAATGCAGGTCATCGAGGGGAGCGGCGGCGTGACACACCGACTGACGGTCCTGGGGACCGGATATCTGGGCGCGACGCATGCCGCGTGCATGGCGGAGCTCGGCTTCGAGGTGCTCGGCCTCGACGTCGACCCCGACAAGATCGCCCGGCTCCGGCGCGGCGAGTCGCCGATCTACGAGCCGGGCCTGGAGACCCTCCTCAAGAAGCACGTCGCCACCGGCCGGCTCCGGTTCACCACCTCCTACGAGGAGGTCGCGGAGTTCGGCGACGTCCACTTCGTCTGCGTCGGAACACCCCAGAAGAAGGGCGAGTACGCCGCCGACGTCTCCCACCTCGACCAGGTCGTCGACTCCCTCGCCCCGCACCTGCGGCGCGACTGCCTCGTGGTGGGCAAGTCGACCGTGCCGGTCGGCACCGCCCAGCGCCTCGCGGCCCGGCTGCGGCGGCTGGCGGGCGGCCGCGTCGACCTGGCCTGGAACCCCGAGTTCCTCCGCGAGGGCTTCGCCGTGAACGACACCCTCCACCCCGACCGGATCGTCCTCGGCGTCGCCGGTCCCAGGGCCGAGCAGATCCTCCGCGAGGTCTACGCGCCGCTCGGCGAGGTCCCGATCGTGGTCACCGACTTCCCGACCGCCGAACTGGTCAAGACGGCCGCCAACGCGTTCCTGGCCACCAAGATCTCCTTCATCAACGCCATGGCCGAGGTCTGCGAAGCCACCCAGGCCGACGTGAAACAACTTTCCAAGGCTCTCTCGTACGACGAACGCATCGGCGGCCGCTTCCTCAACCCCGGCCTGGGGTTCGGCGGCGGCTGCCTGCCCAAGGACATCCGCGCCTTCATGGCCCGCGCCGGGGAACTCGGCGCCGACCAGGCCCTGACCTTCCTGCGCGAGGTCGACGCGATCAACATGCGCCGCCGCGCCCGCATGGTCGACCTGGCCCGCGACATGGTCGGCGGCTCGTTCCGCCACCGCGTCGTCGGCGTCCTGGGCGCCGCCTTCAAGCCCAACTCCGACGACATCCGCGACTCCCCCGCCCTCGACGTGGCCGCCACCATCGGCCAGGAGGGCGGCGCCGTCACCGTCTACGACCCGGTGGCCCTCGACAACGCCCGCAAGGCCCAGCCGACCCTGAGCTACGCCGAGTCGGCCCTGTCCGCCTCCCGCGACGCCGACGTGGTCCTGCTCCTGACGGAATGGCAGGAGTTCGTCGACCTCGACCCCCACGCCCTGGGCCGCGTCGTGAACCGCCGCAACATCGTCGACGGCCGCAACGCCCTGGACGCGACGGTCTGGCGCGAGGCCGGCTGGAACTACCGCGCCCTGGGCCGCCCCCAGTAGACCCCTACGAGGACGCGGCCTTCCGGAGGGCCTCGCCCTTCGCGTAGGCGGTCTTCTTCAGGTCCGCCTGGAACTCCACCATCCGCTCCTGCAACGAAGGGTCGGACGCCGCCAGGATCCGTACCGCGAGCAGGCCCGCGTTCCGGGCCCCGCCGACCGCGACCGTCGCGACCGGGACGCCGGCCGGCATCTGGACGATCGACAACAACGAGTCCATCCCGTCGAGGTACTTCAGCGGCACCGGCACGCCGATGACCGGCAGCGGGGTCACGGAGGCGAGCATGCCGGGCAGGTGGGCCGCGCCGCCCGCGCCCGCCACGATCACCTTCAGGCCCCGGGAGGCGGCCGACTTGCCGTAGGCGATCATCTCCTCGGGCATGCGGTGGGCCGACACGACGTCGGCCTCGAAGGGCACGCCGAACTCGCGCAGCGCCTCGGCGGCCTGGCCCATGACGGGCCAGTCGCTGTCGCTGCCCATGACGATGCCGACGTCAGGCCGCAGGTCAGGCACTCAGGGGTCCTCTCAGGCAGGTGACCGCGTGGCGGGCCCGGGCGCGGACCTCGTCGAGGTCGTCGCCCAGGGCGGTCACGTGGCCGATCTTGCGGCCGGGACGGACGTCCTTGCCGTAGAAGTGGATCTTGATGGCGGGGTCGTTGGCCATCACGTGCTCGTAGCGGGAGTACACGTCGGGGTCGGGGCCGCCCAGCAGGTTGGCCATCACGACCACCGGCGCCGCCATCTCGGGCGAGCCCAGCGGCAGGTCGAGCACGGCACGGAGGTGCTGCTCGAACTGGGAGGTGCGGGCGCCCTCGATCGTCCAGTGACCCGAGTTGTGCGGGCGCATGGCCAGCTCGTTGACCAGCAGGCCCGTGGCGGTCTGGAACATCTCCACCGCCAGCAGGCCGGTCACGCCGAGCTCCTCGGCGATGGTCAGGGCGATGCGCTGCGCCTCGGCGGCGAGCTCGGGGTCGAGGCCCGGGGCGGGCGCGATCACCTCGACGCAGATCCCGTCCTCCTGGACGGTCTCCACGACCGGGTAGGCCACCCCCTGCCCGTGGGGCGAGCGCGCCACCAGCACGGCGAGCTCCCGCTCGAAGGGCACGATCTCCTCGGCGATGAGGTCGATCCCGTGGGAGACCACCTCGTCGACCTCGGCCTGGGTGCGCGCCACCCACACGCCCCGACCGTCGTAGCCACCCCTGACGGCCTTCAGCACGACGGGGGCGGTGAAGTCGGTCGAGCTCCACCGGGGGCACGGCACCCCGAGAGCGGTCAGCCGTTCGCGCATGACCCGCTTGTCCTGGGCGTGGACCAGCGCCGCGGCACCCGGCCGGGCCGGCGTCCCGAGCGACTCGATCAGCTCGGTCGGCACGTGCTCATGGTCGAAGGTCACCACGTCGCAGCCCTTGGCGAGCGCCATGAGGTCGCCGAGGTCGCGGTGGTCGCCGAGCCGGGTGTCGACGACGACCTTGGCCGCGCTCTCGTCGCGTGATCCGGCCAGCACCCGGAGCTCGACGCCGAGGGCGATGGCGGCCTGCTGGGTCATCCGGGCCAGCTGCCCGGCGCCGACCATGCCGACGATGAAGGGGCTGTTCACGAAGGGGAAGCTTACCCAGCCCGGTTCAGCCGTTCGTCACGGAGGCCAGCCTGCGGCCCAGCCCCACCGTCGTCATCCGGCCGTCTGCGTCGACCTTCGTGGCCAGGAACAACAGCTCCTCGGCGGTCACCTTGCCGAGGCGGCCCTGACCGGCGAAGGCGCGCACGTCCCGGTCGGGGAAGGAGGGCTTGGCCAGCGAGTCGCGGCCGGGGCCTGGGCTCTGGGTGGTGACCAGCCGCAGGGTGTGGAAGACGAGGGACGCGCCGCCCGGGAGGGCCAGCGCGTGCGCCGGCGCGCTGCGGACGAGACGCACGTCGACGCCGATCTTGTCCGGGCGGTGCCTGGCCGGGGCCCGGGTGATCGAGTCGCGCAGTTCCCGCAGCGCGTCGCCGGAGGAGACCCGGATGCCGTTGACCCCCGTCGGGTCGGTCAGATACGTCAGGCAGCGCTGGGACACCAGACTGGCGGTGACCTGCGGGTTGACGTCGCCTGCCGGCACGACGGCCTCGGTGACGGGCACCTCCGGGGCGCCGTCGGGCACCGGGATCGGCCCGAGGGCCAGCCGCCAGCCGCCCTTGCCCTGGGTGAAGACGAAGTAGGCCGGATCGGGCTTCTTCGCCAGCGCGGCGAACCACGGCCTGCCCTTGGCGCCCCGGCTCGGCAGGTAGAACTCCGGCTCTCCGTACTCGAACCGGGCGCCCTCGTGGCCGAGCGCGGTGGCCGTGCAGGCGGCGCCGCCGAGCTCGGCGATCGGGGCGGCCAGCAGGCGGGCCACCTCGTCGCAGTCGCTGTCGCCCCACGCGGTTTCGAGGACGGCCAGGTCGGCGAAGGCGGCCTCGGCGGCGGCCAGGGTGAGCGTCTCGGGTTCACGGGAAGGGGACTCCCGGGCCGTGGTCTCGGCGGGCAGCCCACCGCAGGCGGCCAGCAGGCCCAGCACGGTACCGGTGATCACCATCCGGCTCAGTCGGACCATGAGGATGCCCGCACCTCTCCCAAATGTGCGCGCGGGTGTGACGTCGGGCGCCAACGTAGCCCGTGGCGACCCCGATCGGGCCGCAAAGTCTGAAATTTCTTGAAATGTTCTTGGACGACCTGGGCAGAAAGGGACTCAGAGGAAGCTTTCAGCCCGCCTAACAGCCCCAACCGGTAGCCTGAGACGACCCCATCCCACCAGGAAGGACTGTGCGGCTCGTGCAGCAACTCATCCGCGGCGCCTACGCGCGATTCGCCACCCTCCTCCATGAGTTGATCAAGTTCGGCTCCGTCGGCGCCATCGCTTTCGTGATCAACTTCGGCGTCGTCAACATCCTGTGGGCCATGTGGGGCTCCGAGGGCACCCTGTCCGCCAAGGTCATCGCGACGGTCGTCGCCGCGACCTTCGCCTACTTCGGCAACCGCTACTGGACCTTCCGCCATCGTGAGCAGAGCGGCCTGGCCCGGGAGTACGTCCTCTTCTTCGTGCTCAACGGCGTCGGCCTGCTGATCGAGCTGATCTGCCTCGGCCTGAGCCGCTACACGCTCGGGCTCGACAACATCGTGGCCAACAACATCGCCACGCTGATCGGCACCGGTCTCGGCACGCTGTTCCGCTTCTGGTCGTACAAGCGGTGGGTGTTCATGGCCCCGCCGGTGGTCCAGGAGGAAGGTCAGGCGGGGCCGCTCACGACGCGGTAGCCCTTCTCGTCGTCGCCGACCTTCCGCAGGAAGATCGCGAACGTCGCCGGCCGGGGTTTGACCAGCTCCAGCCGTCCGCCGTCGGCGGCGACCAGCGACCGCGCCAGCGTGAGCCCGAGCCCGGTGCCGCTGCCGCCGGTGACACTCCGTTCGAAGATCCTGGTACGGATCTTCTCGGGCACCCCCTCGCCCTGGTCGGAGACCTCGATGACGATGGACTTCTCCGAGCTCGTCGTCGTTATCGACACGATGCCGCCCCCGTGGTGCAGGGAGTTGTCGAGCAGCGTGGCCACGACCTGGCTGAGCCCGCCCGTGGTGGCCAGCGCGTGGAGGCCCCGGCTGCCGGTGAGCTGGATCGACCGGTGGGAGCGCCGGAACGCCGGATCCCACTCGGTGATCTGCTGGACCAGCACCTCGTCGACGTCGATCGGCTCGGCCTGGGAGTGGCGCTGCCGCCGGGCCGCGTTGAGCAACTCGTCGATGACCGCCGTCAGCCGTTCGGCCTGGACGATCGCCGCCTCCCCCTCCTCGCGCACGATGGCCGGCTGGGACGCCGCCGCGACGATCTCCTCCAGGCGCATCGTGAGCCCGGTCAGGGGCGTGCGGAGCTGGTGGGACGCGTCGGTGGCGAACTCGCGCTCGCGGCCGAGCAGCTCGGAGATGCGGATCGCGCTGCGGTCGAGCACCTCGGCGACCCGGTCGAGCTCGGGGATGCCGTAGCGGTGTTTGCTCGGACGCGCGTCGCCCGAGCCCAGCCGCTCCGCGATCTTGGCCAGATCGAGGAGCGGCAGCGTGAGTCTCCGTGACGTCACGACCGCGAGCCCGATGGCCACGACCAGGGCGGCGACCGCCAGGGCGATGGTCAGCAGCAGCCGCGCCCGGATGTCGCGGTCGATCTCCGCGGTGTCGCGGCTGAGCCGGACGACGCCGTTCTCGGAGCGCGCGTCTTCGGTCAGCGACCGGTTCACGGGAGGTTCGACGCCGACGGTGATCGGCTCTATGCCGCGGAACGCGACCTGGATGAACCGGTTGGGGTAGTTCCGCTCCAGTTGTTTGGGATCGACCGGCTGCTCCTGGCTGATGGCGTACTCAACGCTGATCAGCACGCGCGTCGCCTCCGCTCGGAGCTCCTGCGCGGCTTCGTCGTTGATGAGACGGACGACGACAACACCGAGGGGAACTCCGAGCAGCAGCACCGCGATGACCGCGACGAGCAGCATCGAGGAGAGCAGACGCCTCCGCATGCCCCTTACTCGCGTTCGAAGCGGAAGCCGACCCCTCGGACGGTCGTGATGTACCGCGGCTTCGCCGCGTCGTCACCGAGCTTGCGCCGCAACCAGGAGATGTGCATGTCGAGGGTCTTGGTGGAACCCCACCAGTTGGTGTCCCAGACCTCCCGCATGATCTGCTCGCGGGTCACGACCTTGCCGGCGTCGCGCACGAGCACGCGGAGCAGGTCGAACTCCTTGGTGGTCAGGTGGAGTTCCTTGTCGCCCATCCAGGCCCGGCGCGAGTCGGCGTCGATCCGGACGCCCTGGACCACCGGCGTCTCGGAGGTGCCCCGCCGCAGCAGGGCCCGGACGCGGGCGAGCAGTTCGGCGAGGCGGAACGGCTTGGTGACGTAGTCGTCGGCCCCGGCGTCGAGGCCGACCACGGTGTCGACCTCGTCGACGCGAGCGGTCAGGATCAGCACGGGAGTGCCGTGGCCCTCGGCCCTGATACGGCGGGCGACCTCCAGGCCGTCCATCTCCGGGAGACCGAGGTCGAGAACGATGAGGTCGACGCCTCCCGAGAGTGCCCTTTCCAGGGCCTGCGGGCCGTCGGGACTCACCTCGACTTGGTAGCCCTCCCGGCGCAGGGCGCGCGCAAGCGGCTCGGAGATCGAGGTGTCATCCTCGGCGAGAAGTACGCAGGTCATGGAAGCGATCGTAGGACCTTAGGCGATCGTTTCCCGGGCACAGCGCGCGGTTTGACTCCACGTTGACCCATCAATTGACCTGGGCAAACATGGACAAAGGCGGTTTTGCGGCAGCATGTCCGGGCGGCTTTGGTGACGAACGCGAGACGCGGACCGCCCCAAGACAAGCGAACGCCCGCCGGGATCCCGGCGGGCGTTTCTCGCGGCCCTGCGTCTCGACTGCGTCAGGACGCGGACGGCGGCTCGGCGTACCGCTGGAGGTACAGAGCGTCACCGAGCGTCTCCATGAGGGCCAGCTCGGTCTCCAGGTAGTCGATGTGGTGCTCCTCGTCCTTGAGGATCTCCTCGAAGAGGAGGGCCGAGACGATGTCGCCGCGCTCGCGCATCAGGGCGATGCCCGGCTTCAGGCGCTTGACGACGCCGAGTTCGAGCTCCAGGTCGCTCTGGATCTGCTCCTTGACGGTCTGGCCGACGTGGAGGGTGAAGAGCTTCTGGTAGTTGGGCAGGCCTTCGAGGAAGAGGATGCGGTCGGTCAGCGCCTCGGCGTGGCGCATCTCGTCGATCGACTCCGCGCGGGTGAAGCTGGCGAGCTTGGTGAACCCCCAGTTCTCCTGCATCTTGGCGTGGAGGAAGTACTGATTGATGGCCGTCAGCTCAGACGTAAGCTGCTCGTTGAGCAGCGCAATGATGTCCTTGTCGCCCTGCATGCCCGGTCCCTTGCCTACGCGGTCGTGATCAAACTCTCTGACCGCTTCAGAATGGCACAGATCTTCCGGACACAAGAGGCGCAGTCGCCCCCGGCGCCGGTGGTGTCGCGGATCTGCCGCACGGTCCGGGCGCCGTTGGCGATGCAGTCGTGCACCTCGTTCTCGGTGACGGCGCGGCACACACAGGCGTACATCCAGGGACCCTTCGGAGATGCATAGGTAAGGCTCTCCTAAGGTAGCCGACTTTGGTTAGGCTTGCCTATGTGAGGACCGCCACAGATCAGTGACCGTCGACGACCCCGTCGGAGGCGTCCTCCACCAGCCGGAACAGATCGGCGCGGATGGCCTGGATCTTGGGAATGTCGCGGTAGTCGATGACCCCGCGTTCGGACGCCGACTCTACCTTCAGGGTCCCGCTGCCCAGGACGCGCTCCATCAGGGTCTGGTCGGAGCTGACCGAGTTGACCTTGGCGAGCGGGATGTCGTCCTGGGACTTGCTGAGGACGCCGGTGCTGATCGTGAACCGGTGGGTGGTCAGGGTGTAGCCGGTCGTCTTCCACCGCAGGTAGGGCACGAAGGTGAGCAGGACGAGCGCGACCACCGAGACCACCGCGACCGCGATGCGGGCGATGCCGGAGTATTCGTAGTCGTTCGGTATGAAGTAGATCGCGGCCGACGAGGCGGCCACGACGAGGACCAGCGCGAGGAACGGACCGACGAGCCGCTTCCAGTGCGGGTGGAACGAATGGACGACTCGTTCACCGTCGGTCAGGTGGTGATCAGGGAGACCCATGGGCCACATCGTGGCACGTACCAGTCCGTTCCGGGCGTGGTTCTACCGTCGAACGTGGACGACGTCGCCCGCGCTCAGGGGATGGTCGGCGCCGCCGCTCGTGACGATCAGCTGACCCGACTCGCTGATCCCGGTCGCCCGGCCGGCGAGCAGCCGTTCGCCGGGCAGTTCGACCCTCACCTCCTGCCCGACCGTCGCGCTCGCCGCCAGGTAGGCCGCCCGCAGGCCGGACGCGTCGGCGTCGCCGCCGGCCAGACACCAGTCGCGGTAGAGCCGTTCGAGCTCCCGCAGCACCCCGGCCAGCAGCCGGTCGCGGTCGAGGCAGGTCGCCCCGGCCAGCGCGAGGGAGGTGGCGTGGGGGACGGGCAGCTCCGAGTCGCGGAGGCTGACGTTGAGGCCCATGCCGATGACGACGGCCGAGTCGATGCGCTCGGCCAGGATGCCGGCCAGCTTGCGTTCGTCGTGGAGCAGGTCGTTGGGCCATTTCAGCCGTACGTCGACCTCGGCGACCTGGCGGATCGCGGTGGCGGCGGCCAGCCCGAACAGCAGCGGCAACCAGCCCTGCAGGGAGGTCCTGACCTCGGGCCGGAGCAGGACGGAGAAGGTGAGCCCGGAGCGCGGCGGGGCGATCCAGACGCGGCCGAGGCGGCCCCGCCCGGCATACTGGGACTCGGCCGCCAGGACCGCCCCCTCGCGGACGCCGTCGCGGACGGCCTGCCCGAGGTCCGCGTTGGTGGAGCCGGTGCGCTCGACCACGGTGAGGGACGACCACAACGATCCGGGCCTGACCAGCTCGGCCCGGAGGGCGGCCTGGGACAACTGGGGTCGGTCGAGATCGGGATACGAAGGTTCGGGCATGACTGCCATTCTCCCTTCCGAACACCGTTCCGTTCGACGAACAGTCGATGACCTGGGATTACTACCCCATGTAGTCGCCGCTACCCTTGAGAGGGTTACGGTGGGCATAATCTGCCCTTATGAGAACTTGGGCCAGCTGGAAGCCCTTCGGCATCGGCGAACGTAAACCGAACAACTACCTAGAGTTGTGGAAGGCCTTCCGAGCGGTGAAAGGCAATCGCCGCTACGCCTGGCGCCTGCTCACCCAGGGCACCTGTGACGGTTGCGCGCTCGGCACGAAGGGCATGCGCGACTGGACGATGGACGAGGTCCATCTGTGCAACATCCGCCTGCGGCTGCTGCCGCTGAACACCGCCCCCGCGCTCGACCCGGCCCTGCTGGCCGACGTGTCGGCGCTCCCGGCCAAAAGCGCGCAGTTGCGGGAGCTGGGGCGGCTGCCCCACCCGATGATCAGGCGCGCGGGCGACCCGGGCTTCACCCGGATCTCGTGGGACGAGGCGCTCGACACGATCGCGCCCCGCCTGAACGGGAAGCTCGGCGTCTACCTGACCAGCCGTGGCGTGCCGAACGAGAACTACTTCGCCGCCCAGAAGGCCGTGCGCGCCCTCGGCAGCAACTCGGTCGACAACGCCGCCCGGATCTGCCACTCGCCCTCGACGGTCGCGCTGAAGCAGGCGATCGGGGCGGCGGCGACGACCTGTTCGTACACCGACTGGATCGGTTCCGACCTGATCGTCTTCATCGGCAGCAACCCGAGCAACAACCAGCCGGTCGCGATGAAGTACCTCTACCACGCGAAGAAGGCCGGGACGAAGGTCGCGATGGTCAACGCCTACCGCGAGCCGGGCATGCAGAAGTACTGGGTGCCCTCCAACGTCGAGTCGGCCGTCTTCGGCACGAAGATCACCGACCACTTCTTCCCGGTCAACATCGGCGGGGACATCGGGTTCCTGAACGGCGTGCTGAAGCACCTGATCGAGAACGACTGGCTCGACGAGGCCTTCATCGCCGACCGCACCAAGGACTTCGAGGAGGCCCGCGCCGCCGTCGAGTCGCAGTCGTGGGAGGAGCTGGAGGCCCTGTCGGGCGCCACGAAGGCCGAGATGTACGAGCTGGCGCGCCTCCTCGGCGAGGCGAAGTCGGCCGTGCTCGTCTGGTCGATGGGCGTCACCCAGCACACCTACGGCGAGGACAACGTCCGCGCGATCGTCAACCTGGCGCTGGCCCGCGGCTTCCTCGGCCGCGACCACTGCGGCCTGATGCCGATCCGGGGCCACAGCGGCGTGCAGGGCGGGGCCGAGATGGGCGCGTACGCGACCGGCCTGCCGGGCGGCCTGCCGATCACCGAGGAGCACACCCGCAGGTTCGCCGAGTTGTGGGGCTTCGACCTGCCGCTCACGCCGGGCCTGACCGCCACCGACATGATCGACGCCGCCCACGCGGGCGAGCTCGACGTCCTGGTGTCGAGCGGCGGCAACTTCCTGGAGGTGCTGCCCGACCCGGCCTACTGCCGGGAGGCGCTCGAACGTGTCGGGCTGCGGGTGCACGTCGACATCGTGGTGTCCTCGCAGATGCTCGTCCCGGGCGAGACCGTGATCCTGCTCCCGGCGCAGACGCGCTACGAGATGGAGGGCGGGGTCACCGAGACCTCGACCGAGCGGCGGATCATCTTCTCCCCCGAGGTCAAGGGGCCGCGTGTCGGCGAGGCCTGGCCCGAATGGAAGATCTTCACCGAGCTGGCCGCCCGCGCCCGACCCGAACTGGCGGCCAAACTGCGCTACGGCGGCACCGCCGACATCCGGCGGGACATCGAGAGGGCCGTGCCGTTCTACGAGGGCATCGCGAAGCTGGCGAAGTTCGGCGACAACGTCCAGTACGGCGGCCGCCACCTCCCCTTCGGCACGGCGACGTTCGCGGCGGTCGGGCTGCCGAGGCTGCACCGGCCCGACGGGACGTTCCTGGTCGCGACCCGGCGCGGCAAGCAGTTCAACAGCATGGTCCACGAGCGGGTCGACGGCTTCAACGGCGCCACCCGCGAGGCCGTCCTGATGAGCCCGTACGACGCCGACCGGCTCGGCCTGCCCGACGGGACCGAGGTCGAGCTGACCACGGCCAGCGGGTCGCTGGTCGGGAAGGTGCTGCGGGCGCCGCTGACGCCGGGGAACATCCAGGTGCACTGGCCGGAGGGCAACGTGCTGCTCGACAAGGCCCGCCGGTCGCCCGACGCCAAGATCCCCGACTACAACGCGGCCGCGACGCTGACCCGCCATGGGTGACCGTCCGGTCACGCGTTACCGCGTCAGGTCGGTCGCCGGGACCATTTCTCGCGACCGGCCCGACGAGGTGGCCACCGAGGAGCCGCTGGAGATCCGCATCACGTCCGGGACCGAGCGGCGGACCCTGGCGATCACGATGCGGACCCCCGGCTCCGACTTCGAGCTGGCCGCCGGGTTCCTCAACGGCGAGGGCATCACCGGCATCGAGGCCATCGCCTACTGCACCGACGAGGACGTGCCGCCGGAGGCGCGGTTCAACACGGTGACGGTGAGACTTCGCGGTCCCCTGCCCGATCTGCCCGGGCTCGACCGCTACTTCGTGACGTCGAGCGCCTGTGGGGTGTGCGGCTCGGCGAGCCTCGACGCGCTGCACGGCAAGTGCACGCCGCTGGCGGCCGACGATCTGGAGATCTCGGCGGACACCCTCTACGGGCTGCCCGCGAAACTCCGCGCCGCCCAGGGCGTGTTCGGGCGGACCGGCGGCCTGCACGCCGCCGGTCTGTTCACCCCCGAGGGTGAGCTGATCAGGATCAGAGAGGACGTCGGCCGGCACAACGCGGTCGACAAGGTGATCGGCTGGTCGCTGCTCAACGACGGGCCCCGGCCGGTGTTGCTGGTGTCCGGCCGGGCGTCGTACGAGATCATGCAGAAGGCCCTCGCGGCCGGGATCTCCATCGTGGCCGCCGTCTCCGCGCCCTCGTCGCTGGCCGTCGACGTGGCGCGGGAGTTCGGCATGACCCTCGTGGGCTTCCTCCGCGAGGAGCGCTTCAACGTGTACGCGGGCTCAGCCCGTGTTCTGCAGACCCGCGGCGACGCCGTTGACGCTGAGCAGTAGCAGCGTCGACAGGCTCTCGCGCTCGTCGTCGCCCAGGTCGTCGGCGGTGCGCAGCGCGGTCAGCGCCCGCAGCTGCAGGTGCGACAGCGCGTCGACGTAGGGGTCACGGAGCTGCACGGCCCTGGACAGCACCCTTCGCGACTCCAGCAGCCGGGAGTGGCCGGTGATCTCCAGGACCAGCCGCCGGGTCAGGTCGTATTCGTCCATGACCTGCTTGAAGAAGTCGTCGCGGCCGCCCAGCGCCAGGTAGCGGCTGGCGATGGCGCGGTCGGTCTTGGCCAGCGACATCTCCACGTTGTCGAGCAGCGAGGCGAACAGCGGCCACTCCTTGTAGGCCTCCCGCAGCTCCGCCTGGCCTCCGGCGTCGAGGACGGCGGCCAGACCGGAGCCGAGGCCGTACCAGCCGGGCAGGTTGACCCGGGTCTGGGCCCAGGCGAAGACCCACGGGATGGCGCGCAGGTCGTCGAGCGACTTGGGCGCCCCCAGGCCGCGGCGGGCCGGGCGGGAGCCGAGGCGCAGCGAGCCGATCTCCTCCAGCGGGCTGACCAGCGCGAACCACTCGGGGAAGCCGGGCGCCTCGGTCAGGCCCCGGTAGGCCCGCTCGGAGGCGGTGGCGACCTGGTCGGCCAGCTCGCGGAACTTCGCGGCGGCGTCGGCGGTGCGCTGCTCGACCGGGCTGGTCGAGGCGAGCAGCACCGCGTTGGTGACCTGCTCGATGTGGCGGCGGGCGATGGCCATGTGGCCGTAGCGGGCGAAGATGACCTCGCCCTGCTCGGTGACCTTGAACCGGCCGTTGACCGAGCCCGGCGCCTGCGCCAGGACCGCCCGGTTGGCCGGCCCGCCGCCCCGGCCCAGGGCGCCGCCCCGGCCGTGGAAGAGGGTGAGCACGATCTCGTTCTCGGCGGCCCACTTCGTGAGCGCGGCCTGCGCGTCGTAGAGGCGCATGGTCGCGGCGGCCGGGCCGAGCTCCTTGGCGGAGTCGGAGTAGCCGAGCATGACCTCGACCCGGCGGCCGTTGGCCGCCAGCCGCTTCTGGACGGGCTCGGAGGCGATCATCCCGCTCAGCACGCGCACCGAGTTGTCGAGGTCCTCCCCCGACTCGAACAGCGGCACCACGTCGAGCACCGGCGCGCGGTCGCCGAGGGCGTGCCGGGCCAGGGCGTAGACGGCCAGGATGTCGTCGGCCGAGCGGGTGAACGAGACGACGTAGCGGGAGCAGGCGGTGACGCCGAACCGCTCCTGGATCCAGGCGATGCTCCGGATCGTGGCCAGCACCTCTTCGGTGCGCTCGGAGCGGGCCCCGCCGGCCTCGATCTCGGCCAGCGCGGCGGCGTGGACCTGGGAGTGCTGCCGCACCTCCAGCTCGGCCAGGTGGAAGCCGAAGGTCTCCACCTGCCAGATCAGGTGCTGCAGTTCCCCGTACGCCTGCCGCACCGCGCCGGCCTCGACGAGCGACTCCTGCGCCAGCCGCAGGTCGGTGAGCAGGTCGGCGGGCGACCGGTAGGCCAGGTCGAGGTCGCGGCGGCGGGTCGCGGCGATGCGCCCGGCCACGAACAGCAGCCACTGCCGGTGCGGTTCGCTCGGCGAGCGGGTCGCCATCTCGGAGACCAGGTCGGGGAAGTCGCCCTCGGCGCGGGACAGGGCGGCGCGCAGAGCGGGGGAGATCGGGGTGCGCTCGGCGGCCAGCGTCATCGTGCGGCCGATGCGGGTCGCCGCGTTCTCCAGCGCGATCAGCACGTGCTCGTTCTGGATCAGCATGGCCTCGCGCGTGACCTTCGAGGTCACGTTGGGGTTGCCGTCGCGGTCGCCGCCGATCCAGGAGCCGTAGCGGATGTAGGGGCGGGCGAGCGGCGGGCGGGTGCCGGTGCCCGGCTCCAGAGCGCCGTCGAGCGACCGGTAGATCAGCGGCACGGCCCGGAAGAGCGTCTCGTCGAAGGCCGCCATCGCGGTGCGCACCTCGTCGAGCGGGTCGAGCTTGGTCGACCGGAGCTGGGCGGTCCGCCACAGCAGGTCGACCTCCTCGCGCAGCCGCCGCTTGGCCTCCTGCTGCTCCCCCGCGCCCCGGCCGGGCGTGTTGTAGAGGTCGAGGTGGCCGCTGATCCGCTGGATCGCCGTCACCACCGCGCGCCGCCGGGCCTCGGTCGGGTGGGCCGTCAGCACCGGCCGGAACTCCAGCTGCCCGATGAGCCGGTCGAGCTCCTCGGTCCCCACGTCGCTGCGCAGCGCCCGCACGGCCTGCGGCAGCGACTCGGGCACCGGCACGTCGTCGCGGTCGCGCTGCCGCAGGATACGGATGCGGTAGTGCTCCTCGGCCAGGTTGGCGAGGTGGAAGTAACAGGTGAAGGCACGGGCGATCAGCACGGCCCGGTCGAGGGGCCATTCGGCGACCAGAGCCGCCACGTCGTCGACCGTGGTCTCCCGCCGGCGGGCGGCGATGACCGCTTTGCGGAGACGTTCGACATCGGCAAGGAGGTCGGGGCCGCCGTCTTCGGCAATTGCCTGACCCAGGATCTCTCCCAGGAGGCGGACGTCGGCGCGGAGGTCGTCGGGCATCTCGGTGACGGCGCTGTGGCGGTCGTGGTGAGACAGGGCGGCCATGGTTGGAAGACTAGCGAGTGCCCTCAAACGACCTCAGACCGGTCTCACCCATTGGACTAGACCAATGGTCAGGTGGGACGGGAAACGTCCGCCATGAGCTCGGGCATGCGCCGGAAGCCGATCGCCGACGCCTTGGCGCGGGCCAGCCAGGAGAGGGCGAATCCGAGGACCGGCATCAGCACCGACACCCAGAGGTGGCCCGCCATGACCGGGATGAGCACCGGCAACGACAACACCGCCCCGCCGACCAGCGACCCGATCGACGACAGGAACGCCTGCCCGCCCTGACCGGGGGCCGCGCCGGTGAAGGCGTTGACCCGCTCGGGCTGGGTGTAGGCGATGTAGACGCTGGTGAACGACCCCACGGCGAAGACCAGCCCCATCACGCCGACGCCGGTCAGGGCCGCAGGGACGATCCACTCGGGCCTGGTCAGCAGGCCGGTGACCACCGCCGTCAGGCAGATCAGCGGGGCGCCGATCAGGGTGATGGTCAGGTGGCGGCCGGCCAGGTCGGCGCGGAGGGCCTCGGGTCTGGCGTACACGACGGCGTTGATCCACAGGGCCCTGCCGTCGATGCCGAAGGAGTTGGTGGCCTGCAGCGACACCACCAGGCCGCCCAGCCAGACCGGGAAGACGCCCATCCAGACGATCGGCTCGCCGCCGGTGTTGCTCCGGGTCGAGAAGATCATGATGATGATGACGGCCAGCGCGCTGACCCAGGTGACACGGCCCCGGGGGTCGCGGCGGGCGTACTTGAGCTCCTTGGCGACGACCGCCCCGAGCACGCCCTCGGGCAGCAGCCCGCCGAACCGCGACCGCCGCACGCTCCCGCCGCCCTGGCTGGAGGAGTCGGCCCTGGTGAGCGCGGCCTTGAGCGCGACGATCCACAACCACGCGCAGACCGCGGTGAACAGGGCGACCGCCACCACCTCGGCGACCCCCACGAGCCCGCCGTCGGCGATCGCGTGGGCGGCCAGCCCTGTGGGCGACCACCGCAGCACCCCTGCGGTCCGGGTGATGATCTCCAGGCCGTTGCCGAGCCCCTGGTTGAGCAGCATGCCCGGGAGCTGCGACCCCACGACGAGGAGGATGACCGCGACCGCCATCAGGTCGCGCCCGCGCCGCGTCCGGAGCGCGCCGGACAGGGCGGTGGTGACCAGCCGCGACACCACCAGACAGCAGGCGAACGCCACCGGCACCGCGACGATCCCGATGACGGCGCCGGTCACCGACCGGGCCACTCCGAAGATCACGCCCGTCATCGCGAACAACGACGCGACCGGCCAGATGCCGACGGCGGAGGAGGCCAGCAGCCCGCGGGTGAGCTGCCCGGTGGTCAGCGGGAACAGGGCCAGCCGGGCGGGGTCGAGGGTGTCGTCGAGCCCGAACATCAGCAGCGGCCCGACGATCCACATGATCAGGATGGCCGTGAAGAAGACCACCCCGACGTCGGCCGCCATGGACGGGTCGAGCGCCCGCAGCCCCGCCATCAGGTAGAACCCGGCGAGAGCGACCAGCAGCCCCGCGATCAGCGAGAAGACGAACCCGGCCCGCTGCTGCCCGGTGCCCTTGAGGCTGCCGGCGATCAGCCGGAGCTTCAGCCGGACGAAGAGCCCAACCACGACAGCCCCTCCTCTCCCGACCCGCCGGCCCCGACGAGGTCGAGGAACGCCTCGTTGAGCGACCGCCCGCGCCGCACCTCGTCGGTCGGCCCCTGCGCGACGATGTGACCGCGGGACATGACCGAGACCCAGTCGCACAACCGCTCGACGAGGTCCATGACGTGGCTGGAGAAGATCACGGTCGAGCCGGAGGCGGTGTAACGGCGCAGCACCTCGGTGAGCGTGTTGGCGCTGACCGGGTCGACGCCCTCGAACGGCTCGTCGAGGAACAACACGGCCGGGTTGTGCAGCAGCGCGGCGGCCAGCCCGATCTTCTTCCGCATGCCGGTCGAGTAGTCGACCACGAGCTTGTCCTGCGACTCCACGAGGTCCATGACCCTCAGCAGCTCGGCCGCCCGCTTCGCGCCCTCATCCCGGGAGATGCCGCGCAACTCGGCGTTGTAGAGCAGCAGCTCCCGCCCGCTGAGCCGCTCGAAGAGCCGCAGCCCCTCGGGCAGCACCCCGATCGAGCTCTTGACCTTCACGGGCTCGGCCCACGCGTCGGCGCCGTGGATCTCCACCAGCCCGCCGTCGGGCCTGAGCAGCCCCGTGATCATGCTCAGCGTGGTCGTCTTCCCCGCCCCGTTGGGCCCCACGAGCCCCGCGAAACTCCCGGCCGGTACGACCAGATCCACCCCGGCAACCGCGACCTGCTGCCCGAAGGCCTTCACCAGGCCCCGCGTCCGAACCGCCTCTGTCATGCCCTCCACTCTGCCCCGGCTCCCCCGGATCCGGCCCTGCCGATCAACGCCGGGAGGTCACAATTTCGACCGGCGGCCCGCCAGGTGGTTCACCGCCCACAACACCACGCCGATGGCCAGCAGGATGAGGGCGCGGAGGTAGACCGAGCCCTCGCGGCCCGTGATCGGGAGGATGAGGATCACGCAGGCGACCGCGCCCAGGACCGGGGCCCACGACGGGGCGTGGAAGTGGTCGTGGTCGACGGTCTCCCTGCGCAGGACCAGGACGGCGATGTTGACGATGGTGAAGACGCAGAGCAGAAGGAGGACGGTCGTGTCGGCCAGGCCGCCCACGTCGCCCGTGCAGACGAGGACCACGGCGATGGCGACGGTGAAGACGATGGCGACCCACGGGGTGGCACGGCCCGCGTGGACGGCGCCGAAGACCTTGGGCACGATGCCCTCGCGGGCCATGCCGTAGACCAGGCGCGAGGCCATCAGCATGTTGATCAGGGCGGTGTTGCCGACGGCCAGCAGGGCGATCAGGGCGAACAGCTTCGGGGGGAACTCCAGGCCGGCGACCTTGACGACTTCCAGGAGCGGGCCGCTGGAGTTCTTCAGCGTCTCGGTGTCGACCAGCATCGTCGCGGTGAACGCCACCGCCAGGTAGATGAGGCCGGCGACGGCCAGGCCGCCGAACAGGGCGCGGGGGAAGGAACGTTGCGGGTCCTTGGCCTCCTCGGCGAGGTTGACCGAGTCCTCGAAGCCGAGGAGGGCGTAGAAGGCCAGGGCGGTGCCGCCCAGAATGCCGAGGAAGGCGCCGTTCTCGGGGTGGAACTCCAGGGCGCGGGAGGGGTCGCCGTCGCCGGTGAGGAGGGCGTACACGCCGATCGCGATGATGACCAGGAGGCCGAACGCCTCGATCAGGGTCAGCACCACGTTGACCTTGACCGATTCGGAGATGCCGGCGAAGTTCACCAGGGTCACGACGGCCAGGAAGATCAGCGCGCCCACCACGGTGGGGAGGGTGACGAACTCGGCCAGGTAGGTGCCGCCGAAGGCCCTGGCCGCCGCGCTCGCGGAGGTCACCCCGCTCATCAGCACGGCGAAGGCCACGATGAAGGTGAGGAAGGGGACGCCGAAGGCACGGTTGGTGTAGAGGGCCGCGCCGGCCGCCTGGGGATACTTGCCGACCAGCTCGGCGTAGGCGGTCGCGGTCAGGGCCGCCAGGACGAAGGCGACCAGGAACGGCAGCCACAGCGCCCCGCCGACCTCGCCCGCCACCTTGCCGGCGAGCGCGTAGATGCCGGCGCCGAGGATGTCGCCGACGACGAACAGCAGCAGCACGCGTCGTCCGATGACGCGCTTCAGACTCGGGGCCTGCGTACTCATGCGACGCGACTACCCAGCGTCACGCGGGTCACGCTCGAACACCCCCTGGAAGTCGGCGGCGGTGTGCGGATTACCCTTGCGCCATGACTGCTCAACCGGTGCCAGAGATCGACGTGCACACGACGGCGGGAAAGATCGCCGACCTGGAGCGACGGCTCGACGAGGCGGCTCACGCGGGGTCGGCGCGCGCGGTCGCCAAGCAGCACGAGAAGGGCAAGATGACCGCCCGCGAGCGCCTGACGGCGTTCCTCGACGAAGACTCCTTCGTCGAGTTCGACGAACTGGCGCGGCACCGGTCGACCAGCTTCGGGATGGACCGCGAACGGCCCTATGGCGACGGCGTCGTGACGGGCTACGGCACGGTCGACGGGCGTCCGGTCGCGGTGTTCGCGCAGGACTTCACCGTGTTCGGCGGGTCGCTGGGCGAGGTCTTCGGCGAGAAGATCGTCAAGGTCATGGACCACGCCCTGAAGACCGGCTGCCCGGTCGTCGGCATCAACGACTCCGGGGGCGCGCGCATCCAGGAGGGGGTGGTCTCCCTCGGCCTGTACGCCGAGATCTTCCGCCGCAACGTGCACGCCTCGGGCGTGATCCCGCAGATCTCGCTGATCATGGGCCCGTGCGCCGGAGGCGCGGTCTACTCGCCGGCCCTCACCGACTTCGTGCTGATGGTGTCGGAGAAGTCCCACATGTTCATCACCGGGCCCGACGTGATCAAGACGGTCACCGGCGAGGAGGTGACGTTCGAGGAGCTCGGCGGCGCGCACACGCACAACTCGCGGTCGGGCGTGGCCCACTACGAGGCCTCCGACGAGCAGGACTGCCTCGACTTCGCGCGGGCGCTGCTGTCGTACCTGCCGTCGAACAACCTCGACGAGCCGCCGGTCTTCGACGCCGAGGCCGACCTCACGGTCACCGATGAGGACCGCGAGCTCGACACGCTGATCCCCGACTCGGCCAACCAGCCCTACGACATGCACACCGTGCTCTCGCACGTGCTCGACGACGGCGAGTTCCTGGAGGTGCACGCCGGGTTCGCGCCGAACATCCTGGTCGGGTTCGGGCGGGTCGAGGGGCACCCGGTCGGGATCGTGGCCAACCAGCCGATGTCGCTGGCCGGTACGCTCGACATCGCGGCCTCCGAGAAGGCGGCCCGGTTCGTGCGCACCTGCGACGCGTTCAACCTGCCGGTGCTGACCTTCGTCGACGTGCCCGGCTTCCTGCCCGGCACCGACCAGGAGTGGAACGGCATCATCCGGCGCGGGGCCAAGCTCCTGTACGCCTACGCCGAGGCCACCGTCCCCCTGGTCACCGTGATCACCCGCAAGGCCTACGGCGGCGCCTACGACGTCATGGGCTCCAAGCACCTCGGCGCCGACATCAACCTGGCCTGGCCGACCGCGCAGATCGCCGTGATGGGCGCGCAGGGCGCGGTCAACATCCTCTACCGCCGCGAGCTGGCCGACGCGAAGGACCCCGACGCGGCGCGGGCCCGCTACATCACCGAGTATGAGGACACCCTCGCCAACCCCTATCTCGCCGCCGAGCGGGGCTACGTCGACGCGGTGATCCGCCCCTCCCACACCCGCGTGAAGATCATCCGCTCGCTGCGGACGCTGCGGAACAAGCGGGCCTCCCTCCCGCCGAAGAAGCATGGGAACATCCCCCTATGACCCACCTGAGGATCGTGCGCGGCGACGCGACGCCCGAGGAGGTGGCCGCGCTCGTCGTAGCGCTACGTCATATTTCACTGACGGAGCCAGAACGTGAGCCGAGTCCGCCCAGGTGGCGGGCCCCTTCGCGAAGGATGCGGGGAAACGTCCCCCCCAGGCCCGGCAAGGGAACCTGGAGGGCCAGCGGACTACCCGAATAGACAGGGATTAGATCGGCCGAACCGGGTGTCAAGTGGCCCAAGAGTTGGGAGTATCTCCAAAAGGGCAATAGCAGCTAGACCAACAACACACGGAGACGAGGCCTGGAGGACGCGATGGCCATCCCGGACCTCGCAGTGCACAGCATGGCAGCGAAATACGCGGTTCTCGTCGATGTCGGTTATCTCTACGCCGCCGCCGGCGAGGTTCTGCTGGGCGCGAAGGAACGCAAGGAATATCGCGTCGCGGCCGACGAACTGATCCAGTCCCTGCAGAAGCATGCCATGGAGCGCCTTCCCGGCGAGCTCCTGCGTGTCTATTGGTACGACGCCGCCCGCGACCGGGTTCCCACGGTCGACCAGCGGGTGATCGCCCAGCTCCCGTGGGTGAAGGTGCGGCTTGGCAACCTCAACGCGCGTGGCCAGCAGAAGGGCGTCGACGCGCAGATACGGAGCGACCTGGAGGCGCTGGCCCGGCACCACGCCGTCAGCGACACCGTCTTGATCGCGGGTGACGAGGACATGGTGCCGGCGGTGGAGGCCGCCCAGGCCTACGGGGTCAGGGTGCACCTCTGGGGGGTGGAGCCCCCCTTTGGCACGAACCAGGCCGAACGGCTGGTCTGGGAGTCCGACACCGTTGAGATCATCACCGCCGACTTCCTGAGGGCCTATTTCACGCGTGCGCCGATCCCGGTGGCGGTGACCCCGCCGCCCTCACCGGCCCAGGTCTTCGCGGGCCGCACGGCGAAGCCCGCCGCACCCCCGCAGAAGCAGGCGGGCCAGCCCAAGCTCGGGCCGAGCCGCCCTCGGGTGGAGGAGGTCGGCGAGCACGTCGCGCAGAAGTGGATCCTGACGCGGGGCCGCGACAACATCCGCGACCTGCTCCCGGGACCGCTCCTGCCGACGGTCATCGACACCGAGTTGCTCATCGAGGCCGAGAAGGAGCTCGGACACTCCCTGCGCCCCTACCCGGAGGCCCGCGTCTGGTTGCGCGACGGCTTCTGGGCGCGCGTCTACCGCGAGTTCGACCTGGGCGTCGGCATCTCCTCGAAGTAGGTTTCGGCTGGTCAGAGGGGTGGCCATGCTGGAGTCCGAAATCCGCCAGCTTGGGCTGCTGAGCTGGGCGTAGCGTGTTCGGCGTGAACACACTCGACTTCGAAGAGCGCTATCTGGTGATCTCGGCCAGGGATCGCAGGTTCGACGGGCGGTTCTACACGGCGGTGACCTCGACCGGCATCTACTGCCGGCCGATCTGCCCGGCGCGGACACCGGCCAGGAAGAACGTGCGCTTCTACGACCACGCCGCCTCGGCCGAGGCGGCCGGGTTCCGGCCGTGCCGCCGGTGCCGGCCGGAGTTGTCGCCCGGCGCGCCCGGATGGGACGTCCGGGCCGACCTGGTCGGGCGGGCGCTGCGGCTGATCGACGACGGGGTCGCCGACGACGGCGGGGTGGCCGAGCTGGCCCGCCGCCTGCACGTCAGCGAGCGCCACCTGCACCGGCTGTTCGCGGCCGAGCTCGGCACCGGGCCGCTCGCGGTGGCGCGGACCCGGCGGCTGCTGCTGGCCAAGCAGCTGCTGACCGAGACCTCGTTGCCGATGGCCGACGTGGCCTTCGCCGCGGGGTTCGGTTCGGTGCGCCAGTTCAACGCCGCCATGAAGGAGTCCTACCGGTTCGCGCCCGGCGACCTGCGCAGATCCGACGGGCCGATGGCGGCCGGAGGGCTGACGCTGCGGCTGGGGGTCCGGCAGCCGTTCGAGGCGCGGGCCCTGCTGGGCTTCCTCGCCGCGCGGGCCGTGCCGGGCGTGGAGGAGGTCGTCGACAACGCCGTCTACAAACGGCGCATCCCCGGCGGCGAGGTCACGCTGACCCCGGTCACCGACCACGTCAGACTGACCGTGACCGGCGGCGACACCCGGCATCTCGCCAGGATCGTGGCCCGGTGCCGCCGGCTGCTCGACCTCGACGCCGACCCCCACGCCATCGCCGCCGCCCTCGAACCGACCACGCTCGGGCCGCTCGTCGCGGCCCGGCCGGGGTTGCGGGTGCCTGGGGCGTGGGACTCCTTCGAGCTGCTCGTACGGGCGATCGTCGGCCAGCAGATCTCCGTCGCCGGGGCCCGCACGATCCTGGGGCGCATCGCCGCCCGGTCGGCGGAGATCTTCCCGTCGGCGGAGGAGATGGCCGGCCTCGACCTCGACGGGCTGGGCATGACGACCCGCCGGGTGGCCACGCTGCGGGCCGCCGCGAAGGCCGTGGCGTCCGGGGAGATCGACCTGGAGGCCGGCGATCTGGCCGAGACGGTCGCGGCGCTGGTCGAACTGCCCGGAATCGGGCCGTGGACGGCCGGATACGTCGCCCTGCGGGCGCTGCGCGATCCCGACGCGTGGCCCGACGACGATCTCGGGCTGCGCCGCACGATGGCCGCGCTGGCCATCCCCATGAGTGAGACCGAGCGCTGGCGGCCCTGGCGGGCCTACGCCGCGCTGCATCTGTGGAACGCCGAGGAGAAATCATGATCATCGCCCAGACCGTGCCGACGCCCGTGGGCCCCCTGGCCATGCTCGCGCACGACGAGGTCCTGGTGGCGGCCGGTTTCACCGGCGACCCCGAGGCCATGTTCGCCCGGCTCTCCCCGGAACTGCGGAAGCTGGGCCTGACCGTCGGGGAGGTGCCGGGGGCGGCGGGAGCCGTAAAGGAATATCTGGACGGACGCCTCGACGCCCTCGACGGCATCGCGGCCGTCCAGCCCGGCAGCGACCGGCGGCAGCGGCTCCTGACCGCGCTGCGCGGGGTCAGGGCCGGGACGACGGTGAGCTACGCGGAACTGGCCGAACGGGCCGGAATGCCGCGGACGGCGGCCCGCGCGGCGGGCGGCGCGTGCGCGCAGAACCTGGTCGCGCCGTTCGTGCCCTGCCACCGGGTGTTGCCGTCGTCGGGCGGCTACGGCGGCTACTACTACGGCACGCCGGTCAAGGAGTGGCTGCTCGCCCACGAAGGCGCATCGCTTCAGTCGGGGCCGTGATCGTGCGCCGAAGGAGATGTGACGGACGCACGATCACGGGCTGAGACGACTACCCCTCGACAGAGGTTTGCACCTCACCCACGGGCACGTCTCGGGTTACCGTCGCCTCAACCGGATCGTAAACGAAGGGCACGACAGACTGGTCGACGTTGCTCGTGACCGGCCAGACCGTCGTCACCGTCAGCGTGTAGACCTTGCGCGGCTGGTCGGCCGACGCGCGCAGATAGGTGACGCCGCACCGGAACTTTCCGTCCTTCACGTAGGGATGACCGGTCGTGCCGCAGTCCTTCGCCACCTCGGCGCGGGTGGTGCCGGGTTTTATCTCGATGGTGTCGAGCCTCGCGGTGACCGTGGCCGACATGACGCCGGGCAGGGTCGCGGTGACCGACCGCGTCGTCGCGCCCTGGTCGCCGAGCCAGACCCACGTCGGCAGGTTGACGTAACTCTTCGCGTCGGGGTTGAGCTGGATCGTCGGTTCGGGCACGGTCAGCGCGGCGCGGGCGATCTGGAGGAGTTCCTCCATGGTGATGCCCCCGGCCGGGGTCTCGCCGTCGGGCACCCACAACGCCCCTTCGAGGTTCGACCAGCAGGCCATGCCGCCGGGGTCGGCGGCGTTGTAGGCCGGCGACCACCAGCGGCCGTCCTGGCCGACCTTGTCCTTGTACTGCTCCAGGAACTTCTGGAAGTCCTCTTCGGTGCCGCCGGGGTTGGTGTGGAACCACCAGCTCCGGAGCTGCTCCTGGCTCTGCAGCATGTCCTCGGCCGACTTGCCGGGCTCGTACCAGCACGGGCGCTTGATCCGGTAGCCGTCGGCGCGGCCGCCGGTCCCGTTGCCGCTGATGACGATGGTGGAGTTGGTCAGCTGGACTCCGACGGTCCGGCCCGTCTGGAATCCCTTGCCGTGGGCGCCGCCGGGGGTCGGGTCGGCGGCGACCAGGTTCAGGGCCAGTGTCAACGCGAGCGCGGCTTTCACCGTTGGCACTCCTTCGCGGCTTGGTCGGGAAAGGCGGCGTGCTGGAAGAACTTGACGCGCCAGGTTCCGTCGTCCCCTCGCCGTACGGCGGCGACCTGGAGATAGATGGATTTGGGGGGCTTGGTCCAGTTGGGCTGTTGTGCCAGCGGGGCGTCGGCGGCGTCGACCACCTGCATCCCCGACGTGTCGACGCAGGCGTCGATCTCGGCGCCCCGGCCGTCGACCGCGGCGACCCTGATCGAATAGAGCTTCGCGGTGCCCTTCGCCGAGGTCTTCGTCCGGGTGAAGCCGGACACCCAGGCGTAGGCGACCCGGCTGGCGGCGTCTTCGACGTTGCTCAGGTATGTCTCGTCCGCGCCGCCGGAGGCCACCGCCTTCCACTGGTTCACGTAGGAGTCGGTGAAGGCGGTGATCATCTCGTCGCGCCGGTCGGGCCACTCGATGGAGACGGACAGGCCGTCGCCGATCGTGACGGTCTCGGCGGTCGCCGGCGCGGTCGCGACGGCGGCCTTCGACGGGGCCGCGCCCTGCGGCGTGAAACCCCGGTCCGCCGGGGCTCCGCAGGCGGTCAGGGTGGTGACGAGCCCGATGACGGCTACCCAGTGCACGGGGTGACCGTAACGAGCGGGCCGGACCGTGATCCAGTGATGTGCGGGTTTCGGCATGGTTCTCACGCGGTGGTCGTCGCTCGCCACACGGGGAGCAGTTCGTCGATGAGGGCTTCGGTCTCGGGAGCCATGCCGCCTCCGTATGGATGAGAGGCGGCCCGGCGGTGCAGGCCGTCGACCACGGCGCGGAGCCGGGCCGGGTCTCCGGTGGCGTGGGCGGCTCTGAGCAGGTCGCGCCAGAGGCCCTCGTCGTCGGGGGCCAGCAGCAGCCCCGCCCTGGCGGCGGCGGTCGCGCCCTCGGCCTCGCCCCGGTAGAGGCGCGACTCGCACAGCCGGTGGGCGGCGTCGGCCACCGAGGCGGTGACGTCGAACTCCAGCGGGTCGGCGGCCAGCCACGCGTAGCGGCCGGCCGGTCTGGGGTTCAGCAGCGGGCCCCTGACCAGGCGCAGCGCCTTCTCCAATGACATCGGGTCACCTCTCCTGACCAGGTCCTGGAACATCGACCAGTCGGTTCTGACCTCCTCGCTGAGGTGGAGGCGGCCGGAGGCGTCGGCGTACAGGTAGGGGCGGCCCTCGTGGTCCTTGCCGAGCCACTCGGCGACGCGGGCCAGGGTGGCGTCGCGCACCATCGGCTGCACGCCGCGCGGCCAGAGCACCCCGCCCAGCACGACCGGGTGCACACCCCCCGGATGGGTGGCCAGGTAGACGACCAGCTCGTGGGCGAGTGCGGCGCGGCCCTCCTCCAGGGCGTTGACCGGGGAGATCTCGATCGGGCCGAGGATGCGGACCTCGATGGCCGGGGGCTCGTCGTGGCGGCGGATCTCCGGCAGCGGCAGCGGTTCGCCCTGCCGGTCCTCGGCGGTGCGGAAGAGGTCGACGATGGCCTTGTAGTGGCGGCGCGGCAGCAGTTGCGCCTTCACGTCGAAGCCCAGCGCGTCGATGACCGAACGGCCGTCTTCGGTGACCTCCCACGTCCAGGTGGCGTGCTGGAGCGGCGCGGCGATCACGTATCCGGCCGCCGCCCTGGTGTTCTTCGCCAGGACCGCGAGCCGGCGCGCCTCGTCGGCGGTCGGCTGGACGGCGCTCAGCAGGTAGTGCGGCGGGTGGACGGGGTTGTTCGCCCGGCCGTGGATGCGCCCGGTGAGGACGTCGGGCGGCTGGGCGGCGTTCTCGAACTCCGGCAGGACCTCGGCGAGCGAGGCCGCGACGTCGACCCTTTCCGGGGCGATGGCGCGGAGCTCGTGGCCGAAGCCGACCAGGGTGACCTTCATCGTGTCCGACCAGCGGTTGGTGACCAGCTCGACGGCGAGCGCCGACAGGGCGGCGACCGCCTGCGGCCCGACGACGCTGATGACGCCGTGGGCGGCCTCCAGGTCGACGAGCACCCGGCCGGTCTCGGCGGTGCCGAGGGAGAACAGGCCCGGATAGGGCGCCGGCACGTCGGCCAGGGCCTGGTCGTCGAGCCGTCTCGCCTCGTGGGCGGCCAGCCGCCAGATCTGTCCGCCGTCGGCGGCCTCGAACGGGGCCGGGGCGTCCTGGCTCGGCGGATGCACCCACAGGTCCATGCCGCGCGCCGACAGGTGCAGGGCGTAGATGGCGGGCGGCCGCCGGTCGGCCTCGGCCAGCAGCCTGCCGAGCAGCCGGAGCCCGGCGTCGAGGACGCGGCTGCCCGGTGCGTCCGCGCCGAGCCGCATCGCGACCTCCGCCGAGGCGGCCTCTCCCCTGGGCCGCTGGATCCGGTGCCCGAACGCCCGTGTCCAGAGCTGCCGCCTGCGCCGCCTGCCCAGCAGCAGGAGCAGCCCCGCCGAGAGCAGCGAGGCCCCGGCGAGGTAGTCGACCAGGTCGACCTGCTCGGTCCAGCCCTGGGCGGCGGCCGGGGTGGTGAGGATGGTGCCGCCCTCGGGCGCGGCGACCACGCCTGACCTGGGGATCGTGGTGTCCCCGATGCCGGCCTCCTCTGCGGGGGTGGTGGCGGTGACGGTGGGGATCGGTTTCCTGGGTTCTGTACGTTCCGGGCCTGCGGTCGCCTCGGGCCTCCCGGTCTCTGGCCTGCGGGTCTCTGACTGGCCGGGGCGGGTCGGCTCGGCGGCCGGGGGGCGCGTGGGGTTGTCGCCCTGGCTTCCCGTGGCAGGGGGGCGGGCTGTGTTGTCCAGGCCTCCTGGCACGGTCAAGTCGCCGTCGACCGGTGGGCGGGTCGGCTCGATCGTGACCGGCGGGCGGGCGGTGTTGTCCTCCCCCGCTGCGGGCGGCGGGGTCGGGGTGACGGTCGGCCGGCGGTTCTCAGCGGGTGGCCGCGTCGGCTCCTGTGTGGGGGTGGCCCCGGGCCGCTGACCGTTCGCCGGGGGTTGGACGTGGGTGTTGTCGCGGTTCTCGAAGCGGGTGTCGTCGTCCGGTCGCGTGGTGTCGCGGTCGGGCTGGGCGGCCCGGTCGGGCTGGGGGGTGGTGCGGTCGGCCTTGTCCTTGCCGGGTGGGCCCGGGTGGTCCTTGAGGATCTCGGGGCGGCTGTCGTCGGCGGGGACCACATGGGTGTTGCGGGCGTCGCCCGGCATGTCCAGCACCCAGCCCGGCCGGATCAGGTCGGCCATGTGGAGGCGGGCCCCGTCGGGTTGTTCCTTGTGCTTGTTGAGTTCGTAGATCTCGCCGTAGCGGCGGCCGTCGCCGAGGCACTTCTCGGCGATCTCCCACAGGCTCTCGTGGTGCCGGCCGTGGGGCGGCTGGACGACGTACACCTTCTTGACCTCGCCGCGCGGAACCAGGGCGGCGCGCTCGGGGATCGTCGACTCGGCGCTCACCAGCGTCGGCTTGACGGGCACCACGGGCGTGGACGCGAACCTGGTCAGCGGGACGGCGACGGCCGAGACCGTGAAGAGGACCAGCACGGCCGAGACCAGCCGGTTGGCCAGCACCTGGGTGCCGCCCGACAGCGGGACCCGCGCGGGCATGCCGATGCGGCGGATCCCGGCGTACACCTCGACCAGGACGCAGAGCACGAGCTGGACCCAGGCGACCCACACCAGCAGCACCAGCACCGCGATGATCGTCTCGGTGCCGACCTGGCTCATCAGCGCGTCGAGGTCGAGCAGCTCGTCGGGGATCGGCGGCCCGGCGAACCGGATCAGGGCATACGGGACGCCGCCCAGCAGCGCGACCAGCGCCACCAGGGCCGCCAGACCGGCGAAGACGTCACCGGCGGTCCGTTTCACGCGCCGTCTCCCTGGTCGGGGACGGCCGTCGCCGACGCGGTCATCTCCGATCCCGGAAACCCGATCGCGGCCAGGAAGAACGCTTCCCATGTAACGCTCACCTCCACCGTCACCTCGGTCTGGCCCGCCCCGACCGTGCACCGGCCCATCGCGACGCCGTCGGCGTCGTGCGCGGAGACGATCTCGCCGGCCCGCCCGCACACCTCCGCGTCGCCGAGCAGCCGCAGCCGGCCGGTCGCCCGGAGCGTCTCGACGTCGATCCGGTCGGCCGCCGCCCGCGCGCCCTGCTCGGCGATGTCGGCCGCGCGCAACTTGGCGTTGATCGCCGCGCCCCCGTCGACGAGCAGGCCCGCGAGCAGGAACACGGCGACCGAGAAGAGCACCACGAAGGTGGACATCGATCCCCGGTCGGCCCGTCTCACTCCACCCTCCGGAACTGCTCCAAGGGGACGACGGAGTCCCCGGTGATCGTCACGCCGGCGCCGAAGCCGAGGAAGTCGAGGTCGAGCGTGCACGTCACGGTCACCTCGACCGCGCCGCCCGAGCGCCAGTCGGTGCCCGCCATCGACACCTCCGGCGGGCAGTCGGCGAGCGCGCCGGTGGCCGCCGACGTGGCGGCCTCCTCGGCCGCGCCCCTGTCACGCTGCACCGAGGCGGCCCGGGCGGCGTCGCGGGCGGCGCCGTTGACCTCGCCCTGGGCCTCGACGACACGTCCGGCGCCGACCAGGAACAGCAGGAAGAGCAGCAGGACGGGCGCCAGCATGACCGTCTCGACCGACATGGACCCTCGATCCACTGCCTGCTCACTCATCCGGCGCACACCCCCCGCTGCCGTCGTCGGGCCGGAAACACTCCACCGGGCCGCCGAAGCGGGCCGTGATCGTGAAGGAGATCTCGGGCAGCAGCGGCACGACCTGCACCGCGCTCCCCGTGACCTCCACACCGCGCGAGTCGCCCTCCTCCCACGCGGTCGCCGTGGCCGACTGGAGGATCTCCGGGCCGATGGCCTGGATGATCTGCTGGGCCTTGGCCTCGGCGGCGCCCTGCCAGTCGTCGTCGCCGGCCCGTGCGATCCTGGCCCCCTCGCGCGCGGCCGCGTCGGCGACCTGCCGCCCGTGGAACCAGAGGGCCATCTGGACGATCAGCAGCACCACGACCAGGACGACCGGCATGAGCAGCGCGAGCTCGATGACGGTCGCGCCCCGGTCGTCGTCCCGTCGGTCAGGACGTCTCACTCACCACCGCCGCCGCCACCGGATTCGCCGCCGCCGAAGTTGGTGGTGATCTCGGCCGAGCGGGACTCGACGAGGCCTTGGATGAGCGCGGCCAGGCCCAGCGCCACCCCGGCGATGATCGCCGTGATGATGGCCCACTCGACCGCCGACGCCCCGCGTGAGGGGGCCGTCCGGGCCTTGTGGATGCGGACGCTGATCATCGCCACCAGGTAATCGATCATGTTCAGGATCCCAACATTTTCATCGCGGCCGGGTAACTGAGAAAGATCACGAAGCCCGCGCACAGCAGGAGTTGCGCCACGAGCATCGACTGCGAGCGTTCGCCCGCCTTGCCTTCGATCTCGGCCAGCTCGCGCCTGCGGAGCGTGGCCGCGCGGGCCGTCAGCGACGACCGCACCTTGGCCCCGTCGTCGGCGACGAGCCCGAGGGCGGCCGACAGATCGCGCAGCTCGTCGACGTTGATCTCGTCGCCGAGTTGCCCGAGTGCCTGCCAGGGGGTGATGCCGACGATCCGGGCGTTGGCGAGCGCCTCGCGGATGCGCTCCATCGCCCAGTTGGAGCCGGGGGCGTTCACCTCGGCGCCGGTGCCGACGGAGACGGCCATCATGAGCGCCTCGGGCACCCCGCGCCCGCCGGCCAGGTTCATGGCGACCAGGTCGAGGAACGCCCCGACGGCGTGCCGGAAGTCGCGGCGGCGCACGGCCGCGTCCTTGCCGATCTGGACGTCGGGCAGGAAGAAGAAGATCACGCTGACCAGCAGCGCCGACCAGAGCGGAATCTGGAACGACACCCCCCACCCCATGACCGCCAGCCATCCGACCAGCAGCGGGAAGGCGAGCAGCCCCGAGACGGCGAGCAGGACCTTGGTAGCGAGGAACCCCTCGAACGACTTGCCGAGCAGGGTGAGATCGGCCCGGATCGACCGCGCCTCCCACCCTCGGGCGGCATAGAACCTGGCGAGCCGCTGCCCGAGGGCCTGCCGCAACGCGCTGACCTCCTCGTCGGGCGCGACGAGCGGCGTCTTGGGCGCGTCCTCACCGGTCCGCGCGACGTCGAGCGCCGCGAGACGCGTCGCCAGGCCGGGCCGTGGCGGGAACAGAGCCCGGAGAAGCAGCAGAATCCCCAGCCCGAGCACGCCCCCGGCGAAAGCAGTGGCAATCACGCGATCACCTCCAGAGGAACGGCGCGGCCCAGATACCGCAGAGAGACAGCGCGACCCCGATGCCGCAGAGAGACAGCGCCACCCCGATACCGCAGAGGAACGGCACCACCCCGATACCGCAGAGAGACAGCACCACCCCGATACCGCAGAGAGACAGCACCACCCCGATACCGCAGAGAGACAGCACCACCCCGATACCGCAGAGAGACAGCACCACCCCGATACCGCAGAGGAACGGCACCACCCCGATACCGCAGAGGGACGGCGCGGCCCTGATGCCGCAGAGCCACGCCAGGCCCCTGCACGAAGGACGCTCGCGGTCTGACACGGGAGGACCGCCGGGCCGCGTCATGCCGGATCGGTCTGGCAGGAGTCCGATCGCACCAGCAGCTGACCGGGCGCTTCCGCGCCCGAAATTTCGGCATATCGAGCCAGCTTCCGGCTCCCCACCTCGCCCACCCGGCAGCCCGTCCACGCCCGAGATTTCGGCCTATCGCCGTGCGACGGAGCCGGATGAAAGAGCACGGGACGATCGGCCCCGCGCATGCCTGGCCGCTCATGAGGTCACCGCCTCCGCCGGTTCCGGACGCCGGTAGGGCGCCAGGATCCGGCCTGGCTTGTCGAAGCGGGCCAGGCGGCGCATCCAGGCGAACCCCGCCCCGAACAGCGCCGCCACGACCACGAGCACGGCCTGGCCGAGCAGGGAGTCGTATTCGGCCACGTAGTCGCGGTTGGCGATGACCAGGAACGCCGCGAAGGCCAGGGCCGTGCCGACCACGATCTGCACGCTGCGCCGCGTCGAGCGGCGTTCGGCCTCCACGCGGCGGCGCATGTCGAGTTCCTCGCGGGCCGACACGGCCAGGGCCGAGAGCACGTCGCGCAGGCCCGGCCCGCGCAGGCGGGAGTTGAGGATCAGCGCCGCCACCACGAGGTCGGCCGAGGGGTCGTCGAGTTCGTCGGCGAACATCCGGAGGGCGTCTCCGAGGGGCATGCGGGCGCGCAGGCGGTCGACCAGGGCGCGCAGGTGGGGCTGGAGCATGGGGGCGGCGGCCCGGATCGAGGCGGGGATGGCCTGTTCGAGGCCGGCCGCGCCCGCGATGGTGTCGCGCAGCGACTCGGCCCAGGCGGCGAGGCCTTCCAGGCGCTTCATCGCGGCCCGCTCCTCGGCCGCGCCGCCCGTGAAGCCCTTCCAGGCGATCACCAGGAGCACCGCGCCGACGGCCACGACCGGCCAGCCGGTCACCACCAGGGTCAGGCCGCCCGCGATGGCCGCGACGGCCCCCCGGGTGGTCAGGGACTGCAACCACCGGAGCCGCTCCGCGCCGGTGTCGGGTGAGGCCGGGCGCGGGCGCAGGCCGTACAGGGAGAGGAAGAGCAGGAAGAGGCCGCCACCGGCGGCGGCGCCGGCCAGGATCACGAGCGGATCGAACGGGATCATGACCAGCCACCCCCGGCCGACGGCACGTAGCCGTGGTGGACGAGTTCGTCGATGCAGGCGATGGGGGCGTGCGCCACCGCCACCCCGGCCTCCGAAGCGGTGAAGATCTCCGACGACAGGACCCGGCCGTCGCAGCCCGCGACCTCGCGGACGGAGGAGACGAAACGCTTCAGCGCCCCGCCCCGGTGGTAGTCGTTGCGCTTCTCGATGAACACCACGAAGTCGATCGCCCCGGCGATGAGCATGTGGGAGGCCTCGATCGGCAGCCGCTCCTCGGCCTGCAGGGCGTAGGTCGCGATGCGGTTGAAGACCTCCATCGACGAGTTCGCGTGGATGGTCGACAACGAGCCGTCGTTGCCCTGGGTCATCGCGTTGAGCATGGTCACGATCTCGTCGCCCAGGACCTCGCCGACGATCACCCGAGACGGGTTCATGCGCAGCGAGCGGCGCACCAGCTCGGCCATGGTGATCTCGCCCTGGCCCTCGGAGTTGGGCAGCCGCTGCTCGAAGGCGACCACGTTGGGGTGGAGCTCGGGGAACTGGTCGAGGCCCAGCTCAAGGGCGCGTTCGACGGTGATCAGGCGTTCGTGGACGGGGATCTCGTTGGCGATCGCGCGCAGCAGGGTCGTCTTCCCGGCGTTGGTCGACCCGGCGATCATGATGTTCTTGCGCGCCTGCACCGCCGCCGACAGGAAGCGCGCCAGGTCGGGCGTCAGCGTGCCGTTGCCGACCAGGTCGGTCAGGAACACCTTGCCCAGCCGGGCCCGGCGGATCGAGATCGCGGGCCGCACGGCGACGTCCATGACCGCCGACAACCGCGACCCGTCGGGAAGACGCAGGTCGAGCTGGGGGTTGGCGGTGTCGAAGGGGCGCGAGGACAGGCCCGAGTAGGCCGCGAGGATCTGGATGAGCTCGATCAGCTCCTCGTCGGACTCGGCCACCGGCTCGTGGCTGACCTCCTGGCCGTCGGCGTAGCTGACGAAGACCCGGTCGCAGCCGTTGATGTCGATGTTCTCGACCTCGGGGTCGTCGAGGAGCGGCTGGAGGCGGCCGACGCCGAACAGGGCGGCGTGGATGCCGGCCGCGAGGGCCTCCTCCTCCTCGACCGTCGGCGGGGTGCGGCCCACGCCGATCTCGCCGCGCGCGAACTCTTCGAGGACCTGGGCGATCAGGGCGCGGGCGAACTGGCGTTCGTCCTCGCCGCTCATCGGGGGGATGCCGCCGGCCTGGTCGAGCCGCCGCTGGTGGGCCAGCCGGTCGCCGACCTCCTGGCGGAACCGTTTGACGAGTGTGTGGTCGATCACGGCGCCACCTTCTTCTGGAGGTGGCCGGCCAGCCGTCCGGCGAGCTCGCGGGCGGTCCGGATGAGCGGGCTGCGCTCCAGCCGGCCGCCCCATTCGCCGCGCAGCAGCTCGGCGCCCTTGGGGTCGTAGGCGATGCCGCCGACGAACGAGACGTCCCAGCCCGTCACGATGCGCCGCACCTCGTCGAGCGAGGGCCGGTAGTTGCGCGGGTCGGCGACCACGACCACGCCCACCCGCCGCTTCAGCAGGGTCAGCCGCTCCCGTAAGTGGGCGACGTGGTCGAGGCTGGCCCGGGTGAACAGGATGATCTGGTCGGCCTCGTCGACCAGCTCGTTCAGTGCGGGCTGTACGCCGAGACGCCCGCAGTCGGCCAGCACGTCGGCGTGGTCGAGCGCGGCGAACGAGCGCCCGAGCGGCCCCCAGAGCCAGGTCAGCCCGGCCGCCTGCTCGCCGTTGGTCAGCCCGGCCAGCACGTCGAGGCCGCCGACGAGCCGCTGGGTGTGTTCGTACACCTGATCGGGGTGGAGGCCCCGACGGGCCACCGCGCCGAGGCTGAGCAGCCCGCGGGCCGGGTTGAGCACCCCGCCGTCGGCCGCCGGCAGCCGGTAGGCCAGGTCTCCCCCGGACGGGTCGCACTCGGCCAGCAGCACCGGGCGCGGCCACACGGCCCCCAGGGCGGTCGCCGCGGTGGTGACCCCGGGCGCGCCCTTGTCGGCGGCGAGCACGATCAGCGCCATCGGCTACCTGGCCCCCGGGAGCACCGCCAGGGCGATCTCCCCGGTCGAGGCGAACGCCGCGACCTGCGGCGAGAGCGAAGCGTCGACGATCACGGTGACCAGCCCGGAGGCGCCCCGCTCCGACGACCCGACGCTGTGCACCCGCGCGGAGGGCACCAGCACCTTCTGCGGCACGGCCCCCGCCCGCGCGTTGCCCGGGACGTAGATGACCTGCACGACGTCGCCGGCGGTCAGGCCCGACGGATACTGCCCCGCCTTGAGCGAGAGCCCGACCCTGGCCCGGTTGGGGCCGACCTCCTCGCTGTCGTCGGTGACCATCGTCTCGGTCAGCAGCGTGCCGGGCAGCAGGGTCACGGCGGCGAAGGTCTTGGTCACCTGGTCGCGGTGCCGCCAGGGCACGTAGGCGATCCCGGTGTCGGCGATCTGCACCTCGCGCAACGCGGCGGCCGGGATCTGCTGCCCCGCGCCGATCTGCTCGGCGACGCCGACGGCCGAGACGCGGTCGCCGCTGCGCATGACGAGGAGGGTGCTGGTGAGGGCGCCGCCGACGATGAGGAGCACGGCGACGGCCGCGAGCGCGGGTTTGCGCTCCCGTGGTGGCACCGGCAGCTTGCGCGAGGCCGGTCCGGAAAGGGTGGGCCGATCGACGGGGGAGCCGTTGACGGGGCGGGGGACGTCCCGGACGGGCTTCTCGCTGGTCCTCATGGGCAGGGAACTCCCAGATCAAAAGCAATTTAGGATTCGCGACGAAATATCACGCCATTATGGACATCGCCGAACCCGCAGGTTCCGAAAAATGGCGAGCCATGCTTATCGGTTATAGGTCACGCCGTCAAAGAGAACGGCATCATCGCCCGTTTTCCCAGGTAGACAGGGCGAGAAGTCCCAGCGGTCACAGAAGCCACAATTACCCCAGCCTCTTTCGTATAACACTGGAGCCGGACACAACCGCAAGGGATATGGAATTTCGGTATAAGTCGCCCGAACATCCCGGACACCTGTGGACAACCCCACCCGTTTTCCACAGAAACGCGAGGTGAACGGGGCGGAAGAACCCGGCAAAACGCCCACCTGGCAGCAGGGTGACCGCACGGGCGCTTCCGGAATACGGCCACGTTATCCACAGGGTTACCCACAGGGTCGCGCCCTTGTCCACACACCAACCGATTCGGTCATAGCCCGCCGTGGTGACGCGCCGTCTCTGTACGGTGACCCCGCCACCGATCCCCTTGGAGTACCGCCGATGCGGATCACCCTCACCGTCGTCGGCGGCGCCGGTCACCGTGACGTGATCGTCGACGGCGACGAGTCGACCACGGCCACCGGCCTGGCCGCCGCCCTCGACACCCGCACCCTGGGCAACGTCGTCCGGCTCCCCCGGGCGCGGGCGCCCTACGGCATCGACCGGGAGGCGGTCCACGAGGCAGCCGCCCACGACGGCGTGCTCTGGCTCGACGGCCGTCCGCTGCCCGCCGACGCGCGCGTGTTCGGCCTGCTGCGCGACGGCGACCGGGTGGCGCTCGACCCCGCCGGGGCGGCCGCCACCGTGGTCGAGGAGCCCGGCGGCACGGCCGAACTGAGGGTCGCCGGTGGCCCGGGAGCCGGGTCGGTCCACCGCCTGGGGCTCGGCGCACACGTGATCGGCCGCGATCCGGCGTGCGCCGTGGCGGTGGCCGACCCTCTGCTCCCGCCCGAGGCGGCGGTGGTCCGGCTGGGCCCGGCCGCGATCACGGTCGAGCCGGTCGGCACGGTGCCGCTGCGGCTGGCCGGGGAGCCGGTGACCGGGCCGGTCGACTGGCCCGAGAACGCCGTGCTGGGGATCGGCCATTCGGTCTTCACGGTCGGCCGCGTCGAACCCCCCGACGCCCACCTCGACGCGCTGCCCGACGGCGGGCTGGCGTACAACCGGCCGCCCCGGCTGGTGCCGCCCGAGCGGGTGGTCAAGATCGAGGTGCCGCAGGAGCCCCGGCGGCCCGAGGGCGCCCGGCTGCAACTGCTGGCGGCGTTCCTGCCCGCGGCGTTCGGGCTGGTCATGGCGTGGGCGTTCCAGAACTGGTACTTCCTGCTGATCGCGTTCATGACCCCGATGATCATGATCGGCCAGTGGGCGAGCGACCGGCGGCACGGCCGCAAGCAGCACCGCCAGGCCGTGAAAGACCACAAGGCGGCCATGGAGGCCTTCGACCGGGCGGTCGAGAAGGCCCGCGCGGCCGACGAGGCGGCCCGGCGGGCGGCCGCCCCCGACCCGGCCGAGCTGCTGCTGACCGCGACGGGCCCGAGGCGGCGGCTCTGGGAGCGGCGCACCCACGACGCCGACGCGCTGCGGCTGCGGGTGGGCCTGGCCGACCTGCCCGCCGAGATCACCTTCGAGCCGCCCGCCCCCGAGCTGGTGCCGCCGGCCCGTGACGTCCCGGTGGCGCTGGCGATGCGCCGCCTGGGCGTGGCCGGGGTGACCGGCCCCCGGACGGGCGCCCTCGCGGTCGCGCGCTGGCTGGTGGCCCAGGCGGCCACCCTGCACAGCCCCCGTGACCTGGCGATCGTCGTGTTGTCGGCCAACCCCGACGGCGCGTCGCAGTGGGGCTGGGTGCGCTGGTTGCCCCACTGCGTCACCCACGCGACCGGCAGCCTGGCCTCCATCGGCGGCGACCCAGAATCGGCCGCCCGGCGGGTGGCCGAACTGGCCGCCCTGATCACCGAGCGGCAGGGCGACGAGGGCGGCCCGCTGCTGAAGCCCGGCCGGTTGACGGGCGGCCCGTCGAGCTGGAACGACCTGGGCCGGGGCGCCCCCAGACAGGCCGAGCCGTCGTTCGGCACCTACGACGAGCGGCCCTACGACGTGCTGGTCGTGCTCGACGGCGCCCAGGCGATGCGGGCGCTGCCCGGCATGCCGCAGGTGCTGCGCCAAGGTCCGCCCGCCGGGGTCTACACGATCGCGCTGGACGAGGCCCAGTCGCTCCTGCCGGAGGAGTGCGCGACGGTCGTGGCCTGCGAGGACGACGGCACGATCCGGCTGCGCGGCGGCGGTCTCGACGCCCTGGGCACGATCCGGCCCGACCAGGTCTCCCCCGCCTGGGCCGACCGGCTGGCCCGCTCGCTGGCGCCCCTGCGCGACGTGAGCCGCGACGACCCGTCGGCCGCGCTGCCCGACTCGGCGCGGCTGCTCGACCTGATCGACGTGCCCGACAACCCCGGCCGGTCGACCCGGGCGGTCCTGGGTGTGGGCCCCGACGGGCCGTTCTCGGTCGACCTGCGCCGTGACGGCCCCCACGCGCTGATCGCCGGCACCACCGGCGCGGGCAAGTCGGAGCTCCTGCAAACGCTGATCAGTTCGCTGGCGGCGGTGAACCGGCCCGACGAGATGACCTTCGTGCTGGTCGACTACAAGGGCGGCGCGGCGTTCAAGGAGTGCGTGCGGCTGCCCCACACGGTCGGCATGGTCAGCGACCTCGACGCCCACCTCACCCAGCGTGCCCTGGCGTCGCTGGCCGCCGAGATCCGCCGCCGGGAGCGGCTGCTGCTCGACGCCGGGGCCAAGGACATCGACGACTACCTCGACGAGCGCGGCACGACCTGGATCATGGGCGCCACCGGGGTCCGGCAGGCCACCGCCCCGGGCATCTTCGGCCGGGCCGCCGTCCGGACGACGGGCGTCCGGGAGCCGATGCCGCGCCTGGTCCTGATCATCGACGAGTTCGCCGCCCTGGTCGCCGAGTTGCCCGAGTTCGTCGAGGGCCTGGTCGACATCGCCCGCCGGGGCCGCTCGCTCGGCATCCACCTGATCCTCGCCACCCAGCGCCCCGCCGGTGTGGTGACCGCCGACATCCAGGCCAACACGTCGCTCCGGATCGCGCTTCGGGTCACCGACGCCCGCGAGTCGGCCGACGTCATCGACGGGCCGGAGGCCGCCCACATCCCCAAGTCCACCCCCGGGCGTTGTTACGTCCGGTCGGGCGCGGGGCCGGCGGTGGCCGTCCAGGCCGCTCGCATCGGGGGGCGGGCGCCCGGCGGGGGCGGGTCGCCCGGGCAGGTACGGGTGACCGACCTGCCCTGGGAGGCCCTGGGGCGTCCGCCGGCGAGCACCCTCGTCTCCGAGCTGGCCGGGACGACCGACCTGGCCCGCCTGGTCGACCGGGTGATCGAGGTGTCGCGCGGGGTGCCCAAGCAGCCGAGTCCCTGGTTGCCCCCGCTGACCGACCAGGTCGCCTTGCCCGAGGTCGACGGCGAGACGATCGCGTTCGGCGTGACCGACCTGCCCTGGGCGCAGAAACGGCGTCCCCTGGTGCTGGGCCCCGGCCATCTGCTGATCGCCGGCACCGCCCGCAGCGGCCGGTCGACGGCCCTGCGGACCATCGCCGGATCGCTGGCCGGCCAGGTCACCGCCGACGACCTCCACCTGCACGCCATCGACTGCGGCTCGGGCGCGCTGCTGCCGCTGGTGGCCCTGCCCCACTGCGGCGCGGTCGTCACCCGCGACCAGCTCGACCGGGTCGAACGGCTGCTGGCCCGGCTGCGCGCCGAGATCGCGCGGCGGCAGCAGCTCCTCGCGGAGGCGGGGTTCGCGTCGCTGGCCGAGGCGCGGGCGGCGGGCCTGAAGGAACCGTGGCTGCTGCTGATGATCGACCGCTGGGAGGGCTTCGTCGCGGCCTTCGAGAACTACGACTACGGGCGGCTGGTCGACGGGGTGATGCAGATCCTCCGCGAGGGCCCCGCCGTGGGCCTGCGGGCGGTGGTGACCTCCGACCGGTCGGGCCTGATCGGCCAGATCTCGACGGTGTTCGACGACCGGCTGGTCCTGCGGCTGGCCGACCCGGCCGACTACGGCCTGGCCGGGCTCCCGGCGAAGAACGTGCCGTCGTCGATGCCCAACGGGCGGGCGCTGTCGATGAGCGAGCACGGCATCGTGGAGAGCCAGATCGCCCTGCTGGCCGACGATCCCTCGGGCCCCGCGCAGGTGGCGGCCCTCCAGTCGCTCGCCCGCACGGCCGCCCCGGCGACGGTCAACCGGCCGTTGCGGGTCGACGCGCTGCCCGCCCGCATCACCGCCGACCAGGCGCTCGGTCTCGTACGCGGCTTCCGGCCGCCCTCACGCCTGTGGGCCCTCCTGGGGGCGGGCGGCGACGCGCTGGCCCCGATGGGCGTCGACCTGCTGGGCCAGGGCCCGGCGGCGGTGATCGCCGGGCCGTCGCGGTCAGGCCGTTCCTCGACGTTGCTGACGGCGGCGCAGTCGCTGCTCGACCGCGACGTGCCGGTGCTGGTGATCGCGCCGCGCCGGAGCCCGCTGCGGGAGCTGCGGGGCGTGCTGGCCGTCCTCGACGGCAACGCGCGCAGCGTGCGGGAGGACGACCAGGCGGCGGCCGGCGGAGGCTTCGGGGGGCTGCCCGGCGCGCACGACCCGATGAAGCTCCTGGAGGGCCAGGAGAACTACGTGGTGATCGTGGACGACGCCGAGCTCATCTCCCCCGACTCGGCGCTCGGCACGGCCCTCGACGAGATCCTGCGGAAGGCCAGAGACGGCGACCACGGCCTGCTGATCGCGGGCACCACGGGCGACCTGGCCACGGCCTACCGGGGTTTCGTGGCCGAGGCGCGCAAGGCCCGCACGGGCCTGCTCCTGTCGGTCCAGAGCCCGGCCGACGGCGACCTGTTCAACGTCCGCCTCCCGAGGGGCGCGACGGGCGGCGGGCCGGTCGGGCGGGGCCTGCTGATCATGTCGGGCACCGCCACGCCCATCCAGACCGCGGTGCCCTGAGGGGGAGGCGTGGTTCCCGGCGCGGGGGAACCACGCCCAACGGGTCAGCGGGTGGCGGACTCGATGTTGCCTCGGTAGGTGTTGATCGTCCGGGACGCCTCGTTCAGCTCCTCCGACATGCGCTGGAAGGCCGCGCGGTAGTTCTGCCAGGCGTCGCGGAACCGTTCGGCTCCGGGGCCGGTCCAGACCGAGCCGACCTTGGCGGCCTCGCGGTCGAGGGTGGCCATCGTCGCGCGGACCTGGTCGGCCTGCTGGGTGAACTGGGCGGCCATGGTCTGCATCTCCGCCGGGTCGCCGCCGAGCAAGCTCTGACTCATCTTTTTTCCCTTCACGGACACCGATATGGCGCCCTCACCGTAGACGCCGGACCGGTCCTGAGCACCGGTTATGCGCAGTCGCTATAAGCCGGGGCTGTTTTCGGGAGGTCAACGGTGAAAAACCGCCGCAAACCCGGGTCGGCAGTTGGCCGCCCGACGAGGATCCATACACTCCAGTCTCAGGTCGAGGGATAGGAGCTCCCGGTGCAGAAGGTGCTGATCGCCAATCGGGGCGAGATCGCCGTTCGGATCGCCCGCGCGTGCGCGGACGCGGGTCTGGCGAGCGTCGCCGTGTACGCCGACCAGGATCTCGACGCCCTGCACGTCCGGGTCGCCGACGAGGCGCACGCGCTGGGCGGCCAGAGCCCGGCCGAGACCTACCTCGACATCGAGAAGCTGCTGGCCGTCGCCCGCGTGACGGGGGCCGACGCCGTCCATCCCGGTTACGGGTTCCTCGCCGAGAACGCGGGCTTCGCCCAGGCCGTCATCGACGCGGGCCTGACCTGGATCGGCCCGCCCCCGTCGGCGATCATGGCGCTGGGCGACAAGGTGCAGGCCCGGCACATCGCCCAGCGGGTCGGCGCCCCTCTCGTGGCGGGCACCCCCGACCCCGTCTCCGGTGTGGAGGAGGTCGTCGCGTTCGCCGCCGAGAACGGGCTGCCGATCGCGATCAAGGCGGCCTTCGGCGGCGGCGGGCGCGGCCTCAAGGTGGCCCGCACGACGGAGGAGATCCCCGACCTGTACGAATCCGCCGTGCGCGAGGCCGTCACCGCGTTCGGCCGAGGCGAGTGTTTCGTCGAGCGCTACCTCGACCGTCCCCGCCACGTCGAGACCCAGTGCCTGGCCGACACGCACGGCAACGTGGTCGTCGTCTCGACCCGCGACTGCTCGCTCCAGCGCCGCCACCAGAAGCTCGTCGAGGAGGCCCCCGCTCCGTTCCTCACGGAGGAGCAGATGGTCATCCTGTACGACAGCTCGAAGGCCATCCTCCGCGAGGCCGGCTACGTGGGGGCCGGCACCTGCGAGTTCCTCGTGGGCCAGGACGGCACGATCTCCTTCCTGGAGGTCAACACCCGCCTCCAGGTGGAGCACCCGGTGACCGAGGAGGTGTCCGGCATCGACCTGGTGCGGGAGATGTTCCGCATCGCCGACGGGGAGACCCTCGGCTACGGCGACCCGAAGCTGCGCGGGCACTCCTTCGAGTTCCGGATCAACGCCGAGGACGCCGGGCGCGGCTTCCTGCCCGCCCCCGGCACGCTGACCGCGCTGCGCACCCCGTCGGGTCCGGGCGTCCGGCTCGACTCGGGTTACGAGGCCGGGATGACGGTCCCCCAGTCGTTCGACTCGCTGGTCGCGAAACTGATCGTGACCGGGGCCACGCGTACGCAGGCGCTGGAGAGGGCCCGCCGGGCCCTCGCGGAGTTCGAGGTCGACGGCATGCCCACGGTCATCCCGTTCCACCGGAGGATCGTGGCCGACCCGGCGTTCGTCTCCGAGCCGTTCTCGGTGCACACCCGCTGGATCGAGACCGAGTTCGTGAACGACATCGCGCCCTACGACGGCGCCCAGGAGACGGCCGAACCGGCCGCCCGCGAGCGGATCACGGTGGAGGTCGGGGGCAAGCGGCTGGAGGTGGTCCTGCCGTCGGGGTTCTCCGGCGGGGGGACGGCGAGATCCGTACAGAAGGCTCCGAAGCGTTCGGGCGGTGCGGCCAAGAAGGCGGCGGCGTCCGGCGACTCGCTGGTCAGCCCCATGCAGGGCACGATCGTCAAGGTCGTGGCCGGAGACGGCGAGTCGGTGGCCCCCGGCGACACGATCGTGGTCCTGGAGGCCATGAAGATGGAGCAGCCGCTCACCGCCCACAAGGCGGGCGTGATCACCGGCCTGGCGGCCGGGGTGGGCCAGACCGTCACGGCCGGATCGGTGATCTGCGAGATCAAGGACGCCTAGCGGGATCCCCTGTGCGGAGGGCTCATCCGCGCGCGTGGCGTGGGCCGCGGGCGGATACGGTGGAGTGCAGAGGAACCATCGCGCAACGCCGTTCGTCCTCATGGGCGAAGGAGGGCCGAATCGTGACAAAATCCCACCCACTAGGCCGCCTTGGGGCCGCCGTCGCGGCCCTGTTCATCGGCTTGTCCGCCCTTTTCCTGATGGGCTCCCCGGCGGGCGCCGCCGCCGCGCCTCCCGACGCGGCGACCGTGGTCGGTGCGTGGAAGCAGAGCCCGCTGTTCACGGTGAGCGGGTCCCCCCTCACGAACGCGCAGCAGTCGGAGATCACCCAGACGCTCGACGACTCGAAGTTCCCGGTCTACGCCGTCGCGCTGCCCGAGGGCACCGTGACCCGCGCGAACGTCGCCCAGTTCATCCCGGGCCTGCTCACCGAGCTCGACAAGAACGGCCGTTCCGCGGCGACCGTGGCGGTCATCGACGGCACGAGCCTGTTCGCCGGAAGCAGCGCGTTCCCCCAGAACGCGGCCGGCAAGATCGCCAACGAGTCGGCCTACGCCCACGTCGGCGACCCGGTGGCCGTGATGAAGGAGTTCACGAACCGGGTCGACATGCAACTCTCGGGCAACCCCCGGGGAGCCCAGGGCCCCGGTGACACGATCAGCGGCAACGCGGGCGTCTGGATCGGCCTCGGCGTCATCGCCGTGGTCGGCGGCGGTGGCATCTGGCTGATCTCCCGCCGGAACAAGCGCCGGCGCGAGGAGAAGGAGGCCGCCGAGCTCAAGGCCGTCAAGCAGACGGTCGAAGAAGACGTCACCAAGTTCGGCGAGGAGATCACCGCGCTCGACCTCGACGCGAAGATGCTCCCGGCGGCCGGCACCGACCACGACTGGCAGCACGCCCTCGACTCCTACGAGAAGGCGAAGGTCCAGCTCACCCAGGTGCGGCGGGCCGACGAACTGCGCGACGTCACCGCCACCCTGGAAGACGGCCGCTACGCGCTGGCCGTGGTGAAGGCCAAGGTCAACCAGCTCCCGCTGCCCGAGCGGCTGCCCCCGTGCTTCTTCAACCCCCAGCACGGCCCCTCGGTCCGCAACGTGCGCTGGGCCCCGCCCGGCGGCGCGCTCCGCGACGTCCCGGCCTGCGCCATGGACGCCAACGCGATCGAGCGCGGCTTCGACCCGCAGATGCGCGAAGTGGTCCTGCCCAACGGCCAGCGGGCGCCCTACTGGGCGGCCGGCCCGGCCTACCAGCCCTACGCCAACGGCTACTACGGCGGCTTCGACGGCCTGCTGACCGGCATGCTGGTCGGCACGATGCTCGGCAGCGCCTTCGGCGGGTTCGGCTACGGCGGATACGGCTACGACGCCGGTTACGCCGACGGCGTGGCGGCCGACGGCGGAGGCGACTTCGGCGGCGGTGGTGACTTCGGCGGCGGCGGCGACTGGGGCGGCTCCGATTTCGGCGGCGGCGACTTCGGCGGCGGCGACTGGTAGACCCACTGGTAGACCCACTGGGCCCCGCGAACCCACGAGGTTCCGCGGGGCCCTTTCATGTGTTCAAGGTGACTGCAAGCGGGGCGAAAGGGCGCGTGAGAAACTCGGAACATCCCCTCAGGAGGCTGTTTCCCGTGCGTGCCCTCGTCGCGTTATCTTTCGCTCTCTCCCTGGTCCTCGTCCCGGCCACCGCCGCGAACGCCGCGGCGGCGCCCTGCAAGAAGGGCTCCGGCCCCAACCTCCGCGGCGCCGACTTCACCAACGGCCGCCAGCTCCCGAGCGACCTCCGCTGCGCCGACCTGACCGGCGCCAAGCTCGACGAGGTCGACTTCACCCAGAAGGACCTGACGGGCGCGGTCCTCCGCAACGCCTCCATGAAGGAGGCCGACTTCACCCAGGCCCATCTCGAGTACGCCGACCTCCGCGGCGCCGACCTGACCTCCGCCGACCTGGGGCAGCTCCGGGCCAAGCAGGCCGACCTGCGGGGCGCCACCCTCGTCGACGCCGAGGCCGGCCAGGCCGAGTTCCCCCACGCCGACCTCTCCGACGCGGTCATGACCAGGGCCAACCTGACCCAGGTCACGCTGACCAACGCCAAGCTCGTCGGCGCCGACCTGAACGAGGCCGAGCTCGGCCAGGTCAAGGGCCGGACGGCCGACTTCACCCGGGCGAAGATGAAGGAGGCCGAGTTCGGCCAGGCCCAGCTCCAGCACGCGGTCTTCAAGGAGACCGACCTGACCGAGGCCCAGTTCACCCAGGCCGAGCTCCAGGGCGCCGACTTCACCGGCGCGGTGGTCGAGAAGACGAGCTTCATCCAGGCCGACGACCTGAACCTCGCCGGCGCGCGGGGCAACCCGGCCGACCTGCCGACGGGCGTGTCGTTCGACCCTCCGGCGGAGGAGCCGGAGTTCGGCGACGAACCGACCTCCAAGCCGACCAGCCGCCAGCTGCCGACGCGCATCATGGGCATGTCGCCCGCCCTGCTGATCGCCCTGGCCGGCGGCCTGGGCCTGAGCCTGACCCTGATCGTCTGGGGTCTGAGCCACCAGCGCACCCGCCGCAACGACGCCCACTTCACCATGGCCCGCCGCGTGGCCGAAGAGGACGTGACCCGCTTCGGCGAGGAGATCGACACGCTCGACTTCGACATGAAGGTCAACGCGGTCAGCGGCCCCAGCCACGACTGGCGAGCGGCCCTCGACGCCTACGAGGCGGCCAAGCAGGCCCTCTACCTGGCCCGCACGCCCGAGGAGCTGCACGCGGCCGCCGCGGCGGTGCACCACGGAAGGCAGGCGCTGCACCGGGTGCGCGCGGTGCTGCCCCGCTGAACGGATCGTGCCGGACCGGTTTGACTTCAAGCGCTTGAAGGCCGGAACACTCCCTGGACATGACCAACGACATGCCTGTGGAGAACACCACCGTCCTCGTCACCGGAGGGACCGGCCACATGGGCGGCCATTCGGTGGCCCGGCTGCTCCGGGAGGGCTACCGCGTCCGCGTCGCGGTCCGGCACCCCGGTCAGGAGCCGGACGTGCTCGCCCGGCTCCGCCGGGCGGGCGTGGACCCCGGCGGCCGGGTGACCTTCGTCCGCGCCGAGCTGACCTCGGACGACAACTGGGACGAAGCGGTGGCGGACGCGCGATACGTGTGGCACCACGCCTCCCCCTTCCCGTTCACCCCGCCGAGCAGCGACGACGAGCTGATCGTGCCGGCCCGCGACGGCGCCTTGAGAGTGCTCGCCGCGGCACGTGCCGCCGGAGTGCGGCGGGTGGTGCTGACGTCGTCGTACGCGGCCGTGGGCTATACGGCCAAACCCGGCGGGCACTACGACGAGTCGGACTGGACCGACCCCGCCGACGACATCCCCGCCTACATCAGGTCGAAGACCGTCGCCGAGCGAGCGGCCTGGGAGCACGTCCGTGAGCACGGCGGCCCGGAGCTCACCGTCGTCAATCCGACCGGCGTCTTCGGCCCGCTCCTGGATCGGCGGCTGTCGGCGTCGACCGGGCTGGTCAAGGCGTTCCTGGAGGGCGTCATGCCGGTGGTGCCCCGGATGTACTTCGGTGTCGTGGACGTTCGCGACGTCGTCGACCTGCACCTACGGGCCATGACCCACCCCGATGCCGCCGGGGAACGGTTCATCGGCGTCGGCGGCCCGGCGACCAGCCTCTACGAGATGGGCCGGATCCTGGCGAGGCACCTGCCGACCCTGGCCGATCGTATGCCCGGCGTCGAACTGACCGACGAGCAGACCCGCGAGGGCGCGCGGACCGACCCGGCACTGCGCGAGGCGGCGACGCTGGGCGGGCGGATCCCGACGATCAGCAACGAGAAGGCCCGGAAGGTACTCGGATGGTCGCCCCGCGACCTCACGCAGACGATCACCGACACCGCCGACAGCCTGATCGCGCTGGGCGTCGTCAGGCCCTGAACCCTTGGAGGATCTCCGCCACGCGGGTCACGGCCTCCTTCTCGGTGGCGGCGTCGCCGTCGGCCCGGGCCCGCCACATGCGTGCCTTGAGCGCGAGGTATTCCTGACGGACCCGGAGCCGGTCGATCTCGTCGGCGAGCCGCTCGGCCTGGTCGGCGAAGAGCACGTGCAGCTCGTCGGCCGCGTCGTCACCGGCCTCGATCAGTTCGACATAGCGGCGCATGCCCTCGACTGTCATGCCGGAGGAGCGGAGACACGCCAGCGTCTCGACCCGGGCGACGGTGGCCTCGCCGTACCGCCGGTGCCCGCTCGCGGAGTCGCGGCCCACGGTGCCGAGAAGGCCGATCTTCTCGTAGTAGCGCAGGGTCGGTTCGCTGAATCCGGAGTGCCGCGAGACTTGCTGGATGGTGAGTGAGCCGGTCACGGCCCCAGGATAGGACGCGACCAGGCGGCCTAGATGTTCGCCGTCAGGGGCGACATCAGCCGGCGGGCCGCCTCGGTGATCGACCCCGACAACGACGGGTAGACCGCGAACGTGTGGGCGAGCTGGTCGACCGTCAGGCGGTGCTGGACCGCCACCGACAGCGCCAGGATCAGCTCCGAGGCGCGCGGGGCCACGACGACCGCGCCGAGGATGATGCCGGTGTTGGGCCGGCAGAACATCTTGATGAACCCGTCGTGGAAGCCCTGCATCTTCGCCCGCGCGTTGGTCGCCAGCGGCAGCTTCACGACCTTGGCGTCGACTTCCTTGTTCTCGACCTGCTTCTGGGTCACCCCGACCGCCGCGATCTCGGGGTCGGTGAAGATGTTGGAGGCCACCGTCGCGAGCCGGATCGGCTGGACGGCCTCGCCCAGGGCGTGCCACACCGCGATGCGCCCCTGCATGGCGGCCACCGACGCGAGCATGAGGACGCCGGTGCAGTCGCCGGCGGCGTAGACGCCGGGCGCGGAGGTGCGGGAGACCTTGTCGACCTCGATGAAGCCGTTGCGGTCGAGCCGGACGCCGTTCTCCTCCAGGCCGATCCCGGAGGTGTTGGGCACCATGCCGACCGTCATCAGGCAGTGGGTGCCCTCGGCGGTGCGGCCGTCTTCCAGCGTCACCACGACACCGTCGGCGGTGCGCTTGACCGAGGAGGCGCGGGAGCGCCCCATCACGTTCATGCCGCGCCGCCGGTAGACCTCTTCGAGGACCTCGGCCGCGTCGGCGTCTTCGTTGGGCATCATGCGGTCGCGGGAGGAGACCAGGGTCACCTCGGAGCCCAGGGACATGTAGGCGCCGGCGAACTCGGCGCCGGTCACGCCCGACCCGACGACGATCAGCTTCTCGGGCAGCTCGTCGATGTCGTACATCTGCCGCCAGGTGAGGATGCGCTCCCCGTCGGGCTCAGCCCCGGGCAGCACCCGGGGGGTGGCGCCGGTGGCGACGATGACCACGTCGGCGCGGATGGTGCGGTCGCCGGCCCGGACGGTGCCGGGCTCGACCAGGCGGCCGCGGCCCCGGACGACCTCGACGTTCTCGGCGGCCAGGCGGGCCGCGATGTCTGCCGACTGGGCGCGGGCCAGTTCCTTGACACGCCGGTTCACGACCGGCATGTCGGCCACCGCGCCGCCGACGTCGCCGTCGGGGCCACCGGTGAAGTGGACGCCCAGCGAGGTGCCGTCGACGAGGGCCTGCTTGCGGACCGAGGTCGCGATCATGGTCTTGGACGGGACGCAGTCGGTCAGCACGCACGCGCCGCCGGGCCCCTCTTCCTCGACCACGGTGACCCGGGCCCCGAGTTGGGCGGCGACCAGGGCCGCCTCGTATCCGCCGGGGCCGCCACCGATGATCACGATCCTTGTCACATGTCCCATTCTCCCGCACCCGAAGAGGTGTAACGGCACGACTACGTGGAACCGCCACGGCCGGTCCAGCGGGCGATCTTGGTTTAGGCTGATGCGGTGCCTGTATACGCCGCCTATGGCAGCAACATGGACCCGAAGCAGATGGCCGAGCGGGCGCCCCACTCGCCGATGAGGGGAACAGGCTGGCTGACCGGCTGGCGGCTGACCTTCGGCGGGGAGGACGTCGGCTGGGAGGGCCCGCTGGCCACCGTGGTCGAAGACGAGGGCTCGCAGGTGTTCGTCGTCCTCTACGACGTCCCCGAGTGGGACGAGCCGTCGCTCGACCGCTGGACCGGCCTCGACCTGGGCCTCTACACGAAGATCCGGCTGCGGGTGGCCACGCTCGACGGCGACGTGCTGGCCTGGTTCTACGTGGTCGACTCCTATGAGGGCGGGCTTCCCTCGGCGCGTTATCTCGGCATCATCGCCGACGCCGCCGAGAAGGCGGGCGCACCCGACGACTACGTCCACGAACTGCGTGCCCGTCCCTGTAAGTCCCTCGGTGACTGACTTGTACGCTCAGGAGCGTGAGTAACGCATTTTCCCTGGCCGCCGACGCGGCGTCCGCGCTGCGCGCGAAAACGGGAGTCGACGCGTTCGACGTGGCTCTCGTCATGGGCTCCGGCTGGGTGCCGGCGGCCGACGCCATCGGTGAGCCGTTCGCCGAGTTCCCCTCGACCGACCTGCCCGGTTTCGCGCCCCCGGCCGTCGAGGGCCACGCGGGCCGGATCCGGGCCGTCAAGGCGCCCAACGGGCAGAACGTCCTGATCTTCCTCGGCCGCACTCACCTCTACGAAGGGCTGGGCGTCGAGCCGGTCGTCCACGGGATCCGGACCGCCTGCGCGGCCGGGGTGCGGGTGGTCGTGCTGACCAACGCCGCCGGCGGGCTGCGGCCCGAGACCCAGAACGTGGGCGACCCGGTGCTGATCAGCGACCACATCAACATGACCGGGGCCAACCCGCTGACCGGCGCGACCTTCCTCGACCTCACCGAGGTCTACTCCAAGCGGCTGCGCACGCTGGCGAAGGAGGCCGACCCGTCGCTGGCCGAGGGCGTGTACGTCGCCTTCCGCGGCCCGACTTATGAGACTCCGGCCGAGATTCGCATGCTCCGCACCCTCGGTGGGGATCTGATCGGCATGTCGACTGTGCTGGAGGCCATCGCGGCCCGGCAGTGCGGCGCCGAGGTGCTGGCGCTGTCGCTGGTCACCAACCCGGGCGCCGGGCTGGTCGGGGAGCCGCTGAACCACGAAGAGGTCCTCGAGGTCGGCCGGACCACCGCGCGGCGGATGGGCGGCCTGCTGAGCCAGGTCGTCGGCAAGCTCTGAGTTCGGGGACGGCGATGAACGATCTGACGACACGCGCGCGGGAGTGGCTCGGCCAGGACCCCGACCCGGCGACCCGGGCGGAACTGAAGTCGCTGCTGGATTCGGGCGACCACGACGGGCTGGCCGACCGGTTCGGCGCGAAGCTGGAGTTCGGCACGGCCGGCCTGCGGGGCGAGCTGGGCGCGGGCCCCAACCGGATGAACCGGGTGACCGTGATGCGCGCGGCGGCCGGGCTGGCCGCCGTGCTGGGCCCGGGGCGTCACGTGGTCGTCGGGTACGACGCGCGGCACAACTCCGACGTGTTCGCGCGCGACACCGCCGCCGTCCTCACCGGCGCGGGCCTCCGCGTCTCCTTGATGTGCGGCCTCTTCCCGACCCCGGTGCTCGCCTTCGGGGTACGTCACCTCAAGGCCGACGCCGGGGTGATGGTGACGGCCTCGCACAATCCCCCTCAGGACAACGGTTACAAGGTCTACTGGGGCGACGGCTCGCAGATCGTCCCGCCGGTCGACACGGAGATCTCGGCGGCGATCGACGCGGTCGGGCGGGTCGACGAGCTTCCCCTCGGCGAGGAGTGGACGACCCTGGCGCACCGCGACATCCTGGCGCCCTATCTGGAGGCGGTGACCTCGCTGCCGCTGGGTTCGGCGCGGGAGCTGCGAGTGGCGTACACCCCCCTCCACGGCGTCGGAGGGAGCACGCTGGGGCAGGCGTTCCTGCAAGCGGGGTTCGCCTCGCCGATGATCGTGGGGGCCCAGTTCCGGCCCGATCCCGACTTCCCGACGGTGGCGTTCCCGAATCCGGAGGAGCCGGGGGCCATGGACCTGGCCCTCGAACTGGCCTCGGCCTCGGCCGTCAACGCCGACCTGGTGATCGCCAACGATCCCGACGCCGACCGGTGCGCCGTGGGCGCGCGCCAGGCCGACGGCAGGTTCCGGATGCTGACCGGCGACGAGGTCGGCGGCCTGCTGGCCGAGCACGTGCTGCGGTCGACGAGCGCGCCCGACCGCCTGGTGGCCACCACGATCGTCTCGTCGTCGCTCCTGGGGAAGATCGCCCAGGCCCACGGGGTACGGCACCGCGAGACCCTGACCGGATTCAAGTGGATCATGAAGGCGGGCAGCGGGCTGGTCTTCGGCTACGAGGAGGCCCTGGGCTACAGCGTCGGCTCCGACGAGGGCCTGCCGGTCCACGACAAGGACGGCATCGGCGCGGCGCTGACCGTCGCGGCCATCGCCGCCGAGGCCAAGCAGCGCGGGCTGACCCTGATCGACCTGCTCGACGACCAGGCGGTCCGCTACGGCCTGCACGCCACCAGCCAGCTTTCCTTCCGCGTCGACGACCTGTCGCAGATCACCGACGCGATGGCGCGGCTGCGGTCGAAGCCGCCGGCGAGCCTGGCCGGCCGGACCGTCGAGTCGATCGACGACCTGGCGGCGGGCTCCGCCGACCTGCCCCCGACCGACGGCCTGCGTTACCGGCTGTCGGGCGGCGGCCGGGTGGTGGTCCGGCCGAGCGGCACCGAACCGAAGCTGAAGTGCTACCTGGAACTGGTGCTCCCGGTGACGGAGATCGCCGAGACCCGGTCGGCCGCGGCCGACCAGATCGAGGCGCTCAAAGCCGATCTGCGCGAGGTCCTCGCCCTTTAGACGACGAGGACCGCCGCGACCACCAGCACCAGGAACGCCGCCGTCGCCGCCAGCGAGTCGATCGCCCACGTGACGGTCGGCTCGCCGGTCGACTGGCCCTTGCGGGCCGTGGCGAGTTCCTTGATCTCGTCGGCCACCCAGTCGGCGTGGACGCGTCCGGCCATGGCCTCGCGGGCGGCCTGCTCGCCCTTCGACAGGGTCGGCTCGGTCGTCGGGTAACGGCCGCGCCTGACCTGGCGGTTCTGCTGCCGCAGGCTCTTGGCCCGTTCGCGCGCGGTCGGCATCGGGGTCCAGCAGCGGACGGTCAGGCCGCCCCCGGTGATCGTGATCGCGCTGGTCACGGTGACGTCGTCGACGGCCGACCAGGGCAGGTAGGCGGTCCGGAAGGGGTTGCGGACCCGTACGCCGCCCTGCTCGGTGATCGTCGCCGGCCGCAGCGCGAGCAGGTAGGTCATCCACGTGACGAAGCCGAGGACGGCCCCCACGACCAGGGCCGACGGCAGGGTCCCCTGTACCACCAGGTCGACCGTGTTGACGGCGACGAACACCAGCCAGGCCCAGCCGAAGAACCAGGCCGTCTTCGAGCGGAAGGTCATGCGCGCCACTTCAACTGTGCGAACCCCGGCTTGATCACCCCGTTGATCAGCGCCAGGCGGTCTTCGAAGGGGATGAACGCCGACTTCATCGCGTTGACCGTGAACCACTGGAGGTCGTCCCAGTCGTAGCCGAAGGCGTCGACGAGCTGCGCGAACTCCTTGGTGACGCAGGTGCCGCTCATCAGCCGGTTGTCGGTGTTGACGGTGACCCGGAACTGGAGGCGGCGCAGCAGCCCGATCGGGTGGTCGGCGATCGAGTCGGCCGCCCCGGTCTGGATGTTGGACGTCGGGCACATCTCCAGCGGGATGCGCTTGTCGCGGACGTAGGCGGCCAGCCTGCCCAGCTTGGCCCCGTCGTGCTTGGGGTCGCCCGAGACGGAGATGTCGTCGATGATCCGGACGCCGTGGCCGAGCCGGTCGGCCCCGCACCACTGGATGGCCTGCCAGATCGACGGCAGCCCGAACCCCTCGCCGGCGTGGATGGTGAAGTGGGCGTTCTCGCGCTGGAGGTACTCGAAGGCGTCGATGTGCCGCGTGGGCGGGTAGCCGGCCTCGGCGCCCGCGATGTCGAAGCCGACGACCCCGACGTCGCGGTAGCGCACCGCCAGTTCGGCGATCTCCATCGACCTGGCCTGGTGCCGCATCGCCGTGAGCAGCGCGCCGACCCGGATGCCCCGTCCCTGTGACCCGATCCGGAAGCCCTCGTTGACCGCCTGGACGATCTCGTCGAGGGAGAGCCCCCGCTCGGTGTGCTGCTCGGGGGCGTAGCGGACCTCGGCGTAGACCACTCCGTCGTTCGCGAGATCCTCCGCGCACTCCGCGGCCACCCTGACGAGCGCCTCACGGGTCTGCATGACGCCCACGGTGTGGGCGAAGGTCTCCAGATAGCGCTCCAGCGACCCGGAGTCGGCCGACGCGCGGAACCACGCGTCGAGCTCGGCCGGGTCGGTGGAGGGCAGTTTGTCGTAGCCGGTCTCGCGGGCCAGCTCGATGATCGTTTCCGTGCGCAGGCCCCCGTCGAGGTGATCGTGAAGAAGCACCTTGGGGGCTTGGCGGATCTGCTCAAAAGTGGGCAGGCTCATTGCGGCATACTACCTTCACCTGCGCAAATATGATCTGCTACACGGTCTCCAGAACCTGCTCGGGAGCGGGCGCGCGCCGCCTCCTCCCGGCCACCACTCCGGCGATCGAGATCCCCAGCCCGATCAGCGCGAACACGGCCGAGATGACGATTGCGGCGCGCGTCGACCCCAGCGGGTCGCCGCCCCCGACGCCCGAGGTCAGCGTGGCCGTGACGATGGCCAGGACGACCGCGCCGCCGACCTGGCCGGAGGTGTTGATGAGCCCCGACGCGAGCCCCTGTTCCGCGTCGGCGACCCCATTGGTGCCCTGGATGTTGAGTGAGGGGAAGGCCAGCGCGAAGGCGCCGCCGAGCAGCAGCATCCCCGGGATGACCAGCCAGAGTGACGGGTCCATGTCGATGTTCAGGAAGACGAGGTAGGCGAGCACCAGCGACACCGACCCGGCCAGCACGATCTTCTGGGTGCCGAACCGGTCGGCCAGCGACCCGACCCGGGTCGAGAACAGCGCGACGAGCAGCCCGGCGGGCAGGAAGGCGAGCGAGGTGGCCAGCGCCGACCAGCCGAGCATGTTCTGGAAGTACTGCATGGCCACGAACTGGAAGCCGACGTACGAGCCGAAGAGGATGACGAGCCCGAGGTTGGCCCGGCGCAGCGGCGCCGACCGCAGGATGCCGAGCCGCACCAGCGGGTGCTCGGTGCGCAGCTCCCACCAGACGAACAGGCCCAGCAGCACGGCGGCGGCGAGGCCGGTGGCGACGGTCCGTCCGACGGCCACCTCGGGGGCCTCGACGACGGTGTAGACCAGCAGCAGCATGCCCGAGGTGATGGTGAGCGCCCCGAACAGGTCGTAGCCGCCCTCGCCGCGCTCCTCCGAGCGGGGCAGCAGGCGGGCCCCCGCGATCAGGGCCGCGATGGCGACCGGCACGGGCATCAGGAAGGTCCACCGCCAGCCGAGTTCGGTCAGCAGGCCCGAAAGGATCAGGCCGAGGGAGAAGCCGCTGGCCGCGCAGGCGGTGAAGATGCTCAGGGCCCGGTTGCGCGCGGGCCCTTCGGCGAAGGTCGTGGTGATGATCGACAGAGCGGCCGGCGCGGTGAAGGCGGCCGACATGCCCTTGACGAACCGGGCCGCGATCAGCAGCGCGCCGTTGTCGACGATGCCGCCGAGCAGCGAGGCGAAGGCGAACACGGCCAGCGCGACGAGCAGGACCCGGCGTCGGCCCAGCAGATCGGCGGTCCGTCCGCCGAGGAGCAGCAGGCCGCCGTAACCGAGGACGTACCCGCTCACCACCCACTGGAGCGCCGAGGTCGACATGCCGAGTTCGGCCTGGATGGACGGCAGTGCGACGCCGACCATCGACACGTCGAGGCCGTCGAGGAAGACGACGGTGCAGAGCACGATGAGGACGCCCCATAGGGAGGCCCCCCAGCGGCCCTCACGAGTAGACATCATGGACGGCGACGTTACATGCACATGCATTCAATGCACAAGCATTTAATGCGTTTGCATATGCTTGTACGAGGTGCTATGGTGCCGCGCAAGGAGATCAGGGGTGCACGATGACCGACAACGAGGTGGTGTCCACCTGGCGTGAGCTGTCCGCCAGGCACGCCGCGATCGTCTCCGACCTGGAACGCGAGCTGCACGAGCGCCACGGGCTCGGCGTCAGCGAGTTCGAGGTGCTCGACCGCCTGGTCGACGGCCTCTGCCTCAGCTCCGACGGCAAGTTCCGCGTGCAGGAACTGGCGGCCGGGGTCCCGCTGAGCCAGAGCGCGTTGTCCCGGCTGATCGCCCGCCTGGAGAAGGCCGGGCTCGTGCTCCGCTCGATGTGCGCCGACGACCGCCGCGGGGTCTTCGTGACGCTGACCGACGCCGGCCGGATCCGCCACTCCGAGGCGCTGCCGACGCAGCGCCGGGTGCTGCGCGACCACCTGGCCGCCACCTCCGCAGGGTGAATTCGGCCCGCACATAAGGGAAAGTAACTTTCAAACGCACGCGAAGATGCACGTGCAGCGCAAAATGCCCACCTTGGGTAATTCGGTGCATTGCGCGACCGATCGTTGATCGGGCAAAATTCTTTTCGGTTTCGGCGCGCTTCTGAAGGTGCCGGTGGGGAGCCTGACAATCCCTATGGCGGAAAGGAGGCCCGGCCCCGTGCGCGGCTGGACGCCCCTGAATGATGATCGAACACCGGTGAGCCCCGCAGGACGGGTCCAACCCGGGCCCTTCCAGGACGACTTCGGCAACCCATTACATGGCCTTTACGCCGGACAGCGGGCGGAAAGCGAGTTCGGCTCCTGGACCCGGATACTCGCCGTCTGGCACGGATACCGGATCTGGGATTTCACCGGACCCGCCATGAATGGATTCAGAAGTTCTCTAGTGAGCCCGTGGAACGAGGTCCTTTCACAGGGGTTACTAAGAGATCTCGCCGACCCGTCGCCTTACGACGGAGCCGCCTGGAGTGAACGCTGGATAGCCGGCGCGCTGCTCTCCGGGCGCAAGCCGTTCGGCCGGTTCACCCTCCCCCTCGACGAGGCGCAGGCGTGGTGCATCCGCGCCCGGCGGGTGGGGCTGGAGTATCACCGCGAACGCGTCGACGGGAACGCCCTGCACATCACGGCGGGCCGCGAGGAGACGTACGGGGAGCTGTTCGAGCTCGACGCGCTCGTCGCCTACTACCGCGACGTGCTGCCCCCGGAGGCGGCCGAGACGGCCGCCTGGGGCCTGCTGTCGCACCGCAAGGAATCGCCCGCCAACCACACCTTCGCCGGCGTGGACGCCTTCGCCGAGCTGCCCAGGGCCGTGCGCGGGCTCACCCTCGGCTATCCCCCGCTGGCCACGGCCCGCCGGATCCTCCTGGAGAGCGGCGGCGAGAACGAGATCGAGTTCCCCGACGTCCCGCTCGACCCTGGACGGCCCGAACCGGCCCCGCTCGGCGACGTGCCCGTCTGCGACCACGACCACCCGGTGCCCCGCTTCGAGAACCACGACGACCTGGTCAAGGCGTGTGAGCCGCTCACCGACCTGGTCTCCTACTACTGGCAGCTCGACCGCGAGTTGTCGATGTTCGCGCCGCGCATCTCCGGCGTCTACCTGGCCGACTACCCCGAAGCCCTGATCGCCGCCTTCGAGGCGCACGCGCGTGCCGCCTCCACCGACCGCTATCCGCGCGCCGAGGCCGTCTTCGCGCACATGTGCTGCGTGCTGCGGCATCTGGGGCGCGAGCCCGACGACCTGCTGCGCGGGCTCAGACCGCCATCACTGCGAGCGCCCGGTCGAGGGCCGCTCGACCACCCTCGGGGTCGTCGCCCCGCATCCTGAGGTCGGCGACCCGCATCCACATCGTCGAGGCGCGTTCGCGGGAGCTCATCGTCTCCCAGCGCTCGGCGGCGGCCACAAGGGCCTGTTCGGCCTCCCAGGTCTCGCCGAGCCGCAGATGCGCCTCGGCGATGACCTCCGAAGCGTGGACGTGCAGCAGGGCGGCGGTCTCCCCGACGGCCTTGACGACCTCGTTGGCGCGGTCGATCGCCTGGTGCGGATCTCCTCTGACGATGTCGGCACGGGCCAGCGCGAGGGCGCAGAACCCCCGGTCGACGATCCCCGCCGCCGCCTCGGCCAGCTCGGTCTGGGCCCGGGTGAGGACCGGGAAGAGCTCCTCCACCGTCGCCGGATCGGCCCTGATGAGCTCCCCGGCCATGGTCGCCCGCAGGCGGGCCAGGCCGAGCGGGTCGTGGTAGCCCGCGCCGTACAGGGATAGGGCCTGCTCGAAAAGGCCCCGTGCGGTCGGCGCTAATCCCGACCTCGCCGCCGCGATTCCGTTCTGCCAAGCGACCGAAATACGTCCGCGGGGCTCGCCGAGCTCTATCGCGGCACTCGTCAGCTCGCTCAGCAGCAGATGCAATCGCAGATGCGAACCATGTCCGGCCTCTTCCGGATGGGAGTGCAGGTCGACCTGCTCTCCGTACGTGGCGATGAGGGCGCATCCGAGCTCGATCACGCTGGAGGTCCAGCCGGCCGCGCCGATCTCGCGGTCGAGCGCGCTCTCGCCCACGGCCACGCTGGCCGAAATGTCACCCGCTTCGAGGTGGCAGCGGCACAACACGGTCGCCAGCCGGACGCGGTAGTCGACGAACTGCGTCCAGTGGCCGCTCGACCGGGCCAGCGTCTCGGAGGACTCGTCGAGGTGGGAGTCGAGCAGTCGCGTCACGCGGCTGATCACCTGGGGCAGGTCGCCCTCGCGTTCGGCCGCCTGGGCCTGGCCGAGCTCGGCCTGCCGCCAGAGGTCGGGGACCATGCCCAGCGACGGCTGCCGGAGCAGCGCCGCGTAGCGGTCTCTCGCCTCGGGGAACCGGCCTTCGGCCAGCGCGCCGCCCGCCTTGGCCGCTTCGGCCCGCAGGCCCGCGATCGTGTGCGGGTCAAGTCCGTCGGTCAACCACAGAGGGGAGCACCGGAGTCCTCGCGCGATGATCCTGATCATTGCCGCGGTCGGTTCGAGGTCTCCGCTTTCAATCCGTTCGATCGAGTCGGCATCCAGTTCGGACGTCACTTGGAATGGCAACAACCCTCTCTGCAGGCGAGCGGCTCGAACGCGTTGAGCGATCTTCTCGGGCACTGTGCTCCTCGCCTAACACGGTGCGTAAATCGACGCCTCGATCAAGTGCGTCAAACGGAGCATAGACGTGACAGGGCAACTTGACCACCAGCAAACGTGTTCACGGGACTAATCAGTGCAGGTTTCTCAGCTCATGCCCGTCTTGCCTGGACCGAAAGCCCGGTTCCGGACGGTGAATACCCGCCCACCCTGGCACTGATCTGGGCGGCTCCCCGCGACGGGCCCCATTTGTGTCAGGTTTCCTGACAGAATTATTGAGACGAATGTTTGCATAGCTGCCGAATTCGTGTTATTTGGTCGCACGTGGATCATTACACTGTCATTGACAAAGATTTGACAAGCCGTCCGCATCGGATGCGGGATGTGGACGGACGGGCGTTCCTCGCGTCCCTGCGCACCACCGCCGTGACCCGTGTCGAGGCGGGCGAACGGGTCGCGCAGGTGAGCCGGAACATGGGCGTGTCCCGGTCGTCGGTCTACGAATGGCTCCGCCAGGCCCGCTCCGAGCCGCAGAAACTGCAGGCCAGCCCGTTGCAGGGGCGTCCGTCGGCGCTTTCCCCCGACGGACTGCACGATCTGGCGACCGCGCTGCTGGCCGGCCCGGAGTCAGCGGGCTTGACAGGACGGTTGTGGACGCGGGAACTCGTGAACGAGCTCGTCTCCCGTGACCACGGCGTCTCGCTGACGCTCACCAGCATCGGCCGTCTGCTGCGTTCACTCGGTTTATGGCCGCGACACTCTCTCGTCACGTGGCCGGACGGTTCCGCCCGATTGTGGAAACAGCGTTACGCGTACATAAAAGAGAAAGCACGGGAACAGGACGCGCTTCTGATGCGCGGGGGACTGGTGGACGTCGGCGCGCTTCTCCCCCGTTCCTCCCTCCCCGCCGCGCCTTTCGGCTTCCACCTGGCCTATGCGCTGATCCCGGGCGGGCCGCTGCTGTTCCGCGCCTACTCCGGCCCCGCGAACGCGGCCACGTTCCTCGACTTCGCGACCGGGCTGGTGGCCGAGACCGGCCGGGCCACCTGCCTCATCACGGCGCCCCATCCCGTCTTCGACCTCGACGAGTGCGCGCGCGGCCTGGCCGGGCTGCCGCTGACCGTCTGGGTGCGCAGCGACGGCGACGCCCGCGCGCTCCGGCCCGCGCCCGCGCCCGCCACCGCCTCGGCCCCCGATCTGCGGCCGGCCGTGCTCGGCGGACCGTCCACCGGCCTGTGGACGATGGACCGGCTCGCCGGGCACCTGAGCGCGCTTTTCGGTCATCCGGTCAGTACCGGCGAGGCCGAAGTGCTGCTCTCCGCGCAGAACCTCTGGCCCGAGGGACCGCTGCCGCCCGTGCTCCCGCCGGGCTCGCCCGCCGTCGGCCGCTGGTGCCACGACGTGCTGCCGCTGTTCCAGGCCGAAGCGGGGCCCGGCGCGGCGGTACGGTTCGTCCAGGAGGTCCCGCTGCCGGGCGGGCGCACGCTCCTGCTGGCCGTCTCCCCCGACCAGGAACGCCGCTTCGCCTGGTACGAGGAGGCCCGCTACCAGGGCCGCATGCGCGCCACGACGCTGGCCGACTTCACCCGGCGGCTCCGCCAGGACCTCGCCGAACCGCTATGCCTGGTCGTCACCGACGACTCCGGCTGGCGCTCCCGCGATCTCGACGCCACCGCCACGACGGTCGGCGACGCCTTCTTCTGCACGTGGGCCGACGGTTGCGGCGAACGCGTCTGGCGCATCCCCGAACGCGACCCCGTCCAGGCGTTGTGCCGCCGCCACTTCCACCAGGGACGCGGACCCGCGCCCGCCGGAACAGCCTCGCTGGAGATGGAACACCCGCCGCGCGGTCCCGTCGGCACGGCCGACCGCCAGGTCCGGATCGCCGCCGCCCGCGAACACGCCCGGCGGCAGCCCCTGTCGGCGGGAGGCCGCTTGCGCGAGCTCGTCCTGGCGGGCCCGCCCGCCCTGCTGACCACGCGGACGCTCACCGCCCTGCTGAGCCGCGCCTACGGCCGGCCCGTGGACGCCGACCGGGCCGTCGCCGTGCTGCGCGACGAGGGACTGTGGCCCGAGGAGTTCCCGTCGGTCGAGCCCGGCCCGTGGGAGCACGAGACGCTGCCCCTCTACCTCGCCCACGCGGGCGCCGGCGCGGCCGTCCGGTTCGTCGCCGAGGCGCGGCTCGGGGGCGACCTCAGCCTCCTGGTGGCGCTCGACCGTGCCGGGGAGACCCGGTTCGCCTGGTATCCGCAGGCCCGCTATCGGGGGCGGATGCGCGCGACCACGCTCGTCTCCTTCGCCGGACTGCTGCTCGACGACGCCAACGGGCCGCTCTGCCTGGTCGCCGCCGACGAGGCCGGCTGGAAGTCCAAGGAACTGGCCGCCGCGCTGGCCCGGCGGCCCGTCCTGGTCGTCGCGGCCGGGGTGCCCTACCTGTGCGCCTGGCCGGCCGGCTGCGGCAACCGCGCCGTCATGGGCGACCAGTGCCGCACCCACGCGCGCCGGTCGCGGCGGCTGGCCGTCCACCGGGCCCGCTCCGGGCCGCTCCTGGACGCCGTGCGCGCCGCCTCGGCCGAACTCGCGGTGGCCCGCGCG
>NZ_WXEW01000007.1 GCF_009901565.1 Herbidospora solisilvae
CCGGGCGTTAGCGTGACCCATCAAGACCTCCGTGCGTGGGTGAAGCGGCAAACTCCACTACGCCCGGAGGTCTTCTTCATGATCAATCACCGATCGCCATGTGTCACCAAGATCTCGGCCAAGTACATCTAGGCCAGCCGGGCCGTGCCCCGGCCCGTCACCATCGGAAGGTCGAGGACGGTGCGGATGCCAGGGTCGGCCAGCACCACCGCGCGGATCGTGTTGACCGCGTGGGCGGCGGCCCCCGCCAGCCCGTGGTTGACCTCGTTGAGGTTGACCACGATCGTCGGCCGCCCCTCGATGTGGATCGAGAAGCCCGGCTCGGCCCAGCGCAGCACCTTGTCGGCGTCGGCCTTGTAGACGCACTCGACGGTCATGAAGGGCCGCCCGCGCACGAGGCCCGAGAAGACCCAGCGCGAGGCCGCCACCGTGCCCTGGCGCACCGTGCCCGAGGCGATCTCGAAGTCTTCGGTGGCGAGCTCGAACTCGTCCATCTCCTCGATCTCGTCGAGCTCGACCCCGAGCGCCGCCGAGACGAGCTGCACGCTCTCGGTGAACAGGGCCCGCTGGAAGGCGCGGAACGGGCGCACCGCCGTCACATAGTCTTTGGCCGTGCGGGCGAAGCCGATCAGGTCGGTCACGATGTGGTGGGACGGGTGACCGCGGTAGTCGGAGGTCTCGCGCACGTAGATGTGGTCGAGCCGCGACGACAGGCCCGTGAGCGTGAGGGGCAGCACGTCGCTCACGAAACCGGGGTTGATGCCGGTGCCGTGGAGTGTGGTGCCGCCTTCGCGGCAGGCCTTCTCGATGCGGTCGACGACCCCCGCGCCGTAGGCCATGGGGTAGACGAACCCGGTCGTCGTGATGACGTTCTTGCCCGACGCGAGCAGCTTGCAGATCATGTCGACGTCGTGGTCGTGGTCGCCGCCGAAGAAGGTCGCCGGCAGCGGCATGTGCAGCACGCAGTCGGCGTCGAGCGCCAGGATGGCGTCGACGTCGTCGGTGCAGACGACTCCCGTTTCGGGGAGACCGACGAGCGGACCGGCGTCCATGCCGATCTTGTCGGGGTCGTAGACCAGAACTCCGGCGAGCTCGAACTCGGGACGCTCGACAACACCGCGAAGCGCGTATCCCCCCACGGCGCCGGTGGCCCACTGAACCACGCGGAGAGTGCGCATTGAGCGGCCTCCAGCCCAGGGGTGTGCGACGGCGGCGAAACCATATCAGAAACTCACTCGACCGATCACTGTCCGCTACGTCCCGTTTGGTATCGTGCGCTAGACCAGAATTTTGTTCTCCTTGGAAGGGTGTGGGCGAGAATGCCGGATGATCTCCTCAGGTTCGACGGGCGGGTCGCCGTCGTCACCGGCGCCGGGCACGGCCTCGGCCGGTCGCACGCGCTGCTGCTCGCCGAGCGCGGGGCCAAGGTCGTCGTCAACGACCTCGGCGGCGCGCTCGACGGCACCGGGGCCTCCGCCGGGCCGGCCGCCGAGGTGGCGGAGCTGATCGTCAAGAACGGCGGCGAGGCCGTCGCCAACGGCGACGACGTGGCCACGCCCGAAGGGGCCGAGGCGATCGTCCGGCAGGCGGTCGAGACCTTCGGGCAGCTCGACATCGTGGTCAACAACGCCGGGATCCTGCGCGACCGGTCGCTCGGGAAGATCACCGTCGAGGACTTCGACGCGGTGCTCGCGGTGCACGTGCGCGGGTCGTTCCTGGTCACCAGGGCCGCCTACCCGCACATGAAGGAACGCGGGTACGGCCGAATCGTCAACACCTCCTCGCCCGCCGGGCTGTTCGGCAACTTCGGGCAGGCCAACTACTCCACGGCCAAGATGGGGCTCGTCGGGCTGACCAAGTCGACCGCGATCGAGGGTGCCCGGTCGGGCATCACCGCCAACGCCATCGCCCCCATCGCCTGGACGCGGATGACCGAGTCGCTGCTGCCCGCCGAGTTCGAGGCCAAGTTCGGGCCCGAGACCATCAGCCCGCTGGTGGCCTACCTGGTCCACGAGAGCTGCGCCACGACCGGCGAGGTGTTCTCCGTGGGCGCCGGACGGGTGGCCCGGGTGTTCGTGGCCGAGGGGCCCGGCTGGCACGCCGACGGCGACCTCACCGTCGAGGGCATCGCGGCGAACTGGGAGGCCGTCCTGACCGAGCAGCCCTACCTCCAGCCGACCGAGCTCGGCAAGCAGGCGACCGCCTCGCTGCAGGCGATGCTCAAGCCGTAGAAACCCGGAAGGGCCCGGCGTGGGGGGGAACACGCCGGGCCCTGCGGTGTTTCTGAGGGGTGGTTCTAGCTGCCGTACACCTCGAACTCCCAGAGCGAGTAGCCCCAGGCCGTGCCGCGTGCCGTGCCGTTGATACGGACGTACCGGGCGCTGGAGTTCAGCCCCGTGTGGTCGTCGACGCCGCCGTTCTCACCGGTCACCGTCTTGATCGTCGTCCACGTCGTGCCGTTGGGCGAGGTCTGGATCTGGTAGCCGCTGCCGTAGGCGGCCTCCCAGCTCAGTCTCACCCGGCTGATGGCGTAGGTCTGGCCGAGGTCGACCTGGATCCACTGCGGGTCGGAGAACGCGCTCGACCAGCGGGTGGTGCCGGAGCCGTCGACGGCCATCGCCGGGGTGTAGGCGGCCTCCTGGCTGGAGGCGGTGGCCGTCTTGTTCAGGGCGACGTTGGTGGCGGGCGGCGGGTCGGTGGGGCCGCTGCCGCCGTACACCTCGAACTCCCAGAGCGAGTAGCCCCACGCCGTGGCGCGGGTCGTCCCGGTGATGCGGACGTAACGACCCGTGGCACTCAGGCCCGTGTGGTCGTCGACGCCGCCGTTCTCACCGGTCACGGTCTTGACCGTCGTCCACGTGGAGTTGTTGGTCGAGGTCGCGATCGTGTACGCCGACCCGTAGGCCGCCTCCCAGCTCAGCCGGACCCGGTTGATGGTGTAGGGGGCCCCGAGGTCGACCGTGATCGACTGCGGGTCGGAGAAGGCGCTGGCCCACCGGGTGGTGGCGCTGCCGTCGACCGCGGCCGAACCCGGGTAGGTCGCCGCCTCGGTGCTGGTCACCACGACCGGTTTGTTCAGCGCCAGGTTGTTGCTCGGCGGCGTCACGGTGCCGGTGCCGAAGGTGAAGTCGTCCAGGTCGAACAGGCCGCCGCCGGTCGTGCCCTTGAACACCAGGAAGAGCTGGCCGGTGCTCGTCGGCGGGTTGGTGATCGGGACGGTGACGTCCTGGAAGGTGGCGTAGCCGCCGGTGGCCGGGACCGTGACCGTGGCCACGAGCGGGCCCGTCTGCGAGCCGGTCCGCACCTCCAGCGTGTTGCCGCCCGCCACCGCGCCGACCCGGGCGGTGAACGAGGTCACCCCGCTCAGGTTGTAGGGGGTGAACGCGATCCAGTCGTTGTTGTCGATGTAGCCGACCGCCGCGCCGCCGTGCGGAGCCGCGCCGGTCACCGCCTGCACGCCGCTCTGCGACGAGAAGTGCTCGGCCTGGCGCAGCCTCGGCTGGAGCTGGGCCTGGGTGTGCGTGGTCAGGCCGCCGTTGTCGGTGTACTCGGCGTCGATGACGCCGTAGATGTTCGCGGCGGAGTCGTGCTCACCGTCGGTGGTCGTCTGCAGGACGCCCGAGCAGCCGTTCGCGCTGGTCATCGGGTGGCCGTGCGAGTCGTGGCCGAGGATGAAGCTGACCTTGACCCGCGAGCAGGCGATCGTGCCGTCCTCCGGGTCGGTGACGGTCACCGTGAACGGGATCGCGTCGCCGAAGGAGAACAGGCCGCCGTTGACCGGTGTGTTCACCACGACCGTCGGCGCGGTGTTGCCCACGGTGATCACCGTGCTCGCGGAGGAGGCCTTGTTGGTGCTGTCGCGCACGGTCAATGTGGGGTTGTAGGTGCCGTTTGCTATGTACGTGTACGAAGGGTTCGCCGCCGTCGAGTCGGTCGTGCCGTTGCCGTCGAAGTCCCAGGCCAGCGTGATCGGGTCGCCGTCGGGGTCGACGGTGCCGGCCGAGGAGAAGGCGACCGTCAGCGGCGCGGGGCCGCTCGTCCGGCTGGGGGTGATCACGGCCTTGGGCGCGTGGCCGTCGGCGGCGTACTCGATCCGGTAGAGGGCCGAGTTGCCGTCGCCGTTGAACCAGCCGGTGCCGTAGTCGAGGACGTAGAGCGCGCCGTTCTTGCCGAACTCCATGTCCATGACCTGGGTGCCCGACCACGGGAACGGGTTGATCGTCAGCCACTGCCCGGCCGAGTCGGGCACGATGTTCTTGATCCAGCGGCGGCCGAACTCACCGGCGAAGAAGGTCCCGTCGTAGTAGCGGGGGAACTTCACCGTCGAGGTCGAGGTCGCGTCGTAGCGGTAGACCGGGCCGCCCATCGGCGACAGGCCGCCGCCGGTGAACTCCGGCGGGGTCGAGCCGGTGTAGGGGATCCAGCCGCGCTGCGACGGCGGGAGCGTCGTGATGCCGGTGTTGTTCGGCGAGTTGTTGGTCGGGCCGCCGGCGCAGTTGTACTTCGCGCCCGAGGGGCCCGACGGGAAGGTGTACTCGTTGTACGCGTCGTTGAACGCCGAGCAGTAGGGCCAGCCGTAGAAGCCGGGGCCGGTGATCCGGTCGAAGGAGACCTGGCCGGCCGGGCCGCGGTTCGGGTCGGCGGTGCCGGCGTCGGGACCGTAGTCGCCCAGGTAGACGATGCCGGTCGCCTTGTCGACGCTCATCCGGAACGGGTTGCGGAAGCCCATGGCGTAGATCTCGGGCCTGGTGTTCGCGGTGCCGGGGGCGAACATGTTGCCCGCCGGGATCGTGTACGCCGGGCTGCCGGTGGCCGTCGGCTTGATGCGCAGCACCTTGCCGCGCAGGTCGTTGCTGTTGGCGCTGGTGCGCTGGGCGTCGAACGCCGGGTTGCGGCCGGCCCGCTCGTCGATCGGGGAGAACCCGGCCGAGTCGAACGGGTTGGTGTCGTCACCCGTGGACAGGTAGAGGTTGCCCTGCGCGTCGAAGTCCATGTCGCCGCCCACGTGGCAGCACATGCCACGGCTGGTCGGCACGTCGAGCACGGTGCGCTCGGAGGCGAGGTTGAGCGTGTTGTCGGCGTTCACTGTGAACCGGGACAGGCGGTTCACCCCGTTGAACGGGGCGAGCTGGGCGGCGGTGCCGCTGGCCGGGGCGTCGCCCGCGGGGGTCGACAGCGGCGGCGCGTAGAACAGGTAGATCCACCGGTTGGTGGCGTAGCCGGGGTCGACCGCGACGCCCTGCAGGCCCTCCTCGTCGTGGGTGTAGACGGGGATGGTGGCGGCGATCTTGGTGTTGCCGGCCGCGTCGGTGTAGCGGACCGCGCCGGTGCGGGCGGTGTGGAAGACGCCGCCGTCGGGGGTGACCGACAGGCTCATCGGCTCGCCGACCTCGGCGACGCCCTTGGCCAGCTCGATCTGCTGGAAGTTGCTCGTCACCGTGGCGCCGCAGTCGGCCGCCGCGAAGCCGGCTGCGGTGCGGATGCCGCCGAGCAGGTGGTTGCGGAAGTTGGCGTCGCTGTAGGAGGCGTCGGTGTGCCCCATGCCGGTGTACCAGGAGCGGCCGCCCGCGTAGTCCTGGCACCACGAGATCGGGTGGTCGATGCCCATGCCGCCACCGGAGTAGGTGGTCTCGTCGAGGGTGGCCAGCACGTGGACCTTGCCGCGCGGGTTGGCGCGGTAGCTGTACCACTCGTCGAACCGGCTCCAGCGGTGCGGCAGGTGCGCGGTGGAGGGGTGGACCCGGTCGGAGACCCGCACGGTCGCGGTCTGCTCGGCGGGGTGCTGCTGGAAGTAGGCGCCGACGAGGTTGCCGTACCAGGCCCAGTCGTATTCGGTGTCGGCGGCGGCGTGGACGCCGGCGTAGCCGCCGCCCGCGGCGATGTAGCGCTCGAAGGCGGCCTGCTGGGCGGCGTTGAGGACGTCGCCGGTGGTGGAGAGCCAGATGACCGCCTGGAAGCGGGCCAGGTTGGCGTCGGTGAACTGGGCCGCGTCCTCGGTCGTCTCGACCGTGAAGTTGTTGGCGGCGCCGAGTTGCTGGATGGCGGTGATGCCGGGGCCGATGGAGCCGTGCCGGAAGCCGGCGGTCTTGGAGAAGACCAGGACGCTGAAGTCGGCCGCGTGGGCCGGAGGTGTGGTGACGACCACGCCCGCCAGCACCAATAAGGCGCTTAAGACGACACGGATGAAGGGGCGCACAGGGGCGTTCCTTTCGCAAGGGGGGTGCCGGAACGCGTGCGCCGAACGCGTCAGAGGGGAAGCGCTCTCACCGGTGGGTCAGCGTGCCACCGCTGACCGGATCGAGTGGGACCCGCCCGTAATGTTGCTGCCTTGTCACGAGTCAGTCAAGAGAGCGCTCTCAGGATGAGACGACCAGATCCACCGCTTCCGGGGACAGGACGTGCTCTATGACCATGACGGCCGCGCCGATGATGCCCGCCCGATCACCGAGCTCGGTGGCCCGTATGCTCAGGTGTTGCGTCGCCAGCGGGAGCGATCGGCTGTATATCACCTCTCGCACCCCGGCCAGGATGTGCTCCCCGGCCTCGGCCATGTCTCCACCGATCACTATCACCGACGGATTGAAGAAGTTCACGATCGACGCCAGCACGTCGCCGATCTCGCGTCCGGCCTGCCGCGCGAACTGCACGGCCATCGTGTTGCCCTGCCGCACCAGGTTGACCACGTCGCGGCTGCCGTGGGCCTCGACCCCGGCCGCGTCGAGCTGGTTCGCGATGGCCGCGCCGCTCGCCACCGCTTCGAGACATCCGCTGTTGCCACACCGGCACACAACCTCGTCGCTGGTGGTCACCCTGATGTGCCCGATGTCCCCGGCCGCTCCCTGAGCGCCGCGGTGGAGCCGCCGCTCGGAGATGATGCCGCATCCGATGCCGGTGCCGATCTTGACGAACACCAGATGCTCGACGTCACGCCTGGCCGCCCAGTGTTCGCCCAGCGCCATGATGTTGACGTCGTTGTCGACCAGTACCGGTGCCCCGAGGCGAGATCCCAGCCAGTCAGGCACTGGGAACCCATCCCATCCGGGCATTATCGGCGGGTTGACCGGACGGCCGCTGGAATGGGAGACCGGCCCGGGAAGGCCGACACCCACGCCGCAGAGTGAGCCGCCGGTCTCGACCAGCAGCTCTTTCAGCGTTACCACCAGCCAGCCGAGGACCTCTTCCGGCCCTCGGTCGATCGGCAGGTCGACCCTGCGCTCGGCCAGGACGGTCGAGGCGAGGTCGGTCACCGCCACTCGTGCGTGGGTCGCCCCGAGATCGGCCGCCGCGACGACCCGGGCGCCCCGGTTGAAGGTGAAGGCGGTCGCGGGCCGCCCTCCGGAAGAGATCGCGTCGTCGGCGGGCACGATCCATTGATGCGAGAGCAGCGCGTCGAGCCGCTGCGAAACCGTGGACCTGGCGAGACCCGTGAGCTGCACGAGCTCGGCCCGAGTGCGGGCCTGGCCGTCACGAAGGATCGAGAGCAGTGCTCCCGCTCCGGTGACCGAGCCGCTGGACTCGCTCAGCATCCCCTGAGTCAACATCGCCTCCCTTCACCGCATCCGATGATTCCAGATCTCATTATGACATCAGGACATCCACTTTTGCTTGACCGTCAGCATAAGTCGTCCTTAGCATCCGGAAACATGGAGGACATAAGCCGGGAGCAGTCGGAAACCCCGTCGTTGCTCGCAATGCGGGACATCGTCAAGCAGTTCCCCGGCGTGCGTGCGCTCGACGGCGTGGACCTCGACGTCCGTGCCGGAGAGGTCCACTGTCTATTGGGACAGAACGGGGCCGGGAAGTCGACCCTCATCAAGGTGCTCGCGGGCGCCCACCAGCCGGACTCCGGCGAGGTGCTGATGAACGGCGAACCGGTGAAACTGACGACCCCGACGGCCGCTATGAAGCTGGGCGTCGCGACGATCTATCAGGAGCTCGACCTCGTCGACGGCCTCAGCGTCGCCGAGAACGTGTTCCTCGGGCACGAGCACGCCACGATGGGATTCACCCGCCGGGGCGCCACCAACGCCGCCACCAGGAAGATCCTGGAACGACTCGGGCACGGCGAGATCCGCCCGACGACCGAAGTGGGCCGCCTCTCCCCGGCCGGCAAGCAGGTCGTCTCCATGGCGCGGGCGCTGTCGCACGACGCGCGGATCATCGTCATGGACGAGCCCTCGGCCGCGCTGGCGCACGACGAGGTGAGCAACCTCTTCCGGATCATCCGGGAGGTCACCGCCCAGGGCGTCGCCGTCATCTACATCTCCCACCGCCTGGAGGAGATCCGCGAGATCGGCGACCGGGTCACCGTGCTGAAGGACGGCCGCACCGTCGCGGTCGGTCTGCCCGCGAAGGACACCCCCACGAACAAGGTCGTGTCGCTGATGACCGGCCGCAACGTCGAATACGTGTTCCCGCCGCGCCCTGACGGCGGCTTCGGGGACGAGATCCTCAAGATCGAGAACTGCTCCGTGGCCGGCATGGTCCGCGACGTGACGTTCTCGGTCCGGGCCGGCGAGATCGTCGGCCTGGCGGGCCTGGTCGGCTCCGGCCGCTCGGAGATCATCGAGGCCGTGTACGGCGCCCGGAGGTTCGCCGGCAAGATCACGCTGAACGGCCAGGTCGTCAAGGCCGGGAACACCACCCGGAGCGTCGGGCTCGGCATGGGCCTGGCCCCCGAAGAGCGCAAGGCCCAGGGTCTCCTCCTCGGCCAGAGCGTCGCCCGCAACATCACCATGGCGAGCATGGAGCGTTACTCCACCTTCGGGTGGATCAACCGCAAGAAGGAGGCGGAGGAGGCCGCGCACCTGGTGAAGGCGCTCGACATCCGCCCGCCCGACCCCAACCGGGTCATCAAGACCCTCTCCGGCGGCAACCAGCAGAAGGCGGTCATCGGCCGCTGGCTGGTCGGAGAGGGCCGCAAGCTGCTGCTGCTCGATGAGCCGACCCGCGGTGTCGACGTCGGCGCCCGCGCCGAGATCTACGCCCTCATCCGCAAGCTGGCCGACGAAGGCGTCGGTGTGTTGCTGGTCTCCAGCGAGGTCCCCGAGGTCCTCGGCCTCGCCGACCGCGTGCTGGTGATCCGCGAAGGCCGCATCGTCCGAGAGGCCGGCGCCGGGGAGCTCGATGAGCACACCGTGCTGGACCTCGTCATGGACGCCCATCCCGTGACGTCCGCCCCCTCCCACGACTGATCTGCAGGAGTCCGTTCCATGACAGAGGTGAATCCGCAACAGGTGTCCGCACCCAAGGCGGACGAAACCGGCAAGGCGAAGGCCCACGCGGCCGTCGCCACACCTTCCGGCGGCGGACCGCGACTCGGCCTCGGCGCCATCGGCGAGATCCCCCACATCGGCCTCGTGCTGGCCCTGGTGATCCTGGCCGCCGTCGGTCTCATCACGGTGCCCGACACCTTCGCCACCGGGTCGAACATGGTGTCGATCCTGGCCCTGGCCGCGACCATCGGCGTCATCACCGTCGGCGCGACGTTCGTCATCATCGGCGGCGGCATCGACCTGTCGGTCGGCGCGGTGATGGCCCTGGCCTCGGTCTGGGCCACCACGCTGGCGACCCAGGCCTACGGGCCGTGGGTGATGATGATCTGCGCCATCCTGGTAGGAACCGGCGCCGGACTGCTCAACGGCTTCCTGATCTCGTACGGGCGGATGGTGCCCTTCATCGCCACGCTGGCGATGCTGGTGGCCGCCCGTGGCCTGGCCCAGCGCATGTCCGAGCGGCGCACCCAGCTGGTGCAGCCGGACAACTCGCTGATCGTCGACCTGTCGACCACGCGCATCCTCGGCCTGCCGCTGCTGGTCTACGTCTTCGCCGTGGTCGTCATCATCGGCTGGCTGATCCTCAACCGCACCACCTTCGGCCGCCGCACCTACGCCGTCGGCGGCAACCCCGAGGCCGCCCGGCTGGCCGGCATCAACGTGCGACGCCACACGATGATGCTCTACGCCCTGTCCGGGTTCTGCTGCGGCATCGCCGCGATCATCATCATGGCGCGCACCACGACCGGGTCGTCCACCCACGGCGACCTGTACGAGCTGGACGCGATCGCCGCGGTCATCATCGGCGGCACGCTTCTGACCGGTGGGCGGGGCACGATCGTGGGCGCCATCCTCGGTCTGCTCATCTTCACCGTGATCACCAACCTCTTCATCCTGAATGGGCTGAACACCAGTGACCAGCTCATCGCCAAGGGTCTGATCATCGTGGCCGCCGTTCTCCTTCAGCGGCGCAGCCTCAAAGCAAGTACATAGCTCGTTCTCACCCCCCGCTGGGCCGTGGCACCCCAATCCGCCGCGGCCTGGGTCCCTCACTGCCGGAAATAACTCTCCAAGGGAGAACAACATGACCCAGACCCCGGGTCGCCGCGGATTCCTCCTCGGCGGTGCCGTCATCGGCGCCGGTGCGCTCGTTTCGGCCTGCACCAGCAACGAGCCGGCCGCGGCTCCGGCCGCCACCACGGGCGCAGCCGCCCCCGCCCCGGCCCCGGCCGGCGGGAACGACGCCCCTGGCGACAAGGTCGTCATCGGCTTCTCGGCCCCCGCCGCCGACCACGGCTGGATCGCGGCCATCGCCAAGAACGCCGCCGACGCCGCCAAGCAGTACTCCGATGTCGAGTTCAAGGCCGTCGAGCCGACCAACGACATCAACCAGCAGATCTCCGCCGTCGAGACGCTGATCGCCGCCAAGGTCAACGTCATCGTCATGCTGCCGAACGACGGCGCCCAGCTGAACCAGATCGCCCGCACGGCCACCGACGCCGGCATCCCGGTCGTCAACCTCGACCGCGTGTTCCCGGACAAGCTGTCGTACCGGACCTGGATCGGCGGCGACAACTACGGCATGGGCGTGGCCGCCGGCCACTTCATCGGCAAGCGCCTCAAGGACGCCGGCACCTCCAACCCGGTCATCCTCGAGATCCAGGGCATCGCCACGCTGCCGCTGACCCAGGACCGCAGCAAGGGCTTCGAGGACGCCCTCAAGAGCTACGGCTTCTCGGTGACCGCCAAGCAGGACGCGCAGTTCACCGTCGAGTCGGGCACCGAGGTCGCCGCCAACCTGCTCCAGGCGCACCCGAAGATCGACGCCATCTGGAACCACGACGACGACCAGGGCATCGGCGTGCTGGCCGCCATCAAGGAGGCCAACCGCTCCGAGTTCTTCATGGTCGGCGGCGCCGGTTCGGCCAACGCCATGCGTGACATCCAGGCCGACTCGGGCGTCCTCAAGGCGACGGTCACCTACTCGCCCACCATGGCCGCCTCCGCGATCAAGCTCGCCCGCCTGATCGCGCAGGGCAAGGGCATGAGCGACCTTCTGGAGCACCAGGTCCCGCAGTCCATCACCCTGGCCTCCGAGACCATCACGAAGGAGAACGCCGCCGAGTACCTGCCGCTGGGCTTCGAGTCGTGAAGCCGGTCATCGGGGTTGGCATGGTTGGGTACGCGTTCATGGGACGCGTGCACTCCCAGGCCTGGCGCAGCGTCGGTGCGTTCTTCGACCTGCCGGTCAAGCCGTCCATGGCGGTTCTGTCCGGCCGGTCGCGGGCGAACACCGAGGCGGCCGCCGAGTCCATGGGCTGGGCGTCCGTCGAGACGGACTGGAAGGAACTCGTCAAGCGCGACGACGTGCATTTGGTCGACATCTGCACGCCCGGCGACTCGCACGCCGAGATCGCCATCGCCGCACTTGAGGCGGGCAAGCACGTGCTGTGCGAGAAGCCCCTGGCCAACACCGTCGAGGAGGCGGAGGCCATGGCCGCCGCCGCCCGCGCGGCCGCGGCCCGGGGTGTGCGCAGCATGGTGGCCTTCAACTACCGGCGTGTCCCCGCCGTCGCGCTGGCCCGCCAGCTCGTCGCCGAGGGCCGTCTCGGGACCATCCGTCACGTCCGCGCCCAGTACCTCCAGGACTGGATCGTCGACCCCGAGTTCCCGCTCGTCTGGCGTCTGCAGAAGGACAAGGCCGGATCGGGTGCGCTCGGTGACATCGGCGCGCACATCATCGACACCGCGCAGTTCATCCTCGGAGAGCACCTGACCGGCGTCTCGGCCATCACCGAGACGTTCATCAAGGAGCGGCCCCTCGCCGACGCCTCCGCCGGGCTCTCCGCCCAGGGCGGCGCGGAGATGGGCCAGGTCACCGTGGACGACGCCGCGATCTTCACCGGCCGCTTCGGCGGCGGGGCCATCGCCTCCTTCGAGGCCACGCGCTTCGCCACCGGCCGCAAGAACGCGCTGCGCATCGAGGTCAACGGGTCGCTCGGCAGCATCTCGTTCGACTTCGAGTCGCTCAACGAGTTGTGGTTCCACGACCACACGCTGGCCGCGGAGGAAGGTGGATTCCGGCGGGTGCTCGTCACCGAGGCCGGTCACCCCTACGCGGGCGCGTGGTGGCCCCCGGGCCACGGACTCGGCTACGAGAACACGTTCACCCACGAGGTGAAGGACTTCCTGGAGGCCATCTCGGCCGGGGCGGACCCCACGCCCTCGTTCGACGACGGACTCCAAGTGCAGAAGGTGCTCGACGCGGTCGAGCGCAGCGCCGGCGACGACAGCCGCTGGACGACTGTCTAAGACCACGCACACCTTTTCGGGGGGACCGGGGTTCCCGGCCGCCCGGAACGCGACCGGCACGGTCGCGTGTACGCCGTCGCGCCGAGGCGACGTACACGTGAGTGCCACCCGAGCCGTTTCGCGTTCCGGGCGGAAGGGGCAGACCCCATCCCAGGAGACTGACGGAGACTGACGACGATGACGCGACCGATCACCCTCTTCACCGGCCAGTGGGCCGACCTGCCCTTCGAGGAGGTCTGCCGCCTCGCCTCCGAATGGGGCTACGAAGGCCTCGAGATCGCCACGTGGGGCGACCACCTGGAGATCGACAAGGCCCTGAGCGACCCCGGGTACGTCAAGCGCAAGCTCGAGACCCTGGAGAAGTACAACCTCAAGGTCTGGACGATCTCCAACCACCTGATCAGCCAGGCCATCTGCGACCACCCGATCGACGAGCGGCACAAGGGCATCCTGCCCTCGCGCCTGTGGTCGGACGACGCCGAGCAGGTCCGGCAGAACGCCGCCGAGGAGACCAAGAACACCGCCCGCGTCGCCGCCCTCCTGGGCGCCAACACCGTGGTCGGCTTCACCGGCTCCTCCATCTGGCACACCGTGGCCATGTTCCCGCCGGCCAGCCAGGCCATGATCGACCGCGGGTACGAGGACTTCGCCGAGCGCTTCAACCCCATCCTCGACGTGTTCGAGCAGGAGGGTGTGCGCTTCGCCCACGAGGTCCACCCGAGCGAGATCGCCTACGACTACCACACGACGGTCAAGACCCTGGAGGCGATCAACCACCGGGCGTCCTTCGGCCTCAACTGGGACCCGTCGCACATGGTGTGGCAGCAGCTCGACCCGGCCGGCTTCATCCTCGACTTCGCCGACCGGATCTACCACGTCGACTGCAAGGACGCCAAGGTCCGCATCGGCGACGGCCGCCGCGGCATCCTGTCGTCGCACCTGGCCTGGGCCGACCCCAAGCGCGGCTGGGACTTCGTCTCCACCGGCCGCGGCGACGTGCCGTGGGAGGACTGCTTCCGCGCCCTCAACCACATCGGCTACGACGGCCCCATCTCCATCGAGTGGGAGGACGCCGGCATGGACCGCCTCATGGGCGCGCCCGAGGCCCTGGCGTACATCTCCAAGCTCAACGCGATCACCCCGCCGGCGGCGGCGTTCGACGCCGCTTTCAGCTCCGAGTGATCATCTGAACGAGGCAGGTCTGCGTTTCCGAGGTCAGGAGCGCAGACCTGTCTTTTTGCCGCGCCTCCGGCGCGGCGGCTCGGCCGCCTTCATGTCCGGGCCTTCCCTCGTCGCTCCGGCTCGCTTCGCTCACCTGCGCTCCTCAGTGCTCGGGCCTTCTTAGAGTTACCTTCGATGTATGACCAAGTCATTGCATCCCAGGTCGAAAGGGTTATTAGCCTCTCAGCTTCCCGGTGATGATCTGCCGGGAAGCAGGGAGCTGACCGGCCGGGAGTACCTGCGTGTCAGTGAAGACCGGTCTAAGCGTATGAAGTCGCCGGCGCAGCAGCACGAGGACAACGAACGGGCATGCGCGGCGCATCGGATCACTCTCGGAGAGCCCTACCGCGAAGGCCGCGCGGTATCGGCTTCCCGGTACAGCACCGACGTCCGCGACGACTTCGACCGCCTGATGACCGACCTGCGCAACAGGGAGTTCGGCGCGGACGTCCTGGTGCTGTGGGAGAGCTCCCGTGGATCACGGCGAGTGCTGGAGTGGGTGACCATGCTTGACCTGCTGGAGCGGCAGGGGATCTTCGTGTTCGTCACCACGCACGGCCGTCTCTATGACCCGGCCAATCCGCGTGATCGTCGCGGGCTGATCGATGACGCCAACGACAGCGAGTATGAGTCGGCGAAGATCGCGCAGCGGATCAGGCGGGACATGGCCGCCAACGCCGCAGAAGGCCGCCCGCATGGGCTGTGCCCGGTGGGGTTGCGTCCGGTGTACCACGAGCGGACGGGGAAGCTGATCACGTGGGAGGCCGATCCCGAGACCGCGCCCATGATCGTTGATCTGTTCACGCTGTACCGGCGAGGCCGCAGTGGGCGCAGCATCGCCAAGGAGTTCAAGGAGCGCGGGTACCGTAACAAGCTGGGCAACCCCTACAGCCCTGCGCATCTGCGGGACATGGCGACCAGGGCCGCCTATACGGGTCTGCGCGTTCACCACGGGGAGCTGATCGAGGGCACGTGGGACGCGATCGTTGAGCGTGATCTGTGGTGGGACGTCCAGCGGATCTTGGCCGAGCCAGCGCATCAGTCGACCAAGCCCCGGTTCGGGAGCGTCAAGCACGAATACACGCGCACGATGCGGTGCGCCAAGTGTCTGGGGCCGATCACCACGCTCGACAGCAAGCGCGGTGACTACATGTGCCAGACCGGCGGATGCGCCCGTATCACCAAGGCCCCCGTCGATGCGATCCTTAACGCCGTCATCGAGGACTTCCTAGCGCAAGCGGACTTCACCGCGCGGGTAGCCCGCCGTGTGGACACGCCGCAGGTCCGCGCGCTGGAGATCGCGATAGCGCAGCTGCGGGCCGAACTGGAGGAGGCGGAGAACGCGGTGCCGGCCAACGTGTCCGAGGCCCGGATGTTCGCCCGGATCATCGAGGACATCAAGCCGAAGCTCGCCGACAAGCAGGCCCAGTTGCGCGGGCTGACCACCCCGTCCGAGCTTGCCTCATTGCTGGCATCCGACGACGGCAGCCCTGTCGCCGATGCGGTGACCCGGTGGCGGGATGCTCCGGTGGAGATCCGCCGGAAGATCGCCAAGATCTTGCTCAGCCCGCAGTACCTGGGACAGGTCCGGATCAACCCCCGGACACCCGGCAAGCGCCTGCCCCCTCATGAGCGCCTCACGTGGGTACGCGATGCCGCATAGCTCCGCCTGACGGGCAAGCCCCACGCCAGCAGCGACCGGCCAGGGCTTGCCCGCACAGGGGACGAGCCGTACAGGGGACGAGGAGGTGAGCGCCGCTACCGGTAGCCGAGCAAGGCCGCCAGCCGGTCCACGGCATCATCGCTGAGAGGCCCCGCCGCCGCCACGATCGACCGGGCGTAGGCAGCGATCACAGGATCGTCTGAGGTCATCTCGCCGACGCCCGCGCCGTGCCGCGTCCCCGCCGACGCGGCCTCATGCCCCCGAGCAAGATCACCAGTCGGCGGCGCACCCTGAGGCCGGACGCCGGCACCCGCCCACCCACCCTCCGGCCCGCTGTGGCTGGCCACCGACTCCACCCATTCGACCATCCCCGGCAACGGCTCAAGCACAGACCCAAGCCCTGTCGCCCCTTCGGGACGCTTTGCCGAACGACGGCGACGCCTACCCGCGCCACGAGCCACCGACCCGCCAGCAACCGCCGCACTCATCGGCCACCATCCCCGGCCCCGCCGAGCACATCACCTATGGCCTCGGGCGGCCCATCACCTGACACGTTCTCTAGTGCCGCTTGCTGCCGCGCGATCTCTTGTCGGCCCCGCACCCGCTCAGCCACCAGTCGCAGCAACCGCAAAGCCGGAGACGGCAAATGCGGATCGCTCGACTTCACCCGTTCCCACACCAGGCCGCCCGCGTCGGCGTCGACTTCCGGAAGTCCAAGAGCGGCCACCACCCACGCCCGACGCTCCGCCCGGTACGCCTCCAACGCCTTGCCCGACCACAGCCGGGAGACCAGCACCCGCCGACCGCCATAGCCCGCGTTCTCGCTTCGATGGGCCTTGCCCTTGCACCGGCCCGGCACCAGATGCGCGTGAGCGCCCTTCGGCTGGATCCCATACCGCAGCCAGTTCGCGCACCGCTCAGAGCAGGGTTCCCAGCGCAGCACCTCCATTAGGCGGCCCAGGTGCGCCCGCCGCGCCCGCCGGACCTTCCCCCGCCCTTCCAGCGCCGCACCGCTCAGGCTCTTGGTCAGATACTTGGCCAGGTACCGCGCCCGCGCATCCGCGTCCGGACTGTCCCCGGTCAGCCCTTGAATGTCGAGCTGATCACCGAACCGGACCACATGCGCCGGACTCGCCTCCTGGTCCAGGCCGAGGGCGTCTAACGCCTCTTCCCAGGTGGGAAGGATCTCGCCCGTGTCGGGGTCGACCCAGTTGCCGACCGCCGCAGCATCCGCGCCGCCCGGCTCATCGGCCACCCACACCGGCAGATGATCCCCGTCGTACTTCACCTCATCAAGCGACGGCCACCACACCTGGTGGTAGGTCGCCGCCGCGACCTCTTTGATCGTCGCCCGGGGGATCGCGCCCCGGATCGCCATGTGCACGTGCGGGGCTAACCGCTTCTGCGACTCCACCGCCGCGAAGTACTGGACCTTGAACCCCGCCACCCGGCGAAGGTTCTGCACGAACCGATCCACCAACTTGGCGAAATGCAACGCATCCCGCGCCGCCCGCACATAGTCATAGGTGTCGGCATCGACCGGCACCCCGCCACCCTCACCACTGGTCACCCGCCCGTACGACGGCAGCGTGAGCGTGACGAACATCGACGGCCGGTGAACTTTTCCATCCCGGCCCGCGAACGTCGGCCCGAGCGTCGTATCCGCCATCGGCCGCGCGGGCAGATCAGGCGCATCCTGACGACGACGTGTGGACCGCACCCGCCGCGCGCGTTCGGCCTCCTCCCGCTCCACGCTTGCCGCACCACGAGCCTGACCGATCTCCGTATCCAGGTCGGCCAGCACCGCGCGTAGATCAGCAACGCTCACCCCGTCCGGGGTCTGATCCACGCCCGCCGCCACCGCCGCGTCTAACTGGGTCTGCCACTCCGCCCGCAGCCCGTCCAGGTGCGAGACGAACCCGTCCGCCGACATCTCCGGAAGCCCGCCCGACACCTCCGGACCGGTCTCGTCCGGCGTCGGCACCGCACGCCCAGACCCAGAGCCGGGCGTGCCTTCGGGGTCGGCCTCCAAGTGCCAGCCCTCCCGGCACTGAGCCAGCCGCAACAGACGGTTCGTCCGGGCACACGGCGCGCACCGCGACTCCTGACGCGCCCCGCACGCCACCTCCACCAGCCGGGACACCCCGGTAGCCGGATCGGTCACCCGGAACGGCAACGGACGCAGGCACACCCCCACACCGGCAGCCGCCTGTTCGGCAACCTCCAGAGACAGCAGACCCGCCGCATGCAGGTCCAGCAGCCGCAGGCCCGCACCATGAGGAACGGGATCGATGCCGGATTCCCTAGTCTCGTATTCGCCAGAGCCGTAATCGTCGTGGCTGTATTCGTCGTGTTCGTATTCGTCGTATCCGAAATTTCCGCTGATGATTTCAGGCATACACACTCCAAGGGGTTTCGCCGGTAAACGGCGGCAACATTGACTGACGGTCGCTTGCATTGATTTCACGCATGACAAACCCTCCTCTTCGCATCGATTGAAAAACCGCCGCGCACGCGCAGCCCATGGACACAGCACAAAGACGCAGCCCCATGGACACAGCGCATGCCAGATGCGGCAGGCCGCCAGCAGAGCGGACACCGCATACACACGTGTTCAGCAACGGAATGCAGAGGACATCTGGGTTCGCTAGCGCGCTGCAATCAGTCGCGCGACGGCCGGCAACCTGTGCCTGAAGGCGTCCACTCCCGCCCGGTCAGCCCCGGAACTCTTGGGAGGACGCACCGTCCCCTTCTCGTGATGCCCAAATCGCCTACATCCTGTAGGCGTATCACCTCTCCGCCAGAGCGCAGGCACCATGCCATACACGCCCTGACCGGAACCCACGCCCGCCCGGCACCTTGCCAGGTTCCGGACGCAAATCCCATGGAGCTGACATGATAGACGGACAGCGCCCCGGCATAGTTCCCCACGAAGCGCCATTGATAACCCAGCGGCATAACGCCAGTTGAATGCCATTCAGGGCATCGGTGAACCGTCTCGGGTTGCGCCTGGCAGGCCGTCCCTAAAGGCATCCGCCAGCCGAGACCACATCACCAATCTCTGGTTTGCCGAATTAATCTTATGAGTGTCAAGCGGCGGCGCGCCGCGCCGCCGTACCCGGCCCTCTACCGCCCGCCGCCCGGGCGTGCGGCGTGGGCGCCGGTCCCGCACGGCGGCGGCCCGGGCCCTCCACCGATCAGTGCGATCAACGTACCTACGCGTCCCACCGCCATCAGCGACGCCCCGCCGCCCTTCCCCATCTTCCCGACAAGAGCATCGGCGGGACTGCTTCGACATCGGAATGACAGTCTGAAGCCTCGGCTGGACTGGTTGATGAGCGAACCTCATCGTGACGCTGCCATTACCAGGGGAGATATAGAAGCGGCAACCATAGCGAAGGATCTTGTTCTCCAGTCGATCCAACTATGGGTGCAAAGGACCCGCTCCAGGCGCGCCGCACCCTGATCTTTCGGATAGCAAAGTGATACATGATAACCATGGTTCTATTGACCATATTACGGTGATATGCCCGCTAAGTGCCGATTGATGGTATTGCAATCTTTTATGTTCTAGAAGTGAACTTTGAAACCCATCTTGAACCTATTCATTCTTTCCCGTTATCCATGTAGAGTTTCGGAGATGAACGAGGCTTTAGGCATCTTCGGTGTCGTTACAGGCATTGCGGGTATCGCCCTCACCATCTACTATGCGCGCAAAGCCGAGCGCCTCAATAAGATGAGAAAACGGCTTGAATGGGCAGATATTCAAACCGCAGCAAGTGATCTTGGACAACAAATCAAGAGAGACATAAGTCCGGTTGCAGTGGTCACACCAGGCCTTCCCGGGGCAACTTTCGCTAACCTTATTTCATCCGATTTCGCTATGCAGCCCCCAGTATATGTCGGAAATCGTACATGGAAGGACGATCCTCACAATTTTGTTCCAACAGCCGACTCGTTCGTATTTGATACGAAGAAATGGATTGTCACTATCCCTAAAGCTGTGACAAGGCATGAAAACGGGGTAATCCTGATAATCGACGACTTTGTTATGTCCGGAGATTTCCTAGACTCACTCTGCAGTACTCTCGTTCAGGCTGGAGTTCCCCGCGAGCGCATTCGATCTGCAGCCATCACGGTAACTAAAGTCGCTATCAAGAATCACAAAGCGCCCGATTATTATTGGTGGATAGCCGACAACGATGAATTCTTTTTCCCTTGGGGAAAAGCCAGATAAGTCGGGGTGCCGTATAAAGATGAATCTGGACATGATTGCAAATCGTGTGCGCTCTTTGGCGTTGCATCAAGGAGAGCGCATAGCCGCCAGCGTGACTGCGCCTCATGAATCAGGCGACGTATCGACAAAATCTTCTTTGGGGGACTTGGTCTCCCAACTCGATCGCGATATAGAATCATCGCTGATCAGCCAGCTTCTGGAAATAGCTCCTGAAGCAGCAATTATCGGCGAAGAAGGCGGCGCCAGGGGAGGAAGTTCTCTCAGCTGGGTGATCGATCCAATCGATGGTTCTACGAACGTTGTGCACGGACTCCCACATGCAGCAATATCTATTGCCCTCTGCGACAACCTTGTGCCAACAATGGGTATTGTGCACAATCCGTTTACCCGTCAAACCTTTCAAGGTATCCGAGGAGTAGGCGCTTTTCGATACGATCATGGAACAGTAATGAGCCGCGAGAAATTGCGAGTCTCAGCTAGGACGAATCTTTCGCTGTCCCTTGTCGGCTTCGGGCTTCCCTATGACCGAAATAGAGCTGATCTAATATTTAGTACAGCGCTCCGGACATTCGTACACTGCCAGGACCTCCGGCGTAGAGGGTCGGCATCTCTTGATCTCATATCTGTCGCCGCCGGAGATCTCGACGCTCACTTCGAGTTGGACTTGAGGGTATGGGACATAGCGGCAGCGACTGTGATACTTGAGGAAGCTGGCGGACGACTAACCCAATGGAACGGTCAGCCGATAACCTGGAGATCTTCTGCGGACAAGTTGAGTGTCGTAGCATCAAACTCCATAATTCACGAAGAGCTTCGAGAGATTATCTCTCAACATAATCAGGTAGGAGAGATCCCATGACTTCGCCTACCTATCGATTTGATCCTATTATCTCAGTGATTATTCCCACCTATCGGCAAACCACTCTGCTGCGCAAATGTGTAAGCTCTGTTCTTGAGCAAGAGATCGCGGACATAGAAGTAATCGTGGTGGACAACGGTTCTTCTCTGGACATACCCACAGTGCTTAAATCGTATCGTGGACCACGATTGAGGATCGTACGGCTAAAGAAAAATAGGTTCTTCTGCGCTGCAATCAATGTGGGCATCGCCGAAGCAAGGGGAATGTATGTCGCCACCCTCAATGACGATTGCGCATTATCGGCCGATTGGGCCGGTCACATAATAGACTCTTTTGAAACAGGCCGCGATATAGCTTCGGTTGCGTCTTTGGTGCTCCGCGCCGAGCATCCATCGCTCATCGACTCCGCTGGCAGCCACGTGAATACAGAAGGGCTGGCTACAAATATACTATGGAACGAACCGATACATAAGGCACCTCAAGTCACTGTTGAAGTATTTGCGCCATCAAGTTCGTGCGCAGCATACCGACTTGACGACTTACAACATGCAGGCGGCTTTGACAATCGCTTTATAGCTTACATGGAAGATATCGACGTAGGCTTCCGTCTGCAGTTGCAGGGAAAAAAAATCTTATTCAACCCCCGCTGCCGCGCGTTCCATGTGGGAGCCGCCACTAACAAGAGCCGGCATCGGTCCACATTTCTCATGGAGAGAAATCGCATATTGAACATAACGAAAAACTTCCCCGGAAGCTTAATTTCCAAGAACTGGAACAAGATAGTTCGGGCGAGCCTTCGGCCAGTACCCTTGCATATTACTGGCCCTAAGGAGGCAATCCTGGCAGGCAAATTAGCAGGGACAGCTCGAATTCCAGAACTACTCTTTGAACGGCGAACGATTCAAAAAGGCCGACGAGTTTCAACGGCGCACATAGAGAGACTTATGGCATCCAAAGAGGTCGGTGCTTGCAAATTGTGAACGGATGCCCACCTTGGTCTTATTTAGGAGCCATCAATGCCTTACGGGATCGTCCTCTTGCCGCCGCCGGGTACCGCACAGCGGATTATAGAATTCGCAACCCGTTTACGCGCGTCATCTCCAAGCCTGATGGTGATTAGCGATGAACGCCTCCCTCACCTCTCACTCGCTCATGCCGACTGCTCAAAAAATTCTGCCGAGGCTTGGTGGACGAGAGCCATCGCAATAGTGCCGGAGTATATGCCCATAAAGTTGGCTGGACTAATGTTCGCTCCAGTAGGTGCAGGAGACTTCTATATACCAGAAGGCGGTATCTACTTCGGCTTAGAAGCAATTGCCACTGATGTCCTAAGAGGTGCCCATGAGCAGATTTTGAGTGCTGCTGAGGCTGTCAACGCGAAGCCAATTGGAAATGTCCGCGACAAGTTTCGTCCCCATATTACACTGGGAGTAATGAGCACCTCGGCCGTGACCCTCGTCGATTTTCCGGAATGGATGACCGGCGAAGCCTTAGTTGGGCGGTTAGCCTGGGGGCAGCTCGGCTCTTATGGTACTTTTCCAGATTTACACACGAGAGCTTGAGACTCAGGCGAGCTCAATTCGTCGCTCCGCTGGTTGAGCAGATAGGCGAACGGTTCAAGTCAACCCACCGACACGTAAGGCTGACAGCCTCCTTCCGGCGCACTCCATGCATGCCGTCGCTGAGATCGAGAGCGAGGTGGGGAGCGCACGCCCGGACTGTGGCGCTTCAACCCACCCCGCTCTCTTCACCGCCCAACCGATACGCCAGCAGGAGCGGGGGATCCATGCCGACTTCCCCCAAGGAGTGTGCGGGGTTGATCAGTCAGACGGCGGTCTTACACCCAGCCTCCCCCGTCGCCTCAGGGACCACAGGCAGTACCGCAGTCGGAGCGCCGCACTCAGCGCCCAGACCCTCATAAGCATGTGAGCCAGCCAGTACCGCAGCCGGTGCCAGCAGCCACACCCGCCGCCCTGAGCTGCCGCGCACCAGCCGCCCGGCAAGCGACACCACCGTGAAGCCTTCGGTCCGGACGCCGTCTCTTCCTCGCTGGTGAACACCATCGGCTCAGCCACCCGACAGCTCCAGCCACTCCGGATCGCTCATCTCCGCCACTCCTTCGTCGGCGGCCCGCGCATCCACCCAGGCGCGATCCAACCGGCCAAGGCTGTCGCGACATTGCCGAGCAAGACGCTCACGCACCAGCCAGGCCACCACCGCTCCGGTAACAGCCAGCACCCGCCTGACCGTCTCCGGATCGACAGGGTCACCAGCCACCGGGGCACTTCCACGAGCGAACCCCGGCCCGGTCACCGGTCATCCCCGCGTGCCTTTTCGTTGAGTCCGGTCACCATCGGCAAGCCCCGTTCAAGGAAGGCAGCCACCACAAGCGGAGCCGCCACAGCCGCCTCCTGAACCCGGCGCACCTCATACCCAGATCGGCCCGCCGCCTCAGCCTCAGCGAAAGCCGCAGGACACAGACGCCAGTACAAGCGGGTATCGGTGGCCAGGGCAGCGATCTCGTCCCCGGCCCACACCATCGACGACGTCCAGTGCACCTTGATCGTGCCCCGCACCCCCGCACGCGCCAGCTCCCGCGTGACGATCTGGGCCGCCAGCACCGCCCGGCGAACCGGACGCCATCCCCGTACCCGGCCTCGCACCCCAGCTCTGCGCTCGGCTCTCGGCCGCTTCCGACGAAACAAGGCCGGCGGACGCTCGACACGCCCCCGCCGCCTCACCGACGACCCCTCGCCAGCGCATCCCGGTACCCCGGCACCTCAGCCGCAGCAAGCGCCGCCGAAGGAGCAAGCACCAGCCGATCCGGCTCCCCACCCCGGCCATGGACCTTCACCATGTACTGACCGCCTGACTCACCCAGACTCACCGTCGCCGACAGCGCACCCGTGGAGTCCAGCGCGACCACCTCGGGTGCATCCCAGACCGCCGGAGCGGTGATCGCCGAAGCGCCCGGCCCCCGCAGCAACACCCGCGCCGTAGTCGAACCAACGCACGGGATCCCGACCGCCTCCAGCAGTACGCGCACCCGATGAACCGCCGTGTTCTGCTCGTCCAAGGTCATGCGCGGCTCACGAGCCGGCAGCGGGTCAGGCCACGCGCCCCCATGCTTACCCACGGCCGTTCACCCGCGCCTGCGCCGGTCCGTTCGTCACGGGCTTGATCGCCACTCCGCCCAGAAAGGCCGCGCCCGAGCGGTCAGAACTCCTCTGCTGGTACAGGTCGGGCCGCCAGTCGGGAACCTCGCACAGCCCCGGCTCGATCAGCTGCCATCCCGCCCCCGTGATCAGGGCTTCGATCTCCTCTGCTGTACGAAGGACCATGGGGGCTGACGCCGATGCGTACACCCCTGCCGCCTTTGTGGCGATCCCGGCGTCGAGGTCACCCGCATAGGCGTGGGAGAGCACGAGGTAGCTACCCTCCGGAACCACCTCCCAGAGCTCGCGAAGGATCTCGCCGGGACCTTCGTCGTCCTGGACGAAATGCATGATCGCCGCGAGCAGCACCCCGACCGGCTGGTCGAAGTCCAGCACGGCCCGGACCTCCGGGTCGTAGACGATCTCCGTTGGCAGGCGCAGGTCATGTTCGATCACCGCGACCCCGTCGCCGGTGGCTTTGGCCAGGAGTCGGCCGTGCAGCACCGCCACCCGATCGTTGTCGACGTACACGCACCGGCCGCTCTCCGCAGGAACCGACATCTCCACGAGCTTGGCCCGCAAGATCTCGTGCGTGTTGTCGCGCGTCGGCAGCCCACTGCCGATGTCGAGGAACTGCCGAACGCCCCGCTCCGCCAGCTCACGGACCGCACGGCCCAGGAAGTACCGGTTCTCCCAGACGAGCGTTCGCAGATCCGGAACCAGTTTCAGCAGCCGATCAGCCGCCGCCCGGTCCGCCGTGTAGTGGTCTTTGCCGCCGAGCAAGTAGTCGTACATCCGTGCCACGTTCGGCACCGACGGCTCGAAAGCCCTCTCCGGAGCCGTAGCTCGCCGCGACAACAGCTCAAGCCCTTCCCACTCGGCAAGGACGCCCGTCGCGTAGCTGTTGCTCTCGACCGTAGGCTCACCCATGGATCGCACCTCCATTGCGATCAAGGAGCCTGCCAAGCGTGCTAGCGCTGGGCAGGCTCCGACATTTCCGGCGATGATTCACATTCCGCCGGGAACTTCAGGTCTGCCCATAAGCCTCTCTACACTCAAATTCAGGTACCAGAGGACGCCCGCCCGCTGGAGTGCCCAATGCGCCCGATGAGCTCAGTGGACAGCGGCCAGGTATCACCCCGAACGAGGGAGAGCCCGCGCATGGAAACGTTCGGCGAAGCGCTACGGCGCTTACGTAGCGATATGTCCACACGCGAACTCGCGCGCCGTGCGAACTGCTCCAAGAGCTACGTCTCCGGACTGGAGAACAACCCCGAGATCAGGCCAAGCGCGCAGGTCGTCGCAGCACTCGACGAAGCATTGAACGCCCAGGGCGCACTCATCGCATTGCACAAATCTCTCGACCTCGCCCAATACGGGGACGTCGAGACCGACGTCCGACGCCGTGAATTCGTCGGCCTGACAGGGGCCGCTCTGTTCACCGCCGTTGTCGGCACAGCCCCCAAACCGGATGGCACCACCGCAAGCATTGAGCAATTGGCGGCGGCGCTCACCGAATACACCGTCGACCAGGCCGCTCCCACACCTTCCGCTCTGGCGTCAGCCGTCACCGAAGCCAAAAGCAGGTACCAGGCATGCCAGTACGCCGAAGTCCTCGCCATGCTCCCCGCACTGCTACGCATGGCCAAGGTCGCCTGCGCCACCATGACCGGCGACGACCGTCTACGCGCGCACGCGCTGTCTGCTGAAGCCCATCACGTAGCCGCCTCCGCTCTCCTCAAGCACGACGTCAAGGGCCTCACCTGGCTGGCAGCAGACCGCAGCGTCCAAGCCGCTCGCGCCAGCGAAAGCCCTCTCATGGTCGGCTCAAGCACCCGGATCATCACGCACGCCCTAATGGACGGAGGCCACCACAAGGCAGCAGCCGACACCGCCAGCACCGCCGCAGCACGCATGCAGACCACCGTGTCCACCCCGACACCCGACGACCTCTCGGTCTATGGCTCGCTCTTACTGCGCGGGGCCACAGCAGCCGCCCGCCACGGCAGCCGCCACACCACTGCCGAACTCCTCGACGAGGCCGAACAGGCCGGTCGCCGTCTCGGTCACGAGGGCAACCACATGTGGACCGCGTTCGGACCCAACAACGTGCTGTGCCACCGCGTCCACACCTCACTCGCCTTCGGCGATGCCGGGACCGCCATCGAGTACGCCCGCCAGGTGAACATCGACGCGTTGCCGATCAACGAGCGCAAGGCCACGCTCCTGCTCGACACCTCCCGCGCGTTCCTCATGTGGGGCAAGCACGACAAGGCGCTGGACGTGCTACGCGCCGCCGGAGAGATCGCACCTGAGGAGATCACCGGCCGACAGGCCACGCTGTCCCTGGTCCGCGATATCGTCGCCACCGCTCCGGTAGGCATCCGGCGCGAGGCCCGCGAGTATGCGCACTCCCTGGGAGTCACCGCGTGAACCAGCCCGGCAAAGTCCTGTATGTGATCGTCTGCGCGGCCGGCCCCGCCGCTGAGGTCGTCCGCCTCGTCGATCTCGCCCACAAGCACGAGTGGACGGTTCGCGTCATCGCCACTCCGGCCGCAATGGACTTCATCGACGCCGCGATGCTTGCCGAACGGACCGGCGCACCGGTTCGCAGTCAGTACCGCAGCCCCGGGGAACCGCGCTCTCCCAAGGCCAATGCGATCATCGTCGCCCCGGCCACCTACAACACGATCAACAAATGGGCTCAGGGCACCAGCGACACCTACGCACTCGGCATCCTCGCCGAAGCTCCCGGGCTTCAGATCCCCGTCGTCGTACTGCCCTTCGTCAATTCGGCAATGGCCGCACGAACCCCCTTCCAGCGCAGTGTCACCGATCTACGCGCCGAAGGAGTCCGCATCCTGCTCGGTCCAGGGGAGTTCGAACCCCATCCCCCCGGCAGCGGGAGCGGCCAGTTCGACACCTACCCCTGGCATCTCGCTCTCACCGAAGTCGAGAAGCTCGTTGGAGCCAAGCGGCAGATCTGAGGGGAACACTGCACCCGCCGCCCGATTGTCCGGGTCAGCCGGAACCCGTCAAGGACGGCCGTGCACGTAGGACAACCAGCGCGCGAGGAAGGTCACCGGGCAATGGAGCACGCGAGGCCGCCCTTGACTGAACGCCGTCCGATAGACCCGGAGGGGTCAGCTAGCGGGAGCAGCACAGGTGTGGCGCGCGGCCCGAAGACTCGCGGTGCGTTCGGGCCAACCAGTCGTAACCCGCCTGCCCGTACCCGCGCACTAGGCAGCACGCGAGATCACGGTTTGGCCTCACTTGTAGGCCGGACATACGCCCAGGTCAGAGGCTATGCAATTAGGTCACTCTACGAAGGTGCGTTTGTCCAGGCCCGGACGCGGCCTCGCAATTCCCCCATACGACTGTGTCTTCAACATTCACGTGGGGGTCGTGTCTCCCAGACCGGCTTTCGGAGCTCGTCGTTGTGGATGATGATGTCGACGTGGTCGGTCGGGCGGACCGTGGTGAAGTAGAGCCGCTGGGCGGGGATGTAACGCTCGCGCCAGCGCCGTTCGACCTCGGCACGGGATGACACCCGGCTCTCCCGGATCACGGCACGCTCCACGGTCTTCTCCAGCTCGGCCGACACGAGGACGCGCAGGTCCCACCGGTCGATCAGCTCCGGGCGCATGAGGAAGACGCCGTCGAAGACCAGCACGGCGTCGGGGGCGGCCGTGGCGGACTGCGGTCCACGGTGATGTTCAGCCACCCGATCAATGTGGCGACCACGACGGTCCGCCCGCGTGACTGCTCGCGATTCGCCCGTACGACCATGGAGTCATGGATACTCACGTGACTCTCAATACCGGCCACTCCATGCCCCTCGTCGGGCTCGGCACATATCCCCTCCAGGGGCGGCGGGCCACCGAGGCCGTGCTCACCGCCGTCGACGCCGGATATCGGCTGCTGGACACCGCCGCCAGTTATGGGAATGAGGCGGCCGTCGGGGCCGGGGTGCGCGAGTCGGGGCTGCCGCGGAAGGACTTCTTCGTCACCACCAAGCTTCGTGGTGAGGACCATGGGGCCGCCAAGGCGCGGGCTGCGCTTGAGGGCTCGCTGGAGCGCCTCGGGCTCGACTATGTCGACCTCTACCTGATCCACTGGCCGTTGCCACGGCTGGGGCTCTACGTCGAGACCTATGCCGCGTTGCTCGAACTGGCGCGTGAAGGGTTGATCCGGTCGGTCGGGGTGTCGAACTTCACGCCTGAGCACCTGCACGCCGTGGTGAAGGAGACCGGGGTGCCGCCGGCGGTGAACCAGCGGCAGGTGTCGCCCACCCACGCCCAGGTGGCCCATGTCGAGGCCACACGGGGTGAGGAGACCGTGCTGCAGGCCTGGAGTCCGCTGGAGCGCAACACCGGCATCCTGGAGCATCCCGTGATCGTCGACATCGCCGGGCGGGTGGGGAAGGCGCCCTCGCAGGTGGTGTTGCGGTGGCTGCTCGACCGGGGGATCGCCGTGGTGCCCAAGTCGGGCGACCCTCAGCGGCAGCGGGAGAACATCGACGTGTTCGACTTCCACCTCGACGCCGCCGACCTCGCGGCGATCACCGCGCTCGACACCGGGAAGCCGGTCAGGCTCGACCCGGAGACCTGGGAGGAGTTCTAGATCGTCGTCACCACTGAGCCCTGGACCGAGTAGAGGGGCGCCAGGTCGACGAAGATGCGGTAGTCGGTGATCAGGCCGTCGTCGCCGCGGGTCCAGATGGAGACGGCCACCACGCTGACCTCGCTGTCGTCGAGCCGGGTGTAAGTCACCTCGGTCTCGGCGACGGTGTCGGCCCCGACCGTCCAGGCGCGGACGATCCGGTGCCGCAGGCCGCCGATGGTGGAGAAGAAGCCGCGTAAGCCGGTGGCGATCGCCTCGCGGCCCTTGTTGGCGTCGGCGTTGCCGAACTTCAGCGTGCCGTCCTCGGCGAACAGCTGCACGAACTCGTCGGGGTCGAACGCGTCGACAACGTCGAAGACGCGCCGCGCCTCATCGTCGGACATACCGATCCTCCCTCACGTGATCACGGGCACTGAGGGGGACGATACGGGGCTGTACGCCCGGTGAACCCTGTCGCCGAGGTGGGTTTCACGATCCCCCGGACGCCCACCGCTCCCAGTCGCCCGCCGGTCGCTCCCTCATCTCGGCCCAGAGGGCCCTGGCCTCGGCGGGGTCCGTTCGCAGCACCCCCGCCAGCCGTTCCGCGTTGCCGTCCGAGGCCATGAAGGCGCGGATGGCGGCGGTGCGGATGGCGTCCAGGCGCGACCGGAGACGGTCGACGTCCCGCAGGGCGGTCGCCCAGTCTCCCTGGACGGGCGCGGGAGAGCCCGGATCGCGGGAGTTGATCCTGGTCCGGAGCATTCCCAGGGCCCAGAGATGACTGTCGAAGGCCTCGGCCATCAGTTGCGGCACGTTCTGCATGGCCTCGGCCTCGGCGGCGGTGAGCCGGATGGTGATCTCCAGGCCGCCGTCGTCGGCGGGCCGGGTGGACATGGTCATCGCTGCTCCAGGGGACATGTGCGGGTATGTGCTGGGGCGATATACTTCGACCATTGTCTGCCTCTCCGGTGCGCCGGGGAGGCTTTTTTCATGCCCTCAGGAGCCCCCGTGCACGTCCGCCCCGCCACCGCCGCCGACCGGCCCACGGTCGAGCGCCTCTGGCTGATGTTCCGCCATGACATGTCCGAGTTCGTCGGCGTCCTCCCCAACCCCGACGGCACCTTCCGCAGCGAACGCGTCGACGCCGCCTTCACCGACCCCGACTGGGCGCCCTACCTGATCGAACGAGACCACGCCCCCCTCGGCTTCGCCTTCGTCCGGGCGCTGAACGCCCCGACGAGGGTCCTGAACAGCTTCTTCGTCGTACGCGCTGCCCGCCGTTCGGGCATCGGCCTGCGCGCTGTGAGCGACGTCGTCGCGCGGCATCCGGGGGCCTGGGACGTCGCCTTCCAGGACGTCAACCGCCCCGCCGTCGCCTTCTGGCGCCGCGCCGCCACGACGCTCGCCGGCCAGTCCTGGACGGAGGAACGCCGGCCGGTGCCGGGCCGGCCCGACCTGCCGCCGGACGTCTGGATCTCCTTCACGTGCACGGACCGACGAACGAGCGACGAGGACGTGCGGCGCGGTCTCTGACCGCCGGTCAGAGCAGGACGATCTGGCGGAGGACCTCGCCGCTCCTCAGTGCCGTCACCGCGTCGTTCAGGTCCGTGAGCTGGATGCGGGAGCTGATCATGTTCTCCAGGTCGAGCTTGCCCGCCTTGTACAGCCCCGCGAAGAACGGGAAGTCGCGCCGGACGTCGCTGCCCCCGTACAGGGAGCTGAGGAGGTTCTTGCCGTCGAACAGGAGGCTGAAGGCGTTCAGGGGGACCATGTCGTCCATCGCCCCGGCGCCGACCACGATCACGTCGCCGCCGCGGCGGGTGGCCTGCCAGGCGGTCATGATGGCCTGGGACTTGCCGACGACCTCGAAGCCGTAGTCGAAGCCCTGGCCGCCGGTCAGCGTGGTGATGGCGTCCATGAGCTGGTCGGGGGTGCAGGCGTGGGTGGCGCCGACCTTCTTGGCCAGGTCGTGCTTCGACTCCAGGGGGTCGATCGCCAGGATCGTGGTCGCGCCGGAGATGCGGGCGCCCTGGATCACCGACAGGCCCACGCCGCCGCAGCCGACCACGGCCACCGACGTGCCGGGGCGGACCTTGGCGGTGTTCAGGGCGGCGCCGACGCCCGTGGTGATGCCGCAGCCGATCAGGGCCGCCATCTCGAACGGGACGTCCGCGTCGACCTTGATCGCGCCGCCCGCGGGGACCACGATCTCCTCGGCCCACGTGCCGCAACCGGCCATGCCGAAGGCGGGCTTGTCGCCGTCGAACTTGAAGCCGGGCTCGGTGAAGCCGCGGACGACCGAGGTCATGCACAGGTGCGGCTGGCCGTGGGAGCAGCTCGGGCACGACCCGCAGGCGGGGGTCCAATTGATGATCACGTGGTCCCCGGGCGCGACGCTCGTCACGTGGTCGCCGACCTCGACGACCTCACCGGCCCCCTCGTGGCCCGGCACCAGCGGCGCGGGCTGGGGGAGCACCCCTGAGATGGCCGACAGGTCCGAGTGGCAGACGCCGGTCGCCCTGATCCGGACCCGGACGTCCGAGGGGCCGACCGGGACGAGGGTCAGGTCGTCGCGGATGTCGAGCTTGTCCGCGCCGATGGTGTGCAGCAGAGCGCCGCGCATGGGAACCTCCGGTGGTTTTTACTCTTCTTCGAGCGAAAGTGCCGCCTTCGGGCATGACCGGACGGCGTGCCGGACCCGGTCGAGCAAGTCGGCGGGGGGTTCTTCCAGCAGAACGTGCAGGTTGTCGTCGTCGTCGAGGTCGAAGACCTCGGGGGCCAGGCCCACGCAGACCCCGTTGGCCTCACAGACGAGGTAGTCGACAATGACCTTCGGCATCAGGAGCTCCCGTGCAGTTTGCGGTGATCCCAGGAGACTACGCGCCCCGGCTCGACGATGTAGGCGACGCGCTTGCGCCCGGTCAGCTCCACGTAGGGGCGCATCGGTTCCGGGTCCTGGCCGGTCATCCTGGCCGTGATGCGCATGCCGGCGTCCATCACGTCGTCGTAGGGGAGCGCGGTGCCGTAGATCGTCGCGCCGCGCAGGTCGCCGTAGTCGTCGCCCACCTCGACCAGGCAGGTCACCCGGGGGTCGCGGTCGATGTTGCGGGATTTCTGCGCCTTGGCGTAGGTCCAGAAGATCAGCCGGCCGTCGTCGGACAACCCGTAGAACATGGTGACCAGATGGGGCGTGCCGTCGGGGTTGATCGTGGCGAGCTGGAGTTTGCGGCCCTCTTTCAGCAGGGTGGCCACCTCTTCGCCGGTCATCACGATCCGCGCGCGCTGGTTCACGACCAGAAGTAGAACATGTTGCACCTATCGGGACAAGGGTAGTCTCGGGCGGGTGACACACCCTCCGATGCCCGCACTTCTGCGGCACACCGCCGAGCGGGCCAAGGGATTCATGCCCCCAGACGAGGGCCTGGCTCTCTACGAGCTCGGTTGTCTGTACGGCTCCCGCGGCCCCATGGCCGAGATCGGCTCCTACTGCGGCAAGTCGGCCGTCTACCTGGGCGCCGCCGCCCGCGAGGCCGGCACGGTGCTGTTCACGGTCGACCACCACCGGGGCTCCGAGGAGATCCAGCCCGGCTGGGCTCACCACGACCCCACGCTGGTCGACCCGCGCTTCGGCCGCATGGACTCGCTGCCCTTCTTCCGCACCACCATCGCCACGGCCGGCCTCGAAGACGTCGTCATCGCGGTCGTCGGCGCGTCGGCGACCGTGGCGGCCCACTGGCACACCCCGCTCGGCCTGCTGTTCGTCGACGGCGGCCACTCCGAAGACCTGGTCACCCGCGACTACGAGGGCTGGGCGCCCCACGTGGTGCCGGGAGGCGTGCTGATCTTCCATGACATCTACCCCGACCCGGCCGACGGCGGGCAGGCGCCGTACCGGATCTACAGGAGAGCCCTCGACGAGGGCTTCAAGGAGGTCCGGGCGACCGGCTCGCTCCGGGCCCTGGAGAAGGTCTAGAACGCGCCGGCCCGCTGGCAGCCGCAGTCGGCCGAGACCCGGTCCTCGGCCGAGGCGTCCGCGTCGCGGAAGACGCCGTTGGCCGGGGTGGTGCGCGACAACGCGTCGGCGGCGAGGATCACCGCGGCCGCCGTGTACGCCGACCGCTCGTTCGGGAAGTGGCGCTCGTTCACGAACTGCCAGCCCGTCCAGTAGCCGCCGTCGGGGTGGCGCAGGTGCTGCATCTCGGTGAAGACCTTGAGCGCGCGGTCGTCGTCGCCCACCGCGTCGAGGGTCAGCACCAGCTCGCACGACTCCGCGCCCGTCACCCACGGCTGGTCGGAGACGCAGCGGATGCCGAGACCGGCCACCGCGAAGCGGTCCCAGTCGTCGTCGAGGCGGCGCAGCGCCCGCTCGCCGCGCAGCGCGCCGCCGAGCACGGGGTAGTACCAGTCCATCGAGAAGCGGCTCTTGTCGGCGAACGCCTCGGGGTGCTCGCGCAGCACGTGGCCCAGCCGGTCGGCCGCCAGCTCCCAGCCGGGCTGCGGGTCGCCGAGGCGCTCGGCCAGCCGCACCCCGCAGCGCAGGCCCTGGTAGACCGACGAGCAGCCGGTCAGCAGCGCGTAGGAGCCCGGGGCCGCCTCCCAGACGATCTCGCCGCGCCGGGTCTGCAGGGCGGTCACGAAGTCGAGGGCGCGGCTCACCGTGGGCCACATCTCCCGGGCGAACGCCTCGTCGCCGGTGATCAGCAGGTCGTGCCAGACGCCCACGGCCACGTAGGCGGCGTGGTTGGACTCGCCCCGGTCTTCGAGCGGCTCGCCGTTCAGCACCTTCATCGGCCACGACCCGTCGGGCCGCTGGTGCCGCCTGATCCACTCCCAGCCGCGCGCCGACGCCTCGCGCAGGCCGGCCGCCGTCATGGCCATCAGGCACTCGACGTGGTTCCACGCGTCGACGTGCCCCTCGGGCCACGGCACGCCCCCGTCGGGGAGCTGCACGTCGGCGATGCTGGCTGCGGTGGCGGCGATGTCGTCGCCGGTCACGACTCCCGGCACCGCCGGGATCATGCGGGCTTCCGGGCGTAGAGGACCACGCTCTTGCCGATCAGCGGGTTGAGGATCTGCTCGGCGATCCGGGTGACGGCGGGGCGCTTCATGATGTCCCACACCAGCAGCTCGTGGTAGGCCTTGGCGATCGGGTGGTCGTTGTTGTCGACCCCGACCGCGCACTTGATCCACCAGTAGGGCGTGTGCAGCCCGTGGGCGTGGTGGTGGTCGCCGACCTCCAGGCCCGACGACTTCAGCTTGGCCGACAACTCGGCGAGGGTGTAGATCCGGATGTGCCCGCCGGGAGCCGTGTGGTAGGCCTCCGACAGCGCCCAGCAGACCCGCTCGGGCAGGAAGGCCGGCACCGTCACGGCCAGCAGCCCGCCGGGCTTCAGCACCCGGACGATCTCCTTCATCGCCGCCATGTCCTCGGGGATGTGCTCCAGGACCTCAGACGCGATCACCCGGTCGAACGACCCGTCGGGGAACGGCATGTCGAGCGCGGTCCCGACGACGGTCTCGCCCGTGGCGCCGTAGGGGACCTCGCCCTCCTTGTCCATGGCCGCGAACATCGCCGCCACCGACTCCATCTCGGCCGGGTCGAGGTCGAAGGCGACCACGTCGGCGCCCCGGCGCAGCACCTCGAAGGCGTGCCGGCCGCCACCGGCGCCCAGGTCGAGCACACGGTCTCCGGGCCCGACGGGCAGCCGGGCGAAATCGACGGTCAGCATCTCCTGGGGAACCCTCCGGGTCAGCGCGCGGCGATGGCCTCGCGGTAGGCCTCAACGGTCTTGCGGGCGACGACGGGCCAGGCGTAACGCTCCATGACACGGTCGTAGCCGCGTTTGCCGTACTCCTCCCGCAGTTCGGGGGAGTCGATCAGGCGGCGCAGCGTGGCCGCGAGCTCCTCGGGGTCGCCCGGGGCGACCTGGACCGCGGCGTCGCCCACCACTTCGGGCAGGGCGCCGGTCCGGGACGCCACCAGCGGGGTCCCGCAGGCCATGTGCTCCACGGCGGGGAGCGAGAAGCCCTCGTACAGCGACGGGACGACGGAGACCTCCGAGGTGGCGATCAGCTCGCCGAGCTCGTCGTCGGAGATGCCGTGGACGAACCGCACCCGGTCGTGCAGCGACAACTCGGCCACGAGCTGCTCGGTCGGGCCGCCCGGGGTGGGCCTGCTGACGACGGTCAGGTTCACGTCGCGTTCGGTGGAGAGCTTGGCGACCGCGCGCAGGAGCGTCGCGACCCCCTTCATCGGGGAGTCGGCGCTGGCCACCGCCACGATCGAGCCCTTGCGCCTGGGCAGCTCGGGCCGGGGGTGGAAGAACCGGGTGTCCACGCCGAGCGGGATCAGGCGCAGGTTCGACTGCGGGACGCGGAAGTCGCGGTGGATGTCGGCCACCGACGACTCGCTGACGGTCAGGATCGGCTTGAGCCGCGCGGCGACGTAGGCCTGCATGCGGACGAAGCCGTACCAGCGTCGTTTGGAGAGCTTCGCCCAGCCCTCGGCGGCCTCCAGCTCGATCCGCCGGTCGACGCTGATGGGGTGGTGGATCGTGCCGACCACCGGGAAGTGCTTCTGGATGCCCAGCACGCCGTATCCGAGCGTCTGGTTGTCCTGGACGACGTCGAAGTCGCCGATCCGCTTCTTGAGCTCCCGGTAGGCCCGGAGGCTGAAGGTGAGCGGCTCGGGGAAGCCGGCCGTCCACATCGTGCCGACCTCGAGGAGGTCGATCCAGTCGCGGTACTCGCCCGGCTTGGGGGTTCGGAAGGGGTCTTCGTCCCGGTAGAGGTCGAGACTCGGCACCTTGTTGAGGATCACGCCCTCGTCGAGCTCCGGATAGGGCTGACCCGAGAACACCTCGACGTGGTGACCCATCGCCACGAGCTCGCGGGTGATGTGGCGGAGATACACCCCCTGACCGCCGCAGGTGGGTTTGCTGCGATAGGACAGCAGTGCGACGCGCAGCCTCTCCACCCCGAAGCACCCCTTTCCGCCCCTGTAGGGGCACCTGAGATGACCTTAGCCTAGGCGGGTGGAATGCCGTTCGGTGGAACGTGTTCTACGAATGCGGCCCGGTCAGGGCCTTCGGGGTACATTCGCCTACAAAGCGAGACACGGGCGGCCGAAGGACGACCGTGTCTCGCGTTGTGAATCTGCCTCAAAGAACTTGCGGTACGAAGGAGGACGTGTTGGCCAGACGCGCGTTGATCACGGGCATCACCGGTCAGGACGGCTCCTATCTCGCCGAACACCTGGTATCCGAGGGCTACGAGGTGTGGGGTCTGGTCCGTGGCCAGTCCAACCCGCGCGTCGCCCGGCTGCCGAAGGACATCCACCTCGTCCGCGGCGACCTGCTCGACCAGGGGTCGCTCATCTCGGCCGTCGAGAAGGTCCGGCCCGACGAGGTCTACAACCTGGGCGCCATCTCGTTCGTGCCCATGTCGTGGGAGCAGGCCGAACTGACCGCCGAGGTGACCGGCATGGGCGTGTTGCGCATGCTGGAGGCGATCCGCGTCTGCTCCTCGCGCGGCGGCGAGATCCGCTTCTACCAGGCGTCGTCGTCGGAGATGTTCGGCCAGGTCCGCGAGACCCCGCAGACCGAGGTCACGCCCTTCCACCCCCGCTCGCCCTACGGCGTGGCCAAGGCCTACGGGCACTTCCTCACCCAGAACTACCGCGAGTCCTACGGCATGTACGCCGTCTCCGGCATCCTGTTCAACCACGAGTCCCCCCGCCGGGGGGCCGAGTTCGTGACCCGCAAGGTGTCGCTCGGCGTGGCCCGCATCAAACTGGGCCTGGCCACCGAACTGCGGCTCGGGAACCTGGAGGCCCGGCGCGACTGGGGATTCGCGGGCGACTACGTGCGCGCCATGCACCTGATGCTCCAGGCCGCCAAACCGGAGGACTACGTCATCGGCACGGGCCGCACCCAGTCGGTGCGCGAACTCGTCGAGGCGGCCTTCTCCGCCGCCGGCCTCGACTGGGAGCGCTATGTCATCGCCGACCAGGCCCTGCACCGGCCGGCCGAGGTCGACCTGCTGTGCGCCGACCCCAAGAAGGCCCGCACCCAGCTCGGCTGGGAACCGACCGTCCCGTTCGAGGAACTGATCGCGATGATGGTCGAGTCGGACCTGCGCCTGCTGAGCGAGGGCGGCGACCCCCAGGACTCCTCCTGGCCCTGAGGTTGTGACGGCGGACGTCCCGTTGGGTAGGTGAGTCGTGCACCGGCCGAACGGGGGGACGTTCACATGGCGGATGTCGTGCAGGTGGTGCATGACTTCTTCGACGCGTACAACAACCACGATCTCGACGCGCTCGCACGCTTCTACGCTTCCGACGCGGTCTCGACGGCCCCCGGCGGGGTGGGCGAAGGGCGGGACCAGATCATCTCCTACCACGCGCACATCTGGGAGGCCTTTCCCGACGCGCGCAACACGACCTACCAGACGATCGAGGACGGCGACGTGGTCGCCGCCCTGGCCGCCGTCAGCGGCACCCACCGGGGCCCTTTTCTGCTGGCCGGAGGCGAGGTGGTCCCGGCCACGGGGCGCCGGGTGCACGTGCAGTGCTGCTGGATCTTCACCGTGGAGTCGGGACTCATCGTCACCCACCGCCTGTACTGGGACCAGCTGGAGGCATATGCCCAACTCGGCATTCTGCCCACCTGACGGTTCCCCGGATCACCCGTCCGGCGTCGCTACTGTGTGCGCATGATCAAACACATGGTGTCGCTGGCCGTGCTCGGTTCGGCCCTTCTCGTCTCGCCCGCGCACGCCCAGACCGGTGGCTGCGGGGCGGCAATCGACACCCGGAAGTCCGGGTCGAGCGTGCTCTGGCGGCTCTGTCTGGAGGACGGCGACCTGCCGCACGGCAGCCTCACGTCCCACTGCCGGACCGCCCTGCCCATCTGGACGTTGACCCCCTGCTCGGTCAGGGGACGGTTCGAGATCCGCAAGGACGACGCCCTCGTGGCGTCGGGGCCCTTCCACACCACCAGCGACCTGGACGGCCACGCCGCCCTGGACCAGGTCTTCAGCTTCCGCTGCGACGGGGCCGGCGCCTACACCTTCGCCGTCACCGAGGCCACGTACACCTTCCCGACCCTTGCCTCCGTGGCCCTCCCGGGCGTCCTCGTGGCCCGGACCGCCTGCTGACGAACCGACGGGTGCGGGGCCGCCGCAGCGGCCCCGCACCCGTTCTCGGGCTCAGAGGGAGACGGGCAGGTCCTTGATGCCGTTGATGAAGTAGGAGCGCAGGCGGCGGGCCTCGCCGGCCTGCTGGATCTTGGGGACGCGCTCCGACAGGACCTCGAACAGGACCCGGAGTTCCATCTTGGCCAGGTGGTTGCCGAGGCAGAAGTGGGCGCCGCCGCCGCCGAAGCCGATCTGCGGGTTGGGGTCCCGGGTCACGTCGAAGACCTCGGGGTCGGCGAAGACCTCCTCGTCGCGGTTGGCGCCCGAGTAGAAGATGACGACCTTGTCGCCCTCCTTGATCTGCTGGCCGCGCACCTCCATGTCCTGGGTCGCCGTCCGCCGGAACAGGTTGACCGGGGAGACCCAGCGCACGATCTCGTCGGCGGCGGTCTTGGCCACCGACCGGTCGGCGACGAGCTTGGCCCACTCGTCGGGGTGCTCGAAGAGGGCCAGCATGCCGCCCGACGCCGCGTTGCGGGTGGTCTCGTTGCCCGCCACCACCAGGAGCAGGACGAACAGGTCGAACTCCTCCACGCTCAGCTCCTCCCCGTCGTCGCCCGGCTGGAGCAACTTGGTCACCAGGTCGTCGCGGGGGTCCTCACGGCGGGCCTCGGCGAGCTGGTTGGCGTACGCGTAGACCTCCATCGGCGCCATCTGGCCCTCTTCCGGGCTGGCCGAGTAGTCGGGGTCGTCCATGCCGATCATCCGGTTGGACCACTCGAAGAGCTTGCCCCGGTCTTCGGCGGGGGCGCCGAGGAGCTCGCAGATGACGTACAGCGGCAGGGGCGCGGCGATGTCGCGGACGAAGTCGACGCTCGGCTTCGCCTGAGCCTCGTCGATGAGCTCGTGGCAGATGTCGCGGATGTGGTCTTCCAGCTTGGAGATGGCGCGCGGGGTGAAGCCCCGGTTGACGAGCGAGCGGCGGCGGGTGTGCTCCGGCGGGTCCTGGTTCAGCATCATCAGCCGCTGGAGTTCCAGCTCCGCCTCGCCCGGCTCGGGGAAGAGCGACAACCGCCGGTGGGACGAGAACAGGTCACTGCGCCGTGACACGTGCACCACGTCGGCGTGCTTGGTCAGCGCCCAGAAGGGCGGCCAGCCCTCCATCTGCCCGCCCTCGTGCCGGAACACCGGGGCGTTGGCCCGCAACCAGGCGAACTGGTCGTGGGGGGCGCCGGAGGCCGCGTACCGATCCATGTCGACGAGGTCGATGTGCATCTGATCACCCGATCATCGTTGCGCTGGGAATCCGCCTCAAGACGAGGCCTGGAACGCGTTCTAGCCAAGCACGTTTCGGGGCCGAACAGGTCATCCGATGTCTGAGCTTGACAGGGAGGCAGGCATGCCATCAGGCTTCCTCATGCAAACATCGGATGTATAGGGGGAGTCGTGAGGCTGCTTCGAGTAGGTGGAAAAGGCGCGGAACGCCCGGCCGTGCTCACAGACGACGAGCGGCTGCTCGACCTGGGCGAATTCCTCAACGGAGCCGATTTCACCCCTGACTTCTTCGCCTCGGGCGGCCTCGACCGGGTCCGTGCGGCACTCGCCGACGACCCCCTTCCGGAGCTCGACCAGGACGGTCTGCGCATCGGCCCGCCCGTCGCGCGGCCCGGAAAGATCGTATGCATTGGACTGAACTACCGCGACCACGCGGAGGAGTCCGGTGCCGCGGTTCCGACCGAACCGGTGGTGTTCATGAAGGCCCCCAACACAGTCGTCGGACCTTTCGACGAGGTGCTTGTGCCGCGCGCCAGCGTGAAAACCGACTGGGAAGTCGAACTGGCCATCGTGATCGGTTCGACCTGCCGCTACCTCGGCTCGCACGAGGAGGCGCTCGCGGCCGTCGCCGGCTACACCGTCTCCAACGACGTGTCGGAGCGGGAATTCCAGCTTGAGCGCGGCGGTCAGTGGGACAAGGGCAAGTCCTGCGAGACCTTCCAGCCGCTCGGCCCGTGGCTCGTCACCGCCGACGAGGTCGCCGACCCCCAGGCGCTCGGGCTGCGCCTCTGGGTCAACGGCGACCTGAAGCAGAACGGCGACACCAAGAACATGATCTTCGGCGTGGCCGAGATCGTGCGTTACCTCAGCCAGTTCATGGTCCTCGAACCCGGGGACGTGATCAACACCGGCACACCCGCCGGGGTCGCCCTCAGCGGCCTGCACCCCTACCTGAAGGAAGGCGACGTCATGGAGCTCGAGATCGACGGTCTCGGCCGGCAGCGGCAGACGGTGGGTCAGGCGTGACCTCCGCGGCGTCGATCCACCTGCCCATCCAGTCGTTCCAGACCTTCGACATCCGGTTCCCGACGTCCCTGGAGCTCGACGGCTCCGACGCGATGAACCCCGACCCCGACTACTCGGCCGCCTACGTCGTGTTGTCCGACGGAGAGTGCGAGGGCCACGGCTTCGCGTTCACGATCGGCCGCGGCAACGACATCCAGACCGCCGCCATCCGCGCGCTGGAGCCCTACGTGCTCGGTCAGGACGTCAGCGACCTCGGCGCGGTCTACAAGCAGATGGTGTACGACAGCCAGCTCCGCTGGCTGGGCCCCGAGAAGGGCGTCATGCACATGGCGATCAGCGCGGTCGTCAACGCCCTGTGGGACCTGAAGGCCAAGCGCGAGGGCAAGCCGCTGTGGCGGCTGCTCGCCGAGATGTCGCCCGAGGAGCTCGTCGACCTGGTCGACTTCCGCTACATCGGCGACGAGCTCACCCCCGAGGAGGCGCTGGAGATCCTGCGCCGCGCCGAGCCCGGCCGCGCCGAGCGGATCGAGAAGCTCCTGGAGACCGGCTACCCGGCGTACACGACCTCGCCCGGCTGGCTCGGCTACGACGACGAGAAGCTGCGCCGCCTCTGCAAGGAGGCGCTCGACGACGGCTTCGGGCAGATCAAGCTGAAGGTCGGCGCCGACCTCGACGACGACATCCGCCGCATGCGCATCGCCCGCGAGGTCTGCGGCGAGGGCTTCCCGATCGCCATCGACGCCAACCAGCGCTGGGACGTCGGCGCGGCGATCCACTGGATCAAGGCGCTCAGCCCCTACTCGCCCCACTGGGTCGAGGAGCCGACCAGCCCCGACGACGTGCTCGGCCACGCCACCATCGCGCGCGCCATCGCGCCGATCCCGGTGGCCACCGGTGAGCACGTCCAGAACCGGGTCATCTTCAAGCAGCTCCTCCAGACGCGCGCCATCTCCTACCTCCAGCTCGACGCCGCGCGCGTCGCGGGGGTGAACGAGAACATCGCGATCCTGCTGCTGGCCGCCAAGTTCGGCGTGCCGGTCTGCCCGCACGCCGGCGGCGTCGGCCTGTGCGAGCTGGTGCAGCACCTGTCGATGTTCGACTATGTGTCGGTGACCGGAACCATGGAGAACCGCGTCATCGAGTACGTCGACCACCTGCACGAGCACTTCACCGACCCGGTCGTCGTCGAGAATGGCGTCTACCGGGCGCCGGTCGCACCCGGGTTCAGCGCCGAGATGCGACCCGAGTCGATCGCGGCCCACGTGTTCCCCGACGGGCCGGTCTGGAGAGAGTCATGACCGAGTTCGAGGGCCTCAAGGCCCTGGTCACCGGCGGCGGCCAGGGCATCGGCCTGGCCATCGCCACGTTGCTGACCGAGCGCGGCGCCCGCGTCGCCTGCCTCGACCTCAACCCGCCCGGTGACCCCTTCGTCGGCGTCAAGGCCGACGTGTCCGACGACGCGTCGGTCCGCGCGGCCGTCGCGTCCGCCGCCGAGCAGCTCGGCGGCCTCGACATCGTCGTCAACAACGCCGGGATCGGCGCGGCCGGCACGGTCGCCGACAACGACGACGCCGAATGGCTGCGGGTGTACGACGTCAACGTCGTCGGCATGGTCCGGGTCACCCGGGCCGCCCTGCCCCACCTGCGCGAGTCGAGCCACGCCGCGATCGTCAACACGTGCTCGATCGCGGCCACGGCCGGGTTGCCCCAGCGGGCGCTCTACAGCGCGACGAAGGGCGCCGTCTACTCGCTGACGCTGGCGATGGCGGCCGACCACGTACAGGACGGGATCCGGGTCAACTGCGTCAACCCGGGCACTGCCGACACCCCGTGGGTCGGCCGGCTGCTCGACGCCGCCGCCGACCCGGCCGCCGAGCGGGCCGCGCTGAACGCCCGCCAGCCGATGGGCCGGCTGGTCTCCGCCGAGGAGGTCGCCCACGCGGTGGCCTACCTGGCCAGCCCGTTCGCCTCGGCCACCACCGGCACCTCGCTGGCGGTCGACGGCGGCATGCAGGGCCTGCGCCTGCGGCCGAGGAGCTGAGGCGTGCAGCGCATCGCCCTGCGCACCCGGCTCAAGCCCGGCAGCGAGGCCGCCTACGACGCCGAGCACGCGCGGCTGCTGCCCGGCCTCGATCGGGCGATGCGCGAGGCCGGCGCCCGGGTGTGGCGGATCTGGCGCGACGGCCTCGACCTGTTCCACTACGTCGAGGTGGTCGACTACGCCGCCTTCCAGGCGCGGCTGGCCGGCGACCCGATCAACCAAGCTTGGCAGAAACAGATGAACCGCCACCTCGACGGCGACTTCGACCCCTCCGCCGGGCCGCTGCACAAAGTGTGGGAGATGTCGGGGGCTGTACGTCCGAGGGCTCCGTTCTCTACGGTTTTCGGCGTGACGACGACCTACGGCTTCGGTGCCGCCCCGATAGGCAACCTGTTCACCGCCCTCACCGACGACGAGGCGTCGGCGGCGGTCGAGGCGGCGTGGGACGCGGGCATCCGCTACTTCGACACCGCGCCCCACTACGGGCTCGGCCTGTCGGAGCGCCGGCTCGGCCAGGTGCTGGCCGGCAAGCCCCGCGGCGAGTTCGTGCTCTCCACCAAGGTGGGCCGCCTGCTCGTCCCGGCCGACGGCGTCGGCAAGGACGACGACGGCTTCGACGTGCCGAAGACCCACACGCGGGCCTGGGACTTCTCCCGCGACGGCGTGCTGCGCTCGCTGGAGGAGTCGCTCGAACGGCTCGGCCTCGACTCCATCGACGTCGCCCTCATCCACGACCCCGACCACCACTGGGCGCAGGCCGTCGGCGAGGCGTTCCCCGCCCTGGCCGAACTCCGCGACCAGGGCGTCGTGAAGGCAGTCGGCGTCGGCATGAACCAGTGGCCGATGCTGGCCGACTTCGTCCGCGAGACCGACGTCGACACCATCCTGCTGGCCGGCCGCTACACGCTGCTCGACCAGTCGGCCGCGGCCGAACTGCTGCCGCTGTGCGTCCGTCGCGGCGTGTCGGTGATCGCCGGAGGCGTCTTCAACAGCGGCCTGCTGGCCCGCCACGACCTCGCCGGGGGCACGTTCAACTACGCGCCCGCCCCCGACGACGTCCTCGCCCGGGCCCGGGAGATCGCCACCCTGTGCGAGAAGCACGGCGTGACCCTGCCGCAGGCCGCCATGGCGTTCCCGCTGCGTCACCCGGCGGTGACGACGGTCGTCATGGGCATGCGATCCGCGCAGGAGGTTCGGGGGAACATGGAACTGGCCGCCCGGCCCGTTCCCGAGGCTCTGTGGGAGGAGCTGGGGTTCTGATCATGATCGACGCCCATCACCACCTCTGGGACCCGTCCCGCCGCGACTACCCGTGGATGTCCGGCGCGGCGCTCGCGCCGATCAGGCGCCCCTTCGGCCTGCCGGAACTGCGGGCCACCGGCGCCACCGGCACGGTGCTCGTGCAGACCGTCTCCTCGGTCGAGGAGACCCGCGAGTTCCTGCGGACCGCGCTGGAGTCCGACGGCCTCATCAAGGGCGTCGTCGGCTGGGTCGACCTGACCGCCCCCGACGTCGCCGACGTCCTGGCCGAACTGCGGGAGGGCCCGGGAGGCCACCTGCTGGTCGGCATCCGCCACCAGGTCCAGGACGAATCCGACGACGAGTGGCTCACCCGCCCCGACGTCGTGCGCGGCCTGCGCGCCGTCGCGTCGGCGGGGCTGGCGTACGACCTGCTGGTGCTCGTCCACCAGCTGAAGGCGGCCCGCCAGGTCGTCGCCGACCTGCCCGACGCCCGGTTCGTGCTCGACCACGCCGCCAAGCCGCCCGTCGCCAGCGGGCTGATGGAGCCGTGGGCGACCGAGATCGAGGGCCTGGCCGAACTCGACAACGTGACATGCAAGATCTCCGGGCTGGTGACGGAGGCCGGCTGGACCGACTGGACCCCCGGTCAGCTCCAGCCCTACGTGGAGCACGTCCTTGAATATTTCGGCGCGGAAAGGGTCATGTTCGGCTCAGACTGGCCCGTCTGCCTCCTTGCCGCGACGTATGGCGAGGTAGTGGAGACAACTAAGGACTTCACCAGTGGGCTGAGCGGAGACGAACAGTCGTACATCTACGAATCGACGGCACAGAAGGTTTATCGCCTGAAGCCATAAGCGGTTTTCCACAGAACGGCGTTCAAGGACGCGCGCTCAGCGTAACCCCCCGGACTCTTGGGTCGCCCCGTCTTTCCCGACCCAGGAGTTCCGTATGCTCACAACGCTCCTCACGGCCATCCTCTGCACCCCCCACCCGGGTGCGGAGCCTCAGCCGTGCCCGTCACCGGCCTCTTTCCGGTACGTCCACCCCACGCCGGCCGGGCTCTCCGACGACCCCGACGAGCTGGACGACCTGATCGACCTGGCCGAACTCGCCGAACGCTGGGGCCACACGTGGCCGCCCCCGGAATGGGGCGGCCTCGACCCGTGGGCGGAGGACGGACCGTGGGCCGAGGCCTGGGACGACTTCGACGAGCCCGAAGAGACCCTGGGCGGCATCTTCGGCCCCTCGGACCGGGACCTGAGACCGGGCTTCGGACGGTGGCCCGGCACAGCGGGCGGCCCACGCCCGCTTGCCGACGACGGCGTCCCGGCGGGTTGGGGCGCGCGTCCGCTCCAGGACGGGTGGCCCATTCTCGACGGCGGCGCGGGTCCAGGTCAGGACGGTGTGGTCACGCTCGACGGGCGGGCTGGTTCTCCACAGGAGGGCGCGGCTTCCGAAAGCGAGTCGCGGCCTGAGGGCGTCGACGGCGACCGGAAACCGAAGTCCGACGACCGTGTGCCCCGGGGCGAGTCGGAGGAGCCGCCCGGTGTCGAGGCCGAGCCCCGCAAGAAGCGGGATGGGCGCGAGCCGCGCAAAGACGAAGACCCGAACACCACAACTCGCGACGCCACCCCGGGGGCCATCGCGTTGCGGGCCGCGACCAAGTGGCTCGGCATTCCCTACGTGTGGGGCGGCGGCAACGCCAACGGGCCCAGCCGGGGCATCGGCAAGGGCGCGAACCGCGTCGGCTTCGACTGCTCGGGGCTGACCCTCGCGGCCTGGGCCAAGGCCGGGGTGACTCTCGGGCACTACACCGGCACCCAGATCAAACAGGGCAAACCCGTGCAGACCAAGGACCTGCTCCCCGGCGACCTGCTGTTCTTCGGCGCGACGAGAACCGACCCGTCCCACGTCGGTCTCTACGCGGGCGACGGCGACATGATCCACGCCCCCAAGACGGGAGACGTCGTCAAACGCGTCGAGGTCCTGGCGGCGCCGGTCTGGATGAAACGTTTCCAGGGCGCGGTCCGCCCGCAACTACCGTCGTCGAAGACCTGAGTTCAGGGCGTTGCGGACGACCTGGGTCAGGCGCGTCTTCGGCTCGCGCGGGTGGTTTCCCCACTCGGTTCGTAGATGCCGCTTCATGCCCGGTCGGCCGGAGTCCTTGCAAGGACAAGCCGGCCGTTCAAGGCTGACAGGCGCGAGCCGGGAGGGTGTGTACACGACGGAAGCACGCCCTCCGAGTCGGACGGGCGCGCTTCGGGGAACGGGCCGTAGGGCTAGAGGGCCTGCCTCAGCCATGACTCCACGTCGGCGATGTGGACCGTCGCCCACGAGTGGGCCACCTCCGGCTGGCGGGCCGCTATCGCGCCGTAGATGGCGTAGTGCTGGTCGAGGGTCTTGCTCGGGGCGTTCGACTGGGTCAGGCCGCGCCAGATGCGGGCGCGGGTCGTCGGGCCCGACAGGCTCTCGATCAGGGAGCAGAGGACGGCGTTGCCGGAGCCTTCGGCGATGCGCTGGTGGAACTCCAGGTCGTTGGCGACGAGCTGTTCGACCGTGGGGTTCTCGGGGAGGGAGTCGAGGATCTTGCGGAGCTCCTCGATGCCGGCGTCGGTCATGTTGACGGCGGCCTTGGAGGTGGCGGCGGGTTCGAGGATGCGGCGGACCTCGAAGAACTGCAGGACGGTGTCGTCGCGGTGGAAGTCGACCACGAACGAGAGGGCGTCGAGGAGGAGGCGGGGTTCGAGGCTGGTGACGTAGGTGCCGTCGCCCTGGCGCACGTCGAGGACGTTGATCAGCGCGAGCGCGCGCACCGCCTCACGCAGGGAGTTCCGGGAGAGCCCGAGCCGTTCGGCGAGGTCGGCCTCTTTGGGGAGCCGGGCTCCCGGCGCCAGCTCTCCGTTGAGGATCATGTCCTTGATCCGGTCTATCGCCGTATCGGTTACCGCCACGCCTCGCACCCACCCTCAGACATCCGATGTCTAGGAGTGTACGACGAACGTGACCGGATCACCTCCCGTGCGCCTGACCAATCCGCGCACCTCCAGTGTCCGCAGGTGCGCCGCGGCCTCTCCGGCGGCCATGCCGCGCAGCATGGGGGCCAGGTCCTCCCAGCGCCGGTTCCAGGTCATCAGCGACGCGGCGGTCCAGATCGTCAGCGGCCGGTCGGCCTCGATCATCGAGGCCAGCAGCTTGGTCAGCTTCTCCTCGTGGTGTTCGGCGATCTCCGCGGCGCGGGCGGCGACGTCGGCGAACGTCCACTCGTGGGCGGGAAGGGCCTCCAGCGGACCGAACGCGGCGATCTTGCCGAGGGAGGCCAGGAACTCACCGAGTGGGTCGATATCGGTGCGATCGTAGGGATACATCCCGATATGGGGAGTGATGCCGGGAAGCACGTGGTCACCGGTGAACACCCGATCACCGTCTTCGAGATGGAGACAGATGTGGCCGGGGGAGTGGCCGGGGGTCCAGACCGTCCGCAACCGCCGCCCCGGCACGTCGACGAGCGCGCCGTCGGCCAGATGGACGTCCGGGATCGCGGGCGGCGTGGGGGCGTCCATGACGGCGGCGGGGAGCTCCTCGGGCGAGGCGCCCGCCCGGCGCAGCATGTCGAGCTGCATCCGGGGCCGGTCGTCGGCGGCGGCCATGTCGTGGAACATGCGCACCATCTCTGCGTCGGCCTCGTGCATCGCGATCCACCCGCCGGAGGCCTCCCTGACCTGCCCGGCGAGGCCCGCGTGGTCGGGGTGGTAGTGCGTGACGACGACACCACGCACGTCGGCGAGCGCGATGCCCGCCTGACCGAGCCCGCTTTCGAGCGCCTGGAACGCCTCGGGGTGGTTCCACCCGGCGTCGATCAGGACCGGCCCGGTGGGCGACTCGACGGCGTAGACGAGGGTGTAGCCGAGCGGATTGCCCGGTATCGGCACCGGCACACTCCACACCCCGTCACCGAGATCGGTGACCTTCTGGGCCGAGTAGGCACGCCGCGTCCGCACATCCCGCTCACTCATCCGGCCCCCATCAAGCGCTTGTTACCGTGACCATGGTCCCAAACCAACATGACCACCACATTTCGCCCTCCCCTTGCATCCCATCGCCCCACGTCACAGCGGGAGCCGACGGCATGCGGCGCCGACGGGGAGAGTCCGCACCAGGCTCCGCCACCGCCAGAGTCGGCCCCCGCTACGGAGCGGCGCTGCACGGTGAATGCCGCAAGCGGGGGCGTGGACGCGGTCACCGGCCTGCCCTCCAGGCGCGTGAGTCCAGGCCACGGTTCACGATTTCGGGACAGGTCACGCGCGTTCGAGGATGGTCGCCGTCGCGAGGGCGCCGCCCGCGCACATCGTCACCAGCGCCGTCGACCGGTCGGCCCGTTCGAGCTCGTGCAGCGCCGTCGTGATGAGCCGGCTCCCCGTCGCCCCGACCGGATGCCCCAGGGCGATGGCCCCGCCGTTGACGTTGAGGCGGGAGAAGTCGGGTTTGTGGACCGACGCCCACGACAGGACGATGGCCGCGAAAGCCTCGTTGACCTCGTAAAGGTCGACATCCGACATCACCATCCCGGCCCGGTCGAGCACCCGCGTGGTCGCGTCCACGGGGCCGTCCAGATGGAAATAGGGCTCCGCCCCCACCAGAGCCTGCGCGAGGATGCGTGCGCGCGGGCGCAGACCGTGCCGTGCGGTCGCCGTCTCGCTCATCAGCAGCACCGCGGCCGCCCCGTCGGAGATCTGCGACGACGTCCCGGCGGTGTGCAGTCCCCGCTCGCCCATGACGGGTCTGAGCCGGGACAGGCCCTCGGCCGTCGTCTCCCGCAGGCCCTGGTCCCGGGTCACCCCGGTCACCGGGACGATCTCGCGGTCGAAGCGTCCCTCGGCCCACGCTTCGGCCGCACGCTGCTGGGATCGGGCGCCGAAGGCGTCGAGGTCGGCGCGGGTCAGGCCGCGCCGGGCGGCGATGCGTTCGGCGGCGGTGAACTGGTCGGGCAGGTCGATCGACCAGTCGTCGGGGCGGGGGTCGGCGGGCAGCACGTTCGAGCCGAGCGGCTGGCGGCTCATCGACTCGACGCCGCACGCGATGCCGACGTCGATCACGCCGGCCTGGATCAGCGCCGCCACCACGTGCACGGCCTGCTGTGACGAGCCGCACTGCGCGTCGAGCGTCGTCACGCCGGTCTGGTAGGGCAGGCCGGCGTAGAGCCACGCGTGGCGTCCGACGTGTCCGCCCTGTTCGCCGGCCTGGGTGACGCAGCCGGCGAAGACCTGTTCGACGGCGTGGGGGTCGAGGCCCGCCTTCTCGACCAGGCCGGTCAGGGTCGCGGCGAGCAGCGCCTGTGGCTTGACTCCGGCCAGCCAGCCGCGGCGTCTCCCGATCGGCGACCGGACGGCCTCGACGATCACCGGCGTCCCCATGCCGAAACTGTAACGCGTTCTATTCCACCCGTGAAGCCGGGAACTCGGCCAGGAGGCGGGAGGCGGCGATCTCGATCCTGCGCTGGATGTCCTCGTACGTCCGCCGGCCCCGCAGCATCTCCAGGAGCTCCTGCACCCACACCGCGCCGAGCGAGGCCGCCAGGACTCCCTGCTCCTCGGTGGCGTGGCCGTCGGACAGGCCCGCCACCCGGACCAGCAGCCCGGCCATCCGGTCGCCGAAGGGAAGTTCGACGTCGGCCAGGATCAGCGCCCTGATCAGCGCGTCGGCGAGCTCGGGCTCGCGCATCAGGCCGCGCGTCGCCCGCATCAGCACGTCGACGGCCCGCCCGTCGGGGGTGGCGGCAGCCGGTGGACGGCGGGCGATGCTCGACTCCAGCATGTCGAGTTCCTCGCCGACCACGGCGACCACGAGGTCCATCTTCGAGGGGAAATAGCGGTAGAGGGTGCCCAGGGCCACGCCGGCGCGTTCGGCGACCGTGCGCATCTGCATCGCCTCGACCCCGCCGCGGGACGCCAGGGCCGCGGCGGCTTGGAGGATGCGCCTGCGCCGCTGGAGCTGGCTCTTGGTGCGCAGGCCCGGAGCCGTGCCGGGCGGGAGGTCCTGGACCGCTTCCATAGCAGAACACGTTATCTGACCAGGTCCCGTGCCGGATGGTTACTCACCAGTCACGGGGTTGTGGACACTTACTAGAATCCGTTCTAACTTCGGTTGGTGGATTTCGATCTCGACGAGCCGCAACGGGAGTTGCGCACCCTCGCGGCCGGGCTCCTCGACAAGGAGGCCGACCCGGAGGCCCACGAGAAGACCGGCGAACCCTACGACGCCCGCCTGTGGGCCACGATGGCCCGCGCGGGGCTGACCGGGGCCTGCCTGCCCGAGGAGTCGGGCGGCGCGGGGCTCGGGCCGGTCGAGATGGCGGTGCTGCTGCGGGAGGTCGGGGCGCACGTCGCGCCCGTGCCGCTGCTGCCCGCGCTGGTCACGGGGCTGACCGTCGGCCGCCACGGGTCGGCGGCGCAGAAGGGCCGGCTCGCCTCCGTCGTGGAGGGCGGCGCGCCCTACACCTACGGCGTCGGCGGGCGGGTCGCCGTCGCGAACGGACGGCTCACCGGGCGGGTGGCCGGCGTGCCCTACGCCGCGCAGGCCGCGGGTCTCCTGGTGGCGGCGGGCGACGACGTGTACGTGGTCCGTCCGGAGGCCCTGACCGTACAGACGACCGTGGTGACCCTCGACGACGCCCCGGGAGAGCTGATCGCCGGGGCGGCCCATGAGCTGGGCCTGCTGGTCCGCGCCGCGCTCACCGCCACCGCCTCCGGAGTGCTGGCCCAGGCGCTCAAGATCACCACCGACCACGTCAGGACGCGCCGCCAGTTCGGCCGCGCGCTGGCCGAGTTCCAGGCCGTCACCATGCAGATCGCCGACGTCTACATCGCCGCCAGGGCCCTCGACGTCGCCGTCTGGTCGGGCGTGTTCCGGCTCGCGGCCGGGCTCGACGCCGACCGCGACCTGGCCGTCGCGGCCCTGCACACCGCCGACTCCGCGCTGCGGGCCCTCTACACCTGCCAGCACCTGCACGGCGGCCTCGGCCTGGACGTCACCTATCCGCTGCACCGCTACTTCGCCTGGGGCAAGCACGCCGCGCACGCCCTCGGCGGCGCCGAGGCGCAACTCGACCTGATCGGGGACCTCGAATGTTCGTCGAACTGACCGACGCGCAACGCGCGCTGCGCGACGAACTGCGCGGCTACTTCGCCACCTGCCTGACCGCCGAGCAGCGCGCCGACATCGCGGCCGACCCGTTCGGCGCCGCCTACATGGAGCACTGCCGCCGGCTGGGCCGCGACGGCATGCTCGGGATGGGCTGGCCGACGGAGTTCGGCGGCCGGGGCTACGGCCCCCTGGAGCAGCAGATCTTCGCCAACGAGATCGCCCGCGCCGAGGTGCCCTACCCGATCATCACCCTGCAGACGGTCGGCCCGACCCTGATGCAGTACGGCACCCCCGAGCAGAAGGCGTTCTTCCTCCCGCGCATCCTGGCGGGCGAATGCCACTTCGCCATCGGCTACAGCGAACCGGGCGCGGGCACCGACCTGGCCTCGCTGACCACCACGGCCGTCCGCGACGGCGACCACTACGTCGTCAACGGCCAGAAGATCTTCACCTCGGGCGCCCACTTCGCCGACTACATCTGGCTCGCCGCCCGCACCGACCAGAGCACCAGGAAGCACCGCGGCATCACCATGATGATCGTCTCGACGGAGGACCCGGGCTACTCCTGGACCCCGATCATCACCATGGACGGCCGCCACCACACCAACAGCACCTACTACAGCGACGTCCGCGTCCCGGCCGACATGGTCGTCGGCGAGGTCGGCAAGGGCTGGGACCTGATCGTCAACCAGCTCAACCACGAACGCGTGACCCTCGGACCGGCCGGCAACATCGCCCACACCTACGACCGCTTCAAGGCCTGGGCCCGGCGCTCGGGCGCCATCGAGGAGCCGGCGGTCAGAAGGGCCCTGGGTTCCGTGTACGCCGCCTTCCGGACCAACGAACTGCTCAACTGGCAGGTGGCCGCCAACATGGACCTCGGCTGGCTCGGCGCCCCCGACGCCTCGGCCACCAAGATCTACGGCTCCGAGCGCATGCAGGACGTCGGCCGCATCGTCGGCGAGACCCTGGCCCGCTTCGGCGACCCCGCCGACGAGGAGACCCGCGACCTGATGGAACGCGTCGACCGGGGGGTGAAGGGCGGCCTGGTGCTGACCTTCGGCGGCGGCGTCAACGAGGTGCAGCGCGAGCTCATCGCCATGCTGGGTCTCCAGCTCCCCCGGCCGCCCCGCTGATGCCCGGATGGAGCTTCTCCAGGCGCAAAAAAGACATACCCCACCTCGCTCAGCCTGGGGGGATGCCGAAGTTGCGCCCGCGAGGGGAAAAACCCCAACCCGGTGAATCCCGACCCCAACCGGTGGATCAACCCGCTAACACGGACACCCGGCCCGTCTGGAAGGGTTCACCTGCGGAGAGTTTCCGGGCCCAGCGGTGCGGCGGGCCCGGAAACCTGCGACATTCCGCCCAGACCCGGTCCGCCCGGCGTGCCGTCCTCCTCCGGCGGAACCGCGCCGCGGCGACCGGCGTAGGGCGATCGCCGACGAGATCCCGGGAGCCGTGAGATGCGAACCCTGAACACGTCCAGGCGCGGCACACCGTCAGCGGCCTTCTGCCGACCCGCCCCGTGGAGCGGCCCCATGCGAATTCCGCAGATCCAGACCGGCACCCGGCTTCCCCGCCTGATCCTGCGGGCCGCCGACGTCCGGCTCAGCCTGATCGCGACGATGGACCTGGTGGAGAACTACGTGACCGGGTGGGCCGGCTCCGACGCCTTCGTCCACGCCATGAACGTGAAGCTCGGCCGTCCCGCCGACGCGGGCGACACCCTCACCCTCACCGGCGTCGTGGTGAACGCCACCACCGAGACCGTGACGGTCGAGGTCTGCGCCCGGTCGGCCGACGGCGTGCACGCGACCGGCACGGTCCGCCTGTCGTGGTGAAAACCTGACGCGTCCCCATGCGGGGAACGCGCACCTGAAGTCGGCTCGCGAGGGCGTCAGACCAGCAGTGGCATCGAGAAGAAGACCGCCAGCGCGATGGCCAGGCAGATCAGGAAGCCGATCAGCTCCCACGCCCAGTCGTGGTGACGTTCCGGCTTGGCCTTCGGCGCCCGCCGCCCCGCGTGACTGCGGGCCGGGGGCAGCAGCGGGGGCGGGTCGAGCGGGGCCTCGGGCAGTGAGCCTGTCTGAACGGCCCTGACCAGGGCGCTTTCGGGCCTGTCGATCGTGGTCGAACCCTGCGGCAGGTCGTCGTCTTCGGCGATCGGCCGGGAGAACACCAGCCGGTCGGACGGCAGCAGGTCGGGCATCGTGGTCTCGCCCGGCGACTCGGGCTCGGTCACCGGCGCGACGTCCACCGCGGTGTTCGCCGCGGTGTCGGCCGCGGTGTCCGCCATAGTGTCCGCCGCGGTGCCGGCGGCCGGCAGGTCAGGGGCGCCGGAATCGGGAAGTTCCGTCTTCGCGGGCTCGGCCACGGGAGTGTGGTCGGTCTCGGTGGTGAAGGCGTCGAACGACGCCATCTTCGAGAAGGCTTCGAGCTGGTCTTCGACGACGGCCTCGACCGCCTCCACCGTCTCTGGCGGTGCGGGGGCGGGCTGCGGCGCGGGCATGCTCATGCGGCGCTTCGGCGGGCCGTTGCCGATGTTCTTCAGGATCGAGCCACGCAGGCGGGGCATCGGCTCGGTCAGCGCCTCGTGACGGCGGCGGCGTTCGGCCCTCTTCGTCGGGTTGGTCAGGTCGTCGAGCGGGACGACCGTCGTGTTCGTCGCCGGGTCGGTGTCGGTCGCCAGCGGCAGCGGCCACGAGGGCGCGGTGGGCCAGAGCTTACGGACCGGCAGGGAGGACTTCCGGCGGATCGGCGGGGCCTGGTCGAAAGGGAGGGCCGACTGGTGGAGGCGGCGCAGCACGTCGTGAGGCGGCTCGCGCCAGGGGAGCCGGGCCAGCACGTCTTCGAGGGGGGCGACCCCGATGGCGTCGTACACCTCTTCGACGTCGCGCGCGATGAACGGCGCGGTGCGGGCGGCGGCGACGGCGGTGGCGAGGGTCTGGGCGAACCGGTGGCGGGCGCTGGTGGCCAGCTCTTCCGCGGTGTCGGCGGCGACGTCGAGGACTAAGGCGAGCTCGGCGGAGCTGAGCCCGCAGTGGGCCGACAGCAGCAGGACCTCGCGCTGGTGGGGCCGGATGTCGCGGAAGACGCGCTCGATGAGCGCGGTCGCCGGGTCGGCGATGGAGTCGACGGCGGGCATCGCGTAGCTGACGTCGCGGCGGTAGATCTCGCGCCGGGCGAGGGAGAAGAGCGCCGCGCGAGGCGGATCCGTCGGCGGGACGCCCGTGAGCACGGCGACCAGGGCGTCGGCGGCCGAGGCCGTCTCACCCAGCTGGTCGTGGCAGTAGGCGAACAGCCCGGCGGCGTGACGCTCGTAGAGCTCGGCGATCAGGTCGCTCCTGGAACGCTGACCCGTGAGCGGTGTTGTCACGGCCGGTACCCCTGGTGTTGAAGTGGAGGGATCGTACGTCAATCATGCCGCCACCGAGGCTGGAGCGCACTAATTAGTGGGCTTTTGATTCATATTCTTCTGGGCAGTGACCATTGATCATTTCGGAATGTAACAAAGCCCTCGTAGGCTGGCCCGCGGAGATCGACACCCTGTGGACAGAGGTCACCAGTGATCACTTTTGACGGCGTCACGAAACGCTACGCCGACGGGACGGTCGCGGTGGACGACCTCTCCCTGGAGGTGCCGACCGGCGCCATCACGGTCTTCGTCGGCCCCTCGGGCTGCGGGAAGACCACCTCCCTGCGGATGATCAACCGGATGATCGACCCGTCGCAGGGCCGCGTCCTCCTCGACGGCAAGGACGTCACCACCGTCGACCCGGCCACCCTGCGCCGCGGCATCGGCTACGTCATCCAGCAGGCCGGCCTGTTCCCCCACCGCCGCATCGTCGACAACGTCGCCACGGTGCCGCTGCTGCTCGGCTGGGACAAGAAGAAGGCCCGCGACCGCGCGATGGAACTGCTCGAACGTGTCGGCCTCGACCCCAAGATGGCCCGCCGCTACCCCTTCCAGCTCTCCGGCGGCCAGCAGCAGCGGGTCGGGGTGGCCCGCGCGCTGGCCGCCGACCCGCCGGTGCTGCTGATGGACGAGCCCTTCAGCGCCGTCGACCCGATCGTGCGCGCCTCGCTCCAGGAGGAGCTGCTCCGGCTGCAGTCCGAGCTGCACAAGACGATCGTGTTCGTCACCCACGACATCGACGAGGCGGTCAAGCTCGGCGACACCGTCGCGGTGCTGCGGGTGGGCGGGAAGCTGGCCCAGATCGCCGCGCCCGCCGACCTGCTGAGCGGCCCGGCCGACGACTTCGTGCGCGAATTCCTCGGCCGCGACCGGGGCATCCGGCGGCTCGGCTTCGTCCCGGCGAAGGACCTGGCGCTCGACCCGGCGCCCGAGGGCGTGACGCCCGAGGGTCACGGGACCTTCAACCCGGCGAGAGACTCCCTGCGAGCCGCGCTCGACGCGGCCCTGCTGTCGCCCGACGGGCTGGCGGTGGCGGTCGACGACGACGGGCGGGTGCTCGGGGTGGTCGGCCAGGCCGCGCTCGTGGGGGCGGCCCGTGGATGAGCCACTCGTCCGCTGGGACTGGATCGCCCGCAACTGGGACAACGGCGGGCCCACCTCGGTGAAGGTCCTGCTGGAGAACCACATCGTGATGGCGTTCGTGCCGGTCGTCGCCGGGTTGCTGATCGCGATCCCGCTCGGCCTGGCCTGCGCCCGCTACCGGTGGCTCTACCAGCCGACCGTCGGGATCATGAACGTCGTCTACTCGCTGCCCTCGCTGGCGCTGTTCTCGATCCTGCTGTCGGTCACCGGGCTGACGCAGACGACCGTCATCATCCCGCTGACCCTGTTCTCCCTGGCCGTGCTCATCCCGGCCGTGGTCGACGGCATGCGGTCGGTGCCCGACCACGTGCGCCAGTCGGCCGTCGCCATGGGCTTCCAGCCCTACCGGCGGCTGGTCTCCGTGGAGCTGCCCATCGCGGTGCCGGTCGTCCTGGCCGGGCTGCGGGTCGCGGCCGTGTCGAGCATCTCGCTGGTCAGCGTGGGCGCGCTCATCGGGCAGGGCGGGCTCGGTTACCTGTTCATCGACGGCTGGCAGCGGCAGTTCTACACCCCGATCGTGGTCGGGATCGTGCTCGTGGTCGCGCTGGCCCTGGTCGCCGACCTGGTCATCATCGCGGCCCAGCGCCTGCTGACGCCGTGGGCGAGGAGGCGGGCGTGAACTGGCTCATCGAGTTCTTCGGCAGCGCCGAATACTGGTCGGGCGACGACGCCATCCCGCTGCGGCTGCTCCAGCACCTCGAATACTCCTTCCTGGCCTTCGCCATCGCCGCGCTGATCGCGATCCCGCTCGGACTGTTCATCGGGCACACCGGCCGGGGCGCGGTCATCGTCGTGGTGTCGGCCAACGCGGCCCGCGCGCTGCCCACGCTGGGCCTGCTGGTGCTGGTGGTGCTGCTCATCGGCGTCGGCACGCTCTGGCCGGTGCTGATCCCGCTGATCGCCCTCGCGATCCCGCCGATCCTGGTCAACACCTACGAGGGCATCCGGGGCGCCGACCCCGATCTGCGCGACGCCGCATACGGGATGGGCCTGCGGGGAAGTCAGGTGCTGTTCCGGGCGTTGCTGCCTGTTGCGCTGCCGTTGATCCTGCTGGGTCTGCGGCTGTCGGCCATCACCGTGGTGGCGACGGCGACCGTGGCGGCCTACGTCGGGCTCGGCGGGCTGGGGAGGTACATCATCGACGGGCTGGCGACGAAGAACTACGCCGAAGTGTTCGGGGGAGCGGTGCTGGTCGTCCTGCTCGCGCTGGCGGTGCAGACCGGGTTCACGCTGCTCAACCGGGTAATCGTCTCGCCGGGGGTGCGGCAGGTCCGCTAATCTCGACCTATCCCCCCGATTTTGAAGGGAATGTACGTGAAACGAGCACTCGTCACCGCGCTCGCCGCGGTGTTCGCCCTATCCGCCTGCGGAGGAGGTGGCGGCGACCCGTTGGCGCAGGCCACCCCGTCCGCCCCCGCCGCCTCGGGGGGCTCCGCCGCGGCCTCGACGGTCGTCGTCGGCTCCTTCAACTTCCCCGAGAGCGTGCTGCTGGGCTCGATCTACGCGCAGGCCCTGCAGGCCAAGGGCGTCACCGTCGAGGAGAAGCCCAACATCGGCTCCCGCGAGGTCGTCTTCGACCAGATCAAGAGCGGCGGCCTGACGGTGCTGCCCGAGTACGTCGGCTCGCTGCTGGCCTTCGTCGACCCCGCCGCCACCGCCAAGTCGACCGACGACGTGGTGGCCGGGCTGAAGGCCAAGCTGCCGCCGGAGGTCGAGATCCTCACCCCGGCCGCCGCGCAGGACGGCAACTCCCTCACGGTCACCAAGGCGTTCGCGGCCGAGAAGAGCCTGACGACGATCGAAGATCTGGCGAAGATCTCCAAGGACCTCGTGGTCGGCGGCCCGCCGGAGTTCAAGGAGCGCCAGGAGGAGAACTTCAAGAACACCTACGGCCTGGAGTTCAAGTCGTGGGAGCCCACGGCCGAGACCACGGCCGACGCCATCAAGAGCGGCACCATCCAGGTCGGCAACGTGTTCACCACCGACCCGAAGATCCTGCTCAACGACCTGGTCTCGCTCCAGGACAACAAGAACGCCTTCGCCGCCGACAACATCGCGCCGCTGGTGTTCAAGGCCGGGGCCGACGACACGGTCAAGACCACGCTCGACGCCGTCTCGGCCAAGCTCACCACCGAAGGCCTGCTCGAACTGATGAAGCAGGTCGCGGTCGACAAGGCCGACCCGCCGGTGGTCGCCAAAGACTGGCTGACCAAGAACGGTTTGCTCTGATGACGACCCCGGCGGCGGGCGCGCTGTTCGTCGAGGCGATGGCCCAGCTCGCCGCCGGGGTCGCGGTCGTCACGGTGAAAGACGACCGCGACGACGTCGGCAACACCGTCACCAGCCTGCTGTCGGTCTCGGCCACGCCGCCGACCGTGCTGATCAGCCTCGCCAACGGCGCCTACCTGACCGAGCTGCTGCTGCGGCGCGACCGGTGGGCCGCGACGCTGCTCGCCGACGGCCAGCAGGCCATCGCCTCGCGCTTCGCCACCCCGGGCCGCCCCGGCGCCCGCCTGCTGCTCGCCTCGGTGGCCCACCACCGCGGCGCCCAGTCGGAGGCGCTCATCGTCGAGGGCGGGGTGGCCGCCCTGGAGGCCGAGACCATGACGGTCGTCCCGGCCGGCGACCACATGTTGTTCGTCGCCCAGGTGACGGCGGTCGACTACGTCGACGCGGCCAGGCCGCCGCTCACCCGGCTGCGTGGCCGTTACCGGCCGGTCGGGGGCTAGCGGATCACCCACTGGCCGGGCAGCACCAGCGGCCCGGCGGCGGGCAGGCCCAGCTCGGCGGCGAACGCCGCCAGCGGCCCCCACGCCTCAAGACGGACCCGCGCCGTCGCGGCCGTCTTGTCCTCGCTCGACTCGGCCGGCATCAGCCGCTCCAGCGGGTTGATCTTCGGGTAGGACCGCACCGGCGCGTCGGCCGCCAGCCCGGCCCGCTTGCGCGCCTCGGCCAGCGCGTCCTCGATTCCGCCGAGCTCGTCGACCAGCCCGTTGTCGCGGGCGTCGGCGCCGGTCCAGACGCGGCCCCGGGCCAGCGACTCGGCCTTCTCACGCTCCATGCCGCGGCCCTGCGCGACCTTGTCGACGAAGTCGTCGTAGACGCGGTCGAGCCAGGTGTTGACGCGGGCCCACTGGGAGTCGGAGAACGGCCGGGTGGAGGAGAACATGCCCGCGTTGGCGCCCTCGGCGACGATCTCGGTGGAGATGCCGAGCCGGCCGAGCAGCCCGCCGAGCACCGCCTTGCCGCCGAACACGCCGATCGAACCGGTGAGGGTGCCGGGCTGGGCGTAGATGACGTCGGCGGCCATCGAGACGAAGTAGCCGCCCGAGGCGGCGACGTCGCCCATCGACACGATGACCGGCTTGCCCGCCCGCTTGGCCAGGATGACCTCGCGCCAGATCGAGTCGGAGGCGGTGTAGGAGCCGCCGGGGCTGTCGACCCGGAACACGATCGCGCGCACCTTGTCGTCGCGGCGGGCCGCGCGGATCGCCGCGCTGATGGTGTCGGAGCCCATCGCGCTGCCGCCGCCCAGGGGCGAGCGGCCGCTGCGGCCCAGCCGGATCGCGCCGTGGCCGTGGACCAGCGCGACGACCTGCTCACCCGGGTGGGGCATCTTGGGCAGGGCGGTCTTCGCGTAGCGGGCGACGTACAGGAGCAGGGAGTCTTCCGGTACGTGGTCGGCGTAGACCTCGTCGCGGTACTTCAGCCCGTCGACCAGACCGGCCGCGACGGCCTCCTGGCCGTAGAACGGGCCTTGGTCGATGAGTTCGCGCACCCGCTTGGGTTCGAGGCCGCGGCCCTCGGCGATGCCGGCCACGAGCTGCTCGGTCAGCGACTCGGCCAGCCGCCCGGTCATCTCCTTGTGGGCGTCGGTCATGTGGTCTTGGGTGAACATGTTGGCGGCGGTCTTGTACTGGTGGCGCTGGCCCACCTGGTAGTCGACGTCGAGCTTGCCGAGCGCGCCCTTGAGGAAACGCTGCTCGATCGCGACGCCGGTCAGCCCGACGTCGCCCGACGGCTGGAGGTAGACCTTCTCGAAGGCGCTGGCCAGGTAGTAGGGCACGGTGCCGTTGGCGACCTCGCCGTAGGTGTCGGCCCAGGCCACGGTGAGCTTCCCGGCGGCGCGGAAGTGCACGACCGCGTTGCGGATCTCCTGGACCATGGCGAGCCCGAGGGGATGGCCGCCGATCTTGACGATCAGGCCCTTCACCCGGGGGTCGCGGCGGGCCCGCCGCAGGCCGCCGATGACGTCGCTCAGCCGGGCCCGGCGCATCGACAACAAGGCCGACACGGGGTCGGCGGGCGGAGCGTCGGTCAGACCTTCGGTCAGGTCGAGCTCCAGCATCAGCGGGGAGGTCCGGCGCTGCCGCATCTTGCCGACGGCCTCGATGATCGTCTTGGTCGCGTCCATGAGCCCCACACTAAGCGAAACGGCCCCGCGCACAGGGCGCGGAGCCGTTCAGCCGTCAGAGGACGGCTACTTGAGACCGTTGCTCATCGCGGTGATCAGCTCGCCGTTGGCGGTGTCGCCGCTGGTCTCCCAGAAGAAGGCGCCGGCCAGGCCCTGGTTCTTGGCGTAGGTCATCTTCCCGGCGATGGTGGCGGGGGTGTCGTAGCTCCACCACTGGTTGCCGCAGTGGGCGTAGGCGGTGCCGCCGACCGTGCCGGTGGCCGGGCAGCGGGTCTTGAGGACCTTGTAGTCCTCGATGCCGGCCTCGTAGGTGCCCGGCGCCGCGCCGGTGGCCGAGCCGCCGGGGGCCGACTGGGTGACGCCGGTCCAGCCGCGGCCGTAGAAGCCGATGCCGAGCAGCAGCTTGGAGGCCGGGATGCCCTTCGACTTGAGCTTCTGGATCGCCAGGTCGCTGTAGAAACCGGCGGTCGGGATGCCGGTGTAGCTCGTCAGCGGCGAGTGCGGGGCGGTCGGGCCCTGCGCGGCGAACGCGCCGAAGTAGTCGTAGGTCATCGGCATGTAGAAGTCGACGTACTGGGCCGCGCCTCCGTAGTCGGCGGCGTCGATCTTGCCGCCGTTGGTGCCGTCGGCGGTGATGGCGGCGGTGACCAGGGCGTTGGGGCCGAACTTGGCGCGCAGGGCCTGCATGACGTTCTTGAAGGAGGAGAAGCCGGAGGCGTCACAGGACAGGCCGCAGGCGTTGGGGTACTCCCAGTCGATGTCGATGCCGTCGAAGACGTCGGCCCAGCGCGGGTCCTCGACCATGTTGTAGCAGGAGTTGGCGAACGCGGTCGGGTTCGCGGCGGCCTGGGTGAAGCCGCCCGAGTAGGTCCAGCCGCCGATGCTGAAGATCACCTTCAGGCCCGGGTACATCGCCTTGAGCTTGCGGAGCTGGTTGAAGTTGCCGCGCAGCGGCTGGTCCCAGGTGTCGGCGACGCCGTCGACGGAGTTGGCCGCGGTGTAGGCCATGTCGTAGTCGGCGTAGCTGTCGGAGATCGTGCACTGGCCGTTCTGGACGTTGCCGAAGGCGTACAGGATGTGGGTCAGCTTCGCGGCGGAGCCGCTGGTGTGCAGGTTCTTCACGTAGAACTGGCGGCCGTAGACGCCCCAGTTGGTGAAGTAGCCGATGACCTTCTTGCCGCCCGGCGGGGGAGTGACCGTCGGGGTGACCGTGGGCGTCGGCGAGGGGGAGGCGGTGGGGGAGGCCGACGGCGACGGCGACGGGTTCACCGGGCCGCCCGTGCAGGGGGCGCCGTTGAGCTTGCAGTTCTGGACCGCCGACAGGCCGCCCGGGGCGCCGATGAAGCCGAAGCTGACCGAGGTCCCGGCGGCGAGCGGGCCGGCCCAGCCCTTCTTGGTGAAGGTGTAGTGGTTGCCCGACTTCACCATGTCGGCGTCCCAGGCCGAGCTGATGGTGGTGGTGCCCGGCACGTCGAACTCGACCGTCCATGTGGGCAGGGCCGTGTCGCCCGCCTTCACGGTGACCTTGCCCTGGAAGCCGGTGCCCCAGTCCTGGTCGACGGCGTACGTGGCGGTGGCAGGAGTGGCGGCGGCGGCCTGGCCGAAGCCGAACGGCACGAGCAGCGCCGCCGCGGCGATCAGCGAGCCGATGGTGATACGTCGCAAGGAACGCTCCCGGGGGGTAATTCTTAGGAAAGTTTCCTATTAGTAGCCCGAGATTAGGACCATGGTCTGACGGGGGTCAACTCCTCCGTAAGGGGGTTAATCTGCGCTTAAGGTTCCCATAAGAAAGGGCCCCCGGAGGGGCCCCTGTCAAGCTTCCTTACGCAACCAGACGGTGCCCAGCGGAGGCACCCGCAGCCGGACCGAATAGGGCAGCCCGTGGTGCTCCGCCTCGGTCGCCACCACGCCGCCCAGGTTGCCGACGCCGCTGCCGGCGTACTCGTAGGCGTCGGTGTTGAGCACCTCGGTCCAGGTGCCGCCCTCGGGCAGGCCCAGGCGGTAGTCCTCGTGAGGACCGCCGGAGAAGTTGGTCACGCAGGCCAGCGCCGAGCCGTCGGTGCCGTAGCGGACGAACGAGAACACGTTCCCCGAGAAGTCGTCGGCGTCGATCCAGCGGAACCCGTCGGGGGTGTCATCTTGGGTGTAGAGCGCCGGGGTGTCCTTGTAGACGCCGTTCAGGTCGCGTACGAGCCGCTGCACGCCCTGGTGGAAGTCGAAGTCGAGCACCCACCAGTCGAGCCCCTTCGACTCCGACCACTCGCCGCCCTGGCCGAACTCCCCGCCCATGAACAGCAGCTGCTTGCCCGGGTGGGCCCACATGAAGGCGTAGAGGGCACGCAGGTTGGCGAAGCGCTGCCACTCGTCGCCGGGCATCTTGCCCAGCAGCGAGCCCTTCAGGTGGACGACCTCGTCGTGCGACAGCGGCAGCACGAAGTTCTCGGAGTAGGCGTACATCAGCGAGAACGTGAGCTGGTGATGGTGGTACTGGCGGAAGACCGGCTCGTGGGCGAGGTAGGCCAGGGTGTCGTGCATCCAGCCCATGTTCCACTTGAAGCCGAAGCCCAGGCCGCCCAGGTGGACCGGCCGCGAGACGCCGGGCCAGGCCGTCGACTCCTCGGCGATCGTGACGATGCCGGGGGCCTCGCGGTAGGCGACGGCGTTCATCTCCTTGAGGAACTCGATCGCGTCGAGGTTCTCGCGGCCGCCGAACTGGTTGGGGGTCCACTCGCCGTCGCGGCGGGAGTAGTCGAGGTAGAGCATCGAGGCCACGGCGTCGACGCGCAGGCCGTCGATGTGGAACTCGCGCAACCAGTAGACCGCGTTGGCGACCAGGAAGTTCTTCACCTCGCGGCGGCCGAAGTCGAACACGTAGGTGCCCCAGTCGGGGTGCTCGCCGCGGTGGGGGTCGGCGTGCTCGTACAGGGGAGTGCCGTCGAAGCGCGCCAGGGCCCACTCGTCCATCGGGAAGTGGGCCGGCACCCAGTCGACGATGACCCCGACGCCCGCCTGGTGCAGCGCGTCGACCAGGGCGCGGAACTCGTCGGGGGAGCCGAACCGGGAGGTCGGCGCGTAGTAGGAGGTGACCTGGTAACCCCACGACCCGCCGAACGGGTGCTCGGCGACCGGCATGAACTCGACGTGGGTGAACCCCATCTCGGTCACGTACGCGGTCAGCTGGTCGGCCAGTTCGAGGTAGGACAACCCCGGGCGCCAGGAGCCCAGGTGCACCTCGTAGGTCGACATCGGCTCCTTGAGCGCGTCGCGGCCCGCGCGGGCGGCCATCCACTCCTCGTCGTTCCAGGTGTAGGACGACTCGTCGACGACCGAGGCGGTCAGCGGCGGCACCTCGGTGCGCCGCGCCATCGGGTCGGCCTTGCCCCGCCACACCCCGTCGACGCCCAGGATCTCGAACTTGTAGCGGGTGCCGGCCCCCACGCCGGGGATGAACAGCTCCCACACCCCGGCCGAGCCCAGCGACCGCATCGGGTGGCCGCCGCCGTTCCAGTGGTTGAAGTCGCCGATCACCCGTACGCCCAGCGCGTTGGGCGCCCACACCGCGAAGGCGGTGCCGGGTTCGTCCTCGTGGGTCAGCACCCGCGCGCCGAGCACCTCCCACAGGCGCTCGTGGCGGCCCTCGCCGATCAGGTGCAGGTCGACCTCGCCGAGCGTCGGCCAGTGGCGGTAGGGGTCGCCGGCCTCGATCGGCTCGCCGCCCTCGTACTTCACCCGCAGCCGGTAGGCAGGGATCTTGTCCAGGCCCGGCAGGAGGACTTCGAAGACGCCGAACTCGACGTGCGCCAGGGCGTGGGCCTCCCCGTCGACCAGCGCCTCGACCGTCTCCGCGAACGGCCGCAGCACCCGGATGACCACGCCCTCGCCCGTCAGATGGGCGCCCAGGATCGAGTGGGGGTCGTGGTGGGCGCCGCCGGCGAGACGGTCCAAGTCGTTCCTCATCTATGCCAACTCTCAGTGTTTCGTGGTGAACGCCGCCAGGGGGATCGGCAGCCAGGACGGCCGGTTGCGCGCTTCGTAGACCACCTCGTAGACGGCCTTGGCGAGTTCCAGCGCGCGCATCATCACGACGTCGGCGGGGCGCAGCTCGCCGCCCGACCTCGTGTACCCGGACAGGAAGGCGGCCCGGTTGCGCACCGCCCACTCCTCAGCCCGGTCTTCCAGCGTCTCCGCGTCGGGGTGGTCGGCCAGCAGGTGGCGGGCGGCGTACTCGAAGGAGCGCAGCATGCCCGCGACGTCCCGCAGCGGCGAGTGGAGCGCGCGGCGCTCGGCCAGCGGCTGCCCCGGTTCACCCTCGAAGTCCAGCACGATCCAGTCGTCGTAGGTCCGCATGACCTGGCCGAGGTGGTAGTCGCCGTGCACCCGCTGCACCAGGACCGGCTCGTCGATCGAGGCCAGCAGGTCGTAGGCCTCCCGGGCCACGTCGGCGTGGTCGGCCAGCGCCGGGACCTCCGCGACCGCCCGCTCCAGCTGGGCGAGGTACAACTCGGCCATCGAGTGGATCTCGTCGGGGTCGAGGGCGTCGTACCCGAAGGCCTCCCGCATCTCGCGGTGGACCTCGGCGGTGGCGACGCCGAGCCGTTCGGCCTCGGCGGCGAAGTCGCCCCCGGCGTCGCCCGCCGACACCTCGCGCGGGGTGGCGTAGAGATCGCGGACGCTGGTCAGCGCCATCGCCCAGCCCTCGCTGGCGCCCCCGAGGAACGCCTGCATGATCGCCAGGGTGGTGGTCTCGCCGTCGATCGTGCCCTCGACCCAGCCGAAGGGCCGGGCCACGTGGTGGGAGCCCTCGTCGGCCAGCGCCCGGACGATCTCCAGCTCGGGGTTCATCCCCGGGATGACCACGCGGAACATCTTGAGGATGTACTGGTCGCCGAAGACGATCGAGGTGTTCGACTGTTCGGCGGTCATCACCAGGCTGCGCTGGGAGGTGTCGATCTCCGCCTCGGGCGCCCGGTGGAAGCTCAGCGGGCCGACGGTCGCGTCGCGGGCGATGCCGTGGAGCAGCCGGCCCATGAGTTCGGCGTCGTGGGCGGCGTCGTACACGTCGCGTTCACGGCCGTCCCACTCGCAGCGGCCGATGAAGACGTGCCGGAGCCTGCTGCTCAGCCCGTCGCGCAGCCCCAGCAGGAGCTGGTATCGGGTCGTGCGGTCGCCCTGGACCACCTTGACGATCAGATGGGCCAGGGCGGGGTCGCCGTCCATGAGCGGGACGGTGGACTCGATCGACAGATCGTCGATCGGCCGCCCCTTACCGGCGAACCATCGTTGATCGGCGATCCATCCGGTAAGGAGCTCGGCAAGCACTTTCTATTCCTCCCGGGACGACGGCGGGATGGTGAACCAATAGAACCCATGCCCCGGGAGCGTCAAAAGATACGGAAGTTCGCCAATCGGGGGGAACGGGACGTTACCCGTCGCCTCGATGGGTGAAACCCCCTCGAACCGCCGCAGATCCAGCTCCACCGGCTGGGGGAACCGCGACAGGTTGTTGACGCAGAGCACCCGGTCGTCGCCCAGTTCCCGGACGAACGCCAGCACACTCGGGTTCGAGGAGTTGAGCTCGGTGAAGTCGCCCAGCCCGAAGACGGGGTGGCGCTTGCGGATCTCGATCATCCGCTTGGTGAAGTGGAGCAGCGAACCGGAGTGCTTCTGCTGCGCCTCGACGTTGATCGCCTGGTAGCCGTAGATCGGGTCCATGATCACCGGCAGGTAGAGGCGGCCCGGGTCGCAGTCGGAGAACCCGGCGTTCCGGTCGGGCGTCCACTGCATGGGGGTGCGCACGCCGTCGCGGTCGCCCAGCCAGATGTTGTCGCCCATGCCGATCTCGTCGCCGTAGTAGAGCACCGGGGAGCCCGGCAGCGACATGAGCAGCGCGGTGAACAGCTCGATCTGGTTGCGGTCGTTGTCGAGCAGCGGCGCCAGGCGGCGGCGGATGCCGACGTTGGCGCGCATGCGCGGGTCCTTGGCGTACTCGGAGTACATGTAGTCGCGCTCTTCGTCGGTGACCATCTCGAGCGTCAGCTCGTCGTGGTTGCGCAGGAAGATGCCCCACTGGCAGTTCTCCGGGATCTTCGGCGTCTGGGCCAGGATCTCGGAGATCGGGTAGCGGGACTCGCGGCGGACCGCCATGAAGATGCGCGGCATCAGCGGGAAGTGGAACGCCATGTGGCACTCGTCGCCGCCGGTGACCGGGTCGCCGAAGTACTCCACCACGTCGCTCGGCCACTGGTTGGCCTCGGCCAGCAGCACCCGGTCGGGGTAGAGCCGGTCGATCTCGGCCCGGACCCGCTTCAGGTAGGCGTGGGTCTGCGGCAGGTTCTCGCAGTTGGTGCCGTCGGTCTCGAACAGGTAGGGGATGGCGTCCATGCGGAAGCCGTCGATGCCCAGGTCGAGCCAGAAGCGCAGGACCTCCAGCATCGCCTCCTGCACGGCCGGGTTCTCGTAGTTCAGGTCGGGCTGGTGGTGGAAGAACCGGTGCCAGTAGTACTGCTGGCGGACCGGGTCGTAGGTCCAGTTGGACGACTCGGTGTCGATGAAGATGATCCGGGCGTCCTTGTAGAGCTCGTCGTCGTCGTTCCAGACGTAGAAGTCGCCGAACGGGCCCGTCGGGTCGTGCCGGCTGGCCTGGAACCACGGGTGCTGGTCGCTGGTGTGGTTCATGACCAGGTCGGCGATGACCCGGATGCCGCGCTTGTGCGCCTCGTCGACCAGCTTGATGAAGTCGCCGAGGTCGCCGAAGTCGGGCAGGATCTTCATGAAGTCGGCGATGTCGTAGCCGCCGTCACGCAGCGGCGACTCGTACAGCGGCAGCAGCCAGAGGCAGTCGACGCCGAGCCACTCGAGGTAGTCGAGCTTGTCGATGAGCCCCCGGATGTCGCCCGTGCCGTCACCGTTGGAGTCGGCGAACCCGCGGATGAGCACCTCGTAGAAGACGGCGCGCTTGTACCAGAAGGCGTCGCGCGGCTTCTCGTGCGTGAAGGTGTTCGGAACCGGCTGGTTGTGCTGGCTCTGCGGATTCGGCTGAGGTGTCGTAACGCTCACCTGTGGACTCCCCGGTTGTGCAGGCTGCGGTTTCTAAGGGCGGTGCGCTGACCCGTGACGCAGCGTGAAGATGTGTGCAGGATTGACATGCGGATCGAGACGCACGTAGTTGGCCTGCCGCCAGCGGTACGACTCGCCCGACAGCTCGTCGTCGACGACGAACTCGGCATGCCAGTCGAGACCCAGGGCCGGCATGTCCAAGAAGACGGTGCCCTCGTGGGTGTTGTGCGGATCAAGATTGACGACCGTCAGCACGACGTCGCCTATGGCGTGCCTTCGTGTGGCCGTGTCGTAGGCGCCCGGCAGCCGCTTTGAGAAGCAGATCACGGCCGGCTGGTCGACGCTGTGAAACCGTAGATTACGCAATTCCTGCAGGGCCGGGTGGGCTCTTCTGAACAAATTCAGCTGCGTGATGAACGGCGCCAGGCTACAGCCCTCACGTTCGGCCGCCTGCCAGTCACGGGGCCGGTACTGGTACTTCTCGCTGTCGAGGTACTCCTCGCTGCCGGGGCGTACCGGGACGTTCTCCCCCAGTTCGTAACCTGCGTACACGCCCCAGGTCGGCGACATCATCGCCGCCAGGACCGCCCGGATCTTGAACGCGGGCAGCCCGCCGTGCTGCAGGTACTCGTGGAGGATGTCGGGCGTGTTGACGAACAGGTTCGGCCGCATGAAGTGGGCCGTCTCGCGCGAGAGCTCGGTCAGGTACTCCTCGAGCTCCGGCTTGCTGTTGCGCCACGTGTAGTAGGTGTACGACTGGTGGAACCCGACCCGCCCCAGGGTCTGCATCATGGCCGGCCGGGTGAAGGCCTCGGCCAGGAACAGCACGTCGGGGTCGGTGTTGCGGATGTCACGCAGCAGCCGCTCCCAGAACGCCACCGGCTTGGTGTGGGGGTTGTCGACCCGGAAGATCCGCACCCCGTGGTCCATCCAGTGGCGCACCACCCGCAGGACCTCGCGGTAGATGCCCTCGGGGTCCTTGTCGAAGTTCAGGGGATAGATGTCCTGGTACTTCTTCGGCGGGTTCTCCGCGTACGCGATGCTCCCGTCGGCCCGGATGTTGAACCACTCGGGGTGCTCCTTGACCCACGGGTGGTCGGGCGAGCACTGCAGCGCCAGGTCGAGCGCGATCTCCATGCCGAGCTCGCGGGTGCGCGCCACGAAGGAGTCGAAGTCGTCGATCGTGCCCAGGTCGGGGTGGACGGCGTCGTGCCCGCCCTCGTCGGAGCCGATCGCCCACGGGCTGCCGGGGTCGTAGGGCTCGGGCGTGAGAGTGTTGTTCGGGCCCTTCCGGTACGCCGTCCCGATCGGATGGATCGGCGGCAGGTAGACCACGTCGAAGCCCATCTGGGCGACCGCCGGGAGACGCTTCTCGGCCGTCTTGAACGTGCCCGACTTGGGGGCGACGCCCTCTTCGACGATCGCGCCCTCGGAGCGCGGGAAGAACTCGTACCAGGACCCGAACAGCGCCCGCCTGCGGTCGACCATGACCTTGTGGCGGACGGTCCGGGTGACCAGCTCACGCAGCGGGTGGGCGGCGATCAGGGCCTGCGTCTCGGGCAGCTGCGCGGCGGCGAACCGAGCCCGCGGGTCGACGTCGTCGTCGCGCAGCCGGGCGGCCATCGCCTGCAGCGCGGCCCGGTGGCCGCAGACGGGGTCCTTGGGCTTCGCCTTCGTGGTCGTCTTGCGCGCTCTGAGCGGGGCGTCCGGGCAGTCGGCGGCGCGCACCGCCTTGGCGGCGCGGTCGAACAGCCGCGCGCCCTCCTCGCACATCAGATCGGAGTCGAGCCCACGCGGGATCTTGATCCCGGCGTCGTGCAGCCAGGTCGCGATCGGGTCGCTCCAGGCCTCGACACGGTAGGACCACAATCCCTCCGCGGGCAGCGTGACGTCGACGCCCCACCGGTCGGTGCCGGGCGCGAGCTCCCGCATGGGTCTCAGGCGGCCGGGCACGCCGTCGGGATCGAAGAGCACGACCCCGGCGGCCACCGCGTCGTGTCCCTCGCGGAACACGGTCGCGGTGATCTCGAAGGATTCCCCGGCGGCGGCCTTCGCGGGTCGCTTCCCGCAGTCGACGACGGGATGGATGTCCTGGATTGGGATTCTTCCGATCATCGTTTCTCAACGTAGCGACGGCACGCCCGGTACCGCCGGAGTCCACGGGGCAATTGTCGATCTTTGCTCTGTCTTGAGGCAGCACGAATCACAGCCCGCTGACCGGACCACTCGCTCGTACTGGAGTTGCCCTAATGCTCCCCCTTTACCCGCCAGAATGAAAGTCAGTCCGGCCGGTCAAACCCGCGTGTCATCCACGGGTCTCCGGAGGTTCGTGCGACGTACACGTACTCACCGTCACCAGGGTCGTTCGGTGAGGTTTGAGCAGGTATGCCAATGGTGAGTTCGCACTGTGTGGCGCGAAGTTCCGGCCACATCCACCCCCTCCGATCGCCTAGGGTCTGGCCACGTGAGAGCTATACGCAGGTTCACCGTCCGTACCGTCCTTCCGGCCGAGCTCGCGCCGCTTGGCGAGCTGGTCCAGAATCTCCGCTGGTCATGGCACCCGGAGACGATGGACCTGTTCGCCGAGGTCGACCCCGAGGTCTGGGAGCGGGTCGAGCACGACCCCGTGGCCCTCCTCGGCGCCGTCTCGGCCGAGAGGCTCCGCGCCCTGGCCCAGGACCGGCGCTTCCTGCGCCGCCTGGCCGACGCCGCCGACGACCTCCGCGAGTACATGACGGCGCCGCGCTGGTACCAGACGCTGGAGGACGCGCCCGCCGCCGTCGGCTACTTCTCTCCCGAATACGGCATCGCCGCCGCCCTTCCCCAGTATTCGGGCGGCCTGGGCATCCTGGCCGGCGACCACCTGAAGGCCGCCTCCGACCTCGGCGTGCCGATCCTGGGCGTCGGCCTGCTCTACCGGCACGGCTACTTCACCCAGTCGCTGTCACCCGAGGGCTGGCAGCAGGAGCACTACCCCTCCCTCGACCCGGGCGGCCTCCCCCTGACCCTCCTCAAGGAGGAGGACGGCAGCCCGGCCCGCATCCGCATCAGCCTCCCGGGCGGCACCGGCCTGCACGCCCAGATCTGGGTCGCCCAGGTCGGCCGCATCCCGCTGCTGCTGCTCGACTCCGACGTGGCCGACAACGACACCACCGCCCGCGACGTCACCGACCGCCTCTACGGCGGCGGCGGCGACCACCGCCTGCTCCAGGAGCTCCTCCTGGGCATCGGCGGCGTGCGGGCCATCCGCGCCTACTGCCGGATCACCGGCCACCCCGAGCCCCAGGTCTTCCACACCAACGAGGGCCACGCCGGGTTCCTCGGCCTGGAGCGCATCCGCGAGCTCACCGAGGCCCGCCTGTCGTTCGACGAGGCCCTGGAGGCGGTCCGCGCCGGCACCGTGTTCACCACCCACACCCCGGTCCCGGCCGGCATCGACCGGTTCCCGGCAGACATGATCGCCCGCCAGTTCGGCGGCGACAACGCCTGGCCGACCGTGCCGGTCGACCGCGTCCTCGCCCTCGGCGCCGAGCCCGACTCCGGCGACGGGGAGAAGGCGGTCTTCAACATGGCCGTCATGGGCATGCGCCTGGCCCAGCGGGTCAACGGCGTGTCGGTCCTGCACGGCGAGGTCAGCCGGGGCATGTTCCAGGGCCTGTGGCCGGGCTTCGACCTGTCGGAGATCCCGATCGGCTCGATCACCAACGGCGTGCACGCCCCCACGTGGGTCGGCCGCGAGGTCATGGAGCTGGCCGGCAGGGAGCTGCCGACGATCGTCGAGCGGGCCCAGGGCTGGGAGGGCGTCCAGAAGCTCTCCGACGGCGACCTGTGGACCATCCGCGGGCAGCTGCGCGCCAACCTGGTCACCGAGGCCCGCAAGCGCCTGCGCCGGTCGTGGCGGCAGCGCGGGGCCTCCGACGCCGAGCTGACCTGGACCGACGAGGCCCTGTCGCCCGACGTGCTGACCATCGGCTTCGCCCGCCGGGTGCCCTCCTACAAGCGGCTCACGCTGATGCTGCGCGACCCCGAGCGGCTGCGCGGGCTGCTGCTCGACCCGGTCAAGCCGGTCCAGATCGTGATCGCCGGCAAGGCCCACCCGGCCGACGAGGGCGGCAAGAAGCTCATCCAGCAGATCATCAAGTTCGCCGACATGGAGGACGTGCGCCACCGCATCGTCTTCCTGCCCGACTACGACATGACCGTCGGCCAGCTGCTCGTCCAGGGTTGCGACGTCTGGATGAACAACCCGCTGCGCCCGCTGGAGGCGTGCGGCACCTCCGGCATGAAGGCCGCCCTCAACGGCGGCCTGAACCTGTCGATCCGCGACGGCTGGTGGGACGAGTGGTTCGACGGCAACAACGGCTGGGCCATCCCGACCGCCGACGGCGTCTCCGACCCCGAGCGGCGTGATGAGCTGGAGGCCTCGGCCCTCTACGACCTGATCGAGCGCGAGGTCGCCGACCGGTTCTACGACCGGGCCGCCGACGGCCTGCCGCGCCGCTGGCTGGAGATGGTCAAGCACACCCTCAGCTCGCTCGGGCCGAAGGTGCTGGCCGGCCGGATGCTGCGCGACTACGTCGTCGAGCTCTACAGCCCGGCGGCCGGCGCCGCCAAGGCGCTGTCGGGCGACGGCTACGCCCAGGCCAAGGCGTTCGCGGCCTGGAAGCTGCGGGTCTCGCAGGCCTGGCCCGCCGTCCGGGTCGAGCACGTCGAGACGGCCGGCATCGGCGACACCCCGGAACTGGGGGCCGCCATGGAGGTCAACGCCACGATCGCGCTGGGCGAGTTGTCGCCCGACGACGTCGAGGTGCAGGCCGCCTACGGCCGGGTCGGCCAGCACGACGAGCTGATCGAGCCCAACCACGTGAAGCTGACCGTCGGCTCGCTCGACGACGACGGCCACGCCACCTTCACCGGGGTGATCCCGCTCGACCGGACCGGCGCGTTCGGCTACTCGGTGCGGGTGGTGCCCTTCCACCCGCTGATGGCCTCGCCCGCCGAGCTCGGCCTGATCGCGGTGCCCGAGGAGCCGGCCGGCATGACCAACGGCACTCTTCGCTGAGGATCTACCTTCGGGCCCGGTTCCCCTGGCGGGGGAACCGGGCCCGTGCGGTTATTGTGACCATTGGGTGCGGAACGTTCCTCGCATCCCGGCTAGGGTTGCCGCTCATGCGGTCCGTCCTCCGCCTCATCCTTCGTGTGCTCGCCCCGCCCCGGCTGCGCCGGGCCGTCCGCGTCCGGGTCGACGCCCGGTACGTCACCCGGGCCGACCACGCACAGGACATGAAGGAGGCGCTGTGGGAGATCCAGATGCTCCGCCGGGAAGTGGTGGCGCTGCGCCGTGAGGTCGAACGATTGCGGAGCTACTGATGCGGGTTTACCTGTCCGTCGACATGGAGGGCGTCACCGGGCTCACCGACCCCGAGGAGATGCACCACGGCGGCCGGGGCTACGAGCGCGGTTGTGAGTTCATGACCGGCGACGCCAACGCCGTCATCCGGGGCGCGTTCGCCGCCGGGGCGACGCAGGTGCTTGTCAACGACGCCCACGGTTCGACCAGGAACCTGCGCATCGACCGGCTCGACCCGCGCGCCACCCTCATCCGGGGCCCCGGCAAACCCCACCGCATGGGCCAGGGCCTCACCGAGGGCTTCGACGCCGCGATCTTCGCGGGCTACCACGCGCGGGCCGGGGTCTCCCACGGCGTGCTCAACCACACGTGGATGGGCAAGGAGATCCAGAACGTCTGGCTGAACGGCGAGATCTGCGGCGAGACCCGGCTGGTGTCGGCGTTCGCCGGGTCCGTCGGGGTGCCGGTCGTGCTGGTCACCGGCGACGTCGCGGTCTGCGAGGAGGCGCGCGAGGTGCTCGGCGACGTCGAGACGGTCGCCGTCAAACAGGGCATCGACATGTTCGCCGCCGAGCTGCTGCCGATCGCCGTGGCCCAGCGGAAGATCGAGGAGTCGACCGTCACCGCCCTCAACCGGCTGACCGACTTCCGGCCCTATGCGATCGAGCCGCCGTACACGCTCGAAGTGGAGTGGAACAGCACCGCCATCGCCTCGGCCTGCGCGATCATCCCGGGAACCCGGCGCAAATCGGCAAGGAACACCGAGTTCACAACGCCCGACTACCGGGAGATCATGGCACTCTTCGGGCTGTACGCCATGATCGCCGGCCAGGTCGCGTGCGGAAGCGGTGTATATGGGTGACGGGTGAATTAAGCCGCAGGGCTCTCCTCCACGGTCTCGGCGTCGCCGGGGGAGCCGGGGCCATGCTGGCCGCGATGGGCGCGCTCGGCCTCGTGCCGGCGAGCCAGGCGAACGTCTACACCGCCCCCCAGCCGGGCGACTTCACGCTGACCGGCCGCTCGCCCAAGCGGGTCGTGATCCTCGGCGCCGGCATCGCCGGCCTGGCCGTCGCCTACGAACTGCTCAAGGCCGGGTACGACGTCACGATCCTGGAGGCCGCCAAGAAGGTGGGCGGCCGGAACCTGACAATCCGGGGCGGCGACGAGCTCACCGAGATCGGCGGCGCCACCCAGCGGGCCGCCTTCCGCGACGGCACCTACTTCAACGCCGGCCCGGCCCGCATCGCGCAGTGGATGATCACCATGGACTACTGCCGCGAGCTCGGCGTGCCCCTGGAGATCTTCGTCAACTCCAACGCCGACGCCTACGTCCACACCTCGGGGAAGTCGATCCGGCTGCGCACCGCCCGCGCCGACACCCAGGGTCACCTCTCCGAACTGCTGGCCAAGGCGGCGAACCAGGGCGCCCTCGACGCCGACCTGACCGCCGCCGACAAGACCAACCTGCTCGACCTGTTACGCGAGTTCGGCCAGCTCGGCGAGCGGCTCACCTACGACGGCGGCGAACGCCGCGCCGACACCGGCCCGGTCCCGTCGGTCGGCGAGGTGCTCGGCTACCGGATCCCCTACGCGCTCACCTGGGACCTCGCCCACGACCAGGCCATGCCCATGTTCCAGCCGGTCGGCGGCATGGACCGCATCGTCGACGCCCTGGTCGCCAACGTCGGCCGCCACCGCATCAGGACCGGCACTCCCGCCACGAGGATCACCGACACCGGCCGCGAGGTCGTCGTCGAGCACCGGAACGGCGCGGTCACCGCCGACTACTGCGTCGCCACCCTGCCGCCGCACATCCTGGCCCGCATCCCGAGTTCGCTCCCGCAGCAGCTCGTCTTCCAGCTCGGCGGGGGCTTCCTCCTGGCCGGCGGCAAACTCGGCCTGGAGTACGGCCGCCGCTGGTGGGAGCTGGACGAGAACATCTACGGCGGCATCAGCGAGACCGACCTCGACATCGGCCGCATCTGGTACCCCTCTCACGGCTTCCACGAACGCCGGGGCCTGCTCGTCGGCTACTACACCGTGGGCGACCAGGCCGCCGCCTACGACCCCCTCTCACCGGCCGCCCGGCTGGAGCGCGCGCTGCGCGCCGGCGAACAGGTCCACGGGCCCCGTTACCGCAAGGACCTGCTGTCGGGCGTCTCGGTCTCCTGGGCGAACCGGCCGCACGTCGAGGGCATGATGGTCGCCGGCCTCCAAGGGGTGCAGCAGGCCCACGGGCGCGTCTACCTGGCGGGCGACTGGCTGACCGGCCTCGTCGCCTGGCAGGCTGGGGCCTTCGAGTCCGCACGCAAGGCAGTGCTCTCGATCCACGAGAGGGCGCTGAAGGAGAACTGATGCTCGACTGGGTCCCCGCCGCCGACCGCCTCGATCTGCTGGCCGAACCGGTGGCGAAGGCCGTGCCCGACCTGAAGGTCGACCTGCGGGCCACCGCCATCGACCCCGAGCTGGCCGACACCGCCGCCTTCTGCGAGAAGTACGGCGTCGCCCCGGAGGACTCGGCCAACTGCGTCGTCGTGGCGGCCAAGCGCGGCGGCGAGACCCGCTACGCGGCCGTCATGGTGCTCGCCACCCACCGGGCCGACATCAACGGGATCGTCCGGCGCCACCTCGACGCCCGCAAAATCTCCTTCGCGCCGATGGACGACGCCGTCTCGCTGACCGGGATGGAATACGGCGGAATCACGCCGATCGGGCTGCCGGAGGGCTGGCCGGTGCTCGTTGACGAAAACGTGACCCGCCGCGACTTCGTCGTCATCGGCAGCGGGCTTCGCCGGTCCAAGCTGGCGCTTTCCGGTAGTGATCTCGTCACCGCCACCCGGGGTGAGGTGCTGTTGCTCACTTTGTGACCGTAGGGTGGGAAACCGTTGGACCAATCCTGCCGTTGTACCGGGCAGGAATGTGGCCTGATGGTTCACTCATGGGCGGTGTTTTAGTCGGTATGGTGCTTAAGGCATGAATCAGGACGACCGACTTGGCCCCTACCGGCTGCTCCGGCGGCTCGGTGAAGGCGGCATGGGCGTGGTCCACCTGGCCCTCGATCCTCACGGCAGGCAGGTGGCCGTCAAGGTGCTGCGCCCGGAGGTCGCGGGCGACGACACCGCGCGCCGGCGGCTCTCCCGCGAGGTCGAGACGATGCGGCGGGTCCGCAACCCCTACATCGCCGAGGTCGTCGACGCCGACGTGACGGGCCAGCGGCCCTACATCGTCACGCGTTACGTCCCCGGCAAACCCCTCGACGACCTGATCAAGACCGACGGCCCGATGTCGGTCGAAGGGCTGCTCAAGGTCGCCTACGGCGTGGCCGACGCGTTGTCGGCCGTCCACGCGGCCGGGGTCATCCACCGCGACCTGAAGCCCGGCAACGTGCTCATGCTCGACGGCGACCCGGTGCTGATCGACTTCGGCATCGCGCAGGCGGTCGACGCGACCCGGCTGACCCAGACCGGCATGTTCATCGGCACCCCCGGCTACCTCGCCCCCGAGATCATCGAGGGTCACGAGGCCGGTCCCGAGGTCGACGTGCACGCCTGGGCCGGCACCCTGCTCTACGCCGCGACCGGCCTGCCGCCGTTCGGCAAGGGCACGCTGGAGATGATCTTCTTCAACATCACGTCGGGCAAGGCCAACGTCGACGCCGCCCCGCCGGTGATCCAGTCGGTGCTGCGCGCGGCGTTCCAGCGCGACCCCTCGCGCCGCCCCCGTGCGGTCGAGCTGCGCGAGCAGGTGGCCCGGCTGATGCCGCAGGCGCGGCGTCCACGGGTGCCCGACGAGATCACGACGGTCCCCAACATCGACGACCAGACCGGCCAGCCGATCGCCGTCTTCGGCGTCGACGGCCCGCCGCCCACGCCGCGGCCTCCGTCGACCGACCAGGTCAACCAGCCGGTGGCCGGCCCGAAGGCCAACCCGCTGATCACCCCGGTCGTGCGCCGCCAGCCGACCCAGGAGGAGTACGTCTCCCTCCTGAACGACACCCCTTACGCGGGCCACCCGCCGAGCGACGTCCGCCCGAACCCGGGTTATCCGGGACAGACGGGTCCCGGCACCGGCCCGCGCCCGGGACCGGCTCATCCGGGCACCGGCTCATCCGGCTATCCGGGGCAGACCGGGCAGAGCGCGGCCCAGCAGCACGGAAGCGGCCCTTCCGGCCTCGCGGGCCGGCCGAACCCCGGGCCGAGCACCGGCCCTGCCGAGCCGACCGCGCCGCGCCCGGCCGTCAACCCGTCCGGTCCCGGGCATGTTCCCGGCCAGGGCGGCGGCGACCCGTTCCCCACGGTCCGGGTCACCGGCGACGACCTGCGCCGGGCCGGGCTCTCCGGCGAGGGCGACATCCCCACGCGCATGCCAGGCCGGCAGACCGGCTGGAACGAGGGCGACATGCCGACCCGCCGGGCCGGTCAGGGCGGCTGGGAGCAGCCGCGCGACGGCGACCTGCCCACACGCCGGGTCCGGCCCGAGGAGCTGCGCCAGTCGCAGAACCCGCAGCAGGCGTTCTTCGAGCAGCCCGCCGAGCTCTACGAGCGGACCCCGCAGGTCCACCAGCCGAAGCCGGCGCCGTTCCTGGAGACGCTGCGCGTCCCGCCGCCCCCGCCGCTGCACAACCCGGGCGCGCGTCCGGGCGCCATGTTGCAGCGGTCCCGGGCCTACGGCGTGGCGAGCGTGCTCATGCAGGTGGCGCTGCTCGGCGGCGCGGCGATCGCGCCGACGCTGGCCGCGCTGCTGATCATCCCGAGCGTCATCCTGTTCCGCGCCGCCGACATCGCCCAGCCGCAGCTCAACGGCCAGCGGCAGGTCAGCGCGGCGGCGGGCGACGTGTTCCGGGTCCTCAACGAGCCCGCCGCGCTGGCCCGATCGGCCGGGGCGACGCTGGGCCTCATCTTCTACGGCCTCATCCTCGGCATCCCCGTCACGCTGCTGCTGACGGTGCTCACGAAAATGGACATCCCCGCCACTCTCGGCTGGGGCGTCGCGGTCGCCCTCTGGACGATCTGCGCCGGCCCCGCCGTCGAGGCCCCCACCCGCCAGGTACGCCGTACGCTGGCATCGCTGTTCCCCACCAGGGGCATGGCGATCGGGGTCGCGGCCATCGTGGGGGTGGTGGCGGTGGTCCTCGCAGGAGTCGCGCTGTTGTCGCTCAGTTCCGACATCCACACGGCAGGTTTGATCTGGGGTTTCGACCTGCCGGAGCTGACACAACGGCTGGAACAACTGCGGGAATCAGGACTAGGGGGGTCATAGGTGGCCGCAACGGAAGCACCGGAGCGGATCGGTCCATACCGATTGCTCCGGCGACTTGGTGAAGGCGGGATGGGCGTCGTCCATCTGGGGCTCGACTCCGACGACCGCCAAGTCGCCGTCAAGGTCCTCCACCCACACGTCGCATCCGATCTGAAGGCACGCGACCGTCTCACCCGTGAGGTCGAGACGATGCGCCGGGTGCGCAGCGGCCGCGTCGCCGCCGTGCTCGACGCCGACCTGACCGGCGCCACGCCCTACATCGTCACCCGCTTCGCGCCGGGGCGCACGCTGGAGCAGCGGGTGCTCGAAGACGGCCCGCTCAAGGGCGACGAACTGACCAAGCTGGCCCGGGGGTTGTGCGAGGCGCTGGTGGCCATCCACCAGGCCGACGTCATCCACCGCGACCTGAAGCCGGCCAACGTCATGCTCGTCGACGACGGGTCCGGGACGTTCGAGCCGCTGGTCATCGACTTCGGCATCGCCCACCTGGTCAACGCCACCCGGCTGACCCAGACGGGCATGTTCGTCGGCACCCCCGGCTACCTCGCCCCGGAGATCATCCGCGACAGCGAGATCACCCAGGCGGCCGACGTCCACGCGCTGGCCGCGACCGTGTTCTTCGCCGCGACCGGCAAGCCGCCGTTCGGCCAGGGCACCTTCGAGGCGGTCTGTTACAACATCCTGGAGGGCAAGGCCCAGGTCGACGCCGCGCCCGCGTTCCTGCGCGGCTGGTTGCGGCTGGCCCTGGCGACCGACGCCGGCGCCCGTCCCACGGCCGGGTCGCTGCTGAAGCTCTCGCGCGCCCTCGACCCGACGGTGACGGTGTTCAAGGAGGGCGGCACCGCCGTCCAGAGGAACCAGCGGCCCGACGGCACCCGCGTGCTCTCCGACGGGACCCGCGTGCTGGCCGACGGCACCAGGGTCCTCAACGACGGGACCCGCGTGCTCACCGACGGCACCCGCGTCCTCAACGACGGCACCCGCGTGCTCGACGACGCCGTGCCCTCGGCCCGGCGCGACGAGACATTCTCCGACCTGCTGCCGCCGGTCAACTACGTCGCGCCCGAGCGGGAGCCCCGGCCGCAGAAGGACTCGCGGCAGCGGCGACCGGGCAACGGCCAGCCGCCGCCCTACGTCCCGGCCAGCGTGCCGCCCTACCAGCCGCCGCCGCAGTTCGCGCCGCCGCCCTACCCCGACCAGCGGGTGGCCGGCTTCCCGGCGCCGCAGCAGCAGCGCCCGGCGCCCGCGCCGCCGCCGCCCTATAGCCCGCCGCAGGCGCAGCCGCAGCAGGACCGGCCGCGATACAAGACCAGCCACCCGGTGATGGCGGCGCTGATGCTGGCGACGCTGGTCGGCGCGGCCTGCCTGCTGCCGGTGATGGTGAGCCTGTTCGCGATCGTGCTGGTGTTGTGCCTGCGGGTCGGCAACTCGCTGATCGGCGACCTGAGCGAGCGCCGCTCGATCCGGGGTACCAGCAACTCCGACCCGATGCGGGCCGTGCTCGGCACCCCCTGGGCGCTGGTCAAGGCGGTGCTGGCGACCGCGATCCACGTCCCGCTGGGCATCCTGTTCGGCATCTGCGTGTGGGGCGCCTGCCGCTACCTGGGCGGGCTGACGACCGACGGCGCGGCGGCCTACGCGGCGGCGGCGTTCGTCGGCGGGTTGTTCCTGCTGCCGGGCGGGCGCAAGCCGCGCCAGGCGGTGCAGCGGGCGCTGGCGGGCGTCATCCGCAGCCCCGGCGCCGGCATGGTGGTCACCCTGGTCTTCGGCACGCTGGCGTTCTTCATCGTGATGACCGCGTTGTCGGCCGAAGCCGTCTGGACGCCCTGGCGGCCCCCGTCGGCCGTGATCGACGACCTCGTGGCCAGTCTCGGCAAGGGACAGGACACCGCGGTCAACCTGATCACCGGCCTGTTCGAAGACCTGATGAGCCAGATCGGACTGGGTTTCCTCGTCGGGAAGTGAGCCAGAGCCCGCGACGGGGCACGATGACTCGTGAATCCTGAAGGGAGCAGCCGGTGGAGTCGAGCGTCTCTAACGCCGGTCCCTATCGGCTGCTCTCCCCTCTAGGCAAGGGCGGGTTCGGCGAGGTCCATCTGGCGCTCGACGCCGAAGGGCGCACCGTCGCGGTGAAGGTGCTCCACCCCCACATAGCGGCCGACGGCTCGGCCCTCACCCGCCTGTCGCGTGAGGTCGAGACGATGCTCCGGGTCCGCGGGCCGCACATCGCCGAGGTGCTCGACGTGTCGCTCGACGGCGACCGGCCCTACATCGTCACCCGCTACGTGCCCGGCCGGGCCCTGTCGACGATCGTCGCCGAGGGCCCCGTCACCGACGACGCCGATCTGCTGCGGCTGGCGCGGGGCCTGGCCGAGGCGCTGGCGGCCATCCACGACGCGGGGGTCGTCCACCGCGACCTGAAGCCGGCCAACGTGATGCTGGCCGACGGCGAGCCCTACCTCATCGACTTCGGCATCGCCTCCGCGCTCGACCTGGTCTCGGTGACCGACACCGGCGCGGTCGTCGGCACCCCCGGCTACCTGGCCCCCGAGGTGCTCGAAGGCCGCGAGGCCGGGCCGCCCGCCGACGTGTTCGCGTTCGCCACGACGCTCGCCTACGCCGCCACCGGCCGCCCGATCTACGGCCAGGGGCCCGCCCCGGCGGTCGCCTACCGGATCGTCCACCACGAGCCCGACCTGACCGGGGTGCCGTCATGGCTGGTCCCGATCCTGCGCGACGCCCTCGCCACCGACCCGGCGGCCCGTCCGACCGCCGCCCAGCTGCTGGCCCGCCTGGGCGCCCAGCGTCCGGTCACCGCTCCGGTCACCCCGGCGACGGCGAGCGCCCACCGCGAGGAGGAGACCGTCGAGCTGAAGGCGGCGGCCGCGCCGCCGCCCGACACGCGCTCGCCGGCCGAGATCGCCTTCGCCCGCCGCCGCGACGTGGTGCGGCGCCGCTGGGTGGTCGGCACCTGCGCGGTCGTCGGCCTGCTCGCCGCGACCGGCCGCGAGCACCTGCCCGAGGCCTCCCTCCTCCTTCTCGTCGTGTACGGTCTGGCGCTGCTCATCGACGCCATGTTCGGCCTGGCCGCCAAGGAGAAGGGGCGTGTCGTCCTCGACCTGTCGGCCATCGCGGGGTCTGTCGTGCTGTGGTGGGCGCTGAGCACCTTCTTCAGCACGTTCATCCTGCTGCTGGCCGTCGGTGCGGTGCTCTTCGCGCTGGGCGTGCTCGTCCTCGCGAGCTGACCACCCCCGCCGCGCCTTCCAGAACATAGTTCGGTAGGGTGGAGGCAAGTGCACCATACGCGGGGTTTGTGAGTAAGCTACCCGTGGGTAACAAATAGCCAGTCGTCCGCTGCGGCGTCAGCCGTCTGAGTACGGGAGGTCGGCCACCGGCCATGAACATCGTCGTCTGCGTGAAGCAGGTTCCCGACACCGCGACCGAGCGCAAGCTGCGGTCCGATGACAACACGATCGACCGCAGCGCCAACGGGGTCATCAACGAGCTCTGCGAATACGCGGTCGAAGACGCTCTCAAGCTGAAAGAGGCCCACGGCGGCGAGGTGACGGTCCTCACCATGGGGCCCGACCAGGCCACCGACGCCATCCGCAAGGCCCTCGCGATGGGCGCCGACAAGGCCGTCCACCTGTCCGACGAGGCGCTGCACGGCTCCGACGCCCTCTCGACCTCCTACGCGCTGTCCCAGGCGCTCAAGAAGATCGGATTCGACGTCGTCATCCTCGGCTCCGAGTCGACCGACGCCCGCACCGGCATGCTCGCCGCGATGCTCGCCGAGCGCCTGGGCGTGCCGCAGCTGACGCTCGCCAGCAAGATCGAGGTCTCCGGCTCGGAGATCAGCATCCACCGGCAGACCGACTACGGCTACGACAAGGTCGAGGCCACGCTGCCCGCCGTCGTGTCGGTCGTCGAGAAGCCCGACCCCTTCAAGCCGCGCTACCCCTCCTTCAAGGGCATCATGGCGGCCAAGAAGAAGCCCATCGAGAAGATCGGCATCTCCGACGCCGAGATCGACCCCGCCCAGATCGGCCTGTCCGCAGCTTGGAGCGTGGTCGCCGACTTCACCCCCGCGCCCCCGCGCGGCAAGGGCGTCGTGGTCAACGACGAGGGCGACGGCGGCACCAAGGCGGCCGAGTTCCTCGTCTCGAAGAAGTTCATCTAAGGGAGGGTTGGCAATGGCAGAGATCCTGGTGCTCGTCGAACAGGTCGACGGCGAGATCAAGAAGGTCACCCTCGAACTGCTCACCCTGGCCCGCTCGCTCGGCGAGCCGTCGGCCGTGTGGGCCGGTCCCGGCTACACCGACACCGCCAAGGCCCGGCTGTCGGAGTACGGCGCGGAGAAGATCTACGTCGCCGACTCGGCCGACATCGCCGACTACCTGGTGGCCCCCAAGGCCGAGCTGCTCGCCTCGCTGGTCGGCAGCCGGTCGCCCGCGGCGGTCCTGATCGCCTCGACCACCGAGGGCAAGGAGGTGGCGGGCCGCCTGGCCATCAAGACCGACAGCGGCGTCATCACCGACGCGGTCGGCGTGGCCGAGGGCTTCGTCGCCGAGCAGCCCGTCTTCGGCGGCGGCGTGATCGTGCACAGCAAGGTGTCCCGGGGCACTCCGATCATCGCCCTGCGGCCCAACTCGACCCAGCCGGTGGCCGCCGCCGGCGCGGGCGCCGAGGAGAAGGTCGACGTGGCGCTCTCCGACGCCGCCCGCGGAGCGCGGGTGGTCGAGCGGGTGAAGGAGAAGACGAGCTCCCGTCCGGAACTGACCGAGGCCGCGATCGTGGTCTCCGGCGGTCGTGGCGTCGGCGCCGACTTCTCGATCATCGAGCAGCTGGCCGACTCGCTCGGCGCGGCCGTCGGCGCCTCCCGGGCCGTGACCGACTCCGGGTGGTACCCGCACGAGTTCCAGGTCGGGCAGACCGGCAAGACCGTGGCGCCGCAGCTCTACATCGCGGCGGGCATCTCCGGCGCGATCCAGCACCGGGCGGGCATGCAGACGGCCAAGACGATCGTCGTGATCAACAAGGACGCTCAGGCTCCCATCTGGGAGATCGCCGACTTCGGCGTGGTGGGCGACCTGCACAAGGTGCTGCCGCAGCTGATCGACGAGATCACCAAGCGGAAGTAGCCCGGGCACGACGGTTCGGGGAAGGGCGCTGGGGCTTCGGCCTCGGCGCCCTTCTGGTGTCCATGGGTCGTCACGGTGGGGAGTGGCGCGGCCGGGTGGCGTGGGGTGCGGTGGGAGGGGCTGCGGCGGGGAGTGCCGGGGTGGGCGGAGCCGTAACGGAGCGGAGTCTTTCCTGCTTTCCACCACGTGAACACGGGGTTTCCGGCGGCTGTCCGGCGGGCAGACCGATTCAGGTCGCCCTTACGGCCCGGGCCGTAGTGGGCGACCACCAATTCCCCGCGATGGAGTCGGACTTCACTGCGGATACGCTTGTTCGGTGCGAACTGCCTACCTGGATCACGCCGCGACCACGCCGATGGTGCCCGAGGCGGTCGCCGCGATGGTGGCGGAGCTCTCCCAGGTCGGCAACGCCTCGTCGCTGCACGCCGCGGGGCGCCGGACCCGGCGCGTCGTGGAGGAGTCGCGCGAGACCATCGCCGGCGCGCTCGGCGCCCGGCCCAGCGAGGTCGTGTTCACCGCCGGCGGCACCGAGGCCGACAATCTGGCGATCAAGGGGCTGTTCTGGGCGCGGCGGCGTCCTCGGGTGCTGCTCAGCTCGATCGAACACCACGCCGCACTCGATCCGGCCCACTGGCTGGCCGACCACCAGGCCGCGCAGGTCGAACTGCTGCCCGTCGACGCCCAGGGACGGCTCCGGCCCGAGACGCTGCGGGCGGCGATCGGCGACGACGTCGCGCTGGTCAGCGTGATGTGGGCCAACAACGAGATCGGGACGGTCCAGCCGATCCACGAGCTGGCCGCCATCGCCCACGAGGCCGGCGTGCCCTTCCACACCGACGCCGTGCAGGCGGTCGCGCAGCTCGACGTCGACTTCGCCGCCTCCGGGGTCGACGCGATGACGATCTCCGGCCACAAGGTCGGCGGCCCCATGGGGGTCGGGGCGCTGCTGCTGGCCCGCGGGGTCGATCCGGTGCCGGTGCTGCACGGCGGCGGCCAGGAGCGTGACGTGCGGTCCGGGACCCTCGACGCGCCCGCCATCGCCGGGTTCGCCACGGCGGTGAAGCTCGCCGTCGAACGCCGGGCCGCGCTGGCTGCCCGGCTGACCGAGCTGCGTGACCTGCTGATCGCCAAGGTGCGGGCCGCGGTGCCCGACGTGGTGGTCAACGGCGACCTCGACGACCGGCTGCCGGGCAACGCCCACTTCACCTTCCCCGGCTGCGAGGGCGACGCCCTGCTGATGCTGCTCGACGCCAAGGGGGTCGAGTGCTCGACCGGCTCGGCCTGCTCGGCGGGGGTGGCGCAGCCCTCCCACGTGCTGCTGGCCATGGGGCAGGACGGCGCGCGGGCGCGCGGCTCGTTGCGGTTCTCCCTGGGCCACACGTCGACGCGGGAAGACGTCGAGTGGGTCGGCGAAGTGATCGGCGGGGTCGTGGAACGCGCCCGCCGGGCAGGTTTGTCCTGAGGTCTGGTCATGCTTTGCCTGAGCGCGCCGGTGTCTGGACTGAGGAGCGCAGGAGAGCGAAGCGAACCGGAGCGACGAGGGAAGACACCGGATCTGAGCGCTCAGGCCGCGCGTGCGGAGCACGCGCCGTCAAATTAGGTCAGGAAATGGGCCACCGCTGACCACTCCGGGTCCATCGTCGTGACGATCGCCGGGCGGCCCTCGCGCCAGACCAGATCCCTGACCGCGCGTTCGGTGGTGCCGGTCGGGTCGGCGTAGACGTGGAAGGTGCGGACGCCCTCCGAGCTCACGTGGGCCGCCACGACCGCCGGGCCCAGGGCCGCGGTGAGGGTCTGGTGGAAGGTGTTGAGGGCGTCGAGCGAGTCGCCCGCCGGGAGGCCGTCGCCGTCGGACTTGCGGTAGGGCAGGGTGACGGCGATGTGCTGGTCGTAGAGGGGGTAGTCGACCGGGCGGAGCGGGAACCTGGCGGTCGCGGTGAGCTTCTTGCCGCGGGCCGTGGTGCCCTCCAGGAGGGCCCACTGTTCGTCCTGGAAGCCCTCGGCGACGTCGGCCACGACGGCCGGGAGGTGGATCGCGGGGAGCGCGTCGATCGGCTCGATCTGGGCGGCGGTCACGTCGCCGACCCAGCGGGCGACCTCGTCTTCGCCGAGGAGGCGGTCGAGGGCCAGCATGGTGGTCTCCATGCGGGTGTCGTCGTCGACGTCCTCGAAGATCGGGTGGTAGGCGGAGATGTCGACCCTCGGGCTGCCCGGCGGGACCCGCAGGGCCACCACGAAACGGGCCATGTCGAACTCGTGGGGGCCCGCCGGGAACCGCACGTCGGCCGGGATCGACGCCGCCTGCCGGGACGGGTGGAACTCCCACATCGCGTCGGGCTCGGGGGCCGCCTTCGCCCAGCGGTGCGCCAGGGAACGCAGTTCGGGGTTGGCGGCCGAGCTGACGACCAGGGCGAACAGGCTGCCTCGGCCGTTGCCGATCTCCCAGACCAGGCCGGGGTCGATCGCCGCCACGGCGGGGGCCATCAGTTCCGCCTTGTCGTCGGCGGCCTCCACCTGGGGACGGGCCTCGGCCCACCACGCCCAGAACTCGGAGATCGCCACCGCCGGGTCAACCGGCTCGCTCTTGCGCCCGAACAACCGCATGGCGTGCAATCCAACCAGCAGGACGGGCAGGACGCCAACGCGGGTACGCTCGAAGGGTTATGGGATTCAAGCCTCTGCGCGTGCTCGCCGCCATGTCCGGCGGCGTCGACTCGGCCGTGGCCGCCGCCCGCATCGCGGAGGCCGGCCACGATGTGACGGGTGTGCACCTCGCGTTGTCGTCCAACCCGCAGTCCTACCGCACCGGCGCCCGGGGCTGCTGCACCGTCGAAGACTCGCGCGACGCCCGCCGCGCCGCCGACGTCATCGGCATCCCCTTCTACATCTGGGACATGGCCGAACGTTTCCACCGCGACGTGGTCGAAGACTTCGTGGCCGAATACGCCGCCGGCCGGACCCCCAACCCCTGCCTGCGCTGCAACGAGAAGATCAAGTTCGAGGCGGTGCTCGACCGCGCCCTCGCGCTCGGCTTCGACGCCGTCGCGACCGGCCACCACGCGCGTCTTGAGGACGGGGTGCTGCGGCGCTCGCCCGACGAGGGCAAAGACCAGTCCTACGTGCTCGGCGTGCTGACCCGCGAGCAGCTCTCCCACGCGATCTTCCCGCTCGGCGACTCGACCAAGGCGCAGGTGCGCGAAGAGGCCGCCCGCCGGGGCCTGACGGTCGCCGACAAGCCCGACTCCCACGACATCTGCTTCATCGCCGACGGCGACACCCGGGCGTTCCTCGCCGACCGCCTCGGCGAGGCCGAGGGCCCCATCGTCGACGCGCTGTCGGGCAAGGTCGTCGGCACCCACGGCGGCGCGTTCGGCTACACGGTCGGGCAGCGCAAGGGCCTCAACATCGACCGTCCCGCCGCCGACGGGCGGCCGCGCTACGTGTTGTCGATCGAGCCGGTGTCCAACACGGTGACGGTGGGGCCCCGGGCGGCGCTCGAGGTGACGTCCATCGTCGGGACCAGGCCGGTGTGGAACGGGCCGGTCGACACCTCCGCCGGTGAGATCGGGTGCCTGGTGCAGCTGCGGGCACACGGAGAGGTCTACCCGGCACGGGTGCGGGTCGGCGAGGGCGACGTCCACATCACGCTGGAGACGCCCGCCACCGGGGTCGCACCCGGCCAGGGGGCGGTGCTCTACGACGGCGACACGGTCATCGGCTCCGCGACGATCGCCTCCGCCGCCTGATCAGAGACTCTTCCTCCGTTACGGCTCCGCCTGGCCGGCCCCGCCCGCCGTCTCCGGCGGGCACCGCATCCGGCGCCGACCGGCCGCTCCCGCTCCACGCCGCGACGTCGGCTCTGTCGCCGGGCGACCCGTGTCCGAAGCCGGTCGTGCCTGCGGTTGCCGTGTCTGGGTGCGGAACCATCGCGTTTCCGGCATGTCCGGCTGTCCGCAGGTCAGGCGAATTCGGCTGATTCGCCCGGCTTGAGGCGGCGCATGTCGGACTTCTGTTTCTTGCCCTCCATCGTCATGAAGTTGTCGATCATGCCCTGGCCGATCTCGTTCACCAGCCCGTCGTGGGTCGAGAAGGCGTGGTCCGGGCGGACCATCCTGAGGTATTCGATGAAGTCCCACACCCGCAGCCACGGCGCGTTCGACGGGGCCAGCAGGACCTCGACGGGCACGCCCGGGTCGGTCAGGGCGTCGCCGGGGTAGAAGACGCGGTCGTCGATCAGGAAGCCGATGTTCTGGATGATCGGGGCGTCCGGAATGGTGGGCGCGTGCCATTCGCCGATGACGCGGACGGAGAAGCCGGCCACGTCGAAGACGTCGCCCTCGCGGACGGTCTGGATCTTCACGGGGACCTCGCCGAGGCTGTTCGTGACGGCGTTGCAGGTCCAGACCTCCAGGTCGGGGGCGGCCGACTTGATCAGGTTCTGGTCGAGGTGGTCGACGTGCTCGTGGGTGATCAGAACGGCTTCCGCGCCGTCGAGCAGGCCGGTCCCGCTGAAGCTGCCCGGGTCGAGGACGAGCGTGCGGCCGTCCTTCTCGAAGCGCCAGCAGGCATGACCGAGTTTGGTGAGCTTCATAATTCCTAAGCTAGTCCTCGTGCATTCGTACCCATGGGACCAGGCCACCGCCACCGGGGTCGGCTCTCACCCCGGCGAAGACCATTTCGAGGCGCTCCGCACCGTTTTCGGGGAGCTGCCGATGCCCTATCTGCCCGAGTTGCCGGCGCGGGGGGTGGGGGCGGACATGATCGGGCGTACCGCCTCGTTGCTCGTCGAACTGCCCGTCGAGGTGCAGCCCTCGGGCTGGCGGATCGCCGACCGGCCGGGGCGTGACCACAAGCGGGCGCGTGACCACCTGCGCCGCGATCTCGACGCGCTGGAGGAGGTCGCGCAGGGGTTCACCGGGCCGCTGAAGATCCAGATCTGCGGGCCGTGGACGCTCGTCGGGGCCATCGAGCTGCGCCACGGCGACAAGATCCTCGCCGACGCGGGAGCGGTCCGCGACGTGACCGACTCGCTGACCGAGGGGCTCGCCGCGCACATCGCCGACGTGCGGAAACGTGTTCCGGGGGCCTCGCTCGTCGTGCAGGTCGACGAGCCGGGGCTGCCGGGGGTGCTGGCCGGGACGGTGCCGACGGCGTCCGGGTTCTCGCGCCTGGCGGCGATCGAGGGGCCGCTCGCCGCCGCGCGGCTGGGGCAGGTGCTGTCGGCGGCCGAGTTCCCGATCGTGCACTGCTGCGCGCCTTCGGTGCCGTTCGAGGTGCTCCGCACGGCGGGGGCCAAGGGCATCTCGCTCGACGCCGCGCTCATGCGGCGGCGCGACGAGGACGCCCTCGGCGCGGCCATCGAGGCGGGCACCGCGTTCTTCCTCGGCGTGGTGCCGGGCACCGACAGCCGGCTGCCCGACGTCGGCGTGGTGGCCAAGCCCGCGCTGGAGTTGTGGCGGCGGCTGGGCTTCCCGCCCGAGGGGCTGGCGCACCAGGTCGTGCTCACTCCCGCCTGCGGGCTCGCGGGGGCCTCGCCCGCCTACGCGAAGGCCGCCCTGGCGAAGTGCCGCGAGTCGGCCCGGGTGCTGAGGGAGGACCCGGAAGAGCAGTAAAGGCTTCTTCCGTTACGGCTCCGCCCGGCCGGCCCCGCCCGCCCCGCGGCACGCCACCGCATCCGGCGCCGACCGGCCGCTTCTCCTCCCGCCGCGACGGGAGTACATCCGATTGCAAGCGTGGCCAGGTATCCCTGCTCTCATGCGGATATTTCTGGTCACGGGCGCGGTGCTGGCCGCGCTGCTCGTCGCGGCGTCACCGGCCGCCGCCGACACCTGGCACTGGGGGCCGGTGAAGTCGGCCGACGGCAAGGGCAGGGTCACGAACGGGAAGATCGTCAGCACCGCCACGGGACTCAAGATCGCCGGGCGGCTCCATGACGCCACGGCGGGCGGTTCGTGTTCATGGGTGCGGTTCCGGTACCTGACTGAAAGCGGCAAGACGGTGTACAAGTCGTACAAGACCTGTAAGGCCGGATGGAGCACGGTGACCCTCAGAACGGGACATGTCCTGAGCGTCGAGGCGCGGGTCTGCCGGGGCACGGCCACGGCGGTTACCGGGCGTTGCTCCGCTTATGAGGGGGTCTGGGCGCAGGGCGGCTGAGCACGGGAAAAGTCGGTCGGCGGCGATAGGTTTTCCCTGAGTCGCGATGAGGGGAGCGGGGCATGACCGAGGAGACCGCGCCGGAGCCGAGTCCGGAAGAGGCCGAGCTCAGCAGGCGGCACTCGGAGCTCACGGAGCTGATCGAGCAGGCGAGCTGGCGCTACTACGTGCTCGACTCGCCGACGGTCAGCGATGCCGAATACGACTCCTGGATGCGGGAGATCACGGCCATCGAAGAGCGGCGGCCGGAGCTGCGCACGCCCGACTCGCCGACGCAGAAGGTCGGCGCGCCGATCTCCACCGAGTTCACCGCCGTCGAACACCTCCAGCGGATGGAGAGCCTCGACAACGCCTTCAACGCGGCCGATCTGGCGGGCTGGCAGGGGCGGGCCGAGCGGCTCGCCGAGCGTGATCCGGCGCCCTACCTGTGCGAACTGAAGATCGACGGGCTGGCGGTCGCGCTGGTCTACGAGAAGGGGCGCCTGGTCAGGGCCGCCACGCGCGGCGACGGGCGGGTCGGCGAAGACGTGACGCCCAACGTCCGCACCATCGCCGACGTGCCCGAACGGCTGACCGGCGACGACGTGCCCGACCTCATGGAGGTCCGGGGCGAGGTGTTCCTGCCGGTCTGGGGCTTCGAGAAGCTCAACCAGGAGCTCATGGACGCCGGCAAGCCGCCCTTCGCCAACCCGCGCAACTCCGCCGCAGGGTCGTTGCGGCAGAAGGACCCGCGCATCACCGCCCATCGGGCGCTGCGCATGATCGTCCACGGCGTCGGGAAGTGGGAGGGCGCGACGGCGCCGAAGGCCCAGTCGGAGATGTACGACCGGCTGAAGTCGTTCGGCCTGCCGGTCAGCGACCGATACAGGGTCGTCGCGACGATGGCCGAGGTCCAGGAGTTCGTCGACCACTACGCCGAACACCGCCACGACACCGAATACGAGATCGACGGCGTGGTGGTCAAGGTCGACCGCGTCGACGTGCAGCGGCAACTGGGCTCGACCAGCAAGGCGCCCCGGTGGGCGATCGCCTACAAATACCCGCCCGAAGAGGTCACCACCAAGCTCCTCGACATCCGCGTCGGCATCGGGCGGACCGGCCGGGTGACGCCGTTCGGCATGATGACCCCGGTGGTCGTGGCCGGTTCGACGGTCGAGCGGGCGACGCTGCACAACGCGTCCGAGGTGGTGCGCAAGGGCGTGCTGATCGGCGACACGGTCGTGCTGCGCAAGGCCGGCGACGTGATCCCCGAGATCGTCGCGCCGGTGGCCGACCTCCGCGACGGCACCGAGCGGGCGTTCGTGATGCCCACCCACTGCCCCGAGTGCGGCACCGAGCTCGCCTACGAACGCGAGGGCGACGCCGACCTGCGCTGCCCCAACACCCGGGCCTGCCCCGCCCAGCTCCGGGAGCGGATCTTCTTCGCCGCCGGCCGAAACGCCTTCGACATCGAAGGCCTCGGCTACGTCGCCGCGACCGCCCTCACCCAGCCGCTGCCGCCGCAGGAGCCGGTCGTCCGCACGGAGGCCGACCTGTTCGACCTGACGATCGACCGGCTGCTGCCGATCCGGTCGTCGGTCCGCGACCAGGACTCCGGCCTGGCCAAACTCGACCCCGAGACGGGCGAGGAGAAGGTCGTCTCGTTCTTCGCCAACAAGTCGGGCGCGCCCAGCAAGAACGCCCTGACCATGCTGGAGAACCTGGAGAAGGCCAAGTCGGCCCCGGTCGCGCGGGTGCTCGTGGCCCTGTCGATCCGGCACGTCGGCCTGCCTACCGCGACCGAACTGGCCGCGCGGTTCCGCTCCATCCAGGCCATCGCCGACGCCTCGGTCGAAGAACTGGCCGAGGTCGAGGGCATCGGCACACGCGTGGCTGAGACGATCAAGGAGTGGTTCGAGGTCGACTGGCACCTGGAGATCATCGACCGGTGGCGGGCGGCGGGGGTCGTGATGGAGGACCCGGAGCCCGTCGACCGGTTGCCGCAGACCCTCGACGGGCTGACGTTCGTCGTCACGGGGACCCTGGCGGGGTTCAGCCGCGACGAGGCGTCGCAGGCGATCACCTCGCGGGGCGGGAAGGTGACGTCCTCGGTGTCGAAGAAGACCAACTTCGTCGTGGTGGGGGAGAACGCGGGCTCGAAGTACGACAAGGCGGTGACGCTGAAGGTGCCGATCCTCGACGAGGAGGGGTTCCGGGTGCTGCTCACCCAGGGGGTGGAGGCGGCGCGGGAAGTGGCGGTCGTGGGGGAGGAGTAGGCACGGCATCCCCCAGCCCACGGAGGCGACGCAAGTCGGAGCGTGGGGTCGCGGGTGGAACCAGTGGGTGGATCCGGGGCGTGAACCGGCCGCTCACACACCGGCGTCTCCTATTGGCGGTGGGACCGCACGTGGTACCGGAATCTGGTACCGGGGCGTGGAGTCGCGCATCGAGCCGGTGTCTGGAGTTGAACCTGGAACCGGAGCATGGAAGAGGCCACCCGTTCCGGGCTTCTGGGCCGGGACGGGTGGCCTCGGTCTGCGGGGGTGCTCGGGTGTGGTTCGGTGCAGCCCGCAGAGTTCGGGGAGTTACAGGGCCGTGCAGGTCACCGACGGGACGTTGTTGGTGCTGCCGGAGTTGGCCGTGAAGCCGAAATTCGTGCTGGCGTTCGGGGCGAGGTTGCCGTTCCAGTTGAGGTTGGTCACCTGGACGTTGCCGCCCGACTGGGTGTGGCTGCCGCTCCACAGCTGGGTGATGGTCTGGCCGTTGGCGAACGTCCAGTTGACGCGCCAGCCGGTGAGGCCGACGCTGCCGCTGTTGCGGACCGCGACCTCAGCCTGGAAGCCGCCGCCCCACGGGTTGATGATCCGGTAGGTCGCCGCGCACGACTTCCCGCCCGGCGTGGGCGTCGGGGTGGGGGTCGGCGTGGGCGTGGGGGTCGGGGTGGGCGTGGGAGTCGGCGTGGGGGTGGGCGTGGGCGTGGGGGTCGGGGTCGGCTGCGGGGTGTACGGAGCCGCCATCGCCAGGTCGTAGGCGCGCTGGGCCACGAACTGGCCGGCGGCCGCGATGCAGCCGTCGGCCTCGCCGGGCAGCTTGACCCACAGGAAGGCGTCGATCGCCGAGTCGCCGGTGTTGGTGGTGCTCCACGTTCCGGTCGCGCGGCCGCCCGGGTCGCACCACTCGCTGCCGAGCGGGCCGTTGCCGTTGCGGCTGGTGTCGATCACGGCCTTGAGGCGGGAGATGCCGGTCGCGGCGATGATGTTCTTCGCGTAGGCGATCTCGGTCGAGGAGTAGCGGTAGTTCGAGACGTTGAGCGAGATGCCGTCGGCCGAGTTGGCGATGTCCGACTGGAGGAGCCGGTTGGCCGCCTCCTGGGCGCCGAGCCAGCCCGAGTGGCCGATGTCGAAGTAGACCTTGACCTGCGACGAGGCCGCCTTGAGCTTCTTGCCGGCGTACGCCATCGACGCCTTCACGTCGTTCTGGAGCGACGTGCTCATGCAGTTCGTCATGATCGGCAGCACGTCGGGCTCGAGGACGATGTAGGCCGCGCGGCCCTGGAGACCCGCCGCGACCTCGTCGATCCAGGCCCGGTAGGCCGAGTGGCTGGGCGCGCCGCCGGTCGAGGCGCCGGAGCAGTCCCGGTTGGGGATGTTGTACACCACCATGATCGGGATCTTGCCCTGGGACGCCGCCGCGCCCACGTACGAGCTGACCTGCGAACGGACCGTCGAGGTGTTGGTCGTGGTGAACCAGCGGCCCTGCGGCACGGCCGCGATGCGGTCGCGGATCACGGCGGTCTTCGAGTCGTTCGGGTTGGCGGCCACCCAGCGGGCGGCGCTGGTGTCCGGGTCGACCCAGAACACCGAGTCCGCGGCGTTGGCGGCCGACGTGCTGAGAACGGCGGTGCCCACCCCCAGGGCGGTGACGGCGGCGGCGAATGCAGCCGTCAGAGTCCTTCTTCGAAACATGAGATACTCCGTCCCAGAATGTGGGAGCGCTCCCACCAGGTTGCGGCGATCTAATCACCAGATGGCGGGCTCCTGAAGGCCCAGGCCGAATAAGGCGGGGTTGCCAACATGAAACACCCAGGCAACGCCGTGGAAACGGCTATCTGGGCATCTGAAACTTTCAGTGCGAACGTGCTAGATCAATCCATCGCACGAAATATCCCGTAACGCAACGTGCCCAAGCGGTTTCGCGAAGTGGCCCGTAGGCCGTACCCTCCCATAGTGACCTCTTGGGGGGTTTCTCAACGATGACTGCAATTGCGCGCCATCTCATGCCATGTCCTGAGATCGGCGACTCGACCGGACCTATTGATCGCGCCCCCGCGCCGCCCGACACTCGGGACGCCGGGCCGCGGCTCGGCTCGCCCCTGTGGACCTACTTCGCGGCGATCACCACGATCGGGTTCACCGCCCTCGTCGTCGCGACCGTCCGGCTCGGCGGGCCGGAACTGGCGCTGCTCGGCGCCGCCCCGCTCTTCTGGGTGCTGGTCGTGCTCGTCTTCCTGGGCGAGCTGCGGCCGGTGATGGTGAGCTCGTCCGCCCTCGTCGGGGGCACCCCCACCTCGACGATGTTCACGTTCGCCGTGCTGATGCACTACGGGTTGTCCGCCGCCGCGATCATGCAGGCGGTCGCGATGCTGGTCAGCGGGCTGGTGCACAAACGGGCCTGGCATCGCATCGCCTTCAACATCGCCCAGGTCACCCTTGCGTGCCTGGCCGCCGCCGTGACGTTCGGCATGTTCGGCGTGCACTCCCGGCCCACCCACACCTGGACGCCGACGGGGGCCGACATCCCGGCCATTCTGCTCGCCGGGTTGGCGTACTTCCTGGTCAGGGGCCTGCTGGTGTGCGGCGCGGTGGCGCTGCACGAGCGCAAGAGCGTGCTGCGCGTGCTGAAGACCTCGCTCGTGCCGCAGGGCCTCGTCTACGGGGCGCTGCTCGGCCTCGCGCCGCTGGTCGTCGTGGTGATGGACCACTCCGCCGGGCTGGTGCCGCTGTTCGTGGCGCCGCTGGCGGCCGTCTACTTCACCGCGACGTTGTCGATGCGCCGCGACCACCAGGCGATGCACGACGGCCTGACGGGGCTCCCGAACCGGAAACTGCTCATTCTCCGTACGGAGGAAGCGCTCGCCGAGGCCCGCCACGACGAACGGGTGGGCCTGCTGCTGCTCGACCTCGACCGGTTCAAAGAGGTCAACGACACCCTGGGGCACCCGGTCGGCGACCTGCTGCTCAAGATCGTGGCCCACCGGCTGACCCACTCGGTCCGGCCCGGCGACGTCGTCGCGCGGCTCGGGGGCGACGAGTTCGCCGTCCTGCTGCCGCAGATCCGCGACGCCCAGGCGGCCAAGGAGGTGGCCTCCCGCCTGCGGGTCGCGCTGACCGAACCGGTGCGGCTCGAAGGCATGACCTTCGACCTCGACGCGTCCATCGGCATCGCCCTCTACCCCGACCACGCCCCCGACTTCGAGCTGCTGCTCCAGCGCTCCGACGTGGCGATGTACATGGCCAAGGAGGCCCGCTCGGGCGTCGAGTTCTACGTCGCCGAACGCGACCGCAACTCCCCGGAGCGCCTCAGCCTGCTCGGCGACCTGCGCAGGGCCATCGACGGGGCCGAGCTCGACCTCCACTACCAGCCCAAGGTGGCGCTCCAGGACGGCCGCGTGGAGGGCGTCGAGGCGCTGCTGCGCTGGTGGCACCCGGTCCGCGGCCCGGTCTCGCCCGGCGAGTTCATCCCGCTGGCCGAGCAGTCCTACCTGATGCGCGAACTGACCCAGTACGTCATCGCCAAGGCCCTCGACCAGGCCGCCCGCTGGTGGCACTCCGGCCTGGAGGTGCCGATCTCGGTCAACGTGTCGGCCCGCGACCTGCTCGACTCGGGCCTGCCCGACCAGCTCTCGGCCGGTCTGGCCCAATACTCGCTGCCCGCCAACGCCATCCACCTGGAGGTCACCGAGCGCATCCTGATGACCGACCAGGCCTACTCGGCCGACACGATCCGCACGCTGGCGACCCTGGGCGTCCCCCTCGCGCTCGACGACTTCGGCACGGGCTATTCGACCCTCGTACGGCTGCAGCGGCTGGAGGTCGACGAGGTCAAGATCGACGCCTCGTTCGTCCGGAAGCTGGGGGAGTCGGCCGACGACGAGCGGATCGTGCGCTCAATCATCGACCTGGTGCGCTCGCTCGGATTGCGTGCCGTGGCCGAAGGCGTGGAATCGGCCGACATCGCCGCGCAATTGCGGGGCATGGGGTGCCACGCCGGGCAAGGCTGGTGGCTCGCCGAGCCCATGCCGGCCGAGGAGGCCGTCGTGTGGTTGCGGTCGCGGCTGCGGCTGCCGATGGCCACGTCCAGGGTCGATTGACCGCGTCGAGGAGGGGCTGCGGCTCGCCCTAGGATGAGGTGTCCACACTCCATCCAGGAATCGGGTTAAACGACTTATGTCTGCCATAACCCGCGAAGAGGTCGCTCACCTCGCCCGGCTGTCCCGGCTGGCGCTGGCCGACGAGGAACTCGACCACTTCGCCGCCCAGCTCGACCAGATCGTCGGCGCGGTCGCCCGTGTCGCCGAGGTCGCGACCGCCGACATCCCGCCGTCGTCACACGCGCTGCCGCTGACGAACGTGTTCCGGCCCGATGTCGTCGCGCCCAGCCTCACCCCCGAGCAGGCCCTTTCCGGCGCGCCCGCCGTCGAGGACGACCGCTTCCGCGTGCCCCGCATCCTCGGGGAGGAGGCGTGAGCGAGCTGATCAAGAAGACGGCCTCCGAGCTGGGGTCGCTGATCGCCTCCGGCGAGGTCTCCGCCGTCGAGGTGACCCAGGCCCACCTGGACCGGATCGCCGAAGTTGAAGACCGCGTCCACGCGTTCCTGCACGTCGGCGCCGAGTCGGCGCTCGCGCAGGCCGCCGCCGTCGACGCCCGGCGGGCGGCCGGCGAGGAGCTGGGCCCGCTGGCCGGCGTGCCGATCGCCCACAAGGACGTCTTCACGACGACCGACATGCCCACCACCGCCGGCTCGAAGATCCTCGAAGGCTGGCGCCCGCCCTACGACGCGACGGTCACCCGCCGCCTGCGCGAGGCCGGCCTGGTCATCCTGGGCAAGACCAACCTCGACGAGTTCGCGATGGGCTCCTCGACCGAGAACTCGGCCTACGGCCCGACCCACAACCCGTGGGACCTGACCCGCATCCCGGGCGGCTCGTCGGGCGGCGCCTCGGCCTCGGTGGCCGCCTACGAGGCCCCCCTCTCGACCGGCACCGACACGGGCGGCTCGATCCGCCAGCCCGCCGCCGTGACGGGCATCGTCGGCATGAAGCCGACCTATGGCGGGTCGTCCCGCTACGGCCTCATCGCGTTCGCGTCGTCGCTCGACACTCCCGGGCCGTTCGCCCGCAACGTCCTCGACGCCGCGCTTCTCCACGAGGCGTTCTCCGGCCACGACCCGATGGACTCGACCTCGATCGACCAGCCGGTGCCCTCGGTGGTCGAGGCCGCCCGCCAGGGTGACGTCGCCGGTCTCACGGTCGGCGTGGTCAAGGAGTTCGGCGGCGACGGCTACCAGCCGGGCGTGCTCGCGCGCTTCCAGGAGGCCGTCGAGTTGCTGGAATCCCTCGGTGCGAAGGTCGTCGAGGTGTCGTGCCCCTCGTTCACCTACGCGCTGCCGGCCTACTACCTGATCGCGCCGTCCGAGTGCTCCTCGAACCTGGCCCGGTTCGACGCCATGCGCTACGGCCTGCGCGTCGGCGACGACGGCACCCGCTCGGCCGAAGAGGTCATGGCCCTCACCCGGGCGGCCGGCTTCGGGCCCGAGGTCAAGCGGCGCATCATGCTCGGCACCTACGCGCTCTCGTCCGGCTACTACGACGCCTACTACGGGTCGGCCCAGAAGGTCCGCACCCTCATCTCGCGTGACTTCGACGCCGCCTTCCAGCACGTCGACGTGCTGATCTCGCCGACGACCCCGACGACGGCGTTCCCGATCGGCGAGCGGGCCGACGACCCGATGGCCATGTACCTGGCCGACCTGTGCACGATCCCGTCGAACCTGGCGGGGAACGCGGCGCTTTCGGTGCCCTGTGGTCTCGCCGACGAAGACGGGCTTCCCGTCGGTCTGCAGATCATGGCGCCGGTGCTCGGCGACGACCGGTGTTACCGGGTGGGCGCGGCCGTCGAGCGGGCTTTCGAGTCCCGCTGGGGCGGGCCGCTGCTGTCCAAGGCTCCGGCTCTGTAGAAACAGGGAAGGAGGGCGGCATGATCACTCATATTCGGATCGACGGCTTCAAGTCGTTCCTGGATTTCGAGCTGGACGTGCCGCCCCTTCTCGCTCTGGTCGGGCCGAACTCCAGCGGGAAGTCGAACCTCTTCGACGCGCTGACGTTCCTGCGGGAAGCGCCGTTTCCGAGGGCGTTGATCGATTCTCCTCGCGGACGGTCGCATGAGCTGTTTCACCAGGTCAACAAAGGTGACCCAGTGGTGTTCTTCCACGTGGTGGCGGAGACCCTGACACGCTTCGAGGCCGATCTGCTGGCCATGGTGAACCACAGCGAGGCGGGTCAGAGCAGCGGCCCGAGGTTCGCCTTCCTCTTGGGGCATACGCGTCTCGACCAGTTGCCTGAGAGCATCCGTGCCGGTGTCGCCGAGACCTCCGAGCGCGTCCGGCAGAGCGAGTTCGACCCCGCCCAGTCGATGGCCCTGCTGCACGGCGAGCGGGAGACCTGGCGGCTCTATCAGCCCGACCCGGTCCGGATGAGGAACGCGGCCGACGAGGCCGATCGCGGTGCGTTGCGGTCCGACGGCGGGAATCTGGCAGCCGTTCTGGGCAGGCTCCACGGCACCTCGGTGTTCGACGACCTGGTCAACGACTTCCTCGCGCTGACCCCCGATGTGGTGGGCATCGAGCCCTATCTCGACGAGCGGCGCGGGGAATGGCTCTTCGACGTCCTGGTCGACGGCGAGGGGAAGGTCGCGAGCAGGCTACTGTCCGACGGGACGCTCCGCATCCTCGGATTCCTCGCCGCGCTCCATGATCCGGATCACCCGGGCGTGATCCTGGTCGAGGAGATCGAGAACGGCCTGCACCCCAGCCGCCTGGCCGAGTTGCTCCAGCGGATCGAGCGCAGGGTCACCGACTTCAACGATCCGGCCTCGCTCAACGAGCCGCTTCGCCAGGTCATCATGACCACGCACTCCCCGGTGGTCGTCTCGGAGCTCTACCGGCTGCGCCGCGAGTCGCTGATCTTTCTCAACACGGCGGTCAGGGTCGACCCGGAGAACGACCGCGTCTCCCGCGTCACGGTCGCCAAGCCCGTCCGTGACGGGGGCGAGCCGGGCACGTTCGTCTCGCCCCGCCAGGTTCGGGCCTTCCTGAGCACCGTCGGACCGGTCTGATGGCACGACCGTTGGTTCCCGGGCTCGTCGCGGAGGGCCGAGAGGACGAAGACTTTCTCGGCGCAGTCATCTACCGCCAACTTCGCGAACTCACGTTGGAGTCGGCCACCAGCGCCGTCGACGTCGAACCGACCCAGATCGGCTCCTGCCGGTCAATCCGCGATCACACCCGCGTCGCCGAGGCCCTAGCCGAACTATCCGGCGATTGTCACGTGTTGTTCGTACACAACGACTCGAAGGAACGGCACAAGGCCGAGCAGGTCATCGGCGCCTGCCGGTTACGGGCACCGGTGGTCGGGCTCGTCCCCGTCAAGGAGACGGAAGCCTGGTTGTTGGCCGACCGCCGGGCGTGGGCCGACATCAGAGGAGCCAATCTCGACGCGCTCCCAGCATGGCCGAGAGACGTCGAGGGCATCCACGACCCGAAGCAGGCACTCAAGAACGTCATCCCTCGCAAGGGCGACGCGGCCGACTACGCAAAACGAATCGGACAGACAATCGATCTCGACACGCTGGCCCAGGTTCCCGCCTACAAGGAGTGGGTCACGCGGACGAATGATGTGTTGAAGGGACTCGGTTACCTATGAGCACTCCTACGCTCATGCCGTACGACGAGGCGTTGGAGAGGTTCGAGCCGGTGCTCGGCCTGGAGACCCACGTCGAACTCGGCACCCACTCGAAGATGTTCTGCGGCTGCCCGACCACCTTCGGCGCCCCGCCGAACACGCACGTCTGCCCGACCTGCCTGGCCTTCCCCGGCGCGCTCCCGGTCGCCAACGCCGCGGCGATCGAGTCGACGATCCGGATCGGTCTCGCGCTCAACTGCTCGATCGCCGAGTGGTGCAGGTTCGCCCGGAAGAACTACTTCTATCCGGACATGCCGAAGAACTACCAGATCAGCCAGTACGACGAGCCGCTCTGCTTCGACGGATACCTCGACATCACCGTCGAGGGGAAGACGGTCCGGATCGAGATCGAGCGGGTCCACCTCGAAGAGGACACCGGCAAGTCCACCCACGTCGGTGGCGCGACCGGCCGCATCCAGGGCGCCGACCACTCGATCGTCGACTACAACCGGGCCGGCATCCCGCTGGTCGAGATCGTCACCAAGCCGATCGTGGGCACCGACCGGCTCGCCCCCGAGGTCGCCCGCGCCTACGCCACCGAGCTGCGCGAGGTCATGCGCGCCCTGGGCGTCTCCGACGTCCGCATGGACCAGGGCTCGATGCGCTGCGACGTCAACGTCTCGCTGATGCCACGCGGGTCCTCCGAGTGGGGCACGCGTACCGAGACCAAGAACGTCAACTCCTTCCGCAGCGTCGAGCGGTCGGTCCGCGGTGAGATCGAGCGGCAGGCCGCGATCCTGGCCGAGGGCGGCCGGATCGTCCAGGAGACCCGCCACTTCCACGAGGACACCGGCCTGACCACGTCGGGCCGTTCGAAGGAAGAGGCGCAGGACTACCGCTACTTCCCCGAGCCCGACCTGGTCCCGATCGCGCCCGACCCGGCGTGGGTGGCCCAGCTCAAGGCGGAGCTGCCCGAACTGCCGTCGGTGCGCCGCGCGCGCCTCCAGGCGGAGTGGGGCGTCAGCGACCTCGACATGGCCGCCATGCACAACGCCGACGCGTTCGGCCTGGTCGAGGCGACCGTCGAGGCGGGCGCCCCGGCGGCCGACGCGCGCAAGTGGTGGATGGGCGAGCTGGCCCGCCGCGCCAACGAGAACGGCGTCGCGCTGGCCGAGCTGCCGATCACCCCGGCGCAGATCGCGCGGGTGACCGAACTGGTGAAGTCGGGCGCCCTGAACGACAAGCTGGCCCGCCAGGTCCTCGAAGGCGTGCTCGCCGGCGAGGGCTCGCCCGACGAGGTCGTCGAGTCCCGCGGCCTGAAGATCGTCAACGACGAGGGCGAACTGTCGGCCATCATCGACCAGGTCATCGCCGACAACGCCGACGCCGCCGACAAGATCCGCAACGGCAAGATCGCCGCCGTCGGCGCCCTCGTGGGCGGCGTCATGAAGGCCAGCCGAGGCAAGGCCGACGCCGGGCGCGCCCGCGCCCTCATCCTCGAAAAGCTGGGCGTCACCGAATAAGGCGCTACCGAACAAGGCGTTCTCCGCCCGGGCCTTCCCAGGCCCGGGCATTCCTTTTCTCCGTTACGGCTCCGCCCACCCCGGCCCCGCCCGCCGCCTCCGCCCCCCACCGCATCCGGCGCCCACCACCCGCTCCCGGTCCGCGCCGTGACGAACCACGTCTGCACCCCGTCGTCCTCAGGCCGCGGGGCGGCGTTCCACCCGGTGCTTGACACGCCCTCCAATGCCGCCATGTGACATAGCGCCGAAAAACACCACCACAAATCCCTGATCTGTTTCATCCGCACTCGCGCCTGCGCCGAATGTGTCATGACAGATCCCTGACAGCCGCGTCCCTATGGCACCTGGCTCTGTTATAAGAAGTCCGACGTCTCGCGCCAGAATCTCCTTCCACAGTCGCTTGACATGACCCCTGACAGGGTGAACCTCATGTTTTCGCGACATATCCAGAAGAGGGTGCTTTAGGGTTAACTGAAGGGAGTTTCCCCTGAGCCGGAGGAGAGCAAGGCGTGCGGAACGCCGAAGCGTCCATCGACCCGCCGACGGATCCGTTCGGGACGGACTCTGAGGCGGTCTCCGCACGTAAACACCCGGTTCGCGCGGGCGGTTCGTTGCCCCCGGGCGTGACGTCCGACATCTTCGGCAGTGCCCCGCTCGTCAAGTCGCCGCCCTCGGACGCCTCGTTACCGCCCCCGGCCAAGGTCGAGGTCTGGCCGGTCGCCGCGCCGCGCAAGGTCACCATCGCGCCGCTGCCCGCCGAGGTCGACGACCTGCCCGACGACGAGCGGCTGGGGTTCCGCTGGGTGCGGTCGGCCCTGATCGTCGTGGGCGGACTCCTCGTTCTCCTGTACGCCCTCCCCGCCTTCCTCATGGCCGGGAACGTCTACCCGGGCACCACCGTGCTGGGCGTCGACGTGGGCGGGATGAACGCCCGCGAGGCCACCGACCGGCTCACCACGGGGCTGGTCAGCGCGGCCACCAACGCCATCGTCGTGCGCCACGGGACCAAGAGCGAGCGGATCAGCCCCGAGCGCAGCGGGTTGTCGATCGACATCCCGGCCACCGTGCAGGCGCTGCCCATGGGGTTCCCCAGCCCGGCCGACATCTGGCGGGCGATGACCGGCGGGCGTGAGGTCACCCCGGTCGTCCGGGCCGACAGCGGGCGGCTGGGCGAGGTGGTCTCGACCCAGGTGGCGCGGGCCATGGAGCGGCCGATGGTCGAGGGCGACGTCACCTTCGACGGTCTGCGGCCCGAGCCGGTCTACCCCAAGGAGGGGACCACGCTCGACGTGCCCCGGGTGGTCGAGGAGGTGCGCGCCGCCTACCTCAACCCCGACATCATCGTCGAGGTGAAGCCCGTCGAGGCCGCTCCCCGCGCCACCCGCGACGGCGTGAACCGCGCCGTGGCCTGGGCACGCAGGGCCGTCGCGGCGCCGGTCACGCTGACCCACGGCGGCGTCTCGCTGGAGCTGGCGCCGGGCGACATCGCGGCGGCGCTGAGCTTCGTACCGGGCGACACCGGCGGGCTGGAGGCCCGGTTCGACGCCGCGGTGGCGACGCGGGGGATGCGGTTCGTGCCCGAGGACGAGGCGCCCCGCGACGCGACCTTCGTCATCGCCGACGGGCGGCCCAAGCTGGTGCCCGGCCGGCCCGGCGTCGGGATCGACACCTCCAAGCTGGGCGCGCAGATCATCGCCGTCCTCGGCCGCCAGAGCGCCCGCACGGTGACCGTGCCGCTGACCGAGCTCAAGCCCGACCTCGACGACAAGGAGGCGGCGGCGAGCGGCATCGAGGCCGAGCTGGTCAGGGTCGACATGAGCTACAGCTGCTGCCAGCCGCGCGTGACCAACATCAAGGAGACCGCCCGGCGCGTCAACGGCATGATCGTCCGCCCCGGCGAGACGTTCTCCCTGAACCAGGCGACCGGCCGCCGCGAGGGCCGCCCCGGGTTCGCCGGGCCCGCCGAGCCGACCGCGATCAGGGGACAGGAGGGCCGGGACGTCCCGGGGGTCTCGGTCGCCGGGACCGTCCTCTACAACGCCGCCCTCCGCAGCGGCCTGGAGATCGTCGAGGCGGTGCCGCACGAGTCGTTCCTGCCGCCCTACCCGGCCGGGGTCGAGGTGGCCGTCTCCTACCCCGGGCCCGACCTGGTCTGGCGCAACAACACCGACTACGGGGTGCTCATCCAGGCCTCCGCGACCGACACGGTGATGACGGTGTCGTTGTGGGGGACCAAGACCTACGACGTCACGATCTCCCAGAGCAACCGCACCCGGTTCACGTCCACCCCGGCGCTCGAAGGCCCCGAGGCAGGCTGCGTGGCCTCGGTGGGCAGCGCCGGGTTCACGATCGTGACGACCCGCGAGCGGGTGCGTCTCGACGGCACCGCCGAGACGCCCGAGAGCTGGAAGACCACCTACCGGCCGCGCGCCGAGATCGTCTGCCCGGAGGCGGGTACTTCGGGGTAGATCCACACGCGCGAGCCACGGTCGGCCTTCGGCCGCCCGCGTCTCGCTCAGCGCCCCGGGATGACCAGGATGCGGTCGTCGCCGTTCTTGGGGTCGCCGCGGCCGTCGCGGTTGCTCGTGCCGACCCACAACGAGCCGTCGGGCGCCGTCGCGACCGACCGCAGGCGGCCGAACTCGCCCTCGTAGAGGGACTCCGGGCGGCCCGCCGCGCCGTCCTGGGTCACCGGGACCTTCCACAGGCGCTCGCCGCGCAGCGCCGCCGCCCACACCGCGTGGTCGGCGTAGGCCAGGCCCGAGGGGGACGCCTCGTCGGTCGACCACGTCACCAGCGGGTTGACGAACCGGTCGTCGGCGGCGACGCCCTCGACCTCGGGCCAGCCGTAGTTGCCGCCCGCCCGGATCAGGTTGAGCTCGTCGTAGGTGTTCTGGCCGAACTCGGTGGCGTACATGTTGCCGCTCTCGTCCCAGGCCAGGCCCTGGACGTTGCGGTGGCCCATGCTCCAGACGAGGGTGCCGAACGGGTTCTCGGGGGCCGGCTTGCCGTCGGGCGTCATGCGGAGGATCTTGCCCGCGAGGGAGTCGCGGTCCTGGGACAACCCGCGATCGCCGATCTCGCCGGTGGCGGCGTACAGGAAGCCGTCGGGGCCGAAGGCCAGGCGGCCGCCGTTGTGGATGCCGCCCTTGGGGATGCCGGTCACGATCGGCTCGGGGTCGGACAGGGCGCCGTTGTAGCGGTAGCGGACGATGCGGTTGTCCTGGGCCGAGGTGAAGTAGACGAAGATCTGCCGGTCCCGCTCGTACTCGGGGGAGACCGCGATGCCCAGGAGGCCGCCCTCTCCCGACGCGGCCACCCCGGCGACGGTGCCGACCTCGGTCTTGCGGCCCGACGGGGCCACCTGGACGATCTGGCCCGAGTCGCGTTCGGTCACCAGCGCGTCGCCGGTGGGCAGGAACGCGATGGCCCACGGCACCTCCAGGCCCTCGACCAGCGTGCGCGGCCCGTCGGCGGGAGCGGAGGTCTCCGTGGCCGTCGCGGCCAGCGGGGTCGGGGTCACGCCCGTGCCCCCTCCGGTCTCCGCCGTGCAGGCGGCGGTGCAGCTCACCGTCAGTGCCGCCGCCAGCGTTAGCAGCCCGGTCCGGCCTACGCCCATCAGTCACACCCTTCTGTACCGGTCATTAGGGTTATCCCCTGTGAAGATCTGGGTGGCCCCGCAGGCCGAGTCCGCTGTCCCGACTGACCTGGCCGACGTCGAATACACGCTCTTCGACGGACGCGACCATCCCGAGCCGCCCGGGGCCGAGGACGTCGAGGTGTGGGTTCCCCCGCTCATCCCGGTGCCGGACATCCCCGGGTTGCTGTCGCGGATGACACGTTTGCGCCTCATCCAGACGGTTACCGCCGGGGTCGAACCCTACCTGCCCCACGTCCCCGATGGCGTGTCGCTGTGCAACGCCAGGGGCGTCCACGACGCCGGAACCGCCGAGTGGGCGGTCGGCGCGATGATCGCGATGCAGCGCGAGTTCCCCCTCTTCGTGCGCGCCCAGGAGCAGGGCCGCTGGGCCTACCGGCACACCGGCGTCCTGGCCGACTCCACGGTCCTCATTCTCGGGTACGGCTCCATCGGCGCCGCCCTCGAACGACGGCTCGCCGGGTTCGAGGTCGAGGTGATCAGGGTGGCCAGGAGCGCCCGCGACGGCGTCCACGCCGAGTCGGAGCTGCCCGATCTGCTGCCCCGGGCCGACGTCGTGGTGCTGCTGGTCCCGGCCACGGCCGCCACCAAGGGCCTGGTCGACGCCGCGTTCCTGGCCCGGATGAAAGACGGCGCCCTGCTCGTCAACGCCGCCCGCGGGCCCGTCGTCGACACCGGAGCGCTGCTGGCCGAGCTCGAATCGGGCCGGCTGCGGGCGGCGCTCGACGTCACCGACCCCGAGCCGCTGCCCGAAGACCATCCGCTCTGGAAGGCGCCCCACCTGCTCATCACCCCTCACGTCGCGGGCAGCACGCCCGCCTCGACCAGGCGCGCTCTCGTCTATGTCGAGGCGCAGCTGCGAAGGCTGCACGACGGCCGTCCGCTGACCAATATCATCAGCGGGGGCTACTGAATCTGGTTCCGGACCGTAGCGAGGCCGTGACCTCGGGTCCGTACCGTGAATTCCTGTTTATCAGATCGGTGACGACTGGGCCGATGTCCCCATCAGGGGCGGCACCGGCGCGCAAACTGACGATGTGACCGGAAGTAAAGGGCGACGAGCGTGAACGGCACGCGTGACCCCAGGGTCTCGCTCATCGCCGCTGCCGGGCTCGGCGCGGCGGTCATCGCCGCTGCCCTGATAGCGGGGGGATCGGCCTCCGCGGTGACGGCGGTGGCGGGCCTGGTGACGGGCCTGCTCGCGGCGGTCTCGCTGGTGGTGGCCTCAGGCCGGATCATCTTGGGCGAGCGTGACACGAGCGACCGCCGCGAGGCCGTGGGCTGGCGCTGGCTGGCCGGCGGCGCGCTGACCTGGCTGGCCGGGATCGGGGTGCGGCCGGTGGCCGAGGGCACCGCCTTCGTGCTCACCTTCGCCGACCTGATGCTGCTGGTCGGGGCGCTGCTGCTGATGATCGGCTGCTGGCTGACCTCGCTGCCGCCGCCGCAGAGCCGTGGCCTGTTCCGCCAGATCAGCGACGGTTACCTGTCGGCCGCCTCCCTGTTCGCCATCACCTGGGCGCTGCTGCTCGCGCCGATGTTCGCCAAGGCCGAGGAGCCGGGCGCCTTCTACACGACCCTCGCGCTGCCCCTGCTGTGCCTGCTGGCGACCTGCGCGGCGGCCCCGTTCGTCGCGGTCTCCCGGGCCGCCAACCGGGCGGTCGGGCTGGCCGGGCTCGGCGTGCTGTTCGCGGTCACCGTGGCCGAACTGGCCACCGCCGTCTCCCGCCTCAACGGCGTCGACCCGGTGATACCCGCCGGGCTCGTCGCCCCCCTGGGATTCCTCGCCCTGGCCGTCGCTCCGTGGATCGAGGAGGCCGGACGCCGCCGGGTGCCCTCGGATCAGCGCAACGCCGCGACGCCTCCCGTCGTGGTCACCGTCACCCCCTACGCGCTCGTGCTCGCGGCCGTGGTCGTGGTGGCCGTGAAGGCCGTCGGCGCCACCGGCGACGTGCTCATGCCGGTCGTCACGGTGTCGGCCGTGGCCGTGCTGCTGGCCCGGTTGCTGATCGTCATGCTCTCGGCCGACGGCATGCGGCGGCAGATGGTCGTGAGCGAGCGGCAACTCCGGCAGCTCGCCGAGAACACCGGTGACGTCGTGCTGATGGTCGACCTCGAAGGGGTCGTACAGGAGATCAGCGACGGCGTCGAGACCACCTACGGCTACGCGCCCGCGAGCCTGCTCGGCCAGCCGATCGTCGACTACGTCCACCCTGAGGACGTGCCCGTCATCCAGGCGCTGCTGCGCCAGCTCGCCGAAGACGACGGCAACATCGAGCGCTACGGCACCTGCCGGCTGGCCTGCCGGGTCCGCGCCGCCGACGGCACCTGGCGGCCCACCGAGTCGGTGGCGACCCGCGACGTCCGCCGCGAAGACCTGATCCTGGTGACCACCCGCGACGTGTCCGACCAGGTGGCGCTGCGCAACCAGGTCACCCACCTGACCTTCCACGACGGCGTGACCGGGCTGCCCAACCGGGCCTACTTCGAGGAGCGCACCCGCGAGGTGCTCGCCCGCTCGGCCGGCACCGCCGTGATCTTCCTCGACCTCGACGGCTTCACCGGCGTCAACGACTCCGTCGGCCACGCCAGCGGCGACTACCTGCTCGGCCAGGCCGCCCGGCGGCTGCGCCAGGCCCTGCGGGCCGACGACACGCTCGCCCGGTGGGGCGGCGACGAGTTCGCCGTGCTGCTGGAGGCCGGAGTCGACGCCCAGATGGTCGTCGACCTGGCCGAACGGCTGGTCCGGGCGGTCTCCCAGGAGCCGTTCCGAGTCGCCGACCGCGACATCGCGTTGACCGCGTCGGTCGGGGTGGCCTTCACCGAAGACGACACCTCGGCCGCCGACCTGCTCCGCAACGCCGACGTGGCCATGGCCCGCGCCAAGGGCCTGGGCGGACGCCGGGTCGAGGTCTTCGCGGCCCACATGCACGCCGAGGCCGTACGCCGCCTCGAAACCGCCGCCGACCTCCAGCGCGCCCTGCTCGACCAGCAGTTCGCGATCGAATACCAGCCCGTGGTCGACCTGGCCACCTCGCGCGTCACCGCCGTCGAGGCGCTGGTGCGCTGGTGCCGGGGGAGCGGCGTGTTCACCCCGCCCGAGCAGTTCCTCGGCACCGCCGAGGACACCGGCCTGATCGTGCCGCTGAGCGAGTGGATCCTGCGCGAGGCCTGCCGCGAGGTCGCCGAATGGCGCGCGGCCAACTGGGACATCGGCCTGTCGGTCAACCTGTCGAAGCGCCAGATCATGGCGGCCGGCTTCGTCGAGACGGTGTCGGAGGCCCTGTCCGACAGCGGCCTGCCCCCGAGCGCCCTCACCCTCGAGGTGATCGAGGAGATGCTGGTCGAAGACGCCGAAGACACCATCGGCAAACTGTCGGACCTCCGCGCGCTCGGCGTCCGTCTGGCGATCGACGACTTCGGCACGGGCTACGCCTCCCTGGCCCTGCTCCGGCAGCTCCCGGTCGACATCATCAAGATCGACCCCTCCTTCGTCAGCGGCCTGGGCCGCGATGAGACCCTCAGCCTCCTGACCCGCACGATCGTGCGCCTGGGCCACGACCTCGGCCTGATCGTGGTGGCCGAGGGCATCGAGCGCCCCGAGCAGCTCGACCTGCTGCGCGAGATGGGCTGCAGCCGGGGCCAGGGCTACCTGGTGGGCCGCCCGATGGCCGCCCAGGGCGTGAGCTCTTTGATCCGCACCAGCCTGACGGCCTCGGCCTGACACGGCCGACGTCTCATTTCGTGAGACGTGCGTCCCACAGGATTTGACGACTGCCCGTTTCATCGGACAAGGTGGGTCCATGCATCGCGGTGGGATCCTCCTCGTAGTACTTCGCAGGCGCGCCTGACGAAGTCCGAAGTCCTGCGCGCGCCGCCCCAGTCCCGCTTCAGCGGATGGGGCATTTTTTATGCCGGAACACGCCCAGCTCAGCCTCAAGGAACGAGCCGATGACCGAACAGATGACAGGTGCTCAGGCCCTCGTGCGGGCCCTGGAGCAGGTCGGGGTCGACACCGTGTTCGGGATCCCCGGCGGTGCGATCCTCCCCGCCTACGATCCCCTCTACGACTCCAAGAAGGTCCGGCACGTGCTCGTGCGTCACGAGCAGGGCGCCGGGCACGCCGCCGAGGGCTATGCCCAGGCCACCGGGCGGGTCGGTGTCTGCATGGCGACCTCGGGTCCCGGCGCCACCAACCTGGTGACCCCGATCGCCGACGCCTACATGGACTCGGTGCCGATCGTGGCGATCACGGGCCAGGTCGCGTCGGCCGCCATCGGCACCGACGCCTTCCAGGAGGCCGACATCTCCGGCATCACGATGCCGATCACCAAGCACAACTTCCTCGTCACCGACGCCGCCGACATCCCCCGCACGATCGTCGAGGCCTTCCACATCGCGGCGAGCGGGCGTCCCGGCCCGGTCCTCGTCGACATCTCCAAGGACGCGCTCCAGGCGACCACCACGTTCACCTGGCCCGTCCAGATGCAGCTTCCGGGCTACCGCCCGGTCACCCGCCCGCATTCCAAGCAGATCAGGGAGGCGGCCCGGCTCATCGCCGAGGCCAAGCGCCCGGTCCTGTACGTCGGCGGAGGCGTCCACAAGGCGCAGGCGTCGGCGGAGCTGTTCGAACTGGCCGAGCTGACCGGCATCCCGGTCATCACGACCCTGATGGCCCGGGGCACCTTCCCCGACAGCCACCGGCAGCACCTCGGAATGCCCGGCATGCACGGCACGGTCGCGGCGGTCGGCGCGCTCCAGCGCAGTGATCTCATCATCGCGCTGGGCGCCCGCTTCGACGACCGGGTCACCGGCCGGCTCGACACCTTCGCCCCGTACGCGAAGGTCGTCCACGCCGACATCGACCCGGCCGAGATCTCCAAGAACCGCCACGCCGACGTGCCGATCGTCGGTGACTGCAAGGAGGTCATCGCCGACCTGGTCGCGGCGATCAAGGCCGGTTCCGTGCGCGGCGACTACACCGAATGGTGGCGCCACCTCGACGCCTACCGCGAGACCTACGCCCTCGGCTACGAGACCTACGAGGACGGCTCGCTCGCGCCGCAGTACATCATGGAGCGCATCGGCGCCCTGGTCGGGCCCGACGCGATCTACACGGCGGGCGTCGGCCAGCACCAGATGTGGGCCTCGCAGTTCATCGGCTACGAGAAGCCGGGCTCGTTCATCAACTCCGGCGGCGCGGGCACGATGGGCTTCGCCGTCCCGGCCGCGATGGGCGCCAAGATGGGCCGTCCCGACAAGGACGTGTGGGCCATCGACGGCGACGGCTGCTTCCAGATGACCAACCAGGAGCTCGCGACCTGCGCGCTCGAAGGCGTCCCGATCAAGGTCGCGGTCATCAACAACGGCAACCTCGGCATGGTGCGCCAGTGGCAGACGCTCTTCTACGAGGAGCGCTACAGCAACACCGACCTCCAGTCGGCCCGCCGCATCCCTGACTTCGTCAAGCTGGCCGAGGCCTACGGCTGCGTCGGCCTGCGCTGCGAGCGGCCGGAGGACGTCGACGACACCATCCGCAAGGCGATGGAGATCACCGACATGCCCGTCGTGATCGACTTCGTGGTGCACCAGGACGCCATGGTCTGGCCGATGGTCGCCGCCGGCACCAGCAACGACGACATCAAGTACGCCCGTGACATGGCGCCGAAGTGGGAGCACGAAGACTGATGAGCAGGCACACCCTGTCCGTTCTGGTCGAGAACAAGCCTGGCGTGCTCGCCCGGGTCTCGGCCCTGTTCAGCCGCCGCGGATTCAACATCGACTCGCTCGCGGTCGGTCCGACGGAACACGCCGACGTCTCCCGCATGACGATCGTCGTGAACGTCGAGGACCTGCCGCTGGAGCAGGTCACCAAGCAGCTCAACAAGCTGGTGAACGTCCTCAAGATCGTCGAGCTCGACACCGCCCAGTCGGTGCAGCGCGAACTCATGCTGATCAAGGTGCGGGCCGACGCCGACTCGCGCAGCCACGTCCTGGAACTGGTCAACCTGTTCCGGGCCCGCTGCGTCGACGTCGCCCCCGACGCGGTCACCATCGAGGTCACCGGTACGGTCGACAAGCTGGAGGCGTTCGTGCGCGTCCTTGAGCCGTTCGGCATCAAGGAACTCGTGCAGTCGGGCATGGTGGCCATCGGCCGCGGTGCCCGGTCGATCACCGACCGCTCGCTCCGGGCCCTGGACCGGACCGCTTAAGAAACCCTGAAAGGTTTATCGAAGTGACTGAGATCTACTACGACAACGACGCCGACCTGTCGATCATCCAGGGCCGCCACGTCGCCGTCCTGGGCTACGGCAGCCAGGGCCACGCGCACGCCCTGAGCCTGCGCGACTCCGGCGTCGACGTCCGCGTCGGACTCCCCGAGGGCTCCAAGAGCCGGGAGAAGGTCGAGGCCGACGGCCTGCGGGTGCTCAGCCCGTCCGAAGCGGTCGAAGAGGCCGACCTGACCATGATCCTCGCGCCCGACCACATCCAGCGCCACCTCTACGCCGAGCACGTCGCGCCGAACCTGGTCGAGGGCGACGCCCTGTTCTTCGGCCACGGCCTCAACATCCGTTACGGCCTCATCGAGGCCCCCGCGGGCGTGGACGTCGCCATGGTCGCCCCGAAGGGCCCGGGCCACCTGGTCCGCCGCCAGTACGCGGCCGGCCGCGGCGTGCCCTGCCTGGTAGCCGTCGAGAAGGACGCCACCGGCAACGCCTGGCCGCTCGCGCTGTCGTACGCGAAGGGCATCGGCGGCACCCGCGCCGGCGCGCTCAAGACCACCTTCACCGAGGAGACCGAGACCGACCTGTTCGGCGAGCAGGCCGTGCTCTGCGGCGGCGTGTCCGAGCTCATCAAGGCGGGCTTCGAGACCCTGATCGAGGCCGGCTACCAGCCGGAGGTCGCCTACTTCGAGTGCCTCCACGAGATGAAGCTGATCGTCGACCTCATGTACGAGGGCGGCATCCACAAGATGTACTGGTCGGTCTCCGACACCGCCGAGTACGGCGGCTACAGCCGCGGCCCGCGCCTCATCAACGACGAGACCAAGAAGGAGATGCGCCGCATCCTCGACGAGGTCCAGTCGGGCGAGTTCGCCCGCGAGCTCGTGGCCGAGTTCGACGGCGGCCAGAAGCGCTTCCAGCAGTACCGCGACGAACTGGCCGAGCACCCGATCGAGAAGACCGGCGCCAAGCTCCGCCCGATGATGAGCTGGCTCCAGAACCAGGCGTAGTTTGACTGCGCGTGCTCCGCACGCGCGGTTCGGCCGCTTTCAGCCGGTGTCTTCCTTCGTCACTACGGTTCGCTTCGCTCTCCTGCGTTCCTCAGTCCAGACACCGGCGCGGCCGAACGGGCCTGACGACTGAACCCGGTCCCTTTCACCAAGGGGCCGGGTTTTGTCGTTGGCCATGGTCGAAGGAGGTCGTGTGACCGGCCAGGCGAAGGCATGGCGAAAAGATGAGGCCCGGCTCCCTTGATCAGGGGGAGCCGGGCCTTGTCGCGATCAAAGGGGGACCGACACCAGGAAGGCGCAGTCGCCGAAGCTGATCTCGTCACCGTTGCGGACTCGGGCCGGGCCCACCAGGCGCCACCCGTTCAGGCGGGTGCCGTTCAGTGAGCCCAGGTCGACCAGCAGCCAGTGGTCTTCTTCTCGTCGCAGTTCCGCGTGGATCCGCGAGACGGTCAGGTCGGCCAGCACCAGGTCGCAGGCTGAGCCGCGCCCCACGACGTACCGGATCCGCGTGTCGGCCGGCAATGCGAGGCGGGGGAGCTTGGGGCGGCGCCAGGCCGCCCGGAGACGGGTGCTGAAGTCGGACACCGAGCCGACGAGGTCGGTGGCCCGCCGCCGGAACCTGCCCCGCTGGGGCAGGTCGGCGACGAGTTGTTCGAGCTCTGCGGCGCTGCGGGCGCGCAGGGCCTGGTCGACCCTGCCGACGAACGTCTCCATGGAAAGGTGGCCTTCGGCCGCCCGTTCACGTAGCTCGTTGAGCGCACGCTCGCGGTCCTCGTCAGAGGCGCGCACGTGTGGCTCGGAGCTCATGTCTGGAGTATCCGCTTTCCGTCAGGCCGGTGTCCAGATAGCCCCTAACGTCAGGGCTTCGCGAAGTCTTGGGTCCAGTATGGCCCACCCGCGGCCACGTGACCCACGCCGATGTGCGTGTAGGTGCAATTCATGATGTTCGCCTTGTGGCCGGGGCTGTTCATCCAGCCCTGAACGACCTGGGCGGCCGTCTGGTAGCCCTTGGCGATGTTCTCGCCGGCGGCGCGGAAGCTGAACCCGGCCTGCTTGAGGCGGTCGCCGAACGAGCGGCCGTCGGCCGAGTCGTGGCTGAAGTAGTTCTTCGCCGACATGTCCGCCGAGTGGTTGAACGCGGCGGTGCGGAGCTTGGCGTCGTGCGTCAGGGGACCGCAGCCGCCCTTGGCGCGCTCGGCGTTGGTGAGCCGCACGACCTCGTTCTCGACCGCCGTGCCGACGGTGGAACCACTGGGGGTGGCCGACGGGGTGGCGCTGGGCGAGGCGCTCGGCGACGCGCTGGGCGAGGCCGACGGCGAGGGGGACGGCGCGGGGGCCGGGGTGCACGAGGTGATGTTCACCCGGCGCGAGTTGACGACCTGGCCGAAGCGGCCGGTCACCTGGGTGTAGTAGACGCCGGGGACGCAGTTCGCGCGGACTCGCAGCTTCGCGGTGCGGACGACCTTGGAGCCGCTCTTGAGCGTGGTGTCCGGGCCGGCGACCGACTGCTTGATGCGCACCCGGACCCTGGTCTTGCCGAAGCAGCGGCCGGTGCGGGAGCCGACGGCGGTGAGCTGGCCGAGCTGGTTCACGGCTGGTTTCGAGGCGACGATGCGGCAGCGCGCGGCCTCCGCCTGCGCGCTCGCCGCCGAGGCAGAACCGACCGCCGGGAGAGTGGCGGCCAGCAGCACACCGGCGCAGAGGAGCGCGCGGAGTGAAGTCTTCATGAACTTCCTTCCAGGGGTGGGGTTCCGAAGCTCTGGAATGGAACCGAAGTATGGCCTGGTCGGAGCCGTCGTGCGAGGAAAACCGTCATATTCGGTGACCTGGCTGAGATCATCCTGTTACGGAATCCCTGATGGCCACGTTCCAATCGATGCCTCTGTGATTTAGGTCACATCCTGTGAAACCTGAGACATCTTGGCACTGGTGAGGTCGTATTTGAAGGTCATCAGGACCCCCAGGAGGATGATGACCGCGGGCACCACCGTGATGCCGATGAGCACCGCGAACTCGGCGCTCTCGGGCTGGACGACCGGGTTGGCCGGGTCCGACTCGCGGAAGCCGCCGATGGCCAGGGTCGCGCCGTAGATGGTCGCGCCGAAGGCGGCCACCGCGCTCTCCACCGCCGTCCACAGGCCGGTGAACACGCCGCCGCGCCGCTTCCCGCTCACCATGCCGTCGTACGCGATCACGTCCGCCAGCATCGAGAACTGCAGGAGCTGGAGGCCGGCGTACCCGACGCCGACCACGACGATCACCGCGTGGGCGTACACCGGCCCGAAGAGAGGGGTGGCCACGGCCGCGACCGCCCCGCTCATGAAGAGCACCCCGGACAGGATCATGGCGCCGCGCTTGTCGAGCTTCTTGGCCAGCCACACCCACAGCGGCATCGTCACGAGCATCGGCCCGACCAGCGCCGCGAACAGCGTCGTCGTCGCGCCGGTGCTGCCGACCGTGTACGCCGCGAAGTAGGGGGCGCCGGCCAGCATGACGTACGCGCCGAGGGTCTGCGCGCTGCTCAGGCCGAGCAGCCACATGAACGGCCTGGAGGTGCGGGCCGCTTTGAGCTGGGCCTTCAGGCTGGCCTCCGGCTCCGCCTGGCCGGTGTAGGGCGCGCCCGCGGTGCCGAAGAACGAGGCCAGCATCGCGAGCAGCAGGATCACGCCGAAGACCACGCCCATGAGCCGGTAGCCCTCGACGGTGTCGCCCGCCAGGATCGGCGCCAGGATGCCGCTCATGCCGATGCCGATGGCGATGAAGATCATGCGCCACTGCAGCAGCGACGTGCGCTCGTGGTAGTCGTGGGTCATCTCGGCGGGCATCGCCTTGTAGGGGACCTCGTAGAGGGCGTACCCGCTGGCCGCGATCAGGAAGGCGGCCCCGACGAAGAGCGCGGCCGGGACGCCGGTGAGCGGCGGGCCGATGAACATCACCACGAACGCGACCGGCAGGATCGCCGCCCCGCCGAGCAGCCACGGCCGCCGGGGGCCCCACCGCGACACGGTCCGGTCGGACCACTGGCCGACGAGCGTGTTGGCGATCAGGTCCCAGGCCTTCGGCAGGAACACCACGACACCGGCCAGCAGCGGATCGACGGCCAGCACGTTGGTCATGTAGATGAGCAGCAGCAGGCCGGGGATCGTGGTGAAGTTCGCCGTGCAGAAGGAGCCGACGGCATAGCCGAGGCGCACTCGGGTGGGGACCGTGACCATGGCCGCAATTCAAGCCCAATCACGGTAAATCGGATAGGGAATCGATCAGTCCGTTACGTCGGCACAGACGACGTGCGCACCCAGTTCGATCATGCGCCGTTCGGTGTGCGCGTCGGCCACCCGCGCCATCAGCACCGGAGCCTCGCTGGCGGCCAGTTGCGGCAGCCGGGCGCGCACCCCGCGATGGAGGTCGCGGACGATGTCCTCGGCGTTGGCGGTGTGCACCTTCACATGCAGCATGATCCCCTGCGAACCCGAGACGGTCCGCGCGGCCGAGATCCACACGTGGTGGACGACCGGGATGTCGCGCAGCAGCTCGGCGATGGCCACCCGCAGGGCGGGCAGTATCGGGTGGTTCGTGCGCTGGTATCCGGGGTCGACCACCTGCATCGCGCCCGACAGATGCTGGCGCGGCTGCGGGATCCAGGGCGCGGGCGCGGCGGGGGCGTGCTGCTGCACCGGCGGGACCGGCGCGCCCAGCGGCATCGGGGCCGCGGTGCGGACCGGCGGCTTGGGGATGCGGTCCATGCTGCCGGTCGCGTAGGCGTTCGGCGTGGCGCCCGACAACACGGGATGCGGTCCGCTGCGGGTCTGGCGGAGGTGCCGCTGGAGGTCGTCGATCGGCACGGCCGCGGCGGCGGGCCCGGCGGCGTCGATGACGATCTCGCGGACCCCGGTCACCCGCTGGATGTCCAGGATGGTGTCGGCGTCGCAGACCGACAACGAGTGGCTGCCCCGGTGGCGCGCGTAGGTCGCCGGACCGGTGTAGCCGAGCAGCACCCGTTCGCCACTCTGCGTGGTGCCGAGCACCACGGAACGATCGGGCCGGACGGCGACCAGGATGCCCCAATCCGCCAAAGCGGCGAGAAGTTGGTGCGGACTGCCGTGCTGGGCGAGCACTTCGCCGAGAGCGGGATTCCCGATGCTCATATGCTGAACCATAGGTACCGAACCACGATTTAGCAGGCTAATCGCCAAGATTAGGTGCGATCAATACCAACTTGGCGGCTGGGGGGATTGGCGCGGTCCAAGCGGGGTATGCCACCAAATCTGCCGTTTACGTGAGGGATTCTCACGACTCCCCTGGGTAACAGCCGTCTCGTATGCCGGATCCTCCGAAGGCTCTCCGAAAGGCGCGGATAGACTCGTCGGCGACCGATGAAGTGAGATGCGGGCGGCCGGAGGTCGACCGTGCCTCGCGCTCGTGAATCTGCCCTTAGAGTCGTCACGTTCGAAGGAAATCATCCAGTGAACAAGCCCGTCGTACTGGTCGCAGAGGAGCTCTCCCAGGCCGGTCTCGCCGTCCTCGGAGCGGACTTCGAGGTCCGTCAGGTCGACGGAGCCGACAGGTCCGCGTTCCTTCCGGCTCTCTCCGACGTCGACGCTCTGATCGTGCGCAGCGCCACCCAGGTCGACGCCGAGGCCGTGGCCCACGCGCCCAAGCTCCGTGTGGTGGCCCGCGCGGGCGTCGGCCTCGACAACGTCGACGTCGAGGCGGCCACCAAGGCCGGCATCATGGTCGTCAACGCGCCCACCTCGAACATCACCAGCGCCGCCGAGCACACCGTCGCGCTGATCCTCGCCTCGGCCCGCAACGTCGCCCAGGCCCACACCGCCCTCAAGGGCGGCGAGTGGAAGCGGTCCAAGTACACCGGCGTCGAGCTCGACGAGAAGGTCGTCGGCATCCTCGGCCTCGGCAAGATCGGCCAGCTCGTCGCGCAGCGCCTCGCGCCGTTCGGGGTGGAACTGATCGCGTACGACCCCTACCTCCCGGCGGCCCGCGCGGCGGCCATGGGCGTCCAGCTCGTCTCGCTCGACGAGGTGCTGGCCAAGGCCGACTTCATCACCGTCCACCTGCCGAAGTCCAAGGAGACCATCGGCCTGATCGGGGAGCGCGAGCTCCACATGGTCAAGCCGAACGTCCGCCTGATCAACGTCGCGCGCGGCGGCATCATCGACGAGAACGCCCTCTACTCCGCCATCAAGGAGGGCCGGGTCGCCGGCGCCGGCATCGACGTGTTCCCCAAGGAGCCCGTCACCGACAGCCCGCTGTTCGAGCTCGACCAGGTCGTCGTCACGCCCCACCTCGGCGCCTCCACCCATGAGGCCCAGGAGAAGGCCGGCACCCAGGTGGCCCGCAGCGTGAAGCTCGCCCTCGGCGGCGAGTTCGTGCCCGACGCGGTGAACGTCCAGGGCGGCGCGGTGGCCGAAGAGGTCAAGCCGGGCCTGCCGCTGACCGAGCGGCTCGGCCGGGTCTTCACCGCCCTCGCGGGCGAGGTCGCCACCCGCCTGGTCGTCGAGGTCCGGGGCGAGATCGCCTCGCAGGACGTGCGGGTGCTGGAGCTGGCCGCCCTCAAGGGCGTCTTCACCGACGTCGTGGAGAACGGCGTCACCTACGTGAACGCGCCGCTGCTGGCCCAGGACCGGGGCACCGTCGTCGAGCTGGTCACCAGCCCCGACAGCCCCGACTGGCGCAACGTGATCACCGTCCGCGGCGTGCTGGCCGACGGCCGCACCGTCTCGGTCTCGGGCACGCTCTCGGGCCCGCGCCAGATCACCAAGATCGTCGAGGTCAACGGCTTCACGATGGAGATCGAGCCGACCGACCACCTGGCGTTCTTCACCTACACCGACCGTCCCGGCATCGTCGGCATCGTCGGCCGCCTGCTCGGCGAGCAGAGCGTCAACATCGCCTCCATGCAGGTCGCCCGTGGCGCCAAGGGCGGCAAGGCCCTGATCGCGCTGACCCTCGACTCGGCGGCCCCGGCCGACGTGGTCGAGCAGATCGCCAGCGAGATCGGCGCCGACAGCGGCCGGGTCGTCGACCTGGAAGGCTGATCGTCCAACCCGGAGGCCGCGCCCGTTCCCAGAACGGGCGCGGCCTTTGCCGTCTCATGGGATGAGATGGTAGGTCGTCCTACGAGACGGCTGGGGTACTGTGACAGGGATGCGTCGGGTTCTCGTAATTACCTGCCGCGGCGGGGTCTGATCCAGCAGGCCGGCGACCCGCCGCGGAGTCGTGGCGTGCCGACCTCCCTTTCTCTTTCAGAGCTGGAGACCCTCATGTACGACATGTATCCGTGGAACCGTCCCGAAGACACCGACGACGAGGTCGCCGAGGCCCTGCAGACGGCCCTCGACCGGCGCGACAACGGCGGCTCGCCCGAGCGCTGACGCGACATTCCGTATGGTGAGATCGTTGTTCGATCTCCGAGACAGCCCGCTAAGGTACCCCCATGGATTCGAGCAACATCCGCCTGGCAGTGATCCCCGGCGACGGGATCGGCACCGAGGTCGTCGCGGAGGGCCTCAAAGTTCTCGACGCGGTCGGCGTCAAGGTGGAGTCCACCCACTACGACCTGGGTGCGGCGCGCTACCACGCCACGGGTGAGACCCTGCCCGACTCGGTGCTCGCCGAGCTGCGCGGCTTCGACGCGATCCTGCTTGGCGCGGTCGGCGACCCGAGCGTGCCGCCGGGGGTGCTGGAGCGCGACCTGCTGCTGCGCCTGCGCTTCGAGCTCGACCACTACGTCAACCTGCGCCCGGTGAAGCTCTTCCCGGGCGTGGAGACCCCGCTCGGCAAGGCCCGCCCCGAAGACATCGACATGATCGTCGTCCGCGAGGGCACCGAGGGCCCCTACGCGGGAGCGGGTGGCGTGCTCCGCAAGGGCACCCCCCACGAGATCGCCACGCAGGATTCGGTCAACACCGCCCACGGCGTCGAGCGGGTCGTGCGCTACGCCTTCGAGAAGGCCGCCGGCCGGGAGCGCCGTCACCTCACGCTGGTCCACAAGACCAACGTGCTGACCTTCGCCGGCGACCTGTGGTCGCGTACGGTCAAGCGGGTCGCCGAGGAATACCCGCAGGTCACCACCGACTACTGCCACGTCGACGCGGCCTCGATGTTCTTCGTCTCGCAGCCGCAGCGGTTCGACGTGATCGTCACCGACAACCTGTTCGGCGACATCATCACCGACATCGGCGCCGCCATCGCCGGTGGCATCGGCCTGTCGGCCAGCGGCAACGTCAACCCCGACCGCACCGCGCCGAGCATGTTCGAGCCGGTCCACGGCTCGGCCCCCGACATCGCCGGGCAGGGCAAGGCCGACCCGAGCGCCACCATCCTGTCGGTCGCCATGCTGCTCGACCACATCGGCCAGGCCGAGGCCGCCGCCCGCGTCGAGCAGGCGGTCGCCGACGACCTGGTCGAGCGCGCCGGCGCGTGGGCGGCCCGCACCACCCGGGAGATCGGCGACGACATCGCCGCCCGAGTAGCCGGCTGATCGCCGGCCACCTTCGTCGTTCAGTAGCGCACAGTGGCCCGTGTTGGGTCACTGTGCGCTTTTTTGTGCCCCGCGACATGCCCTAGGTTTTCATCAGTAGCGTAGAGAGGAACCCGCATGACCAGCCAGCTCAGCTTTGAGGTGCGCCCCAACCCCCAGGCGCGCAGCACGTCGGAAAGAGAGCGGGTGCTGGAGGCGCCCGGCTTCGGGCAGACGTTCACCGACCACATGGTGTCGATCGACTTCACCGAGGGCGAGGGCTGGCACGACGCCCGCCTTGAGCCCTACGGTCCGCTCGTCCTCGACCCGGCCACCTCGGTGTTCCACTACGCCCAGGAACTGTTCGAGGGTCTCAAGGCCTACCGGCAGGCCAACGGCTCGATCGTCGCGTTCCGCCCCTACGCGAACGCGGCCCGGTTCAACAGCTCGGCCGCCCGCATGGCGATGCCCGAGCTACCCGAGGACGTGTTCGTCGAGTCGCTCGAACTGCTCGTGCAGACCGACCGCGAGTGGGTGCCCACGACCGAGGGCCACAGCCTCTACCTGCGCCCCTTCATGATCGCCACGCAGGCCGGGCTGGGCGTCAACTACCCGTCGAAGACCTACCGCTACATGGTGATCGCCTCACCGGCGGCCTCCTACTTCGCGGGCGGCGTGAAGCCGGTCTCGGTGTGGCTCTCGACCGAATACACCCGCGCCGCCCCCGGCGGGACCGGCTTCGCCAAGTGCGGCGGCAACTACGCGGCCGCCTTCGTGGCCCAGCGCCAGGCCGTCGCCGAGGGCTGCGACCAGGTCGTCTGGCTCGACGCTGTGGAGCACCGCTACGTCGAGGAGATGGGCGGGATGAACCTGTTCTTCGTCTTCGGCGACCGCCTGCTCACCCCGGCGCTCACCGGCACCCTGCTGCCGGGCATCACCCGCGACTCGATCCTCACCTTCGCGGCCGACCTCGGCCTGACCGCCGAGGAGGGCCGCATCTCGATCGAGGAGTGGCAGGCCGGGTGTGAGTCGGGCGAGCTCACCGAGGTCTTCGCCTGCGGCACCGCCGCGGTCGTCACCCCGGTCGGCTCGGTGAAGGGCGCCGACCGCGCCTGGACGGTCGGCGACGGCACCCCCGGCCCGGTCACCCTGAAGATCAGGGATGAGCTCATGGGCATCCAGTACGGCACCCGTCCCGACCCCCACAACTGGGTGCACAAGATCGCCTAACGCTTGCGGACCAGCGTCAGACCGTCGGCCACCGGGAGCAGCACCGAATCGACCCGGGGGTCGGCGGTCACCATGTCGTTGAACTCGCGCAGCACCGGCACGTTGCCGCCCGCCTCCGGGTCGGTGATCCGGCCGCCCTGGATCGTGTTGTCGCACACGATCAGGCCGCCCGGGCGCATGCGGGGCAGCAGCGCCTCGTAGTAGGCCGGGTAGCCGCCCTTGTCGGCGTCGATGAACGCGAAGTCGATCTCCTCGTCGTCGGGCATCGCGCCCAGGGTCTCGACCGCGTCGCCGAGCCGCAGCTCGATGCGGTCGGTGAGCCCGGCGCGCTCCCAGTACTTGCGGGCCATCGACGTCCACTCCTCGCTGACGTCGCAGGCGATCAGCCGCCCGCCGGGAGCCAGGCCCCGGGCGATGCAGATCGAGGAGTAGCCGGTGAACGTGCCGACCTCGACCGCCAGCTTCGCGCCGGTGAGCTGCACCAGCATGGTCATGAACGTGCCCTGCTCGGGCGCGATCTGCATGCCGGCGAAGTCGGCGTGCAGAGCCGTCGTCTCGACCGCGAGATCACGAAGGACCTGGTCGGGCTGGGTGGCGTGGGCGGAGAGGTAGGCGGGCAGCGCTTCGCCCAAGTAGGAACCCTTCATGATCACTATCTTACTTGGTGAGATCGATGTGCCAGATGGTGGTTCCGGCGGGTAAGCTCGGCTTCACCATGTTCAACGGTCTGCTCATTATTGGCAGGCGCGCCGGCTGACGGATCATTCCAGCCAGGCGCGCAGACCTCTCACGCCCGTGAGGGGTCTTTTTGTTTGTCTCGCAATCACCCAAGGAACCGAGATGGCCGACGACCGCTTCCACGTGTACGACACCACGCTCCGCGACGGCGCCCAGCAGGAGGGGCTCAACCTCTCCGTTGCCGACAAGCTCGCCGTCGCCCGTCACCTGGACGCCCTGGGGGTCGGTTTCATCGAGGGCGGTTGGCCGGGCGCCAACCCCAAGGACACGGAGTTCTTCCGGCGCGCTCAAACAGAGCTCGACCTGAAGCACGCGCAACTCGCCGCGTTCGGCGCGACCCGCCGGGCCGGAGTGAAGGCCGCCGACGACCCATTGGTGGCCGCCCTGCGCGACTCCGGCGCGCCCGTCGTGACCCTTGTCGCCAAGAGCCACGACCGGCACGTCGAGCTGGCCCTCCGCACGACACTGGAGGAGAACCTCGCGATGATCCGCGACACGGTCTCCCACCTGCGTGCGGAGGGCCAGCGGGTGTTCCTCGACGCCGAACACTTCTTCGACGGCTACAAGTCCAACCCCGCCTACGCCCTGGAGGTGCTCCGCACGGCGGCCGAGGCCGGGGCGTCGGTGATCGCCCTGTGCGACACCAACGGCGGGATGTTGCCCGACGAACTGGCGGACGTCGTCCACAACGCGGTGCAGACCAGCGCCCGGATCGGCATCCACTGCCACGACGACACCGGCTGCGCGGTCGCCAACACCCTCGCCGCCGTGCGGGCCGGGGCGACCCATGTGCAGGGCTGCGCCAACGGCTACGGCGAGCGCTCCGGCAACGCCAACCTGTTCACCGTGGTGGCCAACCTCCAGCTCAAGCGGGGCTTCGACCTCGTGCCGCCGGAGGCGCTGCGCGACATGACCCGCATCGCCCATGCCATCACCGAGGTCACCAACGTGACCCCCAACTCCCACGCCCCCTACGTCGGCGCCTCGGCCTTCGCCCACAAGGCCGGCCTGCACGCCTCGGCGATCAAGGTCGACCCGAACCTCTACCAGCACATCGACCCCGCCGAGGTCGGCAACGACATGCGCATGCTGGTCTCCGACATGGCCGGCCGCGCCTCGGTCGAGCTGAAGGGCCGCGAGCTCGGCTACGACCTGAGCGGCGACCAGTCGCGTGAGCTGGTCGACCGGGTCAAGGACCTGGAGTCGCGCGGCCACACCTTCGAGGCCGCCGACGCGTCCTTCGAGCTTCTGCTCCGCGACACCCTCCACGGCGAGCGCCGCCGCCACTTCACGGTGGAGTCGTGGCGCGTGATCGTCGAACGCCGCCCGACGGGCGAGGTCGTCAGCGAGGCGACCGTGAAGGTCCACGCCAAGGGCGAACGCATCGTCGCGACCGGCGAGGGCAACGGCCCCGTGAACGCCCTCGACCGGGCGGTCCGGCTGGCGCTGGAGAAGCTCTACCCCGAGCTGGCGACCGTCGAGCTGATCGACTTCAAGGTCCGCATCCTGGAGGGCACCCACGGCACCGACGCGGTGACCCGCGTCCTGGTGACGTCAAGCGACCCGAAGGGCGACTGGAGCACGGTCGGCGTCGACGAGAACATCATCGAGGCGTCCTGGCAGGCCCTGGAGCAGGCCGTGACGTTCGGCCTGCTCCGCGCAGGTTATGAAATCTGACTGCCGCGCCTCCGGCACGGCTGCTCGGTCGCCTTGAGTCTGGGTCTTCCCTCGTCACTCCGGTTCGCTTCGCTCTCCTGCGTTCCTCAGTCCAGACCCAGACGCTCTCTCGCGATCTAGACGAGGTCCTTACCCGAGATCTTGAACGAGACGGGGCCGTTCGGGGTGTGCGCGATGACCGTGCGCCCCGAACAGGTCACCGAGCCCTCGGCGGTGCCCGGCACGACCACGGTGAGCAGGCCCTTGGCCGACGGCGACACGATCACCGGGGCGGCGGTCTTCTGCATGTAGGTCTGGGAGATCCAGCCCTGGAAGGGCTTCGGCTGTCCAGAGACGATCTTCTGGCCCTTCACCGGTTTGCAGCCCGGCAGCACGAACTGCACGACCGAGGCCCGCCAGTCGTTGTCCTTCACCACGACCCGGCCGCCGTCGTTCCCGACGACCGAGAACCGCGGGTCGAGGTGCCAGAGGTTGCGCACCTTCCCGGACGCGACCGTGTCGAGCACCGCCATGACGTCCTTCTTGTCGTGGTTGACCAGCACGGCCCGGGTCCGGCTGACGCCGTAGGCCCGGTCGGTCAGCGTGTACGACTGGCGGTCGTCCTTGACGGTCTTCTTGGTCAGCGACGACGGCGTGCCCGGCCGCAGCCTGCGGCCCTGCGGGATCGGGACGTTGTGGGCCTCGGGACTGAGGGTCCAGTTGCGGTAGGGGCTCGGCTCGTAGGAGTGGAACCCGGCCTCGGTCAGGATCGGCCGGCCCTGGGCGTAGTAGGTGACGCCGAGGTGGTCTTCGTGGCCGTGGAACTTCATGCCGGGGCCGTACCGGATCGAGTAGTAGGAGGCGTCCTTTGCATCCCAGGCGGACCGCCCGAAGACGTACCCGGCCTTGTAGATCTGGACCTTCGAGTCGGGCCGGGCGTAGGCCACCGGCTGCACGTCGGCCGCGCCGTCGCCGATCGGCACCAGGAAGCCGTTGGGCATCGTGGCGGCCGAGATGTGCTCGGGCATCAGGTCGAAACGCGAGGCCATCTCGGCGGGCACCTTCTGGCCGCACTCGCGGATCCGGTCCATGGCGACCTTGAGCCGCTCGTGGAAGTAGATCGCGTACCGGGGCGACTGCTCCAGGAGGGCGCCCTGGGAGTCGACGTCCATCTTGGTGGTCGTGGTCATCCGGCTCAGCGCCTTGGCCTTCCACGCCTTGTTGTCCATGCGGCACCCGACGCCCAGCAGGGCGATGTCGGCGTCGAGCCCGTGGTTGTGGCCCCACTTGTAGTGGGAGTTGTCGTTGAGGAACCGCGCGTGGCCGTGGAGGCTGTCGGTCAGCCACTTGGCCGAGACGTGCTTCGACAGGCACACCAGCACCGGCGTCCGCAACGAGACGGTGTGCTCGGCCCACGCCAGCTTCGGCGTGTTGCGCCCGTGGTAGGGGTTCTTCTCCACCCAGTCCTTGATCACGGCCGTGCCGCGGGCCAGGTAGGACGCCTTGCCGGTGGTCTCGTAGTCGGCCACCAGCCGCCCGGCCCAGCGCAGCGACTGGAACACCATGACCCAGGACCGGTTCTTGTACGGGTCGAGCTTCCAGTCGACCCTGTCACCGATCTTCACCGGGTCGAGATCGAGGAACCCCAGCTCGCCGTCCATGACCTCGGGGGAGGTCGGCGTCGAGGGCAACCACTCACCCTGACACTCGGGCGTCTTCGCCACGGCATGGGCGGGCCCGGCCTGGATCAGGCTCCCTAACACGACAAGAACGGCGAACACGCCGAATCGGATACGGCGCGTCACGCCTGTTCCTTCCATACGGGGGGCGCGGCTCATGCTGGCCGACGGTACGTCGCAGGTCAAGTCGGTCGGCAGAGCCTGGGAAACACCTGAGAAGCGGGGAACGTGCTAATCGACGATCTCGTCGAGAGCCGGCCGGAGTGCAAGATCACTGGACCACATATGTCTATGAGGCGGAACGCCTGGCCTCGATCGCCTCCCGCGCACGACGCATCTCGGCCTTGAGGGCGGGCGCCGCCTGTTCGGCCACCTCGCGAAGGACCGGAAAGCGCTCTTCCCAGGTCTCGACATATGCGGGCCCGAGCATCCGGTGCAGTCGAGGCCACGCCTCAAGCAGCCGGTCGAAGGCCAGGTAGTGCTCCACGTCGGCCCGCACGCCCTCCGTGATGACGATCTGGTACATCATCCGGCATTCGGTGGGGTCGCCCACGTCGAAGCTGCGCTGGCCCGACCAGCAGAGGTGCAACGGCAACTCGACCACGCCGTCGACCGGGCCGCGCAGCGCCGCCAGTGAGGTGGACGCGCGGTCCGGGACGTCCGCGTAGCGGCTCGGAAGGGCCATGTCCCCAGTATCCCCTCGCCCCTCCCGCCGCACAGCTCTTTGGTTCAGATCCCGTATAGGACTAGCTTGCCGCCGGTCCGGCGCTCTGGACCACGTCGAAGGTCCACACCTCCGCCTGGCCCTGCCCGTGCCCCTGCCCCGACCACCGCTGGAAGTCCTCCTCGCTGCGCCAGCGCGTGTAGACCAGGTATCTGTCCGTCCCCTCGACCGGGCGCAGGAGTTCGAACCACTCGAAGCCGTCGGCCGTCTCCACCGTTCCGGCGCGGCCGGCGAAGCGCCGTTCGAGGTCGTCGCGCATCTCCGCCGGGACGGTCAGGACGTTGATCTTCACTACCGATGCCATGGCGCCACCTTACGAGGCACTAGCCTGGGACGGTGCGTATCGCGAGGTTCTCCACTGGTGGCGGGGTCGCCTTCGGTGTGGTCGAAGAGGGCGAGCAGGTGCTCGCGAGGATCGACGGGCATCCCTTCGGCGGGGTGTCGCTGACGGGGGAGCGGTTCCCCGTCGCCGAGGTGCGCATGGTCGCGCCGATGTTGCCGTCCAAGGTCGTGGCGATCGGGCGCAACTACGCCGACCACGCCAGGGAGATGGGCAACGACGTGCCGGAAGAGCCGATGATCTTCCTGAAGCCGTCGACCTCGGTGATCGGGCACAACGAGCCGATCGCCTACCCCGAGCACCTCACCCAGCACGTCGACTACGAGGGCGAGCTCGCCGTCGTCATCGGGCGGCTCTGCCGCGACGTGCCGGTCGAGCGGGCCAATGACGTCATCCTCGGTTACACCTGCGCCAACGACGTGACCGCCCGCGACCTGCAGAAGAAGGACGTCCAGTTCACCCGGGCCAAGGGGTTCGACACGTTCTGCCCGCTCGGGCCGTGGATCGAGACCGACCTCGACGCGTCCGACCTCGCGCTCACCACGACGGTCAACGGCGAGTTGCGGCAGAGCGGGCGCACCTCCCAGCTGATCTTCGACATCCCGGCGCTCATCGCCCACGTGAGCGCCGTCATGACCCTCCTGCCGGGTGACGTCATCCTCACCGGCACCCCCGCCGGCGTCGGGCCGGTCAAGCCCGGTGACGAGGTCTCCGTGGGCATCGAAGGCATTGGAACTCTCACCAACAGGGTTGTCTCTCGTGACTGAGGTACGTGTTCGCTTCGCGCCGTCCCCGACCGGCATGTTCCACGTGGGCGGCGCCCGGTCGGCCCTCTTCAACTGGGCCGTCGCCGAGCAGACCGGCGGCAGGTTCGTGCTCCGGATCGAGGACACCGACGCCGCCCGCAACCGCCCCGAGTGGACCGAGGGCATCATCTCGGCGCTAGCGTGGATCGGCATCCACAGCGAGTCGCCGCTGTTCGAGGGGCCCTACTTCCAGTCGTCCTACGCCGACCAGCACCGCGAGACGGCCGCCCGCCTCTTCAAGGAGGGCCGCGCCTACCACTGCACGTGCACCCGCGACGACGTGAAGGCCCGCACGGGTTCGGAGCACAAGGGCTACGACGGTCACTGCCGCGACCGCGGCCTCACCGAGGGCGCGCTGCGCTTCCGCACCCCCGACACCGGCGTCACCGTGGTCGAAGACCTGGTCAGGGGCACGGTCGAGTTCCCCAACGACGCGATGGAAGACTTCGTGATCTCCCGCGCCGACGGCTCGCCGCTGTTCGTGCTGGCCAACGTGGTCGACGACGTCGAGATGCGCATCACCGAGGTCATCCGCGCCGAGGAGCACCTGTCGAACACGCCGAAGCAGCAGCTGCTGTGGGAGGCGCTCGGCCACACCCCGCCCGTGTGGGCGCACCTCCCGGTGATCGTCAACGAGAAGCGCCAGAAGTTGTCGAAGCGGCGCGACAAGGTGGCCCTGGAGTCCTACCGCGACGAGGGCTACCTGGCCGAGGCCATGGTCAACTACCTGATGCTGCTCGGCTGGGGCCCCGGCGACGACCGCGAGATCATGCCGTGGTCGGAGATGGCCCCCCTGTTCGACCTCCGCAACGTCAACCTGTCGTCGGCCTTCTTCGACGAGAAGAAGCTGCGCGCCTTCAACGGCGAGTACATCCGCAAGCTGACCCTCGACGAGTTCGTCGAGCGCTGCGACCCGTTCCTCGACCCGTCGTGGGACCGGGCGACCTTCCGTAAGGTCGCCGAACTGGCGCAAACCCGCGTGGCGGTCCTGTCGGAGATCGCCCCCAACGTCGACTTCCTGTTCCTCGACGAGCCCGTCCACGACCAGCAGTCGTGGGACAAGGCCATGAAGGCGGGCGCGACCGAGGTCCTGACCGGCTACGCCGCCCGCCTGGCCGGCGTCGACTGGACCCCCGACGCCCTGAAGACCGCCCTGGAGGAGGTCGGCGCCGAACACGGCCTCAAGCTGGGCAAGGCGCAGGCCCCGGTCCGCGTGGCGATCACCGGCCGCACGGTCGGCCTGCCGCTGTTCGAGTCGATCGAGGTCCTCGGCCGCGAGAAGTCGATCGAGCGCGTCAACGCGGCCCTGTCGAAGCTCTGACGTTCCATCGGCCGCCTGCCCCGGCAGGCGGCCGTTCTCAGAAGCCTTTCCCGTTACGGCTCCGCCCACCCCGGCCCCGCCCGCCGCCTCCGCCTCTCGCCGCGACCGGCGCCGACCACCGGTTCCCGGCTCGCGCCGCGACGCGTACACCCCAGGGTTGGGGCCGGAAAAGACCAGGGTCCACAGGGCGTCACACGGCCCCCACACTGAGCGCATGTCCCTAAGCGCGAAGATCTCCCGTGCGTTCATCGCCGTCACCGTCGCCGCCACGGTCGTGCTGGCCCCGGCCGGGCCGGCGTCCGCCGGGATCTGGCAACTCACCGACGGGTTCGAGCCCGGCACCAATCCGGAGTCCCGGTGGACGCCCACGGTCGTCAACCAGTGCTGGGGGCCCTACTACACCGGCGGTCTCGGGCCGCCCCGCTCCGGCACCGGCTTCGCCCACTGGCGGGTGCTCTACCGGCCCGACTGGTGCGCGATCGGGCGCACCATCAGCCTCACGCCGTTCATCACCCGCCCGGGGCCCATCAGGTGCACCGCGGGCGTCTGGGCGCGGCTGCGCGGCCAGGGTCCCCAACTGAACGTCGAAGTGATCGATCCCGACACCTGGACGTACATCGCCCTGAAGACGGTGCCGTATCCCGGCTGGAGGGCCGACTACACCCTCCACACGGTGAGCTGGACCGCGCAGCGCGCCGACGTCGTGCTGCGGTTCGCCATGGCGGCCACGGACAACGGGCCCTACGCCGCCGAGATCGAACTCGACGACGTCGTCGTGCAGTGCACCTACTGACGGTCAGAGGAGCCCGCGCCTTTCCAGCAGCGGTTCGATGCGCGGATCGCGGCCGCGGAAGGCGCGGAAGGCCTCCATCGGGTCGGCGCTGCCGCCCTTGGACAACAACCGCGACCGGAAGACGTCGCCGTTCTCCCGGGTCAGCCCGCCGTTCTCGGTGAACCAGTCGACCGTGTCGGCGTCGAGGACCTCGCTCCAGATGTAGGAGTAGTAGCCCGCCGCGTATCCGCTGGCCCAGATGTGCGCGAAGTAGGTGCTCCGGTAGCGCGGCGGCACCGCCGGCAGGTCGAGCCCCGCGCCGCGCAGGGCCGCCACCTCGAACGTCTCGGCGTCGCCGCCCTCGTAGTCGGTGTGCCAGGCCCAGTCGAGCAGGGTGGCGGCCAGGTATTCGACCGTCGCGAAGCCCTGGTTGAACTTCTGCGCCTCCAGCATCCGGTCGACCAGCTCGCCCGGCATCGGCTCGCCGGTCTCGTGGTGCCGGGCGTAGTTGGCCAGGATCTCCGGATGGGTCGCCCACATCTCGTTGACCTGGGACGGGTACTCGACGAAGTCGCGCGGCACCGACGTGCCGGAGAAGCGGGGGAAGCGCACGTCGGAGAACAGGCCGTGCAGGGCGTGACCGAACTCGTGGAACATCGTGTTGACCTCGTCGAAGGTCATCAGGGTCGGCTCGCCCTTGACGATGTTGAGGTTGTTGACCACGACCGGGCGGTGACCCGTCAGGCCCGACTGGTGGACGAGGCTGTTCATCCACGCCCCGCCGCGCTTGGACGCCCGCGCGTGGAAGTCGCCCAGGAACAGGCCCAGCGGGGAGCCGTCTTCGTTGGCGACCTCCCAGACCCGCACGTCGGGGTGGTAACCGATCAGGTCGGGGCGCTCGGTGAACGACAGGCCGTAGAGGCGGTGGGCGGCGTGGAAGACGCCGTCGACCAGGACGCGGTTGAGCTCGAAGTAGGGCCGCATGGCGGCGCTGTCGATGTCGTAGCGGGCCTGGCGCACCTTCTCGGCGTAGAACGCCCAGTCCCAGGCCTCGATCGGGAAGCCCGCCTGCTCCTCCAGGGCCTCCTGCTCGCGGCGGGCGTTGGCGACGGCGGGGGTGACGAGCTTGTCGAGCATCTCGGTCACCGCGCCGGTGGTGCCGGCGGTCTGGTCGGCCAGGACGAACTCGGCGTGGTTGCGGTAACCGAGCAGGTTGGCCCGTTCGCGGCGGAGCCGGGCGATGCGGGTGATCAGGTCGGCGTTGGCGGCGCCCCGGCCCGTGGAGGCGCGGTGGACGCGCTCGCGCAGCGACCGGTCGGTCAGCGACGACAACGCGGGCTGGCCGGTCGGCAGGACCAGGGTGATCAGGTACTTCCCGTCGAGCCCCCGCTGGCCGGCGGTCTCGCGCAGCCCGGCGATCTCGTCGGCGGAAAGGCCGTCGAGGGCCGACGCGTCGTCGACGGCGACCGCGCGCTCGTTGGTGTCGGCGAGCAGGTTCTGCTGGAAGGAGGTGGCCAGGCCGGACAGCTCCTCGTTGATCGCGCGGAGCCGGGCCTGCTGGCCCTCGTCGAGCTCGGCCCCGGCGCGTACGAAGTCGGTGAGGTAGCGCTGGAGCAGCCACTGCTCCTCCGGCACGTCGGTCCGCACGGCCTTGAGCCGCGCGTAGAGCGCCGCGTTGAGGTGGATGGAGTCGCCGTGGGCGGCCAGCTTGGGCGTGATCTCCTTCTGGATCTCCTGGATGCCGGGGGTGGTGTCGCTGCCCGCCTGGTTGAAGAAGACGATGGAGACCCGCTGGAGCGTCTCGCCGGCCCGTTCGAGCGCCTCGACCGTGTTCGCGAAGGTCGCGGGGGCCGGATCGGACGCGATGGCGTCGACTTCGGCGAGGTGCTCGGCCATGCCCCGTTCGAACGCCGGAACGTAGTGCTCCTCCCTGATCTCCGCGAACGGCGGCAGCCGATAGGGGAGGTTGCTGGGCGTGAGGAACGGGTTGGTCATCGGCCGGACTCCTTCGCGAATCGGGACTTTCAGCTTGTCACACCGGTCATCGGCGAGGCGATCGGCTTTCGTTTTGGCAGTGGGCCCGGAGCTGGGCTATTCTTTCGGAGTCGCGAGCGATAGCCCCCCGGGGAACAAGTTCGCTGATGGGGTATGGTGTAATTGGCAACACGACTGATTCTGGTTCAGTTATTCTAGGTTCGAGTCCTGGTACCCCAGCGCACGCAGTGCAGCTTTGCTCCCGTCGTCTAGTGGCCTAGGACGCCGCCCTCTCAAGGCGGTAACGGCGGTTCGAATCCGCTCGGGAGTACGAGAATTTCCCCTCTCACCAGCAGTTTGTATGGCTCCGTCGTCTAGTGGCCTAGGACGCCGCCCTCTCAAGGCGGTAGCGGCGGTTCGAATCCGCTCGGGGCTACCTTGAAGCGGGCTCCCTCCCCGGGAGTCCGCTTTTTTGTTGCCCTCAGATTGGATAGTGCTACTATCGATACATGAGCTATCTACTGGTTGACGGACGTGAAGAGATCATCGCCGGGGCCGTGGTGCCTCACGGCGTGCCACTGATGGGCTGGGAGCGCAAGCCCCATGGGTGGTGCCGGGGAGACGCCTGCATCCCGTCGTTCCGCGCCGCCGCGGCCGAATCGGCCGAGGGTGTCGACGTGGTCACGTTCGCCGAGCTGCTCGGACGTCCCGTGGTGACGGGCGAGGGGGTCATCGCGGTCGGCGAGCCCGTCGTGGCCGATCTGGGCGTCGCGCCCGACTTCACCCTCGACGGGTTCACCCTGTCGTCGCTGCGGGGGAGGAAGGTCGTCCTGGTCTTCTGGGCGTCGTGGTGCGGGTGCCGCTACGACCTGCCCGCCTGGCTGGCCCTCGGCGACGAGCTGCCCGTCGAGATCGTGCCGATCTCCCTCGACCGTGACCGCGCCGACGCCGCAGCCTGGCACGACGGGCCCGTCGACGCCGAGGGTGTCGTGGCCGAGCTCTACAACGTCGTCAACGTGCCCACCGTTGTCTGGATCGACGAGGAGGGCCGCGTCGCCCGCCCGCAGGACACCATGACCGCCACCGACACCTTCCGCTCCATGAACGGCCTCTCGTCGGAGGCCGCCGTCGCGGCGCTGCGCCACTGGGCGCTGACCGGCGAGTCGGGCGCCTCGGGCCAGAGCCTGCGCCGGGCCACCGACGAGGAGCGCGCCGCCCGCCTGCACGCCCGGATCGCCGCCTGGGCCTTCCGCGAGGGCCGCCCCGGCCAAGCCCGCCGCCATCTGGCGGTAGCGGCCGAGCTGGCCCCCCACGACGTGGCAATCAGGCGCGGTCTGATGCCGCTCGACGGGATCGACCCGTTCGGCGAGGCCTACTTCGCCCTCAAGGGTGAACTGGAGGGCGCGGGCATCGCGATCTACCGCCCGCTCCCCGACTGGTCGTGAGGATTTGCCTCCGGCCACGCCTGGGTTCCAAAATTAGACCCATGACGACCACGATGCAGAGCCGGACCCACTCCTGGGCGCCCCCGACCATCCCCGCCGACGTCGCTGAGATGTCCGGCCTGGAGTTCCTCCAGGCCATGCTCGACGGGAAGATCCCGGCGCCGCCCATCGCGGGGACCCTGGGCTTCACCATGCTCAAGGTGGAGAAGGGGCTGGCCCTGTTCGAGGGGGAGACGGGCGAGCATCAGTACAACCCGATGGGCACCGTCCACGGCGGCTACTTCGCCACCCTGCTCGACTCGGCGCTCGGGTGCGCGATCATGACCGCCCTGCCGGCGGGGCGGGCGTACACGACCGTGCAGCTCAACGTGAACATGATCAGGCCCGCGTTCGCGCACACCGGGCCGCTGCGGTGTGAGGCCAGGACCCTGCACGTCGGCCGGACCACCGCCACCGCCGAGGGGTCGCTCGTGGGCGTGAACGACGGCAAGCTCTACGCCCACGGCACCACGACCTGCGCGGTCTTCCCCCTGGGGTAGGTCAGCCGCCCGAGCGGGCCTTGAACAGGGCGCGCTTGGCGGCCTTGCCGACGTTGCGGTCGGGGTGGGCCTCGGCGATCGCCTCGAGGAGCTCGTCGAGGTGGGGGTGGCGGACCTTCCAGATCACGTCGAGCAGGCTGATCAGGTCGGTCGCCGGGCCGATGTCCTCAAGGCTGCTGACGAACTCGGCACGGCCCAGGCCCGCCGAGATGGTCCACATGTCGAGGATCAGCCAGTGGGTGTCGGCCTGGGTCGGCTCGGGGGCGCCCTCGACCTCGAGCTGGGTGAGGTGGGTGGCGGCGTAGGAGCGCAGCGACTCCTCGGCCAGGGCCTTCTTCCAGGCCGGGATCGCCACCTCGCCGAGCTGACCGACCAGGGAGGCGGCCTGGACGCGCACCAGCGCGTCGGACTCGTCTTCCACGGCGGCGCCGAGCAGTTCCTCGGCGGCCTGGGCGGGCTCGCGCAGGCGCATCCAGGCGGCGAACTCGGCGTCGGCCTCCTCTTCGGACATGTCGGCGCTGAGCGACAGCAGGTCGTGGGCCGTCATGGCGTCGATGGCCGGGCGGGCGTCGATGTCGAGGTCGGCCTCGTCGACCAGGTGGACGACGCCCTCGGTGCCCAGGGAGGTCAGCCTGACCGTCTGGCCGTCGACCTCGGCCATGCCGTAGCCGGTCAGCCAGTCGAGGACGGGGGCCAGCGGGTCGCCGGCCGCCTCCCACGCGGCGTCGCCCAGATCGTCGTAGTCGCGGACCGCCTCGGACAGCTCCTCGCGCAGCTCGTCGAGCGCCTTCTGGCCGCCGCTCAGCAGGACCCGGATCAGGGTCTCGCGGGTCAGGCCCGACAGGGCCAGGGTCAGGTCGTCGTCGTCGAGTTCGGGGTCGCCGTAGTCGATCGAGCCGAGGCCGAGCATCCAGGCGTCGAGGACGTCTTCGTCGTCGTCGAACGGCCAGGCGGCGGTGTCGGAGTCGATGCTCACGGTGTCCTCACCCGAGGGGGTGACGAACTCCAGGTCGATCGCGAGGTTCCACAGGTTCCACAACTTCTGCGGGCCGGACAGGCCCAGGGCCGTCACGGCCTCCTCGACCTCGGCGTCGGTCAGCAGCGTCGACTCGCCGACCTTGCGGTCGGTGCCGATCCAGACCGACAGGTCGCGGGCGGCGGCGATCAGCGGCACCCGGCGGGCGTCGGCGGCCAGCTCGGCGTCGGGGCGCAGCCGCAGGGTCGGCAGCTCGGCGAGCTCGTCGGCGAACGGCTCGAAGTCGCCGAGGCCCTCGTCCTCCTCGCCGTCGTCCTCCTCGTCCCACTCGGTCTCGCCGATGGCGTCCTCCATGCGGTCGACGAAGTCGTCCTCCAGCGCGTCGAGCTCGTTGAGCAGCAGCTCCAGGCGGTCGGAGGCGGGCGTCAGGCGGCCGGTCTCGTCGAGGAAGGTCAGGTAGGACCGCAACGACGGCACCATCGCGTCGGCGGCGGCGTCGGGGTCTTCGACCACCTGTGGAAGACGGTCGAGCATGAGGGGGCGCAGATCGTCGCGGCGCCAGTGGCCCACGTCGGAACGCTGGCTCAGGCGGTGCCACAGGGCGGCCGAGCCGACCAGGTCGGGGTCGCTTTCCGGGGCGTGGACGGGCACCCAGAGAAGGAATTCCTGGAGCAGGGGACGCAGTTCAGCCGCGGCTGCCTCAATGCGATCTGTCACCCCGCCAGCCTAGGGCCAACAAGCGAAGCCATCTAACCGGTTAGCCCCCTTCGGCCCACCGTTCAGGACCCGTTCGCGCCCGCCCTGCGCATGGCCTCGGTGATGCGGTCGGCGGCGCTCACGACGGGCGCGGCGTGGAGGCGGCCGGGGGTGCGGGTGAGGCGCTCTATGGGGCCCGAGACCGACACGGCGGCGATCACCTTGCCGCCCACGCCCCGGATGGGCGCCGACACCGAGGCGACGCCCTGTTCGCGCTCGCCGACGCTGTGGGCCCAGCCGCGCCGCCGGACGCTGGCCAGGGTCGCGGCGGTGAACTTGGCGCCGCGCAGGCCGCGGTGGAGCCGGTCGGGCTCCTCCCAGGCCAGCAGGATCTGGGCGGCCGACCCGGCGCTCATCGGCAGCGCCGACCCGACGGGAACGGTGTCGCGCAGGCCGCTGGCGCGTTCCGCCGCCGCGACGCACACCCGCTCGTCGCCCTGGCGGCGGTAGAGCTGGGCGCTCTCGCCGGTGAGGTCGCGCAACTGGGTCAGGACGGGACCCGCGACCGCGAGCAGGCGGTCTTCGCCCGCCGCAGTGGACAACTCGGACAACCGCGGCCCCAATATGAAACGGCCCTGCGTGTCGCGGGACACGATCCGGTGATGCTCCAGGGCCACCGCGAGGCGGTGGGCAGTGGGCCGGGCCAACCCGGTGGCCTGGACCAACTGCGCCAGCGACGCCGGTCCGGCCTCCAGGGCGTTGAGCACGAGGACGGCCTTGTCGAGTACGCCGACTCCGCTAGAGTTGTCCATACCCCGATACTGCCGTCTCGCTATCCGAGATGCAACCGCAGTAGTGGCGGTAAGAAGATACAGTGTCCATATCCCGATATATCAGTCTCATGATAAGAGACGGGACGATAACGCGAGGAGGCGTTGGAGACCATGGGACGCACACTGGCCGAGAAAGTATGGGAGCAGCACGTCGTCAGGCGCGCCGACGGTGAGCCCGACCTGCTCTTCATCGACCTCCACCTCATCCACGAGGTGACCAGCCCGCAGGCGTTCGACGGGCTCCGCATGGCCGGGCGGCCGGTGCGCCGCCCCGACCTGACCATCGCCACCGAGGACCACAACGTGCCGACGGTCCGCGGCCCGATCGCCGACCCGGTGTCCCGCACCCAGGTCGAGACGCTGCGCAAGAACGCCGCCGAGTTCGGCATCCGGCTCCACCCCATGGGCGACGCCGGCCAGGGCGTGGTGCACATCATCGGCCCGCAGTTCGGGCTCACCCAGCCGGGCATGACGATCGTCTGCGGCGACAGCCACACCTCGACCCACGGCGCCTTCGGCGGCATCGCGTTCGGCATCGGCACCTCCGAGGTGGAGCACGTGCTGGCCACGCAGACGCTGCCGGCCTACCGGCCGAAGACGATGGCGATCGAGGTCAAGGGCGCGCTGCCGTTCGGCGTCACGGCCAAGGACCTGATCCTGGCGATCATCGCCGAGATCGGCACCGGCGGCGGCCAGGGCTACATCGTCGAATACCGCGGCGAGGCGATCCGGAACCTCTCGATGGAGGGCCGGATGACCGTCTGCAACATGTCCATCGAGGCGGGCGCCCGCGCGGGCATGATCGCCCCCGACCAGACGACCTTCGACTACCTGAAGGGCCGTCCCCACGCCCCCGAGGGCGAGGCGTGGGACGCCGCGGTCGACTACTGGAAGACGCTGCGCACCGACGACGACGCCGTCTTCGACAAGGTCGTGGAGATCGACGCCGCGACGCTCACCCCGTTCGTCACGTGGGGCACCAACCCCGGCCAGGGCGCGCCGCTGAGCTCGGTCGTCCCGGCGCCGGAGCAGTTCGGCGACCCGATCGAGCGGTCGGCCGCCGAGCGGGCGCTGGAGTACATGGGGCTGACCGCCGGCACCCGGCTCACCGACGTCGAGGTCGACACGGTGTTCGTCGGCTCGTGCACCAACGGCCGGCTCGAAGACCTGCGGGCCGCCGCCGAGATCCTCCAGGGCCGTCAGGTCAAGACGCGCACGCTGATCGTGCCGGGCTCGATGATGGTCAAGCTCCAGGCCGAGGCCGAAGGGCTCCACGAGGTGTTCAAGGCCGCCGGGGCCGAGTGGCGGGAGGCCGGGTGCTCGATGTGCCTGGGCATGAACCCCGACACCCTCGCGCCGGGGGAGCGCAGCGCCTCCACGTCCAACCGCAACTTCGAGGGCCGGCAGGGCAAGGGTGGCCGCACCCACCTGGTGTCGCCGCAGGTCGCCGCGGCGACCGCCGTCACCGGCAAGCTGACCGCCCCCGCCGATCTCGTCTGACTCGGAGAGCTCTGATGGACGCCTTCGTCACCCACACCGGCACCGCCGTCCCGCTGCGGCGCAGCAACGTCGACACCGACCAGATCATCCCGGCCGTCTGGCTCAAGCAGGTCAGCCGCACCGGCTTCGAGAAGGGCCTGTTCGCCGCCTGGCGCGAGGACCCCTCGTTCGTGCTCAACGACCCGGCCTACACCGGCGCCTCGATCCTGGTCTCCGGTCCCGACTTCGGCACCGGCTCCTCCCGCGAGCACGCCGTCTGGGCCCTGCAGCAGTACGGCTTCCGCGTCGTCATCGCCGCCCGCTTCGGCGACATCTTCCGCAACAACTCCACCAAGATGGGCCTGCTCCCGGTGGTCCTGACGCCCGAGGCGGTGGAGACGCTCCAGAAGGCCGTCGAGGCCGACCCCGCGACCGAGATCACCGTCGACCTGGCCGAGCGCGAGGTGCGGGCGGCGGGTCAGACGTGGTCGTTCGAGATCGACGACTACACCCGCTGGCGGCTGATGGAGGGCCTCGACGACATCGGCCTGACCCTCCGGCACGCCGACGCCATCGCGGCGTACGAGAGCGAGCGGCAGCCGTGGCTGCCGAAGACCGCCTGACCGGGCCGGACGACGACCCCGAGGAATTTCTGGCGCGGCGGCTGCGCGACGCGCAACGCCGCGTTCGGGACCTACCCTTGACAGGGGAGGAGCGGGAACGTGTCGCTCGGAGGCTGCTCGCGATCTGCGATGCGGCAAAGCGCGACATTCCCCACGCAACCACCCGGCTGGAGGGCTTCATCGCCTTCCTGGACGGCGAATTCGACACGCCGAGTGGCGGTGAATTCACGTAAGGTGATTGAGTCGCGCGCGTTCCTCCCCTACTTTCAAAGCGCGTAAGGGGGAGGAACCACATGAACAAGAAGGAACTCGTCGACGCCATCGCCGACCGTGTCGGCGACAAGAAGACGGCGACCGAAGCGATCAACGCCGTCATCGACGCCATTCAGCACGCCGTGGCCAGCGGCGACAAGGTCTCGATCACCGGCTTCGGCGCTTTCGAAATGGCGCACAAGCCGGCCCGCACCGCGCGCAACCCTTCCACGGGTGAGCCGATCAAGGTCGCCGAGAGCTGGGCGCCGAAGTTCCGTCCGGGGGCCGATTTCAAGGAACTGGTCAACGCGGGCGGAAAGAAGGCGCAGAAGAAGAAGTAGCGAGAGACGCGGACGGCCGAAGGCCGGCCGTGGCTCGAGCCGGGAGAAAGCAATAAAACGCGGATAACGGCGCACCCGATGCAAACGATCGTTTCGGGGGCGCCGTTCCTGTTCACGGCACCGGAAATGTGCTGAGCGTAATGAACGAGATCACCCCGTCGGTCAGCACGATGTTGACCCGCTGGCCCGGCCGGAGCAGCCGCAGCGGGCCCGCGTCGAAGGCCGCGGCCGGGAACGGCACCTCGGTGCCGTCGTCGAGGTAGACCGACCCGGACCGGGTCTCGTCGTCGAAGGTCTTCACCGTCGCCTGCACGCCGTCAGGGTAGTCGATGTAGGACGCGAGGCCTCTGAGGATGACGTCGAGCCCGAGCTCGAACCGGTAGTCGTTGGTCTCGCCGGTCATGTAGGGCGCCATCGCCGTCAGGTTGGGGTATTCGTCGGCCGGCAGGTCGCGGAAGTAGCCCTCCAGCTGCTCCATGACCTCGGCCCACTCCTCGGGCGTGGAGGCCTGGAAACGCTGCTCCCAGGTGCTCTCCTCCAGGGTGAAGCCTTCGAGGAAGGTCGACAGCAGGTCGCCCGCGATGGCGGCGACCCGGTCGGGCAGGCCGCCGGAGCGCAGGATCGCCATCAGCTTCTCGACGTTGGGCATCAGCTCGGGCGTGAACGGCACGTGCTGCATCGAGATCCAGGCCAGGTCGCGATGGGCGCGCAGGCGTTCCCGGCCGGCCCGCGCGAAGTCCTTGATCTGCTCCATCCAGTTCGCCGGGTCGGGCTCGGGCAGGCCGCCGCCGACGAACATGCGTTCGTACATGAGCTTGAACAGCTCTTCTTTGTTCTGTACGTGGGCGTACAGGGCCGAGACCGCGACGCTCAGCTCGGCGGCGACCTGGCGCATGCTCATGCGGTGGTAGCCCTCGCGGTCGAGCACGACGTAGGCCGCGTCGACGATGCGGTCGCGGGTGAGCGGGACCTTCGCCGGACGCTTGGGCTCGTGCTCGTTCTTCTCCCATGGAGGCGTCGGCATGGTCATGGCGCCAAGCCTTTCAGATGAACAGTGTTCTTGCTTACTGAACACCGTTCATGCTAGAACAGTGTTCACTTCATTATGAACACTGTTCTCCTCCCGGGGGTAATCGCATGTCCCACACGACCGTCGCGGGGGTGACGGAGGGCTACCGGTGGCGCTGGCCCGCCCTCTTCGTCATCCTCGGCGCCGAGATCATGGACCTGATCGACGCCATGGTCACCAACATCGCCGGCCCGCACATCCAGGCCGAACTGGGCGGCTCCGAGACGCTGCTCCAGTGGCTCGGCGCCGCCTACACCCTGGCCATGGCCACCGGCCTGCTCACCGGCGGCCGGCTCGGCGACGTCTTCGGGCGGCGCCGCATGTTCCTCGTCGGCGCCGTCGGCTTCACCGTCAGCTCGCTGCTCTGCGGCCTGGCGATGTCGCCCGAGATGCTCGTCGCCTCACGCGCCCTCCAGGGCCTGTTCGCCGCCGTCATGCTGCCGCAGGGGCTCGGCATGCTGCGCGAGATGTTCCCGCCCGCGGAGATGGGCAAGGCGTTCGGCATGTTCGGGCCGGTCATGGGCCTGGCGTCGGTCGGGGGGCCGATCCTGGCCGGGTGGCTGGTCGACGCCGACTTCTTCGGCACCGGCTGGCGCATGATCTTCCTGATCAACCTGCCCGTCGGGCTGCTGGCCGTCGCGGGCGGCCTGCGCTACCTGCCCGAGTCGAAGTCGCCGACCCCGCCCTCGCTCGACCTGGTCGGTGTCGTGCTCGCCTCGGTCGCCGGGCTGCTCGTCGTGTTCCCGCTGGTCCAGGGCCGTGAGCACGACTGGCCCGCGTGGGCCTTCGTGATGCTGGCCGCCTCGCTCGCGGTGTTCGGGCTGTTCGGGTGGTACCAGGGCCGGCGCACCCGGGCAGGGCGCGACCCGCTGATCGAGGGCAGCCTGTTCCGCAAGCGCGCCTTCAACGGCGGCCTGGTCACCGGGCTCGTCTTCTTCTCCGGCATGTCAGGCTTCATGCTCGTCTTCAACCTCTACACCCAGATCGGGCTGCACTACTCGCCGCTGAAGGCGGGCCTGGCCGGCGTCCCGTGGTCGGTCGGCATGATCATCGGCTTCGGGCTGGTCCAGCCCCTCATGAAGCACGGCCGTGCCTGCCTCCAGGGCGGCACCCTGCTGATGACCCTCGGCGTCGTGCTCGTCTGGGTGACGCTCCAGCTCGCCGGGCTCGGCGTCACCCCCTGGCAGCTCACCCCCGCGCTGATCATCACGGGCGTCGGCATGGGCTTCCTGATGGCGCCCTTCTTCAACCTCGTGCTCGCCGGGGTGGAGCCCCACGAGACCGGCTCGGCCTCGGGCACGCTCACCGCGGTGCAGCAGCTCGGCGGCGCGTTCGGGGTGGCGCTGCTCGGCACGGTCTTCTTCGGCCTGCTCGGCGACGTGCCCAGCCCCGCCACGTTCGAGACCGCGATGGAGACCACGCTCTGGGTGGTCGCCGGGATGCTGCTGCTCACCTTCGTGGTGTCGTTCCTGCTCCCCAAGCACGTCCGCGAAGAGGATCTACAGCACTAGCCTCGCCACGGCGGCGGTGTGGGGGCCCAGGCCCAGCGCCGCCGCCTCGGCCAGGTCCTCGATCGTGTCGACGTCGCGGCGGACCGAGTCGACGTCGGGGAGGCAGAGCTCCTTGGCGCCGCCCGACAGGTGCCGGGCCCGCGACTCGCCGCCGAACCTCGGCCGGAAGGGCACGCCGGGGCGTACCGCGTAGAGGACGGTGCCGACGTCGGCGGCGTCAGGCAGGAACGCCTGGTCGAACTCGGCCGCGGCCGCCAGCACCCGGGCCAGCTCGCGGGGGCGCAGCGCGGGCAGGTCGGCCTGCAGGGCGGCCACCGCGCCGGTGGCGCTCGCCGCCCCGGCCCGCAGGGCCGCGTTCAGCCCGACGTCCGGGTCCGGTACGACATCCGCCCCCAGCCCCGCCAGCACGGCCGCGGGCCGCGGGTCGGCCGTCACCACGATCACCCGGGTGACCCCCTCGGCCGACGACGCGGCCGTCACCGTGTCGGCGGCCACCGCCACCGCCAGGTCCTCCCGGTGGGGCCCCGCGGCGGCGGCCAGCCGGGTCTTGGCCCTGATCAGAGTCTTGACGGGGACGATGATCGTCCATCCGAGCCGTTGCATGACACCAAGCATCGCGCCTCGACATCTCCTCGGGCCAACCGGGACACTGGGGGTCCTTTCCGTGACAGACCGAGGTGTTCGATGAGCCGCCGCCCCGGGCGACCGTCCCGTTTCTGGGAGACGGTCGCCGTCGTGATCATCAAGCCGCTTTCCCTGCTGCTCGTGAAGCACGACTGGCGCCGGATCGACCGCATCCCCCGGACCGGCGGCGTCATCATCGTCGCCAACCATCTGTCGTGGACCGACCCGGTGCTGCTCGGCCACCTCCTCTACGCCTCCGGGCGCTGGCCGGTCGTGCTGGCCAAGTCGGGCGTCTTCGCGGTGCCGGTTCTCGGCAAGGTGATCGCCGCGCTGCGCACCATCCCGGTCTACCGGGGCAGCGCCGAGGCCACCCGCTCGCTGCACGACGCCGAGGAACGCCTGGCCGAGGGCAGCTCGATCCTCTTCTACCCCGAGGGCACCATCACCCGCGACCCCGGCCTGTGGCCGATGGCCGGCAAGACCGGCGCGGCCCGCCTGGCCCTGGCGACGGGCACCCCGGTGATCCCGATCGCCCACTGGGGGGCGCAGGAACTGCTGCCGTACGGCGAGAAGAAGCCCCGGCTGTTCCCCCGCAAGACCTTCAAGGCGCTCGTCGGCGAACCGGTCGACCTGTCGGGCTTCGAGGGCCGCCCAGCCGAGGCGACGGCCGAGATCATGCGCGCCGTCACACTGCTCCTCGCGGAGCTGCGGGGTGAGAAGGCGCCTGACGCCTAATCACCGCGTACGGTGAGCACCATGACCAAGGCTGCCGTTTTCGGGTCCGGTTCGTGGGGCACCATGTTCGCGCTCATTCTCGCCGAGGCGGGCACGAAGACCACGCTGTGGGGCCGCCGGCCCGATCTCATCGAGGCGATCAACCAGCGCCACGAGAACCCCGACTACCTGCCCGGACTGCGGCTGCCCGACACGGTGCGCGCGACCACCGACCCGGCCGAGGCGATGGACGGCGCCGAGTACGTCGTGCTGGCCGTGCCCTCGCAGACGCTCCGCCAGAACCTGGAGGCGTGGCGGCCCTGGTTGCCGCCCCGGGCGGTGCTGGTCAGCCTGATGAAGGGCATCGAGTTGTCCACGACCAAGCGGATGAGCGAGGTCATCGAAGAGGTCGGCGGGGTGCCGAGAGAGCGGATCGCGGTCGTGTCCGGCCCCAACCTGGTGGGCGAGCTGGCCCAGCGGCAGCCGGGGTCGACGGTCGTGGCGTGCTCCGACGAGGCGGTGGCGGCCCGGTTGCAGGAGGCCATCCACCTGCCCTGGTTCCGGACCTACACCAACACCGACGTGGTCGGGGTCGAGGTCGGCGGCGCGGTCAAGAACGTGATCGCGCTCGCGGTGGGGGTGTCGGCGGGTATGGGCATGGGCGACAACCTGGCCGCGACGCTGATGACCCGGGGCCTGGCCGAGATCTCCCGGCTGGGCGTGGTGCTCGGCGCCGATCAGCACACCTTCGCCGGCCTCGCCGGGATGGGCGATCTCATCGCGACGTGTACGTCTCCATTGTCCCGTAACCGTACTTTCGGTGAGAATCTTGGGCGCGGAATGACCTTCGACGAGGTCGTCTCCGTGACCAAGCAGACCGCCGAGGGGGTCAAGTCGTGCGAGTCGGTGCTGGAACTCGCCAGGAAGCACGACGTCGAGATGCCGATCACCGAGGTGGTCGTCGGCGTCGTGCACGACGGGATGACCCCGGGCGAGGCGGCGATGCTGCTGATGTCCCGCACCCCCAAACCAGAGCGCTACGTGTGAGAGCGGGTGACGCCCGGTGAGCCGAGCCCGGCGCTCCCCAGAGCCCGAACCACGGCGCGAGCCGCAGCAGCCCTCCGGCCGCCGGCGTCCGGGGTTCGATCGGGCGGATTCACCGAGCGAGCCAGGGCCGGCTTCGGGCCGTCCGCTTCTTGCTCCCGGAGAGAACACCCGCTCCGTGCACCTGCCGAAGCCGTCGTCGCCCCGGCAGGAGGCGCTCGGGCAGCCCGTCTGGCGGTCGGCCTCGTGGGCGTTCGGCTCCTCGGGGGAGCACGCCGACGTGGTCGCCGGGCACCGGCCGGGATACACGTACGGCCGCGTCGACAACCCGACCGTCGACGCGTTCGCCGCGGCGGTGGCCGCCCTCGAAGGGGCCGCCGCGCCGGAGGACGTCGCCGGCCAGGCCTTCTGCTCGGGGATGGCGGCGATCACCGGGACCCTGCTCACCTTCCTGGGCAACGGCTCCCACGTCGTCGCCCCGGCGCAGGTGAGCGGCGCCACCTACACGCTGCTCGCCGGCGTGTTGTCCCGCTTCGGGGTGTCGGCCGACTTCGTCGACCACTCCGACCTGCGCGGGGTGCGGGCCGCGATCCGGCCCACCACCAAGATCCTGTACGCCGAGACGCTCGCCGCCCCCGCCATGGCGGTGGCCGACATCCGGGGCCTCTACCAGGTCGCCCGGGAGGCGGGCGCGCTGCTGGTGGTCGACTCGACGTTCGCCACCCCGGTCGTCTGCCGCCCGCTCGAACACGGCGCCGACCTGGTCATCCACTCGGCGACCACATACATGGGCGGCCACGACGACTGCGTCGGCGGCGTCGTGGTCGGCCGTCCCGACCTGGTCGCCAAGGTCCGCCAGACCCGCATCGACACCGGTTCGGCGCTCTCGCCCGACGACGCCTTCCTGCTGCGCCGGGGCCTGGAGACGCTGACGCTGCGGGTCCGCCGCATGTGCTCCACCGCCATGGTCTTCGCCGCGGCGCTGGCCAGGCATCCGCACGTCCGGCGGGTCGACTACCCGGGCCTGCCCACCCATCCGGGCCACCAGACCGCCCGGAACCTGTTCGACTCCGGCCCCGAGGGCACCCGGTTCGGCGCGGTCGTCACCCTCACCCCCCACGGCGGCTTCGAGGCCGGGGTGGCGCTGGCCGACCGGCTGCGCACCGCCGCCATCGCGCCGTCGGCGGGCGGCACCCACACCAGGGCCGTCCACCTGGCCTCGGTGGCGCGCTCCGACGAGAGCGTGCCGGGGGTCGACGCCGGGGCCGTGCGGTTCGCCATCGGGCTCGAAGACGCCGAAGATCTGATCGCCGACGTCACCCAGGCACTCGACGCATTGGGCTCTTTGCCCCGAGCTCGGACCTGACGAGGCGTTTTTCCACCTCGACAGGATAGATTCGGACCTCATGAACCGGATTCGAGTCGCCGTCGTCTTCGGCGGACGCAACTCCGAGCACGCGGTGTCGCTGATGGGTGCCGGAAGCGTCCTGTCGGTGATCGACCGTGCGCGATATGAGGTCGTGCCGATCGGCATCGCACCGGACGGCCGCTGGGTCATCGCGGCCGACACCCAGAGCTTCGCGATCGAGGACGGCGCCCTGCCGGTCGTCGACACCAGCGGATCGGCGCTGGCCATCCCGCCCGGCGACGGCTCCCTGGTCGCCCTCGACCCGGGCGACGTCCCGCGCTCGCTCGGCACGGTCGACGTCGTCTTCCCGGTCATGCACGGCCCCTTCGCGGAGGACGGCACCATCCAGGGCCTGCTGGAGATGGCCGGGGTCCGGTACGTCGGCTCCGGGGTCCTCGCGAGTGCCGTTGGTATGGACAAGGCGTACATGAAGGCCGTCCTGAATTCGGCCGGGCTGCCGGTGGGGCCGTACGTCGTGGTGCCCGACCGGACCTGGCGCACCGACCGCCACCGCGTGCTCAAGGAGATCGAGGAGCTCGGCTGGCCGGTCTTCGTGAAGCCCGCGCGGGCCGGGTCGTCGCAGGGCATCTCCAAGGCCTCGACGCCCGAGGAGCTGGAGACCGCGATCGAGTTCGCCCGCGAGCACGACCCGAAGGTCCTGGTCGAGGCGGCCATCCCCGGCCGAGAGATCGAGTGTGCGGTGCTCCAGGGCCTCGGCGACGAGCCGCCGGCCGCGAGCGTGCCCGGCGAGGTGCTGGTCACGGGCGGGCAGGAGTTCTTCGACTTCGAGGCCAAGTACTACCCCGACCAGATGGCCCTTCAGGTCCCCGCCGACCTCCCCGAGGAGGTGGCCGAGGAGATCAGGGCCATGGCGGTGCGGGCGTACGAGGCCCTCGGCTGCGAGGGGCTGTCACGGGTCGACTTCTTCTACACACCCGACGGGCGGCTGATCCTCAACGAGATCAACACGATGCCCGGGTTCACGTCGCTCTCGGTGGCGCCCCAGCTCTGGGCGGCGACCGGGCTGCCCTATCCGGAACTCGTCGACCGGCTGATCCAGCTGGCCCTGCAGCGCCCGCTGGGCCTGCGCTAGGGGATCGTCGCCTTGATCGGGTCGGCCAGATCGACCAGGACGCTGCCCGGCTGATGGTTCGCGGAGATCGTCACCTCGACGTAGGCCTCGCGGTTGACCGAGGTGAACAGGGTCGGACGGGCCGGATCGGCGAACCAGCCGACCCCGTTGACGTCGCTCACCTCGGCGGTCGGCTCCATCGAGGCCGGGCGGCCGACGCCGCAGCGCAGGGCGATCTCCCCGGCCCCCCACACGGCCGTGTAGGGGGACACCGGATCGGTTTCGGTGCGGGCCAGGCCCTCGATGGTGGCCGGCAGTTTCGCGGACAAGGCCTGGCAGGCGGTCGCGGCGGCCCCCTCGGGGGCCGGCGGGTCGAGGCTCACCGCCTGGGCGCACCCCGCCGCCAGCACCACCACGATCAACCAGCCACGCTTCATATGTGGACGATAGGGCAGGTCAGCGTACGCGTGATGCCCTTGACGGACTGGATCTGGGCGACCACCAGCTTGCCGAGCTCGTCGACGTTGTTGGCCTCGGCCCGGACGATCACGTCGTAGGGGCCGGTCACGTCTTCGGCTTGGGTGACCCCAGGGATCTTCGAGATGGCCTCGGCCACAGCCGCCGCCTTGCCGACCTCGGTCTGGATAAGGATGTAGGCCTGCACCATCAGGTCCTCCCGGGATTGATCACCACCGAAAGGTCAAGGTACCCCGAACACCAGGAGGTGTGACATCACAGTCGGAGAACTCGGCGAATTCGGTGTTGTTAGCCGGATATCGGGGCGTCTGCCCCAAGGAGCGACAGTCCTCCTCGGCCCAGGCGACGACGCGGCGATCCTGCGCGCTCCGGACGGCAGGGTCGTCGTCACGACGGACATGCTTCTTGAGGGTAGACACTTTCGCCGCGATTGGTCCAGCCCGTACGAAATAGGTCGAAAAGCCGCAGCGCAGAATCTTTCCGACATTTCGGCCATGGGGGCGGTCGGGACGGGGCTTTTCGTGGGCCTCGGCATACCCGCCGACCTGCCGGTGGCCTGGCTCGACGGGCTGGTCGACGGGCTCCGCGACGAGTGCGCCCTCGTCGGGGCGAGCCTGGCCGGGGGAGATGTGACGCGGTCGGCGTCCGTGGTGCTGGGCGTGACCGCCCTGGGGGATCTGGAGGGCCGCTCGGCCGTCTTGCGGTCGGGGGCCCGGCCGGGCGACGTCGTGGCCGTGACGGGCTCTCTCGGGCGTTCTGAGGCCGGTTTGCGACTGCTTCTGGCGGGATTGTCAGGTTTTGACGATCTGGTGGAGGCGCACCGGCGGCCCCGGCCGCCCTACCCGGAGGGCCCGCGCGCCGCCGCGCTCGGCGCCACGGCCATGCTCGACGTCAGCGACGGCCTCCTGCAGGATCTCGGCCACATCTGCGCGGCCAGCGGCGTGGCGATCGTGCTCGACCCCGTCGAGGTGCCCGACGATCTCGCGGCGGCGGCCAAGGCGCTCGGGGCCGATCCCGTCGACTGGATCCTCGCCGGAGGAGAGGATCACGCGCTGGCGGCGACCTTCCCATCAGGGGTTTCCCTGCCTTCCGAGTGGCGGATTGTAGGAAATGTGGCCGAAGGGGATGGAGTACAGGCCGGAGGGCGCGAGAATGTCCCGGGGGGTTGGGATCACTTCCGAGGATGACGGGAACTTTGTGACAGCGGCAGCGTGACCTTGTAAGAAGGTTGGCGGGTGCAGATCAGGAAGGACCAGGAATGGGGCGCCACCGGGCCGGACGGACGGCCACGACCCCGGTCAAGAAAACCAAGCAGAAGGTCGACGAGACCGGCGACCCCCTGACGGGCCCGGTTCCACCTGCACCGATCCCGAGTTCCGGCGATCCCCAGCCCGCCGGCCCCCTGGCCGCCCCGGTCCAGGCCCCGGCCGACCCCTCGACGCAGCGGATCGAACCTCCTTCGACGGGCGCATTCGCGGCGCCCGTCCAGGCGCCCGGCAGGTCGATGCCCGACCAACCGCCCCCCGGCGCGGCCCCGCCTCCCGGCGGCCCGCCCTCGACGGGCGCCTTCACGGCCCAGGGCGGCCCCACGACCGGCCCGTTCACGGGCCCCGTCTTCGGCGGTCCCACAAGCGACCCCCACGCGGGTCCCGGACCGGCCGGTCCGTCGACGGGCCCCTTCACGGGCCCGATCCCCGGCGGTCCTTTCCCCGGTTCTTCAAGCGGTCCGGTCGAGCCGCCTTCGGGTGGTCCTGCCACGGGTCCCTTCACGGGTCCGGTCGGGACGCCGCCCGGAGGTCCTTCCACCGGGCCGTTCACGGGTCCAGTCGGGATGCCCTCGGGTGGTCCTGCCACGGGTCCCTTCACGGGACCGGTCGGGATGCCGCCCGGAGGTCCTTCGACCGGGCCGTTCACCGGTCCGGTCGGGCCGCCTTTCGGGAATGACGGCGTTCAGAACCAGGGAGCGGGGTCTGACGATCCGGCCACCGGGCCGATCACGGCTCCCGTGCGGGCGGCTCTCGGGACGGCCGAGGCCGCGGCGGGGCAGCAGGCGCAGGGGACGGCGCAGCTGAGCTATCGGTGGCCCGACGACGAGGCGAGCACCGGGGAGATGCCCGGGAGCACCACCGAGGCGCCGCTTCCCGGCGGGGCGAGGTCCGGTCGCCGGCGGCGGAACCGGGAGGCGGTGCCGATCGCGCGGTCGCGGCGGATGGCGGTGATCTCCGGGGTGGCCGTGGTCGCGGCGGTGTGTCTGACGCTGCTGGGCATCCGGCTGGCGTCCGGCGGGACCGAGCTGGTGGTGGTGCCCACGCCCAGCGAGACCGCGCCGCCTTCGCCGTCGCCGACGCCCCGGAAGGCCTCGCCCAGCCCGACCCCGAAGTCCTCCCAGTCGGCGCAGGCGACCTCGCGGCCGCATCCGCAGCCGGTGGTCACCAAGCCCAAGCCGAGCCCGAAGCCCAAGCCCACCACGCCCACGCCCGAGCCGCCTCCCGTCGAGGTCGACCTCGACACCGGGCCGACGCAGAACCAGCCGGGGTTCGAGTTCTAGCCGGGAAGGCAACTGATTGGATGTCAGCATGACCCCACCGCGTGTGCTGACGATCGCGGGCTCGGATTCCGGCGGCGGCGCCGGCATCCAGGCCGACCTGAAGACCATGCTGGCCAACGGCGTCCACGGCATGAGCGTGATAGCCGCGGTGACCGCGCAGAACTCCCTGGGAGTGCAGGGCTACTGGGAGCTGCCGCCCGAGGCGGTGCGGGCCCAGCTCGACTCGGTGCTGGGCGACATCGGCGTCGACGCGGTGAAGACCGGCATGCTGGCCTCGCCGATCCTGGTCCAGACCGTCGCCGAGCGGCTCGCGGGCGTCGACGCACCGATCGTGATCGACCCCGTCGGGGTGTCGAAACACGGCGATCCGCTGCTCGAACCGGCGGCGGTCGACGTCGTCAAGACCCGGTTGCTGCCGCTGGCCACCGTCGTGACGCCCAACCTGTGGGAGGTCGAGCAGCTCACCGGCGTGAAGGTCGAGGCCGAGGAGCAGATGATGACCGCGGCCGAGGCCGTGCTCGCGCTCGGCCCGGAATGGGTGCTGATCAAGGGCGGCCACCTGCCGGGCGAGCCGGTCGACCTGCTGACCGACGGCCAGACGGAATATCGCTACAGCGCCGAACGCCACGACAACCACCACACCCACGGCACCGGCTGCACCCTCGCCTCGGCCATCGCCTCCCACCTGGCCCACGGCGAAGACGTGCCCGACGCGGTCAGGATCGCGAAAGACTACGTGACCGGCGCCATCGCCCACGGGTTCGGCCTGGGGGCGGGCATCGGCCCGGTCGACCACGCCTGGCAGTGGCGGCCCCTCGACGTCGTGCAGTGAGGGCGTACACGGGAGAACACGAAAAGGCCCGCCTCGTGAGGCGGGCCTTTTCGGAACAGTGCTAGCGGGTGACCTTCCCGGCCTTGATGCAGGAGGTGCACACGTTCAGCCGCTTCGGCGTCCCGTTGACCGTCGCGCGCACGGTCTGGATGTTGGGCTTCCAGTTACGGCGGGTTCGGCGGTGCGAGTGGGAGACGTTGTTGCCGAAAATCGGCTTCTTAGCGCAGACGTCGCAGACGGAAGCCACGGTCATCGCTCCTTCGGAGAATCAGGGAGCCCGGGTCGTATCGGGCAGAAAGGCCAGGCCGAACGGCTGGCCATATGAGGATAGCCGATGTCGGCCAATGCATGTTAAACGAAGGGATCACCCATGCTGGACGTCCTCGATCCTCCCGCGGTGCGGGAGTGGGCCCGGCGGTCGGCGCAGGCGCTCGGCGCGGCGCGCGCCCAGATCGACGCGCTCAACGTCTACCCGGTCCCCGACGGCGACACCGGCACCAACCTCCACCTGACGCTCCTCGCGGCGGCCGACGCCCTCGACGCGCTGCCCGACACCGCCGATCACGACGCGACCTGGCGGGCCCTGGCCCACGGCGCGCTCCTCGGGGCCCGGGGGAACTCGGGCGTGATCGTCAGCCAGGCGCTGCGCGGGCTGGCCGAGGTCCTCCGCACGGCCGAAGGCCGCGCCGCCGACCTGCGAACCGGCCTGGTCAGGGCGGCCGAACTCGCCACGGCGGCGGTGTCGCGGCCGGTCGAGGGGACCGTGCTGAGCGTGCTGGCCACGGCCGCCTCGGCGGTCCGCGATCTGCCGGGCGACCTCGCGGCCATCGCGGCGAAGGCGGCCGAGGAGGCCCGCAAGGCGCTCGCGCGCACGACCGTCCAGCTCGACGTGCTGGCCAGGAACGGGGTCGTCGACGCCGGCGCGGCCGGGCTGGTGATCATCCTTGAGACGCTCGTGGACGTCGTCACGGGCGTGCACGGCCGCCACGAGGTGCCCGCGCCGACCCGGCCGGTGCTCCGCGAGGACGACGAGGACGTCCACGGCTACGAGGTCATGTACCTGCTGGAGGCCCCCTCGGTCGACCGCCTGCGGGAGCAGCTCGACGCCCTGGGCGACTCGCTGGTGATCGTGGGCGGCGACGGGCTCTGGAACGTGCACGTACACGTCGCCGACGCCGGGGCCGCGATCGAGGCCGGGCTGGCGGCCGGGCGGCCCTACCGGATCAGGATCACCTACCTCGGCGGGCGGCCCCATGTCGGGGGCGGGCGCGGGGTCGTCGCGGTCGCCGCCGGAGACGGGCTCGCGGCCCTCTTCCGCGAGTCGGGGGCCGTGGTGGTCACCCGGGAACCGGGCTCGTCGCCGCCGCTGGCGGCGGTGCTCGCGGCGATCAGGGAGGCCGGGTCGGAGGTCGCGGTGCTGCCCAACGACGCCGCGGTGCGCTCGGTCGCCGCCGCAGCGGCGGAGATCGCCCGCGAGGAGGGCACGGTGGTCGGGGTGCTGCCGACGCTCGCCTCGGTGCAGGGGCTGGCGGCCCTGGCGGTGCACGACCCGGCCCGGCGGTTCGACGACGACGTGCTGGCCATGGCCGAGGCCGCCGCCCACACCCGGCACGGGCACGTCTGGGTGGCCAACCGGGAGGCGATGACGTCGGCGGGGGTGTGCCGGCCGGGCGACGTCCTGGGGGTGGTCGACGGGGACGTCGCGCTCATCGGGGCCGACCTGCGGGAGGTGACCGAGGACGTGGTGCGGCGGCTGGTGTCGGCCTCCAGCGAGCTGGTGACCCTGGTGACCGGGGGCGAGACGGGGGAGGGGCTGGCGAAGGCCGTCCAGGACCTGCTGGCCGTCGAGCGGCCCGACGTCGAGGTGGTCGTCCACGCGGGCGGGCAGGGCGGCTATCCGCTGCTCATCGGTGTCGAGTGATTTCTGTCGCCCGGGCGCGGTAGAACTGGGTGTCGTGACCAGGTTCGACGAGCCGTTGAAGCGGGTGGTCGGCGCCAAGACCGCCGCGCCGCTCGAAAACGCCCTCGGCATCGCCACCGTCGGCGAGCTGCTGCGCCACTACCCGCGCCGCTACGCCGAGCGGGGTGAGCTGACCTCGATCGCCTCGCTGGAACACGACGAGATCGCCACCGTCCGGGGGCGCGTGTCGGCGGTGCAGCGGCGGCCGATGAAGAACCGCCAGGGCACCTGGCTCGACGTCGAGGTCACCGACGGCAAAGACCGCATCCACCTGGCCTTCTTCGGCAAGGGCGCGTTCGTGGCCGAGCAGCGGCTGCCGCCGGGCACCGAAGCGACGTTCTCCGGCAAGGTCAACGTCTTCGTCTCCCCGAAGGGCGCCAAACGCCGCTCGCTCACCCACCCCGACTACGTCACCGACGACGAGGAGACCAGCGAGGAGTTCGCCACCGCGCCGGTGCCGATCTACCCGTCGGCGCAGAACCTGGCCAGCTGGAAGATCGGGCGCGCGGTCCGGCTGATCCTCGACACCCTGTCCCTCGACGACCCGCTCCCGGCCCCGATGCGCGAGCGCCACGGGCTGATCGGGCTGGCCGAGGCGCTGACCCTGATCCACCGCCCGCGCGACCAGGGCGACATCGCCCGCGCGAGGAAGCGGCTCAAGTTCGACGAGGCGTTCAACCTCCAGGCCGTGCTGGTCCGCCGCCGCATGGCCGCCGACGCCCTGCCCGCCAGGCCCCGGCCCGGCAGCGCCGACGGCCTGCTGGCCGGGTTCGACGGGCGGCTGCCGTTCCAGCTGACCGAGGGGCAGCGCGCGGTGGGCGACGAGATCGCCGCCGACCTCGGGCGCGACCATCCGATGCACCGCCTGCTCCAGGGCGAGGTGGGCGCGGGCAAGACCGTGGTGGCCCTGCGCGCGATGTTGCAGGTCGCCGACTCGGGCGGCCAGGCGGCCCTGCTGGCCCCGACCGAGGTGCTGGCCCAGCAGCACCACCGCTCGATCACCGCCATGCTCGGCGACCTCGCGGGCGGCGGCATGTTCGGCGGCACGTCGGTGGCCCTGCTGACGGGCTCGATGGGCGCCGCCGCGCGGCGGCAGAACCTCCTCGACGCCGCCTCGGGCGCGGCCGGCATCGTCGTCGGCACCCACGCGCTGCTCCAGGACAAGGTCCAGTTCGCCGACCTGGGGCTGGTCGTGGTCGACGAGCAGCACCGCTTCGGCGTCGAGCAGCGCGACGCGCTGCGGGAGAAGTCGGCGTCCGGGCGTCCCCACGTGCTGGTGATGACGGCGACCCCGATCCCCCGAACGGTCGCCATGACGGTGTTCGGCGACCTGGAGGTCTCGACCCTCTCCCAGCTCCCCTCGGGCCGCGCGCCGATCACCACCCACGTGGTGCCCGCCGCCGAGAAGCCCCACTACCTGGAGCGCACGTGGGAACGGGTGCGCGAGGAGGTCGGCCTCGGCCGGCAGGCCTACATCGTGTGCCCCCGCATCGGCGACCTGGAGGGCGACGAGGGCGACCTGACCAAAGACGCCGACGAGCGGCGTCCGCCGCTGGCGGTCCTCGACGTGGCCGAGATGCTGGCCTCCGGCCCGCTGGCCGGGCTGCGGGTCGAGGTGCTCCACGGGAAGCTGCCGCCCGAGGAGAAGGACGCGATCATGCGGGCCTTCACCCGGGGCGAGATCGACGTGCTGGTGGCCACCACGGTCATCGAGGTCGGCGTCGACGTGCCGAACTCCTCGGTGATGATCATCATGGACGCCGACCGTTTCGGCGTCTCCCAGCTCCACCAGCTGCGCGGCCGGGTCGGCCGAGGCGGCCTGCCGGGCCTGTGCCTGCTGGTCAGCGAGACCATGCCCGGCACCCCCGCCCGCGAGAGGCTCGACGCGGTGGCGAGCACGCTCGACGGCTTCGAGTTGTCGCGGGTCGACCTGGAACAGCGGCGGGAGGGCGACGTGCTCGGCGCGGCCCAGTCGGGGCGCAAGTCGTCGCTGCGCATGCTCCAGCTGCTGCGCGACGAAGACGTCATCGCCGACGCCCGCGAGGAGGCGCAGAACCTGCTGGCCCGCGACCCGGAACTGGCCGACCACCCGGCGCTCAGGGCCGAACTCGACGCCCTGGCGGCGGGGGAGCGCGCGGAGTACCTGGAGAAGACCTGATCCGGCGTGGCGGTGCGGGGCGGGAGCGGGGGTCGGCGCCGGTTGCGGCGAGGCGCGGGGGCGGCGATCGGGGTTGCCCAGGCGGGAGCCGTAACCGAAGAAGAGTTTCGAAAAGGGAGCGATCCGGGCAGAAGGCTGCCGGATGGAGGGCCCTGGGTCATAGAAATGACCCAGGGCCCAGCCATGGGACGGCCTCCCCCCGAATGCCGTCCCCGGCTGGGCCCACCCTCGGGTCAGGTGCCGAGGGCGCCGGCGTGCGGAAGGGCTCACGATCACGCCGGCCGGCCTTCCCCTGGGTCACCTTGAAGGCCGCACGTTCATAGTGCAGGGCTCCCGGCCCGAACGGAACGACCCTGGCCGTTCCTTCGCCAGGCATTACCGAGCTTTTCCATTCCGGCTCTCCGGGACAATGGGCCGGTGACGCGTCTCATCGCCGGAACCGCCGGTGGCAGGCGGATCGAGGTCCCGCCCGGCAAGGGGACCCGGCCCACCAGCGACCGCGCCCGTGAGGGCATCTTCTCGACCGTGGGGTCGCTCGTCGGCGTGCCGGAGCGGGTGGCCGACCTCTACGCCGGGTCGGGCGCCATCGGGCTGGAGTCGCTCAGCCGGGGGTCCGCCCACGCGCTGCTCGTCGAGTCGGACGCCAAGGCCCTGCGCACGATCAGGGCCAACGTCGCCTCGCTGAACCTCCCCGGGGCCGTGGTGCGGGCCGAGAAGGTCGAGCGGCTCGTCGCGCGCCCGTGCGAGGGCGAGCCCTACGACTTCGTCTTCGCCGACCCGCCCTATGCCGTCTCCGACGACGTGGTCCACAAGGTGCTGGTCCAGCTGCTGGAGAACGGCTGGCTCGCCGACGGGGCGCTGGTGGCGGTCGAACGCGAGACCAGAGGGAATGATCTGCGATGGCCCCCCGGCTTCGAGGAGGCCAGGGCGCGCCGTTACGGTGAAGCGACCGTTTGGTACGGTCACGCCAACCGGGCCGAGTAGGGGGTTGTTGTGCGCAGAGTCGTCTGCCCCGGATCGTTCGATCCCGTGACGAACGGCCATCTCGACATCATTGGCCGGACGTCACGCCTGTATGACGAGGTCGTCGTCGCGGTGTTGATCAACATCGAGAAGACGAGCCTGTTCACCGTCGAGGAGCGCATCGACATGCTCCAGGCGGTCACCAAGGAGTACGGCAACGTCCGGGTCGAGAAGTTCCACGGCCTCCTGGTCGACTTCGCCCGCGAGCAGGGCATCCCGACGATCGTCAAGGGGCTGCGCGCGGTCAGCGACTTCGACTACGAGCTCCAGATGGCCCAGCTCAACTACCGCATGTCGGGGGTGGAGACGTTGTTCATGTCGACCAACCCCGAATACTCGTTCCTGTCCTCCAGCCGGCTGAAGGAGATCGCCCGCTACGGCGGCGACGTGTCGGGCCTGGTGCCCGATCTCGTGCTGGAGCTGCTGGTGGAACGCGTGCGCGGCTGAGGTCCCCGGCGGGCTGGTATTCTTGCGTTTCGGCCTTGCACGACGGCGGTGATTCGCCATGCCTAAGAGACCAGGATGAAAGTGCACACCCTCGACCCTCGCGCTCCATGGGTAATCTCGACCCATGACCTCGGGCGCCGCCCGGGGTCGATGCGCACGATGAAACCCGTTCTCCCGGCACCGGCGGACGTCGCGGTCGGCTTGATCGGCGTCCCCAAAGACGCCGACGTCGAGCTGGATCTCCGGCTCGAAGCAGTGATGGAGGGCGTGCTCGTCACGGGCACGGCGCTGGCGCCTCTCACGGGAGAGTGCTCGCGCTGCCTGGAACCCCTGACCTCGGATGTCGAGGTCGACTTCCAGGAGCTCTTCTTCTACACGGCGGAAGACGCCGGAGAGGACGACCAGATCCTCGACGGCGAGCTACTGGATCTTGAGCCGACATTCCGTGACGCGGTGGTGCTCGCGCTGCCGCTGAGCCCGGTGTGCAGCGACGACTGCGCCGGTCTCTGCGCGGAGTGCGGGGTCAGGCTGGCCGAGGCCGGTCCCGACCACCGTCACGAGACGCTCGATCCCCGCTGGGCATCACTGCGGGGCCTGGTTTCCAACAACGACGAAGACGATCAGGAGGCCTGACGTGGCCGTTCCCAAGAGGAAGATGTCGCGGGCCAACACGCGCGCCCGCAGGTCCCAGTGGAAGACCAGTGCGGTCGCGCTCGTGAGCTGCCCCCAGTGCCGCTCCCCCAAGCGCCCCCACATGGCCTGTGGCGAGTGCGGCACCTACAACCGCCGCCAGGTCATCGAGCCCAACGCCTGACCGCCCCGGCGGCTCAAGCGACCGCCGACCGGGATCGTCAAACGACCCCGGTCGGCGTTATTTTGCTCCACAGACGCGTCACAAGGCGCGGCTCCACTGCGTGCGGCGGCGGTCGTGCCCGCGGTCGTGGTGGACGCCGGGTTCAACCCGGCGTCCACCACGCCTTCGGGGCTTCGCCAGAAGTTCACTCCTGCCACCGTGCCGGCGGTTCGTCATGCACGAGGAGGAAAACTTCATGATCGGTAAGCCCGTCGCCGTCGAGGTCGTCCGCGACGAGCTGGAGGGCGTCCTCCAGGTCCGGCTCGACACCGCGATCCTGGAACGCGCCCTGACCCACCGCTCCTATGCGTACGAGAACGGCGGGCTGCCCACCAACGAGCGCCTGGAGTTCCTGGGCGACTCGGTGCTGGGGCTCGTGGTCACCGACACGCTCTACCGCGACCACCCCGACCTGCCCGAGGGCCAGCTCGCCAAGCTGCGCGCGGCCGTGGTCAACATGCGCGCCCTGGCCGACGTCGCCCGTTCGCTCGGCATGGGCCGCTACCTGCGGCTGGGCCGGGGCGAGGAGGGCACCGGCGGGCGCGACAAGTCGTCGATCCTGGCCGACACGCTGGAGGCCCTGATCGGCACCGTGTACGTCGACAAGGGCCTCGACGAGGCGTTCCGGGTCGTCCACACGCTGTTCGACCCGCTGATCAAGCGGTCGGCGTCGCTGGGCGCCGGGCTCGACTGGAAGACCTCCTTGCAGGAGCTGACCGCGTCCGAGGTGCTCGGGGTGCCCGAATACCACGTCGAGGAGTCGGGGCCCGACCACGCCAAGTCGTTCGTGGCGACGGTCCGCGTCGGAGGCCAGGACTACGGCACCGGCGCCGGACGGTCGAAGAAGGAGGCCGAGCAGCAGGCCGCCGAGGCCGCCTGGACGGCCATCCGCGCGATGCGCGACGCCCGTGAGGCCGCCGCCGCGGCGGGCCCGGTGGCCTGATGCCGGAACTGCCGGAGGTCGAGGTCGTCCGGCGCGGCCTCGACGTCTGGGTGTCGGGCCGGACGATCGAGTCGGCCGAGGTGCTCCACACCCGGTCGGTCCGCCGGCACGAGGGCGTGCTGCCCGACCAGCTCAAGGGCCGCCGCGTCGAGTCGGCCGACCGGCGCGGCAAGTACCTGTGGTTGCCGCTCGACGACGGCGCCGCCCTGATGGCCCATCTGGGCATGAGCGGCCAGGTGCTGATGGTTCCGAAGGGCTCGCCAGACGAGAAGCACCTGCGGGTCCGGGTGACCTTCGCCGACGACGGGCCCGAGATGCGCTTCGTCGACCAGCGGACGTTCGGCCACCTCATGATCGCCCCGCTGACGGCGAGCGGGGGGCGTACCGTCCCGCTGCCGATCGTGCACATCGCCCCTGATCCGCTGGAGGACGCCTTCGACGAGGACGCCTTTACGGCAGCTCTGCGAAAGCGAAAAACCGGTATAAAGCGGGCGCTTCTTGACCAGAGTTTGATCAGCGGCGTGGGAAACATCTACGCCGACGAGGCCCTCTGGCGGGCCCGGCTCCACTGGGCCCGCGCGACCGAGACCCTGACCAGGCCGAAGATCTCCGAACTCCTTGCCGCCGCCCGTGCGGTCATGACCGAAGCGCTCGGCCAGGGGGGTACATCGTTCGACAGCCTGTATGTGAACGTGAACGGCGAGTCGGGCTACTTCGACCGGTCACTCAACGTGTACGGCCGCCGCGACGAACCCTGCCCGAGATGTGGTACGCCGATCCGGAGAGACGCCTTCATGAACCGCAGCAGCTACTCCTGCCCCACCTGCCAGCCGCGCCCGAGGAACGGGCGATGGTGAGGCTCACCGCGTGGGTGCGCGGGCGGGTGCAGGGTGTGGGTTTCCGCTGGTGGACGCGGGCGCGGGCGCTGGAGCTCGGTCTCACCGGCTGGGCGCTCAACCTGGGCGACGGACGGGTCGAAGTGGTGGCCGAGGGCCCCAGGGAGGCCTGTGAGCGCCTCCTGGAGCGCCTGAGAGGCTCTGACGCGCCCGGACAGGTCTTAGGAGTGTCCGAGCGCTGGTCGGACGTCAAGGGCGGTTTGGTGGGGTTCGTGGAGCGGTAGCTCTTCCCTTAAACCGCCCAAATGAGGTATATTTACATGTCGACAGTGTCCAACGGCTGATCCTTACGAGGCGTTCAACTTGACCGACTTCGCAGCCGGTGCGACTCTTGGACAAGAACCACGCGCACCCCTCCCGCGGCTTGAAGTGCGCGAACCAGTCTGGTCACTCAGCGTGGAGGACCCTTAACCATGGCTAAGGCTCTACTCGGCCACGTCGGCGGTCCTGATCCTCGGATGGTCTCGGAAATGCGTCGCCTCCAGCAGCGCATCCGTGATCTGGAGGCAGAACTCACCCGACTCCAGGAACAGAACGAGGCCCTTGCGGCGCAGACTCGTGACGACGACCTGGTCCGGCTGCAGGATCGCGAGCCGGCTCTCACCTGAGAGACCGGGTTTTCTCGAAACAATTGCAAGGGGCGCCTCGCAGGGGCGTCCCTCGTCATTTGCAGCCCTGACCGCCTACCCGGGAAGCAGGCGATAGTCTTCCCCGGTACTGTCGGCGCAGGGAGGGACTCCTGAGGTGTACCTGAAGACCCTCACCCTGCGCGGCTTCAAGTCCTTCGCGTCGGCGACGAAGCTCCAGTTCGAGCCCGGCATCACCTGCGTCGTCGGGCCCAACGGATCGGGCAAGTCCAACGTCGTCGACGCCCTCGCCTGGGTGATGGGCGAGCACAGCGCCAAGTCGCTGCGCGGCGGCAAGATGGAAGACGTCATCTTCGCCGGCACCTCCTCGCGTCCCCCGCTCGGGCGCGCCGAGGTCACCCTCACCATCGACAACACCGACGGCGCGCTGCCCATCGAATACTCCGAGGTGACGATCAGCCGCCTCATGTTCCGGTCGGGCCAGAGCGAATACGCCATCAACGGCGACACCTGCCGCCTGCTCGACATCCAGGAGCTGCTGTCCGACTCCGGCATCGGCCGGGAGATGCACGTCATCGTCGGCCAGGGCCAGCTCGACCAGGTGCTGCACGCCGGTCCCGAGGAGCGCCGGGCGTTCATCGAGGAGGCCGCGGGCGTCCTCAAGCACCGCAAACGCAAGGAGAAGGCGCTCCGCAAGCTCGACGCGATGCAGGCCAACCTCACCCGCGTCCAAGACCTCGCCACCGAACTGCGGCGTCAGCTCAAGCCGCTGGGCCGCCAGGCCGAGATCGCCCGCAAGGCCGCCGTCATCCAGGCCGACCTGCGCGACGCCCGCCTGCGGCTGCTCGCCGACGACGTGGTCTCCCTGCGCGACACGCTGGAGCGCGAGGCGGCCGACGAGGCGGCCGTCCAGGCCCGGCGTTCGCAGGTCGAGCAGGGGCTCAACGAGAACCAGGAGCGCGAGGCCGCGCTCGAGGCCGCCGCGGCCGAGGCCCAGCCCCGGCTGACCGTCGCCCAGGAGACCTTCTACGCCCTGTCGGCCCTGCGGGAGCGGCTGCGTTCGGTCGAGAACCTGGCGGCCGAGCGGGAGCGCCACGCGACCGACGCGGCGGCGATCGAGCGGCGGGGGCGCGACCCCGAGGAGTTCGAGCGCGAGGCCGCCGAGATCCGCGAGAAGGAGCGGGTGCTCCAGGAGGCGCTCGACGAGGCCCAGATGCGCCTCGAAGCGGCCGTCGACGCGCGTAGTGAGGCAGAAGAGGCGCTGGCCGCCGAGGAGCGGCGGTTGTCGATCGCCGCCCGCGCCGCCGCCGACCGCCGTGAGGCCCTCGCGCGGCTGCGCGGCCAGGCCGAGTCGGCCCGGGGGCGGGTACGCGCCGCCGACGACGAGATCGGCCGGCTGGAGGCCGCCGTCCGGCAGGCCAGGGAACGCGCCGCCCAGGCGCAGGGCGACCTGGAGGCCCAGGCGGTCGCCGAACCCGCCACCGACCCCGAGGTCGCCGCCGAGCTGGCCGTCGCGGAAGAAGGCGTCGAGCTGGCCCGCGCCGAGGTCGAGGTGGCTCGTGAGGCCGCCGAGGAGGCCAAGGCCGCCGTCGAGGAGGCCCGCGCCGCGCTGGCGGGCCCCCGCGCGGCCCTGTCGGCCGCGTCTTCGGGGGTCTCCGCCGCCCGTACGGCCGATCAGGAGGCCCAGAAGGCCGTCACCGCGCTGGAGGCCCGGCGGGAGGCGCTCGGGCTGAGCCTGGCCGGAGGGGCCGACGGCACCGCCCTGCTGGCCGACGGCGGCCACGCGCCGCTGGCCGCCGTGATGAGCGTGCGGGCCGGGGCCGAGACGGCCATCGCGGCGGTGCTCGGGCCGCTGGCCGAGTCGGTGACGGTGGCCTCGCTCGAGACCGCCCTCGACTCCCTGGAACTGCTCCGGGCCAAGGAGACCGGCCGGACCTCCCTGGTCATCGGCGCGGCCCCGGCGGTCACGCGGCCCCCGGGAGCGTTCGAGTGGGCCGCCGACCTGGTCGAGGTCCCCTCGGAGCTGCGGCCCGCCCTCGAACACCTCCTGTACGGCGTCGTCGTCGCCCCCGACCTCGACGCCGCCCGCACGATCGTCGATTCGCGCCCCGACCTGCGGGCGGTCACCCGCGACGGCGACCTCCTCGGGGCCCACACCGCCCAGGGCGGCTCCGGCGGCGGTTCGATCCTCCAGGTCCGCGCCGCGCTCGACCAGGCGGGCCTCGACCTCGACCAGGCCCGCGCGGCGGCGGAGGCGACCGCCTTCGCCCTCGACGAGGCACTGGAGACCGAGGCCGCCGCCCAGGAGGCGCTCGAAGCGGCCCAGGGGGCGGTGGCCGAGGCGCAGGCCCAGCAGTCGGCCGCCCAGAACGGCGTCAACGCCGCCCGCTCCCGGCTCGACCAGGCGCAGGCGGCCCTCGACCAGGCCCGGGGCCGGCAGCGTGCGGCCGACCAGCGCCTCGCCGACGCCGCCAAGCAGCTCGCCCGCCTGGAGGCCAACGTCAAGGCCGCCCTCGACGAGGCCGAGCGCCTCCAGGGCTCGGTGACCTTCGCCGAAGAGGGCCGTGAACTGGCCCGCGAGGAGTCCCTCACGTTGGAGGAGCGTCTCGCCGAGGCCGAGTTCGCCGCCGAGCTGGAGGCGGAGCCCACCACCGAGGAACGCGACCGCCTGGCCGCCGCGGTCGGCGTCACCCGCCAGGCCGAGATGGAGGCCCGCCTGACGGTCCGCACCGCCGAGGAGCGGGTCCGCGGCATCGCCGGCCGGGCCGACGGCCTGATGCGCGCCGCCCAGCGCGAACGCGACGACCGGGCCAAGGCCGCCGCCCAGCGGGCCCGCCGCCGCCGTCAGGCCACCGTCGCCGCCAGCGTGGCCAGGGCCGCCCGGATCGCCCTCCACTCCCTGGAGGCCTCGATCATGCGCGCCGCCGCCGAACGCGACGAGCTCGCCGTGGCCCGGGAGGCCGTCGACGCCGAACTGAAGACGGTCCGGATCAGGGTGCGCGAGCTCGGCTCCGAGCTCGACAAGCTGGTCAACCGCGCCCACGGCAGCGAGATGGCCCGGACCGAGCAGCGCCTGCGCCTCGAACAGCTCGAAGAGCGCGCGGTCGAGGAGTACGGCGTCGAGTCCGAGGCGCTGATCGCCGAATACGGCCCGAAGGCGCTCGTCCCGGGCGACCCTCCGGTGCCCTACGTGCGCGAGGAGCAGGAGAAGCGGGCCCGCGTCGCCGACAAGCAGATGCAGCAGCTCGGCAAGGTCAACCCGCTGGCCCTGGAGGAGTTCGCCGCCCTGGAGGAGCGCCACACGTTCCTCACCTCCCAGCTCGAAGACCTCAAGAAGACCCGCCGCGACCTGCTCCTTGTGGTCAAGGAGGTCGACGACCGGGTCGAGCAGGTGTTCGCGGCGGCGTACGAAGACGTCCAGCGCGAGTTCGCGACGATCTTCGAACGGGTCTTCCCCGGCGGCGAGGGCCGCCTGCTGCTGACCGACCCCACTGACATGCTGACCACCGGCGTCGAGGTCGAGGCCCGCCCGCCCGGCAAGAAGGTCAAGCGCCTGTCGTTGTTGTCGGGCGGCGAACGCTCGCTGACGGCGGTGGCGTTCCTGGTGGCCATCTTCAAGGCCCGCCCGTCGCCCTTCTACGTGATGGACGAGGTCGAGGCCGCCCTCGACGACACCAACACCCAGCGCCTGCTGACCCTCTTCGAGGAGCTGCGGCAGAACTCCCAGCTGATCGTCATCACTCACCAGAAGCGCACGATGGAGATCGCCGACGCGCTCTACGGGGTGTCGATGCGCGGCGACGGCGTCACCCAGGTCGTCAGCCAGCGGCTCCGCGAACACGCCTGACCGGCCTGCCGTGCCGGTGACCTGACCCTCTCTGACCTATGTGCGAGGCCGGACCGTGATCCCGCGTGCTGCCTGGTGCACGAGTCCGGGCCTGGGCCACGGTGGCATCGGGGTGGCATCGGGCTGGGAGCAAGGCACGGGCGTGCCGGACCTGCTGGGGGGTAATCGGGGGTGGGCGGCGGCCAGGCCGGCCTCCCGATCGAGAGGATCGCATGATGTCCCATCTGGTGACCCCGTTCCGCCTGGAGGTCCCCGAGGCCGAGTTGCGCGACCTGCGTGAGCGCCTGGCGCGTACCAGGTGGCCGGACAAGGAGACCGTGGACGACTGGTCCCAGGGCGTCCCGCTCGCCTACCTGCGGGAGCTGTGCCGCTACTGGGCCGAGGAGTATGACTGGCGGGCCACGGAGCGGCGGCTGAACACGCTGCCGCAGTTCCGCACCACCCTCGACGGGCTCGGCATCCACTTCGTCCACGTGCGCTCACCGCACCAGGACGCGCTGCCGCTCGTCCTCACGCACGGCTGGCCTGGCTCGATAGTGGAGTTCCTGAAGGTGATCGGCCCGTTGACCGACCCGCCGGCCCACGGCGGCGACGCGGCCGACGCCTTCCACGTCGTGTGCCCGTCGCTCCCCGGCTACGGGTTCAGCGACAAGCCGGCCGGCACCGGCTGGGGCGTCGAGCGGATCGCCGCCGCATGGATCCGGCTCATGGCCCGGCTGGGATACGACCGCTACGGCGCCCAGGGCGGCGACTGGGGAACCAGCATCACGACGATCATCGGCCAGCAGGACCCCGGGCACGTGGCGGGCATCCACCTCATGCCACCCCTCGCCGCCCCCGACCCGGCGACCATGGACGACCTCACCGACGCCGAACGGGCCGCGCTGGCCGCGCTGGAGCGGGCGGGGGAGTGGGAGGACGGCTACTCGCTGGAGCAGTCCACCCGGCCGCAGACCATCGGCTACGGCCTCGTGGACTCCCCGGCGCTGCTGTGCGCGTGGATCGTGGAGAAGTTCCGCTCCTGGACGGACTGCGACGGGCACCCGGAGAACGCCCTCAGCCGTGACGAGCTGCTGGACAACCTCATGCTCTACTGGCTGCCGGGTACCGGCGCGTCGGCCGCCCGGCTGTACTGGGAGAGCTTCAAGCAGGTCCAGCGGCGCTTCACGGGCGCGACGACCGACGTGGTGACGGTGCCAGCGGGATGCTCGATCTTCCCCAAGGAGAACCCGCGCCCCTCCCGCCGGTGGGCCGCCAAGCGCTTCACCGATATCCGGCACTGGAACGAGCTGGACCGGGGCGGCCACTTCGCCGCTTTCGAGCAGCCCGAGGCGTTCGTCGACGAGGTGCGGACCTTCTTCCGCCTGGTCCGCTGAGCCGCGGGCGGACGTGGCGTGCGGCGATGGTCTGGCGGCTTCCGCTATGCCTCCTCCGGTTGGTGGTAGAGGGTGGTGAGGCGCGGCAGGCGTCGGCGCATCTCGGCCTCGTCGTCGAAGTCGAAGTCCCAGTCGGGGTCGAGTGGCGGATATCGAATGGTGAAGGCATCGGCCGGTAGCTGTTCCCCGGTTGCCGCCAGGTGCGCGTCCCAGGCGACGCCGGGCATGTCCTCGCACCACAGGTCCTCGCCGGCTGCGGCGGCTTGGACGACGACGGGGTTGCCGGCAAGGCTGTCCGGGTCGGCGAGCGCTTGGTGGAACACGGTTCGTCCCTGAGCGATCAGCCAGCCGCGGAAGTAGTCGAAGCCGGAGCGCGGCGACCAGAGTGGAGGAGGGAAGACGCCGGACAAGAGCGGCAAGCCCGCCGTGCCGGAGGCGCGGCCATGGACGCGGCTCTGCGAGACTGACGTTTTGTGGATGGGTACATCGGCATCATCGCGATCATCATCGTCGTCATTCTCCTGGGCATAGGCACCACCGCCCTGCTCGTACGGCCGAGGTCGAAGACGACCCTGCCGCCGCCCCCTGCCCCGACCCCGCAGGCGCCCGCGCCGCCGGTCGAGGAGGAGGTGGCCGAGACGGTGGCGCCTCCGGCCGTTCCGGTGGAGGAGCTGGTCAAGCCGCCGGAGGTCGAGGTCCCGCCGCCGTCGGCGGGGCGTATGGTCCGGCTGCGCGCCCGGCTGGCCCGCTCTCAGACCACGCTCGGCCGGGGCCTGCTCGAACTGCTGTCGCGCGACCGGCTCGACGACGACGTGTGGGACGAGATCGAGGAGACCCTGATCACGGCCGACGTCGGGGTCGCCCCGACGCGCGCCATGGTCGAAGACCTGAAGACCAAGGTGAAGGTCCTCGGCAGCCGTACGCCCAGCGAGGTCCGCGCACTGCTCCGCGCCGAGCTGCTCACCCAGATCGACCCCGGCCTCGACCGGACCCTCCACACCTCCGCCCCCGGCGAGCGCCCCGCGGTCCTCCTGGTCGTCGGCGTCAACGGCACCGGCAAGACCACCACCACCGGCAAGCTGGCCCGCTCCCTGATCGGCGACGGCAAGTCGGTCGTCCTGGGCGCGGCCGACACCTTCCGCGCGGCGGCGGCCGACCAGCTCCAGACCTGGGGCGACCGGGTCGGGGCCCCCGTGGTCCGCGGACCGGAGGCCGGCGACCCGGCGTCGGTGGCCTTCGACGCCGTGGCGCGGGGCATCGCCGACAAGGCCGACGTGGTGATCGTCGACACCGCCGGCCGCCTCCACACCAAGACCGGCCTGATGGACGAGCTCGGCAAGGTCAAGCGGGTCATCGAGAAGAAGGCCCAGGTCGACGAGGTGCTGCTGGTCCTCGACGCGACGACCGGGCAGAACGGCATGCGGCAGGCGCAGGTGTTCGGCGAGGTCGTGAACATCACGGGCATCGCGCTGACCAAGCTCGACGGCACGGCCAAGGGCGGCATCGTGATCTCGGTGCAGCGGGAGCTGGGGGTGCCGGTGAAGCTGGTCGGCCTGGGCGAGGGGCCTGACGACCTCGCGCCGTTCGACCCCGAGGTCTTCGTCGACGCCCTGCTGGGCGACTGACCGTCCCGGTGGTCCAAGACCAATCCAAGCTTTCGGAGGATGCCTCCCGAGTCTGAGAGACACGGGAGGCATTTTCATGCTCAACGGCAAGATCACCTCGGTCCTGCTGCGGGACCTACCCGCCGTTCCACGGCAAGGGCCAGACCTCAGGCGTTCCGGTCGCGGGGCAGCCGGACCCCCGTCGCCCGGTCGGCCAGTGCCAGCGCTCGGGCCGCGTGGTCGGCGGGGAAGTCGACCGAATCGCCCGTGACGTGGAGGCGCAGGTCTTCGACCTCGGCCCGGAACCGGTCGGGGTCGAGGCCCTCGCGGGTGTCGTAGGTGAACAGGTTGAACGCCGTGATCAGGCGGCCGTCTTCGTAGTAGGCGAACCGGTCGTCGTCGACGGTCACCTCGACCAGGGCCGCCGCCGTCCCGGCGGACAGCAGCGGGGTCAGGTCGCGGGGGTGCTTGCTGAGGCCGCCGAAGAAGACCACCGTGCCGCCCTCGGCCGGGGTGGCGTAGAGCTCCTTCTCCGGGGTGAGCCGGGCGAGCGCCTCGTCGGCGGACAGGCCGCGCACGAACGCGACCTCCAGCCACGTGTCGCCGGCGTCGTCGGTGGAGTCGCGGTAGAGCCACGTGTAGGTGCGGGCGCTCGCCTTCCTCATCGGGCGATCATGGCAGACCTCACCGGCGGAAGAGACTCCGGAACTCCTCCAGGGCCGGGGTGATGTCGATGCCGTTCTTCCTCAGCCACGAGTCCTTTTCGTACGTCCCCTTGTAGCGGCTGGAGCTGTCGCAGATCAGCGTCACGACGCTGCCCCTGATGCCGTGGCTGCGCATCTCGCGGATGATCTCCATGGCCGCCGCCACGCTGGTGCCCGTCGAGGCGCCCACCTGGTGGTGGGTGACCTCGTTGACCCAGCGCATCGCGGCGATCGAGGTGGCGTCGGGCACCGAGGTCATGCGGTCGATGACCATCGGCAGGAACGACGGCTCCACGCGGGGACGGCCGATGCCCTCGATGCGGGACGGCTGCCCGGGGTGGGCGGCGCCGGTCACCCACGACGGGTAGAACGAGGAGCCCTCGGGGTCGGCCACGCAGAGCCGCGTCGCGTGGCGGCGGTAGCGGATGTAGCGGCCGATCGTGGCGGAGGTGCCGCCGGTGCCCGCGCCGACCACGATCCAGGCCGGGACGGGGAACCTCTCCATCGCCATCTGCTCGTAAATGCTTTCGGCGATGTTGTTGTTGCCGCGCCAGTCGGTCGCGCGTTCGGCGTAGGTGAACTGATCCATGTAGTGGCCGCCGGTCTCCAGGGCCAGGCGGGCGGACTCTTCGTAGATCTTCCCCGGGTCGTCGACCAGGTGGCACTTGCCGCCGTAGAACTCGATGATCTCCCGTTTCTCGGGAGAAGTGGTGGCTGGGATCACCGCGATGAAGGGCAGACCCAGGAGCCGGGCGAAGTACGCCTCGCTGACCGCGGTCGAACCGGAGGAGGCCTCGATGATCGTGGTGCTGGGGCCGATCCAGCCGTTGGACAGGCCGTAAAGGAAGAGGGAGCGGGCCAGCCGGTGTTTGAGTGAACCGGTCGGGTGGACCGACTCGTCTTTCAGGTAGAGGTCCACGCCACACGAGGGCGGGAGGGGAAAGACGTGGAGATGGGTGTCGCAACTGCGGTTGGCGTCGGCCTCGACGGCGCGGATGGCGTCGTTCACCCAGGTCCGCGTAGCGGGATCGTGCCGGTCCACGTGTTTCATGTGGCCCACTGTAGTGAGTGTGGTTTGACACATTTTACGCCGGTTAGGGGGTTCGGTGTTACGATAATGAGACCTGTCCGGCTTGCGTGTGACCGATGCCACGCCCGCCGATGTGCCGCCTAACGCCCGACTTACGGGCCGGTTGAAACGATGACGACGGGATCCGCCCAACCCGCATGGATCACCATCGGACGGGTAACGGGGGAGAGTTCAGCAGGGGGGATGACATGATCTCGATGACCGACGAGCAGCGTCAGGCCTGGTTCGAGCGCGACGTCGTGCCGGTGACCAGCCAGCTCTACGCGTCAGCCATGCGACTCACCCGCAACCCGGCCGACGCCGAAGACCTCGTTCAGGAGACCGTGACCAAGGCGTTCACGTCCTACCACCAGTTCCGCGAGGGCACCAACCTCAAGGCCTGGCTCCACCGGATCCTCACCAACAACTTCATCAACGACTACCGCAAGAAGCAGCGCTCACCCAAGCTGTCGGCCGCCGAGGAGATCGAGGACTGGCAGCTCGCCGCCGCCGAGTCCCACACTTCGACGGGCCTGCGCTCGGCCGAGAACGAGGCGCTCGACTCCCTGCCGGACAACGTCGTGATGAACGCTCTCCGTTCGCTGCCCGAGGAGTTCCGGGTGGCCGTGTACCTCGCCGACGTCGAGGGATTCGCCTACAAGGAGATCGCCGACCGGATGGGGACCCCCATCGGGACCGTGATGTCCCGGCTGCACCGGGGGCGGCGTCAGCTGCGGGGCATGCTGGAGGGGTACGCGCGCGAGGAGGGCGTCGTGCGAGAGGCGATCGCGGCCTGATCCGAGGCCGCCCACCTGCGATGGGCCCCCTGCACTCGGAACACCCCTGATTTCCGGATCAGGGGTGTTCCGCGTTTCAGGCGAGCGGGTCGTACTGGAACGCGCGGACCTCCTGGGGGCAGCGGCAGGATTTCGCGATCTTCTGCGCCCACTCCAGCGCCGCCTCGCGGGAGGGCAGGTCGAGGACGGTGTATCCGCCGTCGAACTCTTTGGTCTGCGGATAGGTGCCCTCGGTCACCGTTCCGTCGGCGGCCACGAGGACGGGGGCGACGTCCTCGTCTATTCCGCCGCCGAAGACGTAGACGCCCGCATCCTTGGCCTCCTGGATGACGGCGTGGGAGTCGCGCACCACGTCGGGAAAGTCTTCGGGCGAGAGGACCATGGCGGCGCTGGGGAACGAGATGAGGTAATGCGTCATCCCCCGATGATGCCGCGCGCCCCCGACATTTTTGGAGATCATCGCCCGGTATAGCCTGCCGGGCGTGCGGCGATTACTCACGCCCCGGGCGTTGATCCTCTTTTCGGCCACGGTCGCGGCGACCGTGGCCGTGGTGTTCTTCCTGCGGCGTCCCAGGCCGGCGTCCCTCGTGGCGCCGGAGCCCAAGGAGCAAACGGCTGCTCCCTGGCCGCCCGAGCCGATTCTGGGGCGGCCCACCGAAGAGGACCTCGTACGGATGCGGGGGGAGTACGTGCCGCCCAAACCGCGCCGACCGCTGCCGCGCTGGGCGGTCGGGGGGATCGTGCTCGCCGTCGTGGCCGGGCTCGGGCAGCTGTTCGTGTACGCCGTCTTCGACGAGCCCCGCATCCCGGCCGCGCCCGGACACGCGTGCGCACCCCCCGGCTGCGATACCGAGACGGTGGACGAGTTCACGTGGAGCGTCCTGTCTGAGGCCGATCCCGGGCTGGTCTACGAGTCGGTCCCGGACGACGGCTTCGAGCCGCCGCCCCCGCTCGTCGTCGGCCCCGACGCCGACTGCGTCCCCTCCCGGGGCGCGCCCGTGGTGGCCGCCCCCGCGAAGCGGACGACGAGGCTGGTGAACCGCCAGTGGCGGCGGATCGAGGCGTGGCTCGGCAAGAACGCGCCCGAGTCCCGTGCCGCCCTGGGTGCGCCCGCCCGCCCGCGGGCGATCGCCGAAGCGGAGGCCGTGATGGGCCTGCGGTTCCCGGACGACCTGAAGGCCTCGCTGCTGCGGCATGACGGAGGGCTCGGCATCATGCTCGACCACCTCATGCCGGTCGCCAGGATCGCCGAGACCTGGCGGTCGTTGTGTGACATCGACGCCGAGGACGTCGCCGATGCACGCGACGACTGGTGGGATGGGCGCATGATCCCCATCGGCGAGGACGGAATGGGCAACCACCTGATCGTGGACTCGGTCGTCGGGGACGTCGGCGACAGCGACCACGAAGGGACGCTCACCTTCGAGCCGGGTGGTGTCCGGATCGGGTCGCACCTGGAACTGCTCGAAAAGGTCGCCGACGCGCTGGAGCGGAACGAACCGCTCGGCTGGTGGCGGCCCCGGGTGGTCGGCGGCGTCCTCGCCTGGGAACCCTAGGCCATCGCCATGTGCAGGCGGACGCGCGACTCCCGTCCCGTCGTCTGGACCTCCATCAGGTCGCAGAGCTGGCGGCTGATCCACAGGCCGTAGCCCCGGGGCGACTCCTGTTCCGGCGGGATGTATCCCGGGAACTCGACCTCGATCCCGCCCCCGTCGGGGTTGGTGATCTCGCACACCAGGTCGGTGCCGGCCGTCCAGATCGTCACCGTGCCGTGCCCCGCGCCGTGTTCGACCGCGTTGGCGGCGATCTCCGCCGCCGCCAGGACCAGCGAGCCGGCCGCGTCGTCGCTCAGGCCCGCCTCGGTGGCGGTGGTGCGGACGAAGGACCGCATGTCGCGTACGGTCGGCAGGTCGAACTCCATCACGCGGGCGCTCTCCGGCGGGGCCGGAAAGGGCGGCGGATCCCAGTTCATGCGCTGTGGCGGGACGTATCCGCGGCTGCGGTGCTCCCCGGCCGTGTCGAGGTAGCGGGGGTGGGTGCGCAGGGCGTCTTCGGCGGGGCGCCGGTAGACGCACAACGCGGCGCCCTTCAGAGAGGCGCAGACGAGGTTGACGATCGCCTCCACCCTGGCCCATTCGGCCGCGTCGCGGGGCGAGCGCCACGTGGGCTCCCCGACGAACAGGGACGGCCCGCCCCGGCGCGCGTAGTCGACGTACTCGGCCAGGACGCGGGCCGGATGGCCGTACCAGTCCCGGCTCTCGACGCAGCGGATGCGGGAGGTGTCGGCGCCCAGATGGGCGCGGATCAGGTCGAGGTTCTCCTCCGGAGCCACGAACAGGATGCGGTCGCCCCGCCGCAACCCGTCGATGAGGGCCGGCAGCACCAGCCGGAGGTATTCCTCACTCGTCCCATATGGCACAGCAAGGTGCGTGAAGGCCACCGCACCGCGACTTCCCCGTTCGGCCTGCACGGGGATGAACGTAACAAGCGTCTTGCGTCGTGACAATGCGTCAGGAAGCGACAATAAACCGAATACAGCAGGAACTTCCCGAGACGCGAAACCTTGGGGGGAATACGCCTGCGCGATGACGGGATGGAGTCCCATGATTACTCCATGACGCCGCACCGCGATGTCCCAAATTTGGGTACATCCACCAATGTGCGCGTCTCGTCCTGGAGGTTGCCCCGGTGAGTGAGTCCCGCGCAGCTATACAAAAACTGCATTCGGACTTGATCGAACTCGGCGTGAACGGCGCCTACGAGCTGGGTGACGACGCTACGCTCTGTGTGTGGATCGGCCTGGTGGTCGTCTATCGCGATGGCTGTTTCCGCTGGTGGGAAGGTGCCTCCCGATGTCGGCATCCGGGAGACGATCCGCGCGGGTGCGCCGTCCGGGTGGCCCGGCGGCACGCCGGGTTGATCAAGGAAGTGCCGCCCTGGTGGGAGGACCAGAACGAGGTCCTGCGGGGGGAGACCGTGGACGATCATCCATAACCCCCTTGAACGTCTGGGGGGACGAAATATGCGGGGATTTCTGCGGCTGCTGGCGGTCACCGTCTGTGTCATGGTGAACACGCCTCCGGTACACGCGGAGACCCCCGATCCCGATCTGCTGAACCGCAAGCTGACGCTCGCGCAACCCGACTTCCCCCGGGTGCCGTTCCCGCCGGTCCGGCGGGTCGACTGCGCCAAGGCCAAGTGCGTCGCGCTGACCTTCGACGACGGGCCGGGCGCCGAGACCGGCAAGGTGCTCAACCACCTGGCCCGCCACCAGGCCAAGGCGACCTTCTACGTGCTCGGCAAGCTGGTCACGCCCGAGTCGGCGCCCGTGCTGAAGCGCATGGTGGCCGAGGGCCACGAGCTGGGCAACCACTCGTGGGACCACGCCATGCTCTCGGGCCTGTCCCGCCAGGGCGTCGACCGGCAGCTCTCCCGCACCCAGCAGGTCGTCCGCAAGATCACCGGAGTGCGCATGCGCACCATGCGCCCGCCCTACGGCGCGACCAGCAAGATGGTCGGCGAGGTCAGCAAGCTCCACGGGCTGGCCCAGATCATCTGGAGCGTCGACACCCAGGACTGGCTGGTCCGCAAGCCCGACCGCATCGTCCGGCGCTCGGCCTCGGCCAAGCCCGGCGAGGTGATCCTGCTGCACGACATCCACGAGTCGACCGTCCGGTCGGTGCCCCGCCTGCTCGACGCGCTCGACAAGAAGGGGTACGTGTACGTCACCGTCAGCGAGCTCTTCGGCGAGATGGCCCCGGGCAAGAAGTACTTCGACAACCGGGGCAAATAAAGTGGGTCAATGGCATTCACCGGGTTCCCCGACGAGGCGCTGCTGTTCTACGAAGGCCTGATCGCCGACAACAGCAAGGCCTACTGGACCGCCAACAAGCACCTTTACGACAGCGCCGTCAAAGCCCCCATGCAGGAGCTGATGGCCGAGCTGGCGGACGAGTTCGGCGAGCCCCACGTGTTCCGCCCCTACCGCGACGTCCGGTTCGCCAAGGACAAGACGCCCTACAAAGACCACCAGGGCGCCTATGTGGCCAAGCTCGACGGCGTCGGCTACTACGTCCAGGTCGACGCCGAGGGCCTTTATGTGGCCGGCGGCTGGTGGGCCTCGGGTGAGATGACCCACCGCTTCCGCGAGGCCGTCGACCACGACGACCACGGCGCCGAGCTGGAGAAGATCGTGGCCGAGCTGCCCGGCCGGTTCGCGATCGAGGGTGACCGAGTGAAGACGCGCCCCCGCGGCGTCTCCCTCGACCACCCCCGGATCGAACTGATGAAGCACCGGACTCTCTACGCGGGTCACCGCTTCGAGCCCGACCCCTGGTTCCACACCGCCGAGGTGACCCAGCGGGTGCGCGCCGCGTGGCGCGAGCTCACCCCGCTGGTCGACTGGCTGCGAGTACGGCTGAGCTAGCCGATCACGATGACGAGTAGGGCGATCAACGCCCAGGCGCCCAGGAGCGCCGCGTAGGTTCCCCCGCTGACGATTCTCATGCTCCGAGGATCCGGCCGGCGGCTTGTGACTGACTTGCAGTTCAATCAGCGAGTTCGGTCAGCGAAGGACGCCGCAGGCCACTCGTCCGCCCGCGTCGCCGGTGCGCAGAGTCGCGGCGTCGGCCGCGCCGTAGCGCTCGGGGATGTGGGCCAGGTTGTCGGGCAGCGCGTGGACGACGAACGCGGCGCCGTCGGCGTCGGTCAGCCGGCCGACCCTGAAGCGGTCGGTGATGAACGACGCGGCGGCCACGCCGTCCTCTCCGGCCAGCAGCGGCGGCAGGTCGCCCGCGTGGTCGCCGTGGTTCTTCGGCGCGAGCGGCAGCGGCAGGATGGTCGTGTCGGGCTCCGCGGCGGCCCTCGCGACGTCGAGGTGGCCGCCCGCGGTGAAGAACGGGGTCACCTGACCGGTCGCCGGGTCGACGGCCTTGGGGTCGCAGACGCCCGTGGTGTGAATGTGGAACCCGTGGAAGCCCGGAGCCAGCCCTCTGACCTGGACCCCCACCCGTACTTTGGTGACGCCTCTGCGCTGCACCACGACGGTGCCCACGCGGGTGCCGGCGGCGTCGTGGAGCGCGATCGAGCGGCCCCGGCTCCAGGGTCCGGCCTCGGCGACCGTCGTGGCCCCGATGACGCCGACACCCGTGAGCAGCGCTCCGGCGAGCGCGAGATGAATCTTGCCCGGCATGCGAGCCTCCCCCTCGAATCACAACTCTGCGTGACTAGGCAAGCACAGAGGGTGGAGGCTCGCACGGAGAAAGGCCGAAGCGGCTTCTCTCAGTTGGTTCAGGCTTAGTTGGCGCGCTTGGCCCGCGCGGCGGTCCGGCCCCGGGTGGAGGCGTCGAGCACGACCTTGCGGATGCGCACCGTCTCGGGGGTGATCTCGACGCACTCGTCGTCGCGGATGAACTCCAGCGCCTGCTCCAGGGAGAGCTGGCGCGGCGGGATCAGCGTCTCGGTGACGTCGGCGGTCGAGGACCGCATGTTGGTAAGCTTCTTCTCCTTGGTGATGTTGACGTCCATGTCGTCGCTGCGCGAGTTCTCGCCGACGATCATGCCTTCGTACACCTCGGTGCCGGGGCCGACGAACAGCACGCCGCGCTCCTGGAGGTTGGTCATCGCGAACGCGGTGACCGGCCCGGAGCGGTCGGCGACCAGGGAGCCGTTGTTGCGGGTGCGCAGCTCGCCGAACCACGGCTCGTAGGCCTCGAAGACGTGGTGGACGAGGCCGGTGCCGCGGGTCTCGGTGAGGAACTCGGTGCGGAAGCCGATCAGGCCGCGGGCCGGGACGATGAACTCCATCCGGATCCAGCCGGTGCCGTGGTTGGTCATGTGCTCCATGCGGCCCTTGCGGACGGCCAGGAGCTGGGTGATCGCGCCCAGGTACTCTTCGGGGCAGTCGACGGTGAGGCGCTCGACGGGCTCGTGGCGCTTGCCGTCGATCTCCTTGGTGACGACCTGGGGTTTGCCGACGGTCAGCTCGTAGCCCTCGCGGCGCATCTGCTCGACCAGGATGGCCAGCGCGAGCTCGCCGCGGCCCTGGACCTCCCACGAGTCGGGCCGCTCGGTCGGCAGCACGCGCAGCGACACGTTGCCGACGAGCTCCTTGTCGAGCCGGTCCTTCACCATGCGGGCGGTGACCTTGCTGCCCTTGACCCGGCCGACCAGCGGCGAGGTGTTGGTGCCGATGGTCATCGAGATGGCCGGCTCGTCGACCGTGATCAGCGGCAGCGGGCGCGGGTCCTCGGGGTCGGCGAGGGTCTCGCCGATCATGATGTCGGGGATGCCGGCGATGGCGATGATGTCGCCGGGGCCCGCCGAGTCGGCCGGCTTGCGCTCCAGCGCGTCGGTCATCAGCAGCTCGGTGATCTTCACCCGCTGGATCGAGCCGTCGGTGCGGCACCAGGCGACCTGCTGGCCCTTCTTGATCTCACCCTGGTGGATCCGGCACAACGCGATGCGGCCCAGGTAGCTGGACGCGTCGAGGTTGGTGACGTGGGCCTGGAGCGGGGCGACCGGGTCGTAGACCGGGGCCGGGATGGTCTTGAAGATCGTCTCGAACAGCGGCTCGAGGTTCTCCTCGTCGGGCATGCCGCCGTCGGCCGGGCGGGTCAGCGAGGCGCGACCGGCCTTGGCCGAGGCGTAGACGATCGGGAAGTCGATCTGCTCCTCGGTGGCGTCGAGGTCCATGAAGAGCTCGTAGACCTCGTCGACGACCTCGGCGATGCGGGCGTCGGGGCGGTCGACCTTGTTGATGCACAGGATGACCGGCATCTTGGCCGACAGGGCCTTGCGGAGCACGAAGCGGGTCTGCGGCAGCGGGCCCTCGGAGGCGTCGACCAGCAGGACCACGCCGTCGACCATCGACAGGCCGCGCTCGACCTCGCCGCCGAAGTCGGCGTGGCCGGGGGTGTCGATGATGTTGAGGGTGACACCGCCGTGCTTCACGGCGGTGTTCTTCGCGAGGATGGTGATGCCTTTCTCGCGCTCGAGGTCGTTGGAGTCCATGACGCGGTCGTCGACGTCCTGGTTGGCGCGGAACGCCCCGGACTGCCACAGCATGGCGTCGACGAGCGTCGTCTTGCCATGGTCGACGTGCGCGATGATCGCGAGGTTCCGCAGGTCGTCGCGGCTGTTCATAGGCATAGTTGAGTCTCGCTCTGGTCGTCGGGGCGGTGCCGCGTCTCGCTCCCGATCGGGAGACGCGTTCGGCCGCGCAATGGCGCGACCTTCCTATTTTAGTTGATCGCCATTACCGCTCCGAGCCTGCCGCCCGCAAGAGGGCGACAATTCACAGCGTCGTAATGTTGCCCCCATGTTCTATGGGGCCATGTTGCGCACTCCTGACGGTGTCCGGATCGACGCGGCGCACCTGCCCGGCGACGGCGACCTCGGGATCGTGCTGGCCCACGGCTTCACCGGGACCTGGCGTTCCCCGGCCAACCGGCGCATCGCCGCCGCGTTCGCCCGCCACGCCGGGGTGATCGCGTTCGACTTCCGGGGCCACGGCCGGTCGTCGGGGCTGAGCACCGTCGGCGACCTGGAGGTCCTCGATCTCGATGCGGCGGTACGCCACGCGCGCGCCCACTACGCCAGGGTGGCGACCGTCGGCTTCTCGATGGGGGCCGCCGTGGCGATCCGGCACGCCGCCCTCAACCGGGGCGTCGACGCGGTGGTCTCGGTGAGCGGGCCGGCGCGGTGGTACTACCGGGGCACCCGCCCGATGCGGACGGTCCACTGGGCGATCGAGCGGAGGTCGGGCCGGCTGGCCGCCCGCCTGGCCAAGCGCACCCGGATCAAGGTCGGCACCTGGGACCCGATCCCGCTGGCCCCCCACGAGGCCGCGCCGCTCGTCTCGCCCGCGCCGCTGCTGATCGTCCACGGCGACAGCGACGCGTTCTTCCCGCTGGAGCACGCCGAGCAGCTCCACGCCTGCGCGAACGAGCCGAAGGAGCTCTGGGTCGAGCCGGGCTTCGGGCACGCCGAGAACGCCGCGAGCGCCCATCTGATCCGGCGCATCGAAGAATGGATTTTCGCGCGAACCAAATCGCCGCAGGCGTCGTCTACATGAACGTGCGGGAGGGGCCCAGCGTCGCGGGGGCGTGTTGGGCACCCTCCCGGGTGGTTCAGCCCAATCGGGCGATGCTCTTGTACTCCAGGTAGCCCGCCAGCCCCTCCGGCCCGAGCTCGCGGCCGATGCCGCTGGCCTTGAAGCCGCCGAACGGGGTGCCGCTCTCCAGCGGGTTCATCATGTTGACGCCGTAGGTGCCGGTGCGGACCTGGCGGGCGATGTCCATCCCGTGGTCCACGTCGGCGGTCCACACGCTGCCCGACAGGCCGTAGTCGCTGTCGTTGGCGATGCGCACGGCGTCGGCCTCGTCGTCGTAGGGGATCACCGTCAGGACCGGGCCGAAGATCTCCTCGCGGGCGATCCGCATGTCGTTGGTGGCGTTGGCGAAGACCGTGGGGGCGACGTACCAGCCCTTGTCGAAGGGGCGGTCGAGGCCGCCGACGACGGCCTTGGCGCCCTCCTCCAGGCCGATGCGGATGTAGCCCTCCACCCGTTCCTGCTGGCGCTTGGCGACCATCGGGCCGATGCCGGTGGCCGGGTCGGCGGGGTCGCCGACCTGCTGCCCGGCGGCCATCTCGGCGACCGCGTGCACGACCTCGTCGTAGCGATTGCGGCTGGCCAGGATCCGGGTCTGCGCCACGCAGGCCTGGCCGCTGTTGAGCAGGGCGGCGATCGAGAACATGCCCATCGCCGAGGGCAGGTCGCAGTCGTCGAGGATGATCGCGGCCGACTTGCCGCCGAGTTCCAGGCTGACCCGCTTGAGCTGCTCGCCGCAGATCGAGGCGATGCGCCGCCCGGCGGCCGTCGAGCCGGTGAAGGCGACCTTGTCGATCCCGGGGTGGGAGACCAGGTGCTCGCCGGCCTCGCGCCCGGCCGCGACGATGTTGACCACGCCCGGCGGGAGCTCCGCCTCGCGGATCACCTCGGCCAGGACGTAACTGTCGAGCGGGGTCTCCGGGGCGGGCTTCACCACGACCGTGCAGCCCGCGAGCAGGGCCGGGGCCAGCTTGGTCATGATGACGAACTGCGGGACGTTCCACGGCACCACGGCCGCCACCACGCCCACCGGCTCGCGGCGCACGGTGACCGCGCCGAACATGCCGGGCCGCTGCTCCTCGACCTGGAAGGTCTTCCCCAGTTCGGCGTACCACTGGAGGACCCCGGTCGGCGGGCCGACCTGGCCGAAGTGGGAGAAGGTGATGGGGGAGCCCATCTCCAGGGTGATCAGGTCGGCGAGCTCGGCGGCGCGGGCCGCGTAGAGCCCGGCCAGGCGGCCCAGCGCCTCGGCCCGCTCGGCCATCGTCAGCCGCGGCCAGGGGCCGTGGTCGAAGGCCTGCCGCGCGGCGGCGACGGCCCGGTCGAGGTCGGCCGGGGTGCCTTCGGGGACCCTGCCGACGATCTCCTCCGTATGGGGGGAGACCACGTCGATCGTGCCGGTGCCGGCCGGGGGAACCCAGTCGCCGCCGATGAAGAGCGTCTCGTGCCGGATCATGGAATGCACCTCCGTAAGGTCTGCCGCACCCGACCGAATCATGTTCTGTGAGGCCTTGGCAAGGATGGGACAGTCCTCGCGCATCATCTCGTCCCATACAAAATGGACGAATCTTCGTTAAAGGCGCATGGGTTCCCTGGTTCGGGTGGCGACCACCAAGATCGCCTCCTATAGTTTCGGTCCGACTGGGATGGGAGGGACACATGCGGCGGGCACTCGTGGCTCTCGTCGTCTCCGGTCTCCTGCTTTCCCTCTGCGTGTCGCCCACGGCCGCCGAACCCGACCGGCAGGCCCGGCTGAACAAGCTGACCAAGCAGGCCGCCGACCTCGAGAAGGCCTACCGGGGCGAGATCGCCACCCTCGAAGACACCCGCAAGGCCGCCCAGCGGGCCGACGCGCGGGTCAAGAAGCTGCGGCGCGACCTCGGCGCGGCCCAGCGCCGGGTGGTCCAGTTCGCGCAGACCTCCTACATGGGCGGCGGCCTCGACACCGTCAGCATCTTCTCGATGTCGTCCGACCCCGGGAACGCGGCCACCCTCACCTACCTGTCGAGTGAGAAGGTCGAGCGGCTCGGCAACGTGCGGCGGCTCATCGACCGGCAGAAGCAGGCCGCCAAAGAGGCCGACCAGCAGGTCGACCAGCTCGAGAAGGACATCAAGGAGCTGAAGGCCAAGCAGCGCGACGTCGAGAAGCTGCTGGCCAAGTTCGGCTTCCAGACCCCCGACGCGGGCAGCGGCCTGACCGCCCGCATGGTCAGCATCCGCAACGCGATCATGGCTCAGTTCCCGATGCCCTACGGCGTGGGGTGCCTGCGTCCCGGCGACTTCGGCGAACACGGCAAGGGCCGGGCCTGCGACTTCATGATGTCCAGCGGCGGCCGCATGGCCGCGGGCGCCGACAAGGCCCGCGGCGACGCCCTCCTGCAGTGGTGCCTCACCAACGGCCGTGCCCTCGGCATCATGTATGTGATCTGGCAGCAGAAGTACTACGACATCCGCACCGGCTCCCCCGGCAAGATGATGGCCAACCGCGGCGGCGCGACCGCCAACCACTACGACCACGTGCACGTGTCAGTGCTCTGACGGTTCGAGCACCACGACCTCCCACGACATCCCGACCGCGAGCCTTCCCGTGTGGTGCCAGGCCAGCGCGGAGACCGGCCAGGGGAACGTGACCGGCGGCGCGGCCTGCTCGCCGGTCCGCGTGTCCCACGTCCGGAGCGTGTGGTCCCACCCGCCGGAGACGGCCCGGCCGCCGCGCAGCGCCACCGCCGTCACCGCGCCCGCGTGCCCGTGCAGCCGTCTGCCCGTCCGTTCGCGCAGGTCCCAGGCCCGCAGGCCGGCTCCGCCGACAAGGGCCGTCTGATCCTTTACGTCAATGGCGTGCGCCACCCCGGTCGGCAGCGTGCCCAGGGGGTCCTCAGTCCGGAGATCGAAGAGCCGGGTGACGCCGTCGGCCCCGCACGCGAAGATCCGGCCCTCGCTGACGGTGAGCGCGTCGACGGCGCAGGGGGACACGATCGACCGCGACGACCCGGTCGCCACGTCCCAGATCCCGATCATGCCGTCGAGCCCGCCGCTGACCACGGTCGAGCCCTCGGAGGCCAGCGCGTGGACGGGACCGGTGTGGCCCGCCAGCACGCGGCGTTCCCCGGTCTCCAGGTCGTGGACCCTGAGCGCGCCGTCCCGCCACCAGGTGGTGACCACGGCCCCGGGGACAGTGGTGACCGCCGAGACGCCGGGCAGGGAAAGCGCGTGCTTGAGGGGCAGCGGTTCGCCGTCGGCCAGGTTCTCCGCCGAGAGGAACATGCCCTCCTCCCACGCGTAGAAGACGCCGTCCCCCGCGAGGGCGACCGCCCCCACCCGGGGGTGGCCGGGCAGCGGCGTGCCGCGGAGGGTGCGCAGGTCCCAGACCCGCACCACGCCGTGGGAGGAGCAGGTCACGGCCTGGTGGCCGACGGCGGCGACGGCCCGGCCCGCCTCGCCGAGGGTGCCCAGGTCCACGCCGGTGCGCAGGTCCCACACCCGGGTGCGCCGCCCGGGAGCGCCGCCGATCCCGACGGCCCGGCCGCCGACCACGGCCGTCGCCAGGGTGGTCACGCGCTCGGGCCGGGGCCGGCCGCGCGGGGCGCCGGTGCGCAGGTCCCACAACCTGACCGTGTCGTCGTGCCCGGCGACCACGGCGACCGGACGGCCCGCCACGTGGGCGACGGCCAGGGCGCGCGCATGGCCGCCCAGCGGGCCGCCGCACGGCTCGCCGGTCCGCAGGTCGTAGACGCGCGTCGTGTCTCCTCCGACGACGACGCGTCGGCGGCCGTCGACGCGGATCGTGGCGGCGGAGGTGTCGCCGGGATGGCCGATCCTCCGCCACGGCCCGCGTGGGCCGTGGATCCGCACGCGCCCGCGCTGGGCGAGCAGCAGATGCCATTTCCCCGCGTCCCGGACCGTCGCGGCCCGGCCGACGCCCCAGTGGCGCTCCCGGGTCGTCTCGCCGGTGCCCGGGTGCCAGGTGAACAGGTGGGCCCAGTCGGTGGCCACCACGACGTCGTCCATGACCGCGATCGAGCCGACGTCGTAAGCGTCGACCCGCTGTTCGCCGAGCGGCAGCCCGGTGCGCAGGTCCCAGGCGCGCAGCACCCCGTGGTCGGAGCCGGTGACGGCCACCGGCACGCCGTCCAGCAGGCCCGCCGCCACCGCGGTCACCGCGCCGGTCTGGTTGTTCCAGGGCGCGCGGACGTGCCGGTTCTCCTGGATCCCGTCGGACCAGACGACGCGCCAGCCGCCGCCGGGCTGCTCCGGCCGGGCCGCCCCCAGGCGGGCGGCGTGCACGGCCGCCACCCAGGCGCGGGTCTGCGGGTCGGCGGCGGCGAAGCGTCCGCCCGAATAGCGGTCGAGCCACTCGTGGTGGAGGTCAGGCACCCCGGGCGATCCGCTCCCGGTACCACCGGTACGACGCCTTCGGCGTGCGCTCGCCGGTCGCGAAGTCGACGTGGACCAGGCCGAAACGCTGGTGGTAGCCCTCGGCCCACTCGAAGTTGTCGAGCAGCGACCACACGAAGTAGCCGCGCACGTCGGCGTCGGCCCGGAGCGCCGCGTCGATGTGCCCGTCGAGGTAGGCGATGCGGTCGTGGTCGTCGATCCCCTCGTACGAGCAGCCGTTCTCGGTGACGTAGAGGGGCACCCGGTAGCGCTCGTGCAGGCCGGTGAGAAGTTCGCGCAGGCCGTCGGGGACGACGGGCCAGCCGAAGGCGGTCGTGGGGTAACCCTCGACGCCCGCGTCGGTGAAGGGGAGCTCGGGCGACCGCGGCGCGGAGATCCGGGTCGGGTTGTAGTAGTTGACGCCCAGGCCGTCGATCGGCCGGCTGATGACCGCCAGGTCGCCGTCGCGCAGGCCCGGCATCGTGTCGAGGCCGAAGGCGCGCAGGTCCGGATACTCGCCGCGGAACACCGGGTCGTTGAACATCCGGTTGTGCAGGGTGTCGTAGGCGTCGGCCGCCGCCCGGTCCTCCGGGGAGTCGGACGCGGGCCAGACGGGGGTCAGGTTGTTGGTGATCAACACCGTCGAGGCCCCGGCCGCACGCAGTGCGTCGACGGCCAGGCCGTGGCCGAGGAGCTGGTGGTGGGCGGCCGGCAGGGCGTCCAGGAAGAGCGCCTGCCCGGGGGCGTGGACGCCGAGGGCGTGGCCGTAGACGGTGTGCACGAACGGCTCGTTCAAGGTGATCCATGGGCCGACCCGGTCGGCGAGCCGCCCGGCCACCAGGGAGGCGTAGTCGGCGAACCGGTAGGCGGTCTCGCGGTCGAGCCAGCCGGGGAGGGCCGACGGCAGGTCCCAGTGGAACAGGGTGAGCGCGGGGGTGATCCCGGCGGCCAGGAGGGCGTCGACCAGCCGCTCGTAGTGGTCGAGGCCCTTGGGGTTGGCCGGGCCGGTTCCGTCGGGCTGGACACGGGGCCACGACACCGAGAAGCGGTAGGCGTTCACCCCCAGACCGGCCAGCAGCGCCACGTCGTCGGCCCAGCGGCGGTAGCTGTCGCAGGCCGTCTCGGCCGTGTGGCCGTCGCGGACCGGGCCGAAGGAGTCCCAGATCGACGGCCCCCGGCCGTCGGCCGACAACGCGCCTTCGATCTGGAAGGCGGCGGTGGCGGCGCCCCACAGGAACATCAGCGGTCCCCCCTAGAACACGAGTGCGACTCAGGTTAACTCGTTGGCAATCGAATCGGGAGAAAATGGGGACATGACAAACACCGCCACCGGCACCCTGCGCCGCAAACCCGCCCAGCGCAGGAGCGCCGAGAGGGTGGGGCGCATGCTCGACGAGTGTGCCCGGCTGCTCGACGAGGTGGGTTACGAGGGCCTGACCACCAAAGAGGTCGCCCGCCGGGCCGAGGTCCCCATCGGCACCTTCTACCAGTTCTTCCCCGACAAGCAGGGGCTGGTCCGCGCGCTGGCCTACCGCAACCTCGAGGCCTACCTCGCCCGGATCACCGCCACCCTGGCGCACACCACGATCAACGACTGGACCGAGGCCACCGACCTCGTGATCGACGAGTTCGTGTGGATGAAGCGGTCGACGCCCGGCTTCAGCGTCTTCGACTTCGGCCTCGCGCTGGCCGCGCCGGGCACCTCCCGCATGCTCGACGAGGCGCTCGAAGACAACCTCGTCGTCGCCGACCGGCTGCGCGCGCTGCTGATCGAGCTCATCGGGGTGCCCGCCGGCGAGGTCCAGGCACGCGCGTTCGTGGTGGCCGTCGAGGCCGCCGACGCCGTGCTCAAGCTGGCCTTCCGGGCCTGCCCCGACGGCGACCCCGATCTGATCGCCGAGTGCAAGCGGCTGGTCCGCCGTTATCTGTCCGACCACCTCGGCTAGCTTGACCTGGAGCCGACTCCAGGTGTGATGATGCCGTACATGGCCGTTTACACACCCGGACAGGTGGTCGAGGAGACGGGGTTCAGCCTCGACACGCTCAGGTACTACGAACGGATCGGTCTCCTCGGCAACGTCGGCCGCAACTCGGCCGGTCAGCGCAGGTTCACCGACGGCGACGTGGGCTGGCTCGGCATGATCCGCTGCCTGCGCGACACCGGCATGCCGATCGCCGAGATGTTGCGGTTCGCCGAGCTGACCCGCGCGGGCGACCACACCATCCCCGAGCGCATCCGCCTGCTGGAGGCGCACGACCGCCAGGTCGAGGAGCAGGTCGCCGACCTGCGCCACAAGCAGGGCGCCATCCAGCGCAAAATCGACTACTACAAGGACCACGTGATCGTCCCCGAAGCGATCTAGTTCCCCGCTTTACCCACCGCGAGCCCCCTCTTTCCGGTTCGGCTGTTAGACCGGACTCCGGGGGAGGGGGCTATATGGCGGGTCCGCGTGCCGGACGTATGAACGTGCCGCTGCGCGGCGTCGCGACGGTGTCCGGTCTGATGCTGTTCGCACTGCTGGGCAACGTCACCTACATCCAGGCGTTCCGCGACGACGAACTGACCGCCGACCCCCGCAACAACCGGACCATGATCCTGCGGTTCGACGAACCCCGGGGCGAGGTGCGGCTGCGCGACGGCACCGTGGTCGCGGCCAGCGAACGCGTCGTCGACCAGCGGTTCGGCTACCGCCGCGTCTATCCCCACGGCCCCGTCTACGCCGCCGCCACCGGCTACGCCTCCCTCTACCGGACGACCGGCATCGAGGGCGCCGAAGACGCCTCCCTGAGCGGCGACGACCCGCGGGTACGGGTCCGCGCGCTCCTCAAGGACATCGACCGCGGCGCCACCGTGACGCTGACGCTCGACTCGCGCGCCCAGAAGGCCGCCTACGACGGCCTGGCCGCCACGGGCAGACGCGGGGCCGTGGTCGCCCTCGACCCCCGGACGGGCGCGATCCTCGCGATGGTCTCGCTGCCCTCCTACGACCCCAACCGGTTCGCCACCTTCTCGGCGGAGGAGCTGGCGGCGTACGACCGCGAACTGCAACGGGACCCCGCGCGGCCGCTGCTGAACCGCGCGATCGGGGAGAACTACCCGCCCGGCTCCACCTTCAAGGTGATCACCGCGGCGGCGGCCCTCGCGTCGGGCGACTACGACCCCGAGACCGAGGTGCGCGCCCCCGCCCGGCTGAAGCTCCCCGGTACCCAGACGTGGTTGCGCAACTCCGGCGGCGCGGAGTGCGGCGACGGCACCCCCGCGCTCCTGGACGCCTTCGTGATGTCGTGCAACACCGCCTTCGCCGACCTCGGCCTCGAACTCGGCGAAGACGAGCTGAGCCGCTGGGCGGCCGCCTTCGGCTTCGGCGACGCGGGCCTGAAGGTCCCGCTGGCCGTGGCCGCGAGCGTCTACCCGACCGGCCTCGACCGCGCCCAGACCGCGATGAGCGCCATCGGCCAGTACGACGACCGCGCCACCCCCCTGAGCATCGCGATGATCTCGGCGGCGGTGGCGAACGGCGGCAGCCTGATGCGCCCCTACCTGGTCGACGAGGTGCGCCTGCGCGACGGCACGATCGTGCGCTCGACCGACCCCGCCGAATACCGCGACGCGATGCCCGGGGCCGTGGCCGACCGGCTGACCGAGATGATGGTCGCCGTCACCGGCCCCGGCGGCACCGGCACCGCCGCCGCGATCCCGGGCGTGAAGGTCGCGGCCAAGACCGGCACCGCCGAGAACGAGGGCTCCGACCACGCCGTCTTCACCGCCTTCGCCCCCGCCGACGACCCGGTGGTGGCCGTCGGCGTCCTGGTCGAACACGGCGGCTTCGGCGGACGGGTGGCCGCCCCCATCGCCAGAGCGGTCATCCGCGCCCTGCTCTAGCCCTGTTCTAACTCTGGTAGGCGCTGGCCTGGAGGCCGTAGAGGTCGGCGTAGATGCCCTGGCGGTCGATCAGCTCGTCGTGGGTGCCCTCCTCGACGACCAGGCCGTGGTCCAGGACGTAGACGCGGTCGGCGTAGCGCACGCTGGCCAGGCGGTGGGTGATGAGCAGCACGGTGCGCCCGTCGGCGTGGGCGCGGATGCGGTCGAACAGGGCGTGCTCGGCCCGCGCGTCGAGGGCCGCCGTCGGTTCGTCGCAGATGAGCAGGGGGGCGTCGCGGTAGAAGCCCCGCGCGACCGCGATGCGCTGCCACTGGCCGCCCGACAACTCCTGGCCGTCCTTGAAGCGGCGGTCGAGGAGGGTGCGGTAGCCGTGGGGGAGCTCGTCGATGACCTCGTCGGCCCCGGCGACCCCGGCGGCCCTCACCACGGCCGGTTCGCCCTTGTTCAGGCCCATCGTGATGTTGTGGCGGGCCGACAGCGGCCAGCGGGTGTGGTCTTGGGCGATGACCGCGATGCGGCCGCGCAGGGCGTGGGCGTCGACCGTGGCCAGGTCGACGTCGTCCCAGCGCACACTGCCCGAGTCGGGCTGGTAGAGCCCGGCCAGGATCTTGGCGAGGGTGGTCTTGCCCGAGCCGTTCTCGCCGACGAGGGCGACCACCTCGCCCCGGTCGATGTGGACGGACACGCCCTTCAGCGCCGGAGTGTCCTTGCCGGGGTAGCCGAACACCACGTTCTCCGCCGTGATGCGGGCGAAGCCGTCGGGCGGGGCGCCCGAGCCCGCCATGACCGGCGCCTTCTCGGTGGCGCTGCAGAAGTCGATGAAGTCGGTGAAGTAGAGGCCGTTCTCGTAGCTGCGGTTGACGGCGTACAGGAGCTGCTGGAGAGCACCCTGCCCGGTGCGCACGGCCAGCACGGCGGTGCCCGCGACGGCGAGCGGCACGGAGCCCGAGGCCAGCAGCAGGCCGAGGGCGGCGAAGACCAGCGCGGTGCCGACGCCGCCGAGCGCCTCGCCGACCAGGCGGGCGACGGTCTGGCGGCGGGCTAGGTCGACCAGGGCGTCCTGCTGGGTGCGGGCCACCATGTCGTAGACGCGGAGCAGGAAGCCGCGCATCGTGAACGAGCGCACCTCGGCGGCCGTGTCGCGGTCGGCCAGCAGTTCGCTGACGATCCACTTGCGGCGGTAGGTCGGCAGCAGCGACAACATGGTGGCGTAGCTCATCCGGGCCGACCGGACGGTCGACCACGCGTCGGGCAGCACCGCGAGGAACAGCAGCGGCAGCAGCACCGGGTGGAGCACACCCAGCACGCCGCCGACCGCGATCAGCCCGATCGCCGCGGTCAGCACGTCGATCGCCGACCCGACCACGTCGTCGGAGGCCCCGACGCCGCGCATGCGGACCCGCTCCAGCGTGTCGTGGAACTCCGGATCGTCGAACCGGACGAGGTCGACGCTGGAGGTCAGCCCGTAGAGGCGCTCCTCGGCGATGCGGAGCACCTGGGGTTGCAGCCGCGACTGCGCCCAGCCCGCGCCGGCCGAGAACACCGAACGCAGCACCGCGGCGGCGCCGACCAGCAGCAGGGCCGGGAGGGCGTCCCGGACCCGCTCGGGGGTCGGGCCGGCGGCGAACAACGCCTCCAGCACCCCCGTGGTGGCCAGCAGGCCGAACGCGGTGAACACGCCGCTCAGCAGGTTCAGCACGACGGTGGCGACGGTGTCGCGCGGGCTGGCCTGCCAGGCCATGCGGAAGGACTGGACGAAGAGGGCGGGTAACCGGCGGGCGACGGTGAAGAAGCCGACGTTGCTCATCTTGTCGTCGTGGGCGTGCCACTTGTGCGTGGTCAGGTCGGAGAAATCCGGTAGGTCATCGCTTTCCGACGGGTCGTCCCTGTCGACGGGGGTGACGGTCATGCCGTCAGTGTGCGCTCGCCCACCGACAAAGGGCACCGGGGATGTCACGGGTCAAACCGGAATGCGATCTGGGCACGTTCCGGAATTGATGCGACACTTCCTGTGACGATCCACCCCCCGCAGCTCACGCGAAGGCGACTCCCGAGGGCCGATGACCACTGAGATCTCCCACTCGATCGCCGTCGAGGGCAACCTCCCCCTGGAACCCAACGCGTTCGTGGGACGCGAGCCCGACGTCGAGGAACTCCTGCAACTGATGACCGCCACCCGGGTCGTCACCCTCTGCGGCGTGGGCGGGATCGGGAAGAGCCGCCTCGGGCTGCGGGTCGCCGCCGAGCTCGCGCGTGACCTGCCCGACGGCGCGTGGCTGGTGGAGTTCCCCGAGGGCACCCGGCCCAAGGAGACCGTCCGCCGCATCGCGTCGGTGCTGGGCGTGGAGGGCGAGCCGGGGCGCGACCTCGGCCTGGCGGTCGCCGAGGTGTTCGCGGGGCGCAAGGCGGTCATCGTGCTCGACAACTGCGAGACGGTGGTCGAGGAGTGCGCGCAGCTCACCCGGCGGCTGGCCGAGCACTGCCCCGAGGTGCGGGTGCTGGCCACCAGCCGCGAGCCGCTGCGGGTGCCGGGCGAGACCGTCTGGCGGGTGCCGCCGCTCGCGCTGCCGCCCGACCACAACGCGGGCGCGGCCGTCGTCGGCGGCTACGAGGCGGTCCAGCTGTTCCAGGACCGTGCGGCCTCGGCCCGGCCCGGGTTCACGCTGACCGACGACAACGCGCCCGACGTGTCGCGGTTGTGCCACGCGCTCGACGGCATGCCGCTGGCGCTCGAACTGGCCGCCGGGATGACCCGGGTGTTGTCGATCCCGCAGATCGTGGCCCGGCTCGGCGACCGGTTCCGGCTGCTGTCGGCCGGCGACCGCACCGCGCCGCCCCGGCAGCGCACCCTGCGCGCCACCGTCGACTGGAGCTACGACCTGCTGACCGAGCCCGAGCGGGTGCTGCTGCGCCGGGCCACGGTGTTCCGCTCCGGCTGGACGCTCCCCATGGCCGAACTCGTCTGCGCGGGCGGCCCGGTCGAGGCGCCCGACGTCCTGGGCCACCTGACCGCCCTGGTCGACAAGTCCCTGGTCGTGGTCGACGGCGAACTCGCCGGCGAGGCCCGCTACCGGCTGCTCGACACCATCCGCCAGTACGCCGCCGAACAACTCGACGGCCCCGACGAGGCGGCGACCCGGCGGCGGCACCGCGACTTCTTCGTCGCGTTCGCCCGCGACTGGGAGATCGCGGTCGACGCGGGGTCGTGGCCGGCGGTGCACCGGCGTACCGAACGGCTGGAGCGGCTGCAGAGCGACCTGCGGGCGGCGGTCGAGTGGTCGGTCACCATGGGCGACGCGGCGCCGATGCTTCAGGCGCTGCTCGGACTGCGGTGGATGCTGCTCGGCAGCGGCCGGTTCCAGGCCGAGCTGACCCGGTGGGTCGACCGGCTGCTGGAGCTCGCGCTGCCCGACGTCGACCCGGCCACCCACGGCCGGGCGCTGGCGTTCACCGCCAACCTGCTGTCGAACACGGCCGACTTCGCCGCGGCCCGCGAGCGGGGCCGGCGGGCCCTCGACCTGTGCCGGCAGGCCGGCGACCGGCTCGGCGAGGGGCAGGCGCTGCTCGTGCTCGCCATCAGCGACGGGTCGCAACCCGCCGAGAACCGGCTGGAGGAGTCCATCGCGATCGCCCGCGCCATCGGCGAACGGGTGCTGGAGGCCGAGGGCCACGGCACCCGCGCGTTCCTCTCGCTGGCGCAGGGGCGGCTGCGCGAGGCGCAGCGGTCGGCCGAACGACTCGTGGCGCTGGCCACCGAGCTCGACAACCACCTGGCGCTGGTCATCGGCCTGTCGGGGCTGGGCCAGACCGCCCGCCGCCGCGGCGACCTGCAGGCCGCCCGCCACCATTTCACCCGGGCGCTGCGCATCGTGCGCACCTTCGACGCCCGCCAGTGGCTCATCTCCTGCCTGGCCGGGCTGGGGTCGGTGGCGCTCGACGCGGGCGACCTGCCCGAGGCCCGCCGCCGCCTGGGCGAGGCGCTGCGGCTCGGCCGCGACGCCGGGTTGCGCATGCAGTCGGCCCGCCGCCTGGAGACCTTCGCCGCGCTCCACCTCAGGCAGGGCGACCCGCGCCGCGCCGTGCTGCTGGCCGCCGCCTCCGCCGGGCTGCGCACCGGACGGCCGGGGGCCCGCGTCGAGAACGTGCTGACGCCCGCCCGTGACGCCCTGGGCGAACCCGTCGTGGCGGCGTTGTGGGCCGAAGGGCTCGCGCTGCCGTTCGACACGGCCGTCACGCTCGCGCTGGAGGAGTCGGCGGGCAGCCCGCCGCCCGTCGTCGCGCCGGTCGCGGTCGTGCCGCAGAGCACGCTGACCGCCCGCGAGCGCGAGATCGCCGAGCTGGTCGCCCGGGGGCTCAGCAACCGGGCCATCGCCGACGAGCTCGTCATCAGCCAGGCGACCGTGGCGCGTCACGTCGCCAACATCCTGGCAAAACTCGGTTTCACCTCGCGCACCCAGGTCGCCACCTGGGTCGTCGAGCACGGTGTGTAGACGCCGCGCGGCGTCTCTTCTACACATGCACCTGCGCACATTCGCCGATGTGAGGGCCACCCCCGCCGACCTACGGTGAGTCCGTGGTCCGGTGCGGCGACTCCGTGGCCGTCACCAGGCCCGCGAGGGCGGATGCCTTCTGAAGCCGGACGTCAGGGGGGGCATCTGGAAACGGCCGCGTGTCCGTCACGCCGGTCGAGGTCACCTCGGAGGGGTGGAGACCGAGACCGGGGGCACGTGGCCCGCGGGCCCGGGTCGCGCAGGACCCGGGCCCGTCCACGCGCATGCGGTTACACACCCTGCTACACACATATGCGGATTCCCGCCAGAGAACCTGACCCGTACGGTCACGGACATGGAGTCAGGGGTCACCGGCGCGGTGTTCGGACGATCCGCGCTGTGGGCCGACCGGCCGGCGCTGATCGATTTCGGCGAAGGCCGGGCCGTCAGCCACGGGACACTCGCCGCGACGGTGAGGAGGGCTGCCACGGGGCTGGTCAGGAGGGGGACCCGCCCCGGGCAGACCGCCGCCGTCTGCACCGACGGCGTGAGCGGGCATCTGACCGCCGTCTTCGCGGTCGTCGCGGCCGGTGGGGTGGCGCTGCCGCTGGGCGTGCCCGACCCGGCCGAACTGCTCGCCCACGACGTGCGGCTGATGTTCACCGGCGAGAGGCTGGCCGCCGAGGCGGTCGCGGCGGCGGAGGCGTCGCGGGTGCGGCAGGTCGTCTCGTTCGGCGGCGGGCCCGGCGCGACCGAGTTCGAGGTGCTGCTCGGGCTCGACCCGCTGCCGCTGCCGGTCGCCGCCGCGCGCAGCCCGGCGGTCGTCGCGGAGGAGGGCGAGCTCAGCCACGACGGCTTCACCGAGGCGATGGCGCTGCTCGACGGGCACGTCAGCCTCGACGAACACGACGTCGTGCTGGTCGACTGGCCGCCGTCGGGCTCGGCCGACCTGGCGGTGCTCGGCGGTCTGGCGTTCGCCAAGGGGGCGGTGCTCGTCACGGGCGGCGGACGGGAGCTGGGGGTGACGGTGGCGGCCGTCGTGGAGTGCGGGAAACGAGGGCTGCGCCGTATATAGAACCGTTGCTTGACGGGGCGGCTCCGGTGGTGGGTTGATGGGCTGCCATTTCACACCCGGAGGTCGGCCGCGATGAGGCGACGATGGACCGCGGTCGCCGCGGCGCTGCTCGTTCTGGTGACGTCGTGTTCGGGCGAGGCGGCGGAGACGCCCGAGCCCTCCGCGAAGCAGCGTGTCGAAGTGTTCTCCTGGTGGACGGGCTTAGGCGAGGCCGACGGCCTCAAGGCGATGCGCACCCTGTTCGAGAAGCAGAACCCCGGCTTCACGTTCGTCGACGCGGCCGTCGAAGGAGGGTCGGGCGACCAGGCCCGCGCCCTGTTGGCGAGCAAGCTGCAGGCCAACCAGCCCCCCGATACCTTCCAGGGCCACGCGGGCGCCGAACTCCAGGGCTACATCACCGCGGGCAAGCTCGAACCCCTCAACTTCCTGTACGACGAACTGAAGCTGCGCGACGCCTTCCCGCCCCAGCTCGTCGAGCAGATCTCCGTCCACGGCGAGATCTACTCCGTCCCGGTGAACATCCACCGCTCGAACGTCCTGTGGTTCAACCCGCGGATCCTCAAGGCCGCCGGGGTGACCGGCGCCCCGCGCACCATCCCGCAATTCCTCGACGCGCTCGGCAAGGTGCGTGACACCGGGAGGATCCCGCTGGCCATCGGGCCGCAGTGGACCGTGGTGCACCTCTTCGAGTCGGTGCTGCTGGGATCGCTCGGGACGCGGACGTACAACAAGCTCTGGACCGCCGACGCCGACTGGAACAGCGCGGCGGTGAAGAAGGCGCTGACCGACTTCGCGGCGATCCTGGCGATGACCGGGCCGCCGCAGGCCGACTGGCAGCCGGCCGCCAAGCAGGTCGCCGACGGGGAGGCCGCGTTCACCGTCATGGGCGACTGGGCCTACAGCTACTTCCACAACAAGCCCGACGGCGGGCTCGGCAAGACCTCGAAGACCGACTTCGACTGGGCCGCCTCGCCGGGCACCGAGGGCACCTTCATGTGGTTGTCCGACAGCTTCACGCTGCCGCGCGGCGCCCCCAACCGGGAGGGCGCGGTGGCCTGGCTCAAGGTGGCCGCGAGCAAGGCCGGGCAGGACGCGTTTAACCCGCTGAAGGGCTCGATCCCGGCCCGCCGCGACGCCGACACCTCGCTCTACAAGAACTATCTGGCCTGGAACCTGGGCGAGTGGTCGCGCGACGAGCTGGCCGGGTCGATCCAGCACGGCGTCGTCGCCAACGACGGCTGGCGGGCGGCCATCAACGACGCGGTCGGCATCTTCATCGACGACCCGGACGTCGCGGAGTTGCAGCGGGCGCTCGTGCTGGCGGCGAAAAACAGTGGCCAATAGACCGGTTTGTCATAACATCGCCCGGTGAGCGTGGTTGACGACCGGGGCGCGACCTTCGGTGAACTGTTCCGAATCGGCGAGTTCCGCGCACTGTTCGGCAGCCAGCTGCTGCTGACGCTGAGCGAGTCGGTCAAGATGCTGGCGTTCTCCGTCATCGTCTACGACCGCACCGAGTCGGCCGGGTTGTCGGCCATCTCGTGGATGATCGGCTTCCTGCCGATGATGCTCGGCGGCCTGTTCCTGTCGTCGGTCGCCGACCGCGTCCGGCCCCGGGTGCTGATGATCATCGGGGAGCTCACGCGGGTCGTGGTGTGCCTGCTCCTGGCGTTCGCCGGGCTGCCGGTGTGGGCGATGTTCGCGGTCGTCCTGGTCACCGGCGTGCCGACCGCCGTGTTCATGGCGGCCCGCAACGCGGTGCTGCCCGACATCCTCGACGGCGACCGGTTCGTGCTCGGGCGGGCCCTGTTCACCATGACGGGCGCCGGGGCGCAGATCGCCGGGCTCGCGGTCGGCGGGGCCATGCTCGCGCTGACCGGGCCCGAGGGCGCGCTGCTCATCACCGCCGGGCTGTCGCTGGCCGCCGTGCCGATCGTCCGGTTCGGCATCGTGAACCGGCCGGCCCGAGCGGTCAAGGACGGCACCGGCGCGGTGCGCGCCACGCTGCGCGGCAACTGGCAGCTGCTGACCGACCGGACCATCCGGGGGCTGCTGCTGGCCGGATGGATGCCGCTGATGTTCATGGTCGGTTCGGAGGCCGTGTTCATCCCCTATCTGACCGAGATGGGGCAGGCCGGGGCGGCCGGGTTCGTGCTGGCCGCGACGGCCGCCGGGATGGGCTTCGGGGAGTTCGTCGTCGGCCGGTTCGTGTCGCCGGCGAACCGGGTCAGGCTCGGGCTGCCGCTGGTCGCGCTGATGGGGCTGCCGCTCATCGGGTTCCTGGCCGCGCCGGGACCGTGGTGGGCCGGCACCCTGGCGTTCCTCGCGGGGAACGGGCTGGCCTACCAGCTCATGCTGCAGCGGCCGTTCGTCGACGCGGTGCCCGAGGCGCGGCGCGGGCTGGCGTTCGGGCTGCAGGGGTCGGGGATGATGACCGTCCAGGGGCTCGGGGGAGTGGTGGCCGGCGGCCTGGCCGAACTGGTCGAGGTGCACCACGCCATCGCCATCTGCGGCGGGCTGGTGCTCGTGTCGGGGGCGTTGTTGTGGCGGCCGCTCAGCCGGCCCGCCCGCGAAGGGGTCTAGTCACCGCTGCGTGGCGTGGAGGTCGGTCTCGATCCTGGCGGCGCCGGCCAGCAGCGGGGGCAGCAGGTCGCGCCGGGCCGACTCCAGTGAGGTGCGGCTGGCGTGCGACGACAGGTTGACGGCCGCGACGACCCGGCCGGCCCGGTCGCGGACCGGGACCGCGATGGACCGCAGGCCGTCTTCGAGCTCCTGGTCGACCAGGGCGTACCCCTGCTCGCGGACCTCGGCCAGCACCGCGCGGAGTTCCCCTTCCGAGGTGAGGGTGCGGTCGGTCATCCGGACCAGGTCGGCGCGGGCGAAATAGGCGTCGAGGTCGCACGCGGGCAACCCGGCGAGCAGGACGCGGCCCATCGACGTGCAGTGGGCCGGGAAGCGGGTGCCGATCGCGATGGTGACCCGCATGATGCGGGTGGTGGGCACCCGGGCGACGTAGATGATGTCGGTGTCGTCGAGCACCGACACCGACGCCGACTCGTGCACCTCGCCGACGAGCCGTTCGAGGTGGGGGAAGGCGACGTCGGGCAGCGACAGGTTCGACAGGTAGGCGTAGCCGAGTTCGAGCACGCGGGGCGACAAGGAGAACAGCCGTCCGTCGGTGCGGACGTAGCCGAGGTGGACCAGCGTCAGCAGGAACCGGCGGGCCGCCGCCCGCGTGAGGCCAGTCTTCCTGGCGACCTCGCTCAGGGTCAGTTCGGGTGAGGATCCGTCGAAGGCGCGGATCACCGACAGGCCGCGTGCCAGCGACTGCACGAATTCCTCAGCCATAGTCCGGCACTCTAGCGCCTCGTATCGTTCTCATAACGAACCATTGTTCCGTTTGCGACCGATATGCCATCGTTCGCCAGACAAACCAACGTTCGGATAGCGAACCTGGGTGGCCTGAACCCCAAGGAGGGTCACATGTCCCTGCTGGACCCCAAACTCTGGACCGGCCGGATCTACAGCGGCGGCTGGGTCACCTCGCAGGCGGGCGACGCGGCCGTGGTCGAGCCCGCCACCGGCGGCGAACTCGGCCGGATCGGCGTCGCCGGGGCCGACGACGTGCGGGCCGCCGCCCGCAGGGCCGCCCAGGCGCAGAAGGACTGGGCGGCGACCAACTTCGAGGAGCGCGCCGCCGTGCTCCGCCGTGCGGGCGCCCTCTTCGAGCAGTACGCCGAGGAGATCCACCACTGGATCATCCGGGAGACCGGCTCCGTACCGCCGAAAGCTGGCCTGGAGACCCACGTCGCCGCGCAGGAGTGCTTCGAGGCGGCGGCCCTGGCCTCCGGGACGACCGGCGAGATCCTGCCCACCAACCGCAAGCGGCTCAGCCTGGCCCGGCGCATCCCGGTCGGCGTGGTCGGCGTGATCGCGCCCTTCAACGTGCCGCTGATCCTGGGCATCCGCTCGGTCGCGCCCGCGCTCGCGCTGGGCAACGCCGTCGTGCTCAAGCCCGACGCGCGGACCGCCGTCTCGGGCGGGGTGGTGATCGCCCGGGTGCTGGAGGAGGCCGGGCTGCCCGAAGGGCTGCTGCACGTCCTGCCCGGCGGCCCCGAGGCGGGGGAGGCGCTGGTCGCCGACCCGCTGGTGCCGGTCATCTCGTTCACCGGCTCGACCGCCGCCGGGCGCAAGGTCGGCGAGGCCTGCGGACGCCTGCTCAAGCGGGCCCACCTGGAGCTCGGCGGCAACTCGGCGCTGATCGTGCTCGACGACGCCGACCTCGACCTGGCCGCCTCGGCCGGGGCGTGGGGCTCGTTCCTGCACCAGGGCCAGATCTGCATGACCACCGGCCGCCACCTCGTGCACGCCTCCCTGGCCGACGAGTACGTCGAGCGCCTCGCCGCCAAGGCCGACCACCTGCCCGTGGGCGACCCGGCCACCCAGCAGGTCGCCCTCGGGCCCCTGATCTCGGCGGGCCAGCGGGACAAGGTGCACGCCCTGGTCACCGGCAGCGTCGAGGCGGGCGCGCGGCTGGCGGCGGGCGGAACGTACGAGGACCTCTTCTACCGTCCGACGGTGCTCGCCGGAGCGGGCCCCGCCTACGACAACGAGGTGTTCGGGCCGGTCGCCCCGGTCATGCCCTTCCACACGATCGAGGAGGCGGTGGCCCTGGCGGGCGACAGCGAGTACGGCCTCTCGCTCGGCATCCTCAGCCGCGACGTGATGAAGGCGATGCACCTGGCCGAGCAGATCCCCACCGGGATCGTGCACATCAACGACCAGACCGTCGACGACGAGGCGGTCGCGCCCTTCGGCGGGCTCGGCGCCTCGGGCACCGGTTCGCGGTTCGGCGGACCCCGCGCGAACGCCGACGCGTTCACCCACACCCAGTGGGTGACCGTCCAGGGTGACATCGCTGCTTATCCGTTTTGACCGATCTTGTAGGTTCGGGGGTCATGAGAAAGAACGGCTGGTTGTTGCTGGTCGCCGGGTTCGTCCTGGCCGCCCTCAACCTGCGACCGGCGCTCGCCGGAGTCTCGCCGCTCCTGGGCGAGATCATGTCCGACCTGTCCCTCTCCCCCGCGGCGGCCGGGGCCATCACCACCATCATGTTGTTGTGCCTCGGCCTCCTGGGCCCGCTGGGCCCGATCCTGTCCTCCCGCCTCGGTCTCGACCGCACCCTCATGGCGGGCATGCTGCTCCTCATCGCCGGAGTCGTCATCCGCAGCTCCGGCGGCGTCGTCACGCTCTACCTGGGCGCGGCGATGGCCGGCACCGCCATCGCGTTCATGAACGTGATCATGCCGGGCCTGGTCAAACAGCACTTCCCCGACCGGGTGGGCCTGTTCACCGGCCTCTACGTCAGCAGCCTGGTCAGCGGCGCCGCCCTCGGCTCGGCCGTGATGGTGCCGCTCGCCCAGGAGATGGGCTGGCGCTGGGCCGCCGCCACGACGGCGATCTTCGCCCTGATCTCGGCGATCGTCTGGTTGCCGCAGGTGCTCCGCACCCCGACCCCGCCGCCCCCGCAGGCGCCGCGGCCCTTCCGGGCCCTGATGAAGCGCCGGGTGACCTGGTACGTCGCGACGTACATGGGCGTCCAGTCGATGACCTTCTACATCATGCTGGCCTGGCTGCCCACGATCTTCACCGACGCCGGGCTCAGCGCCGACGACGCCGGATACCTGCTCGGGCTGACCAACGTGGCCCAGATCGCCGCCACCCTGACCGTGCCGATTCACGCGGGGAAGGCGAAATCGCAGGTTCCGCACGTCATGTGGGCGGCCGTGGTCACCATCGTCGGGTACGTCGGCGTGTTGTTCTGGCCGACCACCGTCCCGTGGTTGTGGATGATCGTGCTCGGCCTCGGCCAGGGCGCCTCGATCGCGCTGGCGCTGCTGATCATCACGCTGCGTGCCCCCGACCCCCGTTCGGTCACCGCCCTGTCGGCCGTCGCCCAGTCGACCGGCTACACCCTGGCCGCCATCGGCCCGGTCGTGATCGGCGCCATCTACCAGGTCAGCGGGGGCTGGACGGTTCCCCTGGTCGTGGGGCTCGGCGTCTGCGGCGTGCAATTGGTGTTGGGTTATCTCGCCGCACGTCAACCGCACGGCACCTGATCTTCACCTCACCCCTTTACCGTCCGGCCCATGAGTCTCACGCGCAGAGGCGCGATCACCGTGCTCGCGGCCGGAACGGCCGCCGGCGCCCTGATGGGCACCACCCCCGCGTCCGCCAAGCGCCGCTTCGGCGACGTCACCGTGATCGGCCACCGGGGCGCCAGCGCCGTCCGTCCGGAGCACACCCTGCTCTCGTACGAGGCGGCCATCGCCCTGGGGGCCGACTACATCGAGCCCGACCTCGTCTCCACCAAGGACGGCGTGCTCGTCGCCCGGCACGAGAACGAGATCGGCGGCACCACCGACGTCTCCACCCGCACCGAGTTCGCGGGCCGCCGCACCACCAAGGTCATCGACGGCCGCCCGATCACCGGCTGGTTCACCGAGGACTTCACCCTCGCCGAGCTGAAGACGCTGCGGGCCACCGAGCGCATCCCCGACCTGCGGCCGAACAACGCCGCGTTCAACGGCCTGGCCGAGATCCCCACCCTGGAGGAGGTGATCCAGCTGGCGCAGCGTCACGAGGTCGGCATCTACCCGGAGACGAAGCACCCCACGTACTTCGACTCCATCGGCCTGTCGCTGGAGGAGCCGCTCCTGGACGTGCTCGACCGCTACGGCTGGCGCCGTTCGGGCGACCCGGTCATCATCCAGTCGTTCGAGGTCGGCAACCTGAAGGCGCTGCGGCCCAAGACCAAGCTCAAGCTGGCCCAGCTCATCGACGCCGCCGGCAAGCCGTTCGACACCGCGACCCTCACCTACGACCAGATGGTCACCCGTGAGGGCCTGCGCGAGATCCGCACCTACGCCAACGGCATCGGCGTCAACACCCGCCGGATCCTCCCGGTCGGCCCCGACAACCGCACCCTGCCGCCGACCACGCTGGTGCGCGACGCCCACCGCGAGGACCTGGTCGTGCACGCCTGGACGCTGCGCAACGAGAACGCGCAGCTGCCGGCCGACTACCAGTTCGGCAACCCGGCCAGCCCCGCGTTCCCGCGCGCGGTCGGGAACGTCATGGGCTTCGCGGCGGCGCTGTTCGAGCAGGAGATCGACGGCATCTTCGCCGACGACCCCTCGATGCCCCGCGCGGTGCTCAGCTCGGACAAGTGACTAGTCGAGCGGGCGCAGCTCGTCGGCGTAGCTCACCGACTGGCGGCGCATCATGCCGTCGTCGCTGATCGAGTACTGACCGAGCCGCCACAGGGGCGGGGAGTAGGCGTGGATCGACACGCTGCCGTGCTCCGCCCCTGTCAGGCGGTGGATGTGGTCGGGCCCGAAGCTGAAGGAGGTCCCGGCGTGCACGCTGGTCTCCAGGTGCTCGCCGCCGATGCGCGGATTGGCCTCCACCAGCGTGCCCCGGACCACGTTGACCGCCCCCGACGAGACGTCGTGGTCGTGCCAGCCCGTGTCGTCTTCGGGCCGCCAGCACAACAGCCAGACGTCGACGTAGGCGTCGCGGTAGAGCGAGGCGTAGTGGCGTCCGCCGTCCTCGGAGCCCTCGAACGACAGGTGCTCCTGCCAGAGCTCCGGCTTGACGGCCAGGTCGTCGACGAGTTCCCGCAGCTCACGCCGGTCGAGTGGGCGTGGTGGCAGCGACTCGAAAGGGGCCGCGGGACAGGTGCCCGGCACCGGGATGGTGGGCGTGCTCATGAGGACGGCTCCTTTCGTGTCAGCAATCTGGCGGGATTCGCCACGGTGATGGCGTGCCGGGCGGCCGGCCCGAAGTCGAGCACGGGCGCCTCGGCGTAGGGGCGGTCGGACCCGTTGACGACCACGTCGATGCCGAGCTCCCGGACCACCGCGTCGACGGCGCGGGGGCCGTAGGACGAGGTCTCCACGAACACGGCCGGATCGACCAGGCCGCGGCCCGAGCCGCCGCGGGTGATCTGGCGTTCGGCGTGCAGCGGCGCGAGGCCGGCCAGCAGCGCGAAACAGACTTTGAGCCGGGGGTGCCGGGCCCGGCCGAACGCCTGGAAGGCGTACCAGGCGGCGTGCATCTGCTGCACGTAGGGCACGACGGCGGGCCACCAGGGCGGGGTGCCGGGCGCCGAGGCCGGTCCGGGATGGACGAAGAGCGGGCGCTCGCCCAGGGCGTCGAGCAGCGGCGCGACGCGGGCCAGCCCCTGTTCGTCCTGGACCGCCGTGGCCGGGAGCTGTAGACCCGCCGCCCCGGCGGCGAGCGCCTCTTCGAGCTTCGGCACGGAGACGTCGGTCACCGGCGCCGCCGCCCAGAAGCCGAAGGGCTCCGGGAGGGCCGCCATGCCCTCGTGGAAGGCGTCGATCAGCGGCCACGCCTCGGCGGGCGGGAGGTGCTCGATGCCCAGCGGGCTCGACAACGAGACGAGCGCGAGTTCGAGCGCGGAGTTCAGCTTGGCCCGTGCGGCCGGGTCGTGGTCGGCCGGGTTCACCTCGTAGGCCGGTTCGCCGTCGAGCAGCAGGGTCCAGCCGTCGAGGCGGGGGTTGGCGGTCCTGGAACGCAGCGCGTCGAGGAAAGGCGCAGGCCAGAGGTGCTGGTGCACGTCCACAGCCATCTCCGCCTCCTCCAACCCGAATTCCCTACTCATAATACAGGTATATCGATCTGAGGCTAGTGAACCGCTTCACTGATTCGCTTAAGTGAACCGTTTCACCCCATATGTGTCAAGTAGGCTGGATCGATGCCCCAACGGAAGCGAGCGACGATCCGTGAGGTGGCCCAGGCGACCGGCCTGTCCACCGCCGCCGTCAGCTACGCACTACGGGGGCTCCAGGTCTCCGAGGAGACCATGCACCGGGTCCGCCGCGCCGCGGCCGAGCTCGGTTACGAGGCCGATCCCAACGCGCGGGCGCTGGCCAGCGGGCGTACCGGGATGATCGGCGTGCTCTGCGGCTCGCTGGAGGACCTCTGGCAGCAGTCGCTGGCCGTCGGCATCGGCCGGTCGTTGCGGGAGAAGGACCACTACGGCCTGATCCTCGACGCCGCCGGCGACCCCGACCGCGAACGCACCCTGGCCCGGCAGCTCCGGGGGGTCGACGGGCTGATCGTCCAGCCGGTCGACCCGGCCGCGCCGTTCTGGGCGGGAATCGCGGAGGACATCCCGCTGGTCACGATCGGCGACGCGCTGAAAGAGGCCCGCACCGCCGCCGAGGTGGTCTTCGACAACCAGAGCGGGGTCACCCTCGCCCTCGAATACCTGGCCGGACGCGGCCACCGGCGGGTCGCGGTGCTGACCCCGACCCTGGCCGAGACGCCCGACCGGCCCGCCGACCGCCTGGTCACCGCCGAGGCCGCGCGGCTCGGGCTGGAGGTGACGGTGGCGACCTGCCCCCAGGGACTCGGCCCGGCGGCCGAGGTGGCCCGCGCGGTGTTGCGCGACCGGCCGAGCGCGGTGTTCTGCTTCTCCGACTCCATCGCCTACGGAGTCCTCAAAGCGGCCGGTGACCTCGGTCTCTCCATTCCCGGAGACGTCTCCGTCATGGGCTACGACGACCACCCGATGTCGGAGCTGCTCGGCCTGACGACCGTGAGCTGGGACCTCGACACGATCGTGCGGTCGGCGGTCCGGCTCGTGCTCGGCGCCGCCGACGGGACACTGCGCCGCCGCCGGGTCGTCCAGAAGCCGATGCTCCGCGAACGAGGGTCGGTCGGTCGCCGCTGACGGGTGTTTTCCCGAAGCAGGCCGGCTCCGCGGCGGCCGTTTTCCTGCGGCCCGCTGCCGGTGGTTCGGCGTGGTCAGTCGGTCAGCGCCGAGCGGGCCGCCTCGATGTCGGCCTCCAACGACCGGTCTTCCGGGGTCTCGCCGGTGCGGATGGCCAGGGCGCGGTCGGCGGCGACCAGTTCGCAGGCCAGGATGATCTCGTAGGGCTCGCGGGCCGCCAGGCAGGCGCGGGCGGCCTGGGTGCCGAACCCGGCGTGGTCCTCCACGCTGCGCGACAGGACCGCGCCGCCCAGGGTCACCGGGGCGGCCAGCTGGCGCAGGGAGGCGAGGGCGTCGTGGGCGACGTACTCCAGGATCAGCGCGCCCGACTTCCCGGGTGACCCGGCGAGGAAGGGCAGCAGGCCGGTGTAGGCCGGTTCCATCAGCGTGGCCAGGCGGGCGGTCGAGAGCGACGCCGTCTGCACCAGCGCGGCCCGCAGGGCGTCGAGGGCCAGCGCGACCGGCGCGGTGTGGAAGTTGCCGTTGTGCCAGGCCGCCTCGCCCGCGATCAGGGGGTTCTCGGCCGCCGAGTTCATGTCGATGGTGACCGCCCGGCGGGCCAGGTCGAGGGCGTCGAACGCCGCGCCGTGGACCTGCGGCAGCGCGCGGTAGCCGTAGGGGTCCTGGAGACGGCCGGCGGGGGAGTGGTCGTCGAGCAGGGCGCTCAGCGCGGCGGCGACCCTGGCCTGACCGGGGTGGCGGCGGGCGCGCTGGACCTCGTACGCGAGCGGTTCGACCGACGCCCCGGCGGCCCGCCAGGTGCGGGCGGCGACCCGCACCGACGCCTCCAGCAGCCGGGCCAGATCGGCGCAGGCCAGCGCGGCGTCGGCCAGGGTGAGGGCGTTGGAGCTGATGAACGGCAGGGCGTCGGCGGAGGCCAGCCGGAAGCGGGGACCGTTCCAGGGCGTCTCTCCGAGCAGGCAGAGCGCCGTGGTGGACAGGGCGGTGAGGTCGCCGGTGCCGATCGCGCCGTAGAGCCGGACCGGCGGGACGGCCCGGCCGTTGATCGCCTCGGCCAGGACGGGCAGCAGCGCCGGGTTGATCCCCGAACCGCCGCGCAGGAGCTGGTTGAGGCGGACCGTCAGCATCGCGGTCGCGCGGGCCGGTTCGATCAGCGGCCCGGCGCCCCCGGCGTGGCTGCGCAGCAGGTCGAGGCCCGGTTCGTGTACCTCGACGTCTTTGTTGGCCCCCACGCCGGTGGTGCGGCCGTAGACCGGGCCGGTCTGCTCCCGGGCGGCGGCGAAGGCGTCTTCGGCCCGGGCCGGGGAGCCCAGCTCGACCTTCGCCGTGCCGTAGCCGACCGCCCTGACCTCGTCGCAGGTCAGGGTCGAGCCGTCGAGCAGGACAGTCCTAGTCGTCAATTCCGAGGATCAGGTCGAGCAGCCAGGAGATCACGCCGATGATGATCGCCCCCCAGAAGGCCGCCCAGAACCCGGCGACCTCGAACGGGAGCGTCAGCTGGTCGGCGATCCAGCTGGTCAGGAGCAGCAGGCCGGCGTTCACGACGAGCGCGAACAGACCCAGCGTGAGGACGTAGAAGGCGCAGCCGATCGTTTTGATGATCGGCTTGAGGAGGGCGTTGATCACCCCGAAGATCAGCGCCACCGCGAGCAGCGTGCCGATCTCTTTGGCGGTCGACTCGCTGCCGACCGTGATTCCGTCGACGACGCGGGTCGACACCCACAATGCCGCCGCGACCACGAGGATCTTGACGATGTATTTCACGATGGTGATCCTCGCACGTCCGGCCCGCTCGGGGCGAAGGTCGCGTGACTCTGACCCGTTGTTGGGCATAGGTGGTGATCGTCCCGGGAAATCACCGCTTGGGGGTGGGCCAGATCATGAACGTCGACCAGCTCGAACAGCTCTCCGCGAAGGAACTGCACGACCGCGCGGTCCGGTATGCCGTGCGCCACGGCGACTTCGGGTTCCTGTGGGACCTGCTGAAGGTCATCCCGGCCGCCCAGGGCGCCAGCGGCCGCGAGGAGGAGACCGCCAACGACCTGAGCAGGGTTTCGGCGCTGCTGAGCGACGCCATGGCCGCGGGCGAGGGCAAGCTGGGAGAGGCACTGCGGCCGGTCTACATCGAGTACCTCTCCAAGCACAACGACCTCGACGACTAGCTCGCCTTGACGTCGGGCCCGTACACGAGGAACCCCGGCGTGCTGGTCACCCGGCCGTCGAGCCCGGTGAGCATCACGTCGTAGGGGGTCGCCTGGGTGTCCTTCGGCAGCGCGATCTCCCGGGCGAACCGGCGGGCCCGGACCGAGCCCATGGCGTGCAGCGCCGTGGCGTACGCCCCTGCCGTCGCAAGATCGGGCCCGACGACGGTCACCGAGGCCAAATCGCCCTGGGTGCCCGAGCCGTTCGGCCGTTCGGCGGTGGCGACCGCCAGGTCGTGGGCGAAGACCACCCGTGACACGGCCCCCTCGCTGGGGTCCTTGAGCCCGACCCGCCACGGCACCCCCGGCCGGGCCGATCCCCGGACGCGGACGTCGCCGTCGGCGCTGACGCAGTGGTCCACCGCCCCGGCGGCGGCCAGCGCGCGGGACACCCGTTCGAGGGCCCAGTCGCGCACGTAACCGGATCCGGCCGCCTCGCCCGTCGCGCCGCCGAAGAACCCGTCCGTGATCTTGTCGAGCTCGGCGATCCGCTGGAGCACCTCGGTCAGTTCGGGCGCCGCCTCCTCGGGCGTGATCTCCTTGCGCGCCAGCCGGTTGAGCTGGCTGTCGGGCTTGCGGGTGCTGAAGGTTTCTTCGACCCAGCGCAGCCACCGGAACGCGTCGTCGAGGAGCGGGCGCAGCTCCCGCTGCGGGAGAGCCGTACGGATGTCGATCCCGACATGCGATCCCATCAGGTCCTCAGCTCGGTGAGCACCGGGGAAGCGGTCGATGCGGCGGGTGGTGGTGTCCGTAGAGGTAGTCATCGCACTCCTTCGTCTCCGAGCAGAGATACGCGCCGGAGCAGGGACGCGTTCAAGCCCGATAACGATTCAATCTCAGAACGTTCGTCCCTTTTAAGAGGTATGTCGGATTATTTACTTTACTCAGCGACTTTTCATGAACCGACGGCAGAATGTCCGCTGTGCCAGAGACCCGAGTGCTCGTCGTGGACGACGAGCCCGAAGTGCGGACCGCCATCGCCCGCGCGCTCCGCGTCGAGGGCCACCGCGTGGCCAGCGCCGTCGACGGCGTGACCGCCCTGGCCGCCATCGCCGGGAACGCTCCCGACGTGGTCGTCCTGGACGTGATGATGCCCGACATGGACGGCCTGGAGGTCTGCCGCCGCCTGCGCAAGAACGGCGACCGCACCCCCGTCCTGATGCTGACCGCGCTCGACGGCGTGGGTGACCGGGTGGCCGGTCTGGACGCCGGCGCCGACGACTACCTGGTCAAGCCGTTCGCCCTGGAGGAGCTCTTCGCCCGCGTCCGCGCGCTGCTGCGGCGGGCGGCCCCGCCCCCGGAGACCTCCTTCGCCGACCTGCACCTGCTGCCCGACCGCCGCCAGGCCCGCCGCGGCACCCGGGTCTTCGACCTCACCCGCACCGAGTACGCGCTGCTGGAACTGCTGATCCGCAACGGCGGCCAGGTGCTGACGCGGGAGGTCATCCTGGAGCGGATCTGGGGCTACGAGTTCACCCCCGGATCGAACTCCCTGGAGGTCTACATCCGCTACCTGCGCCGCAAGACCGAGGCCGACGGGGAACCCCGGCTCATCCAGACCGTCCACGGCCTGGGCTACGCCCTGCGGTCCACGGGGCGGGAGCGCTCGTGAAACTGCACTGGCGGATGGCCCTGGCCTCGGCGCTGGCCGGCGCGGTCAGCGTCAGCGTGGTCGTCTACGCGGCCTACCGGATCACCTGCAACCGCTTCGAGTCGGCGATGGGCAGCTACGGCTACCGCCCGCCGTCGGGCGTGCTGGCCGGCCTCGCCGAGGTGACCGACCTCGGCTGGCCCTTCTTCGCCATCGCCCTCGGCGGCCTCTGCCTGTCGGGGGCGCTGGGCTGGATCGCCGCCTGGACGGGCCTGCGCCCCGTCGGCAAGTTCAAGGACGCCGCCCGGCGGGTGGCCGACACCAGCGACCTGACCACCCGGATCGACGTCACCGGCGACGACGAGCTCGGCAGCCTCGCCCGCAGCTTCAACACCATGCTCGACGCCCTGGAACGCTCGGCCAAGGCCCAGAAACGCCTGGTCGCCGACGCGTCGCACGAACTTCGCACCCCCCTGACGGCGGTGCGCACCAACGCCGAGCTCCTCCAGCGCGGCCGCCTGCCCGCCGAGGAGCGCGAGGAGGTGGCCGCCGCGGTGATCAGCGGCCTGGAGGAGCTCACCGGCCTGGTCTCCGACATCGTCGAACTCGCCCGCGACGAGGAACCCCAGGCCTTGGTGGAGCCGCTACGCCTGGACGAGATCGTCTCCAGGGAGATCACCCGCGCCTCCTCCCACTGGCCCCTGACGAGATACACCTCCGACCTGGACCCCGTCGTGGTCCTGGGCGTCGCCGACCGGCTCTCCCGGGCGGTCGGCAACGTCCTGGACAACGCCGCCAAGTACAGCCCCGCCGGCGCGACGGTCGAGGTCCTGCTGCGCGACGGCGAGCTGACCGTCCGCGACCACGGCCCCGGCATCGCCGTCGAGGACCTCCCGCACGTCTTCGACCGCTTCTACCGCGCCTCCGCCGCCCGCGCCATGCCCGGCTCCGGCCTGGGCCTGGCGATCGTCCGCCAGGTCGTCGACAGCCACGGCGGCTCGGTCTCCGCAGGTCCCGCCCCCGGCGGCGGCACGCTCGTGAAACTGGCCTTCCCGTAGGGTGCTGTTCCATGGGAGATGTACGGGTTACCCGGACCCCATCCGGTTTCGTGGCGACCAACGACCGGGGCGCGCAGGTGGCCCTCGGGCACGGCGACGGCGAATTCGGCGCGGTCGAACTGCTCCAGGTGGCCGTGGGCGCCTGCAACGCGATGACCGTCGAGCCGCTGACCACGCAGCGCGGCCTCCGGCTCCCTGAGCTCTCTGTGACGATCAGCGCGGAAAGGTCAGCTCCGACCCTGCTGGGCAAAGTGACGGTCAGCTACGAAATCGAGCTGCCCGAGGGCATGCCGATGGCGAAGTTCCACGAAATAGCCCAGCGTGTACACGACAGACACTGCATCGTGAGCCGATCCCTGGAAGCCGGGACCGAGGTCAAGCTCGACCTGCCGGACTCCTGAGACTTAGACCAACAACCGGCAGTGCCATTGCGCCGTCCTTAAGGTCGGTTCAGTAACGTGGAAGCAGGTCAAGGGGGCTGGAAAGCCACCACACAAGCCTTTTTCCCATAAGGGCGCGGAGGGGGAACCGCGCCCGAGAGCGGGGGAAGCCGTCCAGACGCCTTTGGGGGAGGGCGTCTCGGCGGCACCGCTTGGAGTCGGGGCCGGCGCAGTTGGGGGACTGCGTCGGCCCCGACGTATGTTCGAAGGTTGTCGCGACTCTGTGCGACATCGGCGCTACAGTTGGTAGCGTTCGCCGAAAGAGTCGTCTTTGTGAGGCAGCCCCCGTGCCTGATCGCGTCATCCTGTTCCTCGACTACCAGAACGTCTACAAGGGCGCTCGCGAGACGTTCCACGAGCCGTCGCTCGCGCCTGGCCGAGACGGTCAGATCGATCCCCTTCGCCTGGGCACCTGGCTGATCGAGAACAGCCGTTACGAGCGGGAACTGACCGAGGTGCGGATCTACCGGGGCCGCCCCAGCGCGAGCAGAGACCCGAAAGGTCACTCCGCCTTCTCGCGGCAGCGTGACGCCTGGGAGCGAGACCCCCGAGTCACGTGCGTGTTCAGCGATCTTCGTTACCCGCGTGGGTGGCCGGACCGTTGCGCGCCCGGCGCGAAACCCCAGGAGAAAGGCGTTGACGTCGCTCTGGCGATCGACTACGTCAGGCTGGCTCTGCAGGATCGCTATGACGTCGGCATTCTCATGTCGACCGACACGGACCTGAAGCCGGCGATCGCGACGGTGGCCGAACTGCGGTCGAGCGGCGGCCCTCGGGTCGAGGTGGCGGGCTGGAAGGGGCCGGGGGCGAAAAGGCCGCTGCTGCTTCCCGAGGTGACCATCTGGTGCCACTGGCTCGACAAGTCCTGCTACGAGGTCGTGCGAGACCCGACGAGGTACAACGCGCCCTTCTGAGCGGCGAACGCCTTGCGACGGATGCGTGACTCCTGGTAGCCTGCTAGCACTGTTCCCCGCCTTTCGGGTCTTCTGAAATGGCGGGGCTTATTTATTTGACGCGACTTCTGTCTCATCGCAGACGGCGGCCATGAACTCGTCGTGGTGGCCGTACCAGACGTGGTGGTCCGCGCCTTTGATCGTGACGGCCCCCGGAGTGTCCTCCGGGACGAACCGGCTCCCCTCCGCCCGGATGACCACCCCCCGCTGCGCCGGCGTGTAGTCCCGCCCTCCGGCGTTCACCAGCAACGCCACCGCCGTCTCCACGTCGAAGTGCTTCGCCGCCGCCGCCTCCGCCTCCCGGTCGAACACGTCCCACTCCGGATGCTTGTCCGCCAGGGCCTCGAGAGTCCGCTTCGATCTCGCCTTCTCGTACGTCGCCCGCACCGCCTCCTCCGGAATCCGGTGACTCGCCCCGGTGGGAGCGTCCACGTACACGACCCGGCGCGGGGTCAGGGCGGCCCCGAGGATGAAGGACCCCATCGAGTGCGCCACCGCCAGGTCGACTTCAGAGGGCACCGCCCGGGCCACCTCGTCGGCCATCCGTTCGACCGTCGCGTCCGGCATCGGGGCGCTGCGCCCGTGGCCCGGCAGGTCGACCGCCACCACGCGGTACCCCCGTGAGGCCAGGTCGGGGCCCACCCGCCACCAGCAGCCCGAGTCCGACAGGATGCCGTGCACCAGGACGGCCGTCTTCGGGCCGGTTCCCCATTCGCGGACGTTCAGCATGTCGCCTCCTCCTTGGTCAGGGTCGTGAGCAGGTCGGCCAGGATCTCCACGCCGTTCCTCGTCAGCACCGACGCCGGGTGGAACTGCACGGACGCGAACCCGGGGCCCATGAGCGCGTGGACCTCGTCTCCTTCCCGGCAGACCGCGATGTCGCCGATGGAGTCCGTCGGGCAGCGGGCGGCGAAGGTGTTGTAGAAGCCGGCCGGTTCCCTGCGGCCGAAGAACGGGATGGTGCGCTGGACGCCCTGGTTCGGGAACGGGTTGCGGGTGATGTCCAGGCCCAAGAGGGTGCACAGGATCTGGTGGCCCAGGCAGACCGACAGGAAGGGGATGCCCCGGTCGAGCAGTTCCCGGGTCGTCGAGCGGAGGCGGGCGATCTTCGGGTGGGTGAGGTCGCGGGGGTCGCCGGGGCCGGGGCCGACGATCACCAGGTCGTGGTCGGCGACGTCGAACGGGTCGGAGTAGCGGGTCACCGTCACCTCGCAGCCCAGTGCCGTGATGATGTGGCGGGCCATCGCCGTGAAGGTGTCCTCCGCGTCGATGACCAGCACCTTCCGGCCGCACAGTTCGGGGACGCGGCGGTCGCGGCAGTCGGGGCCCTCGAACCAGAAGCCGGCCAGGGGCTCGTTGCGGGACATCAGCGCCTGGTAGATGGCCGGGTGGGCGCCCACGTCGGCGGGGGCGTCGCGGCAGGCGCCGCCCCGGAGGGCCTCCAGCAGGCCGGCGGCCTTGGCGCGGGTCTCGGCCGCCTCCGAGGCCGGGTCGCTGTCGCGGACCAGGGTCGCGCCGACCGAGACGCGCATGTCGCCCGACCTGGAGATGTCGGCGGTGCGGATCAGGATCGCCGAGTCGAGCGCCCGCTGTCCGCCGGGGTCGCGGCCGATCAGGGCCACCATGCCGGCGTAGTAGTCGCGGCCCTCCGGTTCGAACTTGGAGATCACGCGGCAGGCGCTCTCCAGCGGGCCGCCGGTCACGGTGGGGGCGAACAGGGTCTCGCGGAGGATGTCTCTCACGTCGAGGCTGCTGCGGCCCTCGATCAGGTATTCGGTGTGGGCGATGCGGGCGAGTTGCTTCAGGTGCGGGCCGACGGCCCGGCCGCCCTGGTCGCAGACGCGGCCCATCATCTTGAGTTCCTCGTCGAGGACCATGTAGAGCTCGCCGGCCTCCTTCTCGTCGTCCAGGAAGTCGAGCACCCCGGGCAGTTCGGGGCCGCCGCGCGGGTAGCGGTAGGTGCCGCTGATGGGGTTCATCACGACAGTGCCGGAGTCGAGGGTGATGTGGCGTTCGGGGGACGACCCGACGAACGTGCGGGTGCCGGTCCAGATCACGAACGTCCAGTGCGAGCCGGGGTCGCGGCCCAGGAGGCGGCGGAAGCAGGACAGGGCCGTGCGGGGGGACCACCCGTCGATGGACGCCTGGTAGGTGCGCTTGATGACGAAGTTGGCGCCGGTGCCCTCGCCGATCTCCTCGGCCAGGACGCGGCGCACCACCGCCTCGTACTCCTCGTCGGAGGTGTCGAAGGAGCCCTCCCGCAACACGACGGGGTCGTCGGGGAGGACCTGGAGCGCGTCCTGGAGGGACAGCGTCGACTGGTCGGTCACGGTCATCGCCAGCAGCGGCGCAGCGTCGTCGGGGCAGGCGTAGCCGCGTTCCCGGATCTGGCGGTAGGGCAGGACGACGAGCGTCTCGTGGCGCGCGGGGCCCTCGTCCGAGAGGGGGATGTCGGCGATGCGCTCATGCCGGGAGACCTCGCCGGCCAGCACGTCGATGTCGGCCACGCCCGAACCCGGGCGGTGGAGCAGCGCGAACGGGGGCGGGTCGGCCCCCAGCAGCCGGGTCAGCATGTCGCCTCCAGGGCGTCCAGCACGCCGGCGGTCGGGATCGTCACGGCGCAGCGGGCGGCGGCGTAGTCGAGGGCCAGGCGGTGGAAGCCGGGGGTGAAGTCGGCGATCGCGTCGGCCACGACGAAGGTCTGGATGTCGTTGGAGAAACTCTCGTGGGCGGTCATCAGGATGCCCACGTGGGCGTACACGCCGCAGATGACGAGCTGGTCGCGGCCCCGCTCGCGGAGCAGGCGCAGCAGGTCGGTGCGGCAGAACGCGCTCGGCCGCCACTTGGTCAGCACCACGTCCTGCGGGGCGGGCTCCAGGGCGGGGACGATGGCCCGGTGGGCCGGGTCGGTGGTCATGCCGGGGCCCCAGAAGTCCATCAGCAGGCCCCGGTCCTCGGTGCTCATGCCGCCGGGCTGGGCGGTGTAGAACACCGGCGCGCCGCACGCGGCGAACCGCTTCTTCAGCGCCGCGACGTTCTCCAGCAGCGCCGACGGGTCGGTGAACGGGTCGAGGAAGTAGTTCTGCATGTCGTGGACGAGCAGCGCCGCCCTGCGGAGATCGACCTCCCACGGGGCGATGTTGTCGGGGAGGTCGGTCGGCATCGGGTAGGGCTCGATCGCGGGGATCGCCATGGCTCTTTCATCTCCTTTCAGACGCCCAGAGAGGCGCCTCCGTCGACCGTCAGGTCCTGCATGGTGATGTGGGCGGCCCGGTCGGAGAGCAGGAACGCGACCGCGTCGGCGACGTCCGAGGGACGCGCCACCCGGCCCAGCGGGATGCCCACCCGGTACGCCCCGGGAGCGCCCTCGACCGAGGTCCGGAGCGCGTCGGCGCCGTCCCAGAGGCCGGTCAGCATGGGGGTGTCGGTGGAGCCGGGCGCGACGACGTTGCACCGGATGCCGAACTCGGCCAGCTCCAGCCCGAGGCACTTGGTGAACGCGGTGGCCGCGGCCTTGGAGGCGGCGTAGGCGGCCATGTTCTGGCGGGCGGTCCGCGACGCGTTCGAGGCCACGGTGACGATCGACCCCGAACGCCGGGGGATCATCCGCCGCGCCACCGCCCGCGACACGTGGAAGACGCCCGAGGCGTTGACCGCCAGCGTGTCGGCCCAGTCGGCGTCCGACAGGTCCACGGCCCGGCCGGGCCGCAGCACCCCGGCCGAGTTGACCAGCGCCCGGATGGGCCCGGTCTCGTTCTCGACCCGGTCGACGAAGGCCTCGACCTGCTCGGGGGAGGTGACGTCGGCGTCCAGGCCGACCACCGTGTAGCCGTCGCCGGCCAGGCGCTCCGCCACGGCCGAGCCGATGCCGCCGGACGATCCGGTGACCAGGGCGATCATGACAGCTCCACCCCCAGGCACCGGACCGAGAACGACCGGAGCGCCTCCAGGTAGTCGGCGCGCAGCGTCTCCTCGTCGGCCTTCACCACCCGCCCGTTCACGATGACGGTCTCGACGTCGGCCGACCCGCCGAGGGTCAGGAACGCCTCCAGCGGACGCGGATTGAGCAGGTAGCGCCAGTCGTCGGCGCGGATCAGCACCAGGTCGGCGCGGTTGCCGACCTCCAGCGACCCGACGTCGGCGAACCCGAGGCCCTTCGCGGCGATGCGCGTGGCCATGGCCAGGGCGTCGGTCGGCAGCAGGGCGGTCGGGTCGGCGGCCATCTCCGTGTACGCCTGCCACGCCGCCGTCATGTTCTCGGCCATCCCCGGGACGGGCAACGAGGCCCCGTCGGTCGACAACGACACGTCGAGCCCGGCGGCCCGGAGGGCGGGGATCTGCCGGGTCTCGGTCAGGGTCGACTCCCCGGCGGGACCGTATTTGGCGGGGGAGTGGGTGATGTGCGCCCCCGCCCGCACGAGCAGGTCCCGCTCCTCCGGGGTGGCGAACGCGCAGTGCACGGCCGTGAAGCGGTCGTCGAGCAGTCCGAGGTCGGCGAACCGGCGTACCGGCGTGACCCCGAAGTAGGCCTCCATGGCCTGGGCCTCGTTCCGCAACGCGCCCACGTGGGCGGCGAACGGCAGGTCGTGCGTGGCGCACAGGTCGCGCAGGCCGGCGCCGAGCTCGTCGGTCATGTTGGTGGCGTACACGGCGGTGGGCCTGACCCGCACGAACGTGTCACTCAGCGCCATGAGCCCCTCGACGCGGGCCAGCGCCTCGGCGGCGTCGCGGGTGCGGCGGCCGCAGACCGCGTCGCTGACCCAGGCCGACACCGACAACCGCATCCCGAACTCGCGCGCGGCCCGCGCCAGCGCGCCTGGCTTGTTGACCGACCCGACGTCGCCGAGCGTCGTCACGCCGGACCGCAGCTGCGTCCACAACGAGTAGCGGGCGACGGCCAGGGCCTCGTCGTCAGTGAGGGCGTCGACCAGCCCGTGGAAGCGGTCGAACGCCATCGAGATGGCCGGGATGTCGCCGCCGTGGGCCATGAAGGCCGGTTTGTCGCCCCGGTCGGACGGGGGCCGCAGGGCCCCCTTGAACGGGTAGCGCAGCGCGAACATCTCGTGCCAGTGCGGGTTCACGAAACCCGGCAGCACCAGCATGCCGGTGGCGTCGAGCACCTCGGCGTCGGGTGCGTCGTCGAACCCGGCGATCACGCCGTCGTCGACCAGCACCGATCCGCCGGGTGTGACGGTGTGCGCGGGGTCGGCCCGGTAGACGGTGCCGCCCCTGATCAGCAGGCGGCTCATGCCCTCGCCTCCTCCAGGCGCTCGGACCAGGCCGCGATGGTCGGCGCGGCCGCCAGGTCGCGGAACTCGACCTTCAGGCCGGCCCGCCGCCACTTGGTGACCAGGCGCATCATCTCCAGCGAGCCCAGCCCCAGGACGACGAGGTTGTCGTCGTCGGCCACGGAGGCCGGGTCGGCGCCGACGATCCCGGCGACGGTCGTGCGGAGTTCTTCCTTGACACTCATGCCTGCTCCTTCCAGCCCCGGGCCGCCAGCGGGTCGGCCGCGGCGGCGGCCAGGGTCTTCTTGTCGACCTTGCCGAGGGGGGTCAGCGGGAAGGCGTCCACGAACTCGATCCGGTCGGGCAGCTTGAAGTCGGCCAGCCCGCGTTCGTGCAGCGCCCGCTTGAGGTCGGTCAGCGACGGGCGGACCCGGCGGCTGACCAGGAACGCGTAGATGCGCTCGCCGAGGAACTCGTCGGGCACCGGCACCACGGCCGCGCGGTCGACGTCGGGGTGGGTGAGCAGATGCCCCTCCACCTCACCGGCGGCGATCTTGTCGCCACCCCGGATGACCACGTCCTTGATCCGGCCCTCGATGACGAGGTCGCCGTCGGGGGTGACCGAGGCCAGGTCGCCGGTCCGGTAGAAGCCGTCCTCGGTGAACGCCGTCGCGTTGTGCTCTGCGGCGTTGTAGTAGCCGCGCAGCGTGTACGGGCCGCGCGCCAGCAGCTCGCCGTCGGCGATGCGGATTTCGTCGAACGGGGAGACGGGCCGTCCCTGGGTCGCGATCACCCGATCGGCCGGGTCGTCGAGGCGGGACATCGACAGCAGGCCCTCGGCCATCCCGAACACCTGCTGGAGCCGGCAGCCGAGCTCGGGTTCGATCCGGGCGGCCAGCTCGGGCTGGAGCCGCGCGCCGCCGATCTGCACCAGCCGGAGGGAGGACAGGTCGTCGTCGAGGTACTCGCGGGCCTCCAGCCACAGGTGCGCGACCGTCGGCACGAGCGAGGTGACGGTGACCCTCTCCCGGGCGATCAGTTCGAAGCAGCCGTCGGCGCCCGGGTCGTCGGCCAGCACGACCGTGCCGCCCCGGTGCAGGGTCCCGACGACGCCCGGGCAGCCCCAGGTGAAGTTGAACTCGACGGGCAGGGCCGCCAGGTAGACGTCGTCGGCGCTCACCCGGCACAGGTCGGCGACGATCCGGGTCTGGTAGGCGTAGTCGTCGTGGGTCCGCGGGATCAGCTTCGGCAGCGCGGTCGTCCCGCCGGAGAGCAGGAAGAACGCCACGTCCGACGGGTCGGCGGCCGGGTGGGCGACGGGCTCGCCGTCGAGGTCGCCGGGGGACAGGACGTGCTCGATCCCCAGTGAAAGAGCCATGTCGTGGTTCGGGCCGACGTATCCGACGGCGCCGGAGACCGACGCCAGGTGGCCGACCTCGTTCGACCGGTGGGAGGCGAGCGAGAAGACCGCCTTCACCCCGGCCTTGAACATCGCGAACGCGACGACCACGAAGTCGGGTGTGTTCGGCAACTGGAGCACCACCCGGTCACCCGGCTCGATGCCGTGCCTGGCGAACCCGGCGGCGGCGCGGTCGACCCGGTGCGCCAGGTCGCGGAACGAGAGGCGCTCGTCGCGCCAGACCAGGGCGGTGCGGTCGCCGAACTCGCGGGCCCATTCGGCCGGGAGGTCGCCCAGGGCGACGCCCTGCCAGACGTGCCGCGACCGGTAGTAGGCGGCCAGGTCCTCCGGCCACGGGGTGCAACCGGCTAACATCATGCGCTCCTTTCGGTGATCTCGACGACCGCGCAGCCCGCCTCCATGCCGGGGGCGGTGCCGATGAGCAGCACCTGGTCACCGGGTTCGACGTCGCCGCGCGTCCAGAGCCACTCCAGGCCGATGAAGGGGTCCGCGGCCCCGGCGTGGCCGGTGGTCCGGGTGAGCTCCCAGGTGCCGGTGGCGGCGTCGACGCCGAGCGGGTCGAGGTAGACGTCGGTCAGCGGGCCCTCGGTGAAGCCGACGTGGCAGACGCGCTTCACGCGGTCGATCGAGCTGCCCGCCTCCTCCAGCGTCGCGAAGGCGACCTCGCTGACGAGTTCGCCAAGGTGGCCCATGGGCGGGGCGACGCCCTCGGCCCACCGGGCCCGCCACCAGGCGGTGCGTTCCTCGAAGTTGAGGCCGCGCGACAGGTCGGGCGGGAACAGCGTCTCGCCGCCCCGGTGCAGCTCCTCCATCGCCGGGCTGGACACCGCGCCGGCCGCCAGGACCTTCGCGAAACCGCCCCGCCGCGACACGACGGCGGCCGCGCCGCCGTCGGCCAGCAGGAACATCCGCGAGGCTCGCCACCGGTCGACCAGCGGGGTGCCGTAGTTGTCGCCGGTGGTCAGCAGGACGGCGGCGTCCTCGTCGTGCAGCAGCCCGGCGGCGAGGCGCAGGCCGGACAACATGCCGAGGCAGCCCTGGCGCACCTCCAGCGCGGTGATCGGGCGGTCGACCGTGTTGCGCAGGACGTAGTGGGGCGCGGACCAGCCGTCGGGGCCCTGGTGGTAGCTGCCGCTGTGCAGCAGTGCGACGACGTCACCGGGCTCGTGCCCGGAGCGCTTCATCGCGACGTTCCCGGCCTCGGCGGCCAGGTCGACGGCGGGGACGTCGCCCGCCACCATCACGCTGACCATGCCGGAGCCGTCGTCGGGTGCGGGGACCGTACCGGGGAGGGCGGAACCGACCCCGGCCAGGTAGAGGTTCTCGAATCTCATGCCGCACCCCTCACCAGGTGACGGGCGACGCTTTCGAGCTTCTCGCACGTCTCCTCGAACTCGCGCTCCGGCGTCGACTGGCCGACGATCCCGGCCCCGGCGCGCAACCAGGTCCGGCCGTCGCGGCGGTAGGCCGACCGCAGGACCAGCGCGGCGTCCATCGCGCCGGTGTGGTCGACGGTCATGACGGCGCCGCTGTAGAGGCCGCGCGCCTCGGGCTCGTGCGCCCGGATCGCCTCGTAGGCGGCCTTCTTCGGCACGCCCGACGCGGTGACGGCGGGGAAGACGGCGCCGAAGGCGTCCCAGGCCCGCATCCCGGGCGACAGGCGGCCCGACACCCGGGAGGCCAGGTGCTGGACGCTGCCGCGCTCGCGGATGGCCATGAACTCCGGCACCTCGACCGAGTCGGGCTCGCACACCCCGACCAGTTCGTCGGTGCCGACCTTGACGGAGATGGCGTGCTCGTAGACCTCCTTGGCCGACCCGTAGAGGTCGGCCCGCAGGGCCGCGTTCACCACCTCGTCGGGGGTCAGCGCGCGGGTCCCGGCGAGCGGCTGGGATACCACGTGCCCGTCCGAGGAGACCTGGACGACGATCTCGGGGCTGAACCCGGTCGCCTCCAGCCCGCCCAGGTCGAGCAGGAACGAGCGGGCCGGGTTGTTGCCGCGCCGGCCGGCCAGGTAGGTGGCCGTCAGGTCGACCTCGCCGGGCACCTCGACCACCCGCGACAGGATGACCTTGTGCAGCTCACCGGCGTTGATCGACTCGACGGCCAGCTTCACGGCCTCGCGGTAGGCGTCCTCGCCGGTGCCCCAGACGTCGAGAGGCGTCGGCTCGACGCGCCTGTGGACTCCCTCGGCGTCGACCGTCTGGAGCAGGGCCGTCAGGGTCGCGGTGTCGGCCGCCCGCAGCCGGGCGTGCCCGTCGGCGATCCGGGCCTCGGCCCGCGGCACCACCAGGTGCAGCAGCCGCCCGTCGCCCACGTGCTCCTCGGGGTAGGACAACTCGAACGCCGCCCACCCGTAGGCCCGCCACTCGGGGATCGACACGGTGTCCAGCAGCCCGGCGACCTGGTGCAGCGGGTCGCCGTTCCACGGCTCGAAGACGTCGTCGCGGCCCTCGTGCCGGAGCAGCGCCCCGGACCGGTCGAGGGTCAGCTCCGCGCGGGCGCCCCCGGCGTAGGACCAGACGCCGCCGTTCTCGTAGACGACGTGGCCGGCGAACAGGCCGGAGTCGGCGAGCCGGGCCGCGACCTCGACCGCGTCCTCGGTGAGGGGGACCTGGGTCTCGAAGTAATGCATGCCGTCCTCATTTCGCGGCGATGGCCACGGCCATGCGCTCGATCGTCGGGTCGTCGAAGAGGTCGTCGATGTCGGCGTCGGTGGCGAAGCGCGCCCTGATCCGGTCGGTCAGCGCGGCGGCCCGCATCGAGTCGCCGCCCAGGTCGAAGAAGTTGTCCTTCACGCCGATGCCGTCGAGGTCGAGCGTGGTCGCCCACAGGTCGCGCAGGGTGTTCTCGACGTCGGTGCGGGGCTCCTCGTAGGGGCTGTCGACGTCCGGGCGCTCCTTGGGCGGCTCGGGCAGCGCGGCGCGGTCGATCTTCCCGTTCGTGGTCAGCGGGAACCGGCCGACGACGTACGCCGACGGCACCATGAACGAGGGCAGCAGCTTCGCGAGGGCCCGTCGCAGGTCGCGGATCGAGGGGTCGCCCTCGACGTAGGCGACCAGGCGGGTGTCCCCGGAGGTGTCCTTCTTGGCCAGCACGGCCGCCTGGCGGACCCCGGGCTGGGCCGCGATGACGACCTCGATCTCGCCGAGGTGCACCCGGTTGCCGCGCACCTTCACCTGGTTGTCGGTCCGGCCGACGATCTCGATGCTGCCGTCGGTCCAGAACCGGGCCAGGTCGCCGGTCCGGTAGAGGGTGCCCAGCTCGTGGGAGACCCACTTCTCGGCGGTCGCCTCGGGCCGGTTCAGGTAGCCGGACGACAGGCTCTCCCCGGCGACGCACAGTTCGCCGACCACGCCGGGCGGGACCGGCCGGAGCCGTTCGTCCAGGACGTAGGTGCGGACGTTGGGGGTCGGGCGGCCGATGGGCGGCAGGCGCCTGGCCCGCTCGCGCTCGCCGAGCTCCCGGCCCAGTTCGGTGATGTCGCAGGTCGCCACGACGGTGGCCTCGGCGGAGCCGTACAGGTTGAAGACGTGGAAGGGCAGGTCGAGGGGCCACGACTGGACCCGCTCGCCGCAGATGCGGATGTTGCGGAGGGCCGTCTCGGGCGGCCACTCCAGGTCCCACAGGCGCTCGCACATGGCCTTCATGAGCAGCGTGTGGGTGATCCGGCTCCGGACGAGCCAGTCGCGCAGCCACTCGGGGCTGGTCACGACCGACGGTTCGGGGATGTGGACGGGCGCCCCGGCGGCCAGCACCGAGAAGCACTCGACCTCGACCATGCCGTAGCCGGGCGCGGCCAGCCAGGTGCCCCGCGACGACGGGGTGACGCCGCAGATCGTGCGCATGGAGTAGATCAGGTTCCGGGCCGCGCCGTGGCGGACCATGACGGCCTTCGGCTTGCCGGTCGACCCGGAGGTGTAGCAGACGTGGATCAGGTCGTCGGGGCCGACGGCCGAGTTGATCGGGGCGGGGGACTCCCGCCGCCAGTCGTCGCCGTCGAGGGTCACCACGTGGCCGGTGACCACGTCGCGGTGGGCGTCCATGGTCAGGGTGAGCTTCGCCGCGCCGTCCACGATCATGAACTGGACCCGGTCGGCGGGGAAGTCGGGGTCGAGCAGGATCGCCGCCGCGCCGGCCTTGAAGCAGGCGAGCTGGGCGATCAGGCTCTCGGGGCCGCGCGGGAAGCAGGTGCCGACCCGGTCGCCGGGCCGCACGCCGAGCGCGGTCAGGCGGTGGGCGAGCCGGTTGGCGTCGTCGTCGAGCTCGCGGAAGGTCATCGTGCCGCCCGGCCAGACGACGGCCGGGGCGTGCGGGGTGTCCTGGGCGATCTCGGCGACGCGTTCGTGGAAGTAGGGCGCCGGGACCGGCTCGGCGGTCTGGTTCCAGGCGACCAGCATGCGCTCGGTCTCCTCGGGCGTGAGGATCTCGACGTCGCGGACCTTCGCCGCGGGGTCGAGGAAGCGGCCCAGGTGGGCGGCGTACTGGTCGGCGGCGTCGGCGTCGAAGTCGGAGCCCCGCATCCGCAGGGTGGTCCCGTCGAACGACAGCGGGCCGATCGTGACGGGCAGCCTCGCGGCGATCTCGCCGACGGTCATGTCGCCCGTGACGTGGGAGCCGGCGATCTCGGTCTCGCCGGTGTAGCGGTGCAGCAGGGCGATGAGGGCGCGGCCCGGCGCCTCGACCCGGCGCTCGTGCGTGACGGCCGGGTCCCCGCCGGGACGGGCCAGGGGAAGAGCGGTTTCCATGATCAGTCCTTTATCTGAGGCAGGTTCAGAGCGCGAGCCACGGCCGGCCTCCGGCCGTCCGCGTCTCGCTTCAGGCGGCGACAGTCGTGGCGCGTCCGGCGGTGACGGCGTCGGCGAGCTGGGCGATCATCCGGGTCGTGCGGTCCCAGCCGACGCAGGCGTCGGTGACGCTCTGGCCGAAGACCAGGCGGTCGGAGGAGCCCAGGACGAGGTCCTGCCGCCCCGAGGCGAGGAAGCTCTCGACCATCAGCCCGGCGATGCCGCGTTCACCCGCGGCGATCCGGCGGGCGACGTCGGCGACGACGACCGGCTGGCGTTCGTGGTCCTTGCCGCTGTTGCCGTGGCTGGCGTCGATGACGAGCCGGCGCGGCAGGCCGGCGCCCGTGAGGGCGTCGAGCGCGCGGGCGACGTCGAGCGGCCCGTAGTTCGGCCCGGCCGCGCCGCCGCGCAGCACGACGTGGCAGTCGGGGTTGCCGCTGGTCCGGATGACCGAGGCCAGGCCGTCGTCGTCGATGCCGGGGAAGACGTGGCCGTGGGCGGCGCAGACGATCGCGTCGATGGCGTCGCCGACCGCGCCGGTCGTGGTGTTCTTCATGCCGATCGGCATCGCCAGGCCGCTGGTGAGCTGCCGGTGCGTCTGGCTCTGCACGGTCCGGGCGCCGATCGCGCCCCAGCAGACCGCGTCGGACAGGTAGCGGGCCACGGTCGGGTCGAGGAACTCGCAGCCGGTGGGCAGGCCGAGCTCCAGCACCTTCGTCAGCAGTTCGCGCGACAGCCGGAGCCCTTCGTTGACGTCGTCGCTGCCGTCGAGGTGCGGGTCGGTGACCAGGCCCTTCCAGCCCAGCCGGGTGCGCGGCTTCTCCACGTAGACGCGCATGACCAGCAGCAGCGTGTCGGAGACCTCCTCGGCCAGGCGGGCCAGGCGCTCGGCGTAGGTGAGCGCGGCGGCCGGGTCGTGCACCGAGCAGGGGCCCGTCACGACCAGCAGCCGGTCGTCGGTGCCGTCGAGCACCCGGGCGACCTCCTCCCGGCCCTTGAGCAGGGTGCGGGCGGCCAGATCGCCCACCGGGACCTCGGCGCGCAGTTCGGCCGGGGTGAGCAGCGGTTCCACCGCGGAGATGCGGGCGTTCACCGGACGCATGGCGTGTCCTCCCTCGTAAGCACTGCCGCGGAGAAGGTGAAGCCCATGCCGGTGCCGAGCACCAGCACCGTGGCCCCGGGCGCGAGCAGGTCGTCGCGGATCAGGTGGTGCAGCGCGTAGAGGCCGTCGGCCGGGCCGAGATGCCCGGTGGTCAGGCCGAGGTCGAGCAGGGTGTTCCTCGGCGTGTAGCCGTCGAACGGACGGACGAAGCCGTCCTGGTGGAGGGCCCGCCCCACGAACGGGGTGACGAACCAGTCGATCTCATCGAGGCTCTTGCCGGCCTCGTCCAGGGCCCGGGTGACCACGCTGCGGGTGCGCTCGGCCGACCGCCGCCGCACGTCCTTCAGCGACAGGCCGCCGTGGGCGAGGAACGCCCGGGTGCGGCCGCGCATGTCGGCTCCCGGCTGGGGCGCGGTGCGGAACGGTTCGTCCCCCCGCGACAGACCCTCGAGCGTGGCGTCGGTCTCCGACACCAGGCTGCGGAGCCGGAGCTGCCCGCTTCCTCTCGTCAGCACGGCCGCCGCCGCGCCGTCCCCGAACACCATGCCGGGCGACAGGTACCACCGGTCGGCGGGCGGGGCGAACCGGTCGGCGACGGTGATCAGCGCCGAGGGGGTCTCGGGCCGGGCGGTGAGCACGGTCGCCGCGATCTCCAGGGCGCCCAGGGAGCCGTTGGAGGCGGCCTGGACCGACATCGGCATGCCGCGCAGCTCGGTGCCGAGGAGCTCCCCGGCGACCCAGCAGGCGGCCGGCCACATGTCGACGCCCTGGAAGTGGCTGTGGCTGTGCAGGTAGAAGGTGTCGGGGCCGACGGCCGCGCCGCCGTCCTCGGCCGACTTGACCGCGCGGCGCCCGGCGGCGACCGCCATCTCGGGCGGGGCCTGCCGCGACATCGCGACCGAGACCTGCCCGGTGCTCCTCGCGGCCTCGGCCGAGTAGTCGCCGCAGGCGACGGCCCGCTCGACCGGCACCCGTTCGCCGAGCGTGCCGCCGGTTCCGGCGACCCAGATGTCATCGAACCGCATCGCTCGGGATCCTTTCTGCTAGATCGAAGGCGTGTAACCAGGCCACGTGGTCGTGCAGGTCCGTCTCGGACAGCGCGGCCAGCATGGTGTTCCGGTCGCGGGCGGCCTGGCCCGCCGGGTGGTAGAGGTGCTCGCCGAGCCGGCGGGCGGTCAGCGTCGCCTTCGCGGTACGCTCCCGCCGCAGCGCGGCGTAGGTGTCGAGGTCGGGGAAGACCCTGCCGAGCACGACCGCGTCCTCCAGGGCCGTGCAGGCGCCCTGGGCGGCGTACTGGAGCATGGGGTGGGCCGCGTCGCCGAGCAGGGCCACCCGGCCGTCGGTCCAGGTGTCGACCGGGTCGCGGTCGCAGAGCACCCAGGTCCGCCACTCGTCGCCGAGTTCCAGCAGCGCTGCGGCCGTGTCGCTCAGGCCCGGGAACTCCTTCCGTACGCGGTCCCGCGCGACCGGTTCGCCCGCGACCTCCCGGGCGGCTCCGTCGTCGCGGGTGGCGGCCAGGTTGAGGAACCGGCCGCCGCCGATCGGGTAGTGCACGAAGTGCCACTTGGGCCCGCCCCACAGGGTGACGACGTTCCACCGCAGCTCGGCCGGGACCCGGTCCATCGGGATGACCGACCGGTAGATGGTGTGGCCGGAGACCCGGGGGCGGCCGTCGCCGACGAGCTGGGCCCGGACCGCCGAGCGGATGCCGTCGGCGCCGATCAGGTAGTCGGCCTCGAAACCGTCCACGACGACCTTGGCGGCGCTCTGCGTGTAGCCGGTGACCGTGTGGCCCGGCAGGAGCTCGATGCGGCCGTCGGCGCGGCAGGCGTCCAGCAGCGGCTGGTAGAGGTCGCCCCGGGCGACGACGGCGTAGGGGTTGCCGAAACGTTCCCGGTAGGCGCCCGTGAGGGGCAGCCCGGCGACGCGCCGGCCGGTGGTGCCGTCCATGAAGCGCAGTTCGTCGATGAAGACCGCGCGGTCGCGCACCTGGTCGCCCACGCCCAGCAGGTCGAGGGCGCGGAACGCGTTGGGCGCGAGCTGGATCCCCGCGCCGAGTTCGGCGAACCGGTCACCGCGTTCGAGCACGGTCACGCGATTGCCCTCTCGGGCGATCGAGAGCGCGGCCGCCAGGCCGCCGATCCCGCCGCCGGCGATCAGTGTGTCCGCCATGTCCGTCCTTTCGCTGTTACCGTTTACAACGCTATGGCGGTAACTAAGGGCAAACAATGGCGTGCCGATTAGCGCTTGTTATGCCATAAAAAGGGCCGGCCTCCCGTAATAGGGAGACCGGCCTTTTCGCGCATTTCTCAGGCGTCGACCGTTTCCTTGTGCTTGGCCGGCGCGGGTTTCCTGGACGGCAGGACCGCCGCCGCGATCAGCGCGATCAGCACCGACAGGACCACGCTGATGCCGAACGCGACGTGGTAGCTGCCGATGTTGCGCGGATCGGTGGTCGGCACCGCCGCCGTCACGGCGACGGCGAGCAGCAGCCCGACCCCGAGCTGGCGCAGCGAGTTGTAGAGGCCGCTGGCCAGGCCCATCCTCGGCCCGTCGACCCCGGTCGTGGCGGCCACCGCCGTGGAGATCATCATGACGGTGACGCCGAGCCCGATCAGGACGCCGCCGGGCAGCACGTGCAGCCAGTAGCTCCCGCCCACGGGCACCGTGAGCAGCCAGGCCGAACCGGCGGTCAGGAACGCCGCGCCCCCGATGAGCACGGGCCGGGGCCCGACCCGCCCGGTCAGGTCGGCCACGAACTTGGCCGACAACACCGTCACGACGGCCTGCGGGAAGAACGCGACGCCGGTCTGGATGGCGGAGTAGCCGAGGCCGTGCTGCATGTAGAGGGTCAGGAAGTAGGTCGAGATCGACATGACGCCGCCCGACAGGAACGCGATCGAGTCGCCCGCGACCACACCCCGGATCCGGAAGATGGACAGCGGCACCAGCGGGTGCTCCCGCCTGGTCTGGAGCACGAAGAAGGCGGCGAGCAGCACCGCCGCCCCGATGAGCGGGTAGACGACGCCGGGGGCGCCCCAGCCGTGGTCGGTCGCGGTGGTGAGGGCGTAGGTCAGCGCGCACATCCCGGCCGTGACCAGGATCGCGCCCGGGACGTCGATCTTCTGGGTGCGCGCGGTGACGTGGTCGGGGGCCAGGCGGCCGACCGCCCGCAGCACCAGCGCGACGCCGACCGGGACGTTCACGAACATGACCGCCCGCCAGCCGAACACCTCGGTGAGGATGCCGCCGAAGAGCACCCCGCCGGTGAACCCGGCCGAGGCGACCGCGCCGAAGATGCCCATGGCCTTCGCGCGCTCCTTGCCTTCGGGATAGCCCGCCGCGATCAGCGCCAGCACGGCCGGCGACACCGCCGCCGCCGAGAGGCCCTGCAGCGCGCGGGCGACGATGAGCACGATCGGCTCGGTCGCCACCCCGCCCAGTAAGGAGGCCGCGGTGAAGACGGCCAGCCCGCCGACGAACATCCTCTTGCGTCCCACGATGTCGCCGAGCCGCCCGCCGACCAGCAGGAACCCGCCGAAGAACAACGCGTACGCGCCGACGACCCACTGCAGGGCGCTGTCGGTGAAGCCGAGGTCACGCTGGATGGAGGGCAGTGCGACGTTGACGATCGCGAAGTCCAGGACCAGCACGAACTGGGCCATGCACAGCAGTGCCAGGGCCGGTTTCCGGTTCTCCTGGAACATGGGGTTTCCTCCTCTAACTTGATTGTTACCAGTGAAATTCGTTTACTGGTAAGCATGAAAGGTCAGCCGGGAGACAGGGAGATCGCGCCGGGCCCGCTGGCGCTCGTTCAGTCGTTCGTGAACAGCGTCAACGTGGAGTTCGGGCCCGACGAGTTCGCGACCACCGAGGGGGCCGCGCGCTGGCTCGCCCGCCACGGCTTCACGCCGGAGGTGGGGGAGCTCGACCGGCGCGACGCCGTCACCCTGCGGGAGGCGCTGCGCGCCGTGCTCCGCGAGAACAACGGCGCCGCCCCCGACCCCGAGGCCCGGCTGACGATCGGTCACGTCGCCCGCGACTGCCCGCTGGTCGTGTCGGGCGAGACCCTGGGCCTGCGCCCGGTCCAGCAGGACGTGCGCGGGGTGTTCGCGACGATCCTCGGCACGGTCGCCGCCGCCGTGGCCGACGGCTCGTGGTCCCGCCTCAAGGCCTGCCGCGAGCACCGCTGCGAATGGGCCTTCTACGACCGCTCCAGGAACCGGGGCAGCCGCTGGTGCTCGATGGCCGTCTGCGGCACACGCGCGAAGATGCGCACCTACCGCCAGGGCGCGGCCGGTCACGGGGCCGCCTCCCGTCCCAGCAGGTGACGGGCGACGACGAGTTTGGTCGCGGCGGCGGTGCCGTCGGCGAGCTGGAGGCCGATGACGTCTCTGAGGCGCTGGGCCACCGGACCGTCCTCCGACCAGCCGAGGTGGCCCATCGTGAGGAGCGACTGGTGCACGGCCTCCATGGCGGCCTTCGGGGCCCACCACTTCGCCATGTTCGCGGGCAACCGGGGGTCGCGGCCCGCGTCGGCGGCGGCCAGGGCCTCGTAGGAGACCAGCCGCGCCGCGTGCAGCATGGTCGCGTGTTCGACCAGGGGGAAGGCGACCGACTGGAACTTCCCGATCGGCCGGCCGAAGGCCTCGCGCCGTCCGGCGTGGGCCATGGCCTCGTCCAGGGCCGCCTGCCCGACGGCGACGGCCATCAGGGAGATCAGCGCCCGGGAGACCCCGAAGCCGCGCATGACCTCCACGAAGCCCGCGCCCGGACGGCCGACGAGGTCCTCGTCGGCGACCCGCAGGCCGTCGAGGGTGAAGCGGCCCCGCCCGCCCGAGCGGCAGCCCAGGTCGGTGTGCAGCTCGCGGCGCACGCCGTGCAGCGGGGTGTAGAAGGCGCTGACGCCGCGGGCCCCGGCCTCGCCGGTCCGGGCGAACAGCAGCCCGTGGGTGGCGTAGGCGGTGGCCATGATGGACGTCTTCTCGCCGGTCAGCCGCCAGCCGTCAGTGGAGTGCTCCGCGACGGTCTCGATGGCCGCCGCGTCGGTCCCGTGGCCGGCCTCGGTGAGGCCGAGGGCGACGATCGACGTGCCGGCGGCGATGCCGGGGAGCCAGCGGGCCAGCTGGGCGGGGCTGCCGTTCGACGCCAGCACGCCGCCGACCAGCGCCGCGTTGAGCACCGGGTAGCAGACCGACAGGTCGGCCGCGGCGAGTTCCTCCAGCACGATGCCGGTGCTGACCGCGTCCAGGCCCTGACCGCCGAACTCCTCGGGGACGCGCACCGAGAACAGGCCTTCGGCGGCCATCTCGGCCAGCAGCCCGGGGCGGTATTCGGCCCGCCGGTCGCTCTCGGCCCGGAAGGGCGCGATCCGGTCGGCGGCGAACTCGCGCACCCGTTTGGCCAGCGTCTCCTGCTGGGGTGTGAAGTCGAGGTTCATCGCAGCCCCTCCCGCAGGGCGAATTTCTGGATCTTCCCGGACGGCGTGCGCGGCAGCGACGGCACGAGCTCCAGCCGTTCCGGCCAGTACTGCTTGGCCATGCCGAGCCCGGCCAGGTGCACCCGGAGGTCGTCGAGCGTCACCCCGGACGAGGCCACCAGCACCGCGCAGGCCCGCTCGCCGAGCCGCTCGTCGGGGTAGCCGACGACCGCCACGTCGCGGACGGAGGAGTGCCGCAGCAGGGCGGCCTCGACCTCGACGACCGGGATGTTCTCGGCGCCGCGCATGATGACGTCCTTGGCCCGCCCGGTGATCCGGATGCCGCCGTAACCGTCGTCGCGGGCCAGGTCGCCGGTGTCGAACCAGCCGTCGTCGGTGAGGCAGGCCCGGTAGACGTGCTCGCGCCGGAAGTAGCCGACGCACTGCGAGGCGCCCCTGACCTGCAACCGGCCCTCGCCGGTGATCCGCACCTCCATGCCGGGCACGACGGTCCCGTCGCTCTCGGCGGCCCGCATCGGCGGGTCCTCCGGCCGGGTGATGGTGACGCAGCCGTTCTCGGTCATGCCCCACAACGCGTAGAGGCGGCAGCCGAGCACGTCGCGGGCGCGTTCGACCAGGTAGGGCGCGATCGGCGCGCTGCCGGTCGCGAAGGTCTCCAATTTGCGGAGGTCACGCGGCCGCCCGGCTTGCGCCTCGATGAGGTCGGACAGGAACGTCGGGGCGCCCATGAAGAAGGTGACGCCGCGTTCCTGGAGGATGTCGAGCATCCGGCCGGCGTCCCACGACTCGACGTGCACGGCGGTCCCGCCCAGCAGCAGCGGCATGAACAGGTTCCAGGTGAACCCGGCCTGATGGGTCGTCGGCGACCCCATGGCCGTGACGACGCCTTCGGTCAGGTGGAGCACGTCGGCCTGCGCCCGGTTCATCGCGTGGAGGCTGTCGTGGGTGTGCACGACGCCCTTCGGCTCCCCGGTCGTGCCGGAGGTGAACGCCACCTGCGCCGGGTCGCCCGGACCCGATTCGGCGACCCCGTCGAGGTCCGGCGAGGGAAGCTCCAGGTCGTCGACGAACAGGGCGTGGCGCAGCGTGGGCGCGTCCACGTCGTCGATCATCCGCCGGTACGAGAACCCGCGGAACTCCCCCTTCGCGATGTAGACCGGGCTCTCGGTCAGGTTCAGCATGAACTGGACCTCGCGCCTGCGCATGATCGGCACGACCGGCCCGGGGACCGCCCCGATCCGGTAGCACGCCAGGATCAAGGCCGCGAGCTGCCACGAGTTCGGCAGCTGCAACGTCACGACCTGGCCTCTGCCGACGCCGAGCCCGCGCAGCAGGGTGGCCATGCGGTCGACGCGGTCGAGCAGCTCTCCGTACGTCAGCTCCACGGCCCCGCCGTCCTGGTAGCAGACCAGGGCGAGCTTGCCGGGAGGATGGGCGCGCAGGTCGTCCATGATGGTCATCGCGGATCCCTCCCCAGCGCGGAACGAGCCTTGGCGGCGACCGCGGCCGAGGTGACGCCTCCGCGTTCGGCCAGATATCGCTGCCCGCCGGAGACGGGGACGAACGCGTCGGGCATCGCAACCCGGAGCACCAGGTTGGGCGCGATCTCGGCGAGCGACTCGGCGACGGCGGCGCCGAACCCGGCGTTCCGCCAGTGCTCCTCGACGGTCACGACGATTCCGGAGCGTCCGGCGTGGGCGGCGATCGTGGCGACGTCGAGCGGCTTCACGGTGTGCACGTTCAGCACCGACGCGCTGACGCCCTCGGCGGCCAGCGTGTCGGCGGCGTCGAGCGCGGCCAGCACCGGGTAGGGCCCGCAGGCCGCGATCGTGACGTCGGCGCCGTCCCTGAGCACCTGGGCCAGGCCCAGCGTGACCGGCGGCGCGTCGGGCAGCTCCGGGGTGGCGTTGCGGCCGAGCCGCAGGTAGACCGGGCCCGTGAGGCGGAGCGCCTGCCGGAACAGGGTCCCGGTCTGCGGGCCGTCGGCCGGGACGACCACGGTCATGTTGGGCAGCGTCCGCATCACGGCCAGGTCCTCCAGCGCGTGGTGGGTCGGCCCGAGGTGGCCGGCGGACACGCCCGAATGGGTGGCGGCGATCCGCACCGGCAGGTTGTTGAGCGCGATGTCGATCTTCACGGCCTCGTTGGCGCGCGACGACGCGAACGCCGCCATCGTGTTGACCAGCGGCATCCGGCCCGACTTGGCGAGCCCGGCCGCCGCGCCCATCAGCGTGTGCTCGGCGATGCCGAGGTTGACGTAGCGCTCGGGGAACTGGGCGGAGTCGAACAGGCCGGTGTCGGAGTCGAGGCAGACCAGCCGCTCGTCCCGCGGCAGCAGGTCGAGCACGGCGTCGCGGTAGACCTCGCGTGACGACGCGGTCATGACGCGGCCCCCCTTCGCAGCGCGGCGAGGGCCCTGGCGTGCTGGCGTTCGCCCAGCTTGGCGTAGTGGCTGCGGGGCTGGTCCTCGACGAACGGGATGCCCTTGCCCTTCACGGTGTGGGCGATCACGACGGTCGGGCGGCCGGGCGCCGGCGGTTCGGTCAGCGCGGCCTCCAGCTCCTCGCAGGAGTGGCCGTCGACCTGGCGTACCGACCAGCCGAAGGCCGACCACCGATCGGCCAGCGGTTCGAGCGCGTCGATCGTCTCGGTCGCGCCGGTGATCTGGAGCCGGTTGCGGTCGACGACCGCGACGAGGTTGTCGAGCCGCTGGGCGGCGGCCACCGAGGCGGCCTCCCAGACCGAGCCCTCCTGGAGCTCGCCGTCGCCCATGACGACGAAGCAGCGCCGGTCGGCCTGGTCGAGCCGGAAGCCCAGCCCGAACCCGACCGCCAGCGCCAGCCCGTGGCCGAGGGAACCCGAGGGCATCTCGACGCCGGGGATCTCGGGGTGCGGATGGGCCATGAACTCGCTGCCGGGGCGGGCGTACTCGCCCAGGCGCTCCGGGGGGAAGAACCCGGCCTCGGCGAGCGCGGCGTAGAGCGCCAGCCCGCCGTGCCCCTTGCTCAGCAGCAGCACGTCCCGGTCGGGCCGGGCCGGGTCGAGCGGATCGACCCGCAGCACCCGCGTGTACAGGGTGGCGAGGATCTCCGCGAGCGACATCGAGCCGCCCAGGTGGCCGCCCTCGGGGCCGGCGCACAGGTTGACGACGTGCTCCCTGATCCGGGCGGCCGTCCCGGCCGCCGGCGGGGCGTCGATGGTGGTGGTCATCGCTTCTCCTAGTTCGGGTGCAGGCCGACGAACTCCAGGCCCTCGCGCTCGGGACGGCCGTGGCGGATGTTCACGCACTGCACGGCGTTGCCGGCGCCGCCCTTGACGAGGTTGTCGAGGGCCGCGATCACGGTGACCGTGGTCGAACCGGCGTCGAGGGCGAAGCCGACGTCGCAGAAGTTGGAGCCGGAGAGGATCTTGGCGTCCGGGAAGCGGTGCAGCCCGCGCCGGTGGGCGACCACCCGCACGAAGTGCTCGTCGGCGTAGCGGTCGCGGTAGGCCGACCGGATCGCGCGTTCGTCGGCGCCGTCGGCCAAGCGGGCCTTGCAGAGCAGCTGCACCCCGCGCACGGCCTCGACGCCGGTCGCCGTCATCCGGACCGGCAGGCCGGTGGCCTGGGCGATCTCCGCCTCGTGCCGGTGCCGGGTGGGCGCGAACACACGCAGCGCGCCGCTGCGTTCGGCGTGCAGGTTCTCGGCCCCGGCGGTCGCGCCGGCGCCGCTGGACCCGGTCCGCGCGTCGACGGTCAGCTCGCCGTGGATCAGCCCGGCCTCGGCCAGCGGGGTCAGCGCCAGGATGCCGGCGTTGGCCATGCACCCGGGCACGCTGATGCGGCTCGCGACCTGGAGTTCTTCGCGGTGCAGCTCCGGTACGCCGGTCGTGAAGCTCCCGACGAGGTCGGGGGCGGCGTGGTCGACGCCGTAGTAGTCGGCGTAGACGGCCGGGTCGCGCAGCCGGAAGTCGCCCGACAGGTCGACCACGGTCGCGGCCAGCCCGAGGTACTCGGGCATCCGCCGCATCGTCTCGCGGTGGGGTGTGGCCAGGAACAGCACGTCGTAGGGGCCGTCCTGGTCGAGCTCCTCGTCGGAGACGAAGGCCAGCCGGGTGCGGCCGCGCAGGTTGGGGTGGGCGCCGTCGATCTGCCGGCCGCGCAGCCGCCGTGAGGTGGTGGCCACCAGCTCGGCCGATGGGTGCCCGGTGAGGATGCGCAGGAGTTCGCCGCCGATGTAGCCGGCGCCTCCCACGACGGCGCATCTGATCATGCCTCTGCCCTCGCGATGACGTGGGCGGCGACGGCGTCGGCGACGTCGATGCCGCAGGCGTTCTGGAAGCCGCGGAACTCCACGCGGTCGTTGACCTCCAGCACGGTCAGGTGCCCGTCGGCGTCCTCCAGCAGGTCGACCCCGGCGATCTCGGCGCCCACCGCCTCGGCGGCGGCCACCGCGAGCTTCGCGTGGACGTCGGTCAGTTCGAACGGGGTCGAGACGGCGCCCCGGGCGACGTTGGTGCGCCACTCGTCGCCGCGCCGGTAGGTCGCGCCCAGCGCCCGCCCGCCGACGACCGGCACCCGGATGTCCCGGTCGGCCTTCTCGACGAGCTCCTGCACGTAGACGACGTGCTGCTGGGGCGACGGCAGGGCCGCGACGTGCTCCAGCACGGCGGTGGCGGTGGCCCGGTCGGGCAGCGCGGTGACCAGGCGGCCCCACGAGCCGACCAGCGGTTTCACGACCGCCGGGTAGCCGATCTGGTCGAGGGCGTCGACGGCCGCCTCCGGCGTCATGGCCAGGGCCGTGCGGGGGGTCGGCAGGCCCGCGGCCATGAGCGCCGAGGTTGTCAGCCACTTGTCGCCGCTGACGTGGGTGGCGGCGGCGGTGTTCAGCACCGTCGCCCCCGCCGACTCCAGCGCGCTCGCGGCGTAGAGGGCCCGGTAGTGGCCGACCTCGCGGTTCAGCACGAAATCGGTGCGGGAAACGCCGTCGGCCACGACCAGGGACCGGGGATCGAGGTGGACGAATGTCGCGCCGCGCCGTTCCAGCGCGGCCATGATCTGTTTCTCCTCGAACCGCACCCGTGACGCGAGCACGGCGAGGCGGTGGCCGGAGCGCATTACTCCCCCCAGTCCTCTTCGACCTCGGGGGCGAGGGTGAGGGACGGCGGCGTGACGGAGGAGATCTCCAGCTCGCTGCGGCAGTCGAGGCATTCGACGATCTCGCTCACCCGGGCGTCGGCGTCGATGGAGACCGGCGCCGCGCACTCGGGACACTCGGGGGCGTTCATAACCTTCTGCATGGCTCGTCCCTATGTCTCGGGGAAATATCGGCGTTTCAACCGTAACCAGAATCGGCGGCCGATCGCCAATAAGGGTTGCCGATCGAAGTGAATTCCCGCGCTTATCGGGGGCCATATAAACAGGTGATTCCCCGAGCATAAGCGGCGCTACTCGAATTGGTGCGGAAATTCATCCGGCGAATTCATAGGCTCGATTGGAGTCGTATATCCCTAGGAGGGCTCAATGCGAGCGATCGCCCTGCAAGAAGCCCCGGCCGCCCTGTCGCCGGGGGAGCGGTTCGCCGCCGAGGTGGCCGCCGGGGCCCGTGATGTCCCGTTCGACCTGCACCTTCCGGCCGCGTTTCCGCTGTTCGCGTCCCGGCCCCGCTACACGGTCCGGCACCTGCTGAAGACGGCAGACGTGGCCGACGGGTCGGTGTCCTACGTCCACGAGCCGCCCAAGGGTCGGATCGAGGCGGCCGGCACCGCCTACGGCGCGACGCCGGAGGCCGCGTTCGCGCCCCGCCTCATGAAGGCGCCGCTGACCGACCTCTCCGTCGAGGTGCCGCTCCCCGACGGCGTCGCCGCCGACCCGGCGCTGCTCGCCGCCTATGTGGACTACCGGGTGCTGGTACGCCTGTCCGTCGTCGAGAACGAGTCGCTGCTGCACGGCACCGCCGACGGCGCGATCACCGGCCTGCTCGGCCTGCCGGGCAGCCGTTCGGCCGAGAGCCACGACGACCTGGCGACCACGGTCACCCGCGCCGCCGGGGAGATCGAGGAGACCGGCGGGTCGTGCGACGGCGTGGTGGCGCATCCGGAGACGTACTGGAAGATGGTCCGCGACGACCTGCTCGCGCGGTTCCAGAACGCCGGGATCACCGTCTCGCGCACCCGCATGATGCCCAAGGACACCCTGCTCATGGGCGACTTCCGGGCCGCCTGCACGCTGCTCATGCCGGGCGTGGCGTCGATCGCGCTGGTCCCGGGCGCCGTCAGGGCCACGTCCAGGATCGGGCTGGCGGTGCACCTGCCGCAGCACCTGATGGCGGTGACGTGGCATGGGTGAGCCGCGAATCCTCTACATCACCGGCTGGCTGCGCAGCGGCAGCACCATGCTCGGCAACGTGCTGGGCGAGCTGCCCGGCGTGCTGCACGCCGGCGAGCTGCACTACCTCTGGCAGAACGGCATCCTGAAGGCGGGCACCAACTCCACCTGCGGCTGCGGGGCCGACGTCACCTCCTGCGGGCTCTGGTCACAGGTGATCACCTCGTCGGAGGGCGAGGCGCGGCTGATGACGCTCCAGCAGCGGGCGCTGCTGCGCACCCGCCACACGCGCGACCGCATCGCCGAGTCGACCGGCCGGGTGCCCACCGCGCCGGGGGTGGCCGAGGCGGTCGGGCGTACCGCCGACGTCTACCGGACCCTCGCCGCGCACGGCGGCGAGCGGCTCGTCGTCGACGGCTCGAAGTTCCCGGCCGAGGCGGCGGCCCTGCTGGGCCGCGCCGACCTCGACGTGCGGGTGCTGCACATGGTGCGCGACCCCCGCGCCACCGCGTTCTCCTACGCCAGGGCCAAGGACTACATCGACCCGATGAGCCCGGCCCGCAGCAGCGGCTACTGGACCGGCTTCAACCTGGCCTCCGAACTGTCCGGCCACGCCGCCCCCGACCGCTACCTGCGGGTCCGCCACGAGGACCTGTGCCGCGACCCGCGCGGCACCCTCGCCCGGGTGCTGCGGTTCGCCGGCCTCGACGACGACCCGCCGGCCGACGCCGACGGCAACGTCACGCTGAGCGTGAACCACACGGTCACCGGCAACCCCGACCGGCTGTCGGCCGGCCCGGCGCGCATCCGCGCCGACGAACGCTGGCGCACCGGCCTTCCGCCCCGCGCCCGCGCCGCCGCCACGGCCCCGGCCCTGCCCCTGCTCGGCCGGTACGGCTACCCGATTCTGACCTGAGGGGACATCCCATGGATCTGCGCCTGAGAGGGCGGGTCGCCCTGGTGGCCTGCTCCAGCAGCGGCCTCGGCCTCGGCGTCGCCAAGGCCCTGGCCGCCGAGGGGGCCAGCGTGGCCATCTGCGGCCGCGACCCCGCCAAGCTCGCCCGCGCCCACGTCGAGGTGAGCGCGATGGGCGACGGCGACGTGCTGAGCGTCCCGGTCGACCTGTGCGACGAGAACGCCGCCGCCACCTGGGTCCGCGACACCGCCGCCACGCTCGGCGGCATCGACATCGTGGTGACCAACTCCGGCGGCGTGCCGTTCGGCCCCGTCGACGCGTTCGGCGTGGCCGACTACCGGGCCGCGATCGACGCCAACCTGATCCCGCACATCGCCCTGACGCTGGCCGCCCTGCCCTACGTGAAGAAGGACGGCTGGGGGCGGCTGCTGATGATCGCCTCGGAGTCGGTCCGGCAGCCGCACCCCGAGAGCGGCCTGTCGTCGGTGGCCCGGCTCGGCCTGCTCGGCTACATGAAGGGCCTGGTCGCCACGCTGGGCGCGAGCGGGGTGACGGTCAACGTGCTGGCCCCCGGCTTCCACCGCACCCCCATCCTCGACGAGCAGTTCGGCGACTCCGTCGAGGAGGAACTCGCCGCCGTCGCCCGGCGCATCCCGCTGGGCCGGATCGGCGACGTCGACGACTTCGGCGCGCTGGCCGCCTTCCTCGCCAGCGACCAGGCCTCCTACGTCACCGGCACGGTCTTCGTGGCCGACGGCGGCAACACCAGAGGAGTGTGAATCGTGTCTGTTCTCGGTGAGGTCGCCACCACCCACACGGCGGCCCTCTACGTTGTCAAGATCGGCAGCGCCAGCCTCGCCCACGAGACCGTCTTCGACGAGGTGGCCCGCCTGCGCGGGCGCGGCGCGCGGATCCTCCTGGTGGCGGGCGGCGCGGCCGGCATCGCGGCCCACTACGCCGCCATCGGGCGTCCGGTGCGCTCGCTCACGCTGAAGAACGGGTCGACGGCGCGTTACTGCCCGCCGGAGGAGATGGACCACATCGTGGCCGCCTACGAGCGCGTCACCCTGCCCCGGGTCCACGCCGCGCTGACCACACGCGGGCTGACCTGCTTCACCTCGACCGCCCAGGCGGGCTCGCTGGTGACGGCCCGGCCCAACCCGCCGCTGCGGGCGGTGTCGGGCGACCGGGCGGTGATCGTGCGCGACCACCGCGCCGGGGTCGTCTCGTCGGTGGACGCCGACTGCCTGGCCACCCTGCTCGACGCGTTCGACGTCGTCTGCCTGGCGCCCCCCGCCGCCGCCTCCGACGGCGGCACGCCGCTGAACGTGGACGCCGACGTGCTGGCCGCCGAACTGGCCAACGCGCTCGACGCCGACCACCTGCGGCTGGTGACCGGGACACCCGGGCTGCTGGCGGACGTCGACGACCCGAAATCCGGCATCTCCGACCTCGGCCGGGGCGAAGGCCTGCGCCACGCCCAGGGCCGCATGCGGCAGAAGGTGCGCGCCGCCGAGATCGCCCTCGACGGCAGCGCCGACGTCGCCATCACCGGCCCCCACTCCCTGGACGCCGGCACCCGCTTCTGGCGGGCCGCCCCGCCCGCCGACGACCTCACGCTGCTGTCGCGGGCCGTGGAGATCTCCTCGGTCTCCCGCGACGAGCGGGAACTGGCCGGATATCTGGTCGGGTGGTGCCGAGAACGCGGCATCGACGCCGAGATCGACGAGGCCGGGAACCTGGTGGCCTCCAAGGGCTCCGGCCGCCGCCGCCTCCTCATGCTCGGCCACCTCGACACCGTCCCGCACCGTTGGCCCGTCCGCTGGGACGGCGGCACCATCTCCGGCCGGGGCTGCGTCGACGCCAAGGGCAGCCTGGTGGCCTACCTGGAGACGCTGCACGAGCTCGACGTCCCGCCCGACGTCCAGGTGCGGGTGGTCGGCGCGGTCGAGGAGGAGATCACCTCGGCGGGCGCGTTCTTCGTCCGCGACCACTACCCGGCCGACGCCGTCGTCATCGGCGAGCCGTCCGGCGCGGGCGCGCTGACCATCGGCTACTACGGGCTGCTGAAGGTCCGGATGGCCGTCGCCGACCCCGTCGGGCACACCGCGGGCCAGGGCGTCACCACGGCCGCCGACCAGATGGTCGACGTGCTCGCCCGGCTGCGCGCGGCCCTCGCCGAGGCGGGGCCCGACGCGCTGCTGGCCGTGCTCGGCATCCACGCCGTCAACGGCGGCGACGAGCAGCGCGGAGAGGCGGTCGTGGACGTCCGGGTGCCCGCCGACCTGTCGGTCGACGACCTGACCCGGCTGATCCGGAAGCTCGCCCATCCCGTCGGGGTCGAGGTGCTGCGGGCCACCCCCGGACACCTCACCGCGCGCACCAGCCCCCTGGTCAAGGCCTTCTCGCGGGCCTTCCGGGCCGAGGGGGTGGTCAACCGGTTCTTGGCCAAGAAGGGCAGCAGCGACATGAACACGCTGGCCACGACATGGCAGGGGGTGCCGATGGTGGCGTACGGCCCCGGCGACGCCAAGCTCGACCACACCCCCCACGAGCACCTCGACGCCGTCGAATACCGGCGGGCCCGCGCGGTGTTGTCGCGGGCGGTGGCCGAGTGGATCGCCGCGGAGACGCGGCTGGTCGAGAGGGCGGCGTGATGACGACCACCACGTATCTGGAGGCGCTGGAGGCCGAGGCCGCGCACATCATGCGCGAGACCGCCGGCGAGTTCGACCGGCCCGTGCTGCTGTTCTCCGGCGGCAAGGACTCCATCGTCATGCTGCACATCGCCGTCAAGGCCTTCGCGCCCGCGCCGGTGCCCTTCCCGCTCCTGCACGTCGACACCGGCCACAACTTCCCCGAGGTCATCGAGTTCCGCGACCGGGTGACGGCCGGCCTGCGGCTGACGGTCGCCTCGGTGCAGGACTACATCGACCGGGGCGTGCTGCCGGACGTGCCGGAACGGAACGGACTGCAGACCACGCCCCTGCTGGACGCCATCGAGGCCGGCGGCCACGACGCCGTCTTCGGCGGCGGGCGGCGCGACGAGGAGAAGGCCCGCGCCAAGGAGCGCGTCTTCTCCCTCCGCGACGAGTTCGGCGGCTGGGACCCGCGCCGCCAGCGCCCGGAGCTGTGGAACCTCTACAACGGCCGCCACTCCCCGGGCGAGCACGTGCGCGTCTTCCCCCTGTCGAACTGGACCGAGCTCGACGTCTGGCAGTACATCGCGGCCGAGGACATCGCGCTGCCGTCGATCTACTACGCCCACGAACGCGAGGTGTTCGACCGGCGCGGCATGTGGTTGTGCCCCGGCGCGTGGGGCGGCCACGCGGAGCGGCTGGTCCGCAGGACGGTCCGCTACCGCACGGTCGGCGACATGTCCTGCACCGGCGCGGTCGAGTCGGCCGCCCGCACCCCCGCCGAGGTCGTCGAGGAGATCGCGGCCTCGCGCATCACCGAGCGCGGCGCGACCCGCGCCGACGACCGGCTGGCCGAGGCCGCCATGGAGGACCGCAAACGAGAAGGGTACTTCTGATGTCCACACTGCTCAGGCTGGCCACCGCCGGCTCCGTCGACGACGGCAAGTCGACGCTGGTCGGACGTCTGCTGCACGACTCCAAGTCGGTCATGTCCGACCAGCTGGAGAAGATCGCCTCGCCCAGCGACCTGGCCCTGCTCACCGACGGCCTGCGCGCCGAGCGGGAACAGGGCATCACGATCGACGTGGCCTACCGCTACTTCGCCACCCCGCGCCGCCGGTTCGTGCTGGCCGACACGCCGGGCCACGTGCAGTACACCCGGAACATGGTGACCGGCGCCTCGACGGCGCAGCTCGTCGTGCTCGTGGTCGACGCCCGCAAGGGCGTCACCGAGCAGACCCGCCGCCACGCCGCCGTCGCCGGGCTGCTGCGGGTGCCCGCGCTGGTGCTGGCGGTCAACAAAATGGACCTGGTCGGCTGGTCGGAGGAGGTCTTCGCGTCGATCGCCGGCGACCTCGACTACCCCGGCGAGGTGACGGCCATCCCGATCTCCGCCCTGACCGGCGACAACGTGGTGACCCCGTCGGAGCACATGGGCTGGTACACCGGGCCGACCGTGCTGGAGTTCCTGGAGACGGCCGAGGCCGGCGAGGACCTGACCGGGCTGCCCGCGCGTCTCCCGGTCCAGTACGTCATCAAGACGCGGGGCCGCCGCGCCTACGCCGGCCAGCTCACGGGCGGCATCCTGCACGTCGGCGAACGGGTGGTTATCCAGCCCGGCGGCCACACGACGACGGTGGCGGGCATCGACGTGCTCGGGCAGCCGGTGGCGATGGCGTGGGCGCCGCAGTCGATCGCGGTCCGGCTGGCCGACGACCTCGACGTGGCGCGCGGCGCGCTGATCTCGCCCGAGGCCACCGCGCCAGAGGCCACCCGGGAGCTGCGCGCGACCGTCTGCCACCTGCACGAGAAGGCCCTCACGGTCGGCGAGCAGGTGCTGGTCAAGCACACGACCCGGACGGTCCGCGCGGTGGTGGAGCACATCGGGTCGGGCGGCCCGCTGGCCGTCAACGACATCGGCGACGTGGTCGTTCGCACGGCCTCGGACCTGGCGGTCGACGACTACGCCGACAGCCGGATCACGGGCGCCTGCCTGCTGATCGACCCGGGCGACGGCGCGACCCGGTCGGCGGCCATGATCTCGGTCGCCTGACCGGTCACCACGTCTGCGCGCCGGCCCGGACCAGCATCTCGTTGACCGCGACCCGCCGCTCCCGGGTGACCATGTAGCGGACCGCGTCGGCGACGTCCTCCGGGCGCAGCAGCTCCATGCCGCCGATCTGGCCGGCCACCGCCTCCCGCACGCCGTCGCGCAGGTGGGAGGAGAGTTCGGTGTCGACGGTCCCGGGCCCGACGATTCCCACGCGGACCCGCTTGGGCTGCAACTCCTGCCGGAGCGACTCGGAGAAGGCGTTCACGCCCGACTTGGTCAGGCTGTAGACGGCCTGACCGGCGCGGGCGACCCGGCCGGCGGTGGAACTGATCGTGACCAGGTCGGCGACCCGCCGGGGCGAGTCCGCCGCCGCCGTGACGAGATGCGGCAGCGCGGCCCGGGTGACGTGCAGGAGGCCCCCGACGTTGACCGCGAGCATGCGGTCCCACTCGTCCTCGGGGGCCGCCTCGACCGGGCCGACGAGGGCCAGGCCCGCGTTGTTGACCACCGTGTCGAGGCGGCCGAGCTCGTCGACGACCCGGCCCACGGCGTCGTGCGCCTGAGTGCGGTCGGCGATGTCGGCCGTCACGACCGCGGCGGTTCCGCCGTCCGCCCGGATCTCCGCCGCGAGCGCCCGCAGCCGTTCGCCGCGCCGGGCCACCAGCGCCACCGCGGCGCCTTCGGCCGCCAGGGCGCGGGCCGTGGCCGCGCCGATCCCGCTGCTCGCTCCGGTGACCAGGGCGACGGTGTCGGTCAGCGAATGCGTCATCGTTCCTCCTCGTTAGACTGGGGATAAGCGGAGCACCGTCCGCATACGTCCGACCATAAGCGGAGCATGCTCCGTTTTCAAGTCAGGGGAGGTCAGGTGGCCGACCGCCTGCGTGCCGACGCGAAGGCCAACCAGGATCTGGTGCTCGCCGCCGCCCGCCGGGCCTTCGCCCGCGACGGCGCCGACGCGTCGCTGCGGGAGATCGCGAAGGAGGCGGGTGTGGGCATCGGCACCCTCTACCGCCGTTTCCCGACCCGCGAGGATCTGGTCTGGGCCGTCTACAGCGGCGAGGTCGACCGGATCTGCGAGGAGGCGCAGGCGCCGGGGGTGCGTCCGCGCGTCTGGATGGAGGACTTCCTCGACTTCCTGGCGGCCAAGCGCGCCATGGCCGACGCGCTGAAGGTCGTGCTCGCGGGCGACGAGGAGCGGCGGCTGGCGATCCGGACGCGGATCACCGATGCGCTCGGCTCCCTGCTCGACGCCGCCGCCGACGAGGGCACGGTCCGGGGCGACGTCGCGGCCCTCGACGTGCTCATGGCGCTGGGCGGGATCGCCCTCATCGCCAGCGAACCCGGCCAGCGCGACCAGGCCGGCCGCCTGCTCGACCTCCTCATGGACGGCCTCCGCCCATCCCGGTGAGGCGTCTGACCACCTCGAAGCCGTCGTCGGTGCCCGGCCAGTGGGCCCGGACGGCGGGCAGGCCCGCGCGGCGCACCACCGACCGCAACACCGCCACGACGACGATCGCGTCGTCGGCGTAACCGAGGACCGGGATGAAGTCGGGGATCAGGTCGATCGGGACGGCCAGGTAGACCAGCAGCAGCCCCAGCCGGACGCGCACCCCGCGCGGCAGGTCGCGGTCGGCGGCCAGGCGGCGGATCAGCCGGAGCACGTCGGGCAGCACCCGCAGCGCCTCACGCAGCAGGCCGCCGCGCGGCCGGAGGAACACCAGCGCGGCGACCAGCGTGAGCCAGGTGAGGGCGAGGGCGGCGACGATCGCCAGCACGATGTCCGTGACGTCCATAATGGCGACTTCTGTTCTCTATGGGCCTGATCAACATTTATGTCCTGTTCAGCCTGCCGCTTGAGACTCGTCTGTCGCACCCTTCTCAAACAGCGAGCGGAAGGCTCGAAGTGACAGACAAGCACAACGAAGGTTCCGAGGGCGCGGCCATCTCGCGTCGGCAGCTCGTCCGGTACGCCGGAATCGGCGCGACCCTGATCGCCGCGAGCCCCTTGGCGACCACCGGCACGGCCGCCGCCGACGACGCCCGGGGCCACGACAAGCCCGCCGCCCCCGGCGGCCGGAGCTGGCGCGCACCCTGCGCGAGTTCCGCGACGGCAACGACGCCGCCCCCGACGTCTACGTCGGCTTCGAGGGCGCGCCCGGCCACCAGGCGGGCCCGCTGAACGGCGGCGCGCGCGGCGGTTACGGCAACCACCCCACCTACGGCGGCTTCAACCAGATGACGGCCCGCGTCGGCGGCCTCTGGGACGCGCTGCTCGGCGAGGGACGCCGCTGGTGGATCACCGCGACCTCCGACTCCCACGTGCACTGGACCCGCGGCGGCTCCGACTTCTGGCCCGCTTCGGCCCCCGCGACTGGCGCCGCCAGGGCCAGGACTACGTGATCCGCCACACCCTGCGCGACGTCCAGACCGACCTGTACGCCCGGGTCCGCGGCACCGGCACCGACGAGGCCGAGCCGCTGGCCGACGGCAAGGAGAGCCCCTGGGAGGACCTCTGGTTCTACTCCAACCCCGTCTTCGTCCAGGTCCGCTGACGACTCACTCCGACGGCCGGGGTCGATCTCCCGGAGCTGGGCCTGCTCCCGGCCGCGCACCTTCTCCAGGATCTCGGTCGGCGGGCCGGACACGCCGGGGAAGCGCGGAGGGGGCTCGACCCCCTCCGTCACCCGGATGACGTCGGCGACCGAGATCTTCGTCCCCATTCGCCTAGGATCGTCCGCGTGGACCTGACCACCATCGCCGCCCGGCTCGGAGTTCCCGCCGAAGAGGTCGAGCGTGTGCACCGGCTCGCCGGTGACCTGCCCTCCGTCCCGCTGCCCGCCAAGGCGGACGTCCCGGAGCTGCTCGACCGGCTCGCGGTCCGGCCCGACGACGCGGCCGAGATCATGGAAGGCTGGCCCGATCCCGGCTCCCCGTTCTGGACTCCGGAGCTGCGCTGGCTGCTCGACCGCTCCATCGCCCTGGTCCGCGCCGACCTCGGGGGCCACGCCTGGCTGCCGCCCGGCCCGGAACTGGCCCGCGACCGCGGGCCCGCCTGGCGGCACCTCTATGTGTACGCCTACCTGGCCCTGGTCGACGTCGCCGTCGGGTTCCACCGCGACCACGGCGTCGCCGAGGACCTGACGTGGCTCAGTCTCGCCGACCTCGGCCGCAACCTCGCGATCGACCGGCGGATGAACCGTGAGGGCTGGCCGGTCATGCAGAGCTGGCTGACGCTCCACGTGCGCGGCGCGATCTACGAACTGGGCCGGCTGCAGTTCCACCGTGGCGGCGCCACCCTCGACCTGCACATCCCCGAGACGGGGCCGATGACCCCGGAGGCGATCGACGACTCGCTCGACCGGGCCCGGGTGTTCTTCCCGCGCCACTTCCCCGGCGAGACGTACACGGCGTTCGCCTGCGGTTCGTGGTTGCTCGACCCGCAACTGGCCGAGTACCTGCCCGACGACTCCAACATCGTCCGGTTCCAGCGCAGGTTCGAGCTGGAGCCCTACGAGGAGTCCGAGGGGATCGACGCCGACGTCGAGGTGCTGCGGTTCGTGTTCCGTTCGCTGACCACGCCGCTCGACCGGCTGCCGCGCCGCACCGCGCTGCAGCGGGCGGTCGTCGACCATCTGCGTGCCGGCCGCCACTGGCGGTGGCGTCGCGGCGCCTTCCCGATCTGACCGCTCTGGCCGGTCAGGAGATCCGGCGGCGGTAGGTCGTCATCGCGAAGGCGTAGGCAACGACGAGGAGCCCGGCGCACCAGGCGACGGCGACCCAGACCTCGCCGCCGACCGGCTGCTGGGCGAACAGGTCGCGGATCGTGTTGACGATGGAGGTCACCGGCTGGTTCTCGGCGAAGGCGCGGACCGGCCCCGGCATGGTGTCGGTCGGCACGAAGGCCGAGCTGAGGAACGGCAGGAAGACCAGCGGGTAGGAGAAGGCGCTCGCGCCGTCGATGGTCTTCGCGGTCAGGCCGGGGATGACGGCCAGCCACGTCAGTGCCAGGGTGAACAGCATCACCAGACCGGCGACGCCGAGCCAGGCCCCGATCCCCGCCGAGGAGCGGAAACCCATGATCAGGGCGACGACGACCACCACCACGAGCGAGATCAGGTTGGCGACCAGCGAGGTCAGCACGTGGGCCCACAACACGGCCGACCGGGCGATCGGCATCGACTGGAACCGTTCGAAGATGCCGCTCTGCATGTCGAGGAAGAGCCGGTAGGCGGTGTAGGAGATGCCCGAGGCGACCGTGATGAGCAGGATGCCCGGCAGCAGGTAGGTGACGTAGGAGTCCGACCCCGACTGGATCGCGCCGCCGAAGACGTACACGAACAGCAGCATGAACATGATCGGCATGACGGTGGTCGTGATGATGGTGTCCATGCTGCGGGTGATGTGACGCAGCGACCGGCCGAGGAGGGTCCCGGTGTCGCCGAAGAAGTGCCTGGTCATCGTTTGTCCTTGCCGACGAGGGTGAGGAAGACGTCCTCCAGGGTCGGCTGCTTCTCGACGTACTCGACCTTGGCGGGCGGGAGCAGTTGCTTGAGTTCGGCGAGGGTGCCGTTCACTATGATCCGGCCCTCGTGGAGGATGGCGATGCGGTCGGCGAGATGTTCGGCCTCGTCGAGATACTGCGTGGTGAGCAGCACGGTCGTGCCCCGGGCGGCGAGTTCCCTGACCGCCTGCCACACCTCGATGCGGGCCTCGGGGTCGAGGCCGGTGGTCGGTTCGTCGAGGAAGATGACCGGCGGGTCGCCGATGAGGCTCATCGCGATGTCGAGGCGGCGGCGCATGCCGCCCGAGTAGGTCGCCACCTTCCGGCCGCCCGCGTCGGTCAGCGAGAAACGGTCGAGCAGGTCGTCGGCGATCTTCCGGGGATCTTTGAGATGGCGCAGCCGGGCCACCAGCACGAGGTTCTCGCGCCCGGTGAGGATCTCGTCGACGGCCGCGAACTGGCCGGTCAGGCTGATCGACTCGCGCACCCGCGCGGCCTGGGCGGCGACGTCGAACCCGTTGACGCCGGCGCTTCCCGCGTCGGCCGTCAGCAGCGTCGACAGGATGCGCACGACCGTGGTCTTGCCCGCGCCGTTCGAGCCGAGCAGGGCGAAGATGCTGCCGCGCGCCACCTCGAAGTCGACGCCCCGGAGAACCTTCAGGTCCTTGTACGACTTCTCCAGCGCCTGCACGCGGATCACGAGGCCCTCCGGTCCTGCTCGCCGGCGGCACGGGCGACGGCGCCGGTGAAGCGGTCGCGCTCCCGGGCCATCCACCGCCCGACCGGGTAGTTCTGGATGAAGGTCTCGACGAACTCGATCGGGTCGTCGCCGAAGACGTCGCGGATCGGGGTCGCGTTCGCGGCGCTCTGCTCGAACAGGTCGGCGAGGTCCTCGTACATCTCCAGCCAGCCGGGGCCGTCGGCCCGGCCGAAGAACATCAGGTAGCGCTCCAGCGCGTCGTAGGCGATGCGGTAGTCGCCGGGCAGCCGCCCCATGCGGGCCTTGACCTGCCGGTAGCGCTTCTTGTCGTCGAGTGAACCGGTGAGGAGCTCCAGATAGCGCCGGTAGCGGCTCTTCTCTTCCGGTGTTTCGGGGGTCATGTCGATCGCTCTCTTTCAGCTACTAAGTAGCACTGACTACCGGTACATAGTAACGCTGAATAGCGGGGGCGGCGCAAGTACCGGAGCGGTATACGCATAAGTGTACGTATACCGTTCGAGGGGCGGCAAGAGGTCAGCCGACGTGCACGACCGGCCGGCGCGACGGGTCGGGCTCGGCCTGGCGCAGGACCTCCCGGGTCAGGGGAGGGATGTCGCCGCCGCCGAAGACGAGGTAGCGCAGCAGCGCGCCGATCGGATTGCCCTCCGCGGCCCAGTGGAAGTAGACCTGCGGCGTCTTGCCGGTCAGGTCGCGCAAGTGCAGCAGCAGGGCGGCGATGGAGTTGGCGACCGTCGTGCTCTGCATGCGCAGCACCCGGAACCCGTGCCGCTCCTCGCCGATCACCCGCAGCTCACCGGCGAACTCCGAGGCGTCCGGCACGGTCACCTCCAGGAACAGCAGCCCCTCCCGGGTGCGCAGGCGGTGCAGCTCCCACGCCTCGCGCGCCTTGTCGACGTACTCCTTCGCGTCGCGGTTGTTCGGCTCGTTGGCGATGAGGTGGATCTCGCCCGCCTCGTTGACGAACCGGCGCGCGGCGTCGTCGAGACTGATGCGGGTGACCCGCAGCTCGGTGGAGCGGGTGGCCCGGGAGACCAGCGACACGACCACGATGGCCAGCACGAACAGCAGTGCGATGACCAGGCCGTCGGGGCGTTCGACGATGTTGGCGACGGTGGCGTAGGCGAAGACCAGGGTGACGGCCCCGAAGAACAACGCGGCGCGCACCCGGCCGCTCGTCCAGGCCGACAGGGCGACCGCGACGGCCGCCGACAGGATGAGCGCCAGCACCCCGGTCGCGTACGCGCCGCCCTGCGCCTCGACCTCCGCGCCGAAGACCACGGTGATGACGAAGGCGATGGCCGTGAAGACGAGCACCATGGGCCGCGAGGCGCGCGTCCAGTCGGGCGCCATGCCGTAACGGGGCAGGTAACGCGGGACGATGTTCAGCAGCCCGGCCAGCGCCGAGGCCCCCGCGAACCACAGGATGGCGATGGTCGACAGGTCGTAGGCGGTGCCGAACCAGTCGCCGAGATAGAGGTGGGCCAGGTAGGCCAGCGCGCGCCCGTTGGCCGCGCCGCCCTCGGCGAACTCCGCGGGCGGGATGAGTACGGTGGTGGCGAGGCTGGAGGCGATCAGGAAGACGCTCATGATGAGCGCGGCCGTGGTCAGCAGCTTGCGCGCGCCTCTGACCCGTTCGGCGACGTCGCCCCTGACCAGCGGCATCACCGCCACGCCCGTCTCGAAGCCCGAGAGGCCGAGGGCGAGTTTCGGCATCACGTACAGCGCGACCGCGACCATCGCCAGCGGGCTCGCGTAGTCGCTGTTCAGCGTGTTCTGCCAGTCGTGCACCTTCTCCGGCGCGGTGAGCACGTGCTGCACGGCGGTGGCCACCACGACCACGTTGAGCACCAGATAGACCGCCACCAGCACCACCGCGACCGAGATCGCCTCACTGAACCCGGCCAGGAACACCCCGCCCAGCGCGGCGATGAGCAGCAACGTCACCGGCACCTGCCACCCGGCCAGCGCGTGCGGCACGAACGGGTTGTGCAGGATGTGCGCGGTCGCGTCGGCCGCCGACAGCGTGATGGTGACGATGAACGCGGTGGCGACGAAGCCGAGCAGGAACAGCACCAGCAGCTTCCCGCCCCAGCCCGGCATCAGCCGCTCCAGCATCGACAACGACCCGAGCCCGTGCGGACTCTGCTCGGCCACCGCCCGATAGGTGGGCAGCGCGCCGAACAACGTCAGCGCGACCAGCACCAGCGTGGCGACCGGACTGAGCGCGCCGGCGGCCAGCGCGGCGATGCCCGGCTGGTAGCCGAGGGTGGAGAAGTAGTCGACGCCGGTGAGGCACATGACCTGCCACCAGGAGTGCTGGTGCTCGGGCGGCTCCTCGTCGTGCGTCCCGCCGACCAGTCCTTCGGGGCGCTTGAGCCCTTTCAGCAACCACTGCCGGAGCGTGCCGGTCACCGGGGTACCTCCGCTATCCGGGCAAATCAGACGAGTGGTCACGCTACTGACGGCGCGGGTCTGTGCCACGGAGACGGGGCGTCAAGAAAACGTAAAAATGTCCAGCAGTGCGTGGACCGGCCGCGACGGATCAGGCGAACGGATAGTCACGCAGAGCCTGCTGGAAGGCCCGTTCCGCGATCGGCACGTACTCCGAGTTGACCGCGTTCGCGGAAAGGGCCACCGTCACCGGCAGCGGACCCGGCGCCGACGGGAGCGTGAGCCGCGCGGCGCGGGGCAGGCCCCACAACTCGTCGCCGTTGGCGACCAGGCAGGCCACCCCCAGCCCCGCCTTCGCGGCGGCGCGCAACCCGACGAGTTCGGGCCCCTCGTAGGCCACCCGCCACGGCACCTCCGACGCGTCGAGGGCGTCGACGATGCGGCGTCGCAGCGTGCACGGCTCGGTGAAGAGGGTCAGCGGGAGGGCGGCGCCCTCGCCGTGGGCGGGGCGGCCGAACCAGTCCATGCGCATCTCGCCGAGCTGATGGGCGGGCGCGGTGACCGGCTCCGACTGGAGCAGCAGCGCCAGGTCGAGCTGCCCCGACGACACCTGGTTCTCCAGCGACTCGCTCAGCCCCGTCTGCACGCCGACCTGCGCATGCGGCAGGCCGCGGTTGAGCAGCCGCAGGATCTCGGGGAGCGCCTCGGCGAGCTGGTTGACCACGCCGATCGTCAACCGGGCGGTGCCCGACGGCGGGACGAACCGGCCGACCGCCTCGTCGTTCAGGGCGACGATCCGGCGCGCGTAGCCGAGCAGTTCCTCGCCCTCGGTGCTGAGCTCAAGGCTGCGGCCGGTCGAGGTGAAGATGGGCCCCTTGACGAGACCGCCGAGCTGACGGATCTGCTGGCTCACCGCCGGCTGGGTCACGTGCAGCGCCTCGGCCGCCTTACGGAACCCGCCGAGCTCGACCACGGTCACCAAGGCCCTCAGCCGGTTGATTTGCAGATCGTGATACATGCGTTTCCCTCAATAAGGCAGATGGACGCCGGACGGCGTACGCGTGTCGATGTCCCGGACCGTCCCGGGCCGCGGCCTCCTGGGCCGGCGGATTCGAATACGATTCACGCGGCTCAGCCTAGAAGCGCTTACACCGCCCGGTCTTCACCGGCTTTCACGATTCCGATGTGAAAATCTCACACCCGCCTCGTGAATCGTTGACTATGACCGCGCAGCCCCCCTGCGGAAAATCGAATGCATGACCACGATGACTCACGCGGACGAGGACTGGCGTTTCGCCGAACTGGTGATGCGGGCGTGGACGGAACCCGATCTGGCCGCCCGCTACGAAGACGACCCGGCCGGCACCCTGGCCCAGTTCGGCATCGACCTGGGCGACGACGAGGCGCCCCCGCTGGCGGCGGGTGGTGACCCCCTGCAGATCGCCGACCTGAGCAAACCATCCCTTTCGTCGGCGAAATGGACGTATTGCGGTTGACCTTCTCCGTGGTGGACCCGGAGATTCCTGCTTCACCGCCGGTTGCCCGCGAGGCTCGCGCCCGTCAGGTCTTACACCGGCTCCACAGGCGTTTCACCTCTCCGCCAGCCCGGCGGCGAGGATGTTCCGTGCCGCGTTGACGTCCCTGTCATGAGTGACGCCGCAGGCGCACCTCCAGCTACGGACGTTCAACGGCAGCGACGCACGTCGTTGCCCACAGTGAGAGCACACCTTGGAGGAGGGAAACCAATGGTCGACTACCAGGAGTTCACGCCCGTACCAGTCGGCCTTGTACTCCAGCATGGCCCGAAGTTCGCGCCAGGCGGCATTCGAGATGGCGCGGGAGAGCGTGCGGTTCTTGAGCATGCCGCGGACGGTCAAGTCCTCTATCGCGACCGTTTGGTTCTCACGGACGAGACGTGTGGACAATTTGTGCAGGAAGTCCCGGCGACGGTCGGTCATCCGGGCGTACGTCGCGGCGAGCCTCACCCGGGCCTTCACCCGATTCCTGGATCCCTTCTTCCTCCGGCTCAGCGCACGATGGGCTCTCGCCAGTTTCCGCCGGACGGCTTGCTCGTGTCGGGGGTTGGGGATCTTCTCTCCGGTGGAGAGCGTCACCAGATCCGTGATGCCGACGTCCACGCCGACGGCGGCGCCGACCGGCTTCATCGGGCGGATCCTCTCCTCGACAAGGATCGACACGAACCAGCGGCCCGCCGAGTCCTTCGACACATGGACGGTGGACGGCCGTGCGCCCTCCGGCAGGGGCCTCGACCAGACGATGGCAAGCGGCCTGCGCATCTTGGCGAGTGTCAGTTCACCGTTTCGCCAGGTGAAAGCCGAGCGAGTGTATTCCGCCGAGTGGCGGGATCGCTTACTGGACTTGAAGACCGGGTACCCGGCGCGCTTGGCGAAGAAGTTCGCGTACGCCGCTTGCAGATGCCGCAACGCCTGCTGCAGCGGGACGGAGGACACCTCATTGAGGAATGCCAGCTCCGGCGTCTTCTTCCAAGCGGTGAGCGCCGCCGAGGATTCGCCGTAGGAGACTCTGCGTCCTTCGGCGAAGGCGCGGGTACGCTCCTCCAGCGCTCTGTTGTAGACGAGGCGCACGCAACCGAACGTCCGGGAAAGCAATTCAGCCTGCTCGGAAGTCGGGTAGAAGCGGTACTTGTAAGCCCGCCTCACCAGCTGCGTCATGCCCTTGGTTCTATCGCCAAGTCGGTCGAACACGCAGGGTTATCGCGAATCTTCCTTCTCAAGGAATTCTGATGAAAGTTGGATTCAAGCGGCACTGGCGTGCGGTGACCGTGCCCGGCGACGGGGTCTACCTGACCTCGGCGCGGGCCACGGTCGCATTGCACGGCGACCACATCGAAGAGGTCGCGCCCCTGCTCGACGGCAGCCACGACCTGGCCGGGCTGCACGAGCGCAGCGGACTCGGCGCGGCCGACCTGGGGCGGCTGCTCGGGCGGCTGGCCGAGGCCGACCTCGTCGCGCCGCAGTCCGACGACGACGTGCCGCCGGACGTCGCCGCCTACTGGGACCTGGCCGGACTCGACGTCCCGGACGGCACGGTCGAGGTGGTCGGCCGGTCGCCGCTGGTCGACCGGGCGCTCGCCGACCTGGGGTTGCGCGCCGGCCGCGAAGGGCCCGTCGTGGTGGTCTGCGACGACTATCTCGACCCGGTGCTCGCCTCGGTCAACGCCGATCGGCTGGCCGACGGCCGGCCGTGGTTGCCCGTCGCCGTCAACGGGCCCGACCTGTGGATCGGGCCGGGCTTCCACCCGGGGGATTCGGCCTGCTGGGAGTGCCTGGCGGCCCGGTTGCGGATCCGGCGGCAGGCTCCGCTCGGGCTCGCGCCGCGCGCCGCGCTGCCGCTCACGTCGTCGGTCGGCGCGCAGCTCGCCGCCCTTCAGGTCGCGCGGTGGCTGGCGGGCCGGCGGCTCGACACCCTGTGGACGTTCGACCCGCTCACCCTGGAGGCCGCGCATCACCGCGTCACGCGCAGACCGCAGTGCCCGGCGTGCGGGGAACCCGGCGCCCGACCGGCGCCGGTCGAGATCACGTCCAGGCCCAAGGTGCACGCCCACCGGGCGGCCGGGCTCCAGGAGACCTGGGACCGCTACGTCCACCTCACCGACCCCGTCACCGGCGTCGTCGACCGGGTCCGCCGCGACCCCCGCGCACCCGGGTTCCTCAACAGTTACCTGTCCGGCCGCAACCTGGCCCTCCCCGTCTCCGGCCTGCGGGCCAACAGCGGCGGCAAGGGCGGCAGCCCGCTCGAAGCGAAGGTGGGCGCGCTCTGCGAGGCGGTCGAGCGCTACTGCGGCTCCCGGCTCGGCGAGGAGCACGTCGTCCACGACTCCTACCGGGGACTGGGGGCGGAGGCCGTGCACCCCGACGACGTCCTCCTCTACGACGTGCGCCAGCGTGCCCCCTTCGACGAGAGCGCCGAGACCGAGTGGACGCCCCTGTTCACCCTCGACGGCCGCAGGCGCTACCTGCCGACCGGCCTGCTCTACTTCTCCGAGGGCGGCGAGGCCGACTCCAACGGCAACGCCGCCGGGTCGTCGATCGAGGACGCGATCCTCCAGGGCTTCCTCGAACTGGTCGAACGCGACGCGGTCGGGATCTGGTGGTACAACCGCACCCGCCAGCCCGAGGTCGTGCTCGACGACCCGTGGACCGACGACCTGCGCGACGACTACGCGAAGCTCGGCCGCGACCTGTGGGTCCTCGACCTGACGACCGACCTCGGCATCCCGGCCATGGCGGCGGTCTCGACCAAGGACGGCGAGGAGGTCATGCTGGGCTTCGGCGCCCACTTCGACCCCGCCACGGCGGCCCGCCGCGCGCTGACGGAACTCGGCCAGCTGCTGCCGGCCGCCACCGACCTCGACATGCGCCCGTGGTGGGGGCGCGTCTCGCTGCGCAGCCATCCGTGCCTGCTGCCCGACGGGGTGGCGGCGCCCCATGCGTACACCCGGAACGACGACCTCGCGGACGACATCGAGCTGATCCGGCCCTTCGACCCGCTGATCCTCGACCAGACCCGGCCCGACATCGGGATGCCGGTGGTCAAGGTGGTGGTGCCGGGGCTGCGGCACTTCTGGCCGAGGTTCGCCCCGGGGCGGCTGTTCGACGTCCCCGTCGCGCTGGGGCGGCTCGACCGGCCGACCGCCTACGACGACCTGAACCCGGTCGCCCTGTTCATGTGAGAGGAGCCGACATGCACGACACGCTCCCCCCGTTTCCCCTGTGGTCGTTCCGCGAGGACGTCTTCGTCGAACCCGACCCGGACCAGGGTGTGATCGTCGTGCACTCGCGCTGGGAGGACACCGTCCTCCCGATGCCCGCGCCGGCCGTCGTGGAGGCCATGCGCCGGATGAGCCTGGGGCCGATCTCGCTCGGCAACGTCATCAGGTCGGGCGCCGAGCGGCGGGACCTCGGGGCGCTGCTCGACCGGCTGGGGCACCTGGTCGTGCGGTCGTTCGGCGTCGACCGGGAGCAGCCGCTCATCTCCGTCGTGCCGCTCACCCCGCAGGCCGCCTTCCACCTGCCGGAGCGCCCACCGGTCAATCCGGTACGCCTGTCGCGCTTCGCCGTCCTCACCACCGACGGCGGCAACTACCTGCTGGAGTCGCCGCTGTCGCACCACCGCGTGATCCTGCACCGCGCCGACGCCCTCGGCCATCTGGGCACGCTGATGCGCCCCGGCCCGGCCTCGGCCGCCGGACCCGAGACCCGGTCGGTCATCTCCTACCTGATGGCGGCCGGGATGGTCGTCGAGGCGGTGACCGGCGACCCGTTCCAGCGGGTCGAGTTCGCCGAGGACCACGATCCCGCGCTGACCGCGTGGACCCCGATCGACCTGATGTTCCACACCCGCTCCACGCTGGGCCGCCACGACCAGGACTTCGGCGTGACCTATCCGCTCGGCGAGCACGGCAGCGTCGAGCCGGTCGTGAAGGAGGCGGCGGAGGGGATCACGCTGCCCCGGCCGTCGTGGGACGACCTGGCCGCCGACCCGCCCTTCTCCGCCGTCGTCGAGGCCCACCGTCCGGCCGAGACCTTCTCCGAGGCGGCGATGACGTTGACCGATCTGGGCGCGCTGCTCTACCGGACCGCCCGGGTCCGGTCGCTGACGGGCTCGCCGTCGACCGAGGCGACCGCCACCACGAGCGACCGCCCCCACCCGACCAGCGGCGACTGCCACGAGCTTGAGCTCTACGCCGTCGTCGACCGGTGCGCCGGGCTGGCGCGCGGGGTCTACCACTACGACCCCTACCACCACCGCCTGAACCCCCTCGACGGCGATCCCGACGAGCTGCTCGTCTCGGCCAACCTGGCCTCCGCGCCGCCGGTGCTGCTAATGGTCACCGCCCGGTTCCGGCGGTTGTCGTGGAAGTACAACGGGCTCGGCTACTCGCTCGTGCTCACCGACGCGGGCGCGCTGGTGCAGACGTTGTCGCTGGTCGCGACCGCGCTGGGGCTGGCCGGACGCCGCCTCGACGGGCCCGACATCGAGGCCTCGGCGCAGGTGTTCCGGCTCGACTGGCGCACCGAGTCGAGCGTGTGCGGCTACGCCGTCGGCCACGCCCGGACCGCCTCCCCGGAGGACGGATATCCGGTCAACGACGCCGAATGGCCCATGCTGGCCGCCGCTCTTCTCGCATAAGCCGACATTTCCCGGTAAGTGAGGGCACCGTGGTGTCGTTAGGGATGCGCCCCGTACTGATGGCGCGCGGCGTCATCGGCGCCGTGCTGTTCGGGTACACCTTCAACGCCCTGATGTTCGTCTGGGACGAGGGCCTGCGCGGCTGGCCGCTCGTCGCCTTCGCGACCTGCCTCCTCGCCGGCTTCGGGCTCCAGCTCGTCCACTCGACCCGCGACGTGCTGTCGTGGCCGGCGCCGCGCACGGCGGCGACGTTGTCGGCACAGGCCGTCGTCACGTTCGCGCCGTTCCTCTGGGCCGGTCCGCAGGCCGGGTCGCTCGCCGGGTTCCTGGCCGGCTCGATGCTCCTCGCCGTCGAGGGCCGGCAACGCTGGGCCCTGTACGCCGCCGTCCCCGCCGCCATGTCCCTCGCCCTCACCTGGACGGGCATGGCCACGGTCGACGTCGTCTACGGCGCCTACTTCACCGCCCTGACCGGGCTGATGGTCTACGGGGTGAGCTCCCTGGCCTCGCTGGCGCTGACCGTGCACGCCGCCCGGGGCGAACTGGCCGGGGTGGCCGTCGCACAGGAACGCCTGCGGGTCGCCCGCGACCTGCACGACCTGCTCGGCTACAACGTCTCCGCGCTCACCCTCAAGAGCGAGCTGGCCTACCGTCTGCTGCCCGCCTCGGCCGAACGCGCCCGCCGCGAGCTGCGCGACGTGCTCACGCTGTCGCGCCAGGCGCTCGGCGACGTGCGGGTGGTCGCGGGCGGCAGCCGCCCGATGTCACTGGCCGCCGAGGCGCGCTCGGCCGAGTCGATGCTGATCGCGGCCGACATGGACGTCGAGGTGCGGCTCGCCCCCGGCCCGCTGCCGGAGGAGGTCGACACCGTCCTGGCCATCGTGCTGCGCGAGGCCGTCACCAACGTGCTGCGGCACAGCAAGGCGCAGTACTGCCTGGTGGAGACCTGCAGCGAGGGCGACCACATCACGCTGCGGGTGGTCAACGACGCCGCCGACGTCGCGGGCCCCGAGCCCGGCGGGGGAGCGGGCCTGGACAACCTGTCGGCCCGGGTCGAGGCGGCCGGCGGCGTCAGCACCACGAGCCTCGACGGCGAGTGGTTCACCTTCACCGCCGAGGTTCCGGTCGGCGGACCGCCCGCGCCGGTCGCCGACGACCCGGTGACGTGGACGTTCGCGCAGATCACCGGCCAGCCCTGGCACCTGCGGGTGGCCCGTACGATCGCCGTCGTCGTGCTGCTCGGCTACGGCGTGCTGATGGTCGTGAACGTCCTGGGGCAGCACCCCGAGGCGCTGAGCCTGGTGGAGTCGGCCCTCTGCGCGGCCGTGCTGGTCGGCGTCCAGATCGCCGTGTCCCTCGGGTTCCTCCGCCGCGCCGCGCTGCCGATCCAGGCGGCCGCCACCTATCTGCCGCTGGTGTGGATCGGCGCGCCGTGGGGTTCGATGGGCGGCTTCCTGGCCGGCACGGCGCTGATGGTGCTGCCGGGAGTCTGGCGCTGGGGCTGCTACGCCGCCGTCGGCGTCAGCGTGGCCGCCCTGTCGGTGCTGCACGGCGACGCGGGGGAGTGGACCGCCTACCTCACCCTCTCGACCCTGCTGACCGGCCTGGTCGTGTACGGCATCAGCGAACTGTCCGGCCTCGTCGCCCAGGTCGACCAGGCCCGCGACGACCTCGCGCGCGGCGCGGTCACCCGGGAGCGATTACGGGTCGCCCGCGAACTGCACGACCTGCTCGGCCACGACCTGGCCGCCATGACGGTCAAGAGCGAACGCGCCTACCGCCTGCTCCCCGGTTCGGGCGACCGGGCCCGCACCGAACTCGCCGACGTCCTGGACGTCGCCCGCCGCGCCGTCGCCGACGTCAGATCGGTGGCCAGCGGCTACCGCCACATGTCCTTCACCGCCGAACTCGACTCCGCCCGCGCGACCCTGGCGGCGGCCGGGGTGTGCGTCCGGGCCCGGGCCCGTGACGTCCCGCCGGAGGTCGACGCGATCCTGGCGGTCGTGCTCCGCGAGGCGGTGACGAACGTCCTGAGGCACAGCGCCGCCACCCGCTGCGAGATCACCTTCGCCGACGGCTCGCTGACCGTCTGGAACGACGGCGTCAGCACGCTCATGACCCCCGCCGAACCCGGCACCGCCCTGGATGACCTGGCCGAACGCCTGGAATCCATCGGTGGTTCGTTGAAATATGAACGAAGCGCCGCGACGTTCCGGCTAAAAGCCGACATCCCGCAATGACGTTCTGTCAAGAATGTCGGCATTGCCTATATGCGTAACCTCGGTACAAGATTCATTTTGACCATTTGGACCGGCCGGGGGAATGGACGTGCTGACGTTACGGATCCTCCTCGCCGAGGACGTTCGCATCGTCCGGGGCGCCCTGGCCGCCCTGCTGGAGATGGAGCCCGACCTCACGGTCGTGGCCCAGGTCGGCAGCGGCGCCGACATCGTGCCGGCGGCCCTGGAGCACCGCCCCGACGTGGCGATCCTCGACGTCGACCTCCCCGTCGTCGACGGCCTGTCGGCCGCGGAGGAGCTGCACGCCAAACTCCCCTCGTGCCGCACCCTGATCCTCACCGGCCTGGGCCGCCCCGGCACGCTGCGGCGAGCGCTGTCGGTGTCGGTGTCGGGCTTCTTGTTGAAGGACACCCCGTCGGAGCGGCTGGCGCAGGCCGTACGCGAGGTCGCCGCCGGCCGCCGCATCATCGACCCGCAGCTGGCGCTGACCGCGTGGGACGTCGGCGAGATCCCGTTGTCGGGCCGCGAGATCCAGGTGCTCCGCCTGGCGGCCGGGGGAGCGGAACCCCCGGAGATCGCCGCCCAGATGCACGTCTCGGTCGGAACGGTACGAAACTATCTGACCAAAATCGTCACCAAACTCAACGCGAGAAATCGGGTGGACGCGATACGCATAGCCACGGAAGCGGGCTGGATCTGAAATCCGCCCCCGGTTATTCTCGCCACGGGGTGATAGGCGATGACATATACACTTTTGCGCGGCAATTTCGTGATCAGATATCCCGATCTCCCGCGCCAGGGCCCCGAGCCCGACGGTGACACGATCAAGTTCCTCCCCGACACGCCGGCGCTGATCGAGGCGCTCCCCCGACCGTCGGGCACCTCCCCCGACCTCAACCGGCGCGGCATCTCCGTCCGCCTGGAGGCCGTCGACGCCCTGGAGACCCACTTCGAGGAGACCCACCAGCGGCTGGACTGGGCGCGGGCCGCCCGCGACCGCCTGCTGGCCCTGCTCGGCTTCACCGGGGTCGAGTTCTTCGACGACCTCCCGAACAAGGTGAGACGCGCCGACCAGGACACGACCAGGGGCTACGTCCTGTCGAACGGCGTCGACGCCAACGGCCGCCTGATCGCCTTCGTCTACGGCGGAACCACGGAGACACCCGACGGCGCGCCGGTCTTCCTGACCCCCGCGCTGGCCGACGAGTCGGCCAACCGCGTCCTGCTCGCCGAAGGCCTGGCCTACCCGGCCTACTACGCGACCCTCCCGGCCGAACTGCGCGACCACCTGGCGGGCGTCTCCCGCGCCGCCCGGCCCGATGCGGGCCTGTGGCCCGTCGCCGACGGCCACCCCGGCAGACCCGCCACGGTGACGGCCGACTCGCTCGACGAGACCGTCATCTGGCCCAAGCTGTTCCGCCGCCTGGTGCCCTACTTCGCGGCGGGCTTCCCGGACTTCGGCCAGTTCGACACCTGGTTGCGCGCCGACCCGGTCCACCGCGACGACGCCATCTGGCTGATCGGACGACAGGAACGCGGCAACCTGCACGACGTGGTGCGCGCCTCGGGCGACCAGATCGAACTGACGGTCTGGCCCGAGGACTTCGTCATCGCCCCCGACCCGGCGACCGGCCCCACCATCCCGCCGCCGGCGGCGACCGGCGACGTGGTCATCGTGGCCGCCCTGCCCAACCCGGCCGGCGCCGACGCGGGCGCCGAGAAGGTCACCCTGCTGAACGTGACCCCCGGCGCGATCGAACTCGACGGCTGGCACCTGCGCGACACCTCGGGCAACCGGACGGCGCTCTCGGGCCCGGTCGAGGCGGGGACGGTCAAGGTCGTCACGGTGAGCTGGCTCGACAACGCCGGCGACTCGATCATGCTGGTCGGGCCGGACGACGTGGTGATCGACACGGTGACGTACAAGAAGGAACAGGTCCGGACCGGCCGCACGATCGCCTTCGGCCGCTGATCTCTCACCCGCCGATCTGGCGGGTGATCGTCGGGTCGGTGACGCCCGTGTCGTCGGCGAGCAGGAACGCCTTGGACAGGATGATCGACAACATCCCGCCGTCCTCCTCGAACGGCAGGAACACCGGTTGTTCCGAGCGGTCGGGCCCCGGCACGATGCACAGGTAGGCGTCGTTGGGTTCCATCAGGATGTTGCCCGACCCGAGATGGATCTTGTAGGTGCGCAGGTCACCGCGCACCCGCAGGAACCGGTCGGTCAGCTCGGCCCGCCCGGCGAGGCTCAGCCGGGGCAGCAGGCGGGCCAGCGCGTCGCGGCGGGTGCGCGCCGTCTCGGTCAGCTCGCCGAAGCCGTGGGAGTGCCAGTAGTCCTCGTGCCCCGCGACCACGTGGGGGTCGAGGCCGATCGAGGTGACGCCCACGGCCAGGTCGGCGTCGCGCAGCGCCTCCGACAACACCAGCGGCGGGACCTCCGTCAACGGCATGCCGTCGCGGGCGTACCCGTAGACGTCGGTGTCGTCCTCGTCAGGGCGGTAGAAGCGGATCTGCTCGCTGGCGCAGAAGGACGCCGTGCCCCAGCCGTCGGCCTCGGGGTCGCCGTTGACCGACATGGCCCAGCGGACCCGGTAACCGGACAGGTCCTTGACCGCCGCGCCCTGGTCGGAGCCGAACTCGTAGTCCCAGTGGCCGATCGACGGGCCCGACCAGCCGCGCTGGTTCAGCAGCGCCTTGGCCTGGCCGTAGCGCAAGGTGTGCCCGGCGAACCGGTTGGAGTAGGTCCCGGTCCGCTCCTCGGCGGGGGTGAGCAGGTAGACCTCGCGGAAGGCCTGCTTGAAGGGCTGCCGCACGCCCGCGTCGAGCAGGTGGTCGCGCCAGGTCCGGACCGCCTCCGGCGTCTCGCCGATGGGGTGCCAGAGATGCAGCGGGGTGTTCGGGTCGGGCTGGATGCGGCGGCCCGCCGGGTCGGTGAGCTCCCAGCCGTCGTCGGTCCGCACCGGGATGCCGGCCGGGCCCTGGAGGATGCGCCAGATCAGCGTGCGGGCGTAGAGGCCGGTGACCGGGTGGTCGAGGAAGAACTCGGTCACCTCGTGCCAGCGCCAGATGCGTTCCTCGATCAGGGCACGCTCCAGCCGGAACCGCTCGGCCGGAAGCAGCTGCCTGAGGTCCTTGAGCGTCGCCTTCAGCTCGGCCAGCGCCGGGTCCTTCCGGATCGCCGCCGGGGCCGCCTTCACCGTCTTGCCCCTGGCGTTGACGAACTCCAGCGCCTGCGTGTCGGCCCGCAGCCGCACCAGGCAGTCGCCGACCGGCTCCTCGCGCACGCCGCCGGGGCCGAGCCCGAACGTCGGCACCGTGCGGTCGAGCAGCCGTTCGGGGGAGAGCCCGGCCGCCTCGGCGACCGCGTCGAGGGCGCGGGCCACCCCGGCCAGGACGGTCTTCTTGCGCACCTTCGCCTGGACCCGGGCCAGGTGGGGCACGGTGTCGAGGCCGCCCCTGTGGGCCAGGACGCCGACGGCGGCGTTGGCCAGCCTCTCGTCACGGCAGTTCGGTCCCGAGCCGCCGATGCCGGTCCCGCAGGTCACGGCGCAGTCGCCGAGCAGCGCGGCCACCCACGGCTCGTCGATCAGCCGGCAGGTCCAGATCAGGCCCCGCAGCGGGGTGGCGGTGCGGTCGTGGAGGAAGACGGTGGTGGTCCACTCGCGGTCGTCGTGGCGGAACGTGACGGGGCCCTCCCGGTGGGCCGCCAGCCGCTGGAGGATCTCCCGGACCAGGACGACGGCCTTGGGGGTGAGCAGCTTCCCTGCCGTGGCGAGCCAGACGCCGCTGGGCTTGGCGGCGGTGGCGCCGTTCCAGTGGCGTAACAGAGGGAAGACCTCGGGAGCCGCGAGCGCGGCGCCGAAATCGGCGACGAGCGTCGCGGCGAACCGGTCGCGCTCGCCCAGCAGGGCGCGGACGGCCGAGACCGGATCTGCGGCGTCGGCGTGTTCGGCGAGGAAGTCGTCGAGCCGCCGGGCGGTTCCGGCCCGCGACGGCCACTCGTGATCGCCCAGCGTCTTGCGCACCCGTTCGGCCTGCTCCACGTAGCGTCGGCGAAGGTCGTGGGGGAGCGACGCGGTAGCCGTGAGCGGCAGCGTCAGCCTGCAGAGTGCGATGTACCCGTTGTCCTCCCGGCCGTGGCACAACCGCCACAGCAGGTCGGCCTCCTCGGTCGTCCACTTCAGTTTGCGGCGCGCCACCCGGGAGGCGATCTCCTCGGCGAGGCGGTCGTAGTGGGGCCCGCTCAGGCGGTGCTGGGCCCAGAGCCCGAGCACCCGCCACCGGACGTCGTCGAAACCGGCCATGCGCCGCCCGAGTTCAGTCTCGCCGAGCGGCGAGAGCGGCCACTGCCACGCGCGTTCTTCGGGAACCGTCGAGACCAGGCGCTCGGTCTCGGCGAACAGGTCGGTGTGGCCCCAGCGGTCGAGCTCGGCACTGATCTCCATGGCCGCAATTGATATCAGCGGCCGACGACAATTCGCCGAAATGGAAAAATCCCAACTCAGTCGGACTGAGTTGGGATTTTCTTTGGTGCGCCGCCAGGGACTCGAACCCCGGACCCGCTGATTAAGAGTCAGCTGCTCTAACCAACTGAGCTAGCGGCGCCCGCGAGGAAGACTTTAGCAGCTCCAAGCCCTCCTACGCACATCGATAAGGCTCAGTGCTTCCACGCGCCCACCGAGAACGGCACCGGCGCCGCCTTGAGGCCCGTCCCGTCGCCCCACTTGGTGATGTGGTATTCGATGGGGATGTGCCCGAAGCCGCCGTTGCCCTTCACGGCCAGGGTGTTCATGTCGAAGGTGCCGCCGGTCAGCTCGGCGAAGGTCTGCCCGTCGAGGTCCAGCATGACGCCGCGCGACGACGGGTTCCCGGGGCCGCGGTCGCCCACGAAGAACGGCTTCTTGACGCCCTTGTAGACCACGTAGCCCTCGGTGCCGAGGGGCCAGCTCGGGGAGGCGGCCATGCCTTTCTGCATCGGCTTGCCGCTGGCGGGCAGGCCCGTGTCGCCGGCGCGCCCGGAGGCGTCGTCCCAGAAGTAGGAGGCGGTGGTCGTGCCGGTCAGCACGGCCGGCTTGACGAAGGAGGGCTCCTTGATCGCGGGCTTGGCCGCGGCGGCGGGCTTCTCCAGGGGCTTGACGACGGCGGCCGGCTTGGTGTGGATCCGGACGTGGTTCGCGTGCGGAGGTGCGGCCAGAGCGCTGGCGGCGCCGGTGGTGCCCAGGCCCAGGACGGCCAGGCCGGCGGTGGCGAGTGCGGTGGTCGCGGTCTTGTTCTTCAGGATGCCTTTGAGGGCGTACATGAAAAAGGGAGATCTTTCCGTACGACGACAGGACTGCCACGCGAGTCATCAGGGGTGGCGTGTCCGGTGGGCCCCGCGGGCCGCTCCCGGATCCGAAGGTCAAGTGCTGTCTTGTGGGTTGGTCAGCACTTGGCAACGAAAGCGACACTAGCCACCAAACCATGACATGGCAAACCTCGGACAGTAAAACATCTCAGAAGGCCATGAAACGCCCATAAATAAGGGGATTCCGTGGTCAAGCATGCCGTTTGCCCTCCCGTGACCGGCCGGGTGCTGAACTTGGGAAAAGGTGAGGACCGAAGGGATCGGGAGCCCTGGATGGAAAGCCTGCTGCAGGGGGCCACGCGGCTGTTCGCCGCTCTCGGGTACGACGCCACGACCTTGAAGCAGATCGCCGAGGCGACCGGGCTCGACCCGGCCAAGGAGGGGTTCGGGGGGTCCAAGCGGGACCTCTACCTCGCCGTCATCGAGCGGGCCTCCCGGATCGAGACCGAGGCGCTCGAAGGCGTCGTCAACGACATGATGTCGGCCGACCAGATGACGGCGGCGGGGGCGGTGCACGAGATCGTCGACCGCTACATCGACTTCTGCGTCGCCAATCCCGAGTTCCCGGCCCTGTGGATCCACCGGTGGCTGTACGACGCGGCCGACCTCACCGGCCTGGAGCGGCAGTACTCCCAGCCGCTGATCACCATGACGACCTCCGTGCTCGAACAGGCCGCAGAGGCCGGATACATCGACGACACGGCCGACATGGAGTACTGCGTGTGGACGCTGATCTGGTGCGTCCACGGGTTCGTGCAGGGCGGCGTTCTCGACGAGTCGGGTGACCGGCTCGGGCCCGAGAACCCCGAGGTGCTCGCCCGTTTCCGGCGGCACCTCCACCGGCTCGCCGCACGGACCCTGAATCTTTCATAGGCATCCTGGCCCTATCCCGGCGAACCCGGAAACATGCTGTACACCTCGGCGAAACGAACTCATGTTGGGAGCGCTCCCAATCGTGTACGCCGAGGAGAAGAGAAAGCTATGGGACCCCGATTGAGTTCCTGGCGCAGAGCCGCGATGACGGCGGCGGCCATGCTGCTGGCCGTCACCGGTCTCGCCGTCATGCAGACCCCAGCGGGCGCGGCCGTCGCCTGCCAGGTCACCTACGCCAAGCAGTGGGACAACGGCAGCGGTTTCGGCGCCAACATCACGATCAACAACCTCGGTGACGCGGTGAATCCGTGGCGGCTCACGTACACGTGGCCGGGGAACCAGACGGTTCAGCAGGGATGGAACGGCACCTGGAGCCAGTCGGGCCAGAACGTGACCGTCGTGGCTCCCTCGTGGGCCGGCGCGCTGAACAGCGGCCAGTCCGTGCAGATCGGCTTCAACGGCCAGGTCAGCGGGACCAACACCAACCCGACCTCGTTCTCCCTGAACGGGACGGTCTGCAACGGCGGGCCGAGCCCGTCGCCCAGCCCGTCGCCGCAGCAGCAGGCGCTGGTCGTGACGCCGACCAGCGTGAGCGTGCCCGAGGGCGGCACCGCCACCTACTCGGTGCGCCTCCAGTCGCAGCCCAGCTCGAACGTCACGGTGACCACCACCGCCGGTTCGGGTGACACCAACCTGACCGCGACCTCCGGCACCAGCCTCACGTTCACCAGCAGCAACTGGAACACCGCGCAGAACGTGACCCTGGCCGCCGCGCAGGACAGCGACTCGACCAACGGCTCGCGCACCTTCACGGTCGCCTCCAGCGGTCTGACCAGCGTCAACGTCACCGCCACCGAGGCCGACGACGACGGCACGCAGACCCAGGCGCTGGTCGTCTCCTCGACCGCCGTGACCGTCCCCGAGGGCGGCACCGCCACCTACACGGTCCGCCTCCAGGCCGCCCCGAGCGGCAACGTGACCGTGACCAACACGGCCGGCTCCGGTGACACCAACATCACCGTCAGCTCGGGCGCCAGCCTGACGTTCACCACGTCGAACTGGCAGACCCCGCAGACCGTCACCCTGGCGGCGGCGCAGGACAGCGACCAGACGGCCGGCACCCGGCCGATCGTCGTGGCCTCCTCCGGCCTGACCAGCGTCACCGTCACCGCGACCGAGGGCGACGACGACATCGTCAACCCGGGCCGGGTCGACAACCCCTACGCGGGCGCCACCGGCTACGTGAACCCCGACTGGTCGGCCAGCGCCGCCTCCGAGCCGGGCGGTTCGGCCGTCGCCAACACCTCCACGGCCATCTGGCTGGACCGGATCGCCGCCATCACCAGCGGCTCGGCCGGCAACAACAGCAAGGGCCTGCGCGACCACCTGAACCTGGCCGTCCAGCAGGACGCCGCCAACGGCTCCACCCCGGTCGTCATCCAGGTCGTCATCTACAACCTGCCCAACCGCGACTGCTCGGCGCTGGCCTCCAACGGTGAGCTCAAGGTCGCGCAGGACGGCCTGAACAGGTACAAGACCGAGTACATCGACCCGATCGCCTCGATCATGGCCGACCCCGCGTACCGCAACCTGCGCATCGTGGCGATCGTGGAGATCGACTCGCTGCCGAACCTGGTCACCAACCTGAACCTGGCCGCCTGCCAGGAGGCCAAGAACTCCGGCGCCTACGAGCAGGGCGTGGCCTACGCGCTTTCGAAGCTGTACGCGATCCCGAACGTCTACAACTACGTCGACGCCGGTCACCACGGCTGGCTGGGCTGGGACACCAACTTCGGTCCGTCGGCCGACCTGTTCGGCTCCACCGCCGACCTGGCCACCGGCGGCAAGGCCACCGTGCACGGCTTCATCACCAACACCGCCAACTACTCGGCCCTGGTCGAGCCGCACTTCACCGTGAACGGCACCGTCAACGGCCAGCAGATCCGTTCCTCCCGCTGGGTGGACTGGAACTTCTACATCGACGAGTTGTCCTTCGCCCAGGCCTTCCGCCAGCGGCTGATCCAGGAGGGCTTCTCCTCCAACATCGGCATGCTGATCGACACCTCGCGTAACGGCTGGGGCGGCCCGAACCGGCCCACCGCGCCGAGCACCTCGACCGACCTGAACACCTTCGTCAACAACTCCAAGGTCGACCGTCGTATCCACGCCGGCAACTGGTGCAACCAGAGCGGCGCGGGTCTGGGTGAGCGTCCGCGGGCCAACCCGGCCACCGGTATCGACGCCTACGTGTGGGTCAAGCCTCCGGGTGAGTCCGACGGTTCCTCGACCGAGATCCCGAACACCGAGGGCAAGGGCTTCGACCGGATGTGTGACCCGACCTACGGCGGCAACGACCGTAACGGGAACAACCCCTCGGGGGCTCTGGCCAACGCTCCGCTGTCGGGTCACTGGTTCTCGGCCCAGTTCCGTGAGCTGCTGGCCAACGCCTACCCGCCCATCAGCTGACCCCGAACGTCGTGGTCCCGCCGAGGTTGGGGGTCCTCCTCGGCGGGACCACGGCCCTACAGATCCAGGCCGGGTTCCCGGCAGCGCATCAGCAGCATGGCCGCGTCGTCGGTCGGCGGGCCGTCGATGTGCGCGATCAGGTCGCGGCGCAGGGACTCCAGCGCCGCCTCCGGGTCGTCGTCCTTAAGCAGTGGAACCCGGTCGGCCAGCGGATAGAACCGGCCCAGGGCGTCGCGGGCCTCGATGACCCCGTCGGTGTAGAAGAGGATCTGGTCGCCCGGTTCGAAGGTGATCGAGTAAGGCGCCGGCCCCTCGGGCTCCAGGACCGCCAGCCCCAGCGGGGGCACGTGGTCGTCGGGGTCGGCGAACTCGATCTCCCCGCCCGCCCTGACCACCAGCGGCGCCGGATGGCCGTAGTTGAGGAGCGTCATGGTCGTCTCCTCGATGCTGAACTCGGCCAGCACGGCGGTGACGAACTCCTCGCCGGACAGCCGCCGGTTGAGCGCCTTCTCCAGCCGGGCGCTGACCCCTTCGAGGTCCTTCTCGTCGTGGGCCGCCTCCCGGAACGCTCCCAGGACCAGCGCGGCCGTCTCGACCGCCTCCAGGCCCTTGCCCTGGACGTCGCCCACGATGACCCTGACGCCGGTGGGGGCGGTGACGACCTCGTACAGATCGCCGCCGATGTGCGCCTCGGCCATGGCCGAGGTGTAGGAGACGGCCACGCGCATGTGCCCGGCCCGGCGCGGCACCGGCCGCAGCAGCACCCGCTGCGCGACCTCGGCCACCGACCTGACCTGGGCCAACTCCCGTTCCCTGCGGCGGCGGCCCACCGTCGCCAGGGCGCTTGCCGCCGTCACTCCGGCGATCGAGCCCATGGTGATGTACGCCCGGCGCAACTCCAGCTGGTTGTACGCCGCCAGCCCGATCGCCAGCACCAGCGCGGTCACCCCGACGAGCATGGTCCGCCGGATCCCGCCGGTGAGCGAGGCGAAGGCCGGCCCGACCGCGAGCAGGGGCAGGAACCCGATCTCCGGGCCCGTGCTCAGGTCGATCACCGACACGAGCAGCATCATCAGGAACGGCAACACCGCCAGAGCGAGCGCCGTGCGGGCCCCGGCCGCCCGGCGCCGCCCCTTGCCCGGACGGAACGCTCCGGTGAGGCGCAACGGCATCCGGCGAATCCCCTCTAATCCCGTCTGGTACGCGCTTGCGACCATACTTCACGATCCCGCCTGGGATGCGAAGTCACAAAAACGAGAGGCGCCCGCATCCCCCTGGATACGGGCGCTCCCTCAAAGGTGGCTAGAGGATCGAGCCGGACCAGACGTTGGCCGCCTGCTTGTAGACGCCGTAGGTCTCGCCGTCGAAGTAGGCCGAGACCGAGGTGTCGATGCGCTTGTTGCCGTCACGGTCGGAGACCGCGATGGTGACGCCGTTCAGGTAGCCCAGGCGGCGGGTGTTCTTGTAGCCCGCCAGCCACGAGGAGCCGATGGCGCCCTGGCCGGTGAACGACGACTTGATGCCGACGAGCTCCTGGGCCTTGATCGCCGACGCCGAGGCGGCGAAGGTCTTCCCGTACGACCACTTCAGGGTGTTGCCGGAGAAGACGCGGTTGCCGTCGGGGTGGGCGCCGCTCGGGTAGCCGAAGACGTAGTGGGCCTTGCCGAGCTTCTGGTTGTAGGCCAGGCCCTGGCCGCCGACGTTGTCGCCCAGACGGCCGACGTTCTCGACGCCGCGGACGATGTAGTGGTCCTTGAAGTAGGCCTCGGGCACGGAGGTCTTGACCCACTTCTTCACGAACCATTCCTTCTTGAAGAACTGGTTCTGCTCGGTCTTGCGCAGCACACCCTTGAAAGCGGCGTCGGCCTTCAGCTTGTTGTAGGTGGCCTCGTCGATCGGGTATTCCTTGCCCGAGTCGGGGCCGCACCAGGTCGGGCACTTCTCGCCGTTCTTCATGGCGTTGGTGCCGGTGGGGGCGGCGTTGTAGGCGGCCTGGGTGACCGACTCGGTGGTCAGCTTCACGCCGTCGACGCCGTCGGTGTAGTACTTCTCGGCCTCGGCCTGGGTGAACGACGCCTTCGGCGGGTCGACCGGCGAGGTCACGGGCGCGAGGGTCTTCTTCCAGTAGGGGCCGCCCTCGGTGTACTTGGCCTCGAACTCGGCCTTGGTGACGACCTCGGAGAGGATCTTCTTCTGGCCCTTCCAGCCGTCGTAGGTCTTCTTGTCGACCTCTTTGTCACCGGTGAGCTTGACGCCGTTGTAGACGGTGACGAACGCGTAGTTGCGGTCGCCGTCCTCGTAGACGTCGTAGTCGTAGTGGGTGTAGGCGGTCTTGCCGACGTAGATGCCCCAGGGGGTCTTGCCCTGGTAGTAGCCGGGCACGAAGACCCAGTTGTTCAGGACCGGCTTGTTGCTCTCGGTGTCGTACACACACTGGCCAGCGGTGGCCACGAGGTTGCGGTACTTCGACTGCAGCGAGGTGCCCGAGCACCAGTGGGGCTTGCCGTCGGCGCCCATGAAGAAGACCTTGCCGCTCGTGCGGGGCAGGTTCACGTTCTTCGACGTGGAGGTCGACTTCTTCTCGTCGCCGATCGCGGGGACGGTGCCCGCCTTGGTGTCGGCGGTGGGGCCGCCGGTGGAGATGTGCTTGGAGGCGACCGTCGTCTCGACGTTGTAGGGGGTCGCGTCCTGGAGCTGGGCCTTGTCCCAGAAGTAGGCGATGGCCTGCGCCTCGCTGGAACCGGCCAGCACCTCCTTCTCGATGTACTGGGGGGCGGCTGCGGCGGGGCTCGCGACCAGCGCTGCGGCCAGCAGTCCGATGGAACCGGCGAAGGTGCTGCCGAGGGTGAGGGTGCGCTGCACTGCGGGGTCTCCCTTGCTCTGCCGTGGGACGTCACTTGCGCCCCATCCGTCAGTAAATGGATTGGCAAGGACGTTACCTGTGACGATTCGGATAGAACCCCCAGGTCGTTATAACTGTGACCCAGATCACATTCTTTCTATGGAACCGGATGTGATTGGACACCGTCCAATTCGCCTGTCCAGCGGTAGATCGTCGCGGCATGTAACAAGTTCGACGCCGCTGGTTCACATGAGCGGCGGGGTGCCGTACCGTGGTAAGGAGTGGGAGCGCTCCCAATCTGGACGGTGAAGGAGGACGCGGGCATGAGTGTCCCTTTCGCCGTCACGGCGCTCGACGGGCTCGACGACTTCGAGACCTGGTCGGCCGAATGCCTCCTCCCCGCCGTCGGCGCCAGCGTCGCCGAGGCCCGCCGCCTGGTCCGGCGTGAACTGACCAGCCGGGGCTGCGCCTCCTTCGTCGACGACTGCCAGCTCATCGTCAGCGAACTCGTCACCAACGCGGTCCGCCACGCCGGCACCGCCTTCGCGCTCCGCCTGCGCGGCACCCGCGAATGGGTCTACGGCGAGGTCTTCGACACCGGCGCCATGCCGCCTCGCCTGCGCGAGGCGCGCCCGGACGCCACCGACGGCCGGGGCCTGCTGATCGTGGGCACCCTGGCCGCGTCGTGGGGCTTCGCGCCGGGCGCGCGTGGCGGCAAGATCGTCTGGTTCGTGCTGGGAGACTCCTAGTTACGGCTCCGCCCACCCCGGCGCCGCCCGCCGTCCCCGGCCGGCGCCGCATCCGGCGCCGACCGCCGTGCCGGGCTAGCCGCGGAACGCCGCCAGCACTCCCGTCATGATCTCGTGTGGGGTCCGGGTCGCGTCGGCCACGTGGTCGGCGACCTCCAGGAACTTCGGCCGCCGCTTGTCCCGCTGCGTCTTGAGCATGTGCACCAGATCGGGCTCGAAGTGCGGCCGGTGGCTGCTGGAGGACATGCGTTCGGCCAGCACCTCGGGCGGGCCGTCCAGGAAGACCACGAACGACGAGGTCAGCGCCTCACGGGCGGCCGGGTCCTCGACCGTGCTGGCGGCGGCGGCCACCACCACGGCGGGCCGCGCGGCCACGGCGTCGAGCAGGACCTCGGTCTCGCGGTCGTGCAGCACGTCGGCGCCCACGGTCTCGTTCATACGGGCGGCCGTCTGCCCGTAGCGGGCCTCCAGGTCGCCGTCGCTGTCGCGCATCTCGCGCCCGAGCGCCTCGGCGACCAGGCGCGCGATCGTGCTCTTGCCGGCGCCCATCAAGCCCATGATCACGACGGGGGTCTCGTTCATGACGGGCATTCTGCCCGCGTGGTGCGGTTTTGCTCCCCCCGCGTTTGAGATTCGCTCACGGGATAGTGCACGGGTCGAAGGAGGAACGCCATGACCATCGCCGGAAGCATCATCCTGATCATGTTGGGCGCCATTCTCACCTGGGCGGTCGAATTCACCCTCGCGGGGCTCGACATCCAGGTCATCGGGGTCATCCTCATGGTGGGCGGCCTGGCGGGGCTGCTGTTCGGCCTCTACCGGCTGAGCGCCGTCCGCCGCGCGTCCACCACCGTGACCCCGGTGGCCCCCGTGGACGAGGTGCACACCACCCAGCGTCGCGTCTACGAGGAGCGCCGCTACAACGACCCCATCTGAGCCACGCGAAACGGAAGAGCCGGGCCCCGAGGCCGTCGAGCCTCCGGCCCGGCTTCTTCGTGCCGTGGGCGGGAACGGATCAGGCCAGGGTGTCCTTGACCTTGATCTTTCCGGCGTCGATCACGAACTTCTGGTTCGGGTGGTCGAGGCAGGTCCAGAGGCGGACCTTGGTGTTGTTGGCCCGGTCGTTGGTGGTGTCGAGGCAGACTTCCCGGGCGGTGCCGATCGTGTCCTTGACCTTGATCTGTCCCGCGTCGATCACGAACTTCTGGTTCGGGTGGTCGAGGCAGGTCCAGAGGCGGACCTTGGTGTTGTTGGCCCGGCTGTTGGTGGTGTCGAGGCAGACCTCCCGGGCGGTGCCGACGGTGTCCTTGACCTTGATCTGCCCGGCGTCGATCACGAACCTCTGGTTGGCGTGGTCGAGACACCCCCAGAGGCGGACCTCGGTGTTGTTCGCGCGGCTGTTGGTGGCGTCGACGCAGACGGCGCCCGGGGCGGCCTGGGCGGAGGCCGAGACGGGCAGCGCGACGCCCGCGCCGACGGTGGTCGCCAGAACGGCGCAGGACAGCATGCGACGGATGAAAGGCATGAGTGCCTCCTTCGGAGAGGGTCGATCAGAGCATGATCACCATTCCTCACTTGACGTAATAGATCAAGCACTCAGAGTGAGTGCGTCAAAGGGCCCTTCCGTTACGGCTGCGCCTCGTCAAAGCCCGCGCGTGGCCCGCGGGCCGCGACGACGTGCCGCGCTGACGATGGGCTCATGCGTTCACTCCTGTGGTCCGCCGTCGCCCTGGCCGCCGGCCTCGTCCTCACGCCGCTCCCGCCGGCCGCCGCCGACGACGACATCGGCGGGGTCAGCTGCCTGTCCGGCACCCTGCAGCTGCGGTACACCCCGGGGCTGACGTTCACCGAGAAGACCATCCGCGTGCGGGGCACCGGTGACCTGAGCTCCTGCCAGTCGGCCAAGCACCCGGGGATCACGCGGGGAGTGGTCCGGGTCAGGGCCACCGTCACGGGCAGGTGCCCGGGGCCGATCGACCCGGCCTCGGCCAAGGTCACGATCACCTGGAACGACGGCACCCGGTCGACGATCACGGAATCGGCCTTCAGCCGCGTGGGCAAGGCGCTCCACGTCGAGGGCGACGTCGCCGCCGGGGCCTTCAAGGGCGGGGTCGCCCACGCCGACGGCCGGGCCACCGGCAACCTCATCGCCGCGGCGGCGGCCTGCCTGACCGGCGGATTCACCCGCAGCTCGGTCGTGGTCGAGCGATTCTCGGTCGACGCCTGAGAGACCGGCCCGTGAAACCGGGCTGAGAGACCGCGGGCCGGGATGCCATATCCCGGCCCGTCGTCTCCCCCCGGCTATCCCGCCTCGGAGCGGGCTCCGCCGCCCAGCGACTTCTGGCGGCGGGTCATGACGTAAAGGTCGACGCCGGCTCCTCCTTATTGGGTACAAGCCGCGGCCTTTCACCCGGGTCAGCGGGCTTCGAGGTCGCCGTGTGCCTCGATTGAGAGGTCCTGCCAGTCGGCCCAGGTCTTGAGCCGGTCGGCGTAGGCCCGCTCGATCAAAGGCTGGAAGCCCTTGCCGAACAGCACCCGCACCGGCGGGTTGGCGGAGTCCACGAGCTTCAGCAGTGCCTGCGCCGCGGCGGCGGGGTCGCCTGCGGGCATTTTCCCCGTCATCGCCCCGAGACGCTGACGGAGACTGTCGTAGGCCGGGTCCGGCTTGGCCATGTGACCGTTGGCGAGCGGGTCGGGGTTGTTGCCGTCCCGGGTGGCGAAGCCGCCGGGCTCGATGATGGTCACTTTGACGCCGAACTCGGCGACCTCGCCGGCGAGCGCCTCGTTCAGGCCCTCCAGAGCCCACTTGGAGGCGTGGTACGCGCCCCCGAGTGGCATCGCGATGACCCCGGCGGCCGAGGACAGCTGGATGATGTGCCCCGAGCGTTGCTCGCGCAGGTACGGCAGCGCGGCCTGGACCACCCACACGGCGCCGAACAGATTGGTCTCGAGCTGGTCCCGCAGTTCCTGTTCGGTGAGTTCTTCGACCGCGCCGATCTGGGCGTAGCCGGCGTTGTTCACGATGACGTCGAGCCGGCCGAAGTGCTCCTTGGCGCGCTTCACGTTCTCGAAGACGGTGGCCCTGTCGGTCACGTCCATCTCCAGTGGAAGCACCGCGTGCCCATAGGTGTCGGCCAGCGCCCGCAGGCTCGCGGTGTTCCGGGCAGTGGCGGCGACCTTGTCGCCGCGCGCCAGGGCGGCCTCCACGAAGTTGCGGCCCAGGCCGCGGGACGAGCCGGTGACGAACCAAACCTTCTGCATGGTGTGCTCCTTGTTGCCGCTTTCAGCCGTTACAACCCCCTGGACGAGATAGCCCGGCGGAGATGTGAGATCGCCCGAGTGTGACCTGCGACACCATGTCACCCTTTGTCCGGAGTGCTGATATCAATGGTCAGCGTGACTCGCGTCGAGGACTTCCAGGAACTGAGGCCGCTGCTTTTCGCGATCGCCTACCGCATCCTGGGCAGCGTGAGCGAGGCCGAGGACGCCGTCCAGGAGGCCTGGCTGCGCTACGACGGCTCCCCGACCTTGCCCGAGTCGCCCAAGGCCTTCCTGTCGGCCACGGTGACGCGGATCTCGATCGACGTGCTGCGCTCGGCCCGCATCCGGCGCGAGGCTTACGTCGGGCCATGGTTCCCCGAACCGCTGCTGACCGACCCGTACCAGGACCCGGAGCGGTCGGCGGAGCTGGCCGACTCGGTGTCGATGGCGGCGCTGATCCTGCTGGAGCGGCTCAGCCCGCTCGAACGTGCGGTCTTCGTGCTCCGCGAGGTGTTCGCCTTCAGCTACCGGGACATCGCCGCCGCGGTGGAGCGGTCGGAGGCGGCCTGCCGCCAGCTCGCGGTGCAGGCGCGCCGTCACATGGACGCGGGCCGCCCTCGCTTCGAGGCGGATCGCCGGGCCCGCGACCAGCTCGCCGGGCGGTTCTTCCGTGCGATGAGGGAAGGAGACGTCACAGGGCTGCAGGAACTGCTGGCCGCCGACGTCCAGCTGGTCAACGACGGCGCCGGCAAGATCGGGAGTACGATCCCCCTCTTCGGCGTCGCGAAGGTCGCCCGGGTGCTGTCCGTCGCCATCCCGCCGTTCACCCAGATCGGCGCGGTGCTGGAGGCGCATGAGGTGAACGGCCAGCCGGGCGCCGTCATCCGCGACCGCGACGGTCACATCTTCAACGTCTGGACGCTCGACATCCTGGACGGTCGCATCCAGACCATCCGCTCGATCGTCAATCCCGACAAGCTCGCTCACCTGGGCCCGGTCGCCGACGCCCACGCGGTCATCCGCGAGAAGAAGCAGACCCGCCGCGACCGGCAGACGCCATGATGGGCGGAATCGCGGCACGGTAAGCACGGTAAGACAACGACGAGGCTCCCGGCCGGGGCATCGGATCATGGCCGGCCACTGTCTTGGCGACAGCCCCAGCCTGACCAGCGCCATCAGAACGAAAAGGGCTCAATGACCGGCCCGTGCGCCCGGCCGGGAAACCGGGCCGAGAAAACGAGGGCCGGGACGTCGTGTCCCGGCCCGGTCCTTCCTCGGGCGGTCAGCCGGCCTCGGAGCGCGGTCCGCCGCCCAGTGACTTCTGGCGGCGGGTGGCGACGTACATGTCGATGCCGATGGCCACGGCGCCCACGATGCCGACGATCATCAGCCACCAAACGCCGCTGAGGCCGGCGATCACCGCCACGGCGATCGCGATCACCAGGCCGAACGACCCGAGCCTGACGTGGACGACGTCGCGCGGCGTCGCCGGCACCATGGGCTTGCCCCGGGCGTCGACCTGTTCTTCCGTCTTTCTCGGCTCTGTCATGATTTATCCCCTACCCTCCGATTTCGTGCGTTATCGCCGTTCGACGACGCGGACCTCGCCGCCCAGCTCCCGCACCAGGCGGGCCTCCGGCAGCAGGTCGGGATGGCCGACGCCGCCCTTGACGTACACGTCCGGGCGGATGAGCTTCAGCAGGGACGCCGGGGTGTCGTCCTCGATCAGCGTGATGTAGTCGACCGAGCCCAGCCCGGCCAGCACGGCCGCCCGGTCCTCGGCGCTGTTGACCAGCCGGTCGGGGGCTTTCCTGCGGGCGGCGCTGCGGTCGTCCCGCACCCCCACCACCAGCACGTCGCCGAACCGGCGGGCCTGCTCCAGGCAGGTCACGTGGCCCGGATGCAGGATGTCGAAGCAGCCGTCGGTGAAGACGATGCGGCGGCCCTGCTCACGTTCGACCGCGACCCGTTCGGCCAGCACTTTGGCCGGCATGGCCGGGCGCGGGCGGCCCAGCTCGGCGAGCAGGTCGGCCGCGTCGCAGACCGCCGTGCCGGGACGGCGGGACACCACGTCGGCGCCCGCCTGGGCCAGGTCGGCGGCGGTCGCCGGATCGGCCCCCGCGGCCAGTGCCAGCGAGAAGACCGCGGTGAAGGTGTCGCCGGCCCCGGCGCCCACGAGGTCGCCCGAGCCCGGCCGGGTCCGGTGGGGCGGTCGGCCCTCCCGGTGGACGACCGCGCCGTCGCCCTCGTCGGTGACCACGATGGGGGCGCAGTCGTCCGGGAGGAGGTCGCAGGCGTCGTGCCTGGCCAGCACGGCGGCCGGTCCGGCGTCGCGCCACAGTTCGGGGTCGTAGGCGTCCACGACGAGCATCGGCAGGCCCGAGAGGGCCCGGCGGACCTCCTCGGTACAGACGCCCGCGCCGGAGTCGCAGACGATGACCACGTGGGCCACGTCGGCCAGCTCGCGGATCTGGGCGATCAGCTCCTGCTCGACCTGCGCCGGGATGGGGGAACGGTCTTCTTCGTCGTACCGTGCCACGATCTGCCCGCCCGACATGACCCGCCGTTTCACGGCGGTCCGGCGGCTGCGGGTGACGATGGGCCCGTCCACCTCGTGGCGGAGGAGGGCTCCGATAAGCGCCGTCCCCGCGGGGTCGGCGCCGGCGACGCCGAGCAGGTGCACGCGGGCACCCAGCGCGGCGAGATTCGCGGCGGTGTTGGCGGCGCCGCCGGGGGCGTCCTCGATCTGCTCGACGCTGACCACCGGGACCGGCGCCTCCTGCGCCATCCGGCTGGCCTGGCCCTGGAGCCACGAGTCGAGCATCACGTCCCCGACGACCACGGCCGTCAGGCCGGGGAAGCGGCGCACTGTCTCTTCCGTCATGGGGATCTCTGCTGCCCGGGGGCGTGCGGGGAAAACCGCAGCGTGTTTGCTCATGAACCCCTCGGGTAACCGGGCCGAGGTACCGAAACCGAACCGATCGAAGGTCCTGCGATGAACCTCATCGTCGAGAGCGTCGAGCGGATCGCCGTTCTGCGGGCGACGGCCCTGGGTGACCTGCTGCTGATCCTCCCCGCCGTGGAGGCGCTGCGCCGTGCCTATCCGGCCGCCAGAATCACTCTGCTCGGCAAGGAGTGGCAGGTGCCGTTTCTGCGCGGACGTCCCGGCCCGGTCGACGACGTCGTGCCGGTGCCGCCCATGGAGGAGTCACTCGACCCGCCGCCCGAACTCGTCGGCCGCTTCGACCTGGCCCTCCAGATGAACGGCGACGGCCACCACGCCAACGCCTTCGTCAACGGTCTGGGCGCCCGCGTGACCGCCGGTCTGCGCGGCGACGACGCCCAGCCGCTCGACCGCTGGGTGCCCTACGTCCCCTACCAGCACGAGACCCTGCGCTTCCTGGAGGTCGCGGGCCTGGTGGGGGCCAGTTCCGACGACGTCGAGCCGCGCATGCGGGTGACCCGCGACGACTACGCCGAGTTGCGGTCGGTCCTGGGGCAGCTCCCGCGCGGCCTGATCGCGGTGCACCCCGGGGGCCGCGACGCCCGCCGCCGCTGGCCGGCCGCCTGCTTCGCCGAGGCCGCCGCCCGGCTGGGCCGGCCGGTCGCGGTGACCGGCGGGGACCACGAGCGCGACCTGGTGGAGAAGGTCGCCGCGCTGATCCCGAGGTCGATCCCCGTCGTCGGCGCCTTGTCGGCGGGCGGCCTGGCGGCCCTCTACACGGCCTGTGACGTGGTGATCGCCAACGACAGCGGCCCCCGTCGCCTGGCCGCCGCGACCGGAACGCCGACCGTCGGCGTCTACTGGTGCGGCGACCTGATCAACGCCGGGCCCCTCACCCGCAGCCACCACCGCCCGCTCATCTCGTGGACGACGCAGTGCCCGACCTGCGGAGGCGCGGGCCTGCGGGAACCGGGCGGCTGCGACCACCCGGTGTCGTGGCTGACCGACGTGGGGGCCGACGCGGTGGCGGCTCAGGCGGACGAACTGCTCAACGCCTGACCAGCCCGTCGTTCAGCACCGCGGACGCGGCTCTCAGGACGTCCGAGGTCGTCACGCTCGCCGGATCGGCGTCACGGCGCAGCGCCTGGTGGCGGGGGCGTTCTCTCGGCGGGCCCCAGCGCTCGGGCCGCTCCGGGCCGAAGATGGTCACCGAGGGGGTGCCGTAGGCCGTCGCGAGCTGGGACACCCCCGTGTCGGAGCTGATCACCAGCCGCGCCCCGGCCACGACCGCGCACAACTCCCGCAACGACGTCCGGCCCGCCAGCACGATCTGGGGCGGCAGCACCGCCTGCGTCGCCACCAGCAGCGCCAGCGGGCGCTCCTTGCGCGACCCGGTCACCACGACCGGCAGGTCCTCCCCGGCCATCGCCCGCGCCACCTCGGCGAAGCGTTCCGGCGGCCAGCGCCGCGACAGGCCCGTGCCGCCCGGGTGGATCACCACCGCGCCGGCCGCCGGGCTCGGCATCATCGGCGGGGGCAGCAGCAGGTCGCGGGGGTCGGCCTTCAGCCCGTACCACTCGACCAGGCGGCACCACCGCCGCGTCTCGTGCTCGTCGTCCTCCCACTTCGGCCCGGGGGGATAGGCCTCCTCCGCGTACGCCCACAACCTCCGGGGCCGCAGGTCGGCCAGCAGCTCCGTGGACCTCGGCCCCCGGCCGTGCAGGTTCACCGCGATCTCGGGGAAGAAGGGCAGGTCGGAGTTGCGGTCGGTGAGCCCGGGCCACATGATCGGCTCCAGGCCGTACGCCGGGATGAGCCGGTCGACCACCCCGGTCAGGGCGGCCAGCTCGCTCAGCTCCGGCGGGCAGGCCAGGGCGATCCTGATGCCACTGCGGCGCAGGGCGCGCAGGGCGGGCACGGCCGTCAGGAGATGGCCGATGCCCTGCGCGCGCAGCACGAGTGCGGTCGTCATGCGGTCGCCTCCAACCGGACGCCGACCTCTCGATAGGCGGCGACCGTCTCCGTCGCGATCCTGTTCCAGCCGTAGCGCGCCCTGGCCCGGTCGGCCCCCGCGATGCCGTAGGCGCTCATCCGCACCGGGTCGGCCAGCAGCCGCTGCACCGCCCTGGCCAGCGCGCCGGGCCGCTGGGGCGGCACCAGCACGCCGGTGATCCCGTTGACCACGGTCTCCTTCTGGCCGCCCACGCACGAGGCGACGACCGGCACCCCGCAGGCCATCGCCTCCAGCGCGACCATGCCGAAGGGCTCATACCAGGGCACGCTGACGACGGCGGCGGCCGAGCGCATCAGCGCGGGCACGTCCTCGCGGGCGACCTGTCCGGCGAAGGTCACCCGGTCGGCGACGCCGTTCCGCTGGGCCAGCCAGCGCAGCCGCGTCACCTCGGGGTCGTGGTGCAGGGCGTGGGCGGGCGGCCCGCCGGCCACCACGAGCTCGACGCCCTTGATCCCGCGCAGCGCCTCGATGATCGTCGCGACGCCCTTGCGGGGCACCAGGCGGCTGATCGACACCAGCCTCGGCCGGTCGCTGCGCGGCGCGGCGACGTGGGGGTTGAACCGGGCCAGGTCGACGCCGCAGGGCACGACCCGGGCCCGCTGGCGGCTGACCCCCATCCGGCGCAGTTCGTCGACCTCGTCGGTGCAGGTCGCGACGATGGCGTCGGCCTCGTGGCCGATCCGGGTCTCGGCCTCGATGCGGTCGGCCGGGCTGGTGTCCTCGGCGCCCTGGTGGCGCCGCTTGACCGAGCCGAGCGCGTGGTAGGTGTGCACGACCGGGATGCCCAGCTCACGGGCGGAGCCGAGGGCGGCCAGGCCGCTCATCCAGAAGTGGCTGTGCACCACGTCGGGCCGGTCGAACAGCCACTGTTCCCGCAACCACTTCGCGAAGTGCGGCACCCACGGGAGGATGTCGTCCTTCGGGATCTTCCGGGCCGGTCCGGCCGGCACGTGGACGACGGTGACGCGGGGCGCGATGCGCACCCTCTCCGGCGCCTTCTCGTCGTCGCGGCGGGTGTAGACGACGACCTCGTGACCGAGCGCCGCCACCGCCCTGGCCAGCGCGTCCACATGGACGTTCTGGCCCCCGGCGTCGGTGGTGCCGACGCAGGCGAGCGGGCTGGCGTGCTCCGAGATCATGGCGATCTTCATGGGGTTGCCTCCGGGAACGGCTGATCCCGCTCGCGGGCGGGATCGCGGGCGAACGGGTGGCCCGAGTCCGGGGTCACGGGAGCCGGGAGGAGAGCACGCCGGTTAGACGCGGCGAAAAGGGGGGAATGTGCGGTGAGCAAGGGACCTCCGGGACGGCATGCGTCAGCGAGGGAGGTGCCTGCTTCCTAGGCACAAGATTGCCTTCACTTTAACCTATGGGCCGTCCAGCAAACATCCTGTTTCGCCGGAAAAGAGGCGGGCAGGCGTTTTCTCTATGGACACACCGCACTATGTGGCCGCCCGCGTGCAGCAAGCCCTCGCGGAGGACGGCCGGACGAACGAACTCGGCATCCGGGTCGACGTGCGGGGAGACCAGCTCTTCCTGCGAGGTCAGGTGACCGGCGACGACCAGCGACATCTGCTGACCGAGGTGGCCCAGGAGGCCGCCCCGGGCCTGACCGTCCACAACGAGGTGACCTGCGTCGAAGTGCGTGACCCCGGCGAGGAGGAGCAGCTGTGAGCATCCGTGTCGCGGCCGTCGCCGACATCCATCTGGGAGAGGCCCAGCGGGGCAGCTACCGGCCCCACCTGGAGGGCATCGAAGAACGCGCCGACGTCCTGCTGGTCGGCGGCGACCTGACCCGCCACGGCACCCTAGACGAAGGCAAGATCGTCGCCGAGGAGTTCCGCGGCCTGCCGGTGCCCGTCGTCTTCGTGCTGGGCAACCACGACTACCACTCCGACGTCGAGGAGGAGATCATCGCCGTCCTGCGGGAGGCCGGCGGGATCGTGCTCGACGACACCGCCGAGACGCTCCTCGGCGGCCGGCTCGGGGTGGCCGGGGGCAAGGGCTTCGGCGGCGGGTTCGCCGGCAAGTCGGCCAGCGAGTTCGGGGAGCCCGAGACCAAGGCGTTCGTCCGGCACACGCGGGAGATCGCCGACCGGTGGCGGGTGGCGCTGAAGAGCCTCGACACCGAATACCGCATGGTGCTCAGCCACTATTCGCCGGTCAAGGAGACCCTGCACGGGGAGCCGCCGGAGATCTACCCCTTCCTCGGCAGTTATCTGCTCGCCGAGGCGGTCGACGCGGAGGGCGCCGACCTGATCGTCCACGGCCACGCCCACGCGGGCACCGAGAAGGGCATGACCCCGGGCGGGATCCGGGTCAGGAACGTGGCGCTGCCGGTGCTGCGCCGGGCCTACGCCACCTACTGCCTCGGCTCGGAGGAGTGCTAGGAACACGTAATGGCGGCCGGACCCTCCGGCCGCCATTGTCGTGTTCTCATGTCGCTATACGTTGAAGATACTGACGCCGCCGGGCCCCACGAGGAACCCGAGGACGATGAGGACGATCCCCCACAGGATGTCCCGACGAGCGAGGATCACGTAGATCCCGGCGATGACGAGTACGACCGCGATGATCCAGAGCAAAGTAGCCATGAAGCTCGACTGCCCTCCCGAAGCGGTCATTAACGCCAGGGAACATGGGCAGGGGAGATTTCATGACACGTTTTGGTTACTTCCTCAGCTCCGAGGAGCACAGCCCGAAAGAGCTGGTCAGGCAGGCCGTGCTCGCCGAGCAGGCGGGGTTCGAGGGTCTGTGGATCTCCGACCACTTCCACCCCTGGATCGACGAGCAGGGCGAGAGCTCCTTCGTCTGGTCGGTGATCGGCGCGCTCTCCCAGGTGGTCTCCCTGCCGGTGACGACGGCGGTGACCTGTCCGCTGGTGCGGATCCACCCGGCGATCGTGGCGCAGGCCGCGGCCACCGCGCAGGTCCTGCTCGACGGCCGCTTCCACCTCGGGGTCGGTACGGGCGAGGCCCTCAACGAGCACATCTTCGGCGACCCGTGGCCCCCGGCCGGCGACCGGCAGCGCATGCTGGAGGAGGCCGTGGGGATCATCCGCGAGTTGTGGGAGGGCGGCCTGGTCACCCACCACGGCGAGTTCTACGACGTCGAGAACGCGCGGCTCTACACGCTGCCCGACGAACCCCCGCCCGTCTACGTCTCGGCCTTCGGCCCCGGCTCGGCCGAGCTCGCGGGCCGGATCGGCGACGGCTTCGTGTCGGTGATGCCGGACGCCGACCTGCTGGAGGCCTACCGGAAGGCCGGGGGAGCGGGGAAGCCGGCGCAGGCCGGCCTGAAGGTCTGCTGGGGCACCGACGAGGACGACGCCCGCCGGCTGGCCCACCGTCTGTGGCCCACCGAGGGCATCGAGGGCGAGGCCAGCCAGCTGCTCCCGCTGCCGCGCCACTTCGAGCAGCTCGCCACGCTGGTCCGGCCCGACGACCTGACCCTCCCGGTCGGTCCCGATCCCGAGGTGCACATCGCGGCGATCCAGCAGTTCGTGGACGCCGGATACGACGAGATCTACATCGCCCAGATCGGGCCCGACCAGGAGGGCTTCTTCGAGTTCTACGAGTCGGCGATCCTGCCGCGGTTCCGCTGAAGGGTCAGCAGCGGCTGCACGAACCACAACCAGGTGCTCAGTAAGACCACTCCGGCCGCGATCAGAATGGCCGGAGTGGCGCCCAGGTAGACCTCGACGACCAGCCCGGTCGAGCAGGTCATCGACACCGCCAGGGCGATCCCCCCGACCACCGCCAGCTCGTTGGCCCGGTGGAGCATGATCTCCTTCAGGCCCGACCGGAACAGGATCCGGTTCTGCACCGCGGGGGCCAGCAGGCAGATCGAGGCCACCGCCGCCGACACCAGGGCGGCGTAGAAGAGCCACTTGCCGAACTCGTCGACCCGGCTGAACCCCGCGGAGAAGGGGAGCGTCAGCAGGAACGCGAACAGCACCTGGACCCCGGTCGACTGGACGCGCAGGCCTTGGAGGAGTTCGCTCAGCTCACGGTCGACCCGTTCCTTGGGGTTCTCCTCGGGGTTGGTCAACAGGATCCTGTGCTCTTGTTCGCTCATTTCGCCACCTTGATCATTTTCGAGTACGCGAGCTGTAACCAGTCGGACACCGCCACCGCCGTCATCGTGGCCCCCGCCAGGCGGGTCACCCCGGGGGCGAAGACCATCCCGGCGGCGTAGCCGGTCGCGATCCACTGGGCCAGGCAGAACGGGCAGCTCAGGAGCTCACCCACGGCGTGGCGGTGGCCCTCGCCGCGGACCTCCTCCTTCAGTTCGGAGGGCCCGGAGACCCCGACGTACCGCGTGAAGGGCGCCCTGAGCGGGCTGGTGACGGTGTCCTTCGCGATCGTCCGGGACAGGCGGTGGGTGGCCACCGACATCAGGGCGAGGTCCATGGGGGCCACCCGGTCGGGGGCCTTGCGTCCGGTCAGCCTTCCGGCGGCCAGGAGGGCGGCGACGGCGGTGCCGTACACACCGAGGACCCTGGCGTAAGAAGCCAAAGGGCGCTCCTTGGAGTACGCGTCGTTGATCTCTCTGAGGGTCTCGGTCATGGCGCGACGTATTACCCCGGATTGTTTGGGTCGAACGTTCCGGGGCAAACGGTGCGCGTGGGTAGTCACAGTCACGAGGTAACCGACGCCATCCTGGACACGCTGAAGCGGGCGGGGTCCGGCCTCAAGGAGGTGGGCGTGCGCTTCGCCCTGGCCGGCGGCTGCGCCGGATACGCCAGGGGAGCGGCCCCTTCTCTGCACGACGTCGACTTCGCGCTGGTCGAAGAGGACGTCCCGTTGGCGCTGAAGACGCTGGAGAACATGGGCTTCCGGACCGAACGCCCGCCCGAGGACTGGCTGGTCAAGGCCTTCGACGAAGAGGGCGTGCTGGTCGACCTGATCTTCCAGCTGGCCGACCGGCCCGTCACCCCCGAGATGATCGGGCGCGCCACGATGATCAACACCGCGGCGCTCAGCCTGCCGGTGCTGGAGGCGACCGACCTGGTGATCTCGTGGATCCTGCCGCTGTCGGAGCACAGTTGCGACTACTCGGGGCTGCTGCCGACCGTCCGGGCGATGCGGGAGCAGGTCGACTGGGACCGCGTGGCCGGGGTGGCCGAGTCCTCGCCCTACGCCTCGACGTTCCTGGTGCTGCTGGAGCGCCTCGGCGTGATCGAGAAGCCGACGCCGGTGCGGGTCGACCGCTGGCCGTAGACGCCGAAAACGCCCCGCCCCCTTCCGGCGCATTCCAAGGGGCGGGGCTTTTCGTCTTTCAGGAGATCCCGTAGGGGAACCGGTCGGCGTAGGCCCGCTGGGGCGGATCGTCGGCCATGATGAAGTCCGGCGCGTCGCTGATCTCCTTCTGGGTCCGGTCGACGTAGATCTTTCGTTGCGATGCGTCGACCTGCGTGATCACGCTGGCGGGCAGCATGACCCGGTGCCCGAAGATCCACGGTCCGGTGTCGATGACGAGGTAGCCCTCGTCGATCTCGTCGCTGACGGCGTCGACGGTTCCGATCCGGCCGTCGACGGCCTCGACGTGATAGCCGATGAGGTTCACGGTGAGTCCGTTTTCGTCCATCGGCCTCCCCTACCCGACAATCAGCACGACCTTCCCCCGTCCGTGCCCCGATTCCACGTCGGCGTGCGCCTTCCCGGCCTCCTCCAGCGGGTACTGCGCCCTGACGGTCACCCGCAACTCTCCTTTGGCGACCAGGTCGAGCAGCTCGGCGAGCCGGTCGCGGTTCCGGTCGCTGCCGATCCACCGGCAGCCGAGCTCCTTCGCGAGGTCCCAGTCGACGATCGAGCCGATCCGCGACCGGTCGCCGACGAGCCGCACGGCGGTGTGCAGGTTCCCGTGCCCGGCCGCGTCGAGCACCGCGTCGAAGGGCCCGGCCTCCTTGAGCCGGTCGAGCTCGCCGTCGCCGTACACGACCGGGACCGCCCCGAGGCTTCGCACGTGGTCCTGGTTGGCGGCGCTCGCCGTACCGACGACCCGCACGCCCTTCCGTACGGCGAGCTGCGTGATCATGGTCCCGACCCCGCCCGCCGCGCCGTGCACGAGCAGCGTCTCGCCCTCCCGAAGGCCCAGGCGCTCCAGCGCCGTGTGGGCCGTCTGGCCCGACGCCGACAACGCCCCGGCCGCCGCCCAGCCGACCCCCTCGGGTTTCGGCACGACCTGCGTCTCCGGGACCACCACGTATTCGGCGTAGCACCGCATCACCCGGAACCCGACGACCTCCTCGCCCGTGCCCTCGACGACCCCGGAGAACTCGTTGCCGGGGACGACCGGGAACTGCGCCGAGGGCGCTCCCGGCGGCAGCCACCCCGAGCGCACCGCCACGTCGGCCGGCTGCACCCCGGCCGCCCGCACCCGGACCAGCACCTCGCCCGGCCCCGGCTCCGGCCGGGGCACCTCCACGATCCGAAGCCGGTCCGCCGCCCCGAACTCGGCCACTCCGGCCGCCCGCATGATTGCCATGGGTAGAGTCCACTTCATCAAGCGCACTTGACGTCAACGGGGGGACGAAGGGTGATCGATCCCGACGCGGTCTGGCTGAGGCCCGGCCAGGTCGCCGAACGCGCCGGCGTGGCCGTCTCGGCCCTCCACTACTACGAGAGCCTCGGCCTCATCCAGAGCCGCCGCACCGCCGGCAACCGGCGCGAATACCGCCGCGACGTGCTGCGGGTGATCGCCTTCATCCGGGTGGCCCAGCGGGTCGGCGTCTCCCTGGAGCGCATCAAGGAGGCCCTCGACCGCCTCCCGGCCGACGGCGTGCCCGGCAAACGCGACTGGGCCCGCATCAGCCGCGAATGGCATGACGACCTGACCCGGCGCATCGAGGAGCTGACGGCGCTGCGCGACAACTTCTCCAACTGCATCGGCTGCGGTTGCCTGTCACTGGTGTCGTGCCCCTACTCCAACCCCGGCGACGTCCTGGGCCGGAAAGGTCCTGGTCTGCACCGTTTCCCGTAAAGGCTCGGCCCCGTCGGCGTCGCGGCCGGGCCGGCGGGCCATGACTACGGGTGGGGAAAGGAGCCTCGTGTGTCGCACGGTCTGACCGAGCTCGGTGACGACTACCTGCGCGATCCGCACGGCGCCTACCGGGCGCTCCGGGCCGAAGGGCCGGCCGTCCAGGTCGTGATGCCCAACGGGATCCGCATGTGGCTGATCACCCGCTACGACGACGCCCGCGAGGCTCTGGCCGATCCCCGGCTCCGCAAGGACGCCGCCGCCCTCCGCGAGGGGCTCCAGCGGGCCGTCACCACGCCGGACGCCCGCGTCCAGCCCGCCGAGCTGGCCTCGCACATGCTCAACAGCGACCCGCCCGACCACACCCGGCTGCGGCGGCTGGTCAGCAAGGCGTTCACGCCCCGGGCGGTCGAGCGGCTCCGGCCCCGGGTCGAGGAGATCGCCGCCGGGCTGCTCGACCGGATGGACGGCGAGGTCGACCTGATCGACGCCTTCGCCTACCCGCTGCCGATGACGGTCATCTGCGAACTGCTCGGGGTGCCCGAACGTGACCGCGACGACCTGCGGGCGCACCTGCGGGAGCTGCTGGCGCGGCCCTTCCGCGCCGGAGACGACCCCACCGAGCGCGACCGCAGCGTCGCGGGGGTGGTCGAGCGGTTCTCGGCGCTCATCGAGGAGAAGCGGGCCGCGCCGGGCGACGACATCCTGACCGGGCTGGTGCAGGCCCGCGACCAGGACGACAGGCTCGACGACGTCGAGCTGATCTCGACCTGCTTCCTGCTGTTCCTGGCCGGGCACGAGACCACGGTCAACCTGATCGGCAACGCCGTGCTGGCCCTGCTCACCCACCCCGACCAGCGGGCCGAGCTGCTCGGGAACCCCGAGGTGATCGACCGGGCGGTCGAGGAGTTCCTCCGGTACGACGGCCCGCTCAACTTCGCGCCGCAGCGGGTGACCGGGGAGGAGGTCACGATCGCCGGGGTGACCATCCCGGCGGGCGAGCTGGTCGCGGTGGCCGTCTCGGCGGCCGACCGCGACCCGGCGGAGTTCCGCGAGCCCGACCGGCTCGACCTCACCCGCGACGACGGCCCCCACCTGGCCTTCGGGCACGGCATCCACTACTGCCTGGGGGCGCCGCTGGCCCGGCTGGAGGCGCGGATCGCGCTGGCGCGGTTGTTCGAGCGTTTCCCGGAGATGAGCCTGGCCGTGCAGGCGGAGGACCTGCGGTGGCGGCCGCTGCCGCTGCTGCGCGCCCTCGACCGGCTACCGGTACGACTCGGGCCAGACGCAGGGTGAGGTCGCGGCCAGATAGATGTGGTCGCCGGAACCCCAGGTCAGCGCGAGGATGAACTTGTCGGGCTCGGTGATGCCGCTGAGGTCGGGGTTGCCGGGGTCGGCGTTCTTGGCGATGACCTGGAAACCCTGCTCCTTCCAGTAGTCGGCGACCTGGCGGGAGACCACCATGTGCTGGTTGCGGTCGACGCCGCGCAGCCAGTAGGCCCGGCTGACCACGATCTTCTGCAGCGACTCGCTCTTGTCGAGGCAGGCCGTCGGGGTGACCGACACCGGGATGAGTTCGAGCTGGGGCTGCGGCGTCAGCGCCCCGGCCGTGTCGCGGACCAGCTTCTCCACCCGGTCGGTCGCCCGGATCTGGGTCAGTTCGTCGTCGTCCGACATGCCACATCCCGTGAGGGTGAGAAGGAACCAGAACACGAGCGCGGTCTTCATCGGGGCCCCGATCCGTTGACGATGGTGGCCACGTCGCGGAGGGCGGCCGACTCGGGCCGCCAGTCACCGTCGCCCTGGTCGAGGAGGATCACGTCGTCGGCCAGCCCGGCCCACCCGGCCAGGGCCCGGTGGACGGTCAGCGCGCCGTCGCCGTGCCCGATCAGCACGCTCCTGGCCGTCGCCGACGGCGTGTGGGCGGCCCGCAGGCCCAGACAGAAGGCGGTCAGCGCCTGTCCGCCCAGGGCGGCGTTGCGGTCGGGGGTGAAGGCGCCGAAGTCGACCAGCGGGGTGTCGTAGCCGTCCCAGGTGACGCAGGCCACCGGGGTGCCCGCCATCCTCGAGGCCTGCCGCCACAACAACTGGGCGCGGGTGACGCTGGTCGTCGCGCCGGCGAGGCCGGTGTTCAGGCCGTGGACGAAGATCACGGTGGTCTGCGCGGTGTCGGGGTCGCCCCACGAGACGGTGAGCCGTCCCTGGCCGGAGACGTCGAAGCCGAGCAGCATCGGGTCGGGGTAGCCGGGCACCGGGGCGGTCACCGACTTGATCGTCTCCAGGCGTTTGAGCTGGATGTTCACCCGGTCCCAGCTGCGCGGCAGGTCGCGGTCGGACTGCCACATCACCGACGCGCCGAGCCGGTGGAGGTCGTGGGTGAGCAGGCCGTGCTCGACCCGGAGGAACTCCCGGTTGGCGGAGTCGCGCACCACCGCCGGCAGGCCGTGCAGGCCGCCGAAGGCGGGCAGGCCCAGGGAGGTCGCCTGGACCCCCGGATGTTGCAGCGTCCACCAGGCGCCGACCCGGGCCCCGAGACCGGGGGAGGCGCAGCGGTGCTGGAGGCCCAGCAGGGCGTCGACGGCCGCCGGGTCGCCGGCGGTGACCCGCGTGAGCAGGGGTTCGGCGCCGGCCTCGTCGCCGGCGTGGGCGCCGAACACGCCGTAGGCGGCCAGGGCGGCGGGCAGGGTCTCGCCGGGGGGCAGCTCGACAAGCCGGGCGCGGATGTCCCTGGCCTGTTCGCCCGACCAGAACGCGATGTCGGCGATGACCCGGGCCGGGCGGTCGGACATCCCGGCCGCCGACAGCTCCTGTGACAGGAACACGGCCATCTTTTCCAGATTTCGGGAGGCGGCGCACAATTCACCGGCGAGGGTCGGCAGCACATTCCGGGAGAAACCCGCGAACGCGCCCCTCGGGCGGGGGAGTCGGGGTATTCCGGCCGCGAGTTCGGGCGTACCGGAAAAAAGGGAAATCGATTCGGAGAGGGCCCCGTGGAGGGTGGTGCGCTGCTCGGTGAGCAGGTCGGCGAATGCCGAGGCGCCACCGCCGGTCCAGGCGATGGCGTGCACCAGGCGGGTCGCCTGATCGAGTGCCGTGTGGTGCTCGGCGGCGATGGCGGTGACCCGTTCGAGGGAGGCAGTCTGGTCCACCATGACCGAGACAGGATCGCAGTCCGCTTTGCTCCTGGTCAGGCGCTTGTCGCTTCACCCACATTCATCCGAATAATCCGCGCTAAGATCGTCGCTTTGCGCCCAGAAAACGGATGAATGACATGTCGAAATCGTTGGTTGCGGCAATTGTCGGCATTTATGGCGTAGTGCTGGCCTACTTCGCGATCACCGGCGAGGTGCGGGCGTTGCACGCCGTGGCGACCATGAACGGCGGGTGGGACGAGGACGCCGGCGGGTGGGCGCTGATCCCCGGCCTCGTCGTGATCGGCGCGCTGCACGGCTGCCTGCTCTGGGCCCTGCTGCGCATGCCGCCGCTCACCGTGCACCGGGGGCTGCGCCAGGCCCTCATCGCGCTGGCACTGTGCGACACCCTGCTGTGGACGGTGCTGGCGGAGCTGCCCGACCTCCTGTCCACGCTGATCCCGATCGCCTTGATCGTCGCCGTGGTGGTCCTGCTGCCCGGCGTGTTCGGGGAGCTGCCCTGGCAGGTGCGGATCGTGCTGGTGATCCTGGGACTGATCGGCTGGCTGCTGAGCCCGCCGCTCACGACCATCCTGGTCGTCTGGTGGGGGCTGGTCCTGACGCTCCAGTTCTTCGACGGGCGGTGGAGCCTCGCCACCCTGGCGGCCGGGCTGCTCGCCGCCGCGACCACGCTGCTGGGGCAGATCGTGCCGATGCCGCCCGGGATCCTCGTCGACGGCGACCCCGACTGGGCGGCCTACGAGGTCCTGCTCGACGCCACGCTGGTGGCCGACGCGCTCTGGATGGTGCTCACCGCCCGTGAGCTGACGACGGTCTCCCCACTGCTGCCGGTGGTGACTCCGCATAGAAGTCGATCACTCGCACCTCGGCCGTTCTCCCGAGTGGCCGGGTGACCGTGATCGGCTCGCGCAGGGTGACGCGGGTGTTGGTCTGCGACCCGACCGGCACGATCAGCCGTTCGCCGTCGACCTTCAGCGACGACTCGTAGCCGCGGACCGTGCCGGTGCCCTCGATGAGTTCGACCGGCACCCGCACGTCGAGGTAGTGGCCCAGCCGGACGCGCAGCTCGGCGCCGGTCACCACATGGGGCCTGACCACGCCCGACGCGATCATGCCGGCCACCATGACCGACCCGTAGACGCCCAGGGCCAGCAGCGGGACTCGCACCGCCTCGGGCACGCCGAGCCCGCGCAGCAGCAGCTCCACGCCGACGGTCTCGACGACCTGGACGACGAGGAAGACCGTGAGGAGCGGGTTCTGCGCCTTCGCGTAGGGCACCGCCACCGCCCCGGCCGGCACGTCGGGCCGCCGCAGCAACCACCGGCCGACCGACACGAGCCCGTCGACCTCGAACCGCAACAGTCGCACGATCATCGGTTCCGCTCCCTCGCCATCGCCATGACCTGGTGGAAGACCGCCGCCTGGGCGGGGAGGATCTCGACTCCGAGCTCGCCGAGCCAGCGTTCCCCGCTCTCCTCGCCGAGCCCGCCCAGCATCGACGCGGGCAGGGCACGCAGCAGGTCGGCGGCCAGCGCGGCCACCCGGGGGTCGTCGGGCGCGGCGTCGTGGAGGGCGTCGAGACGGGCGTAGAGGTCGGCCGCGCCCTCGACCATGGGACCCAGTTCGGCCAGCACCTCGGGCGGGAGCAGCGACATCATCTCCCGGTCGAACTTGGCGAAGCCCTCGCCGGGCAGCGCGCGCAGCACGTCGGCCATCTCCGGAGAGACCACCGCGTCGGCGCTCAGATCACCCTCGATCGCCAGCAACCTGGACAGGCGCGCTCGTTTCGCCGCGATGGCCTGCTGCTCGCGGGCCAGGTCGGCGTCGAGCTCCAGCAGCACCTCGCGCAGCTCCCGGCCCTCGTCGTCGGCCAGCACGTCGCGGATCTCGTCGAGCGACAGGCCGAGCTCGGCCAGCCGCCGGATGCGGGCCAGCACGACCGCGTCGCGCAGGCGGTAGTCGCGGTAGCCGTTGGCCCGCCGGGTGGGCTCGGCCAGCAGGCCCGTGTGGTGGTAGTGCCGGATGGTCCGGGTGGAGACCCCGGCGATCTCGGCGAGTTCCCCGATCCGCATGCCTCCGATTAGAAACGTTGCCGCTACGTCATGGTCAACAGCGGCGTGATCGCGGTCGTCGCCGAGTGCTGGAAGACGACCAGGGTCCGGAAGCCGACCACCTCCTTGCGCTTGGCCAGGTGGTCGATGAGGAAGCCGTGCAGGCGCTCGTTGTCCTGGACGGCCACCCGGATCAGGAAGTCGTCGCCGCCCGCCACGACCAGCACCTCCAGCACCTCGGGCCGGGACGAGGCGAAGTCGTGGAAGCTGTTGATGACGGTCCGGCTCGACGGCCTGACCTGCGCCGCCACGATCGCCTGCACGCTCCGGCCGATCTTCGACAGGTCGAGCCGGGCGTGGTAGCCGGTGATGACGCCGCGCTCGTGGAGGCCGCGGACCCGCTCCAGGCAGGTCGAGGCGGCGATGCCGACCCGCCGGGCCAGTTCCCGGTTCGACTGCCGTGCGTCGAGCTGCAATTGGGCGATGATCGCCGAATCTATGTCGTCCAAATCCATGAATTGGACCCTAGCGCCGATCATACGTTCGGTTGGGACGCTTGAGCGCCAGATGAATGTCTAGAGTCGTCGGCGTTGACCACCCGATTGAACGGAGTTCACCGATGGAGACCAAACTTGTCATGGTGCTCCGCGACGACCTGCCCGCCGGCCTGGCCGTGAACGCCGCCGCCGTGCTGGCCCTCAGCCTCGGCGACGCGCTGACCGAATGGCTCGGCTCCGACGGCAAGGACGCCGACGGCAACGTCCACCCCGGCCTCAACACCCACCCGGTGCCGGTCCTGACGGCCTCCGGCGGCACGCTGCGCGAGCTGCACGACGCCGTGCCGGAGGAGGTGAGGGTGGTCGGCTTCACCGAGGTCGCCCGGCGGGCCCGCGAGTACGGCGAGTACCTGCGGATCCTGGCGGAGACCCCGGCGGCCGAGATCGACTACGTGGGCCTGGTCGTCTTCGGGCCGAAGGCGCCGGTCACGAAGCTGACCCGGCGCCTGGCCCTGATGCGTTAGTTCGGGTTCCTCGCGTGGGTCAGCGTCTCCCACGCCACGAACAGGTAGTTCGTGCCGGCCGGGCGCTGGCGCTCGGTCAGCGTCTGGGTGTTGGTCATCGCGATGCCCATGCGGGTGTTCAGCGCGTTGAAGCCGACCTCGGTCACCGGGCCGAGGCCCAGCTTGAGCGAGCCGCCGCAGAGCCAGGAGGGGACTGCGGCGCCGAGCTGATACTTGGCGTGCAGGCCCAGCGCGTGCCGGAGCCGGTCGGCGAGCTCGGGATAGAGGTCCTGGCCCTGGATGCGGCTGGTCTCGGCGACGTGGGAGATGGCGCTGATGCCGTAGCCGGTGTGGGTGAAGTCGCGGCAGGTCTCCTGGCTCAGGCCGTCGACGAAGGTGGTCTGGCCGTGCCAGAAGTTCACCAGCTCGGCGTAGGTGTCGACGCTCCCCACCGGCGGATACTTCGGCTGGGGGCCGTCGGCGGCGACGTACAGGAAGGCCGCCGCGCGGGCCCGGAAGCGGGCGACCGCGCGGTCGTAGACGGCCTTGTCCTCCAGGAAAACGGCGATGCCGATGGCCGCCTCCATCATCGACAACTCCCAGTTGCCGTTGCTGGAGGAGCCGTTGATCACCTCGGGCAGGTAGACATCGCGCAGCATGGTGGCGAACCGCTGCATGTTCGGCCATCCGCCGGTGTAGGTGTACCTGATGATCTCCGCGGCCCTCGGCCACGTGGAGGCGGCCCAGGCCGACTGGAGCGGGGCGTTGCTGTTGGTGTGGTCGCGTAGCACGGCCGACCAGGCGTCCATGATCGAGATGGCCTTGGTCGCGTAGCGCGCGTCACCGGTGATGTACCAGCGCAGCGCCAGCGTGTACGCGGCCAGCGCGTCCTGCCGCTCGTCGGTGCAGCCGATGTTCGGGTTGGAGTAGGAGCCGCACTCGACCACCGCGCGCGGCGTCGGGTTGCGGGTCAGCGAGGCGAACGGCGAGGCCGCCATCTGGTCGAACGCGGCCTTCCATGGCTGGGCGTTCGCCGCGACCCGGCCTTTGACGAAGTCGAGCTGGGCCCGGCTGACCATGACCCCCGGATGGGCGAACACGGCGGGGGCGGCCTGGGCGGGCGTGGCGACGAGGGCGGACAAGAGCACCAGGAGTGCGCATAACGAGCGTGCCATCGGCAGACTCCGTACAGAAAAGAGACGGGTGGGACGAGCGCGCTTGAGCGCTCATCAAACACAGTCCTGACTGTCCGGGTCAATATGGTTAGGAAAGTTTCCTAAGAAATCGAGGCATGAAGAAGGCCCCGGGAGGCGTCAGGCCTGCCCGGGGCCGGGTTGGAAGCGGGGCGTCCGCTTGCTCATCGTGGTGTCCTCCCTAGGCGAGCACCTTCGCGACGAAGTCGTCGAGGTTCAGGACCAGTCGGGCGACCCTGTCCTCCAGCGACAGCGTCTCGGAGCCCGACAGCCGGTCGGTGGCCTTCTTGCCCCGGACGTACAGGGAGCACGCCAGGTCGGAGCACAGGTAGGCGCCGACCGTGTTGCCCTGCCGTCCGGCCGCCCCGACGCGGGGCGCCACGAACAGCGCCACGCCGGTGCCGCCGTGGGAGGTCACGCAGACCGAGCAGACGGTCGTCTTGACGACACTGCGCTTGACGCCCTGCGGGAAGCGCATGACGATGCCCGTCAGCCTCCCGGCGTGCTCGGCGACCAGATAGCCCCGCTCGGGGGACTGCGGGTCGCGCCAGCCGAGGAAGTCGAGCGACTCCCAGTCGAGCTCACGCAGGTCGCGCGGGAGGTTGAGGCGGGAGGCCTCACCCTTGGAACAGTTCACGAACGAGGCACGTATCTCTCGTTCTACCAGCGGAATCACCCGGTGACGCTACCCCGCCCGCCGGGGTGTTTCACCTGGTTTTTCACCGCCGGACGACCTCGGTGTGCTCGGGCACGGTGATCCGGTAGCTGACCGAGCAGCCCATGCAGCCGCCGGAGTCGATGACCAGGGTCTGGCCGTCCCACGACTGCGACTGGTCGGGCCGGTCACGGGCCCACGTGGTCTCGCGCTCGATGATCACCCGGTCGCCCGCGCCGTGCTGGACGTGGATCGTGACGGCCGGGCCGCTGCGGTCGACCAGCACGAACCGCTGCGCGTAGAGGAGGTATTCGTCGCGGACGGTCTCGGTCGTGCGGGTGTCGACCAACGCCATCGGGACACCCGGCTCGTCGAGCGCGGCCGTGGCGAAGCCCGCCGCGCCGAACACCAGGATCGCGGTGGTCAGGACCCCGCCGGCGACCCGCCAGCGCAGCCGCGCCGCCGCGTTCACGAGACCCTCAGGAAACGGAGCACGGCCAGCACGCGCCGGTGGTCCTTGTCGTCGCCGGACAGGTCGAGCTTGGCGAAGATGTTGTTGATGTGCTTGCCCACGGCGCTCTCCGAGACCGACAGGGCCTCGGCGATGCCGGTGTTGGAGCGGCCTTCGGCGATCAAGGCCAGCACCTCCTTCTCTCGGCGGGTCAGACGGTCGAGCGGGTCGCTGTGGCGGCGGACCAGGAGCTGGGCGACGACCTCGGGGTCGAGGGCGGTGCCGCCCGCCGCGACCCGGCGCAGCGCGTCGAGGAACTCGGGCACGTCGGCCACCCGGTCTTTCAGCAGGTAGCCGACCCCGGTGGTGGTCGTGGACAACAAGGTGGTGGCGTAGCGCTCCTCGACGTACTGCGAGAGCACCACGATCGACAGGTCGGGCCACTGCCGCCGCAGCACCAGGGCGGCGCGCAGGCCCTCGTCGGTGTGGGACGGCGGCATGCGCACGTCGGTCACGACCAGGTCGGGCCGGTGTTCCTCGGCGGCGCGCAGCAGCCCCTCGGCGTCTTCGACGGCCGCCACGACCTCCATGCCGGCCGACCGGAACACCCAGACGAGGCCCTCGCGCAGCAGCACCGAGTCTTCGGCGAGCACTACCCGCACGGCAGATCGGCCCGGATCGTGGTCGGCCCGCCCTCGGGGCTGAGGATCGTGATCACCCCGTCGACGGAGCCGGCCCGCTGGATCAGGCCGCGCAGGCCCGAGCCCTCGGCGGGGTCGGCGCCGCCCCGGCCGTCGTCGAGCACCTCGACGATCAGCCGGTCGCCCTCTCGCCGCACGGTCACGAACGCCTCGTGGGCCTGGGCGTGTTTGGCGACGTTGGTCAGCGCCTCGGAGACCACGAAGAACGCCACCGCCTCGATCGTCGGCGACGGCCGCCGGTCGACGTCGACCGTCAGCCGCACCGGCACCGGAGAGCGCGCGGCCACCCCCGACAGCGCCGCGTCGAGGCCCTGCTCGTCGAGCACCGCCGGGTGGAGGCCGCGCACGAGGTCGCGCAGTTCCTTCAGCGCCAGCTTCGCCTCGTCGTGGGCCTGCGCGATCACCTGCCTGGCCGGTTCGGGCAGGTCGGTGAGGGTGGTGCGGGCCATGCCGAGGTTCATCGCCAGCCACACCAGCCGGCGCTGGGCGCCGTCGTGGAGGTCGCGCTCCATCCGGCGGCGCTCGGCGTCGGCGGCGTCGATCACCTCGGCGCGGCTCTCGCGCAGGCTCTCGACCCGTTCGGTCAGCACGTCGGCGGCGCTCGGGCCCAGCAGCGACACGGCTGCCACCTCGTCGACCGAGCAGATCAGCCGCGCCGCCCAGGGCCCGGCCACCGCCAGCGCCCCCGCGAGGATCAGCATCAGCCAGCCCTCGCCCTCGACGGTGCCCCGGTCGGTCCAGTAGCCGATGGCCACCGCGAGGGAGGCCAGCGCCCCCGACCAGGCCACGATCATGGCGAACAGCCCGACCCCGGTGATGAGGGGGGCGAGCAGGTGGTAGGCGAGCTGCCGCCAGGTGCGGGGGTCGCGGATCTCGGCGTAGAGGAACCTGATGGGGTTCCGGGTGCCCGGCCTGCGCCGGGCCGCCGGGATCTCGACCGACAGGAACGCCGCGAAGCGCCCGCGCTGCAGCCCCGTCAGCTTCGGCAGCAGCCAGAACATCAGCGGCAGCGCGATGAGCGGGACCACGATCGTCCAGATGAAGATGATCGAGACGGCCGCCAGGCCGCCGATCACGGCCAGCGCCAGCAGCGCGACCGGGGCGCCGGTCACCACGTGTGCGGTGCGCAGCCAGGCCGGGGCGGCCCAGTGGGACCGCAGCCGGTCCCAGGGGGTGAGCGTCTGGGTGAGGGCCATGGGGACAACCGTAGAGACCGGGCGGGGGTGGTCACCATCCACGAGGTATCCGGGAAAAAGGTGGTGCTGGCACCACCCCGGCGACGCCGATGTGGCGGGCGTCGGGGATGAGTGAAAGAGTGGGGAATGTGGAGGATCATCGTCGTGCCGCCGAGCGTGTCCGCCAGGACCAGCGGCAGCGCGCCGCCCACCCGGCCGAACGCCGCTACGCCGCCGCCCATCATCTGGCGCACCTGGCGGAGTGGAGCGGCGGGGTGGACCTCCGCGAGGCCGCGCGGGCCGTTCTGGAGAGAGAGCGCGAATTGACGGCGGAAGACGACGGCGAGCCCGGTCTGTCGGGCCGCACCTTCCAGGTGACCGCCCACCGGCGTGGGGGCGACGTGGTCATCGTGGTCCGGGGCGAGATCGACGCCCTGGCCGAACCGGCGTTCCACGACTACGTCCGGGAGCGGTCCGGCGAGCGGGTGGTCTTCGACCTCGCGGGCCTGACCTTCATCGACAGCGCGGGCCTCCAGGTCCTCCTCGACGCCCACCGCCGGGGGCCGGCCGCCTACTGCGGCCTGACCCCCCGGGTGGCCCGCCTGTTCGACCTCCTGGGCCTGCGCACCCGGCTGAAGGTCTACGACTCGGTCGACGACGCCTTCGCCCGGTAGCGGGCTCAGCTCTGCCGCAGCACCTCCTCAAGGGCGTCCCGGTAGCGTCGCGCGTCCCGTTCCGGCAGGCCCTTGTAGACGCGCAGCACGACGTTGCCCAACTGGTAGGTGTGCGCCGGGGCCTCCCCGGAGTGCTCGGCCGCCGCGGCCGTGTCCGCGAAGACCTGGACCAGCCCGCCGGTCGCGAGGTCGGCCGGGCCGCCGCCCGGACCCGTGGCGGCGATCGCGTCGGCCTGGAACGAGGCGCCGCTGACGCCCTCCTCCTGGTAGGTCGCGCCGAGGTGCGCCTCCACACCGTGTTCGGGCAGTTCCCTGACGATGTCCGCGGCACTCAGGCCGGTGTGGAGGGGGCTCGGAGGAGCGGTGGAGCCGCAGGCGGTGACGACGAGCGCGATGGCGGCGTAGCCGAGGAATCGGATCACGTCACAGGCATACAAGCCGGGCGCGTCCGCCGCAGTCGGATCGCCGCGTTCCGCCGCGAAGGGAAAAGCCCCGTGACCGCCGTCACGGGGCTTCTCCGGCCGGGTCACACCGGGCAGGTGCTGCGGTACTCCTCGATCGCCAGGCCGCTCGGGCCGGGGCAGATGAACTGGCTGTAGCGGGTGTCCTCGTCGACCCAGCGCTTGAGCCAGGCGACGAACTGCTTGGCGAACGGGGTGTTGGTGGTCTGCGGGAAGAAGTGGCTGGCGCCGTTCAGCTCCAGGTACGCCTTCTCCGTCTGGGAGATGCTGTTGTAGAACGGGCTGGCGTGCGACGTCGGGGAGGCGACGCTGTCGCTCTCGCCGGCCACGATCAGAGTCGGAACCCGGACCGAACCCCAGGTCTTGTCGAGGTTCCACGGCGCGATCGGCACGGCGGCCTTCAGCGACGGCCGGTCCTCGGCGGCGTGGAGGGTGCCGCCGCCACCCATCGAGTGGCCGGCCACCGCCAGGCGGTTGCGGTCGATGCGGCTGCGTACCGTGGTGGAGCTGCTGTTGACCAGGTAGTCGAGGGCGGCCAGGAGCTGGCTGCCGCGGCTGGCGGGCTGGTCGAGGGTCGAGTTGGTCTCGATGCCGATGACGACGAAGCCGTGCGAGGCGATGCGCGGGCCTAACCACTCCAGGCTCGACCACCGGGCGGTGTAGCCGGGGGAGATCGCGATCGCGCCGAAGGTGCCCTGGCTGGTGTCGGTGGGGTAGTAGATCGTGCCGCCGCCGAAGCCGGAGACGAGGGAGGAGACGCTCGTGGTGGCGACGGAGAACGGGCCGCGCGAGGCCTCCAGGATCGCGCTGGTCGGGTTCGGGCCGCGCTCGAACCCGGCGGCCTGCGCCGAGGGGGCGAGGGTGACGGCGGTCCCGGTCGCCAGGGTGAACGCGAGGGCGGCGGTGGCGAAGCGGGACAGTCGGGAGGAGAAGTGGGGTCGCAAGGGGGTGTCTCCCGGTTCTCGGAAGGGCCGCTGGTGTTGCGGGCACGTTTCCGGCTCCGCACGACGGCCCTGTCGGAATTGCTGACTGCGCCATAGTCAGGAGCGAACCGGGGGCCGCGCATCGGCGAAATCACCGGTCGGGCGACGCCGGATGCGGGCATGAAAAAAGGAGCTATCCTGGTGAGTCGCAGCCCTTGCGCCGCACAAATCACATAGCTCCGTTGGAGAGGATAGCACTCGCGTGGCCAATCGTCAAGTGCTCGAATTGGAGCAGAGCCGGATCACCCAGCTTTACGACCGGCTCGACACCGTCCGGCGCCGGACGGCCGAGGCGCTCAGGGCCGAATACGCCAAGGGCACCTCGGGCGGCACCCACCAGGCGCGGGTCGAGCGCGAGGTGTCGGCCAAGGAGCACGCCCGGCGGCTGGCGCAGCTCAACGCGGTCGAGCGCGGCCTGTGCTTCGGGCGCATCGACGACGTCCTGGAGGAAACCCTCTACATCGGCCGCGTCGGACTGCGCAACGACGACCACGAGACGATCCTGGTCGACTGGCGGGCCCCCGCCGCCCGGCCCTTCTACGCCGCCACCCCCTCCTACCCGGGCACGCTGGTGCGCCGCCGCCACCTGCGGACCAAGGGACGCACGGTGGTCGGCGTCGACGACGAGGTCTTCGACCTCGACCGCGAGGACGTCGAGGGCGGCTTCGTCGGCGAGGCCGCCCTGCTGGCCGCCCTCCGGCGCAGGCGCACCGGCCGGATGGGCGACGTCGTGGCCACCATCCAGACCGAGCAGGACCGGGTCATCCGGTCGGGCCTGCACGGCACCCTCGTCGTCGAGGGCGGCCCCGGCACCGGCAAGACCGTCGCCGCCCTCCACCGCGCCGCCTATCTCCTGTACGCCTACCGCGAGACCCTCGAACGCCGCGGCGTCCTGGTCGTCGGCCCCAACACGACCTTCCTGCGCTACATCAGCCAGGTGCTGCCCTCGCTGGGCGAGACCGACGTGGTGCTGGCCGGCGTCGGCGACCTGTTCCCCGGCGTCACCGCCACGGCCGACGACGAGCCGTTCCAGGCCGTCATCAAGGGCGACCTCGGCATGGTCGAGGCGGTCGCGTGGGCGGTGGCCGACCGGCAGCGGGTGCCGGAGGGCGACCTGGAGATCCACGTCGACGGCATGGACCTGGTGGTGCCGCACCACCTCTGCGTCCAGGCACGCGACCGGGCCCGCAGGTCGGGCCGGCCCCACAACGTGGCCCGCAAGCTGGTGGTCCTCGACCTGCTGCGCGCCCTGGCGATCGACGAGACGGCCAAGCTCGACCGGCCGGCCGACGACGACGAGCTGGCGTACATCAGGAAGGTCCTCTGGCACGAACCCCCGGTCAGGGCGGCCATCGACGCCCTGTGGCCGGTCGTCACCCCGCAGGAGCTCGTGCGGGGCATGCTCGGCAAGGCGCCCGGCGACCCGTGGACGATCGGCGACATCCCCCTTCTGGACGAGGCCGCCGAGCTGCTCGGCGAGGAGCCCGCCCCGGCGCGGCGCGACGACGACCGGGCCGAGCAGGAGCTGTTCGCCCGCGAGGTGCTCACCGTCACCGGGGTCGAGGAGGTCGAGGCGGCGCTGCTGGCCGACTGGAACGCCACCCCGGGCGAGGAGGTCACCACCGCCCAGCGGGCCGAGCGTGACCGCAAGTGGATCTACGGCCATGTGATCGTGGACGAGGCCCAGGAGCTCTCCGCGATGGCCTGGCGCATGATCATGCGGCGCATCCCGACCCGTTCGATGACCATCGTCGGCGACATCGGCCAGACCGGCTCCCCGGCCGGCGCGACGAGCTGGGGCGAGATGCTCGACCCCTACGTCTCCTGGCGCGGGGAGCGCCTCACCGTCAACTACCGCACCCCCAAGGACGTCATGGACGCCGCCGCCGAGGTCCTGAAGGAGGTCGCCCCCGACCAGGAACCCCCGATTTCGGTACGTCCCCCCGAGGAGCCGCCCCGCGTGGTCAAGGCCACCCGGGCCGGGCTGAACGACGTGCTCAGGGCGGAGATCGCCGCCGCGGCCGACGAGCTGCTCGCCGACGGGGAGGGCCGGCTGGCGATCATCACGTCCGGTGATCGCCATGCGGAAGTCGCGTCGCTGGTCCCGGAAGCCGTTACGCTCGATCCGCTGGACTCGCCGGTGGCGCTGCTGACCGTGACGACCTCAAAAGGGCTCGAATTCGACGGCGTCATCGTGGTGTGGCCCGAGGAACTGGCCGGTCGCGACCTCTACGTGGCGATGACCAGGGCGACCCGCCGCCTGGTGCTGATCCATGAGCGAGAGCTGCCGCCGCCGCTCGCGGGGCTCGATAAATAGGACTATCCTTGTAGGAAATACCGGGAGGCGACATGGGGCGGACGGAAGCCGACACGCCGGTCACCGCGGCGATCCACGCCGCCCGGTGGATCCGCGAAGCCGCCGTCGACGACGACCACGGCCACCACTGGCTCGCCAACCCCGACCCCGGCGGCCGTTCCGCCAACGCCGGCCACTCCGCCACGCTCTATTCGGGCGCCGCCGGGATCGTCCTGTTCTACCTGGAACTGGCCGCCGCGACCGGCGACCAGTCCTACCTCGACGACGCCCTCGCCGGGGCCGACCACCTGGTCACCGTCTCCGGCACGATCACCGACCCGACCTTCTACCACGGCCTGATGGGCCTGGTCTTCGCGCTGACCGAGTCCTACTGGGCCACCGGCGACGCGACCCACCAGGTGGCCGCCGAGCGCATCGCCGAGCGGGTGCTCGCCGCGCAGCGGCCGTCCAGAGAAGGGCTGACCTGGACCGGCGACGTGTCGCAGCGCGGCGACGGCGGCATCGCCCTCGGCCTCCTCCACATCGCCGGCATGCTCGGCCGCGACGACCTCGAAGAGGTCGCCGTCATGACCGGCCGCACCATCGCCGGGCAGGTCGTGCCCGGCCACCAGTTCGGCGGCGAGGGCGGCGACCTCCCGGTCGACGCGGTGACCCCCGGCTTCCTCTCCGGCACGGCCGGGTCGGGCTTCCTCATGGCCCGCCTCTACGGCGTGACCGGCGACGGCATGTTCCTCGCGGCGGCCCGCCGGGCGGCCGACTTCGTCCGGATGGTCAGCTCCGTCAGCGACAAGTGCGCCCTGGTGCCCCACCACGTGCCCCACGCGCGGGCGCTCAACTACCTGGGCTTCTGCTCCGGCTCGGCCGGGGTGGCGCGGCTGTTCCACGAGCTCTACCGGGTGACCGGCGACCCCGGCGACCTCGACTGGGTCGAGCGCCTGGCCCGCGGCGTCATCAACAGCGGCGTCCCCGAACGCCGCAGCGAGGGCTACTGGAACGTGGCATGCCAGTGTTGCGGCGCGGCCGGGCTGATCGAGTTCTTCGTCGGCCTGTGGGCCGCGACGGGCACCCGCGAGTACCTCGACGTGGCGAGCGACCTGGGCGACGACCTGATCGAGCGCGCCACCCGCGACGACGGGCGGGGAATGCGCTGGTATCAGGCCTACCGGCGGCTGCGGCCCCACGAGATCACGGCCGACACGGGCTACATGGTGGGGGCGGCGGGCATCGGCGCGGCGCTGCTGCACCTGGCGGCGGCCCGTGAGGGGCGGGACGCCCGGCGGGTGATCCTGCTGCCGGACAACCCGTTCCCGGCGATCCCGGTCCCGGCCGACTCCCTCTAGACACACGTTGACGCCCGGGGGGAGGGGCGTCCTCCCTCCTCCCGGGCGCCGGTCACGTGGTCCGAGCTAGGAGCCGTACACCTCGAACTCGGACAGTTGCGCCGCCGGCCAGCCGGTGTTGCCGGTGACGTTCAGGCGCAGGTAACGCTGACTGCTCGCGGTGAACGTGATGGTCACCGTGTTGCCGCTCGCGGGGTTGAAGACCCGTCCGGCCGAGGCCGAAAGGGTGTTCCACGTCGAGTTGTCCTGCGAGCCGAGGACCGACAGGGTCTGGGTGCGGGTCGCCCAGGCCGTCGCCGGGGGCAGCTTCAGGACGACGCGGCCGACCGTGCGGTTCTGGCCGAGGTCGACGGTGATCGTCTGGGGGAAGGCGTTGTTGGTGCTCTCCCAGTAGCTGTTGGCGTTGCCGTCGACCGCGTTGCCGGGGCCGTAGGTCTGGGCGACGCCGCTGGCGGTGGCCGGGCGGTTCAGCGCCAGGTTTCCGGTCGGCTGGGTGGGGGTGGGGCTCGGCGAGGGCGAGGGCGACGGCGACGGGTTCGTGCCCGGGGTGCCGAAGACCTCGACCGACGAGAGCTGCGCGGCCGGCCAGCCGGTGTTGCCCGTCACGACGACGCGCAGGTAGCGGACGGTCGCGGGGGTGGTGTTGATCGACACCGTGTTCCCCGTGGCCGGGTTGAAGGTCCGCCCCGCCGAGGCGGAGAGCGTCGTCCACGACGAGTTGTTGGCCGAGCCCTCGATCGCGATGGTCTGGGTGCGGGTGTTCCAGGCCGACGCGGGCGGCAGCTTCAGTTCCACACGCTGGACGTTGACCGGTGCGCACAGGTCGACGGTCAGCGTCTGCGGGAAGGCGTTGTTGGCGCTCTCCCAGTACGTGTCGGCGTTCCCGTCGATCGCGTTCTGCGGCGTGAAGGACTGGTTCTGGCTGGTCGCCGTGGCCGTCCTGGTACACGGCGACGGACTGGGCGACGGACTGGGCGACGGAGACGGCGACGGGCTGGTGGGGGGAGACGGGCTGGGCGAGGGGCTGGGGTTGCCTCCGCCGCCGCCCGGATAGATGTAGTTCGGGTTCGGCCACGTCCCGGTGCAGGTCGTGCTGCTCGGAGACCAGCCCGAGTTGCCGCCCAGGTCGGTCGCCACGAACGAGCCGCCCACGCAGTTGTGGATCGCCGTCCCGGCGCCGAGGTAGGACGCCCGCACGTTCTCGAACGTCGTCCGGGCGCCGGACTGGGCCTGGATCATGTACGTCCCGGTGCCGGCGATGTTGACGTTCTTGAAGTTGACCGTCTGGGTGCTGCCCTCGATGAAGTGGATGGCGGCGTACGAGCTGTCGATGATGTCGGTGTCGGTCACGTTGATCGTGGCGTTGACCGGCTCGTTGAGGCCGGAGAACCAGATCGCGCCGACGCCGAAGCGCCAGTTGTAGTCGTTGTTGCCGGTTCGGATCAGGGTGTTCCTGGCGACCGTGTGGGTGCCCGCGACGGCGGTGCCCTGTCCGGAGTTGACGCCCGGATAGCGGTTGGCGATGTGGATGCCGCCGCCGTTGGTCAGCGTGTCGGAGACCACGTTGTCGGTGATCTTGATGTCCCGGCCGCCGTAGGTGACGATGTTGTTGGCCAGGATCGGCGCGACCACCGTGTTGAAGCTGAAGGTGTTGTTGACGTTGGCCATCCGGTCGGGCCACATGGCCAGGCCGTCGTCGCCGCTGTTGCGGACGAAGGTGTTGGTCACCGTCGAGTTCGTCACGCCGGTGTGGAAGTTCACGCCGTCGGCGATCTGGTCGACGATCCGGCTGTTGCGGATGACGAAGTTGTTCATGGGGCCATCCATCCAGGCCCCGACCTTGGTGTTCTCCATCCAGACGTTGTCGACGACCGAGTCGGTCATCGCGCCGCCCATGGCGTTCACCTGGTCGTCGTCCACCCGCTCGCGGATGTCGCCGAGGATGTGCAGGTCGCGGACGACCACGTTGCGGCTCGGGCCACCGGCCTCGTGGGGGCGGATGCCGCCCTGGTAGCCGCCGCCGGAGACGTACTTGCCGTAGATGCCGACCGCGCGGTTGCGCTGGGTCGGGTGGCGGCCCGTCAGCTTGGTGTACCAGGGGCCGGCGCCGCGCAGCGTGACGCCGTCGACGACGACGTGGTCCCAGAGGGTGTACGTGCCCTCGGGGACGTACACCTCCTTGCCCTGCGCCCTGCCCGCGTCGACCGCGGCCTGGAAGGCGGCGGTGGAGTCGGTCGACGAGTTGCGGGCGGCGCCGAACTCGTCGACCGACAGCGAGCCGGCCGGCCTCTGGATCGCCCCGGGGGCGACCTCGAAGTCGGCCACGTCCACCGTGATGGGGATGTTCGACTGGGCCTGGACGCGGATCTTCGTGCCGGCCTGGTAGGTCTGGCCGAGAAGGGTCTGGGTCTCGTCGTAGAAGTGGTGGGGGTTGGTGTCACCCGGGTTGTTGTTGAACGGGTAGCCGCCGTAGAACCAGCTGTACACCGAGGTCAGGGAGATGTCCTTGAGCTTGGCGCCGCCGACGCGGATGTCGGCGTTGATGGTCTGGCCCTGGCCGCCGTTCGCGTCGGGGATGCTGTAGCGCACCGTCATCGCGTTGGCCGGCTTGGTCAGGGTGAACTCGACGTACTCGCCCGGGGAGTCGATCGTCACGGCCCGGCGGCCGGAGGCCTCGGAGGGGAGCGTCGTGTAGATGCGGCTGGGCCCGATGACGGTGCCGGTGTGGGCGACGTCCTCGGCCTCGAACTCGGTGAACGGCACGGTCGCGCCGCGGCCGGGGATGCCCCACACGGAGTCGGCGGAGGCGGCCGCGGCGGCGGTGCCGGAGAGGCTGGGAACGGCCACCACACCTGCCGCGATCAGGGCGGCACTCGCGAGGGCGGCGGACAGACGACGTGATCGGATTACCGATTCAGGCATCGGCGGACCCTTCTGTCAGGTGCGGGCCCGCGCCGCCGCCGGGGGGTCGGCGGACGGAACGAGCCTGAGGGGTGCCTCGCCACCTCCGTCGCGATCGGCGGTGCGAGATGAGCACACCATAGGATGGCGAACAGAAGTCCGCAATATTTCAACTTGATTTCGCAAAAGCACTCGTCGGGTGACGTCTGACACGACCTGACCCCTGCGGTCATGGGGTCCGGGGTGCCCCACGTGCCCGTGCTTGCTCTCCGACGGCGCCACTGAGCTGGCCTTTTGACTGCTCTGATAGGTCCGGTACGCAAACTTTCGCCCGGACGGTCAAAGGTCGGAGGTGTGTAACGTTCATGTGTCCCAGCCCCGGTGTAAGGAAAACGTAAGTGCGCGTATCTCCTCGCAAACGATCGTTTTCCGCTCACGACCTGGAGTGTTGGTCGGCGGGTGGGCATTCCATGATCCCGGGCCGATGGGTGGAAAACGCTCTCATGGCGAGTTGGCATCGGTGGAATGCAAGCAGGTTGCGTTCTCTGGGCGTATGATTTGCGCTGTGACACGTCGACTTGCAGAAGTGGCGAAGAAAGTCGGAGTCAGCGAGGCGACCGTCAGCCGCGTGCTGAACGGCAAGCCGGGCGTCTCCGACGCGACCCGCGCGGCCGTGCTGACCGCCCTTGACGTCCTCGGCTACGAGCGCCCGACGCAGCTCCGGGGGGAGCGCGCCCGCCTGGTCGGCCTGGTCCTGCCCGAACTCGGCAACCCCATATTCCCGGCCCTGGCCGAGGTCGTCGGCGGCGCCCTGGCGCAGCGCGGCTTCACCCCCGTGCTCTGCACCCGCACGGCGGGCGGGCTCTCCGAGGCCGACTACGTCGAGATGCTCCTGGAGCAGCAGGTCTCCGGAGTGGTCTTCGCGGGCGGCCACTACATGGAGGCCGACGCCCCCCACGAGCACTACCTCCGGCTGCTCGACATCGGCCTGCCGGTCGTGCTGGTGAACGCCGCGAGCGACAACCTCGACTTCCCGCGCGTGTCCACCGACGACGCGGTCGCGGTGGAACAGGCCTTCAGCCACCTGGTCTCGCTCGGCCACGAACGGCTGGGCATAGTGCTGGGCCCCGACGACCACATCCCCTCCCGCCGCAAGCTGGCGGCGATCAACGCCGCCGCCGAGAAGGCCGGCCTCGCCGACGTCGCGGTCGAGCACGCCATGTTCTCGCTCGAAGGCGGCCAGGCGGTGACCAACCGGCTGATCCGGCTCGGCGTCACCGGCATCATCTGCGCCTCCGACCCGCTGGCGCTTGGAGCGATCCGGGCCGTCCGCCGGATGGGCATGTCGGTGCCCGAAGACGTCTCGGTGGTCGGGTTCGACGACTCGAACTTCATGAACTGCACCAACCCGCCGCTGACCACGGTCCGCCAGCCGATCGAGGCGATCGGCCGCGCCGCCGTCACGCTGCTGGTGAACCAGATCGACGGAACGCCGGTCACGGCGGAGGAGCTCCTCTACGAACCGGAGCTCGTCGTCCGGGGCTCCACCGGCCCCGCCAAGATCGGTGTCGGCGTCGGAGTCGCGGTCTGACGTTCGCCGCACCACCACAGCCCGAAGCCCCGCCCTTCCTCGGAAGCGCGGGGCTTTTGCATGCCCGTGCGGCGAAAGCCGCGTCGTTCCGGTTCATCTGATCGTCGACTCCGTGCGTGCTGACAGGAGCTTGTTTGCGGCTGTTCCCCGGTGTTTGACTGGAACGGTCACGACCCTGTCAGGCGCCATCTCAAGCATGACAGCGCACCGAGAGCGACCATCGAGGCAGGTCATCTCTGTGACCTGCGAGTTCTTGTTTCGAGGGTGTTCGCTGCGTCGCACTGTCACTTTTTTGCATCTTGAGTACATGACTCTTGCTAGGCCTTGTTCGTCTCTGTATGTTTCTCGCAACCGGTAACACGAAGCGGACTCGTAACTCCACCTTCATCGATCGGGCCTTCGGGGGGCTCGTTCCGGAACTTGCCAGACGGACAGGTGCTCTCAAGGTGTCGTGGTTGGCCACGGCAGGAGGGAATCATTGATGCAATCCCGTAAAATCGCGACGTTGCTGGCCGTGGCGGGGCTCACCCTCGCCGCTGCGGCGTGTGGCACGGAGGAGACCCCGGCCCCGGCCGCGAACCCCTCTGCCGGTGGTTCGGCCCCGGCCGCCGCCGAGAACGCCCCCGTGACGATCAGCGTCGGCTGCCAGCCTCCGAAGACGAACCCGAAGGAGCGCGCGCAGTGGGACGCGGACGTCACCGCGTTCCAGGCGAAGTTCCCCTACATCACGATCGAGAGCAAGGACGCGTTCCCCTGCATCGTTCCTGAGACCTTCCAGGCCAAGCTCGCCGGCGGCCAGATGGAAGACCTGTTCTACGTCTACTACACCGACGCCGCCCGCATCATCGGGGCCGGCCAGGCCGCCGACATCACGCCCTACCTGAGCGAGGCCCCGCACTTCGCGGAGATCCGCCCCGACGTGAAGGGCGTATTCGAGTCGGGCGGCAAGACCTACGGCGTGCCGCGCACCAACTACGCCACCGGCCTGGTCTACAACCGCGCGCTGTTCACCCAGGCCGGCCTCAACCCGGACATGCCGCCCAAGACCTGGGCCGAGGTCCAGGACGCCGCCAAGAAGATCGCCGGGCTCGGCGCCGGCTACGTCGGCTTCGGCGAGTACTCCGCCGGCAACACCGGCGGCTGGCACTTCACCTCGTCGATCTACGCCCGCGGCGGCTCGATCGTGAGCGACGACGGCAAGACGGCCACCTTCAACAGCCCCGAGGGCAAGGCCGTGCTGGAGAACCTCCGCAAGATGCGGTGGGACGACAACAGCATGGGCACCAAGCAGCTGCACCGCTGGGAAGACCTGATGCGGCTGATGGGCTCCGGCAAGCTCGGCATGATGATCGGCGCACCCGACGTCGTCCAGGCCGTCAACAACGACTTCAAGGGCAAGTTCGAGGACTACGGCGTGACCGCCGTGCCCGAGTCGACCCAGTCGCTGTCCGGCGGCGACGGCTACATGTTCAACGCGAAGGCCACCCCCGACCAGATCAAGGCCGGTCTGAAGTGGCTGGAGTTCAAGTTCCTCACCCCGGGCCAGGGCCAGTTCGACTACGCCCGCAACAAGGCCGACGGCCTCCCCACCGGCCTGCCCCTCACCGACCTGTACGGCAGCGCCGCCCCCGGCGCCCAGATCCAGGCCGACCGCGAGGCCAACGCGAACGTCCCGACCGAGCACTTCGCCCCGTACGTCGAGGGCACCAAGTCGGTGACCTTCAAGCTGGAGCCGCCGAAGGCCCAGGAGATCTACGCCATCCTCGACACCCCGATGTCGGCGGTCCTGACGCGCAAGGACGCCAACATCGACGAGTTGCTGGCGGACGCGGAGGAGAAGGTCAACAAGCTGCTGGCAGCGGGCTGACCTGAAGTTCGGGGGCCGGTCTACGGGGCCGGCCCCCACTTTGAGATTGCGAGCGCAAACCGATGACGACACTCTCCGCGAAGGGCGCCCGGCGGCAACCCCCAGGGGCCCTGCGGCGCGCGGTCAGCCGGAACCTCACGGCCTACGGCTTCCTCTCCGGGGCGCTGATCTGCTTCGCGTTCTTCTCCTGGATCCCGATGGTCCGGGAGTTCATCCTGTCCTTCCAGAAGACCAACTTCGTGAACTCGACGGAGTGGGTCGGCCTGGAGAACTTCCGCACCGTCCTGGACGACCCGGCCTTCATCTCCGCCTGGGTCAACACCGCGATCTTCACCCTGCTGGCGCTGGTCTTCGGCTACATCGTGCCGTTCGTGTTCGCGGTCGTCCTGAACGAACTCCGGCACGCCCAGGGCTACCTCCGCCTGATCGTCTACCTGCCGGTCATGCTGCCGCCCGCCGTGGCGGTGCTGCTGTTCAAGTGGTTCTACGACCCGGGCGCCGGCCTGTTCAACCAGGCCCTCGGCGTGGTCGGCATCCCCCCGCTGAGCTGGCTCGACTCGACCACCACCGCCCTGCCCTCGCTCGTCATCGTCTCCACCTGGATGAACCTCGGGACCGGCACGCTGATCTACCTCGCGGCCCTCCAGAGCATCCCCAGCGAGTTGTACGAGGCGGCCGAGCTCGACGGCGCGGGCCTGTTCAAGCGCGTGTGGCACATCACGATCCCGCAGACGCGGCTGATCCTGCTGGTCATGCTGCTGCTCCAGATCGTGGCGACCATGCAGGTCTTCATCGAGCCCTTCCTGCTGACCGGCGGCGGCCCCGAGAACGCGACCGTGACCGTGGCCTACCTGATGTACCAGTACGCCTTCAGCTTCGGGAACTTCGGCGGCGGCGGCGCCCTCGGGCTGATGCTGATGCTCGTCCTCATCGTCTTCTCCGCCTTCTACCTGCGCGTCTCGCGCGACCGTACCTAGCCGAGACCGGCAGAGAGGAGGAACACCGATGTCGCAGAGCACCGTCCAGCGGCCCGTCCGGGCCGTGAAGGACACCCCGCCCCCGCCGAAGCACACGCGGCGGCGCCGGAAGACGAAGGAACGGCCGCAGCAGTTCCGCGGCCTGGTGTCGCCCCACACCTTGACCACCCGGCGGGGCAAGATCGTCTACTGGACCGTCCTGACGTTCGTCATCACCGGGTTCACGCTCGCCTTCGTGTTCCCGCTGTACTGGATGGTCACCGGCGCGATGAAGTCGCCCGACGAACTCGTCGCGGTGCCGCCGACCTTCTTCCCGAAGGAACTGAACTTCTCGGTGTACGCCGAGGCGTGGGAGCTGCTCGACCTCGGCACGTTCCTGAAGAACACCCTGATCTACGCCGCCGGCGCCTGGTTCTTCACGCTGACCTTCGACGTGGCCGCGGCCTACGCGCTGTCGAAGCTGCGGCCGGTGTTCGGCAAGGTGGTCCTGGCGCTCGTCCTGTCGACGCTGATGATCCCGCCGATGGTGATCCTGCTGCCCGCCTACCTGAGCGTGGTGGAGCTGCCGATATTCGGGTGGAACCTGCTGAACACCCCGTGGGCGATCTGGCTGCCCGCGGCGGCCAACGGGTTCTTCATCTTCCTGCTCAAGCGGTTCTTCGACTCGATCCCGCGTGAGCTGCTCGAAGCCGCCCAGATCGACGGCGCGTCGCCGATGCGTATCCTCTGGTCGGTGGTCCTTCCGGTGTCCCGGCCGATCCTCGGGGTGGTCTCCATCCTGGCGGTGGTCAACGTCTGGAAGGACTTCGTCTGGCCGCTGCTGGTCCTGCCGGACAGCGAGAAGATGTCGATCAGCGTCGGCATCTCCTCTCTGTCTGCCCAGATGCCGCAGAACGTCCTGATCGCGGCTCTCGTCATCGCGAGCATCCCGGCGATCCTGGTGTTCCTGGTGTTCCAGCGCAGCATCATGGCCGGTCTGACGGCGGGAAGCCTAAAAGGCTGACCCTGCCGCCCACTCTCCAATAAAGCCTAAGGAGTTGTTCCAGCATGCCCGAAACGTGGTGGCGGGGGGCCGCGATCTACCAGGTCTACCTGCGCAGCTTCGCCGATGGAAACGGCGACGGCATCGGCGACCTCGCCGGTCTGCGCAGCCGCCTGGCCTACCTGGCCGACCTCGGGATCAACGCCGTCTGGCTGAATCCCTGGTATCCGTCGCCGATGGCGGACGGCGGCTACGACGTGGCCGACTACCGGGCCATCGAGCCGTCGTTCGGTGACCTGGAAGAGGCCGAGAGGTTCATCGAGGAGGCCCACGAGCTGGGCATCAAGGTGATCATCGACGTCGTCCCGAACCACCACTCCGACCAGAGCGAATGGTTCAAGGCGGCGCTGGCGGCCGGGCCCGGCTCACCGGAGCGGGAGCGTTTCTGGTTCCGCGACGAGCCCGGCGACTGGAAGTCGATCTTCGGCGGCCCGGCGTGGACCCAGGTGCCCGACGGCCAGTGGTACCTGCACCTGTTCGCGCCCGAGCAGCCCGACTTCAACTGGACCAACCCGGAGGTCCACCAGGAGTTCCACGACGTCCTGCGGTTCTGGTTCGACCGCGGCGTCGACGGCATCCGGATCGACTCGGCGGCCGTGCTGGTCAAGAACTTCGAGGGCGGCGACCCCGACGGCTACACCGACCTGCCCGAGGTGCACGACGTGTACCGGAGCTGGCGGCGGCTGGCCGACACCGAGTACACCGACCGGATCTTCATCGGCGAGGTGTGGTTCCCCGACCAGGAGCGGTTCGCCCGCTACCTGCGCCCCGACGAGCTGCACACGGCGTTCAACTTCGACTTCCTCGCCTGCCCGTGGGAGCCGGCGGCGCTGCGCGCCTCGATCACCCAGACGCTGGCCACCCACCTGCCGCTGGGCGCGCCGCCCACGTGGGTGCTCTCGAACCACGACGTGACCCGCGTGGTGACCCGATACGGCCGCGAGATCACCTCATGGGACCACGGCGCCCGCCGTGACGGCTTCCCGTCGGACCTGGAGCTCGGCTACCGCCGGGCCAGGGCGGCGGCGCTGCTGGCCATGGCCCTGCCCGGTGGCGTGTACGTCTACCAGGGCGAGGAACTGGGCCTGCCGGAGGTCGACGACATCCCCGGCGAGCTGCGCCAGGACCCGATGTGGGTGCGTTCGGGCTACACCGTGCCCGGGCGTGACGGCTGCCGGGTGCCGCTGCCGTGGTCGGGCCAGGAGAAGCCGTTCGGGTTCGGCAGCGGCGAGCCGTGGCTCCCCCAGCCCGCCGACTGGAACAAGCTGACCGTCGAGGCGCAGAGCGAGGACCTCGGCTCGATGCTGAGCCTCTACCGTTCGGGCCTCAGGCTGCGCCGCGAACTGCTCGGCGACGGCACCCTGACCTGGTGCGAGTCGCGCGACGACGTGCTCGCCTTCCAGCGGGAGTCGGGCCTGGTCTGCGTCGTGAACCTGGGCTCCGAGCCCGCGCCGCTGCCCCCGCACACCGAGGTGCTGCTGGCCAGCGGTCCGCTGGAGGGCGACGAGCTGCCCTCCGACACAGCCGTCTGGCTGCGCTGAGAACTCGGGCCCGTGACCGCTCGTGGGAAGGCGGTCACGGGCCCGCGCCAACGGGGGTCTTGAACATGGCACTGATCGAGGCCGAAAGGCTGGAGAAGAGATACCCCGGGACCGACTTCACCGCCGTCGCGGGAATCGGGTTCCAGGTGGAGCGGGGGGAGGCCTTCGGCTTCCTCGGGCCGAACGGGGCCGGCAAGTCGTCGACGATGCGGATGCTGGCGTGCGTGTCGCAGCCCAGCGGCGGCAGCCTGCGCATCCTCGGCGAGAACCCCGTCACCCACGGCCGGGCGTTACGGGCCCGGCTCGGCGTGGTCCCGCAGGACGACGCGCTCGACCTGCAACTGACGGTCCGCGAGAACCTGATCGTGTACGGCCTCTACTTCGGCCTCTCCCTGAAGCACATGCGGGCCAAGAGCACCGAACTGCTGGAGTTCGCCCAGCTCGCCGACAAGGCGGGGGAGCGGGTCGAACACCTCTCCGGCGGCATGCGGCGCCGCCTCACCATCGCCCGCTCCCTGGTCAACGACCCCGAGATCCTGCTGCTCGACGAGCCGACCACCGGCCTCGACCCGCAGGCCCGCCACATCCTGTGGGACCGCCTGTTCCGCCTGAAGAGCGTCGGCGTCACCCTCATCCTCACCACTCACTACATGGACGAGGCCGAGCAGCTCTGCGACCGCCTGGTCATCATGGACAAGGGCCTGATCGCCGACGAGGGCACCCCCCGCGAGCTGATCGACCGCCACGTGACCCGCGAGGTCCTGGAACTGCGCTTCCCGCCCGGGGAGCAGGAACAGGCCGCCGAGAAACTGGGCGGCGACGTGGAGATCCTCCCCGACCGCCTCCTCTGCTACGCCGACGACGGCGACGCCGTCCTGGCCCGCGCGACCGAACTGGGCCTGCGCCCGCTGACCGCCCTGGTCCGCCGAGCCACGCTGGAGGACGTCTTCCTCCGCCTCACCGGCCGATCGCTGACCGACTGATGGTGAGCCGATGATCCGGGCCTTGGCCTATTGGCTGTTCCGCTATCGCCGGACCTGGCAGGGCACCGTCGTCGTCTCGGTGGCGAACCCGCTGCTGTTCCTGCTGGCCATCGGGGCCGGCCTCGGGTCGCTGGTGCGGGGCGACGTCGAAGGTGTGTCCTATCTGCAGTTCTTCGCGCCCGGGATGCTGGCCGCGGCGGCGTTCCAGAACGCGTTCATCGACGCGGGGTTCGGGGTGGCGTCGGCGCGGGGGCGGGAGCGGGTCTACCAGACCGCCGTCGCGACGCCGCTGTCGCCGGGCGAGGTGATGGGCGGGCACCTGCTGTTCGTCGCGCTGCGGGTGTTCGTGGGAGCGCTCGCCTTCGTGGTCGTGATGGCCCTCTTCGGGCTCGTCTCCTCGGCCGGCACGGCGCTGGCACTCCTGCTGGCCGCCACCCTGACCGGTGTCGCGCCGGCGGCGGCGGTGGCCGCCTGGGCGGTGACCGTGACCGACTTCCCGCGCCTGAACACGGTGTTCCGGTTCGTGGTCATGCCGATGTATCTGTTCTCCGGCACGTTCTTCTCCGTCGGACAACTGCCCGCCGCCCTCCAGACGATCATGTACGCCCTCCCGCTCTGGCACGGCGCCGACCTCTGCCGCTCCCTGGCCCTCGGCACCGCCACCCCCGGCATGACCCTGCTGCACGTCGCCTACCTGGGCGTGCTGGGGGCCGTCGGCGTCCTGATCGGGCGGGTCACCTTCCGGAAGGTGCTCCATGTCTAGGCTCCCGGCCGCCGGCGGCGCCCAACTGGTAGTGCTGCGCAACGTGTGGGTGCACAAGGGCGGCACCCCGTGGACGATGGCCCTGTTCTCCGTGTACGAGCCGGTCCTCTACCTCCTGGCGATGGGCGTCGGCGTGGGAGCGCTCGTCGGCGACGTCCCGGGGATCGACGTCCCGTACGCCGCCTTCGTCGCCCCCGCCCTGCTGGCCGCGGCCATGATGAACAGCGCCCTGGAGGAGACCACCAACACGGTCTACGGCAAGCTCAAATTCGACCGCTACTACCACTCGCTGCTGGTCACCCCGATCACCGTGCGCGGCATGGTCGCCGGGGAGCTCCTCTGGGCGGCGGCCCGCGCGCTGGTCACCGGCGTCGGCTTCCTGGCCGTGATCGCGGCCTTCGGCCTGGTCAGGTCGCCGTGGGCGGTGCTGGCGGTCCCGGCGGGCCTGCTGACCGCGTTCGCGTTCGGCGCGTTCGGCCTGGCGGCGGCTGGCTACGCGCGTGGCTGGCACAGCTTCCAGTACGTCCAGCTCGTGATGCTGCCCATGTTCCTGTTCGCGACGACCTTCTATCCCGTCACCGTCTACACCGAGTGGGTGCGGGCGCTGGTGGAAGCGCTCCCGCTGTACCACGCGATCGAGCTCTCCCGGGGGCTGGCGCTGGGCGAGCTGGGTCCTGGGCTGCTGCTGAACGCCGCCTACCTGCTCGTGTTCGGCGGCGTGATGCTGGCGGTGGCCCAGTCACGCTGGGCCACCCTGATGGCCAGGTGACGCCGGGGCGCCGACGTCCGAACAAACAGACCTTCTTAGAGTGACCTGACGGAACCCCTTCTGACCTGGGCATATAGGGCGCTTGCAGGGGCCTAACCGTGACCTGGCGCCTCGTCAGGTGGGCGAGTCCGGCAGCGCGCTGGGGTCTGGCTCGGCGTCTCTGGGCGGCTTCGCCGCGTGTGCCACTCCCGCTTGCTGCCCTCTCCTGGTCTATCAGGCGGAGGTCAGTCAAGGATGGCCTCGCGTGTACGTTGCCCGGTGACCTTCCAGGGTCACTGGTTGCCCTGCGTGCAGGGCCGTCCTTGACGGAACCCGGCTGACCCGGACAATGGGGCGGCGGGTGCAGCGCCTCTACCCGTGCCTGTGAGAGGACGGGTCTCGCCTGCGCATGGCACCTACGAGTCAGCCGAATTCGCCGTCTTTGACGCCACCGAGGAATGCCGACCATTCACTTGGGGTGAAGACGAGCGCTGGTCCGTGGGGGTTCTTGCTGTCGCGGACCGCGATGATTCCGGGAAGGTTGTCCGCGACTTCGACGCAGTCTCCGCCGTTGTTGCCGCTGCGGGAGCTCTTTCGCCAGACGGCCCCAGAGAGGTCTGCGCCCGTCAGGTCTGATGCGTCCATTGGTCCACAGCTTTCTTGATCATTCTTTCCGGCCGAGGTCTGGTTGTACGGCGGTGAGGGATGAGGGTGCTCGAGGCGGGCTGAGACGGCCGCCGGGCCGGCGGTCCCTCTCCCGGGTACTTGGCAGCGGATTGGTGGCAGCTCCTTAGCCGCTGTATAGGTCGGTTCTCGCGGATGTTTAGGAACTTGGAAGTAACGTCTATCCGCTCTTCTATCGGCTTGCCGACAAAGGGTCGCTCATCAGTGAGGGTGATTCGCCTCCTGAGGCTGGTCGGCGTCGTCGTCTCTATCGGTTGAGCGCTGATGGTCGGCGGTCGCGTTAAAGCTGCTGGCCCTATATAGGGCAGAGGTCTGATGGGTCCGGCCGGGGCAAATGTGTTCGGCAACCCGTGGCGGTCTTGTTGATCCCGTGCAGCTGCGGAAAGGGTGGCGCCATAGTTGATCATTTTCCCGGGCGCTCTGGTCGCCGTGGCGAGAGGGGGCCGGGGGTGTCTCCTTGGAGGAGTCGGCCGTTTGCGAACTCGGCTGTGATGGGGTGTTCGCTCCAATCGATCACTTCATCCCCCTCACGCAGTAGCCATGCTGTCTGTTGCTGGGCGAGGCGTTCCGTACCAGGGATCGGGGGGTGCAGGTATGCGAGATAGGAGGCGGCTCCTTGGAGGTCTTCTGTTGGGTCCTCTTTGGGGCGGTCCGGTCTCTCGGGTGTCGGCCGCCATCCCGCTTCCCTGGCTGCCGCGATGAGTCGTTCGGGATCGAAGACGTGGAGCTCTTGAAGGTGGACGATTCTGATTACATGCCCAGGTAGGTCGGCTCTGCGGGCGTCGTAGTCCATGGAGTCAGTATGGCTTTGGACCATGGCTGGTGGCCGGAATGGGTGGGCGGCGTTCTGCCGCCCGCGCGGGCGGCAGAACGCGCCTTGACATCTATAAGAACAATTCGGCGATGCGGCCGGGACTAGACATGTCCTGTCCCGGGACATGCTTGACACATCAGTCCCAGGACATGTTTGACAGGTGCCGTCGTCGGCCGATCCTTCGTGCGTCCTTTGCGGGTGGCGTGGCCATTCCGACGAGCTGGCCGCCCAACGCCGTGAACGCGCTCGTATCGGCAGGGGAGAAGGGGATCCGCTGGGGCGGACGCCCTGTCGCGCCGGCGGCTTGAGCAACGACTACCGAGCGGAGTCGGCATGGCAGTTGAGATCGTCTATGAGACCCATTCGCTCACCGAGGACAACGAGAACGGCGTCGCAACCGGCTGGCTGCCGGGCAAACTGTCCGAGCAGGGGCGACAACTTGCCGCCGAACTCGGTGCCCGGTATCGGGACGCCGGCCTGGCAGCGGTATTCGTCTCCGACTTGCATCGGGCGATCGAGACCGCACAGCTCGCCTTCGCCGATGCACCGGTCCTCATCCACCAGGACCGGCGACTGCGCGAGTGCGACTATGGCGAGCTCAACGGCTGCCCCGTCACCGTCTTGGCCGCTGAGCGTGCCAAGCACATCGACGATCCCTTTCCCGGCGGCCAGAGCTACCGCCAGGTCCTGGAAGCCACCAGCGATTTGCTGCGGGACCTTGCCACCGACTGGGACGGCAAACGCATTCTCGTGATCGCCCACTCGGCCAACAAATGGGCGCTCGATTGCCTGCTGACTGGAGCCTCGATCGAGGACCTGATCGACGTGCCTTTCAGATGGCAGGAAGGCTGGCACTACATCCTTCCCACCGGCTGGCCCGGGTACCAGTCCAGCCCTACCGCCAGCCAACCCGGTGCACCTTCCCGATCACAGCACTAGCCCACCTGTAAAGCAGGTGCTGGGACAGAAAGGTCCACCATCTCGTGGGACTAGACAAATGGAGGCGCTGGGACTGGACAGTGTGCCGGTCCTCTTCGCCGACCTGGGTTGCCTACGATAAGGACCTCGGCTGACCCTGTATGCGTATTCCCGCCGGCAGTGCAAGCAGGCAGCTGATCGAAGGAGTCGGCATGCGCGACGAGGTTACGTTGTCGGGGTGGCGGTTCTTCGTCGAGTCGTTTCCTTCGGGTCTTCTGCGTATGGGTTACGGACATGCTTTGTGGCCCGAGCTGACCAATGTCACGGATCTGGATGAGGCGGCTCAGCGTCGTGCTGCGGCTATTGGGGTGATGGGTTATCGTCGGCGCGCCCACCGCGACGGCCGGACTCGGTGGTCGCGTAGGACCTGGGTATGGGGACTCAACCCCGGGGACGTACATGTCGAGGTGGCGCGGTGGGTGAGTCGCCCCCAAGCCTTGATTGTTCACCGTCTCGGTTCGCAGTTTTGGGTGGCGGAAGCAGCGGGCCGATTCCGCCACCTGACGGTACGCGCCAGCGGTCTCCCTGAAGTTCGAGTCCCGGGGCGACGCTCGTCTTTGGCCCGCTCCCTCCGGCGAAGGAGAAACGGTGGTGAACCCTTAGCCCCGTTGCGTTAGAGCAGGTGGCGCGGTTCGCACGCGGGGCCTTTCGCCGTGGCGGGCATGGTGACAGCGGAACTGACGGAGCGCCGGGAGCGCCGCGGCCGTGGTCACGTGATCCGCCGGACGAAGTCGGCGGCCAGGTCGGCGATGGCGGCGGCCTCGTAGGCGTGCCGGTTGTAGATGAGCTGGCCGCGCAGCGTCCCGTCGTGCGCCTCGCTGATCAGGATCTCCGGCGGGTGCAGGTCGGGGTCGTCGTCGGGCAGCGTCCACTCCATGATCGGCCCGGCCGGGACGGCGAACTCCTCCGACGGCACCCCCGGCAGGTGGGCCGGATGCCCCCAGCTCTCGAACCGGAAGTACGCCGGGAACGGCACCGCCGCGTGCAGGCGGCCCCAGTCGTGGAACTGCCGCTCGGCGGCGGCGAGCGACTCCCGCCGGACGTGGTCGACCACGTCGGGCAGCGCCCCCGTCCCCGGGACGGTGATCAGGTTCCACCGGAACAGGCAGCCGACCGCGTTCTCGAACCCGGGCTTCGACCGCCCGCTGACCGGGGTGGCGACCACGAGTTCGGGGGCGCGGGCCCACGCGCCGAGGGTCAGCGCCCAGGCCGCCGCCAGCGTCATCGACACCGTGGCGCCCCGCGACCGGGCCAGCTCCCGCACGTCCGGGACGGCGAAGTGATGCGCGTCGGCCAGGTAGCGCCGGACGTCCCTGGCCCGGCCCGGGAGACGCTCCAGCGACGCCGGAGCGCCTTCCAGGGCGGCCTCCCACCACGCGCGGTGGCGGGTCCATTCGAGGCGTTCCCACGCCACCACGTCGCCGTAGGAGACCGCCGGGGGCAGCGGCGACGGCGCGCCGTGCCGGAAGGCGGAGTAGAGCACCCCGAGCTCGCGCAGCAGCACCGTGGCCGACCCGCCGTCGAAGACCAGATGGTGGACGGAGACGACCAGCACGCACCCTTCGGGCAGCTCGATCACCTCGACCCGCAGCAGCGGCCCGTTCTCGACGTCGAACGGCGCCCGCACCCGCTCGGCCGCCAGCGCGGCGGCCTCCTCGGCGGACGCGCATCGGCGCACGGCGACGGGGACGTGCATGGTCTCCAGCACCGGCCCCACCCCCGGATCGCGGAACACGGTCCGGAGGCTGTCGTGCCGCCGGACGAGCTCCGCCACCGCCCGGCCGAGCACGTCGAGGTCGAGCCCGCCCGGGACCCGCACCGCGACGTGCACCGGCGGCATGTGACGCCGCTCTCCGGAGGCGTGCATCCACCGCCACCAGTGGGCCTGCACTCCGGAGAGGGCGCCGTCCGCCGGAACCACGTGGTCGTCGCCCGCGGCGGTGGCGACGGCGTCGCGGATCTGGCCGGCCTGATGGCCCAGCACGGGCCGGTCGAAGGCGAACGTCCCTTCGACGGGCACCCCGAACCTCTCGGCGACCCGCGCGGCGAGCTGGGCGGCCCGCAGGGAGTCCCCGCCGAGAGCGAAGAAGTCGTCGTCCGCGCTGGCCGCGGGCACCCCGAGCACCCCGGTCCACAACCGGGCCAGGGCGCGCTCCTCGTCGGTCTCCAACGGCCGACCGGCCGGCTTGGCGACCGAGAACAACGCCCGCACCTCCGCCTTGACGACCTTGCCGAGCTCATTGCGCGGCAACGCGTCGACGAAGACGTAACGAGAAGGCACCTCATTGCGCGCGAGCCGCTGATGAAGAAAGGCCCGCAGCCGGTCAGCAGTGAGGACGTCGTCGCCTGTTCGGGCCGGTTTTCGGACGACCGCGGCGGCGATCATCTGGCCCATCGTGGCGTGCGGGAGCCCGACGACGGCCGCGTCGGTGACCGACGGGTGTTCGCGGATCGCCGTCTCGACCTGTGGGAGGGAGATCTTGAGGCCGCCCGACTTGACGACGTCGCTCTCCCGGCCGATCAGGTAGAGGTAGCCCTCGGCGTCCAGACGGCCCAGGTCGCCCATTCGGGTCCAGCCGTCCCTGAAGGTCCTGGCGCTGGTGCCCGGGTCGCCGTAGTAGGTGCGCTGGGCGGCGGGGGCCCGTAGCCAGACCTCGCCGACCTCGCCGGGGGCGACGGGCGTGCCGTCCTCGTCGGCGATCATCAGGTCGCCCCGGGTGGTCGCGCGGCCGACCGAGTCGGGGCGGCGGGGGTCGACGATCATCGTCGTGGAGGCGGGCACCGCCTCGGTCGAGGTGTAGTAGTTGACGATCGTGGCCTTCGGGAAGGCCTCCGGCAGGCCGGCCGCCACGCGGAGCGGCAGCGCGTCGGCCGAGGAGCTCAGCAGGACCACGCTCGACAGGTCGTGGCCGCGCCAGGCCCCGGAGTCGAGCAGTTCGGTCGCCATGGCGGGCACCACGAACACCGTCCCGGCGCGGAACTTCTCGATCAGCGCGCAGAAATCGTCCGCGTCGAAGCGGGCCGCCACGACCGCCGCGGGATGGGCCGTCAGGGTGTTGACCAGCATCATCTGCCCGGCGTTGGTGCCGATCGGGAACGCGTGCAGGAAGTGCTCCGAATGGGCGAACGCCCGGAAGGGCGGCTTGGCGGAGTGGCCCCAGGCCAGGTTGGCGTGGGTGGCCATGACGCCCTTCGGCGTCCCGGTCGTGCCCGAGGTGTAGAGGATCTGGGCCGGGTCGCCGGGGGAGAGGCCGACGTCGGGCACCCCCGCGCCCGACGGCGGCCCCTCCGGGACCTCGGTCAGCACCCACCGGGCCGCGCAGTCGTCGGTCATCACCTTCAGGGTGGCGGCCGACTGACGGGCGGAAAGTGGCACGGCGACGCCACCCGCCCGCAAAACAGCCATGCAGGCGACGGCGAAATCCACCCAACGATCGTTGTCGAAGAGCAGACCGACCCGGTCACCTCGTTGCAAGCCCTTGCCGAGCAGGGCGTGTGCCCCGGAGTCGGCGCCCGCGTCCCATTCGCCGAACGTCAGCTCCCTGCCGTCTGTGCTGATCAGGGCGGTTCTGTCCGGTTGTTCGACGGCCCTCGCTCGAAGTAAGTGGGGGAGGGTCGCGGTCATGGGCCCACCTCTTCCGCGTCCAGCAGGCGGTCGGAAGGGGAGTAAATCAGACCAGACGAATCCTCACAAGTATCTAGCAAGTGAATGCAATTTCTGGTCATACTCACGAAATAAGCGAAGCGTTGGGGCAGGCAATGTCACGAGTACCACTTTCGGTGCCGCAGAGCGGCATCTGGTTCAACGAACGTCTCGGCGGCGCGGGGGCCGTCCACCACATGCCTTTCGCGATCCGGTTCTCCGGGGATCTCGATGTGGACGCGCTGCGCCACGCCTGCGCGGGCGTGGTCACCCTGCACCCCGCCCTGCGAGCGGCGGTCCGCGAGGAGGCCGGCGCTCCCTACCAGGTCGAAGGGCCGCCGGTGCCCTTCGAGGTCGTCGAGATCGATCCCGGCCGATTAGCCGGGGCGCGGCGGGAGGCGATCCTGCGGCCCTTCGACCTGGCCGCCGGGCCGCTCACCCGGATCACGCTGTTCCGGCTCGGCCCGGCCGAGCACGAACTGCTGGTCGTCGCCCACCACCTGGTCTTCGACGGCCAGTCGACCGACGTCTTCGTCGCCGACCTGGCCCGCCTCTATGGGCAGGCCGTCCCGGTCAGCGCGCCGGAGCCGTTCGACCTCGCCGCCGAGGCCCGCCGGGTCGCCGAGGGGCTGCCGGCCGCGCGGGCCTACTGGTCGGGGCGGCCGACCGAGTTCCCCGACGTCGTGCTGCCCGGTCTCGACCGGCCCGACGACGCCGTGCAGCCGGGGGAGTCGGTCGAGTTCTTCCTGACCGAGCCGATCCTGGAGAAGGCCGCCGACCGGCTCGGGGTGACCCGGTTCGAGCTGGTCGTGGCCTCGGTGCACGCGCTGCTGTTCCGGTACGGCAACGCCCGGCCCGTCACCGCCCTCGACCTCGGCACCCGGCAGGCCGGGGCGGCCGAGCGCATCGGCGTCCACGTCAACGAACTGCCGTTCGCCTCGGACCCGCGGCCCGACCAGACGTTCGGCGACCACGCCCGGCAGGTCAGGGCCGGGCTGCGCGAGCTCTACCGGGTGCGCGAGGTACCCCTCGGCCGGGCCGCCCCCGGCACCCGGCCGGGCATCGCGCTGGCCCCCGTCTCCCTCACCTACCGGCGGCGGATCGCGCCCCCCGAGTTCCCCGGCCTGCGGACCGAGGTGAAGTGGGTCGAGTTCAACCACGTCGCCCGCAACGCCCTGCGGTTCCACCTGGTCGAGGGCCCCGACGGGCTCGGCGTGATGCTCCAGTTCCCGCCCGCGTCGATGCCCCGCCCGGACGCCGAACGCGTCGCCGCCCACCTGCTCGACGTGTTGCGCCACGTCACCGACGAACCGGCGACGCCGCTGAGCGCGCTGCCGGTGGCCGAGGAGCCGGCGGGCCTGTGGTCCACCCGGGCCTACCCGGAGGCCGCCGCCGTCCCCGACCTGGTGGCGGCCCAGGCCACCCGGAGCCCGGACGCCGTCGCGGTCGTCGGCGAGCACCGGCTGACCTACCGCGAGCTGGTCGAACGGGCCGACGCGGTGGCGGGCCGCCTCAGGCGGGCGGGGGTCCGTCCCGGCGACCTCGTGGCCATCTCGGCGGCCCGGTCGGAGCGGCTGGTCGCGGGCGTGCTGGGCATCTGGCGGGCGGGCGCGGCCTACCTGCCGCTCGACCCGGCCTACCCGACCGAACGGCTCGACTACGTGCTCGCCGACAGCGGCGCGAGCGCGCTGCTGGCCGACGCGGGCAGCGACCTGTCCGGGCCGGTCAGAGTGGCCCTCGACGGGTCCGCGAGCGGCGAGGAATCCGCACCCGCGTCCGGCCTGCTCGGGGAGCGGGCCTACGTCATCTACACCTCCGGGTCCACCGGCCGCCCCAAGGGGGTCGAGGTCGGGCACGCCGCGCTGACGAACCTGCTGCTGTCCATCCGGGACGAGACACGTTCGGGCCCCTCGGCCACGTGGCTGGCGGTCACCTCGTTGTCGTTCGACATCTCCGGGCTGGAACTGTGGTTGCCGCTGGTCACCGGCGGCCGGGTCGTCGTCGCGACCGAGGCCCAGGCCGCCGACGGGGGCGCGCTGCGGGCGCTCATCTCCGCCCACGGCGTCACCCACGTCCAGGCCACGCCCTCGACCTGGCGGCTGCTGGCCGACGCCGGGTTCGAGGCGCCGGTCACCGCCCTGGTCGGCGGCGAGGCGTTGCCGTTGCCGCTGGCGGCCCGGCTCCGGCCGAGGGTGGCCCGGCTGCTCAACGTCTACGGGCCGACCGAGACCACGATCTGGTCGACCGTTTATGAGGTGCCGCCCGACCCGGCGCGGATCTCGATCGGCGGGCCGCTGGCCGCGACCGGTCTGCTGGTGCTCGACGACGACCTGCGGCCGGTGCCGACCGGGGTGCCGGGGGAGTTGTACATCACCGGCGCCGGACTCGCCCGCGGCTACCTCGGCAGACCGGGGCTGACGGCCGAACGGTTCCTGCCGTGCCCGTTCGGCTCTCCGGGGGCCCGCATGTACCGGACCGGCGACCGGGTGCGTGTCAGGGACGGCGGGCTGGAGTTCCTCGGCCGGACCGACGACCAGGTCAAGGTGCGCGGGCACCGCATCGAGCTCGGGGAGATCGAGGCGGTGCTGCTCGGGCACGCGCAGGAGGCGGCGGTGGCCGTACACGAGGAGGAGCTCGTCGCCTACACGGTCGGCGCCGTCGGCGACCTGCGGCGGGAGGCGGCGCGGGTGCTGCCCGCCTACATGGTGCCCAGCGTGTTCGTGGCGCTGGACCGGATGCCGCTGACCCCCAACGGCAAGCTCGACCGGGCGGCGCTGCCCGCGCCCGACCTGACTCCCGCGGGCGAAGCCGGGACCGCCGCCGACGAGACGGTCGAGGTCGTGCGGGAGATCTGGGAGGAGGTTCTCGGGCTCGACCACATCGGCGACGACGAGAGCCTGTTCGAGCTCGGCGGCCACTCGCTGACCATCGCCAGGATCGCCGCGCGCGTGCACGACCGGCTCGGCGTCGACGTGCCGTTCTACGTGTTCTTCGACGTGCCGACCGTGGCCGGGATCGCCGCCGACGTGGCCGATCGCCGGGCCTCCCTGTGAGTGCGCTGTGACGTCGCTGTCGGCCGGGCAGCGGCGGCTCTGGTTCCTGCAGCGCCTCGACCCGGCCGACGCGTCGTACAACATGCCGGTGGCCCTGCGCATCCGGGGCCGCCTCGACGACGCGGCGCTGGAGGCCGCGCTCACCGCGATCACCCTGCGGCACGACGTGCTGCGCGGCCGGTACGCCGAGGACGACGACGGGAACCCGGTCCGGCTGGTCACCCCGGCCGGGCCCGTCCTGGAGCGCATCGAGACCGCCGACCCCCGGGCGGCCGTGGCCGAACGCGCCAACCGGCCGTTCGACCTGGCCGCCGGCCCGGTCGCCCGGTTCACCCTGATCAGGGCCGCCCCCGACGACCACGTGCTCTGCCTGGTCGTCCACCACATCGCCGCCGACGGCTGGTCGGTCGACGTGCTGCTGCGCGAGCTCGACGTCCTCTACCGGGGCGGCACGCTCCCGCCGCTGCCGATCACCTACGCCGACCACGTGGCACGCGGGGACCGCTCCCACCCCGGCTACTGGGCGGAGGAACTGCGCTGCCTGCCGGTCCTCGACCTGCCCGGCGACCGGCCGCGCGCGACCGGGGAGGGCGGACAGGTCTTCGCCACCCTGCCGCCGGAGCTGGTCGGCGGGCTGGAGGACCTCGCCCGGAAGGAGCGCGGCACCCTGTTCATGGTGCTGCTGGCCGCCTTCCAGGTGTTCCTGGCCCGGCACGCCGCCCAGCACGACGTCTGCGTCGCCGTCCCGACGCTGGGCCGCGACCGGGTCGACACCGAACCCCTGGTCGGCTACTTCACCGGCCTGGCGATGCTCCGCACCGACCTGGGCGACGACCCGCCGTTCACCGAGGCGCTGCGCCGGGCGCGCGGCGCCGTGCTGCGCTCCTTCGACCACGGCCCGGTGCCGGACGGGGTGCCGGACGGCGCGCGGTTCCAGGCGATGTTCCAGTACACCCGCACCACGACCGAACGCCCCCGGCTCGGCGACCTCGACGTCGAGATCTACGACTCGGGCCTCGCCTCGGCCAAGTGCGATCTGGCCCTGGACGTCTACCAGGGCCCCACCGAGACCGGGCTGGTCCTCACCTACGACAGGGGCCGCTTCGACCGGGCCACGGCGGAGCGGTTCGCGGCGCGGTTCCACGCCCTGCTGACCGACGTCACGCGGCGGCCCGGCGAGAGATGCGGCGACCTCGACCTGTTCTGCGCCCTCGACAGGCGTCTCCCGGACGTCGACCTCACGCCCGAAGCCGATCGGCCGCCCGAGATCGACCCCGGCTCCCCGGCCGTCGCCTGTGACGGGGTCGAGCTCACCTATCGGGAACTGGGCGAACGCGTCGCGCGGATGGCGTCGGGGCTGGCCGCGCGCGGGGTGCGGCCCGGTGACGTCGTGGGGGTGAGCCTTAAGCGGACCCTCGACCTGGTCCCGGTCCTCCTCGCCGTGTGGCGGGCCGGGGCCGCCTATCTGCCGGTCGATCCGGCCTTTCCCGCCGCCCGCGTCTCGGCCTTGATCAACGACGCCGGCGCGCGCATTCTGGTGGGCGACGCGGCCTTCGTCCAGGGAATCGCGGCGGTACGGCCGGGGGATTTGAGCGGGCCTTTCCTGACAGAAATCTCCGACAATTCCTTACCGGCATATGTGCTTTACACGTCGGGGTCAACCGGTCTGCCAAAAGGTGTCGTGATCGATCGCCAAAGCGTATCGGAACGCGTTTCCTGGATGCGCAAGGCCTATGACCTGCGGCCCGGCGACCGTGTGGCGCAGTTTTCCGAGCTGGGATTCGACGCCCACGTGGAAGAGATCTTCCCATCCTTGGAAGCGGGGGCTACGGTCGTGATGCTGCCCAATGGCGGGCGCACCCTGCCGGATTTCCTGACCACTTCCGAAGGGGCTCGAGTAACCGTGCTCGATTTGCCGACCTCCTTTTGGCATGCCCTCGTCGAGGAGATCGACGAGATCGCCTGGCCGCCGAGTCTTCGGCTCGTCATTCTCGGCGGCGACCCCGTCGCCGCCTCCGCGGTCAAGCGCTGGCGCAGCCGGTTCGGCGATCGGATCCGCCTGGTCAACACCTACGGCCCCACCGAGGCCACCGTGATCGCCACGGCCACCGACCTCGGCGACGGGAAACCGTCGATCGGCCGCCCGATCGCGGGCACCACGGTGACCGTCCTCGACTCCTCCGGCCGGGAGGTGCCGCCGGGTGTCCCCGGCGAGCTGGCCATCGGCGGCGCCGGTGTCGCGTGGGGATACCTGAACCGGCCGCGCCTGACCGCCGAACGCTTCGTCCCCGCCCCGAAGGGGCGCCGCTACCTCACCGGAGACCGCGCCCGCGTCCGGGCCGACGGGAACCTGGAGTTCCTGGGCCGCCTCGACGACCAGGTCAAGATCAGGGGTGTACGCATAGAGCCCGCCGAGGTCGAGGCCGCGCTGACCGCCTTCCCCTCGGTGCGGAGCGCCGCCGTGATCGCGCTCGACGGCTCCCTGGTCGCCTATGTGACGGGCGACCCGGACCGCGACGACCTCCGCGCCCACCTGCGGCGCACCCTGCCCGAGCACCTGGTGCCGGGCCACATCGTGCCGCTGCCCGAGCTGCCGCTGACCCGGAACGGCAAGCTCGACCGCGCGGCGCTGCCCGCCCCCGACGCGGCCGGAGAGGCGTACGTCGCCCCCCGGACCGACGCCGAGGAGCTGGTCGCACAGATATTCGGCGAAGTGCTCGGGGTGCCCCGCGTGGGGGCCGCCGACGACTTCTTCGCCCTCGGGGGGCATTCGCTGCTCGCCACCCGCGTGGTGGCGCGCATCCGCCGGGCCGTCGACCTGGTCGTCCCGGTGCGCACCCTGTTCGCCAGCCGTACGGTCGCCGAGTTCGCGGCCGCGGTCGACGAGATCCTGGAGGAGGCCGAGCGCTGATGCGCGACGACCTGAACATCCATTTCGCGGTGGTCGGTGCGGGGCTGGCAGGTTCCCTGCTGGCCGTGTACCTGGCCGGGCAGGGCCACCGCGTCGACGTCTACGAACGCCGGGCCGACCCGAGGGTCGCGCCGCCCGACGAGGGCCGTTCCATCAACCTGGGCCTGTCGGCCCGGGGCATCGGCGCCCTGCGCAAGGCCGGGTTGTGGGACGCGGTGCGCACCCACACCGTGCCGATGCGCGGCCGCTACGTGCACCCGAGGGAGGGCCGCCCCTTCTTCCACCCGTACGGGCGCGATCCCGGCGAGATCCTCTACTCGATCCGGCGCGACGCCCTCAGCCGGACCCTGGTCGAGCACGCGGAGAAGCTGGCGGGGGTGCGGTTCTTCTTCGGCACCCCGGTGACCGCGATCGACCGCGACGCCCCGTCGTTCCAGGCGGGCGGCGAGACGATCACCCCCGACGTGATCGTCGGCGCCGATGGAGCGTTCTCGGCGGTCCGTGCCGAACTCCTGCGCGGCTGGCCGGCCGACTTCCGGCAGGAGTTCCTGCCGTGGGGCTACAAGGAGCTGCACCTGCCGTACACCGAACGGCTGGAGGCGCTGCACGTCTGGCCCGGCGACCAGGGCCTGATGGTCGCCCACCCCAACGTCGACGGGTCGCTGACCTGCACGTTGTTCATGGACCACCACGATCTGGTCCGGCCCGACCTGGCAGCGTTCGTGAAGAGCGTGCTCCCCGCCGCCGACCTGCCCGACCTGGCGGGGCAGCTCGCCCGCAACCCGGTCGGCCACCTGGTGACCGTGCGGACCTCGAAGTGGCACGAGGACGGCCGGGCGGTGCTGATCGGCGACGCCTGCCACGCGGTCTACCCCTTCTACGGGCAGGGCATGAACTCGGCGTTCGAGGACTGCGTCGTCCTCGCCGAGTGCGTCGAGGCACGGCCCCACGATCTCGGCGCGGCGTTCGCCGCGTACCAGCGGCGCAGGAAACCGCACACCGACGTGCTGGCCGACCTGTCGGCCGACAACTTCCTCGAACTCCGCGACCGGCTGCGCTCCCCGCTCCACCTGGCCCGCAAGCAGGTGGACACCGTGCTCAACCGGCTGCTGCCCGACACGTGGCGACCGCTCTACACGATGGTCAGCCACACCACCATGCCGTACGGCGAGGCGCTACGGCGTGCGCGAACGCAGGACCGGATCGTCCGCGCGGGAGGGATGACGGCGGCCGTGGGGCTGGCGGCCGCGCTCCTCTGGCGCCGCGACAGGAGGCACCCGAAGTGATCACCCACCCCGACGAGCCGACCTTACGCCTCTTCGACGTCAAGGACGTCGAGAGCGGGCGCCCCCTCCACCCGCTGGGCGCCATGTACATCCGCCAGCTCCGCACCGTGACGACGTGGGCGCGCGAGTACCTGTGCCGTCCGCATCCCGAACTGGGCCGCCGCGGCCCGGTCTGCCCCTACGCCCAGGGTTCCATCGACCGCGGGCGGTTCCTGCTCGCCATCCGCCCCGGGCGGCCGGAGACGGTCGAGGAGGTGGTCGCCGCCGTGGAGCCGTACCGGCAGTGGTTCGGCGACCTGGCCCCCCGGTCGATCGCCGACTCGATGCACACCGCCGTGCTGGTGCTGTTCCCCGACGCCGGCCGGCGGCTCGACCTGATCGACGCCGCCCAGGAGATCCTCAAGGACCGGCACGTGCCCTCCGGGGTCATGGTCGGCGAGTTCCACGACGGTCCCCCGGACAAGGGCGGGCTCTGGAACCCGCTGCTGCGCCCGCTGGAGGCGCCGGTCCCGATGCTGGTCGTGCGGCACATGGTCAGCACCGACCTGCCGTTCCTGACCTCGCGCGAGCAGCACGTGTCGGCCTACCGCGCCATCTTCGGCGACCGCGTCCCGGCCCATCTGCGGGACGTGGTGCCCTCGTGAGCAGACTGTCCGAACGCATGGCGCGGGTCGCGGCCCAGCGGTCCGGCATCCCGCGCCGCCCGCCGGGGACCGACGCGCCGCTGGCCCCGTCGCAGGAACGGCTCTGGTTCCTCGACCAGGCGGGGTTCGACGGCGACCGCTACCTGTGCTGGGCGGCCCACGAGCTGACCGGCGACCTCGACGTGCCCCGGCTGCGCCGGGCGATCGACGCGCTGGTCGCCCGGCACGAGTCGTTGCGGACCGCGATCGTGGTCCGGGACGGGGTGCCGCACCAGCACGTCGTGCCGTCGGCGGAGGTGCCCTTCTTCACCGAGGGCACCATCGAGGAGTTCCTCGCGTACGGCTTCGACCTCGCCCGCGCCCCGCTGATGCGGACCCTGCTGATCCCGCACGGCAACGGGCACGTGCTGGCGATGTGCTGGCACCACATCGTGTGCGACGGGGAGACCACCGGCATCCTGTTCGACGAGCTCTACGCCCTCTACCGGGGGGAGCGCCTGCCGCCCGTACAGGTGCAGTACCCCGACTACGCGGCCTGGCTGGCGACCCGCGACACCGGCGCGGCCGACCGGGCGTTCTGGGCGCAGCGGCTCGACGGCGTCAGCGGGCTGCTCGACCTGCCCCTCGACCGGCCGCGCCCGGCCCGGCCGACCTTCGACGGCGAGCGCCGGTCGGTCGTCTACCCCGACGGGTTCGCCGGGGAGCTGCGGTCGTGGGCGCAGGCCAACCGGACGACCGTGTTCATGGTCGTGCTGGCCGCGCTGAACGTCGTGCTGGCCCGGATGGCCGACACCGACGACGTCGTGATCGGCACCCCGGTCAGCGACCGCGAACTGCCGGAGCTGGAGCGCACGGCCGGGATGTTCGTCAACACCGTGGCGCTGCGCACCCGCCTCACCGGGAACCCGACGCTGCGGGAGGTGGTCCGGCTCGCCCGCGAGACGACCATGACCGCGCTCGACCACCGCACGCTGCCGTTCGACTCGGTCGTCGAGCTGACCGGCGGGCGGCGCGACCTCAGCCACAACCCGATCTTCCAGGTCATGCTGGTGACCGGGGAGCCCGGCGGGGCGATCGAGGTCGCGCCGGGGCTGACCGGCCGGGCCTACGCGCTGTCCGCGCCGCCGGCCCGGTTCGACCTGACGCTCGTGGTCGAGGGCGACGGCGTGCACATCGACTACGCGACCGACCTGTTCGACCCCGCCTCCATCGACGCGATCGGCCACCACATGGTCGCCGTGCTGCGCGCGACCGTGGACGACGCCGACCGGGGCATCTGGGACGTCCCCCTCCAGACCCGTCCCCCCGGCGCCGTCTCCGGCGAAGCGCCGCCCTGGGAGATCAGGCCCTCCGACGAGCCCGCGGTGATCACCGACACCGAGACGATGACCTATCGCGAGCTGCTGCGGCGGGCGGCCGCCCTGGATCTGGCCGGCCTCACCCCGGGCAGTGTCGTCGGGGTACGTCTCCCGACCGGCCCCGACGCCGTCGCCGCCATCGTGGGCATCCTCCAGGCGGGCTGCGCCTACCTGCCCCTGGACCCCGGCCACCCGTCCGAACGGGTGGAAGGACTGCTGGAGGCGGCCAACGCCGTGGGCGTCGTGGACCACGAGGGTTTCCACCCACGCGCCCACGCCCCGGTGGAACCGAGCTCGCTGGCCTACGTCATCTTCACCTCGGGCTCGACCGGCACGCCCAAGGGCGTCGCCGTCGGCCACGACTCGCTGCGGAGGTTCACCAGGGCCTTCGTGGACGTCCACGGGTTCACGGCCGCCGACCGGGTGCTGATGATCCCGCCGCTGACCTTCGACGCGTCCGTCGGCGACCTGTTCCCGGTGCTCTCCACCGGCGGCGCGCTGGTCCTGCACGACGAACCGGCCCGCCTCGACGCCGACGCATTGCTCGCCTTCGTCGAGCGGCACGGGATCACCGCCGTCGACACGGCGGCCTCGCTCTGGCGTCGCTGGGCCGACGAGCTGGCCGGACGGAAGATCGACTGGCCGGTGAGGCTCATGATGGTCGGCGGCGAGTCGGTGCCGGGCTCCGCGCTGGAGACCTGGCTGGCCGCGACCGGCACCCCGCTGGTCAACCACTACGGCCCGACCGAGGCGACGGTGTGCGCGACCACGCACACCGCGACCGAGCCCGCCAACCTGCTGCACCTGCCCATCGGGACCGAGCTGCCGCACGTGCGGGCCTACGTCGTCGACAGCCACGGCGGGCTCGCCCCCGACAACGTCTACGGCGAGCTCTGCCTCGCGGGCGACTGCCTGGCCTGGGGCTACCTCGGGCAACCAGGGATGACGGCCGACCGGTTCGGGCCCGACCCGTTCTCCGGCACGCCGGGGGCGCGCATGTACCGGACCGGCGACCTGGTCCGGCGGCGTCTCGACGGCAGCTTCGAGTTCGCCGGGCGCAAGGACCGCCAGCTCAAGGTACGCGGCCACCGCATCGAGCCGGGCGAGGTCGAGGCGGCGCTGACCGCCCATCCCGGCGTGCGCGACGCCCACGTGACGTCGGCGGGCGACCGCCTGGTCGCGTTCGTCGCGGGAGAGTCCGACCTGCGCTCCTACCTGCGTGAACGGCTGCCCGACCACCTCGTGCCCGACGTGTTCGTGGCGCTGGAGACGGTGCCGCGCACCAGCCACGGCAAGGTCGACACGGCCGCCCTGCCCGAGGTCACGGTCACCGCCCCCTACGAGGCCCCGCGCACCCCCGCCGAACAGGCGGTCGCGGACGTCTGGTCGGTGGTCGTCGCGGGCGACCGGCGGGTCGGGCGGCGGGACAACTTCTTCGAGCTCGGCGGCCACTCCCTGCTCGCGGCCCGAGTGCTGGCGGCGCTGAAGGACCGGCTCGGCGTCGCCCTCCCGCTGCGCGCCCTGTTCGAGACCGCCGACCTGGCCGAACTCGCCGCCACGATCGAGGGCACCCACGCCACCTCGGACGAACCCGACCTGCTCGCGGAGGCGGTGCTGCCCGACGACATCCGGGTGACCGTCCCGAGGAACCGGTCGGGCGTGACGGTCCTGCTCACCGGCGCGACCGGCTTCCTGGGCGCGCATCTCGCCGCCCGGCTGGCCCCCGTCTCGGAACTGCTCTGTCTCGTCCGGGCCGGCGACCCCGGCGCCGCCGAGGCGCGGGTCCGGGCCGCGCTCGCCGCGCAGGGGCTGCCCGAGGCCCGGGTCGTCGGCGTCCCCGGCGATCTCGGCTCGCCCCGGCTGGGCCTGTCGGAGGAGGAGTTCGCCGCCCTCGCCGAACGGGTCGACGTGATCTGCCACAACGGCGGGCTGATCAACTTCGCGGAGCCGTACCACCGGCTGAAGGACGTCAACGTCGGCGGCACCCTGGAGGTGCTGCGGCTGTCGGCGCTCGGCGGGGGCGTCCCCGTCCACCACGTCTCGACGCTCGGGGTCCACCTCGGCAAGGCCTACCAGAGCCGCCGGATCACCGAGGCCGACGTGCCGGAGGACCCGACCGGCCTGGGCGGCGGCTACAACCAGACCAAATGGGTCGCCGACCGGCTCGCCGCGCAGGCGCGGGAGCGCGGCATCCCGGTCTCGATCCACCGCCCGGCCAGGATCGGCGGCGACAGCCGGACCGGATGGGGCAACGACGGCGACTACTTCAGCCGCCTGCTGGCCACGATGACGCGCCTCGGCATGGCCCCCGACATGCCCTTCGACGAGGACGTCTCCCCGGTCGACCACGTCGCCGACGCCATCGTCCACCACGTGCTGCACGGCGCGGGGGAGGACCACCACTACTTCAACGAGGCGACGATCAGCTACGCGGAGATCGCCGAGGCCCTCGGGGTGCGGCTGGTGGCGTGGCCGGAGTGGCGGGCGGCCGTCCACGACGGGCTGCCCGACCTGCCGCTCGCGGCGTTCGTCACCGAACTGCCCGAGGAGCGGCCGGTCTTCCCCCGGCCGTGGTTCGACTGCTCGCGCACCCGCAGGGTGCTGACCGCCGCCGGGATCACCTGCCCGCCCGCCGACCGGGCGCTCATCCGGCGTTACGTGGAGGCGATGTGCCTGACCTCGTGAGATTCGGCATCGTCTGGTTGTCCTCGCTGGTCTCCGGCGTCGGATCGAGCCTGACGGGCTTCGTGCTCGGCGTCTGGGTCTACCAGAACACCGAGTCGACCACCCTGTTCGCGCTGGTCATGCTGTCGGGGCTGCTGCCCGCCATCCTGGTCGGCCCGTTCGCCGGGGTGATCGTCGACCGGTTCGACCGACGCCGCGTCCTGATCATCAGCGACTGCGTCGTGGCGCTCAGCACCGGCGCGCAGGCGCTGCTGCTCTACAACGACGCGCTGCAGGTGTGGCACATCTGCCTGGGCTCGTTCGTGGGCGCGGTCTGCGGCACGCTGCACATGACGACCTACCAGGCGATGACCCCGCTGCTCATCCCCGAACGCCACCTCGCCCGCGCCAACGGCCTCATGCAGATCACCATGGCCACCCAGATCGCCGCGCCGCTGGCGGCCGGGGCGCTGCTGGCCGCGATCGGGATGACCGGCGTGCTGGTCCTCGACCTGGTGACCTTCGCCATCGCGGTGACGACGCTGCTGGTCGTGAAGCTGCCGGCGTCGGTGGTGAGGGCGCCCGGCGCGGGGTCGGCGAAGGCGCCGCTGAGCGACCTGTCGTACGGCTGGCACTACCTGCGGCGGCGCGGCGACCTGATGCGGCTGACGCTGACGTTCACCGCGTACAACTTCTGCTTCGCCGTGGCCGGGGTGCTGGTGCAGCCGCTGATCCTGTCGTTCGGCTCCCCGGCCGTGCTGGGCGCGCTCATGTTCGCCGGCGGGTCGGGGGTGTTCCTGGGCGGCATCGTGATGGGCCTGTGGGGCGGCCCGAAGAAGCGGGTCCGCGGCATGGGCGTGTTCATGCTGCTCGGCAGCGTGTTCCTGGTGCTGCACACCCTCCAGCCCAACCCGTGGCTGGTCGCCGGGGCGGCGGCCGCCTTCCTGTTCACGCTCCCGGTCGTTCAGGGCTCCGGCAACGCCGTGCTCCAGAGCCGGATCGAACCCGACAGCCTGGGCCGCGTGCTCGGCACCGTGCACACGATCGGCGGCATCGGCAGCCCGTTCGCCTACCTGCTGGCCGGGCCGCTGGCCGAGTTCGTCGCCGGTCCGCTGCTGCGGGACGGCGGCGCGCTGGCCGGGAACGTCGGCCGGCTGATCGGCACGGGGGAGGGGCGCGGCATCGCCCTCGTCATCCTCGTGGACGCGCTCATCCTGGCCGTCGTCGCCGTCACCGTGCTGCTGCGCAAGGAGCCCGCGCCCCGCGAGAAGGAGGAGGTGTCCGATGCCGTTGAACCCGCCACCGCATGAGACCCCGCCGATGCCGTTGCTCGACATCGTCGGCGCGATGTCGACCCACGCGGCGTCGGCGGCCGTGCGGCTCGGCGTCTTCGACGCGTTGCCCGGCACGGCCCCCGACCTGGCCAAGATGCTCGGCGCCGACGAGGAGGGCCTGACCCTCCTGCTCGACCTGCTCGTGACGACCGGCTACCTGACCCGCGACGACGACGTCTTCGCGGCCTCGCCCGGCTGGGTCTCCGCCGGATACGGCACTCCGCTGGTCCTGTGGTCGTCGATCCTCGGCGAGTTCTGGAAGGACCTCTTCGACGGCGTCTCCACCGGGCGGCCCCGGGCCGACTTCTACCGCTGGCTCTCCGGCCGCCCGGACGAACTGGCCGTCTTCCACCAGCTCCAGTCGGGCCTGGCGGGCTGGCTCGCCGAAGAGGTCGTCGGCCTGATCCCGATGACCCCCGGCCGGCTCGCCGACGTCGGCGGCGGCCACGGCGTCTTCGCCAAGGCCTTCGTGGACGCCACCCCCGGCCTGGACGCGGTCGTCGTCGACCTGCCTGGCACGCCCAGCGCGCTCCCGCTCGTGGAGGCCGACCTGTCGGAGCCGCTGACGCTGGAGGGCTACGACCACGTGCTGCTGTTCAACGTCGTCCACGGCTTCTCCCGCGAACGCGCCCGGGGGCTGGTGCGGGAGGCGGTGGCGTCGGGAGCCGACGTCCACATCCTGGAGACCACGACGACCCCGCGCGGCGGCGTGGCCGACCAGGCCTTCACCGAGGGCTTCGCCCTCAACCTGTGGCTCACCCAGGGCGGCCGCCTCTACACCGCCGACGAACTGGAGGCCTGGCTCCGCGAGGCGGGAGCCGCCGACGTCACCCGAACCGACCTGACCCGTTCCCCCACGCACACCCTCATCACCGCAAGGAGCACGTCGTGACCCACCTGGTCGTCCGCAACGACGAGGAGCAGTACTCCCTCTGGCCCGCAGGGCGGGAGATCCCCGACGGCTGGCACCCGGACGGTTTCGAAGGCACCCGCGAGGAGTGCCTGGCCCACATCGAGGAGGTCTGGACGGACATGCGCCCCAAGAGCGCCCGCCCGGCCTGACGAACCCCCGTCCGGGCGAGCCTGGCGCCGGCCCGCCCGGACGCGTTCCTCCTAGTGGGCCGAGTGGTCGTGGCAGTGGCCGGGACCACAGGCGGCCTCGGCGCCGCAGTCGAGCTCGTGCTCGTGGTCGGCGTCCTCGTGGTCGTGATGCGGGTGGTCGTTCATCGATGTCCCCTCCGTCTGAACGATGATGGTTACGGAGAGTTATCGACGGTTCGACCATCGATCAAACGTCTGAGCAAGTATTCACATGTCATGGGATCGGGCCGTGCCGCGCAGCACGCGGTGGTCGGACATCCAGGGCCGCCAGCCTCCGCCGCTGGCCGTGAAGCCGGAGAAGTGGTTGCTGAACAGGATGTAGTCGATCTTCAGGTCCTGTTCGGGGAAGGTCACCCGCGCCAGCGGGTCGATCTCGTGGAACCGGCGGTAGAGGTTGCGGATCGGCGCGGTTCCCGGGCTCAGGTTGAGGTCGCCGCCGATGACGAGCGGGCCCGTCCAGCCCCGGATGACCGTGTTGATGTAGTTGACGTGCATCTCCCGGTTGTGGCCCTTGTAGTCGACGTGCGTCGTGCAGAGGCGGGTCGGGCGGTAGGCGAGGACGGCGTCCACGCAGAGGAGGGCGCGGGGTTCGTCGTGGTGCGGGTTCGGCAGCGCCCAGACCCCGCGGGCGAAGACCGGTCCCTTGACGAAGACGGCGATGCCGAAACGGCGGTCGCCCCAATTCCGGCGGCACGCCTTGTTCTTGCGCACGGTCACCACGTAAGTGGCCTGGTATTCGCCGGAGAGCCGGTTCCGCAGGGCGTCGAATTGCCGGCCGCACAGTTCCTGGAGAAAGAAGGCGTCGGCGTCCTGGGTCTCGCGCACGAGGGACGACGTCCACCTCGCCAGGGAGAACGCGTTCTCGCACAGGCCTCCGCACACGTTGAAGGTGAGGAACTTGAGCGGTTCGGCGGCGGGCTCGGGGATGGGCGCCGGCGTGGTCACGGGCGTCGGCGCCGGAACCGGTGCCGGGGCCGGTGCGGGCGCTGCGGGCACCGGTGACGGCGGTGTCGGTGTCGACGCTGGAGTCGACAAAAGCCCCATTATGGTAATTACTCGCAATATCACGCTTTACCTCCCCCAAAGGCACTTCTAATGGTACAGAAGTGCCTTTTTGGGCTGGTGGGAAGGTGTGCCCGCGAAGGCGCATGATCTGCCAGAGTTGGAGTCTGAGGAGGTGGGCGTGCTCGAAGCGGCCAGTCTCGTCGAGCTGTCGATGAACCAGCTCCGCGAGGACATCCTGAGTGGCGCGCTCCAGCCGGGGGAGCGCCTGATCGAGGAGCAGCTCACGCGGCGTTTCGGCATCAGCCGGGCGCCGCTGCGCGAGGCCCTGCGGCTGCTCGACGAGCAGGGGCTCGTGGAGCACCTGCCGCGGCGCGGGGTCCGGGTGGCGCAGTTGTCCGAGCGCGACGTCGACGAGCTGTTCGGGCTGCGCGACGTGCTCGAACAGTACGCCGTCTCCCTCTTCACGCCCCTCGCCGAGGGAACCCACGTGGGCGACCTGGAAGACGCGCTGAAGGCCATGGACGTCGCCGCCCGCAAGGGCGACCTCCGCGAGGAGAACGACGCCCACTGCCGGTTCCACATCGCCATGGTCGCCCTGGCCGGGCAGCGCCACCTGCTGCTCGCCTACCGGCCCGTCATCCACAAGCTCCAGCTCTACATGGCCGCCAACCTGCGGCGCGAGGTCGAGCACGTCGGCGACCCGGGCGACGGCGTGCGCCGCCACCGCAAGCTGTTCGACGCGGTGGTCAGCCAGGACGCGCCGACCGTGCTGGCCGCACTGGCCTCCCACGGCGCCCGCACCTATATCGGGTAACCCGGCGTTAACGCGGCGCGGCGGCAGCGGATACATATTCTGTCGACAATCGACGAATAGACCGCCCGGCCGGTCCGGCGTCGGGGGACGTACCGGTTGTGGCTCGCGCTGTGAATCTGCCTCACATGACACAGAGGAGCCGGTCGTGCCCACTGTCGACGCGTCCCCCTATTCGTTCACGTTCGAGCCCGAGTCAACCGCGCTGCTGGTCATCGACATGCAGCGCGACTTCGTCGAACCCGGTGGTTTCGGAGAGACCCTCGGGAACGACGTCAGCAAGCTCCAGAAGGTCATCCCGCCGCTGGCCCGGCTGCTCGGCGCGGCCCGCGCGGCCGGGCTGCTGGTCGTCCACACGCGGGAGGGCCACCTGCCCGACCTGTCCGACTGCCCGCCCGCCAAGCTGAACCGCGGCGCGCCCTCGATGCGCATCGGGGATCCCGGCCCGAAGGGCCGGATCCTCATCAGGGGTGAGTACGGTCACGACATCGTCGACGACCTCAAGCCCCTCGGAGACGAGCCGGTCGTCGACAAACCCGGCAAGGGCTCGTTCTACGCCACGAACCTCGGCGAACTGCTGGCCGAGAAGGGCGTCACCTCGCTCGTCGTGACGGGTGTCACGACCGAGGTCTGCGTCCACACGACCGTGCGGGAGGCCAACGACCGGGGCTTCGAGTGCCTCGTCGTGTCCGACTGCGTCGGGTCGTACTTCGACGAGTTCCAGGAAGCGGGACTCGCCATGATCGCCGCGCAGGGCGGCATCTTCGGCTGGGTCGCCCCCTCCGAGAACCTGATCGAGGTGCTGTGATGACGACTCCCGCGGTGAAGGTGCCCTGGTGGGTGCCCGGCGACACCAACGCCTTCTTCGGCCTGGGCTTCAACGTCCTGGTCAACGTCCTGACCCTCACGGCCCTGTGCGTCGGCGTGGTGCACATCTCCGAGGGCGACGTGTACGGCGTGATCCTCCCGGCCCTCGGCATCCAGCTGCTGATCGGCAACGTCTACTACACCTACCTGGCCAGACGGCTGGCGAAGAAGGAGAACCGCCTCGACGTCTGCGCGATGCCGTACGGTCCGTCGGTCCCGCACATGTTCATCGTCGTGTTCGTGATCATGCTGCCGACGTACCTGGCCACGAACGACCCGATCGCCGCCTGGCAGGCCGGCCTGGCCTGGTGTTTCATCATCGGCTTGATCGTCCTGCTGGGCGCGTTCGTCGGCCCGGTGATCAGGAAGTACACCCCGCAGGCGGCCATGCTCGGCACGCTGGCGGGCATCTCGATCGCCTTCATCTCGATGCGCCCGGCCGCCCAGATGTGGGAGGCGCTCTGGATCGCGCTGCCGGTGCTGGTCATCATCCTGGTCGGCTTCTTCACCGACCTGAAGCTGCCCGGCAACATCCCGGTCGGCCTGGCCGCCCTGCTGGTCGGCTCGGCCATCGGCTGGATCGGCGGCTACATGGAGCCCGCCGCCGTCGGCGCGGCCATCAGCGACATCGCGGTGGGCCTGCCGACACTGAAGATCGACCTGCTGGTCAGCGGCCTGAGCGAGGTCGCGCCGCTACTGGCGACGGCGATCCCGCTGGGCATCTACAACTTCACCGAGGGCATGACCAACGTCGAGTCGGCCGCCGTGGCGGGCGACACCTACAACCTCCGCTCGGTCCTGCTCGCCGACGGCGCCGGCGCGGTGGTGGGCTCGGCCCTGGGCTCCCCGTTCCCGCCCGCGGTCTACATCGGCCACCCCGGCTGGAAGGAGGCGGGCGGCCGGGCCGGCTACTCGATGGCCAGCGGCGTCGTGATCGCCCTGTTCTGCTTCCTCGGCCTGTTCAGCGTCCTGGCGACCCTGCTGCCGACCCCCGCGATCGTGCCGATCCTGCTCTACATCGGCCTGCTCATCGGCGCCCAGGCCTTCCAGGCGGTGCCCCGCGTCCACGCGGTCGCGGTCGTGATGGCCATCATCCCCAACATCGCCGCCTGGGCGGCCGGCCAGATGAACAACGTCATCGCGGCCTCGGGCGTGGCCGTGACGAGCGAGCAGATCGCCGCGGCGGGCTCGGTCTACCACGGCACGGTCCTGCTGGGCGGCGGCGCGATCCTGGCCGGGCTCGTGCTGGGCGCGATCGTGGCGTTCATCATCGACCGGAACTTCTACTGGGCGGCCGGCTACGCCCTGTTCGGCGCGTTGTTGTCGTTCATCGGCCTGGTCCACGCGGAGAAGGTCGGCTGGAACGTCGGCGGCCAGATCGCCCTCGGCTACGTCTTCGCCGCACTGGTCCTGGCGGGCTTCGGCCTCTGGCGCGGCCGCTCCCCGGAACCGGCCGAGACCAAGGAGGAGACCCCGGTCGAGGCCTGACACACAAAGAAAGGGACCTCCCGCCGGCCGGTCGGGAGGTCCCTTTTCTTCGCCCTGGATCAGGTGCGGTGCCACCGGCTCTCGGCGAAGCAGTAGGCGGCGAAGAGGATCAGGCCGATCGCGACCGCCGCGAGGAGCCACGGGCCCATCGGGGTCTCCGACAAGGACTTGAGGGCGTCGTCGATGCCGGCCGCGCGGTCGGGGTCGTAGGTCAGGGCGGCCTGGCCGACCAGGACGCCGGCGGCGATGGCGACGATGCCGCGGGAGATGTAGCCGGCCTTGCCGAGGCGGACGACCGTCGTGCGGGCCTTCGGCTCGGTCACGTGCATGTCGCGCATGAACTTCTCGGTCCAGCCCTCGTGGATCCAGTACACGCCGAGGGCCATGAGGCCGAGCGCGAACAGGCCGACCAGGAACTGGCCGCCGGGCAGTTCGAACAGGGCGCGGGTGGCGTCCTGCGACTGGGAGTCGGTGCTGGAGGCCTCCTTGCCCTTCAGCAGGAGGCTCGTGATGGAGACCACCAGGGTCACGTACACGACCGCGCGGGCGATCGACTCGACGCGCTGGCGCATCTTCGGGTTGCCCCAGATCGCCTCGCCGATCTGCCAGACGGCCAGGCCGGCCAGGCCGACGGCCATGATCCACAGCAGCACCGAGCCGAACGGCTGCTCGGCCACCATGTGGATCGCGCCTGACTTGTCGGCCTCTTCCCCGCTGGACCCGCCGAAGGCGATCTGCAGCGCGACCAGTCCGATCAGCGCGTAGAGGACGCCTCTGGCGGCGAATCCGACCTTCGCCAGCTTGTCGAGCAGGGGGTGCTGTACGGCCCTGCGGGCGGCGCCGCCGACCGTCTCCGTGGTCGTCATGGGAGGTCCCTTCGTTGTGGCTGGACCCCCTCTTCCTTCAAGGACGATCAGTAAACCCCAGGCAAAGTTTTGTCAGGTTCTCTTATGGTTTGTCGTAAAAGGGGCCTAATGTCCGGTTACTCGCATGTGACCAAAGGAGATTCCCCCATTTCCCCCATCACCGACTCGCTGCTCGATGCGGCCCGGCAGGAGCTGGGTTACAGCGCGCAGGCGGGCAAGCAGAGCAAGTACGGCGCCTGGTACAGCGAAGGCAAAGACCCCGCCCTCGCCTCCGCCCCCTGGTGCGACACGTTCGTCTCGTACGCCGGCCAGTCGGCCGGAGTGCTGAAGCAGGTCGGCAGCTTCGCCGCCTCCGCCGACCACGCCGCCTGGTTCAGGTCGAAGGACGCCTGGACCACCGAGCCCCAGCCCGGCGCGATCGCCTTCCTCAAGCACCACGGCCAGGTCGGCGTGGTCGAGAAGACGGCCGACGGCAAGGTCACCACGATCGAGGCCCTCAACGGCTCGGTCCAGCGGGTGACCCGGCCCTCGTCCGATTTCTCCGGGTATGGCGTGCCGGACCTGGTCGTCCATCCCCTGTACGAAGGCTCGACCACCGCGTCCTACTTCTGGGACGACGGTTCGGGCCGCAACGGAGACACCGGCGCCCCCGCGTCGGGCGAGCCCATGCAGAAAGGACTGGCGGCCAGTCCGAGCTGGCCCATGGGCACCGAAGGTTACGTCATGCACGACGGCAAGAAGGCCCCCTTCTTCGTCGGCGACCGAGGGCCGGGCTCGCCGTCGAGCAACGGCGTCATGCTCGACCTCGACGGCAAGACCTTCGCCGAACTCACCGGCGGCACCTGGAACGAGGGCAGCCTCACCGTCGAGGGCGACGGCGGCGCCGGCCACATCGACGTCGACTACGTCATCACCAAGTGGGGTGACGGCCTGGGCAAGAAGGGCGCCCCCGAGCCCTTCTCGTCCGGTGCCTACAACTCCCGCGGCGGTTCCGGCGAGGCGCCGCCGGTCAGGTTCAAGGTGTCGGACGTCCAGGACGTCACCTGCACCCCCGACGAGGCGCCCATCGCCGCCCAGAAGATCGCCCCCGCCAAAGACCCGGCCAAGGAGACGGCCAAGGAAACGGCCAAGGCCGCCCCCCGGCCGAAGGCCACGACGACCCCCGTGAAGGAGAAGACCATCGCCATCCCGTCGGCGAGCCACGTGGCCGCCGACACCACGACACCACGGCCGGAGACGCCCGTGCCGGTCATCGCCTCCGGGCTGGTGGCCTGCGCGCTCGTCGCGGTCGGCATGCGCTTCCTGATCGTCCAGGCCAGGAAGGGCAGGCACGAGAAGACCGGGGCATAAGGAAGAAGCGGGCCCCGAACCGGCGATCCGCGCCCCTTCTCCCAGGGGGCGCGGATCGTCTCATGTGCGGCGCTGAATTCGCGGTGAATTTCGAGCGACTCGAAATCTTCGCGGCGATTTGCCTATTTCTGCCAATGGCGCGTTCCACCTCCTCGGCGGCCTTGCGTGCCGCTGATCGCCGGTTGAGGATGACCGGAGTAGCGGCAATTCCCCGCGCAGCCACAGGAAAGGCAACACCATGAAAGTTCTGAAAAGGGCGTTCGTCGGTCTCGCCATCGCCGGAGCGGTTTTCTCCATGTCGGGAACCGCCCACGCGGAAAGCAAGTTCTACGGCGGCTACCCCGACTCGGGTAACTGCAATTACTGGCGATCCGCCGTGAAGGCGGCCGGGTGGAATGTGTCGTCGTGCACCTACTCGACCGCGAACAAGTGGCACTTCACCGCGTGGCGGTAAATCCGCGTAAACGATAAGGGGTCCGGCCCGGAAGGGCTCGGACCCTTTTTCACGCGACCACTCCGGTCAGCCTTTCCGAGACGAGCCGGAGCCGTTCGGAGTCGCCCCGTACTCAACCTCTGTGGTCAGTACATCTAGCCCTTCTTGCGGCCGCGCAGCGCCGAGGAGACGCGGCGCAGCACCCGGTCCCAGTCGCTGCCGAACGGGTTCTCCGAGACCAGATAGGTCCACGTCGCCGACGGCCGCTTCAAGCCCTGTTCGGCCAGCGGGGAGGACAGGTCGAGGGCGTCGAAGCTCGCCGTCGAGCGCTTCTCGATCTCCTCCAGGAGTTTCCGGTAGGCGGGGAGCGCCTCCCGGTTGAACTCGTCGATCGGGCTGAGCCGTCCGAGCGCCCGCAGGTGGATGCCCTCGCGCAGGTCGGCGAAGTAGCCCAGGTGGTCGGTCCAGCAGCGGTCGAGGTGGAACAGCACGATCTGGCGGGCCGCTGTGGCCACGGCCTCCTCCGACGACTGCTCGACCAGTTCCCGGTAACGCTCGGGACGGGCCTCGCGGAGGGCCTCGGCGCCGGCGTCGCCGTAGAGGATGCGGTCGCGGTGGTCGAGCAGGCGGGCGCGCTGCTCCTCCAGGACGCGGGTGTAGCGCCAGGTGTTGCGGTGGATCTCGGTGTTGACGCCCTCGGCGATGCGCTGGGCGTGGCCGACCAGGTAGGCGGCCTGCTTGTCGCGGATCCGGCCGTCCTTGTCGGCCTTCGGCAGGGTCTCGTCGGGCAGGTAGGCCTTGAGCAGGTCGTCTTCGCCGCTGACGAAGAACACCGACCGGCCGGGGTCGCCCTGGCGGCCCGACCGGCCGCGCAACTGGTCGTCGAGGCGGCTGGACGGGTGGCGGCCGGTGCCGATGACCAGCAGGCCGCCCAGTTCGGCGACCTCGGGGGAGCCGAGGCGGATGTCGGTGCCGCGCCCGGCCATCTGGGTCGACACCGTCAGCGCGCCCAGCTCGCCCGCCCTGGCGATGATGGCCGCCTCCTCGGCGTCGTTCTTGGCGTTCAGCACGACCGGTTCGAGGCCCCGCGAGCGCAGCTCCTTGGCCAGGGATTCGGACTCGGCGACGTCGAGCGTGCCGATCAGGATCGGGCGGCCGGTGGCGTGCTGGGCGACGATCTCGTCGGCCAGGGCCAGTTCCTTGTCGATCAGCGACGGGTAGATGCGGTCGGGCTCGTCCTCCCGCACGCACGGGCGGTTCGGCGCGATCACGGCGACCTTGAGCTTGTAGAACTCGCGCAGGTTCTCGCCGACGGCGACGGCGGTGCCGGTCATGCCGCAGATCTCGGGGTAGCGCGTCAGCAGGCCCTGGATGGTGATCGAGTCGAGGATCTCGCCGGTGTCCGAGGGGGCCAGCTTCTCCTTGGCCTCCACCGCCGCCTGGAGGCCGTCGGGCCAGCGCTGGAGCTGGGCGACCCGGCCGCGCGAGGCGTTCACGAGCTGCACCCGGCCGTCGCGCACGATGTAGTCGACGTCGCGCACCAGCAGCGCGTGGGCGTGGAGGGCGAGGTTGACCTCGGTGACGGTGCCGGGGTGGTCGTACAGGGAGATGCCGAGGGCGCTCTCGACCGTGTCGGTGCCCTTGGCGGTCAGGAAGACGTTGCGGCCCTCGTCGTCGATCTCGAAGTGGTAGCCGCGGGACAGGCGGCGGACCAGCGCGGCGATCTCGGGCACCGCCGCGCCCGCGTCGGTGGCGCCGGCCAGCACGAGCGGCACGCGGGCCTCGTCGACGAGCACCGAGTCGGCCTCGTCGACCAGGGCGACCTGGGGGACCGGCTGGACGGTCGCCTCGGGGTCGGTGGCCAGGCGGTCGCGCAGCAGGTCGAAGCCGATCTCGCTGACGTTGGCGTAGGTGATGTCGCAGGCGTAGGCGGCGCGGCGCTCCTCGGGCGTGGACGCCTCGGCGATCCAGCCGACGGTCAGGTTCATGGCCGCGTAGAAGGGCGCCATCCACTCGGCGTCGCGGCGGGCCAGGTAGTCGTTGACCGACATGGCGTGCACCGACTTGCCGCGCAGCGCGAAGCCCGCGGCCGCCAGCGCGCCCGCGAGGGTCTTGCCCTCGCCGGTGGCCATCTCGACGACGTTCCCCGACAACATGGCGAGCGTGCCGACGAGCTGCACGTCGAACGGGCGCTCACCCAGGGTGCGGTCGGCGACCTCGCGGACCGCGGCGCAGAACTCGGCCGAGCCGACTCCTCCGGCGGCCATCTCGCGCAACTCCTCAAGGGAGAGGTCGCGCGCGCGGTCGGCGAGCGCCCCGGCGGCGGCGACGGTGCGCTCGAAGGGCGCGATGTCGACGCTGCCGGGCTTCTCCAGGAAACGCCGGATCATCTGGGATAGAGAGGCCACGCCCGCTCCAACGCGCCGCACGAGTAGGTCGTTCCAGGGCACCCCGTAGGAAAAACCCCGGAATGACCGATGCTAGACCCACGGGCGGCCCTTGCGCTTTGACTGGTTATCCAGTCAGTGTTGGTGAATGAACGAGATCGCCGCCCAGCTCGGGCGGGTGGGCCTCCCCGAACCCGTGAAAGACCTGGCGCGTCGCCGCTGGGACGTGGTGGTGGTCGGCGGCGGTCACAACGGCCTGACGTGCGCCGCCTACCTGGCACGGGCGGGCAAACGGGTGCTGGTGCTGGAGGCCCGCGAGCGCCTCGGCGGCGCGTGCACCCTGGAACGCCCGTTCGAGGATCCCCGGTATGTCGTGAGCCCCTGCGCCTACGTCGTCGGGTTGCTCGACGAGACCGTCATCCGTGAACTCGACCTGAAACGACGGGGCCTCGATTTCACGATCGCCGACCCCCAGCTCTGGATCCCCTACGACGACGGCACCGCCTTCGCCCAGTGGCTCGACCACGACCGGACCACCCGGGCGCTCCACGACCTCGGCCTGCCCCAGAAGGAGATCGACGGCTACTTCGCGTACGAGGACCTGTTCGACCGGATGCGGATCAAGCTCCGCAAGGGCGCCAGGGACACCTGGATCGGCGACTCGCCCAGCCGCGAGGAGCTCGGGGAGATCCTCGGCGACACCTATATGACCGACGTCCTCTTCCACGCCTCGATCGCCGACGTGATCGACGACTTCGTCACCGACCAGCGTCTGAAGGACGCCCTGTTCGGCCAGGGGATCATCGGCACCTACGCCGGCCCGCGCGACCCCGGCACCGCCGCCGTCAAGCTGATGCACTTCATCGGCGAGCTCGACGGCGTCGGCGCGGTCTGGGGCTACGTCAAGGGCGGCATGGGGATGGTGAGCTTCGCCATCGCCGACGCCGCCCGCGAGGCCGGGGCCGTGCTGGCCGCCGGGGCGCCGGTGGCGCGAGTGCTCCCGGGCGAGGGAGTCCGCCTCGACGACGGCACGTTCATCGCGGCCGGCAGGGTGGTCTCCAACGCCGACCCCAAGCGCCTGATGACCATGGTCGGCGACGCCCCGGACGACTACCGGCTGCGCGTCGCCGAATGGGACGTCCGCAGCCCCGTGGTCAAGTTCAACGCCGCCCTGCGCCGCCTGCCCTCCTGGACGGCCGCCCCCGGCCAGACCTTCATGGCCCGGGGTGTGGTCGACGTGACGACCGGCCTCGACGAGGCCCAGCGTGCCTTCGAACGGTGCCGGGCCGGCGAACCGGCGGTGGGGTTCGGGGAGATCTACGTACAGGACGGACTGATGAGCGTCTTCGGGCAGTACGCCCCCTACGCCCTGAAGGGCGGCTGGGAGGCCCGCCGCGACGAGGTGGCCCGCCAGTTCGTCGACCTCATCAGCCGGTACGCCCCCGACTTCGCCGACTGCCTGGCCCACTACGAGGTGCTCGGGCCACCCGACATCGAGGCGCGCGTCGGCCTGACCGGGGGGCACATCTTCCAGGGCGAGGTGCGGCCGGACCAGATGTGGGACCGGCGGCTGACGCCTCGCACCCCCATGGAAGGGGTCTATCTGTGTGGCGCGGCGACACACCCGGGCGGCAGTGTGATCGCCCTGAATGGGCGGAATGCCGCAATGGCCGTTCTGGTAGATATGGGAGACTCGACCCGGGGAACAGGAGATTGTCCCTAAGCTGAATCGGGTGACCCGCACCCACGAATTCTCCGGAGCATGCCCATGACCTGGCTGGGGTTCACCATCGCCCTGCTGGGCGCTCTCGGATACGCCCTGGGAGCGGCCCTTCAGCAGTTCGAGGCCGTCGCCCAGGGGGCCACCCTACGGCTCGTCCGCCGGCCGCGCTGGTGGATCGGCGGGGTCATCGGCTTCAGCGGCGCCTGCCTCCACGCCGTCGCGCTCAGTTTCGCGCCGCTCATCGTCGTCCAGCCGATCAGCGTCGCCACGCTCGTGTTCGCGGTGCCGCTCGCGGCCTGGCTGCACGGGCGCAGGGCCAAGCGGGCCGAGTACCTCGGCTCGCTGGCCGTCGCGGTCGGGTTGTTGTGGCTGATGCTGCTGGTCCCGGCGCACAACGTGAAGCCGTCGATGTCCACCGGCGAGGGCGTCGGCATGATCCTCGTGGTCGGCCTGATCGCCGCCGCCAGCTTCGTGTCGGCGCGGTTCTTCGCCGGGCCCGGCAAGGCCATCTGGATGTCGATCGGCGCCGGGGCGGTGACCGCGACCGTGTCGACGTTCGTGCGCGTCGTGGGCGCCAACTTCGACGGCGCGTGGGGCGGCTTACTGCACTGGTTCGCCTTCGCCATCCCCCTCCTGCTGATCGCGGCCGTGGTGCTGCTGCAGAAGTCCTACGAGGTCGGCTACTTCGGCATCGCCTACGCGACCGTGCAGATCGTCGACCCCATCACCTCCATCACCGCCGGGACCGTCCTGCTCGGCGAACCCCTGCCCGCCGGGGTCGGCCAGGTCGTCCCCGCCCTCGTCGCGACCGCGATCCTCGTCTGGGGCACCATCACGCTCAGCCGGCTGGCGCCCGACCACTCGCCCGTGGCGCAGGAGACCAAGCCCGAGCCCGTCACGGTCTGACGGGCGGTTCCCAGGCGAAGACCGAGTCCATCTGGCGCAGCGCCGCCGTGGTGCCGAGCCTGCCGACGAGGCTGATCATCGTGTTCCGCGCCGCCGTCGCGACCGGGTTGCGCCACGAGGTGATCCGGGCGATGGCCCGCGACCGCTTCACGATCGGCGCCGTGCGCGGCATCCGCGCCGCCGAGTAGCTCTCCAGATCGTTCGTGTACGCCAGCGTGACCGCGTCCTCGATCGCCTGGCAGGCCCCCTGACCGAGGTTGGGGGTCATGGCGTGGGCGGCGTCGCCGAGCAGGGCCACCCTGCCGGAGTGGAAGGCCGGGGGAGCGGTCTCCAGGCTGAAGATGTCGGTGCGGATGACCTTCGCCGGGTCGGTGCGGTCGAGCACGGCCGGGATGGGGTCGTGCCAGCCGGCGAACAGGCGCTTCAGGTCGCCGAGTTCGTCGGGAGACGATCCGCCGGGCGGGGCGGGGGCGGTCGCGTAGGCGTAGACCTGGTCGCCGGCGAGCGGCATCACGCCGAAGACCTGGCCGTCGCCCCACGACTCCGACGGTTGCGCCCCGGCGGTGGGGGTGATCAAGCGCCAGCTCGTCACGCCCGTGTAGACCGGGCCGGGCAGCGACGGGAAGAGTTGTCCCCGGATGCGTGACCGGAGGCCGTCGGCGGCCACCACCAGGTCGGCGCTGAGCTCGCCCTTCGCCGTGGTGACCACGCCGTCGGGGGTGACCGACTCCACGGTGGTGTTGAGCTCGATCTCGGGGGCCTGCGCGGCCAGCAGGTCGACCAGCACGGCCCGGTGCAGCAGCACGGTCGGGTCGCCGTAGCGCTCCTGGGCGGCCTCGGCGCTGGTGCGCGACAACCACTTCCCGGTCTTGGTCCTGATGCCGCCCGACCCCTGGAAGGCCGCCAGCTTCCGCACCTGGTCGCCCACCCCGATCACGTCGAGCGCGCGCAGCGCGTTGGGCGCCATCGCGAGCCCGGCGCCGACCGGTTCGATCGAGGCGGCCCGCTCCAGCACGGTCACCGCCCACCCCTGCTGCCTGAGCGCGGCTGCTGCGGTCAGCCCGCCGATTCCGGCGCCGACCACCACGGCGTGTCTCATGATGCCTCCTTGGGAAACTACATCTGTAGTATGCACTACATGTGTAGTCTGCGGAAGTGAGCACTGAGCGGGCGCGGATCATCGGGGACGCCGCGATCGAGATCCTCGCCGACCTGGGCATGCGCGGGCTGACCCACCGAGCGGTCGACGCGGCGGCCGGGTTGCCGTCCGGGTCGACGTCGAACCTGGCCCGCAGCCGCGCCGCGCTCCTGGAACTGGCCCTGGCCCGGCTCACGGAGCTGGAGGACGAGCACTTCGCCGAACTGCTCACCCGGCCGATGCCGGCCGACGGGCGGGAAGCCATGGTCGAGCTGCTGTCGGTGTCGACACACAAGATGATCGTGGTGGACCGCCGGCGCAGCATCGCGCGCTACGAACTGGCTCTGGAGGCCACCCGGCGTCCGGAGCTGCGGGCCGTCTACGACGACATCGGCCGCCGTTACCGCGACCAGGGCGTGGCCGTGTTCACCGCCGCGGGCACCGCCGACCCGGTGCGGCACGGGCGGCAGCTCGTCGCGTTCACCGAGGGCCTGCTGTTCGACGCCGTCGTCGGTGCCGGGGTGACCCCCACGCTCGACGACCTGCGGGCCGCCTTCGGCGAATACCTGTCGGCCTTGTTCAGGGACGGGTCACCGACTTGATGCGGCGGCCCGCCCCCGAGTCCTCGATGAGGGTGGCCAGGCGGCGCAGCCGGGTCTCCTCCCTCTTGGCGCTGATCACCCAGTAGATGGCCGTGCGGCGGTACCAGGGGGCCTGTCCCTCGAACCAGTCCCAGGCGGCCTTGTCCTCCTGGAAGCGGGCGGCGTACTCCTCGGGCAGTTCGGCGGCCTGGCGCTGCTCGTAGCTGTAGATCTCCGAACGGTCGGCGCTGCGGGCCTCGAAGGCGGCCAGGCCAGACGGGTGGACGGCCCCCAGCTCGATCAGCTCGCGGATGCGGTTGATGTTCACCGAGCTCCAGGTGCTGCGCGGCTTCCTGGGGGTGAAGCGGATGACGTAGGACTCGGGGCCGAGGCTCTTGCGCACGCCGTCGATCCAGCCGAAGCAGAGCGCCTGGTCGACCGACTCGGGCCAGGTGAGGCTCGGCCTGCCGGTGGAACGCTTGTGGAAGCCGACCCACAACTCCGTCTCGGTCGTGTGGTTGGCGGCCAGCCAGGCGTAGAACTCGTCGGGGGTTTCGAAGAACGTCGGTTCCATGGGCAATCACCTATGGTCGCGGGGGCGGGCCGGTCAAGACACCATGACCTGATGTATCCATGTCCTGATATATCCAGAAAAGTCCTCTCGGTTGCCTCTGTCACCCCCGGGTGTCGTCGACACTCATACCGGCTGGTCGGTATGCTCGCGAGCTGTGACAGTGCCCGGACTCGATCTCGACCGTCTCGCCGCCCGCCTCTCCGAGGCCGGTGTCACCGACGGCCCGCTGGCCGCCGAGCTGATCGAGGGCGGCAAGTCCAACCTCACCTACATCGTCCGCGACGGCGTCCGCACGGTCGTCGTGCGCCGCCCGCCGCTCGGCCACGTGCTGGCCACCGCCCACGACATGGGCCGGGAGTTCCGCGTGATGGGCGCGCTCCAGGACACCGACGTGCCGGTGCCGCGCATGTACCACTTCTGCGACGACGCCGAGGTGGTCGGCGCCCCCTTCTACGTCATGGAATACGTCGAGGGCACGCCCACCCGCCTCACCCCCGAGGTGGGGGAGCATCTGGCCGACGTGCTGGCGCGGCTGCACGTGATCGACCCGGCCGAGGTCGGGCTGGGCGACTTCGGGCGGCCCGAGGGCTTCCTCGACCGGCAGGTCAGGCGCTGGAAGCGGCAACTCGACGCCTCCCGCAGCCGCGAGGTCGCCGGGATCGACGAGTTGTACGCCCGGCTGGCCGAAGACCTGCCGGTGTCGGGGGCGCCGGCGATCGTCCACGGCGACTTCAAGCTCGGCAACACGCTGATCCGCGACGGCCGGGTCGCGGCGGTGCTCGACTGGGAGATGTCCACACTCGGCGACCCCCTCACCGACCTGGCCCTGTTCCTGCTGTACACCGACTTCGCCGACCTCGACGTCGGCGCGCCCGGCGGCGAGGTCGACGTGACCGCGCTGGCCGCCCACTACGCGGAGCGGTCGGGCCGGGACACCTCGCGGCTGGGCTGGTACGTCGGGCTGGCCTGCTTCAAGCTCGCGGTCATCACCGAGGGCATCCACTTCCGCTTCACCCAGGGGCTGACCGTCGGCGACGGGTTCGCCGGCATCGGGGACATCGTCGCGCCGCTGGTCGAGCGCGGCCTTCGGGAGGTCTGACAGATGGATTTCGCCTTCGACGCGACCACTCGTGAATATCGCGAGCGGCTTGAGGCCTTCATGGCCGAGCACGTCTACCCGGCCGAACCGGTCTTCGAGGAGCAGGCGCGGGAGAGCGGCTGGAGCGCCCCGCCGATCGTCGAGGAGCTGAAGGCCGAGGCCCGGCGACGCGGCCTGTGGAACCTGTTCCTGCCGGGCGAGGGCCTCACCAACCTCCAGTACGCCCCCCTCGCCGAGATCATGGGCCGGTCCCCGGCCATCGCCCCGGTCGCCACCAACTGCGCCGCCCCCGACACCGGGAACATGGAGGTGCTGCACCAGTTCGGCACCGACGACCAGCGCAAACGCTGGCTCGAACCGCTGCTGGACGGGGAGATCCGCTCGGCGTTCGCGATGACCGAACCCGACGTGGCCTCCTCCGACGCGACCAACATCGCCACCTCGATCGTCCGCGACGGCGACGAGTACGTGGTCAACGGCCGCAAGTGGTTCATCACCGGCGCGATGAACCCGAACTGCGCGGTCTTCATCGTCATGGGCAAGACCGACCCCGAGGCGCCCAAGCACCGGCAGCAGAGCCAGATCCTGGTGCCCCGCGACACCCCCGGCCTGACCGTGAAACGCGGCATGTCGGTCTTCGGCTACACCGACAACGACCACGGCGGCCACGCCGAGGTGATCTTCGAGGACGTCCGGGTCCCGGTCGCCAACCTGATCGGCGAGGAGGGCGGCGGCTTCGCCATCGCCCAGGCCCGTCTCGGGCCGGGCCGCATCCACCACTGCATGCGCCTCATCGGCATGGCCGAACGCGCCATCGAGATGATGTGCCGCCGCGCGCTGGCCCGCACGACCTTCGGCAAGCCGGTCGCCCAGCAGGGGGTGGTCCAGGACTGGATCGCCGAGTCGCGGGTCAGGGTCGAGCAGCTGCGGCTGCTGGTGCTGAAGACGGCCTGGCTGATGGACACCGTGGGCAACCAGGGCGCGCACACCGAGATCCAGGCCATCAAGATCGCCACGCCGGTCGCCGTCGAGTGGATCCTCGACAAGGCCATCCAGGTCCACGGCGCCGGCGGCGTCAGCCAGGACTTCCCGCTGGCCGCGCTCTGGGCGGGCGCCCGCAGCCTGCGCTTCGCCGACGGCCCCGACGAGGTCCACAAGCGCTCGCTGGCGTACCGGGAGCTGAAGAAGCACACGTGATTCCACCGATACCGGACCGAAGAGCGGGTGCGGTACGACTGCTTTTCCAAGGCAGATTCACGAGCGCGAGCCACGGCCGGCCTGCGGCCGTCCGCGTCTCGCTTGGCACGGCACCTAAGAACAGGGGAACCACGTGGTGGACGCGACGACGGTCAGGCAGCGCGCGGAGGCGTTCCTGGCCGGGCACGACCCTTCCGAGCTGAGCCCGCTCGACTGGCTGAGGGCCAGGTTCGACGCCGGGCTGGCCTGGGTGCACTTTCCCGAAGGGCTGGGCGGACTGGGCGCCCCGCGCGACCTCCAGGGGGTCGTCGACCAGCTCTTCCGGGGCACGCCCGACAACAATCCCGGCCGCATCGGCATCGGCCTCGGCATGGCCGCGCCCACGATCCTCGCCTACGGCACCGAGGAGCAGAAGAGACGTTTCCTGCGCCCGCTCTGGACGGGGGAGGAGGTCTGGTGCCAGCTCTTCTCCGAGCCCGGCGCCGGGTCCGACCTGGCCGGGCTGGCGACCCGGGCGGTCCGCGACGGCGACGACTGGGTGGTCGACGGGCAGAAGGTCTGGACGTCCAGCGCCCACCTTGCCCGCTGGGGCATCCTGGTCGCCCGGCACGACCCCGACCTGCCCAAACACCGGGGCCTGACCTACTTCGTCTGTGACATGGAGGCCCCCGGGGTCGAGGTCAGGCCGCTGCGCCAGATCACCGGCGAGGCCGAGTTCAACGAGGTCTTCCTGACCGGCGTCCGGCTCGGCGACGACCTGCGGCTCGGCGAGGTCGGCGACGGCTGGCGGGTGGCCCAGACGACGCTGATGAACGAGCGCGTCGCCATCGGGGCGTCGGGCTCGCCGCGCCGCACCATGATGAGCGTCTTCACCGAGGCCTGGCAGGCCCGCCCCGAGCTGCGCACCCACGACCTGCACCGGCGGGCGCTGGACCTGTGGGTGCAGGGCGAGGTGATGCGGCTGACCGGCCAGCGCCTGCGTGAGCAACTGCTCGCCGGGCACCCCGGCCCCGAGGGGTCGGGCATGAAGCTGCTGTTCGCCCGCCACCACCAGGAGGTCTCGGCTCTGGAGGTCGAGTTCCTGCGCGAAGACGGCCTGACCTACGACGACTGGACCTTCCGCCGCCCCGACGGGGTCGACTTCCTCGGCCGCGGGGCGGGCTACCGCTACCTGCGGGCCAAGGGCAACTCGATCGAGGGCGGCACCTCCGAGATCCTCCGCAACATCGTGGCCGAGCGGGTGCTCGGGCTGCCGGCGGAACCCCGAACCGACGTCGCCGCGCCCTGGAAGGACCTGCCTCGATGACGCTGCTCTACACGGAGGTCGAGGAGGAACTCCGGACCGCCGTCCGCGACCTCCTCGCCGACAAGGCCCCCGTCGCCGCCGAGGGCGAGAACGCCGCCGCCTGGCACGGCCTGGCCCGCGACATCGGCGTGGCGGGGCTGCTGGTGCCCGAAGACCTCGGCGGCGCGGGCGCGTCGGCTCGTGAAGCCGCGGTGGTGCTGGAGGAGCTGGGGCGCGCGGGCACGCCCGCGCCGTTCCTGACCTCGTCGGTGCTGGCGACCCGGGTGCTGCTCGACGCCGGCTATGCCGACATCTCGCGATTGGCGTCGGGGGAGGCGACGGCGGCGTTGTGCGTGTCGCTGGCCGCGTCGCCTTATCGGGACGTCCCGGTGGGAGTGCTTGAAGAAGGGGACGGCGGCTTGGTCGCGCCGGGTGGCCCGACGGTCGCGGCAGATGGCGCCGAGGCGGGTGTCGCGGGGAAGGGGCGCGGTCTCGGAGCCGGTGGCGCTGGAGGCGCGGCCGGTTCGCTGGCGGGTGTGGTCAGTGGGCGGTTCACCGGGGTCGCCGGGGCCGTCGGGGCTGATCTCCTCGTGGTGCCGCTCGACGGAGGCCGGGTCGCCGTGGTGGAGAGTGAGCGGGTTCCCGTCGAGCCGGTGGTCTCGCTCGATGTGACGCGTCCGCTGGCCACGGTCACGTTCGACCGTGCTCCGGCCGTGGTGCTCGACGGGGGGTCGGTGGACGAGGCGCTGCTCCTCGCGGCCGGGTTGCTCGCGTCCGAGCAGGTGGGGGTGGCCGAGTGGTGTCTCACCACGACGGTGGCCTACCTGAAGGAGCGGCGGCAGTTCGCGCGGCCGGTGGGGTCGTTCCAGGCGCTCAAGCACCGGCTCGCCGATCTCTGGCTGGAGGTCGCGGGGGCGCGGGCGGCCGCGCGCAACGCCGCCGATCAGCTCGCCTCGGGGGACGACGCCCGGGTGGCCGTGGCGGTCGCCGCCGCCCACTGCGGTGAGGTCGCGGTACGGGCCGCGGAGGAGGCCCTCCAGCTTCACGGAGGTATCGGGATGACCTGGGAGCATCCCATCCACCTCTACCTGAAGCGCGCCAAGGCCGACGCGATCGCCTTCGGCACCCCCGGCGACCATCGGAGCGCTCTCGCGCCCTTGGTAGGCCTTCCGGGGCCGGAGTAGTCGTCACGGCTAGGCGGGCTCGGCCCGAGGGGTCGCCGGGGCGGCTTGGCTTAAGGGAGGTCGTCACGGCCGAGGCGGCTCGGGTCCAGCGTGGTCGTCGGGGCCGGGTGGTTCGGCCCAGCGTGGTCGTCGCAGGCGGGGGCGGGCGCGGCCGGGTGGCGCCGGTTGCGGCCGCGGCGGGGGCGGCGGGCGGTGCCGGGGTGGGCGGAGCCGTAACGGAAGATCGGCTCTTAAGGGGTGAGGGAGCGGAGGAGGAGGTCGGCGAAGTAGCGGCCGACCTCGGTGCCCGTGAGGGGGCCGTCGGGGTGGTACCAGGTGCCGAGGTGGTGGACGGAGCCGAAGAAGAAGTCGACCACCATCTCGGCCGGGACGTCGTCGCGGAACACGCCCTGCTGCTGGCCCTCGATCACGAGGTCGCGGAAGCGTTCGTGGTAGCGGCGGCGTTCGGCGCGGACGATCTTGCGGGTGTCGGGGGCCAGCTGGTGGTTGGACCTGAAAAAGATCTTGGAATCGTCGAGGTTGTCGACTGTGGTGTTGATCACATCGGCGGCCGCGGCGTGCAGGCGCTCCGTGACGGTTCCCTCACCGTCGGCGAAACGTCGCAGGCGGTCCATCTGCATGCGGAGGACCCGTCCGTAGATCTCATGAAGAAGATCATCTTTCGAGTCGAAATAGTGGTACATCGCCCCTTTTGTGACGCCGGCGGCCGCTACGATTTCCTGGACGGAAGTGCTCTCGAAGCCCTTCTCGGCGAACAGGCGCGTCGCCGCCGACAGCAACCGCTGGCGTACCGGTTCTTCGACGGACGTGCCCAACCGCGCCATGTCGACCCCCTCTGATAGGCGACCAGCATACCGACTGGTCGGTCAAGACGAGGTTGTTATACCGGTGGTGGCGTAACCGTGCTAGTTCCCTCACCATCGGGAGCTGGGATTCCTGTTCGGGTACGCCTTAGGCAAAGCAGTCCTAACTTGCAGGGAGTGCAGGGTGCCCAACGGGTCCATCTACGTCCCGCGCGACGACAAGTTCACCGGTTCGTCGCCGCAGAACCTGTACTTGACCTTCTGGCTCGCCGGCCGGAAGAACCGCCTCCGGCTCCGGGCCGCCTACGCGGTCGCCGGTCTCATCGCCGGAAGCATCCTCGCCGGCAGATTCGGCTGGAACGTCGTCGTCACCGGGCTCCTCTTCGGAGCACTGGCCGGCGGCACCGACGCCTTCATCGCCTGGCGGTCCCACGAACGCACCGCCGTCTGGCGGGGCAAACGCCGGGGCGAGGTTCGCACCGGCCGCCTCCTCCGGGTGATGTTGCGCCGCCGCGGCTACCACGTGATGGACGGCCGCGCCGTGCCCGGCAAGGCCTCGGTCGACCATCTGATCATCGGGCCCGGCGGCCTGTGGATCGTCGACAACGAGGCCTACTCACCCGACACGATCGTGGCCAAGCACGGCAAGCGCCTGTTCTTCGACGAGAAGTACGGCACCAGCGTCGCCAAGGGCCTCATCGGGGCCGCGACCGACCTGGCCGAGGTCCTGTCGAAGGAGACCGGCATCCAGGTCACCATCAGCCCGGTGCTCGCGTTGCACGGGTGCACGATCGCCAACAGGGCAGGCGTGGTCAGCGGCGAGGGCTTGACCGTGGCCTACCCGAGGCGCATCCCCGGCTTCATCCGGCGCAACCCGACGGCCGAACTGACGGCCGATCAGGTCGAGCTACTCGGCCGCACGGCTGCGCGCATCCTCCGCCGGATGCGCTAGCAGTTCCTTCGCCAGCAGGGCGACCACGATCAGGGCCGTGACCAGCGCCGTCCACGGCCCGCCGATCACCGTCGCCAGCGGCGTGACCGCGAGCACGACCACCCCGGTGACGGCGAACACGACCGGCTTCAGGTCGCGCCTGCCGTTCGCCAGGGCGTCGATGGCGGCGTACGCGAACAGGAACACCGCGACCGGAGCGGTGAACGCCAGCGCGGCCCCCCACTCGGGCAGGTGCGCGCCGTGCCCGCCGACCGACCCGGCCACCACCGCGACGCCCGCCCCGCCGGCCGCGATGGCGGCGAGGATGAAGTAGTGGCCGTACGACCAGATGTAGGTCGTGCGCGGGTTGGTCGTCAGCGCCTTGTGGTCCATGTAGCCGAAGTAGAGCCACCAGACCGACAACGAGGTCAGCAGCGCCGCCACGGCGAGCACGATCAGTTCGGCGACGTGGCCCTCCGCCGCGAACGCCCCCTGGATGGCCAGCGTCGCCGCGGTGACCGACTCGCCGATGACGATCAGGGTGAACAGGCCGAACCGCTCGGCGATGTGGTGGGCGTGGTAGCCGCCCTGGTCGGCGTTCCAGCCCGCGAACCACGGCACCGACAGGTCGAGGAGGAACAGGGTGATGAACGCCAGGATCCGGTAGTCGTCGGGCAGCAGGAGCTGCAGCACCCACAGGACCTGCACGGCCGTGGTCCCCACCGCGAGCCTGACCGCCAGCCTCCGGACCGCCGGATGCTCCCGCCCGGCCCGCAACCACAACGCCACGTAACCGATCCGCATGATCACGTAGCCGAGGACGGTCCACCGGAAGTCGAGGTCGTTGAACGCCGCCGGCACCCCCGCCGCCAGCACGAGCGACCCGGCGATCTGGACGAACGCGAGGATGCGATAGGGCCCGTCGTCGGTGTCGAAGGCACTGGCGAACCACGTGAACGCGATCCAGGCCCACCAGATCGCCCCGAAGAGCATCAGGTAGCCGACGACGCCCTCGGCGGTGTGCCCTTCGAGGAGCGCGTGGTCGAGCTGCGCGGCGACCTGGGCGACCGCCGTCACGAAGACCAGGTCGAAGAGCAGTTCGAGGGGCGTGGCGGCGCGGTGCGGTTCGGACGGGTCGCGGGCGACCATCCCGGTCTTCCAGGGCATGCACCGCATCGTAGCCAGGGGCGGCACAGGCGGACCGTGCGGGCGCGGACTGGGCACGGCCGGTCGGGCGGTGGCGCCCGTGGCCCCTTTCCCGGTCGTCCGCGCCCGAGTCGCTCGTTGCGGTGGGGGCCTGCGCGGCCGGTCGGCGCCGGTTACGGCGGTCGCGCCCAGTGGGGGCGGTGCCGGGGTGGGCGGAGCCGTAACGGGATCAGACGACGTCTTCGATGAACGCCGCGAGCTGGTGGACGTTTCTGCACTCGTGCATCGGGATCACGGCGGCGTAGCCGCTCGCCACGGAATCGCCGGTGTCCCACTGGTTTCTCGGTTCGGGGTTGAGCCAGTAGGCGTGCCGCACCTTTTCGGTGAGGCGTTTCAGGGTCTCGGTGTTCGGCGGCTGGTAGTTGGATCGGGCGTCGCCGAGGATGAGCAGGCTCGTCTTCGGGGTGAGGACGCTCGCGTGGCGTTCCTCGAACGTTTTAAGCACGTGGCCGTAGTCGGTGCGGCCGAACCGTGAGATGTCGGCCTCGGTGGTCATGCGGGTGATGGCGTCGAGGACGTCGGCGCCCGGGGCGAAATACTTGGTGATCTCGTCGACGGTGTCGACGAAGGCGAACGCCCGGACCTTGGTGAACTGCTCGCGCAGCGCGAAGGTGAGCAGCAGGGTGAACTGCGCGAAGCCGGCGACCGAGTCGCTGGCGTCGGTGAGGACGACCAGCTCCGGTTTGTGCGGACGCCGGGGCTTCAGGTGGGTGATCAGCGGGACGCCGCCCGACTGGAGTGACGCGCGGACCGTCCGGCGGAAGTCGAGGCGGCCCCGGTCCCCCTTCTTGTGTTTCATCGAGAGACGGGTGGCCAGCCTCCTCGCCAGGGGATGGATCTCTCTGCGCATCTCGGCGAGTTCCGCCTTGGTGACGCGGAGGAAGTCGCGGCGGTCGATCGGCGGCCTGACGGCCGATCTGGTGATGCGTTCGCGTCCCTGTTCCTCGGCGATCCTGCGTCTGACGTCGGCGGCCACCTCGGCCTCGAAGGCGGCGATGTTCGTGGTGACACGCCGACGGGCGAGCTTTTCGGGGAGGCCGCCGCGTTCACCGAGGAGTCCGGCGATCAGGGTCTGCGGTGAGAGCGCGCGTATCACCGGATAGGAGAACCACGACTGCCGCCCCGGCCCCGCCTGCACCCGGCCGAAGCGCTCGACCATGGCCTGCGCGAAGGCGCTGAACTCGGGAGCGGCGGGATCTCCCCTGAGCAGTTCGGCCAGTTCCGATCTGAGGTCCTCGGGGTCGTCGTCGCGGTGCTTCGGCGGGCCCTGCGTCGTGGACGGGAACCAGAGGTCGAACAGGACGTCGAAGCCCTCCCGGTGCTGGGGCCGTTTCACGAGCGTCGCGGCGTAGGCCTCACGGAGGGTCCGCCGGTCGGCGAGGTCGATGTGCCGCAGGGCGTGGGCGGCGTCCAGCCCTTCGGCCAGGGAGACCGGAAGCCCGGTCTCCCTCAGGGCGTGGACGAAGCCGATGTGCCGGTCGATCACCGCAGACCCAGTTCCTTGGCCGCCCGCTGCTGGTCGGAGTGGTGTTTCAGCACGACCCCCAGCGTCTCGGCGACGGTCCGCTCGTCGAGCACCTCCCGGCCGAGGGCCAGCAGGGTGTGCGCCCAGTCGACGGTCTCGGCGATGCTCGGCGACTTCTTCAGCTCCAACGCGCGCAACGTGGCAGCCGTGCGCGCGAGCTGCTCGGCGACCGTCTCGGCGATGCCGGGGACCTGGGCGAGCACGATGTCGCGCTCGCGTTCGGGGGTCGGGTAGTCGAGGTGGAGGTAAAGGCAGCGGCGCTTGAGGGCCTCGCTGAGTTCCCTCGTGGCGTTCGAGGTCAGCACCACGAAGGGTCTCCTCGCGGCGGTGATGGTGCCGAGCTCGGGGATGGTGACCTGGAAGTCGGAGAGGATCTCCAGGAGAAGGCCCTCGACCTCGACGTCGGCCTTGTCGGTCTCGTCGATCAGCAGGACGGTGGGGCGATCTGACCTGATGGCCTTCAGGAGGGGTCTTTCCAGGAGGAACTCCTCGGCGAAGATGTCGTCCCAGGCGTCGTCGTCGGCCTGGATCCTGAGGAGCTGCTTCTTGTAGTTCCACTCGTAGAGGGCTCGCGCCTCGTCGAGGCCCTCGTAGCACTGGAGCCTGACCAGGTCCGACCCTGTCGCCTCGGCTATCGCCTTGGCGAGCTGAGTTTTCCCGACGCCCGCGGGGCCTTCCGCCAGGAGCGGTTTCTGCAGTACGCCGGCCAGGAAGACGGAGGTGGCGATGGCGTCGTCGGAGAGGTATCCGGTCTGGCGGAGACGGGTGACGGCTTCCGACGGTGAGGCGAACCAGGTCACGTGGGCTTCCCCTTGGGTGAACCGAATGATGTTCTACTGTAGCCCGATTTGGTGGGGGTTCGGAGTCGCGGTAACCTACAAGGGCTTCAAGCGCCGCTAGCTCAGTTGGTTAGAGCAGCTGACTCTTAATCAGCGGGTCCGGGGTTCGAGTCCCTGGCGGCGCACAGCGAGAATCCCAGGTCAGAGCTTTTCTGGCCTGGGATTTTTCTTTGTTGTCGGTGGTCTCCGATAGACGTGTGGCCATGGGAACCTGGGACATCGGGCCATTCGACAACGACTCCGCCGCCGACTGGTGCGGCGACCTGCACGACACCCCCGCCGCCGAACGGCCGGCGGCGCTCCGCGCGGCCCTCGCCGTGGCCGCCGACAACGACGACTATCTCGATGTCGACGACGCCGCCTCCGCGATCGCCGCGGCCGCCATCGTCGCCGCCCACCGGGGTGGCACGCCGATCACATCGGTCTACGCACCCGACTTCCTGCTCGAAGGCGGCCGGGTGCCGATCGGCGACGATCTGCCGGGCCTGGCCCTGAGAGCGCTCGACCGGGTCACCGCCGACGGGTCGGAGTGGCGGGAGTTGTGGGAGGAGGGGGGCCACTATCCCGACGCGGTCGGCGTGCTCGACGGTCTCCGCGTCCATCTGTCAGCCGTATGAGGCGATCTCGACGAGGTTGCACCGCCGGTGTCTTTCAGAAGCGGGCGCGTTCCCGCCACGACGTCCAGATCCCCGCGTCCCCGAAGATCTCCAGATCCCCCTCCCGCCGGTTCACCAGTGCCAGGAACAGGTCGGCCGCCGGCCCTCTCACCGCCAGGTCGCCCTTCCCGTGCCCGACCTCCCAGGCCACCCGGTCCTCCTCGCCGCGCAGCATCCACTCGCCCGGGACGTCGGTCGTGTGCAGGTGGACGGTCACCCCGGGGTCGAGGGTCGGGCGGGAGGAGGCGACGGTGTCGATCCACTCCTCGATGCCGTCGGCGGCGACGTCGGCCGACAGGTCGTAGGGCCGCCCGAGGGCGAAGGCAGCGTCGGCGCGGTGGACGGTCGCCTCGTGGAGGCGGCGGCGCACCCACCACTCGGCGGGGCGGGGGCCCAGGAACGTCCACACGTAGGTGTCCGGGCCGATCGAGTCGACGGCGTCCCGCAGGATGCGGGGGCCTTCGCGGAACCAGGCCAGCGCGCCTTCGGTGTCGGCTGGGGGCTTGCCGTCGCGGACCTGGCGTGGGTCGAGGTATTCGCCGACGCGGTCGCTGATGATCTGGGCCGACCAGCGGTCGCCCCGGCCGACGTGGCGGAAGAGTTGCTGCAGGGTCCAGCCGGGGCAGGTCGGCACCTCGGTCGCCGGGTCGGCGTCGCCGATGAGGTCAGCGAAGCGGGCGTTCTGGTCGATCAGGGCGGTCATGTGGTCCATGGGCACGATCATCCCTGGTCGGCTCGCCGTCCGACAGGAAGAGCAGGCCCGGACCCGGGTGGCGGAGCGTGGAGCGGATGCGGCGGGCGAGCGCGGCCTCGGTGAGGCCGGCGATCTCGTCGAGCGCGACGAACCGGACTTCGGCGATCTCCTCGTCGACGAACCGGATCTCCGCCACGTCGGCGGTGGTCAGGACGCCGCCGTCGAAGATGAAGTGCAACAGCGGGCGGCGGTCGGGGCGGGCGGGGCGGACGTCGATGCTGAGCAGTTCGCCCACGGGGCGGTCGAGGCCCAGTTCCTCTCTCAGTTCGCGGCGGGCCGCCGCTGCGGGGGTCTCGCCGCCGCCGACCTCGATCACCCCGCCGGGGATGTCCCAGTCGTTCTTGTACGTCGTCCGCACCAGCAGCACCCGGCCGTCTTCGTCGGTGAAGAGCACACCGGCGGCGGAGACGGCGACCGGGAGCGCGGCATACCACGCGGGGAGATTCACCGGCCGATGCTACAGCCGCCGCGGCGGGTGGACCGCGGCGTCCACGACGGTCCTGTCGCCCAGCGGGCGGGAGAGTTCGACGGTGAACGGTGTGCGTGGATTGCCCTGGCAGGTGACCGACCCGTCCACCGGCCGGACCGCCACGACGACCCGCACCTCCTGGTCGGTCTCCTCCAGGGCGGCGAGTTTGATCCGGCCGGTCGCCGGACGGCCGCTCGCGCAGTCTTTCTCGGTCACCCACAGATTCAGGCGGGTGCCCGTCGCCGAGGCGAAGGCGAGTGCGGCCTCGCCGTGGCCGGGCACGACCTGGCGCAGGTCGCAGCGGCCCGACATGCGGAGGTTCCAGGCGTCGTCCCGGCCATACCGTTCGATCAGCAGGTACTGGTGGGTCTGCAGGATGCTGCCGTGCTGGACCGGCGTGTCGAGTTCGCGGATCAGCGCCACCCGGTCGTCGGTCTCCTCGACGATGCGCCAGGCTTCCAGGTCGGCGGGCGCGCGGACCTCGCCTCCCTTGAGCGCCGCCTGCCCGTTCGGACCGAGCCGGGTCGTCGGGGGACCGTCGAGCCCGGTCAGCGCGACGGGTTCGCCGCCGCAGGCATAGGTGTGACTGGGAACAGGGGCCGTCGCGACGGGCGGCGGGTCGCCGCCGCAGGCGGCCGCGAGAAGCAGGACCGGCAGGATGCGTCTCATGTCGTTCAGGCGTATCCGGGATGGGCGCTGATCCGCTGCCAGACGCCGAGCGTGGGGGAGGGCACCCGGCCCCATTCCCGCGCGAACACCTCAGGCGGGGGAAAGTGCACGCATGCGCCCGGCAGATGGGCGAATCCGGTGGGGGAAATCAGAATTTCGGGCGGAGGTGAGGTTCGGACCGGAATTCCGCCGCACGAACAACCTTCTCCCACGACGAGGTCGCAGCGGTCACATCGAATTCTCGACATGTTCGCGATTATCTGACATGTGCCAATAGTCGCGGGTCGCGACGGCCAATCCCGCTGCATTGAACGTCACGAACACGCAGCCCGCCAGGTCTCCCTCCCTCGCGCGCACCCGGAACTCGATCGCCGCCGTGTCGCCGTCGACCAGCGGCTCGCCGAACCGCACGTCGAGCACGTGCTCCTCGGAGAACGACCACGTCAGGTACTCCCTGAGCGCGTCGAGACCCTGGTGCGGCTCGCGGAAGGGCATCGAGTGGTGGACGATGGCGGGGGCGTACAGAGAAAGAAGCAGGTCGACGTCGTGGGTGGCCCAGCCGGTCTGCCAGGTCCGGGCGAAGCGGCGGGCGATCTCCCTGGTGTTCACCCGCCGAAGCCTAGGCTGAGGGAATGTTGGTGGGGACGTCCGGCTGGCAGTACGCCGATTGGCGCGGGGTGCTCTATCCGCCCGGCCTGCCGCAGAAACGCTGGCTGGAACACTACGGCGAGGAGTTCGCCACCGTCGAGAACAACGGCGCCTTCTACCGGCTGCCCCGGCGGGAGACCTTCGAGGAATGGCACGACCGCACGCCCGGCCATTTCGTCATGGCGGTCAAGGCCAGCCGCTATCTGACCCACGTCAGACGCCTGAGAGACCCGAAGGAGCCGGTCGCGCGGCTGATGGGGGTGGCCGAGGGGCTGGGCGACAAACTCGGCCCGATTCTCATCCAGCTTCCGCCCAATCTCCCTTACGAAAGAGACGCCCTCGACGACTGCCTGAAATGTTTCCCCAAAGGCGTCGAGCTGGCCGTCGAACCCCGCCACGAATCGTGGTGGAACGACGACCTGCGGCGGACCCTCGAAAACCGGTCCGCCGCCCTCGTCTGGGCCGATCGGCTGGGCAGGATCCAGGGCCCGCTGTGGCGGACGACGACCTGGGCCTACCTGCGCTTCCACGAAGGAACATCGAGGAAGAACCCGCCCGAATACGGCGACCGCGCGATGAAGACCTGGCTCGAACGACTGCCCGGCGACGCCTACGTCTACTTCAACAACGACGCCACCGGCGCGGCGGTCAGAAATGCCCGCCGATTCCAGAAACTGGCGACAAAATAAGACGTATGCACATCGTCGGCCCGGGCCGCAGGAGGCTGCTGGGTCCGGCCGAGCTGGACGCCTCCTCGGTCGTCGCCAACAACGCCATGAACCGGGGCCGCCGCCTGCGCGGCTACTCGCGTGAGCTGGGGCTGAACCTCACCGCGACCCTCAGCGGCAAGACGTGGCTGGATCTGTGCTGCGGTGAGGGTCATGCGCTGGCCGAGGGCGTCATCGCGGGCGCCGACGTCACCGGAGTCGACCTCGTCGGCCACTTCGCCGTCCCCCCGGCGGCCAACCTGCGGCTGGTCGTCGCGTCGATTCCGGGCTGGCAGCCGGAAAGGGATTACGACCTGGTCACCGTCGTCCACGGCCTCCACTACCTCGGCGACAAACTCAGGGTCCTCACCGACATCGCCGGATGGCTCACCGAGCATGGCAGGTTCGTGGCCAACTTCGACATCGCCTCCGTCGAGGCCGGATCGCCCCGGAAGCTGCTGGCCGCGCTGCGGAGCCAGGGGTTCGGCTACGACCCCAGGAACAGACGCATCTCGCGGACCGGCCCCGCCGTGGTCGAGCTGCCCTACGAATACCTCGGCGCCGACGACACGGCCGGGCCCAACTACACCGGTCAGCCGGCCGTCGTCTCCCACTACCGGGCATAGACGAACCCGTACCGGATCAGGAGGTTCGCCTGCCGTGTCCCGGGCGACGCCTTACGGAGTGGAGGACCATAGGAGCGGTGTGCAGGCGGTCCTGGGCTCGCTCAGCCCGGCGGCCATCTTCATCGTGGCCACGATCAAGCCGACGGGTCACCAGGCGGTCAGGGACCTGGGCGAAGACCTCGCGGGGCTGCTGCGCACGGTCGGGTTCCGGTCGCTCGACCCGGGATTGTCGTGCGTGCTGGGGTTCGGGTCCCAGTTCTGGGACCGGCTCTACCCGGGGCTGCTGAAGCCGCAGGGGCTGCACCCGTTCCAGGAGATCCGGGGCGCCCACTACGCGCCCTCGACGCCGGGCGACCTGCTGATCCACATCCGGGCCAACCGCCACGACCTCTGCTTCGAGCTGGCCATGCTGATCATGAGCCGGATCCGGGACGCGGTCGCGAGCGCCGACGAGGTTCACGGCTTCCGCTACTTCGACGCCCGTGACCTGCTCGGCTTCGTCGACGGCACCGAGAACCCCACCGGCGACCTGGCGTCGGAGTCGGTGCTCATCGGCGACGAGGACCCCGACTACGCCGGCGGCTCCTATGTCCTGGTCCAGAAGTACGTCCACGACCTGGCCACCTGGAACGGGCTCGCCACCGAGGACCAGGAGAAGGTCATCGGCCGCCACAAGCTCTCCAACGTCGAGCTCGACGACGACGACAAGCCGCCGAACGCGCACAACGCGCTCACGGTCATCGAGGAGGACGGCAGGGAGCTGAAGATCCTGCGCGACAACATGCCGTTCGGCAACGCCTCGCAGGGCGAGTTCGGCACCTACTTCATCGGCTACGCGCGCAGCTCCGCGCTGCTGGAGCACATGCTGACCAACATGTTCATCGGGGACCCGCCCGGCAACTACGACCGGATCCTCGACTTCTCCACCGCGCTGACCGGTTCCCTCTACTTCGTTCCCTCAGGTGCCTTCCTGGAAGACCCGCCCGAGCCGGTGCGGTCGGGCCGGTTGATCATCGGAGACCTCAAGGGAGTGCCGCAGTCATGAACAACCTCCATCGGGAGCTGGCCCCGATCTCCGGCGCCGCCTGGGCGCAGATCGAGGAGGAGGCCGCCCGCACCTTCAAACGGCACATCGCCGGACGCCGGGTGGTTGACGTGCACGGCCCCGGGGGGACCGAACTGTCGGCCGTGTCGACCGGGCACACGACCCCGATCCAGCCGCCGGCGCACGGCGTGCAGGCCTGGCAGCGGGAGGTGGCGCGGCTGGTCGAGCTGCGCCGGCCGTTCGAGCTCGACCGGGAGGCGGTCGACGACGTCGAGCGCGGCTCCAACGACTCCGACTGGCAGCCGGTCAAGGACGCCGCCGCCGCGCTGGCCATCGCCGAGGACCGGGCCGTCTTCGAGGGGTACGCCCCCGGCCACATCTCGGGCGTCATCCCGCTCAGCGCCCACGCGCCGCTGGTGCTCCCTGCCGACGTGCGGGGCTACCCCGACGCCATCGCGCAGGCGCTCGGCATCCTGCGCATGGCCGGGGTCGACGGCCCCTATTCGGTGCTGCTGTCGGCTGACGCCTACACCGGGGTCGCCGAGACGGCCGACCACGGCTATCCCGTGCTGGAGCACATCCAGCGGCTCGTGTCGGGCGACATCATCTGGGCCCCCGCGATCAGCGGGGCGGTCGTGCTCACCACCCGGGGCGGCGACTTCGACCTGCACCTCGGGCAGGACGTCTCCATCGGATATCTGAGCCATACCGACTCCACGGTGACGCTCTATCTCCAGGAGTCGTTCACCTTCCTGCCGTACACGGCTGAGGCGGCCATTCATTTGACGAGTCCCTAATTGGTTCTTCGGCAATTATTGACAGGTCAACGGATACCCACCAGTATTGCCCGGCGGGGGCCACAGCTTTAAACACGGGGAGACATGCGGGTATTCGTCGTGGACGAAGATAGTCAGACGGCGGCCGAGATCGAGGCCGCGCTGGGGAAATCCGGTTATTCGGTCACGGTCGGTTCCGACCGGACGGCGACTCTCGGATATGACGTCGTCTTTCTCGGCGTGCGGGGCGACGAGGGGAGCGCGGCCTGCCGGGAGATCCGGCGGGTCAGCGACGTGCCGATCATCGTGTTGTCGGCCCGCGACGACCGGGCCGAACGGGTCCGCGGGCTGCGCGCCGGCGCCGATGACTACCTGGTGAAACCCCTCTGCATGGACGAGCTGGAGGCCCGCATGGAGGCGGTCCTGCGGCGCACCAGGGGCGGCAAGACCGACGTGCTCCAGGCGGGCGACATCCAGATCGACGCGCGGCGTTATCTGGTCTGGCGCGACGGCCGGAATGTGCCGCTCACGCCGAAGGAGTTCGCGTTACTCCGGCGGCTCGTGCAGACGCCCGGAGAGGTCGTCACCAAGCAGACCTTATTGCTGGAGAACTGGAAGGACCTGAGCCGGTCGGCGGCGCGAACTCTCGACGTCCACATCGCGCATCTGCGCGCCAAACTCGGCGAGCCGAATGTCGTGGAAACGGTGCGCGGAGTGGGGTACCGGTTGCTTCCCTGAGAATCCTGGCAGTTGTTGCCAGGAGCGTTCCAACGGCTTCTGGGGTGTGATGTGCCCATGAGAAAGAAGCCGTTCCGGCTGTTAAGCGCTCCACTGCTCGCCCTCACGATGGTCCTGTCCGTCATGAGCTCGCCCGCCAAGGCCGACTCCGACCCGCTGATCGCCCTCCAGTGGGAGCTGGCCCGCACCACGTACACCCTGGTCGAAGCCCTGAACCACCCCAACCCCGCCCTGGGCCGGGCCGCCCGGTCGCAGAGCATCTCGGTCGACATCGCCGCCCCGCGCGACCAGGTCTTCGCGATCTACTCGAACTTCGAGAACCACATCGGCGCCAACCCGCTGCTCCAGCGGGTGGTCGTCCACTGCGACACCACCGCCGGCGGGGTCCGGACCATCAACCAGACCGCGATCGAGAACACGCCGCTCCAGCCGGGGCTGCCCGCGACGCCGATCAACACCCACGCGCAGCAGCGCGTCAACGCGGCCGGCTACTTCTACGAGGTCGACTCGTGGACGCTGCCCAACGTCATCACCCACCAGACGATCACCTTCGAGGACCTCGACGCGGCCGGGACCCGGGTGACCGAGAACCTGAGGTTCGAGGCCAGCGTCCTGCTGATCGACTACACGGTGTCGCAGGGCGTCATGGCCCACCAGGGCATCCAGTCGGTGTTCAAGCAGCGCATCGAGAGCGGCTACTACGGCTAGTCCCGCGGGTGCACCGCCAGGGCGCCCGCCGCGTTGCGGATCGCGAACGTCACGCTGCCGGCCCGGTAGCGGTCGTCCGACCACTCCGCCGGGCGCCCTTCCCGCGTCGTGGTCACCCGCCGCTGCCGCAGCAGCGGCCCGCCCCGCCGTACTCCGAGCAGGCGGGCGTCCTCGGTCCCGGCCGCGACGGCGTCGATCAGATGCTCCCCGTACGCGAACACCAGGCCCTGCGACTCGTAGAGGGCCCGCGTGACCGAGTCGCAGTCGGCCGGTAACCGCTCGACCGACGGGGCGAGCCAGCCGGCGTACACGGTCCGTTCCAGCAGCACCGCGACGCCGTCGAGGCGGCGCAGCCGCAGCACCTGCAGCACCGGATCGCCGGCGGCCAGCCCGAGCCGGGCCGCCTCGGCGGCGCCGGCCGTCCGACGGCGCTGGCCGATGACCTGGCCCGTCACCTCGTGCCCGGCGGCCCGCGCCCACTCCGCGAAACTGTGCAGCACCGCGAAGTTCTGGCTGCGTTCGCGCCCCAGCACGATCCGTCTGGCACCCTGGCGGGAGCCCACCAGTCCCTCGGCGGTCAGCACCGCGACGGCCTGGCGGATCGTGCCCCGCGCGACCTTGTGCCGGGCGGCCAGCACGGTCTCCGAGGGCAGGGGCGCGCCGACCGGGAGCTCACCGCCGAGGATGGCCGCCCGGAGCTCGTCGGCGATGCGCGCGTAACGCGGATGCACAGGCGCTCCCCGCTGTGTGTGTACAGGTCCGGCTCAACCGTACGGTCGACGAATCGTCCGGAAAAGTAGGGGTTTAGCCATTTGACGAATGGTCTCCGACTGTTCACCGTCAGGACGGTGGCGGGCGATGTGGTGTCCCTAGCTTGTTTGGACAAGTTCTGTGCACATCGCTCCAGTGGGAGTTCACCGTGGTCTCTTCCCGAGTCCGTCTCACCGGCCTCACCGCCGGTCTGCTGATCGCCGTCGCGGCCTGTGGGTCCGCGCCCGGCACCGAGGCAACCTCCACCTCCTCCGCCGCCGCCCCGGGCGGCGCCGCCGCGGTCGACGCCCGCACCGCCACCTCCGCCGCCGACTTCGGCGGGATCGACAAGCTGTACGAGGCCGCCAAGGCCGAGGGCAAACTGCACGTCATCGCGCTGCCCCCGGACTGGGCCAACTACGGCGAGATCCTGGCCGCGTTCAAGGCCAAGTACCCCGGCATCGAGATCGAGGAGGAGACCCCCGACGCCTCCTCCGCCGACGAGATCAACGCGGTGAAGACGCGCAAGGGCCAGGACCGCGCCCCCGACGTCCTGGACATCGGCCAGTCGTTCGCGATCAGCGGCGCCGCCGAGGGCCTGTTCGCCCCGTACAAGGTGGCGAACTGGGACAAGATCCCCGAGGGCCAGAAGGAGCCGACCGGCCTCTGGTTCAACGACTACGGCGGCTACGTCTCCATCGGCTGCGACGCCAAGAAGATCGCGGCCTGCCCGCAGACCTTCGCCGACCTGCTCAAGCCCGAGTACAAGGGCAAGGTCGCGATGAACGGCAACCCGACCAAGTCGGGCTCGGCCTTCGCCGGCGTGTACGCCGCCGCGCTCGCCAACGGCGGCTCGTTCGACGACATCCAGCCCGGCATCGACTTCTTCAAGAAGCTCAAGGACGCCGGCAACTTCAACCCGGTCGAGACCACCCCGGCCACCATCGAGAAGGGCGAGACCCAGATCTCGATCGACTGGGACTACAACAACGCCGCCTACGCACCGATCATGGCCGGCAAGGGCCTCGACTGGAAGACCGTCGTCCCGAGCGACGGCAAGTACTTCCAGCTCTACGCCCAGGCCATCAACAAGGACGCCCCCCACCCGGCCGCCGCGCGGCTCTGGCAGGAGTTCCTCTACAGCACCGAGGGCCAGAACCTCTACCTGAAGGGCTTCGCCCGCCCGGTCCTGCTGCCCGCGATGATCGCCGACGGCTCGGTCGACCAGGCCGCCTCCGCCGCCCTCCCGCCGGTCGACGGCGAGCCGACCTTCCCGACGCCCGACCAGGTCACGAAGGCGAACGAAGCCGTCGCCTCCGGCTGGGGCGCCGCGGTCGCGGGCTGATGGCCGGTCTCACGAATTCCCGGCGCCGCGGTGGCGGCGCCGGGTGGCTGGCGGCGGCCCCCCTGCTGGTCGTCACCCTGATCGCGTTCGGCATCCCGACGGTCGTCCTGGTCGTCGGCGCGTTCTCGGTCAAGGGCGGCGGGTTCGGGTTCGAGAACCTGTCGGCGACGATGCGGGAGCCGTATCTCGGGGCGTTGTGGAACAGCGTCACGTTGTCGGCCGTCGTCGCGATCCTGGGCGCGGTCCTCGGGGCGTTCCTCGCGCAGGCGGTGCTGACCTCCCGGTCGGGGCTGCTGCGCGAGGCGGTGCTGACCGCGTCGGGGGTGCTGGCCAACTTCGGCGGCGTGCCGCTGGCCTTCATCTGGATCGCCACGCTGGGCAACTCCGGCGTGGTCACCGCCGCCCTCGGCCTCGGCTCGGGCGTGCTCTACAACTTCTGGGGCCTGGCCCTGGTGTACCTCTACTTCTCCGTACCGCTGATGGTGCTCGTCATCGCCCCCGCGCTCGACGGCCTCAAACCGCAGTGGCGGGAGGCCGCGCTCAACAACGGCGCGTCCACCTGGCAGTTCTGGCGGCACGTCGGCATCCCGGTGCTCGGGCCCGCGCTGCTCGGCGGGGCCGTGCTGCTGTTCGGCGGCGCGTTCGCCGCCTACGCGACCGCCGCCGCGATGGTCGGCGCGTCGGTGCCGCTGGTGACGCTGCAGATCGCCGACGCCCTCACGGGCAACGTGCTGATCGGGTACGAGAACATCGCCCTCGCGCTGTCCCTCGACATGATCGTGATCGCGCTGCTGGTGATGGCCGTCTACCTGCCGCTGCAGAAGAGGAGCTCACGATGGCTGGCGTGACGTGGCGGCGGCTGACGCTGGGCGTGGCGGCGGTCTACTTCCTGGTGCCGCTCGCCATCGCGGTCTGGTTCACCGTCTACAACGAGTCGCGCGGCTTCTCCCTCGGCGCCTACGGCCGGATCGTCTCGGCCCCCGGCTTCGGCGAGAGCCTCCTGAAGTCGCTGCTGCTGGGCGCCGCCGTGATCGTGCTGGTCCTGCTCCTGGCGCTGCCGGCCCTGCTGGCCGTACGTCTCGGGGCCCCCGGCCTGCGCCCCGTGCTGGAGACCATCACGACGCTGCCGCTGATCGTGCCCCCGATCACCTATGTGGTCGGCATCGCCAACGCCCTGCGCGGCGGCACCGACGCCCTGGCGGCCACGCCGTTCTGGCAGACCCTCATCTCCATCCAGGACGAGAACTTCCCCGTCGTCCTGGTGCTGGCGTACGTCATGCTCGCGCTGCCGTTCGCCTACCGTTCGCTGGACACCGGCCTGCGGGCCGTCGACGTGCGCACCCTCGTGGAGGCGGCCCGGAACCTGGGCGCCTCGTGGCCGTACGTGCTGTTCCGGGTGATCCTGCCGAACCTGCGCTCGGCCGTGGCCGGCGCCTCGTTCCTCAGCCTGGCGCTCGTCATGGGCGAGTACACGATCGCGGCCCTGATGGGCTACCGCACCTTCCCGGTGTGGATCGTCACCGTCTCCGGCAACGACGGCCAGCTCTCGGTGGCGCTGTCGGTGCTCAGCCTCGGCCTGATCTGGTTGCTGTTGCTCACCCTCTCGGGGGCGGGAAGGAAGTCGAAATGACCGTTGAACTCCGTGAGCTGCGCCGCTCGTTCGGCGGCACGGTCGCCCTCGACGGCCTCAGCCTGACCATCGAGCAGGGCGAGCTGATCGCCTTCCTCGGCCCGTCGGGCTGCGGGAAGACGACCGCGCTGCGCTGCGTGGCCGGGTTCGAACGCCCCGACACCGGCGCCGTGTTCATCGACGGCGCCGACGTCACCCGCGTGCCCGCCAACCGGCGCGACGCCGGGATGGTGTTCCAGAGCTACTCGTTGTTCCCCAACTTGAACGTGCGCGACAACGTGGCGTTCGGGCTCCGTGTCCGGCGGCGGTCTGCCGACGAACGCCACAGCCGCGCCGCCGAACTCCTGGAGCTCGTCGGCCTCGGCGGCTTCGGCGAGCGCTACCCCCACCAGCTCTCCGGCGGCCAGCAGCAGCGGGTGGCCCTGGCCCGAGCGTTGGCCCTCCAGCCGAAGGTGCTGCTGCTCGACGAGCCGCTGTCGGCGCTCGACGCCAAGGTGCGGGTGAACCTCCGTGAGGAGATCCGCCGCCTCCAGCTCGAACTCGGCATCACGACGATCTTCGTCACCCACGACCAGGAGGAGGCCCTGTCGGTCGCCGACCGGGTCGCGGTGCTGAAGTCGGGCAGGCTGGAGCAGGTGGCCCCACCGGCCGAGGTGTACGACCGCCCGGCGACCCCGTTCGTCGCCGAGTTCGTCGGCACGATGAACCACCTGCCGGGCCGCGTGTCGGGGGAGACCGTCGAGGTCTTCGGCCAGACCCTCCCGCTCGACGGCACCGCCCCCGGCGCGGAGGTCGACGTCCTGGTCCGGCCGGAGGCCGTGCGGGTCACCCCGTCGGGCGACGGGCGCGGGTTCATCCTCGCGTCGTCGTTCCGGGGCTCGATCGCGCGACTGCGCGTCCAGCTCGACGGCGGCGGCGAGGTGCTGGCCGACGTCCCGGGCCACGAGGCGGTGCGCCTCGCGCCCGGCCTGAAGGTCGACGTCACGCTGGTCGAACGCCCGGTCCTGACGGCCCCGCGCACCGCGGTGGCCGCCCCGGTGGAGCCGGTCGGCTGACCCCAAGAGGCCGATCGCCACCCCGGCGATCGGCCTCACTTGTGCACGACCCTCTTCAGCGAGCGGCCGGGGAACGTGACGATCAGGTGCTGCTCGGCACGCAGGCCCTCCACGGCCAGGTCGCGGGTGTAGATCCGCATCCGCTGCCCGTCCTCGCCGATCTCGTCCATGAAGTTCGGCTGCACCCCTCTCAACTGGACCGTGCCGTGGGAGCTCAGCGGCACCTCGACGACGCTCCGCCACCCGTTTGCCCGCAGGGGCGGCGGCTGCTTCAGCATCTTGTACGTCACGCACACGCCCTGAACGCCCTGCCCGACGGGGATCGGCTCCTCGTCGAGCCAGCCCGGTGGCTCCCCGCGCAGGCGGTTGGTGACCACCTGGTAGCCCTCGCCGGGCTTCTCCAGCAGGTAGGGCACAGTGGGGAAGCGCCCGCGCGACCGGACGCGCGGCCAGGGATCCCTGCACGCCGCGTGGATCGCGTCCACGACGGCCCGGCCGAGCAGCAGTCCGGGGTCCGCCGCGCCCGCCTTTTCGGGACAGAGGTAGACCAGTTTCTCCAGGGTGCCGCCGTAGAGCGTGTCGGCGGCGCAGAGGGCCCGGCCCTCCGCCAGCAGGGCGGCGTCGGACCGCTCGTCGTACTGACCGGCCAGGCACAGGTAGGCCTTCTCCCGCTCGTTGGGCGGGGTGGCGACGTACTCCTGCCCGAGCAGGGTCCAGGGCTCGCACCCGGCAGCGAAGTCCGGTGGGTCCTCTTCGCCGCTCGTCAGTTCGTTGACGACCAGCGTCTCCACCGGCGGACGCATCGCCGCCACGACCACCGTCCCCGCCACCACCGAGGCCAGCACCACCGCGCCCATCCGGAACGCGAGCGGCGCGGTCGTGTGGTCGCGGCTCAGGTCGGCGGCGGTGTGGGCCAGCCACAACGCCTGAACGACCGCGAAGGCGCTCAGCAGCAGGAACCACCGGCTCAGATCGACGAACGTCGTGAACTGACCCGGCAGCATGCTCATCACGCCGGCGTGTACGAGCGCGGCCAGTCCGAGCCACCGGGTGAGCGGGCTCCACCCGCAGAAGACCTGGAGCAGCACCACCGCGATCGGCCACCCGACCGCCGCCCCGGGCAGGTCCAGGACGACCGCCACGACGAGCGAGGCCACTCCCGCGACCGCGACGACCACCCGGACCGCCAAGGGCACCTGGCGGAACACCAGGGGCGTCATAACGACCACCGGAAGGGTCACCAGGAGGGCGGCGTATCCGGCGATCGGAACGGACAGGGCCACCACGACCAGGACGGCGTTCACGTAGAGCAGGACCCGCAGCACCCGCATCCACAGCGGACCCTCGAACGGCGGGCGGACCAGCACCGTCCAGATCAGCCAGCCGCGTAACCCGGCCGCGACCAGCTTCAGGAGGACCAGCGTCAGATCGGCGGGGTCATAACGCTCCCCGAGGGTCGCGAGGAAGAAGACGTGCCAATCCCCGGTGATTATCGCCCATGCGAGAGCACCCAGCATGGCGACGGCGTAAATCCCGACAATTACCGTCGCAATCCGAATTGTCACGTCATTCCCCGACTATTGACGGCAGGGCGACGATCGTAGCGCGAATACATCCAGACGAATGTTGCCGTTTGGCGCGCCTTGGAAATTAGGGCCGGCGATAACGACATGACCCATTTCGCTGCGCGCCGACGGCGATGATCCGGCGGCCACTGCTTCCGGACACGAGGGTGCCCGCGGGCCAACTGCGCCGGTGTCCCCGCGCGTCAGGTGTGGGGTGTCCCTGCGCGTCAGGTGTGGCGGTGTCCCCGCGCGTCAGATGTGGCGGTGTCCCCGCGCGTCAGGTGCGGTGTTGTCCTCCCACGTCAAGTGCGGCAGGGTCCCCGCCCGTCAGGCCGGTGCTGGTTCCGCCGGTCTGGCTCAGCGGCCGGGGAGGCGGGTGGTGATCTCCTGGAGGTACCAGCCGTTCCCGTCGGGGTCGTCGAAGGACAGGAACGAGCCGTAGCTGGCGCGGTCGGGCGCAGGACCGGGGAGCCGGGCCTTGCCGCCGCCGTGGTGGAAGACGCCTCCCTCGTCGTGGAACACCTCGCTCGGGTTCGCCCCCCGGTCGGCCAGTTCGGACCGGGCGGCCTCGATGTCGTCGACGACGAGGTGCAGGCCGCGTGCCGAGCCGGGTGGCGCCGAGGTCACCCCGGTGCCGAAGATGATCGAGCAGGGCGAGCCGGGCGGGGTGAACTGGACCACGCGGAAATCGTCTCCGGTGGCGAAGTCGGCGTCTTCGCGCCAGCCCAGCCCCGTGTAGAAGTTCTTCGCCCGGTCCACATCGGCCACGGGCAGGACGATGACTTCGAGCTTCATGTCCATTGTCGATGTCCCCTTCTCGATATCCCCCGAGAGGTCAGCGGACCCCTCTCACCCGGAACTGGATGCTGATCCGCGGGCCCAGCGCCTTCGCCGACTTCGGGATGGCGTGTTCCCACGTGCGCTGGCAGCTGCCGCCCATGACGATCAGGTCGCCGTGGCCCAGGTCGTGGCGGATGGTCGTGCCGCCGCCCTGGGGCCGCAGCAGCAGCGCCCGGGGCGTGCCGACCGAGACGATCGCGACCATCGTGTCCTCGGTCGAGCCGCGGCCGATGCGGTCGCCGTGCCAGGCGACGCTGTCGCGGCCGTCGCGGTAGAGGCACAGGCCGGCGGTGCGGAACGGCTCGCCGAGCTCCTCGCGGTAGTGGTCGTCGAGCATCGCCTTGGCCTGGTCGAGCAGCGGGTCGGGCAGGGGCTCGCCCTCGTCGTAGAAGGCCAGGAGGCGGGGGACGTCGACGACGTTGTCGTACATGCGGCGGCGTTCGGCGCGCCAGGGGACGGTGTCGGCGAGGCGGGTGAAGAGGGCGTCGGCCCCGGAGATCCAGCCGGGGCGGACGTCGATCCAGGCGCCGTCAGACAGAAGGGTGCGGTGGACGTGGCCGCCGAGCGGCCCCGGCCCTTCGTGGTCGGCCGTCGCGTCGAGCAGCGACGGCTGGAACACAACGCTCATAACTCGTCAGGCTATCAAACACCTGTTCGATCATGAGGAAAGCCCGCAGGTCGCGGCGATGTCCGCCGGGAGCGGGTAGGGGCGCTCCACCGGGAGTTCGGCCGCGCGGGAGCCGGGGTCGAGCGCGTGCAGCCGGTGGGCGAGGTCGGTCACGTCGTCGATCCCGACGATCCACTCGTCCACATACCGGTCCACCGCCTCGCGCGACAGGCCCATCTGGAGGGAGCGGTGCGGCAGCGCGTGCAGGGCGGGCGAGCGCTCCGGGTCCCACTGGACGCGGACCGGCCGGTGCCGGGTGGCCGTCCACTCCGCCCGGTCCCCGTGCACGGAGGAGTCGAAGTGGCTGAGCCCCGAATGGGCCAGCGCCCACTCGAAGCCCTCCCGGGTGATCCGGACGGCCAGCACCCGCTCCTGGCCGGGCTTGGTCGCCCAGCCGGAGCGGTACATCATCCACAGGAACGACGGCTTCACCCAGGTCATCCGGTTCCTGTTGTAGTCGGGCGCGAACCGGCCGTGGGTGGCGGCGTACTCGCCGATCTCGGGGTTGTAGGCCTGGTAGACGGTGATCGTGTGCTCGTCGTGGCGGGCCCGGATCTGCCGCAGCGGAGTCATGCGGGGAAGTTCTCAGATCGGGCGTTCCGCCCGCAACGCGAATTCGGCCAGCAGGCCCGCGTAGGGCTTCGGCGGGGGAGCGGCGTACTCGCCCTTCCTGCTGGTGGTGAGTCCGAGCCGGACCAGCGACTCGGCCAGGGTGACCGCGGCCTGGACCCCGTCGATCACCGGGGCGTCGATCCTGCGGGCGATCTCCTTCGTGTACGCCCCCATCCCGGCGCACCCGAGCACGATCGCCTCAGAACGGTCCTCCCGGAGAGCGGCCTCCGCGACCTCCGCGACGAGGTCGCACGCCTCGTCGTCGAGGTCGAGCACCGGGATCTCGCACGCGTGCACGCCCCGGCAGGCCGCCGCGCAGCCGTAGCGGTCGGCCAGGTCGCGGGCCCGCTGGACGGTCCGGCCCAGCGTGGTGACCACGCTGAAGCTCCGGCTGACCAGGGTGGCGACGTGCATCGCCGCCTCGGCGAGGCCGAGCACCGGGCCGTCGGCGACCTCGCGGGCGGCGTCCAGGCCCGGATCGCCGAAGCAGGCGATCACGTAGGCGTCGGCGCCGTGCAGTTCGCTCAGCACGCCCGGCACGGCCAGCGCCTCGTCGTAGTGGCTCTCGATCGAGGCCGGTCCCATGGCGGGGCTGACCGCGGTGACGTGGGCCGCCACCTCCCGGGCGCACGCGCCGATGGTCTCGGTCATGTCCCGGGAGGTGTTGGGGTTGATCACCTTGACGTGGATCACACGAGGATCCGGGGGTTGCGCCGCTCGAACACGATGAAGGCGGCGAAGCCGAGCCCGCACCCGATGAACCACGAGTAGTCGGCGATCCACAGGCCCGACCCGATCAGCTTCGGCACGACGACCGACAGGATCGCCGGGATCCCGCTGGCCAGCATCGCGTAGATCGCGTTGGGGTTGTAGCCGCCGCTGAAGTAGTAACGGCCGGTCGGCGACATGGTGAACATCGCGTCGACGTCGACGAACTGCTTGCTGATCACGTAGTAGCCGGCGATCAGGATGCCGAACAGCGGCCCGATCAGCGCGCCCAGCACGCCGAGCGTGTAGTGGATGGCGTCGGGGTTGCTGTACCAGTTCCACGGCGTCAGCAGCACCGACCCGACCGCGGCGATCATGCCGCCCATCCGCCACGAGATCTTCTGCGGCGACACGTTGGAGAAGTCGAACGCCGGCGAGATGAAGTTCGCCACGATGTTGATGCCGATCGTGGCGATCACGAAGGTCAGCCCGCCGAGCAGGATCGCGAACGGCGTGTCGATCCGCTCGACCGTGTGGATCGGGTCGGTGATCAGCTCCCCGAACACCGGCACCGTCGCCGAGGCGGTGATGACCGTCAGGATCGAGAAGAACAGGAAGTTCACCGGGAGCCCGAGCAGGTTGCCCCGCTTGACCGCCTCGAACGACCTGCCGTATCGGGAGAAGTCGCCGAAGTTCAGCATCGGCCCCGAGAAGTACGACACCACCAGCGCGATCGCGCCGAGCATGACCGGGATCGACTCGGCGAATCCGAGGCTCTCGCCCGCGCTCAGGTCGAGCGAGATGTTCTCCCATCCGGCCTCGCTCACCAGGTAGACCGCCAGGACGACCATGACGACGTACACGGCGGGACCGGCCCAGTCGATGAACCGGCGGATCGCCTCCATGCCCTTCCAGAACACCGCCGCCTGGGCGACCCAGAGGATGGCGTAGCAGATGTAGCCGAGGGGCGAGAGCCCCAGGAAGGTCGTCTCGTTGAGCGAGGCCGTCGACGGCCAGAACTTGAGGAAGATGATCAAGAGCGACTGCGAGGCGAGGTAGGTCTGCACGCCGTACCAGGCGATCGCGATGGCGCCCCGCACGATCGCCGGGATGTTCGCGCCGAGCACCCCGAAGATCGCCCGGTTGATGACCGGATAGGGCACGCCGGTGACCTGGCTGGGTTTGGCGACCAGGTTGCAGAAGACCTGGACGATGACGATGCCGACGAGCAGGGCCAGCAGCACCTGCCACGACGCCAGCCCGAGCGCGAACAGCGAGCCCGCGGTGACGTATCCGCCGACGCTGTGCACGTCGGACATCCAGAATGCGAAGATGTTGTAGGACGACCAGGTCTGGTTCTGCAGCGGAGCGAGGTCCTCGTTGGCGAGGCGGGGGTCGTAGCCGGGTTTGATGAGGCCTGTTCGGACGTCGGTCATCGCGGCTTCCTCGGGGGGTATGCTGGTGTTAAGCAATGACTTAACGCCCGCCCCGTTTCGGCGTCGTTAACCCGTTGTGACAATCGGTAAGGAGCCATGGACGCCGAGGCCCTCGGAACCGAACAGCTCGGGGCCCGGCTACGTGAGCTGCGCCGGCGGTCCGGGCTTTCCCTGCGCGCCGTCGCCAGGGCGCTCGACATCTCCCCGTCGGCCGTCTCGCAGATCGAACGCGGCCTCATGCGCCCGTCGGTCTCCCGCCTGATCGCCTACGTGACCGCCATCGGCGTGCCGCTCGCCGACGTGTTCGACCCCGCCGACGTGACGCCGGTGGCCTTCGCCGTACGGCGGGCCGGGGAGGTCGCGCCCATCCTGCTCAGCGGCGGCATCACCTTCCGCCGCCTGTCGCCGTCGCCCACGCCCGACGTCGAGTTCTTCGAGTCGACCTATCCGCCGCTGTCGATCTCCAACGCCCACGGCCAGTTCCTCAAGCACGACGGCTACGAGGTCGGCACGGTCACGGCCGGGGAGCTGACCGTCGAGTTCGAGTCGGAGACGGTCACCCTCGGCCCCGGCGACTCGGTGACCTTCCCGTGCGACCGCCCCCACCTGATCGGCAACCGGTCCGACCGGGTGACCGCCGTGGCGACGTGGCTGATCGTGCACCGCTGAGAACCTTTTCCCGGGCGGGCCGGTAGCAGGGGTATGACACGACGAATTCTGGCCGCCCTGGCGGTCGTCGCCGCCGTTCTCCTCCCGGCCGTTCCCGCGAACGCCGGCGCGTGGGCGGTGACGGAACTCGACACGTTCCCCCAGTCGATCGAACCCGGGGCGACGTACACGATCGGATACTGGGTGCTCCAGCACGGGACGCACCCCTTCGAGGGCCCCGAGTCCGACATGCGGACCGGCCTGCGGCTCACCCAGGGGTCGAAGGTGCTCGACTTCCCCGGGACGCCGCTGCCCGAGCCCGCCCACTTCGCCGCCACGATCCAGGTGCCCGAGGGCACGTGGAAGCTCGAAGGGGTGCAGGGCATCTTCGCGCCGTACAACCTCGGCCGGCTGACCGTGCCGGGCGGTCTGGAGGTCGCGCCCCCGCCGTTCCCCAGCCAGACCGGCGGGACGGTCACCGACCACTGGGGGCCGGTGAAGCCGCCGGGCTTCCCGTGGGACGCCAAGCACGTCGTGACGGCGGGCACCACCGCCACGGCCCCGGCTCCGGTCCCCTCGCAGTCGGCGGCGCCCGCCCCGGCCGCCGCATCCGCCCCGGCCCCGGCCGCCCGCGCCGACGACGGCCTGCCGTGGGGCTGGGCCGCCGGCGGCGCGGCCATGGGCGCGGTGGCGGTCTTCCTAGCAGGGCGGCTGCGCCGGCCCCGGCCGGTTCCGCCGGCCGGCGACCGGGAGGACACATACGTGATCTCCCGCGGCTGACCGGCGGCACCGGGGCGTGCCGCATCGCCTCCCCCGCCGTGACGGGGGAGGCGGCTCTCACGACGGTCGGCGTCGTCGAAGCGTCACGGCTTCACGGGCGACGCGGTGCCGACGGGCTTGGGGACCCCGCCGGCGTGCTTGTCACCGGGCTCGGTCGTGATCTGGTCCTGCGGCGGGGCCTCGACCGTCACGGCCGTGCCGAAGTCGCCGAACTCCATCACGTTGGTGTGGTTCTCGGCGGCGAAGGTCACCTCCAGGCGCCTGATCCGGTCCTGGTCGTCGACGTCGACCAGGCCGGAGACGCCGTCTGGCAGGGTGAAGGCGAACCGGGCGCCGGTCCACCCGTCGCCGGACGCCGGGCCCTGCTCGGTCACCTCGGTCGCCGCCCGCAGCCGGCTCAGCGCCGCCGGCGGGTCGAGCGGCATGAGCTTCACCAGCCCGACCGCGGCCGGCGCCTGCCGGAGCTCGTCGTCGAAGCGCGGCCCGGCGAACCACTTGGCGTCGCCGGGGTCCTTCCCGTACACCGTGTCCCCGACGAACCGGGTCTCGGCGCCGTCGTTCCTGACGATGACCCCCACCCGCCTCTCGGGGTCGAAGGCCCCGGTGAAGGTCTTCGCCCCGGACACCGTCTCGATCCGGTAGCTCTCCGACGACGTCGTGTCGACCGCCGCCATCACCTGCGCGTTGGCCGACGGCGTCGTCCCCGGCAGCACCAGGACCACCGCCGTCGCGGCCGCCGCCGCGGCGGCGGCGACCGGGAGCCACATCCGGCGCGGACGGGGGGCGACGGGCAGGATCCGCACGCCCGGCGGGCGGTCGGCGCTGGCCTCGGCCAGCAGGGTGCGCAGTTCGTTCTCCGGCATCAGAGCCTCCTCATGTCGATCGTTCACCGGAGCACACTCCCTTCGTCCTCGGTCCGGTTGACCAGCTTCCGCATCGCCTTCAGCCCTCTGTGCACGTGCGCCTTGACGCTGCCCACGGAGCACCCCATGAGCCCGGCCACCTCCGCCTCGGACAGGTCGGCGAAGAACCGCAGCACCAGCGCGGTCCGCTGCCGCGCCGGCAACCGCCGCAACGCCGCCCGCACCTCCTCGGCCACCACCCGCCCCTCCGACAGGTCGCCCGGCCCCGCCGTGTCGGGCAACTCGGCCCGGGGGATCTCCCGCCGCCACCGCGCCCGCCACCACGACCGATGCGTGTTGACCATGATCTTTCGCAGGTACGCGTCCGGCCCCGCCGTGGTGTCGAGCCGGTCCCACACCGCCAGGAGCTTCCCGAGCGAGGTCTGCACGAGATCCTCGGCCGCGTGCCAGTCGCCGGTGAGCAGCACGGCGGTCCTCAGGTGGTGGTCACCCCGGCGGCGGACGAAGTCCGCGAAATCCGCATCCACCCGCGCTCCCTTCGTTTGTCCGGTTGTCTGCCGCTCCCGGACACGCCGCGAGACCGCTCCCCGGTTGACAACCACACCGGAACCTTCCGGCCCGGACCCGGGTATCAGGGACATGATCCGAAGAATCGCCTGCCTGCTGGGCGTGCTCTCCCTGCTGTTCGTCCCGGTCCCGGCCGCCGCCGGAGGGTTCGCGTCCACCGAACTCGATCCGATCCCCGAGATCCGGCCCGGCGTCGCGTACACGATCGGCTACTGGGCGCTGGCCCTGGGCACCGAGCCCATCACGGACGAGGCCTTCGGCGAGACCACACTCCGCTTCAGCCGGAACGGGGAACGGTACGACTTCACGGGCACCCGCCTCGCCGAACCCTCCCACTACGCCACGTCGATCATCCTGCCCGCCGGCGAATGGAAGGTCGAGGCGCTGCTCGGCTACTACGGGCACGACGAGATCGGCACGCTGACCGTGCCGGGCGGCCTGACGCTCTCGCCGCCGGAGTACGACCCGATGCGGGTGGCGGACATGCCCGACCCGTGGGGCGCGGTCAAACCGCCGGGCCACCCGTGGGGGACGCCGTTCCGGCCCGTCCCGGGGGTGACCCCCATCCCGAAGGCGGCCCCGGCCGCCGTGCCGGAGACACCGGCCTGGCCCTACGCGCTGGGCGGGCTCGCGGTGGCCGGCGGCCTGGTGCTGCTGCTCAGAAGAAGGCCCGCCCGTCGCGAGCCGGAGGAGGTCTTCGTCATCCGCTGAACGTCAGGAGTCCTCCAGCGGCAGCAGCACCCGGAAGTTGGTGCGCCCCGGCCGCGACTCGACCCGGATGTCGCCGTGGTGCTTCTTCACCACGATCCGGTAGGAGATGTCGAGGCCCAGCCCGGTGCCCTCGCCGACCGCCTTGGTGGTGAAGAACGGCTCGAAGATGTGCGGCCGGACCTCCGGCGGGATGCCGTGCCCGGTGTCCTCTATGTCGACCGCCACGTTCTCGCCGTCGCGGCACGTCGAGATCGTCAGCGTCCCGGAGCCCTCCATGGCGCCGAGCGCGTTGTCGATCAGGTTCGTCCACACCTGGTTCAGCTCGGCCGCGTAGGCGGGGACGAGCGGCAGCGAGCGGTCGTAGTTCTTGACCAGCTTGACCCCCTCGGGGATCTTCGCCTGGAGCATGGTCAGCGTCGCGTCGAGCAGGTCGTGCACGTCGACGGTCTGGTGCGGGGCCCGGTCGAGCTGGGAGTACTGCTTGGCGGCCGAGACGAGGCCCGAGATGCGGGAGACGGCGTCGTCGATCTCGCACATGAGGAGCTCGGTGTCGATCGTGTACGTCAGCCACCGGATCGCCCCCTCCAGGTTCCCCTCGCCGACGCACGCCTCGACCGTCTCCAGCCACTCGGCGTCGATGCCCCCGGCGACCAGGGTGGGCGCGATGTCCCATGACCCGGCGATGTCGTGGTCGTCGAGCCAGTCCTCCAGGGCGCTCTCGGCGTCGGAGGTCTGGAGGGCGGTCAGCTCGGGCGCGGAGGCGGCCCGCTTGACCGCGATCTCCTGCAGTTCGACCAGCTTGTGCAGGCGGCTTCCGTCGATCTTCCCGTCGGCGATCATGCCGAGCTTGTGGCGCATGCCGGCCACCCGCTCGCGCAGGATCGACGTGGCCCGGACGGCCGCGGCGGCGGGGTTGTTCAGCTCGTGGGTGAGCCCGGCCGACAGGGCCCCGAGGGCGAGCAGGCGTTCCCGTTCCCCGACGGCGGTCTGGGTGGAGCGCATGCCGACGAAGAGGCCTTCGAGCAGGTGCATCGCCATCGGGAACCACGTGCGGGTCCACTCGGCGAAGGAGTCGGCGGGGATCTCGTAGACGGTCACGTCGGTGAGCGCGCGCATCGTGTTGTTGTAGGTGCGCTCGCTCTGGTCGTTCATGTAGGCCTGGGTCGCGCCGCCGTAGGCCCCGCGCTGGTCGCTGCGGATGAACTCGACGTCGTCGCCGCGCACGCGCCGGCTCAGGGTGATCGTGCCGTCGAGGAGGACGATGAAACAGGTCGCGGGCTGGCCCTCCTCGTACACGAGCGTGCCGGCCGCGTAGGGGATCACGCGGCCGCAGTCGGCGATCAGCCGGAGCTGGTCGTCGTTGAGGGACTCGAACAGGAACAGGCCACGGAGGTCGTCCGGGGTCAGAAGGCCGCTCATTGCGCCTCCAGGTAACGGTGGATGAGGGAGACGGCCATGGCGCCCTCGCCCACTGCGGAGGCGACGCGTTTGACCGATTCGGAGCGCACGTCGCCCGCCGCGAAGACGCCGGGCATGCTGCTCTCCAAGTGATAGGGGTCGCGTGGCAGGGTCCACCCGGCGGGGCGCTGACCGCCGCTCAGCAGGTCGGGCCCGGTCAGCACGAAACCGTGGTCGTCGCGTGCGACGACGGAGTCGAGCCAGGCCGTGCGGGGCTCGGCGCCGATGAAGATGAAGCACCACGTCGTGTCGGCGGTCCGGATCTGGCCGGTACGGGTGTCGCGCAGCGTCAGCCGTTCGAGGTGCTCGTCGCCCTCCGCCTGGCAGATCTCCGTGTTCGGGTGGACCTGGATCGTCGGATGGGAGGCGATCTGCTTGATCAGGTAGCTCGACATCGAGCGTTCGAGGTTGTCGCCGCGGATCAGGATGTGGACGCGGGCGGCGTACCGGGAGAAGTAGACCGCCGCCTGGCCGGCCGAGTTGGCGCCGCCGACGATGTAGACGTCCTGGTCGAGGCACGACGGCGCCTCGGTGGAGGCCGACCCGTAGAAGACGCCCCGGCCGGTGAAGCCGGCCAGGCCGGGGGCCTGGAGCATCCGGTAGGAGACGCCGGTCGCCAGCACCACGGTGTGGGCGGCGATCGAGGTGCCGTCGTCGAAGCGCAGCACCCGGGTCGAGCCGCCCGCCTCCAGCGCGACCGCCTCACGCGCGCTCAGCAGCTCGGTGCCGAACTTCAGGGCCTGCCTGCGGGCCCGCTCGGTGAGCTGCGCGCCGCTGACCCCGTCGGGGAAGCCCAGGTAGTTCTCGATGCGGCTGCTCTGCCCGGCCTGGCCGCCGGTCGCCCGCTGCTCGATCAGGACGGTACGCAGCCCCTCGGACGCCCCGTAGACCGCCGCGCCCAGCCCCGCCGGGCCCGCGCCGACGACCACCAGGTCGTAGAAGTCGCTGGCCGGCGTGGTCGTCAGGCCCACATGGGGGGCCAGGTCGATCTCCGACGGCTGCACCAGCGACTTGCCGTCGGGCGTCACCACCAGCGGCACGTCGTTCTCGGTCAGCCCGGCCGCGGTCAGCAGGCGGCGCCCCTCGGGGTCGTCGGCCAGCAGCCACCGGTAGGACACCAGGTTCCGGGCCAGGAAGTCACGGACGGCGTACGACTCCGCCGACCAGCGGTGCCCGACGACGCGGATCTCGGTGACCGGGCGGTCGGGGGTGGCGATCCAGGCGTCCAGCAGGGAGTCGATGACCGGGTAGAGCTTCTCCTCCGGCGGGTTCCACGGCTTCAGCAGGTAGTGGTCGACGTCGACCAGGTTGATCGCGTCGATCGCCGCCTCGGTGTCGGCATAGGCGGTCAAAAGAATCCGTCGGGCCAGGGGAAAGAGGTCCATGGCCGCTTCGAGGAACTGGATGCCGTTCATCTGCGGCATCCGGTAGTCGGCCACCAGGACGGCGACCTGCTCCCCGCGCAGCTTGATCTCCCGCAACGCCTCAAGGGCCGACTCGCCGGAGTCGGCCCGCACGATGCGGTAGCGGTCGCCGTAGCGCCGCCGCAGGTCACGGGAGACCGCGCGGGACACCGCGGGGTCGTCGTCCACCGTCAGGATCGCCGGATTCGCCATATGCCCCATAAAAACACGCTCGGAGGGTCATTGCTTCCAACGTACCTTCCAAGGCGTTTGGTAATGCCGCTGACCTGGGGATTCTTCGCGAATGGAGCGTGTGCTGAGATTCCCTGAGACGGCCCTGCCGGGTGAGGTCCACTTCGTCGTGGTCGGAGATCGACCGGCCGGGCAGACCGTGGGGGAGTTCCGGCCCACGGGGGAGATCCCCGTCCCTGAGGACGTCGAACTCGCCTACGTGGCCGCGACGACCGAACGGCTGGCCGAGGTGCCAGAGACGACCGGCCTGCGGCTGAGCGGCGTCTGCGACGACGACCTGCGGCTGATCGCCAAGCGGTTCGCGCTGCGCGACCTGGCGGTGACCGGGAAGTTCACCGACGAGGGGGTCCGCGCCATCCAGGGGCTCACCACGCTCGAAAGCCTGGAGTTGTGGTCGCCGAACATCACCGGCGACGTGCCGCTGCCCGAGAACAGCCCATTGATCAAGGTCAAGCTCGGCGGCGCCTCGATCACCGACGCCGCGTTCGGTCACATCGCCCGCACCTGGGCCGCGGTGGTCGGCGTCTCCGGGGGTGAGGTACGCGGCCACGGACTGGGCGCCCTCGGCGGCATGACCGGGCTGCGCTACCTGCGTCTGGGCACCGAGAACATGGAGCCGGGCTGCCTGTGGCGGCTCGGGTCGACCGAGTCGCTGACCATCCTGTCGCTGGCCGGGCCGGTCGACTGCGAGGCGGTGTTGTCGTTCGCGCCGCCGCTGAAGGAGATCGACCTCGACCAGGTCTCCCGGGCCGACTGCGCCCGCCTGCTGTTCCACGGCCTGGCCGTCAACGGCCTTTCGGGGCCGCCCCGGCTGGCGGACGCGTACGCCCGCATGCTCACCGGCCCCGACCGGCCGTCCCGGGCCGCGCCCCGGCGCCGGATCGTCACCGGGGAACGCGACCTCGCGTCACTGGTCATGGGGCCGGCTCCGGTGCTCCTCGCCTTCACCGGAACCGACTGCCTGGCCAGCGAGTGGATCATTCCCGTGATCGACCGCATCGTCGCCGAGTACGACGACGAGCTGATCGGCGCGATCGTCGACGTCGAGACCGCGATCGGCGCGGCCGCCTCGGTCGGCGTCGACCGGACCCCGACCGTGCTGCTCACCCGCAAGGGCGAGGAACTGCTGCGGCTGCCCGGCATCAGGTCGCACGCCGAGCTGATCCGCCGGGTGACCGACGTCCTCGGGCTGCCCATGCCGGGCGAGAAGCTGTTCCCGGCGACGGAGAACCGTGAGCCGCTCCTGGGCTCCGCCTGAGCGGCTCACGCCGGTACGCGATCAGATCTCCATCTTGTCCTCGATAGACCGCAGCTGGTGCCGGGCCATCGCCAGGTTGGCCCGGTTGCGGTCGAGGGCCAGGTAGAGGAACAGGCCCTTGCCGCCCCGGCCGGTGATCGGGCGGATGATGTGGTACTGGCCGGACAGCGTGATGAGGATGTCCTCGATCGCGTCCTTCAGGCCCAGGCTGTCCATCGTGCGGAGCTTGGCCTTCACGACCTCGGTGTTGCCGGCCCCGGCGATCTGCAGGTCGAGGTCCTTCGACCCGCCCAGCACGCCCAGGCTCATGCCGCTGTTGTAGTCGACCACGGCGGCGCCGATAGCGCCGTCGATCGCCATCATCTCCTTGAGGGAGATGTCCATGTTCGCCATGCCGAGTCTTCTCCTGTCATTCGCGTTCGACGATGGCGGCGATCTTCGCCGCCGTCTTCCTGCCCTCGATCCGCAGCAGCCCGAGGTTGGCCCCCGGGACGGCCAGCACGGTGAGGACGAGCTTGGGACCCGCGGCGTAGTGGGCGGTGAAGCCGCGGGTGGCGGAGATCAGGGTCTCCTCGAGTTCGCCGATCCTGGTCAGGTCGGTCATCCGGCGGCTCATCGAGAGCACGGCCGAGGTGAGCGCCGCGGTCTGGTCGACGTTCTCCGCCAGGTCGGCCGAGACGAGCATGCCGTCGACGGTGCAGGTGAGGACGCCGGTGATCTCGTTCGTGCGACCTCTGAGGAGCAGCATCTCCTCGTGGATTTCGCGGCGCAGATCCATCGGGATGCCCTTTCCGGCCCGCTTGAGCCACGGGCGCGTGATCACTGGAAGGCCTCCAGCGCGTTCCGCAGCCTGATGAGCAGATTCACGTCCGTCGGGTCTCCGCTGATCTCGGGATAGGACGACCGCGCCCGCCCGCCGGCTCCGGCCGCCGCCCGGGGGGCCGAACCGGCCACGCGCTTGGGCAGATCCGGCGGTTTCTCCGGAGGTGGCGGCTCCGGACACTCCAGCAGACCCGCCGCGGCCATCTCGCGCACCGCCAGGAGCGTCGTGTACGCCGGCCGCCCGATCCGCTTCGCCAGTTCGGCGGGCGTGGTCTCGGCGTCCGCGTTGAGCAGGATCTCCCACTGGAGCGCGGTCAGCACCACGTGCTGCGACCGGATGCGCCGCACCGGCACCACCGGGCGGCTGTCGAGTTCGGCCGATGGCCAGGCGCGGTCCAACCGGGCCCTCCTGCGGTGACATTCCCGGAAGAGGCCCGGCACGTCGAAGAACCAGTGGATCCCCAGCCAGTGCCGGTCGCCCTCGCGGAACTTGGGCTTCGGCACGTTCGCGCCGAACAGGAAGAAGGAGGCGTCCAGGGTCGCCCCGAGAACGCACAGCTGCAGCTCGCCCCGGCTGAGCACACCCCGCCGGACCAGCAGGTCGCCGCCGTCGGCGGTGGCCGCGGCGGTCTGCCGGGCCGTCCGCATCCCGCTGAGGGTGAGCCGGCCGGAGGCCGTCAGCAGTTCCTCGACGGTCGGCGTCCGCGCGCACTCCACGTAACAGACGCGGCCCCTGCTCAGGTAGACGGTGCCGCTCCGGCCCGCTTTCAGGGCGCCGGTCGCCCTGCTCTCCGCCAGCTCGGAGAGCACGTCGTCGATCGGCACCGGTCACGACGCGATCAGTTCGTGGGAGATGCTGTCGAGGCGCCGCCGCGCCAGGGCCAGGTTCGCCCGGTCGCGGTCGAGCCGCAGGCAGATGAGCAACGGGCCGTCCCACATCGTCTCCATCGGCTTGATGAGCTGGTAGCCGTGGTCGGTGGTGATGATCAGGTCGTCGATCCGGACCGTTCCATCGGGGGATGACAGGGCCAGCCCGTCGAGCGTGGCGCGGAAGGTCTCGCTCAGCCCGATCGCCGACCGCTCGGGGTCGGGCAGGCCCTCCATCGCGAGCGCCGTGCCGCTGGTGTGGTCGACCAGGATGGCGCCGAGCGCTCCCGGGATGGCCATCGCCTCGGACAGGCAGTCTTCGATGCCGATCACCCGCAACTCCTCATCCGGTTACCCCCGCCAAGTGGTGGGTGCAACCTTAGAGAAATCGGAGCATCACCCTCCGAAACATCATGTGTTCGCTTGTTTCCTGACATAGAGACTTCGTCAGCGGAAGAAGGAACCTGATACCCGGTGCAAACCGTGTTGCAAAATTGACAAGGTGGAACGAATTCTCGTCAGCGCCTGCCTGATGGGCCGCCGGGTGCGCTACGACGGCGGCGCCAAGACCAGCGACGACGCCGTCTTCGCAGCGTGGCGGGCCGAAGGACGGCTGGTCCCGTTCTGCCCCGAGGTCGAGGGCGGCCTCCCGGTGCCCCGCCCGCCGGCGGAGATCGAGGGCGGCGCGGGCGGCGCGGCGGTGCTCGCCGGAGCGGCCCGCGTCCTCACCCCTGACGGCCACGACGTGACCGCCCACTTCCTCGAAGGCGCCCGCCAGTGCCTCGCGGTCGCCCGCTCCTTCGGCGTCCGGATCGCCGTCCTGAAGGAGGGCAGCCCGTCGTGCGGCGTCCTGCGCGTCTACGACGGCACCTTCCGCGGCCGCAAGCTGCCCGGCGAGGGCGTGACGGCCGCCCTGCTGGTCGCCAACGGCATCGAGGTCTTCGGCGAAGACCGCATCGCCGAGGCGGCCGCCCGGCTCAGCGGATGAGCAACTCGATCACGCCGGTCGTGCCCTCGTCGGCGTGGCCCTCGGCGAGGCGGCGTTCCATCAGCGCCATGAACGGGATCAGCAGCTCGGCGCTGACCCGCTGCTCCTCGGCCGTGCGCAGCAGCGTCGAGTTGCCCTCGACCATCATCGCGAGGTTGGAGACCACACCCTCGGTGTAGTCGCCGCTCTCCAGCTGGCCGGCGATCTCGTACGCGGAGGGCGCCATGGCGGTGAGCCATTCGACGAGCAGCGGGGCGAAGTCCTTCGGCGCGAGGTCCTCGCCGCGGAGCAGCGCGAAGGCGTGGGAGACCCCGGCGAACATCCCGGTCATCGCGCTCAGCAGCGCCACGTCGTGGAGTGCGGCGAAGCCGGGGTCCGTGCCGACGTACCGGGTGCCGGCCGGGACGGCCAGCGCTTCGTGCCGGGCGTCGAAGAGGGCGCGGGACCCGCTGTAGAGGACGTAACCCCCCGATTCCGGCACGCCGATCATCGGCGGGACCGCCATGATCCCGCCGTCGAGGAAGCGGGCGCCCCGGCTCTCGGCCCATTCGGCGCGGGCGCGGGCCTGGGCGGGTGTGCCGGTGGTGAGGTTGACCAGGTCCTTGCCCGTCAGGTCGACGCCCGCCAGGGCCTCGCCGACCGAGGCGTCGTCAAGCAGGCAGACGACCACGAGGTCACCCGCGGCCACCGCCTCGGCGGCCGTCGCGGCGACGCGGGCGCCCTCGGACGCCAGCGGCTCGGCCCGGCCGGAGGTACGGTTCCAGACAGTCAGCGGATATCCGGCGGCGAGCCATGCGCGGGCGAGCGCGGTCCCCATGGCGCCGAGCCCGAGAAGTGTGAGTTCCATGCCGGTCAGACTTGTCGCCGGCCCCGGAACGCTCAAGTACGCACTTCACGGTGCGTGGTGACCTCGGGGTAAGTGAGCAGGCGGGAGGGTGGGGCGTGGTGGTCGCACGGAGGCCGGGGTCGTACGAATGCGGGATCGACGCGGCGATGGACGTGATCGGCGGCAAGTGGAAGGTGCTCATCCTCTGGGCACTCGACGAACGGGCCCGCCGCTTCGGCGAGTTGCGCAGGCTGCTGCCGGGGGTGACCGAGAAGGTGCTCGCCTCCCACCTGCGGGAGCTGGAGGCCGACGGCATCGTGCACCGCGAGGTGTTCGACGAGGTCCCGCCCCGCGTCGAATACTCGCTCACGCCCCTCGGCGCCTCGCTCAACGGGGCGCTGGAACCGCTCGGCGCCTGGGGCCGTGAACACGTCCTCGGCGCCGCGCCCCACGGGCTGAGAGCGGAGGTCAGAGCTCCGCGCCGATGATCGCCTTCTCGTCGGGGCGGTGGACCAGGACGTTGTCGATGTAGCTGCGGACCGCCGCCGTCAGGCCGACGTCCTTGCCGGCCGCCTCCGACAGGAACCAGCGGTGTTCCAGCACCTCGTGGAACAACTGGGCGCGTTCGAGCTTGCGGTGCAGCTCCGGCGGGATCGCGTTTATCACCGGCTGGTAGACCTCGGCCAGCCACCGGTGGGCCACGATCGCCTCGTCCTCGTGGCGCAGGCCGTGGGTGACGGTGAAGGAGTCGAGGTCGTTGAGCAGGCGGCGGGCCTGGTTCTCCTCGACGTCCAGGCCGGTCAGGCGCAGCAGGCGGCGCTGGTGGTGACCGGCGTCGACGACCTTGGGACGGACGATCAGGCGGCCGGTGCCGGCCTTGCGGCGGACCATCATCTCGGCGACGTCGAAGCCGAGGGTGTTGAGGCGGCGGATGCGCTGGTCGACCTTGTGCCAGTCGACCTCCTCGATGATCTCGTCGGAGTTCAGCTCGTCCCACAGGCGGTGGTAGCGCTCGACGATCTGCTCGGCGAAGACGAGCGGGTCGATCGACGGGTGCAGCAGGTCGCCGGCCTCCAGGTCGAGGAGTTCGCCGTAGATGTTGATGTGGGCGACCTCGATGTCGTGGTGGCGCTGGCCCTCGCTGATCATCGGGTGCAGCTCGCCGGTCTCGGCGTCGACCAGGTAGGCGGCGAAGGCGCCCGCGTCGCGGCGGAACAGCGTGTTCGACAACGAGCAGTCGCCCCAGTAGAAGCCGGTCAGGTGCAGCCGGACGAGCAGCACCGCCAGGGCGTCGAGCAGCCGCTCCAGCGTCTCCGGGCGCAGGGCGCCCGACAGGACCGCCCGGTACGGCAGGGAGTACTGCAGGTGGTTGGTGATGAGGGCCGAGTCGAGGCGTTCGCCGGTCTTGCTCTCGCGGCCGGTCACCACGGCCACCGGTTCGACCGAGGGGGTGTCGAGCCGGTTGAGGTCCCAGAGCAGGCGGTATTCGCGCTTGGCGTACCGCTCGCTGATCTCCTTGATGGCGTACACGGTGCCGTTGATGCGGGTGAACCGGACGACGTGGCGGGAGATGCCCCGGGGGAGGGCGACCAGGCGGTGCTCGGGCCACTCTTCGAGGGGGACGTCCCAGGGGAGCCGGATGAGATCGGGATCCGAAGGGGCACCGGTCATCTGAAGTGGCACCTGGTTGCTCCTACTTTGGGGGGACCTATGCGAATAAGTGTCGCGGATGTCGGTCATTTGTGGCGACCGGGGTCGGGGGTAGGGTCGCCGCATGACGCTGCTGGACGAGTTCGTCGACTGGTATCTCAAGGACAACCCGGTGCGGGCCACCCTGCTCGGGGCCCCCGGATTCGACCGCACTCTGGGCGACTTCAGCGAAGAGGGGTTCATCCGCCGCGAGCGCGCCGCCGAACTGTGGCTCGACCGGCTCTCCAACGCCGATCCCGGGACCTCGCTCGACGACCGGATCGACCACGAACTCGCCCTGTCCTACCTGCACGGCGAGGTGCTCACCGCCCGCTGGCCCGAGTGGCGGCGGGCTCCGGCGCCCTACCTCGACGCCATCTTCGCGGCCATGTTCACCCCGTTCCAGCAGCGGCTCTCCCCGGAACCCGAGCTCGTCGAGGCGGCCGTCGCGCGGCTCGGCGAGGTGCCCGCCGTGCTGGCCGCCTGCCGGGCCAACCTGTCGCCCGACCTCGCCGCCGAACTCCTGGTCACCCGGGGGCTCGGGCAGGCGCGTACCGGCCGGAGGTTCCTCACCGAGACGCTGCCCGCGCAGGTCGGCGACCCGGCGCTGCGCGCCCGCCTGGCGGCGGCGGCCGAACCCGCCGCGCGGGCCTTCGACGAGCTGGTCGCCTTCCTCGAGGGCTTCACCGCCCGCGGCACCTGGCGGATGGGCGAGGAGCTCTACTCGGGCCTGCTGCGCGAACGCGAGATGCTCGGCTACGGCGCGGCCGACCTCCACGCCAAGGGCGTCGCCGAGTGGGAGGCGCTGAACGCCCGCATGAACGAGGTGGCCGGCAAGCTCGGCTTCGACGCCTGGCGTCCCGCCATGGAGTCGCTGATGAACGACCACCCGCCCACCCTTGAGGCCATGCGCGCCGAGTACGAGGCCGAGACCGAACGCGCCCGCCAGTACGTGCGCGACCGCGACCTCGTCACGTTCCCGGCCGGGGAACACTGCCGGGTGCTGCCGTCGCCGGAGTTCCAGCGGCCCATCATCGCGGTCGCCAACTACCTGGCGCCCCCGCCGCTGAGCACCGCCCGCGAGGGGGTGTTCTTCGTGCCGTACACCCCCGACGACTTCACCGAGGAGCAGGTCAGGCAGCGGCTGCGCACCAACTCGCGGCCGCAGATGCCCTCGATCGCCGTCCACGAGGCCTACCCCGGGCACCACTGGCACCTGGCCCACATCGGCGAGAGCTCCCGCCGGATCCGCAAGGTGTTCCGCACGCCCTACTTCGTCGAGGGCTGGGGTCTCTACGTCGAGAAGCTCATGTGGGAGCAGGGCTACTACGACACCCCCGAGACCGAGCTGGCCCACCTCGACTGCCGCATCTGGCGGGCCGCCCGCATCGTCGTCGACACCGCCCTGCACTGCGGCGAGATGTCGATCGAGGAGGCCGAGACCCACATGGCCACCAAGGCGTCGTTGTCGCCCGGCACCGCCAAGGGCGAGGTGAACCGCTACTGCGCCTGGCCGACCCAGGCGCCCAGCTACCTGACCGGCGCGATCGAGATCGAGAAGATCAGAGACGAGTACACCGGCGACCTGAAGAGCTTCCACGACCGGCTCGCCGGGAGCGGCGGCCTGCCCCTCGGGCTGGCCCGCAAAGCCGTGCTCGGCTGAACGCCGCGACGGCGTGGCGCGTATTCTCCGGCGTGACAGCATCCGTGGACCTGGCGTTGCTGCGGAGCGACGCGCACAGCCCGTCCTACTTCGCCCTGCGGCGCGGGGCCGCAGGTGACGACCTGGTCGACTTCTGCATCCCGTGCAATCCGTACTTCCCGACCACGGCGATGTTCGACGACCTGCGGGCCAACCTGGTCGACGTGCTCAAGTACTACCCGAGCGACGCCGAGACGATCACCAAGGAGCTGTGCGACACCCTCGACCTGAACCCCTCCACGATCGCCATGGGCAACGGCTCGACCGAGCTGATCACCTGGCTCGACCACCTGCTGGTCCGCGAGAGCCTGGCCGTGCCGGTGCCCACCTTCGGCCGCTGGACCGACCAGCCGCTGGAGACCGGCAAACGTTGCGACATGTTCCCGCTGCTGGAGTCGCAGCGGTTCCGGCTCGACGTGGAGAGCTACATCCGGTTCGTCCGCGAACGCGGCTCGCGGGTGGCGGTGATCTGCAACCCGAACAACCCCGACGGCGGCTATCTGCCCCGCTACGAGGTCGTGCGCATGCTCGACCGGCTGACCGACCTCGACCTGATCGTGGTCGACGAGTCGTTCATCGAGTTCGTCGACGCCGAGCCGTCGGCCAGCGTGGCCGACGAGGCGGTCATCCGGCCCAACGTGGTGGTGCTGAAGAGCCTCGGCAAGAACTTCGGCCTGCACGGCGTCCGCTTCGGCTACCTGGTGGCCAACCCGCAGATCGCCGGGCTGGTCCGGCGCGTGTTGCCGAAGTGGAACCTCAACAGCTTCGCCGAGGTCGTGGTCTTCATGCTGAAGGCCCACATGAACGAGTACCGGCACAGCCTCCGCCTGGTCGCCCACGACCGGGAGATGATGATCCGTCAGCTCGCCTCGCTCACGGGCCTGACCGTCTTCCCGTCGCAGGGCAACTTCGTGTTGTGCAAGCTCCCGGAGGGCCGCGACGGCCGCGAGCTGCGCGACTACCTGATCCGCGAACACGGCGTCTACATCCGCGAGTGCGGCAACAAGCTGGGCTTCAACAGCCGCTTCCTGCGCCTGGTCGTGCGCCCGCACGCCGACGTGCAACGCCTCCTCGCCGGCATGTACGCCTACCTCTGCGCCGACGAGGCGCCCCCGCGCCGGGGCCGGAGACGTGCCCCGGAGATCGAGCCGGCCCCGATCTATCGGCTGCCGGGAAGCGTGGCGTGATCAGGCGATGCGCCCCGCGCCGGTGTGGGCCTGGCCCGTGTTGAAGGCCAGACCCCGGATCGGCCGCAGACCTAGTTGACGCAGCCCCGGACCGTGTTCGCCGGAGCGCAGTTGTCGGGGACGTTGTCGCGGACGCCCGTGCGGTGCAGGGTCACGGCGCCGCCGGGCAGGACCAGGATGCCGCCGCCCGCGCCGACCGACTTGTTCAGCCGGACCCAGGTGTTGTCGAGGGTCGTGGTGCCCGCGCTGGCGATGCCGCCGCCGGTCTGGGAGGCGCTCAGGTTGCTGTTGACGGCGCTCCGCACGATCCGCGTCACGCGGCCCGCGGCGGTGTAGACGCCGGCGCCCCGGGCGTTGAGGGCGTTGCCGGCCACCGTGCTGTCGGTCAGGTGCAGTTCGCCGTTGTTGTGGATGCCGGCGCCGTTGCCGGCCAGGGCCAGGTTGGTGGTGAACACGGAGTTCCGGATGGCGGCGCGGCCGGTGTTGGCCAGGCCCGCGCCGTTGCCGGTCTGGGCGACGTTGCCCACCACCGTGACGCGGCGCAGGGTGAGCCGGCCCGCGTTCCTGATCCCGGCCCCGTCGCCGGTGCCGGCCAGGCCGTTCATGACGAACACGTCCTCGACGGTCAGGTCGCCGGTGAGGCCGACGTCCAGGATGCGGAAGGGGACGGCCGAAAGGGCGCGCTTGATCGAGGTGTTGGCGCCCTTCAGGGTGATCCGGCCCGTGATGACCGGGAGCGGCGTGGTCAGGTTGTACGAGCAGCTCGGCGCCAGCCTCAGCACGGCCGCGTTCGTGTTGGCCGCGACGACGGCGTTGTGGAGTGCGCTGACACTGCACGGAACCCTGACCGTGTTGACCGGGTTCGGCGCGGCGGCCGCCGGAGCCTGCGCGGCCGAGACCGCCACCCCTGCGACGATCGCGGCTTTGACGAGCAACCTCATCGTGTCCCCCTATTGGCGAGAAGATCCCGAGCCATTCGACCAATGGGGATCCCGCCCAGCCGGGGCGACGATCAGGCGTTTCCCGAACCCTTACTCGCCCTTGCGATCACCGCGACCAGTTCGTCCTCGGTGAGCACACGCGGCGTGCCGACGCCGAGGGCCCGGACGTACACCTCGCACAACCACTCCAGCAGCCGGGTGGCCTCGAACGCCTCCTCCAGGGTGCGGCCGATCGACACGCTCCCGTGGTTGGCCATCAGCGCCGCCTGCTTCCCCGAAAGGGCGCGCACGACGTTGGCGGCGAGCTCGGGGGTGCCGTAGGTGGCGTACTCGGCGACCCGGACGGTGCCGCCCAGCAGCAGGGCGTTGTAGTGGATCGCCGGGAGTTCGGTCAGCGTGGAGGCGACCACGGTGCCGAACACGGAATGGGTATGGACCACCGCCCCCGCGCCGGTGGCCTTGTAGAGGGACAGGTGCATCGGGGTCTCCGACGACGGCGCGCGCGAGCCCGAGACGAGCTCGCCGTCGAGGGTCAGGACCGGGCAGTCGTCGGGGGTCAGGGCGTCGAGGGCGACGCCCGAGGGGGTGACCGTGACCAGGTCGCCGGCGCGCACGCTGAGGTTTCCCGAGGTGCCGATGACCAGGCCGAGGGAGGCGGCGCGGCGGCCGTAACGGCACACCTCCTCCTGGAGCTCCTTCATGGCGATCACATTATCTGGCAGCCGGTCTATACCAGTAGCCCCCATATAGGGCATAAGATGCGGTAAAGCTCGGGTGTAAAGAGGGGATCGTCCTATGTTTAATATCCCCCATAAGCAGGCAAAACGCCGCGATCGGCACACAGACCATCGCGGTCACGTCACAGGTTGGTCTAGACCGACCCCGACACCTTGACGATGCTTGGGCCTCGCTCGTACGTTCACGAACGTTTAGGAAACTTTCCTAATTGATCCCCCCGGTATCAGGAGAGTTGGATGACCATCACGCCCCGTGACATCACGCGCCGTCAGCTGCTGGCCCGCGTCGGACTGACCGCCCTCGTCGCCGGTCCCTTTCTGAGCGCCTGTGCCACCGGTGGCGGTGGCTCCCAGGAGGCCGCTCCCTCGGCCGCCGCCCCCTCGGCGGGCGGCGCGAGCGCCTCGGCGAACAACCCCTTCAACGTCAAGGCCGACGCCCCCCTCGAAGTCGTCATCTTCAAGGGCGGCTACAGCGACGAGTACGCGACCCAGTCGCACGAGCCCCTCTACAAGAAGGCGTTCCCGGGCGCGACGATCAAGCACCAGGGCATCCAGACGATCGGGCAGACCCTCACCCCGCGCTTCGCCGGCGGCGACGTGCCCGACGTGGTCAACAACTCCGGCACCGACAACCTCGACGGCGGCGCCCTGATCAACGCCGGGCAGCTCCTCGACCTCACCCCGCTGTTCGAGGCCCCGAGCGTCGACGACCCGTCGAAGAAGGTCAAGGACGTCATCGTGCCCGGCACGATCGAGTCGGGCCTGGGCGGCGACCCCGCCAAGCCGTACACGCTGAACTACGTCTACACCGCCTACGGCCTCTGGTACGACGCCAAGCTCTTCGAGAAGGAGGGCTGGACCCCGCCGAAGACCTTCGACGAGTTCAAGACCTTCGCCGAGGCCGCCAAGGCCAAGAACATCGTGCCGTTCGGCTACGCCGGCAAGAACGCGTCCTACTACGCCTACTGGATGATCCTGATCTCCGCCGCGAAGATCGGCGGCAACAAGATCCTCCTCGACATCGACAACCTGGCCGACAACGCCTGGAACAACGACGCCGTCAAGCAGGCCGCCGCCGCGTGGGCCGAGATCGGCAAGTACATGGACCCGGCGTACGAGGGCCTCATCCACACCGAGGTCCAGACCCAGCAGAACCAGGGCAAGATCGCGTTCTACCCGTCGGGCTCCTGGCTGGAGGCCGAGCAGGCCAAGGACACCCCCGAGGGCTTCGAGTACGCGATGGTGCCGACCCCCTCGGTCACCGCCGCCGACCAGATGCCCTACGAGGCGATCCGCGCCGCCGCGGCCGAGGGCTTCATCGTGCCGTCGAAGGCCAAGAACGCCGCCGGCGGCCTGGAGTACCTGCGCCAGATGCTCTCGAAGCAGGGCGCCCGCGACTTCACCGAGAAGACCAAGTCGCTGACCGTCGTCATCGGCGCCACCGAGGGCCTGACCCTGTCGCCCGGCCTGACCTCGGTCGCCGCCGCGCAGACCGCCGCCGGGACCAACGTGGTCACCTTCTCCTCCTTCGAGGGCTGGTACAAGGAGCTCGAGACCGAGCTGCGCAAGCAGACCAACGCCCTGATGTTCGGCCGCATCAGCGCCGAAGAGTTCGCCACCAAGATGCAGGAGGCGGCGGACAAGACCAAGGCGGACTCCTCGATCGTCAAGCAGACCCGGAACGTGTGACCCATGCGGCGTGGCCGGCTGACGCCGGGCGCGGTCAGGAAGTGGGGCTTCATCGTCTCCTTCCTGGCCGTGCCGCTGGCGATCTACATCATCTTCTTCGTGAGCCCCAACCTGCAGGCCCTGCAGCTCGCGTTGACGAACTCGCGCGGAATCTCCCCGGACTTCCAGTACGTCGGGCTGGAGAACTTCACCCGGCTGTTCGGGGACGACGTCTTCTGGGCCGCGGTCCGGCACCACGGGCTGATCCTGCTGGTCATGCCACTGGTCACGATCGCGATCGCGCTGTTCTTCGCGTTCCTGCTCAACCTCGGGGGCGGGCAGAAGAACGGGCAGCTCAGCGGCGTGTGGGGGTCGTCCTTCTACAAGGTCGTCTTCTTCTTCCCGCAGGTCCTCGCCGTCGTCATCGTCGGCGTTCTGTTCCAGGCGGTGCTGAACCCGCAGAAGTCGGGCATCCTCAACAGCGTCCTGGGCTGGTTCGGGGTCGACCCCGTCGGCTGGCTGATCAAGCCCGACCTCGCGCTCTGGACGATCATCGGCGTGATGGTCTGGCAGGGCGTCGGCTTCTACGTCGTGCTGTTCAGCGCCGGCATGGCCGGGGTGCCGAAGGAGATCTTCGAGGCGGCCGCCCTCGACGGCGCCAACCGGCTCACGCTGTTCTTCAAGATCACGCTGCCGCTGGTGTGGAACACCGTCCAGGTCGGCTGGGTCTACCTGGGCATCGCCGCCTTCGACGCGTTCGCGCTGGTCCAGGTGCTCTCCATCGACCGCGGTGGACCCGACAACGCCACCACCGTGCTGCCGCTGGAGATCTTCCGGCAGACCTTCACCTACTACCGGTTCGGCTACGCGTCCGCGATGGGCGTCGCGCTGGTCTTCCTGGTGCTCACGTTCGCGGCCCTCACCCTGCGGGTCACCCGGCGCGAGAGGATCGAGTACTGATGAAGACCGAGACCGCGCCCGCCGTCCCCCAGGTCCGGCGCGAGGTCCGTCCGACGGCCGGGAAGAAGTCCGCGGGACTGCTCGGCGGCGTTTCCCACCTCATGCTCGTGTTGTGGACGATCCTCACGGTGACGCCGATCGTCTACACGTTCCTCAACTCGTTCAAGACCAACACCGAGATCTTCGGCGACAGCCCGCTGGCGCTGCCCCGGCAGTGGGGCTGGGGCGCGTGGGGCCGCGCGTGGGAGACCTCCCGCATCGGCGAGTACCTGGTCAACACCGTCATCGTGGTGGCGTTCTCCACGTTCTTCACGATGCTGCTCGGCTCGATGGCGGCCTACGTGTTGTCGCGGTACGACTTCCGCGGCAACCGCCTCATCTACACCCTGTTCGTGGCCGGTCTGTCGATCCCGCCCTTCCTCGCGCTGTCGGCCCTCTACAAGGTCGTCGACAACGTCGGCCTGCTCGGCACCCACACGGGCGTCGTGCTGGTCTACGTCGCCTACTCGCTGCCGTTCACGGTGTTCTTCCTGGCGGCGTTCTTCAAGACGCTGCCGACGACGGTCGCCGAGGCCGCGATGATGGACGGCTGCGGGCACGCCCGCACCTTCTTCCAGATCATGTTGCCGATGGCCAGGCCCGGCCTGATCAGCATCACGATCTTCAACGTGATCGGCCAGTGGAACCAGTACCTGCTGCCGATCGCCCTGCTCCCGGGCGACAAGCAGGACAAGTGGCTGATCACCCAGGGCATCGCCAACATCTCGACCAGCGCCGGCTACGAGGCCGACTGGGCCGGCCTGTTCGCCGCCCTGTCGATGGCGATCATCCCGATCCTGATCGTGTATGTCATCTTCCAGCGCCAGATCCAGACCGGTCTGACGGCTGGAGTCGGCAAGTGAGACGCGGACGGCCGAAGGCCGGCTGTGGCTCGCTCCGGGAATCTGCCTGAAAGACAGGCTCATACGCCGAGCACGTTGGCGAGTGCCGTACGCGAGGAGACCCCGAGCTTGCGGTAGACGTGCGCGAGGTGGTCGTCGACCGTACGACTGCTCAGCATCAGGCGGGCGGCGATCTCCTTGCTGGTCAGGCCGGTCTTGGCCAGCTCGGCGATCTGCCGCTCCCGCTTGGTCAGCAGGTCGCCCCTCCGGGGGCCACGTGCGGCCAGGCGGCGCTGCTCGCGCTCGGCCTCCTCGGCCAGCACCCCGGCGCCGACCTCGACGGCGAGCGCCTTCGCCGTCGCCAGCGCCTTGTGGCCGTCGTCGCGGAAGGGGGCGGTCATGATCAGCGTACGGGCCATGTGGGGCCGGAACCCGGCGGCGCCGAACAGCTCCACCGACCGCGCCGCGGACTCCGCCGCCCCCGCGAGGTCGCCCTCGGCGGCCCGCACACACGCCAGCGCGCGGGACGCGAACGCGTGCTGGGCCGGGAGCGCGAGCGCCCCGGCGGCGGCCAGCGCCGCATTGGCGGCGGCGCTGGCCCAGGCCACCTCGTCGCAGCCGAGCAGGGCCTGCGTGAGGGTCTCCAGCCACATCGGCCGGTAGCCCGGCTGGCACTGCGGCATGCCGACGCCGCCGCCGATGCCGAGCAACATCCAGCGGGCCCGGTCGGGCTCCCCGGCGGACAGCAGCACCTGCGCCGACAGGCAGACCGTGCTGGCCGACCACCAGCCGTCGACCCCGGCCACCGAGTCGGCCGCCCACGTCGCGAGGCTGACCGCCCGCTCCACGTCGGTGTAGACGACCGACTCGGCCAGGATCGACCGCACCAGCGCCAGCAGGAGCGGGCTGCCCGACTGGCAGGCGACGTCCTCGGCCTCCTCGCCGAACCTGATCGCCTCCGCGAGCCGGCCGGTCCGGCCGCAGAGCTGGGTGAGCGCCATCAGCACGTCGGCCAGCAGGCCGCTGCGCGACAGGGAGCGGGCCAGCGTCAGCGCGCGCCGGGCGTGGCGTTCGGCGTCGGCCTGCCGTTCCAGGAACGACTCGGCCCAGACCAGCCGGGTCAGCGCGGTCAGCTCCCGGGTGGCGGCGGCGTCGTTGAGCGCGTCGGCGGCGTGCGCGGCCGCGTCGACGGCCTCGGCCGCCGGGCCGGGGGTTCCCTCGTAGGCGGCGGCGAAGGCGAGCAGCGAATGGCCGGCCGCCTCCTCCTCGGGGTTCCCGGCCGCCTCGACGGCCGCCGAGATGTCGGCCAGCGCGGCGGGCACGTCGCCCAGGTGCAGCCGCAGCGTGGCCAGCTCGCGATGCAGCCAGGCGCCCTTGCCGCCCTTGGCGGCCTCGTTGGTCAGCAGGGAGGCGGCCTCGGCGTACCGGCCGAGCAGGCGTTCCACCACGGCGCAGGCGGCGACGAGCTCGCTGCGGTGGCCGACCGGCAGGTGCGGGAGCAGCTCGTGGAGGGCCGCGCGGGCGTCCTCCAGGCGGCCGTCGTAGATGAGCGCCTGGGCCAGCAGCACGTGCAGCTGGACGGAGACCGGGTCGGTCAGGTCGCCGACCAGCGGCTGCGCCGCCCGCAGCCACTCGACCGCGGCGGCGGGCGCGATGTTGACGGCCTCGCGCGCCGCCGCCATCAGCGTCGGCAGGTCGCCGGGTTCGTGCCGGCTGGCGGTACGCGCGACGTGATGGGCCACCTCCCGGACCGGTGCTCCCAGCGCCGACAACTCCCGCGCCGCCAGCCGGTGGGCCAGCATGCGCCAGGCGGGGTCGGCGCCCTCGTACACGAGCTGCCGGAGGAGAGGGTGGCGGAACCGGAAGCGGCCGTCGCCGGTGTCGCGGATGAGGTCGCGGGCGGCGAGCTCGCCGAGCACGGCCGGGACCGGCCCGAGCATCGCCACGTCGTCGGGGGTGAAGGCGTCGCCGAGCACCGCCCCGGCCTGGGCCGCGCGTAACTCCATGTCGGACAGGCGGGCGAGCTCACCCGACAGCAGCCCGGTCAGCGTCGACCCGGCGGCCCCGCCCGCCAGGCCCTTCAGGTAGAGCGGGTTGCCGCCGCTCTCGTCGTGGAGGTCGCGCAGCTCCGGCCGGTCGCCGACCAGCTCGCGCGCCTCGCCCAGCGACAGCGGCCCCACCTTGATCCGGACGTGGGGGACCGCGGCCGGCCCGGCCTCGGCCAGCGCGCCGAGCAGCCGGTGGCCGGCCTGCCGGTCGCGGTAGGCGCAGACGAGCAGCAGCTCCTCGGCCGGCCGCCGCACCAGGGAGGCCAGCAGCTCGCACGAGGCCGGGTCGGCCCAGTGGAGGTCGTCGAGGATCAGCGCCACCCGGCCGAGCTCGGCGAGGTGCGCCCGGACGGTCCGGGCCAGCGCCAGCCGGTCACCGCCGTCGAGCGGGCCGAGGGCGTCTTCGAAGACCCGGTGGGGGAGGTCGCGCTCGTACTCGGTGGCCACCCCCCGGAACACCTTGACCCCCCGGCCGCCCGCCTCCCGGGCGAACCGGGTCAGCAGGTGGGTCTTGCCGATGCCGGGCTCCCCGGTCACCTCGGCGAGCCCGCCCGTCTCCAGGGCTCCGGCCAGCGCGGCTGACTCCGCTTCACGTCCCACGAACACGAAAGACAGTAAAACCCCGCAATCCTACGGATGCTAGGAGGTTGAACGGATGTCACGGTGGGACTCCGCCATCCGACAGCCCCCCTCCGGGAGTTTGTGTTGATGAACGAGTTTCCCTTCCCCTTCTTCGGGGCGGGAGAGGCGAAGTACTACATGTGGGCCGAGGTCCACGTGCGGTTCGAGCGCGAACCCTCGAGTTATCAGCGTTCGGCGATCGAGTCGAGCTGCCCTGGACCGCTCCAGGACACCATCGACTGGGCCGACGGCCGTCAGCTCATGGTGGCCTCCGGCCTGTTCCTGCACGGCGCGCTGGCCCGCGCCTACCCCGCCAAACCCGGCGACGACGACTACCTGGGCGACGACGGCTGGTTCTACGCCGCCCACTCGCGGGTGGAGCGGTTCAACTCGGCCATCGAGTCGTGGCTGGCCTACGCCCACGACCACTGCCCGGTCATGGTCGCCTACCGGCAGGAGGACGGCGACAGCGGCGGCACCCAGTTCTCCCGCTGGCACGAGTGGAGCGTCACCCAGCTCCCGCGCCTGATGCCCGACCTGGAGCCGATCCTGGCCAAGTCGATCGCCACCCGGCAGCAGACCCACGCCACCCACATGGTGCGCGGCATCATGTCGATGGCCCGCCGCGCCCGCGCCAAGGCCGCGCCGACCACGGGCGGCGGCTGGCCCCGCCTGTGAGACGGTGAGGTGTATGGCATGGACCAAAGACGGCGAGACGCTCCGGCGCTCCATCGAGGCCCCCGACTTCCCGACCGCGATCCTGATCGTCGACCGGGTGGCCGAGGAGGCCGAGAAGATGAACCACCATCCCGACATCGACATCCGCTGGCGAAAGCTCCACTTCACGCTCACGACACATGACGCGGGCGGCCTGACCGACCTCGACTACCGGCTGGCCGAGCGCATCGACGAGATCGCCCGCTCCCACGGGGCCTGAGCGGGATCGTCAACCGAAGACCGCGGGTGGCGGCACCGGCGCCGCCACCGGGTCTCCGTCGTGGATGGGCTTGGCCCCCGCGACGAACTTCACCAGGTCCTCACCCGCCACGCAGCGCGCCTGCGTGAGCCCGCCCGCGGCCGACCGCACGAGCCGGTCGAGCGGCAAATCCCGGTTGGAGGCGACCACGATCAGGTTGCCGAACCGGCGTCCGCGCAGCACGCCCGGTTCGGCCAGCAGGGTGACGTGCCGGAAGACGCCCTTCACGGTCGACAGCAGCCGCCGCGCGAACCGCAGCCCCTTGCCGTCGGCCACGTTGACCAGCAGCGTGCCGTGGGGCCGCAGGACGCGGGCCAGGTCGCCCATGTACTCGGCGGTGGCCAGCTCGATCGGCATGACCGCGCCCGAGAAGGCGTCGAGGATGACGAGGTCGGCCGAGGCGTCCTCCAGGGTGGCGACGCCCTCCCGTCCGCCGGTCGTCCGCACCTTGAGCCGGGGCACCGTCTTCAGCGCGAGCTGGTCCCTGACGAGTTGCACGAGCGCGTGGTCGGGCTCGATGACGATCTGGCGGGAGCCCGGCCGCGTCGCCGCGACGTAGCGGGGCAGCGTGAACCCGCCCCCGCCCACGTGGGTCACGTCGAGCGGTCCCTCCGGCAGGCAGTCGACCGCGATGCCCATGAGCTGGACGTACTCGAAGTCGAGATGGGTCGGGTCGGCGAGGTCGACGTACGACTGCGGCACCCCGTCCATCAGCAGCATCCACCCGGCCGGGTTGTCGAGGTCGCGCAGCAACTCGACCTCGCCGAACACGACGAGGTAGCGGCCCGGTACCGGGTTCGTGGACTTCGCCATCACAATCTCTCTGCCTGTCGTCTTCGCGTGGTATATCCAGGAGTGCACTCCGACCCCCAGGAGAACCTAATGCGCAGGCGGCCCCTGCTCGTTCTCGTCGCGGCGGTCGTCACCATGTTCGTCGCCGGGGTGTCCGGGCTCATCGTGAGCGGCCGGAGCGTGCCGCCCCCCGAACCGGTGACCACCGCGACGCCCGAAGGCGTGCCCGACGAAATGGTCGAGCCGGACAACCCCAACCGCAACACCCCCTGGGACGCCGGGAGCGCCTACCTGAAGGAGTGGGAGAAGGGCGATCTGACGGCGATGCGCGCGCTCGTCCACGACCCCCCGGAGGATTTCACCACGCTCCACCAGGCCGCCGACACCGCACTCCAGGCGGTCAGCCGGGTCTTCATCCCCCTTTCGGTGGACGAGATCGACGACGTCACCGCCGACCTGTCGTTCACGGGGGAGTGGACGATGGCCGACGGCCCCCCGATGAAGCTGACCTCGACGGTCCGGCTCATCGTGGTCAAGCGCGAGTGGATGGTCGACTGGACGCCCGAGACCATCCACCCCGACCTCGAACACGGCGACACCATCGAACGGCGCGACCTGCCCGGCGCCCCCTACCGGCTGGCCACCCGCGAGGGCGAGGCCCTGCCGCCCAACAGCTACGCCGACTCCTACGTCGGCGACCTGACCGCGCACGCACCCCCCAACCCCGAGACCGGCGGCTGGCGCGTGGTGATCGACAAGCCCTTCGACGACGAGGTGGAGGAGGTCTACCGCCACGAGCAACCGGTCAGCGAGGGCCCGGCCTTCGCCACGACGATCGACAAGTACGTGCAGATGGCCGCCGCCCGCGCCCTCGACCCGGTGGCCAAGCCGGCGGCGATCGTCGCGATCCGGCCCTCGACCGGCGAGGTGCTCGCGGTGGCCGACCGGCTCGGCGGCAAGGGCGCCTTCTCCACGGCCTTCCCGCCCGGGTCGACGTTCAAGATCGTCACCGCGGCGGCGCTGCTCGCGGCGGGGGTCACCCCCGACCAGCAGGTGAGCTGCCCGGCCACCTACCAGATCCCGTTCGGGCGCGTGATCAACAACTACCAGGCCCACGACTTCGGCACGCTGGCCTTCCGGCAGGCCTTCGCCGAGTCGTGCAACACGACCTTCGCCCAGCTCGCGGTCGAGCGTGTCCCGGCGGCGACGCTGACCGCCCAGGCGGCGGCCTTCGGCTTCGGCGCCACCCTGGCGACCGGCGCGGGCGGCTCCTGCGGCTCGCTGACCGAGCCGCACAACCACGACGCGCTGGCCGAGGCGTCGTTCGGCCAGGGCACCGTGGTGGCCACGCCGTTGTGCATGGCGAGCGTGGCGGCGGCCGTGCAGAGCGGGGTCTGGCGGGGGCCGAGACTGCTCGCCGACGCGTCCGGCCAGCCGGCCGAGACGCCGCTCGCGCCCGGGGTGGCCGAGGGCCTGCGCGCCATGATGTCGTCGGTGGTGTCGGAGGGCACCGCCGAGGGCACCGGCCTGCCCGCCGGGGTGAGCGGCAAGACCGGCACCGCCGAGGAGGCCGGCCAGGACGACCACGCCTGGTTCGTCGGCTTCCACGACGACCTGGCGTTCGCGGTGTTCGTCAAGAACGGCGGCACCGGCCGTGACGTGGCGATCCCGATCGCGGCCCGGTTCCTGAACGCCCTCTAATGCTTGGCCCACATATGGGCTGAAAGCGGGATATTTCTGGACATATACCTCCTGATGGAGGTGGGTCACATGCATGATCTGAACGCCGACCTGAACGCGGGCCTGCGCCCCGCCAGCCGGGACACCTGGTGGGTGCTGGCGGTCCGCGGCGTCCTGGCGGTGATATTCGGCGTCATCGCCCTGGCGTGGCCGGGCATCACCCTGCTCGCCCTCGTCTACGTCTTCGCCGCCTACGCCATCGTCAACGGCCTGTTCACCATCGCGGGCGCGTTCCGCGAGGTCAACAAGGGCAGCCGAGGATGGATGATCTTCTCCGGCGTCGTCGGCGTGATCGTCGGCATCGTCGTGGCCAGCTGGCCCGCGATCACCGCGATCGTGCTGCTGTGGCTGATCGGCGTCTGGTTCGTCGTCACCGGCCTGCTGGAGATCGTCGCCGCGGTGAACGCCCGCAGGCGGATCGACGGCGACTGGGGCCTGATGCTGGCCGGAGTCCTGTCGGTGATCTTCGGTGTGGTCCTGGTCATCTGGCCGGCCGCCGGCGCCCTGTCACTGGCCTGGCTGATCGGCACCCTGGCGATCATCCTCGGGCTCTCGCTCTTCTACCTGGCCTTCCGGGTGAAGAACATGCCTGCATAAGATTTTCCGCGTATGGCGTCATAAGTCGGGAATATCTTCGTCATGACGGTTCACGAGCGGCTCTCCCGGCACCTGCTCGTCGACGGCCTGCCGGTCGTCCTCGATCTGGTGCGCAGCTCGGGTTCCTGGCTCGTCGACGCCCGCGACGGCCGGAGACACCTCGACTTCTTCACCTCGTACGCGTCGTCGCCCCTGGGCTTCAACCCCTTCGACGACGACCCGGCCTTCCTCGCCCGCCTCGGGCGGCTGGCCGCCAACAAGCCCGCCAACTCCGACCTCTACACCGAGGAGCTGGCCGACTTCACCGACACCTTCACCCGCGTCCTCGGCGACCCCGAACTGCCCCACCTGTTCCTGGTGGAAGGCGGCGCGGCGGCCGTCGAGAACGCGCTGAAGGTCGCCTTCGACTGGAAGAGCCGCTGGAACGAGGCCAACGGCCGCCACCCCGGCCTGGGCACCCAGGTGCTCCACCTGAGCCGCGCCTTCCACGGCCGGGGCGGCTACACGCTCTCGCTCACCAACACCGAACCGGTCAAGACCGACCGGTTCCCCAAGTTCGGCTGGCCCCGCATCGACACGCCCGCGATCCACCTGGGTGACGTGGAGGCGGCCGAGAGCCACGCGCTCGGCCAGGCCGAGGAGGCGTTCCGCAAGTACCCCCACGACATCGCCTGCTTCATCGCCGAGCCCATCCAGTGCGAGGGGGGCGACAACCACCTGCGCCCGGAGTTCCTGCGCGCCATGCAGGACCTGTGCCACCGCCACCAGGCCCTGTTCGTGCTCGACGAGGTCCAGACCGGGGTGGGGGTGACCGGGTCGGCGTGGGCGTACCGGGGCTTGGGGCTGCAGCCCGACGTGGTGGCGTTCGCGAAGAAGATGCAGGTCGGCGGGGTGATGGCCGGGCGCAGGGTCGACCTGGTGCCCGACAACGTGTTCCGCGTCAGCGGCCGGATCAACTCCACGTGGGGCGGCGGCCTGACCGACATCGTGCGGGCCACCCGGATCCTGCAGATCATCGAGCGCGACGGCCTCATCGAGCACGCCGGCGTGCTGGGCGACAAACTGCTCGGCGCCCTCCGCGAGCTGGAGGCGGAGGGCCTGCTCCGGAACGCCCGTGGTCGCGGGTTGCTCGCCGCCTTCGACGTGCCCGACCGCGACGCGGTCGTCACCCGGTTGCGCGAGCGTGAGTCGCTGCTGGTCCTGCCCGCCTCAGAGGGGACTGTACGGCTCCGCCCACCCTTGAACGTCACTCCGGAGGAGATCGAAGTGGGGCTGTCCCGCCTAAGGCGAGGGCTCGCGTCCTGACCACAGGTCGATGGCGGTCCCCCGGGAGGCGACGCCCAGCTTGGCGTAGATCCGGTTGACGTGGTTCTTGACCGTCTTCTCGCTGAGGAACAGCCGCTGCGCGATCTGGTTGTTGGAATGACCGTTGGCGATCAGGTCCATGACCTCGGTCTCGCGCTTGCTGAGAGCCGTTCCGGTGGGATCGTCGACGCGCATCTGGCCTCCGTGGCAGAGATCCATTTGGCAGAGAGTTAAGTCGCCGAGGGCCCCCGCGTCCGGCGTAGCGGTTGTGAGCGAGTTTAACTCGCGTGAAAGCCCTGTGGGGGTTGCTTCGTGGGCAAATCGCACCGGAAGGCCGGAAGAAGGTGAGGAACGAGGAAGGGCCGGTCCCGAAGGACCGGCCCTTACGCTGGGTGAGTAATGGGACTTGAACCCACGACATCCAGGACCACAACCTGGCGCTCTGCCAACTGAGCTATACCCACCATGTGCGCGATCCCGCTCACCCGGTCTCGCGTACAAGCACGAGTGTAGCGGTATCGCGAGACAACTACGAACTACTAACGGCCTCCGCCGTGTCGCGTGCCGTCGCCGAGTCGGGACCGGGCTGCGGGACGAACACGGTCGCCCGGTAGTAGCGCAGTTCCCGGATGCTCTCGGTGATGTCGGCGAGGGCGCGGTGGCCGCCCTGCTTCTCGGGAGAGGCGAAGTAGACGCGCGGATACCAGCGGCGGGCCAGCTCCTTGATCGACGAGACGTCGATCATCCGGTAGTGGAGGTGGTTGTCGACCACGGGCATGTCGCGCGCCAGGAAGGAGCGGTCGGTGGCGATCGAGTTGCCGCACAGCGGAGCCTTCTTGGGCTCCGGGAGATGGCCCCGGATGTATTCCAGGACGATGGCCTCGGCCTCGGCGAGGGTCACGCCGCCCGCCAGGGCCTCGAGCAGGCCGGAGGCCGTGTGCATGGTGCGCACGATCTCCGACATCTGCTCCAGCGCCTCCGGCGGGGGCTTGATGACGACGTCGACCCCTTGGTCCAACTGGTTCAGCTCACCGTCGGTGACGACGCAGGCGACCTCCACCAGCGCGTCGCGCCCGAGGTCGAGCCCGGTCATTTCGCAGTCGATCCAGACCAGCAGGTCGTTCATGTCCTTAGCGTAGTGCTCCCGCTCAGTGCGTTTGGAGCGAGTCCAGGACATCACCGACCTGCTCGGACTTCAGGTTGTCGGGGATCGACACGTAGAAGAACGAGGGCCGCTTGCCCTCGCCCATGTCGACCAGCACGAACGCGCCCGACTCGGTCTTGAACTTGTACTTGTTCGCCTTGGCCTCGGCGCTGAAGTCCATCTTGTACTCGATGATCCAGGCGTCGCGGTCGCCGACCTTGATCGCCTCGTTGCGGAGGATCTGCCGCTCGTGGCGGATGGAGTAGAAGATCGGCTCGTACGCCGACAGCAGGGTCGTGGTGACCACTTCCAGGTCCTGCACGCCCCGGTAGGGGAGCATCTGGGGGAGCTGGGCGGCCGCGACCGTGCCCATCCAGTCGACGCCCTCCTGCCCGTTGAACCCCGGCTGGGAGACGGCGCCGTAGCCGCTCGTGAAGAGCGGGTAGGTCGGGTCGTTCGGGGCGTTCATGGTCTTCGGGTCGGAGACCTTCCACGGCTCGCCCAGAAACGCGTAGCTCAGCCCCGACACCGAGTCGTTGATGCGGCCGTCTTCGGGCTGCGGGAACGACGTGATCGACGGTTGCGGGGGCTGCTGCGGCTGCTGCTGGTCGGGGGTGGGCTCCTGCTCCTGCGGCGGCGCCTGCTCGGTCTGGGGCGGCGGCACCGGCTCGTTGGTCGCCGGCGGCCGGGCGATCGAGGGCTCCACGGAGTTCCGGTTCAGGAGCACGAACGCGCCGCCCACGACGAGCGCGATGACGAGCACGATGCCGACGCCGCCGAGCACCCACGGCAGCGGCGAGGGCGGCTTGGGCGGCGCACCGAACTGGGGCATCGGGAGCTGGCTCGTCGCGCCCCACGCCTGCGACGGGGCGGGCTGCGCCGAGGCCCACTGCGGCGGGGCCGGCGGGGGAGCGAACTGGGCGGTGGCGGCGGCCGGTGCGGCGGGGACGGCCGCCGGGGTCTCCTGTTCGGCGGGCTCCGGAGACTCCGGGGCGTTCTGGCCTTCCAGGGGATGGGTGGCGTCGGTCCACTGCGAACCGTCCCACCACCGCAGCTGCGGCGAGCCGTAGGGGTCCGGGTACCAGCCGGCGGGGGTCGTCGTCATGCCGTGCAGCCTAGTGAAGTCAGCATTTGTACGAGAAGCTCGCCTTGGCGGCTATGGGCTTCCCCTCGGGGGTGTGGTCGAGCACGCGCAGCGTGGCTGTGCCCTTGAACCGGCCCGGACCGCTCACCTGCCAGATGAGCGGAAGATCTACCGAAGTCGTACCCGATTCGACCCGCTGGGTGCCCTCGGTCACCCGGCCGTCGCTCTGCTCCCACTCGTACTTGAACGTGCCGCTCTCGCCGTTGGTGGTGACCACCGCCATGATCTTGGTCTTGGCGTCGCAGCCCTGCGTCTTCTTCGGCGCGGACACGCTGACCTTGGTCACCGACATCTCGGCGGGCGGGGCCATCCGCATGTAGAGGACGAACCCGGCGATCAGCAGGCAGACCACCAGCGAGCTGAGCAACGCGCCCCGGCGCTTCGGCCGGGCCCTGCGGCGGCTCTTGACCGCCGGATCGGCGTGCTGGGTGGCGCCCTGCCGCCAGATCTGGGCGGCCGAGGTGTCGGCGGGCACGCCCGGACCGAACCGCATGCCGCCCGACTCCGCCGGGGGAGGCCCGCCCGGGTGCCGCGCCGGGTCGAGCAGGGTGCGCAGCTCGCCGCTCTCGGGCAGCCGCGCGGGCGGCAGCGCGGCGGCCACCGGCGGCAGCGCCGACCAGGCGTGCAGGGTGCGCACCAGCGACTCGCGGGTGGTGAACCCGGCCGGGAGCAGGTCACGGCCGTTCGTCAGGACGTCGCGGGCCGCCGCCAGGCCGTGGGAGGCGGCCACCGCGGCGGCCTGGTCGAGCAGGTGCGCCGGCTGGCCGGTGGCCCAGCTCGCCGACAGGGTGCGGGCCAGGCCCTGCCAGGCGGCGATGTCGCGTTCCGGGGAGACCGGCTCGCTGCGCAGCGCCTCCAGCAGGCCGCGTTCGGCCAGCAGGGCCGAGCCGTCCTCGCCGATGACGACCGTGCCGGGGTGGACCGCGCCGTGGGCCAGGCCCGCGGCGTGCAGGCCGAGCAGGGTCTGGGCGGTCTCGATCAGGATCGTGGCGGCGCTGCCCGCGTCCGGGCCCCACCCGAGCTGGGTCCCGCCGGTGAGCAGGTCGGCCACGGTCGGCACGGCGCGGCGGCCGACGATCAGCCAGACCTCGCCGTGGGCCGCCACCAGGTCGGCGACCGGCAGCAGGCCGTACTGGCCCGACTGGGCCAGCCGCCGATCAGCGGAAATGGCCGCCACCAGGCGCTCACGCGCGCCCGGGGCGGCCAGGAGGTGATCGTTGAACCGGAGCAGCCCCGACGGCTCGCCGCCGGGGCCTTCCGCGTCGTGCCAGGTGCCGACCTCGCTGACCCGCGTCCTGCCGGTCAGCCGATGGCCCGCGACAGTGCCCCCGTCATGCATGACTACTTACGCCTCCGCCGGTGCCTTCCCGCCATCGATCGCTTCACGGCAAGTGTGGCGGGCACGAGGCCGGTCGTCATCAGGCCGAGGGCGAAGAATCCGGCGGCGGCCGTCTCTCCGGTGGTCGGCGCGACGGTCGGCACCTCGGGGTCACGGGTGGGCGACTCCTCCGTGGAGGGAGAGCCGGGGCCGCCGGGGGAACCGGAGTTCCGGGTGATGGTGGGGTCGGTCGACGGGCTCGAAGGCGGCGGCGACGAGGGTGAGGACGACGTGGTCGGGGACGACGACGTCGTGGGCGTCGGCGAGCTGGTCGTCGGGGTGGGCGACGGGCTCGGGGTCGGCGTCTCCTCGCCCGGCTCGCTGGAGGCCGTCGGGTCGCCCGGCTCCTCCAGGCCGCCACCGCCGCCGCCCGGCTTCTTGGTCGGCTTGGCGGTCGGCTTCTTGGTGGGCTTCTTCGTCGGCTTGGGCTTCGGCTGCTGCGTCGGCTTCGGCTGGACGTTCGAGGTCGGCTGGGTGACCGGGGGCTGGGTTCCGTCGGCCTCGGGCGACTCGGTGACCTCGGGAGACTCCTCGACCGGGACCTCCTGGATGAGGCCGTCGTCGACCTCCTCGACCAGCGGGTCGGGGGTCGTCGAGGTGTTCACCGGGCTCGGGGTGAGCGTGGTGGTCCCGGCCGACAGGGTCGCGCCGCTGATCGAGCCGACCAGCACGGCCGTGCCGCCCGCGATCACGGCCATGCCGACCACGGTCAGGCCGATCTTCACGAACGCCTTGCTGAAGAAGCCGCCCTTGCGCTCCTCCTCGCCGCCGAAGTCCTCGCCGCCGGCGGCGAGCTGGGTGTTGGCGAGCTGGGTGTTGGCCTCGGGCACCGACGCGGCGAGCGGGAAGAAGGCGGCCAGCAGGCCGGCCAGCGCCGCCAGGCGGCGGCGTCCGCGCTCCTCCCACTGCGGGCCGTAGGTCTCCAGCGCCACCGACTCCAGTTCCTGGAGGAAGGCGTGGGCCGAGGCGGGGCGCTCCTGCGGGTGCTTGGACATGCCGCGCTCGATGAGCCCGCGCAGCTGGGGCTGGATCTGGTCGAGCGGGACCGGGGCGGCCTGGTGCTGGTGGGCCAGCGCGGCCAGGTTGTTGGCCTGGAAGGGGCGCTGGCCGGTGAGGCACTCGAAGAACACCACGGTGGCGGCGTAGACGTCGGTCGTCGGACCGGCCGGGGCGCCCGCCCACTGCTCGGGGGCCATGTAGGACGGCGTGCCCGAGGCGGGCATGCCCTCGCCCGCGCGGGCGGCGATGCCGAAGTCGACGAGCTTGCTCTGGCCGTCGCCGTCGACCATGACGTTCTCGGGCTTGAAGTCCCGGTGCACCACGCCCATGTCGTGGGCGATGGCGAGGCCGATGAGGGAGCCCTTGAGCACCGCCAGGGCGGCCTCGGGTCCCGTGGGGCCTTCGGAGCGGATCATCGCGCGCAGCGAGACGCCGTCGACGAGCTCCATGACGATCGCGGCGCCGTGAGGCTGCTCGACGTACTCGTAGAAGCGGGCGGCGTGCGGGTTGCGGTCCATCAGCGCGAGGAGACGGGCCTCGTGCCGGAACCGGGCGATGAAGTTGAGGTCGGCTCGGAGTTCCTGGGAGAGATATTTGATCGCGACTAGGGTTCCATCGGCATCGTGCCTGGCCAGCACGACCTGTCCGGCTGCGCCGGTGCCGAGCTCGCGTAGCTCCGTATAGCCGGGAACCCGCCAGGCGCCGGTCTGGCCGTACATGCGGTCTCCTTCTGTGCCCGGGCCCCCACCATGACGACCACAGAGCCTAACGGCGGGTCTACTACGTGATGGGAAAAGTCATGAGATTGTAGTGACTCAGTGTCAAACGTGACTTTAGTGGTACAGGTGGGTGGGCCGGGGACGCCGGGATCCGGTCCCGAGGCGGGTGGCGGCGCCGTCCGGCCGGTTGACCAGGGCATATTGTGACACCGGCCGTTTCGGAACCAATACTGGGCGAGGTGCCGATCCATGCCCGGCGGGCATGCGATCCCGCGATCAGGTGACCGTGATCACAGCGGGGGACGCCTGCTCCGGATGCGGCCGGCCACTCCGGAGGCGTAACGGAGAAAGAAAAAAGGCGACCCGGCCGCCCATGCGAGTCCCTGCCGGGTACTCGATGGCCACATGGGCGCCGGTCGCCTCGTGCTGCGTTAAGAAGACGCCCGGACGGGCGGCGTGGTTGTCAAAGGTCATCTTCCGGAGATATGGGCGGGAACCGGAATGTCCCGGGTCATCTTGGGATCGGGCTCCGGCTCGCCCCACGTGGTGACGACGGGCAGCACCCCCGCCCAGATCGGCAGGTCGTAGTCCTCGTCGTCGTCGCTCGGGCCGGCCGCGCGCATCTTGACCGAGGCCTCCTCCAGCGACAGCGCCAGCACGGCCGTGGCGGCCATCTCCTTGCGGTTGGGCAGGCGCGCGTAGTCCCACTGGCCCGGGGCGAGCTGCTCGGTGATGGCGGCGAGGCCCGCCATGCGCTCCTCCTCGTCGGTGACCAGGCGCGGCACGCCGTAGATCATCGCCGAGCGGTAGTTGACCGAGTGGTGGAAGACCGACCGGGCCAGCACGATGCCGTCGAGGTGGGTCACGGTGACGCAGACCGTGTCGCCGGGTGCGGTGCGCAGGGACCGCGCGCCGGTGGAGCCGTGGACGTAGAGGGTGTCGCCGATGCGGCCGTATCCGGTCGGGATGACCATGGGGGAGCCGTCGACGATCACACCCAGGTGGCAGATCAGGCCGGCGTCGAGGACAGCGTGGAGCTCGGCGCGGTCGGTGCGGCCACGGGCCTTGGAGCGGCCGAGGACGGTACGAGGGGTGCTGGACAGCTCGGTCATACGGTTACCGTAGGAGCCGAGTGGCCTGGAGGAACACGTCCACTTTCGCGGTGTTGAGGGAGACCACTTTGCGGGAGCAGCAGGTCGAGCTGCCGGTGGCCGTCGACCGGTCCAGCCCGACGCCCCTGGTCGTCCAGGTCGGCGACCAACTGCGCGCGGCGATGCGCGACGGCGCGCTGCGGGCGGGGGAGCGGCTGCCCTCCAGCCGGGGCCTCGCCGGGCTGCTCGGCGTCAGCCGGACCGTGGTCACCGAGGCCTACCAGCAGCTCTACGCCGAGGGCTGGCTCGACGGGCGGCACGGCTCGGGCACCTACGTGGCCGACGTCCACGCCGTCGAGGCCGCAAGCCCGGCCGAGCCGGGGACCTCCGCCGACACCGACTTCTACCCGCCGCTGCACGCGCCCGACGCCGGGCTCGTCGACCTGCGCCCCGGCCGCCCCTGGGTGATGGCCTACGACACCGCCGCCTGGCGCCGGGCCTGGCGGGCCGCCGGAGACCTGCCGATGAGCGCCTGGCCCGACCTCTACGGCGACCCGATGTTGCGCGAGGCGCTGGCCGACCACCTGCGCCGGGCCCGCGCGGTGCCCGCCGGGCCGGGGAACGTGCTGATCACGCGCGGCACCGGCAACGGCCTGGACCTACTGGCCGCCACCCTGCTGAAGCCCGGCGACCGGGTCGGGGTGGAGGAGCCGGGCTACCGGTCGGCCCGGCGCATCTTCGCCTCGCGGGGGGCCGAGATCGTGCCCTGCCCGGTCGACGCCGACGGCCTGGTCGTCGACGACCTGCCCGCCGGCCTGCGCATGATCTACACGACCCCGGCGCACCAGTTCCCGACCGGCGGCCGCCTGCCCATCCCGCGCCGCGAACGCCTGCTCGCCTGGGCCCGCGCCACCGGCGCGCTCGTCGTCGAGGACGACTACGACGCCGAGTTCCGCTACGACGTCGCCCCGCTCCCCGCCCTCTACGGCCTCGGCCCCGAACAGGTCGTGCTGCTCGGCACGTTGTCGAAGTCGCTCAGCCCCGACGTCGGCGTCGGCTGGCTGGTGGCCGGAAGGCCGCTGCTCGACCAGATCGCGAGAACGCGGAAGGAACTGGCCGACCGCACGTCGGGCCCGGTCCAGCGCGCGGTCGCCGTGCTGCTCGACCGCGGTGACCTCGACCGGCACCTGAGGCGCATGCGCCTGGAGTACGCCCGGAGGCGGGAGGCCGTGGTGGCCGCCCTCGGCCCGTGGACCAAGGGCGACACGGCCGGTCTGCACGTCCTGGCGGAACTTCCGGAACACGTCGTGCCGGAAGTGGTCGCCGGAGCCCGTGAGCGGGGGGTCCTGGTCGACACGACCGTTCGCCACCACCACGGCCCGCCCCGCGTCCACGGCCTCGTCGTCGGGTACGGCTCGGCCGCACTCCACGACGTCCGCCACGGCTGCGGGATCGTCAGGAGCCTGCTAGACCACGCTCTCCAGGAGCCGCAGCTCCTCACGGGGACGGGGCACCTCTAAATGCGGCGCGCTGTCTCCGATGATGCGGGCGACGTCGATGGCCCCCGGATCCCCCTCGGCGGAACCCGGAACCTGCGAATGCCCGAAGTGCCCCCCACGGGCCCAGAGGCGGCGGTTGCCGTCCTGCACCAGCGAATGGGGCATGGGTAGGGGCGGCCCTGCCGGCCAGCGCCGGGGAACCTCCCACGAGTCGAGCCAGGCGAGGATCTCGTCCAGACCGTCGAGCTTGCTGTCGGTGAACGGTTCGTGCACCGACCCCAAGACCCGGATCTGGACGCACACCCGGCCCTGCCGGTTGAGGTCTCCGGTGAGGCCGCAGGCCGCGCGGGTGGGCGGCAACTGCTGGATGATCTGCCCCGTCACCGGGTTCCACACCAGGTGGGCGGGGCGGTTGAGCTGGACGAGCCGCTGGGCCACGGATTTGGCCGAGATCCCCTGGGGGTCCGTAGGCCAAATGAACCAGACCACCCTGGGCGCGCCCCCGATCATGGGGCCGGCGTCCTGGGGAGCGGGAATGCGACTGGCGACGGGTAGCCATGCCTGGGCCACTGTGCCCCCTCATGTCCTCGGTCGCCCTGTTTTCTCCCCTTATGCTCTTCGGGCGAAACGCGCGATTCCGTACCTGCCCCGGCGTACGACGGCATAGCCACGGGTCAGCGCGCGCTCCCGGAGGTAGACCAGCGGGAGCGCCCGGCCCTCCACGGCGCGGGCGAACCGGCCCGGCCCGGTGGTCCGGCTCACCGTCAGGCGGGGAACCGCCAGCATGTCGGGGGCGGGCAGGCCGGCCATGTCGTTGGCGACCGCGCACGCCGCCCAGAATCCGGCCCGCCGGGCCTCCCGGCGCACCCGCGCGCTGGAGTAGCCGTAGGGATAGGCCATCGTCGTCACCGGGAGCCCGAGTCTGTCCTCCAGGACCGCCTTGCCGCGCCGGAGTTCCTGCCGCAGTTCGGCGTCGGGCAACTGGTCGAGTTGCGGATGGCTGTGGCTGTGCCCGGCGATCTCGTGGCCCTGCGCGGCCGCCTCCCGGGCCTGCGACCAGCTCACCATGTGGTCGAGCGGCCGGCCCGCCGCCTCGCCGCCCGCGTCGGCCACCCAGCCCGTGGTCAGGAACAGGGTGGCCGGGAAGCCGAACCGGTCGAGGATCGGCATCGCCTCGGTGTGGAAGTCGGCGTAGCCGTCGTCGAAGGTGAGCACCACCGGCCGGGCCGGGAGGGTCGCGCCGGTGCCGTTCACGGCCGCGATCAGGCTCGCGAACGTCATCGGCGTGAACCCGTTGCCGGCCAGGTAGGCGAGCTGCTCGGCGAAGTCGCCCGGCCGCACCGCGAGCGGCCGGGTCTCGGCGTTGGGCCGGTCGGTGACCGAGTGGTACATCAGGATCGGCACCCGGTTCATCGCCGCGCCCTCCCGACCAGGTAACCCCAGGTCGTCCAGGCCAGCCCGACGACGATGGCGACGCTCTTCCCCCACCGGAGCGTGACCAGGCCCTTCAGCGCGCCGAGCGGCAGGGTCCTGAACGTGTACGACCGCTCGCTCGCCAGCCCGTCGCCGCTGCCCACGCTCCGGGTCACCAGGGCCTTCGACAGGCCCTCGGCGTAGCAGCGGGACCGGAAGTAGCGGAAGGTCTCCCGCGCGGCCGGGACCCGGTGGCCGATGCCCGCCGACGGCTCGAACAGCAGCACCGAGCCGGGCAGCCGCTGGGTGAGCCGGATGCAGAACTCGGTCTCCTCGCAGCCCAGCGGTCTGCTCTTGCCGCCCTCGACGCTGCGGCCGATGCCGGTGGAGAACCCGCCGACCGCGCCGATCACCTCGCGCCGGAAGATCGCGTTGCCGCCCATCACGTTGCGGATCGGCGCCCGGATCTCCGGCATGCCCTTGTAGGTGCAGCCGACCGTCCAGTCGAACTCCACCGGGAACCAGCGGGGCCGCCGGGTGGCCCACAGCGGGCGGGTGGCCCCGCCCGCGCCGACGACGCCCGGCTGCGCCATCGCCGACTCCAGGCCCTCGATCCAGCCCGGGTCGGCCACCGCGTCGTCGTCGAGGAACGCGACGTAGTCGCCGGCGGCCGCCTCGGCGCCGGTGTTCTTGCCGCCGGACAGGCCCTTCTCGTGCACGTTCTCCAGCACGATCGCGTCGGGGTGGGCGTGCTTGAGCCGCAGGTGGAGGTCGGGGTTGTGGTCGACGACCAGGATGAGCTCGCGCGCCGGGACCGTCTGCGCCCGCACCGAGGCGACCGCGGCGGCGATGTCGTCCCAGCGCTCCTCGGTGTACACGCAGATCACGACGGAGGTGTTCATGCCGCGCCCTGGTCGGCCGTGGCCGGCTGGGGCAGCGGCGCGGGGGCCGCGTTGCGGCGCCGCCACTCCCGCACGATGGTCCGCAGCACCCGCAGCCCGTCGCGGATCGCCCGCAGGTTCGACTCCCCGTGGATGCGGCAGCGTTCGTGACTGGGCACCTCGTGCACCCGCAGCCCCGCCCTGGCCGCCCGGATGTTCATCAGCGTCTCGACCTCGAAGCCCTCGCAGTCGAGGTCGAGCGCGGGCAGGTGGCGGGCCCAGAAGGCGTTGTAGCCGTAGCAGAGATCGGTGTAACGGGTGCGGTAGAGCGTGTTGACGATGGTGCGCAGCACGCTGTTGCCGGCCCGCCGGGTGACCGTGAGGTCGTCGCTGCCGCCGCCGGGGACGTACCGCGACCCCTTGGCGAAGTCGGCGCCGCTGACCAGGGCGCTGACGAAGTGGATGATCTCCCGGCCGTCGGTCGAGCCGTCGGCGTCGATCATCACGATGATGTCGCCGGTGCAGGCCGCGAACCCGGCGGCCAGGGCGTCGCCCTTGCCGCGCCCGGTCTGGTGGACGATGCGCAGGCCCGGCCGCAGCCGCCGGGCCACCTCGACGGTGTCGTCGGTCGAATGGCCGTCGACCAGCACGACCTCGTGCACCCAGGTGGGCAGTGTGGCGAACACGTGGGGCAGGTTCTCGGCCTCGTTCATCGCCGGCACGACGACGCTGACGGTCGGCGAGACGGCGAGGTGAGGGCCGAGGGGGGTGTAGCGCTCGACGTGCGGAAGCGGCCGCAAGCCGGTGATCTCGGGACTCATGGTGACGGAGATGTCCTTCCGGGCGGTCTGTCATGAGCGGAGACTGCCAGCGGACCGGCGCGACTGGACGAGATGGGGCACGGGCTCGTCCCGGTCGTGGGGCAGAGGGTGTGTGGGGTCGTCACCCGGAGTTCTGGGCGGGGGTGACGCGAGTGCGGGGGCGGTGAAGCTGGCGCAGGATCACCAGAAACGCGCTCACGACCGCGACGGTGGCCACGCCGGCACGCGGTGACCAGGCGTCGAAGAGGAGCATCGCCTCGGCGAGAAGAACGTTGACAGCCAGACTGGCCGCCAGTCCCACGGTTAGAGCCGATAGGGGGTCACGATCACGCAACAACCCGGCGATGGCCACGCCGGGCGCCAGGAGGAGGAACACCGGCGTCAAGATCAGCCTGGCGGGCGTCTGCACGTCGGCCAGCGCCAGCACGGCTCCCGCCGCGCACAACGCGCCGACCACACCGATCAGGACGGTCTTACTGGTCCCCATGTCACTCTCCCGGCTGGTGGAGGCACTTCATAGGATCAACCGGGGGCACGCGCGTCAATGGCGACGCTCTTCCGCGGCGCCCGGTTCACAAAGGACCAGGACTCTATCGGTAACGACTCGGCAACCGCCGGTGTTATGCCTGAGGTTGCTGGGGCCCCTCCGACACCTGGGTCGCCGGGGTCTCGCTGGGCGCGGAGGTCGGCTCGTCGGTCTTCGGGGGCGTCGGGGTCGGCCGGGGCGGGTTGGTCGGGTCGGGCACCCCGCCGCCGGGCGGGGAGTAGCCGTCGCCGCGCCAGCTGATCCGGCACGACGGGTTCCCGCCGGGCGAGGTGATCGAGATCGTGGTGCCGCCGGCCGACTTCGGGTCGACGATCGAGATCGTCATGCGCCCGCTCGCGCCCTTCTTCAGCACGCCCCGCGCCGGGGCGATCGAGACGTTGTCGCCGGCGCGGGCGCTCCACGCGATTGGAGCGTTCCTGGCGGTGAGGTAGAGCACTCCGCCGGTGGCCTCGCCGAGGTCGCCGGGGCAGGTCATCGACAGGGCGGCCCTGGCGGCGGCCGGGCGCTTGGTGGGCGCGGGGGTCTTCACCGGCTTCCGGCTCGGCTTCGGCCGCGCCGGCGGCTGCCCCGCCGCCGTGGGGACCGGCCCGGGAGCCTGCGTGGACGACGTCTCCTCGGCCTCCACGGGCGTGGGGCTCTCCTCCTCCACGGACGGCGGCGGCGGGGTCTCCTCCTCGGTGACCTCGTACTGCGGGGCCTGGACGGTGTCATCCGTGGGCTGCGGCATCGCCTCGATTCGGGTGGGCGCGCCCGCGCCGGCGCCGTTCAGCCAGAACACCCCGCCCCCCGCGATCAGGGCGACGCCGAGAGCGGCCACGGCGGGCGTCGCGCGCCGGGACTTCTTCTTCCCCGCCGCCCGCCGTGACACGCCCCCCGCCCGGCGGCCCCGCTTCACTCGGGGCCGCCGCTCGACCGGCACGGGGAATCCGTTCCGGTCGAAGTGATCCCCGTCCCGCACGATGAGGATCTTCGTTTCGTCTCGTTCCGGGTGGGCGCAGGCGTCCACGACCCGGCGTCGCAGCGACAGCGGCGGGAACGCCACCGGCACCATCTCCAGCAGCTTCGGCGCCGAGACGTGCCGCTGCCTGCCCTCGGCGCAGACCTCGCAGCCCGCGATGTGGCGGCTCAGCCGCCGGCGCAGCAGCGTGCTCAGCGGGCCGTCCCAGGAGTCGACCATCGCCGACAGGTCGGGGCAGTGGGCCCGGCCGGTCCGCGCCAGCACCACGGCGGCGGCCGAGTTCTCCAGGTGGTCGCGGGCCCGCTCCAGCCGCGTCGCCGCCTGGCGGGAGGTCAGCCCCAGCACGGCGCCCGCCTCGGCCGGGGTCAGGTCATGGCGCAGGGAGAGCTCCAGCACCTCCCGCTCGGGCCCGCTCAGCTCGCCCAGCGCCTCGTGGACCAGCATGGTCATCTCGGGGTCGGGGCTGTCGGCGAGGTCGATCGGCGTCGTCGCGGTGCCGGGCGTCCGCGACGCGCACTGGAAGCGCACCAGGGCGTAGAGCCAGGCGCGCAACCGCTGCGCCTCCGCCAGCCGGCCCACCGAGGCGACCGCGAGCACGAGCGCGTCGTGCACGGCGCTCGCCGCCAGGTCGAGGTCGCGCAGCCGGGCGAACGCGTAGTCGTTCAGCCGGTCGGCGTACGCGTCGTACAGGCTGGCTGGTGCGTGCGCGTCGTCGCGTCTGAGCGCGTCGAGCAGACGGTTGTCGTCGGCTCGCCCGACAGTCGGCCATCCGGGCAACGGATTCCTCCCCGAGAACAGGACCTCCCGGTCCCCACACGAGAAGGACGCCCCCTTCCGGCGCCGCGTTTACTGTCTTCCAGGCCATGCTCAAGTGGCATGACCTGGGAAAACAGCGACAGTTGTGACTGGCGTGAAGATTATTTCGCGCTGGGGCAGTTGGGCGCGCACAGCCGGCGGGCGATGCCCTGCAGGAAGATGTTCCTGATCTCCAGCACCGTCTCCGGGAAGTACGCCTGGCCGCCGGTGGCCTTCGCGATGTTCTCCATCTGGGTCCGGTTCGCGTCACCCTCGGTGTTGAACGAGATGATCAGGATCGAGACCGGCTTGGCCGGGTCGAACGAGGCTTTGAGGCGCTTGAGGATGCCCGCGTTGGTGATGCCGCCGCTCGGGTCGTCGTTGCCGACGCCGTCGGTGAACAGCAGGATCGTGTTGATCTTGTCGGCCTCGTACTCGTCGGTCATCTTCTGGTACGCCGCCCAGAGCGAGTCGTTGAGGCCGGTGTTCCCCGTGGGGATCGCCTTGATCTGGGTCATCTGCCGGGCGATGACCTCGCGCCGGGTCACCCCGTCGATCTGCTGGGCGAGCGGCCCGACCGGGACCGTCTCCTTCCAGTCGACCTTGGCGCCGTTGAGGTTGTCGGAGAAGATCCAGGTCCCGATCTCGGTCTTGTCCGGGAACAGCTTCAGGCCCTCGGTGCTGACCTGCGAGATCGCCTGCATGCGGGTGATGCCGGAGGAGTCGGCGGGCAGCGCCATCGTGCCCGAGACGTCCAGGAGCGAAAGCAACTTGGTGCCCAGGCCGACGCGCTTCCACGACTGCGCGAGCGTGACGACGGTCTTGGCGTCGGGGATCGGCAGGGCCGTCGGGGCCTCGGCGCGCATCCCGGTCTCGGGCGTCAGGACGGTGCCCTGGCCCTCGGGGGTGCGGAAGCCGTGGTTCTGGATGGTCTTGCGGGAGGCGGTCGAGGCCAGTTCGGTGGTGAACAACTTGGCGGCCTGGGCGCTCTCCGGGTCCTTCGCCGTGGTGATGATCGGGTAGTCGAGGTTGACGGTGCCCTCGGCCGGATAGAGCGCCACGGCCGCGTTCTTGTTGTCCTTGTTGAACGCCCACACCGACTGCTCGGAGGTCACCCCGATCGGCACCCGGCTGGCGGTCTTCGACAGGGTCGCGAACAGGTTGTCGGGCGAGGTCACCTTCGACTCCGACAGTTGCCGCAGCACGCCGACCAGCAGCTCCTCGGAGCCCTCGTCGCCGCTCTGCCGCAGGATCCCGGCCCCGGCCAGCAGCGCGCCGAGCCCGGCGGCGTTCTTGGCGGGGTCGAGCACGACCACGCGGACCTTGCTGGCGAGCCCGTCGGGGTTGGCGGCGTTGGCGGCCGACATCATGCCGGTCCAACTGGGCTCCAGCGACTCGGCCAGCTTCGCGGCGGCCGCCTTCGGCGCGGCCAGCACGATCGGCGAACTGGCCAGGTTGGCGCTCACCTTGGGCGCCGACTTGGCCGGCATCTGCGACAACCACAACGAGGAGTCGGGGATCCAGAGGTCCGGCGCGGAGCTCGCGCCGCCGGTCCCGGCCAGCGCGGCGGCGACCCCGTCGGAGTCGGCCCCCTTCACGGCCACGTCGACGCAGCTGCCGTCGACCGTCTTCTCGGCCTTCACGAACCGGTCGGCGATCTCGCTCACGGCCGGTTCGATGTCCTTGGCGACGGCCACGAACAGGGACACCTTCTCGCCGGAGCACCCGGCCGTGTCCTTGTTCACCACGACGTACGCGGCCACGCCCAGCAGTACCGCCAGGGCCACGGCCCCCGCCAGCGGGACGAGCACCTTGCCCGGCCCGGCCGACTTGCGCCGGGAGGGGGGCTGCTCGTACGCGGGGTAGCCGCCCTCGATCTCGTCAGTGCGGTGACGTCCCACGATGGCCTCTTCGTCAGTCGTTGCTCTCCCTGCCAGGCATATAGGGAGATTCTCCGTAATGCTTACGGAACCATAGTGGCAACCCTGAGACCGGCAAAACGGTCCTTTTACTGCGATGATGGGCATCGCGATACATCTTGACATCGGCATCTCGCGATGTATCGTGTTCGTTAAATCAGGCGATTCTGCACCCGGGGGCTGGGATGCGCGACGGAGATCTCCTCCTGCTGGAGTTCAACCGCCCCGGCCTGCCGCCCTCGGCCAGAGAGGCGATGCGGGCCCTGCCGGGGCTGCGCGCCGTCCATCTGACGGGCCGCCACGGACGGGTCTGGACGGTCCCGGGCGGCGCCTCCGAGGTGATCGAGGCCCTCCGCGGCGCCGGGATGGACGTCGCGGTGTTGTCGCTTCAGTGGTCGCAGACGTGCCCGCGCCAGGCCCTGCCGCCCTCGAAGACCGCGATCCCCGCGAGCGAGAGCGCCACCAGCGGGTCGGCCCACCACCAGCCGATCGAGCCCGCCGCGAACCCGGCGAGCACCCCGGCCGCGGTCAGCCCGCAGAGCACGTTCTGGGTGCCCTCCCCGGTCGTCGCCGCCGAGGCCAGGCGGGCCCCGACCCGCCGTTTGGCCCACCCGAGGACCGGCATGCTGACCAGGCTGATCGTGGTGACCAGAACACCGAGCACGGTGGGCGCGGCCCGCTGACCGTGCTCCAGGTCGTGCAGCACGTGCAGCACCAGATAGGGCGCCAGCAGCCAGAAGCTCACCGCGACCGCGCGGGTCGCGTGTGACTCGGCGACCGGCGACACCAGACGGGCGCCGGTGAAGCGCCACAGGACGATGAGGCTGGCCAGCGCCTCGACCAGGGCCGCCAGGCCCCAGCCGAGCAGCGCGACCGAGTCGGCGGCCCAGCCGGCGTACACGCCCACCAGGGATTCGGCGCCGAGCCAGCCGAGGGTCGCCACCGACAGCAGGCGCGCGCGGCGGGCGTCCCTCAGCCAGCTCTCGGCCGAAACGGCCGGGCGCGTGAGCGTCCGCTGGTCAGGCACCTTGACCCCCGATCGCCCTCGCACCGCCGGATACAGCGCTGAGTACTTTATCGGCCACGTTCCGTCACACCGGTTTGCCGTTGCCAAGGGGTGGCAAGGGTAGGCTTGCGTGATGGTCATCGAGCTCCACGACCCGGCTGACCCCCGCTTGACCGACTTCACCCACCTGCGTGACGTGGAGCTCCGCAAGAGCCTGGAGGCCGAACACGGCCTGTTCCTGGCCGAAGGCGAGAAGGTCATCCGCCGCGCCCTGCAGACCGGCCACCCCGCGCGGGCCTTCCTGACCACCCCGAAATGGCTCACCCACCTGGCCGACGTGCTGGAGAACCAGGTCGTGTACGTCGTGAGCGACGCCCTCATGGAGCAGGTGACCGGCTTCCCGGTCCACCGGGGCGCGCTGGCCTCGTTCGAGCGCCTGGAATTGCCCTCGGTCGCCACGCTGGCCCGGCGGTCGAAGCGCGTCATCGTCCTGGAAGACCTGGTCGACCATGCCAACGTCGGCGCGATCTTCCGGTCGGCGGCGGCGCTCGGCGTCGACGCCGTGATCCTGTCGCCGCGCTGCGCCGACCCCCTCTACCGCCGGTCGATCAAGGTCTCGATGGGCGCCGTCTTCGCCATCCCGTGGGCCCGCATGGACGACTGGCACGGCGGCCTGGCCGCCCTCGACGGCTACGACACCCTCGCGCTCACCCCCGACGCCTCGGCCGTGTCGATCGACGAGGTCCGGCTGGGCGAGAAGGCCGCGCTGCTGCTCGGCTCCGAGGGCGACGGCCTGTCGTCACGCTGGCTCGATCAGGCGACCGAGCGCGTCCGCATCCCGATGAGCCCGGCCGCCCTGAAGAACGGCGTCGACTCGCTCAACGTCGTGGCCGCCGCCGCTATCGCCTGTCACTCACTCGTTCGGCCCAGCTCAGCAGGTTCCGCGCCGTCGTGAACCGCCGCAGGTCACCCGTGTCGCCCAGGATCACCCCGAGATAGGTGCGCCCGTCCCGCCGCGCCGCGAACGCCAGGCAGTAGCCGGCCGCCCGGGTGAAACCCGTCTTCAGCCCGATGACGCCGGGCGTGGTGCCGAGCAGCTTGTTGGTGTTCGTCCAGGTGTGCCCGGAGGCCCGCGCGACCCGGGTGCGCGCGATCTGCGCGAGCACCCGGTCCTTCAGCACGACCCGGGTCAGCTCCAGCTGGTCGCGGGCGGTCGAGTACTGCCCCGCCGCTGGCAGCCCGTCGGCGTTCACGAACCGGGTGTCGTCGAGGTGGAGGGCCCGGGCGGCGGCGTTCATCCTGGCCACGAACCGGCGCTTGCCCGGCCCGTAGGCGCGCGCCAGCGCGTTGGAGGCGTCGGCGGCCGAGGGCAGCAGCAGCGCGTAGAGGAGCTGCCGGACGGTCAGCCGCTCCCCGGCCCGCAGCCCGGCATGGGTCGCGCCGCTGGAATGGGCGTGGTTCACGTCGGCGGCGGTGATGGTCACCAGGTCGTCGAGCTTGGCCTGCCGTCGCACGACATAAGCCGTCATCACCTTCGTGAGGCTCGCGACCGGCACCCGCCGGTTCTCGTGTTTGGCGTACGGGACCGTTCCCGACGTGAGATCCACGACGTAGACCTCGCTCGCGGTCACCCGCGGGTCGGCATGGGCGGGGGCCGAGAGGACGATCGCCCAGGTGAGGACGGTACTGACGAGAACGACGGCACGCATGCCCGCATGATCGCACGGGTAGGCATGCGACGGCCGGACGGCATTCGGGGGGAAGACATGGCGAGCAGATTCGTCATCAGCAGAGACGCGGCAGGGGCCTACCGGTTCCGGCTGGTCCTGGGCAACGGGCAGACCATCGCGGTCAGCGAGGCCTTCACCAGCCGCGCGGCCTGCGTGAACGGCATCGAGTCGGTACGCCGCACCGCGCCGGAGGCGGCACTCGACGACTCGGAGCTCTAGCCCGCCTGCGACGCCGCCGTAGTGTCGCGGCTGCGGCGGCGCCACAGGACGTACCCGACCAGCAGGGCCAGCACCACGACGGCGACGACGCCCGCGACCACGGGCGAGTCGGCGGCGAGCCCGAGCCAGGCCCAGATGACCGAATAGAGCCCGAACCACACCAGCGGCGCCCAGGTCAGGCAGCCCAGCGCGCTGGCCACCAGATACCAGCGGTAGTTGATCCGCAGCACCCCGGCCACCCAGGGCAGCGTGTGCCGCAGGCCCGGCACGAAGAAACACCCGTAGACGGCGAGCGCGCCCCATTTGCGGACGACGTTCTCGACCTTGATGATGCGCTCTTGCCCGATCCTGCGCCCGAGCCGCGACTCGTAGACGGCGTCGCCGACCTTGTGCCCCACCCAGTAGTAGACCTGGAAGGCGCCGAACAGCGCGACCGTGAGGATCGCCCCGACGAGCCAGTAGGGCAGCCCGAACAACGGGTCCCCGAACTCCACCGTGTGCCGCCTCTTCCCAGGAATTAGGACAGCCTTACCTTAAGCGACGCATCATGGACCGCGCCAGGCGGCGCACGTCCCTGCAAGCGGACGGCAACCACCGCTCAACCATGGCGTTCTACAAAAAAGGCATGAAATCCCGCAGTCTCGCTCCGGTCGTCGCGAGCGGCGGCGGAACCGCGCTGCGGCTCCTCGTCGCCACCCTCGCGGTCGCCGCAGCCTACCTGACCGGAACCGCCGTCACCGACGAACCGGCCCGCTCCGTCACCCTGTCGTCGGCCCAGTCGATCCCCGCCGAGAACACGCTCGCCGCCCCCCTGGCAAGCGGGCTGACCGTGGGCGAACTGCCCGACTGCTCCTACCGTGTCCGCGGCGCGGTCGGCTCGGGCGCCGTCTCCTACGAGTGGACGCTGCAGCGCTACAGCCCCGCCGCGAAGGCCTGGCAGGACTACCTGTCGAGCACCGGCGGCTTCGACGGCGCCGCCCGCACCGTCGACTGGCGGGTGCGCGTCCCCGGCAACCCCGGCCTCTACCGGGCGGTCCTGGACGTGGCGGACCACCGGACCATAAGCGAGAAGTTCCAGGTCAACTGCTGATTCATGGAACAGGATCTTCCTGGCGAGAGGCAGGGTGGTTCGGGTCAGGACCCCTTTTCGAGACCGGGAGCACCCATGTCCCACCACCTCGACTCACCCCTCGCCCGCCAGGACCCACGCCTGGACGTCTGCGACCTCTACGTCTTCCGCGGCGAACGCGGCACGGTCCTCGCCGCCGACCACAGCCACTCCTTCGCCGGTCCGGAAGCGCCGAAGGGCTTCCACCCGGAGGGCCGCTACGAGTTCAAGATCGACGGCGACGGCGACGCCGTCGAGGACGTGACCTTCCGCTTCACCTTCGGCGAGCGCGACGACGAGGGCGGCCAGACCTTCCGCCTCCACCGCGTCACCTCCGGCGACGAGAAACTGATCGCCGAGGGCCGCCTGGGCGAGACGACCGAACTCGACGGCGGCGGCCGCGTCTGGACCGGCCAGGCCGGCGACTCGTTCTGGATCGAACCCGACGTCCTGCACGCCGTCGGCCAGGCCTTCCAGCACGGCACGACCGTCGACCTGACCGGCTGGAACCCCGACAAGGCGGGCAACCTCTTCGCCGGCCACACGGTCTACTCGATCGTGCTGGAACTCCCCGACGACGAACTGCTCGCCATCGCCGGCCCCGACGGCCGCATCGGCGTCTGGGCCCAGACCAGCCTCGCCACCGACAGCGGCGGCTGGCGCCCGATCAACCGCTGCGGCCTGCCGATGATCCATCCGCTGTTCACCCAGTACGACGAGGACCTCGGCGACCGCCTCAACACCAACGACCCCGCCGACGACATCCGCGTCCACGGAGACCTGATCCGCTCGAAGGTCGCCGGCGTGGTCCGCGCCTACGGCACCGCCGCCGACCCGGAGGCCTACGCCCAGACGGTCATGGAGCGCATGCTGCCCAACATGCTGCCGTACCGCGTCGGCACCAAGGCCGCCTTCACCTTCGCGGGCTGGAACGGCCGCACCCTGACCGACAACGCCCCGGACGTGATGTTCTCCTTCGCGGCCAACACCCCGGTGACCCTGGGCATCGGGCGGGAGTCGGTCACCCCGAAGCCGAGGGGCGAGTTCCCGTACGTGCCGACGGTCGAGCACGACTGATCTTCACGTGGACCAGAGCCCGAGATGGCCCAGCAGCCTGCCGGTCGCCTCGATGATCGACCGGGCCTCCTCGACCGCCTGCCGGGCCTCGGCCTCTTCCACGATCTCGTCGGGGAACTGCGGATACTCCAGTTCGTTGCGCCGCCGCCGCATGCTGCCGAAGAAGGCGAACGCCGGGCCGAACTGGGCGAGCACGGCCTGCTGGACGGCGTAGTGGCCCCCCTTGGAGGTGGCGCGTAAGCCCTGCTGGGCGAGCGCGCCCACGCAGGCGAACCGCGCCGCGTCGTAGGCCAGCGTGTAGGCCGAGTTGGCGTCGGTGGCCGCTAGGTCGTCGGCGCTGCTCAGGGTGGTCCGCGCCTTGGTCAGCCAGCCGGAACCGTCGGTCGCCTCACCGCGCACCTGCTGGAGTTCGCCGGCGGCGAGCAGGCGTTCGACCTCGGCCTCGCCACGTTTCCACCGCGTCACGGCGTCTCCTCGGGGGCTATCAGGGTGATGACGGGGCCGGATCTGATCTGGCGGATGAGGGCGTCGGAGGTCTGGTCCCACCTCTTCGGCGAGGCGAGCACGGGGTTGACCGGCATGCCGAGACGTTCCTGACTGCGGTCGGCCGCCGCGTAGACCGCCTGGCGGTCGGTGTCGCCGACGATCAGCACGTCGACGTCGTTCGGCGGTGGCCCGGGCACGCCGTTCTGCCTGGCCGCCCAGGAGCCGAAGATCAGCAGGCGGTCGACGCCCGGCAGCCGGCCGAACTCCTCTTCGATCACCGACCTCGGACCGTACAGGTATCGGAGGATCTCGGTCAGTGGAGCGGCCAGGGGGTGGGCGGTGTCGGCCGCCAGCACCCGGGCCCGGCCGATCGTCGACGCCGTGAGCAGGCCGGAGTCCTCCAGCCGGTGGATCTCCGGGTGGAGCGTGGACGCCGAGACGCCCAGTTCGCGGGCCAGGTTCGCCAGCGTCCAGGTCTCGTCCGGGCGGAGGAACAGCAGGGCCAGCAGGCGGGCCTGGGTATCGGTCCGGAAGAACGGCGCCTGGCTGACCATTCGCATTCTCCGAAGATATCTTCGGGATCAGCGAATGGACAACCGTGTCAGGCGCGGTCGAGGGCGATCTCCGCGTCGTCCACCCATCTCTGCACGCCGACCCGCCGGGCCACCGCCAGCGCCTTCTCGTAGTGGGCCCGGGCGTCGGGGTGGCCGAGTTTAACCGCCAGGTCGCCCAGGGTCCGGGCGACCGGCCACAGGGCCACCACACCCGTTCCCGCTCCCGCGATGCGGTCGTGGAAGGGACGGAGGGCGGTGTAGGCCTCGTTCATGCGGTCGGCGTCGTCGAGGCGCAGGCCGGCCAGGGCCCGCCACGTCATCGCGAGTTCGTAGAGGAAGTCGCCGCGGACCGGCTCCCTGGTCACGGCCACCGCGCGGGCGTCGCGCAGGTGACCCGCCTCGGCCAGGGCGACCGCGTAGGCGTCGAGGGTCCACTTCGCGCCACGCGTGTGCGCCTCGCCCAGGGCGTCGGCCATCTCGTCGGCCTTGCCCTGCACCAGGTGCAGGCAGAAGGTCGCGATCAGCGGGAGGTCCTGGCGGCCCTCCAGCATGCCGGCGCGGGCCGTCAGGCGGGCGGCGTTGCGGTAGGCCGTCTCGGCGCCCGCGTAGTCGCCGGCGATCATCAGGCGCTGACCGGCGTACCAGGCGCCGACGGCCGCGGGGGCGGCCAGGCCGTACTGGCGGCCGAGCTGGTCGGCGCGGGCGAGCTGGCGGTCGGCCTCGGCGAAGTCGCCGCGGGCCGCCGCGCATTCGAGCAGCACCAGGTGGGCGAGGGTCTGCACGGAGATCTGGCCCGACTCGGCGCCGACCCGGAGCAGTTCGCGGCCGATGTCCTCGCGCTCGTCGACCTGGGCGAGCGTGTAGGACTGCCGCAGGCGGCCGCTCAGCGCCATCGCCAGCAGGTTGGGGTCGCCGCTGGCGCGGGCCAGCTCCTCGGCCTCCAGTGACGCCTGCTCGCCGCGCGGGGTGGCCGAGCCTTCGAGCTCCAGGGCCAGGGTGGCGAGGAGGCTGGCGCGCAGCGAGTGTTCGCTGGGCGGCAGCTCCAGCAGCGCCTTCTCGGTGACGTCGACGATCTCCCACGCCGTGCGGGTGAAGTCGCGGGCGATGCCCTTGTGGGGGACGGCCAAAGCCGCCGCCACCCGGGCGGTCAGTTCGAGGTCGCCGAGCGGCAGGGCCACGTCCATCGCGTCGCGGCGGTGGGCGCGGGCGGCGGTCATGTCGCCGGCCAGGGCCAGCGCGTGGATCGTGCGGACCTGGAGTTCGAGCCGGTCCTTTCCTGGACGTCCGCCCGCCCGGTCGTAGGCGTTGATCGCGCGTTCCCACTGCGAGGCGGCCTCGCGGTAGGCGTAGCGGCGTTCGGCCTGCTCGCCGGCGAGGCCCGCGTAGCGGACCGCCTTGGCGGCCGTGTCGGCGGTGCCGGCCAGGTCGTAGTGGTGGGCCAGGGCCGCCACGTCGCCCGGGTTGCGCGACTCGATGACCGAGGCGACCGCCGCATGGAGGCGTGAGCGGCGCAGCCGGGAGGCGTCGGAGTAGAGGGTGTCGCGCACCATCTCGTGGTCGAAGCGCAGCCGCCCCGCGCCCGGTTCGGTGACCAGGCCGGCCAGCAGCGCGGCCTCGACCGCGTCGACGACCGAATCCTCCTCGCCGGAGATGTCGACCAGCACGTCGACGTCGACGTCGCGGCCGATCACGGCGGCCTGCAGCAGGATCTGCTGGGCCCTCTCGGGCAGGCGTGCGATGCGGCGGCGCAGCACGTCGCGTACACCCGACGGCACCTGGGAGATGTCGGCCTCCGCCTCGAAGAGGCGGACCGTCTCCTTCACGTAGAACGGGTTGCCGCCGGTGCGTTCGACGATCGCGGCCACGACGTCGGGGTCGATCTCGCCGCGCACGGACGTCGCCCGGACGAGCTCGGCCGTCTGCGCCGGGTCGAGCCCGTCGAGCTCCACCCGGACCGGGCCGAGGCGGGCCAGGGCCGCCAGCACGTCTTGCTGCGGGTCGTTCAGCTCGCCCTCGCGGCAGGTGACCACGAGCAGCACCCGGCTGGCGGCCAGCAGGCTCGGCAGCGCGCGCAGCAGCGCGAGGGTCTGGTCGTCGGCCCAGTGGAGGTCTTCGAGGGTGATCAGCAGCGGCGCCTCGCGGGCCACGCCCGACAGGAACCCGCCGACCGCCCGGTGGAGCCGGAAGCCGCCGGAGGCGTCGTCGTCGTTGGGGACCGGCGCGTGGTCGTCGAGCAGCGGCGCGAGCAGCGCGCCGTACTCCCCGGCGCCGCGCCGGGCGATCAGCGCGCGCAGCACCTCGACCCAGGCCCAGCCGGGCGGGGTCGCCGCGCTGTCGGGGCAGCCGCCCCCGGCGATGATCCAGCCCTGCCCTTCGAGGCGCCCGGACAACTGGCGCAGCAGCGTCGTCTTGCCCGACCCGGGGTCGCCGCCGACGATCGCGATGGCCAGGCGGCCCGACTTGGCGTGGGGCGCGGCGGCCAGCAGCGCGGTCAGCTCGGAGTCGCGGCCGACGAACGGCTCGGGCTCCAGCGGCGGCAGCGGGCTCACCTCGACCGGGCGCGGCGGCCAGGTCGGGGTGGTCTCGGCCCGGCGCGGCAGCGGGGTCAGGTCGAGCCCCGGGTCCTGCGACAGGATGTCGCTCTCCAGCTTGCGCAGGGCCGGACCGGGGTCGATGCCGAGCTCGTCGTCGAGGATGGTGCGGGCGCGGCGCAGCGCGGCCAGCGCGTCGCCCTGCCGCCCGCAGCGGTAGAGGCCGAGCGACAGCAGCCGCCAGCCCTCCTCGCGCAGCGGGTGTTCGGTGGTCAGCGCCTCGAGGTCGGGCACGGTCTCGGCGTGGAGCCCGAGGCGCAGCCCCGCGTCGGCGTGGCGCTCCCGCGCCACCAGCCGCAGCTCGCTGAGGCGGGTCACCTCGGCCTCGGCCCAGGGCTGGTCCTGGAAGTCGCTGTACGGCGTGCCCTGCCACAACCCCAGCGCCGACTCGAGCCGCGCCCTGGCCGTCTGGGGGTTGTCGTCGAGCCGCTCGCCGGCGGCCCGGACGGTCGCCTCGAACCGGAGGGCGTCGATCTGCTCCGGCGCGGCCCGCAGGGCGTAGCCCGAGGCGACGGTCACCAGCAGCCGGTTGGGCCCGCCGCGGGGACGGTTGGGCTCCAGCACCCGCCGCAGCCGGGAGATGTACACCTGGAGGCCCGACTGCGCGCCCTTGGCGGCGTCGTCGGACCACAGGTCGAAGAGAAGGGTGTCGACGGGTACGACCTGGCCCCGGGCGACCAGAAGCCGGGCCAGGACGGCCCGCTGGCGGAGGCCGCCGAGATCGAGCTCGTTCTCGCCGTCGTACGCTTCGACCGGACCCAGGACCCGGAAGACCACCGTGCTCATGTCAGCCGCCACGCTATGCGCGCCGCCAAACGGTACACAAGACGTTCACCGGTCATCCTCACTTCGGGGAGAGTGAGGTCAATTGTCGCGCAAGATCATGATGCTTTCTCGCGCGTGACCGGTTCGGATTCCCGCCTCCCGTCGCGCCTGCGGAGAAGTGCCCAGCCCCCGAGGGCCAGACCGCCCCACGGAATCTCGATCGTGTACGTCCAGAATCCGAACAGAATCGCCGCCGCGGTGGCCTGGGCCTCGCCCGCGCCGAACCCGATCAGCGCGAGCGCGGTGCCGGCCTCCATGAAACCCGCGCCGCTGGGCGTGGCCAGCGCGCTCGTCAGCACCCGCGACAGCGCGAACACCGCGATCGACTGGGCCGTGCCGACCCACGAGCCGGTGCCCACCATGCACAGGGCCAGGACGAGCCACTGGAAGCCGAGGAAGAACACCATCCCGAGCGACATCTTCAGCCAGCCCGACCGGACCACTCCGGCCATGTCGGCGCGCAGCTTGTGGATGGCGCCGGAGGCCCACCGCTCGGCGGGCCGCATCCTCCGGGGCGACAGCGCCACGAGGCGGTCGGCGCCGTGCCCGATGACACGGGCCCCCCGATCCCAGAACAGCGCCGCCCCCACGATCACGACGAGCGCCAGCAGCGACCCGGAGGCGGCCCATCCGGCCTTGGTGACCGTCGGGGACAGCGGGGTCCCCGACAGCAGCAGGGCGAGGATGCCCACGGCGGGCAGCAGGAACCGGAAGATCATGTTCCAGACCCCGCTGACCAGCGTCGAGGCGACGATGGCCCCGACGGGGAAGCCCCACCCCTTGGTCATCGCCATGGTCAGCGCCACCCCGGCCGCCCCGCCGAACGGCAGCAGGTTGCTGACCGCGCTCCCGGCGGCGTTGAGGGTGAGCGCCTGGGTGTGCCCGAGGCCGGGCAGCGACCCGGTGAGCACGAAGGTGTAGGCGAGCAGGCTGGCCAGCCACACCACGGTCATCAGCGCGGCCAGCTGCCAGGAGACCGCGGCGAACAGGCCGCCGATCTGGCCCCATGACATCGTCGCCCCCGTGAGCGACCCGATGATCGAGGGCAGGTAGACGATCAGCCCCGCGGCCAGCGCCAGCGACGCGACCGACATGGCGACCCGCACCCACCTGTTCATGCGCCCAAGTCTGCCGGGCAGGCGGACCGCTTCGCTCATCCTCTGGGACGAACCAGGCAGGTCCCCAAGGTCGACGCCCGTTCGCCGGTCGTCACCCTTGCCCGCCTTATAACGTCCGTGTTATGGCTTGGGGAGAGGTGGAACTGGAGCCTGAGGTCGACGATTGGCTCGACTCGCTGAGCCAGGACGATCAGGAGACGGCGGTCTTCTACGTCGATCTCCTGGCGGAACGGGGTGTGTTGCTCGGCGAGCCGTACACCAGGCAGTTGCACGGAAAGCTCCGGGAACTCCGTTTCCATCTCTCTCGCGAGCGGTGCGGGTCACCTACTGGATCTCACGGTGTTCAAGAAACAGCGGATGCGCGAGGCCGGTGAGATCGAGCGGGCGGTGCGCGCCATGGAGCGCTGCATCGCCGAGGCGCACACGGCGGAGGAGAGTGCTGGTCATGGGTGAACGCAGGGCATGGGCCGACAAGCGTGCCGAGATCATGAGCCGTCCCGGCGCGGGAGCCGCCCACGAGGCCGCTCGTCTCAGGTTCGAGCTGGGAGAGGCCGTGCGCCGGCGCCGTGAGGAACTCGGCCTGACGCAGGCCGAACTGGCGCAGCGGGCCGGTCTCAAGCAGCCCGCCGTCGCCCGCTTCGAGGCGGGTGGCACCATGCCCACCATCCCCCTGCTGGAACGTCTCGCCGAGGCGCTCGAAGTGCGTCTCGACGTTCAGTTCCAGCCGCTCCGCGAGGCAGGCTGAGTCAGTCGTCGAAGGGATGGGTCATCTTCGTGCCGGGGGGCAGGTCGCGGCGGACGTACCACTCGGTGCCGAAGACGTAGCGGTAGACCGGAGCCGGGATCTTCAGCAGGGCGGCGAGGGTGCGGTCGCCGTCGCCGCCGCTGGCCTGGGTGGCGTGGGCGGCCATCGACTGGCGTTTCACCGACGTCCACTTCCGGACGTTGACCCGGTGGGTGATGTCGGCCGAGGCGGAGTAGGCGGTCTCGAAGGAGCGGATGTCGAGCTGGGGGTAGAACCTCGCGGCCAGCCGCACGCCCTTGAGCAGGGGGTCGCGGTTGACGGTGGCCTCCAGCAGGATCGGCGGGATCGCGGCCAGCTTCGCCGCCCGGGTGCCGACCCGGTAGACCTGCACGTGGTCGGGGTGGCCGTAGCCGCCCGACGGGTCGTAGATGGTCAGGAGTTCGGCCTTCTCCTCGTCGAGGATGGCGGCCAGGCGGGTGGCGGCCTCTTCGATGTCGGCGTCCATGAAGGCGTCGGCGGGGCGGTCTTCGGCGCCGCCGCCGGCCTCCAGGCCCGAGTCGGCGTAGCCGAGGCGCACCACGCGGGCGCAGCCGAGCCGGGCGGCCGAGTCGTAGAGCTCGTTCATGCGGGCTTCGCCGAGCTCGTCGCCGTGGGGTAGTTCGGCCAGGCCGTGTTCGCCCGCCGTGGCCACCACCAGGACCACGCGGTGGCCCTCGGCTGCGAGCATCGCCATGGTCCCGGCCGTCAGCAGCGCCTCGTCGTCGGGATGGGCGTGAAAGAACACCGCTGTCTTCACCCGACACATGATCCCACCCTCCGATCGCGCGTTTGAGCCGGGTCCGGACCTCTGAGAGGCTGATCGGGTGCGCATCCTTCACGTGAGCGACTGCTACCTGCCCCGGCTGGGCGGCATCGAGGTGCAGGTCGCCGACCTGATCAGGAGCCAGCGCGAGGCCGGGCACGACGTCGAGGTGGTGACCGCCACGCCGGGGGAGCCGCTGCCGGGCGTCCACCGGGTGACCGCGCGCATGCCGTTCGACCTGCCGGTCCACCCGCGCGGCACGGGCCGGCTGACCCGGATCATGACGCGGGGCAACCCCGACGTCGTCCACGTCCACACGGGCGCGGTGTCGCCGTTCGCGTGGATGGGGGTGCTGGCCGCCCACCGGGTGGGGCTGCCCGTGGTGGTGACCGTCCACAGCATGTGGGATCCGGTGACCGCCAACCTCTACCGGGTGCTCAACGTGGCGAACTGGAGCGATTGGGGGCTGGTCGGCACGGCCGTCTCCGAGGCGGCCGCCCGGCACATCCGGCGGGTGGCGGGGCCGAACGTGCCGGTCCACGTCGTGTCGAACGGGCTCGACCTGTCGGGCTGGCGGCCCGAGGGCCCGGCCCGGGTGCCCTCCGACGAGGTCCACGTGGTGGCCGTGGGGCGGCTGGCGCCGCGCAAGCAGCCCGTACGACTCCTGAAGCTCCTTGAGGCCGCCAAGGCCAGGACGCGCAAGGGCGTCACCCTGCGGGCCACGATCGTGGGCGACGGGCCCGCACGGGGCCAGATGGAGCGCCATCTGAAGTCGAAGCGGATCGACTGGGTCGACATGCCGGGCAGGTACACCCGGGACCAGATCAGGGGGCTGCTGGCGGAGGCCGACGTCTTCGTCGCCCCGGCGCCCCGGGAGTCGTTCGGTCTGGCCGCGCTGGAGGCGCGCGCGGCGGGGGTGCCGGTGGTGGCACGGTCGCAGAGCGGTGTGGCCGATTTCGTGAGCCCGGGCAAGGAAGGCCTGCTGGGGCGCACCTTCGACGAGCTGGCCGGTGCGGTGGCCCGGCTCGCGGGGGACCCTGCGCTACGAGGGGCGATCGCCGAGCACAATCGGTCGACGTCGCCGGTCAGATGCTCGTGGCCGGTGGTCCTTGAAGGATTCGAGCGCTGTTATGAACGGGCCGCCGACGCTTCGTCGGGCCGGCGGTAGACAAGGGCCGGGTCAAAAAGGGAGGACCCGCCCCGACGGAGTGCGCAGGTCGATGGGCAGCGGCTGCCGGGGCGGACGGGGGCGCTGGACGATCTGGACCCTTTTCACAAGAGGCTCTCCTCTCTCGTATTGGTCTCAGCCTTCCCAGTAATACGTAATGATCACGCCAACCGGGTCACTTCGACCTTTACTTCTTGTCTTCCCGCAGGTGGTCCTTGGTAAATACCTTTCAAAGGGGGTACGTCAGCGTAGTCTCTCCCGCGCGCTACCACTACATGTGTTTCGCCTACTTTTGAGCGATTTGTCGGGTCGAGCGCGTTCCACTCGCCCGACCAGTACTCCACCCAGGCGTGCGACTGCCCGGCGACGGGTTCGCCGATGACCGCGTCCGCCGCCGGATGGATGTAGCCGGAGACGTACCGGGCCGGCAGCCCGGCCGCCCGCATCAGCGCGACGGTCAGGTGCGCCATGTCCTGGCAGACGCCCTTCCCCTGGTCCCAGGCCTCCTGGGCGCTGGTGAGCACCCCCGTGGCACCGGGCACGTACTCGACCCGTTCGTGCACCGCCCACGCGATGGCCTCGGCGGTCTCATGGGGGTCGCGGCCGTGCGTCTGGGCGAGGCCGACCTCCCCACAGGTGATCGTGGTCCGCTCGGTGGGCCGCAGCAGCTCGGCGACCGGGCCGGACACGTTCCGCAGTAGGTCCCAGCTCAGCGGCCTGGCCAGCGGGCGGACCGGCGAGGTGTCGACCCGGGCCTCGGCCTCGATCGCGAGCGTCCGGTGGCCGCCCGTCACGTCGAAGACGCTGACGTGGGTGCCCCAGTAGTCGCGGTAGGTCCAGACCGGCGTCGCCGGCCGGACGACCAGGCTGCAGTCGAGCGTGGCCTGCCGGTGGTCGTCGACCGGGGTCATCCGCACCTCGTTGTACGACGACGCCGCCTCGCCCTCGTACTCCACGAACGTCGAGTGGCGGATCCTCACACGCCAGCCGGTTTCCACACCGCACCTCCCAGCGCCTGCACGCCCAGCTCCCAGCGCAACGTCGAGGCGTGCTGGAAGAACCGTTCCGTCAACCCCTCCGAGGCGATCACGCACGCCGCCTGGAGGGTGATCAGCAGCTCGGGGAGCTGCTCTTCGAGGCCTGCCGTGTCGGCGTACTCCAAAGCCATCCGGACCCGCCCGACCGCCGCCCGCGCCGGGTCGTTCATGCCCGCCCTGCCCTGGTTGGGGCTGAGTTCGGCCAGGCACTGCTCGGCCGTCGTGAGGGCGTGCATGACCGAGCGGGGGAAGAGCCGGTCGAGCAGGAGGAACTCCAGCACCCGCTTCGCGTCGCCCCGGTGGGTCCGGGTGAACGACTCGTCGGCCCCGCACGCCTCCAGCAGCGCCTTCCAGCCGGTCGACTCCGACGGCGGCGCGAACTCGCTGGGCAGCACCTCGGCGTGCACGGCCAGCAGGCGGGCGGTCATGTCGACCCGCTCCAGGCTGCGGCCCAGCACGATGAACAACCAGCCGTCGTCGCGGCTCATGGTCGCGTCGGTCAGGCCCGAGAACAGGGCGGCGCGCTCGCGGACGTACCGGAGATAGCCGTGCGGGCCGAGCCGTTCGGCCCCGATCTGGCGGATCGGCAGCTCGTTCCAGGTGACGTTGAGGCACTCCCAGACCTCGCTGGAGATGATCTCGCGCACCCCGCGCGCGTTCTCCCTGGCCGCCCTGACGCACCCGGCGATGGAGCTCGGCGTGGCCGAGTCGTAGGCCAGGCGCTGGATCATCGTCTCGGTCGTCGGGTTGTCGCCGCCCTCGTGGCCGAGGATGGCCAGCACCGTCGACCAGTCCTCGTCGTCGCCGAGGGTGCGGTGCAGGGAGACGTCGAGCAGGCGGGCGATGTCGTCGGAGCGTTCGACGTACCGGCCGATCCAGTACAGGGTCTCCGCGATGCGGCTCAGCAGCTCTCTCACTGTTCGCTCTCCCCGTCCCAGGCGGCGTTGCGGCTCGGTTGCCAGTGCGCCGGGGGCTGGTGCCCGCCGGCGGCGACGTGCGGGATGCGCGGCCCCGGCTCCGACAACACCCAGGTGTCCTTGGAGCCCCCGCCCTGGCTGGAGTTCACGACCAGCTCGCCCTCGGGCAGCGCCACCCGGGTCAGGCCGCCCGGCAGCAACCAGACGTCGTCGCCGTCGTTGACCGCGAACGGCCGCAGGTCGATGTGCCGGGGCCGGGGCAGGTCGCCGATGAGGGCGGGGGAGGTGGACAGGGCGACGGGCCGCTGCGCGATCCACTTCCTCGGATCCTTCTGTACGTTCTCCGTCAGCCCGGCGAGGGTCTCCCCGCTCGCCCGGGGGCCGATGACGATGCCCTTGCCCCCGGCTCCGTCGACCGGTTTCAGCACCAGGTCGCCGACGTTGGCCAGCACCCATTCGAGGGTGTCGGCGTCCTCCAGCCGGTAGGTCTCCACGTTGGAGATCAGCGGCGTCTCGCCGAGGTAGTACTTCATCAGGTCCGGCACGTACGTGTAGAGCAGCTTGTCGTCGGCCACGCCGTTGCCGACCGCGTTGGCGATGGCGACCGTGCCGGCGCGGGCGGCGTTCAGCAGCCCCGGGCAGCCGAGGGTCGAGTCGGGCCGGAAGTGCAGCGGGTCGAGGTAGTCGTCGTCGACCCGCCGGTAGATCACGTGGACCGGCCGCTTGCCGTGCGTGGTGACCATGTAGACCCGGTTGTTCTCGCAGACCAGGTCGCGTCCCTCGACGAGCTCCACGCCCATCAGCCGGGCGAGCAGGGCGTGCTCGAAGTAGGCGGCGTTGTAGACCCCGGGGGTCAGCACCACGACCGTCGGATCGTTGATCGCCGCCGGCGCGGCCCGCCGCAGGGCGGCCAGCAGCCGGGCCGGGTATTCGTCGACCGGCCGCACCCGCTGCTCGGTGAACAGCGCCGGGAGCGTGCGCATCATCGCCAGCCGGTTCTCCAGGACGTAGCTGACGCCGCTCGGGGTGCGGACGTTGTCCTCCAGCACCCGGAAGGCGCCCGTCTCGTCGCGGATGATGTCGATGCCCGCGATGTGCACGCGCACCCCGTTCGCGGGCCTGATCCCGTCGGCCGTCCGGTGGAAATGGGGGGAGCTGTGCAGGAGCCCCCACGGGACCACCCCGTCGTGGAAGATCTGGCGGCCGCCGTACACGTCGGCGAGGAAGGCCTCCAGCGTGCGCACCCGCTGCCGGACCGCGCGGGAGATCAGGTCCCATTCGGCGGCGTCGATGACACGCGGGATCAGGTCGAGCGGGAACGGGCGCTCCTCGCCCGCGTAGTCGAAGGTCACCCCCCGGTCGGTGAACACCCGGGCGAGCTGGTCGGCCCGGAACCGGAGCTCGTCGGCCCCGAGGGGTTGCAGGGCCGCGAACAGCCCCTGGTACGGCGGCCGGGGTGTGCCCGGCCGCTCGAACATCTCGTCCCATGCGTCGGCCAGGGCATATGAGTCGAATATGTCCGCCATGTCCGGAGCGTAGGAAACCGATGTTTCGCACGATGCCGCCGGATGTTACGGCCGCGCGTTCACGTAGGCCGGCCAGGAGCCGTAACCCGTGATGTCGGCGGCTCCGGCGGCCGCGTGGGCCTCGCAGAGGAACCCGGTGACGAGGCTCCCGTCGTCGAGCTCGACCGAGCCGAGCCCGAGCGGCGGCGCGATCTTCGTGAGCAGCTCGCCGAGTTCGGCCGTGCCGAGGTGGAAGAGCTCCACCTCGATGGACGCGCCGTCCGGCGTCCTGACCATGCCGGGGCGGTCGCCGAGGTCGTAGAGCCGGTAGGCCGCGGCCGTGCGGGCGACGCCCGCCGACGTCGCGCCGAGCGCCACCAGCTCCGGATGCAGCGGATGGCCGGTCCGGTGCGCCCCCACCACGGCCAGCGGCGTGCCTCTTCTCCTGATCCGGTACGGGGTGGCTCCCGCCATCCCCGTGTGGAACCGTTCGGCGGCGTCCGCGAGCGGACCGTCGGCGCCTGCGGGGGCAAGCAGGGTGACGCCGTGCGGTCCGCCCGCGGACGTGAAGCCGGCCGGGACGGCGATCCCGGCCAGATCGAGGAGGTTGGCGAAGGTCGTGTAGGTGCCCAGGACGGAGTTGCGGCCGATGGGATCCTCGGCCATCTCGGCGAGCGTGAACGTCCGGGGGACGGTCGGGACCGCGAGGGCGTCCACCTGGGCCCAGGTCCGGCGGGTTTCGGACATGAGCTCCCTGAGCCGGTGCAGGCCCCGGAAGGCGTCCGCCCCGGTGACGCCGGCCCCCGTGCCGAGCACTTTCGCGGTGACCGGGTGGAGCGATTCGGGGTGGCTCTCGACGAACGGCCCCAGCACGCTCCACCGCTCGGCCACCCACGGCCCCTCGTAGAGCAGCCGCCCGGCCGCGAGGAACGGCTCGATGTCGACGTCGACGAGCTCGTAGCCGAGGCCGGCCAGCCTGGCGAGGATTCCGGTCCAGTCGTCGTCGCCCCGGATGACGCCGATCCTCCGGATCGGCTCGTCGCGCCGGGGCAGCTCGCGCGACCAGGGGTCGTCCGGCTCGTACCCCTGGATGATCTCCAGGACGACCCGGGCGTCGGGGACGTTCAGCGCGAAGACGCTCGGGCAGTCGAGCGACGCGCACGCCGGAACCACGCCGAGGGTGCTGACCAGCCCCTTCGACGGCTTCAGCCCCACGGTCCCGGTCATCACCGCCGGCACCCGCCCCGAGCCCGCCGTGTCGGTCCCGATCGAGAAGCTCACCAACCCGGCGCTCACCGCCACCGCCGACCCCGACGACGATCCGCCCGAGATCAGCCCCTTGACCAGCGGCGACTCCACCGAGCCGTAGGGGCTTCGCGACCCGGAGAGCCCGGTGGCGAACTGGTCGAGGTTGTTCTTCCCGATCAGGATCGCGCCCGCGCCGATCAGCCGGTCGACGAGCGGCGCCGACCGGCCGGGCGCGTAGGCGAAGTCGGGACAGGCGACCGTCGTGGGCAGCCCGGCGACGTCGATGTTGTCCTTGACGGCGAAGGGGACGCCGTAGAGGGGCAGGCCGGGATCGTCGGGCAGCCCGGCGAGGACCTCCTCCTCCGGCCGGAGAGTGATCCACACACCGTCGTCACCCCGGGCCTTGATCCTGCGGTAGACCTCGGCGACGACCTCACGCGGGTGCAGTCCCTTCCTGTACGCCGCCCGCAACGCCGGAATCTGCAGATCCACGAGCCCTCCATAGCGTCGATTGTCGACAAAATATCGCGTGGTCGATCCGGTGCATACCGTCACGTGTTAAATCCAGGTAGCGATACACAGGCGTGCCGAAGATCGGCCGGACCGCGCCTCCGGCTGGAACCGGGACGACCGGCGCTGAACACCCGCACCCTGCCCGGCCGACGCCCACCACCTCCTCACGGAGGATCTGGCTAGGGAAGCCGGGCCGCCGCCTCGGCGAAGCTCTCCAGCGTGAGGTCCCAGAACCGCTTCACGTCGATCTTCCGGGCCACGTTCGCGTTGGGGACCCGCCCGCGCAGGTTGAAGTCGATCACCGTCATCCCCGACGTGAACCGGCCCGCCGTCTCGACGTCGACCACGCCGGGCGTGAACTCGAACAGGGTCGGGTCGGCGACGAAGGCGACCGCCAGCGCGTCGTGAACCGCCGGGCCGTCGTGGGCCGTCGTCATGCCGTAGAACTCCAGGCTGGGGATCAGCAGCTCGCCGCCGAGCCGTCCCAGGCCGCGCATGCGCTCCAAAATCGGGCCGTTGGCCAGGGCCGTCAGGCTGACGTCGAGGCCGATCTGGTTGACCGTCCACCCGGCCCCGAAGACGATCGCCGCCGCCTCGGGGTCTGCCGCGATGTTGAACTCGGCCGCGGGGGTGCGGTTCCCCCGGGTGTACGACCCGCCCAGGATGGTGAAGTCGCGCGCCCACTCCATGATGCGGGGTTCCCTGCGCACCGCCAGGGCGATGTTCGTGAGGGGGCCGACGGCGACCAGGGAGATCTCGCCGGGGGAGGCCGCGAGGGTGTCGACGATGAAGTCGACCGCGTGCCCGTCGCCGGCCGGCAGCCGGGGTTCCGGCAGCACCGCCGCGCCCAGCCCGCCGAACCCGTGAACCTCGGCCGCGTCGATCCGGCTGGCCACCAGCGCCCCGGGGGAGCCGGCGACCACGGGCACCGAGGGGAACCCGAGGAACTCGCGCAGCTTGAGGGCGTTGAGGGTGGTCAGCTCCAGGGAGACGTTCCCGCCGACCGTGGTGATCCCGACGAGGTCGAGCGCCGGGCAGCCGTGGGCGAGGGTGATGGCCAGTGCGTCGTCGATCCCGGGGTCGCAGTCAATGAGGATCTTCTTTGGTGCGGGCACGCCTCAGAGCGTAACCCGCTGGCGAATCTTGAGGGCGCTGTCGATCTGCCGATGCATGATCCTCGCCCGTTCGAACTCACCCCGCTCCGCGCTCGCCTCGGCGAGATTTCGCACCACGCCCAGCACGGCCCCCGCGACTTCCCGCAACTGCGTTTCCCTGGCCCAGTGCGCGCTCATCGGATCGAGGCCCAGCACGTCGAGCATCGCCCTTACCTCGGCGCATTTCCGCGCCGCCTTCTGAACGTCGCCGGAATCGAGGGCGGCGTTCCCCTCATTGACGGCCGCGTGAATGAGCGAAACCGCCTGAGGGAGGTTCAGGTCGTGGTCCATCGCCTCTCTGAACTGCGACGGAAGCGCGCCCGGCGCGTCCACGGCCACCCGGTGCACAAAACGTTCGATCCGCCGGTACGCCACCGCGCTCTCCTCCACCGCCCCCACCGAGAATTCCATCGGCGACCGATAATGGGCGGCGGCCAGATAGAACCGCAGTTCCTGTGGCCTGATCCGCCGCAGTAACGTGTGCACCGCCAGCGGGTTCTTCGCCGTCTTGCGAATCTTCTCGCCCCGGTGGGTGACCGGTCCGTTGTGAATCCAGAATCGCGCGAAACCGTCGCCGGCGGCGCGCGACTGGGCGATCTCGTTCTCGTGGTGCGGGAAAATGAGATTGGCTCCGCCGCCGTGGATGTCGAATTCGGCGCCCAGATATTTACGCGCCATCGCGGAACATTCCAGATGCCATCCGGGCCGGCCGTCTCCCCACGGCGCGTGCCAGACGGGTTCTCCTGGGCGGCCCCTTTTCCAGAGTGCGAAATCGCGGGGGTCGCGTTTGCCGTGGCCGGGTTCCTCGCCGTCGCGCATCTGGCTCGGGCGCTGCCCGGAGAGTTCGCCGTAATTCGGGAAGGAGGAGACCGAGAAATACACGTCGCCGTCGGCGGTGTAGGCGTTGCCGGAGGCGAGCAGCTGCTCGATCAGCTCCAGCATCTCGGGGATGTGGCCGGTCGCCCGGGGCTCCACGCTGGGCGGAAGGCACCCGAGGGCCTCGTAGGTGCTCTCGAACGACCGGTGGACCGGGTCGGTGATCCGCCACCAGTGCACGCCCTCGGAAAGCGAGCGGCTGATGATTTTGTCTTCGATGTCGGTGACGTTCCGGCAGAAGAGAACGCGATATCCGGAATGCAGGAGCCAGCGGTGCAGAATATCGAAGTTCACTTGCGAGCGTATCTGCCCGACATGGGGTGGGACGACGACGGTGGGACCGCAGAGATAAATCGATGCGATTCCCGGAATTCGGGGGGAGAAATCGCGGACCGACCGGCTGAAAGTATCGTATAGGCGAAGTCCCACCTAGCCGAGGGTAAGCCAGAAATCCGCGTCCTGTCGATAGAAACGGGCAGACGTGCGGTGCACATCATGAATGCCACATTGTGAGACAGGTCAAACGGGTTGACAGGGTAATGAACCACGCGTGCGGCTAAGAGATCGGCTATGGACAAATCGGTCGGGTGGAGGTACGGCCCGCGCCCCGGTGGGTGGGCGTGGGCGGCCGGCGACAGCTGGTCCGGTTCGGCTTGTGGGCCGCGCCCCTCTCTTTGACGAGAGGCGGAGCGCGGGTGCCGCCTGACAGCCGGCCGCCGGAGGCGCGGGCCGTACCGGCTAGGGGGTGTCCGAAACTATCGGCGGATCACGTGCAGAACCGAGGCGATGCGCTCGGCGGCGGTCACGACGTCGGAGGCGTGCCCGATGCGGCCCGCCCAAGAGAGCCAGTACCACCACTCTCCGTCGTTGGCGTTGGACGCCAGCACGTCCTCCGCCATGGCCGGAGCCATCGGGTTCACCACTCGAAGCCGGGGGTAGAGGCCGGCCGGCGCCGACAGGCGTACCTGGAACGAATGCGCCTCAAGTTGGGCGGCGAGCCGTTCGAGGTGGTCCATCGCCTCGCTGCGATCTGCCTTCATCGCCATGGTGGTCTCCAGGGGACGTTGCGACCTTTCTCCGGAAAGGGTGAACCTGGGATGACTGCCCGGCAATCGGGCGTACTAGCCGAATACGTGCAATAACCAGGGAACCCGCTGGTATTCAGTGGAACACCCACGGGTCCCGGGTCGCGAACCCATAACGACGCTGGCAGTTGGGTGCGTGTCGGTTAACCTCGGGGAAATATCCGTAATAGCCGATCACGGCGGGTCCGGGGCAGACTGGGACCGGCGGGGAAGTCAGCAGCGGAAGGGCAGGCGGGATGGCCCGAGGAGAGCACTCTCCGGCATGTGCTCGTCGCTGGCGCGAGCAGGCCGAGGCACGGCAGTGGTCGATGTGGCAGACGGTTCAGGCGATTCACGGCTGCTGCGGCGTCAGCATGCTGAAGGCCCACCGGCTCGGCCGGGGATGGTCCGCGCGCCAGGCGATCGAGGAGCTCGAACACCTCTGTGAGCAGCAGTCGCTCGGCCTGCCCAGGGCCAGCATCGACCTGCTCAACGCGTGGGAGAACAACCGGGCGCGGCCGCGCCCCCAGACGATCGACCTGCTGGCCCGGCTCTACAAGGCCAACGCGGTACGCCTCGGCCTCGCGGCCGACTACTGCGACGACCCGGGCGTGAGCCAGAAGGTCGTGGTCGTGGCCAACGGGTCCAGTGAGGACGCCGTCCACGTCGAGGACCTGGCCGACGACGACACCGACCGGCGGGCGCTGTTCCACCAGGCGATGCTGATGGGCACCCCCAACGGCAGGTTCTTCGCCGAGGTCGAGGGCACCCGGCACGATTTGGACCGGTCCCTGGCCACCACGACCGTCACCGAAGACCAGCTTGACCGGCTCGACGAGCAGGTGCTGCGCTACCGGCGCGAATACATGACCACCCCGCCCACGCCCATGTTGTGCCGGGTGATGCTGGAGCTGGCCGACGTACGCAAACTGACCGGCGCCCGCCAGCCCGCCGGCGTGCAGCGCCGACTGCTGACGGCCACCACGATGCTGGCCCTGCTGTCGGCCGACGCCCTGATGAAGCTCGGCGACACCCGCCAGGCCCACGCCTGGTACGGCACCGCCCGCACCTCCGCCGACGACGTCGGCGACCTGCGGTTACGCGCCCTGGTCAGGGCCAACCAGACGATGCTGCCCTACTACTACGGCGACCTCACCGAGACCGTCCGGCTGGCCCGCGAGGCCCGCATGCTGGCCGGTTCGGCCCCCAGCTCCCCGGCGGCCCTCGCCGCCGCCGCCGAGGCGCGCGCCCTGGCCCGGATGGGCGACCGCAAGGCCGCCCGCATCGCGCTCGCCGAGGCGGAGCAGATCTTCGCCCGCATGCGCGGCATGAGCCAGGACGACCTCGCCTTCGTTTTCACCGAGAAGCGCATGAGCTTCTACCGCACCGGCACCCTGATCGAGCTCGGCGACGACTCCCAGCTCCAGAACCTGGAGATGGACTCGGGGTTCCAGACGATCGACCCGGCGCTGATCCTGCTCGACCAGGCCACCCACCTGGCCCGCCACGGCGACTACGAGGAGGCCTGCCGCCTCGCCGCCCAGGCGCTCAGCCAGGTCCCGGCCGAGCACCGCACCTCGATCGTCATCACCCGGGCGAAGGCGCTGCTGAACGAGGCCGATCCGCGGCTCCCCGCCGTCCGCAACCTGAACCAGGTCCTGTCGGAGTCGTCCCTCCGGCTGGCCATATGAGCGCCTCACACGTGACGATCACGCACCTCACCCGCGCCACGGCCGCCCGTCCGCTCGCCGACGAGGCGTTCACGGTCCTGCGCGCGGTCTGCGACCGCATCGGGGTCGACGCCGGCGGGGCCAGGCTGATGCGGCTGCGCAGCAACGCCGTCTTCAAGCTGCGGGGCGACATGGTGGTGCGGATCGCCACCGCCCCCGACGCCCTCACCCGGCTCCCGGTCGTGCTGGCGGTGGCCCGCTGGCTGGCCGAGCGGGGCTTCCCGACGGTCCGGCCGGTCGACGAGATCCCCCACCAGCCCATCGTGCACGGCGGCCGGGCGGTCACCTTCTGGCGGTACGTCCGCTCCAACGGCTCCCCGACCACCACCGAGCTCGGCCACGTGCTGCGCGACCTCCACCGCGAACCGGTGCCGACGTCGATCCCGCTCCGGCGGCTCACCGACCCGCTCGCCGAGGTCCGCCACGCGGTCGAACACCGGGCCGAGGTGCTCACCCCCTACCAGCGCCGCTGGCTCGGCGACCGCATCGAAGAACTGACCGATCGCTGGCACACCCTCGACTCGGGCCCGCCGGTCCTCCTCCACGGCGACGCCTGGATCGACAACCTGCTCCGCTGCCGCGACGGCAACGCGATTCTTTGCGATTGGGACGGCGTGGCGGTGGGCCCCCGTGAGTGGGACCTGGTCCACACCTACCACGGCCAGCGCAGATTCGGCCTCTCGGCCGGCGACGTCGACGCCTTCGCCCACGCCTACGGCTCTGACCTGCGAGATTGGCCCGGCTACGCGACTCTGATGGAGATCAGGGACATGTACGCCGTCGGCATCCACATCCGCAACGCCCTCGGCGATCCCTTCTCCCGGCAGGAACTTCCACGCCGTTTGGACTCGCTGACCAGAGGCGATGGCCACGCGAGGTGGTACATGGCTGCCCCCGCGCTCGGGGTGCGCTAGGCTTGACGTGTTGCAGTGGTGTTTTGTAAAGAACGCCTCCGGCCTCACGGCCGGTAGCGGGCGTACTGCTTTTCCGACGTAGGCGGATGCAGGGCTGGTCCGCTAAGCAGCCCGTCTCGTTGACCTGACGAGACGGTGAGGCTCCGCATAAGGAGAAGCAGTTGTCTGAAGGCACCGTCAAGTGGTTCAACGCCGAAAAGGGCTTTGGTTTCATCGCCCCCGACGACGGCACCCCTGACGTGTTCGTGCACTACTCGGCGATCAACAGCGGTGGCTACCGCAGCCTGGACGAGAACCAGCGCGTCAGCTTCCAGACCGTGCAGGGCCAGAAGGGTCCGCAGGCCGAGAACGTGACGCCGATCTAAGTTCCATCCAGCATCAACCAGAAGCCGACCGATTGCCTCGTGCAACGGTCGGCTTTCTCGTGCCGGAAATGGGTAGGGGCGCTGCCCATGCGGCTGACCCAGACCTCCGAACTGTGGTGGAAGAACGCCATCGTCTACTGCCTGGACATCGAGACCTTCGCCGACGGGAACGGCGACGGGATCGGTGACTTCCGGGGCGCGATCCAGCATCTCGATCATCTCGACCGGATCGGCGTGACCTGCATCTGGCTCATGCCGTTCTTCCCCACCCCCGACCGCGACGACGGCTACGACATCGTCGACTTCTACAGCGTCGACCCCCGCCTCGGCACCCTGGGCGACTTCGTCGAGTTCATGCGGGTGGCCCGGGACCGGGGCATCCGGGTGATCGCCGACCTGGTCGTGAACCACACCTCCGACCAGCACCCCTGGTTCCAGGACGCCCGCTCCTCCCGGGACTCCAAGCACCGCGACTGGTACATCTGGTCGGACGAGCCCGAGCCCGACGACCCCAAGGGGGTCGTGTTCCCCGACCAGGAGGACAGCCTCTGGCAGTGGGACGCCCAGACCGAGCAGTACTACTTCCACCGTTTCTACAAGTTCCAGCCCGACCTCAACACCTCCAATCCCGAGGTGCGGGACGAGATCGCCCGCATCCTGGGATTCTGGATGGAGCTGGGCCTGTCGGGCTTCCGCGTCGACGCGGTGCCCTTCCTGGTCGAACGGGTGCTCGAACAGGACGACGCGCTGCCCGACCCCCACGAGTTCTTCGCCGACCTGCGGGCGTTCATGAACCGACGCGACGGGACGGCGATGCTGCTGGGGGAGGTGAACCTGCCGTACAAGGACCTGATGGCCTATTTCGGCCACACCCCGCTCGGCAACGAGATCACGATGTGCTTCGACTTCATCGGCATGCAGCGGATGTACCTGTCGCTGGCCCGCGAGGACGCCCGTCCGCTCGCCGAGGCCCTGCGGGAGCGTCCCGCGCCGCCCAAGGACAGCCAGTGGGCCTCGTTCGTCCGCAACCACGACGAACTGACCCTCGACAAGCTGACCGACGCCGAACGGGAGGAGGTCTTCGCCGCCTTCGCGCCCGAGGAGGACATGCGGATCTACAACCGCGGCATCCGGCGGCGGCTGCCCACCATGCTCGGCGGCGACCAGCGCCGGATCCGCATGGTCTACAGCCTCCTGTTCGCGCTGCCCGGCACCCCCGTGCTCTTCTACGGCGAGGAGATCGGGATGGGCGAGAACCTCGCCATCGAGGGCCGCCAGTCGGTCCGCACCCCGATGCAGTGGACCTCCGGCCGGCACGGCGGCTTCAGCACGGTCGAACCGGCGATCCCGATGCCCGTCGGCGACTACGGCCCCGACGAGATCAGCGTCAGCGCCCAGCGGCGCGACCCCGAGTCGTTGCTCTCGTGGATCGGACGGCTCGTCGAGCAGTACCGCGAGTCGCCGGAACTGGCGTGGGGCTCCTACGAGGTCCTGGACGGCGGAGACGACGCGGTCCTGGCGATCCGCAACGAGGGCGTCGTGACCGTGCACAACTTCGCCGGGCGGGTGGCGAAGGTGACCCTGGGCCTCGACGAGCAGGGGAAGGTCCTGGCCGACCTGTTCTCCGAGGACACGGTGGAGATCCAGGACGGCCGGGCTCTCGTGGAGGTGGAGGAGTACAGCTGCCGCTGGTTCCGCATCTCCGACCCGGCGACCGCGCCGTGACGATCGTCACGTGTGGCGGGCGGCCATGATCCGGGTGCGCAGGGCGTCGAGGAAGACGCTGCCCTCTTCGAGCGGCAGCAGGTAGGAACTCGGGTCGGCCCCGAACCACTGGGCGTGCACCCAGACGCCGCCGTCCGTCATGCGCAGGTCGGCCCCGGCCAGCCGGGCGCCCAGCCGGACCGATTCGCCGTCGGGGCGGACCAGCACGATCACGATCAGGGCCGGGGTGAGCACCCCCGCCGACAGGTTGGTGCCCCGGGTCTGGCAGCACATGACGACCCGGTCGGTCAGGTCGCCCAGAAGGTGCTGGTCGGCGTAACCGTCGACCAGCACCCGCAATCGGACGTCGAGGTCGTCGTACCGGATGATCGTCGTCTCCGTCATGCCGACACCCTAGGCGGCACGTGGACGTCGAAGTGGATCGAGGCCTGCCCCAGCACCGAATGGGGCTGCTGGCCCGGCTCGACCAGCTCCAGCTCCTCGAACACCCGGAACCGGGCGTGCGCGGCCTCCAGGAACACCGGCTCCATGACGGGATGCCACACGCTGTAGGTCCCGACCGACCGCCGCCCCCGGTACCAGCCCGTCGTGGGGTGGGTGAGCAGCGGCAACCAGTTGTCTCCCAGCCCATCAGGGGTGTACGGCCCCACGCCCGCCGCCCGGCACTCCGCGTCGTCGGCGTCGAGCTCCCAGCGGGGCTCCGGCCCCCAGTCGCCCGTGATCCTGATTCGGGTGCGCCGCCACGGCATGCCCCACAGGTGACGCGGCACGGCCACCAGGGGATGGTCGAGGGCGGTCCGGAAGAACCACACCCCCGGTTCGCCGTGGCGGGTGACGTAGGCGCGGTAGTTGATCTGGCCGCAGGCGATGGCGACGCGGGGGCAGAACCGGAAGTGGAAGTCGCGGTCGCGGAAGCCCACCGCCGACACCAGGGCTCCGGAGCCCCCGGCCGTCCAGTCGAACCGCACGGGGGCGAAACCGGGCGGCAGCAGGGCGGCCAGCCGCTCGGCGGGCACCCGGAAACTCACGATCACGAAGTCGTCGAGCTCGCTTTCGGCGTGGTGCCAGCGCGGGGCGGGGCGGGGGGTTCCGGCGAAGTCCACCCGGCCAGGCTAGGGGCGATCCTGTTTCAGCAGGTTCTTCAGCGCGTCCTCGATGCCCCGGTGGAAGGTCGGGTAGGCGTACATCATCGAGCGCAGGGTCATCACCGGCACCCGCGCGTGCACCGCCACCGCCAGCGCGCCCATCACCTCGCCGCCCGCCGGGCCGACCGCCGTCGCGCCGACCAGGACCTCGTCCGAGGCCACCAGCTTGATCAGGATGTCCTTCGTCCCGTGGATCCAGTCGCGCGCGCCCGCCGTGGTGATGCCGGTGGTCACCGACAGGCCCTCGTCGCGGGCCTGCCGCTCGGTCAGGCCGACCGCGCCGACCTCCGGGTCGGTGTAGGTCACGCGGGGGACCGCGCGGTAGTCGGCCCCGGCGACCTCCTCGCCCAGGATGTCGAGCGCCGCGATGCGCCCCTGGTAGTTGGCCACATGGGTGAAGCCTCCGTGGCCGGTCACGTCGCCGGCCGCCCAGACGCCGTCGGTCACGCGCATGTGGGGGTCGGTCGGGACGAATCTGGCGGTCTCGTCGACCCCGATGACCGACAGGCCGGTCAGGTCGGTCTTGCGGCCGGTCACCACGAGCAGGTTGGCCGCCTCGACGACCTCGTCGCCCACCGTCACCGCGAACCGGCCGTCGTAGGACACCCGGGAGGCGGACGCCCCTGTCAGCACGCGCATGCCCTCGTCGCGGAAGACCTTGGCGATCAGCTTCCCGGCCTCGGGCTCCTCGCCGGGCAGGAGAGTCGGAGCGGCCTCCAGAAGCGTGATCTCGGTGCCGAAGCGGGCGAAGACCTGGGCCAGTTCGAGGCCGATCGCCCCGCCGCCCAGCACGATCATCGACTCGGGCACGCTCTCGGTGGCGACGGCCTCGTGGTTGGTCCAATAGGGCGTGCCGGCCAGTCCGTCGATGTCCGGGATCGCCGGACGGGTCCCCGTGGAGATCAGCAGGCCGCGCCGGGCGCGCAGCACCCGGTCTCCCACGGTCACCTCGCGGGGGCCGGTGACGACGCCGTGGCCGCGTACGAGATGACCACCCTTCTTCTCGAAGCGGTCGGCGGCGGCCTGGTCGTTCCAGTCGTCGGTGGCCTCGGCGCGGATGCGGCGGGCCACCGGCATCCAGTCGGGGGAGACGGTCGCCGCTCCGGCCAGGCCGGAGACGCGCCGGGCCTCACCCAGGACGTGGGCGGCCCGGATCATCATCTTCGACGGTACGCAGCCCCAATAAGGACATTCGCCGCCGACCAGGTCTGCCTCGACCGCGGCCACACTCAGCCCGGCCTCGACGAGCCGGCCGGCGGCGTCCTCGCCACCCGGGCCCATGCCGAGCACGATCACGTCGAATTCATCCATGCCCGGCTACCTGCCCATATGGCGTCAGATCAGGCCGAGCTCCTTGACCGCGTCGCGCTCCTCCTGGAGCTCCTTGACCGAGGCGTCGATCTTGCCGCGGGAGAAGTCGTCGATGTCCAGGCCCTGGACGATCTCCCACTGGCCGTTCCGCGAGACCACAGGGAACGAGGAGATGATGCCCTCGGGCACGCCGTAGGAGCCGTCGGAGACGACCGCGGCGGAGGTCCAGTCGCCCTCGGGGGTGCCGTTCACCCACGAGTACACGTGGTCGATCGCGGCGTTGGCGGCCGACGCGGCGCTGGACGCGCCCCGGGCCTCGATGATCGCGGCGCCGCGCTTGGCGACCGTGGGGATGAAGGTGTCCTTCAGCCAGTCCTGGTCGACCAGCTCGGCGGCGATCTTGCCGCCGACCTCGGCGTGGTAGAGGTCGGGGTACTGCGTCGCGGAGTGGTTGCCCCAGATCGTCATCTTCTTGATGTCGGTGACCGGGACGCCCAGCTTCGACGAGAGCTGCGACAGGGCGCGGTTGTGGTCGAGCCGGGTCATGGCGGTGAACCGGTCGGCCGGGACGTCGGGCGCGTGCCGCTGCGCGATCAGCGCGTTGGTGTTGGCGGGGTTGCCCACGACCAGGACGCGCACGTCGTCGGCCGCGTGGTCGTTGATCGCCTGGCCCTGCGGGCCGAAGATCCCGCCGTTGGCCGACAGCAGGTCGCCGCGCTCCATGCCCGCCGTGCGGGGACGGGCGCCGACCAGCAGCGCGACGTTGGTCCCGTTGAACGCGTAGTTCGGGTCGTCGGTGATGTCGATGCCCTTGAGCAGCGGGAAGGCGCAGTCGTCGAGCTCCATCGCGGTGCCCTCGGCCGCCTTCAGCGCCGGAGTGATCTCCAGCAGGCTCAGCTGGACGGGCACGTCCGGCCCGAGCAGGTGCCCCGAGGCGATGCGGAAGAGCAGGGCGTAACCGATCTGGCCGGCCGCGCCGGTGACGGTCACTTTGACGGTCATGACGATTCCCCTTCGGGCGGTGTACGTGTCCTGCGGATGCTACTCGCCAGTCGAGCCCCACTTATGCTCAGGCCACGGGTTTGCGGCAATTCATGGATATGTACGCCGGGAACCCGGCCTGTTCACGAGGGCGCCGCGGAAGCGGTCGAGCACCAGGGAATCCCTCAGCACCTCGGTGGGCGGGCGCCGGTAGGCCTCGCCCATCCCGGAAAACCGGGCAAACATGGCGATAAAGCTGAAACTTTCAGGTTACAAACGAGGTTTTCGGCCGGTGACCGGGCGGCGTGTGTGCTGGTCGCCGCCGGTGCTGGTGTTTCGGGGCGAGCGAGAGGGAGGCTGGGGGTGGACGGTCTTCCTGTACGGCACGGGACCGCGCACCTAAGGTCCGTGGGAGCGCTCCCAGCGCGCAGTGAATCATCGCAGGAGGACCCCCGCAATGAGATCCACCCCCCGATCCGGAGCCGCGCGCTCCCGACTGCGCCGTGGCCTCGCCGCGTTCGCGGTGGCCGCGCTCGGATCCACCATGGCCGTCGTCACCGCAACGTCCGCGCAGGCAGCGGTCACGTGTGACGTGACGTACACGACCAACGACTGGACCACGAGCCCCGGCCAGGGCGGCTTCACCGCCAACCTGACGGTCCGCAACACCGGCGACGCGCTCTCGAGCTGGAACCTCGGTTTCACGTTCCCGAACTCGGGCCAGCGCGTGAGCCAGGGCTGGTCGGCCAACTGGACGCAGAGCGGCGCGAACGTGACCGCGGCGAGCATGCCGTGGAACGGCAGCCTGGCGAGCGGCGCGACCCTGAGCCTCGGCTTCAACGGCACGTGGAGCGGCAGCAACCCCAAGCCGACGTCCTTCACCGTGAACGGCGTGACCTGCGGCGGCGTGAACCCGTCTCCGTCGCCTTCGCCCTCGCCGTCCCCCTCGCCGAGCCCGTCGCCGTCGCCGTCGCCCAGCCCCTCGCCGTCGCCCAGCCCCTCGCCGTCGCCGAGCCCGTCGCCTTCGCCCTCGCCTTCTCCCTCCCCGTCCCCGTCTCCCTCGCCGTCGCCGAGCCCGTCGCCGTCTCCCTCCCCGCCCGGCCCCCGGGTGGACAACCCCTATGACGGCGCGACCGGTTACGTGAACCCCGACTGGTCGGCCAACGCCGCCTCCGAGCCGGGCGGCGCCGCCGTGGCGAACACCTCGACCGCCATCTGGCTGGACCGGATCGCCGCCATCACCAGTGGTTCGGCCGGCAACAACAGCAAGGGTCTGCGTGAGCACCTGGACCTGGCCGTCCAGCAGGACGCCGCCAACGGCGCCGCGCCGGTGGTCATCCAGGTCGTGATCTACAACCTGCCCAACCGCGACTGTTCGGCGCTGGCGTCGAACGGTGAGCTGAAGGTCGCGCAGAACGGCCTCAACCGGTACAAGACCGAGTACATCGATCCGATCGCCTCGATCATGTCGGACTCGAAGTACCGCAACCTGCGCATCGTGGCGATCGTGGAGATCGACTCGTTGCCGAACCTGGTGACGAACCTGAACCTGGCCGCCTGCCAGGAGGCCAAGAACTCGGGCGCCTACGAGCAGGGCGTGGCCTACGCCCTCAGCAAGCTCTACGCGATCCCGAACGTCTACAACTACGTGGACGCCGGTCACCACGGCTGGCTGGGCTGGGACACCAACTTCGGTCCGTCGGCCGACCTGTTCGGCTCGACCGCCGACCTGGCCACCGGCGGCAAGGCCACCGTGCACGGCTTCATCACCAACACCGCCAACTACTCGGCGCTGGTCGAGCCGCACTTCACCGTGAACGGCACCGTCAACGGCCAGATGATCCGCTCGTCGCGGTGGGTGGACTGGAACTTCTACATCGACGAGTTGTCCTTCGCCCAGGCCTTCCGTCAGCGGCTGATCCAGGAGGGCTTCTCCTCCAACATCGGCATGCTGATCGACACCTCGCGTAACGGGTGGGGCGGCCCGAACCGGCCGGCCGGTCCGAGCACCTCGACCGACCTGAACACCTTCGTGAACAACTCCAAGGTCGACCGTCGTATCCACGCCGGCAACTGGTGCAACCAGAGCGGCGCGGGTCTGGGTGAGCGTCCGCGGGCCAACCCGGCCACCGGTATCGACGCCTACGTGTGGGTCAAGCCTCCGGGTGAGTCCGACGGTTCCTCGACCGAGATCCCGAACAACGAGGGCAAGGGCTTCGACCGGATGTGTGACCCGACCTACGGCGGCAACGACCGTAACGGGAACAACCCCTCGGGGGCTCTGGCCAACGCTCCGCTATCGGGTCACTGGTTCTCGGCCCAGTTCCGTCAGCTGCTGGCCAACGCCTACCCGCCCATCAGCTAACACCTAGATGAAGTACGCGAGCCCCGGTGCCGACGGCGCCGGGGCTCTCGCGTTGCGGTGGGGGATGGGCTCTCGGCCCCGGTTCACGACCAGTCGGGCGACTTGCCCTTGCCGCTGGTCAGCTTCATGACCCCCATGACGGCCAGGCCGATGAGGCCGAGGATCAGAACCCACTTGAGGAGTCCGAAGACCAGCCCGATGAGCCAGCCGATGACGAAGAAGGCGGCGACCGCGATGACGGCGTACAGAAGAATGCGTCCCATAGGCTTCACGGTAAGTCTCATTTGCCGAGAAATCGCGGGTCAGGCGGCAACATCAGGGACAACTCAGGGGCGTCTCAGGGGCGGTCGTTGACCCTCACACGGTGTCAGCCGATAGACCCGGAGGCGTCATGTACAACATCGGAGACTTCGCCAGAATCGGCCGCGTGTCGGTGCGCATGTTGCGCCACTACGACGCGCTCGGCCTGCTCACCCCCGCCCGGGTCGACCCCCTGACGGGCTACCGCTCCTACGAGGCCGCCCAGCTCAGCCGCCTCAACCGGGTCGTGGCCCTGAAGGACCTCGGGTTCAGCCTCCAGCAGGTCCGCCAGATCCTCGACGAGAAGGTCGGCGTGGCCGAACTGCACGGGATGCTCCGGCTCCGCCGCGCCGACCTGGAAGCCCGGGTCGAGGCCGACCGGGCCCGGCTGCGGGGGGTCGAGGCGAGAATCCAGATCATCGAGAAGGAGGGCGTCTTGCCTGCCGACGTCGTCGTGAAGTCCGTCCCCGCCGTCCGGGTGGCCGAGTTGTCGGCCGTGGCCGAGAGCTACGAGAGCGAGCACATCGGGCCCGTCATCCAGCCGCTCTACCCCGAGCTGCACGCCCGGCTGACCAGGGCGGGGGTGGATCTGGCCGGGCCCGGGATCGCCTACTACGAGGAGGAGCCGTCCGGCGGAGTGCGGATCCACGCCGCCTTTCCGGTCAACGTCGCGCCGGACCCGGCGTACGACTTCGACATCGTGGACCTGCCGGCCATCGAGCGGGCGGCGACGATCATCCACCACGGGCTGATGGACGGCGTGGACGCGACCATCCAGGACCTCCACCGCTGGATCGAGGACCACGGGGAGCGGGGGGTGGGGTACAGCCGGGAGGTCTACCTGGAGTACGGGATGGGCGACCCGGAGAACTGGGTGACGGAGATCCAGGAACCGCTGGCCTGAGAACGATCGTCAGGAGGCAGCTTCTCCTCGTCTGCTGAGAGTGCGGGTCACCCACGCGATCGAGGCCCCGGCCACGAGCAGGGCGACGGAGCCGAACCGCATCTCCCACAGGCGGGCGGGGCAGTCGGGGTTGAGCTCGCCGCTGTAGGCCGGGGGGAAGAAGAAGGCCCCACCGCAGGTCAGCGTGCTGTGGCCGTCCCAGCCGTAGGGGTTGTCGTAGAACGCCGCGGCCAACCCACCGAGAAGCAACACCGCGGCCGCGAGCCGACCGATCCATAGCATGAGGCGATCTTGGAGCGACGGCCCGCGGATTGCAACGGGGCAGCGGGCGGCGGCGCAACAGCGGTTAAGCCGGGCCGGGGAATTGATGAGCTGGGAACTACGAGCCAGGAACCGACGGGTGGGGCATCGACGGATCGGGCACCACGGGCCGGAAGCATGAGCTGGGAGCCGACGTACCGGGAGCCGACAGACTCGAAACCATGGGCCAGGAACACCGGCCGGGCACCATGAGCCGGAACCATGAGCCGGGAGCCGACGGAGTCCGAACTACGCGCCGCGAACGACTGGCCGGGCGCCACGGGCCGGAAAACGACGGCCGCGAATGACGGCTCGGAGCGGACGAGCCGAAGGGCGGCGCCGGAGTGGCGCCGCCCTTTGCGTTAGTCGTTGGCGTGGAGGGCCGCGTTGAGTTCGACCTTGCCGCCCGTGCGGGCCTTGGCGACGACCGCGCCGGTCACCGAGTCGCGGAGGAAGAGCAGGCCGTTCTGGCCTGACAGGTCTTTGGCCTTGACGACGGTGCCGTCGGGCAGGGTCACCTTGGTGCCCGCGGTCACGTAGAGGCCCGCCTCCACGACGCAGTCGTCGCCCAGGGAGATGCCGATGCCGGCCTGGGCGCCGATGAGGCAGCGCTGCCCGACCTGGATGATCTCCTTGCCGCCGCCCGACAGGGTGCCCATGATCGACGCGCCGCCGCCGACGTCGGAGCCGTCGCCCACGACGACGCCGGCCGAGATGCGGCCTTCGACCATCGAGGTGCCCAGCGTGCCGGCGTTGAAGTTGACGAAGCCCTCGTGCATGACGGTCGTGCCGGACGCCAGGTGGGCGCCGAGCCGGACCCGGTCGGCGTCGCCGACGCGCACCCCGGTGGGGAGCACGTAGTCGACCATGCGGGGGAACTTGTCGACCGAGTAGACGGTCACCGGGCCGCGGGTCCGCAGCCGGGCGCGGACGTTCTCGAAGCCCTCGACCTGGCAGGGGCCGTGGTTGGTCCACACGACGTTGGCCAGCAGGCCGAAGATGCCGTCGAGGTTGGCCTGGTGGGGCTGGACCAGACGGTGGGACAGCAGGTGGAGGCGCAGGTAGACGTCATAGGTGTCGGCCGGCGGGTCGGACAGCTTGCCGATCCCGACCGCGACGGCCACGACCTCGACACCCCGCTCGGGGTCTTCCCTGACCAGGCTCGCCAGGTCGCCCACCTCGACCGCGGCCAGGCGCCGGACGCCCGGCTCGCCGGGGTCGCCGAGGGCGGGGTTGGGGAACCAGACGTCGAGGACCGTGCCGTCGGGGGTGACGGTCGCGAGCCCCACTCCGTGAGCACCGGATTCGATGAAAGTCACGGTTCAAGAACCTACCGCCCCCGCCCCGGCCCAAACGACGCGGGAACCGGCCTGTGGACAACCCCGTCCCGCGAACGGATATCCACAGGTGGCCACGTCGTGTTCGCCCTCCGTTCACCCGTGTGGTCACGTTGGGTGACGGGGTCCGGGCGCGGGCCGCCATCGGAATTCACACGGCGTCAACGGGAGTTCGCATGCGTCGGTTACGTTACTTCGACACCCTGCCGAAAAGATCGCTCACAGAGGGTGATTAGGTGGACAGGGGGAGATGCCGGGCAGAGGGGACATCTCGGGCATCGGGCGTTCACTGGAGGGTCGCGGGAATGTCGGAGGGCGTCGTTAGGCTCGGTGGGGTGACCGATTTTCCGCCCGATCCGGTGATCGTGGCCGGGCTGCGAAACGGCGACGAAGAGGTCTTCGCGCTGCTCCTCGACGAGTGGTCACGGGGAATGCTCCGCCTCGCCAGGTCATACGTGTCGACGGCGGCGTCGGCTGAGGAGGTCGTCCAGGACACCTGGCTCGCCGTGATCCGGGCCGTCGGCACCTTCGAGGGCCGGTCGTCGCTGCGCACGTGGGTCTACCGCATCCTGGTCAACACCGCGCGGAGACGGGGAGAGCGGGAGAGCCGTACCATCCCTGTGAGCAGCGTCGACGGCGAGCGTCCCGACGGCGTCCCGCCCGAGAGGGCCGAGGGCGGTCCCGAGGGGGCGGCGCTGGCCGGCGAGGTCAGGGAGCTGATCGACAAGGCGGTGGGAACCCTCCCGTCCCGGCAGCGCGCCGTGATCACGCTGCGCGACATGGAGGGCTACGGCTCCGACGAGGTCTGCGAGATCCTGTCGATCTCCCCGGCCAACCAGCGGGTGCTGCTCCACCGGGCCAGGGCGGCCGTCCGCGACCACCTGGCCGCCTATTACGACGGGAAAGGAGGGCCATGAACTGCGACGAGTTCGCCGAACTCGTGACCGCCTATCTCGACGACGCGCTCGACGACTCCTCCCGTCCCCTCTTCCTCGACCACATGGCGCGGTGCTCCGGCTGCACCGGCTACTACGGCCAGTTCACCACCACGATCACCGTCCTCGGTGAGCTCCCCGCCCCCGGCCTGTCGCCGAAGACGCGATCCCACCTGCTGACGGCCTTCCGGGAAGCGAGTTCAGAAAAGCCGGAGTGAGGTGTAACGCCGGGGCCGGTCGCGGATCTGAGTGTTCATGGCCGATGTGCTGGCATACGCGGAAGGCTGTTTCACGGGGAGCCCCGGCGATCAGGTCGGTGTCGAGCTGGAGTTCCTCGTCCACGATGTGTCCGACCCGGCGCTGACCGTCCCCATCGCGCGGACCACCGGCGCCCTCGGCGGGCTGACCCTCCCCGGCAAGAGCGTGATCACCTATGAACCCGGGGGGCAGGTCGAACTGTCCGCCCCACCGGGCCCCCTCCCGGCGGCCGTGGCCGCGCTCCAGGAAGACGTCGATCGGGTACGTTCCGCGCTCGCCGCCGCAGGCCTAACCCTCGGCCGGTCGGGGCTCGACGGCCATCGCCGCCCGCTGCGCCAGCTCCACACCCCGCGCTACGACGCCATGGCGGCCTGCCTGGGGGAGCCCTACGGGGCGCTGATGATGTGCTCGACCGCGTCGATCCAGGTCAACCTCGACTTCGGCGCCGACCCGTTCACCCGCTGGCGCCGCGCCCATCTGTTCGGCCCCGCGCTGGTGGCGGCGTTCGCCAACTCGCCGGGGCCGGTGCCGTGGTTCGGGTCGTGGTTGTCGGGGCGGCAGGCCGTCTGGCTGGCCCTCGACCCGTCGCGCACGGCACCCGTCGGGGCGGCACACCGGGCCGCCGGCGAATCGGGCGGCCAGGGGCATCCGGCCGCCGCCTGGGCCGACTACCTGCAGACCGCGAAGCTCATGCTCGTCAGGGAGACCGACGGGTCCTGCCGGCAGACGGCGGAAAGACATCGGTTTCGCGACTTCCGGCAGGCAGCGGGGCGGCCGCCGACGCTCGACGACCTCGCCTACCACGCCACCACGCTCTTCCCGCCCGTCCGGCCGCGCGGGTTCATGGAGATCCGCTACCTCGACGCCCTCGGGCCGGTCGAATGGCCGGTCGCGGTCGCCGTCTCCTACGCCCTGATCGTCGACGACGACGCGGCCGCCGCGGCGGCCGCAGACGCGTCGGCCGTGGCCGGGCAGTGGGCCGAGGCCGCCCGGTGCGGGCTCGCCGCCCCGGCCTTCCGCCAGGCCGCCGTCGCGGCCTTCCGGGCCGCCGCCGACGCGCTGCCCCGATGGGGCGCACCACCGAGCTTGATCGACCAGGTCACCGACTACGCCGTGCGGTTCGTCGAACCCGGCCGGTCCCCGGCCGCCGACCTCCTCTTGGAGACGCGATGAAGGAACAGATCGCCGCCCAGCTTCTCGCCGTGCGCGACCGATCGCTCAGCTACACCGACGCCGACGACCACCTCCTCGTCCGACAGCACTCCCCACTGATGTCACCGCTGGTCTGGGACCTCGCCCACGTCGGCAACTACGAGGAACTGTGGGTGCTGCGCGAGGTCGGCGGCATCACGCCGCTGCGGCCCGAGATCGACGACATCTACGACGCGTTCAAGACGCCCCGCCGCGACCGTCCGTCGCTGCCGATGCTGGGCCCGGCCGAGGCCCGCAAATACATCGAGGGTGTACGCGGCCGCGTGCTCGACGTCCTCGACAAGGTCGACTTCGACGACCCCAACCCGCTCAAGTCGGGCGGCTTCGTGTTCGGGCTCGTCATCCAGCACGAACACCAACACGACGAGACCATGCTGGCCACGCTCCAGTTGTCCCGCGAGCCCGGCCTCGTCAGCGACGGCGACCTGCCCGCCGGGCGGCCGGTGTCGGGTGAGGTGTTCGTCCCGGGCGGCCCGTTCACCATGGGCACCGACGTCAACCCATGGGCCTACGACAACGAACGCCCCGCCCACACGGTCGACGTGCCAGCCTTCTGGATCGACCGCGTGCCCGTCAGCAACGGCGACTATCTGGCCTTCGTCGAAGACGGCGGCTACCGCGATCCGCGCTGGTGGCACCCCGAGGGTTTCCGGCTGGGCCTCCAGGCGCCGCTGTTCTGGACCCGCGACGACGGCGGCAGCTGGTGGCGCACCCGCTTCGGCCGGGCCGAGCTGATCCCGCCGAACGAGCCGGTCCAGCATGTGAGCTGGTACGAAGCCGACGCCTACGCCCGCTGGGCGGGCAAGCGGCTGCCGACCGAGGCCGAATGGGAGAAGGCCTGCGCCTGGGATCCCGAAGAGGGCCGGTCCCGCCGCTACCCATGGGGCGAGGAACCGCCGGCACCGGGCCTGACCAACCTCGGCCACCGCGCCGCCCGCCCGGCGCCCGTGGGCGCCTACCCGGCGGGGGCGAGCGCCTACGGCGTCGAGCAGATGATCGGCGACGTCTGGGAGTGGACGTCGTCGACGTTCCAGCCCTATCCGGGCTTCCGCGCCTTCCCCTACCGCGAATACAGCGAGGTCTTCTTCGGCCCCGACTACCGCGTGCTGCGCGGCGGTTCATGGGCCGCCGACCCGGCGGCCGTCCGCGCCACCTTCCGCAACTGGGACTATCCGCAGCGCCGCCAGATCTTCTCCGGTTTCCGCTGCGCCCGCGACGCTTCGCCGGGGGAGGCCCGCTGATGTGCCGCCACGCCGCCTGGCTCGGCGAACCGCGCCCACTGTCGTCACTGATCCAGCAGCCCGACCACGGCCTGCTGAAACAGTCCTACGTACCGAGACGGCAACGCTGGGGCACCGTCAACGCCGATGGTTTCGGCATGGGCTGGTACGCCCACGACCGCGTCATCCGATATCGACGATCCATCCCGATGTGGGCAGACGCCAACCTCGAAGGCCTGGCCGCCTCGGCGATCTCCGGCTGCCTGATCGCGGCGGTCCGCTCCGCCACCGTCGGCATGCCGATAGAAGAGACCGCCACCGCCCCCTTCATGGAGGGGAAGTGGCTGTTCAGCCACAACGGCCGCGTCCCCGGCGAGGCGCTGACCGGCCTGAAGGCCCACGAGGCCGAGAGCACCTGCGACTCGGCCAAGCTCGCCGCCGGGGTGTTCGCCCTCGGGCGGCTGGGCTGGAGCCTCGGCGACGCCATCGCCGAGGTCACCACGACCGCCGGAGGCGCCGACGCCGAGGCGAGGGTCAATCTCCTCGCCACCGACGGCCAGACGATCGCGGCCACCACCTGGGGCGACACGCTCTTCGTGCGCTCACTCCCCGAGGGGGTGCTGGTGGCCAGCGAGCCGCTCGACGACCGCGACGACGGATGGGTCAGCGTGCCCGACCGGACTCTCGTGCTCGTCACGCCCGACGGAATCGACTGGAGGGACCTGTGAACCTGATCGACGCTGACTACCTGCGGCAGGCGCTGGAGAACGACGTCCGCGCGGGCCTCACGGCGGCGCCGAAGTGGCTGCCGCCCAAGTGGTTCTACGACGCCTGCGGGAGCGAGCTCTTCACCAAGATCACACGCCTGCCCGAGTACTACCCGACCCGGCGCGAGCTGGCCATCCTCAAGGCCCACGCCCGCGAGATCGCCACGGTCAGCGGCGCCGCCACCCTGGTCGAACTGGGCTCCGGCACCTCGGAGAAGACCGAACTGCTCCTCGACGCCCTGGCCTCGGCCGGGACGCTGCGCACCTACATGCCGGTCGACGTCGACTCGGTGACCCTGAAGGCCGCGGCCGACCGCCTGTCGGAGCGCTTCGAGGTGGTCGGCGTCTGCGCCGACTTCGAGAACCACCTGTCCCAGCTCCCGCAACGCCCCGACCGCATGGTCGCCTTCCTCGGCGGCACGATCGGCAACCTGGAGCCACCGGCCCGCGAGGTCTTCTTCAAGGAACTGCGCTCGACCCTGACCGACGGGGAGACCTTCCTCCTCGGCGCCGACCTGGTGAAAGACACCTCCCGGCTGATCGCCGCCTACGACGACTCGGCCGGGGTGACGGCGGCCTTCAACCGCAACGTCCTGCGCGTGATCAACCGCCGCCTCGACGCCGACTTCGTGCCGGCCGACTTCGCCCACGTGGCGATCTACGACACCGACCACGACTGGATCGAGATGCGCCTGCGCGCCACCAAGGACATGGTCGTCCACATCAGGGCCCTCGACCTGACGGTGATGTTCGCCGAGGGCGAGGAGATGCGCACCGAGATCAGCGCCAAGTTCCGCCGCGCGGGGCTGACCCGCGAACTGGCGATGGCGGGCTTCGAGGTGGAACGGTGGTACACCGACCCCGACGGCGACTTCGCGCTGGTGCTGTCACGCGCGGTACCGCGCTGACCCTTCAACCGCGGGCTCCTCAACGCGGCCGCCGGTATCCGTGGCCGGCCGCCGCGTGGCCCACATGACCTCTTGTTCAGTGGTACCGCGCTGAGCCTTTCGGGGCAGGCTTGGCAACGCTGCCTCGGCCGCCGTGTGTGGCCTACCAGGCCTCTTGTTCAGTGGTGCCGCGCTGAGCCTTTCGCGGCGGGCTCGGCAGCGCTGCCCCGGCCGCCGGTCATCTCACGGTCTGCCGCCGCGTGGCCTCACACTCACCGGAAGATGTGCCTGAGCCGCCGAATTCGCCTAAAGCCCGCGTGGGATGATTCGGCGGAGTATGACGAATACGAGTGGTGCGCATATCGGCGAACCAGAGCCTGGCTCGGAATTTGCACAAGTCAATCGGTGGGACGGGTCCGTCCCGGATCTGCGTGCCATTGTTGAGAAATTCGAGCACGGGCAGGTCTGCCGTGGAGTGGTCATGGCGATCATGCGCTTCGGCATCTTCGTGGACATCGGCGGGGTCGACGGGATGGTGTCGGCGGCGAACGCGTCGTCGCGACGGTTCGAGCGGTTCGAGGATCTCGTCCAGGTCGGGCAGGAGGTCACGGTGACCGTCCTGGACGTCGACCTCGATCGGCTACGGATATCCCTGTCGCTGATCGCGTGGGCGGGGTAGTCGTCAGGCCGGGCTCTCTGCGAGAGTCGGGGTCAGGCGGGTCCACGCGATCCGGGCCTCCGCCGTGTTCCCCCCGCGTGTTCCCATCACCCAGTGGCTCAGTTGGGGCGTCTCGCCGCTGTCCTGGATCACCCACGTCACCCCGGTGTCGGCGCCGTCGCGGAACAGGCGGGCCACGCCCGTGCTGTCGGTCACCACCTTCCACACCGCCGGCGCCGACGGTGCGGCGAAGACGCGTTCCCAGGTGGTCGAGCCCTTCCGCATGGTCCAGACGCCTCCCTTCTGCACCGTCAGCATGAGCCGCCGTGCCCCGTTGCACACCTTCGTCCCCAGGCAGACGCCTTGGCCGGTCGTGGGGTCGAGTGCGCTGTCGTCCACGACCTGGCCCTGGAACTCCACCGTGAAGTCGCACATCTCGGCGATCGTCTTCCGCGCCGTGACCGGTTTCGCGGTCGTGGAGCGCAACCGCAGGGCGCCGTCGGGGCCGACGGTCGCGCCCGGGTCCAGGGTCCAGCGGCCGGGGGCCAGGTCCTTGGGCAAGGGGGTGTTCAGGGTCAGGCGGGCGACCTTGATCTCGATCTGGTTGTGCTCCCAGACCACGGCCAGGACGCCGGGGGAGATCTCGGCGGCGCTCGGATAGACGTCCCAGCCGCGGGCGGTCGTCTTCGTCAGGCGGGGGCCGTCGGCGAACAGGCGGCCGGGCTGCCAGGGTCGGCCCGGGCCGGCGACCTTGTAGTGGAGGACCTCGCGGAAGCGGTCGGGGCGGGGTTCCCTGATCGGGCCGGCAAAGGTGTTGTAGAGGGCGATCTCCCGTCCGGCTGAGTCGATCATGTAGAAGGTCTTCACGTAGTAGTTCGGCAGGTCGGGGTGGAGCCGCATCGGCGCCCAGGTCAGGCCGCCGTCGGTGCTCGTGGTGGTCGCGCAGTGGGCGGCCGAGACGCGGTAGTACGGGTCGCGGTCCTCCGGGCGGGCGCGGCGGACGAGCGCCCGGGTCACCATCACCAGCGTGCCGTCCGGGCGCAGGCCGATCTGAGGTTCCTCGACGCCGATGCCGGGCGGGTTGGCGGCCAGTGCGCCGGCCTGCCACGTCTTCAGGTCGGTCGAGCGCAACACCGCCGCCTGGGACGCCCCGGCGCCCTGACGCCAGAACGGGACCGTCCACACGTCGCCGACCTTGACCGGTTTGCCGGCCACCACGACACCCCGGGTGTTGGGCGGGACGTCGACTGTGATCGGCTGGTCGACCCAGGTCGTGCCGCCGTCGGGGGAGCGCTTCATGGTCAGGTGGACGGGGAATCCATCGACGTCGGATTCCTCGCGGTCCTCGGCGACGGTGATGCGGCCGAGAAGGGCGTACACGAAGGAATCCTCGGTGAAGAGCATCGCGTAGTGGTAGCGGTGGGTGGCGGTCGCCGCCGCGAGGGTGCCCTTCTTCCAGGTGGCGCCGCCGTCGCCGGTCACGGCGAACTTGATGGCGCCCTGGTCGGTGGGGGTGCGGTCATGGGGGTCGGGTACGCCGGAACGCCAGCACACGATCCATCGGCGCGCGTCGAGGGCGACGATGTCCGGCACCCTGTTGCCCTCGCGGGCCAGTTCCCCCGCCGCGTCACGCACCACGGTCGCGTCGACGACGACCGGCCGGCTGACGCCCGCGCCCACCATTTCACTCATGGGACACCACCGAAGCGAACTGTTTGTCGGCTTTCAATAGACAGGAGATGAAATATGGGGCTTCGACCTGCTGATCAGTCGGGCGGCAAGCGCTCTGCAAGCGATGCCGAATACAACTAACTCACGCCAAACAACGCTTTATCGGGGGATATTGGCATGCGTACTACCCGGCTCACCCGGCGGCCGACCGACCACCTCGACGGCCCGCGCCGCGACGAGGAGTTCGACCGGACCGGCGAGTTCCGCCTCCCCATGACCGGCCTGCGGCCGCAGGGAAGTCGGCGCGTTCGCGATTGATCGTCGACGGCTCGGGAACTGGTCGGTCCCACGGTCAGTTCCCGTGCCGACGGCACGAGAACCAAACGGGTACAGGTATACCGTCCCGCCACCCGGCGGGTGGACGGGATCGTCGCGGATCTCGGCGAGTTTGGCGCACAGCTCGCCGAGATCCACCCGTTTCCAGGCCGTTCGTGGACGAATGATCCAAGGGCCGGCTCTCCGGAATGCGCCTCCACTCCGAAGCAGGTCCGTTGTCAGGCGCTTCAGCGCGCGATGGCCATGTCAGGCAGACGACGGCACAGTCGGCTCGATGTCTGAAGGCCTCAGTGCCGAGAGGCGCAGGGCGTCGATGGCCTGGCTCCTCTGATGCCGGCGGAGCGCCATCTTCTTTGGCGAATACCGCGTCCGGGAAAGCCGCCACGTCCGTCTTCAGAACGCCGAAGGACGGCCGGGTCGGTGACCCGGCCGTCCTCTCAGGCCGCACATCAGTGGTGTCCCGCCGGGATCGTGCCCAGCCGTCCCGCCTGGAAGTCCTCGAACGCCTGCTTGAGCTCCGCCTGCGTGTTCATCACGAACGGTCCGTAGTGTGCCACCGGCTCGCCGATCGGCTTGCCGCCCAGGATGATCACTTCCAGGTTCGGCGACCGCGTGTCCTGCGTCTTCGCCGCCGCCAGGGTGATCGTCTCGGCCTGGGTCGCGCCGAAGCCCTCGTACACGGCCAGTTGTCCCATCTCGATGGGCTGACCGTCGCTTCCCGCGGTGCCCCGGCCGGACAGCACGTACGCGAGCGCGTTGAAGTCGGACCGCCACGGGATGGACAACCGCGCCCCGGGGGTGATGCTCGCGTGGATGAGCGTGATGGGTGTGTGGGTGGCTCCGGGGCCGAGGTGCCCGGCCACGTCGCCGGCGATCACGCGCACGAGGGCGCCGCCGTCGTGGCTGCTCAGCAGGACCACATTGGATCGCCCGATGTCCTGATATTTCGGTGCGAGCATCTTCGACTTGGAGGGCAGGTTCACCCAGAGCTGGATGCCGTGGAACAGGCCGCCCTTCTGGACCAGCCACTCCGGCGGCGCCTCCTTGTGGAGCAGGCCCGAACCGGCCGTCATCCACTGCGTGTCGCCGTTGGTGATCGTGCCGCCGCCGCCGTGGGAGTCGGTGTGGTCGAAGACGCCGTCGATGATGTACGTCACCGTCTCGAAGCCCCGGTGCGGATGCCACGGGGTGCCCTTCGGCTCGCCCGGCGCGTAGTCCACCTCGCCCATCTGGTCCATCATGATGAACGGATCGAGATACTTTGGCTTGATCGTGGCCAGTGCTCTCCTGACCGGGAATCCCTCACCCTCGAAGCCCGAAGGCGCGGTGGTGACGGTCAGGACCTTGCGCTCGTGCACGGCCGCCACGGGCTCGGGCAGCCGGGGGAGGGTGAGCGGGTTGTCCACGGTTACGGCGGGCATCTGGGGCTCCTTCCTGTTTTCGAGGCAGGTTCGCCGGCGCGAGCCACAACCGGCCTCCGGCCGTCCGCGTCTCGCTCTGTCGACTATGCAGCCACAACTTGGTTGAGGATTCAACTATTCCGGAGGACGTTCCCGTATGACCCCTCACGAGGCACGGAGCAGGTTCCGGGCCGGGCTGAAGACGCCCACCGCAGGGTGGTGTCCCGGGTACGCCCAGGCCAACCTGCTCGCCGTGCCCGCCGACCTCGCCTACGACATGCTGCTCTTCGCGCAGCGCAATCCCAAGCCCTGTCCGGTCCTCGACGTCGGAGATCCCGGGGCCACCAGTCTGCCGATCTTCGCGGGGGACCTGCGCACCGATCTGCCGGGTTATGTCGTGTACGAGAACGGCGCCCCCGTCGCCGAGGTGACCGACGTGACCCGGTTCTGGCGGGACGATCTGGTGCCGTTCCTGATCGGGTGCAGTTTCACGTTCGAAGACGCCCTGGTCAGGGAGGACATTCCGGTCAGGCATCTGGAGACGGGCGGCAACGTGCCCATGTATCGCACCTCGGTGCCGTGCCGCCCGGCCGGGCGGTTGTCGGGGCCGCTGGTGGTGTCGATGCGGCCCGTCCCGGCCGGGCGGGTCGCCGACGCGGTCCGCGTCTCCGCGCGCTACCCGGCGGTCCACGGAGGGCCCGTCCACATCGGCGACCCGGCGGGCCTGGGGATCGACGACCTCGACGCGCCCGACTTCGGCGATCCGGTCGAGGTCCGGCCGGGGGAGGTGCCGGTGTTCTGGGCCTGCGGGGTGACCCCGCAGGCCGCGGTGATGGCGGCCGGGGTCCCGTTCGCGATCGGCCACGCGCCGGGGCACATGGCGATCACCGACGTCCGGGACTCGGCCTACCAGATGTGATCAGAGGCCGTAGGCCTCCAGCAGGCGCAACCACACCTCGCTCACCGTCGGGAACGACGGCACGGCGTGCCAGAGCTTGTCGAGCGGCACCTCGGCGGTGATCGCGATGGTGGCGGAGTGGAGCATGTCGGCCACCGCAGGGCCCACGAACGTCATCCCGACGAGCACCTTGCGGTCTTCGTCGACCACGGCCTTCGCGCGCCCGATGTAGTTCTCGGCCGCCAGGTAGGCGCCGGTGATGCCACTCATGTCGTACTCGACGGAACGGACGTTGAGCCCCCGCTCCCGCGCCATCTGCTCGGTCAGACCGACCGTGGCCACCTGCGGGTCGGTGAAGATGACCTGGGGCGGGCCGTGGTGGTCGCCCTGGTCGCGCATCGACGGCAGGTCGTCGGGGCGGCGGTTGGCGCGGGCGGCGATCACGTCGCCGCACAACCGGGCCTGGTACTTGCCCATGTGGGTGAGGAGCGCGCGGCCGTTGGCGTCGCCGACCGCGTAGAGCCAGTCGTGGGCGACCGAACGCATGCTGTCGTCGACCTCGATCGGGCGGGCGTCGGGCAGGCCGACTGTCTCCAGGCCGATGTCGGCGCCGATGGTGCGCCCGGCGGCGACCAGGATCTCGTCGGCGGTCAGCGTCGTGCCGTCGGAGAGCTGGGCCACGACCTCGCCGCCGGTCCGCTCGACCCGCTCGATCTGGGTGCCGAAGCGGATGTCGATGCCCCGGGCCACCAGCGCGTCGGCGACCATCGTGGCGGCGAAGCCGTCACACCTCTCGAGCACGCGGTGGCCGCGCACGACCATGGTGGTCTCGGTCGCGCCCAGGGCGTGCAGCGCCTGGGACATCTCGCACGCCACCACGCCGCCGCCCAGCACGATCAGCCGGCCCGGCACCTTCTTCACTCCGGTGGCCTCGCGGTTGGTCCACGGCTTCGACTCGGCCAGCCCCGGGATCGGCGGGATGGCCGCCAGGCTGCCCGTCGCCACCACGACCGCGTGCCGCGCGGTCAGCACCCGGCCGCCGACGTCGACCTTGCGCTCCCCGGCGAGCCGCGCCCGGCCCCTGATGTACGTGGAGGGCAGCGACTCCAGCCAGCGCGCCTGGCCGTTGTCGCTGTAGTCGTTCACCGCCCAGTCACGCCGCGCCAGCACCGCCGGCACGTCGATCGGCCCCACCGTCAGGCCCGGCGCCCGCTCGACCTCTCCGGCCAGGTCGACGGGGCGCAGCAGGGCCTTGCTCGGCACACAGGCCCAGTACGAACACTCGCCTCCGGCGAGTTCGGCCTCGATCACGGCCACCGACAGGCCGCCGCGCACGGCCCGGTCGACCACGTTCTCCCCGACCGGCCCCGCGCCCATAACGATCACGTCGAAGACGTCAGCCATCTCTTCCTCCCGTTGATCTCCGATCCGACCGTATCTCGCGGGCCGCTAGATCCGATCTAGCACGCCGCCTCGCGCCCAAAGGGCATGACAGACACCGCGATCGAGACGAACGGTCTCGTCAAGGTCTTCGGCGACAACCGCGCCGTCGACGGGCTCGACCTCACGGTCCCGGCCGGCGCCGTGTTCGGCGTGCTCGGCCCCAACGGCGCCGGCAAGACCACGGCCGTCCGGATGCTGGCCACGCTGCTGCGTCCCGACGGCGGCGCCGCCCGCGTCTTCGGCCACGACGTGGTCGCCGAGGCCGACGCCGTGCGCTCCCTGGTGGGGCTCACGGGTCAGTACGCCTCGCTCGACGAGGACATGACCGGCCGCGAGAACCTCGTCCTCATCGGCCGCCTGCTCGGCTTCCGCAAACCGGCCGCCCGCGCCCGCGCCGACGAGCTGCTGGAGGCCTTCGGCCTCACGGCGGCGGCGGAGCGGCAGGTCAAGAACTACTCCGGCGGCATGCGGCGGCGCCTCGACATCTCGGCGACGCTGCTGAACACGCCCCGGCTGCTGTTCCTCGACGAACCCACGACGGGCCTCGACCCGCGCAGCCGCAACCAGGTGTGGGACATCGTCAGGGCCGTCGTCTCCTACGGCACGACGGTCCTGCTGACCACGCAGTACCTCGACGAGGCCGACCAGCTCGCCTCCCGGATCGCCGTGATCGACCACGGGAGGCTGATCGCCGAGGGCACCCCCGGCGAACTGAAGTCGTCGGTCGGCGCGGGCACCGTCCACGTGCGGCTGCGCGACCCCGGCCGGCGGGCCGACGCCGAGAAGCTGCTCTCGGCCGCCCTGGGCGCCCCCGCCACACCCGACCCCGACCCCCGCCGGGTGGTGGTCCGGGTGCCCGGCCACGGCAGCGAACGCGGCGCGGCCGAGGACGCCGCCCGCGCGCTCTCCGAACTGGCCGCCGCCGGGATCGTCGTCGACGACTTCTCCCTCGGCCAGCCCTCCCTCGACGAGGTCTTCCTCGCCCTCACCGACCACCCCGCCACCTCTAAGGAGACCGCGGCATGACCACCACCACCGCGACCGAGACGGCCGAGCCGGTCTACGTCCCCGCCGCCGAGACCATCGGCGCGGTCCTCGACCCCCGCGAGCGCCCGGCCCGGCCGAGCGCGTTGTCGGCGTCGCTGACGTTCGGGTGGCGGGCCGTGCTCAAGATCAAGCACGTGCCCGAGCAGCTGTTCGACGTGACGGCCTTCCCGATCATGATGACCCTGATGTTCACCTACCTGTTCGGCGGCGCGCTGGCCGGGTCGACCGGGGAGTACCTGCAGTTCCTGCTGCCCGGGATCATGGTGCAGAGCGTCGTGATGACCACCATGTACAGCGGGCTGGCGGTGAACATCGACATCGCCAAGGGCGTGTTCGACCGGTTCAAGTCGCTGCCGATCTGGCGGCCCGCGGCCCTGGTGGGCAACCTGCTGGGCGACGTGCTGCGCTACGTGCTGGCCTCGCTGGTGATCACCGTGGTCGGGCTGATCCTGGGGTTCCGGCCCGGCGGCGGCGTGGTGGGCGTGGCGGCGGGCATCGGGCTGCTGGTCGTCTTCTCGTTCGCGTTCTCGTGGATCTGGACGATGTGCGGGCTCTACCTGCGCAGCGAGAAGTCGGTCATGGGGGTCAGCATGCTCGTGCTGTTCCCGCTGACCTTCCTGAGCAACATCTTCGTCGACCCGTCCACCATGCCGGGGTGGCTGCAGGCGTTCGTCGAGGTCAACCCGATCACCCGGCTGGTGGCGGCGGTCCGGTCGCTGATGTCGGGCAACCCCGACATGGGTGAGCTGACCTGGGTGTTCATCGCCACGGCGGCGCTGCTGGCCGTCTTCGGGCCGCTGACGATGCGGGCCTACAACCGCAAGTAGCCCGCTCAGAGCCGCCAGCGGACCGGCGACCCCGGCCGGTAGCCGCAGGAGGAACCGGTGCTGATCGACTCACGCAGATGGGAGGCGAGAGACGGATGGCGTTCGCCGAGCTTGCGCAGGGTGTCGCGGATGCGGGCGGTCACCGTCTTGCGGGCCCGCTCGGCCTCGTCGCCCAGCCGCCGGTCGCGCCCGGCCAGCCCGGCGGCGGCGCGCAGTTCGTCGAGCAGGGCCTGCCGCTCCCGGTCGAGGGCGGCGGCCCGATCGTCGTCGCCGAGCCCGGCCGCCCGGTCGATCTCGTCGTCGAGCCGGGCCAGGTGGCGGCGGTAGCGGGCCTTGGCCTCGCCGTCGAGCACGGCGTCGCCCCCGAAACCGCGGGCCGCGACCACCTCGTGCCCCCCTTCGGGGTTGAGCAGCCGGACCGCCGGGATGTCGGTGCCCGGCGCGCCCAGGAGAAGGTGGAGGTCGCGCAGTCCCTTGGCGTCGGGCATGCGGACCACCTGGTCGTCGTAGGCCAGTTCCCAGACGTCGCCGTCGCGGCGGAACGTGGGGGTGACCCGGGCGGGCCGCGCCGGACCGGCCGCCTGAGCGGGCCGGATCTCCTCGACCTTCCGGCGGATGTGACGCATGCCCAGCTCGGCCGCTTCGGCCGCCGCCTCGTCGAGCGTCACCCGGCCGCGCAGCGGCTCGCCGGCGGCCAGCAGCGCCCGGCCGAGCTCCACCCCCGCCTCGACGACCCACGGCCGGGCCTGGAACGCCACGGCGGAGGCGCGGGCGGCGGTGAAGCGGGCGATCGCGTCGTCCCACCGGCCACGCGAGGCGGCCAGCACGCCGAGCCAGTGGTCGACCGGCCCGGCGATGTCGCAGCCGCCGATGCTGACCAGCCAGCCGCCCGAATGGGGGGTCAGCGTCTCGGTCGCCCACGCCGTCAGCCGGGCGTCGCCCGACTCGGCCGCCGCGTGGGCCATGAACCGCAGCCCCAGCGGGGCGAAGCTGCGGGGATAGGCGTCGAGGCCGTTATCGGGCAGCACGCTCAGCGCGCCGGCCAGATCGCCGGCCTGGAGGGCGGTGATGCCCGCCAGCAGGTCGACCTGGTTGTGAGCCGTCGACCGGAGACGCTCCAGCACCGCCGGGATCTCGGCGAACCGGCCCTGGTGCAGCAGCACCGACCACAGGACGTGGTCGCTCATGAAGCCGAACATGTCGCGGCTGTCTTCGGCGATGACCTCCATCGCGCCGCGCAGGAACTCCTCGGCCTCCGCGAACCGGCCGGCCAGGGTCATGATGATCGACTGGTCGACGCGGGCGGCGAAGATCATGCGTTCGCCGCCGATCCGCAATGCGAAGGCGGTCGACTCGCTGAACTGGTCGAGATAGGCGGGATCGCCCGCCTCCAGCAGCGCCACCCAGCGCAGCGACGCGGCGAAGTGTTCGGTGTCGGGGTCGGAGGCGCGCCGGGCGACCGTCTCCATCTCGCTGGTCAGCTCGATGCGCTCGGCCGCCGTGCCCAGCCCGAACAGCACGTCGTGGCGGGCCGCCAGGCCGAAGGTCAGCGCCTCGTGGTCGTCGTCCGCGCGGGCCACCGCCGCGATGTGGACGGCGAGTTCGTCGGCCATCGCGTCGGGCGTGGTCGGGTCGCCCCCGATCAGCGCCTGGTAGGCGATCCGCACGACCTCGGAGCTGCGGCCACCGGAGAAACCGCCGATCATGCCGGGCCCTTCGATCCGGTAGTAGCTGATCGCCACCCGGGCCAGCAGGTCGGCGTCGCCCGTCTGCTGGGCGAAGGTCCAGGCCGATTCGAGGGTGGCGCGGACCTCCTCGGCGTCGTCGAGGTGGAACAGGCAGGAGCTGAGTTCCATCGCGATCATCGCCCGGCGGCGCGGTTCGAGGCCCTCGCCCCGGTCGGCGGCCCGCCGCAGGTGACCGATCGACTCGTCGATGGCCATGCGCCGCTGCGCTTCGCCGGCCGCCGACAGCAGTCGCTCGACCGCGACCGACGGCGGCAGCTCGCGGCCCGCCTGGTAGGCGTGGCGGGCCTGGTCGGCGGGCAGGAGGTGGGCCTTCAGCGCCGGGTCGGCGTCGAGGGCCGTGATGACCCGGGCGTGCCGCCCGGCCGCACGCTCGCCGAGGGATTCGTAGAGCGTCTCCCGGACGAGGTCGTGGGCGAACCCCAGCCGCCCCTCGGTGAGCTGGACGACCAGCCGCGCGGCCACGGCCTGCGCGAGCAGCCCGTCGACCCGGGCGGCCGGCAACCCGGCCAGCGCCGCCAGCACGTCGCGGTGGAACTCGCGCCCCAGCACCGACGCGTCGGTCAGCAACTCGGCCACCTGCGGCGGCAGCAGCGAGACACGTTTCTGCAGCGCGTCGCGCACCCCCGGCGCGATCGCGGTCACCGAGCCGCCGCCCTGCCAGAGCCGGGTGGTCTGCTCGACGAAGAACGGGTTGCCGCCGGTCCGCCGGTGGACCTCGTCGACCAGCGCCGGTTCGGGCGCCCGCCCGGCGGTGCGGGCCATCAGCGCGCCGACCTCGTCGCGCCCCAGCCCGGTCAACGAGATGCAGGTCGCCTTCGCCACCAGCGGCATGATCAGCGGCGCGAGCGGATGGTCGGGCGCCTCGGCCTCGACGTCGCGGTAGGTGCCGAGCAGCAGCAGCCGCTCGAACCAGGTGTGCTGCGCGGCGAACTCCAGCAACTTCAGCGACGCCGTGTCGGCCCAGTGGAGGTCGTCGAGCACCACCACGACCGGACGGCGCTGCGCCGCCGACACCAGCGCCGTGGTCACCGCGTCGTAGAGCCGGAACCCGTCGAGCACCTCCTTGCCGCCGCCCGACCGCTCACCCAGCAGGATGGCCAGCACCTCGGCGGCCTCGGCCCCCACCGACGACCACTCGCCGGCCCGGCGCAGCGCCCGGATGACCTGCACCCACGGCCAGTAGCCGGGCGCGCCGCCCGACTGCCAGCACGACCCCCCGAGCACGAGCGCGCCCGCCCGCCTGGCCTCTTCGACCCCGCGGGTGACCAGCGTGGTCTTGCCGATCCCGGCCTCGCCGGTGACCAGCACCAGGCCGCCGTGGCTGTCGAGGGCCCGGCCGATCTCGGCCCGCAGCAGCCCCGCGGGATGGTCGCGCCCGATGAGCTGAGAGTCCATCGGAGCCTCCTGACGGGGAGATCGGCAGCGGGCGGGCGGGAGAAACCGCCCCCTACCGGGAGCGGAGGAGTAGCTCCTCTACGCTATCGACCGGCGCCGACATTTTGCGTTGTGAAACCAGTACGGGGATCATGCAGAATGAGGCACTGAGCGCCCTTAGCTCAGCCGGATAGAGCAGTGGACTTCTAATCCACCGGTCGGGGGTTCGAATCCCTCAGGGCGCGCGCTTCTCCTAAGCCGACGATTCCTCCTCGGGCTCGTCGGCCGGTTCCTCCCGGCCGAACAGCAAGGCCAGCACCTTCATGGCCCTGGCGCTGTGTTTCTCGGAGAACGTCGCCGCCGAGGCCTCGACGACCAGCAATATCGCGAGCACGGCCGCCACGCCGAGCGCGACCGCGAGAAACAGGCCGGTGGAATCCTCCGGGGCCATCGCGAATGACCCCGCGGCTGCGGCGGCGCTCGATGTGGGCACGACCCACCTGGCGTTCACGGGAGAGACATTTCGTGTCCGGGTCCCTTCGCTCAGCAGTGACTCAAAAGATCAAGCCCTTGCTTGCCGCGAGCCTACCCGACGGTAGTCACGCTCCGTAGCAGGTCGTCGCCGGTTTTTCCAGTGCCTCGTGTCACGGGGGCGGATTCCGGCTACCCTCAAGCCGCATGTTCGTTGTGTCGCGGGCCGACGAAGTCCCGCTGTCCGGCGGCGACGTCACCGAGGGTGTGGTCCGGGTCGGTGACACGGTCCGCCGTCCCCTGAAGGCCACCTCGCCCGCCGTCCACACCCTGCTGCGTCATCTGGAGGCCGTCGGGTTCGACGGCGCGCCCCGTGTGCTGGGCATCGACGAGCTGGGGCGGGAGGTGCTGACCTTCGTGCCGGGCGACGTGCCGGGGCGGCCCTTTCCGGTGGGCGAGGACGTGCTCGCCGAACTCGCCCGGTTGCAGCGGCGCTACCACGACGCGGTGTCGGGGTTCCGGCCGAGGCCCGGCGCGGTCTGGGAGACCGGATCGGCCGACGACGCCGAGCCCGAGGTCGTGGGGCACTGTGACGTCACGCCCGAGAACGTCGTCTTCCGCGACGGGCTGCCGGTGGCGCTGATCGACTTCGACATGGCGCGGCCGGTGTCCCGGCTGTTCGACGTGGTGACCACGTTGCGGCACTGGGCGCCGATCGCCGATCCGGTCGACCGCGACCACGCCGATCTCGACGCCGGGCGGCGCATCCGGGTGTTCGCCGACGCCTACGGGCTGAGCGCCGCCGAGCGGCTGCGGCTATTGCCCACCGCGCGGTTGCGGCTCGATCGCTCGTACGTCGCCATGAAGCACAAGGCCGAGACCGAGGGCGGCGGGTGGGCGGTCATGTGGGAGTCGGGCATCGGGCAGCGTATCCGGCGGGCTGCCGCGTGGCTTGATGCGAATGAGGATGATCTGCACCGTTTCCTCCAATAGGAGAGAATGCGTGGGTGATGGGGGAGGAAGCGCGGGGAATCGCGCTCGGGGTGGTTTTGGATGCACTGGTCGGCGATCCCCGGCGGGGTCACCCGGTGGCGCTGTTCGGGACCGCCGCGACCGCGCTGGAACGGCGGGTCTATCGCGACTCGCGTACCCGAGGACTGATCTTCACCGCGGTGTGCGTCGGCTCGGTGACCGCGCTGGGCGCCCTGCTCCCCAGGAAGACGGCGATCACGGCCGCCGCCACGTGGGCGGTGCTCGGCGGCACGACGCTCGCCCGTGAGGGCGCGGCCATGGCGCGGCACCTGGCCGACGACGACCTCGACGCCGCCCGCCGCCGGTTACCGCACCTGTGCGGCCGCGATCCGAGCAACCTGGGCGAGCCCGAACTGGCCCGCGCGACCGTCGAGTCGCTCGCCGAGAACACTTCCGACGCCGTCGTCGCGCCGCTCTTCTGGGGCGCGGTCGCGGGTGTGCCCGGCCTGCTGGCCTACCGGGCGATCAACACGCTCGACGCCATGGTCGGCCACCGTTCGCCCCGCTACGAGCGGTTCGGCTGGGCGGCGGCCCGCCTCGACGACGCGGCCAACTACGTTCCGGCCCGTCTCACGGCGTTGCTCGCCGCGCTCTGCTCCGGCCGCCTCCGGCCCACGCTCAGAGCCGTCTTCCGGTACGGCTCCCGCCACCCCAGCCCCAACTCCGGCCAGTGCGAGGCGGCCTTCGCCGGAGCCCTGAACGTCACCCTGGGCGGCGTCAACGACTACGGCGGCCGCCTCGAACACCGCCCCGAGCTCGGCGACGGCCCCCGGCCCACGAAGCGGGACATCTCCCGGGCGGTGACGCTGGCCAGGCGGGTGGCCTGGGCGGCGGCGGCCCTGGCGGTGCTGGCGAGGCGGCGATGAAGGGCGCGCTGCTGGTCGCCGGGACCACCTCCGACGCCGGGAAGAGCGTCGTCACCGCGGGCATCTGCCGGTGGCTGGCCCGGCAGGGGGTGCGGGTCGCGCCGTTCAAGGCGCAGAACATGTCGCTCAACTCCTTCGTCACCGCCGACGGCGCCGAGATCGGGCGGGCGCAGGCCACCCAGGCCGCGGCCTGCGGCGTCGAGCCGACGGCCGACATGAACCCCGTCCTGCTCAAGCCGGGCAGCGACCGCCGCAGCCAGGTCGTGGTGAAGGGCCGGCCGCTCGCCGACGTCGACGCGCTGACGTACCCGAACCTGAAGCGGCACCTCAAGGCGGTCGCGCTGGAGTCGCTGGCCCGCTTGCGGGCCGAGTACGACGTCGTGGTGTGCGAGGGCGCGGGCAGCCCGGCCGAGATCAACCTGCGCGCGAACGACATCGCCAACATGGGCCTGGCACGGGCGGCCGGCCTGCCGGTGGTCGTCGTGGGCGACATCGACCGGGGCGGGGTGTTCGCCCACCTCTACGGCACCCTGGCGCTGCTGGAGCCCGAGGACCAGGCGCTCATTTCGGGGTTCGTGATCAACAAGTTCCGGGGCGCGGTCGAGTTGCTCGAACCGGGGCTCGACATGCTGCGCGGGCTCACCCACCGCGAGGTCTACGGGGTGCTGCCCTGGCTCGACGGGTTGTGGATGGACGTCGAGGACTCCCTCGCGCTCGACAACCGGCCGGAGACCGGCGACGGCCACGTCGACGTCGTCGTGGTGCGTTATCCGCGCATCTCCAACTTCACCGACCTCGACGCCCTCGCCGCCGAACCCGGGGTGAACGTCAGGTTCGTCACCTCGCCCCGCGAGATCGCCACGGCCGACCTGGTCGTGCTGCCCGGCTCGCGGGCCACGGTGAGCGACCTCGCCTGGCTCAGGGAACGCGGCATCGCCGACGCCCTGCTCCGCAGACGCGGGCCGGTCGTCGGGATCTGCGGCGGTTACCAGATGCTCGCCGAGACCATCCACGACGACGTCGAATCCCGGCAGGGCACCGTGCCCGGATTGGGCCTCCTTCCGGCCACAGTCCGGTTCGTACCGGAAAAAGTGCTGGCCAGGCCGACAGGTGAGGCATACGGTCACCGCGTGGCCGCGTATGAGATCCACCACGGCGTCGTCACCCCCGCCCCGGGTGCCGAACCGTTCCTCGACGGGTGCCGCCGTGGCGACGTCTGGGGCACGACTTGGCACGGGGCCTTCGAGAACGACGGGTTCCGCCGGGCCTTCCTGGCCGAGATCGGCCTGCCGGTCGAGAGCGCCGTCGACTTCGCCGGGCTGCGCGAGCGGCGTCTCGACGCCATCGGCGACCTGATCGAGCGCCACCTCGACACCGGCGCCCTCGTCGACCTGATCACGAAAGGACCGCGACCCGGAACGGCCGTCATCCCGCCGGGCGGCCCCCGATGGGCCTGATCGCGGTCACGGCCGCCTTCGCCGTCGTGGGCCTGGCGACGGGGATCGCCCTGCTGGCGACGGTCCGGCGGCACCACCGCCGCCGGCCGCCTCGCCCGTGACCGCTACGAGGCCTTCTGGGCGCTGATCCAGTTGTCGATGGCCGTCCACTGGTCGAAGAGCCAGGAGATCTGGGCCTCGCGTTCCCTCGGCACGTCCTCGGCCGCCCAGCGCCACCACTTCGCCGTGATGCGGGCCTCCTCGGGCAGGTGCCGCCACACGTCGCCGAGGGTGATCAGGTCGTCGAGGCCGGTGTGCGCGACGAAGATCACGTCGGCCTCCGGGCAGGCGGTCATCGCCGCGATGGCCCCGTTGGGCCGGGGCGGCAGCAGGTGGGCGAGGCGTTCGGCGCGGGCCGCCTCGGCGCGCAGGCCGCGTTCGCGCAGCCGCCTTATGGCCCGGAAACGGCGGCCCGGGGTGAAGTTGCCGCCCTCCGGGAAGATCACGAGGGCGTCGTCGGCGTCCATGTCGGAGGCCAGGCGGGAGATCTCCCCCACGATCCCGCTCTCGGCGATCTTCTTGGGCACGAACGCGTTGGGCAGCCGGTTGATCACCACGTCGACCGACGGGTCGAACTGCAGGGCCGCCTTCATCACGATGCGCGGACGCCGCTGGTAGCGGGCCAGCAGATGGTAGACGAGCAGGAACGAGTCGCCGGGACCGGCGTGCCGCGACAGGACGATGATCGGCCGGGTCAGCCGGCGCGCGGCCTCCTCGCCGGTCAGCGCGGGCTCGTCTATGGCGACCGACAACCGGAAGATGGCCACCGCCGCGCCGTAGACGTTGGTCAGCAGCCAGCGGATCAGGGCGTAGTGGCGTTCCTGGTGGGCGGCCTCGCTCAGGCGTCCCCCGAACCCCGACGCCACCCACAGTTCCAGGCTGGCGATCAGCGCCGCCGACTCCAGCGCCAGCCACACCACGGCGAACACCACCAGCCGCATGCCCCGGCGGCGCGGCGGCGGCAGGCGCAGGCCGACGATGAAGCCGAAGACGAGCCACACCGGCAGAGTGACGATGACGGCGACGGTCAGCACGATCACCAGCGGCGCGAAGACCAGCCGCCGGACGATCCGGGGAGGGAGCATGACCGGGCCTCCTTCAGCTCATAGTTCCGCCAGGTAGGCGGCGGAGGCCTCGTAGGCGCGGCCCGCGTGGCGGGCGATCCGGGAGGCGTCGCGGTAGCGGAGGTCGGACAGGCCCGGACGGCCTCCGAAGGCGGCCGGCATCACGTGGACCTCGATGTCGTCGGACAACGAGGCCATCTCCTCGGCGAAACGGTGGCGGCGGGCGATCTCGAAGGCGACCAGGCCGACCTCCCACGGTTTCGCGGGAGGTTCGAGCGGCCGCTCGATCCGGCCGACGTGCAGGACGAAGATGCGGGTCGCCCCCAGGGCCACCGCGCGGCCGACCGGGATGCTGTGCACCAGCCCCCCGTCGACGAAGTGCTCACCGTCGATGCGCACCGGCGGCAGCAACCCCGGCACCGCGCACGAGGCGAGCACCGCGTCGGCGAGCGGACCCTCGGTGAACCAGTGGGCGCGGGCCTTCTGGATCGACGCGGCGACGCACTGGAAGGGCACCTCCAGCTCCTCGAACGTGTCGGGCAGATGGCCCCCCAGCAGGCGGCGCAGCGGGTCGATCGGGTGGAGGTGGGTGCCGGTCCGGGCCAGGGTGGACAGGCGGGTCATCCACGAACCGGCGAACGCGGTCCGCACGATGTGGGTGCTCCACAACTCGCTGAGCCGGTCGACGGCGTCGGCGGGGTGGGCGGCCAGCACGACCCCGTTCAGCGCCCCCACCGAGGTGCCGACGATCAGGTCGGGCTTGATCCCGGCTTCGGCGAGGGCACGCAGCATGCCGACCTCGTGGGCGCCGAGCACCCCGCCGCCACCGAGCACGAACGCCGTCTGGTTCACGTCTTCCAACCTAGGTCAGGGGATGAGGAGCAATTTCCCGGTCGTCCGGCGGCCTTCCAGGTCGTCGTGGGCCCGGCGGGCCTCGGCCAGGGGGTAGCGGCCGTAGACCGCCACGTCGAGCGAGCCGTCGGCGACCCAGCCCAGCACGTCGCCGGCCCGTTCGAGCAGCTCGGCGCGGGTGGTCACGTAGTGGCCCAGGGTCGGGCGGGTGAGGAACAACGAGCCGGCCGCGTTCAGGCGCTGGGGGTCGAACGGCGGGACCGGGCCGCTGGCGGCGCCGTAGAGGGCCAGCAGGCCCCGGGGGCGCAGGGCCGCCAGGGAGTCTTCGAAGGTGGCGGCGCCGACGCCGTCGTACACGACATGACAACGTTTGCGGACGTTCGCGGCCACGTCGCCGTAGCGGAGCACCTCGTCGGCGCCGGCCCCGCGGGCGAGCTTCTCCTTGGCGCCGGAGGAGACGGTGGCGATCACGTGGGCGCCGCGCATCTTGGCCATCTGGGTGAGCAGCAGGCCCATGCCGCCGGCGGCGGCGTGGATCAGCACGACGTCGCCCTCGCGCACGTCGTGGGTCGAGCGGGTCAGGTAGTGGGCCGTCATGCCCTGGAGCAGCACCGCCGCCGCCAGGTCGAGGCCGAGCGCGTCGGGGACCGGCACCAGCCGGTCGGCCGGGACGATCTGCTTCTCGGCGTAGCTGCCGACGACGTTGGCCCAGGCCACCCGGTCGCCCACGGCCACCTGGGTGACGCCGGGGCCGGTGGCGCAGACCGTGCCGGCGCCCTCGGAGCCCGGGACGAACGGGGTCGGGAGAGGGTAGCGGCCCTCGCGGTGGTAGACGTCGATGAAGTTGACGCCGCTCGCGGCGACCTCGACCAGCGCCTCGCCCTCCCCGGGCACGGGGTCGGGCACCTCCGCGTAATCGAGAGCCGATGAACCGCCTGGCGTGGTGACGATGATCGCTCGCATGGGGCCTGTCCTACCCGTCCAGTTGTCCTCTGAGCACGAAGTTGTCGAAGGCCAGCCGCACCGACGACTCCCCGTCCGGCTGGACCCGGCCCAGGACGCCGACGTCGCCGGTGGGCAGGCCGTTGGTGTCGGTGGCCGACAACACCGGGTTGCCGTTCACCCACATCTGCAGCGCGACCGACCTACCCTCGCCGGGCTCGCAGGAGACGTACAGATTGAGCTTGTCGGTCAGTCCCTCGACGGCGCCGCTGGCGACGATCCCGCCGGAGCCCCCGGCGACGCGGCGGATGCGGGCCTCGCCGGAGCTGGTCAGCAGGAACTCGTAGCGGTTGTCCTTGTAGTTGTCCTTGGACGCGCGGCAGAAGAGGCCGTATTCGCCGCTGCCGACCAGGTCGGCGGTCTGGATGTCGGCGCCGATGAGCAGGTTCGCCGGGGTGACCGGGGTCGGCGAAGGGCCGGGGGTCGGCTCCTGCTCGGCGACGAACGGGATCGGCGCGGGGGTCACGTTCTCGGGGTTCTCGGAGTTCAGGTCGACCGCGTAGGTGCCCTGCGGGGTGTAGCCGTAGCCGTAACCCGACTCGGGGTCGTAGGTGCCGGGCCAGTCGCCGTTGGTGGTGAAGTCCTCCTGGTAGAGGGTGGCCAGGTTCACCGGCGGGCCGCCCGGCCCGGCCAGGGCGCGCACCCCGATGACGCCGGCCGTCACCGCGACCGCCGCCGCGATCGCGACCCCGGCGACCAGGCGGCTGCGGTTGACCGGGCGGCGGCGCAGCGGCGCGCTCTGCTTCCAGGTCTGGGCCACCGTGTGCTGGGCGATCTCCGGGGTGACCCGGCCGACCATGTTGTCGAGGAGCTGCTGCGCGGACGGGCGGTTGGCCGGGTCCTTGTCGAGCGCGGCCCGCACGAGCTGGCGCATCTGCGGTTCCAGGTTGTCGAGCACCGGCTCGGAGTTGAGCACCTGGAAGATCACGGCGGGCAGCGCCTCGCCGTTGAACGGGGCCCGCCCGCTGGCCGCGAACGCCACCAGGCAGCCCCACGAGAACACGTCGCACGCGGGCGAGATCGCCTCGCCGCGCAGCACCTCGGGCGCCATGTAACGGGGGGTGCCGACGAGCTCGCCGGTGTGGGTGACCCCGCCGAACGTGTCGAGCGCGCGGGCGATGCCGAAGTCGATCACGCGGGGGCCGACAGGGGACAGCAGCACGTTGGAGGGCTTGAGGTCGCGGTGGACGATGCCGGCGGCGTGGATGGCGGTGAGGGCGGTGGCCACGCCGACCGCCAGGGCCTCCAGGCTCGAGCCGGTCAGCGGCCCCGACGTCTCCACGGCCTGTTCGAGGTTGGGGCCCTCGACGTATTCGGTGACGACGTAGAGCTGCTCGCCGTCGAGGTCGGCGGCGAGCACGGCGGCGGTGCAGAAGCGGCGTACCCGCTGGGCCGACTCGGCCTCGCGGCGGAACCTCACCCGGAAGTTCTCGTTCTGGCTGTACTCGGTGTTGATCACCTTCACGGCGACCTTCCGGCCCGACTCGTCCTGGCCGAGGTAGACGGTGCCCATGCCGCCCCGGCCGAGACGGCCGGTGATGCGATAGGGCCCTATCTGCTGAGGTTCGTTCGCCACGACGACCAACCGTACAGAAACCAGCGGAAATGAACTACGTCATACCCTGACGTTCGAACTTGCGTTCAACGTGCTGAGAACATATGTTCGATACAGCACCGCCCGCCCCTTCCCCCGGGTGGCGATCACAGGCAACTGGGAGCCATCGGGAGAAGGTCCGTGAGCAGACTGTATGGCGATCCGATCGAGGTGTGGGTCCGAGACGGCCGGCCCGTCAGGTTCGTCTGGCGTGACCGGCTCTATGTGGTCCGGCAGATCCTCGACCACTGGGTGGTGGCCCGGGAATGGTGGAAGACCTCCGCCGCCGACCCCGGCGAACGCCGCTTCTGGCGGGTGGAGGCGCAGTCGGGCACTTACGAGCTGCGCTACGACACCGCCACCGACGCGTGGCTGCTGCTGCGGGCGTGGGATTGATGGGACCGTTCCAGCACCTCCACGTCGCCTCCGCCTATTCGTTGCGGTACGGCTCCGCCTTCCCGCAGGCCCTGGTGAGAAGGGCCGTCGAGCACGGCATGGACGCCCTCGCGCTGACCGACCGCGACGGCCTCTACGGCGCGATCAAGCACGTGAGGGCCTGTCACGAGGCCGGCATCGGCGCGGTCGTCGGCGTCGACCTCGCCCTGTCCGGCTCAGGGTCCGGCGAGGACGACCGGATCGTGGTCCTGGCCAGGCGCGACGGCTGGGCCGACCTGTGCCGCCTGGTCACCGCCGCCCACTACGCGGGCGAACGCGGCACGCCCCGGGTCACCATGGACCTCGTCGGCCGCCACGCCGCCGACGGCCGCCTGATCGTGCTGCTCGGCCCGCGTTCGGAGGTCGGCCGCGCGGTCGCCGCCCGCCGCGACCAGCAGGCCCGTGACCTGCTGCAACGCTGGCGCGCGGCAGTGCCGGGCACGGCCGTGGAGATCGTCGACCTCTACGGCTACCGCGACGTCAACACCGCCACCCACCTGCTCGCCCTGGCCGACTCCCTCGGCCTGCCCGCGATCCTCACCAACGCGGTCAGGCACCTCGACCCGGCCGACTACCAGGTGGGCAACGTGCTCGACGCGGCCAGGAAGCTCGTCCCGCTGCACGGACGGCACGTGGAGTCGTCGTCGCACGCCTACCTGAAGAACGCCGAGGAGATGGGCCGCGTCGCCCTGCGCGTGTGCGGCGGCGACCGGGCGCGGGCGACCCGGCTGCTCGGCGTGACCCGCCGGGCGGCCGAGGCGTGCGTGCTCGACCCGGTCGAGATCGTGCCGCTGATCGACGAGGCCGACCCCCGGCTGCACCTCCCGGAGATCGGGAGCGACCCCGTCCCGCTGCTGCGCCACCGCTGCGAGGACGGCCTGCTCGACCGGGGCCTCGGCCGGTCGCGGGAGGCGCGCGACCGCCTGGCCGCCGAACTGGCGATCATCGAGAAGAAGCGCCTGTCGGGCTACTTCGTCGCGGTCGCCGGGATCACCGACATGATCCGCGGCATGGGCGTGCGCTGCGCGATCCGGGGCTCGGGCGCGGGCAGCCTGGTCAACTACCTGATCAAGATCGGCGAGGTCAACCCGCTCGACCACGGCCTGCTGATGGAGCGTTTCCTGTCCGAGGGCCGCGTCGGGCTGCCCGACATCGACGTCGACGTCGAGTCGGCCCGCCGCCTCGACTGCTACCGGGCCATCCTCGACCGGTACGGGGAGTCGCGCGTCGCCTGCGTGTCGATGATGGAGACCTACCGGGCCCGCAGCGCCATCCGCGACGTGGGGGCCGCGATGGGCCTGCCGCCCCACGAGATCGACGCCATCGCCAAGGCGTTCCCGCACGTGCGCGCCAAGCAGATCCGGGCCGCCCTCGACGACCTGCCCGAACTGCGCGACAGCGGCCTCAACGACCGGGCGCTGGAGACGGTCTTCCGGCTGGCCGAACGCCTCGACGGCCTGCCCCGGCACATCGCCCTCCACCCGTGCGGCGTGCTGGTCGGGAACATGGGCCTGCGGGGCCGCACCCCGGTCGAACGCAGCCTGCTGGAGTTCCCCATGTCGCAGTTCGACAAGGACGACGTCGAGGACGCCGGCCTGCTGAAGCTCGACGTCCTGGGAGTGCGGATGCAGTCGGCGATGGCCTACGCGCTCACCGAGATCAAGCGGGTCGACGGGGTCGACGTGGCCCTCGACGAGGTCCCGCACGACGACGCGGCGACCTACGACATGGTGCGCGAGAGCCGCACCATCGGCTGCTTCCAGATCGAGTCGCCCGGCCAGCGCGAACTCGTCGCCAAGCTCGAACCCCGCACCATGCACGACCTGATCGTCGACATCTCGTTGTTCCGCCCCGGCCCGGTCAACTCCGACATGGTGACCCCCTACCTGGAGTCGCGGCACGGCTTCCGCCAGGCCCTCTACCCCCACGCGGAGCTGCGCCCGGCGCTGGCCGAGACCAACGGCGTGGTGGTCTTCCACGAACAGGTCCTGAGGGTCGTCGACGTCATGACCGGCTGCGGCCTGTCGGAGGCCGAGAGGATCCGCCGCTCGTTGTCGTCTCCCGACGGCCGCGCCCGGGTCCGGGCCTGGTGGGAGATGAACGTGCGCCCCGAGTTCGACGCCGCGACGGTCGAGGCCACCTGGCGCGTCCTCGACGCGTTCGGCGCCTTCGGCTTCTGCAAGGCCCACGCGGCGGCCTTCGCCCTGCCGACCTACCAGTCGGCCTGGCTGAAACGCCACCACACGGCCGCCTTCTTCGCCGGCGTCCTCACCCACGAACCGGGCATGTACCCCAACCGCGTCATCCTCGACGAAGCCCGCCAGTGCGGCGTGGAGGTCCTCCCCCTGGACGTCAACCGCTCCGCCCGCGACTGGCGCGTGGAGAAACTCGGCCCGGCGGCCGGCGACCCGCCGCTCTTCGGCCGGGGCTACGGCCTGCGTGTCCCCTTCTCCGCCATCAAGGGCATCAGCGAGGCCGAGGTCGACCGCATGATCGCCGGCCAGCCGTACGTGTCGATGGCCGACTTCTGGGAGCGCGCCCGCCCCTCCCGCCCGGTCGCCGAGCACGTCATCGAGGTCGGCGGCCTGGACGCCCTCCACGGCCTGCGCCCGGGAGAACCCCGCTGGCGCCCCGGCCGCCTGACCCGCCGCGACCTCATGGCGCAGGTGGGCGCCCTCGACCGGGCGGGCGGCCAGGGCTCGGGCCAGCTGCCGATGGGCTTCGCCGACCACGTGGTGCCCGGCGAACTCCCGGAGATGAGCGAGGCGGAGGCGGTCGAGGCGGAACTGAGCGTCCTCGGCATGGACGTGACCCGCCACGTGATCGCCTTCCACGACGACCTCCTCGACGCCCTGGGCGTGGTCCGAGCCCGCGACCTGCTGAAACAGCGCAACGGCGCGGAGATCCTGGTCGCCGGGGTGAAGGTGGCCACCCAGACCCCGGCGGTCCGGTCGGGCCAGCGGGTCATCTTCACGACCCTCGACGACTCGACGGGCCCGATCGACCTGACGTTCTTCGAGTCGGTCCAGGCCCACACGGCGGCGACGGTGTTCGGCTCGTGGCTGATGGTGGCGCGGGGGGTGATCCGGCGGACCGGCCGCCGGGGCGTCTCCATGCGGGCGCTGCACGCGTGGAACCTGCCGGACCTCGACCGGGTGTGGCGGACCAGAGGCATCGAGGCGGTCAGGGAGATCCTGGCCGACCGGCCGGAGGAGGGCCGCGGGGCCGTCGGCGGAAAGAAGATCACCTACGAGAACGGGTACGAACTGTCGCCCTACGCCGACCTGGGGGTCAAGGAGCCACAACGGGTGTTGTGGCACGCCAGCATGGGCAGCTCGGGCAAGGTCGCCTGATCTTTTCTGTAGCCGTCTGCCTACTTTCCGCACATGCCGGGCAAAGGCTGCATTACTCTGCTGCGGTCACCGGGGTGCGAGAGGTAGGACGTGGTGGTCGATCAGCGGAGCTGGGCGGGCCTGCTTCATGGTCGCCACGACGATTTCGAGACCCTCTCGGTGAAAGCCGTCGTCGGCTCCGGAAACGCCTCCTTCGCCGGCCCTTTCGAGGTCGTCGCTTCGGACAACCGCCGATACTTCGTCAAATGTCTCGGCGGCTGTCCTCCCCATGCTCAGGCCACGATCGCCATTGAACATGTCGTCTCGAAGGTCGGGCGGCTCATCGACGCACCGGTGTGCGACACCAGCCTGATCAGGATTCCCGAGGAACTCGCCGGGTGGCCGATGGCCTTCGGAAAGCTCCAGCCCGGCATCGCGCACGCGAGTGTGGCTCTCGGCCATGCCATCGAGTGCCGGCAAACCCTGTCGGACCGGGCGAAGGATGACAACACCCGTCGTCACGTGGGCGTCTACGCCCTCTGGGACTGGTGCTTCGGCGACGATCCCCAGTGGCTTCACGACCTCGATCACGATCACAGTTGCTACAGCCATGACCACGGTCTCTATCTGCCGCCCAACGATGGAACGATCCGTAGTCGCTATCTCGTCGAAGCCGTGAACGAGCCGAACCTGCTCCCGGATCCTCCTGACGGTCTGGATCCGGAAGCGGTCGAAAGGGTAGCAACTGCACTAGACGCAATAAGTCGCGATGCTCTCGTCACCGTTCTCTGTGGCGTGCCAGCATCGTGGCCAGTAAACGACAACGATCTGGAGACACTCGGCTGGTTCCTCGAACACAGGGCGCCGGCCGTCGCCGATCGCATTCGCAGGCTGATCTGAGGAGGTGGGTCCAATGAGTCGCTACGTCTACTCGATTGTGCGCTGTCTCCCCGATCCGCGCACCGGCGAATTCGTGAACGTGGCCGCCGTCGCAGGCGATCCCGTCGCCGGAGACTGGTCATACCGTCAGCTGAGCAACCTGGAGCGGGCCCAGCGGTTCGCCGGACGCACGGCTCTCGAACAGGTTCTGGGGTCTCTGCTCGACCTGGACGAGCAGATCCACCGGCACCGGGAGAGCCTGCTCGCGGATCACGGCCAATTGATCCCCGACGACTGGCTGGACCGGCTTCACCGCGATCACCGCAATGTCATGCAGTTCAGTCCTCCGGCGCCGATACTGGCCGACAGTGCGGAAGACGCGCTGGCCGTGATCTTCGATCACATGCTGATCGATCCGGTAGCGCCCGCCCGCCCGCCCTCGACCACCCGCTACGAGCTGCAACGCACCATGCGGCAGGCGTTTCATCGTGCGGAGATCCCAGAGGACTTCGTCCGTTCCCGCGTTCAAATCTATGTCGGGGAGAAGCTGCACTCCCCGGTCGACTTCGCCATCGCCAACGGGCGCGTCGTCCAGTTGAGCCAGGCGTGGTCGTTCCGTCTCGCACAGGTCGACGAGGTGCCGCTCAAGGTCATGGCCTGGGGATACGCGCTCCAGCGTCTCCGTAGCGGAGACGACGCGAAAGTGGTCGACGCCGCCGGACGCGTCAGTGAGATCAGCCGGAACGTCGACCTGCAGGTCATGATCGCCCCGCCGGAGACGAACGAGCAGGTCGCCGCTTTCGAGGAGGCGCAGCAGGTGTTCAAGGACGTCGACGCGGAGGTGCGCCTACCGGCCGCGGTGGACGACCTCGGTTCCAGAGCCGCTGAACTGGCCCGCACACTCCATCGTTTCTGAACAGGCCGACCGCGCGATCTGAGCGGGCTACTTCGACGACGGTGACATCGCGGCGATCACCTGACGGGGAAGGCGGAGTGTGCGCGGGGACGAGACCTCCCAGACCGTCGCCGCGCACAGCAGGGCCGTCACCCCCGCCGCCGTCAGTTCCCGCACGCCCACCCCCGTCAGGTTCGTGTGGGAGGCGTGGCTGTCGGCGAGCAGCCAGATCGTCGTCAGGCCGGCCACCCACCACGCGGTCAGCAGCACCAGCCAGCGCGCCCGTGACCCGTTGGCGCGTTCCCGCCAGGCCTGGTCGGCGAGCAGGACGGGCGCCACCAGGTTCACCAGCGGGACCAGCCACGCCGCCGTCGCGGTCAGCCTCCGGACGCCGGCCGCCGACGCGAGCCAGCTCAGGTAGGCCGCCGCCGCGAACACGGTCGTCACGACCAGGGCCATCACCAGGACGGCGAAGACGGTCACGTCGCCGATGACCGCTTCGGCTCCCGGGGCCTTCGGGTCGCCGCCGAAGGCGGCGATCTGCAGGGCGAGGTCCTGGCCGCGGAGTTCCTCGAAGGCCACCAAAGCCGCGAGGGAGATGATCTGGCTGGTCAGCGCGGCATAAACCCCGAACGCGGATCTCTGTGGCATGCGCACGGAACTCTCCCCCCGGTGTTACCTGACCCCTTCGTTTCCAGGGAGAACCTCCGCTAATCCGGTCAACTCACGACACCGGACTCCCACGCCCACGCGGCGACCTCGACGCGGTTCCGCAGGCCCAGTTTGGTCTGGACGCTGGCCATGTGGGTCTTGACCGTCGACAACGAGACGAACAGCTCGGCGGCGACCTCCTGGTTGGTCTTCCCGCGGGCGACCAGCCGCACCACGTCGAGCTCCCGGTCGGTGAGCGATTCGGGCGGGCTGACCGGCTGGCGTGGACGGGAGAGGTGGGCGAGGAGCCGTACCGTCACCGAGGGGGAGACCAGCGCGTCGCCCGCCGCCGCGGCGCGGACCGCCTCGATGAGCAGGGCGGGTCCGCTGTCCTTCAGCAGGAAGCCGCAGGCTCCGGCCCGCAGCGCGCCGTAGACGTAGTCGTCGAGGTCGAACGTGGTCACGATGACCACACGGAGAGGGTCGGGCACGCCCGGACCGGCCAGCAGGCGGGTGACCTCGATGCCGTCGAGCTTGGGCATGCGGATGTCGAGCAGGCACACGTCGGGGCGCAACCGCCGGGCCTCCGCGACGGCCGCCGCGCCGTCGGCCACGGTCGCCACCACCTCGATGTCGGGCTGCGCGTCGAGGATCATGCGGAAACCCGTGCGGACGAGCTCCTGGTCGTCGGCTATCAGCACCTTCACGCCCGAAATGATGTCATGTGTAATCCGGGCTCCACTGGCGGGACTACTGGGTGTGGACGATCCAGAGACACGATTCACCGACCTCTACGACCGGCACTACCGGGCCGTCCTCGGGTACGCCCTGCTGCGCGCCGAGCGGGCCGCGGCCGAGGACGTGGCAGGGGAGACCTTCCTGATCGCCTGGCGGCGGCTCGCCGACCTGCCGCCGGAGCCGCTGCCGTGGCTGCTCGGGGTGGCCAGGAACCTGCTCCGCAAACAGCGCGACTCGGGCATCCGGGCCGAACGGCTGCTCGCCTACCTGCCGGCCCGCGACGCCCCCGACGTCGCAGACCAGGTCACCGAACGCGAGGCGGCGCTCATCGTGCTCGCCGCGATGGCGGAGGCCGACGCCGAGGCGCTGATCCTCACCAGTTGGTACGGCCTGACGCCCCGCGAGGCCGCGAAGATCGCCGGTTGCGCCACCGGCACGTTCACCGTCCGCCTGCACCGTGCGCGCCGCCGCCTCACCGAGGCCCTGCGCCCCCGAACCCTCCAGGAGCAATCATGATCGACGACCTCGTGCGGAGCCTGCGGCCCGACGACGTGACCGAGGAGTCCTACCAGGCCAGACGTGCCGACGACCTGAGAAAGGCGTTCGCCGTGCGGCCCGAGCGCAGGCGCCGGACCCCGCTGCTCGCGGCGTCGGGCCTGCTCGCGGCGGCGGCGGCCGCGTTCGTGGTGTTCGCGCCGTCGACGACGGTGGCCCACCGGCCGGCTCCGGTCCCGGTGGACACGCCCGTGCTGACCGCGCGCAGCGTCCTGCTGGCGGGGGCCGAGACGCTGGAGAGGGCGCCGGCCGAGACCGGGACGTACTGGCACGAGAAGGTCCGCACCTTCACCTCGCCCCTGGACGGCGTGGTCGTCGCCTCGACCGGCGAGACCTGGTATGACGGCCGCGACGGGAAGATCGGCGCTACCCGCGACGTGCAGACCACCTTCGCCGACGAGCGGGCCGAGAAGGCCTGGCGCGCGAAGGGCAGGCCCGGCCTTCCGAAGACCGGCGCGGCGCGCTCGTTCACGGGCCTGGTGCTGGCCGTGGGGATCGGCACGAAGCAGGTCCGGCAGGACGACGTGAAGAAGCTCCCCGCCGACCGCGCCGCCCTCCAGAAGTGGCTCGACGAGGCCCGCCCGTCCGGCCAGGACGCGGGGTCGTTCACCTTCGCCGCCGCCCGCCACATCCTGACCTCGCCCGCCTCCAACACGACCCGCGCCACCCTCCTGCGCATCCTGGCCGACCAGCGTGGTCTCCGCCTGGATGAGAACGCGACGGACCCGATCGGCAGGCCGGGCCTGTCGATCACCGACGCGACGGGCGACCACACGCTCGTGGTCGACCCGGCGACGGCGAAGCTCCTGGCCTACGTCTACAACGGCGAGGACGAGCAGCCGGTCGACACCCCGCCGGGCACGATGATGATCCCGGCCCAGAAGGGCACCGCCTACGCCTACCTGGAGACGGGCTGGGCCGACCTGCCCCGTTAGCCGACGATCTCGCGGATCGTCCGCAGATCGTCCTCATCTCGGGGGCCCATGACGAGCAGAGACGTCACCGGGCTGTCGCGCCACGGTGCCAGGCGTTCCCTGATCCGGCCCGGCGGGCCGATCAGGGAGATGCCGTCGGCGAGGTCGTCGGGGATGGCGGCGAAGGCCTCGTCGCGGCGTCCGTCGAGGAAGAGGCCCTGGATGCGGGCGGCCTCCTCGGCGAACCCCATGCGGCCGATGATGTCGGCGTGGAAGTTCCGCTTGGACGATCCCATGCCGCCGATGTAGAGGCTCAGCATCATCTTGACCACGTCGAGCCCGGCCCTGACGTCGTCGGTGATCAAGGTCATGACCATGGCGGCGACGTCGAAGTCCGTCGCGCGGTCGGCGAGCGCCTCCCCGTACATGGACTCGATTTGGGACGGGACGGCGAACAGCGGCAGCCAGCCCTGCCCGATCTCGGCGGCCAGCGCGACGTTCTTCGGGCCCTCGGCGCCCAGGTAGACCGGGATGTCGGGGCGCAGCGGGTGGGTGATCAGCTTCAGCGGCTTGCCCTGGGGGAGCGGCAGCGGGTAGTGCGGCCCGTCGTTTGTAACAGGTTCCTGCCGTCGCCAGATCTTGCGCATGATCTCGACGTACTCGCGGGTGCGGGCCAGCGGGCGGGCGAACGGGACGCCGTACCAGCCCTCGACCACCTGGGGGCCCGACGCCCCGATCCCGAGCAGCAGCCGCCCGCCGGTGAGGTGGTCGAGCGTCATCGCGGTCATCGCGGTGGCGGCGGGAGTACGGGCGCTGAGCTGCACGACCGAGGTGCCCAGCTTGATGCGGGAGGTGCGGGCGCCATACCAGGCCAGGGGGGTGAAGGCGTCGCTGCCGTAGGCCTCGGCCGTCCACACCGAGTCGTAGCCGAGCCGTTCGGCGGCCTGCACGAGAGCGGTGGCGTCGGAGGGGGAGCGCTGCCAGTAACCGAGGTTCAGACCCAGCTTCATACCGCGAAACTAGAACACGTTATGACTCGGCGATAGCCCAGGATAGGCGCGGGCCAGGTGGGCGGTCACCGCCTCGACCGCCTCGGCGGCGTCGCCCGCCTCGATCGCCCGGTGGATGCGCCGGTGGTCGGCCTGGAGGTCGCCCGTGTGACCCAGTCTCCGCACCGCCTCGACCGCGTTCGACACCAGCGCGTCGCGCAGCGCCCGCAACACGGCCGACAGCAGCCGGTTGCCCGCCGCGTCGGTGAGGGCCACGTGGAAGGCGATGTCGTGGGTCACGAACTCCTCGGGCGAGGTGGCGGCGTCCATCGCCGACAGGGCCTCGGTCATCGCGGCGGGCGCGGCGGTCACCCGTGCGGCCGACCAGCGTTCGATCATCAGCCGGGTGTCGAGGACCTCGCGCGCCGACATCGTCGTCAGCCCCAGGTTCAGCCGCAGCAGGTCGGCCAGCGTCCCGTCGGGCCGCGAGATGAGCACGGCCCCCGCGTCGGGACCCCGCCCGACCTGCGACGACACCACGCCGAGTGTTTCGAGCACCCGCAGCGCCTCGCGTACCGACGAGCGGCTCACCCGCAGTTGCTCGGCCAGTTGCCGTTCGCCGGGCAGCCGGTCGCCGACCGTCAGACCGTCGGCCGCGATCCGCTGTTCGATCTGGGCGAGAACCGTCTCGAAGGTCCGCACCGTGTTCCTTCCGCCGGAAAGGTGTATGGTCTGACCATATTTGGTCTGACCATACCTGCGGGAGTCCCGGTGCGGGTCGCGCTCTTCATCACCTGTGTCAACGACACACTCTTCCCCGGCACGGGGAAGGCGGCCGTGGAGCTGCTGCGGCGGCTCGGGGTCGAGGTCGACTTCCCCCTCGCCCAGACGTGCTGCGGCCAGATGCACCTGAACACCGGCTACCGCGACGAGGCGGTCAGACTGGCCGATCGGTTCACGGCCACGTTCGCCGGTTATGACGCCGTCGTCGCGCCGAGCGGCTCGTGCGCCGCGATGGTCCGCGAGCAGTACCCCCACCTCGGCATCGAGAACATTCCGAAGGTGTACGACCTGTCGGAGTTCCTGGTCGACGTCCTGGGCGTCACCGACGTGGGCGCCTACTTCCCGCACAAGGTCACCTACCACCCGACCTGCCACTCCCTGCGCGGCCTGAAGGTCGGCGACAAGCCGTTCCGGCTGCTGGAGAACGTCAGGGGCCTGGAGCTGGTCCCGCTGCCGGGCGCCGAGGAGTGCTGCGGCTTCGGGGGCACCTTCGCCGTCAAGAACCGCGACGTCAGCGCGGCGATGTGCGCCGACAAGATCGGCAACGTGATGAAGACCGGCGCCGAGGTGCTCTGCGCCGCCGACAACTCGTGCCTGCTGCACATCGGCGGCACGCTCAAGCGCCAGAAGTCGGGGGTACGCGTGCTCCACCTCGCCGAGATCCTCGCGTCGACCGAGGAGAACGCCGGATGAGCGGCGTCTTCGTCGGCATGCCCGCGTTCCCGAAGAACGCCGCCAAGGCCGTGCAGAACAGCCAGCTCAGGTTCAACCTGCGCAAGGCCACCCACACGATCCGGGGCAAGCGCGCCGCCGTGGTGGGCGAGCTCGACGACTGGGCCGAGCTCCGCCAGGCCGGCAAGACCATCAAGGACCACACGCTGCGCAACCTCGACCGCTACCTGGTCGAGCTGGAGGAGAAGGTCACCGCGGCCGGGGGCGTCGTCCACTGGGCCCGCGACGCGGCCGAGGCCAACCGGATCGTCGCCCGCCTGGTCAAGGACACCGGCGAGACCGAGGTCGTGAAGGTCAAGTCGATGGCCACCATGGAGATCGGCCTCAACGAGGCGCTCGCCGAAGAGGGCATCGAGGCGTTCGAGACCGACCTCGCCGAGCTGATCGTGCAGCTCGGCGACGACTTCCCGTCCCACATCCTGGTCCCGGCGATCCACCGCAACCGGGCCGAGATCCGCGAGCTCTTCCTCAAGAAGATGGCCGGGGCCCCGAAGGACCTGACCGACGAGCCGCGCGCCCTCGCCGAGGCGGCCCGGCTCTACCTGCGCAAGCGCTTCCTGGAGGCCAAGGTCGCCATCTCGGGGGCCAACTTCATGATCGCCGAGACCGGCACGCTGGTGGTGCTGGAGTCGGAGGGCAACGGGCGAATGTGCCTCACGCTGCCCAAGACCCTGATCAGCGTGGTCGGCATCGAGAAGCTGCTGCCCACGTGGCAGGACCTGGAGGTGTTCCTCCAGCTGTTGCCGCGCAGCTCCACGGGGGAGCGCATGAACCCGTACACCTCGATGTGGACCGGCGCGACGGAAGGCCAGGAGTTCCATCTCGTGCTGCTCGACAACGGGCGCACCTCGGTGCTGGCCGACAAGGTGGGGCGCCAGGCGCTGCGGTGCATCCGCTGCTCGGCCTGCCTGAACGTCTGCCCGGTCTACGAGCGGGCCGGCGGGCACGCCTACGGCTCGGTCTATCCGGGGCCGATCGGGGCCATCCTGACGCCGCAGCTCAGAGGCATGGACAGCGAGCTCGACCGGTCGCTGCCCTACGCGTCGTCGCTCTGCGGCGCCTGTTACGAGGTCTGCCCGGTCGCCATCGACATCCCGTCGGTGCTGGTCGACCTGCGCGCGAAGGCGCGGCACCCCCGTACCGAGAGAGCGGGCATGGCCGCCGCCGGGTGGGTCTTCGAGCGGTCGAAGCGGCTGGCCAAGGCGCAGCGGTTCGGCGGCCGGATGCGCAGGCTGGTGCCCAAGCGGCTGCCCGGCCCGCTGTCGGCCTGGACCGACACCCGCGACATGCCGGAGATCCCCGCCGAGTCGTTCCGCGACTGGTGGATCAGAGAGGGAGGCACGGCCGGCCGAAGGCCGGCCGTGCCTCCCGATGGGAATCTGCCTCAGGAAAGCAGGAAGTCATGAGTGGGGCGGCACGCGAGGTCATCCTGCGGCGCATCCGGTCGGCCGTCGAAGGCGCGCCCGAGGCCGAGATCGTGCGCGGCTACCGGGGCGCGACCGGCGAACCGGGCGACGTGGAGCTGTTCGCCGAACGGGTGCGCGACTACAAGGCGATCGTGCACGTCGTGCCGCGCGCCGAGGTGGCCTCGACCCTGGCCCGGATCACCGAGGGCAGGGTGCTGGCCGTTCCGGCAGGGTTTCCTTCCGATATGTACGCCCCCTCGGAGGGCGAACCCGACGGAGTGGTCTCCACCTGCGCCGTCGCCATCGCGGAGACCGGCACGATCGTCCTCGACGCCGGGCCCGGCCAGGGCACCCGCGCGCAGACCCTCATCCCCGACTACCACCTGTGCGTGGTGCGCGACGACCAGATCGTGCCGAACGTGCCCGACGCGATCGCCCGCCTCGACGCCACCCGGCCGCTCACGTGGATCAGCGGCCCCTCGGCCACGAGCGACATCGAGCTGAACCGGGTCGAGGGCGTGCACGGGCCGCGCACGCTCGAGGTCGTCATCGCCATCGGGTAGTCGTACGGTATTGGGCGTGTTCGACGAGCGCCTGTCCATCGCCACCGACCGGCTCGTCCTGCGGAACTTCCGCCCCTCCGACCACGACCAGGTCCGGGCGATCGTGCAGGACGGCGCCCACCCGACCGCGCTGCCGCCGGGAGCCCCCGGCTACGCGGGCGGGATCGTGTCGTGGCTCGTCAACGGCGTCCACGAACTGCGCCGGTCGGGCCAGGGCATCCACCTGGCGATCGAGCGCCACGGCCGCATCGTCGGGGCGATCAGCCTGTTCAAGACCCATTGGGGCGCCGGCACGACCGAGGTCGGCTACGGCGTGCACCCCGATCACCGGGGCAACGGCTACGCCCCCGAGGCCCTCGGCGGGCTGGCCGCCTGGGCGCTCGGCCCGGCCCGGCTGCGGCGGGTCGAACTGCGCGCCATCGCGGGCAACGCCGCCTCGATCCGGGTCGCCGAGAAGGCCGGGTTCACCCGCGAGGGCCTGCTGCGCGGCGCCGGGTTCGAAGACGACGGGCCCCATGACGTGGTCGTGTTCGGCCTGCTGCGCGGCGACCGGCCGGGCGGCTTCCCCTCCCGGCTGGCGGGCGACCGGCTGGAGTTGCGGCCGTTCGCCAAACGCGACGCGTTCGACGTGCTGGCCGCCGTGCGCGACGACCCCGAGATCGTGCGCTGGATGCCGTGGGCGGTCGACTACACGCTGGAGAAGGCGCTCGACTGGACCACCCGCCAGGCCCACACCGACCGGCGGCAGACCGTGACCTACGCCCTCGAACCGGTCGAGGGCGGGCGGCTGGCCGGTGCGGTGTCGGTGGTTCGGGCCGACCGTGAACGCGGCGACGCCGAGATCGGCTACTGGATCTCGCCGTGGGCGCGGCGGCAGGGATACGCCGTCGAGGCGGTCCGTACCCTCACCGCGTTCCTGTTCGCCCAGGGGTACGCGCGGGTCCAGTTGATGATCGCCGTGGGCAACACGGCGAGCCGGAAAGTGGCCGAGAAGGCCGGTTTCGCCGAGGAAGGCGTTCTCCGCGGAGCCATCCCGATTCCGGGCGGCAGGGCCGACACGGTGGTTTACGGTCTCTTGATCGGTGAGCTCTGAGCTGGGCAAACCTAGGAAGAATGCCCCATTGCACGACAAGCTCGGCTATCTTTGCGGAGCAGGTCAAGCCAGGGGAGATCGTTGAGATGAGACCGCCGCTGCTGCTCATCGGGCACGGCACGCATGACGATACCGGCGTAGCCGAATTCGGCCGGTTCGTTCATCGGCTCCGTTGCCGCCTCGACGGCGACGTCGCGGACGTCTCCGGCGGCTTCGTCACCGGAGCCCGGCCGCCGCTCGCCGATTCCGTCGCCTCGCTCGTCGCGCGCGGCCACCACCACCTCGTCGCCCAGCCGCTGAGCCTCACCGGCGACCGCGCCGCGCTGGGCGACATCCCCGGCACGCTGGCGCTGGCCCAGGAGCTCCACCCGACGCTCGGTTACGACCTGGGCCGCCCGCTCGGCCCCGACCCGCGCATCCTGGAACTGCTGGCCGAACGCCTCGCCGACGCCGCGGCCGACATGCCCACGTTCGTGCGCGGCACCTTCGTCGAGGAGCCCGAGCCGATCGCGCTCAGCGAGACCGCGGTCGTCCTGGTGGGCCACGGCTCGCCGAGCACGTCGGCCAACGCCGAGGTCCACCGCGTGTCGCGGCTGTTCTGGGAGACCCACGCGGCCGACTACCTGACGGTCGAGACGGCCTACGTGTCCCACGCGCGGCCGGGCGTGCCCGGCGGCCTGGAGCGCTGCCGCCGCCTGGGCGCCAAGCGGGTCATCGTGCTGCCCTATGTGCTGTTCGCCGGTGGCGTGCTGGAGCGCATCTGGGCCCAGGCCCTCGCCTACGGCGCCAACCACGAGGGCCTCGACATCCGCTGCGCCGAGGTCATCGGCGACTGCGAGGGCTTGGCCGACGTGGTCATCGACCGCTACGAGGAGGCCCTGGCGGGAGCCGCCGCCACGACGGCCCGCCAGCGCTACGCCCAGGCCCTGGCCACCGAACGGCTCCAGGAGATCTTCCCGGTCCCGGCCCGCGTCTGATGCCGGTCGCGTCCGACGACCACGGGTCCACCGATCAGGAGCCCGATCAGGCCGGGCAGCGCAGGCATGTGGTCGACCACCACGGTCTCCGCCATCACGGTGACAGCGAGGTCGGCCCTGGCCTGGTGGATCTGGCGGTGAACGTCCGGCAGGGCATGCCGCCTACGTGGTTGCGGGAGATCCTCGTCTCCTCGATGTCGGAGATTTCGGCATATCCGAACGCGGAACGGGCGACCCGGGTCGTCGCCGAGTATCACGGCCGTGACCCTGACGAGGTCCTGCTCACGGTGGGCGCGGCCGAGGCGTTCACCCTGCTGGCACGCGTCCTCGCCACGGCCAGGCCGGTCGTGGTGCATCCTCAGTTCACCGAGCCTGAGGCGGCGTTGCGGGCCGTCGGGCTCGTGCCCGACCGGGTGGTGCTGCCCGACCCGTTCGTCCTGGACGCCTCGCTGATCCCCGGTGACGCCGATCTGGTGATGATCGGCAATCCGACCAACCCCACGTCCGTTCTGCACCCCGCCGCGACGATCGCCTCGCTCGCCCGGCCCGGCAGGTGTCTGGTCGTCGACGAGGCGTTCGCCGATTGTGTGCCCGGAGAGCCGGAATCGCTGGCCTCGGTCAGGTTGCCCGGTCTGGTGGTCGTCCGCAGCCTCACCAAGACCTGGGGCCTGGCCGGGCTCCGGATCGGTTACGTCATCGGCCCGCCGGAACTCGTCGCCGCGATGCGGGAGGCGCAGCCGCTCTGGGCGGTCTCCACGCCCGCGCTGGCCGCCGCCGAGGCGTGCGTCTCGCCGCGCGCGCAGGCCGAGGCCGCTCGATGGGCCGAGGAGATGGCGGGGAGGCGGCAGGTCCTCGCCGACGGCCTGGGAGCTCTGGGGGCCTACGTCGTGCCGGAGGCCCGGGGCTCCTTCGTCTGTGTACGCCTCCCGCACGCCCTCCGCCTCAGGACCCTCCTCCGGAAGAAGGGCTTCGCCGTCAGGCGGGCCGACACCTTCCCCGGCCTGGGCCCCGAGTGGCTGCGGGTGGCCGTGCGCGACGATGAGACGACGGCCGCCTTCCTGGCGGCCCTGAAGGAGGCCCGCGATGATCTCCCCGCTTGACCCCGCCGCCATGGCCGAGGCCAGAGCCCACCACGACCGCCTGACCAAGCCGAGGGGCGCGCTCGGCGCCCTTGAGGACGTGGCCGTGCGGCTGGCGGGCATCGCGGCGGTCTCGCCGCCGCCGCTTCCCGAGCCGGTGGCGCTGGCGATCTTCGCGGCGGATCACGGCGTACACGCGCAGGGGGTCTCTCCCTGGCCCCAAGAGGTGACCCAGCAGATGGTCGCCAACTTCCTGGCCGGCGGCGCGGTGGCGAACGCCTTCGCGGGCCAGGTCGGCGCGTCGGTGACCGTGGTGGACGTGGGCGTCAACGGCGACCTGCCGGACGCGCCCGGCCTGGTGTCGCGCAAGGTGAGAAGGGGCACCGCCGACCTGTCGCTGGGCCCCGCGATGACCGAGGCCGAGGCGCGGCAGGCCAGGGAGGCCGGCGCCGAGGTGGCCGAGCGGCTGGTGGCGCAGGGGGCCCGGTGCCTGGTCACCGGCGACATGGGCATCGCCAACACGACGGCCTCGGCGGCGCTGATCTGCGCGTACACGGGCAAGGAGCCGGGCGAGGTCACGGGACGCGGGACCGGGATCGACGACGCCATGCTCGCCCACAAGATCGCGGTGGTCACCCGGGCGCTGGAGGTCAACCGCGGCCTCGACCCGCTGGCCGCGCTGGGCGGACTGGAGCACGCCGCCATAGCCGGATATCTGCTGAAAGCCGCAGAGTTGCGGATCCCCGTCATCCTCGACGGCGTGATCGCCGGAGCGGCCGCGCTGGCCGCCGCCGCGATCGCGCCCGACGCGACCGGCTACTGGATCGCCGGCCACCGTTCCGCGGAGCCCGGCCACACCGCCGCGCTGGCCCATCTCGGGCTGCGCCCGCTCGTCGACCTGGAACTCCGCCTGGGCGAGGGCACGGGCGGTCTGCTCGCCCACCCGCTCGTCGTCGCCGCGGCCCGGGTGCTGCACGAGGTCGCCACCTTCGACGCCGCCGGAGTCACCGACAAGGAGGCCCTCGCATGACCCGATACGGCCCCATGTACGGCCCCGACATCACCTTCCTCGGCGTCGACCGCTGCGACCTGACCGACCCCGCCTCGTTCGAGGGCGCCGACGTCGTCATCCTGGGCGCCCCCTTCGACGGCGGCACCAGCCACCGCCCCGGCGCCCGGTTCGGCCCGACGGCCATGCGCCAGGCCTGCTACATGGCCCACGACGGCTCCCGCCCGAGTCTCGCCCTGCGGGTCGACGGGCTCAGGGACATCCGGGTCCTCGACGCCGGCGACGTCGAGTGCTTCTCGGGCGACCTGGAGAACTCGATCCGCGACATCGAGGCGGCCGTGCACACGATCGCCGCCTCCGGCGCCATCCCGGTCGTCCTCGGCGGCGACCACTCGATCGCCCTGCCCGACGCCCGGGGCGTGGCCCGCCACCACGGCTTCGGCCGTGTTTCGATGATCCACTTCGACGCCCACGCGGACACCGGCGACATCGAGTTCGGCCACCTCTACGGCCACGGCCAGCCGATGCGCCGCCTGATCGAGTCGGGCGCCATCCGGGGCGACCGGTTCCTCCAGATCGGCCTGCGCGGCTACTGGCCCGGCCCCGAGGTCCTGTCGTGGATGGCCGGGCAGAACATGCGCTCGTACGAGATGACGGAGATCGTCCACCGAGGCCTGTCCGAGTGCCTGACCGAGGCCTTCGCCATCGCCCTGGACGACTGCGACGGCATCTTCCTGTCGGTCGACATCGACGTCTGCGACCCGGGCCACGCCCCCGGCACCGGCACCCCCGAACCGGGGGGCCTGTCGGCCAGGGAGCTGCTCGACTCGGTGCGGCGCATCTGCTACGAACTGCCGGTCGTCGGCCTGGAGGTCGTGGAGGTCGCGCCGCCCTACGACCACGCCGACATCACCGCCCTGCTGGGCAACCGGGTCGTGCTGGAGGCCCTGTCGGCGATCGCCCGCAGACGGTCGGGCGAGCCGTGGGACCCCCGCCAACCCCTGCTCGACGGTCGCTGACCAGGCCGGTCTACCAGCCGCCGCCGTGCAGCTGGCCGCGCACCGCGCCGCCGGGGAACTCGCTGGTGTGCAGGTTGGTGTACCAGTTCTTCGGGTTCTTCTTGATGCCCTTGGCGACCGACGACGAGGCCGTCCCGGTGCCGGCGATGCCGTTCACGCCCGCAGGGAGGCCCGAGGGGGCCGAGAAGAAGTCGACGACGACCGGCCCGTTCTTGCCCTTGGGCGCCTTGTGGATGTGCGCGAGGGTCGGCTGCGCGATGTTCTTCCAGACCGTCGCGAAGTGGACCTTGGTGCCCTTCACCCAGACCAGCCAGACGGCCTTGCCGTTCTTGTCGCCGACCTTGGTCCCGGGCGCCGGGACCTCCTGCCGGCCGTCGGCGATCGCGGTGAGCGTCGAGCGCGAGCCGGTGGCCAGCACAGTGTCGAGGTGGACGGGCTTGATGCGGTGGAGCTGGGCCCGCACGGCGCCGCCGGGGAACTCGCCGGTGTGCAGGTTGGCGTACCAGCCGGCGGGGTTGTTGCGGATCCGGTTGAGCAGGGCGCCGTCGTTGACGGTCACGCTGCCCTTGACCGCGCTCAGCGTGCCCGGCAGGGCCGACCCCATGAAGAACCCGATCTTCACGTCGCCGTTCCTGCCCTTCACACCCTGGTGGATGTGGAAGGCGGTGGGGGCGGCGGTGCCCTGCCAGCGGACGGCGTACTCGACCTTGTTGCCGTGGATGCGGAACACCGCGAGCGCGATGCCGTCCTTGTCGCCGACCTTCGTGCCGGGGGCCTTGACCTCGTTCTTGCCGAGCAGCGTGGCCGCGAAGTAGGCGTCGGGAGCCTGCTGTACGGACTGGGCGGCGCCCTGCGCCGAGGAGGAGCCGTGGCCGGGGTGGGCGGCGGCGGGGGCGGCGGCGGTCGCGGCGGTGATCGCGGTGGCGGCGAGGGCGAGACCGGGGACGATGAGCTTGCGCAGCATTTCGGGCAACTCCTGTTTTGTCGCTTCTGGGTGCTTGCGGATGACAGTAGGAGTTGCGATAAGCCCCGTTCTGTGGTCAATTACCCACTCGACGGCAGTGTGACCGAGGTCACTACTTTGGGTGGGACAAGACCGATACCGGCGATCTCTTGAGTCGCGTCACAGGTCAGCCGGTAGGTTTACTGCCTAACGAAACCTGTGCCACAACGAGGGAGAAATGGCCCCCTATCTGCTCGGCCTGCGGCTCGACGGGCGGCGGGTGCTGGTCGTCGGTGGCGGCCGGGTCGCCCAGCGCCGCATCCCCGCCCTGCTCGACGCCGGCGCCGCGGTCACGCTGGTCTCGCCCAGTGCGACGCCCGCGCTCGACGACCTGATCGCCGACGGCCGCGTCACCTGGGAACGCCGCCGCTACCAGCCGGGCGACGTCGACGACGCCTGGCTGGTGCACGCCTGCACCAGCGACCGCGCCGCCAACGCCGCCATCGCCGAAGAGGCCGAGGCCAAGCGCATCTGGTGCGTCCGCGCCGACGACAAGGACGCTTCCGCGGCCTGGACCCCGGCCAGCGGCCGGGTCGACGAGATCGGCGTCGCGGTCACCGCCGGGGGAGACCCGCGCCGGGCGGCCGGCATCCGCGACGCGGTCGTCGACGCGATCCGCGACGGCGCCATCGACGCCCGCCGCCACCGTGACAAGCCCGTCGGCGTCGCCCTCGTCGGCGGCGGCCCCGGCGACCCTGGCCTGATCACCGTCCGGGGACGCCAGCTTCTCGCCCAGGCCGACGTCGTGATCGCCGACCGGCTCATCCCGCGTTCCCTGCTCGACGAGCTCTCCGCCGACGTCGAGCTCATCGACGCCGCCAAGGTCCCCTACGGCCGGTTCCTGCCCCAGGAGAAGATCAACGAGCTGCTCGTCTCGCGGGCCCTCGACGGGAAGTTCGTGGTCCGACTGAAGGGCGGCGACCCGTTCGTCTTCGGCCGGGGCGGCGAGGAGATGCTCGCCTGCGCCGAGGCCGGGGTGCCCGTGACGGTCGTACCTGGGATCACCAGTGCGGTCGCGGTGCCCGCCGCGGCGGGCGTGCCGGTCACCCATCGGGGCGTCAGCCAGGACTTCCACGTCGTCTCGGTGCACGTCGCCCCCGGACATCCCGCCTCGACCGTCGACTGGCGGCTATTGGCGGGATCAGAGGGAACCCTGATACTGCTGATGGCCGTGGAACGCATCGCGGAGATCGCCGACGCTTTGCTGCGTGAGGGACGTTCGCCGGAAACTCCCGTAATGGTGGTACAGGACGGTACTCTTCCCACCCAGCGGGCGGTGCGCGCCACCTTGCGCGACGTGGCTGAGCGCGTCACCTCCGCGGGCGTACGGCCACCGGCGATCGTCGTCGTCGGCGACGTCGTCAAGGTCGGTCAGGAGATCGAGATGGTGCGAGCGGAGCGAGCCCGATGAAGGCTGCCAACCAGACACCGCGGTCCGAACCCGCAGACGAGGCCGCCATGCCCGAGGAAGAACCCGAGTCGCCCGGCGAGCAGACACTGAACTTCCGGGCGATCAGAGACGACGAGCCCCCCGATGAGGCGGCTCCAGACGAAGACCAGAACGAGGACGACGACCTCTACGAAGAGGAGTTCGCCCTCCCGGAACAGGTGTCGGGCGCCCTCACCGACGCCCTCAGCCAGCTCCGCGAGGCCGTCACCGGCCTCCACCTCGGCCTCGACGTGCCCGGCGCCGACGAGGCCCGCAAGTCCCAGGCGGCCGTGCTGGCCCAGCTCGACGACTACGTCATCCCCCGCGTCCACATGAGCACCGCCCCCGCCCTGATCGTCGTCGCCGGATCGACGGGGGCCGGGAAGTCCACACTGGTCAACACCCTCGCCGCGCAGACCGTCAGCGCCACCGGCGTGCGCCGCCCCACCACCGGCACCCCCGTCCTGGTCTGCAACCCGGCCGACGAACGCTGGTTCACCAAGGGCACGCTGCTGAGCGGCCTCAACCGCGTCCGGGAACCCGGGGAGGGCCCGGGCGCCGACTCGATCGTGGTCAGCTCCACCAAGTGGCTGCCTCAGGGCGTCGCCCTGCTCGACACCCCCGACATCGACTCGGTCGTCGAGGAACACCACGACATCGCCCACCGCATGCTCGACGCCGCCGACCTGTGGGTCTTCGTCACCAGCGCGGCCCGCTACGCCGACGCCCCCTCGTGGGGCCTGCTCAAACTCGCCAAGGAGCGCGGCGCCCGCCTGGTGATCGTCCTGTCCCGCGTCCCGGTGCGCTCCCGCGAGGTCGTGGCCAAACACTTCACCCGCATGCTCGACGAGTACGGCCTCGGCGAGGTGGAGCGCTTCATCGTCAACGAGACCACCGTCACCGACGGCCGCCTCCCCGATGACGAGGTGGCCGACCTGCGCAGGTGGTTGTCGGAGTTGTCGGTCGACGAGCAGCGCCGGGCGCTGGCCGTCCAGGCGACCCTGAACGGCGTGCTCAACAGCTTCCGCGCCCGCGTCCCCGCGCTGGCCCGCCACCTGGAGACCCAGGTGGCCCTGCGGGCCGACCTGCGCTCGGACATCGACGCGGCGTTCTCCGGAGCCCTGGCCGAGATCGAGGAGTCGACCCGCGACGGCTCGCTGCTGCGCGGTGAGGTGCTGGCCCGCTGGCAGGACTTCGCCGGCTCCGGCGACCTGATGCGCACCCTCCAGATCCGCCGGGCCAAGAACCACGGCCCCGAACGCCTCGGCGCCCTGCGCGACGCCCTGCGCAGCGGCCTCGAATCGGTCATCAGCACGGCCGTCCACCGCGCCTCGGAAGAGGTCGTCACCCGCTGGCGCCAGCGCGCCGGAGCGGGCGACCGCCTGGCCGCCCTGCCCGGCCTGGGCCGCCCGGCCGACGACGTCGACCGTCGCACCGCCCGCATGGTCGCCTCGTGGCAGGACCACGTCACCGAGCTGGTCCGCACCGAGGGCGTCACGAAGCGCTCGGTCGCCCGCCTGGTCTCCTTCGACGTCGAGTCGCTCGCCCTGATCTTCACCGTCGGCCTGCTCGGCTACGGCACCGGCGACGCCCCCGGAGGCAACGGCGCCCTCCCGCAGCGGCTCCTGCGCGGCCTGCTCGGCGCCGAGTCGCTGCGCAGCATCAGCGCCAAGGCCCGCTCCGACCTGCGCGCCCGTGTCGGTTTACTGTTCGACGACGAGACGCTGCGCTACGTCGACGCCCTCGACGGAGCCGGGATCCCCGACGAGTCCGCGGCCACCCGGCTCTACCAGGCCACCTACAACCTCGAGGTCGCCCGATGACGATCACCGCCGAGCCGAGGCACGGCCTCGGCACGCGGCTGGCCGCCCTGACCAGGGTGGTCGATCTCGGCCAGGGCCGCGAAGACCCCGACCTGCTGACCGAGGCGACCCAGCTCATCATCCGCGCCGGCAACCGCCTCAAACTGTCCTCCGACCACACCGTCGTGGCCTTGGCGGGCGGCACGGGCAGCGGCAAGTCGTCCCTGTTCAACGCCATCTCGGGCCTCGACCTGTCACCCACGGGCGTCCGCCGCCCCACCACGGCCCGCACCCACGCGTGCGTGTGGGGCCTGGAGGGCGCCGCCCCCCTGCTCGACTGGCTCCAGATCCAGTGGCGCCACCGCTTCTCCCGGGCCAGCGCCCTCGACAAGGACGACGGCCAGCTCAACGGCCTGATCCTGCTCGACCTCCCCGACCACGACTCGATCCGCGCCCTGACCGACACCGAGGCCGACCGCCTCATCACGTCGGCCGACCTGATCGTCTGGGTCCTCGACCCCCAGAAGTACGCCGACGCCTCCACCCATCGCCGCTACGTGACCGAACTCGCCGGCCACGACGCCGTGACGGTCTTCGCCCTCAACCAGGCCGACCGCCTGACCCCGGAGGAGGTTGAGGAGTGCCTGGCCGACCTCCGCGACCTGCTGGCCCGCGAGGGCGTCGACAACCCCCGCGTGGTCGCCACCTCGGCCGTGACGGGCGGCGGCGTCGACGACCTGCGGGCGGAGCTGGCCGAGTCGGTCAGCGCCCGCCGGGCCGGCTACCTGCGCCTGGAGGCCGACCTCGACCGCCTGATGCTCCGCCTGGCCAAGGACATGCCGGCCATGCTCAAGGTCGACCCCACCGTCGACCCCGCCCGCCGGGCGGGCCTGACCGACGCCCTGTGCGACGCCGTCGGCGCCTCCGCCGTGGGCGAGGCCCTGGAGAACGTCTACGGAACCCGCTCGATCGACTGGGTCGGCTGGCCGTGGGGCCGCTGGGCCTCCCGTTTCCGCGGCGACCCCCTGAAGCACCTCAAGCTCGGCGACGTGAAAGACGAGATCCGCACCCTGGTCTCCGACTCCGTCCACGCCCAGCCGGCCGAGGTCGACAACGCCGTCCAGGCCCTGTCCGACGGCCTGACCCAGGGCATGCCCGAACCCTGGCAGGACGCGGTCCGCGACGCGGCCCGCTCACGGTCCGGCCAGCTCCCCAAGGTCCTGACCGACGAACTGGCCGAGATCGCGCCGCCTTTGGACCGGGTGCCGGGCTGGTGGCGGCTGGCGAAGGTGTGGCAACTCCTCCTCGTGCTGCTGTTCGTGGCGGGCCTCGGCCTGATCGGCTCGATCGTGGCCTACGGGGTCCTGAAGGTCGGCGAGCCTCCGGCGGAACTGCTGGGCGACGTGGCGGCACTGCCGTGGGTGGTCCTGATGATGGTCAGCGTGCTGGGAGTGGGCCTCCTGTCGGCCGTGGCCAGCCGCAACTTCGTGGTGATGGCCGCCGGGAAGGAACGCGACCGGCTGGAGAGGGACATGCGCCGCCGCGTGGCGGGCGTGGCCCAGGACCTGGTGATCGAACCGGTCGAACGCGAACTGACCCGCTACAACGACTACTTCGCAGCCCTGGACACCTCCCGCCGATGACACGCGCCCCTTCGACGACCCGGTCACAGCCCTGACGGGCCGGCCCGCTCCGGGGGAGTTGAGCGGACCGGCCCTCGACGGTGGTGGGGCCGCCGATCGTCAGGCGGCGGCCGGGACCGCCTCGTCGGGCCACGACTCGGTCTCCTCGGCCGGGTCGTCCTGGCCCGCGCCGCCCTCCAGGACCCGCAGGCCGGGAGTGTTGAGTTCCCAGTCGCGGGTGTCGTCCTCCATCGCGCGCAGGTCGTCGTCGGTCATGGAACCGCGGGAGGCGCCCCGGGCCGGACGTTCGAAGCTGGAGATGCCCCACTTCAGGTCGTGGCCGACGGAGGTCGCCTCCACCTCCACCCAGAAGCGCTGCTCCCCCTCACGCTCGAACTGCTTGACCCGGAGCTTGCCGACCACCACGACCGGGTGCCCCCGCCGGACCGACTGGGCGACGTGGTCGGCCAGCCCCCGGTAGGACCTGACGGTGTAGAAGGTCGTCTCGCCGTCGCGCCAGGTCTGCGTCTGGCGGTCGAGGATCCGGCGGTCGACGGCCACCCGCATGGAGGTGGCGCGGGACCCGTCGCCGAACGTGAACTGCTTGGGGTCGTCGGTGACGTTTCCGGTCAGCGTCACGTAGATCTCGCTCATTGTTCTCTGTCCTCCGTCTGCCCGGACCCTCGCCGGGCACGGGCACAACAGTGGCCCGGCCTCGACCCCGCCGACGGGCGTGGAGCCACGCCTGTGGATAACCCGGAGGCGAGCGCAGCGCCTGTGGACAAGCGAGGCTCGGCATAACCCGCGAACCCGCCGAACACACCAAAAACCAGACCTGGCGCTACTCGGCCAGATCTGGTTGGTGATCGTCAGGCCTCCGAAAAAAGTTGGAGGACCTGGTTCGCCGTCCCGGCTGGGGAGAGCCGGAGGCGGTCATCTAGTGGCTGGACATCTCGGGAACCGTCGCTGATGCGCGATGGAGGGGGCATCGGCCGTGCGCGGCCGATATCCCGCACGCTGTTTCACCAGCGTCGGGAGGACGGCCGATGGCGACTAAACGTGTCGCTGCGAGAGCACCAGACTGGTCAGGTCCAGACAACGCCCCGAGCCATGGCTGCTCCTTTCCGCGCGCGGCCCGCTCCGGGTGAGCGGTCAACCTCCGTGCCGGCCATCGGATCGTGATGGCCACCTCGCCCAAGGTAGCGGTTCCCGTCGCGCGTCGCACACTCCGCAACTATTGTGTTACACATCGTGAGACGCTGCGTTCAGCGGATGAGAAGGCGTTTGGGGGAGCGGATGACAGCGCCAAGTCAGACCTCGGCCAAACCAATCGGGGGGCCTCCGTCGCGGGCGGGCCGCTGGCCTTTGACGGCACAGCGACGCCCGTTGGTCGGCTATCTCTTTCTGATCGTCACCATCGATCTCGTCGCGATCGTCGGGTTGTCGCTGGTGACCGTGCCGTCGGTCGGCGATCTGCTGGTCTTCTGCTCGCTGATGGCCTGTGGCGCCGTGTGCATCGAGGCGACCCGGCGGCTCGGCATGCCCGCCGGGGTGTCGCGCGACCTGCTCTCGGCCTGGTGGTTGCCGGTGGCGTTGCTGCTGCCGCCGGTCTACGCGCTGCTGGCGCCCATTCCGTTGCAGATCCTCCTGCAGCTCCGGGTGCGGGCCACCGTCGTCTACCGGCGGGTGGTCACGTCGGCGGCCATCGGGCTGGCGGCGGGGGCCGCCTCGCTGGTGTTCCACTCGCAGGTCGACGACCCCGCCCGGCTGACCGAGGGCGTGGGATGGCCGATCGTGCTGGCCGTCGGCTGCGCGGCGCTGTTCACGATCCTCAACACGGCCCTGATCGCGGTCGCCGCGCACACCGCCGATCCCGACGTCCGCTGGCGCGACGTGTTGTGGGATCGGGAGAGCCTGCTGCTCGACGCCGTCGAGTTGTGCCTCGGGCTGATCGTCGCGATCATGTGCGGCCTCAACCTGCTGCTCCTGGTGCTCGCGCTGCCGCCGGTCATGCTGCTGCAGCGCAGTCTGATGCACGCCCAGTTGCAGGCCGCCGCCCGCACCGACCCGAAGACCGGGTTGCTGAACGCCGCCGCCTGGCAGCGCGAGGCCGACACGGAGATCGTCCGGGCCCACCGCACGGGTGAGATGCTGGCGCTGCTGATCGTCGACATCGACCACTTCAAGCGGGTGAACGACACCTACGGCCACCTCGTCGGCGACCAGGTGCTCATCGGGGTGGCCGCCACGTTGCGCAGCCAGCTGCGCGACTACGACGTGGTCGGGCGGTTCGGCGGCGAGGAGTTCGTGGTGCTGCTGCCACGGGCCGACCTGGCCGAGGCGCGCCGGGTGGCCGAGCGGCTGCGCAGCCGGGTCGGGCGCATGGCGGTGCCCGCCGACGACGCCATGATCACGGTCACCATCTCGCTCGGGGTCGCGATCATGAACGTACACGGGCATGATCTCATCGAGCTGTTGGCCGCCGCCGACCTGGCGCTTTACCGTGCCAAGGAGCTCGGGCGCGACCGGGTCTGCCTGCCGGCGCAGCAGATGCCGCCACCCGGCGGCAAGCCAGCAACCGCGTGCTGAGTTGCCACTAAGCTTGACGTCATGGCCGAGTACATCTACACGTTGCAGCGCGTGCGCAAAGCACACGGCGACAAGGTGATCCTTGACGACGTCACGCTGTCCTTCCTGCCCGGAGCGAAGATCGGGGTGCTTGGCCCGAACGGAACGGGCAAGTCCACCCTGCTGCGCATGATGGCCGGTCTCGAGCCGACCTCCAACGGCGAGGCCCGCCTGATGCCCGGTTACACCGTGGGCATGCTGCAGCAGGAGCCGCCGCTCAACGAGTCCAAGACCGTTCTCGGGAACGTCGAGGAGGGCGTCGCCGAGACCAAGGCGATGCTCGACCGCTTCAACGCCATCGCCGAGCAGATGGCCACCGACTACAGCGACGCGCTGCTCGAAGAGATGGGCAAGCTGCAGGACGAGCTCGACCACCGCAACGCGTGGGACCTCGACGCCCAGCTCGAACAGGCGATGGACGCACTGCGCTGCCCGCCCCCCGACGCCGACGTGACCACCCTCTCCGGTGGTGAGCGCCGCCGCGTCGCGCTGTGCAAGCTCCTCCTCGAGCAGCCCGACCTGCTGCTCCTCGACGAGCCCACCAACCACCTCGACGCCGAGAGTGTCAACTGGTTGGAGTCCCACCTGGAGAAGTACCCCGGCACCGTCCTGGCCGTCACCCACGACCGCTACTTCCTCGACAACGTGGCGACCTGGATCCTGGAGCTCGACCGCGGCCGCTGCTTCCCCTACGAGGGCAACTACTCGACCTACCTCGAGGCCAAGGCCGCCCGTCTGAAGGTCGAGGGCCAGAAAGACGCCAAGCGCAAGAAGCGCCTGGAAGAAGAGCTCCAGTGGGTCCGGTCGAACGCCCGCGCCCGCCAGACCAAGAGCAAGGCCCGTCTCCAGCGCTACGAGGAGATGGCCGCCGAGGCCGACAAGTTCCGCAAGCTCGACTTCGAGGAGATCCAGATCCCGCCGGGCCCGCGTCTGGGCACGACGGTCATCCGGGCCGAACACCTGACCAAGGGTTTCGAAGACCGCGTCCTGATGGACGACCTGACGTTCGACCTGCCGCGCAACGGCATCGTCGGCATCATCGGCCCCAACGGCGTCGGCAAGACGACCCTGTTCCGCATGATCACCGGCAGCGAGACCCCCGACAAGGGCGGGATCGTCATCGGCGACACCGTGAAGATCTCCTACGCCGACCAGTCGCGCGGGGGCATCGACCCGAACAAGAACGTGTGGGAGGTCGTGTCCGACGGGCTCGACTTCATCAAGGTCGGCAACGTCGAGATGCCGTCCCGCGCCTACATCGCGGCGTTCGGGTTCAAGGGGCCCGACCAGCAGAAGAAGGCCGGGGTGCTGTCGGGTGGCGAGCGCAACCGGCTCAACCTGGCGCTGACCCTCAAGCAGGGCGGCAACGTGCTGCTGCTCGACGAACCGACCAACGACCTCGACACCGAAACGTTGTCGTCGCTGGAGAACGCGCTGCTCGACTTCCCGGGCTGCGCCGTGATCACCTCCCACGACCGGTGGTTCCTCGACCGCATCGCGACCCACATCCTGGCCTGGGAAGAGGGTTCGAACTGGTTCTGGTTCGAGGGCAACTTCGCCGACTACGAGAAGAACAAGATCGAGCGCATGGGCGCCGAGGCGGCCCGTCCCCACCGCGTGACCTACCGGAAGCTCACCCGCGACTGACGTCCGCGACGGCGAAAGGCCACCCGCGATCATCGCGGGTGGCCTTTCTCATGTGGCAGAAGAGCACCGTGCCGGCGCCCCGCGGTAGCGGGGACACCGGCACGGGTGTCTCAACAGGAAAGTGCTACTTCTTCCAGCCCGGCGTGACGCCGCACTTGGCCTTCTGGTTGATGCAGATCTTCACGAGCGCGCTGAGGGTGTCCTGCTTCCAGGCGTTCATGAAGTCACCGTGGATCGACGACGCCATGCCCGACGACAGGGCGAGGCCGTCGCCGCCGAGGGAGTCGTAGCCGAGCATCATCGAGATGTTCGGGACGGCGACCGGGTACTTGCCGGTGCAGGTGCCGTTGACGGCGGGACCCATGTGCGACTTGTGGTCGGGGGAGTCGATGTGCTTGCCGTCCCAGCAGTCCTGGAAGGTGAGCTGGTAGATCAGGTTGCCGCCCGGGGCGCAGACGGGCCAGTTGCCGTCGGCGCTGCGGCCGGTCTCGGCGCTGCCGGCGCACCAGAACTGGCCGGAGGCACCCTTGGGGGTCGCGACCTGACGCTTGGCGTCACCCTGGACCACACGCAGACCCGGCGGGAACGGCTTGACCTCGGACGGGTCCTTGAGGCGCGAGCCGTAGTAGGCGCGGAAGTTCTTCATCGCGACCGGCTTGCCGTTCTTCAGCAGCGTCGGCGCCCAGTAGGCGCTGTTGTCGCCGGGGGCGTCACAGGTCGTGGTGCTCTTGAGCAGGTCCTCGGTCGTGGTCTTCGCGGAGACCTTCGGGCCGAAGAAGGTGTGCAGGTGCGAGGCGCCGACCAGGCCGGGCAGGACGATCGGGTCGTCCGCGGCCTCGTTGGCCACCGTGCAGTTGGTGTGGAACTCGGGCACCCGGACGATGTTGGCGGGAACCGTCTCGAACGGGATCTTTTCGTACGCGTCCAGCGTCCGCTTCCAGGCGGCCTCGTCCACGGGCACCCAGCCGGCGGCCGGGGTGGTGGGGTTGGTCGTCGGGTTGCCGGTCGGGGTGGTGCTGGGCGTCGGCTTCGTCGGCGTGGGGGTCGGCTGCGGGTTGGTGCCGCCGCCGGTGCCGAAGACCTGGAACTCCCAGAGGGAGACGCCGTACTGGCTGGAGCGCTTGGTGGCGTACAGGCGGACGAAACGGCCGGTCGTGGACAGGTCGATCGTCTGGACGCCGCCCTTGTTCGTGGTGGTGTTGTACACCGTCTTCCACGGGCCGCTGCTGGAGGCGGCGGTCTGGATCTGGAAGGCCGTGGCGTAGGCGCGCTCCCAGTTGATGACGATCTTGTCGATGGCGGTGGACGCGCCGAGGTCGACGGCGAGCCACTGCGGGTCGCTGAACTTGCTGGACCAGCGGGTGCCGGTCTTCCCGTCGAAAGCGGCCGCGGGCGACAGGTCACCGCGCTCCGACGACGAGGCGATGGCGGTACGGCCCTGAGAGACGGGCGCTTCGGCTGCGATGGCCGGGGAGGTGACGCTCACCACGGAGGTGCCCAGGAGGCCGACGAGGGCACCGGCCAGCGCCAGGCTGCGGACCTGACGTGCACCGGACTGGCGTCCGGCTCGGATGCCGCGCGAGGCGGGTGTGCTCATGGTGGATGAAGTCCTTGTCCTGTTGAGGAGACGTGGAGGGGGCGCTCACTACGCGCCGCCACCTAGGAGACCCGCAGGTCGCAGGGGGATAACAAAAACCTGTGAGAAGTCGCGAAGTTTTTTCCGGACGGGGAACGACGCTCGGGTGAGAGTGGTCACCTTCGACGGCGACGAGACGTTGTGGGACTTCGAGGGGGCGATGCGGCGGGCCCTCGCCCTGGCGGCGGGACTCTTCGACCCGCCGGTCACGGCGGAGTGGCTGAGCCGGGTCCGCGACGACGTGGCGGCCCGGCCCGAGTTCGCCGGCGCGCCGATGGAGGACATCCGCCGGACGGCCTTCGCCGAGTGCGCCCGGCTGACCGGCGCGGCCGAGGGCTTCGCCGATCGGGTACACGCCGAATACATGCGCGCCCGGCACGCCGGCGTGGCGCTCTACCCCGACACGCTGCCATGCCTGCGGGAACTGCGGTCGCGAGGCCACCGCCTGGCGCTGATCACCAACGGGAACTCCCGCCCCGACCTGGTGGGAGTGGCGGACTTCCTGGCCTGTACGGTCGTCGCGGCGGAATGCGGGCATCGCAAGCCCGACCCGGAGATCTACCGCCACGCGGCGTCCCGGCTGGGCGTGCCGCCGGGGGAGTGCGTCCACGTGGGCGACCATCCGGTCGAAGACGTGGACGCGTCGGCGGAAGCGGGCATGCGCGCCGTCTGGCTCGACCGCGTGAGGAGCCCGGAGAGACCAAGGCGAGCCTGGCGAAGAATCGACAGCCTCGCGGAGCTTCCCGGCCTCCTGTGATCAATTCAAGACCGCAGAGCCGTCTCCGTTACGGCTCCGCCCGCCCCGACCCCGACCGCCGCGCCCGGACCCCTCCCGTAACCGGCGCCACTCACCCGCTCCCGCCCCACGCCGCAACGGCGAAGTGACTTTGCTCCAGAGGTGAAGATTTCTCCTCCGGAGGAGGAACTCCCCGGGGGAAACGAAGAGGTGGAATTCTTTCCCCCTCCGGACATACACCGACCGGCCGCATCCGGCTCAGGCCAGCAACCAGGCCCCGCCGTCGGCCGGCAGCAGGTCGTCGATCAGTGGCGTCGTCGCCAACACCAGCTCTTTGTGCTCCGGCAAAGGAACCGCGACGTCGCCGCAGTTCACCACGCAGATCACCGACCCCCGCCGGAAGAACAGCGTGTCCGGAGGCCCGGCCAGCCACTCGATCTCGTCGCCGGACATGATCCGCTTCCGCCACGCCAGCGCCGCCTTGTAGAAGGACAACGTCGAAGCCGGGTCGCCGGCCTGCCGCTCGGCGCTCAGCAGTGCCCAGCTCGACGGCTGGGGCAGCCACGGCTCGCCCGTGCCGAACCCGTAAGGACTGGCGGACCCCGACCACGGCAGCGGAACCCGGCACCCGTCGCGCCCCGGCAGTTCCCCGTTCGTCTGGAAGAAGGTGGGGTCCTGCCGCTTGTCCGGAGGAATTTCCTGTACCTCGGGGAGGCCGAGTTCTTCCCCCTGGTAGAGGTAAGCCGACCCGGGAAGGGCCAGCATGGCCAGGAGCGCGGCTTTCGCCCGGTCTATCCCACCCGACGGCGTCAGGGAGCCCTCCCCATACCGCGTCACGTGCCGGACCACGTCGTGGTTCGACAACACCCACGTCGGCGCCGCGATCTCGGTCAGGGTCTTGTCGATCACCGCGCGGAACGCGTCGGCCGACCACGGAGCCTTCAGCCAGGCGAAGTTGAAGCTCTGGTGGAGTTCGTCCGGACGTACATAGAGAGCGAGGTCCTCCGGAGTGTCGGTCCAGACCTCGCCGACGAAGGCACGCTCGCCGGGGTAGGTGTCGATGAGCGCCCGCCACTCCCGGTAGACCCCGTGGACCTCGGGCCGGCTCGACATGGGGCTGCCGGACACGAAGCCGGCGGTGGTGTCGGGCAGGTCTTCGGCCTTGTAGAGGCCGTTGGCGACGTCGATGCGGAAGCCGTCGACGCCCCGGTCGAGCCAGAAGCGCAGCACGTCGAGGAACTCCGCGTGGACCTCGGGGTTGCGCCAGTTGAAGTCGGGTTGCTCGGGGGCGAACAGGTGGAGGTAGTAGGAGCCGTCGGCGACGCGGGTCCAGGCCGGGCCGCCGAACACCGACTGCCAGTTGTTGGTCTCGGTGCGGAACAGGTAGCGGTCGCGCTTGACGCCGCGCAGCGCCTCCTGGAACCAGGGATGCTCGATCGAGCTGTGGTTCGGGACGATGTCGATCATGACCCGCAGGCCCAGTTCTTGGGCCTTCGCCACGAGGGCGTCGAAGTCGGCGAGGGTGCCGAACGTGGGGTCGACGTCGCGGTAGTCGGCCACGTCGTATCCGCCGTCGGCCATCGGCGAGGTGTAGAAGGGCGTCAGCCAGACGGCGTCGACGCCGAGGTCGGCGAGGTAGGGGAGCCGGCTGGTCACCCCGGGTAGATCGCCGACGCCGTCACCCGAGGCGTCGGCGAAGCTGCGGACGTAGATCTCGTAGACGACGGCGTCACGCCACCAGGGGGAGGTCATCTCATGCGTTTACCAGGCTGTGGGCGGCGTAAACCAGGTATTGCCACAGCTTGCTCTCCTGCTCGGCGGGGAGCTGGAGCTCGTTGACGGCGTCGCCCATGTGCTTCAGCCAGGCGTCGCGCTCGGCCTCGCCGATCACGAACGGGGCGTGGCGCATGCGCAGCCGGGGGTGGCCACGCTCCTGGCTGTAGGTGTTGGGGCCACCCCAGTACTGCTTGAGGAACATCCGCAGCCGGTCTTCGGCCCCCTCGAAGTCGTCTTCGGGGTAGAGGGGTTTGAGCACCGGGTCTTCACGGACGCCTTCGTAGAACCGCCTCACCAGCCGGTCGAAGGTCTCCTCGCCGCCGACGAGGTCGTAAAACGTCTGCTCGCTGCTCACCTTCTCAGGTTAAAACAGCTCCCGAGTGCCGGTGTCACGCGATCGTGGCGATGGCCAGGCCGCGCTCGTCGAAGGCCCTCTTGATGCGGGTACGCAGCTCCCGCGCCACCTCGTGCTGCTTGCCCGGGGCGGTCTTGGCGACGACGCGGAAGACGATGGCCGTGCCGGAGATCTGCTCCATGCCGAAGACCTGGGGCTCCTCGACGATGATGCTGTCGCGGTAGGCCTGGTCCTCCCACATCTCGGTCGTCACCTTCACGAGGATGTCGCGGGTCTGGGCCACGTCGGAGTCGTAGGCGACGGGGATGTCCACGAGGGCACGCGACCAGCCCTGCGACTCGTTGGCGACGCGGGTGATGGTGCCGTTGCGGACGTACCAGACCTTGCCGTCGGCGTCGCGGAGCCGCGTTATGCGCAGGCTGACCGCCTCGACGGTGCCCGTGGTGACGCCGACGTCGACCACGTCGCCGACGCCGTACTGGTCTTCCATCAGCATGAACATGCCGGCGATGAAGTCCTTGACCAGCTCCTGGGCGCCGAACCCTATGGCGACGCCCAGGATGCCGACGCTGGTCAGCAGGGGCGCCAGGTCGAGGCCGAGGCGGGAGATGATCATCAACAGGGCGGTGCCGAGGATCACTATCGAGGTGACGTGCCGCAGAACCGAGCCCAGGGTCTCCGACCGCTGGCGGCGGCGTTCGGCGAGGATCGCGTCGAGGCCCTCCTGCGGGCCGCCGAAGCGGGACCGCAGCCGCTCCGGCATGGACACGGAGGAGGCGCGGGTGGAGATGCGCTTGATCAGGCGGTGCACGATCGCCCGCAGGATGACGGCGACCACCAGGATCAGCACGATCGCGATGCCCGCGCTGAGCAGGCCCGCGACGATCTTCGCCCAGTCCGCGTTCCCTATCAGGCCGCTCACCAGATTGCAGATCCCGAAGTCGTCACTGCTGCACAGTGCGCTCGCCGCCGCCTTCGGGTCGGGCATGAAGCCGCTCGGGGTGGGAGTGGGAGACGGGGAAGGGCTCGGGGAGAGCAGGAACACGGAGTGGATCCCCCTCGGATCGGCTCGGTCGGTTCGGGCAGGCCTGCACCCATATTGCCGATCGAACCGGCTGTCGTCACATTCACGCCGGGGGACGTGAGCACCGTCTCACCGGGCCGCGGAGGGCGGCGGGACCGGTGCTCCTGTGGCGGTCAGCGGGGCGGAGACACGCACCCGGAAGCGTGTCTCGTGCCTTTCTCCGAGAGGGGGATCCCCCCCAATGCCACCCGCGCCGGCGGGCGGCAGATCAGGGAAATCGTGGTGTTCGGAGCCGGCGGGCCGGCCACAACGTCCCCTCGGGAACGTTCCGCACCGGGCCGCCCGCCGGCTCCGTGAGGCCGCGGCGGTGACGCCGGGCTCAGGGTGACTGCGCTTCACCCGGCCCGTCGCCGTTTCGATCTACTCGCCCACCGCGGCGAGCACACGGGCGACCTTCGTGGCGGCTCCGGCCGGATCATCGGCTCGATGCATCCGCTCCCCCCAGGACCACCAGTAGTCGGCCGACTTGCAGACGACGTTCTCGGTGAGACTCGTCGCCTTCGGGTTGATCACTCGCACGAAGGCCCGACCCGATTGGGTGGTTACGACCCGTGCGAGGAGTCCCCGCGAGTCGAGCTCCGAAGCGAGTCGCTCCAGGTGCCCGAAATCGTCCTCCCCCACCGTTCGTCCTCCTCCTCCCGCGATCCGAACCCTGCGTTCGTTGCCGGTTGGCCCAAGATGACTCACCGGGCCGGATGGGTCAACGAGGCCATAAGTGGGCGTTGGATGCGGTTACCACCAAGTGGGTTGAAGAATGTCGCCCGCCGGTGGACGATCCTCTATCAGCACGTTCTATTGCAGGTCCGGGCCACACCAAATCTGGTCCATTATTTCTCCTGGGCGTAGTGCAACCCCGAGGTTACGCTGTGTCAACGAAATGTGGACCGGTCGGGACATGTGGACGGCGCGTACGGCCGGCCACGGAGAGGGGCCGGTATGTCCGGCAGGCAGCACAAGGAAACGGAGACCGCCCGGCGGGTGCGGGCCAGGGGCCTGGCCGCGGGGCGGAGTCTGGCGAGCATCGCTGAGGAGATCTTCGAAGCGTGCTCGGTTCAGTTCGGTACGTCCCGGATCAAATGCCACCGCCTCTCGCACGGCATAGCACTCGCCGACGTCATCGAACAGGTACGCGCTCTCTTCGAGCGAGACGGCAAGAACCCTCCGGGGATCGGGGAGACCCTCCTGTCGGCGTACGAGTCCGGGCTCAAACGGCCCGGGCCCGAATACCTCCACTACCTGTGCACCGTCTACCGGGTTGAACCGGTCGCCCTCGGATACGAGGGCCCGTGCATCTGTGGCCACGGCCACCGCATGCCGGGCGTCGTACGCGGCGGCGACCCACAAGAGGCAAGACCCGACGTTTCCCCGATCCCGCGCGAGCTGCTGCTCCAACCGGACAGCGGTGACACCGCGCAGGGCGGGGGCGAGGAGGACGAGAACGTGCTACGGAGGACGCTGCTGAAGCTCCTCGCCGGTGGAGCCGGAGGATCGGCCATCGGGCTCGACGCCCCGGTCCTGGCTGCCACGGAGAACATCCGGCGCAAGCTGGACGAGGTCATGGTGTCGGCCACGGTTTCCCCGGCGATGCTCGACCAGTGGGAAGAGGCCACCATCGGCTTCGGCCGGCAGTACATGAACACCCCGCCCTTACGCTTACTCTGCGACGTGCTCTTAGAGCTGTCCGCGGTACGCAAGGCGCTGGAGCGACGCCAGCCAGTCGACCTCCAGGAGCGCCTGTGCCGTCAGGCGGCCCAGTTATCCGGCCTGACCGGCATGATCCTGATCGACCTGGGCGACCACCGTCTCGCCCGGACCTACTTCCGCACCGGCCGCACCGCCGCCGACGAGACCGGCGACCGCGCGCTGCGGGCGTGGGTGACCGCCCGCGAATCCCTGGTGCCGCTCTACTACGGCGACCCGCGTGAGGCCCTGACCCTCGCGAAGAAGAGCCGCGACCTGGCGGGGCAGACCCCGTGCGCGGCCAAGACGATGGCCCCCGTCGTGGAGGCCCGCGCGCTGGCGATGCTCGCCGGGGCGACCGGCCAGAAGAAGGACGTCGTCGAACAGGCCAAGCGGGCCTTGTCGCGGGCGCGGGCGGCCTTCGCCCAGATGGTGCCCTCGGAGCAGGAGGACGCCGCGTTCGGCTACACCGAGCGGCAGCTCTACTTCTACCAGGGCGACGTCCTGGTGAAGCTGGGCGAGACGCTGGAGGCCGACGTGGTCCTGGAACAGGCCCTCGGCCAATATGCCGGCGAGCCGCTCGACCAGACCCTCATCCGCATCGACCTGGCCATGTGCCGGCTGCTCGAAGGAGATCCCGAAGAGGCGGTCAAGCAGGGCCTCGACGCCCTTCACCGCATCGAGTACATTCACCGGACGGAATTGGTCATGGGCCGTGTCAACGACCTCATCAAGGCGATCGTCACCAAGAACGGCGAGGGCGTGCCCGGCCTTGATGCCCTGAAGGCGGAGGCGCTGCTCCGCGCGCCGATAGAGTTCACGCCGATGGGCAACGCGTGACGGCCCCTTTGCGGGTGCGCCGCTACCGCTGGTCGGATCTCGACGAGGTGTGGGCGATGCACCAGGCCGGTCTGGCACAGGTCGGGCTGACCCCCGGCGACGGCATCTACTACGACGACGACTTCCCCCGCATCCAGGAGGTCTACCTCGACGATAGAGGGGAGTTCCTGGTCGGCGAGGTGCCCGGTGGGCGGCTGGCCGCCATGGGCGCGCTGCGGCGAGTCGACGACGAGACGGCCGAGATGTGCCGCCTGCGCGTCCACCCCGATTTCCAGCGGCGCGGCTACGGCGCGCTGATTCTGGAGACCCTGGAGGAACGGGCCCGCGAGCTCGGCTACTCCGTGCTGTGCGCCGACACCACGCTGCAGCAGAGCGCCGCGGTCGCGCTCTACCGGAAGTACGGCTGGCGCGAACTGCGCAGGGAGGAAAGAGGAGTTTCGGTTGTTCTTTATGTCGAGAAAGTCCTGACTTCTGCCCGTTCTTCGCTATTTCCCCCGAAATAGTCGGTCTCCGCTATTGGCGAGACGCACATTCGTACTAATAATTGTGCGTTGTTGCCCAAAGTGGGGAACCCTTTAGCGGGGAAAGAGGCACGATGAAGAAGATCATTGTCCGTAAGCCCGGCACGGTGAAACTCACCGGCACCGCGAGCGTCATCCACAAGGGGTGAGGCCGGGGCCTCGGCGGATCTGGGTTCGGGGAGATCTCTCTCGTGACCGTATGGCGGCGCTCCGCACTCTCGGGGCGCCACCGCTCTTCATGGCCGCCGTCAATGCGCATCGGCGGCTGCGCGGGCCCTACACGTTCGGTGGAGCTCTGCTCCGCGTACTCGTGACCGAGGCCTTGGAGCGTTCCCCCGGCCTAGCCGACCGATTCGACATCGAGATCGACGCCGTCCTCCCGGGATCGCGGGAGCGTGCTCCCGGGAGGCGGCGGCCGATCGACGCCACCCTGCCCGAAGACGAGCGCATCCTGGTCCCGGCGCCGCGCCGCACGCTGCGCCTGGCCAACGGAATCGCCGAGCTGGCCCTCGCGGTCATGCCCGAGGGCGTCTCGCTGGTGGCCGACAACGTCCACGAAGCCGACCCGACCGACCTGGAGCTGCTCGAGGTGCTGTCCCGGCGGTTGCCCGGCGTCACCGTGATCACGTTCGACAGCTCGTCGGCGCCCGGCGACGTGATCGCCTCCGACGGGACCACCGACGACCCCGCCGCCTGGGCCGCCTACGAGGCCCTCGATCCGCAGGAGCGCACGAGCCGCCACGACCGCCGCGCCGCGGAGCTCGGACCGGCGGAGATGCTCGGCGCGCTGCCCTGGCACCTGGAGCGGGGGAGCGACCCGGCCGCTGCGGTGGAGGCGCTGTGGGCCGCCGTCGACCGCTGCGTCGGCGAGGGTTTCCTGCACGCCGTCGTGGAGCTCGGGCGCCGGGGCCTGGCGCTCTCCGAACCGGGTTCGCCCGGCTGGTGGCGCTTCGCCCAGCGCACCGCGACCGCCCTCGGCGGCCTCGGCCGCCGTTCAGAGGCCCTTGAGGTGTACGACCAGGCGCGCCGCACCAGCGTCGACCCCGCCGTGCACGCCGCCTCGGCCTACGGCACCGCCATGCTGGACGCCCGCCACCCCGACCCCGCCCAGCGCGACCTGGGCCGGGCCACCGCCTGGATCAACCAGGCCATCGCGATCTCCACGATCCTGCCCGACCCTCACGAACGCGCCTTCAAACTGGGCTTCGACCAGAACGGCAAGGCGCTCGTCGAACTGCGCCAGGGCCGCCTCGACGCCGCCCTCGACCTGGTCGAATCGGCCCTCACCCTGGCCGAGGAACTGCCCGTGGGGGCCCACCCTCTGCACCGGATGGTCCTGCACGCCAACCGCGCCCAGCTGCTGGCCACGATGGGGAACCCGAAGGAGGCCCTGCACGACCTCGACCGGGCCATCGCCTACGACCCCGCCGTGCCCGACCACTACCTCGACCGCGGCAATCTGAGGCTGCGCCTGGGCCAGACCGACGCCGCCCTGGCCGACTACGAGACGGCGATCGAGGTCAGCCCGCCCCTCCCGGAGGCCTTCTACAACCGGGGCGAAGTCCGCCTCGGCCAGGGCGACCTCACGGGCGCGAAGGCCGACTTCGACCACGTCCTGGAACTGGACCCCGGCTTCCTGAACGCCTACGTCAACCGCGCCGGCATCCTGGAGATGCTCGACGACCACGAGGCCGCCCGCGCCGACGTGAGGGCCGGCCTGGCCCTCGACCCGCGCAACCCCCACTTGCACGCCGTGCTCGGCCAGCTCGAAACCGCCCAGGGCGACCACCGGGCCGCGATGGCCGCCTTCGACGTGGCCCTCGAAGGCGCCCCCGGCCTGGCCTCGATCTGGGCCAACCGCGGCATCCTCCGGTACGAGACCGGCGACCCGGCCGGCGCGATGGCCGACCTCACGAGAGCCCTGGAACTCGACGAGGACGCCGCCGTCTACTTCAACCGCGCCGTCGCCCACCGCGCCCTGGGCCAGGAGGAGGCGGCCTTGGACGACCTCAGAAGGGCCCACGACCTCGACCCGGCCGACCCCGACATCCGGCACGCCCTTGACGCATGATCCGTGACTACGTCCTGTTCTGGACGGGTTCGACGATCTCGTTCCTCGGCACCAGGGCGACCGCGATCGCCTACCCGCTGCTGGCCCTGGCCGTGCTGCACTCCCCGGTCGCGGCCGGCCTGATCGCCTCGGTCGGCATGATCCCCTACCTGGTGCTCTACCTGCCGGGAGGGGTGTACGTCGACCGCCGCGACGCCCGCACGCTGATGATCGCCGCCGAGACGGCCCGGCTGGCGACCGCATCGGCCATGGTCGCGGTGGTGCTCACCGGGAACCCCGGCTTCGCGCTGTTCGCCCTGGTCGCGTTCGCCGACGGGACGGCCGCGGTGATCTACTCGCTGGCCGAGGTCAACCTGCTGCGCGGCATCGTCGACCAGCCCAGGATCGCCGGCGCCCTGGCCGGGAACGAGGCCAGAACCAGCGTCGCCGGCCTGCTGGGCCGCCCGGTCGGCGGCCTCCTGTTCGGCCTGGGCCACGCCGTGCCGTTCGCGGCGGGGGCGGTCACGTCACTGGTGTCGATCGGCACCCTGGCATCGCTACGGCCCGTGCCCCCCGGCCCGCGTACGGACAAGGCCCTGCTGACGGAGGTGGCCGAAGGCCTGCGGTGGCTCCGGCGCGACCGGTTCCTGCGCGCCACCACCACGTTGTCGGGCCTGGAGAACGTGGTCGCGCACGCCCTCTTCATCGTCTACCTGGCCGTCATGCAGGACCGCGGCGTCACGGCGGCGGCCACCACCGTGGCTTTCGCGGCGACCGGCGCGGGCAGCCTGGCGGGCGCCGCCTGCGCCCAGTGGTTCTTCCGCCGGTACGGCTACCGCCTGTTCTCCCTCAGCCTGTGGGTGTGGGCGCTGGCGATGATCCCGCTGGTCTTCTGGCTCACCCCGGCGACCTTCGCGATCAGCTCGTTCACGATGACCTTCGCCGGGATCGTCGGCAACGTCGCCTACGGCACCTACATGTTCACCGAGGTGCCCCCGGGCATGCTGGCCCGCGTGAAGTCGGTCGACATGCTCCTGGAGACCGCCGGTGTCGCCCTCGGCCCCCTGGCGGGCGGCCTGCTCATCGCCTCGCTGACCCCGAAGGCGGCCGTCGCGGTCCTCCTCGCCGGCACGCTGCTGATCGCCGCGGCCTCGCTTCCGACGCTCAGACCAGGCGGTCGATGACGTCTCTAAGGTTCGGCGGTTCCACCCGCTCGGGCAGCGTGTCGAGCGAGTCGGGCGTGTGCCAGGCGTGCCCCCGGTAGGTGCCGGTCTCCTCTGCGGTGAAATCGGCACTCCCGACCTGCGGCGTGCCCGTGAACCGGGCCAGGAAGAACGGCTCGGTCTTCACGTAGTGCACGCCCAGCCAGTGGAAGTCGCGTTCCACCTGCACCCAGACGTCCTCGACCGCCTCGCCGGGCAGGCCGGTCTCCTCGGTCAGCTCGCGCCGGGCCGCCGCCAGCGCCGACTCGCCCGGGTCGATGCCGCCACCGGGCGGTTCCCAGAAGACCTCGTCGCTGACGTGGTCGTGCCAGCGGAGCAGCAGCACCCGCCCGTCGCCGTCGAGGCAGATGACGCGTGCGGCCGGTCTGGTCTCAGCCACAGTGCCGTCCCCCATTCGCCAGTGCCGGTCCGGGTATCATTCTCCGTCCGAGTCACCCCGTCGACTGAAGGTTTGCGGAATATGACCGCCGAATACGTGCTGACGCTTTCGTGCCCCGACCGCCCCGGAGTGGTCGCCGCCGTCTCGGGGCTGCTGGCCCGCCACGGCTGCAACATCACCGAAAGCCAGCAGTTCGGGGACCCCGTCTCCGAACGGTTCTTCATGCGCGTGCAGTTCACCGCCGCGACCGCCGCCGACGTGCTGCGCGGGGACTTCGCCGCCCTCGCCCCCGACTTCGGCATGGAACTCCAGCTCTTCGACCGGGCGGTGCTGCCGAGGGTGCTGGTGCTGGTCTCCAAGTTCGACCACTGCCTCAACGACCTGCTCTACCGGGTCAGGTCGAAGTCGCTCGGCATCGAGATCGTCGCGGTCGCCTCCAACCACCCCGACCTGCGCCCCCTCACCCAGTCACACGGCATCGACTACCACCACCTGCCGGTCACCCCGGCCACCAAGGAGCGCCAGGAGCAGGAGATCCTGACCCTGGTCGACCACTACCGCGCCGACCTGGTGGTGCTGGCCCGCTACATGCAGGTGCTCTCGGCCGACCTGTGCGGCAAGTTGTCGGGCCGGGTGATCAACATCCACCACTCGTTCCTGCCGTCGTTCAAGGGCTCGCGCCCCTACCACCAGGCCCACGCCCGCGGCGTGAAACTGATCGGCGCCACCGCCCACTACGTGACCGCCGACCTCGACGAGGGCCCGATCATCGAGCAGGAGGTCGCCCGGGTGAACCACACCCACTCCCCGGAAGACCTGGTGGCGATCGGCAGGGACCTCGAATGCCAGGCCCTCGCCCGAGCCGTCAAGTGGCACGCCGACCACCGCATCCTCCTCGACGGCCACAAGACGGTCATCTTCCCCCGCTAGGGGGTCGGGATCGCTCTGCGGCCCCGGTCGTGGCGTCGGAGCCCTGCCGTTGCGGGGCGTGGCGGAAACGGGCGTCGGCGCCGGGTGCGGCCCTTGCCGGAGACGGCGGGCGGGGTGAGGGCAGGCGGAGCCGTAACGGAAAAGGATCTTGAGTCCGTGAGGGGAAGGGCCCGGATCCTTCCCCTCTGCGGGACCCGGCGATCAGGCCCTGAGCCCCAGGTGGGTCGCGAAGAAGGCGAGCTGGTCGGCGGCGAGTTCCACGCTCTTGCTGACCGCACGCGCCCCGTGCCCCGCCTCGGCCTCGTTCCGGAGCAGGATCGGCCGGTCGCCGCTCGTGGCGTGCTGGAGGGCCGCGGCGGTCTTCCAGGCGTGCAGCGGGTGGACGCGGGTGTCGCTGGCGAAGACCGTGAACAGGGTCGCCGGGTAGTCGACGCCCTCCTTCACGTGGTGGTAGGGCGAGTAGGCCCAGAGCCAGCCGAACTCCTCGGGGTCGTCGGCCGAACCGTATTCGACGTTCCAGGTCGCGCCCAGGCCGAACTTCTCATAGCGGATCATGTCGAGCAGGGGGGCCGAGCACACCACGGCGGCGAACAGGTCGGGACGGCGGGTCAGCGCCGCGCCCACCAGCAGGCCGCCGTTGGAGCCGCCGGAGATGCCGAGCATCTGGGGCGTGGTGACACCCTGGGCGATCAAAAACTCGGCGGCGGCCTCGAAGTCGCGGAAGGTGTTCTGCTTGTTGGCCAGCATGCCGTCGCGATGCCACTCCTCGCCCTGCTCGCCACCGCCCCTGAGCTGGGCGATCGCGTAGACGCCGCCCGCCTCGACCCAGCTCAGCACCGACGCCGAGTAGCCGGGCGTCATCGAGATGCCGAACCCGCCGTAGCCGTTGAGGATGGTCGGGCGCGGCCCGTCGCGGTCGACGGGGGAGATCACCAGCAGGTGCACCTCGGTGCCGTCGGCCGACGGGTAGACCAGGTGCTCGGTCTGCACCGGCGGCACGTCGACCGTGCCCGGGGAGGCCGCCCACAGGGTGGTCTCGCCGGTGCGGGCGTCGAACCGCTGGATCGTGGGCGGGGTGGTGTTGTCGGTGTAGCCGAACCAGGCCTCGTGGCCGCCCTCAGGACGTTCGGAGATGCCGCCGATCGTGCCGATGCCGGGCGTGGGCACCGAGCCGATGCGCTCGCCGGTCTCCAGGCGGTGGATGGTGATCTCGGAGATCGCGTGGCGGGTCCAGCCCGCCAGCATGACCGGCTCGTCGAGGTCGTCGAGGATGGCGTAGTCGCTCAGCACCGCCTCGGGGTCTTCGGGCAGCAGGTCGCGCCACGACTCGTAGCCGGGCTGGTCGGGCGTGGTCACGCACACCCGGGCCCGGGGCGCGTCGCGGTCGGTGAAGACGTAGAGCCGCCCGTCGCGCCCGAAGTGGAGCCCGGTCTGGGCGTCGACCCCTTCCTGGACGGTCACCAGCTCCGGCGCCGCGATGTCGCCCGCGCGCAGGTCGGCCAGCCACAGGTCGTTGCGCGGCGCGGTGCCCCGGGAGGCGGAGATGGTCAGCCACGACCCGTCGCGCGAGACGGAGACCCCGTAGTAGTTGGTCTTCTCGAGCCCCTCGCCGAAGATCAGGACGTCGTCGTCGGGCGAGGCGCCCACGGTGTGCAGGTAGACCCGCCGGTGGTACTGCTCCTCGTCTTGGGGCACCAGCTCGGGGGCGAGCCGGCGGACGTAGTAGAACCGCTCCCCGCCGGGCAACCAGGCCACGGGGGAGTAGCGGCAGCGGTCGATCGGGCCCTCGACGATCTCGCCGGAGTCGACGTCCATGACGTAGAGCTTCGACTCCTCGTCGCCACCCACCGAGATCTGGTAGGCGAGCAGGCGGCCCTCCTTGTCGGGCTGCCAGGTGTCGAGGGTGGTGAGGCCGCTCGGGTCGAGCGCCATCGGGTCGAGCAGGGCGCGCTCGGCGCCGTCGGCGCCGACGACGTAGAGGACCGCGTGTTCCTGCTCGGGGGTGCGCCGCATGAAGAAGCGCCGCGCGCCCCGCCAGGCCGGGACCCCGATCGAACCCGACTTCAGCAGCTCGGCCACCCGGCCGCGGAACCGGTCACGGCCGGTCAGCTCGGCCTCGCCGAACAGCTTGGCCTGCGCCGCGAGCCAGTCGGCGACCTCGGCGGAAGCCGGCTCCTCCAGCCACCGATAGGGGTCGGGCACGGTGGTGCCGTGGAGCACGTCGGCCACGTCGGCACGCCTTGCGGCGGGGTAGGAAGGTCGCGTCATGCCTGGCACTCTAAGGCAGCTCACCGACAGCCCGACACCGTGGGCCGACACGCTTGGCAGGGGGAGTAAAAAGATGATCGCCGGGGCATAAAGAGCATCAGGCGTACCAGTTGCCCAGGTTATGGGGTGGCGGACTTGTCTTCGCAAAGGACACACTTTGGTTGAGGACGGTGCCGTGGTGACCATCCGCTGGGCCGTCCGGCGGAGGTCCGTGTGAAAGAACGACCCGAGTCCCAACAGACGGGGCCACAACTTCGGCGCACAGCCATGGCCGGGGAGGTCGGCTGATGCGCCAGGTTCTACTCCTCAACGCAACCTACGAGCCACTGACCACTCTCTCGATGCACCGGGCGATCGTGCTCGTGCTCCGCGAGAAGGCCGACATCATCCATCGCGACGGCCGCGGCGGTGTGCTCCGCTCCGCGACCCGGACCCTCGACATCCCGTCGGTGATCCGGCTTCGCCGCTATGTCCGCATTCCCTACCGGTCGAGGATCCCGCTCACGCGGGCGGCGCTGATGCGCCGCGACGACTTCCGCTGCGCCTACTGCGGCCAGCGGGCCGAGACGATCGACCACGTCATCCCCCGCTCCAAGGGCGGCCCGCACACGTGGGAGAACTGCGTGGCGTCCTGCATGCCCTGCAACCATCGCAAGGCCGACAAACTCCTGGAGGAGATCGGCTGGCAGCTCCGGGTGCTCCCGGTGGTCCCGCGCGGACCCCACTGGAGGCTGATCGGCGCCCAGCTCGACGGGGACCCGCAATGGGCCCCCTACCTCGAGGAGTCGGCGGCCTAGGATCCGGTGCATGACCTGGGTTCTGAGCGACGATGTCACCGGTTTCCCCGGTGACGCCGAAGACTGGCTGCTCCGCGACCCCGTGCGCAACACGGTCCCGCTGACCGTGCTGCGGGGGTTGCGGAGCGGCGTCTTCTACGACGACAACCTCTGCGGCTGGTTCGTCGAAGACGATCAGGTCGCCGGGGCGATGCTGCACACCCCGCCCTACCCGCTCCTCCTGGGCGCGGTGCCGGTGCGCACCCTAGGGGTGCTGGCCCGCGAGTTGATCGCGATCGATCATGCGATCCCCGGCATCTCCGCCCCGCTGGAGGTGGCCGAGGCCTTCGCCCAAGTCTGGTGGCGCCCCGAGACCTCCCGCCGCAGCGAGCGCCTCTACCGTCTGACCACCCTGGCCCCACACACAACCCCCGGCTCCTCCCGTACGGCCACCGCCGCCGACCGCGACCATCTCGTCTCCTGGTTCCGCGCCTTCCAGAACGAGGCCCACGTCGACCGCGACGCCGACCCGACCCCGTTGGTCTCGGCCCGGACCAACCGGGAGGAACTCGTCTACTGGGACGACGGGGGATCCCCCGTCTCCCTGGCCGCCTTCTCCCAGCCGATCGCCGGCATGTCGCGCATCGGCCCGGTCTACACGCCGCCGGAGCTGCGGGGGAGGGGCTACGGCACGGCGGTCACCCACGCGGCCACTGCCGCCGCCCAGTCGGCCGGGGCGACCGAGGTGCTGCTCTTCACGGACCTGTCGAACCCGACCTCGAACTCGATCTACCAGAAACTCGGCTACGTCCCGGTAGGCGACTACGCCTCGGTGTTCTTCACCTGAGCCGCACATCCGGGCGACGTACCGGGGGCCGTACACCCGGGCCACACATTGGGCCGTGTGCTTGGGCCGCTGGCCTGGGCGCGTCACTTGGGCGACTCGCTTGGGTCGCTCGCTTGGGACACGAATCGGGCCCGCGAACCGGCCCCGGGAACTGGTAGCGCGAACGGGGGCCGCGCAGCCGCCCGCTACTGGGCCCGTTCACCTGGGTCGCGACTTGGGCCGTGCGCTTGGGCAGCTCCCCTGGGTCGCCCATCGAGCCGTGCGCTGGGGCCGCTTGGCTGGGCAGCTCGTTTGGGCAGCTTGTTTGGGCCGCGTACCGAACGGCTTGCCGGGGTGGCTCGCTTGGCTGTTCGCTGACGATCTGACTGACCATGGGCGCGATCGTCGAGATGACGCTGGAGGGCCTTCGGGCGTGAGTCGGCGGCGCGGGGACCGTACCCTGGTCGCATGCCGCGTTATGACTACCGCTGCCGCGCCTGCGGTTCGACCTTCGAGCTCAACCGCCCCATGGCCGAAGCCAACGCCCCCGCCTCCTGCCCCGGCGGCCACGACGACACGGTGAAACTCCTCTCCACGGTCGCGGTGACCGGCACCGCCTCAGGCTCCGCCCCTCGCCCGTCAGGTGGCGGTGGCGGCTGCTGCGGCGGGGGTTGCTGCGGCTGACCCGGGGCCCCGCCGCGAGGGGGGTCCACTCTCAGCGGCGGATCGCCGAAATCACGCGGGGGGACGGCTCGTGTCCTGAGGGTTCGCCGCGAGGACGTGCACCCCGCTGTGATCGCGGGCCAGTTCGTGACTTGGGCTGCGACCCCTGACCGGCGGATCGCCGTGATCACGAGGTGGGCCAGTTCGTGATCCGGGCCGCGAGAACCGTCCGTCACCGGCGGATGGCCGAGATCACGAGCCCGGCCAGTTCCTCCGTCGTCCTGACGCCCGTCTCCTTGTCGGGGTTGCGTTCGGTCAACACCGCGATGAGCAGGTCAGACGCCTCCGACGACAACCGGCCCACGCTGTTGACCACCCACCTGCCGCCGTGGTCGTCGACCGGCATCCAGCCGTTCTTGATCGCCACCTGCTCCCCGCCCCGGGCCGCCGCGCTGACCCCCCAGGCCTGGGAGGGTTCGACCGAGGTCATCAGTGTGTGGGCGTAGGCCCGGTGGCCGGCCGTCACCGGCCCGGTGGGTGAGGTCAGCAGGTCGAGGACTTTGAGCTGGTCAGCGGGGCAGCTCCGGGTGGTGCCCCACGCGGGTGCGGGCCAGGTCTGGTCGACGCCCAGGTCGCGCAGCAGGCGGGTGAGGCCCGTGCTGCCGCCCAGCTCCACCGCCAGCTCCTGGGCCGCCGCGTTGTCGCTGCGGCGCATCATCGCCTCGGCGCGCACCCGCTCGGCCGGGGTCAGCTCGCGCCGCCCCGACTGGGCGTTCAGGAGGGTGCCCAGCAGGATGCCCAGCTTGGCGACGCTGGCCAGCGGGAACGTGCCCGGGTCGGGCTCCACCGTGAACCGGGTTCCGGCCAGGCGGTCGTGGACGGCCACCGCCCCGCGCCCCGGGCGGGTGCGCAGGTAGGCGGCCACCTCACGCGTCAGCGTCAGCCGGTCGGCGGGGCAGAAGGCCCTCTCAGGCGTCATGGGCACCTCGCGGGCGCATGCCGCCGGTAGGGACCTCAGGTTCATGATCACAGAGTCGGCCGAGGGCCCTGACCGGCGGTTTCACGACACGCGGGTTATGCCGCAGTCTTACTCCGGCGCTGGAACGGCAGGAAACGTTCGGGTAAGTGGGGACGCGCCGGGATGTCGGTGGACTCGACCGAGATGATCCGGTCAAAGCGGAACGCGCGGATGCCGCGGCGCATGCGGCACCAGCCCGCCAGATACCAGTGTTCGCGGTGGACCAGGCAGGTCACCGGCTCCACGTCGCGGACGCTGAGGTTGCCGGCGGCGTCGAGGTAGTGGATGCGGACGACGAGCCGGGAGGTGATGGCCTGGGCGACCGCGCGGGCGCGGCGGGCGACGTCGGGGGACAGGGGAGTCGTCAGGGTGGACAGGGTCGTCGCGATCACATCGTCATCGAGTTCGCGGAGCTCGATGTGGTCGAGCGCGTGGCGCAGACCCCGGCGCGCGGTCACGGACTGCGGACCGGCGCCGAGGTGGGCGAGCGAGAGCGCGAGCGCGGCGAGCTCGGCGGTCGTCAGGGACCCGTTGTGCCGAATGACAGTGGCCATACCTTGATTTTAGATAAGCCCACTGACATTTTCTCGAACTAGTTCGCGAGCTGAGACAGGTCTCGTGAGGCTCCGGTGCTCGCCGAGGTGGTCAGCGCGGCGTAGGCCTGGAGGGCGGCGGTGACCGGGCGCTCGCGGTCGCGCGGGCGGTAGCGGCCGAGCTCGGCCAGCAGCTTCTCGCGGCGGGCGGCCAGGTCGGCGTCGGACACCTTGAGCTCGATCGAGCGGCCGGGGATGTCGATCTCGATCGTGTCGCCGTCTTCGACCAGGGCGATCGCGCCGCCCTCGGCCGCCTCGGGGGAGGCGTGGCCGATCGACAGGCCCGAGGTGCCGCCGGAGAAGCGGCCGTCGGTGACCAGCGCGCAGGCCTTGCCCAGACCGCGTCCCTTGAGGAAGGACGTGGGGTAGAGCATCTCCTGCATGCCGGGGCCGCCCTTGGGGCCCTCGTAGCGGATGACGACGACGTCGCCCTCCTTGACCTTGCCGCCGAGGATGCCGTCGACGGCGTCCTCCTGCGATTCGAACACCACGGCCGGGCCGGAGAACTTCCAGATCGACTCGTCGACGCCCGCCGTCTTCACGACGCAGCCGTCGACGGCGATGTTGCCGTAGAGGACGGCCAGGCCGCCGTCTTTGGTGTAGGCGTGCTCGACGTCGCGGATGCAGCCCTCGGCGCGGTCGAGGTCGAGGGTTTCCCAGCGGTTGTCCTGGGAGTAGGGCTTGACCGTGCGCACGTTGCCCGGCGCGGCGTGCCAGAGATCGACCGGGTTCGAGAGCACGTCCCACTTGTCGAGCAGGTCGCCGAGCGTGCCGCCGTTGACGGTGACGGTGTCGCGGTGGAGCAGGCCGCCGCGGTCGAGCTCGGCCAGGATCGCGGGGATGCCGCCGGCCCGGTGGACGTCTTCGATGTGGTACTTGTTCGTCGCCGGGGCGACCTTGCACAGGCACGGCACCCGCAGCGAGATCTCGTTGATCTCCTTCAGGCCGAAGTCGACCCCGGCCTCGCGGGCCGCCGCCAGGATGTGGAGGATCGTGTTGGTCGACCCGCCCATGGCGACGTCGAGGGCCATGGCGTTCTCGAAGGCGTCCTTGGTGGCGATGGCGCGGGGCAGGACCGAGAGGTCGTCGTCCTCGTAGTAGCGGCGGGCGATCTCGACGACCTGCTTGCCGGCGTCCTTGTAGAGCTGCTCGCGGGCCTTGTGGGTGGCCAGGATCGTGCCGTTGCCGGGCAGGCCCAGGCCGATCGCCTCGACGAGGCAGTTCATCGAGTTGGCGGTGAACATGCCGCTGCAGGAGCCGCAGGTCGGGCAGGCGTCCTCTTCCATCGCCAGCAGGTCTTCGTCGGAGACGCTGTCGTCGGCCGCCGCGATCATGGGGTCGATCAGGTCGAGCTTGCGGCCCTTGCCGGCGATCTGGGTCTTGCCGGCCTCCATCGGGCCGCCCGACACGAAGACGGTCGGGATGTTCAGCCGCATGGCCGCCAGCAGCATGCCCGGCGTGATCTTGTCGCAGTTGGAGACGCAGATCAGCGCGTCGGCGCAGTGGGCGTTGACCATGTATTCGACCGCGTCGGCGATCAGTTCGCGCGAGGGCAGCGAGTAGAGCATGCCGCCGTGGCCCATCGCGATGCCGTCGTCGACGGCGATGGTGTTGAACTCCCGGGGGATCGCGCCCGCCTCGCGGATCGCGCCCGCCACGACGTCGCCGACCTCGCGGAGGTGGACGTGGCCCGGCACGAACTGGGTGAAGCTGTTGGCCACCGCGACGATGGGCTTGCCGAAGTCGCTTCCGGCTACCCCGGTCGCCCGGAGCAGGGCCCGGGCACCGGCCATGTTCCTGCCGTGGGTGACCGTACGAGACCTGAGGGCGGGCATGGCCAGACTCCGATCAGAAGACGTTCGACGTCCATACATGGTAAGTCCGCCGCCCGAGCGCTGAGACACGGGTCCCAGAACGTGAAACGGCCCGTGCCGCACCCGGCACGGGCCTGATCGGACGATGGATTAGAACGTTCCTCTGTCAGACCTCGCTGTAGCGCGAGGGCAGGACGTTCTCGGCGGCCTTGAAGATCGAATCGACCTCCGAGGGCGTCAGCGACTTCTCCCGCTTGGTGATCCACTTGCGGACCATGCTGCCGGAGAACACGTCGACCTCGCGGATGTTGAGGATCCGCCAGGGGATCGCCGGCCCGTAGATGGCCAGCGACGGCACGACGGTGATCTCCCGGCCGAGCGCCTTGCTGATCAGGTCGCCGGCCTGGGTGGCCTCCCAGCGCGCCTCGTCGAGGCGCGGCTTCTGGTTGAACGGTCCGTGGAAGAGCTTGCGGTGTGACTGCACGCGCACGGGAAGACGCCGGTCCCACTTCTCGGAGTCGACCGCGTAGACCCCTGTCGGGCCCACCACCAGATGGTCGATCTGGGCGTCGCTGCCGGGGATCGACCGGGCGTGGAGCGTGCGGTAACCACCGCGTTCAAGCTTCTTCAACTGGGCCTCGGTCCGCCGCTCCGCGACCGACGGCCGCCGCCAGGCCGGGACGGACGAGGTCGTCCGAGCCCGGTAGACGGTCAGCCCGATGGCGGTCAGCACCAAGAACACGAGACCCGTCCGGACGCTGCCGAACAGCAGGCCCGTCACGATCCCCACCGCGACGGAGACGGCTGCTCGGCGTACCAGATCCTGGTATCTGGGTTGCTGCAAGGTGCTCCGCAGGGACGCGCGCTCTACTGGCGCGTAGGTCGACGCGGGCGTGTCGGGTCGCGTCGGGGGGCGCTCCTCACGATCGCTCACCCAGATAGGTGACGCATCGTGACCCTCTTCGGGCGCTAGACGGCTATCCACATAACAGACCGTAGTTGAGGCGCCAAGCTGTTGCCTAGTGGAGCCTGGTTCATACTTTTGTGGCCAACATTTGCTGATTCGCGCATGCTGGTATAGGGCATCATCTCTAGATATCTTCCGGCCGTGGCCGGCATTCATGATCTCACCGCTCTCGAACTCGCGTCCGCGGTTCGCGCCCGCGACCTGTCGCCCGTCGAGATCGCGGAACACTATCTCGCCCGTGCCGACGAGGTCGGCGCCTACGTCACCCTGACCGCTGACCTCGCCCTTGAGCAGGCACGACGCCTCGAGAACGAAGATCCGGGAGACCGCCCGCTGTTCGGCGTGCCGGTGCCGGTGAAGGACCTGAACTTCGTGAAGGGCGTGCCGATCAGGTTCGGCTCGGCCACCTACGAGGGCTTCACGGCGCCGGTGGACGACTCCATCGTCACCCGTCTCCGCGATGCGGGGACCGTTATGACCGGTAAGACCAATTCGCCAGAGTTTGGTTTGCCCTGTTACACGGAACCTACCGTCGCGCCACCGGCCCGCACCCCCTGGGACGTCACGCGGTCGGCCGGCGGGTCCAGCGGGGGCGCCGCGGCCGCCGTGGCGGCCGGGCTGGCGCCGATCGCCCACGGCAGTGACGGAGCGGGGTCGATCCGCATCCCGGCCGCGGCGTGCGGGTTGTTCGGCATCAAGCCCAGTCGTGGACGCGTCTCGCTGGCCCCGATGATCCCCGACCTGGCGGGATTGTCGGCCAACGGCCCGCTGGCCCGCAACGTGGCCGACGCGGCGGCGCTGCTCGACGTGCTGGCCCACCACCAGCCGGGCGACCTGTACTGGGCGCCGGACGCCCCGGCGTCGTTCCTGGCGTACACGAAACGGGATCCCGGCCGCCTGCGCATCGCCCGCCACCGCGACCCGGTGATCGAGGGAGCCGAGCTCCACCCCGAGGTCGTCGCGGCCTACGAGAAGGCGTCGGCCCTCCTCGAACGTCTCGGCCACGAGGTCGTCGACATCGGCAACCCCTACGGCGCCGACGTCGTGCCGCTGTTCGAGCGCATGTGGTTCGCCTTCGCGTGCATGCACCCCGTCGCGCCGGAGAAGGAGCACCTGCTGCGGCCCATCACGGCGTGGCTGCGCGAGCGCGGCTTCGCCACCCCCGCGCCCGACTTCCTCAAGGCCTGGTCGGCACTCCAGCTCACGACCCGGTTCGCACTGCTGGTCACCGACGCGTTCGACGCGGTGCTCACGCCGACCGTCACCGGCCTGACGCCGGAGATCGGCTGGTTCGAGGACGTCGACGACCCGTCGGTGACCTTCGAGCGCATGAAGCGGTTCGCGCCGTTCGCGGCCGCCTACAACCTCAGCGGCCAGCCCGCGGTCAACCTGCCGATCCACTGGACGCCCGACGGCCTGCCGGTCGGGGCCATGCTGGCCGCCCGGTGGGCCGACGAGGGCACCCTCATCATGGTGTCGGCCCAGATCGAGGCCGAGGTGGGCGGCTTCTGGGGGGAGCGCCGCCCACCGGGCTGGTGAACCCCGTCAGGTCAGCAGCGAGACGACGTGTTCGGACACGTCGGCCAGCAGGCCCGCCGGGCGTACGTCGGTGCCCGCGATGGCCGACACCAGACTCGGCAGCCCCTCCAGGGGGAAGCCGTCGTTCTTGGTGACCTGGTGGCCGACGCCGTTCTTGTCGAGCACGGCCCTGCTGCGCCGCCAGGCCTCCAGCACCTCTTCGGGTGAGGGCACACCGAAGCCGTGGCCGACGGGGGCGGCGTGGCGGAGCCGGACGAGCGGGGTGTCGGCGAAGGCCAGGGCCGTGCGGCAGCGGGTGGACAGGGTCTCCTTGTCGGGGACCCAGTCCATGGCCGTACAGGGAGTGCGGCATTTGGCGACGCAGACGGCCATCGCTCCCGCGACCTGGCTGTGCTGGCGGTCGAAGTAGGCCCGCCAGCCCTCGGCCGGCTCGGAGGCCACGCGCAAGGAGCGCTGGGTGGCCGACTGTTCGGAGCGGGTGTGGTCGCACTCCTTCTCGCCGATGACGCCGAAGCGGCTGCCCGGCGCCTGGAGGCCCTCGGGCCAGCGGGCCGGGTCGCCCGAGTGGCCCAGGGCCTCTTCGAAGGCGAGCAGCGGGAGGTATTCGGAGGTGATGTGCACCGCCGCCATCATCGCGCTCAGCTCGCGCTGGTCCCAGCGGACCTTGATCACCTCAAGGAGCAGGGAGTAGGCCGGCCGCAGCGAGTCGAGGGCGCCGCGGGGGCGTTCCTTGGGGGTCTGCGGCATGTGGCAGGCACGGGCCCGGCGGCGCAGGTCGGCCGGGATCACCGGCGCGTCGAGCTCGCTGGCGAAGTCTTCGGCGTCAAGGGTCAGCAGGCGCTGGCCGAACTCGCAGACGGCGGCGACCAGCACCGCGCGCGACTCGTCGGGCAGCACGGCGCCGGACAGGGCGCCGACGTCGCCGAAGGAATAACGGCGGGCCAGCGCGATGAGCAGGTCGTGGGCCGACTCCATCCATTCACTTTCTCACGGGGTACGGGGAAGGCCGGGCGCGGGCCCGGCCTCCCCTGAACCTACGTGACCTTTCAGGCCGATGCGGCGTCCTTCGCCCGAGCCCGCAGGGCGCGGTTGATGCCGTCGGCGCCTTCGAGCAGCAGCCGCTTCAGGCCGTGGGGCGGCTGGGCGGAGGCGATGAGCTCGTGGGTGGCCTCGGCCGTCTCGGGGCGGATCAGGTGGGTCGGGTAGCAGCCGACCGCGAAGTTCTGGGCCGAGTCGCTGGTCCAGTTCTTCCAGATTCCGGTGACCTCGGCGAAGAACGCCGGGCCGTAGGGCTCCAGCAGGTCGACCCGGCGCGGCTCGCCGAACCCGAGGATGGTCGAGCGCAGCACCGCCCCGCTCAGCTCGCCGCTGACGATGCGGGCCCAGGCGCTCGCCTTGGCCTCCTCGGTCGGGATCGAGGCGCGGGCCTGCGCGGCCGAGCGCTCGCCCGTCGCGGTCGCGTCGCGCACCAGCTCGGCGTCGATGTCGGCGGCGCCGAGCACACCCCCGACGACCAGGGCCCGGGTGAGGGTCCAGCGCAGGTCGGCGTCGACGGTCAGGCCGGCCGGGACGTTCAGGCCCAGCAGGATCGCGTGGAGAAGGTCGAGGTCGGCCTTGGAGGTGGCGACCTCGGCGAACGCGTTGAGGTAGGCCAGCTGGTGGTCGGACCCGGCCTCGGCGCCCTCGAAGAGGCGGCGCAGCGTGGCGGCCAGGGTGGCCAGGCCGGTGTCGCGCCACTCGGGGGCGGCGTACTGCTGGACGGCCATGCGGGCCTGGCGCAGCACCGTCTGGAGGACGGTCAGGTCGCGGACCGAGTGAATGCCCGACTCGACCAGGGTGACGTAGTCGCGGGTGGCCATCTCGCCGTCGCGGGTCATGTCCCAGGCGGCCGACCAGCACAGGGCGCGCGGCAGCGAGTCGGCGAACTTGACGATGCCGCCGTTGACCACGGTCGCGAGCGAGCGCTCGTCGAGGCGGACCTTGGCGTAGGTCAGGTCGTCGTCGTTGACCAGGACCAGGTCGGGCTGGAGCTCGCCGACCAGCTCTGCCACGGCGGTGCGGGCGCCGACGACGTCGAGCTCGACCCGCTTGACCCGGGTCAGCACGCCCAGGACGTCGGAGTAGAGGCCGATCGCGACCCGGTGGGAGCGCAGCGTCGGGTAGTCGGCCGGGGCCTCCTGGAGCACCTCGAACCGGGTGAACCGGCCCTCGGCGTCGACGTCGAAGGAGGGACGCAGGGTGTTGACCCAGGAGGTCTCCAGCCACTCCTTCGACCACGACGACAGGTCGCGGCCGGAGGTGCGCTCCAGGGCGCCGAGCAGGTCTTTCAGCTCGGTGTTGCCCCAGGCGTGCTCGTTGAAGTAGTCGCGGACGCCCGCGAGGAAGTTGTCGAGGCCGACGTAGGCCACGAGCTGCTTCAGGACGCTGGCGCCCTTGGCGTAGGTGATGCCGTCGAAGTTGACCTCGACGGCGTGCATGTCGGGGATGTCGGCGGCGATCGGGTGGGTCGAGGGGAGCTGGTCCTGGCGGTAGGCCCAGGCCTTCTCGACGTTGGCGAAGGTCGTCCAGGCGCCCTGGCCCCAGCGGGTGGCCTCGGCCTGGCAGAGCACCGACATGTAGGTGGCGAACGACTCGTTCAGCCACAGGTCGTCCCACCAGCGCATGGTCACGAGGTCGCCGAACCACATGTGGGCCATCTCGTGGAGGATCGTCTCGGCGCGGCGCTCGATCAGGGCGTCGGTCACGCGGGAGCGGAAGACGTAGTCCTCCAGGAAGGTCACGCAGCCGGCGTTCTCCATCGCGCCCGCGTTGAACTCGGGGACGAAGAGCTGGTCGTACTTCCCGAACGGGTAGCGCAGGCCGAAGACGCGGTGGAAGAAGTCGAACCCCTGCTTGGTCACCTCGAAGATGTTGTCGGCGTCGAGGTGCTCGGCCAGGCTCTGGCGGACGTAGATGCCCAGCGGGATGCCGTCGTGCTCGTCGTGGACGGAGGCGTAGGGGCCGGCCACCAGGGCGGTGATGTAGGTCGACATCACCGGCGTCGCCGGGAAGTGCCACCGCTTGGCGGCCTGGAGCGTGCCATGACGGCCTTCGTGCTGCTCCAGCTCCAGCGACTCGTCGGGGGCGGAGTTGGAGATGACCTGCCAGTCGGCGGGGGCCAGGACCGTCAGCTCGAAGGTGGCCTTGAGGTCGGGCTGGTCGAAGCAGGCGTACATGCGGTGGGCGTCGGCGGTCTCGAACTGGCTGTGCAGGTAGACACGCTTGTCGACCGGGTCGACGAACCGGTGGAGGCCCTCGCCGGTGCGCATGTAGGTGCAGTCGGCGTCGATGCGCAGTTCGTTGCGCTCGGCCAGGCCGCTGAGCGGGAAGCGGCCCGCCTCCTCGTCGTAGGCGCCGGCGTCGAGCCGGGCGCCGTTCAGGACGACCGACCGCACCCGGGCGTTGTGCAGGTCGATGAAGGTGTCGGCGCCGGGCTGCGCACACGTGAAGTGGACCGTCGTGACGCTCTCGAACCGCTCGTCGCCCTCGGTCAGGTCGAGCTCGACCGAATAGGACTGAACGGTCAGCAGCCGGGCGCGCTCCCGGGCTTCGTCACGGGTCAGATTGCCTGCCACATCCGCTCCTCACACACGGCCCGCCGCGCCGTCGCGACCGGGATGACCGCATCCTTCCACGACGACCGGACAAAGCCGCAATCAAATGTTTCCCTACCTGGAATAGGTAGATCCCTGACTCCGGTTGTCGATCGATGGAACCACATTCCTGTCGGGAGAGTGAACAAATGTCCGAACGCAAGATCGCCGATTTCTGGTTCGACCCATTCTGTCCGTGGGCCTGGCTGACCTCGCGCTGGATGCTCGAAGTGGAGAAAGTGCGTCCGATCGGGGTCCGCTGGCATCTGATGAGCCTCACCTTCCTGAACGAGGACCGCGACATCTCGCCGGATTATCGGGCACGTATCAGCAAAGCCATCGGCCCGGTGCGGGTCGTGGCCGCCGCGCGGCGGAAGTACGGCGAGGAGGTGCTCGGCGAGCTCTACACCCAGCTCGGCACCCGCTTCCACGACGGCGGGCGCATCAAGACCCTCGACGGCCTGGCCGACGTCGTCGCCGAGGCGCTGGAGGCCGCCGGGCTCGACCCCGCGCTGGCGGGGGAGATGGACTCCACCGAGTACGACGAGGAGATCCGCCGCTCCCACGACGCGGGAATGGACCAGGTCGGCACGGACGTGGGCACGCCTGTGATCGCCATCGACGGCAACGCCATCTTCGGGCCCGTCGTCACCCCTGCCCCGAAGGGCGAGGCGGCGGGGCTGCTCTGGGACGGCGTGGTGCTGGTCCTGTCCACCGACGGCTTCTTCGAGCTGAAGCGAACCCGGACGAGGGACCCCATCTTCGATTGAGTGGAACTATGACACCGATCACGCCAGGATGGGGCGCATGCGTCAGCTCTTCGTGAACGGTGCCTGGGTTTCCTCCGCGTCCGGCGAAGGGGTCGACGTGGTCAACCCGGCGACCGAGGAGGTCGTCGACCGGGTGCCGGCGGGGGCGGCCGACGACGTGGCCGAGGCGGTCACCGCCGCCCGGCGCGCCTTCCCCCGCTGGTCGGCCACCCCGCCCGAGGAACGCGGCGCGGTGCTGGCCCGCGCCGCCGAGCTGATCGAGGCGCGCGCCCGCACGATCGCGGAGATCATCGCGACCGACATGGGCGCGCCCCTGGGGTTCGCGCTGCGGACGCAGACCCTGATGCCCGCCGGGGTGCTCAAGACCTTCGCCGGCATGGCCGGGCGGCAGGCCGAGACCACCCGGGTGGGCAACTCCCTGATCCTGCGCGAGCCGGTGGGCGTGGTCGCCGCGATCACGCCCTGGAACTACCCGCTGCACCAGGCCGTCTGCAAGGTGGGCGCCGCCCTGGCGGCCGGGTGCACGGTGGTGCTGAAGCCCAGCGAGGTGGCCCCCCTGGCGGCCTACGCGCTGACCGAGGCGCTGGAGGAGGCCGGGCTGCCGCCGGGCGTCTTCAACCTGGTGAGCGGCCACGGCCGGACCGTCGGCGAGGCCATGGCCGCCCACGTCGACGTCGACATGGTCTCCTTCACCGGCTCCACCGCGGCCGGGCGCCGCGTCGCCGCGCTGGCGGGCGACACGGTGAAGCGGGTCGCGCTCGAACTCGGCGGCAAGTCGGCCAACGTGATCCTCCCGGGCGCCGACCTGGAGACGGCGGTCAAGGCGGGCGTCGGGCAGGCCTACAGCAACGCCGGGCAGACCTGCTCGGCCTGGTCGCGCATGCTCGTCCACTGGGACCAGTACGACGAGGCCGTCCAGATGGCCGTCGCGTTCTCCCGCAAGTACGTCGTGGGCGACCCCTTCGCCGACGACACCCGCATCGGCCCGCTCGTCTCCCGCGTCCAGCGCGACCGGGTGGTGCGCTACCTCAACGTCGGCCAGGAGGAGGGCGCCCGCCTGGTGGCCGGCGGCACCGAGCCGGTCCACGAGCGCGGCTACTACGTCGAGCCGGCCGTCTTCGCCGGGGTCGCGCCGGGCATGACGATCGAGCAGGAGGAGATCTTCGGCCCGGTGTTGTCGATCGTCCCCTTCGGCGCCGTCGACGAGGCCGTGGCGATCGCCAACGGCACCCCCTACGGCCTCGCCGGGGCCGTCTGGGCCCGCGACGAGGAGCAGGCCGTCGCCGTGGCCCGCCGGATGCGCACCGGCCAGGTCGCGATCAACGGCGGCCGGTTCAACCCGCTGGCGCCGTTCGGCGGCTACGGGCAGTCGGGGGTCGGGCGCGAGCTGGGCGAGGCCGGGTTCGACGAGTTCCTCGAGGTCAAGTCTTTGCAGATGTGAGCTTTCCGGCTTGACCCGGGCGTCGATACACAAAGTCATGCACGTGTTGATCGTGGGCCTGGGCTACGTCGGGCTGCCCACCGCGCTCGCCTTCCTGGAGGCGGGCTGCCGGGTCACCGGCTACGACGTCAGCGCCGCGCGGCTCGCCGCCATCCGCAAGGGACAGGTCGACCTGTCGCCCCTCGACCACGCGCGGCTGCGGTTCCACCGGCTGGAGACCACCACCGATCCGGCCGCCGTCGCCGCCGCCGACGTGGTGGTGATCTGCGTGCCGACGCCGGTCGACGAGCACCATGTGCCGGATCTGAGCGCGCTGCGGGCCGCCTGCGGCACGGTCGTCGCACACGCCGTCCCGGGCCAGCTCGTCGTGCTCACCTCGACGACCTACGTGGGTTCGACCCGCGACCTGCTGATCGACCACCTCAGCGGGGTCGACGTCGTGTTCAGCCCCGAACGGGTCGATCCGGGGCCGGGCGGGCGCCCGCTGGAACACTCGCCCAGAGTGCTCGGGCCCGCCTCCGCGAAGGCGGGCGACCGGGCCGAGGAGCTGCTCAGACGGGTGGCGCCCTCGGTGCACCGGGTCAGCTCCCCGGAGGCGGCCGAGTTGTGCAAGCTGCTGGAGAACTCGTTCCGGGCGGTCAACATCGCGCTGGCCAACGAGTTCGCCGACATCGCCCGGGAGGTCGGGGTCGACCCCGTCGAGGTGATCGAGGCGGCGGCCACCAAGCCGTTCGGGTTCATGCGGTTCGACCCGGGGCCGGGCGTGGGCGGGCAGTGCGTGCCGTCCGACCCCTACTACCTGCTGTGGCGGCTGCGGCGGGCGGCGCCGACCGTGCTGACCGCCGCCATGGGGGCCATCGCGGCCCGGCCGCAGGCGGTGGTCGGGCGGGCGCTGGAGATGCTCGCGGCGGCCGGGCGGGACGTGCGGGACGCGACGGTGCTGGTCGCCGGGGTGTCGTACAAGCCGGGGGTGGCCGACGCGCGCGAGACGCCGGCGGTGCCGATCATCGCCGCGCTGCGGCGGCTCGGGGCGCGGGCCGAGTTCACCGATCCGCTGGTGGAGGAGCTGGTGGTGGGGGAGGAGGTGCTGAAACGCGCGAGCGACCCGGGGAGCGAGCCGTGGGACCTCGTCGTCGTGCACACGCTCGGCGGCGACCTCGCGTGGTTGCGGCCGGAACAGCCGGTCCTGGACGCCACCTACCGGCTCGAACGGCCCGGCGACAGCCGCTGGGAGGTGCCCTAGGGCGCCTGGAGCATGATCCGGCGGGCGGCGTCCTTCGGCAGGCGGTCGAGGTAGAGGCCGCCGTTGAGGTGGTCGAACTCGTGCTGGAAGCAGCGGGCCAGCATGCCCCGCGCCTTGATCTCCAGCGGGCGGCCGAGGCGGTCGAAGCCCGTGACGGTGACCCCGGAGGCGCGCGGGGTGGGTGAGTAGAGGGGCTTGCCGGTCGCCTTGTTCGGCACGGACAGGCAGCCCTCCTCCTCGACGATCTCGTCGTCGTCGTCGACGGTGAGCTCGGGGTTGACCACAGCGCCCTTGCGGTTGCTGATGTCGTACACGAAAAGGCGTTTCCCGACGCCGATCTGGGGGCCCGCGAGACCCACGCCGTCGGCCAGGTACATCGTCGCGAACATCTCGTCGATCAGGCGGCGCAGGTCTTTGTCGAACACCGTGACAGGCTCGGCCGGGGTGCGCAGCACCGGATCTCCGACATACCGGATCTCGCGCATTCTGATCTCCGCGGTAAGGGGCGACGGGGGTAGCTGGCCGTTACTTTAGTCGACCTGAGAAGCTCTCCGTATGCGCGTCTACATCGGTTCCGACCACGCCGGCTACGACCTGAAGAACCACCTGGTCGGCTGGCTCAAAGACAACGGCCACGACGTGGTCGACTGCGGTCCCTTCGTCTTCGACGCCGAAGACGACTATCCGCCCTTCGTGCTCCGCGCCGCCGCCGGGGTGGTGGCCGAGCCCGGCTCGTTCGGCGTGGTGATCGGCGGCTCGGGCAACGGCGAGGCCATCGCCGCCAACAAGGTGAAGGGCGTGCGCGCCGCGCTGGCGTGGAGCGACGACACCGCCACGCTCGGGCGGCAGCACAACGACGCCAACGTGATCAGCATCGGCGCCCGGATGCACTCCGAGGCCGAGGCCACCCGTTTCGTCGAGTTGTTCCTCGCCACGCCCTACTCGGGCGCCGAGCGCCACACCCGGCGCATCGACATGCTGAGCGACTACGAGCGGACCGGCGAGCTGCCCCCGCTGCCCTAGGGCTTCTTGCGGGTCTCCTTGCGGGGGACCTCGTCGCGCAGGGGCCGCCGGTCGGCGGCCTCCTGCTGTTCCTTCGACGGACGCGACACGTCGCGGGCGCGCATGGCGGTGATCGCCGTGATGGTCAGACTCTGCAGGGCCATGGTTCCGACCCTAGAAGACGAGCCCGCCCCACGGGAGTGGGCTCCACGACATGGCCGCCGACAACTCCCGCACCGCGCCCTCGCGGTGCTCGGTGATCTGCCCGGCCATCCGGTACGACTCCAGCGACCGCCCCCCGAGATAGCCGGCGCCCAGGATGCGCACCGGCAGGCTCAGGTCGGGCGCGTCCTCGGTCCGCTCACACGTGTGCTTGGCGGTCGACAGCCGCCAGCGCCCGGCGTTCCACGGGCACACGTCGTCGTCGACCTCGACGACCAGTTCCACCGGCGCGCTGTAGGCCCGTTGCGTGAGCGCGCCCGGCACGTCCACCAGGCGGATCCACAACTCGTCGAGGGTGCCCGCGTTCAGGTGCCGCGGTTCGGCCAGCAGATGCATGACCGGGTCGTCCACGGGCCGGTTGGCGGCGAACACGCGGGCGCACAGGTCGCGGTCGAGCAGGCTACGCCACAGGGCGGCGTAGGCGGCCGGGTCGACGGCGAACAGCTCCTGCAGCAGCACCTCGCCGTCGGGCACGTCGTGGTCGGTGACCTTGCGCTTCACCCGGAACAGCGCGTAGCCGCGCACGCCGTCGTCGTCCTCGGCCAGCACACAGCGCAGCCGCCCGGCCGAGCCGCGGGCGTTGTCGTCGTCGGCCAGGGTCGCGTTCCAGCGGGCGGCGGTACGCATGTAGAGGCCCGGCCGTGTCGGCCGGACCTGGTCGAAGACCCGCACGAAGTCCTCGCGGGCCCGCTCCGGCGGTTCGACCCGCAGGCGCAGCGTGGGATCGACCGGCGCGTCGGCGCGGAAGGCGCTGGAGTGCTTGGGGATCGAGTAGAAGACGTTGTCGACCGCGCGGCCGTAGCCGTAGCGGCCGTAGATGGCGGCCTCGGAGGCGTAGAGCGCGGCGAACACCTCGCCCTTGGCGTGGACGTCGGCCAATTGCCGCCGCATCAGCGCACTGAGCACCCCCCGCCGCCGGTGGGAGGCCAGCACGCCGACGGAGCTCACCCCCGCCACCGGGAGCACGCCGCCCGGCACGGTCATGTCGAAGCTCATGACCTGGGTGAAGCCGACCATCCGGTCGCCGTCGAAGGCGGCCAGGGACCGGTCGAACTCCGTGACACCCTTGAACCGCTCGATCTGACCGGGGGCCCAGGAGGAGACGAACGCCTCGTCGAGCAGGTCGCAGACGGCGGGGAACTCGGATTCGGCGATGGGGCGAATGGGGTGATTCACGGCACCACCGTAGGGCCGGGCAAAGAGGGACGGCCACCCAATATACGTGCTAAGTGATCAAGGTGTTGGTCAAGACAGCGCCTCACCACGAAGCCGACCGATACAGTCGGGACATCATGAGTTCCCGTCCGGTGCCGCTCATTCCCCCTCGGCTCCGCGCGATTTTGGTGCGGGTCCCGTTTCTGGTGCCGATCGTCCGGTTCGTAAGGAAGAGTGCGTCGAAAGATAGCCATCTGCTGATCGCTCTGGTCGTCGTGAGCCTGCTCATCGGAGTGCTCGGCGTCCAGATCTCGACGCGTTGGTTCTCGCCCTCGCTGCTCATCCTGGTGACCCTCGTCGCCGGGCTCCAGCTCCGGCTGCGCAGCCTGATGACGCTGCTGGTCGCGGTGGCCGCGTCGGTCACCTACCTGGGGATCACCTACGGCGCCCGGCAGGTCGGCCCCGGCTTCCTGCTCACCATGGCGTTCACGGTCGTGCTGGCCGGGCTGATGTCGCGCACCCGGGGCACGCTCGGCGTGCAGGGGCTGCGCGGCGACGCGATGCTGCTGGAGCTGCGCGACCGGCTCAAGAGGCAGAGCGAACTGCCGTCGCTCCCCAAGGCATGGGGCGGCAAGGTCGTGCTCAAACAGGCCGGCGGGTCGTCGTTCGGCGGCGACTTCGTCGTCTCCATGCGCGAGGGGACCAGGGTCGAGCTGGCCGTGGTCGACGTCTCCGGCAAGGGCGTCGACGCCGGGACCAGGGCTCTGCTGCTGTCGGGCACGTTCGGCGGGCTGCTCGGGTCGGTGAGCGACTTCCTCGGCGCGTGCAACGCCTACCTGCGCCGTCAGCGCGAGGGCGAGGGCTTCGTCACGGCCGTCCACCTGAGCCTCGACCTGGCCACCGGCGCCTACGAGATCACCTCGGCGGGCCACCCGCCGGTCGTGAAGTTCGACTCGGGCACCGGCACCTGGCGGGTCTCCACGGCCAAGGGCGTCGTGCTGGGGGTGGTGCCCGACCTGGCCTGCGAGCCCGACCGGGGCACCCTGCGCAAGGGCGACGCGCTCATGCTCTACACCGACGGGCTGATCGAGCAGCCGGGCCGCGACATCGACGCCGGCCTCGACCGGCTCCTCGGCGAGGCCGAGCGGCTGCTGCCCGGCGGGTTCTCCAAGAGCGCCCGCCAGCTCGTGAACTCGATGTCGTCGGGCCACAACGACGACTGCGCGCTGGTGCTGATCTGGAGACCGTGACACTAGTCACTGGTCGTGCGCTGATCCCGGTTGAGACCCTTTATCCGGTCACCGGCGGTACGGGGGTGTCGCCGGAGAGCGGCCCCATTCAGGGTCCCCGGGCCTTCTCAGGCAGGCGGCGCGGCTCACCTGCGGAGGCCCGGCCCTCTGTCTATAACCAGCCCGAATCGGCGGCGATCCTGACCGCGTCGACCCGGTTCCTGGCGCCCGTCTTGCACATGATGCGCGACAGGTGGTTGCGGACCGTTCCCACCGACAGGAAGAGCTCGTCGGCGATCTCCTTCGACCGCGCGCCCTGCGCGGCGATGCGCAGCACGTCGAGCTCCCGCCGGGTCAGCGGGTTGTCGGCCGTCTGGAGCGCGGCCACGGCCAGATCGGAGTCGACCGCCCGGCGCCCGGCCGCGATCAGGCGGATGCCCTCGGCCAGCTTCTCGGGCCCGGCGTCGGTGCCCAGGAAGCCCAGCGCGTTGGCCGCGAACGCGCGGCGCACCTGACCGGGGTTGGCCTGGGAGGAAAGGATCATCACCCGGCACGCGGGCACCTTCTCGAGGAGCCGCGCCGCGGCGGCCAGGCCGCCCATGGCGGGCAGGTCGATGTCGATCACGGCGGTGTCGGGACGGTGTTCGACGGCGGCCGGGATGGCGTCCTCGCTCGACGCCACCCCGGCCACGACTTCGAGGTCGCTCTCCCCGTTGAGGGAGGCGACCAGGCCATGCCGGACGAAGGGTAGGTGCTCGGCCACCAGAATCTTGATCATGAGGCGCCCCCATCTCATACCTCAGGGTGATCGGCCAGACGCACAGTGTCATCGAAGTCTCCCGATTCGGCAAACCCGCCGCAAGCTCCCCAGAGGATCGCAGTGAAATGCCCACGAACGCGGACACGGCCGGACGCCGGGCGGCGTGGGCTACTCTCGATGCGACGACCGATTTTCCGCCTGCCGGGGGTATGCGCCGATGAGCTGGCAGTTCATTGCCGGATTCGTGATTCTCTTCGTCGGCCTCCTGGTGTCGATCGCCCTTCACGAGCTCGGTCACCTCGTCCCGGCCAAGATCTTCGGCGTGCGCGTCACGCAGTACATGGTCGGATTCGGCTCCACCATGTGGTCGCGGCGGCGCGGCGAGACCGAATACGGCGTCAAGTGGATCCCCATGGGCGGCTACATCCGCATGATCGGCATGCTGCCGCCGCGCGCGAGCGACGACCCCAACAAGCTGCGCTCGATCTCGACCGGGCCGTGGCAGGGCCTCATCGAGAACGCCCGCCAGGTGGCGTCCGAGGAGATCAGGCCCGGCGACGAGAGCCGGGTCTTCTACCGCAAGCCGTGGTGGCAGAAGGTCATCATCATGTTCGGCGGCCCGTTCATGAACTTCGTGCTGGCCTTCGGGCTGTTCGCGGTCGTCATGATGGGCTTCGGCGTGACCGTGCTCAAGCCGACGGTCAACGACGTCAGCAAGTGCGTCATCCCGGCCTCCCAGGCCGACCGCGAGTGCACGCCCGCCGACCCGAAGACCCCGGCCCTCGCGGCCGGGCTGCGGAAGGGTGACACCTTCGTCTCCATCGACGGCAAGCCGGTGACCTCGTGGGAGTCGGCCACCTCGACCATCCGCGCCCACGGCGCCGGTCCGGTGCCCATCGTCATCGAGCGGGCCGGACAGCGGCAGACCCTCACGGTGAACCTCATCGCGACCGAGCGGCCCGACCTCGACGACCCCACCAAGGTCGTCCAGAACGTCGGCTTCCTCGGCGTCGAGCCGACCCAGGTGACCGAGCGCCAGGGCCCCGGCTACGTCGTCTCCGAGATGTGGGACATGACCTCGCGCACGGCCGTCTCGATGCTCGACATCCCGGGCAAGATGGTCGGCGTCTGGCACGCCGCCTTCTCGGGCGAGGAGCGCGACCCCAACGGCCCGATCGGCATCGTCGGGGCGGGCCGCATCGGCGGCGAGATCGCCGCCTCCGCCGCCCCGATCGAGAACAAGATCGTCATCTTCATCAACCTGCTGGCCGGGCTGAACCTGGCGATCGGCATCTTCAACCTGATCCCGCTGCTGCCGCTCGACGGCGGCCACATCGCGGGGGGCCTGTGGGAGGGCGTCAAGCGCGGCTTCGCCCGCGTCGCCCGGCGGCCCGCGCCCGGCTACGTCGACGTCGCCAAGGCGCTGCCGCTGACCTACGCGATGGCGGCCGTGCTGCTCTTCATGGGCGGCCTGCTAATCTTCGCCGACATCGTCAACCCGGTCAGGCTGAGCGGCTAGCTACTCCCCGGTCACGCCGTCGAGGCGCTCGCGCAGGAAGTCGGCGTGACCGTTGTGCCGGGCGTACTCCTCCAGCATGTGCGCCAGGATCCACCGGTGTGACATGAGCTCGCCGGCCCGGTTGGGCCTCTTCATCAGCGTGTCGAGCGGGGTCTCCGCGCTGATCTTCCGGGCGGCCTCGATCTCGGACCTCCAGGTGGCGAAGACCTCCTCGACGGGCGCCGAGTCGAGGGCGTCGAAGTCGTCGTCGGGGGCGGCGTCGGTGAAGAAGATGGGTGGCAGGTCCTCGCCGTTGAGCCGGATGCGGAACCAGGCCCGCTCGACGTCGGCCAGGTGCCTGACCAGCCCGAGCAGCGACAACGACGAGGGTTCCACGGCCCGGCTGCGCAACTGCTCGTCGGTGAGGCCCGCGCACTTCATGGCCAGGGTGTCGCGGTGGTAGTCGAGGAAGGCGGCAAGGGTGTCGCGCTCGTCGCCGGCGAGGGGCGGGTCGATTCTCATGGGGTTATGGTGCCAAACCATTGCCAGATGCCCGACATCCTGCGGGAACAAGTCATTCATGACACTTGACGGGAAAGTCGCGATTGTCGCCGGAGCGAGCCGGGGGATCGGCGAGGTCACCGCACGGGCGCTGGCCCGTTCAGGAGCCTCCGTGGTCCTGGCCGCTCGTGATTCCACCGCCATCGAGACCGTCGCCGCCGACATCCGGGCCTCCGGGGGACGCGCGCTCGCCGTGCCCACCGACGTGGGCGATTCGGACTCGGCCGAGCGGCTCGTCGCCGTCACCCTGGAGAAGTTCGGGCGGCTCGACGCGGCGTTCAACAACGCCACCGACGGGCCCGTGCCCGCGCCTCTGGCCGAGATCGATCCGCTGGACTTCGACCTCGGTATCCGGACCAACGTCCGCGGGACCTTCCTCGGCATGAAGTTCCAGATCCCCGCCATGCTGGCCTCGGGCGGCGGGTCGATCGTCAACATGGCCTCGGTGGCCGGGGTCCGGGGGACCGCCAACCTGGCCGGGTACGTCGCGGCCAAGGCGGGGATCATCGGGCTGACCAAGGTCGCCGCGCTCGACTACGCCGACCAGGGGATCAGGGTGAACGTGCTGGCCCCCGGGCCCATCCTGACCTATCACCTGGAGGCGGCGGGAGACGACGTCCAGCGCAGGGCGGGTCAGGCCGCGCCGATGCGGCGGGTGGGGCTGCCCGAGGAGGTCGCGGCGACGGTGATCTGGCTGTTCTCCGACCAGTCGTCCTACATCACCGGGGTGACACTGCCGGTCGACGGCGGGATGGCGGCCGGGGAGAAGCCCCCGCTGGCCAAGAACCTCACGAGGCGGCCAGCGCCTCTATAGCGGGCAGGGCCGCCGCCAGGGCCTCCCGCTGCTCGGGCGGCAGGGCCGAGATCCGGGCCACGAAGAAGGCGATGCTGTCGCCCCGCAACCGGCCCAGTTCCGCCTCGCCCTCCGGCGTGAGGCTGATCAGGGAGGCCCGCCCGTCGGCGGGGTCGGGCGTGCGGGCGACCAGGCCGAGGCTCTCCAGCCCGCCCACCACCCGGCTCAGCGTCGGCGCGCTGACGCCCTCGTGGGCGGCCAGGTCGCCGAGCCGTACCGGGCCGAGCTGGGCGGCGGCCGCCAGGGTCGAGATCTGGCCGGCGGTCAGGTCGCCGCGGGTCTGCTGGCGGCCGCGCCGGCCCAGGCGGGCCAGTGCCGCCTTCAGCCGTTCGGCCAGCAGGTCCACGTCGGTCATGATCGGTTCACCGTGGCCGCCGCGACGGCCAGTTCGTCGTGGACGTACCGGCGGCCCCTCAGCAGCGACGCCACGGCGGCGATCAGCGACATCGCGACGGCCAGCAGGAACACCACCACCAGACCCTGGTGGAAGGGGCCGGAGACGAGGTCGGGGAAGTACTCGCGGCCGGTCAGGGTCGCGGCGTTCCCCGGGCTCAGATGGGCCAGGGCGCCGGTCGGGGCGAGCAGGTTCTCGATCGGGTTGTAGCCCAGGAAGGCGGCGAAGAGCGTGCCGACCGGAGGCAGTGCGCCGATCGTCGCGGCGAGTGCGGGCGGGACGCCGTGCTGGGCCAGCCCCCCGGTCAGGGTCTGGGGCAGGGTGGCGGCCAGGCCGGCGATCATCAGGGAGAAGAACACGCCGATCGACAGGACCATCCCGGCGTTGGTGAACGTCGCCCGCATGCCCGAGGCCACGCCGCGCTGCCCGGCCGGGACCGAGTTCATGATCGCGGTGGTGTTGGGCGCGGTGAACAGGCCCGAGCCGACGCCGTTCAGGAAGATCAGCGTGGCGAACACCCAGTACGGGAAGTCGATCGGCACCAGCAGCAGCCCGAGGAAGGCCAGCGCGGACAGCACGAGCCCTCCGGAGGCGAAGGCGCGGGCGCCGTACCGGTCGGACAGGTGGCCCGACAGCGGGCCCGCCAGCAGGAAGCCGGCCGTCAGCGGCAGCAGGTAGACGCCGGCCCACAGCGGGGTGTCCTCGAAGGGGTAGCCGTGCAGGGGCAACCAGATGCCCTGGAGCCAGATGATCAGCATGAACTGCAGGCCGCCCCGGGCGATGGAGGCCAGCAGCCCGGCCACGTTCCCGGCCGCGAAGGCCCTGATCCGGAACAGCGACAGGTGGAACATCGGCTGCGCCGCCTTCGTCTCGATCAGGCAGAAGGCCGCCAGGATCAGCACGCCGCCCGTGATGCCGCCGATCACCAGCGGGTTGGTCCAGCCCATCGCGTGGCCGCCGTAGGGCTGGATGCCGTAGGTCACCGCCGCCAGCAGCATCGTGAGGCCGGCCGCGAAGGCCAGGTTGCCCCACCAGTCGATCCTGGCGCCCTCGACCCGGGTGACCGTCTCGCGCAGGCTCCGGTACGCCCACACCGTCCCCAGGACGCCGATGGGCACCGAGGCCCAGAACACCAGCCGCCAGTCGAGCTGCGACAGCAGCCCGCCCGCGACCAGCCCCAGGAAGGTCCCGGCGATGCCGGCCACCTGGTTGACGCCCATCGCCATGCCGCGCCGCCCGGCGGGGAACGCGTCGGTGAGGATCGCCGCCGAGTTGGCCATCAGCAGCGCGCCCCCGACGCCCTGGAACAACCGCCAGCCGATCAGCCAGAGCGCGCCGCCCGACTGCTGGAAGGGGTCGAGGGCCAGCACCACCGTGCCGACGGTGAAGACGGCGAAGCCCGCGTTGTACATGCGGACCCGGCCGAACATGTCGCCGAGGCGGCCCAGCGTGACCACCAGGACGGCCGAGACGAGCATGTAGCCCATCAGGATCCACAGCAGGTAAGAGACGTTGCCGGGTTCCAGCGGGTTCAGGTGGATGCCGCGGAAGACGGCCGGCAGCGAGATGATCACGATCGAGGAGTTGACGGTGGCGAGCAGCATGCCCAGGGTCGTGTTGCTCAGCACGATCCACGGATAACGGTCCGACATGAGACCCCCAACAACTTGCTTAACCTAACTAACGAGTTGGGGGAGGCGAAAATGCCCCAAACAACACGAAAAGGGACGCGCTTCCGCGCGTCCCCTTCCGGTCGTGACGTGTCTATCGGGCAGATTCAGGGCGCGAGCCACGACCGGCCTTCGGCCGGCCGCATCTCGCTTACGGCATGCCGAGCGCCCGGTACTCCCAGCCCTCGGCGCGCCAGAACTCGGCGTCCAGGGCGTGGCGGCCGTCGACGATGCGGCGGTGCTTGACCACCGACGCCAGGGCGGACGGCTCGATCTCGCGGAACTCGGTCCACTCGGTCAGCAGCACCACGACGTCGGCGTCGGCCGCCACGTCCATGGCGCTGGTGCCGTAGCGCAGCTCGGGGTAGGCGCGGCGGGCGTTGTCGAGGGCGGCCGGGTCGTAGACGCGGACGTTGGCGCCCAGGCCGTGCATGGTGCGGGCCACGTCGAGTGCCGGGGCGTCGCGGATGTCGTCGGAGTTGGGCTTGAAGGCCGCGCCGAGGCAGGCCACCTTCTTGCCGTTGAGCTGCCCGCCGACCATCTCGCGGACCAGGTCGATCGTGCGCGAGCGGCGGCGGCGGTTGATCGCGTCCACCTCGCGCAGGAACGACACGGCCTGGCCGACGCCGATCTCCTCGGCGCGGTAGGCGAAGGCGCGGATGTCCTTGGGCAGGCAGCCGCCGCCGAAGCCGAGACCGGGCTGGAGGAACCGGCCGCCGATGCGGTCGTCGAAGGCCAGCGCCTTGGCCAGGTGGCGCACGTCGGCCCCGGTCGCCTCGCAGATCTCGGCCATCGCGTTGATGTAGGAGATCTTGGTGGCCAGGAACGAGTTCGCGGCCACCTTCACGAGCTCGGCGGTGGCCAGGTCGGTCACCACGACCGGGGTCTCGTTGTCGATGATCGGCCGGAAGGCCGCCTCGAGCTGCTGACGTGCCCAGTCGGAGGCCACGCCGAACACGAGCCGGTCGGGACGCAGGGTGTCCTCGACGGCGAAGCCCTCACGCAGGAACTCGGGGTTCCAGGCGAGCTCGACCTCGTCGCCGGCCGGGGCCAGCTCCTTGATCAGGGCGGTCAGGCGGGCGGCGGTGCCGACGGGGACGGTCGACTTGCCGACCACCAGGACCTTGCGGTCGAGCAGCGGCGCCAGGGCGGCCACGGAGGCGTCGACGTAGGTCAGGTCGGCGGCGTCCATGCCGGGTTTCTGCGGGGTGCCCACACAGATGAAGTGCACGTCGCCGTGGGCGGCGGCCTCCTCGACCGACGTGGTGAACCGGAGGCGGCCGGTCGCCATGGTCTTGTCGAGGAGTTCGGGCAGACCTGGCTCGAAGAACGGCACCTCGCCGGATTGCAGCCGCTCGATCTTGCGGGGGTCGGTGTCGAGTCCGACCACCTCATAGCCGAGGGAGGCCATGCAGATCGCGTGAGTGGCTCCGAGATACCCGGTCCCGATGACGGTGATCCGGGGGAGTGCGGTGTCAGTCATTGTCAGTTCTCTCGCAGAAACTCAGGAGCATTCGCTCTTCTTGGTGAGCGGGCCGCCGGTCACCTCGTTGTCGCAGGTGATCGTGTTGCCGCCTGCGGTGTCGTTGATGCCGTAGCCCCCTGAACCGCCCAGATCGATGACGTTGGCCCGGAAGGTGTTCCCGGTTCCCCAGCCATTGATGATCTTGTGGGTCTGGAAGCCGTCCGCGGGGGAGCCGCGGCCGGTGTTGCGCTCGATCAGGTAGCCGTTCCCCTTGACGTCCACCCAGCTGTCGTTGTGACCATCGCCGGTGATCATCGAGCCGTCGAAGATGTTGCCGATGATCTTTCCGTCGGAGGTGCCCTCCTTGATGTCGATGGCCTCGGCGGTGGCGCGGATGACGTTCCCGCGCGCGATGTTGCGGTCGCTCTTGTCCATCTGGCCGCCGGAGAAGGTGGCCCAGTTGCTCTCGGCGGTGCCGAAGTAGACGCCCTCGCCGTACTTGTCCTTGCGGAGCCCGGTGCCCCAGATGAGGTTGTACTGGGCGATGTTGTCGGAGCTGAAGTTCCTGAAGTGGATGGCCTCGTCGCCGATGTGGTTGACGTCGAGGTCCTGGACGACGTTGAAGTTCGACTTGTCGGCCATGACGCCCTTCTGGGCGTGCCGGACGGTGAAGCCGATGAGCCGCCAGTACTCGGCCTCGTTCAGGTGGAAGGCGTAGCCCTCCTTGAGGCCGCCGCCGTCGATGATCGCGTCGCGGGAGCCGCAGACGAAGATCGGCTGGGCCTCGGTGCCCTTCGCGGCGGCCACGAACCGGCCCTGGTACTCGCCCGGCTCCATGAAGATCACCGTGCCGGGCTCGGCCGAGGCGAGGGCCTCGGTGAGCTCCTCCGCGGTGGTCACGGTCACGGTCGGGTCGGGGCAGGCGATCTTGCCCGCGCCGTCGGGGACCGCGATGTCCGGAGGCTGCTGGACGGCGGTGAACGGCTCGAAGTCCTCTTCCTCGTCCTTCCGCACCGGCTCCTCCTCTTCCGTGAAGTCCTCACCCGAGTCTTCGGCCCCCAGGGTCGGCAGGGGCCGGGGACCGGTGTCCGGCTGGATGTTCTCGACCACCATGCCGGGTTGTTGCTCCTGACCGCCGCCGCCGCCGAAGATCCCGTACAGGACGACCACGATCAGGATCGTGAAGGCCGCACCGGCCCCCGCGGCGATCATGGTCTTCTTGTCGATGTCGATCTCGATGCGCATGGTCAGGTCCTTTCGGCGGACGCCCCGGTGAGCGACCACACGGGACGCTCCTCCAGGACGGACTGCCTCTCGTACGGGTCGACGATGCGACGTCCGACGCGGGGCCCGTTGTTTCCGAGGGCCCGGATGGCGGAGATCACGATGAGCAGGATGACGCCGAACCAGATCAGGTTCATCGGCTTGGCGATGCGCTTGACCGTGGTCCAGAAGTCCGCCGTGTCCTGCCAGCCGGCGACGTTGTTGGAGGTCACCGCGGCCATCCCGGTCGCGCGGTCGGTGTCGAGGGCGCTGCGCCCGGCGCCGCCCAGCGTGTTGCCGACGACCTCGGTGCCGGTGGACACGCCGAGCACGGAGACGCCGTGCAGGGTCGCCTGGTTGACGGTGTTGCCGGTCACCTCGGCCTCGGCGTTGCGCAGGTAGATCGCGGTCGGGACGTTGTTCACGATGTTCCCGACGATCTTGGCGCCGGTGACGCCGTCGCGCACCGCGATGCCCTGGCTCCACTGGCCGCTGATCCGGTTGCCGGAGACCCGGACCCCGGTCGCGTCCTTGTTCACCACGATGCCCGTCTGCCCGCCGGTCACCTCGGTAGTCTGGACCGCCAGGTCGACGCCGCCCTGGATCTCGACGCCGTAGCGCTTGTTCTCCCTCGACCAGGAGCTGGTCACCGAGCTGCCGCCGAAGCTCTGCAGCGACTCGCCCGAGGCCGACGGGCCGCGGGCCAGCGGCAGGCCGCTGAGGGTGAAGCCGTTGCCGCCGTTGCCGACCGCGCCCGAACCGGTGATGGTCACGTTCTGGGTGCCGCGCGAGAGCACGAACCCGTCGCCCCGCGAGCCGGTCACCGTGGTGTTCTCGATGGTGGCGTTGCGGGCGAACCGGTGCAGCAGCACCCCGTCGACCAGGCTCCCGGTCACCGTCACGTTGGCCATCCGGGTCTGGTTGGAGGCCGTGATGAAGATGCCGTAGGCGTTGCCCTTGATCGAGGTCTCGGTGATCTCCCCGGTGACGAGGTTGGCCTCCGGCAGCTGGTAGGCCACCTTCTTCAGGCCCTTGCCGTCGTGGATCACCACCTGGTCGTCGTCGCCCATGCGCGGCACCAGGGCGCCGCCCGGGAGCAGCACCTTCTCGTCGGTGGGCGGCGCGGGCGTGGTGAGGTCGGCGTCGAGGGTGGTGCGGTCGCTGCCGGTCAGCGCCAGGCCGCCGGTCGAGCCGCTCCAGAACCCGAGGTACTCGACCTGCGCGTGGCTCATCCGCAGCTCGCCGCCGATCACCCGCACGTAGGCCCGGCCGTCGTTGACCCGGCTGTCGGCCGTGTTGATGTTCGGGTCCCAGCTCGTGAGGCGCACCGGGTTCTGCGGGGAGCCGTTGATGCGGATGCTGGCGCCGAAGCCGACGATCGTGGTGAACGACCCCGGCTCGCTGCGCATCCTGATCACCAGCGGGCCGGTCGCGTTCTGCAGCACCAGCTTGGCGTTGGGGCCGACGAACAGGTTGATGCCGAGGATGTACGACCCGTCGTTCTGCTTCTGGAAGTACTCCCCGCCCAGCTTCTCCAGGTCGGCGACCCGGTAGGGCTCCCGCCGCGAGGGCAGCACCAGCGTCTGGCCGTTGGCCGAGCTGGAGATGTGCGGCTGCCGGGCCCGCTGGGCGTTGGGGCCGCCGCGGGCGATCGCCGACATGAGCGTCGCCCGCGTCTGCATGATCCGCAGGTCCTCCTGGTCGACCAGGTTCGACTGCTGCTTGGCGTCGGCGGCGGTCACGTCGTCGACGGCGGGCGTCGGCGGCGGCTGGTCCACATAGGAGAGGTAGGCCCAGGTGCCGGCGCCCAGCAGGAGCAGCACGAAGAACGTGATCCAGGCCTTCTTCATCGCCCGCCTCCCACGGTGACCGTCGGGACGGCCGGCTGCGTCGGCCTGCTGCGCCCGTTGAACCCGCTGCCCGTTGCCGCGGTGGCCGCGTTGGGCAGGGTCCAGGTCGGGCGCTCCTCCATCGCCTGCTGCTGCTCGTACGGGTCGACGATGCCGCGGCGGCGCCGGTCCATGATGCCGCGCGACCGGAACGCCGAGACCAGGATGAGCAGGATGACGCCGGCCCAGATGACGTTCATGGGCTTGACGTAGCGCTTGGCCTTGCTCCAGAAGGTCGAGGTGTCGACCCAGCCGTTCTCGTCGTTGTTGTGGTCGTTCACGTCGCCGCTCGACCGGGCGGTGCTGACCGCGCTGGTGCCGGAGCCGACGATCGTGTTGCGGGCCACCTCCGAGCCGCCGGCCGCGCCGACGACCGTGACGCCGTGGGCGTTCACGTCCTTCACCGTGGTGATCTTGTTGCCGACCACCTGGCCGTTGGAGTCGCGCATGTAGACGCCGGTCGGGCCGCCGGTGATCGTGTTGCCCGAGACGTAGGCGTTGCGCACGCCGTCGCGCAGCGCGATGCCCTGGCGCTTCTGGCCGGTCAGCTTGTTGCCCGACAACTGCACGGCCTCGGCTCCGGCGCGGACCACGATGCCCATGTCGCCGCCGACGACCTCGCTGGTCTGCACGGCCTGGCGGATGCCGCCCATGACCTCGATGCCGTAGCGGCCGTTGCCCCGGGCCACGCTGTTGTTGACCGAGCTGTCGCCGTAGACCGCCAGCGACTCGCCCGACGCCGAGGGGCCGTGGGCCAGCGCCCGGCCGTCGAGGGTGAAGCCGTTGCGCCCGTTGTTCTCCGCCAGGCAGTCGTTGACCTGGACCTTCTCGGTGGCCCGGGAGAGCACGAAGCCGTCGCCGCCGCTGCCGGTCACCTCGGTGTGCGAGATCGTCGCGTTCTTGGCGAACCGGTGCATGAACACGCCGTGCACGATGCTGTCGCGGATCTTGTTGTTGATGATCTGCGTCTGGTTCGAGCCCGAGACGAACAGCCCGTAGGCGTCGCGGGTGATCACGCTGTTCTCGATCTTGCCGGTGACCAGCTCGTCGGCCGGCACGTGGGAAGCGGTGCCGGGCCCGATCGGGTAGGTCTCGACGTCGCCGTAGGTGCCGCCGCCCTGTTCCTTGGTGTTGTTCTCCAGGCGGTCGGCCTTGTCCTGGTGGCGCTGCGCCTTGGTGCGGTGCCGGTAGGTCGACGACGGGCGCTCGGTGCCGGTCAGCGCGATGCCGCCGGTGCGGCCGCTCCAGAAGCCCAGGTCGGAGACCTGGCCGTACACCATGTTGAACTGGCCGCCGACCGCCCGGATGTAGGCCCGGCCGTCGCTGGTGTCGAGGTCGGGCTTGCTCGCCTTGACGTCCCAGCTCGTGATCCGGACCGGCTTGGTCGCCGTGCCCTTGATGTCGATGTTGCCGCCGAAGGTGATGATCGAGCTGAACGACCCCGGGATGCTGCCCATCCGCAGCGTCATCGGGCCGCGCAGCTGGAGCGTCGCGCCGTCGGCCACGAAGACGTGGATGCCCAGCAGGTAGGACCCGTCGGTCATCAGCCGGACGTACTTGCCCCGCTCGACCGCCAGCAGATCCTTCAGCGTGTACGGCCGCTCGTCGTTGCGCGCCGGCAGCACCATCGTGCGGCCGAACGACGAGGAGAAGATCTGCGGCTGCTTGCGCTGGGCCGCGAAGAAACCGCCCTGCTGGAGCAGCGCCGTGAGCGCCGCCCGGGTCTGCAGGATCCGCTGGTCCTCCATGTCGACGAGCGCCGCCTGAGATTCGGCGTCCTCGGGGGAGATCTTGATCAGCGGCTCGGGCTCGGAGCTCGGGATGCTCGGCGCGTCACTCGGCACGGCGCCGGGCGCCGCGCTGGGCACCGCACCGGGGGCCGCGCTGGGTGCCGTACTGGGCACCGCGCTGGGGGTGATGCTCGGGGCCGCGCTGGGCTTGCTCCTCGGGATGGTGCTGGTGATCCCGGTGTCGGCGGACGGCCGCGCACTCGCCGGGGGAGTCGGCGAGGGCGCGGCGGCGACGGGGGGTACGCCGATCGTGAGCGCGCCGAGCAGCAGGGCTCCGGCGGTCACGATGGTCCGGTTCACGGCCATCAGGCCAGTCCCTGCAGCGTGGCGGCCGTCTGGCCCTCCGAACCCGCCTGGTCGGCCTTGCGGGTCAGCCAGCCCTGCTTGTTCATGGTGAGGAACGCGTAGAGCTTGATCGGCAGGGCGATCCCGATGATGACCAGGGTGGTCAGCGGCAGCAGCAGGATCTCCTGCGGGTGGCGCTTGAGGTGCGACCAGCCCCGGATGCCGCGGCCGATCAGCAACCAGCCGACACAGGTGCCGATGCCCCAGGGGGTCAGCTCCAGGCGGCTGAAGAACAGGTAGCCGAGCGTGACGCCCATGGTGACCGGGGTGAGCAGGATCTGCAGCACGGTGACCTTGGTGACCAGCGGCGTCTTCCACAACCAGCCCTTCCACAGGGCGGTCAGGTAGCAGCGGTAGGAGTTGCGGCTCCAGCGGATGCGCTGCTTGAAGAAGGCCCGGAACGAGCTCGGGAACATCGAGATCGCCCGCGCCGACGACTGGTGCACCGTCTTGTACCCGGAGGCCAGCACCAGCCAGGTGAGCCGCCCGTCGTCGCCGGCGATGCAGCGGCGGCCGAGGAAGAACTCGTTCTCCAGGTGGTGGACGACCGGCAGGATCGCCGACCGGCGGTAGGCGGCGGTGCGGCCGGACAGGCAGGCCACGCCACCACGGCTGCCCATGGCCGGCACGTAGTCGTAGTAACGCAGGTTGACCAGCCAGTCGGCGATGCGCCGCCAGACGCTGGTGGTGCGCTGGAACACGTTCTGCTGGGTGCCGACGCCACCGACCTGCGGGTCTTCGAAGGGCATCTGCACGGCGTCGAGCAGGCCGGGCTCCCACCAGGTGTCGGAGTCGGCGAACACCACGATGTCGCCGCGGGCGGCCCGGATGCCGACCCCCAGCGCCGACCGCTTGCCCGAGTGTTCGTAGACGAGCACGCGCAGCCGGGGGTCGTTGACCTCCCGCAGCTTCGCGTGGCATTCGGTGTCCGCGACGTCGACCACGATGATCACTTCGCCCGGGTTCTGGGCGAGCCAGCTTCCCAGGCACCGGACCAGGATCTCCGCGTCCTCGCGGAACGACGGCACCACGACCGAGACGGACGCGCGGTAACCGTTGACGACGGGCTTGGCCAGCCGGGACAACACGACCCGGTAGATCCACAGACCCCAGACGAGCAGACCCGCCAACCCGAGCGGGACGATGTCTCGCCAACTCCCGTTGGCGCTCGACCTCACCAGCCATTCATAGGCGGTGTCGAGCCAATTCGCTGAATCAGACCCCACGACCTTGTTCTCCTGAGCTTTTCCGCACGCGAGAGAATGCCCCGAGTCGTTCCGGATCTCAAAGAATGAGATGACCGGCGGAGCACACTATTTGTTCGGCTTTAACGTCAACTTCCGCATCGAAGTCGATTCGAGTTCGGGCCCCTATTGGGGGGTGAGCCCGACTGCCGAGCCGAGACGGCGGGCCCGGTGGCCGCGGGCCGGGGAAAAATCAGCGGATCTCACGCTGGTCCTCTCGCGTGGCATGGGAGGGAGAGTGTCGGGATCCGCGCCCGGCCGGCTGCGAAGAGTCACAGCTGACACAGGTGCCACAACAGTCCCGAGGTGTACCGTTCCATAAGCTAATTTCGGGATAAGTCGGGTGTCAACGGGCCTGTCGTTGAAACTTTTATCTGTGGGGATGGCGGGGCCGGAGGTAAACACGGTGCGGCGGGTGACTTTCCTGGTGGGAGGCGGTTGGGGCTCCAGTTGTGGGGCTCGTGCACCCGTCCGGGCGACGGTTCTTTGCAGCAGAATTCACGTGCGTGTAACCAGCGCCCGGATAAATGCCGAAACATGATCGTTATCGAATCCGGGTAAACCTTCGGGCGCTTCTGTAGGTGATCACTTACTTCGGGTTCCGAAGGATGATCACGCGGGCGTGCGCACCGCGGGGGCAGGGCGCGCACACCCGCGTGATCGTGGGGTGGGGCAGTTGGTCTTTGAGAGCTTACGGGGGGTTCGATGAGCTTTGTGGGGGTTTTGGGGTCAGGGTAGTGCTTCTGCCTGAGAACTCCCTGGGTGGGGCGGCCGTTTCGCGGGGGTCTGACGCGGTTCCAGCCATCCGGGGGGTCGGTTCATGGCGGGTGCGGGCCGGGTTCGCGATGGGTCGGATCGCGGGTCGGCGCCGGGGCGGGCGGGGGAGTCGTGCGCGGTCGGCTCGCGGGGTCAGGGAGAGCCGGCCGGGGGGGTCGGGGCTCAGAACATCGAGATGTGAACGTGGTCGTAGTGGTTGGCGGTGTTGCCGCCGCGATTGCTCATGAAGCGCCAGCCGGTGCCGCTGTTGATGCGCTGCCGCCAGATGACGTACTTCACGCCGAGCTTGGTGCGGTTCTTCAGGGCCCACTCGGCGAGCTGGTCGCCGAGGATCTTGGCCGACCCCGTGGCCATCGCGCCGCCGGTCGTCATCATGAAGTCGCAGGCGCGGCCGAGCGGGTGCTCGCCCATCGTGTCGACGCGGAAGCAGCCGATGGAGTTGTTCAGCTTGAAGGCCGCCTTGGCCTCCTCGCGCATGAGGCGGGTGCGGGCGGTGATGTTGTCGGCGCCGGTCGGCAGCTGAGGGGCCCAGCCACCGTTGGCCAGCTTGCCGGGGGCGATCGGGATCAGGTCGTCGAGCCGGTCCTTGATGTCGTCGATGAGGTCCTCCGCCTCCACGCGGCGCCTCTCGATGTCCTTGGACTTCTTGTCGATCTCGGCGATCAGGCCCTTGGCCTCGGCCGCCGCCTGCGCCCGCGCCTGCTCCTTCTGCTTGTAGTTGCGCACGATCGCGGCCTGCTCGTTGCCGAGCTGCATCGCGAGCGGCGACATGCCCATGCCGGGCGGCAGCACGATTCCGCCGTTGCCGGGGATCGACTGGTAGCTGAGCCCGGCCAGCCGGGCCATCTCGCGCTGGGCCGCCGCGAAGTCGGCGTGCGCCTTCTCCAGCTTCTCCTGGGCGGCCTTGGACGCCGTCTTGGCCTTGGCGAGGTCGTCGCGCGCCGCGTGGTACTGCGCGATCAGCGAGTTGACCTTCTTCTCCAGGCTCGACAGCTGCTTGCGCAGTTTGTCGGCGTCGGGCTTGGGGGCCGCGACGGCGGGGCCGGGCACCAGCGCGGCGCAGAAAGCGGCCACCAGGGCCGCCACCGGAAGGAGGAACAACCGGCGGTTGCGTCGGTGCGTCGTGGCGGGCAGCGCCCACTCCTCTCCTTGCGCCGGCCGGGTTAGCTGACGGATTCGGGCGGAGAAGCCCGGGCGCTCGCTCGCGCCTGCACCCCAGGTTCTGGTGGGTCCCCGGCTCCCGGGCGACACGCCCGGGATTAGGCGGTCCGCCGAGGTCTCGGCGGGTTGGTGTGGATAGTAATGGTAAAGATGAGGCAAGTGCTACTTAAAGTTGCGACCATACGGAGATCAATCCGTGATCTGGCGCCCCATCTTTCCCGATGCAGCCCTGAGCATAGAGGCCGCCTCCTCGGGCCGCACGTCGTTGACGAACGCTCCCATACCGGATTCGCTACCTGCCAGGTACTTCAGCTTCTCCGGCGCCCTCCTGATGCTGAAGAGCTCCATGTGCACGTACGCCACCTCCCTTCGCCAGCGAACCGGCGCCTGGTGCCAGGCGGCCACATACGGCATACGGACCCCGAACAACCCGTCGAGAGCCCGCAGCACCCCGGTGTAGAGCGGCCCGAACGCCGCCCGCTCCTCGGGAGTGAGCGAGGGCAGGTCGGGCGCCTGCCGGTGGGGATAGAGGTGCACCTCGAACGGATAGCGGGCGGCCCTCGGCACGAAGGCCGTCCAGTGATCGTTCGCGGCGACCACCCGCTCCCCGGCACGCTCCTCCGCCACCACGGCCGCGAGCGAGCCGGGCCGGGCGACGGTGAGCATCCGCTGGGTGCGGGGTGTCACATAGGGATACGCATAGATCTGCCCGTGCGGATGGGGGAGAGTGATGCCGATTTCGGCGCCCCGGTTCTCGAAGCAGAAGACCTGCTCCACCCCGTCGAGCGCGGACAGCTCGCGGGTGCGGTCGACCCAGGCGTCCATCACCAGCCCGGCCCGCTCGGCGCTCAGGCCGGCGAACGAGGCGTCGTGGTCGTCGGTGAAGCAGGCCACCTCGCAGCGCCCGATGGGCCCGCTGAACGAGGGGAACCGGTTCTCGAACACGGCCACGTCGTAGGCCGAGGGGATCTCCGACCAGGGGCGGCCGGGGCAGAGGGGGCACTCCTCGGGCGGGGGGAGATGGGTGCGGGTCTGCCGGTGGCCGGCGACGGCCACCCATTCGTCGAGCACCGGGTCGTGCCGCAGCTCCGAGGGGTCGGGCCGGGGCGGCAGGTCGCGCAGGTCCTTGGCGGAGTGGTCGCGTTCGTGGAGGTCGAAGTAGATGAGCTCCCGGCCGTCGGCCAGGTGGGTCAGATGGCGGTTCATGCGGGTTCGGCGACGATCAGCTCGCCGACGTGGCCGGCCAGTTCGTCGCGCGCCTCCTTGTCCAGGCCGGAATCGGTGACGAGAACATCGGCCCGGTCGAGCCGGGCGATGGTGGAGATGCCGACGGTGCCCCACTTGGTGTGGTCGGCCAGCACCACGAGCTGCTGCGCGGCGGCCACCAGCTCGCGGTCGGTCTCGGCCTCCAGCAGGTTGGGGGTGGTGAACCCGGCCCGCGCGTTCATGCCGTGCACCCCGAGGACGAGTGTGTCGACGTTGAGCGACCTGATCGCCTGCACCGCGATCGGCCCGACGAGGGCGTCGGACGGCGTGCGCACTCCTCCCACCAGCACGACCGTCTGGCCGGGCCGCCCGGACCGGTGGAACACCTCGGCCACCCGGACCGAGTTGGTGATGAGGGTCAGGTCGGGCACGTCGACGAGGTGGTGGGCGAAGGTCCAGGTCGTGGTGCCGGCCGACAGGGCGACCGCGCTGCCCGGCCGGACCAGGGGGGCGGCGGCGCGGGCGATGGCCTCCTTCTCGGGCTGCTGCCGCACCGACTTGGCGGCGAACCCGGGCTCCTCGGTCGACCCCGGCCCGGCGACGGTGGCGCCGCCGTGCACCTTCTCGATCAGGCCCCGATCGGCCAGCGCCTCGAGGTCGCGGCGGATCGTCATGTCGGAGACGCCCAGGTCGCGGACGAGGTCGGCGACCCGCACCCCGCCCGTGCGCCGGACCCGTTCGAGGATCGCCTGTTGCCTCTGCTGGGCCAGCATCAGCTCCCCCTCTCAAACATGTTCCAACAAATCATCGCATAGAAAATGTTGGAACATGGGAGGTGGACAGGTGCCCCCACGAGGCGCACAGTGGGCCAATGGGTAAACGACAGCGCAAGTCCAAGGCCCGCCGCAAGAAGAAGGCCAACCACGGCAAGCGGCCCACGGGCCGTTAGCCAGGGGCCCGGTCAGGAGGCCCGGCGTCCCCAGGCGGCCAGCAGCCGCGTCTGCGCGTCGGCGTTCGCCGGCACCGGCACGTGCCCGCCGATGATGCCCGAGCTGCGGTAACCCTCCTCGCAGCCGGCGAACCAGTCGGCGCAGAGCGAGACGAGCTCCGGGTCGAGCCGGTCGGCCACGCCGATGGCGTTCGACAGGTCCCACGTGTGGATCAGGGCGTCGGCGAATAGCTCGGTGACGTACTCGCGTCCCGGCACGTCTCCGAACGACAGATGCACGGTGCGGTCGAGCACGCCCTCCGCCGAGGCGGCGGTCACGGCGGCGTGCGCGGCGAAGTCGAACGCCTTGACGGCGTCGTCGCCGATGAGGTCGCCGTCGAAGACGTCGCCGATCTCGGCCGGGCTGCGGCCGGCGAGCAGTTCGGGCGCCCAGAGAGACTCGTACACCAGGTGGTTCACCAGGGCGTGCACGTCCCAGTCGACACACGGCGTCGGGAGGTCCCACTGGCCGGGCTTGATGAGGTGGACGCGCATACCGAAGGCGTCCAGGGCCCGGCGGTAGGCGTCCTCGATTCCGATTGTCACAATTCGACGGTAACCCGAACGCGAGCCCACGTCATGGGGCTCCGGACCAAAGTGACAATTTAGGGCATTCCTGGCATGTGCGCTGGGACGACCATCTGTTTCTTGCCCGTCACCAGCAACCACGCGGGCAGAATCGTCACGCACGCCACGGGAATCAGCGCCGTGTCCCCGACGACGGCCACGGAGATGAACAGGCTCAGCCAGCCGTGCTGAGTGATCGCCAGCACGAACCCCAGCACCCCCGCGGTCAGCGCCAGGGCCGGCGGCACCGCCGGAACCAGCGCGTTGGCCGCCACGCCCAGGGCGATCCCCATGAACACGGCCGGGAAGATGCGTCCGCCCCGGAACCCACAGGCCGCCGCCACGGTCAGCGCGACCAGCTTGACCAGGAGCACCAGGATCACCGTCCCGGTGGCGGCGTGGCCGCGCAGCAGCTCACCGGCCTGCGTCAGCCCCTTGAACATGGACACCTCGCCCCCGATGATCCCCAGGCCGCCGAGGACGGCCCCGCCCGCCGTGACCATGAGCACCGGATGGGGGATGCGGTGGAAGGCCGCATGGGCGTACGGAAACGCATAGACCACCAGCAGCCCAGGCCCGCGCCGACGAGCGCGACGACCGGCCCCGAGACCAGGTCGGCGAGCCGGAACCCGGGGTAGCCGGGCACCTTCATATACAGCGTCCGGCCGGAGAGGGCCACCGTGGTCAGCGCCCCCGCGGAGGCCGCCAGCAGCGGCGCGAAGAGTCTGTCCCACAGCGGCGTCTCCGGTCTGCCCAGCGGCAGCTCCGACATGAGCAGCGCGGCGGCGAGCGGCGTGCCGAACAGGGCGCCGACGGTCCCGGCCGCGCCGATCCCCACCCAGACCACGCCGTCGACGTGCGGGAACAGTCTCCGGCCCGCGGCGAAGGCGAGGGCCACGTTGACGGCGGTGATGGGGTTCTCCGGCCCCAGGCTCACCCCGCAGGAAAGGGTGACGATCACCGCCAGCAGCACCCCCGGCAGCACCCGGGGCGGCATCGGCGGCGCCACCAGCCCCTCGGTGGCCGGGTCGGGCCCGGCGTGCCCCGGAAACCGCCAGATCAGCAGCCCCGTGACGGTTCCCGCCAGGGTGAGGACGAGCAGAATGCGCCACCACTCGAACGACGGCCAGATCAGGCGCTCCAACCATTCGGCAAGTGCGGTGACGCCGAACAGGATGAGACTCGAACCGACTCCCACCACCAATGCGGGCAAAACCAATGCCAGCAGCCTGATCCACGTCGCCCTCGGCATTGGCGTGTCCCCCCGGCCTCAATGCACTTGGAATACCCGTGGAGTTCTCAAAAGAAAGCCTCGCATCACCAATAGTGCGCCATGTGAGGCATTTGTGGCGGTTTATGTGGTTATGGTGGCAATTGCTAGTCGACGAGGAAGGAGCTGGTCGCGTTGACCACCGCATCCACGACACCCACTTCGGGCGGACGACTGCCGCACCCCTCCAACTGGCTGCGCTTCGCCGGGATCCTCGGCATCGTGGTGGGGCTGCTCAACATCGTCGGCGGGTTCGCCGCGATCTTGAAGAGCCACTACCTCGTGGTCGGTTCATCCGGCGTGCTGATCTTCAACCTCACCGCGTGGGGCATCATCTGGCTGGTCGCCGGGGTCCTCATGGTGATCGCGGGCGTGGGCATCCTCCAAGGAGCGATGTGGGCCCGCATGCTGGGCATCGTCCTGGCGGCACTGGTCATCCTGGGCCAGTTCGCCTACGCCGGGGCGTTCCCGATCTGGTCCCTCATCGTCGTCGCGCTGGCCGTGGTCGTGATCTACGGCCTGGTGGTGCCGCCGCGCGGCAGTATCGCCTAGGGGAGCCGCTGTTCCACCCAGACGATCTTCCCGAGAGGGGTCGGGCGAGTGCCCCACCGGTAGGTGAGCCGCTTGATGAGCTGCAGCCCGCGCCCGGTGTCGTCCTCCGAAGTCGGAGTGCGCAGCGCCGGGACGGTGGGCGAGCCGTCGGCGACCTCGCAGACGAGGGTTCTGCCCCGGCCCCTCAGCAACCTCAGCTCGATCGGCGGCCAGCCGTGCTTGAGCGCGTTGGTCACCAGCTCACTGACGACCAGCTCGGTGGTGTCACGGACGGCGCCGAGCCCCCATTCCGCCAGCGTCGCCCGGACGAACCGCCGGGCGTGACTGACGAAGCGGGGATCGGCCGGCAGCGAGCAGGAGGCGATCTCGTCGGGCGCGAGTTCATGGACCCGGGCAAGCAGCAGCGCGATGTCGTCGCGCTCGTGCCCGGGTCGCTGACTGTTGATGGTCACGTCGCACATCTCCTCCAGATCCTGGTCGGGCGCCGACAGCAGCCGGCGCAGCGCCATGATCCCCAGGTCGATGTCTCTGGCCCGGCTCTCCACCAGGCCGTCGGTGTAGAAGGCGAGGATCCCCCCGGACGGCAGCACCATCTCCACCGTCTCCAGCGGGTCGTTCCCGATCCCCAGCGGCAGCCCCGAGGGCAGCTCGATGATCTCGGTACGACCGTCGGGATGGATCAGAACCGGCGGAACATGCCCCGCCCGCGCCAGCGCGCAGGTCCGGGTCACCGGGTCGTAGGTCGCGTAGACCGCCGTGGCGATCTGGGTCGGATCGAGGTCCTGGCTCATCCGGTTGAGCCGGAACAGCACCTCGTCGGGCGGCAGGTCGAGGGACGCCAGCGTGCGCGCGGCGGTCCGGAGCTGCCCCATCGTGGCCGCGGCCCGGGTCCCGTGCCCCATGACATCGCCCACCACGAGCGCCGCCCGGCACCCGGGAAGGGGGATGACGTCGAACCAGTCGCCGCCGACCCCCATGAGATCGCTGGCCGGCAGGTAGCGGGAGGCGATCTCCATGCCCAGCGGCTGGTGCAGGTCGGCCGGGAGCAGGCTGCTCTGCAGCGTGAGGGCGGTGCGCCGCTCGCGGGCGTACAGGCGCGCGTTGTCTATGCAGACGGCGGTCCGCGCGGCCAGCTCCTCGGCGACCGCGACGTCCTCCTCCTCGAACGGCGACCCGCCGGGGTTCCGGCTGAAGATCGCGCACCCGAGCACCCGCCCCCGCGCCTTCAGCGGCACGGCGATGAACGACCCGCCCACCAGGAGCTTGGCCACCACCTCACGGTCGAGGCTGGCCCCGATCAGCTCCGCGGTGTGCTCGTCCAGCTCCGGATACATGATCGGATTCCCGGTCGACATGCACTGCGCCTGCGGCAGCTGCGCCGAGTAGACCGTGACCTCGTTGATCGGAAAGGCCTCGACCCACTCGGTCGGATCGGCCTCCGCCACCCCGATGGCCACCCGCCGCACGAGCGCGGTGCCGTCGACCGGCCGCGACGGGAACTCCCCGTCGATGACGAGCCGATCCTGCACCATGATCGCCGAGGTGTCGGCGAACCGCGGGACCGCGATGTCCATCAGCTCCCGGCTGGTCTCGCCCAGATCGAGGGTCGTCCCGATGCGACGGCTGGCCTCGTTGAGATAGGCCAGTCGCTCCTGAGCGGAGGCCGCCGAGGCCTGCCGCCATTCGAGCCGGTCACCCGGCGCCGGCGTCTTGATCACGCTGTTCCGGTTCATCTCTTCCGCATCGTAGGGAGGACAACCACGGCATTTCATGCCTTTTCCCAGACTGTACGGCGCTTTACGCGGTGGATTGCAGGGTCAAGGCCGCATTGATCCTCAAGAAGCCGGGTCATCGGCACGGAAAGGCAGTGTTCGTCGGTGTTTACGACGCGATGCCCGACACCGGGCGAGGGGGTTGCGGACGGGAATTATTACCTTTCGACCGCAACCGACAGACTGTGTCGGGGTGACAGGATTTGAACCTGCGGCCCCCTGCTCCCAAAGCAGGTGCGCTACCAAGCTGCGCCACACCCCGTGAGCCGCCTGGCGCCGACGCCCCGAGATCTCCGGTACGCTTACGCTTTGACGGCCGGATGAAGTCTAGACCAGATGCCGACCGGCGCGCGCGGACGTAGCTCAATGGTAGAGCCCCAGTCTTCCAAACTGGCTACGCGGGTTCGATTCCCGTCGTCCGCTCTCAACGTGAAAGGCCAGGTCACCCCGGTGGGGTGCCTGGCCTTCGTCATACCGGATCACGCCGGGAAGTCCTTCGGGTTGACGCCGCTCGTGCGGGCGTTGCCGCCCTTGACGGGGTTGAGGGTGAGCGTCCAGATGGTCGACTGGGTCGCGGTGGTGGTGAACCTCAGCCGGTCGTTGAAGCGCTGGTAGGAGGCGCTCTTGGTGAACTTGCGCTTGGAGCTGCTGAACCGGTAACCGGTGGTGAAGTAGACGGTGTAGGAGCCGTCGTCGACCTTTTTGAAGCTCGCGGTCGACTTCGCGCGGACGTAGAGGCTGAACGCCTTCTTCTTGCCCCGGACCAGCGTGACGACCCCGTCCTTGGCGGTGCCGTTCTTGATCTTCAGGACGCCCTCCCCGCCGCTGATGCGGTCGTAGAGGACCTTGCCGTTGCCCGGCCGCGCCGCCGACGGCGCCAGGGAGACCGCGGCCGACTCCTGGACGGAGGCGCCGGCCGGGGCGGCATAACCGGTCAGCAGAACAGCGGTGAGGACCGCTCCTGCGAGAGGACGTAATGAGTGCATTGCGACAATATGTCGAATTGCCGTCGGCCGGGTCAACGCGATTCACGGTCGCGGAAGCGTCTGGCACAAATGGGAAATGTCAGTCCTTGATCGTAGGCTCCGCTGCCATGACCACCACCACGACCGTCTCGTTCGATCTCGGCGTCCACTACGGGCAGGCCTACCTCGTCGACGCCACCGACGACGCCATGGGCCCCGAAGATTTGCTCGATGACCACCCTGCGCATCCTGTGGGGATCATCAGAGTGGAAGACGGGAACGCCTTCCTGATCACCGGTCTCCACACCGGCACCGTCGGTTTCTCGGTGATGGTGGCCGACCACGACCCGGGAGCGGACACCGACGCGTACGAGGACATCGTGGAGATCAGCTTCGAGTCCGAGGCCGGACAGGTCACCCTCGACGAGTGGGGCGGCAGTGAGGTGCACGAGATCCCCGAGCTCCCGGCCGGACCGGGCTGGTATCGGCTGCGCTACCACGCTCAGAACATGGACGCGGCCGCCGAAGCCGACACCTCCCAGGAGATCATCGACCGCTATCTGCTGCAGATCTGGCCCCAGGAGGAGTCGGAGCCCCGCGTGGTCCAGAGCGCGAGCGGCCAGCTCGCCTACTGGTGCAGCCCCAGGTGAGCTCTGATCAGAGGTTCGTCTCCCGGTCGATCCAGCTCAGGTAGTCGCCCGTCCCCATGGCGACCGGCACCGCGATGATCTCCGGCACGTCGTAGGAGTGCACCTCCCGCACACACCCCGACAGGTCACCGAACCGCTCCGCCGTCGTCTTGAACAGCACGAGCCACTCCTGCGACCGGTTGACCTCACCGTCCCACCAGTAGACGGAGGCGATCGGCCCGACGATCTGGGCGCAGGCGGCGAGGCGACGACCGACCACCGTGCCGGCCAACCGGTCGGCCTCCTCGGGTGATCCGGCCGTCACGCGCACCTCAATATGGTCAGACATGCCTGCACGCTAACCCGGGAGACCCATGGACCTCTACGTGATCGTCTGCGCCGCCGGGCCGGTGCGGGACCTGCCCGAGCTGATCGCCGAGGCGCGGTCGCGATCGTGGACGGTCCAGATCGTCGCCACCCCCAAGGCGGTCGACTTCATCGACGAGGCCGATCTGGAGCGGCGTACCGGGAGAAGGGTGCGGGTGAACTACCGGCACCCCAGCGAACCCAAGCCGCCGCGGGCCGACGCGATCCTCGTCTATCCGGCCACCTTCAACACCGTCAACAAGTTCGCGCTCGGCATCACCGACACCTATGCCCTGGGGCTGCTGGCCGAGGCCCCTGGCCTGGGCATCCCGGTGACGCTGGTGCCGTTCGTCAACGACGCCCTGGCCGGCCGCGCCCCCTACCGGGCGGCCGTGGCCGCGCTGGAGGAAGAAGGTGTCACCTTCGCGGCGTCCTGGCGGGAGGCGCTGGCGTAATTCTGTCGGTGGCGACCGGCAGACTGGCGGCCATGACCATCGCACTCGTCGCGGGCGCGACCCGCGGAGCCGGAAGAGGGATCGCCGCCGAGCTGGGGGCGATCGGGGCGACCGTCTACGTCACCGGCCGCACCACCCGTGACCGGCAGTCGGAATACCGGCGGCCCGAGACCATCGAGGAGACCGCCGAGCTGGTCACCCGGGCGGGCGGCCATGGCATCGCCGTCCCGGCCGACCACCTCGACCGAGACCAGGTCAGGGCACTGGTCGAGCGCATCGACCGGGAGCAGGGGCGGCTCGACGTCCTGGTCAACAACATCTGGGGCGGCGAGAACCTGTTCAGCTGGGACAAGCCGCTCTGGGAGCACGACCTCGACGACGGCATGCACATGCTCCGCCTGGCCATCGACACCCACATCATCACCAGCCACTACGCCCTGCCGCTGCTGCTCAGGCACGAAGGCGGGCTGGTCGTCGAGATGACCGACGGCACCGCCGACTACAACGCCGCCAACTACCGCGTCACCTTCTTCTACGACCTGGTGAAGAGCTCGGTAGTGCGCATGGCGTTCGGCCTGTCCAAGGAGCTCGGGCCGCGCGGGGCCACCGCCGTGGCGCTGACGCCCGGATGGCTGCGGTCGGAGCTGATGCTCGACCACTTCGGCGTCACCGAGGAGAACTGGCGCGACGCGGTCGAGAACGAACCCCACTTCGCGATCTCCGAGTCGCCCGCCTTCGTCGGCCGGGCCGTCGCGGCGCTGGCCGGCGACCCCGACCGGGCGCGCTGGAACGGCCAGTCGTTGTCGAGCGGCGGGCTCGCCCAGGTCTACGGCTTCACCGACGTCGACGGCAGCCGTCCCGACGCCTGGCGTTACATCGTGGAGGTCCAGGACGCCGGGAAGCCGGCCGACACCACGGGCTACCGGTGAGAGATCGCCAGTTGACGGCGATCGCCGAGATCGCCGGAATGGGTCTCGACGTCTGGCTGCGCGGCGGCTGGGCGATGGATTTCACCCTGGGCGAGGTGACCCGCGACCACGTCGACATCGACTGGTTCGCCTGGTCCGACGACGCCGACCGGCTCGAAGAAGCTCTGCTCGCGCGGGGGTTCGTCCCGCAACCGGGGCCGCCGCGCGACCAGCAGCGCGACTTCACGCGTGAGGGGGTCGAGGTCAGCTTCGCCCTGCTGGCCCCCGACCTGACCGTCGCGGGCGGCCCATATAAAGGAGAGCGCTGGCCCGACGGCCTGCTCGACGCCCCCATGGGCCGTCTCGACGGCCTGAGCTGCCCGGTCGTCAACGTGGCCGCGCAGATCGAGATCAAGGAAATGATGCCGGTCTGGGTGCCCGGCCTGCCCCGGAGGGATAAAGACGTGTCCGACCTCGCGCGCCTGCGGATGCACGTTCACCTGAGAGATGTCAGAGACTCCGACCTGGAGGTCTTCCACACCCAGGAGCAGGACCCCGAGGCCACCCGCCGCTCCCGCTTCCCGGCCCGCGAGCGGGAGAGGTTCCTGAACCACTGGCGCCAGAACATCCTGCCCGACGAGACCTGCCACGTGCAGACCGTTGAGGTGGGCGGGCAGATCGCCGGCAACGTCGTGGCCTGGTGGCAGGGCGACCACCGCTACCTGGGTTACTGGCTGGGCCGGGAGTTCTGGGGAGGCGGCATCGGCACCCGCGCGCTGACCCTGTTCCTGGAGAAGGAGAAGGTGCGCCCTCTCTACGCCGACCCCCACGGGGGCAACACGGCGTCGGTGCGTCTGCTGGAGAAGCTGGGCTTCACCCGGACGACCGTCAACGACGACGGCTTCGTCCTCTACGTGCTGGAGAACTGAAACTTTCGGCCAGACCGGCCGTCACGGAGCGCCCGAGCGGCCGGTCGGCGCCGGATGCTCTGTGAGCGGGGGAGCCGTAACCGAAAAGAAGGAGCCGTAACCAAAGAAAAGGTCAGGCCTCGGTGCGGAACATCGCCCAGACAGCCTTGCCGCCCTCGTCGAGCGGGTCCCAGCCCCACGCCTGACTGTAGGTCTCCACGATGTAGAGCCCGCGCCCGTTCTCCGAGACGAAGTCAGGCTCCTTGCGGGTGGGCACCTCGTCGCTCGGGTCGGCCACGGCGAGTATCACGTGGGGAGCCAGCCGAACCAGCATGAGGGTGATCGGGTGGTCGGTCGACGCCGCTTTCGGATACAGAGCGTAACGAACGGCGTTGGTCACCAGCTCCGAAACGACCAGGGTCGCGTCGTCGGTGAGTTCCGAAAGTCCCCAACCCTGCAGCGTGGATCGCGTAACATCGCGTGCGGTCTTGACCGAATCCGCCAGGGGGCGTAACGGGCAGGTCGTGGCGTCGGACTCGGGGGCGGTGCGCACCAGGCGCTCCACCCCGACATCGCGGGCGGATATGGGATTATCCAACATCCTGCCCGCACCTCCCGATCGCCAGATTTGAGAACTAGTGCACCTTTGGCCCAATATGCACTAGGCCATCATGGGACAAGGGCCCGCCCCCTGCAAGACCCAAATGCACGTGCAAGCGCCTTGTGCACTTGCCCAAACCGTTGAGCGATTGTGAAATGGACGGGGGGTTCAAGCCTTGTCTTCCTGGCCGGAAGTGGTGACACTGTGTGGGCTGGGGGTGTCGGCTCGACCTTCTCCGGCGAGTCGAGCAGAGAGGGAGGCGCCGTGACACGTACCCAGCCGGGACAAGGTCCCACGGCGCTGCGCATCCTCCTCGGCACCCAGCTGCGCAAACTCCGGGAAGAACGCGGCATCTCGCGCTTCGAGGCCGGACACCTGATCCGCGGCTCCGAGTCGAAGATCAGCCGCATGGAGCTCGGCCGCGTCAGCTTCCGCGAACGCGACGTCGAAGACCTCCTCACCATGTACGGCGTGGCCGACGCGGCCGCCCGCAAGCCCATCCTCGAACTGGTCAAGCAGGCCAACGAGCCCGGCTGGTGGCACCGTTTCAGCGACGTGCTGCCCGGCTGGTTCCAGGCCTACGTCGGCCTCGAAGAGGCGGCCGCCCGCATCCGGACCTACGAGGTCCAGTTCGTCCCGGGCCTCCTGCAGACCAAGGAGTACGCCCGCGCGGTCATCACGGCCGGCGCGGTCGGCTCGGCGCCCGAGGAGATCGCCCGGCGGGTCGACCTGCGGCTCGAACGCCAGCGCCAGGTCCTCGAACGCACCACCCCGCCCACCTTCTGGGCGGTGATCGACGAGGCGGCGCTGCGCCGCCCGATCGGCGGCGTCGACGTGATGCGGGGGCAGATCCAGCACCTGGTCGAGCTCATGGACCAGGGGAATGTCACGATCCAAGTGATGCCCTTCCACTTCGGCGGACACGCCGCGGAGGGCGGTGCGTTCAGCATCCTGCGCTTCCCCGAGGCGGAGCTCCCCGACATCGTCTACGTCGAGCAGCTCGGCAGCGCCCTCTATCTCGACAAACGCGATGAGGTCGACAGGTACAGCGAGGTGATGGAGCGGCTGTGCGCGGTCTCCACCACCCCGTCCGAGACCGTCGACATCCTGAGAAAGATCTCGCGCGAGCTCTGACGCGTCACTCGCGGGGGCTGCTCTGCTCTAGACTGAAGTTTGGCGCTGGACACCCCGCCGCAGTGGAGCATGCCCATGTGCCCTCTTCGTGGGCGCGGTGCGCGTAACGTGCCGCGGTAGCTGTGCATGACGCGCCCGCGATCACCAGATGCTGTTATTTAGGAGACCACCCCGTGAAGACCGCTGTCGAGGAGCTCAGCCCCACTCGGGTGAAGCTCACCGTCGAGGTGCCGTTCGAGGAGCTCGAGCCGAGCCTGAAGGCCGCCTACAAGAAGGTCGCGCAGCAGGTGCGCGTCCCCGGCTTCCGCCCCGGCAAGGTTCCGGCCCGGATCATCGAGCAGCGCTTCGGCCGCGCGGTCGTGCTCGAGGAGACCCTGAACGACGCGCTGCCCGGCCTCTACGGCCGCGCCGTCGACGAGGTCGATCTCTTCCCGGTGAGCCAGCCCGAGATCGAGGTCACCCGGATCGACGACGGCCAGCAGGTGGAGTTCACCGCCGAGGTCGACGTCCGTCCCACCTTCGACCTGCCCTCCTACGAGGGCACCGAGGTCACGGTCGACGCCGCCACCGTCGCCGACGGTGACATCGACGCCCAGCTCGACGCGCTGCGCCAGCGCTTCGCCACGCTGACCGGCGTGGAGCGCCCGGCCACCAAGGGCGACTACGTCGTGATGGACCTGCGCGCCGAGATCGACGGCCGCAACCTCGACGAGCAGCAGGCCGCCGACGTCTCCTACGAGGTCGGCGCCGGTTCGGTCCTCGAGGGCCTCGACGCCGCGCTCGAAGGCCTGTCGGCCGGCGAGGAGAAGACCTTCCGCACCACGCTCGTCGGCGGTGAGAACGCCGGCGAGGAGGCCGACGTGATCATCAACGTCAAGTCGGTCAAGGAGAAGGTCCTCCCCGAGCTCGACGACGAGTTCGCCCAGCTCGCCTCCGAGTTCGACACGCTCGACGAGCTCAAGAACAGCATCCGCGAGCAGGTCCGCCGCAACAAGCTGATCGAGCAGGTCGTCCAGGCCCGCGAGAAGGCCGTCGACGCCCTCATCGGCGGTCTCGACATCCCGCTGCCCGACAGCGCCCTCAAGGCCGAGGTCGACGCGCGCAAGCACAACCTCGAGCACCAGATCGCCGAGAGCGGCCTGAGCCGCGAGGCCTACTTCCGCCTCTACCAGACGACCGAGGAGGAGCGCTTCGCCGAGTTCGACGCCAACTCCGCCCGGGCGCTGAAGATGGGCTTCGTCCTCGACAAGATCGTCAAGGCCGAGGACATCGGCGTCAGCGAAGAGGAGCTGACCCAGTTCGTCGTGCGCCGCGCCGCCCAGATGGGCGTCGCGCCGAACACGCTGGCCCAGCACCTCGCCGACAACGACCAGCTGACCCTCGCGATGATGGAGATCGTCCGCGAGAAGGCCAAGTCGGTCGTGGGCGACGCCGCCAAGGTCGTCGACTCCGAGGGCAACGAGGTCGACCTCAAGGCGATCTACGCCGAGCTCAACCCCGAGGGTGAGGCCGAGGGCCTCGCTCAGGCTCCGGCCGGCGCCTCCGCCGAGTAGGCGCGACTCACCGCCGTTCCTCTGGGCCCCCGGTTCTCACCGGGGGCCCATTGGCATGTGTTCGGTACGTCATGGGGTGGGCGAAAGCCGTACAAACAGGGCGTGGGGGAGCATGCGCCGTCAGCGAACACCCGGGTGAGGGGGCATGAGCTGTGGGCGGCGCGCGTTAGGGTCGAGCAAAGCCAATCGATAACGACGCATCGGAAGGTGACGCTGTGACCAGCCCGCCGACCTTCTTCCAGCCCATCGGCTTCGAGCCCGAGTCGCGTGGCAGAGAGAACGGCCCCGCCCGGCTTGAAGACCAGCTCTACCAGCGTCTGCTGCGTGAGCGAATCGTGGTGCTCGGCACTCAGGTCAATGACGAGGTCGCCAACCGGCTCTGCGCCGAGCTCCTCCTGCTCGCCGCCGACGATCCCAACCGGGACATCTGGATGTACATCAACTCTCCCGGCGGTTCCGTGACGGCCGGCATGGCGATTTACGACATGATGGAGTATGTGCCGAACGACGTCTGCACGGTGGCGATGGGCCTGGCCGCTTCCATGGGCCAGTTCCTGCTGTGCGCCGGCGCTCCCGGCAAGCGCTACGCCCTGCCCCACGCCCGGATCATGATGCACCAGCCCTCGGGCGGCATCGGCGGCACCGCCGCCGACATCGCGATCCAGGCCGAGCAGATGCTCTACGTCAAGAAGACCTTGGCCGAGCGCATCGCCCACCACACCGGCCAGCCGCTCGACCAGATCGAGCGCGACTCCGACCGCGACCGCTGGTTCACGGCCGACGAGGCCAAGGACTACGGCTTCATCGACCAAGTCGTGCGCAGCGCGCGGCAGGTGCCCTCCGAGGGCGCCGTTTCATGACGGGAGCGTCCATGAGTGACCTGATTCGGCCGGGTGACATCAACGGCCGCTACATCATCCCTTCGTTCGTCGAGCGCACGACCTACGGCGTCAAGGAGATGAACCCGTACAACAAGCTGTTCGAGGATCGCATCATCTTCCTCGGCGTCCAGATCGACGACGCCTCGGCGAACGACGTGATGGCGCAGCTTCTGACACTCGAGTCGCTCGACCCCGACCGTGACATCAGCATCTACATCAACTCGCCCGGCGGGTCCTTCACGGCCATGACGGCGATCTACGACACGATGCAGTTCGTCCGGCCGGAGATCCAGACCGTGTGCCTGGGCCAGGCGGCCTCGGCCGCGGCGGTGCTGCTCGCGGGCGGCACGCCCGGCAAGCGCTTCGCCCTGCCGAACGCCCGGGTCCTGATCCACCAGCCCTCCACCGAGGGCGGCGGCCAGGGGTCCGACATCGAGATCCAGGCTCGTGAGATCCTGCGTATGCGGGACCTTCTGGAGCAGATCGTGGCCAAGCACACCGGCAAGGACGCGGCCGAGGTCCGTCGCGACATCGAGCGCGACAAGATCCTCAGCGCCGACGAAGCCAAGGCCTACGGAATCGTCGACGACATCATTCCGTCGCGCAAGCGCCAGACGGCTGCCGTCGCCTCGTAAGAGATCGAAGGTCGCAAGTGCACCGGAACGGTGCCCAATTGGGCACCTTCCGGTGCGACTCACCGCTAGGGGGCTCACTGAGGGCCCGGAAGACGGTAACGTCGAAACCTGAGCGGGATGACGTTTTCGCACCGAAGTGACCGGCGCGAATGACCGGACCGCGGCAGCAGGGCGGTCCCACGCAAAGGAGAGTCTGGGGTGGCACGCATCGGCGACGGGGGAGACCTGCTCAAATGCTCGTTCTGTGGCAAGAGCCAGAAGCAGGTCAAGAAGCTCATCGCTGGACCAGGCGTCTACATCTGCGATGAGTGCATCGAGCTCTGCAACGAGATCATCGAGGAGGAGCTCTCCGAGTCCTCTGAGCTGAAGTGGGACAACCTCCCCAAGCCTCGAGAGATCTACGAGTTCCTCGACGCCTACGTGATCGGCCAGGACAAGGCCAAGAAGGCCCTTTCCGTCGCGGTCTACAACCACTACAAGCGGGTCCAGTCCGGCGAGCGCGGCCGTGACGACGGGCTCGAGTTGTCGAAGTCCAACATCCTGCTTCTCGGCCCCACCGGCTCCGGCAAGACGCTCCTGGCCCAGACCCTGGCCAAGATGCTCAACGTGCCGTTCGCCATCGCCGACGCCACCGCCCTCACCGAGGCCGGCTACGTGGGCGAAGACGTCGAGAACATCCTGCTGAAGCTGATCCAGGCCGCCGACTACGACGTCAAGAAGGCCGAGACCGGCATCATCTACATCGACGAGGTCGACAAGATCGCCCGCAAGAGCGAGAACCCGTCGATCACCCGCGACGTCTCCGGCGAGGGCGTGCAGCAGGCGCTGCTGAAGATACTGGAGGGCACCACCGCATCGGTGCCTCCGCAGGGCGGCCGCAAGCACCCCCACCAGGAGTTCATCCAGATCGACACCACCAACGTGCTGTTCATCTGCGGTGGCGCCTTCGCGGGCCTCGAGAAGATCATCGAGTCCCGGGTGGGCAAGAAGGGCATCGGCTTCAACGCCATCATCCGGTCCAAGGAAGAGGTCGACTCGGTCGACATCTTCGGCGACGTGATGCCCGAAGACCTGCTGAAGTTCGGCATGATCCCCGAGTTCGTGGGCCGTCTGCCGGTCATCACCAGCGTCCATAACCTCGACCGCGAGGCCCTGATCCAGATCCTCACCGAGCCCCGCAACGCCCTGGTCAAGCAGTACCGGCGGCTGTTCGAGCTCGACAACGTGGAGCTGGAGTTCTCCGACGACGCGCTCGAGGCCATCGCCGACCAGGCGATCCTGCGCGGCACCGGCGCCCGCGGCCTGCGCGCCATCCTGGAGGAGGTCCTCCTCTCGGTGATGTACGAAGTGCCCTCGCGACAGGATGTCGCTCGGGTCGTCATCACCCGCGAGGCGGTTCTCGAACACGTCAACCCGACGCTGATCCCGCGCGATCAGCTGAAGCAGCAGCGCACTCCGCGAGAGAAGTCCGCATAACACATAGTGGGCCGGGGCGCTCGGTGGGAGCTTCTAGAATTGGCTCTCGTGACGACGCCTGAACTGCCGACCCAGTATGCCCCTGCCGATGTCGAGGCCCCCAGCTACGAGCGCTGGGTAGCGGCCGGTCACTTCGGAGCGAGCGCGGTAGACGGGCGAGAGCCGTACAGCATCGTCCTCCCGCCGCCCAACGTGACCGGCTCGCTCCATGTCGGCCACGCCCTCGACCACTCGATCCAAGACGCGCTGACCCGCCGGGCCCGCATGCGGGGCAACGCCACCCTGTGGCTGCCCGGCATGGACCACGCCGGAATCGCGACGCAGAACGTCGTCGAGCGCGAGCTGGCCAAGGAGGGCCTCTCCCGCCACGACCTCGGCCGCGAGGCCTTCATCGACCGGGTCTGGCAGTGGAAAGAGGAGTCGGGCGGCCGCATCCTCGGCCAGATGAAGAAGCTCGGCGACGGGGTCGACTGGTCCCGTGAGCGCTTCACGATGGACGAGGGCCTGTCGCGGGCCGTCCAGACGATCTTCAAGCGCCTCTTCGACGACGGCCTGATCTACCGGGCCAACCGCATCATCAACTGGTGCCCCCGCTGCCTCACCGCACTGTCCGACATCGAGGTCGAACACCAGGAAGACGAGGGCGAGCTCGTCTCGATCCGCTACGGCGACGGTGACGACGCGATCGTCGTGGCCACCACCCGCGCCGAGACCATGCTCGGCGACACCGCCGTCGCGGTGCACCCCGCCGACGAGCGCTACGCCCACCTGATCGGCCGCGAGGTCGAGCTGCCGCTGACCGGCCGGCGCATCCCGATCGTCGCCGACGACCACGTCGACCCGGCCTTCGGCACCGGCGCGGTCAAGGTCACCCCGGCCCACGACCCCAACGACTTCGAGATCGGCCGCCGCCACGACCTGCCGTCCCTGGCGATCATGGATGAGCGGGGCGTCATCACCGCCCACGGGCCCTTCCAGGGCCTCGACCGGTTCGAGGCGCGCCCCGCGGTCGTCGCGGCGCTGCGCGCCGAAGGCCGGATCGTCGCCGAGAAGCGCCCCTACCTCCACAGCGTCGGCCACTGCTCGCGCTGCAAGACCGTGGTCGAGCCGCGCCTGTCGCTGCAGTGGTTCGTCAACGTCTCCCCGCTGGCCAAGGCCGCGGGCGACGCCGTCCGCGACGGCCGCACCCACATCCACCCGCCGGAGCTGGCCAAGCGCTACTTCGACTGGGTCGACGACATGCACGACTGGTGCATCTCGCGCCAGCTGTGGTGGGGCCACCGCATCCCGGTCTGGTACGGCCCCGAGGGCGAGGTCGTCTGCGTCGGCCCCGACGACGAGATCCCCGAGGGCTACACGCAGGACCCCGACGTCCTGGACACCTGGTTCTCCTCGGGCCTGTGGCCGTTCTCCACGCTCGGCTGGCCCGACGCGACCGACGACCTCAAGAAGTTCTATCCGACGACCGTCCTGGTCACCGGCTACGACATCCTCTTCTTCTGGGTCGCCAGGATGATGATGTTCGGCCTCTACGCCATGGACGGGCAGCCGCCGTTCAAGACCGTCGCGCTGCACGGCATGGTCCGCGACCAGTTCGGCAAGAAGATGTCGAAGTCGTTCGGCAACGTCATCGACCCCCTCGACTGGATCGAGCGCTACGGCGCCGACGCCACCCGCTTCACCCTGCTGCGCGGCGCCAACCCCGGCTCCGACGTGGCGATCAGCGAAGACTGGGCGGCCGGCTCCCGCAACTTCTGCAACAAGATCTGGAACGCCACCCGGTTCGCTCTCATGAACGGCGCCGTCAGCGACGGCCTGCCCGAGGAGCTGACCGCGGCCGACCGCTGGATCCTGTCGCGCCTGCAGTCGGTGACCGCGCTGGTCGACACGGCCTTCGACGACTTCGAGTTCGCCAAGATCAGCGACTCGCTCTACCACTTCGCGTGGGACGAGGTCTGCGACTGGTATCTGGAGCTCGCGAAGATCCAGATCGCCGGCGGCGGCCAGGTCGCCGAGAACACCAAGCGTGTCCTGGGCCATGTCTTCGACGCGTTGCTGCGCCTGCTCCACCCGCTGACCCCGTTCGTCACCGAGGAACTGTGGCGCGCGGTCACCGGCCGCGAGTCGATCGTGGTGGCGCCCTGGCCGGTGAGCGATCCGGCGTTCGCCGACGCGGGGGCGGAGTCGGAGATCGAGGCCGTGCAGAATCTCGTCACCGAGGTCCGGCGCTTCCGCTCCGACCAGGGTCTCAAGCCCGGCCAGCGTGTCGCGGCCCGTCTCTCTCTTTCCGGTACGGCCGTCGCCGCCCACGAAGACGCCATCCGCTCCCTTCTCAGGCTCGACCCGTCGGGTGAGAGTTTCACGCCGACCGCGCGCCTCGCCGTGGGCACGGTCACCGTGGAGATCGACACTGCCGGCGCCATCGATGTGGCGGCCGAGCGCAAGCGGCTGGAGAAGGACCTCGCGGTCGCGAAGAAGGAACAGGCCCAGGTCACGGGCAAGCTCGGCAACGAGCAGTTCATGGCGAAGGCCCCCGACGACGTGGTGGCGAAGGTGCGCGCCCGCGCAGCTCAGGCGGTGGAGGACATCGCCCGCCTGGAGGCTCAACTTGCCTCGTTGCCCCGGGTTTAGGGTTTCGTGGCCAGGGAATGATTACCGGGTTGCCGAAGTGGGTCGCGGCATCCCCGCAGAGGTGCTAATGTTCTTGTTACGCCAAGCGGGACGGCGCGGCCCGGACTCGGAAGAGCCGGGGCGATCAGATCCCCAAGGCGTCCCCAACAACTTCCTCCGGGAAAACCGGGCGATTTGACATCGCCCGGAGCTCGGGTAAGTTAGACGGGTTGCTCTCGAAAGGGAGCACTTCCAGCGGGAAATGGAAAATGTCGAATCACCGAATTTGACACTAACCGGAAGCGCTGCGAAGATAAAGACACAAAGAAAAAAGCAAGTCCGTTTCTTGAGAACTCAACAGTGTGCTAAAAGCCAGTGCATGATGCACAACCCCGTCTATTAGACGGATTCCTTTGGTTGACATTATGTCAGCCGGGAAAATTCTCTGAAGACATCTTTTGGAGAGTTTGATCCTGGCTCAGGACGAACGCTGGCGGCGTGCTTAACACATGCAAGTCGAGCGGAAAGGCCCTTCGGGGTACTCGAGCGGCGAACGGGTGAGTAACACGTGAGTAACCTGCCCC
>NZ_WXEW01000008.1 GCF_009901565.1 Herbidospora solisilvae
TCGACGCCGTTGGAGCTGGGGCTGCGGCCCTGGTAGAGCAGCTGCAGGTTGCACGGGTCGACCGTCATGGTCTGGTCGGCGCTGGTGCGCAGGAGCTCACCGTGGCTGATGTCGTTGGTCCAGGTCGCGCCACTGTTGGCCTTGCCCGCGAACGGGTTGGACTCGGTGGTGGCGTTCGGGGTCCACGTGCCGCCCAGGCTGGTGGCGGTGAAGGAGCGGAAGTAGCGGCCCTGCGAGCCGATCGCCTCGACGATCATCAGGTAACGCTGCTGGCCGGCCAGCTTGTAGACCTGGACCGCCTCGAACAGGTTGTTCGTGGTGTCGGTCATGATGGTCTGGTAGCTGGTGCCGAAGCTGCCCGGGAAGTTGCCGATCGGCATGCTGGCCCGGTAGATGCGGCCGTTGTCACCGGCGAAGAACAGGTACATGTTCTGGTCGTCGCCGATGAGCGCCTGGTCGATCGGACCGGTCTGCGAGTTGGAGATGCTGCCCGAGAACAGCGTCTGCGGCGAGGACCAGCCGTTGGCGTTGGTCGGGTTGGAGGAGGTCCGGTAGGAGAACGCCGGGCCACCCCACTGGTAGGCCAGCACCCAGATGCTCTTGGGCGCGAAGTAGAACAACGACGGCGCGACCGTGCCCGAGGTCATCGCGTTCTGGCTCGCCGAGGCCATCTGCGAGTAGTTGGTGAACAGCCCGAAGTTCATCGAACCCCAGCTCGACCCGAAGTCGTGCGTGGTGGCGTACACGAGCTGCTGCCCGTTGTAGGGCGCGACGGTGAAGTCCTTCAGCGACACCCAGCCCGAACGCGGCTGCGCCAGCGCGCCGGTGGACGTCCACCGGTAGGTCGTGGGCAGGTTGCAGCCGCCGGTGGGCGAGGGCGACGGCGAGGGCGACGGGCTGGGGTTGCCGCCGCCGACCTGGACGAGCTGCCACTGCTGGTTGTTGCCGCCCCAGTCGTCGTACTGGACGATGTTGGCGTTGTCGGCCGTGGACGCGCCCTGCACCTCAAGCGCCTTGTTGCTGTGGCGCGCGATGAAGCGCACGTAGCCGCCCGCGCTGTCGGCCAGGCGCCACTGCTGGTTGGTGCCGTTGCCGTCGCTCCACTGGATGATCGCCGCGCCGTTGGCGGTGGAGACGCCGGAGACGTCGAGCACCTTGCCGCTGTGGCGGGACTTGATCCGGTAGTAGCCGCCGCCGGAGTCGACGAACTGCCACTGCTGCTGGTTCTGGTCGTTGCGGGTCCACTGGGTGATGCGGGCGCCGTCGTTGGTCGCCAGGTTGTAGACGTCGAGGGCCTTGCCGCTGTTGCGGTTGACCAGGACGTACCAGGCGTTGGTGTCGACGGTGGCCGCGTTGGCCGACGGTAAGGCCACGAACAGCGCCGCCACCAGAGCGGCGATGACGGCAATGGGTTTGAACTTCACTCTTTACTCCGATTTCATCCGACTTGGACGAGTTGCCACTGCTGGTTGGCGCCGTTCCAGTCGTCGTACTGGACGATGTTGGCGCCGTCGGCCGTGGAGGCTCCCTGAACCTCCAGGACCTTGTTGCTGTGCCGGCTGACGAGGCGGACGTATCCGCCGCTGTCGGCCACACGCCACTGCTGGTTCGTGCCGTTGAGGTCGGTCCACTGGACGATCGCCCCGCCGTTGGCGGTGGAGAAGCCGGAGACGTCCAGCACCTTGTTGCTCAGGCGGGACTTGAGCCGGTACCAGCCGCTTCCGGAGTCCACGAACTGCCACTGCTGGTTGGTGCCGTTGTTGCGGGTCCACTGGGTGATGCGGGCGCCGTCGGCCGTGGACAGGCCGTAGACGTCGAGCGCCTTGCCGCTGGTGCGGTTGAGCAGCACGTACCACGCGTTGGTGTTGATCGGCCCGCCCGGCGTCGGGGTGGGCGTCGGGGACGGGGTGCTGCCGTTGTTGAGCGCACTCAGGACCGAGTTGTACGCGGCCTTCTTGTTGCCCGAGGAGTCGAACAGCAGCGGGTTCTCGCCGGTTCGCCAGGAGTCGCTGTCGCGGATGCCCCACACCGTGATGCCGTTGCACCGCGCCACGTTCAGGCAGGCACGGGTCACCGTCGCGAAGATGTTGGCCTGGTTGGAGCCCTGCGCGACGTCCAGTTCGGTGATCTGGACGTCGACGCCGAGGTCGGCGAAGCGCTGGAGGTTGGCCTGGTAGTCACCGGAGATCGAGGTGCCCAGGTGGGACTGGAAGCCGACGCAGTCGATCGGGACGCCGCGCTGCTTGAAGTCGCGCACCATGTTGTAGATGCCGGTGCTCTTGGCGTTGATCCCGTCGGTGTTGTAGTCGTTGTAGCAGAGCTTGGCCCCGGGGTCGGCCGCCCGCGCGGCCCGGAAGGCCGCCTCGATCCAGTCGTTGCCGGTGCGCTGGAGGTTGGAGTCGCGGCGTCCGCCGCTGCCGCCGTCGGCGAAGGCCTCGTTGACGACGTCCCAGGAGTGGATCTTGCCCCGGTAGTAGGTGGCGACCCGCGTGACGTGGTTGATCATCGCGCTGCGCAGGTCGGAGCCCTCCATCCCGCGCGCCCAGGTCGGCTCCTGCTGGTGCCAGAGCAGGGCGTGGCCGCGGATCTTCATGCCGCGCGAGATCGCGTGGTTGGCGATCCGGTCGCCATTGCTGAAGTTGAAGCTGTTGCGCGACGGCTCGGTCGCGTCCCACTTCATCTCGTTCTCGGCGGTGACCTGGTTGAACTCCCGGTTCAGGATGTTCATGTACGTCGAGTCGCCCATCCGGCCCGCGGCGATGGCCGCGCCGAAGTAGCGCCCGCCGCGTTCGGCCGCCGAGGCGCCCAGTGTCGAGGCGGCGTCGGCCGGCCCGGTGAGCGTCACCGACAGGCCGGCGCCGAGCAGCGCCGCGGTGACCAAGGACAAGATTCGTTTCATGAACGGGGTCGCCTTTCTTGGGTAGGTGGTCGCCCGGTCGCCCGGTCCGTCGTCCTGCCACGAACGGACCGGGCGGCTGAGAACGGCTAGGGAGTGGTGAGGTCGAAGCGGTTCACGGTCACCGCTCCGCCGAGCGCGCTGGTGGCGTAGTTGAAGATGCCGAACCGGTAGCCCATGAAGAACTGCCAGGCGTTGTTCAACGTGAAGGCCGGGCCGAGCGTGGTGAAGTTCGTCCCGTCGGTGCTGTAGGAGAAGCGGGCGGTGCGTCCGGAACCCGGCCGGATGTCGGCGTTCACCCGCAACCAGATCTTGCCGCCCGAGATGTTCGCGCCCGCCTGTTCGCTGCCGGTGCCGGTGGTCGCCCAGCTGCTGTTCATCGTCAGCCCGTTGGTCATCGAGACCCGGTAGGCGCCGTTGTCGCGTCTGACCCCGATCCAGGCCGACTGGTCACGCAGCATCGCCAGGCCGGCCCGGTCGCCGTTGGCCATCTGCGAGTAGTCGAGCTCGATCGTCGCCGTGGACGTCGGTCCCTGGATGCGGTGGGTCAGCGTGTTGCGGGCGTTGTAGAGGTCGTTGGTCACGGTCGCGGTCTGCAGGCGCAGGCCGTTGCCGGTGGAGAAGCGGCTCGTGTCGGGGTTGTGGTTCCACTCCCACCGGTGGCCGAGGCTGCTCCCGGAGAAGGTGTCCGGGCCGATCATCGAGGCGACCGTGCGGTTGGTCTGGATGTTCGGCTTGGGGTAGTTCACGCCCCAGCCGCCGTTCACCGTCTGGATCACCGGCCAGTCGTTCACCCAGTTGATCGGCGCGAGCGCCGGCACCCGGCCGCCCGGGTAGGCGTCGACGAAGGACATGTAGTACCAGGCGCCGCTCTGGGTCTGGACCAGCCCGCCCTGGTGCGGCGTGCCGCCGCCGGAGATCGGGCTGGGCATGTTGAGCAGGACCTGCTGCATCGTGTACGGGCCCCACGGCGAGGTGGAGCGCAGCACGTACTGGCCGTTGGCGGGGCGGGTGAGCCAGATGTAGTAGTAGTTGCCGCGCTTGTAGAAGCGCGCGCCCTCCAGGGTGCCCACGCTGCTCGGGGTCTGGAAGACCTGCTGGGCGCGCACCTGGCTGAGGCCGTCGGCCGAGAGCTGGGCGACGCTGATCGTCCCGTTGCCGTAGGCGACGTACATCGTGTCGTTGGTGTCGATCAGCAGGCCGGCGTCGTAGTAGCACTGGTTCATCCGGGCCCGCTTGGTCCACGTGCCGTCGACGGCCGAGGCGGTGTAGACGTAGGTGCGGTTGAACTCGGTGCAGCCGTACCAGTAATAGGTGCTGTTACTGGGCCGGTAGTTCAGCGTCGAGGCCCAGATGCCCTTCACGTACGCGCGCCCGCCGTTGAGGTCGTAGGCGTTCGAGTCGAAGTCGAGGCGCGGGACCGAGTGGCCCGCGTACTCCCAGTCGACCAGGTTGTAGGAGCGCAGGATCGGCGCGCCCGGCGAGTAGTGCATGGTCGAGGCGGAGTAGTAGTAGGCGTCGCCGACCCGGATGATGTCGCCGTCGGCGAAGTCCTGCCAGACCACCGGGTTGGTGTAGTTGCCGCCGGGGTTGGGCGTGGGAGTGGGCGTGGGGGTCGGGGTGGCACCGCCGACCGGCACGAACTGCCACTGCTGGTTGGCGCCGCCCCAGTCGTCGTACTGGACGATGTTGCCGCCGTCGGCCGTGGAGGCGCTCTGCACTTCCAGGGCCTTGTTGCTGTGCCGCGCGATCAGCCGGACGTAGCCGTCGGGGGAGTCGGCGAGCCGCCACTGCTGGTTGGTGCCGTTGAGGTCGGTCCACTGGACGACGGCCGCGCCGTTGGCGGTGGAGACGCCGGAGACGTCGAGCACCTTGCCGCTGAGGCGCGACTTCACGCGGTAGTAGCCGCCGCCGGAGTCGACGAACTGCCACTGCTGCTGGTTGCCGTTGTTGCGGGTCCACTGGGTGATGCGGGCCCCGTCGTTGGTCGCCAGGTTGTAGACGTCGAGGGCCTTGCCGCTGTTGCGGTTGATCAGCACGTACCACGCGTTGGTGTCGACCGTCGCGGCCGACGCCTGCTGGGTGGTGATGAACGCACCCACCAGCAGTAACGAGGAGAGGATCGCCAGCAGGCGTCTCACAGGAACCTCCAGAGGTTGTTGGCCGAGCCGTTGTCGTCCGAGAGCACGACTTGTGCGCCCTGCGCCGTCCCGCTGAGGCCGAGGACCCGGCCGCCGTTGGCGCACTGGATGCGGAAGGCGGCGTTGGACCCGTACCGCAGGCGCCAGCGGTGGTCGCTGGTGCCGTTGTCGGCCCACTGCACGACGCGGGAGCCGGCGGCGGTGGCGGCGTTCTCCACGCCGAGCACCTTCTGGCTGTTGGAGTTGCGCAGGCGCAGGTAGCCGCCGGTGTCGACGATCGCCGTCCACAGGTGGTCGGCGGTGCCGGTGTCGCCCCACTGCACGACGAGCGCGCCGTCGGCGGTGGACATGTTCGTGACGCCCAGGACCATGCCGGTGCCGACGTTCTGGATGCGCCGCGCGCCGTTCGGCACGAACCGCCACAGGTTGTCGCCGCTGCCGTTGTCGGAGTCCTGGACGGCCTGCGCGCCGTTGGCCGTGGAGCCGTTCTGGGTGCCGAGCAGCTTGGAGCTGTTCACGTTGCGGATCTTGACCGCGCCGTCGCCGTTGTCGGTGATCGTCCAGCGGTGGTCGGCGGTGCCGTTGTCGGCCCACTGGAGCACGCGGGCGTTGTCGGCCGTCGACATGTTCTCGACGCCCAGCACCTTGTTGCTGTTGACGTTGCGGAAGCGCAGGGCGTTGCCGTCGACGATGGGCACCCAGTCGTGGTCGGCGGTGCCGTTGTCGGTCCACTGCAACGCGAGGCCGCCGTCGGCGGTGGACATGTTCTGGATGCCGAGCGCCAGGCCGCTGGCCGCGTTGATCAGGCGGAAGCTGGCCGAGCCGCCGCCACCCCCGCCGCTGGTGGCGAAGTAGACGACGTAGTTGTGGTTGTGCGCGTCGTAGAACGGGCCGAGGTTGATCGAGCCGTTGGCGGTGAACGCCAGCGACGACGTGCTCGTGCGGGTGATCGTCGAGGGGGTCAGGGCCGGGGCCGCCGACAGGGAGGTGTTGCCGTAGTTGCCCGACAACACGACCGGGCCGTACACGATCGCCTGGAGGTTCGGGTTGTCGTTGGCGGCCTTCATGACCACGCGCATCGGGAGCTGCACGGTCACGGTGTCGCCCGAGGTCCAGGTGCGGGTCAGGGCCGCGTAGGTGCCCGGGGTGGTGGTGATGTTCTGCTGCACCCCGTTGACGCTGATCGTCGCGCCCAGGGTCCAGCCCGGGATGCGGATCTGCATCGTCCACGAGCCGCTCACGTTGCCGGTGACCTGCAACGACGTGGTGTCGGTGACCGGGTAGGAGGTGGTCTGGGTGACCGTGATGCCGCGCTGCGACCAGTTGAGCGTCGAGGGCTGGAACAGGTTCACGAACAGCGTGGTGCCGTTGTGGAAGTAGATCGAGTCCATCAGCTTGGTGTTGGTCTCGATGCCGGTGCCCTGGCAGCACCACATGGAGTTGTAGTCGGTGCTCCAGGTGCCGCCGCCCCAGGCCGGGCCGACGCCGCGCCGCCCGCCGGGGTTGAGCGGGGTGAAGTAGGTGACGTGGCCGCGTGCGTCGGCCGGGTTCTGCTGCCCGATCAGGTGATTGATCAGCGCGTTCTCGTAGAAGTCGAAGTAGTCGGCCCGCGACGGGTTGAGCTGCCAGAGCTCCCGGGTGAGCTTGAGCATGTTGTAGGTGTTGCACGCCTCCCCGGTGTCGCGGCTCAGGTAGCCGGCGATGGCGTTGGGGGCGCGGAAGTGCTCGGCCTGGCTGTTGGAGCCGTTGACGTAGCTGTGCGCGTTGACGGTCATGGTCCAGGCGTTGGACGCGATGTCGCGGTAACGCGTCGTGCCGGTGGCCTTGTACTCGCGGGCCGCGCCGATCCACTTGGGCACCTGCGTGTTGGCGTGCAGGCCGTTGAGCTGGTCCTGGTTGTTGGCCAGCGGGTTGAAGACGGCGGCGTGGTCGAACCGCTGGGCGGTGGCCAGCCAGCGGGAGTCGCCGGTCATCTGGTAGATGTCGGTCAGCACGGCGTTCATGCCGCCGAACTCGGTGCCGAGCATCGACTGCATCTGGCTCGACGACAACCGCGCGGTCCGGGTGTCGACCCAGCCGGCCAGGTTCAGCAGCACCGTCCTGGCCTCGGTGTTGCCGATCAGCCGCCACACGTCCAGCAGCCCGGCGAGCGTCTTGTGGATGCAGTAGTAGGGCACGTTGCCGTTCGACAGCGTGCGGTTCTCCACCGCGGTGATGTCCGACTCGGGGAAGCCCGACAGGTAGCCGTTGGACGCCTGGCACTTGGCCAGCTCGGCGACCATGTAGTTGGCCTTGTCCCGGCAGGTCGTGTCGCCGAGCACGGCGTAGGCCTGCGCCCAGGCGGTCAGGAAGTGGCCCTGCATGTGGGAGCGGAAGGGGAAGTTCGGGGCGTCCCACCCGCCGTTGGACGCGGCCCCGTTCGTGGATCGGCCGTGGTTGGCGCGGAAGACGTACAGCAACCGGTCGACGTCGACGAACCGCAGGTAGGCGAGGGTACGGTTCTGGTTGTCGAGCCAGCGGCCGGAGGTGAGCCGCACCTGGCCGAGGTCGAATTCGTAGGCGGACACGCCGATGTCGGCGCGCGCCCAGGGAAGTGCGGCCTGGGCGGCGGAGGCACCGATCACCTGGCCGGCGGCCGAGAACGCGACGGTCGCGCCCGCGGCCTGGAAGAGCTGGCGACGGCTCAAGGACATGGGGGAGCTCCTCGGGTATGGGGTGAGACGACCGGCGGGTTGGTGGTCCTCACAACCGGTCATCGGCTTTCACCTGGTCAGGCCGGGTGACGGCCGGTGAATTCTGTTAGCGATAACATTCAGCGCCGGAAAGCGCCCGGCGGAATATTGCCGTTCGTGCGGTGCTCAGACGGGGAAGCGCCTGCACCGGTGGGGTGCGAACGTGGCCGGCGCGGCCGCGTCGCGCTCGGGGACCGTCTCGGGGCCGGCCTCGGCGGCGGCCTGGTGTGCGTCCGCCGAGTCGCCCCGCCTGTCTGTGGCGGGGGTGGCGCGGACATAACCGCCGTTCGGCGGGGTGGTCGCCGGGACGCCGGCCTTGCGGGCGTGGACGACGGCGAGGACGGGGGTTCGTCGGGAAGAGGGCGCGATGGTCAGGATCGCGGTGGGGAGCATGCCGGTTCCTTGGGGGGTGAGGAGTCAGCAGGTAGGGCGGTCGGGACGACGCAGATGATCACTGAAAATCTGTTATCGCTAACATTCGTGATCTCAGAGATCCATGGTCTGCTCCTGCGGGGGTTCGCGGGTCGCCTGAGTACACCCAACTGCCGATTCGGCGTCAACAGTGCCGCCACCCTCGCTGAGCTGGGCATTACCGGCAAGACAGCGCCCGGCCTGCTCATTCGCCCCGAGGGGGGCCGCACCTTTCGGTCCGTGCATGTGAAAATTTCATAGAAGTTACCAGTTGGCAACCGTAGATTTCCGCGAGGGTTCGGACGGATGTCAGGGAGGGTCCGGGCAGGTCGCTAAAAAGTTTCAGACAAATTGCGAAAAGTTTCGGCCGCCGGGCCGCGCCGCGATGGGAACGGTTGGCGCCAGCAGCGCAAACGACGCCGCGTGACGTCCGAAAACACCCATAGAATTCCGCTATGACCTCGACCGACGATGCCCCCCACGCCGGTCCGGCGTCCTCCGAAGCCCTGACTCTCTCACAACTCGCCGAGATGGCCGGCGTCTCGGTCGCCACCGTCTCCAAAGTCGTCAACGGACGGTCCGAGGTCGGCTCCGACACCCGGGCGTTGGTCGAGGGCCTCATCAGGGAACACGGGTTCCGGCGGCAGCGCCGCCGGGTGAAGCCCGCCGGCCTGATCGAGCTCGTCTTCCACGAACTGGCGGGCGACTATCCGATAGAGATCGTCAAGGGCGTGAAGTCGGTGGCCGGGCAACACGGCCTGAGCGTGGTGGTCTCCGAGCTCGGCGGCCGGCACGTCCCCGGTCAGCAGTGGATCCAGGACGTGCTCAGCCGCCGTCCCGCCGGAGTCATCACGGTCTTCTCCGGGCCGACCGAGGAACAGCGTGTGCTGCTCGCGACCCGTGAGGTCCCGCTGGTCGTGCTCGACCCGGCCGGAGACCCCGGCCGGGGGGTGCCGTCGGTGGGCGCCACCAACTGGAGCGGCGGGCTTGAGGCCACCCGCCACCTCCTCGAACTGGGGCACCGGCGGATCGCCATGATCACCGGCCCCGGCTTCGCCCTCTCCAGCCGGGCCCGCCTCGACGGCTACCGCGCCGCCCTCGACGCCGCCGGAGTGCCCGTCGATCCCGACCTGATCTGCCATGGCGACTTCCAGGTCGAGGACGGCGTCGTGCACACCGAGCGGCTGATGGAGCTGCCGCAGCCGCCCACCGCGATCTTCACCGCCAACGACGGGCAGGCGATCGGCGTCTACCACGCCGCCCACCGGCTGGGCCTGCGCATCCCCGACGACCTCAGCGTGGTCGGTTTCGACGACATGCCTCCGTGGAGGTGGGCCATCCCGCCGCTCACGACCGTGCGCCAGCCGTTGACCGAGATGGCGGCGACGGCGGCGCTCATGCTGATCCACCTCGCCGAGGGGGAGCCCCTCCTCCAGCGGCGGGTGGAACTCGGCACCGAACTGGTGGTCCGGGGGAGCACCGCCCCGCGCCGGGGCTGAGCACACGTCACTTCCGCAACGACGACCAGGCGCCGTGGCCGGCCACGCGGAGCACGGCCGACAGGCCGGCCTCGTCGAAGGCGGTCTCCACCTCGGCCCGGCCCTCGGTGAAGTGCGTCCACCCGTCGTAGTGGGCGGGGATCACCACGTCGACGTCCAGCACGGCGGCGGTCGCGGCGACCCGCCGGGCGTCCATCGACACCGGGCGTTCCCGGAACTTGCCCGTCACCCGCGCCGCCCCCGCGTTCAGCACCGCGGCGTCGATCTCCGGCACGCGGCGGGCGATCTCGCCCACGGTGCGCATCGAGGCGTTGTCGCCGCTCACGTAGACCGTCGGCAGGCCCCGGCCCGACAACACGAAGCCGGTCACCTCGCAGTTGACGAAGCCGTCGGCGTCGCGTTCGCCGTCCTCCGGGCCGTGGACGGCCGGCACCGCCAGCACGAACAGGTCGCCGCCGCCGTCGGGACGCGGCACGGTGAAGGTCGTCCAGGGCGCGAGGCCGGTCGCGCCCAGCCGGGCGGCGGCGCCCGGCGTCGTCAGCGTGAGGACCGCCTCGGAGGCGAAGGCGCGGCCCCGGTCGTCAAGGTTGTCAGGATGCGCGTCATGGCTGACCAGCACCATGTCGACGAAACCCAGTCCCGTCTCATCGACCACAGGGGGAAGGGTTTTGGTCAGGTAGCCGTGCGGTCCGGGAGCGTCGAAAGTGGGATCCACGACTATCCGCAGGCCACCCATGTCGATGACGGTCGTGGGACCGCCCAGAACCGTCGCCGCGCACTCTTGCCTCGGCAGGTTCTGCTCATTACCTCGCTCGCTCACGGTCCAATGCTGCCGGTCGGCGCGTCCCCCCAGCGGCCGACACACCGCCCTGGTCGACCACCGAACCGCAGGTGGAAGGCCATTTATCAGCTAAAGCGCGCGGCGTCCCAATCTGGACAGCCCACTTGGCAATATCTCATCTAGCGGGACAAATAAGAGCTAACTAAACTCCCTGACAGATCGGAACGTTCTAAGCCGAACGGTCCGGTTATCGTCAACCAACCGGGGAGGGTTGCAGCCCTTTTGCGCGTCCATTTTCGGACGCTGCCCGGGGGGTGGCGCGATTCCTCCTTGTGCGGTGACGAGTCCCCCAGCACCCATGGAGGTTTCGTGTCAAGGTTAAGACTGACCGTCGCCACGGCCGCCGCAGTCGGCCTGGTGGCTGCGTTGGTCCCGGCGGGTTCGGCGATCGCCGAACCCACCCCGACTCCCACGCCCTCGTTCACCGCCGTCCCGCTGACCGACCCCGAGGTGGTCACCGGGGCCAAGTCGCTGACCGGCCAGCTCGCCAAGAGCGACGAAGCGCTGCTCAAGGCGACCTCGACGAAACCGGTGAACGTCGTCGTCAAGCTCGACTACGACTCGCTCGCCGCCTACAAGGGCGGGGTCAGCGGATACGCCGCGACCAGCCCCAGCGCCACCGGCAAGGGGCTCGACCCCGAGAGCGCCGCGGCCGAGAAGTACGTGAAGCACATCGAGGGCATCGAGAACAAGTTCCTGGCCGCGCTGCCGGGCGAGGTCGCGGGAGCCAAGGTCGGCCAGAAGCTCCGCACCGTCTACGGCGGCGTCGCGCTGACCGTCCCGGAGAACGAGGCCAAGGACCTGCTGAAGCTGCCCGGTGTGGCGGCCGTGCAGCGGGACGGCCTGGAGCAGCCGCTGTCGACCGACGAGAGCGAGGCCATCGACGCCACGCCGGTCTACAACAGCCTCGGCGGTGCGCCGAATTCGGGCAAGGGCGTCATCGTCGGCATCCTCGACTCAGGCCTCTGGCCGGAGCACCCCATGATGGCCGACACGCCCGGCCTCCCGACGCCCCCGGCCAAGGCCGACGGCACCCCGCGGACCTGTGACTTCGGCGACAACCCGCTGACCCCGGCGGCCGACGTCTTCGTCTGCAACAACAAGCTGATCGGCGGCCAGCCGTTCCTGGACACGTACAACCTCGTGGTCGGCGGCGACGTCTACCCCGACTCGGCGCGTGACTCCAACGGCCACGGCACCCACACCGCCACCACCGCCGCCGGCGGCCCGGTCGCGGACGCCAACCCGCTCGGCATCTCCCGCGGCGCGACCCACGGCATCGCCCCGGCCGCGCACGTCTCCGTCTACAAGGTCTGCGGCGCCGAGGGCTGCTACCAGACCGACTCGGCCGCGGCCGTCGGCCAGGCCATCCTCGACGGCGTCGACGTGATCAACTTCTCGATCTCCGGTGGCGCGAACCCGTACACCGACCCGGTCGAGCTCGCGTTCCTCGACGCCTACGCCGCGGGCGTGTTCGTCGCCGCCTCGGCCGGCAACGCCGGTCCCGGCGCGGCCACGACCGACCACCGCTCGCCGTGGGTGACCACCGTCGCGGCCAACACCCAGAAGCGCACCTTCGAGTCCACCATCACCTTCAGCGGTGGCGGCCCGACCATCAAGGGCGCCTCGATCACCGCCGGCGTCCCCTCGGCGACCCCCGTGGTGCTGGCCTCGGCGCCGCCGTACAGCGACGCGCTCTGCCTCACCCCCGCGCCTCCCGGCCTGTTCAGCGGGAAGATCGTGGCGTGTGAGCGCGGCCCGAACCGGGTGCTCAAGGGCTTCAACGTGAAGCAGGGCGGCGCGGTCGGCATGATCCTTTACAACAGCACGCCGCTCGACATCATGACCGACAACCACTGGCTGCCGACCGTCCACATCGACAAGCCGGCGACCGACGTCCTGCTCGCCCACCTCGCCGCCACTCCGGGGGCGACGGCGACCTTCACGCAGGGCACCAAGACCAACTGGCAGCGCGACGTCATCACCACGTTCTCCTCGCGCGGCCCCGGCGGCGACTTCCTCAAGCCCGACGTCACCGCGCCCGGTCTGCACATCCTCGCCGGTCACACCCCGACCCCCGAGTCCCCGCTGGAGGGCCCGCCCGGGAACCTCTACCAGGTGATCGCCGGCACCTCGATGTCGTCCCCGCACGTCGCGGGCGCGGCGGCGCTGGTGTTCGCGGCCAACCCCGGCTGGACCCCCGGCCAGGTCAAGTCGGCCCTGGAGACCACCGCCCGCACCAACGTCACCAAGCAGGACCGGGTCACCCCGGCCGACCCGTTCGACATGGGCGGCGGTCGCATCGACCTGAGCCAGGCGTACAACTCGGTGCTGACCATCGACGAGAGCGCGGCCGACTTCGCGATCTCCGCCGACGACCCGCTGAACCGCATCGACCTGAACATCCCGTCGGTGAACGCGCCCACGATGCCGGGCCAGATCACCACCACGCGCACCGTCAAGAACGTCACGGGCGAAGAGGTCGAGTACACCTCGCGCGGCAAGACCACCACCGCCGGCACGCACATCACCGTCACGCCGGAGCGTTTCACCGTCCCCGCGGGCGGCACCAAGGAGCTGACCATCACGATCAGCGCCCCCGACGTCCCGGACGGCCAGTACTTCGGTGAGATCGACCTCCGCCAGGAGGACGGCAACAAGGACCACCGCATCCCGGTGGCCTTCTACCGCCAGGAGGGCGCGATCCCGGTCGACCAGACCTGCGCCCCCTCGACCATCGCCAAGAACGCCGAGTCGACCTGCACCGTCACCGTCTCGAACGGCACCCTGAACGACACCGAGGTCACCGCCACCAGCGTGCTCGACGGCCGCCTGCGGCTGAACAGCGTGACCGGCGCGACCCAGGTGAACAGCCAGGAGGCCACGGTCACCACCACGCTCGACGGCCGCCAGCCCGACGCGCCGGTGATCACCCCGGGCGGTCTGTTCGGCTACCTCCCGCTCGACGCCTTCGGCACCGCCCCGACGCCGGTCGGCGACGAGCAGGCCGTGAACTACAACGTCCCGGCCTACCGGTTCGCCGGTCAGACGTTCACCCGGATCGGCATCACGTCCAACGGCTACCTCGTGGCCGGCGGCACCAACGGCTCGGCGGACATCCAGTTCAGCCCGCAGACGCTGCCCGACGACACCCGCCCGAACGGCGTGCTCGCGCCGTTCTGGACCGACCTCGACGGCACCGGCGCCCCCGGTGTCTACGCGACCACGCTGACCGACGGCGTGTCCGACTGGATCGTGGTCGAGTGGCGCCTGCGCCTCTACGGCACCAACACGCTCCGCACCTTCCAGGCGTGGATCGGCGTCAACGGCGTCGAGGACATCAGCTTCGCCTACCCGGGCCCGCTGCCCTACCCGGGTGACGCCTACGGCCTGACCGTGGGCGCGGAGAACTCCGACGGCACCGCCGGCAGCCAGATCCCGGCGGGCACCGGAGTGACGTCCGACTACACCATCACCAGCACGCCCGGCGCCCCGGGCGAGACCCTCACCTACACGATGAAGGTCAAGGGCGCCATCACCGGCGTCGGCTCGGTGACGACCTCGGTCGTCACCGACCAGGTCAAGGGCGTCACCGTGGAAGTCGACAAGATCACCGTCCAGTAGCACCGGAGCGGTGGGCGGGCCCGGCGGTTCTCCGCCGGGCCCGTTTCCCTTGCAGGGGCGCATCGTAGAGTCCTGCTATGACTTCCACCCGGTATGCACCAAACGGCATGGTTTGCACCATTGACCACCTCGCGTCGGCCGCGGGTCTGGTCGTACTGGAGAAGGGCGGGAGCGCCGCCGACGCGGCGGTGGCGGCGAACGCGGTGCTGGCGGTCACCGCGCCGCACATGTGCGGCCTGGGGGGTGACCTGTTCGCCCTCGTCCACGACGGATCGGGGGTGCACGCCCTGAACGCCTCGGGACGCGCCGGCAGCGGCGCGGACCCCGCCCGGTTGCGGGCGGAGGGGCATGACCGGATGCCGCACCTGTACGACATCAGATCGGTCCCCGTGCCCGGATGCGTCGACGGCTGGCTCGCCCTGCACGGCAGATTCGGCCGGTTGCCACTCGCCGAGGTGCTGGCCCCGGCGATCCGCCTGGCGGCCGACGGCTTCCCGGCCTCGCCGCTGCTGGCCCCCGGCGCCTCGTTCATCGGCACGATGCAGGGCGACTACGCCTACGTGCGGAACGTCGGCGACCCGATCAGGAGGCCGGGCGCGGCCCGGGTGCTGGAGGCCGTCGCCGCGACGGGCCGGGCGGGCTTCTACCAGGGCGAGTTCGGCCAGGGCCTGCTGAAGCTGGGTGGCGGCGAATACACCCCCGACGACCTCGCGCGGGACCAGGCCGAATGGGTGACGCCGCTGTCGGCGAGCGTCTTCGGCCACGGCGTCCACACCATTCCGCCCAACTCCCAGGGGTACCTGCTGCCGCTCGCCCTCAAGATCCTGGAGGGCCTCGACGTCCCGGCCGACCCCGCCGACCCGGCCTGGGCCGCTCTGCTGATCGACGTGGCCGTGGCCGCGGGGCACGACCGGCTCGACGTCCTGTACGAGAACGCCACCGCCCCCCTCGACACCGCCGAGGCCCGCCGGGCCCTGGTCGGCACCCCCGGCCTGACCGCTCCGGCGAAGAAGGGCGACACCACCTACCTCTGCGCCGTCGACGCGGACGGCATGGGCGTCTCGCTGATCCAGTCGAACGCGGCCGGGTTCGGCAGCCTCCTGTTCGAACCGTCGACCGGGATCAACCTGCACAACCGCGGCATCGGCTTCTCCCTGACCGAAGGCCACCCGGCCGAATACGGCCCCGGACGCCGCCCGCCGCACACCCTCGCCCCCGCCCTGATCACCCGCCCGGACGGCTCGCTGCGCACCGTCATCGGCACCATGGGCGGCGACGCCCAGCCGCAGATCCTCCTGCAACTGGTGACGCGCCTGCTCGTCCACGACCAGACCCCCGGCGAGATCATCGGCGCCCCGCGCTGGGTGCTCGGCTCGGAGACCGGCTTCGAGACCTGGCGGAGCACCGAGCACGTCGTCGAGGTCGAGGACGGCGCCCCCTGGGAGGCGGGCCTGGGCGAGCGGGGGCACCGGACCGTGCGGGAGAACTACGGCGACGGGTTCGGGCACGCCCACCTGATCGACGTGCTGCCCTCCGGCGTGCTGGCGGGGGCGGCCGACCCCCGGGCGAAGATCGGCGCGGCCCTCGGGCGGTGAAACAGGGATGATCCGTGAGGTTCGTGGCGTTCGCGTTGTCGACGCCACTTACCCCGCGTACACGGAGAACCCCACTCATGACCGACCAGGCGACCAAGACCCTGCGTTCCACCTTCGACGAGCTCGCCGCGCAGGTCCGCGCCTTCGCGCCGGAGGACCTCGTCCGCCAGTCGGGTGCCTCCGACTGGGACGTCTCCCAGGTGCTCAGCCACCTCGGCAGCGGCGCCGAGATCAACCTCGCCGCCCTCGAAGGCGCCCTGGACGGCACCGGCGCCCCGGAGAACGACACGATCCGCGCCATCTGGGCCCGCTGGGACGCGATGTCGCCCGCGGAGCGCGCGAACGCCTTCCTCGACGCCAACGAGAACCACATCGCCCGCCTGGAGGGCCTCGACCCGGCGACCCGCGAGAGCCTGCGCATCGCCCTGTGGTTCCCGATCGACCCGCTCGACGTCGAGACCTTCGCCAAGTTCCGGCTGAGCGAGCTCGCCCTGCACGCCTGGGACGTCCAGGTCACCTTCGACCAGGCCGCCGGGTTGCGCCCGGACGCCACCGACATTTTGCTCGACCGGATCGGCGGCATGCTGGGCTGGACCGCCAAGCCCGACCGGCTGGGCCGCGCGGCCACGCTGGCCGTCCACGTGACCGCGCCCGAGCGGTCGTTCGGACTGGTGATCGGGGAGCAGGCCGAGATCGTGGACGTCCCGGCCGAGCCCGACGCGGTGCTGACCGCGCCGGCCGAATGGTGGTTGCGGCTGGTGACCGGGCGGCACGCGCCCGAGCACACCCCGCCCGTGGTCGAACTCACCGGTTCGATCACTTTGGCGGAACTCCGTCAGGTTTTCCCCGGCTTTTGATCATTAGAGCGGGCCCGGCGAAACTTGTGACACCTGTGACTCCACTGACAGGATGGTCAAGGTGGAGATCAGATATGCGGTGGGCGCGTTGTTCGTGGCCGCCAGTGGTGTTTTAGTCGCCGGGCCCGCTCAGGCTGCGCCGACCGGCCCGGGGATGGTGAAATGCCCGCCCGCGACGAAGACCGTGGGCACCGCGAGCCAGCTCAAGACCGCGCTCGCCAAGGCCCGCCCGGGTGAGGTGATCAAATTGCGGCCCGGCCTCTACCGGGGCAATTTCGTCGCCCAGAAATCGGGCACGCAGAGCCGCCCCATTTTCGTCTGCGGCACCGCCGGATCGGTCATCGAAGGCGGCGGCCCGAAGGGCGGCTACGGTTTCCACATCAACAAGGGGAACTACTGGCGCCTGATCGGTTTCACCGTCAGGAACAGCCAGAAAGGCGTGATGGCCGACCGCACCCGCGGTTCGGTCATCCAGTCGCTGACCGTGCACTCCATCGGCGACGAGGCCATTCACCTGCGCGATTTCAGCACTAAGAACATCGTCCAGTACAACCGCATTTACAACACCGGTCTGCGTAAGCCGAAATTCGGCGAGGGCGTCTACATCGGCACCGCCGAGTCGAACTGGAAGAAATACACCGGCGGCCGGATGGACCGCAGCGACGGCAACTGGGTGCGCGGCAACGAGATCAAATCGACCGCCGAGGCGATCGACGTCAAAGAGGGCACCAGCGGCGGCTGGATCGTCGGCAACGTCTTCGACGGTTCCGCGCTGGTGAACGACGGCACCAACGATTCCTGGGTCGACGTCAAGGGCAACGGCTACGTCATCGAGAACAACCGGGGCCGCCGGACGCCGCTCGACGGATTCCAGACCCACGAGATCGTCGACGGCTGGGGAACCGGAAACGTCTTCCGGCGGAACGTCATCAACCTCTCCGGCGCGAAGGGTGTCGGAATCAACGACACCGTCGGCGGAAACACCATCGCGTGTGACAACAAGGTGACCGGCGGGCCACTACTCAAAAAGGGTGCATGTTCGTAATGGACACTTACGATCGGGTTCGGGAGGTTGCATGAACCTGATCGAAGTGGAAGTCCCGGACTTCCGGGGCATGCAGGCACTCAACGCATGGCTGGTGGGTCACGACGCGGGCGTTCTCCTGATCGGCCCGTCCCCCGACGGCCCCGAATCGGTCATGCACGGCATCGTGACCAGACAGGAACCACTCCCCGGCGCCCGGGTGTCGCGCTGGGACACCGTCAAGGTGTGGATGAGAGACGGCGGTGGCGGCTCGGCGGGAGTCCGTGAACCGCGCACCCCGAAACCGCCGGCCGGCGGACTGGCAGAGGAACTACCGGACCACTGAGACGACCAAGACGGGGAGCCTCGGCTCCCCGTCTGTTTCAGCCCAGACCGTCGTAATAGGGCTTCATCGCCGGGTAGTAGTCGGCGAAATCCGGTGCGGGCGCCCCTTCGCGGGCCGCCACCAGGCAGTCGAGGTAGTACTCCCAGCCCGGCCCCACCTCCCCGGCGCTCGCCGGGTCGATCCTCTGGTGCACGAACAGCAACTCGCTCACCCCGTCGGTCTCGGTGACGGTCAGCTCCACGTGCCAGGCGCCGTGTTCGTCGAGCGACGAGAGGGCCAGCCGCCGGGGCGGCTCACAGGCCTCGACCCGCACGTCGACCCAGGGCGCCCCCTCCTCGGAGGTGAGCTGGATCTGGATCATCGGGTCGGCGTCGCCCCGCCAGGGGCCGAACCAGCGGGCGGTGCGCTCCGATTCGGTGATGCTCGCCCACACGTCGGCGGCCGGGGCCTTGAAGGTGCGGATCAGCTGAAGGTCGGCGCCGAGAAGGCGGCCGGTCGGGTTCACGCGGTCTCCCTGTTGTCGCGGCGGGCCCGGTAGACCTCGGTCTCCAGCGCGTCGAGGCGCTGCTCCCAGCCCGCGGGTGTCATGAGGTCGGTCAACCATCGGTGCAGTTCGGTGAGGCCCTCGGGGTTGAGCGAGTAGTAGCGGTGCCGGCCGGACAGATCGTCGTCGACCAGCCCGCTCTCCCGGAGCACCCGCAGGTGCCGGCTGACGGCGGGCCGGCTGACGGGGAACCGGGCCGCGATCTCACCGGCGGTGAGCCGCTCGTCACGCACCATGCGCAGAATCGCCCGTCTGATCGGGTCGGCGATCGCCTCCGCGGCCTGGTCCATACGAGAAAGCGTAACCCATAGGTTACGCGTTACATAACCCTCGCAGAGGGGGTAGGGGACCGCCATGGGCCGGACATTCGGGGTCGAAGAAGAGTTCCTGCTGGTCGACGGGGTGACGGGAGAACCCGCCCCCGAGGTCGAGAAGGTGCTGGCCGACGCGGGCCCCCATCCCGGCCCCGGCGGGACCTTCAGCGCGGAGTTGTTCCAGACCCAGGTCGAGGCGGCCACCGGCGTCTGCGCCGACCTCCCCGCCCTGCGCGCCCAGTTGTCGGGCGCCCGCACCCGCCTGGCCGAGGCCGCCCACGCCCACGGCCTGCGCCTGGTCTCGGTCGGCACCCCCGTGCTCCCCGGCTCCACGCCGCCCGTCTCCGAGGGCGACCGTTACGCCGACATCGTCGAGGTCCACCGGGCGACGATCAGCGACTACCAGTGCTGCGGATGCCACGTCCACGTGGGCGTGCCCGACCGGGAGACCGGGGTGGCGGTGCTCAACCACGTCCGTCCGTGGTTGCCCACGCTCGTGGCTCTGGGGGCCAACTCCCCGTACGACAAGGGCCGCGACTCCGGCTTCGCGAGCTGGCGGATCGCCGAACAGCTGAGATTCCCCGGCGCCGGCCTGCCGCCCCGCTTCACCGACCTCGCCCACTACGACGAGACCGTCGCCCAGTTCGTCGAGTGCGGCGTCCTGGTCGACCCGGCCATGACGTTCTGGGTGGCCCGCCTGGGCGTCCGCACCCCGACCATCGAAATCCGCGCCGCCGACGCGGCCGGTGCCGTGGACGACGCCGTTGTGCAGGCGCTACTGACCCGAGCCCTGGTGACGACCGCGCTGACCGACCTGGCGGCCGGCCGGGAGGGCCCCGACCTGCCCGAGCCCGTCTGCACGGCGGCCCTGTTCAACGCCGCCCGCAACGGGCTGGCCGGCGCCGGTATCTGCCCGGCCGAGGGGCGCGAGGTCCCGGCGACGGAACTGGTCGACCGGCTGCTGGTCCACGTACGGGACGCGCTGGAGGAGTCGGGGGAGATCGGCGAGGCGCGGCGGCTGCTGGGGTGGATCCGGCGGGAGGGCACGGGAGCCGACCGGCAGCGGCGGGCGGGACGGCGGGGACCGAAGGCGGTCGTCGAGATGCTGGCCCGGCAGACGACGTATTCATAATGTCGGACGCATATTCCTGAGATATCGTCATCCGGTCGAAGCTGCGGCCCGACGGGCTTTCTCTTCTGAGGACACGCCCCCATACCGCACGAAGTCATTTCGTGCTGCCTGGGGGAAATCGTGGCGAGCGTTCCGGCTCCCGCCGAGCGGTTGTCTGCCAAGAGTCTCTATGACCTGATGCTTCAGCAGCGGTCCGTGGTCGAGCGGACTTTCGTCGCGGCTCTCGCGGTGAAGGTGAAGGAGACGACCGGCCGCGTCGCCCGGGAATCCGAGAAACGCGCCTGGGTCAACAGCCTGACCGATCTCTCGCGGTCGCTGATGGACGCGGACCGGGGCAGGCTGGAGGTCTTCCTCGAATTCCCGATGCCGGGCAACAAACGCAGCTCGGCCGACGTCGTCCTGGCCGGATACGATTCCGCCGGCCGGGTGACCTATGTGGTCGTGGAACTCAAGCAGTGGAGCGAGGCCACCCTTTTCGAGGGCAACGACACACTCGTCGACGTGCCGGGGATGCGCCCGCACCAGAGTCATCCGGCCGTACAGGCGAAGGGCTACCGCGACCAGCTGCGATCGACCTGCTCGGCGCTCGACGGCCGCCCCGAGGCGGTGAGCGCCGTCGTCTACCTGCAGAACGCGCGGCGGGACGACATCCGCGACCTCTACCAGAGATCGGTGACCGAGGAGGTGCCGCTCTTCTGCCGAAGCGAACGCGGCGCCTTCGTCCAGTACCTGCGACGGCGGTTCTCCGACGAGCCCGGTCAGTCCGCCGGTGACATCCTGGAGAACGGGGCGATGGTGCCGACCGGCGAACTGCTCGACCGGGCCGCCGACGTGCTGCGCGGACGCGACCAGTTCGTGCTGCTCGACGAGCAGCAGGAGGCCCTCCAACTGGTGCGCCACGACATCCGGACCGCCTTCGAGGCCAACACCAAACGGGTCGTCATCATCACCGGCGGCCCCGGCAGCGGGAAGACCGCGATCGCGCTCTCGTTGCTCCGCGAGTTCGCCGAGGCCCGCGACCGAGTCGCGTATGTCACCGGTTCTCGCACGCTCACCAGGACCTTCCGCCGCGCGATCGGCGGCCGCGACAAGGACGTCGCCGGGCTCTTCCAGTACTACAACGACTACGCCAACGCGCCCAGGAACCGGCTCGACATGATCATCGTGGACGAGGCCCACCGGGTGCGGGCGAAGTCGCAGGACCGCTTCAACGCGGCCCGGCGCAGCGATCGCCCGCAGATCGAGAGCCTGATGGAGGCGGCCCGGGTGCCGGTCTTCCTCCTCGACGAACACCAGGTCGTCAAGCCCGGCGAGGTCGGGACCGTGGCGGCGATCGAGGCGCAGGCCCAGGCACTGAACATCAGGTATCACCGGGTCGACCTCGACGGGCAGTGGCGCAGCGGTGGCAGCGCCGTCTACGACGCCTGGGTCCGCGGCCTGCTCAACCTCGGCGCCGCCGACAGCCAGTGGGACGGCGACTCCCAGGCCTGGCCCTGGCCGGGCGACGAGCACTTCGAGGTGCGGCTCGCCGACTCGCCCGCCCAGATGGAGGAGTTCCTGCGCGCCCGCATGGTCGAGGGCGACACCGCACGGATGACCGCCGGCTACTGCTGGCCGTGGAGCGACCCGAACGACGACAAGACCCTGGTCGACGACGTCGTGATCGGCGACTGGGCCCGGCCCTGGAACGCCAACGGTGACGGTGTCCGCGTCGGCAAGGCGCCCACCAGCCAGTTCTGGGCCACCCTTCCGGGCGGGTTCGACCAGATCGGCTGTATCTACACCGCTCAAGGACTGGAGTTCGACTGGGCCGGGGTCATCGTCGGCCCGGATCTGATCGCCCGCGGCGGTGGGCTCCGCACGGTCCGCGAGGCGAACAGGGACGGCGACCTGGTCAAGCGTTCGGTCACCGACGAGCAGTTCGACCGGCTGGTCCGCAACACCTACAAAGTGTTGTTGACGCGCGGCCTCAAGGGGGTCGTCATCTACGCCTGCGACGACCAGACGAGGGAGCACCTCAGGGCACTAGTTCCGCCAGTAACTCCCTGACGGCGGGGTCCACCGCGTACAGGACGGTTCCGCGCATCCCTCTGGTCAGCAGCACCTTGTAGACGTTCCGGACGAGCTGGTCGAACTCGGCGTCCGGGACGCTCTTGGCGCTCTTGAAGGCGGGGTCGCGGTTGGCGTTCCGCACGGTCGCCAGCGCGCCGTCGCGGACGGTCAGGTCGGGCCCGAGGATGACCCCGGCCCAGTCGTACTCGAAGCCCTGGGCCGTGTAGACGCAGCCGACCTGGCCGAACCCGGCGGGCTCGGTGGCCCACAACATGCTGGGCGGGGCGTCGCCGACGGCCCGGTCCTTCTTGACGTTCCAGGGCCGGGCCCAGTCGCCGATCACCACGTCGTCGACCAGGGTCAGGTCGGAGTTCGGGTTGCTCCACGGCCAGCAGTATCCGGCGGTCATCCGGGCGGTGCCGGGTTTCCCGCGCAGGATCGACTCGAGGTCCCCGGGGCTGCCCGCGAGACGCACCTCGAAGTCGGGGTCGCCCGTCCACGGCGACGGGTTTCGGCCCGACAGGCCCATGAGGTCGAGCACCCAGCGTTCGTAGACTCTGCTGCCGCCGCAGCGGAACTGCTCGTCGAGGCTGACGTGGCTGACGGCATACCCCTTGGATCGGGCGAAGGCCTCGATCGCCTGGACGGTGCCGAGTTCGCCCGGCCGTACGACCTGGCGCTCGTCCAGCAGGAAGACGGGTACCCGGGCGGCGCTCAGCAGCTCGTCGAGCTGCGGGCGGCCGGTCCTCTTGGCGGCCGGGGTGTAGCGGTACGACGAGGTCTCCCTGATGCGGTGGGCCTCGTCGCAGACAAGCACATCGAGCGCGTCGGGCTTGGCGTCGGTGAGGCTGTTGAAGTAGACGAACAGATTCTTGATCCGGCTGCTGCCCTTGCCCGGGTAGCGCCGCATGGTCTCGGTGAACGACTGTGAGCCGGTCGCGTGCAGGGCGGTGCGGCCCTGCCGGAACAGCTCGCCCAGCAGCGACAGGGCGATGACGCTCTTCCCGCTGCCCGGACCGCCGGTGACGATGACGACCCGCTTCTCCTCGGTGTCGACGGCCCGCATCACCAGTTCGAACGCGACCTGCTGCTCGTCGAGGAGGGTGAACTGCTCGCGCTCCCGGATCTCCTTGGCGGCGTGTGCCATGAGCTGGCGGCTCGGCGCGACCGGGCTGCTCAACAGCCGCTCGGCGGCCGCGTCGCCGGGCTCCGGAGCGAGCCTCGACCGCAGGAAGGACCGGAACTTCCCGCGCCGGCTCATGGTGAAGACGTCACCGAGATCGGCGACGTCGAGATCCATGGCGTCGTGCAGGTAGGCGGTCGTGGCGACCGACTCGGGGCTGAGCACGTCGAGGAAGTCGACGAGATACTCGCCGTAGCGGCGTGCCTGCTCGGCCGGGTGGAGGACCTCCCGGCCACCGGTCAGCACGAGATGGCCGCCGAGCTCGGACAGTTCGGCCTGGGTCCACTGCTTCAACTCGACCACGACATACGAGTCGGCGCGGGTCTCCGGATGCACCCCCGCCAGCACGACATCGACGCGGCGGCTGGTGAGCGGCAGTTTGTACTCGGCGAGCAGGGTGACCTCGCCCAGCCCGGCCTGGAGGAGATCCTCCGCCAGCACGGGCAGGCTGTTGCGCCACGATAGCACCTCGGACTTCGACGGCCCCCGGCCGGTGGTGGCCCTCACATGGTCGGCCAGCGCTTCGGCGAACGCCGTCTCAGCAGGGGAAAGCAGGTTCTCGACTGACAGCCGAATCGCCGACACGGGCGTCCCCCAGGCAGCACGAAGTCACTCGTGCGGGTGGGGGCGTATCCGGTCGCCGGAAGCCCGTCGGGCCGCATCACATGGTCATCTTGAGGTTAGCGGAGGGTAGCGTTTGTCGACCTCGTCGATTTTGGCGTGGATCGCGTCGATCAGGTCGACGCCGAGGACGTCGGCCAGCCGGATCAGGTAGGTCGCCACGTCGGCCATCTCCGACTTCACCCGGCCCAGTTCCTCCTCGCCCAGCGACGCCGACTCCTCCGGCGTGAGCCACTGGAACTCGGCGAGCAGTTCGCCCGCCTCGCCCGCCAGCGCCATCGCGAGGTTCTTCGGCGTGTGGAAGGACTCCCAGTCGCGGGCCGCCGCGAAGGCCCGCAGGCGGGCTGCCACCTGTTCGATCTCCGTCACGCCACCAGGCTAGGGCCGGTCGGAATCGGGCCAGACATAGGGGAGATCGTCGGGTTCGTCGCCGAACAGCGGGCGGTAGAAGAGCGGGTCCTTGCGCAGCAGAGCCGACCGGTGGCTCAGGTGGAAACCCGGGTCGCCGAGCCATGGGGGCAGCTCGCCGGCTTCGGCCAGGGCGGCCTGGGAGCGGATGGTCTCGACGCCGGTGAAGCGGACGAGGTCCTGCCGCAGGGTGGCGGCGCAGGTGTCGGCCCGGCCGGTCGAGCACCATCGGTCGCAGATCTCCAGGCCGTACCGGACCAGCGCCTCCTCGTAGCCCCGCCACATCCTGGCCGCCGGGTGGTGCCGCCAGCCGTAGTCGTCGATGGACGTCGCGCGCAGCACCTGGATGGCCTCGACCCGCTGTTTGCCCAGGCGGCGGTCGTCCAGGACCTCGGCGGTCGCGGTGAAGTCGGCGTAGGGCAGGAAGGTCTGCACCGGGTTCACGCTAGAACGAGATGAGTAGGGGGTTACTCAAGCGCGCCGAGGGAGACGGCGCCGACCATGGCGGGCATGGCCAAGAAGAAGGTCGGCGAGATTCGGATCAGCAAGCGGATCGTGCGGATCGGGCACGAGGTGTATCCGCTGGCGAACATCTCCCGTGTGCAGACGCTGCGGATCGTCTACAAGGGGCGGCTCTCCACCTTCCATCCCCTCGGTCAGCTCGTGGTCGTGGCGGCGCTGGCGGCCGCGGCGGCGTTCGTGGCCGAGGAGGTGTTCCCCGAGGCGCGGGAGTACCTGCCCGTCGCGCTCGCCGTCGCCGGGGTCTGTGGCGGGCTGCTGGCGATTCAGTTCCTCTACCGGCTGATCTTCCGGCGGAACAGGTACGCGCTGACGATCGAGACCGCCGGGACGCAGTACACCGCCCTGTGGGGCACCGACCTGGAGGAGATCCGCCGCATCGAGGGTCTCGTCGTGGCCGCGATCGAGGACCCGCCGCCCACGGAGAGGTCGTACACGTTCAACAGTCCCGTGTACGTCGGCAACACCTTCGGGCGGGACACCTTCAACGTCAGCGGCAGTGGCCGTGCGACCGTCAACAACTAGGAGCCGGGGATGGGCGACACCTACTACGGTCGCGACACCTTCAACGTTCACGACCAGGGCAATGTGACCGTCAACAACGGCTCGGTCGACGTGACCGCGGCGGTGGCCGAGTTGCGGGCGCTGATCGCCGAGCTCGGCCGGGCCGGAGCCATCGCCCCCGACGGGTCGGTCGCCGACCCGGGGGCCGTGGTGGCGGCCGTACAGGAGCAGCCGGGACGGCTGAGAGCGCTCGCGACGGCGGTCGCGGGCGGCGCGAAGGACGCCGTGTTGTCGATCGTGCAGGGGGGCGTGGCGTCGCTGATCGTGGCGCTGGTGTCGCGGGCTACGGGGTAGGGCGGTAGAGCGCGGCCACCTCGGCCGCCAGCCGGGCCACCTCTTCCCGCAGTTCGCGGGGTTCGAGCACCTCGACCGACGGGCCCTGCGACAGGAAGTGGCGGGCCGCCTTCGGGATCGACTCGATCGGGACGGTCCGCTCGGCGCCGTCGACCCGGACGACGGCCTCGCCCTGCTGCAGGAAGGCGTGGAACCGTTCCTGGTGGTCGCGCCAGTAGGCCGGGAGGTCGAAGTCGTCCGGCGGCTCGAACTCCTCGGCCGAGGTGCGCAGCGCGAGGATCTGGTCGACCCGGTAGGTACGCGGCCCCGGCCCGGCCACCAGGTACCAGCGGCCGGCCTTCAACACGAGCCCGTACGGCTCCAGCACCCGGTCGACCTCTTCTGGTGCCTTCCACCTGCGGTAACGCACGTAGAGCAGGCGTCCGCGCCAGACGGCGTCGGCGACCGCGCCGAGGAACGGGACCGAGGTGTCCCTGGCGTACCACCCGGGCGCGTCGAGGTGGAAGCGGGCCCGCATGCGGTCGGCCTGGGCGCGCAGGTCGGGCGGCAGGGCGGCGCGCAGCTTGAGCTGGGCCCCGGCCAGCGCGTCGCCCATGCCGAGTTCGCCCGCCGGGCCGGGCAGTCCCGACAGGAACAGCGCCTCCGCCTCGGCCGGGTTCAGGCCGGTCAGGTGGGTGCGGTAGCCGGCGACGAGCTGGTAGCCGCCCTGGTGGCCGGCGTCTCCGTAGATCGGGACGCCCGCGGCGTGCAGGGCCTCGACGTCGCGGTAGACGGTGCGCACCGAGACGTCGAGCTCCTCTGCGAGCTGGGCGGCGGTGCGGCGGCCCTTCGTCTGGAGCAGCAGCACCATCGCGAGCAGTCGGCTCGACTTCACTGACACACCTTGGCAGTGGAGCCTCCTTATCGTCCAGGCATGGCTTTCGCGGAGAAGATCCTCACCGTGCCGCCGCCGATCGAGGTCGGCGGACGCCACGTCAAGCGCTACCACGTGGGCTCCCCGGAACCCCACGTGGAGAGGGCCGCCTACGCGCTGCTGCCGGACCTGCTGCCCGAACCCGACGGCACCCCGCCCGCCTCGTTCGTGGTGCTGCACCGGGGCGGCGACACCGGCGCCTATCTGAACGTCTACTCCTGGGCCTGGGACAACGCCCTGCGCTTCACCGGCGCGGCGGGGGGCCAGCGCTTCCTCGGCTGCCCCGACGACGACCCGGCCCACTTCGTGCGGCTGGCCCCCGACTTCATCGGCTGCGTCTACGAACTGCCGCCGATCACCCATGAGCGCGACGCCTGGGTACGGCACGTGCTCGCCCCCGAACGGCCCGACCTGGCCGCCTACCTGACCGACTCGCTCCCCGAAGGGATGACCGGATGACCGGCTTCGACTTCCTCATCGGCGACTGGACCGTCGCCAACCGCCGCCGCCTGAACTACGTCGACCCCGGCAGCGCATGGGAGGAGTTCACCGGCCACTCGACCTGCCGCCCGCTGTTCGACGGCTCGGCCAACATCGAGGAGATGGTCTGCCCGACCTTCAGCGGCATCACGCTGCGCCTGTTCGACGTCGAGAAGAAGGAGTGGTCCCTCTACTGGTCGAACTCCCGGTACGGCGTGCTCCAGCCCCCCGTCGTCGGCACCTTCACCGGCGGAGTGGGCGAGTTCTTCGGCCGCGACCACTACGCCGGCGAGGAGATCGACGCCCGGTTCATCTGGAACGCCATAACCCCCGAGTCGGCCCACTGGGAGCAGGCCTTCTCCCGGGACGGCGGCGAGACCTGGCTGACCAACTGGACCATGGACTTCACCCGCCGTTAGATCATCGACGGGTAACGTGGATCATGTGACTGAGGTTCGGGAACTGCGGCTGGTCGTGACGGCCGAGAACTACGACGAGGCCCTTCACTTCTACCGCGACGTGCTCGGCCTCCACGAGATCGCCGACTTCTCCTCCGACGACGGCCGGGTCCGCCTGCTGTCGGCGGGCCGGGCCACCGTGGAGATCGTCGACGTCCGCCAGGCGCAGTTCATCGACCGCGTCGAGGTCGGCCGGCGGGTGGCCGGGCACATCAGGGTCGCCCTGGAGGTCCCCGACGCCGAGTCGACGGCGGCGCTGCTGGAGGAGCACGGCGCCGACGTGCTCGCGCCGCCCACCCGCACCCCGTGGAACTCGCTCAACGCCCGGCTGACCGCCCCCGACGGGCTGCAACTCACCCTGTTCGAGGAGCTCGGATGAAAGCGATCAGCCAGGACACGCTGGGCGGGCCCGAGGTCCTGCACGCCGTCGACCTGCCCAAACCGGTCCCCGGAACGACCGAGGTGCTGGTCAGGGTGCACGCCGCCGGGCTCAACCCGACCGACTGGAAACACCGCTCGACCGGCTATCTGATCGGCGAACCGCCGTTCGTCCTCGGCTGGGACGTCTCCGGGGTCGTCGAGGCGGTCGGCAGAGGGGTGGCGATCTACAAGCCGGGCGACGAGGTCTTCGGCATGTTGCGCTACCCCGTCGGACACGGCGCCTTCGCCGAGTACGTCGCCGCGCCGGCCCGCACCTTCGCCCCCAAACCGGCCGCGCTCGACCACGTCCAGGCGGCCGGGGTGCCGCTGGCCGGCCTGACCGCCTGGCAGGCGCTGGTCGACGTCGCCAAGGTCCGCGAGGGCGACGAGGTGCTGGTGCACGCCGCGGCCGGCGGGGTCGGGCACCTGGCGGTGCAGATCGCCAAGGCCCGCGGCGCCTACGTCTACGGCACCGCCAGCACGGCCAAGCACGACTTCCTGCGCCACCTCGGCGTCGACGAGGTGATCGACTACCGGTCGACCGACTTCACCACCGTGTGCGACGGGCTCGACGCCGTCATCGACACCATCGGCGGCGACTACGGGCCGAGATCGCTCACGGTGCTGCGGCCCGGCGGTGTCCTGGTCTCCCTGGTCGCCTCCATGGAGGTCGCCGGCCTGCGGGATCAGGCCGTCGACCAGGGTGTGCGGGTCGAGTCGATGATCTGCGAACCCGACCTGTCGGCGCTGAAGAGCCTCGCGGCGCTGATCGACGCCGGGCGGCTGCGGGTCGCGATCGCGGCGGTCTTCCCTCTGGACGAACTCGGCAGGGCCATGGAACTGGGCGAGTCCGGCCGCACCACGGGGAAGATCGTTCTCACCGTGCCCTGATCTGGCGCGCGGCGATTCCAGGGCCGACACTGGCGGACATGGTCACCCAGCCGTCCGCCCGACGACCGGAACTCGATCTGATCCGGACCGTCGTGGTCTTCGGGCTGATCTTCGGCCACGCGGCGCTGGTGTTCGACGCCGACGACGACTTCTACGTGAAGAACGCCGACACCACCTCCATCACGACGATCCTGGCCGGGTTCGTGGTCATCTGGGCGATGCCGGCGCTCTTCCTCGTCTCGGGTGTGGCGGCCTTCCACTCGCTGCGCAAACGCGGCGCGGGCGGCTTCGTGAAAGACCGGTTACTGCGCCTCGGCCTGCCGCTCGTCGTCGCCGTCGTGACGATCGTGCCGATCCCGCAATGGATCAGGTCCGGGATGACCCAGAGCTACTGGGCGTTCCTGCCGGAGTTCTTCGACGTCCACCTGAACCTCGCCGACTTTCCCTTCGTGCTGGACGGCGAGCACTTCGAGGTCGGCCACCTCTGGTTCGTGGTCATGCTGGTCGCCTGGTCGCTCATCCTGGCCGCGACCGCGCGCTGGATCCCCTCCGACTACGGTTTCCTCGCGCGCCGGGGCTTCGTCCTGCTGCCATTCGTGCCGATCACACTGATCTGCGCCCTCTTCGGCCTGGAGCAGGAGTTCGCGGCCTGGAGCCGGTGGGCCTACCTGCTGTTCTTCCTGTACGGCTACGTCGTCGCCGCCGACGACCGGCTGAGGGCGGCCATGCGGCGAGACGCCCCTCTCGCCGCCCTGATCGGCGGCGTCCTCTTCCCCGTGGGGGCGATCGGCTTCCTGCTCGTCCCCGGCGATCCGATGACCGACATGGTGCCGGCCCACGTCGCCGCCAGGGCGCTCTACGGCGCGGCCTCCTGGTGCCTGTGCGTGGCCATCCTGGGTTTCCTCGACCGGCGCACCTGGACCGAACAGGGCGGCTACCTGATGGCCGCCGCCCTGTTCGTCTACATCGTCCACCAGCCCGTCGTGGTGGTGGCCGCCTACCACGTGGTGCGGTGGCAGGCGCCGATCCCCGTCAAGTACGCCGCCATCGTCGCGGTGTCGTTCGCGGTGACGCTGGCGGCGTACGAGATCGTGCGGCGGGTTCCCTACCTGCGGGAGCTGTTCGGGGTGCGTCAGGCCGGGCGGGCGTAGAAGGCGATGTGCTCGTACGTCCACCCGTCGGCGACCGCCGCGTCGCGGGCCTGCGGGCCGACGACGTAGTTGTGGAAGGCGCCCTTCCTGAGGCGGTAGACGGCGATCGTGCCCGGGGTGTTCTGGTTGACGGCGTAGAAGGTGACGCCCTCGTAGACGTAGCCCGAGCGGTTCACCGCGTTGTCGCGTTCGACGGTGTTGCGGGCGAACAGGCGGTCACCCGTGGTCGGGTGGACCAGCCGGTGGATGGGCACCAGGCCGGTGGCCGCGCGCCCGGAGACGAACAGCGTCACCCCCTGGTCGACGTAGCCGTAGCGGGCCACGGCCTTGTCGGCCTCGCCTCTGCTCAGGGTCAGCAGCGAGTGGCCCTCGGTGGGGTGCGTGACGATGTACAACTGCCTGCGCAGCAGATCCAGCACCGGCGCGACCGTCTGCGACGGCGACGGGGAAGGCGTCGGCGAGGGAGAAGGCGTCGGCGAGGGCGACTTCGACGGCGTGACGGACGGACTGGCGCTCGGCGAAGCGGTAGGCGACTTCGTGGGCGTGGCAGTGGGAGTGGGCGGCGGGGGCGTGGTCTCCACGCTCGGGCCGCGTAACGCGCCCAACGGGACCTTCTTGCCCGGGTCGACGCCGATCGCCGCGGCGACGTCCTCGGGCAGCGGGGCGCCGGCCGAGGCCGCCGGGGAGCCCGACTTCAGCTTGTAGTCGCCGCCGGTGAAGAAGCCCTCCGTGCCCTCCTGGTAGTGGGCGTTGCCCTCGCGGCCGGTCGACCTGAGCTGGGTCAGGCTGGTGAACGCCTGGTCGTTGCCGGCCGGGAGCGCCCACTTCGCCACCTGGGAGGCGGTCGTCGGGCGGTAGTAGCCGTTGTTGTCCATCTGCCCGGCCGGGATCATCTTCGCCGCGCCGACCCGCTTGCCGGACGACGCGCTGTTGGCGTCCACCGTGTCCACGAGGGCGCCCCCGCCGGAACGGCCGGAGAAGATGTTGTTGATCAGGGTCACGTCGGCGGTGTCCCAGGTCACCCCGCGCGCCACCGCGTCGGGGGCGGGGCAGTTGTCGGCGTTGCAGCGGTCGAGGTGGGGCCGGGGGTCCTCGGCGACCTGGATGGGCGAGGCGTTGTCGGCCATGGTGTTGTTATAGACGCGGACCTTGTTCGAGCCGCTGATCTTGAGCCCGAACTGCCCGTTCCCGGCGAGCAGGTTCGAGGCGATCAGCGCGCGTGAGGACACCTCGTAGTACATGCCGTGCTTGGCGTTGCCCCGGGCCACGTTCCGGACCAGCCGCACGTTCTCGCACGACAGGTCGCACCAGAACCCGGCGCCCTGGTTGCCGTCGAACACGTTGTCGCGGATGTTGGCGTTGACGAGGAAGGTCGCCTTCATCCCGGCCCCGGCGAGGCTGGAGACCGCCACCAGGCCGATCTTCTCGGTGTTGTTGCCCGAGACGACGTTGCCGTACATCGTGAGGTTGGCGGCCTTGTGGGAGCTGACGCCCGTGAAGCCGTTGCCGATGATCGTGTTCCCGGCCAGGCGCATGTCGTTCGCGAGCGCCGACACCCCGGCCGCCGCGTTGAGGGTGATCGTGTTGTCCTCCAGCACGACGCCCCTGGCCTGGGAGATGATCGCGGCCGGCTTCTTGCGGTAGTCCTGGCTGGTCGCGTAGTGGGCGAAGCCCAGGCCGCGCAGCACGGAGTTCTCCGAACCGGGCAGGAAGTGCACGGCGTACGGGATGGAGGCCAGTTCGACCCGCGCGCGGGCGGGGTCGCTGCCGAGATAGACGGTGCCGCGGCCGTCCCAGTAGAACGTGCCGTCGGTTACGGCCGCGCGGGAGGTCACCTGCTGGAGCGGCTTGCCGCCGTAGAAGGCCATCTCCGGGTCGCCGCCGACGGTGTTGCCCGTGGTGATGTCGGGCGGGTACACGCAGGCGCTCCGGCAGATCTGCGGGTTCCAGCCGTCGAGGCGCCAGGCGGTGCCGTCGCGGACGAACTTGGCGGCCGGGATGTCGGTGCTGCCCTTGAACCAGGCCTGCTCCCCGGGCGACGACTGGATCGTCACCGGCTTGGCGATGCTGCCCAGGGACTCCCGGTACTCGCCGCCACGGAGGATGATGGTCGTCATCACCCCGCCCTTGGCGCGCTTGAGGGCGGCGGCGACGGTTCGCAGCGGCGCACCCTCGGTTCCCGGGTTGGCGTCGTCGCCCGTGCTCGCCGACACGTGGATCGCGTCTGAGGCGGGCGGGGCCGCGATCGCCTGAGTGGCCACGTCGACTCCGATCGCGCCGCTGACGGCAAGCGAACAGATGACGAATCTTCTATAACGAAGAGGCATAGGCCCTTTCATACCGAGAGGGTCGTGATCGTGTACACAGAAGTTACAAAAACGGCCTGAGTCCCTCAGGTCACAGCGAATGCCTGTATTAACGAGGATTAACCGAGCCGTGCACGACGATCTTCTCCGGGCCGTCATGGCCGCTGCCAGCGCCTTTTCCGAGGCCGGTCGCGACCTTTACCTCGACTTCCATCCCGACGTCCGGCGCTGGTCGCCGATCACCGATCTCGTGGGCACGGTGCGCCTCGGGGTTTCGTACACCCTTCCCGACGGCCGCGAACTGGTCTGTGAGGTGCGGCTTCGCCCCGACGGTCCCGATTGGACCGTGGACGGGACGGTCGACCTCGACGGCGAGGAGTTACTTCTGTTACCCGAAGGTCCGGCGGACCTGCTCGGCGACTACACCGAGCAGGTGCTCGAACCGGCACGACGGCATCTCGACGAGGCCCTCAGAGGGCTCGCAAACCCTGGATGACCTCGCGCAGGATCCGCTCCTCCGGCAACTGGGCCACGGTGGCCTGCGCGCGGGCGCTGATGATGTTCCGGTCGCGCAGACCGCTCAGTAGGATCCTGACCACGTTCAGCGACAGGCCCATGTCGGAGGCGAGGTCGGCGACCGACGAGGGCGACTGGCAGATCCGGACGATCCGGAGCTCCTCCGGGGTGAGCCCCCCGAGCGGCGCTCCCGGCACCGCCCGGATGATCGTCATCAGCTCGAACTCCGGCCCGGTGGGCCGGGTCCGCCCCCGGGTGAGGGTGTACGGGCGCAGCAGAGGTGGTTCTTCGGTCACGCTTCGTCTTCCTCCGCTCGGCGCCAACCGGCCTGGAAGGAAGAGTACAAGTCAGACTTGCCCTGCTCCTCCCGCAGTTGCGGCGCCAGATTCGCCTGCCGGACCCGCCGGGGCAGGTCGGTCTCGGCCGTCGTCGGGGCGCCCGGCGAGTGCCGGCCCGACACGGGCGACAACACCGGTCCCTCGGTCGGCTGGGCCGGCACCAGGCGCTCGGCCGCCGCGATCTGCGCGGGGTCGGGCACGACCACCATCTCGGCCGGGATCAGCACGATGGCCGTGGTGCCGCCGTACGGCGACGGCCGCAGGTTGACCGTGATGTCGTGCCGCTTGGCCAGCCGTCCGACGACGAACAGGCCGAGGCGGTCGCTGTCGGCCAGGTCGAACTCCGGCGGATCGACCAGCCGCTCGTTGATGGCGGCCATCTCCTCGGAGCTCAGCCCGAGCCCCCGGTCCTCGATCTCCAGGACGAACCCGCGCGCCGCCAGGTCGCCGTGGACGGTGACCCGGGTGTGCGGCGGGGAGTAGATCGTCGCGTTCTCGACCAGTTCGGCGATCAGGTGGATGGCGTCGGTGACGGCCGGGCCGACCAGCTTGGCGTGGTGCGGCACGTTGACGTCCACCCGCAGATAGTCCTCGACCTCCTCGACCGAGGCGCGGACCACGTCGAACAGGGCGACCGGTTCCCGCCAGCCGCGCCCCGGGACCGCGCCCGACAGGATGATGAGGCCCTCGGCGTGCCGGCGCATGCGGGTGGTCAGGTGGTCGAGGCCGAAGAGCTGCTCCAGCAGGTTGGGGTCCTCGGTCTGCCGCTCCAGGCCGTCGAGGATGCCGAGCTGCCGGTGCAACAGCGATTGGTTTCTGCGGGCCAGGTTCAGGAACACCTTGTTGACGCCCTGCCGCAGCTGCGCCTGGCCAACCGCCGCTTGGACGGCGGTCGACTGCACCGACGTGAAGGCGTTGGTGACCGTGGCGACCTCGGCGGTGTTGCCGGGCACCTCGACCGGCGGGGTCTCGGCCTTGACGTCGACGTCGTCACCCCGGCTGAGCCGCCGCACGATGTCGGGCAGCCGCCGGTCCGACAGGTCGACGGCCGCGTTCTGCAGCGCGCCGAGCTCGGCGGAGATCCGGCGGCCGAACCTGACCGACACCAGCAGCGTGACCACGAGGGCGATCAACCCGACGACGGCGAGCACGCCGAGCCGGATGAGCACGTTCATGACGGCCGGCTGCATGCGGTTGCCGATCTCGACGCTGGCCTGGCCGCCCAGCTTGTCGAGGGTGATCGAGAGGGCCTCGGTGGTGGCCTGCCAGCGGCCCGCCTCCGGCGGCAGCGGCGTCTCGGGCCGGATCTTGTCGCGGACCGCCCCTTCGAGCTTCACGAAGTCGAGGTAGGCCGGGGACCCGTTCAGCTTGACGTACGGGTCGCGCATCGAGCCTTCGAGGCCGCTGAAGCCGAGGCTGTAGAGCAGCGAGCGCTTGGCGGCCATCTCGACGAACACCTCTTGCTCGCGTTCGCTCATCCGGCCGGTGCCCAGGGTGCCGGCGAGCAGCGCCGACTGCTGGCTGACGATCTCGCGGGCCCGCCCGACCAGCACGACCGCCTTCGTCTGGCCGATCAGGTCGAGGTCGGGGGCGATCATCATGCGGTCGTACACCTGCCAGCCGACCTCGGCGATCTCGCTGTACTGCGTGAGGGCGTCGAGGCGGCCGATCTCCCGGTTCTCCACCTGACTGCGCAGCCCGTCGAGCCGGTCGAGCTGCCGGAGCAGTTCCTGTACGCGGTCCCAGAGCGCCGGCGGCGCGTACTCGCGCCCGGAGACGGCGTGCCCGGCGAGGCCGGCCGCGATCTCGTCGGTGCGCTTCTGCTGGGCGTCGAGGTCGGCGTGGAAGGAGGAGCCGCCACCGAGGTAGGTGACCGACATCAGGCGCTCGTGCTGTAACTCGGTCAGCACGGCGCGTGAGGGCAGGACGATGTGCTCATAGACCATCCCGACGCGGAGGTATTCCCGGCCGGATGTGAGGGTTATAGCCGCGGTCAACGCCCAGATGACCGCGAGAGCGGTCACGGGGGCGAGCAAGACCGCGAAGATCTTGAACCGGATGGAGCGTTTGCGGCCAGCCATGGGACCTCAGCAGAGGGCGAACACATGCGTTAATAGTGGCGAAACAATAGCAACGCGTGAGCTGTGGAACTAGGTGGCGTTCGCAACAAAATGGGGGCTATTCAGGTTTGACACCGATTCGCGGCTTTCCGTGTCGGGGTACCGACTGAAGTTCCGGTCGACGATGACGCTCCGTCGTCCTCGAATCCGTTCGCCACCTGCGCCGATAAGAAATCGATGCCCATTGAGGGTGACGGCGGTCACACTCCGCTGTGTGACCCGCCGGTTGCGAATGTGAGGTAGAACACCACCCGAAAGCAACGTTTCGGTCTACGTGATGGGCGCATGTGGTCAGCGGCGACCCCCGGATGGCCGTCTGCCCGGCGATCTGGTCAGTTGTCGAGCATGACCACCGTGAGGGTGGCGTCGCCCTTGGTGCCGTCGCTGGCGGCGTCCGAGAGGACGGAGCCGAGCCCGTCGTAGGCCGTCGCGTCGATCTTGCGGAGGACCGACGGCCGCGACCAGATGAGGACGTGCTCGCCCGGCGACAACCATGACAGGTCCGTCAGGTGGTCGTAGAGGGAATCGAGGTAGTGACCGAAACCTGGCGGAAAATCGAGGGCGCGGGCGATGGCTTCGAAGGCGGCGGCGGAGGTGACCATTTCGGCGCCGTCGAGGGGGTGGGGGATGCCTCCCCGCTCCTTGACCTCGGCGATGGCGGTGGCGACCCCGACGGTCCGGGGCGCCCGTACAAACCGACTCAACATGGTTGCGGTCTTCCCCGAGAGAGGCGCTTCCCACGTCTCCGGGAATCTTCCGGGTAAAAACAACGGTTCCCATTAACTTATGCACCGCATTTTCGGTGCATTGTCATTGGCCCTGGCCTGGAAAGTCAATGATTCCTGTCAGATCTTTACTGCGCGTCATCAATGCCAGTCGGCGGCAAATCGCTTGCGATCCTGTGTCTAGTTGTCAGACAATCTGACGCATGCACATCTCAGGGCGTCCCGGATCATCCCGGACAGACCGGCCCAGACCCGCTTCAGGCAGTCCTCGTCTCGTGTCTGGTCGGGCGGGTTCACCGTGCGGGCCACGGTCGGTTTTCGGCCGTCTGTGTCTGCTTGGTGCCGGGGCGGGCTCATGAGCGGGGCTCGGGCGGGTTTCGGCGATCCGCCTCTCGCGCTGTTCGTCGTGCTCGCCGCCGTGCTCTGGGGGACCGCCGGCACCGCCGGGACCTTCGCGGCCGCCGGGGCGGTCGCGCTGGCCGCCGCGCGGCTGGTCATCGGCGGCTCGGCGCTGGCCGGGTTCGTGCTGCTCAGAGCCGGGGGGAGGGTCCGGCCCAGCCCAACGCTGTTGCTCGGCGGGTTGTGCGTGGCCCTCTACCAGCTCTGCTTCTTCGTCGCCGTGAACCTGACCGGCGTCGCGATCGGCACCGTCATCCTGATCGGCAGCGGTCCCGTCTTCACCGGCCTGCTGTCGTGGGCGCTCGACCGGCGGGCGCCCTCCCGCCAGTGGATGTGGGGCACCGCCGCGGCGATCGTGGGCTGCGCCGTGCTGCTGCTGCCCGGCGGCGGCACCGTCGACCCGCTCGGCGTCGGCCTCGCCCTGGTCGGGGGCTTCATCTACGCCTCGTACGCCGTCATCGCCGCCCGCGCCATCGTCGCCGGTCACCCCAGCGACGCCGTCATGGCCGTCATGTTCGGCGTCTCGGCCCTGATCATGCTCCCGGTCCTGCTGACCGGCGACCTCTCCTGGCTCGCCGACCCCGCCGGCCTGGCCACGATCCTCTACCTGGGCCTGGCCACGACGGCCCTGTCCTATGTCCTGTACGGCCGGGGCCTGCGCGGCACCCCCGTCGCCACCGCCAGCACCCTGGCCCTCGCCGAACCGGCCGTCGCGGCCCTGCTGGGCGTCGCGGTCCTGGGCGAGACCCTGAGCCCCACGTCATGGGCCGGTCTGGCCATGCTCGCGGTCAGTCTGATCGTGGTGGCCCGGCCGGAAAAAGTAGGCTCTCCGGCGTGAAGCTGCGCCCCGTCTCCACCGTGGAAGCCCTCGCGGACGCCCTGCGCACCCGCATCCTGTCGGGTGACGTCGCCCCGGGCACCCAGTTCCCCGAACAGGAGATCTCGGCGACCTACGGCGTGGCCCGCCCCACGGTCAGGGAGGCCATCGCGGCCCTCGTCCACGAGGGCATCCTGCGACGGGAGCGCAACAAGTCGGCGTACGTGCCCGACTTCACCCGCGACGATCTCGACGACCTCCTCTATGTACGCCGCCCGCTGGAGGACCTCGTCGGCGCCGCCGTGGCCGGGCGGCGGATCGAGGAGGCCCGCCGGGCCCTCGACACCATGGCCGCGCTCCCCGACGACGCCCCCTGGGCCGGCATCGTCGCCCAGCACATGGCCCTCCACGAGGCCCTCGCCAGAGCCGCCGGGAGCCCTCGGCTGCTGCGCCTCTACCTGTCGTTGTCGGCCGAGACCCGTCTCGGGGTGGTGCGCCTCCGGGAGGCGTACCCAGATCGAGATGAAATGGTGACAGAGCACCGCGAACTGCTCGAACGACTGGAAGCGGGAACCCCGCAGGCAGCGGCGAAAGCCGCCCGCGACCACCTCGTCTGGCGCATCTGAGCAAGCCGCGGCCGGCCGGGGCGGCAGGCCATCTTGCCGGACCACCCAAAGCCCGACACAATCGCGCCCATGCACGTGCCGGATACCTACGTGTACGTCACCGAAGAAGGCGTGACCCGCCACTACGCCGACGGCTCCGTCGAGGCGCTGGCGTGGGAGGACGTCATAGAGGTCAGGGTCGGCGGCGTCACCGAGTCCGACGTGCTCATCGTCCTGGAAGACCGCGCCGGCGAGAACTGCGTGGTGCCCCGTTCGGCCACCGACGCGACTTTTCTGGCCCGCCTCCGCTACCTCCCCGACTTCGACCTCGAACGCCTCTCGTGGGCCGTCGAGAACGCCGACGACGGCTTCGTCGTGGTCTGGCGCAGCCCTGATCCACCCCATCCGCTTCCAGATTTGGAATACGACTAGCCAAGATCGCCCCTGAATCCGACATAGAGTGACAAAGAGCGTCTGTTGTCACCTGGGTTTGGATTCAGATCATGAACGGCGATCTGCGCAGTCTCATCGCACGCGTCTGGGAACCGGCCGGCGACGTCGTCCGCGTCACCACGGGAGAGATCCCGCCGGGCTACCGAGAGGCCGAACGCTACTCCTACACCGGCGGAAAACTCCGTCCACGCGGCGTGTTCGCCCTCCACCCGGTGGTCGTCAGCGTCCGCGCCGACGCCGACCCCGGCGAGACGCTGCTCGTCTCCTGGCTCACCGGCCTCCTCGGCCGCGGCCCGCTGCGGGCGACGTTCTCCCTGCGCCCCGACCGCCCGTACGTGTGGCTGCACTCCCGGGGCCGCGCCGTCGCCCGCGCGACGGTCGGCTGGAACACCGCGACGAGCGTCCTGGCCGTCAACGAGGCCGTGACCGTGTCGGCCCTGACCGGCCACCGGCTGGCCCCCCGCCTGCTCGCCGAGTCGCAGTGGCAGGGCCACCCGGTGACCGTGACCTCGTGGACCGGCCGCCCCCACCGCCAGGGCGACCCCGCCCCGGCACCCCAGATCATCAGGGACATCGCCTTCAGCGGCCCCCGCAGCCGGGTGATCCTCGGCGAGTCGGCGTACTGGAGACGCCTGCGCGGCGAGATCATCGCCCTGCGCGACGCCCCCCGCCTGGCCACCGTCGCCGACCGCCTGGCCGACCGCCTGGAACGCTGCTACGGCGACGTCCCCCTGACCTTCGGCCGCTGGCACGGCGACCTGATCCCGGACAACGTCCTGTGGTCGGCCGGCCGACCACACCTCGACGGCTGGGGCCACAGCGCCCCGGACGTGCCCCTGGGCTTCGACATCCTCCACTGGCACTTCCACGCCGCCCTGACGGCACGGGGCGCGTCGTTGCACGAGGCGTCGTCGGCGGCGGGCGTCGCGGCGGTGCGACTGCTGGGCGAACTGGGCGTGCCGAGAGAGGCCCGCCCGCTGGTGGCCTGGCTGTTCCTCCTGGAGACGGCCCTGCGCGCCCACCGCGAACGACTCGACGGATCGGCGTGGAGCCCGGCGATCTACCCCGCGATCATCCACGTGCTCTCAGAGGGCGGCGTCTACGCCGCCCCCTGATGGGGTGCGATTCGGCCCTGTCCACCGATGATCCCTGCTATAGATCTCATAAATAGAGGTCTAGGGGTTGTCTATGTACGTCGCTTGGGGAGACGAATCAGGGTCGGACGCTCGGCTTGATCCCGGCACGTACCTGATGGCCGTTGCCGTCGGCGAGGCCCATGTGGTCCCGCATGTCCGTGAGCAGATGAGAGGGCTTCTGCTGCGGGGTCAGCGCAAAGTCCACTGGCGGGACGAGTCTCACGATCGCCGGCTCAAACTGGTCGACGCGATCGCGGACCTCCCCGTCGAGGGCTTCGTCGTCGTCCGGGTGGCCGGGGAGGCCGATCGGCCGGAACGCCGTCGTCGGAAGTGCCTTGAGACGTTATTCCGGGAGCTGAGCGTCTTGGAATGCGGTGAGCTAGTACTGGAATCGAGAGGTCCGGCCGACGACCGGCGTGACCGCGAGATGCTGGAACACCTGCGGCGTCGGCGAAGCCTCACAGCTCCGTTGCGCCTCTTCCACGAACCTGGTCCCAGCGAACCGATGTTGTGGATCCCCGACGTCCTGTGCGGGGCGGTCGGCCACTCTCGCACGGGAGCCGGGGAGTACCTGGAACGGCTCGCTTCTCGGGTGACCGTGCACCTGGTCCGGGCAGATCACCAAGGTGAGAAATGACGCAAGCCCCGGGCCCTGTCGTCCGGCAGGATCTCCCGAGGCTCACTTCCGGGTCTCACCGCAGTGGACCGTCACTGAATGTAAGGCTAGCCGCAGAAATCGCCCGAGGTCAATTCGTTCGGATAGGTGCGGTCGTGTAGGTGGAGCCACAGATCTACTGGGCGCCGCTCTCCAGCTCCGGATAGCGGTTCTCGCAGGACGGGCAGGCCCATTTCTCGTCGCGGACCTCACACCCGCCCAGCACGAGCCGCTTCTCCTCAAGGGCCCGCTTCAGTTCGTCGGTGAAGTGCGGGTATCCGTACGCGATCGGAACCAGGCGGCTCGTGCCGCACCCCGGGCACAACGGTGGCGAGATCATGTAGGGGTAGACGCCCCGGACACCCCCGAAGTTCGTGTCCGTATGATCACAAAGAGTGACATAAGGGGGTTGTGGTGGCCGGAAGGCTGGTTCTCGTCCCAGGGTCGCGGGGCCTCGGGCGCAAGGTCCTGGAGCGGTTGCACCGCATGGACGTGCCCGTCCGGGCCATGGTGCGCCACAACGACCAGCGCGCCGCGGATCTGCGCGCCCTCGGCGTCGAGGTCGTCATCGGCGACCTGACCAGGCCCGAGACGGTCGCCGCGGCGCTCGACGGCGTCTCGCGGATGTACTTCGGGATGGCCGTCTCGCCCGACCATCTCCTCGCGGCGGCCGTCGTGGCGTCGGTGGCCAAGGACATGCGGGTGCTCGACGGGTTGGTCGACCTGTCGCAGATGACGGTGTCGCAGATGACCGCCACCAGCACCGCCGAGTCGGACCAGCAGCGCCTCCACTACCTGGCCGAGCGGGTCTTCGACTGGTCGGGCCTGCCGGTGACCCACGTCAGGCCGACCGTCTTCCTCGACAACCCGCTGTTCACCACCCTGGCCGCGCGGTCGATCCGCGAGAACGGCACCATCGCGCTCCCGTTCGGCTCGGGCCGCACCTCACCCATCGCCTCCGACGACGTCGCCCGCGTGGTCGCGATGATCCTGCGCGACCCGTCCCCGCACGTCGGTGAGGTCTACCAGCTCACCGGCCCGCACACCTTCGACATGCACGGCGTGGCCGAGGAGTTCGCCAAGGCGCTCGACCGTTCGGTCACCTACCGCGACGTCCCGCTCGACCAGTGGATCGCCGACGTCCTGCCGAAGACGGGCCTGCCGCCGCACACCCAGCAGCACGTCGCCACGATGGCCCGGCTCCACCGCGAGAACCGCTATGACCGCGCCACCGACGACGTCTTCCGCGTCACCCGGCAGCCGGCGCAGACGGTCGAGCGGTTCGTGGCGGAGCACAGATCCATTTTCTCTCAGTAATCGATTGATTTCTTATGGTAAACATCGGTGGTGCTTTCTACGCAGGATCCCTGGGATGAGCTGCGCACACCCCAAGGCGCCCCCTACGGCACCATGCATATGACCCACTGCAAAGAGCAGTTCAGTCTCGCGTTCGTCCACGCGATCACCGCGGCCGCCCGGTGCAAGATCTCAGACCTGCGGGTGGATGACGAACGCGTCGACTTCACGGTCCGCCAGACGGATGAAATGCACCGAGCAGGACGTGCTCAAGGACGACGGCGTTCACTGGCGGCTCAGCCGCGACCACTACGACGCGCTGCGGGACCCGCATACCTACAACCGCAAAATCCTGGTGGTCCTTCTCGTGCCGTCGCGGCTCGGGGAGTGGCTTGAAGTGAGCGACGAAGGCATGCTGCTCCGCAGAAGCGCCTACTGGACGTGCCTCGAGGGCGGTGCCTCGACCGACACCGACTCGAAGACCGTCGTCCTCCCCAGGGAGCGTGTCTTCACGGTCGGACAACTATTGGCGATACTGCAGCGCATAGGTGACGGAGGGGCGCCATGACCACAGCCCGGGACTTCGCGGCCCGGCCCTTGGTGGGGGTGGACGACCTGTCCCCCGCAGCGGTCGAGACGTTTCTCCGAGTGAGGGGATGGCTGCGTACCGACTGGCGGGAGAACCTCTACTCCATCTGGGAGAGCACCACCGAACGGGCCAGTCTGATGCTCCCCTTCGACCGCTCCTACCGAGACTTCCCGGCCCGCCTCCGCGACGCTCTCACGACGATCGCCGACGTCTACGAACTCAGGAACGACGAGGATCTCGCACTGGAGATAGCCGGTGCCCGGAGCGACATCCTGCTCGTCCGGGCCGACCAGGCGACGGTCGACGGGTCGATTCCCCTGGCCGAGGCCCAGGACCTGCTGACAGGGATCAACCAGATGCTGTCGGCGGCGGCCTGCAGTGCCATCCGTCCCCGAGCCTTCAACCAGGGCCGTCGGCCGGACGCGGTGAAGGAGTTCCTGGCCGAGGAGGTACGCATGGGGCACACCCTGCGTGGCAGCTTCGTGCTCACGATCCTCGCCCGGCACGACGAGGAGATGTCGGAGGAACTGCCCGTCCAGAGCGGTTCCGACACGGCTGCCATCGGCACCTACACGCGACGAGTGATGACCACACTGGCAACGGGGCTCGCCGCCTCGCGAGACCTGCTGGAAGAAGATCAGCCGATCGAACTCGACGAGGCCGTGCAGAACGGCGCCAGCGCCGAACTGATCGACTCCATCGACCGGATGAGCCAGTTCCCCGGCCTGCGTGCCTTGGACGTCTCCTTCCGGTGGTCGCCGAGTCAGCCGCAGCCCGCCGAGGCGGCGAGCCGCGTCGTGCTGCGACGCCCCCACCCCGAGCGAGTACAACTCGTACGCGAGGCCCTGCGGCGACGGCCCGTCGTTGAACAGGACGACGTCGTCGGGCAGGTCGTCCGCTTGGAGCGGGCGGAAGGGCAGGATGAAGGGGTCGTCGTCGTCGACGGGTCACTGGGCCGGACCCGGCGCCGCGTGAAGATGCGGCTGGCGGGCGACGACTACCGGCTCGCGCTTCGGGCCCACGACGAAAGACGGCCTGTGGTCGCCTCGGGCGTCGTCGTGTTGGAGAAGCGTTCATGGTGGCTGGAGCCACCGGTGCGGATCCGGGCCGTCAGTTGACCTGCTTGGTGTTCGACGTGCCGCCGTGGTCCTCGAAGTACTGATCCAGCTTGTCGTCCCTGATCGCCGCGTACATGGTCTTGGCCGCCTTCTCGTCGAGGCGGACGATGCTCGCGCCCTTGACCGTGTCGGTCCCGGCCAAGGGCACGGTCGAGGCCACCAGGCTGTGGCCGCGGATGTCGCGTAGCTCGATCGCCAGGTCGCGCAGGGTGCCGATGGACACCCCGGAGTCGACGCTGATGGATTTGGTCAGGGCGCCGAGGAAGTCGTTCAGGGCGAACGGGTCGGTCAGCACGCCGCCGTTGATGAGTTTGTCGGCGACCGCGCGGAGGAAGGCCTGCTGGCGTTTGATGCGGTCGAAGTCGCCGCCCGGCAGGCCGTAGCGCTGGCGGACGAACAACAGTGCCTTCTCGCCTTCCAGGTGCACCGTTCCCTGTGGCCAGGTGATCTTGTTGGCCGAGTCGTAGGTCTCCTTCGAGACCTCGACCTCCACTCCGCCGATGGCCTTGCTCATGGCGATGAAACCGCTGAAGTCGAGTGCGGCGAAATGGTCGACGCGCACTCCGGTGAGCTTTTCCAGGGTCGAGATGAGCAGTTTGGGGCCGCCATAGGCGTACGCGGAATTGATCTTGTCGGTGCCGTGGCCGGGGATCGGGACATAGGAGTCGCGCGGGACGCCGATGAAGAAGACCTGGGCCCGGTCGGCGGGCAGGTGCACCAGCATGATCGAGTCGGCGCGGTTGAAGCCCTTCTCCCCAGGGCGGGCGTCGGAGCCGATGAGCAGCCAGTTCTGGGCGTCGCCCACGGGTTTGGCGGGGCGTTCCGGCTCGGCCGGGAAGACGTCGTCGATGCGGGTGATGTTGCGGTCGTAGGTGTACTGCCGCTCCATCGCGATGGTGAAGAGTGCGGCCAGCGGAAGTGACAGAACCAGTAAGGAAACAATGAAAATGTTACGTCTGCGTGTAGAACGCTTTTTCGGTACTGGCTCGTCTGTGGTTTGGCTCACGTCAGGACGTCCCGGGTGGAGAGCTGCGAAGATGCCGAAAATATCCAGGTCGAAGCGTGTATGAGCGCAGCTGTCCAGAGCCGCGCCTGAAGTATAAATGGCCTTATGTGGACATTCAGATGAACTTTCCTCTATGTTGCGGCGATCTTACGATCGTTCCACCGCTCACAGACTTCAAGGTCAACAAGATCGGTCAGTGATCTAGGTAAACCAACGGTACAGGTGGGGCGTCCGTCAGGTAACAAGTGTGGGGGAAAGGCGCATCTGCGACATGGATGTTGCTCTTGAAGAGGTGGTTCGTTCCGGGGTCAGTGATCCCGGCTGGTCACGGCGCTACATCCGCGCCGCTGTCGCCATGGACACCGTCAGTGGTGCCGTGGCCATTCAGGGCGTCCTGCTGGCGCGGTTCGCGCTGGGGGAAGCCCATCCCATCGAGGTGCCGCTCGGGCTGGCCATCGCCACCGCCTGGCCGCTCACGGTGGGGCTCGTCGGGGGGTACGACCGCCGCCACATCGGCGACGGCGCCGACGAGTACCGCAAGATCATCCACTCCGCGGCCATCCTCGCGTCGGTCGTCGCGATCAGCGCGTACGTCACCCAGACGTCGATCGCCCGTTCCTACGTCATGGCCGGCATCCCGATCTGCGCGCTGCTCACGCTCGGCGTCCATTACGCCCTGCGCAAGCGGCTGCACCACCGCCGTCGCAACGGCGAGTGCCTGCGGCGGGTGGTCGTGGTCGGCCACTGGACGTCGGTGCTCGACCTGCACGCGCAGTTCTCCCGCGAACGCCACCACGGCATGCGGATCGTGGCCGCGTGCGTGCCGCCCGACCAGGCCGGGCAGTTGCCCGCGCAGGTCGACGGGTTCCCGGTGCTGGGAGACTTCGGCAACGTGCCGGAAGTGGTCGTGGCGTCGCAGGCCGACAGCGTGGCCGTGCTCGCCTGTCCCGAACTCGACGGCCACGCGCTGCGGCGGCTGGCCTGGCAGCTGGAGGAGCGCGGCACCGAGCTGCTCGTCGCGACGGCGCTGATGGAGGTGGCCGGGCCGCGCATCAACATCCGGCCGGTCGCCGGGCTCGCGCTGCTGCACGTCGAACACCCCGACATCAGGGGCATGCGGCAGGCCGTGAAGAGCGTGTTCGACCGGGTCGTGGCGAGCGTGGTGCTGCTGATGCTGCTGCCGTTCATGCTGGTCATCGCGGCGGCGGTCAGGGTGAGCAGCCCGGGGCCGGCGCTGTTCCGGCAGGCTCGGGTCGGCAAGGACGGCGAGCTGTTCACCGTCTACAAGTTCCGCACGATGACGGTCGACGCCGAACACCGCAAGATCACGTTACGAACGTTCGGCGACGACGGCAACGGGGTGCTCTTCAAGCTGAGGAACGATCCAAGGGTCACCCCGCTCGGAACGTGGCTCCGGCGCTACTCCCTCGACGAGCTCACCCAGCTCATCAACGTCATCAAGGGGGAGATGTCCCTCGTGGGCCCACGCCCGCCGCTGCCCGAGGAGGTCGCCCAGTACGGCGACGACGTCCGGCGGCGGCTGCTGGTCAAGCCCGGCATGACGGGCCTGTGGCAGGTCAGCGGCCGGTCCGACCTGACGTGGGAGGAGTCCGTGCGGCTCGACCTGCGGTATGTCGAGAACTGGTCGCTCACCCTCGACGTGCTCATTCTTTGGAAGACGTGGTCGGCCGTGTTCGGCGGGCGGGGAGCGTACTGACACCATGAAGGCCCTGGTTCTTGCGGGGGGCTCGGGCACCCGCCTGCGTCCCATCACGCACACGTCGGCCAAGCAGCTCGTACCGGTGGCGAACAAACCGGTGCTCTTCTACGGCCTGGAGGCCATCGCCGACGCGGGCGTCGGCGACGTCGGCATCGTCGTGGGCGACACCCACGCCGAGATCGAGGCGGCGGTCGGCGACGGCTCACGCTTCGGGCTGAACGTCACCTACCTGCGGCAGGAGGCGCCGCTCGGGCTCGCGCACGCGGTGAAGATCGCGCGCGACTTCCTGGGCGGCGACGACTTCGTCATGTACCTGGGCGACAACTTCATCGTCGGCGGCATCCGCTCGCTGGTCGCCCGGTTCGAACACGACCGCCCGGCCGCGCAGATCATGCTCACGCAGGTCCCCGACCCGACGCAGTTCGGCGTGGCCGAACTCGACCCCCAGGGCCGGGTGGTGGCGCTCGAAGAGAAGCCGCGGCAGCCCAAGAGCGACCTGGCGCTGGTCGGCGTCTACCTGTTCACCGCCGCCGTGCACGAGGCGGTGGCCGAGCTCAAGCCGTCGGCGCGCGGCGAACTGGAGATCACCGACGCGATCCAGTGGCTCATCGACGACGGCCGCCGCGTCGAGTCGACGGTCATCTCCGGCTACTGGAAGGACACCGGCAACGTCGCCGACATGCTGGAGGTCAACCGCCTCGTCCTGGAATCCCTCACCCCGGCGGTACGGGGTGAGGTCGACGCCGCCTCCGAGCTCATCGGGCGCGTGGTCGTCGAGGAGGGCGCGGTCGTGACCGGGTCGCGCATCGTCGGGCCGGTCGTCGTCGGGCCGGGCGCGCTCGTGCGCGACTCCTATGTCGGGCCGTTCACCTCGGTGGCGGCCGGTTGCGTCATCGCCGACAGCGAGATCGAATATTCGATCCTGCTGGCGCGTTCGTCCATCACCGGGGTGCGCCGGGTCGAGGCGTCGCTGATCGGCCACGACGTCGAGGTCACTCCGGCTCCCAACACGCCCCGGGCCCACCGGCTGGTGCTCGGCGACCACAGTAAGGTGCAGATCTCCGCATGACACGTGTCCTGGTCACCGGCGGCGCCGGGTTCATCGGCTCCCATTTCGTGCGCACGCTGCCCGACGCGAAGATCACCGTCCTCGACAAGCTGACCTACGCCGGCAACCGCGCCAATATCGAGGGCGTCGACCACGACTTCGTCCACGGCGACATCTGCGACCCCGATCTGCTGGCGGAGGTCGTGCCGGGCCACGACCTGGTGGTGAACTTCGCCGCCGAGAGCCACGTCGACCGGTCGATCGACGGCGCGGCCGACTTCGTGCGCACCAACGTGCTGGGCGCCCAGACCCTCATGCAGGCCTGCCTCGACGCCGGGGTGCCGAAGGTCGTGCAGGTCTCCACCGACGAGGTCTACGGCACGATCGAGTCCGGCTCCTGGGACGAGAGCGCCGCGGTGAACCCGCGCTCGCCCTACTCGGCGGCCAAGGCCGGCGGCGACATGATCGCGCGGGCCTACGCGGTCACCCACGGCCTCAACGTCTCGATCACCCGCTGCGGCAACAACTACGGCCCCTACCAGTACCCCGAGAAGGTCATCCCGCTGTTCGTGACCAACCTGCTCGAAGGCCGGCGGGTCCCGCTCTACGGCGACGGCGGCAACATCCGTGACTGGGTGCACGTCGACGACCACTGCCAGGGCATCCGGCTGGTGGCCGAACGCGGGGAGCCGGGCGAGGTCTACCACATCGCCGGCACGGCCGAGATGTCCAACCGCGAGCTCACCGGCCACCTGCTCGCCGCGTGCGGCGCGACCTGGGACAGCGTCGACTTCGTCGACGACCGCAAGGGCCACGACCGCCGCTACAGCCTCGACGACTCGCGGTTGAGAGCCCTCGGTTACGCCCCCCGCTGGACCTTCGACGAAGGCCTGGCCGAGACGGTCGCCTGGTACCGCGACAACGCGACCTGGTGGAAGCCGCTGCGGGGCTGGGCGTGACCCGCTGGCTCGTCACCGGCGGCGGGGGCATGCTCGCCTCCGATCTGGTACGCGTCCTCGACGGCGCGGAGGTCCGTGCCCCCACCCGGGCCGAACTCGACATCACCGACGCCGCCGCCCTCTCGGAGGCCGTGGACTGGGCCGACGTGGTCGTTAACTGCGCGGCCTGGACCGCGGTCGACGACGCGGAGACCAACGAGGAGGCGGCCCTCCGGGTCAACGCGCCGCACGCGCTCGCCGAGAGGGCGGGCCGCAAGCTCGTCCACCTCTCCACCGACTACGTCTTCTCCGGCGAGCGCGCCGAGCCCTGGCCGGAAGACGCCCCGACCGGCCCGATCAACGCCTACGGCCGCACCAAGCTGGCCGGGGAGCAGGTGGTCCTCGCCCACCACGGGACGGTCGTCAGAACCGCCTGGTTGTACGGCGCCCACGGCCCCAGCTTCGTGCGCACGATGGCCCGCCTCGAACGGTCCCACGAGGTCGTCACCGTCGTCGACGACCAGCACGGCCAGCCCACCTGGACCAACGACCTGGCCCGCCGGATCGTCGACCTGGTCGGCTCGGGCGCCCACGGCGTCTTCCACGGCACCAACTCCGGCGCCACCACCTGGCACGGCCTGGCCCAGGAGGTCTTCCGCCTGCTGGGCGCCAATCCGGCGCGGGTGCGGCCGGTCGCCTCGGACGCCTTCCCCCGCCCGGCGCCCCGGCCGAAGAACAGCGTGCTGGCCCACGGCGCGTGGGCGTCGGCGGGCCTCAAGCCGATGCGCGACTGGCGAGAGGCCCTGCACGAGGCCTGGCCCGAGCTCTAGAGGGCGCCGGCCTTCTCGGCCGGTACGACGATCACGTCCCGGGAGCCGTAGCGCGGCAGCGGCTCCTCGGAGGCCAGTTCGGCGTCGGTGATGACGTGCAGCGCGTCGTGGCCGATGGCGCGGATCTCGTAGTCCTCCGCGCGCAGGTCGCGCAGCACCTGGCGGAGCGCGGGAACGTTCCTGAGCACCTCGACGACGATCGTGGGCCGGGAGGCCAGCAACTGCGGCCAGACCGCGCGCAGCACGCCGGCCTCGTAGCCCTCGATGTCGAGCTTGATGAGGTCGACGCCCTCGACCAGGTCCGACATCCTCACCGTCTGGACGGTGATCGTCCGGGAGGCCGGGCGGTTGCTGATGCCCTCGCCGCCCTCCGACAGGTAGGCCCCGGTGGGGGCGACGTAGCTCTCCTGGTCGGGCAGCGACAACTCCAGCGTGGCGGGGGCGTCGTCGGGCACCACGGCGGCCTGGATCACCTTCACGTTGGCGAGCCCGTTGAGGTCGGCGTTGCGCGACACGATCGCCGCCGCCTCGGGGTTGGCCTCCACCGCGACGTACGGGGTGGTCCCGGCCGCCTCGGCGCCCTGGACGGTGTAGTAGCCGATGTTGGCGCCCAGTTCCAGGATGGAGGTCGCCTTGGCGCACAGGTCGCGCCAGCAGGCCGTCTCCATGCCCTCGTAGCCGCGCTCGCCGTACCAGAACAGGATGCGCACCAGCCGCGACTCGACGGCGGCCAGCCGGATGCGGGGGTTGTCCGGCAGGGCGAAGTCGGTGACGAAGCCCAGCGGGCGGTGCCGCAGCACCTTCACCACCTGTCCGAGCAGGGTGCGTGAGACCCCGGAGGAGGAGTGGAATCCCGAGCGGGTCTTCATCGTCACTCCGGGCGGCACCACGACGAGGGCGCGGGAGAGCAGTTCCCGGGCCCGCATCCGGGCGCGTAATACGGGTGAGAGCTTTTCGGCCATGGACTTCTCTCGAATCGGGGCAAAAGGTGTCGACCCACAATAAGGGTGACCATGGTCACTTTTGGGGGCCCAATTCGATCAGAAGAACTCGGACCCGCCCCTCCCTCCAGGGCGGGTCCGCCCCGTCGTCAGCGCGCCCGCAGGCGCAGGTCGAAACTGATGTCGCTGGAGTCGGGCCGGTCCTGGTGGATCTCCACGGTGATCGTGTTCTGGCCTTGCTGAAGCTGGCCGGGCGACAACGACACGTCGGTCCACTGCGACTCGGCCGTGCCCGAGACGGTGGACAGCGCCCGGGTGGCGGAGGTGACCGTGCCGGTCGGCAGGTTGTCGCGCCAGATCTCGTTCCCGTTGAGGTAGACGACCGCGCCGTCGTCGCGGATCACGCTCATGGTGACCTGGCTGAACGCGGCGGCGACGCCGAAGGTCGTGCGGAAGTAGTAGGTGATCCGGCCCGGCGCGACCTGCTGCCGCTCGTCGCCGTCGCCGAACCCGAACTGGGCCAGGCCCTGCGGCCAGCCGGAGTCGTCGAACCCGGCCGCCCGCCAGGCCGTGCCCTGGTCGCTGCCGTCGTCGAGGTAGCGCCACGAGGAACCCGCCGGCACCAGCGTCACGTCGCCCGACGGCGGGATGAGCGGGAACTCCGTGTAGTTGGGCCGGGAGACCCCGTTGAGCTGGCTGTAGCCGCCGCCCGCGCGCAGCGCGTCGGGTCCGGCGTGCAACGCGAACACCTGGCCGTTGGCCGTGGGCGCGAAGTCGGTGTCGACCGCGCCGGTCCCGGCGTCGACGGCTGCGAAGTCACACCGCTGGAAGCCGGCGAAGTCGGGGCAGAAGTGGCCGGCGGCGTACACGTAGGAGCCGCGCACCGCGACCGATTCCACGTCTCCGTCGGCGGTGCGCTCCCAGCGGCGCGACCCGTTGCTCAGGCGGTAGGCGGCCAGCCGTCCGCCGACTCCGGCGATGGCGGCGTAGACGCTGTCGGTGTCGGCGGCCAGATCGAGCACCCAGCACTGGTTGCTCGGCAGGTCGCAACTCGGGGGCGGGGCCCAGCCGGTGACCGTGCCGTTGAGGCCGACCGACCCGAGGAACAGCCGCGTCGCGCCGCCGAGAGTGCGGAACTGCCCGCCGACGATCACGCTCCCGCCGTCGGGCGCCGCCGCCATGGCCATGATCGTGTTGTTGGCTCCCGGGTTCCAGGAGCGCAGCGCGCCGCTGCCCAGGTCGACGGCCGCCAGCCGGGTCCGGTTCTGCCCGGCGACCTGCGTGAACGCTCCCCCTGCGTAGAGGGTGTCGCCGATCACGGCCAGCCCGCGCACCGTGCTGTTCGCGGCGGGTGTCCAGCCGCCGACGACGTTGCCGGTGGCCAGGTCGATCGCCGCGAGCCGGGTGCGGCCCTGCCCGGCCACGGTGGTGAAGTCGCCGCCGAGGAACACCCGGCCGTTCGCGACCGCGAGAACGTGCACCGCGCCGTTCACCGCGGGCGACCAGGTGCGGATCAGGTCGCCGCCGGCGGCGTCGAGCAGAGCGACACGCTGACGGCCGACGGTCTCGCCGGTCGTGGAGTGACGCAGGCTGGTGAACTCACCCGCGATCACCACCCGGTCGCCCGTATGGGCGATGGCCAGGACCCGGCCGTTCGGCAGCCAGCCGGCGCGCGGCTGGGCCGAGTAGTCGGCCGCCCACGCCGGGGCCGCCAGCAGCCCGGTCAGCAGGAACGTGAGGGATAACACGGCCAGGATCGTGCGTTTGCGCATGGCCGGAGTATGAACCTGATTACCGCCTCAGTCGACGGATGGCCGCACCTGCTCCGATCAGCACCACGAGCCCGGCCACGCCGCCCAGCATGAACTGCGGCAACCGCGACGGCTCCTTGGCCCTGGCGGTCTGCTGGATCGCGTTCGGGTCGGGCTGCGGCCCGGGTTTGCGGATCGGGCCGGTCACCAGTTCCTTCGGCAGCGCCCACGCGAACACCGCGCTCTTCTCGCCCTCGCTGCCGACGAGCAGCGTCTTGCCGTCGGCGCTGAGCGCCATCGACTCGCCCTGCGGTTGCTTCGGCGCGTCGATCGTCTGCACCACGTGACCGGTCACGTCGGTGAAGATGCGGATCTTGTTGAGGCCGCGCAGGTACATGCGGCCGTCGTAGCCGATCAGGCCGTCGGAGATGACGTGGGGGACGGCCACCAGCCGTTCCAGCCGGTTGGCCACATCGGGCACCAGCGAGGCGGGCGCGCCGTAGACGGCGCCGCCGGTCGGGGTCTTGCTGACGAAGTAGAGGTTGCCGTTGGCCGGGTTGATCAGCACGGCCTCGGCGTCCTGCGGGCCGTCGGGGTAGACGATCGGATAGCGCTCGGCGGTCACCGTCGTGTCGGCCAGGACCTTCGGCTCCGGGAGGACGAACAGGGTCACCCCCGCCTGGCGGGTCTTGTCGTTGTCGCCGGTGTCGGCCAGGTAGATGAGGGCGTTGCCGCGCTGGTCGACGAAGCCGCCCATGGCCTCGGTGTCGACGGCCGCCGCGCCCTCGATGGTGACCGTCGCCACGGTCGAGCCGTCGGGGCCGATGGCGTAGAGGGTGGCCGGTCCGGCGCCGTCGTTGTGGGTCCAGACGACGCCGGGGTGGAGCGGGGAGGCGTACAGGCCGCTAGATTCGGTGATCTTCGGGTTGTCGATGACCCGGTCCTGCTTCCAGGCGGCCTTGAGCGGCGCCGGAGGGGCCGGCTCGGCGAACGCGGGCACCGCCGCCGTCAGGGCGAACGCCAGAACGGCGCTACTCAGCAGCGTGCGTCTCATGGGGGATCTCATTCCGTGACGGGACGGGGGCCGTGCGGCGAAGGTGCCACCATAGGAGGAATCCCGAGGCCAGGCCGCCGAAACCGATGCAGTAGGGCGCCAGGTGGGCCAGCTCGGGCGCGACCGCGAGCACGACCAGCATGGCCGCCAGGCCGATGGCGGTCTCGGCCGCCCTGACCATGAACACCAGGCGGGACAGGGTGTAGGCGGCCGCCATCATCGACAGCGGCAGAGTGGCCGAGAAGCTGACCGTGTAGGCCACCCAGCCGCCCACGGTCACCGCGTCGAGGGTGAAGGCCCCGCCGGTGATGAGCGGGCCGACGTACCCGAGGACCGCGATGGCGGCGACCCCGCAGGCGAGCGTGCCGGCGATGAGCACCAGCGAGGCGGCCAGCGCGTTGCGCGGCCGGATCGGCACCCCCGCGTCACGCCGCCGCACGAACGTCGGCAGCAGATAGGAGCCCGCGCCCTGGACGACCGTCAGCGCCGGCGACATCAGCAACCGCCCGGCCTCGACGGCGGCCAGCACCGTACGCGACGCGAACGTGTCGATCGCCACCCGCATGACCAGCAGCGCGACCGGCCGCAGCGACGCCTGCGCCGACCGCCACGCGGCGAAGGAGGTCACCTCGCCGAGCCCGGCCAGGCTCGGGCGCGGCAGCCGGTACTCCGCCGACGGCAGCAGCGCCAGCGTCATCCCCAGCGACACGAACTGCCCGGCGCACATCGCGCCCAGGATCCACGTCAGCGTGAACGGGGCGCCGGTCAGCCAGAGCCCGGCGAGGATCGCCAGCGTCACCCCGACGTAGACGACGTCGTTGAGCACCAGCCGGCCGAACTCCAGCCGCGCGTTGAGCAGCCGTCGCGCGCTCTCCTGCGGCAACCACAACACCGTGAGCAGCGCGAACGCCACGACACCCGGTGTGTCGGCCAGGTGGAGCGCCAGCGCGAACACCACGCCGACGACGGTCCCGGCGGCGGTCAGCCCGAGGATCGAGGCGCACAACGCGGCCCGCACGCGCGGATTGAAACGGTCCAACACGGTGAGCGAGTCGCCCACCCACGAGGAGAAGACGGTGGTGACCGCGACGAGCACGGCCATCATGATCGCGTAGGCGCCGAACGCCTCGGGCCCGAGGAACCGGACCGCGATCAGCTGTAAGACGACGCTGCCGCCCGCGGTGACGGCCTGCGAGGTGACGGAGCCGCCCGCCCGTGCGACGAGCCTGCGGAGGGAACCGGCCATCAGGAGGCGGCGCCGGTGTCGATCGTCACCACGGGCTCGGCGTCGTCGTCGGGCGGATCGGCGGGCGTCGTGGGCGCGGGTTTCCTGGACGCGGGCGTCTTGGCGGGCGTCTTGGCGGGCGCCTTGGTGGGCGGCGGTTCGGGCCAGCTCCGGATCGGCGGCGGCGCGGGCTTCTCCGCCGGCGCCTTCTCGATCGCGGGGGTCGCGGGCTCCGGCGTCTTGGCGGGCAGGCTGATGCGCTCGAAGGCGGCGGTCGGGCGGTCGTCGTATTCGGCCTTGACCGGGGCCGTGCCGTTGATCTCGGGCCGGGACGGCACCGGACGGCGCGACTGGGCGGGCTTGTGGCGCTGGCCGGTCGGGGTGGTGACCTCGCGGATCGTGCCGATCGGGTTGGTGGCGCGCAGGAACGCGATGACGATGGCCAGCAGCGCGCCGACCGCGAGGCCGATCGCGATGTTGGTCGGCACCTTGCTCGGCGTGATCTTCAGCGGGTTGGCCTGGTCGACGAATCGGACACCGCCGCCGAACTGGGCGAGGTCGATCGTCGCCTCCGACTCCTTCAGCTGAAGCTGCACCAGCGCCTCGGTGAGCGACGACTCGGTGGCGCTGCCGTCGGGGGCCCGCTTCAGGTCGTCTTGCACGCGGGTGCGGGTGGACCGCACGCTCTTGAGCAGCTTCTCCTGCTCACGCTGGGCGTCGGCCTCGGTGAGGATCTGGTAGGCCGCGACGACCGAGTTGGCCATCTGCGCGGCCAGTTTGTCGGTCTTGGCAGTCGCGGTGACCACGACGATGCCGCCGGCGGTGCCGGGCGAGGCGGTGACGCTCTGCCGCAGGGTCTCCAGGTCGACGACGACCTTCTGCTCGTTCTCCAGTAGCTGCCGGGCCCGGTCGAGCACGCCCGCCGACTGGGCGAACGCGGCCCGCTGGGCGGTGTAGGCGATATAGCTGCTGTCGGAGGACACGCCCATGCGCAGGTAGGTGGTGCTGCGCGGGTCGACGACCGCGAAGCGGGCGGTCGCCTCGACGTTGCCGAAGACGAAGAACGTCGCCGCCCCCGCGGCGACCGCGGCGACGAGGATCAGGGCGAGCGACGACCACCGATAGCGCCACACGGCCTCAAGAAGACCGACCTCGGGGGTCTCGTCACGTTGGTCTGTGGCCACGAATGCCTGTTCTCCCCGCTGTGCATTTCCTCTTCACGTAAAGAAGTGGTCGATTCACAGTTTAGACATCTGCGTCCGGCCCGAGAATCGCCCGCTCCATCGCCGTCGTGTAACGCAATAGGCTGAATCTGGACACGGCGTCGTCGTAAGCCCTGTTCGCGAGGGCTTTCGCGGCGGCCCAGTCGTTAAGCAGAGTTTCGACGGCGTCGGCCAGCGCGACCGGGTCGCCCGGCGTCACGAGCAGGCCGTTCTTCCCGTCATTGACGATTTCGGCCAAGCCCTGCACCTCGCTGGCGACCACCGGGCGGCGGGCCAGCATGCCCTCGACGGCGACCAGGCCGAAGGGCTCGACCCGCGACGGGACCAGCACGACGTCGGCCGTGGCCAGAAGCGGCCACACCGGGTCGGTGAACCCGGCGAAGACCACCTCGGCCCCGGCCTCCGCCGCCTTGGCGCGGAGGTCGGTCTCGTACCACTCGTAGCCGGGGAAGATGGTGCCGGCCAGCGTCAGCCTGATCGTGTGACCCCGGCCGACCAGGAGTTTCGCCGCCTCGACGGCGACGTCGTTGCCCTTGCGGGGAGACAGGCGGCCGACCAGGACAAGGTGGCCCCCGTGCTCCGGGCGGGGGTCGGTGGGCGGGGGACCGGCGACGCCGTTGTGGATGACGGTCGTTTTGCCGTCAGGGCCGCCGTCGGCCACGATTCGGTCGCGCACGCTGTGGCTGATCGCGATGATCGTGTGCGCGAGCCGCAGCGGCAGGGCCAGCGCCCGCCTGATCGGCCCGGGGACCCCTTCTTCCGCCTCGTGTACGTGGCACACCACCTTCGGCACCCGCGCGAGCCGCCCGGCCAGCAACCACCAGGGGATGGTGACCGTGTTGACGTACAGCACGGAAGGACGGTCGCGGCGCAGGTAGGACACCATGCGGGGGAGTGTGGTGGCCAGCGCCCAGGCCAGTTTCACCAGCCCGGCCGGCTTCAGGTAAGCCTTGCGGAGCACCGGCACGGGCAGGATCTCGACCTTCGCCCCGGCCTCGCGAATCAAAACGGACAAAGGGCCGTCAGTAGGCAGAGTGACCGTGATTTCGGCCTTTTCGGCCAGGGCCCGGACCGATTCCACGAGCATGCGGTCGGAGCCGTAGAGATCGGGCGACGGGTGGGCCATCACCACTCGAACCATGGTTGCCGCATCCAAATGTTTGATTACCGTTTACGGTTGGATGTTCATCTTGTCATCCATCGAAGGGGACGCATGCGGATCGCCATGATCGGGACTCGCGGGGTGCCGGCCCGTTACGGGGGCTTCGAGACCGCCGTCGAGGAGATCGGGGCACGCCTGGCCGACGCCGGGCACGACGTCCGGGTCTACTGCCGGGGGGCGGTGGAGAAGATCCCGGCGTACAAGGGGATGACGCTCGTCCATCTGCCCGCCGTGCGGCACAAGATCATGGAGACGCTCAGCCACACGGCGTTGTCGGTCGGCCATGTGCTGCTGCACCGCACCGACGTCGCGCTGGTGTTCAACGCGGCCAACGCGCCCTTGTTGCCGTTCCTGAAGCTGGCGCGCATCCCGGTGGCCACCCACGTCGACGGCCTGGAGTGGAAGCGCGCCAAATGGAACGGTGCAGGGCAGCGCTATTACCTGGCGGTCGAGAAGTTGTCGGTCCGCTGGTCGAAGCAGATCATCGCCGACGCCGTCGCGATCCAGGACTACTACCGCGAGACCTACGCCGCCGGCAGCGTCATGATCCCCTACGGCGCGCCCATCCAGGAGCGCTGCGACGACGACCTGTTGAGAGCCGAAGGCTATGAGCCCGGCGGCTACCACCTGGTGGTGGCCCGGTTCGAGCCGGAGAACCACGTCGACCTGATCGTCGAGGGCTACTCCCGCAGCGCCGCCCGGCTACCTCTGGTCGTCGTGGGCTCGGCCCCCTACGCCGAGGAGTACGTGCGGCGGATCGACGACCTGGCCGCCAAGGACCAACGGGTGAAGCTGGTCGGCGCGGTCTGGAACCAGGACCTGCTCGACGCCCTCTACGCCGGATGCGCCACCTACCTGCACGGCCACTCCGTCGGCGGCACCAACCCGTCGCTGCTGCGGGCCATGGGCGCGGGCGCCCCGACGATCGCCTACGACGTCGTCTTCAACCGCGAGGTCCTCGCCGAGTCGGGCGTGTTCTTCGGCGGCCCCGACGACCTCGCGACCGTGATCGAGCAGGCCGAAGACGACCCGGCCGCCTGTCGCCGCAGGGGAGACCTGGCCCGTGAGCGGGCCCGCGTCCACTACACCTGGGACGACGTCGCCGCGCGCTACGAGAAACTCTGCCTGGACCTGCGCGGATGAGTTTCGTGCGCTACCCGCCGGGCCGGGCCAACGTCTGGATCCCGGTCAGCGACGCCCGGTCTGCCGCCGCCGGGTTGTCGCTGCTCACCTTCTCCAAGCCCCTCCCGCTGCTGGCCCAGCGGATCCTGCACCGGGCGGTGCTGATCGCCGGGCCGTGGGTGCTGCCGGGGCGGCGCGAACGCTGGGAGCCCCCGGTCGACCGCTGGGAGCAGATCCTCCGGGAGGTCGCCGAGGTCGCCGGGCCGGTCGACGAGGTCGCCCTCTACCTGCGCCCGCAGGCCTCCCGGCCGGGCGCCGCGGCCCTGCTCATCCAGAAGGGCCGTCCTGTCGGGTTCCTGAAGGTGCGCGACGGGCTCGACCGCGAGGCCCAGGTGCTGCGGCTGCTCGACGGCGGCGACGGGTTCCGGGTGCCGGTGGTCCTGGGCCAGGGCACCTCGTGGTTGCTGATCTCGGCGATGGAGCCGGTCCCGGCCCGGCCGGTCCGGAAGGTCGACGTCGTCGACCTCACCGGCCGCATCCAGCGCCTGCTCGCCCGGTTGCCCAAACCGGCCGGCACCCCCGGCCACTGGTTGCCGATGCACGGCGACCTCACCCCGTGGAACCTGCGCCTCACCCGGGGCAGGGTGCCGTGGCTGATCGACTGGGAGGACGCCGCCTGGGCGCCCCCGGGCGCCGACGAGGTCTACTACCGGGCCGCCGAGGCGACCCTGTTCGGGGTCGACCCGGTGCCCACGGGCTACGCCGAGGCGGCCGCCCACTGGGAGGCCTTGATCTCCAAGCGCAGCGACGACCTGCCGCTCAACGGCGGCATGCTGGCGGCGCTGGAGGTGCTCAGCCGGCCGTCCAGTCGCTGAGCCGGCGTCCGAGCATCTCCTCCAGCCGCCGGTTGTGGGGGGCGAAGTGGCGGGCCAGCCTCTTGCGCACGTCGTCGGGGATGTCACCCGGGGCGGCGGCGTTCCAGACCTTGCCCGCCGCGGGCAGGGGCGCGGGCGGCAGCCCGAGGAACTCCGCCGCCCCGTCGCAGGCGGCCTGCGGGTCGCGGTAGAAGTCCTCGCTGGTCAGGATGTGGAACCGGTCGCGAGGGAAGTGGGCGAACCACCGTTCCAGGCAGCGGGCGTACTCGCTCTGGGCGACGTACGACTGCTGCTCGTGGGCGTAGGACAGGTACGCCGGATCAGCGATGATCTTCGCCTCCTCCCCGGCGGTCCGCGACTCCTCTGCGGCCAGGGCCTCCTCGAACGACAGGCTCTCCATGCCCGCGCGCACCCGCTCGCGGTAGTGGGAGAACGTGCGCTCCACCGGGTCGCGTAAGACGAGCAGGATGCGCGCCGTTGGCACGTTCCCGGCGGCGCGTCCGGCGGCCAGCGGATGGTGGAGGTAGTAGGGCGAGCCCTCCCCGGCGACCACCGGGCCGCCCGCCCTGCGCCCGGCCCGCGCCCGGCTCAACCGGCTGGGCAGGTGTGAGCGGTACCAGCGCATGCCGCGCGCGTAGTTGGAGTCGAAGTAGTGCACGCCCTTCGTGTGGTTGGCCTTGGGCAGCAGCCGGGCCGCCGGGAACAGCGGGATCACCCTCGGGTGCTCAAGCAGCGCGAAGTAGAACGACGTCGAACCCCCGCGTTTGGCCCCGATGAGCAGGAAATCGGGGTCGGGCCGGAACGCCGCCGTCGCCATGCCCCAGCCCCGGATGGCGGTTCGGCCCGCGTTCATCACGGGTTCAGGGAGCTTCATCTGACTCGTCCTCTCAACCGCTCCATAGTGAAAAGTTATTAACCGCTCGTATGCTGGCACACGTCACCAAGCGGAGCGGCGATTCGGGGGGACCGGCGTGAGAGGTGCGCGCCACCGGCGGCTCCGCACGCAGTGGTGGCCCACGCTGCTGCCTCTCGGCATGATCCTCGCGAGCGACTACAAGTTTCGCTCGCGTGACGTCTCGGCGGCGGTCGGCGGCGGCATCGACACCACCGTGCTGCTGGAGATCGGCGTCTACGGCCTGTGCGCCCTCTACCTCTACCGCCGGTTCGGCCTCAGGGCCCCCCGGCGGGCGGCTCCGGCCGTGTTGATCCTTGCCTGGTTGTTCGCGGCCTACTGCGCCCTGTCGGTGTTGTGGACCCCGTTTCCCCCGTTCGCCGCCGTGCGGGCGAGCCAGCTCCTGGTCACCGCGATCGTCTGCCACGTGATCGCGACCCGGGCGCGGCGCGACGACCTCTACCGGCTGGCCCACGTGTTCGTCGGCCTGGTCGTGGTCTCGGTGGCGTTCGGCGTGGCGGTGCCGCTCAAACGCACCCCCAACACGCAGGACCGGTTCAACTGGCTCTACGTCCATCCGGTCACGGCCGGCATGTTCCTGGGCGTGGCGCTGCTGCTGTGCCTGGCGTTCCTGCTGCCGAACGGGCTGCCGCGACGTTTCCCGTGGCCGGTCTACGCCGGTTCGGCGGGGGTCACCGCCGCGGCGCTGGTCGCCACCGGCACGCGGGGGGCGGCGGTCGGCATCCTCGCGGGGGTGGCGGCGTTCCTGCTCACCGCCCGGGGCACCCGGGGACGGGTAGAGGTGATCATGGTCGGCACGCCGATCCTGGTGCTGCTGCCGCTGCTGTTCGGCGACAAGCTCCTGGAGTTCGCCACCCGTGGCGAGACCGTCGAGCAGTTGGAGAGCCTCAATTCGCGTACCGACCTGTGGACCTTCGCCTACCAGGCGGTGCTGAACCGGCCGGTGTTCGGCAACGGCATGTCGTCGGCGCGCGGGTTGTTCCTCGACGCCCTGGGGCTCGGCGGGGGTCACAACATCTTCGTCAACGTGCTCGTCGAAGGCGGCCTCGTCGGCGGGGTGATCTTCTGCCTGCTCATCGTCGTGGTGCTGACCGTGAACCTGGCGTACACCAGGGTCAGGGAGGTCCGGGTCGAGGCGGCGCTGCTGCTCGGTTTGATGACGTTCCTGGTGATCGACGGCTTGACCGCCGATCAGATGGCGGGCGCGGCGAACGTCGCGTCCATCTGGATGTTCCTCATCGTGGCGTGGACTTGTGTCATCACACGTAAACCTGTGAGACGTGACGAGCGTCACGATACCCGTGAGACCGGTGTGGTCTCACCTGTGCCCTGAAGGGGACCAAATGCGCAAGACCCTGATATCGGGCCTGATCGCCGCGTTAGCGGTGACGCCCGTCCCCGCGGCGATGGCCGACACGGCCCCCGCTTCCGGGGAACTCGCCACAGTCACGGCCGACGCGCTGCCCACCTGGCAGACCGACGGCGTGGTGTTGACGATCGAGATCGTCAACGGGGTGACCTACGTGGGCGGCAACTTCGACAACGTCCGGCCGCCGGGCGTCCCCAAGGGGGGCGCGGGCGAGGTGCCGCGGGTCGGGTTGGCCGCGTTCGACACCGCCACCGGCGACCTGCTGCCGTGGAACCCGGTGGCCTTCTCGCCGACGTTCACCGACGACCAGGCGCAGAACGAGTGCGACAAGATCGCCACCGACACCTACCGCTGTGACACGGTCTGGGAGATCAAGGCCTCGCCCGACGGCTCGAAGATCTACGTCGCCGGCGACTTCAACAAGATCGATGACTCGCGGCGCGACCGCATGGCGGCCTTCGACACCGCCACCGGCGCCCTCGACCCCGACTTCAAGCCGGTGTTCAACAACCGGGTGCGCGCGATCGCCGTGTCCGACACCACCGTCTACGCCGGCGGCCACTTCACCACCGTGAACGGCGAGACCCGCACCCGCCTGGCCGCGTTCGACGCCTCGACCGCCGCCCTCACCTCGTGGGCGCCGACGGCCGACAGGCGCGTCAACGCGATGGCGCTCACCCCTGCGGGCAACCGCCTCATCGTCGGCGGCGACTTCGACCGCATCAACGGCATCAGGCAGCACGGCCTGTCGGCGGTCAACGTCAGCGACGGCTCCAAGGGCGTGTTCAACAGCAACGACATCCCGGCCACCAGCTCCACCAGCCGCTCGTGGGTGACCGACATCGTCTCCGACGGCACCCGCATGTACGCCAGCGCCAACGGCGAGGGCACCTTCGACGGCCGCCTGGCCTTCAACCCCGACAACGGCTCGCGCATCTGGATCAACAACTGCCTCGGCGCGACCCAGGCGATCTCGGTGATGGGCGGCGTGCTCTACAGCGGCAGCCACGCCCACCGCTGCAGCATGCAGTCCTACTACGGCGGCGACGCCTTCCCCGAGACCAAGCCCCACCGCCGCTACCTCGCCGAGCCGGCCGGCACGGCCCAGGGCGCCAAGCAGACGATCCTCCACTGGTTCCCCAACTCGGCCCCCGGCACCACCTACCCCTGGGTCCAGGGTCCGTGGGCGATGGCCAACGACGGCACCTACCTGTGGGCCGGCGGTGACTTCACCGAGGTCAACGACGTCGCCCAGCAGGGTCTGACCCGCTGGACCTTCCACGAGACCAGCCCCGACGTCGGCGGCCCGCTCCAGGCCGGGTTCGGCGCGCCGACCGCCCTCGCGGCCGGCGGCGGCAAGGTGACGATCCGCTGGGGCGCCACCTGGGACCTCGACAACCGCAAGGTTCGCTACGAGGTCCTGCGCAACGACGGCCAGGTCGCCTGCACCGCCGAGGCCTTCTCGGTGTTCTGGAACCTGCCGAACCTGACGTGCCAGGACACCGGCCGGACCCCGGGCGCGACGCACACCTACCGGGTGCGCGCGATCGACCCGTACAACAACCGCGTCTCCAGCCCGAACAGCGCGGCGGTGACGGTTCTGTGAGACGGGTGCTCGCCGCCGCGGGGGCCGTCGCCCTCGCGATGGCGGGCGTCCTGATCGGGGCCGCGCTGATGCGGCCCGACGGCAACGGACCGGCCCAGCCGTCGTGGAAGACGGCCGGGCCGGCCCCCTTGGGCACGGCCGACTACCCCGTCCCCGAGGGCGCCTTCTTCGTCGCCCCCGGCGGCGACGACCGCTCGCCCGGCGACGTCGCGAAACCGTGGCGGACCCTCGCCCACGCGGTGGAGACCGCCCCCGAAGGCTCGACGATCGTCCTGCGCGAAGGCGTCTACCACGAGAAGGTCGAGATCTTCCGCAAGCGCCTGACCATCCAGAACCACCCCGGCGAGGTCGTCTGGTTCGACGGCAGCGAACCGGTCGGCGGCTGGGTCCGCGACGGCTTCCGCTGGGTCCGCGACGGCTGGGACGTGCGGTTCGACAACACCGACTTCACCGCGGGCGGCGGCGAAGACTGGCACATGGTCGACCCGGAGTTCCCGATGGCCAACTGGCCCGACCAGGTCTTCGTCGACGACCGGCCGCTCGCGCAGGTCCAGACCGCCGAGCAGGTCGGCCCCGGTGCCTTCTTCGTCGACTACCAGGCCGGCCGTCTGTACATCGGCGACGACCCCACCGGCCGCGACGTCCGCGCCACCACCCTCGACGAGGCCCTCTACTTCGAGGGCGCCGACGGGTCGTCTCTCAGAGGCGTGGGGGTACGCCGCTACGCCACCTCGCTGGCCAGGATCGCCGCCGTCAAGGCCTTCGCCGACGACATGACGATCGAGAACAGCGTCTTCGCCCAGACCTCGGTCACCGGCCTGTCCCTGAAGGGCGCCCGGATCACCGTCAGGAACAACCTGTTCGAGGGCAACGGCCAGGTGGGCATCGGCGGGCACAAGTCCGACGACGCCACGATCGTCGGCAATGTCAGTCGCGGCAACAACGTGGAGCGTTTCATGATGGCCCCGGTCTCCGGCGGCCTGAAGATCACCGAGTCGAGGCGCATGACGGTCGTCGGCAACCTCATGGAGGACAACCGGGGCCCGGGCATCTGGCTCGACGAGTCGGTCGTCGGCGCCGTGGTCGCCCGCAACATGGCCAGGAACAACGCCCACCACGGCATTCATTTCGAGATCTCGGCCGACGCGCTCATCGCCGGAAACGTCGTGACCGGCAACGGCACCCACGGCGTCTATGTGAACGAGTCGAGCGACGTACGGGTCTGGAACAACACCGTAACCGACAACAAAGGCCGCCAGATCTATGTCATCGACGGGGCGCGGCAGCAACTCACGCCCGGAGTGACCTGGAATGTGAGTGGCGTCGAGGTGCGAAACAACGTGCTTTCCTCGGCCGGCGCCGAACCTCTCGTGGCGGTTCGCGACCTGACCCGCAGGAAGGGCGCCGCCGACATGGCGAGCCTCGACCACAACGTCTACCAACGGCGCGGACCAGGGCCGCTCGCCGACTGGGCCGACTGGACGCGGGCCGACGCCGCGGTGGCCACGCTCGCCGATCTGCGCCGGACGACCGGTCAGGAAAACCACGGCAGCGAGGTGGAAAATGGCGATTTGCCCGATGGTGCGCCGCTGCCTTCCGACGTCGCGAACCTGTTCGGCCGGGAAGCCGGGGCGGTGCTTAAATCCGGCGCCCCAGCGGATGAACTTTAATCGTTACTTCATGTCCCACGGGTTACTCCTTGTTGGATTAAACCGTTCCATTACTCTTGCCGTGATGTGAGAACGATCTCCTGAGATGTAGGTAACCGTGGTAATTCGATCATCGCGAGTGGCCGCCTTCCTGGCCGCGTCATTACTGGGGGCGTCGCTCGCGGCGATCCCTCTTCCCGCCAGGGCCGACATCGACCCGCCGCCGGGAGTCCCCGAGACCGTCACGGCCGACGCCCTGCCCACGTGGCAGATCAACGGCGTGGTCTGGAAGATGGCCACGGTCGGCAACACCGTCTACGCGGTCGGCAGCTTCACCCGCGCCCGCCCGCCGGGCACCGCCCCCGGAAACGCGGCCGAGGTGGTGCGGTCGAACATCCTGGCCTTCAACATCACCACGGGTAACGTCACCTCCTTCGCGCCGACGCTCAACGCCCAGGCCCGCACCATCGCCGTCTCGCCCGACCAGACGAAGATCTACATCGGCGGCGACTTCACCCAGGTCAACGGCCAGACCCGCAACCGGGTCGCGGCCTTCGACGTCGCCACGGGCAACCTCGAGTCGTGGGCCCCCTCGGTCGGCAACGTGGTCCGCGCGATCACGGTCTCCAACTCGACCGTCTACATCGGCGGCAACTTCTTCAACGTCAACGGCCAGAGCCGCAACCGCCTGGCCGCGGTCAACCGGAGCAACGGCGCCAACCAGCCGTGGGCCCCCGACACCGACGACGAGGTCTTCGCCCTGATCATGTCGCCCGACCAGAGCCGGGTCATCGTGGGCGGCAAGTTCCAGCAGCTCAACAACGCCACCCGGGTGGGCATCGGCGCCCTCGACCCGGTCACGGGCGACTCGCTGCCGTGGAGCAGCAACCCGATCCCGGCCCGGATCGGCAACGACTACTCGATGACCTACGACCTCACCACCGACGGCACCAACATCTACGCCGCCGCCGACGGAGAGGGCTGGCACTGGTTCGACGGCCGGTTCGCGGTCGAGCCCAACACGGGCGACCTGATCTGGCTCGACAACTGCTACGGCGCCAGTTACAGCGTCTTCCCGATCAACCAGGTGCTCTACAGCGTCGGCCACGCCCACGACTGCGAGTCGCTGCGCGGCTTCCCCGAGGTCTCGCCGACCCGCTGGCAGCGCGCGCTGGCCACCACGACCGTCCCGACCGGCACCGACCCGATGCCGCCGTCGAACAACAGCCAGTACAGCGGTCAGCCGACGCCGACCCTGCTCCACTGGTTCCCGCAGGTCAACGCCGGTTCCTACACCGGCATGAACCAGGGCGGCTGGGCCCTGTCGGGCAACAGCAACTACCTGGTCATGGGCGGCGAGTTCACCACCGTCAACGGCAGCGCCCAGCAGGGCCTCACCCGGTTCGCGATCAAGGCGAACGCGCCGAAGACCTCCGGGCCGATCCCGACGGCCGACCTGACCCCGACGGCGGTCTCGCTCAACGCGGGCACCGCGCGCCTGAGCTGGAAGACCACCTGGGACCGCGACCATGCGAAGCTGAAGTACCAGATCCTCCGCGACGGGGGCACCACCCCGGTCGGCGAGGTCGAGGTCGACTCCAACTTCTGGACCCTCCCGTCGGCCGGCTTCATCGACGAGGGCCTCGCGCCCGGTTCCGTCCACACCTACCGCGTCCGCGCCGTCGACCCGCAGGGCAACGCCGTCGGCAGCGGCACCTCCGACCCGGTGACGATCTCCTCGGCCGGGGCGCTCAGCGACTACGCCGAAGCCGTCATCGACGACGGCGCGAGCGCCTACTGGCGGCTCGGCGAGGCCTCCGGCACCACCGCCTTCGACTACGCGGCCTTCACCGACGCCACCCGTGACGCGGGCACCTCCCAGGCGACCCCCGGCGCGATCAACGGTGACGCCGACGCCGCGGCGGCCTTCAACGGCACCGGCACCGGCCTGGTGAAGACCAACAGCACGGTCGCCACCACCCCGGCCTTCTCGATCGAGGCCTGGGTCAAGACCACGTCGAACCAGGGCGGCAAGATCGTCGGCTACGGCAGCGCCGCGACCGGCGATTCGAGCAGCTACGACCGCCACGTCTACATGGACAACGCCGGCCGCATCTACTTCGGCGTCTACCCCAACGCGGTCCGCACGGTGAACAGCGCCCCCGGCTTCAACGACGGCCAGTGGCACCACATCGTGGCCACCCAGGGCAGCGGCGGCATCGCCCTGTACGTCGACGGCCGCCGCGTCGGCCAGGACGCCTCGGTCACCGGCGCCCAGACCTACACCGGCTACTGGCGGATCGGCGGGGACAACCTCAACGGCTGGCCGAACCGCCCGACCAGCCTCTACCTGAACGGCCAGATCGACGACGTCGCGATCTACCCGACGGCCCTGGCGCCGGCGAAGATCGACGCCCACTACGTCGCCTCGGGCCGCGTCAGCCCGATCCCGCCGCGTCCGGCGGACGACTACGGCCGCGTCGTCTACGACGACGAGCCGGTGACCTACTTCCGGTTCAACGAGGCCAACGGCCCGGCCGCGATCGACGCCAGCACCAGCGGCATCAACGGCACGTTCACCAACACCGGCGTGACCTACAACCAGACGGGCGCGATCGTCGGCACGACCAACCGGGCGGTCCGGGTGCAGAGCGGCGGCCGGGCGTTCTCGGCCAACGCGATGAGCAACCCGACGACCTACTCGGCCGAGGCCTGGTTCCGCAGCTCCTCCAACCAGGGCGGCAAGATCGTCGGCTTCGGCAACACCGCGACCGGCACCAGCGGCAACTACGACCGCCACGTGTACATGCGCAACGACGGCCGCCTGGTCTTCGGCACGTACACCGGCGCCTTCAACCTGATCACCACGACGGCCACGTACAACAACAACCAGTGGCACCACCTCGTGGCGACGCAGGGCGCCGACGGCATGAAGCTCTACGTCGACGGCGCGCTCGCGGGCACCCACGCGCAGACCGGCGCCGAGAGCTACTCGGGGTACTGGCGCTTCGGCGGCGACAACCTGAACTCCTGGCCCAACCGCCCGAGCTCCGACAACTTCAACGGGTTCATCGACGAGGGCGCGATCTACACCAAGGTGCTCACCCCGGCCGAGGTCGCCCAGCACTACCAGGAGGGCAGCGGCACCGGCCCGGCCAACCAGCCGCCGACCGCGTCGTTCACCTCGACCTGCACCAACCTGGAGTGCTCGTTCGACGCCTCGGCGTCGGCCGACGCCGACGGCTCGATCGACGGCTACGCCTGGGACTTCGGCGACGGCCAGACCGGCACCGGCGCCACCCCGACCCACACCTACCCGGCCGCCGGTGACTACCCGGTCACCCTGACGGTCACCGACAACGACGACGCCACCGCCAACAGCGGCGACGTGGTCGTGCCCCGCCCGGCCGCCAACCCGCCGTCGATCATCGCGAACGACACGTTCGGCCGGACCCTCAACGGCTCGCTGGGCACCGCCCAGACCGGCGGCCCGTGGACGCTCGTCGGCGGCGCCGGCAACTTCTCCGTCGACGGCAACGCGGCCAAGCTCGCCCTCCCGGCGACGACGGCCAACCCGCGTGCCTACCTCGACGGGGTGTCCACCACCACCGCCGACCTGTCGTTCTCGATCGCGTCCGACAAGGTGGGCACCGGCAACGGCACCTACCTGTTCGCCACCGGCCGCCGCGTCGCGGGCGTCGGCGAGTACAAGGTCCGGGCCCGGCTGCTCCCGTCGGGCGTCGGCCTCTCGCTGATCCGCACCACCGGGGCCAGCAGCGACACCCTGATCACCACCGAGACGACCATCCCCGGTCTGACCTACACGCCGGGCCTGGTGCTCAACATGCGGGTCCTGGTCACCGGCACGAACCCGACGACGATCTCCGGCAAGGTCTGGAACGCCGCCGGGACCGAGCCGGCCGGCTGGCAGGCCACCACCACCGACGCCACCGCGAACATGCAGGTCGCGGGCGGCGTGGGCATCGGCGCCTACCTGTCGGGCACCGCGACGAACGCCCCGATCGTCCTGACGGTCGACGACCTCGCCGCGAGCAACCTGGCCGCCGCCCCGACGGCCGCGTTCACCCCGACCTGCACCGGCCTGACCTGCGACGTCGACGCCTCGGCCTCGACGGCCGGGTCGAGCGCGATCGCGGGCTACACGTGGAGCTACGGCGACGGCGGTGCCCCCAGCACCGGCCAGACCGGCTCCCACACCTACGCGACGCCGGGCACCTACAACATCACCCTGACCGTGACGGGTGCCGACGGACGGACCTCCGTCGTCGTCCACCCCGTGACCGTCGCCTGACAAATGTACTGATGCCCCGCCGGGTCGCCCGGCGGGGCATCAGTCATGTAAGGAGTTGCCGCATGGAAGAACTGCCGATCAAGGGCGCCTACCTCTACACCCCGAGGTTGTTCCACGACGACCGGGGCACGTTCATGGAGTCGTTCCGGGCCGCCGAGCTCGCCGAGGCCACCGGCCACGGCCTGCGCCTGTCCCAGGCCAACACGTCGGTCTCCGCCCGCGGCGTGATCAGGGGCATCCACTACGCCGACGTGCCGCCCAGCCAGGCCAAATACGTGACCTGCCTGTCGGGCCGCATCCTGGACGTTGTCGTCGACCTCCGCGTGGGCTCACCCACGTTCGGGCGGCATGAGCAGGTCGTCCTGGACTCGGAGAGGTTCCAGAGCCTCTACATCTCCGAGGGCCTCGGCCACGGCTTCGCCGCACTGACCGACAACGCGACGGTCTTCTACCTGTGCTCCGAGCCCTACGCGCCCACCCGGGAGCGGGGCATCAACCCGCTCGACCCTGAGCTGGGCATCGACTGGCGGGTCGCCGACCCGGTCCTGTCCGAGAAGGACGTACAGGCGCCGTCGATGAAGCAGGCCCTCGACGAGGGCCTGCTTCCTGATTTCGAGACGTGTACGGCCTTCTACAGAACGCTTAGTTGATCTTCCAGGTGTCGCCACCCTGGAGGAGCTCGTCGAGGTCGCCGGGGCCGCGCTGGGCCACGGCCATCTCGAGCTGCTCGCTCATCAGGTGGTCGTAGGAAGGCCGGTCGACCGACCGGAAGATGCCGATCGGCACGTGTTGGAAGGCCGGCTCGTCGAGCCGGCTCAGCGCGAACGCGAGCGACGGGTCGGGGTTGTGCACGTCGTGGACGAGGATCTCCTCGGGGGAGATCGAGTCACGCGCCACGACCTCGAGGCCACCGGTCGGGGCCAGCCTGACCGCCTGGGTCGCATTGGCGATCGGCTGCCCGTGCTCCAGGCGCAGCGTGATCACGTCGCGCTTGTCGGGGTCCTTGAGGTCTTCGAACGCGTTGTCGTTGAAGATGTTGCAGTTCTGGTAGATCTCCACCAGCGAGGTGCCCCGGTGGGCGGCGGCCTCGCGCAGCACGCTGTGCAGGTGCTTGCGGTCGGAGTCGATGGTCCGGGCGACGAACCCGGCCTCGGCGCCGACGGCCAGCGAGATCGGGTTGAACGGTTTGTCGAGCGAGCCCATCGGCGTCGACTTGGTGATCTTGCCGACCTCGGAGGTGGGGCTGTACTGGCCCTTCGTCAGACCGTAGATCCGGTTGTTGAACAGCAGGATGTTCAGATTGACGTTGCGGCGCAGCGCGTGGATCAGGTGGTTGCCGCCGATCGACAGGGCGTCGCCGTCACCGGTGATCACCCACACCGACAGGTCGGGGCGGGAGGCCGCCAGACCGGTCGCGATGGCCGGGGCGCGGCCGTGGATCGAGTGGAACCCGTAGGTGTTCATGTAGTAGGGGAACCGCGAGGAGCAGCCGATGCCCGACACGAACACCGTGTTCTCGCGCTTGATCCCCAGCTCGGGCATGAACGACTGTACGGCGGCCAGGATCGCGTAGTCACCGCACCCGGGGCACCAGCGCACCTCCTGGTCGGACTTGAAGTCCTTCAGGGTCTGCTTGCCCTCGGCCTTCGGCACCAGGGCCAGGCCCTTGCCGTTCAGGGATTCACTCACTTTCGATCACTTCCTGGATCACTCCGGCCAGCTCCTCGGCCTTGAACGGAAGCCCGCGCACACGGTTGTAGCTGATGATGTCGACCAGGTACTTGGCCCGCAGCAGCAGCGCGAGCTGCCCCAGGTTGATCTCGGGCAGGAGCACCTTGTCGTAGGACTTCAGCACCTCGCCGATGTTCTTCGGGAAGGGGTTGAGGTGACGCAGGTGGGCCTGCGCGACCTTGTGGCCGCCCCGGCGCACCCGGCGGGCCGCCGCCGCGATCGGGCCGTAGGTCGAACCCCAGCCGAGCACGAGCACCCGGGCGTCGCCGTCGGGGTCGTCGACCTCCAGGTCGGGCACGTCGATGCCGTCGATCTTGGCCTGGCGCAGCCGGACCATCAGGTCGTGGTTGTTCGGGTCGTAGGAGATGTTGCCGGTGCCGTCGGCCTTCTCGATGCCGCCGATGCGGTGTTCGAGGCCGGGGGTGCCGGGGATCGCCCACGGGCGGGCCAGCGTCTCGGTGTCACGCTTGAACGGCAGGAAGGTGGTGCCGTCGTCGCCGTTGGGCTCGGTCGTGTAGGGCACCGAGATGTCGGGCAGCTCGGCCTGCGACGGGACCTTCCACGGCTCGGAGCCGTTGGCCAGGTAGCCGTCGGAGAGCAGCATCACCGGGGTGCGATATTTGATCGCGATCCGGGCGGCCTCGACGGCGGCGTCGAAACAGTCACTCGGCGTCGCCGGGGCGATCACCGGCACCGGCGACTCGCCGTTGCGGCCGAACAGCGCCATCAGCAGGTCGGTCTGCTCGGTCTTGGTCGGCATGCCGGTCGAGGGGCCGGCGCGCTGCACGTCGACCACGATCAGCGGCAGCTCGGTGGTGACCGCGAGGCCCACCGTCTCGGCCTTGAGCGCCACACCCGGGCCCGACGTGGTGGTCACGCCCAGCGCGCCGCCGAAGGCCGCGCCCAGCGCCGCGCCGACGCCGGCGATCTCGTCTTCGGCCTGGAAGGTGCGGATGCCGAACCGCTTGTGCTTCGACAACTCGTGGAGGATGTCGGAGGCCGGGGTGATCGGGTAGGAGCCCAGGAACAGCGGCAGCTTCGACTGGACCGACGCCGCGACCAGCCCGAGGGCCAGCGCCTGGTTGCCGGAGATGTTGCGGTAGACGCCGGCGCTCAGCGGGGCGGGCTTGATCTCGTAGGAGACCGAGAACGCCTCGGTGGTCTCGCCGTAGTTGTAGCCGGCGTTGAAGGCGGCCACGTTGGACTTGGCGATCTCGGGCTTCTTGGCGAACTTGGTCTCGATGAACTTGATCGTCGCCTCGACCGGGCGGCCGTAGAGCCACGACAGCAGGCCGAGGGCGAACATGTTCTTCGCCCGCTCGGCGTCCTTCTTGGAGATGTCGAACTCTTCGAGCGCCTTGACCGTCAGCGAGGTCAGCGGCACCGAGTGGAGCCGCCACTCGGCCAGGCTGTCGTCTTCGAGCGGGTTGACGTCGTAGCCGACCTTCTGCAGGTTCCGCTTGGTGAACTCGTCGGCGTTGGCGATGATGTCGGCGCCGCGCGGGAGGTCGGACAGGTTCGCCTTGAGGGCGGCCGGGTTCATCGCGACGAGGACGTTGGGCGCGTCGCCCGGGGTGAGGATGTCGTGGTCGGCGAAGTGGAGCTGGAAGCTCGACACTCCGGGGAGGGTGCCTGCCGGGGCGCGGATCTCGGCCGGGAAGTTGGGCAGCGTCGACAGGTCGTTGCCGAACGACGCCGTCTCCGCGGTGAATCGATCGCCGGTGAGCTGCATGCCGTCGCCGGAGTCACCCGCGAACCGGATGATCACGCGGTCGAGTTGCTGCACCTGCTTGGTCACAGCGCTCAGTCCTCCTCGACAGACCATGGCGAGGTCTGCTCGTGGCACGTGTGTGAATTCAATGCTAGATCCCTTTGTCGCGCTCATACGAATGCGCGTGGGTTGTGACCTTTGTCGCTCGTGTGGGGGGATGGGGCGTCAGTCGGGCAGGGCTTGACACAGTCCCGACGCGATGCGGCACAGGTCGACGTGCCGGCGAGCGAAGAGGATGATTCGGGTCACGGTGCCTAACTATATGTCCCCGCTGGATTCACGGTAGCGGGCGCCCATAGCGCGAGACGGCGGCGTCGGCGGCCGATTCGTAGGTTACGCCTGGCTGCATCGGGCGTGTTCCGTACAACTCGGGAACGGTGACAAAAGAGTATCCGCGGTCTTCGAGTGCCTTGAGGATCAGCGGGATGGCTTCGGGGGTGGCGGGGCCCAGGTCGTGCAGGAGCACGATCGAACCGGGCTTCACGCCCGAGGTGACCCGTTTGCAGATCTCCTGCGCGGTGGCGTCGCCCTCGTCGCCGCCGTCGACGTCCCACTTGACCACGCTGAGCTTCAGCTCGCCGGCGATCTTGGCGACGTCGTGGTTGGTGGCGCCGTAGGGGGGCCGCATCAGGGACGGCGGGCTGCCGGTCGACTGGGCGATGACGTCCTGGGTGCGGGAGAGCTGCTCGTAGATGCGGTTGTCCGGGAGTGTCGTCAGGTCGCGGTGCGACCAGCCGTGGTTGCCGACCAGGTGGCCGTCGCGGGCCATCCGGCGCAGCAGGTCGGGGCGGGCCGCCGCGCTGGTGCCGGTGAGGAAGAAGGTGGCGCGGGTGGTGCCGAGCGCGGTCAGGATCCGGTCGGTGTACGGCCCCGGCCCCTCGTCGAACGTCAGCGCGACGCAGCGCGCGACCCGGCAGTCGACCTTCCCCGGCACCGCCGGAGCGGTGGCCTCCGGCGGGTCGCGCAACTCGGGCGGGGTGGTCGGCCGGGCCGACTCGACGGCCCGCTGCGCCGACCTGCCGAAGTCCGACAGCAGGGGGGCCGCGTCCTGCTTGGGGATCGCCGTGGCCACCCGGCCCAGCGCGCCCGGCCCGATCTCGTAGTCGTCGAACTCCACCACCAGGTCGCCCCGCGAGTTGAAGTCGAGGGAGTCGAACAGCGCCCGGTCGGGCTTGATCGCCGCGTGGTCGACGTCGGCGTCGCCCGCCAGCCGGGCCCCGACCACCCGCGCGAGCGCGTCGAGGTTCTTGACCAGCAGATCGGAGGTGACGACGCGGGCGCCGTCGTACCAGAGGGTCCGGGTCGAGTTGACCCAGGAGGAGCCCTCGAACAGGCCCGTGCGCAGGCGGACCCCGCTGACCTTCGGCGACACGGCCGTGAGCTGCCACTCGACGTTGATCTCGGACTTGGGCAGCGTGGCCTTGCCCTTGGCGGTCTTCTGGTTGAAGGCCTTGGCCTCGGCGACGAGGTCGGCCCTGATCCGGTCGCTCAGCGGCGTCGCGCCCGGGATCTGGGGGTAGGTCAGGTGCACATTGGTCTTGCCCGTCTCTTTGTAGATGGTCTGAACCTGGAGGCCGGGCACCGCGGCCGGGTCGACGAAGGTCAGCATCGTCGGCTCCGACGGCGGAGGCACCTCGTCAGCGGGGGAGTTGAAGGCAACGCCGCACGCGCAGCACGCGGCGGCGAGCGTCGCGATTCCTCCGGTGAATCGCAAAACGGGCATAAATGTCAGATTATTGGCGCTTGAGCGTGGTTTGCTGTGGCTTGGCAGTGTCCGTGAGCTTCTTTGGTTCGGCGTTCAGGTGCGCGATTATCAAGAGGTGGACGGATACTTCGGGTCGTACGCGGTCGTGGCCGTGCTCCTGGCCATCGGGGCCGCGATCTTCGCCGGGGCCCTGCTGATCAACCGGCTGCTGCGCCCCGACCGGCCCACCGAGCAGAAGCTGACCAGCTACGAGTGCGGCGTCGACCCCGTCGGCGACGGCTGGGCCCAGTCGCAGGTCAGGTACTACGTCTTCACATATCTTTATGTGGTGTTCGCCGTCGACGCGGTGTTCCTCTTCCCCTGGGCGACGGTGTTCGCCGCGCCCGGGTTCGGCATGACCACCCTCGTCGAGATGTTCGTGTTCCTGGCGTTCATCGCGCTCGGCATCGTCTACGCGTGGCGCAAGCGCGTGCTCACTTGGACGTGATCCATGGTTGACCTTCCCACTCCGACGTTCGGGCCCGCCGCCAGGCTGGCCCCGAAGCCGATGAAGTTCGTGCTGAACTGGGGCCGCCGCTACTCCCTGTGGGTCTTCAACTTCGGCCTGGCCTGTTGCGCGATCGAGTTCATCGCCACGTCCATGAGCCGCCACGACTTCATCCGGTTCGGGGTCATCCCGTTCGCCAACGGCCCTCGCCAGGCCGACCTGATGATCGTCTCGGGCACGGTCACCGACAAGATGGCCCCGGCCGTCCTGCGCCTCTACGAGCAGATGCCCGACCCGAAGTACGTCATCTCGTTCGGGGCCTGCTCCAACACCGGCGGCCCCTACTGGGACTCCTACTGCGTCACCAAGGGCGTCGACCAGATCATCCCGGTCGACGTCTACGTGCCCGGCTGCCCGCCCCGCCCCGAGGCGCTGCTCCACGGGATCATGAAGCTCCAGGAGAAGATCGCGGGGGAGTCGCTGGCATGATCCTCGACGAGTTCGGCTCCCGTGTGGTGCTCTCCGAGTCGTTCGGCGAGACCACCGCCGACGTCGGCCCCGCCGACTGGATCGAGGTGCTCGCCTTCTGCCGCGACCGGGGCTACTCCTTCTTCGACTGGCTCACCGCCGTGGACGACCCGCCCGAGGGCTTCGCCGTCGTCGCCCACCTCGCCGACCAGGAGAAACACCTTCGCCTGCTGGTACGCACCCACGTGACGCGGGCCGACCCGGTGCTGCCGTCTGCGGTGGGGGTGTTCCGGGGGGCCGACTGGCACGAGCGCGAGACCTTCGAGATGTTCGGCGTGGTCTTCGACGGCCACCCCGACCTCAAGCCGCTGCTGCTGCCCGACGGCTTCGAGGGACACCCGCTGCGCAAGGACTTCGTGCTGGCCGCCCGGGTGGCCAAGACCTGGCCCGGTGCGAAGGAACCGGGCGAGTCGAGCGCGCCGTCGAGACGGAAGATGTTGCCGCCCGGCGTGCCGACCGACTGGGGGCGCGATGCCTGAGCTGCTGGAAGTCGCGATCAGGGTGGTCGTGATCGTCGGGGCGTTCCTGCTGCTGCCGTTGATCGTCGGCCAGATGGAACACAAGGTCATGGCCCACATGCAGTCGCGCCTCGGCCCCATGTACGCCGGCGGCTTCCACGGCTGGGCCCAGCTCATCGCCGACGGCGTCAAGTTCATGCAGAAGGAGGACGTCATCCCGGCGGCGGCCGACCGGGCCGTCTTCAAGCTGGCCCCCGCGGTCGCGCTGGTGCCCTACCTGGTCGTGCTCGTCGTGATCCCGGTGGGACCCGGGCTGCTCGGGGTCGACCTCGACGCCGGGATCTTCTTCGTGCTGGCCGTGATGGGCGTCGGCGTGCTCGGGTCGATCATGGCCGGGTGGTCGTCCGGCAACAAGTACTCGGTGCTGGGCGGGATGCGGTCGGCGGCGCAGCTCATGTCGTACGAGCTGCCGCTGGTCCTGGCCGCCTCCAGCGTGGCCATGGCGGCCGGGACCCTGTCGCTCCAGGGCATCGTCGAGGCCTGGCAGCCCTGGTGGCTGGCCTGGCAGGCGATCGGCGCGGTGGTGTTCTTCGTCGCCGGGCTGGCCGAGCTCCGCCGTCCGCCGTTCGACATGCCGATCGCCGAGTCGGAGATCATCATGGGCCCGATGACCGAATACACCGGCATCCGGTTCGCCCTGTTCATGCTGACCGAGTACGCCGGGATCGTGGTCCTGTCGGCGCTCACCACGGTCCTCTACCTGGGCGGCTGGCAGGGCCCGCTGCTGCCCGGCCCGGTCTGGACCCTCATCAAGATCTTCGCCCTGGCGTTCGTGGTCATCTGGGTCCGGGTCAGTTTCCCCCGGATGCGCGAAGACCAGCTCCAGCGGCTCGCCTGGGTCGGCCTGGTGCCGCTGGCGCTGGTGCAGCTCGCGCTGACCGGCGTGGTGAAGGTCCTCTAGTGCACGATCCGCAACATGATGTCCGAGGCGGTCGGCCGGTTCGCCGGGTTCTTGTCCAGGCACGACGCCGCCAGGGCCCGTAACGAGACCGGCAGCTCGCTCAGGTCGGGCTGGTGGTTGATGATCCGGTTGAGGATCGCCGGGATGGTGTCCTGCCCGAACGCGTTCTTGCCCGACGCCGCGAACACCATCGTGGCCGCCCACGCGAAGATGTCGGTCTCCGGCCCGACCGGCCGGCCGCCGACCTGCTCGGGCGACATGTAGGCGGGGGTGCCCATGACCTGGCTCGCGGTCGCGTTGACCTGGTCGAGCGCCTTGGCGATGCCGAAGTCGATCACGCGCGGGCCGTCGGAGCCGATCAGCACGTTGCTCGGCTTGAAGTCGCGGTGCACGATGCCCGCCTTGTGGATGGCGGCCAGCGCGCCGGCCGTGGCGAGGGCGAGCCGGGTCAGGCCGTCTTCGGTGCGCGGCCCCTTCTCCTTGACGAGCTGCTCCAGCGACACCCCGTCGACGTACTCGGACACGACGTAGGCCAGGTCGTCGGTGATGTTCACGTCGAGCACCCGGGCCGTGGAGAACGGCGCCACCCGGCGGGCCGCGTCGACCTCGCGGAGGAAGCGTGCCTGGGCGTCCTTGTCCTTGGCGATGTGGGCGTGCAGCACTTTGATGGCGACCTTCTGCCCGCGCTGGTCCACCCCCAGGTAGACGGCGCCCTGCCCGCCCTGGCCGAGATCCCCGATCACCCGGTAGGGGCCCAGCCACTGCGGCCCCTGGGTCCGCGGCTGCACCCCCATCGTCGAGGGGTGAGTGGGCTGCGTGAACGGCCGGGGCGGCGGCTGGACATAGGTCGTTCGCGGGGGCTGCTGCTGCGGGTAGGCCGGTGGCGGGGGCATGGGCATCGGCCGCGGCGGCTGGTACTGCGGCTGATGCTGGACGGGCTGCTGCTGGACGGGCTGCCAGGCGTGCCCCGGCTGGAAGACCCCGGTCCGGATGATCAGGGTGTGCGCGAGCCCGCCGATCCAGTTCACGAACAGGCCGATCGTCGTCGTCGTCTCGAGCCACATCGGCCACAGGTCGGTGTTCTCGTAGGCGGCGATGGCGATCACGAAGACGACGAAGTTCAGGGCGTAGACCCCGGTGGCGACGATCAGCCAGGGGCTGCGCTTCTTCGCGGCGGCGTATCCGACGACGAACGGCGTGCCGAACCCGCAGGTGAAGAGCGGAACCAGCGCCCACAACCAGGACACCGCCACGTTCGAGGCGGGCTTCTGCGGTTGCTGCGGCGGTTGCCAGTACGGATGCACAGCGCGAACAATACGTACTTCCGACGCCAAGCGCCGCTATTACGGGAGATAGACGCCGTATTCGGAGAGCTCGTCCCGGCTGGCGACCGGCAGGTCGAGCAGGTCCGACAGGTCCTCCGCCGAGGTGAAGGTGACCGTCCGGCTGCGTGCCTCCAGCACCCGTTCGACCAGGTCGGGCGTCATCCCGGGAACGGTCCGGAGCACGATCGCGGGCGCGTGGTTCATGTCGACCAGCCCGCCGTCGTCGAAGCGCCGCCCCAGATCGGGCCGGCCGACCCCCAGCCGCCGCGCCCGGCCCGGGTTGCGGGTGGCGAGCGCGCGGGCCTCCTTCCGCAGCAGGCGCGCCCGCTCGAACGGGCAGGCCGGGCCGAACACCTTCTTCCTGACCGCGAAGGCGTGGAGCGTTCCGCCGAGCCACGACACGAACAGGCCCAGCACCATCACCGCGGCCCAGATCCCGGAAGGGGTTCCCGTCACGTTGCCGATCAGGAGCCAGGCGGCCATCGAGAGGGCGTACAGGACCCCCGAGAGCGCCAGCCACCGGCTCCGCCGCCAGAATGACGCCCACAGGAAGGTGAACGGCGTCGCGAAACCAATGGTGACCAGGGGCGCCACCGCCCAGAGCAAGCCGCGAGCCGCCGACCGCGGCACCTGGTCCATATGCGAAGGATACGGACTTTCTGTCTCGACCTGGAGAAAACCGATAGGGCCGGGTCGTCACATTCACGAGTAGCCTGTTCTGGGGGATGATGTTGGATCGTGGCGCGCATACCAGGAACGGGCCTGGCCAAGGGCTTGGCCGTAACGCTGCGACACATGCTCAGTCGCTCGGTGACGCAGCAGTATCCGGAGGTCAAGCCTGACCTGCCGCCCCGATCGCGCGGCGTGATCGCGCTGGTCGAGGAGAACTGCACGTCATGCATGCTCTGCGCACGCGAGTGCCCCGACTGGTGCATCTACATCGACTCCCACAAGGAGACCCTGCCCGCGCCCGAGGGCGGCCGTCCCCGGCAACGCAACGTGCTCGACCGCTTCGCGATCGACTTCTCGTTGTGCATGTACTGCGGGATCTGCATCGAGGTGTGCCCGTTCGACGCGCTCTTCTGGGCCCCCGAGTTCGAATACGCCGAAGGCGACATCCGCAACCTCCTCCATGAGAAGGACCGCCTGGGCGAATGGGTCTCCAGCGTCCCGGCGCCCCCTCGCCACGAGGCCAACGCCGAACCTCCGAAGGAGGTCACCGCGAGCAAGCGCCCGGCGAGAGGTCCGGGCGGAGCCGGGGCGGCGAAGCCGGCTCCGGACGACGCCGCCGAGGCCAAGCCGCGCCCGGCACGCGACGTCCGCGCGATCCGCCCGCCGGGCCGCCTCCCCGACCAGGGCGCCGGAGAGGAGCCACGCCCGGCGCGCGACGTGCGCTCGATCCGCCCGCCGGGCCGGTTGCCTGACCGGACGCCCGGTGAAGAGACCTCACCTCCGGGTGGAGAGGACGCACCTGCCATGCCGGAGGCGTCGCAGGAGCCTCCGGCCGGGCCGCCGAGATCCCGGGCACCGCGTGATGTGCGCTCGATCCGGCCGCCGGGACGGCTGCCCGACCGGCCCAACGGGGAGGGGTCGTGAGTGCCGTCGACTTCTGGCCGCCGTCCACCCTTGAGATCGTCTTCCTGCTGCTCGGGCTGGTCGCCGTCGGGTCGGCGCTGCTGGTGGTGACCACCAGGCAACTGGTGCACGCCGCGTTGTGGCTGGTGCTCTGCTTCGGCGCCCTCGCCGGGTGTTATCTCGTGCTGACCGCCGAGTTCGTCGCCTGGGTCCAGGTGCTCATCTACGTCGGCGCGGTCGTGGTCCTGCTGCTGTTCGGGATCATGCTGACCCGCGCGCCCATCGGCAGGAGCGACGACCTCGACTCCGGCAACCGGGTGGTCGCCGCCGTCGTCGCCCTCGCCACCGCCGGGGTGCTGGTCTCCGTCGTGGTGGGCGGTTTCCAGCACGCCTACGCGGACCTGCGGCCGGGCTCCGGGTCGGCCGAGGAACTGGGCGGGAGCATCTTCCGGAACTGGGTGCTGCCGTTCGAGGCGCTCTCGGTGCTGCTGCTGGCCGCGCTGATCGGCGCGATCGTGTTGTCGCGCACCGACATCAGCGGGCGGCGCTGATGCACGTCGTCTATCCCGCCGTCGTGGCCGCGCTGCTCTTCTCCATCGGCGTGTACGGCGTCCTCGCCCGGCGTAACACCATCCTCGTGCTGATGTCGGTCGAGCTGATGCTCAACGCGGTCAACCTGAACCTGGTCGCCTTCGACGTGTGGCTCCGCGACGTGCTCCACTCCGGTCAGGTGCTGACCCTGTTCGTGATCGTCATCGCCGCCGCCGAGGTCGGGATCGGGCTGGCGATCGTGCTGGCCGTCTTCCGCACCCGCAAGGCCATCGAGCTCGACCGGCTGCGCGAACTGGGGGAGCCGTGATCGTCTCCCTCGTGGTGGTGCTGCCGTTCGCGGGGGCCGTGCTGGGCCTGCTGCTGTCCCGTTACCCCCACGGCCGCGGCCCTGCGGAGAACCTGGCCGCCAACAAACGCGCGGCCTGGTTCGGGGTGCTGCCGACGGCCCTGTCGACGGCCCTGATCGGCTGGCTGGCCTGGGAGAACACGCCCTCGACGAACGTGCTGACCGTGATCGACACCGGCGGGATCGCGATCACCGTCGGGCTGGAGGCCGCCGAACTGTCGGTGCTCACGGCGATGCTCGTCGGCGTGGTGGCGCTGGCGGTGCAGGTCTACTCGGTCGGATACATGCGGGGCGAGTCCCGCTATCCCTCCTTCAGCGCCTTCATCAGCCTGTTCACCAGCGCGATGCTCCTGGTCGTGTTCGCGGCCGACCTCCTGGTGCTCTACGTCGGCTGGGAGATCATGGGCCTGTGCTCCTACCTCCTGGTGGGCCACTGGTGGGAGGAGCGGGCCAACTCCCGGGCCGCGATCAAGGCGTTCCTGGTGACCCGCCTGGGCGACGTCGGCTTCCTGTTCGGCATCTTCGTCCTGGGCTTCGCGGCCGGCTCCTTCCGCATCTCCGACGTCATGGCCGCCGACATCCCCGAGCCGACGCTGGTCCTGGCGACGCTGCTGCTGCTCGCGGGGGTGGCCGGCAAGAGCGCCCAGGTCCCGCTGCACACCTGGCTGCCCGACGCGATGGCCGGCCCGACCCCGATCAGCGCCCTGATCCACGCCGCGACGATGGTGGCGGCGGGCATCTTCGTGGTGGCCCGCCTCTACGTGCTGTTCCCGCAGCCGACTCTTGACGTGCTCGGCGTCGCCGCCGCGATCGGCATGCTCGGCGCGGCCCTGGCCGCCTTCGCGCAGACCGACCTGAAACGGGTGCTGGCCTACTCGACGATCAGCCAGCTCGCCTACATGGCCGCCGCCCTCGCCGGCGGCGCCCGGGACGCGGCCGTCTTCCACCTGGTCACCCACGGCGCCTTCAAGGCCCTGCTGTTCCTCTGCGCCGGGGCGGTCATCCACCACGTGGGCTCCAATCTGCTCGGCCACATGGGCGGCCTGCGCCGGCCGATGCCCGTGACGTTCTGGACCATGACCGTCGGCTACGCCGCCCTGATCGGCCTGCCCCCGGCCAGCGGCTTCTTCAGCAAAGACGCGATCCTCTACGGGCTGGAGCGTTCGTCCAGCCCCATCCAGCTCCTCCTCTACGGTTCGGCACTGCTGACCGTCGGCGTGACCGGCGCCTACGCGACCCGGGCGTGGCTGATGACCTTCTTCGGCACCGGCAAGGTCCAGGCCCTCCCCGAACCCGCCCCCGGCACCGCCCACGTCTTCGACGGCCGGGAGGCCCCGGCGTCGATGTTGTGGCCGATCGGCGTCCTGGCGATTCCGGCCCTGCTCCTCGGCTTCACCGACACCGGCGAGTTCCACCTCGCCCCCGCGGTGACCGCGCTGGTCGTGGCGCTGCTGGGAGCGGCCTTCGTCTACGTGATCTGGCGCGGCGCACCGGAACGCGACCCGGCCCGGCTGCTGGGGGTCTTCCACGGTCCGTGCGAGCAGGCCTTCTACGTCGACCGGCTGTACGCGGCGGTGTTCGTCCGCCCGGTGCTCGCGCTGGCGCGGGGGGTGGTGCGGGCCGACGACCACGTGGTCGACGGCGCGGTGCGGGGGACCGGGCGGGCCACGGTCGGCTTGTCGGGGCTCACCCGCCACCTCCAGAACGGCAACGCCCAGCTCTACGTGACGGGCCTGCTGGCCGGGGTGCTGCTGATCGCGGTCGGGGCGGTGGTGCTGGGATGAGCCGGACGGTGGCCGCCCTCGTGACGGTGTCCGGGTCGCCTGCGGCCATGAGTGTTCTGCTGGTCGCGCTGCTGCTCCTTCCGCTGCTGGGGGCCGTCGCGCTCCTCGTCCCCGGGCCGCTCGGCACGTTGGCCGTGCGGTTCGGGCTGGCGGTCTCGGGGATGGTCTTCGCGGTCGCCGTCGCGGTGGCGTCGCTGTTCGACTACTCGGCCGCCGGGCGGATGCAGGGGACCGTCGACCTCCCGTGGATCCCCTGGCTCGGGGTGCGGTTCCACCTCGGGATCGACGGGATCTCGTTGCCGCTCGTCGTGCTGACCGCGCTGCTGACCCTCCTGTGCCTGGTCTACCTGGCCGGACACCGGCCGCCGCGGGCCAGGGAACTCGTCTTCGCGCTGCTGGTGCTCGAACTCGGCATGATCGGCACCTTCCTGTCGCTCGACCTGCTGCTGTTCTTCGTGTTCTTCGAGGTCGTGCTGATCCCCATGTACTTCGTCATCGCCGTCTGGGGCGGCGAGGGGCGGCGGCGGGCGGCGTACAAGTTCATCCTCTACACGCTGCTCGGGTCGGCGGTGCTGCTGGTCGGGCTGCTCTACGTCTGGGCGCAGACCGGCACCCTCGACATGGTCCGGCTGGCGGCCGACCATCCGATGGGGCGCACGGCGCAGATCCTCGCGTTCGTGGCCATCGGGGTCGGGCTGGCCGTCAAGACGCCGATGTGGCCGCTGCACACCTGGTTGCCCGACGCCCACACCGAGGCACCGACCGTGGGGTCGGTGCTGCTCGCCGGGGTGCTGCTCAAGATGGGCACCTACGGGTTCGCGCGGGTGGCCATCCCGATCCTGCCCGAGGGGGCCGCGGCCGTCGCGCCGTGGCTGGGGGCGCTGGCCGTCGTCGGCATCGTCTACGGCGCGCTGGCCTGCCTGGCGCAGCGCGACCTGAAGCGGCTGATCGCCTATTCGTCCGTGGGCCACATGGGGTTCGTGCTGCTCGGCTTCGCGACGCTCACGCCGGTCGGCATCAACGCCGCCCTCTACGGCAACATCGCCCACGGCCTGATCACCGGGCTGCTGTTCTTCCTGGTCGGAGCTCTCAAGGAGCGCTACGGCACGTCCGACCTCGACGAGCTCGGGCCGGGCCTGCTCGGGCGGCTGCCCTACGTCGCGTCGCTGCTGACCTTCGCCTCCGTCGCGTCGCTCGGGCTGCCGGGGCTGGCGGGGTTCTGGGGCGAGATGCTCGCCCTTCAGGGCGCCTACGAACCGGCCGCCGGGTTGCCCCGCGAGCTGTTCCTCACGTTCATGGTGATCGGCGGGCTCGGGGCGGTGCTGACGGCGGCCTACTTCCTGGTCATGTTGTCGCGGCTCACCCACGGGCCGTGGGGCGGGCCTGGGCCGACCCTCCACGACGCCACCCGGATCGAGCTCGCCGCCTGGGTGCCGCTGGTCGTGCTCATCCTGGTGTTCGGGGTGTGGCCGTCGGCGCTGCTCGGGTTGACCACACCCGCCGTGCAGGCGCTTCTGGGGGTGCCGTGATCCAGTCGATCGACTACTGGGCGATCGCCGCGCCTCTGATCCTGGCGCTGGCCGCCGGGCTCGTCCTGCTGCTCGACGCCTTCCTGCCCGCCCGGCCCGGCGTCCGGACCGCTCTCGGCTGCGTCACCCTGGCGGCGCTGGTGGCGGCGTTCGCCGTGGTGGTGGCCCAGCGGGGCGTCCGGGAGACGTTCTGCGTGCCGTCCGTCGGCTGCTCCTACGTCGTCGACGCGACCACGGTCGTGTTCGCCGGGCTGGCCCTCGGGGCCGGGGCCGTCGTGGTGCTGCTGTCGATGGGACAACTCGCCGAGGGCGACATCCCGGTCGGGGAGTGGTACTTCCTGCTGCTCGCGGCCCTGGCCGGAGCGGTCACCCTGCCCGCGTCCCGCGACCTGATCATGCTGGTCGTGGCGCTCGAACTGGTCTCGCTGCCGGTCTTCGCGCTGACCGCGCTGCGCCGCTACGACGGTCGCGGGGCCGAGGCGGCGCTCAAGCTGTTCGTGGTCTCGGTGGTCTCCACGGCCGTGATGTTGTTCGGGGTCAGCCTCCTCTACGGCATCACCGGCGCGGTCCATCTCGACGCGATCGCGGCGGCGCTGGCGCAGCCCGAACGCCCGGGAGCCGGGCCGGTCGTGGCGGTCGGGGCCGTCATGGTCGTCGCCGGGTTCGGGTTCAAGATCGCCGCGGTGCCGTTCCACTTCTGGGCCGCCGACGTCTACCAGGGCGCGCCGATCCCGGTCGCCGCCCTGCTGTCGGTCGTGTCGAAGGCGGCCGGGTTCGCCGGGCTCATCCTCGTCCTCACCCAGGCCCTGCCGGGTGAGGCGGCCACCTGGACGCCGATCGTGGCGGTGCTGGCCGCGCTGACCATGACCGTCGGCAACGTGCTGGCGCTCCGGCAGACCCACCCCGTCAGGCTGCTGGCCTGGTCGTCGGTGGCCCAGTCGGGCTACGTCCTGGCCCCGATCGCGACCACCGACGCCCAGGCGGCCACCGCCTACCTGGTCTTCTACGCCGCCATGAACCTGACCGCGTTCGCCGTGGTCATGGCCGTGCCCCACGACACGCTCGACGGCTACCGGGGCCTGGTCTCCGGCCGTCCGGTCGCCGGGCTGGCCCTGGCGTTCGCGCTGATCTGCCTGGCCGGGCTGCCTCCCGGCCTGGCCGGGTTGTTCGCCAAGGTCGTCGTGTTCCGCGAGGTCGTCGCGGGCGGGCTCGGCTGGCTCGCGGTCGTGATGGCCGTCAACACGGTGATCGGCCTCTACTACTACATCGCCTGGACGGCCCGCCTGTTCACGCCCGCCGACGCCACCCGGCCCGCGGCGTCCAGGCCGGCCTGGATCGCGGTCGGGGTGGCCACGGCGGTGGCGGTCGGCTTCTCGGTCGCCCCCCAGCTCGTGCTCGCCACGCTGGGCTGACGTTCGGGACGGGAACGCCCAAACGTCCACCCGCGTTGGAGGGGGGGAGCGTGCGGAGGTGGACGATGCGGAGAAACGGGACGCGTACGGCGGGGGTGCTGGGCGTGTCCGCCGTGCTGATCGTCGTCGTCGCGGGGCTGCTCGGGGGAGTCACCGGCCTGGTGGCCGGGGTGCCGCTGGCCGCGGTCACCGTGTGGGTGGCCTATTTCTTCTCCGACCGGTTCGCCCTCGCGGCGCTCCGCGCCCGGCCCGTCGGCGAGGTCGAGCACGCCGCCCTCTACGAGATCGTGCGGGACCTCTGCACGCAGGCCCGCCGCCCCATGCCCCGCCTCTACGTCTCCCCGCTGGCCCAGACCAACGCCTACGCCACCGGCCGCACACCCCGCAAGTCCGCCGTCATCGTCACGCAGGGGTTGCTGACGCTGCTCGACGAGCGGGAGCTGCGCGGGGTGATCGGGCACGAACTGGCCCACGTCCACAACCATGACACCCTGCTCGCCTCGGTGGCCGGGGCGCTGGCGACCATGTTCACCACGTCGGGCTACCTCGGCCCGGTCTTCGGGGTCCGCCGCGCCGACGACGAGAAGCCGGCCCCGCTGACCCGGTTCGTCGCCGCCCTGCTCGCGCCGATCGCGACCGGGCTGGTCAGGCTCGCGCTGCCGCCCGACCGCGAGTTCGCCGCCGACGAGGCCTCGGCGCGGATGACGGGCGACCCGCTCGCGCTCGCCTCCGCGCTGCGGCGCATCGACGCCAGCAACCGGGCCCGGCCGCTGCCGCGCAACGGCCGGATCGCCAGCGCCAGCCACATGTTCTTCGCGGGACCGTTCGCGACCCGGCCGACCACCGCCGAGCGGGTCGCCAACCTGGAGCGGCTGCGCTAGCTGCGCCGGTTCGCCGGGTCGGTCTCCCCGGGGTGCAGCCCGAACAGCCCGTCGATGCTCTCTCTCAGGGCGCTCGACCGCTGGGTCTGGCGCTTCTTCGAGCTGTCGAGCTCGTGGTGGTCGTCGAGGAGGGTGCGGTCGTGCTCGAAGGCCATGAACGGCACCGCGTAGCCGCAGGAGTCGGCGATGCGGTCGCAGCTCACCACGATCACCGACCGGACGGCCGGGTGGGGCCCGAAGTTCTTCAGCAGCGCCTCGAAGCGGCTGTCGGCCGGGGTGACGACCTCGCCGGTGCCGTACAGGCGGACGATCTTCGGCGGCCCGGAGAACGAGGCGAACATGATGGTGATGCGGCCGTTGTCGCGCAGGTGGGAGATGGTCTCGACGCCGCTGCCGTCGAGGTCGAGGTAGGCGACGGTGGTTTCGTCGAGGACGGCGAAGGTGTCGGGGTAGCCCTTGGGAGACACGTTGACATGCCCGCCGGACTCGGGGGCGGTGGCGACGAAGTAGACCGGCTGGGAGGTCACGAAGTCTCGCAGCCGGCCGTCGATCACGTCATATTGTTTGCCCATGACCGGACGATAACTCCGATCATTCGCCCGGCAGCCACCATATCCACAGGTTGGACCGCAGGCTCCAGGTGTCGACCTTCTTCATCTCGCCGGTGTCGACGTCGATCGTCCGCAACCCGCCGCCGATGACGTCGCCGCTCGGACTGTTCCGGTACGTCCACAGCAGCAGCCGGTCGGAGGTCTGCCAGACCAGCTTGTTGGCCCGCTCCCCCTTCGGCATCGTCAGCTTCACCGGCGGCCCGACCGAGTCGGACGACAGGTCGTAGACCCGCAACGCGGCCTGCCGGCCCTCGATGAACACCGCGATCGACCGCCCGTCGTCGGCCAGGGCCAGCGGATAGTTGTCGTCGACGACCTGCGGCACCTCCTGGCTGTTCACCTCGCCGTCGGCGTCGTAGGAGGAGAAGATCGTGGTGTTCTGGTCGGAGGTCCCGGTCACCATCACCTTCGACCCGTCACCGCTGAACCCCTGAAGGGCCGCGTCGGCGGGCAGCGTGTAGTAGCTCCCCGACGCCACGTCGACCACCTTCGTCGGCAGCGTCCCCTGGACGTAGTCGATCGCGATCTGCTTCCCGTCGTACGACAACAACGTGTCGACGTCGTTGATCAGCAGCCCCTTCGGCGGCTTCGCCGCCGCCCCCCGCAGCGGATGGACCTTGCCGGTGACGAGATCACGCACCACCAGCTTCTTCGTCGTGGCCGTGAAATAGGCGATCCGCCTGCCGTCGCCGCTCACCGCCGGCTGCAGCGAACTCTCCCGGTCGACGCCCCCCGACGCCGTGACCTGGTGCACCTGCGCGTCCGGCAGCGGCGTGGTGCTGCCGTCCCGGCGGTAGACCATCCACTGCCCGCAGGGCACCGTGTAGCCGGCCTTGGGACACGCCTTCAGCCAGACGTACCGCGCGGGCGAGGAGGCGGCTCCCGTCGACGCCTCCGCGACCACCGCCGGCGACACGACCGCGAGCGCCGTCAACACGGCGGCCGCGTATGCACGCTTCTGCATGTGCGTTCCTTTCGTCACCGGAGTAGATGCCGGAACCGGCGCGGAAGTTGGCAGCGAATCGGTAACCGGCATGGGGAGGGGCAGGTTGTGGTGGAATCTGGCGAATGGAGCGTGCGCGCCAGTTATTGGGCGATGTTCTGATCGGCATCACACTGGTGATCGTGGCGGGCGGGGCCTATCTCGGCAGCCACTATGCGATCACCGATGATGTGGTGTCCTATTCCGGTACGTACGGGCCTTTGCAGGGCGTCGAGATGTCCGCGGCCTACGAGTCGGTTCTTACGGCGAACTTCGAGGTGCCCGGCGGCCTGCTGGTGCGTCAGGTCCACGACCAGTACGGGACGGTGCTGCTGGTCGGGCTGGTGATCTGGGCGGTGATCGGGCGTTTCAGCTACGCCCTTCCGGCTTTTGGGCTGGCGCTGGTCGCGTCGTTCTCGGGCATGCAGCTGGGGGAGGGCAACGGCCCTGTTCCGCTCTGGTTCGCGGGCCACATCGCAGCTACTCTCGCCATGGCCACGATCATGGTCGTGTCGTCATGGCGAGAGGCCAAGGAGAAGACCCATTTCGATCGGGTATGTGGGCGGGGTTCTCGGCCTGCTGGTGGCCGCGGGCCTTTTCTGACGATGACGCGATTACGACAGGCCGTGGGCGGCCTTCTGATTCTGCTTACTCTCCTGGCGGCGGTTGCCGGCGAGTCGTATGTCATGCCGTTCGGCGGGGAAGTGGTGGTCAACGGGTCGTATGCGCCGTTGCAGGGTGTTTCCCAGACGACCGACCATGGGGGGCCGGTTCTGAACATCGGGGCGTTGGGCCTCGACCGGGGCGGGCTCTTCTTCTACGGGCTGATCCTCTGGACTGCGCTGGGGCGGTATCTGCACGGGGCTGCGGCGTTCTGCCTCGGCGTGCTGGCGACCGTCACCGCCGTTCTGCTCCACGTGAGCTGGGTCTGGTACGGCGTCCACCTGCTGGCGACGGCGGGAATGGGGGCGGTGCTGGCGGACGCGGCCAGACGTGAGTGGCTGACCCGGGAAAAGCACTCAGGGCACATGGCCGCTTCGGGAGCGGCGGCCGTGTGCCCTGAATGTGCCCTCTGACCTTCGGCGGGACGCGAAGGCGCAGGTGTCAGCGGTAGTTCTTGAACTGCAGCGCGATGTCCAAGTCTTTGCCCTTCAGCAGGGTGATGACCTCCTGCAGGTCGTCCTTCTTCTTGGAGCTCACCCGCAGCTCCTCGCCCTGGATCTGGGCCTTCACGCCCTTGGGCCCCTCGTCGCGGATCATCTTGGAGATCTTCTTGGCGTTCTCCTGGTCGATGCCCTCCTTGAGGGCGACCATCAGCCGATATTCCTTGCCGGAAAGCTTCGGCTCACCCGCGTCGAGGACCTTCAGGGACAGCCCGCGCTTGATCAGCTTCTCGCGGAACACGTCGAGGACGGCGTTGGCCCGCTCCTCGCTGTTCGCCTTGATCTCGATGTCCTTCTGGCCAGACCAGGAGATGTCCGCGCCCGTGCCCTTGAAGTCGAAGCGGTGCCCGACCTCTTTGACCGTCTGGTTCAGCGCGTTGTCGACCTCCTGGCGGTCGATCTCAGAGACAACGTCGAAACTGCTATCGGCCATCGGTGTCCGTGTCCTCTCTACGTTCCTACCGACCTTAGCCGCCTCATGACCACTCGCGGCGCCACCTCGATCCCCAGCTCGCGTTCATGTGCTACGAGCGCTTCGAGTTCGGGCCCCCACTCGGCGGAGTCGAGGACGTGGAAGCCGCGCCTGGCGTACCAGGGGGCGTTCCACGGCACGTCCCGGAACGTCGTCAGGGTGACGTCGCCCAGGGCGCAGACGGCCTCCAGGAGCGCCGTCCCCAGGCCTTTTCCCTCGTGTACGGGATGCACCGCCAACTGGTCGAGATGCACGTTGCCGTCGACCTCGCCCACGAGGGCGAAGCCCACCGGGGGCCGGCCGGTCACGTAGACACGCCCGGGGTCGGAGACTTCTTCGATCATGGTGGTGCCGGGCGGGAAGACGATGCCCAGCGGGGCGAACCGCGCGTCGGCGGCCAGCTCGATGGCGGCCAGGCCGGGCAGTTCGGCGGGGGCGGGGTGTCGGATCACGCCGACCATCCTGGGTGATGGACGTCTGGGACAAACCGATGTCACGTGTACGGCGCGAGTCCGCTATTCTCTTACCTGTCGCCGCCGAGAGGCGGATGACACGGCAGGTTGCCCGAGTGGCCAAAGGGAGCGGACTGTAAATCCGTCGGCTAAGCCTACCCAGGTTCGAACCCTGGACCTGCCACCAGCAGGAAAACGGCCCCTGACCATCAGGTCAGGGGCCGTTTTCGTGTCTTATGAGAACCACGCCTGCACGGCGACGCCGGTCAGGTCGGCGGGCCCGGCGATCACCTGTGCCACGACCGTGGCCGTGCGGCCGTCGGCGAGGGCAATCTCCTCCACCGCTTCCCGGCCCTGCGCCACCAGCCTCACGGCGGCGTCCTCCAAAGCGAGCCGATCACGTTGGCACAGGTCAGGGGGCATGGTGGCCGGAACGACGGTCGCGGCTCCCGAGTTGAGGAACCTTCGGAACAAGGCCTGCTCGCGGCTGGTGCTCAAGTCGAGCAGGCTCTGCTCGACTTCGTGAGCCGACCGCCGGATCATGGCCCTCACCTGCGCGTCCATCTGTTCACTCAGAGAGGCGAGGCACACGACTCCTTCTACGCACCCGGTGAGAGGGTTGAGCACGGGGCTGCCCACGGCGGCGAACTTCTGCAGTTCTGCCCACAGGTGCTCGCTGCCCGTCACCTGGTAGGTCCGCCGCTCCAGTAGCGCGGTGCCCACGGCGTTGGTGCCGATGTCCGACTCGGCGTAGCTGAAACCGGGGATGACGCCGAGGGCGTCGGCCGCCGACCGTATCGAGGTGTTGCCCAGCACGCGCCGGGCCAGCACTCCGGACGCGTCGCTCAGGAACACGCCGGACGGGGTTCCGGCGATGTCGGTCTGCAGCCGGTCGAGGATGGGCTGGGCCGCGCGTACCAGGATGCTGTCGAAATCCATGTCGTCGAGCAGGCGAGCTTTGAAGGCGCCAGGGTTCAGCCCGGCGTCCTGACAACGCCGCCACGAATTCAGGATCGGTTCGCGTACCGCCTGCTCCGCGGAAAGTGCGCTCAAAATCAACTCCATGATCTCGTTAGTGAGCCATGCGGCAACATTCCACGGTAAAAGGGGATAACCCGATCGGATGCATCTGCCGAGTAAACGTTCTTACGCGGCGGGCAAAGAATGACCGGTCGCGGCCGGGAGGCGAAGGACGAAGCGGGCCCCGTTCGGGGTCGCGTCCTCGACGTGGAGGGTGCCGTGATGGGCCCGGGCGATGTCGCGGGCGATGGCCAGGCCGAGGCCGGTGCCGCCGAGGTCGCGGCTGCGGGCGCTGTCCAACCGGGTGAAGGGCTGGAAGATGTGCTCGCGTTCGGCCGGGCGGACCCCCGGGCCGTCGTCGGTGACGCTGAGCTCCGCGATGTCGCCGGTGCGGCGTACTCCTACCGTGACGTCGTGGGCGGCGTGCCGCTGCGCGTTGTTCAGCAGGTTGTTCAGCACCCGGCATATCTGGATGGGGACGGCCTCGGCCAGCACCCCGGGGGCCAGGTCGAGCCGTGCCGGGTGAGGATCGCCGATCCGGTGCGCCGTTTCGGCTTCGACGAGTTCGGCCAGGTCCACGGGCTCCAGGGCGGTGGGCGGCGTGGACTCGCTGCGGGCCAGCGACAGCAGGTCGGTGAGGATGGCCTGTAGCCGGTCCACATCGGTCAGCGCGTGGCGGAGCAGGTCGGCGAGGTCGGTCTCGCCGGGGTGGAGTTGGGCCTCCTCCAGCTGCACCCGCAGTCCGGCCAGCGGGGTGCGCAGTTCGTGGGAGGCGTCGGCGGTGAAGCGCCGCTGGTGGTCGAGGGAGTGCCGCAGTGACGTGGTGGCGTCCTCCAGCTTCGCGGTGATCATGCGTTCATGGGTGTAGCGGCGGGCGTTGTCGACGCACACCGCCGCGCGGTTGACCAGTTCCTCGGCCAGGTCGAGGTCGTCCTCCTCGAAGGCGTTCCTGGTCTTGGAGCGGTAGAAGCTCACCACCCCGAGGGTGCTGCCGCGGGCCCGCATCGGCACCGCGACGAGGCAGTGGATGCCGTGCTCGCAGACCTTCCGGCAGCGTTCGGGGTCCTGTGCGATCCAGCCGATGTCGCTGGACAACACCGGTTCCAGTACGGGCTGCCCGCTGGCCGCGCTACGCGCCTGCGGCGTGATGGGAAGCAGCTGGATCAGCGCACCGACCGGATGGAGACCCGAATCCTCCCGGACGCCCAAGAGGGCGACCCGGCGCAGTCCCTCGTCGAAGGACGAGGGCTCCTGACCTCGCAACACGCTGTCGCACAGGTCGACGCCGACGTAGTCGGCGAATCGTGGGACGGCGACCTCGGCCAGTTCCTGGGCGGTCCGGGTCACGTCCAGTGAACTGCCGATGCGGGAACCGGCGGCGCACAGGAGGTTCAGCCGTTCGCGGGCCTGCAGGGCCAGCCGGCCGATTCCCGGCTCGCTCACCGCGAGCAGCCATCTGCCGGTCACGGGAGCCGGCGTGGCGGTCGGGTGATCGTCTCCGTCGTATTTGAAACTCGTCACCAGCGCGATCTCCGTCCTTTGGGCGCGCGTCGGCCGCCTCGACGGTCTCCGGAAAAGAAATTCGCAGAATCAAATATACCAGCCACTTCTTTTCCTTTTCTTTTATATCTACTCAACCTTTGGCAAATCGATGTTTCGGGTCCGCGTGGTGGGTGCCGTCGCCGCCGGGCTTCTACGCTCGGCCCGCCGAGCCCCGGCCATGTGTCACCTGATGTACTTGTGCATCGCTTGATGACCGCAGGCTTGAGAGGCGAGGAACCCCGTGAAGCTCATCCACTCCGGGAAGGTCCGGGACGTCTACGAGGACGACGGCGACATCATCCTGGTCGCGTCTGACCGGGTCTCCGTCTATGACGTCATCCTGCCGACGCCGATCCCCGACAAGGGCAAGGTCCTGACGCAGTTGTCGTTGTGGTGGTTCGAGCAGCTCACGGACATCGTGCCCAACCACGTCATCTCCGCCACCGACGTCCCGGCCGAGTTCGAAGGCCGGGCCGTGCGGTGCAAGGCGCTGAAGATGGTCCAGGTCGAGTGCATCGCGCGGGGTTATCTGGCCGGTCTGGGCCTCAAGGAGTACGAGCGCGACCAGGCCGTCTCCGGCATCGCCCTCCCCGAAGGCCTGCTCGAAGGCTCCCGCCTGCCCGAGCCGATCTTCACGCCCACGACGAAGGCCCCGCTCGGGGAGCACGACGAGTTCATCACCTTCGCCGACGTCATGAACCAGGAGGGCGCGGACGTCGCCGAGAGCCTCAAGAGGATCACTCTGGACGTCTACAAGAGGGGCGCCGAGATCGCCCGCGAGCGTGGCGTGGTCATCGCCGACACGAAGCTCGAGTTCGGCTGGGACGCCGACGGCGTGCTCACCCTCGGCGACGAGGTGCTGACCTCCGACTCCTCGCGTTTCTGGCCGCTGGACGAATGGCAGCCGGGCCGCCCGCAGTTCGCGTTCGACAAGCAGTTCGTCCGCGACTGGGCCGCCGGCACGGGCTGGGACAAGAAGGCCCCGGCGCCGGAGGTGCCGCAGGACGTCGTCGACGTGACCCGGGCGCGCTACATCGAGGCGTACGAGCGGATCACCGGCCGCAGCTGGTAGGCCTCACTCGCTCTCGACCAGCTGAGCCGGTACGGGCGCCCCCAGGAAGTCGAGGAGCGCGGCGACCTTGCGGTCCAGTTCGATCCCGACCTCGGTGATGGCGGGGTTGCCGAAGGCGGCGAACTGCCGGCTGGGCTGGTCGATGGCGAAGCGGGCGGCGCCCGCCTGATCCTCGTAGATGGTCGTGCGGAGCGGCGCGTACTCCATCACGGCCGGGTCGTGATGGAACATGCGCTGGGCGATGGTGTGGTTGCCCATCAGATACTGCACGCTCCGCCACGTGTCGCCCGAGAGGCCCATGATCTCGGAGTTGTCCAGCGACCAGAAGATGACGAAGCCGTGCGGGGCGTTGCGGTCGGCGGCCCCCAGGACGGTCGCCCAGTCGGCCGACTCCTGGATCAGCCGGTCGAACACCACGCGGTCGAGGGCCGGGACGGCCTCCTCGTAGCGCCGCCGGAACTCCTCGAACGGGACGCCGGTGTCGACGGTCAGCCGGTGGGCCTCGTACACGACGTCGAACACACGATCCTGCTGAACGGTCATGGTCTTACCCCCTTTGAGGGGAACACCGGGTCGCGTGCGGGCAGTCCCGAACCGGTCAGGATCGGAGAAGCGGGATCATCGCGGCCGTCGATAGCGTGAGCTGCGTAAACATCCCCTGCTTCAAGGAACCGACCATGACCACCCAGGGCATCAAGACCGTTCTCCACCCCGTCACCGACCTCGCCGCCGCCAAGGCCGTCTACACCGCCCTCCTCGGCGCCGAGCCGACGACCGACTCGCCCTACTACGTCGGTTACGAGAGCGAGGGCCAGCAGATCGGCCTCGTCCCCAACAGCGACATGACCTCGCCGCTCGCCCACTGGCACGTTGCGGACATCGAGGCCAAGATCGCCGAGGTCACGGCCGCCGGTGCCACCGTCAAGTCCTCTCCCAAGGACGTCGGCGGCGGCCGGCTCGTCGCCACCGTCGTCGACCCCGACGGCAACGTGCTCGGCCTGATCCAGGACCGGTGAGAAAACGTCGGTCGCGGCACGTACCCTCGAAGCGGTCGAGAGCCAGGGAGACAACATGAGCCAGCACGCCGCCGACAGCCACGACCTGATCCGGGTCCACGGCGCGCGGGTGAACAACCTCAAAGACGTCAGCGTGGAGCTGCCGAAGCGCCGGCTCACGGTGTTCACCGGCGTCTCGGGCTCGGGAAAGAGCTCATTGGTCTTCGGTACGGTCGCCGCGGAGTCCCAGCGGCTGATCAACGAGACCTACAGCGCCTTCGTCCAGGGGTTCATGCCCTCCCTGGCACGGCCGGATGTCGACGTCCTCGAAGGGCTCACCACCGCGATCATCGTCGACCAGCAGCGGATGGGGGCCGACCCGCGCTCGACCGTGGGCACGGCCACCGACGCCAACGCGATGTTGCGCATCCTGTTCAGCCGCCTCGGGCAGCCCCACGTCGGGTCGCCCAACGCGTTCTCCTTCAACGTCCCCTCGGTCACCTCGGCCGGGTCGATCACGGTCGCGCGCGGCTCGGGCAAGACCGAGAAGCGCACGTTCAACATGGTCGGCGGCATGTGCCCGCGCTGCGAGGGCCGGGGGTCGGTCTCCGACATCGACCTCACGGAGATCTACGACGAGACCAAGTCGATCTCCGAGGGCGCGATCACCGTGCCCGGTTACAAGGTCGACAACATCTGGACGGTCAAGATCTTCGCCGAGTCGGGCTTCCTCGACCCCGACAAGCCGATCGGCAAGTACACGGAGAAGGAACTCCACGACTTCCTCTACAAGGAGCCGACCAAGGTCAAGGTCGAGGGCATCAACCTCACCTACGAGGGCCTGATCCCCAAGATCCAGAAGTCGATGTTGTCGAAGGACAAGGAGGCGATGCAGCCGCACATCCGCGCCTTCGTGGAGCGGGCGGTGACCTTCACCTCCTGTCCCGAGTGCGGCGGCACCCGGCTCGCCGAGCAGGCGAGGTCGTCCAAGATCAAGGGCATCAACATCGCCGACGCGTGCGCGATGGAGATCCGCGACCTGGCCGCCTGGGTGAAGAACCTCGACGAGCCGTCGGTCGCGCCGCTGCTCGACAAGTTGTCCCACACCCTCGACTCGTTCACCGAGATCGGCCTCGGCTACCTGTCCCTCGACCGCCCCTCGGGCACCCTCTCGGGCGGCGAGGCCCAGCGGGTCAAGATGGTCCGCCACCTGGGTTCCGCGCTGACCGACACCACCTACGTCTTCGACGAGCCGACCACCGGCCTCCACCCCCACGACATCCAGCGCATGAACGACCTGCTGCTCCGCCTGCGCGACAAGGGCAACACCGTCCTGGTCGTCGAGCACAAGCCGGAGACGATCGCCATCGCCGACCATGTCGTCGACCTCGGCCCCGGCGCCGGCTCGGCGGGCGGCACCGTCTGCTTCGAGGGCACCGTCGAGGGCCTGCGCTCCAGCGGCACGATCACCGGCCGCCACTTCGACGACCGCGCCTCCCTCAAGGATTCGGTACGCAAGCCGACCGGCCGCCTGGAGATCCGGGGAGCCGACGCCCACAATCTGAAGAAGGTCGACGTCGACATCCCGCTCGGCGTGCTCGTCGTGGTGACCGGCGTGGCCGGTTCGGGCAAGAGCTCGCTCGTGCACGGCTCGATCCCCCGCGGCGCGGGCGTGGTCTCCATCGACCAGAGCGCGATCAAGGGCTCGCGGCGCAGCAACCCGGCCACCTACACGGGCCTGCTCGAACCCATCCGCAAGGTCTTCGCCAAGGCCAACGGCGTCAAGCCCGCCCTGTTCTCCGCCAACTCCGAGGGCGCCTGCCCCGCGTGCAACGGCGCCGGGGTCATCTACACCGACCTCGGCATGATGGCCGGCGTGGCGACGACGTGCGACGAGTGCGAGGGCAGGCGGTTCGACGCGTCGGTGCTCGACTACAAGTTCGGCGGCAAGGACATCAGCGAGGTCCTCGCGATGTCGGTCACCGAGGCCGAGGCGTTCTTCCGCGAGGGCGAGGGCAAGATCCCGGCCGCCCACGCCATCCTCCAGCGCCTGGTCGACGTGGGCCTGGGTTACCTGGGCATCGGCCAGACCCTCACCAGCCTGTCGGGCGGCGAGCGCCAGCGCCTCAAGCTGGCGACCCACATGGCCGAGAAGGGCGGCACCTACGTCCTCGACGAGCCCACGGCCGGGCTTCACCTGGCCGACGTGGAACAACTGCTGGGCCTCCTCGACCGGCTGGTCGACTCGGGTAAGTCGGTCATCGTGGTCGAACACCACCAGGCGGTCATGGCCCACGCCGACTGGATCATCGACCTCGGTCCGGGCGCTGGCCACGACGGCGGCCGCATCGTGTTCGAGGGGACGCCGGCGGAACTGGTGGCGAAGCGGTCGACGCTCACAGGGGAACACCTGGCGGCTTACGTGGGGGCGTGAACCGGGCTTTCCGGTGTGACTTGCTCGGGTCCGTGGCGAGTGTGCGCATTCGGCAGCCCGGCAGAGATCGGTGGTGCGCATTCAGCGGCCCGGCGAAGTTCGGCAGTCCGTCGGATGTGCGCATTCAGCGGTCTGCCAGAAATGGCCGGTTGGCAGGGTCTGCGCATCTGGTGGTCTTCGAGGAATCAGCCGCCATCGGGTGGGGGCATTGGGCGGCTTGCCAGCCATCAGGCCCTGCCAGGTGTGCGCATTTGTCCGGTCGACAATCTGGGATCTTGGCGTTGTCGCCAACCATTCTGCTGAATCGGGCGTCCTTGCATATATGACGTTCTGGAGAAGAGGTCTGGCTGCCAGTGTCGCCGTCGCGGCCGGGATGGTGCTGGTCTCAGCCCCCGCCGACGCTGCTCCAAGGAAGCGCCCCGCACTGCCCGGTGACGTCAACGGCGACGGCCGGGCCGACGTCATCGCGGGCGCGCACCTGCTCAAGGCCGGTGGCAGGTCCGACGCCGGGGGCGTCGTCGTCTGGTTCGGCGGCGGCAAGGTGTCGGCCAAGACTCGGATCGCCTCGGCGTCCAAGCCGGTCGCGAAGGAGAACCTCGGGCGGGTCCTCGCGACCGCTGATTTCGATCGTGACGGCTATTCGGACGTCATCGCGTCGGGCCGGAAGAAATTGGTGATCTTTCGGGGATCGTCCACCGGGCTCAAATACTCCAAGTCGTTCGCCTGGCCGATCACCAATGCCCCGATGAAGGCCGCCGACTTCGACGGCGACGGATACGGTGACGTGGCCGTCCGGGGAAACAAGGAAATCGTCGTCTTCGAAGGCGGCAGCAAGGGATTGACGAAGTCGGGCACGCTGAAGAACGGTGCGGCGGAATTCGGGGCCGTCCTCGCGGTCGGTGACTTCACGGGTGACAAACGGCCCGACCTCCTGGCCACCGACTTCCGGCCGGCCCATCCGGACCCCGCCGGCCCGCAGCGGGTCTCCATCGTCCCCGGGGCGGCGGGCGGCCTGTCGATGTCGCGGGCCTTGGCGTTTCTTCCGGCCCGACCTGACGTCTTCGACATGGCCGTGGGCGACCTGAGCGGCGACGGCAAGGGCGACGTCGTGCTGGCGACCGGCGGCCAGGTGATCGTCCACCGGAGCCGGGGCGTGACGGTGGAAACGCCCCAGATCTTGTCCTTCTCCGATTTCCCGGGCAACCCCGCCATCGGCGACCTGGTCGGAGACGGCCGCGCCGATCTGGCCGTTCACGTCGCGGCAGAAAACCACGACTGGGTCGAGATCTACAAGGGGACCGCCGGGGGAGTGACGGCCAAGCCGGTCCGAACCCTCAAGAAGGAGAGCTACGAGACCCGGTTCGGCGCTGCCCTGGCCATCTCGAACGTGACCGGCGACAAGAGGCCCGACCTCGTCGTCGGGGTTCCGGGCGTTTATGGGGTCGGCCAGGTCCACGTGCTTCCGAACGGCGGCTACACCAACCTCCAGCGGCTCAAACTGGGCACGACCGGCGCCAACGGCCTGGGCTTCTCCCTTCCATAGCGCCACGACTGGCCTCGCTTCGACTGGCCTCGACTGGCCTCGTCACGGCGGTTTCGTCACGGTCGGCCCTGCCGCCGACCAGCCTCGACGCGACAGACCTCACCACGACTCCGCGAACGCCTTGAGCCGCCCTTGCAGCCTCCTGGAGTCGCGCGGCGGCAGCACGGCCAGAGCCGCGCAGAGTATGCCGTTCACCTGCGACATGTCCCGACAGCAGATGATGTAGCCGCAGCCGTAGGACGGCTCGAACAGACGCCGGTAAGGGTCGTGGACGAGGCTCTGCCACCCCTGGTAGGCGTCGGAGACCGCCCCTGGCCAAAGCCGTCCTCCTCCAAGCGGGCGAGGGCGAGACGGCCGCGGCGGGACAGGCCGGGCAGATAGGCCATGGGCTCGTCGAAGAGGGCGCACCGCGCAGGGCTCCTACGAGGCATGGGCCTTTCGGAAGATCGCCATGCCGTCGATTCTGTCAGTGGCTCTTCCTAGGGTCCAAGGCATGCGCGACGGGCTCATCTGGTGGTCGACGGAGAAGGCGACGTTCGGGCTGGTCGTCCGGGACGGCGTGGTCGTCGAGGCCGCGCCCTACGCCCGGCGCTGGGCCCGGGGCCGCAGGGCCGAGGAGGTCTTCCAAAAAGGCCGGGAAAGCGGGGGTGTCTCCGTCGAGTGGATCCCGGAACAATGACCCCATCATGGTGCGATTGCGGGTTTTGGGGCAGCTGGCGGCTTCCGTCGGAGACGCCCCGGTTGAGCTGGGAACGTTCCTTCAGCGGGCGGTGGTGGCCCGGCTGGTCGCCGAGGGCGGGCACATCGTGTCGGCCGATCGGTTCATCGAGGACCTGTGGCGGGAGCAGCCGCCGCCGAAGGCCCTCGGCGCGTTGCAGGTCTACATCTCGAACCTGCGGAGGATTCTCGAACCGGGCCGGGCACCCCGGACCCCGGCCACGGTCATCGTCTCCGCGCCCCCCGGCTACCGGCTCCGGCTCAAGCCCGAGGCGGTCGACGCCTGGCACTTTCCGAAGCTGGTCGACGAGGCGGTCGCCAGGCCCGACCCGAACGAGCGCATCCGGCTGCTCGACGACGCCCTCGCCCTCTGGACCGGCCCGGCCTTCGCCGAGTTCGCCGACGAGGAGTGGGCCGTGGCCGAGGCCGCGCAGCTCGACGAGCTCCGGCTGGTCGCCGTCGAATATCGGGTCGAGGCGGCCATCGCGCTGGGGCGGCACGCCGAGATCGTCGCCGAGCTCGACCGGCACGTCACGGCCCACCCGCTCAGGGAGAACGCCGTTCGGCTGCTCGCCCTGGCCTACTACCGGGCCGGACGGCAGCCCGAGGCGCTGGCGGTGATCCGGCGTACGCGCGAGACCCTCGCCGAGGAACTCGGCGTCGATCCGGGGCCCGCGCTGCGCACACTTGAGTCCGACATCCTCCACCAGACCGAGACCCTGCAGTTCACGCCGCCGCCCGAGCCGATCAGGGTCACTCCGGCGCGGGAGGCCGAGAGGGAGATCGTCGGACGCCGGGCCGAGCTCGACCGGCTCACCCGGGCCGCCGAGCAGGCCATGACCGGGTTCCGGGTGGCCTGGCTCGGGGGAGACGCCGGGTCGGGGAAGTCGACCGTGGCCGTCGCCCTGGCCAAGGCGCTCCAGGCCCGTGGCTGGGCGACGGCGGCGGGCCGGTGCCCCGAGACGGTCGGCGGTGTGCCGCCCGCCTGGGCCTGGTCGGAGGTGCTGCGGAGCCTCGTGCCGGGGCGGCCGCCGGCGCCCGCGCTCGTGCCCAAGCTGGCGCCGTTGCTGGCCGACGACGCCGAGCCGGTCGGGCAGTTCTGGCTGGCCCGCGCGGTGGGCGACTACCTGGCCGAGCTGACCGCGCCGCTGCTGGTGGTGCTGGAGGACGTGCACCGGGCCGACGACGAGACCCTCCACCTGCTGCGTCACCTCGCCACCCGGCTGGCGGGCACGCCGATCATGGTGCTGCTGACCCACCGGCCCGACGAGGCGACCACCGACCTGATGGCCACCGGGGCCGCGCTGGCCGCGCAGACCGCCGAGCATCTCACCCTCGAAGGGCTGGGGCCCGACGACATCGCCCAGTTGGTCTTCGACCGTTCGGGCGTGTCCATCGGCCCGGCCACGCTGGCCGTGCTGAACGAGCGGACCGGTGGGAACCCGCTGTTCGTCTCCGAGACCGCGCGGCTGCTGGCCGCCGAGGGCATGTCGGCCGTCTACCGGCTGCCTCCGGGCGTGCGCGACGTCATCCGCCGGCGCGTCGCCCGGCTGCCCGCCACCGCGCAGACCACGCTCAGAGACGCCGCCGTCGTCGGCCGTGACGCCGACGCCGACGTGCTGATCGCGATGCGCGACGCCGACGAGGACACCGTGCTCGACGGGCTGGAGGCGGGGGTGCTGTCGGGGCTGCTCACCGAGCCGCTCCCCGGTCAGGTCAGGTTCGCCCACGTGCTGGTCAGGGAGACGCTCTACGAGGACATCCCCCGGCTGCGCCGCATCCGGCTGCACGGCAAGGTCGTCGACGCCCTGGAGGCGACCCGCCCGGGCGACACGGGCGCGCTGGCTCACCACGCGCTGGCCGCCGCCACCGCCGCGACCGCCGCCCGCGCCGTCTCCTACGCGGCCAGGGCCGCGGAGAAGGCCACTTCCCTGTACGCCCACCGCGAGGCCGTCACCCTCCTCAGCGGCGCCGTGGAGATCGCTCCGGAAGACGAACGCCGGCTCGACCTCCAAAGCCGCCTGGTCTCCGCCCTCGCGCACGCCGGCGACGTCAACGCCGCCAAGAAGCTGCGGAGCGAGGCCCTCCCACTGGCCCGCCGCCTCGGCGACCGGGCCGCCACGATCCGCCTGATCACCTCGATCGACGTGCCGCTGATCTGGAGCATCGTCACCCACCACATCCTCGACCTCGACATGATCGAGGCCATCCGCGAGGTCCTGCCCGGCTCGGAGGGCGAGACGCGCTGCCGCCTGCTCGTGGCCCTGTGCCACGAGACCGAGCCCTACGGCGGGGAGCAACTCGAACGTGACAGCACGGAGGCGATCGAGATCGCCAAGGGGCTCGGCGATCCGCTGCTGCTGTGCATGGCGTACAACGCGCGTTACTGGGCCTGCGTGCACTCCGGCAAGAGCGCGCGGCTCGACCGGCTGGCCGACGACGTGATCGAGGTGGCCGAGGCCAACGGGTTGCCCGGATACCTCACGCTGGGCCGCTACATGAAGATCATGGTGGCGCTCGCCCAGGGCGACCGGGTCAGGGCCCGCCACTACGCCACGTTGTCCACCAGCAGCTCGACCAGCGGCCAGTTCACCCACCTGTTCGGCGTCTTCGCCCTGCTCGACTCGCTCGACCTCTACATCGAGGGCCGCTTCGACGAGGCCGAGCAGGCCGTCGCCGCGCTGGCCGCGCAGCTCGCCGCCATCGGCGACGGCAACGCCCTCGGCTTCGGCCTGCTGGCCCGGCTGGCCATCGGGATCACCCGCGGCGACATCGGCACGCTCATGGACGACTACGAGGCCGTCTGGAAGGACCTGGAGACCGTCCACGAGATCTACTCGCGGGCGCTGGTGGCCGCCGGGCGGATCGAGGAGGCCAGGGCCCGCTGGCGGCCCGACGAGCTGCCCTTCCCTGGCGTCTACCAGTCACTGGTGCTGACGATGCGGGCGCAGACCGCCATGGCCCTCGACCACCGTGAGGGCGCCCGCACGACCTACGAGCAGCTCACGCCGCTGGCCGGGGAGATGGCCGGGCTGGCCAGCGGCTCGGTCACCCACGGGCCGGTCGACCACTTCCTGGGCGACCTGGCCCGCTACCTGGGCGACGAGGCGGCCGCGCGCCGCCACTACGCGGCCGCCGTCGAGGTGGCGGAGAAGGTGGGCTCGGCGTTCTGGGCGGACCGGGCACGGGAGGAGCTCAGCCGAAGATGAGCCGCTGCCGCCGCCGGTGACCGGGGCGTAGCAGGGCCACCATCAGGGCGACCACCGGGCCGCCCATCCTCCTGATGCGCGCCATCTCCTCAGGGGTGGCGTACTGGCCTATCCAGCACAGGTCGAAGCGGATGTCGGCGCCCTTGCGGATCCGGGTCTCGGCGTCGGCCCAGTCCTTCTCGGTGACGTACTGGAGGACGACCGGGAAGATCCGGCGCTCCTCCTCCTCGATGTGCTCGTCGAGGAGCTCCGAGAGGCGCTTGAGGGCCAGGTGGAGGGGCTTGGCGTCGCCGCCGGCGGCGAACGCGTCCGCGGCGGCCCCGGCCTCGTTCAGCAGCGGGTCGAGCAGCGAGTGGTCCTCGGTCAGGTCGGCCAGATCGGCCGCGGCGCCCGCCGAGCGCTCGATCAGCGGCCACACGATCTCGTCCTCGCGCGTGTGGTGCTGGTGGATGGTGTGGGTGACCCGGCCCACGAAGTGGGCGATGGCCCTGGCCCGGGTGGGCGTGGTGGCCGTCAGGTGCTCGGTGAGGGCGACCAGGCGGTGCAGGTCGCCGCGCATGGCCCGGTGGATGATCCGGAGGCCGGTGAGATCGGGGGTCGTCATGCCCCGACGATGCGCCCCGGTGCTTAGCGGAGACCTGGGGTCTACTTGGTGTGGCGCATGGGGCGAAAATGACGGTGCGGGACGCTAGTTTGTCGGGCTATGAGGAGTCGATGGGTGGGGCCCGACGGCTACGCGATCGTGCCCGGGTTGTTCGGAGACCGTCAAGTGCTCCGCGTCGAACGGCATGGCCGCCACCTCGCCGACTGCTTCTCCGTCGACGAGGTCGCCCGCTTCGTCGACCTCGCCGACCTCTGTGAAGTCGTCTCCCTGCGGCCATAACAAACACCCTCAGGTAACGGTGATTTCCCGACCAGGCCGTTTACCGTCGAGACATGCGCCTGGTCACTGTGCTCGCCTTCTGTGTCGCGCTCGTCGCCTGCGGCTCCGCGCCCGACGGGATCCCGAGCCCGACGCCCCCGCCCGGGTCCACGTCGTCGGCACCGGACGTCTACGTGCTGAACTTCTTCGGCGACGAACAGGGTTCCCCCGCCAAGAAGCCGGCCGACCTGGTGATCTCCGAGTTCTCGACCATGAACAAGCTCCTGTGGGACAAGTGGGGCCCCGACACCGCCGTGGGCCGCGGCAAGCTGACCGGGAGCTGGTGCCTGCCCGACTGCCTGGAGCAGCCCTACGACGCCCGGATCACCCTCTCGACCCCCGTGGGGAAGGCCGGGCGCACCTACTTCAGCAGCTACGCCATCGAGCCCGACGACATGCAGTCTGCCCAGGAACAGGGCGCCGACCTGGTTGGGACACTCCAGACGCCGTAGCCGTCCGATTGGATTTCGCATCCACTGCGGGGGACGTGTATGGTTTACCTGTCCGGGAACGCGAGAGCGAACACCGGGCCCGCCCCTATAGCTCAGTCGGCAGAGCGTCTCCATGGTAAGGAGAAGGTCAACGGTTCGATTCCGTTTGGGGGCTCCAAAGTCAACAGGTCCTATCCGATGAATTCGGGTGGGGCTTTTGGCTTGGCGGGTGAAAACCAATCCCCGCGAAAGTGATTTGAGGATTCACCCGTGAATTCTCAAACCCGTTCCCCGGCGAAATACCGCGTGTGTGGCACTCGCATGGGTCGGGTATCCTTGCGTGGCCGGTCAGTTTTCGTCGGCCTCCAGGCGGAGTAGCTCAGTCAGGCAGAGCAAACGGCTCATAATCGTTGTGTCGCCGGTTCAAGTCCGGCCTCCGCTACTACCCTTCCGGGCACCCTTCACAGGGACCGGTTCGGGTTGTCCAGTAGTCCCAGACGTAGAAAGGCACTCCCACGTGGCTGCCACCGACGTTAGGCCGAAGATCACGCTGGCCTGCCAGGAGTGCAAGCACCGCAACTACATCACGCGGAAGAACCGGCGCAACGACCCGGATCGGCTTGAGCTGAAGAAGTACTGCCCCAACTGCAAGACTCACCAGGCTCACCGCGAGACCCGCTAGTTCCCGACGCCCGGCGGCCCCCCAGCCGCAGGCGTGGTGTGCTTGAGGCAGATTTACCAACACGAGCCACGGCGGCTTAGGCCGCCTGCGACTCCTGTCTGTCAGACGAATCAGAACGCGAGCCACGACCGGTCTTCGGCCGTCCGCGTCTCCTGTCTGTCAGGCAGATTCACAACGCGAAAACCGGCGACGCCAATCAGGGCCGCCGGTTAGTCGCGTTTCCATCGGCGATACCTCCTCGGTTATCGGACCGTTCGGCCGTACGGTAGAACTGGTCGTCCAGCAGTACTGATCAACCACGAGGAGCGCCCCGATGGCGTTGAATCGCGACTTCATTGGGCGGGCGTACTCGTCGCCCACGCCCTACGAGGTCAGCCGCCTGAAGATCAAGGAGTTCGCCGCCGCGATCGGCGACGCGAACCCGATCTACCGTGACGCCGAGGCCGCCAAGGCCGCCGGGCACCCCGACGTGGTCGCCCCGCCCACCTTCCCGATCGTGTTCGCCCTGGCGGGCGCCGGCGAGGGCCTCAACGACCCCGAGTTCGGGCTCGACTGGTCGATGGTCGTCCACGGTGAGCAGCGGTTCACCTACGACCGGCCGATCTACGCCGGCGACCGGCTCCTGTGCACCTCGACGATCTCCGAGATCCGCTCGGTGGGCCGCAACGAGTTCATCACCGTGCGCGGCGACGTCACCACGGTCGACGGCGACCCCGTGTGCACCAGCTTCAACGTCATCGTCGAGCGCGGAGGGGCGAAGTAACCATGGGCGCCACCATCAAGTGGGACGAGGTCGAGCAGGGCCAGGAGCTGCCCGCCGCCGAATACCAGGTCCAGCGGCTCAACCTGGTGATGTACGCCGGCGCGTCCGGCGACTTCAACCCCATCCACTGGAACGAGCGGTACGCGAAGTCCGTCGGCCTGCCCGACGTCATCGCCCACGGCATGTACACGATGGCCCAGGGCGGCCGTTACGTCACCGACTGGGCCGGCGACCCGGCCGCCGTCGTCGACTACGGCGTGCGGTTCTCGTCGATGGTGGTCGTGCCCGACGACGACAAGGGCGCCACGATCAGCGTCTCCGGGATCATCGAGGAGAAACTGCCCGACAAGCGGGTGGTCGTCGTGCTGACCGCCAGGTCGGGCGACTCGCGGGTGCTCTCCAAGGCCAGGGCCGTGGTTCAGCTCGCCTGATCGTGATCAGCACTGTGTGGGTGGCACTGTGTGGGTGGCGCTCCCGGCTTGAGGCCGTAGTTCAGCTTGCCTGAGCGTGGGTAGCGCTCCCCATGTGAGCACACCACCGCCGAACGTCATCGAAATCGCCGAACGCCGTGCCGCCGCCCGAGCCGACAACGACTTCGAGGCGGCCGACCGGCTGCGTCACGAACTCGCCGAGGCGGGCTGGGACGTCTACGACACGCCCGCCGGCGGCTTCGAGCTGACCGAACGCCCCCGTTACGAGATCTGGCCGAGCGTCCGGTCGATCCCGGTGTCGTCGATCGTCGCGGGCCGCCCGCCCGGCGATCCCGATCCGAAGTCGACCGTGCCCTACCCGGGCTCGATCACCGAGACCGCGCTCAACGACGCGGGCGTCCCCTCGATGGCCGCCTCGCAGGCCCTCTGGGACGGCGCGCTGGCCACCTCCCGGGTCGACCGGCAGATCGACATCCCGAAGCTGACCGCCTCGGTGGCGCTGCTGGCCGACGGGTGGCCCGCCGACGTGCGGGCCTGCGTCTCGGCGGTGCTCGCGCACAGCGACGCCGGAGTCATCGCGCTCGACCTCGGGAACGTCGACGGCGCCGGAGACGCCCTCCACGAACTGGCCGAGGCCCATCCCGACCGGGTCCGGGTCTGGCACGTCGCCGAGAAGCCCCACTGGCGCGGCGGAACCGCCGAGTGGGGCCCGGCCCGCACCAAACTGCTCCAGCTCGACACCGCCGACGTCCACGTGGTCATGGAGACCTCGACGATCCTCGAAGGCGACGCGATCAGGCCGCTGCTGCGGGCGCTGGAGGTGCCCGACGTGGTCGGGGCCGGGTGGAAGGGCGTCGAACCCGAGCCGGGCGGCACCGAGTGGCACGACGCGGGGGCCGGCGAGGTCACCGCGCTGCTCGGCTACCTGTTCGCGGTGAACCGGGCCAAGGCCCTGCGGGTCGGCGGATTCCCCGAGCACGCGCGCTTCTACCGCAACGCCGACCTGGAGTTCTCCCTCATGCTGCCGGGACGTCTGGTCGTACCGGAGAAGGACCTGCCGGTACGCCAGGCCCGCCACCGGGGCTATTTCGACACCGAGGCCGGATATCGCGACGAGGAGTCGAAGCGGACCTACGACAGAGTGCTCGATCTGCTCCGCCGTTAGGCTGGCGCCCATGGAAGAGGGGGTGCGGCTGGCGCCGTACACGACGTTGCGGCTGGGCGGATACGCGCGGGCCTTCGCCACCGCCGAGACCGAGGAGCGGCTCGTCGAGCTGGTCTCCGAGGCCGACCGGCGCGGTGAGCCGGTGCTGATCCTCGGCGGGGGGAGCAATCTCGTGCTCTCCGACGCCGGGTTCGACGGCCTGGTGGTCAAGGTCGGCACACGCGGGATCGCGACCTACGGCGGCCTGGTGACGGCCGCCGCGGGGGAGGACTGGGATCCGCTCGTCGAGCGCTGCGTGGCCGAGGGGCTGTCCGGGGTCGAGTGCCTGTCGGGCATCCCCGGCCTGGTCGGGTCGACCCCGATCCAGAACGTGGGCGCCTACGGGCAGGACGTCTCGCAGACCATCGTCGCCGTCCGCGTCTTCGACCGCCGCCGCCGGGAGATCGTCGACCTGGAGGCCGCGCAGTGCGGGTTCGCCTACCGCGACAGCGCCTTCAAGGGCGCCCTCGACCGGTTCGTGGTGCTCTCGGTGACGTACAACCTGGAGAACGACGAGTTGTCGCAGCCGCTGGCCTACGCGGAACTGGCCCGGAGCCTCGGCGCCGAGCCCGGTCAGCGGGTGCCGCTGGCCCAGGCTCGCGCGAGGGTGCTGGAGCTGCGCCGGGGCAAGGGCATGGTGCTCGACCCCGACGACCCCGACACCGTCAGCGCCGGGTCGTTCTTCACCAATCCGATCCTGGGCCGGGCGCAGGCCGACGAGCTCGAGAAGCTGGCCCCCGGCTATCCGCGCTGGCCCGCCGGCGACGACGCGGTGAAGGTCCCGGCCGCGTGGCTGATCGAGAACGCCGGGTTCCACAAGGGCTACGCGAAGGGCCCGGTCAGGTTGTCGACCAAGCACACCCTCGCCCTCACCAACCCCACCGGTGAGGCCACGGCCGAAGAACTCCTGGAGCTTGCCCGAGAAGTCCGGGATGGGGTCAAAGCGAAGTTCGGGGTGACCCTGGTGAATGAACCCGTGATGATAGGCGTTAGTCTGTGAGACAGCCCGAAGGGGAGTAGTCCACAACACCGCCGGTCGACACACTGACGCACGCGTTCGATGAAAAGCGTGCGTCCGGCCGCGGGGGCCCGTGTGGCGGACGAGACCTTCGGCCCGACAGTGTTACCACGCTGCCGGGCCGAAGTGATGCTCCCCGGCAGAACTCGGCCCGGTCGCGCTGATGCGAAAGGCGACCCCGAGTGGAAGCGTTCTGGATCTCCCTCGCCGTGATCTTCGTGGCGGAGCTGGGCGACAAGAGCCAGCTCATGGCCATGACCTTCGCCACCAGGTTCCGGCCCCTTCCGGTCCTGGCCGGCATCACGATCGCGACGACCGTCGTCCACCTGTTCTCCGTCGCGCTCGGCGGTCTCATCGGTGACCACCTCCCGACCACCGCGATCTCCATCGTGGCCGGCCTCGCGTTCCTCGGCTTCGCGGCCTGGACGCTGCGCGGCGACGCCCTCACCGACGAGGAGGCCGCGAAGGCCAAGCGGGCCACCAAGTCGGTGCTGCTGGCCGTGACGGTCGCGTTCTTCCTGAGCGAGCTCGGCGACAAGACCATGCTCGCCACCATCACCCTGGCCACCCAGTACGGCTGGGTCGGCACCTGGATCGGCTCGACGGTCGGCATGGTGGCCGCCGACGCCCTGGCCATCGTGGTCGGCGGCCTGCTGGGCCGGCACCTGCCGGAGAAGTGGATCAGGTATGGCGCCGCCGCCGCGTTCGCCGTCTTCGGCGTGCTCCTGCTGCTGGAGCCGCTGTGGGGCTAGTTGAGCAGTGACATCCGGTGGGCCGCCGCGGCGGCCTCGCCTCGGGTCGAGACGCTCAGCTTGGCCAGGATGTTCGAGACGTGGACGCTGGCGGTCTTCGCCGAGATCGTCAGCGTCTGGGCGATGTCGCGGTTCGACCGGCCCTCGGTGAGCAGCCGCAGCACCTCGACCTCGCGCGGCGTCAGCAGGGCGGCCGTCTCGGCCGGCGTGTCGGTCAGGGCGATGCCCGACCGGCGGGCCAGCGCCTCGATCTGGTCCCTCATGGGGGCGGCGCACAGGTCGGTCGCGATGGCGTGCGCCTCCCGCAGGCGGACCGCGGCGGCGTCGCGGTCGAGGCCGTGCGCGGCCATGATCAGGTTGCGGGCCCGCTGGTAGGGCCGTCTCAGGACGGCCCAGCAGGCCGCGGCGCCGTCGAAGTCGCGCCGGCACTCCCGCTCGTAGGCATCGCTGATCGGGCCCTTGGCGACCATGGCGGTCCGGAACTCGTCGGCCCGCTCACGCAGGGCCCTGGCCCGGTTGGGGCTGATGGGCAGCGCGGCGTCGCTCACCCGGTAGATCATCGCCAGCAGGCGCCAGCCGAGCATCGGCTTGCGTGACAGCGGGATCGCGCCCAGGGCGATCTCGGCCCTGGTCAGGGCCGCTTCCGGATCGCCGTTCAGCAGGTGCCATTGCAGTGACAGCCGGGTGTTGAGGGTGCGTTCCTGGGTCCAGTCCTCGGGACGGTCGGACAGCGCGCCCACCTCGGTCAGGTCGGCGAGGGTCTGCTCCAGCTCGCCTCTGGCCATGCCGATCTGCGAGCGGACCCGCAGCAGGTGCCAGCGGTTGAGCGGGGACGGGTCGAAGATCAACGACCGGTTGATGACGTCGAGGGCCTCGTTCCAGCGGCCCAGCGATTCGAGCGCCTCGGCCCGGTTGTTGGCGATGAAGACGCCCTGGTTGCGGTAACGGCCGTACTTCCTGGCCAGTTTCTCGCCCTCGACCGCCAGTGCGACGGCCTCTTCCGAGCGGCCCAGGTTCTCGAGCGCGTCGACGTTGTTGGCCAGCGCCCGCAGCACGACCTGGCCCGACTTCACGCGGGTGCCGATGGCCTGGGCGCGGGAGTTGGTGGCCAGCGCGGCCTCCAGGTCGTCGCTGATGGAGTGGCCGAGCGCGAGGTTCATCAGGAGGTCGGCCTCGCGGCGTTCGTCGCCCATCTCGCGGGCGTTCCTGAGCGCCTCCTGGGTCAGCGCGGTGCCCTCGACGATCTCGTCGGCCATGATCAGCAGCGTGCCGAGCCGGGTCAGCACCAGCGTGCGGGTCTCGCTGGGCAGCGGGACCAGCCGTTCGGCCCGGCGCAGGTCCTCGATCGCGCCGGGGCGGCCCCGGTGTTTCTTGCAGTTGGCCATCCGGACCAGCAGCTCGGCGACCCGCTCGGGCGCGGTGGCGTCGTCGAGTTCGGCCAGCGCGGCCTTCACGTACTTCATCGCCCGGTCGATGTCGCCGGCCGCGAGCGCGCCCTCGGAGGCCCGCTCCAGCACGGTGGCGTGGTCGGCCCCGATGCGCTGCGCGGCGTCGGGGACCTTGTCCCAGAGCATGAGCACCCGTTCGAGCAGCTGCACCTTCTCCGTGTACGCGAACGCCATGTGCGCCTTCGCGGAGGCCTCCCAGGCCGAGATGAGCGCCCAGAGGTCGTTCCTGGCCGAGTGCCAGTGGTGGGCGATCTCGATGGCCGCCCGTCCCTGCGGGACCAGGGTGCGGTCGCGGTCGATCTCCTCGGCGAAGCGGGAGTGCAGCCGGGTGTGCTCCCCGGGCAGCAGTTCGTCGTGGACGGCCTCGCGGATCAGGGCGTGCCGGAAGGTGTAGGCGCGGCCGTCGCTGATCTGGATCACGTTGCCCGCCACGGCGGGCCTGATCGCGTCCTCCAGGTCGGCCGCAGGCAGGCCGCTGACCGCGCAGAGCAGATCGTGACCGACCCGGTTGCCCCCGGCGGCGGCGATGCGCAGCACCCGCTGGGTCTCCTCGGGCAGCCGCTCCACCTGGCCGATGATCAGGTCGTGCAGCGACTCGGGGAGGGTCTCGCCGCCGAGGCAGTCGAGCAGCGCCTCGACGAACAGCGGGATGCCCGCGCTGCGGTCGAAGACCGTCGAGACCCGGCTGTAGGTGGGCGTGGTGCCGAGGATGGCGGCCATCTGGCGGGCCACCTCGTCTTCGGTGAAGCGGGGCACCTCGATCTTGGCGACCCCGCCGACCCGGTTGAGTTCGGCGAGCACCGGCCGGAGCGGATGGGTGCGGTGAAGTTCGTCCGACCGGTACGTCAGCACCATGAGCATCGGGATCGCCGAGACGTTCCGGCTCAGGAAGGCGATGAGGTCACGGCTCGACCGGTCGGCCCAGTGGACGTCCTCGATGACCAGGACCATCGGGCGGCGCTCGGCGAGCCGTTCCAGCAACGTCAGTATCTGTTCGAACAGGCGGGCCCTGGCCGTGTCGGTCTCGATGTCGCCCCCCGGCTCACCGAACTCCGGCAGCAGCCGGGCCAGGTCCCGGGCCGCGCCCTCGGGCAGCAGCGCCGCGACGTCCGCGGCCCCCATGTCGCGGACGAGCTGGCGCAGCACCGCCGTGAAGGGCGCGTACGCGAGACCTTCTGTGGACAACTCGACACAACCGCCGACGAAGACCTGCGCTCCATCGGCGGCGGCCTGCTCGGCGAACCGCGTGACCAGCCGGGTCTTGCCGACCCCCGCCTCACCACCCACGAGGACGGCGGCGGCGGCCTGCTCACGGGCCTGGTCGAAGATCTCGCCGAGCGACTTCAGCTCGGTCTCCCGTCCGACGAAGACGGGGCTAACGGCCCGACCCATCATGTCGTCCAGCATGTCACGCCTACTCGGTGGGATTCGCGCCTATTTACGGGGGTTGAGATGCCAGGCCGGGAGGGAGGTTCCGGCCTGGCATCTTGACGGGCGTCACTGGGAACGGAACTTGCCGAGGCTCGCCCGGAGCCGGTGATGCCCTCCCCGCTCGCGCGTCTTCTCCGCCTCGCGGACGCGGCGGTAGGTGGTCGCCTCGTTCTGGAGCTCGGCGACGCGGTTGATGATGATCTGGTAGTGCAGCTCGGGAGCCATCTGGCTTTCTCCTGTCAGTTCGTCTTCCTTACACACTCAAGATTCGTCCTAAGACCCCCTCCGCCACATCGGGCGGATGCCTTATCTCCCGTGGGCGGGGTGTGGATTAGTACCTAAGACCCCGCTTAGGGCGGTTGTGAGATGTGCCAAAAACGGGCCGGCAGTGTCGTGAGCACCCGGTTTGGCATCGTTCAGCCAGGTCGGCGATGCTGGGGAGGTGTCAATTCCGACTGCCTCGTCCAACGCCTCGCTCCGGGCGTCCCTGCACGGACTGCCCGGCGTCGACCGGGTCGGCGCCGACGCCAGGGCCGCCGGGCTGGGCACCCGATCGATCAAGACCACGGCCAAACGCCAGGCCATCGACATGGCCATCTCCATGGTCGACCTCACGACCCTGGAGGGGGCCGACACCCGGGGCAAGGTCCGGGCGATGTGCGCCAAGGCCGTCCACCCCGACCCGACCGACCCCACGGTGCCGAAGGTCGCGGCGGTCTGCGTCTACCCCGACCTGGTGGCCGAGGCCCGTGACGTCGTCGGCTCGTCGGGGGTGAAGGTGGCCTCCGTCGCCACCGCGTTCCCCAGCGGGCGCTCCTCCCTTGAGGTGAAGGTCGCCGACACGGCCATGGCGGTCGCCGCCGGGGCCGACGAGATCGACATGGTCATCGACCGGGGCGCGTTCCTGTCGGGTGACTACCTGAAGGTCTTCGAGGAGATCCAGGCGGTCAAGGAGGCCTGCGGCGAGGCCCACCTGAAGGTCATCCTGGAGACGGGCGAGCTGGCCACCTACGACAACGTGCGACGGGCGTCGTGGCTGGCCATGATGGCCGGGGGAGACTTCATCAAGACGTCCACCGGAAAGGTGCAACCGGCCGCCACGCTGCCGGTGACGCTGGTCATGCTGGAGGCGGTGCGCGACTTCCGCGACCGTGAGGGCCGCATGGTGGGGGTCAAGCCGGCGGGTGGCATCCGTACGACCAAAGACGCGATCAAGATGCTCGTGCTGGTCAACGAGACCGCCGGGCCCGACTGGCTCGACCCCGACTGGTTCCGGCTCGGCGCGTCGTCGGTCCTCAACGACCTGCTGATGCAGCGTCAGAAGCTCACCACCGGCCGTTACGCCGGCCCCGACTACTTCACCCTGGACTGAGATGATCTTCGAGTACGCACCGGCGCCCGAGTCGCGCGAGGTCGTCGACATCAGACCGTCGTACGGGCTCTTCATCAACGGCGAGTTCGTGGACGGGTCCGGAACTCCCTTCAAGACCGTCAACCCCGCCTCCGAGGAGACCCTCGCCGAGGTCGCCGCGGCCACCGAGGCCGACGTCGACCGGGCCGTGCAGGCCGCCAGGAAGGCGTTCGGCGTGTGGTCGGCGCTGCCCGGCTCCGAGCGGGCCAAGTACCTGTTCCGGATCGCCCGCATCATCCAGGAGCGCGCCCGCGAGCTGGCCGTCCTGGAGTCGCTCGACAACGGCAAGCCGATCAAGGAGTCGCGCGACGTCGACCTCCCCCTGGTCGCCGCCCACTTCTTCTACTACGCCGGATGGGCCGACAAGCTCCAGTACGCCGGCTACGGCACCACCCCGCTCGGCGTCGCCGGGCAGGTCATCCCGTGGAACTTCCCGCTGCTGATGCTGGCCTGGAAGATCGCGCCCGCGCTGGCCTGCGGCAACACCGTCGTGCTGAAGCCCGCCGAGACCACGCCGCTGACCGCGCTGCTGTTCGCCGAGATCTGCCAGCAGGCCGACCTGCCGCCGGGCGTGGTCAACATCGTGACCGGCGCGGGCGACACCGGCGCCGCCGTCGTCGGCCACCCCGACGTCGACAAGGTCGCCTTCACCGGCTCGACGGAGGTCGGCCGCCTGATCGCGAAGTCGGTCGCCGGCACGAACAAGAAGGTCACCCTCGAACTCGGCGGCAAGGCCGCCAACATCGTCTTCGACGACGCCGCCATCGACCAGGCCGTCGAGGGCATCGTCACCGGCATCTTCTTCAACCAGGGGCACGTCTGCTGCGCCGGGTCGCGCCTGCTCGTGCAGGAGTCGGTCGCCGAGGAGCTGCTGTCGTCGCTGAAGCGCCGCCTGTCGACGCTGCGGCTCGGCGACCCCCTCGACAAGAACACCGACATCGGGGCCATCAACTCCGCCGCCCAGCTCGCCAAGATCCGCGAACTGTCCGAGGCGGGCGAGGCCGAGGGCGCCGACCGGTGGTCGCCGGCCTGCCCGCTGCCCGACAAGGGCTTCTGGTTCCCGCCGACCGTCTTCACCGGCGTCTCCCAGTCCCACCGGATCGCGCGCGAGGAGATCTTCGGCCCGGTCCTGTCGGTCCTCACCTTCCGCACCCCCGCCGAGGCCGTGGAGAAGGCGAACAACACGCCCTACGGCCTGTCGGCCGGCGTCTGGACGGAGAAGGCGTCGCGGATGTTGTGGATGGCCAACCGGCTCCGGGCCGGGGTCGTGTGGTCGAACACCTTCAACAAGTTCGACCCCACCTCGCCGTTCGGCGGGTACAAGGAGTCCGGCTACGGGCGTGAGGGCGGTCGCCACGGTCTCGAGGCGTACCTGAAGGAGATCTCGTGAGCGAGCGGCTGTCGGTACGGAAGACGTACAAGCTGTACATCGGCGGTGCGTTCCCACGGTCGGAGAGCGGGAGGTCATACGCCGTGACCGGCGCCAAGGGCGAGTTCCTCGCCAACGCGTCCAAGGCGTCCCGCAAGGACGTCCGCGACGCCGTGACCGCGGCGCGCAAGGCCTTCCCGGGCTGGTCGGCCGCGACCGCCTACAACCGGGGACAGATCCTCTACCGGATCGCCGAGATGCTCGAAGGCCGCCGGGCCCAGTTCGTCTCGGAGGTCGCCGAGGCCGACGGGGTGTCCGGGAAGAAGGCCGGGGAACTGGTCGACGCGGCTGTGGACCGGCTGGTCTGGTATGCCGGGTGGTCCGACAAGATCTCGTCGCTGCGCGGGTCGTCGAACCCGGTCGCCGGGCCCTACTTCAACCTGTCGACGCCGGAGCCCACCGGAGTGGTCGGGATCGTGGCTCCGCCGATGGGGCCGCTGTTCGGCCTCGTCTCGGTGATCGCGCCGGTGATCGTGACGGGGAACACGTGCGTGGTGATCGCGTCGGAGCGGGCGCCGCTTCCCTCGATCACCCTCGCCGAGGTGCTGGCGACCTCCGACCTGCCGGGCGGGGTGGTGAACATCCTGACGGGGTCGGCCGCCGAGATGGCGCCGTGGCTGGCCGGGCACATGGACGTCAACGGGATCGACCTGACGGGGGCCGACGCGGAGCTGGCCCAGAGGTGCGAGGAACTGGCGGCGGAGAATTTGAAGCGGGTGCTGCGGCCCAACGGGAAGACGGATTGGACGGCCGATCCGGGGACGGGGCGGATGACGGCGTTCCTGGAGACGAAGACGGTCTGGCACCCGATCGGGATCTGACCGGGCCTCTACAGGAGGCCGTGCCGACGGGCGAACTCGCCGAAGGCCGAGCCGGAACACGCAACCGCATCCCCGTGGCGGTCAGCGCGTCCACGAGGTTGCCGGCCGAGACCTCGGTGAGTTTGCCCCTCTGGCATGCGATGGCGAGCAGCGCGGATGGTCGGGCAAGCCGCTCCGGATCTCCTCGCGGACGATGTGCGTCGTCAGGCAGGGTGTTCCGACCATGAGGTCGCGCAGAACGTCCAAGCGTTCGGCGCGGGCGAAGTGGCTCAGACAGGGCGCATCGAAGACCAGGGGTGTCGACGTCACGGTGTGGAGTCGCACTCCTCCTGGAGGGGCAGGTCATCCGCGTCGATATGGCCTCGCATCATCTCCACCGCCCGTGACGTCGTGATGAGCCGTCTTTGGAATGCCTCGAACACGGCGTGTGCGTAGCTGGGCGGCACCCGGATCGAATCGAGATCGGGCTGGGGCGCCCAGCCGATCGCCTCCTTGAGCTCCGCCTTCGTGGGGTTCCGTCTCTTCAGGACGTTGGCGGCGTCTCGGGTGAGGAATTCGGCTTGAACCGCTTGGCGGACGGTCAGCGACCACGATGCCCGGTAGCGGGCGGAGACCCTGACCAGCGACTCCCGGGAATCGCCCGGCGGCAGGTCGCGGAACACGGCCGACGGAATCAGGAGTTCGGCGGCGAAGGCGTCGATCACGGCTTCCCGTTCTTCGCGGGAGGTGCCCACGCCCAGGTCCGCCGAGTATTCGTCTCCGACGATGAGGTGGCCGAGTTCGTGGGCGGCGGTCGCCCGGCGGCGCCCGGGGTCCCCCTGTCTGCTCACCACGGCGGCCGCCACGTCGTCGTCGACCGCGGAAGCGCCGTCTCCGGGCAGGTCGACGACGGCGACGAGTTGCCCGACCTGCTCGCATACCGAGATCAGCGATTCGATCGGTCGATCACCGAGATCGACGATCTCCCTGACCCAGAGCGCCGCCTTGCGGGCACTGGTCGCGTCCGCGACCGTGACCGGGGATCGCTTGATCGCAGGGACGGCCAGAAGCCCCAATTCGACGAGCTGCCTGATGTCCGCCAGCCAGGCGGACAGCGCGACGCCCAGGTGGAACGACTGGCGACCGGCGTCGGTGGCGGTGTCTTCGGCCAGTTGGGCCCGGCGGGAGATGACCGGTGGCGGCGTGCTGATCAGATAGTCGAGCGGGACGCCGAGAATGTCGGACAGCCGGATGAGTTCCAGGGCGTCGATGCGACGGATCCCGAGTTCGATCTTGGCGACCATGGTGCGGTCGAGGCCCAGGGCGCGGGCGAGCTCTTCTTGTGACAACGCGGCGGCCAGTCTGCTTTCGCGTACCCGCTCACCGACGTCGGCCCACTGCTCCGGGTCCTTCATAGTGCGATAATCGCACGGGCTGAATCACGCGGATACCTGATGTGTCAAAAGGTTGGCGCATGCCGGGCCCAAGGCCGGGCGCGCTCCAGATAGCCCGCCAGGCTCAGCAGCAGCCCCTCCCCATCTGGCGGCGCGATCAGCTGGACTCCGATCGGCAGTCCCGAGCTGTGCCGTCCGAACGGGATCGTCATCGCCGGCCACCCCGCCATGTTCCACGCCCCCGTCAGCGGCGCGAACGTGATGTCGGCGTAGGCGTTGCGGGCCATCCCCCGGGACTCCCAACCGTCAGCCGAAGGCGGCAGGCGGGCGATGGTCGGGGTGATCAGCACGTCGATGTCGCCGAACCACTGGTCGGCGCCGTAGGCGCGCCACTGGTCGCGCCTGCGTGAGCCGTCGCGGTGGATCCGCTGCAGGAACCGGCCCACGCGGGCCATCGAGCGGGTGCGCGGTTCGAGTGAGCGTTCGTCGAGGTCGTGGGCGTCGGTGGCGGCGCAGGAGTACCAGGCGGCGATCGTCGACCAGCCCAAAGACATGGGGAAGCGGCGGCCGTGGTCGACCACGGTGTGGCCGGCTTCGCGCAGCGTCGCCCCGGCGGCTCGTGCCGCCTCCTGGAACTCCGCGTCGACCGAGAAGCCCGGCGGAAGGGGGTTGGGGGCCACGGCGATGCGGAGGTCTTCGGCCTCGGGGAGGATCGGGGTGCCGGTCATCACGGTCAGGGCCAGGACCGTGTCGTTCACCGTCGTGGTCAGCGGGCCGTTCTCGGACATCGCGAACCAGTCGTGGGGCGGGGGCTCCAGGAGGCCGTGGCCGGGTTTGAGGGCGATCACGCCGCAGGCGGCGCCCGGGATGCGTAAGGAGCCGAGGCCGTCGTTTCCGAGGGCCAGGGGGACCATTCCGGCGGCCACGGCGGCGGCGCTGCCTCCGGAGGATCCGCCGGCGGTTCGCTTGGCGTCCCAGGGGTTGCGGGTGTCGCCGATGGCGTACAGGCACAGTTCGGGGCACTTCGTCAGGCCGAGCACGATCGCGCCCGCCGCGCGGAGCCGGGCCACCACGGGATGGTCCTCCTGCGCGGGTTCCGGTGACGCGGCCCGGGTGCCGTTGGTGGCGGTCTGGCCGGCCACGGCCACGTTGTCCTTGACGGCCACCGGCACGCCCGCCAACGGGAGGTCGGGGCGGTGTCCGAGGGCCTTCGCGTCGGCCATGGCCGACTCCGCCAGGACGGTTCGGAAGGCGCCGACGGCGTCGTCACGTGCGGAGATCGCCGCGAGGTGGTCGGCCACGACCTGTTCCGCGGTCGCCTCGCCGGCGCGCACGGCGTCGGCTATCTCCACGGCGGTACGTCCGGCCCACGACATGTCCAGAGTGTGGACCGGACGTACCTGCCATTAGAAGGCTCGTAACCAAGACGATGCCTAGTCGGACCTTTTCGGCGCCCGTCCCGCCTGAGTCAGCGCCATGCGGAGCGCGAATTCGATCTGCGCGTTGACGCTGCGGAGATCGTCGGCCGCCCACTTGGCGATCGCCTCGTGGACGGCCGGATCGAGCCGCAGCAGGAGCTTCTTGGGCTCCTTCTTGGCGGGACGTTCGTCAGGCATACAGACTGCCGGCGTTGACCACCGGCTGGGTCGCCCGGTCGCCGCACAGGACGACCAGGAGGTTGGAGACCATCGCGGCGCGGCGCTCCTCGTCGAGTTCGACGACGTGCTCGGCGCTCAGGCGGTCGAGGGCGAGCTGGACCATGCCGACCGCGCCCTCGACGATCTGCCGCCGGGCGGCGACGACCTGGGCGGCCTGCTGGCGGACCAGCATGGCCTGGGCGATCTCGGGGGCGTAGGCCAGGTGGGTGATGCGGGCCTCCAGCAGCTCGATGCCGGCCAGGTCGGTGCGCTCACGGAGCTCGTTGGTGAGCTCCTCGGCGACCGTCGCGCCGTCGCGGAGGCTGGTGCGGTCTTCGATGTGGCTGTCGTAGGGGTGGGAGGTCGCCAGGTGCCGCACGGCGGCCTCCGACTGGATGGCGACGAAGTTCTCGTAGTCGTCCACGGAGAAGGAGGCCTTGGCGGTGTCGACGACCCGGTAGACGACGACGGCCGCGATCTCGACGGGGTTGCCGTCGGCGTCGTTGACCTTGAGCTTGGTGGTCTCGAAGTTGCGCACCCGGAGGCTGACACGGTTCTTGTCGGTGAACGGGACCGTCCAGGTGAACCCGGCGGTCTTGATGGTGCCGATGTAGCGGCCGAAGAACTGCACGACCTTGGCCTCGTTGGGGTTGACCACGGCGAAGCCGGACGCCGGCAGGAACACGATCACCGCCGCCACGACCACGCACACGATGAAGAACGCCTCGTCCTGGGTCATGCCGAACAGCACCAGGGCCGCCGCCACGACGAGCAGCGCGACCAGGATGACAAACCCGTTCATCCGGAAGGCCTCTCGCTCCATGCCCTTCCTCCTGACTATCGAAGTGATATCACTAAGATAGCGTCTCGCTAGCATCCAGCGTCAATAGCTCGGCCACGACGACTCTGTAGTGGTATTTCGCGGTCATCCCTTTGATGGTGGTCAGGTACTCGTCGTCGCTGATGCGGTAGACGCTGCGCACGCCGCCGTTCATGGGGTGCTGCGGCCGGTGCCGCACGGCGAGCTCGTACGCGATCGACCGCGCCTCGGCGCGCTCGCCCTTGACCTCGTAGATGTCCGAGACGCGCCACTCCTTGCGGGTGGTGTTGCCGACGTTCTCCTCGATGAGGACTCTCCACTGGCTCATGACCGGCGATCATGCCAAAACGCGCCCTCCCCGTAGGGAGGGCGCGTCTAGATGGCCGCCGGGCTACTCGCCCAGGAGGTTCTTCAGGGTCTGCGGGTCGACGTCCTTGACCTTGCCGGCCGGCGGCGTCTGCACGGTGACCGGCTTGTCGTACTCCTTGACCGTCAGGCTCAGGTTGAACGGCTTGCCGCCTTCCTCGTTGCGGAACTGCTGCCGCCTGACCATGCCCGAGGAGTCGACCCAGGTGTCCACCTGCAGGGTCTTGGGCCAGTCGCCGGGCGAGGCCGTCGGTGTGGGCAGGCCGGCGGCCTGCGCGGCCTCCTGCGTGTCGAGGGAGGAGCTGTAGTGGGTGACGGTCTGGCCGCCGACCTCCTCCTCGCCCTCGTTCTGGACGTCCTTGTACGCGCCGGCGATCTGCTTGACCGTCGCGGGGTCCTGGAGGCGGCCGCTGGTGAGCAGATCGGAGATCATCTTGCCGCGTTCGCCCGGGAGGTTGTTCAGCGCCACCCGCCACCAGGTGTCGCCCTGGTTCTGGATCAGGCCGTCGCCGTTCACGTAGGCGGTGTCGCCGTTGATGATGATCTGCGGCTGCGCCGAGTTGGCCTTGCCGTCGAGCGTGAGTTTGTTGACCTTCGCGGTCAGGAGGTTGGGCTTGTTCTGGCGGGCCCATGTGCCGCGCGCGTCGATCTTGCCTTCGCTGCTGAAGTGCATGGTGCCCGACGCCGTGTTGGCCTCGGCGCTCTTCGTGAGAGCGTCCTGCAGGGCCGTCGCCGGTTCGGCTGTCGTCGTGGGGCTGGCTGACGGGCTCTCCGAGCCTGTTGGGCTCTGGGTCGGCTCAGGACTCCCCGCGGGTGCGGATGTGGGGACGTCCGGGACGGGTGTTGCCCATGCCGCCGTCGTCCCGGCCCAGGCGGCGGCGGTGACCACTGCCGAGGCCGTGCCGAGAGCGGCGAGCCGTAGACGAGCGTGTCGCATTTGTCCCCCTGGTATGCGATTTGTGCTGTCCCAAGCACCGTAAGTGGACAAATGGGGCGAAAAGTAGAGGAATGTCCATTCACGGAATAACGCGGATGATCGCTTGACCGAAACGGACATGATCTTGACTGATCGTCTAGCGACGCCGGGGATTGGTCCGGGCTGTGGGTGGTGCGGCGAGCGGATCCTCCGGCCACGGGTGCTTCGGATAACGCCCCCGCAGCTCGGCCCGGACCTGCCGATAGCCTTCCCGCCAGAACGACGCCAGATCCCCGGTGACCGCGACCGGTCTGCCCGCCGGGGAGAGCAGGTGGATGGTGACGGGGACCCCGGCGACGACCGGGGTGGTCGTCCAGCCGAACAGCTCCTGCAGTTTGGCCGCCAGCACCGGCCGCTCGCCGCTGTAGTCGAGGCGGGCCTGCGACCCGCTGGGGATCTCCAGCCGTTCCGGTACGACCTCGTCGAGCCGCACCTGCCACGGCGCCAGGCCGCGGAGCGCGGCGGCCACGTCGAGCGCGGCCAGATCGGCCCGCCGCCGGACCCTGGTCAGGTCGAGCCCCTCGACCAGCGCCTTCTCGACATCGGGCCACGGCTCGCCGAGCGCCCGCCGGGCGAACTCCATGCGCTCCCTGAGCGCCCGCGCGGCCGGCGTCCAGGTGAGCAGTCCCACGCCCTCCTGCCGCAGCCCCTCCTTGACCGCCGCCGAGACGTCGGTCTTCAGGGGTGTGGACGACAACTCGATCGCCCCCAGCCGGCGAACCCGCCGGGCGACGACGTCGCCGTCCCGCCAGGCGATCTCGTCGTCCTCGACGACGGGGCCCGACATGAGCGCGACGCCCTCGTCGATGACGGCGGCCTGGCGCACCCGCGCGGCGGCCCTGCCCGTGGCCCGATCGGCGACCGCCACGGCCAGCCACTCGGCCTCGGCCAGCCGCGACCCCTGTCGCACCTCGGCCCCCGTACCGGACGCCATGACGAACCCGGTCCCGGCCCGCCGCCGGGCCACCCGCTCGGGATAGGCGAACGCGACGACGGTCCCGGCGACCTGGTCGTCGGACAACTCGCCCGCCTCCGCCGGTGCGGACGACTCACGGGCGAGCCGAGCGGCCTCGCGCCGCAGCTCCGGGGTGCGCCCGGCCCGCCACGCCGTGACGAGGTCGTCGGAGGCGTCGCGGGGGAGCTGCCCGCCGAGCAGGGCCACCACCTCGGCGGCTCTGCGCGCCCCGGTCAGCGGCGCGGCGTCGAGCAGCGCCCGGGCCAGCCGGGGATGCACCCCGATGTCGGCGATCCGGCGTCCCTTCGCGGTGACTTTGCCGTCGTCGAGGGCGCCCAGCAGCGTCAGAGTCTCGCGCGCCGCCTTCAACGGCCCGGCCGGCGGCTGGTCGAGCAGGGACAACCGGTCGGAGCCCCAGCACGCGGCCTGAAGGGCGAACGACGTGAGGTCGGCCAGCGCGATCTCCGGTTGCGGGTGGTCGGCCCGGCGTTCGGCCTCGGGCCAGCACCGGTAGACGACCCCCGGACCCTCCCGGCCGGCCCGTCCGGCCCGCTGGACGGCCGCCGCCCGCGACGCCGGAACCGTCACCAGGGACCCCAGCCCCCGGGCGTGATCCATCCGAGGCTCCCGGGCCAGCCCGGAGTCGACGACGATCCGCACCCCGGGCACGGTCAGGCTCGACTCGGCCACCGACGTCGCCAGGATGACGCGCCGCTCCCGGCCGGGGGAGAGCACCGAGTCCTGGACGTGGGAGGGCGATCCGCCGTGCACCTGGATCACGTCGAGATCCCCGAGCCGGCGCCCGACCGCCCCGAGCTCGGCCACGCCGGGCAGGAAGCAGAGCACGTCGCCGTCGTGCTCCCGCCAGGCGCGCAGGACCGTGTCGGCGACGTGGGAGAGGAAGGCCGCGTCGACCCGGGGCCAGATCACCGCGGGCCGGGGCGGCGGCGCCCACACGACGTCGACGGGATGCACCGCACCCTGGGCCTCGACCACGGGCCCCTCGATCAGGGACGCCCACCGGGGCGCGTCGGCGGTGGCCGACATGGCCAGGATGCGCAGGTCGGGGCGGAGCGCGGCGCGTACGTCGAGAAGAAAGGCCAGTGTCGTGTCGGCGTCGAGATGGCGCTCGTGGCACTCGTCGACGATGACCACGTCGACCCCGGTGAGTTCGGGGTCCCGCTGGAGACGCCGGAGGAGGACGCCGGTCGTCACGACCTCAATTCGGGTGTTCGCCGACACCTGGCGCTCGCCGCGGATGGTGTAGCCGACCCGTTCGCCCGTCTTCTCGCCGAGCGACCAGGCCATCCGCCGCGCGGCGGCCCGTACGGCGATCCGCCGGGGCTCGGCCACCACGACCTTGCGGGGGGCCAGCGCGAGCGGCACGAGCGTGGTCTTGCCGCTGCCGGGAGGAGAGGTCAGCACCGCCGCGCCGTCGGAGTCGAGGGCGGCCAGCAGCCGCGGCAGGGCGTGGGTGACCGGGAGCACGCCCGTCAGCTTAGGCGGCCTGGGCCAGACCGAGGAGAAGCTCGGCGTTGGAGCCGGTGTCCTTCAGCTTGGACAGGAACGGCTCGAAGCTCTCGTGCGTGTTGAGAGCCTTGCGGAGCCGCCAGACGAGCGGCAGCTCGGCGGGATCGAGGAGGAGCTCCTCCCGGCGGGTGCTCGACCCGGTGACGTCGACGGCCGGGAACACCCGCCGCTCCGACAGGGCGCGGCTGAGCCGCAGCTCCATGTTGCCGGTGCTCTTGAACTCCTCGAAGAGGTTGTCGTCCATCTTCGACCCGGTCTCGACCAGGGCCGTCGCGATGATCGTGAGAGATCCGCCCTCACGCAGCTTCCGCGCCGCGCCGAGGATCCGCTTCGGCGGGTGGACGGCCCGCACGTCGATCCCGCCGCTGAGCGTCTTCCCGCCGCCGGGCAGCACCATGTTGTACGCCCTCCCGACCCGGGTGATCGAGTCGATCAGCAGCACGACGTCCTGCCGCTGCTCGACAAGGCGCTTGGCCCGCTCGACCGCGAGCTCGACGACGGCGATGTGATCGGCCGGCGGCCGGTCGAAGGTCGAGGCGATGACCTCCCCCTTCACCGACGCCCGCATGTCGGTGACCTCCTCGGGCCGCTCGTCGACGAGCACGACCATGAGGTGGACGTCAGGGTGGTTGGTGCTGACGGCGTCGGCGATGGCCTTGAGGATCAGCGTCTTCCCCGCCTTGGGCGGGGCCACGATGAGCCCCCGCTGCCCCTTGCCGATGGGCGTCAGCAGATCGATGACCCGGGTGGACAGAACACTTTTGCTCGTCTCCAGCCGGAGCCGTTCTTCGGGGTGCACGGGCGTCAGCTCCGCGAAGTGGGGCCGCCGGCCGGGCGGCCCGGCGTCGACGGACACGAGTTTGCCGCCCTGGGCCGTGCCGTGCACGACGTCCCCCTGCCGGAGCCCTTCGAGCAGCTCAGGCGGGACGACGACGTCGTTGGATGATTTGAGGTAGCCGTCGACCCGCAGGTGACGACCGTCGAGGATGCCGCGCACATTCCGGGCACGGCGAACGAGGGGGGTTGCCATGATGGGCTCCTTGGGAGCACGGGAAGGCAGGCCACGGAAGGCCCAGTGGGACGCCTTCGGTGAATCAGAGTGTGAGGTCTGGGAGCGTGTGCCCGAGAAGGGGCCAGAAACACGCAATCCCGATGACACCGTAACACGGAGAGCGCCGCAGGTCTTCCCCCGGCTTCAGACGATCAGCCGGACGGCCAGCAACTCCGCCACCACCTCGGGCTTCAGGTCGATCTCGGCCAGCCGGCTGAGGGGGATCTCCTCGACGAGGTATTCGCCACGCGCCGGGTCGGAGAACTCCGGCCCGGTCCTGAGGGCGGGATCCCAGGCGTGGATGCGGCCCAGATAGAAGTACTGACCGTCGGCGACGTGGAAGAGCGAGTCGATGACCGCGTCCCCGCCCAGCTCTTCCCGCACCTCTCTGAGCAGCGTCTCTTCCAGACTCCGATCTTCAGGCTCGACGCCGCCGCCGGGAAGAACCCAGTAGGGCGCCCGCCCCGGCCGCACCCGCTTGATCGTCAGCAGGTGACCGCCGGGGGTGCGGAGAATCGCTCGCACCCGGTTCACCGGGACTGCAGGGCGTCCAGGGCCACCGCCATCGCGATCACCAGTCGGCGGTCCAGTCGCGGGTCGTTGATCTCGATCGCGTACCTGTCGCGCAGGCCCCACTTGCGGTCGACCGAGAAGGCGATCGACGCGCCCACGCTGAAGTCGAAGTGGTAGGGCAGCCACTCCAGCGAGTCGGCGAAACGCCTTAACAAGGCCACCGACAACCGTCGTTCCGTCCCGGTGTAGGTCGGCAGGCCGGGCTGCTGCACGTGCCACGTCGAGCGCAGGAGTGACTTGCCGAAGTCCTTGCGGAACATGCCGATCGAGGTGCCCGACGCGTCGACCACGTCGTAGCCGCTCGCCAGGTCGATGACCTTGCGGGCCTTGAAGGAGGCCAGGGCCTCGGCGCGGCTCTCGTCGGTGTAGAAGGTCACCTGCTCTTTCAGGGCCAGGCGTTTCTGTTCGGCGAACGCGACCACCGGGCCCTCGGAGCCGTCGGGTGAGGTCGCGCTCACCACGTAACGGTTGACCATCGGGGTGATCTTCTGGCGAAGGATCAGCTTCGACTGGGTCTGGAGGGCCGCCGCGTCCACAAGAACCTCCGTTTTCAGGGCCTTTCCCACCCTATTACCCAAGATCCCCTGTCAGATAGCGCTGGACGGAAGGGCCTACGGAGATCACCAGTTCGTCGGTGGTCATCGACGCCATGGGCTCGACGGCGAGCAGGTAGCGGGCGAAGGCCATGCCCATGAGCTGGGCCGCGGCCAGGATGGCGCGGCGTTCGGGCTGGTCTCCCGGCAGGCTCTTGGCCAGCGGGGTGGCCAGTTCGCCGCTCATGAAGTCGCGCATGATCTGGGCGGCGGCCGGGGTCGAGGCGATGGAGCCGACGATGGCGCGGATTCTGGGGCCGGTCTCCGGGCTCTCCCAGACCTCCAGGTAGCGGCGGGTCAGGCGTTCGCCCAGCGAGGAGACGTCGCCCGCGAGGGCGACCGCGAGTTCCTGGACGGGCATGGCGCCGCGCAGGGCGGCGTCGAACAGGCCGTCTTTCGAGCCGAAGAAGTGCATGACCAGGGCCGGGTCGACGTCGGCCGCGCGGGCGACGCCGCGGATGGTCGTGCCGCCGTAGCCCGATTCGACGAAGGAGGCGATGGCGGCCTCCAGGATCGCCTCTCTCGTCTGCGGGGTGCCCGGCCGGCGGCCGGTCTTGCTGCTTTCCATGGGGGCTATTCAACCACGTTGAATTCATCTATGTTGAACTCAACAGCGTTGAAGTCATCAAGGAGAGAAATCATGAAGAGGCTGATCCCGGCGGTGGTCCTGGCCACCCTCATCGGGATGTTCTTCGTCGGCTCGTTCGTGGGCGCCCTGCACTCGCCCGAGCCCCATGACGTGCCGGTCGCCGTCGTCGGGCCCCCGCAGGCCGCCGCGCAGCTCGCGCCGAAGCTCGCCGGGAAGTTCGAGCTCACGGTCTACGCCGACGAGGCGGCGGCGCGCACGGCCCTGGCCGACCGCGAGGTCGACGCGGTCCTGCTGCCGCAGCAGCAGAAGCTCGTGGTCGCCAGTGCCGCGAGCCGGTCGGCGGCCACGGTCATCACCTCGGTGTTCACCGCCGCCGCTCCGCTCGCGGTCGAGGACGCCCACCCGCTGCCGCCCGGTGACCAGGGCGGGATCGCCGGGATGTTCTTCGTGCTCGGGCTGGTCATCCCGGGCATCGCGATCGGGGTGGCGGCGGCCAGGGAGAGGCCGCTGGCCGGGATCGGGGCGATCGTGCTGGCCGGGGTCACCGTCGGGCTGGCCAACGCCTGGCTCGGCGACGTCGTGTTCGGGGCGCTGCCGGGCGCGTTCCTCGGGCTCGTGGCCGTCTCGGCGGCAGTGGTCGTCACGCTCGGGCTGGTGGTCGCGGGGCTGGTGCGGCTCATCGGGACACCCGGCGCGGGGCTGGCCGGTCTGCTCTTCGTGCTGATCGGGGTGCCGGCCAGCGGCGGGCCGCTCGGGGCGCGGTTCATCCCCGAGTGGTACGCGGCCATCGGACACGTGCTCCCGGTCGGGCAGGGATCGACCGCCATCAGGAACGTCGTCTTCTTCGACGGGGCCGCGCTTGGACTGCCTTTGCTGGTCCTTGCCGGTTGGGCGGTCGTGGGCTTGACCCTGACCCTCTCAGCCCTGTCTCAGGTCAAACGTGCATCATTTGCGGGGTGAGGATGATTCGCCGGTTGAAATGGCCGGCCATGGCGGGGCTGGCCGTGCTGGCCTACCTCACGCTGCGGGACGCTCTCCCGTCACCGTCCGAGGTGTGGGATGTGATCGCCGCGGCCGACGCCAACTGGCTGCTGGTCGCGGCGGTGTTCCAACTGCTGGCCATGGCGGTCTTCGCGCGGTTCTTCCGCAGGCTGCTGGCGCTGGGCGGGGTCCGGGTCTCCCGGCCCCGCATCCTGGCCGTCACCTTCGCCCGCAACGCCGTGGCGGGGTCGCTGCCGGCCGGGCCGGTGGTGTCGGTGGCGTACACGACGCAGGTCTTCACCAAGCTCGGGGCCGGGAAGCGGCTGATCGCGGCGGTGCTGGTGCTGGCGGCGGCCTACTCGGGCGGCACGTTCGGGGTGCTGGCCCTGGTGGCCCTGGTCTTCTCGCCGGAGACCCGGGTGGTCACGCTGATCGCGGTCGGCGGGGTGATCGCGGTCGCCGTGCTGGTGTTCAAGGCCGGGCATCTGCTCGACCGCGTGCCCAAGGTCGCCGGGCAGCTCCGGGCCACCTTCAACACGGTCGGCGGCACCCGCCGCGACCATCTGCGGCTGGCCCATCTGGCGCTGCTGAACTGGGTGCTCGACGTCGTCAGCCTCGGGGCGGTGTGCGTCGCGATCGAGGCGACCGCCAACCCCCACACGGTGCTGCTGGGCTTCGTCGCGGCCAAGACGGCCGCCGCGCTGGCGGTGGTGCCGGGCGGGCTCGGGGTCGCCGAGGTCGGGATGGCGGCCACGTACATCGCGGCCGGGATGTCGGGCGGGCAGGCGGCGGCGGTCGTGCTGCTCTACCGGCTGGTGTCGTACTGGATGAATCTGGTCCTCGGGTGGATCGCGTGGATCCTCCTGCACGACCCGGTCCGGAAGGCGACGATCGGAGGGCTGGCCCGGCTCGGATCGTCGCTGAGTCCCTACGTGTACGACCGGCATCCAACCCCTTAGGGGTTTTCTCAGGGTTCGTGGTGGAACGGGGGATAGTTACCGGTTCGTTCAACTGGTAACCGATCCACACGATGGAGGAACTCCTGATGCACCGATCCCGTCACCACAAGATGATCGCCGGGGTCTGCGGCGGTATCGCCGAGCGGTTCAACATGTCCCCGACGGTCGTCCGGCTCCTGTTCCTCGCCTCCTGCATCCTCCCCGGTCCGCAGTTCATCGCGTACCTGATCATGTGGGTGGTCTTCCCCAAGGCACCGGCGCAGAAGTACGCGCACCACTGACCTATCCTCGGTTCCATGGACGCACGGCCGCTGACCCTGATCCACGACGAGCTGGTCGACTATGAGAAGGCCATGGCCACCATGGACGAACTCATCGCCGACCGGCAGGAGGATCGCCGACCCGACACCCTGTGGCTGCTCAGCCACCCGAAGGTGTTCACGGTCGGCCGGCGGACGCTGACGGAACACCTGCCCGACCCCTCCCACGGCATCCCCGTGGTGACGACCACCCGGGGCGGGCAGCTGACCTACCACGGCCCCGGGCAGCTCGTCGGCTATCTGATCGTCAAGCTGCGCACCGGCGAGGGGGTCGTCGACTACATCCGCGAGGTCGAACTCCGGCTGGTCGAGGCCCTCGCCGCGGTGGGCGTCGACGCCGAGCGGCGCGACACGCCGCCCGGCTCCGAGCTGCTCACCGGGGTCTGGACCCGCGACACCGGCCGGAAGATCGTCTCGATCGGCATGCGCGCCTCCAAGGGCGTGACCAGCCACGGGTTCGCCATCAACGTCGACGGCGACCTCTCCCCGTGGGATCTGGCGGTGCCCTGCGGGATGCCCGACGTCGACATGACCTCGGTGTCCCGCGAGACGCGCGCGGGAGACATGGCGACGGTGGCCGCCGCCGTGGCGACGGCCTTCGAAGCTAACTGACCGGCTTCTCGTCGAGGGTCTCGTCCACGGTCCGGCGGGGGCCGGTGAACCAATGGCGGGCCGACAACGCCCACCACAGTCCGACGCCGAGCACCATCACGCCCACCACGATCGGCGCGTAGTTCACGGCCGTCCAGGTGAAGTCGCTGGTGAACGGCACCCCGGCCGGGGCGAGCGGCATGATGAAGTAGATCGACACGACCACGATCTCGATGATCGCGATCCAGCCCATCACCTTGTACTTGCGCCCGAGCGTCCACGGTCCGGGCTGGAACCGGTCGCCCATGCGCAGCCGCAGGTAGATCGGGATCGCGAAGGCGATGTAGAGGCCGATGACCGCGACCGAGACGACCGCGTAGAACGCGAGCGGGGTGCCCGTCGGGGCCTCCCACAACGCCGGGAGGGTCAGCACCAGCGCGGCCACGCAGCCCAGGATGATCGCGTTCACCGGTGTCCGGTTCCGGTCCACCTTGGACCAGAGCCGCCACCCGGGGACGGCGCCGTCCCGGGAGAACGCGTAGGTCATCCGCGACATCGAGGTCACGCAGCTCATGCCGCAGAAGAACTGGCCGATCGTGGAGATCGCGAAGATCGCGTTGGCCAGGTTGCCCGGCACGGCTGTGTCGAAGATGGCCCCGACGAAGCCGAACTGGTTGTTGATCTCGTCGACGTTGGTCGCCGCGAACAGGAACGCCAGCAGCAGGATCCAGCCGCCGATCGCCGAGTAGAAGATCGACTGCCACAGGCCGCGCGCCGCCGCGGTGGACGCCCCCTGGGTCTCCTCCGAGACGTGGGCGCAGGCGTCGAAGCCGGTGATCGTGTACTGGGTGAGCAGGAAGCCCAGCGGCAGCACGAAGAACCAGAAGCTGCTGTCGCTGAAGCCCGAGTTGTTGATCGTCTCGGTGAAGACGAACGACATCGACTGGTGCGAGTCCGGCCCGAAGATCAGGATCAGCACGACCACCGCCGCGCCGAAGACATGCCACCACACCGAGACGTTCTGCAGCAGGGAGATCAGCCGGTGGCTGTAGACGTTGATCAGCGCGTGCAGCGCCAGGATGATCGCGAACAGGATGAAGGTGTTGGTGAGTGACACCTCGTACCCGAAGAACCGGTCGAGGGTGATGTTCATGAAGGTCGCGCAGCCGTAGTCGACCGACGCGGTCACCGCCACCAGGCCGATCAGGTTGAACCACCCGGTGAACCAGCCGTGGATCGGCTTGCCCATCTTGGCGGCCCACCAGTAGATGCCGCCCGCCGTGGGATAGGCCGACACCAGCTCCGACATGCACAGGCCGATGATCAGAATGAAGATCGAGATGATCGGCCAGCCCCACGAGATCGCGATGGGGCCGCCGTTGTTCCAGGCCTGGCCGAAGGTGGTGAAGCAGCCGGCCAGGATCGAGATGATGGAGAAGGAGATCGCGAAATTGGAGAAGCCGCTCCAGGTCCGGGACAGCTCCTGTTTGTAGCCGAGTTCCGCTAGTCGCTTGGCGTCGTCGTCGAGGGATTGAGCCATCGAGGCCTCCTCATGCCGTGCAGTGGGGGGTTACCGGCCGGCGGCGTCCATGAGGGATCCGAAGCCGGGGTCCGTGAGGTCGCCCGTCGCCTTGGCGTACTTCGTGGCGGCTTCGGCGTTGTAGTCGAAGTCGCGCTGCTGGGCCACCAGGCGGTGGTGTACGACGAACCAGAGTGTCCAGGTCAGGTTGGACATGATCACGTTCAGTCGCACGCGGGCGATCAGCGCCTCGTCATGGGTGCCGAAGTAGGCTCGCGTGAGCCGTTCGACGTCGTCGGGGTCGAAGGAGGCCTCGGCGGCGATGTCGCCCAGTTCGAAGCAGGGGTCGTTGTTGCCGGAAAGCTGGTAGTCGACGATTCTGACCCGGCCCCGAGCCTCGAGGAAGTTCTCGGGGAGCAGGTCGTTGTGGCAGGGTACGTCCGTTATGTGACGTTTTGCCAGGGTTTCTTCGATTGTTCGGACGGTGCCCGCCCAGTCGGCGAAGCCGTCGGGCATCGGCAGGTCGTGCTCCCGGCAGAGGGCGACGAAGCCGTCGTACTTGCGGAAGATCGAGAAGTCGTTGGCGAAGCGCGGCCCCGCGTGGAGGGTGCGGGCGGCCTCGGCGATCTTGGGGATGCGGGCCCGGACGGCCGGCGCGTCGAGGGTGAGGCCGTCGATGTACTCCAGGATCAGCGCGCCCGGCAGTTCGTGCAGCACCCGGGCGCCCACGCCGGTCTCGGCGGCGACCACGGTGTTGGCGATCTCCTGGTCGAGGGGGAGGCCCAGGCCGGTCGCGGCGATCTTCGGATCGAGCACCCGGAGCAGCCAGCGGTCGCCGTCGTCGGTCTCCACGCGGGCGATGTAGTGGCTCAGCCCGCCCTTGATCCTCGTGTGGGTGACCGGTCGGCCGGCCCAGGACGCGACCAGACCCAGCGCGGACGCGACGGGATCTGGCATGCGCTGCTCCTTTTGGTCTACGTTTAGACCATTGATCGCATTTTGGGCGTCAGTTGTTACAGGACGGTACCGATGGTGCAACTTCCCGCAGACGCCCGAGCGGTCGTCATCGGGGGCGGGGTGGCCGGGTGTTCGGTCGCCTACCACCTGGCGCGGCTCGGCTGGCAGGACGTCGTCCTCGTCGAACGGCACGACCTGACCGAGGGCACGACCTGGCACTCGGCGGGCTTCGTCGGGCAGTTGCGCTCGACCGTCACCCAGACCCGCATGATCATGTACTCAGCAGGTCTGTACCCCGAACTCCGCGACCTCACCGGTCTGGACCCGGGCTGGCACGGCGTCGGCGGGCTGCGCCTGGCGACCACGCCCGAACGCCACGAGGAGCTGGTCCGGCAGGCCGGCGCGGCCGAGACCTACGGCCTCGACCTGGAACTCCTGACCGGCGCGCAGACCAAGGAGCGGCTGCCGCTGCTGGAGACCGGCGACGTCGTCTCGTCGCTCTGGTTGCCCGGCGACGGCTGGCTCGACCCCGCGATGCTGGCGAAGGCGCTGGCCGAGGGCGCCCGCAAGCTCGGCGTGCGGATCTTCACCGGCGCCGCGGTGACCGGACTGGAGACCGCGGACGGCGCGATCACCGGCGTCCGGTTCGGCGACCACGTGATCAGGACCGGGACGGTCGTCAACGCGGCCGGGGCGGCGTCCGGGGTGATCGGGCGGATGGCCGGGGTCGAGCTGCCGATCGTCCCGATCAAGCACCAATACGTCGTGACCGAATCGACCGGTGTTTCGGTCGGCATGCCCACCGTCCGCGACCCCGACAACATCGTCTACTTCCGCGAGGAGGGCGGCGGCATCCTGGTCGGCGGCTACGTCCGCACGCCCCAGGTCTGGGACGAGCCGAACCCGCTGGCCACGCCGCGGCACCTGTTCGAGCCTGACATGCCGAAGTTCGAGGAGTCGTGGACGTCGGCCGTCCACCGCCTGCCGCACCTGCGCGAACGCGGGGAGATCGTCAAGGTCGTCCACGGGCCCGAGGCGTTCACCCCCGACGGGGAGTTCCTGCTGGGGGAGACGTCGGTACGCGGCCTCTGGGTCGCCGCCGGGTTCTGCGTGCACGGCCTGGCCGCCGCCGGGGGCGTCGGCAAGGTGACCGCGGAGTGGATCGTCGAGGGCGCCCCCGAATACGACATGTTCGCCATGGACGTCGCGCGCTTCGGGCCGCACGCCCGGTCGACGTCCTGGGCGCGGGCGAAGGTGCTGGACGCGTACAGCGCCTACTACGACATCGTCTACCCCGGTCAGGAGCGCACCGCGGCCCGGCCGCTGCGCAGGTCGCCCGCCTACGCCCGGCACGCCGAACTTGGCGCCGAGTTCGGGGAGAAGGCCGGGTGGGAGCGGGTCAACTGGTACGCGCCCACCGGAGACGACGCGCCGCGCCCGAAGGGCTGGGCGGGCCGCGTCTGGTCGCCCGCCGTCCGCGAGGAGTGCCTGGCCACCCGCGACTCCGCCGGGTTGTTCGACCAGACCTCGTTCGCCAAGTTCGACCTGCGCGGCTTCGAGCGGCTCCAGGCCCTGGCCGGGGCGAACCTCGACCGCCCGGTCGGCACGGTCGTCTACACCCAACTGCTCAACGCGCGCGGCGGCATCGAGGCCGACGTCACGATCACCCGCCTGGGCGACGACCGGTTCCGGCTGGTGACCGGCACCGCCTTCGGCGGCCACGACGCGGCCCTGCTGCGCCGGCACGGCGTCGACGTCACCGACGTGACCTCGGCCTACGCCTGCTACTGCCTGTGGGGACCGGACTCCCACGACATCCTGAGCAGTCTGACCAGTGACGACCTCGGCTTTGGCTACATGCAGTCGCGCGAGATCAGCGTGGGCTACGTGCCGGTGCGGGCCCAGCGGGTCACCTTCGTCGGCGAGTACGGCTGGGAGCTCTACACGCCGGTCGAGTTCGGGCTGACCCTGTGGGACCTGCTGGCCGGGACCGGCGTGCGGCCCGGCGGCTACAAGGCGATCGACTCGATGCGCCTGGAGAAGGGCTACCGGGTCTGGGGGGCCGACATCACCCCGGAGACGACCCCGTTCGAGGCCGGGCTCGGTTTCGCGGTCCGGAAGTCGGTGCCGCGGACCGAATCCGCGGTGGAACTCGCCTGCCTCGTCGTCGACGACCCCGCCGAGGTGTGCCTCGGCGGGGAACCCGTGCGGGTCGACGGGGTGCCCGCCTCGCGGGTCACCTCAGGCGGCTACGGCCATCGGGTCGACCGGTCGATCGCCTACGCCTACCTGCCCAAGGGCGTGACCCGGGTGGAAGTCGGCGTGAACGGCGGCTGGGTGGGGGCCGACGTCGTCGCCGGGCCGGTCTACGATCCGCAGAACCTGCGGGTCAGGTCACGGGGGCAGCTCTGACCTGGTGGGCAGGCCCTGCCAGGTCGAGTGGGCGGCCACCGCGAAGGCCGCCACCGAGATGCCCCGCTTGAGCCGGTCGGAGGGGTGCACCCCGTCGAGCAGCGCGCTCAGATATCCGGCCACGAACGCGCCGCCGACCTCGGTCGCGTCGACGACCGTCACGGGGGCGGCCTGGGTGTCGTACCGGAAACCCTCGACCGTGGCGCTGGCCCCCTTGGAGCCGCGCATCACGACGAGTTCGGGCACCTGGGCGATGGCGCTCTCGACCAGGCCGAGCTCGTCCTGGTTGGCGAACAGGACGTCGGCCGAGGCGGCGAGCTCCCGGAGGCCGTCGCGGGCCTCCTGCACGCTCTCCCACAGGTTCGGCCGGTGGTTCACGTCGACCGAGACCAGCACGCCGGCGTCCTTGGCCAGCTTCACCGCGTGGTGCACCGCGCTCCACGCGTATCCGCTCAGCGCGGGGGTGATGCCGGTGACGTGCAGGATGCGCGCGTCCTGGACCTCCGTCGGCACGTCGCCCGTCGACACCCGCGACCCGGCCGAGCCGCCCCGGTAGAAGACGGCGTGCGCGACCCGGCCGATGCGGCGCTGGCGCAGCGCCAGGCCGCTGGCGGCGGTCTCGTCGACCCGCAGGTGGGAGACGTCCACGCCCTCGCCGCGCAGCACCGTGGTGGTGCGCACCCCGATCTCGTCGTCGCTGACCCGGCCGACGTAGGCCACCGAGTGCCCGAGCCGGGCCAGGCCGACCGCGACGGTCAGTTCGGGGCCCTCCAGGTCGAGCCGGGCGGACATGTCGTGCCGGATTCGGTCGGCGGTCACGACGCCCAGCACCTCGCCGAGCGTGAACAGATCGGTCATCGCACTCTTCTCCGCAGCTGATCGGGAAAAGCATGGCAGAACCGTTCCAACGGCGGAACGCCGATCGGCCCCCGCCTTGCCTCAGGCGAGGGCCGATCGATGGTGCCGCCGGTCAGAAGGCGTCGTCGCGGCGCGAGTGGCGTCCACCGGCGACGAGCCGGTCGCCGTCCTCCACCCGGTCGCGGTCCTCCACCCGGTCGACGGGACGGGTCTCGTCACGGTCGTCGACGCCGTTGTGGTTGCGGTCGACGAGCTGCTGCTCCAGATCCCGCTTCTCACTCTCCAGCCGGGAGACGCGGTCGCGCTCGGCCAGCCGCTCCTCGCGCATGCGGCGGCGCTTGGCGACGCTGCGGCGCATGCCGCCGCTGACCATCGCCAGCCCGATGAGGACGCCCGCGGCGGTGGCCGCGCCGAGCAGGAACATCTCGAAGGAGGTCAGCGTGAAGTTCCAGTCGAGCACGGTGATGGGGGTGGTCGCCGCCGCGGTGGTGTCCTGAATGGAGATTTCGATCAAGACTGCACCCGCGACCACGATCAGGAGAAGGCCCAGAAGAACCATGTGTTCTCACCTCGAATGCAGATGTGGCTTGGCCCACTTGTCTGCCCCCGATTCGGCCGTTCATGTCGGTCGTGGCGGGTTTCGGAGTTTTACAGGCGGTCGTCCATGATCTCCGTTTGCTTGGGTATGGGGCCGTTATGAGTGAGCTGCAGCAGGTGGAAGAGGAGATCGCCCGCATTCGCGCGGAGGCCCGTTCCCTGCGCGAGCAGATCGGCGACCGGGCCGGCGACGGTCCGGCCGACTCGGCGGAGCTGGCCACCCTCATCGCCAACGCCGACCAGCTCGACAACCTCGCGGAGGAGCTGGAGAGCCGGCGCGACACCCTGAAGAACCAGGGCTGACCGGAACCCCCACGGTCGGGACGAGCTGACGGCCTTCGGTGCCGGTCGGGTCCGGCGCGACCCTTCCGGCACCGACGGCCTGCACCTTCTTGCCACGTACCCGGAGGTGCGCCCGGACGGGCGTTCCGCCGTGAGCCCTGCCCAGGACCCTGCCCTGAACCTGTGTCCGGCCCGCGCACGTCCGCTCACCTGGGTCGATCCCCACGTGGAACCTCCTCGGCGGAAGACGGCGGCGAGCCGTACCTGAGAGAACAGAAAGCGCTCTCGCGCTCGGATCGTCCTGCTACTTCTGGACTTTTGTCAAGACTAGGTTTAACTTGCAGGAAACCCGCGAGAACTTTGAGAAAGCGCTCTACCTGATTCAGGAGATCCTTGGATCAAGCCTCTGAGCTGCTGAGACGTGTGAAAACTCCAGGGAACGTTCCCTGGAGGTCACGACGATCGTTATCTCTCAGCCCATTGACAACCCCACGGGCCCAGCTCGACCCTCACTCCAGGGAACGTTCTCTTCATGATCAAAAATAGGAAGGTTCCATCGGCATGTCTCACCCCCCTCGCCGCCGTGCCGCGCGGCTGCTGGTGCCCCTGATCGCCGCTTCCCTCCTGGCCGCCGCCTGTGGTGGTGGGGAGAGCACGCCGGCCCCCGGAGCCGCCAGCGGCGGTGCCGCCGCTCCCGCCGAGCCGGTCAAGCTGACCGTGGCCCTCTTCAGCGACTTCCACTACGGCCCGCTGTACGAGGAGTTCAAGAAGACCCACCCGAACGTCGAGATCACCGAGCGCCGGGCGCAGTTCAACGACCACCACAACAACCTGGTCACCCAGGTCGCCACCGGGGCGGGCGCCGCCGACATCGTCGCCGTCGAGGGCGGCTTCATCGCCACCTTCCGCGAGGTCGCCGACAAGTTCCACAACCTCAACGACTACGGCCTGGGCTCACGCCAGTCCGAGTACCTCGACTGGAAGTGGCAGCTCGGCCTGTCGAAGGACGGCTCCCAGCTCATCGGCCTCGGCACCGACGTCGGCGGCCTGGCCATGTGTTACCGGCCCGACCTCTTCAAGGAGGCCGGCCTGCCCACCGACCGCGACGAGGTCAGCGCCTTGTGGCCGACCTGGGAGCAGTACGTCGAGACCGGCAAGAAGTTCGTCGCCGCGGGCGGCAAGGCGGCCTTCACCGACGGCCCCGGTGAGCACTTCCGCGCCATGGTCGAGCAGGCCCCCGTCGGCTTCTACGACACCAGCGACAAGGTCGTCGTCGGCACCAACCCCGACGTGCGCAAGGCCTGGGACATCTCGGTCTCCATGATCCAGAACAAGCTGTCGGGCAAGCTCGTCGCGTTCACCCCCGAGTGGACCACCGGCATCGCCAAGGGCACCTTCGCCACGATGGTCTGCCCCGCCTGGAAGACCGGCGTGATCAAGGACCAGAAGCCCGGCGAGGGCACCTGGGACATCGCGGCCGTGCCCGGCGGCGGCGGCAACCAGGGCGGCACCCACCTGCTCGCCCCCAAGCAGGGCAAGCACCCCAAGGAGGCCGCCGAGCTGATCAACTTCCTGACCAGCAAGGAGAGCCAGCTCACCCTGTGGAAGGACGCCTCGGCCCTGCCGTCGCTGCCCGCCCTCTACACGGACCCGGCCGTCGCCGACTTCGTGAACCCCTACTTCGGCGACGCCCCCATCGGCAAGATCTTCACCGACGCCGCCAAGGCGTTGAAGCCGCAGTACACGGGCCCCAAGGCCGGTGACGTGAACGTCGCCATGGGCAACGGCCTCGGCCGCATCGAACTCCAGGGTCAGGACCCCGAAGAGGCCTGGAAGCAGGCCGTCGCGGACTCCGAGAAGATCAAGTAGCCGTACGCCGCGGGGTGGCCGGTCCGGCCACCCCGCCTTCCCTTGAGAGGAGCGCCATGGCCACGCGTGCCCCGGAACGTGCAGCGCCGCCACGGCGACCGGGAGGCAAGCGCCGGCTGACCGCCCGCCACTGGCGGCACACCGTCGACGTCAAAGCCTCCCCGTACGCGTACGTCGCCCCGTTCTTCCTGCTGTTCTGCGCCTTCGGGCTGTTCCCCATCGGCTACACGCTCTGGGTGAGCCTGCACGAGTGGACGCTGCTGGACGACGAGCACACCTTCGTGGGCCTGGAGAACTTCCGGGTCCTGCTGGCGGACTCGTACTTCTGGAACGCGACGTTCAACACGTTGTCGATCGGCCTGCTGTCGATGCTGCCGCAGTTGCTGCTGGCGCTGTGGCTCGCCCATCTGCTGAACCGGCCGCTGCGGGCCCAGAACTTCTTCCGGATCACCCTGCTGCTGCCCAACGTCACCAGCGTCGTCGCGGTCGTGGTGATCTTCTCGCAGATCTTCGGCCGCGACTTCGGCCTGATCAACTGGGTCATCACCAGTTTCGGGTTCGACGGCATCGCCTGGCGTGACGGCACCCTGAGCTCCCACGTGGCCATCTCGACGATGATCATGTGGCGGTGGACGGGCTACAACGCGCTCATCCTGCTGGCCGCGATGCAGGCCGTACCGCGAGAGCTGTACGAAGCCGCCACCATCGACGGCGCGTCGAGCTTCACCCAGCTCCGCAAGGTCACCGTGCCGATGATCCGGCCCACCATCGCCTTCGTGGTGATCACCTCGACCATCGGCTCGATGCAGATCTTCGCCGAGCCGCTGCTGTTCGGCGCCTACACCCTCACCGGCGGGCAGGACCGGCAGTACCAGACGCTCTCGCTGTTCTTCTACGAGAACTACATGCGCCTCGACTTCGGCTTCTCGTCGGCAATCTCCTGGATGATCTTCGTCTTCATTCTGATCATCGCCGGGATCAACTACCTGCTCACCAACCGGATGAAGGGAAGCATCCGATGACCGGCCGTCGGGTCAACAACCGGCTGACCTATCTCACCCTGACCGCGGTCGCGTTCTTCTTCACGATCCCGCTCTACTACTCGATCGTGGTGGCCTCCCGCGACAACGCCTCCCTCGCGTCGGTGCCGCCGCCGCTCTTCCCCGGCGGCAACTTCTTCGAGAACGTCAGCCGGGTCTTCGACACCGTGCCGTTCGGCCTGGCGATGCTGAACTCGGTGCTCGTGGCCGGCACGATCTCGATCTCGGTCATGTTCTTCTCGACCCTGGCCGGCTTCGCCTTCGCCAAACTGCGCTTCCGCGGCCGCAACATCCTGCTGCTCATGACCGTCGGCACGATGATGGTGCCGACCCTGGCCGGCATCATCCCGCTCTACATCCTCATGGTGAAGCTGGAGTGGGTCGGCTCGCTGTACGCCGTCGTCGTGCCCGCCCTGGTCAACGCGTTCGGCGTGTTCTTCATGACGCAGTTCCTGTCCCGCGCGCTCCCGACCGAGCTCCTGGAGGCGGGCCGCGTCGACGGCTGCACGACCTGGGGCCTGGTCTGGCACGTCGTCTTCCCGGCGGCCCGCCCGGCGGCGGCCGTACTCGGCATGCTGACCTTCATGACGGCCTGGAACGACTACATGTGGCCGCTCATGGTGCTGACCCCGGAGAACCCGACGGTCCAGGTGGCGCTGTCGACCCTGGCCGCCGGCTACGTCAACGACTACGTGATGGGCCTGGCGGGCACCGCGCTCGGCACGCTGCCCCTCGTCATCGTGTTCGCACTTCTCGGCAAGCACATCATCGGAGGAATCATGCAGGGGGCGGTCAAGGGATGACGCCGGAAATCCAGTTTCCCGAGAGGTTCATCTGGGGTGCCGCCACGGCGTCATACCAGGTGGAGGGGGCCGCCCGGGAAGACGGTCGCGGCGTGTCCATCTGGGACACCTTCGCGCGCACCCCCGGCAAGGTCGCCGACGGTCACACCGGCGACGTCGCCTGCGACCACTACCACCGCTATCCGGAGGACGTGCGCCTCATGGCCGATCTCGGCCTGGGCGTCTACCGGTTCTCCACCGCCTGGCCCCGGGTCGTCCCCGACGGCTCGGGCCCGGCCAACCCGCGCGGCCTCGACTTCTACGACCGCCTGGTCGACGAGCTGCTGGGCGCCGGGATCACCCCGTACGTGACCCTCTACCACTGGGACCTGCCGCAGAACCTGGAGGACCGCGGCGGCTGGACCTCCCGCGACACGGCCTACTACTTCGCCGACTACGCGGCGGCCGTGCACGCCCGGCTCTCCGACCGGGTCTCGACGTGGACCACCCTGAACGAGCCGTGGGTCTCGGCGTTCCTCGGCTACGGCAGCGGCGTGCACGCCCCCGGCGTCACCGACGCCTCGGCCGCGTTCAAGGCGGCCCACCACCTGCTGCTCGCCCACGGCCTGGCCGCGCAGAACCTCACGGGCACCCTGGCGCTGACGCTCAACATGGCGCCGGTGGTCACCCCGGCCCAGATCCTCGACGCGGGGATCGCCCTGTCGCAGGGGGACTCCGACGCCGTCAGGCTGGTCGACGCCCTGCTCAACCGGCAGTTCCTCGACCCGGCGCTGAAGGGCACCTACCCGGCCGAGGTGCTGGAGATCGTGGAGCGGCACGGCGGCCTCGACCACATCCGCGACGGCGACCTGGAGATCATCAACCAGCCGCTCGACCTGCTCGGGATCAACTACTACAACCCGTGCGTGGTCCAGGCGTCTCCCGGCGCGGTGGCGCCGTTGGCGTGGCCCGGCACGGACGGCGTCGACTTCGTCTCCATCGAGGGCCCGCAGACCGCCATGGGCTGGCCGATCATCCCCTCGGGCCTGTCGCGGCTGCTGGTCCGGCTGTCGCACGACTACCCGGACGTCGGCCTGCTGGTCACCGAGAACGGCGCGGCCTTCCACGACAAGGTCGTCGGCGACCGCGTGCCCGACGGCGACCGGGTCTCCTACCTCGACGGTCACCTGCGCGCCTGCCACGACGCCATCGCCCAGGGAGCCGACCTGCGGGGCTATCTGGTGTGGTCCCTCTTCGACAACTTCGAGTGGGCGGAGGGATACCACCAGAGGTTCGGTATCGTGCGGATCGACTACGCCACGCAGCGCCGTCTGCCCAAGGACAGCGCTCTGTGGTACCGGGACGTCATCCAGCGGAACGGCATCGAGTGAAACGTCCAACCTTGGAGGCAGTCGCCGCCCGCGCCGGCGTGTCCAAGTCGACCGTCTCAAGGGTGGTCAACGGCGACACGACCGTGACGCCGAACTTCCGCGAGCTGGTGCTGCGGGCGGTGAACGAGCTCGGCTACGTGCCCAACTCGGTCGCCCGCAGCCTGGTGACCCAGCGCACCAACTCCATCGCCCTGGTGGTCTCCGACCCGCCCGCCGGGTTGTTCTCCGACGACCCCATGTTCTCGGCCGTGGTGCGGTCGGCGTCGCGGGCCCTTGAGGCGGCCTCCAAGCAGGTCGTCCTGATGCTCGCCGGGTCCGACGAGAGCCGCGTGCGGGTCCAGGAGTACGTCGCCGCCGGGCACGTCGACGGCGTGATGCTGGTGTCGTTCTACGGGGCCGACCCGCTGCCCGCGGCCCTGATGCGGATGGGCCTGCCGATGGCCTCCTTCGGCAAGCCCGTCTCGGCCCCCTCGGTCCCCTACGTCGACAACGACAACCTCGGGGGAGCACGCCAGGCGGTCGAGCACCTGCTGAGCCGGGGCCGGCGGCGGATCGCCACCATCTCGGGCCCGCTCGACATGATCGCCTCGCAGGACCGACTGACCGGCTACCGGGAGACGCTGCGCGACACCGGCCGCCGGTCGATCATCGCGGTCGGCGACTTCACCCGGGTCTCGGGCGACCAGGCGATGTGCCAGCTCCTCGAAGACGACCCGGGCCTCGACGCCGTCTTCGCGGCCAACGACCTGATGGCGATCGGCGCCCTCCACGCCCTGCGCAGGGCCGGTCGCCGGGTCCCCGACGACGTGGCCGTGGTCGGGTTCGACGACATAGAGGCCGCGCTCTACACCGACCCGCCGCTGACGACGGTCCGCAGCCCGATGGCCGACCAGGCGCTGGCGGTGGTCAGCCTGCTGCTGGGGCTGTTCGAAGACGGGCGCGCCGACCCGGTGATACTGCCGACGGAACTGGTGATCCGGGAGTCGAGCTGAGGCGGGCCTGTCATGTTCGGCGTCCCCTCGGCGCGGGGCGTCACGTCCCGCCGAGGTCGGGACCGTCGCCTCACGACACCCGCCCACCCCGGCGGGGATCCTCGTAGGGTCGTCACCCGGCCCGAGGAAAGCCCATGTCACCGAAGTCCATCGTCATCGCGGTCGGCGTCCTGCTCGTCATGGACCTGACCGGCGCCGGCATCTCCGTGTCCGCCGGGCTCAACGCCGACTTCCTGGAGGCCCTCGGCCCGACGGCCCGGTTGTCGGCGCCGCTCCCGATGATGGCCGCCCAGGCGATCCTGGCTTTCGCGGTCACCCGGGAGCGCCGCGCCGTCGCGATCCCGGCCGCCGCGCTGCTGGTCGTCGCGGGGGTGCTGGCCTTCGTCTCCGGCTTCTTCGACGGCGGGTACGCCGCCGAGCTCACGACGGGCCAGCGGGTGTTCCAGATCGTGCTGGTCAGCGGGCATCTGGTGCTGAGCGCCCTGGCGGGGGTCCGGCTGGCGGGGCTGCTGCGGTCAGCGGCGTAGCGCCCACTCGACGGCCGGGCAGCGGTTCATGACGACGTCGATCCCGGCCGCCAGCGCCCGGTCGCCGGCCGCCTCGTCGTACACGTCGAGCGGCAGCCACACCGCCCCCGCGCCCACCGCGATCGCCTCGTCGATCACGCCGCCCGCGAAGGCGGTGCGCCGGTAGATCGCCACCACGTCGATCGGGACGGGGACCTCGGCGAGGGCCGGGTAGGTCGTCTCGCCCAGGACCGGCCTGCCGTCGGGATGCACCGGGATGATGCGTTTGCCGCGCCGCTTCATGAGTTCCGCCTGGTTGTAGACGGTCCGGGCCGGATCGCCGGAAAGGCCGACGAAGGCCCAGGTCGTCGTGTCGTTCAGCAGGCGCCTGATGACCGTCGGGTCGGCGAAACGATCTCCCATGTCCTGGTGCAACAAGCCGATCACCGGGTCTCTTCCGGCACAGGTCAGGTCGGGTTTCACGACGGCACCCATGACGTTTGCCCACACAGGATTGATTGAACTTGTAACTAGAAGCTCTTGGGGTTATCCGGAATTCTTCCTGTTAGCAGAAAGCAGGGAGATGGCAGTGAATGACCAGTATGAGCTTTATTGCCTCGCGGACCGGCTTTTCTATGACACCGCCGACCGGCGCGGAACCGCCATTCCGGATTTCGCCGTGGCCGGCCGTGAGGTTCCGCGTGGCTGGTCCCACCAGCCGTCCGACACCTGGTTCCACTACGCCCCGACCGGCCATGACGTTCCGCCGCAGGGCTGGAAGATCCACGTGTCGGCCGGGCTGGCCGACGCGGCGCGGGTGCTGGAAATCGTCTGGGACTATTGCATCGAACGTGATATCCCATTCAAATTCCTGCGCAGCCGGTCTGTCGTCACCATGCTCAACTCGAAAGGCGCGGCGCGGGGCGCGAGCGGCAAACTGGTCACCATCTACCCACGTCAAGACTGCCTGGAGCTGACGCTCAAGGAGCTCGACGGCCTGCTGGCCGGGGTGCGCGGGCCCTACATCCTGAGCGATCTGCGCTACGGCGACGGGCCCCTGTTCGTCCGCTACGGCGGGTTCACGGCTCGGCGCTGCGTCGCCGCCAACGGCGACCTGGTGCCCGCGATGGAAAACGACCGGGGCGAGCTGGTGCCCGACGTCCGGGGGCCGTCGTTCACGGTGCCCGACTGGGTCGAGCTGCCCGACTTCCTCGCGCCTCATCTGGAGGCCAGGAACGCGGTCACCACGACCGACCTGCCCTACACCGTCGACTCCGTCATGCACTTCTCCAACGGCGGCGGCGTCTACCTCGCCACCGACAGGCGGAGCGGCGAGCGGGTCGTGCTCAAGGAGGCCCGGCCGATGGCGGGGCTCGACGCGGCCGAGCGCGACGCGGTGGCGCGGCTCCAGCACGAACGCGACGTCCTGCGGCGGCTCGACGGGCTCGACTGCGCGCCCGGCTACCGCGACTACTTCGTGCTCGGCGACCACCACTTCCTGGTGACGGAGTTCGTCGACGCCACGCCGCTGCAGCGCACCCTGGTCCGCACGTTCCCGCTGACCAAGGCCGACGCGACGGCCGAGTCGATCGCCGAATACACCGTCTGGGCCCTCGACACGCTGCCCAAGGTGCGGGCCGCGATCGAGGCGCTGCACGAACGCGGGGTCGTCTTCTGCGACCTCCACCCCAACAACATCCTGATCACGCCCGAAGGGCGGCTCGTCCTCATCGACTTCGAGGTCGCGACCTTCATCGAAGACCGCGGGCGGTCGGTGCTGGCCCATCCGGCCTTCCAGGCGCCGGCCGACCGCCGGGGCGCCGACGTCGACCTCTACGCCCTCGCCTGTCTCACACTGGGCCTGTTCGCGCCGCAGCTCACGATCACCGTGCCACTGGCGCGGGCGAAGGCGGGCCAGCTCGGGCGGCTGATCGTCGACACGTTCCCGGTGCCGCCCGAGCTGATCAAGCGGGCCGTCCACACGATCAGCGGGCCCATCGGGGGCGGGCCCACTGCGAGTGTGACCCTGGGCGATCCCATGGCGGCGATGGCGCGGGCGATCCTCGCCAGCGCCACGCCGGAACGGACCGACCGGCTCTTCCCCGGCGACATCGCCCAGTTCCGGCCCGGCGGCGGGGTCAACCTGGCCCACGGCGCGGCGGGCGTGCTGTTCGCGCTCGACGCGGCCGGGGCCGGGCGCTACCCCGAGTTCGAAGAGTGGCTGCTCCGCCAGCGGCCGGAGTCGCCGCCCGGCTTCTACGACGGTCTCCACGGCGTCGCCTACGTGCTCGACCGCTTCGGCCACGTCGACCGGGCGCTCGACCTCGTCGACCGGGCGATGGCCGGACCGTGGCGCGATCTCGACCTCGGTCTGTGGTCGGGGCTGGCCGGCATCGGGCTCAACCTGCTCCACCTGGGGCTCGACGCCCGCCCGCTGATCGAGTTGTGCGCCGAGCGGCTGCCTCACGACGTACCCGACATCTCGGGCGGCGCGAACCCCAGAGCCGGTCTGCTCCACGGCCTGAGCGGTCCCGCCCTGTTGTTCCTGCGCGCCTACGACCACACCCGCGACCCCGCGCTGCTCGATCTGGCCGAACGGGCGCTGCGCCTCGATTTGAAGCGCTGCGTCACCACGTCAGACGGATCGCTGCAGGTCAACCAGGGCTGGCGGACCCTGCCCTACCTCGACGAGGGCTCGGTCGGCATCGCGATCGTGCTGGCCGACCTGCTGCGCCAGCGGCCCGGCTCACCGCTGGCCGCCGCCCTGCCCGACCTGCTCAAAGTGGGCCGCTGCCGGTTCTTCGTGCAGCCCGGCCTGTTCGCCGGACGGGCCGGCATGGTGCTGGCCGACCGCACCCTGATCCCCGGCCTCGACTGGCACGTCCTGCCCTACCGCGACGGGATCGCCTTCCCCGGCGACCAGCTGCTCCGGCTGTCGATGGACTTCGCGACCGGCACCGCCGGCGTCCTCTACGCCCTCAGCGGCACCCCGTTGCCCTTCACGCATCCACTCGGCGCGGAGCCCTACGCCGCGCCCGGTGGTGTCCCCCTTCGCCCATCGGCCAAGGAGGTGATCGGGGCCCCGAACAGCTAGCTCCACCTTTCTAAAGATCTCGAATGTCCTCCCGATAGAGAAACTTCGTAAAGGAGCATGACCATGGTTCTTCTCGACCTTCAGGCGATGGAGCTTCCCGGCGGCGGATACCCCGGTGGCGGCGGCCACGGTGGCGGCGGCAGCACGCTGACCCTGCTCGGCTGCGCGTCCCAGACGCCCAGCAACCTGAGCCTGCTGCTCTGCCACTAGGCACCCGATCGGGGGCCCTGGGCTCGCGGGAGCCCGGGGCCCTCCCCGTTTTCGAAGTCTCCGCCCACGTGAAGAGAGGGAGTCGGCGTTGCGACCGGCCGACCGGCTGACAACCGAGGCGATCAGGCGTAGCGGGCCCGCGGCGGGCGTGCTCGCCGCTGTCGCCCTCATCGGCGCCGGCCTTGAGCTGGCACTGCCGTTCGTGCTCGGCCGTGCCGTCGACACCTTCTCCCCGACCTGGGTGGGCTGCGCCGGGGCCGTCGTGGTGCTCCTCGTCGCCTGCGACGGTCTCGGTGTCTACATGAGCGCCACCGGTGGCGCGCGGGCGGCGGCCTGGTTGCGCCACCGGGCGCTCTCCCATCTGCTCGGCGCCGGTCCCGGTGTGACCCGGCGCATCCCCGAGGGCGACCTGGTGACCCGGCTCGGCCTCAACGCCGAAGAGGCCGGGCGCGCGGCCGACGCCGTGGTCGCCTCGGTGGCGCTGGTGGTGCCGTCGGCCGGGGCGCTGGTCCTGCTGGTGCTGATCGATCCGTGGCTGGCGCTGACGCTGGCGGGCGGGCTGGTCGCCATCGCGTTCGTGCTGAAGCGGTTCCTGAAGGTCTCCACGGTGATCGCCGGCGGCTACCAGGAGGCGCAGGCCGACATCGCCGCGCGCCTGGTCGAGGCGGTCGGCGGCGCCCGTACGATCGCGGCGGCCGGAACCGCCGAACAGGAGACCCGGCGGGTGCTGACCGCCCTTCCGGTGGTGCGCGGCCACGCGATGGCGTTGTGGCGGGCCAACGCCGACTCCGGGGTGCGAGCCGCGATCGTGGTGCCGCTCCTGGAGGTGCTGGTGCTGGCCGTGGGCGGCTGGCGGCTGGCGGCCGGGGAACTGTCGGCCGGCGAGCTCTACGCCGCCACCCGCTACGTGGTCATCGGCGCGGGCCTCGGCCCCGCGATCGGCTCGCTGGGCCGGCTGGCCCGCGCCCGCGCGGCCGGGGCGCGGCTGGCCGACGTCCTCGACGAGTGCCCGCGGGCTCACGGGGTGCACACGCTGCCCCCCGGCCCCGGGACCCTGACGTTCCGCGACGTCCCCGGCCTCGACGTGGAGATCCAGGGCGGCAGTTCGGTGGCCGTCGTCGGCACGGGGAGCACCCGGTTCGCGCGGCTCGCGGCCCGCCTCGACGACCCGGAGACCGGAGAGGTGCTGCTCGACGGGGTCCCGCTGCGGTCGCTGACCCGGGAGTCGCTCAGAACCGCCGTCGGCTACGCCGTCGCCAGGCCCCACCTGGTCGGCGACACCGTCGCCGACGCGACCGGCGGCTCCCGCACGGCGGCCGTGGCGGCCGGGGCCGACGAGTTCATCCGCCGCCTGCCCCACGGCTACCAGACCGCCCTCGCCGAGGCCCCCATGTCGGGCGGCGAACGCCAGCGGCTCGGCCTGGCCAGGGCCTTCGCGAAGGGAAACCGCCTGCTGGTGCTCGACGACGCGACCTCCAGCCTCGACACCATCACCGAACGCCAGGTCTCCACGGCCCTGTCCGCAGACACCCGCACCCACGTCATGGTGACCCACCGGGCCGCCGTCGCGGCGCGCGCCGACCGGGTGATCTGGCTGCACGACGGGCGGGTGCGCGGCTTCGACCGCCACCTCGTCCTCTGGCACGACCCCGGCTACCGGGCCGTCTTCCAGGGCGGGGAGACGCGGTGATCACCTTCGGCCCTCACACCCGGATCGGGGTGTTCCTCTGGCGGGCCTTCCACGCCCGGCCGGGCCAGGTGCGGCGGTTCGTCCTGTGGTCGCTGGTCGAGGCGGCCCCGGCGTTCGTCATCGGGCTGGCCGTCGCGCGGGCCGTCGACGCGTTCACCACCCACCAGGCCGTCGCGGGGCTCTCGTGGACGTTCCTGCTCGGCCTCTCCTGGATCTTCGCCGCCGTCGGGGGGCGGCAGGTGGTCGTCACGCTGGCGACCATCGTCGAGCCCGTCCGCGAGGAACTGCTGACCACGACGATCCGGGGCGCCCTGGAGGCCGGGCGAGACGACCCCGCCGCCGTCACCCGGGCCAACCTGCAGGTCGAGGTGGCGCGCGACGCGTTCACCGGGGTGATCGGGTCGGTGAAGGCGTTCCTGTTCGCCCTCCTCGGGGCCGTCGCCGGGGTGGTGGCGCTGATGCCCGAGCTGCTCCTGCTGGTGCTGCCGCCGCTGCTGCTCGGGCTGGGGGCGTTCCTCTTCTCGCTGCCCGAACTGGCCAGGCGGCAGCACGCCTACCTGCTCGCCGACGAGGCCACCGCCGAGAGCCTGGTCACGGTCACCGCCGCGCTCGGCGACATCGCCGCGTCCGGCGACGAAGACCACGCCGCCCGATACGCCGGCGCCCGATTCGACCGCCAGCGGCGCGCGGCCGGCCGGCTGGCGACGGTCACCACGCTCCGGACCGTCGTGCTGGGCGCGGGGGCCTGGGCGCCGATCCTGCTGGTGCTCGCCTATGCGCCCCGGCTGGGGGCGACCCCGGGGGTCGTGCTCGGGACCCTCGCCTATGTCATGCAGTCGCTCACGCCCGCGCTGTTCAACCTGGCCAGTGGGCTGGGGGAGAGCGGCGTGCGGCTCTGGGTCACCCTGGCCCGGTTGCGGGCCGCGCTGCCGCCGCCGCGGGAGGAGACCCGCAGGGCCGAGGGGGTGCACACCGAGCTGAAGGGGGTCACCTTCGCCTACGGGCCCCGGGCGCTGCCGGTCGTCGACCGCCTCGACCTGGTCATCCCCGAAGGCGAGCACCTCGCCGTCGTCGGGCCGAGCGGCATCGGGAAGTCCACCCTCGCCGCGCTGATCGCCGGGCTGGTCGTGCCCGATCAGGGGCGGGTGACCGTCGGCGGGGTGCCGGCCGCCCGGCTCGACCGGGGGCAGCGGGTGCTGATCCCGCAGGAGGCCTACGTCTTCCGGGGGACCGTCGCCGAGAACCTCGGCGACCACGACCCCCGGCGGATGCGGCAGGCGCTCGACGCCATCGGGGCCGCCCACGTCAAACTCCAGGCCACCGAGCTCGGCCCGGCCGACAGGCAGCTCGTCGCGCTGGCCAGGGCCTATCTCGCCGACGCCCCGCTGGTCATCCTCGACGAGGCCACCTCCTGCCTCGACCCGGCGGCCGAGGCCCGCGTCGAGCAGGCCTTCGCGGAGCGCGGCGGCACCCTCGTCGTCGTCGCCCATCGCATCAGTTCGGCGCTGCGGGCCCGGAAGGTGCTGGTCATGGACGGCACCCGCGTCGTCGCCGGCACCCATCAGGAACTCCTCGCCGCCTCCCCCCTGTACGCGGATCTGGCCGGGCATTGGGACCCCAGACTCAGGCAGGTGTCATGATCGAGATCATCCACGGGCACGTCGTCTCCGACCCCTACCGCTGGCTGGAAGACCCGGCCTCCGACGAGACGCGGGCCTGGCAGGCGCAGCAGGAGGTCGTCTGGCGCAGCCAGCTCCTCCCCGGCCGCGACCGCTTCCGGGCCAGGATCGACGAACTGAGCGACACCGGCGTCGTGGGCGCCCCGATCTGGCGGGGCGGCACCGCCTTCCGCGTCCGCCGTGATCCGGGCCGCCGTCTGCCCGTCCTCTACGCCGACGACCGGGTGGTCCTCGACCCCGAGGCGATCGACCCGGGCGCGACCACGCTGCTCGACGCCTGGCATCCCTCGCCCGACGGGACGCTGGTCGCCTGCCAGCTCTCCCGGGGTGGTGACGAACGGTCCGAGCTCTACGTCCTCGACGCCCGGACCGGCGCGCTCGTCGACGGCCCGATCGGGGGCCTGCGCCACTCGCCGGTGGCCTGGTTGCCGGACGGCGACGGCTTCTACTACGTCCGCGACCGGCGGGCCCGCGTCCACCGCCTCGACGGCGACGACCTCGACGTGGCCGACGCCGACGGCATCGCCCTCAGCGCCGACGGCCGGTGGCTGACCCTCTCGGTCAACCGGGGGGCGGGCAACGACGTGTGGTTGTGCGACCTGGTGAGCCCGTCGCGGCGGGTCGTCCAGCAGGACGTCGCGGCCCGGTCGGCCGTGGCGGTGGGGGGCGACGGGAGGGCGTACATGATCACGACCCTCGACGCCCCCCGGGGGCGGCTGCTGGTCGCCGACCCGGCCGCGCCCGACGACTTCCGCGACCTCGTGTCCGAAGACGCCGAGGCCGTGATCGCCGACTTCGCCCTGCTCGACGGGGTCCTCCTGGTGGCGTGGGTGCGCCATGCCATCGGGGAGATCTCCGTCCACGATCCCGAGACCGGGGAGCGTCAAGGAGCGGTCCCGCTCCCCGGTCTCGGCTCCCTCGGGCGGATGTCCGCCCGCGGCCACGAGGTCTGGTTCACCTACTCCGACTACGTCACCCCCGAGAGCGTCTACCGCTACGACGCCCGCACTGGCGAGACCACCCTCTGGGAGGCGGCCCCCGGCCGGGCCGAGCTGCCCGAGATCGAGTCGCACCAGGTCGTCTACCAGTCGGCCGACGGCACGCCGGTCCGGATGGTCGTGCTCGGCAAGGGCCTGCCGGGCCCCCGGCCGTGCATCCTCTACGGCTACGGCGGGTTCGGGGTGCCGCTCACGCCCTCCTACTCCTCCTATGTGCTGCCGTGGCTGGAGGCGGGTGGTGTCTTCGCGTTCGCCCAGGTCAGGGGTGGTGGTGAAGAAGGGGAGACGTGGCATCGGGCGGGCATGCGGGGGCGGAAGCAGAACTCGTTCGACGACTTCGCCGCCGCCGCCGAGACGCTGATCGCGGCGGGCTGGACGACCCCCGCCCTGCTCGGCGTCACCGGCGAGTCGGGCGGCGGGCTGCTCGTCGGGGCGCTCATCACGCAGCGCCCCGAACTGGTCGCCGCCGCCGTGTGCTCGGCGCCGGTGCTCGACATGGTCAGGTTCGAGAAGACGGGGCTGGGCAGCTCGTGGGTGCCGGAATACGGCTCCGCCGACGACCCCGAGCAGTTCGCCTGGCTGATGGCCTACTCGCCCTACCACCACGTCAAGGAGGGCGTCGACTACCCCGCGACGCTCTTCACGGTCTTCGACGGCGACAGCCGCGTCGACCCCCTCCACGCCCGCAAGATGTGCGCGGCCCTCCAGGGCGCGACGTCGGGGGTGCGCCCGATCCTGTTCCGTCACGAGACCGGGGTCGGCCACGCGGGCCGTTCGGCCGACCGGGCGGCCGGGCTGGCCGCCGACATGCTCGCCTTCCTGGCCCGTGAGCTGGGCGGCCTCGACGACGACTAGGGCGGCTCAGGCCGACCGGGGCAGCGGGAGGGCCAGGGCCGACGGCGGGGTGGTGGTGAGGGAGATCTCGAACCAGACCTTGTTGCGGCCCCCCTCCCTGACGATGCCCCAGCGGTCCGAGAGGGCGTCGAGCAGCGGGAGGCCGCGGCCGTTCGTCGCGGTGGCGGTCGTGTGGCGGGCACACGGGGGTTCGGGCGAGCCGTCGTCCTGGACGCACACCCGCACCTCGTCGGCCGAGAACCAGACCGTCACGGTGAACACGCCGCCGTCGCCCGATCTGGAGTGGACGACCGCGTTCGTGGCGATCTCGCTGGTGAGCAGCACGGAGTCGTCGTGCAGCGGGTGGTCTCTGCCGATCGTGGCCGAGACCAGGCGGCGGGCCACGACGACCTGGTCACGGCCGCCCGCGAGCCGGGCGACCCTCGTCGTGTCGATGGAGTCGAGTGTGGTGACGTTCCCCGAGCCGTTCATGCGTCCTCCTCGATGACTGCGCAAAGAAGACGCGCCGGTACGTGATCCGAGATGTCACGCGAAGGTGCGACTGTGCTTCCCCGATCGGCGCTGCCGTAGCGTGGGAGCCATGCTGACGCTGATGGCGGTGCACGCCCACCCTGACGACGAGGTCATGGGCACCGGGGGGAGCTTCGCGAAATACGCCGCCGAAGGGGTGCGCACGGTCCTGGTGACCTGCACGAACGGGGAGCAGGGCGACGGGCCGGGCGGGGTGAAGCCGGGGGAGCCGGGCCACTCGGAGACCCAGGTGGCCGAGCAGCGGCTCGCCGAGCTGGCCGAGTCGGTGGGGCATCTCAACATCACCCACCTCGAACTGCTCGGATACCACGATTCCGGCATGGCCGGATGGGCGGGCAACGCCAGCTCCGACGCGTTCGCCAACGTCGACTTCGACAAGGCCGTGGCCCGGGTGGCGGCGCTGATGGAGGAGTATCGGCCGCAGGTCGTGGTGACCTACGACGAGAACGGCAACTACGGGCACCCCGACCACATCCAGGCCCACCGGGTCGCGGTGGCGGCGGCCGAGGCGACCGGGATCCCGGTGAAGTTCTACTACACGGCCGTGCCGAGGCGGGTCATCCAGGCGGCGTACGCCGCCATGAAGGCGCAGGGCATGGACCCGGGATGGGAGCTGCCCGAGGACTTCGGCACCCCCGACGAGCTGATCACCACGGTGGTCGACACCCACGAGCAGGCCGACGTGAAGCTGGCCGCGCTGCGGGCGCACGGCAGCCAGGGCGACAGCATCTCCCTGTTGTCGATGCCGCCGGAGACCCAGCGCATGGCCATGTCGGCCGAACACTTCGTCCGGGTGTTCAGCAGGGTCCCGGCGCCCGACCACGAAGACGACCTGTTCGCGGGCCTGCGATGAAGATCCACGTGCCCGACGAGGTGCTCGACGACCTGCGCCGGCGGCTCGAACTGACCCGGCTGCCCGCCGACGAGGGCAACGACGACGGGTTCTACGGGGTGCCGGTCACGCGGCTGAGGCCGCTGGTCGACCACTGGCTCGACGGCTACGACTGGCGCAAGGCCGAAGCGGCGATCAACGCCTACGACCACGAGCAGGTCGAGGTCGACGGCGTGCCGATCCACTTCATGCGGCGGCCGGGCGCCGGGCCGGACCCGACGCCGCTGATCCTCACCCACGGCTGGCCCTGGACGTTCTGGCACTGGTCGAAGGTGGTCGACGCGCTGGCCGACCCGGCCGCGCACGGCGGCGACCCGGCCGACGCGTTCGACGTCATCGTGCCGTCGCTGCCCGGCTTCGGCTTCCCCGGCCCGCTGCGGAACCGGCCCGAGCTCAACTTCTGGATGGTCGCCGACCTGTGGCACACGCTGATGACCGAGGTGCTCGGCCACGAGCGCTACGCCGCCGCCGGATGTGACATCGGCGCGCTGGTCACCGGGCAGCTCGGCCACAAGTACGCCGACAGTCTCCACGGCATCCACATCGGCTCGGGCCAGAAGCTCACCATGTTCAACGGCGACCGGGGCTGGGACCTGGCCCAGGGCCAGGTGCTCCCCGACGACCTGCCGCCGGAGATCAGAGACCGGATCATCACGTTCGACCGGCGGTTCGCCTCCCACCTGGCCGTGCACGTCCTGGACTCCTCGACGCTCGCCCACGCCCTGTCCGACTCCCCGGCGGGCCTGCTGGCCTGGTTGCTCAAGCGCTGGGACTCCTGGAGCGACCGGAGCGGCGGCGACCCCTTCACCCCCGACGACCTGCTCACCCATACGATGATCTTCTGGGTGAACAACTCGATCGGCACATCGATGCGCTACTACGCCAACGCCAACCGCCACCCCTGGACCCCCTCCCACGACCGCACCCCGGCCGTCGAGGCCCCGACGGGCATCACGTTCGTCGGCTACGAGAACCCTCCCGGCGTCACCACCGACCAGCGGGTGGCCGCCTTCGCGAACAGCGACCGGGGTGGCTGGTACAACCACGTGAACCTCACCGCCCACGACAGGGGCGGCCACTTCATCCCGTGGGAGATCCCGGAGGAATGGGTCGACGACCTGCGGCGGACCTTCAGGAAGGCCCGGGGCCGGCCCGGCGCTCGTAGAGGGTCTTCTCCCGCGCGTTCCGGGTGAGGCCGGCCGCCTCGCGGAAGGCCGCCTTGGCCTCCTCGAACCGGCCGGCGCGTTCGAGGAGGTCGCCCCGCACCGCCGCGAGGTGGGGGTTGCCGTGGAGGGCCAGGCCGTCGACGATCTTCAGCCCGGCCTCCGGGCCCTCCGCCATGCCCACGGCGACGGCGCGGTTCAGCTCGACGATCGGCGAGGGGGCCACGTGGGCGAGCAGCCGGTAGAGGTCGGCCATCCGGGCCCAGTCGGTGTCGGCGAAGGTCAGGGCCCTGGCGTGCACGGCGGCGATGGCGGCCTGGAGGCCGTACGGACCCAGGACACCGGTCGACTCGGCGCGGGCCAGCGCTTCGAGACCCCGGCGGATCAGCAGCCGGTCCCACCGCGACCGGTCCTGGTCGGCGAGCAGGACCGGCTCCCCGCCGGGGCCGACGCGGGCGGCCAGGCGCGACGACTGGATCTCCAGCAGCGCCTGCAGGCCGGACGCCTCCGACGACCCGGGCATGAGCGCCGCCAGCACGCGTGCCAACCGCAGCGCCTCGAAGCACAGGTCGGCGCGGATCCACGAGTCGCCCGAGGTCGCCGAGTAGCCCTCGTTGTAGATCAGATAGATCACTTCGAGGACCGAGGCCAGGCGGGCGGGCAGTTCTTCGGCGGGTGGCAGCTCGATCGGCACCTTCCGCAGCGCCGTCTTGGCCCGGTAGACGCGCTGCCCGACGGTCGGTTCGGGCACCAGGAACGCACGGGCGATCTCGGCCGTGGTCAGCCCGCCGAGCAGCCGCAGCGTGAGTGCCAGCCGCCCCTCGACGGCCACCGCCGGATGGCAGGCCGTGAAGATCAGCGTCAGCAGTTCGGGTTCGGGCTCAGCGGCCGGCCGCAGGGCGAGTTCGCGGAGTTTCTCCTCGTAGACGCCCTGCCGCCGGAGCTGGTCGATCGCCTTCCGCTTGGCCGTGGTGGTCAGCCAGCCGCCCGGGTTCGCCGGCACGCCCTCGGCCGGCCAGGTCTCCAGGGCCAGCACGAAGGCGTCTTGAGCCGACTCCTCGGCCAGGCCGAGGTCACCGGTCATCCGGGCCACGGTCGCGATGACCTTGGCCGACTCGATGCGCCAGACGGCCTCGACGGTGCGGATCGGATCGAGGGAGCCCACACCCTCAGAATGTCATCAGCGGGAAGACGCGGGAGACGCCCTCCCAGCCGGGCCACATGTCGCGGTGCAGCCGCATGAACCGGTTGGCCCACTCGATCGCCTCCGCCTCGTCGCGGACTTCGTAGATCGCGTAGCTGATGAGCTCCTTGGCCTCGGCGAACGGGCCGTCGGAGACGGTCAGCTTGCCGCCGACGACCTCGACCTCGGCGGCGAGGCCCCGCAGGCCGCTCTGGTCGACCAGGGCGCCGGCCTCGGTGGCCTCCTGGCCGAGCCGCATGATCGCCGACATGAGCTCGGCGGGCGGCGGGGTCTCGGGCTGGGCGGTGCGGGTCAGCGTGATCAGGTAGCGCATGGGTGTTCTCCGTTCGTTCTCGTGCGAACCTACGACCCCTCCACGAACGGCCGGCCGGTGTTTCGACAGCCGCCGGTTACTTTTCTGCGATTTCCGGCCATGCTTGTCAGGTGAGCAGCAGGCCTCCCTATCCGGGGCTGGCGGCCTTCGGCGCGCCGGACGCCGCCGTGTTCTTCGGCCGCGACGACCTCCTGTCCGAGCTGCGGCGGCGTACCGAGAACGAGCGGCTCGTCGTCGTCACGGGCGCCTCGGGGGCGGGGAAGACCTCGCTGGTCGACGTCGGGCTCGGCGGGTTGCGCCTGCGGCCCGGCGATGATCCGGTCGGCGCGCTGCTGGCCGCGTTCGGGGCCGCGATGGACCGCGACCGGCTGGCCGCGGCGCCTCATCACCTCGACGAGTCCGGCAACCCGGGGCTGGTCGTGGTCGACCGGTTCGAAGAGGTCTTCGTGCTCTGCCGCGACCTCGACGCGCGGCGGACCTTCGTCGCGGCGCTCGCCGCCACCCGGGCCCGGGTGGTGCTGGTGTTGCGGGCCGACTTCACCGGCGACGCCGCCGCCCACCCCGAGCTGGTCGCGGCCCTGTCCCGGCCGCTGCTCGTCTCCCCGTTGTCCGGGTACGACCTCCGCGCGGCCGTCGAGCGGCCCGCCCTGGCCCACGGGGTGACCTTCGAAGAGGGCCTGGTCGACGAGATCGTCGCCGACCACAACGGCGACCTGCCGCTGCTGGCCCACACCCTGCGCGTGATGTGGGACCGCCGCGAGGGCGGCCCGCTGACGTTCGAGGGCTACCGGGCCACCGGCCGGGTGACCGGCGCGATCCCCCGCAGCGCCGAACGGGCGCTGGTCCGCAACGACGCCAGGGCGGCGCTGTCGGCGCTGGCCGGGCCCCACGGCACATTGCGGCCGGGCCCGATGACGCCCGAGCTCGAACCCTTCGTGGCGGCCGGGCTCGTCCGGACCGACGGCGAGAGCGCCGAGCTGGCCCACGAGGCGGTGATCCGGGCCTGGCCCCGGTTCACCGCGTGGACGGAGGCCGACCGGGCGGCCGGTCAGGTGCGGCGGGAGTTCGCCGCCGACGCCGACCGGTGGGTGCTCAGCGGGTTCGCGCCGCCCCACCTCTACACCGGCACCCGGCTCGCGGCGGCGCGGGCGGCGGTGCGGCGCATCCGGCGGGAGCTGACCCCGGCCGAGGTGGCGTTCCTGGAGGCGAGCGCGGCCCAGGAGTTCGAGGGGCGGCGGGCCGACGACAGGCGCACGTTCGTGCGCGGCCTGTTCTCGATCGCGGCGGTGGCGCTGCTCGTGCTGAGTTTCGGGGCGACCGGCGCGCTGGCGCTGCTCGTCAACGGGGCCACCCGCGACCGCGACGCCGCCGTCGGCCGCAGCACGGTCGCCGTGGCCCGCCACCTGCTGGCCCAGGGCGACGCGCTGGCCGCCGACCAGCCGGTGCTCGCCCGCCTGCTGCGGCTGGCCGGGGCCGAGATCGCGCCCGCGCTGCCCGAGGCGGCGGCCGGGCTGCGCGCGTCGGCGGCGCATCCCGCGCTCGACGTGCTGCGCCCGCCGGGTGTGGAGACCATGGTCGTCAGCGCCGCCGGGCTGGCGGCCACCACGTCGGGCGGCGACGTCACGCTCTGGCGGGACGGCGCCCGGCTGGCGGTCGTGCACGCCCACGACGACCCGATCAGCGCGCTCGCCTTCACCCGCGACGGCCGCCGGTTCGCCACCGCCGCCTCCGACGGTTCGGTGCGGATCTGGGACACCGCGGCCCGCGACATGCTGGTGGCCGTCGACGACGGCGGGCTCGGGCGCAAGGCCGTCGCGTTCGGTCCCGACGGGCGGACCATCGCGGTCGCGGCGGCCGGACGTCCGGTCACGATCTGGAGCACCACCACGGCCCAGCCGGTGGCGGAGTTCCCGGCGGCGGGCGAGCGCCCGCTGGTGCTGTTCGGCAACGACGGCGACACCTTCTACACCGCGACCGCGCGGGGCCTGGAGGTCTTCGACCTGCCGACCAGGAAACGGCTGCGCCTGCTGCCCTCCGAGCGGGTCACCTCGGCCGCGCTCACCCCCAACACGCGCACCCTCGCCGTCGGCCGGGCCGACGGCGGCGTCGAGATCTGGGGGGTGGGGGAGCGCGAGTTCACGCCGCGGGGCGAGTTCGCCGCGCACGACCGCGCGGTCGAGACGATCACGTTCAGCCCCGACGGCCGCACGTTCGCCACCGGCGGCGGCGACGAGGCGGTGCGGATCTGGGAGACCGCGAGCCGCCGCCGCGTCGGCGACACGATCACCGGCCACACCGGGACGGTCGTCGCCGTGGGCTACCTGCCCGACGGGCGCACCCTGCTCACCGCGGCCACCGACCGGACCGTCCGGGTCTGGAACACGGCGGCGTACGACTCCGTGCTCGACCTGACCACCCGGGTCGCCGACCCGAAGAGCGGCCGGTTCGCCACGGTCGACGCGATCGCCTTCACCCAGGACGGCACGATCTTCGCCACCGGCGACGCCGCCGGCACGGTGCGCCTCTGGCGGACCGCCTCGCGAACCCCGCTCGGGCTGCCGATCGAGACGCGGACCTCCGGGGTGCACTCGATGGTGTTCGACCCCACGACCGGCGGGCTGGTCGTGCTGAGCACCGACAACGTGATCAGCCTGCTCGACGTCGACAGCCGCACCAGCCAGCCCTTGTGGGCCAACCCGCCCCAGGAGGTCACCAACCACGGCGTCCTGGGCCCCGACGGCCGGACGCTCGCGCTGGCCTACGGCGCGAACGTGGAGGTGTGGGACAACCAGACCCGGCGGCTGACCGGGCGGCTCGGCGGCCACGACGGCGACGTGCGCGCGGTGGCGTTCAGTCCCGATGGGCGGCTGCTGGCGACCGGGGGCGCCGACCGGGTGATCCGGTTGTGGGATCCGGTGAAGGCGACGGCCGCCGGGCCGGCCCTCCTGGGGCACACCGGCGACGTGTTGTCGGTCGCGTTCAGCCCCGACGGCAGCGTGCTGGCCAGCGGCGACGACAGTGGGATGGTGCGCTTCTGGGACGTCGCGACCGGCCGGTCGCTGGGTGCCTACCACGGCCGGGCCCCCGCCGACGGCGTCCCGGCCTTCGCGGCGAGCGCGCTGGCCTTCAGCCCCGACGGCGGGACTCTCGTGGGTGGCGGCCGGTTCACGGCCCCGGGCCAACCGGCCCTGGAGATCTGGGATTCCACGCTCTACGGCGCGGACGCCCGCGACCTCGTCTGCGACCAGGCCGGCCGCACCCTCACACCCGAAGAGTGGCGCGTGCACGTACCCGGTCAGCCCTATCGGCGGCTCTGCTGACGATCGGGCGGCGGGTCTCGTGCGGGCGGATGTTGCGGCGGTGGACGAGCGGGTCCTGGCCGTCACGCAGGCCGTCGAGGAGACGGTCGAGGTGGACGAGCAGCTCGCCGTGCAGCGGCCAGTGGCCCGGGTCCTCGCGCAGGACGGCGCCGAGCTCGTCGCGCATGCGGCGGCCCTCGGTCACTGAGCGGTCGAGTTCGCCCGTGAGGCGCTCGGCCTCGGCGGGGCAGCAGGTGGTGGCCGCCTCGGCGTAGTTGCGGGTGGTCTGGGCCAGGTCGTGCAGCACACTGGCCAGGCGCTCCCGCACGCCGGGCTCCCACATCCGCAGGCCGGTCCGGTCGCTGATGCTCCGGGCCAGGCCGCGTACGGTCGGGATCGCGCGTTCCAGGGTGTCGAGGGCCTCGCGGAGGGCGCGGCTGTGGCCCGTGAGGGTGCGGCCACGCAGGCGGGCGGTCTCGTCGGCGGTGTCGACCGCGGCCTCGACCCGGTGGATCTCCGCGGTGAGCTTCCTGGCCTGGTCCATCCAGCGGCCGACGGCCTCGGGGCCGGGTTCGGCGGCCAGGCCGGCGGCCATGTCGTCGAGGAGGCCCGCCACCCGGCCGCCGAAGTCGGCGATGGCCCGCTCGGCGGGGCGCAGCCGCGTCGGCGTCGCCACGAAGACGGTCACCAGGCCGACGGCCGCGCCGATCAGGGTCTCCACGATGCGGTCGGCGGCGGCCGGGCCGGTGCCGAACTGGAGGATCAGCATCGCGCTGATCGGCACCTCAAGCAGGTGCTCACGCAGTTTCAGCAGGTGGCCGAGGCCCAGGGCGACCGCCACGGACAGACCGAGGCTCCACCAGCTCAGCCCGAACAGCCCGCTCATGACCACCGACACCAGGACGCCCGCCCCGACGCTGACGATCCGCCCACCGGCGTGCTTCAGCGTCCGGAACAGCGAGACCTGGACGACGAGCATCGCGGTCAGCGGGGCCAGCGTGGGCGCCCGGGTGTCGAGCAGGACGAGCGCGATCACATACGCGGCCATCGCCGTGACGACCAGGCGGGCGATCGACGTCAGACGTTCCGGCATGCGGGTGTCCACCTCCCCCAAATAAGACATTTCTTGACAAACGGCATGCCTGGGGGTGGATATTTCCTGGTTCCGGCAAAACCGAAGGGCCGGGTGGATCACCCGGCCCTTGGTCTTCCGCTGTTACGGCTTCGCCGTGAACGTCGACGGGACGTACATCTCGGTCTCCGGCTTGGCCTCGCCGACGAAGGTGAACTTGGCGGCCTCGCCCTCACCCTCCACGTCGACCTTGACGACCTGGCCGGGACGCAGCTCGCCGTAGAGGATCTTCTCCGACAACGAGTCCTCCAGCTCACGCTGGATGGTCCGGCGCAGCGGCCGGGCGCCCAGGACGGGGTCGTAACCACGGTCGGCGAGCACCTGCTTGGCGGCCGGGGTCAGCTCCAGAGCCATGTCCCGGTCCTTCAGACGGGCGTCCACCTGGGCCAGCATCAGGTCGACGATCTGGATGATCTCGGTCATGCGGAGCTGGTGGAAGACGACGGTGTCGTCGACGCGGTTGAGGAACTCGGGCCGGAAGTGCTGCTTGAGCTCCTCCTGGACCTTGGCCTTCATCCGGTCGTAGTTGCCCTCGACGTCGTTGTTCTTGGCGAACCCGACCCCGATGCCCTTGCTGATGTCACGGGTGCCGAGGTTGGTGGTCATGATGATGACCGTGTTCTTGAAGTCGACCACCCGGCCCTGGGCGTCGGTCAGGCGGCCGTCCTCCAGGATCTGCAGCAGGCTGTTGAAGATGTCGGGGTGGGCCTTCTCGATCTCGTCGAACAGCACCACCGAGAACGGCTTGCGCCGCACCTTCTCGGTCAGCTGGCCGCCCTCCTCGTAGCCGACGTAGCCGGGAGGCGAGCCGAACAGCCGGGAGACGGTGTGCTTCTCCATGAACTCCGACATGTCCAGCATGATCAGCGCGTCTTCGTCGCCGAACAGGAACTCCGCCAGCGCCTTCGAGAGCTCGGTCTTACCGACACCTGAGGGGCCGGCGAAGATGAACGAGCCGCCCGGCCTTCTGGGGTCCTTCAGGCCCGCCCGGGTACGCCGGATCGAGCGGCTGAGGCCCTTGATCGCGTCGTCCTGGCCGATGATGCGCTTGTGCAGCTCGTCTTCCATCCGGAGGAGACGCTGGGACTCCTCCTCGGTCAGCTTGAAGACGGGGATGCCGGTCGCGGTGGCCAGCACCTCGGCGATCAGTTCCTCGGTGACCTCGGCGACGACGTCCATGTCGCCGGCCTTCCACTCGCGCTCGCGCCGCTCACGCTTGAGCATGAGCTGCTTCTCGTTGTCGCGGAGGGCGGCGGCCTTCTCGAAGTCCTGCGCGTCTATGGCCGATTCCTTGTCCCGGCGCACGTTGGCGATCTTCTCGTCGAAGTCGCGCAGGTCGGGCGGGGCGGTCATGCGGCGGATGCGCATGCGCGAGCCGGCCTCGTCGATCAGGTCGATCGCCTTGTCGGGCAGGAACCGGTCGGAGATGTACCGGTCGGCCAGCGTCGCCGCGGCCACGAGCGCGCCGTCGGTGATCGAGACGCGGTGGTGGGCCTCGTAGCGGTCACGCAGACCCTTGAGGATCTCGATCGTGTGCGACAACGACGGCTCGGCGACCTGGATCGGCTGGAAACGACGCTCCAGCGCGGCATCCTTCTCCAGGTGCTTGCGGTACTCGTCGAGCGTCGTGGCGCCGATGGTCTGGAGTTCGCCTCGCGCCAGCATGGGCTTGAGGATCGACGCGGCGTCTATCGCGCCCTCGGCCGCGCCCGCACCCACCAGGGTGTGGAGCTCGTCGATGAACAGGATGATGTCGCCGCGGGTGCGGATCTCCTTGAGCACCTTCTTCAGGCGCTCTTCGAAGTCACCGCGGTAGCGGCTGCCCGCCACCAGCGCGCCCAGGTCGAGGGTGTAGAGGTGCTTGTCCTTGAGCGTCTCGGGCACCTCGCCCTTGACGATCTTCTGCGACAGGCCCTCGACGACGGCCGTCTTGCCGACGCCGGGCTCGCCGACGAGCACCGGGTTGTTCTTGGTGCGGCGGGACAGCACCTGCATGACCCGCTCGATCTCCTTGTCCCGCCCGATGACCGGGTCGAGCTTGCCCTCGCGGGCGGCCTGGGTCAGGTTGCGGCCGAACTGGTCGAGGACCAGCGAGGTCGCGGGCGCGCTCTCCTGGGGCCCGCCCGAGGCCGCGGCCTCCTTGCCGCCCTGGTAGCCGTGCAGCAGCTGGATGACCTGCTGGCGCACCCGGTTCAGGTCGGCGCCCAGCTTCACGAGGACCTGGGCGGCCACGCCCTCGCCCTCGCGGATGAGGCCGAGCAGGATGTGCTCGGTGCCGATGTAGTTGTGGCCGAGCTGCAGCGCCTCGCGCAGCGACAGCTCGAGAACCTTCTTGGCACGCGGGGTGAAGGGGATGTGGCCGGAGGGGGCCGACTGGCCCTGGCCGATGATCTCCTCGACCTGCTGGCGGACGCCTTCGAGGCTGATGCCCAGGCTTTCGAGGGCCTTGGCGGCGACGCCTTCGCCTTCGTGGATGAGGCCAAGCAGGATGTGCTCGGTGCCGATGTAGTTGTGGTTGAGCATCCGGGCCTCTTCTTGGGCCAGGACGACCACCCGCCGCGCTCGGTCGGTGAACCTTTCGAACATCTCTCGCCGCTCCATGGAGTCCGGGGGGCCCTGTTACTCCATAGAACGCGGTAATTGGAGTGATGGGTACCGAATACGCGATCGGCGAACTTCACTCAGGGCGTACGGTCAGCCAGGTTAGAGCGGGCGGGAAGTGCTGCGCCCACCAGTAGATGTCGTGGCCGCCGGCCCACTCGACGTGGCGGACCTTCGCTCCGGCGGCGGTCAGCTTGGTGGCCCAGTCGTCGGCCGCCCACCGGAAACCCGATTCGAGGGTGCCGCCGCCGACGTAGCTCCTGGTCAGGGCGTGCAGCTCGGTCTCCGGGGGGATACCGGGGCTGAGCCCGAGCGCGCCGGAGAAGACGTCGGGACGCCGCTGGGCGGCGTTGAGGGCCCAGACCGCGCCGCTCGACGCCCCGGCGGTCAGCCAGACGCCCGAGGCGGGGAACCGCTCGTCGGCCCACGGGATCACCTCGTCGGTGACGAAGGCCAGGTGGGCGGCGTAGCGCTCGGGGTCGTGGGCCGGGAGGTACTCCTGCGACCTCGGGTCGCCGTCGCCGGACTCGGCGCAGAAGATCCCCACCACGGCCACCGGCGGGCAGGTGCCCGTCACGATCGCCGCCTCGACGACCGGGGCGAAGGCGGCCAGCATCTGGCCGTCGGCCAGGCACACCGCGGGGATGAGACCCCGGGTTCCGGGCGGTACGTAAAGGGCGATCGTGCGGGGCTCGCCGAGGAAGGTGAGCCGGTGCTCCTCCAGGGTGCCCTGGAGCTCGGAGACCTCGGGCAGCGCCGGAGGCGCCAGCTTCCCGCGCCACTCCCGCTCGGCCACCATCGTGGGGGCGTCGGGGCAGACGTACACGCTGATCACCGACTCGTCGAGGCGGCGGATGCGCAGCGACGCCTCCCAGAGGTCGTCGGCGCCGTCGACCGGCCACATGAGGAACTGCACGCCGCCGGAGATGCGGGGGTACTCGCACGTGCCCCGCCAGACGATGTGGAGCACGTCGTCCTCCGACCAAACCGCCAGGTCGTCGTCGTCGAGCCGGGCGCGCAGCGCGGCGGGGTCGCGCGGGGTCCAGACCCGCCTGATCTCGGCGTCGGGCGGCAGCTTCTCCGACCAGTTCTCGGCCGCTCTGATCTTGTTGGCGGTGACGAGCGACCGCAGGTGCTGGGCGACCGTCTCACGGCCTGCGGCGGCACGCTCATCGTCAGTGACGGAATGGTCGTAGGCGGCCTCTAATTCGCCATCTATTTCATATGTCCATACATCCAGACGATCTGCCACGTTGCGAACGTACACAATGGAGTAATGGACCGCGAGAAAATCTCCCTCGCCGGCGCCCAGGAGACGATGCTCGCCACCCTGTGGAGCCGAGCTCTCGACAGTCGCTCCCCCCGCTCGATTCTGAAGGACGAGGTCGCGCAGCAGGCCGTCGAGCGGATCGACTACGACTTCGCCAAGACCGGCATCACCCCCGTGATGGCGGCCGGGGTCGCCCTGCGGGCGCTGCGCATCGACGAGTGGACCAGGGACTTCCTCCGGCGCCACCCCACCGCGACCGTGCTCCACCTGGCCTGCGGGCTCGACACCCGGGCCCAGCGCATCGACCCCGGCCCCCTGGTGCGCTGGATCGACCTCGACTATCCGGAGGTGCTGGAGCTGCGCGACCGGGTGATCGACCGGCCCGACGGCGACTACCACACCATCGCGTCGTCGGTCACGAGCGAGAAGTGGCTGGGCGCGGTGCCCGACGACCGGCCGACCGCGGTGGTCTTCGAGGGGTTGTCGATGTATCTCCGCGAGGACGACGGCCGCCGGTTGATCGAGCGGCTGACCGGCAGGTTCGCGACGGGCGAGCTCATCTTCGACTGCCAGAACTCGACCGGGATCCGGCTCCAGAAGCTCAACCGGCCCGTCCGGCAGACCGGCGCGACCCTCTATTGGGCCGTCGACGACCCGCGTGTGCTGGAGTCGTGGCATCCCGGGCTGACGCTGCGGGAGGCGCAGCGGGTGGTCGACATGCCGGGCGTCGAGGACTATCCGCTCGGCGGGCGGGTGGCGATGTGGATCATGGCGCATCTGCCGGGGTTCCGGAATATCGGGCAGATCCTGCGCTACTCCTGGAGCTGACCCACGCCGCGAGGGCGAAACAGGCGGCGGCGGCCGCGGCGATGATCCAGAAGTAGCCCGGCGGGTCGAAGCGCAGGGTCGCCACGACGACCACGGCCGACGACACCGCCCCTCCCAGGGTCACCCGCAAGGCGGGCCGGACGCCGAGCAGCGCCAGGGCGGCCCAGGCGGCCACCGTCGCGACGGCGTAGGCGGTGAAGATCACCGGCAGGAGGCACTCCAGGCCGCCCGAGCAGATGGCCTCGCCGATTCCGCTGGAGGACAGGAACCGGCCGACCGCACCGGTGAGCGGCATGACGGCCGCCCCGACGAGGACGGCGGTGATGACCTGCGCCTGTCGGGAGCGTTTTTTATGCAATTCGACACCCATGTCGCCAATATCCGGTTATTTGTCGTCGGGAGAATGAGTACGCCTACTCAACATGCGCTGTTCCCGCCACTCGTCGGGAATCGCCCACCGCATGGCGCTTGGGACTCACGGCACCTCTGATCAGGATGTGAGGCATGACAGCCGTACCGTTCGACCCCGAGCTCGCCGCCGCGCTCGCGGTCATCTCGCAGAACATGCCGTCGTCGCTCACGCCCGAGATGATCCCATTGCTCCGCCAGGGGATGGCCGGTTTCACCCCCTCCGAAGACCTCACTCTCGACGGGATCGTCGACCTCACCGACGTCGACCTCGGCGACGGGGTGTCGGTCGTCGTCTGCCGCCCGGTCGCCGCGCCGACGCCCGCACCCGCCGTGTACTGGATCCACGGCGGCGGCATGATCATGGGCGACCATCGGGTCGGGCTGGCCGATCCGCTGGCGTGGGCGGTCGAGCTCGGCCTGGTCGTCGTCAGCGTCGACTACCGCCTCGCCCCCGAGCACCCCGACCCCGCGCCCGTCGAAGACTGCTACCGCGGCCTGGTCTGGCTCGCCGAGAACGCCGCCGACCTGGGGATCGACCCGGCCAGGATCGTGATCGCGGGCGGCAGCGCCGGCGGTGGCCTGGCGGCGGGCACCGCCCTGCTGGCCCGCGACCGGGGCGGCCCCGCCCTGCTCGGCCAGATGCTCATCTATCCGATGCTCGACGAGCGCAACGACACCGTCTCCAGCCACCAGATGTCCGGGCTCGGCGTCTGGGACCACACCTCCAACGACACCGGCTGGTCGGCCCTCCTCGGCGACCGCCGCGGCGGCCCGGACGTGTCGATCTACGCCTCGCCCTCGCGGGCCACCGACCTGTCGGGCCTGCCGCCCGCGTTCGTCGACGTCGGCTCGGCCGAGACGTTCCGCGACGAGGACGTCGCCTACGCGACCGCGATCTGGCAGTCGGGCGGCCAGGCCGAACTCCACGTGTGGCCGGGCGGCTTCCACGGCTTCGACGTCATGGTCCCGCAGGCGGCGTTGTCCCAGCGGGCCAAGCACGCCCGGCTCGACTGGCTGCGGCGGCTGCTCGGCCACTGAGCCGCGCGGATTCCGGTCGGCCGCTGAGGGAGACTGAGGAGATGCGGGAGCTCGTCGGAAGATTGGCCGCGCTCGACCCTGACGCCAGCGCCGCCGTGCAGGTCATCGCCTACTTCGACCGGCTCGCCGAAGGGCGGGCGGGGCTGGAGGCGACCGTGCGCGGGGTCGCGGTGCTGGCGGGCTGCGCGGCCCGATTGGTCGACGAGGAGCGCGCCGTCTTCCTGCGGGTCCTGGCCGACGGCCACCGCGAAGACCACCCCTCTGATGAGAACCCCGACTGGCCGCGGGTGCGGTCCGGGGAGGTGGAGCTCCTCCTGGAGAAGCCCAGTCCGCCTTCACCCGTCGACCTGATGGTGCTGGAGCGCGGGGTGGCGCTGGCCCGGGACGTGCTCGACCGGACGCGGGGCCGGGCGCCCGACCCCGCCCTCGTCGAGCTGGTCGTGGACGCCTCCGTCGGGGAGACCGCCCGGTCACACGCGGCCAGGCGGCTGCGCCTCGGGGAACGGGCCCGCGCCATCGCGCTGCCCGACGGGGTCGTGCTGGTCGAGCCGCACGGGGAGGCCCGCCACCCGCTGGGCGCGGTCAGGGCCGGGGTGGGACCGGTCGTGCCGGTCGGACGGCTGCCCAGGTCCTACGCCGACGCGAAGGTCGCGCTCCGGTTCGCCGACGACGTGCTCGGGCCGCGGGTGGTGCACTACGACGACCTCGGCGGCCTGGCCGCCGTGGCCGCCGCCGTCGGCCCGGCGACGGCGCCCTCGCCCGACGTCGTCACGCTCGGCACACTGCCCGCCTGGGCGCTGGAGACGCTGCACGCGGTCGTCACGTCGACCAGCCTGCGGACCGCCGCCACCCACCTCACCCTTCACCACTCGACACTGGTCGACCGGCTCGGGCGGGCCGAGCACCTGCTCGGGTGGGAGGTGCGTGAGCCCGGCGGGCGGTTCCGGCTGCAGCTGGCGTTCGCACTGCGGCGGCTGCACGCCCACCCGGAATAGGCTGTCGCGCGTGGCCACGTTCAGGATCAGTGAGGCCGCGGCGATCCTCGGCGTGAGCGCCGACACCGTACGCCGCTGGGTCGACTCCGGGCGGCTCGCCGCCAGCCGCGACGAGCACGGCCGGCGGCTGATCGACGGGCCCGACCTGGCCGCCTTCGCGCGCACCCAGATCGCCGGGGAGACCGGCGGGGCCACCTCGTCGGCCCGCAACCGGTTCCGGGGCATCGTCACCGAGGTCGTGCGCGACACCGTGATGGCCCAGGTGGAGATCGCCGCCGGGCCGTTCAGGGTGGTGTCGCTGATGAGCCGTCAGGCAGCCGACGAGCTGCGGCTGGAACCGGGTGCGGTCGCGGTCGCGGTGGTCAAGTCGACCAACGTGGTGGTCGAGCTCTCCTAGGCCCGATGGCTGCGATGGGGGTGGCGCGCCAGGCGTACGCCCAGGGCCTCCGAGACCGACCGGCAGACCCGCAACCCCTCGGCGGCGAGCAGCGCGTTGATGCGGAGGACCTGCCGGGCGGGGGCCGCGAGGGTGAGGCCGCCGCCGCGGCCGCGTAACTGCTCGTCGGCGCGGCAGAGGGTGAGCATGCCGCCGAGATCGCTGAAGGTCAGGCCGGCCGCGGCGACGACGACGCGGCTGACGTTCCGGGCGTGCAGCCCGATCAGGGTGGCCTCGACGACCGGCTGGGTGAACATGTCGAGTTCGCCCACCAGTGACATGATCACGGTGTCTTGGTCGATGTCGGTGATGTCGACCGCCAGGTGCATGCGCGTCCCCTTCGCTCGCTAGTCACCGTCTCAGCCCATAGTCGCCTTTGCGAGGTTCTCTGACCATTAAGGTGGGATCCCAGTCATGCGGACGGCTGTCGGACGTCTAGAACAGGACCGTCGCCAGCTCGCGCCACTGCTCCATCGGCAACTCGCCCGCCGGGGTGCCGAGCACCTGGAGGCACACGTGGTCGGCGCCCGCGTCGCGGTGCTGGTTGAGGCGGGCCGCGCACTGCTCGGGCGTGCCCCACACGAACAGGGCGTCGATCAGCCGGTCGCTGCCCCGGCCGCTCACGTCGTCGTCGGCGAAGCCGCCGCGCAGCCAGTTGTTCACATAGTTCGGCATGGCCAGGTAGGGGTGCAGGGCCTCGCGGGCGAGTTGCCGGGCGCGGGCCGGGTCGGTCTCCAGGACGACGCCCTGCTCGGAGGCGACCAGGCGTCCGGGGCCGATCGCCGACCGGATCGCGGCGGTCTGCTCCGGGGTCACCAGGTAGGGGTGGGCGCCCGCGGCCCGGTTCTTGGCCACCTCCACCATCTTGGGGCCGAGGGCGGCCAGTACCCGGCGGTCGGGGGTCACCCCCTCCTTGTCGAGCTCGTCGAGGTAGGAGGTCATGGCCGTGAGCGGCTTGCGGTAGGCGCCGGGGCGGAAGCGGTCGACCATGCTCTCGTGGCTGACCCCGAGGCCGAGCAGGAAACGGCCGCCGTGGGCGGAGCCGAGGGCGCGAGTGCGTTCGGCGGCCTCGCGGGCCGACGTGGACCAGATGTTGGTGATGCCGGTGGCGACGGTGACGTCGGTCGTGGCGGCCAGGATGTTCGCCGCGGTGTCGAGACCGCTGTCGGTCCCGCCGGGGACCCAGAGCGCGCCGTAGCCGAGCTTCTCCAGCTCGGCCGCCGCCTGCCCGACCTCGGCCGGGTTGTCGGTCCGGAACTCTCGGGCCCAAACGCCGTAGGGTTTCATGTCGCCTCTTTCGTGTGTTCGCGCCGGGGTGAACGGCGTTACCTGGTGACGTACCGTGATCAACAGCTGCTTAACCCCGCCTCGGCGCCCTCTTCTGGTCGGTGGACGGATGGCCGGTCATGAATATCGTTGAATCCAAACCCGGCGCTTACCGAACGTGGCGATCGGGCGTGTTTTCCCAGGTGGCGACGGATGAGAATTCGATTTCACCGGTGTTCTGCAAATGGACGCGGCGGTAAACGGATAGGCCATTGTCTAACGGCGTTGGGCGTTACCCTCTAAGTCAAAAGTTCACAGAGTAGAAGAGGTGCCATGGCCCGGCCCAAGGTCCCGCTGATCTCCCGGAGAAAGGTCCTGGAAACGGCGCTGGCGATCGTCGACGAGGAGGGGCTCGACGCTCTCAGCATCCGCCGGCTGGGCGAGGCCCTGAACGTCAACGGGGCATCCCTCTACCACCACTTCCGGAACAAGGACGAGATTCTCGACGGGGTCACGCAGCTCGCGCTGGAAAGCGTCGAGTTCCCGGTTCCCGACCACCCGAGCTGGCGGGTCTGGTTACCGCTGACGGCCTATCGCACCCGCGCCGCCCTGGTGGCCCATCCGGGGCTGATCCCGGTGATGTTGCGCCGGGCCTCGCTGGGCGGCACCCCCGAGGCCGAGGCGCTCGTGGCGCGGTTGCAGCGCGAGGGCGTGCCGCTCGGGATCATCGCGCCGGTGACGGAGAGCCTCGAACTGCTCGCGGTGACCAGCGCCCTGCAGGAGGTCGGGGCCAAGGCTCTGGAGGACGGGCCGGCCGTGTCCCGGCTGGAGGAGGCGCGCGGGGCGCGCGGGGTGTCGCCCGGCGAACTGTTCGAGGTGATGGTGTCCTCGACCATCTCTCTGGTGGAGAGCGCGATCGCGCTGAAGGAGTCGCGCGAGGCCCTGGAGCGGGTGCCGGCCGCACGGGCGAAAGGCGGCCGCGGGAAGCGGTCCTAATTAGACGTTAGTGCTGGTTGATGCCATAGTTTCGCCCGTGCAGCGAGAATTGTGGTCGAACGACACTGATGTCCTTAAAGCCGTCGAACGCCGGGTTCTCTGGCTCTCCATGGCGATCGTCCACCACGCCAACCGGGTACGCCCCAACCGCACGGGCCTGAAGGTGGGCGGCCACCAGGCGTCGTCGGCGTCGATGGTCTCGATCATGACCGAGTTGTGGTTCCGCCACCTGAGGCCCGAAGACCGCGTGTCGGTCAAGCCGCACGCCTCGCCGGTCCTGCACGCCGTCAACTACCTGCTGGGCGACCTCGACCGGCGCTATCTCACGACGCTGCGCGAGTTCGGCGGCCTGCAGTCCTACCCCAGCCGCGCCAAGGACCCCGACCAGGTCGACTACTCGACCGGCTCGGTCGGCATCGGCGCCACCGCCCCGATCTGGGGCGCGCTGGCCCGCCGCTACGTCGACTCGATGACGTCGGGCGGCGGCGCGGGCCGCCAGTACTCGCTGGTCGGCGACGCCGAGCTCGACGAGGGAGCGGTCTGGGAGGCGATCGGCGACCCGATGGTGGCGGGCCTGGGGGAGATCGTCTGGATCGTCGACCTCAACCGCCAGTCGCTCGACCGGGTGGTCCCGGCGCTGGGCGCCCCGCGCCTGCAGGGCATGTTCGCCGCGGCGGGCTGGCAGGTCATCACCGTCAAGTACGGCGCCCTGCTGGAGTCGCTGTTCCGGCAGGAGGGCGGCGAGGCGCTGCGCACCCGCATCGACGCCATGCCCAACCCCGAATACCAGCGCCTGCTGCGCTGCACCCCCGACCAGCTCCGCGAGCGGCTGCCCGCCGGCGACCCCGAGATCGACACGCTCCTCAAGACGCTGGACGACGACACGCTCACCCGCGCGGTCAGGAACCTCGGCGGGCACGACTTCCCGGCGCTCAACCAGGCCTTCGCGGCGATCGACGACACCCGGCCGACGGTGATCTTCGCGTACACGATCAAGGGGCACGGCCTCGCGGTCGAGGGACACCCGCAGAACCACAGCTCCCTGCTGACCGCCGAGCAGCTCGCCGAGCTCGCCGAGCGGGTCGGCGCCGACCCCGGCGACCCGTGGGCGGGCTTCCCCGCCGACTCGCCCGAGGCCCGGTTCTGCGCCGAGGTCGGCGCCGCGCTCAAGCGCCCGCCGGTCGCCACGATGACCCCGCCCGAGGTGCCCACCGACTTCGGCCGCATCCCGGCCGGCACCGCGACCACCCAGGCGGCGCTGGGCCGCACCCTGCTCGACCTCACGCGGTCGGCCCCCGAGGCGGCCCGCCGGGTGGTGACGCTCAGCCCCGATGTCAGTTCGTCGACCAACCTCGGCGGCTGGGTCAACAAGGTCGGGGTCTGGTCGGCGACCGAGCAGGTCGACTGGTTCGCCGACGACCCCGAGACGATCCTGCACTGGCGTGAGCGGCCCACCGGCCAGCACATCGAGCTGGGCATCGCCGAGACCAACCTCGTCGGCCTGCTGGGCGAGCTCGGCGCGACCTGGTCGCGGTGGGGGCAGCCGCTGCTGCCGATCGGGGTGCTCTACGACCCGTTCGTCCAGCGCGCCCACGAGCCGTGGTCGTTCGGCATCTACGCGGGCGGCCAGTCGATCCTGGTCGGCACCCCGTCGGGGGTCACGCTGGCCCCGGAGGGCGGCGCGCACCAGTCGATCACCACGCCGTCGCTCGGCCTGGAACAGCCGGGGTGCGTCACGTACGAGCCCGCGTTCGCCATCGACGTCGAGTGGACCCTGCTGGCCTCGCTGGCCAAGCTGGGCCGTCCCGACGGCAGGTCGGCGTACCTGCGCCTGTCGACCCGCCCGGTCGACCAGTCGCTGGCCGACGTGCCCGGCGACCCGGCGGTCCGCGAGCGGCGGCGACGGCAGGCGGTCGCGGGCGCCTACCTGCTGCGCAAGGCCCCCGACGCCCCCGCGGTCACGATCGTGGCGATGGGCGCGACCGTCCCGGAGGCGCTCTCGGCCGCCGAGCGGCTGCAGCGGCTCGGGATCCGCGCCGACGTCGTCTGCGTCACCAGCCCGGGGTTGCTGTTCACCGCCACCCAGGCCAGGGCCGGGCGGGAGGACGGCGCGACCTGGGTGCTCGACGCGGCCTTCCCGGCGCACCGCGCCGCGCCGATGGTCACCGTCCTCGACGGGCACCCGCACACCCTGGCGTTCCTGGCCGGAATCAACAACGTCAAGGCGCGTCATCTCGGAGTGACCCGATTCGGGCAGTCCGGCGATCTAGAGTCGGTTTACCGGTACCACGGGATCGACGCGGACGCCATCGTTGGGGCTGTCCTGGATGTGTCAAGTTGAGGTGTTCGCAGCTTGGATCGATGTCATAAGCCCTACCATTTCGGACTCGTGACGAGAATTACTCGCTATTTCGTTGTCGCCGCAATGCTGATCACGGCGGGGGCCGTGCTGGCGTCTCCGGCCCAGGCCGAGGCCAAGGCGTTCGTGCCCAAGTCCGTGGCGACGGCGAATCCGCTGTACAAGACGAAGTTCGGCACGGTCAACTGCGGTGCGGGGTCGCCGAGGGCCGGCAGCCGAGCTTCCTATCGCGCCTATCTGATCAAGGTGAACACCTGCCTGGCCACCGCCTGGCGCAAGTCGTTCGCCCAGGCGGGCAAGAAGTTCCGCGCGCCCAAGATGGTCGTGGTCAACACGCGCGGCAACACCTCGTGCGGCAAGTTCCCGGCCCGGTTCGTGGGCTACTACTGCTACAACTCCGAGACGCTCTACATCTACCTGTGGAGCACGCCGGTCAAGAACGGCTACGGGTTGTGGGGCGCGGAGCTGCTCGCGCACGAGTACGGCCACCACATCCAGGGGCTGGCCGGGATCCGGGCCTACTCCCTGCAGGTGCCCGGGAACGAGACCTCGCGCCGCCTCGAACTCCAGGCGCAGTGCTTCGCGGGGGCGTTCCTGCGCAGCGTCAGCGGCTCGGTGCCGGGCATCGCCCAGAACATGGACTACGAGTTCGAGTGGTACCGAAAGAACGGCGGCGACAAGGCGGGCGCGCCGCCGGACCACGGCAACGGCCCGAACAACGCCTACTGGCTGAAGCGGGGCTGGACCACCGCGAGCCCGGGGTCGTGCAACACCTGGAGCGCCCCGCGCTCGCGGGTGGCCTGACGGGAGGCGTGTGAGGGCGGGCCGCCCGCGGGCGGCCCGCCCTTCCTGTTCAGCAGGTACGCAGGGCGTCTTCGACGAAGGTCATCGCCTCGGGGTGGCCGCGGAGCAGGCCGAGGCTGTGGTCGTCGACCGGCAGGATCTTGAGCCGCCCCTTCGTGGCCTGGGGGACCTTCTCGAACAGGGCCGTCGCGTTGGCCCCGAAGGCGGTCTCGGCGACCGTCCACAGGCTCCGGACCGGCCTGTCCTCGGCCAGCGGCGCCACGCCGCCCTCGATGCCGGTCAGCGGCGAGACCGCGATCGCGACGCACATCGGCAGAGAGGTCGCCCGCTGGGCGGCCAGCACCGCGATCGGGCCGCCGTAGGAGCTGCCCAGGGCGGCCAGCCTGGTCGCGCCCTGGTCGTGCAGCCAGGTCAGGGCCGTCTGCAGGTCGGCGGCCAGCTCGCCCACCTCCCCGTCGCCCTCGCTGGAGCCGGTGCCGCGGCGGTCGGGGACGATCACCCGTACGCGCAGCCTCTCGGCGAGCGCCGACATCGCCGGCAACCAGTCGCAGAGCGTGTGGCCGGCCCCGTGGGCGACCGCCATCCCGACCGGGGCGCCGGGCGGCCCCACCACCGCCGCGCCCAGCCGTACACCCGATCCGGCCCGAAGGACGACCCGTTCGGCGCCGGGCGGCACGGTGTCGCACTGGTCGGCGAGCGGGCTGTCGGGCGCGACGCCACACCCGGTGAGCAGGGCGAGCACGATCAGGACGGCCAGTCGGGGCATGAGCCGGAATCCTACAGTTGGATGATTCATAAACTTGTATCGTTCGTGTTTAGGGCGGTAAGTTGGACGTCATGACGGCACCCAAGAGCCAGACCATCGCGGAGGAGTTGCGCGGGGCGGGACTGCGGGTGACGGCAGCCCGGGTCGCGCTGCTGGAGACCGTGCGGGGTGGCAACCACCTCGGCGTCGAAGACATCGCCTCGGGCGTCCGTGATCGAGTCGGTCACGTCTCCCTCCAAGCCGTATACGAGGCCCTGCACGCGTTGACCGCGGCGGGGCTGGTCCGCCGGATCGAGCCGGCCGGGAGCCCGGCCCGGTTCGAAGGACGCGTCGGAGACAACCATCACCACATCGTCTGCCGGTCGTGCGGCGCCGTCGCCGACGTCGACTGCGCCGTGGGTGAGGTGCCGTGTCTGACCGCGTCCGAGACCCACGGTTTCACGATCGACGAGGCCGAGGTCATCTATTGGGGCCGCTGCCCCAGCTGTTCCGCCACTGCGAGCTGAGATAGTCCGGAAGGATTTGGATGTCCGAGAACCACGACGCCATCGTCACCGACGCGAAGGATGAGGGCGCCTGCCCGGTCGCGCACGTGCGCGCGGCCCACCCGACCCAGGGCGGCGGCAACCGCCAGTGGTGGCCGGAGCGGCTCAACCTGAAGATCCTCGCGAAGAACCCGGCCGTCGCGAACCCCCTCGGCGACGACTTCGACTACGCCGCCGCCTTCAACGCCCTCGACCTCGCGGCCGTCAAGCGCGACATCGCCGAGGTGCTGACGACCTCCCAGGACTGGTGGCCCGCCGACTTCGGCAACTACGGCCCCTTCATGGTCCGCATGGCGTGGCACAGCGCGGGCACCTACCGCATCCACGACGGCCGCGGCGGCGCCGGCGCCGGCCAGCAGCGCTTCGCGCCGCTGAACTCCTGGCCCGACAACGGCAACCTCGACAAGGCCCGCCGTCTGCTGTGGCCGGTCAAGAAGAAGTACGGCCAGAGCATCTCCTGGGCCGACCTGCTCATCCTCACCGGCAACGTCGCCCTGGAGACCATGGGCTTCCAGACCTTCGGCTTCGCCGGCGGCCGCGCCGACGTGTGGGAGCCCGAGGAGGACGTCTACTGGGGTCCCGAGTCGGTCTGGCTCGACGACAAGCGCTACACCGGTGACCGCAACCTGGAGAGCCCGCTCGGCGCCGTCCAGATGGGCCTCATCTACGTCAACCCCGAGGGCCCCAACGGCAACCCCGACCCGCTGGCCGCCGCCCGCGACATCCGCGAGACCTTCCGCCGCATGGCCATGAACGACGAGGAGACCGTCGCCCTCATCGCCGGCGGCCACACCTTCGGCAAGACCCACGGCGCGGGCCCGGCCGACCACGTCGGCGCCGACCCGGAGGCCGCCTCGATCGAGGAGCAGGGCCTCGGCTGGCGCAACACGTTCGGCACCGGCAAGGGCGCCGACACGATCACCAGCGGTCTCGAGGGCATCTGGACGACCAAGCCCACCCAGTGGACCAACGACTTCTTCGAGATCCTCTTCGGCTACGAGTGGGAGCTGTTCAAGAGCCCCGCCGGCGCCAACCAGTGGCGTCCGAAGGACGGCGCGGGCCAGGGCACCGTCCCCGACGCCCACGACCCGGCCAAGCGGCACGCCCCGACGATGCTGACGACCGACCTCGCCCTGCGCGTCGACCCGATCTACGAGCAGATCTCCCGCCGCTACCTGGAGAACCCCGCCGAGTTCGCCGACGCCTTCGCCCGCGCCTGGTACAAGCTGACCCACCGCGACATGGGCCCGGTCGTGCGCTACCTCGGTCCCGAGGTCCCCAGCGAGGTGCTCTTCTGGCAGGACCCGCTCCCCGCGCGCACCGGTGACCTGCTCTCCGACGCCGACGTGGCGGACCTGAAGGCCAAGATCCTCGACTCGGGCCTGTCGGTCCCGCAGCTCGTCTCGGCGGCGTGGGCCTCGGCCTCCTCCTTCCGCGGCAGCGACAAGCGCGGCGGCGCCAACGGCGCCCGCATCCGCCTCCAGCCGCAGATCGGCTGGGAGGTCAACGACCCCGACCAGCTCGCCAGCGTGCTCAGCACCCTTGAGGGCATCCAGGCGTCGTTCGGCAAGCCGGTCTCCCTGGCCGACCTGATCGTGCTGGCCGGTTCGGCCGCCGTCGAGCAGGCCGCTCGCGACGCCGGTTACACCGTCGAGGTCCCGTTCACCCCGGGCCGCGTCGACGCGACCCAGGAGCAGACCGACGTCGAGTCGTTCGCCGCCCTGGAGCCGACCGCCGACGGCTTCCGGAACTACTACGGCAAGGGCAACCGCTACCCGGCGGAGTACCTGCTGCTCGACCGCGCCAACCTGCTGACCCTGAGCGCGCCCGAGATGACCGTCCTGGTGGGCGGCCTGCGTGTGCTCGGCGCCAACACCGGCCAGTCGGCGCAGGGCGTCTTCACCACCCGCCCCGGCACCCTGACCAACGACTTCTTCGTCAACCTGCTCGACCTGGGCACGACGTGGAAGTCGACGTCGGAGGACCAGACCTCCTTCGAGGGCCGCGACGCCGCGACCGGCGAGGTCAAGTGGACGGGCACCCGCGCCGACCTGGTGTTCGGCTCGAACTCCGAGCTCCGTGCGCTGGCCGAGGTCTACGCGAGCGACGACGCCGGCGAGAAGTTCGTCGCCGACTTCGTGAAGGCCTGGGTCAAGGTCATGAACCTCGACCGGTTCGACCTGGTCTGACCTGACATCTGACAGGGGCCGGCCCGCGATCCACGCGGCCCGGCCCTTTCGGCGTGCCGGGGTGTTCCTCAGTCGAGCCAGGTGACGCGGACGACCAGCACAAGTTGGAGATGGTCGGCGACGATGAAATTCAGGAAGCCCCGGCCGCCGAACAGGTCGAGCGTTCGCAGCCCTCCGCCGTGCAGAGGGCCTCTGCCCGCGGTGGCCGCGTCCCGTCCCAGAATCGCGAGTTGATCGCCCAGCCGTTCGACCTCGGCGAGGACCGGGGCGGGCAGCCCGTGGGCGACGCTTTCCTCGTCGGGGTCGTACTCCCAGGTCCAGGCGTCACTCATCGGCGGCGTCACCACGGGCGGCGTCGGTGATGGCGCGGATCTCGGCCAGCAGGACCGTCACCGTCTGCCGGTCGGTGGCGACGGCCACCTGCCGCTCCAGATCGTGTAGGCGGGCGGCCGTGGCGGGGTGGCGGTGGATGGCCACGAACTCGGCCCATTGCCGGAGGAACCCGAGAAGCGGTGCGACGGTACTTTGCCGCGCGGCCTGCTCCGTCGCCTGATCGAGATGTTCGACGAACTGACCCAGATGAGCGGGGGCGATCTGGGCCACCGCGGCCCGCAGCGCCGCCGTCGTCATCGGCGGTTGAGGGATGAGGGCCTCGTCATCGTGACGCGGAGTGGACATCGGCGACCTCCAGCTGGGAACTCATCTCACCGTATCGCCGTCGGCCGACGCTGTTCAGGCACTTGACCGGGTGCCGCCGCCCTCGTAGCGGCGGCGCATGATCGGGCCCGCCGCGAACACGTGGCCAGTCGACCTCGACGCTTCGGACGGCTGGAGATCGGCGTCCGCTAGACCGTGCCCCACACGATCGGAGCGGCCAGCACCTCGGGGAATTTGCGTTCGGCGTATTTCACGTACTCGTCGATGTGGGCGGCCATGGCCTCGGCCGACTTCTCCGGGGAACGATCGCGGATGGCCTCGTAAATCTTCACGTGGGCGCGGTGGACGGCCGAACGGCGCACTTCCGGATAGTCGATTCCGATGGCCGAACCGTCGAGGATTCCCAGTAGCGCGTCGATCAGGTAGCCGAACATGGTGTTGCCGGAGCCGTGGGCGATGATGTCGTGGAATCGTTTGTTCTCGGCCAGGAACACGCTCTGGTCGGAGAGGCCGGCGCGCATGTCGTCGACGCTCGACTTCAGCGCCGCGAGTTGTTCGTCGGCCATTCTCTCGGCCGCCAGCCGGGCCATCATCGGCTCCAGTGCCGCGCGGGCCTCGGCGACCGTGCGGAAGGGGGCGTTCTCGAACTGCAGGAGCAGGGTCAGCGTGGTGACGAGGCTGGTCGCGTCGGGTTGCTGGACGACCGGGCCGCCGCCGGGGCCGGGCTTGAGCGAGAGCACACCCTGGAGTTCGAGGAAACGCAGCGATTCCCGGAGGGTGCCGCGGCCGACTTCATAGGTGTCGAGCATGGCGCGTTCGGGAGGAAGACGGTCGCCGATCGTGTTGCCCCGGCGGTTGATGTCCGCCACGATGCGCTGCGCGACCAGCATGGCCGTCTTCTGCGGACGCAGTGACACCTGAGCCATTTCTCATGACCTCCGAGAGCGAAACGCGATGACGCCCTCGCTCGAGGACGGCTTTGGGATTTCCACCCATGAGGGAGACGCCGTCACAACTCGGGCCCCGTTAGTTTCTCACATACGGGATGAGGCGGAGCATCAACCTTTTATCTCGTCCATTTGAGAATGAATCGATGCGCATGATTCGTGGCGGTGCTGCCAGCGCGGGACCGGACGCAGCCGGGTCAGCACCAGCGTGACGGCCACGGCCGCGACCGGGAGGCACATCGCGGTGAGCCAGCTCGTCATGGCCATGTGCCGGACCGTCTCCACCCGGCCGTGGACGAGCACCACCACGGCGAACTGGGCCAGCGCGGCCCCCGGGAGGACCACCGCCAGGCGTCCCGTCGCCTTCTCCGACGGGGTCAGGGAGCGGCGGCGCACCACCAGCCATCCGGCCCCGGCCGTCACGATCCAGAGCACCGGCACCAGCAGCGGGCCCGCGCGGAAGACCTCCCAGATCGCCGAGTAGACGGTGATCCGGTGCTCCTGCCCGCCCTCCGGCTTCCCCGCCCCTTCCGGGTAGGAGCCCAGGTAGTTGGGACGGAGTCCGGCGACGCCCTGGAGACCCCAGCCGACGGTACGGATCAGGTGCCACGGATGCGTCGCGTAGAACCCGGCGACCCGGAGAGGGGAGGGGTGGGCGGTGCGGTGATACCGGTCGGCGAAGGAGACCCAGGCCGCGTCGTCGCGTGACAGGCCGGCGGCCGGGGCGAGCGCCGGGTCCAGGCCCAGCGACGCGAGGTCGGCGGCGGCCGTGGGGTCGTCGTGCAGGATGGTCTGGAACACGGCCCTGTGGTCGTCGAACCCGGTCTCGGTGACGACGTGGAAGACGCCGAGACCGGCGATCCAGGTGGCGACCATCAGCGCCACGATCCGGCGGCCCGGCACCCAGAGCAGCGCGAACGCGATCACGGGCACGAACGTCACATACTCCGGCCGCGCCCCGATCACGAGCAGCGCCGGGACCGCCGTCGCCACCACCCTGGGCGCCGTCGGCCGTTCCCACACCAACAGCAGCGCCACGACGAGGAACCCGGCCGCCACGAGCGCGGTCGGTTCGGCGTGGGGAGAGATGAGATACCCGGCGAACGCGGCGTCGGCGTACAGGAGCCCGACCGCTGAGGCGAACCCCGCCCGGACCAGCGGCCGTCCCGGCACGACGGCGACGAGCAGCCCGCAGACCACCCCGACGAGCAGCCCGAACACGACCCCGAGCGCCCGCAGGTCGAGCGCCCCCGGGTAGCCGAGCAGCGGCGTCAGCCACTTTCCGGCCGCCTGCGCGAACAGGGCGGTCGAGAACTCGGGCGGGCAGCTCTCGCCCGTCCACGTGTGCGCGATCCAGGCCGGCTGTACGTGCTCCCACCCGGCCAGCGCGGGGTTGCGGAAGTTGGCCAGCCCGAGCCGGCAGGGCAGGTTCTCACCGAACCCGGCAAGCCCGACATGTCCCCCGAGAAACAGCCGAACCTGCATGACCGCCGCCCACACGACCCCGACCACCACCGCCACCTGCGGGTACCGCCGAACCCCGGCCTGTCGGGTATGTGGGGTCCGAGTCCGATCGCCGCCCCGACGTGCGAGCGGCGAGGACAACCCGCGCTTCCGAGGTCTGTCGCCCGGGCGTCTCCAGCGCGAAAGCAGCCGGGTCAACCCCCGCTTCCGTGGTTCGGCGGTTTCGGGATAGCGGTCGCCCCATGCCACCGGGCCGTCGGTGTTCTGCTGGTCGAGGGTCATGCGGCCATTCCCTCGCGCAGGGTGCCGACCGTGATGTGGTGGCGTTCCTGGCCCACCCAGCACGACCGGTCCGGGCCGAGGCGGATGCGCAGGCCGCGTAGCCGTCCGGCGAACATCGCCGCGTTGGCGCGGCAGCGGTTCCTGGTCAGGCCCTGGGGTTCGACCCACTCCCACTCGTGGGGGAGTGAGCACTGGACGTCGCGGCCGTCCAGGTTGCAGCGGCGGATGGCCGCCGACTCCGGGCGGTTCATGATGCCGCGCAGCGGGGCCGTCAGGACCGGGCCGCCGTTCGGGTGGGTCGTCGGGACCAGCAGGTCGCAGCGGAGGGTGCGGTCGCCGGCGGCCCACTCGTCGGGGGTGGGGACCTTGCCCCAGACCGAGACGCCCCACTGGGCGTCGTGCGGGCCGGCGGCCAGGTAGGGGCGGATCGGGCGGTAGTCGCAACCGGCCGTGACCATCGGGACCAGCAGCTCGTGCGGGGGGCGGATCGGGGTGTCGGCCAGCGGGCCGGACAACCGGGTGACCAGGTAGGTCTCGGTCTGGTGCGGCTGGGTGCACGGAACGGGTGGCCGGACGTCGCTCAGGGCGTACAGCTCCTCCGGCTGGGACATCACGTGGCAGCTGCCGACGGGCATGGCCGCGCTCGGGTGCGTGGTCGCCGGGGCGGCGCACGCCGTCGCGACCAGCAGCACGGTGAATCTGCCCCAGAGAAACACGGTCTTGCCCACGGGACCTCCTGGGGGCGTCAGGGAAAACTCGCGGCACCGTAACAAGCCGACCAGTCCGGGGGCGCGGAGGACGCGCGGTGACTGACCCTGCCGAGTGAGCCGTCACGCGCGGCTGAGGTGGCCGGACCGGCGCGAGGGCTAGGTTGCAGGTCGTTCTAGAGGGGGGAACATGGCCGTTCGGGTAGGCCTTTCGGGGGTGCTGGGGGCGCTGCTCCTGGCGGTGCTGCTGATCGACGACCGGATGCGGGGCTGGGAGGCGGTGCTGGCCTCCCACGTGGTCGCGCTGGTGGCGCGGACCGAGACGGCGGTCAACTCGGTGATGGCGGTCATGTCGTTCAACGAGGAGACCGGTGACGCGGTCGGGTTGCGGATCTCGCCCGAGTGCACGTCCGGGTTCCTGATCGTGCCGCTGCTCGGGGTCACGATCCTCATCCTCTGGTTGTCGCGGCGGACGAGCGTCTGGCCGCTGGTCGCGCTGGCCGTCGCCGTCGTCATGCTGTTCGCGACCAACCAGGTGCGCATCCTCGCCCTCGTGGTGCTGATCAAGGGGCTGGGCTTCGACCCCGGCTACTACTGGGGGCACACCATGGTCGGCTCGGTGATCAGCGTGTTCGGCATCGGGGCGGCGCTGGTGGCGTACGTGCTGCTGACGATGCGGGGGGTGCGGCGCTGATGGGCTACCTGCTCGGGCTGACCCAGGCGTTCGCGCTGTTCCTCAGCGTCACCTTCCTCACCTACGTCCTGACGATCGTCCGGCCCTATCTGCGGCAGCGGCCCGACCCGGCGGGCAACCCGGCCGCGTTCGAGTGGCACCTGTTCATCCCGTGCCGCGACGAGGCCGCCGTCATCGGGCCGACCCTCACCTACCTGCGCGAACGGTTCTCCCACGTCAACGTGTGGGTGGTGGACGACGCCTCCGACGACGACACGGCCCGCATCGTCGAGGAGATCGCCCGGGACGACGCCCGGATCCACCTCGTGTCGCGAAAGCGCCCGGAGGCACGGACCGGGAAGGGCGACGCCCTGAACGCCGCCTACCACGCGCTCGACGACTTCCTCCCGCCGGACGCCGACCGCACCCGGCACGTGGTCTGCGTGCTGGACGCCGACGGGCGGCCCGCCCCGAACATGCTGAGCGTGTGCGCGGGCGAGAAGTTGTTCGCCGACCCGGCGATCGGGGCCGTCCAGATCGACGTGTGGATGATCAACCGTGACGACAGGAACCCGTGCCCGGAGCGCGGCCGGTTCCGGAACGCGTTCGGGCGGCTGCTGGTCCGGATGCAGGACCTGGAGTTCCGCGGCCCGATCTCGGCCATCCAGCTCGGCCGGCGGCGCAGCGGAACGGTCGCGATGGGCGGCAACGGCCAGCTCACGCGGCTGAGCGCGCTCGACAAGGTGGCCGGTGCGGGAAGACGACCGTGGGGCGGCTCACTGCTGGAGGACTTCGAGCTCGGCGTGCAGCTCCTGCTGGCGGGGGAGCGCAACGAGTACACCCCCGACACATGGGTCGAGCAGGAGGGCCTCTGGTCGTTCCGGCGGCTCATCACCCAGCGCACCCGCTGGGGGCAGGGCACCATGCAGTGCGCCAAGTACCTGCCGCGGATCTGGCGGTCGGCCCGGTTCAGCAGCCTCGGCGCGCTCGAAGTGCTCTACTACCTGGCGCAGCCGTGGATGCAGCTCCTCGGCACGCTCGTCTACCCGATCCCGATGATCTATCTGGCCGGCCGCGTGATCGCCGACCCGGCCAGGATGACGTGGTGGCTGGCCGAGGGCGGCTGGATCCTTTTCGCCATCTACGGCACGTTCGGCATTCTGCCGTTCCTCATCTGGGGGCCGCTCTATTGGTGGCGCTGCGAACCCCGGGTGGGGCTGGGCAAAAGCCTGCTCTATGGGATCGCGTACGCGATCTACGTTTACAACTTCTATCTCACGTCCTGGCGCGCGTTCTGGCGGATCACTCGCGGCCGGAGTGGCTGGGCGAAAACCCGGAGAAACGCCGAGACCCATGTCGCGGGCACACCGGTGGCCCGGGAAATGTGAATCCCGGGCCATTTCGGCGGCTATCGCACCTTGTGCATTCTGAACAACAAAGCGCCGCCCACGATCAGGACGGCCGCCAGCGCGATCAGCACGGCCAAGGGAATTCCGGTGAACGGCAGAACGGCCAACGGGACGCCGGTCTGCCAGCGGGGGCCGTGCCCCCAGGATCCGTACACGATGACACCTCAGTTCTCGGAGTGGATGAGTTCGGCGCACGCCCTGGCCACGCGGGCGGCGGCGTGGCCGTCGCCGTAGCGGCAGGGGGCGACGTGCCTGACCCGGCCGGCCACGGCCGACTGGAGGAACAGGCCGGCGGTCTTGGTGACCAGTTCTTCGTCGGTGCCGACCAGGTGGGCACCGCCGTCGTCGAGGGCCTCGACGCGTTCGGTGGAGTCGCGCATGACCAGCACCGGCAGGCCGAGCGCGGCGGCCTCCTCCTGGACGCCGCCCGAGTCGGTGATCGCCAGCGCGCTGACGGCCAGCAACCGGGCGAACTCCCTGTAGGGCATCGGCGGCACGCACCGGATGTTGGCCCGGGGCCGCACCACCTGGTCGAACACCTGGCGTACCGCCGGGTTGAGATGGGTGGCGACGACGAAGTCGACGCCGGGATGGCCGGCGGCGAGCCGGTCGGCGACGCGGGCGACGCGCCGCATGGGCTCGCCCCACGACTCGCGCCGGTGCGCGGTGATCACCACCACCGGCCGGTCCCGGGGCGTGGGCCGGTCGGCCAGCACGGCGGCCAGCGCGTCGATCACCGTGTTCCCCGTGACCAGCACCCGATCGGCCGGGATGCGCTCGGCGAGCAGGTTCGCGCGGGCCGAGGCGGTCGGCGCGAGGTGGAGGTCGGCCAGCGGCGCGATCAGCCGCCGGTTCGCCTCCTCGGGGAACGGGGTGAGGCGGTGGCTGCGCAGCCCCGCCTCCACGTGGGCGACCGGGATGCGCCGCAGGTAGGCGGCCAGCGCGCCGCCGAACGCCGACGTCGTGTCTCCCTGGACGACCACGAGATCAGGTCTGAGCCGCCCGAACACCTCGTCGAGCCCGAGCACGACCTCGGCGGTCAGCACGGGCAGCGTGGCCGCATCGCGGCGCAGCTCGTGGGACACCGCGGCCTCGAACAGCGCGAGCACCTCGCCCACCACCGCGCCGTCGTGCTGCCCGGTGTGCACGACGTCGACCCCGGCGAAGGCCCGCAGCTCCCGGATGACCGGCCCGAGCTTGATCGCCTCGGGCCGGGTGCCGACGACCACGCAGACCCGGCTCACCAGCCGCTCCCGGTGCGCGCGTCGCCGAGCACGACCGCGATGGCGTGGGCCCGGTCGCGTGCGCCGATCTTGCGCAGGATCGACTTGACGTGGGTCTTCACGGTCTCGTGGGCGATGCAGAGCCGCCCGGCGATGGCCCGGTTGTCGAGGCCCAGGATGATCTCCTCCAGCACTTCGTGCTCGCGCGGGCTGAGGCCGAACCGGGTGCGGTGGCCCCCGCGCCCGGCGGCCGACCGCCCGAGCCGGTCGTCGACGATGACCTGGCCCTCGGCCACCCGCTCCAGGTGGAACAGCAGGTCCTCCAGCGGCGAGGACTTCAGCAGGTACGCGTGCGCCCCCGCGTCGAGCGCCGCGCGCGCCAGGTTCACGTCGTCGACCGAGGTGAGCACCACCGGCATCACGCCGGGATGCTCCAGGCCGATCCAGCGGCACAGTTCCAGGCCGCAGTCGTCGCCGATCCGCGTCTCGCAGATCACGATTTCCGGCATAAGCCGAGAAATTATTCGGCGGCCTTCCGCCCCGGTCATTGCGGAAGCGGCGACCGTGAATGCGGGGGCCTGCCGGAGAAACGCACGCAATGCGAGATGCGCGAGCGGACCTTCGTCGACGACGACGATCTGGCACGTTTCCCGGCGGACGGCTCCGCGTGTCCCCATTTCGGCTCCTGTTCTTCGACGCTCAATGTAACGAGCGAATCGAGCCGGGCGCGGGCCACAACACTCACTCTCTGGAGTGAACTGACAGGTCCCTTACCGTTTCACCCTCGGCCCACGAATAACTTGGAGCGTCACCGACTTATACAAGAAGCCCGCGGAGGGCCCGCACATGTTTCTCGGACGTACTTTCGCCGTTTCCCTGGCGGCGCTCACGGCGCTGCTCGCGGGGACGACGAGCACCGCCCACGCGAGCGACGACACGGTCAACGCCTACGGCGCCTCGATCACCCTGCCGCTGGGGCTCAGGTTCCGCCCCGCGCCGGAGGCCGAAGCCGGCAACCCGGCCGCGGAGGTCGCCTCGATCAACGTCGGCACCGTGTCGACCGGCGCGGTGGCGGTGGAGGTCGAGCGGAAGACCGCCGTCGGGACCGAGTCGGCGCGGGCGTCGGTCGACGGCCTGAACGCGGCCCTGCTGGGCGTCGGTTTCACCGCGGGCTCCGTCCGGGCGGAGTGCACCGCGGTCGCCGGTCAGCCCACGACGGGCTCGACGACGCTGGCCGACGCGCGGGTGCTCGGCACCACCCTGGACAGTAGCCCCGCGGCGGGCACCACGTTCCTGTTCCCGCCGCTGCTGCCGCTCGTCGAGGTCCGCCTCAACGAGCAGATCCCCAACGCCGACGGCAGCCTGACCGTCCACGGCATGCGCGTGCGCGCGTTGTCGGGTGACGGCGACGTCATCCTGAGCTCGGCGACCTGCGGCCCGGCCACCCTCGACGCGCCGAGCGACGCGCCGCTGGCCTCCGGCGCCGGCCTCTATATGGCCCTGGGCCTGGCCGCCGCCGGTGGCGGCGCGATGCTGCTGCGCCGCCGCCGTCGGTTCGGCTGATCGAAGGGCGCCCCGGCGGGAGCGCCCTGTTTCATTTCGGCACGTAGAGGGCGAACCAGGAGTAGCCGAAGTCCTTGTAGTAGCGGGCCCGGTAGTGTCTCTGCAGGTTCAGATAACCCGGGTCGGTCTCCACGAAGGCGCTGTTCTGGTGTTTCCGCCCGCCGGACACCACCCACACCCGCTCGGCCTCTCCGGTCAGTTTGATCAGTTTCTGGTACGGCTCCGCGTACACCCCGACGAACCACTCATAGGTGGGATCGACGTACAGCACCCGATCGCCCGGCCGCACCCGTTCGGACAGCGCGGCGGCCATCGACCGCAGGTCGTCGGGCCGGTGGTCGGGTGCCCGGAGCCACAGGTGCTTGGGCACCGTCAGCGCGACGAGCAGCGCCAGCGCGACCCACGCCAGCGGCCTCGGCCGCAGCCGGTCGAGCCCCGCCCCGGCCAGCAGGGCCAGCCCGGGGAGGGCGAACAGCACGTAGCGGGGGCTGTAGATCGGGTAGACCAGCGAGACCAGCATCGACAACGGGATCAGCAGCGCCCACGCCCCGGCCACCCGGCCCAGCGCGCCCCGCGCCCCGAAGGCGGCCAGCCCCAGCAGCGGGATGATCGCCCACCTGCTGCCCATGACCTCCTGGGCCAGCGTCGGCAGGGCCGCCCACGTGGGCGCATGCAGCCAGCCGAGCTGCACGCCCCGCTGCCCCGCCGCCAGCGCCGCCAGGGGCGCCAGCCCCGCCGCCGCGATGAGCATGGCGCGCAGGAAACGCCGCCGGTCGGGCGCGACGAACACGTGCGCCACCACCAGCAGCAACCCGTAGACGTGCGACCACCCCAGCAGCACGATCACGACCGCGTAGAGCACCTGGTTGCGCCGGGTCACCAGCAACCAGGTCGCCAGCACCGCCAGCGCGGTCACGATCGCGTACGACCGGACCTCCTGCGCGTACCGCGTCACCATCGGCAGCGCCGCGAAGACCAGGCCGGCCAGCAGGCCCGCGCGGGCGGAGGCCAGGTGGCGTCCGATCGCGGCGACGCCGTAGGCCGCGGCGGCCGTCGCGAGCACCGAGGGCAGCCGGAGCGCCGGCTCCGACGTGGAGATCCACGCCACCGGCCGCAGCAGCAGGTAGTAGAGGGCGTGCACCCGGTCCATGTGGCCGAGCAGGTCCCACAACTCGCCGATCGGCCGGGAGGCGGCCAGGGCGGAGACCGATTCGTCCCGCCAGAACGACGGCACCCAGACGTTCCACAACCCGACGGCAAGCGCGACGGCGGCGGCCGTAAGTTCGGCGCGGCGCCTGGTCAGCGGCGCGACGGGCGTTTCGGTCAGGGTTATGGCCATGGCGCCAATTCATACCACTTGACCGGAATCATGTTATGAACGTACGTTCATGAACATGCGTTCATACATCGTGAACACCCACCAGGCCGAGGCCTGGAACGGCTACGAGGGCGCCCACTGGGCCGCCCACCACGACCGCTACAACGCCGTCAACGACGCCTTCAACCCGTTCCTCCTCGGCGCAGTCCGGCCGGGCGACCGCGTCCTCGACATCGGATGCGGCACCGGGCGTACCACCCGGCTGGCCGCGCGCACGGCGGCCTCCGCCACGGGGATCGACCTGTCGGGGCCGATGCTCGCCACCGCCCGCGAGCTCACGGGCGGGGGAGGCGTCACCTTCGTCCAGGGCGACGCGCAGGTCCACCCGTTCCCCGATTCGTCGTTCGACCTGGCCCTCAGTAGATTCGGGATCATGTTCTTCGGCGATCCGGTCGCCGCCTTCGCCAACATCGGCCGGGCCCTCGCGCCGGGCGGGCGGCTCACGTTCCTGTCGATGCGCGGCTACGGCGACCTGGCCCAGGTCGTCTCGGCCCTCGGCCTGCCCGCGCCCGAGCCGGGCACCGGCCCCCTCGCGCTGGGCGACGCCGAGACGGCGGGCCGCGTCCTCACCGAAGCCGGCTTCGCCGACGTCGTCGCCCGCCCGGTCGACGCGCCGCAGAACTGGGGCGCCGACGCCGCCGACGCGGCGGCGTTCCTGGGGGCCTGGGGGCCGATCCGGCACCAGGCCGGAGACGGCGCGGCCGGGAGGCTGCTCCCGGCGCTGCGTGCCTTCGAGACCCCCGACGGCGTGCTGCTCAACGGCGAGGCGCTGCTGGTCGGCGCGGTGCGGCCGTGATGGCGCCGCGCCGGGCGCGGGCCGTCGAGGCCGGGGTGGACCTGCGCGACCACCTGATCGGCGCCGCCGCACGGCTCATCGCCCGGCGCGGCACCGGCGGCCTGACCGTGCGCGAGATCGCCCGGGAGGCCGAGGTGGCCACCGGGGTGCTCTACAACCACTTCGCCGACAAGGAGGAGCTGCTCGCCCTCGGCCTCCACGGTCACGTGCGGGCCGCCGAAGCGGATCTGCCGCCGTTGCCCGCCGACGACGAGGAGGTGGGACGGGCGCTGCTGGCGTACACGAGAAGGGCCCTCGACCTGCACCTGGCCATCGTTCCCGCGTTCGCGAACCTGGCGCCCGAGGTGCTCGAACGGTTCACCGCGCTCGGCAACCCCGCCGCCGGCGGGCAGGGGCTGCGCGACCAGCTCGCCGCCTTCCTGCGGCGGCGGCAGGAGGCGGGGGACGTCGCGGCCGGCGCGCCGGTCGAGGCCGTCGCGACGATGATCATCGGGGCCTGTCACGAGGTCACCCTGCGCGCCCCGGCGGTGGTGCCCGAGGGGTTCGCCGACGACCTGGTCACCATCGTCCTCGGTGGGATCCAGGTGCGGTGACGAAGCCCGCGATACAGTCGTGTAATGGTGCGAAGCTCGTTGGGGTGCCCGTGAACCTGCCCGGGGCCTGGCCGATCACCGACGACGTCGGGTCGATGCGTGACCGCATCGACGCGTTCGCCTCGGGTGCCGGGCTCACCGGAGCCCGCCTCCATGACCTCGTGTTCGCGGCCAACGAGGCGGTCGTCAACGTGCTCGAACACGGCGACGGCCTCGGCACCGTCCGGATCTGGCTGGAAGACGGCCAGGTCGTCGTGGAGGTGACCGACCGGGCCGGTCGGCTCACCCCCGCCCATCTCAGCCCTGCCCGGCCCTCGCTCGACGGCCGCCGCGGCTTCGGCCTGTGGCTCATGAGCGAGGTCTGCGACCAGCTGACGATCGAGCAGGGCGACGGCGGCTCCCGGGTGGAGATGCGCATGAACGTCGACGACGACGACTCGATCAAGCCCCGTGGCACGCAGCAGCGCCTGGGTGTGGCCGTGACGCGACTGGCGGCGGGGCCGCTGGTGACGGTCTCCGGCGACCTCGACGTCACCACCTCGCCGCAACTGCACGCCGTGGTCACCGACCTGCTGACCTCGGGCGACACCCACATCGCGGCCGACCTGTCGGAGCTCTCGTTCTGCGACTCCAGCGGGCTGCGGGTGCTGCTCGTCTCGACGGTCGCGGCCCGGGAGATGGGCGGGCTGATGGTCCTGGCCGGCGTGACCGGCCCGCTCGACCGGCTGCTCCGGCTGACCGGAAGCCTCACCGTGCTCGCCGTCCGCGACAACGCTGAGGAGGCGTTGAAACTCCTCTCCGAGCACCGGGCCGGTTCATGACCCACGAACTCGACGACCTGATCGCCCGGCTCCAGGAGGAGACCCGGCTCGTCGAGACCCTCCACGAGGTGGGCCGCGCGCTGGCCGCCGACCTCGACCTCCCCCGGATCGTGCGCACCGCCTGCGACGCCGCGACCTCGCTGACCGGGGCCGCCTTCGGCTCGTTCTTCTACAACGTCTACGACATGAACGGCGAGAGCTACTTCCTGTACGTGCTCTCCGGCGTCCCCCAGAGCGTGTTCGAGGGCTTCCCGATGCCGCGCAACACGAAGGTGTTCGACCCGACGTTCCAGGGCGAGGGCGTCATCCGCATGCACGACGTGCGCGCCGACCCCCGCTACGGCCACAACCCGCCCTACCACGGCATGCCCGAGGGCCACCTCGACGTGCGCAGCTATCTCGCGGTGCCGGTGGTCTCGCCGTCGGGCGAGGTGCTCGGCGGGTTCTTCTTCGGCCACCCCGAACCCGGCATGTTCACCGTCCGCCACGAGCAGCTCGCCTCCGGCGTGGCCGCGCAGGCCGCCGTGGCCATGGACAACGCCCGCCTCTACCAGCGCCACCGCGACGCCGCCGTGGAGCTCCAGCGCAGCCTGCTGTCCCCGTTACCGCACGTCCCCAAGGTGCGGCACGCCTGGCGCTACTACCCGGCCCACGGCATCGACGTCGGCGGCGACTGGGTCGACCTGATCCCGATCGACGACGGCCGGGTCGCGCTCGTGGTCGGCGACGTGATGGGCAAGGGCATCCAGGCCGCCGCCGTGATGGGGCAGATGCGCACGGCCGTACGGGCCCTGGCGGTCAGCCACATGTCGCCGGGCGAGATCCTGCGCCAGTCGGCCGTGGTGCTGCGGGCCGCCGACAAGGCCCGCCTGGTGACCTGCTGCCTCGCCGTCTACGACGCCGACGCCCAGACTCTGACCTGGGCCAACGCCGGGCAGCTCCCGATGCTGCTCGACGTCGCCGGCGGGCCCTACCGGTTCCTCGACGACGGCGCCGGACCGCCCCTGGGCGTGGTCGACTACAACTACGTCGAGCACAAGGTGCACTTCCCGCCCGGGGCCCGGCTGCTCCTCTACACCGACGGCCTGGTCGAGCGGCGCGACCGGGCGATCGACGCCGGCATGGGCGTGCTGAAGGCGCTCTGGCAGGGCACTCGTGACCTCGCCGACCTCGACGCGGTCGCCGACCGGCTCATCGCGGAGCTGGTCGACGTCCGCGCCCACGAAGACGACATCGCCCTGCTGGTCGTCACGACCGGCTGAAGGTGGTGGTGAGCTCCAGCGCCTGACCGGTGCGGGCCGACTCGTGCGCCTTCAGCATGATCTCCAGCGCGTGGCGGGCGACGTCGCCGCCCATGACCTCCTCGGCCGTGCCGTTCACGACGTCGGCGAGGTGGTCGACCAGCAGCGCCCGGCGCAGCTTGTCCACGCGCTGCTGGGCCGGCTCCAGGTGGGCGAGGTCGAGGTCGACCCAGCCGCTCAGCCCGGCGGCGGCCTCCAGCAGGAACAGGTCGATGCCCCGGCCGCCGTTCACCGGCAGGTTGTTCGGCAGGTTCAGAGTGCCCTTGCGGCCGAAGACCTCCAGGCGGGGGCCCTTGGCGGCGTTCACGTTGAAGGTGCCGTCGACGACGGCGAACGTGCCGCCGCCGAAGTCGAGCATGATCAGGGTGTTGTCATCGGTGGTGACGGTGATCTCCTTGCCGGCGTACGGGCCGGAGCGCACCACGCGGGTCGGCTCGGTGACGCCCGAGAACGCCGACACCCGCTTGGCCGGGCCGAGCAGGCCGAGCATCTCGTGGATGCCGTAGACGCCGACGTCGAACAGCGGGCCGGAACCCTCCTGGTAGAACCACGTCGGGTCGGTCGGCCAGTTCATCATCGAGGCCGGGCCCCCGTGGCTGGCCCGGACCTTGGCGAACGCGACCTTGCCGATGACCCCTTCGCGGATCAGCCGGGCCGCCTCGATGCGGCTCGGGTAGAGCATGTTGGGCGGCGAACAGACGATCTTGAGGCCGCTCGCGGCGGCCAGGTCGATGAGCGCGTCGGCCTCCTCCATCGTGGTGGCCAGCGGCTTCTCGGTCGCCAGGTGCTTGCCCGCCTCCAGGATCTTCAGCGAGGTCGGGCCGTGCGCCGGGATGGGGGTCAGGTTGAGCACCAGGTCGATGTCGGACGCGTCGAGCATCTCGTCGAGCGTGGCGTAGGTCTCCCGCGCGCCGTACGTCTTCGCGGCGGCGGCGGTGCGCTCCTCCACCGGGTCGCACAACGCGACCAGTTCCACCTTGTCGGCGATGTGGTGCAGGTTGGGCAGCACCCCGTAGTCGACCGTGGCGATCGCCCCGACCCCGAGGACCCCGAGCTTCAACATCAGACAGAACCCTTTCTCAACCCTTGACCGCGCCCGCGACCATGCCCTGCATGAGGCGCCTCTGGACCAGCAGGAAGAACACGACGACCGGGATGGTGAAGATCACGCTGGCCGCCATGACGCCGCCCCAGTCGGAGTAGTAGCTGGAGAAGAACTGCTGCAGCGCGACCGGGAGCGTCTCCCTGGACGACTGCTGCATGTACGTCGCCGAGAACATCAGCTCGTTCCACGACGTGATGAACCCGTAGATGGAACTGGCCGCCAGCCCCGGCCAGACGAGCGGGAACACGACGAGCCGCACGGCCTTCATCCGTGAGGCCCCGTCGACCATCGCCGACTCCTCCAGGGAGACCGGGATGTCCAGGAAGAAGCTCCGCAGCATGTACGTCGCCAGCCCCACCGTCAGCGCGAGGTGCGACAACACGAGCCCCTGGTAGGTGCCGAGCAGATCGGTGTTGCGCAGCACCACGAACAGCGGGATGACCAGCACCGTCTGCGGCAGCATCTGGATCGACAGGATCACGATCAGCAGGTAGCGCTTCATCGGCACGTTGAACCGCGCCAGCGCGTAGCCCGCCAGCAGCGCGATCAGCCCGGTGACGACCGTGGTGGCCCCGGCGACCAGCAGCGAGTTGAGGAACTGGCGCGGGATCGCCCCGGAGAACAACTCGGTGTAGCGCGACAGGATCGGCTCGTGCGGGATGAACTGCGGCGACACCGTGAAGATCTCGGTGTCCGGCTTGAGCGAGGTGACGATCATCCAGAAGAACGGGAACAGGCTCACCACGCAGATGAGCACCATCGCCGGATAGACGACGAGCCGCCGGGTCATGTGCCCTCCTTCGACAACCTCACGTAGACGGCGGTGATCCCGGCCAGCAGCACGAACGTGACGACGGCCATCGCCGCCGCGACGCCCTGGTCGAGCACCGTGAACGCCTGCAGCCAGGTCAGCAGCGACAGCACCTCGGTGCTGTGGCTCGGCCCGCCGGGCGGGGTGGTCATCACCAGGAAGTGGTCGAACGACTGGTACGCGAAGATCGTCGACATCACGCCGAGGATGGTCAGCAGCGGCTTCATCATCGGCAGCCGGACCCTGATCAGCTGCTGGTAGAAGCCCGCGCCGTCGACCCGGGCCGCCTCCAGCACCTCACCGCGCGTCGCGCGCAGCCCGGCCAGCATCGAGATCGCGATGAACGGCACCGAGTGCCACACCACGGCGATCGTGATGGCGACCAGCGAGGCGAAGCCGTCGTTGAACCAGGCGTAGCCCCGGAAGGAGTCGAAGCCGAGGGAGACCAGCAGCCAGTTGGCGATGCCGTACTGGTCGTTGAACATCCACTTCCAGATGATGCCGCTGGCCACCCGGGGCATCGCCCAGGGCAGCAGCACGACCACCGTGACGATCCTGGCCGTCCACGACCCGGCGTCCAGGACGAGCGCGATGGCCAGGCTGATCAGCAGGGTGGTGACCACGCAGACGACCGCGAAGACCGTCGTGCGGAGCAGCGCGGCCAGGAAGTAGGGGTCGCCGAAGATCTCGGTGTAGTTATCGACGCCGTTGAAGGCCCCGGTCATGAGGTATTCGCCCTCGTGGAACGAGAGCCAGACGGTCCGCACGATGGGGTAGCCGACCACTCCCAGGATCACCGCCAGGAGGGGGGCGAGCAGGAGACTCGGCAGGCCGAACCGGTCCCATCGGGACCGGGTCCGGCTTCCCGAGCGGGCGGGCACAACGGAGTGCTGTGCCCGCCTGCTGGTGGTAGAGGTCATTGTTGTCCGATCGCGGCGTCAATCTGCGAGGCCAGTTCCTGCATGGCCGCTTCGGGCGTCTTCTGCCCGTTCATGATCGCCTGCATCGCGTTGACGATGGCCCCGGTGCCCTCCACCTTGCCCCACGTGGCCACCGGCGGGATCGACCGCGTGTTCGGCGCCTGCTCGGCGTAGGCCCGCAGCAGCGGGGTGGAGAACGAACCGCTGGTGCGCTCCTTCTCCAGGGCGTCGACGGTCGCCGGAAGGAGACCGATCTTGGTGGTGACCGGCACGAGGTTCTCGGTCTTCATCAGGAAGTCCACGAAGCTCTTGGCGGTCGCCTTGTTGTCGCACCCCTTGAAGATGGCCAGGTTGCTGCCGCCCGCGAAGGTGTCGTTGTTGCCGCCGGGGCCGGCCGGCAGCGGCGCGGTGGCGAGCTGCTGCTCCATCCCGGGGTTCTGCGCGAGGATCGTCTTCAGGTCCCACGAACCGCCGACCATCATGCCGATCTGCCCGAGCGCGAACGCCTTGGACGCGTCGGCGCCCTGCCAGGTGGCCGCCCCTTCGGGGGCCAGCTTGTGCTTGGTCAGCAGGTCGGCGTAGAAGGTGAAGGCCGCGACCGCCTCGGGCGAGTCGACCTTGGCCTTCCAGGCGCCGCCCTCCTGGACGGCGATCTCGCCGCCCCAGTTCCAGATCATCGGCAGCCAGTACCACTGGTTGCCGCCGATGATGCCGAAGCCGTTGACGCCGGGGTTGTCCTGCTGCACCTTCGTGGCCGAGCTCAGCACCTCGTCCCAGGTCTTGGGGGCCGCCAGGCCGGCCTTGTCGAAGAGGTCCTTGCGGTAGATGAGCGCCCGCACGCCGGTGTCGTAGGGCACCGCGTACGAGACGCCGTCGAGCACGGTCGAGTCGATCATGCTCTGGGTGTAGACGCCCTTCATCGACGCCGGGTCCTGCGCGATCGGCTCCAGGGCCTGGAGGCCGGCGAACTCCGGGCTCCAGGTGTTGCCGATGAGCGCGACACAGGGCACGGTGCCGCCGGCGATGCTGGTCAGATAGGTCTTGTGCGCGTCGGCGCCGAGGAACCGCAGGTTCACCTTGGTGCCGGGGTGGGCGGTCTCGTAGTCCTTGGCGAGCTGGACGATCGTCGGCTGCTGGGCGGCGCCGATCGGGTCGCCCATCCACACGTCGATGGGGCCGGTGACCTCACCGGTCGCGTTGCCCTCCGCGGCGTCATCCGAGCCGCAGGCCGAGGCGAGCATGAGTGCGGCCGCCGCCGACGTGGCGGTGATGACCTTCAGTGCGCTTTTCCACGGTCGTTGCATTTCTTCTCCTGGCAATGGCGGTCGCGAAAGCGGTGTATGAGCGCCCCCCGTGCGCATTGGTCCTGGGTCAGGCAGCCCGTGGGCTACCGGTGGCGTTCCTCCAGGTGGAGGAACTCCTCGAAGAGCGGTTCGTACACGTTCGCCAGGTTCGGATCGGCGGGCACGGTCCTGGCGACCCGTGTCCACCGCTCGTGGGACGCCCGTCCGGACAGGGCTCGGTCGGCGATCATGGCCGTGCCGAGGATCCCGGCCTCGGTCGTCTCGGGGACCGTCAGGTCCCGCTTCAGCACGGCCGCGAGGATGCGCAGCCAGAGGTCGCTGCGGGCGCCGCCGCCGACCGCGACCAGCTCCGCCGGGTCGCGCTGGTCGAGCGCGGCCCCGGCGATGGCGCGGAGCCAGAAGGCGGTGCCCTCCATCACGGCTCTCGCCAGGTCTGCGGCACCGTGGGCGAGGGTCAGGCCGTGCACGGACCCCCGGGCGGACCGGTCGTGGCCCATGCCGCGCTCGCCCATCAGGTGGGGCAGGACGACCACGCCGCGGGAGCCGGGCGGGACCGACTCCGCCGCCGCGACCGCTTCGGGGGCTCCTCTGCCGGTCAGCTCGGCGATCCAGTCGAGCGCCGACCCCGTCGAGGTCGCGGCGGCGAAACACAGGGGGTCGGTCAGCGCGGCGGCGGCCCGCGCGGACGCGAAGCCGCCCACGGCGCCGGCCGTGCCGAGATAGACGCAGGCCCGCCCCGGGAGCACCGCCGCCGAGCCGAGCAGGGTGGCCATCCAGTCGCCGGTGCCCATGACGACCGGGGTGCCCTCGGGCAGCCCGGTCGCGGCGGCGGCCTCTCTCGTGACCGCTCCGGCGACGTCGAGCGGCTCGCCGATCGGCGGCAGCCGGTCGGGCGAGATGCCCGCCTGGGTGGCGACCGCCGGCGACCAGGCGCCGTCGCGCAGGAAGCCGGTGCCGCCCGCCTCGTAGCGGTCGGTGGCGGCCTCGCCGGTCAGCCGCATCCGCAGGAAGTCCTTGACCGGCAGATACCACCGGGCCAGCACGGCCAGCGGGTCGCGTTCGGCCCACCACGCCACCCGGTCGGCCGCGCTCGGCCCGTCCGGACGCTGGTCGGGCCACAACAACGCGGGCCCGAGGACCTTGCCCTCGTCGGTGACCGGCACGACCGTGTGCATGAAACCGGAGATCGCGACCGCCCGCACGTCGTGGACGGGCAGCCGGGAGACGCACGACACCAGCGCCCGCCACCACATCTCCGGGTCGGCCTGCGCGGCGGTCGTCTCGGGGTGCTCGACCGGCGTGCGCCGCGAGGTCATGGCGACGATGCGCCCTTCGCCGTCGACGACGGCCGCCTTCGCGCCGCTCGACCCCTGGTCGATCGCCAGGACGTGCATGCCGGTCACCCCCTTCTAGGGCTCGATCAGGACCTTCATCGCCAGGGACCGCTCCTTCTCGTCGGCGGCGGTGAACGCCTCGACGATCCGGTCGAGCGGGAACCGGTGGGTGATCAGCGCGTCGGCCGCGACCTGGTTCCCGGCCACCAGCCGCAGCGCCTCGGCGTACGCGCCGGGGCCGTAGCTGTTGGACCAGTGGACGGAGACCTCGCGCACGTAGGCGACGTGCGGTTCCAGGCGCGGCGGGGTCGGGTAGACGCCCAGCACGCACACCGGGGAGCCCTCGGCCGCCGACTCGACCGCCTGCTGGAGCGTCACGTCCGGGATGGCGACGGCGTCGACGACCAGGTCGGCGCCCTTGCCCTCGGTGAAGTCCTCGATGCCGGCCCGGGCGTCGTGGGCGAAGGCCACCTCGTCGGCCGCGCCCGCCTCGAGCGCCAGGTCGAGGAACGCCTTCGCCGTGCCGGTCAGCAGCACCTTGACCCCGTGGGCACGCAGCACCTGGCCCATGGTCAGGCCCATCGTGCCGCTGCCCAGGACGACCGCCCTGCTCCCGGCGGGCGTCCGCACCAGGTTGTGGGTGTGCACGCCGCACGCGTAGCAGTCGAGGATGGCCCCCGCCGCGAGGGAGACCGAGTCCGGCAACACGTGGACCCGTTCGGCGGGGGCCAGGTCGTATTCGGCGAAGCCCTCGCTGGTCACGTGGACGTCGCCGACGTAGCCCCGCCTGCGGCACAGGTGCGACCGGCCGTTGCGGCAGGGCGGGCACTGGCCGCAGGCGATGAGGTGCTTCGGCTCGACGGCGACCCGCTGACCCACGTGCAGGCCGGTCACGCCGTCGCCGAGCGCGGCGATCTCGCCGGCCAGCTCGTGGCCGTCCCGGCCGGGCTTGTCGGGGCTGTGCTGCCACGGGCCCTGGCCACGGAAGGCCAGCACGTCGCTGCCGCAGACACCGGCCGCGCCGACCCGCACCAGCACTTCGCCGGGGCCGGGCAGCGGGATCGCCATCTCCTCGATCCGGATGTCCCGGCCGCCGCGGAAGACGGCCGCACGCATCATCTCTCAGGCTCCTGTTCTCTGGGCAGATTCTTGGCGCGGGCCACGGCCGGCCTTCGGCCGCCCGCAGCCCGCTTACAGCGGGACGTTGAGGTGCTTGGCGGCCACGTCGACGCTCGCGCCGCCGTGCACGATCTCGACCAGGGCCGCGACCATCCGGTCGGGCCGTTCGGCCTCGACGATGTTGCGGCCGTAGACGATGCCGCTCGCCCCGGCCTCGATGGCGTCGTGGGCCATCTGCAGCGCGTGCAGCGGGGTCGGCTTCATCGGGCCGCCGAGCGCGAGCACCGGGACCAGGCAGCCCTCGACGACCTCGCGGTACTCCTCGGGGGTGCCGGTGTACTGGGCCTTCACGAAGTCGGCGCCCGCCTCGGCCGACACCCGCGCGCCGTGGGCGATGTTGGCCAGCGTGTGGGCCTCCAGGGCCTTGAAGCCGACCGGGATCGGCTCGGCCATCACCGGCATGCCCCACCTGTCGGCCTCGGCGCACAGTTCGCGCAGCTCGCCCATCTTGGTGACCTCGGGGTTGCCCGGGAACACCTTGAGCTCCAGCGCGTCGGCGCCCCAGCGGACGGCCTGCTCGACGCCGTACCCGGCCGAGGGGATCTCGCTGTCGAGGGCCAGGATGAGACCGGTGCCGCCGAGCTCGTCGGCCGCCGCGCGGGCCAGGCCGATCGTGGCCAGGATCGCGTCGACGCCGCCGTCGACGACGCGCTTGACCGCCGCGCGGCCCCGCTCCAGGCCGGGGGCGACGCCCTTGGTGATCCCGGCGTCCATGGCGGCGATCACGGCCCGCCCGTCGGGGGCGAACACGTGGTGCATGCGACGACGGGGCCAGTGGGTGCTCATTTCTCTCCTTCTGCGACAACCAGGGACTTCAGGCCCCGTTGCTGTCTCGTCGTTTCGAAGGCTTCGGCGACCGCGGCGAGCGGGAACCGGTGGCTGATCAGCGGGGCGACGTCGACCTGGCCGAACCGGAGCAGGCGCAGGGCGGTCGCGAAGTCGTTGGGGATGAAGTCGTGGCTGCCGTTGATCGCGACCTGGTCGTAGTGGGGCACGTCGGGGTTGAGGGCGATGGCGCCCTTCGGGTGGGTGCCGGCGAACAGGTTGACCGCGCCGTTCTTGGCCACCAGGCCGAACGCCGCCTCGATGACCGCCGGGATTCCGACGGTGACGATCACGATGTCGGCGCCGCGCCCGTCGGTGAGGTCGAGGACCGCCTCCCGCTGGTTCGCCACCTCGGCGACGTCGTGGGCGCCGAGTTCCCGGGCTGCCTTCAGCCGGTCGGCCTTCATGTCGGTGACGATGACCCGGCCGCCCCTGGCCCTGGCGACCTGGGTGTGCAGCAGGCCGATCGGGCCCGCGCCGACGACCAGCACGTTCTCGGCGAGCGGCAGCGGCAGCGCGCGGTGGGCGTTGACGACGCAGGCCAGCGGCTCGGCGAAGCTCGCCGCCTCGAAGCTCACGCCGTCGGCGAGCCTGGTGAGCTGCGCCACCGGCATGACCGTCGCGTCGGCGAAGCCGGCGATCGGGTACTTGACGAGGTTCTCGCAGAAGTTGGCCGCGCCGCGCACGCACTGGTGACACCGGCCGCAGACGCCGCGCCAGTCGACCGCGACCCGGTCGCCGACCTGGAGGTCGCCGGTGTCGCCGCTGCCGAGTTCGGTCACGACGCCGGCGATCTCGTGGCCGGGCGTCCACGGGTCGCGCTTGGCGGCCGTCGCGGCAGTGTAGCTGCGGATGTCGCTGGGGCAGACGCCCGAGGCGTGAATCCTGATGACGGCCTGGCCCTCGCCCGCCTTCGGGTCGGGCCTTTCCTCTACACGCAGGTCGTTGTGGCCGTACAGCAGAGCTGATTTCACGCCGACCCCTTTCCCAGCAGCCGGTCAGGCTGCCTGCTTGTCTGGCAGGTTTGAAATGGTGCCTCGTGTCACAGAGCCGAACAAGGCTCCGTTTGTCACGATTTGGTGTTATTGAAAGAGTTCGCGGAGCACGCGGATGGTTCTGAGCTGGTCCTCGGGACCGCCACCCTCGTGGTTGTTGTACGGCCACACCGTGATGTCCTTCGGCCCCTGGTAGGCGTTGAAGGCGGCGTACACGGTCGACGGCGGGCAGACGCCGTCCATCAGCGCGACGGAGAACGACCCGCGGCAGGTCGCCCGCGCCGCGAAGGCGGTCGCGTCGAAGTAGGCGAGCGTGGCGAACGCCCGCTCCCACTTCGTGCGGTGGATCGAGCACCAGCGCACGATCTCGGCGTAGGGCTCCCGTTCGGTGATCGCGGTGCCCCTGCGGAAGGCCGACAGGAACGGGACGTGCGGGATCGCGCCCCGCACGTCGTCGCGCAGACCGGCCACGACCAGCGACAACGCGCCACCCTGGGACCTGCCGGTGACGGCGGTTTCGCCGACGCCCGGATGTCGTCTGACCGCGTCGACGGCTCTCACGGCGTCGGTGTAGAGGCGGCGGTAGTAGTAGTCGTCGGGATCGAGGATGCCCCGCGTCAGGTAACCGGGCACGGCCGGGCCGGTCGCCGACGGGTCTCCCGTGTCGCCGGCCCGCCACGAGCTGCCCTGACCCCGGGTGTCCATGATGAAGTGGCCGAAACCCGACGACACATAGGCCAGCGACTCGATCGGGATGCCGCGGCCCGAGCCGTACCCGAGATACTCCACCGCCGTCGGGACGGGGCCGGACCTGTTGGCGGGCAGCAGCAACCACCCCTTGATGGGGTCGCCGCCGTAGCCGGTGAACGTGACGTCCCAGGTGTCGACCGTGGTCAGACCCGCGTCGTGGGGCTCGAAGACCACGTCCAGCGGCGGCTGCTCCTTGAGGGTGCGGGCCCAGAAGTCGTCGAAGTCGGCCGGTTCCGGTTCGGGGTAGCGGTATTCGCGGAGCTGGGGGAGCGGGAGGTCGAACTGCGGCACTGTCTCACCCCTTGAGATTCGGGAAGAGCCGGGCGGGATTGGTCTCGGCGACGGTGGTCAGGTCGGGGCCCAGGAGTTCGGCCGCCTCGTGGAGGCAGGCCGCGACCGTCTTCGCGTCGACGAACGGGAAGTCCGAGCCGATGAGGAGACGTTCCGGGCCGGCCAGCGCCAGCGCCGAGCCGAGGGCGTAGGGGGTGGTGGCGAGGGCGAAGTCGTAGTGGAAGCGGCGTAGTGCGCGGTAGATCCCGCCCTCGCCCACCTGCTCCAGTTCCGGCAGGGGTTCGGCGATGGCGAGGCGTCCGGCCAGGTAGGGGGCGGTGCCGCCGCAGTGGGAGAAGATCCAGGTGATGCCGGGGTAGCGGTCGTGGGCGCCGTTCAGGGTCAGGTTGACGATGGCCCGGGTGGTGTCGAAGACGTACTCGATCAGCGACGGCCGCAGGTGGATCTCGGCGGCCGGGTAGTGCACCGGCAACTGCGGGTGGACGTGCACCACGGCCCCCCGCCTGTCGAGCTCGGCCAGCACCGGCTCGAAGGCCGGATCGCCCAGATACCGTCCCGCGTAGTTGGTCAGCAGGCCGACCCCGGCGAACGCGTCGTGGCCGGCCCACCGCTCGATCATGTGCAGCGCGTCGCCCACCGACGGCAGCGGCACCGCCACGAACGCCCGGAACCTGCCCGGGTGTTCGGCGACCGTCGCGGCCAGGTCGGCGTTGGTGCGCTCGCACAACTCGCGGGCGAGCGCCTGGTCGCCGTCGAAGAAGAACCCGGGCGACCCGGCGGACAACACCGCCAGGTCGATGCCCAGGTCGTCCATCATCGCGAGCGAGGCTCCGGCCGACCAGGCGGGCAGGCCGACACCGGGCTGCGCGCCGATCCCCAGGCCTTCGAGGACCTCGGCGTAGGCCGGGAAGATCGCGTGGTGGTGGACGTCGACGCGCATGGTCACGAATCGAGGACCGCGTAGGCCCGGTAGTTGGACGAGCCGGGGCCCGCCGCGCGGTTCTTCATGATCGCGGTGGCCGTGTAGGCGGGCGAGGAGTTCGGCGGCTCGTTGAGGGCCGGGAGCGGGCCGCCCTTGGCCGGCTCCCGCGCTTCGAGCGCGTCCTTGATGGCCGCGCAGAACTCCGGCAGGTCGTTGGGCAGCCGGGAGGTGATCAGGTTGCCGTCGACCACGACCGGTTCGTCCTTGAACAACGCGCCGGCGTTGATGACGTCGTCCTTGATGGTCGCCACGCAGGTCGCCTGCCGTCCCGACACGATCCCGGCGGTGGCCAGCATCCAGCCGGCGTGGCAGATGGCCGCCACGACCAGGTTGCGGGTGTCGGCGTCCCTGACCAGCTTCACCATGTCGGGGTTGCGCCGCAGGTACTCGGGGGAGAAGCCGCCCGGGATGATCACGGCGTCGACCGAGTCGAGGTCGACGTCCTGCACGGTGAGGTCGGCGCGGGCGGGGTAGCCGATCTTGCTGGCGTACACCTCGTCCGTCGACGGGCCCACCACCCGCACCTGCGCGCCGTCCTCGCGGAAACGCAGGACCGGATACCAGAGCTCCAGCTCCTGGTAGAGGTTCTCGACCAGCACGACGATCCGTGCCTGTGACAGTTCCACGTTGTCCCTCAGACCTTGATGGAGAAGATGCGGGCGGCGTTGTCGCGGGTGATGGCGTCGATCTGCTCGTCGGTCACGCCCTTGCTCTTCAGGCGCGGGATGAAGGAGGTCCACATGTAACCGAGGTCGACGCGCTCGTTGGCGAGCTGCGGGTCGGACTCCGTGACGTCGGAGCGCGGGTTGTAGAACCAGCGGTCGTAGGAGAGCACGAGCTGGCTGGTGAAGCCCTCGTTGATCAGGCCCACGAACGCGTTCGCCATGCGCTCGTCGAGTTCCTCGACGGTGTCGACGCGCCAGGGGATGCCGATGTGGTCGAGCTGGAGGTTGGCGCCCCGGTTGAGGATCTCGTGCAGCTGGCCCTCGTCCGGCTCGACGAAGGCGTGCCCGATGATCACCTTCGCCGGGTCGGCGCCCTCCTCTTCGAGGATGTCGAGCTGCTCGATGCCGGGGTTGGTGACGCGGTAGTCCATCGGGTCGGTGTGGGTGTTGATCGCGCAGCCGACGATGCGGGAGGCCCGCCCGGCGGCCCGGATCACCCGGTCCTCGACCTCGTGGATGCGCCGGCCGTTGGGCCCGATCGGGCTCGGCTGCGGCGTGACGCTCTCCTGTCCGGTCGCGATCTTGATGGCGCCCGCCTTGTAGGGCGTCTGCTGCCACGCGAAGACCATGCCCTCGGTCAGGTCCCGCACGAAGAAGTCGGTCAGCTCCTCGACCGTCTGCCGCCGCCAGTAGTAGGGCACGCCCATGCGCTCGGGGAAGAAGCCGGTGATCGCGATGACGTTCATGCCGGTCCGGCGGGCGACCTCGGCCATCAGCTCGGGGTGGCGGCCGACCTCGGGCGGGGTCATGTCGACGAGCGTGCCGAAACCCCAGTCCCGCATGCCGTCGGCGACCTGTTTGGCGATGAACGCGACGTTGTTCTCGTAGTCGAGCACGGTCCGGTGGTCGAGCTCCGCGCCCGGGTAGCCGTAGAGGAGGTGCTCGTGGGTGAGGAACCGGCCCGACGTCTCGGGTGAGACGTCGCCCAGAACGGTCCTGAAGACTTCCATCGGATTCAGACTCCTCTGCGAATGGTGGCGAAGAACTCGGAGAGATCGTTCGTGCCGTCGGCGGAGACCACCCGTTCGTTCTGGTCGCCGATGGCCTGGGCCACCACCGACGCGCCGTTGCCGACCGAGGCGACCCGCCCGCCGGCCGCGTGCACGGCCGTGACCAGGGCGACCTGCGCGCCGCTCGGCTGGGGGAGGTCCCACGGCGCGACGCCGGGGGCGATGATCACGTCGACGGAGGCGGGGTCGAGGTCGGCGGCGTCGGTGTCGGGGATGACGGGGTAGCCGAGGATGCTCTCCGCCCCCGCGGCGGCGGCCACGATGTGGACGGTCGCGCCCTCCTCGCGGCCGCGCAGCACCGGGTACCAGAAGTCGAGCTCCTGGTAGCCGGGGTAGGCGAGGACCACGACCTTCTGCTGGGCCAGCGACATTTACGCTCCAAGGTGTTCGGCGGGATGGGACGCGGCGAAGGAGTCGACGACCTCGGCGCAGGCGCGCAGGGCGGTCAGCGCCGTTTCGTTGTCGACCTGGGGAGCGGCGCCGCTCACTCCGATGGCGCCGATGAGTTCGCCGTCCGACCGCAGCGGGAAGCCGCCGGCCAGGACGACGATCCGCCCGGCGAGTGCCGAGGTCAGGCCCCAGTCGGCCGCCCCGGGCTTGGTGACCTCGCCCCACGCGTCGGTCGGCGCGTTGAACGCGGCGGCGGTGAACGCCTTGTCGATCGCGAGGGTGAGCGCGACGTGCGAGGCGCCGTCCATGCGCACGGCGGCGACGACGTGGCCGTGCCGGTCGGTGACGGCGATGGCCATCGGCTTGCCCGCGCTGTCCTGGGCGGCCCTGACCAGGCGTTCGGCCAGTTCGAGAGTGACGACGGATTCGGTGCGGATCATCGGAGCGGCCTCACGGGGTGAGCGTGGCGGAACGGATCGCGAATCGGCGGGCGGGTTTCACGAGGTGAGCGTGGCCTTCGACGAAGGCGCGGGTCGGCGGGTGGTTTCACGAGGCGAGGAGGCCGCCGTCGACGACGACGGCCTGGCCGGTCAGATAGCGGGAGCCGGGGGAGAGGAGGAACTCGATGACGGCGGCGACGTCGTCCGGAACCCCCTGGCCGCCGAGGGGGATGCGCGACTCCAGCGCCGCGACGGTCGTGTTGTCCTTGCCGCCCACGCGGGTCCAGTAGGGGTCGTTGAAGGGGGTGTCGATCCAGCCGGGGCAGACGCAGGTGACGCAGACCCCGTCGGGGCCCATCGCGACCGCGAGTGACCTGGTCAGCGCGACGAGGCCGCCCTTGGAGGCGGCGTACGCGAAACTTCCGCCGCCGCCCCGGAAGGCCGCGGTCGAGCCGGTGAGCACCACCCGGCCGTGGGCCGACGCCGCCAGATGGGGGGCCGCGGCCTGCGTCATGAAGAAGGGCGCCCGGAGGTTGAGCGCCATCGTGCGGTCCCATTCGGACGCGGAGAAATTTGCCAATTCGGTCTCGACGAGAAGCCCTGCGCAGAAGACGATGGCATCCAGGCGGCCGTGCGCTTCGACCGCGTCGGCGACCGCCTGGGCGGGTCCGTCGGCCGTGGCCAGGTCGACGTGGCTCGCCGTCCCCGAACCGGGGTGGGCGTCGAGGGCCTTGACGACCTCGGCGGCACCGGCCGCGTCGATGTCGGCCACGTGCACGTCGGCGCCCGCCGCGCGCAGCCGGGCCGCCGTGGCGGCCCCGATGCCGCTCGCGCCACCGGCTATCAGCACAGATGTCACCACAACTCCAACCTGTAGGGCTGCCTGACATCATGAACCTGTGTTTTGAGTTCTGGCAAGGCGTTATGCCCGAAAAACCGGCGAGTTGACACTGTTGGACCCAGGCTCCCACAATCAACATGTCTGACAGCCAGGCACCCTGGACGATTGTCCAGCCTCATGTGAGGGAGCGGCCCGTTCCATGCACTTTTCTGGGGAGTTCCCAGTGGTCCGCGTGGCCGGACCGCCCGCCGAGCGCGGCAGGCGGTACGGCGCGCTGGCCCGCACCCGGATCCACCGTTCGATCTCCGCCTACCAGCGCGTCTTCGACCACTACGCGGGATGGGACTGGGCCACCGTGTGCGCCCACGCCGCCCGGTACCGCGACGTCGTCGGTGACTTCTCGCCGGCGTCCCTGACCGAGATGCGGGGCATCGCCGAGGGCGCCGGCCTCGACGTCGCGGAGATCCTGGCCCTCAACACCCGCAGCGAGATCATGTTCCACGCCGGCGACCGGGAGATGCCCCACGAGTGCACGTCGCTGACGCTGCTCCCGGACCGCTCGGCCACCGGCACCCCGCTCATCGCGCAGAACTGGGACTGGCTGCTCCACTCGATGGACACCGCCATGATCCTGGAGGTCGTCCGCGACGACGGCCCCTCGTTCGTCACGCTGGTCGAGGCCGGTCTGCTCGCCAAGGTCGGCATGAACGACGCGGGCGTCGGGTTGTGCACCAACACCCTGATCAGCGACGGCGACGAGGGCCGGATCGGGGTGCCCTACCACGTCCTGCTGCGCGCCGCCCTCGACAGCGGGTCGGGCCGCGAGGCCGCCCGCACGATCGCCGGCGCCGAGCGCGCCCTGTCGGCCAACTACCTGCTCGCCGACGACACCGGCTTCGCCGCCGACCTCGAAACGGCCCCCCGCCCCGACGGTGTGCGGATTCTCACCCCCGAAGACGGCCAGATCACGCACGCCAACCACTTCCGATCTCCCGACCTGACAGGCGAGGATCTGTACGCGCGCCGCAAGCCCCACACGTTCACGCGGCTGCGCAACGTCACCGAGAGCCTGGGCGAACGGTCCGGCCTGTCGGTCGACGACCTCAAGAAGGTGCTCGCCGACCACCAGGACAGCCCGTCGAGCGTCTGCCAGCACCCCGACGAGAATGTGCACGAACGTGAGCGCACCGCGACGATCGCCGGTGTGATCATGGACGTGTCCGGCCGTACGATGCATATCGCCGCGGGGCGGCCCTGCGTGGCACGGTGGGAGACGAGAACCCTGGCGCCGAGATGAAGAAGGACCTATCCGTAATGAAGGTCGTCCCTGTCGAGCAGAAGAGCGCGGCGGAGCACGTGCGCACGCAGCTCATCGAACTGATCGAGTCGCGTCACTTCGCGGTCGACGACCGCCTGCCCTCCGAGGCCGAGCTCGCGGCGTCGTTCGGGGTCAGCCGCTCGGTCATCAGGGAGGCCCTGCACAGCCTGAACGCCCTGGGCCTGACGAAGTCCTACGCGGGCAAGGGCACCTTCGTCGCCGCCACCCGCGTGCAGTCCCACCTGCTCAGCGGGCAGTACCTGCCCTCGCAGCTCAACGAGGTGCGCCGCTACCTTGAGGTGCCGGCGGCCCGGCTGGCGGCCGAACGGCGCACCCAGGAGGACCTCGACGGCCTGGCCGAACTGGTCGCCGCCTTCGAGGACAACGACGACCCGGCCGAGCGCAACAAGATCGACGCCCGGTTCCACATCGCCATCGCCCAGGCCACCGGCAACCCGCTCTTCTCCCGCCTGGTCGAAGACCTGCGCGCGGTCCTCCAGGACCAGGCGCTCGCCGTGTCGGCCTCGCCGGGCCGGGCCGCGCAGGCCCGCGCCGAGCACCGGGCCATCTACGAGGCGATCAAGGACGGCGACGCCGAGATGGCCGCCCTGGCGATGCGCCGCCACCTCCAGGCGGTCGTCGCGACCTCGGCCGCGCTCAGCGACTCCTGAAGTCGGTGTACGTCGACCGGAAGGTCGTCGTGAACAACCCCGCGTCGCCGAGCGGCCGGCCCACGTCGAGCACGAACGAGACCGGCCGGTCGTGCTCGTCGATCGTGAGGGTGTAGGTGACCAGCGACCGGTCGACGGCGTCCCCGGCGTACTCGATCAGCAGCAGCTTCAGCGCGTCGCCGGTCAGGTTGCCCGGGACGATGCCCCGGTAGACCCGGCCGTCGCGCTCGAACGTCACGTTGCCCTGGACGACCAGCGACCGGATCACGGTGAGCCCCGCTGTGGCCGTCAGCAGGATCGGCGGCTCGTTGCTCCCGTCGCCGAACTCCCCGAGCGGCTCGCCGGTCTCCTTCACCCGCCGGTCCTCGATCGTGTAGCGCCGGGTCTCCTCGCTGCCGTACTGGATGTCGGCGACGAAGTCGTCGTGCGGCAACCCCGGATCGCCCGCGACGGTGACGGTGCCCCGTGACGTGGCCAGGTTGTCGCCCTGCCCCATGCCGCCCTCGCTGGTGAACGTGGCGGTCGGCGTCTTCCGGTACACCTCCGACAGGGCCGCCGCCAGTTCGGCCTGGGTCTCGGGCGGCCGGTCGCCGCGCGGCCAGAACACGACGGCCGCCGCGATCACCGCCAGCCCGGCCAGCGCCGCCACCGCGGCCCGCCACGGGACCGCCCTGCCCGTGACCGGCCGGGTCGCCTCCAGCCGGCCCGACTCCAGCGCGTCGAGGTCGTCCTCCTCATCGTGCCCGAGCAGGCTGAGCAGCACCTCCTTCGAAGTGGGCCGCTCGGTGGGCGACTTGGCGAGGCAGCGGCGCACCAGCGGCAGCAACACGCGCGGCACCCCGGTCAGGTCGGGCTCGGCGTGCAGCACCCGGTAGGCGACGGCCGCGATGTTGTCGCCCTCGAACGGCACCCGCCCGGTCGCCGCGAACACCATGGTCGCGCCCCACGCGAACACGTCGGCCGCGGCCGTGACCCGCTCCCCGGAATACTGCTCGGGCGCCATGTAGGGCGGGCTGCCGATGGCCCGCCCGGTGGTCTCGCTGTGGCTCAGCCGCGAGATCCCGAAGTCGATGACCCGCGGCCCCTCGGGGGCCAGCAGCACGTTGCCCGGCTTGAAGTCACGGTGGATCACCCCCGCCCGGTGGATCGCCACCAGCGCTGTGGCGGTCCCGATGGCGATCCGCTGCAACTCGGCCCCCCTGCGGGGCGGCACCCGGTCGAGCGGGGTGCCGGCGACGTACTCGCTGACGATGTACGGCGGATCGTGGTCGAGCACCACGTCGATGATGCGCGCGGTGCAGAACCCCGCGACCTGCCGGGTGGAGTTCACCTCCCGGACCGCCGCGTCGTCGGCGCCGTGCCGCAGCACCTTGACCGCGACCGGCTCCCCGTTCCACTCGCCCAGGTAGACGACGCCCTGACCGCCCTCGCCCAGCCGGGAGACCACCGTGTAGGGCCCGATCGACCGGGGATCGCCGGCCCGCAACGCCATGTCCACAATCCCATTGGACGCCATCACCCCCTACCGGGGTTTGGCGATTGCGGGGACTACTTCGGCGCGAGCCCCTTGAGGAAGGCGACCACCGCCTCCTCGAACCGCTCCTTGGTCACCCCCAGTTCGGTGAGGACCGGGTTTCCCGCGCTGAGCAGCGCGAGCACCATGTGCTCGGTGCCGATGTAGTTGTGCCCGAGCCGCAGCGCCTCCTGGAACGTGAGCTCCAGGAGGCGCTTGTTGTCCTCCCCGAGTTCGGCGTTGCCGTCCAGCGCCGTGCCGGTCTCGGGCAGCGCCCGGCGCGCCGCCTCGCGGGCCGCGTCGAGGTCGAGGCCGATCTCGACCAGGGCCTTCACGGCGAGGCCGTCGGCGTCGGCGAGCATCGCGACCAGCAGGTGCTCCTGCCCGGCCATGGGGTGGCCCAGTTCCTTGGCGAGCCGCTGCGCCTCGCCGATGGCCGTCTTCGCGCGCGGGGTGAACCGGGAGAACTGCTGCTGGTTGTCCTCCAGCTTGGGCACGAACCGCTTCTGCGCGGCCTGCTTGGTGACGCCCATGCTGCGGCCGATGTCGGTCCAGGAGGCGCCCGACTTGCGGGCCTGGTCGACGAAGTGGCCGATGAGGTGGTCGGCGACGTCGCCCATGTGCTCGGCCATGAGCACGGCGCCGGAGAGTTGTTCGAGGACGTTGGGGTTGGCCGCCTTGATCCCGTTGATGAGATCGTCCAGCCGTACGACGGGATAATCGCTCATGCGTCAACAGTAGGTTGACGCTGCGAGAATCGTCAACCCTCTGTTGACGCTTGGAGCACTGGGAAGGGGCCACAAGTCGCGTCCAATCAAGTCCCAAGGGCGCCTTGTCATGGTCACGGTGATCGCCGATCGAAGGAGATTCCCGTGCGAACGTCCTTTCGTGCTCTGCCGTTCCTCGTCGGGACGCTGGTGCTCAGCACCGTCGTCCAGCTCGCGACGGTGCCGCAGGCGGCCCTGGCCGCTGAGGCCGCCGAGCCGCTGGCCAGGGCCTATCACATCGACAGCCGGGCCGAGGTGCCCGACCTGCAGATCCATCCCGGACGGCTGGCGCTGTCGGCCGACGGAACCACCGCCTTACACCTGTCTCCACGGGGAGACGACCCGCCGGTCCTGGTGGCCGCCGACCTGCGCGACGGCGGAGAGGAGGTCGTCGGGCTCGACCTCGAAGGGCTGCCCGTGGCGCAGGTGATCGACGCCGCGATCAGCGGCGACGGCCGGACGGTCGCCTTCCTGGCCAGTGGCTCCAACGCCGCCGACCTGCGGCTGCCGGCCTCGGCCGACCCCTTCATCAAGGAGGCGATCTTCGTCAGGGACCGGCTCACCGACGCCACCACATGGGTCCAGCTTCCCGACCTCGGCGTCCCGGTCTCGCACCACAAGCTGCGCAACCTGGCCCTGAGCGCCGACGGCGGGCGGCTGGCCGCCGACCTGTCGCTGCCGCTGCCCGAGTACGACGACATCACCTCCCCGGAGGGCGTGCTGCTGGTCACCCTGCAGTCCGACGCCGCGCCGGTGTCGCAGGTCGTCCGCCCGGAGGACCTCTCCGACGGCGAGCCCGACGTGAAGGGCTTCGCCCTGTCCGGTGACGGGAAGGTGCTCGCCGTCAACGTGGGCGGCGACGAACGGACGCTGCTGCGCTTCGACGCCGCCTCCGGCGACCGGCTGCCCGGCGAGCGTGAGCTGACCCAGGCCCAGCACACGGCCTGGACCCCCAACCTCGACCAGGCCGGACGCCGGACCGCCCTCGGCGGCGACGCCGGGGTGGTCGTGGCCGACCTCGACACCGGACCTTCGGCCGACGTGACGCTGGCGGCCTCGGGAACGGTCCCGTACGTCTCCGGCGACGCCGCCTTCCCCTCCGACGACCTGCCGGCCGTCGCACGGCTGAGCGCCGACGGCGGGACCGTCGCGTTCCGGCGGGCGGGCGCGGTGTGGACCCAACCGGCTCAGGCCGGCCGAGCTCCCGTGCTGGTCAGCGCCGGTCTGGACGGCCGGATCGCCGACCCTCTCCCCGGCGAGATGGCCACCTATCCCGACTACGTGAACGCCTACGCCATGAGCGGCGACGCCGCCACCCTGGCCTTCCTGTCCGCCGCCACCGCGTTCGTCGCCCCCCGCACGGACACGCCGCAGCCCTCGCACCTCTACCGCGCCGTCCCGGCCGACGCCCCCGCGCCGACCTGGCCGGAGGACGCCGCGCTGGCCGCCGAACCCGGCACGACCTCCGTCGCCCTCTCGTGGCCCGCCGCGAGCGCCACGGCCACGACCTACGACGTCAGCGTGAACGGGACCACGGTCGCCACCGTGATCGCGCCCACGACGCGGGCGACGCCGTCGGGGCTCACCCCCGGCTCGACCGTCGAGGTCGCGGTCGTCGCCAAGGACGCGTCCGGCCGCGCCTCGGCCCCGCTGACCAGGAGCGTCACCCTGCTGGACGACGTGCCGCCCGGCGAGGCCCCGCTCTCGGCGGTGGCCGGGCCCGGCGCCCGGGTGCGCCTCCAGTGGGAGGCCTCCGGCCTGAGCGGCCTGACCGGCTACCGGGTGCTCCGCGACGGCGTGAAGCTGGCCGACCTGGCCCCCGGCGCGACCACCCACGACGACACCGCGGTCGCCGCAGGCACGGAGTACACCTATGCCGTCGCCGCGCTGCGCGGCACCGAGCAGATCCGGCTGACCAAGGACGCCCGGGTCCGCGTCGACGAGCTGACCGTCACCGAGACGGCCGCCAACCTGCCCAAGGTGGCCGGGTCGGCGGTGCTCGCCCTCGGCCGTGAGGCCACCTTCGCGGTGGTCGGCGCGGCGGGCTTCACCGCCACCGCCGACCTCGTCGTGCGCACCGCCGACGACCCGGCGAAACCGGTGACGGTGCCGCTCGCGGAGGAGCGCGCCGGACGGTACCGGGGCTCCTGGCCGCTGCCGGAAGGCGTGACCGAGATCGTCTCCGGCGTCCTGCGGCTCGCCGACGGCACGGGGCACGCGATCTCCCGGCCGGTCACCGGCCTGCCCGCCACGGTCGGCGGTCTCGTCCGGGTCGGCGTCACCGTGCCGGGCGGGGAGCCCGACGGCGTCCGTCTCCAGGTGTGGAGCGACACCACCGGCACCGGCCACGTCACCCAGCTGAAGGCCAACGGCACCCTCGCCGTGCCGGTCGCGCCGGCGACCGATCACCGGATCACCACCCGCCGCTCCGACGGCCTCGACGGCACCCCGCCGACGACCGTGGGGGTCACCTCCGGCCAGGCGGTGGACGTGACCGTCGCGCCGCACGCGCCCGCGTCCCTCACCCTGACGCTGCGCCGGGCCGGTGACGTGGCGCTGGCCGACGTCCCGGTCATGCTCACCACCCGGACCGGGGTCCGGTCGGGCCGCACCGACGGGAACGGACGGGTGATGTTCGGCACCCTCGACGCGGCCACCGACGTGACCGCGAAGATCACCGTGCCCGCGCAGACCCTCGTGACCTACGGCCTGGCCGCCGTGCCGGACCGGACGGTGACCCTGGCGGCCGGGGCCAACGCGGTCGCGGTGACCGCGGGCGCGCTGCCCAGGGTGACCGTGCGCGGCACGGTCAAGGACGACGACGGCCGCCCGCTCCGGGCGACGGTGACGCTGCGGCAGACGGTCGCCGGCGTCGGGGTGCCCACACGCGTCGAGTCGGCCGCCGACGGCACCTGGTCGGCCCAGGTGTTCGGCGGGGGAACCGGCACCGTCGTGACGGCCACCCGCGCGGGCCAGACGACCGCCGAGGTCGTGGCCGGTCCGGACGCCCCGGCGGAGCTGGTCTTCCCCGACGTGTCCGGCTACGTCGTGCGGCCCAAGGTCGTCATCGTCTCGATGGACGGCGACCGGACCGAGCAGGAGCTCAACACCGAGACGGTCGACCCCCTCAGGCCCGAGGTCCTGGCCGGTGGCCGGAGGATCATCGCCTGGGACGGCGAGGTGCCGGTCGACGTGCCCCCGGGCTCGACCGTGACCTTCTGCGCGGACGGCTCGAAGCGGGGCCTGAGCAGGGCGTGCGCCGAGGCCGTAGCGGCGGGTTCGCCCGACATCCCGCTGACCGTGGAGATCCACGAGAAGTCCAGGATCACCGCGCGCATCCTCGAACCGGACGGCACCCCGCGTACCGGCCGGACCTGCTCGCGGATCGAGGGCGAGGACGCCTCGGCGGTCGCCGACTTCGCCGGTCCGGACCTGCGGGTCTCCGCGCCCGCGGCGGGCACGTACGTGCTCACCGTGGTGGCGTGCCGCGACACGCTCAGCGGTTCGGTCCAGCGGGTCGTGACGGTCGGCGCGGGGGAACAGCTCGACCTCGGCGACCTGCGGCTCGCCCCGATGACGACCCTCGTCCGCGGGGAGCGCAGCGGCTTCGACGCCGTCACCGACGCCGTGCTGCCCGGCGAGCTGGCCCACCTGCGCGCCGACGTCGAGTTCCAGAACACCACGCGGAGCGGCGCCGCCCGGCTGACGCTTCCCCCGGGCGTCACGGTTCCCGACGACGCGGTGCTGCGGGACGGCACGCCGGTGGCGTTCACCCGCGAGGAGAACGCCGTGGTGATCCCGCTCCCGGCCGCGACCACGCGGAAGATCGACGTGTACGTCCGCACCCCGGCCACGGCCGGGAATGAGCTGCCGTTCTCCCTGTCGGTGTCCTCCGGCGACCTGACCGAGGTCGTGGGGTCGGCCGGGGTCCGGGTGGGCACGGTCACGCTGCGGGCGCCGTCGTCGAGCCAGACCGGGCGGTTCACCGCATCGGGCCTGGCGCCCGCCGGTGCGCGTGTCGTCGTGCGCGACGGCGACACGGTGGTCGCGGAGGCCGACGCCGGCGAGGGCGGCCGGTGGCACGCCGTCGTGGACCTCGGCGCGGGCGACGAGGCGGTGAGGCACGTCCTGCGCGCCTCCGCCGCCGTCGGCTCCGCCGAGTTGGCCGCCGACCCGGTGACCGTGGTCGTCGACCCGTACGCCAGCGTGCTGGAGAAGGTGACCATGTCCCAGACGGGCATGACCAAGACCTTCCGCCCGGCCGACGGCGTGGCGCGTTTCCCCTGGGTGTGGAACCCGGGCCTGGCCGTCACCGTCAAGGCGGAGTTCAGCGGCCCGGTCGGCGGCCCCCGGGCGCGGCTCGGCACACTCGACCTCCCCCTGACGCCGGTGGAGGGCCAGGAGAACGTCTACACCCTGACCACCAAGACCAAGGCGCACGAGGTCGGCGACCTGACGATCACCTACGGTCCGGAGCACGACCGGCCCCTGCTGCCGATCCCCCCGGCGCCCGACCCGGCGGGCGGTCTCTTCGATCCGGAGGCCGCCGTGGTCGCCGACCCGGTGACCGAGGGCGACGCCGTCAGCCAGGAGTTCACCGTGCCGGTGCCGAAAATGGGCCCGGCCGCCCAGGGGCGGATCAAGCTGACCATCGAGCCGCTGCCCGGCTACGAGCCGGGCCCCGCGGCCGTCAAGGCGGCCCGCGCCTCGGGCGTGCCCGTCTACGAGCCCGTCCTGTCGGGCGGCGACCCCTTCGCCACGACCGGCCGCTACACCAGTGAGGCGGCGGCGATCGTCGACATCGGCGTGCTGGCGAGCATGTCGCCGGACTCGCCGGTGGTCAGGTCGCTGAACGCCGCCGGGTTCGTCAGCGGACCGGCACGGGCGATCTTCCAGACGTCCTTCTGGAACGTCACCAACTGGGACGCCATCAACTCGGCGGAGAGCAGCGACGAGAAGTACACCGAGCTCAACAAGATGATGGACATGGCCAACCGGTGCATGGACGGGTCGCTGGGCGCCGTCTACCGCCACCACCTGCAGCAGCTCATGCGGCGGGCCGTCATGCTCGACATCTACAACGGGGTGTCGGCCGCCGTCGGCCTGGCGCTCACCCCGGCGACCTTCGGCCTGGGCACCGTCGCGATCTGGGCGGTGAGCTGGGGTATCGGCAAGGCTCTGGAGATCCCGCTCAACAACGACATCGCGGCGCTGCGGCGCGAGATGAACAGCGCCCAGGAATGCCGGTGGACCGAGCGGGACGCCCCCTACCGCGACCCGCACGCCCCGCTTCCGGACGCCGACATCGACTACCGCTTCGACCCCTCCGGTTACCTCTACGAGGGCCTGGACGCCCGCCGCGTGGAAGGCGTCACCGCGACCCTGCTGCGCGCCCCCGCCCCCGAAGGGCCGTGGCAGCCGTGGGACGCGGCGGTCTACGGCGACCTCAACCCGCAGGTCACCGACGCCGAGGGCCGCTACGGCTGGGACGTGCCCGAAGGCTGGTGGAAGGTCGTCTACACCAAGGACGGCTACCTGCCGGCCGAGTCCAAGGTGCTGAAGGTGCTGCCCCCGCACACCGACGTCGACGTCAACCTGTTCCGCGCCGAACCGGCCGAGGTCGCCACGATCGAGGCCGACGACGAGGGCCTCACGGTCACCATGAGCCAGCCGACCCGGGTGGCCCAGGCGCTCGGCGGCGCCCTGAAGGTCACCGGCGCCGACGGCCAGTGGACGGCCGTGTCCCCGCAGTCGCCCCCGGCCGGTCACCCGTACCCGGACCAAAAGCTGGCCATGGCGTTCCGCTTCACCGGCGAGAAGCACACCGGTGAGGTCAACGTCGAGGTCGACGGCCTGCTCCAGGACCACGGCGGCCGCGCCATCGCCGAAGGCGTGGAGAAGACCATCCAGGTCCGGTGGACCGGCCCCGACGCGGCCGGACCGCAGGTCAGCGTGACGGGCGTGGCCGACGGCGCGACCTACCGGCTGCACGCCGTGCCAACGGCCGCGTGCGTCACCGTCGACCGGGGCTCCGGCGTGGCGACCGAGGCCACGCTGACGATCACCGGCGGCACCCCCACCGGGGTCGGGGTCTACACCGCCACCTGCGCCGGAGCGAAGGACAACGAGGGCAACCTCACCCCGCCGGTGACGGCGACCTACTCGGTGGCGTACGTCTTCACCGGCTTCGCCGCGCCGGTCAAGAACGACGGCGTCGTCAACGTGGCCAAGGCCGGCCAGGGCATCCAGGTCAAGTGGCGGCTGACGGACGCGAACGGCGCCCCCGTCAACGGCCTCACCACGGCGGCGCTGACGGTCAGTCCCTTCGACTGCCGGACCGGCCTGCCCACCGGCCAGGAGCGCACGCCCGCCGAGGGCGCCTCGGCGCTCCAGGTCCTCGGGCACGGCAGCTACCAGGTGGTCTGGCGCACCCCGGCGTCCTACCTCGACAAGTGCCTGACGCTCCACGTCGACACGGGGGAGGGCGCGGCGGCGTCGCACACCGCGCTGTTCCGCTTCACCCGCAACGAATCCCTCTGACGCGCCGCTGCCGCGCCCGCCTTCCCCGGCGGGCGCGGCAGCGCCGTCTCAGGCCGCGAACCGGCGGGCCAGTTCCCGACCCCGGGCCACCTGCACCTTCTTCGCCTGCCCCATCGAGAAGCGCAGCAGCCCGAAGGGCGCCGACAGCCGGTAGTGGTCGGTCACCCGGGTGTCGCCGGGCACGGCGTCGATGCGGTAGCCCCAATCCACCCGGACCCCGCCGGGGCTGACCACGTCTCCGGTCCTCATGGGGTGTCCCTGGGTCGGAGGAGCCGGTCGAGGACGGCGTCGACGTCGACGGCGTCCGGGCCGAGGAGCAGGCAGTCGGTCCGCATCCCCTCGATGACCCGCGCGAGGATCGTGGCGGCGGCCGAGGGGTCGGGGACGTCGGCGCGCGCGAACTGTTCGCCGAGCAGGTCGAGCAGGATCTTGCGCTGGGCGCGGTAGTGGGCGGCGAAGCCGGGATCGGTCGCGGCGCGGGACACGAACGCCTTGGCCACGCTCGTCTCGGCGGCGCGTTCCTCGTCGAGCGGCAGCAGCTCCGTCACGATCACCGCCAGGGCCTGACGCGGCGACCGCGCGCCCTCCTCCGACCGGGCCGTGAGGCGGTCGGCGCAGCGCCGGCAATGGTGTTCCAGGGCGAACAGGAGCAGGTCGTCCTTGGTGCCGAAGTGATGTTGCAACGTCCCGGTGGTCACCCCGGCCTCGGCGGCGATCTCCCGCATGCCCGGGAAGGTGCCGTGGCCGCGCATCAGCAGCCTGCCCACGGCGTCGGCCACCGCGTTGCGGCGTGCGTCCGGAACCCACCGTTCTCGCATGTCCCACCTCCATTACAGATGTAATGTAACAGTGGTCCGCTCGTGTCAGAAAGAGGACGGTTTCTGGCCGCTATGGCTGGGATCGTGGTCATATGACGATGACCGTTCTCGACACCCGGGCCCTCAACCGCGCCACGCTCGCCCGGCAACTGCTGCTCGACCGCGCCGGCCTGCCGGTCCTCGACGCCGTCGCGCACCTGTGCGGGATGCAGGCGCAGGAGCCGCAGGAGCCGTTCGTCGGGCTCTGGTCGCGGCTGCGCGGGTTCGACCCGGCGACGCTCTCCGGCCTGCTGGTGGGGCGGAAGGTCGTGCGCACCCACCTCATGCGCCGCACCGTCCACCTGGTCACGGCCGACGACGTCGTGGCGTGGCGGGCCCGGCACGACACGATGTTGCGCCAGCGGGTGCTCGGGGTCTACCGGCGCGAGCTGGCCGGCGTCGACCTCGACGAGCTCGCGGCGGCCGGCCGGGCCCTGATGGCCGACGGCGAGCCGTGGACGATGGGCGATCTGGCGCGGACGATGGCCGAGCGGTGGCCGATGCCGCAGCCCCGGCCGCTGGGCGAGATGCTGGTCTCCGCCCTCGTCCCGGTGGTGCAGTTGCCGCCGCGCGGGGTGTGGCGGGCCAAGGCGGGGGTGCGCAACGTCCCGATCTCCCTCTGGCTGGGACGGGAGCTCGACCCGCCCGCGCCGAACGGGTCCGACCCGGTCGGTGAGACGCTCGTGCGGCGCTACCTGGCCGCCTACGGCCCCGCCGCCACGGCCGACCTGCGCGCCTGGTGCGGGCTGGCCGGCCTGCCGGCCGCGGTCGCCGCGGTGCGCGGGGAACTGGTCTCCTTCCGCGACGAGCGGGGCCGCCAGCTGCTGGACCTCCCCGACGCGCCGCGCCCCGACCCAGACACCCCCGCGCCGGTACGCTTCCTGCCCGCCTTCGACAACGCGCTCCTCGGCTACGACGACCGCACCCGGATCGTCGACGACGCCCATCGCGGCGTGTCGATCGCCGGCGTCCGGGTCGTCCTGGTCGACGGCCGGGTCGCCGCCACCTGGACGGTCACGGACGGCGCCGTGACCGTCGCCCCGCTGCGCGAGCTCTCCCGGTCCGACCGCGACGAGGTGGCCGAGGAGGGGGAGAGGCTCGCGTCGTTCCTCTCCGACGGCGAGACGCGGGCCGTCAAGATCGCCTGACCGGTCACTCGCAGCGGGTCGTGGTGTCCGTGCCGGGGCCGCCGTTGCAGGAGTCGAGGCCGGGGCCGCCGTTCAGTTCGTCGGCGCCGGTGCCGCCGTTGAGCTCGTCGGCGTCGGCGTCGCCGCGCAGGTCGTCGTCGCCGGTGCCGCCGTTGAGCTCGTCGGCGCCCGCGCCGCCGCTCAGGTCGTCGCTGCCCGTTCCGCCCTGCAGCTCGTCGCTCCCCGCGCCGCCGCGTAACTCGTCGTCGCCCGCGTCGCCGCGCAGCTTGTCGTCGCCGCCGTCGCCCCGGAGGGTGTCGTCGCCCTTCCCGCCGCGCAGGTCGTCGGCGTTCCCGCTGCCGCGCAGCTCGTCGTCGCCGTCGCCGCCGAGCACGACCACCCGCTGCCCCTGCGGCAGGACGTTCACGACCACGACGTCGTCCCCGTCGCCGGCCACCACTTTGATCTTCGTGCCGAGCCTGGCCACCACGGTCGCCGGGCTCTCGGCGACGCAGCCCTTGATCGAACCGGCTTCGTCCTCCAGGCGGACGACGTCGCCGACCTGGGTGATGGTGAGGTCGTTGGCGACGCCCGGCTCCGCCGTGTAGATGACCTGTCCGCCGGTCTCCTCGACGCACGTTCCGGCGGTCACCGCGGCCGCCTCGGCGGGGACGGCGAGCGCGGGCACGACCGCCAGCGCGGCCGCCACCAGAAGGGCCGATCTTCTGAGAGTCGTCATGGTTCCTCCTGCTTGGGTTCTCGGCTTCGCCATCACGCTAGAAAACGGGGCGGGCCCCGATCAGCCGAGCAGTCCCTAGAGACGAGGGAGGGCCAGCCCTCCTGCGCGGGCGCCTAACATGACGTATGGCCCGCCGCGAGCAGCTCAGCGACTTCCTGCGCACCCGCCGGGCCCGGCTCACCCCCGGCGACGTCGGCATGGCCGTGGCCGGCCGGCGCCGCACCCCGGGGCTGCGGCGCGAGGAGGTCGCCGTGCTGGCCGGGGTCGGGGTGTCCTGGTACACGTGGCTGGAGCAGGGCCGCGACATCAACGTCTCGGCCGAGGTGCTCGACGCGATCGGCTGCGCGCTGCGCCTGAGCGAGTCCGAGCGCGCCCACGTCTACCTGCTGGCCGGGCTCAACCCGCCGCAGGCCGGGGCCGCCCGCGACGCCGAGGTCACCCCGGAACTGCGCCGCCTGCTCGACACCTGGACGCCGCCCGCGATGGTCCGCGACCGCTACTGGAACCTGGTCGCGACCAACGACGCGGCGCAGCGCCTGTTCCGCTACGGCGACACCGACCACAACTGCCTGGTCGCGTTCTTCACCAACGCCCGCTACCGGGCCATGCACGTGGAGTGGGAGTCGGTCGCCCCGGCCGTCGTGGCCGCCTACCGCGCCGACGCCGGGCACGCCCCCGATGACCCGGAGTTCGCCCGCGTGGTCGCCGACCTGAGCGCGGTGAGCCCGGAGTTCGCCGAGCTCTGGGGCCGCCACGACGTGGGCCCGCCGGTCCAGGCGATCAAGGCCATCCGGCATCCCGAGGCCGGAGACCTGTTCTTCGACATGACGACCCTGGTGGTGGCCGACCGTCCGTCGTGGTACCTGGAGCTCTACACCCCCCGGTGAAGGTGGTGGTGCCACACCCCGGATCACTGCGCACTGTTCGTCTTCCGCGCCCGTCGGCACGCTGGATCCATGACCCACACGTTCCACGGCAAGATCGCTCTCATCACCGGCGGCACCAGCGGCATAGGCCTGGCGACGGCCGAAAGGTTGCTGGCCGGCGGCGCCCACGTGGTCGTCACCGGCCGCGACAGGACGAAGCTGGACGCCGCCGTCGGGCGCCTGGCCGGCGGCGACCGCGTCCTGGCCGTTCAGGGCGACGCCGCGAGCCTGCCCGACCTCGACCGGCTGGCGACCACGATCGAGAGCCGGTACGGACGGCTCGACGTCGTCTTCGCCAACGCGGGCACCGCCGTGTTCGAGCCGCTCGGCGAGGTCACCGAGGCCGGCTTCGACCACGTCATGGCGACCAACGTCAAAGGCGTCTTCTTCACCATCCAGAAGACCCTCCCCCTGCTGGCCGGCGGGGGGTCGATCGTGGTCAACGCCTCCTGGGCGCTGCACCGCGGCCTGTCCGGCGCCGCCCTGTACGCCGCCTCCAAAGCCGCCGTCCACAACCTGACCCGCACCCTCGCGGCCGAACTGGGCCCGAGAGGCGTGCGCGTCAACTCGGTGAGCCCCGGCTACATCGAGACCCCGATGTTCCACGAGCACATCTCCGCCGAGACCGCGGCCGTCGCCCTGGCCTCGGTCGCCTCTGGCCGTCTCGGCACCCCGGACGACGTCGCCGACGCGGTCGTCTTCCTGGCCTCCGACGCCGCCTCCTACGTCAACGGGCAGGACCTGGTCGTCGACGGCGGCCTGGTCGCCGCCATCGCGCCGACCGGCCGCTAGGCGGCCCCGTCCATGGTCATCTCGGGCCAGAACTCCCGGTAGCGGCCGGAGTGGAAGACGAGCGGCTCCCCTTCGGTGCGCTGGAAGCCCTCCACCGCCCCGACGAAGATGTGGTGGTCGCCGCCGTCGTGCACCCGTTCGGTCCGGCAGACGAAGGTGGCCAGCGTCCCGGCGAGGATCGGCAGGGGAGCGGCGGAGAGCAGGTCCACCCCGGCGAACTTGTCGGGCGAGGGCGTGGCGAACCGCCTCGACAGGTGGTCCTGGCCGGCGGCCAGGACATTGACGGCGAACCGCCCGGCCCGCAGGAAGACCGGCGCGCTGGGCGCCCGGTTCGACAGGCACCAGAGCACCAACGGCGGATCGAGCGAGACCGAGGTGAAGGAGTTGACGGTCACCCCGGCCCGGTCGCCCTCGCCGGTCGCCGTCGTGATCACCGCCACCCCGGTCGCGAACTGCCCCAGGGCCTCACGGAGCGATCTCATGCCGCGACCCTCCTGAGGTAGGCCTCGGCCCGGTCGGCGTCCATGAACCACTCGGCGTAGTCGGACGGGTCGTCGAACCCGTTGACGAACCGGTGGGCGACCTCGGGGTGCTGCCCGGCCGCGCCCAGGAGCGCCAGGTGGTGGGGTTCGGCCGGCGCCAGCAGGGTGTTGGTCCAGGCGGTGACGTGCCGGGCCTGGTCCCAGAAGCGGTCGAAGGTGGCCCGCATCCAGTCGGCGTCGAACGGCTGCCCTCCCCGCTCCACGATGGCCCGCAGGTAGGTGGCGGCGCACTTGGCGGCGTTGTTGCTGCCCTGCCCGGTGATCGGGTCGTTGAGCACCACGACGTCGGCGACGCCGAAGATGGGCGCACCGGACGGCAACACGGCGACGGGGTTGCGGACCGTGGGGGCGAAGCGGCCGGTCAGGACGGCGTTGTCGTCGGTGAGCTCGATGCCGTCGCAGCGCTCGGCCTCCCACGGGAAGAAGGTCTCCAGGATCTGCCGGCTGCGCGCCAGGTGCTCGGCGGGGCCGCGCACGTCGCCCCAGCAGTCCATGGGCCCGCCGGGCACGCCCTCGAACACCATGATCTCGCAGGGGCCGCTGGTCGTGAGGGCGGGGAAGACGAAGTACTCGCCCACACCGGGCAGCAGGTTGAAGCAGACGGCCGAGTGGTCGGGCCGGGGGGTCAGCCCGTTGACGTAGGTGACCGCGAGGGCCCGCTGCGGGGCGGCGTAGGGGGAGCGGGCGGGATCGCGCTCGAACAACGAGGCGATCTGGCCCTTGCCCGCCGCGACGAGGACCAGGTCGTAGCGGGCGGCGTAGGTCTCCAGGTCGTCGGGGGTGGCGTCGTGCAGCACGAGCTTGCCGCCGAGCCGCTCGAACTCGCCCAGCCAGGCCGGCATCTTCAGCCGCTGGTCGACCGAGCGGGCCGGGGCGTCGAGGCGTCCGGCCCAGTCGAGTAACTTGCCGCCCTCCGGATTCGGGACCGCGAGGGCGATGCCCTCGATGGGCGGGCAGAGGTCGGCCCACCAGTCGAGGCCGAGTTCGCGCTCATGGGAGAGCGCGGTGCCGAACATGCACTGGCCGGACATGACCCGGCCGTCGCGGATGTCCTCGGCGGTGCGGTTGGAGACCACGGTGACGTCGTAACCCTGCTGGAGCAGGCCGATGGCCAGGTGGAGGCCGGCCTGCCCGGCGCCGACGATGAGGATGTCGCGCATGGTGGTGAGTCCTTTCGGGGTGAGGAGTGGAGTTTCGATCGGCGCCTGACAAGAACGGTACGTTCGGCGCCGCCACTCCAGCCATCCGCTGAGCGCGGATGTCATCCACCTGACGCGGGCCCTCTCCGCAGCGTCTCCGACGGCGGCAGTCCGTACTGCTCGCGGTACTGGGCGGCGAACCGTCCCTGGTGCAGGAACCCCCACCGCGCGGCCACCGTGGTCACCGTGACCCGGGCGGGATCGGCCGCCCTGAGCTCCTCGTGCACCCGCGCCAGCCGCACCTTCCGGAGGTAGGCCATCGGGGTCAGCCCGAGGTGCGCGCGGAAGCCCTCCTGGAGGGACCGGCCGCTGACCGCGACCGCGCCGGCGATGTCGGCGGTGGTCAGCGGGAGGTGCGCGTGGCCCTCGACGAACTCCATCGCCCGGCGCACCACCTTCGGCAGCGCGGGCCGCCTCGGCGCCGTCAGCCGCTCCCGGTAGTTGGACGGTTGCATGGTCAGCAGCAGGCTGATCAGCGCGTTCTCCAGATGGGCGATGGCCAGCGGATGGCCGGTCAGCCCGTCGTCGCGTTCGCCCTCCCTGACGAGCAGGTCGGCCATGTCCCGCCACGACCGGGTCCAGCCGGTCGTCAGGTCCATGCCGAGGTCGAAGACGACCGGATCGCCGATCGGCTCCCCGAGCATCTGCTCCAGCGACCGCTCGATGGAGGCGCGCTCGAACTTGATGACGAGCTGGGGGCACCCGGCCGCCCAGCGCATGTCGAGGTGCCGGGTCGGGGAGGGCAGCGCGGCCAGCGTCGGCGTGGAGACGATCTCACTGGCGCCGGCGCGGATCAGGCTCCGCCCGGCGAGCGGGATCATGACGAGGAAGAAGGTGTCCAAGTCGCCCGGCTCGATGTGCACGTCGCCCCCGTAGTCGAGGTAGCTGACGCGGACCGAGCCGAGCTGGACCGAGTTGAACCGGGCCGACAGCAGGTTCGCTTGCCCGGCAAGGTCCAGCCGGTGAGGGCAGAACACCTTGGCGACCTCGCCGCGGACCTCGTCGAGGTCCGAGCTGGCGAAGACGGCACGATTGCTGAGGAGCACACCAGATGATCGGCCCTTTCGGGCGTGGCGTTCCATGAAAAAGGACGCACACCTGGCGCCACATTTCCGGGACGGCGGTCACGACTCCGGCGGCATGCTGAACTCGTCGGCCCACTGGAGCACACGGTGCGCCCCCGCCCGTTCCGCCGTCTCCCTGGCCTCGGCGATCAGGTCGGCCGCGTCGTCGGCGCGCCCTTCGTCCCGCGCCAGGTAGGCCAGCCCGACCAGGTTCGCCGCCACCCCGGGAAGGAACCCGAGGTCGCGCCGCAGCCGGGTCGACTCCTCCAGCAGTTCCCGCGCCTCGGGCGTGCCCTTGGACGCGAAGGCGAGGTGCCGCAGCGTGTACGCCAGCGTCTCCCGGTCGCCCGCCTGGGTCGCCAGGTCGCGGGCGCGTTCGAAGAAGGGCCGGGCCACGTCGTCCTCCCCTGCCACGACCTGGTGGTAGATGCCGACCCAGAACAGCGCCTCGCCCTCGCCCCGGGTGTCGCCGAGGGAGTTGTAGAGGTCCACGGCCCGCTCGAACGCGGTCACGTCGCCGTCGCCCTCGCCGGAGAGGTAGCGGGCGTGGGTGATCCGGCCCCGAGCCAGCATGAGGTCGGCCTCCAGGCTGTCGAGGGCCAGGTCGGCCATGTCGAGCGCGCCTTCGGTCCCGACGAAGACGGCCTGCTCGTACAGTGTCTTGGCGTTCTCGATACGTCCCATTCGCCGACCCTACGCCCGGGAGGATCACCCGCATGGGAATCACGTGCCACTACCTCAACGTGCGCCCGGAGGAGATCGAGCCTCTCCTCCGGCATCCCCAGCGGATCGACGAGCTCATGGAGGACGTCGAACGGGGCCTCGACATCGGCAAGGCCTGGGACGGCCTGGCCGCCCTCCTGACGGACCTGCCGGTCGACGTGGTCTTCGGCGGCACGCCCCTGGAGACGGGCCACGAGTTCCCCTACGGTCAGCCGCGTTACCTGTCGCCCGAGCAGGTCGTGATCGCGGCCGAGTCGCTCCCCGGCGTGCTGCGCTACGACGGGACGGCGATGACCGGCGTCTACCCGGGCGACGACGACGAGGACTACTACCGCCGCCACTACGCCGGGCTCTGGGAGTTCTTCTCCACCTGCGCCAAGAACGGCGACGCCGTCGTGGTCACGCTGCTCTGAAGCCGGTCGAGGGTGAAGCGGTGGATGTCGTCGATCGGCTCTCCGGGCGGCGTGGACGTCGCGCGGGCCCGGAGCTCGCGGAGGCGGTCGGCGTCGGCGCCGTACAGCGGGGTGGCGCCCTTCTGGGCGGCGACCGCGTCGAGGATGGCCAGCGCCGACGCGAGGTCGCCGCACCGGGCCAGCAGGAACGCGGCGCCCCGGATCGTCGCCCACTGCTGGAGGCGGTTCCCGTGGCGTTCCCAGTGGGTGATCACCTCGACGTAGAGGCCGGCGGCCGAGGCCGGGTCGCCGTGGCGGGCGGTCACCGAGGCCAGCGAGGTCAGCGCGACGCCCTCGCAGTAGCGGTCACCCGTCGCCACGGCCTGTGACCTGGCCTCCGCGAGCAGCCGCCCGGCCCGGCCGGGGTCGGTGTCGAGGAGGGACTCGCCCAGGACGTACAGGGCCCAGCCCCTGACCACCGCAGACCGGCACGTGTCGAGCATCGCGGTGGCCGCGGCGGCAGCCTCCTCCGGCCGGCCGCCGTAGGCGGAGACCAGCACCAGCGAGGAGCGGATGTAGCCGGCCCGCAGCTCGTCGTCGGCCGCCTCGGCCCAGCGCAGCACGTCGGCGCCGAGCCGCCGCGCCTCGTCGAGGTCGCCGCTCAGCAGGGCCAGCTCGGCCTGCACGAACACGGCGAACCGGCGGAACGGGTCGTCGGGGCCGAGCAGCCGCAGCGACAGTCCGGCCAGCCGCCGGGCCTCCTCGTAGTCGCTGCGGAAGCGGGCGCAGCCCGCCGCCACGCCCAGGGCGAGGGCGGCGAGGGGTTCGTCGTCGGGGTGGCCGGTCTCCGACCAGCGGCGGGCCGCCGCCTTGGCCCAGTCTTCGAGCTCGGCCGGCATGCGCATCTCGGCCCAGTCGGCCAGTTCGCCGATCAGCCACAGGTCGAGCGTCAGGTCGTGGTCGAGCGCCCACAGGTGGGCGGCGCGGATATCGCCGAACCGCCGGTCGACCTCGGCCACCCACGCGCCGTCGATGCGCTCGGCACCGCGCTGCACGAGTTCCAGCAGGTCACGCGCGTGCGCCTGCCTGATCGCGGCCTCCTCGCCGCTCTCGGCGAGCCGGTCGCGCGCGAACGCGCGCAGGGTCTCCAGCATCGTGTACGCCGTCACGTCGCCCCCCGCGACCGCCACGACCATCGACCGGTCGACCAGGTCGCCGATCCGGTCGAGCGCGGTCGCCGGGTCGAGCCCGCAGACCCGGGCCGCGTCGTGGGCGGTGAACACGCCGGGGAACACCGACAACCGGGCGAACAACCGCCGGTCGTCGTCGTCGAGGAGGCGGTAGGACCAGTCGATGACCGCGTCGAGGGTGCGATGGCGTTCGGCCGCCTGCCGGTAGGAGGTGCGCAGCAGGCCCCCCGACGACAGGATCTCGGCCGGGCTCATCACCCGCAGCCGTCCGGCCGCCAGTTCGATGGCCAGCGGGATCCCGTCGAGGCGGCGGCACAACTCCTCGGCCGCGTCGCCGGCCACGTCGACCCCGGGGGCCAGCGCCGCAGCCCGCAGCCGGAACAGCTCGACCGCCTCCTCGCCCAGCGGCGGCACCGGGACGATCTGCTCGACCGGCAGGCCGAGCGGAAGGCGGGAGGTGGCCAGGATCCGCACCCCCGGGCACGACGCCGCGATCGCCTGCGCGGCCGCGGCGGCCGACTCGACGACGTGCTCGCAGTTGTCCAGCACGAGCAGGGTCTCGCGGGACCGCAGGTAGTCGACCAGCCGGTCGAGCGGGGCCGACCCGTCGACCAGGTGCACGCCGAGCGTGGTCAGCATCGCCCCGGCGACCTCGGCCCCCGTCGGCAACGACGACAGGTCGACGAACGCGCCGCCCTCGGAGACCTCCGCCGCGAGCCGTGTCTTGCCGACCCCGCCCGGCCCCGTCAGCGTCACGACCCGCGCCCGGTCCAGCCGGGCCCGCAGGTCGGCGAGCAGCTGGTCGCGCCCGACCAGTGACGTGGGCGCCGGTTCGGCGGCCTCGCGCGGGTGCAGCCCGGGGTCGTGCCGCAGGATGCGGGTCTCCAGGTCGCGCAGCGCCTGCTGCGGTTCGAGGCCGAGTTCCTCGTCGAGCATCGTCCGGTACGCCCGGTAGGCGTTCAGCGCCTCGACCTGCCGTCCGAGCCGGTAGAGGGCGAGCATGAGCTGGCCGCGGGACCGTTCCCGCATCGGCGACTCGGCGATCACCTTGTCGAGTGTGGCCAGCGCCTCCTCCGGCCGGTTCAGCCGCAGCGCGGCCTCGGCGCGGTCCTCCCAGGCCGACAGCCGCAGCTCGGTCAGCCGGGCGACCTCGGCCATCGCGAACTCTTCGTGGGCGTACTCGGCGTAGGCGCCGCCCCGCCACAACGCCAGCCCCTCGTCGAGCAGCGCGAGCGCCTCGCGCGGCCGGGTCGCGAGCAGGCCGCGCCCGCGTTCGGCCAGGTCTTCGAAGGTGGTGACGTCGAACCACGCGGGGTCGACGACCAGGGCGTAACCGGGGTGGCGGGTGTGCAGCACGTCGCCCAGGCCGGCGGCGCGCAACTGCGTGCGCAGCCGGGAGACGACGGTCTGGAGCGCCGCGTCCGCCCGCGCGGGCGGGACGCCCTGCCAGACGACGTCGGCGAGCGTGTCGGCGGCGACCACGCCGGGGGAGCGCACCAGCAGCGCGGCCAGCAGCCGCCGGGGGTTGCCCGACCGGGTCAGCGCCTCGGCGCCGGGCACGTCCAGCGGTCCGAGGGCCCTGATGCGTAGTGTCACGGCGACTCCCGGCGCTGGATCTTCCGGAAGGAACTATAAGTCGGGGATGTTCACCCGCGCAGCGCCATAACCGCCGCCGCGACGGCGGCCTGCCTGACCTGCTCGTAGGGCTCGCGGGCGAACTGCACCACCGTGTCGGAGAGTCCGCCGACGGCGACCGTGGCGCGCACCCGCGCGCCGAGCTCCCGCCCGCCGCCGATCAGGAGGGTGGTGAGCTCTTCGCGGAAGGCCAGCATGCGGTCGATCAGGTCGAGTTCGTGCAGCACGCTCAGGTCGGACAGGATCATCACCAGCGTGTCGCGCCGCTGCCAGACCAGGTCGAAATAGGCCCCCAGCAGTTCCTCCCGCGAGGTCTCCGCGTGGGCGGCGAGGAAGCCCTCCAGCTCCTCGAACAGCGGCGTGACGATGGTGCGCAGCAGGTCGCCGCGTGAGGAGAAGTGATAGTAGAGCGCCGGCTTGGTGATGCCGAGCCGGTCGGCGATGTGCTGGAGGCTGGTGTCGCGCACCCCCTGCTCCAGGAAGAGCTCCCGGGCCGTGGCCAGGATGCGGTCGCGGGTGTCGGTCGGCCTCGCCATGGAACTCACCCTGGCTTACCATCCGTTAAGTAAGCAACTTACCGACTGTTAAGTAAGGAGCTTTCCGGATGCGCATCCTGATCTCCGGCGCGAGCGTCGCGGGCCCGCTCGCCGCCTACTGGCTCGCCCGTCGCGGCCACGCCGTCACCGTCGTCGAGAAGGCCCCCGAACTGCGTAAAGCCGGGGGCCACGCGGTCGACCTGTTCCGTCCGGCACTGGAGATCGCCCGCCGCATGGGCGTGTACGACCGGATCACCGCCCGCCGGACCGGCGTCGAACTGCTGTCGTTCCGCCGCCCCGGCGACACCCGCCCGGCCCGCATCCGCGTCGGCGCGCTGACGGCGCGGGCGGCGGGCGACCACGTCGAGATCATGCGCGACAACCTCAGCGAGATCCTCTACGAGGCGGGCCGCGACCACGTCGAATACGTCTTCGGCGACTCGATCGCGGCCATCGACGACCGCGTGGTGACCTTCGAGAACGGCCCCGCCCGCGAGTTCGACCTGGTGATCGGCGCCGACGGGCTCCACTCCAACGTCCGCCGCCTGGCCTTCGGCCCCGAGTCCGACTACGCGACCTGGATCGGCGCCTACCTCGCCGTGCTGACCGTCACCGACCACCCCGGCCCGTCCGGCCGGGTCGACGGCGTCGTCGCGGTCGACCGGATGGCGATGATCTACCACGACCACACGAACACGCGCGGCTTCTTCATGTTCCGCACCCCGGCCCCGCTCGACTACCACCACCGCGACGTGCCGAGGCAGCAGACCCTGCTCAAGGAGCACTTCGACGACCTCGGCGGCGAGGCGGCGTGGTTGCTCGACCGCCTCGGCGACACCCCCGCCTTCTACTTCGACTCGGTGACGCAGCTACGCATGGACACCTGGTCGAAGGGCCGGGTCACCCTGGTCGGCGACGCGGGCTACTGCCCCGGCCCCGCCGTCGGCGGCAGCACCAGCCTCGCCATGGTCGGGGCCTACGTCCTGGCCGGCGAACTCGCCCGCTTCTCCGACCACGGCCACGCCTTCGCCTCCTACGAGCGGGAGCTGGCGGACTACGTACAGAAGAGCAGGGCCTTCGCGATCGGCGCGGCCAGGCGGCTGGTGCCCGGGAACGAACGGGCACTGCGCACCCTCATGTACGGAACGCGCCTGCTCAACCGCCTTCCCACCCCGGCGGTGCGGCTGCTGACGGCCTCCAGCGTGGGCCTGCGGGTGCACACCTCGTTCCGGCTCAGGGACTACCCCGGCTAGAACCGGCGGCACTGGTCCTCCTTGTTGCCCCCGACCTTGTTGCCGCCGCCCGTCGGCCGGGGCGAGTTCTCCTTGCACTGGAGGTTGCCCTTCATCCTGTTGTCCCTGATCTGCGCGCCACCCTTGTTGCCGACGACCTGGATCGACCCCCCGACCCGGTTGGAGCGGACCTTCAGGTACCGCCTGTTGGCGTCGAGCTGGATGTCGGAGTCGACCCGCGACGAGGTGACGGTGGCCGCCCCGCCCTGCTTGACCTGGACGCTGCCCTTGACGTGAGACCCGGCGAGCACGCTGACGGCCCTGGCGTTCTCGCCCTGGACGTTGCCCTCCACCCTGATGCCCCGGGCGACCAGCGTGGCCCCGCGCTCGACCTTGAGCGTGCCCTTGACCTTCGTGCCGACCAGCGTGCACGTGGCCCCCGAGGGCACCCGCAGGTTGTCGACCGTGACGGCCCGCATGGTCGCCCGGCACACCCGCTCCTCCGCGACCGCCGGCGAGACCAGCCCGGCACCCCCGAGCAGCACACCCAGCACGACCCCGCCCAGCAGAACGTTCTTCCTCATCGCAACCCCTCCCCATTCGGAATCGGGCGATCCGCCCGCCTGGGAAAGAGCTTCGAGGCCGGGGGTGAAGACTCCATGAGCCGCCGATGAGCGGCTTCTCATCCAGGGGAAGCGAGTGTGCGGACCGGCGCGTCGGGGCGGAGCGCGGGGCGGGGCGGAACGGGAAAGCCCGGCGCGGGCCGCGCCGGGCTTCCTCGTTCGGGGTGCTATCGGGCGGGCGTGAACGTGTACGTCGTGCCCTTCGCGGCGTCGATCCGGAGCGTGGACTTGCCGGCGCCCACGTTGCTCACCGTCCCGTCGTCGGCCGAGACGTTCACCTTCGTGCCGAACCAGGGGTTCTTGACCTCGAAGACGCCGCCCTGCTCGCTCTTCACGGTGATGTACTCCACCGTGTCCCCGGTCCGGGACGCGCTCACGAGGAGGCCGCCCTTCTCGCGGAGGTTGTGGAAGGCGCCGCTCTTGCCGGCCGGCCACACCGGGAAGACCTGGACCAGCCCGTCCCAGCTCTGCAGGAGCAGGTTGTTCAGCGCCTCGATCGCGCCGGCCTTCTCCAGGCCGTGGTAGCCGTCGGAGATCCGCAGGTTGGCCGCCGAGCGCTGGGTGATCTGCTGCTTCAGCCGGTCGATGATCGTCTGGCCCGGGTAGCCCACGCGGGCGGCCTGGGTGAAGACCTTCGGGAAGCTGTTGTCCTGGCCCCACGAGTTCATCGCGTTGATGGTGTCGATGGCGGTCTGCCGCTCGGCGGCGGGGGAGCCGATGCCGAGCTGGCCGCCCGGGTGGATGAACTCCAGGTTGACCGTGTTGTCGCCGGGGCGGATCGCCCGGTCGTCGCTGATCGTGCCGGGCTCGCCGAGGGCGTACACGGTCTTGCCCTGGTAGGTCGTCGTGGGGATCGCGGGCAGGTTGCGGAGCATCTTGCCCCACACCCAGCGGTGGTCGGCGTCCAGGCCGAGCCGGGTGCTGGTGTCCTCCAGCGTGGTCAGCAGGAGCTTCAGCATGCCCAGGTCGGCGCTGGGGTTCTTCGCCCAGGTGATCTCGTGGGGGCCGCCCCAGAAGGACAGGGCGCCGGTGGCCGGGTCCTCCTCGACCCAGTTCTCGAAGAACGAGGCGACCTCCTTCATGAAGGGGTAGCCGGTCTCGCGGAGCCACTGCTCGTCCTGGGTGTACTGCCAGTACTCGATGTGCTGGGTCACCGTGAACAGGGCGTTGGCGACCTGGTTGTGGTAGTTGTCGTCGGTCGTCGTGCCGAACGGGCTGATGCCGACCGGGAAGAGCACGCCGCTCTTCACGCCGCCGCCCGGGAAGCGCGCGTCGACGTAGTCGGGCTTGACCCGGCGCAGGTCCTCGGCGGCGCGGCGGCGGGCCTCCGGCACGAAGGCGTCGACCGCGTCGAAGTAGGGCAGCGCCAGCTCGGGGCGGTTGGAGCTGTAGACCCCGTAGTAGTTGGCCTGCCAGTTGTAGTTGAGGTGGAAGTCGCCGCCCCACATCGGGAAGTCGGTGGTGGCCCAGATGCCGTACAGGCCCGAGGCGGTCTTGCCCTCGCGCAGCGAGCTGCCGAGGAAGTACAGGGAGCTGTAGTAGAAGCGCTCCAGCACGTCGTCGTCGAGGTCGACGTAGGAGCGCAGCCAGTAGTCCTTCCACCAGTCGAGGTGGGCGGCGTAGAGGCCGTCGACCGACGCGGCGGTCTGGGCCCCCGCCAGGGCGATCGCGGCCGGGCCCGGGTCGGCCGGGTTGACGCCGCCGCCCGCGACGGCGGTGACGACGTCGACCGTCTGCCCGGGGGCGAGCTCGAAGTCGATGCGGCCGTTCGAGACGGTGGGGGCGCCGCCGATCACCCGGGTCGCCAGCGACGCCCGCGAGACGCCGCGCGGGCTGGCCGGGGTCTGGCGGGTGGCCCACACGGTGTCGCCCTGCACGCCGGAGGTCTGCACCATGCCGCCGCGCGCGTCGGGGGTGCCGACGACGGTCTGCGCGCGCAGCCGGACCGGCCGGTCGCCCTGCGAGGTGATGGAGGTGACGACCACGTTGCTGTCGGCGCCGGCGAAGGTCTTCATCGTCACGGGCACGCCGCCGAGCTGCATCGAGGTGTCGACGTCGCCCCTGAGCAGGTTCTGCTCCTCCAGGAAGGTCCCGGTGGGCTGGGTGGGGCCCTCGGCGTCGTACAGCTCGAAGGCGCCGACGCGGGCGCGCGGGTTGTTGATCGAGTCGGCGGTGGTGCCCTGGGTCGGCTCGGTCAGGTTCAGACGCAGGTAGCGGGCGGTCACCGGGGCGAACGTGCGGTCGGTCGTGGCGGCCGTGTTGCCGGTGACGGTGTCGATCGTGGTCCAGCTCTGGCCGTCGGTGCCGGCTTCGAGCGTCCAGTTCTTGCCGTTGTTGGCGGCCTCGCCGGGGCGGGCGGCCTGGTCGTGCTTGAGGATGTAGCGGCGGAAGGTCTTCGCCGAGCCGAGGTCGAGGCGCAGCCACTGGGGTTTGCCCACGTCGGAGACCCAGCCCTCGTAGCCGGAACTCCAGGCGCCCGAGACCGCGCGCGACGGCGGGAAGGACGGGTGGCTGCTGGACGCCGTCGCGGTCGACCCCAGCGCCAGGTTGGTGGCCGTGACCATGGTGTCGGCCTGGATGGTCACGTTGCCGAGGGCCACCAGGGAGGGACTGCCGGCGGACGTCCAGAAGTCGCCCTTGGAGATGTAGAAGGTCTTGGTGCCCTGGCTGCCGCCGGAGGTCACGCCGATGTCGCCGTTGCCGAGGAGGGCCGTGTCGGGCATGGTGCGGTTGACCGCGCCGGAGTAGGTCTGGTTCGTCCAGCGGCCCTTGACCGCGCCGACGAGCTGCTGGATCTCGGCCCACTGCTGGTCGGCCGCCGGGACCGCCGCGTCGGCGGGGAGCGCCGTCAGGAGGGAGGCGGCGACGGCCGCCGCCAGGATGCCTCGGGTTGTTCTCATGGGGGGTGCCTTTCTGCCCCTGCCTGAGCAGGCAAAAGACCTCGTCCGGCCGGGCGTGGACCGGTCGAGATAACGTTATCTCAAAACCATAGAGTGTTTCCCGCACGTTTCTGAAGACGTTCGCCCATAACGGCTTCATCACGCGCCCCAGCGGTGAAAACTTCTGCCGATGTCAGCCCGACCTGCGGGAGAACGCTCTCCCAATGACTTAATTCATAGCGTGGTATTGGCGTGATCAAGCTGATGTGCTGCGACTTCTCTGGTGAGAGAGCGCTCTTGTGAACGTATTGACTCGGTCCGGTAACACGGTCAGGATTTCGCGTGTGCAGCCCTCCATGCGAAAGAGACGCTTCGCCGTCCTCAGTGGTTTGTCCCTGCTGTTAAGCGCCGTCGTCGCCTCGCCGGGGCCCGCGACGGCCGCCGAACCCCCGGTCGCCGGTCCGCCCGCCCTCGAGAACGGGTGCGCGAAGATCGAGGACACCCTGCCGACCTACAGCGACTGGCCGAAGGTCGAGAGCAAGATCGAAAAAGACCCGGCCATCGAGCGCAAGGTCGCCCGCCTCGTCGCCGACATGACCCTGGCCGAGAAGGTCGGCCAGATGACCCAGCCCGAGATCAGCGCGATCACCCCGGCCGAGGTCAAGCAGTACTTCATCGGGTCGGTCCTCAACGGCGGCGGCTCGTGGCCTGGCGGGGACAAGCACGCCCCGGTCGGCAGCTGGCTCGGCCTCGCCGACGCCTACTACGACGCCTCCGTGACGACCCGCACGAAGATCCCCGTGATCTGGGGCATCGACGCCGTCCACGGCAACAACAACGTCTTCGGCGCGACGATCTTCCCGCACAACATCGGCCTGGGCGCCGCCGCCGACCCGTGCCTGATCCGCAAGATCAGCGAGGCCACGGCCGAGCAGCTCCGCGTGACCGGCCAGGACTGGGCCTTCGCGCCCACCCTCGCCGTCGTCCGCGACGACCGCTGGGGCCGCACCTACGAGGGCTACGCCGAAGACCCCAACCTCGCCCGCGCCTACGGATACGAGGCCGTCCAGGGGCTCCAGGACTCCAGCTGGCGCCGGATGGGCAACCGCGGCGTCATCGCCACCGCCAAGCATTTCATCGGCGACGGCGGCACCCGCAACGGCGTCGACCAGGGCGTCAACCCGTCGTCCGAGGCCGAGATGATCAACGTGCACGGCCAGGGCTACTACGGCGCGCTCGCGGCCGGCGCCCAGTCGGTCATGGTGTCGTTCAACAGCTGGACCAACGAGGACCTCGGCATCGACGAGGGCAAGCTGCACGGCAGCAAGAAGGCCATCACCGACATCCTCAAGGGCAAGATGGGCTTCGACGGCCTGGTCGTGTCCGACTGGAACGGCATCGGCCAGGTGGCCGGCTGCACCAACTCCAGCTGCGCCCAGGCGATCAACGCCGGCATGGACATCGTGATGGTCCCCAACGAGTGGAAGGCGTTCATCGCCAACACCATCGCCCAGGTCGAGTCGGGCGAGATCGCCATGTCCCGCATCGACGACGCCGTCACCCGCATCCTGCGCGTGAAGTACCGCGCCGGCATCTTCGACGGCCGCCGCCCCTCCGACCGGGTGCTGGCCGGCGACGAGTCGCGCCTCCAGGCCACGAAGCTGGCTCGCGAGGCCGTGCGCAAGTCGCAGGTGCTGCTGAAGAACAACGGCAACGTGCTCCCGCTCGCCAAGGACGCGAAGGTCCTGGTCGTCGGCAAGAGCGCCGACAACCTGCCGAACCAGACCGGCGGCTGGTCGCTGACCTGGCAGGGCACCGGCAACACCAACGCCGACTTCCCGAACGGCACGACCATCCTCACGGGCCTGCGTCAGGCCCTCGGCACGTCCAACGTGACCTTCAGCGAGACCGCCGACGGCGTCGACCCGTCGCAGTTCGACGCCGTGATCGCCGTCCTGGGCGAGACCCCCTACGCCGAGGGCGTCGGCGACCTGGCCAGGCGGACCCTCGAAGCGGCCAAGCTCTACCCCGGCGACCTCGCGGTCCTCGACAAGGTGGCCGGCAAGGGCGCCCCCGTGGTGACCGTCTACGTCACCGGCCGTCCCCTGTACGTCAACAAGGAGCTCAACCGCTCCGACGCCTTCGTCGCGGCCTGGCTCCCCGGCACCGAGGGAGGCGGCGTCGCCGACGTGCTGGTCGGGCGGCACCCCTTCACCGGCAAGCTCTCCTACTCCTGGCCCAAGAGCGCCTGCCAGTCGCCGCTGAACCCGGGCGACCCGGGTTACGACCCGCTGTTCCCGGCCGGCTACGGCCTCACCAACGGCCAGACCGGCAACGTGGGCACCCTCGACGAGGCCTCCCACGAGTTCCCCTCGTGCACCTCCACGGGCGGCGGCGGCACCGCCACCGAAGACCTGGAAGTCTTCGTCCGGACCGACGTGGCGCCGTACAAGAGCTTCATCGGCTCCCCCGAGAACTGGGGCGGCACCGAGATCGGCCCCGACGGCGCCGCCGCCCACGCCAACATCAACACGGTCCCCGCCGACGTGAACGTCCAGGGCGACGCGCTCAAGGTGACCTGGACCGGCGGCGGCCCCGGCCAGGTCTACTACCAGAGCCCCGCGGGCACCGACCTGCGCGGATACCTGAACGCGGACGCCGCCCTGGTGTTCGACACCATCGTCCACTCCGCACCCGCGGCCCGGACGGTGATCAGCGCCCACTGCGTCTACCCGTGCTTCGCCGAGGTCGTCGCCACGGACCTGTTCACCGGCCTGGCCGGAGACGGCAAGTCGACGGTGAAGATCCCGGTGTCGTGCTTCGCGAACGGCCTCGACTTCGAGAACGTGAACACGCCCTTCCTCGTCTACACGGAAGGCGCGTTCTCGGCGTCGTTCGCCAACGTGCGCTGGGTGCCGCAGGCGGCCGACGACCCGGACGCGCTGGCGTGCTCGGAACTGTCCTAGCCAGATGAAGAGCCGGGCCGGTCATGGCGACCGGCCCGGCTTCTTTGTGCCCGCCGAGGACCGCTCATGGCCGTTTTCTTTACGGCTCCCGCCCACCCTGAGACGCCCCGACCGGCGTGGCCACTACGGCAGTGAACGGCGGTTTCGGCGAAGGGCCAGACCGGTCAGGGCGGCGGCGAGCACCGTCGCGCCGATGAGCGTGATCACCCGGCCGTCGGGCCCCGCCGAACCCCCGCCACCGGTCGCGACACCGCCCACGGGAGTTTCGACCTCGTCGACGAAGGTCTCATAGATCGTCGGCACGGTCGTGACGGTCTGGGTGACGCCGACCGGATCGGGGTCGACCGTTCGGGTGACGGTCATGGTCGGAATCGGGGTGCGAGTGCCACTCGGAGTCGGTGTCGGAGTCGGTGTCGGTGTTGGAGTGGGCGTCTGGATCGGACTCGGGGTGGTGGTCGACCCGCCGGCGCCGACGACGACGCGGTAGGTGGTGAGGTCGTCCTTGTTGCGGACGTCGCACTCGATCAGTGGGTCTGACGTCGTGAGGCCGAAGTTGATCGCGGCCGGCCGGACGACCCCCGTTCCCTCGCCCGGCGGTGTCGAGTTCACGCGGGTGGTGCCCGCAGGGAGCATGATCTCTCCACCGGCCGCCACCGGGCCGACGACGACGCCTTCTCCGGTGCCCGAGGTGAACCGGGGAAACTCGCTGATGCCTACATAGGCGTACATCTTCGTTCCGGCAGGAAGCGCGGTGGTGGCGCGAATTCTGCCGGAGTCGGCGTAGGTGGCGCGATGGAGGAATGTCAGCGGAACACCCGGCTGCGCACCGGTCGGCATCGTGAGTTCGACGTGGATTCTCACGATCTGGGTGGTCCCGCCTGCGGGAGTGCACGCGTATTCGACGATGTCGGTCGCGGCATAGGCCGGTGGACACAGCGAAATGAGGCCCAGTAAGCCGGTTGATGCGAATAAAAGTCGTCGAAGGCGCACCGCTACTCCTCGTTTCCCGCAAAGGCGTATACGGAGACGGCCTGGTTCGCCCTGTGGTTGACGATGACTCCTGAATTGTCATCTGTCTCAACAGATCTGTCGGTCGTGCTCGCTAGCGTTCGGGCGTTCGATCAAATTCGGGGTGGAGGTCTCGCGGTGGGCGCCGAATGGTCTGGCATGGGGGAGAGCACATGGTCCGATCTGGGCCGGGTCCGTGCCCACTTGGCAGCCGGAGCCGATCCGAACGGGTCTGACCACTGGGGCCCGGTCCTGTTCCGGGCGGCCGCGTTCGGCAGCCCCGAGGTGGTCGCCGAACTGGCCGATCGGGTCGCCGACGTCGACGCCATCGACGAGGGCCACACCGCGTTGTGGTCGGCGGTCTTCCACCGCCAACCCGGCAACGCCCGTGCCCTGGTCGGGGCCGGCGCCGATCCGTGGCGGGCGATGATGAACGGCTGGTCCCCGGCCCGGCTCGCCCTCGCGGGCCCGACCCCCGACCTCTTCCCGCCGGGCGACCTCGCCCTCTCGCCCGGCGAGCTGGCGGCGGTGGCCCTTTCCGAGGACCTGTTCACCGCGCTGGAGTCCATCGACGACGACGGCCACAGCATCGCCTGCGTCGCGGGCGTCACCGCCGCCGAGGCGGCGCGCCGGTTGGGCGGCACGGTCGTGACCGAAGACGAACTAGGCCTGGTCTTCGACGACCCGGGCGACGCTTGGCACGACGATCGTCTCGAACGGGTCGTCGGCGTCACCGACGTGACGGGCGGTTGTGTGGTCACCCAGCCGTGGGGCTGGCACGCCTCGGATGAGCGGCTGCTCAGAAAGCTCACCCGGGGCACCCGCGGCTACGCCATGTTCGCCAACCCCAAGAGCGGCGAGCAGGGCGTCGGCGCGGTCGACGGCGAGATCACCGACTGGGACACGATCCTGGGCCTCGCTCCTCCCACCGCGGCCGACTCGGCCGAAGAACTGCTCCGGAAGTTCCTCTACCAAGACGACCCGGAGGCCTACTGCTGCGGCTACGCCGGCCTCCACCTCACCGACGCACGCCCGATCCTGGGCCCGCCCGACCTGTGGATCCGCCTGGATCCCACCCGCTGAAAACCAGTGGCGCCCCGCCGGAGCGGATCGATTCACTGTCCGGCGGGTTTCCGCACACCGAGGAGTTTCATGTACGCAGTCACCGCCGCCACCGGCCAGCTCGGCCGCCTGGTTCTCGACCGGCTCAAGGGTGACGTGGTCGCCGTCGTGCGGGACGTCTCCCGCGTCCCGTCGGGCATTGAGGCGCGGTACGGCGACTACGACGACCCCCACAGCCTCCAGACGGCGTTCGCCGGGGTCGACCGGCTGCTGCTCATCTCGTCCCCGGAACTCGACGCCGCCCGCCGGACCGCCCAGCACCGCAACGTGCTCGACGCCGCCGTGGCGGCGGGCGTGACCGCCGTCGTCTACACCAGCTTCCTCGGCGCTGACACCGTCGCGACGGGGATGACCGAGGCCCACCACGCCACCGAGCAGGCGATCGTCGAGAGCGGTCTGGCCCACACGATCCTGCGCAACCCGTTCTACGGCGACGCATTCCTGCCTCAGGTCACCGACGGCGTCATCCGCAGCAGCACCGGCGGCCGGGGCCTGAACACCGCCTTCCGCGACGACCTGGCCCAGGCGGCGGCCAACGCCCTGACCGGCGAGGGCCACCTGGGCCGCGCCTACGACCTGACCGGCCCGCTGTGGACCTACCCCGAGGTCGCCGTGGCCCTCGGCGTCGCCTACGAGGAGGTGCCCGACGCGGGCCCCGGCCCGATGGCCTGGCTGAACGGGCTGGTCAGAGCGGGCGCCCTCGAACGCCAGACCGGCGACCTGGAGTCACTGCTGGGCCGCCCCGCAGAGACGGTGGCCGAGAGGCTGACGACCTGATTCAGAGGAAGCCCGACCCGTTCGCCCTCATGGACAGGGCCGGGCGCGTGTGCCTGGACCGCCTCGACCCGGCAGATCAGGTGAGAAGGCGGTCGCACCAGGCGATCAGCTCGGCGCGCAGCGGGGCCGCCCGGCCCGCGAACTCCCGTTGCGTCGCCGCGTATGCCGTGCGTCCTTCGGCCGTCTCGATCGGGATCGGTTCGTAGCCGAGATGCCGCAGGTCGTAGGGGCTGGCGCGCATGTCGACGGCGCGGATGTCCCAGGCCAGCTCGAAGCAGTCGGCCACCAGTTCGCCGGGGACCAGCGGTGAGAGTTTGACCGCCCACTTGTAGAGGTCCATGTTCGCGTGCAGGCAGCCGGGCTGCTCCGTCGCGGGCTGGAGTTCGCGGGAGAGCGGCAGCGTGTTCAGCGGCCGGGCGGGCTCGGTGAAGAAGCGGTAGGCGTCGAAGTGGGTGCACTTCAGCGGGCGTTCCTCGACGGCCGCGGCGACCCGCTGGGGAGACAGGCGGAGGGGCTGGGCGGAGTGCCGGACCTCGTCGGTCCGGTAGACCATGGCCCATTCGTGCATGCCGAAGCAGCCGAACTGCCCGGCCCGGGAGGCGGTGCGCCGCAGCAGGTCGGCGATCCAGGTGATCGAGTCGAGGCGCCGGGCGACCAGGTCGGCGACGTCGAGGGTCTGGCCGCCCGGGACCGAGACGTACCCGGTCCCGAAGTCGGCCGCGCCCTCCAGAACGGTGAACGCGCCGGGGTGCCAGCGCCGCAGCCGGCTGGGGCGGTAACCGTAGTAGCTGAACAGGAAGTCCTCGACCGGGTGGGCCTGGGCTCGCCTGCGGCGTTCGAGGTGGGGCTCGATCCACGCGTCCACCCGTGCGTGGTGGGCCTCCTGGCGGGCCTGCCACTCTCGCTCGTCCAGCCTTGTCACGCGCATCATGCTAGACATGCGACGTACTTATGTGGTCACCGGAGGAGGCCGGGGGATCGGCCGGGCCATCGCCGAGCGGTTGTCACTCGACGGCCTCGTGGTGGTGGTCGACCTCGATCCCGGGCCGGTGGGCATCCCCGTGCGGGGTGACGTGGCCGATCCGGCCGTCGCCGAGAGGGCCGCCGACCTCGCCGAGGAGCACGGCGACCTCGTCGGCTGGGTCAACAACGCGGCGATCTTCCGCGACGTGTCCCTGCACGACGATCCGCCCCGCGAGGTCCTCGACGCCATCGGGCTCAACCTGAACCCCGTCGTCGTCGGGTGCGCGGCGGCGATCAGGAGGTTCCTGCCGAGGAACCGGGGGGCGATCGTCAACGTCTCCTCCCACCAGGCGCAGCGGCCGGTCAGAGGCGCGATGGCCTACGCGACCGCCAAGGCGGCCGTCGAGGGGCTCACGAAGGCACTCGCCGTCGACTACGGGCTGCACGGTGTCAGGGTCAACGCCGTCGCGCTGGGCTCGATCTGGACGGAGCGTTATGCGGCGTACACGAACGAGCGGGTGGAGGAGGAGATGCGCCGCCTCCACCCGCTCGGGCGGGTCGGCCGGCCGGAGGAGGTTGCCGACACCGTCGCCTACCTGCTCTCGGACGCCGCCTCGTTCGTCAGCGGGGCGGTCGTCCCGGTCGACGGCGGGCGTTCGGTGCTCGGGCGCGATCCCGAAGAGGTGTAGGCGGGCGTTCAGGAGGCGTACTGCTGCAGGGCCATCTGCCGGGCCGTCTCGATCTCCTCGGCCGTCGCCGTGCCGGACGCCTCGATGGCCGCGGCCCACGCCGCCACCGTGGCCTGCCCGTATTCGGGGGTGACCCGGCCCTGCGCCTCTTCGCCGGTGAGGAACAACCCCAGCGCCAGGAACGCCTCGTCCCAACCCGGACCGACCCAGAGCGCGCCCGCGCCGCTCCGCGCCATCGCGATCGGCACCGAATGGGTGAGTTCGAGCGTGGTCGTGTCGTCGTCGCCGGTCAGGGTGACCGTCACGACGCTCGACTCGTCGCCGTAGGTGACCTTCAGGAGCGGCTTCTCGCAGGTCAGGATCGTGCCTCCGGCCCCGCCCTCGGTGGCGAAGGCGCCGCCCGGCCGCAGGTCGCCGCTGACCGGGAGGAACCAGCGCTTGAGGCGTTCGGGGTCGGTCAGGGCGTCCCAGACGTCGTCGATCGGGGAGCCGAAGTCGCGGCGCAGGACGACGGCCACGGTCTCGTCGTCGCGGGTGACCTCGCGGGAGGTCCAGCCGATGTCGATCATTTCTTCCTCCTCGTGCGGGCCAGCTCGGTCTCCAGGGCGTCGAGGCGCTGGGACCAGAAGCGGCGGAACGGTTCGAGCCACACGTCGACCTCCGCGAGCGGGGTGGAGTCGACGACGTAGAGGCGTCGGGTGCCCTCGGCGCGCACGGTCGCGAAGCCGCTCTCGCGCAGCACCCGCAGGTGCTGCGCCACGGCCGAATGCGAGATCCCGAACTCCGCCCGCACGGTCGCGGTGATCGCGCCCGAGGTCTGCTCGCCCTCGCTGAGCAGCTCGATGATGCGGCGGCGCACGGGATCGCCCAACACGTCGAAGGCGTTCACGTGGCCGACTATGTCAGTTCTAGTTTATATAAGTCAACACAGACATAGTGCTCGGCCGCGCGGAGGCGCGGGTCTTCCACGAGCCCTTTTCTTTACGGCTCCGCCCGCCCTGAGACCGGGGCGAGTGGCTCACGACGTACAGCGAAAAAGAAAAGGGCCCGCGCGGGGAACGCGGGCCCTTGGCTGGTGAGCGGTTATCCCTTGTAGCGAGGCGCCTGACGGTCACCCGGAAGGCAGAACTCGCCCGTGAAGAAGGTGCTCTCCGGCACGCAGCGCCACATGCTGGGGTTGGTGTAGCTGGGCGCGAGGCGGTCGTCGATCGCCTGCTCCAGCGCGTAGCCGCCCGCCAGCAGCTTCGCCTCGGAGAAGGCGCCGCCGATGAGGGTCACCCCGATCGGGTTGCGGCCCGCCGAGCTGGCCTGCACGCCATACCCGGCCGGGATGGTGAGGGCGGGGTAGCCGGCGCGGTCGGCGTAACCGATCACGTTGCTGCCGCTCGGGACCAGGATCAGGTCGTACGAGCCCAGCACGGTGTCCAGGACCGCCCGGTTGGCGGCCTTGCCGTTCGCCAGGTCGGCCGTGTACTTGGCGTTCGTCGCGGGGTCGGACAGCTCGACCGCCTGGGCGGCCAGGAGCTGACCCTGCTGGTACTTCAGGCCCTCGACCGGGTTGGCGAGGTTGTAGTCGATGATGCTCTGCAGCGTCGTGCCGGGCCTGGTCTCCGCCAGGTAGGCGTTCAGGTCGCGCTTGAACTCCGTGGCGACGACGCCGTCGGTCGCGGCCGGGGTGGCGATCGAGACCTGGGTGACGGTCGCGCCGAGGCCCTGGAGCTTGGCGATCGCCTCCTGGTAGGGGGCGCTCGTGCTCGACACCACGGCGATCTTCTTGCCCGCGAGGGCGTCGGCCTTGAGGTCCTTCGTGTAGTCGACCGGGGTGGCCGGGTCGGCGATCACGTTGAGGATCGTCGCGGCGTCGCCGACGCTGCGGGTGATCGGGCCGGGGGCGTCCTGCGACTTGGCCACCGGCAGCACGCCGTCGGTGCTGACCAGGCCGACGGTCGGCTTCAGGCCCACCACGCCGGCCGCGTCGGCCGGGGCGAGGAGCTGCGCCGAGTCGGGCGAGGTCTCCATGCCGATCGTGATCGCGGCCAGACCCGAGGCGGTGGCCGCCGCGGCGCCGGCCGACGAACCCGCCGGGGTCTTGTCGGTGTCGTTCGGGAGCAGGACCTGGCCGCCGAGCGAGGAGTAGCCCTTGGGCAGGTTGGCGTCGAAGACGCCGTTCAGCTCGGTGACGTTGGTCTTGCCGAGCACGATCGCGCCCGCCGCCTTCAGCTTCGCCACGATGGCGGAGTCGTCGGCCGGCTTGGTGCCCTGGAGGGCGATCGAGCCGCCCGTGGTCGCCAGCGCCTTGGCGTCGATCGTGTCGTTGACCAGCACCGGCAGGCCCCAGAGCGGGGGACGCGCGTCGGGGCTGCGGTACTTGCCGCGCTCGTGGTCGAGCTTGCGGGCCTCCTTGATCGCGTCCACGTTGATCTCGCGCACGGCCTGGATGGCCGGGCCCTCGGCGTTGGTCAGCGCGATCCGGTCGAGGTAGGCGCGGGTGAGCTCCTCGGCCGACACCTCGTCGGCCTTCAGCTTGGCCAGCAGGCTGGTGGCCGTCTCGGTCTCCAGCGAGAACGGGAGCGCACGGGAGTCGTAGCCGGTGACCTTGAGGACGGCGTCGTAGTCGGGGTTGCAGCCGCCACGCGCGGCGAACGGCGGGGCCGGGGTCGTCTTCGCGCAGCGGTACATGCTCGGGTTGACCAGCGAGGCCGGCTGCCGGAGCTTGGTGGCCTGCTCGATGACGTAGGCGACGCCGAGGAGGTCGAACTCGTCGTAGGCGCCGCCGTGGACCGCGACGTTCTGGGCACGCCGCTGCGTCGCGGTGTAGCCCATCGGGATCGTGATCGTCGGGTAACCGGCCTGCGGGGCGCTCGGCGTGCTGCCCAGGATGGCGATCACCGGGTCGGCCGGCTGCGCCGGGTCCGAGTTGGTGTACGTCATCATGTCGTCGATGGCCTTGTGCCAGGCGGCCTTACGGATCGCCAGGTTCGTCCGGTACAACTGCTCGTTGGCCCCACCGGGGGTGACGTCCGACTGCGAGGCGTTCAGGTGGGAGTTGTTGCCGAACTTCAGCGCCTGGTGCGCCTCGGCCTGGTTGACCTGGATCTCCTGGAGCAGCGACTTGATCGGCGCCTGCGGGCCGAGCCGCTCGTAGTAGGAGTTGATGCTCTTGTGCTGCTCGTAGCCGCTGGGCAGCGCGGGCAACGAGGGGACCGTCGCCGTCGGACGGGGCACCATGATCGCGCCGGCGGCCACGAGGGCGTCGTACGCGATCTTGAGCGGGCTGCCCTCGGTGAGGTTGCCGTTGTAACCGATCTTCTTACCGGCCACGAAGTTCGGGTCGAGGGCCTTCATGTAGTCGGGCAGCGTGGCGGGGAGCGCCGGGATGATGCCCTTCGCGATGTAGTCGTCGCCGAACATGGCCTTGTACCCGGCGTCGGCCACCGGGTCGGGCCCGGCGATCGAGGCCAGCGTGAGCGCGGCGTCGGAGACGGTGCGGACCATCGGCCCGGCGATGTCCTGCGAGGCCGAGATGGGCGCGATGCCGTACCCGGGCACCAGGCCCACGGTCGGCCGCAGCCCCACGAGCGACTGCGCGTTGGACGGCGAGATGATCGACCCGGACGTCTCGGTGCCGATCCCGAGCGTCGAGAGCGCGGCGGCCATGGCCGCGCCCGTGCCCGACGACGACCCGGAGGGGTTCTGGTCGGCGTCGATGCCGTTGAGGACCTGGCCGCCGTAGTTGCCGAAGCCGGAGGGCTGGTTGCCGAAGCTGTTGGCGTACTCAGACAGCCCCACCTTGCCGAGGATCACGACACCGCGTTCCTTCAGCTTCTTGGTGATCCCGGCGTCGGTGGCCGGGAACGACTGCCGCAACGACCAGTTGTTCGCCGTCGTGGCCATGCCCTCGACGTCGATCAGGTCCTTGAGCAGGATCGGCAGGCCCATGGCCGGGCCGAGCGACTTGCCCTTCTTGCGCAGGCGGTCGTACGCCTCCGCTTCCTTTAACGCGTTCGGGTTGAGGTCGGTGACCGCGTTCAGCGCCGGCCCGCGCTTGTTGAGCGCGGTGATCCGGTCGATGTACGCCTTGGTCAGCTCGACGGAGGTGAGCTTGCCGGCGGCCATGAGGGAGATGGCCTCGGCACCGGTCAGCGTTTCGAGGTCGAGTTCGACCTTGGCGGCTGCCGGTTGTGCGTGGAGTGTGACGAGGGTGAGGGAGAGAGAAGTGAGGGAGATCAGGACTTTGCGCACCACGTGCTCCTTGAGGAACCCGGTAATGCGGTGGACGCTATAGATCATCCGTTACGGTGATATGTCATATATGTTCCCTGGGCGAAACCGGACGTACCGACCGGTTTAACGGACGTCCGAGAATCTGGAACCTTCCAGCGCGCTTAGGGTGAACGACCATGGATGACCAGCAGCAACGCCGTTCGATCACGACGATCTCGACCCGGGAGGTCTACCGGAACCCGTGGATGAGCGTCCGTGAGGACGAGATCGTCCATCCCGACGGCACCCCCGGCATCTACGGCTACATCCAGCGGGCCGACTTCGTGCTGGTCATCCCCGAGGAGAACGACGGTTTCCACCTCGTCGAGGAATACCGCTACCCCATCCGCCGCCGGTCCTGGAGTTTCCCGCAGGGCTCGGCGAAGGCCCCCACGCGCCAGGACGAGGCCCGGACCGAACTCGCGGAGGAGACCGGGCTCCGGGCCGATGACATGCGGTTCCTGGGGCGGCTCGACAACTCCCACGGCCTGAGCGACCAGTCGATGCACGTCTTCGTCGCGACGGGCCTCACCGCCGGCGAGACCGCGCGTGAGCCGACCGAGCAGGACATGCGGCAGACGTGGGTGTCACGCGCGGAATTCGAGCAGATGATCCTGCGCGGCGAGGTCACCGACGCGTCCTCCGTCGCGGCCTACGGCCTCTACCGCCTGAAAACGGGTTCCGAGCCTGAGAAACCCTCCCAGCTGGGAAATTGAGCGGAGTTACACTGACGGCATGAGTGCCGATCCTGCCTACGAAGAGCTGCACCACCTGGTCGACAGGCTCTCGCCTGGCCAGGCCAGCCGCGTGCTGCGGCTGGTGCGGGATGAGCTTGCCGAATCTGCGACCGCGGGTCCGGTCGCCGACAGCCCGCAGAGAGAGGTGTCGTTCATCGGCATCGGCGAGGGCGATGAGGATCTTTCGGAACGGGTGGAAGAGATCCTCGCGGAGCGGTTCAATCGCTCAATGTGACTATAACGCTACTGGATACCGGCCCGTTGGTCGCCGGAGCCAATCGCAAGGACAAACACCACGCCTCCTGTGCCCGTCTGCTGCGGAACCTGGTCGGGCGCGTGCTGGTTCCCACGACGGTGCTGGCGGAAGCAGGGTGGATCCTCAACGGCAGACTGGGTCCAGAGGTGCACGCCAGCTTCTTGGAGTCGGTCGAGCAGAGCTTCGAATTGGTGGAGCTCTTTCCGGTTGATCTGCGACGGATGGCCGACCTGATCCGTCAATACAAAAGCGCTGACCTCGACACGGTGGATGTCTCGGTAATGGCCATCGCGGAACGGTTGGGTGTCAGGCAGATAGCCACCTTGGATCGGCGGGATTTCGGGCTGGTGCGGCCCTGTCACATTCCCGCATTCGACCTGTTGCCGGAGACGCTCCCCTAGGAAACATCCGGCCGCAGCACCGCGCGCAGGTTCTCCAGCACCGACGGATCCTCGATCGTCGACGGCACCGGTTCCTCGCGGCCGTCCGCGAGGGCGCGCATCGAGCGGCGGAGGATCTTGCCCGACCGGGTCTTCGGCAGAGCCGGCACGATCGCCACGTCGCGGAAGGCCGCCACCGGGCCGATCTCGCGGCGGACCGCGTGGACCAGGTCGTCGACGAGCCGGGCCGGCGGGATGTCGGCGCCCGCCTTGAGCACCACCAGCCCCAGCGGGACCTGGCCCTTGAGCTGGTCGGCCACGCCGATGACGGCGCATTCGGCCACAGCCGGGTGGGCGGCGAGCACGGTCTCCATGGTGCCGGTCGACAACCGGTGGCCGGCGACGTTGATCACGTCGTCGGTGCGGCCCATGACGTACAGATAGCCGTCGTCGTCGAGGAAACCGCCGTCGCCCGTCAGGTAGTGGCCCGGGTAGCGGGTCAGGTATTCGCGGATGTAGCGCTCGTCGTCGTGCCACAACGTCGGCAGCGATCCCGGTGGCAGGGGGAGTTTGAGGGTGATCGCGCCGTCGTCCTGGATGCGGACGTCCCAGCCGGGCAGCGGCACCGTCGCCGAGCCCGGTTTGGTCGGCAGGGACTCCAGGCCGCGGGGGTTGGCCGCGATCGGCCAGCCCGTCTCGGTCTGCCACCAGTGGTCGACGACCGGCACGCCCAGGCGCTCGCCGGCCCACTGGTAGGTGTCGGGGTCGAGGCGTTCCCCGGCCAGGTAGAGGGCGCGGAAGGTCTTCAGGTCGCCGATCAGCGTGCCGTCGGGATCGACGCGTTTGATCGCCCGCAGCGCGGTGGGCGCGGTGAACAGGGTGACCACGCCGTGTTCGGCGACGACCCGCCAGAACGCCCCGGCGTCGGGGGTGCCGACGGGCTTGCCCTCGTACAGGACGGTTGTGGCGCCGATGAGGAGGGGGGCGTACACGATGTAGCTGTGCCCGACCACCCAGCCCACGTCGGAGGCGGTCCACCAGACCTCGCCCGGCGCGACGTCGTAGACGTTCAGCATCGACCAGGCCAGCGCGACCGCGTGGCCGCCGGTGTCCCGGACGATGCCCTTCGGCCGGCCGGTCGTGCCCGACGTGTAGAGGATGTAGAGCGGGTCGGTCGCCTTCATCGGCACCGGATCGGCCGGTGACGCGGTCGAGATCAGCTCGAACCAGTCGACGTCGCGCTCGTCCATGCGGGCGACCCCCTGGTCGCGCTGGAGCATGACGATGACGTCGGGCCGGTGCCGGGACAGTTCGAGGGCCTGGTCGATGATCGGGCGATATTCGACGGTACGGTTCGGCTCAAGACCACACGAGGCGGCCACGATGGCCTTGGGGGCGGCGTCGTCGATGCGGGCGGCCAGCTCCCGCGGCGCGAACCCGCCGAACACCACCGAGTGCACCGCCCCGATCCGCGCGCAGGCCAGCATCGCGATCACGGCCTCGGGCACCATCGGCATGTAGATCACGACCCGGTCGCCCACCCCCACCCCGAGCGACCGCAGGCCACCCGCGAACCGGGCGACCTGGTCGGTGAGCTGCTCGTAGGTGAACCGCCTGACCTCCCCGGTCATCGCGCTGTCCCAGATGAGCGCGGTCTGCCCGCCCCGCCCGCCGGAGACGTGCCGGTCGAGGCAGTTGTAGGCCGTGTTCAGCTCCCCGTCGGGAAACCACCGGTAGAGCGGGGCGGCCGAGTCGTCGAGCGCCCGGGAGGGCGGCACGACCCAGTCGACCGCGCGGGCGGCCTCCAGCCAGAACGTCTCCGGATCGGCCAGGCTGTGCCGGTACACGTCTCGATAGTCGGCCATGAACTTCACAGTACGCCTGCCCTATTTCCGGGTCAGGATGGACATATGAGTCTTTCTGATGCGGAACTGGCCGTCACCGCCGCCGAGGCGGGCGCCGCCGTGGTCCGCTCCCTCTACGGCAAGCCGCTGCCCCGATACGACAAGACGTCGGTCGACTTCGCCACCCAGGCCGACCTGGAAGCCGAACAGGCCATCCTGGACGTGATCAGGGAACACCGCCCCGACGACGCCTTCCTGGGCGAGGAGACCGGCCTGAGCGGGGCCTCCGACCGGACGTGGATGGTCGACCCCCTGTGCGGCACCCTGAACTTCGCCGCCCAGACCCCCTTGATCGCCGTGAACGTGGCCCTCCGGGTCGCCGGCCGGGACGTGGCCGCGGCGGCGGCCGACCCGATCAGCGGCGAGGTCTTCTGGACCGACGGTGTCCGCGCCCAGGTGGACGACCAGCCCTTGACCCCGTCCCCCGACTCCAAGCTGGTCGACTTCAACCTCGACCCGCCCTACGGCGACCTGCTGTCGGTGATCGCGGCGCCCGGCTTCGCCGAGAGGTTCAGCCCCCGGGTGATGTCGACGTCGCTGGCGTGTTTCTGGGTGGCGGCGGGCCGCCGGGCGGCCTACCTGAGCGACGGCGACAAGCGCGACAGCGTGCACTTCGCGGCGGCACTGGCGGTGTGCCGGACGGCCGGGTGCGTGGTGACCGACCTGAAGGGGGGACCGTTCGAGACGGGGGAGGGCCTGCTGGTGGCGGCGGATCGGGAGACGCATGAGGCGCTGCTCGGGATGATCCTCCTCGGCCGATAGAAGCATGTCTCCGGCGGGGTCCCGATCTGCGCCGCGAACGATGAGGAGGCGGGCCCTATAACCTGCCCTTCATGCGGCGATCGATCACTTCTCCTCGTCTTGTCATCGCCCTCGTCGCGATCGGGGTGGCCGTCGCGACGGGCGGTCTTCTGGTGGCGGGGTCTTCGGAGCCGGATCTCAGCGAATTCCAGATCATGCAGTATTCGGAGATCACCCGAGCTGACCGTTGAAGGCGGCGTGGAAGTTCCGTCAGGGCTGAGACAGGTCGGGCAGTGCTTCGCCTTCTTGGGGTGATCGCCGTTCGGTCAGCCAGAACAGGTAGTTCCGGAGATATCCCTCCAGCTCCCCGTTGTCGATCGACGCGGCGAAATCTCGTAATGCCGGCACACGGTCGCGGTCCCAATCTTGGTCGTTCTCCGCGTACTCCTTGGCCAGCCTCTCGGCGAACGCGCGAACCTGCCCGCGTCCGGCCCACCACTCGCGCACCGACTCGGGTGTCCAATGATCGTCTCCGTCGTGGGCGTAGTCGCCGAACGGTTCTTCCTCGGCGGCGTCCAGGATCTCGGTGAGCCCGTCGCGGTCCCCCGCCTGCCGGTAGACGAACTCCTGTCCTCTGGCGTCGCACAACACATGCCGGGGCGCGACGAGCGGTCCGGCGCCGCACGTGTCGGTGTCCGCGCCGTAGAAGGGGCCGGGCACGTTCAGCGGGTTCCGCCGCTCCCATGTGCCGCGGAAACGGTCTGACAGACATATGTTGCCCGCGATGCGTTCGAGAGCCTCGGGCAGGGGGTCCCAATACACCAGACGATCTTAACGAAGCCGAAACTTTTCGAACCGAAGCCCGTCTGGAATCCGTGATTTCAGCTACTTTCGCCCGGTGCTGTCTCGCGGACCAGCATCACCGTCAACGTCTCCCACCAGGGCCGCAGCTCCAGCTTCTCCGCCCCGGTCGAGGTGCCCACGGGGACCGGGCCGTTCCCCGTGGTCGTCGTGTACGGGGGATTCGGCGCCGACGTCAACGCCATCAAGGCCGCCGGGGTCGCCGTCATCAGGTACGACCCCTACACGGTCGGCCGCGAGGGCACTCCGCGAAACAACAAGCAGGGCGCTTTCTACAGCATCTACGGCGCGCAGAGCCAGACCGGGCTCCTGGTCGCCTGGGGCTGGGGCGTCTCCCGCATCATCGACGTCATCGAGTCGTCCGGGAGCTCGATCCTCAAGGCCGACGCCACCGGCGTGACCGGGTGTTCCCGCTTCGGCAAGGGCGCCTTCGTCGCGGGCGCGTTCGACCAGCGCATCTCGCTGACCATGCCGATCGAGTCGGGCACGGCCGGCGTGCCGATCCTGAGAGGGGTCCCAGGAGAAGGGGCGCAGAGCCTGAGCAGCGCCTACGGCGAGCAGCCCTGGTTCGGCGACGCGTTCGGCTCGTTCACCGGCAGCCCGGCCCGGCTCCCCGTCGACACGCACAGCGTGGTCGCCATGATCGCTCCACGCGGCCTGTACGTCATGGACAACCCGCACATCGCCAACCTCGGCCCGCGCTCGGCCGGCGTCGCGGCCCTGGCCGGAGCCGAGGTCTACAAGGCGCTCGGCGCGGGCGACGACATCTCCTACTGGTTGGACGTCGCCGACGGCACCCACTGCGCCAACCGCGCGGAGTGGCGCGACCAGCTCAACAAGAACCTGCGCAAGCACCTGCTGAAGACCGGCGACGACGCGGGCGCGATCCGCGTCTCGTCGCGGGCGTCGGGCAAGCTGGCGGAGTGGCGCGACTGGACCACCCCCACCCTGACCGACGGCCCGAACCCGACCCCCACGCCGACCCCGACACCGACTCCCACCCCGACCCCCTCCCCGAACCCGGGTGGAGCGTGCTCGGCGACGTACCGCCAGGTCAACGCGTGGCCGCAGGGCTTCCAGGGTGAGGTGACGGTACGGGCCGGCGCCGCAGCCATCCAGGGCTGGAGCGTGACCTGGACCTGGCCCGGCTCGCAGACCATCACCCAGATCTGGGGCGGCCTGCGCTCGGGCGCCGGTCAGAACGTGACCGTCCGCAACGAGACCTACAACGGCAACCTCGGCGCCAACGCGAGCACCACGTTCGGCTTCAACGGCGGCGGCGCGGCCGTGACACCCACTCTGGCCTGCACCAGCCCATGATGAGAGGGCCCGTGGCGACGCGGGCCCTTTATTCTGACTTGCCGGTTTACAGCAACATCGGCACGATGTGGGGCTTGTGAGACGAACCCTCATCCCCGGCCTGGTCTTAATCGTCGCCCTCGCAGGACTCGCGACACCCGCACACGCAGACCCCGCCGACGACCCCAAGCTCATCGACAACGCCCTCTACGCGAGTGGCACGATCCCCCGTTCCACCTGCGCCGAGAAGCCGATCAAGAAGCGCAACGACCCGGCCACCGCCAGGGCCTACTTCGCCACCGTGACGGCCTGCCTCGACCGCGTCTGGACCAAGCAGCTCGCCAAGGCGGGCGTGAAGTTCAGGAAGCCCAAGCTCAAGCTGCTCGCGAAGGACCCCAAGAGCTACTGCGGGTCGAAGTGGGACCGGTGGGACGGCATCGACTACTGCGAGGACAACCGGGAGATCATGGCGGTCCTCGACCGGACCATCCTCAACCTCGACCCCGACGATCTGTGGATCTTCACCGCACTCTCGAACCGGTACGCCGAGCACGTGCAGTACCTGACGGGCATCGAGACGGCCATGTTCAAGATCCTTCCCGACGAGGGCGAACCCGGTTATGAGGAAACCCACCGCCGGGTCTACCTGCAGGCGTACTGCCTCTCGGGCGTCTTCACCGCGAGCGTCTTCAAGTCGCTGCCGCGTAAGACGTCCGAGTGGACCCACATCGTCAAGGCGCACACCGAATTCGCCCACCGGATGGTGGGAAGCGCCAAGAACATCACGTACTGGATGAACCGCGGCTTCAACTCGCGCAACCCCAAGTACTGCAACACCTGGACGGCCTCCAACGCGCAGGTTGCCTGACCACGACGGACCTCGCCGCGGGCCCTTGCGCGATCTTCGGCGAACCACCACGATCGGGGATTTGTGCGACGAGCCCTCATCCCCGGTCTGGTGTCCGCCCTCGCCCTCGCCCTCGCAGGGCTCGCGTCACCCGCGGGCGCCCACCCTCAGTCCGACCCCCTGCTGGCCGAGAACGCCCTCTATTCGACAGGGCCGATCCCGCGTTCCTCCTGCGCGGAGAAGCCGGTCAAACGGCGCAACCACTACCCGACCGCCAAGGCCTACGTGACCTTCGTCGCCGCCTGTCTCGACCGGGTCTGGTCGAAACAGTTCGCCAAGGCGAAGTTGCCGTTCAGGAAGCCCAAGCTCCAGCTGCTCGCCAAGAACCCCGTGTGGCACTGCGACCTCAAATGGGACAAGCGCTGGACGTCCAGCTACTGCGGGGACTACCGGACGATCACCGTCGTCCTCGACCGGCGGCTCCTCCGCGACCCCGACGACCTGTCCCTCTTCACTCTCACCGCCGCCCTCTACGGCCAGCACGTGCAGCGGCTCGCCGGGATCGAGAAGGCGTGGGTGCGGGCTCTCCCCGAGCCGGCCGACCTCGGTTACGAGGAGGACGTGGACGACATCATCCGCCGTGTGCTGCTGCAGGCGGAGTGTCTCGGCGCCGCCTTCACCAGCAGCGTCTACGGGTCGATGCCGCGTGACCGGGCCGACTGGGCCGCCGTCGTGCGCAAGAGGGCCAAGGAGCGCCACATGGGGGGAGCGGAGAACATCACGTACTGGCTGAACCAGGGTTTCGCCTCCCGGGACCTGCAGGACTGCAACACGTGGCGGGCGGAGAACTGGCGGGTCGCGTAGCTCCGCCTTGCATGATCGTGCGGCGACCGCCACGATCGTGGGCCTATGCGACGAATCCTGCTCTCCGCCTTGCTCTTATCCCTGGTGACGGCGACCCCGGCCCACGCCGATCCGTCCAGGGACCACAGGCTCATCGACAACGCCCTCTACGACGCGGGACCGATTCCCCGCTCCTCCTGCGCCGAGAAGCCGATCGACCGGCGCAACCACGTGCCGACCGCGCGGAAGTACGTGACCTTCGTGATGGGCTGCCTCGACCGGGTCTGGTCCAAGTACCTCGCCGAGGCCGGCATCCCGTACAAGAAGCCCAAGCTCAAGCTGCTCACCAAGGACCCGAAGAAGTACTGCGGCCTGGACTGGGCGGACTACGAGTACGCCTGGTACTGCTATGCCAACAGAGAGATCATGGTCGTCCTCGACCGGACCCTGCTCAACATCGACCCAGACGACCTGTACATCTTCACCATGCTCGCCGGGTTCTACGGCGAGCACGTGCAATATCTGGCGGGCATCGAGGAGGCCAGGCTTGAGGAGGAATCGGACGAGCCCTACACGGACTTCCGGCGTTCTCTCCTACAGAGTCTCTGCCTTTCCGGCGCCTTCACCGGTAGCGTCTACAAGTCCATGCCGCGGAATGTGGGCGACTGGAAGTTCATCGTGAAGCAGCGGGGCAAGGTGGTGCAAGACCGCTTCTACGGGAAGCCGGCGAGCATCGCGTACTGGATGAACCGCGGCTTCAAGTCGCGTGACCCCAAGTACTGCAACACCTGGACGGCCCCCAAGGCCAAGGTCGCCTGAAATCTCAGGTTCTTGCCAAGAAGGGTCCCTATCGTCCCGAGCGCCACAACCGCTCACACGAAAGGGAATCCCTCCCATGCGGCGTAGTACCTTCGTCCCCGCTCTGCTCGGCGCGGCTCTGGCCGGCGCCACCCTGGTCGGCGTGGCCCCCGCCTCGGCGACCACCGGCACCCCGTGCGAGAAGGCGCCGTGGATCGGCCAGGTGCAGGGCAAGCCCAAGGGTCTCACCCCGGGGGCCCGGGCCGGTGACTACTTCTGGCACGACAGGGCCGGCTTCCACCTGCGCATCACCCAGAAGAAGCCGCGCAAGGCCACGGTCTACACCGGCACGATCACCTCGAACACCCCGATCCGCGACTTCAAGTGGGTCAAGCTCGAGGAGAAGCAGGACTCGGTCGTGCTGTCCGAGGACAAGCTGACCATCACCTTCAAGGTCGTCAACCACGGCTGGGTCGACGGCTTCTCGTTCCGCACCTCGTGCGCCGACAGCCTCACCGTCTCGGCGCTGACCATCAACTCGAAGCCGCTGCCGGCCGGCAAGGTCTACCTGGGCAAGACCAAGGCCCACCCGGCCTCCATTCCCTTCACCGTGCACCGTAAGGCCTAAACTGCCAGGTCCGGCCGCATATGGCCGGAGGAGGTAAAGCAGATGGGCGCACACCGGATTCTCGCCGTGGACGACGACCCGGCGATCCTGCGGGTGCTGCGGCGAGGGCTCACCCTGGAAGGCTTCACCGTGGAGGCGGCCGGCGGCGGCCAGGCCGCGCTGGAGATAGCCGACCAGGTCGATGCGATCGTCCTGGACGTCTCGATGCCCGGCGTGACCGGCATCGAGGTGTGCGCCGAACTGCGCCACCGGGGCTCGGAGGTGCCGATCCTCATGTTGTCGGCCCTCGACGAGGTCGCCGACCGCGTCGCCGGTCTCACCGCCGGGGCCGACGACTACATGGTCAAACCGTTCGACCTCACCGAGCTGGCGCTGCGGCTGCGGGCGCTGCTGCGCCGTGCTGGCGCTGCGGCGCCGGTCGGGTCGGGTGTGCGGGCCGGCGGCCTGGTGCTGGACACCGACGGCCGCGACGCCGTGTTCAACGGCCGGCCGCTGGCGCTCACCCGGCGGGAGTTCGACCTGCTGGAGGTGCTGGCCAGGAACCACGGCATCGTGTTGTCGCGGGAGGTCCTGCTCGAACGCGTCTGGGGGTACGACTTCGCGGTCACCGCCAACGCGGTCGAGACGTTCATCGGCTACCTGCGCAGGAAACTCGAGGCCGAGGGCGAGCCGAGGATCCTGGAGACGGTCCGCGGCGTCGGCTACGTGCTGCGGGTCCGGTCGTGAGGTTGTCGACCCGGTTCGCGCTGGGCGTGGCCGTGCTGGTGCCGCTGCTGGTCGGGCTGTCCGGGCTGCTCTTCGTCCGGTTGTCGGCCGACGACCTGCACACCGCCCGCGACGAACGGCTGATGCAGCGCCTCCAGGCGTTCACCCCCGTGGCCCTCAACCACACCCAGCGCCCGGTCCGCGTCCGCCCGGCGGAGGGCGACCCGGCCGAGGGTGTGTACGTCGATCCGGTCCGCGGCCAGCCCCTGGTCATCGGCGCGGTCCCGCCGGAGTTGCCGGCCCCGGCGACCGCCCCCGCGACCGCCGGGACCTGGCGTTACGTCAGCACCGACCTGGGCCGCCGGGGCCGCCTGTGGATCTTCGAGAAGCAGGGCCCGCTCGACTCCCGGATCTCCGCTCTGTACGACCGGCTCCTGATCACCACCCTGATCGCACTGGTCGCCGGGGCCGCCGCCGGCCTCACCCTCGGCCGGTTCACGCTCCGCCCGCTGACCCGCCTGACCAAGGACGTGAAAGCGGGCAACGGCCGGCTGACCCGCAAGACCCGGGCCCGGGAGATCGACGAGCTCGCCGGCCTGGTCAACGGCCTGCTCGACCGCCGCGACGAGGCCGTCCACCGCACCGCCGAGGCCCTGGAGACCGCCCGCGCCTTCGCCGCCACCGCGGCCCACGAACTGCGCACTCCGCTGACGAGCATGGGCGGCAACATCGCCCTGCTCGGCTACCCGACCCTGCCGCCGGAGGACCGCGTCGAGGTCATCCGCGACCTGGCCATGGAACAGGCCCGCCTCGAACGCCTCATCACGATGCTCCGCCAGCTGGCCAGGGGTGAGCTGATGGAACCCGACTCGCTGAAGGACGTCGACCTGGCGGGGGTGTGCGAGGTGGCCGTACAGGAGGCGACCCGCAGGCACCGCCACGCCCGCTTCGTCGCCCACCTCCCCGACGCGGCCATGGTCAGAGGCTGGCCCGAGGGCCTGCGCATGATCGTCGACAACCTCCTGGAGAACGCGGCCGTGCACGGCGTCGGCCCGCACGGGACGGTCCGGGTCGAGCTGTCCGTGCGGGTCGAGGGCACGGTGGCGCTGCTGCGCGTCGCCGACGACGGCCCCGGCATGCCGCGTGAACTGCACCAGGAGGCCTTCAACCGGTTCAGCCGCCGCGCGGGCAGCCCGGGCACGGGCCTCGGGTTGACGTTGATCCACCAGCAGGTGGTGCTGCACGGCGGCACGGTCGAGATCGAGCCGTCCCAGGGACGGGGGTTGTCGGTGCTGGTGCAGATGCCGATCGCGTGGCGTCCCGACGGGCCGAGCGACGGGTTGTCGTGGTTGTCGCTGCACCAGAAGGCCTGATCAGGTGTTCCTGATGCGGCAGACGGGAAGGCCGTCCCAGTCTGCTCGACCGTAGTCCGACCAGTCGGCCTGTCCCGTGAAGCGGATCCAGTCGGCCCTGCTGATCTCCGCGCCGAGTCTGCCGTCGCAGGCCACCGCTTCGGGGTCGGCGACGATCTCAGCCAGGCTGCGGAGATCCCACATCGTGCTTCCGCCCGCACCGGCGGTCAGCGCGACGCCGCCGTCGGCACTGAGGGCGGATGAGTCGATGTCGTGGTCGTCTCCCTTCAATCTGGCCAGCAGGACCGGGGCGGAGGGGTTCGACAGATTCCAGAGAAGGCCGGAACTGCTTTCGCCGGTCACCAGGGCCGTCCCGCCGTCCGAGCTCAGGGACACGCTGCTGATTCCGGCCAACGGCCCTTCGAACCGGGTGACGCGCCTCGGCGGCGACGAGCCCTCCAATCGCCACACCTCGAGCTGGGCGGCCGCCCCCACCAGAACCGTCCGTCCGTCAGCACTCACCGCCACGGCGGTCGGCGTATTCGTGGGGTCGGAGAGATCGGCTGTCTTGACCGGATTCGCCGGGTCGGTGAGGTACCAGCTCCGCACCGTGCCGTCGTCGGCCGAGGTGACGGCCACCCGGCCGTCCGAGCTGAGGTCCAGGTCGACGGCGTAGGAGTTGTGTGCCCTCGTCGTCGACCTCCGCTTCGGACGAGCGCCGTCGGACAGGTCCCACACAGCCAGCTCGCCGTGGAAGTCGGCGATCACCGCCCGCCGCCCGTCGGCCGACAACGCCACCGCTTCGACGGAAGCACCGTCCTGGCTCGGCAAGGTCGCACTCCCGATGGGCTTGGCCGGATCGCCGAGGTCCCATATGGTCGCGCCCTCGTCGCCGCCGCTGATCGCGGCCCGCCCATCAGGCGTCAGTTCCACCGCTGTCTGACCGTTCCGGCCACCCTTCAACGTGGCGAACGCTTCGGTCACCTCTCCGGTCTTCGGATCAAGCCGGCTGGTGAGGTCCCAGACTCCCGCTGCTGCACCGTCACCGATCAGGGCGGCCCGGCCGTCGGCGCTCAGGGCCGTCTGCCAGGCAGAAGCCGTGCGCAGACGCACGTTCTCCCCCCACACCAACGTGTCGATCAGCTGCGCCCGGATCTCCTCTGCGGGGTGGATCTCGAAGGCCGCGATGGCCAGCATCCTGGCGGCGGCACGGTCGGTGTCGACCAACTCCGCCGCGTGGAACGCGAGCCGATAGGCCAGTGCCTCATGCCGCTGGGACGCGGCGTCGGCGTGCTCGCGCATCCAGCCGACTCCCAGGGCCAGCGTGACGGCCAGCAGCGCCGCGACCGTGACGGGCGAGGTCACCCGGATTCTCCGCCGCGCTGCTCCGAACAGGTCCTTCATTCCAACCTCCAGGAGGCAGCGGGGTTTGTCGGTGGCGGCTTCTAGGCTGCGCGACCATGATCGAAGAAGGAATCCGGACCGTCCAGCTGGAGCTCTACGTCGAAGACTGCAGCATGGTCCACCTGCTCGAACAGGACGGCGGACAGAGCCCCAACCCGGCCCGCCGGTTCGGCGACATCGAGATCCGGGAAGGCGTCGTCGACCTGGTGATCAACACCCAGTGGGGAGACGACATCCCGTTCACCGTGACCGTCGCCGACCGCGACCCCGGCGCCGGCCTCGACGACTACGAGGACATCACCGAGATCGACTACTACTCCCCGTCGGGGAAGCTGGTGATGGCGGGGTTCTCCTTCGACTGGGACGAGGAGAAGGCGCCCGCCCTCCCGCCGTTGCCGGCCGGTCCCGGCAACTACCGGTTGCGCTACCACGTCCGCGGCGCCGACTGGGAGAGCTGCCTGGAAGGCGACCACTACCTGCAGATCTGGCCCTCGGAACCGGCCGAGCCGAAGGTGGTCAAGGCCACCAGCCACTACTACAAGCACCTGGTCAGCAAGGTCTAGCTCCGGTGCGCCGCCACCTGCGGTCCGTGCCCGGGGGCGACGGAGCCCTGTAGCACCAGCGCCGCGCCGCCGATGGCCGCCGCGTCGCGGGGGTTGCTCGACAGGTCGACCTGCACGGGATGGACCTGCCGGGAGAACGCGCTCTCGCCGAGCCGGCGGCGGATCTCGCTCACGTACAACGAACCGGCGACGGCGAAGCCCGGCCCGGCCAGCACCAGCGTGTCGAGGTCCCACAGGTTGGCCAGGGTCAGCGCGCCGTCGGCGAGCAGGGACGCCGACTCGGCGATGAGGGCGCGGGCCTGGTCGTCGCCGTAGACGGCGGCGCGGGCGAGCACGTCGAAGGCGCGCGGGTAGGGGTCGTCGGGGCGGATGCCCAGGCGGTCGGCCAGGCCAGGAGGAACGCAGCTGGCTCGGAGTGACGGTCGGCCGCCGGCAGCGATCACCAGCGGCTTCGGAGCCAGCTGATTGTCGCGCGACGTCCGTGTTCGCGCCGCTCCCGCAGATGCGGGGCATGCGCCAGGCCGGGGAGCGCGGCGGTGTGGGTCCAATAACTGGCGAGCGCGACGAGGAAGGCGTCAACGTGGTCATGTTCCGCGACGGAACCGAACAGCGACTCCGGGTCCTGGCCGCCGAGGTCTGATTGCAGCAGCAGGAGAACCAGGTCGGTCCAGGCGGGCCCGACGCAGGAGCGCCCCCAGTCGACGATCCGCGCCGTGCCGGTCGCCGGATCTATGACGATGTTGTCGAAACGCGGGTCGAAGTGCACCAGCGAGTCACCGACGACGATGTCGCTCCAGACCGCCTCGACGAAGGCCAGCCGCGCCAGGTGCCGCCGCTCCCATTCCCCGACGTCCTCGACGGCGACCGGCCCCCACCGGCCGTCGCGTTCGAGCCCCCGCCAGGTCTCACACCGTCCGGTCATCCGCTCGCCCAGCGTCGGCAGACCGCCGACGGGTGAAGGCGTGAGCTCCCGCGCGCAGACCGCGAGCATGTCGAGCGCGGCGGCCAGTTCGTCCGCCCGCCACGGCTCGTGCGGCAGCGCTCCCGGCGCGACGTCGAAACAGAGCAGGAACCACCCGGCCACCTCGAACGCGAAGCGCAACCGCGGCGTCGGAACGGCCCGGGGGAGCGCGGCGGCCACCACGGCCTCGGTCCGATAGTCCTGGACGTTCCCGGCGTCGTCCCGAACCGCCTTCACGAAGACCTGGTCACCATCGGCCAGGAAGGCGACCCCGAGAACACCGAACGAGAAACCACCCTGCCGCTCCTCGAACCCGACGACGGCTGCCCCCAGCCGGGTCTCGACTTCGTCGATGACGGCGGCGGGAAGCTCGGTCCAGGCGACGCGCCGCGTTCTCATGGACGTCATTCGGGTGGGACCAGGCCGTGGTCCGCAAGAGCCTTGAGGGCCTTCTCCATGCATTCGTCGGCCGAGAAAGCGTCCACGCGCACTGACCACTCGCCATTGGTCGCGTGAAAGGTCCACGGCCGGACGCCGCCCCGGCCGGCGTCCACTCGGAGGAGTGCGTCGACGTCACACTCCAATAGCCAGTCGAGCAAGGCGATGGCGTCCATCACGGCACGGTACAGCACCCCTTGACGATCGGGCCGGAACGCGGTCTTGTGGGTGAAGCGGTCTTCACAAGATCTTGACGCGGTGAGTGAGTCGTGTTGTCATCGGAATACCCTCCATTACCTGCCAGTTTGATAGGAAATTCCGCATGCGCACACTCCGTCGGGCAGCGATCACGACCGCACTCCTCTTAGCGGCGGCAGGACTCCACGTCATCCAGAGCGGCGCGGCACAGGCCGCGCTTCCGACCGCGGCCGTCGCGCTCGGCGACAGCTTCGTCAGCGGCGAAGGCGCCGGCGACTACCAGCCCGTCGTCGACGCCAACGGCACCGCGCAGGGCTTCCCCGGCTGGTCGGCGCCCAACAACAACGCCTACTTCTGCCACCGCTCCGCCAACGCCTCGCTGTTCAAGGCCGATCTCCCCGGCATCCAGGACCGGTTCAACCTGGCCTGCTCCGGCGGCCAGCCGCACGACGTCGCCAACGCCTCCAGCGCCCGCGCCAACGGCCGCACCGTCAAGTCGCAGCTCGACCAGCTTCGCGCCGTCGCGCAGACGCACGACATCGACGTCGTCCTCATCGGCCTCGGCTCCAACAACACCCAGTTCACCTTCGGCGACGTGGCCACCCTGTGCGCCAACCGCTTCATCGCCGACGCCTGGACCGGCTGGTGGGAGTTCTGGGCCTACCTCGGGGGAGACGTGCCGCAGGAGCCGTGCACGGTGTCCGACCTCGCCAGCCCGGCGGAGGTCAGCACGGCCACCGACGAGACCACCGCCGCCCTGCGCCGGATCCTCGACACCCTCGCCCAGGTCGACGCCGACGGCGTGCACCAGGTGGTGCTCCAGACGTACACGAACCCCCTGCCTCTGGACGTCGCCCCGGAGTACCGCGACGAGGACGGCCGCACCGACACCCGCGACAAGTTCCGCGACCTCGGCGCGGAACGGTATGCGGCCGGATGCCCCATCCACCGCGCCAGCCTCGCCCCCGGGCACGTCTTCTCGTCCAACCTCGGCGACCTGGTCAAGAACGCGTACACGACCCTGGCCGCCGAACGCCCGGCCGCGAACCTGCGCGTGCTCGACGTGCAGCGCGCCTTCGACGGCGCCCGCCTGTGCGAGAACCCCGGCAGCCCGTCGGGCACCCTCGCCACGCCGGTCAGGGTGATGGAGGGCCCGACCGGCAACCACGTCACGAGCCTGTCCGGCTGGGACAAGATCCGCATCCAGCGTGCGGCCAACGCCTGCGTGACCTACTTCCAGACCTGCCAGGAGTCGTGGCACCCCAACGCCGCCGGGCACAACGTCCTCGGCCAGTGCCTCTCGGGCGCGCTGACCGCCGCTACCCGGACGGTCGTGACGTGCGCACGGAACGCCAACGGGACTCTGACCATCTCCTGACCCCGGCGGCGACGGCGAGCAGCACCACACTCGCCACGAGGTCGAGCACGTAGTGGTTGCCCGTGACGACGACCACCACCGCCATCCCGACGGGAAACGCCCACGCCAGGACCGCCAGGCGTGGGCGTGCGGCCCAGACGGCGTAGGCGGCCCAGAGCGACCAGCCGAAATGGAGGCTGGGAAACGCGGAATAGAGGTTCGCGCCCCTTGACCCGACGATGTCGACGATTCCCGGGAGCGCGAAGCGCGGCGGTGACATCGGGATCGTGAAGAAGACCACGAGAGCGAGCCCGAGCATCAGCATCATGGTGCCGCGGACTCTGACGTAGACGTCCGGACGGCGGAGGAAGAGCCAGACGAGAACGGCCGCCAGGACGACGTAATAGAGGCGGTAGTAGAGAATCGCCGGCTGGATGAACGCCGGATGGGCGGTGAGCCACTGATTCGCGGCCACCTCGATGTCCAGCCCCAAAGCGCGTTCCCACGACTGGAGAACGAGCGCGTTGGCGGTGGCCTCGGCGGCGACGCCTTCTCCGGCGGCGGCGTGCAGGCGGGAGAACAGCAGAAATACGAAGACCAATAAGGCGAATTCGCCGACGATCCTCAGCAGGCGGGGGGTTCCGCGCATACGGAGACCCTAGATGCTCGGACCTGGCTCAGCAGTTCAGCGTCGCCCAGTTCTTCGGCGGTCCACTCCATGAGCGAACGCGTGTAGTCGTTGTCGTCAGGCGCGGCGAGATACCGGCGAACCACCCGCTCCGCCCGCCGGTCAGCCCGTCTGGCCAGGCCGTACGCCGCCTCCGCGGCGACGACCACAACCGTGTCGTCGAGCCGGGCCGACAGCGCCTCGCGGATGGCCGTGTCGTCCGCGTCGAGCCCCGCGAGACCGGTCGTCGCGCAGTCCCGGTTCTCGTCGTCGTCCGTTTCCCGGCTGATTCGGACGAGCGCCGCGACGGCCTCGGCGTCGTCGGCTCGCATCACGTTCGGCAGACTCCACGCGGCGGCGTGGCGAACACCGTTGTGGAAATGGCCGGCCGAATCCAGCACCTCGGGAAGGGCCCGCTCGTCCCCGAGATGCCCCAGCGCGAACAGCACCGAACGGAGCACCATGGGGTCGCATTCCCGCCGCGCCATTTCCCGCAGGATCGGCAGACTGCGGTCGAGGAACGGCTTGGCGTCGCCTCGGTGACCGAGTTGCGCCAGAACGTCGGCGCCGAGTTCGCGCTCTCCGCTGAGGTCGCCGGCGCACAGTCGTGCCGCCGCCTCGAAGATCCCGGCGTCACCGCGCCTGTGCAGTGCCGCGACGATCTCCCACCGTTCGTCGTCGGTGTCCGAGACGAGGGCCCTGGGGATCAGTTCCTCGAAGGGCGTGGTCATGCCACAAGTGTGAAAAATGGGCACACGTCCTGTAAAGCGAGTTGAATCCCCCTAAGATCACCGGCTGTGACGTCATGGGCTGCGCGATACAGGGCCGGTGAATGGTTCGCCGTCTGGGCCGAACTCCGTGAAGGTGTTCCCGCCGCGTCGATGGAAGACGCCGAGGACGTGGCGCGCGAGACCATGCGGCGGGTGGCGGTCAACGCGGACGTCATCGTCGAGCGTCTCGCCGGCGTCGGCTACTCCTTCGCCTTCCCCGACTGGGTCAGGCAGCCGCCCACCCCCGACGACCTGGCGGCCGTCCGGAAGGCGGAGCAGGTGATCGGCCCGTTGCCCCTGGCTCTCCGGGCCTGTCTGGAGGTGGTGGGCGGCGTCAACCTCTGTGGCGACGGCGGCGCCGTTCTCCCGCACGTCGGCTATCACGACGTCCCGCGGGAACACGCCGATTTCTACCCCGACCCGTTGGTGCTCCCACCGGGACGCCACCTGTGGGAGGACTGGGAGATGTTGGGCGACGCCGACACGGAGGGGCACACCTTCTCCTTCGCTCCGGACGAGATCCACAAGGCCAACGTCAGCGGGGGCGTGCAGGATGTCGAGCTGCCGAGCAGCGCGGCCGATCCGCAGCTGCTGGGCACCCGCCCTGGCGTCACCCTCGTCGACTACCTGCGCATCTCGTTCGCCTGGGGCGGCTTCCCCGGCTACGACGCGCTCGCCGTGCCCCCGAAGGTCGTCGAGGAGTTGCGCCACGACCTGCTGATGTTCTGACGCTACGGTCGCGTGTCGTCCAGCAGCCGGTCGAGGCAGCGCCGGCCCAGCTGCGCCATGACCGGATTGCTCCTGACGTAGTACCAGACACACCCGATCGCCTGTACGAACGCCCACGCCTTCCCCCGCTCCCATTCGAGGTCGTCGACCCCGAGCAGTTCGCGGAACACCTCACGGGGCCCGTTTTCCAGCAGGTTCCACGCGCTCAGCAGATCGAGCGCCGGATCGGCCGCCCCGAACCCGCCGACGTCGAGCACACCGGTCAGCCGTCCACCGGACACCAGCACGTTGCCCGGCAGCAGATCGCCGTGCGTCATCACGTCGGCCGACCGGCGCGGCAGCACGCGGAAGTCCGCCCACAGTTTGCGCAGCCTCGGCACGTCCAGCAGCGCCTCGCTCTGCCGGAAGCAGGTCTCCACCCATTCGTCGTGTACGTCGATGTCACCGCCCCGGCCGCCGCCGGAGAACGTCCGCCCACGGGTGTCGATCGCGCGCAGGCCGGTGACAAGATCGGCCAGATCGTGCGCGAACCCGACCGACTCCCCAGGATGGTCGTCGGTCGCGACGACCCCCGGCAACCAGGTCTGCACCGACCACGGCACCGGATAACCCGCCCCCGGTTCCCCCAGCGCGACCGGCTCAGGCGTGCGGAACCGCGTCCGCCCGGCCAGCTCACGGGCCGCCTCGGCCTCGGCCTCCAGCCAGCGCCGCGTCGACTCGACGCCGCCGGGCGGCTGGAGGGGAAAGCGCGCCGTGTAGCGGTCGCCGATGCGGAAGATCGCGTTGACGGTGCCGTGGGAGACGACGCCCGTGACGGCGAGATCGCGCCACTGGGGGAACTGCTCGTCGACCAACACACGGACCATCCGGGTCGACACGGTCAGCTGGCTGGCATGCATTTCGACGACCCTTCCGGCCGCCCGGCCGGTCATGCAACCCATTTGTTACGGTCGCTGCCATGAAGATCCTGGTCGTTGGCGGCACCGGCTTCCTGGGCGCCGAACTCGTCCGGCAGGCCGCGGCCCACGGCCATGTCGTGGCCGCCACCTACTTCACCCGCCCAGGAGCGGCGCCTGAGGCCGACTGGCGGTCGCTGGACGTCCGTGACCGCGCCGACGTCGCCCGCCTGGTCGCCGACGTCGCCCCCGACGTCGTCGTCAACGCCGCCTACGTCCAGTCCGACTGGGCCACCACGGCCGTGGGAGCCGCCAACGTCGCCGTCGCGACCGACGGCATCCGATTGGTTCTGGTGTCGAGCGACGCCGTCTTCTCCGGCGCCGCGGTCACCTATGCCGAGGACGCCGTCCCCGACCCCGACAGCCCTTATGGCGCGGCGAAGGCGGCGGCGGAGGTCGCCGCCCAGACGGTCAACCCGAGCGCCGTGATCGCCCGGACCTCCCTGATCATCGGCGACGGCGGCTCGCCGCACGAAGCCCTGGTGCACACCCTGGCCTCGGGCGATCGGCCCGGGATCCTGTTCACCGACGACGTGCGCTGCCCCGTCCACGTCGCCGACCTGGCGGCGGCCCTGCTGGAACTCGCGGACTCCGGTCGCGCGGGCGTCCACCACCTGGCTGGAACCGACGCGCTGAGCCGCTACGAACTCGGCCTGCTCATCGCCTGGAGAGACGGCATCGACCCGGCCCGGCTGCCGTCCGGCGCACGGGCCGACGTCGGGCTGGCGGGGCGGCGGGACGTGCGGCTCGACTGCGAGCTGACCCAGCGGCACCTGAAGACCAGGTTGCGCGGCGCCCGGGAGTTCCTCTCATGCCGGTAGACGACTGCGTGTTCTGCGCGATCGTCCGCGGCGAGGCCGAGGCGAGTGTGCCCTACGCGGACGACCAGGTCATGGCGATCATGGACATCGCGCCCGTCACCCCCGGGCATCTCCTGGTCATCCCGCGCGTCCACGCCGTGGGCCTGGACGACCTCGACGAGGACACCGGCGCGCACATCTGGCGGATCGGCCACCGCATGGCCCGCGCGCTGCGCCGCTCCGGGTTGCGCTGCGACGGCGTGAACGTCTTCCTCGCCGACGGCGCGGCCGCCTTCCAGGAGATCTTCCACGTCCACCTGCACGTCTTCCCCCGGTACGAAGGCGACGGCTTCCGGATCGAGGCCACCTGGGCCACCCGGGAGCGGAGCCTGCTCGATCGGGAGGCCCAGGCGATCAGGGCCGTCCTGCCCGGCTAGATCCTCTTCAGGAAGGCGTCGAGGGCCGTACTCCTTGTCATCGATCGAAGACGGCCACCCCAGCTCCGGCCCCCGCGATGCCACGGCCGTCCCCGGCTCGGTCTGCCCCCCACGATCAGGAGCAGCAGCGGAAGGCCACGCCCGAACACGAGGTCATGAAGGCCGTCAACGCCGGGCGGCGTCCAGTTTCTCCTGGACCGACGCGGCATCGCTGGGCACGCCGGGCGACTCCCAGAAGTTCTCGGTGTCCCCGGCGTAGAGGCCGCCGTAGGCAGGGGTGCCCGGCTGGTAGCGCCACCCGTCCGCGAGCTTCCCGGCGTCGACCGCGTCGTAGCCGATCCGGTCGAGGAACGTGACCGCCTCCGCCTTCGCGTCGGCGTCGTCGCCCGCGACGGCGAGTGCGCTGCGGTCGGCCGCGCCCGAGGGCCGCGGCAGGGCCCGCAGGTGCACGAAGTAGATGTTGTTGAACACCTTGACGACCTTGGACGTCGGCAGATGCGCCTGCAGCAGCTCACTCGACGTGGTCGTGGCGGCGTCGAGCTCCGGGAAGACCCCGTCACGGTCGGGGTAGTAGTTGTTCGTGTCGAGCACGGTCTTCCCGGCGAGCGGCTCCACCGGAACCTGGCGGTAGGCGCCCAGCGGAACGCTGACGACCACGAGGTCGCCCGCCTCGCCCGCCTCGGCGGCGGTCGCCGCGCGGGCCTTCGGCCCGAGCTCGTCGACGAGCTCCCGCAGCGTCTCGGGGCCGCGCGAGTTGCTCAGGACGACGTCATAACCGGCCGCGACGGCCAGCCGGGCCACCGTGCCGCCGATGTGCCCGCTGCCGATGAATGCAACTGTTGTCATACGAGCCACAAACCTCCCCGTCCCGCCGGGCATTCCACCGGTAGGTTCCGGACGTGTTCTCGTTGGCCGAACCCCCTCTTTTCACCCGGCTCAAGCAGGCCCGGCGCATCCTGGTGGCCGGCGCCGGCGGCGGATTCGACGTCTTCGCCGGGCTCCCGCTCGCCGCGGAACTGTGGACGGCGGGCAAGGAGGTCCACCTCGCCAACCTGTCGTTCAGCCGCCTTCACGGCCTCGACCTCGACGTCTGGGTGGAGGAGAACGTGGCGGCGATCGTCCCCGGGACGGCCGCCCGCGACTCCTACTTCCCCGAACGGTCACTCGCCCGCTGCCTGGAGGCCCACGGCCTGCCCTCCACGGTCTACGCCTTCCCCAAGGTCGGCGTCACCCCGTTACGCGCGGCCTACCAGGTGCTGGTCGAACGCCTGGACCTCGACGCCGTCGTGCTGGTCGACGGCGGCACCGACATCCTGCTCCGGGGAGACGAGGCGGGTCTGGGCACCCCTGAGGAGGACATGGCCAGCCTGGCCGCCGTCCACGGGCTCGACGTACCGGAGAAGATCGTCGTCTGCCTGGGTTTCGGCGTGGACGCCTACCACGGCGTCAACCACGTCCAGGTGCTGGAGAACCTGGCGGCACTCGACCGGGAAGGCGCCTATCTCGGCGCCTTCTCCCTTCCGAGAGCCAGCCGGGGAGCAGAGCTCTATCTGGACGCCGTCGCACGCGCCCAAGCCGACACCCCCGACCATCCGAGCATTGTGAACGGCTCGATCGCGGCGGCCCTGACCGGCGCGTTCGGCGACGTCCAGTTCACCAGCCGAACCAGGGGCAGCGAGTTGTTCGTCAACCCCCTGATGGCCCTCTACTGGGCCGTCGACGCCGACGCCCTGGCCCGCCGCTCGCTCTACCTGGACCGCCTCGAAGAGACCTTCCTGATGCGCCAGATCAGTTCCATCATCGAGGGCTTCCGCGCCGAGATCACCCGGATACGCCCACCCCGGGCATATCCGCACTGACGGCCAGGCGTGGACCTTGGTACTGCAACGGCGAGGTGCTCGATCACGTAGCCGCGCAGCGTGCTGAATCAGCGAAGACGGCGGAGCCTCAGCACGGCATCGTCCGCTGTTCCCGCCTCGCCGGCCGGGCCAGGCCGTTCCCGCGTGACCACTTTGTCGACGTCCACCACCCAGTCACCTCCTCCGTTCCGTACCCAGCCGAGAATCACCGAGTTGGGTACCAGTTGCTCGGCCAGGTAACTCGGTGGCTGCTCGGACATCCAGGAAGGGAAGCCGGCGTGGCTGATGATCAGCAACGTGCCGCCAGGGGCGACGGCGGCGGCAGCCGAGGCGAAGACCGCTTCCCGCGCGGGCGCGTCCGCGATGGGCGAGTGCAGATACTGGGCGGTCACCAGATCGAAGGTGCCTACCGGGAGCGAGCGGGTCAGATCGTGTACCTGCCAGTCGATCCGGTCGGCCACCCCTGCCCGCGCTGCGGCGGTGGCGGCTCTGGCCAGCACGGTCGCCGATACGTCGGCCGCGGTCACCCGCCAGCCGTTCTCCGCGAGCCAGATGGCGTCACCGCCCGCCCCGCAGCCGAGATCCAGGGCCGTGCCCGCCACGAGATCACGTGCCTCGTCGGCGAGTAGGGGGTTCGGTCGCGGCACCCAGTCGGCCGGCGGCCGCAGGCCCTGGTAGAAGCCCTCCCAGTAGGTGTGCGCCGTGTCAGTCGGCGTGGGAGCGGGCATCGCACTGCGCGGCCGCTGCGGGGCGGTGTCGGTCATGGGCACACCCTCGTTCGATGATGTCCCAGGACGCAACGGTTCTTGCCAGAGTGGCAAGTAGGAACACGCGCGACATCAGGAGGCGTGGTGGTGCCGGCTCCAGACGCGATGGGTCTCCAGGGCGTCGGAGGACTCTGCCCGTCCAGGAGAGAAACCAGGAGGAGCCGCCCGGGGCGGCTCCTCGCGTGTGCCGGTCGGAACGCCGGCTCAGCAGGTGACGGACAGCACCTTGGCGGTCTCGTTGGAGCTCACCTTCACCCAGCCGCCGTACGCGAAGTACTGCGAACCCGCCCGGACCGAATAAGTGGTGCGGCAGCCCTGGACGCTGTAGAACCCGTCGATGTCCCTGCGTGGGCTGTAGGTGTAACCCCCCATCCCGGTGCCGGGGGCGAGGCTGGCGGTCGACCACGGGTCGCTGTCGTTGTTCTTCCAGCGCACCCCGATGTAGGTGGTGGTTTTGTTCTCCACCCGCCCGCATGGGGGAAGCGTGCAGGCACTGGCGGACGCGGGCCCGGCCGTGACGACGCTGAGACCTGCGGCGATCAGCATCGCGGTCGCTAAGCCGGCGGTACGCCGTTTGGTGCGAGATTCCATGCCGAACATCCTTTGAGATTGGTCGGTACTGGCGAGTAACAACTGTAGTCACACGCGAATCTCGCAATGCCTCACGTTTTGGATGATTGGCACAGATAGGCATAAACGTCGATGCGCACCCGGCCACGCCGCGCCCGACCCGAGCGCTGATCCGCGCCGGCAGCCGTCACCGGCCTTCCTGGCGCAGCCCCCATTGACCGTGTGCAGTCGCAGCTCAGCCACGCCCTGCTCCAGTTCGCCCAGCGTGCGAGCGGCGTAGGTGAGGTCGATGCGCTCGTTCAGCTCGTCGAGGTCAATCCGTCCGCAGCTGCTCGGCGGCCCGCGCGCAAATGGCGGCGATCGTTCATACGCCGATCCCGTGGAACGACCCGTCATGGAGTACCCGCAGGAACCCGACGACGGCAGGGGCCAGGCGCTCAGGCAGTCAGAATGCCCTCGATCCCCTGAAGGAACGTCTCGCAGACCGCAGCCGGCTCGGACAGACAACCCGACGCCATCGCACCGTCGCGCAGCATGACGAAATGCCGTCCCGCGAGCTCGGGCGGTGTCTTCCCGCTCTGCGCGAGCAGGTCGGTGACGGTGTGCAGGAACCACTGGCGGTGTGCCAGAACGGCCTGGTGCACGGGATGCTCGGGATCCGGATACTCCGCCACGGCGTTGAGGAACGCGCACCCGCGAAACCCGGGCGACCCGATGTCCTCGGCGATGGCCGTGGCGACGAGCCGCAGAATCTCGGCCGCCGGACGCCCGCTGGCGAGGGCCTCGTCGACCCGATCGCGGATCGCCTGATCGGCCTCCCGCAGATAGGCGACGACGAGTTCGTCCTTGCCGGTGAAGTGCCGGTAGAGCGTCGCCCGGGTCACCTTGGCCTCGGCGACGATCCGGTCGATCCCCACCGAGTGCAGCCCCTCCATGTAGAAGAGCCGAGTGGCGGTGCCGAGCAGCCGGGCCCGCGCTTCGGACACCTGACCTCGAGTGTTCCTCACCCCAGCGAGATTAGCAGACAGAACGTTCGGTCTTGACGTCCAAGACGCCGTGGTGCCAGGCTTACAGCGATACCGAACGTTCTACCTCATACGCGAAGGATCTCCCATGACCACTGTCATCTCCTCCACCGTCGCCATCTCCCTGCGACGGCTGTACTTCACCCGCTTCGCCTTCGCCCTCATCTGGGCCGGCCTGCTGGCCGCAACCGCGTCGAGCCTGACCCCGATCAGCATCGCCCTGCTGGTGCTCTACCCCCTGTTCGACGGCGTCGCCGCCGTCGTCGACGCCCGCTCTTCGAAGGACAAAGGCCCAACCCTGAGCCTGTACGCCAACATCGCCATCAGCTGGCTGACCGCGGCGGGCCTGGCCGTCGCCACGTCGTCAGGCATCCCCGCGGTGCTGCGCGTGTGGGGCGCCTGGGCCATCGTGTCGGGTGTCACCCAGCTGGCCGTCGGCGTCATCCGCCGCCACTTGGACGGCCACTGGCCCATGATCCTGAGCGGCGGCATCTCGGTCGTCGCCGGATCCTCGTTCATCCTGCAAGCCGGTCAGGAGGGCGCATCCCTGCTCAACCTCGCCGGCTACGCGACTCTGGGCGGCCTGTTCTTCCTCGCCTCGGCCCTCCGCCTCGGCCGAGCCGCGCGAGGCCGCTGACGCGGAGTGGCAGGCGTCCCACACGTGATCTGCGACGGCTACGTACCCGACACCAAGTCGGAACCGCATCGGCCATGGGTTGAGATCGCGGGGGCCAGGCTGTCCAGTTCGGTGATCGAGGATCAGTCGCCCCCTCCACCACATTGGCTGATGCCACGGGGATCACGCGAAACCACGTGGCCGGCCAGATCGATGAGGACTCCCAGGCATGGTGGCGCTGTTCATGACGAACTGGCTGTCATGGAGGCCAACGTCGGCTGGGCGAAGGACAACAAGGTCCTGGCGCGTGCCTCCGGGAGGCCGTCGGGTGAAGGATCGTGGAGCGATCGTCTGATCAGAACTCGGCGCGGGCTATCTGCTCAGCGCAAGCGGCCCGAACCGTGGCGATCAGCTCGGCCTCAGTGCGCCCCCATCCAGCTCCCCATTCCTCATCCAGCCCGTAGAGCGCACCGAGCGGAGGCGCAAGCACCTCCTCGGAATAGTCGGTCATGATGACGACTTGCTCGATCATCGAGACCAATCGGCGTTCACTGAGATCGCCCGAAAGGTAACAGCGCGCCATATCGGCGAGGACGCTTTTCGCGGCGTCGGATATGGACGGCATCACGGTCCCCGTGTCAGCGAGAGCGTCGGCCAGCACGTCGCGCACCTCATGTGGATCTCGTCCGTCAAAACCCGCGAGAATGCGCAACGTCTCACCATCCATGCCCTGAACGAGCCAATGAGCGGCCCACATGGGAACCCGATCGGTAGGCAGGACTCCGAGTGCGCACCAGGCAGCCACCAAATATGGTGCCGGAATCAAGTGTCCCGTATCGTAAGGGGATCCATACATAAGAGCATCGTTTCACGACGGCAGATCCTTTGGACCATCGTTGCAAATGACCCCAGCGGCCGCGCTCGACGGCCGCCTTGACCAGGCTGACGAAGCGTTCGTCGCGCCCCCGGGTGGCAAGAGGGTCGGCAGAGCAGGAGGAAAGGAGTGACCCTGGCCTCCGCTCCAGATTGATTCCAGGGGACTCTGAACGCCTCATCTGGGCGGAATAACGACTGGCCTATCAGAATTCTCAGGGAATTCTCGTGATCAGTTCCGCAGACGTGACCGCAGCGCTGAGGCGATTCGGGGTGGTGGAATGGTGGCGCATCTCGATCGGCCTCGATCCGCGGGACGGACTCCACCGACCGCCCTTGATCGTGTGGCGCTACTCCTCGCCGGGTGACCAGGTCAGGGAGTTGATTCACCGCACTGTCTCAGGTCTGCCGACCTCTGTCGACTGGGATGTCGACACGTCCGGAAAGAACTGGACGATCATTCCGGAAATATTGCGTCGTGAATACGCCCGCCACGCAGGGGACTCCTATACCGGAGTATTGGGCGATGTGAAGCGTTCGGATCAGCTGTTCTGCGAAAAGGCGAACCTCGACATGGTGCTGTTCGTACGCGAACTAAACGACACTGCGGCGTTCTGATCCATCCGACCTGGCACGGGACGCGCGTGGAGGGCGCAGGAATAATCTTGTCCGGTGTCAGACGAACTAAGCCATATGACCGACCTCTGGGACAGGGGATCGTTCACCGAAGCCGCCGCTTTCGTGCGGCGCCTTGGCGCCGCACGTCCCGGAGAGCCACTTCCCATCCTGCTCCAAGCCCTCATCCACACGCGCCAGGCCGACGCCAGGACCGCACGTGAACTGATCGAGCGCGCCATGGACCTGACCTCGTCCCCAGGCTCTGACAGCCTGGCTCTCGCCAGCATGATCTTCCGCGAACTGGGCGACACCACTCAGGCCATCTCATACGGCTTGCGTGCGACCACGCTGAAGCCGCATGACTGGCAGGGATATGTGGCCTTGGCCCGCGCCGCGGCAGCGGAGCCACTGCGAGGACAGCAGCACGAGGCCGAGCGCGCGGCACGCCGAGCCGTCGCACTCGCCCCAGGTGAGGCAACCGCCTATCTGGCTCTTGGGGAGGCCCTGCTGGCTTACCCGCCTCAACGCATTGGCACCCGCAAGGAAGGCGTCGAGGCACTGGAACGCGCCGCAGGATTGGCGCCCGGCAATGCCGAGATCCAGAAGGCGCTGGCTGAGGTTCGTCCGGCCAAGGACGGCAACGCCTGGTTGGGTTGCTTGGCGTTGCCTGCCATGGTCGCCCTGTTCGTGGCTGGTCACAGAGTCATCGAAATGGCGGGGGACGGTATCGCTCGCTTGCTGCAAATCGACCAGAATCGTCCAGAGGGCGAGCATTCCTTTCCAGGCTTGCTGATTCTCGTCGTGATGGGAGCCGTGGTCTGGATCCTCGTACGCCTTGTCAGAATCAAGCGGAGAGGTGACCGGCCGCAGGTGGCGATCGGCAGGAGAAAGGCCCTCTCACGTAACCTGCATCTGGCCGACGAGGAGAGTCTGCGCATCGCGGCCGCCACTGCGGCAACCGTCGTCTGCATGGTGCCCTTGATCTTGACCGGATCCCTTGCCGCCGAAGCCGCAGCCGGCACGCCCCTGTCTGCGGACGGCGCACTTCTGCCCCTGGTGGGCGTGGTCGCTTTATCGGTTGTCGGCTGGTCGGCAGTGCGGTGGTGGTTCGGGCCGGGGCAGGTACAACGGGCACTGAGGGTCAGCGGAATCTTGAGGGGCTGCCTGCTGACCAGCTACGTCATCGTGATCGGTACCGTGCTACTGAGCTGGGCGGAGGTGTCCGACGAGGCGGCATGGACCGCGCTGATGGTGCTGCACTTCGTGTGGTTCACAGCCGGGCTGGGCCCATTGATCATCGGTGCGCGCCTTGCCCGCCGCCGGGGCAGGAGTGGACGAATTCCTCCCGAGTAACGGACCCACGGCCTTCCTGCTCATCTAGGGTCGTCAAGTCCGCCGGCCCGTCGTGTTGAAGGTGGTTTCCGGCTCGTATGCGCATCCCGTAGGAGGCTCCGCAGACTCGCCTTTGTCGACCGCAGTGATCGGGTGGCCGGAGTTGGTCGAATGGCAGGCCAGGCGAAGCCGTAACAGAAAGGAGCTTTGACGAGCGAAGCGAGGCCTTGCCAGGGAGCGCGAGGGGGCACGAGCCCCTTAGCAGCGAGTTTCTGGAGGCCGCCCCCAGAAACGAAAGAGTCCAGCGAGGGCGCCAAAGCGCCGAGCAGGGCTCGCCGAGAGCGGGAATCGAACCCGACCGCGACCGCTCCCGACTCGAGATGCGCCTGGAGAACCTCGAGATTGGTCACAATGATGTTGACGAGTTCCGGCGGGCGGAGTGGGATGAGCTCCCGCACGAGGATGACAGAAGGTTCGGTCGCGCGACTGTAGGCCAGAAGTGCCCCTAAATCAGTGTCTGCGGACACAACCAGCCTTCCGCCCTGTACAGCGAGCTCCATGATCGTCGCGTCTGGAGCACTCGTCGAGTGAAGATCGCGCACGTGGACCGCATTGTGGCCGGCCTTGCTCAACAGCTCGGCAACACGGGGCGGGAGGTTTTCGTCGACCGGAAGTTCACGCTGGCTCACGGAGACTGTAGAAGTGGACATTCGTCGAAGCCGCCGCGTACTCAAGCGCCTGCCTGATGTCCTCAAGCTCCAGGTCGGGGTAATCGGAGAGGATCTCGTCAAAGGTCCACCCTCCGGCGACCAGACGTACCAGCGTCTCGACGGACATGCGCAGGCCCCGAACGGTCGGCTTGCCTTCGAGCCGCCCAGGCTCAACGGTGATCCGATCGAAGTTCATGGTGTCAGCTCGGCCACAGAGAATGGCGGTCTGATGACGCCATCCGACCTTCCCGCCGTCTGAAGTCACTACAGAGGATTGACCTGAGTGACAGGCTTCTGAGGATTGTTCACCGGGCGATGCACAGTGCGGCGAGGCGTTCCAGGGTGCTCGCCATCTGCGTCTGCCACCATGCGCGCCCGCTGTCCACTTCCGCACGTTTGTCCTCCGGCATACGTGAACCGTCGAAGATCTCGGTCACGGCCGTCGCCCCAGCCCCGTCAGGTCGCAGGTCGAAGATCCACCGGTGGCCCCATGCGGTCCCGGGCTCGGTGGCGTCCGGGTGCCCGCGACCGGGTCTCGGCTCCCAGCCGATGCGGCGGTCCGGCTCGAACTCGACGACGTGGTTGTTCATCTCGTAGTCGCCATAGCGCTCGTAGTGCATCCGCATCACGAAGACGTCCCCGACGCCCGAGACCGCGGCGTCGCGGACGCAGCCTCGCAGCATCCCCGATCCGTCGAGGTCCGGGTGCCGTCGGGGGTCGGCCAGGATCCGGAAGATGTCCTCCGCCGGAGCCTTGATGCGCCGGGACACCGCTACCACGGCGTTGTCTGTCGTGCTCGTCATCCGCACGCCTCCGTCGATCGCAGAGCATGAGCCTGACTCCGGCCTGAACGCTACATCGGGGGTATGACAACGCCTGAGCACGTACGAGCCCCAAGCTGTTTGAAGCAGCCGGGGAACACCAGAGCTCCACCAGAACCCGGATCGCTGCAATCTGTTACGACCTGGTGGTGGGGACGAACGGAGACTGGTTCCGCCGGCACTCCGGACGGACGTCAACCTCGGGCCGGCCGCCGACTACATCACTGCCGCTCGAAGAGTCTCCGTGAGATGCGGGCAACTCCGTGAGGACTCTCCACTGTCATGACCGCGAAGGCGCAATAGCGGGGTGGCCGGAGCTGGTCGAGTGGCTGGCCAGGCGAAGCCGTAACGGAAAATGGATGTACGAGCGAAGCGAGCAGCAGTCCGAGCGAAGCGAGGCCTTTCCAGGGAGCGCGAGGGGCGAGCCCTTCGCCTGGAACGCGGCGACCCGGAGCGAAGCGACGACGGGGACGCGACAGCGGACCGGGGGAGCGTGAGGGGGCGAAGCCCCCTGACAGCGGGGGTCTGGGGTCGCCCCCCAGAAATACGAAAGCCCCGCGAAGGCGGTCGTAAGGCCACCGAGCAGGGCTCGCCGAGAGCGGGTGACGGGAATCGAACCCGGGCTGTCAGCTTGGGAATTGTAGCTATCACGGGCCTTGGACCTTGGGTTGGCTGTGACCGCGGTTGACCCCGCGTCACCGGGGTTAATGGCACGCTAATGGCACGACGATCATCAGAAGCTCCTGCAATGGCGGCCTACGCAGGCGGTGCCCGGCGAATGCCTGGGGGTCCCAACTGGACAATTGCAGCCTCGAACTACTGGGCGTCTGCGACTGTCGGTAGCGGCTGGCAGCATGGCGCCATGACTACGCATCCCCTTGACGTTTCCTGGCTCTGCGGAGAGTACACCGAATATGGCTACAGCTTCATCTACATCCGCGACGCACCCGAGCAGGTAATCACTCGCCTCGGCGGCCGATGGGAGGACTTCACGCCCGGCCCATTCCCCGGTAACCCCGACCAGTTCCCATTCCCCGGCGACCCGATCGGCATCGCCTCCATCGGCGAATGGTCGTTCATCGTCGAATCTGGCTCGCTTGGCACCCGCGAAGAAGACGTGCTCCCTTCGCTGTCCAAGGGCACCCGCCTTGTCTCCCAGTTCGCGCTCAGCATCAAAGGCTTGGACTACTTCTACTGGTTCGAGGACGGCAAGATCAGATTCGGCTTCTGGGCGCAAGAGGGATACATGATGGAGACACCGGACGAACTCGTAGACACCATGGCGGAGATCGACAGGCTCTATCCCGGGTTACCCTATCTCTACGAAGGACCGGCTTTCTTGCTCGCCGAGCGCCTCACCGGGATAGCACTGACCCGGCAACTGTTGGCAGATTCCACCTTTTGCTGGGGAGTCGTGCCAGAACCACCCCTATAGCCGTCGCTAATGGCAGGGCAACCAGCCCGTGACCTACGGTCTTGTCGCCGCACTGCGTATACCTGCCCTACCTGGTCATCCCGTCTGCCATCGCCCTGTCCGAAGGGGAAGCGGGCTACCATGATCATGTCGGGCTCGATCAATGGCTTGCAATATCTGGAGGCCAAGGCCAGAGCGCACTGCATGATCGAAATCGACGGTCCCTTCTGCCGTGAAGAGAACATGAGAGCTGCGTCTCATTAGGGGGAATGGCGCGACGATCATGACTCTGCGCTGGGGCTCTCCTGCCCGGCCATATCCGGCTGTTGACGCAGGCCGTAAAACCGGAAGACCGTTTCACGTTGTCGCTCGATTGAAGCTATCTCGTGGGGCTGCGCTGGTGCGAACAAGTCGACTTCCTCGGGTGGGTTCCCTGGAGGTTTGGAAGCCAAGACGTATCCGAAGCGGCCGTTGGTGAACTGTCGGAGCAAGCCTGATGGCCAGACATCCGCTCGTGCTCCTTGGCAGCAAAGGTTGAGGCCTTCGGCTTCCAATCGGCAGCGGAGATCGATGAGGCAATCCAACAAGTCCTCGCCCTCTGCATCCATTAGGAGGCTGCGGCACATGAATGTGAGCCGGGCCGGCGCAGAGTCATAGAGCGTGAGGGTCGCCACTGTGGTCTTTCCCTCGTGGTCGACAACGTCTAGTTCGATGGCTTCCTCGGGGGATGTCTGCATAAACGATCAGCTTAAGGTTCTTAAGGTGCGAGCAGAATCGGCAATCGTCTCCGCAGACATGACCTGCCGCGGTGGTCGGGTGGTCGGAGCTGGTCGGGGGGCCGCCCAGGCGAAGCCGTAACGGAAGAAAAGCTTGAACGAGCGAAGCGAGCAGCAGCCCGAGCGAAGCGAGGCCTGTCCAGGGAGCGCGAGGGGCGGAGCCCTTCGCAAGGAGCGAAGCGACCCAGAGCGATAGCGATGACGGGCCGCGAATGCGGACCAGGGGGAGTGTGAGGGGGCGAAGCCCCCTGACAGCGGGGGTCTGGGGGTCGCCCCCCAGAAATACGAAAGCCCCGCGAAGGTGGTCCAAAGGCCACCGAGCAGGGCTCGCCGAGAGCGGGTGACGGGAATCGAACCCGCGCTGTCAGCTTGGGAAGTGCAGCTATCACGGGCTTGGCACCTCGGGGTCCCTGGTCAGCGTCGGTCTCGGGACGGTCGCGAGTGGCCGTGGTTGACTCCTCGTTACCGGGGTTAATGGCACGCTAATGGCACGGTCTCCGAGCTCACCTGCAGGGTCGCCGCTCAGGGGAGCTGGGGTCGGAGGGCAAGCCAGTGATCGATTTCCTCCCGAATCCCTGCGTCCGCAAGATGCATGCGGATGATGCCGGCGGGGGCAAGCAGGTTCTTGCACCGCCGCAGGTTGAGGATCTCCAACTCGGGGCGCTGCCTCCACTGACAGGACCACTCCTCGGCCTGTTCCCGTCCGAGCGGCAGAGCTTGGAGGATGTCTGCTCCGAGGGTGTCGGGGTTCCATAGGGGATCGTCGTATGCACCCAGGTTCGTGATCACCCAAGCACACAGATTGAACCCCGCTTACATCGGCGGTTGCTCGATCCAGCCCTTCACCCTGGGCGCGCTCCAAGGCGTAGAGGGCGGTTTCAGCCCACATCCGTCGTCCCTCGCCTTGGTCCGGGTTATAGGCGTAGAGCTGATTGGCCTCCCACACCGCCAGCCAGTGGTCAATCAAGGAGCGGTCCTCGGCCATGAACGGAGTCTGGCACGTGCACCGCGCCGCCCTGCCTGATCATCCGGCCGGTCGATAACTACAACCAGCGGAGCAGGCTTCCCCGTTTCAGACTTCGACGAGGCCACCTCTGCGGGGTAGCGTGCGGCCGTGATGCCGGAGCGCCGTTCGTTTCACAACCCTCCTGCGCGGGAGCGCGACGATGCGTCCTCTGTGTTGGAAAGCGCGCTGTACAACGCGACGCTGACGGGCGAAGCCGCTGACACCCTCGTGGGCCTGGCTCTCCATGATGAGGACCAGGCGTTCGTGGAAAGCTGGTGTATCAGGCTCGGCCGAGGGCTTACCCCCGGTAGTCCTCTGCTGGGTCTTGCGGCGCTCTGTGTCGGGCATCTGGCTCGACGTTTCGGTCAGGTGAGTGACGAAGCAGCCTTGCTCGTCGTCGACCTTGCCAACCGCTCCAAGGCCGACCCTGCCGACGTGGACGCCCGTGCTCAGGACGGTATGGATGACGTCGTCTTCTTCACGGGGCGGAACCTCTGACCACGCCTTATCGTCGCGTCCCTGCGTGAGATCTTCACGAGTGCACGACATCGAACCTCATCCTGTCAGCTGGCAGAGTGTGTGCATCACTGTGGCCACGCTGGCCTGGACACAGACGCGGTAATTTGACCGCTCCGCAGGCAGCCTCGGCTTGCCACCTGTGAGGAGCTCCGGCGGGAGCCCCCGGCCCGCGAAGGTGGTCCAAAGGCCACCGAGCAGGGTTCGCCGAGAGCGGGTGACGGGAATCGAACCCGCGCTGTCAGCTTGGGAAACCTGTGCTGACCTCGCACCATTGACCTGCAACAACAAAGGTCCAGCGTATGCGCGTGACACCGGACACGCTTGACCGTCAGCGACCGCGACTGACCGACCGTTCTGGCACGCATCTGGCACGCTCAATGCGGGAAGCTCCTGATCGGTTGGTGACCGAATGATCTCCACGAGCGTTGAGGACTGATGTCGAGAAGCGCCGAACCAGGCCATGACTCCAGGGGCGCCCAGCTTGCAGCCGAATAATCACGCGAGGGGCTGTCATTCCCTTACCACCAAGGTGGCTTGCGGCCGATCCAAGTCTCGCTCCCCCATGCAGCCATCGAGGGTGTGACCATGGCGGGGAAGTAGTAATCAGCCTTGTCGAGGTCTTCGCCATCTGGCACGTACATGCATGCCACCCGCTCAATCGGCTCCATCACGCCGAGCTTGCTCGCCTCGACCTCTAAGGAGGGAACAACCGCACGAGGCATGACCGACAGTGAGATATTCCGCCCTACTCCTGGGTCTGAGACACTTCGAATGAGCCGAACGAGCGCTTGCGCGATGCCAAGGAATCCGTCCGGGTGGCGTTTGCGGTAGCTGCGGATGAAGTTTTTAGTCCGATCAATCTCATCGGTTGACGGTAGGATCCCAGCAATCTTCAGCAAAAGATCACGGTCATCGGGGAGTACATGCCTGTTGACCTCAAAGGCGGGGCGCGGCCTCCATGATCGGTAATGTGACCCCAACGCGTTTGAGATAGTTGCAATCGCGGGAACTCGGCGACGCTGAGCATCAGATCTTTCAAGCACCGGATACCCAGCGATCACGTAGGCATGACCGGTCCCAGAACGGTCTAAACCCGCAGCCTGCCTGATTGCGTCAATCGCCCGCTGAGACTTTCCGGCCAAAGCCTTAAAGTACTCTGACGGATCAACCTTGCTTAGCTCCTCAACAACCCACTTGTCGGTATACATGCCGCCAAGTCGGGCGAATCCTGTGTAGCCCATAATCGCCTGACCGTTGAGTACAACAGCCTTGTTCTCAACGTCCTGATAGATATTAGATTGACCTGCCCGCTTGATGGTGATCATTCGATCCGAAGCGATCGCAGCATAATTATGACTGATATAGCCGACAATTAATGTCATGCAAGCCCAATTCTTCCAGGGGTGGTTTATCGCCGCACTATCAGACCTATTCAGTCGAGACGAAAAAGCAATTATCATCGAGGTGGAGGACCAACCCGAAGCTCATAAAGGTTGCAGACCTCTATCAGGAATTGGCGCGCAAGTATGCCCGTGCGGCTTCAATTGTCGCAACGCCATCGCCGTCGCAGGTTTGGCAGTAGCGAGTTTCGGATAGCCAGCCACCTCCACCCGATCCATCACACTCGGGGCAGCTTTTCTTTCCTGGAGAAACCTGCCAGGGGTCATCGTCGTTTGAGCTTTTCGGCAAGGACAAGAGCATCACTCGCCTGTTCGCCTTATCCAGCTCGGCTTTCAGTTCGGCAAGCTGTCTGAAGTGCATCATCTTGCGCTTGTCTGAGGAGATATAGACGAGCAGACTGACCAAAAATATGATAAGCGTGAGGACCAGTGCTGGGGCCTCAAGTCTCGCCCCATTTCCTGTATAGCCGGCGATGCTGGTCATAAACCAGTGAAGCGCATCGGCGACCAGAATAGATACCGTGAAAACCATAATGCCGCCGAGAAAAACAACCTTTATTAATTCCCACAGCTTTGCCGATAAGCTCTCAGGCATGACGCTACCCCACTATGCGATGTGGGAATTGATGCTAATGTAGCCAGGGAAGCCTACAGGTGCACGTTGATCACGATTGCATATATTTTTTGGAAGTCGTCGCACCCTGAGTCTGGATGGCCCCGATCTAGGTCAGCGGATGGGCGAAACAAGCGATCGTCTCCGATGGGAAATCAGGCTTCCATGCGCTTTTCGGTCCATGCAGGTATATGCAAACTGGACAACCATAAGAGCTCCGGTGGCACAACTCCCCTGCTCCCGATAGCTGCCACTCCGGGACTGTCGGGCAGGTTCTGTCAAGGACGGCTTCGCGTGTACTTTTGCCGGTGACCTTCCGCCTGTGCTGGTTGTCCTGCCTGCACAGCCGTGCTTGACAGGTTCTGCCTGCCCCGGATAATCGGGCAGCGGGTGCAGGGGTTACGGCGGGAAGGCGGCGGGCCGACTATGGCGCGTTCGTTCGGCAACGGCGACTGGGCGGGTCGGAGTGCGGCCCGGGGCGCTGCCGGCCGGGACCGGCCCCCAGGCCGCATGCCCGGACGGCAGGCGGCAGAGGGCCGGGTACGGCGGCGCGGCGCGCCGCCGTCTTGATACCTAACGGTGCTATTCGGCAAGTCGGACGCTTAACTCTGCTGCGCCTGCTCGATCAGTCCCATTAGGTCAGCCACAAGCTTTGGCCCTGCGGCGATGGTCACGCTTGAAGCCATCGTGTGAGGGCTGCCATCAATGTCCATGACTGCCGCCCCTGCTTCGCGAGCGATTGCCACGCCAGCGGCGGTATCCCATGGCTTGTTGGAGAGCATGATGCAGGCGTCCGTCTTACCGGCGGCAACCCACGCCAGATCGACAGCGGCAGACCCGTACATCCGTACTCTCTGCACTTTCGTGGCGAGTTGGTAGTTGAGCGGAATCCGGAGCCGGTTCTTCTCCTCGGCGTCCGCTCCAACGGCGTAGTCCCCAATGGCCACGATCGCGGCGTCAAGGGCGTCCGTTCTGCTGGCGTGAATGGCTTCGCCATTGCAGGAGGCTCCAGCACCTTCGGCCGCCGCATAGGTCAGGCCGAGAAAGGGGAGGTCAATGACGCCGAGCACAGACCGATGTCCCTCGGCGAGTCCGAGCGAGATCCCACACAGCGGGATCCCATGCATGAAGTTGGCGGTCCCGTCGATGGGGTCGAGCACCCATGTGAGCCCCTCGCGGGTACCTGTGAGTCCCTCCTCCTCGCCGAGAAATCCCACTTCAGGGGTCTCTCGGGCAAGGAACTCGCGGAGTGCCTGTTCAATGGCGTAGTCCGCCTCGGTGACCATGTCGCGGTCACCCTTAGACGTGACGACTCCGGGTTGTGCGGTGGTGAAGATCTGTCGTGCGATGGTGACGGCCTGCTCTGCTAGCGGCAGTAGCTCGCGGGCGTCGATGGTCATACAGGTTTGCTCCGCTCCCACAATGAACTGAAGACCTGGACGAAGACGGGATACAACCCGCCTTCGGTGGCGTCGTTGGTCATGACGAGCGTGGGCGAGTCAACACCCCGGGAAGCCGGCAGGTACGGCTGCACGACGCACGTCTTCCCGTCAACGATCAGGATGTTGAACCGGATCGTCTCGTCATAGACGCGGATCTCAAGCCGTTCGGCGGTGGCGTCGCCGAGTCGGGCCTTGAGCCTCGTAAGGATGCTGATGTTCAGGGCCGTAAGCACCTGCAGCGTCGCGTCGGTGTATTGCTCTTCGGCCTCGCGGGCCTTGATGGCGGCTCCCTTGGGGTCAAGGAACAGGCACCGAATCCGAGTGCCCTCGTCGAGTAATCGCTTGAGCTGGTGGTCGGGATAGCTCTGGCAGATCACGTTCAGCGAAAGGCCGGCGGCGTCGATCGACTGCGCGTTGTCGAACAGAGCCGACGGCGGATGCGCGGCGGTGAAGGCAGACCGGCTGCTGTAGACGGCGGTCAGATCTGCCATAGCCCCCGCCGCAGCAACAACAGGCGGGACAACGACCTCGGGACGCGGCACGGCCTCGGCGGAGAACAATTCGGCAGCCGTCGTGCCGGGGAACATCGCCTCCAGGACACGGCAGTGATCGGCGTAGGGAAGGCCCTTGAGTTCCCCGGTCAGCCACCGATTGAGCTGCGCTCGGCTCGGCCACTTGCCCATGAGGCAGGGGTCCACCTGCCTGGCCGCCTTGTCGTACTCCCGGCAGAAGGTCGTGTAGCTCTGCCAGTGCCGCTGTCGTAAGAGGGTCCGCAACATGATCGCTTGCTCGGTCATGGTTCACGCCCCGGAGGTTGGAAGCCTGCCATCGCCCAGGTTAACCAGGGTGGCGAGGTAAGAGGCAGCGAAGAAGAGACACAACGAGACGGAATGCGTTGAAACGAGAATTCCGCGCGGTCGAGACGTGACATGACCTGGCGGAATCGTCGAGTCATGGTCGAACGGTGTGAAATGTGTTCCGGTCGCGGGTGGAAGTACGTGAGTCCGCGACGAGTCGTCGCCGCAACCGGGTCCGACACGTCGACCCCGGCACGTGTGAAGGCCGAGTGCCTCGGCTGCGTGGGCACCGGAGGCGCGCAGTCATGAGGACCGACCGCATCGAAGACGTGATCCTCGGCGTCGCCGTTCCTCTGCGGGCGGTGTCCGACGCCCACCAGGCCATCACGCTCCTCCGGCTCGAACTGCGCACCGTCCATGACCTCATGGGTGATTGCCACGTCGGTGATGGGGTGGCCCTGCTGTCGGTCTGTTACGGCCTGGTCGTGTGGACGAACGGAGACTGGTTTCGCTGGCAGTCCGGCCGGACGTCGAACTTGGGCCGGCCGGTCTACGCTTTCAGCCCGGCCGCCGACTACGTCACCGCCGCCCGAAGAGTCGCCCTCAGATACGGGCAGCTCCGGCAGGACCCTCAACCGACATGACCGTGCCGCCCGACTGCCACGGCACCCACCCATTGGTTCGGCAAGAGAACGCACGGCCGATCGACTGGCATCCACCGCAGCCAGGAGGCCGCGTGCTCGTTAAGGACTGGACCTGTGGGTGTAGCGGTCTGTACTTCGAGCTCTGCCAATCAGGCGGTGCCGTCTACATCCGGAAGACCGTCCCAGAAGGCGACGGAACGCAGACCTTCGAGACTGCCAGATGGCCCACTGGGCAGGCCCTCGTGGCGTGGGAGCAATTGCTCAACGGCCAGCTCTGGTAGCGAGCGCGGCGGGCCTGGCCCTCCAGCGCAGTGGAGCCGCCCACTGCCCGCCGCGCTCCGTCATTTCCCGTGCGGGAGACAGATCCGATCGGCGTGTCTAGACTTCACGACAAGTCGAGTTGTGGGGAAGTCGTCATGGCATCTGATGAGTTTGCTCCACCGAAGTACGCCCAGATCGTGCAGGCGATCCGCCGCAAGATCGCCGATGGCACCTACCCCCCGGGGTCACTCCTCCCGTCAGAGACACAGCTCGTCCGCGAGTTCGGCGTCAGCCGGCCAACCGTCGTCCGGGCGCTGCAAGTCCTCCAACTCCGGGGCACCATCGACCGCGAGCACGGCAAGGGCTCCTTCGTGAAAGCGGCTTCACCGGTCTCAGGTGAGGACAACTCACGCCCCGGCCGCGCCGTGCTGGATCGGGCGGAGGCCGATGAACACCTGACGCTCATCGCGGTCGGCCCGCACTCCGCCCCGGCCCATGTCGCCAAGCTCCTCGGCGTCGCAGATAAGGCAACCGTCATGATGCGCCGCATCGTCATCAGCGACGACCAGCGCGCGGCCGAACTCGTGACGCTCTGGTGCCCGGTCGAGCTGGCGGACGGTACGGACCTCGGCCGCGACGAACCGTTGAGCGTCGGCATTCGGCAACACCTGCGCGCCACCAAGAACCTCAAGCTCGAACACGTCGCAGAACGTCTCAGCGCTCGGAATCCCTCCGCCGACGAGGCGAAGATCCTCGGCATCCGCAAGACGGCTCCCGTCCTGGGCGTAGTCGCCAGCGTGTTCAACGGCGGCGGCCGGCCGGTCCTCATCGTCGACATCGTGCTTCCCGGCGATCTGCACGACCTGGAAGACGCCTACTCCCTCTAGGTATGCCCTGAAGGCATGAGTCCTGACAACTCGACTTGTCAAGCTGACGAACCCGGATCTACGGTTCAAGCAACTCGACAATACGAGTTGTCAACAACACAACAGGAGCACACATGGCACTGCAAGGACCCATCCCCATCCACTTCGGACAGTTGTTCCCCCACGGCTGCTACGCCGTGGGAGAGGTCGAAAAGGTCCGCGACTTCGACGCCTCCACCCCTGACCGCTTCGTCCAGTCCCGCGACAAGCAGACCGGTGAACCGGTCTGGCAGCTCGCCGTCATGGACCCCGACCCCGCCGCCAAGGCCGCGCAGAAGACCGTGGTCGTCAAGCTCGTCGGCCAGGTCGAGCCGGTCGTCCCGCCGCCCACGGGCGGCCTGCCGTTCACGCCGGTCGAGTTCGAGGCCCTGTGCGTGACCCCTTACGTCAACAAGGACGGCCGCCTCGCCTACTCGATCAAGGCCCGCGCCGTCCGTCCGATCCGTCTCCACGCTAAGCCCGTCACCGAGCCGAAGGAAGCCGCCTGATGTCCCGTCGCAGGAACCGCCCCTCCAGCGTGATCAGCCTGAACACCGGTTCGGGTGCTCGCGCCGCCCATCACAAGTACCCGGCCCGAACGCCCATCCTCATCCTCGACTTCGGCGCGACGTCCCTCCTCCTGGCCACCTCCGCGAGCGACCTGGTCACGCCGGAAGACGTCGAGTTCGCCTGCCAGTTGGCCCGCGAGGCGCGGCTCTTCGCCGAGTCGGTCACGCGCAAGTACCACCAGGCCGGCGGGGAGATGGCGGCGTGAACCACAAGCCGTACACCTACCTCACGGTCTCGCTGACCGGTCAGGAGGTCGGCCACCTCGGCATCTCGTTCCACACCGCCGACGTGCGGGTGAGTGCCTTCGTGGTCAAGGGGGAGCGCCCGTGCCTCAACATCTCCAGCTCGCAGGCCTCGGTCTCCATCGGCACCACCGGAGCGGGACCCGTCACCGGACAGGACCTCTCCCTCGCCCGCACCCTCCACGCCGCCGCCGTCCGCTACCTCGCGGACTGCGAGCGCCTCCACAACGCCGCTTGAACGCAGGCGGGGCCGCCGGAAGCGGGAACTTCCGGCGGCCCCTGAATCTCCCGCCACACGCGAAATGTTTCGAGAGGACCCGAAGTCTAATGTTCAGAAAACTTCCTGGTGACGAGGCACGAAACCTCGTCACGACCACCCCGGACACGGCCGTCGTCTTCCGCCCGGCCGTCGTCACCACTCCCGCGATCATCACCCTCGTCATCTGGCTCGCCCGCCTGATCAGGGGCCTGGTCCGCTTCATCTGGCGGCACCCTGTCGTCGTCTTCCTGCTGGCGGGCTCGGTCGCGTGCCTTCATCTGTACGGCTGGCGCGCCACCCTCGCCCTCCTCGGCGTCGCCCTGCTCGCCAGCCTGTCGTGGGCGTTCAGCGATCGGGCGTCGTTCCTCGGATACGTCGGCTGGCCGCTACTCGCCTTCGGGCGCTGGTTCTGGATCTACCGGCGTACCTGGCAACCGGTCATGACCATCTCGGGCCTCGGGCGGCATGTGCGGGGGCGGGACTACTCGCCCCGGCTCGTCCGGGTCGACTGTGACGGCTGGGCCGACAGGCTGACGGTCCGGATGCTCAACGGCCAGTCAGTCAAGGACTGGACCGACCGCATCGACGGCCTGGCCCACGGCTTCGGCTCGCTCTCGTGCCGGGTCTCGGTCGCCTCGGCCGGTCACCTCGTCCTGACCTTCCCGCGCCGCGACCCGCTGGCCGCACCACTGCCCGCCGTGCCGGTTCCGCTCGTGCCGACCGTGGGGCCGGTCGAGATCGGAAGCCAGGAGGACGGTACGCCCCTGCGACTCAAGGTCCACGGAACCCACCTCCTGGTGGCCGGCGCCACGGGGGCAGGAAAGGGCTCCTTCATCTGGGGGACGATCCGCGGCCTGCTCGCCGCGATCCTGGCGGGCCTCGTGCAGGTCTACGCGCTCGATCCCAAGCGCATGGAACTCTCGTATGGACGCGAGATCTTCGGACGGCGATACGCGGCCACGCCGGAAAAGTGCGCCGACCTCCTCGACGAGGCGGTCTCGCTCATGCAGGAACGGGCCGACCGTTTCGCCGGCCGCCAGCGCTCACACACCCCGACCACAGCTGACCCCTTCGTCCTGGTCGTCGTCGACGAGGTGGCGTTCCTGACCGCCTACCAATCGGACAAGGGCCTCCGTCACCGCATCACGGCGGCGCTGGCCACCCTGACGACCCAAGGCAGAGCGGTCGGTGTCGGCGTCCTGGCGGCGCTCCAGGACCCGCGCAAAGAGGTCATGAACATCCGCAACCTGTTTCCCGACAAGATCGCGCTTCGGCTCGACGAGTCCGAACAAGTGGACATGGTTCTCGGCGACGGCGCACGGGATCGCGGCGCACTGGCCGACCACATCTCACCCATCCCGGAACTGGGCGCGGGCGTCGGTTACGTCCGACTGGAGACCAGCCCCGACCCCGTTCGGGTCCGTGCCGCCTACGTGTCCGATGAGGACATCCGCGACATGGTGCAGATCGTCACCGGAGCGGGTGAGGCCTTATGACGCTCGCCCACCTCCTCGAAGGCCTGCGCTGCTCCTGCTGCGGCGCACTCGATGTCCTGTGGCTCGACCTGGCGCGCGGCCTCATCGAATGCCGTGAATGCGGACAGAGCGCATTCACTTTCCCGGAGATCGGGGAGGGCGAATGAAGATCACCCAACCGTCCGCCCGCGCGGCCGTCGAAGCGGTCGCCATCCAGAACGGCATCTGTGTACGCCCGGTGCCTGTCCGCCGGTACGACCTGGTGACCGGCCAGACCAAGGTCATCGACATCCCGTGCGGCTCGACCCTGGAGACGAGATGCCAGAGCTGCGCCAAGCGCAACCGGCAGCTCAGGATGGCCCAGTGCCGGGAAGGCTGGCACCTCGACGAGGAACCGGTCACGACCACCGCAGAACCCGACTGGTATCAGAAGTACCTGATCGAACTCCGCGCCGACGCCCAGGCCAGGCGCGACGAATGCGAAAGCGCCGGCACCTCCACCGAGGACTATGACGGCGTCATCACCGAACTCAACACCGAGATCCGTCAGGCCGGCCTTCGCGGCGACGTCCTGCCCGACGAGAAGCCCCGGCGCACCAGATCGACCCGCCGCCGCCAAGACGCTCCCGACCTACCCAAACGCAAGATGGCGGCCACGACCCTCGGCAGGGTCTTCGAGGCCAACGGCAAGACCTTCCGGCCCTCCATGTTCCTCACGCTCACCCTGCCGTCCTACGGGCGCGTCAGAGACGGCGTGCCCGTCGACCCCGACGCCTACGACTACTCACGTGCCGCCCGCGACGCGCTGCACTTCTCCAAGCTCGTCGACCGCTTCGTCCAGAACCTTCGCCGCGTGGCCGGTTACGACGTCCAATACTTCTCGGCCGTCGAACCCCAACGCCGGTTGGCACCTCACCTGCACATGGCCATTCGCGGAACCCTGCCCCGCGCCGAGATCAAGCAGATAGCCGCCGCGACCTACCACCAGGTCTGGTGGCCCTCCGTCGACACGATCCGCTTCGACGGCGACCACCTGCCCGTCTGGGAGGACGGCGCGGGCTACCTCGACCCCACGACGGGCGAGATCCTGCCCACCTGGGACGAGGCCCTCGACGCCATCGACGAGCCGTTGCACGTCGTCCGCTTCGGCGCACAGGTCGATGTGAAGGGCGTGCTGTCGGGCACTCAGGATGCCGATCAATGCGTCCGCTACCTCGGCAAGTACCTCACGAAGAACATCGGCGACTGCCACACGCCGCAGAACGAGGCACAGCGCCGTCACCTCGACCGCTTCACCGACGCCCTGCGATACGAACCCTGCTCGCCGATCTGTCCCAACTGGCTCCGCTACGGCGTCCAGCCCAAGAACGCCAAGCCCGGAATGCGCCCGGGTGGCTGCCGCTCCAAGGCGCACAAGCCCGAACACCTCGGCTACGCCGGCCGCCGCGTCCTGGTCTCCCGCAAGTGGTCCGGCAAGACCCTCACCGAACACAAGCGCGACCGTAGGGCCTGGGTCCTGGAAGTCCTCGGCCTGCCCGGCGACCAGTCGGCCCCTGATCGCTACACCTGGCGGCCGGTGAAGCCCGGCGATGACGACGTCCCGTCCCTGACGAGACGCCTCCTCAAACAGATCTCCGAACGCCAACGCTGGCGGGCGGCGATGCATGACCCGCCCGATGATCCTCCGGCGACCGGTCAGGCGGCGGCCTGATGGACGAGTTGCTCACCGTCTCCGAAGCCGCCGCGCTGCTCCACACCTCCGAGCGCTTCGTCCGCCGCCTGATCGCGGAACGCCGCATCGAGTTCGTGAAAGTCGGCCGTCACGTGCGCATCCGTGAATCGGCCCTGATCGCCTTCGTCGTCGCGGGCACGGTCGCGCCCCTGACGACCCACGACGTCACGGGAAGGGTCGCCTGATGCCCAACAAGGACGGTCACCGACGCTTCGGCAGCATCCGCAAGCTGCCCTCGGGCCGATTCCAGATCCGCTACCCCGGCCCAGACGGTCGCATCCGCTCGGGAACCGACACCTACGAACGAAAGGGCGACGCGGAGCGTGCTCTGTCCCTCGTCGAAGCCCAGATCATCAGAGGCGAGTGGACCGACCCGGACAGAGGCAAGATCAAGCTCAAGGACTACGCCGAGACCTGGATCTCACAGCGCCCCGGCCTGCGCCCCCGAACGGTCGACCTGTACACGTGGCTCCTTCGGAAACACATAACCCCGCACCTCGGCGGCGTCCAGGTGGCCAAACTGTCCACGCCGTTGATCAGGCAGTGGCGGGCCGACCTCCTCGGCAACGGCGTCTCGGTGTCGGTGGCGGCCAAGGCGTACCGGCTGCTGCGGGCGGTGCTGATGACGGCGGCGGAGGATGACCGGATCATCTCCGCCAACCCGTGCCGGATCAGAGGGGCCGGCGACGAGCACCCGGCGGAACGGCCCGTCCTGACCGTCGCCCAGGTCTTCGAACTGGCCGACAGCGTCGGACGTCGTCCGGTCGGCAATGTCCGCCAGGTCAAGCCGGGTGCCTACCGGTTGCGTTTCCAACGGCACGGCGAGATGCGCGCCTTCCCTGAGACGTTCACCACACGGGCCGACGCCGAGCGGGCGCTGTGGAAGATGGGCACGGACGGCCGAGCCGACCGCACCCAGGACCGTAGATTCCGCGCCCTGGTCCTCCTGGCGACCTTCGCAAGTCTGCGATGGGGTGAGGTGAGCGCACTCCGCCGCAGTGACGTCGACCTCGACGCCGGAACCGTGCGCATCCGGGCGGCCTTCGTCGAACGCGCGACCGGGGAACTGGTCCTCGGCCCGCCGAAGTCCAAGGCGGGCCGCCGCGTCGTCGGCATCCCGCAAGCTGTCGTCCAGGCGCTCAAGGAACACATAGAGATCTACGTCAAAGACGAACCGGGCGCGCTGCTCTTCCCCGGAGCGAAGGGCGGCGCGCTGCGGCGCAGCGGTTTCAACACCCGAACCCGCTGGGTCGACGTCGTCAAGGAGATGGGCATGCCCGGCCTCCATTTCCACGACCTCCGCCACACGGGCAACATGCTCGCCGCCGAGTCCGGCGCGGGCCTCAAGGACCTCATGGCGAGGATGGGCCACGACAACGTCAGAGCCGCCCTGATCTACCAGCACGCCGTACGCGGCGCGGACCAGATGATCACCGATGCCATCGACCGCCAGATCAAGAAGGAGGACGACGGCGAGCTAATGGCACGCTAATGGCACGGAAAGATCAATAGCCTCAGAAAACAATCAAGGCCCGGGTCGGGATCTATCCCCTGACCTGGGCCTTAGTGGTGAGAGCGGGTGACGGGAATCGAACCCGCGCTGTCAGCTTGGGAAGCTGATGTTCTGCCATTGAACTACACCCGCAAGGTGCTCCGCCTACTCTACATGATCCACGCCAAGCCCACGCCCCCGTTCCCACTACCCTGTCGTCGTGCTGCTTTCAGATCGCGACATCAAGGCCGAGGTGGACAGCGGAAGAGTCCGTCTCACCCCCTACGACCCCGCCATGATCCAACCGTCCAGCATCGACGTCCGGCTCGACCGGATGTTCCGGGTCTTCGAGAACCACCGCTACCCCCACATCGACCCGTCCTGTGAGCAGCCCGACCTGACCCGGCTCGTCGAACCGGAGAAGGACGAACCGTTCATCCTCCATCCGGGGGAGTTCGTCCTGGCCAGCACCTACGAGGTCATCAAGCTTCCCGACGACATCGCCAGCCGCCTGGAGGGCAAGTCGAGCCTCGGCAGGCTGGGGCTGCTGACCCACTCCACGGCCGGCTTCATCGATCCGGGGTTCGAGGGGCACGTCACCCTGGAGCTCAGCAACGTCGCCACGCTGCCCATCAAGTTGTGGCCCGGGATGAAGATCGGTCAGCTCTGTCTGTTCCGGCTGAGCAGCCCCGCCGAGCATCCGTACGGCTCGGCCGCGTACGGTTCGAGGTACCAGGGGCAGCGTGGACCCACGCCGTCGCGGTCTTTCCTCAACTTCCACCGCACCAAGATCTGAGAACGAGCGAAAAACCTTATGTGTCAGGGGAAGACCGTTGGGCAACCATTAGGTGACATCTACCTTAAGTTCACGTTCTGCCTGGTTGCCTCTACTCTTCTCTGCGGACAGTCCCCGCACATCTGGAGATCCACGTGCGTCTGCGTCTCACGCCCCGTGAGGACAGTTACTACGACTTGTTCGCCGACTCGGCGAACAACCTCGTCACAGCGTCACGGCTGCTGGTCGAGATCATCAGTGACGGTTCCGACCGTGAGGCTCTCGCTGAGAAGATGCGCGCGTGTGAGCACGCGGGCGACGAGCGTACTCACGCGATTCTGAACCGGTTGAACGAGAGCTTCATCACACCGTTCGACCGGGAGGACATCTACAAGCTCGCCTCCAACCTCGATGACGTCATGGACTTCATGGAGGCGGCGGCCGATCTGATCGTGCTCTACCAGATCGACCACCTGCCGAAGGAAGTCGTGCGTCAGGTCGAGGTGCTCGAACGCGCGGCCGAGCTGACCGCCGAGGCGATGCCCCGGTTGCGGTCGCTCAACAACTTGAACGAGTACTGGATCGAGATCAACCGTCTCGAGAACCAGGCCGACCAGGTCTATCGGCGCCTGCTGGCCAAGTTGTTCTCGGGCGAGTACGACGCCCTGACCGTCCTCAAGATGAAAGAGGTCATCGACCAGCTCGAGTCCGCGGCTGACGCGTTCGAGCATGTCGCCAACACGGTCGAGTCGATTGCGGTCAAGGAAAGTTAAGTGGAGCTTGCGCTCGTCATCAGTGTGGTCGTCATCGCACTGGTGTTTGACTACACGAACGGCTTCCACGACGCGGCGAACGCGATCGCGACCTCGGTCTCGACGCGGGCGCTGACGCCGCGGGCCGCCCTGCTGATGGCCGCCGTGATGAACTTCATCGGCGCCCACCTGGGGGAGCAGGTCGCCAAGACGGTCGGCAGCGGCATCATCGAGCCGCCTGAAGGAACCCACGGTCTGGTGATCGTGGGGGCCGGGCTCGTGGGCGCGATCACGTGGAACCTGATCACGTGGTACTTCGGGTTGCCCTCGTCGTCGTCCCACGCGCTCATCGGCGGGCTCGTGGGGGCGGCGCTGGCGGCCAGCACGACCGTCCACTGGGATGGGGTGCTGGAGAAGGTCGTCGTGCCGATGATCCTGTCGCCGCTCGTGGGGTTCACCCTGGCGGGTGGCATCATGATCGCGATTCTGTGGATCTTCCGCAAGTCGAATCCCCATTCCACGGGCCGGGGTTTCCGCTACGCGCAGACGGTGTCCGCCGCGGCCATGGCCCTCGGCCACGGTCTGCAGGACGCCCAGAAGACCATGGGCGTGATCTTCCTCGCACTGGTCGTCGGCGGCTACAACCAGCCCGGCGACAACATCCCTCAGTGGGTCATCCTGGCCGCCGCGGCCGCGATCTCCCTGGGCACCTACGCGGGCGGCTGGCGCATCATGCGCACCCTCGGCCGGCGCATCATCGCCCTCAACCCACCCCAGGGCTTCGCGGCCGAGAGCGCCGCCGCCACGGTCCTCTACGTGGCGGCCATCGGCTTCCAGGCTCCCATCTCCACCACCCACACGATCACCAGCGCGATCATGGGCGTCGGCGCGACCAAGCGCCTGTCGGCCGTGCGCTGGGGCGTCGCGGGCAACATCGTCACGGCGTGGGTCCTGACGATCCCGGCGGCGGGCATCGTCGCGGCGATCACCTACTGGATCGCCCACGCGATCATCGAGTAGTCCCACGTAAGGACGCAGGCGCGGGATCCCCGATCACGCGCCTGTTTCTTTTCCCGTTACGGCCCCGCCCACCCCGGCACCGCCCGCCGCCCCCGGCGCTCCCCGGCATCCGGCGCCAGGCCCGCGCTCCCGGCACCCGCCGTCACGGGCAAGCTCACCGGGCCGGGGCGTACATCACGTCGACGTCCCACCGGCTGAAGCCCAGGCCCTCGTACAGCCCGATCGCCGCCCGGTTGTCCTCGTCCACGTACAGCATGACCTGCGACAACCCCAGCGACCGCAGGTGCGCGAGGCCCGTCAGGGTCAGCGCCTTCCCCAGGCCGGACCCCTGCTCCGCCGGATCCACCCCCACGACGTACACCTCGCCGATGGGCTCGTGCCCGTGGCCGCCGTCGCCGTGGACCTTCGTCCAGTGATAGCCCGTCATGGTTCCGTCGCGGAAGGCCAGGAAGAAGCCCGCGGGGTCGAACCAGGGCTCCTGTTCACGCCGCCGCACGTCCTCGACGGTCCATGCGCCCTGTTCGGGGTGGTGGGCGAACGCGCGGGCGTTGAGGGCCACCCACTCCTTCTCGTCCCGGCCGGTCTCGAACGTGGTGATCCGCACGCCCTCCGGCACCCGCGCGGCCGGGAACGGCGCGAACAGGCTGCGGCGCATCTGCCAGAGCGAGCGCACCCGCTGGAACCCGGACGAGGCGGCCAGCCGCCCGGCGCCCGGGTGGTCGCCGTGGGCCCACAGGCGCAGCCGCCCGCCGGTCTCCATGAGGATCGCGTCCAGAAGCATGCGGCCGTAGCCCCGGCGGCGGGCGGCGGGGTCGATCACGAGTTCGCCGCTGGGGCCCTCGACCGTGTCGGTCGGGTCCACATGGGCAAAACCTGACAAAACGCCCGATTCATACAAAAGCGCCGTCTTGGCTCCGGGGTCGCCCCCGTACCGCAGATGGAGCATGACGTGCTCGTTCAGCGGGCGGACGCCGTCGGCGTCGGTCGCGGCCTGGACGAGCCGCCTGACCTCGGCAACCGTGTCGTCATCGAGTCGTTCCCTGATCTCCACGTGCGCGTTCATGGAACGCACTCTACGTACCCCTGACTGGCAAATCCCGCCAGGTGTCGCCGAGGGGAATCGTTACCTTTGCGCCATTGGTCGGCCAGGTGGTCACTCTAGGCTCACTTACCATGACCCCTGCATCCCTCAAGAGACTCGCCGTGGCCACCGCCGCCTCGGCGGGTGTCATCGCTCTCGCCATCGGGCCCGCGGGCGCCAGCGCGAGCGGCTCGGCGAAGATGGACGACGAGCTGGTTCCGGTCCGGATCCTCTCGATCAACGACCTCCACGGCAACCTGGAGCCCCCGACGGGGTCCAGCGGCCGGATCGCCGACGAGACCGGCACCGTCGTCGACGGCGTCGGCGGCGCGGCCTACCTCGCCACCTACGTCAAGCAGCAGCGCAACCGCGACACCGTCCTGGTCGCGGCCGGCGACCTGATCGGCGCCTCCCCGCTGCTGTCGGCCGCCTTCCACGACGAGCCCACGGTCGCGTTCCTCGACTCGCTGGAGCTGGCCACCTCCAGCGCCGGCAACCACGAGTTCGACGAGGGCTACGCCGAGCTCAAGCGTGTCATGGAGGGCAAGTGCCACCCGGTCGACGGGTGCTCGCCCGCCGGCAAGTGGAAGGGCACCGACTTCGAGTTCATCGCGGCCAACGTGATCGACACGGAGAAGAACAAGCCGGCCCTCGCGCCCTACTATGTGGAACGAATCAACGGCGAGAAGGTCGCCTTCATCGGCCTGGTCACCAAGACCACCCCGACGATCGTGACCGCCTCCGGCATCGCCGGCCTCGAGTTCACCGACGAGGTCGCCGCCGCCAACGAGACCTCCGCCTACCTCCGCGACGTCAAGGGCATCAAGGCCCAGGTCGTCCTGGTGCACGAGGGTGACCAGGTCACCCCGAACCAGAGCCCCGACGCCTGCCCGATCACCAAGGGCGCCGGCTCGCGCATCGCCGAGGGCATCGACCCCGAGATCGACATCGTCATCAGCGGCCACTCCCACCAGGCCTACATCTGCAAGGCCACCGACCCGGCCGGTCAGCAGCGCGTCTACACGCAGGGTTCGTCGTTCGGCCGCGTGCTGACCCAGATCGACTTCCAGATCGACAAGGGCACGGGCGACATCGTGCGCTCGTCGGTCGTCGCCGACAACACCGTCGTGCGCCGCACCGTCACCCCCGACCCGGCCACCGTGACGTTCATCAACGACTGGAAGGCCCGCGTCGCGACCGTCGCCAACAAGAAGGTCGGCGACATCACCGCCGACATCACCAACGTGGCCGGTCCGTCGGGAGAGTCCCCGCTGGGCAACCTGATCGCCGACTCGCAGCTCGAATCGGCCAAGGCCGGCGGCAACGCCGAGATCGCCCTGATGAACCCGGGCGGCATCCGCACCACCCTCACCTACGCCAGCTCGCCCGCCGGCGAGGGCCCCGGTGTGACCACCTACGGCGAGATCTTCGCGGTCCAGCCGTTCAACAACCTCGTGCAGGTCGTCACGCTGACCGGCGCCCAGCTCAAGCTGGTCCTGGAGCAGCAGTGGGTGGGCGGCCCGAACAACCAGGCCTTCACCAAGATCCTGCAGCCGTCGTCGAACCTCACCTACTCCTACAGCAACAGCGCCGCCTGGGGCTCGAAGGTGTCGGACATCAAGATCGACGGTGTTCCGGTGACCCCGACGCAGTCGATCCGCGTCGCGGCCAACAACTTCCTCGTCGGCGGCGGTGACGCCTTCGCGGCCTTCACCCAGGGCACCGACCTGTGGAGCGGCCCCCTCGACATCGACGCGTTCGAGGACTACCTGACCGCGAACTCCCCGGTGGCGCCCCCGGTCGCCAACCACATCACGGTTCTGCCGTAGGGCTGAGAGCACCAGGAAGCCCCCGGTCGATGGCGACCGGGGGCTTTTCCCTGCTCTGAACGCGCCGATCAGCGGCGGGCGGACTCCAGTTCCTGGGCCATCTCGTTGCCGCGGTCGGGCACGAAGCGGTAGCCGACGTTGCGGACGGTTCCGATCAGCGCCTCGTATTCGGCGCCCAGCTTGGCGCGCAGGCGCCGCACGTGGACGTCGACGGTCCGGGTGCCGCCGAAGTAGTCGTAACCCCAGACCTCCTGGAGGAGCTGGGCCCGGGTGAACACCCGGCCGGGGTGCTGGGCCAGGTATTTGAGCAGCTCGAACTCCTTGAACGTGAGGTCGAGCGCCCGGCCGCGCAGGCGCGCGGTGTAGGTCGCCTCGTCGATCGCCAGATCGCCGCTGCGGATCTCGTCGGGCACCTCCTCGGCGGCGGCCAGCGACAGCTTGCCGATCGCCATGCGGAGGCGGGCCTCGACCTCGGCCGGGCCGGCGGAGTCGAGGATCACGTCGTCCGCACCCCACTCGGCGGTCATCGCCGCGAGGCCGCCCTCGGTCACGATGACCATGAGCGGGCAGTCGATCCCCGTGGTCCGCAGCAGCCGGCACAGGCTCTTGGCCTGTACGAGCTCACGCCGGGCGTCGACCAGGATCGCGTCGGCGGGCGGGGCGTCGAGCAGCGCGGTCCCCTCGGCGGGGGCGACCCGGACCGAGTGGAGCAACAGCCCGAGCGCCGGCAGGACTTCGGCGGACGGTTCCAATGCGTTGGTCAGCAGAAGCAGATTGCTCATGAGGCCTCCTCGCCAAACGGGCGGGCGCGCCGGGAGAGCACCGCGCTGTGCACGATCACAGGCTCGCCTCCTTCGATCCGCGTCAACGGCAGGGCCGTAGAAACACGTAAGGACCCGGGGGCTACGTCGCCCAGGTCCCGTTGCTCGTAGATTAGCCCACAGCAACTTTGCGTCCAATGTGCGTCCACCGTGTGAACAGCACTTCACGTGGAGAATCACCGTATCCAAACGCTCACTGTGAGTGTGCGGATCTGGGGCTGGAGAGGCGTATGGCTACGGGAACGGTGCGCTTTTGGGCCGCGGCGAAGGAAGCGGCCGGAGTCGCCGAGGAGACTTTCGACGCGGAAACCCTTGGCGAGCTTGTTACCAAAATCACAAGGAACGACGCGCTGGCCAGGGTGCTTCCGCGGTGCTCGTTCCTGGTCGACGGGAACCCGGCCGGCACCCGCGACCCCCACACCGTGGAGCTGCCCGAAGGTGCCACGGTTGAGGTTTTGCCGCCGTTTGCCGGCGGATAGGCTGATCCGAAACCCCCCGGCCAACGGAGGATGCGGTGCGCAAGCTGGTGGTGGCGCTGCTCGTGCTCGTCGTGCTGGCCGTGGTTCTCGACCGCGTGGCCGTCGCCGGCGTGCAGCGGGAGATCGCCAAGCAGGTCCAGGCCAGTGCCGATCTCGACGCTCCGCCGACCGTGCAGGTCAGGGGCGTGCCGTTCCTGACCCAGGCGATCGGCGGGCGCTATGAGGAGATCGCCATCGACATCGGCGACATCCAGCGTGAGGGCATCCGGCTCAGCGACGTGCAGGCGACGCTCTATGGGGTCGAGGCGCCGCTGATGGACCTGATCCAGAACGCCACGGGCACGAAGATCGTCGCCGAGCGGGTCAGCGGCACGGTGACCATCTCCGAGGAGACCCTGAACTCGCGGGCCCCGCGCGGCATCAAGATCGAGGGCGGCGGCGGCAACGGCACCGTCCGCGTCTCGGGCGAGGTGACCGCGCTGGGCAACCAGGTGCCGGTGACCGCCGACATGAAGATCGAGGTCAAAGACGGGGTGCTGCGGCTCACCCCGGCCAAGGTGACGATCGCGGGCGGGTTCACCGTGCCCAACGCCGAGCGCCTGATCACCTTCACCGTGCCCGTGCAGGGCCTCCCGCTCGATCTGAAGATCGACGAGGTCCGGTCCGCCCCCGGGGGCGGACTGGTCGTCGACGCGACTGCGACCGATGTCCCTCTTTCGCGGTGAACCGAAGCGCCGCCGGTTGCGTTCTGAGGATGTGAGCGCAGCCGGGACGGCCGACGAGGAGCTGGTGAGAGCCCTTTTCGACGACCACGCCGGGCCGCTCTACGGTTACGTACTGCGATTGACGGGTGACCCGGGGAGGGCGGAGGACATCGTGCAGGAGACCATCCTCCGGGCCTGGAAGAACCCGATCGCCGACCGCCCGGTCCGGGCCTGGTTGTTCACCGTGGCCCGCAACCTGGTCGTCGACCAGGCCAGAGCGCGCAAGTCCCGCCCGCAGGAGACCGGCGACGAGGCGCTGGCGATCCTCCCGGCCGACGACGAGCTCGACAAGGCCGTCGAGTCGTGGGCCATCGCCGACGCGCTGGCCTCGCTGCGCCCCGACCACCGTGAGGTGCTGCTGGCCGTCTACTACGGCGGCCAGTCGGTCAAGGAGGCCTCCGAGTCGCTCGGCATCCCGCCGGGCACCGTCAAGTCGCGCACCTACTACGCGCTGCGCGCGCTCAAGCTGGCGCTGGAGGAGCGGGGGCTCGCGCCGTGAACCACGACGACGTCAAGATCTCTCTTGGGGTGTACGCCCTGGGCGCCCTCGACGCCCGGGAGACCGCCATGGTCGAGGCCCACCTCGACACCTGCGACGAGTGCACGGCCGAACTCGCCGAGCTCTCCGGCCTGCCGCCGATGCTGGCCCGCGTGTCGGCCGCCGACGTCGAACACGCCGCGGCCCCGCCCCGGGCGGTGCTCGACCGGCTGCTGGCCGACTCGGCCAAGCGCCGCAGGCGCGGCCGGATCACCCGCACGATGCTGGGCCTGGCCGCCGGCGTGGCGATCGTCGGCTGGGGCGGCGCGGTGCTCATCGACGGCGCCGCCGACACCACGGCCGCCCCGGCCGCCGGGGGCGCCCCCGAATCGGCCCAGATTCCCGACACCACCGCCCAGGACCGGAGCGGCCACGTCGCCGCCGAGGCCCAGCCGATGATGACCGAGGAGCCCCCGCACGACGTCTCGGCGGGTACCGGCCCCGCCGAGACCGGCGTCGCTCCTGCCGAGGAGCCGACGGCCTCCAAGGCCGCGCGGGCCCCGCAGCCCAAGGAGAGCCCGGCAGCCGAGTCGGCCCAGGCCGACGAACCGGCCACCACCAAGATCGCGCCCGAGACCATGACGCTGGAGCGGTCGCGGGGCGAGGTCACGCTGCGCCTCGACCTGACCGGGCGCGAGGGCGGCACCGAGGTGGTCGCCACCATGACCGGCGTGCCCGTCGACACCAAGACCGAGCTGGTCGCGGTCTCCCGGGAGGGCCCGAGCACGTCGGTGGCGAGCTGGGAGGTCAAGGCCGACGACGCCGACGGCGCCACCTTCCCCGGCTCGACGAGCCTGCCGATCGCCGAGATCGCCCGGTTCGAGCTGCGGGCCGCCAACGGCACCGCGCTCATCACGATCCCCGTCGGCTGACCGGGAATTTCCCGGTCGCAGCCGGTGGTTGCCGATCGTATGGACCTGGGTGCGCCCTTGGGCGAGCGGGCGACGCTCGTGCACTTCTCGACGGCCTTCTGCCAGCCCTGCCGGGCCACCCGGCGGGTGCTCGCCGAGGTCGCCGCGATCGTTCCCGGGGTCCGCCACGTCGAGGTCGACGCGGAGTCGCGGTTGGACCTCGTACATGCCCATGAAGTTACGAAAACCCCAACGGTGTTAGTTCTCGACAGTGCTGGAAATGTCGTGAAAAAGGCATCAGGGCAGCCCAGGAAAGCCGACGTCATCGCGGCCCTCGCCCTGACCCTGGACAGCGTGTCTCAAAGCGGGTCTCAGCAATCGGACGGCATGTGACAGATGGCGAGACGAAAGGGTACTGTCGTGCCCATGACTCCCACGACAGAGATGCTGACGAAGCGGCGGGCGGTTGACTTCTGCCGCGTCGCGACGGCTCTCTGTCGCATGGCCTGAGGGTGATTTCCGGCGGCGTCTGAAGCCGCATCACGCGAAACCCATCAGGAGCATCAGGCGATGCAGGTCGATCCCCGTGGCCCCCGCTCTGGCGCGGCCGACACCACTCTGGTTCCGCCCCGGTACGTCCCGGGGCCTGGGCATCATTCGCATCGTTCCCGCCTCTGGAATCGTCCCTCCGGCCCTGGGTGCGACAGCAGCGGCACTGCTGGCCGCCTTTCCCCCGCATCACCACCGCTCATCAGCCGTCTACAACCTGGGAGAAATTCATGAGTCGCTCCGCCGCACTGGTCGACGCCGACTGGGTCGAGGCCAACCTCGACACGCCCGGCGTCGTCCTGGTCGAGGTCGACGAGGACGCCAGCGCTTACGACAAGGGTCACATCCGCGGCGCCGTCAAGGTCGACTGGCGCGACGACCTGCAGGACCCGGTCCGTCGTGACTTCGTCGACAAGGCCGGTTTCGAGGCGCTGCTCTCGTCGCGTGGCATCGCCAACGACGACACCGTGGTCCTCTACGGCGGCAACAACAACTGGTTCGCCGCCTACGCCTACTGGTACTTCAAGCTCTACGGCCACGAGAACGTCAAGCTGCTCGACGGCGGCCGCAAGAAGTGGGAGCTCGACTCCCGCGAGCTGGTGAAGGACGTCCCGAACCGGGAGGCCACCACCTACACCGCCCAGGAGCAGGACCTGTCGATCCGCGCGTTCCGCGACGAGGCCGTGGCCGCGATCGGCAAGCTCAACCTGGTCGACGTCCGGTCGCCCGACGAGTTCACCGGCAAGCTGCTCGCGCCGGCCCACCTTCCGCAGGAGCAGGCGCAGCGTGCGGGCCACATCCCGACCGCTCGCAACATCCCGTGGAGCAAGGCCGCCAACGACGACGGCACCTTCCGTTCCGACGACGAGCTCAAGACCCTCTACGCCGACGCGGGGGTCGACTTCGGCAAGGACACCATCGCCTACTGCCGCATCGGGGAGCGCTCGGCGCACACCTGGTTCGTGCTGCACGAGCTGCTCGGCCAGGCCAACGTCAAGAACTACGACGGTTCGTGGACCGAATACGGCTCGCTCGTGGGCGTGCCCGTGGAACTGGGAGAGGCCCGATGACGACCATCCAGCAGGGGTGCGCCGCGCCCGAGCAGACCGTGGCGCTGCCGACCGGAATCGACCTGTCCAAGCAGGCCGTGATCCAGGGCGTCGTCACCGGCGCCGGCACCGCCTACGCCCGCCTTCTCGACCACTCCGGTGAGTTCACCGGTGAGGTCGTCGTCTCCGACGAGGGCATCTTCCGCTTCTTCGCCGCCCCCGGCTCGTGGACCGTCCGCATCATCGCGGGCGGCGGCCGGACCAAGGACGTCGCGGTCGAGGCCAAGCTGGGCGAGGTCGCCCAGCTCGCGGTCGCCGTCTAAACCGCATCGGGAAAGCCCGGTCTCCATGAGGAGGCCGGGCTTTTCAGTTGACGCCGGCCAGTTGTTCCAGCACGTCGATCAGCGCGTTGTGCTCCCCGGCGACCTTGAAGAACTCGCGGTCGACGTTCTCCACCACCCCGGCGGCGCGCTCGGCCAGCCGGCGGCCCTCGTCGGTGATCACGAGCACCTTCTTGCGCATGTCGGCGGGGTCGTCCTCGCGGCCGAGCAGGCCCTTGACCTCCAGCACCCTGACCACCTGGCTGGTCATCATCACGTCGACGGTGGCGTGTTCGGCCAGTTCGCGCTGGCTGGGGCGGACGCCCTGACTGTCGAACCACCACAGGTCGACGAGGAGGGCGAACTGCACGTGGGTCAGCCCCATCGTCTTCAGCGCCGTGGTGATCTCCCGCTGCCATCGAAGGGTCGCCCGCCACAGCAGGAAACCCGGGCTCCGGCCTGGACCGGCGTCCCGTTCCGCGCTCACTGTCTGATTCCCCGATCTACGACTTCAGGGAGTGTCCCACCTCGCCTCCCGCATATCCGCCGTTGACCAGCCCGGACGGCCGATCTTTGACCTTTCCGGCTCCTTGACCGCTAGCATGCGCAAGATGTCCGGAACGTCCGCCAAGACGGCGCGCTTACCCCTCGACGCGCTCAGGATCGCCGGGTCGTGCGCGCTGCCGCTGATCATGTGGTTCTCGCTGGGCCGGTTCGTGCGCTGGGCGCTGCTCTACGCCGCCGCGCACCTGTCGCACGGCTCCTGGTACCAGCTCCGCATCGTGGGCGTGCTGTTCATCTTCACCCTGGTCGTCATGGTCTCTCTGGCGACCGTGGTCGGCATGCTCTACACCGTCCGGGAGGCGCTGGCCGAGACGCGGGCCCGCCGCGCGGGCGACGAGGCGCAGGAGACGATCTTCGGGGCGCTCAACCGCACCGCCCTGACCTTCGCGGGTCTCTACATGACCTGGGGCCTGGTCGACCAGGACATGCGCGACTTCGAGAACATCGACCGCACCCTCAACCCCGACCGGCAGTTCGTCGACCAGCTCCAGGGTGTGCAGAGCACCATCGGCGACGGCCTGACCGGCCTCGACGTGCGGATCTCGGTCGCCGCCATGGTCGTCGCGTACGCGATCAAGTGGTTCGCCGGCCGCCGCCACGAGAACAAGCCGGGGAAGTTCACCGGCGTCCTGACCACCTTCGGCGAACTGGCCTTCGTCTTCTACGGCCTGACCGCCACCGTCGCCGCCCTGAAACTCCGCGAAGACTGGATCGAGCACCGGGCGCTCGTCATGGGCGTCAGCGACGCCACCGAGGACGTGCGCGAGTCGCCGTTCTTCGAGTGGCTCGGCGACGTGTGGCCGCTGCTCCTCGACGCGCTGGTGCTCCCGCTGGCCTGGCTGACCGTCGGCATCCTCGTGTACGGCGCCTACGCCGAAGACACCCAGACCACGATCAGGGGCACCCGCCTGGAGGGCGTCGGCGCCCGCGTCGAGCGCAGCCACAACTGGACCCAGGTCACCCTGGCCAAGCTGGCCGGGGGGTTCACCTCCCGCTGGATCCCGCTGCTCAACTCCCTGCGCCTGACCGCCAAGGGCGGCCCGGCCCTCTTCGGCCTGTACGCCCTGCTCTACGTCGGCCTCCACGTCGGCGGCGACTACCTGGGCAGACTCCTCGACTACGCCACCGCCGGCGGCCCCTACCTGTGGATCGTCACCAGTGTGCCGACGACGTTCGTGGTCGACCTGCTGGTGACCGTCCTGTCGATGTGCCTGATCGCGGCCACCTACGACCAGGCCGCGACCCGCAAGCGGCTAACGGAGGAACCGGAGGACGTCGAGGTCGGCGCTTAGGTCGTCGGTCAGGTCCTCGGTCGGGGTGTCGGAGCGGTAGGACTTGGGCCGGACGAACAACTCGGCCGTGCCGGCCACGTCGGTCGGCACGACGGCGTAGATCTCGATCGGGAACGCCCTGCCGATCTGGTCGTCCGACGGGTCGAGCGGGGTGGCGTTCTCGAGCACCTCGGTCCGCCACTTGCGCCCGGAGCCGTCGCGGATCTCGACGTCGGGCACGCCGGTCAGGAACGTGCCGTCGCGGTCGAGGGCGGTGCGGGTCAGCATGATCTTGACCCACTGGCGGCCGGGCTTCTCGGCCGCGCCCGCCGGGTTGGGGATCGGCTCGATCGTCGACCGCCAGGCGACGTGCTCGAACTCGTAGCTCTCGCCCGCCGGGACGACGTGGACGGTGTCGGGCTCGCCGGTGGCGTACACATAGGTCGACCAGTTGGCGGCGGCGGGCGCGCCGACGGCGAGCACCACCGAACCGGCGGCCCCGGCGAAGAACCGGCCCCAGCCCTTCTTCTTCGGCTCCGGCTCCGGGGGAGGCGGCGGCGGTTGCTCCGAGACGGGCGGCGGGTCGGGGAACGGCGGATAGGGCTCCGGGTCCTGGAAGGACGGCTGGGGGCGCGGCAGCGGACGGCCCGCCGCGATGGCCGGGAAGGGCTGGGTCGAGAAGCCCTCGTCGTCCTCCTCCGGTGTGGGGGGAGGCGGCGGTGGCGGCCACACCAGCACGTCGCTGGGCGGCGCCAGCGGCGGGATGTAGGCCGGGATCATCGGCGGGAGCGGTCCCGAATAGGTCGTGTCGTCGATCTCGGTCGGCTGCGACGGCGGCGGGGAAAACCAGTCGCGGGGTGGCTCTTGCTGGTTCACGTGCCCTCCGGGGCCAGCGAGTAGTGCTCGACCGGCGACTCGCCGCCGGTCAGCCCGAGATCGATCTGCACGTCCGGGGCGAGGTTGTCGACCACCAGCGGGTTGTTCGGCGTGATCAGCACGAGCTCGGCCCCCGGAAGCGCCTCCTTGGGCACCTCGAACACGAGCGGGGCGTCGATCCACCAGCCGGCCTGCACCCACTTGCCCAGGAGCATGGCATCGTCGGCCACCTTGTCGGTGACCTCGTACTTCTTGTCGCCCTCGGTCAGCAGCCAGGCCTCGTGGCGGCGGAACTGGAGCGGTTCGGCCGGGGAGGTCGCGGAGACGTGCGCGACGAGGAACAGGTTGCCCGTCTCGATGGTCTTGTCGGCCACGTCGACCGAGGTCGCGACGGCCGTCTTGGTCACTTTCACCGAGAACCGGCCGGCGTCGACCTCCTCGCCGGAGTCCCCCGAGGTGGTGAGGTAGGCGTTCTTCTGATCAGGCTCCAGCGCGAAGGTCTGGGCGCAGACGGCCGCGGCGGCGAGGCTCAGTCCGAGCGTCAGCGCGCCCAATCGGCGGAGGAAGCCGGCCATCAGGCCTCCTCGGGCCGGATCGGCAGGGTGACCTGGGCGATGACCTTGGGCTCGATGAGGGCCATCTCGTCGCCCGCGCCGGTGGGCAGGTCCTTGTCCGGTTCGACCTGCCAGAGCTCGCGCGGGTCGCGGCGGCTGACGGGCTCCTCGACGAAGCCGCCGACGTCGACGGTCACCTTCTCGGGGGGAGTGGCGCCCTCGGGCAGGTCGTAGCGGATGACGACGGTGTGGGTGATGCCCGGGTGGAGCTGGAAGCTGCGGACGCCGTGGCTCCACACGCCGATCTCCGGATAGGAGTCGGGCTTGCCGAGCGGCGGGGTGGTCTTGAGGATCGTCGAGCCGAGGCGTCCGTGCCGGCTGACCTTGGGGCCGGTCGCCATCGCGCCGACGCTCTCGGTCGTGTCGCCCTCGTTGGTGACCTTGAGAACTAATTCCACCGCGTGGCGGTCGCCCTCGGCAACGTCGACCGCCTTGACGAACTGGGTCTTGAAGAGCTTCTGATCGATCGTCGCGCCGGCCTGGTACTGCTTGGGAGGCGAGTCGGGTTCGGTGTCGAGCCCGCCCGTGCCGGCGGTCACCCCGAGCCCGGACACGGACAGCAGCGCCACCACGGGCACGAGCACCGGTCGCCGACTCATGGCAATGGATGGTAGTACGCCCACACGTGACCCATCCGCCGCAATCGTCCCTATCTTTGGTGGGAAACCCGTCCGAATGCCGAGAACCCTGCCCTGACGGGGTGCCTAGCTCCTACGCTTTGACCTTACGACGAATACGGAGGGGCCAGGCGCGACCATGGCGAGGTTGACCGACGCGCACCCCGAGCACGCGGAGCTGCGCGCCGACCGCATCTACCTGGGGTGGCAGTACCTTCTGCTGCACCCCGACCCCGGCCCGCCTCCGAAACGCCCGCCGCGCGACGACGCCGAGCTGCCGCCCGATCCGGGCCCCGAACTGTTACGCAACGAACGCCTACAGGAAGACCTCCTGAACCGCCCGGTCAAGTTGTTCCGCAACGTGGTGGCCGGGCTCGCTGTGGTGGTCGCCGGCCTCGGGTTCGCCGGGGTGATCGGCTGGCCGTTCGTGGGCATGGGCGTGCTGGCCGCCGCCGGGGTCGCCGGGGTCTGCTCGTACGCCATCCACCAGGGCAACAAGGCGGTCCGGTTTCGCGTACAGGAACGCCTCGCCCAGACCGAGCGCGACCGGGCCAAGCGCGAGCGCGAGAACGTCCGCGCCCAGGAGGAGCACGCCGCCCGCTACCGCGACTGGGCCGAGCGCAAGGCGATCTACGACAAGCAGATCAGCTGGTACGCCGTCGCCGTCCCCGACGACATCGACCGCGTCGACGTGGCCGGGGGCACCCTCCCGGGCTGGTCGGCCCTGATCACCCTGATCGGCGCCACCCGCCTCTACAGCGGCGGCCACCTCACCGTGCTCGACCTGTCCGAGGGCGTGATCGCCAAAGACCTGATCCAGCTCGCCAAACGCGGCGGCGACGACCCGCTGGTCTGGGTGCTCCCCTCCGACCTGCCCAAGCTCGACCTCGGGGCGACGCTGAAGCCCGAGGCGTTCGCCGACGTGCTGGCCCACGTGGTCAGCGTCAGCGAGGAGACCAGCCGCGACATCGGGTTCGACAACGCGATCCTCGAACGGGTCCTGGAAGTGCTCGGCGAGACCGCCACGATCAGCCAGGTCACCGCCGCGCTGCGGGCCCTGGCCCAGGTCGGCGACCCGCGCGAGGACCTCAAGTCGGGGCGGCTCACCGCGATCCAGCTCGAACGCATCGGCACCCTCTTCGGCCGCGGCGTGGCCGACCGGGTCGTCATCGAACGGGCCTGGGCGCTGGAGTCGCAACTGCGCAAGCTGGAGACCCTCGGCTCCGACGCCGTGCGGCTGCCCCCGGCTCGGTTGCGGGTGGTCAGCATGGACCGCCAGGCCGGGGTGTTCGGCAACCGGGTGCTCGGCACCTACGTGGCGACCGCGCTGACCCACATCCTGCGGCAGTCGCCGGCCAGCGAACGGCCCTGGTACCACACGATCATCGTGGCGGGGGCCGACAAGTTACGCGGCGACGTCCTCGACCGGCTCATGGACGCCTGCGAGACCTCGCGCACCGGGCTGGTCCTCACCTACCGTTCCCTCACCCCGACCGTCAGGGAGCGGCTCGGCCGGGGCCATGCCGCCGTCGCGTTCATGCGCCTGGGCAACGCCGAAGACGCCCGGGTCGCCAGTGAGCACGTCGGCACCGAGCACCGGCTCGAACTGGCCCAGCTCACCGAGTCGGTCAGCTCCGTGGTGAACGGGGCGGGGGGGACCTACACCTCGACGGTGGGCGAGGGGCGTACCGAGCTGGAGGCCCTGGCCGAGGGCGACCTGAAAGAGGGCATCACCGAGTCGACCGAGTGGGGCCGCAGCGCCGGGAGGGTCGCCGAGGGGGTCATGCAGCGGTCACGGGAGTTCCTGGTCGAGCCCCACCAGCTGCAGCAGCTCCCGACCACCTCGGTGATCGTCACCCACGCCACCGCCGACGGCCGCGAGGTGCGCCTCGCCGACGCCAACCCGGCCATCCTGACCTTCCCGAAGACCACGCTGGAGGAGGTCAAGTCGCTGGCCGTGACCCCTCCCGTGATTCCGCCGGAAACCGACGAGAAGGCGCCCCCGCCGAACCTCGGCCCGCCGCCGCCGCGCCTTGATTGGCGCAAACCCTGACGCTCACTCCGGTAAGAGGTTCGTCAACGGGGATGTGTGAGCATGATCGGCAAAGGACCGTGAAAGCCTGGCAGAGAGGGGTCTCATGCAACCGTTCCCCCTGAGCGGGCCGTGGTATCGGATCCAGGCGATCACCGCTCCGTCCCGCACGTCGTCGGCCGAGTGGGACTTCGTGAACGTGCTGCCCGCCGTGCTGTCCGCCGCGCAACGCGACCGGCCCTTCGTCATCGGCTGGTTGTCCCGGGGCTCCGGGGCGCCGCTCGAACTGATCACCAACGCCGGGCCGCTGACCCCGCCGCGCGCTCCGCGCAGGGCGGCCGTCGCGGCGATCGAGGTGGTGCCGACCGGGCCGCAGCCGCTGCTGTTCCCCGGCGGCGCGCGGGGCGTCGAGATCGGCGACGACTGGCTCGCCGACCTCGCCGATCTGGTGTGGACGCCCTGTCCGGGCCGCCAGGCCCCGCCGCTCAACGGGCGGCGCGAGCCGGAGCCCGACGAGCCCAAGCAGCCGACCCTGTTCGAGTCGACCCTGACGACGCTGATGTCGCGCCCGTTCGGCTGGGTCGTCGTCGCCGAGCCGACCGACCTGCTCGACCAGGAGGTCGGCCACCTCCGCACCCAGCTCAACGTGCTCCGCCAGTACGGCGACGCCTCCGAGCGCTCCCGCTACGACGCCGAACGCGCCGAGCGCCGCATGCAGGAACTCGACGCCTTCCGCGAGGCGGGCCTGTGGAACGTGCGCGTCCTGGCGGGCGCGGCGGGCCCTGAGGAACTGCGCCAGATCGCGCCCGTCCTGGTGGGCTCGGTGGAGATGAGCCACCACCCCTACCGGCTGCGCAGCGCGATGGCGGGCCCGGCCCGGCCGAGCGCCCAGGAGCCCGTCTACAGCTTCACCGAGGCCCTCAACGTCAACTTCCAGGACCCGACCGACAGCGCCGCCGCCCCCTTCGCCGCCACCGCGGGCGCGCTCGCGGCCCTGGCCGGGCTGCCCCGGCGCGAGGTCCCGGGCGTGCGGGTCCTCGACACCGGCTTCTTCGACGTCACGAGTGAGGCCGACTCGACCGGCGGCGACATGCTCGACCTGGGCGCGATCGTCGACGGCCAGGACCGGGCGGTGGGCACCTTCCGGGTCCCGCTGGCGACCCTGAACCGGCACGCCTTCGTCACCGGCGCGACCGGGTCGGGCAAGTCCCAGACCGTCCGCCACCTGCTCGAACAGCTCACCAAGGCGGGCATACCGTGGCTGGCCATCGAACCGGCCAAGTCCGAGTACGCCGCCATGGCCGGCCGCCTCGAAGGCCAGGCCCCGCTGACCGTGATCAACCCGTCGGCCCCCGACGCCGTGCCGTTCAGCGTCAACCCGCTGGCCCCCGAGCCCGGCTACCCGGTGCAGGCCCACATCGACATGGTCCGGGCCCTGTTCATGGCCGCCTTCGACGCCGAGGAACCGTTCCCGCAGATCATGTCCCTGGCCCTCCAGCGGGTCTACGAGGCCAACGGCTGGGACGTCGTCACCGGCGGCGGCATCCCGGGCGCGGCCGTCCAGCCGCAGGTGCCGACCCTCGAACAGCTCCAGCAGCACGCCCTGGAGGTCATCGAGGAGATCGGCTACGGCAACGAGGTGCAGGCCGACGTCGAGGGCTTCATCTCGTTGCGCCTGCGGTCGCTGCGGGTCGGCTCGGCCGGGCGGTTCTTCGAGGGCGGCCACCCCGCCGACATCGGCGGCCTGCTCCAGCGCAACGTGGTGCTCGCGATCGAGGACGTCGCCAACGACGAGGACAAGGCGTTCCTCATGGGCACCCTCATCATCCGCATCGTCGAGCACCTGCGGATGCGCGCCCGCCAGCAGAAGTCGACCGGCCTCCAGCACGTCATCGTGATCGAGGAGGCCCACCGGCTGCTGCGCGACCGCGGGGCCCAGCGGGCCTCCACCCACGCGGTCGAGCTGCTCGCGGGCATGCTGGCCGAGATCCGCGCCTACGGCGAGGGCATCGTGGTGGCCGAGCAGATCCCCACCAAGCTGGTCTCCGACGTCGTCAAGAACACCGCGCTCAAGGTCGTGCACCGGCTGCCGGCCGAAGACGACCGGTTCCTCGTCGGGGCGGCGATGAACCTGTCGGAGGAGCAGTCGCGTCAGGTGGTCTCGCTCCAGCCGGGCTTCGCGGCGGTCTTCGCCGACGGCATGGACCGGCCGCTGCGCATCCAGGTGCCGCTGGGGGAGGACCGCGAGCGCGTGCTCCAGTCACCGGCGCCGCCGATCAAGGGGCGTCGGTCGGCCGCCTGCGGGCGCGAGTGCCGTACCGGAAAGGCCTGCACGCTCTTCGAGGTCCGCGAAGCGGACCTGCTCGCCGTCGCGCCCGAGTGGGCGTGGCTGCGGATCTGGACCGACACCGTCATCCTGTCGTTCGTCGCCAACCGGTCGCTGCCGGGCGTGCCGCGCATCCTGGCCGACATCTGGTCGGAGCTCCCGCCGCGCCGCCGAGAGTGTCTGCTGGCCACGCTGGTGGAGCGCAGCGTCGCCCGCCGGGCCTGGTCGCTGCGCACCTGGTTCGACCCGACCCTGCTCACCGAGAAGGCCGCCGAGGTCGCGGCCGGGCTGCTGGCCGGCTCGCCCGCCGGCGACAAGCCCGGCCCGGCGTGGGTGATCCCGCAGATGCGCTGGCTCCACGAGGTCGACCGGCTGTTCCCCTACGGCCACCCGGCGCCCAACCTGCGCAGCCCGGCCCCGGCGATGGAATACGCCCTCTTCGGTACGGACCCCTCCGGCCGCCCCTACCTGCACGCCGGGGTCAACGGCGGCGGGCTCGCCGTGGAGACCAGGACCGAACTGCTCGGCCACCGGGCCAAGGCGCTACGCCACCATCCGCTGTCGATGGAGGTCGACCGCAACCGCCCGCTGGCCTGGCGGGTCATCCTCGGCGACGACGAGCACGAGGGCATCCAGCGCGACATCGCCACCGTCGCGGTCGGCGTCGAACCCCGGGAGCGCATCCGGCACGTCGCCCACACGATGGGGGCGGCGTGGCTGGAGACGGTACTCTCCTGGCCGCGCCGGTTCGTTCTCCCGTTCGACGGCGACGCCCCTGCCGAGCTGTCCTTCACCGACCCTTAGGATCACTGCATGAGTCAGTTGCCGTTGCGCGCTCAGCTCGCCAGCGCGCTCGGACGAACCGCCGCGACGCTCTCCCGGGCGACCGGGCGCGGCGACGGGTCCGTGATCGGCGGGCGGGTGGGCCTGCTGCTGGAGCCCGACCTCCTGCGCAAACTCGCCCACGAGAAGAAGCTCGCACTGGTCAGCGCCACCAACGGCAAGACCACGACGACCCGCCTGATCGCCTCGGCGCTCCAGGAGCTCGGCGAGGTCGCCACCAACGCCTTCGGCGCCAACATGCCCGCCGGCCACGTCTCGGCCCTGTCGTCCAACAAGGCCGCCCCCTACGGCGTGCTGGAGGTCGACGAGAAGTACCTCCCCGAGGTGCTCGACACGACCGAGGCCGGCGTCGTGGTGCTGATGAACCTCAGCCGCGACCAGATGGACCGTGCGGCCGAGATCTGGCTGCTGGCCCAGAAGTGGCGCCGCGCCCTGGCCGGACGGCCCGCCCACGTGATCGCCAACTGCGACGACCCGCTCGTCACCTGGGGCGCCTCCACGGCCGCCCGGGTGACCTGGGTCGCCGGCGGCCAGCGCTGGCACGAGGACTCGTGGTGCTGCCCCGAGTGCGGCGGCCCGCTCGACCGTGCCGAGGGCATCGTCAACGCCGACTGGGCCTGCCGCGAGTGCACCTTCAGCCGGCCCGAGCCCAACTGGATCCTCGACGGCGAAGACGCGATCGACCCCTACGGCCACCGCTGGCGGCTCGACCTCCAGCTCCCCGGCACCGCCAACCGCTCCAACGCGGTCGTCGCCCTGGCCACCGCCGCCGCGTTCGGCCTCGAACCGCAGCGTGCGCTGCCGAGGCTGCGCGAGGTCAAGTCGGTCGCCGGCCGCTACACCACCGTCGAGCGCGACGGCCGCGTGATGAAGCTGCTGCTGGCCAAGAACCCGGCCGGCTGGCTGGAGGCCTTCGACGTCACCCGCCCCGACCGCCCGATCGTGTTGTCGGTCAACGCCCAGGGGCCCGACGGCCGCGACACCTCGTGGTTGTGGGACGTCGACTACCGCATCCTCGCGGGCCGCCACGTCTACGTGACCGGCGAGCGCCGCCTCGACCTGGCCCTCCGGCTCGACGTCGCCGGGGTCGGCTTCATCCTGGTCGACGACTTCAGCCAGGCGGTGTCGGCGCTCCCGCCGGGAGACATCGACGTCATCGCCAACTACACCGCGTTCCAGTCGATCCGGACGGAGTTCGGCCGTGCAGTCTAGCCTCCGCATCGTCTGGATCTACCCCGACCTGCTTTCGACCTACGGCGACCAGGGCAACGTGCTCGTGCTCGAACAGCGGGCCCGCCGCCGGGGCATCCCCGTCGAGGTCGTCCACGTCCGCTCCTCCGACCCGGTGCCCGAGCAGGGCGACATCTACCTGATCGGCGGCGGCGAAGACCGGCCCCAGATCCTCGGCGCCGAGCGCCTGCGCCGCGACGGCGGCCTCCACCGGGCCATCCAGCGGGGCGCGTCGCTGCTGGCGGTGTGCGCCGGCTACCAGATCATGGGCTCGGTGTTCGGCGGCGAGGAGGGCCAGCCGGTGCCCGGCATCGGCCTGCTCGACATCAGCTCGGGCCGCGGCGAGCGCCGCTCGGTCGGCGAACTGGCCGCCGAGGTCGACCCGTCGCTGGGCCTGCCGACCCTGACCGGCTTCGAGAACCACATGGGTGTGACCCGGCTCGGCCCGGGGGTCACCCCGCTGTCGCGCACCCTCGTCGGCACCGGCAACGGCGACGGCACCGAGGGCTGCTTCGCCGGCAAGATCATCGGTACGTACCTGCACGGCCCGGCCCTGGCCCGCAACCCGGCCCTGGCCGACCTGCTGCTCCGCTGGGCCGCCGGCCCGCTGCCCGCGATGGACGACAGCTGGTACGAACGCCTCAGGAACGAACGCCTGGGCGCGGTGCTCAAGCCGTAGGGCCGAGGTCGAACCGCCAGACGTAGCCGTCCCAGGTCCCGGCGAACAGGTAGGTCCGGCCCTCGTGGGTCGCGACCGCGAACCCCTCGGGACCGGAGGTCGGCCCCTCCGCCGGTGGGCCGACCTGTTTTGCGGTGGTCAGGTCCCATTCACGCAGGGTGCCGTCGTCGGCGCCGGAGAACCCGATCGTGGTCCCCCCGGCGACGGCCAGCGCGACACACTTGACCGGGTTCGGCAGCCGCTCGCCCAGCAGGTGGCCGATGGGCTGCCGCTCCGACAGGTCCCAGAGCCGGGTGGTGCCGTCTTCGGCGGCCGACAGGGCGATGGGCCGCCGGTCCGCGTGGCCCATCGTGAGGTTCCAGATCGTGCCGTCGTGGCCGCCGATGGGCACACCCGTGGGGCTGGGCTCGGTGAGATCCCACCGGCGCACCAGCCGGTCGTCGCCGCCCGACAACGCGGTCGGCTTCCCGGCCACCTCGCCCACCGCGATGGCCTTGGGCGACATGGCCAGCGGCTGCCCGACCACCTCGCCCTCGGGGGCGGACGCGGCCAGGTCCCAGCGGCGGATCGTCAGGTCGTCGCCCGCCGTGAACGCCCAGGGCCGCCCGGCGATCGTCGTGACGCCCAGGGCGTTGATCCCGCCCGACTCCTTCCCGGCGTTCAGCACCCGGCCCTGCCCCGAGGCCAGATCCCACATCCGCACGGTCCCGTCGGCCGACCCGGTCACCCCGGTGGCCCGGCCGCCCACGTCGGCGATCTTCGCCGCGAACACGGCCCGGGTGTGCCCGGTGAGCACCGCGCCGATCCGTTCGCCGCTCACGAGGTCGCGCAGGTGCACCGTGCCGTTCTGGCAGCCGTAGAGGACGACCGGCCTGCCGCCGAGCACGCCGTGGGCGACCGACCAGACGGCGCCGTTCCCGCCGGACAGCGGCCCCCCGAACATGACGCCCGTCCTGGGCCCGGGTTCGCCGCTCAGCAGACGAGGGGTCACCACGGCGGCGGCGGCCACGACGGCGACCGAGGAGAGCGAGATGAGCACGGCCCGCCGTGACCTCAGGATCCCGCCGAGCCGGCCGGGAGACCTCTCGTCGTGCTCTGGTCGCTCGCCGGTGACCGGCGCGGGGGTGTGCATGTCCCCATGGCTCGATCGTTCTTCCACGGTCGGCGCGGTGATACCCGTGTCCGCGTGGTCCGATTGCCCTCCCGCGACGGGCGCAGGAACGCCCATACCGGAGATTTCGTGATCTGGGCCGCGCGGAGGCGTGGTCGTGGCGGCGTCGGCGGTGAGCCACAGGCGGTGGAACTCCGCTGTGTCGCCGCCCAGGGACTCCACGATCAGTTCCAGGGCGCCCCAGCGGGGGAGGCGTTCGCAGAGGATGACCGTGCGGGCCGACGTGTGGCTCATTCCGGTCTGCTTGGCGAGTTCGCGGTAGCTCGGTTTCCCGGCTATGCGATAACGCTCCTGAAGGAGTAACCGTAATTCGGCCAGTGGATCGCCGGATGTCATTTATTCGTCCCGTCCCGGAATAAGGGGACCTGCCGCGCTCAGGCCGAAGCCTAATGACACCCGCGCCGTGTTAGTAGACCAGCGCCTGAACGCCTTCCTGGGTGATCTCCTCGACGAATGTCGGCGCACCGGCGATGCGGATTCCGTCGATCACGTCGTCGAGCGTGATGCCGCGCCGGGCCGCGCACTGGGTGCACAACGTCACCCGCCCGCCGGCCAGGACCGCGGCCAGCAGGTCTTCGAGGGGAGCCGCCTCGGCGAGCTTGAACTCCTCGGCCCGGCCGGGCAGGGCGAACCACGACGACTCGCCGGTCAGCCACAGCGACACCCCGACCCCGCTGACGATCGCCGCCCCGGCGACGTTGAAGGCCTGGTTGCACCGCTCGGGGGCGTCGCTGCCCGCGGTCACTTTGATCACCAGTTGGCGTGCCATGCCCGCAGCCTAAACCCGCACTAGCCTTGACGGCATGGACGTACATCCCGATCTTGAGCCGATCGCGTTCCTGCTGGGCCACTGGGAGGGTGCCGGGGTCATCGGCTACCCGACGATGGAGAGCGCCAACTTCGGCCAGGAGATCATCTTCGAACACAACGGCAAGCCGTTCCTCAGCTACCGCAGCCGCACCTGGCTGCTCGACCAGCAGGGCGAGAAGGTCCGCCCCCTCGCGAGCGAGTCCGGTTTCTGGCGCGTCCAGCCGGAACGCCAGGTCGAGGTCATGTTGTCCCACCCGACCGGGATCATCGAGATCTACGTCGGCGAGGTCGTCTTCCACAAGATCGAGCTGATCACCGACGTCGTCGCGCGCACGGTCACCTCGAAGGACTACTCGGCCGGCAAGCGCCTCTACGGCCTGGTCAACGGCAATCTCATGTACGCCTACGAGATGGCCGCCGTCGGCCTCCCGCTGCAGGACCACGCCTCGGCGGAGCTCAAGAAGGTCGCCGACTAGGATCGGGCGCCATGAGCACCCCGCTGACCCCAGACGCGGTCGAAGCGATCAAGAAGCACATGAACGACGACCACGCGGACGACGCGCTGCTGATCGTGCGGGCCCTCGGCGGAAAGCCCGGCGCCACCTCGGCCCGCACGACCGGCGTCGACGCCGAGGCCATCCATTTTGAGGCCGACGGCGAGCCGGTCACGGTGAAGTGGTCCACGCCCATCACAGAGCGGGCGCAGGTGCGCAAAGAAGTCGTCGTGCTCTACCGGCGGGCGTGCGAGATCCTCGGCGTGGAGGCACGCGGGCATTGAGAAACCCCGGGCACCTTCCGCTCGGTTGAGCGGGCCGGCTGGACCAATGGGAGAGGGTCTGCACCCTGCACCCGCCGGCTGCCCGGGGTTCCGGTGTCTGCCTGGATCTGCGCTCTGACGCGCCGACCCGGAGCTGGTCCGGATCGGTTGTCCTAGCGGACAGCCACCTCGCTAGCCCAATCATGACTAATCATTATTCGGACCACCTCCTTTCTGCGTGCTTCGTACGCTAGGCGCTCTTCTCGGGGGTGGGCAAGTCAATATCGGGCCGTAGGATTTCGTCATGACCGACACCTGGCACGACGAGCTCCGGGCCCGCGGCTACCGGGTCACTCCGCAGCGCCAGCTCGTCCTCGAGGCGGTCAGCGCGCTCACCCACGCCACTCCCGAGGAGATCTGCGCCAAGGTCCAGGAGACCGCGCGCGGGGTGAACATCTCGACCGTCTACCGCACCCTCGAACTGCTCGAGGAGCTCGGCCTCGTCACCCACACCCACCTCGGGCACGGCGCGCCGACCTACCACCTGGCCGCCGACGCCGACCACGTCCACCTGGTCTGCCGCAGCTGCGGGCAGATCATCGAGGCGCCTCCCGAGTTGGTCGGCGACATGGTGGCCCGGCTCGACCGCGACATGGGCTTCCAGACCGACGTCCACCATCTGACGATCTTCGGGCGGTGCCGCGACTGCCGTTGAGCGGGCTTAGCCTGAGAGGTATGCGCAGCCCTTTGCTCGACGTCTCCGGAGCCGTCCCCGGATCGTCGCCCGACGACACCGTCGCGGCCCACTACGGCGACCCCTACGGCGAACAGCGCGCCCTGGCGGCCGGCCGGGCCGTGGTCGACCGGAGCAACCGTCCCGTGATCACCGTGTCCGGGCCCGACCGGTTGAGCTGGCTCAACAGCCTCAGCTCCCAGAAGCTCGACGACCTGCCCCCCGGAGTCTGGACGCAGACGCTGTTCCTCGACCCGCAGGGGCGGCTCGAACACCACCTCCACCTGCGTGACGACGGCGAGACGACCTGGATCCACGTCGAGCCCGGCACCTCCGAAGCCCTGGTGACCTGGCTGGAGAAGATGCGGTTCATGCTCCGCGTCGAGATCGCCGACGTGTCGGCCGACTGGGCGGTGATCTCGGGCCTCCCCGGTGACGACCGGCTGATCCCGCGTTCGGAGCTCGCCGCGCAGGGGCCGCTGGCGGGGATCTGGGCCTACGAGGCGCTGCGCATCGAAGCCCACATCCCCCGCTACGGCTTCGACACCGACCACAAGTCGATCCCCCACGAGCTGGGACTGATCGAGAGCGCCGTCCACCTGAAGAAGGGCTGCTACCGGGGCCAGGAGACGGTCGCCCGCGTCCACAACCTGGGCCACCCGCCGCGCCGGCTGGTCTTCCTGCACCTCGACGGCAGCGTCGACGAACTCCCGCCCCACGGCACCCCGGTGACGCTCGGCGTGAGCACCCCCCTTGAGGCCGACCCCGAGGCGGCGGTCGAGGGTTCGGCGACCCCGGGCCAGATCGGCTTCGTGGGCTCCTCGGCCCGCCACCACGAGCTGGGGCCGATCGCCCTCGCGGTGGTCAAGCGCACCGTCCCGGTCGACATCGACCTGGTGGCCGGCCACGTGGCGGCCAAACAGGAAGTGATCGTCCCCCAGGACGCCGGCCGCAACGTCCAGGTCGACCCGGAACTGCGCAGGCAGGCCGCGATGATGGCCCGCGACCGGAAGCGCCCGAATCTGATGTAGGCACTAGCCTGCTCGCGTGGGACGCGCGCTGGTGTCGATCGTGATGTTGTGCGGCCTGGTGGGCGTGGCGGCCGCGCAGCTCACCGGGTTCGTCGTGCTGTTACGGGCGATCCCGCCGGGGAGGGTCTCGCCCGTCGGCTTCGTCATCCTCGTGCTGGTCATGTTCGGCTGGGCCGGCTGCCTCGTGTGGGCGCTGGGGGGCGGGTTGTGGCGGGCACTGCGGTGGCGGGACGATCGGTCGACCGGCCCGGCCCTGGACGCCGATCAGGCTCCGGGGTTGTGGGAGCTGGCTCGGGAGGTGGCCGCGGAGGCCGGCACCCGCCCGCCACACGAGATCCGGCTCATGCCGGAGATCGATTTCCGGTACGCCCACACCTTCCTGCGCGGCCGCCGCACGCTGTTCATCGGCCTGCCGCTGTTCCAGACGATGACGGTCGGCCAGGTTCGGTTCGGGCTCGCGCATCACATGGAACATTTCGCCGCCGGTCACACCCGGTGGTTCGCGGTCGCCCACCGGTGCCGTGTGGCCATCACCGGCACGGCCGAGACCTTGGGGCCCACGAACCCGGCGGGGTGGGCGTTCCGCGCCTACGCCCTGCTGTATGTGGTGATCGACCGCGTCGCCTGCCGTCGATGGGAGTTCCGCGCCGATGCCGTCGGTGTGCGGGTGGCCGGGTCGGCCGACGCGATCGACGCGATGCACGAGGTCTGGGCGGTCAGCGACGCATGGAACTTCTTCCACGACTTCCACCTACAGCCGGGCCTGGAGGCGGGCTACCTGCCCGACGACCTGTTCGGGGGTTTCGCCGAGTTCGTGGTCGCGCGAGAAGACGAGGTCGACGCCCTGCGCGCCAAGCCGCTCCCCGCGAACACGTCACGGTGGGATCCCCATCCCTCGTCGGCCACCCGGGCCGCGCGGTTTGCGCAGTCCCTCGTCGTGCCGGACGGACGGCCCGCCACGTCGCTGATCCTCGACCTGGCCGCCGCCCAGGCGGCGCTGCGGGCCACCGAACTGGAGGTCACCCGGGCGGCGTTGCGGGCCCTCGGCAGGGAACTCGAAGACGGCATGGTCCTGGACTGGCCCGAGTTCACCCATGCGGCCACCGCCGCGCGGCTCCAGCGCGAGGCCGACGCGATCCTCCAGACCATCGGGCTCACCGGGCCGGGGCTGCCCCAGGTGCTGCGCATGCTCGAAGACGGCCGCCTCGACGACCTCGCGCGACCGCTGTTCCCGGAGGCCGCGCCGGGCGAGCTGCCCGACCTGTTCCTGACCCCGCTGGAGATGCTGCTGAACCTGGCCGCCGTCCACGCCGGTCAGGCCACGTTCCGGCATTCGTGGAGCGAACCGGCCGAACTGGTCACCTCTGACGGCGGCCCCTTCGACCTGACCAAGGTGGCCGAACAAGCGATCACCGATCCGCGTGGGGCCACCGCCGAACTGGCCGCGCTCGGCATCGGGATCTGGCGGGCCTGACCGGTCAGACGTCGATGACCAGGGTGATCGGGCCGTCGTTGACCAGGGCGACCTTCATGTCGGCGCCGAAGCGGCCGGTCTCCACCCGCGCACCCAGCCTGCGAAGTTCGTCGACGACCGCGACCACCAGCGGCTCGGCCACCGGGCCCGGGGCCGCGGCCTGCCAGGTCGGGCGGCGGCCCTTCCTCGTGTCGCCGTAGAGGGTGAACTGGCTGATCACGAGCAGGGGTGCGGCGATGTCGGAGCAGGACTTCTCGCCGTCGAGGATGCGCAGTCCCCACAGTTTCGCGGCCAGTTTGGCGGCCTCGGCCGGGCCGTCGGTGTGGGTCACCCCCACCAACACCATCAGGCCGGGCTCGTCGATCGCGCCGACCACCGTCCCGTCGACCGTCACCGATGCCTGACTCACTCGTTGCACCACCGCGCGCATGGCGGGATTCTGCCATGCCCTACAGTCGACGGCATGTCCGAATTGCTGGTCGAGGTGGTTCGCTCCGGGTTCGTGGAGTCGGTCCACCGCGCCCGGGTCGTCGCCGTCGACGCCGAGGGTTCCCCCGTCCTGGTCCATGGCGACGTGCAGGCGCCCGCCTCGCCCCGATCCTCGATGAAGCCGCTGCAGGCGGCCGGCATGCTGCACGCCGGGCTCGACCTCGACGGCGAGCTGCTGGCGCTGGCCTGCGGGAGTCACGCGGGGGAGCCGATCCATGTCGAGGGCGCGCGCCGGATCCTGCGCGCGGCGGGGGTCGACGAGAGCGCCCTGCGGTGCCCGGAGGACTACCCCGACGACCGGTCGTCGCTCGACTTCGGCCGCGTCTACATGAACTGCTCCGGCAAGCACTCGGCGATGCTGGCCACCTGCGCGGTCAACGACTGGCCGACCGAGGGTTACCTCGACCCGACCCACCCGCTGCAGAAGTCGATCCGGACCACCGTCGAGGAGCTCACCTCCGAGCGCATCGCCGCCACCGGCGTCGACGGTTGCGGGGCCCCGCTGTTCTACGTGTCGATGGTCGGGGTCGTGCGGGCCTTCCGGCGGATCGTCACCGCCGCCGAGGGCTCGAAGGAGCGCCGGATCGCCGACGCCATGCGCGCCCACCCCGAATACACCAGCGGCACGACGCGGCCCGAGGCGGTGCTGATGAGGAGCGTGCCGGGGCTGATGCTGAAGGCGGGCGCGGAGGCGTTCGACGCGTTCGCGCTGGCCGACGGGCGGGCCGCCGCCGTGAAGATCGTCGACGGCGGCCAGCGGGCCAGGGTCGCGGTCACCGCCCATGTCCTGAGGGCGCTGGGCGAGGACGTGCCCGGCGACCTGGTGCCGCCGATCAAGGGCGGCGGGCGGCCCGTGGGCGAGCTGCGGGTCAGAACGACCTGAACTGGCGGGCCGCCGAGATCGCGCCCGACGTGGTCATCACGAACGTGCGCATCGAGTCGGCGAACTTCGACAGGTCCCACTCGGCGGGGCCGTGGTACCAGTACAGGTTGTCGCCCTCGGTCGTGATCGTCGACACGACACGGGCCCACCGGTCGACGCTGTCGAAGATCACCGCGTACGGCAGGTAGCGGCTGAACAGCTCGACCCGCTGGCCCTCCGGCAGCCCGTTCACGTCGCCCGAGATGAGGAACTGGCGGAAGCCCAGCGTGTGGGCGAGCGCGGCGGCGCCCTTGGCGGTCTTGGCCGGCATGTACTGCCCGCCGACCGTCAGGGCCGCCCCGGCGATGATCACCGCCAGGCCGACCAGGCCGTAGGTGGTCTGCCAGGCCAGCACGACCGTGCCGGCCAGGCCCACCAGGGTCAGCAGGACGCCCAGGACAGTCCAGCGCGACCGCACCGAGTCGGGCCGCCGGGCGAACCAGCCCTGCTTGACGACGTCGCGGTAGAGGGCGTCGCGCACCCGGGCCAGACCGGCCGAGAAGCCGCCGTGGAGCTGGGAGAGCAGGATGTCGTCGCGCAGGTCGAACATGGCGTCGTACAGGGCGCGTTCGTAGGGGAGCAGGGCCTGCACAGGGGCCTTGGGCAGCTTCACGAGGAGCCAGTCGGGGGCGTCGTAGGGGCCGCGTGGTTGTTCGTCGATGCGCAGGTAGCCGCGTACCGCCAGGTCCACGATGGTGGCCGTCACGTCGATCACGTCGGCCTGTTCGTCGATGAGGGTGCCGATCTGGCCGGGCCGCACCCCGTCGGGCGGGGCGAAGCGGCCGTCTTCGAGGGGGGCGTACATGCCCGACTCCGATTCGACCACCCGGGCATCGCGGCCGCGTGAGCGGTAGAGGCCGTAGAGGCCGCCGAGCAGCAGGACCAGCAGGGCGACCAGCGAGCCGCCGGTCCACACGTCGACGGTGAAGGCGGTGGCCAGGTCGAAGCGGCGCTCCAGGATCGGCTGCGCGCCGGTCGACCCGGCAGGGTAGGCGACCACGACCGTGAGCTGCTCGCCCTCGGCGAGGCCGGTCTGCTCGAAGGCGGCGTTCTCGGCCGACTCGTCCATGCTCGCGGCGGTGCAGCCGAGCGCCGAGGCGGCCGGTCCGGCGAAGCAGGCCAGGCTCTGGATCTGGCCGGGGCCGCGGACCGACACCGTCACGGCGTCGAGCGGCCCGCCGGCCGCGAACCAGCGCAGCTCCTCGGTGCCGTCGGGCAGCGGGGTGACCGCGCCGGTGACGTCGTACTCGACGGTCCCGGCGGCCGGTACGGTCAGCGTCTCGCCGTCGAGGGTCGCGCCCTTGACGTTGGTGATGCGGTAGATCCGGTCGGAGCCGTCGTCGTGGCGGGTCCGGGTGGTCACGGTACGGCTCAGCGGCCCGTCGGCCCGCTCGACCACGTGCAGCACCCCGTCGGGCCGCAACTGCATGGTCACCTCGCTCGTCCCGGCGGCACGGGCCGGCGCGGCGAACAGGACGATCAATAAGAGGGCCAGCCCTAACGGGCGTGCCAGAGATGTCATGACCCGTCACGATAGTGCCATCGGAGTACGCTGAGCCGGTGGCGCGCACCCGGCTCTACCGCAAGGGGAAACTCGAATCCGAGGGTTTCCCGATCGCCGACGTCTCCGACCACCTCGGCGAGCCCGACGTGACGGTCTGGTTCGACCTGTGCACCCCGACGCGCGCCGACCTCGACGCGATCAGCGAGGAGCTGGGCCTCCACCCGCTGGCCATCGAAGACGCCCTCCACGCGAACCAGCGCCCCAAGCTCGACGTCTACGACACCCACATGTTCCTGAACGTCTACGCCACCCACTTCGACCCGGACAACGGCCGCCTGGAGTCAATCGAGGCGTCGGCGTTCGTCACCGAACGGGCCCTGGTGACCGTGCGCACCAGCGAGGCCTTCTCGATCGACCAGGTGCAGCGCCGCTGGGACTCCGGCGGCGCCCTCGCCGAACACGGGGTGGCCTTCCTGCTGCACGGCCTGCTCGACTACGTCGTCGACAGCCACTTCGAGGTCGTGCAGGCCATGGACGAGGAGATCGAGAAGCTGGAGGAGGGCCTGTTCCAGGAGACCCTGCCGGGCCCCGGCGAGCAGCGCCGGACCTTCGAGCTGCGGAAGAGCCTGGTCAACCTGCGGCGGGTGGTCGCCCCGATGCGCGAGGTGGTCAACACCCTGTTCCGCCGCAACGACGTGATCCGCGACAGCTCCCTGGCGCCCTACTTCCAGGACGTCTACGACCACGCCGTACGCGCCGCAGAATGGACCGACTCGCTGCGCGACCTGGTGGGCAACATCCGCGAGGCGCACATGACCATGGCCAACAACAAAATGAACCTGATCATGAAGCGAGTGACGAGCTGGGCCGCGATCATCGCCGTGCCCACCATGATCACCGGCTTCTACGGCCAGAACGTGCCCTATCCGGGCTCGGGCCAGCCGTGGGGGTTCTGGACGTCGACGGGGCTCTGGGTGGTCGCCGCCATCGTCCTCTACACGCAGTTCAAGAAGCGGGACTGGCTCTGATCACGCCAGGGGATCACCAGGGGCCGTAGGGGCCCTGGTTGCCGCCACCGCCGCCCTTGTACTCGCTGACGGCCGGCTTCACGTCGGCCAGGTAGATGCCGGACGCGATCACCGAGGCGATGGTGAAGATGTTCAGCATGTTCAGCCCGCCGCCCATGTATCCGGCGGCGGAGGCGAGCGTGAAGATCGTGGCCAGGCCGGTGAAGAGCATCCACAGGTTCTTGTTGAGCTTGCCGGCGGCCTGGAAGGCGCGGGCGGGGGTGCGGATCGCGTGGATCAGGGCCCACACCGACATCCCGAACGCCGCGATGGCGAGGCCCAGGAAGATGAGGTCCAGTACGCCGTAGAGCATCGCTTCACTCCCGCGGGGTCAAGGTCGGAATGTCCACCAGCCTAGTGTCTGGTTTCCGTGGTGTGCAGGGCGAGAAAGCCGCGGCCCCGGTGGGGGATGTCCCACCGGGGCCGCGAACGGTTCCGCTACGACGCCTTCGTGGCGTTGGTCCGGCGGGCGGCCGGGCGCTTCGCCGGGGTGGTCGCCTTGGCGGCGACGGCGGGCTCGGCCGCCTCGGAGACCTCGGTGAGCTCCAGCGCGGCCTCGCCGCTGGCCTGGCTGACGACCTTGCGGCCGCGGTTCGCCATCTCCTCGTAGATGGCGTTCAGCCGCTCGGCGACGCTGTTGGCGTAGTCTTCGGCCTTGCCCTGCACCCGGCCGGCGTAGGCGAAGGCCTCCTCGCGGCGGGCCTGGAGGTTGATGACGCGGTCGGGGATCTCGCGCAGCTTCTCCACCGCGTAGTCGCCGGCCCCGGTCAGGGCGTAGAACGGCTTGGACTCAGTGATCTTCTTGACCTCGGTGGCGAGGGTCATGGCAGGTTGTACCCTTCTGACGTGGCGTGACCGTTAAGTGAGGCCGCATCGAGGGGCTCGGCCGGTTGCGTCGGCTGGGCCCCTTCCTTCTCCGCGGCCTTGTTCTCCTTGCGGAACGACTCGTATATGTCGACCAGAACCTGGCGCTGCCGTCCGGTGATCGTGACGTCGGCCCTGATGGCGGCCAGGACGTCGCTCTCGGGCTCGCGCTCGTCGATCAGACCGGCCTGCACGTAGAGCGCCTGGGACGAGATCCGCAGACCCTTGGCGATCTGGTTGAGGATCTCGGCACTCGGCTTGCGCACTCCCCGCTCGACCTGGCTGAGGTAAGGAAAGGACACCCCGGCCTGGGCCGCGAGCTGACGCAGCGAGATCTTCGCCTGCGTGCGCTGCTCGCGGATGTATTCACCGATCGAGCCGACCTTCGGGAGTTCCATGTCTCCCAGCTTGCCAGAGCGTGTATGCATTTGCAAACGCACTGGTTAACGATAGCTAACTCACTGGGGCAAGAACCACAAAAGGGGCGCTGTGGTCGTAAGCAGGGCAGCCCCGGCCACGATGCCGTAGCGGTACCGCTTGCGCATGGCCGGACCGGGCTGGACCAGCCGGTTCACCCGCGCCATCACGTTCTCGGCCCCCATGCCGAGCGCGCCGTGGGGTGTGGCGAACGCGCCGGCCGTGCCGAACCGCAGCAGCGCCGTGGCCAGCCGCTTCGGCGGCACCCGCAGCCGGGCGTGGTCGTCGGCGGCCATCTCGACCAGCAGCGCGACCGACGCGTTGGCGTCGCGCACCACCTTCGACCAGGGCAGCACCCAGCGCAGCGCGGCGAACGGCAGCAGCACCAGGTCGTGGCGCTCGCGCGCGTGGGCGTCTTCGTGGGCGAGCACGGCGGCCAGTTCGTCGCGGGAGAGCAGGCTCAGGGTGCCCTCGCTGATCACCACCTGCGACTTCAGCCCCGGCACGCAGTAGGCCGCGGCCCCGGGGTGGTCGACCACCCGTACACCCGGAACGGCCGGTTCGTCGCGGGCCACCAGCGACAGCAGCAGGCGGTGGCGGCGGCGGGCCTGGAGGGTCTGCGCCATGGCCACCACGACCACGGCCATCAGCACGGTCAGGAGCGCCAGCCCGGCGGCCAGCGCGCCCACCCGCTGCAAGCCGGAGGGCTCCCGCCAGTGGGTGACCAGATAGACCAGCCCGTGGATCACCCCGCGCCCCCACGGTTCGAGGGCGTAGGCCAGGAGCGCGCCGACGGAGGCCAGCCCCCACGTCAGGCCGAGGGCCTGCCACAGTGCGATGGCGGCCCGGGGGGCCCGCCAGGTCCAGCGGACGGACGTCATCCGCCACGCGGACACCGCGCAGACGGCGGCGAGCGCGGCGAGCGCGACGGCCGCGATCACTCCTCCTCCAGCTCCGTGAGAGCTTTTCGGAGCACGTCGGCCTCGGTGCCGGACACGGCCTGCGCGAACCTGGTCAGCGCGGCGGAACGGTCTCCCGTCATGTCGAGGGCCTCCAGCATCAGCTCGGCGATGTAGGCGTCACGGCTCGCGGCCGGTTCGTAGCGCCACGCACGGCCGTCGCGGACCCGCGTCAGGAAGCCCTTCCGGGTGAGCCGGTCGAGCACGGTCATGACGGTCGTCGGCGCCAGATCGCGATCGGCGATCAGCCGCCCCACCTCGCGGGCGGTCAACGGACCACCCTCCGCCCACAGAACGTCCATGATGCTGCGCTCAAGCTCGCCAAGACCCTTCACGACATTCAGCCTACCCGGCGTAGTACTACGTCTCGTAGAGGAGGGTGGGGTACACCTCAGCTTACAAGCGCCGACCAGGGCAGGGACAGCTCACCGAGTCGCCATCGGGCCGTTCCCCCGTAGGGGGCGGAGGTGTAGAGGGGCCAGATTTCCCTGAGCCGCCCGATCGACTGGATCCAGCGCTGCCGTGCCCCGTACGCCCCGAAAGGGGCGGACATCGCCCACGCGCGGTCCCAGTCGGTGAGGAAGGCGTGCACCTTCTCCCCGGGCACGTTCCGGTGGATCAGCGTCTTCGGCAGCCGTTCGGCCAGGTCGGAGGGCCGGTCGACGCCGCCGAACCGGGCCGCGAAGGTGAGCGTGCGCGGGCCGGTCCGGTCGAGGCCCACCCAGACGGCCCGGTGGCCGATCTCCGAGCAGGTGCCCTCGACGATCACCCCGCCGGGCTGGAGCCGCGAGGCCATCAGCTCCCAGTGCCGCCAGGCCTCGGCCTCGGGATACTGCCGCAGCACGTTGAAGGCCCGGATCACCAGCGGCGGCCGGCCGGGGATCTCGAAGCCGCCCCGGCGGAAGTCCAGGCCGGGCTTCCGGTACGCCGACGCCGCCGCCACCCGCTCGGGGTCGATCTCGACCCCCACGACCTCCAGGTCGCGCCGGACCCGCCGGAGCCGGGCGAACAGCTCCAGCGTGGTGACGGGGGAGGCGCCGTACCCGAGGTCGACCACCAGCGGGTCGGCGGCCGACCGCAGCAGCCCCTCGTGGACGGCGGCCAGCCATCGGTCGGCCCGCCGGAGCCGGTTGTGCCCGGTGGTGCCGCGGGTGATCGCCCCGACCGGTCTCACACGCGGTGGAGCTTGTGCTGGGCGGCCTGCGCCCGGGGGCGGATCACCAGGCGGTCGATGTTGACGTGGGCCGGACGGGTCACCGCGAACGCGATCACGTCGGCCACGTCGTCGGCGGTCAGGGGGTCGGGCACGCCCTGGTACACCTTCGCGGCCTTCTCGGCGTCGCCGCGGAAGCGGTTGAGCGAGAACTCCTCGGTCTCCACCATGCCGGGCGCGATCTCGATGATCCGGACCGGCTCACCGACGAGTTCCAGGCGCAGCGTCTCGGTCATGGAGGTCTGGCCGTGCTTGGCCGCGCAGTAGCCGCCGCCGCCCTCGTAGGAGACCAGCCCGGCGACCGAGGTCAGCATGACCAGCACGCCGTCGCCGCTGGAGACCAGCTTCGGCAGCAGCGCCTGGGTCATCCGGAGGGTGCCCAGCACGTTGACCTCGTACATCTGGCGCCAGTCGTCGAGCAGGCCGTAGGCGACCGGTTCGAGGCCGACCGCGCCGCCCGCGTTGTTGACCAGCACGTCGACCGTCGGCACGGCCGCGTTGAAGGCGTCGACGGACTCCTGCGAGGTGACGTCGAGGGTCATCGGGACGATTCCCGGGTGCTCGGCGGCCAGGTCGTCGAGCCGGTCGCGGCGGCGGGCCGCCGCCACCACCTGGAATCCCTCTTTCGCCAGCCTGCGGGCCGTCGCGGCGCCGATTCCGCTGCTGGCCCCCGTGACCACGGCTGTTTTCGTCATGGTCGCAATCCTAGTGAGAGCGGGAATCTTGGGCTGAGTGTCATGGTTAGTCGTTGTTTGGAGGTGGTTGCGGGTGCGACGGGTCAACCGGGTCGCGACGATCAGCATGCACACGTCACCGCTCGACCAGCCGGGTACCGGCGACGCGGGCGGCATGAACGTCTACATCGTGGAGACGGCCAAACGGCTGGCCGACCTCGGCGTCGAGGTCGAGATCTTCACCAGGCAGACGTCGCGCGACCTGCCCCCGATCGTGCAACTCGCGCCGGGAGTCTCGGTCCGCCACGTCACCGCCGGCCCCTACGAGGAGCTCTACCGCTCCGACCTGCCGGGCCAGATGTGCGCGTTCCTGTCGGGCGTGCTGCGCACCGAGGCGATCTACGATCCCGGCCGCTACGACCTCATCCACTCCCACTACTGGTTGTCGGGCCAGGTCGGCTGGCTGGCCAAGGAGCGCTGGGGCGTGCCGCTCGTGCACACCATGCACACCATGGCCAAGGTCAAGAACCTGCTCCTGGCCGAGGGCGACTGCCCCGAACCCCCGGCCCGCGTCTTCGGCGAGGAACAGGTCGTCGACGTGGCCGACCGCCTGGTCGCCAACACCGCCGCCGAGGCCGATGAGCTCATCTCCCTGTACGCCGCCCCGCCCGCCCGCGTGAGCGTGGTGAACCCCGGGGTCAACCTCCAGGTGTTCCAGCCCGCGTCCAAGGGCGCCGCCCGCCACCGGCTGGGCCTGCCGCAGGACGCCCACGTGTTGCTGTTCGTCGGCCGCATCCAGCCGCTGAAGGCCCCCGACGTGCTGCTCCGGGCCGCCGCCAAGATGATCGCCGACGACCCCGCGTTAAGGGACCGCCTCGTGGTGGCCTGCGTCGGCGGGCCGAGCGGCAACGGGCTGGCCCGGCCGTCCCTCCTCACCGACGTGGCCGCCGAACTGGGCATCACCGACCTGGTGCACCTGGCGCCGCCGTGCCCGCAGCCCGAGCTGGCCGACTGGTACCGCGCCGCCGACGTCACGGTCGTGCCCTCCCACAACGAGTCGTTCGGCCTCGTCGCCCTGGAGTCGCAGGCGTGCGGCACTCCGGTCGTGGCGGCGTCGGTGGGCGGGCTGCGCACCGCCGTCGAGGACGGCGTCTCGGGCCTGCTGGTCGACAGTCACGACCCCGCCGAGTGGGCGACCGCCCTGGCCGGGCTGCTCCACCGGCCCGCCTGGCGCGACTTCCTCGCCGAAGGCGCGATGCGCCACGCCGCGGCGTTCGGCTGGCAGGCCACGGCGGCGCGGCTCGTGGAGGTGTATACCGGAGCGATGAGCCAGCTCCAGCCCGTGGCGGCCGCCCGATGAACGTCTCCGCCGTGATCGAGGCGGCCCTGAATTCGATGGGCCTGACCTACGAGAGCCCCCGCAGCGGCTCCTACCTGGTGAAGCTCCCCGGCACCCACAAGCTCCAGACGATGACCTGGCTGGTCGTCGACGACCAGGCCCTCAACATCGAGGCCTTCTTCTGCCGCGGCCCCGACGAGAACCATCAGGAGTTCTACCGCTGGCTGCTGTCCAAGAACGGCTCGATGTACGGCGTGCACTTCGCCCTCGACCACCGGGGCGACGTCCACCTCGTCGGCCGGATCCCCCATGAGGGCGTCACCGAGGCCGAGGTCGACCGGCTGCTGGGCTGCGTGCTCACCTACGCCGACGAGTTGTTCGACCCGGCCCTGGAGATCGGCTTCGCGAGCTCGATCAGGCGCGAATGGGAGTGGCGGCTCGAACGGGGCGAGTCGACTGCCAATTTGCAGGCTTTCGCCCGTTTCGCCGACCCGGAGCGTTAACCGTCCACCACTAAGATGCCGGTCATGGCGACTTTGGTACTGCTCCGGCACGGCGAGAGCGAATGGAACGTCAAGGGCCTGTTCACAGGCTGGGTCGACGTCAACCTCTCGGCTGCCGGTGAGGAGGAGGCCGCGCGCGGCGGCCGGCTGCTGCTTGAGGCGGGCGTACGCCCCGACGTGGTCCACACGTCCCTGCTCACCCGCGCGATCCGGACCGCCAACCTCGCGCTGGAGGCGGCCGACCTGCTCTGGCTCCCGGTCGAGCGGTCGTGGCGCCTCAACGAGCGCCACTACGGCGCCCTCCAGGGCAAGGACAAGGCGCAGACCCGCGCCGAGTTCGGCGACGAGCAGTTCATGCTCTGGCGCCGCTCCTACGACACCCCGCCGCCCCCCATCGCCGACGACGACGAGTTCTCCCAGTTCGCCGACGTCCGCTACGCGGGCCTGCCGAAGGAACTCCGGCCCAAGACCGAGTGCCTGAAAGACGTCGTCGACCGCATGCTGCCCTACTGGTACGACTCGATCGTCCCGCAGCTCGCCGCCGGCAAGACCGTCCTGGTGGTCGCCCACGGCAACTCCCTGCGCGCCCTGGTCAAGCACCTCGACGGCATCAGCGACGCCGACATCGCCGGCCTGAACATCCCCACCGGCATCCCCCTGCGCTACGAACTCGACGCCGACTACAAGCCGGTCAGCTCGGGCTACCTCGACCCCGAGGCCGCAGCTGCGGCCATCGAGGCAGTGGCCAACCAGGGCAAGTAGCCTTCCGGCCTGCTTGTGATTTTTTAGCCACGTCTGCTTATAAGTTCCAACCACGTCAGCTCATGAGTCTTAGCCACGTCTGCTCATGAGGTGCCCGAGCGCGCCGGTGTCTGGACTGAGGAGCGCAGGGGAGCGAAGCGACCCGGAGCGACGAGGGAAGACGCCGGCTGAAAGCGCTCGGGCCGTGTGTGCGAAGCACACACAAGGAAACACAGAGCCCCGGCCCCCCGAGGGCCGGGGCTCTCGCTTTGGGTTACTCCTCGCCGTCGCGGGAGCCGGTGACCAGGTAGACCACGTCGCGGGCGACGCGGACCGCGTGGTCGGCGTAGCGCTCGTAGTAGCGGCCCGCCAGGGTGATGTCGATCGCGGCTTCGATGCCGTGGTCCCACTTCGGCGACAGCAGGACGCGGAACAGGCGGCGGTGCAGCATGTCCATCGCGTCGTCGTCGGCCTCCAGTTCCTTGGACAGCTCGACGTCGCGGGTCGCGATGCAGGTGCCGGTCTTGGTGATCAGACGTTCGGCGACCTGGTCCATCTCGACGATGGTGTCGCGGAGCTCGGCCGGGATGGCCGACTCGGGGTGACGCATCCGGGCGATCTTGGCGATGTGCTCGGCCAGGTCGCCCATGCGCTCCAGGTCGGCGGCCATGCGCAGCGCGGTGATGACCGTGCGGAGGTCGACCGCGACGGGCTGCTGGGTGGCCATCAGCTCGTAGATGGAGGTCTCCACCTCGGCGTACAGCCGGTTGACCTCCTCGTCCTGAGAGATCACACTCTCGGAGAGGTGAAGATCGGCGTCAAGCAGGGCCGTGGTGGCCCGGGACATGGCCGAGCGAACCAGTCGGGTCATCTCGACCAGACGTACGGTGAGGTTGTCCAGCTCGTCATGATAGGCGTCGCGCATGCCCGTCACGGTAATCCGCGCTTCGTGAACGATCTCCGACCGGAAAGTGAACTCTTCGGGAAAGGCCATGGTCAGTCGGCATCCGGCCGTAAGGAACAGGGGCATTCCCACCTAGCATCGAAGCGTGAATGAGTTGCTGGCGAGTCTTGCCGCGATGGGTGGGTTCCTGGTGGGCACCCTCGTCATGCTGGCGATCCGGCGGCAGTCCGAACCCGCTTCGGTGCCCGATTCCCCGCCCGAGGAGACCCTGTCTCCGGGGGTGGCCTCGCTGCTGGCGGTGCTGCCGTCCTCGGCGGTCGTACTCGACAGGGAGGACCGGGTCCTGCGGGCCAGCTCGGCGGCCCGCGCCTACGGCCTGGTCCGCGGCGACACCCTCATCTCGGCCGAGTTGCTCGCGCTGGCCCGCAAGGTCCGCCGCGACGGCGAGATCCGCGAGGGCGAGATCGAGACGTCCGGCCGCAAGTTCGGCCAGGAGTCGACCTCCTTCGCGGTCCGCGTCGCCCCGCTCGGCTCCACCGGCCAGGTGCTGGTCCTGGCCGAAGACCAGACCGACCGGCTCCGCGTCGAGGCGGTCCGCCGCGACTTCGTCGCCAACGTCAGCCACGAGCTCAAGACCCCGGTCGGCGCGCTCAGCCTGCTCGCCGAGACGATCCAGGACGCCGCCGACGACCCCGAGGCGGTCACCCGCTTCGCCGGCCGCATGCAGCACGAGGCGGCCCGCCTCACCTACCTGATCCAGGACCTGATCACCCTGTCCCGCATCCAGGGCGCCGAGGAGATCCCGACGCCGGAGCCGGTCCAGGTCGACGAGGCCGTCCACGAGGCCATCGACCGGTGCAGCACCAAGGCCGCGTCGAAGGACATCACGCTGGTCGCCGGCGGCACCGGCGGCCTCAACATCTGGGGCGACGACGAACTGCTCGTCACCGCCCTGCGCAACCTGATCGACAACGCGGTCGCCTACAGCCCCGAGCACACCCGGGTCGTGGTCAGCGCCCGCCCGGCCGGCGACTCGGTCGAGATCAGCATCAGCGACCAGGGCATCGGCATCCCCGAGAGCGCCCAGGAACGCATCTTCGAGCGCTTCTTCCGGGTCGACGCGGCCCGCTCGCGCTCGACCGGCGGGACCGGCCTCGGCCTGGCCATCGTCAAACACGTCGCCGTCGCCCACGGCGGCGAGGTGTCGGTCTGGAGCAAGGAAGGCTCCGGCTCGACCTTCACTCTCCGCCTCCCCGCGTTCGGCGGGGTCGCGGTCGCCACACCCCGCACAACGTCAACTCCCCTGGAGGCGGCCACATGACCCGGGTACTCGTCGTGGAAGACGAGGAGTCGTTCTCCGACGCCCTTTCCTACATGCTGCGCAAAGAGGGCTTCGAGGTCGCGGTCGCGGCCACCGGCCCCGAGGCGCTGGAGACCTTCGACCGCAACGGCGCCGACCTCGTGCTGCTCGACCTGATGCTCCCGGGCCTGCCGGGCACCGAGGTCTGCCGTTCCCTCCGCCAGCGGTCCAAGGTCCCCGTGATCATGCTCACCGCCAAGGACAGCGAGATCGACAAGGTCGTCGGCCTGGAACTCGGCGCCGACGACTACGTCACCAAGCCCTTCAGCTCCCGCGAGCTCGTCGCCCGCATCCGCGCGGTGCTCCGCCGCCAGGGCGACGTCGAAGAGGTCGAGTCGGCGGTCCTGGCGGCCGGTCCCGTCCGCATGGACGTCGACCGCCACATCGTCGCCGTCCGCGGCCGCCAGGTGCAGCTCCCGCTGAAGGAGTTCGAACTCCTGGAGGTCCTGCTCCGCAACGCCGGCCGGGTCCTCACCCGCGGCCAGCTCATCGACCGCGTCTGGGGCGCCGACTACGTGGGCGACACCAAGACCCTCGACGTCCACGTGAAGCGCCTGCGGGCCAAGGTCGAGGCCGACCCGGCCAACCCGCGCTGCATCCTGACGGTCCGGGGACTGGGCTACAAGTTCGACCCGGTGATCGAAGACTGAAACCGGCTCGGCTCCGCCGGCCCGTGCGAAGACGCGCGGGTCGGCCATGCGTCTGTTCCGAAGTTCCTGCTCCGTTACGGCTCCGCCTGCCCTGACCCCGCCCGCCTCCCCGCGCGCGGCCGATCATCCGGCGCTTCCCGGCCGCCGAGCCGACCGCCGCAACGTGTCGTGTGCCTACGGAGCGAATCCGGAAATTTCCGGCGCGGAGCGCCGGATGGGCTGACCCGTGTGCGTGGCCGTATAGACCGCTGGATTGGCGTGGTCGAGGGACCGGGCCTGTGGAGCGTCCGTTACGGGGCTTGGCCTGAGCGGCCGAGGAGCGCCGGGTGATCGGGCGTTCCGCTGCGGCCGGCGGTGCCAGGGTGGGCGGAGCCGTAACGGAGCAAGATTGCGGTCGGACGACCCCGAATGGCCGCGACGCGGGACCGACCGGCCGTGTGGGGACGGCCGGTCGGTGGGCGGGTCAGTGGCCGGAGGACTCGCCGGTGGCGGTGGCCGTGGGGGACGGCTTGGGCGGGGCCGGGACGGCGCCCGGGACCGGCGGGAGGGTCGCGTATTCGCGGTTGCGGGTGATGACCGGGACGACCATGGTGACCTCGCCCGCGTTCTGGAACTTGAGGGTCAGCGGGATGCTCTCGCCACCGCGCAGGACCGACTTCACGCCCTGGATCTGGATCTGCGGGTTCGAGCCGGTGCCCGTGTGGACGAGGGTGCCCACGGGGAGCTGCACGCCGCCGCCCTGGGCCGCCGTGGCGGCGTTGGGGTCGGGGGTGACGCCGGTCAGGACGTCGGGCGCGGTGCCGTCGTTGGTGAGCGACAGGTAGAGCGGGACGGTGCCGCCGGCGGGGATCTGACCGCCCGGGTCGGGGCCGAGCATGTAGGCCTGGCTGACCTTCATGCCGTTCACGCCGTACTGCCCGTCGCGGATGAGAACCTGGGACTCGGTCGGCGCGTAGGGCTTGTTGGTGTTCGCGTCGGTCCCGGCGCCACACGCGGCCAGCGCGGGGGCGGCGGCCAGAAACGCGGCGATGGCGATCACCCTGCGGCTGGTCGTGGTCACGGTCGAGAATCTCCTTGCTAACGCGCGCGATCGTATGCGGGGATCACCATATCGGCGTGGCAGGCCCGTCCGATAACCGCCCTGTGATCGGACGGGGGAACGCTCGAGGCGCAGGTCATCCCGCTTGTCGGACGGCTCGATTCACACAGTAGAGCTCTTGTCAAGTCCCAAAATGAGGCTTTGACCTGCAGTTATGGTGATTTCACTGTTCCGGGAGAGTGTTGGCGCGTGGTACCCTGGAGTACAGCGGAAGGGGTACTTGTCACATGACTTTCCAGGTCGGCGACACGGTCGTCTACCCCCATCACGGGGCTGCTCGGATCGAAGCCATCACCACTCGGACGATTAAGGGTGAGGAAAAGACCTACCTGGTACTGAAGGTCGACAAGGGCGACCTCACCGTCCAGGTGCCTGCGGAGAACGCGGAGCTCGTCGGCGTGCGCGATGTGGTCGGTCAGGAGGGCCTCGAGAGGGTCTTCGACGTCCTGCGCATGCCTCACACGGAAGAGCCCACCAACTGGTCGCGTCGTTACAAGGCGAACCTTGAGAAGCTCGCGTCCGGTGACGTCAACAAGGTGGCCGAAGTGGTTCGGGACCTCTGGCGCCGCGACCGCGAGCGTGGACTCTCCGCAGGTGAGAAGCGGATGCTCGCGAAGGCTCGGCAGATCCTGGTCAGCGAACTCGCCCTGGCGGAGAAGACCAACGAGGACAAAGCGGAAGCCCTGCTCGACGAGGTGCTGAACTCCTGAGCGCAAAACTTCCGAGGGTGGGCGTCGGTGTCGACGTCCACCCTTTCGCTTCTGGCCGTGAACTTCACCTGGCGGGGCTGTTCTGGCCGGGGGAGACCGGGCTGGCCGGCCACTCCGACGGCGACGCGGCGGCCCACGCGTGCTGCGACGCGTTGTTGTCGGCCGCCGGGCTCGGGGACCTGGGAAAGGTCTTCGGCACGTCCGATCCCCGCTGGTCGGGGGCGTCGGGTGTGACGTTGCTGACGGAGACGGCCCGGCTGGTGCGCGAGGCCGGGTACGAGATCGGCAACGTGGCGGTGCAGATCATCGGCAACCGGCCCAAGCTCTCACCTCGCCGCGGTGAGGCGGAGAAGGCGCTGGGCGCGGCGGTCGGGGCTGACGTGAGCGTCAGCGCGACCACGACCGACGGGCTCGGGCTGACGGGCCGCGGCGAGGGCATCGCGGCGATCGCCAACGCGCTGATCGTCGGCCGCTAGGGATCGGCTCCACGGTCGCCGCCGCGGCTTGATTCGGTCCCGGGGCGATATGGCTCGGGCGCTCTCCTGCACTCTCAGTGGTGTGCTGCTTGTCGTCTATCGGCGCGGACACGGCGTCGGGCTGTCCACGCTCGCTTTCTTTGAGGCCACGCTCGACGTCCTGACTTAGGCGATATGTCGGTCTCACGTTCGGCGGCGTGGTTTGGGGGCGCGGTTTGGGGGTGCGCTCACCGTTCCGGCCAGGCGTGTGCCGGCTCCTCGTTGGCGGTAAAAGCGCCTGGATGTCATTTCGGCGTTGCGGTGCGTGGGTGAGCGGCCGAGGAGCGCCGGGTGATGAGCCGTCGTCTGGACGGCGGGCGGTGCCGGGGTGGGCGGAGCCGTAACGGAGCGGCGTTTTCGACCCATGAGCGGCGCGTCGCCGTCTCATTTGTCACAGCGGGTTCTTTCTTCCAATCGCGCCACAGGCTGGGATAACGCTTTGGTGCGGTCCAAAGTGGATGGCAACCGGGGTCTGGGATGCGGCGTCTCATATGCGGTTGGGGCGGCGATCCCGTAACCAGGCGCGGTGCGTGGATCGCCGTCCCTTTTTGGGTACTTCATCCCCTAGAGGTGCAGATGTCACCTCGTCGGGGGGAATGTCATGATCGCTTCGATCCTTGGCGCCATCATCATCGGTGTCGTCATCGGCGCGCTGGCGCGTCTGGTCCTGCCCGGACGGCAGAACATCAGCATCGGGATGACGATCCTGGTCGGAATCGTCGCCGCGCTCATCGGGTCGCTCATCGCGGCGCTGTTCGGGTTCGCCAACACGCGCGGGTTCGACTGGTGGGAGCACATCCTCCAGCTCGTGCTGGCCGTGATCGGCGTCGGCTTCGTCGCGGGGCGGGGCATCACCGCAGGTGGCGGGCGTGGGCACGGAGGGGCCACGGGCCGGCCGGGGCACAGCGGGATCTAAAAAATTCCGGCGCCAGGCATATTTTGTCGATGGAGGGTATTCGATCGCTTGAGCGTGAAGCTGTCACCCTCAAGGGGAGGTCGAATAATGACCATCGAGACCATTCTCGGCGCCATCGTGATCGGCGCCATCATCGGTGCGCTGGGCCGACTGGTTCTGCCCGGCCGTCAGCCGATCGGTTGGATCCTGACCATCGTCGTCGGTATCGTCGCCGCCCTCATCGGCACGGCGATCGCCCAGGGTCTGGGTGTCGCGACGACCGACGGGATCGACTGGATCGAACTGGTCATGCAGGTCGTGCTGGCCGTCATCGGAGTCGGCGCCGTCGCCGCGCTGCGAGGCCGAACCAGGGTCTGACCAGCCGGTACAGGTTGATGCCCGACGGCCACCCGGCCGCCGGGCACCGGCCTTTTCCGGGGGCGACACCGAAACTTGTTCAAAGGCCCGCCGCGGCTCCCACTCGGAGTCGCGGCGGGCCTTTCGGCTTCGTCAGGAGTCGCTGGGTGGGGTGGGGGTGCTGCGGAGGTGGCCGGACGGAGGGGCGGTGACCTCGTCGTCGTAGGGCTCGCGCCAGGTGGCGGCCTCGAACTCCTCCGGGTCGGCGGCCTCGGGGCCGTGCTCCGGGTCGGGGTCGGCCGGGAGGTTGCGCATCGGCTGGGTGTCCACGTTGGCCTCGTCGGGCTCCTCGCGGCGGCTCAGCTTCTCGGCGGCCTGGGCGGCGGCCTCGCCGTACTTCTTGTCGGTCTCGTCGTCGGGCTCGGGGAGCGGGTGGACGAGGACGTCGCCGGCGTTGGGCCGGATCAGGTCGCCCCAGCGGGCCGGACGCGGAGGCGGGGACGGGGTGAGCGGGGGCGCCAGCTCCGGGGGCGCGACCGTTTCGGTCACGGGGCTCACGGGCGTCGGCGGCGTGTAGTCGGGGGGCACGGTCACGTGGGCGGTGCGGGTGAAGGGGACCACGTCGTCGTCGGAATCGTCGTCGAGGTCGGCGCTCTTCGTCTGGGCGTACCGGACGATCAGCAGTAACAACCACAAAGCCACGACCAGCATGATCCAGGGCACCAGCGCCACCACCACGGCGGCGGGGCGGACCGCGAGGACCACGCCGGACGCCATCGCGACGTCGGCCGCCGCCGCCGCGACGAGGAGCAGGATCAGGATCAGGGCGGCCTGGAGGCGGATGACCAGCCGTCCCGGGCGGACCACCGGCACGGCCAGCAGGGCCACGACCAGCAGGGCGTCGAAGCCGGCCGGGTAGAGGTAGGCGAACTCGGGGTCGGCCTGGCCCTGGAGCGCGAGGGCCCGCAGGTCGTCGAAGGAGAGCACGCAGGCGGCTCCGGCGAGCACCGCAACCGCGAGGCTCGCGACGATCACGGCCACCCGGCTCAGCAGGCGGGATCCGGAGGAAGACGGACGGGAGGCCGGGCCTGCCGTCGCGGGGGGAATCGCGTCCATGGCGTGTCGAGCCTAGCGACTCGGGTGCCCCCGGCCGTTTTATGACACGTACGAAATGGCATGATCGCTCCTATGGGAGACCAGACCTTGCCTGACGGCGCGCGTTCCTTGTTCGACGGGCCGAATTTCGCCACCGTCTCCAGCGTGAACCCCGACGGAAGCCCTCAGGCCTCGGTGGTGTGGGTGCGCACGGACGGGAACGAGATTCTCTTCTCGACGGTCAAGGGACGCCGAAAGCACCGCAACATGGAACGCGACCCGCGTGTCTCGATTCTGATCGTCGACCCGGCCGATCCCTACGTGTACGCCGAGGTCCGCGGCCCGGTGACGCTGTTCGACGACCCCAACGGCGACCTGATCCAAGAGCTTTCGCACAAATACACCGGAAAACCGTTCGTCGAGGGGAGCCCCGACAACGAGCGCGTGATCGTGCGGATCGCTCCGGAGAAGGTGTATCTGCGCGGCTGACGCTCACGGTTTCTTAACTCGGCCTGTGCTGGCCGGGAAGGCGTTAGCCTTGCCTTTGTGAGCCTGAGACTCTATGACACCAGCACCCGAACGGTCCGTGAATTCGCCCCGGTTGAGCCCGGCCGGGTCACGATGTACCTGTGTGGTGCGACCGTCCAGGCTCCGCCCCACATCGGTCACATCCGTTCCGGCGTCAACTTCGACGTCCTGCGCCGCTGGCTGATGCATTCTGGGTACGACGTCACGTTCTGCCGCAACGTGACCGACCTCGACGACAAGATCATCCGGGTCGCGGCCGGCGAGGGCGTGCCGTGGTTCGTGGTCGCCGAGCGGAACCAGCGGGCCTTCACGTGGGCGTACGACCAGCTCGGCTGCCTGCCTCCCACGGTCGAACCCCGGGCGATGGGGCACGTGCCCGAGATGATCGAACTGATGCACCGCCTGATCGACAAGGGCCACGCCTACGCCTCGGGCGGCGACGTCTACTTCGACGTGGTCTCCTATGCCGACAGGTACGGCAAACTGTCGAACCAGAAGCTCGAGAACATGCGGGCCGCCGGCGACACCGACACCGACTCCCTCAAGCGCGACCCGCGCGACTTCGCGTTGTGGAAGGGCGCCAAGGAGGGCGAACCGACCTGGCCGACCCCGTGGGGCCGCGGCCGTCCCGGCTGGCACCTCGAGTGCTCGGCGATGGCGACCAAATACCTGGGCGGCACCTTCGACATCCACGGCGGCGGCGTCGACCTGATCTTCCCCCACCACGAGAACGAGATCGCCCAGTCGCAGGCGGCCGGCGACGGCTTCGCCCGGTTCTGGCTGCACAACGGCATGCTGCAGCTCGGCGGGACCAAGATGAGCAAGTCCCTCGGGAATTCGCTGCTGATCCCCGAGATGCTGACCAAGGTCCGCGCCGTCGAGCTGCGCTACTACCTGGTCTCGGCCCACTACGGGTCGGCGATCGACTACTCCGAAGAGGCGCTGCAGGAGTCGGCGGCCGGTTACCGGCGGCTGGAGGGCTTCGTCTCGCGGGCGGCCGAGGTCATCCACGACGTCGACGCCACGGCGCCGCTGCCGCAGGCCTTCGTCGACGCGCTCAACGACGACCTGAACGTGTCGCAGGCGCTGGCCGTCGTCCACGAGGTGGTTCGCGAGGGCAACGTGGCCCTGTCCCAGGGCAACAAGGAGGCGGTGGCGCGGCTGCTCGCCGAGACGCAGACCATGCTCGGCGTCCTGGGGCTCGACCCCCGGTCTCCGCAGTGGCGCTCCTCCGGCGAATCCGGGCTCCACGAGGTCGTCGACGCGCTGGTGGCCGTGGCCCTGGAGCAGCGGCAGGCAGCCCGCGCCCGGAAGGACTACGCGGCCGCCGACGCCATCCGGGAGTCCCTGGCGGCGGCCGGGGTGGTCGTCGAGGACACCCCGCAGGGCCCGCGCTGGGAACTGGCCCGCTGAATTCACGGATAGGCTTTTCAGTTATGGCAGCGGGACGTAAAAGGCAGGGCGCCACTCGGGGAACCGGGGGCAAGGTTCGGCGATCTCTTGAGGGCAGGGGACCGACGCCGCCCGCTGAGGCTCGGCACTGGTACAAGGACAAGGCCCGGTCCGAGCGCATCGCGCGTGAGGAGCGTGGCGGGACCTCCCCTCGGAAGGCTCCCGTACGGGCGCGGAAGTCCGAGGACGCTCCTGAGTACATCGGGGGGCGCAACCCCGTCGTCGAGGCTCTGCGGGCCGGGGTGCCCGCCTCCGCGCTCTACGTCGCGGCGCGGATCGAGAACGACGACCGGGTCCGGGAGTCGATCAAGATCGCGGCTGACAAGGGGATCGCGCTGCTGGAGGTCGACCGGGGGAAGCTCGACCGGTTGACCGAGGGTGGGGTGCACCAGGGCGTCGCGCTCCAGATTCCGGCTTACGAGTATGCGCACCCCATCGACCTGGTGCGGTTCGCCCAGGATGCCGCTGAGGTGCCGTTGATCGTGGCGCTCGACGGGGTTACCGATCCTCGGAACCTTGGGGCCATCGCGCGGTCTGCGGCCGCCTTCGGGGCTCATGGGCTGCTGGTGCCTGGGCGGCGGTCCGCTGGGGTTACCGCTGGGGCCTGGAAGACGTCCGCTGGGACGCTCGCCACGCTTCCTGTCGCCCGGGGGGCCAACCTCACGCAGGCGCTGCAGGGGTATCGGGAGGAGGGGCTCTTCGTCGTCGGACTGGACGGGGAGTCCCGGACGGACATCGGGGACATGACCCTTGCCGGCGAGCCGCTGGTCGTCGTGGTGGGGTCCGAGGGGAAGGGGCTTTCCCGGCTGGTGCGGGAGGCCTGTGACCAGGTGGTTCGCATTCCGATGGGGGCCGCCGCCGAGTCGCTGAACGCCGGTGTCGCGGCCGGCATCGCTCTCTACGAGGTGAGTCGCCTGCGCAGAGGGTAGGTGTGTACTAGACTAGCCATGGTTCCAGCCGCCTTAGCTCAATCGGCAGAGCATCTGTCTTGTAAACAGAAGGTCTGGGGTTCGATTCCCCAAGGCGGCTCTGATAGTTCGGCCTCCTGACAGTTGGAGGTCGACAGTGTCATAACCTTTTGCCGTCTGAAGCTCGGCTAGCTCGTCGGTAAATGCTCCAAAATATAAGCGAAATTTCGCAGAGTGGTTTGAAAACCTACCTCTGTGTTGATTATCTGTGTCGGCTGACTTTTGCCATCGTGCGCTAGGCGTGGAAATCGGCCGCTAAAGTAGACAACCTTCAGCAGGCGGGCAATGTCTACCGGGCTGCTGCCGCATGCCCTCGATGATCAGAACCTTGCGACGAGGATGGGCTGCTCACGGAAGCTGAAAGAGGGCGAGACATGGGTCGGCGACAGTCGTAACGGGTTTCTGGATAGGTCTCACGAGCACCACGGTGTGGGGTGCACGTTGTCTCTGACGTATCCCCTCCCTATTCTCGATCATTCGGGCCCTCAGATCGCGGTAGGTTGGGCAAGTTTCGCGCTCGCGCCGCCAGGAATGCTGATCTATTTACCTTGTGGTGCGATCATCGACAGAATCGACCCGTCTCGGTTAGTGAGAGCGGCCGAAGTTCTTAGTGCTCTGATGTCGCTACTTGTCTTTGGCCTGCTGATCTCCGGCATTTTGTCCCTTCCGGTGATTCCGGACGCCGCCTCCATCGGGCGAATCATCTCGTGGGGATCACCCTCGTGAAGCAGTACACGAAGTACGGGGCGCTTATGGGGTCTCTCACCCGCTGCGATTCGATGCCACGGTAGATGTGGCCTCACTGGCCATCGGCCATCCGTTCGGCCAGGCGGTGGAGATGTGCCGGGAGTGGTGGCGCCTTCGCGGCCATGGCGGCGGCGGCGAGGTCGGCGGCTCCTGTGAGATCTGCGGCCTGCTGCTCGACCAGAGCCGCGTAAAGGAGGGCGGGCCCGTGTTCCGCCGTGTTCGCGCGTACGGCCGTGATCTCATTCCGCGCTTCGTCCAGGTTCCCGAGCCTCGCCAGCGCGTACGCGTGGGCGGCGCGGACCCATGGCTCACGTATCGTGCCGAGCCGGCCGAAGTCGAGCAGGGCCTCGTCGGTGCGGTCAAGGTGAAGCAGGATCTCGGCGCGGGCGCGCAGGGCGGGCCAGGAGTTGGCGTCGTCGTCGAGCACCCTGTCGAGCGTCTTGAGCGCGTTGTCCTCGTGTCCCCCGTACCAGTAGGTCCAGGCGAGCTCGATCCGGACGCCCTGGTCGTCCGGAACCCGTTGGATGGCGGACTTGATGTCCTGAATGGCGCGGCGCGTCTGGCCGAGCGCGCGACGGGCCCGGCCGCTTGCGGCCAGCAGGCGGCCCACGATCTCCGTGCGCCCGTGGACGTCGAACAGGGCGGCGGCCTCGCGGTAATGGTCGATGGCCGTGGCATAGCGGGCGTCCTGGAAGGCGACGTCTCCGAGGAACGACTCGATTTCGGCCCGGAGACGGGAGGAGTCGGTCCGGTCGAGCGCGTCTCTGGCGTCGCGGCGGGCGCGGGCGAAGTCGCCCTCGCGGAGGGCGTGCTGAGCGGTGTGGAGAGGCTGCTGGGAGGTTCGCCTGTCGACCACCACGTCGCCCGCCTCCGCGCGGATGAGGCGGACGAGGCTCTCGTGTGACAGCTCGTACCACTGGGAGTCGTCTCCCGTGACGCCCGGGCGCGGGGTCAGGATGTGGTGGTCGACCAGGGCCGCGACCACGTCGTTCGGGATTCCGGCCGTCATGGTCTCACCCCGGTAAACCGGGGTCTTGGCGGAGTCGGCGACGAAGTTGTCGAGCAGCCAGGCCCGCAGGCGGGCCGTGTCGCCGTCGAGGTGGTCGCGGGCGACTTCGGCGATCGTCTGGTCGACGAACTTCTCCAGCGATCTGCGCACATTGGCGTACCGGATGACGTGCTCGGTGGTGATGTGGGTGACGTCCGGAGGCAGCGAGTCCCACAGGACCGTGCAGACCACCTGGAGCTGGACGGGTTCGATGGCCTTCGACTCGGGCGCGGTGCCGTCTCCGCTCAGGTCGTCGATCAGCCGCTGGGCGGCCGCGTCGTCGAAGGAGTAGCCGGTACCGGTGAGCGGGCCCACGATGGCCTGGGTCGCGGCCGGTGGTTCCAGGGCGCCGAGTGTGAACCGGCCCTTCGTCATGACGTCGATGATGCGCTCGTCGCGGAGGATGGCGCCGGCCTGGTCGTTTCTGATCGAGATCAGCACCCGCAGGTCGGGATCCTTGCTCAGGGCGGTGACGAGCTGGTCGAGGAACCATTCGTGGTAGGGCGCCCGCCGGTGGTTTCCCAGGAACAGCTCTTCGGCCTGGTCGATCGAGGCCAGCCGGAGCACCGGATCGCCATAGCGGTCCTGCCTGGGCGGGCGGCGCTTGAAGAACCGTTCGAGGGTGAGGCTGGCGAGGCGCGACGGATGTTCCCCCGGCGACCACGACGAGAGAAGCGCGTAGACATGGGGGTTGTGCTCGGGCAGCGCCTCCCGGGGAAACGAGGAGGTGACCGAGACTCGCCCCACCGGCAGGATGTCGTTCTGCGACGGGTCGAGCAGGGGCATGACGCCTGCGTTGAGCAGGGAGGTCTTCCCCGCGCCAGAAGGGCCGGACAACACCGTGATCTGGTTGGAGCGCCAGAGATCGCAGACCTCGTGGGCCTCACGGGCCCGCCCGAAGAACTTGCCGCTGTCCTGCCGCCGGAACGCGCGCAGGCCGACGTAGGGTTCGAGGGTCGGCTGATCTCGGCCGGTCACGGCATGGCTCCCATCCGCTCGCGTAACTCCTTGCAGAACTCGTCGATGCCGCCCCAGTAGACCGAGATCTGCCACTCGGCGTAGTACCAGTTCAGCAGGCCCTCCATGTCCTCGATGGTGTAGCCGGAGGTGGGAGCGAGCTGGATGCTCACATGGCGGCGCCTGCTGATGGCGGGGATCGACCGGCCGAGTTCCTGGAACAACATCCGGAACGTCGAGTCCTGCAGGCTGTAGCCGACGAACAACAGCGGGCGGGTGGTCAGCGCGGCGAGGATCGACGGGGGGAACATCCTGTTGGTGCCGTTGGTGCGCTCGATGATGAAGTTGCGCAGGAACACCATGTAGTCGTCTTCGGCCAGCACGAAGCTGGCCGGATCGCGCATCGCGCCGTGCAGGTGGTAGACGAGCGGGGTCGCCGGGCTGGGGTTGAAGCCCGCGGTCTCGGCGAACAGCGGGTCGGGGGCGATGGTTTCGGTCCACGGGCAGAGGGCCGCCATGGCTGACTTCGTCCGTGTGGCGAGCGCCTGGACGATGAAGTCGTCGTAGTTGGTGGTCAGGTAGACCGGCAGCGGGAAGTCGGCCAGCAGGGCGTGTGGTTCGTTCGGGTTGCCGAAGTCGGGTGTTCTCGTGTCCTCGGTCAGCACGTCGCGGACCCGGTTCTTGACGTAGTGGAGATCGCCGTATTTCACGCCCGCGTACTGGGCGACCCGCAGGAGTTCGGTTCCGTTCGGCCCGGGGTAACCACACATGGCCGCGAGCCTTTCACTGAGCTCGGCGTTGGATGGGAGAACGCTCGCTGAGGCGCCTGTACCCACGAAGGGGGTGCAGTGGCCAGCCCGCAATTGATGAATAAGACGTTCCCAATCCTCGTCACGCATTTGGCCCATACCCGTGACTGTAGAGCCGGTCACGACCAAATGACCCTGGTATTTTCCGCCCCGCGAGCAGGTGGATCATCATTGCTGCACGACCCTCCCGCCGTAGTGTCAGATGAAGTTCTGGAACCCAGAACTCGTCGTGGCAGGGGTTTCGAGGACGTGTTCCAGCAGCCCACGGAGGGTTGTGTAAGGAACCTCGCCGACGGCGTTCAGGAACGGTTCCCCGTTCGCCGCAGTACCACGTGCATCATCCGTCATTGGGCTCTCGCCTTCAGCGGCAGTCGGAATAGGGTCTATGGTTGGTCGCCTTTCGCGACGCGGGCGCCATTGAGAACTTGCTGTATAGATGAGCTTTGAGCAGGCTCCGACGGGAAGCAAGTAATCTACCCATGGTAAGCAGCGGAGGTCCGATGGTCGCCGAATCCTCCTCGCCAGTGACGCATTCCCGTGGAGACAAGCAGCCGGAGATCTTCGAGCGGGTTCCGCCACGAAATCGGAACTTCACCGGCCGCGAGAGTCTGCTGCACCAGCTACGTGAGGGGACCCGGTCGGTGACCGCCGTCATCCCGCTTCCCCAGGCGCTGCAGGGATACGGCGGTGTCGGCAAGACCCACCTGGCGATCGAATACGCCTATCGCTACCGCTCCCACTACGACCTGATCTGGTGGATCCCGGCCGACCAGTACTACCTGGTCTCCTCCGCCCTGGCGGCGATGGCGCCCCACCTCGGGCTGACCCCCGCGTCGGTCGTCGGTGTGGAGGAGGCGGCCGACGCCGTGCGTGAGGCGCTGGAGAAGGGCACTCCCTACAACAACTGGCTGCTGATCTTCGACAACGCCGAAGACGCGCGCATCGAGAAGTTCATCCCACGCGGCCCCGGCCATGTGATCATCACCTCGCGCGACCCGAACTGGGACGACCAGTTCCGGTCCCTCCAGGTCGACGTGTTCTCCCGCGAGGAGAGCATCGAGTTCCTCACGAAGCGGCTGGGTTCGCGCATCAGCAGAGACGAGGCGTTCCGGTTGGCCGACAAACTGGGCGACCTCCCGCTGGCCCTCGAACAGGTCGGCGCGCTGCAGCGGCGCAGCACCATGACGGTCGACGACTACATCGAGCTGCTCGACAAGCAGACCGCCCGGCTGCTCGACACCGACCGGGCCAAGGACTACCCGCTGACGATGACGGCGGCCTGGCGGGTGTCGATGTCGCTGCTGGAGGAGCGCCTCCCGATCGCGCTCAACCTGTTGCGCTGCTGCGCCTTCTTCGGGCCCGACCCCATCCCCCTCGACGTGTTCCGGCGTGGCAACAAGGCCAACGCGCCGAGCCTGGAGAAACTGCTGGCCGACCCGATCATGTTCGACAAGTCGGTGAAGGAGCTCAGCCGCTACGCGCTCATCCGGAGCGACCCCGACAACCGGACGATCCAGGTGCACCGGCTGATCCAGGCGCTGCTGCGCGCCGACCTCGACGACGAGCAGCAGACGAAGCACCGCGAGGAGGTCCACCGCCTGCTCGCCGGCAGCGCGCCGCAGGCGCCCGACGACAACTCCAAGTGGGGCGACTTCGCCGATCTGGTGCCTCACGTGGGGCCTTCGCAACTGCTGGGCTCCTCGGAGGCCGACGTCCGAGAGTTCGCCCTGAACGTGGTGCGCTACCTGTACTCCTCCGGCAACTACCCCTCGGCGCTGGAACTGGTCGACACCTTCATCACCGACTGGGGCAAGTCGCGGGAGAACCACGCCGACGTGCTGCGGGCCCGTCGTCACCAGGCCAACATCCTGCGCCGCATGGGCGAGTACAGCAAGGTGTACGAACTCGACCGCTCCACCCTCGACAAGGTGATCGCCGAGTTCGGCGCCGAGCACCCCGAGACCCTGATCGCGACCAACGGCCTCGGTGGCAGCATGCGCGCCCGCGGCGACTTCCGGGCCGCGCTGGAACTCGACGAAGAATCGGTCCGCCAGCACGAGCGGCTGCTCGGCGAAGACCACGTGCTCACCCTGCGGGCCAAGAACAGCCTCGCCCTCGACTACGGCCTGAACAGCCGATACGAACAGGCCAGGCAGCTGCATACCGAGGTCTACCTGGCCCAGAGTGAGGCCATCAACCCGGCCAGCGCCGAGATCGTGTTGCTCTCCCGCAACAGCATGGCCCGGGCCGTGCGGCTCACCAACGGCTTCGAGGAGGCCTGCGACACCGGTGAGGCCGCGCTGGCGTTCGGGGTCCAGAAGCTCGGCCGCGACCACTGGGCCACCCTGATCACGGCGAAGGACCTGTCGATCGCCCAGCGGCGCGCCGGCGCCCTCAACGAGGCCATCGAGATCGCCCGCGACACCCACACGCGGCTTGTCAGGCTCTTCGGCGCCCGCCACCCCGACACGATCGCGGCCGCCGTGAACGTCTCCAACGTCCTCCGGGTACGCGGCGACCTCGCCGAGGCGTACGAACTGGCCGAGGAGATGACCAGGACCTATCCGTCGGTGTACGGGAACGACCACCCCTTCACCCTCGCCTGTATGACCAACCTGGCGATTCTGCACCGCCTGCTCGGCAAGCCCGAAGAGGCGCGCGTGCTCAACGAGGCCGCCCGCGAAGGACTGACCGAACGGCTCGGCCCCGACCACCACTACGTCCTGTCGTGCGCGGTGAACCTGGCCAGCGATCTGGCCGCCCTGGGCCGGAGCGAGGAGGCTCGGCAACACGGCGAGGTCACGCTCGACCAGCTCACCCGCCTCTTCGGGCGCGACCACTTCCTGGCCCTGGCCTGCGCCGCCAACCTCGCTCTCGACCGTGAGGCGGTCGGTGCGCCCGACGCGGAGGATTTCCGGTCCGAAGTCGTGGATCTCTACAAGGAACGACTCGACCTGGGCCAGCCTGATGCGATTAATGCAGCGAACGGTAATCGCATCGACTGCGATCTCGACCCGCTTCCCATCTGATTCCCGGCTGCTATCCGAGGAGCTCGAGGACTATCGGCTCAAGATGCGCGGGTAGCGCCGGCGATCTCGCGACCCGTGCCTGGTGGGCGAGCCGCGCTGCAGCTTCGGTATCGCCGCTGAGCTTCGCGATCCTGGCGAGCCGGAGGATGGCAGGCCCGTGGCCGCCGGCGCTGTCCTCGACGGCTGTCATCTCCGACTTCGCCTCTGCGAGATGGCCGGCCAATGCAAGCGCCAGGGCATATGCGGCCCGGGCGGAAGGGCGGCGGAGAGGTAGCACCTTCTCGAAGTCGCGAAGCGCGTCTTCCGGCCTGCCGAGGTCGGCGAGTATCTGGGCCCTGGCGAGCAGAGCGGCCGTAAGTTCCTTCTCCGCGCCGAGGACTTCGTTCAGGGTGTTCTCCGCGTTCTCCGGACGTCCGCTGTACCACTGGGTCCAGGCGAGTTCGGTTCTGATCGACTGGTCGCCTGGTACGCGCCTCAGGGCGGACTGGAGATCGTGCATCGCCTCCACGTCCTTTCCCTGAAGACGCCGTGATCTGCCGGTCGCGGCGAGGAGCCTTCCGACGACCGGGGCGACGCCGAAGACCTCGAACACCGTGGTGGCCTCTTGATAGTGCTTGATCGCGGTCCTGTAGAGCTTCTGGCTGAATGCGACGTTTCCCAGGAAGGTCTGAATCTCACCCTTGAGCTTCATGTCCTCAGTCCGGTGCAACGCCTCTTTCGCCTGGGTCATGGCCAGGAGGAAATTGCCGTCCCGGAACGCGGTTCCGGCGGCTGTGAGGTAACTTTCGGGCGAGCTCCGCACGGGTGAGGTGTTTCTCAGCACGTTCTCCACCGCCTCGGCCACGGTCCCCTTGGTGAGTGCGTGCCAGCGGTTGCCGTACTGGTCTGTCTGCGTGGTCAGAATGTTGGCATCCACCAGGGCGTCGACCACTTCGTTGGGCATTTCAGCAGTGAGGGTCTCTCCTCGGTAGACCGAGCCGAGGTTTCGGTCGAAGACGAATGACTCGTACAACCAGCTGCGAAGCAGATCTGAGTCGGTTCCCAGATGGTCCCTCGCCGCGTCGGAGATCGTCTGTTCGACGACGGCGGTAACCGGCGTGGCCGAGGCAGCACACTTCGCGACATGACGGGTTCGAATGACACGTTCGCCGGGATCCAGTGACGTCCACAGCCTCGAGCAGGCCAACTGCAGCCGGGCTACCTCGACGTGGCCGTCTTCCGGTCGTGACTGGAGTGTCTGAACCAGCATCCCGGCCACGCCAGGGGCGAACGTCACGCCAGTGCTCTCAAGCGGCCTGGTGGCCGCGCGTATCGCCGCTGGTGCGGCCATCTTGTCCAGCCGGATGACCCCCTTCGGGATTCCGGCCAATCGTGGGTCGCCCAGAAGGACTGACGACCGGTCGTCGGTGACGGAGATGAGCAGGTGCAGGTACGCGTTCTGCCGCAACGCCTCGACAAGCTGGTCGATGAACTGTTCCTGGCCACTACGTCCGGGCCTCGCGAACAGATCCTCGAAGTTGTCGATCGCCGCGAGCACGGCGATCTTCTCCTCGTACCGCGCCTCGCGTACGGACTCCTTGGGAAAGAAGGCCGGGAGGGAAAGACTCGCAAGTCGGTTCGTGGGAAGATGCGGCGCCCACGAGGAGAGGGCTGCGAACGTGTAGGGGTTGAACGAGTCTCCGCCTGCGGTGGGTCCCGCACCGGTCGACAGGTCGGCGATCGGAAGAACGTCGTTCGCCGACCGATCGATCAGCGGAACGACGCCTGCCTCAAGCAAAGAGGTCTTGCCCGCACCGTGCGGACCGTGGAGGACGGTCAGCTGGCACGACTGCCACAGATCGGCCGTCTCGTGTGATTCCCTTTCTCGGCCGAAGAACTTGCCGCTCTCGGCTCGGCTGAACGGGCGAAGGCCGACGTAAGGCGGATTGATCTCGGTCAACTGGGTGCCCCCATTCTGGCGCGCAGTTCGGCACAGAACGCCGCGGCGCCGCCCCAGAAGACGGTGATCTTCCAGCCTCGGTAATAGGAGTCGAGTTGCAGTTTGAGATCTTCCACGTCCCGGTCCTCGTCGCCGGTGACGCGTTCGAGCTGAATGCTCACATGCTTTCTCTGGCTGATGCCGGGGATCGACTTGATCAGCTCCTGGAACAACATCCGGAACGAGATGTCCTGCAGGCTGTATCCGACGAAAAGGAGTGGCTCCCTGGTCAGTGCCTTGAGAACCGATGGGGGTAGCATCTTCCGTTGCCCGGTGGCCGACTCGACGGCCAGGTTGCGAGTGAATTCGTGATAGTCGTCGTGGGCGATGACGAGACTGGCGGGATCTGTCAGGGCGCCGTGCAGGTGATATACGAGCGGAGCGAGCGGCTCTGGTTTCCAGACGGCCTCGCTGGCGAGGACGTTTTCCTCCGTCGTGATATCCGACTTCCAGGGGCAGATGACGCTGGTCGGTGACTTGCCCACGGCCAGCAGCGACTGTGCGATGAAATCATCGAAATTCGTCGTGACGAATACGGGAAGAGGGAAGCCGGCGAGGAGGCCGTGAGGTTCTTCCGGGTTGCTGAAATCGGGGGCCAGTCCCACGTCGAGTATGTCTCGGACCATCTCCTTGATATGGACGAGATCGTGTTTTATTCCGCCCCATTGGGCTACGTATGGAAGGTCGTCAGCGTATTTCCCCGTATAGCCCAGGATCTCCGCGAGTTTGTGGCTCAGCGCCCCGCCTGACGGCAGGACGCTGACCGATGCGCCGGCTCCCACGAAAGGAGTGCAGCGTCCCCGCTTCAACTGGTAAGTCAAGCGCTCCCAGTCATGCTCCTGCATCTCGTCCATGCGCATTACCCGCCTTGACGATCCCGACTAGACGCCACCTTAGGATCAAATCAGGGCATGTGGATGAAGGAGTTCGCCGTGGTCCCGGTCGGCACCACATTTTGGGCTCTGGTCCCTGCCCAGACTCACATGAAGTTCTGGAATCCAGATGAGACGGTTCCCGGCACCTCGATGAATGCCTCGTTCTGCCCTCTGAGGGCGGCGTAGGGGATCTCGTCGATTTCATTGAGGATCGGAGATGGCTGAGTCTTCGCCGAGTTAACGTTGTCCGAAATCATGGACTGCTCCGCTTCTGGCTGTCCGTTCGCCTGGTTCTGCTTGGCCCGGAAACCCTGGAAGGTGTTCCATTGTCGTTATAGCTGGTTTCATGGGTTTTGAACATGGCGGGAGCAATTTTGGGTTCTCCTTGTTCGGAGGTTTAGCTTGGTCGAAACAGCGCATTCGATGCCTGGTAAGCAACCCGAGATCTTCGAGCGGGTGCCGCCAAGGAACACGAACTTCACCGGCCGTGACAGTCTCCTGCGTCAGCTTCGTGAGGCGAATCGGCCGGTGACCGCCGTCATCCCACTGCCTGCCGCCCTCCAGGGCTATGGAGGCGTGGGCAAGACCCACCTTGCGATCGAGTACGCCCATCGATACCGATCGCACTATGACCTGATCTGGTGGATCCCCGCCGACCAGGCATATCTGGTGCCGGCGGCGCTGGCGGCCATGGCTCCTTCTCTCAACCTGCCCAACGCCGCACTGGTGGGGGTCCGGGAGACGGCCGTGGCGGTGCGGGAGGCGCTGGAGAAAGGGGCGCCTTACGGCAACTGGCTGCTCATCTTCGACAACGCCGAAGACGCGAGCATCGCGCAATACATCCCGCAGGGTCCCGGCCACGTGATCATCACCTCCCGCAACCCCTACTGGGACGAGCGTTTCCGTTCTCTGCAGGTCGACGTGTTCACCCGTGAGGAGAGCGTTCAGTTCCTCCAGAAGAGATTGGGGGGCCGGATCACCAAGGACGAGGCCTCCCGGTTGGCCGAGAAGATGGGTGATCTACCGCTGGCGCTCGAACAGGTCGGGGCGCTGCAACAACGGAGGTCCATGTCGGTCGACGACTACCTTGAGTTGTTCGACAAACAGACCGCCGTGCTGCTCGACGCCGAGCGGGCCAGTGACTATCCGCTGACGATGACGGCGGCGTGGAGAGTCTCGGTGTCGCTACTGGAAGAACGTGTACCGATCGCCTTGAACCTTCTCCGCTGTTGTGCGTTCTTCGGCCCGGACCCGATTCCGCTCGACGTCTTCCGACGCGGCAATCAGGCCGATGCACCGAGTCTGAAAGGTCTCCTGACCGACCCCATCGAGTTCGACAATGCGGTGGAGGAACTCACCAGGCACGCCCTCATCCGAAGTGACACCAACACCCGCAGCATCCAGGTGCACCGGCTCATCCAGGCGCTGCTCCGGGCCGACCTCGATGAGAAACGCAAGGAGAACCATCGTGCTGAGGTCCACCGCCTGCTCGCCCGCAGTGCGCCGGCGTTGCCCGACGACAGCACGGTGTGGGGTGACTTCGCCGAGTTGGTTCCGCATGTGGGCCGGTCGAAGCTGGTCAAGTCGACCGAACCTGACGTGCGCATGTTCGCGCTCAACGTGGTGCGCTACCTGTACTCCTCAGGCAACTACCAATCGGCCATGACCCTGGTCGACGAGCTCATCGATCGGTGGAAGGCCGCCGGAGGCGGTCGGCTCGACGTGCTCAAGGCCCGTCGGCACCAGGCCAACATCCTGCGCCGGATGGGTGAGTACCAACGTGTGTACGACCTCGATCAGGAGACTCTGGACATGGTGCGGGCCGAGTTCGGTCCGGAACACGAGGAGACCCTGATCGCCACGAACGGTCTCGGCGGCAGCATGCGAGCCCGGGGGATGTTCCGTGAGGCGCTCGACCTCGACGAGAAGTCGGTGACTCTGCATGAACGGTTGCGCGGACCCAAAGACGTGCTCACCCTGCGGGCCAAGAACAGCCTCGCCATCGACTACGGCCTCAACAGCAGGTTCAGACCGGCCAGACGCCTGCACACCGAGGTCTATCTAGCGCAGAGCGAGGCGGCCAATCCGACCTCGTCGGAACTCGTCCTGCTGTCACGCAACAGCATGGCCCGGGCCGTGCGGTTGATGGGCGGGTTCAAGGAGGCCTGCATCACCGGTGAGCAGGCGCTGACGTTCGGCGTCCAGAAACTGGGTAAAGATCACTGGGCCACATTGATCACCGCGAAGGAGCTGTCGATCGCGCAGAGACGGGCGGGTGCGCTCGACGAGGCGATCAGAAACGGCCGGGACACGCATACTCGGCTGAGCAGGATCTTCGGGCCTCGGCACCCCGACACGATCGGTGCCGCGGTGAACGTCTCCAACATCCTGCGGGTGCGGGGCGAGCTCGCCGAAGCCTTTGAGCTGGCGGCAGACATGGCCGAGGTCTATCCCCAGGTTTACGGCGATGACCACCCCTTCACCATCGCCTGTAGGACGAACCTGTCGATCCTCCACCGGCTGCTCGGCGACGTGGAGAAAGCGCGTCGGCTCAACGAGGCCGCCCATCGCGATCTGGTCGACCGGCTGGGCCCGGCCCACCACTACGTGTTCTCGTGTGCGGTGAACCTGGCCAGCGATCTGGCCGCCCAGGGCGAACTCGATCAGGCGCTGCAACTCGGCGAGGTCACGTACAGGCAGCTGACCGAAATGTTCGAACCGGCGCACTTCCTGGCGATGGCGTGCGCCGCCAATCTCTCGCTCGACCGGATGGCGGCGAACAGGCCGGACGCGGAGGAACTGCGGGTGTACGTGGCGGAGCTCTACGAAGAGCGCTTCGAGCTGGGGCAACCCGACGCGGTGGCTGCCGCGTCGGGCACTCGCATCAACTGCGACTTCGACCCGCTACCGATTTGACGAGCCGTGTCTGGCCTCCCAGACGGCACGATGACCGGCCGCCGCTTCTTCGGCGGCGGCCAGGGACTCGTCATCGAGTGGTTCGGCCAGCACCGCGCCGAGGCGGGTGCGCATGCCGTCGACGAAGGTCAGGCCGGCGTTGGTGAGGAGATGTTCGGCCTCCAGGGTGTCAAGGACGAGCCGGACCCCTTCACGCCACCGCGCGAGTTCGATGCGGCCGCGGAGGCCCTCGTACACATGTTGGCGCCGCCAGAACTCGGTCACACCGAGGTAGGCGTAGGCGCCCTGGAGTAGGCCATGGGCGGGCCGTGGATCGGGTCGCCAGGGCGCGTAGTACGCCTCGGTCCGCTCGTAACGAACCAGGGGGACCAGGTGCATGAGCGCGTCGAGTTTGGCGTGCTGGATCTCGTGCGCGAACGTCTCCGCCAGCCACGCGGGGGCCCCTGTGGGCGTGGACATGGCGATCGTGCCGAACGTCTCTCTGGCCGAGGCACTGCTGACACCTTCCGGCGGAGCCGCGATGGGGGTGAGCGCACGTACGATGATGGCGATCTCCTCCGCGACACCAGAATGGTTCGCGCGCAAGATGCGCCACGCTTCGGGGAGCAGGGAGCGCCAGGCGGGCAAGGCCTCGGGGGCGAGCCGGGCGGTGACACGGCCAGGTTCCGGCCATCGATAGGGATCGAGGTCGTCCAGCGTGACGGAGAAACCGTCGTCTATCGGGATTCGGTGCAGAACCTGCCAGCCCGGCTTGTCGGCCGTCAGATCCACCTCGGCACTCCAGTCGCCGGCGAGCAGGTAGGTGCCGTCCACCTTGATCTCATCAGATGATCCGACCCGGCTTAGGCGCCCCAGGCCAGGCAACATCAGGCCGCCGTCGGCGTCCATCAGTACCTTCACCCGGCATGCCGCGCCTGACACGATTGCCGCCGCCAAAGCGATCGAGCCCAGCCGGCCCGGGCGTTCGTGTCCGCCCTCACGGACGGAACGGAATGTGCGCCAGGCCCAGGCGCCGACGGTGGGGTGGCGGAGGATTCGGCTCACCGCGGCGGGATCGGCCGCCTCCAGTTCGAGCAGCGTCTTATAGGCGCTGCTCGTCAACTCCGCGTCGGGATGGCTCGACACCCTGGATTCCTCGGCGACTCCCCGAAGCAGGCCGATACGGCGCCGAATCTGGATGCCGTTGAGCTCTTCGGCCGCCTCCGCGTTGCACGGCTCCTCAGCCAGCGCGCGGAAGGTCTTGTCAGAGACCATGTTCATACACGTCCCTTCAGTCGGGCGGTGTCGCGGTCGTGCCGGTGGCTGATGTGGGTGATGAGTTTGTAAAGATCCGGACAGTAGATCGACGGATTTCGGAAACCGGTGGCCGTGGCGTATCGGTGGGCGTACAGACCACCACCGCACACCCGGCTGATGTCGCACCTGAGGCACGTCTCGGAGAGCGCGGCCATGCCGATCTGGCGCGCGACTATGCCGGGCAGCTCAAGAGCCCGGTCGAAGGGGTCGCGGAACACATTCAGACCGGTGTGCGCCGCGCCCTCCCACGACGATTTGAGAATGTCCGACTGTTCTATGGAACCGTCGGTCTCGATCACCAACATCCGGGACGGTGACAACCCCACCGACTCACACCGGGACGGTGCTCCGGAGAGTAGACGCGTGATCTCCCGGAAGATACGGATCTCGGTCTCCAGCGTCGGCGCGTTGCGCCAGTGGTCAAAGATCTCCACGAGCCAGTCGGCGTACGGAGTGCGCGAGGAGTCGGGTTCGCGGGACGGCGGTGGGCTTACCCAATTTCCGTGTGGAAGCAGGAAGTCGATTCCGGGCGGATCGAATTCAAGCAATGACCGATAGGTTTTTAGGGGATCGTTTCTGAGATCGATCGTGCAGAGCAGGCCTGCGAAGAGATGGTGGAAGGGGCCGGTCGCGAGGCGTGCCAGAGATGTGGCGACGGCGTCGTAGCTTCCCCTGCCGTTGGCGAACACTCGTGTTCGATCGTTGGCCTCGCGCCAGCCGTCGAGGCTGACTCCGATTCGGATGTCGAGTTCGTTGAACTGGACAAGAGCGGCCTCGTCGAGGCGGACGGCGTTGGTCTGCATACTTGCTCTGACCCGGGTGCCGACGGCCGCGCACGCCGACCGGATCCGCCGCACGATGGCGGCCAAGCCGTCGGCGCCGACGAGCAGAGGTTCGCCGCCATGAAGGACGACATCGACTTCAACGATGGAATGGGTGCGAGCGTGCTCCGCTATTCGGGCGGCCACTTTATCGATTACGGCCGGAGTCATTTTCCGGGGTTGTGACCGCCAACCCTGGTCGGCCATCGTGTACACATAACAGGACGGGCAGGCCAGGTCGCACCGGCTGTGCACTTTCAGGATGAACTGCTGGAAGGCCATTGGCCGCCAGCCCGAGGCTGCCAGTTCCGTCACATCGAGGCTCTCCGGGAAGGGCTGGATCTGGGCTTCTCGCTCGTTGTGCAACCGTGTACACCCTTCGCTTGGCGACCCTCATTCCGCCGCACGCAGGTCTGGTAAGTCAATCACTTGAAGCCGTGGTTCCTTCAACAGTCTCCCTCGGCTGGTCTTCTGGTCGTGACGAATTCAGCGGGCCAGCCCAAATCAGGTATAAGGAGCCGGCATCAGCCTGGTTGTGGCTGAGGTGATCAACCTGTCGAGGACTTTCCGATTGATCAGTTTATAGCCTGTCGCACATCCGAAACTCTCTCATTTGTGCACTTCGGAGGTGTCTTGCATAGGAAACTTTCCTAATAAATACTTCGCATGACGACCCTCATCCCCCCGGAGGTCCCATGCTCCGCCGCGCCCTGACCCTCGTGGCCGCCGCCACCCTCACCGCCACGACCGTCCTCACCGCCCCCGCTCAGGCAGTGATCGTCAACCTCAACTTCGGCCCCCTCAGCATCGGCGAATACTGCACCGCCAAGATCCACCCCGAGGCCTGGCTCGGCCTCTACGAGGCGAGCGGCCTCAGGTGCTACACCCCCCAGGGCTCCGGTCTCGTCTTCCGCGGCACCGGCGACCCCTATCTCGCCTGCAAACACCTCACGACGGACGTCATCGCGGGCGCGACCAGGATCGCCGGTGACGGCCTCAGCTGCCAGGCCGTCCGCTAGGCCACCGGCGTGATCTGGAACACCGCGGCCCGCCAGGCGCCGGACGGATCCAGCACCATCGTCGTGGTCGCGTAGACCACCATCGTCCCCCGCGCGGAGTCGATCTCCACCCGCGAGGTGTGCACCACGCTGGTGTCGCTGAGCCGTACCACCCGATGCTCGGACTGATCCGTGCGGGTGTACGGATTCTCGTTCTCCGCGAACGTCCGCAGGATGGCGGCCCGATCGGTCTCCACCCCCCACGGGGAGATCGCCACCGGGTCGTCCGTCAGGTAGGCGTCGTAGAAGGCCGCGTCTCCCTCGCGGTTGGCCTTCCACGCCCGTTCGCTCAGTTCGATGAAGTCCATGTCACATCCCTGTGCCCTGTGTCGTCCTTCTTAGCGTGGAACCGTATGTCGCATTCCGGCCAAGACTTGTCCGCTTGGCCTACGGCCTCCTGGGCGATCTCCAGGAGTCCGAGGACGTCGTCCAGGACGCCTGGTTGCGCCTGACCAGGGCGGACGAGCAGCCGGAGGACGTCGAGGGCTGGCTGGTCGTCACCGTCTCCCGGCTGGCCCTGGACGTCCTCAAATCGGCCAGGAAGCGCCGGGAGGAGTACGTCGGCCCCTGGCTCCCCGAGCCGGTCGTCGACGCCGACCCCGCCGACCGGGTCACGCTCGACGAGTCGCTCAGCCTGGCCATGTTCGTCGTGCTCGAAAGCCTCAGCCCGGCCGAGCGCACCGCCTTCGTCCTCCACGACGTCTTCGGTGTGCCCTTCGACCAGGTGGCCAGGGCGGTGGGGCGGACGCCCGCCGCCTGCCGTCAGCTCGCCGCCAGGGCCCGCAGGCACGTCCAGGAGAGGGCTCCGAGGTTCGACGTCGACGTCGACGACCACAAACGGGTGGTCGACGCGTTCGCGGCGGCCTGCGCGGGGAGGGACATCGAAGGGCTGCTCGCGGTGCTCGATCCCGATGTGGTCCTGCGCAGTGACGGGGGAGGGCTGGTCAGAGCGGCCCTGCGGCCGATCTCCGGGGCCTCCAAGGTCGCGCGGTTCCTGGCCGGGATCCAGCAGGGGGGATTCCGGCCGGTCACGGTCAACGGCCTGCCGGGGCTGGTCCGTGACGATCCGCCGGCCGTCTACGGGCTGGCGGTCAGACAGGGACGAATCGTCGAGGTCGACATCGTCCGCAATCCAGAGAAACTGAGGAGTCTGCGATGAGAATCGACGTCGCCGCACTGGCGCCCGAGGCGTACAAGGCGATGCTGGGGCTGGAGCGCTACCTGCGGTCCAGCGGGCTGCCCTCGCAGGTCGTCGAGCTGGTCAAGCTGCGGGCCAGCCAGATCAACGGGTGCGCCTACTGCGTGCACATGCACAGCGCCGACATGAAGAAGGCCGGCGAGCCCGACGAACGCATCTGGGGGGTGGCGGCCTGGCGGGAGACGCCGTCGTTCACCCCGGCCGAGCGGGCGGCGCTCGCGCTGACCGAGGAGGCGACCCGGCTGGCCGACTCCGCCGGCGTCGGCGACGAGGTCTGGGGGGAGGCGGTCAAGTACTTCGACGACGCGCAGCTCGCGGCGCTGGTGGTGTGCATCTCCACGATCAACGCCTGGAACCGGATCGCGGTCACGACCCACAAGGAACCAGAGGCCTGATCACCCACGTGGTGTGGCCCGGGACTAGACCTCGGGCCATATCGCCATGTCCTCCCCACGGAAGACCTGCGGCGCTCACATAATGTCCACCGATGAACGCGCAACGTCACCACCCCTTTGACGTCAGCGTCGTCGTTCCGGCCGCCGGTTCCGTTCACCTGGACAGCTGGCTGACGCACGCGCTGGCTCTGCGGGCCTCCAAAGAGATCCTCGTGGCCGACTCGCGGCTCGCCCGGCTCTACGCGAGCCTGCACCGGAACGTCCACGTCGTCGACCGTCCGGAGACCGCCCCCACCCGAGGCCGGTACACCTACTTCGCGGGCGACCACCCCATCCCGCCCGTCGATCTCATGATCGAGACGGCCGACCGGACCGGCGCCGACCTGGTCGCCGTGGCGGCCGAGGCCAGTGACGACGCGCTGCTCGGCGACATCTACGACGACCTGTCGCTGGGCAAGCTGTTCCGGACCACGTTCCGCGACCGGATCCCCTTCACCGACCCGGCCGACTTCGTCGTCCACGCCTACTGCCACGCCGAGCGGATCGCGACCGTGCGGGGGCGGCAGCAGAAGCGGCGGCACCACCCCGACCGGCTGGTCCGCCGGGTGCAGAGCCATCTGCCCAACGGGCTGCTCCGCGACCATCTGATCGCCCGGCACATCACCCGCGACGTGCTGCCGGATCTGGCCGAGCCCTTCCTGGAGGCCGACGACGAGGCCAGGGACGCGCTCGTCAAGGCGGTCGCCCACCGGTGCGCCGCCTGGGTGACGCCGGGGGTGCGGGCCCAGCTCGACGCCGCCGACCAGGCGCGGCTGGCCTCGTTGCAGGACCACCGCAGGCTGGAGAGGCTCGCGCGCATCTCCGAGGCGCCGCTGCACCGGGCGCTGACCAACGTCGCCTGGGAGGGCGACCGGCTCCGCATCGAGTTCACCGCGGCCCTCGAAGGGTTTCCCGAGGCCGAGATAGGGCTGCTGCTGAAGGACGGCGATCCCCAGGACGTCTGGGACGTCTACGTCACCGCCGAGTGCGACGGGATCGTGCGGCAGGCCCGGCTCGAAGGCGACCGGGACATCGCGCTGCCGGCCCGGTTCACCGACGACCTGGTCGCGCTGCCCTACCTGACCAGGACGGGCACGCTCAGTCTGCGGAAGGAGCGTCGCCTGTTGCACACCTCGTCTTAATGCGAATGACTCGCAACTGCTCTACTGTTGTGGAAAATTCGTACAAAAGTGGAGGAAGGCCGTGCACGTCCCCGATGGCTTCTTCACCGCGCCGGTCGCCATAGGCGCCGGCGTCGTCTCGGCGGCGGCCATCGCCGTCTCCCTGCGCAAGGCCAAGACCGAGCTCGACGACCGGACCGCGCCCATGGCCGGGCTGGTCGCGGCGTTCATCTTCGCCGTGCAGATGCTCAACTTCCCCGTCGCGGCGGGCACCTCGGGGCACCTGCTCGGAGGGGCGCTGGCGGCGATACTCGTCGGGCCGTACACGGCTGTGTTGTGCGTGTCGGTGGTGCTGGCCGTGCAGGGCTTCTTCTTCGCCGACGGCGGGCTGACCGCGCTGGGGCTGAACATCCTGCTGATCGCGATCGTCCCCGCGGCCGTCGGCTGGGGGATCTTCCAGCTGGTCACGCGGGTGGCGAGGAACCGGGCCTCGGTGATCGCGGGGTCGTTCGTGGCGGCGTTGATCTCGGTGCCGATCGCCGCGCTGGTGTTCGCGGTGCTCTTCGTGGTCGGCGGCACCGCGCCGATCGAGGCCGGCGCCGTCTTCGCCGCCATGGGCGGCGTCCACGTGCTGGTGGGCATCGGTGAGGGGCTGATCACCGCGGTCACCGTCAGCAGCGTGCTGGCCGTGCGCCCCGACCTCGTGTACGGCGCCCGTTTCCTCACCAAGCCGCTGGTCCTGAAGACCGCCACGGGCGAGCGGGTCGTCGAACCGGCCCGGCCCGAGAGCACGCCCAAGCCGGTCCGGCCGTTCCTCGTCGGCGGCGGGATCGTGGCCCTGCTGCTGGCGGGCGTGGTCAGCTTCTTCGCCTCCTCCTCGCCCGACGGCCTGGAGCGGGTCGCCGAGGACGAGGGCTTCATCGGCGCGGCCACCGACCACTCCTTCGGCGGCTTCCTCCTGGCCGACTACGGCGACGTCGGCGGCGTCCCCGTCGGGGTCGCCGGGATCATCGGCGTGGTGATCACCCTGCTGGTGGGCGGGGCCATCCTCTGGTCGGTCCGGCAGAAGACCGCGGCGTGAAAGGCCTCTACCTGCCGGGCGACTCGCCGATCCACCGGCTCGCCCCGCAGTGCAAGCTGCTCGCCGTCGTGCTCTTCGCCGTGGTGGTGGTGGCGACGCCGCGCGAACGGTTCGCGGCCTTCCTCCTGTACGCCCTGAGCCTCGCGGTCGTCGTCCTCCTCGCCAGGATCCCGCCGGGACACGTGCTGAAGCGCCTGGCGGTGGAGCTGCCGTTCGTGCTGTTCGCCGTGGCCATCCCGTTCATCGGGACGGGGGAGCGGGTCGACGTGCTGGGCGTGCCGCTCAGCGTCGCCGGGCTCTGGGCGAGCTGGAACATCCTGGCCAAGGCCACCCTCGGGGTCGCGGCCTCGATCGTGCTGGCCGCCACCACGGAGCCGCGGGCCCTGCTGCTGGGCGCGCAGCGGCTCAGGGTGCCCCAGCTGCTGATCCAGATCGCCACGTTCATGCTGCGCTACCTGGAGGTCATCCTCGACGAGATGCGCCGCATGCGGGTCGCCCGCGAGTCCCGGGGCTTCACCCCCCGCGACTTCCGGCAGGCCCCCGTGCTGGCCAAGTCGGCGGGGGCGATGTTCATCCGGTCGTACGAACGCGGCGAGCGGGTGCACCTGGCCATGCTGAGCAGGGGATACACGGGCGTCATGCCCACGCTGGCCGACGGCCGGGCGCCGAAGGCCCAGTGGGCCATGGCCGCCGTGCTGCCCGTGGTGGCCTCGGCCGTACTGTTCGTGTCATGACCCTCGACGTCCGCGACCTGGCCTATGCCTATCCCGACGGCACGCAGGCCCTCTTCGGGGTCACCCTCTCGATCGCCAGGGGCGAGCGGGTGGCCCTGCTGGGGCCCAACGGCGCCGGCAAGACCACGCTGGTCATGCACCTGAACGGGATCCTGACCGCCGGGCACGGCGAGGTCAGCGTGGCCGGGCTGCCGGTCCGCAAGGAGAACCTCAAGGAGGTGCGCCGGCGCGTCGGCCTGGTCTTCCAGGACCCCGACGACCAGCTCTTCATGCCCACCGTGCGCGAGGACGTCGCCTTCGGCCCGGCCAACATGGGCCTGCGCGGCGCCGACCTCGACCACGCGGTCGTCACGGCCCTGGAGAAGGTCGGCATGGCCGACGTGATCGACCGGCCGCCCCACCACCTGTCGTTCGGCCAGCGCCGCCGGGTCGCGGTGGCGACCGTGCTGGCCATGGACCCCGAGATCCTGGTCCTGGACGAACCCTCCTCGAACCTCGACCCGGCCAGCCGCAGGGAGCTCGCCGAGATCCTGCGCGGGCTCGACGTCACCGTCCTCATGGTCACCCACGACCTGCCGTACGCGATGGAGCTGTGCGACCGCTCGGTGATCCTGTCGGGCGGGGTGATCGCGGCCGACGGGCCGACCCGCGAGATCCTGGCCGACGCCGGCCTGCTGGCCGAGCACCGCCTGGAGCTGCCCTACGGCTTCGCTGTGCCTAGTCCTCCGGCACGTGGATGACGACCAGCCGGTCGCCGGCCAGCAGCGTGGGCACCTTCGCGTAGGGGATGACCCGGCCGTCGCGCACGACCGCCACGACCATGCCCTCGGCCTGTTCGCAGGTGCCGCCGACCTCGCCCGGCTTGACCGGGCGTTCGTAGAGGTCGAGGCCGGTGCCGTACATGAGGAAGTCGTCGATGATCGTGCTGACCGCGGGGCTCTGGGTGGCCACGCCGAGCATGCGCCCGGCCGCCTCCGACGAGGTGATCACGACGTCGGCGCCGCTGCTGCGCACGAGCGGGTCGTTCTCCGACTCCCTGACGGCCGCCACGATCACGGCCTTCGGGTTGAGGCTGCGGGCGGTCAGCACGACCAGGGCGGTGGTGTCATCGCGCTGGGTCGAGATGATCACCTCTTTGGCGGTCTCGATCCGGGCCCTTCTGAGCACGCTGCTGCGGGTGCCGTCGCCGACGACGCCGACGAAGCCGTCCTCGTTGGCCTCGTCGACGACGCCGCCGTTGGGGTCGATCACCACGATCGAGTCGCGGGTGCGGTCGTTTTCGAGGAGGGTGCGCACGGCGGCCCGGCCCTTGGTGCCGTAGCCGACCACGACGGTGTGCCCGGTCAACTTGGACCTCCAGCGGTTGGTGAGAAAATCCTCCCTGGTCCGCCGGGTGAGCACTTCGAGTGTCGTGCCCACGAGGATGACCAGGAACACGATGCGCAGCGGCGTGACGAGCACGATGTTGATCAGCCGTGCCAGATCGGAGGTCGGGGTGATGTCGCCGTAGCCGGTCGTCGAGACGGTGACCGTGGCGTAGTAGAGCGCGTCGAGCAGGGACACCTTGCCGTCGTAGCTGTCCTTGTATCCGTCGAGGTCTGACGCGACCAGCAGAAACACGGCGCCGAGGGCGGCCAGGGCGTACCAGAGCCGGCGCAGGACGGCCCTCAGAGGGCTGACCTGTTCCTGGGGGAGCCGAATCCCGGCATCTGTCACAAGGCGATCTTACGGTTCAAGCACCTCACTGCCGGTGATGCACCAGTAAAGTGGGCCTCGCGGAGGAGGTTCGACAATGAAACTGCGGCTTGCCCGGAGATCACTCTCCGGTGCCGTGGTGGTGGCCGTCGAGGGCGAACTCGACCTGTTCACCGCCCCCTTCCTGCGCGACGAGGTGCGCGACGCGATCAAACAGGACGGCGCCGTGCTGGTGCTCGACCTGACGTCGCTCTCGTTCATGGACTCCAGCGGCCTCAGCGTGCTCATCGAGGCGTGGCGGCTGGCGACCAGCGAGGGCGGCGGCGTGACGCTCGCCGCGCCGCAGGCGCCGGTCGCGCGGATCCTCCGCACGACCGGGCTCGACCGGCGCATCAAGGTCTATCCCGACGTCGACACCGCGATTTTGGGCCACCCCGAGTAGAACTTCATTCGGTTCGTTGGTTATGGTCCGCGTATGGACCTGAGGAACTGTGTAGCGATCATCTCCGGCGGGGCGAGCGGGCTCGGTGAGGGCACCGCCCGCGAGCTGGCCGGAATCGGCGCGACCGTCGTCATCGCCGACCTCAACGAAGAGCGCGGCAAGGCCCTGGCCGACGAGCTGGGCGGGCTCTTCGTCCGCACCGACGTCGCCGACGAGGCCTCCGTGCAGGCCGCCGTCGACGCCGCGGTCGCCGTGGGTAAGCCGCTGCGGGCCGTGGTCAACAGCGCCGGCATCGGCTGGGCCTCCCGCACGGTCAACCGTGACGGGTCGCCGCACGACCTGGCGTCGTACCGGAAGGTGATCGACGTCAACCTCATCGGCACCTTCAACCTCATGCGCATCGGCGCCGCCGCGATGGCCAGGACCGAGCCCGCCGACGCCGACAACGCGCGCGGCGTGGTGATCAACACCGCCTCGGTGGCGGGCATCGAGGGGCAGACCGGCCAGGTGGCCTACTCGGCGTCCAAGGGCGGCATCATCGGCATGACCCTCCCGGCGGCCCGCGATCTGGCCGCGATCGGCGTGCGGGTGCTGACGATCTGCCCCGGCATCATCGACACCCCGATCTACGGCTCGGGGCCCGAGTCCGAGGCCTTCAAGGCCCACCTGGCCGCGCCGGTGCCGTTCCCGAAGCGCATGGGCACCGCCGCCGAGTTCGCCCACCTGGTCCGCTCGCTGATCGAGAACGACTACATGAACGGCGAGGTCATCCGCTTCGACGGCGGCATCCGCTTCCAGCCCAAGTAAGGAGACTCGCCATGTACGATGAAGTACTGGTCGAGGTCGACGGCAACGTCGCCGTCCTGACGATCAACCGGCCGAAGGCGAAGAACGCGGTCAACGGCGCGGTCGCCCAGGGCATCGCGGCGGCCGTCGACGAGCTCGACGCCCGCTCCGACGTGTCGGTCCTGGTCCTGGCCGGCGCGGGCGGCACCTTCTGCGCCGGCATGGACCTGAAGGGCTTCCTGACCGGCGACATGCCGTTCGTGCCCGACCGGGGGTTCGGCGGCCTGGCCGAGTCGCCGCCGAAGAAGCCGCTGATCGCCGCCGTCGAGGGCTACGCCCTGGCGGGCGGGTTCGAGCTGGCCCTGTCGTGCGACCTGATCGTGGCCGCCGAGTCGGCCAAGTTCGGCCTGCCCGAGCCCAAGCGCGGCCTGATCGCCGGCGCGGGCGGCGTGATGCGGCTGCCGCGCCGCATCCCCTACCACGTCGCCATGGAGATCGCCCTGACCGGCGACTTCTATCCGGCGCAGCGCCTCTACGAGCTGGGCCTGGTCAACCGGGTCGTCGCCGAGGGCGAGGCGGTCGCGGCGGCCAAGGAACTGGCCGGGAAGATCGCGCAGAACGCGCCGCTGTCGCTCGCGGGCACCAAGAGGATCGTCGTCGAGTCGGTCGACTGGCCGCTCGGCGAGATGTTCGCCCGCCAGTCCGAGATCATGAACCCGATCTTCGCCTCCAAGGACGCCATGGAGGGCGCGGCCGCCTTCGCAGAGAAGAGGGCGCCCGTCTGGCGCGGGGAATGATCGTCCCGGTGGGGGGAACTCCGCGTTCATGACGAGAACTGCGTACCGTTATGGCATGAGCGACGGCATTCCCCCCACCTCCCGGCAGAAGGTGCACGGCCTGCTCGCCGGGGCGATCGGCAGCGGCCTGCTGGTCGTGCTCCTCGTGGGCGTGATGTGGGTCCTGGAGGTCGTCGACTACGTCGGCGACGGCTATCTCGACCGCTACGGCATCATCGCCCACGAACCCGACGGCCTGCCCGGCATCTTCTTCGCGCCCTTCCTGCACGCCGGCTTCCCGCACCTGATGGCCAACTCGCTGCCCCTGCTGATCCTGGGCTTCCTGGCCGCCGTCCGGGGCCTCGGGAAGTTCCTGGGCGCCAGCCTGATCATCATCCTGGTCAGCGGCGTCGGGGTGTGGGTCACCAGCCCGCCCGACTCGGTCACGCTGGGCGCCAGCGGCCTGGTGTTCGGCTACTTCGGCTACGTCGTGGCGCGCGGCCTGTTCGACCGGCGGCTGCTCGACATCGTGCTCGGCGTGATCGTCGCCGCCCTCTACTGGTCGATCCTGTGGGGCGCGCTGCCGGGCGAGACGGGCATCTCGTGGCAGGGCCACCTGTTCGGGTTGATCGGCGGCGTGCTGGCGGCGTGGGTGCTGCGGCGCAGGAGGCCGCCCGTCACGCGCGTCTCGACCGCGAGCATCGAATGAGCACGATCGCATCACTGTTCGCATGGCGCGACCTGCGAAGAGCCTGACAGAATCGATTTCGTGAACCTGGGGCCCCTGGAGCGCGCGATCATGGACGTTCTGTGGGACGCCAAGGAGTCGCTGCTCATCCGCGAAATACAGGCGCTGCTGAACCAGCGGGCCGAGAAGCCGTGGGCGTACACGACCATCCAGACGGTCGCCGAACGGCTGGTGCGAAAACGCCTGCTGTTCCGGACCGCCGAGCGCAAGGCGTTCCGCTACGGCGCCACGAAGTCGCGTGAGGAGCATCTGACCGAACTGATGCTGACGGCCCTCGCGGAGAGCCCTGACCGCTCTCCGGTGCTGTCCCGGTTCGCGCAGAGCGTCGACCTCGACGACGCCCTGCGGCTGCTCGACGAACTGGCGCGGCGGGCCGGGCGGGCCCCGGTGGAGCAGCCGCCCGGCTGGGTCCCGCCGCCCTCCGTCGACTAGGCCGCCGCGAGGGTGCGGGCACCCTCGCGGCCTCGTCTTCCGGACTAGAGGCGCTCGACCACGTAGTCGACGCAGACCGTCAGGGCCTCGATGTCGGCCGGGTCGATCGCCGGGAACATCGCGATGCGCAGCTGGTTGCGGCCCAGCTTGCGGTAGGGCTCGGTGTCGACGATGCCGTTGGCGCGCAGCGTCGCGGCGACCTTGGCGGCGTCGACCGAGTCGTCGAAGTCGATCGTGCCGACGACGCTGGAGCGCTGCGCCGGGTCGGCCACGAACGGGCTGGTGTAGGCCGTCTTCTCGGCCCACTGGTAGAGCCGGGCGGCCGAGTCGGCCGTGCGGGCGGTCGTCCAGGCCAGACCGCCGTTGCCGTTCATCCAGTCGAGCTGGTCGGCCAGCAGGAACAGCGTCGCCACCGCCGGGGTGTTGTACGTCTGGTCCTTGGACGAGTTGTCGATCGCCACCGGAAGGCTGAAGAACTCCGGCACGAACCGGTCGGTCGCCGCGATCTCCTCGACCCGCGCGAGCGCGGCGGGGGAGAACAGGCCGATCCACAGGCCGCCGTCGGAGGCGAAGCTCTTCTGCGGCGCGAAGTAGTAGACGTCGGTCTGCGACACGTCGACCGGCAGGCCGCCCGCGCCCGAGGTCGCGTCGACCAGCACGAGCTGGCCCTCGGAGCCCACCCGCTCGATCGGCATCGCGACGCCGGTCGAGGTCTCGTTGTGGGTGAGTGCGTAGACGTCGACGCCCTCTTCGGCGACCGGCAGCGGGTGGGTGCCCGGGTCGGACTTGATCACCGACGGGTCGGCCAGCCACGGGGCCTTCTTGACGACGGCGCCGAACTTCGAGGAGAACTCACCGAAGTGCAGGTGCTGCGACTTCTCGCGGATCAGGCCGAAGGACGCGATGTCCCAGAACGCGGTGGTGCCGCCGTTGCCCAGGACGACCTGGTAGCCCTCCGGCAGGGAGAACAGCTCGGACAGGCCCGCGCGGACCCGGCCGACGAGGTTCTTGACCGGCTTCTGCCGGTGGGAGGTGCCCATCAGGCTCGCTCCGGAGGCCGCCAGGGCGGCCAGCTGCTCGGTGCGGACCTTGGAGGGCCCGCAGCCGAAGCGGCCGTCGGCGGGCTTGATGTCATTGGGGATCACGATGTCAGCCACGTGTCCCACATTAGTGAGGTCACGAAACGGTGTACGCGCCGGTCCAGCCTTTGAGATGGAAAATGAGACGCGAAACACCCTGTCCCGCCGGGGCCGCAGGGCCTCGGCAAAGAAACGAAAAGGCCCGCGTCCCGGACGGGACGCGAGCCTCACGAAAAGGAAGGGTCAGACGGGGGTGATCTCCGAGGCGCCCGGCACCTCGTTGATCGACCGCGAGGCCGGCCCGGTGTAGGTGGCGCTGGGGCGGACGAGCCTGCCCGTGCGCTTCTGCTCCAGGATGTGCGCCGCCCACCCGGCGGTGCGGGCGCAGGTGAACATCGAGGTGAACATCGACGCGGGCACCTCGGCGAAGTCGAGGATGACCGCGGCCCAGTATTCGACGTTGGTGGCGAGCACCCGGTCGGGCTTGCGGGCGTGCAGCTCCTCGAGCGCGGCCGTCTCAAGTGCGGCCGCGACCTCGTAGCGGGGCGCGCCCAGCTCCTTGGCGGTACGGCGGAGCACCCGCGCGCGCGGGTCTTCCGCCCGGTAGACACGGTGGCCGAAGCCCATCAGGCGCTGACCCGAGTCGAGCTCGTTCTGCACCCACTTGCGTGCGTCACCGAGCTTCTCCACGCCTTCGATCATGTGCAGCACACGGGCCGGGGCGCCGCCGTGCAGCGGGCCCGACATGGCGCCGACGGCGCCCGAGAGCGAGGCGGCCACGTCGGCGCCCGTGGAGGCGATGACGCGGGCGGTGAACGTCGAGGCGTTCATGCCGTGCTCGGCGGCCGAGGTCCAGTAGGCGTCGATGGCCTTGACGTGCTTGGGATCGGGCTCACCGCGCCAACGGATCATGAACCGTTCGACGATGCTCTCGGCCTGGTCGACCTGCGCCTGCGGCACCATCGGCTTGCCGAGGCCGCGGGCCGACTGGGCCACGAACGACAGTGCGGTCACCGACGCGCGCGCGAGGTCGTCGCGGGCCTGCGTGTCGGAGATGTCGAGCAGCGGGCGGAAGCCGAGAGCCGGGGCCAGCATGGCCAGCGCGCTCTGGACGTCGACCCGGATGTCACCGCTGTGGACTGGAACGGGGTACGGCTCAGCCGGGGGCAGCCCCGGCAAAAACTCGTTGTCGACCAGCAGGCCCCACACGTTCCCAAAGGGGACGCGGCCCACGAGTTCTTCGATGTCGACGCCCCGATACCGCAGGGCGCCCCCTTCTTTGTCCGGTTCCGCGATCTCCGTCTCGAAAGCTACGACGCCTTCGAGCCCGGGTTTGAAGTCGGACATTCCCGGCCGCCTCCCTCTCTTGTGAAGTCCAAAGCCTTGATGTCGAGATACCGGCGGGTCAATTTAACCCCCAGGGTTGCAGCGGGTCGCCTCCGGTCCCTCCCAAACGCCGTCGTCCCTGGTTAGGGCTGGTGTGTCCGACGTCTGTCAAGCGCGCAAGAATACCGTTCCGTGGACAGCGCATCGCACCTCGCCGGGCTCCGGCGCAACTACCAGGGCGAACCTCTGCTCGACGTGGCCGACGATCCGATGACGCAGTTCGCCGTCTGGTTCGACGACGCGGTGAGCGCCGAAGTTCCGGAACCCAATGCCATGGTGCTCGCGACGGCGTCGGCCGGGGGAAGACCCTCGGCCCGGACAGTTCTGCTGAAAGGCGCCGACGAGCAAGGTTTCACGTTCTTCACCAACTACGAGTCCCGCAAGGGCCGCGACCTCGCCGAGAATCCCCGCGCGGCCCTGGTGTTCCCCTGGCACGTCATCAGCCGCCAGGTGCGCGTGGAGGGCCGCGTCCGGCGCCTGTCCCGCGAGGACACCGCGACCTATTTCCAGTCCCGCCCGTACGGCTCCCGCATCGGCGCCTGGGCCTCACGGCAGTCGGCGGTCGTGCGCAGTAGAGAGGACCTGGAGAACCGCTACCGGGAACTCGCGGAGAGATGGCCCGAAGATCCGCCGGTGCCGGATTTCTGGGGCGGCTACGTGGTCGTGCCGAGCGAGATCGAGTTCTGGCAGGGCCGGGGCGACCGCATGCACGACCGGCTCCGCTACCGCCGGGCGGGCGACGGGTGGACGGTCGACCGCCTGGCGCCCTGACATCCGGACGAACCCTGGAATATGTGATATTTCCCCCATGAGTAGGGTGTCCCCCCGTGAGCAAGGTGAGGGCGGCACTCGAACGGCACTTCGCGGACACCCGGCCGGTGGCCATCCCCGAGTACCGCAGGCTCCTGGCCGGTCAGGCCGTCGGGTACATCGGGTTCCAGCTCACCGGGGTCGCTGTCGCGGCCGAGATCTACTCCATCACCAAGTCGTCGTTCTGGGTCGGCATGATGGGGCCGGTCGCCCTCATCCCGCTGGTCGTCTTCGGCCTGTGGGGCGGCGCGGTCGCCGACGCGACGGACCGGCGGAAGCTGCTGCTGATCAGTTCCCTGTTCACCTGGGGCGCCACGGTCGCGCTGCTCGTCAACGCGCTGACCGCCAAGAGCGTGTGGGTGATCATGGCGGCGGTGTTCGTGCAGTCGAGCGGCTTCGCGGTCAGCTCGCCGACCCGGCAGGCCATCGTGCCGAGGCTGGTGCCGACCGACCTCGTGCCGGCCGCGAACACGCTGAGCTTCCTGTTCTCCAGCCTCGGTTCGGTGCTCGGGCCGCTGCTCGGCGGAGTGATCCTGGCCACCGCCGACTTCTCGGCGGCCTACGCCATCGACGCCGTCCTGTTCACCGCGACCCTGTACGCCGCCTACCGCCTCCCCAGGCTGGAACCCCTCGGCGAGGTGACCGCCCCCGGCCCCAGGGCCGTGGTCGAGGGACTGCGCTACATCATGACCAGCCCGATCGTGCTGATGAGCTTCGCCGTGGACATCGTGGCGATGGCCTTCGCCCTGCCGAGGGCGCTGTTCCCCCAGATGGCCGCCGAACGCTTCGACGGCTCGGAGTTCGCCTTCGGCGCCCTGTCGGCCTCGATCGCCCTCGGCTCGGTCGTCGGCGGCGTCTTCTCCGGCTGGGTGGGGCGTGTACGCCGCCAGGGGGTGGCCCTCACCGTCGTGATCGCCCTGTGGGGCCTCAGCGTGGCTCTGGCGGGCCTGGCCGAACCCCTGTGGTTGTGCGTGGCCCTGCTGGCCGTCGGGGGCTTCGCCGACCTGGTCTCCGCGGTCTGGCGGCAGACCATCCTCCAGACGTACGCGCCGGACGAGATGCGCGGACGCCTCCAGGGCGTCTTCTTCGTCGTGGTGGCCGGCGGGCCGCGCCTGGGCGACCTGAGGGCGGGGGCCACCGCCTCGGCGTTCGGGCTGGTACCGGCCTGGGTGGGGGGCGGTCTGCTGTGCGCCGTGAGCGTGTTCGCGGTCGGGCTTTCGGTCAAGTCGTTCCGGAACTACCGGGTCGGTTCCTAACGCGGAAGGTTTTCGGCCGTCCGGCTGTTGCCCAAGGTGCTGTTCTGGACCAGTAAGGTCGGCGGGAACGCGCTTGCGGGTCGTAGCATCGAACAGGACCGGGAGGATGACCGTTGACCGCACACGGCCTGATCGACACCACGGAGATGTACCTCCGCACGATCTTCGAGCTCGAAGAGGAAGGGATCGTCCCGCTGCGCGCCCGGATCGCCGAGAGGCTGCAGCAGAGCGGTCCCACCGTGAGCCAGACCGTCGCCCGCATGGAGCGCGACGGGCTCGTCAAGGTGGAGGGCGACCGCCACCTGACCCTGAGTGAGGCGGGTCGCAAGCAGGCGATCCGCGTCATGCGCAAGCACCGTCTCGCCGAGTGCCTGCTGATCCAGGTGATCGGCATGCCGTGGGAAGACGTCCACGTCGAGGCGTGCCGCTGGGAACACGTCATGTCGGAACAGGTCGAGGTGCGGCTCGTGGCGCTCCTCGGGAACCCGACCGTCTGCCCACATGGGAACCCCATCCCGGGGCTCGAAGAACTGGGCGCGTCCGGTTTGACGGAAATTGAGCAGGTCTCGCCTATGGCCGACGTCGCGGGGCCCAGAGATATACCCGTTGTCGTGCGCCGAATTAGCGAACAAGTGCAAAGCGATCCCGCTGTGATGCTTAAACTCAAGCAAGTTGGGATACAACCCGGACGCGAGGTGACGCTCGCGGCGAGCGACGACGGTGTGCGGGTGACTGGTGACGAACAGGCTGACAACAACCTCGCGGAGCTTCCGCGCGACGTCGCAGCACACGTTTTCGTCTCCAAGCGCTGATCCCAACGGGTCCAGCTCTGTTCTCCTAGGAGTGGTCGTCGGATGAAGCGCTGGGGGGACCTGTCGCAGGACACGACCGACCACCTCTCCGCGGGCGCGGTGCTCGACCAGGCGGAGTTGGCCGTCGTCGTCACCGACCGGTTCAGCAACGTTCTCTACTGGAATCCCTTCGCCGAGCAGCTGTTCGGCCGGCCGGGCTACGCCCACGGGCGTGATGACACGATCTCCATCAGCATCATGGAGCGTGACCACCCGCTGGGCGTCGAGCTCGCCAAACACGTGCTCAAGGGCAACGTGTGGGAGGGCACCTTCGACGTCGTCCGCCACGACGGCACGCTGATCTACGTCCGGGCGCAGGCGGTGCCCATGCGGCACACCTCGGGGTCGGTCACCGGCATCGTGATCACCGCGCGCGAGGCGATGAAGAGCAACGAGCGGGAGAAAGACCGCTTCGGCCTTCTCGAGCGCATCGGCGAGCGGCTGGCCGGCTCCCTCTACGTCGAGGAGACCCTCAACCGGGTCGCCGAGATGCTCGTCCCGCAGTTCGCCGACCACTGCTTCATCGAGCTGATGGAGGGCGAGCGGCTGGTCCGCAAGGTCTCCACCCACGTCGGCGGCTGGCAGCCCCCGGCCGACACCTGGAAGCCCGTCGGGGCCGAGATCCGCTATCCGATCGGCCACTTCGCCGACAGCGCGCTCCGCCGCCAGGAGACCATCCTGGTCGAAGACTTCTCCCAGGTCAGCTACCCGTCCATCAGCGAGGGCGCGGCCCGGGTCGACGGCGAGGTCGGGGTGACCTCGGCGATCGTGGCGCCGCTCTGCGCGCGCGGGGAGTCCCTCGGGCTGATGTACCTGTCGATGTCCAACCTGACCGACCGGCGCTCGCCCCACTACGACGCCTTCGACCGCGACTTCGTCGGCGCCATCGCCACCCGGGTCGCCATCGCCGTCGACAACGCCCTCCTGTTCGAGGAGGAGCGCCACACCGCCGAGTCGTTCCAGAAACACCTGCTGCCGCGCGAGCTGCCCAAGCTCGACGGGCTCGAGATCGCCGTCCGCTACCTCCCGGCCGCCCCGCTGTCCAGCCACGGCCAGGGCATCCAGACCCAGGTCGGCGGCGACTGGTACGACGTGATCCCGCTCTCGGCCGGCCGCGTCGGCATCGTGATCGGCGATGTCGAGGGCCGCGGCGCCAAGGCCGCCGCCGTCATGGGCCAGCTCCGCGCCGCTCTGAGGGCCTTCGCACAGGACGACAAGCCCCCGGCCGACATCCTGGCCCGCCTCGACGAGTGGACCCGCATACTGGCCTCTCCGGAGGAAGACGACTACGGCGCCGACGTCACCAGCCCGCCGATCGTCACCTGCCAATACATGGTCTACGACGCCTGGTCGCGCGAGTTGTCGTTCGCCAACGCCGGTCACTCGCCGCCCCTGCTGATCGTCGACGGCTCGGTCACCGAGCTCGACATCGGCGACGTCGGCAAGCCGCTGGGCGTGCGGGCCACCGGCGTCCACGCCGACCTGGTCTACAAGGAGGAGACGCGGGTGCTGCCCCCGGGCGCCACCCTGCTCCTCTACACCGACGGGCTGGTCGACCGGCGGCCGCACCGCGAGTCGGGCACACCCTCGCGCGATCTCGAAGAGGCCGTGCGGGTGCTCTGCGACGAGATCTCCAAGATCGCCGACGAGCCGGTCGAGCGCATCGCCGACGCCGCCACCAGCGCGGTGCCCGGTGAGATCGACGACGACATGGCGATCCTGGTCGTCCGGTCGGGCGGTGGCGAGCTGGAGTTCGAGGAGTCCGACTACCCCGCCCAGCCGATCATGGTCGGTGAGGCGCGGCGGATGGCCCGCAACGCCTTCGAGCGCTGGAACATCCCCGAGGAGAAGGGCGAGCTGGCCTGCCTGCTCGTCTCCGAGGTGGTCACCAACGTCGTGCTCCACGCCGCGTCGGCCAGTGCGCCGCGCCGCGAGCTCGTGCTCGACGGGCCGCCGCTGCCGTTCGACGAGTCGTGGGACTTCCCCGATCTCGAGGTCGACCTCGATCTCGACCTCGGCCGTGAGGGCATCGCCGCGCTCAACGCCGCCGCCGACCCGGAGAAGAAGTTCACGCTCCGGCTCCGGCGTGGCGGCGAGTCGATCTGGGTCGAGGTGTTCGACCAGGACCTGCGGCTGCCCCGCATCCGCAGCGCCGGGGAGAACGACGAAGGCGGGCGAGGGCTTTACCTGGTCGACCAGCTGGCCCGGCGCTGGGGTTCCCGGCCCACCCCCGACGGGAAGGCCGTCTGGTTCGAGATTCCGGTCGGCGGTCGCTGAACTGGCTTTCCCCTGGTTTCGGTGTTTGACTCGAAGCCATGGAGCTGGTCTACCGCCGCACGGGAGCCGGTCCGCCTCTGGTGCTGATGCACGGGATCGGGCACCACTGGCAAGCCTGGCAACCGGTCATCGGCCTGCTCGCCCGGCACCACGACGTGATCGCCGTCGACCTCCCCGGGTTCGGCGCCTCCCCGCCCCTGCCGCCGGGCACGATCTCCACCGCCGAGTCGCTGGCCTACGCCGTCGAGGCCTTCTGGCACGACCTCGGCATCGAGGAACCCCACGTCGCGGGCAACTCCCTCGGCGGCTACCTCGCCCTCGACATGGCCTCGCGCGGGGTGTGCCGTACGGCCACCGCGATCTCCCCGGCCGGGTTCTGGTCGCGGACCGAGCTGCTCTGGCTCCGGAGCGTCCTCAAGCTGATGCGGGCCGGGCCGGCCACCCGCAAGGGCCTGGGGCTGGTCGTCGCCCATCCCGAACGGGTGTCGGACGAGGTCATGCACGCCGGATGGCAGGCGCTCAAGGACGCGCCCGGGTTCTACGAGACGCTCGACGCGTTCTACTGGCTGCCACCGCCCGCGCCGCCGAAGGTGCCGGTCACCATCGCCTGGGGCGACAGAGACCGGCTGACGCCCACACGCCAGGCGGTCAGGGCCGGACGGTGGGCGCAGAAGCGGGTGCACCTGCTGCGCGACTGCGGGCACGTCCCGATGACCGACGATCCCGAGCTGGTGGCGCGGGTGCTCCTCAGCGGAGCACGCGCAGCGAACTGACGACCGTCGAGACGTCGGGCCACAGGCGCTTGTGGGTCTCCGGGATGGTGATCCAGATGACCGACGGGCGGTCGGCGCCGGTCTCCACCGCGACGGCCACGGCCAGTTCCAGCCGTGCCTTGCGGCCCAGCTCGCTGGGCGGCATGCGCATCTCGCGGGCCACCAGCCAGCCGTTGGGCACCCGCTGCGAGGCGACGTCCTTGCCCTTGGTGCCGCGGGGGAAGTTGTTCTCCTGCTTGTAGTCGAGCATCGCGACGGCGGCGTCGTACGGGCTGTCGCCTCCGTCGAGGTCGCTCCACAGACGCTGGGCGTCGATGTCGGCGAACCACTCGTTGTCCAGGTCGGGGCCGTACTCCTCGGTGACGAAGGTCTGGCGGGTGGAGTAGCGGCCGTCGGAGAACAGGCCCTCCGGCTGGCCCTTGGCGGGTTTCCAGGGCTCGCCGAGCTCGGCGTAGCGAAGGCGGGCCTTGCGGTCGCGGACTTCGCCGATCACCGGCGAGGGGGTGCCGGAGTATTTCTTGAGGCGGACGACGGTGCCTTCGGGGATGCGGTCGACCTCCAGCGTGGGGGAGGGCGACGGGGTCGGCTCCGGCGTCGGCTCGGGCGTGGTCTCGACGTCGGCCGGGACCGGCGTCGCGGGGATCGGGGTCTCCCGCTGCTGTACGGGGACAGCGACCGGCGTGCGCGTCGAGGCGGTGGCCAGGGAGATGCCCGTGATCAACTGGGTGACCAGGAGGACGCCGCCGAGCGCGTTGGCCCACACCGGGACGCGGACGTAGAGGCGGCGGGCCTTGGGAGAGACCTTGGGCATGTCAGCCCGCCTTCGGCAGCAGGACCAGGCCGGCCTTGCGGGCGTCGCGCACGCTCTCGCGCAGCGCGGCCTCGACTCTGGCGGCCTTCTCGGTCAGGGCGTCGATCTCCTCGGTGGCCAGGCGGTCGCGGACGGTCCGGGCCAGGAGTTCGGTGTAGGCGTCGCCGTCGTCGGCCAGTTCCTGGAGGGTCTTCCACTCCTGGTAGGCGTCGTCGGCGGCCATCACCCGCAGGGCGTAGTCCTCCAGGGCCTCGACGCGCTCGGTCAGCGAGTCGGTGGCCACCTTCATGGCGCTCTGGTGGGCGTCGAGCATGTCTCTGATGCGGTCGGTGACCTTGCCCTTGCGGGCCGCCCGCTGTTCGCGGCGCAGCCGGGTCATCTCGGCGAGGGTCTCGGCGATCTCCCATTCCTGGCGGGGGAGGGTGACGGTGTTGGCGATGTCGTCGAGCAGGCCGGCCCGGTTGACGCTCGATTCGAGCACGGCGGCGACCGCCTTATGGGTGCGCTCCAGCAACTCGGCGTCGCGGAGGTGGAGGTCGGCGATGTAGCGGCCCTGGTGCTTACGGGCCAGTTTGGCGACCGGAGACTCGCCCGACAGGCCGAGCAGGACGAGGAATGCCACCGCCTCGACCGCGAGGCTCATGGTGAAGGCGGGGGCGAAGCCGTAAAAGAACCAGATCATGAGCTGGACGACCTGCAGGGTCGCGCCGAGCGGGAACCACCACCGGCCGTGGAGGCGGCCGATGACGACGGGCAGGAACCCCCACAACGAGGCCGACAGCAGCGCGGCCCAGGCGTCGGCGCCGATGCGGCCGCCCCAGCGGGGGCGGCCGGGAACCGGGTGGAGGAATTCGGGGGAGGCGGCCATGAGCGCCCGGTCGGCGGGCGGCAGAGCCGGGTCGAACGCGGGTTTCATCGGATGGTCTGACCCCAGATCAACAGCATGGTGATGATGAAGACGATCATTACGCCGCCGTAGGCGACGGCGCCGAGCCGGAAGAACCGGCGCACCTTGTTCAGCAGCCAGGCCGCCAGGAACGCCAGGAAGACCAGCAGGATCAGCCCGGTGATTTCCATGGGCCCAGTATGAAGCTTTACCGCCGCTTTTGGATCGGTTCAGAACCCGAACGATCTGCCGATGATCTCCTTCATGATCTCGGTGGTGCCGCCGTAGATGGTCTGGACGCGGGCGTCGAGCCAGGCCTTGGCCACCGGGTACTCGGTCATGTAGCCGTAGCCGCCGTGCAGTTGCAGGCAGCGGTCGATGACCTTGTTCTGCAGCTCGGTGGTCCACCACTTGGCCTTGGCGGCGTCGACCGGGGTCAGCGTCCCCGCGCTGAGCGCGGTCACGCAGGTGTCGACGAACAGGCGGGCGATCTCGACCTCGGTGGTCAGCTCGGCCAGCACGAACCGGGTGTTCTGGAAGCCGCCCAGGTTCCGGCCGAACGCCTGGCGGTTGCGGCAGTAGTCGATCGTCGTGGCCAGCACGGCCTCGGCGGCGGCGACCGCGACCACCGCGATCGACAGGCGCTCCTGCGGCAGGTTGGCCATGAGCTGGAAGAAGCCCTGGCCGTCGTCGGGCCCGAGACGGTTGGCGGACGGGACCCGGACGTTCTCGAAGAACAACTCGGCGGTGTCCTGCGCCTTGAGGCCGACCTTGTCGAGGTTGCGGCCCCGCTGGAAACCGGGCATGCCGCGCTCGACCACGAACAGCGTGGTGCCGCGCGCCCCGGCCGCCGGGTCGGTCTTGGCCACCACGACCACCAGGTCGGAGTTGATGCCGTTGGTGATGAAGGTCTTCTGGCCGTTCAGGACGTAGTCGTCACCGTCCTTCTCGGCGGTGGTGCGGATGCCCTGGAGGTCGCTGCCCGCGCCCGGTTCGGTCATCGCGATGGCGGTGATCAGCTCGCCGCTCACGAAGCCGGGCAACCAGCGGGCCTTCTGCTCGTCGTTCGTCAGGTCGACGAAGTAGGGGGCCATCACGTCGTTGTGCAGGCCGAAGCCGAGGCCGCTGGCGCCCGCGCGGATGATCTCCTCGATGACCACCACGTTGAACCGGAAGTCGGTGATCCCGATGCCGCCGTGTTCCTCGGGGACCGACATGGCGAACATGCCCAGGTCGCCGGCCTTCTTCCAGATCTCGCGGGGGACGATGCCGTCCTTCTCCCACTGCGCGTGGTTCGGGATGACTTCGCGGCTCATGAAGTCGCGCACGGTGTCACGGAAGAGCTCGTGCTCCTCCTCGAAGAGGGTTCGCTCCATGACAACCAGAATACGATTCTGTTACTCCTCAGAACATGCTGGGGAGCGCATCACAAGTGCGCCACGTTCCCACCAATCACGTTCCTTAACCCCATAAGATCTACCTTCGGTTTGGTATGCCGCGATATCGGAGTGTGCGCAATGCGGTGGGAACGGATGCGTCGGCGGTGGGCCGCCCTGGGAGCGGTGGGAATTGCCACTGCTGGCGCACTGATCGCCTTCCCCGGCACCAGCCAGGGTTCGGCAGAAGGTCCCTACTACTTCAAGTGTGTCGGCCCGCTGGCCGACAACCAGACGATCGCGGCGTCGATCTCCCTTTCGTCCAAGGAACTGACCGTCGGGCAGCAGCTCGTCATCAACTGGCAGCTCGGTGACGCCCAGCGCAGCGTGAAGGTCCCCGACCCGCTGAACCCCAATCACGACAGGGGCGCCCACCTCGCGGTCACCGCCCGCGTGAAGGCGCACGGCGTGTGGACCGGCCAGGGTGCGATCGACTCGACCGGCACCCGCCTGGTCCCGGCCGACGACCTGCGAACGGGCAAGCCGCTGTCGCTGGGGCTGGTCTCGCCGGGCCTGGCGACCGCCGAGCGGGCCGGCTCCGGGTCGATCGAGGTCGGGCCGATCATCCTCGACCTCGCCGACGTCGAGTCGACCTGGAACAACGACTTCCAGCCGGTCGGCGACTTCTCGCACTGGTACGGGCCGGGCTGGAACCACGTCAACGACCCGCTGGCCTACTTCGGCAAGACGCACTACGAGCAGGACCTCCGTGAGGCCAAGGACGAGGGCGACGAGGCGACCTTCACCTTCGTCGGCACGGGCGTCGACCTCATCGGTGACAAGAAGAACGACATGAGCGAGTTCACGCTCGTCACCGACCAGGGCAACCCGCCCGACGAGGCCTCCGAGCGCTACAACGCCTACTGGCAGGTGGCCGGCGAGCGCCGGGTGCTGGAGAAGTTCACCGCGGCGACCGACCTGCCCTACGGCAAGTACACCGTGAAGATCAAGAACCAGACCCAGGACAAGTTCGCCCGCGTCGACGCCTGGAAGGTGTACGCCGACACGGCCGACAACCTGAACGCCTCCCCCTACCGCACGGTCTGCAGCCCCGAGCCGAAGTTCCCGCTGATCCCGCTGACGGTGACCGGCGGCGGCACCTCGCAGTCCCCGTCGCCCGACCCGTCGCAGACCCCCTCGGGCGACCCGTCGGTCACGCCGTCGACCACCCCGTCGACGACGCCCTCCACCTCGCCGAGCGGTTCGCCGAGCCCCTCCGGCAACGTGAGCAGGCCGCCGACCCCGCAGGAGAACTTCACGCCGCTGGTGTCGGTGATCGTGCAGGGCACCCCGACCCCCACGGCGACCACGACCGTGACGCTGACCTCGACCCCGACCGTGGCTCAGGTGGCCATCACGCCGCTGGGCGGCGCGCAGACCGGTGTGGCGCCCGAACGGTCGAACCCCGGCGTCACGGTGCTGGTGGTCGGAGCGTTGCTGCTGATGGGCGGCATGGTCAGCGGACTCAAGCTGCTGCGCAGGCGCGCGGCCCACGCCGGGGAGCGGTGATGACGGACAAGCGCAACCCCTATCCGACGCCCGACCCCGAGCCCGAGGAGGAGCAGCCGAAGCCGGCCTCTCCCGGGGCGATCGTGCAGCACCCCTACGACCGGCTGCTGAAGGCGACCGGGCACAAGCTCGTGAAGGGCGACAGCGGCGACAAGCCGGCCATGCCCATCGAGCCCAGGACCCCGGCCGACGCCGACGGCTCGACGGCTTCCGAGGCGCAGGCTTCGGGCGCTCAATCTTCGGGGGCTCAGGACGCCGAGGCTCCGGCTTCCGGTGCTGACGTGCCCGGCGCGGTCGCGCCGGGTGGCGTGGTCATGGTCCCGAGCGGGTCGGTGCCTCCGGGCATGGTGCCCGTCGTGATGGTGCCTGTGGGCCAGGTTCCGGGCGCCGGTGTTCCGGGCGCTGGGGTTCCCGGGGCGGTTCCCGGTGCCGCTCTGCCCGGCGGACAGGCTGCTGGGGCTCAGGCTGCCGCCGGTGCGGGTGCTCCGGGTGCCGGTGTTCCGGTGGGTGCGGTTCCGGTCGCCGGTACGGCCGCCGGTCAGGTCGTGCCCGTCGTCCAGGTCCCGGCGCAGGCGCCGCCGCCCGGCGGCATGTCCAAGCGCACCCTCACGGCGCTGCTGGTCGGTGGGTCCTTCAGCGGCATCGCGGCGATCATGGCCGGTCTGCTGATGGTGCTCTCGCCGACCCCGGTGGTCGAGGAGCCGGCCGACGAGGTCAACATCCAGGCCGCCGGCAACTCCTACGTCATCCCGCCGACTGTGGGCCCGGGTGGCCCCGGGGTCCCGCTGACCGCGGCCGACCCGACGGCGCCGCCGCCCGCGCCGGCCACCCAGCCGGTCGCCCCGCTGACGCTGTCGCCGCAGGTCGTGGCGCAGGCGAACGGGGTGGGCCTCAACGTCGAGGTTCCGAAGCCGGCCGCGAAGGCGAGTTCGGCGCCCAAGGTGACCGCGCCCAAGTCGTCGCGTCCGATGAAGATCAGCATTCCGGCCGTCGGCGTGAACCGGGCCAAGATCGGCACGGTCGGCGTGACCAAGAAGGGCGAGATCGCGACCCCGTCGCTGGCCAAGCCCAAGGAGACCGCCTGGTACAGGTTCGGCCCTGCCCCGGGCGACCAGGGTCCGGCCGTCATCCTCGGGCACGTCAACACCCGCTCGGGCGCCGCGGTGTTCAGCCGGCTCCGTGACATCAAGCGCGGCAACAAGATCAGCATCCTGCGGGCGGACGGTAAACTGGCGGTCTTCACCGTCGACGGTGTCGAGCAGGTCAGCAAGAAGGCCTTCCCGACCAAGCGCGTCTACGGGAACACCATCACCTCAAGCCTTCGGTTGATCACCTGTGGTGGTGCCTACAATGCCAAGACCCATCACTACACCGACAACATCGTCGTCTACGCGACCCTGACCGAGGTCCGCGGATAGACGGCGTATCCGGGGGCAAGCGATGAGGATGCTGAAGACTCGTGCCCGCTTCGCCGTGCGCGGAGCGGGCGCCGGGGCGGCCGCCGCCCTGCTGTTACTCGGCCTCCCCGCGCTGGCCGGGAACAGCGACGGCACGACGACCTACGAGTGCGCCCGGGGCGCCGACACGTCGTCGACGCCCTACCAGGTGCGGGTGCTCCTCGGCGGGCCCGACCAGCCGACCCCGAGCGCGCCCGTGTCGGTCATCTGGAGCCTCGTCCCCGGGACGCCGACGGCCAGTGGCGGCCCCGTGCTGAGCCTGCCGACCCCGCTGGCCGTGGGCGACCAGGTCGGCGCCCAGGGCGTGCTGCGCGCCACCGGCCCGGCCATCGACGGCTCGACCCCCACACCGAGCGCCACCCCCAGCCAGACCCCGAGCACCACTCCCAGCGGCTCGGGCAGTGAAACCCCCAGCGAGACCCCCAGCACGACGCCGAGCCAGACCCCCAGTCAGACGCCGAGCGAGACCCCCAGCGAGTCGCCGAGCCAGACCCCCAGCGGGTCGGACGACGATCCCTCGGTGTACCCCGGGGCGACCGCCACCGCCACGATGACGGTCAACGCGGCGCTCACCCAGGGCGCGACCCTCTGGCCGATCCCACCGCTGGTCGGGGTCGTGACCCCCGAGGCCACCGGGGTGTTCGAGGTGTCCGCCCGTGAGTTCGTGGTGCGGGTCAGGCCCACCGGAGCCACCACCGACTCCGTGCTCTACACCTGCGAGCTCCCCGACACCGCGACCCCGGTCGCGCTGAAGATCACCGTCGTCGCGTCGCCGACCCCGACGTCGTCCACGACCCCCAGTTCGACCCCCAGTTCGACCCCGAGCCACACTCCGAGCGGCAGCGGCACGCCGACCCCCAGGGGCACCGTGACCGCCACCGCCACGGTGACCGCGCCCACGCCGGTCGACCGCTCCACCCGGACCGCGACGGCGACCGTCACCGCTCAGGTCGAGACCCCCGACGGAGGGGTGGCGACCGGTGGAGGGGGGTCGCTGGGGCCCGACGGGCGGGTGCTCGTGCTGGCCGGAGGCACCCTCACGCTTGCCGCGATGGTGGGAGGGCTGATACTGAGGAGACGTGTGGTGTCTTGACGAAATCTTTACTGATTGTCGTCAGAGTTGGGGTTATCTCTGCCTTCTCCCAGGCTTTGTCCCTAGGATCTCCCCATCCGCCATGAAACGGTCATCGAATCTGAAACGGAGAGAGTCAGTGCTGAAGTACAAGGCACGGCGACGCATCGCTACCAAGGCCGCCGCCGCCGGTGTGGTCAGTGCTGGTCTTCTTCTTGGTCTCGGTCCCATGCTCAGCAGCGCCACCGCCGACACGAAGACGGTGAACTACATCTGCAAGCCCCACCTGAACGGGGCCCCGGGCACCGATGTCGACTATGACGTGACCGTCGCCCTGAACTCCTCGGTGACCGCCGGGACCATTAACACCGGGTTCACCGCGACCGTCGCGCTGGGCGGCACCGCACTTCCTCCGGCTCCGGTGGCGCTTGAGACCACCCACTCGATCCAGGTGCTCACCGAGATCGAGATCAAGGGCAACGGCGGCGCGGCGGCGATCGCCACGGTGACGCCCTCGGCCTCCGTCGCTCCGGCGGCCCCCATCTCCATCGGCGGCGCACTGCCCGCGCTGCCGACCCCGACGGCCACGATCACCCCGTCGACCGGGACCACCCAGCTGATCCTGACGGCCAAGAACTTCACGCTCCGGCTGATGAACGGCACCACCGAGACCGCCAAGTTCGTCTGCACCCTGCCGACCACGGCCCCGCTCCCCACGCCGGCGAGCGCGACCCTGAGTGTCAGCACCGCCAGCACGAGCCAGTCGCCGAGCGCCACGCCGACGCCGACCCCCACGCCGTCCGCGTCGAACACCCCGACGCCGCGGGTCACCCGGACGGTGACCGAGACCGCCACGGCCGACGTGCCCGACGACGACCAGGTCGAGACGCCCGACGGCGGTGTGGCGACCGGTGGCGGCGGCATGCTGGGCCCCGACGGGCGGGTGTTCGTGCTGACCGGCTCGGCGATCGTGCTCGCGGCCGGTGTCGGCGGACTGATGCTGCGCTCCCGGCGACGGCCGCAGCAGGGATGAGGCGCCGGTGACCGGCTACTACCCGCAGGATCCCAACCAGCCGCAGCAGGGCTACGTCTACTACCAGCAGGTTCCGGCGCCGCAGCCGGAGCCTGAGGGGAAGAACGGCACGCAGCTCGTGCGGTTGGTGTTGATCATCGCCGCGGTCGCCGGTCTCCTGACGGTCGGGCTCGGCCTCGTGTTCATCCTGGGCAACCCGGAGGAGTACAGCGAGCCTGACCGGGTCAAATTCAACGTCACCAACGGCATGCTCCCCGAGGTCGGCCGTGGCGGCGGTCCCGAGTTGCCGCAGGCCGTGCCCGAGGCGCCGGCGCCGCTGCCTCCGCTGACGCCCGTCGCGCCCATGAGCCAGCCGTCGTCGCCCAAGCGCCTGATCGTCAAGCGGCTGAACATCGACGCGCCGGTGCGTTCGGTAGGGCTCGACAAGACCGGTGCTATCGAGCCGCCGCCGCTCGCCAACACGAACCTGGTCGGCTGGTACCGGAAGGGACCGACCCCGGGTTCGCCCGGGCCGGCCACGCTGGTGGGTCACCGCGACACCGCGACCTCGCCCGCGGTGTTCAACCGGCTGGCCGAGCTGCGCTACGGCGACACCATCGAAGTGGTACGGCAGGACGGCACCGTCGCGATCTTCACCGTCGGCGGTATCGAGCAGGCCGACAAGACGACGTTCCCGACCGAGCGGGTCTACGGCGACAGCGACATGGCCGAGCTCAGATTGATCACATGTGCCGGAACATTCAACCGCACCACCCGTCACTACGTAGACAATGTCATCGTTTACGCGACGATGACAGGGACGCGCCTAGCCTCGTCCTGACTTCTACGTAAGGAGGGGCACATGGGTCTTCTCTCCAATCTGCTGCTGCCTGGCCGTCTTCGCACCGGCCCCACGGTCGTGGTGCCCGCCAAGACCAAGCCCGAGGCGATCCTGGAGATCGTCCGGCTGGCCGACCCACAGGCGGAACTCGACGGCGCCGACGTGCTGGCCGCCGCGACCCGCATCCACGACGCCGTCGAGCTCACCCCCGACCTCCAGAAGAAGCTCGGCCTCGACGGCGAGGAGAAGCTCTGGGCACACCGCGTGGTGGCCGAGCGCCCGCTGCCGGTCGACTACTACGACAAGCTGCTGGCGGCGGGACTGGCCTACCGCCTGGGCGGCTACTGCCTGTGCGAGGGCTCGGCCGACGACCCGGCCGAGGACGTCGAGCTGGAGTACGTGGTCTACCTCCCGGCGGTCGAGGAGTCGGAGCTGACCCCTGCGCTAGAGAAGATCCTCGGCACGGAGGAGGACGCCGACCCGACCGTGCCGGACACCGAGTCGAGCGCCGCCGCCATGGGGGACGGATCCGAAATTTCCGGACTCGAATCCGGAAGCGGCATCGCGATCGCCGAGCCGGAGGGCGACGCCGAAGCGGCAGGAACCGTGGCCAAACCGGATGCCGCCGAGAGCGAGTCCGCCGAAGCCACAGCCGGTGTGGGTGAAGCCGTGACCGGTGACGACACCGGCGACACTGCCGAAGGTGATGCCTCGGAGGACGTCGAGGAAGGCGGCGCCGAGTCCGCCTCCGCCAACCCGCGTAGGTCGCGCTGGTCCTCCGACGGCGTCTACGAAGCCGCCGGTTTCCGGGTCTCCGTCACCCCCGTGCACCGTTTCCCCGCCGCCGTCGCCGGGCTCATGCCCTATGCCACCGAGGTCGTCAGGATCGCCGTCAGCGCCACCGAGGAGCTCGACGGTGACGCCCGGATGCTCGATCCCGGCAACGTCGCCCTGGCCCTCGGTACCGCCCTTGACGGTCCCGTGGTCGACCATTGGGGATTCCAGGTCTTCGAGCCCGCCGATCTGCTACCGCCCAGGAGCGTCTAGGAAGCGACTGTTGTAGCCTCCGAAGTAACGACCGAATGTTGCTCGGTTTCGTGACACAGGTGGAGGCCATCGTGGCAGAGGCGTACATCGTCGGTGCGGTTCGTACTCCCGTCGGCAGGAAGAAGGGCGGGCTGTCGGCCGTCCATCCGGTCGATCTGGCCGCGTATCCGCTGAAGGAGCTCATCGACCGGACCGGGGTCGACCCGTCCGCCGTCGACGACGTGATCATGGGCTGCGTCATGCAGTTCGGGCCGCAGTCCATGGACATCGCGCGGAACGCGTGGCTGAGCGCGGGGCTGCCCGAGAGCGTGGCGGGTGTCACGATCGACCGGCAGTGCGGGTCGTCGCAGCAGTCGATCCACTTCGCCGCCCAGGGCGTCATGTCGGGTACGCAGGACCTGGTGGTGGCGGCCGGGGTCGAGTCGATGTCGATCGTCCCGATGGGGTCCAGCATCACGGCCGCCCTGGAAAAGGGCATGCCGTTCCCGTTCGGCGAGAAGTGGGTCGAGCGCTACGGCATGCAGGAGATCTCCCAGTTCCGGGGCGCCGAGCTGATGGCCGAGAAGTGGGACTTCTCCCGCGAGGACATGGACCGCTACGCCTACGAGAGCCACCAGCGCGCCGCCAAGGCCGTCGCGAACGGCTACTTCAAGGACCAGATCGTCCCGGTCAACGGCGTCGAGGACGACGAGGGCCCGCGCCCCGACACGACGCTCGAGAAGATGGCCTCGCTGAAGCTGCTGCGGGAGGGCGGCCGGATCACGGCCGCGACCTCCTCGCAGATCTCCGACGGCGCCGGCGCGATCCTGGTGGCCTCGGAGCAGGCCGTACGCGACCACAACCTGACGCCCAGGGCCCGCGTCGTCACCCTGGCGCTCACCGGCGACGACCCGGTCTACATGCTGACCGCGCCGATCTCGGCGACGAAGAAGGCGCTGAAGCGGGCCGGGCTGAGCATCGGTGACATCGACGTGGTCGAGATCAACGAGGCGTTCGCGCCGGTCCCGATGGCCTGGATGAAGGAGCTCGACGCCGACCCCGACAGGACCAACCCGAACGGCGGCGCGATCGCCCTGGGCCACCCGCTGGGCGGCACCGGCGCGATCCTGATGACCAAGCTCCTGCACGAGCTAGAGCGCACCGGCGGCCGCTACGGCCTGCAGACGATGTGTGAGGGCGGCGGTCAGGCCAACGTCACCATCATCGAGCGGCTCTAGCGTTCGGGGCAGACGTCGATCAGGTGCCCTTCGGGATCGGCGATCACGGTCCAGTGGTCGCCGCCCGGCTGGAAGTCGGGCTTGGTGGCACCCAGGGCGAGATACTCCTCGACCGCCTTGGCGACGTCGGGCACCCGGACGTCGAAGTGGAACTGCTTGCCCGGTCCCGGCCACGGGGCCGGGGCCCGCTCGGGGACCTGCTGGAAGTAGAGGGTCGTGGTGCCGTCGCCGATGGCGCTGTACTCGTCCTGGGAGTGCTGGACCTCGAAGCCGAAGATCGTGGCGTAGAACTCGGCGAGGATCTTCGGTTCGGCGCAGTCGATGTTCACTGCGATCAGTTTCGCGATCGTGGTCATGCGTCCGATCCTCCTCGCGATACCTGCCAGGGCGTGTCAGGAATTCCGGGCGCGGTGGAGTCGCGCATGACCAGGCGGGTCGGCATGCTGTTCACGCCCGGTGTAGCCCTGCCGTCGATGGCGGCGAACAGGTGCTGGGCGGCGGTGTGGCCGAGGCGCTCCAGGTCAGGGGTCGATCGTGGTGAGGGTGGGCCGGGTCTCCTCCGACAGCACCTCCCAGTTGTCGTAGCCGACGACCGCGATGTCGTCGGGCACCCGCCGGCCGCGTTCCCTGACGCCTCGACGAAGCCGGCGGCGATCTGGTCGTTTCCGCAGAACACCGCGTCGATCGCGGGGTCGTTCAGCAGCAGCATGTCGGCCGCGAGGCGGCCCCACCGCTGGGACCAGGCGCCGTAGAGCGTCTCGCCGGCTTGCGCCAGGCCGGCCTCCTCCAGGGTCTCGCGCACGCCCTCGGCCCGGTCGGTGCTTTTCACCGTTCCGCTCACGCCCGCGGCGGCCCACGCCGAACCGGCCACTCTGACCTGGTCGGTGCAGCCCGCGAACGCGGCGGGTCCGGACGGCCGCCGCTGGATCGAGCTCTCCCTCGACCCCGTCAGACCGTGACCGAGCACCTGGCGGTGCGGAACTTCAGCGACGGCGAGGCGGTCTTCGCCCTCAAGGCGGCCGACGGCTACCTGACCGACAAGGGCCGGTTCAACATGCTCCGGTCCGACCAGGCCTCCACGGACGGCGGCACCTGGATCGACGTCCAGAAGGAGGTGAAGGTCGCGGCCAACGCGACCACGGTCGTGCCGTTCACCATCACCGCGCCGAAGGACGCCGCCCCCGGCGACCACCCGGCCGGCGTCGCCGCCACGGTCACCAGCGCCGGCGGCACGGTCGCCGTGGAGAGCCGGGTCGGCTTCCGCGTCATGATGCGCGCCACCGGCACGGTCCGGGCGCAGGTGGCGGTCACCGGCCTGACGGCCACTTATGAGCAGCCGTGGAACCCCTTCTCCTCCGGCGTGGGCAACGTCGCGGAGATCTTCCCCGGCGACAGCCGGACCGTGGCGACCAGGATCGGCGGCGTCTGGGCCCTGGGCCCCATGTCGGCGAACGTCACCGTGACCCCCTCGGTCGAGGGCGGCACCCCCATGAGCGCCGACGTGACGCTCTGGACCGTCCCGTAGCCGCAACTGGCCCTGATCGTGCTGGTCGCGGCGCTCTCCCTCGGCTACCGGGCGATCATGCAGCGCCGTCGCAGGCGCCTGGACGACCTGCTGGCCCGCGCCGAGGCCCTGAGCTAGACCTCGCTCATGACGGCCGTGCGCGCGGTGGGCAACGCCACGTGCACGGTCGTCCCGTTGCCGGGGGCCGAGGTGATCCAGCAGCGCCCGCCGTGCGCGTCGGTGATGGCCTTCACGATGGCCAGCCCGAGGCCCGCCCCGCCGGTGGCGCGTTCCGACGAGCCCCGGGTGAACCGGTCGAACGCGCGGGCGACCTGCTCGGCGGGCATGCCCGGGCCCTGGTCGGTGATCTCCAGGAGCACCCGGGCGTCGTCCTGCGCCAGGTGGATGAGCGCGGGGGTGCCTTCGGGGGTGTGCGCGCGTACGTTGGCCAGCAGGTTAACCATGATCTGCCGGACCCTGGCCTCGTCGACCACCGCGACCAGCGAGTCGGGGGCGTCGACGACGAGAGGGGCGCCGGGGTTCAGCGCGCCCGCGTCGGCGGCGGCCTCCCTGACCACCTCGGCCAGGTCGGTGGCGGCCAGGCTGAGGGTCGCGCCCTTGTCGAGGCGGGCCAGCTCCAGCATCTCGGTGACCAGGTTGCCCATGCGGGTGGCCTCGTCCTCGATGCGGCCCATGATCTTGGGCAGTTCCTCGGGCGGGATCGCGCCGGCGCGGTAGAGCTCGGCGTAGCCGCGTACCGTCGACAGCGGCGTGCGCAGCTCGTGGGAGGCGTCCGCGGCGAAGCGGCGGACCCGCTCCTCGGAGGTCCAGCGGTCGCGGAACGCCTCGGAGATGCGGTCGAGCATCAGGTTGATGGCGCTGCCCAGCCGCCCGACCTCGGTGGCGCCCTCGGGCATCCGGGCCGACAGGTCGCCGCCCTGGGCGATCCGCAGGGCCGTGCGCGACATCCGGTCGAGCGGCGACAGGCCCGACACGATCAGCAGCCGCCCGCCCAGGGCCAGCAGCGCGATCAGCAGCCCGCCCGTGACCAGCTCGGCCAGCAGCAGGTGGCGGACCGGGTCGCCGACGACGTCGAACGGCACCGCCACGACCACGATGCTGGTTCCGGTACGGTCCTTCGCCGCGCTCGCGAGCAGGTCGTCACCCAGCCGGAAGGTGCGTCCGGCGGCGGCGTGCCCGCCCAGCCGGTCGGCGCCGAGGTCGGAGAGCATTCCCGGCACCTTCGACGACTGCGGGAAGTCGCCGTTGACCAGCGCGGGCCGCCCGCTCTCCAGGTTGACCTGCGCGACCGCGAACGGCGAACCGGCGAGCGCCTGGGTGACCGACTCCACGGCGTCGACCCGCCGGGTGGCGGTCGCCGTGGCCGCCAGCAACTGGCTCTCCAGCCGGCTGGTCAGGTGCTGTTCCAGCACCACCGCGCTCGTGACCGACAGGACGACCAGCAGGATCGTGCTCACCACGAGCAGCCCGGCCAGCAGCCGGGAGCGGAGCGACATCGTCAACGCCATTTCGTCTGGCCCCGATCGTCAGGGCCGCAGAGCGTATCCCACGCCACGTTGCGTGTGGATCAGAGGTGGTCCGAGCGGGTCCAGCTTCCGCCGCAGATAGGAGATGTAGGTCTCCAGCACCTGCGACGAACCGCCGTACCCCCAGACCTGGTCGAGCAGTTGCCGTTTGGTCAGCACCAGCCCGGGATGTTCCATCAGGAAGGCGAGCAGCCGGAACTCGGTCGGCGACAACTCCACCCTGACCCCGCCGCGGCGCACCTCCCACCGGGCCTCGTCGAGTTCGAGATCGGCGACCCGCAGCACGTCACGGCTGGGGCGCTCCGCGACGTCGGGCACGGTCGTCCGGCGCAGCACCGCCCGCACCCGCGCGACCAGCGCCTCCACCGAGAAGGGTTTGGTGACGTAGTCGTCGCCTCCCATGGTGAGCCCGCGAACGGTGTCGGAGACGGTGTCGCGCGCGGTCAGGAAGATGACGGGGGTGGTCGCGCCCTCGGCCCTGACCCGGCGGCAGATCTCGAACCCGTCGATGTCGGGGAGCATCACGTCGAGCACGATGAGGTCGGGCCTGCGGTCGGCGAACTCGCGAAGCGCGTCGCGCCCGTTGGGCACCGCTTTGACGGTGAACCCGTGGAAGCGGAGGGCCACCTCGATGATGTCGCGGATGTTCGGGTCGTCTTCGACGACGAGGATCCTGGTCTCACTCATGGCGAGCTCAAGTATGGTGCTTTTCTCCCACTAAAAGCCCCATATCGGTCACATCGTGGCGTCTCATGCGCCACACCTTCTCCTCCGCGTCTGTGGCGCCTGGAGGAGAAGGGTGAGAAAAGCCTGAGTTATTTCACCGTCGCGACGCAGAAGACGGTCTGGCCGAACGGCGGGGTGATGAACCGCTCGATGAACCGCGTGGCCGGCACGACCGTCCGGTCGTAGATCTTGACCAGGCGCGGGTCGGGATAGCCGACGCCGCCCCGGCGCACGGCCGCCCACCAGGCGATGCCGCCCAGGAAGTTGATCGGCTTCAGCGTGTGGATGCCGAGCCCGGCTTCGCGCACCGTCGCGCCGAGCGTCTTGGGGGTGTAACGGGTGACGTGCCCGACCTTCTTGTCGAAGTCGCCGTAGAGCTGCATGTAACCGGGCACCCAAATGATGATCTTGCCGCCGGGCTGGGTGACGCGGGCCAGCGAACGCAGCGCCTCGACGTCCTCCTCGATGTGCTCCAGCACATTCATCAGCACGACCGTGTCGACCTTCTCCTCAAGCGGGATGTCGGTCGGCAACCCGAACTGCAGCACGCCCACGTCGGGGTTGTCGGCGAACCGCTTCTCCAGCTGCTCGACGCAGTAGGGGTCGAAGTCGCTCGTCACCAGACGGTCGAGCCGCGGCAGGAACTGCTCGGCGAAGTGACCGAGACCGGAACCGATCTCCAGCATCGACCGGCCGACGTGCGGGGCAACCATGTCGAACTCGTATTGCCGGTAGTTGCGCGCCTCGTCGCCGCCCAGATGGTTCTCCAGGGCTTCGTCTCCGGCCGCGGGCTGTACTACACGGTCGTACCCAGACATGGCTCCTCATTCGTCGGTGGCGGTCCGAGCGAGTCTAGTGCCCAGGAGAATGACGCTGATTCTCTTCTGCGGCATCTCCCACTACAGAGTTACGATTCGTTAATGCGTGCCGAGGTGACCAGTTTCATCGGCCGGGAGCCGGAGATCACCGAGATCGCGCGTCTGCTCGAGGTCTCCCGCCTGGTGACGCTCACCGGTGTGGGGGGCGTCGGCAAGTCCCGGCTGGCGAGCCGGGTCGCCGCCGTGGCGCAGGCCGGTTTCCCCGGCGGGGTGTTCGTCGCCGACCTCGCCAAGGTCGGCGAGCCCGATCTGCTCGCCGTCGCCGTCGCCGACGCGATGCGGCTGACCGATCGCACCGCCCGCCCGGCCGACGAGGTGCTGACCGCCCATCTGGCCGACCGCCGCGCGCTGCTGGTGCTCGACGGCGCCGACCGGCTCGTCGACGCGTGCGCCAAGCTGGCCGAGCTGCTGCTGCGCGGCGCTCCCGGGTTGCGGGTGCTGGTCACCAGCAGGCAGCCGCTCGACGTGGCCGGGGAGCACCTGTTCGCGGTGGCGCCGATGAACCGTACCGAGGCGCTCGAACTGCTGGCCGACCGGGCGGGGCGGGTGGTCGCCGACGACGCCGGGTTGTGCGACCGGCTCGACGGGATCCCGCTGGCGATCGAGCTGGCCGCCGTGCGGCTCGCCGAGTTCCCGGTCGAGGAACTGGTGCGCCGGCTCGACGACCGGTTCCGGCTGCTCGACGGGCTGCGCGCGGCGATCGGGTTGAGCCACGAGTTGTGCTCCCCGGCCGAACGCCTGTTGTGGGCGCGCCTGTCGGTGTTCGCCGGGTCGTTCGGGCTGGCCGCCGCCGAGGAGGTGTGCGCCGACCGCACCCTCCCCGCCCACGCGCTGCTCGGGCTGATCAGCGGTCTGGTCGACCGGTCGATCGTGGTGCGCGCCGGCGGGCAGTACCGGCTGCTCGACACCGTGCGCGACTACGGCGAGGAGTGGCTGCACCGGCTGGGCCCCGACGAGACCGACCGGTTGCGGCGCAAGCACAAGAACCACTACCTGCGGCTGGCCCGGCGCGGCGAGTCGCAGTGGTTCGGGCCCGGCCAGCAGAAGATCTACGCCCGCACCCACGCCGAGCACGGCAACTTCCGGGCCGCCCTGGAGTTCTGCGTCTCCACCCCGGGCGAGGAGCGCGACGGCCTCGACCTGGCCGCCACCCTGTGGTTCTACTGGGTCTGCTGCGGCCATCTCGGCGAGGGCCGTCACTGGCTGGAGCAGGTGCTCGACTCCGATCCTTCGCCCACGCCCGAGCGGGCCAAGGCGTTGTGGGTGGCCGGGTATGTCGCGATCATGATGGGCGACACCGCCAGGGCCACGGCGTTGCTGGCCGAGTGCCGCGAGCGCGGCGACGACCGGTCGCGGGCCCGCGCGGTGCAGCGGCTGGGCGCGCTGGCGATGCTGGCCGACGAGCTCGACCGGGCGATCCCGCTGCTGCTCCACGCGCTGGCCGAATACGAGGACATGGGGCTGCTCGACACCCACGTGCTGATGGGCAAGATCGAGCTGGCCATGGCCCAGGCGTTCACCGGCCGGCTCGAACCGGCCGGGGTGATCTGCCGCGACGTGCGGCGGCTCTGCGAAGACCACGGCGAGAGGTGGGTGCTCGCCTACGTCTGTTACGTGGAGGCCTATCTCGCGTGGGGGTCGGGCGACCACGCCGGGGCCGAGCGGCTGGTGCGCGAGTCGCTGACGTACAGCAGGGTCTTCAACGATCTGATCGGCACGGTGCTCGACGTCGAACTGCTCGCGCTGGTGCTGGTCGGCACCGGCGACGCCGCCGGCGGCGCGCTGCTGCAGGGCGCGGCGGCGGTCGTCTGGGAGTCGGTCGGTTCTCCTCTGTACGGCTCCCGCCACTTCACCGCCGCCCACGAGGAATGCGCCAGAAAGGCGGCACTCGAACTGGGTGAAGAGGCCTACCAGACGGCGCTGGCGCGCGGCCGGAGAATGGGACTCGACCGCGCATTAGAAATTTCCACCCGAGGTAGAGAATTATCCACCTCCGCCCCTCAAACGTGATTGCGCCGTGAAACCCTGACGGCCGTGAACCTTCCGGCGGAAACCAGTACCTTCGTCGGGCGAGACGCGGAGTTGTCCGAGGTCGGCCGACTGATCACCGAGTCGTCGGTGGTGACGCTCGCCGGTCCGGGCGGCGTGGGGAAGACGCGTCTGGCATTCCGCGTGGCGGCCCAACACGCCAGGGTTCACCTGGAGCCGGTCCGGGTGGCCGAATTGGCCGCCGAGCGCAACGGCGATCTGCTCGCCCACGCGGTCTCCGCTGCGCTCGGCCTTCCGGAACAGTCGGTCCGGCCCCAGGGCGAGGTGCTGGCCGCGCACCTCGCCGACAGCCGGCTGCTGATCCTGCTCGACACCGTCGAACACCTCGTCGGGCCCGCCCGCGCCCTGGTCGGCCAGGTGCTCGCGAAGGCGCCCGGCGTGCGTTTCCTGGTCACCAGCCGCCAGCCGCTCGGCCACCCGGCCGAACGTGTCTTCCGGGTCCGCCCGCTCGCCGAGACCGACGCCCTGCGCCTGTTCGCCGAACGCGCCGCCGCCGTCATGCCCGGCTTCACCTCCGACGAGGAGGTCGCCCAGCTCTGCCGGCGGATGGAGGGCCTGCCGCTGGCCATCGAACTGGCCGCCCGGCGGTTGCGCTCGATGACCCCCAAAGAGCTGGCCGACCGGCTCGACGACCGGTTCGCGCTGCTTTCGGGCCACCCGGGCCGCACCGGTCGGCACGCCGCGCTGCGGACGTCGGTCGGCTGGAGCCACGAGTTGTGCACCCCCGACGAGCGGCTGCTCTGGGCCCGGTTGTCGGTGTTCGCCGGGTCGTTCGAGACCGAGGCCGCGCAGTACGTCTGCGGCGACGACCGGCTGCCCAACGTGCCCGGCACCCTGGCGAGGCTGGCCGACAAGTCGGTCGTCTGCGCCGTCGGCGAGCGCTTCCACATGCTGGAGACGGTCCGCGTCTACGGCCAGGAGTGGCTGCGCGAACTCGGCGAGGAGGAGCACATGATGCTCCGCCACCGCGACCACTACGTCTCGCTGGCCCGCCGCGCCGAGGCCGACTGGTGCGGCCCCAACCAGGCGTCGTGGTCCGACTGGGCCCGCGGCGAGATGCCGAACCTGCGCCTGGCCCTCGACCGGTGCATCGCCAGCCCGATCGGCCTCGACCTGGTCGGCCGCCTGTGGTTCGTCTGGTACTGCCTGGGCCACGCCCGCGAGGGCCGCTACTACCTGGACCGGGCGTTGGAACGTAACACCTCCGACAGCCCCCAGCGCACCCGCGCCCTGTGGGCCGCCGCCTTCGTCGCCTTCGCCCAGGGCGACCACGACCAGATGTCCGTCCGCCTCACCCAGGCCCGCGAGGCCGCCCTGGCCCAGGAGGACCCGGCCGCCATCGGCCACGCCTGCACCGGCGCGGCGAGCCTGGCGCTCTTCCAGGGCGACTTCGACGCCGTACGCCTCCTCGCCGAGGAGGCCATCGACCACCTCGACCGGGTGGGCGGTCGTTTCGTCGCCCGCCTCTCGGCGATGGCGCTGCTCGCGCTGGCCCTGATCGGCCGGGGCGACCCCGACGAGGCGATCGCCGTCCTGGAGGCCCAGCGGGCCGCGTGCGAGGCGCTCGGCGAGGCGTGGTCGCGTTCGATGGGCGACCAGATCAGGGCTGCCGCCGAACTCGGCCGGGGCGACGCCGTCACCGCCGACCGCTACGCCCGCACCTCCCTGCGCACGATCTGGCGCCTGGGCGACGTGATGGGCAGCGCGATGGCCGTCGAACGCCTGGCCGCCTGCGCCGTCGCGATGGGCGACGCCGTCCGCGCCGCCCGCCTGCTCGGCGTGGGGGAGCGGTTGTGGGCGGAGTTCGGGCCGACCCACTTCGCCCCGCCCGGCTTCGTCGAGTCGCGCGGCCGCACCGACCGCCGCTCCCGCCGCGTCCTCGGCGAACACGAATACCTGGAGGCCTACGCCGAAGGCCGGCGCCTGTCCCTCGACGGCGGCGTCGGCTACGCCCTGGGCGGTCTTCCCAATTCTGAAGCGATGCGGTGGAATCATCCCGCCGATGAATGCCGATGACCCTCCCCCTCTGACCGACGACGAAGCGGTCGGCCGTTCGCTCGCCGGTGACCTGACCGCCTACGAGGCGCTGGTCACCCGGTACACCGCGATCGCCCACCGCACGGCGTTCCTGCTCGGCGCGGGCGACGAGGCCGAGGACGTGGTCCAGGAGGCGTTCGTCAAGGCCTATCGTCATCTGAGGTCGTTCCGGCGCGACTCGGCCTTCCGGCCCTGGCTGCTGCGCATCGTGGCCAACGAGACCCACAACGCCACCCGGTCCCGGGGACGCCGGGCCGACCTGTCGGTGCGCCTGGAGGCGGTGCGGGAACCGGGCGGCCCGGAAGATCCGCAGGACACGGCGGTGGCGGGCGACCGGTCGGCGCGGTTGCTCGCGGCGGTCCGGGCCCTGCCTGATCGGGAACGTGAAGCGGTGGTCTGCCGGTATTTCCTGCAGTTGTCCGAAGCGGAGACGGCCGAGGTCCTCGACTGCCCGATCGGGTCGGTGAAGAGCCGCACCCACCGGGGTCTGCGGCGGCTGAGGGAGGAGGTGGACCGTGAACTCCTCTGACGACCCCCTCGAGGCCGAACTGCGCGCCCTGGGCGAGTCCCTCCACGTGCCGCCGCCGCCCGAGGCGATGGCCGGCCGCGTGCTGACCGCCCTCCGCGAGCCCGCGCCGAAGCGGCGTTTCACCACCAAGCGGCTGGTCGCCGTCGTGGCCGCCGTCCTGGTCGTGCTGGTCGCCGCCACCCCGCAGGGCCGCGCGGCGGTCGCCGGGGTGCTGCGGTTCGCCGGGGTCGAGATCGAGGTCGGCGGCTCCGCGCCCGTCCCGTCGGGCTCGCCCTCGCCGCTCCCGTCGGAGACCGGCGCCGCCCTGGCCGAGGCCCGGTCGGCGGTGGCCTTCCCGCTCGTCGTGCCGGCCGCGCTCGGCGAACCCGACCAGGTCAGGGTGGCCGACGGCGGTCAGGTCGTCAGCATGTACTGGGACGCGATCCGCCTCGACCAGTACGACGGGTCGCTGCGCGAGGTCTGGCACAAGGAACTCGGCGAACCGTTCCCGCAGCAGCTCTGGCTCGGCACCACCTCGGGGGTGTGGATCCCCCAGCAGCACGGCGTCGAATATCTGCCCGTGGGAGGCGGGGCGCCGGTCTCCCTGCGCCTGGCCGGCCCCACCCTCATCTGGCAGCACGGCCGCGTCGGACTCCGCCTCGAAGGCGTGCCGGACGTCGAGGAGGCCAAGAGGATCGCGGCGTCAGTTCGCTAGCCAGGCGTCGATGTCGGCGATGATCTCCTTGCGGACCGGCTCGGGGGCCGTCGACGACCGGATCGACTGGCGGGCCAGCTCGGCCAGCTCGGCGTCGGAGAAGCCGTAGACGTCCCGGGCCAGCTCGTACTGCGGCAGCAGCCGCGCCCCGAACAGGAGCGGGTCGTCGGCGCCCAGCGCGATCGGCACCCCGGCCTCGAAGAGCCTCCTCAGCGGTACGTCCTCCGGACCCCGCGCCACCCCCAGACCCACGTTGGAGAGCGGGCAGACCTCGCAGGTGATCTGCCGGTCGGCCAGCCGCTCCATCAGCCGGGGGCTCTCCGCCGCGCGTACGCCGTGACCGACCCGGTCGGCCCCCAGGTCGTCGACGCACTCGGCGACCGAGGCCGCGCCCAGCAGCTCGCCGCCGTGGGGCACCGCGAGCAGCCCGGCCCGCTTCGCGATCCGGAACGCCGCGTCGAAGTCGCGCGCCCGGCCGCGCCGCTCGTCGTTGGACAACCCGAACCCGACCACGCCCTTGTCGGCGTACTGCGCGGCCAGCCGGGCCAGGGTGCGGGCGTCGAGCGGATGGCGCGTGCGGTTGGCCGCTACGATCACCGCGACCCCGACCCCGGTCGCCGCGGACGCCTGCCGGGCCGCGTCGAGCGCCAGCTCCAGCGTCTCGGTCAGCCCGCCGAACTTCGAGGCGTAGCCCGACGGGTCGACCTGGATCTCCAGCCACCGCGACCCCTCACGGGCCTCGTCCTCGGCCGCCTCGCGGACCAGCCGGTAGACGTCTGAGGGCCGCCGGAGCACCGATCTGGCGATGTCGTAGAGCCGCTGGAACCGGAACCAGCCGCGTTCGTCGGTGGCGTGCAGTTGCGGCGGCCAGTCCTGCACCAGGGCGTCGGGCAGGTGCACCCCCTGCTCGCGGGCGAGCTCGATGAGCGTCGAATGGCGCATCGAGCCGGTGAAGTGCAGGTGGAGATGTGCCTTGGGGAGTGTTTCGAGTGGGCGCCGCATCTCCATATCCTGCCGCAACAGCACTCAACCCTTCACCCGCTTCGCGCGTTGTGGACGAGCGAAAGGGGAGCCCATGACCGATGAAGACGAAGCGGCCTTCGACGAGTTCGTGGCCGCGCGCAGCACGGCGCTGCTCCGCACCGCGATCCTCGTCTGCGGGGCCAGCGCCCACGACGCCGAGGATCTGGTTCAGGGCGCACTGGAGAAGGTCTACCGCCACTGGTCCCGCATCCGGGCCGACAACCCGGAGGCCTACGCCAGGAAAGTGGTCGTCAACAGCGCCATCACCCGCTCGCGCCGCCGGCGCGTGATCCAGGAGATCACGTTCGCCGCGCCGCCCGACACCCCCGTCGACGGCCCCGACCTCGGTCTTCGCGAAGCGATGCTGGCCGAGCTGCGCAAACTGCCGGCCCGCATGCGGGCCGTCCTGGTGCTGCGCTACTGGGAGGACCAGTCGGAGGCCGAGACCGCCACCCTGCTCGGCTGCTCGGTCGGCACGGTGAAGAGCCAGGCGGCGCGGGGGCTCGCCAGAATCCGAGAAGCGATGGTTGAAGGAGTGCCCGCATGAACGTCGAGGAAGCACTGAAAGAGGCGATGCGCGCCCAGGTGGGCGAGGTCTACGCCCCGCCGTCGATGGGCAGCGCCGTCCGGCGCCGCCGTCGCCGTTCCCTCGTCCGGTTCCGTACGGCCGGGGCCGTGCTGGTGACCGCGGCGGTCGCGGTCACCGTCCCCGTCGTGCTGACGAACACCACCCCGTCGGCGGGCCCGGCGAGCGGCGCCTCGGCGCCCGCGATCGCGGTGCCCGGGATCGTGGTGCCCGACGTGGTCGGCATGAACGCCAAGCAGGCCTACCTGCTGCTGGAGCAGGCCGGCCTGACCCCGATGCTCATGACGCCGGGAGAGGGCGGCGAAAAGGCCGGCGTGGTCGCGGGCGAGAAGGTGATCATGACCGAGCCCGCCGCGGGAACCGTCGCCGACCCGAAGGCGCTCGTCCAGATCAAGGTCCCGTGGGTGCCCGCCCCGACCGTCTCCCCGACGGCCCTTCCGGAGGACGAGGGCGGCAAGCCGGAGATCGAGAACCTGGGCGACCTCGGCGACGGCCTGACCTGGATGGGCATCCACGTCGGCTACCTTCCCGAGGGCGTGAAGTGGGGCGGCACCTCCTACGTGGGCGGCTTCGGCAAGAAGTCCGCCACCGTGCCCTACGTCACCCAGGGCCTGGAGGAGGGCATGTACTCCGTCCAGGTGATCGTCAGTGCCGACCCGCAGCTGCTCCGCCGCGACGGCCAGAAGGTCGGCCCCGCCACCTGGGTCGACGTCTACGACGAGGGCGGCGGCAAGGGCGACTTCGGCCCGTCGGCCACCCTCACCGCCAGCCGTGAGCTGTCCGGCGACCAGATGGTCCAGGTGGCGTTCAGCCCCGACTTCAGCGCCTCCCTCGGCGAGGAGCGCGCCCGCACCGAGATCGTCAAGGTGATCGAGGGCATCCGCCCCGAGAAGTAGGCAACCTCCCCCCACGGTCAGGCGTATGTGAGGGCATGACGGGATTCGCGGAATTCGTCGCCGCCCGGGGCGCCGCCCTGCTCCGGACGGCGTATCTCACCTGCGGGTCCGTCCACGAGGCCGAAGACGTGCTGCAGGCCGCCCTGGAGAAGGCCTGCCGCAACTGGTCCCGGCCCCCGCCGACGACGTCGGGCTGCGCCACGTGCCCATGGACGGCCTGCGCACCCTGCTGGGGGAGGAGGCGAAAGTGCTTCGCCGACGACGAGCTTCGCGAGGTGGTCGCCGGCAGCGGGGTTCGCGCCTCTCAGGACACCCGAGCCCGGCCTCGCGATCGCGGTCATCGTCATGGGCGAGGCCGGCCTGGACTACTAGCGGGCCTCGCCGAAGAGCTTGCCCAGCCGGGTGACCCCTTCGGCGAGGTCGTCGTCGCCCAGGGCGTAGGAGAGGCGGAAGTACCCCGGCGTGCCGAACGCCTCGCCCGGGACCACCGCGACCTCGGCCTCCTCCAGCACCAGCTCGGCCAGCTCGACCGAGGACGCCGCCCGGCGTCCCCGGATCTCCTTGCCGATCAGCTCCTTGACCGACGGGTAGACGTAGAAGGCGCCGAACGGCTCGGGGCAGACCACGCCCGGGATCTCGTTGAGCATCCGGACCATGGTCCGCCGCCGCCGGTCGAACGCGGTCCGCATCTCGGCCACCGCCGACAGGTCGCCCGACACCGCCGCCAGCGCCGCCGCCTGGGCCACGTTCGACACGTTGGACGTCGAGTGGGACTGCAGGTTGGTGGCGGCCTTCACCACGTCGGAGGGGCCGATCAGCCACCCCACCCGCCAGCCGGTCATCGCGTAGGTCTTCGCCACGCCGTTCAGCACCACGACCTTGTCGGCCAGCTCGGGGACGGCCGTCGCGATGCTGGTGAAGGTGGCGGAGCCGTACACGAGATGCTCGTAGATCTCGTCGGTCACGACCCACAGGTCGTGCTCGACCGCCCAGCGGCCGATCGCCTCGACCTGCTCGGGGGAGTAGACCGCCCCCGTGGGGTTGGACGGCGACACGAACAGCAGCGCCTTGGTCCGGTCGGTCCGGGCCGCCTCCAGCTGCTCCACCGACGCCAGATAGCCGCTGTCCTCGTCGGTGACCACGTCGACCTGGACGCCCCCGGCCAGCTTGATCGCCTCGGGGTAGGTGGTCCAGTAGGGCGCCACGACCAGCACCTCGTCACCCGGGTCGAGCAGCGTCGCGAAGACCGCGTAGACGGCGTGCTTGCCGCCGTTGGTGATCAGCACCCGGCCCGCGTCGACCTCGAACCCCGAGTCGCGCAGCGTCTTGGCCGCGATGGCCTGCTTCAGCTCCGGCAGCCCTCCCGGCGGCGTGTACTTGTGGAACCGGTCCTCCGCGCAGGCCGCCACGGCCGCCTCGACGATGTAGCCGGGCGTCGGGAAGTCGGGCTCCCCGGCGCCGAACCCGATCACGGGCCGGCCGGCGGCCTTCATCGCCTTCGCCCTGGCGTCGACGGCGAGGGTGGCTGACTCGGAAATGGCGGCGACACGCGCGGAGATTCGGCTCATGCGCACATGTTTTCAGACGGGTATCCGGCCCCCCCGCCATATCCACGATGCGGACGGTGCCGCTGACCTGCGCGGTCGTACTGGTTCGACGAAGTGACCGAACCTGCGTACACTTCCACGTCTAGTGGCCCACAACGGCGGTGAACAGTTCGCCTGTTCTCCTGTAGTGTGGTGCACGGCTTAGGGCACTAGCGCAATTGGTAGCGCACCGGTCTCCAAAACCGGCGGTTGGGGGTTCGAGTCCCTCGTGCCCTGCGGAGTGCGGTCCGCGCACTAAGGGCGTATGAGCCGCCGGTTGCGATGGACACGACGGATCAGGTGAGGACTGTGGCGATCGACACGCGCGGCGAGGCCGCGGCTCAGCCGGAAAAGCCGAGTGGCGAGAAGAAGGCCAAGCGCACCACCCCTGCCCTTTTCTATCGGCAGGCAGTAGCGGAGCTCCGCAAGGTCATCTGGCCTACGCGCAAGGAGCTGATCAACTACACCATCGTGGTCCTCGTTTTCTGCCTGATCATGGTCGGAATCGTGTCCGCACTAGACTTCCTTTTGACGCAGGGTGTGCTGGCGGTCTTCGGTTCCTGACCCGCCCAGCACAGTAAAACCCGACGGAAAGAGGAATAGCCATCGTGTCCGAGTCCCCGCTGCCGGCCGACGACTCCCGCGACGAGTGGGACGACGAGGCCGTTGAAGAGGTCGACGAGGCCGCTGACGACGCTGCGGAAGCCGACGAGGCCACCGATGTCAAGGCTTCCGCCGCCGACTCAGACGACGAGAACGTCGACGAAGACGGCGACATCCTCCCCGACGTCGACCCCGTCGAGGAGTTCAAGCGCCAACTCCGCGGCCAGCTCGGCGAGTGGTATGTGATCCACTCCTACGCCGGCTACGAGAACCGCGTGAAGCAGAACATCGAGAGCCGCACCGGCAGCCTCAACATGGAGGACTACATCTTCCAGGTCGAGGTGCCGACCCACACGGTGACCGAGTTCAAGGGCGGCAAGAAGACCCCGATCAAGGAGCGCGTGCTGCCGGGCTACGTCCTGGTCCGCATGGAGCTCACCGACGAGTCCTGGGCCGCGGTCCGCAACACCCCGGGTGTCACCGGATTCGTGGGCCTGTCCAACAAGCCCAGCCCGCTGAACCTCGACGAGGTCGCCAAGCTGCTGGCGCCCGAGCCGACCGAAGAGGTCAAGAAGGCCGCCACCAAGTCGGCCGCCTCGACCGTCGAGTTCGAGATCGGCGAGTCGGTCACCGTCATGGACGGCCCGTTCGCCACGCTCCCGGCCTCGGTCAGCGAGATCAGCCCCGAGTCGCAGAAGCTCAAGGTGCTGGTGTCGATCTTCGGTCGCGAGACCCCCGTTGAGCTGTCGTTCAACCAGGTCTCGAAGATCTGAGGCGGTCGCCTACAATTAGACGTTCGGCTAGAGCCGCTCCTTCGCGAAGGGCGGCTCGCCGACATGTTCCCCCTCCGATTCGCCGGGGGAACGCTTCATCGAATAACAGGACCCGGAGAGAGTCATGCCTCCCAAGAAGAAGATCGCGGCGTTGGTGAAGGTCCAGCTTCCCGCTGGCCAGGCCACCCCCGCCCCGCCGGTCGGTACCGCCCTCGGTCCCCACGGCGTCAACATCATGGAGTTCGTCAAGCAGTACAACGCTGCGACGGAGTCCCAGCGGGGCAACATCATCCCCGTCGAGATCACCATCTTCGAAGACCGCACCTTCCAGTTCGTCACCAAGACGCCCCCGGCGCCCGAACTGATCAAGAAGGCCCTCGGTCTGAAGAGCGGCTCGAACAACCCGCTGAAGACCAAGGTCGGCCAGCTCTCCAAGGAGCAGCTGCGCGCCATCGCCGAGCAGAAGATGCCCGACCTGAACGCCAACGACATCGAGATGGCCGAGCGCATCATCGCCGGCACCGCCCGTTCGATGGGCATCACGATCGCCGAGTAATCCCGCGAGGGAGCGCCGGTTTCTGGACTGAGGAGCGCAGGGGAGCGCAGCGACCCGGAGCGACGAGGGAAGAAACCGGATCACAGCGACCGAGCCGCCGTGCCGAAGGCGCGGCAATTGTCCACAGTGGAAGGGTCGAGCGCGGCCCGCACCACGAACTCCCTCTCAGGAGAGATCGCAGTGAAGCGCAGCAAGAGCTGGAAGAACGCGGCCGCTCAGGTCGACCGCGACGCCCTGCTGGCCCCCATCGAAGGGGTCCGCCTGGCGAAGAAGACCGCGACCACCAAGTTCGACGCCACCGTCGAGGTCGCCCTGCGTCTGGGCGTCGACCCGCGCAAGGCCGACCAGATGGTCCGCGGCACCGTCAACCTCCCGCACGGCACCGGTAAGACCGCCCGGGTCCTGGTCTTCGCGACCGGTGACCGTGCCGAGGAGGCGCGCGCCGCCGGTGCCGACATCGTCGGCGCCGACGAGCTGATCGACGAGGTCGCCAAGGGCCGCCTCGACTTCGACGCGGTCGTGGCCACGCCCGACCTCATGGGCAAGGTCGGCCGCCTGGGCCGCGTGCTCGGTCCCCGTGGCCTCATGCCCAACCCGAAGACCGGCACCGTCACCCCGGCCGTCGGCAAGGCCGTCACCGACATCAAGGGCGGCAAGATCGAGTTCCGCGTGGACCGTCACGCGAACCTCCACTTCATCATCGGCAAGGCGTCCTTCGACGAGCGTCAGCTCCTCGAGAACTACGCCGCCGCCCTCGACGAGGTGCTGCGTCTCAAGCCGTCGGCCGCCAAGGGCCGCTACCTCAAGAAGGTCACCTTCGCGACGTCGATGGGCCCCGGCATCCCGGTCGACCCCAACGTCACCCGCGGGATGACCGCCGAGATCGACGCCTGATCCACTGCTTGGCCGATCAGGCCTACCCAACCCCCGTCCGGGTACCGGACGGGGGTTGTGTCTTTTCTGTGCGAATCCTGAGGACAGGAACGCGCGCCAGAACGGCCCCACGTAGGCTCGGGCCGACGAAGGGATTGACAAGATGCGCAGATTCTTAGTGGCCGCCGGGGTCGTCGCCGCCCTGGCGGTGGCCGGTTGCGGGACCACGACTGCCCAGCCGCTGGGGGACGTCAAGCTCTCCGCCGCCGAGGCCATTCAGCAGACGGCACAGAAGGCCGAGTCGATCGACTCCTACAGCGCCGACATCGTGCTCGACTTCGCCGACCCCAAGGGCCAGAAGGGCAGCGTCCAGGGCAGCATGCTGTTCCAGCAGAAGCCCACCCTCGCCTCCGACGTGACCCTGAGCCAGGTGTCCTTCGGCGGTCAGACCGTGCCGGGCGGGTTGCGGGTGATCCTGGCCGACGAGGTCGCCTACGTGAAGATGGACATGCTCAAGACCCTCCTCGGCACCGACAAGCCGTGGGTGAAGGTCGACCTCAAGGAGGTCGGGGGCGCAGAAGCCGCCGGGCAGTTCCTCGACCAGGCCCAGCAGATCGACCTGAAGACGAGCGTCACGCTGCTGACGGCGTCCAAGGACGTCAAGGCCGTCGGCACCGAGTCGGTGAACGGGGTCGACACCACCCACTACTCGGGCAGCTTCCCCGCCGACGCGGCCGTGCTGCTGCTGCCCAAGGAGACCCAGGAGCGGGTCAAGGGCCAGCTCGCCTCGCTGAAGAACGTGAAGTTCGACGCCTGGATCGACGCCGACGGGCTGCCGCGCAAGATCGGCCTCAACGGCGCCGAGAGCGGTGCCAGCTTCTCCGCCACCCTGCTGTTCAAGTCGTTCAACGAGCAGCTTCAGATCGCCGCGCCGGCCGCCGACCAGGTCGGCGAGCTGCCCAAGAACATGCCCGTGGGCGGCTGATTTGGTGTTGCGGGCTTGACACCGTACTCTTAGTCCTGCCAAAGACCGCCGGTCGTCTCCGGGTGCCTATCCCGGTGACCGAAGGTCCCACGTTTGTGGGCGACCCGCGCAGGTGTGACTTGAGAGCCTCTGACAAGCCTTTTCTGGAGCTTGCTGAGAGCCCCGTGCGCCCTGCGCCCGGGGCTCGTCTGTTTTCTTGGGGCCTTCATCCCTTCCGGCGGCGACATCTGGAAGGAGGCCCATGGCGAAGACGGAGAAGGCCGGCGCGGTCGACGAACTCAAGGCTGAGTTCGACGGCAGCAGCGCCGCCGTTCTGACCGAATACCGCGGGCTCACCGTCGCCCAGCTCAAGCAGCTGCGCGTCTCTCTCGGTGGGCATGCGAAGTTCGCCGTGGCGAAGAACACGCTGGCCAAGATCGCGGCGAACAACGCCGGGATCACGGTCCTCGACGACCTGCTCTACGGCCCGACCGCGATCGCGTTCGTCAAGGGCGACGTGGTGGAGGCCGCCAAGGGTCTGCGTGAGTTCGCCAAGGCCAACCCCCTTCTGGTGATCAAGGGCGGTGTCGTCGACGGCAAGTCGATGACGCCCGCCGAGATCTCCAAGCTCGCTGACCTCGAGTCGCGTGAGGTGCTCCTCGCGAAGCTGGCCGGCGCCCTGAAGGCCAAGCAGTCCACGGCTGCCGCCACCTTCGCCGCGCTGCCCACGCAGATGGCTCGTCTGGCCGAAGCTCTGCGCGCCAAGCGCGAGGAGTCCGGAGAGTAAGCAGGTCCGCGCGAGCGGGGGGAAACGCAAACCGCGGTCCCTTTTCACGTTATTCAGCACGATCCTTATGGAGGAACCATCATGGCGAAGCTCAGCACCGACGAGCTGCTCGACGCTTTCAAGGAGATGACCCTCCTTGAGCTGTCCGACTTCGTGAAGCTGTTCGAGGAGACCTTCGACGTCAAGGCCGCCGCCCCGGTCGCGGCCGTGGCCGTCGCCGGCCCCGGCGGCGCCGCTCCGGCCGAAGAGGCCGAGGAGCAGGACGAGTTCGACGTCATCCTCGAGGCCGCCGGCGACAAGAAGATCCAGGTCATCAAGGAGATCCGCGCGCTCACCAGCCTGGGCCTGAAGGAGGCCAAGGACCTGGTCGACGGCGCTCCGAAGGCGGTCTTCGACGGCAAGGTCAACAAGGAGCAGGCGGAGAAGGCCAAGGCTGCCCTCGAGGGCGCCGGCGCCAAGGTCACCGTCAAGTAAGTGGCTTCACCCCGCGAAGCGGTCTGCCCCAGGTGCCTGGGCGGGCCGCTTCCGGCTTTTTCCGGGGCGGTCCGGGTCTCAGACCGATTTGATCGCTTTCCGCCGGCGCCCCGGCACGGCCCACGTACAATCCGCCCGTGGCCAGGATCCGCCGTGAGGCCCCCCGCCGTCTCAACCTGGCCCTGCTGGCCCTGGTCCTCCTGCTGGGCGCCGCCGCCGGGTGGGTGTGGACGCTGAGAGCCTCGGCCTTGGCCCGGGAGGCCGACGAGGCCGACGCCGTCGCGGCCGCCTCCACCCACGCCGTCAGCCTGATGTCGCTCGACCACCGCACCTTCGACACCGCCTTCCGGGGCGTGGTGTCGACGTCGACGGGGGAGACCCGGGCCCGCTACGAGCGCGACCAGGTGGCCGCCCGCGAGGCGGTGATGAAGGACAAGGTCCTCCAGACGGGGGTGCTCCGGGGCGCCGGGCTGGCGTCCATGAACGCCGAGGGGACCCGCGCGCAGGTGCTCGTGGTCGCCGACGTCCTGGTCGACTTCACCGGACGGAAGGACGACCGGCTCGAAGACCGCTTCTACCGCTGGCGCATGGACCTGGCCAAGGAGAACGGCCGCTGGCTGGTCGCGAACGCGGAGTTGGTGTCGTGATGGCCGTCGTCCAGCGCGCGCTGCGGCTGACCTCCCTGCTCGTCGTGCTGGCCGTGCTGGCGCTGGGCGCGCTCGGGCGGCTCTACCTGGACCTGAAACGAGTCCAGGACACCGCGGCGGCCGCCGCGGAGGCGCGGCAGGCGGCCCGGGCGTACGCCGCCGACATGCTCTCCTATGATCACCGCACGATCGAGGCCGATCTCGCGCGGGCCCGTGGTCACGCCACCGGACCGCTGGCCGAGCACTACGCCAACCTGGCGGGCACGTTCGTCCCGCAGGTGCGCCGGGAGCGCAAGGTCCAGCAGGCGACGGTGGCCGCCGTGGCGGTCGAGGAGGCCAGCCCCGAACGGGTCAAAGTGCTGGTTTTCCTGAACACCACCACAAGCCGGACAGAGGGGCCGGCGGAGGTCGTGCAGAACAGGGCACGCCTGGTCATGGTGGTTACGGACGGTCGCTGGCTGGTGTCCGGGCTCTCGACGTTGATCGGCAACACGCCCATCCGCTGAGCCGCGAGACCCAATTGTTAGTCACGTTTGTGTTTTGGTTTCGCGGGCCCAGGGAATGTCCAGGGCGTTGGAAGGTCGATCAACGGTCATCGTTGGGCCTTCCGTGTGACAGAGCGTTAGCGGACTCGGGTCCAGGGTATCGACTGGGCTCGGCGGGTTGTCGATAGGGCTTCGCAACCGGCGGTCGTCTCACGGAAGGGAAAAACCCAGCGTGCTGGCCATTGGTTAGCCGAAATGTCGTCTCTCGGGCTTGACGTTTGAGCCCAGACGGGTGATGCTGCCAGCAACGTGGAGCGCAGAGCGAGAGCGGAGTGGACAGGTGTATGCCCATCGGCTACACTGCCCCTTTGCGCTGCCCTTTGACGACCGTTTCTCTGAGTAACCTCGCTTTCCTTGGTCGTCTGGCGTGCGTGTAGTCAGTCCGCGAGCCCTCGGAAGGACATCTGTTGGCAGCCTCGCGCAACGCCTCCGCCGTACCCGCCGGTCCCCGCACCGTGTCGTTCGCACGTATCCAGGAGCCTCTGGAAGTTCCTGATCTACTAGCTCTGCAGACCGAGTCCTTCGACTGGTTGCTCGGCAACGAGAAGTGGAAGGCCCGGGTCGAGGCGGCCCGCCAGGCGGGCCGCCGCGATGTGCCGGCCCAGTCGGGTCTCGAGGAGATCTTCGAGGAGATCAGTCCCATCGAGGACTTCTCCGGCACCATGTCCCTCTCGTTCCGGGATCACCGGTTCGAGCCGCCCAAGTACTCGGTCGACGAGTGCAAGGACAAGGACATGACCTACTCCGCCCCGATGTTCGTCACGGCGGAGTTCATCAACAACACCACCGGTGAGATCAAGAGCCAGACCGTGTTCATGGGCGACTTCCCGCTCATGACCTCGAAGGGCACCTTCATCATCAACGGCACCGAGCGTGTCGTGGTGTCCCAGCTCGTCCGTTCGCCCGGTGTCTACTTCGAGCGCACCGTCGACAAGACGTCCGACAAGGACCTCTACGGCGCCAAGGTCATCCCGTCGCGGGGTGCCTGGCTCGAGTTCGAGATCGACAAGCGCGACAGCGTCGGCGTCCGCATCGACCGCAAGCGCAAGCAGGCCGTCACGGTCCTGCTCAAGGCGCTCGGCTGGACGACCGACCAGATCCTGGAGCGCTTCGGCCAGTACGAGTCGATGCGCGCCACCCTGGAGAAGGACCACACCTCCGGCCAGGACGACGCGCTGCTCGACATCTACCGCAAGCTGCGTCCGGGCGAGCCCCCGACCAAGGAGTCCGCGCAGGCGCTGCTCGAGAACCTCTACTTCAACCCCAAGCGGTACGACCTCGCGAAGGTCGGCCGTTACAAGATCAATAAGAAGCTCGGCTGCGATTCCGAGATCACGCAGGGCACCCTCACCGAAGACGACATCGTCGCCGCCATCGAGTACATCGTCCGGCTCCACGCCGGCGAGGAGTCGATGGGCGACAACGGTCAGGTCATCGTCGAGATCGACGACATCGACCACTTCGGCAACCGCCGCCTGCGCACCGTCGGCGAACTGATCCAGAACCAGGTCCGCCTGGGCCTGGCCCGCATGGAGCGCGTCGTGCGCGAGCGCATGACGACCCAGGACGTCGAGGCGATCACGCCGCAGACCCTGATCAACATCCGCCCGGTCGTGGCGTCGATCAAGGAGTTCTTCGGCACCTCGCAGCTGTCGCAGTTCATGGACCAGACCAACCCCCTCGCGGGCCTGACCCACAAGCGCCGTCTGTCGGCGCTGGGTCCCGGTGGTCTGTCGCGTGAGCGGGCCGGCTTCGAGGTCCGTGACGTGCACCCGTCCCACTACGGCCGCATGTGCCCGATCGAGACGCCGGAAGGCCCGAACATCGGCCTGATCGGCTCGCTCGCGTCGTTCGGCCGGATCAACTCCTTCGGGTTCGTCGAGACGCCCTACCGCAAGGTCGTCGACGGCAAGGTCAGCGACCAGGTCGACTACCTGACGGCCGACGTCGAGGACCGCCACGTCGTGGCCCAGGCCAACACGCGCCTGAACACCGACGGCAGCTTCGCCGAAGACCGCGTGCTCGCCCGCCGCAAGGGCGGCGAGTTCGAGGCCGTGCACCCGTCCGAGGTCGACTACATGGACGTCTCGCCGCGCCAGATGGTGTCGGTCGCGACCGCCATGATCCCCTTCCTTGAGCACGACGACGCCAACCGCGCGCTCATGGGTTCGAACATGCAGCGCCAGTCGGTGCCCCTGCTGAAGAGCGAGGCTCCGCTGGTCGGCACCGGCATGGAATACCGTGCGGCGACCGACGCCGGCGACGTCATCAGCGCCGAGAAGGCCGGTGTCGTCGAGGAGGTCTCCGCCGACTACGTCACCGTGATGAACGACGACGGCACCCGCACCACCTACCGCGTCGCCAAGTTCAAGCGGTCCAACCAGGGCACCTGCTTCAACCAGAAGCCCATCGTCGCCGAGGGCGACCGGGTGGAGTCGGGTCAGGTCATCGCCGACGGCCCCTGCACCGACACCGGTGAGATGGCGCTCGGCAAGAACCTGCTCGTGGCGTTCATGCCGTGGGAGGGCCACAACTACGAGGACGCGATCATCCTGTCGCAGCGCCTCGTGCAGGACGACGTCCTGTCCTCGATCCACATCGAGGAGCACGAGGTCGACGCCCGCGACACCAAGCTCGGCCCGGAGGAGATCACTCGGGACATCCCGAACGTCTCCGAGGAGGTCCTGGCCGACCTCGACGAGCGGGGCATCATCCGGATCGGCGCCGAAGTGGTCACGGGTGACATCCTCGTCGGAAAGGTCACCCCCAAGGGTGAGACCGAGCTGACCCCCGAGGAGCGCCTGCTCCGCGCGATCTTCGGTGAGAAGGCGCGCGAGGTGCGCGACACCTCGCTGAAGGTGCCCCACGGCGAGTCGGGCAAGGTCATCGGCGTCCGCGTGTTCAGCCGCGAGGAGGGCGACGAGCTTCCTCCCGGCGTCAACGAGCTGGTCCGCGTCTACGTGGCCCAGAAGCGTAAGATCACCGACGGCGACAAGCTGGCCGGCCGCCACGGCAACAAGGGCGTCATCTCCAAGATCCTTCCGGTCGAGGACATGCCGTTCCTGGAAGACGGCACCCCGGTCGACATCGTGCTCAACCCGCTGGGCGTGCCCGGCCGAATGAACGTCGGCCAGGTGCTGGAGACACACCTCGGGTGGATCGCCGCCAGAGGCTGGGACGTCTCCGGCATCGAGGAGGCGTGGGCCGAGCGGCTGCGCGAGAAGGAGATGGGCGAGGTCAAGCCCTGGACCAAGGTCGCGACGCCGGTGTTCGACGGCGCCCACGAGGAGGAGATCGTCGGCCTCCTCAACAGCACCCTGAAGAACCGCGACGGTTCCCGGATGGTCCAGGAGAACGGCAAGGCCCGGCTCTTCGACGGCCGCTCCGGCGAGCCGTTCCCGCACCCGATCTCGGTCGGCTACATCTACATCCTCAAGCTGCTGCACCTGGTCGACGACAAGATCCACGCCCGTTCGACCGGTCCTTACTCGATGATCACCCAGCAGCCGCTGGGCGGTAAGGCGCAGTTCGGCGGCCAGCGCTTCGGCGAGATGGAAGTGTGGGCCCTGGAGGCCTACGGCGCCGCCTACGCGCTGCAGGAGCTCCTCACGATCAAGTCGGACGACGTCCTCGGCCGTGTGAAGGTCTACGAGGCCATCGTCAAGGGCGAGAACATCCCCGAGCCCGGCATCCCCGAGTCCTTCAAGGTCCTCATCAAGGAAATGCAGTCGCTGTGCCTGAACGTCGAGGTGCTCTCCAGCGACGGCATGTCCATCGAGATGCGCGACACCGACGAGGACGTCTTCCGCGCGGCGGAGGAGCTCGGTATCGATCTGTCCCGGCGTGAGCCGAGCAGCGTGGAAGAAGTCTGAGGGGGAATTTAGTACATGCTGGACGTCAACTTCTTCGACGAGCTCCGGATCGGCCTGGCCACCGCCGACGACATCCGCCAGTGGTCTCACGGCGAGGTCAAGAAGCCGGAGACGATCAACTACCGGACCCTCAAGCCCGAGAAGGACGGACTCTTCTGCGAGAAGATCTTCGGTCCGACCCGGGACTGGGAGTGCTACTGCGGCAAGTACAAGCGCGTGCGCTTCAAGGGCATCATCTGTGAGCGCTGCGGCGTCGAGGTGACCCGTGCCAAGGTGCGTCGTGAGCGGATGGGCCACATCGAGCTGGCCGCCCCGGTCACCCACATCTGGTACTTCAAGGGTGTTCCCTCGCGTCTGGGCTACCTGCTCGACCTCGCCCCGAAGGACCTGGAGAAGGTCATCTACTTCGCGGCGTACATGATCACGCATGTCGACACCGAGATGCGCGACCGCGACCTGTCCTCGCTCGAGGCCAAGATCTCGGTCGAGCGTCAGCACGTCGAGCAGCGCCGTGACGCCGACATCGAGGCCCGGCAGAAGAAGCTCGAAGCCGACCTGGCCGAGCTGGAGGCCGCCGGGGCCAAGGGCGACCAGCGCCGCAAGGTGCGTGAGGGCGCCGACCGCGAGATGCGTCAGCTCCGCGACCGGGCGCAGCGTGAGCTCGACCGGCTCGAGGAGGTCTGGAGCCGCTTCAAGAACCTCAAGGTCCAGGACCTCGAGGGTGACGAGCTGCTCTACCGCGAGATGCGCGACCGGTTCGGCCGCTACTTCCGCGGCGGCATGGGCGCGCAGGCGATCCAGGAGCGGCTGCAGAGCTTCGACCTCGACCAGGAGGCGGAGAACCTCCGCGAGACGATCCGCAGCGGCAAGGGCCAGAAGAAGGCCCGCGCCCTCAAGCGGCTCAAGGTCGTGGCGGCGTTCCTGAACACCCGCAACTCGCCCGCGGGCATGGTGCTCGACTGCATCCCGGTCATCCCGCCGGACCTGCGGCCGATGGTCCAGCTCGACGGTGGCCGCTTCGCCACCTCCGACCTGAACGACCTCTACCGGCGAGTGATCAACCGGAACAACCGCCTCAAGCGGCTTCTCGACCTCGGCGCCCCCGAGATCATCGTCAACAACGAGAAGCGCATGCTCCAGGAGGCCGTCGACGCGCTGTTCGACAACGGCCGCCGCGGCCGCCCGGTCACGGGCCCCGGCAACCGCCCGCTGAAGTCCCTCAGCGACATGCTGAAGGGCAAGCAGGGCCGGTTCCGCCAGAACCTGCTGGGCAAGCGAGTCGACTACTCCGGCCGTTCGGTCATCGTCGTCGGCCCGCAGCTGAAGCTGCACCAGTGCGGTCTGCCCAAGCAGATGGCGCTGGAGCTGTTCAAGCCGTTCGTGATGAAGCGCCTGGTCGACCTGAACCACGCGCAGAACATCAAGAGCGCCAAGCGCATGGTCGAGCGGGCCCGCCCGGTCGTGTGGGACGTGCTCGAAGAGGTCATCACCGAGCACCCCGTGCTGCTGAACCGTGCTCCGACGCTGCACCGCCTGGGCATCCAGGCCTTCGAGCCGCAGCTGGTCGAGGGCAAGGCCATCCAGATCCACCCGCTCGTCTGCACGGCGTTCAACGCCGACTTCGACGGCGACCAGATGGCCGTGCACCTGCCGCTGTCGGCCGAGGCCCAGGCCGAGGCGCGCATCCTGATGTTGTCGACCAACAACATCCTGAAGCCCGCCGACGGCAAGCCCGTGACGATGCCCACCCAGGACATGGTCATCGGCCTCTACTCGCTCACCACCCAGGCCGAAGACGCCGAGGGTGAGGGCCGGGTGTTCGCGTCGGTCTCCGAGGCCCTCATGGCCTTCGACCGTCACGAGCTCGACCTGCAGGCGAAGATCCAGGTCCGGCTCAAGGACGTCGCCCCGCCGCGCGGCTGGGAGGCGCCCGAGGGCTGGGAGGCCGGCGACCCGCTGCGCCTGGAGACCACGCTCGGCCGCTGCCTGTTCAACAACACGCTGCCCGCGAACTACCCGTTCGTGAACTACCAGGTCGGCAAGAAGCAGCTGTCCGCGATCGTGAACGAGCTGGCCGAGACCTACCCCAAGGTCGAGGTCGCCAACGCGCTCGACGCGCTCAAGGACGCCGGCTTCTACTGGGCCACCCGCGCCGGTGTGACCATCTCGATCGACGACGTCATCGCGCCCCCGAACAAGGGCACGATCATGGAGTCGTACGAGAAGCAGGCCGACAAGGTCCAGCGCGAGTACGACCGCGGTCTGATCACCGACGAGGAGCGCCGTCAGGAGCTCATCGAGATCTGGACCAAGGCCACGAGCGACGTGACCCAGGACATGCAGGACGCCTTCGGGAAGACCAACCCCATCTGGATGATGGTCCAGTCGGGCGCCCGAGGAAACCTCATGCAGGTCCGTCAGATCGCCGGCATCCGCGGCCTGGTGTCCAACACCAAGGGTGAGACGATCCCGCGTCCGATCAAGTCCTCCTTCCGCGAGGGCCTGTCGGTGCTGGAGTACTTCATCTCCACCCACGGTCAGCGGAAGGGTCTGGCCGACACCGCGCTGCGTACCGCCGACTCGGGTTACCTGACCCGTCGTCTGGTGGACGTCGCGCAGGACGTCATCGTGCGCGAGATCGACTGCGGCACCGACCGCGCGGTCCCGCTGCACGTCGGTGAGCGCGACGCCTCGGGCAACCTGGTCAAGGCGGAGAACGCCGAGTCCAACGTGCACGGCCGGATCCTGGCCGAGGACGTCGAGGTCGACGGCAAGCTCATCGCCGCGGTCGGCACCGACATCAACGACATCACGGTCACCGCGCTGGTCGAGGCCGGCATCGAGACGGTCCGCACCCGCAGCACGCTGGTGTGCGAGGCCAAGATCGGTGTCTGCGCCACCTGCTACGGCCGGTCGCTGGCCACCGGCAAGCTCGTCGACGTCGGCGAGGCGGTCGGCATCATCGCCGCCCAGTCGATTGGTGAGCCCGGCACCCAGCTGACGATGCGGACCTTCCACACCGGTGGTGTGGCGGGCGCCGACATCACCCACGGTCTGCCGCGTGTCCAGGAGCTCTTCGAGGCCCGCATCCCCAAGGGTGTGGCCCCGATCTCCGAGGTCACCGGCCGGGTCCGGATCGACGAGACCGACAAGACCCGCAAGATCGTCATCACCCCCGACGACGGCAGCGACGAGATCGCCTACCCGGTCTCGATGCGGTCGCGGCTGCAGGTCTCCGAGGGGCAGCACATCGAGGTGGGCCACCAGCTCATCGCCGGTGCCCGCAACCCCAACGAGGTGCTGCGCATCCTCGGCCCGCGCCAGGTCCAGCTGCACCTCGTCGAAGAGGTCCAGCAGGTCTACCGCTCGCAGGGTGTGTCGATCCACGACAAGCACATCGAGGTCATCGTCCGGCAGATGCTCAAGCGCGTGAACGTGCTGGAGTCGGGCGACACCGAGATGCTGCCCGGTGAGCTGGTCGAGCGTCCGAGGTTCGAGCGCATCAACCGTGAGTGCGTCGCCGAGGGCGGGCAGCCGGCCTCCGGCCGTCCGGTCCTGATGGGCATCACCAAGGCCTCGCTCGCCACCGAGTCGTGGCTGTCGGCGGCGTCCTTCCAGGAGACGACCCGGGTGCTCACCGACGCGGCGATCCACGCCAAGTCGGACAGCCTGCTCGGCCTCAAGGAGAACGTCATCATCGGTAAGCTCATCCCGGCCGGTACGGGCATGCCCCAGTACCGCAACATCCGGGTCGAGCCGACCGAGGAGGCCAAGGCCGCGATGTACACGGTCGGCGGCTACGACGGCTCCGCGGCCGACTACACCTTCGGTTCGGGCAGCGGCGAGGCCGTCCCGCTGGAGGAGTACGACTTCGGTCAGTACGGCCGCTAGTCACCAGAGGTTCATCACGGAAGCCCGGCCTCGTGCCGGGCTTCCGGCTTTTTCACTTGCCATCGCGCGGTATAGTTGACACGGACTCAATCACGGCCTGCGTTTGAAAGGTGGGCCGCGGGACTCAAGGTGCGAATCCCGACGACCCGTACTCGCGACCGTTTTGACGTGTCGCTACCGGCTGGGTAGTCTTCTCTTTCGTGCCCATGGGTTCATGGGCCCAACACGCGTGCGCGCAGCTTGCCAGCGAAGCGCGCCGTGTGCCCCTGGTTCCCGATTTCCAGGTCCGGGGTGTTGCGCCACCAGTGCGCGACACGCCCGACCGCGTGGGTCGGCGGAGAGGGAAAACCAGCAGGTCATGACACCGGCAGTACCTGCGAATAAGCATGTTCACGATTCACCGGCCAAGGCACGAAACGGAGTTGTCGTAGTGCCCACGATTCAGCAGTTGGTCCGAAAGGGCCGGCAGGACAAGGTCTCCAAGACCAAGACTCCTGCGCTCAAGGGCAGCCCTCAGCGGCGCGGTGTCTGCACCCGCGTCTACACCACCACCCCGAAGAAGCCGAACTCGGCGCTTCGTAAGGTCGCGCGTGTTCGCCTGACCAACGGCATCGAGGTCACCGCATACATCCCCGGCGTCGGCCACAACCTCCAGGAGCACAGCATCGTGCTCGTTCGTGGCGGTCGTGTGAAGGACCTCCCCGGCGTTCGCTACAAGATCATCCGCGGCTCGCTCGACACCCAGGGCGTCCGCAACCGCAAGCAGGCTCGTTCCCGCTACGGCGCCAAGAAGGAGAAGAAGTAATGCCTCGCAAGGGTTCTCCTGGCCGCCGCCAGCTCATGGCCGACCCGGTGTACAACTCGCCGCTGGTCACCGCCCTGATCAACAAGGTGCTCCTCGACGGCAAGCGCTCGATCGCCCAGTCGATCGTGTACGGCGCCCTCGAGGGCTGCAAGGACAAGACCGGCAACGACCCGGTCGTCACGCTGAAGCGCGCCCTGGACAACGTGAAGCCGACCCTCGAGGTCCGCAGCCGCCGTGTCGGTGGCGCGACCTACCAGGTCCCGGTCGAGGTCCGCGCCGCGCGCAGCACCACGCTGGCCCTCCGCTGGCTGGTGCAGTACTCGCGTGCACGCCGCGAGAAGACCATGACCGAGCGCCTCATGAACGAGCTCCTCGACGCCAGCAATGGCCTCGGGGCGAGCGTGAAGAAGCGCGAGGACACCCACAAGATGGCCGAGTCCAACAAGGCCTTCGCCCACTACCGCTGGTAGTCGGCGGAATTTCGACGAGACGACGAGGACGCGAGAGCAGTGGCGACCACGCTTGACCTGGCCAAGGTCCGCAACATCGGGATCATGGCCCACATCGACGCGGGCAAGACCACCACGACCGAGCGCATCCTGTTCTACACCGGTATCAACTACAAGATCGGTGAAGTCCACGAGGGCGCTGCCACGATGGACTGGATGGAGCAGGAGCAGGAGCGCGGCATCACGATCACGTCTGCCGCGACGACCTGTGAGTGGCTCGGCCACACCATCAACATCATCGACACGCCGGGCCACGTCGACTTCACCATCGAGGTGGAGCGCTCGCTCCGCGTGCTCGACGGTGCCGTCGCGGTGTTCGACGGTGTCGCCGGGGTGGAGCCGCAGTCGGAGACGGTCTGGCGGCAGGCCGACCGCTACGACGTTCCCCGCATCTGCTTCGTCAACAAGATGGACCGGGTCGGCGCGGAGTTCCACCGGTGCGTCGACATGATGATCAGCCGGCTGGGCGCGACCCCCGCGGTCATCCAGCTTCCCTGGGGCGTCGAGGCCGACTTCAAGGGCGTCATCGACCTGGTGAAGATGAAGGGCCTGATCTGGAGCGCCGAGGCGGCCAAGGGCGAGATGTACGACACCGTCGACATCCCCGCCGACCACGCCGAGACCGCCCGTGAGTGGCGCGACCGCCTGGTCGAGACCGTGGCCGAGAACGACGACGAGCTGATGGAGCTCTTCCTCGAGGGTGTCGAGCCCTCCGAGGAGCAGCTGGTCGCGGCCATCCGCCGCGCCACGCTGTCGAGCTCGATCAACCCGGTCCTGTGCGGCACCGCGTTCAAGAACAAGGGCGTGCAGCCCCTGCTCGACGCGATCGTCGCCTACCTCCCGGCGCCGACCGACATCCCGGCCTTCAAGGGTCACGCGGTCAACGACGAGGAGAAGGTCATCGAGCGTCGTCCCGACGCCTCGGAGCCGTTCTCCGCGCTCGCCTTCAAGATCATGAGCGACCCGCACCTCGGCAAGCTCACCTACATCCGCCTCTACTCCGGGACTCTCGAGTCCGGCACCACCGTGATCAACTCGGTGAAGGGGAAGAAGGAGCGGATCGGCAAGATCTACCAGATGCACGCCAACAAGCGTGAAGAGCGGCCCTCCGCCATCGCTGGTCAGATCGTCGCCGTGATGGGCCTGAAGGACACCACCACCGGTGACACCCTGTCCGACATCCAGAACCAGGTCGTCCTCGAGTCGATGACGTTCCCGGCGCCGGTCATCAGCGTCGCGATCGAGCCGAAGACCAAGGGCGACCAGGAGAAGCTCGGCACCGCGATCCAGCGTCTGGCGGAGGAGGACCCGTCCTTCCAGGTCCGCCGCGACGAGGAGACCGGCCAGACCGTCATCCACGGCATGGGCGAGCTTCACCTGGAGATCCTGGTCGACCGCATGCGCCGCGAGTTCAAGGTCGAGGCGAACGTCGGTCGTCCCCAGGTCGCGTACCGTGAGACGATCCGCCGCAAGGTGGAGAAGATCGACTACACGCACAAGAAGCAGACCGGTGGTTCCGGCCAGTTCGCCAAGGTCCTCATCGACCTTGAGCCGCTGGGCGAGGGCAACGACGGTTACGAGTTCGAGAACAAGGTCACCGGTGGCCGCATCCCGCGGGAGTACATCCCGTCGGTCGACGCGGGCGCCCAGCAGGCCGCCGAGTTCGGCGTCCTGGCCGGCTACCCGATGGTGGGCGTCAAGGTCACCCTTCAGGACGGCGCCTACCACGAGGTCGACTCGTCCGAAATGGCCTTCAAGATGGCCGGCTCGATGGTCTTCAAGGAGGCCGCGCGCAAGGCCGACCCCGTTCTTCTCGAGCCGATGATGGCCGTTGAGGTCACCACGCCCGAGGACTACATGGGTGACGTCATCGGCGACCTCAACGGTCGTCGCGGGCAGATCCAGGCCATGGACGAGCGGGCCGGCGCCCGGGTCGTCAAGGCCCTTGTTCCGCTCTCCGAGATGTTCGGCTACGTGGGCGACCTCCGTAGCAAGACGCAGGGGCGCGCGAGCTACAGCATGCAGTTCGACTCCTACGCGGAGGTGCCCCCGGGCATCGCCAAGGAGATCGTCGCGAAGGTCCGCGGCGAGTAACACCGTCGCTAGCCGCCGGCCCCGTCCGGGGCCGGTGGGACCGTGCGATTGAAGTCAAGTCAGAAATCTCTAAGGAGACAGAGCAGTGGCCAAGGCCAAGTTCGAGCGGACTAAGCCGCACGTGAACATCGGCACCATTGGGCACATCGACCACGGCAAGACCACTCTGACCGCGGCGATCACCAAGGTGCTTCACGACCGTTACCCGCACCTCAACGAGGCGACCCCGTTCGACAAGATCGACAAGGCTCCCGAGGAGAAGGCGCGCGGCATCACCATCTCCATCGCGCACGTCGAGTACCAGACCGAGCAGCGTCACTACGCTCACGTCGACTGCCCCGGTCACGCCGACTACGTGAAGAACATGATCACGGGTGCGGCGCAGATGGACGGCGCGATCCTGGTCGTGGCCGCCACCGACGGCCCGATGCCGCAGACGAAGGAGCACGTGCTCCTCGCCCGCCAGGTCGGCGTGCCCTACATCGTCGTGGCCCTCAACAAGGCCGACATGGTCGACGACGAGGAGATCCTGGAGCTCGTCGAGCTCGAGGTCCGCGAGCTGCTCTCGGCTCAGGAGTTCCCCGGTGACGACCTGCCCGTCGTCCGCGTCTCGGCGCTCAAGGCGCTCGAGGGCGACGAGAAGTGGGGCGACTCGATCATCGAGCTCATGACCGCCGTCGACGAGAACGTGCCGGAGCCCACCCGCGCGATCGACAAGCCGTTCCTGATGCCGATCGAGGACGTGTTCTCGATCACCGGTCGTGGCACCGTCGTGACCGGCCGTATCGAGCGCGGCATCGTCAAGGTCAACGAGACCGTCGACATCATCGGCATCAAGGAGAAGCACACCACGACGACCGTCACCGGCGTCGAGATGTTCCGCAAGCTCCTCGACGAGGGCCAGGCCGGTGACAACGTCGGTCTGCTCCTCCGTGGCATCAAGCGCGAGGACGTCGAGCGCGGCCAGTGCATCATCAAGCCGGGCACGACCACCCCGCACACCGAGTTCGAGGCCCAGGTCTACATCCTGAGCAAGGACGAGGGCGGCCGCCACACGCCGTTCTTCAACAACTACCGTCCGCAGTTCTACTTCCGTACGACTGACGTGACCGGTGTCGTGAACCTGCCCGAGGGCACCGAGATGGTCATGCCCGGTGACAACACCGAGATGACCGTCCAGCTCATCCAGCCCATCGCGATGGAGGACGGCCTCAAGTTCGCCATCCGCGAGGGTGGCCGCACCGTCGGCGCCGGCAACGTCACCAAGATCATCAAGTAGTACCCGATGGCCGGGTCCCCAAGGACCCGGCCATCACCTTGCTTCACCCGCCGTGATCCCGCAGCCGCTTCGGGCCTCCGAAGTGACTGCCGGATCACGGACACATAGCGGCAACCTGCCGCACGTTACTTGTTCAGACGACAGCGAAGGACACCGAGGCCATTATGGCGGGACAGAAGATCCGCATTCGGCTCAAGGCCTATGACCACGAGGTCATCGACAGCTCGGCCAAGAAGATCGTCGAGACGGTGACGCGTACGGGCGCCAAGGTCGCGGGCCCGGTGCCCCTGCCGACCGAGAAGAACGTGTACTGCGTGATCCGTTCGCCGCACAAGTACAAGGACAGCCGCGAGCACTTTGAGATGCGTACGCACAAGCGGCTGATTGACATCATCGACCCGACGCCCAAGACCGTCGACTCGCTCATGCGTCTCGACCTGCCTGCCGGCGTCGACATCTCGATCAAGCTCTGAGGGAACGCACTGACATGGCTAACCAGATCAAGGGCGTCCTGGGCAAGAAGCTCGGCATGACCCAGGTCTTCGACGACGGCAACCGGATCGTCCCGGTCACCGTCGTGGAGGCCGGTCCGTGCGTGGTGACCCGGGTCCGCACTCCCGAGCGTGACGGCTACTCCGCCATCCAGCTCGGCTTCGGTCAGATCGACCCGCGCAAGGTGAACAAGCCGCTGGGCGACTACCTGCGCAAGCACGACATCACCCCGCGCCGTTACTTCGTCGAGGTCCGCACCGACGACGCCTCCGAGTACACCCTCGGCCAGGAAGTCACCGCCGGCACCTTCGAGGCCGGCCAGTTCGTGGACGTCACCGGCAAGAGCAAGGGCAAGGGCTTCGCGGGTGTCATGAAGCGTCACGGCTTCAAGGGCCTGGGCGCCTCGCACGGTACCCAGCGCAAGCACCGCTCGCCCGGCTCCATCGGTGGCTGCGCCACCCCGGGCCGCGTCTTCAAGGGCCTGCGCATGGCCGGTCGGATGGGCAACGTCCGCACCACCATCCAGAGCCTGAAGGTGCACGCCGTCGACGCCGAGAAGGGCCTCATCCTGATCAAGGGTGCGATCCCCGGCGCCAACGGCAGCCTGGTCCTCATCCGCACCGCTGCCAAGAAGGGGGCTGCCAAGTGAGCACCATTGACGTCCTCGACGCGAGCGGCGCCAAGACCGGCGACACCGTCGACCTGCCCGAGAGCATCTTCGGCGCCAAGGTCAACGTGCCGCTGATCCACCAGGTCGTCGTGGCCCAGCTCGCGGCTCGCCGCCAGGGCACCCACGCCACCAAGACCCGCGGCGACGTGTCCGGCGGTGGCAAGAAGCCGTACCGCCAGAAGGGCACCGGCCGGGCCCGTCAGGGTTCGACCCGCGCGCCGCAGTTCACCGGCGGTGGCACCGTCCACGGTCCGCAGCCGCGCTCCTACGTGCAGCGCACGCCCAAGAAGATGAAGGTCGCGGCCCTGCGCCAGGCCCTGTCGGACCGGGCCGGCGGCAACCTCGTGCACGTCGTCAGCTCGCTGGTCACCGGCGACACGCCCAAGACCAAGACCGCCCTCGAGGCGCTCCGTAAGATCACCGGCTCGCGCAGCGTGCTCGTGGTCGTCACCGAGCACGACGAGCTCACCTGGCTGAGCCTGCGCAACGCCCCGGAGGTCCACCTCCTGGACGCCGGCCAGCTCAACACGTACGACGTGCTGTGCAGCGACGCCGTCGTCTTCACCAAGGAGGCCTACGACGACGTCGTGGCCCGCCTGGAGAAGAGCGGGAAGGAAGACGCCTGATGGACAAGATCACCGACCCGCGCGACATCATCATCAAGCCGATCGTCTCTGAGAAGAGCTACGGCCTGATCGACGAGCACAACAAGTACACGTTCCTGGTCAAGCAGGGTGTGAACAAGACGCAGGTGAAGATCGCCATCGAGCAGATCTTCGGTGTGAAGGTCACCGGCGTCAACACCATCAACCGCCAGGGCAAGCGCAAGCGCACCAAGTTCGGCTACGGCGAGCGCCCGGGTACCAAGCGAGCGATCGTCAGCCTTGCCGAGGGCGAGCGCATCGACATCTTCGGCCAGATCGGCTGATAAGGGCTTCACCGCGATGGTTGCGGTAAGGCCAGACGTGTAGGTGGTTGTTTGGCCGCGCGGGTGTCTGGACTGAGGAGCGCAGGGGAGCGAAGCGACCCGAAGCGACGAGGGAAGACACCCGCTGAAAGCGGCCAAACCCGCCGCGCCGGAGGCGCGGCAATTAGACAGGGATGAACGAAAAAGATGGGCATCCGTAAATACAAGCCGACGACCCCCGGTCGCCGCGGCGCGAGCGTCTCGGACTTCTCCGAGATCACGCGCAGCACGCCCGAGAAGTCGCTGCTTGCCCCCCTGCACAGCAAGGGCGGCCGTAACGTCCACGGGCGGGTCACCGCCCGGCACCAGGGTGGCGGCCACAAGCGGGCGTACCGGATCATCGACTTCCGACGCCACGACAAGGACGGGATCCCGGCCAAGGTCGCTCACATCGAGTACGACCCGAACCGCACCTCCCGCATCGCCCTGCTGCACTACGCCGACGGCGAGAAGCGCTACATCCTCGCGCCGACCGGCGTCAAGCAGGGGGACCGCATCGAGAACGGCCCCGGCGCCGACATCAAGCCGGGCAACTGCCTGCCGCTCCGCAACATCCCGACCGGTACCTTCATCCACGCGGTGGAGCTCCGTCCGGGTGGTGGCGCCAAGCTCGGCCGCAGCGCCGGCGCGCAGATCCAGCTCCTCGCCAAGGAGGGCATGTACGCCACGCTGCGTATGCCGTCCGGCGAGATGCGCCAGGTCGACATCCGCTGCCGGGCGTCGATCGGCCAGGTCGGCAACGCCGAGCAGGCCAACATCAACTGGGGTAAGGCCGGCCGTATGCGGTGGAAGGGCAAGCGCCCGACCGTCCGTGGTGTCGCCATGAACCCGGTCGACCACCCGCACGGCGGTGGTGAGGGCAAGACCTCCGGTGGTCGCCACCCGGTGAACCCGAAGGGCAAGCCCGAGGGCCGCACCCGCCAGGCCAACAAGGCCAGCGACCGCCTGATCATCCGGCGTCGGAGCAAGAGGAAGAAGCGGTAGGAGCAGCCGAAATGCCACGTAGCCTTAAGAAGGGTCCCTTCGTGGACGACCACCTTCAGAAGAAGGTGGACGCCCAGAACGAGAAGGGCACCAAGAACGTCATCAAGACGTGGTCGCGGCGCTCCATGATCGTGCCCGACATGCTCGGTCACACGATCGCCGTCCACGACGGCCGCAAGCACGTCCCGGTGTTCGTCACCGAGTCGATGATCGGCCACAAGCTCGGCGAGTTCGCGCCCACGCGGACCTTCCGCAGCCACGTCAAGGAAGACCGCCGCAGCCGGCGGTAAGCGTCCTTCGAAAAGCAATAGGAGACAGCGATGGAAGCCAGGGCACAGGCGCGGTACGCGCGCCACACGCCCCGGAAGGCCCGCCGCGTGGTGGACCTCATTCGCGGCCTGGGCGCTTCGGAGGCGCAGGCCGTGCTGCAGTTCGCGCCGCAGGCGGCGAGCGAGACCGTTTACAAGGTCCTCTCGTCCGCGATCGCGAACGCGGAGCACAACTTCAAGCTCGACCGCGAGACGCTGGTCGTGAGCCGCGCGTGGGTCGACGAGGGCCCGACGCTCAAGCGGTTCCGCCCCCGCGCCCAGGGTCGCGCCTATCGGATCAACAAGCGGACCAGCCACATCACCGTGATCGTGGAGTCCCGCGAGCCGAAGGGGAGGGCCCGCTAGTGGGTCAGAAGGTTAACCCGCACGGGTTCCGCCTCGGCATCACGACCGACTTCAAGAGCCGGTGGTACGCCGACAAGCTCTACAAGTCGTACGTCGCCGAGGACGTGGCGATCCGCCGCATGCTGCAGAAGGGCATGGAGCGGGCCGGCATTTCCAAGGTCGAGATCGAGCGCACGACCGACCGCGTCCAGGTCGACATCCACACCGCCCGGCCGGGCATCGTCATCGGCCGTCGTGGTGCGGAGGCCGACCGCATCCGCGGCGACCTGGAGAAGCTGACCAAGAAGCAGGTTCAGCTCAACATCCTCGAGGTCAAGAACCCCGAGATCGACGCGCAGCTCGTCGCGCAGGGCGTGGCCGAGCAGCTCTCCAGCCGTGTCTCGTTCCGCCGCGCCATGCGCAAGGCGATGCAGTCGGCGATGAAGAGCGGCGCCAAGGGCATCCGGGTCGCGTGCTCGGGTCGTCTGGGCGGCGCGGAGATGTCGCGCTCGGAGTTCTACCGCGAGGGCCGCGTGCCCCTGCACACGCTCCGCGCCGACATCGACTACGGCTTCTACGAGGCCAAGACGACCTTCGGCCGCATCGGCGTGAAGGTCTGGATCTACAAGGGCGAGGCCCCGACCAGCCGCGCCGAGCGTGAGGCCGCCGCTGCCGGCGCCCGCGCCGGTGGACAGCGTCGTGACAACGACCGTCGTGGCGGCGGCGCCGAGCGTCCCCGTCGTGGCGGCGGCGACCGTCCGCGCCGTGGCGCCGGTGCCGGTCGTGGCGACCGCGCCCCCCGCAATGAGGCGGCCGCCCAGGCCGCCCCCGAGACCGGCCCGGCGGAGCAGCCGGGTGCTGAAGGGAGCTGACCATGCTGATCCCGCGCAGGGTCAAGCACCGCAAGCAGCACCGGCCTGACCGCAGCGGCGCCGCCAAGGGCGGCACCCGGGTCGTGTTCGGCGAGTTCGGCATTCAGGCGCTTGAGCACTCCTACGTGACCAACCGCCAGATCGAGTCGGCTCGTATCGCCATGACCCGGCACATCCGCCGTGGCGGCAAGGTGTGGATCAACATCTACCCCGACCGTCCCCTCACCAAGAAGCCCGCGGAAACGCGAATGGGTTCCGGTAAGGGTTCGCCCGAGTGGTGGATCGCCAACGTCAAGCCCGGTCGCGTCATGTTCGAGCTGTCGGGTGTCGCCGAGCCCATCGCCCGTGAGGCGATGCGCCGCGCGATGCACAAGCTGCCCATGAAGTGCCGGTTCGTCAAGCGTGAAGTGGGTGAGGCGTGATGGCTAAGGGCCTGACCGCCGGTGAGCTGCGCGTGGAGGACGGGGAGGTGCTCGTCCAGAAGCTCAAGGAGGCGAAGGAGGAGCTGTTCAACCTCCGCTTCCAGGCTGCGACCGGTCAGTTGGAGAGCCACGGGCGGCTGCGCGCCGTCCGCCGCGAGATCGCCCGTATCTACACCGTGATGCGCGAGCGCGAGCTTGGAATCGTCACGGTCGAGAAGGAGCCGAGCGATGGCTGAAACAACTGAGAACGTCGAGACCACCGAGAAGACCGCGCGGAACTACCGCAAGACCCGTGAGGGCCTGGTCGTCAGCGACAAGATGGACAAGACCGTCGTCGTCGCCGTCGAGGACCGCGTGAAGCACCCGCTGTACGGCAAGGTCATCCGCCGTACGACCAAGTACAAGGCCCACGACGAGGAGAACACCGCCGGCGTCGGCGACCGTGTCCTCCTCATGGAGACCCGTCCGCTGTCGGCGACCAAGCGCTGGCGTGTGGTCGAGATCCTCGAGCGGGCCAAGTAATATAACGCGATCGCGCCTCGTGGGGGCCGTGCTTCGGCCCGGCCCCCATGACGGTGTCCAAGGAGCCTCTCGTATACGGGAGGTTCGCCCGCGGCGGCGGTTCGTCTGGCGCCGAGGGACAAGACATGTAGGTTCGGCCAGGCTCAGGGCCCGCCCTGAGAACCGGCACGACACATCAGGAGTTCAGCTGTGATTCAGCAGGAGTCGCGACTCAAGGTCGCCGACAACACGGGTGCCAAGGAGATCCTCTGCATCCGCGTTCTCGGTGGCTCTGGGCGTCGCTACGCCGGGATCGGCGACATCATCGTCGCCACCGTCAAGGACGCGATCCCCGGCGGCGGTGTGAAGAAGGGTGACGTCGTCAAGGCCGTCATCGTCCGCACCGTCAAGGAGCGCCGCCGTCAGGACGGGTCGTACATCAAGTTCGACGAGAACGCCGCGGTCATCATCAAGGACAGCGGCGACCCCCGGGGCACGCGTATTTTCGGCCCGGTCGGCCGCGAGCTGCGTGACAAGAAGTTCATGCGCATCATCTCGCTGGCGCCGGAGGTGCTCTAAATGGGGAAGCTGCACGTGAAGAAGGGTGACCTGGTTCAGGTCATCGCGGGCAAGGACAAGGGCGCCAAGGGCCGGGTCATCGCCGCGCTGCCGACCGAGGATCGCGTGATCGTCGCCGGCGTGAACATGATCAAGAAGCACTCGAAGGAGACCAACCAGGGTCCCCGCGGCGCCAAGGAAGGCGGCGTCACCACCCTGGAGGCCCCCATCCACGTGAGCAACGTCAAGAAGCTCAAGGATGACGAGAAGCCGAAGGACGAGGACGCCAAGTGACTGCCCAGACCGCTGAGCGGGTGACCCCCCGTCTCAAGCAGAAGTACCGCGAGGAGATCGCGGCCCAGCTGCGCGAGCAGTTCGGCATCGAGAACGTCATGCTGACCCCGGGTCTCACCAAGATCAAGGTGAACATGGGCGTCGGCGAGGCCGCTCGCGACTCCAAGCTGATCGAGGGCGCGGTTCGCGACCTCACCGCCATCACCGGACAGAAGCCGGCCGTCGTCCGCGCCCGCAAGTCCATCGCGCAGTTCAAGCTGCGTGAGGGCATGCCGATCGGCGCGCACGTCACGCTGCGCGGCGACCGCATGTGGGAGTTCCTCGACCGCCTGCTGTCGCTGGCCCTGCCGCGTATCCGCGACTTCCGTGGTCTGTCGCCCAAGCAGTTCGACGGGCACGGCAACTACACCTTCGGTCTCACCGAGCAGGTCATGTTCCACGAGATCGACCAGGACAAGGTCGACCGGCAGCGCGGTATGGACATCACGGTCGTCACGACCGCCCGCACAGACGACGAGGGCCGCGCGCTGCTGAAGCTGCTCGGTTTCCCGTTCAAGGAGGCCTGATCTAAATGGCGAAGACGTCACTGAAGGTCAAGGCGGCCCGCAAGCAGAAGTTCGAGGTCCGGGCGTACACTCGTTGTTCGCGCTGCGGCCGCCCGCGCGCCGTCTACCGCAAGTTCGGCCTGTGCCGCGTGTGCTTCCGCGAGATGGCGCACCGGGGCGAGCTGCCCGGCATCACCAAGTCCAGCTGGTAATTCCAGAGCATCACTACGCCGTAGGTCCCCTTCTTTTTTGGGAAACCGCGGCGAGGAGGGCCATCGATCATGACGATGACCGACCCGATCGCAGACATGCTGACGCGTCTGCGTAACGCGAACTCGGCGTATCACGACACCGTGACCATGCCGTACTCGAAGATCAAGGCGCACATCGCCGAGATCCTCCAGCAGGAGGGCTACATCCAGTCCTGGAGCGTCGAAGACGCCAAGGTCGGAAAGAACCTCGTGGTGGAGCTGAAGTTCGGCCCGAGCCGTGAGCGTTCGCTCGCCGGCATCCGCCGGGTTTCCAAGCCCGGCCTGCGGGTTTACGCCAAGAAGGACAACCTGCCCCGAGTCCTGGGCGGGCTGGGCGTCGCGATCATCTCGACGTCCGGCGGCCTGATGACCGACAAGCAGGCCGGCAAGCGCGGAGTGGGCGGGGAAGTCCTCGCCTACGTCTGGTAAGAGGGGAGGAACCACAGCATGTCGCGAATCGGACGGCTGCCCATCCCTGTACCGAGCGGTGTCGACATCACGATCGACGGCCGGAGTGTCCAGGTCAAGGGCCCGAAGGGCACGCTTTCTCACACCGTCGCCGAGCCCATCGAGGTTTCGCGCGGTGACGACGGCAATCTCGCCGTCACCCGTCCCAACGACGAGAACAAGGTCCGTGCGCTGCACGGCCTGTCCCGCACCCTGATCGCCAACATGGTGACCGGTGTGACCGCGGGTTACTCGAAGACGTTGGAGATCGTCGGCGTCGGCTACCGCGTTCAGGCCAAGGGCCCGACGCAGCTCGAGTTCTCGCTCGGCTTCAGCCACCCGGTGATCGTCGACGCGCCGGAGGGCATCTCCTTCCGCGTCGAGAAGCCGACCCTGTTCCACGTGGACGGGATCGACAAGCAGAAGGTCGGCGAGGTCTCGGCCAACATCCGCAAGCTGCGCAAGCCCGACCCGTACAAGGGCAAGGGCGTGCGCTACCAGGGCGAAGTCGTCCGCAAGAAGGTCGGAAAGGCTGGTAAGTAGTAATGGCTGCGAAGTACGGCAAGCACAGCGCCGCTCGCGCCATTTCGCGAGCCCGCCGCCACCGCCGTGTGCGGAAGAACGTCGTCGGCACGCAGGAGCGTCCGCGCCTGGTCGTGAACCGGTCCGCGCGGCACCTGTTCGTGCAGATCGTCGACGACGGCAAGGGTCACACGATCGTGAGCGCGTCCACCATGGACTCCTCGCTGCGTTCCCTTGAGGCCGACAAGACCGAGAAGGCGAAGAAGGTCGGCGAGCTTCTCGCTCAGCGGGCCAAGGACGCCGGGATCACTTCGGTCGTCTTCGACCGCGGTGGCAACCGCTACGCGGGTCGCATCGCGGCCCTGGCGGACAGCGCCCGTGAAGGCGGGTTGAGCTTCTGATGACCCGTCCTATGAGCAATGAGAAGAGGAACCACTGATGGCTGGAGCTCCGCGTCGGGGTGCCGGCGGCGGTGGCGAGCGGCGGGAACGTCGTGACGATCGCCGCGGTGGCGCCCAGGAGAAGGGCGTCTCGTACATCGAGCGCGTCGTGAAGATCAACCGCGTGGCCAAGGTCGTCAAGGGTGGTCGGCGCTTCAGTTTCACCGCGCTGGTCATCGTCGGCGACGGCAACGGCCTCGTCGGGGTCGGCTACGGCAAGGCCAAGGAGGTGCCCGCGGCGATCGCCAAGGGTGTCGAGGAGGCCAAGAAGCACTTCTTCAAGGTGCCGCGCATCCAGGGCACCATCCCGCACACCGTGCAGGGGGAGGACGCCGCCGGCGTCGTCCTGCTGCGTCCGGCCTCGCCCGGTACCGGTGTCATCGCGGGTGGCCCGGTGCGCGCGGTGCTGGAGTGCGCCGGGATCCACGACGTGCTGTCCAAGTCGCTCGGCTCGGACAACCCGATCAACATCGTGCACGCCACCGTGGCGGCTCTGAAGGGCCTCTCGCGCCCCGAGGAGATCGCCGCCCGCCGTGGTCTGCCGATCGAGGACGTCGCCCCCAAGGCGATGCTCAAGGCGCGCGCCGAGGGTCTCGCCGAGGCCGCCGCCGCTGCGAAGGCGGGGAGCTGAACATGGCCCGCCTGAAGATCACGCAGACCCGGTCCAAGATCGGCGGCAAGCAGAACCAGCGTGACTCGCTGCGTTCGCTTGGCCTGAAGCGAATCGGCGACGTCGTCGTGAAGGAGGACCGTCCCGAGATCCGCGGGATGGTCGCCGTCGTGACGCACCTCGTCGAGGTTGAAGAGGTCGACTAGTCATGACTGAGAACGCACCGCTGAAGATTCATGACCTTCGTCCCGCCCCGGGTGCCAACAAGGCCAAGGTCCGCAAGGGCCGCGGCGAGGGCTCCAAGGGCAAGACGTCCGGTCGTGGTACGAAGGGTTCCCACTCCCGTACCACCGTGCCTCTCGGCTTCGAAGGTGGCCAGGTTCCGCTCCAGCGGCGGCTGCCGAAGCTGAAGGGCTTCTCCAACTCGCTGTTCAAGACGACCTACCAGGTCGTCAACCTTGACAAGCTGGGCGAGGTCTTCTCCTCCGGTGGCGACGTGACCGTCGCCGACCTGGTGGCGAACGGTCTGGTCCGGAAGAACGAACTGGTCAAGGTTCTCGGAACCGGCGAGATCTCCGTGGCGTTGAACGTGCAGGCGCACGCCTTCTCCGCCAGCGCCAAGGAGAAGATCGCCGCGGCCGGCGGCTCCACCACGGAGCTGTAGGCCTCACGCATCACGAGGCGCGGGGGCTCGTTATGAGCCTCCGCGCCCGTAGTGCGTTAGAGTTCGCTGGACAGTTAGCCGAGTCTCACTGTCAAACCGCTCGTTTGTCATTTGTAAGACCCGCTGTTTTGGTAAGACCCGCAAGAAGACCTGCCGATGGACGACCCCCGCACCATCGCTCACCGTTACCGCGTCTCTGGCGCGCAGGAGGGACCGTGCTAACCGCTCTTACCCGGGCATTCCGGACGCCGGACCTGCGCAAGAAGCTGCTTTTCACCCTGGGTATCATTGTGATTTTCCGCCTGGGCTCGGTGCTGCCGACGCCCGGTGTGAACACCGAGAACGCCCGTAAGGCTCTGGAAGCGGCTCAATCTAGCGAACTCAGCAGCATCTACGGGATGGTCCAGCTCTTCAGTGGCGGCGCGTTGCTGAAGCTTTCAGTGTTCGCGCTGGGCATCATGCCCTACATCACGGCCAGCATCATCCTGCAGCTGCTGACTGTCGTGATCCCCCGCCTCGAAGCCCTCAAGAAGGAGGGCCAGGCGGGCACTGCGAAGATCACACAGTACACCCGGTATCTCACCATCGGACTGGCGGTTCTCCAGTCGACGGCCTTCGTCGCGCTGGCTCGGTCCGGACAGTTGTTCGGCACCTCCGCCAACGATCTCCCGATCCTGCTCAACGACGACATCTTCACCGTCGTCGTGATGGTCATCACGATGACCGCGGGTACCGCCGTCATCATGTGGCTCGGTGAGCTCATCACCGACCGCGGCGTCGGCAACGGCATGTCGATCCTGATCTTCACTCAGATCATCGCGGTCTTCCCGTCGGAACTGATGAACATCTTCCGGCAGAAGGGCGCCTTCACCTTCACGATCGTCATGATCGTCGGCATCTTCATGATCGCCGCGGTCGTCTTCGTGGAGCAGGCTCAGCGCCGCATCCCGGTGCAGTACGCCAAGCGCATGGTCGGCCGCCGGATGTACGGCGGCACCTCGACCTACATCCCGCTGAAGGTCAACCAGGCCGGCATCATCCCGGTCATCTTCGCCTCCTCGCTGCTCTACCTGCCGCAGCTGCTGGTGACGCTGTTCGCCAACAGCCAGGAGAGCAACGTCGTGGTCGAGTGGATCGCCCAGAACTTCGGTTCCGGCGACACCCCGATCTACATGGCGACCTTCTTCCTCCTGATCGTCTTCTTCACGTACTTCTACGTGTCCATCACCTTCAACCCCGTTGAAGTCGCCGACAACATGAAGAAGTACGGTGGGTTCATTCCGGGCATCCGTCCGGGCCGGCCGACCGCCGAGTACCTGAACTACGTGCTCACCCGGTTGACCGCGCCAGGGTCGCTGTATCTGGGTCTCATCTCCATGGTCCCGATCTTCGCCCTCACGCTGGCCGGCGCTACCCAGAACTTCCCGTTCGGAGGAACGAGCATTCTGATCATGGTGGGTGTCGGTCTCGACACGGTGAAGCAGATCGAGAGCCAGCTCCAGCAGCGCAACTACGAGGGCTTCCTGAGATAGTGCGTCTCGTCCTGGTCGGGCCCCCCGGAGCGGGCAAGGGGACGCAGGCCCAGTTCATCGCATCACATCTGTCGATCCCGAAAATCTCGACAGGTGACATTTTCCGCGCCAACGTGTCGGGTGGCACGGAGCTCGGAAAGCTGGCCAAGACCTACATGGACCGCGGGGACCTGGTTCCCGACGAGGTCACGATCGCGATGGTCCGCGGTCGCCTCGCGGAAGACGACGCGCAGGACGGTTTCCTGCTCGACGGTTTCCCGCGGAACGTGGCGCAGGCCGAGGTCCTCAAGAAGATGCTGGCTGACCTGGGCTCCGGGCTCGACCTGGTGCTGGAACTCGTGGTCGACGACGACGAGGTGGTCCGCCGCCTCGCCGGCCGTCGCACCTGCCGCTCGTGTGGCAAGGTCTGGCACGTCGACTTCGACCCGCCCAAGAAGGACGGCGTCTGCGACGCCTGCGGCGGCGAGTTGTTCCAGCGTGACGACGACCGTGAGGAGACCATCAGGCACCGCCTGGAGGTCTACCAGGAGCAGACGTCGCCGCTGATCAACTTCTACGCCGACGAGGGCATCCTCCGCGGCGTCGACGCGACCGGCCCCGTCGAAGAGGTCACCGCTCGCGCGATGGGCGAACTGCGCAGGTTCACGCGCGATCAAGCCGAAGACGAAAGCTAGATCGTAAGACCCAATCGGAACGCCACCTCACGGATCTACGTGGGGTGGCGTTCCTGCTGCCGGGCAGATTCCATGGCGCGAGACGCAGTCGGCCTCCGGCCGCCCGCGTCTCGCTTCGTAGGGGACAATGTATTGAATCGGGCATATGCCCCTGAAAGTTGATCCACCCAAGGGGTGCCTAAGGGATGTTTCGGAAGAACAAGCACGGGATTCAGATCAAGTCGCCCGAGCAGATCGCCAAGATGCGTGCGGCCGGCCTCGTCGTCGGGCGCACCCTCGATCTGCTGAGGCGGTCGGTCGAACCCGGTATGACGCCGCTCGACCTCGACGCCATCGCCGAGAAGGCGATCAGGGACGAGGGCGCGATCCCCTCGTTCAAGGGCTACCAGGGCTTTCCGGCGACGATCTGCGCGTCGGTCAACCAGGAGGTCGTGCACGGCATCCCCACCGACGCCCGGCCGCTTCGTGAGGGCGACATCATCTCCATCGACTGCGGCGCGATCCTCGACGGCTGGCACGGCGACTCGGCCGTCACCGTCCCGGTGGGGGAGGTCGACCCGAAGCTGCTGGAGCTGATCCGGGTCACCGAGGAGTCGATGTGGGCCGGCATCCGGGCCCTGAAGGTCGGCGCCCACCTGTCGGACATCGGCCACCAGGTCGAGCGCTACGTGCGCTCCCAGGGCCGCTACGGCATCCCCACGGAGTACGGCGGCCACGGCATCGGCACCGAGATGCACATGGACCCGTGGGTGGCCAACCACGGCAAGCCGGGCCGGGGGCCGAAGCTGGAGGTCGGCATGTGCCTGGCGATCGAGCCGATGGTCAACCTCGGCACCGACCAGACCCGCGTGCTGGCCGACGACTGGACGGTCGTCACCCAGGACGGCAAGGCGTCGGCGCATTTCGAGCACAGCGTGGCGGTCACCGCGGAAGGCCCGCTCGTTTTGACGGCTCTCGACGGCGGCAAAGAACGGCTTGCCACTACATAATTGGTAAAAAGACGCATTTGGAGGTTCGGCCATGGCATTCAGTCCGGAGATGCGTGCCTCTGACGCCGACCGGGAGAAGGTCGCGGCCGCCCTTCGTGAGCACATGGTCGAAGGGCGCCTGAACGCCGAGGAGTTCGGCGAGCGACTGGAGGCGGCCTATGCCGCCAAGACGTTCGGTGAGCTCCGGGTGCTGACGCGAGACCTGCCGGACATCGACCTGAAGAAGCTCCCGGCGCGTCCTGAGCCGGTGAAACCGCAGGCCCCGGGGGCGCCGGCGAACCTGAAGGCGGCGTGGGGCGGCTGGCTCGTCGTCGGCGGGATCAACTGGGCGATCTGGCTCATCTTGTGGATCTCGCAGGGCGAACTGGTCTATCCGTGGCCGTTGTGGGTGATGGGGCCGTGGGGGATCGGGCTGCTCATCGCCACACTCACCCAAAGTCAGAATGGCGATAAAAAGCGGGAATTGGGGTCCTGAATGTGTCGTTGTGCACGCTCGCGGTCGAGTGTGCATTCGTCCACAGAACAGCGGGTTGTGCGTTCCTAATGTGAGCGGTGTCCGGAGATGAGCAGCATCCCCGGAAGGTCTCACTGGAGGACAGACAAATGCGCAAGCTCCCCCGCGTTCTCGCCGGCACCGCCCTCGCCGCCGGTCTCATGGCCGGCGCCATGGCCGCCCCCGCCGCCGCCAGCGCGACGGCTGCGACCGGTTCCGCCGCGGCGGCCTCGTCCAAGCACTTCTTCGGCCCCTACTACTCGCACTGGGGCGACAAGTTCGAGAAGAGCCACCGCTCCTACTTCAAGGGCTACTGGACCAAGAGCGGCAACCAGTACTGGTTCTACGGCGACCTGTTCGACACCGACCGCGACCGCCAGTGGTCGTACGTCTGGTACCGCTACACCGACCGCTTCGGCAAGAGCCACACGAAGTGGTTCAAGAACACCTCCTTCGGCCACGGCGACTTCGACAAGTTCTTCGGCTTCAAGAAGGGCTTCGTGAAGGACGTGGACTTCCGGGTCTGCGAGGGCACCAGCCGGTTCGACGACTGCGGCGGCTGGAACGACGCCTTCTAAGCCGTGCGGCACCTGAGATGCGGGCCCGTCCTGACAAGGACGGGCCCTGTCTGTTCTGGTCTATTGGGCAGATTCCCGGCGCAAGCTGCGGTTCGCTTTTCGTCTTCATGCGGATTCTTTGCCCTACGGGCTCGTTGACCGGGTTGTCGCCGGGTAGGTGATCTTTGTCGGCCGGGTGGGAGTCCCTCGGCCACCGGGCGTCCCGGCTGAGCGGGCCGCCCGGGCGCGAAGCCACCGGGCCCACCCGATCCGGCATGTCGGCGGTGCCGGACGGGTGGGCCCGGTTTTGCGCTATCCTGGAATGCGGTTGTGTACGAGGGCCCGTTCTGCGTGATCGTTTCGCGTTCCGCACCGGGTTGCCGTACACTCCTTTGTCGGTTCACTATGACCTTTTGCGTGGCGGCCTTGCCGCCGCCGCTCTCTGTACGCCTGAAGGTCGCGGCTGATTAGTGTTCCGAAGCCTCAGACGACCGAGCATCAGTGAAACGTGAGGAACTTTTGGCCAAGAAAGACGGCGCCATCGAGATCGAGGGCACTGTGGTCGAGTCGCTCCCGAACGCCATGTTCCGGGTGCAGCTCGACAACGGCCATAAGGTCCTGGCCCACATCAGCGGCAGGATGCGCATGCACTACATCCGCATCCTCCCGGACGACCGGGTCGTCGTGGAGCTTAGCCCCTACGACCTCACTCGCGGCCGGATCGTCTACCGGTACAAGTAGGAACGATTAAGGACTATGAAGGTCAAGCCGAGCGTCAAGAAGATCTGTGACAAGTGCAAGGTGATCCGCCGGCACGGTCGAGTCATGGTGATCTGCGACAACCTGCGCCACAAGCAGCGTCAGGGCTAGTCGCCACCGGCCCCCGCTGAGTCCGTCCAGGGTGACGGACTCGACGCATGTGCGGGGCCGGGACTGTAATCGCGCGCCACACTCGCGAAGGCGCCCCTTTCCGGGGTGAACCACGCGGGAGACCCCCGGTCGGAGGCCGGGGCCCTCACCCCGGGCATTGGGGAGGGGCGTGGGGCGCAGGACCTCCGCGAAACGAAGGAGAATGCCCGACCATGGCTCGCCTGGTTGGCGTCGACCTCCCCCGCGACAAGCGGCTGGAGATCGCTCTCACCTACATTTACGGCATCGGCCGTACCCGCGCGCTTGAGATCCTGAACGCCACCGGCGTCTCCGGCGACCTGCGCGTGCACCAGCTCTCCGACACCGAGCTCGTGCCCATGCGTGACTACATCGAGGCGAACTTCAAGATCGAGGGTGACCTCCGCCGCGAAGTTCAGGCCGACATTCGTCGCAAGATCGAAATCGGCTGCTACCAGGGCATCCGGCACCGCAAGGGCCTGCCCGTCCACGGTCAGCGGACGCAGACGAACGCGCGTACCCGCAAGGGCAAGAAGAAGACCGTGGCCGGCAAGAAGAAGCCGGGCAAGAAGTAGTCCTTAGCTGCAGCCCATTTCAGGAGATAGCGCTTAAATGCCGCCGAAGAGCCGCCAGGGCGCACCCAAGAAGGTGCGCCGCAAGGAAAAGAAGAACGTCGCTCACGGGCACGCCCACATCAAGAGCACGTTCAACAACACGATCGTCTCGATCACCGACCCGAACGGGAACGTGATCTCCTGGGCCAGCGCCGGCCACGTCGGGTTCAAGGGCTCCCGTAAGTCCACCCCGTTCGCCGCCCAGATGGCCGCCGAGAACGCCGCCCGCCGCGCCATGGAGCACGGCATGCGCAAGGTCGACGTCTTCGTCAAGGGCCCCGGTTCCGGCCGGGAGACCGCGATCCGTTCGCTCCAGGCGACCGGGCTCGAGGTCGGGTCCATCCAGGACGTGACGCCGGTCCCGCACAACGGTTGCCGTCCGCCGAAGCGCCGCCGCGTCTGACGTCCAGGAGATAAGAAAAAATGGCTCGTTACACGGGTGCGGACTGCAAGCTCTGCCGCCGCGAGAAGACCAAGCTCTTCCTCAAGGGCAAGAAGTGTGAGTCCGCGAAGTGCCCCATCGAGATCCGTCCTTACCCGCCGGGTGAGCACGGTCGCGGTCGGCCGAAGGAGTCTGAGTACCAGCTCCAGCTTCGTGAGAAGCAGAAGACCCGCCGCATCTACGGCATCCTCGAGAAGCAGTTCCGCAACTACTACGAGGAAGCCAACCGCAAGAGCGGCAAGACCGGCGAGAACCTCCTCCAGATCCTGGAGAGCCGTCTCGACAACGTGGTCTACCGCGCCGGTTTCGCCGAGTCGCGTGACGCCGCCCGCCAGCAGGTCCGCCACGGTCACGTGACCGTGAACGGCAAGAAGGTGGACATCCCGTCCTACCGCGTCCGCGAGCACGACATCGTGGAGATCCGCGAGAAGTCGCGCAACCTCATGCCCTACGAGGTGGCCCGCGCCACCGCCGGTGACAAGACCGTCCCGGCGTGGCTGGGTGTCGCCCCCGAGGCCATGCGGGTGCTCGTGCACCAGCTCCCGGTCCGCCAGCAGATCGACACGCTGGTCCAGGAGCAGCTCATCGTCGAGCTCTACTCCAAGTAAGTAGTGCTCCTTGATGCCGCATGGTCCGGTTTGACCGGATCGTGCGGCATCATGGTTGTTGCCGAGCGGCGTCAAATAGCGGGCGCCGCCGTCTGTGAAGGGAACCACGCATGCTCATCGCACAGCGTCCCAGTCTCGTCGAGGAGTCCCTCGAGGAGCACCGGTCCAAGTTCGTCATCGAGCCGCTGGAGCCGGGCTTCGGTTACACCATCGGCAACTCCGTGCGGCGCACGCTGCTGTCGTCCATTCCGGGCGCGGCCGTGACCTCCATCCGCATCGAGGGTGTGCTCCACGAGTTCTCGACCGTTCCCGGGGTCAAGGAAGACGTCACCGACATCATCCTGAACCTCAAGAACCTGGTCGTCTCCTCCGAGCACGACGAGCCGGTGGTCATGTACCTGCGCAAGCAGGGCCCCGGTGAGGTCACCGCCGCCGACATCGCGCCCCCGGCCGGTGTCGAGGTGCACAACCCCGACCTCCACATCGCCACGCTGAACGGCAAGGCGAAGCTGGAGATGGAGCTGACCGTCGAGCGCGGTCGCGGCTACGTCTCCGCCGCCCAGAACAAGCAGCCCGGCCAGGAGATCGGCCGCATCCCGATCGACTCCATCTACTCGCCGGTGCTCAAGGTCACCTACAAGGTCGAGGCGACGCGTGTCGAGCAGCGCACCGACTTCGACCGGCTGATCCTCGACGTCGAGACCAAGCCGTGCATGAAGCCCCGCGACGCGGTGGCCTCGGCCGGCAAGACCCTCGTCGAGCTCTTCGGCCTGGCCCGTGAGCTCAACGTCGAGGCCGAGGGCATCGACATCGGCCCGTCGCCGACCGACGCCGCCCTGGCGGCCGACCTGGCGCTGCCGATCGAGGAGCTCAACCTCACGGTCCGGTCCTACAACTGCCTCAAGCGCGAGGGCATCCACACCGTGGGCGAGCTCGTCGCGCGCAGCGAGCAGGACCTGCTGGACATCCGCAACTTCGGTGCGAAGTCCATCGAAGAGGTCAAGCAGAAGCTGCACGAGATGGGTCTCGCGCTCAAGGACAGCCCGCCCGGATTCGACCCGTCCGCTGTCGCCGGTGGCGGCTACGACGACGAGGACGGCGGCTTCATCGAGACCGAGCAGTACTGAGTTTTCCCAGATAGAACGATCATTCAGATCGGCCCGACCCCGGTACCTGATACGGCCGGGGCGGGTTATCCAAAGGAGCATGTCATGCCCAAGCCCACCAAAGGCGCCCGTCTCGGTGGTTCCCCGGCGCACGAGAAGCTGATCCTGTCGAACCTCGCGACGCAGCTTTTCCAGCACGGGAAGATCAAGACCACTGAGGCCAAGGCCAAGCGCCTGCGCCCGCTGGCTGAGCGGCTGATCACCAAGGCGAAGAAGGGCGACATCCACAACCGTCGCCAGGTGCTGACCGTCGTCCGCGACAAGGGCGTCGTCCACCACCTCTTCACCGAGATCGCCCCCAGCTTCGCGGAGCGTCCCGGTGGCTACACCCGCATCACCAAGATCGGTCAGCGTAAGGGTGACGCCGCTCCCATGGCCGTCATCGAGCTCGTCACCGAGCCGCTGAACGCCGTCACCACGACCCGCAAGGCCCCCGAGCCCGCCGCCGCCCCGGCGTCGGAGCCCAAGGCCGCGGAGGTCGAGGAGACGAAGGCGGAGGCGTCCGCCGACGAGGCCGAGGTCACCGAGACCGAGGCCAAGAAGGACGACGAGGCCTGATCCTTCGGGTTTTCTGGGTCCGGTGTCCCACGGGACGCCGGACCCGTTTCTTTTTCACCAAAGGGGTGTGTCGATGCGGCTGCGGCTCGATCTGGGCTATGACGGGACCGACTTCTCGGGCTGGGCCAAGCAGCCCGGCAGGCGTACCGTCCAGGGAGAGCTCGAAGCCGCCCTGGGACGCATCCTGCGCCTGCCCGAACCCCCGTCCCTGACCGTGGCGGGCCGCACCGACGCGGGTGTGCACGCCCGGGGCCAGGTCGCCCACGTCGACCTGGCCGACGACGTCGAGGAGCCCGCCATGCTGCTGCGGCGGCTCGCCGGGGTGCTGCCTCCGGACGTGCGGGTGAACCGGGTCAGCGTCGCCCCTCCCGGCTTCGACGCCCGCTTCTCGGCCCTGTCCCGCCGGTACGGCTACCGCGTGAGCGACAACCCCGGGGGAGTCGACCCGCTGCGGCGCAAGGACGTCCTGTGGTATCAGCGCCACCTCGACGTCGGCCTCCTCAACGCGGGCTCGGCGGCCCTGCTCGGCGAACACGACTTCGCGGCGTTCTGCAAGAAGCGCGAGGGCGCGACCACGATCCGCGAACTCCAGCGGCTGTCGTGGGAGCGCGGCGAGACGTTCCTGACGGCGACGGTCGTCGCCGACGCCTTCTGCCACTCGATGGTCCGGGCGCTGGTGGGGTCACTGCTGATGGTCGGCGACGGGCGGCAGCCCATCGAATGGCCGGGCGAGGTGCTCCGCCGGGCGGTGCGCGACTCGGGCGTGCACGTGGCGCCGGCGGTCGGGCTGACCCTGGAGGAGGTCAGCTACCCGGCCGACGCCGAGCTCGCCGGCCGGGCGGAGCTGACCCGCCGGGTGCGCACGCTCAGCTCGTGACGCGCTTCTCGATGATCTCGGCCGTCTGGTCGCGGAAGGCCCCGCTGACCGGGCCGAGATCCTTCTCCTTCTCGCCTGGGGTGTGGCCGTCGGCGTAGGTGGCGTAGCTGAAGACGATGTAGCGGCCCCAGACCATGCCCGCGGCGTAGCCGCCGCTGATGGCCACCCGGTCGGCGCCCGAGTCGGGGTCGCCGTTGAGGCCGCGGAACCACAGGTTGCTGCCGAGGTTCTTGGTCTGGTCGACGGCCAGGGCGGCGTCTTTGGTGGGCAGCACGGCGATGCCGGTGGTGACGGCGTACTGCTTCTTGCCGTCGACGTAGGTGGCGCGGAGCACCCGGCGGCAGTCGTTCTCCGACAGGGACCGGGCGAAGGCGCCGGCGGCGGCCGAGGCGCAGTCGTCGGTCATGTCGACCTTGACGCGTTTGAAGGTGCGGCCGTTCACGCTGACCTTCACGTCGGGGAAGGCCTCGTTGAGGGTCAGTTTGCGGGGGTCGGTCGTCTCCGAGTCGAGCATCGCCGCTTCGACCGTCGGCGCCGGGTCGGCCTCGCCGCCGGGGGCGGCCGGGGCGTTGGTCACCGGGGGAGCCGCGACCTCGCCGGCCGGGTCTTCCTCGCCCGAATAGGCCATGTAGGCCGACGCCCCGATGGCCGCGATCACGACGAGGGCGCCGCTGGCCAGCAGCACCTTCCTGGCGCCGCCGCCCTTCTTCTTGGCGGGCACCTCGGTGATCGGGGCGGCCTCGGCCGGGCGGTAGCCCTTGGGCAGCGGCGGGTGGACGATCCCCTCGGCCACCGGCGCGGCGCCCAGGCTCTCGAACCCTCGCCCCGGGGACGCCGGCGCGGCCGGCGGCACGGGGGGAGTGAACAGGTTCTCCTGGGTCTGCTCCGGCTTGGGGTCGACCTTCTGCAACGGCATCTCCGGGTCGGTGGGGACGTCGGCGCCGTTCACCGCGCCGAACGATTGCTGGGCCTCCTGGAAGGCCGGCTGCTCCTCGCGCGGGATCGTCGTCTCGGCGGGCTCCTCGCCGGGGATCGCGGCCGACGGCCACGGGGTGCCGGTGTCACTGGCCCACTGCTGGGCGGGCGGCCACGGCGTCCCCTCCGGGCGGTCGCCCGGGACGGTGGCCGCTCCCGTGTCGGGCTCGTCGGGCTCGTCGGCCTGTTGGGCGGCCGCGGGCCAGTGGCGCGGGTAGACGGGCGGGTCGTCGTGGGACTCGACCGGCTCGGCGGGGGCGACGGCGGACTCCTCGCCCGGTAGGCGCGGCGGCCAGACGGCGATGTCACCGGGCTCACCCGGGCGCTCGGCCTCGGCGGCGGGCCATTCGGGAAGAGGGGGGAGACCGGAGGTGGTGGCGTCGGCGACCGGGGGCTCCTCCACCGGCGCCGGCGGCTCCGCGGTGGGGGCGGCGGGCCAGCCGGGCCACTGCTGCGCCGGCGCGGGCGGCCACGACCCGGCCTTCCCGTGGTCGCGGGTCTCTTCGGTCTCGGGGTCGTAGGCGGGGACCGGCCAGGCCGCGTCGCGGTCGCGGGTCTCCTCAGTGTCGGGGGAGTAGACAGGCGGCGGCCAGGCGGCGCGGGCGTCGTCTTCCTGCGGTGGTTGCCAGGCGGATGCGGTCTCGGGGGTCTCGTGCTCGGTCTTCGGCGGCCAGGCAGCCCGGGTGTCGCGGGTGTCGTCTTCCTGCGGTGGTTGCCAGGCGGACGCGGTCTCGGGGGTCTCAGGCTCGGCTTTCGGCGGCCACGCGGCCCGGGTGTCGCGCGTCTCCTCGGTTCCCGGGTCGTAGACGGGGGCCGGCCAGGCGGCCCGGGTGCCGCGGGTGTCGTTTTCCTGCGGTGGTTGCCAGGCGGACGCGGTCTCGGGGGTCTCGGGCTCGGCCTTCGGCGGCCAGGCGGCCCGGGTGTCGCGCGTCTCCTCGGTCTGCGGGTCGTACGCCGGCCACGCGGACGGGGGCGTCTGGTCCGCCTCGGGCCCGGGGGTGGCGGGGATCGGCCACGGGGCCCTCGGGTCGCGGGTCTCCTCGGTCTGCGGGTCGTAGACCGGAGGGGGCCAGGCGGAGCCCTGGACGGGGTCGGAGGAGGCCTTCGGGAAGCCGAAGTGGCCCGTCGGGGGAGCCTCGGGGGTGTGCTCGGTCACCGGCGCGGGCGGCTGCCACGAGTGGGGCGTCGGCCACGTCGGGCCGGGTTCCTCGGAGCGTTCCGTGTCTTCGGGGGTGAACCAGCCGCCGGACTCGGCGGGCTCGCGAGCCGGGGCCGGGGGCCACGTCGGGGGCTCGGCGGGTTGGGCGGCGGGAGCGGGTGGCCACTCCGGCTGGGCAGGGCGGTTCGTCGTGACGGCGAACCAGCCGTTGCCGGAGCCCTCTCCGGGCTGCGGGTAGTTCTCGTCACGAGCCGACTGCCCGAAACTGGGCGGGGGCACCTTGCCCTCGTGGTCGTGCTCGGAGGCGGAATCCTGGCCACGCATACCCGGAAGCGTATCGGCGCACGCGAGATCGTCGTGCCGCTATGGGCGTTTACGCATCGTGCTAGCCTCGGCCGCCCCGCACTGACCTGGTGTCGAGCGCGGTGAACACGGTGGCGTCGGTGATGTCGACGGCGGCCTGGTAAAGGCGCTTGAGCTCGGCTTTCTTCGGTGCGTGGCCGTCTTTGAACTGGAACCAGAGCAGAATCGCATAATGCCCGTGGGTCCAGCCGCCGGCATAGGCCTCGCCGTCGCCGAGCTCCTTGGTGTGGTCGTCGTCGCCCGCGAGGGGCTTCAGGTAGTCCTTGCGCTCCTTGCCGGCGCCGGCCCCGGCGACGCTCTTGGCGCCCTTGCTGGTCTTCAGGTTGGCGACGCCGACGGTGCCGATCACGGTGCCCTTGGCGTCGTGGAAGCTGGCGCGGGCGAGCTGGTTGCAGCCGGCCGCCTTCAGGGCCTTCTGCAGCTTCTCGCCGGTGACCGCGTCCTTGCAGTCCTTCTTCTCCATCTCCCGGACGGTCATCTTGTAGGACCTGCCGTTGCTCTTGAACCGGCTCCGGCCGAAGATCTCGTTCAGGGTGAGGGGATCGGGGTCGGTCTCGCGCGAGGCGGCGTAGCCGAACGTGCCCCCGGGGGCGACGGGCAGGCTGGGCTTGGGCGCGGCCGAGGTGGTGGCGGCGGGGGCGCCGCCGTCGTCGGAGCAGCCGGTGACCAGGCCGATGACCAGGGTGGCGACCAGACCGGCGGGGACGGCGCCGGCGAACCGGCGTCTGGCGGGGGAACCCATGACCTCGAGATTAACCGCAGACCGGGTCAGGAATACCCGAAGTCCTGCGTCCACCACGGCCCACCGGGTTCGAGGGTGACGCCGACCCCGGTCACGGTGAGCTGGCAGTTGAGGATGTTGCGCCGGTGGGAGGGGCTGTTCAGCCAGCTCTTCACCGCGTCGGCGGCGTTCCGGTAGCCCTTGGCGATGTTCTCGGCGCCGCCCAGCCGATATCCGGCGCGGGTCATGCGGTCCCAGGGGCTCGCGCCGTCGGGCGACTCGTGTACGAACCTGCCGGTCGCCGCCATCTCGGCGGAGTGTTGCCGGGCCGAGGCCACCAGGCGGTGGTCGATCCGCAGCTTGGGGCATCCGGCGTCGACGCGGGCCTCGTTGACGAAGAACACCACGTTCTCTTCGAGCTCGGCCACGTGGCTGCTCACCGGGGGCAGTCTGGTGCCGGCCTCGCCGTGCGAGGAGGAGGTCACCGTCTCCTCGCCGCCCACGGGGGCTACCGGGACCAGCCCGGGCCGGTGGCGGGGCGGCGGCGACGGGGTCGCCTTGGCGGCCGGCTGGTTGTCGCGCAGGTAGACCTCACTGGAGCCGTTGCCCAGCACGGTGATCCGGCCGATCACGATGCCGAGGACTAAGACCGCCAGGACGCATGCCAGAACGCCCAGCAGCGTCCCGCGTCGGGCGCTTGGCTGGGAATGCCGGTTGTGAGGGTTCTGCCACATACCGCAGCCAAATATAGGGATCCGAGAGCCTGTTGAAAATGAGAATGGAGAGACCGGACGGGTAGCGGACCCGCAGATCAGGGCAGCGGAGTAAGCGCTCCGTTTTGGACCGTTGCGTTTTGCTCAAGTCAACGGGACCGGGTATGGTGGTGGATCGTTGTGTGTGCTTCAGTCCTTCGCTGACTGAACACGGCGCGTCCGGCGTCATCTCCCGTATGTGTGGAGACGGATGGTTGAGCGTCGTGGGCCCGCGCGACCTCCGACTGTTCACCATCCGACAGAAGGCACTGCCGTGAGCACGTTCACCCCGAAGCCCAACGACGTCGAACGTCAGTGGTACGTCATCGACGCCACCGACGTCGTGCTCGGCCGGCTGGCCAGCCACGTCGCGGTCCTGCTCCGTGGCAAGCACAAGCCGATCTTCGCGAACCACGTCGACACCGGCGACTTCGTGATCATCGTCAATGCCGACAAGATCGCTCTGTCCGGCAACAAGCTGGAGCAGAAGAAGGCCTACCGCCACTCCGGCTATCCGGGCGGTCTGCGCTCGGTCACCTATGGCGAGCTGATGGAGAAGCGTCCCGACCGGGCCGTCGAGAAGGCCGTCAAGGGCATGCTGCCCAAGAACGCCCTCGGCCGGAAGATGGCCAAGAAGCTCAAGGTCTACGCCGGTCCGGAGCACCCGCACCAGGCGCAGAGCCCGGTGCCCTTCGAGATCACTCAGATCGCCCAGTAACGCCGAGCCAGAAAAAGTTAAGAGGAGAACCGTGGCTGAGACCATCGGTACCGAGACGCTCGTCGAGGGCGACGTCGAGGAATTCGCGGGCGAGGAGTTCCCGTCCGAGTACACCACCGAGTCGGCCCCCGCTGCCGACGCCCCCGTGCGCAAGCCCGTCACCACGGGCAACTCGTACGGCACCGGCCGCCGCAAGGAGGCCGTGGCCCGTGTCCGGATCGTCCCGGGCACCGGCAAGTGGACCATCAACGGTCGTAGCATCGACGTCTACTTCCCGAACAAGGTCCACCAGCAGATCGTCAACGAGCCCTTCGTGGTGCTCGGCGCCGAGGAGCAGTTCGACGTCATCGCCCGCATCGACGGCGGCGGCGTGACCGGCCAGGCCGGCGCCCTGCGCATGGGCCTGTCCCGCGCGCTGGCGATCCTCGACGCGGAGACCAACCGGCCGCCGCTGAAGAAGGCCGGCTTCCTCACCCGTGACGCCCGCGCCACGGAGCGGAAGAAGTACGGCCTCAAGAAGGCCCGCAAGGCTCCGCAGTACAGCAAGCGTTAAGTTGGGCCGCCTCTTCGGCACCGACGGGGTACGTGGGGTCGCGGGTCGCGACCTCACCGCCGAGCTGGCCATGGACCTGTCCGTGGCCGCCGCGCACGTCCTGCGCGATGCCGGGAGGAGCCGCCCGCTCGCCGTCGTAGGCCGGGACCCGCGCGCTTCGGGGGAATTCCTCGAAGCCGCTGTGGTCGCCGGCCTCGCGTCGTCTGGCATGGACGTGCTCCGTCTCGGCGTGCTGCCCACCCCGGCGGTCGCTTACCTGACCCCTGAGCTGGGAGCCGACCTCGGTGTCATGCTCTCGGCCTCGCACAACCCGGCGCCCGACAACGGCATCAAGTTCCTCACCCGGCAGGGCTTCAAGCTGCCCGACGCGGTGGAGAACGAGATCGAACGGCGTCTCGGGGAGAAGTGGGAACGTCCCGTCGGCGCGGCCGTTGGCCGGGTCCGGGAGGCGTACGGCGAGACCGAACGCTATGTCTCCCACGTCCTGAGCTCCTTGCCGCACCGTCTCGACGGTCTGCGGGTCGTCGTCGACTGCGCCCACGGCGCCGCCCACATGGTGGCTCCCGAGGCGCTGCTGCGCGCCGGGGCCGAGGTCGAGACGATCGGCACCGCCCCCGACGGCCTCAACATCAACGACGGCGTGGGCTCCACCCACCTGGGCCCGCTGCGTGAGGCGGTGCTGGCGAGCGGAGCCGACGTGGGCATCGCCTACGACGGCGACGCCGACCGCTGCCTCGCGGTGACCGCCGACGGCGCCGAGATCGACGGCGACCAGATCATGGCGATCCTCGCGATGGAGATGCGCGCCGAAGGCCGCCTGGCCAAGGACACGGTCGTCGCCACGGTGATGTCCAACCTGGGCTTCAAGCTGGCCATGCGCGAGGCGGGGGTGACGGTCGTCGAGACGGCCGTCGGCGACCGCTACGTGCTGGAGCGCATGCGGGAGGACGGCTTCACCTTCGGCGGCGAGCAGTCCGGGCATGTCATCATGCTCGACCACGCGACCACCGGCGACGGCCTGCTGACCTCGCTCCACCTGCTGGCGGCGGTGGCCCGCTCCGGCAAGCCGCTGGCCGAGCTGGCGTCGGTGATGACGAAGTTGCCGCAGGTCCTCGTCAACGTGAAGAACGTCGACAAGAACCGCGCCGGCGAGGCCGCCCTGCTGGCGGCGGTCGCGCAGGCCGAACTGGAGCTCGGCGACACCGGCCGGGTGCTGATCCGGCCGAGCGGCACCGAGCCGATGATCCGCGTCATGGTCGAGGCGGCCTCGCACGACCAGGCGACGGAGATGGCAGATCGACTGGCCGAGGTCGTCCGAGTCACCTGCGGATGAACTCGAGGGCGGTTTCTGCTCTGTCAGAAGCCGCCCTTCTGCCATGGTCCCCAGATGGCGAACGACAGGCCCTGGGACGACTGCACGTTGACGTACAGGGTGTGACCACCAGGCCCGAACGAGGCTCCCGCGAACTCCGCGCCCCCGTCGGTGCTGACCAGCCGGGAGAAGTCGAAGATCTGGCCGCGCCGGGTGAGCCCGCGCAGGTAGTTGCCGCCGTCGCCGTCCTCGCAGAGCACCAGCGTGCCGTGCCTGCTCGTGGTGATGTTGTCGGGCAGGTCGAGCGCCAGCGCCGAGGGCGACTCGTAGATCAGGCGCAGCCGTCCGGAGCGGGTGTCGTAGGCGAAGACCTGGCCGCGGCCCTTGCCGAACCCCGACGGGGGCGTGTCGCCGGGTGCGGTCGCGCCGCCCTGGGTGGAGACGAAGTAGACGACCCCGTCGTCGTACACGGCCCCTTCGAGGCGGGAGAACAGCGCCGCGCCCTGGTCGCGGCCCTGGTTGCCGACGTACTGGATGGCCTGGTCGTTGGTGGGTTTCACGGTGAACGTCGGGTCGGGGTCGTCGATGTCGACCCAGGTGGTCTCCCACGTCGAGCCCGGCGTGAGCCCGACCGACAGGTCCTTGCGGGGGCTGCGCTTCACGGCGAGCATCTGGAGCCGGCCGCCGTCGAGGATGCGGCCCGCCCGTCCGGGGTGCTTGGGCGCCAGGTAGCGGTAGAAGCCCGACGGGAAGCCGAAGTTGTCCTCGGTCAGGTAGATCGCGCCGCTGCCCGGGTCGAAGGCCGCCGACTCGTGGGCGAACCGACCGGCCTTCCTGATGGGTGTACGCGACACGTCGCGCCGCAGCGGCACCTCGAAGATGTAGCCGTGCTTCTGCTTGAGCAGCGTGTTGTCGGCGCCGGTGAAGTCGTTGCCGACGTCGGGCCCGTTGACGGTCTCCTCGCAGGTCACCCAGGCTCCCCACGGCATGGGGCCGCCGGAGCAGTTCATCTGGGTGCCGTTCAGCGACACGCCCGAGCTGACGACCTCGCCGAAGCGGGTGACGGTGAGCGTGGCGCAGCCGCCGCCGGCCGCCGGGTCGTAGGCGGCGGCCACGTCGCCGAAGGCGCCGACCGGGCCGTTGACCTCGTGGTTGCGCACCAGGATCGCGGTGCCGCGCGGCCCCGCGAAGGCGGCCATGCCGTCGTGCCGCCCCGGGGTGACGCCGCCCTGGGTGAAGTCGCTGCCCGCGGGGTTGAACGACCGGTAGGCGAACCCCTTCGGGAGCTCCAATCGGACCACGCCGTCGCGCAGGTCGGCGACGGGGGCCAGCGGGCCGTAGTCGGCTCCGTGGACCCGCGTGGCGCGGGCGCCGGCCGCGGCGACTCCCGCGAACGGGCCGCCTAACAGGGCGAGGCCGGCGCTGCCGGCGATGAACGAACGTCGATCCATGAGGGCTCCCTGGTCACTCGTCGTTCATGTCACATTAATCTCATTCCACGGTCACGGACTTGGCGAGGTTGCGGGGCTGGTCGACGTCCAGGCCCTTGGCGGTGGCGAGCTCGCAGGCGAAGACCTGCAGCGGGACCGTCGTGACCAGCGGCTGGAGGAGCGTCGGGACGGCCGGGACGCGGATCAGAGCGTCGGCGTAGGGTTCGACGGCGGTGTCGCCGTCCTCGCAGACCACGATGGTCATCGCGCCGCGGGCGCGGATCTCCTGGATGTTGGACACGATCTTGCCGTGCAGGGTCGGTTCGCCTTTGGGCGACGGGACCACGACGACGACCGGCAGGCCTTCCTCGATGAGGGCGATCGGGCCGTGCTTCAGCTCCCCGGCCGCGAAGCCCTCGGCGTGCATGTACGCCAGCTCCTTGAGCTTCAGCGCGCCCTCCATGGCGACGGGGTAGCCCACGTGGCGGCCGAGGAACAGGACGCAGCGCTGGTTCTTCAGCGTGCGGGCGAGCTCGCGGACCGGCTCGACGGTGGTCAGCACCGCCTCCACGTCGGCCGGGGCCTTGGACAGGCGCGCCAGGATGCCCCTGATCTCCTCGTCGGGCAGGGTCCGGCGGCGCTGGGCCAGGTAGAGGGCCATCAGGTAGCAGGCGACGAGCTGGGTCAGGAACGCCTTGGTCGAGGCGACCGCGATCTCCGGCCCGGCGTGGGTGTAGATCACCGCGTCGGCCTCGCGCGGGATGGTGGAGCCGTTCACGTTGCAGATCGCCAGGACGGCCGAGCCCTGTTCGCGGGCGTGCCGCAGGGCCATGAGGGTGTCCATGGTCTCGCCCGACTGGGAGATCACCACGATCAGCGTGCCGGAGCTCAGGATGGGGTCGCGGTAGCGGAACTCGCTGGCCAGCTCGACCTCGCAGGGCAGCCCGGCCCAGCGTTCGACCGCGTGCTTGGCGATCAGCCCGGCGTGGTAGCTGGTGCCGCAGGCCACGATGATCATCTTGTCGACCGTGCCGAGTGGCAGCCTGACCTCGTCGAGCCGCAACCGGCCCTGTTCGTCGACCCGGCCCAGCAGCGTGTCGGCGACCGCGCGGGGCTGCTCGGCGATCTCCTTGAGCATGAAGTGGTCGTGGCCGCCCTTCTCGGCGGCCGTGGCGTCCCAGTCGACGACGAACTCGCGGCAGGAGACCGGGATGCCGTCGAAGTCGGTGATCGTCACGTCGTGGGCACGCAGCTCGACGACCTGGTCCTGACCCAGTTCGATGGCGCGGCGGGTGTGCGCGATGAAGGCGGACACGTCGGAGCCCAGGAAGTTCTCGCCGACGCCCCTGCCGACGACGAGCGGCGAGTTGCGGCGGGCCCCGACGACCAGGTCGGGCTCGGCGGTGTCCACGGCGAGCAGGGTGAACGCGCCCTCCAGCCGCCGGCAGACGCGGCGCATCGCCTCGGCCAGGCCCGCGCCGGTGGCCCGTTCGTCCTCGATGAGGTGGGCGACGACCTCCGTGTCGGTGTCGGAGGCCAGGATGTGCCCCTTCTCGGCCAGGCCGGCCCTGAGGGCGGCGAAGTTCTCGATGATTCCGTTGTGGATGACCGCGACCTGCGCGGGACAGTCGGTGTGCGGGTGGGCGTTCTGGTCGGTCGGGGCCCCGTGGGTGGCCCAGCGGGTGTGGCCGATCCCGACGGTGGCCTCGACGAGCGCGGTCTCGGCCAGTGCGGCCCGCAGATTGGCGAGCTTTCCGGCTCTCTTCTGTACGCTCAGCTTGCCGTTGACCAGGGCGATCCCCGCCGAGTCGTAGCCCCGGTACTCCAGCCGGGCCAGGCCGTCGACGACGACGTCGATGGCGAGACGTGATCCGACGTATCCGACGATCCCGCACATAGTTCGCCCCCAATCACGTATGGGACAGAACATTCCATTTCGCCGGTCCTGGAAACTCCACCGGCGGTCAAGATCGGGGTAGGGTTGGGCGTCGTGGCGGATCGGGACGCGTACGTCGAGCTGAGCCGGGCCCAGTGGGGCGAGCTGCGGCGCAATACGCCGATGACGCTCACCGAGGCCGAACTCGAAGAGCTCAGAGGGGTTGACGACCCCATCGATCTCGCCGAAGTGACCGATATCTACCTGCCGCTGACCCGGCTCCTGAACCTCCACTTCACCGGAGCCCGGCAGCGAGGAGCGGCCGTCAGCACCTTCCTCGGCGACGACGCCGCGCCGCCGCCCTACATCCTGGGCATCGCCGGCAGCGTCGCGGTCGGCAAGTCGACGACCGCGCGGCTGCTGCACACCCTGCTCGCCCGCTGGCCCGAGCACCCGCGCGTCGACCTGATCACCACCGACAGCTTCCTCTACCCGAACGCGGTGCTCGCCGAGCGCGACATCATGCACCGCAAGGGCTTCCCCGAGAGCTACGACCGGCGGGCCCTGGTCAAGTTCGTGGCCGACGTGAAGCGCGGCAAGCCCGAGGTGCACGCCCCGGTCTACTCCCACCTCGAATACGACGTCGTGCCGGGCGCGCGGCAGGTGGTCAAGCGCCCCGACATCCTGATCGTGGAGGGCCTGAACGTCCTGCAGCCCGCCCCGCCCACGGCGCTGGCGGTGAACGACTACTTCGACTTCTCGATCTACGTCGACGCCCGGGTGGAGGACATCCGCGGCTGGTACGTCGACCGTTTCCACAAGCTCCGGCGCACCGCCTTCTCCGACCCGAAGTCCTATTTCAAGCACATCGCCGAGTTGTCGGAGGACGAGGCGACCGTGTTCGCGCGGAACGTGTGGCGCGACATCAACGAGCGCAACCTGGTGGAGAACATCGCCCCCACCCGCGGCCGGGCCGGGCTCATCCTCCAGAAGGGGCCCGACCACTCGATCCGGCGAATCCGGCTGCGCCGCGTCTGACCTGCCCGCCGCCGGGCGTGGCGGGTGCTGGGAGTGGTGCCGGGGTGGGCGGAGCCGTAACGGAGCACGCTTCGCCGGGTATGTGCGGGTAAGTCGGAACCCCCTTTTCCTGTGCGGGTTTTCCACAGGTTCAGTGAGATGCGAAACCGCGTTCGACGCCTACGGCCATAATCGGTCGCGTGCTGCACATTCGGGTGATCAGCCCCACCTCGGCCACCGACGGGGTCGTCGGCTGCCTGCGCGAGGCGACCGGGGTCACCAACCTGGTCGTCTTCCCGGGGGTCGCGCGATGCCCTGAGGGTGATCTCGTCGAGTTCGACGTCGCCCGGGAGGCCGCCAACGGGGTCATCGAGAGCCTGCGCGGGCTCGGGATCGAGACCAGCGGGTCGATCGCGGTCGAGAAGATCGACATCGCCATCTCCGAGGCCGCCGACCGGGCCCGCGCGGAGGCGCCCGGCGAGGGCGACGACGCGGTGGTGTGGGAGGAGCTCGCCGCACGGGTGGCCGACGACAGCCGCATGACCTGGGCGTTCATCGTCTTCCTCGCCATCGCCACGCAGCTCGCCGCGATCGGCGTGCTGCTCAACTCGCCGATCCTGATCGTCGGGGCGATGGTGCTCGGGCCCGAGTTCGGTCCGATCGCGGCCGTCTGCTTCGGGCTCCTGCAGCGGGAGTCCGGGTTGATCGGGGCGGCGGTCCGCAACCTGGTCATCGGGTTCGCCGCGGCCATCGTGGTCACCTTGGCCTGCGCGCTCGTCGCCCGGGGGCTCGGCTGGATCGAACCGTCCATGATCGCCGAGGGCAACACCGAAGAGGTGAACTTCATCGTCAAGCCCGACCGGTGGTCGTTCATCGTCGCGCTGCTGGCGGGGGTGGCGGGGGTGTTGTCGATCACGGCCGGCAAGTCGTCGTCGCTGGTCGGCGTGTTCATCTCGGTCACCACCGTGCCGGCCGCCGGATACGCCGCCGTCGCGGTCGCCCTCGGCGACTGGACCGAGGTCGGCCACGCCGGGCTGCAGCTCGGCGTGAACATCCTCGGCATGGTCATCGCGGGCACGCTCACCCTGCTGGTCCAGCGGCTCCTCTGGGGGAAGTACGGCGAACGCGTCGGCCCGCGACCACGGTCTGACCGATGACTCGTTCTTATGGGCGACGACCCGTCGACAGGTGAAGGAGTACTGTCCCGATCATGACCATCCTCGCCACCGAGGCGCTCACCAAGCGATATCCCCGGGTCACCGCGCTCGACCGGCTCACGGTCGAGGTCGGCGCCGGGGTGACCGGGCTGGTGGGCGCCAACGGCGCGGGCAAGTCCACACTGATCAAGATCCTTCTCGGGCTGGTCCCGGCGAGCGAGGGCTCGGCCCGGGTGCTCGGCCTCGACCCGGCCACGCAGGGGCAGGAGATCAGGCGCTCCGTCGGCTACATGCCGGAGCACGACTGCCTGCCGCCCGACCAGTCCGCGACCGAGTTCATCGTCCACATGGCCCGGATGTCCGGGCTGCCGCGCATCGCCGCCCGTGAACGGGCCGCCGACACCCTGCGCCACGTCGGGCTCCAGGAAGAGCGCTACCGGCCGATCGGGGGCTACTCGACCGGCATGAAGCAGCGGGTCAAGCTGGCCCAGGCGCTCGTCCACGACCCGAAGGTGATCTTCCTCGACGAGCCGACCAACGGCCTCGACCCACAGGGCCGCGACGAGATGCTCCGCCTGGTCCACCGGATCGGCACCGAGTTCGGCATCAGCGTCCTGGTCTGCTCCCACCTGCTGGGCGAGCTCGAACGCATCTGCGACCACGTGATCGTCATCGACGCCGGGCAGTTGCTGCGCTCCTCGGCGATCGGCGAGCTCACGCAGGCCTCGCAGGTGATCTCCGTGGAGGTCGAGGAGGGGCTGGAGAAACTGGCCGCCCGGCTGACCGAGACCGGCGAGACCGTCGTCGTCGAGGGCCGCTCCCTGACGGTGCAGGTGCGCGCCGACGAGACCTACGACCTGCTCAGAGACGCGGTCGTCGACCTCGATCTCAACCTGGTGCGCCTGGAGCAGCGCCACGCCCGCATTGAGGATGTGTTCCGATGAGCCAGCCCACCGGAGTCATCCACGACATCGGTTACCGCCACTACGACGGGCCCCGGCTCGGGCGGGGCGCCGGCGCCGTCGCGCTGTTCGTCTACAGCCTGCGCGGCACCTTCGGGCTCGGCCGCACGTTCAAGTCGAAGATCATGCCGTTCCTGCTGTTCGGGGCCATGATGCTGCCGGCCGTGGTGTCGATCGCGATCATGGCGCTGCTGAAGCAGGCGCCGATGAGCTACACCGACTACGCGGTCTTCATGCAGCCGGTCATCGCGATCTTCCTGGCCGCGCAGTCGCCCGTGCTCGTCGCGCCCGACCTGCGCCACCGGGTGATCCCGCTCTACCTGTCGCGGCCCGTCACGATCGTCGACTACATCGGGGCCAAGTTCGCGGCGATGATCGCGGCGCTGCTGATCCTCATGGTCGTGCCGCTCACCGTGCAGTTCGTCGGCGAGCTGCTGATCGACCTGCCGATGCCGCTGCACACCCACGAATACCTGGCCGCGCTCGGCGGCTCGCTGCTCAACGCGGTGCTGCTGGCCTCGATCGGGCTGGCGCTGGCGTCGTTCACGCCGCGCCGGGGGCTCGGGGTGGCGTCGGTGATCGCCTTCTACATGTTCACGCTGGCCGCCTCGGCGGTGCTGACCGGCGTGCTCGAGAGCGAGGGCCACCGCGACGCGTCGTCGTGGAGCATCCTGCTCAACCCGTTCTTCCTGGTCAACGCCGTGCAGACCAATCTGTTCGGGACCCAGCCGGTCGAGGGCCTGCCCTTCCCGTCGGAGGCGGGCCCGGCGCTGATCCTCCTCGCCGTGGTGGCCTTGGCCCTGGCCGGCCTCTACGCCCGCTACCGGAAGGCGCTGGCCGCATGAGCGTGATCGAGATCCGGCAGGTCAGCCGCTGGTACGGCAACGTCGTCGCGGTCAACGACGTGACGATGACGATCGGCCCCGGCGTCACCGGCCTGCTCGGCCCCAACGGCGCCGGGAAGTCGACCCTGCTCCACCTGATGGCCGGTTTCCTCCAGCCGTCGGGCGGCACGGCCACCCTCGACGCCAAGCCGATCTGGAAGAACCACGACGTCTACCGCACGATCGGCCTGGTGCCCGAGAAGGAGGGCGTCTACGGCTTCCTCACCGGCTGGCAGTTCGTGCAGTCGGCCGCCCGCCTCCACGGGCTCGGCGACGACGCGGCCGAACGGGCCATCGCCCAGGTCGACATGGCCGCCGCGCAGGACCGGCGGATCGAGACCTACTCCAAGGGCATGCGGCAGCGCATCAAGGTCGCCGGGGCGCTCGTCCACGAACCGTCGGTGCTGCTGCTCGACGAGCCGTTCAACGGCATGGACCCGCGCCAGCGGCTCCACCTGATGGACCTGGTCCGTCAGCTTGGCGCGTCCGGCCGGACCGTCGTGTTCAGTTCCCACATCCTCGAAGAGGTCGAGCGGGTCGCCCAGCAGATCGAGGTCATGGTCGCCGGGCGTCACGCCGCCTCCGGCGACTACCGCGAGATCCGGCGGCGGATGACCGACCGGCCACACCTGTTCCGGGTGCGCTCCTCCGACGACCGGCGGCTGGCGGCCGCGCTGATCGCCGACACCGCGTCGGGCGGGGTGTCGTTCACGCCGCAGGGCCTGGAGGTCCGCACCGTCGACTTCCGGCGCTTCACCCACCAGCTCCCGAGGCTCGCCCGCGACCTGGGCGTGCGCCTGTGGCAGGTGTCCCCGACCGACGAAGACCTGGAAAGCGTCTTCTCCTACCTGAGCGGCCGATCATGAACACCGTCGTCGCGTCCATCACCTACCGGGCCATGCTGGGCCGCAAGCGGATCTGGCTGCTGGCCCTGCTACCCATCGCGCTGATCGCCTTCGCCCTCCTGTTCCGCTTCATCGGGGGCGGCGACGAGAGCGTCGCCGTCGAACTCATGAAGGTCTTCGCGATCGGCACCATGCTGCCCCTGCTCGGCCTGATCGCCGGGACGGGGGTGATCGCGCCGGAGATCGAAGACGGCACGATCATCCACCTGATGTCCAAGCCGATCTCCCGTCCGGTGATCGCGTTCACCAAGTTCGTCGTCGCCGCCTCGCTGATGGTGGCCTTCTCGGTGATCCCGACCTACGTGGCGGCCTACATCCTGATCGGCACCGAGTCGGGCATCGCGAGCGGCTTCGCGCTGGGCGCCCTGTTCGCCGGGATCGCCTACGCCGCCGTGTTCCTCCTCCTCGGCGTCGTCTCCCGGCACGCCGTCACCATCGGCGTGATCTACGCCCTGGTGTGGGAGGGCCTCATCGGCGGGTATGTGCCCGGAGCGCGGCGTTTCTCCATCCAGCAGTGGGCCCAGTCGATCGCCGACCAGATGACGACCACGGCCTTCCTGAAGTCGGAGGTGGCGCTGAGCTTCGCCGTCCCGGCCATGGTCATCGTCGTGGTGGGGTCGGTGCTGTGGGCCGGTCAGCGGCTACGGGTGCTCTCACTCACGGGGGACGAGTGATCGTCGGTATCGGGGTCGACCTGGTGGACGTCGCGCGGTTCGCGGCCACCCTGGAACGCCGGCCCGCCCTGCGCGAACGCCTCTTCACCGAGGCCGAACTCCAGGGCCGCTCGGTCTCGACCGGCCTGGTCTCCGGCAACGCCGGCACCGAACTCTGGGGCGAGACCTTCGCCGACGGCGGCCGCGAGGTCCCGGTGGCCTCCCTGGCGGCCCGCTTCGCCGCCAAGGAGGCGGTGGCGAAGTCGCTGGGCGGCCCGCCGGGCCTGGCCCACCGCGAGGCCGAGGTCGTCGTCGGCGACCACGGCCGTCCGATGCTGACGGTCGGCGGCCGCGCCGGGGAGGTCGCGGAGGAACTCGGGGTGCGCAGGTGGCACCTGTCGCTCAGCCACGACGGTGGCTTCGCGGTCGCCTACGTGATCGCCGAGGGCTGACCTCTTCAGGCTCCGTTACGGCTCCGCCCACCCCGGCACCGCCCTCCGCCCCGGGTGACGGGCGGCCGACCGGCGCTCCTCGGCCGCTCAAGGGAAGCGCCGCGACGGCTCCCGCCCGAGATTCCGGCATCCGGGCCGAGTGATCGTGGGAGGCGCCGGGATAGCGTCGACCTCATGTGGACTGCTTTCACCAGCGATCAGGTCAGGCAGGCCGAGCACGCCCTGATGGCCCTCGTGCCCGACGGCGAGCTCATGCAGCGTGCCGCCGCCGGGCTCGCCGCCGTCTGCGCGCGGCTCCTGCCGGGGGTCTACGGCTCCCGGGTCGTCCTGCTCGTGGGGGGCGGGGACAACGGCGGGGACACCCTCTACGCCGGGGCGCGGCTCGCCGCCCGGGGCGCCCAGGTCGAGGCGGTGCTCGCGGGGAGCAGAACCCATGAGGGCGGGCTCGCGGCCCTGAAGAGGGCCGGTGGCCGGGTGATCGAGACCGGCGAGGTCGGCGTGCCCGACCTGATCCTCGACGGGCTGCTCGGGATCGGCGGCAGGGGAGGCCTGCGGGAGCCCTATGCCACGCTCGCCCGGGTCGCCGCGGAGTCGGGGGCCATGGTGGTGGCCGTCGACGTGCCGAGCGGGGTCGACTCCGGCACCGGCGAGGTCGCGGGCGAGGCCGTGAAGGCCCAGGTCACCGTCACGTTCGGGGCCCGGAAGGCCGGGCTGCTCGTCGATCCGGGAGCCGAGCGGGCCGGGATCGTCGAACTGGTCGACATCGGGCTGACTCCCCACCTGCCCGAACCCGAGATCACCGTGCTGACCGCCCAGGACGTGGCCCGGCTGCTGCCGGCGCCGGGGATCGAGTCGGACAAGTACCGCCGGGGCGTTGTCGGGGTCCTGGCCGGGAGCGACCGGTTCGCGGGGGCGGCCGTGCTCGCCGTGGGCGGGGCGGTCAGGGCGGGGGCGGGCATGGTCCGGTTCGCCGGGCCCGAAGACGCCGTCCACCAGGTCAGGGCCCGGTGGCCCGAGGCCGTCACGACCGTGCTGCGGGAAGATCCGGTCGAGGAGGTCGGGCGGGTCCAGGCCTGGGTGCTCGGCCCCGGCATGGGCACCGACGAGCGGGCCCGGCGGATCGCCGCCGAGGTGCTCGCCACCGGCCTGCCGGTGATCGTGGACGCCGACGCCCTCACCATCGTCGCGAACGACCCCGGGCTGCTGCGCCGCGAGGCTCCCACGCTGATCACCCCGCACGCCGGCGAGCTGGGCCGGATCCTGGGCGCCGACCCGAAGGACATCGAGGCCCGGCGGATCGAGCACGTGCGCAGGGCGGTCGAGGAGCTCCAGGTGACGGTTCTGCTCAAGGGCTCGACCACGCTGGTCGCCGAGCGGGGCCGTCCGGTCAGGGTGAACCCGACCGGCACCTCCTGGCTGGCCACGGCGGGCACCGGTGACGTCCTGTCGGGCATCTCGGGGACGCTGCTCGCCGCCGGACTGGCCCCCTACGACGCTGGAAGCGCAGCCGCTTTCCTCCACGGCCTGGCCGCCCGGAAGGCCGCCGAGGGCGCGCCGATCGCCGCACTCGATGTCGCCCTCTCGTTGCCGGATGTGATCCGGCACCTCCGGACGGCTGCAAATATGGAGGCATGAGCAGCAGCTTCGTCACTCCTGCCGAGGCCAGGGTCGACCTTTCGGCCATCCGTCACAACGCCGCCCTTCTCAAGGAGGCCGCCGGCGGGGCCGAGATGCTGGCGGCCGTCAAGGCCGACGCCTACGGTCACGGCCTAGTGCCGTGCGCGAAGGCGGCCCTGGAGGGCGGGGCGTCGGGGCTGGGGGTCGCCACGGTCCGTGAGGCCGTCGCGCTCAGAGACGCCGGGATCACGGCTCCGGTGCTGGCCTGGCTCATCCCGCCGGGGGAGCCGCTCGACGAGGCCGTGGCCAAGGGGGTCGACCTCTCGGCCGGGGCGCCGTGGCTGATCGACGAGATCGCGGCCGCCGCACGGCGTACCGGAAAGACAGTCAATGTCCACCTCAAGGTCGACACGGGCATCTCCCGGGGCGGGGCGACCGCCGAGGCGTGGCCCGATCTGGTCGACGCGGCGCTGAAGGCCCAGGCCGAGGGCGTGATCGTGGTCGACGGGGTCTGGTCCCACTTCGCCTGCGCCGACATCCCCGGCCATCCGTCCATCGACAAGCAGCTGGCCGCCTTCGACGAGGCGGCCGGGAGCCTGCCGGGGGTCCGGCGGCACATCGCCAACTCGGCCGCGATCGTCACCCTGCCCCAAGCGCGCTACGACCTGGTCAGGCCCGGCATCGCCCTCTACGGGCTGAGCCCGATCCCCGAGATGGGCGACTTCGGCCTGCGGCCCGCCATGACCCTCACGGCCCGGCTCGCCCTCGTCAAGAGGGTCCCGAAGGGCACGGGGGTCTCCTACGGCCACCTCTACGTCACCGACAGGAACACCACGCTTTGCCTGGTTCCCCTCGGGTACGCGGACGGGATCATGCGAAACGCCACCAACCGTGCCCAAGTCCTCGTCAACGACCAACGCTTCACCATCGCCGGACGCGTGTGCATGGATCAGTTCTCCATCGACCTGGGTGACCACCCCGCCACAGAAGGGGACGAAGTTGTCCTTTTCGGCCCAGGCGATAGAAATGAACCCACATGTCAGGAATGGGCTGATTCCCTCGGCACGATCACTCATGAGATCGTGACCAGGATCGGCACCCGGGTGCCACGTGTGCACGTGCGGCAAGGAGATCGGGAATGACAGTACGGCGCACAGCCGGCATCGCGGGGATCGTGGTCGGCGCGGCCTCCGCGGGGGTGGCGGTGGCCGCCCTGGCCAAGCGCTACGCCGTGGGCCGCATCCGGTTGCGGCCCGACCTGGAGGCCAGCGAGCCCTTCGGCGAGCTCCACGGCACGACCGCCCGGGTCGTCACCTCCGACAACCTCACCCTCGCCGCCGAGGTCGACGGGCCGCCCGACGCCCCGCTGACGGTCGTGCTCTGCCACGGCTACTGCCTGACCTCCGACTCCTGGCACTACCAGTGGCGCCTGCTGCGCGAGAAGTACCGCGTGGTCGTCTGGGACCAGCGCTGCCACGGCCGCTCGGAGCGGGTGGTCGACGTCGACCAGTCGATCGACCGGCTGGGCGAGGACCTCGCGCAGGTGCTCGACGACCTCGTGCCGGGGCCGTGCGTGCTGGTCGGCCACTCGATGGGCGGCATGACCATCATGGCGCTGGCCGATCGGCGGCCCGAGTTGTTCGGCGACAAGGTCAAGGGCGTCGCGCTCATCTCCACCTCCGCCGGTAAGCTGGCCGAGCTCAGCCTCGGCATGCCCGCCCTGGTCGCCAAGCTGGTCCACAAGGCCACGCCGGCGGCCGTGTCGGTCATGAAGAAGAAGGCCGCGCTGGTCGACCGGGGGCGTCAGGCCGGGAACGACATCTCGTTCCTGCTGCTGCGCCACCTCGGCTTCGGCGACTCCGGCCGGGTCAGCCCGACCCTGGTCGACTTCGCCGAGTCGATGATCCGGGCCACGCCGGCCGACGTGATCGCCGGTTTCTACCCGGCGCTCATGTCCCATGACAAGCTGAAGGCGCTCGACGTGCTGAACAAGGTGCCCACGTCGATCATCGTCGGCGACCGCGACTGGCTGACCCCGCCCGAGCACAGCAGGGCGATCGCGGCGGCCGTGCCGACGGCGACGCTGACCATGGTGACCGACAGTTCCCACCTGGTTCAGCTCGAGTGTCCGGGAATCGTGAACGATGCCCTGATCGACCTGATCGACCGGGCGGAACTGGGGGACAGGTGAAGGAGCCTGCGGCCACGGCCGAGGACATGCGCGCACTCGGCGTGAAGATCGCCGGGCTGCTGCGGGCGGGCGATCTGGTCGTGCTGACCGGCCCGCTGGGAGCCGGGAAGACGACTCTCACCCAGGGGATAGGCGAGGGCCTGAAGGTACGCGGCCCGATCACCTCCCCGACCTTCGTGATCGCCCGGGTGCACCCGTCGTTGTCCGGGGGCCCGGCCCTCGTCCACGCCGACGCCTACCGCCTGGGCGGCGCGCTCGAGGTCGACGACCTCGACCTCGACGCCTCGCTGGCCGACTCGGTCACCGTGGTCGAGTGGGGCGAGGGCCTCGTCGAGGGGCTGTCGGACGAGCGCCTCGAAATCGTGATTGACCGGGACGACACCGATGAGAGTAGGTATGTCCTGCTTCGGGGTGTTGGCAATCGTTGGTCCGATATTCCCGCAGGGACGATCTAGTACGGTCCCGCTTGGAGCCTTCCACACCGCCGCCGATTCGTTAGAAAATGAAGATCTTTACTAATGGATTGGCCTAGATTTTCTGGGTAATGGTCGGCGGTGGGAGGGGTGGGCCGATGAACGCGTTATCGAAGGCCGCGTTGGCCGGGGTGCTGCTACTCGGAGTCGCCGGTTGTTCCGCGGAGGCGGGCATCGTCCCGGAGGCGTCCATCACAGTGACGCCACCGGTGCCGACGGTCACCGCGAGCATCCCGCCCCGGCAGGAGGTCCGGGTCACGCTCAGCCCCGACGAGATCCAGGGTGGGCAGTCCCGGAACATCCGGATCACCGCCTACTGCCCGCCCGCGCTGCCGGGCACCAGCTACCAGGCCAGCGCCCATTCCGACGCGTTCACCGGCATCGTGAGCCTGCTGGCTCCGGCGGCCGAGACGCCCGCGCCGTCCCCGGCCCCCGCGCCCCGGCTGACCGGCGTGGCCGTGCTCAAGGCGAGCGCGAAGGCCGGCGGCTACCGCGTCGAGGTGCGCTGCTCGGCCACCAACGACATCGGCAACGCCCGCCTGCAGGTGCTCCGCAGCGGCAACACCGCCGACGAGACCCGCTTCCCGACCAAGGCCCCCGGCGCGGGCGGCGGCGGCACGGCCGCCGGCGGTCCCGCCGACGAGTCGGGCGTCCCGGTCGCTCCGTTCGCCGTCGGGCTGCTGGCCGCGGCCGGTCTCGGCATCGCGGTGGCCCGCAGGCGCGCCCGGGGCTGACGCCTTGGCCGTCTCCACCCGGATGGTCGTCGCGGCGATCGTCTCGGGGTTCGTCCTGTTCGCGCTGACCAAGCCGGAAACGGCCCAGGTCGAGGGCGAGCGCAGCAAAGCCGTGCCCGAACGCATCGACATCCCGGTGCTCCAGATGAAGGCGCCGCTGATCAAGCTCGGCCTCACCGGCGACGGGGAGGTCGAGCTGCCGCCGTACGAGAAACCGAAGATCGCCGGGTGGTACGAGGGCAGCTCCGTACCCGGCGACGAGGGCGCGGCCGTGATCATCGGCCACGTCGACACCAAGACCGCGCCCGCCGTCTTCTACCGGCTGCGGGAGCTGAAGAAGGGCGCGGTCGTCAAGGTCGTCAGGTCCGACGGCAAGACCGTCTCCTACAAGGTCGACGCGATCGAGCAGATCCCCAAGGAGTCCTTCCCCGCCGAGAAGGTCTACCTCGGCGAGGGCCTGCGCCTGATCACCTGCGGCGGGCAGTTCGACTGGGACGCCCACGAGTACAAGGACAACGTGATCGTGTACGCCTCCCGCTCCTGAGCACACGTGCTGTAGGGCTAGGCTTGCTTTTCGTGCTGGTCCTGGCCTTCGACACGGCGACCCCTGCCGTGACCGCCGCGGTGCACGACGGAACACGCGTGCTGGCGGAATCCACCACCATCGACGCCCGGCGCCACGGGGAATTGCTCGCGCCGGCGATCGAGACCGTCCTGCGTGAGGCGGGCGTGACCGTCCACGACGTCACCGCCGTCGTCGCCGGAGCGGGCCCCGGGCCCTACACCGGCCTGCGGGTCGGCCTCATCACGGCGCGGGCCTTGTCGACGACGCTGGGGGTGCCCGCCTACGGCATCTGCACCCTCGACGCGATCGCCTACGCCGCCGGGGTGCCCGGCCCGTTCACGGTGATCACCGACGCCCGCCGCAAGGAGCTCTTCTGGGCGACCTACGCCGACGGCTCCACCCGGCTCGACGGTCCCCGGGTCGACAAGCCCGCCGACGTGCCGGTCGAGCAGACGGTCGTGGGCGCCCGGCTCTACCTCGACGGCGTGACCGGTCCCGAACACCCGTCGGCCGGGGCGCTGGCCGCGCTGGCCGCCGTCGAACTGGGCCGGTTGTCGCCCGAGGAGGCCGCCGCGGCCGCCAGGCTGCCCGAGGGGCGCATCGACTCGGTCGAGGCCGCCCAGAACCGGGCCGTCCTCGGCCCGCCCGTGCCGATCTACCTGCGGCGCCCCGACGCACAGATCCCGGGGGCGCCCAAGAAGGTGACGGCGTGAGCGTGGTGACGCTGCGCGGCATGGGCGTCGACGACCTGCCGGCCGTCATGGAGCTCGAACGCGCCACCTTCCCCGCCGACGCGTGGAGCGAGCGCATGATGCTCGGCGAGCTGGCCGACCAGCCGCGCACCCGCCACTACATCGTGGCCGAGCGCGACGGCCGGATCGTCGGCTACGCCGGCCTGGCCGTGGCGGGCGACCAGGGCGACGTGCAGACCATCGCCGTGCTCGCCGAACACCGGCGGGCCGGGGTCGGCGCCCTGATGCTCAACGCCCTGCTCGACGAGGCCGCCCGCCGGGGGGCCTCAGCGGTCTTCCTGGAGGTCCGGGCCGACAACGCCCCCGCCCAGGCCATGTACGAACGGTTCGGCTTCCACCAGCTCGGCCTCCGGCGGGGCTACTACGACGACGGAACCGACGCGATCACGATGGTGAGGAAACTCGATGGCTGACGAGCCGATCGTCCTGGGAATCGAGACGTCCTGCGATGAGACGGGCGTCGGCATCGTGCGCGGCCACACCCTGCTGGCCGACACGATCGCCTCCAGCATGGACGAACACGCCCGCTTCGGGGGAGTCGTCCCCGAGGTGGCCTCCCGCGCCCACCTCGACGCGATGGCCCCCACGGTCGACAGCGCCCTGGCGAAGGCGGGCCTGAAGTTCTCCGACATCGACGCCATCGCCGTCACGGCGGGCCCCGGCCTGGCCGGTGCGCTGCTGGTCGGCGTCGCCGCCGCCAAGGCCTACTCGGTGGGTCTCGGCGTGCCCCTCTACGGGGTCAACCACCTCGCCGCCCACGTGGCGGTCGACCAGCTCGAACACGGGCCGCTGCCCGAGCCGTGCATGGCTCTGCTGGTCTCGGGCGGCCACTCGTCGCTGCTGCTGGTGCCCGACGTGACCCGGGAGGTGATCTCCCTTGGTTCGACCGTCGACGACGCCGCCGGTGAGGCGTTCGACAAGGTCGCGCGGGTGCTGGGGCTGCCGTTCCCCGGCGGTCCCCACATCGACCGGGCGGCCCGCGAGGGTCGCGGCGACGCGATCCCGTTCCCCCGGGGCAAGGTCGACGACGGCACGCTCGACTTCTCGTTCTCCGGCCTGAAGACGGCCGTGGCCCGATACGTGGAGAAGCAGGGCGACTCCGTCTCGGTCTCCGACGTGGCGGCCTCGTTCCAGGAGGCCGTGGTCGACGTGCTGACCAGGAAGGCGCTCCAGGCGTGCCGCGCCCACGGCGTCGAAGACCTGCTGATCGGCGGCGGCGTGGCGGCCAACTCGCGGCTGCGGGCGCTGGCCCAGGAGCGCTGCGACGCGGCCGGGGTCCGGCTGCGGGTGCCGCGCCCGGGGCTGTGCACCGACAACGGGGCGATGGTGGCGGCGCTGGGGTCCAATCTGGTCGCGGCGGGGGCGACGCCCTCGCTGCTCGACATCCCGGCCGACTCCTCGATGCCGATCACGACCGTGAGCGTCTGAACGTAGGAACACGAAAGGGCCGGGCGAAGTCGCCCGGCCCTTTCTCGTGTGTGGAGATCAGTCCTTGGAGCTCCTGGTGGGCCGCAGGAGGGCCTCAGCCAGCGCCAGCATCGTTTCCTCCAGCGCCCCCAGCCTTCTGGTCAGGTCGGTGTGGGCGGGCTCCACCGTGGTCGAGAGGGCCTCGCGGACCGCCTCGCGGTCGGTGCGGGTCTCGACCAGCGGGGCGATCTCGCCGACCAGGCGGTGCAGTTCGCCGATCTCCAGGGTCGCGGGGAGCTGGCCGAGCCGCTGGTTGATCGACTCGACGCGGTCGTCGACGCCGTCGAAGCGTTCGCCGAGCTGCTCCTCCAGGGCCTCGACCTTCGAGGTCAGGCGGGTCTCCGAGTCGCCCACGCAGGCGCCCAGGCGCTCGTCGAGGGCGCTGACGGCGCGGTCGGTGCCGTCGAGCTTCTCGCCGTTCTCGGTGAGCTTGGCCTCGATGCCCGTCACGCGGGTGTCGATGTCGGCCAGGCACTCGTCGGCCGTCTCGATGCGGGCGTCGATGCGGTCGAGGCGGACGGTCACCCCCGCGACCTGGCCCTCCAGGGCGTGGAACTGGGCCTTGGCGCCCGACTGCGCCTCACTGATCGCGCTGAGACGGGCGTTGCTGGCCGACTGCTGGCCCTCGACGCCGGAGATGCGGGTCGCGATCTGGTCGAGCGTCGCGGTCAGGCGGGTGACCACGGTGTCGAGGCCGGCGGTGAGCGACTCGGTGACGTCGGCCTCCAGGCGGTCGAGGCGCTCGCTGAGGTCGGTGACGGCCTTGTCGATGCGGCTGAAGCGGGCGGCGGCCGCCTCCATGCCGGCGTGCATCTGGGCGAGGCGGTCGGTGACCGAGGCCAGCCGGGTGAGGGACTCCTCGACGCTCTCGCCCATCGTGCCGACGTCGGCCCACAGGCTGGGGAGTTCGCCGATGGGGGTGACCTTCTCGCCGACGGTGTCGACGTGGTCACGGACCATCTCGATGTGCTGGGCGAGGCCCTCGGCCCAGGCGGGCGGGCGGCCCGTCAGGTCGTCGAGGCGGCCGCCGACCGCCTCCATGGTCGCGCTGATGCCGCCGAGCTCGCGCTCGCGGACCTCGCGGAGCAGCCATTCCATGCCCTCCATGCGCTGGCGGATCTCGTCGAGCACCGCCCCTTGGGTGCGCTGCTCGTAGACATGGTCCTGGGCCGCGCGGGCCAGCAGCTCGCGCATCCGGTCGGACACTGCGGCCTGACCGCCCGCTTGAAGGAGGGTGTGGTTTTCCACCGAGGAGCTCCGGATCAAGAGGAAGACGTGAACACGTAATGTCACCGAACGATAACCCTCGGCGCTGCCACTTTCCCGGGGACAGGGAAACATCGGGGTTCCCGATGGATTGCCCGGACTGGCGGCTTTACCTGCCCATTTCCGAGGCCAGCACGGCCACGGGGCGGGTGCCGAGACGGGTCAGCACGACCACCGCCGAGCCCTCCCCGGACAGTCGCAGATCGTGACGGAGCCGCTCCAAGTCGACCGCCGAACCGCGCTTCTTGATCGTGACCGCGCCGACCCTCCGCTCCCGCAGCGCGGCCCTGAGCCGCTTCAGCGAGAACGGCATGACCTCCTCGACGAGATAGCCGGCCGCCCACGGCGTGGGCACGTGGTCGTCGGCGGACAGGTAGGCGATCTGGGGGTCGATCAGCCAGCCCCCGACGATCTCGGCGACCTCGCCGACCAGGTGGGCGCGGACCGCCGCGCCGTCGGGTTCGTACAGGTAACGCCCGATGGGGGCGATGCCGGCTTCGACGCCGCGCGCCGTCATGGTCTCGCCGGACGGCAACAGGGTCGCCCGCCGCCCCTCGGCGCCCGACCACAGGACCGCCTCCTTGACCTCTCCCCGGAACGAGACCCACTCGGCCTCCATGCCGTCGGGGATGTACTCGTAGGGGATGCCGGGGGCGACCTTCAGGCAGGCCCGTCTCGCCTTCCGGACCAGGTCGAGGACCACCTCCCACCTCGGCGAGTAGGCGGCCGGGTCGAAGACGCGGCCCTTGGTGGTGCGCCTGGCCGGGTCGGCGAACAGGGCGTCGTAGGCCCCCGGATCGAGCGACTCCGCGCTCGCGACGCGGACCTGGGCCCGTACACCCAGGGCCCGGACGTTCGCCGTCGCCACGGCGACCGTCAGGGGGTCGAGGTCGACGGCGTCGACCGTGCAGCCCGCCCGGGCCTGGGCGATCAGGTCGCCGCCGATGCCGCAGCACGCGTCGGCCACCGACAGGCCCGCGAGCCGCCGGGCGCGGTGTTCGGCGACCTCGGGGCGGGTGGCCTGCTCCAGGCCGTGGGGGGTGAAGTACATCACCTCGGCGTCGGCGCCGAACTTGGGGACGGCGCGGCGGCGCAGGCCCGCCTGGGTGAGCGCGGCGGAGACCAGGTCGGCGTCGAAGCGCCGGCGCAGGGTGGTCACGGCCTCGATCTGGCCCGCGCCGGAGGCCAGCGTCGCGCCGGCCTCGGCCAGGGCCGTCTGGCCGTCGGGCGTGAGCAGGCGGGCGAAGCTCTCCAGGTCCACACGGAGACGCTAGCGCCCGCCGCTCACCGGTCGGCTATCGCGTGGTCCAGCGCTGGGCCGTGGTCCCGTTGCAGTCGCGGAGTTCCACCAGGGCGCCGTTGCCGGTGCCGGTGGAGTGGAGGCACTTGCCGGAGCCCGCCGCGGTGATCGAGCCGTTGGCGTTGTGGGTGAAGCGCTGGGCCGGGGTGCCGTTGCAGGGCCAGATCTGGATCTTGGTGCCGTTGGCGGTGCCGTTGCCGTTCACGTCCAGGCAGCGGGTGCCGTTGTAAATCCGGTACTCGCCGGCCGCCGTGCGGGTCCAGCGCTGGTTGGCCTGCGTGTGGCAGTCCCACACGTGGACCTGGGCGCCCTGGGCCTGGGAGACGCCGCTGACGTCGAGGCAGCGGTTCGACGCGGCGTTCACCAGGTTGACCGCCCCGGGCGTGAGACTGCCGGGGAACGACTGGAGGGCGGTCCACCAGCGGGCGGCCATCTTGTCGTAGCCGGTCTGATTGGGGTGGAGGCCGTCGGCCAGGTCGGCGGTGGTGAAGCCGGTGGTCATGTCGACGAGATGGGTCAGCGGGCCCTTGGCGGCCACGATGCCGGGGATCGCGGCGTTGAAGGTCTGGATCCGGGCGTTGAAGGCGGGATCGGCGGACGGCGTGATCTGTGCGACGAACAGTTCGACCTGAGGGGCGTTGGCCCGGATCTTGTCGATCAGGGCCGACAGCCGCGCGGGCGCCGTGGACACCTGGAACTGCTGGCCCATGTCGTTGGTGCCGATGTGCAGCAGGATCGTCCGGGGGGTGTAGGCCTGCAGCCAGCCGACGATCTGGGCGTCGATCTGGTCGATCCGCCAGCCCGAGTGGCCCTCGTGGTCGTGGTCGCCCAGGCTCGCCGGGCCGTTGAACCCCGAGCCGACGAAGTCGACCGTGTGACCTGCCTGGACGAACCGCTGCCATAGATTGATGCGGTAGCCGCCGGGGACGTTGAACCCGTCGGTGATGCTGTCGCCCAGCGGCATGATCCGCACGCCGCCGTTCGACTCCGCGTAGGCGGGTGCGGTCAGGACACCCGCCATGAGCAGGAGGCCCGTGAGGGCCGTCAACAGTTTGCGCATCGCCCATCCCTTCGATTGGTGGCACAAGCGAGGGCGAGATCAATGAACGACTCCGGCCACCGGCTGTCAACACTCGCCTGAGGTGCGGTCCCGCTCGTGTTGACGTGCTCGGGGAAGGTGCATACTGTGTCGTGTTGGCACTCGCCTAGTGAGAGTGCCAATGCGACGCAGATAGGTCTGACACCCGCGACGGCAGGCCGCTGGTCGCCTCTTCAGCTCATTCATCGCAATCTGAAGGGGAGGTCCGATCGTGACGACCGCCACCAAGGTTCCCGTTAAGCCGCTCGGCGACCGCATCGTGGTCCAGCCGCTTGAGGCCGAGCAGACCACCGCCTCCGGCCTGGTCATCCCGGACACCGCGAAGGAGAAGCCCCAGGAGGGCAAGGTCCTCGCGGTGGGCCCCGGCAACTGGGACGAGTCCGGCAGCAAGCGGGTTCCGCTCGACGTCAACGAGGGCGACGTCGTCCTCTACAGCAAGTACGGCGGCACCGAGGTCAAGTACGGCGGCGAGGAGTACCTCGTGCTCTCCGCCCGTGACGTGCTCGCCATCATCGAGAAGTAGGCCGTGAGAAGACCCCGGGCGCGACGAGCGCCCGGGGTCTTCGACGCTGAGAGGACTTGTTAAATGCCCAAGACCCTGTCGTTCGACGAGGACGCCCGCCGCGCGCTCGAGCGTGGCGTGAACGCCCTCGCCGACGCGGTCAAGGTGACCCTCGGCCCGCGTGGCCGCAACGTGGTCATCGACAAGAAGTTCGGCGCGCCGACGATCACCAACGACGGCGTGACCATCGCTCGTGAGGTCGAGCTCGACAAGCCTTACGAGAACCTGGGCGCCCAGCTCGCCAAGGAAGTCGCCACCAAGACCAACGACGTCGCGGGCGACGGCACCACCACGGCGACCGTGCTGGCCCAGGCCATGGTCCGCGAGGGCCTGCGCAACGTGGCCGCCGGCGCCCAGCCGCTGTCGCTCAAGCGCGGCATCGACCTGGCCGCGAAGGCCGTCAGCGAGAAGCTGCTGTCCTCCGCGCGTCACGTCGAGGACAAGAAGGAGATCGCCCACGTCGCGACGATCTCCGCCCAGGACGCCAAGATCGGCGAGCTGATCGCCGAGGCGTTCGACAAGGTCGGCAAGGACGGTGTCATCACCGTCGAGGAGAGCAACGCGCTCGGCCTGGAGCTCGAGTTCACCGAGGGCCTCCAGTTCGACAAGGGCTACCTGTCGGCCTACATGGTCACCGACCAGGAGCGCATGGAGGCCGTCCTCGACGACCCCTACATCCTCCTGACCCAGGGCAAGATCGCCTCCCTGGCCGACTTCCTCCCGCTGCTGGAGAAGGTCGCCCAGACGAAGAAGGCCCTGTTCGTGATCGCCGAAGACGTCGAGGGCGAGGCCCTGGCCGTCCTGGTCACCAACAAGATCCGCGGCACCTTCACCTCGGTCGCCGTCAAGGCCCCCGGCTTCGGCGACCGCCGCAAGGCCATGCTGCAGGACATCGCGATCCTGACCGGCGCGCAGGTCGTCTCCGAGGAGATCGGCCTCAAGCTGGAGCACGTCGGCCTCGAGGTGCTCGGCACGGCCCGCCGCGTCGTCATCACCAAGGACGCCACGACGATCGTCGACGGCGCCGGTGAGGGCTCGGCCATCGCCGACCGCGTCAAGGAGATCAAGCTCGCCATCGAGCAGTCCGACTCCGACTGGGACCGCGAGAAGCTCCAGGAGCGCCTCGCGAAGCTGTCGGGCGGCGTGTGCGTGCTCAAGGTCGGCGCGGCCACCGAGGTCGAGCTGAAGGAGAAGAAGCACCGCCTGGAGGACGCGATCTCGGCCACCCGCGCCGCGATCGAAGAGGGCATCGTCTCCGGCGGCGGCTCGGCGCTGGTCCACGTGGCCGCCGAACTCGACAACCTCGGCCTGTCGGGCGACGAGGCGACCGGTGTCGCCGTCGTCCGCAAGGCTCTGGTCGAGCCGGCCCGCTGGATCGCCGAGAACGCCGGCCTCGAGGGCTACGTCGTGACCTCCAAGGTCACCGAGCTCCCCGTGGGCCACGGCCTCAACGCCGCCACCGGCGAGTACGGCGACCTGGTCGCCCAGGGCGTCATCGACCCGGTCAAGGTCACCCGGTCGGCCGTGCAGAACGCCGCGTCCATCGCCGGCATGCTGCTGACCACCGAGGCGCTCGTCGTCGACAAGCCCGAGGAGGAGGCCCCCGCCGCCGCCGGCGCGGGTCACGGCCACGGGCACGGTCACTAATAACGGTTGCCGTTCTACGGCCCTCACCCCATTCCGGGGTGGGGGCCGTAGTTCTATATAGAAGCTGAACGCCGAATGGGCCTGAGCTGTCAGAACATCTGACAGAAATACAGCAATTTCCGCCTTTTAGTGAAATGTCCAAAACCGTCGAGTGTTCGTGCGATTACTTGCCGTTATCGCCGCCCCAATGTGACCAATCCGTATCCGTTCACCATGACGACAGTTCTCTGTGTGGCGGGCATCATGCCTAACGTGACCGAGGGATGCGTCGCCGACGCCGCAACTGGGGTAAGGCTTGCGATTGGGTCCAGAGTCGACGTGAGGCCGGAGGAGTCCGACCTCAGGGAGCTGACCAGTCTGGCCGTGACAGGGGACCGCACCGCCATCGAGAGGCTGCTGACGCAGCTGCGGCCGATGGTCGTGCGCTATTGCCGAGCCAGGCTTGGCAGGGTTTCGGGGCATTATCACAACGCCGACGACGTGGCCCAGGAGGTCTGCATCGCGGTGCTGTCGGCGCTGCCGCGTTATCGGGACATGGGCCGCCCGTTCGCGTCGTTCGTCTTCGGCATCGCCTCTCACAAGGTGGCCGACGCGCTGCGCAGTTCGGTGCGTTCGGCCGTGCCGACCCAGGATCTCCCCGACGGGCCCGACGAGGGTCCCGGGCCCGAGGAGACCGTCGTGCGCTACATCGAGGCCGAACACGCCCGCGCGCTGCTGTCGCGGCTGCCGGAGAACCAGCGCGAGCTGCTGATCCTGCGGGTGGTCTCGGGGTTGTCGGCGGAGGAGACGGGCAACGTCCTCGGCATGTCACCCGGCGCGGTCAGAGTGGCCCAGCATCGTGCTCTTGCCCGGCTCCGTCAGATGGCGGAGCTAGAGTCGATTGCGTGACAATCGACGTTGACGCCGTGCTCGACGCGTTGGCCCGGCGCGAGGCGGTGCGGTCAGCCGATCCGGCGATCTTGGTCCTGAAGGCCCTGATCGCCGATGTGGACAGCATTCAGGAAGCTCAGCGGCTTTCTTCGGTGTCGATGACGCCGTCGACGTAGCCCCTGGCGTACTCCCAGCTGACGTAGTCGGCGGGGTCGGGTTGGAAGGCGGGTTCGTGAACCTGGGGTCGGCCGTTGTCGATCATCTGGCGTAGGTTGCCCCGGAGCAGGTCCCAGTCGAAGTAGTGCTGTTCACCACATTCCGGGCAGTCGAGCACGAGACCGAGCACTCCCTGCGGTTCGAGCAGGGAGCGGAACACCTCCACGTCGGCGAGGTCGGTCAGGGCCTCGTCGCGCTCGGCCATCGTGAGCGGCTCGGCGTCGTCGAGCTCACCCAGCTCCACGGCGGGGTCGTTGGGGTCGTCCGCGAACGGGTCGCGGGGGACGTCTTCCAGCACGTAACCACCATATGACTCCCATCGCTCCCAGTGTGCTCAAAGGCCGGGTCAGGACAACCAGCCCCGGCGGGCGGCCTCCACCCCGGCCTGGAAGCGGGTCTGGGCCCCCAGCTCCGCCATGGCGTCGGCGAACCGCGCCCGGACGGTCCGGACCGACACCCCAAGGCGCCGGGCGATGGTGTCGTCGGAGATCCCCTGGGACGCCAGCCTGAGGACCTGCACGGCCCCCGGCGCGGGCCGGACCGGCACCGCCCGCTGCCACATCTCGTCGAACAGCGCCCGCAGCGCGCCCACCACGATCGGGGCCCTGACCAGGTAACAGTTGTATGCGCTGCCGGGTAACGACACCCCCCAGTCGGCCGGGAGGCCGGCGGCGTCGTGGCCGATCGCGAAGAACCAGCTCGGGATGCGATCGAGGACGCGGATGCCCGCCCCGGCGGCGGCGAGCCGGTCGAGGGAGTCGCGCATTCCGGGCATCGCGAGGGCGGACGCGGGGATCACCGCGCGGGCGGAAAGGAGATCGCTTTTGAGCGCCTCGATCCACGTGTCGGCATATTTGCGGATGAAATCCGTCAAACTACGTTCATCGGGGATCGCGGTCACCAGATCCGAAGGCGGCGATTGGAGCGCCAGCCCGATCACGCTCTCGTAGAGTTCGTCGGCGCCGTTCACCAGTTCCACGGGGAACCGGCGGTCCTGATAATCGCGCCCGGCGTCGTAGGTCAGGGTGAGCCCGCCCACCGAGGCCAGCACCGCGTCGATCTGGCGGCTCTCCTCGGCCAGGCGGTCGAGGCGGGCGGCGATCAGGCGTCCGATCGCGGCGGCGGGATGCCGGGCCAGGTATTCGCCGGCCTGCTCGTCGACCGCCCCCAGGCGGACCAGGCCGGCCAGCCGGACGGCCACCTCGTCGGCCGGCTCGTCGGCGGCCTCGGCGATCTCGGGGAGCGTGGCCCGGTGCAGCCGCAGGACGGTTTCGTACACCGCCGTCTGGGCCCTGGTGAGGCCCAGGCGTTCCAAAGGGTCGGCAGAGGTGCTCATCGTCGGTCCAGTCTCAGGTCGTGGTCGCGCCCAGATGTCTGCTCCCTCGCCCGGAGCCGCCGCGGCTGGGCCACCGAGCGACTTCGCGAGAATAACGCGCTATTGCGTTTCGGACCGAGAAAACCGCGACAGGTGCAGCTTCGTGTAGTTGCAGGTTCGGACATTGTGCGGAGACCGAGGGTGACGCACTCTTGACCCTGCGTCGGCACGGGTGGGACGCCGTGACCGACCGGGCGCGGAGGGGGGCTCGGCGGTCACCGTGGGGGTCCCATCACCCGACGCGTCAGGGGGGTCCGTCCTACGACGGTCCCCCCTTTCCGTGTTCTTCTCCGTTACGGCTCCGCCCGCCCGGCCCCGACCGGCCGCGTCCGCGCCGCCGCCCGACGAGGGCGCGTGGCGGACGCCTCTTTGCGTGAGCCCTAGACTGGCCCAGAGGCCTGACGAGGTCTTCTTTGCCGCAGGAGGGGGTTCGCGGACACCATGGCCAGATTCACCGAACAAGGGCTCACGTACGACGACGTACTGCTGGTGCCCGCATTTTCGGACATGCAGCCGGGTGACGCCGACACCAGCACCCGGCTGACGCGCACGATCACGCTGCGCATCCCGCTGATCAGCGCCGCGATGGACACGGTCACGGAAGCGCGCATGGCGGTGGCGATGGCCCGCCAGGGCGGCGTGGGCATCCTCCACCGCAACCTGTCGATCGACGACCAGGCGCGCCAGGTCGACCTGGTCAAGAGGTCGGAGGCCGGCATGGTCACCAACCCGGTCACCTGCTCGCCCGACGACACCCTGGCCGACGTCGAGTTGCTCTGCGCGACCTACCGGATCTCCGGCGCGCCGGTCACCGACGCCGAGGGCGTGCTGGTCGGCATCGTCACCAACCGCGACATGCGCTACGAGACCGACCACTCCCGGCGGGTCAGCGACGTGATGACCAAGATGCCGCTGGTCACCGCGCCGGTCGGGGTCTCCCGCGAGGAGGCCTTCCGGCTGCTGCGCACCCACAAGGTCGAGAAGCTGCCGCTCGTCGACGACCGCGGCCGCCTCCAGGGCCTGATCACGGTCAAAGACTTCACCAAGAGCGAGCAGTATCCGCTGGCCACCAAGGACGCCGACGGCCGCCTCATGGTGGGCGCCGCCATCGGGGTCGCCGGCGACGCCGAGGAGCGGGCCCGCGCCCTCATCGACGCCGGGGTCGACGTCATCGTGGTCGACACCGCCCACGGTCACTCCAAGGGCGTCTGCGACATGATCGCCAAGATCAAAGCCAACACCGCCGTCCAGGTCATCGGCGGCAACATCGCCACCCGCGCGGGCGCCCAGGCGCTCATCGACGCGGGCGTCGACGCCGTCAAGGTCGGCGTCGGGCCCGGCTCCATCTGCACCACCCGCGTGGTCGCCGGCGTCGGCGCCCCGCAGGTCACCGCCATCCACGAGGCGTCGCTCGCGGCCGGTCCCGCGGGGGTGCCGCTGATCGGCGACGGCGGCCTCCAGTACAGCGGGGACATCGCCAAGGCCATCGCGGCCGGCGCCGACGCGGTCATGCTCGGCTCCCTGCTCGCGGGCTGCGAGGAGTCGCCGGGCGAGCTGATCTTCATCAACGGCAAGCAGTTCAAGTCCTACCGGGGCATGGGCTCGCTGGGCGCCGTCCGCAACCGCGAGCGCGGGGGCGTGTCCTTCTCCAAGGACCGCTACGCCCAGGACGCCGTCTCCGGCGACGACAAGTACATCCCCGAGGGCATCGAGGGCCAGGTCCCCTACCGCGGTCCGGTCGCCGCCGTGGCCCACCAGTTGGTCGGAGGGGTCAGACAGGGTATGTGGTACACCGGCTCTCGCACCATCGAGCAGCTGCGTGAGAACGGCGAACTGATGCCGATCACCGCCGCCGGGCTGAAGGAGAGCCACCCCCACGACATCCAGATGACGGTGGAGGCTCCGAACTACCACCGTCGCTGACCTCTATCGACCAACAGGAAACACACATGACTCAGGTGGAGATCGGGCGCGGCAAGACCGGGCGGCGCGCCTACGCCCTCGACGAGATCGGCATCGTTCCCTCGCGGCGCACCCGCGACCCCGAGGAGGTGTCGATCTCCTGGCAGATCGACGCCTACCGCTTCGACCTGCCCGTCGTGGTCAGCCCGATGGACAGCGTGGTCTCGCCCCGCACCGCGATCGAGATCGGCCGCCTGGGCGGCCTGGCCGTCCTCGACCTCGAAGGGCTCTGGACACGCTACGACGACCCGCAGCCGCTGCTCGACGAGGTGGCCGAGCTCGGCACCGCCGCCGCGACCCGCCGGCTGCAGGAGATCTACACGGCGCCGATCCAAGACGAGCTGATCGGCCGCCGCATCGAGGAGATCCGCGCGGCCGGGGTGACCACGGCGGTCCGGTTGTCGCCGCAGCGCACGGTCCAGCACCACAAGGCCGTTATCGACGCGGGCGTCGACATCTTCGTGATCCGCGGCACGACCGTCTCGGCCGAGCACGTCTCGGGCCGGGCCGAGCCGCTGAACCTCAAGCAGTTCATCTACGAGCTCGACGTCCCGGTGATCGTCGGCGGCTGCGCCACCTACACGGCGGCCCTGCACCTGATGCGGACCGGCGCGGCGGGTGTCCTGGTCGGCTTCGGCGGCGGCGCGTCCCACACGACCCGCAACGTGCTGGGCGTCGTGGTCCCGATGGCGACCGCGATCTCCGACGTGGCGGCGGCACGACGTGACTACATGGACGAATCGGGCGGCCGCTACGTCCACGTCATCGCCGACGGCGGCATGGGCGGCTCGGGCGACATCGCCAAGGCCATCGCCTGCGGCGCCGACGCGGTCATGGTCGGCTCGCCCCTGGCCCGCGCGGCCGAGGCCCCGGGGCGCGGCTTCCACTGGGGCTCCGAGGCCCACCACCCCGACCTACCGCGCGGACGTCGTGTGGAGTTCGGCACCATCGGCACCCTGGCGGAGATCCTCCACGGCCCGTCGTCGGTGGCCGACGGCTCGATGAACCTGATGGGCGCCCTCAAGCGCACGATGGCGACGTCGGGCTACAGCGACATCAAGGAGTTCCAGCGCGTCGAGGTCGTGGTGGCCCCGCCGACGCCGTGACGACGTGCTCGCACAGGGCGCCGGGATCTTCCCCGGCGCCCTGCCGCTTTTCCCGGGGCGGTCGGCGCGCAGCGCAGATGGCGAAATTTCTGGTGTTGGTTCGTCGTCCTAGACCCACTCGCCGTGGCGCATCACGCGGTGGACCTGGAGATCCTCGTCCAAGACCACCAGGTCGGCGCGTTTGCCGACGGCGATGGAGCCGACCTCGTCGTCCAGGCCCAGGGCCTTCGCCGGGTTCAGTGAGGTGACCTCGGTCGCCTGGGACAGGGTCAGGCCGTTGAGCCGCACGCCGCGCCGGAAGGCCTTGTCCATGGTCAGCGTGCTGCCCGCGATCGAGCCGCCGCCCTCCAGGCGGGCCTCGCCGCCTCTGACCTCCACGCGCATCGGGCCGAGGTCGTAGTCGCCGTCGGGCATGCCGGCGGCGTCCATGGCGTCGGTGACGAAGGCGACGCCGCCCTTCGCCGAGCGCAGGGCCAGGTCGATGACCGCCTCGTGGAGGTGGAAGCCGTCGTTGATCAGTTCGACGGTCACCCGCTCGTCGGCCAGGGCCGCCGTGATCGGGCCGGGGTCGCGGTGGCCCAGCGGGCGCATGGCGTTGAACAGGTGGGTGGCCACCGTCGCGCCCGCGTCGATGGCCGCCTCGGCCTCGTCGTAGGTCGCGTCGGTGTGGCCGATCGCGGCGATCACGCCGTTGGCGGCGCAGGCGGCGATGGCGTCGAGGGCGTTGGGGAGCTCGGGGGCGATGGTGAACATGCGGGCGTGGCCGTGGGCCGACTTGATGAGGTCGAGGAACTCCGGCACCGACGGCTCCCGCAGCAGGGCCGGGCGGTGCGCGCCGCACTTCGCGGCGGAGATGTACGGGCCCTCGAAGTGGATGCCCGCCAGCAGGCCCTCCCGGCAGAGCTCCGCCAGTTCGCCGGCCGCCCGGCGCAGGTGGTCGAGGGGGGCCGTGACCAGGCTGGCGACGGCCGTGGTCGTGCCGTGGGACAGGTGGAAGGCGAAGGCGCGCCGCGCCTCGGGGGCCAGACCGGTCGGGTAGCCCGCGCCGCCGCCGCCGTGGACGTGCATGTCCACGAAGCCCGGGACCACGAACCGGTGGCCCAGCGACTCGCCGTCGCGGGGGGCGGCGCCGTGGCCGATGTGGGTGATGCGGCCCTCCTCGATGGCGAGCCAGCCGTCGATGACCGCGTATCCGGTGACGATCCGGGCGTTGACGAGGGTCGTGCTCAAGGCAGGATCACCGATCTCGTGAGGTGGAGCGGTTCGTCGGGGTTCAGACCGTGGGCCAGGGCACGGGCGACGGCCACCCGCTGGATCTTCACCAGTTCCGCCATCGGGTCGCGGGCCGACTCGACGAAGGCGCCGCCGCAGTCGAGCACCTGCGCCGCGAGGCCCTCGGGGGCGTCGCCGAGCATCCACGTCACCCGGCCGGGGCCCGCGATCGAGATCGGGCCGTGGCGGTATTCCATCGCCGGGTAGCTCTCGGTCCAGGCGCGGGCGGCCTCGCGCATCTTCAGCGCCGCCTCGGCCGCCAGGCCGGTGGTCCAGCCGCGGCCGAGGAAGGTGTACTGGTCGGCGCCGGCCAGGTCGCCGAGGTCGTCGGAGAGGGCCAGCTCCGCGTCGGCGATCGCCCCGGTCAGGTCTTCGCCCAGGTGGGCCCGGAGCAGGGCGAGCTGGGTGGTGGCGAAGCGGGTCTGCACGACCGACCGCTCGTCGGCGAAGTCGAGCACGACCACCTCGCCCGCCGCCGTCATCACCGGCGTGGCCGGGTCGGCGGTGATCGCCACGGTGGGCGTCTCCACCGTGGTCAGCAGGGCCAGGACCTCGGTCGTGGTGCCCGACCGGGTCAGCGCGAGGACCCGGTCGTAGGCGCGGCCGAGCGGGAACTCCGAGGCGGCGAAGGCGTCGGTCTCGCCCTGGCCGGCGGACTCCCGCAGGGCCGCGTACGCCTGGGCGACGAACCAGGACGTGCCGCAGCCGACGACGGCGACCCGTTCCCCCGGGCGGGGGAGCGGCGCGTTCGCGGCCAGGTCGGCGGCCCTGGCCCAGAGGGCCGGTTGTGAGGCGATTTCCGATTCGGTGTGCGTCACAACCGGCACTTTATCCAGGCAGGCCCCTCACGAACCGGCGGGGGCGTAGCGGTGCACGGTCACGGATCCGCAGGTCCGGGACTCGATCCGGCGCAGCCGCAGGCGGTCCTTCAGGCCACTGAGCAGCGGGGTGCCGCCGGTGAGGATCACCGGGTGGACGGCGACGACGATCTCGTCCAGCAGGCCCAGGCCGGCCAGCGTCGAGGCCAGCGCGTTGCCGCCGGTCAGCATGATGTTCCCGTCGCCCTCCGCCTTCAGGGCGGCCAGGTCGGCGGTCAGGTCGGCGCCCCGGATGATCCGGGTGTCGTCCGGGACCTCGGTCAGGGTGTCGGAGACGACCACCTTGGCCTTCGACCGCCACTTGGGGGCGTAGGCGATGTCGTGGGGGTGGTCGCTGACCTGGTCGGCGGTGGGCCAGTAGGAGGCCATCCAGCCGTACACGACTCTGCCGTAGAGCAGGATGTCGGTCGCGTCGGTCTGCTCCTCGGAGAAGGCCGACAGTTCGGGGCCCATCTCGGCCCAGTCGAAGGCGCCGGGGCCGTCGATGTAGCCGTCGAGCGACGTGTTGACGTAGTAAACGATCTTCCGCATGTCCGCTCCTCAGTTCGTCGTTTCGCCAGTGGGTCGGAGCCGGGCGCGGGTTCTCTACATCCGTACCAAGAAAAAATGTCCGTCACTTCCCCTACGCTCGCGATCACTGATCAAAGGGAGGAAATGGGGATATGACGTACCTGGAGCTGTCCGAGGAAGGCGGCGGGGCGCACAAGTTCTACGAGGCCGTGGTCTCGGGGACGCGGGTGACCATCACGTACGGCCGGATCGGAGAGAACGGGCAGGTCAAGGTCACCGACTTCCCCACTGAGGAGAAGGCGCGGGCGGCGGCGGCCAAGAAGATCGCGGAGAAGACCAAGAAGGGCTACGCCCCGGCGGTCAGGGGGGTGCGGCAGCGCCGCGCGGTCACCCGGCGGGCCATCGTCAGCACCCGCTCCACCGCCCAGCAGGCGCCGGTGCTCTGGCGGTTCGCCAGCGGCTCGGCGGCGTTCGGCATCTTCGTCGACCGGGAGCGCTGCTGGGTCGGCAACCAGGCCGGGCAGGTCTACACGCTGACCCCCGAAGGCGACATGACCGGGCGCTACCAACTGCCCGACGGGGTCAAGTGCATCGTCGCCGACGACTTCTGGATCTACGCGGGCTGCGACGACGGCAAGGTCTACGACCTGAGCGGGAAGGTGCCGAGGGCGGCGTACGAGATCGCCTCCGACGTCGACATCTTCTGGCTCGACATCGCCGACGGCGTGCTCGGGGTCTCCGACGACTCCGGGCGGATCACCACGATCGACTACGAGGACGAGTTCCTCTGGGCCCGCACCGGCGGCGGCCGGTCCGGGTGGATGGTGCGCTGCGACGGCGACGCCGTCTTCCACGGGCACTCCGGCGGCGTGGCGCGCTACGACCTCCAGGGCAACCAGGCGTGGTACCAGACCGCCGCCTCCGGTGTGCTGTTCGGCTGGCAGGAGGAGAAGTCGGTTTACGCCGGCACGGCCAGCCGGACCGTCCACAAGCTGGCCAAGGCCGACGGCGCGGTCGAGGCGGTCTACCGCTGCGACGCGGCGATCTACTCGTGCGCGACCTCGCCCGGCGGCCAGTACGTCTTCGCCGGCGACTCCGCCTCCTCCGTCTACTGCTTCTCCGCCGACGGGACCCGGTTGTGGAAGCTGGCGACCGGCTGCGGGTCGGCGTTCTCCATGCAGTACCTCGACGAGCGCCTCTACATCGTGACCACCGACGGCTCGCTGGCCTGCATCGACGCGACCGAGCAGGCCATCGCGGCGGCCCGCGAGGGCACGGTCCCGCAGGCCCGCGACGTCAAGATCGCCGCCTCGCTGCCCGTGGTCGAGCCGTCGGTGACCGTCGAGACGACGACCGACACGGGCGACGGCGTCCTCGTCGAGTGCTTCAGCGAGGGCGGCCGGCTGCGGATCCGGGTGCTCAGCCCCGGATACGAGGCCTGGAACGTCCAGTTCCCCCGCGAGATCCGCGAGCCGGGCGCACGGTACGTGGTCGAGGGCATCCGGCCGTCGGGCAACGGCGGCTTCTACCGCGCCTTCGGAGACATCCGCCGCCTGGTCTGATCCGCTTGGTGGTCGATATGTCCCGCCAGGCCGTCCAGGAGCAGTTTCAGGCCGCCCGTGAACGCGTCGTGGGCGGCCTGGTCCCATTCTGCCGGGGGCATGCTCACTGACCTGGGGAAACGTTCGGCGAAGTCGGGGACCAGGTCGTTCATCAGGCGGGATCTGGCCGTCCACCACTCCTGGTCCGAGGTTCCCGTGTCCGAGGCGGCCGCCCGCCCCTCGGCGATCGTCCTCGCCGAGCCTCTGACCAGGCTGAACAGGGCGCTCACGGTCGCCCGGACGGCCACGTCGGGGAGGGCCTCCAGCAGCTTCTCCAGGACCGTCTGCTCGTGGGGGCCCAGGACCGGGCGGGCGTGGGAGACCTGCAACAGCCACGGATGGCGGAGGTAGCGCTCGTGGAGGGCCACGGCCCAGGCCTCGACCGCCTCCCGCCATCCGCCGGGCAGGTCGCCGATCGCGCCTTTGTGGGCGTGGTCGTACATGAGGTCGATCAGTTCCCGCTTGGTCGGGACGTAGGTGTAGAGCGCCATCGCCGTCTTGCCGAGACGCTCGCCGACCGCGCGCATCGACAGGCCGTCGAGGCCCGACTCGTCGGCCACGGCGATGCCCGCCTCCAGGATCGCGTCGACGGTCAGGGCCGGTTTCGGGCCGCGTCTGGGCGGGCCGTCACCCGCTGACCGCCACAGGAGCGCCAGTGTGCGCTCGGGGTCACCCTGTCCCGCGTAGACGACCACGCCGTGCCAACTCCTTACGGCATAAGCTATTGTTCCGGCTGTAAATAGCTTACAAGATAAGGAGATCGCCCATGTTCGCCACCCTCCACGACGGCGCCCGGATCGACGTCGAGGTCCACGGCGAGGGGCCCGCCCTGCTGCTGCCGGTGAATCCGAGACCGGCCGAAGACGGTCCGGCGACCGAGGCCGTGCGCGCCTGGGGAGGCGAGCCCGATCTCGGGTTCAACCTGATCGAGGGGCTCAAAGACCGGTTCAGGGTCGTCGCCTTCGACTACGAGGGGCACTGCCTGGCCGTGCCGAAGAAGGACCTGACCCCCGCCAACGTGGTCGGCGACCTCCTCGCCGTCGCCGACGCGGCGGGCGCCGGGACCTTCGCCTACTACGGCTACTCCTGGCTCGCCATGGCGGGGCTCCAGCTCGCCGTCCGGTCCGACCGGGTGACCACGCTGGTCATGGGCGGCTACCCGCCGATCGGCGGGCCCTACCGGGAGATGCTCGTCGTCACCGAGACCGCCTGGGAGTACGCCAAGAACCCCGAACCGCCCGCCGTGGACGTCGCTCCCGGCGACTGGGACAGTGCCACGCCGACGGCCGACCCGGCCCAGACCGGCCAGTTCATGGCCCTCTACCGGGAACTCCAGGAATTCGACGACCGGGCCGTGACGCTGGACATTCCGAGGCTCTGCTTCGCCGGGTCGCAGGACACCATCGTCTACAGCGACAAATGGGGCGGGGTCACCGTCGACATCGCGGGCCCGCTGCTCCGGAACCGCGACGAGATCGAGGCGAGGGGCTGGGAGGTACGGGTCCTCGACGGCCTCGACCACATGGGCGCCATGCGGTCGGCGGTGGTGCTGCCGATCCTGACAGGATGGGTAGGACGACAGGGGTAGGCGCATAGCCGTACAAAGGGAGAGTTGAACCCATGACCGCGCTTATGGGGACGGGGCGGCTGGGGCCGGCGGAACGCTACGCGGCCCTGTCGCAGATGGCCGCGCAGGAACTCGACGTCGTGGTGGTCGGGGGCGGCGTGGTGGGCGCGGGCGTCGCGCTCGACGCCGCCACGCGGGGGCTCTCCGTGGGGCTCGTGGAGGCGCGCGACTACGCCTCGGGCACCTCCTCGCGCTCGTCCAAGCTGATCCACGGCGGGCTGCGCTATCTCGAACAGCTCAACTTCGAGCTGGTCAGGGAGGCGCTCCAGGAGCGGGCGCTGCTGCTCCAGCGCATCGCCCCCCACCTGGTGCGGCCGGTGCCGTTCCTGTTCCCGCTCACCCACGCGGGCTGGGAGCGGCCCTACGTGGGCGCGGGCCTGATGCTCTACGACTCGCTGGGGTTCTCCTTCGGCTTCACCCGGGGCGTCCCGGGGCACCGCCACCTGTCGCGCACCCGCGCGCTGCGGCTGGCCCCGGCGCTGCGGAAGACCGCGTTCAAGGGGGCCGTCCAATACTGGGACGCCCAGGTCGACGACGCCCGCTACGTCATGACCCTGCTGCGCACCGCCGCGACCTACGGCGCCCACGTCGCCTCCCGCACCCAGGTGGTCGGCTTCCTGCGGGAGGGGGAGCGGGTCACCGGCGTCCGGGTCCGCGACCTGGAGACCGGCGAGGAGATCGACATCCGGGCCCGGCAGGTCGTCAACGCCACCGGGGTCTGGACCGACGACATCCAGGAGCTCGTCGGCGGGCGCGGGCAGATCCACGTCAAGGCCTCCAAGGGCATCCACCTCCTGGTGCCCCGCGACCGCATCCACTCACTGACCGGCATCATCCTGCGCACCGAGAAGTCGGTGCTCTTCGTGATCCCGTGGGGGCGCCACTGGATCATCGGCACCACCGACACCGCCTGGACCCTCGACCTGGCCCACCCGGCGGCCTCCCGGACCGACATCGACTACGTCCTCGACCACGTCAACGAGGTGCTGGCGGTCCCGCTGACCCGAGACGACGTCGAGGGCGTGTACGCCGGCCTCCGGCCGCTGCTGCGCGGCGAGTCGGAGCAGACGTCCAAACTGTCGCGTGAACACGTCGTCGCCCACCCGGTGCCGGGGCTGGTGCTGGTCGCGGGCGGCAAGTTCACCACCTACCGCAAGATGGCCGCCGACGCCGTCGACGCGGTGGTCCACGGCCTGGCCACCCGGGTGCCGCCCTCGTGCACCGACACCGTCCCGCTCGTGGGGGCCGAGGGCTACCAGGCCCGCTGGAACTCCCGCTACCGGCTGGCCCAGCAGTCGGGCCTGCACGTCGCCCGCATCGAGCACCTGCTCCAGCGCTACGGCTCGATGATGGACGAGGTGCTGGCCCTCATCGAAGACGACCCCGGCCTGGCCCGGCCGCTGACCGGCGCCGACGACCACCTGCGGGCCGAGATCGTCTACGCCGCCACCCACGAGGGCGCCCGGCACCTCAACGACGTGCTCAGCCGGCGCACCCACATCTCCATCGAGACCTTCCACCGCGGCCTGGCCGTCGCCGAGGAGGTCGCCCAGCTCCTCGCGGGGCCGCTGGGCTGGGACGACGACCAGGTCAAACGTGAGGTGGAGTACTACACCAAGCGGATCGAGGCCGAGCGCGCCGCCCAGGAGACCGACACCGACCAGGAGGCCGACGCGATCACCATCGGCGCTCCCGAGATCGTCCCGGTGGCCGCGCCCGACCGCAAACCCCTCTAGAAGAACTTCACCCAGGCCCGGTCGGCCAGGGTCGCCTTGTCGCTGATCTTGACGCCGAGGTCGGAGAAGGTCCAGACCGTGTCCCCGATGATCACGCTGCGCCTGATCGACGGGTCGAGCGGCAGGTTGGGGACGCCCGGCTTCGGATGGGTGATCACGCCGGCCTTCTCGATCGTCTCGCCGACCTTCAGCACGAGCGCCTGCGAGCCGTCGTAGTAGTCGGCCCCCCAGGTGGCCAGGGGGATCAGCGCCAGGCCGTCCTGCGGCCAGTAGAGGAAGGCGTGCGGGTCCCATTCGGCCTGCGTGGCCGAGTCCTCCTGGTGGTAGCGCGACAACACCGCCGGGGCGCCCGGGTCGCGGACGTCGAACAGCGAGACCTGGGTGCCCTTCGTCCGGCCCTTCGTGTCGGCCTCCTGGCCGACGCCGATCAGGCGGCCGTCGCCCGCCGGGTGCAGGTAGGCCGAGAAACCGGTGATCTTCAGCTCGCCGGTGACCTTCGGGACCTGCGGGTCGCGCAGGTCGAGGGTGTAGAGCGGGTCGACCTGGCGGAAGGTGACCATGTAGCCGACCGGGCCGATGAACCGCACCGAGTAGATGCGCTCACCCTTGCCCAGGCCCGTCACCTGGCCGGTCGCGGCGAGGGTGTCGGCCTTCAGCACGTAGACGCCGCTCTCCGACTTCTCCTCCTGGGCCCGCGGCGTCGTGGTGGTGGCGATGCGCAGGTGGCCGTCGTACTCCGACATCGAGTACTGGTTCAGCAGCCGCCCGGGGACCGATCCGGAGGCGACGTAACGCGGCACGCCGGTGCCGGTGACGTCGAACCGGTGCACCTCGGTGCGCTCGGAGACCGGCACGACCTCCGGCACGGTGTCCTCGTTCCCGGAGGGCGAGGGGCTGACGACCTCGGCGGTGGGGGTGACCTTCTCGGCGCCGCTCGGCGTCGGCTGCGCCTCGGGCGCGACCTTGCCGGGGTCGGGAATCTGGGTCGGCATGTCGGGGTCGGGCGACGGGGCCACCGGGCTCGCCGGGGCCGCCTCGGCGACCGGCATAGGGTCGACCTCCTCGGCGAGCGGCATCGGGAAGAAGCCGCCCCACCAGAGCGGGTTGCTCGTCACGTAGAGGCTGTCCTGGGTGCCGTAGACGGTGTCGCCGTCGGCCGCGACGCTGATGGGCTCGGTCGTGCCGAACGAGCCGTTCAGGTCCAGGGTGTGGACGGTCACCAGCGACCGGCCCGTGAAGTCGGCCGGGTGGCTGACGTTCTCGCACTTCACCGCGCCCTGGGTGGCCTGGCCGTTCGACTCGATCTCGTACTTGGGCAACCAGGCGTCGAGGGGCGCCTTGCGGTAGGTCTCCTTGACCGCCTCCAGCATCTCCTTCTGGGTCATGTCGCCGTCGTACTCGGGCACCGGCACCTGCGGCTCGCTGCGCACCACGATCCGGACCGTGGTCCCGACCATGCGCGCGTCGACGTGGATGGCGTTGGCGGGGGACATGCTGGCGAGGACCTTCGGCGGACCGGCCAGATCGACCATGACGTAACGGGGCGAGGCGAGCATCATGGGCCCGTCGGCCACGCGGGCGGTGGCGGCCGGGAGGTACCCGCCGTTGTTGAACAGCACCAGCGCCCGGTCACCGGCCACCAGCAGGTTCGCCTCGGCCCACGACTGCTCCTCGGTGACCAGCCGCAACGTGCCGGTCACCTTGCCGGAGGCGGCGTCCATCACCCGCAGCACGCCGCGGTTGACCGTGACGACACGCTCGCCGTCGGTCTTCACCAGGTCGGGCTCGTCGACCCCGGCCTCGTGGACGTTGGTCGTCGAATGGGTCTGGGCGCCGGCGCCCGCGGTGGACCGGGCGGTGTCGGCCGCCTCCGCCATCGCCATCGGCATCACCTGGAAGCTCTGGGCGTGCTTGACCGCGGCCGCGCGCAGCCCTTCCAGCATGCTGTCGCAGTCGTCGAACGCGACCAGCTTGATGTTCGACGTCAGGTTGATCGGCGTCACCGGATCGGGCGACGGGGCGGCACCCGGCGTGCAGGCCGTCGCCAGCAGGGCAATCGCGATGGCGCCCGCCACGCGAATCGAGGTGGTCATGCCCACAAGACGGATCGCGGGCCGCCTCGGTTCGGGCGTTAGCCGCGCCGCAGGTAGCCGCTGCGGAAGTAGAGCTTGTCCATCGCCGCGTCGGTCGCCCGGACCAGCGTCTGGGTCTCGGTCCCCTTCAGGTCGGTGACCACCACGGCGTCCTCGTCGTCGTCTCCGGTGGCCGTGCAGAAGATGTGGGTGGTGTCCCACCAGCCCAGCACGGTGTCGCAGCCCGACTCGAACTCCTCCAGCACCGCCCCGGTCGCGGTGTCCCAGACGCACAGGGTCACCGTCTTGTCCGCGCAGGTGGCCACGAACGCGCCGCCTTCGGCGGTGAACAGGTCGCGCGGGTCGGTGAGGGTGCCGCCGATCTCCGGCAGGGTCTTCAGTTCCTTACCTTGCAGGTCGTAGACGTGGGGGACACGGGTCTCCTTGTCGGCGACGATCACCGCGATGGTGTCGCCGTCGCCGGTCCAGGCGAACGCGGCGTCCTCGGTCAGGCCCGGCACCTCGACGATCCGGGCCGTCTCGGCCGGCACGTCGACCACGACGAACCCCTTGGTCGTCGTCTTCTCGCCGACCTTCTCGCGCATGGTCAGCAGGATCCGGTCGCCTTCGGGCGACCAGTGCACGTAGTTGGTGGTGCGCGGCTTGGCGACCGTCTGGACGGTCACGGTCGTGCCGCTCGACACGTTGGTGATCTTCAGCGAGTCGCGGTCGTCGGCGTCGTACTCCCACGGGATCCCGGCCAGCCGGTCGGCGGTGGGGCTGGGGGCGGCGTCGACGTAGGAGTGGCGGGTGAAGGTCGCCTTGCCGGGTTCGCGGACGTAGGCGTCCCACTTCTCCCGGTCGACCCAGAAGATCGACAGGTACGCCGGGTCGTCGGCCCGCTCCAGCGCCACGGCCGTGGTGTCGTCCATGTCGATGGTGACCGGCGGCCGGGGGCTGGGGGAGGCCGGGGGCGGCGGGGCCGCCGAGGTCGTGACCGGCGGGGAGGGCGGGGCGCTGTTCGTGGTGGCGGCCCACACCCCGCCGATGGCCGCGATCACCGCCACCGCGGTCGCGGCCGTGACCACGGCCAGCGTGGGGAACCCGCGCTTCTCCCGGAAGACCTGCGGGACCGTCGCCCGCGCCGTCGCCGGATCGCTGACCAGCAGCCGGTCGATCACCTCGCGCGCGGTCGGGCGCAGCGCCGGGTTCTTGTTCAGGCAGTCGAGCAGGATGCCCCGCAGCGGCTGGGGGACGTCGCCCAGGTCGGGCGGCATCCGCAGCACCCGGTTGATCACCGCCGGCATCGTGTCGTTGCCGAACGGCGCCCGCCCGGTCGCGGCGTAGGCGATCGTGCCCGCCCACGAGAACAGGTCGGCGGCCGGCCCGACCGGGCCCCCGGCGAGCTGCTCGGGGGCCATGTAGGCGGGGGTGCCGATCATCGTCGAGGTCAGCGCCGTGTGGCTGCCCAGGGCCTTGCTGATGCCGAAGTCGATCACCCGGGGGCCGTCGGACCCGAGGATCACGTTCGGCGGCTTGAAGTCGCGGTGCACGATCTCGGCCTGGTGGATCGCCGCCAGCGCCGTCGCGGTGCCGATCGCCAGCCGGTGCAGCGAACTGCCCGTACGCGGCCCGCTCCGCGGGATCGCCTGGGCCAGCGACTCGCCCTCGATGTACTCGCTCACGATGTAGGGCCGCTCGTCTTCGGCGCCCACGTCGATCACCTGCGCGGTGCAGAACGGCGCCACCCGCTTGGCCGTGCTGACCTCCTGCAGGAACCGCCGGACCATCGTCTGGTCCTGCGCGAGCTCCGGCCGCAGCCACTTGATCGCCACGCGTCCGCCGTCGGGACCGGCCCCCAGGTAGACGATGCCCTGGCCGCCTTCCCCCAGGACCGCCTCCAGCCGGTAGCCGCCGAGCACACGCGGGTCGGACGGGCGTAAGGGAGTCGCCATGACTCGAATTGTGGCCCATCACGTCGGCGGCACGGCGTTGCGAATTGACCGTACCGGCCGGTAGTCATGAGCTTCGCTCCGGAATAGTCTCGCTTTCATGGCTGGTGAACTCCGGGTGCCCGACCCCGCGCTGCTCGACCGTCTCCTGCGTCACGTCACGTCGGAGGGCAAGACGCGGACCGTGGTCGCGCCCTTCACCGGGGCCCCGCTGGCCGAGGTGCCGATCTCGTCGGCCGAGGACGTGCGCCGGGCCTACCGGCAGGCGCGGGAGGCCCAGGAGGCCTGGGCCGAGCTGCCGGTCAAAGACCGGATCAGGCCGTTCGAGCGGCTGCACGACGCGATCCTCGACCGCCGCGCCGACCTGCTCGACGTCATCCAGTGGGAGACCGGCAAGGCGCGCCGGCACGCCTACGAGGAGGTCCTCGACGTCGCCGCGAGCAGCCTCCACTACGTGCGCAAGGCCCCCGGCCTGCTCGCCCCGCGCGCCCGCCGGGGCCCGTTCCCGCTGGCCACCCGGACCGTCGAGGTACGCCACCCGCGCGGCGTCGTGGCCTTCATCAGCCCGTGGAACTACCCCCTGTCGCTCGGCGTGAGCGACGTCGTGCCGGCCCTGATCGCGGGGAACGCGGTCGTGCACAAGCCCGACACCCAGACGCCCCTGTCCACCTTGTGGACCATCGACCTGCTCACCGAGCTCGGCATGCCGCCGGAGATCTGGCAGGTCGTCGTCGGCGACCCGGCCGACGTCGGCGAACCCCTGATCGACGACGCCGACTACGTCGCCTTCACCGGCTCCACCCGGGCCGGCCGGGGCGTCGCCGAGGCCGCCGCCAAGCGGCTCATCGGCTGCTCCCTGGAGCTCGGCGGCAAGAACCCCATGATCGTCCTGGACGACGCCGACGTCGACCGTGCCGCCGCCGGCGCGATCAGGGCTTGCTTCACCAACGCCGGCCAGTTGTGCGTCTCGATCGAGCGCCTCTACGTCCACGACGCCGTCTACGACGCCTTCACCGAGCGGTTCGCCCGCGCCGTGGGCAACATGACCATCGGCCCCGGCCACGACTGGGCCGTCCAGATGGGCTCCCTGACCTCCCAGCGCCAGCTCGACGCCGTCTCGGCCCACGTCGACGAGGCCGTCGAGAAGGGCGCCACGGTCGTCACCGGCGGCCGGGCCCGCCCGGACCTGGGCCCGTTCTTCTACGAGCCGACCATCCTCGAGAACGTCACCGACGACATGGCCCTGTGCCGCGCCGAGACCTTCGGCCCGGTCGTCGCCCTCTACCGGTTCCGCACCGTGGCCGAGGCGCTGGAGCTGGCCAACGACACCGCCTACGGCCTCAACGCCTCCGTCTGGACCGGCGACCCGGCCAAGGGCCGCGCCCTGGCCTCCCGGATCAAGGCCGGCACGGTGAACGTCAACGAGGGCTACGCCTCCGCCTACGGCTCGTTCGACTCCCCGATGGGCGGGATGAAGAACTCCGGCCTGGGCCGCCGGCACGGCGACGAGGGGCTGACCAAGTTCACCGAGAGCCAGACGATCTCCACCCAGGCGGCCTGGCTCGGCTTCGACCCCATCCTCGGCATGCCTTACGAGACATATGCGGACACCCTGGTCACCCTGCTCAAGGGAATGAAGAGACTCCGCCTTAAGTAGACTGGCGCTACCGCCGGTTCATCTTCAGGGAGTCCTCCTGTGTCAGAGTTCGACACGGTCCTGGTCGTCGACTTCGGGGCGCAATACGCCCAGCTGATCGCCCGCCGGGTACGTGAATGCCAGGTCTACTCCGAGATCGTCCCCTCGACGATGCCGGTGGCCGAAATGCTGGCCAAGAAACCCAAGGCGATCATCCTGTCCGGCGGGCCCTCCTCGGTCTACGCCGAAGGCGCCCCGGCCGCCCCCGAGGGGCTGTTCGAGACCGGGGTGCCGACGTTCGGCATCTGCTACGGCTTCCAGGTCATGGCCCAGGCCCTCGGCGGCACGGTCGCCAAGACCGGGGTCGCCGAGTTCGGCCGCACCGACCTGACCGTCGTCGAGCCGGGCCGCCTGTTCGGCACGCTGCCGGCCGCCCAGCAGGTCTGGATGTCCCACGGCGACTCGGTCAGCCAGGCCCCCGAGGGGTTCACGGTCACCGCCTCCACCAAGGAGACGCCGGTCGCCGGGTTCGAACACCCCGACCGGGGCTTCTACGGCGTGCAGTTCCACCCCGAGGTCATGCACACCGACCACGGCCAGAAGGTGCTGAAGGCGTTCCTCGACGCCGCCGGGTGCCGGCCGAGCTGGACGATGCTGAACATCGTCGAAGACGCCGTCGAGGCGGTCAAGGCGAAGATCGGCGACGGCCGGGCCATCTGCGCCCTGTCGGGCGGGGTCGACTCCGCGGTGGCCGCCGCGATCGTGCAGCGCGCCATCGGCGACCGGCTGACCTGCGTGTTCGTCGACCACGGGCTGCTGCGCAAGGGCGAGGCCGAGCAGGTTGAGCGTGACTTCGTCGAGATCACCGGGGTCAAGCTGCGCGTCGTCGACGCCGCCGAGCGGTTCCTCAAGGCGCTGTCCGGGGTGACCGACCCCGAGGAGAAGCGCAAGATCATCGGCCGGGAGTTCATCCGGGTCTTCGAAGACGAGCAGCGCGCGATCCTGGCCGACGGGCCGGTCGACTTCCTGGTGCAGGGCACGCTCTACCCCGACGTGGTCGAGTCGGGCGGCGGCACCGGCACCGCCAACATCAAGAGCCACCACAACGTCGGCGGCCTGCCCGACGACCTCCAGTTCGACCTGGTCGAGCCGCTGCGCGCCCTGTTCAAAGACGAGGTGCGGCGCGCGGGCGAGCAGCTCGGCCTGCCGGCCGCGATGGTGTGGCGGCAGCCGTTCCCGGGGCCGGGGCTCGGCATCCGGATCATCGGCGAGGTCACCCACGACCGGCTCGAGATCCTGCGCGAGGCCGATGCCATCGCCCGTGAGGAGCTGACCCGCGCCGGGCTCGACCGCGACATCTGGCAGTGCCCGGTGGTGCTGCTGGCCGACGTGCGGTCGGTGGGCGTGCAGGGCGACGGCCGCACCTACGGCCACCCGGTCGTGCTGCGGCCGGTGAGCTCGGAGGACGCCATGACGGCCGACTGGTCGCGGGTGCCCTACGACGTGCTGGCCCGCATCTCGACCCGGATCACCAACGAGGTCCGCGAGATCAACCGGGTCACCCTCGACGTCACGAGCAAGCCGCCGGGCACCATCGAGTGGGAATAGTCGCAGTCGGGGTAGATTGGCCCCGGTGACCACGTCTAACCGCCTGGCCTGGCTTGACGCGTTGCGCGGCATTGGCGCGCTCGCCGTGGTGGCCGAACACCTGCTCCCGTGGGTCTATCCGCCGCTCCGGCCGACGTTCATGAACATCGGCATGTACGGCGTGGTCGTGTTCTTCCTGGTCAGCGGCTACATCATCCCCGCCTCGCTGGAGGGGCGGGGAGACGTGCGGGCCTTCTGGACCAGCCGGTTGTTCCGGCTCTACCCGCTCTACCTCGTGGTGTGCGCGATCGCGCTGCTGGTCGGGCTCTGGGTGCCGATCCGGGAGCAGGTGCCCCGTGACGCCTCCGGGGTGCTCGCGCACGTCTCGATGTTGCTCGACGTGGTCCACGTGGGCGGGCTGGCCGACCCGATGTGGACGTTGTCGTACGAGATGGTGTTCTACCTCGTCGTGACGGCCCTGTTCGTGAAGGGCGTGCACCGCTTCAGCGGGTGGTACGCCGTCGCGTTCGGCGGCCTCGCGGTGGCCGCCGGGATCGTGATCGGGGCGCCGTGGTTGCCGGGGCCGTGGCCCGCCGTCGTGTCGGGGGTCGTGTTCGTCGCCGGGATGGCCGGGCTGTTCAGCGGGCGGTTCCAGACGGCCGCCGCGCTGGTCCTCGGCGTGATGGCGGTGGTGCTGCTGATCGGGTCGTCGTACGTGCCGTGGTTCGGGGCGGCGATCCTCGCGATGATGTTCACTGGGACCGCGATCTACCGCTGGGAGAAGGGCACCGGGCCGCTCTGGCCGGTGTTCGCCGCCGCCGTCCTGGTCGCGGTCAGCCCCGCCTGGGCCATCGCGGCGGGCTGGTGGTGGGTGCAGCCGCCGGTGTGGATCACCACGCTGGTGCTGGCCGGGGCCACCTTCTGGGCCGGGCGGGCGCTGCGCCACCGCACGTGGCCGAGGGTGGTCGTCTGGCTCGGGCTGATCAGCTACTCGGTCTACCTCGTCCACCACCCGATCCTGCGGATGGTGCCGATCCTGTTCGGCCACATGATGTCCAAGCCCGTGTGGGAACGGGCGCTGCTGGCCGCCGGCTACCTCGGGGTGCTGCTGCTGGTCAGCTGGGCGACCTACACATGGGTCGAGGCGCCCGCCCAGCGACTGGGCAGGCGCCTCGTGAGGAAGCGTCAGACCTCGCCGGCGGGCTGGCCGCCGAACGGATCGTCCTCGTCCTCGAGCAACTGGCCGTCGTCGTCGCTGCCCTCGGGCGCGGCCGGCGGCTCGGGGTAGGACTGGCCGGGCGTCAGCTTGACCCCTTCGAGCAGGGTCGAGGCCGTGACGAAGTGGTAGCCCTGCTTCTTCAGCGTGGCCAGCACCTTCGGCATCGAGTCGACCGTCTGCTTGACGGTCTCGTGCATCAGGATGACCTCGCCCCGCCCGGCCACTTCGAGGGCCTTGGAGGTCAGCAGGCCGACCTGGCGGTTCTCCACGACCCAGTCGCCGGTCGAGGTGGTGCCGGGGATCAGCACCATGCCGAACTTGGCGGCGATCTCGCGGACCGTGTCGTCGGTGAGGCCGCCGGGGGCGCGCATCACCGTCGGGGCCTTGCCGGTCACCTTCTTGATCAGCTTGTGGGTCTCGTTGACCTGGTCGTAGACCTCGGTGCGGGTCAGCTCGGTCAGCCACGGGTGCGACCACGTGTGGTTGCCGATCTGGTGACCGGCCTTGGCGATGCTCTTCAGCAGCGCCTGGTTCCTGTTCACCTCACGGCCGATCACGAAGAACGTGGCCTTGGCGTCGTACTTCTTGAGCGTCGCCAGCAACCTGGTCGTATAGGGCCCCGGACCGTCGTCGAAGGTCAGCGCCAGACACTTGTGGGTGGCGCAGAACGGCTTCTTGGGTGCCTTCTTGGGCGCCGCCGCGGCGGGTGCGGCGGGCAGGGTCACCACCAACGCTAAGGCGGCGAGGGCGGGGATCAGACGGCGCATCACAGACTCCTCGGGAATCACTCAAGCCCGAAGCGTAACGCCTGTTATTGGGAGTTTTCTGAGCCCTGTCATCCCGTGATGCGACGGACGATCGAACCGGGCAGCCGGGTGAGCTGGCCGAGGATCCCCGGCACCCACACCACCTCCGACTTCGCGCGCAGGCCGTCGAGGATCGCCCCGGCCACCGTCTCGGGGCTCGTCGCGATGGCGGGCGGGGTGACGCCCCTGGTCATGCGGCTGCGGACGAAGCCGGGGCGGACCACCATGACGTGCACGCCGGATCCGCGCAGCGCCTCGGTCAGGCCGCGGGCGAAGGCGTCGAGGCCCGACTTGGCGGAGGCGTACAGGAAATCGGAGGGGGACGGGCGGCCCGCCGAGACCGAGGAGAAGACCACGAGCGCGCCGTGGGTCTGCCGGCGCATCGCGTCGGCGCAGACGATCGCGGCGGTCATCGCCCCGACGTAGTTGACCATCGCCACGTCGGCCGCCTTCAGCGGGTCGAGCTCGGCGTCGCCCTGCAGGCCGCAGGCCACCAGCGCCACGTCGACGTCGCCGTCGGCGAACACGTCGCCGATCACCTTGGCGTGCTCCTCGACCCGGAAGGCGTCGAAGTCGGCCGTCTCCACGCTCGCGCCCGCCTCGGCCAGCCGCGCCGCCGCGGCGTCGCGGGCCGGCGAGGGACGCCCGGCCAGGATCACCCGGCGGACCCGGCGGCGGACCAGCCGCATCGCGGTCGCCATCGCGATCTCGGAGGCCCCGCCGACGAGCAGCAGGCTCTGCGGTTCGCCGAACGCGTTCTTCACAACGACAACCTCCTGGCGAGATCTGACTGGAAGACCAGGCGCGGATCGAGCTGGCGCCGGCGCTCCCGGAAGGCGGCCAGCCCCGGATACATCACCGGCAGCAGTTCGGGCCGCAGCCGCGAGTCCTTGGCCAGGTAGACCCGCCCGCCCGCCTCCGCCACCAGCTCGTCGAGCCGGTCGAGCAGCCAGGCCAGCCCCTTGGTGGTGGTCGGGAAGTCGAGCGCCAGCGACCATCCCGGCGTCGGGAACGAGAGCCAGCCGCCGCTGCCCGGCCCGAAGCGCTTGAGGACGGTCTGGAACGACGCGGCGTGGCTGCGCCTGATGCGTTCGACGATCTTCATGAGGGTCTGCTCGGCGCCCAGCGGCACCACGAACTGGTACTGCACCAGCCCGCGCGGACCGTAGAGGCGGTTCCAGTGACCCACCCTGTCGAGCGGGTGGAAGAACGAAGCCAGCGGCCTGACCTGCGTCGATTCGCGTTTCGTGGTGGCGTAGAGGCCCCGGTTGACCAGGCCCATGGTGTGGCGGTTCAGCAGCCCGACCGGCAGGAAGCCCGGGGAGGCCTCGAAGCCCCGGGCCCGGAACGAGCGGGCCGCGCCCTGGCGCGCGTGGTCGGCGCCCTCGACGACGCCCCGGCCCTGCCGGGACAGGCAGTCGACCCAGGCGGCGGTGTAGCGGTGGGCGAGGTCGGCCTGGGTCAGCCGGGTCATCACCGATTCGAGGTCGGCGCACTTCCAGGTGTTCACGATCATGCGGGAGGTCTCGATCGGAGTGAGCCGGATCGTCGCCTTGGTGATCACCCCGGTCAGGCCCATGCCGCCGACGGTCGCCCAGAAGTCGGGGTCGTCGGGGGTGAGCGTACGGGTCACGCCGTCGGCGCCGAGCAGGTCGAGGGCGGTGACGTGGCTGCCGAAGGAGCCGTCGGCGTGGTGGTTGCGCCCGTGGATGTCGGCCGCGACGGCCCCGCCCACGGTCACCTGCCGGGTCGCCGGGGTGACCGGCGGGAACCAGCCCTCGGGCACCAGCTCGCGCATCAGCCGGTGGAGGCTCACTCCCGCCTCGACCGTGACGTAGCCGTCGCGGACCGGCCCGATCGCGGCGAGGCCGGTCATGTCGAGCACCAGCCCGCCCGCGTTCTGCGCCGGATCGCCGTAGCTGCGGCCGAGACCGCGCGCGATCATCCCGCGCCCGCCCGGCGCCAGCACCAGCGGGGTCAGCTCCGCCTCGGCGCCGGGCCGCAGCAACTCGGCGGCGCTCGGGGAGGTACGGCCCCAGCCGGTGAGGATCGTCTTGTTCGCCATCGACTCTCTCCGTGATTGACCGATCGCGTCACGTTATCCCGGCATTCGGGGGATCGCGAGCACGCACCCCCCACGGGCGGGTGACCTGCGCCTCAAGGATGGGTCAAGAGATCGGTCGTGACTCACGGTGACCGGCAGGGTTACGGGGTAACCGCACCGTTCCGCCCGTTGGAGTTGCCCCGGATGGCCGCCACCCTTTCGGTGATCGTTCCCGTCAGGGACGGCGAACGCCACATCGCCGACGCCCTGACCTCCCTGCGCGCCAACGCGCGCGCCGACTTCGAGTTCATCGTCGTCGACGACGGCTCGGCCGACGCGACCAGGGAGATAGCCGAAAGCTTCAAGGGCGACCTGCCGGGGCTGACCGTCATCGGCCGGGACGCCTCCTCCGGCGTCTCCGCGGCCCGCAACCTGGGCCTTTCGGCGGCGAGCGGGACGTACGTCACCTATCTCGACGGCGACGACTGGTACGCCCCCGGCTACCTTCCCCAGCTCGTCTCCGCCATCGAACGGCTCGGCTGCGACTTCGTCCGGGTCGACCACGTGCGGGTGACCGGCACCACCCGGGAGGTGCGCCGGGCGCCCGAACAGCGGCGCGGGGTCGTCTTCCCGGGCCGTGCGGGCATCACGGGCATGGGCCGTCTCGGCATGGTCGACTACCCGGTCCCGTGGGCCGGCGTCTACCGGCGTTCCCTCGCCGACCAGGGGCTGCTCACGTTCGACCCCGCGCTGGCCACCGCCGAGGACCGGGCCTGGGTGTGGCGCCTCCACCTCCACGCCGCCACCTACGCCGTCGCCTCGCTGACCGGCGTGTTCTACCGGCGCGGCCTCAAGGCCTCGCTCACCCAGGTCGGCGACGAACGGCAACTGCACTTCCTGGACGCCTACCTCGGCGTCATCCACGACCTCGACGGAGACGACCCGGAGTTCGTCCGCAAGGCGACGCACAACCTGTGCGCGCTGATCGCCTACCACCACAAGCTGCGACGGCGGCTGCGCCCCGACGTCGCGGCCACCTTCGACACCCGGGCCACCGCCGCCCTGCGGGAAGTCCCGCCGGACGCCCTCGCGGTGGTCCTGCCGACGCTGGGCCACGCCCGCGAGAAGCTGCTCAGGAGGTTCCTGCCGTGAAAACCCAGCTTTTCTACTGTTCGACGTTGTTCGGGGCGATGACGCTGGCCGCGGCCATCGACGCCGGTCTGTTCGGCCCGGCCGGGCGGCGCGTGCTGCTCGTGTCGAGCAACGTGGCCGTACCCGAGCTGATCTCCCCCCTGCACCGGACGCCCGCCTTCGAGGCGATCGGCGACCGGTTCGACCACGTGCACTTCTGGAACGAACTGATCGCCCCCTACCACCCCGTCCGCGTCAGGGTCCGGCCCGAGCAGGGGCCGCTGCTGCGGCGGCTGCTCACGCAGCGGCTGCTCGACGGGCACGCCCCCGACGAGCTGGTCGTCGAGTCGATCGGCGCCTATCCGGCGCGCGGGCTGGTGGAGATCTTCTCCGGCTGCCCGATCACGGTCTACTCCGAGGGCCTGATGAGCTACGGCCCCACCCGCGACGCGATCCCCGGCGACCTGGGGGCGCGGGTGGAGCGGCTGCTCTACCTGGACCTGATCGAGGGCATGCGCCCGCTGATGCTGGCCGAGCACAAGGTCCCCGCGGTCGCGGTGCCCGACGTGGCCTTCCGCGACATCGTCGGCAAGGTCAGCGCGGTCACGCCGGTCGGCGGGCGCGGCGGGGCGCTGCTGCTCAGCCAGTACATGTCCGACGCCGGGCTCATCTCGTGGGACGAGGAGCAGGCCATCCACGAGGCGATGCTGCACGGCGTCGCCGCCCGCGGCTTCACCACCGTCCGGTTCAAGCCGCACCCGTCGGCCGGCCGCCGCCAGGTGCGCGGCATCCAGGCGCTGGCCGACGAGCTCGGGGTGCAGCTCACCGTGGTGCCCGAGTCGGTGCCGGCCGAGACGTGCTTCGCCGCCTACCGGCCCGACCTGGTCGTCGGCACCTTCTCGACCGGCCTGATCACCGCCCGGCACTACTTCGGCATCCCGGTCGCCACGGTCGGCTGCCCGCGTGTCCTGGAGCGGATGAAGCCCTACGAGAACAGCAACCGGGTCGCGGTGACGATCGTGGACGCGAGCGTGCCCGAGCTGACCCGGACCGGCGCGCTGGTCCCGGCCCCGGTCGAGCCCGACCTGCTGCCCCGGCTCGTCGAGGGGGTGGTCTACTGCGCCCAGCGCAAGCGCATGCCCCACCTGCGGGCCAGCGCCGAGGCGGCCGTCCGGGAGCTGCGCAAGGACGTGCGCTGGCGCTACTTCCCGCGCCGCCGCCTGACCCAGTACGGGCTGATCAAGAAGGCGCCCCGGCCGTCGCTCTGGCGGCGGGCGCTGCGCCACGCGCGCCGGCTGGTGACCGGATGACCCGGCCGACGCTCTCGGTCGTGGTGCCCTTCCACGACGTCGCCGAGTTCCTGCCGCGCTGCCTCAACTCGCTGGCCAAGCAGCGGCTCAAGGACATCGAATACCTGCTCGTCGACGACGGCTCCACCGACGGCAGCGCCGTCATCGCCAAGGAGAAGGTCGCCGCCGATCCCCGGTTCCGGCTGATCGAGCAGGAGAACCGGGGCCTCGGGCCGGCCCGCAACGCGGGGGCGCGGGCGGCCCGGGGCACCTACCTGGCGTTCGCCGACGGCGACGACACGCTGCCGCGCACCGCCTACGCCTCGCTCGTCGGCAGCCTGGAGGCCACCGGCTCGGACCTGGCCTGCGGGAACGTGAAACGCATCGTCGGCGGCAGGCTGCGGCCCTCGGCCGGGCACGCCGAGGCGTTCGCCGCCACGGTCACCGGCACCCACATCCGCCGGCGGCACGCGCTGCTCGCCGACCGGACCATCTGGAACAAGGTGTTCCGGCGCGAGTTCTGGGACCGGCACGGCTTCGAGTTCCCCGCCCGGCGCTACGAGGACTCGCCGGTCACCATCCCGGCCCACGTGTTGTCGACCTCGACCGACGTGCTCGAAGAGGTCGTCTACCACTGGCGCGTCCGGTCGGGCTCGATCTCGCAGCGGCGGACCGAGCCGGCCAACGTGCTCGACCGGCTGGCCTCGATGCGGCAGGTGTCGGAGTTCCTGAACGAGCACGCGCCCCGCCTCTGGGCCAAGCACGACCTGCTGGTCACCGAGTTCGACCTGTCGTTCCTGCTGGAGTCGCTGGAGACGGCCGAGGGCGCGGAGCAGGAGGCGCTGCTCGACTCGCTGGCCGAGACCCTGGGCGTGCTGCACCCGAAGGCCATCGCCAGGCAGCCGTCGATCCGGCGGCTGGAGCTGCACCTGGCCGCCAACCGGATGGTGCCCGAACTGCGGGAGGTCCGCATGTTCCGCCGCGCGTCGCTGAGCGACGCCGGCGCGGTCCGGCACGGCTGGTTCAAACGCCGCCGCTGGTTCATGGACTACCCGTACCTGCGCGACCCGGCGAAGGGCATCCCCGACTCGGTGTACGACCCCTCCGTCGACTTCCAGCTCAAGGCGGTCGTCGACGGCGTGGAGATGGACGGGACCCGGATGACCGCCCGCGGCTACGCCTACATCACCCACCTCGACAGCTCGCGCACCACGATCGACGTGTGGTTCCAGCGCGAGGGCGTCCGGCTGCCGCTGGAGGTGCGGCGGGTGACCCGGATGGACGCCACCGCCGACTCGGGCCAGTCGGCCACCTGCCACGACGACGCCGGGTTCGAGGCGTCGATCGACCTGGCCGACGTGCCGCGCGGGCGCTGGAACCTGCACTGCTCGGTGCGCGACGGCGAGGTCGTCAGGAAGGGCGTGCCGGAGGCCCATCCCGACACCGGGTACCGGCGCTATCCGCCCGGGGGAGCGCACCAGCCGAGCCTGACCGAGGAAGGGCTGGTGCTGCGGCGGCCGGTCAAGGACCGGGGCCACGCCTGGGTGGAGTGGAGCGGCGACCGGATCGCGGTGACCACGCGCAAGAGGCAGCGGCTCGTGTTCCAGAAGACGATCCACCGGCCCGGCGACGACGGCCGGGTCCTCATCACCCCGCCCGCCCGGGTGGGGGTCTGGCGCATCAGGAAGACCGACGGCACACCCCTTCGCCTGCGCGTGGGGGTGTCGCCGTCTCCGCGCCGGATCGGCGTGCACCGGGTGTCGTTCCGCACCGAGCTGGAAGGGGAGGTCCTGGTGGTGGTGCAGCCCGCGCTGGAGGACGACGAACGGGGCCGGTTCGCCGAACGCCGCCTGCGGGGGACCGTGCGGCACTTCAGGAAGAACCCCATCAGGGAGACCGTCGTCTTCGACGCCTACGGCGGCCGGCTGGCCTCGTGCAACCCGCGTGCGATCTTCGAGGAGATGCGGTCGCGGGACCTGCCGCTGGAGTACGTCTGGGTCACCCGCGACGGCTCGTTCGAGACGCCGGAGGACTCCCGGGTCGTCCTGCACGGCTCCAAGGAGCACGAGCACGCGCTGGCGACGGCGCGCTACCTGGTCGGCAACCGCACCCAGCCGAACTGGTACACCAAGCCGCCGGGCCAGACCTACCTGCAGACCTGGCACGGCACGCCGCTCAAGAAACTCGGCCACGACCTGCGCGACCTGCCGTTCCGGCGCACCGAGCTGCTCGACTGGATGGCCCGCGACGTGCCGCAGTGGGACCTGCTGATCTCCCCGAACCCGTTCTCGACGCCCATCATGCGGCGCGCGTTCGGCTACCGGGGCGTGGTGTTGTCGACCGGCTACCCCCGCAACGACCTGCTCTTCGCCGACCGCTCCATGGCGGTCAGGAGGCGGCTGGGCGTGCCGCCGGGCAAGAAGGTGGTCCTGTACGCCCCCACGTGGCGCGACGACCTCCACCGGGGCAAGAGGCGCCGCCTGTCGATGGAGCTCGACCTGGCCCGCATGCAGTTCGCGCTCAAGGACCACGTCGTGCTGGTCAGGGCGCACCACCTGATCACCGACCGGCCGAAGATCAAGGCCCCGGCGATCGACGTGACCGGCTACCCCGAGATCGCCGACCTCTACCTGGCGGCCGACGTGCTGGTCACCGACTACTCCTCGGCCATGTTCGACTTCGCCTGCACCGGCAAGCCGATGGTGTTCTTCACCTACGACCTGGAGCGCTACCGCGACACGCTGCGCGGCTTCTACTTCGACTTCACCGCCGAGGCGCCGGGGCCGCTGACCAGGACCACCGACGAGACCATCGACGCCATCAGGGAGGCCGCGGTGCCCGCGGCCTACCGGACGTTCCGGCAGAAGTTCTGCCCGTGGGACGACGGGAGGGCGTCGTCCCGGGTGGTCGACATCCTGCTCAGTGGTTCTCGAATGGCGTAGGCGTCGGGTAGTAGGCGTCGAGGAAGCGGGCCAGGGCGGCGTCCTGGTCCGCTGTCGTCGGCGCCGTGTCGTTCAGGCAGAACGCGTCGTGCTCGCGGTTGGCGAGCATGCGGCGCAGCTTCGCCGGGGTCTTCGGCAGCGCCAGGTCGACGTAGGTGTAGTCGATCTGGCCCGGCAGCGCCCGGCCCGTCAGGTAGGCGTAGTAGTGGGCCAGCGACGACGCGGTCGAGATGTCGCTCGCCCGGCGGAACCGGCTGGCCGAGACCGTCTTGAACTCGGCCGGGAACCGCTCCTCCAGCTCGAACAGCAACGACCGGCGCAGCGCGTAGGGCACGTGCTTCATCTTCTGCGTCAGCGTGCGCCCGCACAGCTCCTCCAGCATCCGGCGGTTGTTCATGCCGGCCTGGTGGACGGGGTTGTCCTCGTTCAGCGTGAACGGGACCTGCGCGATCGACGGGAAGAACCGGGTGATGCCGTTGCCCTCGAAGAACGTCTCCGGGTAGAGCACCTTGCCCAGGAAGAAGTCGTCGTTCAGGTAGAGGAAGTGCTCCGACAGGCCCTCGATGTGGTGCAGCCGCGACTCGATCGCGTGGCTGTTGAAGACCGGCAGCACCGACTGGTCGGCGAAGATCTCCCGGTGGTCGACGATCCGGATCCGGTCGTCCTCGACCAGCCATGACGGCTTCTGCCGGTCGGTCACGATGAACACGTTCCGGATCCAGGGCGCGTACGTCAGCAGCGAGCGCAGCGAGTAGCGCAGCTCGTCGCGGCTGACGAAACGGGCCTCGCTCGTGGCCAGGTCGCTCAGGCCGCCGGTCAGCGCCAGCTCCTTGCGGGCCCGCCACTCCGGGTCGTTGCCGTCGACCCAGGTGTAGACCGCGTCGATCGGGAAGTCGACGTCGTCGACCAGCCGGCGGGTGAACTCCGGGCGCGTCGGATAGACCCGCGCCGACTCCGACACCAGCCGGTTGAACAGCGACTCCGGCGCGTCGACGGTCTCCTCGTGGACGGGCACCGCCTCGCACACGCGGTTGGGCCGCGGCGCCACCAGCATCTCGCCCTCACGCTGCCAGAACTCCAGGTCGACGCCCGACTCGGGACCGAGCGTGAGGGTGCGTGACGGGCTGGCGTAGTAGAGCCACAGGCGGATCGCCTTGGCGTCGCCCATGTCGTTGCGGCGCAACTGCCGGATCTTGCCCAGCTCGTTGACCTTGTGCCGGCCTCCCGGCAGCCGCGCGCCGTAGAGCCCGTGCCGGGCCAACGACCTGATGGCCCTCTGCCGGTACGTCGTGCGCACCGCGATGACCGGTGGACGGCCGCGCATGGGCCGTACACAGAAGAACGGAATCGCCGATCCGGACAGTGATCGGCAGATCAGGTCGAACGTCTCCCGCGAAGCCTGCGCGGGACTGGCGTCCTGCCTGATCAGAGCCACCCTGGGCGGCATCGGCTCGCGCGCTGTCAGGCGGCTGTGAAGCTGTCGGTACAACGTAGACACCGGCATGGCTCTCCCCCCGAAGAATGCGGCGACCCTACCGGACGCCTGAGGGCGTTGGCGGGGGCTTTGCCCACGTCAGGGCAATGGTCAAGAAGTGGCAACGAGATGCTCTGGGGAGCCCAGAAGAAGCCGTTGACGACTACCGAACGTAGTCATTCTTACGTTCATGGGGGGCTTCACGCTCGACGACATACTGGCGACGCGCAAGCCACGGGACTCCTGGTGGACCGTCTTCGCGGTCGACCCGGTCGCGTGCCGGCTCGCGCTCCTGACCGCCAACCACACCTCGATCACGCCCAACGGGCTGACCGGCCTGTCGATGCTGCTCGGCGTCGCCTCGGCCGCCTGCTTCGCGGCCGGTGAGCTCGCCGCGGGCGCGGCGCTGTTCTACCTGAGCTTCACCGTCGACTGCATGGACGGCAAGATCGCCCGGCTGAAGGGCAGCGGCACCTCGTTCGGCCTCTGGCTCGACTACGTCGGCGACCGGGTGCGCGTCGCGGGATGCGCGTTCGGCTTCGCCTTCGGCGAGGGCGCCCTGTGGGCGTTGTGGCTGGCCGCCGGGATCGTGGTCCTGGACCTGTTCCGGTATGTCAACGGGCCCCAGCTCCTCAGGGTCAGGGAGGCCTCCCGCGACCGGGTGCGCGCCGCGACCGGCGGCGACCCCGTGTTCGTCGAGGACGTCCTGCTGGCCGACCCGCTGGCCGACGTCCGCGACGGCTCCGTCGTCGATCTCCAGTCGGCCTTCCGCCGCAGATTCCCCTGGTTCGACCGGTTCCGCCTGTTCCTCGCGCGGCACCGCGTCCGGACCCATCTCATGAGCGGCATCGAGTTCCACGCGGCGATCTTCGTCGTCGCGCCCCTGTTCGGGGCGGCCGCGATGCTCTGGTCCGCGCTCGCCACGGGCGCGCTGCTGACCGCGTTCGAGGCCGCTCTCGTCTACCGCACCTGGCTGGCGGCCCGTGAGGCCGACCGGGTCGTACCGGAAAGGGTGAAAGTGCTTGTCTGATCGGCCGATCTTCATCGTGGCGTGCCCCCGCTCGGGAACCACGCTCCTCCAGCTCATGCTGCACGCCCACCCGCGCATCGCGATCCCGCCGGAGACGCGCATCCTCGTGCAGGCCTACCTCAAGCGCCGCCGCTTCGGCGACCTGCGCAACCCCGAGCGCCGCCGCGAGATGGCCCAGTGGGTCACCGGCGGCCACCGCACCCAGTTCGGCGACCTGGGCATCGACAAGCACGAGTTCATCGAGCGCGCCGTGGCCGGGCCCGGCTCGCTGGGCTCGGTCGTCGGCCTGGTCTACAAGATGTACGGCGAGCAGCACGGCAAGCCGCGCTGGGGCGACAAGCGGCCACCGTACATCAAGCACATGGACGCGCTCATCGCGATGTTCCCGGACTGCCAGATCGTCCACATCGTGCGCGACGGCCGTGACTGCGTCGCCTCGCTGAAGGAGATGCCCTGGTTCAAGGAGGACATCTACCAGGCGGTCAACCGCTGGTGCGAGGCCATCGACTTCGGCCGCAAGGTCGGCCTCGGCCCCGACAGCTACTACGAGCTCCGTTATGAGGACCTGACGGCCGACCCCGAGCTGGAGCTCAAGAAGCTGTGCTCCTTCCTGGGCGAGGAGTACCACCCGGCGATGCGGGAGCCGTCGAAGGTCGCCGACACGATCCCGTCGCACAAGTCGTGGCACGAGAACACCCGCGGCGAGGTCACCACCGCCCGCGCCGGCACGTGGTCGACCCGCCTGGAGCCCTGGGAGATCTCGCTCTGCGAGACCGTCATGGGCGAGCGCCTGACCTCCTACGGCTACCAGCTCACGGGCGCCCCGAAGGCCGAGCGCAAGCACGTCGCGGCGTACGAGAAGACGGCCGCCTACTGGAAGCGGCGGTACCGCAAGCGGGCCGTGACGGAGTGGTTCAACCGCTTCCGCGAGGCCGGCCCGGTCGCCGCGCAGCTCACCGACGGCCAGCGCGAGCTGTCCGGGCTGGGCTCCTGACCCCATGGCGACCCTGGACAGGCCGGTCTTCGTCATCGGCTGCCCGCGCTCGGGCACCACGATGTTGCAGCTCATGCTGCACAGTCACCCGCGGATCGCGGTCCCGCCGGAGACCCGCTTCATGATCCAGGCCTACCACGCCCGGCGCCGGCACGGCGACATGCGGCGTCCGGACAACCGGCGCCGCCTGGCCGAATGGGTGGCCGGCGGGAAGGACACCAAGTTCCGCGAACTGGGCCTCGACCGCACCGAGTACGTCGACCACGCGGTCGCGGCCCCCGGCTCGCTCGGCTCGGTCCTGGGCACGGTGTTCCGCGACTACGCGGCCCGCTTCGGGAAGCCGAGGTGGGGCGACAAGCGCCCGAGCTACTTCAAGCACGTGGGCATGCTGCTGCGCCTGTTCCCGGACGCCCAGTTCATCCACCTGGTCCGCGACGGCCGCGACTGCGTGGCCTCGCTGCTGGAGATGCCCTGGTACAAACTGGACGTCTACCACGCGATCGCGAACTGGGCCGAGGCGATCGACTTCGGCCGCCACCACGCCGCCCACCTCCCGGCCGGTTCCTACCACGAACTCCGGTACGAGGACCTGACGGCCGACCCGGAACTCGCCCTGAAGCGCCTGTGCGGCTTCATCGGCGAGGACTACGACCCGGCGATGTGCGAACCCCGGCACGTCGCCCAGGTGGCCGTGCCGGCCCACAAGGTCTGGCACGCCAACACCCACACGGCCGTGACCACGGCCCGCAGCGGCAGCTGGTCCACCCGTTTGGAGCCCTGGCAGATCTCCCTGTGCGAGACCGTCCTGGGCTCCCGCCTGGAGTCCCACGGCTACGAGCTGAGCGGCGCACCGAAGGCGACCCGCGACCACCGCACGGCCTACCGCACGACGGCGGCCAGACGGCGCGGCGCCCGGCTGAAGCGCACGGGCCGCGAACGACTGATCCGGCTGTGGGAACCGGGCCCGCTCTCGGCCCTGCTGACCTCCGGCCAACGGGCACTGGCGGGGCTGCCTCCCCTGCCCCACAGCCAGCTGGTCGAGTCGTCGTAGACGGGGGATTTCCTGGGGTTCCATCCCTGGGAAATCCCCACTCGGGGCATTAGTCTTAGCTTATGTTGCCCACATGTCCTGGGAAGTCATTCTTCTGAAGCCGGTTGAGTCGTGGTTCTTGGAGCTAGCCATAACAGATCGTGTCACTGCGGTGGCGATCCAAAAGGCGATTGATCGACTCGCTGAGGGCGGCCCTGCACTGGGGCGGCCGCTGGTCGACACCCTTGAGCACAGCAATCTCCGCAATTTGAAGGAACTGAGACCTGGTTCGAGCGGGCGGTCGAAGATCCGACTGCTTTTCGTCTTCGATCCGGACCGGGCGGCGATCCTCCTGGTTGGTGGAGACAAAGCGGGACAATGGTCCCGCTGGTATGACAAGGCCATACCGCTCGCTGAGGCACGCTACGCCGACTACCGGGCGGAGCTGGAGAAGGAGGCCAATCGATGAGCAGCGCTCGCAGATGGGAAGACGTCAAAGCCGAGGCTCACCGTCTCAACCCTGAGATGGCCGACCCAGAGCTCCAGGCGAGGGCTGAGGCCGAACTCGACGCCTATGTCGCGGGATATCAGCTCGGCGAGCTCCGTAAGTCCCTTGGCAAGACCCAGGCGGAGGTCGCCAAGATCCTTGGCGTGACCCAGTCCCGTATCTCCCAGATCGAGAACGGCAACCTCGAGGTCATGGAGCTGGAGACGCTGCGCGCCTACGCCGCCGCGCTCGGCGGACACCTCGATGTCACGATCAATGTAGGCTCCCACTCGGTGAAGGTCGCCTAGCGGCTCAGGTGGGCGAAGAGGTGTTCCCACTGGTCGAGGACGGGTTCCAGGCGGAAGGCGTCCGCGTGGACGCGGGCGGCGGCGCCCATCTCGGCTCTTCTCGGCGCGTCGTCCATCAGTGCCGCCAAAGCCGTCGCCAGGGCCGTCACGTCGCCCGGGGGGACCAGAACCCCCGTCACGCCGTCGTCGATCAGGGTGCGCACCCCGCCGGACACGTCGAAGGCGATCGACGGGATGCCGAAGGCCGCCGCCTCGCCCAGGACCAGGGGGAAGCCCTCGTGGTCGCTCGACAGGGCCACCAGTGACGCGGCGCGGTATTCGGTCGGCATCTCGCCCGCCGGGATCCGGCCGCGGAACACGACCTGCTGCGACACGCCCTCGGTCACGGCGTGCAGCATGAGGCGGTCGGTGTCGGGGCCGTCGCCGATCAGGTGGAGTTCCCAGTCGGGGCGGGCCGCGCGGGCGAAGGCCGAGATCAGGCGGTCGAAGCGTTTCACGCCGGTCAGGCGGCCCACGCCCAGGATCCGGGTCCTGCGCAGCGGCGAGGGGCGGTGCGGCCAGCCGGGCAGCGGGTTCGGGATGTGCCAAGTGTTGGGGAGCAGGGCCTCCTCCGAGAAACGCCACGCGTCGTCCTCGCTCAGGAAGACGGCCTGGTCGAGGTGGCCGTAGTGGGCCGTGACCGCGCCGAAGTGCCAGGTGCCCCGGGCGTGGGCGAACGAGCCGTGGTAGTGGCCGATGCCGCGGTGGCCGCCCAGGAGGCCGGACAGGCGGGCGACCACCCCCGGTGAGGTCATGACGAGCAGGCCGGGCGCGATCCCGTCCAGGAGCTGCCGGGCGCGTTTCGTGGCGCCGAAGCCCCAGCGGGGGCCGCGGTTGAGCTCGTGGCGGCCGTAGGCCGGGTCTTCGACGTAGGTCACGGGGTCGTCCGACATGTGCAGGCCGATCACGTGGACGTCGTAGCCGCGCCGGGCCAGGCCCTGGGCGAGCGTGTGGGTGACTCGCTGCATGCCGCCGAGTGTGTCGGCGTCCAGGCAGGCGAAGGAGACGGTGTTCACAGGGCGGCCTCCGTCGGCTGCGGGATCACGGCGACTGGCATCTCGGGCGTCACGCCCTCGAAGAACGCGTCCACGACCCGCGCCGCCGCGTGGCCGCGCTCCTCGGCGCACCACGTCCGGCGGAAGGCGGCGTAGCGTTCGGGGCTCCACGGGTCGCGGATCGCGGCGGCCAGGTCCCGCGTCGTGGTGACGCAGGGGCCGGGGGCGATCTCGGGCAGGTCGTACTGGCTGCCGCGTTCGGTTCTCCGGTAGGTCTCCCAGTCGTCGACGAGGAAGACCATCGGCTTGCCGGTCACGGCGAAGTCGCACATCAGCGACGAGTAGTCGGTGACCAGCACGTCGGCGGCCAGCAGCAGGTCGTTGACCTCGGGGTAGCCGCCTGCCTGGCGGGCGAACCAGCGCAGGTCCTGCGGGATGACGTGTTTCTCGATCGGGTGGGTGCGCAGCACCAGGACCCATTCGTCGCCCAGTTCGGCGGCCAGCTCGTGCAGGTCGGCCCGGACCGAGGCGCCCCGGGTGAGGTCCCGGTAGGTGGGGGCGTACACGACGATCTTCTTGGCGGCGGGGATCTCCAGCTCCCTGCGCACCCGGGCCGCCGCCTCGGGGTCGCCGTGGAACAGCACGTCGCAGCGCGGTGAGCCGTGCCGCAGCACGGGCCCTGCGTACTCGTTCGACGGGATGAAGGTGCGTTCGAACTCGGCGCCGGGGGAGACCAGGGCGTCCCAGCGGGCCACGTTGGCGCGCCACTCCTCGCGCGGGCCGGGGAAGTCGCCGCGCAGGTCGGGGGCGTCCAGGCCGATCGACTTGATGCCCTGGCCGTGCCAGGTCTGCAGGTAGCGGGTGCCGCGCGGCTTCGGGAAGCCGAGCGGCATGCCGTGGCTGTCGACCCACCATCCGGCGCGGGCCATGGTCCAGACGTGCCGCCAGCTCATGCGGCGGACCGTGGTCACGTGGGCGGGGAACACGCCCGAGGAGCGTGACCAGACGGCGCGCAGTTTCGACCCCCGGCGGAGGAGCTCCTCGTGGATGTAGCGCGGGTGGCCGGTGTAGCCCCGGCCGCAGTCGGACTCGAACAGGACCAGGTCCTTCTTACGCGGGACGACGCGGATCAGCACCTTGTAGACGGCCAGCTTCACGTCTCTGGCGGCCAGCCTCCTCCGCAACCGCGCCGGGAGCCCGGCGGCGCGCAGGGCGTGCGGCCGGATGGACGGCCGCCGCGCGACGGCCCGCAGCAGGCCGGTCCTGCGCCAGTGCAGCCGCAACGTGGCGGTGTCGCCGAGGGGGCGGGCGGTGATCTCGTACCCCTTGGTCCTCAGCGTCAGGGGCTCCAGGTTCGCGCCGACGAGCAGCGGGTCGCTGGTGGTGTGGCCGTCGAGCGGGCGGGTGAAGCCGAGGCGCGGCTCGTAGGCGCCGCTGCGGCCCGGCGGGATCGTGGCCAGGTCGAGGGTGACCTCGGTCTGGATCGTCCCGTCGGGCTGGCGGCGCGGGATCAGTCGGGTCCGGTGCTTCCTGGCGACGAGGTCGGCCACGTCGTCGAGGCCGACGACGCCGAAGGGGTCGTAGGTGGTGATCGACATCGTCAGGACCGAGCCGGCGGCGGCGATCTCGGTCACCTCGTGGCGCAGCCGGGCCTGCGAGTAGGGCAGCTCGGCCAGCCGCATCGCGGTGATCTCGAAGGCCGGGTCGGGTTCGGCGCCCCAATAGGTCAGGCCGTCGACCCTGACGGCGTGCCGGGGCGGCGCCTTGGGGCCGGTCAGGCTGCGGGCGGCCACGCACAGGTCCTCGACCCGGTCGCGCAGCAGCAGCTCGCCGCAGACCCGCGTCATGGGGTCGGCCCGCTCCAGCACGCCCTGCTCCAGGCGCTCCAGGTAGGGGCGGAGGACGGCGGCCGTCTCCTTGGCCCACACCGCGTCGAACCGGGGCAGCACGTTCAGGTAGACCCGCAGGTCCTGCCGGACGAACCGGGACTGGCGATGGGCGACCAGGTCGCCCATCCCGGCGTCGCGCAGCGCCTGGTCGGCGGCCTCGGCGGCGGCCACCCGGGACCGCGCGTTGGCGACGTCGCGCAGGCTGAGGGAGATCGACGTGCTCTCGCCGGCCGCCCGGTGCCACAGATAGACGGGCCACGGCACCACCGCGAACCGCTGCGCGCGGGCGTAGAGGCGGGCGGTGAAGACGTGGTCCTCGTAGTGGAGGTCCTCGCGGAAGCGCAGGTCGTGGCGGCGCAGGAACTCGACGTCGTAGATCTTGTTGGTGGAGAAGCCGTCGAGGAAGAGCTCGGGCTCGGCCCGGATGCCCTCGACCACGCGCCTGCGCCGGAACAACTCCGGGTAGTAGGGCGCGCCGGTCCCGCTCGCCTCGTAGTGGCGCATGATCTGGCCTGCCACGAAGTCGGCGCCGGTGCGCTCGATCTCCGTCAGCAGCGCCTTGCAGGCGTGTCTCGGCAGCTCGTCGTCGCTGTCGAGGAACATGACGTAGGGCGCCCGCGCCGCGTCGAGTCCCGCGTTGCGCGGCGCCCCGCAGCCGCCCGAGTTGCGGTCGAGCCGGATGTAGCGCACCCCGGGGAAACGTCCCGCCACGTCGGCGGTGTCGTCGGTGCTGGCGTCGTCGACGACGATGATCTCCAGGTCGCGGAGGGTCTGGGCGTACAGGGAGCGCACGGCCCTCGGGAGGCGGGCCGCGTCGTTGTAGGTGATCACGACCACACTCACAGCCGGTCGGGCCGCCATACCCACCCCCATATCAGATGAAAATCACTGATATGGGATGTTCCCCCATGAAATCGGACGATTGCCCTCTGTAGTCATCTTTTGCCGACGACTTACCGGCGGCCCCACCGCCGGACGACGTAAACGATCAGCCCGATCGCCCCGAGCCCGCCCACCACCGGGGCCAGCCGCTTGACCAGTGACGCCCCGGCGGCCTCGCGCAGGTCGAAGGCCTCCTCCTCGGCCGTGCGGGAGGTGCGCAGGGTGCCCGGCGGATGGGACTCGGGCACGGGATCGGGCACGACCGTCAGGTGCCGCCGCCCCTCGATCAGGGCGGCCAGGTTGGCGGCGAACCGCGCGCCGACGTCGTCGAGCACCGGTTGCGGCAGGTCGGTCGCGCACGTCGTGACGAGCATGACCCGGGTGCCCGTGGCGTCTTCCAGCAGGCGGGCCGTCATGGCCGCCTCGGTCGCGCCGGTCGCGTGGGCGCCCTCGACGACCACCTCGACGCTCCGGGTGTCCTTGTCTGCGTTGGCGATCCGGGCGGTGCCCCGGTAGTTGACCGTGAGCGGGCCGACCCTGACCCGCATCCTCCCGGTGGCCGTGTCGCCCTCGACGGAGTCGAGTGTGGCGCCGGGGAGGCAGGGGGCCAGCCGCTCGACGTCGAGGAGGACCGACCACGCCTGGTCGACCGGGACCGGCACGGTGAACTCGTGCTCGAATCGCATGGCTCGACTCCGTTCTCTGAAAGCCGCTCCGGAGACAACTACCGCCAAACTACGAACGTACGCCTGCGTAGTCGCAGATCAACCCCCGGGTCACCGCTTCCGGATCACCTTGGCCAGGATTCCCGCGATTCCGGCGATTCCCAGCCCCCCGATGAGGATGGGCCCGATGATCGCCGGGTCGGGGGTCGGGTCGGTCAGATAACGCACCCCGACCCCCACGAACAGCAGGCCGCACAGCAGCGCCATCCAGTCGGTCCGGTGGGCCCTCTTGCGGTCGTTCCGCTCGGGCACGTCAGGCGCCACGGCGCACCTCCACGTCGCCGACGCCCGCCGAGACGTACAGCTCGATCGTGGCCGCCAGGCCGTCGGGGCCGGTCACCGGGTTGAGGACCCGGCTGATCCGGACGTCGGCGCCGTCGCTGACATGGTGGTCGATCTTGATGTCGCCCAGGCGGGTGGTGCCGTGCACCTCGATGAAGGCGTCGGGCGGCACGACCACGGTGAGCTGGCCCAGTGACACCGAGGCGTCGAACCTGACGCGCGTCCCGGGCGCGAGTTCCAGGTCGGTCAGGTCGAGCTCGCCGGCCCCGACGCCCACGGCGTAGGTGCGGGCGGCGGTCGCGACGGTGGTCGGGTGCCACGAGTAGCTGCCGACCCTCTTCGAGATGCCGGTGACCGACGTGCCGATCACGAGGGCCACCGCGACGATCACGCCGAGCGCGATCAGCCCGGCACCCCGGCCGAACCAGGCGGCGACGAGCAGGCCCCCTCCGATGACGGCCAGCACCGCCCCGCCGACCATCGGCAGACTCACCGAATCGGCCCCGGGCTGCTGCACGGCGACCATGACCCCTCCAACGATCATTGCGAGCACGAATGTCAGGACGCCGACGAAGGACCTGCGCTTCTTGGCCTTCGGCGCCTTGGGCGGCTTGGGCGCCCTGGGGCGCGGTGGTGGTGGCGGTGGTGGCGCCGGCGCCCGCTTGGCGAACGGCCCGTGCGGCGCGAACGCGTCGCCGGCCGCATAGGCCGCCTGCCTGGCCTCGTAGGCCAGATCGGACAACCGCCGGTAGCCGTCGGGCGACTTCGGCGGGGGAGGGGTCCGCGGATACTCCCGGGTGGGCCGCTGCGCCTCCGGCGCCGGTTCCCGATCGCCGTCGGCCGAGCTCTCCGACGGGTAGCGGCCGAACGACATGCGGTAGGACTCGCGGAACGACTCGCGCACCGTCTCGCGGAGGTTCCCGCCGGTCGCCCCCGTGGTGAAGGCCCCCAGCGTGAACGCCGAGTCGGCGGCGGGCGGCGGCTCCATCTTCGTGGTGCCCCGCCGCCCCGACAGCCGTTCGGGAAGCGAGGTGACCAGCCCGAGCACGTCGGCTCCCCGCGCGTGGGCCGCCAGCAGCGTGATCGCCAGCAGCACCCCGACCACGATCGTGCCGCGGTCGATACCCCCCGAGGCCAGGTTGATGATCAGGCCGACGGCGAAGACGGCCACGAGCAGGGCCATCACGGTCTCGGGGTCGAATATCCTGCGCGTCCACTGCTCCACGTGGCCGGGCCCCCCGCCCGGCTCGCGCATCAGGAGGAAGGCCGCGATGTAGAGGAACAAGCCGATGCCCGACCCCAGCAGCAGCACCGCGAAGCCCACGCGGAACAGCACCGGGTCCATGCCCGTGAAGCGGCCCATCCCGGCGCACACGCCCATGAGCATGCGCCCGTCGGACGAACGGGCGAGCGGGATCTCCTCGGGTGGTGCCTCGGTCATGGTGCCCATCCTGTCCGTTTTCCTGGGATGGCCGCCATCGGGGACGTCCCTGAAAGCCTTCTCAGGGACTCGCCCTGATGCGTGCGCGCGAGACGACATGTGACGATGCAGGAGCAATGTCGGATAACCCTGGCGCCGCCGAGGCGTCCCCCAGATTGATGAGGCCCCGGGCGGGGCGCGTGGTCGCCGGAGTCGCCCAAGGGGCCGCCGCCCAGCTGCGCCTCGACCCGGTCGTGCTGCGGCTGGCGTTCGTGCTGCTCACGATCCTCGACGGGGTCGGGGTGGTGGCGTACGCCGCGTTGTGGATGTTCACCGCGACGGAGCAGACCGAACACCCCCACGGCAGCCGCGACTGGGGCCAGGTGGCCGCCTACGGCCTGCTCGGGTTCGCCTTCGGGGCGCTCGCCCTGGTCAGCGGGGCGGCGGCCGGAGGGCTCGCCATGTGGCCCATCGCCGTCGGCGGGATCGGCTCGCTCATCCTGTGGCAGCAGGCCGAGCCGGGCCGGCGGCAGAAGTGGATGACCTCGACCGTCGGCCGGGTGCGCGCCACCTGGGTCCGGTCGGGCATCGGCCTGCTGCTCGTCGGCGTCGGCGTCATCGGGTTCCTCGCGGCGCAGGACCAGCTCGCCCAGGCCAGCACCGGGCTGGTGTTCACCGGGGTCGTGCTCGGCGGGGTCGCGCTGATCGCCGCGCCGTGGCTGGCCGGGTTGTGGCGGGAGCTGCAGAAGGAGCGCACCGAGAGGATCCGGCAGGAGGAGCGCGCCGAGGTCGCCGCGCACGTCCACGACTCGGTGCTGCACACCCTGACCCTGATCCAGCGCGCCGCCCACGACCCCCGCGAGGTCACCCGCCTGGCCCGCAGCCAGGAGCGCGACCTGCGCAACTGGCTCTACATGCCCAAACAGGACGCCGACGCCACCCTCGCCGCCGCCGTCCGGCGGGCCGCGGCCGAGGAGGAGGACGCCCACGGCGTCCCGATCGAGATCGTCTGCGTCGGCGACTGCGACCTCGACGACGGCCTGCGGGCGATGGTCCACGCGACCCGGCAGTCGATGGTCAACGCGGCGAAGTATTCCGAATCGCCCGTGGTATCGGTTTACCTTGAGGTCGAACCCGGCGAGGCCACCGTTTTCGTCCGGGATCGAGGGAAGGGGTTCGTGCTCGACGACGTGCCGGACGACCGCATGGGCATCCGCCAGTCGATCATCGGCCGGATGGAGCGCTTCGGCGGCACGGCCCGCGTCAAGACGGCCCCCGGCGAGGGCACCGAGATCATGCTGACGATGAAGAGGACCACCCCATGAAGACGGTAAGAGTGCTGATCGTGGACGACCACCGGCTGTTCCGGTCGGGGGTGCGGGCCGAACTCGGCCCCTCCATCCAGGTGGTCGGCGAGGCCGAGGACGTGGAGTCGGCCGTGGCCACGATCGCCGAGCTCGAACCCGATGTGGTCCTGCTCGACGTGCACATGCCCGGAGGCGGCGGCGTCGAGGTGCTGCGCCGGGTGCTCGGGTCGGGGGCGCAGGTCCGCTTCCTGGCGCTGTCGGTCTCCGACGCCGCCGAAGACGTGATCGGCGTGATCCGGGGCGGCGCGCGGGGCTACGTGACCAAGACGATCAGCGGCGCCGAGCTGACCGACGCGATCACCCGCGTGGCCGACGGCGACGCGGTCTTCTCGCCCCGCCTGGCCGGTTTCGTGCTCGACGCGTTCGCCTCGACCGAGGCCCCGCCCATCGACCCCGAGCTCGACTCCCTGACGCAACGTGAGCGGGAGGTGCTCCGGCTGATCGCGCGCGGGTACGCGTACAAGGAGATCGCCAAGGAGCTCTTCATCAGCGTGAAGACCGTGGAGACCCATGTCTCCTCGGTGCTCAGGAAGCTCCAGCTCTCCAACCGCCACGAGTTGTCCCGCTGGGCCACCGCACGCCGACTGGTCTGAGCGCGCCGGGTGTGACAGGCTTCACAAATGGGGCGTGACGTACCCGCGACGCACTTCAGCCGCGACGACCGGCGGCGCTACCGCGACAAGCTGAAGCGCTCGCTCGACGTGCTCGCCCGCATGCTCGGCGAGGCCCGGTTCGACGCCGAGCGGCCGCTGGCGGGGCTGGAGATCGAGCTGAACCTGGTCGACGACCGGGGTGAGCCGGCGATGAAGAACGCCGAGGTCCTCGACGCGATCTCGGCGCCCGACTGGGACACCGAGCTGGGCCAGTTCAACGTCGAGATAAACGTGGCGCCCCGGGAACTGGGCGGCCCCGGCCTGGTCGAGCTGGAGCAGACCGTCCGCAACAGCCTGAACCACGCCGAGGCGCAGGCCCGGACGGTCGGCGGCCACATGGTCCTGGTCGGCATCCTGCCGACGCTGAAGGAGAGCGACCTCTCCGAGGGCACGCTGTCGGCCAACCCCCGCTACAAGCTGCTGAACGAGCAGATCTTCGCCGCTCGGGGCGAAGACCTGCGCATCGCGATCGACGGCGTCGAGCGCCTGCACACCTACGCCGACAGCATCACCCCCGAGGCCGCCTGCACCAGCGTCCAGCTCCATCTGCAGGTCAGCCCGCGCAACTTCGCCGCCCACTGGAACGCCGCCCAGGCCATCGCCGCGCCGCAGGTGGCCGTGGCCGCCAACTCGCCCTACCTGTTCGGCAAGGAGCTCTGGCGGGAGACCCGGCTGAGCCTGTTCGAGCAGGCCACCGACACCCGGCCCGACGAGCTCAAGGCCCAGGGCGTGCGCCCCCGCGTCTGGTTCGGCGACCGGTGGATCACCTCGGTCTTCGACCTGTTCGAGGAGAACAACCGCTACTTCCCGGCGCTGCTGCCGCTCTGCGACGACGAGGACCCGGCCATGGTCCTGGAGGCCGGGGGAGTGCCCACGCTGAGCGAGCTGACCCTGCACAACGGCACGATCTACCGCTGGAACCGGCCCGTGTACGACATCTCCGGCGGCCTCCCCCACCTGCGCGTCGAGAACCGGGTCCTGCCGGCCGGCCCGTCGGTGGCCGACATCCTGGCGAACGCGGCGTTCTACTACGGCCTGATGCGCGTGCTGCCGTTCGCCGAACGCCCGGTCTGGACGCAGATGTCGTTCTCCGCCGCCGCCGACAACCTGCGGGCGGCGGCCCGCCACGGCATCGACGCCCGCCTCTACTGGCCTGGCATGGGCGAGGTCACCGCCGCGGAGCTGATCCTGCGCCGCCTGCTGCCGCTGGCCCACGACGGCCTGAACCTGTGGGGCTGCGACCCCAAGTGCCGCGACCGCCTGCTCGGCATCATCGAGCAGCGCTGCCTGACCGGGGTGACCGGCGCGACCTGGCAGGTCCGCAAGGTGCGCGAACACGGCGGCGGCCACGAGGGCCTGCGCCGGATGACGCTGGAGTACATGGCCAACATGCACACCAACGAGCCCGTTCACCAGTGGGGCTAGAAGTCCGGTCTTCTCAAGAAATATCCGTCTTTGGGCGGGCAGGATGAGGGCGTGCAATTACCCCGGCTCCTGGCGATCTCCCTCCTGGCCCTGACCATGTCGTGCGGTTCCGTGACCGCCCCCGATCCCGGCGCCGAACCGGCTCCCGAGGTCACCACGCCCGACCAGATCGAGACCGACCTCGACCCGCCCACCGACCCGCCCGCCTCCGACTGCGACGTCAAGGGCGAGAACTTCTCCGAGGACGTCCGCCTGGCCCGGTGCCTGACCGAGGAGTTCTGGACCCAGCAGTTCACCGCCTCCGGCGGCACCTACCAGCCGATCAGCCGGTTCGTGGAGTACAACGGCGACGACGGCCCGGCGTGCGGCGATCAGGCCGCCGTGCCGAACAACGCCTTCTACTGCCCCGACGGCCACTTCATCGCCTACGACGCGACCTGGCTGCAGAGCCTCTACGACCAGCTCGGCGACGCCGCCGTCTACATCGTGATCCCGCACGAGTTCGGGCACTCGGTGCAGAACCAGCTGATGTCGAACTTCGAGTTCTCCGTCCAGGCCGAGCTCCAGGCCGACTGCTACGCCGGCGGCACCCTCAAGGGCCTGATCGACGGACAGCGGCTGCAGGCCCAGGCGGGCGACGACGCCGAACTGATGGCGAACCTGGAGAACGCCGGCGACCCGACCGACGCGTGGTGGGAGCCGGGGGCGCACGGGACCGCGCAGCAGCGGCAGCTCAACTTCGCGCGGGGCTTCCAACAGGGCGTCGGGGCCTGCTGAAAGGGCAGATCTACCGGATGGCTCACACGATGGCGAGTGGACAGGCCCGGCCGCGACGGGTCCGGCGACCGGGCGCGGCACTCGGGGCGGCGGTGGGGGTGCTGGCCGCGGCCAACGTCCTCAACAACACGGTGGCCCGCCGCTACGCGCCGCTGACCTCGGCGGTGGCGACCGGCGCGCTGCTCCTGATCGCCCGCCGGGCCGGGGTGGGCGCCCGTGACCTCGGCTTCGCCTCACCCGCCCGGGGCGCGCTGATCGGCGGCGGCCTGGCCGCCGCCGTGGCGGCCGGCTACACCGGCGGGGTGCTGCTGCCCCCGACGCGGCGGCTGTTCATGGACGAACGGGCCCTGGCGCTGACCCGGGCCCGCTTGTTCGAGGAGGCGCTGCTGCAGGTGCCGGTCGGGACGGTCCTGCTGGAGGAGGTGGCCTTCCGGGGGGTGCTCCCGGAGCTGTTCGGCCACTCGTTCAAGCCCCGGACCGCCTCGGTGGCCTCCAACCTGCTGTTCGGCCTCTGGCACGTGCTGCCCGCCCTCGACATGGCCCGCGCCAACCCGGCCGCCGCCGGGGCGGGCGCCTCCCGGCTGGTCGCCGGGACCGTGGCGACCACGACCCTGGCCGGTCTGGGCTTCCACGAACTGCGCCGGCGCGGTGGCCTGCTCGCCCCCGCGCTCCTGCACCTGGCGACCAACTCGCTGGGCTTCGTCGCCGCTCGCGGGGCCCGCCGGATGGACGTCCGGAGGACACGCCGCTCAGCCGGTTGAGACCACGTGGAACGCCTCGGCGTACGTGCCCTGCGGCAGCCCCCCGGCCTGCGCGTTGGCCGCCAGGAAGCCCGTGACGAAGCTCTCCAGGTCGTCCATGTGGCCGGTCTGCGACTCGTGGGCGCGCAGGGCGGCGAGCTTGCGGTCGAGGGTGGCGGTCACGTCGACCCAGTGGTTGGGGGTGGGGGAGCCGATCATCCAGACCTCCCGGACCGTCCAGGCCTCCAGGCCCTCCTCGGCGAGCAGGTCGGGGAAGGCGTAGGGGTTGCGGGCGTCGGGGTAGACCGCGTCGAGGGTGGCCGAGCCGACCGCGCGGTGGTCGGGGTGTGTGGGCCCCAGCCTCAGGTAGTTGCGCTCCGGCGTCGAGGTGATCACCAGGTCGGGTCTGACCTGCCGGATCACCCGCGCGATGTCCTTGCGCAGCGCCAGCGTCGCCTCGACGGCCCCGTCGGGGTAGCCGAGGTGGCGGATGTCGGCGACCCCGACGTGCTTGGCGGCGGCCGCCTGCTCGGCGCGGCGGAGCTCGGCCATGCCGACGCCGTCGACGGCCCGGTCGAAGCCCCCGGCGTCACCCGAGGTGGCCAGCAGGTAGACGACCTGGACGCCCCGGTCGGTGAACGAGGCGACGGTGCCCGCGCCGCCGAAGTCGATGTCGTCGGGGTGGGCGGTCACCACCAGCACGGTCCGGATATCAGCGGCGTCCAACATGTGTCCTCCAGAAGTCGATCGCAGATGTTCGTTCACTTGAGCGAACTGTCGCTGCGCGGCCCTACGCTAGACGGGTGACCCATCCCTTGCTTGACGGCCTCAACCCCCAGCAGAAGGAGGCCGTCGTCCATCAGGGCGGCCCGCTCCTCATCGTCGCGGGGGCCGGTTCCGGCAAGACCAGGGTCCTGACCCATCGCATCGCCTACCTGCTGGCCGAGCGCGACGTCCACCCGGGCGAGATCCTCGCGATCACCTTCACCAACAAGGCCGCCCGCGAGATGAAAGACCGGGTCGACAAGCTGATCGGCCCGCGCTCCAAGGCCATGTGGGTGATGACCTTCCACAGCGCCTGCGTCCGCATCCTGCGCCGCGAGGCCAAGCGGCTGGGCTTCACCACCAGCTTCTCGATCTACGACCAGGCCGACTCCCAGCGGCTGATGGCGCTGGTCTGCCGCGAGATGGACCTCGACCCCAAGCGTTACCCGCCGAGGTCGTTCTCCGCCCAGGTCAGCAACATGAAGAACGAGCTGGTCGACTACGAGACCGCCGCCGACAAGGCGCAGACCCACCTCGAGAAGACGCTCGCCGAGGCCTACCGCACCTACCAGCGCCGCCTCACCGAGGCCGGCGCGATGGACTTCGACGACCTGATCATGCTCACGGTCACGCTGTTCCAGCTCTTCCCCGAGGTCGCCGAACACTACCGGCGCCGGTTCCGCCACGTCATGGTCGACGAATACCAGGACACCAACCACGCGCAGTACATGCTGATCAAGGAGCTCGTCGGCGTCGACGACCCCGCCGAACTGGTCGTCGTGGGCGACGCCGACCAGTCGATCTACGCCTTCCGCGGCGCCTCGATCCGCAACATCCTGGAGTTCGAGCGCGACTACCCGTCGGCCAAGACGATCCTGCTGGAGCAGAACTACCGCTCCACCCAGACGATCCTCAACGCCGCCAACGCGGTCATCTCCCGCAACGAGAGCCGCAAGCCCAAGAACCTCTGGTCCGACCAGGGTGCCGGTCCGAAGATCATCGGCTATGTCGCCGACAACGAGCACGACGAGGCCACCTTCGTCGCCCAGGAGGTCGACCGCCTCTCCGACGACGAGGGCGTCACCCCCGGTCAGGTGGCGGTCTTCTACCGCACCAACTCGGCCTCCCGCGTCTTCGAAGAGATCTTCATCCGCACCGGCCTGCCCTACCGGGTCGTCGGCGGCGTGCGCTTCTACGAGCGCAAAGAGGTCAAAGACCTGCTGGCCTACCTGCGCGTGCTGGCCAACCCCAGCGACACGGTGTCGCTGCGCCGCATCCTCAACGTGCCCAAGCGCGGCATCGGCGACCGCGCCGAGTCGATGGTCGAGGCGTTCGCGTCCCGGGAGCGCGTCTCCTTCTGGGAGGGCCTGCGCCGCGCCGAGGAGGCCCCCGGCATCGCGACCCGCTCGCTCAACCAGATCCGCGAGTTCGTCACCCTGCTCGACGACCTGCGGGCGAAGGAGCTGCCGATCTCCGACCTGGCCGAGGAGATCCTCACCTCGACCGGCTACCGCACCGAGCTGGAGACCTCCGGCGACCCGCAGGACGAAAGCCGCATCGAGAACCTCAACGAGCTCATCTCGGTCGCGTCCGAGTTCGAGGCGGCCAACCCCGAGGGCACCCTGGTCGACTTCCTGGAGCAGGTCTCCCTGGTCGCTGACGCCGACTCGATCCCCGACCCCGACGGCGAGAGCGGCGGCGTGGTCACCCTGATGACCCTCCACACCGCCAAGGGCCTGGAGTTCCCCGTGGTCTTCCTGACCGCGATGGAAGACGGCGTCTTCCCCCACATGCGCTCCCTGAGCGACCCGAGGGAACTGGAGGAGGAGCGCCGCCTCGCCTACGTGGGCATCACCCGCGCCGAGAAGCGCCTCTACCTGTCCCGCGCCGCCGTCCGCACCGCCTGGGGCGCCCCCTCGTTCAACCCGGCCTCCCGCTTCCTCGCCGAGGTGCCCGCCGACCTGGTCGAGTGGCGCAACGACCCGAAGAAGAACGCCTGGGGCGCCGCGACCAAACGCGAGACCCGCCCGGTGGCGAGCCGCGGCGGCAAGCCCGCCGTGCAGTTCGCCACGGGCGACCGCGTGACCCACGACCAGTTCGGGCTGGGCACGGTGCTCGAGGTCGAGGGCGAGGGCGAGAAGACCCGCGCGAAGATCGACTTCGGCAGCGCGGGCGTGAAGACCCTCATGACCCACTACGCGAGAAGTCTCGAAAAACTGTAGACCCGCCGTCTTCCGGCCGCTGGTGGGTCTTTTCGCCCGTTACGGCTCCGCCCACCCCGGCCCCGCCCGCCGCCCCCGGCCCGCCCCGCATCCGGCGCCGACGACCCGCTTCCGGCGGCGGCGCGTCACGACAATGGTCAAGCCCGCCTTCCCGCCAAACGCCGGCAAAGCGGCCACGCCATGGGACGGGCGGCGTCATGGGACCGGCCGTGTTGTGAGAAGCGGGACGTCACGGCGCCGGATCCGGGGGAGGAGTGAGCAAGATCCGGGAATGCGGGACGGGGGGGTACGGAATGCGATATCTCCTGACGCGTACACCCGAGAGACGAGGATCACATGGCCGGCGAACTGATCGACGTGCACGCCCACTTCGTGACCGGTGACTACATCGCCGCCGCCACCGAGGCGGGGCACGTCACCCCCGACGGCATGCCCCGCTGGCCGACGTGGACGCCCGACGACCACCTGAACCTGATGGACGTCAACGGCATCCGGAAGTCGTTCCTGTCGGTCTCCTCGCCCGGCACCCACTTCGGTGACGACCTCGCGGCCCGGAAGCTGTCGCGCCAGGTCAACGACTACGCCGCCGACCTGGCCGGAAGGCAGCCCGACCGGTTCGGCCACTTCGCCTCGCTGCCGGTCCCCGACGTCGAGGGGGCCCTGGCCGAACTCGCGCACGCCCTCGACGAGCTGGGCAGTGACGGGGTGGCCCTGATGAGCAACGCCCACGGCCGCTACCTCGGCGACCCGGCCTACGAGCCGCTCTGGGAGGAACTCGACCGGCGGCGGGCGGTGGTGTTCGTCCACCCGACCTCGCCGGTCAACCACGAGCAGGTCGCGATGGGGCGGCCGAGGCCGATGCTGGAGTTCATCTTCGACACCACCCGGACCGTCTCCGACCTGGTGTTCTCCGGTGTCCTGACACGACACCCGGGCATCCGGTGGATCTTCACCCACGGCGGGGGCACGCTGCCGCTGCTGTCCGACCGCATGGAGTTGTTCCGGACCGCCTTCTTCGGCGGCTCGCCCGATGACCCGTCGGCCGTCGAGCAGGTGGGCAGGTTGTGGTTCGACATCGCCGGCACGCCGTTCCCCCGGCAGGTGCCGGCCCTGGAGAAGGCCTTCGGCGCCGACCAGATCCTCTACGGCAGCGACTACTGCTTCACGCCGCCCCCGGCGGTGGCCGCCCAGGTGGCGTCGGTAGACGCGAACTGGCGGGCGCTGACCACGGCCAACGCCCGCCGGTTGCTGCCACGCGCGACCTGAGACGGTCAGGCCGCCTCGCCCACCACGCGGGCGAGCGGAGCGCTGAACTCGTCGAGGCCCTCGAGTTCGTCCACGTCGGCGATGCCCTCGGTCGGGGCCTTGATGGAGACCTTCGTGCCCCAGGACACGTAACGGCTGTCGACCGAGATCGTCGAGGCGTCGAAGCCCAGCGCGGAGCCCTTGGCGCTGGTCACGAGCCGGGTGACCAGGCCCTTGCCGTTGACGTAGAGCTTGTAGGAGACGACGGACTTCTTCTGGGAAGCCGATCCCCCGGACGCCAGGATCGCCTTGAGCCACTTCGAGGTCGTGAGGATCTCGCCGATGGTGATCTTGCCGGTGTACACGGAGCCGGTCCGCTTGCTCTTCTTGACGAGCTTCTGCAGGGTCATCGGCTCGGTGATGTTGATGTACTGGCCGAAGATGCCGGTCAGGCCGGTGGCGGGGGCTCCGGGGCCGCGCAGCCAGGTCGCGCCCTCCGGCAGGAAGGTGGCGAACATGCCGCCCTTGATGTACGCCGTCGAGCCGATCTTGATGGTCTGCTCGGGGCGGAGCAGCGGCTGGATCTCCTCCGGCATTTCTGCGATCTCGGACGCCTTGAGGTTGAACTTCGTGGTGAGGTCCGACGCGGCCACGCCGGCGCGGCCGAACTGGAACGTTCCGGTCCGGCGGCTGAAAATCTTGTTGTCGAGGCTGAACTTGTCGCTGAACTTCACGCCGAGCCCGGTCTTGAACTGTGCCTTGAGCGCGGCGACGGGGTTGGGGGCGGCCTGCGCTGGCGCCGCGCCGACTGCGGTGGCTGCCGCGACGGCGGTGGCGCATGCCGCGATGGCGAGGATTCGCCTCATGGTGGGGTTCCTCCGGGATGAGTCCCTGAATGGGAGAGGTGGGACGGGAGGATTCTGCCGGAACATCTACCTCAGATCGATCATTTATCGCGTCTTTTCACAAACTTCACACTTGAAACGCCAACAAAGTCCGTCAAGCCGAGGCTTCACCGAGACCTTCCGGGCCGCCGGGTTACAGTGCGAACCATGGAATCCAGGATCAGGATCGTCGTCGCCAAACCCGGGCTCGACGGTCACGACCGCGGCGTGAAGGTCGTCGCCCGCGCCCTGCGTGACGCGGGCATGGAAGTCGTCTACACAGGTCTGCACCAGACCCCGGAGCAGATCGTCCGCACCGCCATCCAGGAGGACGCCGCCGCGATCGGGCTGTCGATCCTCTCGGGCGCCCACATGACCCTCTTCGCGAAGGTGATGGAACTGCTCCGCGAACAGGACGCCACCGACATCGTCGTCTTCGGCGGCGGCATCATCCCCGAGGAGGACATCCCCGAGCTCCGCGCCATGGGCGTGGCCGGCATCTTCACCCCCGGCGCGACCACCGACGAGATCGTCGACTGGGTCAGGGCGACGATCCCCGCCGCCGTCTGAGCGGGGCCCGACTCGCCCATTCGGTACGTATCCGGGAGCCCACACACCCCCATCCCGGACGCTCTAGTACATAACGGGAAAGTCGGCAACCCCCAACCGCCCCCCTATGACCGCGCCACGCACGGCCTGGGGCTAGGCTTTCTGCGCGGAAATGCCAGGCAGGACGACGGCGCCCTGTCCAGTGGCGCCCTCGACATTCAAAGGGACGGACCCTCGTGGACCTGTTCGAACATCAGGCGAAGGAGCTCTTCGCCGCGTACGGCATCCCGGTGCCGCGCGGAATCGTCGCGCACACCGTGGCGGAAGCACGGGCGGCGGCCGAACAACTGGCCGGGCGGGTCGTGGTCAAGGCCCAGGTCAAGACCGGTGGCCGCGGCAAGGCCGGCGGCGTGAAGGTGGCCGACGACGCCAACGACGCCGAGGCGAAGGCCAAGGCCATCCTCGGCATGGACATCAAGGGCCACACGGTCCACAAGGTCCTGATCGAAGAGGCGAGCGACATCGCGGAGGAGTACTACTTCTCCTTCCTGCTCGACCGCGCGAACCGTACCTTCCTCGCGATCTGCTCCGCCGCGGGCGGCATGGACATCGAAGAGGTCGCGCACACCGCCCCCGAGAAGGTGGCGAAGATCCCGGTCAACCCGATCGACGGGATCGACCGGGCGAGGGCGCGCGAGATCGCGCAGGCCGGCGGGCTGCCCGAGAAGTCGCTCGACGGAGCCGCCGAGCTCATCGAGCGTCTGTGGGCGGTCTTCGTCGACGAAGACGCCTCGCTCGTCGAGGTCAACCCGATGATCCTCGCGGCCGACGGCCAGGTGAAGGCGCTCGACGGCAAGGTCACCCTCGACGCCAACGCCGACTTCCGCCAGAAGGACCACGAGGTCTTCGTCGACAAGGCGGCCGAAGACCCGCTCGAGGCGCGCGCCAAGGAGAAGCACCTCAACTACGTGAAGCTCGACGGCAACGTCGGCATCATCGGCAACGGCGCCGGCCTGGTCATGTCCACCCTCGACGTGGTCGCCTACGCCGGCGAGCAGTTCCCGGGCTCGCCGAAGCCGGCCAACTTCCTCGACATCGGCGGCGGCGCGTCGGCCGAGGTGATGGCCAACGGGCTGGAGATCATCCTGTCCGACCCGGCCGTGAAGTCGGTGTTCGTGAACGTCTTCGGCGGCATCACCGCCTGCGACGCGGTCGCCGACGGCATCGTCAGCGCCTTCAAGCTGCTGGGCGACCGGGGCGAGGCGGTCACCCGCCCGCTCGTGGTCCGCCTCGACGGCAACAACGCGGCGCTGGGCCGCGAGATCCTCCAAGCCGCCGCCCTTCCGGGCGTCGAACTTGTCGACACCATGGACGACGCGGCCAAGCGCGCCGCCGAACTCGCCGCGGTAGGTGCGTAATGGCCATCTGGCTCACCGAGAAGAGCAGGATCATCGTCCAGGGCATCACGGGGTCCGAGGGCACCAAGCACACCGTGCGCATGCTGGCCTCCGGCGCCAACGTCGTCGGCGGCGTGAACCCGCGTAAGGCGGGCACCACCCACGAGGGCCTGCCGGTGTTCGCGACCGTCGCCGAGGCGATGGAGAAGACCAAGGCCGACGTCAGCGTCATCTTCGTGCCGCCGGCCTTCACCGCGAGCGCGGTCAAGGAGGCGATCGACGCCGAGATCCCCCTCGCGGTCGTCATCACCGAGGGCGTGCCGATCCACGACACGACCGAGTTCTGGGCCTACGCCGTCGCCAAGGGCAACAAGACCCGGATCATCGGCCCGAACTGCCCCGGCATCGCCTCGCCCGGCGCCTCCAACGCCGGCATCATCCCGGCCGACATCACCACCCCGGGCCGCATCGGCCTGGTCTCGAAGTCGGGCACGCTGACCTACCAGCTCATGTACGAACTGCGCGACTTCGGCTTCTCCACGGCGGTCGGCATCGGCGGTGACCCGGTCATCGGCACCACCCACATCGACGCCCTCCAGGCGTTCCAGGACGACCCGGGCACCGACGCCATCGTCATGATCGGCGAGATCGGCGGCGACGCCGAGGAGCGCGCGGCGGCCTACATCGAGAAGAACGTGACCAAGCCCGTCGTGGCCTACGTCGCCGGTTTCACCGCCCCCGAGGGCAAGACGATGGGCCACGCCGGCGCCATCGTGTCGGGCTCGGCCGGCACCGCCCAGGCGAAGAAGGAAGCCCTGGAGAAGGTCGGCGTGCGCGTCGGCAAGACCCCCAGTGAGACCGCCCGTCTCATGCGGGAGATCATGCAGAACCGCTAGTCCTGTTCGTTCGAGGCAGATTCCGCGAGCCCCGGCGCCAAGCGCGCCGGGGTTCTCGCTTTCCTGAGGACAAACGGGACGGCCCATCGGCGCGGCGTGACCGTGTTACGGCCCGCCCTTGAGAGCATCGGCTACTGTGACGGCGCTTCTCGACCAGATTCGGACAGTCCCCCGGGCCGTCTTCGGCGACGACGACCGGCGTCCGCTGCCGGTCTCGGGCATGCTGGCCGCGGCGGGCACGCTCGGCATCGGCCTGGCGGTCCTCACCACGCTGACGCTGATCGGCTGGATCGCGGCCCCCCGCGGCACGTTCGGCGCGGGGCTGCCGGGGGTGTTCCGGACCGCCTGCCAGCTCTGGCTGGCCGCCCACCACGCCGGGTTCGAGATCCCGGGAGGCGGCCGCGTCGGCCTGCTCCCGCTGGGCCTGATGATCCTGCCCGGCACCCTGCTCTACCGGGCCGGGTTGTGGATGGCCAGAGACGCCGACCTGCGGCTGCGGCTGCCCGCGCGGCTGCCGAAGGGCTCGTCCAAGGACCTGGCGAACGCCCGCCGCAAGGCGCAGCTCATCCTGATCGCCCGCGCCGGCATCTCGCTGGCGGCGCCCTACGCCCTGCTGGCCGGGATGATCGCGCTGGTGGCCCGCAACGAGGTGACCCAGCCGTTCGTGGCCGAGGCGCTGATCAGCCACCTGCTGCTGGCGTTCCTGGCCGGTTCGGTGGCGGTGGCCCGCACGATCGGGCCGTGGCGGGCGATGGTCCGGCTGCTGCCCGAACGGCCGCGCTCGGTCGTGGTGGGCACCTTCGTGGCCGTGTCGCTGATGCTCGCGGCCGGGCTGCTGCTGGTGCTGGGCATGATCGCCGTCAAGTTCGGCGAGATCAAGGCGCTCACCGACGCGCTCAAGCCGGGTCTGGTGGGCGGGGTGCTGCTGGCGCTGGTCGAGGCGCTCTACCTGTTCAACGCGGGGATCTGGGGGATGTCGTACATCACCGGACCCGGCTTCGCCATCGGGGCCGGCACGCTGGTCGCGCCGACCGGCGTGAAACTCGGGGCCATCCCGTCGTTGCCGCTGCTGGGCGCGCTGCCCGAGTCGGGCCCGGTGCCGCCGTGGCTGATGGCCGTGGTGGCCATCCCGTTCGCGGCCGGCGCGGTGGCCGGGGTGGTGGTCGCCCGCATCGCGCCCACGCCGTCACTGGAGGCGGCGCCGCTGTGGGGGTTCGTCTGCGGGCTGAGCTCGGGTGCGGTCGCCGGGCTGCTGGCGGCGCTGTCGGGCGGCCCGCTGGGCGGCGCCCGCATGGCCGCCGTCGGTCCGTCGGCGTGGGAGGTGGCCTTCTCGGTCACCCTCGAAGTCGGCGTGGCGGCGGGCATCTCGGCCGGGCTGGCCAACTGGTGGCTGATCTCCCACACGCCCGCGCAGCAGCCGCTCGCCGAGGTCGTCACGAAGGTCAAGAAGAAGCGCAAGGCCAAGAAGGAGCCCCTGCCCGGTCACTGGATGGACGCCACCGAGGCCGACACCATCCCGATCCCGGTGATCCGCGACGTCGAGCCCGACGACCACGCCGTCGAGACCTTCGCCCGCAAACGCTCGACCCCGATCAGGCCCGACGACGACGAGGAGCCGATCGACGACCCGACCGGCGCCCACGTCACCTATCTGAACATCAAGGACGACTAGCCGGGCAGCGGCATGTTCGCCGGCCACGGCATGCCGAGCTTGGACTCCAGCGCCGTCTTCAGCTCGGTGGAGCACTCGGTCTGCGCCGTGACCGTGCCGGCCCCCTTCAGGCATTCCGTGTACGCCGTCAGCTCGGTCCCCAGGTAGACCTGCACGGCCGTGGTGACGCCGCCGAGCAGGAACGCCAGCGTGGAGATGACCACCGCGCCGGTCGCCATGCCGGTCGGCTGACCGCCCTTCTTGAGCGTGCGCAGGTCGCGGACGCCAACGATGAGGCCGAACACCGACAGGGCCAGGCCCATCGTCGGCACGAACAATGTGAAGATCAGCGCCATGAGAGCGAGGGCCAGCGCCCGGCGCCCGCCCATCTCCGCGGCCGTCTGCAGTGGTGTGGTCACGATCTCCCGCCTTGCTGATAGGGCCTTCACGCCGCACGACGGCGTGACCGATACCCTTTGTCACGCACCCGTTCACTTCCCCGAAGGAGACCGCTCTGTCTTCCCGGCTCGTGGTCCTCGTCTCGGGTTCGGGGACCAACCTACAAGCCCTTCTCGACGTCGCGGCAGATCCGGCCTATGGAGCGACCGTCGTGGCCGTCGGGGCCGACCGTCCGGCGATCGAGGGGCTGGCCCGCGCCGAGCGCGCCGGTCTGCCCACCTTCGCCGAGCGGGTAAGTGATCATACGTCCCGTGAGGCGTGGGATTCGGCCCTGGCCGAGAAGATCGCCGAGTACAAACCCGATCTGGTGGTGTCGGCCGGGTTCATGAAGATCCTCGGCCCGGCCGTGCTGTCGCGGTTCACGGTGGTCAACACCCACCCGGCGCTCCTTCCGGCCTTTCCCGGCGCCCACGCCGTCCGCGACGCGCTCGCCTACGGAGTGAAGGTCACCGGCTGCACCGTCCACCTCGTCGACGCCGGGGTCGACACCGGCCCGGTGATCGCCCAGACGGCGGTGCCCGTCGAAGACGGCGACGACGAGGCGACGCTCCACGAGCGCATCAAGGTGGTCGAGCGGGGGCTGCTGGTCGAGGTGGTCGGGCGGATGGCCCGCGAGGGCTGGCGGGTCTCCGGGCGCACGGTGCGTCTGGGCACGACCCTCTGAACAGAACACAGGAGGCTACACAGTGACTCGGATCGCCATCCGGCGCGCGCTGATCACGGTTTACGACAAGACCGGCCTGGAAGACCTGGCCCGCGGCCTCGAAGCGGCGGGCGTCGAGATCGTCTCGACCGGCGGCACGGCCGCCGCCATCGCCTCCTACGGCATCCCGGTCACGAAGGTGGAGTCGCTGACGGGTTTCCCCGAGTGCCTCGACGGCCGGGTCAAGACCCTCCACCCGCGCGTGCACGCCGGGCTGCTGGCCGACGGCGCCAACCCCGATCACGTCACCCAGCTCGAAGAGCTGGAGATCGAGCCGTTCCAGCTCTGTGTGGTCAACCTCTACCCGTTCCGCGAGACGGTCGCCTCGGGCGCCTCCGACGCCGACTGCGTCGAGAAGATCGACATCGGCGGCCCGGCGATGATCCGCGCCGCCGCCAAGAACCACGGCACGGTCGCCGTGGTCGTCGACCCGCGCTCCTACCCGTCGGTGCTGGCCGCGATCGGCGAGGGCGGCTTCACCGTGACCGAGCGCCGCCGCCTGGCCGCCACCGCCTACGCCCACACGGCCAGCTACGACGTGGCCGTGGCCTCGTGGTTCGCCAACGTCTACGCCCCCGAGGGCGAGTGGCCGACGTTCATGGGCGCCGACTGGACCCTCAAAGACGTGCTGCGTTACGGTGAGAACCCCCACCAGCGCGCCGCCCTCTACTCGACGGGCTCGGGCGGCCTGGCGGGCGCGCAGCAGCTCCACGGCAAGGAGATGTCCTACAACAACTACGTCGACGCCGATGCCGCCTGGCGCTCGGCCTGGGACTTCGACGCCCCGGCTGTCGCGATCATCAAGCACGCCAACCCGTGTGGCATCGCCGTGGGTTCCGACGTGGTGGAGGCGCATCGCAAGGCCCATGAGTGCGACCCGGTCTCGGCTTACGGCGGGGTCATCGCGGTCAACCGCGAGGTCACCAGGGAACTGGCCGAGCAGATCGCGCCCATCTTCACCGAAGTGGTCGTGGCTCCCTCGTTCTCCGACGACGCCCTGACCGTGCTGAAGGAGAAGAAGAACCTCCGGCTGCTGGCCTGCCCGCAGGGCCCCCGCAACGCCGCCGAGTTCCGGCGCATCGACGGCGGGCTGCTGGTGCAGACCGTCGACCGCGTCGACGCGCCCGGCGACGGCGTCGCGGGGTGGGAGCTGAAGGCCGGTCCGGCGGTCTCCGCCGAGACGCTGGCCGATCTGGAGTTCGCCTGGAAGGCCGTCCGTTCGGTCAAGTCGAACGCGATCCTGCTGGCCAGCGACGGCGCCTCGGTCGGCGTCGGCATGGGCCAGGTCAACCGGGTCGACTCGGCGCGCCTGGCGGTCACGCGGGCGGGGGAGCGGGCGGCCGGTTCGGTGGCCGCCTCCGACGCCTTCTTCCCGTTCGCCGACGGCCTGCAGGTGCTGGTCGACGGCGGCGTGACCGCGATCGTGGAGCCGGGCGGCTCGATCCGTGACGACGAGGTCATCGCGGCGGCGCAGGCCGCCGGAGTGAGCCTCTACTTCACCGGCACCCGTCATTTCTTCCACTAAAGGGGCCAAGACATGAGCGCAGGGATTCTCGACGGCAAGGCCACCGCGGCCAAGATCAAGCTCGACCTGGCGCTGCGCGTCGGCAAGCTCGCCGAGGCGGGCATCACGCCGGGCCTGGGCACTGTCCTGGTCGGCGACGACCCGGCCAGCCACATCTACGTCGCCAGCAAGCACCGCGATTGCGCCGAGGTCGGCATCAACTCGATCCAGCGTGAGTTGCCCGCCGACGCCACCCCGGGCCAGGTCGAGGACGTCATCGACGAGCTCAACGCCGACCCGGCCTGCAACGGCTACATCGTCCAGCTCCCGCTGCCGCGCCAGCTCGACACGATGGCGCTGCTGGAGCGCATCGACCCGGCCAAGGACGCCGACGGCCTCCACCCGGTCAACCTGGGCAAGCTGGTGCACATGGTCGACGCCCCGCTGCCCTGCACGCCGCGCGGGGTCGTCGACCTGCTGCGCGAATACGACGTGCCGATCAACGGCGCCGAGGTCGTGGTGATCGGCCGCGGCATCACGGTCGGCCGTCCGCTCGGCCTGCTGCTGACCCGGCGGTCGGAGAACGCCACCGTCACCCTGTGCCACACCGGCACCCGTGACCTGGCCGACCACGTGAGGCGGGCCGACATCGTCGTCGCGGCGGCCGGGGTGCCCGGGCTCATCACCGCCGAGATGGTGAAGCCGGGGGCGGCCGTGCTCGACGTCGGCGTCTCGCGGGTCGACGGGAAGATCGCCGGCGACGTCGCGCCCGACGTCGCCGAAGTCGCCGGGTGGGTCGCGCCCAATCCCGGCGGCGTCGGACCGATGACCCGCGCCCTGCTGCTGACCAACGTGGTCGAGGCCGCGGAGCGGGACGCGGGTCTGCTGAGCTAGAAGCGGAGACCCCTCGCCGAGCTCCGCGACCGTCTCGTGTCTATCGGCCTGATTTCCAGCGAGACACAGCCGGTTGTCGGCCGTCTGCGTCTCGTGTCCATCGGGCAGATTCCTAGCGCGAGCCACAGCCGGTTGTCGGCCGTCTGCGTCTCCTGTCTTTCGGGCAGATTCCCAGCGCGAGACACAACCGGCCTTCGGCCGTCTGCGTCTCCTGTCTATCGGGCAGATTCACAGCGCGAGACACAACCGGCCTTCGGCCGTCTGCGTCTCGCTCAGCTCGCCCGGCGCCCCGCTGTGGGCGCCGAGGCGGGATGCGCCGGAGTTCCGCTTCCCTCGGTCGCCCGTTGTGGCGGGACGACCGGGGTCGGGCGGACCAGGCCGAGTGCGACCACCTCGTTGGCGAGGCGGGTGCGCCGGTTGGTGCCCTCGGGAATGCGGAACTTCTGGTAGAGCCGCAGCAGGTGCTGCTTCACCGCGGCCTCCGTGACGACCAGGTCGTCGGCGATCTCGCGTGCGGTCGCGGGCGCCACGAACGCTTCGTCCGAGAGCGCCGGTCGGCAGAGCGACGTCAGCACGTCGACCTCGCGCCGGGTGAGCTCGGGTGCGGCTGCCCGCCGCAACTCGACCTCTGGCGCCAGGTCTTCGCGTGGTATCCCGCCGACGCGCGCGCGGGCGGCGCCGAACGAGACGACGTCGCCGTCGTCGAGGACCCTCCGGGCGATCGGCCTGCCGTTCACCCGTGTGCCGTTGCGGGACAAGCCCAGGTCAACGACGTACAGGTAAGGTCCCCGCCTGACGAACTCGGCGTGTAAACGCGACACGCTCGGGTCTGTCAGCCGGATGTCGGCACCTCGGCCCCGGCCGATCGTGGTGATCTCGGGGCGCAAGGGCACCACCTCGCCGGTGTCCTCAATCCGTATGAACGGCCCCTCCACGGCAGTTCCTCCCCAGGTAGCCCGCCGTTACTTTCACATCAGCTGCGGCTTACCCAAACGTGGGGATCGGGAATCGCCTTTACCCTGACCAGAATCGGCACCCAATTGGTCTGGACCTCTACACGAGATGCGGACGGCCGAAGGCCCGCCGTGGCTCGCGTTTGGAACTTGCCCGAAGGAAAGGGTGCTTTACCAGCTCACGGGTAGACTTTCGCGGTAGATAAGCGGAGGAAACACTCATGGCAGACAAGCCCATCAAAGGTCTCGCCGATGTCGTCGCCGCGTCAACAGCGCTCAGCGACATCGACGGCAAGGCCGGTCTGTTGTTCTACCGCGGATACGACATCCACGACCTGGCCGGCCGTACGACATTCGAGGAAACCGCCCACCTTCTCCAGCACGGCACCCTCCCGAACCGCGACCAGCTCGCCGAATACGGCGCGGAACTCGTGCGGGGGCGCACGCTCGGCAGTCTCGTCGAGCAGAACGTCGTGGAGATCGCCGAGAAGCAGGAGCCCATGGAGGCCCTGCGCACGCTGCTCTCGCTGACCAGCGCCGACGATCCCGACAAGGACTCCAACGCCGCCGACGCGAACCTGCGCAAGGCGGCCCGGCTGACGGCGCTGCAGCCGATCCTGGTGGCCCGCTTCCACGCGGCCCGCCGGGGCGTGGAGGCCCCCGAGCCCGATCCCGACCAGTCGATCGCGGCCAACTTCCTGCGCCAGGTCACCGGCAAGGAGCCGACGCCCCGGGAAGTCGAGATCTTCGACGAGTGCCTGGTGCTGCACGCCGACCACACGATGAACGCCTCGACGTTCGCCGCCCGGGTCTGCGCGGCCACCCTGTCGGACATGCACTCGGCCGTGGTCGCCGCCATCGGCACCCTCAAGGGCCCGCTGCACGGCGGCGCCAACGAGCAGGTGATGCGCACGCTGGAGACGATCGACCCGAGCGGCGTCGCCGAGGCGGTGCGGGCGAAGCTCGCCGGCGGCGAGAAGATCATGGGCTTCGGACACCGGGTCTACAAGACCGAGGACCCGCGGGCCACCCACCTGCGCCGCATGTCGGAGGAGCTGGGCGAAGCGTCCGGCGACGACACCTACTATCGGATGTCGAAGGAGATGGAGGAGGTCGTCTTCGCCGAGAAGGGCCTCTACCCCAACGTCGACTTCTACGCCGCGACGGTCTACCACTTCCTCGGCATCCCGACCGACCTGTTCACCCCCGTGTTCTCGGTCAGCCGGATGGCAGGGTGGACCGCCCACGTCATCGAGCAGCACGCCGACAACCGGCTGATCCGCCCGGACAGCGAGTACATCGGCGCGCGCGACCAGAAGTGGATCCACATCGACGAGCGGTGACGACCGCTCACGCAGAAGAGACGGAACCGACCATCAACACCAACGCGAGGCGCATGGCCTGGGGGGCCTACGTCATGGTGGCCGCGGGCGCGGCCACCGGGCTGATCCTCATCTCCGAGCTCCCCGAACCCTGGTTGGGCGGCGTCGTGCTCGGCGCCGCCTTTCTCGCGGGCGCGGTGCTGCGACTGCTGCTGCCCCGGCGTCACTCCGGCGGCCTGTCGGTCCGCTCGCGTCTCACCGACACCCTCACCCTCACCGTTTTCGGGCTGCTGATGGTGGCGGCCGGGGTCCTGCTGGAGGTCGACCTCCATCCCTCCGACCTCATCGTCGACCAGGCACGGCCGTCCGATAGCCTCGTCGGCCAGTGACCTCAAAAAGGACGCAGGCCATGCCCGACTTCGGGGCAAATGTTCGTTCAGAAGGGGAACCCCACGAATGCCCAAGATCAAGGTAGCGGGTCCGGTCGTCGAGCTTGACGGCGACGAGATGACCCGGATCATCTGGCAGTTCATCAAGGACCAGCTGATCCTGCCCTACCTCGACGTCGACCTCAAGTACTTCGACCTCGGCATCGAGCACCGCGACGCGACCGACGACCAGGTCACCATCGACGCCGCGAACGCGATCAAGCAGTACGGCGTCGGCGTCAAGTGCGCGACGATCACCCCCGACGAGGCCCGTGTCGAGGAGTTCGGCCTGAAGAAGATGTGGAAGTCCCCCAACGGGACGATCCGCAACATCCTCGGCGGCGTCATCTTCCGTGAGCCGATCATCATGTCGAACGTGCCGCGCCTGGTGCCCGGCTGGACCAAGCCGATCATCGTCGGCCGTCACGCGTTCGGCGACCAGTACCGCGCCACCGACCTCAAGGTCCCCGGCGAGGGCACGCTGACCCTGACCTTCACCCCGAAGGACGGCAGCGAGCCGATCGAGCTCAACGTCTTCGACTTCCCCGGCGGCGGCGTCGCCATGGCCATGTACAACCTCGACGAGTCGATCCGCGACTTCGCCCGCTCGTCGATGCGCTATGGCCTGTCGCGCAACTACCCGGTCTACCTGTCGACGAAGAACACGATCATGAAGGCCTACGACGGCCGGTTCAAGGACATCTTCGCCGAGGTGTTCGAGAGTGAGTTCAAGGCCGACTTCGAGGCGGCCGGGATCACTTACGAGCACCGGCTGATCGACGACATGGTGGCGGCGTCCCTCAAGTGGGAGGGCGGCTACGTCTGGGCGTGCAAGAACTACGACGGTGACGTCCAGTCCGACACGGTGGCGCAGGGCTTCGGCTCGCTCGGCCTGATGACCTCGGTGCTGATGACCCCCGACGGCCAGACCGTCGAGGCCGAGGCCGCCCACGGCACGGTGACCCGCCACTTCCGGCAGCACCAGCAGGGCAAGCCGACGTCGACCAACCCGATCGCGTCGATCTTCGCCTGGACCCGTGGCCTGCAGCACCGCGGCAAGCTCGACAACCAGCCCGAGGTCGTCGACTTCGCGTCCAAGCTGGAGCAGGTCTGCATCGAGACCGTCGAGAGCGGCAAGATGACCAAGGACCTGGCCCTGCTGGTCGGCGGCGACGCCGAGTGGCTGACCACCCAGGACTTCCTGGCCACGCTCGACGAGAACCTGCAGAAGAAGATGGCCTGACCTGTCCTTAGGGCAGATTCACGACGCGAGCCACAGCCCGCGTCTCGCTTCCCCCTAGAGCCGCTCGCCTTTCCCCGGTGGGCGGCTCTTGTGTTTGCCGTAAAGTCAGCCTGGCCAAATGATGACGAAAGCGAGACTCGGACGGCCGGGGCTCGCGCCGGAAATCTGCCTAAAGAAGCGTGGGATTCATTCATGATCGAGCCGCTCGGGTCGGGGGACCCGAAACAGCTCGGTCCCTTCACCCTGTCCGGTCGGATCGGCGAGGGCGGCCAGGGGACCGTCTACCTCGGCACCGATCCGTCGGGTGAGCGGGCCGCGGTGAAACTGCTGCACGTCAAGTTCACCGGCGACGCCATGGCCCGGTCCCGTTTCGCGCGGGAGCTGCGGGCCGCCGAGCGGGTCGCCAGCTTCTGCACGGCCCGCGTGATCGCCGCCGACCTCGAAGGCGACACCCCCTACATCGCCAGCGAGTACATCGACGGCCCGTCGCTGCGCGAGCAGATCGACCGGTCGGGCCCGATGAGCGGCGACGACCTCGAACGGCTGGCCGTCGGCACGGCGACCGCGCTGACCGCCATCCACCAGGCGGGCATCATCCACCGCGACTTCAAGCCCGACAACGTGCTGCTGGCCACCGACGGGCCCCGGGTGGTCGACTTCGGCATCTCCCGCATCCTCGACTCCACGGGCACCATCACCAGCCGGGCGATCGGCACGCCGGCGTACATGGCGCCGGAACAGGTCTCCGGCGACGACGTCGGACCCTTCACCGACGTGTTCGCGTGGGGCGCGACGATCGCCTACGCCGCCACCGGGCAGGCCGCGTTCGGGGCGAAGTCGATCGCGGCGGTGCTGAACCGGATTCTCAACCACGACATCGACCTGACCCCGCTGCCCGAGCCGCTGCGCGGCGTGGTGGCCGACAGCGTGAGCAAGCGGCCGGCCGACCGGCCGACGGCGGGGCAGATCCTGCTGCGGCTGCTCGGCCACCCCGAGACCGGCGACGCCTCGACCGTGGTGATGACCCAGGGCGCCCTGGTGGCCAACCCCGAGACCGGCCCGTTCCCCGTGGTGAAAGACATCGCGAGCAAGGAGGTCGACGAGCAGACCCGCGCCTTCCGGGTGCCGGCGCCGCCGCAGAAGCCGCCGTCGCCGTCGAAGCGGACGAAGTGGTGGCTGCCCGCCTCCATGGCGGCCGCCGCCGCGCTGGTGCTCGGCGGGGTCGCGGTCGTGGTGACCCTGATGGTCAATTCGCCCGACGTCGCCCCGAAGGAGAGCCCCGCGCCGAGCCGTTCCGGCCCCTACGCCTCGGTGCTGGAGAAGGCCAAACGCACGGGGAAGCTCACGATCGGCGTCAAGGGCGACCTGCCCGGCGTCGGCTTCGGCCCCGGCGACGAGCCGCCGACGGGGTTCGAGGTCGAGGTCGGCCGCTGGATCGCCAAGGAGCTCGGCGCGAAGAACGTGGAGGTCCGGGAGGTGACGGCGTTCAACCGGGTGCAGGCGCTGACCAGCGGCGCGGTCGACCTGGTGGTGGCGACCTACGCCTGGGAGGCGTCCAGGAACGACCCGGTCACCTTCGCCGGGCCCTACTACCAGGCGCGCAACGACGTGCTGGTGGCCGACGACTCCGACATCAGGTCGGCCGCCGACCTGCGGGGCAAGCGGCTGTGCGTGCGGCCCGGCACCAACGCCGCCGAGATCCAGAAGTGGCTCGCCGGGCAGGGGATCGCCGTGGAGCCGGTCGAGGGCACCGACGCGGGGGACTGCATGGACATGCTGCGCACCCGGCTGGTCGACGCCTTCCCGGGCGACGACATCATGCTCGCCGGGTTCGCCAACCGCGAGCCGGTGAAATACCGGGTGCTCGGCCTCGGCGTCGGCTCGGCGCGCTACTCGGTCGGGCTGCCGAAGGGCGACGTCGAGACCTGTGAGGCGGTCCGGCACGCCGTCGTCAAGCTCTTCGACTCGGGCACGGCCCGCGGCCTGCTGACCAAGTTCTTCGGCAACGCGGTGTTCACCCCCGACCGCAGCATCCCCGTCAAGGTGCCCTGCCGCTAATCCCGCCGCCGGGGCCGCAGCAGCAGGACGATCATCACCAGGATCTCCAGGCCGAACGCCGCCCCCATCACCGTCGGGGTCAGCCAGTCGGCGTGGGCGGGGCAGGTGGTCCGGAACGGCGTTCCGTCGAGCACGACGGTCTCGCAGCTGAACAGGACGAGCGGGACGACGTACACCCACAACACGCCCAGCGGCCACACCAGCAGGCCGAGCGCCTTCTCCCATGGACGCCAGCGCCGGGAGGCCAGCAGCAGGTAGGCGCCCGCCAGCCAGCCGACGACGAACAGCAGGCCGCCGAAGGTCAGCAGCAGGACCGTGGTGACGTCGTAGAGCAGGGCGCGGACTTTGCCGTCCCGTGTCCCTTCCATGAGGTCGACGGTAGCGTGTCCGAACGATCATCTCGACGCCCCGCACGTTCAATTGGTCCATGCGTCGATGGTTGGTCGCGGGGGTCGCGTTCCTCGTCTCGGGGGTCCTCGCCGGTCCCGCGCTCGCGTCCGGGCCCGACGGGCACGAAAGCCAGTGGGGCGGAGCCGACCTGTCGGTGTCCATCGAGGCCCACCCCAAGATCGCCCAGCCGGGGCAGCCGCTGACCTACAACGTCCAGGTGAAGAACGGCGGCCCGGGCGACGCGGTGCTGCCCACGCTGACGGTCCGCGTCCCGACCGACTTCACGATCGTCGCCGTGGACGTCGCCGAGTGCCGGCCCGGCCGGGGCCTGTCGGAGGTCGTGTGCCCGTCGTCCAAGGACGTGGCGGCCGGTAAGTCGGGCGGGGTGGTGATCACCGGACTGGTGCGCCCCAACGCTCTGGGTCCGCTGCACGCCCAGGCCCGGCTGATCTCCGAGGTCCTCGACGGCCACGAGACCGACAACCAGGCCGAGTCGTTCACCAAGGTCGACGAGGGCGCCGACCTGACCGTGCGGCTCTCCGCCGCGCGGCCCAGCGGCCACCGGACGACCGTGCACGCGGCCGTGCGGAACAGAGGGCCGCGGGTGGTGCGCGACGCCATGGTCTTCGTCGACGGGGCCCGTTGCGGCGGCCGGACCGGGTGCGTGGTGCCGACGATCCGGCCCGGAGGCACGGCCTGGTTCCGGCTGGCGGTGCGGCGCGGTACGACCGCGGTGACGGCGATCGTGCGCTCCCAGGGGCGCGGCGACCGCCATCCCCGCAACAACCAGGCGTCGTTGAAGGTCAGGGGCAGAGCGGAGACCCGTTGACCATGTAAGCGCCGCCGGTGGCGAACACCACCCCCGCGGCGGAGGCGAGGCTGCCCAGCAGGACGAGCAGCGTGATTCCCGCATATGTCAGCACTCGCCTCATAGCCGAGACTCAATCACATTTTCACGCTGCGAATCCGGACAATTACCGAACTGCTCGCCATGCGTCTTCGACGATCGAGGTCAGCCCGCTGTGCTGGGGCTGCCAGCCCAGCTCCTTCTGGATCAGCTCCGACGACGCGACCAGCACCGCCGGGTCGCCCGCCCGCCGGGGCGCGATGGCCGAGGGGATCGGGTGGCCGGTGACCTCGCGGCAGACGTCCACGACCTGCTGGTTGGAGAAGCCCGCCCCGTTGCCGAGGTTATAGATCTTGTGGACCCCCCTCTCGCAGGCCGCCAGCGCCAGCAGGTGGGCGTTGGCGACGTCGGAGACGTGCACGTAGTCGCGCACGCATGTGCCGTCGGGCGTGGGGTAGTCGCCGCCGAACAGATTGATCGACTCGCGCTCGCCGAGCGCGACCTTGAGCACGTTGGGGATCAGGTGGGTCTCGATCATGTGGCGCTCGCGGAAACGGCCGTAGGCGCCGGCCACGTTGAAGTAGCGCAGGCTGACCGCGCCGATGCCGTACATGGCGGCGAAGGCGGTCAGGGTGGTGTCGACGGCCAGCTTCGAGGCCCCGTAGGGGTTGGTGGGCCGGGTCGGGTCGGTCTCCCGGATCGGCGTGTTCTCGGGCTCGCCGTAGGTCGCGGCGGTCGAGGAGAAGACGATGTGGCCGACGCCGCCCTTGCGCATGGCCTCCAGGAGGCGGAGCGTGCCGCCCAGGTTGTGCGACCAGTAGAGTGCGGGTTTCTCGACGGACTCGCCGACCAGGCTCTTGGCCGCGAAGTGGAGCACCGCGTCGAACCCGGACAGGTCGCCCGGCTCCATGAAGGAACCCTCGACGAACCGCGCGCCGTCGGGCACCGCGTCGGCGTGGCCGGTCGAGAGGTCGTCGAGCACGGTGACCTCGTGTCCCGCCTCGACGAGCTGCGCCGCGGTCACGCTGCCGATGTAGCCCGCGCCTCCGGTAACCAGTAGCTTCACGTTGGATTCCGTTCGACTATGTTCGTTTTTGTACGACCCCCAGCCTAGCCGCGCACTGAGTACGCTTTCAGGTCTCTCGTCATCGGAAGTCGCCAGGGCGGAAACATTCCAGTGAACAGTCTCGCGGCCAACATCGCCCTCGTCTTGGTGTTCATCCTGATCGGAGGCTACTTCGCGGCAGCCGAGATGGCCCTCGTCTCGCTGCGGGAGAGCCAGGTGCGGCGGCTGGAGAAGCTCGGCCGCCGCGGCGCACGGGTGGCCAAGCTCGCCCGCGATCCCAACAGGTTCCTGTCGGCGGTCCAGATCGGGGTCACCGTGGCGAGCATGCTCTCGGCCGCCTTCGGCGCCGACAAGCTCGCGGGCGAGCTGAGCCCCGCCCTGGAGGGCTGGGGCCTGCCCGCGTCGGCCGCGCCGCTGGTCTCACTGCTCGTGGTGACCCTCGCGATCTCGTATGTCTCCCTCGTGCTCGGCGAGCTGGTGCCCAAGCGCCTGGCGCTCCAGCGGGCCGAGGGCCTGGCGCTGGTGGTCGCCCCGTTCGTCGACCGGATCGCGGCGTTGTCGCGGCCGGTCATCTGGGCGTTGTCGAAGTCGACCGACGGCGTGGTGCGACTGCTCGGCGGCAACCCCAAGGCCGACCGCGAGGCGATGACGATAGAGGAACTGCGCGACATGGTGGCCGGGCACGCCGAGCTGACCGCCGACGAGCGGCACCTGATCGCCGAGGTCTTCGCGGCCGGCAAGCGGCAGTTGCGGGAGGTGATGCTGCCGCGTACCGAGGTGGAGTTCATGGCCGCCGACACCACGCTGGCCGAGGCGGCGGTGCTGGTCGCCTCGCTGCCCCACTCGCGGTTCCCCGTCTACCGCAACTCCTACGACGAGGTCGTCGGGTTCGTGCACGTGCGCGACCTGCTCGACCCGGTGCTCACCGGCCGGATCGACCCGATCTCCGAGGTGGTGCCGATCCGCCCGGTCAAGCAGGTCCCGGGCACCAAACGGGTGCTGGCCACCCTGTCGGAGATGCGCGACGAGGGCCACCACCTGGCCATCGTGGTCGACGAGTACGGCGGCACCGCCGGCATCGTCACCCTGGAGGACCTGGTCGAGGAGCTGATCGGCGACATCCGCGACGAGTACGACCACGAGGAGCCCGGCATCCGCCGCATCGCGGGCGACGTCGAGGTCGAGGGCCTGCTCCGCCTGGTCGACGCCCAATCCGAGATCGGCATCCGGTTCCCCGAGGGCCCCTACGAGACCATCGGCGGTTTCCTGATGGCGAGGCTGGGTCACCTGCCCGTGGTGGGCGAGACCGTGGAGGCGCCCGGAGCCCGCCTGACGGTGACGGAGATGGACGGACGGCGGGTCTCCCGGGTCCGGGTCACCCCCGCCACCCCGGAGGCGTAAATCGTCGCGACCAGGCCGGGGTTGCTGGAAGAATGACGTCATGGCTCGCCCTCGTGTTCTTTCCGGCATCCAGCCCACGTCGGACTCGTTCCACCTCGGCAACTACCTGGGCGCGGTCCGCCAGTGGGTCCCGCTGCAGGAGACCCACGACGCGTTCTACATGGTCGTCGACCTCCACGCGATCACGGTCGCGCCGACCGCCGCCGAGCTGCGCACCCGCACCCGCGTCGCCGCCGCCCAGCTCTTCGCCTGCGGCCTCGACCCCGAGCGGTCGGCGGTCTTCGTGCAGAGCCACGTACGGGAGCACGCCGAGCTGGCCTGGATGCTCATCTGCCTGACCGGCATGGGCGAGGCCGGCCGGATGACCCAGTTCAAGGACAAGTCGGCCAAATACGGCGAGGGCTCGGCCTCGGTGGGCCTGTTCACCTACCCGATCCTGCAGGCCGCCGACATCCTGCTCTACCAGACCGACCAGGTCCCGGTGGGCGCCGACCAGAAGCAGCACATCGAGCTGACCCGCGACCTCGCGCAGCGCTTCAACACGCGCTACGGGGCGACCTTCACGCTGCCCAATCCCTACATCGTGAAGGAGGTCGAGAAGATCACCGACCTCCAGGACCCGACCGCGAAGATGTCGAAGTCGTCGTCGAGCCCCCAGGGCATCCTCGACGTGCTGGAGGAGCCGGGCGCGCTGCGCAAGAAGATCATGCGCGCGGTCACCGACACCGGCACCGACATCGTCGCCGACGACGAGAACAAGCCGGGCGTCACCAACCTGCTGCGCATCCTGTCGGCGCTGACCGCCACGCCGATCCCCGACCTGGAGGCGCGCTACGTCGGCCAGGGCTACGGCACCTTCAAGAAGGACGTCGCCGAGGCCGTCATCGAGACCTTCTCCCCGATCCGCGAGCGGGCCGAGAAGCTGCTCGCCAACGAGGCCGAGCTCGACCGCATGCTGGCGATCGGCGCCGCCAAGGCCCGCGCGGTGGCCCAGCAGACCATGGAGAAGGCCCGCGACGCGATGGGCTTCCTGCCGACTCACTGAGCGCCCCGGGGGTAGGTCCCCGGCGTGATCAGTTCGTTGATGAGGTGGGTCGAGTCCGCCAAGGCGTGGACGCGCGGTAGAACCGAGCGCGCCCGCATCCGCTGGCGGTGGGTCGACCACCTCATCCGGACGGTCCACCGCTACCAGATCATGCGCGGCGACCGGCTCGCCGGCGCGGTGACCTACTTCGCGTTCCTGTCGTTCTTCCCGATCATCGCGCTGGCCTTCGCGGTGTTCGGCTACGTCGTCACCTTCCGGCCCGACGCGCTGACGACCCTGACCCAGGCGATCAACGAGCAGCTGCCGGGCCTGGCCGACAAGCTCAACCTGAGCTACCTGGCCGAGGCCCGCAGCGCCGCCACGATCATCGGCGTCGTCGGCCTGCTCTACTCCGGCCTGGCCGCGGTCGACACGCTGCGCGTGGCCCTGCGCGACATCTGGATGAACCGCGAACCCCCGGTCAACTTCCTGCTCGCGAAACTCTACGACCTCATCGCGCTGATCCTCATCGGCCTGGCGGAGATCCTGTCGACCGTCGTCAGCGGCGCGGCCGGAGGCGCGGCGGGCCTCATCGCCGACCGGCTCGGGGTGGGCGGGTCGTGGCTCGGCGCGGCCGGGCTGGCCGCGGCGGGCATCGCGGCCTCACTGGCCGCCGACACGCTGGTCTTCCTCGTGATGTTCGGCTGGCTGGCCCGGCCGGCCCAGCCCTTCAGAGTGATCCTGCGCGGGGCGCTGCTCGGCGCGGTGCTGTTCGGCCTGCTCAAGCAGTTCGCGACGCTGCTCCTGTCGCACACCCTGTCGAACAACACCCTCTACGGGACGTTCACCGTGATGGTCGGGCTGCTGTTGTGGATCAACCTGTCGGCCCGGGTGATCTTCTACTCCGCCGCCTGGACGGCCACCGCCACCCTGGGCCCGCCGCCGGAGCCGTCACCGGCCCCGGCCACCCACGACGGCTACGACGAGGCCGTCGGCGACTGACGCCGCTTGCGGCGGATGCCCCAGCCGAGCAGGCCGACCCCGGCGACCAGGCCGCCGCCCAGGACGATCGTGGCCATCATGCCCGAGCCGCTCTCCCGGGCGTCGGGCGCCGACACGGCGGCGTTGCCCTCGGGCACCGGTGCCCTCTCGGCGGCCAGGGCCGAGGGCGCCGGAGAGGGCCGGTCGGGCAGCGGCTCGACCAGGGCGCCCACGGCGGCGCTCTTGCCGCGGTTGGCGAAGCCCCAGTTCATCAGCTCCTCGACGTCCTTCCAGAACGACTCCTCGTGGCGCATGACCGACACGATGATCGTGTGGCCGTCGCGCTTGGCGGCGCCGACGAAGCTGCCGAAGGCCTTGGACGTCCAGCCGTTCTTGACGCCGAGCATGCCGTCGTAGGTCCACAACATCTTGTTGTGGTTGCCGATCTCGTAGTGGCCCTTCGGCGCCGGGAACTTGGCGGTCTTGGTGGAGATGTACTCGCGGAAGTCCTTCAGCTTCAGGCCCGCGCGGGCGATCAGCGCCAGGTCGTACGCCGAACTGCTCTGCCCCGGCTTGTCGAGGCCGCTGGGGGTCTTGGCGACCGTGTCGTTGGCCTGGAGCTTCCTCGCGACCTCGTTCATGTCGGCGAGGGTGGCGGGGATGCCGCCGTTGGCCTCGGCCAGGGCGTTGGCGCAGTCGTTGCCGCTGACCATCATCAGCGCCCTGAGCAGGTCGTGCACCTTGTAGATCGGCTTGGGCACGAGGCCGACCGCGCTGCCCTCCTCGTTGACGGCGGCCTGGCTCGGCTTGACCGTCTTGTTCTTGTCGAGCAGCGGGATCAGCGTGAGGGCCGTCAGCGCCTTCAGCGTGCTGGCCGGCAGGAACCTGCCGTGGGGGTTCTTGGCCGCCAGCACCTCGCCGGTGTCGGCGTCGGCGATCACGTACGAGCTCGCCTTGGTCTTGGGCGGAGCCTGCACCCCGGCCGGGACGATGATCCCGGTGCCGGCCAGCTGCGGCCCGCCGATCACGTCGGCCGCCAGCGCCGCCGGCTGGGTGCCCGCCACCAGCCCGGCCGTGAGCACGGCGAGACTGAGGGCACTCGTACATCTACGCATGTCGCGAAAGATCCCCCAAAGATCGCAGGCGTACGCATTGGACCCTAGTGGTTGAAAGACCGTTTGGGGGCAGTTGGCCGATTCGGGATGAGAGGTCACGATGCACAAGGGGCCTTGATCAGATGTGGGCTTTCGGTTTGGCCGATTAACGCCACGTCGGGTGAGAGTGCCTGAGACGATGGACTATGGAGGTTGTTGTGCCGATCGAGTTCAATCCGTCCCGCGGTGCGACTCTGGGCGTCGAGTGGGAGCTACAGCTCATCGACACACACACGCGCAGACTCCGGCAGGACGCGCGCGAGATCCTCGCCGCGGTGCCCGATCTGAGCGAGAACGCCCGGCCCAAGGCCATGCACGAACTCATGCAGTCGCAGATCGAGATCGTGACGGACATCTGCCACACCGCGGCGGAGGCCGTCCAGGACCTGGAGCGGAGCCTGAACCGGCTCCGGGAGGTCGCCGAACCGCGCGGCATCGCGCTGGCCTGCACCGGAACCCATGCGATCAGCGACTGGCGGGACGCGGAGTACTCGCCCAACCAGCGTTACCTCGAACTGGTCGAGGAGATGCAGTGGCTGGCATGGCGCATCCAAACATTCGGCGTACATGTTCACGTCGGGGTGCGGGAACGAGATAAAGTCATTCCTATAGTCAACGCACTTGCGGCCTACCTGCCTCATTTCCTGGCGTTGACGACCTCCAGCCCGTTCTGGGGCGGCCAAGACACCGGGCTCGCCTCCAGCCGGGCAATCGTTTTTGGGGCACTGCCCACGGCCGGGCCGCCGCATTTACTGGCGGACTGGTCGGAGTTCGAGGACTACATGGAGACCCTGATTCGTGCCGGCACGATCAAGAGCATCAAAGAGGTCTGGTGGGACATCCGGCCCCACCCCGACTTCGGCACGATCGAGATCCGCATGTTCGACGGCATCCCGACCCTCCGCGAGGTCGGCATGGTGACCGCCCTGTCCCAGTGCCTCGTGACACAGTTCGACCAGCAGCTCGACCGGGGCTACAAGCTTCCGAGCCCGGCGGCCTGGGTCGTGCGCGACAACAAGTGGCGGGCCACCCGCTACGGGCTGGACGCCGTCGTCGTCACCGACGACAAGGGCTCGACCGCCCCGCTGCGCGACATGCTGTACGAACTCCAGCGAGAACTCGAACCGGTGGCCGAGCGGCTCGGCTGCGCCGATGAGCTGGCCGTTCTGGGCGACGTGCTCGACCAGGGCAGCTCGTGCGAGCGGCAGCGGGGAATCATCGCCGCCGGTGGAACTCTTGAAGACGTTGTCGACGCGACCGTTACCGAGCTGGCCCAAGACCGGTTCGTCACCGCGAGGAAGGCAGATGGAGCAGATCATGCAGGGACATGATCAGGAGACGGAGTCTCCCGAGGGACATGGTCTGACGGGGGAGCTCGACGCCTTCCTCGCCGCTCACGAGAGTGAGCTCGTCGCGCTGCGCCGCGACATTCACATGCACCCGGAGCTCGCGTTCAACGAGCACCGCACCACCGGCAAGGTCGTCGACCTGCTGAAGGGGGCAGGTCTGGAGCCCCAGATCCTGCCCCGGGGCACCGGCATCCTGTGCGACATCGGCACCGGCGGCGGTCCCACGATCGGCCTGCGCGCCGACATGGACGCCCTTGCCATGCCCGACGAGAAGGATGTGCCCTACCGTTCGCTCCAGCCCGGCCGCTGCCACGCCTGCGGCCACGACGTGCACACCGCGATCCTCGCGGGCACCGGCGTCTTCCTGGCCCGCCAGGCCGCCGCCGGGCTGCTGCCGGGCCGGGTCCGGCTGATCTTCCAGCCGGCCGAGGAGATCGTCGAGGGCGCCCTCGAAGTGATGGCGGCCGGCGGCATCAGCGGCCTCGACCGGGTGTTCGCGCTGCACTGCGACCCGCGCCTGGAGGTCGGCCAGCTCGGCCTGCGCTCCGGCGGCATCACCGCGGCGTGCGACCGGCTCACCGTCCGCCTGCGCGGGCCGGGCGGCCACACGGCCCGTCCCCACCTGACCGCCGACCTCGTGTACGCCCTCGCGAAGATCGTCACCGAACTCCCCGCGGCCCTCAGCCGCCGGGTCGACCCGCGCTCGTCGTTGTCCCTGGTCTGGGGCCGCGTGCAGGCCGGGTCGGTCGGCAACGTGATCCCCGAAGACGGGGTGATCGAGGGCACGGTCCGGTGCCTGGAGGACGAGGCCTGGCACGCCGCCCCCGACCTGATCAAGGCGCTGCTCGACGGGGTCGCGGGCGCCTACGGCGTGGAGGCCGAGCTCGACTACCGGCGCGGCGTGCCGCCGACGGTCAACGACGCCGGGAGCGTGCAGATGTTCCGCGACGCCGCGATCCAGGTCCTCGGGCCCGACGCGCCCGCCCCGACCTCCCAGTCGCTCGGCGGCGAGGACTTCGCCTGGTACCTGGAGTCGATCCCCGGCGCGCTGGCCCGCCTGGGCGTGCGCACCCCGGGCGACAAGCGCGACTTCGACATCCACCAGGCGACCTTCGACGTCGACGAGCGCTGCGTGGGCGTCGGCGTGCGGGTGCTGGCCGCCACGGCCCTGACCGCCCTGTGGGACGGCCAGCGCACGACGGTCCGCCGGGGCTCGGAGTCGGAGGCGCTGCTCGCCTGATCGATCGCCTGATCGGTCACAAGGTGGCGTGAGCTGCATAACAGGCTGATTGCGGAGCTGTGCTGGCGTTTTGAGCATCCTTCCGGAACAACTATCTTCCGTGCAGGTTGCCGTGCGTTCTGTTCGCGCGTGCGACGGAAGTGAACGTCACGGAAGGGGAGTCCCACCTTGCTCCGCAATCGTTTTGGCAAGGTCGTCGCCGGTGCCGCCGCCGGTGCGATGCTGCTTGCCGCCGCCGCCTGTGGCGGCGGCGACACCACCGAGGGCGCCCCCAGCGCCGCGCCGGCCGACGGCGCGTCGTCGGCCCCCGCGGCCTCGGGCGTCAAGGTCGGACTCGCGTACGACATCGGCGGCCGTGGCGACCAGTCCTTCAACGACTCCGCCGCGGCCGGCCTCGACAAGGCCGTGGCCGAGCTGGGCGTCGAGATCAACGAGCTGGAGGCCGGCAACGGCGAGGCCGAGTCGGCCAAGGAGGAGCGCCTGCGGCTGCTCGCCTCGGGCGGCTTCAACCCGGTCATCGCGGTCGGCTTCGCCTACTCCGCGTCGGTCGCCAAGGTCGCGGCCGAGTTCCCCGACGTCAAGTTCGCCATCGTCGACGACGAGGCCAACAAGCTCCCCAACGTCTCCAACCTGGTCTTCGCCGAGGAGCAGGGCTCGTTCCTGGTCGGCGCGGCGGCGGCGCTGAAGTCGACCAAGGGCAACGTCGGCTTCGTCGGCGGCGTCGAGGTCCCCCTGATCAAGAAGTTCCAGGCCGGTTTCGAGGCGGGCGCCAAGGCCGTCAAGCCGGACATCAAGATCCAGGCCAAGTACCTGACCCAGCCGCCGGACTTCTCCGGCTTCGGCGACCCGGCCAAGGGCAAGACCGCCGCCGAGGGCATGTTCGACGCCGGCGCCGACGTGGTCTACCAGGCCGCGGGCGGTTCGGGCGCGGGCGTCTTCGAGGCAGCCAAGGCCGCGGGCGGCATGGCGATCGGCGTCGACTCCGACCAGGCCAAGACCGCCGACCCGACCGTCGCCGACGTCATCATCACCTCGATGCTGAAGAAGGTCGACGTCGCGGTGTTCGACTTCATCAAGAGCTTCACCACCAACTCCGTGGTGGCCGGCTCCAAGGTGTACGACCTCAAGGCGGGCGGCGTCGACTACTCGACGACCGGCGGCAAGGTCGACGACATCAAGGCCCAGCTCGACGAGTACAAGGCGAAGATCTCGAGCGGTGAGATCACCGTTCCCAAGGAATGACACGGCGACGTGACCGTTGAGAGGCCCGGTGATCACCACCGGGCCTCTCGGCACGCTTACGCAGGAGGCCAGCATCAGCACCGAGACCACCGTCTCCGAGGTCGCCGTCCAGCTTGAGGGGATCACCAAGCGGTTCCCCGGCGTCGTCGCCAACCGCGACATCAGCCTGACGGTCCAGAAGGGGCACATCCACGCCATCGTGGGGGAGAACGGCGCCGGCAAGTCGACCCTCATGAAGATCCTCTACGGCATGCAACGCCCCGACGAGGGCGAGATCCGCGTCAACGGTTCGCCGGTGACCTTCCACACCCCGGGTGACGCGATCTCCGCCGGAATCGGCATGGTGCACCAGCACTTCATGCTGGCCGACAACCTCACGGTGCTGGAGAACGTGATCCTCGGCAGCGAGCCGAGGAAGGGCGGCCTGGCCCTCGACTTCGCCGCCGCCCGCACGAAGATCAGGGAGATCTCCGACGCCTACGGCCTGGGCATCGACCCCGACGTCCTGGTCGAGGACATCGGCGTCGGCACCCGCCAGCGGGTGGAGATCCTCAAGGTGCTCTACCGGGGCGCGCGCATCCTGATCCTCGACGAGCCGACCGCCGTGCTCGTGCCCCACGAGGTCGACGAGCTCTTCGAGAACCTCCACGGCCTGGTCCGCGAGGGCATCACGATCATCTTCATCTCCCACCACCTCGACGAGGTGCTGAAGGTCGCCGACGCGATCACGGTCATCCGGCGCGGCACCACCGTCGCCGAGGTCGACCCCGTGAGCGTGACCGCCCGCCAGCTCGCCGAGCTGATGGTCGGCAGCGAGCTGCCCAGCCCCGAGACCCGCGAGTCGACCGTGACCGACGTGGTCGCGCTCCAGGTGACCGGTCTGACGATCGGCGCCGAGGGCGAGCGCAAGGTGCTCGACGACGTGACCCTCACCATCCACAAGGGCGAGGTCCTGGGTATCGCCGGGGTCGAGGGCAACGGCCAGGCCGAGCTGGTCGAGGCGATCATGGGCATCCGGCCCTCCACCGGCACGATCACGCTGGCCGGCGAGGAGATCACCTCCTGGACGACGCTGCGCCGCCGCGAGGCCGGGATCGGCTACATCCCCGAAGACCGCCACCGCCACGGGCTGCTCCTGGAGGCCCCCCTCTGGGAGAACCGGATCCTCGGCCACATGAAGGAGAAGGTCAACGTCCGGGGCTGGTGGATCAACCGCAGGGGCGCCCGCGCCGACACCCAGCGCATCGTCGAGCAGTACGACGTGCGCACCCCCGGGATCGACGTCCTGGCCTCCGCCCTGTCCGGCGGCAACCAGCAGAAGCTCATCGTGGGCCGGGAGATGAGCGGTGAGCCGAAGCTGCTCATCGCCGCCCACCCGACCCGGGGCGTCGACGTCGGCGCCCAGGCGGCCATCTGGGACCACCTGCGGACCGCCCGCGCGGCGGGGCTCGCGGTGCTGCTCATCTCGGCCGACCTCGACGAGCTGATCGGCCTGTCCGACTGGCTCAAGGTCATCCACCGCGGGACCCTCGTCGCCGAGTTCGACCCCGCGACCGTCACCCCCGAACAACTCGGTTCCGCGATGACGGGCGCCGGGGAGGAAGCATGAGCTCGACATTCGCTGACCGCTGGCTCGGGCGGGTGCGACTGAGCGCCTGGGTGACGCTGACCGCGCCGCTCCTGGCGATCCTGTTCGCCGGAGTCATCACCTCGATCGTGCTGGCCATCACCGGCAACCCGGTGTTCGACACCCTGGTCACGATGGTCGACTACGGCTCGCAGCCCCGCTCGCTGGCGTTGGTCGTCAACAACGCGACGACCTACTATCTGTCGGCGATCGCGGTGGCCATCGGGTTCCGGATGAACCTGTTCAACATCGGCGTCGACGGCCAATACCGCCTTGCCGGGCTGGTCGCGGCGGCGGTCGGCGGCGCGGTCACGCTGCCCGCGCCGCTCATGCCGATCGTCATCATCCTGGTCGCGATGATCGTCGGCGCCGCGTGGGCGGGCATCGCGGGCGTGCTCAAGGCGACGCGGGGCGTCAGCGAGGTCATCTCGACCATCATGCTGAACACGATCGCCACCGGCATCGGCGCCTACCTGCTGCTGGAGGTGTGGGGTGAGCGGCAGGGCAACGACATCGCCACCAAGGAGCTCCCGGAGGCCGCCCGGATCGCCGGCATCGGGCTGATCCCCGGTACGCCCCAGATGGTGTATGGCCTGTTCTTCCTGGCCATCGCCGTCGGCATCGCCTTCCACGTGCTGCTGAACAAGATGCGGTTCGGGTTCGACCTGCGTGCCACCGGCCAGTCGGAGTCGGCGGCGGTGGCCAGCGGCGTCGACGTCAAACATATGATCGTGTACGCGATGTTGATCTCCGGCGCCACGGCCGGCCTGATCGGCATGCCCCAGCTCCTCGGGGAGTCGTTCACCTACAACCTGAACTTCCAGGCAGGTCTCGGCTTCACCGGCATCGCCATCGCGCTGCTCGGCCGCAACAACCCCATCGGCATCGCCTTCGCCGCGCTGCTCTGGGGCTTCCTGGACGTCTCCTCCACGGTCCTCGACCTCCACAAGATCGCACCGGAGATCGTTGTCATCATGCAGGGCCTGACCGTGCTCTCGGTGGTCGTCACGTACGAACTCGCGCACCGCTATCGCGTCAACGCCGAGCAGAGGCGCGTCAGCCGGGAACTGGCCGGTGGCGCGTCCGCCACCCCGCAGAAGGAAGGAGCGTCGGCGTGACCACTACGACAACGGCCGCCCCCGCCGCCGCGCCTCCCGCGCGGAAGTTCAAGCTGACCTGGCAGGTCCTTCTCCTCGGACTGCTGGCGCTGCTGTTCCTGCTCTCCGTCGCCCGGGTGCTCACCGGCGCGAACGACATCACCTCGGGCGGCGCGATCGGCGCGGCTCTGATGGCGGCCATCCCGATCGGTCTCGCGGGTCTCGGCGGCCTGTGGTCGGAGCGGGCCGGTGTGGTCAACATCGGCCTCGAGGGCATCATGATCCTCGGCACCTGGTTCGGCGCCTGGGGCGCGATCGTGACCGGGAACCCCTGGGTAGGCGTGCTCGCGGGTGCGGCCGGCGGTCTGCTGGGCGCGGCCCTGCACGCCGTCGCGACCGTCACCTTCGGCGTCGACCACGTGGTCTCGGGCGTCGCGCTGAACATCCTCGGCATGGGCGTGACGAAGTACCTGTCGACGCTGGTCTTCGCCGAGATGTCGGGCGGCGGCGACACGCAGTCGCCGCGCATCCCCGCGATGCAGACCGTCTCCATCCCCGGCATCGGCGGCCCGCTCCAAGACCTGGAATCCCAGCGCTGGTTCTTCATCTCCGACCTGGCCGGGGTGCTGCGCGGCCTCACCCAGAACGTGTCGCTGTTCACGCTGCTGGGCGTGCTGCTCGTCCCGCTGACCTTCTGGTTGTTGTGGCGCACCGCCTTCGGCCTGCGCCTGCGCTCGGTCGGCGAGCGGCCGGTCGCGGCCGAGTCGCTCGGCGTGAACGTCTACTTCTACAAGTACGTGGCGGTGCTGGCCTCGGGTGTCTTCGCCGGGCTCGGCGGGGCGTTCCTGGCGATCGTGGCGGCGGGCACCTACCGTGAGGGTCAGACCGGTGGACGCGGCTTCATCGGCCTGGCGACGGTCATCTTCGGCAACTGGCGTCCGGGCGGCCTGGCGGCCGGCGCGGGCCTGTTCGGCTACACCGACGCGCTCCAGCTCCGGCAGGGCGGCACCTCGGTGCACGCGCTGCTGCTGGTCGTGGCGCTGCTGCTGGTGGCGGTGGCGATCTGGCAGTTCGTGAAGCAGCAGCGGTCCAGGGCCGCCCTGCTGACCGGGATCGCGGCCATCGCGGTGCTGGTCGTCTTCGCGGTCACCGACACGATCCCCGAGCAGTTCACGTCGTTCACGCCGCACCTGACGACGCTGCTGGTGCTGTCGCTGGCCTCGCAACGGCTGCGGATGCCGGCCGCCGACGGGTTGCCTTATCGGAGGGGACAGGCGAAATGACGCCGATCGACTGGGACGCCTTGCGGGCCGCGGCGGGGGAGGCCATGCGGCACGCGTACGCGCCGTACAGCCACTTCCCCGTGGGCGCCGCGGCGTTGGTGGACGACGGCCGGATCGTGACCGGCTGCAACGTGGAGAACGCCTCCTACGGCATCGGCCTGTGTGCCGAGTGCGGTCTGGTGTCGGCCCTGCACGCCTCGGGCGGCGGCCGGCTGGTGGCGTTCACCTGCGTGGACGGGCACGAGGAACTGCTGATGCCGTGTGGGCGCTGCCGCCAGCTGCTGTTCGAGCACGGCGGTCCCGACCTGCTGGTGGAGACGCCGGAGGGGCCGTGGCCGATGGCGAAGTTCCTGCCGTTCGCCTTCGGGCCTGACGATCTTTCGGGGAAGTAATGGCATTCGACGCGATCGACATCATCGTCACCAAACGCGACAGGGGCGAGCTTTCGGCCGCCCAGATCGACTGGGTGATCGACGCCTACACGTCCGGCCTGATCGCCGACGAGCAGATGTCGTCCCTGGCGATGGCGATCCTCCTCAACGGGATGAACCGCCGCGAGATCGCCGACTGGACCGCCGCGATGATCCGCTCGGGCGAGCGGATGGACTGGTCGATGCTCGACCGCCCGACCGCCGACAAGCACTCGACCGGCGGCGTCGGCGACAAGATCACCCTGCCGCTGGCGCCGCTGGTGGCGGCGTGCGGCGCCTACGTCCCGCAGTTGTCCGGCCGCGGCCTCGGCCACACCGGCGGCACGCTCGACAAGCTGGAGTCGATCCCCGGCTGGAAGGCCTCGCTCTCGAACGAGGAGATGCTCGCCGTCATCCGCTCGGCGGGCGCGGTCGTCTGCGCGGCCGGCTCGGGCCTGGCCCCCGCCGACAAGAAGTTGTACGCCCTCCGCGACGTGACCGGAACGGTGGAGTCGATCCCCCTGATCGCCTCCTCGATCATGTCCAAGAAGATCGCCGAAGGCACGGGCTCGCTGGTCCTGGACGTCAAGGTCGGCTCCGGCGCGTTCATGAAGAACGTGGCCGACGCCCGCGAACTGGCCCGCACGATGGTCGAACTGGGCACCGACGCCGGAGTGCGCACCGTGGCCCTCCTCACGGCCATGGACCGCCCCCTCGGCCTGAAGATCGGCAACGCCCTGGAGGTCGAGGAGTCGGTCGAGGTCCTGGCCGGCGGCGGCCCCGCCGACGTGGTCGAGCTGACGCTGACCCTGGCCCGCGAGATGCTGGAGGCGGCCGGCGTCTCCGGCAAGGACCCCGAGACCGCCCTCAAGGACGGCTCGGCGATGGACGCCTGGCGCCGCATGATCACCGCCCAGGGCGGCGACCCCGACGCCCTGCTGCCACGCGCCGCCGAGACGATGGAGATCACCGCCCCCGCCTCGGGCGTGCTGACCACCCTCGACGCCCTGGGCGTCGGCGTGGCGGCCTGGCGTCTGGGCGCGGGCCGGGCCCGCAAGGAGGACCCGGTGTCGTTCGGCGCGGGGATCGTCCTGCACGCCAAGCCGGGCGACATCGTGCGGCAGGGCCAGCCGCTGATGACCCTGCACGCCGACGAGACGTCACGCTTCGAGCGGGCGCTGGAGTCGCTGGAGGGCGCCTACGAGGTGACCGAGAACACCGACCCGGGCCTGCTGCCCCTGGTCGTGGAGCGCATCACCGCCTGACCCGACGCGAGAGCCCGCCCGGTGACGCGAGCAGCGGGTCACCGGGCAGGCTGGTTTCGCGGGTCACCGCGTCGGTCGCTGCTGGTCCAGCAGGACGTCGGCGATGAGGTTGATGCGGTTGGTGGTCTCCTTGAGGGTGCGCAGCATCTCGGCGGCGACCTCGTCTTCCACGGGGGCCGACAGGGGGGCCGACATGGGGGTCGACATGGGGACGGCGCGGCGCGGCAGGGGGATCGGCGGGTGGACGGGCGTGCGGGCGACCGGGCGGTCGGGGCGTGGCGCCGGACGTGAGGTCTGGCGGGGTTCGGGACGTGGGGCCGGGCGGGTTTCGGGGCGGTTCGGGGTGCGTTTGGCGGAGCGGGCCGGGGCCGGTGGCTTCGTGGCGCCGAAGAACAGGCCCAGGCAGCCCGCGAAGACCGCGAGGGCCAGTGACCCGAGGATGACGCTCGTGTAGCCGGGCATCGGCGCCTCCACCAGGGGGCGTTCGAGCAGGACCACCGTGACGGCGATGCCGATCGTGCCGCCCACCTGGCGGACGGACATGGTCGCGCCGACCGCGGTGGCGTAGCGCTCCGGGCCGGCGGTCAACGCGGCGGCGGCCGACGAGCCCGCGTTGAGCAGGCCGAAGCCCAGGCCCAGCGCGGCGTTCAGCGGCAACCACACCTGCAGGACGTCGAGCGGCCGGCCGGTGCCGATGACCAGTTGCAGCAGGCCGATGCAGCTTCCGGCGATGACCACCGCGCCCAGGTAGATGACCACGCGCGGGCCCCGGCGTTTGATCAGGCCGCCGGCGGCGACGCTGCCGACGAGGACACCGGCCGCGTTGGGCGCGATGGCGGCGCCGATCAGCTCCGGCGACCGGAACATGGCCTGGCCGAGGAACAGCGGCATGATCACCAGGATCGGGAGGGAGACCAGGCCGTACAGGGCCGAGAGGGTTCCGGCCAGGGCGAAGCGGCCCTTGCGCCACAGACCGAGGTCGATGGCGGGGGCCTTGTGGTAGGCCGAGCGGGCCATCGTCGCCAGCAGCATCAGTGTCCCCCCGGACACCGCGCCGATGACGTACGGGTCCCAGCCCCGGCGGGGGAACTGGACGATCGCCCAGGTGAGCATCGCCAGGGCGGCGCCCAGCAGGAGGCAGCCGATGATGTCGGGCACCGCGCCGCGGGTGTGGGGCGGCCGGGGCAGCGTCATCGACAGCGTGAGCAGGAGCAGGGTGAGGAACGCGCTGGGCACGAACAGCACGCGCCAGCCGATCTCCATGTTCTGGCTGAACCAGCCGCCGAGGGCGTACATGAGCGTGCCGGCGACGCCGGTCGACGCGCTCCAGACGCCGATGGCGGCGGCTCTGCGGGTGGTGGGCACCGTCGCCAGCAGCATCGCCAGCGAGGCGGGGACCATGAGGGCGGCGCCGAGCCCCTGCGCGGCGCGGGCGGCGAGCAGCAGGCTCCACATGGGTGTGACGACCGTGCAGAACGCCGCGAGGGAGAACAGGGACAGTCCGATGGTGAGCAGCCGCCGCGGGCCGAACACGTCGGCGAGCCGTCCCCCGACGGGCAGCAGCGCCGCGTACGGGAGGGCGAAGGCGGTCAGCAGCCACTGGACGTCGATCGGTGACTTGGGGCCGAAGCCGCTCTCGGCGAGTTGCGGCACGCCGAGGGTGGCGGCGAGCGTGTCGGCCATGGTGATGCCCATGATGCCGGCGCACACGATGACGGGCAGGTAGGTGGTCTTGCGCTTGTGGGAGCTGGGCGCCGGTCGTCCGCGCCCCTGGAGGCGGCGGGGCGGGTCGGTGAGCAACGGGGGAAGGCCGTCGTCACCGCGCCGCTGTGTGAGAACGCTCATTCGGCCGGCTTGCGGGAGGATGCGGCGGGTTGGGGAAGGGAGACCAGGGTGTCGCTGATGTACGTCTGCATCGCGGGTCCTCGGCGGGGGTGCGCTGGACGTTTCTTCGCGGGCCACTGCCGGGGGTCCTCCTCCAGGAGGGGGAGGTCCCGGATGGGCGTCACGATCGCGGGGTGGAACTGCTCTTCGACGTGGAGGAATGGCCTGCCTCCAGCGAAGACGAGATACGAGCGGTAGACGCTGGGCCGGCCGACACCGCCCCATTCGCTCATCCGGCAGCCGGTCTCGGTGATCACGCGACGCTGTTCGACGGCCCCCTGCAGCACCTGGCCGAGGGGGGTGCCCCCGCCGTCGACGATGCTGCGGGCGACCAGATGACTCGACGTCATGATCACCGTGTTGACCGAGATGGCCCTGCCGTCCGGGCGGACGAGTTGCGATTTGCGGACGACGAGCGGTTCGTCGCCCTCGCCGGCCACGAGTGCCTTGACGGCCGCGCGGGGGCGTACTTGCGAGGACGGCAGCCCCCGCTGGTCGAGCACACGGACGCGCAGCGGTACACCGAGTAACGCGGAAAGCAATTGCGTCGTTGATCCGTCGTTGGTGAGGACCATTCGGGTCACGGCGTCGGCCGGGATGCTCATATGACCCTCCTTTCCCGTTCTGACAAACTATCTGACACAAGTTGAGATCTTAATTACTTTCTCCACTTTCGCAATAGGGTCGGATTTCGGTCACTCTTGCACTGTTGCGTTCCAGCACGTCGTCACTGCAGGTGGGGGTATCGGCCAGGCTGTAAGACTTCTTGTCAAATTCCTTTACAGAAATGCGAGTGACATGTGTGGCGAGAGTCCTGATTGTCCTGGTTTGGGGTGCCGTGTCGCGTAAAAGGATCACGACAGATATGCATTTCCCCCTCCGTCACAATTCTTCTTGACATCGGCCTGTCAATACTTCCAACATCATTTGCATCAAGTCCGCGCGAACCCTCCTTCGTAAAGGCGGCAGTCAAGTGAACGTGCAATACCTGTTCGTTATGAACGGCGAAAGGGACGGACTGACCAGGCGTCGCGTCGTGAACGGCCGGGCGCTCGCCCGCCGGGTTCCGTGGCCGCACCGCGGCGGCGCGCGCATCCCCACCCCCCACCGCGGCACCGTGGCCCTGGTGGGCTCCGGCGGCTCCGAGGACGCCGCGTCGCTGCTGGCCCAGGTCCGCCAGGGCGGCTTCGACGTCGTGCTCGTCGACACCGACGACGTCTCGGCCGGCCGGTCCGGCCACACCGACCGGTTGCGGGTTCCGGCCATGACCCCGTCCGCGGTCGCCGCCGCCGTCGAGGGCTTCTCCCGCCGCGTCGACGGCGTCATCTGCTGGGAGCCGCGTTACCAGGAGGTCGCGGCCGCGGCCGCCGTGCGGCTGGGGCTGCCCTCCTTCGGGGAGACCGCCGCCATCGGCAGCGCCGACCCGGTCAGCACCCAGGTGCTGCTCGCCGCCGGGGGCATGCGCACCCCGCGGTCGATCCTCGCCGTCTCGCCCGAAGAGGCGAACCGGGCCGCCCAGCTCATCGGCTGCCCCGTCCTGTTCGTCGCCCGGACCCCTGGAGGGAACCTGTCCCGGCGCCGCGTGGACGATCTCGCCGGCATCCCCGCCGGATTCGCCGGCGCCCAGGCCGCGACGGGTGACAGCGGCGCCGTTCTCGTCGAGGAGGTTCCGGTGGGCGCACCGGTCACGGTGGAGTGCTGGGTCCGTTCGGGCGCGCCGATCGGCGTCGCGGTGATCCGCCGGTTCGGCGAGTACGACATCGTCGACGCCGCCGACCCGCTTCTGGAGGACGCCGACGTGGCGGCCGTCATCGCCACCGCGGTGTCGGCGGTGGGCGTCCAGGACGGGCACTGCGGCGTCGGCCTGCTGCTGTCGAACGAGAGCGCCATCGTGACGGGCCTGCGGGCCGGGCCGCCCGACCCGCTGCTGTGCCACGTCGTCGAACTCGTCACCGGGGTCAACCTCCCGGCCGCCGCCGCGGCCATCAGCTGCGGCCGCGAACCGGAGGCCACCCGGCACCGCCACCGCCGCGCCGCGATCGTCACCCCCGTCGACATCCGCGCCCCCCGCCTGGCCGACCTCGACGACGACCTGCCGTACGCGGGCTGGCTCGAACGCTACGAGCCCGGCGGCCGGGCCGTCGTCACGGGCCGCAACCCCCGCGAGTGCGCCCTGCGCGCCGCCCACCTGAGGGCCGCCCACATGCGCGCCGCCCACCTATACATCCCGGCGGAGTGGCCCTTCCTGCCCCCGTCGATCCAGCGCATCCGCGAACCGGAACCGGCCTTCGACCTCCAGCCGACCCTTCCCCCGGCCCTCACCCCGGCACCCCAGCCGGCCCAGTTCCCGGCCCCGCAGCCGCCGCACGCACAGCCGGCCCAGATCCCGGCCCAGTTCCCAGCCCCACAGCCGTCGCAGGCCCAGCCGGCCCAGATACCACCCCAGATCCCGGCCGCACAGCCGTCGCAGGCCCCTCAGCCGGTGCCTCAGTCGGCGCAGACGGCGGTGCCACAATCGACCGCCCAGCCGGCCAGGACCGCAGTCCCGCAGCCGAGGCCCGCCGCGCCGATGCACACGACGCCGCAGCCGCTGCCGGCCTCCGCGCCGAACTCCACGCCCGAGCCGCTGCCCGCCTCGATGCCCTACTCGACCCCGCTGCCGGTGCAGACCGCCGCGCCGCAGTACATCCCCCCGCTGCCGTCGGTCCCGGGCGCCCACACCCGGCCTGGCCCCCTGCCGAACCCGATGCCGAACCCGATGCCGAACCTGACGCCGATCCCGGTGCAGCCCTCCGGGCCCCTGCCGCCGTCCGCCCAGAAGCCGCGATCCACGCCGGAACCGCCCGGGTCACCGCGCGGTGTGTCGCCGCACTCGACTCCCTTGCCCGTGGAGAGTGCCGCGCTGCAGGCCGTGCTTCGCCCGGCATCGCACGACAGGACGGAGCCGCGCCCAGCGGAGACCTCCGCGTCGCAGTCGCCCGAGCGGGCCCGGGAGCTCTCGCAGTCGCCCGAGCGGGCCCGGGAGCTCTCGCAGTCGCCCGAGCGGAGCCGGGAGCTCTCGCAGTCGCCCGAGCGGAGCCGGGAGCTCTCGCAATTGCCCGGGCGGGGCGGGGAAGTCTCGCAGCCGTCGGAGCGGGGCCGGGAGCTTTCGCAGTCGTCGGAGGGGGCCGGGGAGCTTTCCCAGTCGCCCGAGCGGGGCCGGGAGTCCTCGTCGGCGCAGGATCGGTCGGAGCCGTTGCCCGCGTTGACGCCCTACTCCACGCCGCTGCCCCCGCAGGCGCCGCCCGCCCCGCAGCCCTCTCCGGAGGCCGAACCCGACGACGCGCCCGAGAAGGCGGCGGCCGACAGCCGGCCGGTCATGCCGCCCAGCATGGCGAAGGCCGTTCGATGAGGGCCGGGGGTTCGACGGCGGCGGTCTCCTTCTACGAGGAGGCGCCGAGGCGGCCGGGCGTCGAGGAGGTGCGGCTGACCACCGCGCCCCTCCGGTCGGCCCCGGCGCGGTGGGACGAGCTCGCCCCCCGTACCGCCGCGGGGTTCTTCAACGGCCGGGCCTGGCACCAGGCGCACGCCGACCCGGACGCGGCCGCCTGGCACGGCGTGGTCCTCGGCTGGGTCGGCGGCACGGGACGGCCGTCGTTGCGGACCGTGGTGCCGGTCAGCCACTACGACCGGGCCCCCGCCCGCCCGATGCTCGACCCGGCCCGGCTGTTCGGCTCCATGTTGCGGGGCGGGCGGTTGCGCACCCCCGAGGCCTGGGGGCGGGTCACGCTCATCGGCGCGACGGCCGGATACCGCACGGTGCCCGTCTGCCACCCGGACGACGAGCACCTGTGGGCGCGGGCCGTGCAATATGCCATGCCCGACGACGGCACGGCCGCCGTGCTCTACCTCGACGGGCCCACGGCCGGGCGGCTGACCCGCTACTTCCCGCGCGCGCCGCTCATCCTGACCCACGCGCGGACGGTCATGCGGATCCAGGGCAGCACCTTCGAGGAGCACCTGGGCGCCCTCCAGCGGTCGAGCCGGACGCTGGCCCGGCGCGAGGAGCGGGTGTTCGCCGACGGCGCGCGGGCGATCAAGGTGCTGCCGCTGACGGCGGCCCTGCTGCCCGATCTGGCCAGGTTGCACCCCACGCCCAAGGAGGCCACCGCCGCCGAGCGCGAGCTGCGCCGCTACCTCGCCTCGCCGCTGGCCGGCTCGGCCCACGTGATCCTCTGCACGCACAACGGCGCCACGATCGGCTACCGGCTGGTCTTCCAGCACGGCGACGGCCTGGTCGCCCACCGCATCACGCTCGACCCCCGCCGCACCGGCCACTTCGCCGAGCAGCCGGTCCTGCAGTCGCACGCCCCGGTCAGGATGGGCCTGGCCCGGCACCTGCAGGAGATCGACTTCGGCGTCGGGGGGTTCACCGAGAAGCTGCGGCGCGGCGCGCGGCTGCTCCCGCTGTGGTCGCTGCTGCTGCGCCCGCCGCTCGGCTGGACGGCCCGGCACACCCGCGAGGTCAACCGCAGGCGCGCCGGTGAACTGTTCGACGCGTACGCGCAGGACATGGACGTCGACGACCTGGCCCTGCTCCGGCTCATCGCTCAGACCGGCATGTTCGCCGCCTAGGGGGAACCATGACGCACTCCATCTTCAGCCCGTTCGAGGACGAACGCTCCGAACGCGCCGGCCGTCGTCCCTACGCCGACCCCGACTCCATCACCACCCTGGTCGACTCCTTCCGCCTGACGGCCTCCGACGACGACGTCCGCGAGCTGTTCGACCAGCTCAACTTCCATCTGGTCGCGGTGGAGAAGCTGCTCACGTCGTGGTACGCGCGTAAGCATCCGGGGCGTCCGCTGCCGCTGCCGCGCCGACCAACGCCGTGACCGTGCGGGAGTCGGTGCCCGCGCAGACGGCCAGCACGGCCGGGTCGCCGACTCCCCCCGCCCAGGCGGCGCGGACGGCCGCGTCGCGGGCGACGGTGGCGAGCGCCTCGGTGTGCGCGGCGTCGGCGACGGCGGCCAGCCTCCCGGCCACCCGGTCCAGCAGCGGACGGCAGGCCCGCGCCAGGCCCGCCGTCCGCCGGTCCAGTTCGGCCCG
>NZ_WXEW01000009.1 GCF_009901565.1 Herbidospora solisilvae
ACCAGCACCGAACCCAAGCCCTCGGCCCCTGGCTGGAGCACTACAACACCACACGCCCACACTCAGCCCTCGGCGGCCAACCACCCATCAGCCGACTGTCACCAAGTCCATGACCGAGTACACCTAGCGGCGGGCGCGGCGCAACATCGCCGCCGCGATCAGCAGGCTCACCACGACCGGGACGACGGAGGCCTCCAGCCCGAACCCGCCGCCGGTCAGCCACTCCGGTCCGGAGACGTGCGCGGTCAGCACCCCCTCGGACGGGTGCCCGGAGACGGGGATGCCCAGCAGTCCTTCGGCGGCGTTCCAGGCGAAGTGCAGCCCGGCCACGAACCAGATGGTGCGCCGCCACAGGAACGCGGCCCCCAGCAGCACCCCCGCCTCGACGGCGATCGCCACCGAACTCCACAACGTGGCGCCCGGGTTGGCCAGGTGCAGGCCGCCGAACAGGCAGGCGGTGACCGCCAGCGCGACCCGGCTGCCGAACAGCGCCTCCAGCGCCTGCAGCGCGAGCCCCCGGAAGAGCAGCTCCTCGGTGACGGCCGCGCCGATCGCGACCGCGACCACCGGGACCAGCGCCGCCGGTCCCCGGGACCAGGTGAACGAGTAGCCGCCGAACAGCGTGATCAGCAGCACCGAGAGGAGCACGAACCCCAGGCCGATCGCCCCGCCGGTCAGCGCCTCCCGCCCGGCCCCCCGCCCGGCCAGCTCGGGCACCGGACGCCGTGCCACCCACCGCATCACCGCCCAGTAGACGGCGGTGGCCGCCACCGCGGCCACGACGGCGAGCACCGGCCCGCCCCCGGCCGGCGCCGACACCCCGCCGACGGCCACCACCCCGACCGGGAGCCAGACGAGCGGGGAACGGGCGTGTTGTGTCGTGTCCATGGAACCTCCGGTGACCCGCGCCGCATCCGTACGGCGAGACGCCGGAAACGCTACGAATGCGGGCGCGGGTCACGAATCCCCGTGAGGTGAACACTTCGGGTAGCTCTCACGGGGGACGCGTCGTGCGGTCAGCTCACGCTGAAGTCCCGGAAAGCGAACTGGCCGGTGACGTTCGCCGCGTGGGAGGTGGCGATGAGCCCGGCGTCCTGCCGTTCGGCGATGCCGGGCAGGGTCACGGTCGGGCCGACCTTCGTCCAGGTCGTGCCGTTGCGGGAGTAGTAGCCGCTGACCTGGTCGCCGGTGCGGACCAGCCGGACCCACACGGGTGCGGTGACCCCCGAGGCCCCGCTGAAGGAGTCGAGGTAGCCGTTGCCGTTGGCGTCCCATTGGAAGGCCACGCCGTTGCCGGGGGTGGCGACCATGGCCGCGTAGCCCGGCGAGGCGGCCGAACCGGTGACGTCGTTGCGCAGCACGACGCCGGCCTTGGCCCACGCGTTGGTGTTGTCCATGCGGGTGACCTGCGCGGAGACGGTGGCGGTGGCACCGGCCACGTCGTCGCGGTAGATGGCCCCGTACTCGTCGAAGGCGCCGCCGGCGTCCTGCCAGATGTCGGCGCCCGAGGTCAGGATGACGAACTCCGATCCGGCCTCGGCGAACTGGCTGGGCACCGAGCCGTGCCCCTTCATCGAGGTGAGGGGGTTCAACGCGGTCAGGGTGGCCGATCGGGTCAGGCTGAAAGCGGCCTGGTCGGCGCGTCCGGTGACGGCCGCCCTGACCTCCGCCCGGCTGACCGGCGCCGGGACCGACGCGGGAGCGGTGACCCGCCACGTCTCGGCGTCGGACGTGCCGGAGTCGAGGCCGTACGGCACGGGCTTGCCGACGCGTTCGGCCCGCCACCCGTCGGGGACGGTGAGGGCGACGGCCAGCTCCGAGGCGCGGCGCGGGCTGAAGTTCCGCACGGTGACGGTGACCTCGGCCGACTCCCCGGCCCGCAGGACGGCCGGGTCGGCAGACAGGGCGGCGCCGACGGGAGGCCGCTGCGCGTCGGGCGCGCCGCGGTGGTCGCCGGTGGGACCGGCCTGGTAGATCACCCGGCTCGCCTCCAGGGGCAGGGTGGTCTCGGTCACGGTTAGATTGCCCCGGGTGAGGTTGCCGCGGTTGCCGTTCGTGATGCCGGTGATCGCCGGGTTGGTGGTGTGGTTGTCGATCAGGGTGAGGTCGCCGGTGCGGTTGCCGTTCTGGTTGTTGGCGTGCGCCCACTGCCCGGCGGTCCGGACGAACACGTTACGACTCGCGCTCAGGTAGCGGGAGCCCTCGTCGAAGTAGAGGCCGAGCTGCCCGCTGTTCTCGCAGTAGTTCTCGTCGATGACGCTGCGCGGCATGGCCGACAGGGTGTAGATGCAGCCCGCGTCGAACATGGTCCGCACGACGTTGCGGACGTGGTTGCCCACCACGCGTACGTCGCTCAACGTCGTCGGCGTGTCGTAGACGGGCTGGAAGTCGTACAGACCCCGGTTCAGGTACTCGGGGCTGCCGCCCGGGTCGTTGGCGCCCCAGCCGTAGCCGAGCCCGATGCCCGTGTACGGCATGTCGGAGACGTAGTTGTGCTCGATCGACAACCGGGTGACGTAGCTGGCGAAGATCGCGTCCTGGTCGAGGAACTCCAGGGCGGTCGAGTAGACGCGGTTGTCGCGGATCGAGATGTCGCTGTTGACCATGCGGGGGTCGGACGGGTGGTGCGCGTCGGGACGCACGCCGCCGACCATGATCCCGCCGCCGGCGCTCGCGGTGAACGTGCTGCCGACGACCGACACCCGGCGCGCGCCCAGGCCGACGCCGCTGGCGTGCGCGTTGGCGTCGTTGCCGATGCCGAGCGCCACGGAGCCGAGGTTGACGAAGGTGCTGCCGGTGAACGTGACGTCCTCGGCGGCCGAGACCTGGACGGCCGACGGCGACTGGGCCCAGCCGTTGCGCGAGCCCTCGAACCCCTTGCAGCCGAACGCGCAGGAGGTGAACGCGTCGGCGGGCCGGTGCGGCTGGACGCCGCTGATGAAGACGCCGGTCTGCTGGTTGGCGTATCCGTCGGAGGTGCCGGGGTGCAGCCACGTGGTCCCGGTGAACGTCAGGTTCTCGAAGCGCAGGTTGCGCGCCGGGGCGTCGTAGGTGCCGCCGACCTGGAGCAGCGACTCCAGGCGGGGCAGTTCCACCCGCGCCTTCGTGATGTCCTGGCCGGGCAGCGGCTTGTAGTAGAGGACGCCCGCGGTGGTGTCGAGATACCACTCGCCCGCCTCGTCGAGGAACCTCTTGGAGTTGAGCAGGGTGAAGGTGGGCGTGCGCAGCGGCGACTGGACGGTGTCGTAGCCGTAGGTGTTGTTGTCCCAGGCCGGCTGCTGCATGACGACCGTGGAGCCGGTGATGCTCTCGACGGGCGCGAACCGGTTGGTGAACGACAACATCGCCTGGAGTTCGATGCGCTTCTGGTCGGGCAGGCCGGACAGGTAGGCCAGCGCCGGGTTGTTGATCGTGAAGCCGGCCGCGTTCAGCGTGATGTCGCTTCGGGCGATCCGGAGCCGCGCCCGCTGGGCGGGCTTGCCGTCGACGTAGAGCTGGCGGGTGTCGAAGCCGGTGCCCACGGAGGCCTTGTAGACGCCGGTCGCGGCGTCGTCGAGCTCCCAGCCGGTGACGGGCGTCGCGCCGCTGATCACCGGGTGGGCGTCGCGGGCTGCCGTCCAGGTGACGGTGGTGCCCGTGCCGCCGGAGTCGTCGGCGTCCAGGCGCAGCGGCGCGGTCAGCCGGTGGACGCCGTCGAGGAGTTCCACGGTCACGTTGACGTCGCCCTGGGCGAGGGCGGCGCGGACGCGGCGCTGTGCCTCGGCGAGCGTGGCGAGCGGCTCGTCGCGCCGGCCGTTCCCGTCGTCGTCGGCGTTGGCCGCGCCCGTCGGGGCGACCACGATGGTGTGGCTCGTGGGGGCGGCGTGGGCGGGCACGGATAACACGCCGGTGAGCAGCGCGGTGGTGAGGGCGGCCGCCAGGGCGGCCGCGGGACGTCTGCGCGTTTCAGGGGACGGACGCACAGTGTTCCTTTCTTCCGGTGAGGGCGCTTGATCCACCGGGGAACGTAATTCGTATGACGTCTTACGTCAATAACGAACCCTGCGGTCAACCTCCGTCATGGCCGAGGTCCAGATCTCCGACGTGGGGTCGATCACCGCGAAGTGGTCGCCCGGTCCTTCGAGATACGTGAGGTCGTCGCCGGTCACCTCGGCCCCGGTGGCGTAGCGGCGGTTGAAGTCGATCAGGTCGAGGTCGTCGTCGTGGCCGATGACGACGAGCTGCGGGACGCCGATGGGCAGGCGGCTCATCGGGTCGGCGGCGGCGTACACCTCCGGGATCTCGGCGGAGGAGCCGCCGAGCGCGTGCGGGACCGCGCCGGTGCCGACGCGGCGGCGTTCGCCCTCGGTGAGGTCGAGCACCCCGGCCAGGGAGACGGCCAGGGCGATCCGGCCGTCGTCGGCGGCGGCGCGCAGGGCGAGCTGGCCGCCGGCCGAGTGGCCGAAGACCACGACCCGATCGAGGTCCAGGTCGAAGTCCAGGGAATCGATGCCGGTCAGGCGGTCGAGGCCGGCCGCGACGTCGGCGACGGTGGCCTGCCAGCCGTGCCGGTCGGGGCGGCGGTATTCGAGGTTCCAGGCGGCGTAGCCGCGTCCGGCCAGGTCGACGGCGAGGGCGTCCATCAGGTCGGCGGCCCAGATCGAGCGCCAGTAGCCGCCGTGGATCAGCACCGCGACCGGCAACCGGCCGCCGTCGTGGTGCGGCGGCAGGCGCAGGTCGCCCCACTGCTCGTCGGCGGGGCCGTAGGCGATGCGCTCGGCGGGGTGCCGCAGGCGGTGGAAGGCGTGCCGGATCGCCCAGGTCAGGCCCCAGAGGCCGCGGCCGTAGAGGTGGACGGACCCGGGGGAGACCTCGGCCGGGCCGGTGTCGGCGGGGTCGTACCAGACCACCGGCGCGGGGTGCGGGAGCGGTGCGCCCACCGCGACGACGGCCTCTTCCGTTTCGTCGAGGCCGGTCACCACGCGGCCGTCGATCCCCAGCCGCCGGAACTCCGTCTCGGCGATGTGCCGGACCAGATCGGGGTCGGCCGTCAGGCCGGGGGTGAGCGCCACCAGCATCATCGTGTCCTCCCGAGGAAGCGCAGGGCGTTGCCGGACAGCAGCTTGTCCCGCTGGTCCGCGCTCAGGAACGCCGCGTCGCGCACGACCCCGCCGGCCGGGCGCTCGCCCAGCGGGTAGGGGTAGTCGCTGCCGACCATGACCCGGTCCTCGCCCAGCACGTCCACCAGCAGGCGGAGCGCCGCCGGGTCGAACACGACGCTGTCGACGGAGAACCGGCCGACGTAGTGGCTCGGCGGGTGGGCCGACCGGCCGCGCACCACGTCGCCGCGGCGGTGCCAGGCGTTGTCGGCCCGGCCGAGCCAGAACGGGAAGCTGCCGCCGCCGTGGGCGAAGCACAGGCGCAGCGTCTCCGGCACCTGGTCGAAGACGCCGCCGAGGATGAGCGCCAGCACCGACAGGTGGGTCTCGGCCGGCATGCCGGTCAGCCAGCGCGCCATCCAGCGGTCGAGCCGCGGACCGCCGGGCATGTCCCACGGGTGGACGAAGACCGGCGCGCCGACCTCCGCGCAGTGCCGCAGGAACATCACGATGCCCGCGTCGTCGAGGTCGCGGTCGCCGACGTGGTTGCCGATCTCGACGCCCGCGTGGCCGTTGGCCAGGCAGCGGTCGAGCTCCTCGCACGCCGCCTCCGGATCCTGGAGCGGCACCTGACAGAACGGTACGAACCGGTCGCCGCCCCCGGTCATCTCCAGCGTGAGGTCGTTGAAGACGCGGGCCACCTTGACCGCCTGGTCGGCCGGGCGGTCGTAGGAGAAGAAGACCGGCGTGGGCGAGACGACCTGCACGTCGACGCCGTCGGCGTCCATGTCGGCCAGGCGGGTGCCCGGATCCCAGGCCGCCGCGCCGATCGGGCGGAACTCGGTCTCGCCGACCATGATCATGGCGGCGCGTTCGGAGTCGACGCGCAGCCAGGGCCAGCCCGTGCCGCCGCATCGGGCCGCCAGGTCGGGCCACCCCTTCGGCACCAGGTGGGTGTGGACGTCGACGACGGGCCCGGCCATCAGCCCTTGCCCGGGTGGAGCGCGCCGCACTCGGCGCAGGTGCGGGCGGCCTCGTCGGCGTAGAAGGCCTGGAAGACCGGCGGCAGGTCGGTGACGATGTCGCGGACCTGGAGCTCGACCTCGTGGACGCGGTTGCCGCAGTCGGGGCAGTACCACTGGAACCTCTCCAGCGTGCCCTCCTCGCGCACCCGCTCGACCACCATGCCGATCGACCCGGCCTCGGGCCGCTGCGGCGAGTGCGGCACGTTGCCCGGCAGCATCCACATCTCGCCCTCGCGGATGTGCACGGTCCGCGGCCCTTCGGGCGTCATGAGGTTGACGTGCATGTTGCCCTTGACCTGGTAGAAGAACTCCTCGTACGGGTCGACGTGGAAGTCGGTGCGCTGGTTGGGGCCGCCCACGACCTGCACGATGAAGTCCGATCCGCCCGGGAACATCTCCTTGTTGCCGACCGGCGGCTTGAGCAGGTGCCTGTTGCCCTCGATCCAGCCGGGGAAGTTCACCGGCTCCGTGATGTCGGTCATTCGTCGACTCCTTCCGGGAGTAGCGCCACGGCCTGTATCTCGATCAGCAGATGGGGATGGGGAAGCTGGTGCACCGCCACGGTGGTGCGGGCGGGCCCGGTCTCGTCGAAGTACTCGGCGTAGACCTCGTTGTAGCCGCCGAAGTCGTTCATGTTCACCAGGTACGTCGTCACCTGCACCAGGTCGGACAGGCCCGCCCCGGCGGAGGCGAGGATGTCGCCGATGTTCTCGATCACCGCCCGGGTCTGCGCTCGGATGTCGAGCGAGGTGGTGCCCATCGCGTCGGCTGTGGCTCCGGCGATGGTGTTGTCGGGACGACGGCTGGAGGTGCCCGAGACGAAGGCGAACCCTCCGGCGATCTTCACATGTGGAAAACGGCCCCGGGGAGTGGCTTTTCCAGGAACGATCTTGCCCGCGCTCATGAGCCGACCTTCAAGGACGCCGTGCCGAGCTTCTCGATGACCGTGCGGACGTGGTCGCCCGGGTTCAGGGGCACCGCCGCCGTCGCGGCCCCGGCCAGGACGATCCAGCCGTCCCGCAGTTCCACGCCGCGCCCGCCTGCCAGGCGGATCGCCGCGTCGAAGGCCCTGCGCGGGTCGCCGAGGATGGCGGCCGTCGAGCCGGTCTGGACGACCCGGCCGTTCACCTCCAGCAGCACGCCGAGGTTGTCCAGCCCCTCGGGCGCCGGCCGCCACGGGCCGACGACGTAACCGGCCGCCGAGGTGTTGTCGGCGATCACGTCCGGCAGCGAGAAGTCGAAGCCCTCGAAGCGCGAGTCGATCACCTCCAGCGCCGGAGCGACGGCCTCGACGGCCGAGTTCGAGAGTAGGAACGCGACCTCCGGCTCGGCCCGGGGGTGGATCAGCCGCGTCAGGTCGACCCGGCCGCCGTCGTCGATCCGCATGCCGTCGGTGAGGTGGCCCCAGATGACCTCGTCCACGCCGACCTGCGCCATCTTGGCGCGGCTGGTCAGGCCCATCTTCACGCCGGTCAGCCGGTCGCCCCGCGCCAGCCGCCGTTCGACCAGCGCGCGCTGCACGTCGTAGGCCCCGGAAGGGTCCAGACGGGCCGCCGCCGCGAGGCGCGGGATGGCCGTGGCCGTCGACGCCGCCCGGTCCAGGCGGTCGGCGAGCTCGCTGATCATGCTTTCCCTCCGAGGTCCAGCGCCACGTCGACGATCATGTCCTCCTGGCCGCCGACCATCCGGCGGCGGCCCAGTTCGACCAGGATGGCGCGCACGTCCACGCCGTAGCGGTCGGCGGCGCGTTCGGCGTGCCGCAGGAAGCTGGAGTAGACCCCGGCGTAGCCGAGCGAGAGCGTCTCGCGGTCGACCCGCACGGGCCGGTCCTGCAGCGGCCGGACCAGGTCGTCGGCGGCGTCCATCAGCGCGAACACGTCGCAGCCGTGCGGCCAGCCGTGCAGTTCGGCGACGGCGGCGAAGACCTCCAGCGGGGCGTTGCCCGCCCCCGCGCCCATCCCGGCCAGCGACGCGTCGACGCGGGTGGTGCCGTGCTCGACGGCGACGACGCTGTTGGCGACGCCGAGCGACAGGTTGTGGTGGGCGTGGATGCCGATCTCGGTGCCCTCGTCGAGCACCTGCCGGTAGGCGTCGACCCGTTCGGCGACGTCGCGCATGAGCAGCCGGCCGCCCGAGTCGGTGACGTAGACGCAGTGGGCGCCGTACGACTCCATGAGCTTGGCCTGCCCGGCCAGGGTGGCCGGGTCGGCCATGTGCGACATCATCAGGAAGCCCGCGACGTCCATGCCGTTGTCCCTGGCCCAGGCGATGTGCTGGGCGGCGATGTCGGCCTCGGTGCAGTGGGTCGCGACGCGCACGCTGGTGACGCCGAGGTCGCGGGCGGCCTTCAGGTCGGCGATGGTGCCGATGCCCGGAAGGAGCAGCGTGGTGAGCCGGGCCCTGGTCATGACCGACGCGGCGGCCTCGATCCACTCGGCGTCCGCGGCCGCGCCGTGGCCGTAGTTGACGCTGGAGCCCGCCAGGCCGTCGCCGTGGGCGACCTCGATCGCGTCGACCCCGGCCGCGTCGAGCGCGGCGGCGATCTCGGCGACCTGGGCGGGGGTGTAGCGGTGGGCGATGGCGTGCATGCCGTCGCGCAGGGTGACGTCCTGGACGTAGAGGCGGTTCACCGGGTCACCATCCGTTCCGCCGTGCGCAGCGCCGCCGAGGTCATGATGTCGAGATTCCCGGCGTACTCGGGCAGGTAGTGCCCGGCCCCGGAGACCTCCAGGAAGACCGACACCTGGAGGCCGGCGAACCGCCGGCCGAGCGCGGGGACGTGGGCGTCCACGGGATCGAACTGCACCTCCTGCTTGAGGCGGTAGCCGGGCACGTACTCCTGGACCGAGGCCACCATCTCGGTCACCGAGCGGGAGATCGCCTCGTGGTCGGCGTCGGCGCAGAGGCAGTAGACGGTGTCCCGCATGAGCAGCGGGGGCTCCGCCGGGTTCAGCACGATGATCGCCTTGCCGCGTTCGGCGCCGCCGACCACCTCGATCGCCCGGGACGTCGTCTCGGTGAACTCGTCGATGTTGGCGCGGGTGCCCGGCCCGGCCGACCGGGAGGCGATGGAGGCGACGATCTCGCCGTACACGACCGGGGTGACCCTGCCGACGGCGGCCACGATCGGCACGGTGGCCTGGCCGCCGCAGGTGACCATGTTGACGTTGCGCTCGCCCAGGTGCTCGCCGAGGTTGACCGGCGGCACCACGTAGGGGCCGACCGCGGCCGGGGTCAGGTCGACGACGATCTTGCCGCAGGCGCGCAGCACCTCGTCGTTGTGCCGGTGGGCCCCGGCGGAGGTCGCGTCGAAGACCACGTCCACGTCGGCGAACTCCGGCATCGCGACCAGGCCCTCGACGCCCTTGTCGGTGGTGGCCACGCCCATGCGCCGGGCTCGTGCGAGGCCGTCGGAGGCGGGGTCGATCCCGGCCATCGCGACCATGCGGAGCGTCGTCGACAGGCGCAGCACCTTGATCATCAGATCGGTGCCGATGTTGCCCGACCCGATCACCGCCACTCCGGCGCTCATTCCCCACCTCCGAAACAGGTCCTGACCGAGCCGAGGCCCGAGATGCGGGCCTCGTAGGCCGCGCCCGGCGTCACCGGCACCATCGGCCCGAGCGCACCGGAGAGCACCACGTCCCCGGCCCGCAGCGGGCTGCCCGCCCGCGCGAGCGTCTCGGCCAGCCACGCCACGGCGTGCGCCGGGTTGCCCAGGCAGGCCGCGCCCGCGCCGACCGAGACCGGTTCGCCGTCGTGTTCGAGCACCGCGCCGCAGAGCCGCAGGTCCACGTCGGCGACCCGGCGCGGGCTCGTGCCGAGCACGAACAGGCCGCTGGAGGCGTTGTCGGCCACGGTGTCGACGATCGAGATGTCCCAGTTCGCCACCCGCGAGCCGACGATCTCGATGGCCGGCAGCAGGTGGTCGGTCGCGCGGATCACGTCCACGACCGTCACCTGCTCGTGCGGCAGGTCGGCGCCGAGGACGAACGCGATCTCCGCCTCCACCCGCGGCTGGAGCACCCGGCCGGGGGCCACCTCCGCGCCGTCGGGCACCGCCATGTCGGCGAACAGCACCCCGAAGTCGGGCTGGAACACCCCGAGGGCCTTCTGGACGACGGGGTTGGTCAGCCCGATCTTCGCGCCGACCGGCCGCCGCCCTTCGGCGGTCCACTGCTCCACCTGCGCCCGCTGGACGGCGTAGGCGGTGGCCACGTCCCCTTCGGGCAGCAGGTCCCCGCGCAGGGGCGGGCAGGGCGTGCCGGTGTCGTAGGCGGCCCGCAGGACGTCGGCCGCGCGCTGGATGTCGGTCATGTGAGGTCCACGCAGACGTTGGTGAGCTCCGAATAGAAGCCGAGGGAGTGGACGCCGCCCTCGCGGCCGACCCCCGAGGCCTTGACCCCGCCGAACGGGGTGCGCAGGTCGCGCAGGAACCAGGTGTTGACCCAGACGATCCCGGCGTCGAGGCGGGCGCCGGCCCGGTGGGCGCGGCCGACGTCCCGGGTCCAGACGGTCGCGGCCAGGCCGTAGGCGCTGTCGTTGGCCAGCGCGAACGCCTCCTCCTCGTCGTCGAACGGGGCGACGTGGCAGATCGGGCCGAAGATCTCCTCCCGGTTGGTCCTGGCGTCCGGCCCGAGGCCGGTGAGCACGGTCGGCCGCACGTACGCCCCGCCGTCCCGGGCGTCGCCGAAGACCGGCACGTCACCCCCCGCGAGCACGGTCGCGCCCTCGGCGCGGGCCAGGTCGTAGTAGCCGAGCACCTTGTCGCGGTGGCCGCGGGAGATCAGCGGCATCGTGCCGGTCGCCGGGTCGGACGGCCAGCCGAACCCCTGCTCGGCGGCCCGCCGGGCCAGGCGCTCGGTGAACTCCTCGAAGACCGGCCGCTGCACGTAGAGCCGTTCGGTGCACAGGCAGACCTGGCCGCCGTTGGTGAAGCTGGAGCGGACCGAGCCCTCCACGGCGGCGTCGAGGTCGGCGTCGGCGAAGACCAGCCCGGCGTTCTTGCCGCCCAGCTCGAACGAGACCGCCTTCACGCCGTCGGCGGCGGCCCGCATGATCGCGCTGCCGGTGGCCGACTCGCCGGTGAAGGTGATCGCGTCCACCTCGGGGTGCGTGGTGAGGAACTCGCCCGCCGAGCCGGGGCCGAAGCCGTGCACCAGGTTGAACACGCCGTCGGGCACGCCGACCGCCGCCATCACCTCGGCCAGCAGCGTCGCCGACGCCGGCGTCTCCTCCGACGGCTTCACGACGACCGCGTTCCCGCAGGCCAGCGCGGGCGCGACCTTCCAGGTCAGCAGCAGCAGCGGCAGGTTCCACGGCACGATGACCGCCACCACGCCGACGGGCTTGCGGACCGCGTAGTTGATCGCCCGGCCGCCGGTGACGAACGACTCGGTGGGGGCGGTCGCGGCGATCTCCGCGAAGGCCCGGAAGTTGGCCGCCCCGCGCGGGATGTCCAGCGTCCTGGCCTGCGAGATCGGTTTGCCGGTGTCGGCGACCTCGGCCGTGACCAGGTCGTCGAAGCGCCGGTCGAGCTCGTCGGCGACGGCGTTCAGGATCTTCGCGCGTGCGCGCTCGTCCATGCGGCCCCACGGCCCGCGCAGCGCCCGGCGGGCGGCGCGCACCGCCGCGTCGACGGTGTCGGCCCCGGCCTCGGCGACCTCGAAGACGGTCTCCCCGGTGACCGGGCTGACCTTGGCGAACCTCTTCCCCTCCGGCACGAACCGGCCGTCGACGAAGTTGCGCAGCAGGCCGGGCTCGCCGGCCGGGCGTCCGGACATCAGGTCCGGCGTCCACAGTGTCATGCGCTCCGCCTCCCTCGCAGGATCGCGCCGCCGATGAGCAGCGCTCCCGCGCCGACGGCCGCGCCGAGCACCCGGTGCTGACGGCGCACCCGTCGCCAGACCTGCGCGTAGGGCACGGTCGAGAAGGACACCAGTTCATAGCGGGAGACGTAACGGCCGGGCAGGGCCCGCTCCAGCGCGTGCTCCACCTTCTTCTGGAGCTGGAAGACGGGGGAGGCGACCTTGTCGCGCATCTCGACGAAGTTGGCCAGGGCCATCCGGGCGATGGCCTCGGTGTTGTCCCGGCGCCGCTCCTCGTAGAGGGGGAGCGCACGGGTCCAGTCGCCGCCGGTCTCCTCCAGGCAGCGGTCGAGCTCGACGACGTCCTCGAAGGCGCAGTTGGCGCCCTGGCCGTAGAACGGCACGATCGCGTGGGCCGCGTCGCCGATCAGCGCGGCGGTGCCGCCGACGTGCCAGGGGGTGCAGCGCACGGTGCCGAGTGCGCCGACGGGGTTGTGCCGGTAGTCCTCGACGAGGGTGGGGGCCAGCTCGATCAGGTCGGGGTAGTGCTCGGCGAAGTGGCGCTCGATCGCCGCCGGGCTGCCGATCGAGGCGAAGCTGCTGGTGCCGCTGGTGGGCCAGAACAGGGTGCAGGTGAACGAGCGGTCGGGGTTGGGCAGCGCGATCATCATGGAGGTGCCGCGCGGCCAGATGTGCAGCGCGTCGGGGGACAGCGCGAACTCCCCGTCGCGGGGCGGGATGCGCAGCTCCTTGTAGCCGTAGTCGAGGAAGTCGAGGCTCTCGGTCAGCCCGGCGTGCGCGAGCAACTGGGCCCGCACCGCCGAACCGGCGCCGTCGGCCCCGAGCACCACGGCCGCCCTGGCCTTCGTGGTGCCGTCGGGGGTCTCGTACGTCATCTCGCCCGTGCGCGGGTCGAGGCCGGTCAGCCGGTGGTCGAAGGCGATGCGCACGCCGGGCTGCCCGGCCGCCGCGGTGAGCAGGGCGTTGTTGAGGGCCGAGCGGCTGATCGAGTTGATCGCCCGCTGCCCGTCGTGGCTGTAGGGCTGGAAGTCGAGTTCGCCCTTCACGGGGTGGATGACACGGCCGCGCATCGGCAGCGCGTCGGCCATGACCTGCCTGTCCAGGCCGATGCGGCGCAGCGCGTCGAGGCCGCGCTCCGACAGGGCCAGGTTGATCGAGCGACCCCGCTCGACCGCGCCGGTCCGGGGGTCGGGACGCCGTTCGTACAGGGCGACCCTGAGGCCGCGCCGGGCCAGGAAGCAGGCGAGCAGGCAACCGGCCAGGCCGGCGCCGACCACCGCTATCTCGTCCGGGTCGCTCATCGGACCTCCTCGATGACGTGCGCGAGGGCGTCGGCCAGACGCCAGCAGTCGTGGTAGGTGCAGTACAGGGGCACCGGCGCGGCCCGGACGATGTCGGGCTCCCGGGCGTCGGTGATCACGCCGAACTCGAAACGCAGCCGTCTGGCCAGCTCGTGGGCGCTGCCGCCGCCGACGCGCAGGGAGAGCTGGCTGCCCCTCCGGGCGGGGTCGCGCGGGGTCACCACGGTGATCGGGAGCTCGTCGAGCAGCGTTTCCAGGTAGCCGGTGAGGCGGGTGCTCCGGGCGCGCAGGGCGGCCATGCCGGCGCGGTCGAAGATCTCCAGGGAGGTGCGGACCGGGCCCATGGCGTAGATCGGCGGGTTGGAGATCTGCCACGCGTCGGCCGTCGCCGGGGGACGGGAGACCGGCGTCATCTCGAACCGGGTGGCCGGTTCGGTGCTCCACCAGCCCTCGAACCGCTGCACGGCCGGGTCGCCGAGATGCCGCTCATGGACGAACACGCCGCCGAGCGCGCCCGGCCCCGCGTTCAAATACTTGTAGGAGCACCAGGCCGCGAAGTCGGGCCCCCATTCGTGCAGCTCCAGCGGGACGTTCCCGGCGGCGTGCGCCAGGTCCCAGCCGACCAGCGCGCCGGCCTCGTGCCCCGCGCGGGTGATCGCCGGGATGTCCATGAGCTCGCCGGTGAGGTAGTTGACCCCGCCGAGCAGCACCAGAGCGACCTCGTGGCCCTCATGGGCGAGGTAGCTCAGCACGTCGGCGGGGTCGAGCCTGACCACCGTCGCGTCGGGGTCGAGGCCGTGGAAGCGGGCCTGACTGCGGACCGCGTAGCTGTCGGAGGGGAAGGCGGTGTCCTCGATGACGATCTTCGTCCGGGTGCCGGTGGGCCGGTAGAAGGACACCATCAGCAGGTGCAGGTTGACCGTCAGCGAGTTCATCACCACGGTCTCCTGCGGCAGCGCGCCGACCAGCCGGGCCGCGGTGCCGGTCAGGAACTCGTGGTAGGGCAACCACGGGCGGGCCGCGTCGAGATGGCCCTCGACGCCGAGGCGCGCCCAGGCGTCCAGGTCGTCGAGCAGGTCGCCTCGGGTCGCCCTGGGCTGCAACCCCAGAGAATTGCCGGCCAGGTAGGCGGTCTCGGCGTAACGGCCGCCCTCGGCCGGGGGAACGTGGAAGAGCTCGCGGTGGCCGGGGTCGGCCAGGTCGCGTTCGAGGGCGTCGGCCTCGGTGAACATGCTTTCTCCGCTCGGACGAGGCTCAGACGAGGGTCCTGGCGGACCAGATTTCGGGGAAGACCACGCGGGCCATGCTGCGGCGCAGCCAGTTCGCCCCGGCCGAGCCGCCGCTGCCGACCTTCTCGCCCATGGTCCGCTGCACCGCCTTGAGGTGCTGCCAGCGCCAGTCGCCGAACCCGTCGGCCAGTTCGGTGAGCGCCTCGCCGAGCGACCAGAGGTGGTTGCCGGGGGTGTTCTCCCGGTAGATCTCGACCCAGGCGGCCTCGACGGCGGGATGACCTTCGTGTTCGACGGTCACGTCGCGTTCGAGCAGGTCGTGGGGGATGTCGAAGCCCTGGCGGGCGAGCGTCGCGATGACGTCGTCCCACAGGCTGGGGGCGCGCAGGGTGGCCTGGAGGGCGGCGTACACCTCGGGCTGGCGGTGGAAGGGCCGCAGCAGGGTCGCGCTGCGCAGGCCCAGCAGGAACTCCAGATGGCGGTACATGGCGGACTGGAAGCCCGACGCCTCACCCAGCTGGTCGCGGAAGCGGTTGAAGTCGGCCGGGGTCATCCAGTCGAGCCCGCGCCAGGCGGCGTTGAGCCCCTGGATGTCGAGCGCGGCTCGCTTGAGCGGGGCGAGCGCGCCCCAGACGTCGTCGTCGCGCAGCAGCCGCTGGGCCTCGCGCAGTTCGAAGCAGGTCAGGCCGAAGTACAGCTCCATGATCTGGCTGACCATGAGGAAGGACATCTCGCCGGAGTCCTTGCTGATGGTCTGCTGGAGCGAGTGCAGGGTCTCGGCGTGCACGTACACGTCGTACGGCAGGCCGTCGGGGAACTCCAGGGTGGGGTTCCCGCCGTTGGCGGCGGCCCTGGCCGCGCGCGTGCTGTTGGTGCTCTCCACAAGACCTCATGCTCCACCAAACGGTCATATAGCGAGAAGGAGCACTTAAAGGTACGATGCGCCCTTGGCCTGTGGTTTCACGGCCAAACCGCTCAACTGCTTAACGAACCGAAGGTCGCCATGGACGATATGGATTGGGCGCTCCTACGCGAGCTGCAGATCGACGCGCGACTGTCCTTCAGCGAGTTGTCCCGCCGGGTGCACCTGTCGCCCCCCGCCGTGGCCGAGCGGGTGCGGCGGCTGGAGGAGACCGGCGTCATCTCCGGCTACCACGCCCGGGTCGACCTCACCCGGACCGGCTGGCCGGTGATGGCGATCATCCGGATGTCCTGCTACGGGCCCCGCTGCATGTTGCGCGACCCGTCGGTGGCCGAGTGGCCAGAGGTGCTGGAGATCCACCGCATCACCGGCGACGCCTGCTGCATCCTCAAGGTGGCCGCCGAGACGATGGACGCCTTCGAGCACGTCATCGACCGCCTCGCGCCCTACGGCCAGCCGTCGAGCACGATGGTGCTCTCGACCCCGCTCCCGTGGCACTCGGTCACGCCGCCACGGACCTCGTCCGCCTGAGGGACGGCAGCACCGCCGAGCCCAGGAGCTCCACGCCGCGCCGGTCGCTCAGCCCGTGGGGGGTGCCGAACTCGACCCGGCGCACCCCCGCGTCGATGAGCGCCTGCGCCTGCTCGGCGACCTGGTCGGGGGTGCCCGCGAAGGCGAACAGGTCGAGCAGGTCGCCCGGGATGAGCCGGCCCGCCTCCTCGTGCCGGCCCGCGTCGACCAGCTCCTTCACCCGGGCCACCAGGTCGGCCGGGATCTCCAGGGTGGGGTCGAGCTCGGCCACGACCGCGAGGTACATGGCCACCTCGGCCCGCGCCCGCGCACGCGCCGCGTTGCCGTCGGTGTCGACGACGGTGACCGCGCCGAGCACGATCCCGACGTCGTCGGCGGCACGCCCGGCGGCCTCCGCGCCCGGCCGCAGCCGTTCGCGGATCACCTTCACCATCGCCGGGTTGGCGCTGCCGCCCACCTTGATCTCGTCGGCGATGCGCCCGGCCAGCGCCGCGCCCTTGGCGCCCCACGCGCCGAGCAGCAGCGGCGGGTCGGGGCGGTGCACCGGGTAGCGCAACGTGGTGCCCGGGGCCAGCCGGAACACCCGGCCCTCGTAGCCGCCGCCGTCGCCGCGCAGCAGCCGGTAGACGACCTGCGCCGACTCCTCCAGGGTGGTCAGCGGGCGCTGCTGGTCGATGCCGACCGCGCCCAGCCAGGTGCCCCGGGCCAGGCCCAGGTAGGCCCGGCCGCGCGAGGCCAGGTCGAGCGCGGCGATCTGCCCGGCGATCTCGTAGGGGGCCAGGGAGTAGGGGTTGAGGCAGGCCACGCCCAGGCGCACCCGCTCGGTGGCGGCGGCCATCTCCAGCAGCGGGAAGATCGGCGGCTGGTACATGAGGTCGCCGAAGACGGTCAGCACGTCGAAGCCGTGCTCCTCGGCGCTGCGGGCCAGCTCCGCGTAGTCGCCCGCGCCCTTGTCGCTCTGCAGGCCGAGCCCGATCTCCACGGTGGGCACGGTGTTCACGTCAGGTCCGCCGAGTTCATGCGGCGACGGCAGGTGCGGGAGACCTGCATGATCAGGCGCTCCTCGGGGTCGGGGCAGGCGAACTGCGTGTCCTGCGCCAGCCAGTCGCCGGCCGCCAGGTCGCGCTGTTTGGCCGCGAGGAAGGGGAGCACGGAGGCCAGGGCGTACACGCAGAAGTGCTGCCCGTCGGGCAGCTTCAGGTGGGCGCTGTTCGTCAGGTCGAAGTGGTCGCCGACGTTCATGCCGCAGACCGAGCGGCCCTCGATGCGTTCGACGGTGACGCGGAGGTCGTAGAGCTCCATGTCTGTTTCGTCCATCGGGCCGGCTCCTTTCAGGGGGTCGGGGGGTTTATGGCCAGAACGATCTCCGTCTCGGCGTCGGAGGTGTTCAGGTAGCGGTGCGGGCGGTTGGAGTCGAGGGTCAGGCTCTCGCCGGCGGTCACGGTGTAGGACGACCGCTCGACCTGGACGGTCAGCGTGCCGGACACGACGTACACGCACTCCAGCGACGGATGGCTCCACAACTCGTCGCTGGAGACCTCGCCGGGCGCCAGCACCGCGTGCAGCACCTCGAGCTGCCCGTTGCCGGGGGTGAGCCGCTCGTAGCGGATCTGGCCGTTGGGCGCGCCGAGGGTGGAGCGCTCACCGGGCCGGCTGATCCACACCGAGGGCGCGGCGGGGTCTTCGAACAGCGACGCGATGGACGCGCCGAACACCCCGGCCAGGCGGCGCAGGGTCGACAGGCTGGGCTCGGTGACGCCCCGCTCGATCTGGCTGAGCAACGTCGGGGAGACCCCGGCCTGCTCGGCGAGGGCGCGCAGGCTCATCCCCCGTTCGGTGCGCAGTTCGTGCAAGCGATCTCCGATCACCCGCGCCGTCCTTCCTACCATCGCACTGTCACGTGCAGGTTAACTACACGCGTGTGCAGCACCGTAGGGGTGCCGGCATTCGCCGTCAACAGACAGTCGTGGGCAGGTGATCAGCGGTGACGGGTCTTGACGGGGTCCCCGCCGACGGCCTAGCGTGCCCGGTCAACGTGCAGTAAGGCTGCACGTCGGCTCGCGGCCTCGTGCCGCCGCCGCACAGGAGAGTCATGACATCGCCCCATATGTCTGAGCGGGCCCCCGTAGCCCGGCCTTGGAGTCCCTCATGAAGATCCGCCGGTCTGCCGGTGCGCTCACCGCCGCAGTGGCGCTGAGCCTGCTCACCGCCTGCGGCGGTGGCAACGCCGCCGCCCCCTCCTCGCCCGGCGGGCAGGGCGGGAAGACCCTCGTCATCGACACCGCGTTCCAGCTCAAGACCACCGACCCGGCCCGCATGTTCGAGCCGACGGGCCTGCTGATCGACCAGGCGGTCTACGACACGCTGCTCACCTTCAAGGGCGGCGACGTGACCAAGCCGGTCCCGGCACTCGCGGAGTCGTTCACCGCCTCCGACGACGCCAAGACCTTCACGTTCAAGCTGCGCCCCGACGCGAAGTTCTCCGACGGAACCCCGGTCACCTCGGCCGACGTCGCGTTCTCGCTCAACCGCGTGAAGAACGTGAAGGGCAACCCGTCGTTCCTGATGGCCGGCCTCACGGTCACCGCGCCCGACCCCGCCACCGTCGTGGTCGCCAGCGAGGAGCCGAACACCGCCATCCCGTTCATCCTGCCCAACCCCGCGCTGGGCATCGTCAATTCGGCCGTGGCCAAGAAGAACGGCGCCAGCGACGCCGAGGGCGCCGGCAAGAGCGACACCGCCGAGGCGTTCCTCAACAAGCAGTCGCAGGGCAGCGGCCCGTACGTCCTGGAGAGCTACAGCACCACCTCGCAGGTCGTGCTGAAGGTGAACGAGAAGTACTGGGGTCCCAAGCCCGCCTACTCCAGGGTCGTGGTGCGCAACACGCAGGCCAACGTGCAGCGGCTCAACGTCCAGAAGGGCGAGTCGCAGATCGCGGTGGACCTGTCGCCCGAGCAGGCCAAGGGCATGGGCGACCTCCAGGTCGTCAACGGCGCCTCGCCGAACGTGTTCTTCCTGTTCACCAACGACAACCCGGAGATCTCCAAGATCTCCTCGAACCCGAAGTTCCAGGAGGCGGTGCGCTACGGCATCGACTACCAGGGACTGGTCGACCTGGCCGGCGAGGGGGCCGTGCAGGCGCCCGGCATCGTGCCCTCGGTCTTCCTCGGCGCCCTCCCGGCCGCCGACGGGATCAAGCGCGACGTCGCCAAGGCCAAGGCCGCGCTCGCCGAGTCGGGCCTGCAGAACCCGACCGTCAAGCTGAACTACCCGAGCGACGTGCAGGTCAACGGGCTCAACTTCGGCGACCTCGCCGCCCGCGTGCAGGCCAACCTCAAGGAGGTCGGCATCAACGTCGAACTGGCCCCCGCGTCGGTGCAGACCGCGCTGGAGTCCTACCGGGGCGGCACCGAGGAACTGGGCCTGTGGCAGTGGGGCCCCGACTTCCCCGACCCCAGCAACTACCTCAACTTCCTGCCGGGCCAGCTCGTCGGCCTGCGCGCCGGATGGGCCGAGGGCGCCGCCCCCGAGCTGGAGGAGCTGGGCGCCAAGGCCCGCACCACCGTCGACGACACCGCCCGCTCGGCGCTGTACGTCGACATCCAGCACAAGATGAACGAGGGCGGCCCGATCATGCCGCTGATCCAGCCGGCGCAGATCCTGGTCGCCGCCAAGTCGGTGACCAACCTGCAGTCGAACGCCCTCTGGCTGGTCAACGTCCGTGAGCTCGGCTAAGCCGAAGAGCGGTGCCCCCGGGACGGGTCGCAGGGCGGCCCGTCCCGGCGGGGTGCTGCTGCGGTTCCTGGCCCGGCGGCTGGCGGCCGCCCTGCTGCTGTGCGTGGGCATCACCCTCGTGGCCTTCACCCTGACCCAGTTGGTCCCGGGCGATCCCGCCGCCGCCAACCTGGGGCAGCAGGCGATCGGCGACCCGGCCGCGGTGGCCGCGTTCCGCGCCAAGTACGGGCTCGACCAGCCTCTCCCGGTGCAGTACCTGACGTACATCGGCAACGTGTTCCAGGGGAACCTGGGCATGTCGCAGCAGAGCCACCGCCCGGTGGCCGAGGACCTGGCCGAGTTCGTGCCCGCCACGATCGAGCTGGCGCTGTTCGCGATCGTGGTGTCGCTGCTGGTCGGGGTCGCCCTCGGCGTCGTGGCCGCGGTCAACCGCGACCGCTGGCCCGACCAGGTGCTGCGGGTGGTGAGCCTGGGCGGGGTGTCCATGCCCACCTTCTGGGTCGCGCTCGTCGCGTTCTACCTGCTGTCGTTCAAGTTCGACCTGCTGCCGGGCACCGGGCGCCTCGATCCGGTGCTGAGCCCGCCGCCGTACACGACCGGCTTCTACTCCGTGGACGCCGCCCTGGCCGGACAGTGGGACGTGATGTGGTCGGCGCTCGGGCACCTGGTGCTGCCGTCGCTCGTGCTGGCCGTCTACACGGTCGGCATGCTGATGCGCTTCAGCCGGGCGTCGGTGCTGGAGATCCTCGGCAACGACTACGTGCGCGCGGCCAGGGCCAAGGGCCTGCCCGAGCGGGTGGTCATCGTGCGGCACGTGCTGCGCCCCGCGATGGTCGCGATCATCACCGTGGCCGGCGTCGCCTTCGGCAGCCTGCTGTCGGGCGCCGTGCTGGTGGAGAAGATCTTCTCCTGGCCCGGCGTCGGCCAGTACGCCTACCGCAGCGCGGTCAACCTCGACCTGCCCGGCATCATGGGGGTCAGCATCGTGGTGGCCGCCGTGTACATCCTCATCAACCTGCTCGTCGACCTGCTGTACGGGGTCATCGACCCGAGGATCAGGCTGACATGACGACTGGATCCCGCACCCCGTGGCGGCAGCCCCTCGCCCTGGTCGGCGCCGCCTTCGTCGTGTTGTGGGTGCTGGTGGCGGTGCTCGCCCCCGTGCTCGCGCCCTACGGCCCGCTCGACCAGATCGCCGACAAGCTGCTCGAACCCTCGGCGCAGCACCTGTTCGGCACCGACCAGCTCGGCCGCGACGTGCTCAGCCGCGTCGTCTACGGCGCGCAGGTCTCGCTGCCGCTGGCGTTCCTGCTCGTCGCCCTCTCGGCGGTGATCGGGTCGGTCGTCGGCGCGGTGGCCGGGTTCTTCGGCGGCTGGGTCGACGGCACGCTCATGCGGCTGGCCGACCTGGTGTTCGCCTTCCCCGGCATCATCCTGGCCATGGCGGTCGCCGCCGCGCTCGGCCCCGAGCTGCGCAACGCCGTGCTGGCGGTCGTCGTGGTGTCGTGGCCGTCGTACGCGCGGCTGGTGCGCGGCCTGGTCATGTCGGCCCGCAACTCCGAGTACGTGGCCGCCGGGCGGCTGCTCGGCTCCTCGTCGGTCCGCACGATGATCGTGGACCTGCGGCCGAACGTCGCCGGGCCGGTGCTGGTCATGGCGGCGCTCGACGTGGGCAACGCCGTGCTGCTGCTGTCGGGCCTGTCGTTCCTGGGGCTCGGCGCGCAGCCGCCCATGGCCGAATGGGGCTCCATGGTGGTGTCCGGCATGGACTACTTCGACCTGTGGTGGTTGTGGCTGTATCCCGGCCTGTCCATCCTGACCGTCGTGCTCGCCTTCAACTTCGTCGGAGACACGCTGCGGGACGCCCTCGATCCGCGCACCGCGCGTGCACTAAGGGGGTGACCGTGGGAACGCTACTGGAGGTCGAGGACCTCACCGTGTGGCTCGCCACCAGGAACGGCCCCCGCAAGGCCGTCGACGGCCTGACGTTCCGGGTCGACTCCGGCGAGGTCTTCGGCATCGCGGGGGAGAGCGGCAGCGGCAAGACGATGACCGCGATGGCGCTGCTGGGCCTGCTCCCGCACGCCGCCCGCACCAGCGGCCGGGCCGTCTTCGAGGGCCGCGACCTGCTGGCCATGAAGCCGCGCGAGCTGCGCGACGTGCGCGGGCGCAGCATCGCGATGGTGTCGCAGGACCCGTCGACGAGCCTGCACCCGATGCTCAGCATCGAGACCCAGGTGACCGAGCACATGCGCCACCACCTGGGCGTCGGGAAGTCGGAGGCGCGCGGCCGGGCGGTCGAGCTGCTGTCGACGGTACGCATCCCCGACCCCGAACGGGCGCTGAGGGCCCACCCGGCCCAGTTCTCCGGCGGCATGCGCCAGCGCATCGCCATCGCCGTGGCGCTGGCGTGCGAGCCCCGGCTGCTGCTGGCCGACGAGCCGACGACCGCGCTCGACGTCACCGTGCAGGCGGGCATCCTGCGGCTGCTGAACCGGCTGCGGCAGGAGCGCGACCTGGCCGTCGTAGTGATCACCCACGACCTGGGCGTGATGTCGGCCGTGGCCGACCGCATCTGCGTCATGTACGGCGGCCGCACCGCCGAGATCGGCCCGCGCGAGACCGTGCTGACCCACCCCCGCCACCCCTACACCCGCGGCCTGCTCGACGCGCTGCCGCACCCGGAGGGCGGGGCGGCGACGCTGCGGCCGATCCCGGGCAGCCCCCCGTCGCTCGGCGCGGTGCCCGAAGGGTGCCCGTTCCACCCGCGGTGCGCGTTCGCCGTCGCCTCCTGCCGGGAGGAACGGCCGGAGCCGGTGCCCGTCGGTTCCGACCACCGGGTGGCCTGCCCGCCCGACCCGCTGGGAGGCGAGGCGTGAGCGTGTTGCTTGAGGCGACCGGGGTCGCCGTCGAATACCACCGGACGGGCGCGCCGCCGCTGCGCGCCGTCGACCACGCCGACCTGACCCTGTCGCGAGGCGAGATCCTCGGGCTGGTCGGCGAGTCCGGCTGCGGCAAGTCGACGCTGGGCCGCGCGGTCGTCGGGCTCCAGCGCACCGCCGCCGGGGAGATCCGCTTCGACGGCCGCCCGGTCGCGCCGCTGGGGCTGCGCCGCCGCCCGGCCGGCCTGCGCGGGCTGCAGATGGTCTTCCAGGACCCGTACGCCTCCCTCAACCCCCGCCGCCTGGTCGGCGACCAGGTCGGCGACGGGTACCTGCTCGGCGGCACGACCAAGGCGGAGGCCCGCCGCCGGGCCGGGGAACTGCTCGAACGCGTCGGCCTTCCGGCGGACGCGGTCAGGCGTTACCCGCACGAGTTCAGCGGCGGGCAGCGGCAGCGCATCGCGATCGCCCGGACCCTCGCCGCCGAACCGAGCTGCATCATCGCCGACGAGCCGATCAGCGCGCTCGACGCCTCGGCGCAGGCGTCGGTCGCCAACCTGCTGGTGGAGCTGGTCCGCGAGCTCGACATGGGCATGGTGTTCATCTCGCACGACCTGTCGGTGGTGCGGCAGATCGCCGACCGCACGGCGGTCATGTACCTGGGTCGGGTCGTCGAGGCCGGCCCGACCCGGCAGGTGTGGTCGGAGCCTGCCCATCCGTACACGAAGGCGCTCATCTCGGCGGTGCCCCGGGCCGACGGCGCGGGCGTGCTGCCGGTCGAGCTGCCGGGAGACGTGCCCGACCCCTCGCGGCCCCCCGGCGGGTGCCGGTTCCATCCGCGCTGCCCGGTGGCCCTGCCGTCGTGCGCGCAGGACGACCCGCCGCTCACGATCCTGCGGGACGGCCGGTCGGCCGCCTGCGTCCTGGCGAAGTGACCAATGAAGGGACATCCCGTGCTCGCGGAGCTGACCGAGCGGTTCTGGGCCTGGCGGCTGGCCACCACCCCGCGTAGCCGCGACGACATTCCCCGGGTGGTCCGGCCCTCGGGGTGGCGTCCGGAGTGGGACGCCCTCACCGTCGAGGAGGACCTGCGCTTCCTGGCCGGGATCGAGAGTGCCCTGGCGGACATCGCGCCCTCGGAGGACCCGGCGGTCGAGGTGCCGCGCCGGCTGCTCGCCTCGGCGACCGCGCGGGTGCGCTGGGAGCTGGAGGTCGTGCGGAGCTGGCGGCGCGACCCCTGGTTCTACCTCGACCAGACCGTCGGCCACGTCTACGACGCGCTGCTCCCGCCGGGCCCCTTCGACGCGGCCCGCAGCGCCGACCTGGTCGAACGGCTGCGCTGGATCCCCGGCACCCTCGACACCGCCAGGGACAACCTCGACGGCACCGCCACCCGCGAGTTCGCCGAGCTCGCCCTGGCCGACAGCGCCGACGTGTGCGACCAGCTCAGGACCGCCGTCGTGCTGCTGCTGCCGCACCTGGACCCGGCCGCGCGCGACGCCGCCGCCACGGCCGCGGAGGAGGCGGCCGACGCGCTCGCCGGCTGGCGGGCCTGGCTGACCGAGGGACTGCCCGGCTTCGCCCCGCACCGGCCGGTCGGCCCGGAGGCGTTCGGCTTCTTCCTGCACCGGGTCGCCCTGCTGCCCTGGTCGACCGCCGAGATCCTCGCCCTGGCCGCCCAGGAACGCGACCGCGCCGAGGCGTTCGAGCTGTTCGAGCGCGCCCGGTCGGGCCCGCCCGAGTGGCCGCCGCCCCCGGCGAGCGCGCAGGAGCAGAGCGCGGCCGAACGCGCCGCCGAGCTGGAGGTGCGCGCCTTCTACGAGGCACGCGGCCTGCTGTCGCAACCGCCGGAGCTGCGGCACTACCGCAACCTGCCCCGGCCCGACTACCTGGAGCCGCTGCGCTGGCTGGGCGTCAGCGACGACCTCACCGACGAGCACCGGCTCGACCAGGACGGCGTCAGCTACGTCCCGGTCCCGGGTCCGGACCTGCCCTACTTCTACCGGGCCAACGCCGCCGACCCCCGCGCCGGGATCATCCACGAGGGCGTGCACTACCAGCAGCTCGCGCTGACCTGGCGGCACCCCGACCCGGCCCACCGGAGGTTCTACGACTCCGTGCCCAACGAGGGCATCGCCTTCTACAACGAGGAGATGACGCTCCAGGCCGGCCTCTTCGCGGACGCGCCGCTCACCCGGGCCATCGTCTACAACTTCATGCGGCTGCGCGCCATCCGGGTCGAGGTGGACGTGCGCCTGGCGCTCGGCGAGATCGACATCGACGGCGCGGCCCGCATGCTGCACGAACTCGTGCCGGTCGACCTGGACACCGCCCGTGAGGAGGCCGCCTTCTTCGCGGCCACCCCGGGCCAGGGCCTGTCGTACCAGGTCGGGAAGGTGCAGGTGACGCGCCTGCTGGCCGACGCCGCCCGGCGCGACCGCGACGGCTTCGACCTGCGCGCCTTCCACGACGCCCTGTGGTCCGACGGCAACATCCCGCTGGCCGTGCAGCGCCTGCAACTGCTGGGCGACGCGAGCGAACTGGACAAGGCGGACGCCCTGGCGGACGGCGTGACGGCCGGTGACATGCGCGCCTTCGCGGCCGAGCTGCTCGACGCCATCACCTCCGGCGACGTCGCCCGCCTCGACCGCCTGTACGCCGACGACATCCGCGTCTGGCACAACTACGACCGCATCGACCGGGACAAGGCCGAGAGCCTCGACGCGATCCGCCTCATCGACGCGGGCATCGAGGACTTCCACGCCACCGACGTGCGCGTCGACCCGGTGCCCGGCGGCTACGTGCAGCGCTGCGTCTACCGGGGCCGCGACCGCGACGAGGGCGCCGAGATGGCGGTCGACGCGATGATGCGCGTCGAGGTGCGCGACGGCCGCGTCACCCGGATCGAGGAGTACACCGACCCGGCCCAGGGCTCGGTCCCGTCGGTGAGCCGGTTCAAGGACGGCTCGGGCTGGGAGGAGCAGGCGGGCTACTCGCGCGCCGCCCGCGAGGGCGACCTCATCGCCGTGAGCGGCACCACGGCCGACGGCCCCGACGCCTACACCCAGACCCTTGAGGCGCTGCGCCGGGGGGTGGCGGCGGTGGAGGCCCTGGGCGGTTCGCGCACCACCGTGTTCCGCACCCGGCTGCTGCTCACCCCCGACGCCGACTGGGAGCAGGCCGCGCGGGCCCACGCCGAGGTGTTCGGCGACGTGGCCCCGGCCAACAGCACGTACGTCGTCGGCGCCCTCATCGGCGACGGGTTCCTGGTCGAGGTCGAGATCGACGCGAAGGCGGCCGGCGCGTGACGTACTCCCTGCGGGTCAACAACGACCTCGACATCCCGACCCTGGTCGACCTGGCACAACGGGCCGAACGGCACGGCTTCGACCAGCTCTGGGTCTCCAACGACCTGTTCCTGCGCTCGGCCCCGGTGCTGCTCGGCGTCCTGGCCGCCAGGACCGAGCGGATCACGCTCGGCGTCGGCATCATGAACCCCTACTCCGTGCACGTGTCGGAGATCGCCATGATGGCGGCCACGATGCGGGAGGCGACCGGCGGCCGGTTCCTGCTCGGGGTCGCCGCCGGGTCGGCCGAGTTCCTCGGCTGGGCCGGGATCGAGCGCCCGCGCCCGCTGTCCAGAACCGCCCAGGCGGTCACCGTGCTGCGGGCCCTGCTCGGCGCCGAGGAGGTCAGGGGCGAGCTGCCCGCCTGGTTCGGCCCGCTGTCGGAGCTGCGCCTGCCGCCGGGCGATCCGGTGCCGGTGTACGTCGGCGCGATGAGCCCCAAGATGCTCCAGATGGCCGGGCGGCTCGCCGACGGCGTGCTGCCGCTGCTCTACCCGCCGGAACACTTCACCACCGCGAGGGCCGAGGTGGCGAAGGGGGCCGAGGAGGCCGGACGGCCGGTCGAGGAGCTCGACATCCCGGCCTGCTTCTGGGTGTCGACCGGGGACGACGACGAACGGGCCCGGCTCGCCATGGCCGCCAAGATCGCCTATTACGGGCCGTCGTTCGCGCCGTACCTGCTCGGCCGGGCCGGGCTCGCGGTCGAGGACTTCGCCCCGATCACGGCCGTGCTGGAGCGCGACGGCCTGGACGCCGCCGCGCGGCTGGTCGACGAGCGCATGTTGTCGCTCGGCATCACCGGAAGCACGGCCGACGTGGTCGCCCGCTGCCGGGCGCTGCGGGCGGCGGGCGCCACCCACCTGTCGTTCGGGCCGCCGCTCGGTCCGGACCTGCGGGAGGCCGTGGAGAAGCTCGGCAGCGAGGTTCTGCCCGCCATTTCGCTTTAACTGAACAACGGTGAACACGCTTCCGCAGGTCAGCGATGACATGTTTACCCAGATGAAACAGCTTTCCCTCTTGTTCACCGAAGTTTCGCCTTGGTAGAACGGTGGCAGTGCGGGCGAACCCCGGCCCGCACACCCTGTTCGTGGAAGGCGAGCTATGGCTGGTTCACCCGCTTTCTCTCGTCGGTCGGTGCTCCAGCTCGGCGGCGGCGTCGCCCTGCTGCTGGCCACCGGCTGCGCCGCCGGCTCCAAGCCCCAGGGCGCGAACGCCCCTTCCGGCACCGCCCCCGCCGCCGCGTCGTCCCTGCGGATCGCCGTCTCCAGCTACCTCAGCAGCTGGGACCAGGACTTCGTCGGTTTCGACCTCACCGCGCTCATGCTCTACAAGAACGTCTACCCCTACCTGATCGACTACGGCGTGACCGACGTGAACGGGGCGCAGATCCTCGACACCACGAACATCACGCCGACCTTCGCCGAGTCCTTCACCCCGAGCGCCGACCAGAAGGTCTGGACCCTCAAGCTCCGCAAGGGCGTGAAGTTCGCCAGCGGCAACGAGCTGAAGGCCGCCGACGTCAAGTGGTCGAAGGACCGCGCCTTCGCCGCCCAGGCCAACGTGGCCGGCGTCTACCGCGTCATCGGGCTGACCGAGCCCGACCAGGTCAAGGTCGTCGACGACTACACCGTCGAGTTCACCCAGGCCTTCCCGAGCGCGCTCACCCCGCAGATCCAGGCCATCTCCCTGTACGTCTTCGACTCCGTCGAAGCCAGGAAGCACGCCACCGACGCCGACCCGTGGGCCAAGGAGTGGTTCGCCAAGAATCCGCCCACCGGCGGCTACTTCAACGTCGAGAAGGCCACGCAGGGCCAGGAGATCGTGCTGGCCGCCAACACCGGCTACCCCGGTCCCGACCCGGCCAAGACCCCGACGATCCGGATCTCGGTCGTGCCCGCCGCCTCCAACCAGCGGCTCCAGCTCCAGAACGGCGACATCGACATCGCCCTCGGCGTGAGCAAGCGCGACGTCGCCGACCTGAAGAAGGCCCCCGGCGTCAAGGTCGTCTCCGCGCCCAGCAACCAGCAGGTCACCCTCCAGATGTCGGTGACCACCGCCCCGTTCGACGACGTGAACGTCCGTAAGGCGCTGGCGTACGCGGTGCCGTACGAGCAGATCATCGCCAACATCTACGGCGGCGACGCGCGCCCGGCCAAGAGCCCGGTGCCGCTCGACATGCCCGGCTACGACGAGCGCGGCTACCCCTACACCTACGACCTGGACAAGGCCAAGGCGGCGCTGGCCGCCGCGGGCAAGCCCTCGGTCAGCTCCGAGCTGGTCTTCGAGGCCGACAACGAGGAGCAGCAGCAGCTCGCCGTGCTCGTGCAGAGCGAGGCCCGCAAGGCCGGCATCGAGCTCACGCTCGCCCCGCTCGACCCGGCCACGCTCGCCGAACGCCGCCAGAAGCGCAGCGTGCCGCTCCAGATCACCTCGGGCCAGCTCTGGGTCAACGACGTCGAGTACATGCTCGCCACCAGCCTGGTGAAGGGCGCGAACCTCAACTACTCGAACTACTCCAACCCGGAGATCGAGAAGATCTACGAGGAGTCGCACACCACGGTCGACGCCGCCGCGCGCGGCGAGTTGTGGACGAAGGTGCAGGAGATCCTCGCCGCCGACGTGCCGTGGGTGGTCGTCTGCCAGCCCAACTTCAACCTGCCCGTACGGGAGAACGTGGCCGGGTGGGTGCAGCCCATGGACGGCCTGGCCCGTTTGCGGTTCCTGGGGTGACATGAGGATCGTCCGCTTCCTCGTCAGGCGGCTGCTCCAGCTCGTCCCGGTGCTGCTCGGAGTGGTCGTTTTGACCTTCCTGCTGGTCCGGGTGCTGCCCGGGGACCCGATCCGGACCATCCTCGGCCCGAACGCCACCCCCGAGGACGCCGCCGCCGCGCGGGCCCGCTACGGCCTCGACCAGCCCATCGTGCACCAGTTCCTCGACTACCTCGGCGGGCTGGTCACCGGCGACCTCGGCACCTCCATCCAGAGCGGCACCTCGGTCGGCGCGGAGATCGGGCTGCGCGTCGGCCCCACCTTCGAGCTGGTCGTGCTGGCGCTCGCCGTCGCGCTGGTGGTCGCGGTGCTGCTCGGCGTCTGGTCGGCGCGGCACGCCGACCGGGCCGGCGACCACGGGGTGCGGCTGCTGGCCCTGGTCGGCAACTCGATGCCGGAGTTCTGGCTCGGGCTGGTGCTGATCCTTGTCGGCTACAGCGTGCTCGGCTGGTTCCCCGCGCCCAGCGGCCGGGTCGACCCCGACGCCAATCTGACTCCGCTCACCGGGGCCGACCTGCTCGACGCCGCCCTGACCCTCAACGGCCCGGCGTTCGGGTCGGCGCTGGCGCATCTGATCCTGCCGGTGGCGACGTTGTCGATCGTGGTCGTCGCGCCGCTGCTGCGCAGCGTGCGGGCCTCGGCGCTGGAGGTGCTGCACTCCGAGCCCTACGTCGCGGCCACCGCCCACGGCCTGAGCGGGCGCACGCTGCTGCGCGGCTACCTGCTGCGGGCCACGCTGGCCCGGCTGCCGTCCCTGGCCGCGCTGGTCTTCGGCACCTCGATCGGCTCGACCGTGCTCGTCGAGTACGTGTTCTCGTGGCAGGGCTTCGGCCAGTGGGCGCTGCGCGGGCTGCTCTACCGGGACTACCCGGTCGTGCAGGCGTCGGTGCTGGTGATCGCGTTCTGCTACGTCGTGGTGTTCCTCGTCGCCGACGTGGTGCAGGCCGTCCTCGACCCGCGCGTGCAGATCTAGGAGCCGCGTCATGTCAGAAACCGTCGTCGTCGGCACGGCCCGCGCGGGCCGCTTCGCCACCGTCCTCATCGTCACCGGCTCGGTGATCCTGGCCGTCGTCGCGCTGGCCGCGGTCTTCGCCCCGCTGCTCACCGGCTGGGGGCCGACCGAGATCGACCCCCTCGGCACGCTCGTGCCGCCCGGCCCTGGCCATCCGCTCGGCACCGACGCCAACGGCATGGACGTGTGGAGCAGGCTCCTGCACGCCGGCCGCCTCGACCTCGGCATCGCGGTCGCCGGGGTGGCCGTGGCCGTCGTCGCGGGCACGGCGCTCGGCCTGGTGGCCGGCTATCTCGGCGGCTGGGTCGACGACGTGCTGATGCGCGTGGTCGACGTCTTCCAGGCCTTCCCCACGTTCATCCTGGCCCTGGCGGTGGCCGCGCTGGTCGGCAACGGCACCGGCAACCTGATCGCGGTGATCGCGGCGGTGAACGCGCCCGCGTACGCCCGGCTGGTCCGGGCCGAGGTGCGCACGGTGCGAGAGTCGTCGTTCGTGGCCGCGTCGGTCACCTCGGGCGCGTCCACGTTCGGGGTGCTCTGGCGGCACGTGCTGCCCAACAGCCTGACCCCGGTCCGGGTGATCGCGCCCCTGAACGCCGGGTGGGCGATGCTCACGCTCGCCGGGCTCTCGTTCCTGGGGCTGGGCGTGACCGTCCCGGCCGCCGAATGGGGCGCGATGATCAGCCTCGGCAGCCCCGACGTGGTGGCCGGACGCTGGTGGACCTCGGTCCCGCCCGGCCTTGTCCTGCTCATTTGCGTGCTCGGCTTCAGCCTTCTCGGCGAGGGCCTCCAGGAGCGCGCCGAAGCGAAGCGGAGGTGAGCCCCGTGGATACCGACCTTCTCTCGATCGAGGACCTGTCGGTCGTCATCCGGCGTCCCGGCCGCGAGGTGGCCGCGCTCAGCGGCGTCACGCTGCGGGTCGGCCGCGGCGAGGTGGTCGGCCTGGTGGGGGAGAGCGGCGGCGGCAAGAGCATGGTCGCCCGCTCGATCGTCGGGCTGCTCCCCGGCGGGTCCCTCGCCAGTGGCGCGGTCCGCTTCGAGGGCGACGACGTGCTGCGCATGGACGACGACGCGCTGCGCCGCCATCGTGGGCACGGCGCGGCCATCTGCTTCCAGAACCCGCGCGGCGCGCTGAGCCCGACCAGGACCGTGGGCCGCCAGCTCACCGACCGGCTGACCACCCACCAGCGGCTCACCGGGGCGGAGGCCAGGAAGGCCGCCGAGGAGCAGTTCGCGACGGTCGGCATCCGTTCGCCCCGGCGGCGGCTGGACGCCTACCCGCACGAGTTGTCGGGCGGCATGGCGCAGCGGGTGATGATCTCGCTGGCCACCGGCTGCGCCCCCGGCCTGCTCATCGCCGACGAGCCGACCACCGGCCTCGACGTGACGCTGACCAGGGAGATCCTGCGCCGGTTCCGGCTCGCCGCCGACACCGACGGCCGGGGCGTGCTGCTCATCTCGCATGACCTCGCCTCGATCGCCGGCGTGTGCGACCGCGTCGTGGTGCTCTACGCGGGCACCGTGGTGGAGAGCGGCCCGGCCGCGCGGGTGCTGGGGCGGCCCGCCCACCCGTACACGCGGGCGTTGTTGCGGTCGGTCCCCGACGTCGACGGCCGCGCGGTCGTCGCCACGCCCGGCGCGATGCCCCTGCTCAAGGCCGCCCCGCGCGACTGCCCGTTCGCGCCGCGCTGCGCGCACGCCACCGCCGCGTGCACGTCGGAGCGCCCGCCCGTCTCCTGGGTGCCCGGCGCGGCCGGCGACTGGACGCTGGCCTGCTTCCACCCCCGTACCGACGAGCTCGCCCGCGAGGAACCGGCCGCCGAGTCCTCCGGACGGGGCGGCGCGGCGAAGGAGCCGGTGCTGGAGGTCGACGACGCCCACGTGGTCTACCGCAGCCGGTTCGGCACGGGCGGCCACGCCGCGCTGCGCGGGGTCAGCCTGCGGGTGGCGGCGGGCGAGACGCTCGGCGTGGTGGGGGAGAGCGGCTGCGGCAAGAGCACCCTCGCCAAGCTGCTGCTCGGCCTGGTGCCCGCGGCGCGCGGCGACGTCCGGGTGGCCGGTTCGCGCATGTCCGCCCTGCGCGGACGTGAGCTGCGCCGGCTGCGCACCCGCGTCCAGATGGTGTTCCAGGACCCGATCGGCTCGCTCAGCCCGCGCCGCACCGTCGCCGACGCCATCGCCGAACCGCTCCGGGCCCTCGGCCTCTCCGCGGCGCGGCGGGCCGAGCGGGTCGAGGCCCTGGCCGACCGGCTGAAGCTCGACCGCTCGATGCTGGCCCGCCACCCCCACGAACTGTCCGGCGGGCAGGCGCAGCGGGTCTGCATCGCCCGCGCGCTCGCCGGCGAACCCGACGTGCTGGTCTTCGACGAGCCCACCTCGGCGCTGGACGTCACCGTGCAGGCGCAGATCCTCGAAGTGATCGCCGACGTGGTGCGCGACCCCGCCCGGGGTTCGGTCTTCATCTCGCACGACCTGGCCACCGTGCGCGGTTTCGCCGACCGGGTGATCGTGCTCTACCTCGGCCGGATCGTCGAGGAGGGCCCGGTCGAGGAGGTCTTCGGCAATCCCCGCCACCCCTACACCCGGGCGTTGTTGTCGAGCGCGCCCAGCCTCGGCGACGGCTTCTCCGGCCCGAAGATCACGCTGACCGAGGACCTGGACGACACCGAGGCCGCCGGCCCCGGGTGCCCGCTGGCCGCACGCTGCCCGTTCGCGGACGACCGCTGCCGCACCGAGGAGCAGGAGCTCCGGCCCTACGGGAACACCCGGGCGGCCTGCCGGCGGGTGCCCGAGATCCCCGATCTGCTGAAAGGTAGTGACATCCGTGTCTGAACGCACCATCCGGCTGGCCGTCGACATCGGGGGCACCTTCGTCGACGCGATGGAGCTGGACTCGCGCACCAACCGGGTCCGGTTCCGCAAGGCCTCCACGACGCCGGCCCGGCCGTGGGAGGGCGTGCTCAACGCGATCGAGGCGCTGGGCACCGACCTGTCCCGGGTGGAGCTGTTCATCCACGGCACCACCCTCGGCCTGAACGCCGTGCTGGAGCGCCGGGGCGGCCCGACCGGCATCATCACCAACGAGGGCTTCCGCGACGTCTTCCTCATCGGCCGGGGCAACGTGCCGCCCGACCACATGTACGACTTCCAGTACGAACGCCCCGAGAGCCTGGTCCGCCGCCGCCACACGGCGGGCGTCAGGGGGCGGCTCGACTACCGGGGCCGCGTGGTGGAGGACCTCGACCCCGACAGCGTGCGCGCGGCGGCCCGCACCCTCGTCGAGGAGCACGGTGTGCACGGCATCGCCGTCTGCTTCCTGCACTCCTACCTCAACCCCGCCCACGAGCGGCAGGCGGCGGCGATCATCCGCGAAGCCTATCCGCAGGTCAGCCTGTCGCTGTCGACCGACATCGTGCGCGAGTACCGCGAGTACGAACGCACCAGCACGACCGTGCTGGAGGCCTACATCCGGCCCATCTTCGAGAGCTACGTCGACGAGCTGGAGGCCGGGCTGGCGGCGCGCGGCTTCGGCGGCCGGTTCCTCATCATGCGCTCGGGCGGCGGCTCGATGACCTCCTCGGTGGCCAAGACCTCGCCCACCCACACGGTGTTGTCCGGCCCGGCCGGGGGCATCGTCGGCGCGGCCTACCTGGCCGACGCCCTCAAGCGCGACTACCTGCTCACCTTCGACATCGGCGGCACCTCGCTGGACGCCTGCGTCATCGAGCGCGGCTCGGCGGTGGCCGCCTACGAGGCCCAGCTCGAACACTTCCCGCTGCTCATCCCGACGTACGACATCCGCACCATCGGCGCGGGCGGCGGCTCGATCGCCTGGCTGGACCGGGGCCTGCTCAAGGTCGGCCCGGAGAGCGCCGGGGCCGACCCGGGCCCGGTCTCCTACGGCCGGGGTGGCGCCCGCCCCACGGTCACCGACGCCGCCGTCGTCCTCGGCTACGTCGACCCCGACCGGTTCCTCGGCGGCGAGATGGGCCTGCACGCCGAGGCCGCCCGCGCCGCGCTGGAGGAGCAGATCGCCGGGCCGCTCGGGCTGCCGGTGGAGTCGGCCGCCGCCGGGGTGTTCGACGTGCTGCTGGCCAAGACGGTCGGCGCGGTCCGGCAGATCACCGTGGAGCGCGGCCACGACCCCAGGGTCTTCTCGCTGCTCGCCTTCGGCGGGGCCGGGCCGCTGCTGGCCCCGCTGCTGGCCAGGGAGATGGGCATCCGCGAGGTGGTCGTGCCGTTCGCGCCCTCGGGCTTCTCCGCCTGGGGCATGTTGTCGGCCGACATCGTCGGCGACTTCTCCCGGACCGTGATGGCGACCCTCGACGACATCGACCTCGCCGGCCTGGACGAACGGTTCGCCGAGGTGGAGGCCGAGGCGGTGGCCTCGCTGAAGGAGCAGGGCGTGCCCGCCGGCCTGGCGATCCTGGAGCGGCAGCTCGAACTGCGCTACCTGGGCCAGGAGCACACGCTGACCGTCCCGGTCGGCCGCGACCTCGACGCCGAGACCGTCAGGGTCACCTTCGAGGAGCTGCACCGCGCCCGCTACGGCCACGCCATGGGCAACCCGCTCCAAATCCTCAACCTGCGGGTCCGCGGCATCGGCCGGGCCGACCGGCCGGAACTCGTGCGCCCGCCCCGCCGCGAGAAGGACCTCGTGCCCCGGCTGCGCCGGGCCTACGACTTCGGCGTGCGCGCGCTGTCCGACTTCGCGGTCTACGACCGGGCCGACCTCGCCCCCGGCGACGCCTTCGCCGGTCCGGCCCTGGTCGACGAGGGCACCTCCACCACCGTGGTGCCCAGCGGCCAGCGCGTCGAGGTCGACGAATTCGGCCACCTGCTGGTGACCCTCGACGAGGAGGCGTGATGACCGAGCTCGACGGCGCGACCGTGGAGGTCGTGCGCAGCTACCTGCTGTCGGCGGCCGAGGAGATGCGCGCCACGCTGGTGCGCACCTCGTTCAACCCCGTCATCTACGAGGTGCACGACTTCGGCATGTCGATGTACGACGCCGGGATGCGCCTGATCGCCGAGGCCACCGGCCTGACCTTCTTCCTCGGGGCCAACGACTTCGCCCTGCGCAGGGGCGTGGAGTACGTCGGCCGCGAGAACCTGCACCCCGGCGACGTGGTGCTGATGAACTATCCGTACTGGAACTCCGCCCACGCCTACGACGCGACCCTGTTCGCGCCGGTCTTCGAGGGCGCGGACCTGGTCGGCTTCCTGTGCGTGCGAGCGCACTGGATGGACCTGGGCGCGAAGGACCCCGGCTACGTGCTCGACTCGACCGACATGCACCAGGAAGGCCTCATCTTCCCGGGCACGAAGGTCGTCTCCCGTGGCGAGCCCGTCAGGGAGATCCACGAGCTGATCCGGTTCAACTCGCGCATGCCCGACGAGGTGCTCGGCGACCTGCACGCCCAGATCGCCGCCCTGCGCACGGGGGAGCGCCGCTTCCTGGAGATCCTCGCCAAGTTCGGCCGTCCCACCGTCGAGGCCGCCGTCGAGCGCATCATCGCCGACGGCGAGGCGCGCACCCGCGCGGCGCTGGCCGCGCTGCCGCAGGGCTCCTGGACGGCGGTCGACTGGGTCGACGACGACGGCATCACCGACGACCCGGTGAAGATGCAGGTCACGGTCACCATCGCCGACGGCGTGTTCACCGTCGACTTCGCCGGATCCGCCCCGGCGACGGCCGGGCCGATCAACATGCCCTACGGCGCGACCGAGGCGATCTGCAAGGTCGTGCTCAAGTCGCTCACCTCGGCCGACCAGCCCTCCAACGAGGGCACCGTCGCGCCGCTGGTGGTGAAGGCCGAGCCGGGCACGCTGTTCCACGCCGTCTATCCGCAGCCCACCTTCACCCTCTGGACCGGCATCGTCGCCGTGGAGCTGATCCTCAAGGCGCTGGCCCAGGGCATGCCCGACCGGCTGGCGGCCTCGTCGGGCGGCGACGTGCCGGGCTTCATGATGGTCGGCGTCCACCCCGACACCGGGAAGTTGTTCGCGGTCAGCAACAACGACCCGGTCGGCTGGGGCGCGACCCCGCACCACGACGGCATGCACGCCGCCACCCACGTCTCCGGCAGCACCGGCCGCACCACCCCGATCGAGGTGCTGGAGGCCAAGACCGGCATGTTCTTCGAGCGGGTCGAGATCCGCACCGACTCCGGCGGCGCGGGACGGCACCGGGGCGGCGCGGGCCTGCGGCGGGACATCCGGTTCGTCACCGGGGGCGAGTTCCTGTCGGTGATCAAGAAGACCCGGTCCCGCCCGTGGGCCCTCGACGGCGGCCACGAGCCCGAGGCCAACCAGGTGATCGTGTTTCCGGGCACCGACCGGGAGGAGCGGGTCAGCACCCGCCGCACCGCCGTCGCGCCGGGCGACCGCGTCACCCTGCTCACCGCGGGCGGCGGCGGCCACGGCGACCCCCGCGACCGCGACCCGGCGGCCGTCCGCGACGACGTCGCCGAGGGCTACGTCTCCCCGCAGGCGGCCCGCGACCTCTACGGAGTGGACGTCGATGACTGACGGCACCACCGTCGAGGTCGTGCGCAGCCACCTGGTCTCGGTGGCCGAGGAGATGCGGGCCACGCTGGTGCGCACCTCGTTCAACCCGGTCGTCTACGAGGTGCACGACTTCGGCATCTCGCTCTACGACCCACGACTGCGCCTGGTCGCCGAGTCGACCGGCCTGAGCCGGTTCCTGGGCGCCAACGACTACTCCATCCGCAGGGGCGTGGAGTACGTCGGCCGCGAGAACCTGCACCCGGGCGACGTGGTGCTGATGAACTATCCGTACTGGAACGCCGCCCACTCCTACGACGCGACGCTGTTCGCCCCGGTCTTCGACGACGAGCTGATCGGCTTCGTCTGCGTGCGGGCCCACTGGATGGACCTGGGCGCGAAGGACCCCGGTTACGTGCTCGACTCGACCGACATGCACCAGGAAGGCGTCATCTTCCCCGGCACGAAGGTCGTCTCCCGGGGCGAGCCGGTGCACGCGGTCCATGAGTTGATCCGCTTCAACTCGCGCATGCCCGACGAGGTGCTCGGCGACCTGCACGCCCAGATCGCCGCCCTGCGCACGGGCGAACGCCGCCTGGTCGAACTGAGCAGGAGGTACGGCCGGGGCGCCGTCGCCGAGGTGATCGACACCGTGATCGCGGTGGCCGAGGCGTCCACCGCCGACGCCCTGGCGGCGCTGCCGCAGGGGTCGTGGACGGCCGAGGACTGGCTCGACGACGACGGCGTCACCGACGACCCCGTGCGGATGCGGGTCACCGTCACCGTCGCCGACGGGAGCTGCGTCGTCGACTTCGCCGGTTCCTCACCCGCCGTAGCCGGGCCGGTGAACCTGCCCCTGGGGGCGACCATCGCGACCGCGCGGGTCGCGTTCAAGGCGATCACCACGCCCGGCGAGGCCGCCAACGCCGGGCACTTCACCGCCCTGACCGTCCGGGCCGAGCCCGGCACGCTCTTCCACGCGGTCTACCCGGCGGCGACCTTCACCCAGTGGACCGGCACGGTGGCGCTCGAACTCATCTACAAGGCGCTCGCGCAGGGCATGCCCGACCGGCTGCCCGCCTCGTCCGGAGGCGACGTGCCGGGCTTCATGATGGTCGGCGTCCACCCCGACACCGGGAAGTTGTTCGCGGTCAGCAACAACGAACCGGTCGGCTGGGGCGGCACCCCGCACCACGACGGCATCGGCCCGGCCAACCACCTGGCCCAGACCCAGGCCCGCACCACCCCGATCGAGGTGCTGGAGGCCAGGACCGGGATGTTCGTCGAGCGGCTGGAGATCCGCACCGACTCGGGCGGCGCGGGCAGGCATCGCGGCGGCCCCGGCCTGCGGCGAGACATCCGGTTCGTCACCGGGGGCGAGTTCCTGTCGGTCGTCAAGAAGACCCGCTCCCGCCCCTGGGCCCTCGACGGCGGCCACGAACCCGACCCCACCCAGGTGATCGTGTTCCCCGGCACCGACCGCGAACACCGCGTCAGCACCCGCCGCACCGCCGTCGCGCCCGGCGACCGCGTCACCCTGCTCACGGCCGGGGGCGGCGGCCACGGCGACCCCCGCGACCGCGACCCGGCGGCCGTCCGCGACGACCTCGCCGAGGGCTACGTCTCCGCCGAGGCGGCCCGAGACCTGTACGAAAGGAAGAACCCTTCATGAACTCGACCGTGCTGACCGGCTGCACGGTGGTCGACGCCCGCGTCCTCGACGGCGTCGCCCCCCTGCGCGACGCGGCGGTGTGGGTGCGCGGCGACCGCATCGCCGCCGTCGGCCCCGCCCGCGACGTCCTGGCCGAGGCCGGGCGAGACCACCGGCGCGTCGACCTGGGCGGCGCGTTCCTGACGCCCGGCCTGACGAACATGCACACCCACCTGTCCCTGTCGCTGCCCGGCCAGGGCGGCGACACGGTCAAGGGCCTCAGCCCGCACGACCTGGCCTTCTACATGGCCGACGGCGCCCGCCGCACCCTGCTCTGCGGGGTCACCACCGTGCGCTGCGTCGCCGAGAAGGACCACGCCGACTTCGCGCTGCGCCGCGCCATCGCCTCCGGCCGCGCGACCGGCCCGCGCGTCTTCACGGCGGGCCGCGCGCTGGTCTCCACCGGCGGCCACGGCCACGAGGGCACCGACACCCTGGAGTGCGACGGCGCCGACGGCTTCCGCCAGGGGGTGCGCAGCCAGGTCAAGGCCGGCGCCGACCTGATCAAGGTGATGATCTCCGGCGGCATCGCGGGCGAACACGAGGACATCGACACCCGCCAGCTCTTCACCGACGAGCTGACCGCCGTCATCGAGACCGCGCACGCCTGGGGCCGCAAGGTCACCGCCCACGCGGGCCCCGCCCCGGTCATCGCCGAGGCGGTCGCACTGGGTCTCGACTGCGTCGAGCACGGCTACCAGCTCACCGCCGAGGTGGTCGCCGCGATGGCCGCCCGGGGCACCGCGCTGGTGCCGACCCTGCTGGTCACCCGCTGCAAGGCGTTCTTCGACGAACTCGGCGTGCCCGAGTGGATGCAGCAGCGCTCGCTGGGGGCAGGCCCCCGCCACCTGGAGAGCTACGCCCTCGCGCTGGAGGCGGGCGTGGAGGTGCTGCTCGGCAGCGACATGCCCCCGTTCTGGGACTTCGAGGGCACCAACGCCACCGTCCGCGAACTTGAGCACATGGCGGACGCCGGCCTCGGCCCCGCCCGCGCCCTCTACGCCGGCACCCTCGGCCCGATCCGCTGGCTCGGCGCGGAGGCCGACCTCGGCACCGTCGAGCCCGGCAAGTACGCCGACCTCATCGCCATGGACGCCGACCCGCTGGAGTCGGCGTCGGCGTTCCGGGGCGTGCGCTGGGTGATGTCCGGCGGCCGGGTCGTGCGCGACGACCAGAACGGCCGGGCCGCCCTGTGACCGCCTTCGACCTCACGCGCGGCACCGCCGCCGCCGACGTGGCGGCCGCCATCGACGACATGTACGACGCCTTCCTCGCGGGCGACCGCACCCGGTTCGACAGCCACCTCCACCCCGAGGTGACCACCTGGGAGACTCACCTGCCGGGCCCGCTGCGCACCCGGGCCGAACTCGACGCCTACCGCGCCCGGCGCGACGCCGCCGGGGCCCGCCCGTCGCTCGACTCGCTGAGCGCCCGCGAGATGCGCGTGGACGTGTGGGGCGACACCGCCGTGGCCCGTTACGTGCTCGTCGCGGTCGCGCCGGGCGGCGAGCCGGAGCACACCCGGGTCACCGACGTGCTGCGCCGCTCGGCGACGGGCTGGGCGATCGTGCACCACCACGCGGAACTCGTCCGCGATGTTACGTAGGAGTGAACAGAGCCGCGTCAGAACAACCGGGGAGTGACCACGGACACCACCGTGGTCACTTCGTCGGTGTCGTTGTAAAGCCGGTGGGGCACACTCGACCGCAGGTGCACGCTGTCGCCCGGCAGCAGCCGGTGTTCCACCCCATCGACCTCGTAGAGCAGCTCGCCGTGCACGACGTAGGCGAACTCCTCGCCCCGGTGGCCGTAGGACTCCTCCCGCTTCCCACCCGGCGCGATGTGCACCAGCATCGGCTCCAGCACCAGGTCAGGCCCCCGGTCGGAGAGCATGCGGTAGGTGGTCTGGCCCGACACGTACTGCGTCGCGCCGTCGTCGCGGCGGGTCAGGGTGAAGTGGAGGGGCGCGGCGGCCGGCTCGGAGCGCGGCTCGGGGTCGTCGGCGCTGAAGAACTCCGGCACCGGCCGGTCGAGCGCCTTGGCGAGGCTGTTGAGCGCGGTCAGCCCGATCGACGAGACACCCCGCTCGACCTGGGACAGGAACCCGATCGAGAGCCCCGACTGGGCCGACAGCCCGCGCAGGGTCAGCCCCCGCTCGGTGCGGAACTGCCGCACCCGGGCGCCGACCAGCACCTGCTGGTTGTCGCCGTCGCCGGCACGCCGGTCGTTCCTGGCCACCTGATCTCCCCATGGCTCACGCGGATTTGTTCGATGGTATCGAACACTTGCGGGGCGTGGTGCACGTGATCACGCCGTGACCTGGCATTGTGAGACTTCCGCCCGTGAAAAAAGTGATGGCCGGAACCATGGTGATCGTGAGCGCTTCGCTCGTGCAGGCACAGCCGGCGGCGGCCAAGCCCGATCCGATCAGGGCGCTGCAGGCGCAGTTCGTCGCCGGGCAGGGCGTCAAGTTCAAGACCGTGCAGCAGGTGCGGGTGAAGGGCGGGCACGGAAGCGTCACCCAGGAGATCGGCGTGATCCAGTTCGGCGCGAAGGGGGCGGTCGCGTCGGATCTCACCAAGAAGGTGCGCTACGACAAGGGCTTCTTCGACGACTCGAAGAAGGACGAGCGCGAGATGCGGAAGAGCCTGGAGGCCCCCGGCAGGGTGATCTCGTTGCCGAAGGCGGCGTACATGCAGGGCCGCTGGGCGGGTGAGGGGCTGCCGGAGGGCAAGTCCTGGGTGCGCAAGCGGCCGATCCCCGCCGAGCCCGAGGGGATCATCATCAGCGTGTTCGAGCCCAGCACGGTCAAGGCCCTGATCGCGAGGGCCGACTCTGTCCGCGGGGGCGTGGTGAAGGGGTCCACCACGAGCGCGAAGATGGCCGCGCTCTCACCGGTGTTCCGCAAGCAGTACGGCCCCGGCGGCAAGAGCGAGAGCGGGCAAATCTCCAAGATCACCTACGCGTTCTCCCTCAGCAAGGAGGGTCTGGTCACGCGCCTCCGCGTCACGATGCGGATGCCCGTCCCCGGCGGCAGCATCGTCGACCACGTCTCCGACACCCGTCTCTACAACTGGGGCGCCAAGGTCTCCGTTGCGGCGCCCCGGGCCGACCAGGTGATCGACGAGAAGGACCTCAAGCGCTGACCGGCGGCGATCACTTCGGGTAGGTGAAGACGGCGTCGGAGAAGCCGTCGGCCGAGGTCCAGACCAGCTTCACCCGGACGTGGGTGGCGTTGCGGACGAAGGTGACCTTCCGGCCTTCGTCGGTGACGGTGGCCCGCGCCCAGCCGTCGAACTTCCGGGTCAGGTGGTGGTCCCACGCGTCGAGGTTCCCCACGGCCACCGCGGCGATCGACTCGGTGGGCGGCTCGCCGTCCGCGCAGTAGCGGCCGAAGTTCGCGATCGCCGTGACCGTGCCGCCCTTGGCCTGGAGCTTGATGCTCTGGCAGGGGTCGGTCTTCGTGCCGTAGATCAGGCGCGGATGGGACCACGTCCCGGTGCCCGGGTCGTAGTGCTGCTCGAAGAGTCCCCGGCCGGCCTTGTACTGCATCGCCACCCGGCGGCCGTCGGCGAGTGTCAGTTCGTCCTGGAACCGATCGGTCTCCTCGGTGATCCGCGGCGACGGGGCCGGCGTGGCGGTCGGGCGAGCGACGGCCGGTTCCCTCCCGCAGGCCACGACGGTCGCGAGGAGTGCCAGGCAGGTTAGGCTTCGCATCACGTCTCCAGTCCGGGTGAGGCCGGCAGGCTGAATCTTTCACACAGGACGGCCGCCCGGTCCAGGTCATCGTGAACCCGAGATCGGCACGCTGGCCGGGGGCACGCCCGGGTGCGACTCTCGCGCCATGCGCAAACTCATGGTCTCCGCACTGCTCGCATTCGGCTTCGTGCTGTCCGTGGGCGCCGCGCCCGCGCAGGCGGCCACTCTCCGCAACGTCTACTACTACGACTGGGACTGCCACCGGGTGGGCAACCTCGGCATCACCGAGGGCTGGTGGACGTCCTACCAGTGCGTGCCCCAGCACGGCTACTGGTTCCTCTACGCGTAGCCCGGACGAGTCGGGCCGCGCATCGGCGATGCGTGGCCCCGGCCACGCCGGCACGGTATTTTGTGGATCTTCGTCCCCTCCGAAGGTGCACATGTATCCCTCAACACAACTCTGGCCGGTCCGCGGCCTGGCCAAGGCGACCGTCGTGTTCCTCGTCGCCAACCTGCTGGCCGAGACGCTGGCGGCGGTCGCGCACTACCAGCGCATCACCCTGATCGACGCCGCGTTCGACGTCGCCCTCGACGACCTGTCCGATCTGGAGGACATCGACTTCGAGGCGATCGCCGACAACGAGCTCCTGGTCATGCTCGCCGACCTCGGCGTGAACGCGACGTTCGTGCTGGCGGGCATCATGTTCGTGGTCTGGCTCTACCGCGTGCGGGACAACGCCGAGCAGATGTCCACGCTACCGCAGCGGCGCGCCACGCCCTGGTTGTTCTTCGGCTGGTTCGTGCCGATCGTGTCGTTCTGGTTCCCCAAGCAGATCGTGGACGACATCTGGCGGGCCTCCGACCCCCGGGGGAGGCGGCCCGGCGTGCTGATGATGATCTGGTGGATCCTCTGGCTGGTGACGGTCTTCCTCGGCAACGCCTCCGCGCGGGTGGCGTACTCCGACGAGGAGAACGCGATGGCGATCCGCGTGGGGTCGCTGCTCGACGTGGCGACGTATCCGCTGGTGGTGGTGTGCGGCGTGCTGGCCGTCGTGATCGTGCGCCGGATCAGCGCACTCCAGGAGGCGGGCGCGGCCCTGCCGGCCGAGGCGCCCGCCGACGTGTAGGAGTCCCACGCCCTCACCCCTGGGCGGCGGCGAGCCGTTCGAACGGGCCCGGACCGTCGTGGGCCTTCGGCGGGGCGCCGAGATGCCGGACCCGGAGCTCGTCCATGAGCTCCTCGACGAACGCCGGGCCCTGGTCGCGGATGAATTGCTGCCGGGCCCGCGGTTCGTCGCCGCCCGGACGCCAGTCGAGGCCCCAGTCGCCCAGGGCGCAGATGATCGGAAGGGTCCGGATGCCGGCCTCGGTCAGGCTGTAGCGGGCACGCTGGCCCCGCGCGGCGGTGCCGCGGGTGAGGAGCCCGGCCTCGACGAGCCGCACGAGGCGGTCGGCGAGGATGTTCGAGGCGATGCCCTCGGCCGACCCGGTGAGCAGGGCGCGGAAGTGGCGCCGGTCGCCGAAGACGACGTCGCGCAGCACCAGCAGCGACCAGCGGTCTCCGAGCACCTCGACGGCGGCGTTGACCGGACAGCCCGACCGTGAATCCACGATTCCCTCCTTGACAGGCGTTTTGCCCTCCCGATAGTAGTTGCAAAATGCAATCACTTGGGAAGGGGAGCTGATGGGCCGCTTCGTCTACGCGATGCAGGTGTCCCTCGACCTGCGGATCGAGCAGGTCCCCGGGGACGACGGCGCCGGCGAGTGGCTGCGCCTCCACGAGGAACTGCACCGCGCGTGCAACACGCTGACGCGGGAGCTCGCGCTCCTGGTCCACGGCCGCGTCTACTACGAGGTCATGGAGGAGTACTGGCCGCAGGCGCCGCAGGACCCGTCACTGCCCGATTACATGCGGGAATACGGCGAGATCTGGACGGCCAAGCCCAAGGTGCTGGTCTCCCGCACCAGGAACGGCGCCGCACACAACACCCGGATCTTCGGCGGCGACGACGCGATCGAGCGGCTCGCCGCCCTGCGGGCCGAGACCGACGGCGGCATCGGCGTGGGTGGGGCGGCGCTGGCGACCCAGCTCCTCCGGGCCGGGCTCCTCGACGAGCTGGTGCTCTTCACCCATCCCACGATCCTCGGCTTCGGCAGGCCGCTGTTCGACGACTACGACCGCCCGATCGACCTCGCCCTGCTCGAACGGCGGTCGTTCGAGCAGGGCGTCACCATGCACCACTACGCCGTCGTGGACGGGAAGGAGGCGGGCCCGTGCTGAGGCGGGTCGCCGAAGGTGTGCTGGTCCACGAGAGCGTGTTCGTGCAGACCAACACGGTCGTGGTGGAGGGCCGCGCCGGGGTGCTGCTCGTCGACCCCGGAGTGACGGCCGCCGAGCTCGACTGCCTGGTGAGCGACCTGTCGGAGCTGGGGCACACGGTCGTGGCGGGCTTCTCGACGCATCCCCACTGGGACCATCTGCTCTGGCACGCCGGGTTCGGCGACGTGCCCCGGCACGGCACGGCGGCCTGCGCGGCCGCCGCCCGCGAGGAGCTGTCCGACCCCGACGCGAAGACCCGCATCGCCGACCACCTGCTCGAGACCGAGATCGCCGGGCAGGTGCCGCTCGACCTCCTCGGCCTCGTCACCGGCCTGCCCGCCGGCACCGCGCGCATCCCCTGGGACGGCCCCGAGATCCGCGTCATCGAGCACCAGGCGCACGCCCCCGGCCACGCGGCGCTGCTGATCGGGGAACACGGCGTCCTGATCGCCGGTGACATGCTCTCCGACGTCCTGGTCCCGATGCTCGAACACGACACCGCCGACCCGGTCGACGACTATCTCGCCGCGTTGCGGCTGCTCGAAAGCGCGGCGGGTGACGCCGACGTCGTCATCCCGGGTCACGGTTCCGTCGGCGGATCGGGCCAGGCGCGGGCCCGGATCGACCTGGACCGGGCGTACGTGCACGGCCTGCGGAACGGGCACGTCCCCGACGACCCCCGGATCGGCCCGTCGGCCAAGCCGGGCTGGGAGTGGGTGAGCGACGTACACGAGGGACAACTCCGGTACCTGTCGCGCTGAGCGATTCACCGGTTGAGCGCCGGCACATCCCGCAGGGCGACCTCGTCCTCGGTCTGGTGGACGTTGGCCGCGAACACCAGGACGGCCGCCACCGCGGCCACCGCCGCCACCCACCGGCGGCGGCGCGGAGCGTGTCCCGGCACCGGCACGGGCACCGGCCTCGGTTCCGGCTCGGGTGGCAGGCCCATGTCCAGTCGTGTGCGGGCCGCGTCCCACGCCGCGGCCGTCTGTTCGTCGAGACCGCAACCGAGGACGAACGCCGTGACCGTCTCGCGCCGGGGCAGCGTCTCGCGCTTGAGCATCCCGGCCGCGGTCGAGTACGGCAGATGGCGGCCGGCCCGCTGCGCGTGGTGCTGGATGTCGCGGTAACTGCGTCCGGACCAGGCCTTGAGCCGTCGCAGCAGGTCCACGAATTCGACCTCGGTGCGTGCGGCGGCCGGGTCGGGAGGGCTGATGGTCATAACCTGGCAGTACAACGGAGCCGCACAGACCCGCACAAGCCGGAACGGCACATTCCTTGCCCACGGGCCGGGGGAGCGGCCAGCGTCGATCACATGATCTCCACCTGGTTCCACGCCGCTCTGGCCGGCGTCCTGTTGTCCACCGCTCAGGTCCATCCGCGGATCGAGGCGTTCCTCGATCGCACGCTTCCCCCCGGCCCCGGCGGCACCGTGGCGGTGGCCCGCCACGGCGAGCTCGTCCACTGCGCCGGGTTCGGCCTGGCCGATCGGGAGAACCGGACGCCGGCCGGCTGCGACACGGCCTACGACGTCATGTCGATCACCAAGCAGTTCACCGCGGCCGGGATCATGAAGCTGCAGATGACGGGCAGGCTGCGCACCACCGACCGGATCACCGTCCACCTCGGTGCGGTGCCGGCCGACAAACGCCGGATCACCGTGCGCCACCTGCTGACGCACACCTCAGGGCTGGGCGACGTCGGCGACGACTACGACCCCGTCTCCCGCGACACCATGACACGGCGCGCGCTGGCGTCGCCGCTGCGGTCGGCGCCGGGAGCCGAGTTCCACTACTCCAACGTGGGCTACAGCCTGCTGGCCGCCATAATCGAGCGCGTGTCGGGCATGTCGTACGAACGTTTCCTGGCCCAGCACCTGTTCGCGCCCGCCGGCATGACGAGCACCGGATACGTGCTGCCCCGCTGGAAGGCGGACCAGATCGCGATCGAGTACGACCGGCAGGGCACGAGGCGGGGACGGCCCACCGAGCATCCCTGGGCGGCGGACGGTCCCCACTGGTACCTGAGGGGCAACGGCGGCATGCTCTCCACCGCCCGGGACATGTACCGCTGGCACCGGGCGCTGGAGGGGGACCGGATCCTGTCCCGCCGGGCCAAGGCGGAGATGTTCGCCCCACGAGTGGTCGTCGACCGGAAGGCGAAGCTGCACTACGGCTACGGCTGGGGCGTGTTCCCGCGCACCGAGTTCGGCCGGGTGGTCGAACACGACGGCGGCAACGACTGGTCGTACGGTCAGTTCGCCCGGTTCCCCGACAAGGGCGTGATGGTGTTCTGGATCACCAACCACGCGTACCAGGAGGGGAAGTGGGACCTGGAGGAGCTCAACGGCACGCTCACGCCTGGTCTCGTCCGCGCCCTGTCACCCGGCTCGGCCATGTGAATCTCACCGTTCCGCGGTGAACCGGCCGGCGGCGCAGGAGACGCTGGTCCGGGCCTGGCGGGCCTACGACCGTTACGACGAACGGCGCGGCACGCTGCGCGTGTGGCTCTACCGCGACGTCCTGTGCTGGACGGCCAGGGAGACCGCCGGCCTGCTCGACGCCACCGTGGCCTCGGTGAACAGCGCCCTGCAGCGGGCCAGGGCGACGATGCGGGCCGCCGCGCCCGACCCCGACCCCGGCGCCGAGCGGCTGGCCCCCTCTTCCCGGCCTGAGCGCAGGGAAGGCTGACCCGCCGGTCAGGTGTGCCCGCCTGGCGGAAGGTCAGGGGAGCCGCCATGGTCATCGTCAGGCGAGAGCTCACCACCACACCCACGGTCCTGCTCGCGGGGGTCGCGCTGCTCTACTTCACCGCGCAGCTCCTCATCCCCACCCTCGGCATGGGCATCGGCTGGGACGAGGCCGTCTACGCCTCCCAGTACGCCGCCCACGCCCCGCCCGCCGTCTACTCCGCCCCGCGCGCCCAGGGGGTGTCGCTCCTCGTCGCGCCCATCGTGGCGATCACCGACGAGGTGGTCGTCCTGCGGCTCTGGCTGTCCGTGGTCTCCTCCGCCGCCCTCTTCGGCGCGTTCGCCGTCTGGTTGCGGGTCAGGAACCACCGGGTCGTGCCGCTGGCCGCCCTGCTGCTGGCCGGATGCTGGTTGTCGGTCTTCTACGGCAACCAGGCGATGCCCAACCTCTACGTCGCGCTGGGCGCGGTCGCCGCCACCGGCTTCCTGCTGATCGGCAACCCGCTGGGCCTGGGCGCCTCCATGGTGCTCGTGTCGCTCATGCGGCCGACCGACGCGCTGGTGCTGGCGGTGCCGCTGGCCGCCTACGCCCTGTGGCGGCGGAGTCTCCGCGACGTGGCGGCGCTGGCCGCCGGGCTGGCGATCGGCTGGGGCCAGTGGGCGGCCGAGGCCGTCACCCGGTTCGGCGGGGTCGCCGAACGACTCGGGGCGGCCGGGGAGCACAACGACACCGGGCTGACCAGCACCCTGGGCGAGCACGCCCGCGCCCTCGACGGCCCGGCGTTGTGCCGCTTCGGGGTCGAGTGCGGCGGCGTGCCGCCCGCCCTGCTGATCTGGTGGATCGCGATCCCGCTGGCCGCGGGCGCGGGCCTGTGGACGGCCCGGCGCACCCCGTGGTTCCGCCCGCTCGCGCTGGCGACGGCGACGGCCGTGGCGATGGCCCTGCCGTACTTCTTCTACGTCGACTACGCCGCCCCGCGCTTCCTGCTTCCGGCATATGCCCTGCTCGCCCTTCCCGTCGCGACCGCCGTCCTGAGCTCGCCCAGACCGGCGCTGGTCGGGGTGGCGGCCCACCTGATCCTCCAGGGCGCCGTGGCCGTCGCCATGTCGTCGGGCATCCGCGCCGACCGCGACGTCATGAACGCCGCCGCCGAGCAGCTCAGGCCCCGGATCGACGGGCCGTGCGTGATCTACGGTCAGGGCGGCGCCCAGCTCGGCTACCTGCTGGGCTGCGAGTCCCAAGCCATCGCCCAGCGGTTCGACGCCACCATGCCCGCGCGCGTCCGGGGATTCCGGGACCGCGGCTACGACGTCATCATGACCCACCGGGGTGTCGAACCTCCCGCCTACACCGACGACTGGCAACGGCTGGACCTGCCCGGCCCGTGGCGGGCCCGGCTCGGATGAGCCGGTCACAACCAGATCGTCGCGAGCCAGCTCTCGGCCGCCGCCAGCACGATCAGGGTGACGTTCAGCCCGGTCTCCCTGACCTCGCCGCGTGACAGGTGCAGCCCCGTGGCCAGCACCTGGAGCACCGCGAACCCGATGGCGGCGGCCAGCGCCAGGCCGGGCAGGATCCCGGTGAGCGGCGGGAGCACCAGCCCGGCCGCCCCCAGCACCTCCAGGACGCCGATCAGCCGGACCATCGGCATCGGGACGGTGTCGACCCAGCCCATCATGGGCCGGAGCCGCTCCTTACTCTGGACGATCTTCTTGCCGCCGGCGTAGAGGTAGAACAGGCCCAGCAGTCCGGCGATGATCCAATAGGCGACGGTCACGGCGTTCCTCCCAATGGTTGCGCCCGCCCATGATGGGGGACCGCCGAATGCCGTACAAAAGGAACATCAGTGTGCGTGGGTGACGGGAGTGGCCGTGTCACAGAACGAGAAGACCTGTCTGATCAGGGGAGACTCCGGCAGGACGGTCCGCGCCATCCTCGACCGCATCGGCAACAAGTGGACCCTGCTGATCATCGCGACCCTCCACGGGAGCCGGATGCGCTTCACCGAGCTCCAGCAGCACATCCCCGGCATCTCGCAGCGCATGTTGTCGCTGAGCCTGCGCCACCTGGAACGCGACGGGCTCATCTCCCGCACGGCCCACGCCGAGGTGCCGCCCCGCGTGGAGTATGAGCTCACGCCGATGGGCCAGACCCTCATCGTCCCGGCGATCACCCTCGCCGAGTGGGCGGTGGAGCACAACCCCGACATCGAACGCAGCCAGACGGCGTACGACACCCGGCCCCGCTGACCGCTCGTTTCGGCGACGGGCCGGCGGGCAGGCGTGACGGATGCCGATTCGACGCTTTCCCCTCGTGGACCACACGCTCGACATGCTGGCCGGGGGCTACGCCTGGCTGCCGGGCCTGCTCCGCCGCGCGGACGGCGCGCCGGCCCGCACCCGGGTGATGGGGCGGCCCGCCGTCGCCCTGCGCGGCCCGGAGGCCGCCCGGTTCTTCTACGACGAACGCCACGTCACGCGGGCCGGCGCCCTCCCGGAGCCGATCCGGGCCACGCTGACCGGCAAGGGCACCGTGCACGGCCTCGACGGTGCCGCCCACCGCGCCCGCAAGGCGATGTTCCTGGCGCTGCTGGCCGATCCCGGCCACGTCGCCGACCTGGTGCGGGAGGTGGGCGAGAGCTGGGACGACGAGCCGCCGGCTGGCCGTCCCGGCCGAGGGTCGTGCTGTTCGACGAGGCGAGCCGCGCCATCACCGCGGGCGTGTGCCGATGGGCCGGAGTGCCCGTGGACGACCTCGACGCCCTCGCGGCCGACATGGTCGCCCTGGTCGACGGGTTCGGCTCGGCCGGCGCCCGCCACTGGCGGGGCCGCCGGGCGCGGCTGCGCCGGGAGGCCTGGCTGGCCGACCTCCTCGCCCACGACGACGGCGCGTCGGCCGGGCTGCTGGCCCGGCACGTCACCCGCCACCGCGACGCCGACGGCGAGCCCCTGAACCCCAGGCTCGCCGCGGTCGAGATGCTCAACGTCATCCGCCCGACCGTCGCGGTCGCCTGGTACGTCACCTTCGCCGCCCATGCGCTGCACCGGTGGCCGGAGCACCGGCCCCGGCTCCGCGACGGCGACCCCGCGTTCGCCGAGGCGTTCGCGCAGGAGGTGCGGCGTTTCTATCCGTTCGCGCCCTATGTGGGCGGCCGGGCCGTCCAGGACCTGACCTGGCGCGGAGAGCCCGTCCCCGAGGGCACGATGATCCTCCTGGACGTGTACGGCCAGCATCACGACGAGGCCCGCTGGAAGCGCCCCTACTCCTTCCGCCCCGAGCGTTTCCTCGACGCCGGCGTCGGCCGCGACGACCTGATCCCCCAGGGAGGCGGCGACCCCCACACCGGCCACCGCTGCCCCGGCGAGGCGGTCACCGTCGGCCTGCTCCGCGAGTTGGCCGTCCGGCTGGCGCGGCTGCGTTACTCCGTGCCGCCGCAGGACCTGCGCATCCCGCTGCGCCGCATCCCGACCCTGCCGCGCAGCGGCTTCGTGATGGCCGTCGCCCGTCAGAGCGGCGGATAGGCGTTCTGGACGAGGGTCGCGAAGTAGGACGGCCAGAAGACCCCGTAGCCCGGCGCGCCCGGTGTCGCGCCCGACGGCCGGTACGACCCCATCGGAGGAGCGAAGGTGGGATCGCACCAGCGGTTGGGGCCGTCGCTCGCGCCGTCCGACTCGCCCGGCGGCCGGGCCCAGATGTAGGCGTCGACCCCCGACCTCGGGGCGGCGGCGGGACGTTCGCCGATGCCCGCGTTGAGCTGGTTGCACCAGTTGTAGCGGTTGACGCGCCGGTCGAGCCTCGACTGGTCGACGTAGGTGTTGACGTCGGTGGAGACGCTGACGGCGGTGGGCCTGGCGGGCCCGCCCCAGCCGTTGCGCGAGGTGTCGATCAGCATGCCGATGTCCTCGGGGAACCCGGCCTCGATGAGGGCGGCGCGCAGGAACCGGGTGTAGTCGTCCTCGTCGATGTAGGGGTTCCAGTCGATCCACCGGCTCAGGTACAGCGGCGAGCCGTAGTGGATCTTGGCGGCGTCCGGGAGGAACACCTCCTCCACCGGGACGTAGTTGGCGACGTTGGTGACGAACCCGTGCACGCCGGGCGTGCCTTCGACGACCTCCGCCAGCACGTCGACCAACGACCCGGAGACCTCGGTCCAGCCGGCGACCGAGGACCGGGCCGCGTCGAGGTAGACGTAGACGTTGGGAACCGCTCCGAGGGCCGCGACGGCGTGCCTGAGTCCCTGGACGTACACCCCTGACGTGCGCGCTTCCACGCACGGAGGATCCTGGGGCCAGGAGACCATGCTGCCCAGCGTCTCGGGCTCGACGAGGGTGACGATCCTGAGCCGGGCGTAGCGGGGGTCGGCCAGGATCGCCGCGATGGGCTCCACGAACTGGTTCCGGTACGCCGCCACCCCCTCGGCCGTCACGGGGAACTCCGTCGTGGAATACCACGACGAGCAGTCCTTGCCCGGCAGGTCGTTCAGCACGAGCGTCACCACGACGGGATCGGAGTTCCCCTGCGACGACGCCTGCACGAGGGCCCGTTCCAGATGCTGCCGCAGCCCCATGCCGCCCCGGATGGACCCGATCGCCGCCACGGAGTCCAGCCACAGGCCGGTCGGCTGGAACGCGACCTTCCGCATCGCGGTCCCGACCTCGCCGCCCGCGGCGGTGGCGGCGGCGTTGACGTGCGCGACGTATTCGGGGTTCAGGTATCCCCGTGCCCCGAGGTAGGGGTTGTCGACCCGCTCGGGCGACGGCGAAGGCGACGGGGACGGGGACGGCGACGGGCTCGGGGAGGGCTGGCCGCCGCAGGTGGTGCCGTTCAGGGTGAAGCCGGCGGGGGAGGGGTTGCCGCCGGTCCAGCGGCCGTTGAAGCCGATGGTCACCGTCGCGCCCGGCGCGAGCACCCGGTTGTACGGCTCGTTCACCGCCTGGACCCGGGCGCCGGACTGGCTCCACCGCGCCGACCAGCCATGGGTGACCGTCTGCCCGGCGGTGAAGTCGAACCGCAACGTCCAGCCGTCGACCCGATCCCCGGTGTTCTTGATGGTGACCGCCGCGGTGAACCCGCCCGGCCACGAATCCGCGCCGTACGTCACCACACATCCCGGAGCGGCCCAGGCCACCCCGGGGAGGACGACGAACACGAGCACAATCCCGACAAGCACGCGCAGGAGCCTCATGGCACCCCCAGGACGCGACGACCGACCCCCGATCGTCACCTCACGAGGCCCGCCCCCGGCAACCCGGCCCGGCGAACCCCCAGGTCAGCCATGAACCTTTCACCCGGCCGCGGACGTCAGTGCCCAGCCAGCCGTCTTTCCAGCAGCGCCTGCTGGGCGGGGTTGGCGGTCAGCTCCAGCGCCCGCTCGTCACACTCCCGGGCCTCCGCGTTCCGGCCCAGCACGCGCAGGAGGTCGGCCCGGGTGGCGTGGAGCAGCGGATGGTTCTCCAGCGCCCGGTCGAGGTGTTCCAGTTCCTCCAGCGCCGCCTCCGGGCCGACGGCGTACCGGAGCGCGACGGCCCGGTGCAGACGGGTGACCGGCGAGGGCGCCAGGTGCAGCAGCATGTCGTACAGGACGACGATCTGCGGCCAGTCGGTGCTCTCGAAGCTCTCGGCCTCGGCATGGCAGGCCGCGATCGCCGCCTGGAGCTGGTAGGGACCCGGCCGCCGGTGGGCGCGCGCGGAGCGCACCAGCGAGGCCGTCGCCGCGCCGATCGCCTCGTGGTCCCACCGGCCGCGATCCTGGTCGGCCAGCAGGACGAGCTGCTCCCGGTCGTCGAACCGGGCGGCGCCCCGGGCGCGGTGCAGCCGGATCAGCGCCAGCAGCCCGGCCACCTCGGGTTCGGCCGGCATGAGCCCGGCCAGCAGGCTCGCCAGCCACTCGGCGTCGTCGACCAGGTCGCGGGCGTGCGCCCGGGCCCCGCCGCTGGACAGATAGCCCTCGTTGAACAGCAGGTAGATGACCGCGAGCACGCCTTGGAGCCGTTCGGGCAGCTCGTCGTCGGCGGGGATCCGGTAGGGGATGCCCGCTTCGCTGATCTTCCGTTTGGCACGCGTCAGCCGCTGGGCCACGGTCGTCTCCGGGACGAGGAACGCCGCCGCGATCTGCGCGGTGCTCAGCCCGCACACCACCCGGAGCGTCAGCGCGATCCGGGCCTCCAGAGACAACGCGGGATGGCAGCAGGTGAAGACCAGCCGCAGCCGATCGTCCTTCACGCCCGGCTCGCCCCCCGTGAGCTGCGCGAGCTTGGCGCGGTAGTTGCCCTCCCGGCGCAGCGCGTCGAGCCCGCGCCTGCGGGCGACGGTGAACAACCACGCGTCCGGGCGGTCGGGCACCCCCTCGGCCGGCCAGCGCCGCAGTGCGATCTCGACCGCGTCCTGGACGAGATCCTCGGCCGCCGAGAAGTCGCCGAGCAGCGAGACGAGCGAGGCGGCGAGCCGGCCCGCGTGGTCACGCACCACCCGGGCCAGCGCCTCCCGACTCACCCGCTCGGAACCGGAACCGGTCATGAGACGGGACGGATCTCCACGATCGGGCACGCGGGCCATGACCTGGCCGTCTTCAACGCCTCGTCGAGATCGGCCACCTCGATCTCCGCGAACCCGGTCACCACCTCCTTCCCCTCCACGAACGGCCCGTCGGTCACCACGGGCTCCTCGCCCCGCCGCAGCCGCATGGTGGTCGCGGTGTGCGCCGGAGCCAGATACGTGTGGTGGGTGATCTTGCCGGCGTGTTCGGCGAACCAGCGGCCGACCGCCGCGTAGGCGTCCTCGCGCTCCAGATCGCCCATCGCCTCCAGTTCCTCGGCGAACTCCTCGGTCTCCACGAACATCAGGACGTACTTCACCTTCGGTCTCCTTCGTAACGACGCCTCACCTGAAAGACGATCGGGAACCTGCCCACCACGACGACGTCATCGACTTGTAAGGGTCGCCGCTCGTCGAGACGATCTACGGTGACGGTCATGAAGTCGCTCACTTCGTTACTCACGGCGGCGGCGCTCGTCCTGACGGCCTGCGGAGGCCCCGCCGGTGATCCGGTCGCCTCGGCGCCGTCGGCCTCCGCCGAGGCGCTGCTCGGCTTCACGGCGACCGGGCTCGACGGGACGGCGTTCGACGGCAGGAGCCTGGCGGGCAAGCCGGCGGTGTTGTGGTTCTGGGCGCCGTGGTGTCCCAAATGCCAGGCCGAAGGGCCGGCGGTCGCCAAGGCCGCGCAGAAGTACGGAGGCAGGGTCGCCTTCGTGGGCGTGGCCGGTCTCGACGACGACAAGGCGGCGATGGAGAGGTTCGTCGCCCGCACCGGGACCTCGGGCATCGTCCACCTCGACGACCGCACGGGCGCGCTGTACCGGAACTTCGAGGTCACCTCGCAGTCGTCCTATCTGATCCTGAACGCCCAGGGCGGCGCCCACTCCGCGGTCGGCCCGCTGGACGAGGCGGAGTTGTCCGCCCTCGTCGACGAGCACGCCCTGTAGATGGACGGCGTCGCTCTCGCGCTGGCCGCCGGGCTGGTGGCGGCGTTCAACCCGTGCGGCTTCGCCATGCTGCCCTCCTTCCTCGCCCTGCTGGTGTCCGGGCCGGGCGGGACGGTGCGGGCGCTGCGGTTGTCGGCCGCGATGACGGCTGGGTTCGTCACCGTCTTCGGCGTCTTCGGTTTCGTGATCAGTGTGGCGACCGCGCCGATCCAGGGGCATCTGCCGTGGGTCACCGTCGTGACCGGCGGGGTGCTGGTCGTCCTGGGCGGCTGGCTGGCGTCCGGCCGGGAGTTGTCGTTGCCGATCCCGCGGCTCAACGTGGGCGGTCCGTCCGGCTCGTTCCTGGCGCTGTACGGGTACGGCGCCTCCTACGCGGTCGCCTCGTTGTCGTGCACCGTCGCGCCGTTCCTGGCCGTCACCGGGTTGGTGTCGGGCGCGGGTGACGTGGTGGGCGGGCTGATGGCGTATATCGCCTACGGCGTCGGCATGGGACTGGTCGTCGGGCTGCTGGCGCTGCTGGTCGCCCTCGCCCGGGAAGCGGCCGTCCGCAGGACCCGCGCGATCCTGCCCCACGTCTCGCGGGCGAGCGGGGTCCTCCTGCTGCTCGCGGGCCTGTACGTCGCCTATTACGGCTGGTACGAGCTGCGCGTGAACGCGGGCGGGACGGCCGCCGACCCGGTCGTCGGCGCGGTCACCGAGGTCCAGGGCCAGGTCACCGCCTGGCTCGGCACGGTCGGCGTCTGGCCGATCGCCGTGGCCTTCACGCTGACGGCCTTCCTGGCGGTCGTCGTGCGCACCATCTCTCGTAGGCCGCCACGGCGGTGGGCAGTGTGGGGAACAGGTGGTCTTCGCCGATCGACGTGGTCAGGCCGTAGGCGTCCAGGGAGTCGCGGAGGTCCTGTTTGACCCGGGCGAGGCCGAAGACGATCCCGCGTCCGGCGAGTTCGGCGCGCAGCGTCTCGACGGCGTCCAGGGCGGTGATGTCGACCTCGACGTTGGCCTCGACGTTGAGCACGAACCAGCGGACCGGCCCGTCGTGGTCGTCGACCGAGGCCAGGGCGCGGCGGCGGAAGTTCTCGGCGTTGGCGAAGAACAGCGGCGAGTCGTACCGGTAGATCACCAGGCCGGGGACGGTGCGGGCCTGCGGGTAGTCGTCGACGTCGTGCATGCCGGCCAGGCCGGGGACCACGCCCAGGACGGCGTCGTGCGGGCGGGCCACCCGGGCCAGCATCTCGGCGACCGACAGGGCGACGGCGAGCAGCACCCCGTACAGGATGTCGAGGAGCAGCACGCTCAGGCAGGTGGCCACGGCGAGGACCAGCTCGCTGCGGCGGAAGCTCAGCAGGCGGCGGAACTGGCCGACGTCGATCAGGCGGGTCGCGGCGAACACGACGATCGCGCCGAGGGCCGCCGCCGGGAATCCGGCCAGCAACGGCCCCGCGACGACCAGTACGACGAAGACGGCGGCCAGCGTCACCAGGGTGTAGACCTGCGTGCGGGCGCCCGCGGTCACGGCGAGGGCGGTGCGGCTGCCGCTGCTGCTGACGGGGAAGCCGCGCAGCAGCCCGGCGCCGATGTTGGCGAACCCGAGCGCGAGCAGTTCCCGATCGGCGTCGATCCGCTGGTTCTCGCGGGCCGCGAACGAACGGCCGGTGAGCACGTTGTCGCTGAAGCCGACCAGCAGCACTCCGGCCGCGGGCAGGACGAGCCCGCTCCACCCGGACGGCTCCGGCAGCGCGGGCGCCGGCAGGCCGGTGGGGATCGGGCCGATCACCTCGATCCCGGCCCGGTCCAGGCCGAACACCGCGACGGCGCCGGTGGCCAGCAGCACCGCCAGCAGGGGGCCGGGGAAGGCGGGCAGCAGCCGGTCGAGCAGGAAGAGGAAACCCAGCACGACCGCCGCGAACAGCAGCGTCCACCAGTCGATCGCCGCCATGCCGGCGGCGAAGGACACCACCTCTTCGGCGAAGGTGTCGCCCGAGACGGGCACGCCGGTGATCCGCTCCACCTGGCCGATGATCATGATCAGGCCAAGGCCGGTCAGATAGCCGACCAGAACGGGCCGGGAGAGCAGATCGGCGACGAACCCCATCCGCACCAACCGGCAGCCCAGGGCGAGCGCGCCCACCAGGATGGCCAGGACGGCGGCGAGCTGGGCGTACCGGGCGGGATCCCCGGCCGCGAGCGGGCCGATCGTCACGGCGGTCATCAGCGCGGTCGACGACTCGGGCCCGATGGACAACTGGCGGGAGGAGCCCAGGAACGGGTAGAGCGCCAGCGCCGGGAGCGCCGCCCACAGGCCGGTCACCGGCGGCAGCCCGGCCACGGTCGCGTACGCCATGACCTGGGGCACCAGATAACCCGCCACCGTGAGCCCGGCGAGCACGTCGCCGCGCACCCATTCGCGCCGGTAGTTCCGCAGGTCGGCGATGACCGTCGGCATCTGGATCATGACTGTCAGTGTGACAGCCTAGGTGAGGACCTCGACCAGGGGATGCCGGACGGCCGGGCTCGTGCCGATCGGATACCCAGGCGCAGGATGACCTGGGGTTGTTCGCCGCCGCGCGACTCCCGGCGGACCACACCCACCGGCCTGTCGTCGTCGGCGAGGACCGTCACCTCGGTGATGTCGCGACCGCGTTGCGGGCCATCACCTGTCCGACCCTGATCGACACAGGACCGCCCCCTTTCGAGAATGGGGCCGACGGTAGAATGTGAGCTGGTTTCTTTCTTCCTGGCAGACCGTCGTCATCCGGAAAAAGGGGGATCGCGTTGAATACGAGGCGTGATACCGGTGCGAACGCGCTCGAAGAGCTGACGGAAGAAGAGTGTCTCCAGCTCGTCGGCCCTGGTGGGGTCGGCCGGGTGGCCTTCGGCGGAGTGGCCGGGCCGACCGTATTCCCGGTGAATTACAAATTGGTCGACGGCCGGGTCGTGTTCCGAATCCGCAAAGGCGGGACCATGGACGAGAGTCTGCAATCCGGAATCGACGACCTGGAAGTAAAAATCGCCTTTCAAGTCGACCACATAGACGAGGAAATGCGCGACGGATGGAGCGTGCTCATCCAGGGGCCCGCTCACCACGTCACGGAAACCGAACTGCGGGCGACGTCGGCGGACGTCGACTCCTGGGCCGGAGACGATCGTGACCACTACGTGCGCCTCACTCCGCAACAAGTGACCGGCCGCCGCATCAACCGGCTCTAGACCGGACCGCAGCCGCACGCGGCGCCGTCTCAGGCCTACAGGTGGTTCCTGGCCAGGCCGGCGGGGGTGTCGCGGGCGCCCGTGACCGCTCCGGCCGGGACGGCCTCGTCCAGGGCCTTCAGTTCGGCGGTGGTGAGCGTGATGTCCATCGCCGCCGCGTTCTCCTCCAGGTAACGACGCCGCTTGGTGCCGGGGATGGCGACCGCGCCCTGGGCGGCGACCCAGGCCAGCGAGATCTGCGCTGGGGTCGCGCCCCGTCCGGCCGCCACGGCGGTGACGCGGTCGACCAGGTGCTGGTTGGCGGCGATGTTCTCCGGGGTGAACCAGGGGAGGGTGCGGCGGGCGTCGTCGGCGTCCAGGTCGTCCACCTTGCGGATCCCGCCGCCCAGCAGGCCCCGGCCGATGGGGGAGAAGGCGACCAGGCCGATGCCCAGCTCGTCGGTCACGTCCTTCACGCCGTTGTGGAGCAGGTCGGGGACGAACAGCGACAACTCCGACTGCACCGCCGCGATGGGGTGGGTCGCGTGGGCGCGGCGGATGGTGGCCGGAGCGGCCTCCGACAGGCCCAGGTGGCGCACCTTCCCGGCGGTGACCAGTTCGGCCATCGCGCCGACGGTCTCCTCGATGGGCACGTCGGGGTCGACCCGGTGCAGGTAGTAGAGGTCGATCACGTCGACTTCCAGGTGGCGGAGGGAACGTTCCACCGCGCGGCGCACGTGGGCGGGGCTGCCGTCCATCACCGCGCCGTTCTCGAAGTCGAGGGCGAACTTGGTGGCGATGGTGATCTCGTCGCGGCGCGCCCCCAGCGCCTTGGCGATCAGCTTCTCGTTCTCGTAGGGGCCGTAGGCCTCGGCGGTGTCGATGTGGGTGACCCCGAGGTCGACGGCCCGGTTGAGGGTGGCGATGGCCTCGGCCTCGTCGCGGGTGCCGTAGAAGGCGCTCATGCCCATGGCGCCGAGGCCCTGGGGGGAGACGCGGAGTGCTCCGAGACTGACGTCGTTCATGTGCTGGATGCCTCGTATCTGGTGATCTTCGCTTCGATGGCGCGCAGGTGGCGCTGGGTGCGCCGGACCTCGGCGAGCACGCGTTCCCGGTGCCGGGTCAGCAGCTCCAGGCGCTCCTTCTCGGTGCCGTCGCGGCGGCACAGGTCGGCCATGCGCCGCATGTCGGCGATCGACATGCCGGTCTCGCGGAGCATGACCAGGCCGCAGATCCAGGCCAGGTCGCCCTCGTGGTAGCGCCTGCGGCCCCCGCTGTCACGCGGCGTGGGGTCCAGGAGCAGCCCTTCGCGCTCGTAGTAGCGCAGGGCCTCGACCCCGACCCCGGTCAACCGGGACACCTCGGTGATCGACAGGCCCTCGGGCGGCACCTCCACGGTGACCTCGGGAAGCAGAACCTCGCTCATGCGTCCACAGTGCCACCTGTAGCGCACTACAGGTCAAACCTGGACCGCTCGTATGGGAGTACTCCAGAGGTGATATTTCATGCCTAAATGTCCGTTTTCCGGCCCATAAATCGGTAAGGACCAACCACATGAGCTGGTGGCATCGCAGCTCGATCCGCTTCCGCCTGGCCGTGGTGGCGGCCGCCGTCATGGCCTTGTTGTGCACGGCCATGGCCGTGTTCATCGTGGTGATGGTCCGGCAGACGGCCATCGACCAGCGGACCGAACAGCTCTTCGCCAACGCCATGAACATCGGCGCCCAGCTCCGCCAGAACGTCCCCGACCTGAGCGAGAGCAATCCCGGGCAGGTGGTCCAGGTGTTCGACCCCACCGGGACCATGGTGGCGGCCACCCCCGAGATGGCCGACAGCCCGCCGATGACGGGCCTGCGGCCGGAGCCCGGCACCTACGCGACCACCACCACCTGCGACGCGCAGGTGTTCCCCGGCGGGTGCATGATCGTGCTCGCCTACCCGGTCCACCGGGACGACGGGGTCTGGCGGCTCAACGTGGCGGTCCCCGCCCTTCCCTGGTACGTCAGCCCCCAGCTGATCGTCCCGCTCACCGTCACCTGGGTCCTGATGGTCGGCGCGGCCGGGGTCGGCAGCTACCGGATCGTGGGCAAGACCCTGCAGCCGGTGGGCGGCATCACCGGCACCCTCCGCCGGATCACCTCCAGCGACCTTCGGCACCGGGTGCCGGTGCCGAAGTACCACGACGAGCTGCGGGACCTGGCCGAGACCGCGAACCGGACCCTCGACCGCACCGAGAGGGCGGTGGAGAAGCAGCTCCGCTTCGCCTCCGACGCCTCCCACGACCTGCGCAGCCCGCTGACCGCCATCCGGACCCGGCTGGAAGAGGCCATGATGGACCCGGAGGACGCCGACTGGCCCCGGACCGGCGAGGCCCTGCTCGACAGCGTCGACCGCATGCAGGCGTTGGTCGACGACCTGCTGCAGGTGGCCCGCCTGGACGCCGGAGTCTGCTGCCGCAAGGCGCCGATCGACCTGACCGAGCTGGTGAGCGGCGAACTGAAGCACCGCCGGACCAGGACCGAGCTGCGCCAGTGCCTCGCGCCCGGCGTGATGGTGGAGGGCTCGCGGATCGAGCTGACCCGGCTGCTGAACAACCTGCTCGACAACGCCGAACGGCACGCGGTGTCCCAGATCACCGTCTCGTTGACGCGGAAAGACGGCCAGGTGGTGCTGGAGGTCGGGGACGACGGCGAGGGCATCGCCCCCGACCAGCGGGAGGCCGTCTTCCAGCGCTTCACCCGCCTGGAGGCCTCCCGTGTCAAGGACCCCGGCGGCACCGGCCTCGGGCTCTCCATCGCCCGGCAGCTCGCCCAGGCCCACGGCGGCACTCTGACCGCCGAGGACAGCGACCGCGGGGCCCGGCTCGTCCTGTCCCTGCCCGCCCTGGTGGGGAAGCGGGACTAGTTCCTGGCCCCGCGCCGTCCCGGGCTCGTCCCGCCGGCCATCGCCCGGCGCGGGTCCCGGATGACGATCGCCGTCGCGCGGCCCAGGCGGCCGACCAGAGTCGGCCTTCCGGGAGGACGGTCGGCCGTGTCGTCGGCGGCCTGGCGGGGCCGGGCGGGGGCGACCGACGAGGTGCTCTCGCGGTGGGGGAGCCGGAGCACGAACCGCGCGCCCCGGTCGCTGTCCTCCACGGCCAGGGTGCCGCCGTGCGCGTTGGCGATCTCCCTGGCGATGGCCAGCCCCAGGCCGGTGCCCCCGGCGTCGCGGTCCCGCCCCGCCTCCAGGCGGGTGAACCGTTCGAAGACGCGCTCGCGGTCTTCGACGGCGATGCCCGCGCCGTCGTCCAGGACCTCCAGGACGGCGGTCCCCTCCTCGGCGCGGACGGTGACGGTGATCTGGGACGCCGCGTGCCGTTCGGCGTTGTCGAGCAGGTTGACCAGGACCCGGGAGATGCGCAGCCGGTCGCAGTCGACGCAGACGCCAGGCTGGAGGCGCCTGACGATCTTCGTGCGGTGAGGGCGCTGGTCGAGCTCGTCCCCGGCCAGGCGGCCCAGGTCGGTCGGCTCGCCGCTGAGGGGCGCGCCCGCGTCCAGCCGGGCCAGGGCCAGCAGGTCGGTCACGATGGCGTGGAGCCGGTCGACGCCCGTCAGCACGGTGGTGGCGACCGTCGGCCAGTCGGCGTCGTCGGGGTAGGTCAGCGCCTCGTCCAGTTGCAGGCGCATGGCGGTGATCGGGCTGCGCAGGTCGTGGGAGGCGTCGGAGGTGAAGCGGCGCAGGCGTTCGTAGGCGCCCTCAAGGCGGTCGAGGGTGCCGTTGACGGTCTCGGCCAGGACCGTGACCTCTTCGTAGGTGTCGTACGTGCCGGGCACCGGGACCCGGCGTTCGAGCTGGGCGGCGGTGATGTCGGCCAGTTGCCGCTGGATCGCGGCGACCGGCTTCACGGCCTTGGTGATGTCGCGGAACACCCAGGCGGTGACCGCCGTCGTCACCAGCAGGGACGTGCCGATCGCCAGGAGCACGGCGGTGGTGTTGCCGTACCAGGGGACCGTGGGGGTCGCCACGTAGATCGACCAGATCCCGTCCGGCTGGTAGACGTTGATCGACGTCACGGTCCGGCAGCCCTCCAGCCCGGCGGGCGGGCACAGGACCCGGGTGGTGCTGAGTTTGTCGCCGGTGGAGTGGAAGGTGGCCATCGCCGGTTGGCCGGCCAGCTGACTGCTCGAGGCGACCACCTTGTCGTGGGCGTCCACGACCTGGACCACCTCGTCCTCGGCGTGGGGCAGCACGGACGGCAACCGCCCCTGGGGGATCAGGGGCTCGACGTTGTTCCAGGCCGACAGGCCCTGCTGCAGCGCCTTGTCGCCTTCCTTGCCGCCGACGTACATGAGGAAGAGAAGACTCAGCCCCAGGCACATGAGCACCATGAGGACGCCGGTGGCGATTGTTCTTCGGGTGCGGAACGACGGTCGCTGCCTGCCCATGGAGCCTCCTTTCGCCGGGCTGTCGCCTCTATGGCCAAGGAACCCCGATGACCAGCCAAAACTTCCCGCGATTAGGCAAAGTTCCCGACCGGCGGATAAAGCACGCGAGTCCGTTGGTTCAAAAGGCCGCAGAAACGGGACCAATGCCACATCAAACCGGATTACCGGCGACCGCCCGGGTAGGACCAGCTCATGAGCCGGCAACCGGTGATCGTGATCGGCGCGGGGCTGGCGGGGCTGGCCTGCGCGGTGCGGCTGCGCCGGTCGGGCGTGCCCGTCACGGTGCTGGAGGCCTCCGACGGGGTGGGCGGCCGGATGCGCACCGACGTGGTCGACGGGTTCCGGCTCGACCGCGGCTTCCAGGTGCTGAACACCGGATATCCCGAGGTGCCCCGCCTGCTGGACGTCGAGGCGCTGCGGCTGCGCGCCTTCAACTCCGGCATGCTGGTCTTCCGGACGGACGGCGGCAAGGAGAGGGTCATGCTGCCGTGGAAACATCCCCGGCACGCCCTGAGCGGCCTGACCGCCCATCTCGGCACCCCGGTCGACAAGGCGGTCCTGGCCGCCATGACCGCCCGCGACCTGGCCTTTCCCGCCGGGATGTTGCGGGCGGGCGCCGAGCGCACCGTCCTCGACGAGCTCCGCCACTGGGGCATGTCACCGGTCATGGTCGAGCGGCTGATCCGGCCGTTCCTGGCCGGCGTGCTGCTGGAACGGGAGCTGGAGACCTCCAGCAGGGTCTTCCACCTGATCTGGCGGTCGTTCGCGCGCGGCACCATCGGCGTGCCGGCGCTGGGCATGGGCGAGGTCCCGGCGCAGCTGGCGAGCCGGCTGCCCCCGGAGGCCGTGCGGCTGCGCCGCCGGGTGCGGGAGGCCGCCGGCACGGGGGTGGTCCTGGACGACGGCGCCGAGCTGCCCGCCGCCGCTGTGGTGGTGGCCGCCGACCCGAGCGCCGCCGCTGCCTTGCTGCCCGACCTGCGCGCCCCCGCCATGCGGGCCGTGACCACCTTCTACCACGCCGCGCCCCGGTCTCCGCTCGGAGAGGCCACCCAGGTGATCGACGGAGACGGCGTCATCGCCGACACGCTGGTCATGACCGACGCCGCGCCGGAGTACAGCGCCACCGACGAGGCGCTGATCTCCACGTCGGTGCTGGGCGCGGCCGGTGACGACGACGAGCCGGGCGTGCGCGACCGCCTGGAGGAGATCTACGGTCCGGAGGTCCGGAAGTGGCGGCACCTCGCCACCTACCCGATCGCCGAGGCGCTGCCGTCGATGCCGCCGCCCATGCCCCTGCGCCGCCGCGTCCGCCTGGGGGAGGGGCTCTACGTCTGCGGCGACCACCGGGACACGGGGTCGATCCAGGGGGCGCTGGTGTCGGGGCGGCGCGCGGCCGACGCGGTCATGAAGGACCTGTGCTGATCAGCTCGTAGAGGGCGTGCGCGGCGGCGATGCCGGTGAGTTCCGCGTGATCGTAGGCGGGGCTGACCTCGACCAGGTCGGCTCCCACCACGTGGAGGCCGTCGAGGCCGCGCAGGACCTCCAGGAGTTCCCTGCTGCTCATGCCGCCCGCCTCCGGCGTGCCGGTGCCGGGCGCGAACGCCGGGTCCAGGACGTCGATGTCGAGCGAGACGTAGACCGGGCGGTCGCGCAGCCTGTCCCGGACCCGCTCGATGATCTCGTCCAGGGACCGGCGGGGCTCCGGAGGACCGCCATGATACTCACATGGCCTCGCGGCTGTTCGCCGAGCGCGGTTACCACGGCACGTCCACCCGCGACATCGCCGACAAGGTCGGCATGCGCCAGCCGTCGATCTACAGTCACTTCGCGACTGAGCACCTCATCCTGGCCGCGCTGCTCGACGCCGACCTGGTCCCCGCGCGGGCCCGCATCCGCGCCGCCCTCGACCTGCCCGGCCCGGTGGCGGCCCGGCTGCACGCCTATCTCCAGGTGGACGTCGCCGCGATCCTGTCGCTGCCCTACGACGTCCGGGGCCTGAACAACGACGACGTGCTGCGTGCCCCGGAGCTGTCCGAACAGGCGCGGCGGCGGGCCGAGATCCACGACCTGACCCGCGAACTCATCGAGGCGGGCATCCACGACGGCGAACTGGTCGCCTTCGACACCGGCTTCGTCCAGCACGCGATCACCGGCCTCCTGCTGGAGGTGGTGCGCGAGCGCGGCGCCGCCCCCTCCGCCGCACCGACGGCCCGGGCCCTGGACGTGGCCGACTTCGTCCTGCGGGCCGTGCTCTCCGAGGCCGCTTCGCTCGACGACGTCCGCGCGAAGGCCGGCGCCCTGGTCCCCGACATCACCGCTCTGACTGGATAAGCCCGCTCATCCCTACGACGGGCGGCGTGACGCCGTGATTCTGCCGTTTGAGTCGGATTCAGCTGCCGGGTTCACGGCCTGATGAGTATGAAACTTTCACCGTGACCCGTCAGGGCCGTGCTGGCCCGCGGGCGCCTCACCGCGCCGACCAGCCGTGATCATCCCGACCAGTCCGCGTCGCGGCGGCCGCGAGAGCAGGCTCCTTGACAGGGCGGAACCGGCTTCTAGCGTGAGGTCCCGTCACAACCGCTCTGCGGCCCACGCGGTCGGAACGGAAGGAAGTCACGTGAGACGCATGAGCCGAGCGGTGCTGGCGGCCCTCGTTCTGTGCCTGACCTCAGCCGGAACCCTTTTCGGCTTGTCGTCGGCCTCCGCCGCGGCGCTGACCCAGGTGACGAACTTCGGCGCCAACCCCACGAACCTCAGGATGTACATCTACGTGCCCGACACCGTCGCGCCGCAGCCCGCCCTCCTGGTGCTGACCCACTACTGCGGCGGATCGGCCGGGGCGATCTTCAACGGCAACGGGCGCGACTACGTCACCGCGGCCGACAGGTACGGGTACGTCATCGTGATCCCGGAGGTCACCCGTACGGAGAAGTGCTTCGACGTGTCCACTCCCGCCGCGCTGCGGCGCGACGGCGGCGGCGACTCCACCGGGGTCATGGCGATGGTCGCCTGGGCGCGGCAGCGCCACAACGTCGATCCGGCGCGGATCGTGGTCAGCGGGTTCTCCTCGGGGGCGATGATGACCAACGTGCTGGCCGCCCAGTACCCCGACGTGTTCGCCGCCGGCTCGGCGTTCTCCGGGGTCCCCGCGGGATGCTTCGCGACCACCAACGGATCGCTCTGGAACAGTCAGTGCTCGGGCGGGCAGCTCATCAAGACGGCCCAGCAGTGGGGTGACCAGGCACGGGCGATGTACCCCGGCTACACCGGCCGCCGCCCCCGCATGCAGCTCTGGCACGGCACCACCGACACGACGCTCCACTACAACAACTTCGGCGAAGAGATCAAGCAGTGGACCAACCTCCACGGCCTGAGCCAGACCCCCGCCTTCACCGACCAGCCCCAGTCGAACTGGACCCGGACCAGGTACGGCGCCACCTCGGCGCAGGCGACGGTGGAGGGCATCAGCATCAGCGGCGTCGGCCACCAGCTGCCCATGAGCGGCCAGCTCGCCTACGCCATCACCTTCCTCGGCCTCGACGGTGGCGGCACCCCCTCGCCGTCCCCCTCGCCTTCCGCCTCACCGACACCCGGCACAGGCGGCGCCCTGAAGGGCGTCGGATCGGGACGCTGCCTCGACGTGAGCGGCAACTCGCAGGCCAACGGCGCGCCGATTCAGATCTGGGACTGCAACGGCCGCGCGAACCAGCAGTGGACCGCCACCGCCGCGGGTGAGCTGCGGGTCTACGGCGGCAAGTGCCTGGACGTGACCGGCGCGGGCACCGCCGACGGCACCGCGGTGACCATCTGGGACTGCAACGGCCAGAACAACCAGAAGTGGCGCCTGAACGCCGACGGCAGCATCACCGCGATCGGCGCGAACAAGTGCCTCGACGTGTCGGGCTACGGCACCGCCAACGGCTCCCGGGTGCACATCTGGTCCTGTCACGGGGGCACCAACCAGAAGTGGACCCGGGCCTAGACGGATTCGTCCCAGGCGATGCGGTGGTCGTACATCCAGGAAAGGGAGCCCCGTTTCGCCACCTGCCGCAGCACCACCGGCAGGAAGAGGTCGCGGAGGTAGGCGCCGACCGGCCCCGGCGCCTTCCCGTCGCCGTTGCGCTTGCCCTGCGCGACGATCCGCTCCACCCGCGCCCGGCGCAGCCGCTCGTAGACGGCGAAGGCGTCGGGCACGTCGTGGTCGCGCAGGCACCTGGCCAGCACGACGGCGTCCTCGATCGCCATCGACGCGCCCTGCCCCGATGACGGGGAGGTCGCGTGGGCGGCGTCGCCGACGATCACCATGCGGGAGTTCGACCATTTCGGGACGGTCGGCAGGTCGAAGTTGGAGAAGCTGCGGCAGGCGCCCAAGCTCGCCTCATGCTTCGGAAGATCGGAGGCATGAGGCATTTCCTTTCACGTCCAGAGGCTCATCGCCCTTCCCGCGGCCAGCATCCCGTCATAGCTCTCGCCTTGAGCCGTTCTCAAGGCCGGCCCTTCAGATCCGCTCCAGAGGCGCGGGTCACCGTGGTGCTCCCACTGACAACAGGAGGACATCATGACGCAGGACACGATCGCGCTGGTCACCGGGGCGAACAAGGGCATCGGGTACGAGGTCGCCAGGCTGCTGGGGGAGGCGGGCACCGTCGTCCTGGTCGGCGCCCGCTCGCCCGAACGCGGCGCCGAGGCCGTCGCCCGGCTCACCGGCCTGGGCGTCGAGGCGCGCCACCTGCAGCTGGACGTCACCGACCAGGCAGACATCGACGCCGCCGCCAAGTGGATCGAGATAACGTACGGCCGGCTGGACGTGCTGGTCAACAACGCCGGCATCGCGCATCCGGCCGACCACGCCGGCCCGAGCGCCACCCCGGTGCCGGTGCTGCGCGAGATGTTCGAGACCAACGTCTTCGGCGTCGTCGCGGTGACCAACGCGATGCTGCCGCTGCTGCGCAAGTCCCAGGCGGGCCGCATCGTCAACGTCTCCAGCGAGCTGGGCTCCTTCGCCGAGACCACCGACCCGGCCGGCCCTTGGTACCCCTTCAACATGCTGGCCTACAACGCGGGCAAGAGCGCGCTGAACGCCGTCACCGTCGCCTACGCCAAGGAACTCGCCGACACCGCGATCAAGGTCAACGCGGGCAATCCCGGGCACTGCGCGACCGACATGAACGGCAACACCGGCTTCCGCAGCCCGGCCGAAGGGGCGGTCGAGATCGTCCGGCTGGCCACGCTCGACGCCGACGGCCCGACCGGCGGCTTCTTCCGCGACGGCGCCCCCATGCCCTGGTGAGCGCGCCGGCCGTGGTCGAGGGAAGAACCGCACACTATGGACATCCGCGCCCGGAGCCCGACCCTCGGCCGGCGGACGGCCCGCGAGATGAACGCCGGCGCGCTCGTCGGCCTCATCTCCAAGGGGCCGCTGGCGACGCGTACGGGACCCAAGTGGCAGCCAAGTGACGTCATCCATGCTCTCTCCGAACGATCCCAGGTCACCATGTCCGGAGAGCACTTTGCTGACAATGCCGCCCACACTCATGAAGACGTTCCGATCCTCCCTGGTGTGCTCCTACACCTCGCTCACCAGCGACCGGCGCCCCATCACCTGGCCCGTCACCCCGTACGTCGGCGCGCACGGCACCTTGGACCTCACCACCGGGCTGACCTACCCCGACAAGGCCGAACGCGCCCGCCGGGATCCCCGCGTGGCCCTGCTCTACACCGGGGACACGGCGGGGGACACGGCGGGGGACACGGCGGGGGATACGGTGGTGCTCGTTCAGGGGCGCGCAGCGGTGCGCGACGCCGACCTGCAGGCCAACACCGACCGGTACGTCCGCGAGTCGCTGGCCAGGATCCCGGACGCCTTCGCGGGCATGCCCTGGTTCCTCGTCAAGCGTTTCACCTGGTATTTCGCCCGCATCTACGTCGAGGTGACCCCTGAGCGGCTCATCTGGTGGCCCGACGGCGACCTGTCCCGTACCCCCGAGGTCTGGTCAGCCCCGCCCGGCGGCGACCGGCCGGCTTCGGACCCGGCCCCCACCGGCCGCCGCCTGCCGCGGCGCTCCGCCCCCCCCGAGGACTGGCGTCCTTACGCCGAGCGCGCCCGCAGACTGGGACCACCCGCGGTTTCGATGCTGGTCGACGAGCTGCCCGTGACCGTACCCGTGCGTTCCTTCACCGCCACCCCAGGCGGCTACGAACTGCGCCTGCCCGCGGGGGTGCAGGGTGTGCCGGGCCCGGCCTGCCTCACGTTCCACCGCCACGGTCCGGGCATGCGGTGGCAGGAGAACGTCGTGCTGCTCGGCGACGCCACCGTTACCGACGATCGGCTCCAGGTCACGGTCCAGCGGGCCCTGCCCGACTGGAGCCTTCCGGCCGACCGGCGCGAGCGCACCCGCTCCTTCCTGGGCCACGGCCGCCAGTTGAAGCAGCGGTTGCGTGCCGAGGCGGAGCGCCGGGGCCAGGCGGTCCCGATCGTACGGCGAACCACGGCACAAGACTCGCTCAAGACCGCGTCAAGACCGCTTCCCTAGCTTCTTCGCCTCGAGGCAAGTCACTTCGGACAAGGACCAGGGGAAGCACTGGACCTCGATATTCGCCCGCGGGGCCGCGGCTCGGCCGCCGGCCTCCGCGGTGTGCTGACCGGACCCGCCGCTCCGGTCATCGCAGCGACCGAGCAGACGATGACGTGGTGGAACGAGAGTGGTGCCGTCCACCCGTCGGAGACGAGGCTGTCGGTCTCCTGCCCCAAGGCGGCCATGCCGCACGTCACCGCCATCACGGCCGGCAACCCGCCTCCGTTCAGCCCTCGCGCGGTTCGCGGGCAAGCAGGCGTCCACGGTCCCGTAGAAGGCCGGTTTCAGGATCAGACTGACGCTCACCTGCTCCAGCGCGAAGCCCCGCCACCCGGCCCCATCCGCGCGCCCAACGGTATCCCCGCGCAACGCAGAACCTCGGCCTCCCGCGGTGGGACGGTGATCGCAGCCAGGCGATGAGCGGCCGCTTTCGGCCGTCCAAGTCCGGTCCAAGCGGCAGGCACATCATTGGTGCCCTTGCCAGAGAGAAAGGAATTTCATGAACAGGACAGCGTTGCTGCTGAGCTGCGTAGCGCTCGGCTGGTCGCTGGCCGTCGCTCCTGCTGCCGCCGCCACTCCGGCCAGCGCCGCCGTGAAGGCGACGGTGACCCAGGTCAAGACGGGCCCCGCCAAGACGGCCGGAAAGTGTCCTACTACGGTCGGGTTCTCTGCCGTGGTGACGGCCAGAGGCAGGGGAACGGTGCGGTACCGATGGGTACGCAGCGACGGCAGCAAGGGAGTCGTCCAGAGCGTCCGCGTCAAGGGCACCCGCATGGTGACCGTCAGGGATCGGCAGACGTTCGATCGTGACACGTCCGGCTGGCAGGCCGTCGAGATCATCGGGAAGAAGGGGCTGTCCGGTAAGGCCCCCTTCAACGTCACCTGCGAGGGCCCGATCCAGGTCTGGGACCTCGCGCACCCGCTGCCGCCCGCGCCCGGGAAGCCGCTGGTCGCCACCGCTCACGTGGACGTCACCCCGCCGGTCCACACGGGGCCCTGCCCCACCACCGTGAAGTTCACGGCCACCATCCAGGTCTCCTATGTGCCGGCGACGGTGAACTACCGGTGGATCGACAGCGTCACTGGTGAGGGCCGTACCGAGTCGCTGGTGTTCGCTGTCGGCGGGCCGCGCGTCAAGCAGTTCGCGCTGCCGATGGGCGTGGGCAGCACCACCAGCGGGTGGAAGGCGATCCGGATACTCGACCCCGGCGGCCAGGACTCCGGCCGGGCCGTCTACCAGGTGACCTGCGGGACCGGGCCGTCCCCGTCGCCGACGCCCACGACGCCACCGTGGTTGGTACCGCAGGTGCACATCACCAGCCTCGTTCCAAAGGACTACGAAGGTCCGTGCGCCTATTTCATCGATTACCAGGCCGAAGGCTCTATCGAGCTTCCCGCTGGAGCCGCCCAGACGGTCACGTATTGGTGGACCCTCGATGGCCAGAAATGGGACAATTACCTGATCGCCTTTCCTGCTTCGACCTCTGCCCGCAGGCAGACGGTCTCGCTCACCTGGAAACTCAAGCCCAACGGCAGCGACAGCCTTCCCCTGAGCCTGACGGCCGCGGGCGGGGGCACGCCCTCCACGCAGACCTTCACCATCACCTGCGTCGACGATCCTCAGTGATCTCTGGGCCGCAGTGCCAAGGATGGTTTGAGACGATTTGAAGGGCCGTGATCTGAGCACGATGGTGCTCACGTCACGGCCCGCCGCGCCTCGCTGGTCAACACCACCAGGCGTCGGCGCCCATGGTGGTCGAGATCCTCAGCGCGTGCTCCTCGTGGCGCGCCGCCGCGGCCTGGTCGCCGGTGACGCGGGCGAGCAGGCCGAGGGTCCGGCTCATCGGCCACAGCAGTGAGCTCAGGCCGCTCATGGCGATGCGGTCGGCGTACGGGAGGATCAGCGCGTACAGGTCCGCGCACGCCTGGCGGTCGCAGAGCCGGGACCACAGCTCGCCGCGCACCGCCAGGCGGACGAGCCAGACGAAGTCATCGGGTACGGGCGGCTGGCGGTGCCACGGGCCCAGCAGGTCCCTGGCCTCCTCCTCGTGCCCTCCGAGCAACAGCAGCAGCGCGTGCACGTCGCGGACGAACGCCTCCAGCGGCCCTTCGTACTCGCGCAGGCCCGCCAGCGTGGCGGGGGCGAGGGTGCCGTGGCGGGCCTGGACCAGGGCCAGCGGCAGCCAGCCGCTGAAGGCGTTCTCCTCAGCGCCCCACAGCGAGGTCACCCGGTGCCGCTCCAGGGCCGCCCGGTGGATCCGCTCGGCTTCGGCCGGGTCTCCCCGCATGACGACCACGCTGAGCCGCAGCCAGTCGTAGATCACTTCCACGTACGGCGCGTCCATGCGCGAGACGAAGAGACCTGCCTCGTCCACGAGCGCCAGTCCCTGCTCCGCCTGGCCCGCCTCCAGCCGGGCGGCGACCAGGTAGATCAGTCCCACGGCGCGCAGCTCGTCGTCGCCGGCGCGCTCGCCGAGCCGTACGATCTCTTCGGCCGTTTTGACGCGGTGGCCGACCAGGTCGCGGTTGAGCAAGGCGATGTAGCGGAAGTTCAGTGCCCAGCCCAGCGCGACTGGATCTCCGGTACGCCGCGCGCACTCCACCCCGCGCGCACTGAGCGCGTCACGTTCGGCGGGATCACCGCCCTGCTGGTAGTACAGCTCGACGGCCAGGCAGCCGAGCACCTTGCCGCGGACGGCGTCGTCCAGGCCGGGAAGCCCGGCGATCTCCCGCAGGTCGGCGACCAGGTCCGCGTCGTAGCGGCCGTAGACCTTCCACGGGCACATGACCCGGCCGCCGTACCGGGTGGCCGCGGCGATCCAGCCGGCGCGGTCTCCCGCCTGCTTGGCGAGGCGTCGTACCTGGTCCAGGGCCTCTCTCTGCCCAGCCGTGTCACCGGCGCCGTAGCGGGCGTCGGCCAGCTCCGACAGCAGCTCCACCCGGTCGGCCGGCCGCAGCTCAGGATCGCCCTGCGCCGTCTCCAGCGCCCGGTCCAGCAGGCCGGCGGCCACGTCGTAGGCGCGCAGCCGGAACGCCTGGGCGGCGGCGCGGCGGGCCGAGCGCCAGGCTCGCCCGGCATACCCGGCGGAGGCGCCGAGCAGCCAGTGGTGCGCCGCCGCGGCGGACTCGCCGGCGGACTCCTCCAGCACCTCGGCGACGGCGGCGTGCACACGGGCTCTGCGCGCCGGCGCCATCGAGTGGACCAGCGCCTCCTGGACCAGGGCGTGCGAAAACCGGAATCTGCCCGGCGGCTCGGTGCCCTCGACGATCGTGCCCGCCGCGTCCAGCCCGTCCAGCGCGGCGTCCAGTGTCAGCCCGGCCGCACGCGCCACGACCGGCGCGTCGAACCGCCGGCCCGCGATGGCCGCGACGCGCAACAACTCGACGACGGGCCCTGGCAGGCGTTCGATCCCGGCGAGCACGACGTTCCTGACGCCTCCGGGCACCTTCTGGGGATCGCCGCCCGCGGCGAGGTGGCGTACCAGCTCGGTGACGAAGAAGGGATTGCCGTCGGTGCGTTCGGCCAGCTCGGGCGCGGTGCCGGGGAAGGGCTGCGACGGCATGAGCGCCGCCACGTCCGCCGTGGTCAGCCGCGACGGCTCCAGCCAGAGCGCGCCGACGCGGGCGAACGCCTCGAACACGTCGGCCAGCGCCCCGGTGCCGGGCCGGTGGCCGTGATCACGAGCGGTGGCGACGATGGCGAGCGGGCCCGCGCGGAACGTCTCGGCGAGGTGGCGCAGCAACCGCAGCGACGACACGTCCGCCCACTGCAGATCGTCGAGCACAACGGCCACCGGCCCCCGTTCCACGGCCGCGGACAACACCCGGCCGGCGGCCTGGTAGGTACGGAACCGCGCGCCGTCCGGGTCGGCGGCCGCCGCCGTCTCCGTACCCGGCAGGTGGGCCCGCACCTCGCCCGGCAGTCCGGGCGCCGAGTCCAGGAGCCGATCGAGCACCCCGATCCAGGGCCAGAAGGCCGGTGAGCCCTCCACTGCCGCGCACCGCCCCACGGCCACCACGAAACCGCGCTCCTGCGCCCGCGCCACCGCCTCCTCGGCCAGCCTCGTCTTGCCGATGCCGGCCTCCCCGATGATCATCGCCAGTCCCGGCGTGCCCTCTTGCACGGCCGTGAGCAGTCCGTCGATCGCGGCGAGCTCGCGTTCGCGCCCGACCAGCGCCGGAGGCGCCGCGCTCGCGCGCGGCACGACCGGCGGGCGAAGAGACGGGGATTGACGGAGGATGTCCTGTTCGACCTGACGCAGCTCGTCCCCGGGGTCGAGGCCGAGTTCTTCGGCCAGGACCCGCCGCGCGGCCCGGACCGTGTCCAGGGCGTCGGCCTGGCGGCCCGAACGGTACAGCGCCAGCGCGCGCAGCGCCCACAACCGCTCACGCATCGGATGGTCGCGGGTCAACGCGTCCAGCTCGCCGATGACCTCGGCATGCCTGCCCTGGGCGATGGCCGCGTCCACCCGCAGCTCCCGCGCCCGGTCCCGGGCCTCGAGCAGCCGGGCGCGGGCCGCCGCGACGTGCTCCAGATCCCGCAGATCGGCGTACGGCTCCCCGCGCCACAACGTCAGCGCCGCGGCGGCGGCACGTTCGGCCTCTTCGTGGTCGCCTCCGGCCATGGCCTGCTCCGCCGCCGCCACCAGGGCGAGGAACCGGTGCTCATCGACGTGGCCCGGCTCGACGCGCAGCTCGTAGCCCGCGGGCCCGAGCACGAGGACGCTGCTCGGTGTGCGCGGTGGCCTGCCGGGCTCCAGGACACGGCGCAGATGGGAGACGTAGGTGTAGAGCGAGGCCATCGCCTCCGGCGCCGCGCTCTCGCCCCAGATGCGGTCGACGAGCACGTCGCGCTCGACGGGCCCGCCGACGGCGAGCACCAGCAGGGCCAGGAGCATGCGCTCCTTCGGGGCGGTCAGCACCGCCGGCCGGCCTGCGACCACCACCTCGATCGGCCCCAGTACGCGGACGTCCACACGCCACCCTTCCACCGATCAGCCCTTCGGAGGCGTGCGGCAGGTTGTGGCAGTGGTCCGTCCGGACGCCCGGACTGTCGGCCGGGAACGCGATCTCGTAGGTCTGTCCTGAGGCGCGTGTTCCATGTGGTTCTCCCTCTCGTGGGCGCATCGGCCTTCGTCCCGCGGCAACGGTAGACAAGCGGCTTGAGCTGGGCTGACCAGCGACTTGGACTCGTCCGCCCCGCCTCCCTGCCCGGCCGGGACAAGAACGGCTCAAGCGCCGCCCAAGTGATCGCGACACGATTCCAGCGTGGCCGGAGCCTTCAAGGGCTCTCGCCGTACTTGCAGTAGTAGGAAATGGGGAGATGTGAGCACCGGGGATCGCCACCTGCTGAGGGACATCGCCGAAGCAGTCCTGCGACGCACCGCGGAGGACGCCCCGGCGGCGGAACAGCAGACCGTCGCGGGGTGGCGGGTACGCGTCGACACGCCGTGGACGTACCTGACTCCGGTCGGCTGGGCCAAGCGCGCTCAGGGCTGGAAGTTGCACGTCTCGGCGACGCCGCTGTCGGCTCCGGTGGTGCTGGCGCGGGCGGCGGAGGTGCTGGGCCGGCACCGGTGCTCGTTCAAGTTCGCCTCCACCCTGGAGGAGCTGCGGGGACTGCTGTCGCGCCAGACGAATCGGGGGTCGGTGGGCAAGTTCATCACGGTCTATCCGCCCGACGACGAAGCCGCCGTGACGCTCGCCGAGGAACTGCACACCGCCACCTACGGTCTGCCCGGCCCGCCCGTCCTGTCCGACCGCCTCTACCGGCCGGGCAGCCGGGTGCACTACCGCTTCGGCGGGTTCGCCGCCCCCAGCTCGCTGTCCAACGACGGCACGTACGCCTACCGGCTCACCGCGCCCGACGGCACGACGGTGGCCGATGAGCGCAACGCCTGGTACTCCCCGCCCGCTTGGGCGCGATGCCCGTTCGAGTCGGGCCAGGCCCCGGTGCTCAAGGAGGCGCCGGAAGCGGTGCTGCTGGCCGGCCGGTACGTGGTGCGCGAGGCGATCCGGCACGGTGCCAAGGGCGGCGTGTTCCTGGCCGAGGACCGTACCGAGGGCGGCGAGGTGGTGATCAAGCGGGCGCGCCCGCACGTCGGCATCTTCCTGGACGGTCGTGACGAGAGAGACCAGTTACGTCACGAGGCACGCATGCTGGAGCTGTTCGAGCCGCTGGGCGTCACCGCGCGCAAGGTGGCGCTGTTCGAGCAGGACGACAACGTCTTCCTGGTCCAGGAGCGGCTGGCCGGCACCGTCCTGACCGATTGGCGCCCGGCGGGGGAGCGGCGCGAGGCGGTCCTGCGGCTGGCGCGGCGGCTGACCGAGCTGGTGTCCGCCGTGCACGCGCAGGGGTACGTGCTGCGCGACCTGACACCCAACAACGTCATGATCACCGATGACGGCGACTGCCTGCTGATCGACCTGGAGATGGCCGCGCGCCCCGGCGATCCCGTCAGCCCGGCGTTCACCCCCGGCTACGCCCCGCCCGAGCAGGTCCGGGCCCGCTGGCACACCCCCGCGCCGGGCGTCTCCGCCGACCTGTACGCGCTGGGGGCGACCCTGTTCTACCTGGCGTCGGGCTGCCATCCGACGCTGGCCGACGACCAGCCCGCCGGGGCACGCTCGTGGGAGGCGCGCATCGAGACCCTGGTCACGACGGCCGCCGCGCGGGACCCGCTCGTCACGGCGCTGAGCCCGCTGGTGCTCGGCCTGATGCGGGAGGACCCTGAGCGGCGCTGGGACCTGGGCAGGGTGACGGCCTTCCTGCGGGAGCCGCTGCCGTCCACGGCCCCCGGCCCTCTGCGGCTGGGCGTGCACCAGCAGGAACGGCTGCTGCTCGACGGGCTGACGTACACGCTGAGCACTATGGCGCAGGCCGAGGTCCGCGACCCCGCCCCGCGCGGCCGGCTGTGGCCCGTCACGGGCTTCGGCGCGACCGCCGACCCCTGCGCCGTGCAGCACGGCTCCGCCGGAGTGCTCACCCTGCTCGCCTCGCTGCTGGGCACGGACGGATGGGGAACGGTCCAGCTGGAGGCGTGCCTGCGGGACGCGGCGCGCTGGACGGCCCGGCGGCTGGCCGCTGAGGAACGCCCCTCACCCGGCCTGTTCTTCGGCCGGGCCGGCATCGCCTGGGGCCTGTACGAGGCCGGCCGCGCACTCGACGACCAGTCCTTGCGCGAGACGGGCCTCGACCTGGCGCTGGGCCTGCCGGCCGACTGGCCGAACCCGGACATGTGCCACGGCCTGGCCGGCGTCGGCCTGACCGCGCTGCACCTGTGGCACGCCACCGGCGACGTACGGTTCCGCGACCACGCGCACGCCTGCGCCGACACCCTGCTGCGTGCTGCCCGCCGAACCCCGGACACCGTGTTGTGGCCCATTCCCGACGACTTCGACTCCTCGCTGGCCGGCGCGACACATTACGGCTTCGGGCACGGCGCCGCCGGGATCGGCGCGTACCTGCTGGCCGCCGGGACCGCGCTGGGCAGGCAGGACTGCACAGAGATCGCCGTGGCGGCGGGAGAGATGCTGGTGGCCGCCGCCGAACTCCGCGACGGCGCCGCCAGCTGGCCCATCGGCCCTGGCCAGGAGAGCGGGATGCAGCACTGGTGCAACGGTGCCTCCGGGATCGGCACGTTCCTGATCCGCCTGCACGCCGCCACCGGCGCGCCACGTTTCCGCCAGGCCGCCGAGACCGCGGCGGTCACGGTCCACGGCCAGCGCCTGCGCGTCGGCAACGCCGCCTGCCACGGGCTGGCCGGAGACGGCCAGTTCCTGCTGGACCTGGCCGACGCGCTGGACGATCCCTCCTATCGCGAGCAGGCCGAGGAACTGGCCGCCGTCCTGTGGGCACGCGCGGTCGTCCGCGACGGGCTCCTGGTGGTCCCGGACGAGGGCGGTCGCGAGGCGGCCATCGGCTGGAACACGGGGCTGGCCGGCGTACTGGACTTCCTGCACCGCCTGCGCCACGTCGGCCCACGCCCCTGGTCGGCCGACGCCACGCCCACCGGGAGCCGGGCATGAACGCTTCCCGGATCGTGCCCGCCACCGGGGAAACCGCCGCCGCCCGGGAACATGGTCCTTACCTGGCACGGGTCAACTTCCGCTTCTCCGGCCGCGCTCGTTACGCCGCCTGCCTGACTCACGGCGGCGGCGTCCACGGGATGATCCCGGAGCTGTGGGATCTCACCGGCCCCCGCCCACGCTCCCGGATGTCGCGCTCACGCACCCCCGAACGCCTGTGGACCCTGCCGACCCCTACCCACGACGGCCGCCTGCTGCTGGCCCGCCGCGACCGCGCCGACGCCGTCCGTCTCGTCCTGCTCGATCCGCCCACCGGCGAGGAGCACGAACTCGCCGTCTTCGGACCGCACGTCGTCGCGCTCACGCCCAGCCCCGCACCGGGAACGGCCGCCTGGGCCTTCACCGGCGACGCCGCCGGTCGCGGCACGGTGTGGCGGCTGTCCGGGCAGGCCGAGCCCCCCGAGCTGACGGCCACGCTGCCGCACCCCGTCGTGGGCGGCCTCTGGCTGGACGCGACCGGCCGCCGCCTGACCCTGAGACCCAAACAGCCGCAGGTCGCCCCGCAGGTGCTGGACCTGACGGACGGCACGCTCATGCCGCTGGCCGGGCCGGCCGACGACGAGTACCTGCTGTGGGCCGCCCCGGCCGGGACCCTCCTCACCGCCGCGCATCGCGACGGCGCCTACCGGCTCGGCCTGCGCCATCGCGACGACGCGCAGGCCGCCACGGTCTTCCCCGACCGGCTGAACCTCATCGAAGGCCAGGTGAGACCCCTGGCGCTGGACCCGGCCGGACGCAGGCTGGCCTTGGCGGTCACCCGGGGCGCCCGCTCCCACCTGCTGCTGCACGACCTGATCGAGGACACCTCACGAGAGGTCGGCCTCCCGCCCGGCACGCTCCATGCGCTCGCCCGCTGGACCGAGGCCGGACTGCACCTGCTGCACAACGCCCCGGACCGCCCGCCGTCCGTGCTCACCGTGCCGGAGCCGATCGCCGAGGTCGTGCCCGGAGACAGGCAGGGGGTCCCGGCCTCCGTACGCGCCTGCGCCGGACCCGCCGGAACCATCGAGGCCATCGTCTACGGCGACCCCGCCACCGCCCGCCGGGTGGTGATCGCCCTGCACGGCGGTCCCGAGGCGGCCTGGCACCTGGCCTACGACCCGCTGTTCCAGCGCCTGGCCGGTGCCGGCGTGGCCGTGGTCGCGCCCAACCAGCGTGGCAGCACCGGTTACGGTACCGCCCACCGTGACGCCATCCGCGGCGCGTGGGGCGGCCCCGACCTGGCCGACGTCCTGCACCTGGGGCACGCCCTGGCCGGCGCCCGAGGGCCCGCCGGGTCACGGCCCATGGTGTACGGCGCCAGCTACGGCGCCTACCTGGCCCTGCTGGCCAGCGCCGCCCGGCCCGAGCTGTGGGAACGCGCGGCCGTCGTCGCCCCGTTCCTGTCCGGTCCCGCGCTGTATGCCGACGGCCCGCCCACGGTACGTACCATGATCGACCGGCTCGGCGGCCGGGAGGTGATCTACGACGCGCTCGGCCCACGAGACCTGCTCCGCCTCGGCGACCGCATCCGGCTTCCGCTGCTGATCGTCCACGGCGAACAGGACCCGATCATCCCGGTCACCCACTCCCGCCGCCTGCGCGACCGGCTCCTCCGGGCCGGCCGCCGCGAAGGCGCCGACTTCGTCTACCGGGAGGTGGCCGGCGCCGGTCACGACCCGGTGACCGACGACGTGGACGGCGGCGTGCTCGATCAGCTCGCCGCCTTCCTGACCTCCGGTCCCTGACCTGCCCTTCGTAGCGCGAAGGGCCCCATTGGCCCGGCCGGCGGCACCACGCCGCCGGTCGTTTCCCGGGCCTGCCGCCCACGGCGGACGGCCCTGCCAACCACAAGAGAAAGGCAACACGATGGAACTCGACGTCAACGCCCTGGACCTGCTCCCCGCCCAGCGGGAGTCCGGGCTCATGAAGTGCACCATGAGCTGCGACGTCTCCGCGGTCGAGACCGACCCGGAGACCGGCGCCACCCACGGCCACATGTAATCACCTACCCCACGGCGGGGCGGGCCAGGCAGGCATCCAGCCCCGCCTCGCGGTGATGGCCGCCCTGCCGGGCCGGGCCCGGCAGGGCGCACAGCGCGACGCGCCCCAACGTTCCCCTCGGGGCGCGGCGCGCGCGTCCGCGCCCCCACGTTTCCCGAGGCGCGGCACGCACCGACCGGCCGCGCCGCAGAGAGAGCTCCCCATGACGGATTCCCCGCCGGGCCGGACCCGGCAGAAGACGACGCACCAAGACGGCGACCGCCTGCTGGCCTCCACCGCGCGCGCCGCATGGATGCCCATGGCGGCGACCGCGACCGCCTCCGCCGCCTCGGCCGCCGCCACCTTGGCGCTGCCCGCCGTGCTGGCCGCCGCCGTGACCTCGGCCCTGTCCGGCCGAGGAGTGCACGCGGCAGCGTGGCAGCTGGGCCTTGTCCTGGCCGCCGGCACCGTCGCCGACCTCACCGGCACGCTCGCCGGCGCCGCCTCCACAGCGTCCGCCATCACGTCCCTGCGGCTGCGGCTGACCGGCCACATCCTCTCCCTCGGTGCCACCGCGACCCGTCGCCTACCCGCCGGGGAACTGGCCAACCGGCTGGTGAGCAACACGAGCGTCGTCGCCTCCACACCGGTCAGCCTGCTGCGCACCGCCGTCGGACTGATCACCTCCGCGGGCGGCGTCGTCGCGCTGCTTCTGGTCGACTGGCAGGCGGGACTGGCCTTCCTCATCGGGGTGCCGATCGCGATGATCGTCATCCGCCGCCTCGTCACCCGGCTCTCCGGCCTGTTCGACCGCTACCAGGCCGCCCAGGGCCGGCTGGCCGCCCGGCTGACCGACACCCTCGCGGGCATCCGTACCGTGCAGGCTTCCGGCAGCGCCGGCCGGGAGATCGCCCGGGTGCTCGCCCCGCTGCCCGACCTCTCCGCCGCCGGGCACGCCTTGTGGCGGGCCCAGGCCCGGGGCGTGTGGCGGATCAGCCTGATCCGGCCGCTGGTGGAGGTGGCCGTGCTCGCCGTGGCCGGGCTCGGGGTCGCCGACGGCCGCCTGGAGCCCGGCCAACTGCTGGCCGTGGCCGGATACACCCTGCTGGGCCTGAGCTTCATCGACCACGTCGACGCCCTGATGGACTTCTCCCGCGCCCGCTCGGCCGGTCGGCGGGTAAGCGAGGTGTTCGCCCTGCCCGTGCCCGCCCCGGGGACCCGGCCGCTGCCCGACGGGCCGGGCGCGCTGTCGTTGCGCGGCGTCACCGTCCTGGACGACCAGGGCGAACCGCTCCTGGACCGCCTCGACCTCGACCTCCCGGCCGGTACGCTCACCGCGCTGGTCGGCCGCTCCGGCGCGGGCAAGAGCACCCTGGCCCTGCTGAGCGGCCGGCTGATCGACCCCGACCGCGGCGACGTCCTGCTCGACGGGCAATGCCTGCGGGAGACCGATCCCGCCGCGCTGCGCGACGCCGTCGCCTACGCCTTCGAACGGCCCGCGCTACTGGGCGGCACCCTGGCCGGCGCCATCGCCTACGGCCTGCCCGCCGCCGGCCGGGACGACGTCCAGGCCGCGGCCCGCGCCGCCCACGTCGACGACGTCGTACGCCGCCTGCCCCGGGGATACGACACGCCCGCGGCCGACGCCCTGCTGTCCGGCGGGGAACTCCAGCGGCTGGGACTGGCCCGCGCGCTGGTGCGCGACGCCCGCCTCACCGTCCTCGACGACGCCACCTCCGGCCTGGACGCCGTCACCGAGGCCCAGGTGACGCGCACGCTGACGGTGGACATGCGCGGCCGCACCCGGTTCGTGGTCGCGCACCGCGCCACCACCGCCGCCCGCGCCGACCTGGTGGTCTGGCTCGATCGGGGCCGGATCCGCGCCCAGGGCACCCACCGCGACCTGTGGCGGGACCCGGCCTATCGCGCCCTGTTCGCCACCGCGACCGCCCCGGCCACCGAAGCCACCCTGGCCACCGCGGCCGTCGCCACCGTCCCGGCCTCGCTTGAGGAGGAACCGTGTCCGCCCCGCCCCTGACCCGCCCCGTCCCAGGCGCGGCCCCTGCCGCCCCGGCCTTCCGGCTGCTGCTGACACTGCTGCGCCCGCGCCGCCGCCACCTGACCATCGCCCTGGTCTGGTCGCTCGTCGAAGGTCTCCCCGCGATGGTGTCCGGCCTGCTCATCGGCGCGGCCATGGACCACGGTCTCCTGGCCGCCAACCCGGCGGCCGGGCTGGGCTGGCTCGGCCTGCTCGGCGTGGCGATGATCGTCAAGGCCGCCGCCACCCAGCTCATGTTCCCGCACCTGGCGGCGGTGATCGAGCCCCTGCGTGACGACCTGATCACCGCGGTGGTCACCGCCACCGTCACCCGTGCCGCCACCGCGCACACCCCCCCGGACACCGCCGCCGTCACCCGCCTCACCGCTCAGGTCGAGACCGTCCGCGACCTGCTCTCGGCGCTCCTGCGCAGCACCCGCCAGCTCGGCATCTCCCTGATCGCCGCCCTGGTCGGCCTCCTGCTGCTGTCCCCGATCGCCGCCGCCGTCGTCGCCGTTCCCGTGGCCGTGGCGCTGCTGGTGTTCGCCCGGTTGTTGCGTGCCCTGGTCACCCGCCAGCGCGCGCTGGTGCTGACGGCCGAGACGCTGACGGCCCAGGTCACCCCCATCCTGGCCGGTACGCGCGACGTCGCCGCCTGCGGCGCGTACCAGCAGGCCGGGGCGACCGTGCGTGAGGCCGTCACCGCCCAGTCGGCCGCGACCACGGCCCTGGCCCGGGCCGGGACCGGCCGCCGCCTCGTCGTCGCGCTCGGCGCCCATCTCCCGCTGCTGATCCTGCTGCTCACCGCGCACTCGCTGGTCCAGGACGGCCGGCTGACCACGGGCGAGGTCGTCGGCGCGATGACCTATGTGGCGACCGGCCTGGAGCCCGCCATGCGCGCGCTCACCGGTGTGGCCGGCGGCTGGGGCGTGGCACTCGCGGTCACCCTGCGCAGGCTCTCCGAGACCACCGCCCCCGCCGAGACGACGACCATCCCCGCCGTCACACCGTCGGCCAGGCCGACGACCGCCACCCCCGTCGGCTACCGCCTCCAGGCCGAAGGTCTCGGCTTCGCCTACGCCGCCGGGGCCGCACCGGTCGTATGCGATCTGACCTTCACCGTCGAACCCGGCGAGCACCTGGTGGTGGCAGGGCCCAGCGGCATCGGCAAGTCCACCCTGTCGCTGCTGCTGACCGGCCTGCGCCCGCCCACCGCGGGCCGCGTACGGCTCGGCGGCGTGCCCTTGGACGACCTGCCCGCCGCCGAGCTGCGCTCGCTGGTCGCCCTCATCCCGCAGGAGGCGTACGTCTTCACCGGCACCCTCCGCGAGAACCTCGCCTACCTGTCCGGGACGGACGCCGGCGACGCCTGCCTGCTGGCCGCCGCGCAGGCGGTCGGAGCCGACGGCCTCGTCGAACGGCTGGGCGGCCTGGACGCGACCATCGACGTCCCGGCGAGCCTGTCGGCAGGGGAACGCCAGCTCATCGTCCTGGCCAGGGTCCATGCCTCACCGGCCCGCGTCGTCGTGCTGGACGAGGCCACCTGTCACCTCGACCCGGCCGCCGAGCACCGCGCCGAGACCGCGTTCGCCACCCGGGAGCGGACCACCCTCATCGTGATCGCGCACCGGATCAGCTCGGCCCGCAGAGCCGGCCGCGTCCTGCTGATGGACGGCGCCGCCGTGCTCCTCGGTACCCACGCCGACCTGGTGGCCAGGTCGGCGCTCTACGCCGACCTGGTGGGTCACTGGGACGACCAGGGCTGAGGCTCCAAATCCTGGAATCAGACCTGGGGCGGCCGGCTACACGTCGCCGTCAGCGTGACCGATCCTGGCGCCGGTACATTGTCGCTCCAGATCGAGGCGAGGGCGGCGGGCGCGGGACTGGGGTCGACGAGGTGACTCTCGTGGCTCATTCCCGGCGAATGGGTCTCGTCCTGGTCCACCACCACGGGGTGTCTCGCCGGGCACTTGACGTAGAAAAAGCGCCGCTGTTCCCCGGCACGCAGACAGTTTCGCCGGCGCGCCGCTGACCGTGGGGTAGACGCCGCCGCTGTTGTTCGATGTGGTCATCGTCTGCTTCTCGGCGGCGTGCGCCGCAGGTGCGAAGCTGAGCAGTCCCGCTGCGGCAAAAGCCGGCGCGGCGGCCTTTCTCGAAAAGGCGGAGGTCATTTCTGTCCCTTTCGGGAGAGGTGGTTCACGGAGGTCACCGGGGCCGGTCACCGGCGATGTTCATGCGGTGCATGAGGCGTTCCTGAGGAAAGTAGTCGGCCACTGCCAGGTGTTGGGTGCATCGGTTGTCCCAGACCACGAGATCGCCCACTCTCCACTGATGCCGATAGCTGAACTCGGTGGTCTCGATGTGCCGGTAGAGGAGGTCAAGAATGGCTCGGCCTTCTGCGCGGGAAACGTCGTTGACATGGGTGACGTAGGGCGAGGCGAGGTAGAGCGCTTCTCGCCCGGTCTCGGGATGGGGGGCGCGGCCGGTGAGCGTACGCTGCGCGATCGCGTCGAGCAGCGCGCCCCCGTCCGCCCAGTACGGGGTGTCGGCCACCGCGCCCGGATGGATCGCGTTGACCCGCGCCGCCACCATGCCGGCGATCCCGGCGTTGACGATTGACACCGTCGTGGAGCCAGGGTACGGCCGTTCCCGCGCGGCCCCGCCGAACAGCAACACGGAGGCGTCCACGGTCAGGCGCGGCGCCAGCACGCGCACCACCTCGGTGTAGCCGACCAGCTTCAGCGTCGTGAGACGGTTCGCCCGCTCGTGGTCGTAGGCGGCGACGGTGTTCCGGTCGCGTTCCACGGCCACCAGGGCCAGCCGGTCCAGCTCGCCCACGTCGTTGAGCGTGGCGGCCAGCGTGCCCGGCTCGGCCAGGTCCAGGTCGATCGCGCGGGCGGTGCCCGGCCCGTCGAGCCCAGCGGTGACCTTGGCGGCCGCGTCGGCCTGGCGGCCGGTCAGCACGACCGCGCGGCCCCGCCGTACGAAGTGCCGCGCCAGCTCCAGCCCGATCCCGCCGGTACCTCCCACGATCAGTACGTCACCCATTGCGTCCACCAACCTTGTCGAGGTCGAAGTTAGGGGGCTGGCTTGGGCGGCACTTGGCAGGTGCTTGCTTCCGTGCCCGGGCACGTACTTCCAGAATCAGCCAAGACCTGCGGAAAACGATGGGGGCATCGCTGACACCCCATTTGCCAGAGAAGGAGAAGGACGATGCAGGTCACCTCACATCCGGACGTACCGCAGATCAGGTTGCCCGGGCAGGCAGCCGCGGTGCCCGGCCCCCTCGACATGAGCAACATGTACTTGGCGCACTACGGCTTCCGCCGCGACCTGGGACGCCTGCTCACCGCCGTCGGCCGGGTGCGCACCGAGGACCGCGCGCGGGTCTCCGCGCTGCGCGAGCACTTCGACTGGGTGCTGTACGCGCTGCACCACCACCACACCTCCGAGGACGAGTTCATCTGGCCCCGGCTGCGTGAGCGCGCGCCCGAGGCGATCGACGTGATCGACGCGCTGGAGGCCGAGCACGAGGCGGCCGACCGGTGGATCCAGGAGAGCACCGACGCCTTCCGCTCGTTCGACGCGGGCCCGTCGGAGCCGGGCCGGGAGCGGCTGATGACCGCGCTGCGGTCGCTGGCCGACGTGCTGGGCGCGCACCTGGCGCACGAGGAGATCGACGGCATCCCGCTCATGATGGCGTGCATCACGCCGGAGGAGGACGCCCGGATGCACCAGGTGATCCTCAAGCGCTACGGGCCTCACGGCGTGCTCAAGCTGCTCGGCTGGATCACCTTCGCCCTGCCCGCCGACGTCGAGGAACACCTGCGCCGGACCTCGCCCGCCCGGCTGCGCCTGCTGAGCGGCCTGGTCAAGCGGCGGTACCGGCGGCGCATGGCCTATCTGTGGGGCTGATCCCCGGCCAGGTCCGTCTTGATCATCTCGATCAGGGCGCCAGCTCCCATCTCCCGCGCAACGGCCATGGCGTGATCGGCGTGCCGCCGCGCGGCCTCGTCGTCGCCCAGGACCCGGGCGAGCAGGGCCAGTGACCGGCTGACCGGCCACATGAGCAGGCTGAGCCCGGACATCGCCATGCGGTCGGCGTACGGCAGCGCCTGCTCGTACAGGGCGGCGCAGGCGCGGCGATCGCCCAGCCGCGCCCAGATCTCGATGCGCAGCACCAGCCAGTACGTGCGCACGAACGTCCGGGGGAGCGGCGGCTGCTCCTCCCACGGGCCGATGACCTGCCGCGCCTCCTCCAGCCGCCCGCTGACCGCGAGCCGGCAGGCCAGCCCTTCCTTGGTGATGTACGTCAGGTTGTCGTTGGCGATCTCGTGGGGCCTGCTGAGCAGGGCCGGATCGATCGTTCCCCGCCGGGCGTGCATGAGCGCGACCTGATGGGCCCCGCCCGCCGTGAGCGGCTTCACCCCCCACATCGACGTGGCCTGGTGCTCGGCCGTGGTGGCCGCGAGCAGCGCCTCGGCGGCGGCCATGTCGCCGCTGTCGACCACGATCCCCAGCCGCAGCCAGCCCAGCATGATGCGCAGGTACGGCAGGTGGGAGCGCTCGATCAGCTCCTGGGCCTCGGACAGCACGGCCAGGCCCTCTTGCGCCCGGCACAGTTCGAGCAGGGTGCCGCCCAGGCAGGTGAGCCCGATCGCGAGCAGTTCGTCGTCGCCCGCCTCCCGCCCGACGCGGACCATCTGCTCGCTGGTCTCCAGGCGTTCCGACACGGTCTCGGGGTCGAGCAGCGCGGTGTAGCGGGCGAACAACACCCAGCCCAGCAGGGTGGCGTCGTTCTCGTTCCCGGCCAGCCGCACCGCCTCCTCGGTCCAGCGCCGTCCTTCGGCCGGGTCGCGGCCCGGCCCGTGGTAGGTCTGCACGGCCAGGCAGGCCAGGACCCGGGCGCGGGCGGCTGGCTCCAGCGCCTGGTCCGCGGCCAGGTGCAGCAGGTCGGTGACCAGGTCGGCGTCGTAGTCGCCGTAGATCTTCCAGGGCTGCAGGATGCGGCCGCCGTAGCCGGTGGCCGCCGCGGCCAGGCGGCGGCGGTCGCCTGCCTGCTTGGCCAGGTGCCGTACGCGCCGCAGCTCGGCGAGCTGACCCTGCGCGTCCCCGGCGCCGAGGCGGGCCTCGGCCAGCGCGAACAGCAGGTCCATGCGCTCGCCCGGGGTCAGCTCCGGGTCGCCCTCCGCCACGTCTACGGCACGCTCCAGCAGCTCGGCCGCGGCGTCGTGGGCGCGCAGCCGCTTGGCCTCCTCCGCCGCCCGCCATGCCGCCCGCCACGCGCGGGCCGCGTGCCCAGCCGAGGCCGCCTCCAGCCAGTGGTGCGCGGCGGCGGCCAGCCGGTCGGAGATCCGGCCTCCGGTACGGGACTCGATCGCGGCCGCGATCGCGGCGTGCAGGCGGGCCCGGCGCAGCGCCGGCACGACCTCGGTCAGCGCCTCCTGCACCAGCGCGTGCACGAAACGGAACCGGCCCGGCCGCCCTTCGGCGATCAGCGCCGCCGCCATGGCGGGCTCCAGCCGGTCCAGCGCGTCCTCCAGCATCAGGCTCGTGGCCTCGGCGACGATCGCGAGGTCGAACTCGCGCCCGGCCACCGCCGCCACCCGCAGCAGCTCGGCCGACGGCTCCGGCAACCGGTTTACCCGGCCCAGCACGACGTCACGCACCCCGAGCGGCAGCGCGCCACCCTCCGAAGCGCCGACGCTCAGGTAGCGCATCAGCTCGGTGACGAAGAACGGATTCCCGTCGGTACGGTCGCGCAACGCCTGCAGATCCGTGCCCGCCGGGGCGAGTTCCCTCAGCTCGGCCACCGACAGGCCGGCCAGTCCGAGCCGCACCCCCCGGCGGCGCGCCAGCGCCTCGAACGCGCCCGCCAGCGCGCCCTGCGGCTCGGGCCAGTCCCGCGCCGTGCCGACCACGCATAGGGGGCCGTGCGCGAACGTCTCGGCCAGGTAGGCCAGCAGGCGCAGCGAGGACGGGTCCGCCCAATGCAGGTCGTCGAGCACCACCAGGACCGGTCCCTTGTCGGCCGCGGCCCGCAGCACCCGGGCGGCGGCCTCGTACGTGCGGAACCGCGCTCCCTCCGGGTCCGCCTGGGTGCCCGAACCGGCGCCCGGCATGTTCTCGCGTACCTCGGCCGGCAGCGGCGGCAGCGCGTCGGCCAGCCGCTCCAGCACCGTCACCCACAACCAGAACGCGGGCGCGCCCTCGGTCGCCGCGCATCGGCCCACCGCCACCTGGTACCCCTGCGCGCGGGCCCGGGCCACCAGCTCCTCGGTCAGGCGCGTCTTGCCGATCCCCGGCTCCCCGGTGAGCAACGCGAAGCCGGGCGTGCCCGCTGCCACCGACTCCAGCAGGGCGTCCAGCGTGGCCAGCTCCTGCCGCCGGCCCGCGAGCGCCCGCTCGGCGAGCTCGCGGCCGGAAGGGCCGTGCTGGTCGGGACCGTCTTCGGGAGGACGGTGCCGGCCCTCGCCGCCATCGGGCTGCCCGTCCGGGGAACGTCCCGGGTCAACCTGCTGCGCCGGGTCCGTCCGCGCCGCTTGCGCGGTGGCCTCGTGCGTGGTGGCGTCGTGGGCGATCGCGGCGAGGCGGGTCCGCTGGGGTCGCAGGCGAGGAGATTGGGCGAGGATGTCGCGTTCCAGCTCTCGGAGTTCCTCACCCGGGTCGACGCCGAGTTCCTCGGCCAGGACGCGGCGGGCCGTACGCAACGTCTCCAGGGCCTCGCCCTGCCGCCCGCACTGGTAGAGGGCCAGCGCCCGCAGTCCCCACAGCCGCTCGCGCAGCGGATGTTCGTACGTCAGCGCCTCCAGCTCGCCCAGCACCTCGTCATGGCGCTGCTGCCGGATGACGGCCGTGACCCGCAGCTCCCGGGCCCGCTCCCAGGCCTCGCCGAGCCGCGCCCTGGCCGCCGCGACGTACTCCTGCCCGTCCAGCTCGGCGTACGGCTCCCCGCGCCACAACGCCAGCGCCCCGCTCGCCGCCCGCTCCACCTCCACCGGATCCGCGGCCTGCTCGGCCTGGCCGACCAGACGCAGGAAGCGCATCGTGTCCAGCCGCTCCCGGTCGACGGTCAGCGTGTAGCCCACCGGTCCCAGGGTGAGCACCCGGCTGTGCCCCCTCGCCGGGCGTCCGGGCTCCAGCAGCCTGCGCAGGTTCGACACGTACGAGTGCAACGACGCCATCGCCTCGGCCGGCGGCTCGTCCCCCCACAACCGGTCGATCAGCGTGGCAGGGGAGACCGGCCGCCCCTCGGCCAGCAGCAGGACGCCCAGCAACGTGCGGATCTTGAGGGAGCCGATCTCCCGCACGTGGCCGTCGTCATCGACGATCTCCGTAGGGCCCAGCACGCGGATGTCCACAGCCCTACCTCCAGGTCATACACAAGGGGCAGCGCGGGCCCGTGTCTCCGTATCGTGCGGCACCCTACCTTCAAGACGCCCTCTCCCCAGCCGGCCTGCGTCAGCCGCGAGGACAGGCCGCCTTCATCGGGGCTCCAACGTGGGAGGAGCACTGGGCTCGTCGCGGCGTTCGCCGGTGAGGGCGATCCCGCGCAGACTGAGGAACATCACGAAGGCGCAGCTGGTGGTGAGGGCGATGTCGGCGACGTTGCCGACGAACAGCCCGCCGTAGTCGATGAAGTCGACGACATGCCCCCGGCCGAACCCCGGGTCGCGTGCCAGACGGTCGAGCAGATGCGAGACGGCGCCGCCCAGCAATCCGCCCAGGCCCCAGGTCCAGGCCGGCGAGCGCAGCCGTCGCGCGGTGTACAGGATGCCGGCCGCCGCGACGGCCGCCGCCACGGCGAACACCCAGGTGGCCTCCGTCCCGATGGATAAGGCGGCCCCGGGGTTGTACAAGAGCCTGAACTGGAGGAACCCCGGCACCACGGTGACACGTTCGCCGTCGGACAGCGCCGACACCGCCCAGATCTTCGTGGCCTGATCGGCCAGGAGAACCGCCACGGCCAGCACGATCATCCATAAGTACAGCCGTGGTCGTCCCCTGGCCCGCGTGTCCGCTCCGGCTGACATCCCCACCTCGCAATCGGCGCTTTCGGGCATCGTAGCCGACCCGTCTTGAGCGGATCTTGAGCGTGCTGCGGCGCCGGGCCAGGGCGGCCGTGCCTACGTGCGTTTCCAAGCAAACCTGCCGAACAGGCGGAAAAGGCATGACGATGCGTGGAGAACGCACCCCTCGCCGCAAGAGCGCCCTCACCGCCTGGCCTCATCGGCTGTCCTTCCACATGCTCGGCCGCGCAATGACGCTGGAAGGTCGGCTTGGGCGGCACCTGGCACGCTCCACCATGTCGGCCAGCGACCACAGCGCGGTCGTCTGCCGCTGCCGGCCCGGCGCGGACGGGGCGAGGCCGAAGGAACGGAAGGCGTCCGCGCTCTCCTGGATCCACCGGTTGCACGCCCGGTGCCCGGCCTCCACGGCGGCCAGCGTCTCGCTCGCCTCCAGCGCGCGGTCGCGTAGCCGGGGCCACAGCAGTTCATCCTCGCAGGCGTGCTGGTGCAGCCCGTACAGGAGCCGGGTGTGGTGCTCGTGCAGCGCGGCGATGCACCGTGCGTCGCCGCGGCGCACCTGGCCGGCCGCGGTGAGCAGCCGGCCGAGGTCGCGGCGGACCACATGGTGCGCCCCGTACGTTCAGATTGATCGGCCCGGGTACGGCGGCCGCCTGGCCAGGGAGCATGATCTGCGGAACGTCCAGGCGTGCGGCAGCCCTCATCGGTGTCTCCTCCTCCTTCTTCGCCGAGGAGGAGACAGGGTGCCGCAGACCTCTTGAGCGGTTCTCAAGGCCGCAGGGCAGGCACGGCACTCACCGCCCCAGGTGGGGCCTGCTCGATCAAGCCCCGCTCAAGCCGAATCTCTAGCGTGCGTGGGCGCCGCTTCCCGCCCCGATGAAGTCGGCGATCGTTGGCCATGGCCCACTTCCCGTTCGAGCCATTGCCCCCGCACAGAGGAAGACCGACATGTCGTTCACGATCACTACGCTCGCCGAGCGGCCGGGCCTGGCCCAGGCGGTATGGGCCATGACCTGCAGGTGGCCGGAGGTCAGGACTGTCCTCGATCATGCTGGCGGCCCTGCGCGAGCATGCCGCGCGTCTCGGCTGCACCGAACTGCTCGCGCCGGTCCGGCCCAGCCGCAAGCACCTGGAACCGCGAACCCCCATGGCCGAGTACGCGTGGCGCACGCGCGACGACGGCCTTCCTTCCGGCCCGTGGCTGCGGGTGCACGTGCGCGCGGGCGGCCAGCTGCTGAAGGTGGCGCCACGTTCCATGGTCATCGCGGGCACGCCGGCCGAATGGCGCACGTGGACCGGGCTGCCCTTCGACCGTGCGGGCTCGATCGAGGTGCCGGGCGCCCTCACTCCGGGTGCACTGCTACGTGGACCACGGCCACGCCGTCTACCTGAGGCCGAACGCCTGGTTCAGGCATCCGCTCCGTTGACGATCCCTCCGAGCACACGACGCCGGGTGCCGCCTACGGCCGCCGGACCACGGAAGCGCGGCAGCCACGCTGGCGCTGCGGACTGCCCGCGCCCTTTCGGCGCCCCTTGTCCGTCTCCTGTGGTCTCAGTTCCTCCCAAGCCCTGCCCAAGCGGCCAGGAAAAGAATGAGGAACCCATCGATCCGAAGGGAGACTCATGAGAATCACACGCGGGATCATTACCGCGGCGCTGGTCGTAGGTACCATCGCTCTCGGCTCCACCCCGGCCCATGCCATTCCTCCGCCCCCGCCGGGCGGCGACAACCTCGTCGTCACCAGCTACTACAGCGGTACGCAACTCGTCGGACAGCGCTGGTCCGGCTGCAACCAGCCGTCCGGCCAGTGGGGGGTCGTGACGACCTCCACAAAGGTCTCCTTCGTAGCCTGCTGAACCGTCGGCATGCGTGCCGCTCAGCCCAACCGCGGCGAGCGGCACGCATGCCCTTCCTCAAGAAGCACCGCGCCCATCAGCGCCGCCATCCGATCAACCCGGGACGCGCGCGGCCCGCCATCAGCCAGACCCACTCGATGCGGACCGGGGGGCCGGAATACGTCACCCTCCACGGGAGCGCCGCTTCCTGTCACGGGTTGCGCGGTGGCACGGTCGCGGCGGGATGGCCGGGGTGGTCTGGCAGCATTCCGTGATGGCGCAAGTGGTCACGGCCGGCGGGGACCTCGGACAACTCCAGCAGGAAGCGGTGAACGGCGGCGAAGAACAGCGCGATGGCGCGCGACGCCGGCACACCGGCCACGATCAGCCCGAGGATGACCGCCTGGACCAGATCCAAGGCCACTGTGGCCAGTGCCGTCAGTGCCAGCACGATCGCGTCGCCGCGGGTGACGCGGCCCATCGCCTGACCGAGCCGGCCTCGACCATGCGCACCGCGGTGGCCAGTAGCACCCCGGCCAGCGCGGCCAGCGGGGTGCGGGCGACCAGATCGGCCGCGGCGTAGACGATCAGGGCGAGGATCGCGGCGTGGGCGAGCGCGGCCAGGCGGGAGGTGGCGCCGGAGCGCACGTTGACCGCGGTCCGGGCGATGGCGCCGGTGGCGGGACGCCGCCGAACAACGGGTGAAATTCGCGCGCCAGGGCGGTGGGACCGACAGCCATGAGAGCGGGACCCGGGTCTAGACGGATTCGTCCCAGGTGATGCGGTGGTCGTACATCCAGGAAAGGGAGCCCCGTTTCGCCACCTGCCGCAGCACCACCGGCAGGAAGAGGTCGCGGAGGTAGGCGCCGACCGGCCCCGGCGCCTTCCCGTCGCCGTTGCGTTTGCCCTGCGCGACGATCCGCTCGACCCGCGCCCGGCGCAGCCGCTCGTAGACGGCGAAGGCGTCGGGCACGTCGTGGTCGCGCAGGGACCTGGCCAGCACGACGGCGTCCTCGATCGCCATCGACGCGCCCTGCCCCGATGACGGGGAGGTCGCGTGGGCGGCGTCGCCGACGATCACCATGCGGGAGTTCGACCAGTTCGGGACGGTCGGCAGGTCGTAGGTGTTCCAGGCCGGCATGACGTGGGGCGTCGCCGCGATGATGTCGCGCATCGGCCCGGCGTCGTCGCGGAACAGCTCCATCAGCGCCGACGGGGTGACGGCGGCCAGGTCGGCGGCCGTGGGCTCCTTCGGGCTGGCCGGATTGGCGAACCACCAGACCCCGCCGTCGGGGTGGACGAGATAGCCGAAGAAGCAGCGCCGGCCGAAGACGAAGTGGCTGACGCCGGGCCGCCCCGGCACCCGCACCCCCTCGGCGAATCCGCCCGTGTTGAGCAGCCCCAGGTGCCGGGGCCGGGGCGCGGCGGGGTCGATGATCGTCCGCGTCCGCGACCACAGGCCGTCCGCGCCGATGAGCAGCGCGCCGTCCGCCGTGGTCCCGTCTTCGAACCGGGCCTGTACGCCCCCGCCGACGGAGGCCGCGTCCGTCAGCCGTTTGCCGTATTCGACGCTCACCCCCCGCCGGACGGCCTCGTCGCGCAGCGCCCGGTAGAGGTCGCCCCGCCGGAGCGTCCGGCTCGGTTGCGGGATGACGGCCAGTTCGCGCCCCTTGGCGTTGACCATCACCCCCTCGGGGGTGTCCATGCCGAGATGGGCCACGAGGTCGTGCAGGTCGAGGACCTTCAGCGCCTCCAGCCCGTTGCGCGCCAGGGTCAGGAACGCCCCGACGCCGTCGGAGCCCCGGTCGTACGCCTCGAAGAGCCGGACCCCGAGCCCGGCCTTCCGCAGTGCCATGGCCGTGACCGGCCCGGCGATCCCGCCACCTATGATCAAAGCATCCTTGGTCATATTATGACTATACATAATATGACTAACAAATACGATGGCCGTCATGACACCCCGGCGATCTCCTCTGGCGATGGCGGTGCTCTCACTGGTCGTGGAGACGCCGATGCACGCGTACCGCATGCAGCAACTGATCAAGGAGCGCCACAAGGACGACGTCGTCAACGTCGCGCAGCGCAACAGCGTCTACCAGACGATCGACCGCCTGCTCCGCGACGGCCTGATCGCCGTCCAGACGACGGCCCGCGACGAGAACCGCCCCGAACGCACCGTCTACGAACCCACGGCGGCCGGCCGCGACACGCTGAAAGAGTGGATGCGCACCATGCTCGCCGCCCCCAGGCGCGAGTTCCCCGAGTTCCCGGCGGCCCTCGCCTTTCTGCCGGTGCTGACCGTGCCCGAGGCCGCCGAGGCGCTGACCGAACGGCTCACCGCCCTGGAGACCCGCGTGGCGGCCCTCGACGCCGAACTCGCCGACGGGGCGACCTTCCTGCCCCGGGTGTTCCTGGTGGAGACGGAGTATCAGCGGGCGGTGGTGGCCGCCGAGGCGGAATATGTGCGGCGGCTGCTCGACGATCTGGGAAACGACGAGGTCGCCTGGTAGTGACCCGGGGCTTCGTAGGGGCTGACCCGCACGTTCGGGATCAGGCCGATCCGTCACCCGCTCCGAGGGCCTCACCTCAGGGGCGCGGGCGCCGCCGGGAGAGGGCCCACGTCGCGGATGATCCCCGCCAGGGCCCGGATGGGCTCGTTCTCCGCCTCGCTCCGCCACACCAGGGCGTACGGCAACGGCTCCATGTCGGTGACCGGCAGGTAGGCGATGTCCGGCCGGGCCCAGTAGCGGGCGACGTGGGCGGGGAAGAGCACGACGAGCCCGTCCATGCTGGCGAGGGTCATGGCCTCTTCCGCGTCCCGGATCACGGGGCCGCGCTCGATCTGGCGTCCGCGCCGGGTGAAGCGCGGGACGTAGGCGTCGTACCAGTAGCCGGGCCCGGTGTCGGCGTGCGGATGCTGGAAGTCGGACCTGCTCCGTTCACTCCTGCTGAAGGTGATCTTCCGGTTTTCGTCGTGTTCCGGACGTTCACCGTACTTGATCCTCAAAACGTACGGATTCGCCTGGTCACGGCGCCGCGGCGATGGTGCCGCTGGCGGAGTGCCGGCTGAACGGCACGATAGAAAGGTCATCGATGATGAAGCACGATGCCGACGTGATCATCGTGGGCGCCGGTCCGACCGGTCTCATGCTGGCCGCCGAACTGCGCCTGGCCGGAGTGCGGCCGCTGGTGCTGGAACGGCAGCCGCGGCCCCGCGGCACCCCCAAGGCCGGCGGACTGGGCGGCCAGATCCTGGAGCTGCTGCACCACCGAGGCCTGCTGCGACGGTTCCAAGCCGCCTGCACCGGCCCGATGCCCGCTCCCCGGTTCCCGTTCGGCGGGGTGCATCTGGACTTCACCCGGATGCAGGATCCCCCGATGCACGCCCTGCCGCTGCCGCAGCAACTGCTGGAGCGGCTGCTCGGCGAACGCGCCGGCGAACTCGGCGTGGACCTGCGCCGCGGGCACGAAGTGACGGGGGTGAACCAGGACGGCGACGCGGTCACCGTCGACGTGCGCGGGCCGGAGGGCCCCTATCAGGTGAGCGCCCGCTACCTCGTGGGATGCGACGGCGCGCGCAGCCGGGTCCGTGACTGGGCCGGCATCCCGTTCCCCGGCACCACCTATCCCGAGGTCAACCGGCTGGGCCAGGTCACCCTGCCCGGCACGGTCACCGTTCTCGGCAACGGCGATCTCGACGTCCCCGGCTTCGGCGCCGTCCGTGCCGGATTCACCCGCACCGACCGGGGCCTGTTCGGCGTCGGCTCATCGCCCGGCACGCCGTCCGTCTCCCTCTACACCGTCGAGGACGAGACCACCGAATACGACGACGACGTCCCGATGACCCTCACCGAACTGCAGGACAGCGTCCACCGCGTGCTCGGCGCCCACCTGCCCCTGGCCGGATCGACCCGGCTGTCGCGCTTCACCTTCAAGGCCCGCCAGGCCGAACGCTACCGCGAGGGGCGGATCCTGCTGGCCGGTGACGCGGCGCACCTGTTCCCGGCCACCGGAGTGGCGCTCAACGCCGGCATGCTGGACGCGGTCAACCTCGCCTGGAAGCTGGCCGCCGACGTCCACGGCACGGCCCCGGCCGGCCTGCTGGACACCTACCACACCGAACGCCATCTGGCCGGCGCCCGCACTCTGCTGCACACGCGAGCGCAGGTGGCTCTGCGGCGCGGGCACGACGCGGCCGCCGAAGCGCTGCGGGAGGTCTTCACCGAACTGCTCGCCGACGAGCAGCCGCTGCGCCGCATGGGAGCCCTCGTCGCCGGTACCGACATCCGCTATCCGATGCCCGGCGCCGGACCTCACCCGCTGGCCGGCGCCTTCGCTCCCGACCTCACCCTGCACACCGGCCAGGGCATCACCGGCCTCGCCGAACTCATGCACTCCGCCCGGCCCGTCCTGCTCGACCTGGCCGACCGCCCCGAGCTCCGCCGGACCTCCCGGGGCTGGCAGCATCGACTGGACGTCCACACCGCCAAGACCGAGGACCGACCGGCCGACGCCCTGCTGATCCGCCCGGACGGCCACGTCGCCTGGGCCGCCGGCCTCGACGAGACGGCGGACAGCGCCACGGCCTCGCTCCGTGAGGCGCTCTCCGCATGGTTCGGAACGCCTTCGAACACCGGGAAGAGACATGACGAGTAGATTCACCGAGCTGACCATCGACTGCCACGATCCGGAGAGACTCGCAGCCTTCTGGTGCGAGGTCCTGGACTTCAAGGTGATCGACCGCGGCGAAGGCAAGGTCGAGATCGGCTCCTGGGAGCCGACCGTCGAGCAGGTGCTGGCGCGTCAGATGCCACCCACGCTGCAGTTCATCCGGGTGCCCGAGGGCAAGACCGTGAAGAACCGGCTCCACCTCGACGTGAGCCCGATCGACCGCAGCACCGACGACGAGGTGACCAGACTGCTCGGCCTCGGCGCCGTCAGAAGAGACCTGGGCCAAGGCCCGGACCGGAGCTGGGTGGTCATGGCCGACCCCGAGGGCAACGAGTTCTGCGTCCTGCGCACCCTGGCGGTGGTTCCCACCAAGGAATCGCGCTGACGAAGACCGGCATTGCGGTATTCGATCACCGCAATTGGCGCGAGAAGTCAATGCCCTGGCACACAGGGACAACAACGAACCCTTGACGCTTGCGAACATGGGTCCACGGGAGAAATAAGCGAACGCATATTGTTCGCCGAACGGGGATTCGGGGGTTTCGGGGGTGATTCGTGTTTTCCGCATGTCCGGCGTACCGGTCGTGGCGACGGCATTCCTGTTGTTCCTGAGCGCCTGCACGACGGCGGAACCGGAACCGCCACTCGACCCGGCTCTCCGCCTCGACGGGCGGCCGCCGGTCCTGCCGCTCGACGCCTACCAGGTGTCGCCGGAGGACCAGCTCGTCGTGGCGCGGGCCCGCACCGAACTGTTCCGGGGCTGCATGGCCCGGTCGGGCTTCACGGTCCCCGTGCGGGACGCGGCTCCCGCCGTCCCCCTCAACCACGAGCGCTACCTGCTGGAAGACGAGAACGCGGCCCAGACACGCGGATACCACCTGTCCGAGGCGCAACAAGCCATCAGCGGGCCGCCCACCCGCCACCCCGGGGCCGGTGACTGCGAGGAAGAGGCGGTCACCGGGCTCGCTCCCACGAAGGATGCGGCCGCCGCCATGCGGCTGGTCGACGACCTGAAGAGCCGGAGCTGGGAGCAGTCCGTGCGCGACAGCCGGGTCGCCGCCGTGTTCGCGGCGTGGTCGTCGTGCATGGCCCGCCTCGGTCATCACTATCCGAATCCGCGCGCGGCCAACAACGACGCCGCTTTCCAGACCGAAGAACCGACCCCTCGGGAAATCACCACCGCGGTCTCCGACGTCCGGTGCAAACGGCAGACGAAAGTCGTCGTTACCTGGGCGCTCGTCGAGGCGGCTTATCAGAAACGCGCGATATTCGAGCACCGCGCCGAACTGGAAGAGGGGAGAAACGCGATCGCCTCCCTTGTTTCCGCCGCCCGGACCGTTGTTTCCGCGAAATGACGTCATTTGTCACCGGATCGGAGTCCTCCTGTCCGGTTCATTCCAGAGAAAGGCACCGAACCGAATGAACCGTGTCACACGCTCACTCGCGGCCGTGGCCGTCCTCGCCGCCGCCACCGTCGTGACGAACGTCTCGCCGGCCTCGGCCTTCGCCTGCACCGACGCCGTCTGCGTATACAAGAACAGCAACGGAACGGGCACCGTCGCCGGCTTCACCACGGCCGACAACAACTTCTCCAACAACCGCTACCTCGACGGCACCAGCGTCAACGACAGCATCTCCTCGATCAGCGTGATCGCCAGCCGCAACGCGGCGATGTTCTACACCGACTCCTACTGGCGCGGCCACGCGCACCGGATCGAGAACCTGGGCCACAGCCGCCCGCAGAACGCGGTCTACAACGACCAGTACAGCTCGTTCCGCTACGTCGTCATCGACTAGACCCCCGATCAGGTGCGGAGTCAGATGATCAACGTCACGACGGTTACCGTCGCCGGGCGGCCGTCCCCGAACCCCCGATAGAACCAATCAAGATCGAGTTACACCGTTCAGTGGACAGACCCCTGAGATTCCCGTGACAGACAATTGAGTGGTCTGTGTTCTCCGTAGGTTCGTCGTGTTGGCGGCGATCTCGGCGGTTACAAGTGACCTCCGGCGCCGGTCAGTTCGCGGTGCTGTGAGCGAAGTCGCTGATGATCCGCCAGACGTCGGCGGGTTGTTCCTCCTGGGCGAAGTGGCCGGCGTCTGGCACCGTCGCGGTGGTCAGGTTCTTCACCCCGGCGTCGCGGAAGCCCCGGGCGTAGGCGTCGATGTCGCCGCCTTCACGGTCGCCTCGCACGTACAGCAGCGGGATGTCGACGGCACCGGCTTCGGCGAACGCGGCATTGTCCGAGGCGTCCTGCGGGAACGCCCGGTAGAGGTCGAATCCCGCGGTGAGCGCGGCATCATCGCCGTACGCGGCGGCGTGGGCCGCTCGTGAGGCGGCGGAGATCCGGCCGGGATCCGCCGACAGCACGTCGTAGAAGTAGTCGAAGTACTCGGCCTGGCGTCCCCGGACGAGGGTCTCCGGCAGGTCCGGGACGGCGTGCAGGCCGAAATGCCAGATGTAGGGGTTGCGCAGGACCTCGTTCCACGGATCGATGCCGGGAATGACGGTGTTCATGATGACGACGCGTTCGACGTCGTCGAATCGACGTAGATAAGCGTAGGCGGCCATCCCGCCCGCGTCGTGGCCGACCAGCGTGAGGCCGGTGAGGTCCAGGTACCGCACCAGGGCGTGGACCGTCTCGGCCAGCCGGAGTTTCGACCCGCGCCCGGCCACGCCGGTGGATTCGCCGATGCCGGGCAGGTCGATGGCGATGATCCGCGCCTCGGGTGGCCCGGCGTCCGCGGCATCCATCACGCCCAGCCACGTCCGCCACGACTCCGGCCAGCCGTGCAGGAACAGGAAGGGGCGTCCCCCGGGCGGCCCGGACTCGACTACGTGCAGCGCGAGATCGTCGATCGTCACCGTGGAGTTTCGCTGGTTGATAGACATGTGGCATGTCTATCAAACGACATGCGACATGTCTATTGGATAGGCTGGCGTCCATGAGCGGTGACAACGAACGGGCCGCCTACGAACGCGGTACCGGCTTCCTGCTGGCACGCCTGGGCTCGCTCACGGCGCGTTCCTGGACGGCGTTCCTGGCCGAGCATCGGCTGACCCAGGCGCAGTACACCGTGCTGGTCGCGCTCTACCAGCACGGACCGGTGGGCCAGCGGCGCCTGGCTGAGCTCGTCGCGATGGACGCGCGCAACATCGTGCTCGTTCTGGACACACTGGCCGCGGGATGCCTCATTGAACGGCGTCCAGAGGACACCGATCGCCGACGCCGCACCGTCACCCTCACCGGCAAGGGAAACGCCCTACTCGCGACCGTCGCCGACGCGGCGGCCACCGAACAAGACCGTTTCCTCCACGCCTTGAACGCCACCGACCGCGAGCGACTCAACCACTTGTTGCAGCGCCTTTACGACTCCCACATACCACCAGGTGATCTAACCGGGTGAGCGCCCGCCGCCCGCATAACTGGGAAACCCGCCACGGGTGAACGGGCGCGGCTGGTCGCCGGACCAGCCAAGACCGGCCTGCCGCTGAACGGTGGGGTAGTCCCGTCCGGTCACGCAGCTGGTCGCGGTCCTCACCGGGGAGGACCGCGACCAGCAATGACGCGACTGACCTAGCCGAGATGCTCGCTGGAGGACTCCACCGTCTGCTTGAAGATGTTCAGGCCGTGGTCCATTCCGGCGCCCATCGGGATGGTGAGGTCGTCCGGTCGCACGTCGTGGATCCATACGAACCGGCTGCGGCCGTCCCCGTGCGGGACGACTTGCATCGACGCGTTGTCGTGTGCGGGCTGCATGGTGCCGCCGATGACCGAGAAGACGAGCCGGCGCGGCTCATCGTCGAGCGCGATGAGCCGCTCCCGTAGCACGGTTCCGTCGGCGAACGTGACGACCCTGACGTCCGGTTCGTCGAGCCGGCTGTCGGTAACGAAGCCCGGCGCCATCCGGACGGGCCCGTCGGTGAAGTCTCTGATGATCGCCCACACGGCCGCGGGGTCGGCATCGATAATGATCTCTTTTTGCACGGAGGCCATATCTGTCCTTCTGTAGTGGCGGGAACCGGTGTCGCGCGTTGGCGAGTGTGTCTATGCGGCGACGACGCAGAACTGGTTTCCCTCGGGGTCGGCCAGCACGACCCAGCTGTCGAAGCGCCGCACTTCGCTCGCGCCCAGGGCCTGAATCCGGTCGGCCTCGCCTGCCAGGTCATCAGTGAACAGGTCCAGGTGCAGCCGGTTCTTGCCCTCCCGGCCTTCGGGCACGGCCTGCAGGGACAGGCCGACGCCACTCTTGTTCGCGTCCTCCAGGTAGGTGGTGCCTTCGTCCGAGGACGCGACCTGGTACCCCGTGACCGCTTGCCAGAAGGCGGTGCTGCGGCCCAGGTCGTTGGTGTCGATGCAGATGTTGCCGATGCTGATGCTCACCAGTGATCCCTCCTGATCTAACTGACGTATCACTTACGCCGGTTATGTAACCTATCATCGCCGATAGCCGGGTAGGCTGCGGGACGTGATGGATGAGCATGTCTCCGAGCCTGTGCCGGACAACCTCGCGACCGGGACGGCGCCGATGCCGCTGCGCGTGATCGAGGAGTTCATCAACACCCGCCGCCGGGACGGCGACGAGATCGCAACCCCGCAACAGCTGGCGACGTGGTTGCACGCCCGCGGCCTCATGCCGGTCGACACGGTGGTGAACGCCGAGCAGCGCGACCGTGCCGAATGGATCCGCGAGGGACTACGCGCGCTGATCGCCGAGAACAACACCGAGCCGATCTCGAGTCCGCGTCCGGACGGCCTCAACCCCGCCGCCCGCGCCGAACTCGCCGAACTCACCCGCGACTTCCCGCTGATGCTCGACGTGACCGTTTCCCCGCCCCGGCTGGCGGCCCGCGCCCGGACGCCAGTGGAGGCGGCGCTGGCCGGGCTCCTCGCCGTCGTGGCCGAGGCCGTGGCGGAAGGCACCTGGACACGGCTGAAGGCCTGCCGCGAGCCGAGCTGCCGATGGGCCTACTACGACCACTCCCGCAATCGGCGCCGGACCTGGTGCTCCATGGACATCTGCGGGAACCGCGCCAAAGCCCGCGCCTCTCACCACCGCAAGTCCACCGCGCCCTTGACCACGGGCCAGTCGACAAACCGTTAACCGCGCGCCGTCGCCAGGCCGGTCTCGCGTTCCGTCCGGATCCGCTCAAGATCCGAGCGCAGCTCGTCGCAGCAGGTGTGCCACCAGTTGCGAGGTGAGCTCGCCAGCGACGCCACCTGCACCCCGGGATGGGCGCGAAGCCAGGCCTCCAGGACGTCGGCGGTGCGGCCGGGCAGAACGTCGACGCGCTGGCGTGTCTCGGCGTCGATGAGCACGGTGGCGTATCGGTGACGCCGGCGCAGAGCGAAGTCGTCCACGCCGAGCACCCGCGGCACCCGGGGCTGGGGTGTGGGCAGACGCAGCAGAAGGCGCAGCGCGGTGTGCCGGGACTGGGCGACGGCCAGCGCGGATAAGACGCGCACGCCGGCTCGTCCTGCCAGTTCACGGACCACCGCACCAATCTGCGAGGTCAGACGTGGTGTGCGCCGCTGGTAACGCTCCAGCACCCCAGGCAGTTGTTCACGGAAGGTCCGACGGCAGCCACGCGTCGGGCAGACCAGACGGCGGATCCGCACCACCACCAGCACCCTGGCGTGCGTCGACCGGGACATCGGCCACGGTCCGGTCGTGATAGGCGTGGACTTGCGTTGTCGCAGCTCCGCACGCCGAGCAGGCGACCGGCCTGTCCGGGGTCTGCGCCCGCACGCGGATCCGCTGGCCCTCGTCCACGACGTTCTTCACCACCAGTGGCGACAATCCCGAGAACACCACGCCGACCAGCTCATCAAGATCAATAACGACTCACTGTGACGCAGCCAGACGTTTGGTCACCACCGAATCTGCGACAGAGCCGTTCAGTGGACAGGCCGCCGCGCCGGGGAAGACGTAGCCACGTTCGTCGTAGCGGGTGGTCGCGGTCCGGAACCGTCTGCACCGGTTGACCGCCCGTTCGACCACGTTGTGGCCAGAATTTCGTGCGGGGCCGTAGCCGGTCGGCCTTGTCCGCGTCGGTGCGTCCGGTCGAGACGACGGTCGAGCTCGGCTGCGTGACCGCGCCCACGTCGTGGTCTTCACCCTCTAACGGGTGGTCGTCGTCTTGGTGGTGACGGTCTCCTGGATCCTTCCGTCCTTGACGACCTCCTGGCGGTCTTCGGTGCGGGTCGGATTGTTGTTCTTGTCGAACTGTTCGACGTGCGTGGATTTGAGGCCGTCCGGTGCGCGCGTGACATCCGTTTTGGTGGTGCCGTTTCGGTCCCAGTGCTCCGCATGGGCGGTGGTCGTGCCGTCCGGCTTCGTGGTCTGCCACTTCATGTCGGTCGAGGTCAGCTTGTCGTTCTTGTCGTAGTGTTTGGTGAACTCGACCGGACCTTCCTTGGCCGACCAGCCGTGGGTGATCGTCCTCTCCCCGTTCACGTCCCTGTGGTCGGAGAAGGTGTCGGTGCTTCCGTCGGCCCCCTGCACCTGCCACCGCTCTGTACTCCCGGCGAATTTCCCCTTGTCGTCGTAGTTGTCGATGCGGCTGTGTTCGTTTCCGTTCTCGTCCCGCCACCGGTCGTTGCCGTAGAGCTTGTTGTCGTGGGCGTCCCGCGTGATCGAACGCTCGTGTTGCGCTCCGTCGGCTCCCTTCTCCTTCCAGCTCTCCGTCGAACGATCCTTGGTCCCGTTCTCGAAGTGGTCCGTCTTCACGTGTGTGTTGCCGTTCCGGTCCTGCCAGGTCTCCGAATGCGCGACCGTCTTGTTTCCGACCGTCTCCTTCGTGTGCTCGTGCATGGTTCCGTCACGCGCCTTCTCCTTCCAGGTGTCGGTGCTTCCCGTCTTCTCGCCCTTGGAGTTGTGGTGGTCGGTGATGGTGTGCTGGTTTCCGTTCTTGTCCACGCTGGTTCGTACGGTGTCGCCGACATCCTTGTGCTTGGCGGCGTGGTGATCGGAGGCGGACGCCGAATCCTTCGACGGAGCGTGGTCCCGGTGCACGGTTTCGATGTCGCTCCGGGTGTTCGGCGATCCGCCGTCCGTGCGGTGGTCCTGCGCGCTCGGCAGCGAGGGCCGATCCTGACCGTCGCGGGTGGAGCCGCTCGTCCGGTCGTTCTGCTGGTTCCGCTCCTGACGGTCGTCCGAAGTCAGGCTTGGGCGTTCTGAGCTCTTGGCGTTGTCGGTCTCTCCGGACTTCTCCGTCGGTTGTCTCGTCTGCTCCACGTCACGCTCGCCCATGGCGCTCCGTCCCATTGGTTGCCGGGTTCCTATGAAAGGCGGGTTCCGCTTTTCAGCCAGTTGGAGGGCGCGGAAGTGGAGGCGCCGGTGCCGCCCTTCAGTGTGGTCTGCTGTTCGAGTCGCGAGTCCGGGGTGTCCTTCTGCTCGGGGAAGCCGCCTCCGAGGCTGATGCCCGAGCCGAATTTCGTCTTCTCCGTTCCCTTGTCCAGCATGTTGTTGCCCAGAGACTTGGTGGCGGAGAGGTCGGCCCGGCCCTCCGTCCCGATGCCGACCTCCAAAGCCTTCGAACCGCGCGAGGAGGACGACTGCGCCTCGGAGAGTTGTGCACCGGCCGAATCGTAGGCCCGCCTCAACGCGTCGGCGCATTGAGACGCCCCGGGGATGTTGGACCTCTCCATGTTCTCCGCCGCCCGCAGCGCCATCTCACGGCTGGATTCCTCGAATCGGTCCAGGGCGGTGCGCCCGTCCAGGCCGTCGCCCGAGCTGCCCCGGAGCTTCGGCATCACAGACCCGCCTCGCCCATCACCCGGGCCAGGATGCGCCGGATCGTGCGGGGGGCCTTGCGGTCGTCGTCGGCGAGCATCTGCTGCTCGAAGCACAGGCACACCCGCCGCGCCGCGACGTCGAGAGCGGCCCGGCTCTCCTCCGGCATGTCCTCCGCGGGGAATTCGATCATCTCGTACGCGGCGTCCTGGCACACCTCCCAGGTCTGGCGTCGCCGTTTGTCCTCGGAGGAGGCGTCCGCGTGGTCGGCTTCCAGCCATCCCGTCCGGTACCGGCGTCCCGCCACCAGATCGGCCACCGCCGAGCGGTAGAGGCACAGGGGCGGATCCTGCGTACACACCAGATGGCACGCCGGATACGGCTCGAACCGGCGGGCGGACAGGCGATGGACCGTCTGGCGCAACACGTCGATCAGGGCCGCCGTGTTCCGGTCGGCGGCGTCGAGCCTGTCGAGGAGCAGGGCGCGGAGCCGGTCGCGGAACTCGGCGGTGTCGGCGTAGGTCCAGGCGCCCTGGATCCCTCGCCGGGTGGCCAGCCAGTCGGCGCCGTGTCCCGCGAAGGCGCGCAGCAGCTCCTCGTCGGGGACGGCGGACGGACGCCGGGCGCGCACGGCGGCCGTCAGGTCGTCCCACAGCCGGTCGAACGCCCCGGGATCGTCGATGGCGGAGGTCACCAGCCGCGACAGGACACGCTGCGCGTACGTGTCGGCGGCCAGGGCCCTGGCCGCGTCGCAGACGGGCGGCGCGGCGCACGTCTCGCCACAGAAGGGACGGCTCAGGAAGAGCGGCGCGAAGGAACCCTCCTCGCGCCAGCGTGCCATGTGCTCGCGCACGTGGGCGTCGGGCGGCGGCTGCGGCGCGAGGGCGTCCTTGACCGGCGGGACCCGGACCATCAGGGGCGCGTCCTCGCCGCCGCTGAAGACGACGGCCTGGCCGGTCCGCAGGGTGGTCAGCGCCTTGGCCTGCGGTTCGTCCATGGCCATCGCTCCGGCCAGCGCGACGCGGTCGTCGGCGGAGATGATCCGGTGCGCGATCTTCAGGTTGGTGTTCTTGATGACGTCGGGCGCGAGCCGTACCGGGATCTGGTCGGCGATGATCACACCCTGGCCGTACGCGCGGATCTCGGACAGCAGGTTGGAGAAGGTCTCCACGGCCTGGCCGCGCGGATTCGCCGACTCCTCGGACGACTGGGCGGGCACGTTCGCCAGCAGGCGGTGCGCCTCCTCGACGACCAGCAGATGCGTCAGGTCCTGCGACTGCCCTCGCGCGCGACGGTGCTCGACCAGGCGGATCAGCAGCAACCCGGCGAAGAACGCCTTGTCGCCCTCGTCGCCGAGAGCGTCGAGTTCGACCACGGTCGGCCGTTCGAACAGCACCTGCGGCGGCAGTGACCTGGCCACGTCCAGCATCGAGCCCTTCGCGCCGCGGCGCAGCGACTCCAGCCGGGTGAGCAGGGACGCCCGCATGTCGCCCGCGATGCGGTCGTCGTAGCCGAGCGCGGGGATGACCTCGCCGACCTTGGCCACCAGGTCGGACAGGGTGGGGAACACGTCGGACGTCGCGTCGGGCCCGGATCCGCCCAGCCGGGTGTTCTCGTTCGTGCGCAGATCCCAGCCGCGGTCGAGGTAGATCTCGTGCAGGCAGCGTTCGAGGATCTGGGGCAGGGGCGTCCACATGCCGAACGAGGCCATGAAGACGGCCCGCAACAGGTCGAGGTGCTCCCCGACGGTCGTGCCGGGCGGCACCTCGAACGGGTTGAGCACGAAGGGCGCCACCATGGCCTTGCCGGCGGTGAAGATCTGCATCCCGGGGCCCAGGACGGGATGGCCGATCAGCGCGCGGTACTCGGTCTTGGCCGGCTCGATCACCATGAAGGGCACGTCGTGCGAGGCGGCCTCCAGCAGCAGCCCCATGATGGTGTTCGTCTTGCCCGCGCCGGTGGTGCCCGGGACGAAGACGTGACGGGTGAGCGAGCGCAGCGGGGCCCGGTAGGCGCCGCCCGTGGTCCGCAGGTGCTGCATCACCTCCCCGACGACCAGGTGCGGCGACCGGTCGTCGACGGAGGGGACGACCGTGTCGAACCGCGGCGCCGGGCTGATCGCGAAGCCCGGGGTCTCCACGTTGGGCAGGTGCACGTAGGCCGCGAGCTGGGCCGAGCTCAGCAGGGTCTGCGCGCCGTAGGGGTGCCGGTAGAGGTTCGGGCCCGGCTGCTCGCCGACGTCGGGCAGCGCCCAGCCCGTGCCCAGTTCGGCGGCGAGCGGGTGGGCGATCGTGCGCACCGGTTCCGGAAGGGATTTCACACCGGAGTGCACCGCCCGCCACGCGGCGCTCAACGCCGCCAGGTCGCCGGCCCGCTCCCCGAACAGGTAGACGGCCGTACGCCAGCCGCCTCGGGCCTGCGCGTCGGCGAGCGCCTCCAGCCTGGCCCGGAGCATGGCGAGATAGTGCTCGGCCAGCGGGCTGGCGATGCCGCGGGCCTCCACCGCCGAGGCCACCGACCGCATCTCGTTGAGCACCAGGTTCCGGTCGGCGCCGAGCGTGTCGCCGTCGGCGGGCGTCGCGAGCACGAGGGCGGCCCAGCGCAGGCCGTTCATCGAGCGCACCAGCCGGTCGACCGGCAACGCGCCGTCCCGGGGATCGATCGCCGGAGGGCTGGGCACGCCGAGGCCGAGCGCCCCGTACGGCAGCCGCGACGCCGCCACCCCCGCCGCGGCCAGGTTCAGGGCGGGGTAACACCCGTCTAGCACGGCGAGCAACGTCGCCTGCCGCGCGTCGAGTTCGGCCTCGTCCACACCGTCCCGCGCCCACGTGCCGAGCCGTACCGACACGTTCTGGTCGTGGCCGTCCAGGAGGAAGGCCACCGGCGCACGCGCTCCGGCCAGGCCGACGAGCAGCGGCAGAATCGGGAGTTCCGGGCTTGAGCCGGCCCGTCCGCCGTCCTCCGAGGCGGCGGACGAGACCGCCGGCGCGCGCAGGGGCTCCCCGGCCCCCGCGACCCGGACGACCCGCCGGACGTCGAACGGCGTCGTGCCGCCCGGAACTCCGGACAGGGGCGGCACGAGCCGGGCGCGCTGGAGGTAGTCGACGGCGGCGGTGCTCACGGGATCGGCGGTCATGGCATCTCCGGCGGCCACGGGGCCGAGCACATGGAGACGGCGACGCTCAGGATGATGGTGACGACGACCACGAAACCGACGAGGACGGCGATCATCACGGCCGTGCGCGCGACGCGGTAGTCCTTCGCCCGGACATACGCGTTGGTCGTGAGGTTGGTGAGCTCCTGGACGCGGAGCGTGCCGTCACGCCAGACGCCCCGCACGCTGACCTCGTCGCCGTTGCTCAGCGCTCCGACGAAGGTCAGGCCCTTCATCTCCACCGGCACGGGGGCCAGCCGGTTGCCGCTCGCGTCATGGCGCTCGATCCGGAAGTGCCACGACTCCATCTCCATGTCGCCGCTCGTCATCGAACGCTCACGGCGTGGCTGGAAATCGCGCACGACCCCCCTGACACAGGAGTCCTGCCCGGCCTGCTGCACGTATGCCGTCCGCATGGGCGGAGGAGGCGTCCACACCGGCGGCTGCGGCGCCGTGCCGACGGACCGCACGACAGGCGGTGGGCGTCCGGCGGCGTCCGCCGGTACGCCGCAGGCCGGACAGCGGCCCGACCCCGACGGCACCGGTTCCCCGCAGCCGGGGCACGGCCGGGTGAGCCCCGCCCGGCACTGTTCGCAGTAGCCGTAGCCTGCCGAATTCACATATCCACAGGATTGGCAGCGCATAGTTCCCCCAGGTCACCAGGCTAGCGGCTGCCCGATCGCCGGCACCTGCCCCCGAACGGCCACCCCCTCCGACGCGCTGAACCCCGTATCCGGCTACGTGTTCGGCCGATGACGTCGCCTGTCCGGAGGCGCCCGGCATCCGGCTTCGGCAAAGGCGCCGGGAAACATCCCGGCGGGCGATCTGGTGTTCCTTGCCGGTCCGCTGGAGACGGACACGATCCTGGACTCTCATCGCACCGGCGATCTAGCCGATCGTGAACAAGCGGTCGCCGGGCGACTATTCATTGAATGTATAGTCTCCGCCATGACAACTGGTCATGTGCTACTTGGTTTTCTCGTCGAGCGCCCGAAGCACGGCTACGAGCTCAAGAAGGAGCACGATCACCGGCTCGCCGGCGCCAAGCCGCTGGCGTACGGACAGGTCTACGCCACGCTGCAGCGCCTGGAGCGCGACGGCCTGGCGGAAGTGGCCGAGACGCAGCAGGAGGGCGGCCCCGAACGCACCCTCTACGCGATCACCGAGAACGGCAGGGCCGAGCTGGAGCGGTGGCTGAACGCCGTCGAGCCGTCGGCGCCGTATGTCGCCAGCCCCTTGTTCGCCCGGGTCGCCGTCGCGGGGAAGGCCGCCGACGGCTACCTCGTGCGGCAGCGCGAGGCCCACCTGGCCCGCATGCGTGAGCTGACCGCCGAGAAGGCGACCGGCGCGCCCGCCCAGGTGCTCGCGGCCGACTACGCGCTTCAGCACCTTGACGCCGACCTGCGCTGGATCGAGACCGCTCTCGCGCGGATGAAGGAGCATGACAATGCTTGAGGCCCGGAACCTGGGCAAGTCGTTCGGCCGGACCACGGCGCTGACCGACGTCTCGCTGACCGTCGCCGCGGGCGAGATCGTCGCCGTCACGGGCCCGAGCGGCGCGGGCAAGTCGACGGTGCTGCACTGCCTGGCCGGGGTCGGCTGGCCTCGGCCACCAGGGAGCGGAGGCTGGCCGCCCTGCGCCTGGCGGGGGCGACGCCGGGCGACGTGCGGTGGCTGGGCGCCCTGGAAGGAGGCGCGCTGGCACTGGGCGGATCCCTGGGCGGCGGCGTGCTCTACATGCTCATCTATCTCTCCGGGCCGCTGCCTCAGGTGCCGGTAATCGTGTCCGTGGTCATGGCCGTGGTGACGCTCGGCGAGGTCCTGTGGGGGGCACGCGCCGGTCGGCACGTCGTCGCCTCCCCGCTGGGAGTGACCCGCCGTGCGCGCGTGCGGGGGCCGCGCGTGCGCGACCCGCTCCTGGTCACAGCGGGCCTCGGCCTCTTCGTCCTCGGAGTTGTGGTGAATGGTGAAGGGCTGGGCCGTCGCCAGGGCCACGGCCATGGCCGGCATCGGAGTGCTCGCCGCGGTGCTCGTCGCCCTGGCGGCCCGCCCGCTGCTTCGCGGCGCACTCCGCTTCGAGACGCGGACCTGACGCTGATCCACCGGTGACCCTCGGGTGGGCCGTCCGGCCCACCCGAGGGAAGTGGACTACGGGGCCGGGTAGTCGGTGATGTACACCGGCGAACCGACCCGCGTCAGGTCGGCCGGGCCGCCCACGCCGTTGACGACGTGGTCGATGATGCCGGCGCTGAGGTTGACGGTCATGATGTGGTGCAGCTTGATGCCCGGACGGTCCGGCACCTCGAAGCCGTTCTCGGTGTGGATCGACGGGTTGTTCTGGTTGAAGACGTAGACGCCGCCGCCGTAGAGCTGGTGCTTCTGGACGCCGTTGCCGACCTTGTAGCCGGCGTAGCCCTCGACGTCGCCGTTCATCCAGTCGGCCTGGGTCGGCGGGTCGTAGGGCAGCTCGTTCTGGTAGAGGATCGTGGTGCCGTTCTCACCGTTCCAGATCGTGTTGTAGCGCTGGAAGTGCTCGACGAACAGGCCGGTCGCGGTCACGTTGTCGCCGTTGATGATGGCGCCGTTGCGGCCGTCGTTGGTGTTCCACCGCTCGGTGTCGGTGAAGCCCTCGACACCGTGGTCGGCGCGCCACACCCAGGTGTGGTCGATGAGCACGTTGTCGGTGTTGACCTCGAGCGCGGTGTTGGTCCTGCCGACGTGCGGGCCGCCGACGCGGAAGTACACGTCCGAAAGAGTGGTCGGGTTGTCGGCCGGGTTGTTGCTCCGCTTGTCCTTCTTGCCGACCTTCAGCAGCACCTGGGACTTCTTGAGACCCGCGTCGATGGTCACGCCGGCGAAGATCACACTGGGCACGTCGGAGATCTCGACCGGGGTCGCGCCGTTGACGGCGGTGAGCGTGGCGTGCCCGATGCCCAGGACGACCGTGCCGGCGCGCTTGATGTCGATGGTGCGCTCGACGTCGTACACGCCGGGGGTGAGCAGCAGGTGCTTGCCGTCCTGCAGCGCCTTGTTGATGTCCTTCACCGAGTCCGACGGCGTGGCGACGAAGAAGTCGCTGAGCGGCAGGGTGTAACCCGGGGTCAGGCCATTGGCCCACGTGATGCCGCGGGAGTTCTTCTGGACCGCGGGCACCCGGACCTGGTACTCGCCCTCGGCGTCCACGAACAGGTAGGGCTTCTCCCGGCTGACGGGGTTGGTGTCGAGCGTGGTGTAGGGCGGGCTCGGGAACGTGGCGTCGTCGGGGGCGCCGACGGTGCCCGCGAACACCTGGTTCCACACGGCGTTGGACCAGCTGGCGACCTCGCTGTCGCGGGTCAGCCACTGCTGCTGCGAGCCGTTGACGACGGCCGGCAGCTTGGAGTCGGCGATGAAGCCGCCGCTGGCGTACTGCGGGCCGGCGGTGCAGTAGTCCATCAGCGACAGGGTGCCGCCGGTGACGTTGAGCCTGCGCATGGACACCGCCTGGGAGACGGCCCAGAAGTTCGTTCCGGTACGGCAGCCCTCGGAGCCCTTGCCGGTGATGTTGATCGACAGGTTCGAGATGGTGCGCCAGAAGTTGGTCAGCGCGATGCAGTTGGTCGGGGTCAGGCAGCGGTTGTAGACCTCGACCTTGCCGTTGATGACGACGTCGGTGGGCGAGGCGCCCAGACCCGCGATCTCGGTGTAGTAGCCGACCTTGAAGTGCAGCGGCTGCTCGGCGGTGCCGTAGGTGCCCGGCTTGAAGAAGTAGGCGTGCCGGGTGGTGCCCATCTCGTTGTCCACCTGGGCGGCGTGCGCCGCGTCCAGGGTCGCCTGGATCGTGCCCAGCGGCATGCTCGGGTCGAAGACGGTGACGTTCGGGCCGAGGTCGGTCGTCGGGGCCGCCGCGGTGGCGGCGGGGCCCGTCGCCACGACGGAGGTCGCCAGTAACAGCCCCAACGCGAACAGCCTGCCGAGGGACGGCCGGCGGGTGGTCCTCATGGTTCGTTCCTTCCTTGGGGGAGCACCACCGATCTTTGAGAGCGCTCTCTCAAAGGTCAATACCTAGCGGGAAACTAATGTCACGTCTTTTTTCATCCTCTGTGAAAACGGGCGGGCGGCGCGGTGCTGGAGCGCACCTCCAGCCGGGTCGCCAGCTCCACCCGGTCCTCGCCCGGCTCTGCGCCGGAGGCCAGGGTCAGCACCATCCGCGCGGCGGCCGCGCCCATCTTCTGCAACGGCTGCCGCACGGTGGTCATCGGCGGGTCGGCCCACTGCGCCAGCGGCAGATCGTCGAACCCGACGACGCTCAGGTCCTCGGGCACCCGCAGCCCCGCCCGGTGGGCCGCCTGGTAGACCCCCAGCGCCTGCAGGTCGTTGGCGGCGAAGACGGCCGTCGGGGGCTCGGGCAGCTCCAGCAGCGCCGTGCCCTGCATCCGCCCGCCCTCCACATACAGCGGGGCGGTGCGCACCAGGCCGGGATCGGCGGGCACGCCGGCCGCGTCCAGAGCGGCACGGTAGCCGTCCAGACGGGCCCGGCAGCACATCAGCGTGTCGGGGCCGTTGACCATGGCGATGCGGCGGTGGCCCAGCTCCAGCAGGTGGCGGGTGGCCGAGAGGCCCCCGTTCCAGTTCGTCGCCCCCACGGAGGGCACGCCGTGCTCGGGCTCGCCGCGCGGATCCAGCGCGATCAGCGAGATGTTGCGGCTGGCCAGGCGGTGGTGATGGCGTTCGGCGATGTCGGCCGAGACCGCGATGACGCCGAGCGGCCGGCGGGCGAGCACCTGGTCGATCCAGCCCGCGTGCGGCGAGCGCCGCCCGCGCATGTCGGTCAGCCCCAGCACCATCCCGTACGCCTGCGTGACCTCGTCCATGCCCCGGATCAGTTCCAGCGCCCACAGGCTGTCGAGCGACTCGAAGACCACCTCGACGATCGCGCTCGACTCGCCGGTGTCCGGCCGGCGACGCCAGCCGTGCTCCCTGACCAGGTCCTCGATCCGGCGGCGGGTGCTGCTGGCCACCCCGGGATGGCCGTTGATCACCTTGGAGACGGTCGGGGCGGAGACGCCGGCCAGCTTGGCGATGTGCGCGAGCGTGACCTCCTGGCGGGGCTGCGGGTCGCGGGGGATAGCGGTCACGCGGAGATTCTACGAATCGGCCGGAAAGTGTCGTGAAAGTTGCAGAATCATTCGCCTGGGAAAGGCCGCTGAGCTGCACGAAACGCTTTCTCTCGGCGGGACGCCTGTCGTCCGGAGCCGGTGCGGTCGCAAGATGCGAGTCCCATGCTCACGGGTTGAGAGGACGCCACGTGAACACCTCAGGCCGGATGCGGCTATCGGCGGCGGCACTGGCCGTCGCCCTCGCCGCCGCATCGATCACCGCGCTGACCGCCGCGGGAACCGCGCACGCCGTCGCCCGCCCGGCGCTCGGCCAGAACATCAAGGTCAACCAGGTCGCGTACGCGCCCGGCGCCGCCAAACACGCGACCGTCATCAGCGGTTCGGGCTCGCCGCTGAGCTGGAGCCTGCTGAACGGCTCGGACCAGGTGGTGGCCACCGGCACCACGGCCGTCTTCGGCGCCGACTCGGCCTCGGGAGACACCGTCCACAAGATCGATTTCTCGTCGTACACGGGAACCGGCACGAATTTCGTGCTCACCGTGAACAACGAGTCCAGCCACCCCTTCGACATCGGCACGACCGCCTGGAAGAAGCTGCCCTACGACGCGCTGGCGTTCTTCTACCACCAGCGCAGCGGCATCGCGATCACCGCCCAGTACGCCGGCGGCACCCAGTACGCCCGCGCCGCCGGCCACCTGAACGTCGCCCCCAACCAGGGCGACGCCAACGTGCCCTGCCGCAACGACTGCGGCTACCGGCTGGACGTGCGCGGCGGCTGGTACGACGCCGGCGACCACGGCAAGTACGTCGTCAACGGCGGCATGTCGGCCTGGCAGCTCGTCAACACCTACGAGCGGGCCAGGAACGTCCCCGGCGCCGACCCCTCGGCCTTCGGCGACGGCACCATGTCCATCCCCGAGCGCGGCAACGGGGTGCCCGACATCCTCGACGAGGCCCGCTGGGAGATCGACTTCCTGCTGAAGATGCAGGTCCCCGACGGCCGGTCACTGGCCGGCATGGCCCACCACAAGATGCACGACACGAACTGGACCGGCCTGCCCCTGCTGCCCGCCCAGGACCCCCAGCCCCGCGTGTTGTCGGCGCCCAGCACCGCCGCCACCCTGAACCTGGCCGCCGCGGCCGCCCAGTGCGCCCGCGTGTGGGCCTCGATCGACTCGGCCTTCTCCACCCGCTGCCTGACCGCCGCCGAGAAGGCCTACGCCGCGGCCAAGGCCAACCCGTCCCGGTTCGCCCCCACCTCCGACGACGTGGGCGGCGGCTCCTACGTCGACAACAAGGTGACCGACGAGTTCTACTGGGCCGCCGCCGAGCTCTACACCACGACCGGCAAGCAGACCTACCGCAACGACCTGACCGCGTCCCCGCTGTACTACGGCCGCAGCTTCACGAACGAGGGCGCGCAGTGGTCGGAGGTCGGCAGCCTGGGAGACATCACCCTGGCGCTGGTCCCCAACGGCCTGACCTCCACCATCGGCTCGCAGCTGCGCGCCTCCTTCGTCTCGGCGGCCGACGGCCTGCTGAACGTGATGCGCGGCCAGGGCTATCCGGTGCCCTTCCAGCCCGGGGGAGGCGGCTACATCTGGGGGTCCAACAACCTGATCCTCAACAACGCCGTGCTCCTGGCCCTGGCCCACGACTTCACCGGCACCGAGCGCTTCCGCACGGGGGTGTTCGAGACCATGGCGTACGAGTTCGGCCGCAACCCGATGGGCTACTCCTACGTCACCGGCTACGGCGACAAGCCCTCCCGCAACGTCCACCACCGCTTCTGGGCCAACCAGCTCGACCCGTCCCTGCCGATCGCCCCGCCCGGTTCCCTGGCCGGCGGCCCCAACAGCGGCCTGCAGGACCCCGTCGCGCAGCAACGCCTCAGCGGGTGCCGGCCGCAGAAGTGCTACGTGGACGACATCGACGCCTGGTCGGTGAACGAGGTCGCCATCAACTGGAACGCGGTCCTGGCCTGGGTGGGAGCGTGGACGGCGGAGAAGTCCGGCCCCAACGGTCCTTCGCCGTCCCCGTCCCCTTCGCCGTCACCCTCACCCTCACCCTCGCCCTCGCCCTCGCCCTCGCCCTCGCCGTCACCGTCGCCTTCCCCCTCACCTTCGCCTTCCCCCTCACCTTCGCCCTCCCCTTCTCCTTCGCCGAGTCCTAGCCCTTCGCCGTCTCCCAGCGCCGGGCGAGCCTGCGCCGCGACCTACACCGTCGTGAACCAGTGGCCCACCGGCTTCGGAGCCTCCGTCGAGGTGAAGAACACCGGCACCGTCGCGCTGACCGGCTGGACCGTCGCCTGGACGTTCCCGAACGGCCAGACCATCACGCAGCTGTGGGGCGGCACGCACGCCACCAGCGGTTCGGCCGTCACCGTGACGAACCTGTCCTGGAACGGCGCGCTGGCCCCCAACGGGACGACCTCCTTCGGGTTCAACGGCGGTTGGAACGGCGCCAACACGACCCCGACCGCGGTGACCTGCACCGCTCGGTAGGCATGCGGTGGAGAGGGCGCCGGTGCGGCCCGGGACCGAGTCCAGCCGCACCGGCGCCGACACGATCCGGTGAGCCTGGCGGCACTCGTCGCATGGTCACCCACCGGCTGAGCGTTGCCGCTGAGGCTCCCCGCCCGAGGAAGAAGCCGGTTGTGGCGTCGAGCGTCTCCCCATGGGTGAGGGCATGAAACGACTCGGGTCCAGGCGAACGAGCCTGGACCCGACGTTCGTGATCAATAGCCGCTAGGAGATCAGGCCCGGGTCCATCGCTGGGTGGCCTGGCCGTTGCACGATGCCACGGTCACGGTGGCGGAGTTGCCGGTGCCGGTGACGTTGAGGCACAGGTTGTTGGCGTTGCTTGTGACGGTGCCGTTGGAGTTGAACGTCCACTGCTGGTTGCTGTTGGTGTGGCAGTCCCACAGCTGCACGCGGGTGCCCGACCCGGCGTTCGTGGGGGAGTCGAGGCACTTGCCGAGCGTCTGCAGTCTGCCCGAGCCGTAGGTGAAGATCTGGTTCGGGTTGGTGTGGCAGTCGTAGATCTGCAGGAGGGTGCCGTTCGCGCTGGCGCTGTTGGGCGAGTCGATGCAGCGCCCGGCCGCCTCGTTGCGCAGGCGGAAGCTGGTCGAGGGGCTCGGCGACGGGGTGGGCGACGGGCTGGCGCTCGGCGACGGCGACGGGCTGGGCGACGGGTTGGGGCCGGAGGTGCTCTGGAACTGGGAGAAGAACTTCCAGACCTCGTTCTTGGTCCAGGTCTGCGCGCCGTTCTCGGTGTACGTCCCGTCCACCGGCGCGGGCGTGTGACCGTTGTCGTACGCGGCCCAGACCACCGGATATCCGGCCTGGCAGCCCGAGTAGGCGGTGACGATGTGGCTCCGGCTGCCGGAACCCGGCTCGGGCGGGTTCTGCGCGGTGCAGCCGTTGTTGCGGACGAACCGGTCGCGCAGCGATCGTCCCTGCGAGATGTTCAGCACGTTGTCGGTGATGCCGTGCAGCCCCATGTAGGCGATGGGCTGGCTGCCGCCGCTGCACCCGCTGAGCTGCGCGCCGGCGAACACCGCGACCGCGCGGAAGACGTTCGCCCGGCTGCACGCGAGGGAGTAGCTCATGCCGCCGCCGTAGCTGAAGCCCATGGCGAACCGCAACGACGGGTCGACGCAGAGGTCGGCCTCGACGCGCCGCATGATGTCGTCGAAGAGGGTGACGTCCTCGCCGTTGGAGTTGGCCCAGCCGTTGTTGAGGCCCTGCGGCGAGATGAAGATCGCGGTGTTGTTCGCGAGCTGCCGCTGCCCGTAGTAGGACCACGACGCCCCGCTGCTGCCGCCGGAGTCGACGTCGTTCATGGTGCCGTTCAGCCAGTGGATGCCGAACATCAGCCGGTAGGGCGTGTTGTTGTTGTAGTTCGCCGGGATCCGCAGAATGAACTGGCGGTTCTTCCCGCTCGACTGGATGGTGTGCGTTCCGCTGGTCAGCGTCGGGGTCTTCCCGCATCCGGACGTACCGGCCGCGGCGGCGCTGCCGCTGTTCATCGCCAGGTGCGCCGCGAGCAGGACGAGCGAAGCGACGACCGCCATCGCCCCGCGAATGAACCTAGGCTTCGACATTCGCGATTCCCTCCGGCTGTGGCGGCCGGGCCGACGATAAAGACATGTTCTGCGTTCCTCTCCATCAGGGGCACCGGAAACGAGGTGGGAGCGCTGAGATTGCAGCGGAGCACATACGACCTGGTCGCTGATGTCAAGCAGCTTGATACGCGGGACCCGCTGGCCAGGGAAGGTGCGGGCCGGTAGCGTGAAACTTTCGTGGTGAACGGGGCGATCGCGAGGGGTCGACGGCTGTGGGCGTCGACCGCTGAACCGCCCCCATATGGGACTCTTCGCGCCGTAATTTTCGGAACTGTACCGATAATTTCGTCAGCCATCTCACGCCGAGACACCATCAGGCGCTGCCGCGCCTTCACCCGGACGGGCGCCCGAACTACGTGGCCATCATTTCCAGGTCAGGAGCCGGTGCACGTGGCGGTGGGGGTGGCCGCGGTGCCGTTCGCGGTGAACCAGAAGGCCGTGGAGCCGCCGGCGGAGAGGGAGCCGTTGTAGGGGGCGTTGACCACGGTGACGGTGGAACCGGACACGCTCTGGCGGCCGTTCCACAGCCTGCTGATGGTCTGGCCGCCGGGCCACGTCCACCGCACGGCCCACCCGCTGACCGTCGCGCCGCCCGCCCGGACGGTCACGACCGACTGGAAGCCGCCCGGCCACCTGGTCGTCGTCGTCATCGTCGCCGTGCACCCGCCCGGGACCGGGCTGGGAGTCGGGGACGGCGAGACCGCGTTCAGGGCGCCGAGGACCGCGTCGTAGGCCGGCTTCTTGTCGGCGCCGCTGAACAGCAGGGGGCTGTCACCCGGCCGCCAGGAGTCCTGATCGCGCACCCCCCACACGGTGATGCCGGTGCAACGGGCCACCGCGAGGCAGTCGTTCACCACGGCGGCGTAGGTCTGCGGGGGAGCGCCCTGGATGTCCAGCTCGGTGATCTGCACGTCGACGCCGAGGGCGGCGAAGCTGGAGATCGTGGTGCGGAGGCTGGCGTTGTAGGGGCTGCCACTGGTGAAGTGCGCCTGGAGGCCGACGCAGTCGATCGGCACGCCACGCTGCTTGAAGTCGCGCACCATGGCGTAGACGGCCTGCGTCTTCGTCCACGACCAGTTCTCGATGTTGTAGTCGTTGTAGCAGAGCTTGGCGGCCGGATCGGCGGCCCGCGCGGCGCGGAAGGCCGCCTCGATCCAGTCGTCACCGGTCCGCTGGAAGTTGGAGTCGCGCCGCCCACCGGAATCGCCGTCGGCATAGGCCTCGTTGACGACGTCCCAGGCGTAGATCTTGCCTCGGTAGTGGCCCACGACACCGTTGACGTGGTCGATCATCGCCTGCCGCAGAGCAGCGCCGGAGAGCGCCTGCAACCAGCTCGGCTGCGCGGCGTGCCAGAGCAGCGTGTGGCCGCGCACCCGCTTGCCGTTCTGCACGGCCCAGTTGTAGATCCGGTCGCCGGCGGTGAAGTTGAACTGGCCGCGGGCGGGCTGGGTGGCGTCGAGTTTCATCTCGTTCTCGGGGGTGACCATGGTGAACTCCCGGTTCGCGATGGTCGTGTACTGCTCGTCGCCGAGACGGGCCGCGCTGATGGCGGCGCCGAAATACCGGTCGCTCTGCGCGGCGGCCGCCCCGAGCGTGCCCGCCGCCGCATCGGCCGGCATCGCGGAGAGCACGGTGAGGAAGCCGACGGCTGCCAACAGAACCCGTGAACATCTCAGACGTATGGATGTACTGCCCATGGCTGGTCGCTCCAGAAGGAATCACGTGAAAGCGGACATGCGGGGTCACCCCCCGCGATCGACGCCGCGTCCCGTGAGTGGGGAACGCACACCACTTGGGCGTCACGGGCATCCTCGCCACGCACCACACATGGCCATGAGGAAGCCGTCTCGGACAGTCAGTTTGAAAATGTCGTCGAAAGGTGTCAAGTGCCGAGTGAAACGTTCAGAGGTGTCGGCGGCTCCTCTTTCTGGACGATGCCAACCGGGCGCTGACCGCAGAACAGCGACCATCTCGCCGAGACGCCGCTCGGTGAGCCCATCATGAGCGACGACGAACTGGCGGTTGTGGTCTCCGCCTCAGAATCGACGGGGCTGACGGGCACCATGAATTGGTACCGCAACTGGAGCCTGCTGGCAGACGTGGATCCGATCATCCGGAGCCCGCACTCATGATCTTCGTCGCCGCCATCGACGAATGGTCTCAACCGTGTCCGCTTGCGCCGCGCTGGACGGGGCTCAGGAGTCGAGGACGGCGGCGACGGCTTCGATCTCAACGAGCTGGTGGTCGTAACCGAGCACGGTGACTCCCAGCAAGGTACTCGGCACGTCATGGTCACCGAAGGAGTCCCGGACCACTTTCCAGGCGGTCCCAAGATCCTCCCGCCGGGAGGACGCGACGAGAACCCTTGTGCTGATGACGTCCTGCAACGACGCGCCGGCGGCAGCGAGGGCCTTCTGCATGTTCTCGACGGCCTTCGCCGCCTGGCCTGCGTAGTCGCCGATCGCCGCCGTCGAGCCGTCTTCGTTCAGGGGGCACGCTCCGGCGAGGAAGATGAGTCGTGACTCGGCAGGCGCCGTGGCTGCGTAAGCGTACTGAGCGACGTCGGACAGAGAAGCGCATCGGATCAGAGTGATGGTGCTGGGCATGGCCACTCAGGTCCTTTGACATCGGGAACGAAGCGACCATGCTGACATGGGCAGGTGACCGCCGCCTCCCATTTTCGTCGGCCAAGCCGTCTGGACCTCGCGGACCGCCCTTCGTTCTCATCTCTTTCTTGACCGCGGGCGCGACGAAGCCGCGGTGTCACCGCGATCCTGCCTCGCCTGAGGTGGCCTCACACAGCCACCCCGGCGGCGGTTCCGGTTGTGCTGTGCGCGAAGAGGCCGCGACGGCGGCAGGGTGCCTGTTTATGGTGAGGCATGGCCTCCTCTGTTACGCCGCTGCGGCGGGTGAGCGATCGAAGCGAGCAAGAGCCCGCAGGTGAGCCGCTGTGGCGGGAGGCGCTCGGCGAGTGCCTGCGGGAGATCCGCCACGAGCGTGGTGAGAAGCTGGCCGAGACGGCGCGCCGCGCCGGGGTCTCGCCGCAGTACCTCTCCGAGATGGAGCGGGGCGTCAAGGAGCCGTCGAGCGAGATGATCGCCGCGGTCGCCGGGGCGCTCGGGGTCGCTTTGGTCGATCTGACTTCCGCCGTGACCGAGAACCTGCGGGCGGCGCGGAGTGGCACCTCGGCGGGGGCCACGCTGCTGGCCGCTTAGCGTGGCCCGACGACCCCGGACGTCGCAGCGAGCGTCCGGCGGTCAACCGCGCGAGTGCTCGTCGATGATCTGGTCGAGCAGCCCGTATTCCATCGCCGCCGTCGCGGTGAACACCCGGTCGCGGTCGGTGTCGGCGCGCAGCGTCTCGACGGTCTGGCCCGTGTGGCGCGACAGGATGCGCTCGATGTCGGCCCGGACCCGCACGACCTCGTCGGCCTGCAGGATGAGGTCGGGGATCGCGCCGCGCCCCTGGGCGGCCGGCTGGTGCAGGACCACCCGAGCGTGGGGCAGGGCGGCCCGTTTGCCCTCGGCGCCCGCCGCGAGGAGCACCGCGCCCACCGCGATGGCCTGGCCGATGCAGGTCGTGGCGACCTTCGGGCGGATGTAGCGCATCGTGTCGTAGATCGCGAGCATCGCGCTCGGGTCGCCGCCCTCGCAGTTGATGTAGAACTGGATTTCTGCGTCGGGATTGTCGGACTCCAGGAAAATCAACTGCGCGATGAGCGCGTTCGCGACACCCGCGTCGATGGCCGTGCCCAGATAGACGATTCGTTCGGTGAGCAGGTGAGAATAAACGTCGAGAATGCGCTCGCCGCGCGAATTGCGGGCGATGACGTTGGGGATCGTGTATGTGCTCATCGGGCCGCTCCTTCGGTGACGCCGAAACCGAGCCGGTGGTGGGCGAGCGGCGCGATCTCGCCGAAATCGCTGACGATCGAATCGATGAAGCCGTAGTCGAGCGCCTCCTGCGCCGTGTACCAGCGGTCGTGCAGGGAGTCGTCGAAGATGCGCTCCACGGGCTGGCCGGTGTCTTCGGCGATGAGGCCGAGCACCGTGTCGCGGGTGTGGCGCAGGTCGCTGGCCTGCAGCTCGATGTCGACGGCGGTGCCGCCGATCCCCGCCGACCCCTGGTGCATCAGCACCCGCGCATGGGGGAGTGCGCGGCGTTTGCCCCGGGCGCCCGAGGAGAGCAGGAACTGGCCGGCGCTGTAGGCGATGCCCAGCACCAGCGTCGACACGTCACACGGAATCAGCCGCATGACGTCCCGAATAGCCAGCATCGACGGAACGGAACCGCCCGGAGAATGGATCCACAATGCGATGTCGGCCGAGGGGTCCTGCGAGGCGAGGGTTATCAGCTGCGTGGTGAGAAGGGTGCCGTTGTCGTCGTCGAGAGGACCGTCGAGAACGAGGGTTCGCTGTTCGTAAAGCCGGCGCCGCAAATGCATGTCGAACAAAGGCGCTTTCGATTCTTCGCTCATGCGTCCATCATGTGAGGCCGCCCGCTTCGATATCGACCCGATCCGCCTGCGGCGGATCCGCTCAGAGCAGCGCGACCTGTCTCCCATAGGTCGGGTGGCCGCGGGACCGCCCCGTGCCGGAGGTCGGAAAACGGGTTCGGCCGCAGCATGCACACCCGCGCGAGAAGGGGCGGAAGCAGCAGGTCGCGATACCGGAGACGGGCATCCGCCGGTCGAGGACGGTCGGCATTGACCGCATGCATGTGAACCGCACATCAGGTGCGGTCATCGCCCGTTGCCTCGCCGGCGGCCTCGAACGCAACATCCCGGCGTACGGTCGGTGAACATCCGGGAACGCGGGATTGGCGGCATCCCCCCGGGTCAGGTGGCCGTCATGGACGTGGACACCCTGCTGCTCGCGGTGGTCGTCGCCACTGCGCTGACCTTCGATTTCACCAACGGATTCCATGACACGGCCAACGCGATGGCGACGTCCATCGCCACCGGCGCCCTGCAGCCGAAAGCGGCCGTGACGTTGTCGGCCGTTCTGAACTTCGCCGGCGCCTTCCTGTCCCTGGAGGTGGCGGCCACGATCGCGACCGGAATCGTCGAGACCGGCGCCATCACTCTCACCGTGGTCTTCGCCGGGCTGGTCGGCGGGCTCGCCTGGAACCTGGTGACCTGGTACTTCGGCATCCCGTCGAGTTCGTCGCACGCGCTGATCGGCGGCGTGGTCGGTGCGACGCTCATCGCGGCCGGAATGTCGGCGGTCAAGGCCGGTGAGATTGTCGGCCGGGTGCTGCTGCCCGCCGTGCTCGCGCCGCTGACCGCGATCGCGGTGGCGGCCCTGGGGACCTGGCTGGTCTACCGGATCACGCGGTCCGTGCCGGAGCGCATGCGCGAGCGCGGTTTCCGGTTCGGGCAGATCGGGTCGGCCTCGCTGGTGTCCCTGGCGCACGGCACGAACGACGCCCAGAAGACCATGGGCGTCATCACCCTGGCCATGATCGCCGCCGGGACGCTCACCGAGGACGCCGGGACCCCGCTGTGGGTGATCGTGTCCAGCGCCCTGGCGATCGCGCTCGGCACATACGTGGGCGGCTGGCGGGTGATCCGTACCCTGGGCAAGGGATTGACCGACATCGAGACACCGCAGGGTTTCGCCGCCGAGAGCTCGTCGGCGGCGGTCATCTTCGTCTCGTCCCACTTCGGCTTCCCGCTGTCGACCACGCACGTGTGCACCGGCTCGGTCGTCGGCGCGGGCGTCGGCAGGCGGACCGCCCGGGTGCGCTGGGGCCTGGCCGGTCGGATGGCCCTGGCCTGGCTGATCACCCTGCCCGCCGCCGGCGCCGTGGGCGCCCTGGCCTGGGCCGCCGCCGACCTCATCGGCGGCGCCGCCGGTGTCGGCGTGGTCTTCGCCGCGATGCTGCTGCTGTCGGGTCTGCTCTTTCTCGCCGCACGGCGGCGTCCCATCCACGCGGGCAACGTCAACGACGAGTGGACCGGCGGCCTGGCGCCCGCCCGACCCTGAGAAGGAGATCAGCGTGACCGACTTCGTCGACGTGGACGCCCTCTGGAAGGTCGTCGTGGCGTCGCTGCCGGCCGGATCGGCCCTGGTGCCGGTCGCCGCCGGGATCGGCCTCGGCCTGTACACCATGCTCGCCACCTGACGGCGACGAAAAAGGGCCGTAGGCCCGGCCCGTGAAGAGGTGTAGCTCCTCACGGGCCGTCGTTCAGGCAGGCGTCACGGGCAGCGGTTGGCGACGCAGAGCGGAAGCTGCCAGTCGGGCGGGAGCGGGAAGGGGGGCGGAGGGTTGTCCGGGGTGCCGGGGTAGCGGGTGTTGAACCAGGCGCCGATCTGGCCCAGCGGGCCGATCCCGAGGTAGTCGACCTTCCGGTCGCCGTCCACGTCGTGGAGCCGCACGTTGTTCCGGTCGACGCCGACGTCGCCGATGATCTGGCCCTGCCAGATCCACCCTCTGTCGCCGAGGTCGTTGAGCCAGGCGCGGACCTGTCCGTTGTCCTGGACGATCAGGTAGTCGACCTTCCGGTCGCCGTTGACGTCCTTCAGGCGCACCCAGTCACGCGGATAGCCGTAACCCGGGTTGATCTCGCCCTTCCACGTCCAGCCCTGGCCCGGGCCGTTGTTGATCCAGGCGCGGAGCTCACCCTCGTCCTGGAGAACCAGGTAGTCGTCGAGGCCGTCGCCGTTGACGTCCTCCAGACGCACCCAGTCGCGCGGATAGCCGTAGCCGGGATTGAGCTCCCCCTTCCACGTCCACCTGGTGCCGTCGCCGTCGTTCTGCCAGGCCCTCAACTGGCCCAGGTCCTGGAGGACGACGTAGTCGTCCCGGTTGTCGCCGTTCATGTCGGCCAGGCGCACCCAGTCGCGGGGGTAGCCGTAGCCGGGGTTGAGCTCGCCCTTCCACGTCCAGCCCTGGCCGGTGCCGTCGTTCTGCCAGCCGCGGAGCTGCCCCAGGTCCTGGAGGATCAGGTAGTCGTCCCGGTCGTCGCCGTTCATGTCGGCGAAGCGCACCCAGTCACGCGGATAGCTGTAGCCCGCGGAGATCTGGACGATGTGGTTCCAGCCCTCCCCGGGGCTGGCGGGCGGGGGGCCGGGGTCGACCGGCGTCGGATTGCCGGGGGTGGGGCCACCGGGGTAGCGGTCGTTGAACCAGGCGCCGATCTGGCCCAGGGGGCCGATCCCGAGGTAGTCGGTCTTCCGGTCGCCGTTGACGTCGGCGAGTCGCACGTTGTTCCGGTCGACGCCGACGTCGCCGATGAGCTGGCCCTGCCAGATCCACCCCCTGCCGCCGAGGTCGTTGAGCCAGGCGCGGACCTGTCCGTTGTCCTGGACGACGAGGTAGTCGACCTTCCGGTCGCCGTTGACGTCCTCCAGGCGGACCCAGTCACGGGGATAGCCGTAGCCCGGGTTGATCTCGCCCTGCCACGTGAAGTCCTTGCCCGGGCCGTTGTTGATCCAGGCCCGGAGCTCGCCGTGGTCCTGGATGACCACGTAGTCGTCGAGGCCGTCGCCGTTGACGTCCTCCAGGCGCACCCAGTCGCGCGGATAGCCGTAACCCGCGAGTTCGCCCTTCCACGTCCAGCTCTGGCCGACGCCATTGTTCAGCCAGGCCCGGACCTGCCCCAGGTCCTGGAGGATCACGTAGTCGTCCCGGTTGTCGCCGTCCATGTCGGCGAAGCGCACCCAGTCACGGGGGTAGCCGTAACCGGCGTTGAGCTCGCCCCGCCACGTCCAGCTCCGGCCGTCGCCGCCGTTCAGCCAGCCCCGGACCTGCCCAAGGTCCTGGACGATCAGATAGTCGTCCCGGTCGTCGCCGTCCATGTCGGCGAAGCGCACCCAGTCACGCGGGTAGCCGTAGCCTGCGGAGATCTGCTCGACGGCGTTCCAGCCCTCCGCCGGGTTGGCGGGCTGCGGCATCTGGCACGCCGACGGGTTGCCGGCGACCGGGCCGGCGATGACGCGCTCGCGGAGCGCCCCGATGATCGCGGTGTTGAAGGTCTTCCCCATCTTGTCGTAGCCGCCCTGGCCGGGGTGGAGCTTGTCCCTCAGGTCGGCCTCGGTGACGGCGCCCATGCCGAGGGCCCGCACGCGCCGGCCCTCGGCGGCGAGGGTCCTGGCCATGTCCGGGATCCGGGAGTTGTACGCCGCGATCCGCGCGTTGATCGCGTCGTCCTGCGACGGCACGAGCCCGCTGACCAGTACCGTGGTCTCGGGAGCGGCATTGGTGATCTTGCGGATCAGTGCGGCGAGCCGGTGGTGGGCGTTCCCGACGTCGAAGTTCCGGTTCATGTCGTTGGTCCCGATGTGCAGCAGGACGACGTTGGGCCGGTAGCGGCGGATGGCGCATTCGGCGAGGTCGTCGATGTGGTCGATGCGCCGGCCGCCGTGGCCTTCGTGGTCGGTGTCGGGGATGGAGCCCGCGCCCGAGTCCTGGGAACCGACGAAGTCCACCGAGTGGCCGGCCGCCTGGAGCCGGCTGAGCAGTTCGCGCCGGTAACCGACGTATTCCTCGGTGTTGTCGCCGATCCCTCCGTAGCCCACGGTGATCGAGTCGCCCATCGGCATCACCCGCAGATTCGACGGGTGGTACCGGCCGAGTTCGATGGCGGCGTCCCGGATGCCCCTGCCGAGCGCACCCATCTGACTTGAGATCCAGGTGCCGGCGTCCGTCATCGCCGTCGCGAGAGAGGACCACCAGCCCCGGATCGCCGTCGCGGCCGAGTCGAGCACCGCCTTGACGTCGGCGCCGAACTGACCCAGGGTCCGGGGGTTCACGTAGTCGCCGATTCCGGCTTCCCACGCCGCGGCGACGATGGCGGCGGCCGCCGCCAGGCAGGCGGCTCTCCTCAATCTGTCCTTGTCGCCCAGTGCCCCGTCTCGGTACATCCAGATCGCCTGCATGAAGAAGGTGCCCAGGGCGGCGGCGAGCCCGGCGCAGGCCGGTTTGGAGATGACCAGCCCGACGCCCGTGCTGTTCATGGCCAACATGCACCCGGCCCGGATCACCAACGCGGCGGCGAGCGCGGCCAGGGCGATGAGGGCGTCCGACCACCACGAGCCGTTGGTGCGCACCTGGTCGGATTCGATCGTCAGGGAGATCCCCGTGCCCGTCACGGTCAGTTGACCATCGAAGTCACCCCAGTTCCGATTCGGCGCGCCCTCCAGCGGGTGACGGGTGAGCTCCTGTCTGATCGTGTCGCTGAGCAGATCGTTGCGCCCGTTGAGCTCCGCCACGTAGGCCTGGGTGTCGGCCCGATCGAAGCCGGAGGGCAGCGTGATGGTGAAAGTGACCTCGGTGGTCGCGGCGTGGGCCAGCGGCTCCAGGCCGGGCCTCATGACCAGAGTCAGGATGACGAGCAGGGCGATCACGACCCTGCCCGATCTTCGGATCTTTCCGCCGGTGACGGGCACTGTCCCTCCAGCTGTACGGGTGAGAAGCCCACCGGCGGTCTGCCGTGAGCCGTGTCGATCGCCTCGGGCCGCCCCAGCGGGCCGAGGAAAAGGGGAAATCATCACGAAAGTCGCAGCTCCACGATGAGCCGGGCCGCCATGCGCCCAGTGGACCGCTCGGGAAAGCCTGTCCAGGTACCGGCGGGGTGCGGTCACCGATGGAATCGGGACATCGGCTGTCTGAACCGGCGGAGGATGATGCCGGGATGGGGCGAGGAACGGCGGTGACCACGCGGCCGGTTCCAGCCGGTTGTCATGGGCCTTTGGAAAGACGCAGGCGATTCAGTGGCCGACGAGGCCGCAGTCATCAGGTCTTCGTGCCGCGCGACTCCGCTCGTCTCACGTGAGAGCGCCGCCGGTATGTGCCCACGCGCCGGAGTTCCACCGTTCGTCGTCGCGCTGGATGGACGTCTCGATCTTGCCCGACCAGCAGTAGGCCACGCACCAAGCCCGGGGACAGCGCCACGACGGCGATGCGCTCCCTGGTCCATCGCCCCGTTGCTGCCGATAGAAGGCATTCTTCCTCGCTCCCGCGCGGGACGCTCATATGGCGTCTCCTCTAATCGCGCATACAATCTCCACCAGAATGCGATTCGGTGTACGGCAGGTGAACGATTCACCGTGGCGAGATGACGAGAAAGGCGAATGGTGAAGGGTGGCCGCCGGAGCGAATTCGGTAATGAGACGAAGAGTGTCCGTTCAAGCGTGTGTCAACGTGAGATATATCTCGGCGGCGCCATGAGAACGCGCCCGTGCTACTCGACCGGTCTCCAGATGTCAACGCGGAAGGCCTTACCGCTTCTTTGCGCATTCCTCACCTGTGGGTTCTGCCCTCTGTTGGGCCGTCGCGGCACGACGGAACCGCACCGGTGAGGCCGCACATCGAAAACCTCCAATCGGTGGTCGCCCACCACCTTTGACGAGACGGCGCAGGTCGGCCGGAATTCCGCTCGCATATCCCGTTCGTCTTCACGAGAAATCCGCAGGGCGATGAACAATGTGGGTCCTGGCTATCGGGCCCCGTGAAGAGTCTGGTCGTGGAGGACGACTGACCGAGAATCCCTTCGTCGGCCCAAGCGCCGGCGGGCACACCGCAACCGATCCTGAGCGACGGCCAGGACGTAGCGGTGGTGGTGCGGATCTCCTCGGATGCTGACCGTCGCCGCCGGAACCGCTGTCCTCGTCTTCGGCCTCAACCGGCGGGGCCTCGGGAAGGCTCTGACTACCGAGTTCGGCCTCCTCCAGATCGGCGTCGTTGTCGGGTCCAGCCGCATTCATGAGAGTGACCGCTCAGCCAGGCCGATTGGTTCTGAATATGAATGGAACGGCTACGCGGTATGCCGGTCGGCCGGTGCATTGAAATTCCGCTTCATGGCCGGAGTTTTTATTAATTCCGTGCCGGCGGGGAATGGGGCATCGCTGCGGGCGGCCCCATCCGACAGGAAGCAATAAACTCCCACATATTGACAATGAGGAAGCCGCCGAGTATCGGTGGGCTAGGTCGACGCATTGCTGAAAGCGTCTCATGCTGCCACTCGGCTTCATCGTCATCTCGCGACAATGAATCGTTCATCCGCCGTACACCACATTGCACTCCGGCCCGGTTTGCATGCGCCTTCAGGAAAGCCGAGACGCCCGCAGAGGGCGTCCTTTCTGAACCGACAGCGAGGCATCAACCGTGTCCGAACTATCGCCGCGGCCGCGGCGGCGCTGACTGTAGGAATGGCGCTGCCCGCGCCCGCCCAGGCAGCCGACTACGTCGGCGAGAGCATCCTGAGAAGCAGGCTGACCAACGAATGCCTGGACGGCAATTTCGCCGGCGACGTGTACACCCTGCCCTGCAGCGCCCGTGAAACCAACGCCCACCAGATCTGGAGGCCGCTCCTCCAGTTGCGCAGCGGGCCCAACGGTCCCACCTACGACATCGTCGCCCTCCAGAACAAGGCGACGAAGAGGTGCCTCGAGTTCGTCTACTCCGGCAACAGGGTCAGGACGACCTCCGAGTGCGACAGCGCCACCACCGCGCTCGATCCCGAGTGGTACGCGCAGGGCACGGGTTGGAGCAACGTCGTCTTCTACCAGTGGCGCGGCAACCCCAGCAGAAAGTGGGCGCTGTTCACCGACGTGACCCGCGCCGTATACCCGGCGGTCTCCGGCGGCTACCAGAACGAGCACTGGAAATTCGGCTGGTAGACATCCGTCCTCATCGGTCCTCCTCGCCGGCGGCGCTCCACCGCGAGGCCGTGTCCGTTCGCCTTCTGCCCCGAGTGGGGGTGCCGGTAAAGCGCGTCATGACCCCGAACGCTGGTCAACGCTGGGCCGTCATTGCAGCACGGTCCCCCTGTAGGGGCGGGGAGGCCAGGACCTGGCCGGTGATCGTGCCGTCGGAGTCGAGGTGGACAGGCTGATGGGTCAGTTGATCGCTGCAGGCCGATGTCCGCGACGGGCTCGACGCGACCGCCCCTGATGATGGAGTGGACGATGGCTGAGCCCTGTCCTCTCCCGGCGTCGGGCCGAGTGCGTTCATGGGTCAGGGTTGTGCGAGGAGCGCCGGGAGCTCGCGCATGTCGTGGAAGACCGTGGTGTTCGGCCCTTGGAGCCACTGGGCGGGCGTGAGTCCGCCTGCGTAGCCAAGAGCGCGCATGCCGGCCGCGCGGGCTGCCTGGATTCCGTATTTGCTGTCTTCGACGACCATGCAGGCGGAGGGGTCGACGCCCATCCGCTTGGCGGCGTGCAGGAACAGGTCGGGCGCCGGTTTGCCGTGGGTGACTTCGCTCGCGCTGAAAATCCGGCCTTCGAAGTAGGGGTGGATTCCGGTGCGCCCCAGGGTGCGGCGCATCGTGTCGTGGCTGCCGCCAGAGGCGACGCAGCTGGGAATCGTGAGGGTGTCGAGGACTTCGAGGATGCCGTCGACCGGGGTGAGTTCGGCATCGACGGCCGTGCGATGCAGTCGCTCGAATCTCTCCTGCCAGAGCGCGGCAGCGGCTCGGCCTACTCGCGCGGCGATCTGTTCTCCGTTGGAGAGGGGAGACCGGCCGATGAACTTGTCGATCACCTCGGCTTCGGTCAGCGGCCAGCCGAGATCGGCGCCCACGGCGACGTGGAGGCGCACGGCCAAGCGTTCGCTGTCGACGAGCACGCCGTCGCAGTCGAAGATGACCAGTTCGATCGGAGTGATCACCCGGAAACCCTAATACGATCACGGCGGTTCGCGGCGACTCCGAAGCCGACCAGCCCATCAGAATGTGATCACGCCTCGTGGCGAGGCATGCCACGTTTGATCACCCAAGCGGGCTGCCGAACGGCTCAGGCCGGTGGTGGCGCTCTGGTTGCCGGAGCGAGGGCAAGGAGTGGCTCCTGGGAGAGGGCTCGCGTGCCCGGCCGGCTCCCCCCGATGGGTTGGCGGCGGTGATCTCAAGGGTGACACGCGGATGGAGTGCCGCAGGGTGAGAAGTTGCGCTCGCCGTGCACGGCATCGAGTGCCGTAACCCGACCGACCGCAGCGTCACGGTCCCAGAATAACCCACTATCCATACAGGGAATATGGGTTGCCTGAAATCGCCTCTCTTCCGGCAGTCCGATCGAGAAGAATGCGTCGGACCGTAATATCGGCGTCACCGACGCGCGCCCGCTCTCGCGCGCGGATTCCGCCGAACCTCAGGCGCATTTCACCGGCCGATTCGGCCGCCCGGCCAATCCGGTCGCCAGGGCGGACCGGCCGCCAGGCCGGCCTGTCGTTCTCCGGTCACGAAAATCCTCCAAGCCGTCTCGCGGACGACATTTGTGACACCCGCCCTCATAGCGCGAGAAGACCGAAACAACTACGTCTATTGACAGCGCCAAACTCGGTCAGTCTAATACGAAAGCGGGCAATTGAGCTCCAGCTACGCCTTGCCCGCAGCAGGTAGATCAACCCCAGTGACGTGGCCTCTACCAGCCTGAACGTTGAAATTTAATCTTCGGTACGGCATGGAAAGCAATCAGTCGACTTCGGGGGAAGACCTTGCTCAAGAGACCTGTCGCGGCCTGCCGGTCCGCTGTCACGGGCCTCCCAGACCCCCAGGGGCAGACCTTTCCGACGAAGATTGAATGCACCGAAGAACCTCAGTGCATTCCACCCCGCTTCATATCCTTCATTGCGCGAACATGAGCATGATCGGGCCTTGAAGAGCAACGTATGCGGTATTCCACAAATTGTCGGCGGGTTCATGCACGCCGTATTGACTGCGACATTTACTAAGAGTGGTGATTCATGTGTCGAGCGTGGCCGTGGTAACCGGCGCGAGCAGTGGCATCGGCGCGGCGACCGTCCGCCGCCTGGTGAAAGACGGGTTCGACGTCGTCGGAGTCGCCAGGCGGGCCGACCGGCTGGCGGCCCTTGAGGCGGAGACCGGAGCGCGGGTTCGCCCGCTGGACGTCACCGACGAGAACGACGTCCTCCGCTTCGCGGCCGAACTGGAGACCTGCGACGTGCTGGTCAACGTCGCCGGCGGCGCCCTCGGCGCGGAGCCGGTGGCCCTCGCCCGTGCGGACGACTGGCGGCACATGTACGAGGTCAACGTGCTGGGCACCCTGCACGTCACCCAGGCGCTGCTGCCGCTGCTGCGCGCCGGGGCGGGCGGCACGGTCGTCACCGTCACCTCCACCGCCGCGTTCGTCAACTACGAGGGCGGCGGCGGGTACAGCGCGGCCAAGCACGCCGAGCACGCGCTCGTCGAGACGCTGCGCCTCGAACTGGGCGGCGAGCCGGTGCGCGTCGTCGAGGTGGCGCCGGGGATGGTGCGGACCGACGAGTTCGCGCTCAACCGGCTCCGGGGTGACGCGGCGAGGGCCGCGGCCGTGTACGAGGGCGTCGACCGGCCGCTGAGCGCCGACGACGTGGCCGAGTGCGTGTCCCTGGTCGTCGGGCTCCCGCTCCACGTCAACGTCGACCGGCTCGTCGTGCGACCCCTGGCCCAGGCCGCCCAGCACAAGGTCCATCGCGGCCCTCTGTTCCCGTCCTGACCGGCACCCGAGAAACCGAGGAGTGTGCATCCAGTGAAGCTCCACCGCGAGGCCCTGACCCCGCAGATGCGGGAGTACGACAGGTTCTTCGACCCCGCGGACCTCAACTACCAGCCGTACCTGATGTACTTCCACCACCCGCACTTCACCTCGCCGATCATCAACACCGACCGTTGCGGATTCCGCGTATCGGTCGGCCCGGACGGCGAGCAGGCCTCGGCCGGCGGGCCCGTGGGGCCCGGCCCGGTCCGGGTGATCACGGGCGGCTCCACCGCGCTCGGCATCGGCGCGACCGGCGACCAGAACACGCTGGCGTCCCTGTTGTGGAGCCGGTACGCGCCGTCCCGCCCCTGGCTCAACTTCAGCGGCCGCTGCTACAACTCGACCCAGGAAGTGCTGCTCTTCACGCTCTACCGCCACCTGCTGCCGGAGATCGACGAGGTCGTCCTGTTCAGCGGGCTCAACGACCTGACCGTCGGCCGGCTGCCCGAGTGGCAGCAGGGCGACCACGGCGCCTTCTTCTTCTGCGGCGAGTACTTCGAGGCCATGGACGACCTCAAGGAACGCAACCGCAAGCACTCCAAGGTCTTCGGCAGGCGGGCCGAGCGGAAGTCGCGCGTCGCCACCTTCGACGACGTCCGCCATGACATCGGCCAGGTCATCGACTCGGCGGCCGAGCTCACGCTGCGCCATCTCGACACGTGGCGCCGGGTGGCCGGGCCCGGCACCCGGATCTCCTACGTCCTGCAGCCGATGTTCCTCTGGATGGGCAAGACCTGGTCGCCGGAGGAGAAGCTGCTGTTCGAGGAGATCGACCGCATCTCCAGGCTCGGCACCTGGGAGGAGCTCTACGGCGACATCTCCACGCCGCAGGTCGCCCGGGACTTCGCCGAGGCGATCCGCGTCGGCTGCGAGAAGCGCGACGTGCGGTTCTACGACCTCAACCCCGTCGTCGCGGGCGCCGTGGGCGCCGACGACTGGATGTTCGTCGACCGGGCGCACTACACCGACAAGGGCCACGACGTGGTCGCCGGCCTGCTCGCCAAGACGCTCGGGCTCTCCTGAACCATCCCGACCCCCGCAGTTCCCCCATTCGAGGAGTCATTCGGCATGTCCTTCCTGCGCAAGATCGTCGACAGGGTGTTCCGCCGCAAGAAGCGCGCGAAGAAGAAGAACGACGCGTCCATCTACCCCATGTTCTGAGACCGGAGGAGAGCTTCATGCGATCCAGATCCGGTCCGGGAGGTGAGGGAGACGATGGAGATCAACACGACGACCACGGCGACCGCCGACGTGGCCACCCGCTGGCTGTACGCCTGCGCCGCCGACCCTGAGGCATCCGTCCCCGCCGGCGAGCTCCTCGAAGAGGTCCGCGCCGAACTGCGCGGGAACGTTCCCGGCGACCAGGCGCCGCTCGACGACCTGCTGCGGCGGGCGGCCGACTGGGCCTCCGCCCAGCGGGTGAGGTTCCGGGAGCTGGGCGACCGGACGCCGGACGACGAGAGCCGCCGCGTGCTGGTCCGCCGGGCCGCGCTCGGGTGCGCGCCGCTGGCCCTCGCCTCGGGCGCGTGGTTGCAGTGGCTGAGCGCCCCGGGCAACGCCGAGGACGACCTGGTGCTGCGTGTCCTCGCGCTGTACGCGTCGGACGTGGGCGTCGGGCACCCCGGCGCCTCGCGGGGCGACGCCTATCTCGACCTGCTCCGGCGCTTACGCCTGTCCGAGAACGCCGTGCCGCTCGCGCGGCTGGCGGGTGACCCGCGCATCGCCGACGGCGCGTTCACCCTCCCGTCCCTGCTGCTGGTGATGAGCAGACGGCCCGACGACTTCCGGGGCGAGCTGCTCGGCGCCGACCTGTGCCTGCGCACGGTCGGGCTGCCGCCGCCGCTCGCCCTGGTCGAGCGGGCGCTGCCGGTGGGGGCGGACTGGCCGGTCCTCGACCCGTCGGCGGCCCGGCGGCCGGAGGACCCCCCGCCCGCCGAGGCGTGCCGCGCGGTGGTGGCGGACCTGGTCGCGCGGGAGGGCCGCGCCGCGGAGGCGGCCGTGCTGCTCGGCCTCTCCTGGACGCTGGCCGCGTTGCGGGAACACACCGACGCGCTCCACGCGGAGCTGACGGCGGCGGCCGACCCCGCGTACGACATGGCCGAGCTGATGAGGCTGCGCGCGAGAGAAGGCGCGGTCTACCACCACGAGTTCGAGCTGGAGGGCCGGTCGCTGGCGGCCTGGCTGACCGACGCCCGGACCGATCCGTCGGGCCTGCTGGCGGCCCTGGCCCGCAGCAGACTGGTCAAGCCCGGCCGCTCGGCGGCGAGTGCGCTGGTCAGAGGGCTGGTCGGCGAGCGCGGGCCGATGTTCCGGGTCTTCTCGCCGGACGACCTCACGGTCATCCGCCGCTGGATCGACTCCCTCCCGGCCGTCTCTCCCGAGGCGGGCCCGCCGAAGGCCGCCGACGGGGGCGCCCCCGCCCGGGCCCCGGGGGCGGCGGTCGCAAGGGCGCTCAGGGCCGGGCCGTGGTCCGAGGGCAGGGCGCCGGCCGACCTGCGGGAGGCGTACCACCTGCTGATGGTCCGCACCGACACCCCGGCGCTGCGCTCCTGGTGCCTGGAGTACGTGCACGGCTGGCTGGCGCGCTCCCGCTACGGCATGGACGGCGGCGCGATGCCGCTGCCCGCGAGCTGGGGAAGCGCGGGACTGCGTCCGTGGCTCCAGACCCAGCACGACCGCCACGGCGCGGAGTTCGAGCGGAACGCCGAGGTCCCGCTGCCCTCGCGCGAGGACGTCATCGACGACACCGTGCAGACCGCGCCGCTGACCCTGATCGACGGCAGCTGGCTGCAGGGTTTCACCGACCACGAGTTGGCGTCGTCGGACATCGGCCACGCGCTCTTCCAGACCTACTGGGACGAGCTCGGCAACGGCCTGGCCAAGCTGAACCACCCGCTCATCTACCGCGCGGTGCTCAAGGAGATGGAGATCGACCTGCCGCCCACCGCGTCGCCCGAGTTCGCGCGCTGGCCGGGCTTCCGGGACGAGTCGTTCGAACTGCCGGTCTACTGGCTCTGCGTCGGGCGCTTCCCCCGCACGTTCCTGCCCGAGGTGCTCGGCCTCAACCTGGCCATGGAGCTGTCGGGGGTGGGCGGCACCTACCGCAGGGCCCGGCTGGCCCTGAAGCGGTACGGCTTCAACACGCGGTTCGTGGACATCCACAACACCATCGACAACGTCGCCACCGGCCACTCCGCGTGGGCGGCCGACGCCGTCGACATCCTCCTCGCCGGCCTGCCCGAGGCCCCCGGGCCGGGATCCCGGGCCGAGACCTGGGAGCGCGTCCGCACGGGCTACCGGTCGCTCAATCCGCCCAGCGGCCTCGGCGCGCGCAGGGCCGCGCGCCGCGCCACCCGCCGCGGCAGGATCGCGCCGCTCTTCCCGTTCGCCGGCCGTCGGTGACGCGCGTCCCGCCCTCGAACCCACGTACGGAGAGGAGCAGCACCATGTCCGATCTCGTCCTCGGCATCTCGGCCTTCTACCACGACAGCGCCGCCGCCCTGGTGGCCGACGGCGTGCCCGTCGCGGCGGCGCAGGAGGAGCGTTTCACCAGGCGGCGGCACGACGCCGCGTTCCCGTCCCGGGCAGTGGAGTACTGCCTGGAGGAGGCGGGCGTGAGCTTCGACGACGTCTCCGCGGTCGCCTACTACGAGGACCCGCGGCTGAAGTTCCGGCGGGTGATGGCCACCTTCGCGGGCGCGGCTCCCACGGCGTTCCCGTTCTTCCGCGACGCCTTCCCCTCCTGGTTGTCGCGGCACGGGAAGCGGCACACCGACCGGACCGTCCGCCGGGAGCTCCAGAGGCTCGGACGGGGGCGGGTCCCCGAGGTCTCGGTCCGCCGCCACCACGAATCCCACGCCGCCTCGGCGTTCTTCCCCAGCCCGTACGCGTCGGCCGCCGTGTTGTGCGTCGACGGGGTGGGGGAGTGGGCGACCACCACCCTGTGGCACGGCCGCGGCACCGAACTGACGGCCCTGGCGGAGCTCCGCTTCCCCCACTCGCTGGGCATGCTCTACTCCGCGTTCACCTACTTCTGCGGGTTCAAGGTCGACTCGGGCGAGTACAAGCTGATGGGCCTGGCCCCGTACGGCAGACCGCGCTACGCCGACCTGATCCGCGACACCCTCATCGACATCAAGCCCGACGGCACCTTCCGCCTGGACGTGCGCCGGTTCGAGTACCTGCGCGGCCAGACGATGACCGGGAGCGCCTTCGAGAAGCTCTTCGGAGGGCCCCGACGCCACCCCGAGGGCGAGCTGACCGAGCGCGAGTTCGACCTCGCGGCCTCCGTGCAACAGGTCACCGAGGAGGTGATGCTCCGGCTGGCCCGCACGGCGCGCGACCGGACCGGGGAGTCCACGCTCTGCCTGGCCGGCGGGGTGGCGCTCAACTGCGTCGCCAACGGCAAGATCATCGACGCGGGGATCTTCGACGAGGTCTGGGTCCAGCCGGCCGCGGGCGACGCGGGCGGCGCGCTGGGCGCGGCGCAGGCGGTCGCCATGGAACGCGGGGCCGCACGCGGCCACGTCGGCACCGGCCACGACGCGATGTCCGGCTCCCTGCTGGGCCCGGCCTACGACGACGACACGATCGGCGCCTACCTCACGGCCAACGGCATCCCGCACCGGCGGTTGTCCGACGACGAACTCGTCGCGCAGGTGGCGGAGGGGCTGGCCGAGGGCAAGATCGTCGGCTGGTTCCAGGGGCGCATGGAGTTCGGTCCGCGTGCGCTCGGGGCCCGCTCGATCCTGGGCGATCCGCGTGACCCCCGGATGCAGTCGGCGATGAACCTGAAGATCAAGTTCCGGGAGTCGTTCCGTCCCTTCGCCCCGGCCGTGCTGGCCGAGGACGCCAAGGACTACTTCGACCTCCGCCAGGAGAGCCCGTACATGCTGGTGGTGGCTCGGGTGGCGGCGGCGCAGCAGCTGGAGACCCCCGAGTCGGGCGTCACCGGCCTGGACCTGCTCCGGGTGCGGCGTTCGACCATCCCGGCGGTGACCCACGTCGACCAGTCGGCGCGGGTGCAGACCGTCGACGGGCGCAGCAACCCCCCGTACCACCGCCTGCTCACCGCGTTCAAGGCGCGGACCGGCTGCCCGGTCCTGGTCAACACCTCGTTCAACGTCCGCGGCGAACCGATCGTGCGGACCCCCGAGGAGGCCTACGTCTGCTTCATGCGGACCGACATCGACATGCTCGCGATCGGCCGGTTCCTGCTGGAGAAGAGCGAGCAACCGGCCTGGTCGGAGCAGTCCGACTGGCGTACGGAAATCCCCCTGGACTGATCGGAACGCCATGCGAACCTTCCTGCTCTTCCTGCTCTACCACCTGGTGGTCACGCCGGCCGGGCTGATCGCCCGGGTGGTGCGCGACCCCCTGTCCCGCCGCGCGGACGCGGACACGACGACCTACTGGGTCCCTTCTGACGGGAGGCACCGATGACCAACTTCCGGCGGATACTCCGCTACCAGATCGAGGACGGGACGCGGGACATCCTCGGCAAGGAGATCGCCGAGCGGGTCTCCAAGAGCTCCCTCGACTCCGACATCGACGACACCATCCTGGCGGGCATCGGCGCCCACGCTCTGCGCCGCTACCTGCCCGGCGAGGTCCTGCACGGGATCGACCTGTTCACCGACTCGGGCAGCCACGCCCTGGTGGTCGCCAACCTGCCCCGGCAGGAGAACCTGCCCGCGACCCCGGTGAACGGGTTCGGCGACGAACGCGAACTCGCGGTGACCAACGCCCTGCACCTGGGGCTGATCAGATTGATGCGCACCACGCCGTTCGCGGTCGACTTCGAGAACGACGGGCGTCTCATCCGCAACGTGGTGCCCAACCCGGCCGCGGCGGGGCTGACCAGTTCCTGGGGCGCCGACTCGGAGTTCTTCTGGCACTCCGACAACCCGCACCAGCCCTTCGGCATCCCCGGCTCCGACCCGCGCCCCTTCATCCCGCAGTACCTGACCTTCATGGCGATGCGCAACGAGGAACGGGTGCCGACGGAGCTCACGGCGGTCGAGGACGTGGTCATCCGGCTCGACCAGGAGACCGTCGACCGGCTGACCGCGCCGGAGTTCGAGGTCAGGGCGCCCGCCTCCAACGACGGGGAGCGCACGCAGCCGCTGCGCAACACCTCCGTGCTGAGCTTCGACGCCGGTGGCGGCTACCGGGTGCGCTACGACCGCGGCTCGACCACCGGCCTCACCGCGAACGCGGTCGAGGCGCTCGACCGCTGGTGCGAGGTGCTCCAGACCATTCCGGCCGAGGAACTGGTGCTGGAGTCGGGGGTCTTCATGGCGTTCGACAACTACCGGGTGCTGCACCGCAGGCGCAAGTTCGTGCCGGGGCCCGCTTCGGCGGCCCGCTGGCTGCGCCGCTGCTACGTCGCCTGACAACCCATCGACCACGAACCTGAGGAGACAGAGATGCCGGGAACGTACCGGGTGGCCGTCATCGGCGGAAGGCCGGCCCCCGTGGCGGGCGCCAAGGAGCTGGGCATCGACGTGGTGCTCTTCCACGAGAAAGGCGCGTACGAGGAATCGGTCCTGCGGCACTGCGAGCAGGTGGTGCACGTGCCCATCACCGACGGGCAGGCCATCCTCGACGTGCTGAAGCCGCTGCACGAGGAGCGCCCCTTCGACCGGGTGCTCACCACCACCGAACCCGCGGGCGAGTCGACCGGATTCGTCGTGGACGCACTGGGCTTGCCCGGAGTGAGCGAGGCGACGGCCCGCGCCCTGAAGAACAAGGTGCTCACCCGGGAGCTGCTCGACCGCCATGGCCTGAGCCCGGTCCGCTACCGGCACGTCACCGGCGTCGAGGACGTCGTGCGGTTCCAGGCCGAGATCGGCGACCGTGTCATCGTCAAGCCGGCCGACGGGGTGGCCAGCCTGCACATCCACCCGGTGGCCGGCCGGGAGGACGCCGAACGGGCGTGGCGGGCGCTCCAAGAGGCCGGGGTCACCCTGGTGATCGCCGAAGAGTACCTGGAGGGCCCCGTCGTCAGCGTGGACTCCTTCTCCTACGGCGGGCGGCACCTGCCGATCGGCTACTCCGAGTACCGGATGAACGACCGGTACGTCGAATGGGAGGTGAGCACCCCCAGCAGGGTCGCCGCCCCCCACCGGGAGGAGCTGTTCGAGCTGACCCGCAGGCTGCTGGACGCGGTCGGGCTGACCGAGGGGCCCTCGCACAGCGAGTTCGTGCTGACCCCGAAGGGCCCGCGGGTGCTGGAGTCGCACGCCCGGCTGGCCGGGAGCGGCGCTCCCGAGCTGGTCCGCCGCGCCTTCGGGCTCGACCTGAACCGCATGTTCCTCACCGTCCCGCTCGGCATCGACCCGCTGCCCGAGACCTCGCCGGAACCGCTCGGCGGCGCTGCCGTCCGGTTCTTCACCCCGGAGCCCGGCACGATCACGGCCGTCGAGGCGGACCAGGACGCGGCCGACGTGATCAAGACGGTGCCCCCCGGCGAGGTCCCGCTGGTCTTCCTGCCGTACCTGGACGAGTTCACCGACGTCGAGGTGGCCGCGGTGATCGGCAAGAACCCCGGCGACTCCGTGCCGCCGCTGCTGACCGTCGCCGACTGCGTCTCCGGCTACGTGATCGCGTCGGGCGCCGACGCCGCGGACGCCGTGGCCCGGTGCGACCGGGCCAACGACAAGATCCGGTTCAGGACGAGCTGATCCGGCTCCCCGGGCCGGACCGCCCGGCCCGGGGGGCAGCCCTCACGAAAGGAACGCCCGTGACCATGATCAGTTCCGCCGACATGGCCGACTCCGTCACCCAGCTGCGGACCGCCCGCCGGCTCGTCGCCGAACGCTCCACCGCCGACCAGCCGCTCACCCAGGCGGCCCTGCATCTGATCGACTGCGCCGCCGACGTGGTCAGCCGGTTGCCGGCCGGTGACCTGGAGTCGGCTCGCGAGGCACTCGGATCGGCACGGGCGGCCGTGGTCTCCGCCACCTACGCCGTCCGGCGCATCCACGACCTGTCCAGGACGGAGGACGCATGAGCGAGCACATCCTGATCATCCACCGATGGCGCGACCGGCAGGCGCTCTACCAGGACTACATCGACCACGACGCGCACCGGGTCAGCTACGTCACCACGCAGCTCGGCGTCACCTCCGTCCCGGCCGGCGCCGCCGCGGTCCAGGTCGTCCCGGCCACCGACCAGGTGCCCGACGTGCTGGGCGCGGTCGGCGAGCTGACCGCCCTGTACGGCCCCCCGGCCCGGATCGTCGCCCTCAACGAGGGGGACCTGGACATCGCCGCGCTGCTCAGGGAACGGCTGGGCTGCGGCGGGCAGGACACCCGGCGGCTGGCCCGGTTCCGCGACAAACTGGTGATGGCCGACGTGATCTCGGCGGCCGGAATCCCGGCGCCCGCCTGCGCGGACGCCCCCGACGAGGCCGCCGTCCTGACCTTCGCCGAGGAGCACGGCTGGCCGCTGATCGTCAAACCCCGGAAGGGCACGGCCAGCAGGGACGTGGTCCGCCTCGGCTCGGCGGCCGACCTGCCCGCGCTGCGGCGGCTGCCCGCCGAACCCCGGCTGGTCCAGGAGTTCTGCGGCGACCCCGTCTACCACGTCGACGGGTTGTGGACCGGCGAGCGCCTGGGGCCCTGGCGGGCCTCCCGGTACGTCAACACCTGCGTCGGCTTCACCAAGGGCGACGCGCTCGGCTCCGTCGAGGTCGACGACGCCGCCCTGCTGGCGGCGCTGGGCGAGTTCACGGCCGCCGTGGCGGGCGCGCTCAGCGACGAGCCGTGGGTCTTCCACCACGAGGTTTTCGTCGGCACCGACCCCGGGGGCGCTCCCCGGCTGACGTTCCTGGAGTCCGGCTACCGGGTCGGCGGCGCGGAGATCCCGTTCCTGTGGAGGGAGGTGCACGGCATCGACCTGATGCGCGCCGCCGTGGAGGTCCAGCTCGGGCGGCGGCCGGACCTGCCGGTTCCGGCCGAGTGGCGGACCGGCGGATGGTTGCTGGTGCCGACCCCGGTGCCCGCTCCGTGCCGGGTGCTCGACTGGGACCTGCCCGAACCGCCCACACCGGGCGAGGGGCCGTACGCCCAGGTGATCGCGCCGGTGGGCGACGTCATTCCCCGGGTCGGCGGCTACGAGCACGTCGGGGCCCGCTTCCGGTTCTGCGGCGACTCCAGCGGAGAGGTCGAGCGGGCCGTGGTCGGCACGGCCGAACGGTTCCGCCTGGAGTGCGCGTCGCTGACCACGGCCGCCGTCCGCTACCGGGCGTGCGTACGGTGACGGCGGCCGTGCTCGTGCTGGAGGACGGCCGGGTGTTCCGGGGCCGCGCGTTCGGGGCCGTGGGGGAGACCTTCGGCGAGGCGGTCTTCTCGACGGGCATGACCGGCTACCAGGAGGTCCTCACCGACCCCTCCTACCATCGCCAGATCGTGGTGATGACCGCGCCGCACGTCGGCAACACCGGGATGAACGACGAGGACCCCGAGTCGAGCCGGATCTGGGTCGCCGGGTACGTCGTGCGCGACCCGGCGCGGGCGCCGTCGAGCTGGCGTGCCACCCGAGGGCTGGAGGACGACCTGACCGCCCAGGGGGTCGTCGGCGTCAGCGGCGTCGACACCCGGGCGCTCACCCGCCACCTGCGTGAGCGCGGCGCGATGCGGGCGGGCGTCTTCTCCGGTCCGGCGATCACGACCGAGGCCGCGATGCTCGGCCGGGTCCGCGCCACGCCGGAGATGACCGGCGCCGACCTGGCCCGCGAGGTCTCGACCGGCGAACCCTATGTCGTCCCCGCGCTCGGCCACCCTCGGCTCCGGGTGGCCGCCGTCGACCTGGGCGTCAAGTCGATGACGCCGCACCGGATGGCCCAGCGCGGGGTCGAGGTGCACGTGCTGCCGTCGGCCGCGACCGTGGAGGACGTCTACGCGCTGGAACCGGACGGCGTCTTCCTGTCCAACGGCCCGGGCGACCCCGACACCGCCGACCTGGCCGTGGTGCACGAGGCACTGCGACGGGGCACGCCGCTGTTCGGCATCTGCTTCGGCCACGAACTGCTGGGCCGCGCGCTCGGCTTCCCCACGTACAAGCTCAAGTATGGGCATCGCGGGATCAACCAGCCCGTACAGGACCGGATCACCCGCAAGGTCGAGATCACCGCCCACAACCACGGCTTCGCCGTGGACGCCCCGATCGAGGGCGCGACGGTCACGCCCTACGGCCGGGTCGAGGTCTCCCACGTCTGCCTCAACGACGGGGTCGTCGAGGGACTCGTGCTGCTCGACCGGCCGGCGCTGAGCGTCCAGTACCACCCCGAGGCGGCGGCCGGCCCGCATGACGCGGGTCACCTGTTCGACCACTTCGTCGCGATGATGGAGAGACAGCGTGCCTAAACGCACCGACATCCGGTCGGTCCTGGTCGTCGGCTCCGGGCCGATCGTCATCGGCCAGGCCGCAGAGTTCGACTATTCGGGTACGCAGGCCTGCCGGGTCCTCAAGGCCGAAGGCCTGCGGGTGATCCTGGTCAACTCCAACCCGGCCACGATCATGACCGACCCCGAGATGGCCGACGCCACGTACGTGGAACCGGCGACCCCCGAGTTCGTCGAGAAGATCATCGCCAGGGAGCGCCCCGACGCGCTGCTGCCCACCATGGGCGGCCAGACGGGGCTGAACACCGCCATCACCCTGCACGAGACGGGCGTCCTGGAGAAGTACGGCGTCGAACTGATCGGCGCCGACGCCGAGGCCATCCGCAGAGGCGAGAACCGGGAGCGGTTCAAGGCGGTCGTCGACGCCGTCCGCGCCAGGACCGGCCACGGCGAGTCGGCCCGCTCGGTGATCTGCCACTCCATGGCCGAGGTCCTGGCGGGCGCCGACCGGCTCGGCGGATACCCGGTCGTGGTCCGCCCGTCGTTCACCATGGGGGGCGCGGGTTCCGGCATCGCGTACGACGAGGCGGACCTGCGGCGCATCGCCGACGTCGCGCTGACCCTCTCGCCCACCACCGAGGTGCTGCTGGAGGAGTCGATCATCGGCTGGAAGGAGTACGAACTGGAGCTGATGCGCGACCGCAAGGACAACGTGGTCGTCGTCTGCTCGATCGAGAACCTCGACCCGATGGGCGTGCACACCGGCGACTCCATCACCGTGGCGCCCGCGATGACGCTGACCGACCGCGAGTACCAGATCCTGCGCGACATCGGGATCGCCGTCATCCGCGAGGTCGGCGTGGACACCGGCGGCTGCAACATCCAGTTCGCGGTCGACCCCGGCACCGGCCGGATCATCGTCATCGAGATGAACCCCCGCGTCTCCCGGTCGAGCGCGCTGGCCTCCAAGGCCACCGGCTTCCCGATCGCCAAGATCGCGGCCCGGCTGGCGATCGGCTACACGCTGGACGAGATCCCCAACGACATCACCGGGCAGACCCCCGCGTCGTTCGAACCGGCCCTCGACTACGTCGTGGTCAAGGTGCCCCGGTTCGCCTTCGAGAAGTTCCCCGAGGCCGACCCCGTCCTCACCACGACGATGAAGTCGGTCGGCGAGGCCATGGCGATCGGGCGCAACTTCCCCGAGGCGCTCCAGAAGGCGCTGCGCTCGCTGGAGAAGAAGGGCGGCCAGTTCGCCTTCGCCGCCGAGACCGGGAAGGAGGCGCTGGTCGACGCCGTGCGGCGGCCCACCGAGGGCCGGATCACCACGCTCATGCGGGCCGTCCGCGCCGGCGCCACGCGGGCGGAGCTCGCCGAGGCCACCGGGATCGACCCCTGGTTCGTCGACCAGCTCTTCCTCGTCGACGAGATCGCCGGCGAGGTGGCGGCCGCGCCCGAGCTCGACCGGGACCTGCTCTTCCACGCCAAACGGCACGGGTTCTCCGACGCGCAGATCGCCGCCGTGCGCGGCCTGGACGAACACGAGGTCCGGCGCCTCCGGCACGACCTCGGCGTCCGGCCCGTCTACAAGACCGTCGACACCTGCGCCGCCGAGTTCGCCGCCCGGACCCCGTACTTCTACTCCTCCTACGACGAGGAGACCGAGGTGGCGCCGCGGAGCCGGCCGGCGGTCATCATCCTCGGGTCGGGCCCCAACCGCATCGGCCAGGGCGTCGAGTTCGACTACTCCTGCGTGCACGCCTCCTTCGCGCTGCACGACGCCGGCTACGAGACCGTGATGATCAACTGCAACCCCGAGACGGTCTCGACCGACTACGACACCTCCGACCGCCTCTACTTCGAGCCGCTCACGCTGGAGGACGTGCTGGAGGTCGTGCACGCGGAGGAGCGGGCCGGGCCGGTCGCGGGCGTCCTGGTGCAGCTCGGCGGACAGACGCCGCTGGGCCTCGCGCAGGCGCTGAAGGACAACGGCGTGCCGGTCGTCGGCACCCCGCCGGAGGCGATCCACCTCGCCGAGGACCGCGGCGCGTTCGGGCAAGTGCTGGCCCGCGCCGGGCTGCCCGGCACCGAGCACGGCACCGCCACCTCGTTCCCGCAGGCCAAGGCGATCGCCGACGAGGTCGGCTACCCGATCCTGGTCCGCCCCTCCTACGTGCTCGGCGGGCGCGGCATGGAGATCGTGTACGACGAGACGCGGCTCGCCGCCTACATCGCCGGGTCCACCGAGATCGGCCCCGACCGCCCGGTCCTGGTCGACCGCTTCCTCGACGACGCCATCGAGGTCGACGTGGACGCCCTCTACGACGGCGCGGAGCTCTACCTCGGCGGCGTGATGGAGCACATCGAGGAGGCCGGGATCCATTCCGGCGACTCCGCGTGCGTCCTGCCGCCGATGACCATCAGCGGCGAGATCGAACGGCTCCGCGCGTCGACCGAGGCCATCGCCCGCGAGATCGGCGTACGCGGACTGATCAACATCCAGTTCGCCCTGGCCGGTTCCGTCCTGTACGTCCTGGAGGCCAACCCGCGGGCGTCGCGCACGGTGCCGTTCGTCTCCAAGGCGACCGCCGTGCCCCTGGCCAAGGCCGCCGCGCGCATCTCGCTCGGCGCGACCATCGCCGACCTGCGCCGCGAGGGGCTGCTGCGCCCGCACGGCGACGGCGGCGACCTGCCGCCGACGGCGCCGATCTCGGTCAAGGAGGCCGTGCTGCCCTGGACCCGGTTCCGCGACGCCTCGGGGCGGGGCACCGACACGGCGCTCGGTCCCGAGATGCGCTCCACCGGCGAGGTGATGGGCATCGACCCGGTCTTCGGCGTCGCCTATGCCAAGTCGCAGAACGCCGCCTACGGCGCGCTGCCCACCAAGGGACGGGTCTTCATCTCGGTCGCCGACCGTTACAAACGGGCCATGGTCTTCCTGGCCGGCGCCCTGGCCGGGCACGGCTTCACCCTGCTCGCCACCGCCGGCACGGCCGAGGTGCTGCGCCGCAACGGGGTCGAGGCGACCGTCGTGCGCAAACACCACGACGGCTCCGGACCCGACGGCGAGCCGACCGTCGTCCAGCTCATCTACCAGGGAGACGTCGACCTGGTGGTGAACACCCCCTACGGCGCGGACGGCCGCATGGACGGCTACGAGATCCGCACCGCCGCCGTCGCGCGAGGGGTGCCCTGCCTGACCACCGTCCAGGCCCTGGCGGCCGCCATCCAGGGCATCGACGCGCTCATCTGCGGAGACATGGGGGTGCTCCCGTTGCAGGAGCACGCCCGTCTGCTCAGGTCACTCGGCGAGGAGGTCCTCGGGTGAGGAGGCGGCCAGCCCGGCCAGGGTGGTGAGCGCGCGTTCCAGCGTCTCGGCCGGAGGAGAGGCGAGGCCCAGGCGGACGGCGTTGGGGGCCCGGTAGTTGCCGACGGCGAAGGCCGCCGCCGGGGTGACGGCGATGCCGTGCCGCGCGGCGGCGGCCACGAACGTGTCGGCCCGCCACGGCGGCGGCAGCTCCCACCAGCAGTAGTACGACCGAGGGTCACTGCGGAGGGTGAACCCGCCCAGGCGGCGGGCGACGATCTCCTGCCGGGCCACGGCCTCCCGCCGTTTGCCGCGGGTCACCGCCCGCACGACGCCGTCGGTCGTCCACTTGGTCGCCGCCTCCAGCGCGAACCTCATCGGCGTCCAGCCCCCGGAGTGGAGCGCCGCCGTCACCCCGGCGACGGCGGCCTCGGGGACGACGGCGAAGCCGATGGTCAGGCCGGGCGCCAGGCGCTTGGAGAGGCTGTCGATGACGATCACGTGCTCGGGCGCGAACGCGGCGAGCGGCGGCAGGTCGTCGCTGAGGAACGACCAGATGGTGTCCTCGATCGCGCGCACGCCCAGCCGCCCGAGCAGCTCGGCGAGCTCGGCCCGGCGCCCGGCGGGCATGCTGACCGACAACGGGTTGTGCAGCGTCGGCTGGAGATAGACCGCCTTCAGCGGGGCCCTGCGGGCGGCCTCCGCCACGGCCTCGGGGACCAGCCCGTTCTGGTCGACGGTCAGCGGGACGAGGGTGACGCCGAGCCGGCCGGCGATCGTCTTGAGCACCGGATAGGTGAGCTCCTCGACGCCGAGCCGCCCGCCCGGCGGGACCAGCGCGGCGACGGCGGCCGCGATCGCCTGGCGGCCGTTGCCCGCGAAGAGCACCCGCGCCGGATCGGGCCGCCACTCCCTGTGGGCCAGCAACTCCGCGACGGCGTCGCGGGCCTGCGGGGTGCCGGCCGCGCCCACCGGCCGCATCGACGAGAGCAGGACGTCGGGGCGGAGCAGCGACCTGATGCCGTCGGCGAGCAGCCGGGGCTGCTCGGGCACGACGGGATAGTTGAGTTCGAGGTCGACCCGGGAGTCGCCGGGCTCGGTGAAGGCGGGCCCGGAATGACGGACGGAGGCCCGGACGAACGTGCCGCGGCCGACCTCGCCGACCGTCAGGCCGCGGCGGTTCAGCTCCGCGTAGACCCGGGCGACGGTGGAGTTGGCGATGCCGCGCTGCCGCGCGAAGTCCCGCTGCGGCGGCAGCCGGTCTCCCGGCCGCAACCGCCCGGCCGCGATCTCCGCGGTCACCTCGTCGGCCACCCTGCGGTAGCTCTCCATCTCCTTCTCCTCTCCAGGGCCTCCCCATAGGCCGTGCACGGCAAATCAAACCGCCAGATAATACAAACACAGAATTGCACCGAGTGCAATATTGGTTATTGCACTCGAAATGAGGTCGTGGATACGCTGAGAAAGCCCTCCGGGTCTGGCGCCGATCGCGATTCTCCTACACAAGAAGGCGGCGACGATGGTCGAACAGAGCGCGGTGCTGGGCGTCGTCACCATCGCCCTCGGCATGGTGCTGTCCCCAGGGCCGAACATGATGTACCTGGTGTCGCGGAGCATCAGCCAGGGACGCAGGGCCGGCGTCATCTCCCTGGCCGGAGTGGTGGCCGGATTCCTCGTCTACCTGGTCGGCACCAACCTGGGCCTGGCGGTGCTCTTCGCCGCGGTCCCCGAGATCCTCACCGTGATCCGCCTGGCCGGGGCCGCCTACCTGCTCTGGCTGGCCTGGAGGACCATCAGGCCCGGCGGCGTGTCGGTGTTCACCGTGCAGGAGGTGCCGCACGACCCCCCGCGCCGGCTCTTCGCGATGGGCCTGATGACCAATCTGCTCAATCCGAAGATCGCCATTCTTTACATTTCCGTCATTCCGCAATTCATCGACCTGGAGAAGGGCAATGTTCTCCTTCAAGGGCTTGTCCTCGGAGCATTCCAGATCGTGGTGGCCACCTCCGTGAACCTGTCGATCGTCCTGGTCGCCGGCGGCGTCGCGGGCTTCCTGGCCCGCCGCCCGTTCTGGCTGCAGGCCCAGAGGGTCGTCATGGGGAGCATGCTCGGCGTCCTGGCCGTCATGCTCGCCTTCGACCACAGCGCGAGCGCCCCACCGGAGGCGGTGTCTGAAAAGTTCATCCGATCCATCAACTGACCTGCGAGAACACCCGACCCCGCCGCCGGCCGTTGTCCCGGTCATCTATCGGCACGGAGCATCCTGGTCATGAAGGCCCGACTGGCGCTGATCGCTGGAGCCCTGCTCGCGATCACCGGCTCGCTCCCCGCGTACGCCGCGGACACCACCCCACCGACGCGCCCGACGGGACTCATCCCGTGTCCGCCGCCCAGCGCGCCCGGTCAGCAGTACGGCTACGCCAGCATCTGCTGGCAGCCCGCCACCGACGACGCGGGCCCCGTCGCCAAGTACGAGCTGTACGTCCTGGAGGCCACGGGCTTCCGGCTGGCCACCACGACGACGGGCACCATCGCCGGCACGACGGGCGTCAGGGGCCGCGGCTACACCTTGTACGTCATGGCCGTCGACCTGTCCGGCAACCGCAGCGCGCCGTCGGACTTCATCACGGTCACCGCGACGACGGGCATGCAGCCCTCGCCCACCCCCACGCCGTCGCCGCTCGCGGACGAGACGCCGCCGTCGCAACCGGGGAACGTGCGCGACAACTGCGTGTTCGACTTCCCCGGCGCCGGTTTCTGCTGGAACGCCTCCACCGACGACGTCGGCGTGACCGCCTACGACGTCTACCGGGAATCCCCGCTGTACGGATGGGTCAAGGCCGGGACCACCACCCAGACCTTCTTCATCGAGACCGGCCTGGTGACCGGCCAGTACTACAACTACACGGTCGTGGCCAGAGACGCCGCCGGCAACGTCAGCAGGCCGTCGGCGGTGACCCCGGTCCTGGCCCGGCCCGGCTTCCCGACCCCGACGCCCACGCCGCCGACGACGTGCGAGGTGACGTACAACACGAGCGGCTGGGGCACCGGCATGAGCTCGTGGATGACCCTGAAGAACACCGGCACCACCCCCGTCGCCGCCTGGACGCTGCGCTTCACCTTCCCGGACGCGGGCCAGGAGGTGACCCAGGGGTACAGCGCGACCTGGAGCCAGGCCGGCCCGGCGGTCACGGCGGCGAACCTGCCGTGGAACGCGGAGATCCGGCCGGGAGCGGTCGTCCACCTCGGCTTCACCGGAGCACACGCGGGGGCGAACCCGAAGCCGTCCGCCTTCACGCTCAACGGGAGCGAATGCGCCGTCGGCTAGGGGGGTTGCCCGGCGCGCTCACGGTGTTACGTTCCGTGGGGAGGTTGTGATGACCGCAGAGCTCCGCCCGGGTCCGCTGGGCACCCCGTCCCCCGACTACGCCCGCCGCCGCGAGCACGATCCGATGGGCGCCGCTCCGATGCCGAGCGGCGACCACGTGCCCGTGGCCGTGCGTTACGAGGACGTCCGCATGCTGCTGGCCTCGCCCGCGTCCAGCCGCAACCTGCGGCTGCCGGGGCTGCCGAGGTTCGTCGCCGGCATCGGCATCGACGACGACCCCGACGCCCTGGTCAACCAGGACCCGCCCGGGCACACCCGCTACCGGCGCATCATGCAGGGCGCCTTCACGCCCCGCCAGACCGAACGGTGGCGGCCGAGGGTCGCCGACATCGCGAACCGGCTGATCGACGAGACCGGCGATGAGTTCGACCTCGTGAGCGCCTTCGCGGTGCGGATCCCGGGCCGGGTGATCTGCGAGCTGCTCGGCGTGCCCCTGGAGAGGTACGACCAGTTCCTCGCCTGGACCGACATGTTCCTCACCACGTCGACGGCCGACGAGACGGTGCGCTACCGGGGCTACACCGAGTTCATGGCGTACTGCGCCGAGCTGGTCGCCGAGCACCGCGCCAACCCGGGGCACGACCTGATCGACCTGCTGGTGGCCGCCCGCGACGAAGACGACCGGCTGACCGAGGGGGAGCTGGTCAACACGGTCTTCTCCCTCATCACCGCCGGGCACGAGACGACCGCCTCGATGATCACCAAGGGGGTGCTGCGGCTGCTGCTGCACCCGCGGGCCTGGGCCGAGCTGGCCGCCGACCCGGATCTGACCCCGACCGCGATCGAAGAGGTGCTGCGCTACGACGGCCCCCCGGCCAGCGCGTTCATGCGACGGATCACGCGGGACCTCGACCTGCCCAGCGGCTGCCCGGTCGCGGCCGGCACCGTGGTCCTACCGGACCTTCTGGCGGCCAACCACGACCCCGCGGCGTTCCCGGATCCCGGGAACTTCGACATCCACCGATTCGCCGCGCACCCGCCCAACCCGCACGTCGCCTTCGGGTACGGCCCGCACCGCTGCCTGGCCGCCGCCCTGGCCCGCGTCGAGCTGACCGAGGCGATCCGGGCGCTGGCGACCCGGCTGCCCGGCCTGCGCCTGGCCGTGCCTCCGGAGCAGATCCCCTGGACCAGCGGACTGGTGCACCGGCCGGGCCGCCTGATGGTCAGAGTCTCCTAGCCGCCGGCGGGGCGGTAGTCGAGGACGATGGCGCCGGAGCTGAAGGTGGCGGTGCCGGCCAGTTTCCACTTGGTGCTCTCGACGCCTTCGGCGAACAGCCGCTTGCCGGTGCCGACCACGACGGGGTGCAGGAACAGCTTGAGCTCGTCGACGAGCCGGTGCCCGATGAGGTAGTTGAGCAGCTCGATGCTGCCGTAGATCAGCAGGTCTCCGCCCTCCTCGGCCCTGAGCTTGGCGACCTCCTCGGCGACGTCTCCCTCGATCACGGTGGCGTTCCACTCCGGATCGCGCAGGGTGGTCGAGGCGACGTATTTGGGGAGGCCGTTCATCTCCGCGGCGCCGGGCGCACCCTCCATCTTCGGCCAGGCGACCGACATGCCGTCGTAGGTCCTGCGCCCCAGCAGCAGCGCCCGGCTGGCGAACAACTGGCCGCTCTGGAATCTGGCGTGCTCGTCGGTCCAGTAGGGGCCGGTCCACGCGGGATCCTCCACCACGCCGTCCATCGAGACATAGATGACCGCGACGACTTTGCTCATTGTCCACTCCTGCGGGTACGGCGGCGAAACGACGCCATGGATCACGTCCTACGGCTGGGAGTGTGCCGACCTCGCGATCGAATGGTCGTTGACGTTCTCCGCACGGTGCTTGCCCGTTTCCGCACACTGAACCCGGTAGTCCCGGGGCGGCACGCCGTAGACCGCGCGGAAGAGGCGGCTGAAGTGGGCGGCGTCGGGGAAACCCCACCGGGCCGCGACCGCGTGGACCGGCCGCGCGAGCAACCGGGGATCGGCCAGGTCGCGGCGGCAGTGTTCCAGCCGGAGGTGCCGGATCCATCGGGCGACGCTCATCTCCTCGTCCTGGAAGAGCTTGTAGAGGTACCGGGTCGAGATGTGGTGAGCGGCGGCGATGGTGTCGGCCGTGAGACCGGGGTCGCCGAGTCGTCGCTGGACGAAGTCACGGACCCGCGCCCGCAGCACCTGCCGGCGCGTCTCGGGCGGCAGCCGCTCCTGTGCCTGGAGGTGATGCGCGAAGAACGCCGCGAGCAGGTCGATGGTGAGAGGGGACAGCCGGGCGACGTCGGCGGCCGTGAGATGGCTCGCCTGGCGCGTGAGCTCGCCGAGATGGCCTGCCAGCAGGGCGCCGATCCCGGTTCCACCCGGCAGACGCGTGGCGGTGATCCGGCCGAGCCGGTCGGCGGGCAGCGGAAGAACGGCGGCGGGGATCTGCATGACCATATGGCTGACGTGGTCGTCGCCGTCGGGGCTGATCCAGCCGTGGAAAGGTCGTGAGCTGTCGTAGAGCATCAGCTCCCGGGGGCCCAGCTCGGCCTCTCTGCCGGATTGACCGAACCGGATGGTGCCCCGCGACGGCAGCGTCAGGCAGTACGTCTCGGGGTCGGACTGCCGGATCTCCTTCCAGTTCCGCCGCACCCGCAATGCCGGGTGCGTCATCGCGGACAACTGCAGCACGCCGAAATCGAGCACACGTAAGGTGCCCCGGAAATCCTGCTCGCGGTCACTGCGAACCACGGTCGGAATATGCGTCTGGCAGGCCATCTCCCTCCACCAGTCGAAACGGTCGGCCATGGGGAGGTCCTCACTCCGGAACACGGTCTCCAACATCGCTGGTCACCCTTACTGTCAGTCGTCCGGCATCCGAGAGTCGGCGGCAACTGGGACATTTACTCCACCGTCCTGAGCCGGGCAAGCAGAAGGCCCGGCCGCGACCGGCGACCGGGCCCTGACCTGCGACGTCCCGCTAACTGACCCAGCCGCCGCACGTCCAGGAGCTGGGCGGGGTCAACTGGTAGCCGACGCCCCAGCAGGCGTGGAAGCGCTCGCTGCCGTCGGAGGGCCGCGACGGAACGGTTCCGGTGTTGTGCGTGCCGAAGTTGCCGAACTCCATCCGCTTGGACTGCGTGTGCGTGGTCAGCCAGCCGTAGCTGCCCCACAGCTGTCGCTCGATCTTCACCCACCACGGGTTGCAGCACTGGTCGCTGGTGTCCCAGACGAAGCGTCCATACCGGGTGGAGCAGTTGGTGCCGACCACGTGCGTGCTCCAGGTGCCGTTCCAGCCCCAGTAGCTGCTGGCGCTGTTCACCGTCCCGCAGGCCGCGTTGGCGGGCTGGCTGGCGGCCAGCGGGACGGCGAGGCCGATGAAGAGGGCGATCGCCGTCGAGATCATTGATCGTGTGAGTCGCATAGCCGTAAGAGTCGATCAGCGCGCCACCTGGGAGAAGGCCTTTGCGGGACAACGCAAAGGCCCGCCCCTGCCCGCTACCAGCCGGTGTAGTTCACCTCTGGACTGCGGAGGTGGTTGCCGAACACGGTCGCGTACTCCTGCGCCCCTCTCTTCGTGGGGTGGAACGAGCTGCGGCTCGCGCAGCGGACGGTGTCGCCGAGGCAGCCGGTCCAGACGTCGGTGAAGTCACCTGGGCCGGTCTTGCTGAACATCAGGCCGTTCACCCACCGGTCGGTGCTGCACGTGCCGTGCCCCTGGAAGGCGGGCAGGGGGTCGGCGAAGGAGACCTCGAACCCGTTGTTCTTCAGTCCCTCCACCGTCTTGCGCGCCTCGGCGGCGAAGAAGGCGCTGGCCCGGCCCAGCACGCCCACCGCGTCGATGCCGAACTGCCCGCACAACGTCAGGGGCGGGGAGGTGCCGGCGATGTCCGGATAGCCCATGAGGACGATCTTCGCCTTCTTGCCCCTGGAGGAACTCTTGTTGTCCGCGTCGTACTCGATCTCCTTGAGGATGTTCGCGACGTTCGCCTGTTCCCCCAGCGTCACCCGGGTGTTGAGCGTCTCCAGGATGTTGGCGCGCAGGTCGTCCTCGAAGTCGCCCGGGTGACATCGGATGCCGAGGAGGCAGTCGAAGATGACGCCGTCCCAGTCCGCGTCGTTGGCTCCCAGTGTGAGGGCGACCAGGGTCGTGTTCTTCGTCAGGAAGTCGCCGTTCAGCTGGGCCGCCTCCCGGAACCGGCCCTCCGCGCCGTCCCGGTAGTCCGACCAGGAGCCGATCGGGTTCTGCATGTACGCGTACTGCGGCACGGTCAGGTCCCGGGTGGAGGCGCCGGAGCAGGCGACGAACGTGAAGTCGAGCTTCGGATCCCAGGAGTCGGCCAGCTGGCCGATGGTCTGGGTCTCGCCCGGCAGGACCGTCTGGCGGATCCAGGCGTCCCTGCTGCGGCGGCAGGCGTTCCAGCGGGGCGTCTTGTACTCGAAGTCGGTCTCCGGGTAGTAGTTCCCGACGCCCTCACCCGAGGTGACGGAGTCGCCCATGGCGACCACGAAGTGCTTGGGCCGTTTCGCGAGCACCTGGAAGGCGATCGCGTCCCATGAGACGGCCGCCGAGCCGTCGCCTTCGTCGTTCCGGTTGGTGAGCGACACCTTCGGCCTCTGCGGCCCCTTGAACTCGAAGACGCCCAGGTTGTACCACTCGTTCACCTCCCGGCTCTGGTTCAGGGTGCGGTACTCCGCGGAGCCGTCGCCGATGTGGACGGTGTAGGGGGCCTGCTGGGTCTCCGCCCGTCGTTTCGGGATGTGGACGAGCACCCGGGCCCACCCGTTGATGTGCTGGTCGAGCTCCCAGGTGCCGGTCACCTTCATCACGTCGCCGTTGTGCGCGGCCATCCGCGAGTACGCGAACCACTCGTGGCCGCCGAACCCGTTGCCGAGCTGCTGGAAGTCGGCCCTGGCGGGCACCCGCCCGGCCGAGTCCTGGGCGAACTCGAAGCTCAGCGTGCCGTGGTTGTCCCACCCGTTGTTGTTGCAGTTGCTCCGGATGGCGTACTGCTTGCCGTCGTCGACGATCAGCACCTTCGTCGTGTCGCCGCTGATGTACGGCAGCCCGGGTGTGTGACAGGGCGTCAGGTGGTCCTGTGGTTCGGCGCGCTCGGTCGAGGCCCAGGTGGAGTCGTACCGCAACGACGCCTCATGGCCGCAGGCCGACGAGCAGTCCTTCCACTCCGTGGGGAAGTGCCACCAGCACTTGAAGTCGGACCGCTGGCAGGTGCCGCGCCCGTTCCCCGTGGACGGCGGCAGGCATTCGCTGCCCGGAGCGCAGAAGGCGTTGTTGTCGACGATCCCGGTGTTGGAGATCGTCGGCACGATCATGGTGCGGTAGCCCTCATTCGTCCACCAGGCGTAGTTGTAGCCGCCTTCGGCGACGGTCTTGTTCTGGGCCGCGTCCCAGTAGGTCTTGGTGATCGGCCACGCCGCCCAGCCCAGCACCTTCTCCTGGTAGGGCCAGTCCTGCGGGTGCGCCGCGTCGGAGTAGTTGTTGTTGTCGAGGAACGGGCGGCGGTCCGGCCGGTAGGTCGAGTTGGCGGGGTTGTTCGTCCAGCCCACCCCCCACGCGCCGTTGTTCGGGGTGCCGTTGTTGTCGATCTTCCAGGCGTCGGCCTTGGCGTGCCAGCCGGAGTTGTACGCCCAGATGGCGAGATACCAGTTCTCGATCTTCGACGGGTCGCCGTCGTGGACCTTCGCCTGGCCGTCGGTGTCGGTCCAGATCTGGTTCCACTTCTGGGCCAGGGTCGACATGCCCGCCGCGATGTTGGTGACGTAGTCGAGCGCCACCCGCTTCTGCGTGTTGGGGCTCCACTGGGACACGTCGCCGCGCATGTTGTCGGTCTGCTGGGAGATGCCGTAGCCGCAGTCGGCCTTGGTGAAGTCGACGTCCCAGTCGTTGGCGGCGTTGTCGTCGTAGATGTTGACGCCGTAGAAGTTGCCGACCAGCGGGTTGCCGGTCTCGCCCTCCAGCACGCTGCGCTGCGCCTGCCACAGGTTCGACTCCTGCGCCAGGATGCCGAACATGATCGACACCGGGATGCGGCCGCCGCCCTGGAGGTCGGGCACGGGGAACTCGGTCTGCGGGTTCCACGCCGGCAGGCCCGAGCCCTTCCAGCCGGTCGGGCGGGTCACGTTCAGCCGGTTCTTGAAGACGAGCTGGTCGACGGCCCACTCCACCTGCCGCCAGTGCGGCTGGTAGACCTGGATCGACGGGTCGTTACGCGGGACGGCGCACCGGTAGCCGGTGTCGACGGTCCCCGTGACGGCCGTGGTCACGGCGGGCCCCACCGGCCGGAGGGCCAGCGCCAGCCTGGGGTTGGTGACGCGTCCGGAGGCCGCCGCCGGGAGCAGGTCCTCGCCCGGTTGCACCACGAAGCCGACGTCGGTCTTGGTCGTGACGACCTGGGCGGTGATGTCGACGGGCTCGGCGTCGGGCACGTCGGGGCTGGCGCCGGGTCTGTCGTCGCCCAGGGTGGAGGCGTCCGGCGGTCCCGTGGGCGGGGCGCCGGGGCCCGCGCGCAGTCCACGCATCATCGCGCCGGTGACCGCCAGGCCGCCGTCCGAGGAGACCTCGGCCGCCGCCGGGGCCTCCAGGAGTGACACGCCCTGCGGGAGGGCGGCCTGCCGATCGGCCCGTCCGACGAGGAAGACGCGGCCGTTCGTGCCGGACTGAACCGTCAGCTCGCCCAGGCGGCCGGACGCCAGTTCGCGGGTCTGCCCGCGCAGGTACTGCCGGACCCTGACCGACGCGCCGTCGCGGGTGGCGAAGGCCACGCCGCCGTCGGCGGTCGCGCGCAGGTCGAAGGGCACCGATTCGGTCGCGGCGAGCTGCGTGAGCGCGCCGCCCGCCCGCACCTCGACGAGCCGCGCCCCATCGGCCGCCACCACGGTGTCGCCCACGGGGACGGCCGAGGTGAGCTGGCCGGCGGTCACGACGGCCCTGGTCACCCGCTTGGCGGCGGTGTCGACCGTGAGGATGCGGGTGGTGCGGCGCCGCTCGCTGACGCCCTGCGTGAGCGCGACCGTGTCACCGGCGCCGCAGCCCGGGTTGAAGTAGGCGAGGGTGACCTGGTCGCGGAGCTTGGTGACGGCGCCGGTCCTGGCGTCGATGATCGCGGCGAACGCGCCCCGGCTGAACAGCCAGTCGCGGTTGGTGAAGTAGCGCGGCGCGTAGACCGCCACGATCGTGCCGCCCGATCCGGTGAGGCAGGCGTTGCCGATCCACTGGTCGGTGTCCATGCCGGGCTCGGTGAGCGTGGCGACGGTCCGCCACTGGTAACCCGAGGCGGCCGTCGCCGTGAACACGTGGAACCCGGTCGCGTCACCGGCCGTGGTGACGGCGAGGTCGGCCGACTTCTGCCAGTTCGCGCCCAGCACGCGGTCACGCTGCTCGGGCTGGACGGACGACGGTTCGAAGTGCTGCGGCGACGGGGCCGGGGAGGGCGCGGGCGGCTCGGCCAGCGCGGGGGTCGCGGGGGTCAACAGGGTGGCCAGACTGGCGGCGATCGTGGCACCGATGAGGAGCAGCCGCCGGGGGTGTCTCATACCCGGGAGCATCGGCAGGCCGCCTTGACACGACCTTGCCACTCAGTGCCGCAGCGTCGCGGTGGCGATCTCCAGGAAGTCGCGCAGCAGCTTCTCGCGCCGGTCCGCGAGGACGGCCAGGCACGTCTCGATCTCCGGCGCGTCCGTGACGGGGAGGTGGACGAGGTCGGGGCGGGAGTAGGAGCGCGCGATGCTCAGCGGGACGAGCCCGATGCCGTGCCCGGAGGCGATGAGCTCGAACTTCTCCTCAAGGGAGGACGTCCGCCGCGTCGGCGTGTCGAGGAGCCGCTCGCCGGCGACGTCCGCGGAGGTGAGCTCGTCACGGCCCGCGAGCGGGTGCGCCGCGGGCATGCAGGCGACCCGGGGCTCGTGCCCGATCGAGATGGTGCGCAAGCCCGCGTCGTCGAACGGCCGCCGCAGGTACCCGACCTGGGCCCGGCCGTCCCGGAGCGGCGCGTCCTGCTCCCACCAGCGCGTCGGTACGACGTCGGTCTCGACGTCCGGATGGCGCGAGGTGAACGCCCGGATCACGTCCGAGACGTGCAGCCCGGGGGAGAAGGCGACAGTGAGCCGCTGGACGCCCCGATCGGCGTCGTGCACCCGCCGCACCGCCGTGGCGACGGCCGCGAGGATGCCCTGCGCCTCCTCGTAGAGCTGCTTGCCGGCGGCGGTCAGCTCCACGCTGCGGGTGGTCCGGACGAGCAGCGTGCACCCCAGCTCCTGCTCGAAGGCCCTGATCTGACGGCTGAGAACCGGCTGGGCGATATAGAGCTGTTCCGCCGCCCGGCCGAAGTTCCGGCGCTCGGCCACCGCGACGAAGTAGCGGAGCTTGCGGAGATCGAGATCCATGCCGTCAGGGTATCAATGACCCGAGAAGGGTATTGGACGCCACAAATCGGACACCGCGACACTCTCCATATGATCGTCATCACCACCCCCACCGGCCAGATCGGCAGCCGGCTCCTGGACGTCCTGCTCGCCGACACCCGTGGCGAAGAACTGCGCGTCATCGTGCGCGACCCCGCGAGACTTCCCGACCCGGTCCGCGCCCGCGTCGACGTCGTCACCGGCTCCCACGGCGACGCCGGCGTCGTCGACCGCGCCTTCGCCGGTGCGGACGCCGTCTTCTGGCTGGTCCCGCCGAACCCGCGGGCGCCGAGCCTGGACGCCGCCTACTCCGGCTTCACCCACGCCGCCGCGAAGGCGTTCACCACCCACGGCGTGGGGCACGTCGTCGGCGTCTCGGCGCTCGGCCGCGGCACCCCCGTCGCCGCCCGAGCCGGACTGGTCACGGCGTCGCTGGCCATGGACGACCTCATCGCGAGCACCGGCGTGGCCTACCGGGCGCTCGCGAACCCGAGCTTCATGGACAACCTGCTCCGGCAGGCGGCGTCGATCCGCGCCGGCGTGTTCACCGGCACCGCCGCCGCCGACCACAGAACACCGGTGGCCGCCACCCGGGACATCGCCGACGCCGCCGCCCACCTGCTGCTCGACCGATCGTGGACGGGGACGGGCGAGGTCCCGGTGCTGGGCCCCGAGTCCCTTTCACCGAACGACATGACGCACATCATGTCCGACGTCCTCGGCCACCCGGTCCGCTACGAGCGGCAGTCGCTCGCCGACTTCCGCGCCGCACTCACCGGACACGGCTTCGGGGACGCCTTCGTCGACGGCTACGTCGACATGATGCGCGCCAAGAACGAGGGCCTCGACGACGGCGTGCGGCGCACCCCTCAGACCGCGAGCCCGACGACCTTCCGCGAATGGTGTGAGGAGGTCCTGAAGCCGGAGGTCCAGGCATGAACGCAAGACCGCGTTCATCGCGGTGGCATCCCATACCCTCGGCTCCGGCTCGCCACGTCCAGAAGCCGTGGGGCGCGCCTGGACCGGGCGTCGCATTCGTTCATGAACGAGAACCAGGCCCTGACGTTGACCCTCGAATAGGCGCTGCTCAGGCACCTACTGCGGGCAGGCCGCCTGAAAGGGTTCACTGTCAGGTAGATAGCGCTTCCACTCCTCTATGCTCAGCGAGCGGCCTGCGACGTCGCACAACGCCTCGATCGGCTCGGCAGGAAGGGCGACACGCATCGTCCGGACGGTTCCGTCGCCGGCAGCCGTAGACAGGGTGGCACCATCGCGGCTGAACGCCATTGATTCGATGGTGGTCTCGTGCGCTTTCATCGCCGTGCCGATTGGACGGCCGGTGCCGGAATCCCAGACCTGAATAACGCCGTCGGTGCCGCCGGTCACCAGGATCGTGCCGTCGGGGCTGAACGCCAACGCGGTGACCCACTCATTCTGAGGGAGTGCGGCACCGATCGGTTGCCGCGTGCGGGTGTCCCACACTCGTGTCGTCCCCGAGCCGGTGGTAGTTCGGTCGGAGCTGCCGGTGGCGAACATCGTGCCGTCCGGGGAGAACGCGATCGCGTAGACCGCATTGTCATGGCCCTGATTCGAGGCGCCGATCGGCTGCCCGGTCCGGGGATCCCGGAATCGCACCGTGCCATCGCTGTGGCCGGTGATCATGAGTTCGCCATCAGGGCTGAACGCCACCGACGTCGCCGCGCTGTCCGGACTGATCGGTACACCTGCCGACCGTCGGCCGGTGTTCCAGATGTGCAACGCCTCGCGGTCGACGCTGTCACTGATCACGGCCAGGGCCTTGCCGCCCGGGCGGAACGCCAGCGTCTTCACTCTGTCGCCCACGTGGAGCGGGTCGCCTATCCGATGACGGGTCCCGGTGTCCCACAAAGTAGTGCTCTCGCCTGCGCCTATGGCCAAGGTTTCGCCGTCGGAGGCGAACACCATCGTGCTTACCTGGGCGCCGGACTTCAGCCGGCCGATCGGCCGGCTCGTCCGCATGTCCCACAAGTGGACGGGCTCGTCGCCTGGCGCCGGCGGGCCCGCGACGGCCAAGACCGTGGCGTCCGGGCTTAAAGCCATTTCGGCGAAAGGCGTCGCCACCCTGATCGGGACATCCGTGGGGCGCAGGACGCTGATATCCCACATCCGGACGGTCGTGTCGCCGCTGCTCGCCAAGGCGGTGCCCTGGGCGCCGAAAACCACCGTCTCGACCGGCCCGGAGTGGCCACGGAGCGGCTCACCGATCGCCTGCAGGGTCGTGCTGTCCCACAGTCGGATCGTTCCGTCGGCGCTTCCCGTGGCGAAGACCCGTCCGTCCTTGCCGAAGGCCACCGTTTCGATGGCTCTGGCATGGGCCTCGATCGGTTCGCTGATCGGCTGGAGGGACAGGGCGTTCCACAGCTGCACTTTTCCCCCGTTTCCTCCGGTCACAAGGGTAGTGCCGTCGGGGTTGAACGCCACCGCTGCGACACCCTCGGCGCGGTCGGTCATCAGATCACCGATTGGAACTCGGCGCCGGACGTCCCACATCCGATGGCTCGCTACCTGGACCGGGTCGGCGCTCCTTAGTTGCGGGCCGTCGGTGGTGGTGCCGCTGATCAGTTTGGTGCCGTCCGGGCTGAACGCCATCTCTACGACCCGGCCTCCATGACGAAGAGGCTCACCCAGTGGTCGGCCCGTTCGCGCGTTCCACAACCGGATGGCTCCGCGACCCGCGTCGGAATACGAGCTGTTGGTGACGGCCGCCACGACCTTCCCGTCGGGGCTGAAGGCCACCGCGCCGGGAACCATGTCACCGTCATGCAGCAGGACGGTGACCCGGCCTGCTTTCACGCTCCAGAGCTGCACGGTTCCGTGGACATCGCCGAAGTCGCCGTCGGCGGCACTGCTGGCCAGCGTAGTACCGTCCGGGCTGAAGGCCAGCCCGCTGACCGGCGCGCTGTGCGTGAGCGGCAGACCGACGGGGCGGCGTGTCTGCACATGCCACAGCTGGACGATCCGGCCCGCGGCGATGGCCACGGTCGTGCCATCCGGACTCGTTGCCATGGCGGTGATCTCCCCTGACGGGTTATTCAGAACGGTACGGATTCCAGTGGCCAAAGTGGCCAGCATGCGATGTCGGGCCTCGGGGGTGGGAGCCGAACGCCAGGCCGCAGCAGCCAGCAGACCTGCCGTGATGGGGTCGGTGTCGGCCAACCTGTCGGCGTGGAGGGTCAGCAGACGTGAGAGAGCCTCTTTCCGCCGGGCCTCGGCCCTTCTGCCTTCTTCCTCGGCAAGGACGCGCGCAGAGGTCGCGGCACGTTCAGACGCGAAGGCCCGGAGGGCCGCGACCGATGCGACCAGCGCCGCGATGCACACGACGGCGATGACGACTCTGCCGATCCGCCTGCTTCGTACCGCCATCCGCTCAACCCGTGTGGCGGCCTGATCGCAGGCCCCGAGGAATTCGAGGCAGAGTGCGGGCAGCGGAGAGAATTGGAAGGGGTTGCTCTGCCAGACCACACGTGCCCGACGTACGGCCGTCAGGCGGCTGCCTTGGTAGAGGAAGGAGGGATCATCGGCGTTGCGGCGCCATTCCTCCGAGGCATGCAGGAGCTGCCCGTACAGTATTCGATGCTCATGGTCCTCGTTCAGCCAGTCGGCCATCCTCGGCCAAGCAGCCAAAAGGACGTCGTGGGCCAGTTCGATGCCGTCCCCATCGGAGACCATGAGCCGCTGATCGGTGAAGGCTGATACCACAGCCGCCAGCTCGTCGTCTTCCTGCCCGCCCTCGAGCTCTCCGCGGGTCACCCGGCGACGCACGAGCTCACCTGATGGGGTGGTGATCGTCAGTTGCCGGAAGACCTGCCGAGCCAATGCCTGCCGCGCGGGGGTGAGACCTCCGTAAACGGCTTCGGCGCTCGTCCGCACCGCGTGGGCGACGCCGCCGCATGTGCCGTAGCCACGTAAGGTCAGCCGATCGCCTTCCCGGTGCTGCCAGGTCATCATCATTGCCTGGGAGAGCAGTGGCAGAACCCCCGCCGCCGAAGGCGACGGGGGGCCTGCCGAGACGGGCAAGGCGCGCAGGTCGCTGAGGACCAGGTCGACCAGGTCGTCGTCCACCCTCAGCCCGGCGCGACCTGCCGGGCCGATGATGGCGCGGCGCAACTCGGGCTCTCCCATCGCCGCCACGGTGAACGGCCCGGCACGCATGATGTCGACAAGCGTCGGCAGGGCCGCGCAGCGATCCCAGAAATCGCCGCGCACGCCGATGACGATCAGCCCCGCCGGTTGGCCGCTGGGACCGGCCGGGATTTCGGCGGCGGCCCTGAGCACGGACAGGAAGGCCTGTGCGGAGGTGGAAGCAGGGTCACCTGGGTGAAGGTTCTGGTTCGCCGGGTCCGCCGCGAGGTTGAAGATCTCTTCGAACTGGTCGACCACCAGCACCAGACGTTGCTGCGCCGTCTCCGGTCCCGGAGAGCCGAGCTGATTCACTATGGCCTGGCGGAACAGGAGAGGAGACTGATCGGGATGCGCGAGAAGGGTCCGGCGGATTTCCACGGGGTCCGCTCCCGAGAGGGCGGCCAGGTGAACCGCGAGTTCGGTCAACGGATCGGCGGTTGGGGACATGACCACGCGAGGCCACCGCCCACTGCCCGGCGCACCGGGCAGCCGGCCTGCGGCCAGATAGGGGAGCAGACCGGCCCGGAACAGAGAGGATTTACCCGCGCCTGACGGTCCGGTCACCAGCAGTGTTCCAAGGCCGTCCAGTCGCGTGGCGAGCGCGTGGGCGAGTTGGGCGGTGACCTGCTCACGGCCGTAGAACACCTCCGCGTCATGCTCGCCGAACGGTGCCAGCCCGCGATAGGGGTTGTCGGGCCACGCCGGCTCAGCGTTGCCGGGAGCGGGATGGTGATGTTGATGATCGTGATATTCGACGGTCGCGGCTACGGGGCCTGTGAAGACGTTGTCGTGGAACTCCACGTGGTCCCCGGCGTAGCGCCGGATTTCACCTGGCAGGTGCGAGGGATCGTCAGACGGAGTCATAGCGATGGCGATCCGGCGGGCCAGTTGCCGCACTCTTCCCGGTGACCGGCCCTTGGAACACGTTTCCCCGGAACTCTATGTGGTCGCCGCCGTAACGAGGTGTAACCTCGGGTCGGGCAGGCACAGGTGGAGCGCAGTCCTCTGGGGCGATCACGGGTGTGTCGACCCGGTCGGAATCAGCGGGCGGGTTCTCGGGACGCGTCCGGCCATGAACGGCGATGACCACGCCGGCCAGGCCGACGAACACGCCTATGACACTGGCCAGTTGGTCGGACTGCTCCAAACCGAGTGTTACGAAGGTCAGGACCAGTGCCCCCGTCCCAAAGGCCAGCCCCACCTGCGGCTTGCCGATCCGGGGTCTTCGCCGTATCACCATGACGTCCATCGTGAAGCATGATCGATGACGGGGAGGGATTTTCCCCAATGCGGACAGGTCAACCCAGGTCCGCGGCGACCTCCAGGGGCGGTGAGATCCAGGTGCCCGATTCAGGTCGTGATCTGCCGAAGGTCGTACGGACGGGTTCTTGCTCCTGGCGGCTTCCCAGTGGGCTTCTGGTACGCCGGCACTTCATCAGGGCGCCAGACGGTTCGACTCAGTTGTAGGCGGGCCCAATCATCTGCTGCGACGGTTCACAGCACCGAACGGCAAGGTTGAACGATTGACTCCACCGGAACGCTGGAGTGCCCGCGTGGGTTCTGTAGAGGAAATGGAGAGTTCCTGATCAACAAGGACGGACCCGCTACTCTCCGGTGCCATGATCATGAGATTGGCCGGGGCCGCCGTGGCGGCGCTCGTCCTGTTCACCGGCACGGCCCACGCCGCCCCCATCAAGGGTCAGCCCCAGCTGACCCACAACACGATCTACAAGAAGCCCGCGCTCAAGAAGGTCTCCTGCAAGGCGGTCAAGGGCACGACCAAGTCCTCGACCGAGAAGTACGTCAAGAAGGTCGTCTCCTGCCTGAACACCGCCTGGAAGGGCACGATCGACGGCTTCCGGCCCGTCCCGATCAGGTTCAAGACCGACACGCAGGCCTGCCAGAGCGGGAACGACATCGCCGGTTCCTACTCCGAGATCTGCGGCCAGACCATCGAGGTGCGGCTGGCCGACGACTGGATCAAGGCCAAGAGCGACCTCAAGGCCTTCGCGTCCCTCGTCCACACGTGGAGCGGCGTGGTCCACGGCATGACCGGCATCGGCGCGGCCTACCAGCGGATGCCCAACGACCGGACCGGCGAGGACATGGCCGAGCAGATGCACCGCTACTTCCTGCAGGGCGACTGCTTCGCGGCGGTGTCCGCCAGGAGCCTCGGCCGTAAGATCACCGACTTCAAGCAGGTGATCTCGGGGATGGAGCCGCCGGAGTACTCCTACCTCAAGCACAACGGCAAGCTCGCCAACCGCGTGTACTGGATGAAGAAGGGCTACCAGTCCGGCAGACCCGGCGCCTGCAACACCTGGACGGCGCCCGCGGCGAAGGTCGCCTGAGAAATTCCGGCGGCGGGCATGTCGAGAACCGGTGATCGGCTCCGTCCTCCTCATGAGACGAACTCATGAGACGAAGGAGAAGGACATGAACCGACACGACGTCGCCGAGGTGCTCGCCCAGCCGATCTCGCGGGAGCTGCTGGGATCGTCGATCCCCGCGCGCCTGGCCTACAACGGCCTCGACGGTGCGCCCCGCGCGATCCCCATCGGGTTCTGGTGGGACGGCGAGCACCTCGTGATGGCCACCGTGCCCGCCTCGGCGAAGGTCGGGGCGCTGCGGCGCGATCCCCGGGTGGCCGTCACCATCGACACCGAGAAGGCGTGGCCGCCCCGGGTGCTGCTGATCCGGGGCACGGCCCGGCTCGAAACGGTCGAGGAGGTGCCCGATCCGTACATCGAGGCGGGCAGGAAACTCGTCCCGGCCGAGCACTTCGCGGGCTGGGAGCAGGGGGTGCGGGACCTCTACGACCGGATGGTCCTCATCACCGTCGTGCCCGAGTGGGCCAAGCTCCTCGACTTCGAGACCACCCTGCCCAAGGCCGTCGAAGACCTGCTCCTGGCCCGAGCCTGACCTGGGCCTCGAGCCCGGCCCGTCAACGGGGACGTCGGGTGTCGCGGCCGGCCAGTTCGGTCAGGATCCGGTCGAGTTCGCCGGTGTCGGTGCCGGCCCAGCCCACGTAGCCGTCCGGGCGGACGAGCAGCGACGGGCCGCCGGTCGCCAGCGGCGCCGCCACGCGGACCCGGTCGTGCCATCCGGGGATGTCGGCGTCGCCGACGAGAACGAAGTGCCCGCCGCGCAGCGCCTCGTACAGCCGGCCGCCGTCGGCGAGGGCGACGTCCGGGGCCCGGGTGCCGACCAGCGGGTGGGCGCCGTGGGGCGCGGGATAGGTGTAGCCGACGCCGCTGATCTGCCCGGTGGCCCTCGTGCGGATCCTGGGGACGGACAACGCGCGGCGTAGCGCGAAGCCGCGGATCGCGCGGGCGACCGGCGACCTGAGCATGGCGGCCCTGATGATGGCGCCGCTGCTGCGCAGCACCGAACGGCCGACCGGGTGGCGTTCGGTCTGGTAGGTGTCGAGCAGGCGGTCGGGTGCGCCGCGTAGCACCGCCGCCAGCTTCCAGCTCAGGTTGGCGGCGTCCTGCAGGCCGGTGTTCATGCCCTGGCCGCCGGCGGGGGAGTGGGCGTGCGCGGCGTCCCCGGCCAGGAAGACACGGCCCACGCGGTAGTCCGGCACCTGACGTTCGTCGCTGTGGAAACGCGACAACCAGCGCGGGTCGTGCATGCCGAAGTCGGTGCCCAGCGCGCGCCGGGTGACCTCCCGGACCTCGTCCAGGGTGAGCGGCTCGTCGTCGGGCACGGCGCGGCGGCGGTCCCAGGCGAAGACCCGGTAGTAGCCGTCGCCGAAGGGCGCGAGGAACGCGAACGCGTCGCCGACCCCGTTGACGGTCAGCATCTCCGCGGGCCGCTCGGCCACCTTCACGTCGGCGAGCATGATCGACTTCAGCACCGACCGGCCGGGGAAGGGCTGGCCGACGGCCCGCCGCACCGCGCTGCGGAAGCCGTCGGCCCCCACGACGTAGGCGGCGCGGTAGGTCTTCGCGGTGGTGGTGACGGTGACCTCGGTCTCGTCCTGCCGCACGTCCACGACCTCGGCGGCGTGCACGATCTCGGCGCCCGCCGCGAGCGCCCGCTCCAGGAGCAGGTTCTCCACGTTGTACTGCGGGGTGATCAGCAGGTAGGGGAAGCGGCTGGGCAGGCGGCCGAGGTCGACGGTCACCCGGTCGAACAACCTCACCTCGCCGAGCGTGGCGCCGGTGGACACGAGGCGGTCGGCCAGTCCGCGTGCGTCGAGCTGCTCCAGCGTCCTGGCGTGCACGCCGAAGGCGCGGGAGAGGTTGGAGATCGTGCCGTCGCGGCGTTCCAGGATCGTGACGGCGACCCCGGCCTCGGCCAGGTCGCCCGCCAGCAGCAGTCCGGTGGGTCCCGCGCCGACCACGATGACGTCGGTCATGACGTGCTCCCTTGGTTAGTCAACGTTTGTTGGCATCAGTAGAACCCCCTGCGGTCTGACATGTCAACAAGTGTTGGCCTACACTTGTTGACATGTCGACGATCAAGGGGCGGCGCTCGGACGCCACCAAGGAGGCGATCCTCGCCGCCGCGCGCGAACTGTTCGCCAGCGACGGATACGAACGCGCCACCATCCGGGCCATCGCCGCGAGCGCGGGCATCGACCCCGCCATGGTCATGCGCTACTTCGAGAACAAGGAGAAGCTCTTCGCCGCCGCCGCCGAGTTCGACCTGCGCATCCCCGATCTGGCGGGCACCCCCCTCGACCAGATCGGCGCGCGCATCGCCGGGCACGTGCTCGACCGCTGGGACGGCGACGAGACCCTCATGGCGCTGCTGCGCGCCGCCGTCACCCACCAGGCCGCCGCCGACCGCATGCTGGAGATCTTCGCCACCCAGCTCGGCCCGGCGGTCCTGGCGATCGCGCCCGACGACGCCGCCACCCGCGCCGGTCTGATCGCCACCCAGGTCCTCGGCCTCGCCCTGACGCGGTACGTGCTGCGCCTGCCCCCGGTCACGGCCATGGACCGGGACGCGGTCGTCGCCTGGATCGGCCCCACCCTGCAGAACTACCTGACCGGCCCCCGGCCGGGCGTTGACTGAGGGTGCCTCTTGATCGCGGGGAGGCACCGCGATGGTCAGTACTGTTCCGCCAGGTTCGAGTTGATCTCCGTGAGGATCAGCGTCGAGTCGGCGTAGCGGACGAGGTTCCCCAGGGCCGGCGGCTGGGCCAGCGTGCCCTGGACGTACCGGACGGCGTCGCCCACCGTCTCCAGCCCCAGCCGCTGGAGGGTGACGGTGTGCACGCCGGTGCCCGCGTTGATCCTGCGGGTCGCCAGGTTGAGGACGGTGGCCAGCAGCTCCGCCCGCAGCGTGCGCGGCTGGGTCACCGGCAGGAAGAACGCGGCCGAGGCCTCCGGCTGGGACAACACGCCGTCGGCGGGGGAGTCGTCCCCGCCGTCGAAGCGGGTGTCGGTGGCCTGGACGCGGGCCAGCGCCTCCGGAGTGCGCAGGTCGGGGCTCAGCGCCCACACCGTGGTGAGGAGCGGATGACGGCTGGGCTCGACCTCCGTGATCGTGGTCTGGGCGGTGCGGGTCACCGGGGTGAAGGTGCACCCGTTCGTCCCGCCGTAGGTCACGGTGGCGGAGCCGGTCACCGTGTCGCCCGCCTCCATGAGCAGGCTCGGCCGTGCGGTGAAGACGACGGTTCCGGTCCCGGCGGTGGCGACCGTGCCGAGGTGCCAGGTCAGCGTCGTGGTGCCGTCGGGGTTCCTGGTCACGGCGGCCGGGCCCGGGCCGGCGCCGGTGTCGAGAGCGGTGCTGTAGTAGACGTCCGCGGGCAGGGTGTGCCTCAGCGTGGCCCCCGTGGCGGCGGCGCTGCCGTCGTTGCGGTGGGTCACCGTGTAGGTGATCTTCTCACCGGCGTTCACGGCCGAGGTCGCGGCGGCGGTAACCGCCATGACCGGGATGTGCGCCACCGTGGCGGCCGTGGCCGTGTTGTCGGCCAGCAGCTCCGCGGGCTCCGCGACGCCCTGCGTGTTCCTGCCGGCCACCGTCGCGGTCGCGGTCAGCGTGGCGCCGTCGGTGACCGTGCACGGCACCGTGTACGTGAACGTCTCGGTCCGGGACCCGGTGGTGCCGAGGTCGGCGACCGGACGGGTGACCGGATCGCCCGCCGGAGGGGTGAAGGTCACCGAGCCGGCGGTCGAGGTGCTGCCGCCTTTGTTGCCGATGGTGACGGTCGCGGTCACGGTGTCGCCGCCGGCCGCGTCGGCCTTGTCGACGCTCATCTCCACCGTCAGGTCGGCCGAGACCGCCCTGAGCACCGACTCGCCGGACAGTTCCTCGGGCATGTCGCCGTGGTTGCCGTCCGCCGCGTGCGGACTGTTGGTGAAGCCGTACTGGAGACGGTCCCAGTCGGATTCGCTGATCAGCGTCTCGGTGCTGGACGTGCTGACGCAGTCTGGGTCGATGCCCGGCAGGTGGTTGATGTTGGCCTGCGCGGAGGCCGAGAACGGCGCACCGGTCCCGGTCCAGTCGATCGCCAGGCTTCCGTCGGCCAGCCGGGTGGCGCCGCCCACTCCGTAGATGACCGGACGGGAAACCCCGGACAGGCCCGGTATGGCGGTCTCGTCGAGGTTGTTCTCCACCAGGGTCGCCTTGCCGAAGCGCTGGTAGGTGAGCGGGCGGCTCGGGTCGATGTTCGGCACCTGCCACGCGTAGTTCATGACGCTCTGATAGTTGGGCTTGCAGTTGATCGCGTCCAGGCTGCCGTCGTCACGCCGGCCGCCGTGTTCCAGGCCGAGGGTGTGCCCGAGTTCGTGCATCAGGGTGCCCTCCTCGGCGGCCTTCAGCCCGCCCGCCGCGGCCAGCATGGCGGGTGTCCACATGCCGAGCGAGACCACGAAGTCGTCGCCGCCGCGCTCGTGCGTCTCGGCGCGGCCCGACCCGCTGCCCGCACCGGCCAGGCCGTTGACGAACAGGCCGTACCGGAACCGCTGGCGTTTGAAGGCGATGATGTCCGCGCAGACCGGGCTGGCCCGGTCGACGACGTTGCCGAAATGGCCGGTGCCGGAGGTGCCGCACGGCTTCTCCGGGCTGCCCAGCTTGATGACGTCGAAGTCGTCGGCGGGGGCGCCGGGCGGCACGGTGACGAAGGAGGTGGTGGTGGCGAACGGGATCTCCTCGTCCAGCAGCAGGTGCAGGGCGAGACCGCCTGCCCCGGTGTGCGCGTTGGTGATGGTGGCGGTGTTGAAGGCTCCCTCGACCGCCGCCAGCACCCCGTTCTGCGGCCTCCGGTTCTGCATGTAGTCGATCTCCACGTAGATGTCCTGGCGTTGCGGATCCGCGTTCGGCAGGGTCACGTCGACGAGGTCGTCGTCGTTGAAATCGCGGCCCCGGTACTCCTCGAAGTCGGTGAACCCGTCGCCGTCGGTGTCGGTGGTGGGGGTCGGGGTGATCTCGAAGCAGACCTCCACGGCGGGCTTCGGATCGGGTCCGAAGATGCCGCCGCCCGGCTCGCCGTTGCCGTGCACACAGCCGGTGGAGGACGTCAGATCACCGGTGACCTCTCCGTCGATCATGTTCACCTGGACGTGCGTGTACGCGTCGCCCGCGCGTGGTGTGGTGTCGGCCAGGTCGTTTCCACCGGTCGAGTCGTGGTCCCAGATCCCGATGGCGATGTCCTGGTGAATGACGCCGGCGGGGATGTCCCGGGTGAGCGTCCAGAACGGGGCGTACTGCGACCGGTCGTCAGGCGCCCTTGGGGTGATGTGCGCGGGGAACCCGGCGAAGATGATCTCGCCGTAGAAGTCGGGTGTGCCTTCTCCGACCGCTTCGAGCCCGTGTTCGTTGCAGGCGTCGACGCAGTTGATCAGGAGGATGCGCACGGTGAGCGGCTGGTCTCCGGCCGCTCTCGCTGGTGCGGGAAGGATGGTGAGGCTCGCGATGACCATGAGGACCGCGAGCGCTGCCCGTAATGGACTGGTCATCATGGTTGCCAAGGATCCGGCGGGCGCGGGCGGCTGTACAGGGATTCCGTAATCGGTGAAATACAATCCGTAAACAGTTTTATCCGCTGCCGACCCGCTGCCGGTACCGGCCCGGCGCCACCCCGAACTCGCGCTTGAACGCGTTGCCGAAGGCGAACTCCGACCCGTATCCCACCCGCCCGGCCACCTCCGCCACCGACGCGTCGGACTCGCGCAGTATGCGGGCCGCGCTCACCAGGCGCCACCAGGTCAGGTAGGCCAGCGGCGACTGCCCGACCAGCCCCGTGAACCGGCGTGCGAAACCGGCCCGCGACATGCCCGCCTGCACGCCCAGCGACTCGACCGTCCAGCGGTGGGCGGGGGTGCGGTGAATGGCGTCGAGCGCGCGGCCGATGGAGGGATCGGCGAGAGCGGCGGCCCATCCGGACAGCGTGCAGGGTTCGTCCTGGGTCTCGAAGTAGGCCCGCAGGACGTACAGCTGCAGCATGTCGAGCAGGGACGTCACGACGGTGTCGGTGCCGGGTCGCGGGCTCTCGATCTCGGCGGCCAGCAGCTCGACGGCGGCCCGGAGTTCGGGATGGCTGCCGAGCGTCGCGGGCAGGTGGATCACGTCGGGCAGCGCGTCGAGGATCGGGTGGGTGCGGTCGGCGTCGATCCGGTAGGTGCACGACAGCGTCACCGTCTCGGCGCCGGAGCCGGTGGACGCGGCCGAGGCGAACAACTCCGAGTGCGGTTCGCAGTCCGACTCGACCAGCGCTCTCGCGGGGTCGTCGGCCAGGCCGAACGGGCCGCTGTGCGGCAGGAACACCACGTCGCCCACGCTCAGCGGAACGGGCCCGCCCTCCGAGGGGAGGAGCCAGCAGGACCCGCGCAGCAGCACGTGGAAACCCGCCGACCCGGGCGCCACCCGGAACGACACACCCCAGGGCGCCTTCCAGGAGACGCGGACGGAGGCGGGCCGCCCGCACCGCATGAAGGCCACCACGTCACTGAGCAAGTCCATGAGTGAAGTCTAGGGCCTGAGACGATCGCGTATGAATATTGGACAGCAGCGCATTCACCATCTCATCCGGCCTCCCTACGGTGGTTCCCGTAACCGATTGAGGAGGCATTCCGCATGCTGAAGGTGGGCATCATCCTGGGCAGCACCCGTCCCGGCCGCAACGGCGAGGCGGTGGCGCAGTGGGTCCGCGACCTGGCGGTCAAACGAGGCGACGCCGAGTACGAACTCGTCGACCTGAAGGACTACGACCTGGGCAACCTCGACGAACCCGAACACCCCGCCACGGGCCGCTACGTGCACGAGCACACCAAGCGCTGGTCGGCCACGATCTCGCCCCTGGACGCGTTCGTGATCGTGACCCCCGAGTACAACAACTCCTATCCCGGCGCGCTCAAGAACGCTCTCGATTTCCTGTACGCGGAATGGAGCAACAAGGCGGCCGGGTTCGTCGGCTACGGCGTGGACGGCGCGCCCCGCGCGATCGCGCACCTGCGCCACGTTCTGGGCCTGCTCAGCGTGGCCACCGTGTCGAACCAGGTGGGGCTGTCGATCCACACCGACTTCGCCGACGGCTTCACGCCGTCCGCCGCCCACGAGGACCGGCTGAACGTCGTGCTCGACCAGGTCCTGGCCTGGGGCTCGGCCCTGCGGGCACTCAGGAGCTGAGCCGCCGGGCCAGGATGCCGTCCGGGCTATGCGAGCCGGTCGCCGGGAAAGCTGCGGACCGGATGCAGGGCGAAGGTGAAGACGCCCGCTTTCACGCCCGGGTCCTCGGACATGATCCGGTGGGCGGTCTCGAGGTCGGTGTCCAGGATGCCGACGCCGCAGGTCGTGGTGTCGTCGGTGACCGGGCAGACGATGTTGAGGACACCCTCGGCCCGCAGGGCGAAGTTGCGGCGGCCGTGTTCCCACACCAGCGCGGGCGCCTCGGCGCTGCCGTATTCAGGGCCCGCGGAGAGGATGACCAGGGTGTAGGCCTTGGTGCCGGCCAGGGCCCGCCGCATGTCGTCGTCGGTGACGGGGTCGGTCATGTCGTGCTCCTGAGGTGCGGCGATGTCGTCATCGCTTGAGTCTCCACCTCGTAGGAGGTTCACACTTCCGCGGACCCGGGTGAGAAAGTCTGGGCGCCCCAGGGGGACGCCCAGACCGGTCCGGGTCGTCAGACGCCCGCGCGCGACCACTGCTGGTTGGCGCCGGTGTTGCACGCATACTGCTTGAGGATCACGCCGTCGGCCGTCGAGGCGGCCGGCACGTCCACGCACTTGCCGCTGTGCCGGGCCCGGAGCTGGAAGTAGCTGCCGTTGGCGACCATCTGGAACTGCTGGTTGTTGCCGGTGCCGCAGGTGTACTGGATGAGCTCGGCGCCGTCGGCGGTCGAGGCGCCCACCACGTCGAGGCACTTGCCGCTGTGGCGGCTGACGAGACGCCAGTAGCCGCTGCCGGCGTCCTGGAACTGCCACTGCTGCCAGGCGTTGCCGCCGTAGGTGTACTGGCCGACACGCGCTCCGTTGGCGGTGTTCGGTTGCTGGACGTCCATGGCCTTGCCGCTGTGCCGCGCCTCGACCCGGTACGCCGACGGAGGGGGCGAGTCGTTGACGGCGTCGCCCCAGGCGTACCGGACCCGGTTGGCGCCGTAGCCGTTGCGGGTGGTCAGGTTGAGGGTGGTGCCGCTGCCGCCGAGAGCGAACATCGAGTAGTGGTCGTAGCCGAGACCCGCGGTCACCTTGCCGCCGAGGGCGGGCCAGTAGGTGCCGCCCATCTGGTTGTCCCGCATGACCTGCGCCATGGCGCGGAGATAGCGCACGAAGTTGTCGGTGCTGTTCGGGTCGCCGTAGTTGAGGCCGGTGGCCATCGGCGCGCCGAACTCGGTCGCGACCGCGCGGGAGGCGCAGTTGCCCAGACGCGTCTGGATGTGGCTCCGGAATTCGTCGTAGGTCATCGCGCTGTAGAAGAAGGTGTAGTAGTGGAAGGACAGCAGAGTCGCGTTGAAGCGGCTGTCGTTGCAGATGTCCCGTAGGTCCTGGCTGAAGCCGGTGCCGCCGATCAGCACCCGGCCGGGCACCGCCGAGGTGTGATAGCTGAGCCAGTTGGCCGCGATGTTGCGCCACTCGGCCGAACTGTAGCCGTGCGGCTCGTTCATCGGCTCGAAGTAGACGTTGCTGTTGCCCCCGTACGTGTTGGTCACGCTGGACCACATCGTGTTCCACGCGGCGAGGTTGGTGATCCGGCCGCCGGAGGCGGCGCCGTCCTCCCAGTAGGCCAGGATGACCTTGAAGCCGCGCTCGGTGGCGGCGTCGATGGCGCCGCGGTAGGAGTTCCACCAGGTCGTGTTGGCCACGGTGTGCGTGTTGATGGGCAGCCGGACGGTGTTGACCCCCATCAGGTATTCCATGCTGTCGTAGATCGAGTTGGCCTTGGCGCGAACCGTCGCGTTGCTGTCGGACTGACTCAGGCCCTGCACGACGAGCGGGCCGGTGCTGAAGTTGTCACCCAGCACGGCCCAGTTCATGCCCCGGAACTGACTGGTGGCGGCATGGGCCGACGGGGTGGAGACGACGAGGCTCGCCGCCGCGGTGAGCGCCGTCACCACGGCGGCGACCAGTAACCGGCGGAGCGGCCGGGTCGTTCTCAGTGCCATGAAACTTCCAATCACTAGACCTGCATCACTGGGGGAGTCCTCGGTCGGCGTGACGACCGGGTGGTTCGGTTCACGACGGCTGGAGTTCACCGGCTACATGACGGTGTATGGCGACCCTTGACCTGCGGAGAAGCGACGTCACGACTACGCAGGGCGGACCCGCCGGGCTGTTAGCGTTAACACGTGTGCGTATCCCTCGTTGCTGAGGGTTTGGCAATGGGGCGAGTGATTCCCGACCAGCAAGGGGCGATCGGGTTGCATTCATGTGTCTGACGTATTTCCGAAGAGTGTTAACGCTCGCATGCGAGGGTGTCAACATCTCGCTACACGCCAGTCATCTGCGTGCAGTCAACGATGGTCTTACTTTGTAAAGGGGGTCGCTCGTGACAAACCCGCGGAAACGGTTCAGGGGCCGAGGCTCCAGGCGCGGAGTGTGCGGTCCTCGGCCGATCCCACGACGACGGATCGGCCGGTGAGCTCGGCCAGGGCCACGGTGGCGGTGGGGCCTGGGCCGAGTTCGCCGATGATCTCGCCGTTGTCGAGGTTCCAGATCCGTACGGTGATCTCGTCGCCGACCGGGTGGTGGGCGACCACCGCGATGGGCACGTCGCCGCGTCGACCGGCGGCCAGGGCGGCGACGCCGCGGTCGTCGGGGCTGCGGTCGCTGAACGACCACTTCTTCCGCCTTTTGCCGGTGGCCAGGTCGTGGACGCGCAGGGTGGCGTCCAGGTGGGTGGAGACCAGGATGGGCCGGCCGCCGGACTCGCCGCAGGCGAGCCGTTCGATGCCGCCGACGTCCCCGGTGCGGAAGGAATGGGTGAGTTCTCCGGTCGCGAGGCTCCAGACCCGGATGCGTTCGTCGCCGTCACCGGTGACGAGCACGTCGTCTTGGCCGAGCCTGCCGAACGCCAGGCCGCTGATGCCCTGGAAGTGGTCGATGATCGGGGCGCCGATCTGCTCGCCGGTGGCGATGTCGGTGAGGCGGACGACACTGTGCAGGTCGCGCAGGCTGTCGTACTTCTGGGAGACGGCCACCGCCCGCTGACCGGCTGAGACGGCGATGACGGGGTCGCGCGCAAGGTGTGAGGCGAGCTCCGTGCCCGTCAGGCTCCACAACCGCATCCTGCCGTCGGTGTGCCCGGTGGCCACGACCGGTGTGCCGCCGCTGGTGCCGATCGCCGCCGAGGTGACCGCGCCGCCGCGGTCGCCGAGCCGGGTGAGCGTGGTGGTGCCGGTGTCCCATACGAGCGTGACGCCCTCGGACGTGCCGCAGACCACCGTGGCCCCGGCGGCGGTGATGGACGTCGGATCACCGTCTCCTTCGGCCAGGGGAACGGGCTCCTTGACCGCCGCGCCGAAGGGCTCGGCCGAGGCGACCTCAGGAGTGGCCGATGGCGTAGTGGAGCGTTGGACCTGTTCGCCGACGTTCGGTGGGGGGTTTCCGTCTCTGTTCCGGAGGATCGCGAGAGCGGAGATCACCCCCGCGCCCACTGCGGCGGCGCCGCCGATCAGCACCCGGCGGCTCATCTTCCCGTCCGGACGGGGCTGCGTCTCCGCGTCGGTGAACGGCACCCGCGCAGGCTCGGTGCTCACCGGAGACGGGACCGGCCCTGCCGGCCTGATCAGCCGGACCAGCAGATCGGCCGCCGACGGCCGGAGCGCGGGGTCCTTGGCGAAGCACGGCCCGAGGGAATCGACCAGGTGCGCGGGCACTCCGGACAGGTCGGGCTCCGCGCCGAGGACGGCGTTCACGATGGCGGGCACGGTCCGCCCCGCGAACGGCTGGCGGCCGGTCGCGGCGAACACCATCGTGCCCGCCCAGCTGAAGACGTCGGACGCGGGGGTCACGCGCTCGCCCCTGAACTGCTCGGGTGACATGTAGGCGGGGGTGCCGATAGGGCCTGACGCCAGTGTGGTGGAGTCGAGCGCCTTCGCGATGCCGAAGTCGATCACGATGGGTCCTTCGGGCCCGACCAGCACGTTGCCCGGCTTGAAGTCGCGGTGCACGATCCCGGCTTCGTGGATGGCGGCCAGCGCGGTCAGGGTGGAGATCGCGAGCCGGTCCAGCGCGCCTCCGGTCCGGGGACCGGCGGCGCGGACGAGCGCCTGCAGGGTGTCCCCGGCGATGTACTCGCTCACGATGTACGGCTGCTGGTCCAGGAGCCCGACGTCGAGCACGGCGGCCGTGCAGAACGCGGCGACCCGTCGCGCCGCCTCCACCTCGCGGAGGAAGCCCCTGGTGGCGTGTTTGTCGTGGCTGAGGTGGGGGTGCAGCAGCTTGACGGCGACCTGGTGCCCGGCCTCGTCGACCCCCTGGTAGACCACTCCCTGGCCCCCGGAGCCGAGCACGCCGACCAGCCGGTAGGCGCCGATGCGCTGGGGGTCTCCGGGGCGGAGCGGGTGAACGTCCGGCATCCCGCTCCTTTCTCGGACCACTCGGGCGGTCTCCACCCTATGAGAGGAACCCCGCGCCCCTGGGCGGGGCGGCGGGGTTCCCGGGTTCAGCGGATCTCGTAGGCCCTGGTGACGGTCTCGGCGAAGGTGTTGCCGCCGGCGTCGGCGACCTTCACTCTCAGGGAGGCGAAGCGCCCGCGTGTGGTGGCCGGGTGGTCGGTCTCGGCGGCCCAGGCGTTCCTGCCCGCGGCGTGCACCTTCGTCGGCTGCCAGGTGCGGCCGTCGTCATAGGACATCTCGACGGTCGGCGTGTGCACCTTGAGGCCGGGGGAGGCGTCCTGGCGCTGGAGCGTCAGCGGGATGCGCATCCGGCCGACGGGGGCGCGGTTGCGGTCGTCCAACTGCGGGGTGATCTTGACGGCCAGCAGCGGCAGCACCTGGCGGGTGCCCGGCGCGGGGGTCGTGGAGCGGAACGTCCACTCGGCGTCGACTCGGGTGGAGAACCGGGTCATGGCCGCGGCGCGGTCGGCCGTCATGGTGATGCGGTAGTGGCTCTCCTTGGCGTCCGTGGGCACCTCGACGGTGCCGGGCAGGTAGGAGTCGGCGGTGAAGATCTCCTTGCCGTCGCGGTACAGGGTTGCGCGGGGGTTCTGGTAGTCGCCGTAGGAGTAGCGTCCGGGGACGGCGTCCTCGAACTGGCCGGTGGCGAACTGGATGAGGTCGTCCTCACGCCAGGAGTCGTTCCCGGGGTTCAGCGAGGCGGCGAAGACGCCGGTGTTCCAGCGGTCGGAGCTCTTCTGACCGGCCCGGAAGGTCGTCGTCTGGCCGAAGAAGAACTGGTCGATGTTGTCCCAGGCGTCCAGTGACTTGTACTGGATGAACGAGGGGTACCAGCCGGTCTCGCCGGGCGTGTAGTACTCGGTGCGGCGGAACGGCAGCGGGAACGTGGACAACGAGCCGTAGGGCATCCACGCCAGTTCCTCGCCGTACAGGACCGGAAGGGCGAAGCGTTCGCCGTGCTTGCCGTCCTGCTGGGTGGCGTAGGTCGAGGTGACCTCGGCGAGGTCCTGGCGGCGCGGGCGGTACCCGGGGTCGGCGGGGATGCCGGGCTCGGCCTTCATCAGGTGGTACCAGTACGGGCTGGCGTCGTAGCCGTCGCCGTTCGGCTTGGCCCACTGGGTCCACCGGTAGTAGGCGAACTTCTTGCTCGCCGTGCGGTCCGACGGGATGGCCTTGACGCCCTCGACGCGGTCGGCGTCGCGGGCGAGGTCGACGTCCACGCCGAAGGGCTGTTTGCCCTCGACGAGCTGGAGCATGCCGAGCATGCCCATGGCCAGGCGGGCCGTCGGCTCCTGGGTCCGGACGTCCACCGGCCGGGCCGCGCGGGCGTCGGCGGCGATGACGCGGTCGGCGTCGAGGGTGAACTCGGGGTCGGCGGCCATCACGAGTGTGCCGTCGTGGTCGAGCATGAGCGTGACGACCGTGTAGCGGTGGCCCTTCTGCAGTTTGAGGTCCAGGGTGCCGCCGGACACGTCGTAGTTGGTCTGCTCCCGGGCGTCGATGTCGATCACGCCGGCGAACGCGGCGGCGGCGGGCTTGCGGTCCGAGCCGGTGAAGGACAGCTTGACCCGCCGCTTCTCCGGTTCGACCCGCATGCCGATGCCGGTACGCACCGACACCCCGTCGCCGCTGGCGATGACGGTGCCGCTGTAGCGGCCGATCGCGGACGCCTCGGAGGTCACCTCGACCTGCGCGGTGCCGTGCGCGGGCACCTCCACCGCGGTGGCGCCGAGCGTGAACGGGGTCACCGTGGCGCCCTGGCCGTCCTTGGCGACGACGCTCAGGTTCAGCCGTACGGCGGCGTCGCCGTCGTTGCGGTAGGTGAGGGTGCGCTTGGCGGGTGAGGCGGGCAGTTCGAAGTCGCCCATGGTCAGCGCGGTGGGGTCGGAGGTGACCTGCTGGGTCACGGCGCGGGCGACGTCCACCCGGCCCGAGCCCTGGACGTAGGCGCCCAGTTCCTCGCCGGGCGCGGTGGAGGCCATGAGGGCGGCCTTGATGCGGTCGGCCTTCCAGTCGGGGTGCAGTCCGGCCAGGATGGCCGCCGCGCCCGTGACGTGCGGGGTGGCCATGGAGGTGCCGTTCATCGCGGTGTAGGAGTCGCTTCCGGCCAGGGCCGCCACGATGCCCACGCCGGGGGCGATGAGGTCGGGCTTGACCGCGCCGTCGTCGACACGGGGGCCGGTGCTGCTGAAGTCGGCGACGACGTCGGCGTCGCGGTGGGAGGCGCCGACCGACAACGCGCGGTCGGCGCTGCTGGGCGAGCCGAGCGACTGCGGGCCGGAGTTGCCGGAGGCGACGACGAACAGCGTGCCGTACGTGTCCGTCAGGTTGTCGACGGCCTGCTCCAGCGGGTCGTCGCCGGGCGCGTCGGGGCTGCCGAGGCTGAGGTTGGCGACGCGGGCGCCGTTCTCGGCCGCCCAGGTCATGGCCTCGATGATGCCGGAGTCGGGGCAGTCGCCGCTCTGCTCGCAGACCTTGCCGATCATGAGCTTCGCGCCGGGGGCGACGCCCTTGTGGGTGCCGCCCGCGGCGGCGCCGGAGCCCGCGATGGTGGAGGCGACGTGGGTGCCGTGCCCGTTCAGGTCGCGGACGTCGGGCTCGGAGGTGAAGTTGGCGGTTTTCACGACCAGGCCCTTGAGGTCGGGGTGGTCGGGGTCGTAGCCGCTGTCGAGCACGGCCACGCTGACGTCCTTGCCGGTGTGCCCGGCCGCCCACGCCTGGGGCGCGCCGATGTGCGGGACGCTGACGTCCAGCGACAGTTTGGCCTTGCCGTCCAGCCAGATCTTCTCGGGCGCGGCGGCGGTTCTGGCCTGGGCGGTCAGCGACTTCCACAGGGTGCCCGCGGCGGCGCGGGACTCGTGCTGGGCCATCGCGTTGATCGCGGTCAGCGGGCGTCCGCCGGCGACGCGCAGGCGGGAGACGTCACCGCCGTAGGTGACGATCAGGGGGAGGGCGGGGCTGGCGTCGTCGTCGTAGCCGAACGCGGTGAGCTGGGTGACGTTGAACAGCCGGGGGTCGAGCCGGCCTTCGGCCAGCAGGGGCATCGCGTCGACCGGGACGACGCTGAGGCCGTCCTGGCCGCGCCGGTGCACGAAGGTGATCTTCTCCCGGCCGGGGCCGGGCGTGACGTCCAGCTGGGTCTGCTTGTCGGGGAGCGGGCGGAGGGTGACCGTGTCCCCGGTGATGAGGGTGATCGTCTTCGGGGGGACCCGTCCGGGTTCGGGGGAGGCCGGGCCTGCGGCGGGGGTCGCCTGGACAGGGGCGGCGGCCGCTACCAGCGCTGATATCAGAACGCCGGTGAGGATGGTTCGCTGTAGCACGACGAGATTTCTAACTGTCTGTTAACTCTGATGCCAATGGTGCTCGTGTGACCGATTGCGGCAGCCGCCGGAAATGGCCATGATCTCCCTATGCTTGAAGTGCTGGGCATCAGCGCGTTCGACGAACGGATCTACCGGGCGGTGCTGGCCTCTCCCGGCATCACGGCGCAGGAGCTCGTCGCCAGGAGCGGCGAGAGCTCGGGCCGCATCCAGTCCTCGCTGACGAGACTCCAGGCCAAGGGCCTGATCAACCGGTTGTGGGGCCGCTCGCCCCGGTGGACGGCGACCAGCCCGGGGGCCGCGATCCGTACTCTCGTCCGGGGTCTGCAGGGTGAACTGGACCGGATCACCGACACGGCCGACGAACTGGAGACCGCCTTCCGCGCCGTCGGCCAGGATCCGGACGACATCGGCCAGTTCGAGGTGCTGGCCGGGCCCGAGGTGCTCGCCCGGTGGTACCGCCAGGTGCAGCAGGAGGCCAAGGACGAGGTGCTCACCTTCGACCGCCCGCCGTACGTGCTGGACTACCGCAACCCCGTCCAGAGCGACCGCCTGCGCGACGGCGTCCGCTACCGGACCATCTACGCGCCGGAGGCCTTCCAGCACGAGGGCGCGCTCGACCAGCTGGACACCATGCTCCAGGTGGGCGAGGAGGCGCGGGTGCTGCCCGGCCTGCCGTTCAAGATGCTGCTCGCCGACCAGCGGGTGGCGATCATGCCGCTGCACCTCCACCTGCACCAGCCGGTGAGCCGCAGCGTGCTGATCAGGGGATCCACCATGGTGGTGGCCCTGGTCGAGCTGTTCGAGCGCATGTGGCGCGAGGCGGTGCCGATGTACCCGCAGGCCGCCCCGCCCGCGACCCCGCCCGTATCTGGGCCCGAGCCGGTCGGCGACCTCGCGCCGGAGGAGGACGGGGAGCGCATGGACCTCGAACTGGAGGACCGCCGGCTGCTGGCGCTGCTGGCGGCCGGGCTCAAGGACGACGCCATCGCCCGCCAGTTCGGCACCAGCCCGCGCAGCCTGCGCCGCCGGCTGCGCCACCTCTTCGACGAGCTCAACGCCGAGACCCGGTTCCAGGCGGGCGTCCAGGCCCGCCGGCGGGGCCTGGTCTAGGGAAGCAGGCCGTGGTCGCGGGCGTAGACCGCCGCCTGCGTGCGGTCGCGCAGGCCGAGCCGCTGGAGGATGCGCGAGATGTGGTTCTTCACCGTGCCCTCGCTGAGGTAGAGCCGGTCGGCGATCTCCCGGTTCGACGCCCCGGCGGCCACCAGCCGCAGCACGTCGAGCTCCCGCGCCGTCAGCGGCACTTGCGCCCGCGGGGCACGGGCGTCGCCGGTCGCCACCAGGCGGGCGGCGACCCCCGGGTCGAGCTGGGCGACCCCGGCGTGCGCGAGCCGCACGGCCGCCGCCAGTTCCCGTGCCGGGAGGTCTTTCAGCAGGTAGCCGGTGGCCCCCGCGCGCAGGGCCTCGAGGACGTACTCCTCGTCGTCGAACGTCGTCAGCATGACCACCCGGACCTCCGGCGCGCGGTCGCGGAGCGCGGCGACCGCGCGCACGCCGTCCATGCGCGGCATCCGGACGTCCATCAGCACGACGTCGGGCCGCATGGCGACCGCCTGCTCGACCGCCTCGTGGCCGTCGGCCGCCGTGCCGACCACGGTGACGCCGGGCTGCACGCCGAGCAGCGAGGCGATGGCCTCCCTGATCAGCCCCTGGTCGTCGACGACCAGCACCCGCACCGGCTCGTCGCTCACGGCGCGCTCCTCCGGGGGATGGTGACGGTCAGCCGGGTGCCCCCGCCGGGCGGGCCGCCGATGTCGACCCGGCCGCCGGCGAGCTCGACCCGTTCCCGCATGCCGAGCAGCCCGTACCCCTCGCTCCCGGGCACGAAGCCGCGCCCGTCGTCGCTGACCACCAGCTCCGCGCCGCGCGAATCCAGCGACGCTGCGATCGACACGCGCGTGGCGCGGGCGTGCCGCCGGGCGTTCGTGATGCCCTCCTGCGCCGCCCGGTAGAGGGCCCGCAACGCCGCCGGATCATGGCCCTCCTCCTCGCCGGAGAACTCCAGGACCACATCCGTCTGCCCGTCGACCAGGGCGGACAGGGCCTCTTCGAGGCTGAAGGACTCGCGCAGGGTGCGCACCGAGCGCCGCACGTCCTCCAGCGCCCGCCGCGCCGAGCCGTGCGCGTCGGCGACCGCCCGGTCGGCCGCCTCGGCGTCGAGGTCACGGAACGCGGCGGCCTTCTCCAGCAGCACCACGATCGCGGTCAGGTGGTGCCCGAGATCGTCGTGGATGTCCCTGGCCACCCGGTTGCGCTCGGCCGTGGCCGACAGTTCGGCGACCGCCGCCGCCGAAGCGGCCAGCTCCATCCGCGCCCGGCGCTCCTCGGCCGCCACCGCCGCCATGGTCACCGCGAGGACCAGCCCGACGCAGAACATCAGCAGGTCGGAGACCTGCCCGGCGTCGGCGGGCCAGTGCGGGTCGCCGACCAGCCCGGCCGCCGCCATGACGGCGACGCACCCCACGGCGAGCGTCACGGCGACCGTCCGCCCGAACGTGAAGTAGGCCGTGAACGGCACCAGCACGAACAACACCCGCGACAACCCGGCCCCGTCGGCGGACGCGACCAGCGTGCACAACCCCACCCGCAGGGCCAGCAGCACCACGGGGCCGATCCGGTGCTCCCACCGGTCGAGGACGGCCAGCGCCGCCAGCCCCGCCACGAACGGCACCGGCCGGGTGTCGCCCACCCCGGCCAGCCAGGCGTACAGACCCGCGAGGACGACCGCGCCGTAGAGCACCGGCGACACCCACGGCACCGGACGGGACAGGGCCATGCCCGAAAGACTACGGTCGCTCCGCATACCGCCGCACCGATAGGGACAACCAGATGAGCGTCACGGCGACCAGGACGTGCAGCAGGCTCGTCAGCACGCCGTCCGGCAACGACGCGCCGACCGCAAGCGCCGTCAGCGTGACGCCGTACCCGGCGGCGGGCACCCGGGGGAAGACGCCCGCGCGTAACATCGCCGCCGAGAACAGGACAGTGCCGACCACGAACACCGCCGTCCCGCCGAGGAGGACGACCTTCGTGGGCCCCTGGAGCAGCTCCCGCGTCACCGCGCCGTCGAGGAAGAAGACGACCAGGTTGAGCGCGAAGGCGATGCCGGAGAAGAGGGTGAGCCCGATCATGTTGACGGCGTAGGCGACCGCGCCGAACCGGCCGGCGACCTCGCTCTGCCGCAGGTGGAAGGCGGTGAGCGCGGGCGGCCCGAAGGCGACCCCGAGACCGATGACGAGGCTGGTGACCGTCGTCTCGCCGGTGAACGCCTCGACGGCGCCGGGGACGCCGACGGACAGGGCCATGACGACGCCGCAGACGGCGCCGAACCGGAGCAGGGGAGAGGGCATGGGAAGGACTCCTTGACCGAGGGGATTCCGACGGTAGGAGGGGCGGCTGCTACGGATAAGTGCCGCGGGTCATGGTGAGGTCACGGTTTCGGCGGCCGTGGTCATGTGCCGTCATGCGTTGCGGCAGCCTGCCGCGCGATGTTCGGCCTGCTGGCGGTCCCGGCCGAACCGCAACGCGAGCCGATCGTGGCCGACACGCTGGACGGGTTGGAGGACCGTCATGACGTCCGTCCGCTCAGCCGGGGTCGGCGCAGAGTTGAGAGGTCAAGGCGGTGCGGGCCCACTCTTCCCACGTGTCCGGTGACCAGCCGCGGTCGCGGACGAAGATCAGGTAGAGCTGTGGGCTGAGCAGGCCGAACAGCAGGTCCGCCGCCATCTCGACGGAGAGGCCGGGACGGGTGTCGGGCTTGCGGGCCAGGGCTTCGGCCGCTGCGTGGTGCACGGTGTAACGCGGGTCGGGGCCGTCCGGCCACTGCGCGGCGATCTCGGGGTCGGTGGCCGCGGCGGCCGCGATCAGCGGCATGATCGGGGCGACCCGGCCCAGGATCTCGCGGGTGCCGTGGACGTGCGCGCGCAGTTGCCCGGCTGCGGTGGGCTCGGCGCACGCGGCGCGAAACCACTCACGATCCATGGTGGCGACCGGCTCGGTGTCGCCGGCGATGGACGTGTCGACGACGTCCTTGAACAGCGTGCGCTTGTTGCGGAAGACGAAGTAGACCGTCTGGACGGCCACGCCCGCCCGGTCCGCGACCTCCTGCAGGCTCGTCGCCCCGTAACCGTGCGCGATGAACAGCTCGCGGGCCGCCTCGACCACCTTTTCCCGCGTGCGGCGTGAGCGCTCGGCTCGCTTGTCCGGCCGCTTGACATCGTCCATGTTGCGAGTCTATCTCTAGAGTACGTCACTAGAGTTTGACTCTAGATTCTTGGAGGAGACGATGGACCAGCCTCAGAAGCCGGAACCCGACCTGGCCTCAGCGCGGCGAGACCCGGAGGAGGAGGCCGTCCGCCGCGCGCTGGAGGGCTACTACCGCGCCGGCAAGGCGCCGTGGGACACCGGCGTGACGCCGCCCGAGCTGATCGCCCTGGTAGAGGGGCACGCTGCGCTGCCGCCGGGCCGCGCCCTCGAACTCGGCTGCGGCACGGGGACCAACGCCGTCTACCTCGCACAACACGGCTGGGAAGTGGCGGCCGTCGACCTGATCGACCGTGCCCTCGACCAGGCCAGGCAGAAGGCTGCCAAGGCGGGAGTCGCAGTCCGGCTGTTGCACGGAGACGCCACCCGCCTCGACGAACTGGACGTGCCGGGCCCCTTCGACCTCTTCTTCGACCTGAGCTGTTACTGCGGGATCCCCCTGCACCGCCGCGACGCCTACGCCGCCGGGCTCACCCACCGCGCCGCTCCCGGAGCACGGTTGCTGATGTTCGGGTACGGCCCCGAGCCGCTCGGCAGCTCGACCACCGAGATCACGTCGTGGGCGGCGGGCGTCACGGCCGACGAGCTCCGCGCCAGGTTCCCCGGCTGGGAACTGATCGACGTCACACCGGGCACCAACTCGGTCCCGACCTTCTGGTTCACGCTGCGCCGCGACGCCTAACCGTCTGGGACCGCCGGCACCGGCTGGAGGACGGCACCAGGACAGCTGGTGAGCCTGTTCGCGTGGACGAGGGCAGCCGATTCACATTCGAATATGCGGCGAATTCCGCGGCTGCTACACACGGCCGCGGAAACGCCAGGCGAATTCGATCAGGTCCACCCGGTCCCGGAGATTTCCGTGTGGTCGTTCCATACATATCCGGTGACACCGGCGCAGCAGTCCGAATGCCACCACAGATTTCCGGCGCTGTTCACGCAGCGCTTGTTCACGCGGAAAAGCTGACGGTATTTCCAGGTGGCCTTCACGCTGGATTTCGAGGAGTAGCTGCTGTGGACCTTGGTGCTGGCGACCCTGACTCGCCGGATGTGCGGCGTCCAGTTCGTGCATCCCGCCATGACCTGGGTGCCCTGCACCTTTGCAGCCGCCGCGCTGGGCGTGACGACCGCGACGGGCGTCCCGACCACGGTGATCGCCGCGGCCGCGATGGACAGGACCCGGGTGCCCTTCATTCGCATTTCGAGCTCCGTTCATGAGGTCTGATGACAGCGATCCTCCTTTCGGTGATGATCACCCGTCAAGATCGCGTGTGGAGCTTGGCACGGATAGGCCACTCCCGCGGCGCCGTTCTCAATCGGCGTTATGCGCGAGATCGGCATCGATATCGTTTCGAAATTCCCTCTTCTTCGAACGGCGGTGTCTACGACATTCGCAGCCCGGCGACCTGGATCGCGGCGAAGCCCGCGACCACCACGGCCTGGGCGACGGCCCAGACGGCCCCGATCGTGGTGAAGGAGAGGGCCCCGGCGACCACGGCGGCGACGCTGCCCAGGGACCAGACGAGGTTCAGGGCGATGACGGCTTTGGCGGCGGCCGGGCTGATCGGGCGGCGGGTGGACAGCAGGCCGACGGCGAGGCCGTACACGAGCAGGAAGGCGCCGATGCCCCGGAGCAGGCCGGCCTCCGGGCCGAGCAGGTCGCTCACCGGGGCGGCGAAGACGAGGTAGACCAGGCCGTTGCCCCCGGTGACCACGGCGTCGGCCATGAGCGCCCAGCGGAGTAGCTTGGTGTGGTCGGTGGTTGCGGTCGCGGCGCTCATCGCGGGCTCCTTCGGCGTGGGGGTCGGTGCTGACACCTCGAAAGATGTCAGCCGTCGCGCGGAGCCGCGATTACGCCGCAGGTAATGCGGCAGGCGATCAGCGGAGCGGCTCAACCCCGGGTGAAGGTCAGGTGCGTGACACCTGAGGGCGTCGAAACCACCTCGATCGTGTACGTCTTCTCCAGCGCCTCCAGCCCGTCCCAGAGCCGGACCCCACGGCCGAGCACGATCGGCGCCTGCACCAGGTGCAGGTGATCGACCAGCCCTTCGGCGAGGAAGTCGCGCACCACCGTGGGCCCGCCGCCGACCCGCACGTCCAGGCCGCCGGCCGCCTCACGGGCCCGCGCGAGCGCCTCGGCGGGGGAGGCGTCCAGGAAGTGGTAGGTGGTGCCGCCGCCCATCTCGATCGACGGCCTCGGCCGGTGGGTGAGGACGAGGACGGGCGTCCGGAACGGCGGGGTGTCGCCCCACCAGCCCCGCCAGGAGGGGTCGTCCTGCCAGCCGGGCGGCCCGAACTTGCCCGCGCCCATGATCTCGGCGCCGATGCCCTGACCGTGCCGCACCGCGAACACGTGATCGGCTCCCGCGGCGCCGCCGGCGTCACCGTGCATCTCGTGCCAGAACCGGGTGGCGAACATCCACTCGTGCAGCCGCTCCCCGGCGTGCCCGAACGGCGCGTCAGGGGTCGGGCCGTCGCCGGTGGCGAAACCGTCCAGCGAGATCGAGAGGTTGTGGACACGTACCGCGGACATGAGCGGGCTCCTTTGGTCGGGCTTCACCCATGAGTCGGAGCCGGCGGCCCGTTTTCTACATGTCTCCCGCAGACGGCCGCCCGGCCTGCCAGCTGTGCCCGATTTGTCATTCTTTGGTGGTTTTCTTCTGGAAACCGGCAAGGATCGATAAGGGGACCCTTCTGGGAAGGGGTGATCAACGTGAGCTGGTGGCATCGGCGCTCGATCCGGACTCGCCTGGCCGTGATGGCCGCTGCCGTGATGGCCCTGTTGTGCACCGCCATGGCGGTGTTCATCGTGCTCATGGTCCGGCAGACGGCGATCGACCACCGGACCGAACAACTCTTCACCAACGCCATCAATTTGGGCGCCCAGTTGCGCCGGAGCGTTCCCGATCTGCACGAGAAGAATCCGGGACAGGCGGTCCAGGTGTTCGACCCGGCCGGAGCCGTCGTCGCGGCCACGCCCGGCATGGCAGGCCGGCCGCCGATGACGAACCTGCGCCCGGATCCCGACGCCTACGCCACCACCACGACCTGTGACGCCCCCACGTTCGCCGGCCGGTGCGTGATCGGACTCGCCTACCCCGTCCACCGGGCCGACGGCCTCTGGCAGCTCGACGTGGCCGTCCCGGCCGTTCCCTGGTACGTCAGTCCGCAGCTGATCGTGCCGCTCGCCACCAGCTGGGTGCTGCTGGTCGCGGCGGCCGCGGTGGGCAGCCACCGGATCGTCGGCAAGACCCTCCAGCCGGTGTGCTCCATCACCCACACCCTCGCGCAGATCACCTCCAGCGACCTGCGGCACCGGGTGCCGGTCCCGAAGTACCGCGATGAGCTGCGCGACCTCGCCCAGACCGCGAACCGGACCCTGGACCGCGCCCAGGCGGCGGTGGAACGGCAACTCCGCTTCGCCTCCGACGCCTCCCACGACCTGCGCAGCCCCCTGACCGCCATCCGCACCCGGATCGAGGAGGCCCTGATCGAGCCGCGCGAGGCCGACTGGCCGCGGACGGGTGAGGCGCTGCTGGACAGCGTGGACCGCATGCAGGCCCTGATCGGCGACCTGCTGCAGGTGGCCCGGCTGGACGCCGGCGTCACCGCCCGGCACGAGCCGGTCGACCTGACCGGCCTGGTGGCCGGGGAACTCGATCGCCGTGCGGCCAAGGCCGAGCTGCGCCGACGCCTCACCCCCGGCGTGACGGTGGAGGGGTCGCGCATCGAGTTGTCCCGGCTGCTGAACAACCTGATCGACAACGCCGAACGACACGCCGCCTCCGCCGTAACGGTGACCCTGACCCTGGAGGCCGGCCAGGCGGTGCTGGAGGTGAGCGACGACGGCGAGGGCATCGCCATCGAGCAGCGAGAGGCCGTCTTCCAGCGGTTCACCCGCCTGGAGGCCTCCCGCGCCAGAGACCCGGGCGGCACCGGGCTGGGGCTGCCGATCGCCCGCCAGCTCGCCGAAGCACACGGCGGCACCCTGACCGTCGAAGACAGCGTCCGCGGCGCCCGATTCGTGCTGCGCCTGCCCGTTTACGCTCCCTCCCCACCACAGTGCTGACGCCGCGTGATCGTCGGGAGCTGATCGATGACGCCGACGACTCCGAACATGAGTCGGCGAAGATCGCCCAGCGGATCCGGCGGGACATGGCCGCCGACGCCGCCGAAGGCCGGCCACACGGGGTATGCCCGGCGGGGTTGCGCCCGGTCTACGACGAGCCGACCGGGAAACTCATCGTCGAGTTGTTCACGCTGCTGCGCGGGGGCCGGAGCTTCCGAGGTCTGGCGAAAGATTTCGAGGCCAAGGGATACGTTCAGCGAACCGGTGTCGGCGGCGCAGGCTGCGGTGAAAAATCCGGCGGATGCGCCGGTTGCGGGTAACGCCGTGATGGACGCCGAGAACAAGGTGCTGACTTTCACCCCCGCGCAGGCATGGACCCCGGCCACCAAGTACACGGTGGCCGTGAGCGCGGCCAAGGACGCCGCAGGCAACACCATGGCCCCGCACAGCTGGTCGTTCACCACCGTCGGCAATCCCATCGGCACCAATGGGACTGACTATCCCATCGCCGACAATGCCACGGTGGAATCCCCCATCACGATGTCGGGCCACTCCGGTAACGCCTCGACCACCTCCACCGTGGAGGTGCATATCGCCCACACCTACATCGGCGACCTCCAAGTCGACCTGGTCGCACCCGACGGCAGCACCTACCCCCTGCACAGCCACACGGGCAGCGACACGGACAACATCGATCAGACCTATACCGTCAACCTGTCCAGTGAGCCGATCAACGGCACCTGGAAACTCCGCGTCAACGACAACGCCGGCGGCGACACCGGAAAAATCGACTCCTGGACCCTCACCCTGGGCGGTCCTGCACCGGCCGGGCTGCAGGCCCAGGCGGAACCGGAGCAAAGGACAACTGCGTCGACATTGTCCCGGGCATCGGCCGAAAACTCCCAGCCCTCCCAGGCCGGAGCGGCCGCGGATCGGACTGCGGCCGCGGCTGCCGGCGGCACCTTCGATTATGAGCACTCCAGCCTGGAGGACTGCAGGGTCAGCCCGCGCGGAACTGACTATGCCGAATATGACGCTCGCATCGAGGAGCTGCCTTACAGCTCATGCTGGTCCGCCTACCTCTACCTCCAGGACTACGAATACGATCCTGAGACAGGCAAGATGAAGAAGGCAAACAGGAGGAGCCACGTCTTCGCAATGTTCGCCGAACATGTGGGGGAGGAAGTCGAGGAGCTATTCGATGACGACGACGCCTTTCGCTTCCGCGCCACATGGGTTATTCATAGCTACCTGGGCGACAAGACCGGCAACAGCGTGGTCAACGGCGCGGGAAGCGGCCTGAAGCCAACCACCATGAAAATGTTTCTCCGCCTCGATGACTTCGCGGTTGTCGATGACAGTGACGGCGGAGAGGTTAAGTTCTCAGGGAACAGGATGGGCGGCCTGCCCATCACGGCGGGGCTGCTGACCGGCGCCCGGAGTGGCAGTAACGGCGACTGTGACCCTGATGACGAAACAAAGCACAAGGATGTTTCGGAATGGCATTCCACGCCTGACGCGATGTTCCTTATCAGCGCCTCAGTCCCCTCCAACAGCACAATGATCTGTTCATTCACGCCAAGCCTGCTGCTTCATACAGACGACGGAATAACGGTCCTCAATCTCTGGAGCCAAGAGGTCAAGGACGAGGACGGCCTGACGATTGGCGTGCGGCGCCACGGCAGCGAAGAACCCTATGATTTCACATGGGTGCCGAATTTCCGGTGCGACAGGAAGACCTTTGGTGCCGGTAATGACGATGTCCCGGACCGCACCGGCGGCTGTGTCAACACTCGATCCAAGCGCGTATTCGTTATGTCGAAGTCCAGGGACGCGAGATTCATCGAGGTCATCGAGCATATCGAGGCAGCGCTCAACCCCAGCAACTCTCAGACTTTTCCGCCGCTTCGGCCGGGCCACAATTGGGGTGATCCAAGTCATCCGCCCAGCAGATTTGGCCCAGTAGGCGGGCAGAACAAGCAAATCCCCGGCAACTGGGGAGCGCCTGGCGCCAACAACCCGGCAGGGAAGCCGCTAACCCGTGGCATAACCAAGACCGAGGCCAACGCTGAAGGCACAATCCCGACCTATGACTACAACAGAAATTATTTCTCCAGGAGAGAACTGCATATGGATGTGGGGACGACACAGGAAATGCACTGGCTTCTCCCGCCGTCCCTATCGGTCCCGCCGGCGACCGAGCTTGAATACAATATCCGCGAGAAAGAGCGTGAGCGCCGCGCCTGGACCATAAACTACTGCAAATACTATATGCCGGAGAAGTATCGCGCACCGAACACGGCGGACAAGCTACCCGGGGGAATGGGTAACTCCTGCGACGAGTACCCGTTCGCGTCGACCCTCCAGGGAGCCGCTTATGCTCAAGGGAATTTTTCCCTGAAAGCTGTGAATGCCCGGCAGAACAGCTTGCACGGGACGACGCTCGAAACGTTCTACACACAATTTCGAGTAGGACGAGGCACTAAATTCTGGGTGCTCATCGAATCTTAGGATTCGCCAGAGAGTCCATCCTGGGAGGTGGGCGAGGAGTGGCATTGCCATACTTCTCGCCCATTTTCCTCTCACCGTCGTCGTACAGAATCTGGATATCACTATGAATGCCCTTCCTGCCGAAAACCAACAGAGTCTCCTGCTTGAACATGGACTGCACAGCTTCTTCATGGCCCAATGGGTCAGCATCGAAGACGTCGGCGAGGTGGCCCGGCGGTTAGGCATCGAAGCGGAGACGACGGTCGTGTGCGACTTTCAGGCTGCCATGGAATTCTACGGTTCCAAGTCCGAGGGGTCGCAGCGGGCTTGGATCACCCGCCTTGCTCCCGGCTGGTCCCTGGTTCTTTATCTCAATGGATTCAGGTCATCTCCGGAGGCCCTCAGCGTGGGCGGCCAGCGCGTTTTCGATGTCTCATGCGTCTACGGCATAGGAGAAATCGATGAACTCTCCTACATTCACGATGGTGTATGGGGCGGAACCATCTACGATGAGGAAGAATATCGCATTCACTGGGAGGATCTGACATATGACATCACTTCACTGGAAGGGCAGCTGGAAGAGTATCTATGTGTCCTGGGAAGAGTCAGTGGGCGGTTTCTCGACCGCGACTGGTTTTCATCGCAGGGGCTGCTGGGAATCACCCCCGAATAGATGCGCCAGAGGACGCCCGCCCGCTGGATCGCCCAATGCGCCCGATGAGCTCAGTGGACAGCGGTCAGGTATCACCCCGGACGAGGGAGAGCCCGCGCACGGAAAGGTCCGGCGAAGCGCCGGCCTCAGATCTCCCGATCGACGATGTGCCGCATGTACAGCTCGGGTCGCGCGAGGAAGCGCCGCCAGTCGTCGACCAGGGGGAGCTCGGCCCACTCTGTCACGCGGCAGCCGTGGTCGCCCAGCTCGATGATCTGGGCTCCGGGCAGGCTCGTGAGAATCGGCGAGTGGGTGGCGCAGATGATCTGGCCGCCCTCGCCCGCGACCCGGTGCATCAACGCGGCCAGACGCAGGCAGGAGTGGAAGGAGAGGGCGGCCTCCGGCTCGTCCATGAGATAGAGACCCGGGCCGTCGGCCATGTAGGCCAGGACGGTGAAGAATCCCTCGCCGTGGGACTGCGTGGTGAGGTCGTCCTCCCAGAAGCCCTTTCCCTCTTTGGTGATGACGCCCCGGGCGAGGTTGAAGAGCGTTTCGGCCCGGAAGAAGAACGCGCGCCGTTTCAGGCGGGGGCCGTGCAGCAGGCGGCCGCCGGCGACGGTGAGTTCGGCGTCCAGGACCTCACCGAGCGGGGTGGCGGGGCCGGTGCTGGCGTATTTCGTGCCCGCCTTGCCGCCTTCTGAGTTGATCTTGCTAACGTCCGCGATCGCCTCCATGATCGTGGACTTGCCCGACCCGTTCTCGCCGACGAGGAAGGTGACAGGGGCGGTCAGCGGCAGGCCCCGGTCGGCGAGGTGGCGGACCGCGGGCAGGGCGGCGCACCAGGAGTCCGGGAGCTGCCGGGCGCTCAATCGGGTGATCAGCACGGAGGGTCTCTCGTTTGTCGGTGGGGAGATCTATTGTCCCGGCCATGACTTCAGCGACGCAGGCGTACACGTACGCCGCGCCCTCCTCTCTTGTCGACGGCCGCCTCGGATTGGCGACCTCCGGCGGCCGGGCCCTGACCGGGCCGTCCGTGGCGCCCCGGTTCTTCAGCGGCGTGGTGACCCAGGCGGCGCCCGCCGCGGCGGCGCTGCTCGGTGTCGCCGATGTGGCGCTGGCGCGCTACCACCAGCCGCAGGCGCGGAGCTGGGTGCGCGACCCGGTGGTGACGTGCAACGGAGACCGGTTGCGGTTCGAGTCGTTCTCGGCCTGCGGCGGGGTCTACGCCCGGCTCGACCTGCTGGGCGGCGCGCTCGACGGCGAGGTGTTCGATCGCGGGACCACCAACGTCGACGTGAACGCGCCGTTGCGGGAGGCGCTGGCGCGTGTCGGCGCGCGTGATCCGCTGCACCTGGGGGTCGGGCTCGACGAGCTGGTCGTGACGACGATGGACGGCGCGGTGGTGGAGAAGAAGGTGCCGCTGCCCGAACGCTGGTTGCGCGGCTTCGCCGAGGTGCAGGTCATCGCCTCGGGCATGGACCAGCGCGGCGAACTGGCGGGCCTGGCGGCGGTGCGGTTCCTGCGCGGGCTGCCGAAGAAGGGCACGTTGTGGGCGACCCAGGCGGGGCGTGAGCTGAGGGTCTCCGACCGTCAGGTCCCGGGCTCGGTGCGGCTCGCCGCTCCCAACCGGCTCGGCACGCTCCTGCCGCTCCTGCGCTTCGCGAAGACCCTTCGTGTGTACGGCCCGGGCGACGCCGCCTCCAGCGCCTGGGAGCTGGAGTTGCCCGGAATGCGCTACACGCTCGTGTTGTCCCCCGAACGCTGGCGCGGCTTCTCCGGCGAAGGCGCGGTCCTCGACGACCTGGCCACCGACGAGGCCGAGAACGACGCCGACGTGGTGGGCATGCTGCTCAACTTCGAGCCCGAGGTCGAGATCGGCCTGCTGGCCGACCGTGCGGGCATCCCCGCCGACCGGGTGCGGGCCGCGCTGACCCAGCTCGGCGTCGCCGGACGGGTCGGCTACGACCTGGCGGAGGCCGCCCACTTCCACCGCGAGCTGCCCTACGACAAGGACAACGTGCTCCTGCTCAACCCTCGGCTGGCCAAGGCGCGCACGCTGGTCGAGGCGGGCGCCGTGCGGCTCGAAGGCGAGCTGGCCAGCGTCACCACCTCGGGCGGAACCCGGCGGGTCTCGCTGACCGACGGCTCCTGCACCTGCGAGTGGTGGTGGGATCATCGCGGCTCCCGCGGGCCGTGCAAACACGTGCTCGCCGCCCGCATCGCCGCCCGCGCCGCCGTGGAGGTCTCCCGATGAGCCTTCTGGCGGAGATCTCCCACCTGCTCACCGACAGGTCGATCACCCGGCTGGCCGACCGGCTGGTCACCCTCACCGAGGAGGAGCGCGCCGAGTTGACCGGGCAGCTGCCCGGCCTGGTCAAGAAGGTGCGCCTCCCGGACGAGCCGCTCGACGCCACCATGCTGCTGCTGACCGGGGCCGGCGTCATCACCGGCCCGGCCGCCGCCGTGACGTGGATGACCGGCCGCGACGTCACCCGCCGCTGGGCCGCCCCCATCGACGTCGCCCTGGTGTGCCGGGTCGTGGCCACCCGGCCGCCGGAGTGGCGGCGCGACGTCGCCGTCCGGCTGGCCCAGCGGATCCGGCGGCCCGGTGACCGCATCGCGCCGCTGGCCGTGGCGCTGCTGCGCGCGTCCGGCGTGGCGCCGCCCGAGCATGATCCGCTGGTCGCCGCGTGGTTGTCCGAGCCCGGCGTCGCCGACGACCCGCTGACCCCCGTTCTGCTGCCCCGGATCTTCGACGCCGACGGCGCGGGCCGAGCCCTCCGGGACGAGCGGCTGGAGCCCGAGCCGACCCACTGGCTGGCCACCGCCGTTCGCGAGCTGCCCAGGGAGCAGGCGCTCGACGGGTGCGTGAGCCGTTTCCTGCGCGGCGGCGACCCGCAGGACCTGCGGTTCTTCGTCCGGCTGCACACGATTCTCGACCCCACGCCCGCCGAATCGGCGCCCCGCGTGCGCGACTACCTGCGCCTGCTGCCGTCGGCTCCGGGCCCGGTCGCCGAACTGGCCGCCGCGCAGGTCCGGCGGGCGCTGCCGCTCGACCACGCCGACCTGGTGGAGGCGGTGGAGGCGCTGACCTTCCGCCCCGAGGCCAAGCTCGCCGCTGTGGGCCTGCGCTGGACCGACCAGACGATCCGGGCCACCCCGGAGCACGCGGGGGATTTCGTCACGGCGCTGACCATGGCGTACGCCCACACGTCCTTCGACGTGCGCAACCGCGCGGCCGAACTGACCCTGAAGCACGCCGGCCTGTTCATGGCTCACGCCGAGGCGTTCCTGGGGGCGATCCCCGAACTGCCCGCCGGGCTCGGCGCCGCGCTGGCGACACGGTTCGGCGGGGAGGTGCCGGTCGAGGACCTGCTGGAGCGCAAGGAGTTCCCGCCGCTCCCGGAACCGCCCGAGCCCGAGCCGTTCCCCGAGCCGTCGATCGTCCCCTCCGGCCTCGACGAGTGGATCCGCCTGGAGCGCTGGCTGGCCGCCTTCGTCGCCGGCATCCACGCCGACCGGGCGGAACTGCGCCGAGAGCTCACGCCCTACGTCGAGCAGCAGTCCTACTACCGGCAGGTCGACGCCCGGCGCACCAGCCCCGACGCATGGCAGACGACCCTCGCCGCCGAGCTGGTCTCCCCTGGCAGCGTGCCGGTCCTGCCGCCGCTCGGGCCGGAGCGGTTCTGGGAGGGCGAGAGCTACTCGACGCAGGTGCTCGCCGTGACACGGGGTGCGGAGATCGCGCCGCCGGAACAGACCTACCGGGGGATCACCATCAGCTTCGGACACCCGGAGCGGGGCCACTATCTCGACGACGACGCCCCCGTGCGGTCCATCGCCATCACCTGGACGAGCGACGAGGGCCCGTCCACGGCCGAGGCCCGCGAGAACGGCGAGCAGGTTCCCTACCGGAACGGCTGGGTCTCCCTCACCGGAGCACCCGTCGACGAAGCGGTCGCCAGGGCCGCCGAAATGCGGTGGAACCGGTTCCACGACGACGAAGAGAGGCACGCCGACGTCGGGGAGGCGATGCCCGACTTCACCCTGGACGGCGTCTACGAACGGATGGCGGAACTCGGCGTCCACCCCGCCCGGATCGAGGCGATGCGCGCGGGCGGCCCGGTGCCCCCGCCGGGCGACGACGAGCCGTGCGTGGCGGTGACGGTGATGTACTTCCCGGCCCGGCAGCGCTCCTTCCAGCCCGACCCGCTCCCCGAGGCCGAGGAATGGCGGCGGCAGCACCTGCTGCCCCACCCGAACATGATCTCCCCGCTCCACGACTTCCTGCTGCACCGTTACGCCGAGATCCTCGACGCCCTCCGCGCCGGCACGCTACCGCCCGTGCTGCTGGCCACCCCGACCTGGCTGCGCGGCCACCTCGACCCCGCCGTGCTGGTCGACCGCCTGGAAAGCTGCGCCGCCGCGGGCCGCGAGCCACTGGAGGCCGACCTGGCCCAGGCGCTGCTGCGACTCCCGAGGGGCGACCACCCGGCCGAAGCCGCCCGCGCCGCCGCGATCGGATCGGCCGCCGCCCGGCAGGTCGCCGCCTGGCTGGCGGGGGAGGGCATGCCCGACCCGGAGTGCGGCGCCACCTGGCCGCAGACGGCCGAGGCCGGCGGGGGCCGGCTGACGCCCGTGCTCAAGGCCACGCCCACCGGTGTCCGGCTCATCGACGAGGTGGCCCTGCGGCAGCCGTTCGAGTGGACCGACGACGAGAAGGGCGGGGCGATGGGCGCCTGGCCCACGATGGTGCCCTCCCACCGGGAGGTCGTGGCGGTCAACTTCCTGCCCTTCACGCTCCGCACCTACTGGAGCCCGTGCGTGGGCCAGCGCGAGGTCTCCCGCATGGTCGCCGCCGACGGCCTCCTGGGCGAGGCGACGGCGACGATCGTCGCCTATCTGCTCGGCGCGGAGCCGTCCCAGACGATCCCGCTGGTCCTGCGCATGGCCGCGCGGGGCGACCTGCCCGCCGAGACGATGGGCCGGCAGCTCGCGCTGCTGATCCGCAACACCTGGCTGGAGACCCGGCCCGTCGTCACGGCCCTGACCGACCTGGCCGAGGCAGGCGGCCACCACGAGGTGTGGCGCATGCTGCGCGCCATGCTGCCCGGGTTGCTCGGCGAAGGCCGCCGCATCACCGTCCCCCAGGCCGAACTGGTCGCCTTCGCCACCGACGTGGCCCGGTGGACGGGTGCGCGCGGGGAGATCCCGGTCATCGCCGAGTTCGCGAAGAGCCGCCGGACGATCCGCTTCGTCCACGAGTGCAAGCGGCTCCACGCCCAGCTCACCGGGACATCCGTACCGAGCACAGGGGCCGGATCGGATCCGACTGGAACAACGTCAACCGGGCTGGGGTGCTGATGATGGCGGGTGTGGCGATCAGCCGCGGTCCGGCGGGGCGGCCACCTGGCTGACGAACGCGGTTTCCTCCCGCTGGTCGACCGCGAGGCGCCTTCACCAGCTGGTGAAGGCGCTCCTGCCCGCCCGCCGGCTTCCGCAGCGGCGTCATCATTTACGTCGCGCTGAACCGCACCTCAAATGCCCTCATTGCTCGCTTCGCGCCTGTCATGAGAGCCGAGCGCCACTATGACGACCTGCGGGAAAAGGGCAAGGTCGCCTGGTCGCACCGTGGTAGGACATGGCGGCGGCGAGCAGGCCCAGGCCCCACAGTGTGTAGCCGAACATCTCCATCGACACCTTCCAGACCGGGGCCTGGGCGAGGTTGCCCTTGCCAAGAATCCATGCCGTCATCCCGGCCACGCCGAAGTAGCCGGCCAGGCCGGCGCCGACGAACAAGGCGGGTCCGAGCACCAGCCATCGCGGCACATCACGCCCTGCCAGCGGAACCACCCACCGCGGCCAGATGCGGCCGAACCGGTGGACCAACGCCAGCGGCAGGAGGGTGCCCGCCAGGATCATCAGGATGACGAAGACCGCGAAAGGCGAACCGTCCATGAACGGCAGCGGCTCGTGCGCCGTGACGGAGTCGAGCACCAGCGCGGTCACCCGAGCCGTGCACCCGCCGAGCGCGACGTAAGCGGCGAGGTAGGCCCAGCGCGGTGTGGGGTCAGTGCGCCGCTCCGGCGAACGGCCGTGCACCCGGCCGCAGTGGACGCAGGCCCGCCGGACCCTGCGCTGCTCGGCGACGGCGCACGCCAGCGTCAGTACGCCCGCCGCCGCTCCGGCCGCGCGGGTCAGCAGACTTCCCCAGTGGTCGATCTGGCCGAAGAGCATGGTGACGAGACTGATGGGGAGCATGTACGAATAGACGATCAGCCCGGCCCCGGCCACCCATGCCAGCGCCACCAGCGTCCACCGCGCGGGCACGGCCCAGTGCTGTGCGGTCCCGGTGGCGATCAGGGCGCACACCGCCGCGGCCGTTAAGGCGAGCGTCACCGCCGCCCACCGGCCGGGCGAGAACGGCTCCTCGGGAGGAGCCGAGGGTGATCCCGGGTTCATCAGCCACCACACGTGGGCCACCCCGTAGGCCGCACTCCACCCCGCCGCAACGTAGGGCCACCTGCGCGGCCCGCGTAATGCCCCGGCTCTCATTCGAACTCCTCGGCCCCCGTGACTGGACGACTCGACGAGCGTGCCCTGCCAGAGCTGTGATCTCGCTGAGGGGCGCTGAGAGTCCACTCAGCTGCGGAAGCGCGCGAAGGTCTTCGCGCAGGGGACAGGTCCTAGCCGCCGTGTTCCGCCCGTCCTCCGGTGGACCACGCTGCTTCGAGGGGTCTATTCCATAGGGCCCCGAGTCAGCGAGCGGCGCCGCTGAGATCTAATGATCTACAAAGTAAAGGTGCCGGGCGAGGAAACAAGACAGACCAACGAAAACAAACCCCTCACCTACAACCGAGCCCAGATCGGTGCCCGGCGCGATGCGCTGACTGCTTGAAAGCGCCTGCAGGCCGTCCTGGTGCGTCTTGGGAGGGCATGGTCGTGCTCGGCAACCGGCATATGAACTCGGAAGCCATGCGCGGGAGTGGCACCCCTCATGACGATCGGCCATCGCATTGCGGTGATCATTGAGGGCATGAGGCCGCAACCGTTGATCGAGCACGGGGAGGTCACGCTGCGATGCTGGCGGCCGGAGAAGGACGTCACGCTCCTGTTTCGGCTGATCGAGGAGTCGCTGGAACATCTGCGCCCATGGATGCCGTGGGTGGCCGGGCACAGCAGGCAGGCCACCGCCGATTTCCTGGCGCGGTGCGGGCCTCGGTGGGAGCGCGGCGAGGTCTACGACTACGCGATCGTGCACCGGGGCAGGGTCGTCGGCAGTTGTGGGATGTCCGCCGGCGCCGACCCCAGCGGCCGACAGATCGGCTACTGGTTGCATCCGGCCGTGACCGGGCGCGGTCTGGCGACGCTGGCCGTGACCGCCTTGGCCGAGCAGGCGTTCACGCTGCCGGGTGTGGCGTACGTCGAGATCGTCCATGATGTCGCCAACGCCGCCAGTGGCGCGGTGGCCCGGCGTGCGGGCTTCAGTCAGACCGGGCGCCGAGCCGGCCGGTTGCCGTCGGTTCCGGGCGAGAGCGGCGTCGACCTGGTCTGGCGGTTGTCTCGTCCGCCGTGACTGTAGGGGAGCGGTCACATCGGCCGGATGGCCGTCTGATCGCCGCAGGCGGGCGGGCCGAAGCGTTCACACAGGCGCTCGAGCCCCAGACCGCTGATGAGCAGGCGTTCCTTGGCGTTGCCGAGCAGGTCGGCGCTCCAGGTGACGAAGCCGCCGTCGCCGAGGTTGAGATCGTCTCCGGCCGGGGTGGTGGCGCGGATCTCGAAGCAGGCGTCCCGGTAGTAGCCGCGGCCGCCGGTGCGATCGTCGTCGAAGGCGAACGCGGTGCTGGGGTATGCCTGCGTAAGCGGGTTCAGGACGTTCTCGCGCAGGGTTCGGCGATGCCGTCCGGCGGTCAGGTCGGTGACGGACACGCGCACCTCCGTGACCCGATGGCCGAGGGTGTGGACGCTGTCCAGGAGGTCGAGGTGGACGCCGATCTGCTCTGCCAGGGCCGTGGTCTCGAAGGCGAACGAGCCCTCGTCGCGGCCGGCGGTGCACAGCCCCAGCATCGTGAAGTGCGCCGCCATGCCAGGCGCGGCGTACGACTGGGCGCGGACCACCCGGTGCACGGCCGCCAGCCGGACCCGCCGGCGTGAGCGCGGGTCGCGGCGCAGCAGGTCCCGGCGGCGTACCGCGCATTCCAGAGCCAGCACATTGGTGGCGTCCGCGACGACCTCGGTGGTGCGGACAGTGGTGACCACCTTGTTCTGGTCCGCGGTCGCCACCGCCGAGACGGTGCCCAAAGGGCACAGTGGTGACAGCGCCGCGCCTTCACCACCTCTTGGACGACGGCACCGGCCGCACTCGTCCCGCGCTCGCCCGGCTGGCCTGGGAGCTGACCTCAATGCCGGTCCCCTACCGGGGCCTGGCCTGGCTCGACAACAACCCGCTGGTCAGCGACTACCTGCGCGGCCTCGCCCGAGGAACCATCCCCCTTACCCACCAGGGCCTGCACGACCTGGACAGCTGGCGGACCGCCGCTCATCTCCGCGACCTGCTCATGGCCACCGGGGCACTGCCCGCAGTCGATCGGCAGATCATGCAGTTCGAACGCTGGTGCCTGCATCGCCTCACCGAGATCACCGATCCCGAGCACGCCCAGTTCCTCCGCGGCTTCGCCCGCTGGCGCCTATTACCCCACCTTCATTCCAAAGCGCGCCGAGGCCCGGTGGGCGTCGGCTCCCGCAACTGGGCCGCAGGCAGCCTCAACAGTGCCGCCGTCTTGCTGACCTGGCTCAGCGACCGCGGCACCACCTTGAAGACCATGTGCCAGGCCGACCTCGACGTCTGGTTCGCCGCCGGCCCCGACCCGCACCGCACCCGCGCGTTCCTTCGCTGGGCCATGACCACCGGTCACGCGTCCCGCATGGTTCTTCCTACAGCCCGGCGCGCACCGGTCGCCCCGATCAGCCAGGACCGGCGGCTCCACCTGCTGCGCCGGTTCCTCACCGAGGACACCATCGACCTGCGCACCAGAGTCGCGGCCTGCCTGATCCTGCTGTTCGCCCAGACCATCACGCGCCTGCTGCGCCTCACCCTCGACGACCTCCTCGACCAGGACGAGCGAATGTTCCTGCGACTCGGCACCCCTCCCACGCCCGTCCCCAAACCTTTCGCCGCCCTAGTCCGCGACCTCGCTGACCAGCGCGCGAACATGAACACCGCCGCCAATCCGCAGGCCCGCTGGCTGTTCCCTGGCGGCCGGGCGGGCCAGCCACTCAGCGTCACCGCGCTCAGCCAGCACCTGCAAGCGCTCGGCTTCCCCACGGTTGCCACTCGCACCTCAGCGTTCCGGCAGCTCGTCCTCCAAGCCCCCGCTCCCGTCATCGCCGACGCTCTCGGCTACCGGCACAGCACCGCCACCAAGCACTTCATCGCCGCTGGGGGTAGCTGGTCCCGCTACGCTCCCCGCAGATGACCTCGGCAGCAGCACCTGCGTCTCATCCAAAATCCCCGCCAGCCGGGTCACGGCCCCCTCCACCAAGTCCGCCACCCGAGCCTCGCTCCCCCCTGCCAGAGCAGCAGCGCACAGCTCCAGGAACCGGCGCACCGCCGCGATCTCCTCGACCACCGCCCGCCGATCCGCCTCCAGCAAGCTGTCAGACGCGGCCACCCGCATCGCCGAAGAGGCCACCAGGTTCGACACCGCCACTCCGGCCCGTGCCGCCGCGGCCGAGACGAGCCTGAATTCCTCATCCGTGAACTTGACGCTCACCTTGTTCTGCCGCCCACCTGCCACCCGGCGCCGCCGACCACCACCCGCCACCCCCACCTCCCGCTCGATCGGAGCAGCACAGCAGCCCTCCCACCCCACCCGTGCCGCGCGCAAGACCCGGTCGAGCTCCTCATCGGGTGAAGCGCACCTTCACCACGTTCTACCGCCCTCGACACGCCGCCGCCGAACGCTCACGCCCGCCTCCCACCACGTGGATCAGCAGCGAGATGGTCCTGGAACTCGGCGTGCCGGAATTGGTAGATCGGGCCGATCGCACGCAATAGTCCCAGCCGGTGCGCGTCATCAAGGAATGGCATCAACGTGCGAGGCAGATGGCCCGCCCAGGCCAGCCGGTAAGTGGCAACCAGATACGCCAGCCACGCACGGTGGTCCCCGACCACGAGCCCGACCACGAGCCCGAACACGAGCCCGACCACGAGCCCGAACACCAGCCCGCCCACGAGCCCGCCCACGAGCCCGAACACCAGCCCGCCCACGAGCCCGACCACGAGCCCGAACACCAGCCTGCGGGTGAGCAGTGCCTCTCGACCTTGCAGACGGAGGTTGGCGAACCCTGGTTCATGAGATGGCCATGACCCGATCGTGAGCCCGCCCGCGAGCCCGAACGCGAGCCCGAACACGAGCCCGAACACGAGCCCGAACGCGAGCCCGAACGCGAGCCTGGTTGTGGTGGTGATGCTGCGGGTTGTCTGGGCCAGGCGCCACCAGGCGAGGTCGCGGGTGGGTGGGCTGCCGTCTGGGGGGTGGGTCATGGTGCGGGCGAGGTAGGCCAGCCATCGGCGGGCTTGGTCGGGGTCGTGGTGGCGGTGGGGCCGGAAGGGGTCGGCGGGGTCGGTGCTGGGCGGGCGGGTGGCGATCAGGGCGGGGATGAGCTGGTCGAACAGGTGGCCGCGGAGTTGGTCGGGGCCGAGGAACCGGCCGGGGTCCAGCAGTGGCGCTGGATCGATACGACCGTCGATGTAGATCACTCGCAGCAGCCACAAGCCCAAGGCGGTGCTGGCGACTGCGGCCAACGTCTTTCCGGGATCGGGTCCGGTCGTGGTGGCGGGTGCTGTGCGCAGGACGGACAGGGTCTGCTCCCATCCGGCGGCCGGTTGGGGCGACAAGCAGCGCTTCAGATAGGCCGCTGCCGTCTTCGGGGTGACAGGCTGGGGTTCGATGACCAGGGCCGAGGTGAGCACGTCTCCCGCACCGTCGACGGCCTCGGCGAACTCAGCGGTCCGGCTGGTCACGATCAGCTGATCGGTATCGGCCAGCGACCGGTTCAGCGCCACGATGACGGCCTGCTGCACGGCAGGAGAGAGCTCGTCCAGGCCGTCCAAGACCGGAAGGATGTGCCCGCGCACCGCCAACTCCTCCCCCATCCTGGCGGGCAGGTCGGGGGAGCGCAGCGCGGGATAGTCCTGATCGAGCCGGGAAGCCAGCCACTGGTGCAGGCGCGGGAACACTTCGGTGTCCCAGCCAGCCACCGGCATCAGCACCGGCACCGGTTCGCCAGGATGGGCGGCGCGAGTAGCCAGCAGTTCACGGACCAGTTGAACCGCCAGAGTGGTCTTGCCGGTTCCGGCGGCCCCGAGGATGACCAGGCGGCGGCGGCGCATGCTGCGGAACTTGCCTGTCAGGGCGGCAATGTCGTCGCTGGAGGCGGTCAGCCGCTGGACCCCGGGAGTGAGATTGGCCGGATGGTCCATAACCGCCGTGGCGGCGGTCTGCCGCCAGATGACCGGGATCGGGTCGGGGTCATCCAGCGACCGCCGCGTCGCTTCGGTCTTCCACTGCTGTTCTACCAGCCCAGCCAGCGCATCCTTGGCGAGGCTCACCTGCTCGGAGGTGAGCACCGAGGGGCCAGACAATCGCCGCCGCCACAGCCATAACGGCACCAGCAACGTCGGGACCACCAACACGACACTGACCAGCTGGGCCAGGTTCGCCCCGGTCTGGAGCCCGTCCTTACCGCTCAAGCCCCAAACGATCAGCGCCAGTAGCCCGATCACGCCTGTCACACCGACCCACCAGATCAGCGCGTACCGCCACGAACCGTTCCACCTCGCCATGCCCAAATCCTGAGCCATCCGGCCTCAGCGCACACACAAGGGCACGAACCGTGACCAACCCGCATCCGCAACGTGCGCAGACGGATACGACAGAGTCGAATACGTCACGGTGCCAGTCAATCCTCTGATATTCAGCGCGGTGGCGGATCGGCGGCGAGGTGATCCTGGAACTCAGCGTGCCGGAATTGGTAGATCGGACCGACCGCGCGCAGCAGCCCCAGCCGGTGCGCGTCATCCAGGAACGGCATCAACGTACGAGGCAGATGGCCCGCTCGGGCCAGCCGGTAAGTGGCAACCAGATACGCCAGCCACGCGCAGTGGTCACCGATCGTGAGCCCGAACGCAAGCCCGACAGCGAGCCCACCCGCGATCCCACCCGCGAGCCCGGCCGCGAGTCCAACCGTGAGCCCGACCGCAAGCCCGAACGCAAGCCCGACCGCGAGCCCGAACGTGGTGGTCCGCATGAGATTTAAGGCACGGTCAGCTCGCCAGCTGGCCATTGGTGCCGTTGCATGTTCTGTTGTGGCCGGGACCTCAGCCCATTCCACTAGCCCGACTGCGAGCCCAACCGCGAGCCCCGTCGCGAGCCCAACCGCGAGCCCGAACGCGAGTACGGTCGCGAGCCCCGTCGCGAGCCCAACCACGAGCCCGAACATGAGCCCAACCACGAGCCCGAACGCGAGCCTGCGGGCCAGCAGTGACCCTCGACCTTGCAGGCGGAGATTGGCGAACCCAGGTTCCTCCGATGGCCATGACCCGACCCCGCTTGAGAGACCAACCGCGAGACCAGCCGCGAGACCAACCGCGAGACCAGCCACGAGACCAACCGCGAGACCAACCGCGAGACCAACCGCGAGACCAACCACGAGACCAACCACGAGACCAACCACGAGCCTGGTTGTGGTGGTGATGCTGTCGGTTGTCTGGGCCAGGCGCCACCAGGCGAAGTCTCGGGTGGGTGGGCTGCCGTATGGGGGGTGGGTCATGGTGCGGGCGAGATAGGCCAGCCATCGGCGAGCTTGGCCGGGGTCGTGGCGGCGTCGGGGCCGGAAGGGGTCGGCGGGGTCGGTGCTGGGGGGGCGTGTGGTGATGAGGGTGGGGATGAGCTGGTCGAACAGGTGACCGCGCAGCTGGTCAGGGCCGGAGAACCTGCCGGGGTTTAACAGTGGTGCAGGGTCGGCGCGGCCGTCGATGTAGACCACGCGCAGCAGCCACAGGCCCAAGGCGGTGCCGGCGACCGCGGCCAGCGTCGCGCCGGGATCGCGTCCGGCCGTGGTGGATGGTGCCGTGCGTAGAACGGACAAGGTCTGTTCCCATCCTGCCGGCGATTCTGGCGGCAGGCAGCGCTCCAGGTAGGCCGCGGCCGTCGTCGGGGTGACAGGCTGAGGTTCGATGACCAGAGCTGAGGTGAGCACGTCTCCCGCGCCGTCGACGGCGCGGGAGAACTCGGCGGTCCGGCTAGTGACGATCAGCTGATCGGCATCGGCCAGGGACCGGTTCAGCGCCACGATGACAGCCTGCTGCCTGGCAGGAGGGAGCTCGTCCAGGCCGTCCAGCACCGGCAGGATGTGCCCACGGTCGGCCAGCGCCTCCGCCATCCCAGCGGGCAGGTCGGGTGCGCGCAGCGCGGGGTAATCCTGATCGAGCCGGAAACCCAGCCACTGGTGCAGGTGGGGGAAGGCGGCGGTGTCCCAGCTGGCCACCGGCATCAGCACGGGCACCGGTTCGCTTGGATTCTCGGCGCGGGTGGCCAGCAGTTCGCGGACCAGCTGGACCGCCAAAGTGGTCTTGCCGGTTCCGGCGGCCCCGAGGATGACCAGGCGGCGGCGGTGCATGCTGCGGAACTTGCCTGTCAGGTCGGCGATGTCGTCGCTGGAGGCTGTCAGCCGCCCAACCCCGGGGGTGAAGTTGGCCGGATGGTCCATCACCGCTACAGCGGCGGTCTGCTGCCAGATGACCGCGATCGGGTCAGGGTCATCCAGCGACCGCATCCTCGCTTCGGTCTTCCACTGCTGTTCCACCAACCCGGCCAGCACATCCTTGGCGTGACTCACCTGCTCGGAGGTGACCCCCGGACGGGCCGACGATCGCCGCCACCACAGCCATAACGGCACCAGCAACGTCGGGACAACCAACACGACACCAACCAACTGGGCCAGGTTCGCCCCGGTCTGGAGCCCGTCCTCACCGCTCAACCCCCAGCCGATCAGCGCCAGGAACCCGACCACGCCTGCCACGCCAACCCACCAGGTCAGCGCGTACAGCCACGAACCGCCCCGCCTCGCCATGACCAAATCCTGAGCCATCCGGCCTCAGGGCACCCGCAAGGGGAACGAACCGTGACCAACCCGCATCCGCAACGTGCGCAGACGAATACGACACAGTCGAATACGTCACGGTGCCAGTCCCCGCCTGGCTCAGCAACGGAAAGGCCCCGGCGCTCTGACTGCGCCGGGGCCCTGCTGCTGATCGAGACGGCCCGCTACCCGGTTCGCTTGACCACGATCGGGGTAACCGGAGCAAGAACATCCCGAGAAGCCGAGCAATGCTTCATCCGAAGACAACGCCAGGCCGTCATCCACACCTGCACGTCTTCCTTCGAGCCTGAGCAGGCCCAGATGCAGTTCTCCACCAGCGGACCCGGCGGCAGGTTCCTGCCCTTCAGGGCCTTGCAGAGAGTGCTCGCGGCGAATGCCCTGCGGGACCGGTGCGCCAGCTCGCGGTAGCTCATCCAGTGAACAGTCGCCCCGGCCGCTGACGGGAGAGCGACGGGGGCATCGTGGGCGACTCAGCTTCGCGCCCAAGGGTCTGTCCTCGGCCGCAGCCCGGGATCTGCTCGCGCAGGTCGGCCCGAACGCGGTGCCGGAGCAGCGGCCTGGACTGGCCCCCGTATGGCCGCGAAGCTGTGGGCGCCGGTGCCGTGGATGCCGGAGGTCACGATCACGCTGGAAGTGGCGTTGGGCAAGCGGCTGGAGGCCGTCGTCGTCGCCGTGGTGCCGGCGCTCAACGCAGGCCTGAGCCTGATGCAGGAAGGCCGCGCGTAAGCGGCCGTCGAGCTGCTGCGCTCTCTCAGCAACGCCCGTTTGGGGCTCATGACACCTTTCTTACCGACACCCCAAGACGCGGACCTCTCCCGCCAATTTCTGCACTCAGACTCCTCGAAGGCCGAGACTCGGCACACCGGGCACCGGCGGGCCCCGTTGGGGCGCCACCGGAATACGGCAGAAACGGGCCGCGCCGTTGATCATCGGTGGTTAGACTCGTTGGGTTCGCGCTGGTTGGTGGCGGTTTCGGGGGTCTGGGTGGCGTCGATCGGATGGCGTAGCTGAGATTCACCCGCGCGGTGTTGGGCCTGGAGCTGGCGGAGGTGTTCATTCCCTCGACCGGTGAGGTGGAGTGGCGCGCGGCAAGATGCAGGATGACCAGCATCTGCTGGCGTTTCTGGTGTGTTTGAAGACCCACCAGCGATGGGTACTTCCCGAAGCTCGCCGACGTCCCGAAGATTCATTGTCCGGTCGTTGCTCACGGCCGGTCGAGACGTCGAGCGGCGTGGGGGTCTCCTTGCTCGGCTCGAGCGCGTAGCTCCTGGACCTTTCCCTGTTCCGCCAGCAGCTCCGCAAGTTGTCGCGACGCGTGCCCATCGCCGGAGTCCGCGTGGGCGCGCAGGAGGGAGATGGCCTCGTCGGAACGGCCGTGACGAGCGAGCAGGTCGGCCTGCTCCCGGTGATTACCGCGGCCGCGCAGGATAGCGAGCGCTGCATCCATGTGGCCATTCTCGGCGAGCACGTGTGCCAGTCCGTAGGCCGGATGGTCTTCGCCGCTGTTAGGGAGGCTGTTGATGACGGTGACGGCCTCTTCGATCCGTCCCCGTTCGGCAAGCACGCGGGCCAGTCCTTGTGCGGCGAGTGGGTCTCCGTCATCGGTACGGGCGCGCAGCTCTTCCATCTGCCCTTGGGCGGCGAGCATCCGGGCCAGATGCCAGGATGCGTGTCGGTCGCCGCTGTCGGCGGCGGCGCGTATCCGATCGATCCGTCCGTCCTTGGCCAGCAGGTTGGTCAGTTGCTGGGCGAGGTTGGAGTCGCCGGCGTGGGCGGCAAGCAGCGTGATCGCCGCCTCCGTCCGGCCCTGGTCGGCAAGAACACCGGCGAGTTGCGAGACGGCGCCGGGATCTCCATGAGCGGCGCGGGCTCGCAGGAGGTCGTCGTACGGGGCCCGGGCGAGATGGTCTTGCAGGAGCAGGTGGCGGAACTGCCAGGCGGTTCCGGTTTGGCGCAGGACATCGCGTTGGTGGGCATCACGCAAGAAGACCCCGAGACGCAGGGGTAGCCAGCCCTGGACGGCGAGGAGGAGATGGGCGGTGCGGAACCAGATCCAGGCCCACCCGCCGGCCAGGACGGCGGCCGCGGCTCCGTAGGCGACCATGGCGCAGGCGGCCGTGGTAGCGGGGTCGGGGCCACCGGGCAGGAGAAAGGCCGCAGCGGCGAAGGTGAGCGCGTTGACCGGGCTGTACCGAAGGGCGGCGATCAGCGCGGTGCGGTGGTTGGCCCGAAAGGCGGCCTCGGGAGTGGGCTCGCGGGGGCGGGCGACGATCGGCAGCGGCATCATCCGGGTGGCGAGCCAGGCGACGGCACCCCCGGCGATCCCGGCAAGCAGGTCCACGCTGACAAGACCGACGCCCACGCCAACAGTGAACGCGATCCGGGGGGTAAGCGCCTGGCAGGGCGGCAGCTCCCGATCCAGCGCCGAAGTAGGGATGAACAACTCTTCACCGAAAGGATCTCGTCTGGCGATGGTGAGGATCACCGCAGCCAGGGCCGCGGCTGCCAAGCCCGGAAGGGGGCCGACGAGCAGACCGGCCGTCATGCCGAGAATGGCGGCGCCGGTCGCGGTGATGCCGAGTGCTGCGAGGGAACGCGTGCGCTGGGGGCGAGCCGCCATCAGCTCGACGGGAAGATGCCACCACCTCAGGTTGGGTGCGTAGCTCTCGTGGAGGTGATGCGCCAAGCAAGTCAACCAGCGCGTGGCCTGCACCGGCGCGTACGCGCGGCGCTTTCTGCCGTCGGGCGGCGTCGGTCGGCCGGTTTCGTAGACGCTGGTGAGGTAGGTGCCGATGAGGATGGAGGCGATGGCGTCACGATCGACGTGGCCGAGCAGATCGGCGGGTTGCGCCGCCGTCGTGCCGTAGGCGGTGCGGGCCAGCGACACCATCAACGGGGTGGACAGCACGGAGGCGAGAGGCCCGTCACGGTGGCGGCGCAGGTGCATGAATACCGGCTCCCAGCGTTCGGGAGCGGGAGGCGACTGTGACAGGAAGGCGATCACCTGGTCCACGCCGACCGGTTCGATCTCCACCACGGCGGCACGGGCCAGGAACGTGTCACTGGCAGACACGGCGTTTTCGTATTCCACGATCCGGCAGGTCACCACCAGAGGGTTTCCGGCCGAGGCGTAGTCGTGCAGCATTTCCACCGCCGCCGCGCGGTGTTCGGCGGGTAACTCGTCCAGGCCGTCCAGGACGGCTAGCACCAGGCGCTCGGCTATCAGTGCCTGAGCCAGGTTCCGGTTCTCGCCTGCGGGCTCGGCCAAGTGGGGGTATTCGCCAGCCAGCCGTCGTGCGAGAAACGCCGCTATATGTTCACGTTCCGGATTCCAGCCTCCGATCTGCAGTAGGACGGGGACTGGCTCACTGGTTGCACGATGCTCGATCAGCCCCAGCGTCAGCAGTATGGCCAGCACGCTCTTGCCCGCACCCGCTGCACCGATGACCACGAGCTGCCGGTGCGGCAGTTCCAGGAACCTGGCGACGATGCCTTCCACATCGCCTTCCAGCGGCATGTCCTGCCAGGTCGTCCCGGGCTCGTCCAGCACGAACTCGCGCGCGGTCGCAATCGGCCGCCCGGTCGACGACCACCACACCCGTAGCGGCACCTGACGGCGGACCCGGCGCAGCGCCACCTCGTGCTCCCATTGGGGCCGCACCTTGCTCGCGAGTCCCGCTGCCGCGGACGTGATCAGGGCGGCACGATCGACCAGCTGTACCGGTGAGTGGCGGAGCTGGCTCACAACCGTGACCGCACCGAGGAGGACGGTCAGCGTCCACATCAACGGCGCCCACCACCAGGCCGTCACCTCGACGGTACCGGTCGCCAGATTCGCCACCAGTCCGACGACGATGGGCGCCGTGGCCCATGTCACCCGGGACACCGTCCGGGGCGCAGGCGCCCGCCTCCTCATGTCAGACAGCATGACGCCGAGCACCCGCGTGGACAACATGAGCCCGTCCTAGCCTGGTCTCAACCAGCGGCCCATTTCTGCTGTATTCCGGTGGCACCCGCCGTTGACGGGGGCGGCCGGGGTGGTCGGAGTGGTCATCAGGCACCGTCCGGAGCGTCGTCGGGGGTGGTCGGGCGGGTCACGGAGATGAGCCAGGCCAGCTCTGCGGCCACGGTGTCCGGGTCGTCGGGGGCGTAGTCCCGTTCCGGCTCGCTGGCCCAGCGGGTGGTCGGCAGCGCGTGGCGGTCGACGACCTGGCGGCGGAAGACGTCCTCGCTCTCGACCAGCCGCAGGGTGGGTTTCGTCGCGAGGGCCTCGGCATCAGCCGACGCGACGGAACGCGATCCGACCTGGCCACCATGCAGGCCAGCAGTCGGGGCGGTGTCCGAGCCGGGGCCAATGACGGCGGGGCGGCCCGCCGCCAGCTGTCGGCGGGCCATCGCTCGGGCGGCCTCGGGGCTGCTGGCGGCCAGCATCGTGCGGGCGCGCATGGCCGGGCCGGTGGTATCCACCCGCCGCGAGGCGGCGGCTTGGCGCTCCTGGCGGGCCTGGTCCTGGGGTCGCCGTAGAACTCGCCGAAAATCGGGCGGATATAGCCCGATAGGCTCCTGAGCTGACGATCTTCGTCCTCTGGCAGGAGGTGGCCGGTTGGCGACGCAAGTGTTCGTGGAACTGGAACTGGAAGCCCTGCGGAGATTCCCCGAAATCGGCCGGGAGGAGCTATTCCGGTTCTTCACGCTGACGCCAGCGGACATGGCCGACGGCGGCCGGATCGTGTCGATCGGTAGCACCGGGGCCACGTCCATGCGCTTTGCCGGTGGGGCGGACTATGTGGCGTCCAAGGCGGCGGTGGCGGCCTACACCCGTGGCTGGTCCCGGGATCTGGGCGCCCGCAACATCACTGTCAACGTCGTGCAGCCCGGCGCCATCGACACCGAGATGAACCCGGAATCGGGACCGGCGGCCGAGGCGATGACGAGCTTGACCTCGCTCGGCCGCTACGGGCGGCCCGAGGAGATCGCCGGCGCCGTCGCGTTTCTGGTCGGACCGGACGGTCCTACCTCACCGGGGCCACCCTCAACGTGGATGGGGGCCAGTCCGCCTGACCGTCGTCATCCGCATCCACGAGCACGGCGGCCCGTCGGTCCTGCGCGTCGAATAGGCCGAGGTGGGCGAGCCCGGACGCGGCGCCAGGTGCTGCTACGGCAGCAGGCCATCAGCGTCAACTTTTCGACGCCATCGTCCGCCGCGGCGACGTCGGATTCCCGCCGTGGCGGTGCTCGGCTTCGCGGCCAGCGACGGGGCGGGCTACTTCTTTCACCCCGGCGCGTACGCCGAATAACGTCTGGTCGACGCGGCTTCGCTCATAGCGCTGCCGGACGATCAGCGCCGAACAGGCGGCGGCCAAATCCGCCACCGCCGCCGGCCATGAGAAAGCCTCACCATGAATCAAGGAGCCTTCACTATGGCGCACCACGCCGCTGACCTCGCTCACAAGAATCTGCTGAACGTCTTCGGCGAACGCGATCCCGAAACGCGTGCCACGGTGATTCGGGAGGTCTACGCCGAGAATGTGACCTTCGCCGATCCGGAGGAGGTCGTCGTCGGCTGGGACGCGCTCGACAGCAAGGCCCAACGCCTGCTGGATGAAGCACCCGGGTTCGTGTTCCGTCCGGTCGGTGAAGTCCGGATCGTCGACAACCTCACGTACCTGGCCTGGGCCTTCGGCCCGGAGGGCGTGCCGCCGGTGGCGACCGGCGCGGACATCTCGATCGTGGAGAACGGCCGGATCACCCACCTGTACACGATGCTCGACCCGGCACCGGGGTCGGAAAAGCCGGCGTGAGTCCGGCAGGCGATCGGCAGATGCTGCGCGACCTCGTCGACGCCTACGCGCCTGACGCGCACCGTCGGGACCTTGTCCAGCAGGCACACATCTTCACGGACGATGCCCGCGTCACTCTCTTCGACGGGAAGCCGGGCGTCCATCCGCCGACGCAGGAGGTGCAGGGCATGCGGGCCTCGTCGAGGCGTCCCACAGGCCGCCGCGATGAAGAACCTGCCGAGCGATTTCAGGTCGCTGATGCTGCTCGCGGGCGTCGTGCTCGAGGCGGCGCGCTGTCACTGCTGTTTTAGACGCGTCAGGTGCGTCCAGAACTAATCTTGATCTTGTTTGTTGAGGAGAGACATGACGTTCGACAAGAGGGCGGTGACTTTTGGTCACGTCGCCCCGGTGCAGGTCTATTTCGATGACCCGACGCGCTCGGGATGTTGCACCACGCGCGCTTCGCGACCCTCCTTGACCGTGGTATCGACGCTTACTGGCGGTCCAAGGGGTACGCCGTCAGCGCCTCCGCCGACGTGGGCGACGGGCTGAACGTGGTGCGTGCCCTGACCCTTACCTACCACCATCCCGTCACCGAGGTGGGGGAGATCTTCCTCTGGCTCTGGGTGCGTCACCTGGGAACCACGAGCGTTCAGTACGGCTTCCGGTTTGTCGACGGCGACGGTACAACGGTGTTCGCCGAGGGCACGCGCACGAACGTCCGGATCGACCCTGCGACGATGCGCCCCGCCCCGTGGAGCGACGCCGCCCGGGCCGACGCCCGCGAGCTGCTGGGCGCGGAGGGCTCGGAAGCTCCCGAACTCATTCGTCGGTAGTCCGGCTGCCGATCATCCTGGGCAAAGCACCCAGCGCCAGTGTCGAACACCGCCAGATTGATCTCCCAATGCGTGAATCGGAACGTGGCGCGGTCGAGGCATGAACCTTTTCCGCCGACGTCCGTCATGACTTTGTGATGGGCGGATTTCGGGAGGCTAAATGAAGATCCTTGTCTCAACGACTGCGCGACTGAGTCATCTACGGGCGGTGCTCCCGTTAGTGACGGCGAGCGTGGAAGGCGGTCACCACATGGCGCTGGCCGCGCCGCGCTCGTTGGCGGAGTGTGTCACCGGTGACCGATCTCCGACGCGCGTGCGTCTGAAGGAGTGTGAGTGTGCGTCGCGGATCAGCAGGCGAACTCAATCCCCTGTACCTGGTTGCACGACTCTTACCGACACCCCTAGGCCCGAGGGTCATTCCGCGCGGTGGCGCCCGATCCGCCGGCGCAGTGCCACCAGCCGCTCACCGGCCAGGCCCACGGCGTGTTCCTCGCCCGACTCGCCCAGTTCCACCCCGCAGATCACCACCGGCCCGTGGAAGGTCTGCCACGGATCCCCGCTCAGGTCAGCGGCCAGCGCCGAGGCCGCCGCGTTGACCGCCCGGGAGATCGACCCGGGCGGGCCGGCCGACCCGGTGCCCGCCCACAGATCCAGACCCCGGTCGATGGCCACCGCATCGCCCGCTCAGCACCGGTCAGCGCGCTGAGCATCGCGGCGCGTTCGGCCGGGTCGGCCGGGAGGTCGATCTCGCGCGAGCGGCCGTCGACCTCGATTAGCAGACAGATCATGACGCGCTCCCGTTCACGGTCGGTGGGCCGCTTACAGAAATGGGCCCGGAAATGAGGCCCCGTGGGCCCGCGCCCATCCTGCCCGGAACCGCCCCGGTACTGGTGATCTTGTACGTGAACGTACGTCAATCAGTACGCGCTTACTCACGTACCAAGACGCCCACCGCCACCGGCGCGAGGGCGAGTAGCACCGTCCCCCGCCGTCGGCGACCTCTTCGCGTCGGGGCGATTCGTCGCGCGCCGGCGGCCGCCGCGGTGTACGACGAAAGGCATGACTGGCAACGTGACGTATTCGACTGTGTCGTATTCGCTTTCCTCGCCAGCAGGTCCCCCCGGGTGCGGGGGCCTGCTGCGTTCGGCGATTTCCGCGAAATCATCGGCGCCAGATCTGGGCTCCAGGCGGGCAAGGCCCGCCTACCCGCCAGCATGAGGGGTCAGTTTGCCCCGAGCGTGAAGATGTCGACGGCGCCGGTGTAGGAGGTGAGACCGGAGGTGACGCACTTCGTGGCGAGTTCGATCGGCGAAGTGGTCGCCCGTCCTGACAGGCGCATGTTGCCGGCTTCGATGGAGAACCTGGTGGCCTCAAGGCGGATGGAGGCCTGGGGTGCCTCGGTCGTGGTGCCGTCGTTCCAGGCGATCTGGAGTCTTCCGTAACCTGCGGTCAGCGGGCTGGGGCAGTTACCCGTGCCGGAGGCCACGATCCGGAACACGCCGCCGGTGATCTTCTTGTTCGGCTCGGAGGAGCAGACGCCCAGGTCGCCGTTGCCCGTGATCTGAGAGGTCGCCCTCTTGAAGGTGACGCCGGGGTTCAGGCTCGCGTTGAAGCTTCCGCCGTGGCAGGTGATGGTGGCCTCAGCTTCGGCGGTGGCAGGGGCGGCGGGGGTGGCGGACAGTCCGGCGGCGAGGGCGAACACCCCGGCCGTGATCAGTGAACGCATGACGGCGACCTTTCGGCAGACGATGTTTCCGCTGCTCATGATCACCGTGCGGGGTGCGCGTCTGGAGTCCGCGCGGATTGGTGTCGTTCTGGAGTTGGTCAACGACGTGCTTGGGGGCCGGCCGGATCAGGCGGGCCCGGCTGGCATGCTCCCGTGGGTGGCTCTCGTGTCGGCCGATGACGCAGGACAGGTTCCCGCCTGACGCGAGAAATTCGCATCGGACGCGAATCCAACGAAGCAGCCTGGTCAGGCTCCCGCGCGTCCTTCGGTGCGTCCGCCCTGCGCCGGACCCGCGTTCCATATGCCCAGGTAGGGGGCGCACATCAAGGGTGTCGTGTTCGCATCCGATGCGAATACCAGACGGTCTCGAGGGCCGGAGCAAGATAGTGGGTAAGGCGGACTTACTGTCCGACGTGCGCGCTGGAGACCGTTGGGAACCCCGGGGGACCGCGCCTGGCCGTCGCTCAGCCCGTCCGCCAGGTCGCGTCTGAAGCGCCGTGAGCCGGTGCTGGCGTTGCCCGTCGACCGTATTGAACCGCACCCGCTGTCCCGTCCGGCCGAACCCTGCAACCGTCCATCGCGCTGAGCTGCGAGTTGCAAAGTAGGTCAATACGCCGACCGCCGATCTCGTTCGGACTTAACTTGCATCTTCCGGAGGCAAGAGCGGGGGCTCTATCGGCCCCGGTGCCACCATCGGCTGACCGGCTTCGGCGGATGGGACGGCACTGAAGACATCGCGAGTCGTGCGATCGCCTCCGCGTTCGGAGTATCGGGAGTAGGCGGCATATCGTCACTCCAGATCAGGAGTTCCTCGCCGTTCGCGCCCCAGACATCCGGGTGGATGCCCATGGTGAAGAAGACAATGCCGCTCCCGACATGCGTCATCTCGATCTCGGCGGTGGGGAAACAGACCACCGCGTTGATGCCTGGCTCGATCGTGTACTCGTTGCCCCACGGCTCGAAGCAGAGCCAGAGCGGGCGGCCATCATCAGCGGAGAGGCGCAAGGCGACGGCGGCATCCTCCGGACGGATCGGCATGGCCCTATTTTGCAGACAGATCGTCTGCGGCCAATGGGCGCCCCCTGGGAGCCGCCAGTACTCCGGTCGCCTCTGGCGAATGCAAGGTGCATCCGTACGTCGCAAGATCAGGTGCAAGGTAAGTCCGGAAGGTGCAAGGTTCGCCCGGACGGGACACCCGCAACGGGTGTTCATCCGGATACGTATCGCGACGAAGTGACGATACCTTAGCACTCTAAATGATCTTGAGCTGTCAGTGATTCTCAGGGAATCGTTCTCCTGGTGGCTGAGTCGCTTCCTTCATTTGGTGACGCTTGGTGATCGTCTCAGCGGTTGTCTTCGTCTTCGTCTCGCGCGCGTCTGCACATAGGCACGGAGACGAAGAGGGGTCCCGGTAGTAATGGCACAGGATCCAAACGATACGCCTCTGACCTGCCCTTATGCAGAGGCCTCGGGCTGGTGGGCCAGACCTGAGCTCTGCGAATCAATGCAGGTCAGAGGCGTATCTGTTGGATTTTCGGCCGAAGCTACGGGGACCCCGTCCTGTTCGGCCCGCAGCGTCACGGTCCGGGTCGCGGCGGCCGCGCTGGGGAGCTGGAGTCCCTCGCGCAAGCCGTGCTCGTCGAACCATTCGGCCAGCCGGTAGCGGAGCCCGGTTCGACGAAGCGACCTTCACTGGAGACGCCTCGTTCTACAGGGCGACCTTCACCCGAGACGCCTACTTCCGCGAGGCGACCTTCACCGGAGACGCCTGGTTCGACGGGGCGACCCTCACCGGGGAGGCTCGGTTCGACGGGGCGACCTTCACCGGGAACGCCCGGTTCGCCGGGGTGACTTTCACCAGGCCGCCCGGTTCGATGGGGCGAGTTTTGGCCGGCCCCCGGAGTGGCCGGCGGGGTGGCGGTTGGAAGTTACCGAGAAGGAGGCGGCGCATCTGGTGGCGGACGACGGGCCCGCGTCCGGGCCTGCGGCCGGTTCGTGAGAGCACTCTCGCAATTCGGTCATTATGGAAGAAATCGTGCCAACATAATGAGGTTTCGGCTCGCGGTATGGAGGCGCTTCGACGGTGACGAGCTCCAGAGAGTCCGGGTAGCAATCGCCGAGAATCCAACGAGCCCGTCCCTGAACTGCGTAGACGCTTGGGCCCCTCGGGGGCGCGTCGGCGAGGTCGACCTGGATGGGGCGCAGCCGGCTGGGGGATGGGCGCATGAGTTCGCTACGGGAGTTCGTTTAGCTTTATCAGGGCCTTACGTGCTAGGCACTTTGTTGGGTAAGTACAGGAGTCGCAATTGCCGGTACTCCCACCGGCAGGGCCACCGCGGTATTCACCTGGCTTGCAAAGCGCATATGATTACCGCGGTGGCCATTTAACCTATTGGCCTCATCGGTCTATGATTGCCGAGTTCGACTGGGCTGCTATGTCTCGATAAGTTCATCCAATTTTTCTACCGATTTTGGCGTGCCCAATTCTTGAGCGGCAGACACCAGGCGCTCGTAGTAATTCGAGGAAATGGAAAGTTCATCCTCGTAGATCCATGAGCACATCGTGTCGAAGGCCAGCTCCTCTTCACCTACGTTCATGAGATGGCGCACATCGGCGATGACTTCTTCCGAAGTGAGTGGAGATTCATCGAGAAGTTGTGTTATAAGGGCTCGCAGGTACTGATACCGCTCCACTTGCCCAGCTCCTCTACTTCGGGAAGGCCGTGAGGATTTTATCGTCCAGCGGCTGATAGCGAACCTCGATGGTAACCCCGCGGACCTCGCCAGTGATCGCTTGAACGGCGGGCTCGCCCTTGCACGTCTTGTGAGTCTTATCAGCATAGTTGGGAGAGCCCGTCTTCCACACCCGACTGCTCTTCGGGCTTGTGGCTACGTCTGCTACAGCATCAAGGATGTCGTCGTTGCTCCATTCCTTGGGAAACACCGTCTTCCCAGGAAGTCCTGGATAAGCGTGACCCTTAAGAATGTGCTCGGCGGCGTCCTTCCCGATCAGGCTCCCGCCAACTTTGAGACCTGTGGCTGCGCCCACTGCTAATTTGATCCCCCGCACGGGAGGCAGGAAGCTAGCTAATTCCAAAAGGTCATCGTTTTCGACAACATGCCCACGGTCGCAGTGCTTACATTTATCTGCGCTCTCATTCTTTTTCTTGTATTCGTCGAGAGTCTCTTTATCGGCCTTTTGGCGGCAGGATCCTTGCCTCGTTTAACCCAGTTGTTGTCTCTTTGCTGGTAGTGCTGCTGGTATCTCTTCGAGTCCCGCTTATTGACCGCTGCGGCTTTCTTTTTGAGCTTTTTGTCTTTGGTCTTGTCGGCGAGCCGGTCCAGGTTCCCGGCCCGCTGCGGGCAGTAGTCCGGGGAGCAGAGGCCAGTCGGGTCTGCGTTACCGATGGGGTTGTTGACCGCGTAGCTGTAGGGGTTAAAGCTCTGCGGTGCGGTCGTCGATCCGAGGAGAGGATCGGTGGAGATGAACTTGCCGATGGTGGGGTCGTAGTAGCGGGCGGAGAGATAGTCCAGGCCGGTGGAGTCGTCTTCGATCTTTCCCAGGAAGCCGCGGTCGGTGCCGGGGAGGTTGTCTGCTCCGCGGCGCTGTCCGTAGGGAAGGTAGCGCTGACGGGAGACCTGGCTAGTGGCGTCGTTGATGGCGAGCTGCGAAGAGCCGTGCAGGCCAGACAGCATCCAGGTGAGGCCGGTGCCTGTGGTGCGTATCGCGACCATTTCGCCATCGGAGGTGGCGTAGTAGCGCTTGCCGGTGACGGTGCCACCGCTGACGGACAGTTCCATCGATCCGATGTACAGAGTCGCGGTGCCGTCAGGGTCGCGGCGGATGAGACGTTCCCCGTCGGCGCCGTACACCATCGTGGTGTCATCGCCGTCGATGGTGGCCTTCTCCAGCTGACCGAGCCGGTTCCAGCTGAAAGTGCCGTCCTTCCCAGCGACGGTGCGGGCGGTCAGCTGCCCGGCGTTGTCGTAGACGTAGGTGTTGGGGCCTTGCGGTGTGGTGAGGCTGGTCAGGGCGTTGGGCCGGGTGGCGGTCGGCCCGGCGCCGGGGTAGGTGTAGGTGGAGTTCTGACCCTGGTTGGTGACGCTGGTGATGTTGCCGACCGGGTCGTAGGTCCAGGCCTGGTTGTAGGGGTCGACGCCCAGCCCGTCGAAGGTCGTGCTGCAGGTGGCGCCGGTGGTGGTGTAGGCGCTGGTGAGCCGGTGGAGGCCGTCGTAGCCGAAGCATTCGGACTGGCCGCTGGTCTGGCCGGGCACCGCTGAGGCCGCGTCCAGCACGCGGGTGATGTCCCCGCCGGTGTTGTAGAAGAACTGGTCGTCGTGGACGTTCTGCGGTGTGGCGGTGTCGGCCTTGTTGGTGGTCGTGACCCGGTCGAGCCAGCCGGTGGCGGTGTTCCAGGTGTAGTTGCGGCGGACCTTCCCGGCCGAACCGTATTGGCGTTCGGTGAGGAGAGCGGTCGGGGAGTAGGCCGTGGAGGTGACGTAGGTGAAGCCGCCGCCGAAACTGGAGGTCAGCCCGTTGGCCATTCGACCTGGGCGTGCCGGTGACGATCCCGGCCGGGACCGACTGGCTGGCCCCCGCGACCGGGCTGCTGTCGCTGGCCGTGGCCACCGGCCCGCTGCCGCCGATCCTGGCCGCGCTGCGGGGACCGGCCGGGACGCCGCCCTTCACCACCGGACGGGTCGTCGCCGTGCTGCGCCTGCTGCCGGAGGTCGAGCAGCGCCTGACCGCCCTGCTCACCGACCTCCCCGCCGCCGACGGCTCCACGGCGGCGCCCGGGTCGCCGACCCGCGCGCCGGTCCGCACGTTCGCGCTGCAGCTGCCCGCCACCGTGACCACGCTCGCGGCGCTGAAGCCGCTGATCGACCCGCCGATCCCGGTGTTGTCCTCGCCGGGCGAGGAGGCCGCGCACGTCGGGCTGAGCGTCACCGGCGGCGTCCTGGGCAACGCGGGCGACCCCATGACCGACCTCAAGCGGCACACGCAGAAGCTGCTCGTCTTCCCCAGCGGCGCGACCGCGACCCTCTACGCCTTCGACGACCGGGGCCGCTCGATCGACGCCGGCGCGGTGGCCGCCTGGTGGACCCGGCTGACCACGACCTTCTCCAACCTGTTCGCCCCCGGTGCGGCCACCCGCGTCGCCACCACCACCGCGCAGCTCACCGTCCAGCTCACCGGCCCGGCCGACGCGCCCGCCGACGAGGCGGTGCTGTCCCGGCTGACCACGGCCAACGTGACGGGCACCGGCCCGGTCCGGGTACGCGGCACCGAAAGCGCCGCCGCCACGTTCACCCTGACCGGCGGGAGCGCCGACGCCGCGCCCCTGCCCCTGCTGGCCGCCCTGCCCGGCGGGACCTACGGGCAGTCCGTCGGCCTGTGGCCGGACGGCCCGGTCGGCGGGGTCACCCGCGACTTCGTCCGCGTGGCGCTCCTGGACGTCGAACGGCACCTGACCGGGCAACCCCGGATCGCCCCGGCCGGGGCGGAGGAGGAGGCGCAGCGCCGGGCCGCCGCCCAGAAGCGGGCCTCCACCCGCACCCTCGTCGACCGGGCCGAACCCGGCGTGCTGCTCGCCACCGCCGAAGCGGCCATGGCCGAACTGGTCGCCGTGCTGGGCGCCGGGGCGGCGACCCTCGTCGCGCCGGTCCTCGACCGGGCCGCCGGCGCGCTGACCGCGCCCGCCCTGCCCACCGGCCCGGCTCCGGCCACGCTCCCCAATCCGGTCACCATGACCGCGCTGACCGGCGGCGGCAGCGACGAGGGCGGAACCGTCGCCGGGCAGCGGGTGCTCGTGCAGACCTCCGTCGATCCGGCGCTGGCCGGGGCCTGGTTGCGGGTGTGGCCGCAGTACCTCGACATGGTGGAGGGGGTGCACCGGCGCAGCGCGGGCGGCGGCGGGCTGGTAGACGCCTCCGGGGTCGTCCGGGCGGTGGTCCGGCTGCCCGACGGGGTGGTCGCGCCGGACAACCGGATGGGGCTGGACCTCATGCTGGTCACCTCGGCCGGAGCCGTCCGCTATCCCGAGGTGCGGCTGGAGCGGCCGGCCCCGGTCGGCGGCACGCCCCTCGACCTGGCCGCCGTCACCGGGCCCGTCGTCGCCTGCGAGACCGGGCAGACCTTCACCGGCGGCGTCCCCGCCGGGGCCCTGCCGTCCGGGGTGACGCTGGTGGCGCTCACCACGCCGCCCGCGCTGGTGGCCGTCCCGGCGGCCCAGTGGAACGGCGCGACCGTCTCCTCAGCGCTGACCGGCGGCGACGTGGTCCAGCTGACCGAACCGGCGTGGAAGGGATGGCGCGGCGGCGAGGCGATCGGCACCCGGATCCTGCGCACCGGCCTCACCCGGCTCGTCCAGGTCGGCGCGCCGCTGCCGACCCAGGCCCGCGACGAGGTCGCGGCGGCCGTGCTCACCTCCGCCACCGCCACCGGCGTGGTGGCGGCGGTACGCCCGCTCGGCGCGCACCACGAACTGCCCGCCCACCAGACCGGGCACCCCGGCGCGCCCGCCGACGACGAACGCCACGGCACCGGCGCGCGGCTGCGCGGCCCCGCCGTGACCGGGCTGTTCGAGATCCTCCGCGAACGCGTGGCCGGGACCACGGCCACGCTCGCCTCGGCCGCCGAGGCCGCGCTCCCCGTCCCGGCCGCGCCCACGTCCCCCGGCGCGTGGGCGGCGACCCTGCGGACCGTGGGTTTCGGCGTGGAGGCCGAACCCGCCCTGACCGAGGCCATGCACGTGGCCGGCTTCCCGTTCGACGGCACCGCCGACGACGTCCACACCTGGCTGACCTCCCGCGGCGTGCCACTACCCGCCGCGCTGTCCGCCTCGGTCCTGCGCGCGGTCAGCCGCCGCCTGTTCGGCGCGCACACCGGCTACCGCGAGACCGCGACGGCGCTGGCGGCGGCCTTCGCCGGCGCCCAGGACTTCGTCTACCTCGAAAGCCCCGCCCTGGACGCCAGCGGGATGGGCGGCCCCGCCCCGCTCAACCTCTGGCAGACCCTCGTCGACCGGGTGAGCGCCAACCCGGTCCTGCGTGTGCTCGTCTGCCTGCCGCTCCGGCTCCCGCCCGGCACCCCCGCGAAACTGCAGCGCGTCCGCGACCACGGCGTACGCCAGGCGCTCGACGCCCTGCGCGCCGTCGCGGGCGACCGCCTGGCGGTCTTCACCCCCGCCACAGGACCGGGCCGCGCCCTCCACCTGGAGGCCACCAGCGTGGTGGTCGACGACGCCTTCGCCCTCACCGGCGGCACCCACCTGTGGCGCCGCGGCCTCGGCTTCGACTCCTCCCTGGCCGTGAGCGTCTTCGACGAACGCCTGATCAACGGCCGCCCGGCCGACGTCGTCACCTTCCGCCGCACCCTCATCTCCGGCCGCCTCGGCCTGCCGACAAGCCTGCTGCCGGAGGACCCGCCCGAACTCGTGGCCGCCGTACGCCGCCTGTCGGCCAGGGGCGGCGGGCAAAGGCTGGCCCCCGACCCCGTTCCGGCGCCCGACCCGGTGCCGACCGACCTCGACGTGGCCGTGTGGAACCGGGACGGCTCTCCCACCGGTTCCTTCGACGCGCTGGCCTGGTTGACGGGCCTGGCCGCGGCCGTTCAGGCAGAACTGGCCGCCGAGGTGCCCGGCTCCGGGTGACCCGGGCGCCTACCGGCCCGCCGGCAGCTGCTCGGCCAGCCGCTCGAGTCCGGCCCCCTCCACCGGTCCCGTTCAGGAAGGGCCGGTGGCCGTTCCCAGCCGCACCCTGATGCCGAACGGGTCGAGCACCAGGGAGACCCGCTCGCCCCACGGCTGGTCGACCGGCTCCTCGACGACTGTGAAACCGCGTTGGGCCAGGTCGGCGGTGGTGGCGTCGACGTAGAACCACAGCAGCACCGGGGACGGAGCGGGCGCCAGACCGGGCACCACGCCCAGGCCGAGCGTGGCCTCACCCAGGCGGAGGCTGACGTACCGGGTCTCGCCGTCCGGCGGGAACCGGTAGTCGATCACGCCGCCCAGGCCGTCGCGGTAGAAGGCCAGAGCCCGGTCCAGGTCGGCGACCTCGATGATGGGAAACCCGTCCATCCGCCGATGCTATGCGGCGGGCCGTGGCGGGGCCGTCACCAGCTCTGCCCCGGAGTCAGGACGCGCCGGGTCCGGTCCCCGGTCCAGGCCGCTTCCAGGATCGCCGTCAGGCTGGCGGTGTCGGTCGGGCCCGGATGGTTCTGGATCAGGCGGGTGACACCGCTGGCCATCTCCGCGAAGCGCGGGAGGTCGGCGCGTGCCACGCCGATGTCCGCCAGGGTGGCGGGGATGCCGATGTCGGCCAGGAGCCCTTCGAGCCAGGTGAGGAACACCTCCGCGGCCTCGTCGTCCGAGGCGTCGGTCACGTCGAGCCCGCACACCCGGGCCAGGACGGCCAGCCGGTCGCCGATGGCGTCCCTGGCCGCGTCCAGCGCGTAGGGCAGCAGCAGCCCGACGCCCAGGCCGTGCGGGGTGTGGGTGGCCGCGCCGATGGGGTACTGCAGGGCGTGCGGAGCGGCGTTGCCGGCGTGGGAGAAGGCGATGCCGGCCAGCATCGACCCGTAGGACATGTCCGCGCGCGCCTCCTTGTCGCCTCCGTTCTTGACGGCGCGGGGCAGGCTGCGGGCGATGCGCTCGGCGGCCAGGAGCGCGTAGTGGTCGGTGATCGGGTTGCGGCCGAGGAAGACCTGCTCCACCGCGTCGCGCGGCCCGTGGGGGCGGGGTCGCGCGGTGTAGCTCTCCACCGCGTGGCAGAACGCGTCGATGCCGGAGTGGGCGGTGACGCTCGCGGGGCAGGAGTAGGTGAGCTCGGGGTCGACGATGGCGAAGTCGGGCACGATGTGGACGCTGGAGACGCCCACCTTCAGCGCGCGGTCCGGGTCGGTCAGCACGGATACGGGCGTGAGCTCCGAGCCGGTGCCCGACGTCGTCGGGACCGCGACGAGGGGAATCGTCGGCCCCGGCACCTTCGCCTCGCCGTAGAAGTCGCGCGGCGTCCCGCCGTGGACCCGGATGACGCCGACGATCTTGGCGAGGTCGATCACCGTGCCGCCGCCGATGGCGAGGATCACGTCCGCGTCCACCTCGGCGGCGGCCGAGACGGCCAGGGCGACGTCGGCGAGCGGCACGTCCGGAGTCGCGTCGGCGAACACGCCGACGGCGTGGACCTTCTCCCGCACGGCGGCCACGATCTCGGCCACGCCCGGCTGCCCCAGCAGGACCCGGTCGGTCACGACGAGGACGCGCGAGCCGCACTCGGCCACCACGCGTGGGATGTTCTGCGCGACCCCTTCGCCCACCATCAGCTGGCGTGGTCCGCGGACGGTCTCAAGCATGTCGGTGCCTCTCTGGAACGTCGGCGGTGGTGGGCCGGGGGGCCGTCGCGATGAGGACGCCGGTCACGGCAGGTCGATCGCCGCGTAGGTGACGTCGAGGTACTCGAGGATGCCCTCGTGCGACCCCTCCTTGCCGATGCCCGACTGCTTCACGCCTCCGAACGGAGCCGACGGGTCGGAGATGAGACCGCGGTTGACGCCGACCATGCCCGTCTCCAGCCCCTCGGTGAACCGCAGCGCCCGCTGCAGGTCGCGGGTGAAGACGTAGCCGACCAGGCCGTGCTCGGTGTCGTTGGCCTTCGCCAGCACCTCCTCGTCGGAGGTGAACGAGATGATCGGCGCCACCGGGCCGAAGATCTCCTCCTCCAGCATCCGCGCGTCGTCGGGCACGTCGACGAGGACCGTGGGCGGGTAGAAGTGGCCCGGCCCGTCGGGACGCTCGCCGCCCACCACGACGCGGGCGCCGCGATCGACCGCGTCGGCGACGAGTTCGTCGATCTTGGCGACCGAGGCCTCGTCGATCAGCGCCCCGACCTCCACGCCGTCGTCCAGGCCGTGGCCCACCGACAGCGCGGCCATGCGCTTGGCGAAGCGGGCGGTGAACTCCTCGCGCACCGGCTCCTCGACGTAGATGCGGTTGGCCGCGATGCAGGACTCCCCGATGTTGCGCATCTTGGCGACCATGGCGCCGTTGACCGCGACGTCCAGGTCCGCGTCGGCGCACACGATCAGGGCCGCGTTGCCGCCCAGTTCCATGGAGGTGCGCAGCACGTTGTCCGCCGCCTGCCGGAGCAGCACGCGCCCGACCTCGGTCGACCCGGTGAAGGAGAGCTTGCGGGTCCGGCGGTCGGCCAGCAGCGCCGAGACCACCTCGCCGGAGCGTTTGGTCGTCACGACGTTGACGACGCCCGGGGGAACCCCGGCCTCCTCCATGATGCGGGCCAGGAACAGCATGGTGAGCGGCGTCTGGGCGGCCGGCTTGGTGATCGTCGTGCAGCCCGCCGCCAGCGCCGGGGCGATCTTGCGGGCGCCCATGGCCAGCGGGAAGTTCCAGGGCGTCACGAAGACGCACGGCCCGACCGGCTTGGGCACGGTGAGGATGCGGTAGCCACCGTTGGGAGCGGTGTTGTAGCGGCCCTCGACGCGCACCGCCTCCTCGGCGAACCAGCGGAAGAACTCGGCGCCGTAGGCCACCTCCGCCCGGGCCTCGGCCAGCGGCTTGCCCATCTCCAGCGTGATCAGCCGGGCGACCTCCTCGGCCCGCTCGGTCAGCGCCCGGTACGTCGCGGTCAGCAACTCCGACCGTTTCCGCGGCGGGGTCGCCGCCCACTGCGCCATCGCCTCGCTCGCCGCGTCCAGAGCGGCGAGCCCGTCGGCGACGCCGGCGTCGGCCACCTCGGCGATGGTCTTGCCGGTGGCCGGGTCCTCGACGGCGAAGGTGGCTCCGCTTGCGGCCTCGCGCCAGGCGTCGCCGATCCGGAGCCGCCGGTGTTCGGGGGCCAGGACGTTCATCGGGTCACTCACTGTGTCCCCTCCTGGGGGTGTTCTCGGTGATGTTCAACGTGAGCTCAGCGACCGGCCTGGGACAGCGCCAGCCCGGTGCCCGCGTCGAACAGGTGCGCACGGTCGAGGTCGACCGTGACCTGCAGCCGTTCGCCCGGCGTGCCGGTGACGGTGGGCCGGGCCTTGACCTTGAGGATCACCGTTCCCACGCGGACGTCGACCAGCGTCCGGTCGCCGAGCGGTTCGAGGCCGTAGAGCTCGCCGGGCAACGACGCGTCGCCGCGCCGCTCGACGGACAGGTCCTCCGAGCGCAGGCCCAGCAGCAGCGGGCGGCCGTCTTCGGCCGTGGTCCAGCGGGGCCGCGGCAGCGTCCAGCCGTCCGCCCCGACCAGGCGGTCTCCCTCGGCGTGGCAGGCGAGCAGGCTGATGGCCGGGCTGCCGACGAAGCCCGCGACCCACTGGTTGGCCGGCCGCTCGTACACCTCGGCCGGCGTGCCGACCTGCTGGACCTTCCCCTCCTTGAGGACCGCGACGTAGTCGGCCATGGACAGCGCCTCGACCTGGTCGTTGGTCACGTAGACGAAGGTCCCGCCGAGGCTGCGGTGGATGCGGGTGAGCTCGGTGCGCATCTCGACGCGGAGCTTGAGGTCGAGGTTGGTGAGCGGCTCGTCCATGAGGAACGCGCGCGGCCGGCGGACCAGCGCCCGGGCCAGGGCGACCCGCTGCATCTCACCGCCCGACATCTGCGCGGGACGGCGCTGCAGCAGACGTTCGATGTGCAGCAGGCTCGACATCCGCTCGACGGCGGCGGCGATCTCGCTGGAGGACGAGCGGCGGGCCCGCAGCGGGGAGGCGATGTTCTCGTACGCCGTGAGCCGCGGGTAGAGGGCGTAGCTCTGGAAGACCATGGCGAGGTCGCGTGCGGCCGGGGTGTCACCGGTCGCGTCCCTGCCGTCCAGATGCACCGACCCGGCGTCGAGCTTCTCCAGGCCGGCGATGGCCCGCAGGGTCGTCGTCTTGCCCGCCCCGGAGGGCCCCAGCACGACGAAGAACGAACCGTCCGGCACGTCCATCGTCACCCCGTCCAGGGCCTGGACCTTACCGAAGGACTTGCGCAGCCCGTGCACTGCCACGGTTCCCATCAGGCCACCAGTTCTTCCGTGCTCGCGTCGTAGACGGGCGGGGGCCCGCCGGTGTGCCGCAGCCCGACCGGCGCGTCGGCGGCGAAACGCACGGTCGGTGGCATCCGAACCCGTACGTCGCGCTGGCCGCCGTGGTCGACCACGTAGATGATTTCGTCGCCCAGCCACTCCGCCGAGACCACGCGGCCCGGGACCGTGCCGTCGGCCCCCGGTTCGGTGACCTCCAGCGCCTCGGGCCGGACGCCCGCGATCAGCGAACGGTCGAGCGGCAGGTTCGGCGGCGGCGTGAGGGCCAGTCCGCTCTTGCTCCGCAGCTTCCCGTCGGCCAGCTCCACCTCGATCAGGTTCATCGGCGGGGAGCCGATGAACGCGGCGCAGAAGAGACTCGCCGGACGGTCGTAGACCTCCAGCGGCGTGCCGATCTGCTCGACGCGGCCCTTGTTGAGGATGGCGATCCGGTGCCCGAGCGACATCGCCTCGACCTGGTCGTGGGTGACGTAGACCATCGTCGTCCCCAGTTCCCCCTGGAGGTGCTTGATCTCCGTGCGCATGTCGGCCCGCAGTTCCGCGTCCAGGTTGGTGAGGGGTTCGTCCATGAGGAAGGCGCGCGGTCGCCGCACCAGGGCGCGGGCGAGCGCGACGCGCTGCTGCTCACCGCCGGACAGCCGGTGCGGACGCCGGTCCAGGAGCGCATCGAGCCGCATCAGCCGGGCGGCCTCGGCGACCCGCTCCTCCACCTCCGCCTTGGGCAGGCCCTCGGCCCGCAGGGGGAACGCCAGGTTGTCGCGGGTCCTCAGGTGCGGGTAGAGCGCGTAGAACTGGAACACCATGGCGATGTCGCGCTCGGCCGGCGGCAGGTCGTTGACCAGCGTGTCGCCGATGTGGATGTCGCCCGACGTCTGCCGCTCCAGACCGGCGATGGCCCGCAGCGTGGTCGTCTTGCCGCACCCCGAAGGGCCGAGCATCACGAAGAGCTCGCCGTCGCCGATGGACAGGTCCACGTGCTCGACCGCGACCGTCCCGTCCGGGTAGCGCTTGTGCAGGGTGGTCACCTCGATGCCCGCCATCAGCGTCGCACCGCCCCGAGCGTCACACCGGCGACGAGGTGCTTGCGCACCAGGTAGGAGAAGATGAGCACCGGCAGGGCGAACACGATGGAGGCGGCGGCCACGAGACCCCAGTCCACGGTGGTTCCGCCGATGAGGCCGGCGATGGCGGGTGGAGCCGTGCGCACGGCGTCGCTGGAGGTGAGGAAGATGGCGAACACGAACTCGTTCCACGAGAAGATGAGGGCGAAGACCGCCGTCGCGGCGATGCCGGGCAGGAGCAGGGGAAGGGTGAACTTCCAGAACGCCTGCAGGCGGGTGTAGCCGTCGAGCATGGCGGCGTCCTCGTACTCCGCGGGCACCTCGTCGACGAACCCCTTCATCATCCAGATCGTGAACGGGACGTTGAAGGCGGTGTAGATGAGGATCAGGCCGAGCTTGGTGTCGAAGAGCCCGACCTGGCGATACATGAGGAAGATCGGGATCACCACCACCACGGGCGGCATGAACCGGGTGGACAGGATGAAGAACAGCTGGTCCTTCTTGGCCTTCACGGAGAAGCGCGAGTAGGCCCAGGCGGCCGGCACGCCCAGCACCGTGGCCAGCACCGTGGAGACCCCGGCGACGATGACCGAGTTGAGGAACGAGCCGGACAACGTCGTGGGACCGCCGCCGGAGGCGACGAACACGTCCTTGAAGTGGTCCAAGGTGACGGTGAAGTCGAAGAACTTGGCCGGAATGGCGTAGACGTCCCGGTTCTCCTTGATGGACGTCTCGATCATCCACAACACCGGGAAGAGCATCACGGCGGCCAGCACGGCCAGCACCGCGACCTCGATCACGACGCGGCCCCGGCCGCCGGAGCGGCGACGCGGGGGGCGGCGATCTCGGACAGGACCTGGCGACACGGCCTCGTCGACGGAGACGGCCATCAGTCCTCCTTGAGCTTGTTCAGGTAGCGCATGTAGAGCTGCGCGAGGACGATGACGATGAGGACCATGAGGATCCCGTACGCCGAGGCGGTCCCGGTGTTGAAGCCCAGGAACGCGACCTTGTAGACGTGGAACGACAACGTCTCGGTGGAGACCCCCGGACCTCCGCTGGTGAGGATGTAGACGAGGTCGAACAGCCGGAAGGCCTCGATGGCCCTGAACAACACGGCGATGAGGAGCAGCGGCCACACCAGCGGAAGGGTGATGGTGCGGAACCGGAACCACTCCGACGCCCGGTCGATCGAGGCGGCCTCGTACAGGTACTTGGGAACCGCGGTGAGGCCCGCCAGCGCGATGAGCATGATGAACGGCGTCCACTGCCAGGTGTCGACGACGATCAGGGAGATCAGCGCCGTGTTCTGCTTGGTGAGCCACTCCACCTGCCCCAGGCCGATCGAGCCGAGCATGCTGTTGATCACGCCGAACTGCGCGTCGAGCATGAACCGCCAGAACAGGCCGACCACGACCGGCGAGAGCATCATCGGAACCAGGAACAGCGTGGTGAGCACTCCCCGCCCGCGCACGCGCCGTGAGATCAGATAGGCGATGGAGAAGCCCAGCACGGTCTGCAGGGTGACCGCGCCGACCACGTACAGCAGCGTCGTGAAGGCCCTCAGGTGGACCTGCGCCGACGTCAGGATCGCGGTGAAGTTCTCGAACCAGACGAAGGTGGCGGGCCCGCCGCGGGTGGCCGAGTAGTCGGTGAACGACAGGTACAGCGCCCACAGCAGCGGGAAGACCGACATCGCCAGCAACAGCAGCAACGCGGGCGAGATGAAGGCCACCGTGAGCCAGCGATCGCTCAGGTGGCGGGACCGCCCCGGTGCAGGCGGCGTCGAGGACGCCTCCTGCACCGGGTGGTCCGTCAGAGAGACGGGGTCACTCACAGTCCGCCGCCGCCCTTTTTGCCGGCGGAGTCGAGTACGGCCTGCTGCTCCTTGGCGATGTCGTTCAGCGCGGTCTTCGGATCCTTCGCGCCGTTGAGAGCCGCGTTCACGTTGGTGTTCTCGATGTCGATGAGACGCGCGTATTCAGGCACGTTCCACATGTCCCGCATCCGCGAGACCGAGTCGGCGTACACCTTGTTGAACGGCCCGGCGTTGAGGAACTCGGGCGACGACAGGGCGTCCGTGCGCGCCGGCACGCCACCGGCCGCGGCCCACTTCTTCTGGATGTCGGCCTGCTCGAACCACTTCATGAAGTTCAGCGCCTCCGCCTGCTTCTCCGGGGAGGAGTAGGCCGAGACGTGCATGCCCATGCCGCCGAGCGGCACGAGGTCGGTCTTCTGCTTCGGCAGGGTGGCGAAGCCCAGCTTCTGGAGGATCTCCTCGCGCGTCTTGCCGAGCGTCGACTGCTCCGGGTCGAGCAGGCCGCCGCTCGCGGCGATCCAGTTGAACGCGATGCAGGCCTTGCCCTGGGCGACGGCCGCGTTCACCTCGTCGATGAACCAGTTGCCGGAGCCCGCAGCGGTCAGCGGCTTCATCTTGTTGACCAGGACGTCCATCGCCTCCTGGCCCGCCGCGTCGTTGATGACGCCCTCGATCTTGCGCGCCTTGGAGTCCCAGAGGTTGCCGCCGTAGACGCCGTTGACCGTGTTGTAGGTCACGGCCGCGGCGTCGGAGCCGTTGGCCTGGTGGAAGGCCAGCCCGCTGACGCCGGGGTTCTCGGTCTGGCACTTCTGGGCGGCCGCGATCATCTCGTCCCAGGTCGCCGGCGGCGTCTCGCCGATCAGGTCCTTGCGGTAGATCATCGTCCAGGTGTCGCCCAGCAGCGGAAGCCCGTACAGGCTGGCGTTCTCGTCGCGCTGCCCGGTCTCCGCCTGAGGGAACTGGCCGTAGGCTGCCAGCAGGTACGGGTTGTAGGCGTTGACGTCGATGTTCTTCTTGACGAAGTCGGTGATGTCGAGGATGTTGCCGTTCGTCACGGCCTCGCCGATGTGCTGGGAGTCCAGGATCGGGATGTCGAAGTCGGTCTTGCGCGCCGCGAACTGGGTGAACATCGCGTCGTGCCAGTTCGCGTTCGGCACGACGTTGACCTTGACGGTCACGTTCGACCGCTCTTTGGTGTACTCCGCGTTCGCGAAGGCCTCCAGCGCCTTGGCGGGGGGCCAGTCGAACCAGATGAAGCTGAGGGTCAACGGCTCCTTGGTGAGCTCTGGGATGTCCGCCGGCGCCTTGGGGGCGCCCGCGGTCCCGCCGTCGTCCCCGCCGCAGGCCGTCAGGGACGTGGCCACCAACAGGGCCGCCGCCGCCAGTTGTCCTATTCGCCGTGGATACCGCATGTCTTGCCTGCTTTCTGGGGGGAGACCACTGGAGCCTTGCTGCGTACTTCGCCGAGCAGTCGGGGGGTTGTTCAGGCGTGTTGCCGGCTGCCGCAGGGGCTGACCCGCAGACCGGCGTCACGGGTACGCCGCGACGGAAATGGGGCTTTCAATCAGTCGAGAGGTTCATCGGTCCTCATTCGGTCAGGTGGCGGACCGAGGAGGACGTCGAGCATGCTCAGGGGTGCTCCGACTGATCGAATCGGAGCGGGGGTGCGCGGTTTCGCCTGGGTTAAGGATGGGTGACATCCGCCACCTTTCCTATACGATCCGGGTTGGGGCGTCAACATCCCGCCATGTTTGGACCGATATCAACAGGATGAAGAAAACCCAAGAAAGGACCTCGGGTCACGATGGACGACGAAGCGACGATCGCGCGGCGCCGATCGCGCGGCCGGCTCGCCGACGAGGTTTACGACACGCTGCTCGGCCAGCTGATGTCGCTGCGGATCGAGCCCGGCTCCCGCGTCACGATCGACGTCCTGGCACGTGAGCTGGGGGTCTCGCAGACGCCGATCCGCGACGCCCTGAACCGCATGGAGGCCGAGGGCCTGGTCGTGCGGGTGCCCCACGCCGGCTATCGCATACCCCCCCAGATCACCCGTCAGCGGTTCGAGGACATGCTCGAACTCCGGTTGCTCCTCGAACCGGCGGCGGCGCGCAGATCCGCCGAGCGCGCGTCCTCCGCACAAGTGGCGGGCCTGCGGCGAATGCTGGAGGAGATGGCCGAGCTCGAGGGGGGCGACGGGCCCGTGGCCTACGGCGCCTTCGGGCTCCGCGACGCCGCCTTCCACGATCTCGTCGCCCAGAGCGCGGAGAACGAGGTCATCCGCGAGGCGCTCGCCCGCCTGCACACCCACGTGCACCTGTTCCGGCTCGTCCACGACACCCAGGTCACCCACCTGGCCATGGCCGAGCACGAGGACGTCCTGACCGCGATCGCCGCCCGTGACCCCGACGCGGCCGCCTACGCCATGCGCCGTCACATCCTGCGGTCGGGCGACCGGTTCCGGCGGCTGTTCGACGAGGCGAAGGACGCCGACGGAATGACCGTAAAGGCTTGACGGGCGGGCCGAGCCGAGGAATGCTAACCCAACCGGATCGGATTGGATCTGATCCACCTCACCCGTCCCAAATGCGAGGAGAAGTAGGTGCCCAGAGCGCTGCTTCTAGCCGGCGACGCCGCCGAGGAGCTCGACACCATGTATCCCTACTACCGCGTGCAGGAGGGGGGATGGGACGTTGACGTGTCGTCGCGGACGCTCCGTGACATTCAGCTCGTCATCCACGAGTTCGACCCCAACTCCGACGCCTACGTGGAGAAGAACGGCCGCAAGCTGCCGGTCGACGTGCCCTGGGCCGAGGTCGACGTCGAGCGCTACGACGCCCTCATCATCCCCGGCGGCCGTGCCCCCGAGTGGATCCGGGTCGACCCCGACGTCCGGCGCATCACCGAGCACTTCTTCGCGCGTGACCTCCCCATCGCGCTCGTCTGCCACGGCGCGCAGGTGCCCGCCGTGTACGGGCTGCTGAAGGGCCGCCGGGTGGCGTGCTTCCCGCCCATCACCGGCGACATGGAGAACGCGGGCGCGACGGTCATCGACGCCCCCGACGTCATCGACGGAAACCTGGTCTCCTGCCGCGGCTGGCCGGACATGCCGCAGTTCGGCCGGGCGATGATGGACCTCTTCTCGAAGGCCGTCAGCGCTCAGTGACCGAACTCCGGACCGTCACCGTCGACGGCTCCCCCGTCCACGTCATGGAGCACGGCACCGGCCCCGCGGTGCTGATGCTCCACGGCTCCGGACCCGGCACGACCGGATCCGGAGCCTGGGCGGCGACCGCGCGGGCGCTGCCGTCCTGGCACGTGGTGGCCCCTGACCAGGCCGGATTCGGCCGCACCCCGATCCCGTCCGGCTCCAGGGGCGGGCTCCGGTTGTGGACGGAGCAGGCTGCGGCCCTGATGGACACGCTCGGCGTCGAGGAGTACGCCGTGGTCGGCCACTCCATGGGCGGCGCCGTGGCGCTGGCGCTGGCGGCCGCGCGTCCCCGGCAGGTCACCCATGTGGTGGCGGTGTCGACGATGGGCACCCCCGGGGCGGGGCTGTCCCCCGACCTCGACGCGATCTGGGCCGCCCCCGCCGACCCGCTCGGGGCACGGGACATGCTGAGCCGCCTCGTCCTCGACCAGGCGCTCGTGACCGAGGCCGCCGTCGCCGCCCGTGCGGCCGCGATGCGAGAGGGGGAGGCCGCCTACGCGTCGTTGTTCCCTCCACCCAGGGCACGCTGGGCCGACGACCTCACCCTGTCGGCGCGGACGCTGGCGGGCATCCGCGCGCCCGTGCTGCTCGTCCACGGCGCCCAGGACCGCGTCACCCCGCTCGGGACGGCGGCCCTGCCCCTGCTCGAACACCTGGCGGACGTCCGTCTGCACGTGCTCGGCCGCTGCGGGCATGTGCCGGCGCTGGAGCACCCGCCCGACTTCCAGCGACTCCTGTCGAGCTTCCTCGACCGGAAACCAGATCACTGATCGGCAGCCAGGGCCTTCCCGGAGAACCGAGCGCGGTGCGGCGGACCTGGTGTTGATCTTCCCTGTTCAGATCTGCCGGCGGAGCCAGTCCAGGCCCTCTTCGGCGTGGCCGGCGATGGTGAAGTGGCTGGCGTCCGCGCGGAGCCGCAGCTCGGCGGTGGGGCAGTGGGCCGCCAGCCACCTCCCGTGAGAGGCGGGGATGATCCGGTCCGCGGCGCCGTGCAGGAGCAGGACGGGGGCGCTGACGGTGCCGGGGTCGCAGCCCCAGGCCTGGGTGTAGGAGACGTCGTCGTCGACCTGACCGTAGGGGCCGGCGGCCAGAGCCGGCTCGCTCACCTTCCCCAGCCAGCCCCACGGCCCCTCGAAGAAGGCCAGGTCGGCCGCGGTGAACTGGCAGTCGTAGTCGAAACCCGACTCCTCCAGCGCCGCCCGCACCTCGCGGCCCGCCCGCGCCGTTCCCAGGGCGGCCACCCCGGACGGGACCATCCCGGCGAACCAGTCCAGCCCGTCCGCGCCGTACGGGGCGATGCCGGCCAGGCTCACCACCGCCCGGACACGGTCACCCAGGACGGCGGCGCACCCCAGGGCGTACGTCCCGCCGCCGGAGTACCCCACGACGGCGAACCGCCCGATGCCGAGCGCGTCCGCGACGGCCGCCGCGTCGGCGGCGACCGAGGCGACGGTGCGCCCCGGCGCGACGTCGGACCGGCCGTAGCCCGGCCGATCGAAGGACACCCAGCGCAACCCCAGCCTTTTGGCCGCGGCGAAGAGCGGCTCGGGAGGGGCCCCCAGGCTGGGGGTGCCGTGATGCCACAGAACCGGCAGCAGCTCGCTCGCCGCGGGGGCGGTGTCGTACACGTGCAGCGTGCGGCCCTCGGCCACCTCGACGTCCAGCTCGACCATGCCGCGATGTTAGCGACCGTGCCGGTAGCGGCCCTGAATGGAGGGTGAGATGCTACACGCTGTGACGTCTGGTTCGAGCGCCGAGTCCGACTTCTACTGCCACCAGGCCATTCCGGGCACCACGCCGGTCACAGTGGTGGCGGAAACCGAGGAGGTACTCGCGTTCGAGCACACCAACCCCGCCTATCCGGTGCACGTCGTGGTGGTCCCGAAGGTGCACGTTCCGTCGCTGGTCGACCTTGGAGACGGGGGCGAAAAACTGCTCGGCAAGGTTATGGCGGTGGTCCAGCAGGTCGCTGCGCAGATGGAGGAGGAGCACGGCGCGGCATGTGTCACCACGAACGTCGGGCTCTACCAGGAATCCCGGCACCTGCATTTCCACGTGTACCACCGCGGTGAGTCGGAGGCGCAGATCCTCGCGACCTACAGCCACCACGACAGCTGAGTCACCGCATTCGCCTCAGGCAACGACCGGAATGCCTGCGGGCACCTGTGGGGATAGAAAATGATCACCGCAGGGGATGCCCTGGTCCTCGCGGCTTCGTATGCGGTCTCGGCAGCGGCATTCCCGTCCAGCATCACCACACGGTCGTCCACAGCGCCGATGATCGCGGTGACGCCCGTCGGCTGTCTGACCCCGGCACCAGGTGAGGCTGATCAGTTGCCGCTGGTAGAGGGCCTGTACGTCGTTCATCGGCCTCTCCCGCGATTCACGCGTCGGCGCGGTGCACGAGCAGCATGAACGTACGGGCGAAGGACATCCCGTCGGCCGGCCGGGGCCAGCCGAGACCGGCCAGCACCCGCGAGGCCGCCTCGTGGCGGACGCCGTCGACGCGGACCTCGGCGGTCTCGAAAAGACCGTCGGCGTCGTGGCCACCTCCGAAGATCGCCTTGATGCCGATCAGGTGGTCGCGTTCGAACCCGTCGTTCAGTACGGGCGCCAGCCTGGGCAGGAGCACGTTGTCCGCGGCCCAGGTCTGCCCGGCCATGTGATCCGCCCCGGAGCCCCAGCCGACGATGCCGCCGTGGATGGTGTGCCATCCCGGAAACCCCTCGGGATCGTCGGGGGGAAAGTGGGCGGCGAGGGTGCCGTTCTGCCTGAGCAGTTCGAGCACGGCGCTGCCAGTGGTGTCGAGCCACATTCGGATGGCGCGGTTCACGGCCTCCTCCGCGGTGGCCCCGTACCCCGCGACGCAGTCGGCGACCGTGGTGCTCTCCGGCCGGTCGACGTTGAGCACGAAGTCGAGGTCGAGGTGCCCCGGATGATCCGTGTGCCCCACCTGGAGCACGACGCCAATGGTGCCAGGGCCTTTGGCCATCCTCCCCTGGACCTGCCAGGGGTCTCCCGTGACGTCTGACAGGTGGCGGACCACCATGTCCAGCACGACATCATCGGGCAGGCGCGCACCGTCCATCGGGCTCTCCGCTCACATCTCGCCATGATCATTCGAGCAGACAGTAGCGGAACAGAACCCCAGAATTCGGTTGGCGATGTCGCGAACGGTCACAACTCTGGTGATCTTCCAAGGCCGTGGGGCGCCGTCAGCGTGAGGCCGAGCCGCACGAAGGAGACGGGATGCCCCAGAACCGCGATCTCGCCCCCGAGGTGATGTCCGCATACTCCGACATGGTGGATGACCCGGGCCACACCGAAGACTTCGGCCTGGCCCGGGGTCTGATCGTCAGCCGGGGGCGTCGCTCTGCCCGGTGCGCGTCAGCAGCAGGCCGACGGCGGTGGCGGCCGCGGCGCAGCCGATGGCGATCGTCCATCCCTTGGGGCCGAGCGGGCGGCAGCCGAACAGGTTGCTCACGCCCGGGATGGAGACGATCAGCCCGAGGGCGGCCAGCGAGACGGCGGCCGCCGCCAGGACGGTGCGGTCGCCGCGGCTGACCGCCATCGTCTGCATCAGCTGGGCCGACACCAGCGCCACGAGGGCGACGGTGCTGATGTTCCACCGTGGGCCGGTCATGCCGTCGATCAGCGCGGCGGCGGTGGCGGCCGCGGCGGTGACGCCCGCGCGGAGCATGATGTCGCGGCCCAGCAGCTTGCCCAGGGACGCCTCGGGACCCTCGGCGAGCAGCTGCTCGGGCGTGGTTCCGGCCGGGGGCCGGACCGCCACCGCCATCGCGGGCAACATGTCGGTGAGCAGGTTGACCAGCAGCAACTGGCGGGCGTTGAGGGCGGCCGCGCCGCCCAGGGTGCCGGCGGCGCCGACGGTGTAGGCGACCTCGCCGAGGTTCCCGCCGAGCAGGATGGCCAGGGCGTCGCGTACCGAGGTCCACATGGCGCGGCCTTCGGCGATCGCGTCGGTGATGGTCTCGATCCGGTCGTCGGTGACCACCACGTCGGCCGCGCCGCGGGCGGCCGGGGTCGCCTCGGCGCCGAGTGCGATGCCCACGTCGGCGAGGCGGATTGCCGGGGCGTCGTTGGCGCCGTCGCCGGTGACCGCCACCACCCGGCCGCTGTCGCGGAACGCCTTGACGATGCGCACCTTGTGGGCGGGGGTGACCCGGGCGAACACCGCGACCTTCGGCAGCGCCTCCGCCAGTGCCTGGTCGTCCATGGCGTCGAGTTCGGCGCCGGTGACGATCTGCCCGGAGTTGAGGATGTCGAGTTCGGCCGCGATCGCCTCGGCGGTGGTGGGATGGTCGCCGGTGATGATGACGGGCCGGACCCCGGCCTGCTGCAGGCGGGTCACCCCCAGGGCGGCGGTCGCCCGGACCGGATCGGCCAGGGCGAGCACTCCGAGCAGGGTCAGCCCGTCGATGCGCGACTCGTCCAGGTCGCGGCGGTCGGAGGCGGGCCGCTCGGCGACCGCGAGCACCCGGTAGCCCTTGCGTGCCAGCCGGTCCACCTTCTGGTAGACCTCCGCACGCGTCTTGTCGTCGAGCGGCATCTCGGTGCCGTCGATCAGCCGGCGTGCACACCGCTCCAGCACGATCTCCGGTGCGCCCTTCACACTCAGCAGCTGCCCGTCGGGCACCCGGCCGAGGGCGGCGTGGTAGCCGCGTCCGGGCTCGAACGGCATCTCGTCGACCAGCTGCCAGGCGCCGTTGCCGGCGGCGGTGCCGACGCCCGCGCGCGCCGCGCCGTCCACCACCGCCCGGTCGGTCGGGTGCGGCAGCACGTCACCGGCCGTCGGGCAGGCGCGGACGGCGGTGACCAGCACGCGGCGCAGCTCCGGGGTGAGCCGGGTGATCGACGCGTCGGCCCGCCCGTCGCTGACCCGGCGCAGCCGGATGCGTCCCTCGGTGAGGGTGCCGGTCTTGTCGAAGCACAAGACGTCCACCCGGCCCAGCGTCTCGATCGTGCCGGGGTTGCGCACGAGCACCCCGCGTGTGGACAGGCGTTTCGCGGACGCCAGCTCGGCCGCCGTGGCGACGAACGGCAGCCCTTCGGGTACGGCGGCCACCGCCAGGCTCACCGCCTTCCCCAGCGACGCCCCGACCGGACGACCACGCAGCAGGTCCAGCAGGATCAGCAGGCCTCCGGCGCCGACCGACAACGGCAGGATGACGCGGGTGAGCTCGCGCAGCCGGGCTTCCACGCCCCCGGCCGGCGGGCCGTCCGCGGCCGTCCGGGCGCTGCGTCCGGCCTCGGTCGCCGCCCCGGTGGCCACGACCACGCCGGCCCCGGATCCGGCCGCGACGACCGTCCCCTGATAGACCATGGAATGGCGGTCGGCCACGGCTTCGGCGGCCACCGGCTGGGCGGTCTTGGGCACCGGCAGCGACTCGCCGGTGAGGGAGGACTCGTCGACCTCCAGGTTGTCGGCCTCGATCAGCCGGCAGTCGGCCGGCACGGCGTCGCCCGACGCCAGCTCGATCACATCGCCGGGGACCAGCTGGTCCGCGGCCGTCTCCTGTACGTGGCCCGCGCGGCGTAGCCGTGCCTGTATGGCGGTGGTGGTCAGCAGATCGTGTAGCGCGCGGTCGGCGCCCTGCCGCTGCACACCGCCGATCAGCGCGTTCATCCCGAGCACGCCGCCGATGAGCCCGGCGTCGGCCACCGAGCCCACCAGGGCCGAGACGGCCGCCCCGGCGGCCAGGATCGGAGTGAGCGGATTGGCCAGTTCCTCGACGAACATCCTCAACAGCCGTGGCGGACCGTCGGCGGATGGGGCGACGACTCGCCGGCGTTCGGCCTCGCCGTCGGACAGCCCGGCGGGGGTCGTGGTCAACCGGTTGAGCACGGCCCGTACGGGCATGGCGTGCCAGGCGGTGGTGTCATGCGGGATCGGCGCGGGACGGCGGAGCACCGACCGGGCCGTCCAGACGCCCGCCCCGGCGGCGATCGCCGCCGCCAGGTTGACCGCCACGAAGGCGGTGCGCACACCGCGGGGCGCCGCCACGGCCAGCACCGCCGCGCACGACGAACCGGCGAACGCGAGCTGCGCACTGCGCCTGCTGTTCCGCCGTGCCGCGCCGATCGCGCCGAGCAGCAGCACCGCCCTGGACAGGTCGCAGCTCACGTCGGCGGTCCACCGCTTGCGCTCCGCTGAGCCGATGCCGACGCCGAGATCCGCGGCGGCCAGCGCCGCTCTGCCGGAGGCGGACGCGACCGCCACGCCATGCCCCTGGGCCTGTAGCGCGCGCACCTCCGCGGCGAGCCGCCTGCCGCCGGCGACGGTGCCGGTCACGCCGAGGCGATCCCTCACGTCCGGGGGCCCGCCGGCCAGCAGGACGGTCCCCGCCGATTCGGCCGCCTCGATCAGCGGCCTGGCCAGGGGATGCAGCTCGGCGATCATGGTCACCTGGGCGACGGCGCGCCCGTCCCGGGTGACCGTGAGCGGACCGTCGCCGGTGCGGCTCGGCTCGACGGCCCAGGCCGCCTGCTCGCGCCGTCGCCATGGATCGGCCGGATCGACCAGTTCGTGGACGATCGCGTGCGCCTCCGCGGGATCCTCGTTCGAGCCGGCCTCGCCGGTCACGTCGACGTGGTGGATCGTCCAGCGCCCGGTCAGCAGCGCGTCGGCGTCGATGACCACGGTGTCGATCCGGTCCATGCGGCGCAGCGCCCGCGGGTCGAACACCAGCACGTCCGAGGCGGCCAGGCCCCGTCCGAGTTCGGCGCCGAAGGCCTCCCGGCCCAGCCGCGCGGCCTTCGGCGCGGCCGCCGCCAGGAAGGCCTGATCACGCTCCGGAGTGCGGGCCAGGATTGCGGTCAGCCCGTACGCCCCCACCGCGCCCGGAATGGCAAGGTCGCAGTAGTGCTCGATCGGCCCCCGCGGAAGCTGCGCCGGCCGGCTGAGCCGCTCGAACGGCGCGGACCGGTGCGTGGACGTGCCGGCGGCAGCCCTGGCCCAGGCGTGGTTGTGGGCACGGGACTCGGCCAGCAGCAAACCGGCGTAGACGGTGTCGATGAGCTGACCCAGCGGGCGGAACGACAGCGCGTTGGCGATCGTGCTCGAAATCCCGAAGAGGGCGTCGGTGGCGGGCTGCCCGAGCCGATGCTCCACCACGCTCCGCAGCCACGGGTAGGAATCGGCCAGGGTGACCAGCATCGGTACGGCCGGGGGCAGCCCGCGTGCTCCCGCCAGCCGGCCGGCCGCCGACACCCCCAGCCCGGCCAGCCGTACCCCGAATCCGAGCAGCACCGCCGGAACGTCCGGCAGCGTCACCGCGCTGGCGTACGGCGCGCCGTCCAGACCGTGCTTGCGCTCCACCGCCTCGATCAGCTCGACCAGGGTGTCTTCGTCGAGTGCCTCACCCGCGATGAACACGTAGCCCAGAGCCCGGTTGACCTCGGTCCGCGTCACCCCGTCGGTGGCCATGAGGTCGTGTTCGAGGGCCTCGGCCGCGGCATCCATGCCGGACAGGTGCAGTCCCCGTACTTCGACGCACAGGCCGTTCGCTCCGGCCTGCCAGCTGCGCCGTCTGCGCAGCCAAGTGCGGGCGAGCCGGGATTCCACCCTCGCCTCAGCCTTCTTCGCTTCGTCCCGGACCAGTTCGGGAACCGGCAAGCAGCTCAGCATTCCGGTGGCAAAAGCCAGCATCCGCCCGTACATGCTGCGATCCCCCCAAGGCGCCAGTACCTTCGTACGGGGGGAGAATTCAGGCTCTGATGCTAGGGCATACGAGGCGCTCTACCCGGCGAATCATCCGCAGTTAGCACAATCATGACCATGCCCTTGAAGTGGACATCATGTCCGGGCGAGGACCGGCAGGAATCGTGCGGGGATACTTCCGGCCCGCCCGTCTGCGGCCGGTCAGCCGGTCGAACGGTCGGAGTTGCCGGGAGTCGGCCGACGGCGGGCGGGGCGGCCTCAGGCGGTCGCGAATCCGCGCTGCGTGGCGAACCGCCGTGCGACGGACTGGATCACAACCTGGACCAGGTGGGCGACGAGCGCCTCGAGCGCGATAACCGCCGCCTTGGCGAGCAACGAACCAAAGAAACCGGACATTAGATACCTCCAGGGGCAAAACTTACTACAGTCCACCTTTAAGGACATAGGCATCACGCTTCTGTCCGTTCGATGAACTTCCGGTGACCTCTTGGTCAGCTGGCTGGCTCTCGAGCAGAAGGGTCGCCTGACGGCCTGGAGTTTAGGCGTCCCAGGCGAGTGCCCAATCCGCTTGGCGGCCCGAGACGCCACTGTCGGCGACCGGGTTGACCAGGCCTCCTGGAGCCCGACGTGCGGACGATCTCCCCGATGTCGCCGCCGAACAGGGGGCCCGGCGCATCGCCTCCCACCTTGCTCGACGGTTCGAGGCCTGCCGGGCGGTCCAGGTCATCGGAACCCGACATTTCGGCATATACGACCTCAAGAGTCAACGTCGCATGCTTCCCTCCGGCCCAGGCGGGAACGACGCGGAGTTGAGGTTTCCGAACGCCACATGCCGGGACGCCGTAGGCGGGGTCACGTGGCGATCCTCGCAGCGGTTAGTCGTGAGGCGACGGTGAATCGAGGGGGAAAGAGGGGGCTATGACTGTCACCGAAACCAAGAACCGGCCCATGAAGGGCACTGCCGAGAAGACCTCGGTGGCAGAGGAGGAGCACGACGACATGCTCACGCTCAACCTGCCGATGGTCAGCCTTCAGGTGCACCAGCCGCACATGCATCTTCCGCACATGGACAAGGGGCAGGCAGGCCACGCCATGCGGCGGGCCGCGAAGTCGACGTCGGCGCAGCAGGTCGTCTACTACGGCGGCCTGGGCGCGCTCGCCGCCGTCGGTGTCATCGAATGGCCGATCGCGGCCGCGATCGGGGTTGGCACGCTGATCGCGGCACGGGCCAAGGGCGCCGCCAAGCCGGACAGGTCGGCCGCGAAGCAGGCACCGCCGGCAAGGGCGCGGACACCGCAGGCCGCCGAGCCGAAGGAAGCCCCGAGGCGCACCCGCAGACAGGCCTGACGAGAGGCCGGCGAAACGATCAGGCCGCCTCCGCGCGGCCTGATCGCGCTGTTCATGGCGCCGGCCCCAACGCCACGCATCTACAAGGACACGTCCTAGCGTGGGTCGCGGCCGGCCGCGATGATCATCTGTGCCCGGCGCAGCACATCGATCTGAGCGCGGTTGTAGAGGGCTTCGAGAGCATGGCCCACGGCGGCCTTGGCCGCTCGGACCTGCCGCGGCGCGGAGGCCTTGAGTTCCAACGTGACCGGATGATCGGCGCGCGCGTCGTCCATGAACGGTGCGAGCTGCTCGGCGAGGGCCTGCCGCGTGGTGTCGTCGGCGTCTTCGGGGAGGTCGCGGAACTCCTCGTCGAGTGCGACGTTGGGGCGTGCCTCGAGGGTCCGCCGTACGGCGTCCATCGACTCGTCCGAGAACAGTTGGGCGTAGATCATGAGAAGTGCGCGGTCGTTGCCGCGCAGGTCCTCCGCGACTGCGCTGAACCCGGTCGGCACGTCCGCTGCCGCGCCCGGCTCGGACAGCGTGGCCAGCACCCGCCGGATGTTCTGGAGCCACGGCGAAGGCCAGGCTGGCGACCACGAGCCCGACGACCAGAGCCGGGCGGACCGCGCGCACCCACGAGGCGGCGGCGGGCAGCACGGCGCTGCGGAACATCAACTCCTCCCCGGCCGCCTGCAGGGGAGTGGTCAGCAGGATGAGAATCAGCATGACGATCGTCGTGGCGCTCACGCCGAAGGCCGTCCAGCCCGGAGCGTCGGGGGCGACCAGAGCCACGACCCCGATCCCGGCGCTCACCAGCAGCGCCGCGCCGAGGAGGTACTCCGTCAGGCGGCGGGGGTCGAACGCTCGCGGCGCGCTGATCAGACTGCGCCACGGCACCTTGGCCGGCCACACCAGGAGCCCGATCGCCAGCGCGCCCGCCGCGCCCACGCTCAGGTTGACGGCCAGGAACTTCAACGGGGTGAAGGTGGCCGCCAGCGGATCGTCACTGCCCTCGATGACGCCGACGAACTGGTAGAGCACGACCTGCAGGACCACCATCACCAGCGACGGCACGACGATGACCACGAGCGCCTGCCACCGCGTCATGCGCAGGTGCGCGCCGAACGGCCGGGAGTCGTCGACCGCCGGCCGGAAACGTTCTCGCGTCAAGGGACTGGGATCGGCGGAGCCCGGTGCGTCCATGGGGGGTCCTCTCGGTCTTGAACTGGTCGCAGCGCTCAAGAGCGAACACCATGCCCTGGGGGCACACTCAAGTCGTCCAGACGAACAGCCGGGCGTGGAGATCGTCGCAAGGCTGGCCCCGGTAATGACGAGGTCATCGCCGCCGGAGCTGCGATGGGCCGGGGACTCGAACATGCTCCTGTGGCTCGCGGTTCTCGGGGCGGGATGTCAGGCGGTCGGAAAGGAGGTCTTCGTCAGCTCCTCAGAGACCTGCCAGATGCGTGCGGCGTCCTCGCTACTGCGCAGCGGTGGGTAGAGCCGCTGCTCGGCAGGCGGGCCGCCGAGGTTGCCGAGCCCGCTGGGGCCGTAAAGGGCGCCGGGCTTGGCGCTGGGGCCGGTCGCCGCCAAGAGGGCGGGCAGTTTGGCCGTCTCGACGGTGCCCAGCAGGATGCCGCGGGCCGAGAGTGTCCGGATCAGGCGGACCTGGGGCGTGTCCTGGCCGCGGCCGATCTCGGGGCGGGCGGCCAGGAGGCTGGTGGGGGCGACCCCGGGGTGGGAGAGGTTGCTGGTAATGCCCCATCCGTGAGCTTTGCTGCGCCGGTCCAGTTCCAGGCCGAACAGCCCGAACGCGATCTTCGACTGGCTGTACGCACGCATCCCGTGGTAGCCCCGTTCCCAGTTCAGATCGTCCCAGTTGATGGTGCCGCGACGGGCGGCGATGCTGATCTGCGAGGTCACGCGGGCGTGGCCGTCGCGCAGCAGCGGCAGGATCTGGCCGACCAGAGCGAAGTGGCCCAGGTGGTTGGAGCCGAACTGCAGCTCGAACCCGTCGGCCGTGGTCTGCCGGCTCGGCGGGCTCATCACGCCGGCGTTGTTGATCAGGAGATGGATCGGACGGCCCTCCTCGCGCAGAGCCTCGCCCAGGGCCACGACCGTTTCCAGCGAAGACAGGTCGAGGGTGCGCAGCGAGACCTTCGCGCCCGTGACGGCCCTCCTGATCGCGGCGATCGCGGCCTCGCCCTTACGCGGGTTGCGGACCGGCATGATCACCTCCGCACCGGCCGCCGCCAGGCTCGTGGCCATCCTCAGGCCCATTCCGTCGCTCGCGCCGGTGATGACGGCGCGCTTTCCGGACAGGGTGGGGATGGTGATGTCGATTCGTTTGCGTGGCATCGCCTCTACTCCTTCATGTTGTGGCCCAGACGCCCCCGTGGACGTGGCCCGAGAAGGGTGTTCGAAAGCGCCGCGTGTTGTCCTCGTCGGCGGAATAGTCGATCACCACGCTCGCGTCGAACCAGGCGTACCGCAGCGCGATCGCCTTTCCGATCCCGCGGCTCGGGCCATGGCATCGATCCTCGGGGGACCGCCCGGGCGTATCCAGGACCTCCCGATCACAGGCTCGCCAGGTCACCGCTCCAGATGGGGGGATCGGCGGGCCGTGGCTACCTCCGCCCGCAGGCACTAGAAACGAGGCAGCACTCGAGAAGGAGGATCGTCGTGATCGATCGCACCGGGCTGGCGGAGTTCCTCCGCAACCGCCGCGAGGCACTGCAACCCGAGGACGTCGGCCTGCCGCGCGGCCCCCGGCGCAGGACCAACGGGCTCCGGCGCGAGGAGGTCGCGTTGTTGTGCCACATGTCGGCCGACTACTACTCCCGCCTGGAGCGGGAACGCGGCCCTCAGCCGTCGCAGATGATGCTCGCCTCGATCGCCCAGGGGCTGCACATGTCGCTCGACGAACGCGACCACCTGTTCCGCCTCGCCGGGCACAACCCACCGGCCAGGGGCGCGTCCACCGAGCACATCAGCCCCGGCCTCCTGCGGGTGCTCGACCGCCTGAACGACACACCCGCCGAGATCGTCACCGAACTCGGCGAGACCCTGCGGCAGAGCCCGATGGGCGTCGCCCTCACCGGCGACACGACCAAGTACACCGGGCCCGCCCGCAGCATGGGATACCGGTGGTTCACCGACCCCGCCGCCCGGCAGATCTACGCGCCGGAAGAACATCCTTTCCTCACCCGGATGTACGCCTCGGGACTGCGCGAGCTCGTCACCCTCCGCGGTCCCGGCTCCCGGGCCGCAGACCTGGCCGACCTGCTCCTGGACTGCAGTGAGGAGTTCCGGCGCGTGTGGAACGACCACGAGATCGGGATCCGCCCCCACGACGTCAAGCACTTCAACCACCCCGAGGTCGGCGCCCTGGAGCTGACCTGCCAGCGACTGGTCGACCCCGGCCAGGCCCACTCGCTGCTCGTCTACACCGCCACACCCGGGAGCGAGAGCTACGAGAAGCTCCAGGTGCTGTCCGTCATCGGAGCACAGACGCTCCGCTGAGACCCTGGTACCCGCACACGGCACAGTACGGCCGCCTGTGACGTAGTCGGTGCTGCACGATGAGTCGATCGCGGTCCGCGTAGGGCCAGACCGGCTAGCGGCTGGCCAAACGGCGAGGTCATCCACGAATTCCGTAAGGAGCTGGATCCTTCCCGCCTAGAGGTTCATTGTCCACTCCGACTTTTGAACACCAGCGGTAAACAGCGCCAGGCCCCTGGAGAGAATTGCGCCCGTGCAGGGGATCGTCTTGATGGAGCTTGACGTTCCGGGCCGACAGCAATAGGCGGCAGCGAATCCGCGCGGCGTCTATGAGCGCGGGGTATTCCAGACGCTCCGGGAGAAGCTGCGGTGCACCTTGGCTCGTAGCGCCTACAGGAGCAGATCCAGGTGTCCGCGCAGACCTGACCCCCGGCACGCCAAGCCTCCGTCGCGAGGTCGGAGCCTCCTCGCAGCACGGCTGCGGCGCGGGGGAGCCCAGCGACCTCGACCCAGATCAGTTCGAGCAGTGGGCACGCCCGACCAGCAGCGCCCGGTCGCGACGGATCTCCCGCACATGGGCGCATCAGGCCGTTTCGTGGTTCCGCGCCCAAGCAACGCGTGGACGCGTTCTGACACCTGCACTTCGCATGAAATCATTCGCTGCATGATCATTCGATTACTGAGCACGAGGTAGGCCACCGTGGACCGCGCGCGGCAACTGACCGGCGAGGTGCTCCTGTGTCTCTTCCTGGTTCTCATGGGCACCGGGATCTACTCGTTGACGCAGCCCGCACCGATCTTGGCCTATGACAGCTCTCTGAACTCCATATATTCGATGGTGAGTTATTACAACGGTAGAGACGGTCTATTCTCACGAGTGCTTCACGGGAATGTCTCCACGATGCTCCTGGCCGTCGCGGTCGTCTGGGCGCTGCTCGGCCGCTACCGTGAGGGCCCCGTCGTGTTCGCGCTCGGCCTGCTGATGACCTTCGTCGGCAACTCGTGGGCACACCTGGTCGCCGCGCTGGTCATCGCGGTCATCCTGGTCCGCTGCTCCTGGCAGGAGGCTAGAGTCAACCGGCGCACGTTGGGCTTCGTGGCGGCGGCACTGGGCATGACGGCGTTCCTGGTCGTCGTGATCTAGGGGGACGAGACCGGGCGCGGCTCCCGGTCTCACCGCGGCAGTCACCTCGTGGCGATCGAAAGCGTCGTTCCGGATCTCCGTGCCAATGTCACGGCCCGGATGACATCAGCGGCCTGACCTCGTCCGCGACAACGGTGCGTGCCGGCTGCCCGTAGCCACAGAGACGGCCCTTGTGGTGATCAGGCCGGCAGCCAAGACTGCCGTGCAGATCGCACCATCTCTCGATGTCTTCTTCAGTCGCCGGCAGGCGACGCCTCGTCGGCGCTGAGGGTGCGCAATATGTCGACCAGCGTCGACATCTGCTCCGAGGTGAGCGGCCTGAACAACTCTTCGGCCGCCAGTTCATAGCCGGCCGTCCAGTCCTGGGCCAGTGCGGCCCCCTGCGCCGTCACTCGTAGGAGTACGGACCGGCGGTCGCCCGCGCTGGTCTGGCGTTCGAGCAGTCCGTCACGGACGAGCGCGTCGACCAGGGTGGAGGCGGTCCCCTGGGCGATACCGACCGCGAGAGCGAGCTCGGTCAGCCGAACCGGCTGTGAACGTGCCACCTCCACCACCAGGCGCGACCTCGGCGTCGACACCCCGTGCTCGCCCAGACGCTCGTTGAAGTGTCGTACGAGCACCTTCGCCGTACGGCTGAACTCGTCGGCGACCTGTGCTGCGGTCACGCTCTTCTTCTCGTGCGGCATCGCCCACCTCCCCTTGACGCCCCATCGTACGGGAGGTTACATAGACGTCGATGCATCGATATCAAACTATTTGATGCCTATGCATCCGGCAGGGCATCGAGCGCGCACAAGAAGTGCGTCCTCAATCACGAGGAGTGCAAGCATGAAGGTCTTCGTCACGGGCGGCAGCGGTTTCGTCGGCGGCGTTCTCGTCCATCGGCTCGTCGCCGAAGGACATGAGGTCATGGCGCTGGCCAGATCGGGCTCGAGCATTCAGCGGGTACGTGCGGCCGGAGCCGAAGCCGTTCCCGGCGATCTCGCCGAGCTCGGCCGGTCCGGTTCCCCGGTGCCGGTCTGGCTCGACACGCTGCGCGAGGCCGACGCGGTCGTACACGTCGCGGCTCACATGGAGTTCTGGGGGCCCGACTCGCTCTTCGAACAGGCCAATCACGTGCCGACCCTCGCCCTGCACGCCGCGAGCGTCGCGGCCGGGGTGCGGCGCTTCGTGCTCGTCAGCGCCGCGTCCGTCTCCACGGGCAGTCAACGTCGTCCCGTCGTCGACGAGTCGACGCCGGAAGGCCGGCCGAACATCGCCTACAGCCGGGTCAAGCTGGCCACCGAACGTGCACTGGTGAAGGCCCACAGCGAGAACACCGAGCTGGTCGTGCTCCGCCCGCCGTTCATCTGGGGTCGCGGAATGACGACGATCAACGAGATGGTCAAGGTCGCCGACGCGGGACGGTTCGCCTGGATCGATCACGGCAAGCACATCGTCGACTTCGTGCACGTCGAAAACCTGACGGGCGCCGCGATGCTCGCGCTCACACGGGGCCGCCACCGCGGGGTGTACTACGTGACGGACGGCACGCCGATGCCCATCCGGGACTTCCTCACCCCCTTGCTGGCGACCCGCGGCGTGGATCTGTCCGAGAGCCGCAGCGTCCCTCTGGCGATGGCGGCGCCCATGGCCGCGATGATGGACCGCACGGCCCGCCTGCTCCGCCGCAAGACGGCGCCCCCGCTGACGAACTGGCTGGTGAGCTTCACCGGCCGCGACCGTTCCTACGACATCACCGCCGCGCGGAGGGAACTGGGCTACTCGCCTGACATGACGGTGGAGAAGGGCCTGGCGGAGATGAGCTTCTCGTGAGGTGACGACCTCGCACGCCACGGTCTCACCGCCCCACCATGCCGGCCAGCACGTCTCTGGCGCGACTCACCTGGGCGTCGCCACCACAGCCATAACGGCACCGCAACGTCGGGACCACCAGGACAACGCTGACCACCGGCGACTCGCCGAGGCCGGCCTCGCGAGAACGACACCTCCTGCTGCTACGCCCGAATCCTGGGAGGTGTACGTGGTCGAGGCCGACGCGGGCAACCTCGGCGGGCCGCTCCAACGACGGTGCAGCATCTCTGTGCCGGCCTTCGAGTAAGAGCACGCCGACTGCTGCTGAACGTCAGGTCACCAGGTGACCGGCAGGGCGGTCAGCCCGCCGGTCAGAGTCTTCGGGTCGAAGGTCATCTCTTCCAGTGGCCGTCCCAGCCGCATGGTCGGGAAGCGGGTGACGAGCTGGGTGAAGACCACGCTCAGCTCGATGCGGGCCAGGGGCGCGCCCATGCAGTAGCGCGGGCCGTGGCCGAAGCTCAGGTGGGGCGCCACGGCGCTGCCGGGGTCGAAGCGCTCCGGTTCGGGGTAGGCGGCCGGGTCGTGGTTGGCCGCGCCCGTGTCCAGCAGGACCAGGTCACCGGCGCGTACCGGGACGCCTTCCATGTCGAGGTCGGTGCGGGCATAACGCACGAGGCCGCCGCCGCCCAGGCCGAAGCCGCGCAGGATCTCCTCCACCGTGGCGTCGATGCGCGCGGGGTCGGCGGCCAGGGCCTGCCACTGGCCCGGGGTGGACATCATCCACAGGGTGCCCATGCCGATCGCGGTGACCGTGGTCTCGTGACCGGCGAACAACAATGACATGCCGAGCATGGCGGCCTCGTCGTCGCTGACGCCCTCGGTCGCGGCCAGGCAGGAGATCACGTCGGCGTCCGGGTCGCCTTCGGCGCGTTTGCGGGCGACCAGGTCACGGCCGTACATGAACAGGTCGGCCAGGCCCTGTTCGGATCGGGTGCGGTCGGTGACGTCCGCGGCGGCCTGGCTCCAGGCGCGGAACCGGTCGCGGTCGTCGTAGGGCACGCCGAGAAGTTCGCAGATGACGGCGATCGGCAGCGGCAGGGCCAGCGCGCTGTGCAGGTCGGCGGGGGAGCCGGCGGCCTCCATCTCGTCGAGCAGCGAGGTGGTGAGTTCCTCGATCCGGGGGCGCAGGGCGCGCATGCGCTTGGGGGAGAAGTGGGGCTGGAGCAGGGCGCGCATGCGGCGATGGTCGCTCTGCTCGGTGTCGAAGTCGCCGAGCGGGCCGCCGAAGAGGGCCGACTCTCCGCTGCGGGAGGCGCGTTCCGGCTCGGGATGGGCCCGGCCGAACCGATCGTCGGCGAGTAGGCGGCGGACTTCCTCGTATCCGGTGACGAGCCAGGCGGGGTCGCCGACCGCCGTGGTCACCGCGTGCACCGGGCCCTGTTTCTGGAGTTCGCTCAGCTCAGGAGGGCGGCGCAGCGGGCCTTCTGACCGTTCGAACGGAAGCGTGGACATGGGACCTCCCGATAAGTAGACATCCCTTTGTATACTCCGTCGTATAAGAATCTAACTTGTACACTTTGGGGGATACAAGAGGAGAGTCCGAATGGTCGACCAGGTGGCCCCGGTCCGGCGGTTGCGGCGCGCCGAGCGGCGCGAACAGATCCTCGACGCGGCCACCCGCGCGTTCGCCCGCAACGGGTTCGCCGACACCGGCCTGGACGACATCGCCGCCGAGGCGGAACTGACCCGGGCCATGCTCTACCGGCACTTCGAATCGAAGGCCGACCTCTACCGGGCCGTGCTCGACCGGTCTTGTGCCCGCCTGATCGAGGCCACCGGCTCCGGCAACTACGACGACCGCGCGATTCCCGCCCTGGTCGAGGCGGCGAGCGCCGATCCTGACGGGTTCCGCTTGTTGTTTCGCCACGCCGCGCGCGAGCGCGAGTTCCGCGACCTGACGAACTTCATGGCAGTCGCCTCCCGCGAGCTCGCCCATCGCAACCTGGCCCGCGTCATCCCCGCGGGCCCGTGGCTGGAGTGGGCCGCCGACCTGATTCCGGCGCTCACCGTCGAGGCGGTCATCGCCTGGCTGGACGCCGGACGACCCGATCCCGACCAGGTGGCCGACCGCATCGCCGGGGTGGTGCACGGTGTCATCACCGCGGCCGGGGCGGCCTCGCGGCCGACCGCGAATTGATCCGTCGTCGATCAGGAATGCTCCGCCCCGTCGTCGGTTCTGGTGGCCCCTCGCCACCTGCGGAAGGATTGACGACCATGACCGACGCCAGAGTGCCCGGCGACGACGAGGCCGCGTTCATCGCGGCGGCCCGCTCGACCGACGCGGCACCGTTCGTGCTTCTCACGGAGCGCTACCGGCGTGAGCTGCAGGTGCACTGCTACCGGATGCTCGCCAACTACGAAGACGCCCAGGACATGACGCAGGAGACGTTCCTGCGGGCGTGGCACAAGCGGGCGTCCTTCAGGGGCCACGCGGCGCTGCGGACCTGGTTGTACCGGATCGCGACCAACGCCTGCCTCGACTTCCTGGACAAGCGCGACGACCGCACACCCGTGCCCGCGGACCTGCCGGGCGCGGGCTCGGAAGTGCGCTACCTGCAGCCCTACCCCGACCGGATGCTCCCGGAGGACCCGCAGGAATCGGTGGTGGCGCGGGAGACGATCGAGCTGGCCTTCATCGTCGCCGTCCAGCACCTGCCGCCGCGGCAGCGGGCAGTGTTCATCGTGCGCGACGTCCTGGGCTGGCCGGCGTCGAAGGCCGCCGACGCCCTGGAGCTGACCGTCGCATCGGTGACCAGCGCACTGCAGCGGGCACGCGTGACGATGCGCGGGCAACTGCCGGGCCGCCGCCTCGACTGGCGGAGCCCCGCCCCGGACGAGCTGTCGGATGAGGAGCGCGGCGTGGTGAAGGCGTACATGGACGCCCATGAGCGCAACGACCTCACCGGGCTGGCTGCCCTGTTGCGCCATGACCTGCGCTTCGCGATGCTGGCCGAGCCGAGCACCCTGATCGTCACGGCCAAGGACGCGGTGGACGGCTGGGTCTCCGGCGGGCTCTTCCAGCGCGGCCACGACGACTGGCGCTGCGTCGCCACGACGGTCAACCGCATGCCTGCCGCCGCGCTGTACCTCCGCACCCCCGACGACCCGGAACACCGTCTGTACACCATCGCGGTCCTGCGCATCGTGGACGGGAAGATCACCGAGCTGACGGGATTCGACGCCCGCGACAAACCATGGCTGGGCCTGCCCGCGACGCTGTGACCAGGCACGTCCGAGCACCCATACCTGCTGAACACCACCGCCTCGCCGGGTTGCCGCCGGGGCGTCCTTCACTCTGAGGAGGTACGGCTCATCGTCTCGTCTCGTATCGGGTCAGCATCACGCCGCCGGGAAACGTCCGCGTCTCCACCAGGTTCAGGTTCACCCACGTGTCCAGGGCCGTGAAGAACGGCGTGCCGCCGCCCAGCAAGACCGGTGCGGTGACCAGCACGTACTCGTCGATCAGCCCGGCCCGCATGGCCGCTGCGGCAAGTGTGGCGCCGATGATGTCCATGGGGCCGCCGTCTTCGGCCTTGAGCCGGGCGATCTCGGCGACCGCGTCGCCGGTGACCAGGCGGGTGTTCCAGTCGACCGTGCCGATCGTGGAGGAGAACACCACCTTCGGCATGTCCCGCCAGCGGCGGGCATACTCGACCTCCGCCGGTGTGGCGCCGGGCCGCTGGTCGGCGGTCGGCCAGTGGGAGCTCATCGTCTCCCACAGCTTCCGCCCGTACAGCGCCAGGTCGGTCGCGCCCACCCGGTCGGACCACCACTGGAACAGCTCGTCGCTCGGTACGCTCCAGCCGAGGTCGTCGCCGGGCGCGGCGATGTAGCCGTCCAGGCTCAGGTTCATGGCGAAGATCAGTTTCCGCATCGTGCCAGCCCTCTCTTGAGTCGATCTCACACGTACAGACGGGCACAGCGGGAAAACCTAATCGGCGCGCAGCCTTGCCCGGTGCCGACCGGTGGCGTCTGTGGTCATGCGGTGATCGCGCGGGGTTCGAGATAGGCCTCCAGGCCGTAGGTGTGGTGCTCGCGGCCGATGCCGGACTGCTTGATCCCGCCGAACGGCGCTTCGTGGTCGGCGAAGATTCGGTTGATCAGCACCGTGCCCGCCTCGATCCGCCGGGCGACGCGGTGGGCTCGCTCGACGTCGGGGGTGAAGACATGGGCCTGCAACCCGTAGGGGGTGTCGTTGGCGATGGTCACCGCGTCGTCGTCGTCCTCGAACGGGATGACGACGAGCACGGGGCCGAAGATCTCCTCACGGGCGATGCGCATCTGGTTGGTGACCCCGGTGAAGACGGTGGGCTTGACGAACCAGCCCCTCTCCAGGCCCTCCGGACGGCCCGCACCGCCGACGAGCACCCGCGCGCCCTCCTCCAGGCCGAGCCGGATGTAGCTGTGGACACGGTCGAACTGCTGCCGGGAGACGACGGGCCCGACGCCGGTGCCGGGGTCACGCGGGTCGCCCACCCTGAACGCGGGCATGGCGGCCTTGACGGCTTCGAGCACGTCGTCGAGCCTGCTGCGCGGCGCGAGGATCCGCGTGCCGGCGAAGCAGGTCTGTCCGTTGTTGAGGAAGCCGGAGGCGAGCGCCGCGGGGACGGCCGTCGTCAGATCGGCGTCGTCGAGCAGGATGCTGGGGCTCTTGCCGCCGAGTTCGAGGGTGAGGCGCTTGAAGGTGGCGGCGGCGTTGCGCATGATCCGCTGCCCGACCGCCGTCGATCCGGTGAAGCCCACCTTGACGATGTCGGGGTGTGATGTCAGGACATCACCGACGATCTCGCCCCGGCCGGTCACGATGTTGATCACGCCGGGCGGGACGTCCGCCGCGTCGACGGCCTCCGTCACGACCTGGGTCTGCGTCGCGCTGAGTTCGCTCGGCTTGACGACGACGGTGGCGCCGGCGGCGATGGCGGCCGCCATCTTCTGCGCCAGGAAGACGATGTTGAGGTTCCACGGCGTGATCAGCGCGGCGACGCCGAGTGGTGCCATGACGATGGTGTTCGGTCCGCTGGTCCTGGTGAACTCGTACGTCCCAAGGAGCCTTGCGGCCTCGTCGAACATCCCTGACGCCCTGGGGACGAGGGCGTCGAGGACGCCGCGCACGGCGCCGTACTCCTCGGCCATGGCCTCCTTGAGGTCGTCCAGGCGATCGGTGAACGCGGCGCTCAGCCGGTTGAGGATGGCGATGCGCTCCTGCTTTCCGGTCCGCGAGAAGCTCGGGAAGGCGCGCTTGGCCGCGGCGATGGCGGCGAGCGCGTCGGTCTCGTCGGCGAGCCGGACCTCACCGATGACCTCCTCGGTCGCCGGGTTGTACAGGGGGGACAGTTCGGTGCCGTGCGGGGTGCGGAACTTCCCGTCGACGTACACGTGGTGAATCTTCAGCATGTCGTGCCTCTGTGTCACTGCGGCCGGGGCCGCCGGTGGGTTGGCGGGCGGCGCGGGCCGATGGCCGTGGCCCGCGCCGCCCCACTGGAATGCGGACGGGTCAGACGACGTACCAGGCGCCGCCGGTGCCGCGGCGCTGGTAGCCGTGGTGGGTCCGCTCGAGGCGCGATGACTCCATGACCGTGAAGGCGTGGTATTTGGTGAAGGTGGTGGCACCGGCCAGGCGCTCGGGCCAGGCCTGTCCGTTGGACGTGGTCTTGGAGAGCACCTTGTCGGTGATGTAGTTCACCATCGAGTTGATGAAGTTCTCCGCGCCCACCAGCCGGTGCTCCCGGCCGGTGCCCTGGTGGAAGCCTTCCAGCACGTCCCGTGTGCTCATCTCCTTCAGCGCCTCGTCGGAGGCGGCCAGCATGTCGTGCCAGTACTCACGGGCCGTCTCCACGTCCTCGCGGGTGCCCCACCGGGTGATGTGACCGCCGACGAGCGCCTTGAAGTCGTAGGACAGGATGTCGTCGTGGGCCTGGTAGAACCCGCTGATGTTCTCCGAGGCGTCACAGTGCATGAACGTCACCGAGCCGGGACTCACGATGTCGATCTTGGTGAGGACCTTCTCCTCCGGCGCGTAGATGTAAATGTTGCCCGGGCAGTGGTCGGCGCCCTTGTAGGACAGTTCGAGGCGGCGGCCGCCCACCTCGAGCGTCTCGTCGGTGGTGAACGTGTCCGTGGGCAGCGGACGGTACGGGTCGGGGAAGCGGGCCAGCAGTTCGCGGGTGACGTCATGCGCGATGATCTTCACCTTGGGCCCGAACATCGAGGCCGCTCCGATGTGGTCGGAGTGCCAGTGGCTGTAGATGACATGTGTGACGGGTTCGTCGGTGACCGACTCGATCGCCGCGAAGAGGTTCTCGCCGAGCGGCGGCGGGGCGTCGATCACGACGACGCCGCTGCCTGTCGGCATGAAGGCCGCCTCGTAGCCGGACGGGGTGGTGACCCAGTAGAACCCGTCCCCGATCTCCTCCTTGTGCCAGTTCCTCTCGTAGAAGGAGGGGTCGTGGATGTGGTCGGGCATGAACTGCCGCGGGGACGGCGCGTGCTCGGCGGCGACGGCCTTGGGGAAGCCCCACTTCTGGGCGGCGTAGAAGTCGCCGTATTTTCCTGCCATGTGTCTTACTCCTCTTCGGTGACACCGGTGTCCGCGATGCGCAGGACCGGTTTGACGACATCGCCGTGTGCCGCGTCGGCGAAGGCGGTGTTGATGTCGTCGAATGCGTAGAACCGCACCAGCCGGTCGATCGGGAACCGGCCCGACCGGTACAGCTCCACGAGCTTGGGGATGAACAACTGCGGTACGGCGTCGCCCTGGACGATGCCGCGCACCGACTTCCCGAGCGCGAGTCTGGCGGGATGGAGGGAGGCGTCGGGACCGCCCCCTGCGACCGTGCCGAGCTGACCCAGCGGCGCGAGGGCGTCCACGGCGTGCCGGAGCATGTCGGCATGGCCGGTGGTGTCCAGCAGGTGTGCGACACCCCTGCCGGTGATGGCCCTGATCTCCTCGGTCACGTCCACATGGGCGGCGTTGAGCGTGTGGGTGGCGCCCAGTTCCGCCGCCAGGTCCAGGCGCCGGTCGTTGACGTCGACCGCGATGATCGTCGAGGCGCCCGCCACCCGGGCGGCCATCACCGCGCCGCAGCCGACGGCGCCGACCCCGAACACGGCCACCGCCGAACCCGCCTGGGCGGCGAACGTGTTCAGCACCGCTCCGGCACCGGTCTGCAGGCCGCATCCCAGCGGCGCGAGCACCTCCAGCGGCACGTCCCGGCTCACCTTCACCGTGTTGCGCTGCGTGGCCAGGGCATGGGTGGCGAACGAGGACTGCCCGAAGAAGTGCCCGTGGACGGCGCCGTCCCCGTCGTCGGCCGGATGGATGCCGCGGGTGCCGTCGAGCCGGGCACCGGAGAAGTTCGCCGTGAACGCGCTGTCGCAGTAGGCCGGCCGTCCGCTCAGGCACTGCGGGCACTGCCCGCACGCCTGGAACGACAGGATGACATGGTCGCCCGGCACCACATTGGTGACACCGGCGCCGACCCGCTGGACGACGCCGGCCCCCTCATGTCCGAGCACGAGAGGGAGCGGGGCGGGAATCCGCTGATGCCACACATGAGCGTCGGTCTGGCAGATCCCCGCGGCCACCAGCTTGACCAGGACCTCGTCATCCCGAGGCTCATCGAGCCTGAGCTCCTTCAGCACCAATGGTTTCGCCGGTTCTTCGGCGACCGCGGCCCGAACACGCATGACAAGTCCCTCCAGATCTTCAGGACGGCAGACCCGGATCGGCAAATCTGCTGTGATATAGATCGTCTGCTCGACGAATCGTCTTGAACATAGCCTATTTGTCCGTTTTGGTGCAAACACCCGGCCTGAGGCCCTGCCTTGATCGGAGATGAGGGAGGCGGCGGTGACCGCTCCGACGGCGGCGAGGGCGCGGTTCCCGGCATGGCCGCCGATGGTCCACGCTGCGCTGATGACTCCATCACCTGAAGGCCGACCCTCCCCGACAGCTCCGAGGATGGTATGTAACATCTATCGTCTGCCGAACAGACGGTATGTCTACACTAAGGTGCTTCTTGTGAATTCGCAGCGTGGCAAGGGTGCGACGGACCCGGCAGCCGAGCCTCCCCGGCTGGAGGACGACTTCGGTTTCGCCATCGGTGTGGTCTTCCGCGCCTACGCCAAGGCGGTCGAGGCCGCGGTGGCCGACATTCCCGGCGGACCCCGCGGCTACTTCGTGCTCATGGCCGCCGTGCAGGGCCACGCCAACAGCCAGCGATCCCTGGCCAACCGCCTGGGCATCGACCGCACGATCATGACCTACCTGCTCGACGACCTGGAGAAGGCCGGGCTGGTAGAACGCAGACCCGACCCTTCCGACCGCAGGAACCGGCACATCCTCCCCACCGAGCACGGAACACGCCGCTGGCAGGAGCTCAGCGGACCGGTGGGTCAGGCAGAACAGCAGCTCCTGGAAAACCTCCCGGACGAAGCGCGCGCCACTTTCCGTACCTTGTTGTGCACCCTCGCCCACCACGTCAGCAGCCCCACCACCTGAGGCACTTCTACGATCGCCGCAGGATGTGCGGCAGCCGCGTCGGCGAGCGACGACCTCACGGGTGTGGGCTCATGCGGCTACGCCCCCTCGCCGCCGGTATCGGCAGGGGAGCTGGGCGTATACAACATCTATACCGAATGGCCGATAATCGGCGGCGTGGAGTTTCGGCTGCTCGGACCCATCGAAGTGATCGCCGGAAGCGGGCCCGTCCCGCTGGGCGGGACCAAACCCCGGACGTTGCTCGCGGCGCTGCTGCTGGAGAACGGCCACGTCGTGCCGACCGCCCGGCTCATCGACGTGATCTGGCCCGACGACCCGCCCGACACCGCCAAGGCGGCCATCCAGACCTACGTCAAAACCCTGAGACAGGCCCTCGCCCGGCACGGCGCCGCCGACGTCATCCTCACCCGCGCCCCTGGCTACCTGGCCCAGGTCCCGGAGGACGCCCTCGACGCGGCCCGCTGCCACGACCTGGTCACCCGCGCCCGCGCGGCGGCCAGCCCGCAGGAGGCCGCCGACCTGCTCGACGCCGCCCTCGCGTTGTGGCGGGGGCCGGCCCTGGCGGGACTGGAGGCCACCCGGCTCGCGGGGGAGGCCGTCCGCCTGGAGGAGCTGCGGCTGACCGCCACCGAGGAGCGGATGGCCGCCGGGCTCGCCCTCGGCCACCACGGCCGCCTGGCCTCCGAGCTGGCCGCCCTCGTCGGGCGCCACCCCGCCAACGAACGCCTGCGCGGCCAGTACATGACCGCCCTCTACCGCCTCGGCCGCCAGTCGGACGCCCTGGCCACCTTCCGTGAGGGCCGCCAGGTGCTCGTGGACGAACTCGGCATCGACCCCGGCCCCGAGCTCGCCGCGCTCTACCACGCGATCCTGCGCGGCGACCCCATGCTCCAGGGGCCGCCGTCCGGCCACGGCCCGAGGGTGGCCGCGCCCGCGCAGCTCCCGCCGCCGCCCGCCGACTTCACCGGACGGCTCGCCGAGACCACCGCGCTCACCGGGGCGCTGGTGACCGGCACCGTGCAGGTGGTCGCCGGGCGCGGCGGCAGCGGCAAGTCGGCGCTGGCCGCCCACGTCGCCCATCGGATCGCGGCCGCGTTCCCCGACGGCCAGCTCCACGCCGAACTGCGCGGGATGAGCGAGGCGCCCGCCGACCCCGGCGAGGTGCTCGGGTTGTTCCTCAAGGCGCTGGGCGCCGACCCGGTCCCCGCTGACCCGACCGAGCGGGCCGAACTCTACCGGCGGCTGCTCACCGGGCGGCGGGTGCTGGTGCTGCTCGACGACGCCGCCGACGAACGGCAGGTCCGGCCGCTGCTGCCGGGCGGCGGCTGTGGAGTGCTGATCACCTCGCGGAACCGGCTCGGCGGGCTCAGCGGCGTGAGCCGTACCGACCTGGACGTCTTGGACGCCGACGAGGCGCTGGAGCTGCTCGAACGCATCGTCGGCGCCGAGCGCGTCGCGGCCGAGGAGCCGGTGGCCCGCGAGATCGCCGAACTGTGCGGACGGCTCCCGCTGGCGCTGCGCATCGCCGGGGCCCGGCTGGCCACCCGGCAACGCTGGCCGCTGCGGCTGCTCGCCGGCCGCCTCGCCGACGAACGCCGCCGCCTCGACGAGCTGGCCATCGCCGACCTGGAGGTCCGCGCCGGGTTCGAGCTGAGCTACCGCGCCCTGGACCCGGGCGCGCGGCGCGCCCTGCGCCGCCTCGGCCACCTGGGCGCGACCGAGTTCGCGGCCTGGATCGTCGCCTGGCTGACCGGTGAGCCCGCCGCCGAGGCCGAGGACACCGTCGAACGGCTCGTCGACGCCCAGCTCGTCGACTTCGCCCGGGTCGACGACCTCGGCACCCCGCGCTACCGCGTGCACGACCTGGTCCGCATCTACGGCCGCGAACGCGCCGAGGCCGAGGAGCCCGCGGAGGACCTCGCGGCGGCCGTCGGCCGGGTGCTCGGCGGCTGGCTGACACTCGCCGACCAGGTGAGCGCCGACGCCCCGTCCGACGAGATCGGCCGCCCGGCTCCCGTCATCACGGGCGCGGAGGTCTCGCCCGACCTGGCCGCGCAGGTGCTCGCCGCACCCCACGACTGGTTCGACTTCGAACAGCCCGCCCTCGTCGTCGGCCTCGAACGCGCGGCGGCGCTCGGCCTGCACGAACTCGTCTGCCGGTTCGCCTCCGCGCGCCTGGGCCCGTCGTTCCTGGGCGTCAACCGCTTCGCCTCCCGCGAGCGCATCACCCAGGCCGCCCTGGCCGCCGCCCGGCGCGCCGGCGACCCCCACGGCGTGGCGACGATGCTGGCCGAACTCGGCCGCCTCCGGTATGACCAGGACCGCTTCGCCGAGGGCCGGCAGGTGCTCGACGAGGCGCTCAGCGCCTTCCGCGATCTCGGCGACACCCGCGGGCAGGCGGTCGCGCTGGCCGCGCTCGGCGTGATCTGCCGCGAAACCGGCCGCCTCGCCGAGGCGCTGCACTTCCTCGACGGCGCGACCGCCCTGCTGGGCGACGATCCCGCCGTCCACTATCCGCAGCGGGTGGCCGCCTCGGTCCGGCTGGAGCGCGGCGACTTCCCCGAGGCGTGGGCCGGGCTGGAGAACTGCCTGCGCGGCTACCGTGCCGCCGGCAGCCGCCGCGGCGAGGGCCTGACCTTACGCACGATGAGCCTCCACCACCGCGCCACGGGAGCCTACGACCAGGCCATCGAGGCGGCCGAGGCCGCGCGCGGCATCTTCACGCGGCTCGGCGACCCGCTCATGGAGGCGTACTCGATCCGGGCCCGTGCCAAGGCCGAGATCCGGCTCGGCCGGATCGACGTCGCGCTGCCCGCACTGGAGCAGGGGCTGTCGCTCTGCCAGGCCATGGGCGACCGGTGGGGGCTCGGCGTCACCCTGCGCACCCTCGGCGAACTGCACCTCGCGAGCGGCCAGCTCGACGACGCCGACGCGTGCCTGACCGCCTCGCTCCAGCTCTGGGACGAGCTCGACGTGCTGCTGTGGCGGGCCCGCACCGAACGCGACCTCGCCCGGCTCCACGAGGCCAGGGGCGACCACGAGGCCGCCGAACTCGCCCTCGACCGGGCGCTGAAGATCTTCCGCGACCAGGGAGCCCGCGAGTACGGCGAACTGAAGAGGCGCTGAAAGAAGCGCTGAAACCGGCCCTCCGCGGAGTTTCACCGATCTTTCAGAGCGTCCACGGAACCTTTCGGGTGTCAGCAGAAAACACCTGGAAGGACAGCAGAAATGCTCTCTCGCCTTATCTCCGGTTCCCTCGGCGTCCTCTTCGCGACCACGGTCGGCGTCGCCGGCCTGACGACCGTGGCCACGCCCGCCTCGGCCGACTCCGCACCCGGCGGCGAGATCACCCGCTCGGAGGTGCTCTCCCGGGCCCAGAACTGGGTCACCCGCCAGGTCAAGTACAACCTGACCCGGGCCTCCGGCACCCTCTACACCGACGTCGAGGGCGACAACCGATACGGCCCCGACTGCTCCGGCCTGGTCTCCATGGCCTGGCACATCACCGCCAACTCCGGCAAGGGCGGCAACAGCACCGACGACTTCGAGGTCTGGAGCCAGACCGAGTTCCTGCCGAGCCTGCACGACCTCAAGCCCGGCGACGCCATCCTCAAGAACGGCCACATCGAGCTGTTCGCCCGCTGGAAGAACCCCGCCAACCACACGCAGGGCGCCTGGACCTACTCGCTCAACGGCACCGGCAACCCCGACGGCAACGGCTGGCAGGAGGACTGGGCCAAGGGCCCCATCGCCAACTGGCGCGGCCAGGTGGGCGACGAGAGCTGGTCGAGCATGCAGAACTACCGGCCCATCAGGTACAAGAAGATCGTCGACGACCCGGCCGAGGCCCCCCGCCCGCTGGTCGACTCGCAGGGCACCCGGCTCACCGACTTCGATGGAGACGGGAGACCCGACATCCTCGGGCTGGGCGCGAGCGGCGACGACCTGTGGCTGATCCCGAACACCAGTTCCTCGGGCAGCCCGTCACGCGGCCAGAGCATCCAGATCTCCTCCGGCTGGCGCACGATCACGAAGTACTGGCTGGCCGACTACGACGGCGACGGCAGGACCGACATCCTCGGCACGCAGGACCCCGACAAGCTGTTCGTCTGGCGTAACATCAGCACGCCCGGCAACCCGTCGGTCGCGCCCCTGGTCAGCCTCGGGACCGCGTGGAACACGCTGGCCAAGCTGGTGATCGGTGACTTCACCGGTGACGGGAAGGTCGACATCGGCGGCGTCAACGCGAGCACCGGCGACCAATTCTGGGTCGTGCCGAACACCAGCACCCCCGGCAACCCCTCGCGCGGCCAGAGCATCCCGATGACCACCGGCTGGTCCACCATCACCCGCTTCTGGGCCGCCGACTACGACCGCGACGGCAAGACCGACCTCATCGGCCTCCAGGGCACCGACCAGATGTTCGCCTGGCGCAACACCGCCACGGGCGGCACCCCCTCCTTCGCGCCACTGGCCAACCTGGGCACCGGCTGGAGCTCCCTGACCAAGCTCGTGCTGGGCGACTTCACCGGTGACGGCAAGGTCGACATCGCCGGCTGGACCGCGTGGAACGCCGACCAGCTCTACGTCGTGCCGAACACCACCAGCGGCACCACCCTGTCCCGCGGCCAGAGCATCCCGATGTCCACCGGCTGGGCCTCCATCACCAGCTACCTGGTCACCGACTACGACGGCGACGGCAAGACCGACCTCCTGGGCGTCCAGGGCGACGACCAGATGCTCACCTGGCGCGGCACCCACTCCGGCGGCACCCCCGGCTTCACGGCGCTGACCAGCCTCGGCACCGCCTGGAGCACGATCAGCCACATCCCCACCGCCCAGTAACCCCTCCCCGGGCCGCCCCCTCGCGGGGCGGCCCCCTTCGCTTGGAGTCACCGTGTCCTCTCTCCGCCGCCTCGTCGCGCTCGCCCTGGCCGCCGCCGGCCTCGCCACCGCTCTCGCCCAGCCCGCCGCCGCAGCCTCCGCCAACCCCGACCCGAGCCGGTTCCCCGTACGGGGCGTCGACGTCACCGAATACCAGCACCCCAACGGGGCGGCGGTGAACTGGGCGCAGATCCGCCAGTCGGGCATCGCCTTCGCCACCCTCAAGGCCACCCGGGGCACCAACAAGACCAACTCCTACTTCGCCTCCGACCTGGCCGGGGCGCTCGGCCAGGGCATCCCGACCGCGCCGTACCACTACCTGACCGGGACCAGCTCGAACGTGGCCGCGCAGGCCGACTTCTTCATCGGCGCCCTGCGGAACGCCGGGTACACGGGGAACCGGGCGAACGAGCTGCCGCCGATCCTCGACCTGGAGTGGACCGACGACGGCACCAGCTCGTGCCCGCCGTACACGACCGTCCCGTTCGTGCAGGAGTTCCTCGACCGGGTGCAGTCGGCGTTCGGGGTGAAGCCGTGGATCTACACCTCGCGCGGGTTCATGTCGAGCTGCATGGGCAACACCACGGCCTTCGGCTCCTACGGCCTCCAGGTCGCCGACTACACCTCCGGCCGTACCCTCCCGTCGGTGCCCTCGGGGTGGCCGACCTGGCTCATGTGGCAGTACGCCGACGTCGGCAGCGTTCCCGGGGTGCCGACCACGAACGTCACGCTGAACGTCTTCAACGGCAGTCAGGCCGACCTCGACGCGCTGGTCCGGCGCGATCCGCCGCGTCCGCTGGTCGACCCGCAGGGCGGCCGGGTGACCGACTTCGACGGCGACGGCAGACCCGACATCCTGGGTCTCGGCCAGACCGGCGACGACCTGTGGTTCATCCCGAACACCAGCTCCTCGGGCAGCCCGTCACGCGGACAGAGCAAGCTCGTCTCGACCGGCTGGCGCACGATCACGAAGTACTGGCTGGCCGACTACGACGGCGACGGCAAAACCGACATCCTCGGCACCCAGGACCCCGACAAGCTGTTCGTCTGGCGTAACACCAGCACTCCCGGGAACCCCTCGGTCGCGCCCCTGGTCGGCCTCGGCACCGCGTGGAACACCCTGGCCAAGCTCGTGATCGGCGACTTCACCGGCGACGGGAAGGTCGACATCGGCGGCGTCAACGCGAGCACCGGCGACCAGTTCTGGGTCGTGCCCAACACCAGCACCCCCGGCAACCCGTCACGCGGTCAGAGCATCCCGATGACGACCGGATGGTCCACCGTCACCCGGTTCTGGCCGGCCGACTGGGACCGCGACGGCAAGACCGACCTCTTGGGATTGCAGGGTAACGACCAGCTGTTCGCCTGGCGCAACACCGCCTCCGGCGGCGTGCCGTCGTTCGCCCCGCTCGCGAACCTGGGCACCGGCTGGAGCACGCTGACCAAGCTCGTGCTGGGCGACTTCACCGGTGACGGCAAGGTCGACATCGCCGGCTGGACGGCATGGAACGCCGACCAGCTCTACGTCGTGCCCAACACCTCGTCCGGCACGACCCTGTCGCGCGGCCAGAGCGTCCCCATGTCCACCGGCTGGTCGTCGATCACCAGCTACCTGGTCGCCGACTACGACGGCGACGGCAAGACCGACCTGCTGGGCGTCCAGGGCACAGACCAGATGCTCATCTGGCGCGGCACCCACTCCGGCGGCACTCCCGGCTTCACCGCCCTGACCAGCCTGGGTACGGGCTGGAACACGGTCGGCCACATACCCACCGCACAGTGACCCACCACCCTCCGCTCGGGCCGTCCGGGGTTCTCCCCGGACGGCCCCGCGGGCGTTTCCCGGAAAGGAACCACGATGTTGCTGCTGTCCGATCCATCCGTCGGCCGGACGCCGATCAGGGAGTGCGGCGAACCGCTCGTCGACCTGCGGGCCGTCCCGGCCCTGCGGGTCGACCCCCGCATGGCCCCGACCGGCCCCGGCCACGCCCACTTGCGGCTGGGCGTGGTCGACCGGCTGGTCACTGCGCAGACCTACCTCCCGCCCGGCCTCTACTTCCTCGTGATCGAGGGCTTCCGCCCGGTCGCCCTCCAGAAGGAGTACTTCGACGCCCACAAGGACCGGCTCCGCGCCGCCGAACCGGGCCACGACGAGGACTGGTACCACGTCAGGGCCAGCCGCTACATCTCCCCGCCGGACGTCGCCCCCCACGTCGCCGGGGCGGCGGTCGACCTCACGCTGTGCGATGTGGACGGCGCCGAACTCTGGCTCGGCACCGAGGTCAACGACACCGACACCGAGCACTGCCACACGGCCTCACCCTCGGTGACCGGCGAGGCGGCCGACCGCCGCCGGATGCTCTCCGACGCGCTCACCTCCGCCGGTTTCGTCAACTACCCGACGGAGTGGTGGCACTGGTCCCACGGCGACCGCTACTGGGCCCGTGTCACCGACGCGGAGGCCGCCCGCTACGGCCCCGCAGAACTGCCCTGAGAACAGGTCACCGGGGTGTGCCCACCGCACCCCGGTGACACACGGGTCCGCAGTGAGTCGAACCAGGCGAGGTACGAGCGGAGCCCCGCTCCGCCCTGGAAGATCGCCCATTCCGCGCGCCGATCAACGAGGAGAGTCCAACCCCGCGCCCTGCTGCTCGCGCTCCCGACGGTGACCGGCGGCACGCCCGCCACGAGAACGATCCACGCCGGGCTCGTACGACCCCCGAGAGCACACTGACCACGGTCGACGGCGTCACGACCGGCAGCGTGACCGGATCCAGTCGCAGCGGTTCGACACGGTGGTCCCGGCGCGCGGGCAGCCGTATCTGCGTGATGGCGCGCGACATCGAACCCGGTGTTTCCGGCTCGGTGACCGTAACGGTGACGGACGACTCGCTCACGGTCGAAGACCATCCAGCTCCTGCACGGTCTGACGATGCCTGAAAAGAATTTCGCGGTTTTGTCACAACTCCTGCTTCTTCCCTGTCCTAACTGACGTCTGGCAACGAGAAAAGGGTCCACGCCCCTTACTTCGGCAGTGAGCTGAGCAGCGCTCGCAGCTGCCCGGAGACGGCGCGACCCTCGGCCGGATCGGCTGGCTAAGCACAAACCAGGGGAAGTGATCACATGTCCGAAGCGCGGAAGACCGCACTGACGGCGCTCCAGGAGGGGAAGGTGTTCGGAGAAGATGCCTGAGACACTCGATGACCTGCGAGAACACCTGCAGTGGGCGGTCGAGCTGGAACACGCCACCCTCCCGCCCTACCTGTGCGCGCTCTACACGCTCGACCCGGAGCGCAACCCCGAGGCGGTCGAAGTGGTCGGGAGCGTGTTCGCGGAGGAGATGCTGCACCTGACACTGGCCGCCAACCTGCTGAACGCGGTGGGCGGCCGGCCCCGGCTCGACACGCCCGAGAACATGAAGCCGTTCCCCCGGACGCTGCCCCACGGCAACCTGAAGTTGTCGCTGGAGCCGTTCGGCCCGGAGGCGCTGGAGAACTTCCTGCGTCTCGAAGCGCCCACACCTGACGGCACTCCGGCGCAGACCGAGGGCTACGAGACGATCGGCCAGTTCTACGCCGCGATCGAGAACGGCCTGCGCGCGTTGTGCGCCCGGCTGGGCGAGGAGGCCGTCTTCACCGGCGATCCCTCTCGCCAGATCGGCGCGAGCCACTTCCGCCACACGGCCGGGCGTCTGATCGCGGTCACCGACCTGGCGTCGGGGCTGGCGGCGCTGGACGAGATCGTGGAACAGGGCGAGGGCATGGCCCGCGACGAGGTCTGGGACGGCGACAAGGACGTCTTCCACCCCGAACGGGACGAGGTCGCCCATTACTACCGCTTCCTGGAGCTCAAGGCGGGCCGCCGCTACCAGCGGGGCGACACGCCGAACTCCGGCCCGACGGGCGACCCGATCACGGTCGACCCGGCGGGCGTCTACCCGATCACCACGACCGCCTCGTCGGAGGAGTTCAACCGGGCCTACCGCGGGCTGCTGCGGGCGCTGGAGGAGGCTTTCGACGGCAGCCCACAGCAGATGGCCTCGGCCGTGGCCGCCATGTTCGGCGTCAAAGCACAGGCCATGGCCCTGGTCGCCAAGGGTGCCTTGCCTGCCTTCGCGTACGTGGAGGGGGAGTGAACCCGACCATCGCCCCTGGTCCGGGGTGTCTTCAGGGCATCGGGAGCTGGAAGCTGCCGAACACCGGGTAGCCCACGTCGCGTAGCTCGACCCCGATGGTGTCCAGCTGTGCGTTGATGAAAGCGACCACGCGACGTTGCCTCGGCTCGGCTGCAAGGGTGTGTGGGCTGGCCATTCCTTCTAGGAACAGGCCGAACCGCGTGTCACCCGCTTGGAAGGCATCGAGCCGTTCGGAGAGACGCGCCCTCTGGTCTTCTTCCGAATTTTCTTTTCCCGATGTGTCGATTGGCGCCGGGTGCGTTCGTCGTCATGGTGAGAGGCCGGCAACGGGCCGGTCACCGCTCACCGGAGGCTCACGATGTCCGTCACGACCACCGCCGCCGCTCCCGCCGCCCCCGTCGTCGTTCCCGCCAGGCCGCTGATCACCGGTGGCCTGGCCGCCACGGCCGCCGCCGCCGTGGCGACCGTGGCCGTCGCCGTGGCGGGGGAGGCCGTCGGAATCAGCCTCGCCATCGGCGGCGCGCCGATCCCGGTGCCCGGATTCGCCGTGCTGACCGTCGTCTTCTCCGTCATGGGCCTGGCGTTGGCCCTGGTGCTGGCCCGCTGGGCGCGCCGTCCGCGTGTGGCGTTCGTCCGCACCACCATCGTGCTCACCGCGGTGTCGCTGGTGCCCGATGTGCTCGTGGAGGCGTCCACGGCCACGCAGCTGCTGCTGATGCTGACGCATGTGGTCGCCGCCGCGATCGTGATCCCGGCCGTCGCCCGCCGCCTGTCCGCCTGATCCCGTCGAGGGGTCCGCGCTCTGCATACGTTCCTGACCGTGCCGGCTGAGGGCATCCGCAGCTTCGAGCCGGCCCACGTCCTTGCTCCAGGGCGACGCCGAGGGGCATCCGCGGCCTTCGGCGAGGACCGCGCCGGGTTCACCGTCCTCAATGCGGAAGGACGGGCCCGGGGCCGTCGCGTTCAGCAGGCGAGCGCCCGGTTCCCGTGCCGGCTTCTTGAAGGGCCGGACTCTCCCGGGCATCCGGAATGTCGGCGGCAGGGGCCTCGGCCGGATCGCCGGCGCCCGGAAGAAACGGGCGACTTGACTGCCGTTCCCAGCCGCCGCAATCCGTGTTGCCTCGCCCGGCGCTGGGCCGAGAGTGGTCTTCCAGCCGCTGCGGCCTTGGCTGGGCCGCGGCCGGGGTGCCCGCCGGCGCACGATGGGGGCCGATGGCCGGGAGCGGCACGACCCGACACTGTAAAAGTGGACGTGAACAACACCCTGGACATAAGCGCCCCATACGGCAGCAGTGCGGCCTGGAACAAGGAATACGCGCGGCTTAATGACGCCGACGTCTGCTCGGCCTTTCGCGCGTTGCCATCCGGCTCGATAAACCGCGCCGGTGTGCTCGGTGCGTAAGGGCCGGGTCCGGTCGCGAGACCACTGCCGTTCCTGCGGCCACCCCGGTGCGGTGATCCCGGATTAACCAGTGCCTCGCACAGACATACGGCAGAAGTCACAGCAGGGCGCCTGTGGATCGACCAGGTCTTAACGATCGTCGGCCCCGAGCTCTACCTCTCGAATCCCCCCAATTGGAACGTGCCTGGATACGGTGAAACCTCCGGCCCTTGCGGACACATACCGCCGCCACAGCGTGTGCCTGCCGGCCCGAACCCAGAGGAAGTTCGCCATGACCGTGCTCGCGAACACGGCGCCGACCGTCCTGCACCTGTCCGGAGACATCGACATCTCCACCACCGCCGACCTGCGCCGCCGGATTCTCGCCGCTCTCGACGAAAGCGCCGAGGTGCTGATATTGGACATGGCCGCCGTGACCTTCTGCGATGCCGCAGGGCTCGGCGTGCTGATCTACACCGAGCGCCAGGCCCAGGCCCGCGGAGTGACCCTGGCACTGACCCGCCTCACCCCGCGGATGATCAGATTGCTCGACATCGCCAAGTTCGGCGACCGCTTCCCCATTCTGGCCGGCAGCTGATCTGGCATCCCGCCGTTGGGGTCTTGGACGAAACGGCCGTCGCCTCCCACTCGCCGATCCATTAAACGGCCGTCACGCAAGGCCCGCCGTTGAAACGTAAATCGATCATTCTTTTGCTCGATAATGAAAATAATGATGTCATTTGTCTATATTGTTGAGATATGCGCTTAGTCGGAGGGAGCTTTGGGAGCGAGTCGAATGGCAGATGTCTTGGACTTGGAGCGGTTCCTGGACGGAGAACTCGCAGGGGACGAAGTGCGCGCTCCGATCTTGAATTCGTGGCAGCGGTGCCAGGCGGCGGGACTCACTCCCGACACCGCCCGCCCGCGCCTGTCCAACGACCTGGATTTCGACTGCGAGCTGGTACGCGCCGCCCGGCCCGTGTTCGAGCGGCTGCGGACCGCAGTGGCGGACACCCCGGCGGGCATGTTCCTCGGCGATGAGACGGGCGTGATGTTCCTGCGCAACGTGGGTGACAAAGCCCAGAGCAGGGTCTTGGACGCGGTCGGCGCCGCCCCCGGCTTCAGCTACGCCGAGCCGGACATCGGCACCACCGCCTTGGGCTCGGCGCTGGTGGAACGGCGAACCTGCCGGGTCGCGGGCAACGAGCACTTCTCGGCGAACCTCCACGGACTCACCGCAGTGGCCACACCGATCCGCAATCCGCTCAGCGGGCGCGTGGCCGGCGTCATCAGCATCACCTGCCCGAACGACAGGGCGAGCGAGGAGATGGCCGTCCTGGCCCACCAGTCGGCCACCGGCGTCGAGCAGCGGCTGCTCGAACTGAGCAGCGAACACGAGCGTGCCCTGATGGAGGAATTCCTCCGAGCGAAGAGTTTCGGAACCGGAATCGCCATAGCGAGTTCCGCGCCCCTGGCCCTGTGCCGCCGCGATCGGCTCGCCCTGGAGGACGCCGCCGTGCGGCTGGTCACGCAAGGCCGGGGAGCGGTGGTGGAGGTCACCCTCTCCGAGGGCCGCATCGCCACGCTCCTGGCCCAGCCGATGAGCGGTTCCACCGGCATCGCGGTGGAAGTCTGGTTCACCGGCGGTTAGCGCGGCCTTCTGGGACGCCGGTAGGTTTCGTACTGCCGCAGTAAGATCTGCGCGCTTTGCCGACTCGCGCAGGAGCCGAAGTGGCTCCGCCCGTTCATCTTGTCCGGCCAGGCGGCGCCATGCACGACTACCGGAACGGCGCGATGTCCGGCGCCGACGACAACATCGAACGGCTGACGGGCAAACGCCCCATGACGGTCGCCGAATACGCCCGTCCCCGCGCCGCCCTCCTCACCGGCTCATCACGAGGGGTGACCCCGGGTCCGGATCAGACCGCCGGGCGGTAGTCCAGGGCGGCGTCGGCCAGTCTTTATGGGCTGTCTCCGCCGTATCGCTCGATGAGCGCGTCGGCGATCAAGATGAGGTGGTCCCGCACACCAGGTGGGCCGGTCACTTCGAGCCATTCGACCAGTCCGGCGAGCTCGCCCGCGAGCGCGTACTCGTTGTAGCCGCGGATCACGACCTCGATGCGGCCGTCGGTCGTGGAACCTCCGATTTCAAGCCGGTCCCTGAGCGTCATCCGGAGCTTGCCGATCCCCTCGGGAGTGCACACGGCCTGCACTTCGAGGGGTGTCCGCCTGCGCTCGACTTCGTCGGCGATCTCCCTCCAGCTCTCGGCAAGGTCGAACCCCTCGGGTCGGTGCACGGGATCGTCGGTCGGCTCGACGAATGACACGCGGTCGATCCGGAACGTCCGCCGACCGGCGTCGGTGTTGGTGACGAGGTACCACGTCGGTCCTTTGGCGACGATGCCCAGCGGGTGGACGGTCCTCTCGGTTTCGGTGCCTTCGCGGTCGACGTAGCCGAGCCGCACCTGGACGCCGCGGATCACCGCGTCCTGGAGTTCGTCGAGGAGGGGAGGCGGCCGGTGCTCGATCCGGCTCGACCCCCATCGTTGCGGGTCCATGACCAGCGACGACGCCGCCGCCTCGGCCTGCCCTCGGAAGGGCGCCGGCAGGGCCTGGACGAGCTTGCGCAGAGCCGCTTTCACGGCCGGCGTCGCGGCCGAGGCCTGGCCGGCGACCAGGAACAGGGCGCGGGCCTCACTCGCGGTCAACCCGGACAGGTCGGTACGGGCGCCGCCCACGAGGCGCCAGCCGCCGCCCCGGCCGGGCATGGAGTACACGGGCACCCCGGCCATGGCCAGGGCGTCGAGGTCGCGGCGGGCGGTGCGCTCGGAGACCTCCAGCTCCCGGGCGACCTCCGCGGCCGTCACCTGCTCACGCCGTTGCAGCAGGAGGAGGACGGCCACCAGCCGATCGGTTCGCACGCCGACAACACTTCCACATGAAACCGGTCATGAGGTGACCGGTTTCGGTGGCCAGGATGGCGACCTGACCTCACCGAAGAGGTCGACCAGGGGCGCGCCGACGTCGTCTTCGAAAACCCTCGTCGCCCGGTCACCCAGAAAAGACAGAGAGAGAACGCAATGCACAATCCAGCCGAATTTCCCAAGCCCACCCTTGTTCCGGTCAACGGTGTGGAACTCGAAGTCTTCGAAGCGGGCCGAGAGAACGCGGGAGAACCCATCGTGCTCTGCCACGGCTGGCCGGAGCACGCCTTCACCTGGCGCCACCAGATGCCCGCCCTCGCCGCGGCCGGCTACCACGTCATCGCACCGAACCAGCGGGGTTACGGCAACTCGTCCCGCCCGACCGAAGTGACGGACTACGACATCGAACACCTTTCCGGTGACCTCGTAGCGCTCCTCGACCACTATGGATACGAAGACGCCACCTTCGTCGGCCATGACTGGGGTGCGTTCGTCGTCTGGGGACTCACCCTGTTGCACCCCAACCGTGTGAACAAGGTGATCAACCTGAGCCTGCCCTACCAGGAGCGTGGAGAGAAGCCCTGGATCGAGTTCATGGAAGACGTGCTCGGCGGCGACTTCTACTTCGTCCACTTCAACCGACAACCCGGCGTCGCGGACGCCGTCTTCGAAGACCACACCTTCCAGTTCCTCCGCAACCTGTACCGGAAGAACGAGCCCCCCGCAGAGCCGCAGCCAGGCATGGCGCTGATCAACCTCGCCAGAGCGGAAACACCACTCGGTGAGCCCATCATGAGCGACGACGAACTGGCCGTCCTGGTCTCCGCCTTCGAATCATCGGGATTCACGGGCAGCATCAACTGGTACCGGAACCTCGACCGCAACTGGCACCTGCTGGCCGACGTGGACCCGATCATCCGGCAGCCCGCACTCATGATCTATGGCGACAGGGACGTGATCGCACGGGGTGCGAACCTGGCGGAGTTCGTCCCCAACGTGGAGGTGATCAGCCTTGACTGCGGTCACTGGATCCAGCAGGAGAAGCCCGAGGAAACGAACCAGGCGATGGTGAAGTGGCTGGAACAGCAGGATGTCACCGGCTCGTCCCAGGGATGACCTGACGCGGTCCCCGCGCCGGTAGGCCGCCCGCCAGCCTCCCACTTGGGGGCCCGCCCAGGGGCAGGTGGACCGGCCCCCGTGGCGGTTGTGCTGGCGGGCTGCCACAACCCGGCGTGACTCCCGTTACTGGGAGATCGTCCAGTAGTAGTTGGAGGTGTTGCCGTCGTCGTTCAGGACGAGGAACTCGTTCCGCGTGGTGCCGAACGGCTTGAGGGCGCGCCGGGTGGTGTAGGAGACGAACTTGGCGGTACGCCAGTCGCCGATGCGCTCGGGTTCGGCCCGCCACAGGAACTCATCGCCGTTGCTGCAGGTCTTGACGACGGCGGTGGGCAGTGCCCAGGCGACGCCTCCGGGCACGGCGCACTTGTTGGACTTGGCGTTGCGCATGCGGAACCAGATGTAGCCGTTCCGCGCCTGAGCGTCCTCGAAGTACCACTCGTTGGCCGGCGGGGTCACGCCGCCGGTCCATGCCTGGAGGCGGCAGGGGATGGCGTCCGTGCACCCCGGAGCCGACCAGTACTCGTGGATGAGGTAGCCGCGGGTGTTGACGTTCTCGACCACGTGTTGGCGGCCGTCCACGAACGGCGGATAGGCGCCGGGCTGGGTGACGGGTGTGAGCGCGAGGGCCTGAGCGAGCCGTGCCGCCTGGCCGGGGGCGGCATCGGCCGGCGCGGAGACGAGCAGGGCGGAGCCGGCGAGCAGGAACGTCGTCAGCGTGGCGGGCAGCGCGGTCCTGATGCGCAGTGATTTCACGGGTGATTCCTTTTCTCGGAAGGGCGGGACATTTGTCCGAAGTGCGGGACATCGCAGGTCGTGGTCGTCGATGGCCCGCCAGTCCCGGCGGTCATGGGAATGCGGCTCGGCAGGCACGGCCCGCATGGGGGTGTGTCTTCCGCGCATCCCATGTATGTAACTCTAAGTAGTTGAATGACCGCACAGAGTTATGCCACCTGCACTGTTTTCCACTTCCTTGCCGTACAGCCGTGAAAGTTCGAACCCGCAGGAGCCCGCGGCCTGAACCAGAGACCGAGAGGAAGCCCGGTTTCTTGTCGCCAGATCTCCGGAAGGTGCACCACCCTGGTTGGCCTGTCAGTAGGGCTCTTGTCACAGGTCAAAGTCCCGATGGGTCCGCGCGTTGCCATCCGGCTCGATGAACCGCGCCGTGTGCTCGAGGCCCGGTCGCGAGGCCACCGCCGTTCCTGCGGTCATCCTCCTCGACCCGTGCCGGCGCGGTGATCTCGTATGAACCAGTGCCTCTCACCCGCGGGCATACGGCAGAAGTCAAAGCGGGACGCCTGTGGATCGACCAGGTCTTAACGATCGTCGGCCCCGAGCTCTACCTCTCGAATCCCCGTGGTTGGGACATCCCCGGATACGGTGAATAACCGTCGTATACGGGCGCATACCGCCGCGACAGTGTGCGGCCTGCCGGCCCGACTCGGAGGAAGTTCCGCCATGACCGTGCTCGCAACCATGACGCCGACCGTCTTGCACCTGTCCGGAGACATCGACATCTCCACCACCGCCGGCCTGCGCCGCCGGATTCTCGCCGCCCTCGACGAGAGCGTCGAGGTGCTGGTCGTGGACATGGGCGCCGTGACCTTCTGCGATGCCGCAGGGCTCGGCATGCTGCTCCACACCCAACGCCAGGCCGAGGCCCGGGGGATGACCCTGGCACTGACCCGCCTCACCCCGCAGATGACCAGGCTGCTCGACATCACCGAGCTCGGCGACCGCTTCCCCATCCTGACCGACAGCTGATCTGCATCCCGCTGCTGAGCACTCCTAGACGGGGAAGCCACCGGAGTCAGACGGCAACTACTGACTAATGGCAAGCCGTGCTGACCTGCACGGCAAAACAGCGCAGTCAGCAGCACACCGGCGGGAGCGTCACATTGATTGCCGGACTCCGAGCTCAAATGAAAGTAGCCGCGTTGTCCATCGGCAAAATTCGGAACAGATGCCCGGAACTCAGGAATCCGTTCACCAACGAGGGGCTCGGCAGATACAGATCTGCCCTCCATTCAAGGAGCGCCCACTGACGCGCGTGGAGGGTCGAGCACCATGTGGTAGCCAGACATGAAATCTTTCTCCTGGCAATGGGCCCGCAGCATTCATGCCCGCCTCGCACTCGTCGCGGTGGGCCTCGCCCTGCTCATCCTCACTCTGGTAAGCATCGGCGAGATCTATATGATCCATCGGCTCATCACCGACGATCTTCTCACCGCCAGCCGGCAGATCGCTTCTCGAATCACGTCGGACATCCGGGCCGGCATACCGCAGAAACCCGTCCTGGTCTCCGAAGACGCCCACGTGGATTTCATTCAGATCGTGGCACCCGGAGGCAGGGTGATCGCCTCCAGCAACCACGCCCGGGACCTTCCGGCGCTCACCTCGCCCGAGCCCGACCCGCGGCATCCGGTCGTTTCCTTCTCCTTCTGCCTGCCTCAAGGCTGGAAGTGCATGCAAGGGGTGGCCGTCCGCGTCACCCCTCAAGCCAACACCGAGATCGTCTACGCGGCCGGTGAAATCCCCGGCTATCTGACCGGCAGTGGCCTGATTCTCGCCGTCGTAGCCCAGGTGAGTCTCCTCACCGTACTGATCGGCTGGATCTCCTGGCGGATCGTCGCGCAGACACTCCGCCCGGTTGAAGCCATCCAGGCCGAATTGGCCGCGATCACCGTCAAGGACCTGTCCCGGCGCGTCTCTCGGCCTTGCGGCAGCGATGAAATCGCCCGTCTCGCCGAAACCGCCAACCACACGCTCGACCGGATGGAACGGGCTATTCGGCGGCAGCGCGCGTTCGCCGCCGATGCCGCCCACGAACTGCGTACCCCGATCGCCGGAATCCGCGCTCAGCTTGAAAGCGGCAGGCTCTACGCCGAAGACATGCCCGAGGCGATCGACTCCGCCCTGCGCGACACCGACCGCCTGGAAGCGATCCTCACAGACCTGATGTTCCTCGCCGGCATCGAATCCCTCGACATCCACGCCTGTGAACGACTGGATGTGGCAGCGGTGGTGCGCCGATGCCTCGCCCTATGTCCCGAACGTGCGCCCCGCCGAGTCCACCTGGCGGCCGGCGTCCTCGTCAGAGGTGCGGAAGACCAGCTCACCCAGGCGATCACCGTTCTCATCGACAACGTCGGCCGTTACGCCGCCAGGGAAGTCGTCGTCGACCTGACCCGTGACAACGGCCACGCTGTGCTCGTCGTCACCAGCGACGGCGACGAGGAACACGTCGTCACACCCATCACCCGCCTGGACACCACGCCCGGCCGCGAGCAGCGGAGCGCCGGCTTCGGCCTCGTCATCGCCCGCGAAGTCGCCGAAGCACACGCCGGAACGCTCGTGACCACGTGCTCTCCCACGGGGATCACGTTCATCCTGCGACTCCCGCGCGCGGACTAGCTCACCACAGGGAGGCCGCCGGGGCGATCGGTGCGCCGGTATCAACGGGCAACCAGCAGCGCCGTCATCAGGCCTGTCTCGACCACCAGGTAGAACCCTGCCCGGCCCACGGCCATGCCGCCCAGAGCCAGGGCCACCGCCACCAGCACGCCGTCGCGCAACGTGCTCGCATCGAGGGCGGCCAGTATGAGTGCCGCCGCCGTTGCCAGGCCGAACCCCCCGTACACCGCCCGTACCTCACTGCGGCCGTCCGCCGAGGTCACCCGCATACCGAACGGCGCCACCAGCTTCTCCGGCGCGACCAGGCCGTACACGCCCATCCCCGCGAAGAAGATCGCGACGACAGCGATGATCACACCCGACATGCCCGCAGCCTGCCATCCGATTTCCACGCCGGCCATTACCTGACGAGTAGTGCCGTAGGGGCCGGTCAGCCCTTCACGCCGGTGTGGGCCAGGCCCTCGATGAACTGCCGTTGTGCGAGCACGAACACGACCAGCACCGGGAGGGCGGTCATCGAGGCGGCGGCGAGCTGGACGTTCCACATCGGGCCGCCGTAGGCGTCGACGAACTGGGTCAGCGCCTGGGGGAGGGTGAACTTCTCCGGCGAGGAGAGGTACACGATGGGTTCGAGGTAGAGGTTCCAGCTGTGCAGGAACGTGAAGATCGCCACGGCGCCGAGCGCGGGGCGGGCCAGGGGGAGCGCGATGCGGTAGAAGGTGCCGAACCGGCCGAGCCCGTCCATCCGGGCGGCCTCCTCCAGTTCGCCGGGCAGGCTGATGAAGAACTGCCGCATGATGAAGGTGGCCAGCACGCTGGGCGCGCCGAGGATCGGCACCAGGATCAGCGGCCAGTGGGTGTCGGTCAGCCCGAGCCCGTGGAACATCTGGAACAGCGGGACGATCGTGACCTCGCTCGGGATGAGCAGCCCGAGCAGCACGACGACGAACAGGACGTTCTGGCCGGGGAAGCGGATGCGCGCGAAGGCGTATCCCGCCATGGCGGCCACGGCCATCGTGCCGGTGGTGACGATCAGGGCGATGTAGAGGCTGTTGACGTACTGGCTCGCGAAGGGCTGGAGCTGGAAGACCTGCGCGTAGGCCGAGAAGTCCCAGTCGGCGGGCAGGAGTTTCGGCGGGAACGCGAAGATCTCACCGATCGGCTTGAGGGATGAGGTGACCATCCACCAGGTCGGGAAGACGAACGGCACGCACATGACGCACAGCAGCCCGTACAGGAGCGTCTTCAGCCGCAGTGGTATCTCACGTTTCATTGAAGACCCATCTTCTGCGCATCCGCCACTGGACGAGGGTGAGCAGGGCCACTATCGCGAACAGCAGGACCGACAGGGTCGCGCCGTATCCGAAGTGGTGGAACTGGAAGGCCTGCTGGTAGAGGTAGTAGACGAGGACGGTCGTCGACACGCCCGGGCCGCCCTGGGTGAGCACCGCGATCTGCGCGAACACCTGGAGCGACCCCACCACGGTGATGATCGAGGTGAGCAGGATGGTCGGGCTGATCAGCGGGACGGTGATCCGCAGGAAGCGGGTGCGGACCCCGGCGCCGTCCAGTTCGGCGGCCTCGTACAGCTGGGCCGGCACCCCCTGGAGGGCGGCCAGGAACAGCACCATGTTGAGGCCGACGTTCTTGAGGACCTGGACGACGACCACCGAGAGCATCGCGGTGCCCTCGCCGCGCAGCCAGTTGGGGCCCTCGACCCCGGCGGCGGCGAGCAGGCCGTTGAGGCCGCCGTCGTCCTGAAGGAGGAACTGCCACACGATCGTCCAGGCGACCAGCGAGACCACCACGGGGGAGAAGAACACCGTACGGAAGAAGGCGGTTCCGCGCAGCCGCTGGTTGAGCAGGATCGCCAGGAACAGCGCCAGGGCGAGGTTGAGCACGACCAGCCCCACCGAGAACAGGGCGGTCGCTCCCAGCACCTCACGCAGGTTGGCGTCGGTGACCAGGCGGTCGTAGTTCTCCCCGCCGACGAACTCGAAGGTCCCGGCCAGCACGTTCCACTCATGGAGGCTGTACCAGACGACGAGCCCGAGCGGCAGCAGCACGAACAGCACGCTGCCGACGAGTTGCGGGGTGATGAGCAGGTATCCGACCAGGTTGTCGCGGCGGCGTACCGTCCAGAAGGGAGGCGTGCCGGTGCCCGGCCGGGCGCCCGCCCGGTCGGGCACCTGGAGTTTCGGGTGGGTCGTGGTCACGTCACGTGCCCAGCATCGGCGCGATCTTGGCGCACACGCCGCCCAGCACGGCCTTGACGTCGGCGCCGGGCTGCCAGAGCGGGTCGAGGGCGGCCCGCACGGTCTGCGACAGCTCCGCCTGGCCGGTGTGGTTGGGCTTGACGACGCCCTTCTCGATGCCGCTGATGACGACCTTCTGCAGTTGGCCGGGCTTGAGCAGCGGGTTGCTCTTGGCCAGGGTCTCGGCGGTGAGCTGAGAGGCGCGGGGCGGTGGGAAGTAGGCGGCGAGCTTGGCCGAGTTGGCCGGGTTGGTGAAGAAGGCGAGGAAATCGGCGGCCGCCGCCGCGTTGGGGGAGTTCTTGAAGACGCCCAGGCCTGCCTGGCCGATCACCGAATACTCGCCCTTGGGTCCGGCGGGTAGCGGGACGAGGTCCCAGCCGAACGTCGCGTCCTGGAGCAGCGAGGCGCGGGAGATCTGGGTGATGGTCATCGCGGCGTCGCCCGCGAAGAAGTCGGCCGTGGTGCCGGGGCCGGGGAAGGCCTTGTCGGTGAAGATCGACTTGTGCAGGAACGTCATGGCCTCGACCATTTCGGGGCTGTCGAACCCGCAGGTCCTGCCGTCTTCGCTCCAGGGCTGAGCGCCCCAGCCGCCCCAGACGGTGGCGAGGTTGTCCCAGCCCTTGTAGTCGAAGTCGCGCACGACCATGCCGGCCTTGCCGGTCCCGGCCACCACCGCGGCGTTCTCGGCGGCGGCGTTCTCCCAGGTCCAGGCGCCCTCGTCGATCATCTCGGCGGGGGTCTTCCGGCCGGCCTCCTTGAGCAGGTCGGTGTTGACGAACACCCCGAACGGCGAGGTGGAGAAGGGGTAGGCGTACAGCTTGCCCTCGGCCTGCCAGAGTTTGACGGCTGAGGGGGTGAGGTCGTCGAACTCATACCCTGGGGCCTTGCGCAGCGTGTCGTCGAGCGGCGCGAGGGCGCCGGAGGAGACGAAGTCGGGCGCCGAGCTCTCCAGGATCCAGGCCAGGTCGGGGGCGTTGCCGCCGGCGATCTGGGTGGTCAGGGTGGTGGTGTAGCTCTCGAACGGCAGTGGGTCGAAGGTGATCTCGCCGACGTCGGGATGGGTCTTGCGGTATTCGGCGGCGATCTCGTCGAACAGCTTGAGGTGGGCCTCGTTGGAGGTCCAGATCGTCATGCGCAGCGGCTGCGGACCCTGCGCGGCCGGAGCGGTCTCGCCTCCCGCGCCGCATGCCGTCAAGGTGAGCAGCGCCGCCAGCGCGGCGGCCGCGGGCTTTGCGAATGGTTTCACGGTCGATCTCCTTGCTGGGAATCCCCCGACGGTCGTGGTGGGCGTCCGGTCAGTAGCCGGTCACCTGCGGCCAGCGCAGTTCGACGCCCTGGCGGGTGAGCCGCCGCTGGAACTCGGTGAGCAGGACCTCGGTCTCGCGTACGGCGTGCGGGGTGGTGGCGTTGTCGAGGCAGAAGGCCGCAAGGGCGCCCGCGGCCTCGCCGACGTTCCACTCCACCGGATGCAGCCGGTAGGCGCCGTTGGTGATGTGGGTGGTGCCGATGTTCTTGGAGGCGGGCAGCAGGTTGGTCATCCGCTGCGGCACGAGCGCGCCGAGGGGGATCTCGAACGGCGAACTCGCCACGTCGATGTAGTTGTCCCCCCCGGTGGAGGGGTGCAGGTCGATGCGGTACATGCCGACCCCGACGGAGTCGGCGTAGCTCACCGCGCCCTTCTCGCCGCGCACCGCGAGCGACAGGTCCTGCTCGGCCACGGTGTAGAGGGCGCGGATCCGGCGTGACTCGCGGATGTAGGGGGCCTGGGCCAGCCCGTCGCCGCCGCCGGTGACGTCGCCGCGCAGGCGCAGGCCGGGGAAGCCGGTTCCGCCGTCGGCGCGCGGCCCCTCGGTCTGCATCCAGTACAGCACCGACCGCGACAGCTCCCGGGCGGCGGCCACGTGGGCGGCGGCGTCGGGTACGTCGATGACCGGCCCCTCCAGGTAGTCGATCATCGGCCAGTTGACCAGGGTGATGTCGCTGGCGTAGGCGCCGTCGGCGAAGTTGCGCCGGGCGGCGATCCGGCGGAAGGTCCACAGGTTCGCGTCGCCGGGGTTGAGCCGCTGGTCGGCCTCCACCAGCAGCGGGTCGTCGTCGGGGTTGGGGGTGAAGGAGCGCTCGACGATCTCCAGGGTCCGGGGGTGGGGGCAGCGCCACGACAGCAGCCGGTCGCCCCAGAAGTCGGGCTGGTAGCTCCGCCAGAACTCGTAGGAGGCGGGCCGGTCGATGGTGTGGTCGCCGTCGACGTGGTCGATCGCGAAGCACACCGAGACGGCCTGCATGTTCATCGGCTGGGCCTCGGCGGGCGCGCTCGGCTCGCCGGTGTCGCCCTGCGACTCGAATCCCGTCACGTACTCGGTGCCGGTCAGCGGCAGCAGGTCGCCGGTCTCGGTGGCGTCCAGCACGTACGGCGCGAGGGCCGTGACCTCCCCTCCGCCGCTGCGGTGCTCCAGGCGCACGGCCCGCACCCGGTCACCGTCGACCTCCGCGCCGACCGGCCGGTAGGGCTGTAGCACGCGCAGTCGCCCCGAACCCCGGTAGGGGGCGAGCATGGCCTCGATCACGGCGACCGCGACGCGCGGCTCGTGACAGAGGCGGCTCACGTGCCCCGCGCCCGGATTGAGCTCCCGCCAGGCCCGCGACCGCGCGGTCAGCGGGTAGTGCTCGCGGTAGTAGTCGCGGATGCCCTCGCGCAGCGCCCGGTAGGAGGCCGTGACGCCGAACCGCTCCACCCAGGAGTGCTCGTCCGGCGGCACGGCCTGGCTGGTCAGCTGCCCGCCGAGCCAGTCATACTCCTCGGTCAGGATCACGGTGCGGCCGGCCCGCAACAGCGCCAGGGCGGCAGCCACCCCGCCCAGCCCTCCGCCGACGACCACCGCGTCCGCCGAAATCTCCACCACGTCGGGACTCTCCTTCGATCAGTTCGGGCGGTCAGTTCCGGGCCGGTGCGAGCGTGGATCCCTCGACCAGCTCGCAGGGCAGCAGTTCCTGCGGGGTTCCCTCTCCGCCCACCAGCAGCTCGACGGCCCGGCGGCCCATCTCCCGGCGGGGGATGCGGAACCCGGTGAGGTCCACGTCGACCTGGACGGGCCTGGTCGGCGCGCCCAGCGCGAGGATCGACAGGTCACCGGGGATCGAGACACCCCGCCCGGCCGCCGCGTGCATGATCCCCACGGCGTCGGCGGGCTCCTCGACGAAGGCCGCCGTCACCCGCGCCGCCGACAGCTCGGCGAGCACGTCTTCGGGGGAGCGGCCGGTCACCGGCACATGCGACCCCTCGGCCCCCACCGCGACGACCGCCTCGCGGAAGCCACGCATGCGGTCGGCCGGCGACTCGGCGCCCGCCCCGGCGCCGACGTAGGCCAGCCTCCGGTGGCCCAGCCCCGCTGCCCGGTCGACCAGGGCGCGCACCGCGGGCGGGTAGTCGGCGCCCACGTACGGCACCGGCGCACCCGCGTCGTCACGACGGCCGATGGAGACGAAGGGGATGCGCTCGGCGAGCAGCCGGGCCAGGTCGTCGCGGTCGACGGTGCGCCCGAGGAGCACGCAGGCGTCGGCCAGCCGCACCCGGCTGTCCTCGTTGAAGATCCGGCGGCGCTCGCCCGCGGCCCCGGCGCTGGTGAACAGCAGCAGATCGCAGCCCATCTCCTCGGCGCACTCCTCGATGCCGAGCAGGAAGGGATGGTAGAAATCGGCGCTGGCGGTCGGGAAGACCGCCTCGTAGGTGAAGACGCCCAGGATCCGGTTGCGCCGTTCGGCGAGCCGCCGGGCGACCGGATCGGCGACGTACCCCGTCTCCCGGATCACCCTCAGCACTCGTTCGCGGGTTTCCGGGGCGATGCGCACCTCGGGGTCGGTGCGGTTGTTGAGGACGAGCGACACCGTCGTCTGGCTCACCCCCGCGAGGCGGGCGATGTCCTGCTGGGTGAGCCGGCGGCCGGGGGAGGTCACGATCCGTAGCGTCCAATCGGGTGATAATGCGCATTAGCGCGGGCTGGGACGTCATCCTGCGATCAGCCCCGGGATCCTGTCAAGGGGGTCCGAACAAGAATCACGGCGGTGATAATTCGTATTAGCACCTTGACGGACGCGTCCGCCTGGCCGAACCTCAGCGATCAGGGAGATTCCCTCACCATCACTCACGGTGAAAGTTGTCGCGAAGGGACAGCCGATGTCTGAACCCCTCCTGGACCGCCGCGGACTCCTGCGGGCGGCGGTCGGCGCCGGCGTGGCCGGCGGCCTCGGGCTCGCCCTCCCCGGGACGGCGCTCGCCGCTCTCGGACCGGCCGGCTTCCCCGCCTACCAGTACATCGGAACGCCGTTCGACAAGGCGAACCTGCGCTACAACCCCACCAACGAGCTGATCTTCCCCTGCATCCGGGGCATGTACGACAAGATCGCGAGCCCGCTCGGACGTTACTACCTCTACTACGCCCCACACGACTCGCCCGGCGGCATCTGCCTGGCCTACGGCAACTCCCTCGGCGGCCGGTTCACCGAACACCCGAACAACCCGATCATCGCCAACACCTGGTCACCGCACTATTCGGTCAGCCACGTGTCGTCCCCGCACATCATCTGGAACGCCGCCAACCGGCAGTTCTACCTGTACTTCCACGGCGAGAACAACACCACCAGAATGGCCTGGTCGACCGACGGCGTGCACTTCACCTACCACGGCACGGTGCTGCACACCGGGCTCATCCCCGGCTCGACGGAAACCTCCTACGCCCGGGTCTTCGAGCACACCGTCACCGGGCTCGGCAACAAGTACGTCATGGTCTTCATGGGCGTCACCAACGGCACCCGCAAGATCTTCTGGGGCTGGTCGTCCGACGGCAAGGCCTGGCAGTTCGACCCGACCCCGCTGGTGACGCCGGGCCCGGACGGCCAGCGCGACATCTCCGGACCCTCCGTGCTCAAGCGCAACGGCACCGTGTACGTCGCCTACCACGGCAACAGCGGGAACATGTTCCTCACCGAGGTGGGCAACGCCTTCGATCGCGAGATCCACCTGGGCGTCTTCCACCGGCCACTGACCGGCGCCCCCGACAACGGCCGCAGCGCCGCGCCTTCCTTCGGCACCGACGGCGGCGTGCAGTACATGTTCTACGAGGCCGGCTCGCGCACCGGCGCGACGATCGCCGTCGCCCGCGCCGTCTGATGCCTGGGGCGTCGACCACAAGGTCCGTCGGCCAGACCGGAACCGTCGCCGATTTCTTCGCAGGCGGTGTCGGATCGGGTCGGTCGTCTTCGTAGAAGAGGTGAAGCCGCCCACCGGGGGTGGCGCGAGAAAGGGAGTGGCTCCATGAGCGCCACCTTCACCGTCGACTTCTTCTGCAGCCTCGACGGCTACGGCATGGCCAGAGGCTGGCCCGGTTACTGGGGCAAGGAAGGCCCCGAGCTCCGCGCCGACCGGGTGAACACCTTCGCGCAGGACCAGGTGCTGGTCTTCGGCGCGACGACGTTCCGGGAGTTCCGGCAGTTCGTGACGGAGTACGACGAGCCCTACTACGACAGCCTCAACGAGCTGCCGAAGATCGTGTTCTCCAGCACGCTCAAGGAACCCCTCGGGTGGCGGAACTCGACGGTGCTCGACGAGGACGCGGTGACCGCGATCGAACGCCTGAAGCGCACCACGGACGTCCCGATGCGCTCGCACGGCAGCATCTCGCTGAACCGCGCCCTGCTCGCCGCCGGTCTCGTCGACCGGCTCGAGGTCATCATCTTCCCGGTCGTCTCCGGCCGCGCCGGCGGCTCGGCGCTCCTCCACGACGGCGTGGAACTCGACCTGGAGCTCGTCGAGTCGACCGTGCTCGACGGCCGGACGCAGAAGCTCGTGTACATCCCGCACCTTCACGGTGAGATCCTCGAAGGCGTCGGGCCGAAGCGCCGCTGAAAGGAGATGATCGCCGGATGCAGTACCTCATGAGCGTGATCGACGACACGGGGAACCTGGCCACTCCCGAGGAGGACGCTTCGATCAACGTGTTCAACGACCGGCTCCAGGCCGAGGGCCATTGGGTGTTCGCCGGTGGCCTGGGCTCACCCGATGCGGCCACCGTCATCGACAACAGGGGCGGGGAGGCGATCGTCACCGACGGGCCCTTCGTGGAGACCAAGGAGTATCTCGCCGGCTTCTGGATCATCGAGGCGCCCGACCTGGACGTGGCGCTCACGCTCGCCGCCGAGGGGTCGAAGGCCTGTAACCGCAAGATCGAGGTGCGGCCGTTCCTGTGAGAGACCCCGCGGTCGACGTCCGGGCCGCGATCATCCGGGCCCACCATGAGGAATGGGCCCGGTTGGTCGCAGCGCTGACCCGGCGGTTCGGCGACCTCGACATCGCCGAGGAGGCGGTGGCCGAGGCGTTCGCGGCCGCCGTGGAGCGATGGCCGGCCGACGGCCCGCCCCCCAACCCGGGCGCGTGGCTGACCATCACCGCCAACCGCAAGGCCATCGACCGGATCCGGCGCGAGAACAAACGCGACGACAAGCAGAAGCAGGCTCAGATGGGGTACGACGACGGCCCGCCCGAGCCGCTGGGCGCCATCGAGGACGAGCGGCTCAGGCTGGTCTTCATCTGTTGTCACCCGGCGCTGGCGATGGACGCGCGCGTGGCGTTGACGCTGCGCATGGTCGGCGGTCTGACCGTGCCCGAGATCGCCCGCGCCTTCCTGGTGCAGGCGACCACCATGGAGCGCCGCATCACCCGCGCGAAGGCCAAGATCAAGGCGGCCCGCATCCCCTATCGAGTGCCGTCCGCCGACGACCTGCCGGCGCGTGTCTCCGGCGTTCTGGCCGTGCTGTTCCTCGTCTTCAACGAGGGCTACCTGGCCGGCAGTCCCGACGCCGACCCCCTACGCCACGACCTGACCACCGAGGCGATCCGGCTCACCCGCCTGATCCGCGCGCTGCTGCCGCACGACGGAGAGGTGGCCGGCCTGCTGGCTTTGATGCTGCTCATCGAGGCCCGCCGCCCCGCCCGGGTCTCGGCCGACGGCGAATTGGTCTCCCTCGACGAGCAGGACCGCGCGGTCTGGGACCCGGAGCTGATCGCCGAGGGCCACCGGCTGGTCCGCGAACGCCTGGCCGCCGCCGCTGCCGGAGCGGCTCCGGGCCGCTACCAGATCCTCGCCGCCATCAACGCGGTGCACACCTCCGCCCGCGACATCCGCGACACCGACTGGTCCCAGGTCCGCGCCCTCTACGACCAGCTCGTCGCCGTCGACCCCTCGCCGGTCATCGCCCTCAACCGGGCCGTCGCCGTGGCCGAGCTCGACGGCCCGCAAGCGGCACTGGCCGACATCGAACACCTTGAGGACGATCTGACCGGCTATCACGCCTACCACGCGGCCCGCGCCGACCTGCTGCGCCGACTGGGGCGCGCGGAAGAGTCGCGCGCGGCCTACGACAGAGCCATCGAGCTGGCCGGCAACACCGCCGAGTCCGCCTCCCTGACCCGCCGCCGCGACCAACTGGGCTAGTACTACAGCTGCGCCTGGACGTGCCTCTCGACGCGGTTCCGGTAAGCGGCTTCCTGAAGCCTAGGCGTCACCGTTGCCGAAGACGGGCGGGGATGAGGAAACCGTCTGAATCGGTGAAACGCTCGAACTGCCGGTGCGCGAGACGATCGAATCATTTGGGGTCCCGTGCTTCCAGCGCCCGGGACAGGCGCCGGCCGAGATGGCTCCAGATCTCACTGACAAAACCAGGCTCCGCTTCGCCATTCCCGAAGGACGCCGAGGTTACGTTGGGCCTCACCGGATGTTCGGACGAAGGAGAGACATGGCCCACACACCGCGGCAGCGCCTCGACACCTCCGTGCCCCACCCCGCCAGGGTCTGGGACTACTGGCTCGGCGGCACCGAGAACTTCGCCCCCGACCGCGAGGTCGGCGACCAGATCACCGCCGTCTGCCCCGAGCTGCCGATCATCGCCCGCGCCGAGCGCCAGTTCATCGGCCGCACGGTCACCCTCCTGGCCGGCGAACTCGGCGTCGACCAGTTCCTCGACATCGGCACCGGCATTCCCACCGAAGGCAACACCCATCTGGTGGCCCAGAAGGTCAATCCGGCCGCCAGGGTCGTGTACGTCGACAACGACCCCCTCGTGCTGGTGCACGCCCGTGCCCTGCTCGACAGCACACCCCAGGGCGCCACCGACTACATCGACGCCGACCTCCGCAACCCCGACCCGATCCTCCAGGCCGCCTCCGACACGCTCGACTTCGCCCGGCCGATCGGGTTAATGCTGATCGGGGTGCTCGATTTCGTCGTCGACGACACCCTCGCCATCGACGCGGTGAACGCCCTGGTCGCCGGTCTCGCGCCGGGCAGCTACCTGGCGATCGCGAGCAGCACGCCGAGCGAGGCGATGGACAAGGCGGCCGACGTCTGGCACGCGGGCGGCGGGGCGCCGATCGTGCTGCGTTCTCCGGAGCGGCTGGCCCGCTTCTTCCAGGGACTGGAACTACTCGATCCCGGCGTGGTGACGCTGCCGGAGTGGCGTCCCGACGCGGCGACCGACTACATCGGCCGGGAGGTCTGTCAGTACGGAGGCGTGGGCCGCAAACCCTGAACACGGTGAGAGGGCCGGACTCGTCGCGGCCTGCGGACCGGGATCAGGACTGCGGCTTGAAGGGGCGTCATGACAGGTCGGCGGGTCTGGTCGAGTTTCACAGAGCCGACAGGGACCCGCCGGCCCCGGCCGGCCGATCACGTCGAAGGCAAGCCGGTCAGTACGCCGTCCCGCTGGCGCGCCGGCCGGGCGAGCTGGACAACGAGCTGATGGTGTCGTGCTTGACCCAGCCGCCGGTCGCCGACCCGTCACGGCTCCGGTTGACCGACACCCCGTCGGAGTTCGCCTGGCTCGAGGAGTAGGTCACCGACTGGACCGTCGCCCCCGCCGAATCCCGCAGGATCACCTGGTCGCCGCTGTTGGACAGGTTGAGGTCACCGGTGCCGGCGGCCACCGCCACGATGCCGCCGGGGATCGCGGAGCCCGAGCCGAACACGGTGATCGCCTTGCCGGGCTGCAGCGACGTACCGGCCGCGAACGTGTGCCGCACCGCCGACCCGTCGCGGACGGTCCAGCCGGCGATGCTGATCGCCGTGCCTCCGGTGTTCACGATCTCGACGGCCTCGCCGGCGGTGTTGCTGCCCGGTTCGTTGGCCAGCACCTCGTTGATGATGACGTTGGCGGGTCCGCCGCCACCGGTGGTGACGGTGACGTTCTTGGTCGTGGTGTTCGTGGCGCCGCCGTTGTCCGTCACGGTCAGCGATACCGCGTAGGTTCCGGCCGATGCGTAGGTCACGGCCGGGTTGGTCGCTGTCGAGGTCTGGCCGTTGCCGAAGTTCCAGCCGCGGCTCACGACGGTGCCGTCGGAGTCGGTGCTGCCGTCGGTGAACGCGCAGCTGAGAGCGGTGCACGAGTGCGTGAACGACGCCGTGGGCGGCTGGTTCCCGCCGCCACCGCCGATGACGAAGTCGTAGCGGGAGAACACCGGGTAGTGGTCGCTGGTCGTGGACGCGTAGTTCGGGATGTAGGCCTGGGGCTGGAAGGCCTTCGCCGAGCCGGCGACGTACTTCGCCTGCACCTCGTTGGTGGTGAGCTGGTGGTCGATGAAGTCGGGGTAGCCCGCCGTCGACGACACTCCCGCCAGCGACAGGGCCCGCGTCGGGAACGTGTAGCGCGCCGCGTCGTTCACGAAGTTGGCGTAGGGCGAGGCCTTCCCGGATGTGATGGAGGTGTCGACGTCGTCGTTCCAGTCGCCGATGACGAAGACGTTCTGGGTGGGGTAGGTCGAGTCGAGGTACGACTTGAGCGCCTGCGACGCCGGGTTGCGCAGGTTCCACGCGGCCTGGTCAGACCCGGCCTTGGCGTGCACGACGATGAAGACGAGGTCACGGGTGACACCGTCGAACGTGCCGCGCAACGTGAACTCCACCGGCGGGCGGCCGGCGAAGTTGCTGTTCTGGCCGGTCAGGATGACCTTCGCACTCACCAGCGTGGCCATGCTGGAGCGCCAGACGAGGGCGACCTTCTGCTCGGCGTTGCTGAAGTCCGAGTAGTACTGCGCGCCGTTCGTCACGATCGGGTCGTTGGCGACGACCCCGGTGTACCCGGGCAGGCCGGCCACGAGTGTGTTGAACGCCGAGGTGCTGACGATCTCGGACAGACCCCACACGTCCATGCCGGCGCCCGCCATGACGTCACGGACGTTCTGCTGCTGAAGCGCCTCGTTCGTCGGGCCGTTGCCGGTCGCACCGAACCATTCGATGTTCCAGTTGCCGACGTCGAGTTGCGTCGCCGAACCCTGCGACGGAACCGCGGCGGCGTTCGCCGCGGGGGTGGGGGTGAGCGTGGCCAGCGCCATGGCGGCGGCCAGGCCCGCCGTGAGCGCGCGGAACCTGAGTGTCATCGGCGAGAGACCTTCCGGGTCGAGGTGCGGGACGGGCCCGCGACCATGCTGACGGCGGGCTCACGGAAGTGTCATCAGGCCCACACCGCGCTTGCGGCAAACATGCAGCCTCGTGATGGTGAACATTCGACAGCCGACTCGATCGACGTGTGGAACGCCGAATCAATGACAATTCGACCGCTGAAATCTTGTCACTCGCACGCCGGATCTCACCCGAATCCGGACGTCGTCGGGTCGGCATGGCGGACCGTCACCGCAGTGGCGACGGCGGCCGGCTCGACCAGCCCGGGTGACGGGCCCGGAAAGGGCGCGGCGGTACTGTAACGGCTCCGACAACCATTGGTTATGGCAGCAGGTCTTGGACGCCCCCTCCGGTGGCCCGACACGATTGGTCCATGTATCCGCGCATGTCAGTGGCGTCATTCGTCCTCCTGTTGAGCGCCTGCTCTGCCCCTGTGCCGCCCTCCGCAGGCCCGGTCGAGAAGCCGCCCGCCGCCGCTTCCGCGAGCGTGGTGAAGCCGGCCCAGGCCTACGTGGACGCCGTCAACGCCGGCGACCTCGACGCGCTCGTCACCTCTTTCGCCCCTGAGGCCGAGATCGTGGACGTCTCCCGGAGCATCCGCGGCCACGACGCCATCCGCGCATGGGCCGACGCCGAGGTGATCGGCGGGACCCTAAGGGTCGTGTCGATCGTCGAGAACCGGCCGGACGGGCAGAAACTGCTGGTCCATTGGGCCCCGGCGGATTCGGACGGCTGGCGGGCGCACTACGACTTCACCGTCGGCGACGACCGCATCCTGAAGGCCGACCTCCAGTACGCGTAGCGCGAGGAACCTGAGCGATTTGAGCAGGGGGATGCTCATGCGCGGGCCGTGCGGGCATGCCTACCTTTCGCCACATGCGCACCCTTTTACGAGTGTTCCTGGTCGCGGTGTTCGGGGCGGGGCTGCTCACGCTGCTCCAGTCGCCCGCCGCGGCCGACCCGATCGTGACCGTGACCGTCACGATCAAACGCATCACTCTCCTGGCGGGCGGCGACTGCGGCGATCCCGACTTCTACAACCGCGTCTGGATCAACGGCGTCTACCACGACAACGAGGACAGCGATTCCCAGGACGAGCTTGAGGGCAACCCCGACATCGCCCCGGACTGGGAGTTCTCCAAGCCCGTCGACGTGGCGACGCTCGCCACCCCCGGCCGGATCCCGATCAAGATCGAGGTGCACGACGAGGACGGCGGCCTCTGCTTCGGCGGTGAGCACTATGACTCCTCTCCCACCGCCGACCGCTTCTTCGACGGCTACATCGACCTCGCCGGGTGTTCCGTGCACGACCCCCGGCAGACCGGCCAGCCCTATCTCGGGGACTGCCGCACCCCGATCGTCCAGGCGGGCACCGCCGACGAGCGGGTCAGGCTGACCTTCGAACTGGACGCCAGAGAACCGGCGAGCGCGCCCGGCCTGAACATCCGCTGCACCCACACCCCCGTCTGGCCGAAGCCGGGCGAGCCCGTCACGATCGTCGCCACCGCCCTCGACGGCGAACTCCAGCCGACGATCGTCGCCGACGAGCTGGAGATCTGGGTCAACCTCCAGGCGAACGCCGCGAGCCTCGCCGGAGAGCCGCTCCAGTCGAGACACGGGGTCGGCACGCTCACCGAGACCTTCACGCCCAGAGCCGAGATGGCCCCCTTCGCCTACGGCTGCCGCCTGGCCGAGAACGGGGTGAGGCTCTTCTCGTCGTGGCACACGGTGGCCGTCGGCGACCCGTTCCCGAACTTCAGCTTCCCCAAGCCCGCCGTGCCGATCAGCTACACCGGCCCCCGGTCCAGCCGCATCGACATCGTCTTCGTGGCCGACAGAGACGAGTACACCGGCCCCTCCGACCCCCGGTTCGTCGCCGACGTGGCGGCCACGATCGAGCGGTCGTACTGGGGACTGAAGGAGTACCTGACCCGGCAGGACATGTTCAACTTCTGGCTGCTGCCCGACAACACCGGCTACGCCAGCGACGCCACCGGCGACAAGGACTGCGACCACGGGCTGCCGGTCCTGTGGGACGACGCCTTCGGCTGGGCCGAGGCGGCCGCGATCCTGCACCGTCGAGCCCCTCAGCAGGACTGCGCGCAGCGGTCCGACCGGATCTTCTCCGTGCTCGTCGACCCGAGTAAGCCGCGGATCGCCGCCCACGAGACGGCCCACCAGCCCTTCGGCCTGTCCGACGAGTACCCCGAGGGCGGGGCCTTCCCGCAGGACGTCTACCCCAACGTCTACGAGGACTACGAAGCGTGCGAGGACGACGCCCCGCTGCTCCAGCGCACCGCCGCCGCCTGCCGCAGCTGGGAGAAGGAGCACTGGTACGGCGACCAGGACTGGTGGACGTCCGAACCCATGCCCGATGACCTGATGTTCGACAACGGCCGGGCCCGCGAGGCCGACATCCGCCGCTTCAAGTACGTCTTCGAAGGTTGCGAGGCCGCGAAATGCTGAAACGAGCCCACTGGGTCATCGCCGCCGCGGCCGCGTTGATCATCCTGGTCCCGCTGCGTGCGCAGGGCGAGCCGAACGACCCGTCGACGATCCCGATCCCGCAACTCGACTTCGGCGACCCCGCCAAGTCCGTGGTCGCCCGGGTGAAGTTCACCTCCCGGACCGCCGCGACCCTGGAGCGGGTCAAGGTGTCGAAGTCACGGGCGCACACCCACATCGGCGACCCGCCCATACTCAGGCTCGGCCTGACCGACGTCGACGGCCAGGTCGTCGACCGGATCAACACCTGGAGCCCGCTGTGGACCTACCAGGAGGGCGGCGACCACGTCGGCCTGCGGCCGAGCGGCTCGGGCAGCTTCATCGTGCCGTTCTCTCCGGCCCTCTCGACCATGACCGTCACCGACGTCGCGCTCGGCCGTGACGTCCTGACGGTCGACCTCAAGCCGCCGCTCAGGGAGTTCTGCCTGGCCACCCCCGATGACCCCGACTGCCTGGAGGCCGACCTGTCGGTCACCGCGGTGACCCCGGCCGCGCCGCTGTTCGCCGTCCTGGGCAAGCCGGTGACGGTGACGGTCGCCTCCGTGGTCGCCAATGCGGGCCCGGACGGGCCGGTCACCGCCGTGGTCCGGCAGGACCTGGCCGTCGGCGCGGGCCTCACCGCCACCGGCGGGGCCACTGTCGAGACCGATCTCGCGGCCGGAGCCACCCGGACCCTGATCCGTGACTACACCGTCACCTGCGACCAGGGGGGCGCCAAGACGATCGACTTCACCACGTCGATCACGCCCAAGCGCGCGACCGTCGTCGACCGCGACCCGAGCGCCGACACCAGGACCACGCGGCTGACCGTCGACTGCGCGATCCCGGTGACGATCAACATCAAGCCCGGCAGCGCCGACAACAAGGTCAACCTGAACGGCAACGGGGTCGTGCCGGTCGCCGTCCTGACGACCCTGGCCGGCGAGTACGGCAACCCGGTCGCCTTCGACGCCACCCGCATCGAGGCGGCCACCCTGCGTTTCGGCCCGCCCGCCACCCTCCTGGCCGCCGCCGGGGCGCCGGAGGCGCACGGCAGGATCCACGTCGAGAAGTCGGTCGAACCCGACGAACGCACCGTGGACGCCGACCGGGACGCCGTCACCCACTACCGCTACGACGTGCTGTCGGTCGACGACACGACGGCGTGCGTGGTCGGCCGGGCCGCCGGGCTCACCTTCCACGGATGCGACCACGTCGAGGTCCGGCATTGAGACCGCCGTTCACCCTGGCTCTCTCCAACGGTGACGGATCCCGTTCACCCATTCCGACTCTCCAGACGAGATCCCGCCGGACGAGGCGGCGGGCACGACCGACTTCCTCACGATGCTTTACCAGTGGCTCCCACCCGTCCACGGACATGCGGCGGCGGGCCGAACTCGATCGGCAGGTCGGCATCACCATGGTCCTGCTCCTCATGCTCGTGCCGCGTTGACCCGGGTTCGGGCGCCGGAGTGCGGAGCAGGACCGTGAACATGTCGGGGTCGCGGGCGTCGACAAGGCCAGGTGGACGGTGATGCCGGTTGCCGGGGCGCGGTAGGCGAGGCCACAGCCCCGGGTCGCGCTCCAGGCCGGTGGCGGCCCTCACCTTGCTGACGGGGGAGAACCCCCCGACGTCGATCTTCGCGTGCAACGACCTGCAGGCACTTGGCGTCTACCAGGCCGCACGCGAGGTGGGAGCGCGCATCCCGCAGGACCTGAGCGTGGTCGGGTTCGACGATCTACCCGTCGCCGCCCTAGTGGATCCCCCTCTGACGACGGTCCACCAGCCGCTCGCCGAGATGGCCGTCGCGGCCACCGAACTGGCACTCGCCCTGGGCCGGGGCGAGGCGCCCGCCCGGGTCGGCATCGAACTCGCCACCACGTTGACGGTCCGCGCCAGCACCGCACCGCCGAGCCGGGACTCCGGAGCCGTCGCACCAGGATGAGGCCCGCTCCCGGCTCCGGCTACCGCGACAACACCACCAACTGCGACGGCCATGAGGCGTCTTGACTACTTCTTCACGTTCATCGCAGGGTCCACTTCTGGTTCGCGCCGCCGTGACAGGTCCAGATGTGCAGCCTGGTGCCGTTGGCGGTGCCGTATCCGGACGCGTCCAGGCACTTGTTCGCGCCGACGGCGGTGATGGTGCCGTCGGAGTTGACGTTCCACTGCTGGTTGGCCTGGCCGTTGCAGTCCCAGGTGATGACCGCGGTGCCGTCGGCGGCGCCCGCGCCGGACACGTCCAGGCACTTGGTGCCGGACACCTGGAACTGCCCGGAAGAGGTGCGGGTCCATTTCTGGGTGGTCGTGGTGGTGGAGCAGTCCCACAGGTGGACGACCGAGCCGTTGGCGCTGCTGTTGTTGATCACGTCGACGCACCGGTTCGACTGGGCGCCGACGATCTGGACGCCCTGCTGGGGGGTGCCGCCGGCAGGAGCGTAACCGGCGGCGGTGATGTTGGCCTGGACGGCGTTCTCGGTGGCCTCCGTGGGATAACCGGAGGTCAGCACGCCCTCGAAGAAGGTGCCTCGGCCGGAGACGCTGTTGTCGCCGCCGATGCCGAGCAGAATGGCGCCCTCCTTCTTCATCGGGTGGTAGCCGTTGGGCCGCCGACCGTCGAAGTAGGTGGTCAGGCCGCCGGACTGGGCATTGCCGCCGCGGATGGCCCAGTGGTTGGGTTCGCCCTTGACGATGGCGGTGACGAAGCGGTGGTTGATCGGGGCGAGGTTGTTGTAGCCCGCGTTCACCCCGGAGAACAGGCCCCACTCGAGGTCGGCCATGATCCAGGGACCGGATCCGGCGCCGTAGCCCCACTGCTTGTTGGCGCCGAAGTAGACGGTCTCCATGATGGCGGGGGCGTCGGCCTGGCCGTCGGTCTGCGCGTTGCCGTAGTCGAAGCAGCACCACTGGTTGTAGTGGGTGCCGTCCAGGACGGCGTAGATGCCTTCGGGCTGGTCGCCGGTGGCGACGCCGTTGGTGTTGTTGTTGCGGTAGCCGGTGCCGGGTTCGATGCGGACGCCGTAGGCCTTCTGGCCGCCGACGGTGATCGGGGCCGCCTTCGCGTCGGCGAGGTTGTCCCATCCGCCGGGGAGGGGACCGGGCCAGTAGCCGGGCGGGGCCTGGGTGAGGCGGTTGTTGCGGCCCGACTGGTCGTACAGGATCGTGATCACGCAGTTGGTGTTGGCGCAGAAGGAGTCCTGGGCGGCGGCGTTGACCACCCCGCCCGCGCTCTGCACGCCGATGTCGCGCGTGGTGTTGTCGGAGGAACGCCTGACCTGGTAGAGCGGGCCGTTGTAGATGCCGTACAGAGCACGGGTCGTGCTGTGCGCCGCCACGCACGGCGTGCCGCCCGAAGCGTAGATGTCACACGGGCCGGTGGTGGCGGCCTGCGCGGACGGCGCGGCCACGGCCACGTAGCCGCTCGCGGCGACGAGTAACGAGATCCCGGCGGCGGCCATGAGGCGGCCCAGCCTTTTCTTCGTGTTCATCGAATCAGCTCCTGGTTCCTTTTGTGGCTGTTCGTATCGGTGCAGGACTGCCGTCTGGTCGCGCCATCGCCGGTTCTAGATGATCAGCCGGGATCCCGCCGGGGCTCTGCTCGTTGGCGGCCCGGTCTTCGTTTCATCTCGGATTCTCCTCATGAGGTGCGGAGCACAGGCGAGGAAGGACTTACGGGATGCACGACACTCGGAACAGCGGGATCGAATCGATTCGACCGCAGACTAGATCTCGCCTCCAGGGCTGTCAACAACACGTGTAAGGAACTGGACAGCCTTTTTGTGGCGCCGTTCCCTCGCCGGAAGCAGGTGGTCAGCGACTTCTTATGTCTCCAGGATAAGTAGGCTTATTCATTGAGCGTGCCTTCCGCTACTTCGAGACCTGTGCCATTCTCACGCCAGGATGCCCACCTTGGCAGTGTGTACGTCTGATTTCATCAGGCCGACGGAGTCCAAATGTTAGATGAGTATGAAACTTTCATCCCCCTAGATGGAGGGATCTGCCTCCATCGGCGAAGTCGCTCTCTCCGTCTTCCTGCCGAAATACTGCGATCCTCGTCAGCGCCCGACAGGAGGAGCGGCGGGCACGTAGAACCTTCTCTTGAGACCCTAAGAGCGGCTCCTACCCTGAGGTCTCCGCGCCGCATCGAATCGATACGACACCCCTCGACAGGAGACGGCGGGCTCCCGCTCCTCTGTCGCGGCTCCGCCGCCGGGTCGCCCCGACCGCGACCGTGCTGCTCGCCGCAGCCCTCCTCACTCTGTCCCCGGCGGCAAAGACGGCCGAGGCCGCCCCCGCCGTCTACGAGCAGCGGAATGTGCGAAGTCCGATCAGACCATCCCCGAGGCCGCCGTGAAGATGCTGAGCGTGGACGTTGGCTCGCTGCCGATCTGTGGCGAGGACGACAGGCTCGAGGACATGACCGACCGCGGCACCGAGGAACACCACGAGGCCGAACACCTGCTGGCCACCCTCATGGCCGCCGACCCCGGCAAGGGCGACTTCACCACCGTGCTGGAGCGGTTCGAGAAGGCGGTGAAGCACCATGTCGATGAGGAGGAGAGCGACCCCCTCCCCGTCCTCGGCAAGGCCATTCCGCCCGACAAGCTCATGAAGATGGGCCGCGTGTTCAGCCAGGCCAAGCCGCCGAAGCCGAAGGGCCGGACGAAAGAGGAACTGGTCGAGCAGGCGCGGGAGAACATCGAGGGCTACAGCTCGATGACCAAGGACGAGCTCGCCGCCGCCCTGGCGGACTGATGTTCGAGGGGTTCACTCTCGACCGGGTCCAGCTCTCCGAGGTCGCCTTGCGTGTCCGGTACGGCGGCTCCGGCCCGGCCGTCCTACTGATCCACGGACACCCCCGCACCCACACGACCTGGCACCGGCTCGCACCGCTCCTCGCGGAGAATCACACCGTCGTCTGTCCTGACCTGCGAGGATACGGCCAATCCTCGAAACCCGAGACTACGCCTGACCATGGGCCGTACTCGAAACGGGCGATGGCCGCCGACTGTCTGGAGCTCATGCGCGCGCTGGGCCACGAAACCTTCCGCGTCGTCGGCCACGACCGGGGCGGATACGTCGCGTTCCGGCTGGCCCTGGACCATCCCGACGCCGTCGCCCACCTCACCGCACTCGACATCGTTCCGATCGGTGAGGCGCTGGCCCGCTGCGACGCCAACTTCGCCACCCGCTGGTGGCACTGGTTCTTCCGGGCGCAGCCGGCTCCCGGTCCTGAGACGGTCATCGGCAACAACCTCAGCCTCTGGTACCAGGACGGCCCTGACCAGATGGGACAGGACTCATGGGAGGACCTGCAGCGGGCGCTCAGCGACCCGCGCACCATCCACGCCATGTGCGAGGACTACCGCGCCGGACTCGGCATCGACCGCCGACACGACGACACCGACCGGGAAGCCGGTCGCCGAGTCCGGTGCCCGACGCTTGTCCTGTGGGGGACACGCAGTGACCTCCCTCAGATCTATCCGGACATCTCAGCGGTCTGGCGCGCGTGGATCGACGCAGACCTCACGGTCAGAGGCATCGACAGCGATCACCACATCGCCGAAGACGCTCCTGCCGAACTTCACAACCAGCTGCTCACCGTGTGGAAGAACCTCGACATCGGCTGATCCCCTCGGCGGTGTCGATGTGCATAGGCACAGCAGAGTCGACATGCTCAGCCCAGCCGCGGCGATATCACGGCGCCTCCGACACCTGTCGCGCCAGAACGCTCACTCGGGCAGCAGCACCGGGTTGCGAGGCGGCCAGCTCACCGCGTGGTCGAACAGCGCCTTTGGACCCTCGGCATGCGTCCACGCCCGCCCGCACCGTTGAGTAGCGGGCTACTCAAGCCGCCGCCCCTCCAGCGGCGGAAAGATCGGGGCACGAGACACATGAAGAGGTGAGCAATGGGCGAGTTCGACTTCCACGTGGCACGCGCCAGCGCGCAGCGTGCACTGGCGGTGGCGGAGACCCGGTCGCCGTTCACGATCGAGGTCCGCTTCCTGGGCGGCCTCAGCGACACCCAGAAGGCGGCGTTCGCCGCCGCGGCCGACCGCTGGGCCCGGGTGATCGTGGGGGACCTGCCCGAGGTCGCCATCCCCGACCTGCCACAACTCCCGGACGGCCTCGCCCCCGGGGAGATCGTCGACGACATCCTCATCCTGGCCCGGGGCGCCGAGATCGACGGCCCCGGCACCCCGCAGGGCAACATCCTGGGGCAGGCCCGGCCGCTCCTGGTCCGCTCCGGCACCCGGCTCCCGGCCGTCGGGGAGATGACCTTCGACAGCTTCGACCTGAACCGGATGGAGGAGAACGGCCTGCTCCACGACGTCATCTGCCACGAGATGGGCCACACGCTCGGCCTGGGTGGCGGCATCTGGCAGGAACTCGACCTCGTCCAGGGCCTCGGCACCACCGACCCGGTGTTCACCGGGGTCCGGGCCGGTCAGGAGTTCGCCGCCCTGCTGTTCAGCACCGACCCGCACGTCGTCCCGGTGGAGAACGTCGGCGGCCCCGGCAGCGTCGGCTCCCACTGGCGCGAGTCGGTGTTCGGCGCGGAACTCATGACGAGCAAGGTCGCCCCCGGCGTCGGCAATCCGATGAGCCGCCTCACGGCCGCCGCCCTGGCCGACATGGGTTACCAGGTCGACATGGCCGCCGGCGAGCCGTACGTGCTGCCGTCGCAGCTCCTGCTCGCCGACCTGCGCGCGGTGGCCCCGGAGACCATGCTGACCTGCGGGATCTCCGCCGATCAGCCGCCCATGGTCATCTGAAAGGTCGGGTGAGTTCTCCGGTTCGACGCCTTTCCGCGACTTCTGGCGTCAGCGGCTGCCCGGCCCGATCTCGGCGAAGATCTGCAGGCCCGTCAGCACGATCGGCAGCAGGACGACCGTCGCGAACGCCCCGAACGGCACCGTGCGCAGCCGCATCGGCCTGATCCGGGCGGCGTTGGTCCGGGCGAATTCGGCCACGAGCGGCTGCACCTGGCCGAGGTCGCGCTCGTCGACGTCCGCGAGGAGTTCCGACAGCTCGGCGACGCGGGCCTCCTTGGCCGCCCGCTCGACGGTCCGGAAGCACAACCACGGCACCAGGGTGTAGACGGGGGCGAGCAGGACGTACAGGAGAATGAGGCCGAGGACGGAGATGGGCACACTGCTGCCCAGCGCCGCGATCAAGACGGCGATGGCGGTGCCGAGCACGACCAGCGCCCAGTAGGCCGTGCGGTAGACGCGGGCCACCGGGGTCCAGCCGAAGCGGCCGTCGCGGTTGTACCAGTCGGCGCGCAGGTCGGCGGCGAAGTAGAGGGCGACGCTGAAATAGACGGTCAGCACGCCGACCACGTTGAACGTGAAGATCAGCACCATCGCCAGGAACGCCAGCACGGAGTAGATCACCACGCCCAGCGGGTGTTCCGGCCCGGCCCACCAGTTCTGCTTGGCCATGTCGATCCATGCGGCCTGCTCGACTGCCGAGACTCCGCGGGGGGCGAAGACCCGGAAGGCGTTCTGGCTCAGGCCGTTGGCGAGCAGCGTCGCGAAGATGAAGCTGCCGAGGACGACCGAACCGGAGAGCACCAGCTTGGTCCGGGCGGTGACGCCGCCGAACTTGTGGTCGAGCCGGTCGAGCGCGGTGCCCTCGTCGCCCGCGAGCAGCCGGTCGATGCCGAGCACCCGGGAGAACACGTTCGACCTGGGCACCAGGCGGGGCACAATCGTGCGGGATTCCCGCAACTGCGTGAGGGCGGTCGAGACATGGTGCCAGTTACGGTGCAGTAACGCGAAACCGGTCACCACCAGGAACCCGCACAGCAGGCTGGTGAAGTCACGGAGCAGCGGGAAATTCGGTTCGGATGCGTTGCCGGAACCGGTCAACGCATAAGCGACGTCGGCCGGAAAACGGAAATCGTCCGGCCGCCCGAAGGTGCCCTCGATGAGGGTGCACGCCACGGTGACCAGGAAGATGACCAACCCGGTGAGGAGGATCCAGCTGATTCCCTTGTCACGTAATCGGCCAGGGAATATGGGTATGAAGTCGAATGGATCGAACTGCGTGCGTGGTTCGCTCATCTGCTCTCCCGGACGCATGCTAAATGCGTGATCACATCCGATACAACGCCGCGCCGATCTCAATTCCGCTCGCCGCCCCGACGATGACCACGAGATCTCCGGGGGCGGCCTCGAGCGTCGCGAACGCGAACGGCAGCGCCGAGGTGAACAGCTCGGGGTCCGGCATCAGAACGGTGGTGACCTCCTCTTCCGTCACGCCGTGAGCGGCCAGCAACTCGGCCACGACCTGGGGAACGAGCGCGGCGGTGCGGTCGGCGAGCAGCCGGCGGTCGCCCGCACGCACGAAGCTGCGGCCGTCTTCCTGCACCGCGGTCGCGTGGAAGTCGGCGAGGTGCTCGTCGAAGTGGCGGGAGTGGAAACCGGCGAAACCGCCGTCGCCCGCTTCGAGGAGCAGCGCCGACCCCCGGCGCCGCACGCCGCCGCCGTCTTCGGACGCGGCGACCAGCACCGTCCGCACCGCCCCGGCGCTGATGAGCTCGGCGGCCACCCGGCAGGCGTCGAGGGTGCCCAGGCCGCCGTTGGTGAGGTCGAAGCCGAGGAAGTCGCCTCCGAGGCCGAGTTCGCCCGCCGCGATAGCGGCGACGGCGGGTTCGGCGATCAGGCCGGTGACGTACACCCCGGTGTGGATGAGCAGGTCGGGCTGGTCACGGCCGGCCAGGCAGCCGGTGATCGCCTCGCGGAGCAGCTCGATCGTGGTGGCGCCCTCGGTGGCCAGCCCGACGGCGCCGATGCGGACCCCGCGCAGCGGAGCCGGTGTCGCGGAGGGCGTGGGCCGGGTCGAACTGCGGCCTCCGACGAGGCGGGCGGGCAGGTCGTCGAGGGTGTAGACGGCGGTGCCGACGGTCACGCCGGAGGCGGCGATCTCGAAGAGCACCCGCTGACCCGACTCGACGCGGCCGTCTCTCGCGGCGTCGTAGAGGGCGACAAGGTGGGCGGTCGTGGACGTGTTGCCCCACGTCGCCAGGTTGTCGATGACGTTGCCCTCGTGCAGGGCGTCGACGCCGAACACGCGGTTGGCGTGGCGGATTCCAGCCCTGATGGCGACGGACGAGGTCTGGTGCGGGATGAACCGGTCGACGTCGCCGACAGTCAGGTCGAGCTCGGCGAGCGATTCGGCGGCGTGCGCGATCGACTCGCGGATGCCGACCGCCGCCAGCGCGGCCATCTGGGTCTTCATCACCGCGCCGCCGTGTGGCCGATCGGAGGGCCCGGCCACGCACAGCGCGTGGTGCTCCCCGAGGGTGCGCAGCCCGATGTGCTCCAGTCCGGTGCGGTCGTCGCCGGAGCGGGTCAGCAGCACCGCCGCGCCCGCGTCGCCGAGGGTCAGGCAGGCGATGCGCGAGTCGTGCCTGCCGTCGATCTCGAGCTGAGCCGTGGAGATCAGATGGGAGACGAACTCGCCGCTGACGACCAGCGCGGTGCGCACCCGCCCCGCACGGATCAGCGCGTCGGCGAGCCAGATGCCGGTGAACGTGCCGGCGCACGCGTTCGCCAGGTCGAACGTCCAGGCGTTCCGGCAGCCGAGCAGAAGACGCAGCCGCGTGGCGAGGGCCGGTTCGTAGGTCGCCCACGAGGGCCCGTCGATCCGCGAGATGCTCGTGTTGATCAGCAGGTCGATCTCCTCGGCCGCGATCGACGACCGTGACAGGCAGTCGAGCCCCGCTCTGGCCGCCAGATCGACCGAGTATTCGCCCTCGCCGGCCACTCGCCGCGAGACGATGCCGGTCATCAGCTCCAACGGCAAATCGAGCGGCCGAAGGCAGCCGCCGACGACGTCACGGGTGGTGACGGTTCGGGAGGGGGTCGCCACCCCGATGGAGTCGATGACCGTTCGGGCCATTCGTCGACTCTACGTTCCGGGACTGGCCCGGGGCGGAACATTCCGCCAGCGGTCTACCCTCGCTGTCGCCACTGGCCACTCGACCTCGATCCCGATGACGCATGGCGCACCAGCCCCGCTTGGACAAATCGGGCCTAGCCGCCGAAGGTCACCTCGGGATAGTGGGCGGACGGCTTGTCCAGCAGGGGCTGCGGCCTCCCGGTGAGGTGGCGGGCGAAGAAGGCGGCGACGTAGGTGCGGGTGATCTCCGCGGAGCGGGCTCCGGTCAGGGCGAACCCGAGATCGATGCCGAGCTGTTCGGCCAGCAGCGGGACGTCGGTGAAGGACGCGTGCTCCGCTCCGGTCACCACCAGCCACCGCTTCCAGCCGGTCAGCTGCTTCCAGTCGCGTCCCCAGCTCCCGTCCCTGCCTCCGGGGCTGTGCATCGTCGGCGATCCCATGAACAGGAACGGCCGGGCCAGGCCGCGCTCGGGGATCGGGGCGAAGGTGGTGCCGTCCAGGTTGACCCCGGCGCGAATGCGCTTGTCGCGCACCATGGCCGCGATGCTGCTCGCGCCGCCGACGGACTGGCCGGCCATTCCGATGCGCGACCGGTCGATCAGCGCGGCTCCCCGCCATTTCGGCTTCGCGCCGGTGAGCTGGTCGAGGACGAAGGAGACATCCGCCGCGCGGCTGCGGACCACCTGCTCCCCGAAGTCCCGGTCCTTGTTCCCGCAGGCGACGCACGTGGTGACCCGCCCGTCGGGGAAGGCGGTGGCGACGCTCTCGTAGGTGTGGTCGATCCCGACCACCACGTTGCCCCTGCTGGCCAGGTCCTCGGCCAGGCTGGTGAGTGAGCTGCGCGGGGAGCCGAGGCCGGGGGAGAGCACCACCAGGGGCAGGCCGTGCCTGCGGCCTGTCGGCACGGCGTCGGTGAAGGCGTTGGTCCGCACCTTGCTCAACGTGTCCGGCGGGACGGGCAGCTCCGCGTCCTTGATCAGCAGCTCAGACTCCTTCGGCGTCACGTACGGGGCCTGGTGCCTGCCTCGCGTCCCGGCTGCCGGGTACCACAGGGAGATCATCAGCTCCCTCGACTTCGTCGCTGGGACCCATGGGTCGCTCCGGGAGGCGTCCTTCAGATGGAGGGAGGTGACGCCGACCGTGTGGGAGCCCGTCGGCGCGGGCAGCCGCGGTGCCGCAGCAGCGGCGGGGGGAGTGGGGACCGTGAGGGTGAGTAGCCCGGCCAGGGTGAGGGCCATCGTTCTTGCAAGATGCATCAGTGGGTCGCCTTTTCTCCGGAGGCCGCGGTCGTCCGCGGCCGGGACGACGCTAGGCGTGGTCATGCGGCGGGCGCGTCGGCCGTCGTGCCGAATCCGGGTAGCTCCGAGGAACGATCCGAGCCCGGTGTCATCACTCCGATGTAGTCCGGGTGGACGGCGCTCCCGTCATCGGGACGGATGCGTGGCCGGTCGCGCAGTCGTGACAATGGCCCGATGACGGTGGAACGAAGGTCACGGATGTGGCGGCAGTACATGCGGGAGGTGTTGCGCCCGGAGGAGACGCGCGCCCGGCCGTCACGCGGAGCGCTGGTGGCCGATCTGGTGTTCGCGCTGCTGCTGACCGTGCTGGCGGTGGCCGCGGTGGCCGATCTGCACGACGCGTCCACCGAGGGACGGCAGGGGCCGGCGGCGGTGTCCCTGCGGCTGCGTCCCGATCCACCCGCCCGGCCGGTGAGCCCGGCCCCGCCGAGTCTGCGGTCCGGCTCAGAGCAGGGGCCGCACCCGCTGCTGGTGGTCCTGACCGCGTTGCCGCTGGCGGTGCGGCGCCGGTACCCGCTGGCCGTCTTCTGGACGGTCGTGCTCGCCGCGCTGGCCACCCATGAGGCCGCGACGTGGATCACCGTGCTCGCCTGCGCCGTGGCCGCCTACGGCGCGCTCGCCTGCAGCCGTCACCGGCTGGCGGCGGCGGGCGGACTGGCGGCGGCGGCCGTGCTGACCGGCGTGGTCTTCCAGGACGTCGTCCCCGCGCTGCCGTCCTGGCTGGGCCCCATCGTCGTGCTGGCGGGGGCGGGGGTGCTGGCGGTGGCCGTCCGTTTCTGGCAGGGGCGGCTGCGGGCCGGCCGGGATCGCATGGACGCGCTCCAGCGGGCCCAGGCGCAGGCCATGCGCGCGGCCGTCGACGAGGAGCGAGCCAGGATCGCCGCCGAACTGCACGACATCGTGACCCACAACGTGAGCGTGATGGTGATCCAGGCCGGGGCGGCGCGCAAGGTCATGGACGCTGAGCCCGCGGAGTCGAAGCGCGCGCTGCTCGCGATCGAGGCGGGCGGCCGGGCGGCCATGTCCGAACTCCGTCACGTCATGGGCCTGCTGGCCACCGAGAACGAGGTCACGCAGAGCGGGCCGCCCGGTCCGCAACCCGGGCTCGATCAGCTCGACGCGCTGGTCACCCGGGTCCGGGCCGCCGGGATCCCGGTCGGCGTCGAGCTGTCGTTGCCGCCCGGCCCGCTGCCCGCCGGGGTCGATCTGGCCGCCTACCGTGTGGTCCAGGAGGCCCTGACGAACACGATCAAGCACGCGGCGGGCGCGGCGGCGTCCGTCTCGATCCGCCACGAGGGCGATCGGCTGGAGATCGAGGTCGCCGACACCGGCGGTGCGCGGCGCGGCCCGTCGCAGACGGGTGGGCGCGGGCTGATCGGGCTGCGCGAACGGCTGGCCGTCTACGGCGGCACCCTGAACGCGGGACACACCCCCGCGGGAGGTTACCGGATCTTGGCCCGGGTACCGTGGCGAGCCTCATGAGCAACCCTCTCCGCGTGCTCATCGCCGACGATCAGGCCCTGGTCCGCACCGGGTTCCGGATGATCCTGGCCGCTGACGGCATCGAGGTGACGGCTGAGGTGGCAGACGGCGCCGAGGCGGTGGAGGTGGCCCGGCGTACCAGGCCGGACGTCGTCCTCATGGACATCAGGATGCCGCACATGGACGGCATCGAGGCCACCCGGCGCATCCTTGCCGACGACGCGGCCGGCGGCACCCGCGTGCTCATCCTGACCACCTACGACCTCGACCACTACGTCTACACCGCGCTCGCCGCCGGGGCCGGCGGCTTCCTGCTCAAGGACGTCACCCCCGAGCACCTGGTGGCCGCGGTGACCTTGGTGCGCACCGGCGACGCCCTGCTCGCCCCGGCCATCACCCGGCGCCTGGTCGAGCGGTTCGCCCGCCGGGACGACGCCGGTCCTCCGGCCCTGCGCCGTGACCTGGCGGAGCTGACCGCCCGGGAGCTGGAGGTGCTGCGGCTGCTGGCCACCGGGCTGAGCAACGTCGAGCTCGCCGAACGGCTGACTCTCAGCCCGGCGACGGTGAAGACCCACGTGGCCCGCATCCTGGCCAAACTCGGGCTCAGGGACCGGGTCCAGGCCGTCGTGCTCGCGTACGAGACCGGGCTGGTATCCCCAGGCGCGACGTGACAGTCCCTGACACTGCGTGCGCCTCCAACAGCCGCAAGGTCCTCGAACCTGGTGACCGAGTGGCACCAGCGCTACCGGGGCTGCGGCGTCATGCGGGCGTTCGCGGGTGCGCGGTCGTGCTCAGGCCGTCCAGGAGCATGTCGAGGCCGGCGATGAACTGGTCACGATCGGCATGGTCGCGCAGGTGCTGGGTGGTGCGTGTCAGGAAGGGGTAGTCGGCCGGGTCGAGTTCTTCCCAGCGTTGGGCGGTCTGGGCGAGGAAGTCGTCGCGGCTGACGGTCGCGTCGTGGGTGATGCGCGGGGCGATGATCTGGGCGCTGACGCCGGTTATGTAGTAGGAGATCGCGGTGGAGACCGCGAAATGCCGTTCGGCCGGCAGCCCGGTTCGTGCGACCAGGGTGCCGATGCGGTCGAGCAGGCGCAGCGCGTTCGCCAGCGTGGGCGGTGCGGAGACGTGGGACGCCGCCCACGGGTGCCGGTCAAGGGCGTCGAAGACGGCGACGGCAAGCACGCGCAGCGCGGAGACAGCCTCTTCCTCAAGGCTCGGGTGTGCGGCGAAGGCCTGGCCGAGCACCTGATCGGCGGCCAGGGCGACCAACTCGTCCTTGTTCGACACGTGCCAGTACAGCGCGCCGGGCCCGGTGTTCAGCGCTTTGGCCAGCAGCCTAAAGGTGAGCCCCCGCTCGCCCAGCTCGTCCAGCAGCGAGACGGCCGCGCCGACGATCAGCTCTTGTGAGAGGGCGCCGGCCCGCCCCCCGGTGGGTGCTCTTCCTCGCGTCCGCTGCATGACCTCATTTTGACACACCCTGGACCGGTGTTCCATATTGCTAATGGAACGCCGGTCCATATGGACGCCGGGTACGTGCCCGACGCCGCGCCGTGCGGAAACGAGGAAACCCATGAACACCAGCCACCATCCGATCGCCATCGTCGGCGCCGGCCTCGGCGGCCTGACTCTCGCCCGGGTCCTGCACGTCCACGGCATCCCGGCGACGGTCTACGAGGCCGATCCCTCCCAGAAGTCCCGCACGCAGGGCGGCCAACTCGACATCCATGAGGCCGACGGGCAGCGCGCGCTCGCCGACGCCGGCCTCACCGAGGAGTTTCGCGCGATCATCCACGAGGGCGCCGAGGCGTCGCGCGTGCTCGACCAGGACGGCAAGCTGCTGTTCGACGCTCCCGACGACGGCACGGAGCGGCGTCCCGAAGTGCTCCGCGGAGACCTGCGCCGGATTCTGCTCGACTCCCTGCCCGATCAGACGGTCCGGTGGGGACACAAGGCCACCGGTGTCCGGCCCCTCGGCGACGGCCGACACGAGTTGACCTTCACCGACGGCACGACCGTGACCACCGGTCTCCTCGTCGGCGCCGACGGCGCCTGGTCGAAGGTCCGCCCACTGCTCTCCGATGCCGAACCCCGGTACACCGGCACGACATTCATCGACATCTACCTGTACGACGCCGACGAGCGGCACCCCGCGGCGGCCGAGGCGGTCGGCGTCGGCGCGATGTACGCACTGGCTCCGGGCAAGGGGATCATCGCGCATCGCGAGGCGGGGAACATCCTGCACACGTACGTGGAGCTGAACCGCTCCGCCGAGTGGATCGCCGCCATCGACTTCACCGACGCCACCGCCGCGACCGCCCGGATCGCGGCCGAGTTCGACGGCTGGGCCCCGGAGCTCACCGCGCTGATCACCGACGGCGAGACCGCTCCGGTCGCCCGCCCGATCCACACACTCCCGGACGGACACCGATGGGAGCGCGTGCCCGGAGTGACGCTCCTCGGCGATGCCGCTCACCTGATGCCGCCGTCCGGTGACGGCGCGAACCTGGCGATGTTCGACGGCGCCGAACTCGGCAAGGCGATCGCCGCTCACCCCGACGACGTCGAGGCGGCTCTCACCGCCTACGAAGAGGCGCTGTTCCCGCGAACCGAACCCTTCTACGCCGAGGCGCACGACATGCTGAACCTCATGATCGGCGACAACGCACCGTCCGGATTCCTCGACCTCTTCACCGCCGCCGACCAGGCCGAGTGACAGCAGACCAAGAAGAGGCCGGCGTGAGCACATACGAGACCGATGACGGCATGGGCTGGGCGCCGACGTGGACCCAGGCCATGACCGACTTCCGCGGTGAGGATGACGAGCCGCCCTTCGACGATGTCACCGTCCGCATGACCGTGCCCGCGAGCATCGGCGGCAGCCGCGTCCGGGTAGAGCTGTGCAATCTCTTCGGGGACGGCGCCGTTCGGATCGCACGAAGCGCCATCGGAGTCTGCGGACGCTTCGTCGAGGTCTCCGTCGACGGGCAGTCGTCGATCGAGATCCCGGCCGGCACATCACGGTGGACCGACCCGGTCGACCTGACCGTCAGCCACGGCGACGGGATCGCCGTCGATCTGTATCTGCCCGAGTCCTTCTGAGACTTGCATTGTGCGAAAAACCGGGCCCATGACGGCGCTCAAGCGATAAAAGCATCGGTGGTCGTTCTCCTGCGACCACCTCGCACGACGGGCTGCTCGGGGCTGTCAGGCCGGCCGATCAGAGGTAGCCGATGCCGTCGAATCGGTAGGTACGCCGATTTCCCGAATGACGACGTCCTCCTGCGCGAGACGTCGAAGTGCGCCGAGCATGGCGTCGCCGAGCACGCCGACCAGGACCACGGCCTCGGCGCGCTGATCGATCCCGGTCCGGGCGAGTGTCAGCGCAACCTCGGCCTCGGCGAGTTCGTGTGCCGCGGCCGCGTAGCGGTCGAGCAGGGCCAGGATGTCGTCCTGTCCGAGCCGGCGGAGATTCCCGACGGCGGCGGCGAGGACGGATCGTGCGGGGTGCTGCTCGCGGACATTCCAGGAAAGACGTTCGAGGAGGGTGCTGACCACGTCGGATCCGTCAGCCGGGTCTTCTCCTGCGGACGATGACTTCTGGCGTACGAGGGCGTACTGGACGAGCCCGAGCGTCCTGGACTCATCGTCGTTTCCGCCACCTGGAGAGGGGTTCTCCAGGTGGCGGAAGAGCTTTCCGACGGTGGCGATCGGCATCTCGCCGATTTCGACCATGGCACGGATCAGGCCGAGGCGGTGGACATGGGCTTCGTCGTAGCTCGCCTGATTGGGGCTCGTGAAACGCCCCTGGGGCAACAGGCCTTCCCGGAGGTAGTAGCGGATCGTCGGGATCGGCACCCCGGATCGTTCGCTCAGTTCCGCCATCCGCACGTGCTGGGCTCCTCACGACATTTCTCGACGACCGCCACTATAGATAACGCGGAGTCGCGCTCGAAGGAGACCGCGATCAGATCAGGGCGCCGGCAGGACCCGCACCGGTTGGCCGAGCAGTGCACCGACGTACCACCGACCATCGTGCGGGACGACGTTCGTCGCTGCCGGGTCGAGGCCCCTGTACCAATGCCGCACCGTGCCGCCCGGTTCGAGCACGAGCACGCCGCCGGTCAGCGGGTTCTCTTCGTTGACGAAGAGGGAGCCGGGAAGGCGAATCATGATCTCGCGAGCCAGCGCAGTGGGGAAGATCAGGGAGTCGAGTGCCTCGGAGCGGTCGTATAGGGCGACGAGTAGTGATCCGTCAGCGTCGACGTTCATTCCGTCCGGTACACCGGGGAGGTCATCGATCAGCACATCACGTTCGCGGTTCTCGAGTGAGTATTCGAGGATCCGATAGCGCGTCGATTCCGCGATCCTCAACGCCTCCTCATCGGCGTCGAAGGCGATTCCGTTCGGGAAGTACAACTCGTCGAGTACCTCAGAGATCGAGGCCGTCGCGGGGTCGTAGCGGAGCAGGCGGCCGGTCGGCCGGCCGTCGACGAAGTCGGGTACGAGATAGGACGGCATGTCGCCGAGGGTGGTCGTGTTGTATCGCGAGCTCGAGTCGGTGAACCAGATCACACCGTCGGAGCCGATGACCAGATCGTTCGCGAAGAGGATCGGCCGCCCTCCCGCCTCGCCGGCGAGCAGGGTCACCGTTCCGTTCGGGGAGACGGACTGGAGCCCCGCCCCGTGGTTGGCGATGATCAGATTCTGATCCGCGTCGAAGGCGAGGCCGAGAGGGCGTCCCCCGACTTCCGCGAACCTCTCAGAGGATCCGTCAGGCGCCACTCGGATGATGTTTCCGTCCCGGTCACCGGTGTAGACCGCGCCCGCGTCGTCGATCGCGATGTCCTCCGGCCCGTACGGCGCCTCCGTCATGATCGGAGTCGCCTTGACCTCGGTTTGCGACGACGAATCGATCGTGATCGCTGCTCCTGGCGTCCACGCCTCGGGATGGAAATCGGCGATCGGGGGCGGGACCGCCAGGAGGAAGACGGGGACGGCAAGGACAGGCACGACGACAAGGACAGCGGCCGCGCCGATCAGTACCCGCCTTCGACGGCTCCTGGGGGGAGGGCTCATGCGGCCGCCTCCGTGACTCGGGTACGTCCCCTCGTGCTGCCACGGCGGGCCACGGCGGTCTGCGCGATGATCGCTGCCAGCACGAGGACACAGGCGATGTCGAATGCCTGGATGAAGGGGTTGACCAGCGCCTGAGCGTCCGGCCGCGTGATCGTGAGCGCCACTGCTGAGCTCTTGGAGACGATCACGCCGACGGCGACCGGCACGCGCACATCCTGACGAAACGCCGACCACACGAGCGCGATGCCCGCAAGGAACTGAAACACCCCGCGGTGCTGAAGAAGCGTGAGAACCATCGGCTCGGGATCGGATATGCCGTAGGAGCCGAGCTGCTCAGGCTGGAACACCGCCAGCACCGGCACCGCTGTGAACACCCCCATTCCAATTAACGCGGTGCGTGTCGCGATCTCTCCGACCCTCATATGTAACCTCCAGTGGCACTATAGATAGTGGTGGTTCACACTGTAGGTTACGGCTGTGCTGGTAGCAACCGTGCGATGAGCCGGCCTGCCACGGTGATCGGCCCGACGAGAGCGAGGAGTTCCTTCCGGCCGCGCACGAGCTCCAGCCAGGGCGCCGGATGTCGATCTCGGAGATCCACAGCGAGGCAGGATCGCCGGCGGGGTCCGTGCCGTATCGAATTCCGATCAGGGATGGGCCGGGACCGTTGGGGCCGGTTTGTCTAAACGGACCGACCACTCGGCGTCGTAGCCGCGAGAGGGGGCCAACGGCTCGGTGCAGGTCGAGGTCTGGAGTGCGATCGGCGACCAACCTGGGAATCGGCAACCAGAGCGTCATCCGGCTGCCCTTCGCCTCCATCAGACCCGGCGCGCTTCAGCGCCCGACACCATGACGGGCACGAGCGATCAGTTGCTGACAACCGTGGACATCCGAGAGTGTTCAGCGGCCGATCGTCTCCAGGTCGGCCATGTCCTCATCGGAGAGGGAGAGCCCCGCGCCCACGATGTTCTCCCTCAGATGTGCCGTCGACGACGTGCCGGGGATGAGCAGGATGTTCGGTGAGCGCCGCAACAACCAGGCCAGCGCCACCGACATCGGCGTCGCCCCCAGCCGTGCCGCGACCTTGGAGAGCACGTCGGATTGCAGCGGCGTGAAGCCTCCCAGCGGGAAGAACGGCACGTAGGCGATGCCGTCGGCGGCGAGCGTGTCGATGAGGTGGTCGTCGTGGCGGTGGGCGAGGTTGTACATGTTCTGCACGCAGACGATCGGGGCGATGCCGCGGGCCTCGGCGATCTGCTCGGTGGTGGCGTTGCTGACCCCGAGGTGACGGATCAGGCCCTCGCGCTGGAGGTCGGCGAGGGTCCCGAACGCCTCGGCGAGCGACCCGGACTTGGGGCCTTCGGCGTCGCCCATGCGCATGTTGACCAGGTCGAGGGTCTCGATTCCAAGGGACCGGAGGTTGGCGTGGACCTGCTCGCGCAGATCCTGGGGTCGTCGGGCGGTGGGCCAGCCGCCTTGCGCGTCTCGGATGGCCCCCACCTTGGTGGCGATGAACAACGACTCCGGGTAGGGGTGCAGGGCTTCGCGGATCAGCTCGTTGGTGACGCGCGGTCCGTACGCGTCGCTGGTGTCGATGTGGGTGATTCCGGACGCGACGGCTTCGTGCAGAACCGCCAGGGCGCCGTCGTGGTCGGCGGGTGGTCCCATGACCCATGGGCCGGCGAGTTGCATCGCGCCGTAACCGAACCGGGTGACGGTCGCGTCGCCCAGCGTCCAGGTGCCGCCGGGAAGTGAGGTGGTCGGCGCGTTCATCGTGGTGCCTTTCGTCCTGTCTGGTGGTTTCGGCCTGCCTGGACGAGTATTGGAGAGTTACTTCCCAAGGGGAAGTAGGCACTCTAGAGTGCGTAACTCTCCCGCAGGCGAAAGGCGAGACCGGTGAAGCCGACGAAGGCCGCCCAGAGGGCGCAGGCCAAGATGGAGTACGACGTGTTCCTGGCGGCGTGCCCCAGCCGCCAGCTCCTCGACCGGATCTCCGACAAGTGGGTCGTGCTGATCCTCTGTGCCCTCGGAGGCGACGCGGCGGACAAAGGCCGTACAGCAGGCGCATCCGGCCAGCCGGACGCGTCGGCCACCCCACAGGTGATGCGTTACTCCGAGCTCTCCCGGCTGCTGGCGGGGGTCAGCCAGAAGATGCTGACCCAGACCCTGCGTGCGCTCGAACGCGACGGCCTGGTCGTCCGTACCGTGAAGCCGACCGTTCCCGTCACGGTCACCTACGAGCTGACCGACCTCGGCCTCTCACTCCACCGCCTGACCCGCGACCTCACGCGCTGGGCGCACAGCCACATGGACCAGGTCCTCGCCAACCGCGAGGAACACGACGCCCGCGTGTCCTGATCAGCTCGCTGTCACGCCTCGATCGGGCGCCGGCTGGGCGGGTCTTCGGCTGTGCCGGCACCACCGCCCTCGGTGAGGGGGTGCCACCCGAATACGGCGGAAACGGGCCGCGCTCCTGATCGTTGGGATTGTCGGATTCATTCGGCCACCGCGGCCGTCGCTGGCGTCGTGGCCGTGGCTGTGACCGCGGTCCGTCTCACGACCAACCGACCCGAAAGAATCAGCCGGTCGACTCGGGGCGAGAGTTAGTTGTAGATACCGCCGTCCTGCACCTCGCCCTGCCTGATGCGATCATCCTGTTCCGCGTCCCTCTCCTCCTGTGTCAGTTTCTTCTCCTCCCACTTGTCCCACTCCTGCTCGGACTCGGTCGGCCTGAACATACGGCGGGCCTTTTCCCACAACGCGTCACGAGTCACCGCAGAATGATCGGAGACATCGCCCAGATAATATTCGGCGGCCCCCCCGACCTTTTCGCTCATGATTCCCGTAGGAGTGAAGCCCGCCTCGTAAGCCCCCATGGCGGTTCCGTCACTGCCGCTGTAATAAAGGCCTCTCGTCTTCTCCGGAGCGGCGCCGGGAATCCAGGTGAAGAAAAAGGTGAGGGTGGGATGGGAATCCGAGCCCAGATCTCGGATGTCCAGGGTGTAGAGGCCCCAGCGGCAGTCGTCGGCGGGCAGGCCCGCGAGAAACTCGTCGTAGGGTGCCGCCGGGTCACCGGTCTGAGCCACGTCCAGCAGGAAGAACCGATTGATCTTGAAGATGGCGTGTCCGTACGTCGCGGTCTCGGACTCGGCCTCGTCGCGGATCTGCATGAGCAACTGCTCCGTCTTCGGGGCGAGCCGCCCGACGGAGACCTCCCGGTCGGGCACGGGCAGTTCGCGTGGCGGCCCGGCGGCCACCAGCCGGTCGAGCACCGCCCCATTCGACAGGGCGGTGTGGTCGGTGGCCGTGTGTAACACCAGCACCCGGTCGAATGCCCGCGTGAGAATCGCCGTGGACTCCTCGTAGAGTCTCCTCTGGGCCGCAGGGGCGGCCTCGGGCAGCCAGGTGAACAAGACGGGCTCGAAACTGCACAGGCTGCCGTACGAACCGAGGTCCATGGCGCAGAGACCCCACCGGCATTCGTCGGCGGGCAGCGCGGCCAGAAAATCGTCGAAGGTCCGGGGATCGGGCTCGTCGTCCTCCGAATCCTCGTCGTCCGCCAACCCGTCGATTTCCGGGATGATGACCGATTCGGCCTCGTCGATCCGGTAGATCACGTAGCTGGACTCCAGGTATTCCACCACGTTGGAGTATGCGGTCATCACATCGGAATTGAGATCGAGGTTTCCGGACATTCGCGGCTCCCTTCGCGCGGCCTGCCCCACGCTAATGGCCCGCTGATGCCATTGAAAGATCACAAAGTTGTGGCTCTCGGCGACATTGCCAAAACGAATTCTGGGACCCTAGTGGGGCCGTAGACGGGAGTTCACCGGCGGATGCGACAGGCGGAATGCTCCGCATTCCCTTCATCGAAGCGGCGAACGGCTCCGGGCGCCCCGTCTGGTCAGGCGAGGCGTGCGTCCGCGTACGCCGGCCATGGTTGGTGTGGGAGACATCGAAGGACGAGCTTCCCGTCGACCAACGGATCGAAGGGGGAGTGGCCGGCGCCAACCGCGTCCCCCTGCTGAACAACTCGCAGTTTCCGCGGAGCTGCAGCACGCGACCCCTGCCTTCAGACGGAGGACTTCGGCCAGACCACCGCCGCGGCACTGCTCTTCCCCGAGGCCGATGACTGCGGAGTGGTATCGCCTGGTGTATCCGATCAAACTCCTACAGGGTCTTGATCCGCTCCTCGCCATTCATGGCGATGGCGAGGTCATATGTCAGACGGGGCAGGAGCGGCGTACCGGGCGACGATGGTGCGGACGGCCTCGTCGACCACCTGAGCGACGCGTTCGGCGCTCACCTGCCAGCCCGGCACCAGGAGGGTCGGCCAGAAGACGTAGTTGGAGATCATGCCCAGGAACTGGGTGGCTGCGAGGTCCACGTCTTCGACCCGCACCGTTCCCGCCTCGTGCTCGGCCAGGAGGTAGCTGCGTACGGACTCGAAGTAGGGCATCTTCCCGTGCGCGAACTGCGCGTTGGCGAGTTCGGGGAATCGCGGCAGTTCGGCGATGACGATTCGGAACAGGTCGGTCATCTGGGCACGGCTCAACAGCTGGGCGTAGCGGCGACCGATGGTGCTGAGCCCGTCGACGACGTTGCCAGCCGGCGGAGGATCCTCTTCGTCGGCGGTTGACCAGGATTCGGTGACCATGGCGTCGAACAGGGCGGCCTTGCTCGGAAACTGCTTGAACAAGGTGGCCCGGGAAACGCCTGAGCGCTCTGCGATCCGCGCCAGCGACGTCCGGTCGTAGCCCAACTCGAGGAACAAAGCGGTCGCGGCCGCCACGATCAGCGCCCGCTTCTCCTGGGCGATGCGCTGGTGATACGTCGTCACGACCCCGCTCATAGGCCGAGTATACGAGGTGAGTGGCTTGACTCACCATTGCCACCCGCCTACTGTCGGGGGAGTGGTGAGTCGCTCGGCTCACCATCACGTACCGAAGGAACACTGATGCGCCGCTTCGACAACCAGACAGTGCTCGTGACCGGTGGGACCGGTGGCCAGGGATCGAGCCACGTACGTGCCTTTCATGCGGAGGGAGCGAACGTGGTGATCGGCGACATCGACGCCGAACGCGGCGCCGCTCTCGCCGCCGAGCTCGGGACCCGCGCTCGCTTCACCCGCCTCGACGTCACCGATGAGAGCTCGTGGTCCGCCGCTGTGCTGGCCGCCGAGAGCGCCTTCGGCGCCCTGAACGTGCTCGTCAACAACGCGGGCGTCCAGAACCCGCCGGCGCCGATCGAGAAGACGGACCAGGCCACGTGGTCGCGCATCCTCGACGTCAACCTCACAGGGACCTTCCTCGGCATCAAGGTCGCCGCCCCTGCTCTGCGCCGCGCAGCAGGGGGAGCCATCGTCAACATCGCCTCGACGATGGGCCTGGGCGGCACGGCGCACTACGCGCCGTACGTCGCCAGCAAGTGGGCCGTGCGCGGTCTCACCCAAACGGCGGCGCTCGAGCTCGGCCGGGACCACATCCGCGTGAACACCATCCACCCCGGCGTGATCGCGACCTCCTTCATCCAGGAACCAGCGGCCGGCGCCACCGCGGCAATCGCCGACTTCTACTCACCCGAGCCGTTCGCCATCCCCCGACTTGGAGAGCCGACCGACGTCACCCGGCTTCTCCTGTTCCTCACGTCATCAGAGGCGTCGTTCATCACGGGATCGGAGTACGTCATCGACGGTGGACTCCTCCTCGGGCCCGCCCTTCAGATGGAGACCGCATGAGCAGTCCAGACCCGACCGGATGGAACGACCCCGAACGGGACGCGTCTTTGTCGCACCTGCCCGATCACATCCGGCGAGCCATCGAGATCACACCCGCCGCGGGCACCAGTGAACGGATCATCGACATCACGACGCTGGGGCGCCGCACCGGCCGGCCACGCCGCATCGAAATCTTCTTCTACCGAGCTGCGGGCTCCACCTACCTGTGTAGCGGCGCCTGCGGGGGTGCTACCGACTGGTATGCGAACCTTCTCGCCAATCCCACCTTCACCTTCCACCTCAAGAACGGGGTCCGTGCAGATCTGCCTGCGCTGGCCACGCCGGTCACCGCCCCGGCTGAACGTCAGGCCGTGCTGGCGGAGATCGTCGCGGATCTCAATCAGCCCCACGACCCCGGCACCATCCGGCCGACTCGGCTCGAAGACTGGGCCGACAGCCGGCTGACGCGCATCAGCTTCCGCCGCCGGCCGTGATCGCGTCAGAGACCGGGGTGTGGTCGCGGCCAGAGCGGCTCGACGAGCGTAGGTTCGTCGTCACCGGCCGGCGCTTCGAGCCCGAGCGCGCAGGCACCGAGCCCACGCTCATATCCCATGACTGAGCCGATCCCAGTGCCTCTGCCAGTCACCGACCAGCCTCATCTGAGATGAGCTCTTAACCTGAGGTGATGACGAAGAACTGGGCCGACGTCCGCCGATACTTCCTGCGCGACACGGTCGCCCATGTCGCGACCCTCCTACCCGACGGTGCGCCCCACAGCGTTCCCGTGTGGGTGGGTGTGGAGGGCGACCTGATCGCCTTCTTCTCGCTTGAAGGCTCGCAGAAGGTGAAGAACCTCGAAGCCGACCCCCGTATCGCCCTCTCGGTGACCGGCTCGGACAACCCCCTCGACATGGCCACCGTGCGCGGCCGCGTCGTGCGGCGCCTCGACGGGGACGCGGCCCTGCCGATCGTCGACCGGATCGCCGGGCGATACACCGGCGAGCCGTATGACATCCGCGAGGGTCTGGTGGCCTTCCTCGTACAGCCGGAGGTCTGCTGGGCCCGCGACTACACCGCCGAGTAGGTCCTCACCGTCGTGAGGCGAAGGGACCCTCCGGGGCGAAGGCGTAGTCGGCGAACCGCTGGCCGATGAGCTGGTGCGTGGCGGTGTCGGGGTGGAGCGCGTCGGGGAGGGGGTGCTCCGCGGCGTCCATCTCTCCGTAGAGCGCGGTCCCGTCGAGGTAGTGGAGGTTCGGGTCGTCACCGCGCCGCTCGACCAGGGAGGCGAGCGCGTCGCGGATCACCCGGAGCGTGAGGCGTCCCAGCTCACGGTCTCCGGGCCGGCCGGTCGCGGTGAAGCGGACCTGGTCGGTGCCCAGCGTCGCCGGGTCCACTGCTCCCGGTCCCGGGGTGTCCTCGTGGATGGGACACAGGATGGGGGAGATCACCATAAGCGGTGTGTCGGGGTGTCCGTCGCGGATGGTGTCGAGGAAGCCGTGGACGGCGGGGACGAAGGCCCGCAGCCGCATGGCGTCGAGGTTCACGACGTTGATTCCGAGCTTGACGCTGATCAGGTCTGCCGCGGAGTCACGTATGACGCGGGCGGTGAACGGGTCGACCAGCGCGCTTCCGCCCAGGCCGAGGTTGTGCAGTTCGACGCCGGCGCGTCGGGCCGCGACGACGGGCCAGATCTGAGTGGGTGCGCTCGCGTTCGAGCCGTGGCTGATCGAGCTGCCATGGTGGACCCACAACGGGCCCTTCGCGTCGACGGGACGGACGGGCTCGTCCGTCCGCAACTCGACGAGCTCAAGCCCCTCATTGTGCGGCAGCCAGATCTCGATGTCCTTGTCACCGGGGCTCAGACGCTGGAACGACACCGTGTGTGAGGGACCCGGCCGGAACCGCGTCGCCCCCGTTTCGAGGTCGACTTCCACGAGATCGCCGTCGGCCAGTCGTACCTCCTCGACCCGTTCTCCGTCGACGACGAGATCGACCCCTCCGCGCGGGCGATCCGCGCCCCGATAGGCGACCCGGGTGGGATGCACGACCAGTTCGATCGTCCGCGCCACGGTCGTGAACGCGAGACGGGCGCCAGAGGGCTGCGCCTCCATCATCGACAACTGCGGATCCGGGAACTGTTCGCGCACCCGTCCGGGCAGCCGGTGGAGTCGGACGCCTCGCGGGGTGCGTTCAAGCTCGGCCACCCCCCGGACGAGCCGGTCGTCGAAGGCGGTGGTGATCACGGTCGTTCTCCTTCGGAGGGCGCGGGCCAGGCCCGCAGAGCGGCGTCGAGCGCGTCGATGATCCGATGCCAGGAGACGGCGGCGGACGGCCGGCTGTGAGCGAAGCCGCCGTTGCGCTCGATGCGGAGATAGCCGTTGACAGTGCTGCCGATGAACCGCACGGCGTGGACGTGCTCGCTCTCCGGCAGCGGATAGCCGCGGAGGACCGCGGCGGTGAGGGCGACGATGTCGCGCGCGCCCGCCGACCGGGCTGCCTCCTCACCCACGGGGCGCTGCAACGCGTCCCAACGGCCCGGCGATTCGCGCGCGTAGTCGCGATGCGCGTCGGCCAGCGCCTCAAGGGCTGACCGTTCGGCCCGTCCCGCCACGGCGACCGACACACGGCTCGCCAGTTCGGTGAGGGCGAGGACGGTCACACCCTCCAGCAACGCGTCGCGGTCCTTCACGTGTGAATACAGGCTGGGGCTCCGCACTCCGAGCCGGCGGGCGACGGCTGACAGCGTGACCGAGTCGAATCCCGTCGCGTCCGCAAGGTCGGCGGCCGCCTCGACGATCGAAGCCACCGTCAATGGGGTTGCCTTCATGTCATCACGATATACCTAATGCTATTAGGCTTTGTCCTAAACTAAGTAGGCATCGCGGTCGAGCATGAGTTCCTCGACTTTAGGGGCCATCGGGAACGGTCCCGGTTAAGGCGGGAACCCACCTGTTCGACCAGCTTGTCCACCCGGCGGGTCGAGACTCCCAGCAGATAGCTGTGGCGAAGAGGCCGATCAGCGCCTGCCCCGCGCGTCGTCGTTCCAGCAGCCAGTCGGGGAAGCAGGAGCCTTGGCGCAGCTTCGGGATCGCCAGCTCGGTCGTCCCGGTGCGGGTGTCCCACTCGCGGGTGCGGTAGCCGTTGCAGGAGTTGACGCGCTCGTCGCTGCGTTGCCCCTATCCGGCTCCGCAGGCGGTGCCGGCCTGGGCCGACATCAAGGCCTCGGCCATCGTCTTCACCATGGATCGCAACACGTCCGGGTCACTGGTCTGAAGCTGGCTTTCGACGCCCAGTACGTCGACAAGGTGAAGCACCTCGCCTACGAAGAGGAGGTCGCGTTCACCAGGATCGATCCCGAGGACATCATGGGGGCGTGGACCTCGGGCAAATGGGGTAGTCCTGACAAGTTCTTACAGAATCCCAACTTCGGACCACGATGAAACTGAGATCACTGCGCATCATCGATCCGAAAGACCAGCGCCGGCGCCCCTGCGTAGTGGTCCTCCGGCGGCGACGTGACACGTACACGATCACGCTCGTGACCCCCACCGAGAAACCGGTCACCTTCAGCAGCACCACCGACTACGAAGAGGTCCTGCTGCCGCTGAGACGAGCGCTGGAGTCGCGCGGGCTGCGGCTCCTGTGCAACAGGTTCCGGAGGAACGCGTTCGTCTCCTCGATGGCCCGGCAGATGAGCGACGGCCTTGGTTGTTATCTCGTCCAGCCGGGAGAGCCCGTCCGGCCGGACACCGTCGTGTCGTCGCTGGGCTCCGCCCCGGCCGAGGATGTCGTATCGGAGGCGGAGCAGGAAGAGTTCATCCGACTGTGGATCGACAGTTGCAACTGACCGCCTGATCCCTGGGCCGCGACCCCATCGCGTCGCGGCCCGGCACAGTTCCCACCCCTGCGGTACGGGCCGGCAGGCACCCAGGCCGTGGATGCGGCGCTGTTACTCGCATGGCCATCATGGGCGCCGCGCAGGACGCGCCATCGCGTCCAAGACATCGAGCGGAGGGGTGCTCGCCGACCAATGGTGAGGCCGAGCGGCTGGGAGTGGATCCGGATGTTCGCGCCGCCTACGGTCAGCGGGAGCAGACACAGCGATCATCTGCGGTTGGTGGCTCGCGCAGGAGGGTCGCCTGCTCGGCGCGCGTGCTGGAAGACGTTCGTCTTACGGTGCGGCGCAGCGGCGGCACGGCTGTCAACTCCGTCCCACCACCCCGCGGCGCCCGAACAGGCCGTCGATCACCAGGAACGCCGCCAGCGAGATCCCCATCATCGGCACGAAGACCCCGGCCGCGACGGTGAGCAGGCCCAGTGGCGCCAGCAGGGTCCAGGGCACCCGCCGCCGGCCGCCCGTGGGTACGGCTTGCCGAAGCCGCGGGGCGGCCGCCGGAGCCACCACATGCGGTAGCCGAGCAGGATGAGGGTGATCAGGCCGATGGCCAGCGCGGCCAGCAGGATCTGGTTGGCCAGGCCGAACAGCAGTCCCATCTGTCCGTCGATGCCCCACCGGATCAGCTCGGCGACCTGGTCCAGGCGGGTGGGTGCGGCCGTGTCGATCTCCTTGACGAGGTAGGGGGCGCCGGGCTCGCCGGGCCAGACGATCTCCAGCGGACCGGACAGTCCCTTGGCCGCGGCGGCCTGGGCGACGCGGTCCACGCCGACGTCGGCCGTGGCAGCGTGGTTGCCGGCCGGGGTGCTGATCGACGGAGTGGTCGTCCAGCCGAGCGTCGCGCTCAGGCTGGTGATGGACAGGAGCAGCAGGCCCAGCACCGCCCACAGGCCGACCGAGCCGTGCCAGGACAGCGTGCGGCGTGGGCTGCGGGTGGCGCGCTGGGGGAGGAGGGGATCGCGCCGGTTGCGGCGGCGCCGCGTGGTCCATCAGCAGCACATCGCGACCCGCCTGCAACTGGAGAAGAGCAGTGCCAGCCGTCTGCTGGCCAGCCTCGGGCTCACCGCCGAAGGCCATGCCATCGCCGATCACATCGAAGAGCACCTACGTGAACGCCATGCCCAGATCCTGGCCCGGCTCGACGATTCGGAGCGCGCCGCCCTGGCTATCGGGATCTCCGCCCTGGCACGCGCGATGCGGGAAACCACGGCGCACGCCGACCGAGAAACCGCCCGCCACTCCCGTGGCCAGGAGCGGAGCACCTTCATGCGCTGATCACGATCTGACTGCCGCTGGGCGCCGGTGTCGTCACCACGGGCGTGTCTCCGATGCCGGCCCCGGGTCACGATGATGCGTGCCAACTGCTCGTGAACACCGCCTGGGCGCCGGCGAGCGGGCCCTGCTCTGCTCCTGCCCCGTCTGACGCGTCGCCGGAAGCTCCATGGTGACGCGGAGGCCGCCCTGCGGGCCCGGTTCGGCGCGGACCCGGCCGCCGTGGGCCGAGGCGATGGCGGCGACGATGGGCAGTCCCAGGCCGACCCCGTCGCTGGAGCGGGTGCGATCAGGCTGGTGGCGCCGGAAGGGCTGGAAAAGCTCCGCTACCTGCTCCGGCTCGATCCGGTTCCCCGAGTTGACGACGACCAGCTCGGCGCCGTCCCGTGTGGGCCGCAGGACGACGTCCACCGTGCCATCCGCGCGGTTGTGTCTGACCGCGTTGGTCACCAGGTTGACGAGCAGCGCCTCGATCAGGATCGGGTCACCGGCCACGGTGGCCGGCTCCAGGTCGGCCCGGACGTCCACGTCCGGGGGAGGGGTCACCGCGTCGAGCACGTGCCGGGCGAGCCGGGCCAGGTCCACCGATTCCTCTCCCGGCGACGCGTGCTCGGCATGGGCCAGCAGAAGGAGGCGTTCGACGAGCTGCTGGGTGCGGACGGTCTGGGTCAGCGCGCGTTCGCTCGTCTGTCGCATGTCGGCGAGCGTGGCCCCGGGGTCGTCCAGCCCGACCTCCAGCACAGTCCGCTGGTTGGCGAGGGGAGTCCGCAGCTCGTGGGCGATGTTGGCGATGAGGCGCCGCTCCTCGTCGAAGGCGTGCTGGAGCCGGGCAAGCATGGCGTCGAAGGTGTCGGCGAGCTCGCGCACGGACGCACTCGGCCTGGGGCCGTTGCTCGCGCAGGCCACGACCGCCCAATCGGCGGGCGGACCGCCGGAGAACGTGCCGTACGGATGGTTGTTCTGGGTGTGCCGGACCGCTGGCCGTTTCGCCTATATGGCTGCAGGCTGGGCCGGGCAGTATGTGCTGGTCGTGCCCGAGGAAGCGCTGACCATCGTGGTCACGGGCGAACCCGAAGGGTTGCACCCCGGCTCGGGAAGCGGGCTGACCGTCGCCCGTGACCTGGCCGCCGCGCTCGTCGCCGAACAGGCCCGGTGACCGCCGCCACCAGCCAAGGACCGCCCCTGCTGCGCCCTGCCGATCACGAATCCCCGCCTGATGCACGGGCCTGGCCGCGGAGGTGCCCGGTTCCGCCCGAACGGCTCAGCCGGATTGGAAGAGGCGGTCCAGAAGACCGAGGTACGAGCGAAGGTGCCCTCTGTTGAGGAGCTCGTGGGTCAGGACGGAGATCAGGAGGTCGGTCGCGAGGTCGGCCGCCGGGATGGACTCACCGCGTAGGGTCACCAGGCTCGCGGTGGCGGAGGCGAACCAGTCGGCTCCCTCGTGTCCGGTGAGGCCGAGGATCCATGCGACGTGCGCCGGAGCGAGCGGGCGACCCTGCTGTCGTTGCAGGTGGAGGAGCGCGTCCGCGTACCTCGACCGCTCGATCGCCGTCGCGAACTCCGGGCCGCCGATGGCACGCAGCAGCGTTCCGCAGACGAGCGACAGATCGAGGTCGTGGGCGCCCTCGGAGCTCCGGATGAACGCCGCCCCCTTGCGGTAGCGGCCGTTGAAGTACGACCACACGATCGACCCCGCCAAAGTGGCGGGCGACGACCGGCGCCGACACGCATCCGGAGACGCATTGGGAGTCGGCCAGCATCCGTGTCCAGGCCGTCGAGACGCGGTGGTCGCCGTGTTCGGCCAGACGCACCAGCCACACGTTCGGCTCGGTGAAGACCAGGTCGCTCGGGACGGTCAGCAGGTCGTGACTGAAGTAGGCGATCTGAGAACCGATCCGGCACGCCTCACAGGCGTCCTCGAAGAACCGGCGCAGGTCTCCCTCCGCGACGGTGCCGTGAATGGCGTACAGCCAGCCCTCCCACATGTTGTAGATCCCGCTGTCCATCCACCTCCACGGCCGGTAGGAGCCCACCGTCACCCGCGCCCGAAGGAGGGCGGCCGTCCCGGATGAACGCGTTGGTCAGGACGAGGCCGCGCGTGATGTGGGCGGGCACCACGGAGATCCACTCCCCGAACAGGCGCCTCGAAGGGGAAGCTCTCCTCGTCGCGCCCGGCCTCGTCATACCAGGTCTCCGAGGTCACCGCGGCGCTCATGACGGCCAGCAGCGCGGGGTCGCATCCCCGGTACATGGTCCAGACGAAGACCGACAGGGCCAGGTCGTTGACCCGCCCGAGGAGCTCCCCAGGGTCGGGCACGCCTCCCTTGGCCCGCACGGCCTCCACATACTGGGCGGCCACGCTCTGCCGCTCCACGCTCCGCCCCGCCGACAGGAGCATCCTGGTCACTTCTCCGCGCAACTTGTGGACGCGGTCACAAGAGGCAACCTGCTCCAGATGATCCCGGTACGTCACCTCGGAGATCCGGCTGATGACAGGTGCGGCGTGCTCGACCGCGGACTTGTACTCCGCCCACGTCCAGGCCGGGTCGGCGACCGGCACGAGAAGCTCCAGCCCCTCGCCGAGCAGCAGCCCGTGAGCGCTCCGGTCACCAGAATGCGGCGGGGACTGCACACCGGCCAGAGTAGGCCATCCGATCCCGGCGGCGCCGCTCACATGGTGCTGCGTTCCCAGGCGGGCCAAGCCCGGTCGGCCGCGGTACGTAGCCGGGAGGGGGCATGGTGGCCGCCGATATGCCGGCGGGGGTTCGGTCACGGTGCCACTGCGGTCGCGCGGATCGGAGGCGTTCGCCTGGCGAGCCCAGCCGTTCCGCGCGTTCGACAGCAGCGGGATGGTGGCATACGCGTCACTCCTATGGGGTCGCGAAGAACGCGTCTGCCCGTGTCACCACGTCGGCCGCCACTGCTGGGAGCAGGGTGAAGTGGTCGGCGCCGTCCACAGGCGTGTACGTCGCATCCACGCCGGCCCCCGCGAGCTGACCTGTCGTGATCTCGCTGAAGACGGCGGGGAGCGTGTCGGCGGTGCCATGGATGAGCTGGACCGGGCGGGTGTATCCGGTGAGCGGTGCCTCCTCCTCGGCGAACAGGCGGACGAATTCATCGCCGGCTGCGACCGGATCCTTCAGGATGTCCGCGTTGGTCAGCCCGGCGACGGCCGCGACCATCTCGTCCACGCAGAGCCGCCCGGCCAGACCGATCAGCTCCAGGCCTTTGCGGGTGAACCAGCGGGCGGGCCGGAAATCGTGGGTGATCGGGAGCGCCCGCCCCGAGTAGGGCACGACGAAGCTGGCCGCTCCGGCCGGGTCGCGTACAAGGGGCGAACCGACCTGGAGCTGCCACTGGGTGAAAGGCGCCAGGGCGATCGTGCCTTTGGCCGCCAGTTCGGGCGCGTAGGAGGCGGCGAGCGCGCCGGACCAGAGCGCGGCGTGCCCGCCGAGCGAGTAGCCGACCGGCAGCCAGGACCGCGACACCGGCCCCAGCCTCCTGGCCGCACGGACAATGTCGATCATCGCGTACGCCGCCGAGGGGCCGTCCACGCCCGGACTTTCTCCCGGTGTGCCGATGCCCTGGAAATCGGTGACGGCCACCGCGTACCCGGCTCCGATCAAGGCTTCCTGGAGAGTGCGTTCCCAGAGGGCGCCGCCAGTGCGGGAGACCGCGCAGGAGTCCGCCACCCCGCCGAAGCCGTGCCCGAAGCTGATCACCGGCCAGCCGCTCGCGGGTGGCCGGCCCCGGGGGAGCGAGATCGTGCCGCTGATCACCGTCGGTTGCCGGTTCCAGGCCGAGGACACGTACCAGACCCGCCACGAGGGGCCGGAACCCGCGAGCTTCAGGTTTCCGGTCAGCGCTTCGACCCGGACGAGGGCGCCTTGCCCGAGAGCCGAGGCACGGGCCGGTGAAACGGCGACGACGGCTGTGAACGCGAGCAGGGCCAGCAGTGCGCGAGCCAGACGCATGGAGCCTCCGGGGCATCGGTCCGTTGGCTCAGATCATCACCCCGGCCCACCGGGCCCTGGCAACGCGCGGCGTTGTCCGCGCACGTCGGCTATGAACGCTTCAACCAGAGGACCTGAGATCAGGGGTTCGTCCCGGCAGGTGTGCGTCCAACGGAGGCGGGGCCTTCCGCGGCGCCGCCGGGCTTGGCGTGTTACTCAACGCGCAGCGCCAGGCTCGGGCACGGGCCATCGCCCTGGCGCTGACCGGCCTCACCCCGCAGATGACCAGGCTGCTGCAGATCGCGGAGCTCGGCCACCGCCATCGGCGGCTTCTACGACTTCAGCCCTGTCGAGCTGGAGGCGCCCTACGACGGCTATCGGTATCTGGTCATCGACAGCAACGGCCGGAAGGTCAACGTTCAGGGTGGCTCAGATCTTCGACTGACCGCAGCGCGATGAAGATCAGCAGTCACCGGGATTCGTCGTGCGCCGCGGTGGTCAGCGACAATCGTCATCTTGAATGACACGATCGAACACCCCTTCGGCGCCACTCCCGGAGCGGCGAACGTGGTCTGCGGTCGCAGCGCGAAGGGCGGCGACGCAGGCGGCGACCGCAGGATGGTCTCCGGCGCCGCGGCGGCAGGCGATCCTGGTCCGGCGCCGGGCCCTCAGCGGCAGCAGGCGCACTCCCTCAGGCAGCCACCCGCTGACCGACCCGGTCGCCGCCTGGCGGGACTGGCTGCAACCCTTGGATCAGGCCGAACAGCACGGCGACGTCGGCATTCCAGGCGCTGCGGCGGGCGGCTGCCGCGTCGGATCGACCGGCACGGCACCATCAGCCCCTCGCTGAACGTCATCGTCGGCGATCTCGCCGTCCGAGCCGGGTTCCCAACGCCGAGACGGTCACCGCACCCAGCCTGCGCGCTGGGGGAGCGACCGTCGCGTCGCCTACGCCGCCGGAGTGCCGGTCTCGGTCATCGCCGCACACGGCCGCTGGGCGCCGAATTCTCCAGTGGTGCTGGGCTACATCCGCGCGGTGGACCGCTGGCGCGACAACGCCATGCGCAACGTCGGCCTTTGACCAGGGAAAACAGGATCAATCTCGGCTCGGCCACCCGGTCTCACCGACGCCGGTCACCGCTTCGTTGTGTCAAAGGTCCGCGTTCGACAGACGCTTAGACCCGGCCGACGGGGAGCGACTTGACCCGCACGACATTGCCGACCCTCTCGTCGGTGTACTCGGCGACCCTGACGTAACCGTGGTCGTCGTAGAGGCGGTCGAGCTCGGGACTGCCGGCCCAGTGGTCGAGGGCCAGTGCGGGGGCGCCGTGCGCCCGGGCGAGGCGCTCGGCCTCCTTCAGCAGGGCCGCGCCGACGCCGTGGCCCTCGGGGCCGCGGTCGGTCATCACGGTGTAGATGAACAGCGACCCGCCGGGCACGGCCCCGGCGGGGATACGCGGCGGGATCAGGGGGGCCGCGGCCAGCATCCCGACGCAGCGGCCGTCGCGTTCGGCCAGGGTGACGACGTTCTGGCGGGCCCAGTCGGCGACCCGGTCGGAGAAGCCGGGGATGCGGGAGAACGGCACGGCTCCCCACTGCCCGGGCCGCCCCCGGGACAGGAGCCATGCGTGGACGGAGTCCATCAGCGTCAGTAGGGCCGCGACGTCGTCGGCCGTCGCCGGGCGCAGCTTGGGAGAAGATCGTGGCATCGCGTCCTCCGTGAGGGGTAGACTCCGCATGCCCGATTAATTCAACTTTCTAAGGGTTAGATTGTCAAAGCAATCCAGGATTCAGGCCGTGACCAGGGACGTCCAGGAACTCCAGGATGCCACCGACCTCATCGACGAACTCGCGGCCCGGCGGCTCGGCGTCAACCGGACCGACCTGCGGTGCCTGAGCCGGCTGACGGCGCGCGGCCCGCTCACCGCGAGCGAGCTGGCCGCCGCCGCCGGCCTCACCGGAGGGGCCGCCACGACCGCCATCGACCGGCTGGAGCGGACCGGCCTGGTCGAACGGGTCCGCGACACGGACGACCGGCGCCGGGTCCACGTACGGCTGACCCTTCGGGGCGCACAGGACGTCCGAGAGATCTGGGGGCCGATCGCCGAAGACGCCCAGGCCGAGCTGCTCCGGTTCAGCCTCGCCGAGCTCGAAGTCGTCGAGACCTTCCTGAGCCGCGCGCTGGCCATCCAAGCACGGCACGCCGACCGTCTGCGCGGCGGCGCGGAAGGGGCCCTCTAGGCCCTCTCCTTGATCAGGTGCGGAGCCAAATGATCAGCGTTGCGACGGTAACCGTGCCGAGGAAGATATAGCCGCGTTTGTCGTAGCGGGTGGCCACGGCCCGGAACTGTTTGAGCCGGTTGATCGCCCGCTCGACCACGTTGCGGCGCGCGTATCGTGCGGGGTCGTAGCCGGTCGGGCGGCCGCCGAGAGGGCCGCGCCGGCGGCGGTTGGCCTTCTGATCGGCTGGTTCGGGGACGGTGTGCCGGATCTTGCGGGATCGCAGGTAGGTGCGGTTGGCGCGGGAGCTGCAGGCCTTGTCGGCGGCCAGGCCGTCCGCCGCCGATGCGGGGGACGCGGATGCGTTGCAGCACTGCCGGCAGTTGCGGGCTGTCGCCTGCCTGACCTGGCGTGAGCAGGAACGACAAGGGGCGGCAGCGTCCGTCGGCCGCCAGGTGGATCTTGGTGGTGAACCCGCCGCGGGAACGGCCTAATCCTTCTCCAGCCGCACCACCTCCTCCAGACGGGCGGCCAGGTCGGCCGGCATCGGATCGCCCCGCTTTGTCCTCCACCCGTCCCCCTTTTGCGCCGGTGGCAGGCTGGGGGGTGCTCCGGCGGCGTGCTGATGGGCGCGGATGATCGTGGAGTCCACACTGATGTCCCACTCGATCCAGCCGCGTCCGTCGTACATCGCCTGGATCACGGTGAGCAGCCGCTGCCAGGTCCCGTCGGCAGGCGTCTCAGAGGTCGAAGAACCGGGTGATGAGGTCTGCTGTGTCGACCTGGTGGCTGGTCTTGCCGATGATTGCCGGGGCGGAGGAGGGACCGGGAACGGTGTGGCCGCCGCGGTGGATGGTGTAGAGGACCACCGGGGGGACCCCTTCCGCCTGGTAGGTCGTGCGTTCGACCTCGGTGGGGTCGGCCGTGGTCGTCTTCGGCAGGCGCGTGGTCGAGGGTTCGGAGGTGATCCCGTTGCGCTCGGCGAAATAGCGGGCAGTGTGGGTGGCCGACCAGCTCGAACCACCCACCTTGAACAGGGTGCGCAGGGCCCAGTTCATGGTGCCGCCCTGGTAGGAGACGATCGGGTCTTTCGTGCCGTGGATCAACAGGACCGGCAACGGCGCCCAGGGGGCGTCGCCGGCGAGGAAGTTCTCCGGTGCGGGCATGGTCGCGGCGATCACCGTCGCGCCCGCCAGCAGGCCGGGGGTTTCGTGGGCGAGGCGGATGACCATCTGGCCGCCGTTGGAGTAGCCGACCGCGTAGACGCGGCTGGGGTCGATGCGCCGGTCCGAGGCGAACGTGGTGATGACCGCACGGGCGAAGCCGACGTCGTCGATGTCGGCTCGGCGGGCCGGGAAGCGGCTTTCGCGGCGGGCGTCGTTCCAGTTGCCGCGATAGCCGTCGAGGTAGGCGACCAGCGCACCGCGGGCGGCGAGCGCGTCGTAGACGCCGCCGGTGAAGGCGCGGTGCTTGTCACCGGTCTGGCGGGAACCGTGGAACACGAGAACCAGCGGCTTGGCCTCGCCCGGTGTCGTGGTGCCGACGAGGGTGAAGGTGCGGGTGGCTCCGGCGACGGTGAGGCTGCCGCGGGTGGCGGTGAGGGTGCTGGGCATGGTGGTTTCCTGGTTCAGGCGAAGAAGTCGATCAACGTGCGCGTCATCCACTCGGGGGCTTCCTCGGGCAGGAAGTGCGCCGCACCCGGGGCGATGGCGCCTGTCGTGTTCGAGGCGACTTGGCGGACGGCCTGTTCGACGCCGTCGCGCATGCCGTACTCACCCCCGATGGCCAGCACCGGGATGTCCAGCGGTCCCTTGGCGGCGTGCGCGACCACCTGGTCCCCGGACTCTCCGGCGCGGTAGAACTCGAAGCTCGCGTGCAGGGCGGCGGGGTCGCGCAGGGCCTCGACGTAGACGTCGACCGCTTCCTGGGGGATGGCCTCGGGGGTGGCGGCCTTGGTGGCGAACTGGTAGCCGAAGTAGATCTCCTCGCGGCCGGACACCATGCGCTCGTTGATCTCGGCCAGACGGTTGAAGACGAAGTGCCAGGCAAGCTCGTTGACCTCGGGAGGCATGAGCAACGGGGGCATCGGCGTGAAGCCGGCGAGGACGGCCTCGGCCAGGACGAGCTTGGTCACCCGGTCGCGATGGCGGGCGGCGAGCACGTAGCCGACCATCATCCCCATGTCGTAGCCCGCGACGTGGAACTTCTCGTGGCCCAGGGAAGTCATCAGCCCGGCCATCTCGTCGGCCAGGGTGACCGCGTCGTAGCCGGTGGCCGGCTTGGCGCTGGCGCCCATGCCGCGCATGTCCGCGGCCACGACGGTGAAGTGCTCGGCGAGGGCGGGCATCACCAGCCGCCAGCCGTACCAGAACTGCGGCCACGCCGGCAGCAGCAGCAACGCCGGGCCGGTCCCGCCGACCACGGCGTGCAACTCGACGCCGTTGACGTCGGCGGTGTGGCTCTTGAAGATGTCGCCGAACCCGGCGGGAAGGTGCGGGACGGCGTCCGCGGTGAAAGGCATCGGTGTCTCCTCGTACTGGGACACACCCGTAAGTGGATGAGTCATCCGTTTCAGCGTAACACAACCGGATAGTTCATCTGGTTATTGTGGTGACATGAGCACTCCGCCGTTGCGCAAGGACGCCGCCCAGAACAGGAATCGCATCGTCGAGGTCGCCCGGCGCTACGTCGACGATGGCAAGCCTCTGCAGCTCAACGACGTGGCGCGGACCGCGTCCATCGGCGTGGCCACCGTCTACCGGCACTTCCCGACGCCGGAGGCACTGCTGGAGACCGTCGCGCTGCCTGCCGTCGAGAAGCTGGTCCAGCGAGCGGAACAGGCGCTGACCGAGCCCGACCCGTGGACGGCGTTGCGCGACTTCCTCGCCGCCGCGATCGAAGCCATGCTCACCGATCCGGCGGTTCCCCCGGTGTTCGCCGCGGCCACCAACAGCCTGGAGCACACCGGCGACCTCAAACGCGGGCTCGTCACCGCCTTCGCCGAGCTCCTGGCACGCGCGCACGCGGCGGGGGTCATCGACCCCAGTGTCACCGAGGCGGACATGACACCTCTGATGTGCGGCATCGCCTACGCCGCGAACGTCCACAACACCCACGGCCCCTCCGAACGAGCCGCCAACGGCCTGCGCTACCTCACCCTGCTGCTCACCGGCCTGCGCCGTTCCTGATCTCGACAGCTCCCAGGGGAAACAGCGGCGCGAGGCCCGGCTGCCCGCGTTCGGCCGGCGTCCCCCGCTACAGCAACGAGGCCACCCTCGCCTCCCTGTGGAACCTCGCGGTCACGGGACTACAGGCAGACCCGCCCGAGGTCACCGCAAGCCGCCTGTCCGGGCCTGGGAAACCGGCTGGAGCAGGCGATCCGCTCCAGCCGGCACCTTCTCAGGCTTCGCAGCCGCTTTCTGTCTCGGCGCTGCAGGTGTCGAACCCGCCCACCCCGTTGGCGACGTCCACCCCGCCGTTACCGATCAGGGTGTCGCCGTCGGCGCCGCCGTTGAGCCCGTCCCGTCCGGAGCCCCCGACCAGGGTGTCGAGGCCGCTGCCGCCCAGAATGGACGCCTGCAACGAGGTGTTGTTGGTGACCGTGTCATTGCCCCCGATCACGGCCGCGTCGATGAACTGCACGTTCGTCGAGCACGAGACCACCGTCGCCCCCTGGGTGAAGCACCCGGCTCCCGGGGTGATCCCCGAGGTGGAGTCGACCGTGAGCAGCCCGAACTGGGACTCGATCTTGACGGTCTCGCCGGCGGACGTTCCGACGATGAACAGCGTTCTGCCGCTGACATGGACAGACGTGGTCGAGGCGGCGTTCGCCGGGACCGCGGTCGCGAGCCCGGCGACGATGATCGCCAGCGCGGTGAGAAGACGTTGTACTACTGACAGGCCGGTCATGTCGGTGAAACCTTTCATAGAACACTCTGTATGGCGAAATGAGCATGAAGGTTGGCCGGACATGCTGTCAAGTCAATATGGAGCAGGCCGCCCCGCCGACCGTGCTGGACCACGGGCGCCCTGCACGGCCTCAAGCCGTGTCTTCAAAGGTCATAGCCAGAGCGGTAGTGATGCGAGGGCGACCACGGCGATGGAGGACGTGGCGGTCTGGTCGAAGCGGGTGGCCAGGCCGCGGAAGTGCTTGAGCCGGTTGATGCAGCGTTCGGGCCATCAACCTGCAACCCCGACCCGGCAGGCGGCGGACCGACGTCGGAGGCAAGGGCAAAGACCCCTAGTGAACCCCGGCCGCGGGTGCGCGCGGGCGGCACTTGTTCATCGCCCTGGACTTGGCGAGGACGAGATGTGTGAGCACGTCAAGAAGCGCAAGCGACGCGGCGAGTTCCTGGAGTTCTGTCGTTACCTGCGCAGTCTCTGCCCCCCGAGGGCCGCATCGCGATCATCTGGGACAACATCAGCTCGCACCTGACCACCAAAAAGGACGAGCGAGTCGGACAGCGGGCCGAGGCGAACGACGTCGAGATCGCTTGCACGCCTACCGACTTCTCGCGGTCGAACCGCATCGAGGCGCAGTCCGCCGCGTTGCGCGAGTTCACCCTCAACGGCACCGATCACGCCGACCACCGCAGGCAACCCCCGCCTACGAAAGATCGCCACCAGGGCGAACATGGCCTGACGCGGCAGGAGCTTCAGCTCCACACCACCCCAATTTGCTTGACAGCATGTCCGGTGAAACTTGATACTATTTTCACAGAACACAGTGTCTTCCGAAAAAGGGGTCACCGACATGGCTCACCGCACCACCCGGTCGCACCACCACGACGTCGTGGTCGTTGGCGCCGGACCGGCCGGCCTGGTGGCCGCCGCGCAACTGGCCCGCTACGGCCTGGACGTGCTCGTGCTGGACAAGCGGGCCGGGGTGTCCGCGCTGCCCCGGGCTGTGGGGGTGACCGTCCGGCAGATGGAGATCTTCCGGGGCTGGGGGCTGGAGGAGGAGTTGCGGGCCGGGACCGACGAGGTCGACTTCGCCCTGCTGCAGACCCGCACCGTCGCCGAGGCCGGGGACGGCACCCGGGTGCCGATCAACGTGCCCGACCTGGCGCAGAGCTCCGTGGTCAGCCCGACGGCCTCTGCCCGGGTGCCGCAGGACCACCTGGAGCAGGTGCTCGCCGACTACTTGGCCCGGGTGAGCGGCCGTCCGGTCCGCCGGCGCGCGGAGGTCGTCGGGATCAGCCAGGACGAGGAGGGCGTGCGGCTCTCGGTCCGGGGCGCCGGCAGCCACGGCGGCGAGGCGGTCGAAGAGCTCAGCGCGACGTACGTCGTCGCGGCGGACGGCGCCCACGGCCCGACCCGCGACCGTCTGGGTATCGAGTCCGTGGGGGCGGATGGGCTGATGCGCGGGATCAGCGCCGAGTTCCGTGCCCCGCTGTGGCCCGTCCTCGGCCCGCACCGCTACGCGCTCTACTCGATCAGCCTTCCGGAGGGCGCCGGCGTGCTCATCCCTTCCGGCGGCGGTACCCGGTGGCAGTTCGGCGTGGTCCTCGGGCCGGACGACGACGTGGAGGCGCTCGCGCAGCCCGAGGCCCTCGCGGGTCGGATCCGGCTCGCCTCGGGTGTGCCCGATCTGGCCGTCGACATCGTGCGTCAAAGCGCCTTCACGGCCGACGCCAAGCTGTCGACGACCTTCTCCTCCGGCCGCGTGTTCCTGGCCGGCGACGCCGCACACCGGGTCACGCCGCGGGGCGGCAACGGCCTGGCCATGGCCGTACGCGACGGGATCGCGATCGGATGGCGCCTGGCATGGGTCCTCCGAGGCTGGGCGCCGACCCACTTCCTCGACACCTACGAGGCGGAGATGCGGCCGCTGGCGGCCGCCGACGTCGCCCGCGCCGCCGACCCTCAGGGACGCTGCCACGCCATCATCACCGAACTCCTCCACGACCTCGGCGGGCGCCTTCAGCACGCCTGGGTCGCACCGGGCGCGCCCGGCCGGTCATCGGTCTCGACGCTGGACCTGGTCGGCGACGGGCTGACCCTCTTCTCCGGGGACGACGACCCCGTCTGGCCGACAGCCGCCGCCCGCATCGAGCGCGGCGTGCCGGTCGAGGTCGCGACGCTGCCCCCCGCCACCGCTCACGCGCTCGGCCTCCACGCCGGCGGCGCTCTGCTGGTGCGACCGGACGCCGTCCCGATCGCCAAGTGGTATCGCGTGACCGACGTGCCCCGGGCCGTGGCCGAGCTCGAGCGCGCGATCGACGACGTCCTCGACGTCCTCGACCAGCGGGCCGCGGCGGAGGCGGGTGCGGCATGACCACCCGTCCCGGCTCGCTCGACTCGCCGCGGTTCCCGCGCTCCTCGTGCTACCCGGCGGAGCCCACTCGCTCTGGCTTACCGGACGCGGCGCGTCTTCGGTGTTCCTCCACCGCGAGTTCGGCGTCCAGGTGGTCGACCGACCTGTGGTTCAGCGTCGACGACCGCTCCCCATCGGGGGCGCTACCTCGGCTACGTCCGCGCCGTCGCGCGGCGACGCCACGACGTCAAGCTCGATGACCCCATCACCTCCGTCCCGGTGGTCTACCCGCGGCAGCCGTTGCTGGTCGGCGACTCCACCACGGCCCGACGTCCCGGCACGCCCGTACCGACTCCCGAGGAGAAAGCATGAGCAGCACCCCGTCGCCGACACCAGACCCGTGGGACGTACCTCGCGCTGGTGTGTGCGGCCAGTCGCCGATCACGGCCCTGGCAGGCGTTGCGATGTCGACCCGGCTGGGTGCCTCCGCGCCGAGGCCGTCGGCGGCCTGCTGCTCGCCCAGCTCGAGGTAGGGCTGAGCGACAACCCACTGAGAAAGGAACTGCGGTGAAATCACTGTTACGTCGCGCGGCTGCCGGCTGCGCGGCCCTGCTCGCCATGCTCGCTGCGGGCGCGCCCGCCGTGGCGGCGGGTCCGGAGCCCCCGGTTCCGGTGCTGCGCTGGATCGACTGCGGCGACGGATTTCAATGCGCGGATGCCCGCGTGCCGCTGGACTACGACGACCCGCGTGGAACGACGATCACCATCGCCCTGATCCGCAAGCCGGCCGCCGATCCCGCGCAGCGCGTCGGCTCGCTGTTCCAACTGCCCGGTGGTCCCGCACAGTCCGGTGTACGGGTGCTGCGCGGCTCGCCGCCGCAACTGCTGGCGTTGCTGTCGCGCTTCGACGTGATCGGCTTCGACCAGCGGGGCACCGGCGCGAGCCGGCCCGCCGTCGACTGCCGTGCGACACCGCCGTCGTTCTTCACCCGTCCTGACGCGGTCGACGCCGACGCGTATGCCGCCGCGGCCCGCGCCTATGGGCTGTCCTGCCTGCGCCACAACCGGGAATTCTGCCGCACATGAGCACCGCGAACGTCGCCCGTGACGTCGATCTGCTGCGGCAGGCTGTCGGCGACCGCAAGCTCACCGCCATCGGCGCCTCGTACGGCACCGCCATCGGCGCCACCTACGCCAGCATGTTTCCCGGCCGCGTCCGGGCGATGGTGCTCGCCAGCGCCGTCGACGTGCGAACCGATCGCGACCATCCGGTCGACGGCGGCGAGGAGCAGTCGGCGGCGTTCGAGGACGAGCTCGACCGCTTCTTCGCCCGCTGCGCCGCCGCCGGAACCCGCTGCGGCTTCGGCGGCACCGATCCAGAGGACGCCTTCGACGATCTGCTGGCGCGGCTGGACCGCCAGCCGCTGCCCACCGGCGACCCGTCACACCCGCGGCTCACCGGGGACGACGTCCGCGAGGCGGCGCTGGCCGCCATGTACAGCCCGCGGCGGTGGCGCGACTTCGCCGCCGCGCTCACCGCCATCACGGCCGGACAGCTGGCGACCATGCTCGAGCTGCTGGCCGGCGGGGATGACTTCGGCTCCGAGGACCAGCGGTTCGCGGTGCTCGCGGTCGACCAGGGATTCGCCCGCGGACCCGTGGCCGGCTACGTCCACGACAGCGTCCACGCGTACCGGATGTTCCCGCACTTCTGGTGGGTGAACGGGCTGGTCAACCTCAACCTCGCGCTATGGCCGGTCGAGGACGGCGACGCGTTCCGCGGCCGGTTCCACTATCCCGACGGGGCCGCGCCGATCCTCGTCATCAGCAACACCCACGACCCGGCGACGCCGTACGCCGGCGCGCGGCAGCTCGTCGCCGACCTCGGCAACGCCCGGCTGCTCACCTACCAGGCCGACGGCCACGCGAGCCTCACGTCCGGCAACCCGTGCCTGGTCATCCCCGCCCTGGCCTACCTGACCGACGGCACGACACTGCCACCTGTGGGCGCTACCTGCCGCGACGACACCGACCCGTTCGCGCCGTGACCACACACGTCCAGCCCTGACCACCCGCATACCGGGCGGCGCGGTGTTCATCCCCGGAGGCACCGCGCCGCCGCACGGCACGGTCGGCGTCGCCGACGGCTGTGCACAATCGGTCGACGGCCGCTCGGACCGGGACGTCACCTACCTGTCCGCGTGGCTACGCGCCGGGTACGCTGTGGTCGCCACCCCCGGCACGCACCCGTACCTGCACGGGCCTCCGAGGCGTACGGCGTCATCGACATGGTCCGCGCCGCCCGCACCGTCGTGTCGCTGGGCCGGACCTGGCTCGCGGTCGGCCAGTCACAAGGCGGCCAGGCGGTCCTGTTCACCGGCGCGGTCGCCGACCGGTACGCACCGGAGCTCGACTACCGCGGCGCCATCGCGACCGCACCTCCCTCGCAGTGGCGCACGCTCATCGACGTCGCCCGCGCGTTCGAGCCCTCGGCACCGGCGAGCCCCAACGTCCTGCTGATACTGGAAATGCCGCGCGCCGCCCACCCACACACCTTCGACCCGGCCGACTACCTCACGCCCGCGGGCGCGGAGCTGTTCGCCCGGGCACGGACCGAACTGTGCTTCACCGAGCTGGCCGCACCGTCGGCGACGTGTACGACGTGGACGCCGCCGAGCGGCAACGGCTGACCCGGCTGATGGAACACGACGCCGACATCCCGATCGTCCGGCACCGGCGGCCGGTCTTCATCGCACAAGGCGCCGCCGACACCGTCGTATATCCGCCCGCCTCGAAGACCACCGCCGACCAGCTGGCCGCCGCCGGCACCGACGTGACGTTCCGCTTCTACCCCGGCGCCGACCACAGTGGACCGATGACGGCCGCCCTGCCCGAACTGCTCGCCTGGGCCGCCACCCAGACCAGAAGCTAAGCCACCGATTTCGCGACGCCGTCCTCGACCACAGCACGCCCGCGGGCCCGGTTCAGCCGGGACCCGCGCGGCCGCGTGCCAGCCGTCCCCTCTCTCGACGCTGTGAGCAGGAGTCATCCGTGCGCAGACGCCGTCCTCCCCGCTGTCATCGGTACGGCCGAGACGCATGCGCGCGGCGGCGCCTCAACAAGGCGTACGGGTACAAGCCACGAAGTGGCACAATGTGGTGATCATGGTGCCTGCGTGCGCGCACCGAGCTGGTACCTCTTGCAGAACGCAGAGTGATTGACAAGGACTGCGGCGGGCTCCATCCCGGTTGTCGGGTCGCATTCCGGGGGAGCGACGCACGCGCCGGCAACCCGCACCGCGTTGCCTCGCCTATCTGGTCCGTGCCGGCCTCGTGGGGGTCCGAACTCACGAACACGAGAACCGGCCGTCGGCTGGTGGGACCCGAACGTGCGCGAAAGCCACGCAGGCCGCAGTCGAAGACCGGTGCCGGCAGGCGCACGCCTACCTGCAAGGGCCGGACGGTGAGCCGAGCCCGCTCCCGCTGCTGCTGGTATCGCTCGACCTGCTGCAGATGTCGTTCGTCGTTGACAGGCCTGGCGCCCTCCTGGCGGTGGCGTCCCGGCCTGCGGTGGGGGCGCCGAGCGGCCCGGCTGGGCCCTGACCGGGCTCGGCACCGACCTGGCCGCCGCAGTCGTGGCAGTCCTCGGCTACACCCCGCCGGGCTTCGGCTCGACCGGCGCCATCAGTGGCCGCCGCATTGACCATCCCGTTCATGTCGACCCTGATCCGGGCGATGCTCGGCAGCGGCGCTACTGCCCAGCGTGTTCCCCTCGACGGCCGAGTTCGGCGCGATGCCGTGGCGCACCGGACCCTCGATGCGCATCCGCTCGGCTGAGGGCCACAGACGCGACGAACGGCTCCGCCTGGTTCATCGGGCGGGGACCACGGACAGCGACAGCACACCTGACCCCGCTGCCGTTCAGCTTTGTGGTGCTCTGCGAACCCCGGCCGACTGGATGTCAGGCGTCCGGCACACGGCTCGCTCGGCCATGTCCACCAGGATGTCGATCGCCTCGTCGACTGTGTGGCTGCGGCCGGTCACCAGCAGGTCGAGGCTCTCGAAGCTCGTCAGCACCCACAGCGCGTCGACCGCCTTGTCGACGGTGAGCCCTTCGCGCAGCTCACCCTCCCGTTCGAGGTGCTCGGCGAGGCTCTGCATGCCGGCCCGCCGGTCGGTCTCCATGTGGCGTACGGCGCCGCCGGCGGACTCGGGGTCCAGCCGGTCCATGGCGTGGAGCACGCGGTAGACCACCAGCTCCTGGCCCTTCATCCGGCTGGCCGCCCGGATTCCCTCGCGCAGGTGATCGCGCGCGTCGGCGGCGTCCACCGCCCCGCTGAGCTCGCCCAGACCGGTGCGCTCCCAGAGATCGACCACGAACGCGTCGAACAGGCCCGACCGTGAGCCGAAGTCGGTATAGATCGTCGACCTCGACACCTTGGCCAGCTCGGCCACCCGCCCCAGGCTGAGCTGCTCCGTCGGCGCCTCGCGCAGACACTGGCCGACCGCGTCCAGGATCCGGCGCCTCGTCTCCTCCGCGGCCTCGGCGCGGAGGACCTGCTCGTACTTGCGGGGTGCCATGCCCCCATCATGGCACATTCATCCGACAAGCAGTCTACTCAACTCGTGTCTGACCTAACGAAGCCGGTTGTCGGAGGACCCGAGTCGACGGCGTTCGTGAGCGTGGCGGTCCGGGCGGTCGATGCTTCCTGACACCCGTCGGCATGGAGAGGAGGGATGGTTCTGGTTCACCGTCGACGCGGTTAGGCCGGCACGCCGGCAGTTCCCCTTTTCGCGCCCGGAGGCGTGCTGATGGGCCCGGCAGGCGGTGGATTCGACACTCACCTCCCAGCCGATCAGTCCGGCCGCGTCCGCCCGAGCCTGCAGAGCGGTCAGCGCCGGAGCCACCCGTAGATCGCCTGCCGGCATCCGTGCCGCTCCTGGACGTCCCGCCGCGGCGCATCCACCCGCACCCGGATCCCGTCAATCAGCTGCCGTTTCGTCCAGATCGGCGGGCGCCCCGGCTTCCGGCCGACCAGTAGCAGCGGCTCCAGAACAGCCCGCTCCGCCGCCGGTAAGGGACCCACGAGGTCTCCGTGCAGATGGTCTTCTTGCTCATCTACCCGGAGACCTCTTTTTGTCGATCTGCGACACCTTGAGCGATCGCCACTCAGCTCACTTCTGAAACAGGCCCTGACGCCCATCGTCAACATCACTGCCGGCTGTCACAGAGCCCGTTACGCGCAGGATCAAGGCGGCGAGCGTGGCCGGCGCGGTGAGCGGCATCAGGTGGTCGGCGTTCTCGACGGTCTGGACAGTCGCCTGTGGCAGCAGCCCGGCGAGGTGCGCGACCAGCCGGTGCACCGGAGGCGGACTGTCCCCGCCCTGGACCAGCACGACCGGCTGGGCGACCGCAGGGTCGAACGTCCACGCGGCGAGCGCGGCAACCTCGCTGGTGAAGACCGGTCCGCAGCGGCTCGCCGCGTCGTCGACGACGGCCGCGCCCAGGACGTCGTCCATGATTTCGCGGTAGCGGGGCCCGCACACCAGAGGCATGAAGGCGTCGAACGCTGCCGCGTGGTCCCCGTGCGCGGTCGCGGCCATCGCCGCACCGATCACGGGACCGAAGGCCGCGCGGAGATCGTCCACATCAGACGGATCCGCCAGCGCGTCCACCAGCGGCGGTTCCAGCAGGCAGAGGGTACGCACGCACGAAGGGTGGTCCACCGCGAGCTGGAGCGCGATCGCTGCGGCGGATGAGTGCGCCACCACGTGCGCGGGCACACCGCCCAGCCGGTGCAGCAGTGTGGCCGCGTGCCGGGCGTGATCGGCGATAGTGAGGTCGTCCGGGACGGGGCCGCCGGTATAGCCGGCGCGGACCAACCGCACTACGCGGTGGCCGCGCAGCTCGGAGGCCAGCGGTGTCATCCAGTCCGCGAGGAGGGCGCCGTGCATCAGCAGGATCGGCTCACCGTCTCCGCCGGTGTCGGTGTATGCGATCTCGGCGCCCTCGATCGACGTTTTGGTCAGGGCGCTGCGAATGTCGGTCATGACAATTCCTTACGTTGGGGACTCTAGAAGCGCCGGCGTCCGCCGTCACGGCGGAGCAGACGGGCCCCGACCGCGGCGAAGCCAAGGCCCTGTACAGCGGCGCCGGCGACCTCGAACCACTCGACACCGGCGGCGAGGCCGACGATGTGCGTCGGCGGCCAGATCATGATTGCGGCGGCGGCCCAGCGGGCGATCGACCGGGACCGCCATAGGGCGAGGCCGAGCAGGAACGTGCCGACGAGGTTGCCGAGAACGAACAGCAGGAAAACCCAGGTCCCGGCCGCATCCTCCTGGCGGGCGTCGATCACGCCGGCGAAGTCGGCCATCGGCCCGCCGACCCGCACCATCGCGATGGTGGTGAGATCGGTGAGCAGGATGGCAAGGTAGCAGGCGTATCCGGCGGCCGTCAGCGTGCCGGCGATGAACGACAGCTTCGCCGCACCCCGGCCGGCTAGCCGCGCGGCGCCCAGCGTGGCGGGGATCATCAGCAGCGCGCCGAGCATGCCGAACAAGACCACGTTGTGCAGCAGGGCGGGGTGCGCCGCGGCGGCGGCCAGCGCGTCGGCGCCGGTCTGGTCGCTGGCGCCGGCCGCCTGCGCCAGCGCCCATCCGGTGTTGCAGGCGACGATGAACCACGGAGCGAGGAATGCCGCCGCAGCGAGTCCGAACCGTCGCAGGCCGGTTTCATAGCGGTCGAACGCCGGGTCCGTGGGCGGCGCAGGCAGGGATGTCCGGCCGACTGGCTGGGAGTCGCTGACGACGGCTTGTCCGTGCTCGCCCTCGCCGAGGGATGAGGCAGGAGTCATGATGAGGTCCTATTTTCAGTGAACGGCCTGTATGGTCAATTCATTCTGCGGTTTAGGACGACAGGTTGTCAATCGAAATTGCCCGAGTTCAGGGCGGGGCGTGTTGCCTGATCGACGGATGCTGTTCGCCGTATCGCGGAGGGCTGGTCACTCCCTCCGGGCCGATGTCGTCGTCGGCGGCGTTCGTGCAGAGCCCGCCGCCTTGCGCCAGCCGCAGGACCATCACCACGCCACCAGGGGTGCCCTTAACGGGCGCGTCACCAACCGCCAAAGTGCGGATGATCTCTTAACTGACCCCTTCTGCAATGCCCGGCCGCTTTGAGCGGATCTGTAGGACATGGAGTGCGCGGACGTTCCGTACTGCAAGCTCCCGTCTCCGAAGCTAGCGAGGGAATCTAACGATCGTTAGATGCACGATCGGCCAGGCCTTACCAGATGCCCGATTCGACCCATCCCGGCCGGGCATCAACGCGTGCATCAAAGGTGGCCGGGGGGCTGCGTCTCGTCGGTTCGGGGGACACGAACGCCGAGCCTGCGGACAGGAAGGCCAGCGCCGAGCCGGTCGCGTCGACGTCGAACGAGTGCACGGCGTCCGGGAACAGCCCGGTCTCACCGGAGAGCGAGTCGGCGATCCGGCCGTCCAGGCCGGGAGACGCCAGCACGGGAGCCCGGCCGGCCTGCGCCGCCCGGGTCCACAGCGCGCCGGAGTGGAGGAAGGCGACCGTCCCGCCGTCGGCGCTCAGCCGTGCGGCGGTGGGCAGGTCGCCGACGTCGAACGGGAGGTCGCCCGAGACGTAGGGGGCCGTAGCGGCGGCGTCCAGCGTCACGTCGGCCCTCCGGCGAGGTCGGCCACGACCACGCCCTCGCCCAGGCCGCCGCCTGCGCCGAGGCCAGCGGGCGCTCGCCCGGCAGCCGGTCGCCCGAGTCGGCGTCGAAGCGCAGCAGCACGGGCGCGTCGTCGCGCCGGACGTACACGGCGAGCACTCCGTAGAACTGGAGGTCGGGCACCTCGGCGAGGGCGTCCACTTGGTAGGCGCGCGCCAGCGGATCGGCCGCCGCCACCCCGCCCGGCGGCCTTTCCGCGCCGGTCAGGGTCATGGCGGGCTCCCTGGTGCCCCGCGACCGGCATTGCGTCCAGCCTGGCCGCGGAGTGCCAAGTCAGCTCGAGACTTCCTCCCCTCGCCGGTCGTCGCCGGTTGTGGCGGGGATGGCGGCGTCGATGAGGACAGTGGCGATGGCGGCGGCGGTGGGGAAGGCGTCGGCGTTGAGGACCCGGGTGCGGGCCGCGGCGCCGTCGATGAGCAGCGCGAGTTGCTCGCCGAGCTGTTCGGGGTCGGCGGCGCCGGCTTCGCGGGCGGTGTCGGCGAGCCGCGCGGCGACGGCTTTCTTGTAGTCGCGGGCGTACTGGGATGCGGGGTGCTGCGGATCGTGGAGTTCGACGGCGGCGCCGATGTAGGGGCACAGGGGGGTGGTGGGGGGAATGTCGAAGGCGGCGAGGAGCCGTTCGCGGGGTGTGAGGTCGGTGCGGTCGAACACGCCGGACAGAACGGAGGGGTCGAACCGGCGCAGGTACTCGGCGACGAGTTCGTCCTTGCCGGTGAAGTGCTCGTAAGCCGTGCGCTTGGACACCTGGGCCGCCGCGCAGAGCTGGTCCATGCCGGTGCGGTTGATGCCCTGCTCGCGGAACAGCTGCTGGGACGCGCTGAGGATGCGCTCGCGAGCGCCCCGGCCCCGGCGGCGGCCCGTGGGGCCCTTCTCCAACTCCGTCATGGGTCCATGGTACGCCGGTTGGGTAACGACCGGTGTACATAGTTTGCGTCCCGGCCGCCCAGCCCGTACGTTAAGCACACAGATCGGTGTACATAATATCGTCCCCCTGGTGCGACGGCACCACCGACCCGAGGAAGCGACTATGGGAAAGCTCGACGGCAAGGTCGCGGTCATCACCGGCGGCACCACCGGCATGGCGCTGGCCGGCGCGAAGCTGTTCGTCGATGAGGGAGCGCACGTCTTCATCACCGGCCGCCGCCAGGAGGTGCTGGACGAGGCCGTGAAGCAGATCGGCCGCAACGTCACCGGCGTCCAGGGCGACGCCGCCGACCTGGACGACCTGGACCGCCTGTTCGACACCGTCAAGCGGGAGAAGGGAAGCCTCGACGTGCTGTGGGCCAGCGCCGGCGGCGGCGAGCCCGCCCCGCTCGGTGAGATCACCGAGGCCCAGTTCGACACCTGGTTCGGGCTGAACGCCCGCGGCACCCTGTTCACCGTCCAGAAGGCCCTCCCGCTCTTCAACGACGGCGGCTCCATCCTCATGACCGGCTCCAACGCCTCCCTCGGCGCCTTCCCCGGCTGGAGCGTCTACGCCGGCAGCAAGGCCGTCCAGCAGGCCTGGGCCCGCATCTGGCTCAACGAGCTCAAGGACCGCCGCATCCGCGTCAACGTCCTGACCCCCGGCCAGGTCGCCACCGCCAAGCAGGAAGAACTCTTCGACGAGGCCACCAAGCGCCAGTTCGAGTCCCTCATCCCCCGCGGCCAGATGGGCCGCCCCGAGGAGATCGCCACCGCCGCCCTCTTCCTCGCCTCCGACGACTCCAGCTACGTCAACGGCATGGAACTCGTCGTCGACGGCGGCACCACCGCCATCTGAACCGGACGATCCACAACCAGAGCAGGCATCTCATATGAGCAACATCAGCATCATCGGCGCCGGAAACATGGCCCGCACCATCGGCGCGCGGGCGATAGCGGGCGGCAACACCGTCGAGATCATGGGCCGCGATCAGTCCAAGGCCGCCGACCTGGCCAGGGCTCTCGGCAGCGGCGCCACGACGGGAGAATGGGGCACCGCCCCGGCCGGGGACATCGTCATCGTGGCCCTGTTGTACGACGGTGTCGTGCCGGTCGTCGCCCAGTACGGAGACGCTCTCGCGGGCAAGGTCATCGTGGACATCAGCAATCCCTTCAATTCCACGTTCGACGGGCTGGCCCACCGCGAGGAGACCTCGATCGCGCAGGAGGTCGCCAAGGCGGCCCCGGCCGGCGCCGGCGTGGTGAAGGCGTTCAACACCATCTTCCGCCATGTCCTGGAGAAGGGTCGGCCCGACGTCTTCATCGCGGGCGACGATGCGCAGGCCAAGGCACGTGTGGAGGCGTTCGTCGAGAGCCTCGGGCTGCGCCCGCTGGACGTCGGCGGCCTGAAAATGGCGCACTGGCTCGAAGGAGCGGGCGTGGTCACGGTGGGCCTCGCCAACCACGGGGTGGGGAACGTGGACTTCGCCCTCGGCGTCACCGAACTTCCCGTTTGAACCCACGGTTGACGCATTACCGAATCGCCGCCCTAGCTGTTCTTCCCGCGGACGTTGGTGACAGGAGGATGGACTTCGGCGGCTCGCCGTCGATGACGGCTTTGACTCGGTTGCGGGGCTCCGATCCCTCGCAGATGCTCGGCTCGCCTCTCAGCGTGCGTGCACCAGCCGCCGTTGTCGTGGCTGCCCTCAATCTTCAACCCCCACAGGGCATCTGCGCCTTCAGTCTGAGCGCACTTCCGCCAGGTCATTCAGTCCACGACGGGATACCGGTCCGAGGAGCAGATCTCATTCGATCCGCAGGGACCTGGCCCTTGGTGCACCACGCCCTCGCGAGACGGCTGTCTCCGAGCAGACCTGGGCCGAGGCCGTGGAGGTCTTCAGCGCGCACGGCTCACGCGAGTACCGGGAGACCGAAGCCCTCGACCCTGGCCGACACCGCGCAGGCCTGGCGCAGCCGCCGCCGTGGTAGGTCTCCAACCGACGGCGGCATTCTTGACCTGAATGGGGGGCTGGGCACGCGTGCACCGGGTAGCCCGGAAACGGGAGAGGAGCAGCCGTCATGACGCGATCGGATGACTCGGCCCCCCTGGCCGACCGCCGGAACCCTGAAGAGGACCACGACGAGCCTGACATCGCCGGAGAGTTCAGCCCGTCCGCCACCGACCCGGCCAACCAGCCGGAGGACGACCCCGACAACAAGGTGTACGGCGAGGACGAGGGCTACGACAGGCCGACCGAGGTCTAGAAGGCTGCTGAAGATCTTGTGTTCTGGCCTCGTTCTTTCGGGACTGAGGCCAGAGTGGTGACGTGCAGGGTGAGTGGGCCGGAGAGCTGGTCGGGCCGGATGTGTGGCAGACCTGCCGGGAGCTGATCCCGGCCGGGAGCGTGTTCGCGTTCTTGGCCGAGCATCGTCAGGCGCTGTTTCCGGCGGAGATGTTCGCGGACATGTATCCCTCGCGCAACGGGCGTCCAAGCATGCCACCGGACATCTTGGCAGCCGCGGTGGTGCTGCAGACCTTGCAGGGGTTGTCGGATGTCGACACCGTACAGGCATTGCGGTGTGACCTGCGGTGGAAGACGGCCTGTGGGCTGGGGTTGTATGACACCGCGTTCGATCCGTCACTGCTGACCTATTTCCGGCGGCGGCTGGCCCGCTCCCGCAAGCCGAACCGCCTGTTTGAGGCCGTCCGTGAGGTGGTCGCGGCGACCGGAGTGCTCAAGGGCAGGCAGCGGCGGGCGCTGGATTCGGCGGTGCTGGATGACGCGGTGGCCACCCAGGACACCGTCACCCAGGTGATCGCCGCGATCCGGCGGGTGATCCGTCACGTGCCCGGCGCCGCGCAGGTCGCGGGCATGTCCTGCACCGCGCATGACTACGCCGATCCGGGCAAGCCGCATATCGCCTGGGATGACGGGCAGGCCCGGGCCGCGCTGGTGGACGCGCTGGTCACCGACGCGATCCGTCTGCTGGCCGGCCTGCCCGAGCAGCCGCTGGAGGAGCGGGCGGCCACCGCGGTGGGCCTACTGGCCCTGGTCGCCGGCCAGGACGTCGAACCCGCCGAAGGTTCCGACGGCCGTGACGGGCGGTGGCGCATCGCCCAGCGGACCGTCCCCGACCGGGTGATCTCCACAGTCGATCCCGAATCACGGCATGTGCATAAACCCGGACCCACCGCCAGGACGGCTTCAAGGCCCACGTCGCGGTCGAACCCGAGACCGGCCTGTTCACCGCCGTGGCGCTGCGGCCCGGATCGGGTGCCGTCCATCACGAGGCCGCCCTCGCGCTGGACCTGCTCGCCGCCGAAGACGGCATCCTGGACGTCTTCGGCGATGCCGCCTACTCCACCGGGCCTTGCCGCCACGCGCTGACCTCGGCAGGGCATCGCGCGGTGATCAAACCTGCGCCGCTGCGACCGGCCGTGCCCGGCGGGTTCAACCTGGACGACTTCGCCATCGACACCACCGGCAACACCGACAACACCGTGACCTGCCCGGCCGGGCACCAGGTCCCGCTGTCGGCGGCCTCCGGCATCCACCTGCAGCGCAAGGCGTTCTTCGCCGGCTGGTGTGCCGGCTGCCCGCTGCGCCCGCGCTGCACCACGGCCAAAGCCGGGCGCATCCTGACCATTCGCCCCCACCACGACGAGCTTGCCGCCGCCCGCGGCCAAGCCGCCACCGATCCGGCCTGGCGGGCCGACTACCGGCGCTGGCGGCCCCCGGTCGAAAGGGCTATCGCCTGGATCGTCGCCCGGGGCAACCGCCGATTACGGTATGTCGGCACCATCAAGAACAACGCCTGGCTCCACACCCGCGCCGCCGCTCTCAACCTGCGAACCCTGATCAACCTCGGACTCACCCACACGAACGGGTCCTGGACGCTGGCCTCAACGACCATCTGAGAAATCGCGAACCGCGCAACGTCGCCGCACACGAACAAGATTTTCAGTGGTCTTCTAGGGCCTGTTTCTTGGATCAGGTGCGGAGCCATCTGCGATGGTCACCGTGCTGAGAAAGATGTAGCCGCGTTTGTCGTAGCGGGTGGCCACGGCCCGGAACTGTTTGAGCCGGTTGAGCGCCCGTTCGACCACGTTGCGGCGGACGTAACAGGCGGGGTCGAAGCCGGGCCATCAACCCGCGCCAGCGGCGATGCGCTTCTGGTCGGCGGGCTCGGGAATGGTGTGCCGGATCTTGCGGGGGCGCCGGTAGGAGCGGTTTCCCCGGGAGCTGCAGGCCTTGTCGGCGGCGACGCTGACCGGGCGCGTCCTGGGCCGGCCCACGGCCATGCGTGGCACCCGGATGCGGTCAAGCACCGCCGTCATCTGCGGGCCGTCACCGCCTTGTCCCGCGGTGAGCAGGAACGACAGGGGGCGGCATCCGCCGTCGGCTGCTAGGTGGATCTTCGTGCCGAACCCGCCGCGTGAGCGGCCTGACCCTTCCCAGTCGCCCGCCAGTACCGGATCGCCCCGCTTTATCCCGGTCGCCACCCCTTGGGCGGGTGTGGCGACCGGGGGCACTCCGCAGGCGGCCGCCTCGATGTAGACCATGCCGAAGTTCTCGTTTACGGCGGGAGCGGCCATGAGATCAGCGCAGGCCAGCCCGTTGGGCAGTTCGTCGTGGCCACGCGGCACCTGGCGATCTACGCGCGTGATCCCGAAGCGCTCGCTGCCTTCTACCAGCAACACTTCCAGATGGACGCCATCATGGTGGACCCCGACGGCTACCTGACGTTCGCGCTGCTCAAGCTCCAGATGGCGAGGCACCCATGGGCATGAACCACTTCGGCTTCCACCTGCCCAACGTCCAGGCCGCCTGCGAGATGCTGACCTCTAGTGGGCTGCCGAGCCCGGCCCTGCGAGGCTCGAAGCGTCCCTACGCGGAATATCGGGCCATCGACCCGGAAGGCAACTGGTTCGACCTTTCAGCGCACGGATATGGAATCCCTGGTTAGCGGGTGGGTCAGAAGTCGACGAGGGCGGCAGTACGAGGTGGCTTCGGACTCTTGAGGGGTCGGGACAATTGCCGCTCACCCCATGTCACATGCATACATCCGAAATGGCCCAGCGCTTTCAGGTCGGCGTCGGCCAGCTGCCGCACCCGCCACTGCCGGTGGCCGTCCATCCAGAGGAAGACCTGATCGAGGGCGGGCACGCCGCAGCCGCCGGCGAGGTCGACCAGACGCCCCCCGACCGGCCTCCTGACGAGGAGGAGGCTTCCCACAGGTCACCTGCCAGGATGGCCGGATCTCCGAACAGCACCTGGTGGTCGTGGGCGACGGTCGGACCAGCAGACCAGGGGCTCTCCGCCGAGATGGACTAGCTTCCCATGCCGATGGACCCACGTCTCGGGATAGGGCGTCGGCGGCACATACGGCAGGCCAACGGACCTGTTGCAGCGGACGGCAAGGCGGATCCAAGGCCGGGTCCCTAACGTCCGGCTCCATGAGATCACTTCACCTCCTGATCGGTGTCCTGGTCGCCGCCGGAACACTCGCCGCCCCGGCGACCGCCGACTCCGGGCCCGTCATAGTCGGTGCCGAGGCGACCGTCACCGAGTCACTCCAGACGTTCTGGACCCCGGAGCGCATCGCGCGAGCCAGGTCGCGGGAGCTGTCTGCCGCCGCGGAAGGCGCCGCCCCGGCCCGGCCGGCCGAACCGGCGGGGCGTGAACTGACCGTCCCGGGCTCGGCGCCCGTCGGCGGCCCGCAGAAGGGATTCCTCGCCAACCCCATGGTGGGCCTGATCCTCGGGGAGGACGCGCAGGGACTGTTCGCCTGCTCGGCGAGCGCGGTGGGCGGCCCCGGCCGCAACGTCATCGCGACCGCAGCCCACTGCGTACACGACGGCCCAGGCGGCAGCTGGGCGAGGAACCTCGTTTACATGCCCTACTACAACTACGGCCCCGACCCCTACTACGGCACCTGGACCGTCGTCGGGACCTACGTCTACAGCCCGTGGATCGAGTCGCGTGACTACACCTACGACTACGCCTTCGCGAGCGTGCTGCCGCGCGACGGCCGGGTCCTCGGTGACGTCACGGGATGGAACGGCATGTCGTTCAACCGCACGGGTGTCTACACCGCCGCGTTGTGGGGCTACCCGGCGATCCCGCCGTCCGAGGGCGAATGGCAGTACAACTGCGCCACCACCGTGATCGCCAGCATCTTCAAGAGACTGCAGGCTGGCGGGGACTGCGCGACTCTCGCCGCGCCGGGGTCGAGCGGCGGTCCGTGGATGTACGACTACCAGCAGTCCAGAGGCTGGGGTTACCTCACGTCGGTGAACAGTCAGGGAGCCCAGGGCAAGTACGTCGTGGGCCCGTTCTTCGGCGACGCCGCGCGGCAGCTCTGGGAGCACGCCGGCAGCCACGGCGCGAACCTGTCATGACGAGGGCCGGATCGTGAGGTCCCTACACCGGCTTTAAGATCATCGCGCGAAGTACGTCGACGCACCCTCCTGCCCTGGCCTGCCAGGGACCCACCGGCCAGCCCGTGGGTAGCCCTTCACCGGACACTCGGCCGCGTGTACGCCGTGGCCTTTAAGCCTCGCGTTCAGTAGTCGAGAGCGCGGTCGGCAAGGGCGGCCGGTGTCGAGTGACTAGTGAGCCGGCCACCGCCGCGCGACCGGCTCACTAGTGCTGTGACCGGAAACGTTGACCGGGTTGAGCGGTCAGGCCGCAGCTGAGAGCGGTCGGCCGCCCCAGCGGATGCCTTTCTCGCTGCGGATGCGGGCGCGTTCGCGGCGTTGAGCTGCCAGCACGTCCGGGTGACGGGCGTTGAGATTGCGCCAGCGCAGATAGGCATGCACAGCCCGGGTCTGGACGGTGTGGTTGGGATGGTCGGAATCGGCGATGGTGAACTGGCGTAGCGGCCCGAAGTGTGCCTCAATCGGGTTGGCCCAGGAGGCCAGCAACGCGCGTAAGGTTTCCCGGCCGATCTCGATCGCCCGGCCGGGAAGAGCCCGCAGGTAGGCGGCGAGTTTGCGGATGGACCAACGGGTGAAGGGCTGCCCGAGCCGGGCCGGTCGGGTTGGCCGTCGTGACGACGGATTCTTCTTCGTCGTCACTGAGCAGGCGGGGACGGCCTCCCGCCCACCGAGGGTTCAGGCAGGCCAACCCGATCTTGTTGAACCGGTGAATCACATCGCGGACGGTGTCTTCATCGGCGGCCACCAGCCGGGCGATCACCGGGACGGTATTACCCCCGGCCGAGGCCAAAGGATCATCGCCCGCCGGTAACGCACCGAACTGGTGCTGCCCCGGCGGACGATCTGCTGGAATTTCTGCCCTTCAGCGTCCATCGATCTGGTGACTGGCGCTCCTGCGGTCCGGTTGTGCCTGATCGCGCACGTCAGCGCCAAGATCCGCTGAGCCACTCGGACACCGACTTCTTCGATGGTCCGGCCGCCGTGTTGTTTGAGACCCAGCTGGCCTTTGAGGGTGTCGTTGACGGATTCGATGAGCTGCCGGACTGTCTTGAGCAGTGATTCTCCGGGACGGGGTGTGCCGCGGTTGCGGTAGGAAGGCCGCAACAGGCTGACACCCCGGGCGGCCGGGAACCGGTCGAGCTCGGCGGCGATATAACCCTTGTCGGCCAGGATCAGCAGCCCGGGCCGGGCGGCGATCAGCTGTGGTTCCCGTTCGCAGATGGCCCATCAGCACCTGGCGTTCATCGACTTTCGGGTCGGCCAGAGCCCAGGTGATGGGCAGCCCGGCAGGGGTGCAGACCAGATGAAGCTTCAGTCCCCAGTAGAAGCGCGAGTGGCAGTGGCCGTAGCTCGTCCAGCCGGCCAGGTTCGAGCGCAGGACCGCGGGCCGGGGAGCGGACGGACTCCACCGGGGTGGAGTGCACGATCCAGCATCCGTCAGCCCACAGGTCGGTGTGCGCGAGGTTCCCGTCAAGGAGAACAGAGCAGGTCAGGTCGGTCCGCACAGGCTCGACGATCTCGGCTGAGCGGTCATTTCCGGCCTGTGCCGTCGCGCTGACACTTCGAGGAGGACACCGGCGTCCCTCAGGCTTCTCGAGTCCACCCGTGGAGGCGGCGCCGGTTCTCCTGCGCCTCACGTCCACTCCTCGACTCCCGAAAGCACTGGTCATGAAGCCGCGCAACGTGTCACCGCGTCGATTACGGCGCACAAGAACCGTACTGATCCTCATCGTCGCGCTGCTGGCGCCGAACGTTGTAACGTCGCCGAACGCCGCCGGCGCCGACACCGTCGCCGTCCCGCCCGCGCTGCCGCACCCGATCCAGTTGCCCCAGCAGCCGGTGATCTCCAGCGACCGGGTCGGCTACCTGCCTGCGTCCTCGTCGGTGGGTTCCCGGGGCGACTACACGCTGACGATACCGCTTGACGTTCCGGCCGGGCGGGCCGGCATGCAGCCCGCGCTGACCCTGGCGTACTCCAGCCGCAGTGGCGACGGGCCGTTCGGCCGCGGCTGGTCGCTGTCCGGGATGTCGTCGATCACACGCTGTGGGGAGTCGCTGTCCACCGAGGGCACAGGGGCGGGTGTCCGGTTCACCAACAAGGACCGTCTGTGCCTGGACGGGCAGAAACTGATGGCGGTCTCCGGCAACTACGGGGAGTCCGGCACGGAGTACCGCACCGAGGCCGACAGCATGGCCAGAATTGTGCAGCAGGGGCTGAAGGCGGAAGGGCCCGGCGTTTTCATGGTCCACACGAAGGACGGGAAGGTCAGCGAATACCAGCCGTGGATCGCTCCACGCTCGGCGTTCGCCGTCGACTACTGGGCGGCGGGCGGTCCGCCGGAGACGGTCACGACCGCGGCCGGGGTTCCCCGGGTGGCGTGGCTGCTCACGAAGGTGCGGGACAGTTCGGGCAACGAGATCCGGTACCAATACCACCAGTTCGACGGAGCGCATGCCTTCGAGGTGCTGCCCTACCGCATCACCTACACGCACGGCCCCGCCGGCGCGTACGCCGACGCCCGCCGCTTCGTCGAGTTCGACGTCGTGAACCGGCCCGACCCCGGCTCGGGGTGGCTCAACGGTGTGCAGTTCGCCTCGACCAAGCGGGTGGCGGCGATCAAGATGTTCGCACCCAACCCGGCCGGCACGGAGGAGGTCTGGCGGTACGACCTGAGCTACGAGCAGAGCGCGGCGAGCCAGCGAAGCCTGCTGACGAAGGTGGAGAAGTGCGCCCTGACCTCGTGCCTGTGGGCCAAGGAGTTCACCTGGTCACAGCCCGCCAGCGGCCCGTCGTTCCAGAAGAAGGACATCGGCCACATCGACCTCGACACCAGCGGAGCACCGGGAGACTGGCCGGATCTCCAGTTCATGCCGTCCATGAGGATCGCTGACTTCGACGGCGACGGCATGGACGACCTGTTCTACTTTCGTGGCGGATGGGACGAGCAGTTCCAGGACCCCTACGGGAGGACATTCGTCCGGCGGTCCCAACCGGGAGCGCCGCTCGGCCTGCTCTCCGGCGAGGTGTGGAAGGCCACCTATGTGGCCACACCCGAGTGGCCCACCAACGTCTCCGTGCCGATGGCACGGCCGGTGGACTTCGACAGCGACGGCAAGGCCGAGATCTGGGTGCCCGTCCAGCGGGTCCAGGGCAATGGCGTCCCTGAGCCCCATGCGCGTTACGAGCTGCTGAGATGGGACGACACCGCCGAAGAGTTCGAGAGCACGGGGATCGTGGGACCCTCCTGCGACGGCGGCGGCCAGGTCTATGGCCTGTCCCTCCCCTGCGTTCCCTCGGACTGGGCGGACATGAACGGCGACGGCCGCCTGGACCTGGTGCAGGGCACGAAGATCCAGGGGGTGATCGAGGGGGCCTTCGCCTACGACTGGGACTACGGCGGCTACGAGATCCGGATGAACGAGAGCGGTTCCTCTTCCTTCGAGCCGCTCGGGCCGCCCATCGCCTCGACGGTGGCGGCGGGCTGCCCGGCCCGGGTGAGCGACCTCAACGGTGACGGCCGCGCCGAACTGCTCTCGGGGGAACGCAAGGTCGTCGACGGCGACCTGAAGTGCGCCACAACCGGCTGGGCACTGGGGCTGGGCGCGCAACCGGGCACCTCGACCGCCACCGCGCAGCACGTCTCGGCGGGCACGGCGCACAACCGGTTCCTGACCCCGAACCAGTACCTGTGGGGCGTGAAGTCGGGCGACTTCAACGGCGACGGCCTTGAGGACACCGTCTTCGGGCAGGAGGGCTTCCTGGCCTGGAACACCGGGAACGGGGTGCGCTTCCAGGAGGACGTCGGCCTGGGACTGTGCGACAAGAACTGCCACGTCGCCGACATGAACAACGACGGCCGGTCCGACCTGGTGAAGTTCGGCGGCGGCGCGGACGGGGGCGCCACCATCTGGATCGACCTGTCCAACGGCGACGGGACGTTCACGCAGAAGGAGATCGCCGGTGGGAACCACCTCGACATCCCCGCGTTCGGGGCCGTCCTGTCCGGGGTCGGCGACTTCGACGGCGACGGCCGCAAGGACCTGGTCACCGTCACCGAGGACGGTCAGCTCACCGTGTTCCAGCAGCAGCCCCGCCTGGACGACCTGCTGACGGCGGTCAGGGACGGGACGACGGCCTGGCCGAGGGAGGAGATCGCCTATTCCGCCGAATGGTCGAACGATCCGGCCGGCAAGAGCGCCTACCAGTGCCAGTACCCGCTGCTGTGCCTGCGCAAGGGCCTGGTCGTAGTCCGCAAGACCGTCTCCCGCTCGCATTTCGTGAACCCGGCCGTCCTGTCGGCGGGCACCCGGGAGACCCACTACGCCTACGAGGACCCGGTCGTCCACCTGCGCGGGCGCGGCTTCCTGGGGTTCGGCAAGGTGGCCTCGTGGGATCCGGCGACCGCGACGGAGACGATCGCGAACTACGATCACCGCGTCTCGGCGCACAACGGCAAGTACCACCCCCATGTCGCCTTCCCCAAGTCGCTCACCGTCAAGACGGCCATCCTGACCGAGGCGCAGGTGGCCGCCCAGCCGGCCACCGCGACCGCGCGCGTCTCCAGGACGGTCAACTACGAGACCGAGGTACGCCTGCTGAACGGCGGCGCCACCTATCTCACGCTGCCGAAGAAGTCGTTCGTCAAGGAGTGGGAGGAGCCGGTCAACCTCACTTGGGGGCAGACGTTCCCCGCCCAGAACGCCCACCGGGAGCACATCTGGGACCTGGCCGAACCTGCCGAACCGGCCCGGCGCACCGACCTGCAGACTGCCTACGACGACTACGGCAACGTGACGGCCGTCTATCTCGCGGTCAAGGGCGGGACCAAGGAGTGGATCAACACCACGTACGAGAACAGGACGGCCGGCTCCTGGCATCTGGGCCTGCCCCTGACCCAGAAGACGACCAGGGCGGAGGCCGACGGCGACCCCGGACCGGCGGTGCGGAGCGTGACCTACTCCCACAACGCGGCCGGCCTGCTCGCGACGGTGGAGGTGGAGAAGGACCATCCGGACCCGAAGGTCCGCCGCACGATCGGCTACGGGTACGACCCGCTCGGCCTGCCGACGACGATCACCACCAGCGCGCCCGGCGTGGCGGCCCGCGTCCAGCACATCGAGTACGCGCAGCTCTATCCCCAGGCTCCCGATGAGCGCGTCCACGCCTCTCAGGTCTGGATCGAGCGGCCGGCCGGAGCCGCCTACGTGCCCTCCACCTGGAGCGTGGTCCATCCCGCCTACGGCCTGCCGGTGGTGACCATGGATGTCAACGGCGTCCAGAACACCAGCACCTACGACGCCGCCGGGCGGCTCAGAACCCACCAGCGGGACGGACGGGACAAGGCCGTCTTCGACTACACCGGCCGCCCGGACACCTACGGCGGCGTCAACGGCCTCACGATGACCGCGACGATCGGCGGGCGGACGGCGACCGTGACCACCGACGCGCGCGGCCAGGCGCTGTCGGGATCGGTGCCCGGCTTCGACGGCACGCCGATCACCACCACCGCGACCTACGACCGCATCGGCCGGCTCAAGTCCGGGACCAGGCCGGGGGGCATCCCGGGCGTCACCGTCTACGGCTACGACACCCTCGACCGGCCCCTGAAGGTCAAACTGCCCGACGGCAAGGTGGCCACCTCCTCCTACACCATGTTCGAGAAACGGTCGTGGGACACCGGAGGCAACGAGACCCGCGTCGCCGTGGACGTCAACGGCCGGGTGGTCGCCAAGACCGACGTGCTGGTCAAGCAGGGCCAGCCGGAGCAGTCGCTGACCACCACCTACGACTGGGAGCCGTTCGACCTGCTCGACAAGGTCAAGGACCCGCAGGGCGCGGTCACCGACTTCGGGTACGACGCGCTGGGCCGCGGCGTGAGCGAGACGCATCCCGACCGCGGTCACAGTTCGGCCGTCTACGACGGCCTCGACCAGGTCAAGCAGCAGACCCGCGGACCGAGTTCCGAGATGTTCGGCTACGACGACCTGGGCCGCCTGATCACCCGGCAGGCGGGAGAGGGCACGTCCACCTTCGTCTGGGACACCGCCGCCAACGGCCGCGGCCGGGCGGCGTCGGCCACGAGCTCGGACGGCATCACCACGGCCTTCCGGTACGACACCCTGGGACGCAGGAGCGGGGCCGACCTGATCGAGGGACAGGCCACCTACAGTTTCGACTACGCCTATGACTCCGGCGGCCGCCTGACCAAGCTGGCCTACCCGCAGGTGCCCGGGCGGCCGCGCCTCACCGTCGAGCAGAAGTACAACGCCTGGCAGCATCCGGACCGGCTCGTCGACGTCTCCGATCCCGCCGCCCCGGTCACGATCATGGAGATCACCGGCCGCAACGCCGACATGGCGCTGACCGACGCGACGCTGTCCGGCGGAATCACCCTGCACAACGACCTCGACCCGCTGACCGGACAGCTGACCGGCCAGCAGGTCGCCAAGGGCGGCGACACCCTGCTGGAGACCGCCTACACCTATCGGGACGACGGGCTGCTCAAGACCCGCACCACACAGGAGCAGACCGTCGAACGGGCCGAGACCTTCGACTACGACTCCCTGGGCAGGCTGACCGCATGGGGACTGGGCGCCGACGCGCCGGGCGGACCCGCCCCGGTTCCGGTGACCACGACCTACGGATACAGCGCCGGCGGCAACCTCACCACCGTCCACCGTGGTGGAAACCCCGTCGAGCACCGGACCTACGGCAAGCCCGACGGCACCCAGCCGCACACCCTGACGAGAATCACCGCACTGCCGTCCCACGCCTACACCGACTACTCCTACGACGCGCAGGGCCGCAACACCACCCGGACGGGCCCGGTGGGCCGCACCATCGGATACACCTCCTTCGACCTGCCCAAGACCGTCGCCCAGGGCAGCAACACCTGGAGTTTCCTCTACGACGCCATCGGCCGCCGCACCAGGAAGACCAGCGGCGCGGCGACGAGCCTCACCTTCGCGGGCCTGTACGAGAAACGGGTCTCCGGCCCGAAGACCGAGCACCTCTTCACCGTCGGCACCAGCCAGATCGTCCACGACGAGCAGACCGGCGCCAGCAAAACCCTGCACCTGGTGACCGACTCGCTCGGCAGCACGACGCAGGTGGTGGGCGCCGACGGGGCCGTGCACCAGCGGTCGTACTACGACCCGTTCGGCCGGCGCGTCAACGCCGACGGCAGCATCCTCACCGGCGGGCCCGGTCCCGTACGGGCCGGATTCACCGGCCACGAGCACGACGACGACCTCGGCCTGATCAACATGAAGGGGCGGATCTACGATCCGGCCATGATGCGGTTCCCGACCGCCGATCCGCTCACGGAGCCGCTCAACGGCCAGAACTGGAATCCCTACAGCTACGTCAACAACAGCCCGCTCAATTACACCGATCCCAGCGGTTACAACCCCGTCGATCCCGCCGGTCCGTGTCCCGACGGCACCATCTGCGTCGTCGCGGCCAGCCCGCCCCGCGCCGGCATGGGTGACCCCACCTACTGGCTGGGGGTGGTGATGGCGGGCAGCCCGTACGGCGGCCCGATGGGCCCGGCCCGCTCCGACGCCGACGGCACGATCGGCCCCTCGTTCTGCCAGGTCGGCTGCCACCTGGGCCACAACGGCTACAACGGCCGGGTGACCCCGGGCCAGGGCGACTACGGCCGCACCTGGGGCCGCATACTCGCCGACGAAGTTCTGATCCCCCTGGTCTGCGGGTTCGACTGCAACACGGCTAACGCCCCGCAGACCAAGGAGGAGGCCGACCGCGCGATCCGCTCGCACACCGACACCGACAAGGTCCTCAACGCCTTCTACACGGCGATCAACCTCGTCAACATCCCCAAGTTCAGGACGAGCCCGCTCGACGACTTCCGGCCGGGTTTCGGAGGCACGAGAGGACCGGGCGGCGCCGGCGCCCGGCCCAGGCCGTACGTGCTCGAACTGCGGCCCTATCCCAATGGGGACGTGACCTGGGTCATGCCGGGCGGCACCGGCAAGGGGATCGCCGGCCACGGCCTGGACACGGGTCTGGGCGAAATGATAGTTCCGCCCGGTGCCAGCGTGACGGCCCCGGCTCCCGGGGTCATGCTCGACAACGACATCGCCATGATGATGGAGACGGGCGACTGGGACGGGATCGGCGACATCCTCCGGAACGGCGCCCCGGAGCGGATCCAGCAGGTCGAGGGCATGGGCACCCACCTGCCCAGCTCGGCACTGCCCGACTACGTCGTGATGCCGCCGGACTGGGATATCACCATCATGTCGGCGTCGGTCACCGTCGACGTGCCCACGTCCCTGTCCACGTTGGTCCCGGAGGGATCGGGCAACTGGTGCCTGGCGACCTGCACCTTCTTCAACGGACCCATCTTCTGAGTGCTGCCCCGAGCCGGAGGGCCGCATGGATTCGCATCCATGCGGCCCTCCGCGTGCCCAGAGTGGTACGGCGGACCTCCCCCAGGAGTGGCCGGAGACCTTTCGACCCGGCGTGCACACGCTGGACGCATGACAATCACGTGCGCACGCGACAGCTCACTCTTCCTCGCCGCCGCCGGCCTCGACCCGTTGCACGCCGACGCCCTGTGCGCCGAGGTCCCCTCGCTCAACGCCTCCTCGGACGTCGCCGGGCTGGTGGACGTGCTGCGCCGCCTCGTGGCCGTCGCCGGGACGGCGGACACGTTCACGGCGGCGGAGTGCGTGGCCGCGACGCGTGACCTCGGTCTGCTCCTCGGCTCCATCAGGCGACACGGGCCGCAACCGCTCGCGGTGGTCCCGGCGGCCGTGCAGACGCTGCTGTTCCTGGGCGCCCGCACCGGAATGGTCCCCCGGGACACCGTCCTCCACTATGGACCGGGCAATCCCCAGGGGCCGAGGCGGCGCCGGTACGTCGGTGGGCCGGCCGAGGACGCCATGATCGAGTCGGTGCGCCGCTCCGCTCCGGCGGTGGAGGACTTCATCGAGCTCCTCCTCGAACTGACCGGGATCGATCCCGGGGACCCGCTGTTCGCGGAGGTGTGCGCCCGCACCGAGCCGGAACTGGACACGCTGATCGCGGCCATGGATCTGATCCGCGAGCACGTGCCCCCCGCGTTCTTCGCGCAGGAGATGCGGCCCTATTTCGAGCCGGTCGACGTGGGCGGCAGGTCGTACCTCGGGCCCGCTCCGGCGCAGTTGCCGCTCTACCTGGCCGACACCGTGCTCTGGGCGTCCGACCAGCCGGTGCCGGGCTACGCCGCCTTCCAGTCGCAGGTGGACGAGTACAACACGCCCCTGGTCCGGTCGCGGTACGCGGCGCGGCAGGGCACGGGTTCCCTCGTGTCCCGCCTGGTGGGCGCACTCCGCGAGTCGCGTGATCCTTCCCCGGCGTTGTGGGCGAGCGTCGAGGGGGTCAGGAGGATCCTCCGTCGGTTGATCGTCTTCCGGGGGCGCCACCTCACGTACGCCCGCCGCACCGACGACGACCTGGTCCGCCTCTTCCACCACGGAAGCGCCGGCCACACCGTCGACCTGCCGGCAGAGGTCCTGCTCCTCACCCGGGAATACCGCGACGTCCTGGCCCGCCACGGGTCAGCGGGCTGAGCGGCTCCCCGGCTCGCCGTCGCGGAGCTCCGACCACGGCACGCACTCCGATCCCATTCCGATCTCCCGCATCGCCTGGGCGTAGATCTGATGCCTGCGCATCGCCTCGCCGTACCTTCCCGCCGTCAGCAGCACCTGGATGAGGCGCAGGTGGGTCTTCTCGTCGAAGGGGTCCTGGGACAGCAGCCGCAGACAGTGGCGTACGGCCTGGTCGAAATCGCCGCCGGCGGCCGACAGGTCGGCCAGCGCGCGGAGCACGGCGAGGTAGGCGGAACGGCATTCCTCCCGGAGCGGGACCGCCCAGCCCTCGTCGGCGTCCTCCTCGAGGAAGTCGCCGCCGTAAAGGGACTCGGCGTGGCCGAGCAGGTTCGCCGCGTCCGGGCCGCCCCGCTGGTAGGCGTCCAGCGCGGTGTCGGCCGCCCCGCGGAAGCGCCGCACGTCGAGGTCGAGCGCGTCCGTCTGGAGCTGGACCGTGGTCCGCGTCGCGATCAGGGGTCCCTCGTCGGCATTGGCCAGCACGCCGCGAACGGCGTACAGCAGGACGGACAGCCGGTTGCCCGTGACATTCTTCTCCTCGGGCCACAACAGGGTCATGAGCTGCTCCCGGGAGACCGGCCGCCCCTCTCGGGCGATCAGGATCTTGAACAGGTCGCGTGCCTTCTTCGACTTCCATTCGGCGGCCGGCACGGGAACCCCGTCCCTGAGCACCTTGAAGGAGCCCAGCGCGTGCACCGCGATACGCGGCCGGGACGAGGCGAGGACCGCCAGAGACGAGGCGACGCGGGTGGCGCGCACCCCGTAGCGGTGCAGCCCCTGCTCGGCGGACTCCACGTCCGTGCCGGTCAGCAGCGCCTGAACCAGTGCCGTGCGGGCCGTTCCGACCGGGTGGAGAAGCTCCTGGAAGATCGCTGAGGCCTCTCCGAGCAGGGCGAGCTGGGCGGCGGGCGTCGCGACCGTCAGCGCGGTCAGTTCGAGTGATTCGGCCAGGCCGATCAGGTCCCTGCGGCCTCTGGCGAGATCCGCCGCTCCGGCGGCATCCTCGGCGGCTCGCGCGCGATCGCCGGCCAGCAGAGCCAGCCAGCCACGGGCGAGCATCGCCTGGACGCGGTGCAGGCCGTGACCGAGGTCCACCGCACGCTGGGCCAGGTCGCGGGCCGCGGCGAGATCGTCGGCCGCCCTGACCCTGGCCAGGCCGACCAGTGCCCAGCCGAGGCTCTGCAGGTCAGCCGACTCCTCGGCGGCCCGCAGGGCCTCCTCGTAGGCCGCCCTGGCCCGGGAGGCCTCGCCGAGTTCGCGGTAGACGTCGCCGAGGCCGACCAGCGCGTACGCCACCATCGCCGAGCCCAGGCGCTGGTACAGATCCAGCGCCGACCTGAAGTCGGCCGCGGCCTCCTCGAAGCGGCCCAGGATGATCAGCGCGCCACCTCTGTTGACCAGCGCGAGCGCGTGGAAGAAGTCGTAGCTCCCGGTCTGCGCGAGCTCCACGGCGAGGTCGGCCTCGCGGACCGCCTCGGCGGCCCGCCCCTCCTCCAGGAAGTGGGAGCTGAGGTTCGCCCGGATCCGCACCGTCTCCAGGACGTTGCCCGCGCGCTCGGCGTGTCCCAGCGCGCTGGCGTAGTGCCAGGCGTTGGCCCGCCGGTTGCCCTCCGCCGCCGCCAGCAGCGCCGCGGCCGTGTGGCTCGCGGCAAGTGGTCCGGCGTTGCCGCACTGCTGCGCGCCCAGCAGCGCGCGGTCCGCGAGAGCGCGGGCGTCCTCGAAGTCTCCGAGGGCCCAGTGCGCGGTGGCCGTCCAGGCCAGCAGCAGAACCTCGTCGGCCGTGTCGCCGTTGCCGATCACACCGCGCGAGTAACAGCGGAGCGCCTGGTCGAGGTTGCCGCGCAGGTGCCACAGAAGCCCCAGTTGCACCGCCACGCCCGGCGGGAGCGGACCGCCGCCGTTCGCGTCGCCCCGCGCTCGGAGAGCAGGTTCGGTGACGCGCCGCAGCCGTAATGCGTCGAGATTGTGGTGGAGCGCGGTCGCCGCCTGAACCACCACCTCGGCCTCGCCGGAGGCGATCAGGTGGGTGCCGTGCTCGGCGAGCAGCGACGCCAGGTACTCGTGCTCGCCGGCGTCGACCAGATGCCTGATCGCCTCGCCGTACATGGCGCGGGAGCGGTGGAAGTCGGCGGCTCGCCGGTGGAGCGCGCCCATGTCGTACACGCCGAGCGCCGCGTCGGCCAGCAGCGCGTCCCTGAGCGGAGGGATCAACGACCACAACGCCTCGGGGGCGTCGGCTACCTCGGCAAGACCATGGCCGGCGAGAAGGGGCAGCACGTCCTTCGCCGTGTCCAGGCCCAGCGCGCCGCACAGGGAAATCGTCACCCGGTTGAGCACGGCGACGTGCAGCAGCAGCCGATGAAGGCTCTCGGTCTCACCGGCGCCGATCGTCGCGGCCAGATGGCCGAGCAGCGGGCCGCCCCGGCGGCGTAACCGGGCGAGCGCCGGTTCCGGCCCCTGCGGCGACCGGGCCGCGAGCGAGTCGGCCGCGTGGCGGACGACCGCGGGCCAGCCCGAGGTCAGGCGCCACACTTCGGCCGCGAGCCCGCCGTCGCCCGGGACGGCCGACTCGAGCACCCGCGCCACCTCCCGCACGTCGAAGGCCAGATGCTCGGTGCCCAGTTCCGTGACCCGGCCGCGCTCGCCCGGCCGGCGCACCGGGAACGGCAGGTCCGTCCGGGAGACGAGGACCAGGCGGAGGATCTCGGGTTCCGCCCGGCTCAGAGCCTCGACCAGCCGGGTCGCCGGCGAGCGGGGGTCGAGCTCGCGCAGGTCGTCCAGGACGAGGACAACCGACCGTCCGACCCGCTCCGTCAGGGTCCGCAGCAGGTCGGCCGCCTGGGAGTCGGGGCTCCCGGGCGCCAGGTCCATGGGCAGGCCGGCGTGCTCGACACGCAGCGCGGAGAGGATCTCGCGCACGAGCCGGCTGTGGTCGTTGTCGTCGCGGTGGAGCGTGAGCCAGCACGCGCCGGCTCGCCTGGCCCACCCGGCCACCGTGACGGTCTTGCCCCAGCCGGATCCGGCGACGACCGTGGTCAGCCCGCGCAGGACCGCCTCGTCCAGGGCCCTGGTGGCGCGCCGGCGCTCGATGTGGAAGGACGGCATGGGAGGAGGGGTCGTCTTGGCCGGGAGCGCAGTTCCCATGTCGAACTCCCCGAGTCGCGCCTCAGCGCGTCATTGTTCCGCATGCAAGAACGTTCCGGCCAGGGCGGGTCGGACCCTCCTAGCGTACGGAGTGCATTCCGGGGCATAGGGGAGGGGACCCATGCGTTTCAGTGAACCGTTGACAATAGCCATTCACCTGGACAAGACCTCGCGGACACCGTTGCACGCCCAGATCGAGGGGCAACTTCGGGAGGCGATCCGCACCGGCGCTCTGGCGCACGGGGACAGGGTGCCGTCGACGCGTGCCCTCGCGGTCGCCCTGGGCGTGTCGCGCTCGGTGACGCTGCACGCCTATCACCGGCTCTTCGCCGAAGGACTCCTCGAGGCCCGCTCGGGATCGGGGAACTTCGTCTGCCATGAGGAGCAGCGCAGCGCCGGGCGCACGGGCAAGGGGAACGGCGACGGGCATCCGCGCGAGCTGGACCTCACCCCGGCCGGCCCCTGCTCGGCGTCTCTGCCGGTGACGGCATGGCGGTCGTCCTGGCGCACCGCCGCCCACCGGCCGCCAGGGCACGACGTGCTGCCGCCCCGGGGCTGTCCGGAACTGCGCGAGGCCCTCGCCGTCCATCTGCGCAGGCACCGCGGTCTGCGGTGCACGGCGGATCAGATCTTCATCACCTCCGGACGCGCCCACGCGCTCGACCTGCTGGCCCAGGTCGGCACCCGTCCCGGCGACCGCGCGGCGGTCCAGGAGCCCGGGCCGTCCGACGCCCGCCGCCTGCTCGCCCTGCGCGGGCTGCACACGGTCCCGCTGGCGGTCGACGAGGACGGTGTCCTCGTCCGGGGGCCGCTCCCCGACATCCGGCTGGCCCTGGTCTCGCCGGCGCAGGGGCACCCGCGGTCCCGCCTGTCCGTCCCGCGCCGGCGGGCGCTGATCGCGTGGGCCAGGTCGTCGGGCCTGCTCCTGGTGGAACTCGAAGGCCAGGCCTTCGTGCAGGACGCCAATCCCTGCGCGCCGCTCGCGACCTCTGGCGAATACGAGCGCACGGCGTACGTCGGCTCCTTCCGCGACGTCCTCTCCTCGGCTCTGGACGTGGGCTACATCATCAGCCCGCCTGAGTTGGACGGCCCGCTGACCGACCTGCTTCAGCTCATCCCGTCGCAGCCGCCCCTGGTCGCCCAGCGGGCGCTGGCCGGACTGCTGCGCGAAGGACATCTCGCCCGTCACGTACGGCGGTTGACCGCCGCGCACGCCGCCCGGACGCGGCTGGTCCGCAAGGCCCTGCTGCCGCTGCGCGGTCAGGTCGACGAGGTGGGGTTCGACGGCCTGAACGCTTTCGTCCACTTCCGCCACCTGCCCGCCGGTCTCGTCGCGGATCGACTGCGCCGCCGAGGCGTGCTCGTCGGTGACGGGAGCGCCCACTGCTTCTCGGAGGGACGGCACAACAGCATCGTCATCGGATGTGCGCGGCTCGACGAACTCTCGCTCCAGCGGGGCCTGAGCACTCTGGTGGCGGTGGTGGGGGAACTGCGCGAGCGGGACGGCTCGCTGGACGAGGCGACCTCGGCATGAACGGTCCGCTCTGCCTGCCCTCTGTGTCCGGAATGGCTATGCACGACGTGGCGATCACACCCGATCGTGGGGGCATGATCGACCATCAGGAGCTCTATCCGGGATTCATCCACCTCCCCGGTGACGAGACGCCCGATCCCTTCCGGCCGTTCACGGGCGCCGACGCCCAGCGGCCGTGGTTGCTCGACTTCCACTGGCCACGCGGCCTGACCCCGATGGCGTTCTCGCTCGCCGAGGACTTCTCGCTCACCTCGCAGCTCGCGGCGGAAGGACTGCCGCTGGCCACCGGCCGGGGCTTCGCTCAGCGCGCGGTGGGCACTCACCTGTACTTCTCCGAGATCAAGGTCGCCGACGCCGGCGAGATCGAGGCGCGGTCCAGGCGGTCGGCGCGCGCGGTCGCCGCGTTCACCGCGGACTTCGCCGGAAACTGGGGCCGGCGGCTCGCGGAGCTGCGGAGGAGCCTGGCCTACTTCGAGGCGTCCGGCCTCCAGGGCGCGACGATCGCGGAACTCGGCACGCGGCTTCGCGAGGCGAGGGCCTTTCACCGGCGGGCATGGGCGATCCATTTCGAGGTCATGTATCCCCTGCTGCTGCACTGCCTGGACTTCCAACGGCTCTGCGACGACCTCGGACTCGGCCGGGAGCAGGTGGTGACCTATCTTCAGGGCTACGACAACAAGATCCTCGAAACCGACCGCCGGCTCTGGGACCTGGCCCGGGACGCCCGCCGGGCCGGGCTCGCCGGGCTCTTCGCCCGCACGGAACCCCACCGGCTCGGCGTCGAACTGCGCAGGGCCGGTGGCGCGGCGGCCACGTGGTTGTCCCGGCTGGATGACTTCCTGGACACCTGGGGTCATCGAACCGAGGGCACCTCCGACGTGAACCTGGCCACCTGGCACGAGGATCCGCTGCCCGTCCTGGGCACGATCAAGACCTTCCTGCTCAAGCCGGAGGGCTTCGATCTGTCCGCCGCCCAACGCCGGGCCGCGGCGGATCGGGAGGAGGCGGTCGAACTGGCCCGGCGGCGGCTCACCCGGGCTCGCCGCCTCGACTTCGACGCCGCGCTCGCGTCCTGCCGGCAGGCGAACTTCGTCTGGTGGAACGACGAGCACAATTTCTGGATCGACCTGCGCGTGGCCGTCCCCATGCGGGAGGCGTGCCTGGCGGTCGGTGACGCGCTGGGCACCGATCGCCGGGACGACCCCCTCTACCTCTTCTGGCCCGAACTGGTGGACGTGGTCGAGGGCAGGACCGCCTGGCGCGACATGGCGGTGATCGTCGAGGCGCGACGGGTGCACTACCAGCGCTGGCTCGACCGGCGGCCACGCATGCCGAAGGCGCTGGGGACGACGCCGGAGAAGGCGGACGACCCCGTGATCCAGGAGATCTTCGGCGTGCGGGAAGGCCTCCTTCACGCGGCGGCCGGGTCTGCCGGGAGCCGCGTGCTGGCCGGGCTGTCCGCCTCTCCGGGGGTGGTCAGGGGCACCGCGCATGTCCTGCACGACGCGGACGAACTCCACCGGATCGCCCCGGGGGAGATCCTCGTGTGCGAGGCGACCAGCCCGAACTGGACGCCCGCGTTCGGGAAGATCGCCGCATGCGTGACGGACCTGGGCGGCATTCTGAGCCACTCCGCCATCGTCAGCCGGGAGTACGGTGTCGCGTGCGTGGTGGGGGTGGGGGTGGCGACGCAGGTGATCCGGTCCGGTGACCTCATCGAGGTCGACGGCGACCGGGGACACGTGCGGATCCTCCGTGGGGCGGCGCGGTGACGGCGCCGGTGCTCTGGCTCTCCGAGCTGTCGCGCCTGCCGTACGAAGAGGCGAGGGCGGGCGCGGGCCCGAAGATGGCCCGGCTGGCTCTGCTGCACCGGCACGGGCTGACGACTCCGGGTGGCTTCGTCGTCCCGGCCGCCAGGTTCCATGAGTTCCTGACGGCCGGCGGCTGCCGGGAAGTGCTGGACCGGGCCCGGATCCCGATGTCGGCGGACTCCCGGACCGTCGATCAGACCGTCGACGGGCTCGCGGACGCCCTTTCCGCCGCCATCGAGTCGACGCCGATGGCGGCCGATCTCGTGGCCCAGGTGGCCGACGCCCATGCCGCCCTCGCCTTCGACCGCCGGGAGGCCGATCTGCCGGTCGCGGTGCGCAGCTCGGCGGTGGGGGAGGACACCGCGGAGGCGAGCTACGCGGGCCAGTACGCCTCCCGTCTCGGGGTGCGCACGGCCGAGGGGCTCGTCACCGCGATCAGGGACTGCTGGGCGAGCGCCTTCTCCGCCTCCTCCATCCGCTACGGACTGCGCTACCGCGCAGGGGTGGAGACCGCGATGGCCGTCGGAGTCCAGGAGCTCGTCTCGGCCTCGGCGGCGGGTGTGGCCTTCTCCGCGCATCCGGTGACCGGGGACAGCGAGACGATGGTCGTCGAGGCCTGCTGGGGACTGGGCGAGACGGTCGTCCAGGGAACGGTGATCCCTGACCACATCGTGGTCGGCAGGGACGGGCGCCGCCTGGAGACCCGGGTGTCCACGAAGCGGCGGGTCGCCGTGATCGATCACGCGGCGGGCCGGGTGAGGCAGGTGGACATGCCCGAGCGGTTCACCGAGGCGCCGGTCCTGGACGACGAGCGTCTCGGCGCCGTCGTCACCGCGCTACTCGCGGCCGAAGTCGTCCTGCGCCATCCGGTCGACGTCGAATGGGTCATCCCCACGCGGTGGCGTCCGGGCGATCCCGTCGTCCTGGTCCAGGCCCGGCCCATCACCCGCTGAGAAGCCTCCCGGTCAGCGCAGGGCGCGCTCCAACTTGGCCGACGCCGCGCCGACGAGGCGGGCGAAGCGCTGGGTGTTCTGCGCGACCTCGACAGTGGGTCCCGCGACCGAGATCGCCGCACGGGCGATCCCCGACGCGTCGCGCACGGGCACCGCGACCGAGGAGAGCCCCAGCCCGATGACGTCATGGGTGATCGCGACTCCGCGCGCCTTGATCTCCGTGAGGGAGCGGTCGAAGTCCGCCGTGCGGTACGGGGGCTCTCCGGCGGGACGGGCGAATCCGGCCACCCGTCGCAGCGTGGCCAGCTCCGGGTTGAACGCCGCGATGGCCTTTCCCGAGCTCACCTGATGGGCGGGGATACGCCGCTCCACCTGGGCGAACCTCCGCATGTGCGGAATCGGGGACAGCCGCTCCAGATAGACGACGTCCGCTCCGTCGGGGACCGCCAGGTGCACCGTGCACGACGTGAGCTGACGGAGATGCTCCAGCAGGGGCAGCGCCGTGCGGTGCAGGCGGGCCCGTCTCGCCGCCAGCTGGCCCAGCTCGATGACGCGGATGCCGAGCCGGTACCGCGCGGACTCGGGGTCCTGCTGGATGTACCCGCGCGCGGTCAGTGTCGTCAGGAGCCGGTGCGCGGTGCTCTTGGAGACGTCGAGCCGGCGCGCGAGTTCCGATACGCCGAACTCCTCGTCGTCGATGAAGCAGTCCAGCAGCTCCAGTGCGCTGAGAACGGACTTGAGCCCCCCGTCGACACCGGGCTTGCCCCCCGCCGTGTCGATCATGCCTACCTCCGAACGCCTGTTGGTCAAAACCCTCGGAAGCGTACGTTTCAGGCATCCTCGAACGAACCCCGGAACTCGGTTTATTAGGGAACCAGGGTCAAAGACTGGGGTGTTTCCCGGGGAGTCCTCCGGGTGCCGTCATGGATCCCTCATGGCAGGCTCATCCTGTCGGCGTCCCCGGGCGGAGCACGGATCCGCGCACCAGACCACTCCGCTCCATGTCGGCTGATGTTTGCGGGCATTTCCCCGGCGCTTTTCGCAACAAATACTCGAGAAGTGGAAATTCCGGTGGAGAGCAAATGGAGAAGGCCGTGAAGAGTCGTACCGTCGCGGAACCGTACAAGATCAAGATGGTCGAGACCATCAAGACGACGACGCCCGACTACCGTTCCTGGGCGATCAGGGAGGCTGGCTACAACACCTTCCTGCTGCGCAGCGAGGACGTCTACATCGACCTGCTGACCGACTCCGGCACGAGCGCGATGAGTGACAACCAGTGGGCCGGGATGATGCTCGGGGACGAGTCGTACGCGGGCGCCAGGAATTTCTACAACCTGGAACGGGCCGTGCGGGAGATCTACGGATTCCAGCACGTCATCCCCACCCACCAGGGGCGCGCCGCCGAGCACATCACGTCCCAGTTGCGGATCGAACCCGGACAGTTCGTGCCGATGAACATGTACTTCACCACGACCCGTGAGCACGCGGAGCGGGCCGGAGGCACCTTCGTGGACTGCATCGTCGACGAGGCGCACGACGCGGCCAGCGAGTTCCCGTTCAAGGGGAACGTCGACCTCGCCAAGCTGCGGCGCATCGTCGACGAGCACGGGGCCGACTCGATCGCCTACCTGTCCATCGCGCCCTCGGTGAACATGGCCGGCGGGCAGCCCATGTCGATGGCGAACCTCCGGGAGGTGAGCGAATGGGCCAGGGCGCACCAGGTGGCCATCATCTTCGACGCGACCCGGGCGGTGGAGAACGCCTATTTCATCCAGCGGCGGGAGGCCGGCTACGCCGACAAGACCGTACGCGACATCCTCCGGGAGATGATGAGCTACGGCGAGGGCTGCACCATGTCCTCGAAGAAGGACAATCTCGTCAACATCGGCGGTTTCCTCGCGACGAACAACGAGCAGTTCGCCACCGCGGCCAAGGAGATGGTCGTCATCTTCGAGGGGCTGCACACGTACGGCGGCATGGCGGGACGCGACATGGAGGCGGTGGCGCGCGGGATCTACGAGATGGTGGACGACGCCTACATCGCCAGCCGGGTGCAGCAGGTGGAGTATCTCGGCGGACGCCTCAGAGACGCCGGCGTGCCCGTCGTGCTTCCGATCGGCGGGCACGCCGTCTTCCTCGACGCCCGGCGTTTCCTCCCCGACATTCCCGACGACCAGTTCCAGGCACAGAGCCTGGCGGCGCATCTCTACGTCGACAGCGGGGTCCGCGGCATGGAACGGGGCATGGTCAGCGCGGGGCGGGACCCGGTCACGGGCGACCACCACCGGCCCAAGCTCAGCCTGGTCCGCCTGACGATCCCGCGCCGCGCCTACACCAACCTGCACATGGACGTCGTGGCGGAGAGCTGCATCGCCCTGCACCGGGAACGTGACAAGATCCGCGGCCTGCGCATGGTCCACGAACCGAGGTCGCTCCGGTTCTTCCAGGCCCGCTTCGAACTCCTCGACTAGCCGGATCCCACGATGGCGGAAGAGGCGATCGAGATCAGGCATCTGGGAGGGCGGGCACGGGAGTTCACCGCCGCCAGCGCCGCCTGGCTGGACCGGCGGGGACTGCGGGCCACGCTCCGATGGGACATGGCGGGTTGGGCCGGCCACCTGACCTCGGCTCCTCTGGCGGACGGGGTCAACCCCACGTTCGATCCGCGGCACAGTCGCCTGACCGGAGGCGACGCCTTCTGGATAGCCGTGCGGGAGCACTCGGGAGAGATCTCCGGGTGCGTGGCCATGCGCCTGCTGGTGACCCCGGATCTCCTTCGCCTGGCCGAGTCCCTGCGCCTGTGGTACGACCCGGTTCCGGACGTGTTCGGCGAAGTCAGGTTACGGCGCCTGCCGCACGACGAGCTGATCTCCGGCCGGGTCGCCCACGCGGGGGGTCTGTGGGTACGTCCGGCGCGGCGCGGGGGCATGCTCGCCTATCTGCTGGTCCACCTCGCGCGGCTGCTGGCGGTGGACCGGTTCGACAGCGGGTGGGAGACGAGCGTCACCTTCGACAAGCTCGCCCTCAAACCGAGGTTCAGGGCCGTCCACGGTTTCGACCACGTGGTGCCTCTTCTCCAGGGCTTCTTCCCGCCGACCGGCCGGATCGAGCGGATCCACCTCAACTACAGCCGTCCTCGGCGCATTCTGGACATCCTGCCGTCGTGTATCGAGACACTGAGCGCGGATGGGGTCATGACATGCCACGATCACTGACTGACGAGATCCTCGAAGAGGCGTCCAGCGACAACGTCTGGCGTCCCCGGCTGCTCGATCCCGCTGACGAGGCGGACGCCAGGCGGCTGACGGCGATACGGGACTCGGGCGTCGTGCGCCGCGTGCACGACACGCTTGAGGCACAGGCCGGTCAGCTCGCCCGGACCCGCAATCCGCACCTGGCGGCGGACGACCCGCGTCTCACCGGATGCGTCGAGGAGATCCTCGGTGGGCGCCAGATGGCCGACTACGGCACGTGGGTATGGTACCCGTGGTCCGCCCGGCTGGTCCGCGTGCTACCCCGGAGCGAGTTCCGCGAACTGCGCACCGACCGCAACCGATACAAGATCACCGCAGCCGAGCAGCTCGCGCTCGGCCACCGGCGCATCGGCGTGATCGGCCTGTCCGTCGGCAGCGCTTCGGCCATCACACTGGCCCAGGAGGGCGTGGGCGGCTCCTTCAAGATCGCCGACTTCGACCAGGTGGAGCTGTCCAACCTCAACCGTCTCCGGGCCGGCGTCCACGAGCTCGGGATCCAGAAGACGGTGGTCACCGCGCGGCACATGGTCGAGATCGATCCCTACCTGGACATCACCACCTACCCGGACGGCATCCGGCCCGACACCGTCGACGACTTCCTCCTCGGGGACGGGCCGCTCGACCTCGTCGTCGAAGAGTGCGACGACCTCTACGTGAAGGTGGCCATCCGCGAGGGAGCCCGTGCCCATGGGATCCCGGTGGTCATGGAGACGAACGACCGGGGGATGCTCGACGTCGAGCGCTTCGACCTCGACCCCGAGCGGCCCATCTTCCACGGGCTGCTCGGCGAGGTCCGGGCGGAAGAGCTCCAGGGCCTGGCGACCAAGGACAAGGTCCCGTTCGTGCTCGCCATTCTCGACGAACGACGACTGGGCACCCGGATGGCGGCCTCGCTGCCCGAGATCCAGCAGACGCTGTCCTCCTGGCCGCAACTCGCCTCCGGGGCCGCCGTCGGCGGCGCGGTGACCACGGAGGCGGCCCGCAGGATCCTCCTCGGCGAGGCGATGCCGTCCGGGCGCATCTACGTGGACCCGTTCGACGACGCGCGCGCGGAGGAGATCCTCTACCGGGAGCCCGTCGCCGCCCCGGCGCCACCCGGGCCGGTGCCCGAGGCCAGAACCGCGCCGGTCCTGCCCGCCGAACCGGGCCGGTCCGAACGGATCACCCCGGACGCGGCGCGCTGGATCGCCGCCATGGGGACGCTCGCCCCGTCACCGCACAACAACCAGCCCTGGCAGCTCACCTGGCAGGAGGCGGGCCAACAGCTCGAATGCCGGCACGACGGCTCCCGCGATCTGCCGACCCTCGACTTCGAGAACGGCGCGACCTGGGCGGCCTTCGGCGCGTTGAGCGAGAACGTGCGCATGGCGGCGGCTCGTCTCGGGTTCCGATCCCGGGTGCTGACCTGGCCCGACCCCGGCCGGCAAGATCTGGTCTGCGTCGTGAAGCTGACACCCGACCCGCGGGTCGGCGAGCCCGAGCTGTTTCCCGCCATCACGCGCCGGGTCACCAACCGCCGCCGGGAAGAGCCCAGACCCCTGGCCGGCGATGTGGTGTCGTGCCTGACCGAGGCCGCCGCCGAGTTGGGTGCTCACCTGCGGCTTGTCACGACGGACGTGGACCTGCGGACGATGGCGGACCTCATCGGGGCGGCCGATCGCATCGGCCTGCTCAACCCCGCGATCCACGCCGAGACGATGCACGGGTTGCGCTGGACACCCGAGGAGGTGCGGGCCAAGCCACACGGTGTCGACGTGACCACCATGGAGCTGACCGCGTCCGAGAGGGCCGGCCTCCGGCTCCTGACGCAGCGGCGGGTGATCGATTTCCTCGCCGAGATCGGCGGCGGCCGGGGTCTGGAAGAGCTGGCGCGCAAGCAGGTCGCCACCGCCTCCGCCATCGGGTTGCTCACCGTGCCGGGGCTGTCCAGAGACAGCTACTTCCTCGGCGGCCGGGCGATGCAACGCGTGTGGCTGAGCGCCACCGCCCGGGGAGTCGCCCTGCATCCGATGACGAACCTCCCCTACATGTTCGCCCGGCTGGAGCGGGGTGGCGGCGCCGGACTTTCCCGGGCGGAACGTGACGAGCTCACCGCGCTCCGCGGCCGCTACACGCGGCTGTTCCCGACACCTCCCGGCCACGCCGAGGTCCTGCTCTTCAAACTGGCCCACGCGGGCCCTCCCACAGCGCGCGCCCTGCGGCGTCCCCTGGACGAGGTGCTCACCCTCGCCCCGCCGCCGCGTCAGGCGAGCGCGTTGCCGGGGAGCAGCCCGCCCAGCTGATCCCGCCGGGCGATGCCCAGCTTGCGGTAGGCGCTGGAGAGGTGCACCTCGACGGTCTTGTTGGTGACGAAGAGCCGCTGCGCGATCTCCCGGTTGGTCAGGCCCTGCGCGGCGAGCGCGGCGGTGCGCAGTTCCCGGGGGGTGAGTGACTGCGGGCCGGTGACGGCCGTGCGGCGCGGGCGTGCCCCGAGCGCGTGCAACTCCGTGCGGGCCTGCTCGGCGAGGGGAGCCGCCTCGCACCGGGCGGCCAGGTCGAGACCGGTGGTCAGGTGGCTCCGGGCCTCTCCCGGGGAGCCGGCGCGGCGCAGGGCCGCGCCGAGGGCGATTTCGGTCTTGGCGAGTTCGAGCCGGGACGACGACCGCAGCAGGACCTCACGGGAATCCTTGAAAAGGGTGACGCTCTCGGGGCCCTCGGTGAGCAGGGCGGTGACGCGCAGGGCACGGCCGATCGCGAAGGGCGCGCCCCAGCGCTGGGCGAGCGCGACCTCCTCCCGCGCGTGCTCCAGGGCCTCGCCGGTACGTCCCAGGGCGTGCAGGCCGAGGGCCGCCTCCGAGCGCCAGGCGTTGAGCGCGGGATTGCGACCGCCATGGCTCTCGAAACGCTCGCCCGCGCCCAGTGCCGCCCGCAGGGCCAGTTCAGGCTTTCCACGAGCGCGCCACAAGGCCGCTTGGGCGAGGAGCGGCATGAAGTACACGCCGACCGCGGACATCGGATCGACGTTCGCGGCAGGGGCGAGAACGGCCTCTGCCTCCTGGAGGCGGCCCTGCTCGACGAGGAGTTCTCCGTACAGGCCGGTCGCGAGGGGCACGCTGATCCCCATCCGCGCGATCTTCTGCACGTCGAGGGACATCGCGAGGTCCGCTTCGGCCTCCGACAACTCTCCTCTGCGCAGCCGGACCATGCTGCGGTACAGATGAGCGGAGCCCAGCGTCAGGCTGGTGCCCCGCGCGCCTCTCAGGAGGGAGTCGGAGACGGCCACTCCCTCGTCGAGGTCATGGAGGTTGACCGTGAAGTAGGCGCCCAGCGCCATGGACAGGTCGCCGGCGGCCGTCTGCTGGAGGGAAGGGCTGGCCAGTGCGCGCCGGGCGAACGCGAGCGCTCCCGGATCGCCGTCGTAGCCATCCGCCATGGCCAGCATGGCGTCGAGCATCGCGGCGTGCAGCGTCCCGATGGGTGGAAGACCCCGCAGCCGGCCCCTCCGGGCCAGGATGCCCTGCTGCCCGACCGCGACGAGGGGGACGCCCAGCAGGACGGCTTCCAGGCCGCGGTGCAGATCGTCCTCCTCGGGCGGCAGAGCGCCGATTGTGGCGGTGAGCAGGGTGACGGCTTCGTGCACGCGCCCCTCCCACAATTTCACCAGTCCGAGGGAGAGGGCGGCCTCGACCCTCGCCAGCGGATCGTCCGTGAGCGTGAAGGCCGTCTCCTGGTGGCCGATGGCCGCCGTGAGGTCGAATCGTGCCGAGGCGTGGGCCGCAGCCGACAGCAGGGGCAGCCGGTCGTGCTCGGACAGGGGAGCGGTCAGGGCGTGCTGGAGGTACGTGTGAGCCGCCTCGGGCGTGCCGCGGGCCAGCGCCTGTTCGGCGGCCCGCCGCAGGACCCCGACATGCGCGGCCGAGGGAGGAGACAGGTGCAGCAGATGCGCGGCGATCTCCTCGGCACGGGCGCCGGCTTCGATGAGCGAGTGGGCCGCCACCGCATGGGAGGCGATGCGCCGCCCGCCGTCCATCTCCTCGTAGACGCTGGTGCGGATGAGCGGGTGCACGAACTCGTAGGTCCCGCCGAGCACTCCGGGACCGTGCTGGATGATGTCGGCGTGCCGGAGCCCGGCGACGGCCGTCACGACGTCTTCCGCGTCGAGCCCGGTGAGCCGGCAGACCTCGACCACGTTGGCATGGGCGCCCAGGACGGCGATCGCCTCGGCGACCTGGGTGTGGTCCGGCGAGAGGCGGCCCAGCTCGACGGCCACGCGCTGGGCGACGGCGCGCGAGCCGATGCCGACGACGCGGTCGGCGCTGTCGGCGCTCGGCGGCACGTCCTCGGCGGACAGCGCGCGGGACAGCTCACGCACCAGCAGAGGGTTGCCGCCGGTGGCGGCATGGCAGGCTTCGGTGAAGGCCGGGTCGGGAGACCGGTCGAAGACGTCGGTGAGGACGGCCGCCACTCCCTCGGCTGTCAGGGGCGCCGGTCGCAGCACGTGGCTCACCTGATCGCTGGTGATGATGCTGAGCAGGTGGGTGGCGGCCTGCGGGTCGTTCGGCCGCATGCCGATGACCACGAGCAGGTTGAGGTCCTCCAGACGGGGCTGCAGGAAGGCCAGGAACCGGAGGGAGGACTCGTCTGCCCAGTGCAGGTCGTCGATGATCAGGGCGAGCGGACCGTCCCCGCAGATGTTGGAGGTCAGCCAGAAGAGGCCGTAGAGGAGGGCGAAGTCGCCAGGTACGGGCCGATCGGCGCTGTCCTGACCGAGGACGTTCCTGGCCTCGAGCGCCGCTCCGGCCAGCCACGAGTCTCGCCGAGCCGGCTCGGCCGCGGCCAGGAAAGGCTCGAACAATTGGCGAACTATTCCGAAGGAATAATCACGCTCCAATGGTGACCCTCGTGCGCTCAACACCCGGAGACCGGCGTCAACGGCCAGGCGTCGCGCTTCGCGAAGCAGGAGCGTCTTTCCCACCCCGGTGTTCGCGGTGACGATCTGGAAACCCCCGGCACCGCCGACCGTGGCCGCGACGGCGGAGCGCAGCGCGGTCAACTCTCTTTCCCGTTCCAGAACCGGCTCGCGTGGCACAACCCAAACGTGCAACTCCGGCCGACCGCATGTCAACCCCGAATGGCGAATGGCGCATACGCTTACCGGATGTTCACCGGGCGGAATTCCCGACGTCAGAAATTGTCGGCGCATGCCGCCGGTGGTGCGAAATGTGAAATGGCCGCGTAACGGCGATCCGCGCGTCCGAGCGTTGATTGGTCTGCTCCAGACAGGTCCTTACAGGCTCTCTCGCGCACGTGCTCCCCGGGCGATCCTTGGAACAGCCAGTCGCCTATGTTTTGGAGGGCCGCAGTCCCATGATCAGCGCGATCGCCGGAGGGATTCGCATCGATTCGGATGACGTCGAATCGATTGCCGAGGGCGTACGTGAACTGGTGCTGGAGGTCTTGGCGCGCAACGGGCTGAGCCCGGCCGACCTGATAGACGTGATCTTCACCTCCAATCTCCGCTCCTCCTTCCCCGCTTTCCACGCACGCCGGCTCGGGCTTCACGACGTCCCGTTGATGTGCGCCACCGAGCTGACCGAGGCCGGCACCCCCGGAGTGGTGCGGTTGCTGGCGCATGTCTCGGCGGAGCGGGGGTCCATGCGGGCCACGAACGTCTACTTACGGGGGGCCGCTCCCTATTGCGCCGGGACGGAGCGGTGAACGTGCCGCGCAGCGTGCTCGTGACCGGCACGGGTCTCATCGGCACCTCGGTCGCGCTCGCCCTTCGCGCCCGCGGCGTCGCCGTACAGCTCTTCGACACCGACCCGGAGGCGTTGCGGCTGGCCCGCGATCGGGGCGCGGGAGAGGAATGGCGCCCTGGCGAGCCCGTTGACCTCGCGGTGATCGCGGTTCCGCCGCATTCCGTCGCCGAAGTCCTCGCCCGCCTGCAGGCCAGCCGGGCGGCCCGTTGCTACACCGATGTGGCCAGCGTGAAGGTCGTGCCGATCCGCGAGGCGCGGCAACTGGGCTGCGACCTGGTGTCCTACGTCCCGGGCCATCCGATGGCAGGACGCGAGACGTCCGGCCCCCTCGCCGCCCACGCCGGTCTCTTCTCGGGACGACCTTGGGTGCTGTGCCCGACGGGACACGCCTCCCAGGAGGCGCTGGCCATGGTCCGGCAGATGGTGTCCCGGTGCGGCGGGCGGCTCGTGGAACTCGACGCGGCCGTGCACGACAAGGCGGTGGCCCTGGTCTCGCACGCCCCGCACGTCGTCGCCGCCGCCATGGCGGCTCAGCTCGCCGACTCCGCCGAGACGACGCTCGGCCTCGCGGGGCAGGGGTTGCGGGACATGACGCGGATCGCGGGAGGGGATCCCGTCCTGTGGGCCGACATCCTGGCCGGGAACGCCAGCGCCGTGGCCGAGACCCTCGACGCGGTCGCTCACGACCTCACCGTCGCCGCGGCCTCCCTGCGCGCCACAGGGGACCGCATAACGTCGCTGCTCGAACGCGGCGCGCACGGGAGAAGCCAGATCCCGCCGCTGCTGGAGCAGGCGAGCTGAGACGAGACGGGTGGGAGCGGACGGCTGCTCCCACCCCGGCCATTCGATCAGCCGATCTCGAACGCGGCGTCGACGAGTAACGTGCCGGCCTTGCACGACTTGGTCGACGAGCCGGACCCGGCAGCCACCCACCGGCCGTGATCCTGGTACGTGTAGTAGCCCGGCTTCTCGCAGAAGATGGCGACCCGCACCGTTCCCGGACCGCTGGCGCACGACGCGCTCGCGCCGCCGGGGAACATGGTCACTCCACACCCACTGGCCGCGGCCGCCGTGCCGGTCGGCACGACAGCCGCCAACGTGCCGAGCGCTCCGGTGAAGGCGAGCGCGACAATTCGTTTTCTCATTTCTTCTCCGATCGGTTGGTGAAGTGTTCGAAACACCTTCACCGTAACGTCGCCGATCAGCCGGCAAAAATAGCCACTTATATTTCCGATTTTCCGGGATGCGGTATGCGCCCAGGCCGGCTGGGGGTGAAAGTGGCGGGCATGGTGATGTAGCCGTTCGCCGCGGCGATTGACGGATAACGTTTCGCCGCCGATTCGTCCACCTGATAGTCGGGTATGCGTGCGAGCACTTCCTCCAGGATGACGCAGAACTCCACCCGGGCGAGATGCGCGCCCAGGCAACGATGAATGCCCGCGCCGAAGGCGACGTGCCGATTCGGAAAACGCGCCAGGTCGAGAGTGTCAGGGTCGCTGAACACCTCCGGGTCCTGGTTCGCGGCGGCGAAGGACAACATGACGCGTTCCCCGGCGCGGATCTCCTGACCGCCGAGCACGACGTCCCGCGTCGCCGTGCGTGCGAGCATCTGTACCGGTGCGAAGTACCGCAGGAACTCGTCGGCCGCGGTGGGGATCAGCGCGGGGTCGTCGATGAGCCGCTGCCGCTGGCGCGGATGCCGGTGCAGCCAGTACAGGGCGTTGGCCAGCAACGAGGTGGTCGTGTCGACTCCCCCGGCCAGCACGAGAGTGATCATGCTGTGTAACCGGTCGTCGTCGACGGGCGCACCGTCGACCGTCGCCCTGACCAGGTGGGAGATGAGATCGTCGGCCGGTTCGACCCTGCGCTCGTCGACGGTGCGCCGCACCGTCTCCGTGATCCGGCCCATGCCCGTCGCGGCTCTGGCGAACTCCGCCGTCCCCGGCGTGGTGTAGGTCATCTCATGGATCGTGGCCGCGAATTCCGCCCAGTCGTCAAGCGGGAGGCCCAGGAGTTTGAGCGTGACGCTGGCCGGCACCGGATTGGCCAGATCGAGGACCAAATCCATCTCGCCGGCCGCACAGACCCTGTCCAGGATGTCGGCGGTGGTCGCCCGGACGTACGGCTCCCAGTTCTTCGACGACTCCGGCGAGAAATGCGGATTGAGCAGCCGGCGATAGGTGAAGAACTCCGGCGGATCCAGCTCGATCGGAATCGGATACCGGGGGAACGGCGGAATCATGATTCCCTGGTAGCCGTTCACGTCGCCCGTGGGGTCGTGGTAGGAGGAGAACGCCGCGTCGTCGCGGATGGCCTGCGTGAGCGGGGCGTATCCGGAGACCAGCCAGAACCCGCCGTGCTCCTCCGTCCAGGCCACGGGGCACCGGGTCAGGTTGTCACGCGACACCTCCCGCCAGTGGTCGCGATACTCGCGGGAGTGGTGGTTGAACTCGATGACGGGCCGCTGGTCCTCATGGAAATGCTGATCTGCCATACGCGCTCCTCGACTCAGGGCAACCTCAGCCAATCAAGCACCCACGGAACCTCCCCGCCAGCACCACAAACGGGCGCTGACGGCCGTACCAATCCGCGACCGTGATGGTCAGGGCCCGATACCCGCGGCGCCGTCGGATGCGACGGTCGCGCCGGCGAGGAAGGACGCATCCGGACCACAGAGGAAGGCGATCACGGCCGCGTGCTCTTCGGGCTCCGCGAGCCGCCCGATCGGATGCAGGGCGCTCATGGCCTCGGCAAGCTCCGGATCGGTCCGCATGAGCTCCACCGCCATCGGGGTGAGTGTGCCGCCCAACGAGACGGCGTTGATGCGGATGCCGTTGCCGATCTCTTCGAGCGCCGCCGTCTCGGTCAGCGCCAGCGCTCCGCGTTTGCTGGCCGCGTAGGCGCCGGTGTGGCGAACCGGTCGGCATACGACCGCCGACAGGACGTTGACGATCGCTCCTCCTCCGCCTGTCCGCATGGCCGTGATCTCCGCCCTCATGCAGTGGAACACCCCGGTCAGGTTCGTGGCGAGAACCGAGTCCCACCCGGCGTCATCGACATCGGCCACCGCGCGATTCGGGCCACCGATCCCGGCGTTGTTCACGGCGATGTCCAGCCGGCCACCCCATTCGACGACCCGATCGACCATGCGCCACACCTGATCGGCCACGGAGACGTCGGCCTGGACGAACGTGGCCTCCCCACCGGCGTCGAGGATCTGGCCGACCACCTCCATCGATTGCGCCGGGCGCCGGGCGACGACGGCTACCTTCGCGCCCCGGGCGGCGAGAGTCCGCGCGGTGGCGGCCCCGATGCCCGCGCTGGCTCCGGTGACCAGAGCAACCTTTCCCGTCAGCTTGTCCATGTCGGGCTCCGCGAGTCCAGGATGATCATTCCGGGCGTGCATCACCCGCTGTCACCGCTATCAGACTCCACTTGGAGCACGTCCTTAAGCACCACAAACCGTTGTCCGTCGCCGGTCCACTTCACGCCCGCTCCGCCGATCGGGAGGCGCGTCCTCGTCAACGAACCTTTCACCAGCCCCAAACGAGCGCCGTCTCCCCAGGTCATAGCCCGCGCGCAGCAGACCTATGTCCGCTTCGCCGTGGTCGAGGAGCATGGGAGAACACTCGTTTCTCGGGAGCGCAGCGTTCCTGGCCGAGCGGAAGGAAAGCGCCGGCCTGGTCTCCAGAGGAAACGGCGACAGGAGGTCGCGCTATGGCCGGACGACGAACCCGGAAGTCGCGACCTTGTCCGGGCCGAGCAGGCTAACGCGGAGAGCCGCTCGGCTCGCTCTCATCTCGGCGGACCCGCACGCGCCGCGGGTACGCCGGGCCGCCGAACTTCGGCTCGGCCGGCTGAACCGCGTCCGCGGAAGTTACGCCGCCGCGAAGCACGTTCTGCGCCGCCTCCTCGACGAGATCACGCGGATAGGCCCTGTTCCCGACGTGATCCGGGATCCACGGCTCGCGGAGGACCTCGTTCCCGCGTGCGACGAACCGGCGGTCACGTTCAAGTCCGTCGGCAGGTTCACCAATGCCCGGGACCTCTGCCGGCTCGCCCTCGACGTCCGCGAACGAGCGCGGGCCCGACCATGTCGAAGTGGCGGCCACCCGAGCCGCGCTGCCGTCGACCCTGCTGGAGCTCAGCCGGCTCAACGAAGCCGGCCGGACAGGCCCATGCGCTGATCCGATCCAAAGGAGTGGACATTGATTTCCAGAAGAACGGCCGCAAACGGATGCTGCAGGCCTTCGGTGCCTTCGCGTTCACTCTGCCGCTGGTGGCAGTAGCTGGCGCCGGGCCGGCCTCTGCGGCCGAGACGAGGATGGTCAAAGTGGAATTCACCTCCTATCAGCCGATCGATGTCGATGACTGCGGCCAGCTCTTCGTGGGGAGCGCGCCGGCGAGCTCCGCTCGCGAGTTCGGGAAGTGGGGAGGCCTGGGGCAGCCGGTGTGCAACCCGACGATCGGGGTCGGCTGGAAGGACATCGACGGCGATGACCCCTGGTGCATGAAGAGGGTGCAGGAGGGGGCTGGTCGGCTCTGGTCAGTACACCGGCTGGTCGGTGGGGGACAACGCCATCATCGTGCCCGCCAAGGCGGACGCCCAGGTGAAGATCCAGGTGCGCTTCGAGGACTATGACAGTCTCAGTCCCAACGATCCGGTCTGCACGGTCACCCAGCTGATCGCGGTCGCCACGGCCACCAGATGCACCAGTCCGGCAACGGCGACGGCGGATGCTGGGTCTTCTACACCGTGACCGTCGGGTGAGCCTTCGGCGTGAAACACAGCTCGAGCTTCTTGAGTCTGCGGGTGAACATGCCCGTCTCCCGAAGTTCGGCCGTATCGGCCAGCCGCAGGTCGGGCAGGGCGTCGAGCAACTGGTTGACGGCGATGTTGACGGTCGTACGGGCCATGCCCGCGCCGAGGCAGAAATGCCGGCCCTGGCCGAAGGCGACCAGGGATCCCGCCGGCGTGAACTCCCTGCCGGGATCCAGCTCGTCCCGGTAGGGAGCGAAGACGTCCGGGTCGCTGAACCGAGCGGGGTCGCGGTTGGCCGCGCCGAGGACGCAACCCACCGTGGATCCGGCCGGGATGACGCCTCCGTCCAGCCGAACCTCCTCGGCCGCGTACCGGAGGATCAGATGCACCGGTGGATTCAGCCGCAGTGATTCGGCGTGCATCCGGTCGATCAGGCTGCGGTCGGCCATGGTCGCCCGCAGGTGCTCGGGATGGAGCAAGAGGTTCTTGATGGTGTTGGAGATGGCGGAGACCGTCGTGTCGCCGCCGGCCGTCATCAGAGTCGCCAGGTGGACCTGGATCTGAGCGTCGGTGAGGCGGGCGCCTTCGAATTCCGCCCGGCAGAGCGCGGAGAGGATGTCGCCGCCGGGCCTGGCTCGCCGATCCTGCAGTAGCGGGCGGAGATAGGCCGTCATCTCCGCCCGCACGGCCACTCCGGCCGCGGCGACGTCCGGATCGTTCGCGAGATTCGACATGTGGGCGATGAGCGCCAGGTACCAGCGCTGGAACCGGGGACGGTCCGCCTCCGGCAGGCCGATCAAGGTCGACATGATGTTGATCGGGAGCCAGGTGGCGAACTCGCTCATGAGTTCCACGTCGCCGCGGTCCTGGAACTTCTCGATCAGCTCGGCTGAGGCCTGCTCGATGCCGGGCACCACCCGCCGGCGGAAGTCCGGGCCGCGTAGCGGAGCCCCGAGCAGGCGACGGTAGGAGGCGTGCTCCAGCCCGTCCATCTGTGTGATCGTCCGCCCACCCATGACGGGCTCGGCCTGCCAGGCGTAGCACTCGTTGGTGAACGGCGGGTCTTTCAGTGCTCTGGCGACGTCGGCGTGACGGCTGATGACGTACATGCCGGTCGGCTCGTGGCGGTAGACAGGGAAGTCGTTCCGCATCGTCTCGTAGTGCGAGTAGGGATCGTCGTCGTAGGCGGCTGACAGGATGTCGGGGCCGTTCATGGTGGCTCCTCACACGCCGATGAGGTGGTGCCGGAGGGCCAAGTCTCATGACTCTCCGGATGTGGAGAGATTCTCAATTCCGGGGCCTTCTCATGAATGGCCAGTAACCCCGGAATCAGGCGTCCAAGTGGGCCGCTCCTTAACCCACCGCCTTGACCCGAGCCCTCAAGGCTTCGGGAAGGGGCCGCTTCGCCGGCTTTCAGGGTCACATTGACGACGCGGAGACGATGCTGTCCCGCTTTCGGCTGCCCCAGCACGGCATCTTGGACTTCTACCTGCCGGCCCGAAGATCCTTCGTGCGCAGGGACAGCCCGAGCGGGCTCTGGTCGCCGCCCTCGCCGCCCGGCGCTGCGCGGCAACGAGAACTCCGCCCTCACCCCCTGGCGGATCGAGGCCGCGCAGAGCCTGCCAGCCCTGAACCGGCTCGCCGAGGCTCGCGGCCACGTCTCCGACGACCTGCGCCGACGCGTTCCTGGGGGAGCCCCGTTCGCGATCGAACGAGCCCTTCGTGTCCTGTCCTCCCTGTCGAAGGCATCCCAGGAGCTGGCCCCCTGCGCGAATCACGGACCGTCCTGATGATTCCTTCGCACGGCTTGAGATGGCCGTAACCGAGGTCGCGCTCGGCGCCGCGCTGCGCCAGTGATCGAGACGAAAGCCGCGCTCATCTGTCGGCCGGACCGGACCTGCCGGCCCAGTTCGGCGTGGCGCGCCTTCTGGAACTCGCAGCGAGCTGTACTTGATCGGCGTCCGCCCGCGCCGCAGGGCCGCCACCGAATCGAAGGCCCTGACGCCCAGCGAGTTCAGTCCGCTCCCGGCAGCTGAGGCCGGCTCCACCGCCCCGCACCAGCCGGGTCAGCAGGAACGGCAGATGCATCATCGGCTGCATGCTGAGACCGAACACGGTGGCCGTCAGCCACCTGCGCTGCATGGCCCGGCCGCCGAGGAAATAGTTGTCATGTGACACCCCGGGCACGCTCAGCAGGCCGATCGCCGAGGCGCTCGCGACCGCAGGCCGAGGTGTGCCGCCGCCACCTGCAGATTCTCCGACACCGCGCCAAAGGAGGCCCAGGTGGCGCAGTTCTCGAAATCAAGGATCCCCGAATCCGGCCTGGCCGGGCCGGCTTGGGCTCGCCATGATCGATGGTCCCCTGGCCAAACGGCAGGTGGCCAGGGCCACTTTGGCGACGGAACGACCGGACCGGTCGGCTAGAGGACGAGACCGACCTTCTTGAGCGTGAAGGTGACGCATCCGCCGTCACTCGGGGAGACCCAGAAGACCTCGTGGGACTGGTTCAGATTCTGCAGAGTCGCGAAATCGAAGGCCGGCAGGTTCGCCGCCGGAAGCGTCGTGTCGGTCTTGCACACGTCGTCATCGGGGCTCAGATCGTCGTAGTCCTTGACGTGTTCGCGGACACGGATGCTATCCCCAGGGAACACGCTGAGCATGATCTTGTTGTTGTTCGTTGCGAATGCGGTGGAAGCGTTCTTCTGCGTGCACGACGCATAGGTGTCCGACGAGCACAGCGGCGCGTCTGCGACGCGGATAGAAGTTGCCGGTCGTCACGCGTTTGACGCAACCGGCCATGCCGACATTTTCCCAGCCGACACCAGGGTAGGTGGGGCAGTTGGCGGTGTCTCCGCCCTAGAGAGCCAGGTTGCGCGCCTCACCCCGGTACGGACCCTGCGCGGTGACGGTGTGCGCCCACAGAGTGCCGTAGACCTCGGCGCTGTCGCAGGCGCTCTCTCCCATGCAGTCGTCGATTCCGGTAGGGGAGTAGGAGTCGATCGAGACCTCGATCTTGAAACCGGTCTGTTCGGCGAAGCTCGGTGCGGCAGGCCCGAGGGCCGCGAGAGAGCAAAATCGCCATGACCACTTGGCCGGTGAACGACCGCGACCGTGGCGGATACGGAACGAGATCCGCGCTCTCAGGAATGGTGCGTGGATTCGGTGTAGGCCGTGCGCACGTCGACCGTGTCGTAGACGATCCACAGCGAACGGATGGCGCCGTCCTCGTCGAGCTCGGCCACGTCCACCACCTCGAAAGGCGCCCAGACGCCCGACGTCAGCCGCCAGTCGAACCGGAACCAGAACGACAGCAGCTCGGCTCCGGTGACGGACCGTCCGCGCATCGTGCCCCGGAGTTCCAGCCGTGCCTGGGCGGTGTCGGCGAACAGCGCCGGATAGAAGTCCGCGGGCGGCAGCGAGCCGTAGAGCGGGGAATGCACCACCGCCTCGTCGGCGAAGAGCCCGAGGACGGCGGGGAGATCGCTGTGCGCCAAGCCGTCGAGGTAGGCCTCGACCAGTCCGTCGACCGATTTCATGAGTCGATCCCTTCTGACGATGATCTGAAATTCTCTTCTCGGGTGGCCTCCCGCCGCCACCGCCGCTCCCGTGTCCGGAGAGCCCGTATGCGGACCCGCGGCGTTCCGCATCCAAGAACGGTCCGGCCGCACCGACGCGCCGGCTCCTATGGTCGCCATGCAGTCGACCGAGGGAGCAGAACGTGCGCTTCAGTGAACCCCTGACCTTCGCCATCCAGCTCGACAAGGAATCCCGGACGCCCCTGCACGCCCAGCTCGAGGCCCAGTTGCGCGAGGCGATCCGGAGCGGCGTGCTGTCACACGGCGACCGCGTCCCGTCGACCCGGGGGCTGGCCGCGACCCTGGGAGTGTCCCGATCGGTGACGCTGCAGGTCTTCAACCGGCTGTTCGCCGACGGGATTCTGGAAGCACGGCAGGGATGCGGCAATTTCGTCAACTACGCACCGTCCGCAACGCGTGCCGACGGTGTCCCGGCCCGGCCGGCCGCCGAGCCCACCGACCTGCGGCCGGCCGGACCGGGGAGCCAGTTCTTCCCGGTCAAAGCCTGGCGTTCCGCCTGGCGGCTGGCGTCACAGCATGTGCCGTCACCCGCGGAGGCATTGAGCGGCGGAGACCCCAGGCTGCGGGAAGCGCTCGCCTCCCATCTGAGGAGACAGCGCGGCCTCACCTGCTCCCCGGAACAGATCATCGTCACCGCCGGCCTACCCGCCGCGATCAACCTGCTGTGCCAGGTGCGGACCGGGCCGGGCGACGAGGTCGCCGTCGAGGTTCCCGATGGCGGGCGCGGAAGCGCTCCCGCGCCGTCCCCCGGCCGGCGGATCGTCCCGCTGCCCGTGGACGAGGAGGGCGTCGTCGTGCCGAGGTTCGCGGTGAACGCGCGCATGGCGATCGTCAGGTCGGCGCCGCACCATCCGATACCCGCCCTGTCGCCACGGCGGCGGCGTGCGCTGCTGGACTGGGCGCGGCGCTATGACGTCCTTCTGGTCGAGCTCGAGCGTGATCCCTACGGCATGCAGCTGAACCCTTGCGCGCCGCTGGCCGGGCCCGACGACCACGGTCGGGTCGCCTTCGTCGGCTCGCTGAGCGAGGCCGTCGGACCGGCCTTGGAGATCGGATACATCGTCAGCCCGCCGGAACTGGTCAGCGAACTGATCCAGGCGCTGCGGGTGGCCGGCACGGAGCCGTCCCTCGTCGTGCAACGGGCCGCCTTCGAGCTGCTGTCCAGCGGGCAGATCACCCGCCATGTGAGACGCATGGCCGGTGTGCACGGGGCACGCCGCCGCACGGTCCGCCGCGCTTTCGCGCCCGTGCGCCGGCACGTCGGCGACCTGGGATTTCGCGGCTTCACGGCGGTCGTCGGCTTCCGGGAGCTGTCCGCCCAGGCGATCGCGGACCGGCTCAAGGGCCGTGGAGTGCTCGTCGGCGTCGAAGACGCCGGACCGGGTGCCTCGCGGCTCCTTCTCGGCTTGGGCCACCTGGACGACCTCACCCTGCAGCGCGGCTTGCACGTGGTCATCGAAGCCGTTCGGCAGACCGCGGACGCCACGCGGGACGAGGCCCGCCGCGAGGACGCGGATTCCGCCTGATCACGAGCCGGGTCGATCCGTCGCAGATTCATCACCGTTCGGGGGCGCGCCGAGGACGGCGCCTGAAGCACCGCGGCGTGTGTGCCACTTTCGGGTGGAAAAGGCATCGGATCGGACGGGGGCCGTTCGGCCGCACCCTCTTACGCTCCACGAGTGACCGATCTCGCCATTCCCGCACCGGTGTTCTAGCGGCACTCCGTCGGCCAGAGCCTCGGCCTCTGCGGCCTCGTCGCCGGGCTCACCGTGTTCCTGCTGTCCTCGTGTACGGTGCCGGCGATGGGCGGTGCCTGCGGGACGGGGATCCGCGCCATCCCAATGATTGGGGTCATCCTTAGTGCCGGGTCCTGACGCCCGCCACGAGGCCCGTACCAGAGGCTCGCCGTGACGGTTTCGCGTTCGATCAGGCGGGTGCACACGTGCGACATGCGGAGTTTCCCAACCTTCCCCTCGTGCTGGACCGGCACGCTGCGGCGAACCTTCAGACCCAGATCGTGAACCAGATCCGGGCGGCCATACAGAACGAGGTGCTGTGCGCCGGGGACCGTATGCCGTCCACGCGGCTGTTCGCCGACGCGCTGCGGGTCTCCCGGTCGGTCATCGTCGCCGCGTACCAGGAACTTCAGGTGCACGGGCTGATCGAGGCCCGGCACGGGGCCGGCACCTACGTCACCCACGCCCTCCGGCGATCGTCGGTCACCGCACCGGCCTCCCGGTCTCCGGCGCCCCGTCGGCGCCCGTCCCGGCCCGTCATCGCGGACCTCACGCCGGGGCAGACCCGCATGGACACGTTCCCGACGAGGGCATGGCGTGCCGCCTGGCGGAACGCCAGCTACCAGGTCGACGTCCCCTGGGACGCGTGCCCCCGGGGCGGCATCCTGGTCAGGAAGGCGCTGGCTCGCCACCTTCGCCGGCTACGCGGTCTGACGTGCACCCCCGAGCAGATCGTCCTCACCCGGAGCGTGCCGCACGCGATCGGGCTCCTCGCCGACGCCGTGGCCGTCCGGGACCGGACCGTCGTGGTCGAGGACCCGTGCGCCCCCGAGGTCCGGTGGGCCATGCGGGACCGCCGCGGGCGGATCACGGCGGCGCCGGTCGACCACGACGGCCTGATCGCGGCCGGGCTGCCCGGCGAGGCCGCACTGGCGATCGTGTCGCCGAGCCATCAGTTCCCCACCGGCGCGGTGATGTCTCTGCGACGACGACGCGAACTGTCGGCCTGGGCGGCGGAATCCGGTGCCCTGCTGATCGAAGACGACAGCGGCTGCGAGTTCCAGCGCCCCGGTCTCCCGCTGCCGGCCATGTTCATGCAGACCGACCGCGCCGACATCGCGTATGTGGGCTCCTTCAGCGGCATCTTCGGATCAGCGGTCCAGCTCGGTTACATCGTCGCGCGCGGACGGCTTCCCGAGCGGATCGAACACGCGCTGACCATGGCGGGGGAGCGGCCCCAAGCCCTCCTGGAGGCCGCAATGGTGCAGCTCCTGGACGGAAACGACCTGATCCGGCACATCAACCGCACCTCACGCGCCCACCACGAACGCAGACGGCTCCTCCGGCAGCACGCCGACCGCAGCCCGGTGCTCGGCACGGTCTCTGGGGACACCGGCGGCTCCCACGCGCTGCTGCACCTGCCCTCGGGCATATCGGCCACAGATCTGGCGCACCGGCTCCATGATCGGGGAGTGATCGTCGCGGCACTGGCCGCCTACTGCGCCGACCCTGCTTCCGCACGGCAGTGCCTTGTCATCGGCCACGGTCATCTCGATCCCGGGACGCTCGCCCACGCGATGGACATCATCGAGGCGGAGGTGGCTGGAGCGGCCAGACCTCGCTCCGCCTCAGCGCTCCCGCAGGATGATCGCCTCGACCGGACAGCACGCGGCCACGTCCTGAGCGATCGCGATCTGCTCCGGCCGGACGAGTTCGCCCCGGCGGGCCACCGCGACACCCTCCTCGCCCAGTTCGAGCAGCTCGGGCGCCATCGCCGAACAGAGGCCCGTACCCAGACAGACCTGTTGGTCCACCGTCAGCCACCAAGCCATGGCCGGGCTCCTAACGCAGGGCGAGCCTGAGCTCGACCGGAATCCTGGACATGAAGCTGGGACGGTGGGCAACCGCGTCCCGCGGCCCGGCGAGGCGCATCGCCGGGAACCGCCGGACCAGGTCCGGAACGGCGACCTGGCTCTGGATCCGGACGAGGGCGGCTCCCATGCAGTTGTGGATGCCGTGTCCCAGGCCGATGTGCCTGGGCGCGTCGCGATGAGGAACGAGGCGAGGTCGTCCCCGGGGGCACGCCGCTTCTCCCTGATCAGGTCGCGGGCGATGTCCGCCAGCGCTTCCGCGGCCTTTGGCGCCAGGTCGGCGAGTTCGGGATCGGCGACGGTGAGGAGCTGGGTCTGCCGGTACACCTCCGCGCTGTGCTCCAGGGACAGCCCGAGGATGGCGCCGATCACCCGGGGCGGCAGCCGGCTCGCGAAGTCGGCGATCAGCTCGATCTCGTCGCGTTCGGCCAGTTCGTCGAGCAGTTCGGTGGTGACGGTCTGCGCGACGGCGCGCCACGGCTCGATAGCCCTGGCGGTGAAGGCCTTCATCGTGAGTTTGCGCAAGCGCGTGTGTCGCGGCCGGTACCGCCAGTCCATAAGGCCCGCCGCTCCCTCGAACGCCCGGGTACGAAATGGACCGGTCACGGCCGCCGCTGAGTGGAGCTGTGCGCGAGGCCCCGGCCCCCTGAGGATCGAGTGCCGCACTCGTCCAGACTGCCCGGACCGCTCAAGGAGTACGCCATGGCCCCGTCAGCTCCGCCGGCCCCTCTGTTCAGCGAACCGTTCTTCGGCGACCCCTATCCGACCTTCGCCTGGCTGCGGGACAACGATCCCGTCCATCTGATGCGCTTCCCCTACGGGGACGTCCCGATGTGGGCGGTCAGCCGATTTCAGGATGTGCGCGCGCTCCTCACCGATCCCCGCTTCGGCTGCGGCTACGACCACGCCGGAGCGGACTTCCAAGCCGCCGGACTGGGCATCGGCCGCGGGACGGAACTGGAGGAGGCACTGGCCTTGTCCGACCCGCCTCAGCACACTCGCCTGCGAAGGCTGACGGCGAAAATGTTCACCTCTCGTCAGATGAGCAAGTGGAGCGGCATCACCGAACGGACCGCAGACCGTCTTCTGGACGGGCTGCGCGATCGCGACCGGATCGACCTCGTGAGGGATTATGCGGCGCTCGTGCCCTGCGAGGTGATCAGCGCGATCCTCGGCATCCCGTTCGAGCGCCGCGACTTCGTTCTCGGCCTCACCTCGACCATCTTCGCCACCGACCCCGAGGTCGCCGTCCGGGCCCCGCAGGCGGCCGAAACACTGATCGGATACGCGCGGGAACTCATCGCCGGCAAACGCCGCCGACCGGGCGACGACGTCACCTCCGAGCTGATCGCCGCGCGGGAGGATGGCGACCGGCTGTCGGAGAACGAGCTGGTGGCTATGGTCACCTCGTTCGTCATCGGCGGGTTCGACACCACCCAGAACCTCATCGCCAACGCGGCTCTGGCACTGCTCGATCACCCCGATCAACGGCGCGCCCTGCTCTCCCGGCCCGATCTCGCGGGACAGGCCACCGAGGAGTTCCTGCGCTACGACGGCGCCTTCCTCACCGCATTGTGGCGCTTTCCCCTCGAAGACCTGGACTTCGACGGAACGTGGCTTCCCGCCGGCGCCCCGGTGTTCCCGCTGATCGCCTCCGCCAATCGTGACCCCGCGCAGTTCACGGAGCCCGATCGGCTGGACATCACCCGTGGCGGTCCCCGCCATGTAGGCCTCGGACACGGCATCCACGCCTGCCTCGGAGCCGCCCTTGCACGGCTGGAAGGACAAGTGGCGATTCCTCGGCTGTTCGCCGCGTTCCCGGAACTGTCGCTGGCCGTCGCCCGCGACGAGCTCACCTACCGGCCGAGCTTCCTCGTCCGCGCCCTGACCAGCCTTCCGGTCACCCTCTGAACCGGCCGGGCAGCCGGTCATCCCGCGAACGCTCCGTTCCCAGAAACCCGCCCCGGAGAAACCGGAGGAAGTGCCGTGGCCGGCCCCGACATCCTCGCCCCCGAATACGACGCCGATCCCTATCCGTTTCACGCCACCATGCGCTCGTCCTTCCCGCTCTACCGGCACGGGGCCACCGGCTTCCACGTCATCAGCCGGTACGCGGACGTGACACGGGCGCTCAAAGGGCACCCGTTCACCAACGAGTGCTATGCCTGGCAGGTCGAACCCGTCCACGGCGGCCGGACGATCATCCAGATGGACGGCGCCGAGCACGCCCGCCACCACAAGATGCTCGGCCCGCCGTTGCGCGGTCACGACCTGCGGGAACGCATCATCCCGAGTATCGAGAACGCCGTCGCCGAACTCATCGACCGGTTCGCGCGACGCGGCAAGGTCGACCTCGTCACCGAGTTCGCGACCCTGCTGCCGATCAACGTGATGGCGGCGCTGCTGGCGCTGCCGAGGGAGGACCGGCCTCGCTTTCGCCACTGGTACGTCGCGCTCATGGCACAGATGTCGAATTTCGGCGGCAGCGAGGCGATCGAGCGGGCTGGCGTCGCGGCGCGCGCTGAGCTGAACGACTACCTCACGCCGCTCATCCGCAGGCGCCGGGAGGACCCGGGCGGGGACCTGCTGTCGGCGCTGTGCGTCGCCGACCACGACGGAGCGGCGATGCCCGACGCCCAGGTGCTCGCCTACTGTTCGATGCTCCTGGCCGCCGGTGGAGAGACCACGGCCGCGGCCATCTCCGGCACCATGTACAACCTCGTGCGCCATCCCACGCAGCTGGCTCAGGTCCTGAACAGGCGAGAGCTCGTCGACCGAGCCCACGCCGAGACCCTCCGGCACGACCCGCCCATTCAGATGATCTTGCGGACGGCGGGCGAGGACGTCCGGATCGGCGGGGGCACGGTTCCGGCGGGAGCGACGGTCGCCTGCATGATCGCCGCCGCCAACCGGGACGGTGCCCGGTTCGCCGATCCCGATGTCTTCGACCTGTTCCGTCCTGAAATCGATCCCGTCGCCGACTTCACCGCGGCCGGCGCCATCGTGACCTTCGGCCGCGGTCGTCACTTCTGCCTCGGCTCCATGCTCGCCAAGGCCGAGGTGGACATCGCCGTCAACCGGCTCCTCGACGTGCTCGGCGACGTCCGGCTCGCCCCCGGCGCCCGGCCACGGTGGACCGGCGTCTTCACTCGTGGCCTGGTCAACCTTCCCGTGACCTTCACGCCCGGCGGCTGAACCCGGCCGACGGACCATTCGACGCCTGAACCGGAGCATTACTGGTTCGCCCCGCGCGCGCCTCCGAATCCTTGAATTGAACGCAGGCGGGCATCGCCGGACATGTGTTCCGGCGCCTCGCAGGGAGCCCACATGAACGAGAGCAGTCCATCAAAGGATGGGGCGGACGAACTGTTCGCGTCCATCTTCACCGAAGCCGGGCACGACGACCCGCATGACCACTGGCGCCGCCTGCGCGAGGTGGCTCCCGTCCACCGCACCGCGGAGGGGGTGTTCTACGTCAGCGATCACCAGGCCTGCCAGCAGGTCCTCCGGGATCCGAACTTCCGGGCGTTCGGCAGGAACCGGCTCTACGGGCCGCAGTGGAAGGAGCACCCGATCTACTACCGGCTCGACGAGATCCTGGGCGGAATGGACGCCCCGGACCACACCCGTCAGCGTGGCGCGGTGGCCGGATTCTTCAAACCGCGCCGGCTGGAGAAACTGCGCGACCGCATGGAGCACATCGTCGAGGAGCTTCTCGCGGAAATGGAGAACGGCTTCGACGGGAACTCCGTCGACTTCGTGGCGCGCTTCGCCCTTCCGCTGCCGGTCAACGTGGTCGGAGAGGTCGTCGGTGTGCGCTCGATGATGAGCACGCCCGTGCCGGACCTGGCCCTGCACTGGACCCAGGGCTACGATCCCGCCGCCTCGGCGGAGACACTGGCGCGCGCCGACGAGGCGATGGACGAGCTCTACGCCTACTTCGGCGACCTGATCGACCAACGCGAACGCGCCGGAGCGACGGGCGACGACCTGATCGCGCACATGCTCGCCACAACGGGGACGCCCACCGGGCTTTCGCGAGCCGAGATGATTCCCATGCTGGTCACCCTGTGCGGCGGCGGTTTCGAGACGACCACCCGATTGCTGACCAACGCGGTCGTGACCCTCAGCAGGCGTCCTGACCTCCACGCACGGCTCCGGGCCGAACCCTGGCTCATCCCCACCGCGATCGAGGAGTTCCTGCGCCACGATGCCACCGTCCAGTTCCTCGGCCGGCTCGTGGCGGAGGACACCGAACTCCTCGGGGTCCCGATCCCGGCAGGTTCACCGGTCAATCTGTCGATCATCGCTGCCAACCGGGATCCCAAGGTCTTCGTCCAGCCCGATGAGATCGACATCGAGCGCAAGCCCAACCCCCACCTCACGTTCATCGCGGGTGTCCACTTCTGCCTCGGCGCCCATCTCGCCCGGATGGAGGCACAGGTGGCGCTGCAGGCCATCACCCGGCGGTACGCACGGCTCGAACTGGCCGGTCCCCCGGTCCAGGCGCCGGGATTCGCCATGCGCGGTTACGCGGACGTCCCCCTCGCCTACCACCGCTAGCCCGTGACGCAGGCCCCCGGGCCGGGCGGAACAGCCTGGACCGACACCCTTTGACGTGTTTGCGTATCCGGCGTCGAGAGTAAAAACAGCCTGTGATATTGGAACGGGAGGCAGAGCTCGCCGCATTGGAGAACGGCGTGCGGGGGATCAGGGCGGGCGGACGAATGATCCTGCTCTCGGGCGCCGCCGGCGTGGGCAAATCCACCCTCCTCTCATGTCTGAACGAGCTGGCGGGCACACATGGCTGTCGTCGGCTGACCGCCCGGGGCACAGCGCTCGAGCACACCTTCAGCTTCGGCATCGTCCGGCAACTGTTCGAAGGTCTCGTGGTCGGGGCGTCCGTCGAAGCCGAAGCGCGCGACGAACTGTTCCGTGGTGCCGCCCGCCCGGCCCGATCGCTGTTCGTCAGATCGGACGAGGGTGCGGAGACCGATGAGGTCGCCCTGCTCGAGGGGCTGCACGGGCTCGTGGCGAACCTGTGCGCGGGCCGTCCGCTGATCCTCCAGGTGGACGATCTCCATTGGGCCGACACCGCCAGCCTGCGGTTCCTCACCTACCTGCTGCCCCGCCTGCCCAGGCTGCCGCTCCTGCTGGTGGCCGCGACCCGACCGGAGGAGCCGGGATCCGACGTACGGCTCCTCCCGCTCCTCTCGGCCGATCCGGATGTTCAGGTCCTCCGGCCGGAACCCCTGACGGAGCAGGCGACGGGCCTGCTCATCGGCGAGCGACTCGGACCCGCCGACGACGTCTTCGTGGCGGCGTGTCATCAGGCCACGGCGGGAAATCCTCTGCTCCTGCATGAACTCGGGTCACTGCTGATCGCCGAGGGAACCACCCCGGTCGACGCCAACGCGGCCCGGGTGCGGACGGACGGCGCCCGCGCGGTCCAGCGGTGGGTCGACCGCAGGATGGCGGCGTTGCCCGGTCCCATCGCCGATTTCGCGCGCGCGGCCGCTCTGCTCGGTGACGACGCGCCGTTCGCCGACGCGTGCCATGTCGCGGGAATGGAGCGCGGGGCCGGCGAGAAGGCCGTCCGGACCCTGGCGGCCCTCGAAATCCTCCAGCTCGAGAAGGGACCCGCGCCGGGACGGCCGAGCTTGCGGTTCGTCCATCCCCTCGTCCACGCGGCGATCTACGACTCCCTCGGCGTCGGCGACCGGCACTACCGGCATCTCCGTGCCGCACGGCTCCTCGCCCGGCACGGTTCCCCGGACGAACGCGTCGCCGCGCACCTGCTGCTCGCCCCGCCCGCCGGTGAGCCGTGGATGGCGCAGGTCCTGGACCGGGCGGCGCAGGCGGCTCTGCGCGAAGGCTCACCGGGGAGCGCCCTGGAGTATCTGCAACGGCTCCTGCGGGAACCGCTTCCGGCCCCGCGCCGCTCGGCGACGCTCATGGCGGCCGCGTCAGCGGCGATGAACGTCGATCTCGGTACCGCTGTCGTCCTGCTGGAACAGGCCTCCGCGGTCGCCGACGCGCCTGATCGGGCGCTGATGTTCGCCATGTGGGGCTATGCGCTCTGGCAGCTCGGTGACGTCCCCGGCGGGGCCGCGCTCTACCGCAAGGCCCTGGAAGAGGTGACCGATCCTGACGGCGACCTGGCCCGCCAGGCCCAGGCGTGTCTGTTGCAGATCGCGAACATGCTTCCCGGCCGCGACGAGACGGTCACCGGGCTGCGCCACCTCTGGCACGTCGTACCCGATGACAGCGTGGGCGGCCGGATGCTGGAGTGGTCGATCGCCTTTCACGACATGACCGTCTGCGAGCCCGGCGCGGTCGGGCGCGCCCGGCGGGCCTTCGTGAGCGTGGCCGACCGCCGGGACGGCGGCCCCGGTGACGAGCGCGCGGCCGGCCCGCTGCCGCTGCTGGCCGGTCATGGCTGGCTGGTCCTGATGGCGGCCGATTCACCCGAGATCGAGAGCATCCTCGACGACTACATTCGTTCGGCCGAACGATCCGGCTCCCTGCGCGACCTGGGGCCGGCTTTGCTCCAGCGCGCCTACACACGGTTGAAACGCGCGGACCTTCCCGCCGCCGAGGCCGACATGCGTACCGCGCAGCAGCTGATGACCGCGGTCGCGAGCCGGCGCGGCATCGTGTGGATCAACGCCTACCTCATCGACATCCTGCTGGAGCAAGGGCGGACGGAGAACGCGACCTCCCTGGCCGAGACCGACCTGACGTCCTTCGGTCCGCCCGACGCGGCGACCGTCATGTTCCAAGAGCGCCGGGCACGGCTCTTGAGGCGGATCGGACGCCTGGACGCCGCCCTTGAGGAGGCGGTTCTGGCCGGCCGGTACTGGGCGGGGGCCGGGGTGACCAACCCTGCGTTCACCCTGTGGCGCGGCGAAGCCGCCCGTTGCCTGCACCTGCTGGGACGGACGGCCGAGGCGACGGAACACGCGACGGAGCAGCTGCGCCTGGCCCGGCGCTGGGGAGCTCCCGGCGCGCTGGGGGAGGCACTGCGCTTGCACGGAACCATCGCGTCGGGCGCATCAGGGCTCCTCGAACTCGAAGAAGCGGTCGACCTGCTGTCGGCGGCCCCGCAGTGCCGGCTTCCCTACGCGAAGGCCCTGTTCGACCTCGGTTCGGCGTTGCGGCGCTCGGGCCACAGAGTCGCCGCCCGCCGACGCCTGACCGAAGCCTTGGACGTCGCGGCCCCGGCGGGCCTGGCGCCCTTGGCCGTCGCGGCGAAGGTGGAGCTCAGGGCGACGGGAGCAGCGCCCTCCGCCCCGCAGACGGACGCGGTGAAGCTGACCGCCAGCGAGTGGCGCATCGCCGAAATGGCGGCGGAAGGCCGAACGAACCGGGCGATCGCCCACCTGCTCTTCGTCTCGGCCAAGACCGTCGAGGTCCACCTGTCCAGCGCCTACCGAAAACTCGGCATCAACGGCCGAGCCGGCCTGAAGTCGGCCCTTCGTTCGCTCCCGCCCGCCGAATGACCGTTCAGGCCGCGCGGCCTCGCCTCAAATCCAGGCAGTGGTGAAGGAGTTCTCCACATCGCTACGCAGATCCTTCACTATTCCGGTCACATAGGACGGGGAGGCTCCGGCATAGACCCAGTCGCCCACACAGCTCGAACTCTTGGCCGCGGCGAGCACCAGCCACCAGGGGTCGGCGGTGGGGTTCAGGCAGGGCTGATCCACCAGCCCGCCCATGCCCCAGATGCGCAGCACCTTCGGCCGGTAGGCCTGGGACTTCCCGGAAATGTTGAAGTAGCGGACGACGGGCCGCACCTTCGACCCATCGCGCTCGATGCACAGGGTCCCGGACGTGTTGAGCTTGTTGAACTTCTTCTCGGCGGCGCAACTGATCGCCGAGAGCCCGTTCCCACCGTCCGCGGCGGAGGGCGTCGAGGCGTGTGCGGTGGCGGGGAACATTCCGGCGCTGATGAGAACCGTGAGGAAAGTCGTCTTCCAGGAATTTTTCATGATGGGCCTTTTCGTTTCGGTGAAATGGGATTACGGACGGGGCCGGGAAGGGGGCGTCGCTCCGTTTCCGATGTGGCGGTCGGACCCGTGGAGGACGGCCTTGCGCCACAGGAACCCTGCCTGGGGACGACCTTGACTTCCAGGCAGGCTTCAGGGCCGTAGAAGGTGACTTCTTCCCATGGGTGAAGCGCGAACGCCTATTGCGGGCTTCGCCAATAGACGGGGGGACTTCACATAGCCGGTGTGATACCAGCCGATTGGTGGCGACAGATATTCCCTTCTTGAAGACATCGGCAGGAGCATGCAAGGAGACGAGAACGGCGTTGAACATCTTCTGTACGGCGCATCCCTCCCACACGTAATCAATCTGATCTGTGCCCTAGGAAAACTGTGAAGGCGACCGGGCAGTGTGGACGAGTACCAGATACGCTGCAAGTGGAGCGCGGAACGGACCGGCCGAGCTGCGCGCCTTGATCACGGATCCTCAACCGGCCCCCGCCGCATCCGGCGGACTGGCCACGATTCCCCGAGCGCGCATGGACGGGTATGGTCGTGCATTTCTGAGCAACAGCCCAGCGCACATGAGGCCTATTCGAGTCGCACCAAATCGGTTATGTGCCGCCCGATTAACCGGGTGGAGAATCACGCCGTCGATGACGGCCAAGCGCTCGTCCCCGGTCGGCGTGGAATCCAGAACGAGATCAACGGATTCACGGACGCATTCGCGTTCCGTGGCGATCCAGTGCTTTCGTCCGTTGAAACAGGCGAAGAAGAGCCCACTGGTCACGAAGGCGGCGAAACAGGCCACAAAAATAAAGGCAACATGTTCGAGATCCCTGGACGCGCGACTTTCCTTGGGCAAGCGATGAACGCAGGCGACAGATCAGCTTTCCGATTTCGATTAGGTGGAGAACCCTCCCGGACGTCGAAACGAATACCGGCCAGGTCGTCCCCAGTGATGGCTGTGTGCAGGCGACAAGGTGGAAGGGCTCGCGATCCGGGCGAGCTCGACCGCCAGAGGCGCCAGATGCCTGGCGAGATGGCCGTCCGGGGCGGTGAAGCGGCCGAGACGTACCCGGTTCCAGCAGCCACGGCACCATGGTCCCGGAGCCGTGCGGTGATCGACGGCTCGCACGCGGCCGCATCCGGTCGCACGGCTCTGCCCTGTCCTTCTTCTGGCCCGGAGCGCACGACGGCCCTGCCGCGCGCAGTGTGACCGCCGATAGTGCACGCAGACGGAACTGGTGTGCATTCCCCCATAAGGACAGGCTCGGCCCTGGCCAGCACCCTTGAGTGACAAGCCAGTCGAAAGGGGAGATTCATGAGGAAGCGCATGGCGCTGGGGCTTCTCACCGCCGCGGCCATCTTGGCCCCGGCGGGTGCGGCGCAGGCTGCGTCAGCCGCGCCCGTCCAGGTCCTGGCGAGCGGCTGCAACCACAACGTGTGCGTCTATACCGCCTACACCGGCTCGGGCTATCAGGTCTGGGCGGAGTTCAGGAACACCGTCCACGACGGGCACCTGGACGTCTGGGGGCCGGGGCTGTCGCGCCGGAGTTCGCCGAACGGCTACTGGCCCGGCGGCCATGACACCTCGCGCTGGTCCGGGAAGGGAAGCGGGCAGGTGTGCGCCGAGGGCTGGTCGCGCATCGGCGGGGTCTGGCACTCGGTGGGCCTGCCCTGCGTGCAGGTTTGACCCGGCAGCAGGGCAGGTAAGCGAGGGAACCCGGGCTGTTCCCGGGTTCCCTCGCTGTTGTGGCCGAGAGCGTGACCGGGTGATGCTGGGTCGGTCCGCGACGATACTCGGATGTGGAGACCCATGGACGTGGTCAGCTTCGCTGAGGTCCCGGAGCAGGAGCGGTTCGCCTTCTGGCGCGAGATGAGCTCGAAGATGTGGATGCCGCTGGACGCCCGCTGCGAACCGCATCTGGAACGTGCGTTCCAGGCTCAGGTCGCGCTCCACGGGCTCGGAGCCGTTCAGGCGACCCTGCTGACCGCGCCGGCGCTGACGATCGAGCGCACCCCCCGGCTGATCCGCCGCTCGGACCCGGAAACCCTCTTCGTGACCTGCACCGTGCGCGGTCACGCCATCGGGGAGCAGGCCGGTCGGCAGGCGGACCTGGGCGTGGGGGACCTGATGCTGCGTGACAGCTCCCACCCCTACCTGACCAGGTTCGGGTCGAGTGACCCTGCAGGCGGCCAGGTGCTGTCAGTGCAGTTCCCGCGCTCGCTGCTGCCGTTACCCGAGCGGGGCCTGCGCAAGCTGGGCGCGGTCCGTATCCGGGGCGACCGGGGAATCGGTGCACTGGCCTCGCAGTACCTGCTGCAGCTTGCCCGGGAGCTGACCCGCGACCCGGGAAAGCTCAGCCCGGCCGAGGCGACCCGGATCTCCACCCTGACCATGGACGTCCTGACCGCGGCGCTGGCCGGCGCACTCGACGAGCGCAGCACGGTACCGTCGCTCAGCCGGCGGCGTGCGCTGCTCGCCCAGATCTACGCTTTCATCCAGGCGAACCTGGGTGACGCGGACCTGAACCCGGCCGCGATCGCCGCAGTCCACCACATCTCGGTGAGCTACCTGCACCAACTGTTCCGCACTGAAGGACGCACCGTCGCCGGCTGGATTCGCGAACGCCGCCTGGAACATTGCCGACGTGACCTGGCAGAGCCCTGGCTGGCCGACCGCACCGTCACCGCGATCGCGGCCCGATGGGGATTCACCAACCTCCAGCACTTCAGCCAGGCCTTCCGCAGCACCTACGGCCTGTCCCCCCGAGAGTTCCGGCAGCAATCCGCCACCGCCGCACAGAGCGGCCACCAGCACTGACAACGCCGCCGAGCAGCATGACTGGCCACGCTCGGGTCCACGTGCCGCTGACGCTCGGGCCTGGACCTGGCGACCCGAGACGAGCCGGGAACAGACGGTCAGGGCCGTGTATGTGCGGGGCTCCAGCGCATGGGCCGCCGTGGCGTCGTGGGCCGGGAAGACCTCGCGTACGGAAACCCGGAAGAGCCCCCGCTCGACGAACCGCGACGTCCACCAGCCTGCCCGCCCAGCCGGCCCATGGACAGGCGCACGCCTTTGGACGGACCCTCGAAGTCGGCCAGGGTGACGACGCCGTCCGCGCTGCCGGTGATCTTGATGAGGTCGTCCACCACTCCGGCGGCGTCGACGCCCGGGATGTGCGGCAGCGCGAGGTCGACCGGCGAGACGCCGGCCGCCTTGACCTTGATGCGCACCTGTCCCCGGCCGGGACGGGGATCCGGCGCGACACCGATCTCCAGCACGTCCGGCGGGCCGAATCGGTCGAACTGCACTGCCAGCATGGTTGCCTCTCCTTCGTGGACGACACTGGGTAGACCACGGTTCCGAAGCACGTGTTCCGGAACAGGGCGAAGCGAGGGTCGACCCTTTCAAGTTGCGGCGGCGGCCGGCCGGGTACTTCCTGCGGTTCGAGCGGCCAAGCGTTTCGTCAACGTTCGGCCGGTCAGCGCACCCCACGTACGCGCAGCACGCTGAGTCCTCCCAGCAGGGTGAAGGCCGCACCGGTGGGAAACAGCACGGGCGTACGAGCCGGTCCCCACGACGAGCGCTCCGGACACGGCGGGGCGAGGATCTGCGGGGCGATGGAGGCGATGTTGAGCACGCCGATGTCTTGGGCGTAGGAGTTGGAGCGGGGCAGGACCTGGGTGATGAGCGCGGTGTCGACGGACTCGAAACAGCCGAAGGCCAGCGCGATGACGACGGTCATCACCAGATAGCCCGCCAAGATCGGCCATGCCAGCGGGATCAGCAGGCCACCGGCCATGACCGTCGCGGCGGTGCAGATGAAGGCCTTACGGCGGCCGGCGCGGTCGGAGGCGATGCCTGCTGGGACGGTGGAGATGCAGATGCACGGCGGCAGCGCAGTGAGCAGCGTCTTGCCGCGCCCCGGGAGTGGTCCTCTTGAACGCATACGTGGATGCCGCTGGTTGCCGAAGAACCGGGATCCGGCGACGCCAAATCCCAAGGCCCCGGGTCGGGACTCCGGGTTTCTCAGCCTGATGGCTTGCGCTCTTGCCTGGGCACTCATGGCCGAGGAGTTCCTTGATCTGGCGGGGTCGGCGCCTTGCTGACGGAGCCGGGTGGCATAGGTGTGCCGTAGTTCGTGTGGCCGCCGACGGCCCAGGCCGGCTTCGGTGCTGACGGTCAGGAACGTCGGTGATGCCGTCAATGGTGAGGACGCCGCGTTTGCCAATCCACAGCGCGTCGCTGGCGGCCATGACGGCCGTACAAGCGGGAGCATTTCCGCCAGGCCGTCTCCGCCAGGCTCGGTCCCATTCAGCGGTCAAGGATTTCAGAAGTTTCTTTTGGAGGTCTTTCGGCCCTATGCGCTCGCATGCGGGAACGGTTGTCTACTAAGACAACATGGCCTGTTGCCTCTCTGTGATGAGGGGATTAGGGGTGATCCATGCCGATCAAAGTCGCGGAAGTCATGGGTCGGACCGCAGTCGCCGTACGGCCTGGTGCCCGTCTCGCAGAGATCGTGGCCGCGATGGATGACTATTCGGTCAGGGCGGTCGCCGTCGTCGACCGGGAGGACCGACCGATCGGTCTCGTGTCCGAAGGTGATCTGCGGCGAGCGGCAGACGCCTCCGGAGGCCGGGGGGTGAGAGGCGGCTCACTCACAGCCGAGGACCTGATGAGCTCTCCGGCCATCAGCGTGACCTCTGACGCCACCATCGGGGAGGTCACGCGGCTCATGGATCGCCACGCGATCCGGCAGGTTCCGGTGGTCGATCCGACGAGCGGGAAGATCGCCGGGATGGTCTGGCAGCCAGACGTGGTGTCCCTCATCGAACCAAACGACGGGCGCGAAGGACTCGAAGCCGTGGTGGAGGCCGCCACGTGGGCGCCCTCGATTCACAACACCCAGCCGTGGTCGTTCGCCATCGCCGGGGAGGAGATCAGCCTCCGCGCAGACATGGACCGGCGGCTGCCCTACAGCGATCCGCAGGGACGGCAACTGCTGATCAGTTGTGGCGCGGCCCTGTTCAACATGAGGACCGCGATACGCGCCATGGATCGTGCGCCGATCGTGCGGATGTTGCCCGATCCCGATCGTCCGTCGCTGGTGGCCACCGTACGGATCGGCCCTTCGGAGCCCGCCGGTGAGGAGATCGCGACCATCCGGCAGGAGATCACGCGTCGCCGGACGCACCGAGGAGGCTTCACCGATCGGCCGATACCGGAGGGCGTGCTGGGATCGCTCGTGACGGAGGCCGCCCAGGAGAGTTGCCGGCTGATCGCGCTCACGTCCGAGACCGCGGTGGAGATGCTGGCCGCACTGACCTCTGTGGCCCAGGAGGCGCAAGCGGGAGATCCGAATTTCGATCTTGAGATGATCCGCTGGGGGCGACGCCCGGGTAGCGAACGCCGGGACGGCGTGCCCGCCGACGCCTACCCGCGACGAAGCCAGGAACAGCCCCGATTCCCTCAACGCGATTACAGCCGGGGGCAGGGCTGGGGCGGCGATGCCGACGAGGCCGCGGGGGCGGAGGTGGGGGTGGTGGCCTTGCTCACCACTCCGGGAGACGAGCGGACGGACTGGCTGCACACCGGACAGGCCCTGCAGAGTGTGCTGCTGCACGCCGCCGTCCACGGGATCAGCGCGGCCTTCCACACACAACTGCTGGAGTATCCGAATCTTCGTGATTTCATCCGGACGGAGATCTGCTCCAAAGAGTTTCCGCAGATGGTGATCCGTCTGGGCTACCCGAATGAAACGACCCGCGGAGTCAGGCGCCCGTTGTCGGAGGTCCTCTCCGAGGAACGCGACCGGTGAGACTCGGCCAGGCCGGCGGCCACCGCCGCCGACCTGGCGATTCCATGATCAGAGCCGGTTGATCCGTCGGCCGGTCACACGTTGCGGGGCGATGCGGATGTAGTGGTTGCGGTCGTCTCCCGCCCAGGAGTCCACGTTCGCCTTGATGTCGCTTTCCGGGACGTGGTGGGCGGGGCCCTGGATGAGGACGCTCCAGCCCTCATGGTTGGTCTCGTCGATGTGGTCGACCTGGAAGGCGATTTTGATCTCCAGGTCTTCGATGCCGGACCGCAGGCTCTCGTCCATGGTTCCGCCCTCACGGATCCGGAAGACGATCTCGCCGTTCAGCAACCGGTAATTCACCGGAAAAATGGTGGGGCCCGGCGCGCCTCCGAAGGCCACTCGGCCGATTCCGCCGGCGCCGATCAGTTGCAGGCACTCCTGCTCGTTCAGCGTTTCCAGCGTGCCGGCCTCGGGATTCTGCTTGCCCGCCATCATGTGCTCCATTTCGGAAATGATTTATCAAAGGGAGTAGGCAGAATTAATGTCATTCTACTGCCCCATATGTTCCGCGATTGGGTCGGAACCTAGAGGACGGGCTGCAGCCGGAAGAGCGCGGGATGCACATCACCGGGCTCATGCCGCGGCTCGGAGGTGATCCGGCCGGCGACCGCGCGCAGCACATCGACGGCGGTGATGACGCCGACCACCCGGCCGTGCTCGTCCACTACGGGAACAGCGTCCCGGGCCGAGTCGAGCATCGTCTCGGCCACGGCGTCGAGCGGACGGTCCAGCCTGACCCGTGGTGTGCGCTCCGACTTCACGAGATCGCCGACCTGGCGACGGGAGACATCGGCCAGTGTGCCCGTGCAACTGTCGGTGAGGTCTTGCGTCGACAGCAGACCGTGCAGGCGTCGGCCGGCGCTGATGACCGGAATGTGATGGACGCCGGTCCGACGCATCAGCTCCCAAGCCATGAGCGGCGACTCGTCCGGGGCGACCGTGACGACCACACGGGTCATGACGTCCTGTGCGGTGAGGGCATTCAGGCTGGTCATGGCTTTCCCTCCTGGGACAGGCTCTGATCCGTCTCCATTGCACCCCGCGGTGGGGGAGCGGCGCCTGGGCCGAAGGTCCCGAGGGGGGCGGACCTCCGTCGGTGCCCGGGATGAACGACCCGGTCGAGTCGCACCGCGGCGTAGCCCAGCACCGATACCGCCAGCACGATCACCAGGTCACCGGCGGCCAGTGGCCGGGTGCCCAGAAGGTCGCGCAGGGGTGGGAGGTACAGCCCGGCCAGCTGGAGCGCGAGCGCGCCCGCGACGGCGATCGGCAGCAGCGGGTTGGCCCGGGTGCCGGGCCGGGTGCGTGAGCCGAGGGCGACGCCGAGCTGTGCCGTGCCCAGGGCCAGGAAGGCCATGCTCTGCCAGGGGCGGCCGGTGTGGGCAGCCCAGACCGCGACGCCGAGTGTCACGGCGGTGAGCACCGCGGCGATGCGGACCACGCGCTGCCACAGGCCCGCCCCGAGGATGCTCTCCCTCGGAGGGCGCGGCGGGGCGTCCATGGATCCGGGCGTGGCGGGCTCGCCGCCCAGGGCCACGCCGGGCAGCCCGTGGGTGAGCAGGTTGATCCACAGGATCTGGGCGGGCAGCAGCGGCAGCGGCAGGCCGAGGAAGGGGCCCAGCAGCATCACGGCGATCTCCGCGGCCCCGCCGGACAGGCCGTACACGAGGAAACGGCGGATGTTGGCGTAGACGCGCCTGCCCTCCTGGACGGCGGCGACCACGGTGGTCAGGTTGTCGTCGGCGAGTACCAGGTCGGCGGCCTGACGGGCGACCTCGGTGCCCCGGAGGCCCATGGCCACCCCGATGTCGGCCTGCCGCAGGGCGGGACCGTCGTTGACCCCATCGCCCGTCATGGCCAGCACCTCGCCGCGGTCGCGCAGGCGCCGGATGATGTCCAGTTTCTGGGCGGGGGTGGCGCGGGCGTAGACGGTGGCGTCCTGCCGGTGGGCGTCTTTCTCGCGGCAGTCGGCGACCAGGCCGTCGTGGTCGACGATGCCCAGTTCCACGGCGATGGCGCGGGCGGTTCCCGGGTGGTCGCCGGTGATCAGCAGGGGCCGGATCCCGGCCCTGCGGCAGGCGGTCACGGCGGTGGCGGCCTCCCGCCTCGGCGGGTCGAGCATCGCCACCAGGCCGATCAGGCGCAGGCCGCGCTCCTCGACGCGCGCAGGCGTTCCGTCGAGGTCGGCCCGCGCGACCGCCAGCACCCGGTAGCCCGCGCGGGCGAGCCGGTCGGCCTCCGCGGCCGCGCGTTCCAGCGACTCCGGCGCGTCGCCGAGCAGCGGGGGATGGAGCAGCACTTCGGGGGCGCCTTTGCAGATCACCCGGGTCCGGCCGTCGGGCAGTCGGTGTGCGGTGGTCATGCGCTTGCGGTCGCTGTCGAAGGGCAGTTCGCCGACCCTCGGGAACCGGCGCCGGAGCTCGGCATGGTCCAGGCCCAGTTTGGCGGCGGCGGCCAGCAGGGCGGCCTCGGTCGGGTCGCCCAGCGCCTCCCATCTGCCATCGGCGTCGCGGACGAGCGTGGCGTCGTTGCACAGGGCCGCCGCGGTCGCCAGGTCGGTGAAGTCGGCGGCGGTCGTGCCGGGGGAGGGGCGGATCTCGCCTTCCGGGGCGTAGCCGGAGCCGGTGAGCAGCGCTTCTCCGGCGGGGGTCCACATCTGGCGGACGACCATCCGGCCCTCGGTGAGGGTGCCGGTCTTGTCGGTGGCCAGCAGGGTCACCGAGCCCAGGGTCTCCACCGCGTGCAGGCGGCGCACCAGCGCCGACCGCGTGGTCATCCGCCGGGCGCCCAGCGCGAGGCTCAGTGTGACCACGGCCGGCAGGGATTCGGGTACGGCGGCGACGACGAGGCTGATCGCGGTCACCACCATCAATTCCACCGGCTGCCCCCGGAGCAGGCCCAGGGCCAGCACCAGCGCGCACAGTGCCACCGCGACCGCGGCGAGCACGCGTCCGACGCCTGCCAGCCGGCGTTGGAGCGGCGTCAGCGCCGCCTTCTCGCCCATCATCGAGGCGATGCGGCCGACGGCGCTCGCGGCCCCGACCGCCGTCACCTCGGCCTGGCCCCGCCCCCGCACCACCATGGTCCCCGCCGACAGGGGGTCGCCGTCGCCCTTGTCGATCGACACGGACTCCCCGGTCAGGGCCGACTCGTCCACCAGCAGCCCGGCCGACTCCACCACTACCGCGTCGGCGGGGATCACGTCCCCCTCGGCCAGCACCAGCAGGTCGCCCCGCACCACCTCGGCCGCCGGGACCGGAGCCTGGGCGCCGTCTCTGACCACCCGGGCGGATGGGGCGGTGAGCCGCGAGAGGGCGGTGATGGCCCGGTCGGCGCGTACCTCCTGGACGACTCCGACGGTGGTGTTGACCACGACCACCAGCAGGATCACGCTCATGTCGGCCCAGTCCCGGGTGGCGGCGGTCAGGGCGGCGGCCACGAGCAGGACGAGGATCAGCGGGTCCTTCATCTGCCTGGCGATCCGCCGCCACAAGGGTGTCGGGGGCTGCTGCGGCGGCAAGTTGGGGCCTTCCCGCTTCAGCAGGACCGCCGCCTCACGGGTGGAGAGCCCATGGTGTTCGAAACCTCGTGTCTTCATCGTCGCGTGCGTACGACGGCGAGGGGGCAGGGGGCGACGTGCAGCAGGGCCTGGCTGACCGACCCCAGGACCATCCCGGCCAGAGCGCCGTGTCCGCGTGATCCGACCACCAGGAGTTCGGCCTGGGCGGCGGCCTGGCGCAGGACGTCGACCGGGTGCCCTTCGACGACCTCCATCGACACTCGGACGTCCGGAAAGAGTTCCCGACGACCGGCCATGGCCTCCGCCAGGGCCCGCCTGCCGTCTTCCGGTTCGTCGCCGAGGGTGCCGGCACCGAGGACGTCCCGCCAGTTCCAGGCCAGGACGGCACGCAGGGCGGCGTCGCGCGCGGCGGCTTCCCGGAAGGCGAAGTCGAGCACGCCGGCCTGGGCGTCCGACCCGTCGACGCCGACGACGACCTCAGCCTGCGACGTGGTCGCCGAGCCGCGCACCACGACCACGTCGCAGTAGGCGTGCCCGGCCACGCCCAGGGCGACGGACCCGATCAGGAGGCCCCGCAGGGAACCCATGCCGGAATCGCCGACGACGAGGAGGTCGGCCTCCTTCGAGAGCTCGATGAGCTCGTGCCGGGGATCGCCACCCAGCAGGGAGGTCTCGACGGCCGCCTTCTCCGCCGCGCGCCGGGCGGCGGCCGCCGCCTCGGCCAGGGCGGCCTCGCCGCCGTTGCGCATCCATGCGCCGACCCCGGCGATCGCGCCGGTGAGGTCACCCAGGAGGCACCAGGCGGGGACGACGTTCACGACGTTCAGCGGAAGGCCGCGAAGCACCGCCTCCCTGGCGGCCCACTCGGCCGCGAGGACTCCAGGACGCATTCCGTCCACCCCAACGACGATCATGGTCTTCTCCTTCTGCCGCGGTCGTGATCTCTCAATGGGACCATGTCCAGTCACGGACTTCCGGGAGGTCCTCGCCGTGTTCGCGGGTGTACGCGCGGGCGCGCAGCCGGGCGTCGCTCATCCGCTGGCGCAGGTGCGCCTGTGTGGCGCCCAGGCCGGGGACGCGGTCGACGACGTCCATGACCAGGTGGTAACGGTCGATGTCGTTGAGCATGGCCATGTCGAAGGGGGTGGTCGTGGTGCCCTCCTCCTTGTAGCCGCGCACGTGGATGTTGGGGTGGCCGGTCCGGCGGTAGGTGAGGCGGTGGATCAGCCAGGGGTAGCCGTGGAAGTTGAAGATGACCGGCCTGTCGGTGGTGAACAGGGCGTCGAACTCGGCGTCGGGCATCCCGTGCGGGTGTTCGGCCGACGGCTGGAGGCGCATCAGGTCGACCACGTTGACGACGCGGACCCGCAGGCTCGGCAGGTGTTCACGCAGCAGCGCGGCGGCGGCGAGGGTCTCCAGTGTCGGGACATCACCCGCGCAGGCCAGCACCACGTCGGGCTCCTCGCCGGCGTCGGTGGAGGCCCAGTCGATGATGCCGAGGCCGCGGGTGCAGTGGGTGATCGCCTCGTCGGGGCCGAACAGGTCCAGGACGGGCTGCTTCCCGGCGACGATCACGTTGACGTAGTCGCGCGAGCGGAGGCAGTGGTCGGCGACCGACAGCAGGGTGTTGGCGTCTGGTGGCAGGTACACGCGGACCACTTCGGCTTTCTTGTTGACGACGACGTCGAGGAATCCGGGGTCCTGGTGGCTGAAGCCGTTGTGGTCCTGCCGCCAGACGTGGGAGGACAGCAGGTAGTTGAGCGAGGCGACGGGGCGGCGCCAGGGGATCTTCCGGGTGGTGGACAGCCACTTGGCGTGCTGGTTGAACATCGCGTCGATGATGTGGATGAAGGCCTCGTAGCAGTTGAACAGGCCGTGCCTGCCGGTGAGGAGGTAGCCCTCCAGCCAGCCCTGGCACAGGTGCTCCGACAGCACCTCCATGACCCGGCCGCCGCGTGCGAGGTGCTGGTCGGTGGGGAGGATCTGCGCGTTCCACGCCCGGTCGGTGGTGTCGAAGACGGCCGACAGGCGGTTGGAGTCGGTCTCGTCGGGGCCCATGATCCGGAAGTTGGCCTCGTTGGCGGCCATCACGTCCCGCAGGAATCCGCCCAGGACGCGGGTCGGCTCGGTGGTGGCCGTGCCGGGTGAGGGCACGTCCACCGCGTAGTCGCGGAAGTCGGGCAGGACAAGCGGGCGGAGCAGTTTTCCGCCGTTGGCATGGGGGCTCGCGCTCATGCGCAGGTCGCCGGACGGCACCGTGCCGAGGATCTCCGGGACGGGACGGCCGTCGGCGCCGAACAGTTCTTCCGGGCGGTACGACCGCATCCACTGCTCCAGCATCGCGAGGTGGGCGGGGTTCTCCCGGACCGAGGCCAGCGGCACCTGGTGGGAGCGCCATGTTCCTTCGACTGGTACGCCGTCGACCTCCTTGGGGCCGGTCCACCCCTTGGGGGTACGCAGGATGATCATCGGCTGGAGTCCCGCCGCGATGTCGTCGAAGACGGCGTCCAGGGTGTCGGCCATCAGCTTGTGCATGGCCGCCGGGTCCTCGCCCTCGACGGTGTATGGACGGTAGCCGTAGCCCTCCATGAGCTTGGTCAGCTCTTCGGCGGGAATCCGGGACAGTACGGTCGGGTTGGCGATCTTGTAGCCGTTCAGGTGGAGGATCGGCAGGACGGCGCCGTCGCGCTCGGGGTCGGTGAACTTGTTCGAGTGCCAGCTCGCCGCCAGCGGCCCGGTCTCCGCCTCGCCGTCGCCGATGACACAGGCGACCACGAGGCCGGGGTTGTCGAAGGCCGCGCCGTAGGCGTGCGCGAGCGAGTAGCCGAGTTCGCCGCCCTCGTGGATGGAGCCAGGGGTCTCCGGCGCCACGTGGCTGGGGATGCCGCCCGGAAAGCTGAACTGGCGGAACAGGCGGCGCATCCCGGCGGCGTCCTGGGAGACGTCCGGGTAGGTCTCGCTGTAGGAGCCCTCCAGCCAGGCGTGCGCGACGGCGGCGGGTCCGCCGTGGCCCGGCCCGGCGATGTAGATCATGTCCTGGCCGCGTTCGGTGATGACACGGTTCAGGTGGGCGAAGACGAAGTTGAGCCCGGGGGTGGTGCCCCAGTGGCCGAGCAGGCGCGGCTTGATGTGCGCGGCCGTGAGGGGCTCGGTCAGCAGGGGGTTGTCCAGCAGGTAGATCTGGCCGACCGAGAGGTAGTTGGCGGCCCGCCAGTAGGCGTCGACTTTCTCCAGCGTGTCCATGCTTCGATCGTCCTTTCTGCGCCGTGGCCATCCCAGGGACCAAGGTCCCGTAGGGAAGGGCCGTTGGAAACGCGACGACGCCCCTCCGAGAACCGGGGGGCGTCGTCGCGATGCGTGGGCTGCTACTTGAGGATCGGGTACTTCTGGACGATGGGGAGGCGGGCCCACCAGCGGCCCAGGCCCCAGGTGTCGCCGGCCGCGGCGGCGGCCAGGCCGATGAGGACGACGGCGTAGACGATGTGGTCGTCCATGAAGGGGTTGGTCTGGAGAGGCAGTTCCGCGCCCCACATCATGACCATCATCAGGGTGCCCGCCCCGGCGGCGACCCGCAGGCCGATGCCGGCGATCAGGGCGGCGCCGATGCCGAGGAGGCCGAGCATGAACAGCCAGTCGACCAGGGCGTGGCCGGCGAGCGCGTTGTAGAACCCGCCGAGGGGGCCTTCGGCGGCGCCCTTCAGGAAGCCGGTGGTCGGGGTGCCGCCGTTGATCCACGCCTTGGCGGCGGGGGTGGCGAAGCCGAATCCGAACAGCTTGTCGAGGAAGGCCCACAGGAAGATCCAGCCGAGGGCGATGCGGGCGACGGCCCAGACCTGGTCCGCGATGCGCGGAGCGGGGGTGGCCGCCTGGGGGGTGAGGGGGGTCGTGTGGAAGATGCGGCGTCCGTGCGTGGTGGCCATCGTCGGCCCCTTTCAGGGGATTTTCTGTCGCCTTGTGATACTTCAATGACACCGTTTTCCGGGGGCCGTGCTCAGGGCTGGAAGACTCCCCGCCGTGGTCCTCAAGACCCCTGTCTGACGGGACTTTCGTCCCTGGGCGCGGTCAGTCGCCGGCGGAACACCCAGTAGGTCCACGCCTGGTAGGCCAGCACGACCGGGGTGAAGATCGCCGCCACCCAGGTCATCACGCTCAGGGTGTACGGGGTGGAGCTCGCGTTCGTCACGGTCAGGCTGTTGGCCGGGTCGAGCGCGGGCATGACGTCGGGCCACAGGCCGCCGAACAGCGTGGCGGTGATCGCGACGATGGCGACGGTGTTGGCCGTGAACGCCCAGCCGTCACGCCGCCCGATGAGCGCCAATGCGGCGGCGATGCCGGCCGCCGCCACGACGGTGGTGACCCAGGTGGCTGGTTTCGGGTCGTTCAGCTGCGTGAGCAGCAGGAACAGCCCTCCTGCCAGGAAGGCGGCCAGCCCGGCCTGCCGTCCGATACGAGCGGAGGTCTGGCGCAGTTCGCCGTTTGTGCGCAGGGTGAGGAACAGAGCCCCGTGGAAGGTGAACAGCGCGAGCGTGGTCACCCCGCCGAGCAGGGCGTAGGGGCTGAGCAGGGTGAGCAGATTCCCGGTGAACTCGTGCCGGGCATCCAGGGGGACGCCTCGCACGATGTTGGCGAAGGCGACGCCCCACAGAAATGCGGGGGCGAGGGAGCCCCAGAAGAAGGTGCGGTCCCAGCCCCGGGTGGAATCGCTCTTGTTGCGATACTCCAGGGCGATCCCGCGGGCGATCAGGGCCAGCAGGATGAGGAACAGCGGCAGGTAGAAGCCGCTGAACAGGGTGGCATACCACTCTGGGAACGCGGCGAACGTCGCGCCGCCCGCGACCAGCAGCCACACCTCGTTGCCGTCCCAGACAGGTCCGATCGAGGCCACGACCAGCCTGCGATCGGCCTCGTCGCGCGACACGTACGGCAGCAGCACACCGACCCCGAAGTCGAAGCCCTCCAGGACGAAGTAACCGGTCCACAGGACCGCGATCAGGATGAACCAGATGGTGGTGAGTTCCATGGGGGCCTTCTAGTAGGAGAGAGCCGGCGCGGCCGGGACGGTTTCGGTGCCGGACTCGGGGTCGGGCCCGAGTCGGGTGAACTTGATCAGCAGCCGGATCTCGACGGCGGCGAGGACGGCGTACACGAGAGTGAAACCGACCAACGTGAGGGCCACCTCTGGCACGTTCGCGCCCGGGGAGACGGCGGCGGCGGTGCGCATCACGCCGAAGACGGTCCACGGCTGGCGGCCCATCTCGGTGAAGATCCAGCCGAGGGAGTTGGCCAGGAACGGCAGCCCGATGCCGAGCAGGGCGATCCGGGTGAACCAGGGACCGCCGGGGAAGCGCCCGCGACGCATCAGCCAGAGTCCGGCCAGGGCGAGCAGCGCGGCCAGCGCGCCGAAGCCGATCATCAGGCGGAACGACCAGTAGGCGATTCCGACGACCGGCTTGTAGTCGCCGGGGCCGTAGGTGGCCTCGTAGCGTTTCTGCACGTCGTTGATGCCTTCGACGGCGCCGTCAAGGCTGTTGGTGGCCAGCAGGCTGAGTCCGTTGGGCACCTGGACGTTGACGGAGTTGCGGCCGTTCTCGACGTCACCGATCGCGAACAACGAGAACCCGGCCGAGGTCTCGTCCTCCCAGAGGGCTTCGGCCGCCGCCATCTTCATCGGCTGCTGCTCGGTCATGATCTGGGCCTGCACGTGGCCCGACACCGCCACCCCGAGAGCCGCGACCAGGCCGACCGACATGGCCAGCCTCGCGGAGGTGCGGAAGATGGCCGCGTCCCGGTCACGGGCGATCTGCCAGACGCTGATACCGGCCATGAACGCCGCGGCCGTGGCGAACGCCCCGAAGATCACATGGGGGAAGGTGACCAGCGTGGTGGAGTTGGTCAGCACCGCGCCGATGTCGGTCAGCTCGGCCCGTCCGCTCACGGGGTTGAGCCGGTATCCCACCGGATGCTGCATCCAGGAGTTGGCCGCGAGGATGAAGTACGCCGAGATGACCGTGCCGATGGAGGCCAGCCAGATGGTGGCCAGATGGACCCGGCGCGGCAGCCGGTCCCAACCGAAGATCCACAGCCCGAGGAACGTGGACTCCATGAAGAAGGCGATCAGCCCCTCCATGGCCAGCGGCGCGCCGAACACGTCACCGACGAAGCGCGAATAGGCGCTCCAGTTCATCCCGAACTGGAACTCCTGCACGATGCCGGTGACCACGCCCATCGCGAAGTTGATCAGAAAGAGCTTGCCCCAGAAGTGGGTCAGCCTCAGGTATCCGGGTTTCCCGGTGCGGTACCAGGCGGTCTGCAGACTCGCGACCAGCACCGACAGGCCGATGGTGAGCGGGACGAACAGGAAGTGGTAGACGGTCGTGATGCCGAACTGCCAGCGTGAGAGGTCGAGGACGTCCATGGTGGGAGCGTGGAGGGCCGGATGTGGCCGTCCCCAGGGGACTCGGTCCTCGCACGGCAGGACCTTGGTCCCTGTTGCGTTATGTCCGGTAAAAGTAAATTGGCGGCATGATTCGGGTTTTTCTTGTCGATGATCACGAGGTCGTCCGGCGCGGTGTCGCCGCGCTCCTGGACAGCGAGGACGACATCGAGGTGATCGGCGAGGCCGGCACCGCGGAGTCGGCGATCGCGCGCATCCCCGCCCTGCGCCCCGATGTCGCGGTGCTCGACATGCGGCTGCCCGACGGCAACGGCGTGGAGATCTGCCGCGAGGTGCGCAACCGGGTGCCCGGTCTGGCGTGCCTCATGCTGACTTCGTACGCCGATGACGAGGCGCTGTTCCAGGCGGTCATGGCAGGCGCGTCGGGTTACGTCCTCAAGCAGATCCACGGGTCCGACCTGGTGGGGGCCGTGCGCACGGTGGCGGCCGGGCAGTCGCTGCTGGATCCCCAGACCACCGCCGCGATGCTGCACCGGCTGCGCGACGACGCGGCGCGCAAGGATCCCCTGGCCGCGCTGACCGACCAGGAGCGCCGCATCCTGGAGTACATCGGCGAGGGGCTGACCAACCGCCAGATCGGCGAGCACATGTTCCTGGCCGAGAAGACGGTGAAGAACTACGTGTCCACCCTGCTCACCAAGCTCAGCATGCAGCGCCGCACCCAGGTGGCCGCCCTGGCCGCGCGCCTCCAGGCCGACCGGCACGACTGACGGCTCTGTCAGCCGGTCGGGACGCTCCAGCGCAGCAGCGTCCCACCGAGTGCGCCCGGACCCGCCTCGAACGTGCCGCCCAGCTGGTCGGCCCGGTCGTCCAGGTTGCGCAGCCCGCTCCTGCGGCCGTCCGGGGACAGGCCGACACCGTTGTCCTCCACCGTCAGCGTGATGTTCCCGCCGCCGACCTCCGCCGTGACCTGGGCCCGGGTCGCCTTCGCGTGTCGGACGAGGTTCGACAGCGCCTCTCTGAGAACGGCGAGCAGGTGTTCGGCGACGGGTTCCGGGACGGCGTTGTCGAGCGGCCCCTCCAGCCGCAGTCCCGGAAGGAACCCCAGGTGCCCTCGGGTTCCCTCGACGAGATCGACGATCTGCGCGCGCAGACCCGAGCCGCCCGGCCCGAGCGGCCCCTGGAGCGCGAAGATCGTGGCCCGGATCTGGCGGATCGTGGCGTCGAGCTCGTCGATGGCGTGCTGGACGCGGGAGGCCCCTTCGGGCCGGTCGACCAGCCGGATGGTGCTCATCAGGGTCATCGCCACCGCGAACAGCCGCTGGATGACCACGTCGTGCAGGTCTTTGGCAATGCGGTCGCGGTCTTCCAGCAAGCCCAGGCGCTCGGCGTCTCTCCTCGCTTCGGCCAGCTCAAGCGCGATGGCGGCCTGGCCGGCGAAGGAGTGCAGCATGCGCACCGTCGAGGGGGCGAACGGAACGCGCCCTGGCCGTTTGCCGAAGGTCAGCACGCCCCTGATCGATCCGGCCGCGCCCAGCGGGACGGCGGTGGCGGGACCGATCGGCAGGCTGTCGAAGGTCTCGTAGTCGGTCGCGGCCAGGTCGCGGACCGTGACCGGCTCGCCGGTCCGGTAGGCCTGGCCGGCCAGCGTCCCGTCGATGCCGATCTCGGTGCCCAGCAGGCTTTCGGCGCCTTCGGAGATCAGCACGCGCAGCGCCCGGCCGTCGTCGATGGGGAAGAGGATCGAGGCGACGTCGGCGTCCGCCATGTCCCGGACGTTCCGGGCCACCTGGTTGAGCACGTCGCCGACGTCCGCGCCGGACAGCAGGCTTGTCGTGACCTCGGAGCTGGCCTGCAACCAGATCTCCCGGCGGTGGGTCTCGCCGTAGAGGCGGGCGTTCTCGATGGCCACGCCGGCGGCCGTGGCGAGGGCGATGACGACGGCCTCGTCCTCTTCGTCGAAGTCGGCTCCGCCGCGTTTCTCGGTGAGGTAGAGGTTGCCGAAGACCTCCTCACGGAGTCTCAGGGGGACGCCGAGAAAGGAACCCATCGGCGGGTGGCCGGGGGGAAACCCGTACGACTCGGGATGGTCGGAGATTCGGGACATCCGCAGTGGCCGGGGCTCTTTGATCAGCAGTCCGAGCAGGCCGAGACCGTGGGGCCAGTGTTCGATCCGGGCGATCTCCTCCTCGCTGAGGCCGACCGGGATGAACTCCAGCAGGGTGTTCTCCTCGCCGATCACGCCGAGGGCGCCGTAGCTGGCGTCCACCAGTTGGGTCGCGGTCTCGACGATGCGCCGGAGCACCGTCTCGAGCTGGAGGTCGCTGCCGACCAGGACGACGGCTTCCAGGAGTGTGTGGACCCGGTCGCGGGTGGCGAGCACCGCCTCCAGGCGTGATTGGAGCTCGGCGAGCAGCTCGTCCAGGCGCATGCTCGGAATCAGAGGATGCGTTCCCCCCGTGGTCATTTCCGAATTGTGGCACCAAGTGCATCGGTGGACCAAAGTCCCTGACCGCAGAGCCCTCCGGCCCTGCGGCAGGCGGGACGGCGGGCGAGAACCTGGAGGCAGAGCCCGTTAAGGAGGCTTTGCCATGATCACTCCGCTCGCCACCGATCTTGGGACACGCCGGCTCCTGATCGCAGCCGGAGAGGCGCCGTCGGTGCAGAACACCCAGCCGTGGCGGTTCCGGGTCGTGCGCCGCGAGTACGTCGAGCTGTCCGCCGACCCGGATCGCCGGCTGACGGTGGGGGACCCCCGCGCCAGGTCGCTGCACGTGAGCTGCGGTGCCGCCCTGCTCAACCTCCGGCTGGCCGTCCGGCAGACGGGTCACCACCCGCTGGTGTGGCTGATGCCCGAACCCGGCCTGCTGGCCGCCGTGCGCCTCAAGGAGACCGAGGCGCCCCTCCCCGCCGAGCGCCGTCTGTACGCCGCCATCCCCGCCCGCAGGACCAACCGCGAGCCCTACGACGATCGGGCCGTGCCCGCCGGGATCATCGGCGATATGAAGATCGCCGCCAGCCGGGAGGGCGCCTGCCTGGTCGTCCTCGACCGCACCGGGGTTCATGAGCTGCTCGAATATGTGGCCATCGCGGAGGACGAACTGGGCCGCGACGGCGACTATCAGGCGGAGCTCACCCGGTGGGCGGTGCCCGACTACGTTCGCGGCCCCGGCCCGGACGGCGACCCGCCCGTGACCCGCAACCTCGGCCGGCGGTACCGGTCGGCCACGTTCGAGGCGCGTCCGCGGATCGCCGTCCTCACCACGCCCGGTGACGGGCCGGTCGACTGGCTGCGCGCCGGGCAGGCCCTCGAACGGGTGCTCCTCGTCGCCACCGCCGCCGGGCTGTCCACGTCCTTCCTGAACCAGCCGCTCGACCTGCGCGACATGCGCGGCCACACCGACCCCCGCCACCGGCGCGGGCATCCACAAATGATCATCAGGTTCGGCTTCGGCCCGCCCGTGCCGCGCGCGCCCCGCCGTCCCGTGACTGAACTGGAGATCCACCATGTCCGATGAATGCGACGTCCTGCTGCGCGACGGCGGCATCGCCCACATACGTCCGCTTGGCCCCGGCGACGTGCCGGAACTGCACGAACTGGTGGAACGCGTCTCCGAGAAATCCGCGTACCTGCGGTTCTTCACCGGAGGCCGGGCGACGGCGCACGCGTACATGGACGCGATCGCCCGGCCCGGCCATCACGGCCGTGTGCTGGTCGCCTTGGTGGCGGGACGGCTCGCCGCCGTCGCCGAGTACATCCCGGACGCGGACGGCGCCGCCGACCTCGGCGTCCTCGTGGACGACGCCCTGCACGGCACCGGCCTGGGCACGCTGCTCATCGAGCACCTGGCCCTCGCCGCCGCGGCCGAGGGGGTGACCCGCTTCGTCGCCGACGTCCTGACCGAGAACAAGGTCATGCTCGACGTGCTCTCCCACGTGGGCCTGCCGGTCGAGATCACCCGCAGTGGCCCGGACACCCGCGTGATCGTGGCGCTCACCGCGGGAAGTCGCCTGGCCGGGACCATCGCGGCCCGCGATCACGAGGCCGAACGCGCCTCGCTGCGACGGGTGCTGGAACCACGCGCCGTGGCTGTCGTCGGGGCCGGCCGCGATCCCGGCTCGGTGGGGCACAAGGTTCTGCGCAACCTGATAGACGGCGGATTCCCCGGCACGATCTACCCCGTCAACCCGCACGCCGACGAGATCGCCGGTTGGCCGGCCTACCCCTCCCTGGCCATGCTGCCCGAGCGGGTCGACGTCGTCGTGGTGGCGGTCCCCGCGAAGGCGGTCCCGGACGTGGCCCGCGACTGCGCGGCGACGGGGGTGCGCGGCCTGGTGGTCCTGTCGGCCGGGTTCGCCGAGCATGGCGGCAAGGACGCCGAACGCGAACTCCTGACGATCTGCCGCACGGCGGGGATGCGCCTGATCGGCCCCAACTGCCTGGGCATCGTCAACACCGCCGCCCACCTGAACGCCAGCTTCCTGCGCGGCACGCCGGAACCGGGCGGTGTCGCGGTGCTGTCCCAGTCGGGGGCGGTCGGCGCGGTGCTGCTCGACCGGTTGCCGATCTCCTCGTTCGTGTCGGTCGGCAACAAGGCCGACGTCAGCGGCAACGACCTGTTGGAGTACTGGGAGGACGACGAGGCCACCCGGGTCGTCGCCCTCTACCTGGAGTCGTTCGGCAACCCCCGCCGATTCGCCCGGATCGCCGCCCGCGTGGGCCGCCGCAAGCCCGTCCTGCTGGTCAAGAGCGGCCGGTCGGAGGCCGGTGACCGGGCCGTGCGTTCCCACACCGCCGCCGCCGCGACTCCGGACATCGCCGTCGACGCGCTGGTCCGCGCGGCCGGGGTGATCCGCCTCGACAGCATCCGCGACATGTACGACACCGCCCGGCTCCTGGAGACGCAGCCGTTGCCCGCCGGTCGACGGGTGGCGATCGTCGGCAACTCGGGCGGCCCGGAGGCCATGACCGCCGACACCTGCGAGCGCGCCGGACTGGCCGTCCCAGCGCTCACCCCCGGTGCCGAACTGCGGCGCAGGTTCCCCTCCGCCGCGCTCGGCAACCCCGTCGACCTGGGCGCCGAGGCGTCCGCCGACGACATCGGGCTGGCGATCGAGAGCGCCCTGGCCGACGACCAGGTGGACGTCGTCCTGGTCGTCTACACCCCGCCCTTCGGTTCGGGCGCGCCGGCCACCAAGGAGGCCATCGCGAAGGCCACCCGCCATGCGGTCAAGCCGGTCATCGCCTGCGTCCTGGGCGAGGACGGCCTCATCGACGGCCGGGTGCCGTGTTACGCCTATCCGGAGCAGGCCGTCCAGGCGCTGGCCCGGGTGGTCGACTACACGAAGTGGCGGAACTCGCCAGCCGAGGAGGTGGAGACAGGCGGCTTCGACGACCTCACCGCCCGGGCGCTGCTGTCGGGCCAGGCCCCCGAAGGATGGCTCGACGCCGACGCGCTCGACGGACTGCTCCGGCACTTCGGCATCCCGCTCGTCCAGACGATCAGCGTGGCCGACGCCGACGCGGCGGCCGAGGCGGCGGCCGCCCTGGGCGGCCCGGTGGTGCTGAAGGTCGTCGGCCCCGTCCACAAGAGCGACGTCGGCGGTGTACGGGTCGGCCTGGCCACACCGGAGGAGGTCAGGGCCGCGTTCACCGCGATGCGTGAGTCGATCGGCGCCGAGATGACCGGGGCCGTCGTCCAGCCGATGGTCGAACAGGGCACCGAGATCATCGTGGGCGGCGTCAACTATCCGGCCTTCGGCCCGCTGGTCATGGTCGGCATGGGCGGCGTCACCGCCGACCTGCTCGCCGACCGCGCCTTCCGGGTGCCGCCGTTCTCGGCGGCCACCGCCGAGGGGATGATCCGCGAGCTCCGCTCGCACCCCGTCCTGTACGGCTACCGCGGCAGGCCCCCGGCCGACGCCCAGGCGCTGGCAGAGGTCGTCAGAAGAGTGGGCCTGCTCATGGACGCCCTCCCGGAGGTCGCCGAACTCGACCTCAACCCGGTGATCGTCACCCCCGGCGGCGCGGTCGCCGTCGACGCCCGAATCAGACTGGCCCCGGCCGGACGCCCGCCCTCGCCGTTCATCCGCAGACTCCGCTGACAGGAGGAGACATGCGACCCACCGTACGAACCCTGATGACTCAGGAGGTTGTGACGGTTCATCCGGACGCGACCTTCAAGGAGGTCGCCGAGACCATCATCGGGAACGAGATCAGTGGAGTCCCGGTCGTCGGAGACGACGGCCGGGTGCTCGGCGTCATCTCCGAAGAGGACCTGCTGCGCAAGGAGCAGTTCCGCGAGCAGTACTACCGCGAGGGCTACCAGCCCCCGCTGCGCGCCCGTCTGCGTCATCGGCTGAATCACCGGCGCGACCCCGGACGCACGGCCCACGGTGACACGGCGGCCGAGTTGATGACCTCTCCGGCGGTGACCATCGGCCCGGACTTCTCGTGCGGGTGCGTGGCCCGGCTCATGGAGCGCGAGGACGTCAAGCGGCTGCCCGTGGTCGACGACGCCGGTCGGCTGATCGGCATGGTCAGCAGGCGTGACCTGATCAAGCCGTTCCTCCGCCCGGACGCCGAACTGGCGGAGGAGATCGCCGGCGACGTCCTCGGAGGGCGCCTCGGCATCGACACCCGCGGCGTGCGCGTCATCGTGGAAGAAGGAATCGTCCGGCTCGGCGGGTCGACGCGCCGCAGGAGCGAGGGCGCCCTCGTCGCGCGTGTCGTCGAACGCGTCAACGGCGTCGTCGACGTCGTCAACGAGATGACGTGGACACAGGACGACGGGGTCACCTGGTCCGGCCTCTGAACAATCGCGAAAGGCCGGCCCGGCGAGTGGATCGCCGGGCCGGCCTTTCGTTCCGTGTTCAGAGCAGAGGGGGGAAGACGGCTTCCGGAGCGGAGCCGCGCACCGTGATCTCGCCCACCGCGACGTCGATCACGCCGTCGATCTCCCGGATCTCCCTGAGAAGCCTGCGGAGCTCCAGGTCCCCGATCTCTCCGGCGACGGTGACCATCCCTTTGTCGACATCGCAGGTGATCGTCTCGGGATTCGCGGCGGCCGCGTGGACGGCGGCCGTGACGTCGGCCTCCAGCTCGGCCGCCGGACGGAGGAACACCCGCAGCAGGTCGAACTGGTGGACGGTGCCGCAGACCCGCCCGGTGACCGGGTCGATCACCGGAAGCTGCTTCACACGGTGCTCGTGCATCAGCCGCGCGGCGGACTTCACCGACGTCCCCGGCGTCACGACGATCGCGGGCGAGGTCATCAGCTCGGCCGCCCGCACCGCCCGCTCCTTGCGCTGCCGCGCCCGGTTGCCCGGGCCGAACGAGGCGAACGTGCGCCGGGGGACGATCTCCCGCAGCAGCAGGTCGTCCTCCGACACGACTCCGACGGGGCGGCGGTCGGCGTCGACGACGGCGACGGCGCCGACCTTGAACCGCTGCATGGCGGACAGGATCTCGGCGAAGTCCGCCTCCATCTCCACGGCGATCGCCACGCGGCCCATGACGTCTTTGACCTCAACGGACATGATTCTCTGCCCCCTCCACAGGTGCGTCGGGCCGGACGACGGCGACCGGGCACTCGGCGTGGTGCAGGACGGCCCGGCTGACCGAGCCCATCAGCGCCGAGGCGACCGCGCTCCGGCCGTGCGAGCCCACGACGAGCAGGTCGGCGCCCGCGGAGGCGTCCACCAGGGCCGCGACGGGATGGCTCAGGCGCACGTCCTCGATGACCTTGATCTCCGGGTACCGCTCCCGCCAGGGATCGAGGATCCCCGCGACCACGGCGTGCTGCGCGGTGCCGATCTCCTCCAGGTCGTAGATGATGCCGGGCGCGTACGCGTGCACCGGCTCCATCCAGGCGCGCACCGCCCGCAGGGTGCTGTAACGCGACCGGGCCTGCTCGAACGCGTAGGCCAGCGCGGGCTGCGCGGCGGGGGAGTCGTCCACGCCGACGACGATCTCGCCGGTGGGCAGTCCCGGAAGGTGGCGGACCACCACCACGGGACCGGGCACGTGCCCGGCGACGTGCGAGCTCACCGACCCGACGACCGCGCCCGCGAAGCCGCCCATGCCCCGGGTGCCGACGACCAGCTCCGCCGCCTCGGTGGCGGCCCGGCGCAGGACGTCCGCCGGCCGGCCCTCGATCTGCTCGGTGACGACGGTGATCCCGGGCTGTCTGGCCTTGGCGGCCCTCTCGGCCTCTTGGAGGACGCGGACCGCGCCCCGGGACAGCGCGTCCTCCAGGTGGGGGTTGGGGAACTTGGGGATCTCGTGCGGGGACCGGTCGACGGCGAAGACGACGCGCAACGGCAGGCCGGTCCGGGCCGCGTCGTCCGCGGCCCACTCGATGGCGGCGACGGTGGCCGGTGAACCGTCCACACCGACGACGATGGCTTCTTTCATGGCTCCTCCTGGGGTCACCTCCATGACACTCCGCCCGGACTCGCCTCCCCAGGGACGAAGGTCCCTGCCGAGGGAGGCGAAAGCACCGGACCTGGTCATCGCCGTCATTCGGCGGCGATGCGGCCGGCCGTCTCGGCCAGGCGGCTGGCGTAGCCCCACTCGTTGTCGTACCAGCCGAAGACCTTCACCAGGTCGCCGTCGACCTGGGTGAGCGGAGCGTCGAACACGCAGGACGCCGGGTCGCCGATCACGTCGCTGGAGACCAGCGGAGCGGTGCTGAAGCGGAGCACACCCGCGAGAGGACCCTCTCCGGCCTGCGCGAAGGCGTGGTTGACCTCCTCGACGGTCGTCCGGCGGGACACGACGGCCGACAGGTCCGTGAGGGAACCGTCGGTGACGGGGACCCGGAGGGCGACGCCGTCCAGGCGTCCGGACAGCGCGGGCAGGACCTCGCCGACCATGCGGGCGGCGCCGGTCGTGGTGGGGATGATGTTGACGGCGGCCGAACGGGCGCGGCGCGGGTCCTTGTGGGGCGCGTCGAGCAGGCGCTGGTCGCCGGTGTAAGCGTGGACGGTGGTCATGAAGCCCTTGACGAGCCCGAACGTGTCATCGAGCACCTTCACCATCGGCGCCACGCAGTTGGTGGTGCAGGACGCCATGGAGATGATCCGGTGTGTGGCCGGGTCGTAGGCGGCGTCGTTGACACCGGGCACGATCGTGACGTCCATGCCCTTGCCGGGTGCGCTCACCAGCACCTTCCGCGCGCCGTTCTTCAGGTGCGTCTCCACGTCGGCGCGGGCGCGGAACCGGCCGGTCGCCTCGATGACCAGGTCCACGCCGTAGGCGCGCCAGTCGATGCCGGAGGGGTGGTGGTGGCCGGTCACCGGTATGCGCACGCCGCCGACCACGAGGCCGCCGGGGGTGGAGGTCACCGGTCGGTCGTAGGTGCCGTGGGTGGAGTCGTGCTTGAGCAGGTGGGCCAGCGCCTCGGGGTCGGCGAGGTCGTTGACGGCCACGATGTCCAGGCCGCGGTCAAGACCTGCCCGCAGCACAGCCCGGCCGATCCGCCCGAATCCGTTGATGCCGATCCTCGTCATGGTCTTCTCCTCCGTTTCGTCGAGCCGAGCCGATCGTCCGGCTGTGGTCCCGGCCGGCGTAGAGGCGAAGACCGCAGGATCGAGGTGACTTTGGTCCTGGTCAGGCGTGACCTCCGGGTCGTGATCGGCGGCCGGCCACGCGCGAGAGTGAGAGGTGCCGATCGATCTGAGGGGGTACGTGATGACGCTCACCGAGGCCTGGAGAGGGTTCCGAGGCACGACGTGGCGCACGATCGTCGACGTCCGCGCGTTCATCCAGGCCAACTACACGCCGTACACCGGAGACGAGGGATTCCTCGCCGGGCCCACCCCCCGGACGAAGACCGTGTGGGACACGGTCGCCGGGATGCTCCCCGAGGAGCGGCGGCGAGGGATCTACGACGTCGACGTCGCCACGCCCTCGTCGATCACCGCACACGCTCCCGGCTACATCGACCGGGACAACGAGCTGATCGTGGGACTGCAGACCGACGCGCCGCTCAAGCGGGCGATCATGCCCCAGGGCGGGCTGCGCATGGTCGAGAACGGCCTGGCCGCCTACGGCTACGAACTCGACCCGAAGGTGAAGGAGATCTTCACCAAATACCGGAAGACCCACAACGACGGCGTCTTCGACGCCTACACCCCCGAGATCCGGGCCGCCCGCCGCGCCGGCCTGATCACCGGCCTGCCCGACGCCTACGGCAGAGGCCGCATCATCGGCGACTACCGCCGCGTCGCCCTGTACGGGGTCGACCGGCTCGTCGAGGCCAAGAAGGCCGAACTCGGCGCGCTGGACGACGCCTTCTCCACCGACGCGGTGATCCGCGACCGGGAGGAACTGAACGAACAGATCCGCGCCCTGCACGAGCTGCGCGCGATGGCCGCCTCCTACGGCCACGACATCGGCGGCCCGGCCACCACCGCCCACGAGGCCGTGCAGTGGCTCTACTTCGCCTACCTGGCGGCGGTCAAGGAGCAGAACGGCGCGGCGATGTCGCTGGGCCGCACCTCGACGTTCCTGGACGTCTACCTCGAACGCGACCTGGCCGAAGGCCGGATCACCGAGGAACGCGCCCAGGAACTGGTCGACGACTTCGTGATCAAGCTGCGGATCGTCCGGTTCCTGCGCACTCCCGAGTACGACCAGCTCTTCTCCGGCGACCCGACCTGGGTGACCGAGTCGATCGGCGGCATCGGCGACGACGGCCGCCCCCTGGTGACCCGCACGAGCTTCCGCTACCTGCAGACGCTGCGCAACCTCGGCCCCGCGCCGGAGCCCAACCTCACGGTGTTCTGGTCGCCCCGCCTGCCGGAGCCGTTCAAGCGCTTCTGCGCCACCCTGTCGATCGAGACGAGCTCGATCCAGTACGAGAGCGACGAGCTCATGCGCCCGGTCTTCGGCGACGACACGGCCATCGCCTGCTGCGTCTCCGCGGCCCCCGTTGGACACCAGATGCAGTTCTTCGGTGCCCGGGTCAACCTCGCCAAGACCCTCCTGTACGCCATCAACGGGGGTCGCGACGAGATGACCGGCGACCAGATCGCTCCACCGACGCCCCCGCTGACCGGGGATCACCTGTCCTACGACGAACTCGCCCCGGCCTTCGACCACATGATGGACTGGCTGGCCCGCACGTACGTGAACGCGCTCAACGTCATCCACCACATGCACGACAAGTACGCCTACGAGCGCGTCGAGATGGCCCTGCACGACCACCCGATCAAGCGCACTTTGGCGTGCGGCATCGCCGGCCTGTCGGTCGCCGCCGACAGCCTCTCGGCCGTCAAGTACGCGCGCGTGCGGGTGATCCGCGACGCGTCCGGCCTGGCCGTCGACTACGAGGTCGAGGGCGATTACCCGGCCTTCGGCAACAACGACGACCGGGTCGACGCCATCGCCGTCGACCTGGTGCACTCGTTCATGGAGAAGGTCCGCAGGCATCCGGCGTACCGGGGAGCGGAACACACCCAGTCGGTGCTCACCATCACCTCCAACGTCGTGTACGGGAAGCACACCGGCAACACCCCCGACGGCCGCCGGGCGGGCCTGCCGTTCGCACCCGGCGCCAACCCGATGAACGGCCGCGACCGGCACGGCATGATCGCCTCGGCCCTGTCGGTGGCCAAACTGCCCTACGGCGACGCCCAGGACGGCATCTCGCTGACCAACACGGTGACGCCCGAAGGTCTGGGCCGTACCGAGGAGGAACGCGTCACCAACCTGGCCGGTGTGCTCGACGGGTACATGGACGCCGGCGGCTTCCACATGAACGTCAACGTGCTCACCCGCGCCACGCTGCTCGACGCGATGGAACACCCCGAGAAGTATCCGCAGCTCACCATCCGCGTGAGCGGCTACGCGGTGAACTTCGTCCGGCTCACCAGGGAGCAGCAGCAGGACGTGGTCGACCGCACCTTTCACGGGACGCTGTGATGGAGGGGGCCGGGGTCATCAGCTCCTGGGACCTGTCGGTCGGCGTCGACGGCCCCGGCACCCGGTTCGTCGTCTTCACCTGCGGCTGCCCGCTACGCTGCCTCTACTGCCAGAACCCCGAGACGTGGCACCTGCGCGACGGTCGCCGCGTCACCGTGGACGAGGTGATGGCCGAGGCGGCGAAGTACCGCCGCTTCATCGACGTCGCGGGCGGCGGCGTCACGATCAGCGGCGGGGAACCGCTGCTCCAGCCGGGGTTCACCGGCGAACTTCTGCGCCGGAGCCGCGCTCTCGGCCTGCACACCGCCCTGGACACCTCGGGGTATCTCGGCGACCGGGCCACCGACGAACTGCTGGCCGACACCGACCTGGTCCTGCTCGACATCAAGTCGGCCGACCCGGTGGGCTACCGCGCCCTCACGGGGGTGGACCTCGCCCCGACGTTGCGCTTCGCCCGCCGCCTCTCGAATCTGGGCCGGCCGACGTGGATCCGCTTCGTCCTCGTCCCCGGCCTGACCGACAGGGTCCGTGACGTGGACACCCTGGCGGCCTTCGTGTCGACACTGCGGAACGTGGAGCGGGTCGACGTCCTGCCGTTCCACCGCATGGCCATGGGAAAGTACCGCGAGCTGGGCCTTGAGTTCCCGCTCGCCGACGTGAGCCCTCCAGGTCCGGAACTGCTCGACCGGGTCCGGCGGCAGTTCCGGAACATGGGCCTCACCTGTGCTTGAGTTCCGCGCGGTCGCGGATTCCGTGCAGCATCCTGCTCTCCATGAACAGGCTCGCCGGCGTCATCACAACGTCGTAGAAGACCTTCGCCGCCCCGCACACGTCAATGCGGTTGCGGCTGATCAGCCGGGTGACGCCGTCCTTCTCCCGCAGCAGGAACGACCAGACCCAGTTGCCGTCCTCCGACCGGAACACCAGAGCGCGCTCCGGCTCCAGGACGGCCACCCGCATGGGCGGTCCTGACGGGCCGAGGGGCAGGACGTCGTCCACCTTGAGGTTCTGGAAGGCCGGGAGTATCTCGTCTGCGCTGTGCATGTCGAGCCCGAAGAGGTTCTCGATCCAGTCGTAGGTGTAGGCCCCACCGCGGCCGCTGCCCATCTGGACGAGCCATGGCCAGACCGCACTCGCGGGCGCGTCGATCGAGACGGCCCGGGTCGTCGTCACACCGGGTTCGGGGATCAGCCCGTCGCCCGGCATGGGGCCCTCGATCTCGTTCTCCTCGGCTCCCCAGTTCCGGCACCAGCGGTTCAGAGCCGGCTGGAGAGCGAGGGCCGTTCCGGCGACGCCGAGGATGATCGTTTTCTTGCGCATGCCGCCTCCTTGGTCGATCACCTCCACTGTCCGCTCGCCCGGGCTCTCCGCGGAGGGCTAAACGTCACCGCCGGGCGGGACCTAAGCCTCTCCATCCGCTGGTGGGACACGTGCAGGGTGAAACGGAGAGATCACAGAGGAGGAGCCATGCAGGCAGCGAGCGTCATCGCTTTCGACAAGCCGATCGTGGTCACGGAGACGCCGGTCCCGGAGCCGGGGCCCGGCCGGGTCCTCATCCAGATCGAGGCCAGCGGGCTGTGCCACACCGACATCCACGCCGCGCGGGGAGAGTGGCCGATCAAGCCGCGTCTGCCGTTCGTGCCCGGCCACGAAGGCGTCGGCATCATCCGGGAGCTCGGCGCCGGCGTCACCGGCCGCCAGGTGGGGGAGCGCGTGGCCGTGCCCTGGCTGGGTTCGGCGTGCGGCACGTGCGCCTACTGCGTCAGCGGTCAGGAGACGCTCTGCGCTGATCAGTCGAACACCGGATACACCGTCGACGGGTGCCACGCGCAGTGGGCCGTCGCCGACGCCCGTTATGTGGTGCCCGTTCCCGAAGGCGTCCCGCCGGTCGAGGCGGCCCCCCTCACGTGCGCGGGCGTCACCTCTTACAAGGCGGTCAAGACGTCGCGACTGCGACCCGGAGAGGTGGCCGCCGTCTTCGGCATCGGCGGCCTGGGCCATCTGGCCCTCCAATACGCCCGGATCTTCGGCGCGGAAACCGTCGCAATCGACGTCACCGAGGTCAAGCTGCGGATCGCGACCCGCCTCGGCGCCGACCACACGGTGAATGCGGCCGAGCAGGATCCCGTCGAGGCGATCATGGAGATGGGCGGCGCGGACGTGGCGATCGTGCTGGCCGCCGAACCGGCGGTGCTGGAGCAGGCGCACGCGTCCTTACGCCCAGGCGGACGGCTCGTGCTGGTCTCGCTGCCCAAGGACAACGAGATGCGGCTGCCGATCTTCGAGACCGTGCTCCACGGCCTCAGCGTGATCGGCTCCGTCGTCGGGACCCGCGCCGACCTCGCGGAGGTGTTCGCGCTGCACGCGGCCGGGCGTACCGAGGTCGTGTGCGAGACGCGCCCGCTCGACGAGATCAACGAGGCCGTGGAGGACGTGCTGTCAGGCCGCGTGGGCGCGCGCCTGGTGTTCACGTTCTGAGCGCGCGACGAGCCTGACGAACGCCAGTCCGGTGAGCGCCGCCACGGTCGCGGCCATGGCGGCGCCTCCGAGCAGCCCGATCAGGGCGATGAGCCAGACCGGCTGCCCCTCCTGCCAGAGCGGAGTGGACACGGCGGCGAACACGCCGAGCGCCACCGCCCACGCCCCGGCGGTGGCCGCGATCCACCACGCCGATCCCGGCAGCCGGACGGCGAGCACCCGCCACTGGAGCACACCCATGGCGCACAACCCCACGACGCCGAGCACGACCGCAAGCACACCACTGACCTGATCACCGACCACGACGGGCACCACCCCCGCGGCCCAGGCCGTCGCCGCCCCGCACGAGGTCGCGCCTGCCCAGGCCAGGGTCGGCACCCAGGTCAGCACGCTCCGCAGGGCGCAGGCCTGGACGAAGCCGAGAACCAGCCCCTCCACCGCCCCCGCCGTGATGAGCGCCAGCGCCTGGAGCAGCGGCGACTCCGACCCGGCCACGAGCGCGGCCACCACGGCGGGGACGGCGAAGCCGGCCAGTTCGCCTGCGGTCACCGCACGGAACCACCGCCCCCACGGGCCGGTCGGCGCGGCTTGAGGGTCGGCAGGGCCGACGACCATGGAGATCGCCACACCGTCGTCCAACGACCGCACCACCGGCTGCCCGAGCTCGGTCAGCGCCGCGCGGACGGCGGCTGGGCCGGTGGTGGCCGAGCCGTAGGCAGGATGCGCCCGGCCGCGCAGGACCACGGTCAGCGCCGCTCCGCCTTCGAGATTGCGCCACCAGGTGCGGCCACGTCGGCTGACGACCGTGAGGACGTCGCCGTCCTCGGCGTACCGGACCGGGATCGCGAAGACGCGGCCGGAGCGCCGCCCAGTGATCACCAGCAGGACGACGAAACGAGACAACAGGTCGTGCAGCGGGGACATCAGTATCCATCGCACCACCGCGTTGACGACACGCATGGGGACCTCCTTCATCGGCCCTTCCACCGTCCAGGACGGCGGTCGTCCGGGCACGGGCCGAAGGTCCCCCCGCCTTGGGCCTTTGTGCTCAGGAACCGCCTCGCGCCGGTGGGGATGCTGGGGGCGGAGGTGGTCGGACATGATCGACCTACTTGTGGGAAACGCCCTCAAGGCTCTGGACGAGTACGCGGCCTACACCCAGGAGCAGATCGACCACATCGTCAAGAAGGCGTCCGTCGCGGCACTGGACGAGCATGCCGAACTCGCCGACCTCGCGGTCCGGGAGACCGGACGCGGCGTGTTCGAGGACAAGGCCGTCAAGAACCTCTTCGCCTGCGAGCACGTGACCCACAGCATGGCGGCGCTGAAGACCGTCGGGGTGATCTCCCGCGACGACATCACCGGCCTGGTCGAGATCGCCGAGCCCGTGGGGGTGATCGCCGGCATCACCCCGGTCACCAACCCGACCTCGACCACCATCTTCAAGGCCCTCATCGCGCTGAAGACGCGCAACCCGATCGTCTTCGCCTTCCACCCGGCGGCCCAGCAGTGCAGCGCCGCGGCGGCCCGGGTGGTGCGCGACGCGGCGGTGGCGGCGGGCGCGCCGGAGCACTGCGTGCAGTGGATCACCGAACCGTCGCTCCAGGCCACGACCGCGCTGATGCGGCACGACGGCGTCGCGACGATCCTGGCGACCGGCGGCAACGGCATGGTGCGCGCCGCCTACTCGGCGGGCAAGCCGGCGCTCGGCGTCGGCGCGGGCAACGTGCCCGCCTATGTGGAAGCCACGGCCGACGTGCGGCGCGCGGTGAACGACATCGTGCTGAGCAAGGCCTTCGACAACGGCATGGTGTGCGCCAGCGAGCAGGCGGTCATCCTCGACGCCGCGGTCCACGACACCGCGCTCGCGGAGTTCGCCCGGCTGCACGCCCACCTGGCCACCCCCGACGAGAAGCGAAAGCTGGAGGACCTGCTGTTCACCGCCGGGGCCATCAACCCCGACGTGGTGGGCCGCCCCGTCGAGTGGATCGCCGAGCAGGCCGGATTCACCGTTCCGGAGGGGACTTCGATCATCCTGGCGGAGGTGGCGGGCGTCGGCCCGGCCGAGCCGCTGACCAGGGAGAAGCTCTGCCCCGTCCTCGCGGTGCTGAGGGCGGGCGACCGGCAGGAGGGCATCACGCTGGCCGAGCGCATGGTCGAGTTCGGCGGGCTCGGGCACAGCGCGGCCGTGCACACCCGCGACGCGGCGCTGGCCGAGGAGTTCGGGGAGCGGGTGAAGGCTGTGCGGATCATCTGGAACTCGCCCGCCTCGCAGGGCGGCATCGGCGACATCTACAACGCCTTCCTGCCCTCGCTCACACTGGGGTGCGGCAGCTACGGCCGCAACTCGGTGTCGCACAACATCTCGGCCGTCGACCTGCTCAACATCAAGCGCATTGGGCGGCGGACCAACAACCTCCAGTGGTTCAAGGTCCCCGCCAAGGTCTACTTCGAGCCGCACGCCATCCGCTACCTGGCCGACATGCCGGACGTCCACCGGGTGACCGTCGTGACCGACCCGACGATGACCCGCCTCGGGTACGTGGACCGGATCATCACCGTCCTGAACCGGCGGCCCGAACGGGTCGCGCTCCAGATCATCGACGACGTCGAGCCGGAACCCAGCGTCGCCACGGTGGACCGGGGCGCCGAACTCATGCGCTCCTTCAGGCCCGACACGATCGTCGCGCTGGGCGGCGGGTCGGCGATGGACGCCGCCAAGGTCATGTGGCTGCGTTATGAGCACCCCGAGGTCGTCTTCGCCGACATGCGGCAGAAGTTCTTCGACATCCGCAAGCGCGCCTTCCGGTTCCCGCCGCTCGGCGCGCTGGCCCGGCTGGTCTGCGTGCCCACCACGTCGGGGACGGGCGCGGAGGTGACGCCCTTCGCCGTCATCACCGACACCGCGACCGGCAAGAAGTACCCGCTGGCCGACTACGCGCTCACTCCGACCGTAGCGATCATCGATCCGGTGCTCGCCGCCGACCTGCCGCCGGTGGTCACCGCCGACAGCGGCTTCGACGCGCTCACCCACGCCATCGAGGCCTATGTGTCGGTGTACGCGAGCGACTTCACCGACGGCCTGGCCCTGCACGCGATCAAGCTGATCTTCGCCAACCTGGAACGGGCCGTCCGTAACGGCGCGGCCGATCCCGAGGCGCGGGAACGCATGCACAACGCCGGCACCATCGCCGGCATGGCGTTCGGCAACGCCTTCCTCGGAATCGTGCACGCCATGTCGCACACCCTGGGCGCCACCTTCCACATCGCCCACGGCCGGACCAACGCGGTGCTACTCCCGCACGTCATCCGCTACAACGGCACCGTCCCCGCCAAGCCCACCGGCTGGCCCAAGTACGAGCACTACCGCGCTCCCGAACGCTTCGCCGAGATCGCCCGCTCCCTCGGAATCGACGGCGGCGCCGAGGAACTGGCCCAGGCCGTCGAACGGCTGCGCGACGCCGTCGGCATCGAGCCCACCTTCCAGAAACTCGGCGTCGACGAGCGGGACTTCCTGGACGCCCTGCCCGCGCAGGCCCGAAACGCCTACGAGGACCAGTGCGCCCCCGCCAACCCGCGCATGCCGATGCTCGCCGACATGCGCGCCCTGATGCGCGCCGCCTACTACGGCGCACCCCGTGGTGAGGAGTGAGAGATGTCCTACGTACGCGACTTCGCCGACGGCGGCATGGAGCTCAAGGACCTGCTCGGCGGCAAGGGCGCCAACCTCGCCGAGATGACCCGCATGGGCCTGCCCGTACCGCCCGGCTTCACCGTCACGACCGAGGCCTGCCGGACCTACCTCAAGCTGGGGGAGACCCCCGACGGGCTGTTCGCCGAGATCCGCCGTCACCTCGACGACGTCGAGCAGCTCATGGGCCGCCGCCTCGGCGACCCGGCCGACCCGCTGCTGCTGTCGGTCCGGTCGGGCGGCAGATTCTCCATGCCGGGGATGATGGAGACGATCCTCGACATCGGCCTCAACGACGTCACCGTCGAGGGCCTGGCCGCCGTCTCCGGCGACGAGGAGTTCGCCTGGGACTGCTACCGGCGGCTCATCTCGATGTACGGATCCACTGTCGCCCACGTGCCGCATGACCTGTTCGAGCAGGCCCACGCCACTGAGCCCGATCCACGCCGCCTGGTCGCCGCGTACAAGAGGATCTTCGCCGATCACTCCGGCGAGGAGTTCCCACAGGACCCCCAGGCCCAGCTCGAAGGGGCGGTGCTGGCCGTCTTCCGGTCGTGGAACACCGAACGCGCCCGCGTCTACCGCCGGGCCGAGCACATCCCCGACGACCTCGGCACCGCCGTGAACATCATGGCCATGGTGTACGGCAACCGCGGCCCCGCCTCCGGCACCGGCGTCGCCTTCACCCGCGACCCCGCGACCGGCGCCCGTGGCGTCTACGGCGACTACCTGCAGAACGCCCAGGGCGAGGACGTCGTCGCCGGCATCCGCGACACCCTGCCGCTGAACCGGCTGGCCGAGCTCGACCGCCGGAGCTACGAGGAGCTCACGGCCGCCCTCGCGACGCTGGAGGCCCGCTACCGCGACCTCTGCGACGTGGAGTTCACCATCGAGGAGGGCCGGCTGTGGCTGCTCCAGACCCGGGTGGGCAAGCGCACCGCCGCCGCGGCCTTCGTCATCGCGGCCCAGCTCGTCGACGAGGGGGTCATCACCCTCGACGAGGCCCTGCTCCGCGTCGACGGCGCACGGCTCGCCCAGTTGATGTTCCCCCGCTTCGACCTGACCGACTCGCCTCTTCCGCTGGCCACCGGAGTGCCCGCCTCGCCCGGAGCCGCCTGTGGCCGGGCCGTCTTCGACTCCCGGACGGCCACCGAGGCGCGCGGCCCCGTGATCCTGGTCCGCCGCGAGACCAACCCCGACGACCTGCCCGGCATGCTGGCCGCGACCGGCATCCTGACCAGCCACGGAGGCAAGACCTCGCACGCCGCCGTCGTCGCCCGCGGCATGGGCCGCACCTGCGTCTGCGGCGCGCCGATCGAGGTCGACGAGGAACGGCGGGAGTTCCGCACCGGAGACGCGGTGATCAGGGAAGGCGACCTGATCTCGGTCGACGGCGCCACCGGCCGCGTCTACCCGGGCGAGCTGCCCGTCACGCCGTCACCCGTGGTCCGCCACTTCGACGGCGCCGTCCCCGCGGATGCCGGGCCGCTCGTCTCGGCGGTCGCCCGGTTGGTCGGCCGCGCCGACGCGGTGCGCCGTCTGGGCGTGTACGCCAACGCCGACACCCCGGAGGACGCCGCTCGTGCCCGCCGGTTCGGCGCGGCCGGGATCGGGCTGTGCCGTACCGAGCACATGTTTCTCGGAGAACGACGCCGGCTCGTCGAAAGGCTGATCATCGCCGAGGACGAGACCGAGATCCGGACCGCGCTCGACGCGTTGCTGCCGCTCCAGCGGGCCGACTTCACCCGCATCCTGGCCGCCATGGACGGCCTGCCGGTGACCATCCGCCTGATCGACCCGCCGCTGCATGAGTTCCTGCCGTCGTACGAGGACCTCCTCGGCGCCACCGACGACCACTCCCGTGAACTGCTGACCGCCGTGCGCCGCCTGCGGGAGACCAACCCCATGCTCGGCCTGCGCGGGGTCCGGCTCGGCCTGATCGTCCCCGGTCTGTTCGCCATGCAGGTCAGGGCGATAGCGGAGGCCGCCGCCGAGCGGGTGGCCGCCGGAGGCCGGCCGAAGCCCGAGATCATGGTGCCCCTCGTGGGCGACGTCAGGGAACTGGCCACGGTGAAGGCGGAAGCCGTGAAGGTGCTGGACGAGATCTTCCCCGGCATCCCGATCGGCACGATGGTCGAGGTGCCGCGCGCCGCCCTGACCGCCGGATCGATCGCCGCCGAGGCCGAGTTCTTCTCCTTCGGCACCAACGACCTCACCCAGATGACCTGGGGCTTCTCCCGGGACGACGTCGAAGGGTCGATCTTCCCCGCCTATCTGCGGATGGGAATCCTGGAGGAGTCCCCGTTCGAGACCCTCGACCGGCCCGGCATCGGCCGCCTGATCACGATCGCCGTGGACGAGGGCCGGCGCGCGCGTCCCGGCCTGCGGATCGGCGTCTGCGGCGAGCACGGGGGCGACCCCGCCTCGATCCGGTTCTTCGCCGAGGCCGGGCTGGACTACGTGTCCTGCTCCCCCTTCCGGGTCCCCGTGGCCCGCCTCGAAGCGGGCCGCGCCGCCCTGCTGTCCCCCGAATGAGAAGAGGAACATCATGCGTGTCAACGTGCGGGACGTCATGACGGCCGACGTGGTCTCCGTGGCCGCCACCACCCCCTTCAAGGAGGTCGCCCGGACACTGGTCGGCCGCGGCATCAGCGCGGTGCCCGTCCTGGACGCCGAAGGCGTCGCCATCGGCGTCGTCTCCGAGGCCGATCTGCTTCGTAAGGAAGAGTTCCGCCAGCTCTACTACCGCGAGGGTTATGAGCCCGCCGGCCGCAGCCGTCACGACCGCACGCCGGGCTTCGAGGCCAGGCGCAAGTCCGAGGCCCTGACGGCCGCCGACGTCATGACCACCCCGGTGGTCACCGTCCCGCCCGACACCCCCGCCGTGCGTGCCGCACGGGTGATGGATCAGGAGGGCGTCAGGCGGCTGCTGGTCGCCGACCAGGGCCGGGTGGTCGGCGTGGTCAGCCGGGGCGACCTGCTGCGGGTCTTCGTCCGGGACGACGCCGACCTCGTGTCCGAGATCACCGAGGAGGTCCTGGGCCCGGCCAAGTGGATCACGATGGACCGGCTCGCCGTCACCGCCTCCGACGGCGTCGTCACCGTCTCCGGCCGGACCCCCACACGCAGTGAGGCCGAACTGGCCGTGAGCATGACGCGCCGCGTCAACGGCGTCGTCGCGGTCGTCGACGAGCTCGGCTGGGACGAGGACGACCTGCCCGCGTGGCGGGGACGGCGATGACCAAGGACACCCGTCCCGGGGACCTGCGGCTCTGCCCGCCTGCGCCGGGCCGGGATCGAATGGAATCGAGCACAGCACACCAGGAGGTGGAGCGATGAGCACACTCACGCGCCGGGACAAGGGGATCATCCCCGAGATCTTCGAGCTGCTGGAGACCCCGTTCCTGGGGGCCCGCCCTCTGCGGCTGGAGGGCGTCGTCCGCGACGGGCGTTACGTCCTGCGCGCCGAGCTCCCCGGCATCGACCCGGAGGACGTCGAGGTCACCCTCACGGGCGGCGTCCTGACGATCCACGCCGAGCGGCAGCGCGAGGACACCGACGCCGTCCACACCGAGTTCAGGTACGGCAGCCTGACCCGGTCGGTCACCCTCCCCCAGGGAGCGCAGGAGACCGACGCGACCGCCGTCTACGACAAGGGCATCTTGGAGATCACCCTCAAGTTGTCCGACACCAAGGAAGCGGGCACCCGCATCCCGGTCACCGTCCCCAAGTAGTCACCCCGTAACGCGGCCCGCCCTTCACCGGGCGGGCCATGGAGGACCAGGATCATGCGTACCAAGGTGCAGGACATCATGACCGTCGAGGTCGTGACCGTCGGCGCGGACATGACGTTCAAGGATGTGGCTCATACCCTGCTGAGCAACCGCGTCAGCGCCGTCCCGGTGGTCGACGCGGACAACCGTGTCTTGGGGGTCGTCTCCGAGGCCGATCTGATGCGCAAGACGGAGTTCCAGGACGAGTACAGACAGCCGTGGAAGGTACGGCTTCGCCACCGGCTGTCCCCGGAGGGCGCTCACCCGGCGGGCAAGGCGGACGCGCTCACGGCCGCGGATCTGATGACCGCTCCCGCGCGGACCGTGCATCCGGAGTCCTCGGTGGCCGCCGCGGCCCGCCAGATGGACGAGTTCGGCGTCAAACGGCTCGTGGTCACCCTGGACGACGGGGTCGTGCGCGGCCTTCTCAGCCGGGCCGACCTCCTCAAGGTCTTCGTCCGCCCCGACGCCGATCTGGTGCGGGAGGTGCGGCATGACGTGCTCGGCCGTTATCTGTGGGTCGACACCTCCGACGTCAGGGTCAGTGCCGACCGGGGAGTCGTCACCCTCAGCGGCGCCATCGGCAGGCACAGCGACGCCGAGATCGCCGCCCGGCTCACCCACCGGGTGGACGGCGTGGTCGACGTCGTCAACGAACTGGAATGGCAGCAGGACGACCTGCGCACCCGCCATGCCCGGACGGCGTAGCCGCTCACGCGTCAGGCCCCGGTCCGCCGACCGGGGCCTGATCGCATTGTGGGGTCATCACGCCTGGCGGGGCCGACGCCACCGTCGGTCGGCGACCAGCCAGTCGTCGCCCCACCGGGTGAGGCGGCGACGGTTGAGAAAGAAGCGCACCCACATGTACACCACCGCCAGCAACCCGGCGGCCGTCAACGCGGTACCCAACCCGGTGATGCCCGCCGCCAGGGCGAGTTCCTGCGGATCTCTCGGGCGCGGGGCGATCTGGTGACGCCCGTCGAGCCACACCTGGCGGATGGTGTCGGCCTGGCTCGCGGGAGGGGCCAGACCCTTCCCCGCGACGACCGCGCCGTCGGGTGACCGCCACCGGCCGGTGGTGTACCGGATGACCACCAGCGCCCGCCCCGGGGGAGCGGCCGCTTCTGCGCGGACCCCGCTCTCGTACATGGCGGAGGCGATCCACACGGCCGGCCACAAGGACAGCAGCGCCAGCGAAACGAGCACGGCGACGACGGCCGCCTCCCACCGGTCCGAGGACCGGCGTAACGGATTCCGGTCCGGCCGGTACAGCCGGACCACCCTCATGATTCGATCGGCCGTTCTCATGGCCATGCCCTCCCACGCCGCTCAGAGAGACGAGGCCGTCTCGGCCAGGGACCGCCCCCACTCGAACGCGCGAGCGGCCTCGATCTCCTCGAGCGGGCCCTTGGTGCCGGTGACGTAGAAGCTGGTCGGCGCCGCGAGGAGGATCATCCGATGGCGCCGCAGCGCCTTGTGGACGCCCTTCGCCGCCGAGCCCGGCAGATAGGCCGCCCTGAGCCGGGTGTCGAAGGCCGCCGCAGCGATCGGCTTGTTCACCTGCAGGGCGGTCAGCCACTCGCGCACTCCGCCGCCCTTGGAGACGAGGCCCTCCGGGGCCTGTTCGAGTGCCGACTTGCGGGTGCTCGCCCGCGACATGCCGAACGCGTGCGTGGGGCCGCCGACCACGAGAAGCCCGACATCGTCGGGCATGACGGTGGGCGCCGCCCCGACCTCGACGACCTCGGCCGGCATGGCGCCGCCCAGGCCCCGCGCCACTTCCTCGGCGATCTTCATGGTGTTGCCGAACATGGATTCGCAGACGACAAGCGCACGCATGGCGCCCATCTCCCCTCGTGGGAAAGACCTCGACTTGACACTCTCAGTGTCTGTGGGGGACCGGGATGCGTATCAGGGTCGAAGACCACCAGCGACCACGACTTTGGTCCATCGCCGTGGGCCTCGGCGGCCTTCGCGGCTCGGCTCAATTTGAAAAGCGATTCTACTTCCAGATCGTCGATTCCGGATTGCGGGTTTTGATCCATGGTGCCGCTTTTTGCGAATACGGAACACCGTAGGTGCGCCCGATTCCATCTGGTTCGATACGCATGCTCAGTCAGTTCGTCCAGTCTGCTAAGAAGGAAGCAATAGGACTTCCTGCGTATTCTGTCGTCACCACTCGCGGAGTATGGATGGGTGGCCGAAATGACGATCAAAGTCGGACAGCTGATGGGCCAGAACGCGGTCGCCGTACGGCCGGGCACCCGGCGTGCGGAGATTGTGTCCGCGATGGACAAATACCAACTCCCGGCAGTCACCGTCCTCGATGAGGATAACCAGCCGATCGGTGTCATTTTCGAGGAGGCTCTGCGTGGAGCTGATGAGATCGCCGGCGGTGACGGTCACGCCCGGCATGACGGCTCGGGAGGCAGCACGGCTCATGTACTGCCACGAGCTTCGGCAACTGCCTGTGGTGGATCCGGCCGATCGGTATCCGATCTGATCGAAGCCCTCTGAGGCGTCGACGGCGTCGTGGACGTCGACTGCTGCGGCCTGACCTTCCCTGAAGGTGAGGACGTGCCCGACCAGCGCGGCGACGGGCTGGAGGCCGTCGTGGAGGCCGCGAGGTGGGCGCCGTCGATTCACAACTCACAACCATGGTCGTTCGCCATCGACGGTGAAGAGATCTGTCTGCGCTGCGCATGGGCGGCAGTTGACGATCAGTTGCGGTGCGGCACTGTTCAACGCGCCGCGTTCCACACCCAACTGCTGGAATATCCGCTGCTGCGCGAGTTCGTCCGCACCGAACTCTGCTCAGGAGAGTATCCGCAGATCATCCTGCGCCTGGGCTATTGCGTCAGTACGCCCCAGGTGTTCCGGCGTCCGCTGGTGGAGGTCCTTTCCTAGGCGCCGGAACACGGCCGCGATCGGCGTCAGGTCACGGGCTCCACCCGGAACAGGGCCGGATGGACGTCGCTGGACGCGCCGGATTCCGGCGATATCCGGCCCGCGACGGCACGGAGAACGTCGACAGTGGTGATCAGGCCGACCGCCCGGCACTGCTCGTCGACCACAGGGACGGCGTCGCGGCCGGAATCGAGCATCACGGCGGCCACGCCGGAGAGCGGCCGGTCGAGCGGAACGCGCGGGGTGAGCATCGATTTGATGAGGTCGCCCACCTTACGGCGGGAAAGGTCGGCCAGCGTGCCCGAGCAGCCGGTGGCGATGTCCTGCATCGACAGGATCCCGTGCGGCCAGCGGCTCGGCCCGACGACCGCGATGTGGTGCATTCCGCCCTTGCGCATGAGCTCCCAGGCCATGATCGGGGATTCGTCCGGGGTGACCGTGACGACCACCCGTGTCATGACGTCTCTCGCGGTGAGCTTCGTCGGATCGATCATCGTCTGTCCTCCTTTTCGGTGACGATGGCGATTGGGCAGTGGGCCCGGTGCAGCAGGCCGTGTCCCACCGATCCCAGAGCGGTCGAGCGGATGACTCCACGCCCGCGTGAACCGACGATCACCAGGTCGGCCGTACGGGACTCCTCCGACAGGACGTACACCGGATGGCCGCAGACGCCCACGTGCTCGACCGGGACCGTGGGGAACTTCTCGGTCCACGGAGCCAGTCGCTGCCGGACGAAAGTCGTCTGCTCGTCGAACCAGTGCTGGATCAGCGCGCCGTAGCCGGCTGCGGAGGCCGCGAGCACCGGCGGTTGCCAGGCGTACACGAGCTTGAGCCGGGCTTGGCGCCGTTGGGCCTCGGCGAAGGCGTAGTCGAGCGCCGTCTCTGATTCCTCGCTGCCGTCGTAACCGACCACGAGCTCCCCGTAGGTGTGCCGGGGAGACTTGCGGACGACGACGACCGGGCCTGCGGTGTGGCCCGCGAGGGCCAGGCCGACCGATCCGAGGATCAGGCCGGCGAAACCGCCCATGCCGCGGCTGCCGATCACGACCTCGTCGGCGCCCATCGCCTCTTGATTGAGCCGGTCGATGACATCGCCCCTGATCAGCTGGGCACTGATTTCGATGTCCGGGGCGCAGTCCCAGGCCCGTCGCTGGGCCTCGGCGACGATGCCTTCGTGGTGTGCGCGCTCCGTCGCGTGCACTTCGTTGTCGCCCACGGTGAGGGGCGGCCAGACGTGGACGATCCGCAGTGCGGCGTTCCTGCGGGCCGCGTCACGCGCCGCGTACTCCACGGCGGCGAGCGAGGGGGCCGATCCGTCGACGCCCACGACGATGGTCGAGGTCATGGTCGTTCTCCCTTCCCGGGTGTCTCAGTCGGCCATCGCGACCACGGCGACGGGGCAGGAGGCGTGCCGGAGCACCGGGTCGGCGGTCGAGCCCAGGTGGCCGAAACGGCGGCGTCCCACCACGACGAGGCCGGCCTGCTTCGACAGGCTGTTGAGGGCCTCTCTCGGGGCGTCGAGGGTGACCCTGGCGCTGACGCGAACCTCCGGGTAGCGCTCCTGCCAGGCCGTGAGCGCCTCCCCGAGTTCCTCCTCCGCCAGGGTCAGGTCGGGGACGAGCGCCATCGAGGTGCCGAACGACGGGGCGGTCAGGCCACACCGGACCGCCACCAGCGGGAGCTGCCGGAGCGCCGCTTCGGCGAAGGCGAACTCGACCACCAGCCGGGCTCTCCCACCGGGCGCCCCATCGACCCCCACGACGACCGGGCCCGGGTTGAGTGGGGCCGGAATGGGGCCTGGCCCGCGTACGACCAGCGAAGGGCAGGCGGCGTAGGCGGCGACGTAGCCGGCGACCGAGCCAAGCATCATGGAGGGCACCCGGCTCAGCCCCCGGGAGCCGACCACGAGCAGATCGGCGGCACCGGACAGCGCGACGAGCTGGTCGCCGGCCGCGCCCTTCCACAACTCGCCCCTGACGTCCGTCACCGAGCTGGTCGCCCGCGCGCATGACACGCCGTGCCAGAGCACGTGGTCGGCGGCCCGGCGCAAGTGATCTTTGGCTTCGTCGGACGCCTCGCCGTAGGGCCAGTGCCAGGCGTGGGCGATGGTGAGCGGCAGTTTCCGCATCTCGGCCTCATCCATCGCCCAGTCCAGGGCCTGCATCGCGAAATCTGAGCCGTCGTAGCCGATGACGACCCCGTTCATCGTGGTCATACGTCTCACCCGCTGTCTCTCAGTTCTCTTCCACTCTCCCCCCACGGTCAGGTGGACCCCAGAGGCGGGGGGTTCTTTGAGGTGAGATCTCAGTCCCGCCGAGTGCAAGACTTCCGGTCATGATCCACGCACCATAAAGTCATCTCCGACCTGCGGGAATACCAGCGGGCCTGGTTTAGGGGCGATCTGCTCGCCGGGCTCATCGTGGCCGGATACCTGGTGCCGCAAGTGATGGCGTATGCGACCGTGGCCGGCCTGCCTTCTGCATGCCGTGCTCGCCTGGAACTGGCGGCAGCTTCGGGCGAACGCCGCCGGGAGAGGTACCCCGACGTCCAGGTGTCGAGGGAGGTCGTCGAAGGGCATCCCGTCGACATCCTGCGCCGGTTCGGCCGACCTGCTGGTGGTCGGATCTCACGGACACGGTGCGCTCGCGGGGACGGTGCTCGGATCGGTCAGCCAGGCGTTGCTGCACCTTGCTCCCTGCCCGATCGCCGGCCGGGCTCGGCGTACACGCCGGGCCGCAGCCGGGACAGGTGGTCGCCACGACGGAGTGGAACCACATCCCCGTCCCCGCGACGGCGGCCACCAACAGGACGACGCGCCGACCGCCACTCCGATCCGCCGGCGGCCGGTCGTGGTGGTCGTCATGATTCCTCCTGTCCCGGAAACGCCTGCGGCAGGCTCTCATCCGGACCATGAGCGGCCTGACCGACGACATCGCGGCCGACACGTTCCTGACACTCTTCCGCCGACGCGACCGATACACCTGCGCCAATCCCGACGCCCGCCCGGGCTGTGTCCCGAGGTTCCCGGGAGGACAAGACCGAAGGGAACTTCGTGGCGGCGCGGCCAGGAGCGCTGGTGGGTGGCCACCTCCAGGGTGGCCACGAGGTCCCCAGTGTCAACGAGAGGCGCTGAGGACTCCCGTGTGGTGCAGGTGATCGCGGGCGGCGGCGATGGCCTCTGGCGTGGTGTCCAGGACCTGGCCGGCGGCGTCCAGTCGGGCGATCACGCCAAGGGCGTGCAGCGGCTGGTGATGGCCGTCACGGATGCCGGAGACGTAGACGGTGATGCCACGCCGCTGGAGTCGTTCGATCGCGTCGGCGAGTACCAGCGCACCGCTGGCGTCGACCGTGGTGACCCGGGACATTCGCAGGATGACGACCGAGACGTCGGCGACCTCCGACAGTTGCAGCAGGAAACGGTGGGCGGCCGCGAAGAACAGCGGCCCGTCCAGCCGGTAGGCGACGATGTGCTCGGCGAGCAGGGCGTGCTCCTCCTCGGTGTGGTCCTGCGGCAGGTCAGGCTTCAGCGGCACGGCGTCCAGCCGCACGTCGCGGGCCACCGCACGCAGGGCCAGCGCGCCGGCCACGACCAGGCCGAGGACGACGGCCAGCACCAGGTCCAGGGCCAGCGTCGCGACCGCGGTGAGCACCAGTACGAGCGCGTCACCTCGGGTGGAGCGGATCATCGCGGTGACGGATCCGGCCTCGACCATCCGGGTTGCGGTGGCCAGCAGCACCCCGGCCAGCGCGGCCAGGGGAATGCGGGCGACCAGGCCCGCCGCGCTGAAGACGATCACTCCGAGGATGGCGGCGTGCGCCAGCGCGGCAAGCCGGGAGGAGGCGCCGGAGCGCACGTTGACGGCGGTGCGCGCGATCGCGCCGGTCGCCGGGACCCCGCCGAACAGCGGTGCGGCCAGATTGGCCAGTCCTTGGCCGAACAGTTCGCGGTCGGGGTCGTGCCGGTGCTGGACGCTCATGCCGTCGGCGACCGCGGCCGACAGCAGGGACTCCAAGCCTGCCAGCGCGGCGACCGCGACGGCCGGGGCGACGAGGGAGCCCAGCGAGTCGAGGTCGAGGAAGTCCAGCGACGGGGCGGGCAGCCCGGCGGGCAGCGCTCCGATCCGGGCCACGTCCAGGCCGGTCAGTTCGGCGACGGCCGTGGCGGCGGCCACCGCGATCAGGGAGAAGGGCACGGCCGGCCGCCACCGGCCGCCGGCCAGCATGAGCACCGCCACCCCCGCCGCGATGACCGGCGCCTGCCAGTCGGGCGCCGTCAGGAAGTCACGGGCGGCCTGCCAGGCCACCACGACGACCTTCTCTCCCTCGCCCGGGCTCACGCCGAGCGCGGCGGGGATCTGTTGCAGGCCGATCACGCAGGCGATGCCGACGGTGAAGCCCTCGACCACTGGAGCCGGCACGAGCGCCATGTACCTACCGGCGCGAGCCAGCGCCAACGCCAGCAGCAGGAGCCCGGCCAGCACCCCGACGGCCAGCACCCCCGATGCGCCGTGCGCGTGCACGATTGGCACCAGCACCACCGTCATGGCCCCCGTCGGGCCCGACACCTGCAGCGCCGAACCGCCGAAGAAGGCGGCCACCGCGCCGGCGACCACCGCGGTGGCCAGCCCCGCCTCCGCGCCCATCCCCGAGGAGATGCCGAATCCGAGGGCCAGTGGGAGTGCGACGATCGCCACGGTCAGTCCCGCCACCAAGTCCCTGCGGGGGTGACGGCCCATGGCGGCCAGTTCTGCGCGTTCGGGCAGCACCGATCGCAGGCGCGTCCAGCCCGCCAGGATCCGGCTGTTCACGCGCTCGTCTCGGCCTTCTCCTCGCGGGACTCCGCTCGCAGCTCACTCAGCAGTTCGCTCTGCCCTGACAGCTTCTCGGTCAGCAGTTCGCGGGCGGCTCGCAGGAGCCCCGCCACCTGTCCGCCCGCCAGCGCGTACACCACGGTGGCCCCGTCTCGCTGAGCGGTCACCAGCCCGGAACGGCGCAGCACCGCCAGGTGCTGCGACAGCCCTGTCGGCTCCACGTCGATCGCCGAAAGCAGCTCCCGGACGGGCATCGGCCCGTCCTGGAGCAGTTCCAGGACGCGGATCCGCACCGGGTGCCCCATCAGCCGGAAGAGTTCCGCCTTGGCCTGGTAAAGGGGAACCGACATCACGCCTCCACCTCGTCACCCTCGACGGCCTCCCGGGGGTCGTCGCCTCCGGGCAGGAGCACGGAATGCGCGCGTGCCAGGCGTCGCACGTCGTCCCACTCTTCTTCGGCCAGCAGCACGGCATGGGCGTCACCGTTCCGGTAGGCGGCCCGCAGCGCCTGCCGGGCCACGCCGGCCCGTGCCCGGATGGCGGCGGCAACGGCTGTGCTCACCACGCGTCTCCTTCCGTCGCCCCAACCGCGCGACCTCGGTTCCGCAGTTGAGTAATTACGATATTTCGCAATAGCGACAGTTTAGTCCTCGCGGGACCGGAGTCGACGCGGCAAGTTCCTCCCACCGGGCGACCTGCCCAAGATCGCATCAAGTCCAGACCCATCCGGCCTGCGATGCAAACCGCTGCGACGGGGACTATGACGGTGACTCATATGGTGAGTCGGCGGTAGCAAATGAGGGCTGCGGCGACGGCGACGAAGGAAGCGAAGTGGTCGGCGCGGCATTCGTAGTGGCGGTGTAATCGCCGGCACCCGGCCAGCCAGGAGACGGTCCGCTCCACCACCCAGCGGTGGCGGCCCAGCCGCTGACTGGACTCGATCCCGCGCCGGGCGATGCGCGGGACGATGCCACACCCGCGCAGGAATGCCCTCACGTGGGAGTAGCCGTAGCCCTTGTCGCCGTGCAGCTTGGCGGGCCTGCGTCGGCGCGGTCCACGGCGTGAGCGGATGGCCGGGATGCCGCACACCAGCGGCTCCAACGCCCGGCTGCCATGGGTGTTGGCGGCACTGATCGCGACAGAGATCGGCAGACCGGTCCGTTCGGTGATGAGGTGGATCTTCGACCCGTTCTTGCCGCGATCGACAGGATTCGGGCCGGTCAGCTCCCCCCTTTGACCGCTCGCACGCGGACGGAGTCGATCGCGCACCGCGACCAGTCCAGTTCACCGCGGGCACCGACCTCATCCAGCAGGACCCGATACAGCTTGGCCCACACCCGTGCGCCGCTCCATTCGGTGAAGCGGCGGTGCACCGTCTGCCAGGAGGCGCCGAAGACGGGCGGGAGCTGCCGCCAGGCGCAGCCGGTCGTGGCAACGTACACGATCGCCGCCAGGATCACCCGGTCCTCGACCCGCCGCCGCCCGCCGCCTTGCGGACGGGTCGGCGCCGGCGGGACCACACGCTGAAACAGCTCCCACAGTTCGTCGGGCACCAGCCGCTTAAAGAACGCATCCACGAACGATCCAACAACCACAACCCAAATGAGTCACGGTCTTAACTTTCGCGCGAACCCCGCCGGGTGGGCCGAATAGGCTGCTTCTGATTCCCGTCGCCGATTTCGCAGGGTGCAGGGGGCGTTGATTTGTCTTCAAGATCGCAACGCATCCGGGCCGCGTTTGTGTCCCCGTTTCCTCTCCTGCTGCTGTCGGGTCTGGTCTACGCGATCTATTGGTGGGGCGAGTATCCCCGCTCTCCGTCCTATGACGACCTGATGCCGTTTCAGGTTGCTGCCGAGCAACCCGCCGACGGCACCTCAGCCACGCTGACCGGCCGCACTCTCGTGGTCCAGCAGCACACCCGCACCGGTCAGACTCAGCCCTTCTTCGACGACGAACCGGCTTCCGGCTACTTCACCGTCTCCTTCAAAAGCTCCCACGCCATCCGGCAAACCTTCCGGTTCGCCCTGGACGAACGGTTGACGCCGACCCGCTTCAGCCTTGGCGAACCCTCACGCGAAGGCAGAAGCGAGTCGGCGTTCCTCCCCATCTCCTCTGCCGCGCCCAAATCCGGTGCCGGTCGCAAGCTCACCGCCTGGACGGAGACCGGCAGATCCAACGGCGTCGACGACTTCTCCGTGGTCGTCGCGCCGATCCACCAGCCGGCCGGCGAGTACATGCTGACCGTCGCGTTCGATTTTCCGGTGAAGACCGTCCGCTATCACCAGCACTGGGGCGAGAACAAGATCTTCCTTGAGGTCGAGGATTCGCCGTACGGCTTCAGCCAGGAGTATCCGGACCTGGACTTCGTCGACACGCAGACAAGCGCCACTCCCGTCGCCAGCGAAATCCGATACCACGAATCCAACAACAGCATCACGCTCTCCGAGCCTGCACCGGACGTCGAGCTGGCGTCTCTCCGCTCCATGCGATGGGTCCGCGACAACGGCGGCATCTCAGTACAGTTCCTGGCCATCGACAACACCATCACCTTCTGGATGGACCGGATCGCGGACATCGCCATCCTGATCCTCGGCGCGGCCATCGGCATCCTCATCACCCCACGGACGAAGCCCTCGGGCCCGCTTGGTAGCTCCGAATAGAAGGTCGCTGACAAGTGCGATGTTCGGCGGTGGACCCAGGTGTAGACGGGCGCGTCTAACGGGGAAGTCGCCACGGGCTGCAGGCTGATCACAGTTCCCCTTCCGTTCCCGGTCAGACCCCACAGCCCTCATCGCCACGGTGACCCTCCGCCCTTTCGGCGCAGGGTGGCTGTGGGGCTACCGCGGCTCGCCTGCCACCACCTGTGCACCACCCATCAGATGTTCAGCGAGATGGGCGCGGCGGCCTTCGCCGAACGCGCCCGCTTGGAACTGGCCGCGGCGCGGAGCAGACCCGCGCCCGGCAGCAGACGGACCCTCACCGACCTGACCCGCACGAACTCCGCGTGGCCACGCTCGCAGGCGTCAGCACCGCCAACCACGAGATCGCCGCCGGCGGAAGGTGTCCAGGAAACTCGACGTGACCTCGCGCAGACACTCCCTCACGCCTGCGCTCCTGCGACGGAGGCCCATGGACCTGAGCCCACTGACGCCGGCCGACCTCGACGCTCATCTGACCGGCGAGGACGAGCAGATGGTCGGCTGGCAGAGCGGCGGCCCTCGACCCGGGAGGCCACTGCCGCCTACCGCCACCACTGCGCGACGCAGTTTGAGCGGCGCGGCCCCGTGTGCCTTCGGCATCAGCATGGATGGAACCCTCGGTGGGGGATGAGGCCGCCGTCTGCGGTGCCCGAGCTGCAGGCCGTGAGCAAGTCGGCGCGTTTCACCGCGGCTGGCTGGTGGGGTGTGCCGACTGGGTGGCTGCCAGGCTGGTCAGGAGCTTGAGCCGCTCTTCTGAGGTGCTGCCCGGTTCGGCGGTGTAGATGGTGAGGTCGTACACCGTCCGGCTGGAGATGGGCAGGTCAAGGGACTGGTAGGTCAGCTCCAGGTCGCCGACCTGCGGGTGCCACAGCCGCTTGCTGCCGGCGTGGCGGATGCGCACGTCGTGGGCGGCCCATTGGCTGCGGAACTCGGTGCTGAGCGTAGAGAGCTCGCCGAGGAGGTCGCGTAGCGCCCGGTCGTGGGGTTCGCGTCCGGCCTCGGCGCGCAGCAGCGCGGCGCTGACGGCGGTGGCCGCGTCCCAGTCGACGAAGAACCGCTGGGAGCCCGGGTCGAGGAAGACGTAGCGGGCGAGGTTGGCGCGGCCGTGCCGTGTGGTGGCAGGGCTGTCGAAGACCGGCGCGAGCAGGGCCCGGGCCAGCGCATTGTGGGCGACGAGGTCCTGGCGGCCGTTGCGTACGAACGCCGCCGACATCGTCACGGAGTCCAGCATCCACTGGACCCGCGGCGGGACCTCGGCATCCTTGCGGCGCGAAGGTGCGCGGCGGGCGGGCCGGGCGGCGTGGGCCAGGTCGAACAGGTAGGTGCGTTCGTCCTGGTCCAGGCGCAGGGCCTGGGCGACCGCGTCGAGTACCTCTTCCGATACGCCGCTGATGTGGCCTTTCTCCAGCCGGATGTACCACTCGGTGCTCACCCCGGCCAGCACCGCGACCTCCTCGCGGCGCAGCCCGGGGACCCGACGCCGGCTGCTGGCGGGCAGCCCGACCTGCTCCGGGGTGAGCTTGGCGCGCCGAGTGGCGAGAAAGTCCCGGATCTGGGCGCGGTGGTCGGGCCGGTCGTCCATGCCCCCACGGTAACCGCAGAGTTCGCGCAGGCGCCGACGGTAAGGGGGTTGAGCTTATCCCCCCTATAAACGCGCTCTGCCTCGCGCCCGGCCAGGCAGGTTTCCTGGGATCAGCAAGTCGAACGCGACCTGCGCCACGGAGATGGACTCTCTCCGACCAGTTCCAGTAGCGGTGATCGGGCCGCCCATCACCGTCGAAGCCCTCCTGTGACGCACCACCAGGACCTCCAGCACCCGGGAGTATGACCATGACCGGCAAGACCGTACTGATCACCGGCGCGACCAGCGGCATCGGCGCGCACACCGCACGATTGCTCCTCGACCGCGGCCACCGCGTGGCCGTCACCGGCCGCGACGAGACCAGACTCAAGGCCTTCCTCGACGAGACCGGTCGCCCCGACCGGCTGCTCGGCATCATCGCCGACGCCGCCGACTGGCCGGCCACCCAAGCCGCCGTGACCCGCACCGTGGCACACTTCGGCGCCCTGCACGCCGCGGTGGCCAACGCCGGCTTCGTGGCCGCCGACCACCCTCGCACCATCGCCGACGGCGATCCGGAACTGTGGGCGCCCATGGTCCTCACCAACGTCCTCGGCCCCGCCCTGCTGGCCAACGCCGCCCTGCCCCACCTCGAGGCCACGGGCGGACGGCTGGTGCTGATCGGCAGCGTCGCCGGCCTGAAGAACAGCCCCGCCAACCTCTACTCCGCCACCAAGTGGGCCGTCACCGGCATGGCCGAGAACCTGCGGATGTACGCCACCAGTCGCGGCGTCGGCGTCACCCTCGTCAACCCCGGCATGACCGACACTCCCTTCTGGCAAGGCGGCGTCCCGCCCTTCGCCCTGTCCCGCGAGCCCGTCGCCGAGGCCATCTGCTTCGCCCTCGGGCAGCCGGCCGGCGTCGACCTCAACACCCTGACCATCCGGCCGGTCGGCCAGCCCGTCTGAGGCAGATCTGACACCCCGTGGCATCGCAGCCCGTCGTGAGCCGTGGTGTTCCTATTGGAAGCGAGACAGCCACCCCGGCAGGTGGCCAGCGTGAGCGGCCAATGCCCGTGAGGTGTCACCGAGCGCGAGATCGGCGATCGTGCCAGCCACTCTCATGCAGCCGCTGCCACACCCCGGCCTTGTTCCATTCGTCCAGGCGTAGCCGAGCTCTTGCGGCAGGTGCTCTCAGGCGATTCCGGTGTGCAGCACGCACAGGATGCCTTGCAGTGCCAGCCGGTCATTTAGCCGCTTGCGGCCCGGATGCCGTACCCGGCGTGGACGGCGGGGCAGCAACGGCTCGATCACCGCCCACAGCTCATCCTCGACTTCCCACGGCTTGGGACTTGGCCACCCGCAACGCCTCCCGCTTGGCTTCAGCGAGAGATCAAAGCACAAGGGAGTCATTTTGTTAGAAGCTCTTAGCTTTTCTTCAGACCGACCGCGTAGAAATCGACTATGGACGCCGAAGTGCTGGTGGTCGACGACGAGCCGAGCATCCGTGACCTGCTCGCCGAGGCGCTGGAACTCAACGGGTTCAGCGTCCGGACGGGTTCAGCGTCCGGGTCGTCTCCTGCGGCCGGGCCGCCCTGCAGGAGGTGGCGGCCGACCGGCCCGACATCGTGATCCTCGACGTCATGCTCCCGGACATCGACGGCTTCACTGTGGCGCGGCGGCTCGGCGACAGCGGCCCGCCGGTGCTGTTCCTGACCGCGAAGGACGACGTCGACGACCGCATCAGAGGCCTCACGGCGGGCGGCGACGACTATGTCACCAAGCCCTTCAGCCTCGAAGAAGTGGTGCTGCGGCTGCGGGCGATCCTGCGGCGCATGCGGCCGCCGGAGTTCGACGGCGTCATTCGCTACGCCGACCTCGAACTCGACGAGGAGGCTTACGTGGTGCGCCGGTCGGGTCGTCCGATCCACTTGTCGCCGACGGAGTTCGCCCTGCTCCGCTATCTGATGATCAATGCCGAGCGGGTGGTCAGCAAGGCGCAGATCCTCGAACGCGTCTGGGACCACCGGTTCGACACCGACAGCCGGATCGTGGAGTCGTACATCAGCTATCTGCGCAGGAAGATCGACACGGGCGGGCCGCCGCTGATCCACACCCTCCGGGGTGTCGGTTATCGGCTGTCGAGCGCGCCATGACCCGTCCGTGGCCGCTCAGGCTGCGGCTGCTGGCGGCGCTGCTCACCCTGTCGGCCATCGGGCTGGCGGTGTTCGCGGTGTCGGGAGTGCTGGTGCTGGAGCGGTCGCTGCTGGCGCGCTCCGACAGCCAGTTGAGCGACTTCGCCATGAGCGTCACCCGCCGCCCGCCGCCGCCCTCGGACATCCAGCCACCGCCACCGCGTGGGAGCCTGGAGCTGCCGAGCCAGTTCCGGGTCATCTTCTACACCCCGTCCGGGCAGTTCGAACGGCATCTGCCCACCACCTCTGACGACGGGCCGACGCTGACCGCCGACCTCGTCACCGGGGCGACCCGCCGACCGTTCACTGTGGGCGACTGGCGGGCGATCGTCGAGCAGTTGCCCGATGGGCGGCGGGTCGCCGTGGCGATGTCGCTGGAGTCGAACCAGGCGACCGTGCGGGAACTGCTGATCATCGAGATCGTCGTCGGTGTGGTCGTGCTGGTCCTTCTCGGGGCGCTCGCCTGGGTTCTGGTACGACTGGGGCTGCGTCCCCTGACCAGGATGGAGACCACCGCCGAGGCCATCACGGCGGGAGACCTCGACCGCCGGGTGGCCGATTCCGACCCGCGCACCGAACCCGGCAGGCTCGGTACCGCTCTCAACACGATGCTGGAGCGCCTGGGCGTGCTGGTGGAGGACATGCTGCTGCTGGCCCGGCTCGACCGCGAGCCGATGCTCGACCTCAGCACGGTCGACCTGCGGGTACTGGCTGGCGACGTCGTCCACGCCGCCCGTGCCAGGGAACCCGGGCGGCCGATCACCTTGGAGCTGCCGGGCGATCCCGTCTGCGTACACGGGGACGAACACCAGCTCCACCAGGTGATCGCGAATCTGGTCGGAACGCGGTCACCCACACCAACGACCGCGTCTTCGTCACCGTCGCGCGCCATGACGAGAAGACCGCTCTGGTCTCGGTACGAGATCAGGGCCCCGGCATCGACGCCGAGCATCTGCCGCATGTCTTCGACCGCTTCTACCGGGTCGATCCGTCGCGGTCACGGGCTCATGGCGGGACTGGTCTGGGCCTGGCGATCGCGGCGGCGCTGGTCGAGGCGCATCACGGCCGGATCGAGGTGGAGAGCGTCGCGGGCGAGGGCGCCACGTTCCGGGTGACGCTGCCGTTCATGTCTGGTTCGGCCTAGGTTCACACATTGTTCCCAGGTTGGTCGGGTCGTATATGCGCTGACCCGAACGGAGGAACATGCACGGTGACCGATTGCGCGCGCCGAGCAGGCTGCACGCCTTCAACCGCTACGAGATCAAGTACCTGATCGACGTCGACCAGGTCGACCGGCTGCGGGAAGAGATCGAACGGCGCCTCGACCGCGACCGGCACTGCCCCGAGGAGGGCTACAGCATCTGGAGCACCTACTACGACACCCGGCGGCTCCGCTTCTACTGGGAGAAGATCGAGGGCCTGAAGTTCCGCCGCAAGCTGCGCATCCGCCACTACGGCGACCGTTTCGCGGCCACCGCGGAGACGCCCGTGTACGTCGAGATCAAGCAGCGGGTGAACAAGGTCACCCAGAAGCGCCGGGTCCGGCTGCCCTACGCCGAAGCGCTCGCCCTGTGCGACCGGCGGCAGATGGTCGAGAGCGACTCCCAGCCCTTCGTCGAGGAAGTCCTCGACCTGGTGTCCCGCCTCGACCTGGGCGCCACCGCGATGACCGGCTACACCCGCCACGCCTACGTGGGCCGCGACGCCGACCTGGGCCTGCGCGTCACCTTCGACCGCCGCATCCGGGGCCGCGACCGCGACTTCGACCTCGCCGCCCAGGCGGAGAACCGGCTGATCGTGCCGGCCCGCAAGGCGATCGTCGAGGTCAAGGCCAACGAGCGGGTGCCCTACTGGTTCACCGACCTGGCCGCCGCGCAGAACCTCCAGGTGGTCCGGGTCTCCAAGTACTGCCAGAGCGTGGAGGCCTACGGGCTGGTGCCGCGCTCGATCTTCCACATCTCCGACGACCACCACGCCGACGCGCACCGTCCGGCCTACCTGAAGGTCTGAACCCCCATGGACTTCACTTTCCAGGACCTGTCCGGCACGTTCAGCGTGACCGACATCGCCGTCGCGATGGCCCTGTCGTTCGTGCTGAGCGCGATGATCGGCTGGGTCTACCGGGCGACGCACCGCAACGTGTCCTACAGCCAGTCGTACGTGCAGACGCTCGTCATCCTCGGCATGCTCATCTCGTTGATCATGCTGGTCGTCGGGTCGAACATCGCCCGCGCGTTCGCCCTGGTCGGAGCCCTGTCGGTGGTCCGGTTCCGCAACGCCATCAAGGAGACGCGCGACGTCGGTTTCATCTTCCTCGTGATGGCCGTCGGCATGGCGGTCGGCACCCGCTTCTATGTGCTGGCCATCGTCGCGGCCGTGGCGATCTGCCTGATCGTCGTGATCATGAACCGGTTCAACTGGTTCGCGCTCAACACGCAGCGCCAGGTCGTGAAGGTGCAGGTGCCCTCCGACGAGGACTACACGCACGCCATCCAGGACATTCTTATCCAACACACCGACGAGTTCGAGCTGGTCAGCATGGAGTCGATCCGCGCCGGTGCGCTCATGGAGCTGATGTACACCGTGAAGATCAAGAAGGGCCACGAACCCGCCGACCTGATCAGCGCCCTGCGCGAGCGCAACCACGGCCAGTCGGTCACCGTCCTGACCGGCTACGACCAGACCGACCTCTGATGGCCCTCAAACACCGGATCCCCGTCTCCCTGCGGATGAACTGGAAACCGGTCGCCGCCTCGGGGATCTTCCTGGCGGTGTGCGCCGGGGTCTTCGGAACGGGAACCATCCGCCCGTACGTGACCAGCACGGCCTCCGCTTCCGGGGCGACGGTGATCACCGACCTGAAGGGTTCGGTGGAGCTCTTCGACCTCTCGAAGCCCCACCAGGTGAAACTGACCTTCACCGACGCGGCCTACGAAGACATGCTGACCGAGTACTTCAAGAGCGGCGAGAAGAACTACGTCGAAGCCGACCTGGTCATCGACGGGACGACGATCCCCAGCGTGGGCGTCCGACTGAAGGGCAACTCGACCCTGGGCAGCCTGACCTGGAACGGCAAGGGCCGAGAAGGCGGCCGGGGGCCGGGCGGCGGCGGATTCGGCGGCCAGCGCCCGGAAGGCGGATTCCAGCCACCGGAGGGCTTCGAACCGCCGGCCGGCGGTGAGATGCCGGGTGGTGGCGAGATGCCGCGCGGCGGCGGGTTCGCTGGAATGGTTGGGATGTCCCTCAAGGCGGAGGAGCCGGAGAACCTGCCCTGGCTGATCAGCTTCGACGAGTTCGTCGAGGGCCGCCGCTACCAGGGCCACAGCCAGATCGCCGTACGCCCGACCTCGATGGGGTCCTCAACCCTGCTCAAGGAGTCGCTGGCGATCTCGATGGTCGACACGTCGGGTGAACCGTCACAGGGTTACGCCTACAGCGCCTTCTCCGTGAACGGCCGCTCTTCGGGCCCTCGACTGCTGGTCGAGTACCTGGATGAGGGCTACGCGGAGAAACTGGGCGACGGCGTGCTCTACAAGTCGCTGGCGACGTCGAGTTTCACGTACAAGGGCGAAGACCAGACCTCCTACGTGGACGACTACAAACAGATCAACGCCAAGGGCGAGCAGGACCTCCAGCCGGTGATCGACCTGGTCAAATGGGTCGAGCAGTCCTCCGACGAGGAGTTCGCCGCGGGCTTGGCCGCGAAGCTCGACGTGGAGTCGTTCGCCCGCTACCTGGCTCTGCAGAACATGCTGCTCAACTTCGACGACATGGCAGGGCCCGGCCGCAACTACTACCTGTGGTACGACCTCACGACGAAGAAGTTCAAGGTCATCACCTGGGACCTGAACCTCGCCTTCAGCGGCGACGCGACCGCCGGCCCCAACGATGCGATGAGCATGGGCGGTTTCGGCCGCATGCGCCAAGTCGACCAGCGACCCGCGGACCAGACCGGTACGCAGCCCGATGAACAGGATGCGGCCGCAGGTCGGGCCAGCCCATCTGGTGGGCAAAGCCAAGCACCCGACCAGGCGGGGCAGCCGGGCGGGCAAGGAGCCCCTGCAGAGCAGGCTCAGCGACGGCCAGGCGGTGGCGGAATGCGCATGGGACACACGCTGAAGGACCGCTTCCTCAAAACGCCCGCGTTCAAGAAGATCTACGAGGAGCAGTACCAGAAGCTCTACCAGGACCTCCTCTCCAGCGGAAAGGCGGACACCCTCCTCGACCGGGCGGTCGCGTCGTACCAGGCCAACGAGGGCGCCGACGCCATCGAGGCCCAGAAGGAACTCGCCTCCCTCCGCGAGACCCTCACCACCCGCACGAAGTCCCTGGCGGACGGCTTCGCCAAGCAGTGACCCGGACCGCGCGATGACCGCGGCGCGAAACACACAGCTGCGCTGCCGCTCGGAGACGGCCCGGCCGCAATCCGAGCGGCCGGGCCGCCGCTGTGCGAGGCCCGCAGCCACACCTCCGGCAGGAGGGCGGGCAGGCCCGGCACGTCGGGTCCGTGGATCTGGTGGTAGAGCGTGAACAGGGCCAGTGAGGGAGCCTGCGCGGCGTAGGTGCTCACGGATGGTGGCGCGGCGGCCGGGAAACAGCCAGCGGGGACCCATGTTTGTCGCGGTGTTGAGGTGGATCGTTCGTCGGCGAGATTGAGCAGGAGGCCGGTGGTCGCGAGGGTCGCCTCCAGGTCCTGGCGGAAGCTGTCCACAACGCACTTCATCAACCCCGGGCGGGATCTTCGTGGTTGCGGTCGGCGTCCAAGGTTATGTGAGCGATTCCTCCCGCACCCCACCGCCCGCCGACGCCTCCATCCCTCCCGGCGAACTGGAGCCGACGGGCACCCCGCCGGCCTCATCGGTACGGCAAGCACCACGGCTCACCCCGCCGACCCAGCAACAACTGGATGCACTGCCCGCTGACCGGCGCCTGGAGTTGATGGACCTCAAGCACCAGCAGCGGCACCGCTGGCTCCACACCTTCTTCTTGGCGGCGGGCATCATCGCTACCGTAGGAACCCTGATAGTGGGCACGCTGACACTACGCAGCGGTCAAGAGCAACTCAACATCACCGCTGAAGGCCAGGTCACCGACCGCTTCTTTAAGGCTGGCGAACAACTCGGCTCCGACAAGCGCGAGATCCGCACGACCGCCGTCTACGCCTTGGAGCGCATCACCAAAGACTCCGAACGCGACCGCTTGGCGATCCGCGATGTCCTGGCGACCTTCATCCGCGAACGCGACCCCGCTCCTACCGTCAAAGGCGACAAGCTTCCGCTCTATCCCGACGCCGATATCGCCGCCGCACTCACCGTCCTGGCCCGCCGCCCCGCGGATCCCCCCGGCAGCCCCCCACTGGACCTTACCGACCTCCGCACACCCCTCATGATTTTCCCGCCCGAAGCGAATCTGAAGGATGTGAATCTGGGGGGCGACTCGTACCTCGCCAGCGTGGTGCTGGAAGGCGCCGACCTGCGCGACGCGAACCTGTTCACCGCGAACCTGATCGGCGCAAACTTGAGCGACGCCAATCTGAACCGCGCGAGGCTGGACGGCGCGAACCTGAAAGACGCGGACCTAAGCCGCGCTGACCTGCGCGACGCCCACCTCAACAGCGCGAACCTGAGCAGGGCGAATCTGACTGGTGCAAAACTGAATGGCGCGGACCTGTACGACACGGACCTACGCGACGCGGACCTGAAGGGTGCGGACTTGAGCCACGCAAACCTGCATCGCGCGAGGCTACGCAGTAAAAGCCTGACACGCGCGAACCTGAACGGTGCGGACCTGCGGGGGACGGGTCTGTCAGAGCAACAAGTGCGGGCGGCGACCGACCAGGTCGAAGGAACGAAGTTCGGCCCGCACCCCGACGATTGAGGCGGGGCGGCCGAGGTTGCGTCCACGGAGGTGGTGTACGAGTTTCCGCTGGTAGCAGGCGTGGCGTCGTGAAATGAGGACGGCCACCGAGTGATCCTTCTGGTCTGCGAAAACCAAGATCGAAGGAACCGAAACGATGGCCGTGGACGACAGTGTGGACCCTGCCGCCTGGCTGGAAAGCCGGCTTCAGACCAGTGACCCGGATCTGTTGCGATCCATGGTGAAGACCATGGCCGAGGCTTTGATGTCGGCCCAGGCCGACACCGCCTGCGGAGCCGGATACGGCCAGCGCAGCGACGAGCGCGTCAACTCTCGCAACGGCTACCGCACCCGCGAGTGGGACATCCGCGCCAGGGCTCCTACTTCCCCGACTGGCTGCTGGAACGACGGCGCCGCGCGGAGCAGGCGCTGATCAGCGTGGTCGCCACCAGATACCTGCTGGGAGTCTCGACCCGCCGGGTGGACGAACTGGTCGAGCAACTCGGCATCACCGGGATCTCCAAAAGCCAGGTCAGCCAGATGTCCAAGACGCTGGACGCGCAGGTGGAGGAGTTCCGCACCCGCACCCTGGCCGGCGGCCCCTACACCTTCCTCCGGCTGGACGCGCTCACCCAGAAGGTCCGCGAGGGCGGCCGGATCGTCAACGTCCACGTGCTGGTCGCCACCGCGGTCAACGCCAACGGCCAGCGGGAGATCCTCGGATTGGAGGTGTCCTCGCGGGAAGACGGCGCGGGCTGGCTGGCCTTCCTGCGTTCGCTGGTGGCGCGGGGCCTTTCTGGTGTTCAGCTGGTCACCTCTGACGCGCACGCCGGGTTGGTGGACGCGGTGGGCGCCTGCCTGCCGGGAGCGGCCTGGCAGCGCTGCCGCACCCACTACGTGCGCAACCTGCTCACCACCGTGCCGAAAAACGCCCAGCCGTGGGTGGCCACCCTGGTCCGCACGATCTTCGACCAGGACAGCGCCGAGGCGGTCCGCGTCCAGCACGCCTGGGTGATCGACGCGCTGGAGGCCAAGTATCCGGCCGCCTGCCGGCACCTGGACGAATCCCGGGAGGATCTGCTGGCCTTCGCCGCCTTCCCGGTCGAGGTCTGGCGGCAGATCTGGTCCAACAACCCCCAAGAGCGGCTGAACAAGGAGATCCGCCGCCGCACCGACGTGGTGGGCATCTTCCCCGACCGGGCCGCGATCATCCAGCTGGTCGGCGCTGTCCTGGCCGAGCAGACCGACGAATGGAGCGAGGTCCGCCGCTACATCGGCCTGGACATTCTCGCCAAAGCCTGACTCCGCGTGATCAATGGCGACACACCGGTACCGAACGCATTGCCAGAGACACTTACCGCTTAACCTGCACAAACAAGATCACGCGCAAGCTGATCTCTTACACCACTCCGCTGGACGTGACCGGCCGGTAACTCACTCCTCGCTACTCGCCGCGAGGCACTGCCCGGGTTTTCCCGAGCCGTCAGGAAGGTCCGCATTGCACCACGCGCGCGGCGAATACGACACAGTCGAGTACGTCACTCTGCCAGTCAACCCTCCGATCTTCAGCTGGGCGGCGGGTCGGCGTGCCGGAACTGGTAGATCGGCCCGACCGCGCGCAGCAACCCGAGTCGGTGCGCGTCATCCAGAAATGGCATCAACGGGCGGGGCAGCCACCCGCCCAGGCAAGACGGTAAGTGGCGACCAGATATGCCAGCCAAGAATGGTGTTTCCGGAACACGAGCCCGAACACGAGCCCGAACACGAGCTTGCCCGCAAGGCGTGGGCCCCGGTCATGCAACCGGAGGTTGGCGAATCCCGGTTTCTCCATCGGCCACGAGTCGCCCACGAACTCGCCTACGAACACGAACACGAGCCCGGCCGCGATCCCGGCCACGAGCCTGGCTGTCAGCGCAGGAAGGCTGCGGCCACTCCGGCGTCGACGGGGATGTGCAGGCCGGTGGTGAGGGACAGGTCGCCGCCGGTTAGGGCGAAGACGGCGGCGGCGATGTGCGCAGGCAGGACCTCGCGCTTGAGCAGGGTGCGCTGGGCGTAGAACTCGCCGAGCTTGTCTTCGGGCACGCCGTAGACGGCGGCCCGGTTGGCACCCCAGCCGGAGGCGAAGATGCCGGAGCCGCGGACCACGCCGTCGGGGTTGATGCCGTTGACGCGGATGCCGTGTTCGCCGAGTTCGGCCGCGAGCAGGCGCACCTGATGGGCCTGGCCGGCCTTGGCCGCGCCGTACGCCACGTTGTTCGGCCCGGCGAACACCGCGTTCTTGGACGCGATGTAGACGATGTCGCCGCTTATGCCCTGTTCGATCATGATGCGGGCGGTCTCGCGGGAGACGAGGAACGAGCCGCGGGCCATCACGTCGTGCTGACGGTCCCAGTCGTCCACGGTGGTCTCCAGCAGGGAGCGCGACAGCGACAGCCCGGCGTTGTTGACCACGAGGTCCACTCCGCCGAAGGCCAGCACGGCCTGCCGTACGGCCTCGGCGACCTGGGCCTCCTCGGTCACGTCGGCCTGGACGGCCACGGCGACGTCGGCGCTTCGGAACGCGCGGGCCCCGATCTCGGCGGCGACCTTCTCCGCAGCGGCGAGGTCGCGGTCGGCGACCACGACGCAGGCGCCCTCGGCGGTCAGGCGGCGGGCGGTGGCCGCGCCGATGCCCGAGCCGCCACCGGTGACCAGCGCGATCCGGGTGGCCAGCGGCTTGGGCGCCGGCATCCGCCGCAGCTTAGCCTCCTCCAGCTCCCAGTACTCGATGCGGAACTTCTCGGACTCCTCGATCGGGGCGTAGGCCGACAGCGCCTCGGCGCCGCGCATCACGTTGATCGCGTTGACGTAGAACTCGCCCGCGACCCGGGCGGTCTGCTTGTCCTTGCCGAAGGAGAACATGCCGACGCCCGGCACGAGCACGATCGCCGGGTCGGCGCCGCGCATCGCCGGGGAGTCCGGCGTGGCATGCCGCTCGTAATAGGCGCGGTAGTCCTCACGGTAGGCCGCGTGCAGCTCGCCGAGGCGGGAGATCACGTCCTCAAGCGGAGCGTCGGCGGGCAGGTCGAGCACCATCGGCGCGACCTTGGTGCGCAGGAAGTGGTCGGGGCAGGAGGTGCCGCGAGCGGCGAGCTCCGCGTGCTTCTCGCGGGACAAGAAGTCGAGCACCTCGGAGGTGTCGGTGTAGTGGCCGACCTGGCGGACGTCGGTCGAGCACAGGCCGCGCAGCACGGGGAACAGCGCCGCCGCCCGCTCTCGCCTGGCCTGCTCTGGCAGCGGCTCCCAGTCCGGACTGACCGGTCCGAACGGCTCGGGCCTGCCGTGCTCGGCGATGTACGTCTCGGCGGTGCGGATGATCCACAGCGAGTTGTCCGCGCACTCGGCGGAGGTGTCGCCCCAGGCGGTGATGCCGTGCCCGCCGAGGATGCAGCCGACGGCCTGGGGGTTGGCGTCCTTGATGGCGGCGATGTCCAGGCCGAGCTGGAAGCCGGGCCGCCGCCAGGGCACCCAGACGACCCGGTCGCCGTAGATGCGCCGGGTCAGCTCCTCGCCGTCGGCAGCGGTGGCTATCGCGATCCCGGCGTCGGGGTGGAGGTGGTCCACATGGGCGGCGTCGAGCAGCCCGTGCATGGTGGTGTCGATCGACGGGGCTGCCCCACCCTTGCCGAACGCACAGTGGTCGAACATCGCGACCATCTCGTCCTCGCGCTCGGCGCCGGGGTAGACGCCGGTCAGCGCGCGCAGCCGGTCGAGCCGGAGCACGGCCAGCCCGGCCTCGGTGAGCGTGCCGAGATCGCCACCCGACCCCTTCACCCACATCAACTCCACGGTGGACCCGGTCACCGGGTCCACCGTGGCGCCCTTGGCCGAGGCGTTGCCCCCGGCGAAGTTCGTGTTGCGGGGATCGGCTCCCAGCAGGTGCGCGCGTTCGAGCAGCTGCTCAACCGGCGTGGTCATGAATATCCCCCCGTGGATGGTGCGATCGGGGCGGGTCCCCGGGGCAGCGTGTCGGGTCGATGGATCGATACCGCGGGACATGGCCCCGGCGGCGCGAGTGGATGTCTGACGACCCTCGACATCGCCGACGAGGAGTCGGTCAGCTCGGTCGTCCACACGCGGTGGCCGGCCTCGGCGGCCTGGACGCCCTGGTGAACGCGGCGGGCATCCTGCGTGGCGCGCACACCCACGAGTGCTCGCTGGAGCTGTGGAACCGCATCATCACCGTCAACCTCACCAGGACATTCCTCATGACCCGGGCGGCGCTGCCGGCGCTGCTGGAGACCGGCATGGGCGTGGTGGTGAACTTCAGCTCCACGTCGGCGTTCTTCGCTCACCCGTTCATGGCCGCCTACTCCGCCAGTAAGGGCGGAGTCGCCTCCTTCACCCACAGCCCCGCCCTGGAGTACGCCAAGCAGTGCCTGCGAGCCGTGAACATCGTGCCGGGCGGCATCAGCAGCGGCATCACCAACAACATCGCCAGCCTCGTCCCTGAGGACGTCGACTGGAACCTGTTCCTCAAGCTGACAGCCGCGATCGGCGACGGCCTTCCCGGTCCGGAGAACGTCGCCGGTGTCGTCGCGATGCTCGTCTCCGACGACGGCGCCTTCGTCACCGGCACCGAGATCCGAGTCGACGGCGGAGCGCACATGTGAACCCGGGTCCTCGCGGGGGGCGGGGAGTCCGATGCCCTCGCGATGCCCGTCGCCTTAATACGACCGTGAAAGGACCGCAGTGTCGCAGAGCGACCCCACCGAACTCACCCTGGAGCAGAAGGCGTCCCTGCTCTCAGGACGAAATTTCTGGAGCACGAAGCCGATCGAGGAGGCAGGCGTCCCGTCCATCGTCCTCACCGACGGCCCGCACGGCATTCGCCGTCAGGCCGGCGGCGCCGACAATCTCGGCATCTACGACAGCCTTCCCGCCACCTGCCTTCCGCCCGCCGTGGCGGTGGGATCGAGCTGGGACCCCGAGGTGGCCGCCCGGCTGGGGGCCGCCGTCGGCCGGGAGGCGAGGGCGTCCGGCGTCACGGTGGTCCTCGGACCGGGGGTGAACATCAAGCGCTCCCCGCTGTGCGGTCGAAATTTCGAGTACTACTCAGAAGACCCGCTGCTCACCGGTGTGTTGGCCACAGCCCATGTCAAAGCGATGCAGGCTGAAGGAGCCGGTGCGTCCGTCAAGCACTTCGCGGCCAACAATCAGGAGACCGACCGGATGCGCGTGAGCGCCGACGTCGACGAGTGCGCCCTGCGTGAGATCTACCTGCCTGCCTTCGAGCGAGTGGTCAAGGAGGCCCGACCGGCCACGGTGATGGCCGCCTACAACAAGGTCAACGGCGTCTACGCCGCTCAGCATCCCTGGCTGCTCACCACGGTGTTGCGCGAGGAATGGGGATTCGACGGAGTCGTCGTCTCCGACTGGGGCGCCGTCAACGACCGGGTGGCTGCCCTGAAGGCCGGGCTGGTCGTGTTTCGAAGTCGGGTTAACCAGTCGTTGATGGCGGCGATCTGGACGGCGGCTTCGTAGCGGACGGCGAGTTTGTCGTAGCGAGTGGCGATGGCGCGGTGGCGTTTGAGCCGGTTGATCCCG